>CP030885.1:0-4620894 GCA_006969625.1 Rhodospirillaceae bacterium
GACCAGCAGGTAGGCGACGGCGATGGCCGCGGCGACCAGGGCGAAGTAGACCAGGGTGCGGATCATGGCGGCGCCTCCCCGTTACTCGCTGGCCGCCGCCGCGGAGGCGGCCGGCGTCAGGCGTTCCAGGGTGCGCCGGGTCAGCTCGGCAAGCGCCTGCTCGGCGGCGAGCCGCGCCTCGGCGTCGCCCAGCCAGGGCTGCGCCGCGGCCGCGGCCTCGCCCTCCAGGCCCTGCAGCTCGGCCACCGCGCCGGCCAGGTCCTCGCGTCCCAGGTCGGCGTCGGCGCGGGCGATGCGGGCCCGCGCGCTCTCGCCCTCGACGTCGCCGACCGGCCGCACGCTGACCGCCTCGGAGATGCGCGACATCAGACGGCCGCTCCAGCTCTCGTCGTAGCTGGCGGCGACCACGCGGCGCGCCATCGGCTCGAAGCGCGCGCGCAGTTCGTCGCGGGTCGGCACGCCAGTGTCGGCATGCGCGGCCAGCGGCGCCAGCGCCTCGGTCAGCGGATCCTCCGCGGGCATCAGGGCGCGCACCGCCTGCAGTTCGGCGGCGAAGGGTGCGGCGAAGCGCAGGGCGTCGCGCAACTGGCCGAGCGCCAGCGCGAAGCCGCTGTCGCCGGCCTGCGCCGTTGCCGCCTGCCGGGCGCGCTGTGAGACCTCCTCCAGCCGGCCGGACAGTTCGGCGACCTGCCCCTGCAGCGCGGCCACGCTCTCGGCGTCGGCCGCTGCGGGCTGGCCCGCCAGCTCTCCTTGCAGGCCCTCGACCCGGCTCTGCAGCCGTGCGACTTCCTGCTCCAGGCCGGCGACTTGGGCCGGATCGACGCCGGGCTCGGCCGGTGCGGGATCCGCCTCCGGCGACGGCAGCGCGTCGAGGCGCTCCTGTAGCGCGGCGACCCGGCTCCGCAGCTCTTCCAGCGCGCCGGAGTCCGCCGCGGGTCCGTCCGGGGCGGTGCCGACCGTCTCGCCCAGCGCCTCGACCCGGGCGGAGAGCTGCTCGAGCGACTGCGCCAGACCGTCCACCCGTTCGGGGTCGACCGCGGGCGCTGCCGTTTGCGCGCTCGACTCCAGAGCCTGCAGACGCTGCTCCAGCGCGCTCACCTGCTGCTGCAGCGGGTCGGCCGGCGCCGCCGGCAGGTAGGCTTGCCAGATGTCGCGGGTGTAGACGGCGCCGACAGCACCGGCGGCGAACAGCACGATCGCCAGGCCAAGGCCGAGCACGACGCTGCCGGCGCCGCCCTTCGGCGGCGGCGGCATGGCGCCGGGCAACGGGCTCGGCTCGGCCGGCTCGCGCGCCGCCTCCGGCACGTTCTCGGATCCCTCCGCGCGCACCGCACCGCTGCCCGAGGGGGCGCCGCTGCCGGCCGCCGTCTCCCAGGGGTTCGGCCCCGGCGCCGTGGCGACGCCGGCCAGATCGGTGCTCGCCTCTTCCGCTTCGCCCCGGCGCTCCGCCCCGCCGGCTTCGGCCGGCACCGGCTCGCCCGGCGCGACTCCCGGCGCCGCGCCCTGCTCGCCAGGCTCGGCGCCGGCGCCCAGGTCCAGGTCGGCGAGGTCGATGCCGTGCTCGGCCGCGGCGCTGCGCACCTCCTCGTGGCGGGCCGGCGGGATGTGCCCGCGCGCCTTCCAGCCCTGTACGGTCGAGACCGCGACGCCCAGTTTGGTCGCCGTCGGGCGCAGCCCGCCGAAGCGTGCGATCACCGTCTCGGCGACGTTGCCCTCGCTCGCGGCCGGCGTGCTCGGCGCCGGCTCGGTGTCCTTGGCGCCGTCCGTCTCGGCGGCCTGCGTTTCGGCACCCGCGGTTTCCTCGACACCCTCGGCTTCGGCGCGATCCTTGTCCGCTCCATCCTGCGGCTTGCGCGGCGTCTCGCCTTGCTCGGCCATGCGGCTGTCCTCTTCCGATGCTTGCGCGTACGGCGGGGGGCCGTACGCCGTCTCCCCGTCCGGTCCGACCCCGGAGCCGCCGATCTGCGCCAGCAAGGCTTCCTGAGTCGGGGTCGGCGCCACCCGTACGTCTCGCCACGTCAGGTCGCGTGCGGCCTCGGCCACGGCCGGGCTGAGGCAGACCGCCGTCAACCCTTTCGTCGTGTGCGACAAGCCAGCCGCACGTACGAGCCTAACAAAGCTTCTCGCCGTGCGGGGAGAGAAAAAGCCGACGCCGTCGACAGCGCCTTGCGCCAGCGCGTTGCGCGCCGCCTCCGGCAAAGCCTGGACCGGCCGCGCCTCGTAGAGCACGGCGCGGCGCACCGCGAACCCGGCGTTCTGCAATACGCCCGCCAGGTCCCCGGCGCGGTTGGAGCCGGCGACGTGCAGCAGCGCCCCGGCCGCCGGATCCGCCTGTGCCGTCGCCAGCTCGCCCAGCGCCTCGACGTCGCCGGCGGCCGAGCGGACGTCGCGGAAGCCCGCCTCGTGCGCCACTTCGGCGGTGCGGTCGCCGACCGCGAAGACCGGCAGGTCGCGTCGCCCGCTGTTGGCGGCGAAGGCGCGCACGCCGTTGGCGCTGGTGAACAGCAGGGCCTGGACGTCGGCCAGGTCGGGCGTTTCGGCGTGTACTGCGATCTCCAGCAGCGGCGCGACGACCGACGTGTGGCCCGCCGCCCGAAGCGCCGCGACGAAGCGTGCGGCGTCCTCCGGCGGGCGGGTGACCAGCAGGCGCATCAGAAGAGGTCGGCCAGCCGCTCGAAGAAGGCTTCGCCGGCCGCCGAACGCAACTCCGCACCAGCATCGCGCCCCAGGGCCACGCCGTCCGACAGCACGCCCTCGCGGCTGGCGGCCGCCGGGCTGAACCGGCTCGGGCGCGGCGAGGCGATCCAGACGCACCTTTCGCCCGAGGAGATGCTGCCGGCCGTCGCACAGGGCGCCATCGGGATCGAGGTGCGCGCCGACGACGCACGCACGTACGCGTACGTGCGTGCCCTCAACGATACCCTGACGGAGCGGCGCGTGACCGCCGAGCGCGCCTGCCTGGAGGTGCTCGACGGCTCCTGCCGCACGCCGATCGCCGCCTTGGCCGAGGCGGTGGAAGGCGATCGTCTGAGGCTGCGGGCGCTGGTCGCCGAGCCGAATGGCCGTGCCGCCTGGCGCGCCAGCCGCGAGGGCGTGCTGTCGGACGGCGTGGCCCTGGGGCGCGATGCTGGTGCGGAGTTGCGTTCGGCGGCCGGCGAAGCCTTCTTCGAGCGGCTGGCCGACCTCTTCTGATGCGCCTGCTGGTCACCCGCCCGCCGGAGGACGCCGCACGCTTCGTCGCGGCGCTTCGGGCGGCGGGCCACACGTCGGTCGTCGCGCCGCTGCTGGAGATCGCAGTACACGCCGAAACGCCCGACCTGGCCGACGTCCAGGCCCTGCTGTTCACCAGCGCCAACGGCGTGCGCGCCTTCGCCGCCAACAGCGGGCGACGCGACCTGCCGGTCTTCGCGGTCGGCGACCGCACCGCCGAAGTGGCGCACGAGGCGGGCTTCCGCGACGTCCGCTCGGCCGCCGGCGACGTCGAGGCGCTGGGCGAGCTGGCGACGGCACAGGCGGATCCGGCGGCCGGGGCGCTGCTGCACGTCGCCGGCTCCAACCGCGCCGGGGACCTGGCGGGCGTATTGCAGAACGCCGGGTTCGCGGTGCGCCGCGCCGTGCTCTACGAGGCGCGGCCGGTCCAGGCTTTGCCGGAGGCGGCGCGCAACGCGCTGGCGCAAGGCGCTGTCGACGGCGTCGGCTTTTTCTCTCCCCGCACGGCGAGAAGCTTTGTTAGGCTCGTACGTGCGGCTGGCTTGTCGCACACGACGAAAGGGTTGACGGCGGTCTGCCTCAGCCCGGCCGTGGCCGAGGCCGCACGCGACCTGACGTGGCGAGACGTACGGGTGGCGCCGACCCCGACTCAGGAAGCCTTGCTGGCGCAGATCGGCGGCTCCGGGGTCGGACCGGACGGGGAGACGGCGTACGGCCCCCCGCCGTACGCGCAAGCATCGGAAGAGGACAGCCGCATGGCCGAGCAAGGCGAGACGCCGCGCAAGCCGCAGGATGGAGCGGACAAGGATCGCGCCGAAGCCGAGGGTGTCGAGGAAACCGCGGGTGCCGAAACGCAGGCCGCCGAGACGGACGGCGCCAAGGACACCGAGCCGGCGCCGAGCACGCCGGCCGCGAGCGAGGGCAACGTCGCCGAGACGGTGATCGCACGCTTCGGCGGGCTGCGCCCGACGGCGACCAAACTGGGCGTCGCGGTCTCGACCGTACAGGGCTGGAAGGCGCGCGGGCACATCCCGCCGGCCCGCCACGAGGAGGTGCGCAGCGCCGCGGCCGAGCACGGCATCGACCTCGCCGACCTGGACCTGGGCGCCGGCGCCGAGCCTGGCGAGCAGGGCGCGGCGCCGGGAGTCGCGCCGGGCGAGCCGGTGCCGGCCGAAGCCGGCGGGGCGGAGCGCCGGGGCGAAGCGGAAGAGGCGAGCACCGATCTGGCCGGCGTCGCCACGGCGCCGGGGCCGAACCCCTGGGAGACGGCGGCCGGCAGCGGCGCCCCCTCGGGCAGCGGTGCGGTGCGCGCGGAGGGATCCGAGAACGTGCCGGAGGCGGCGCGCGAGCCGGCCGAGCCGAGCCCGTTGCCCGGCGCCATGCCGCCGCCGCCGAAGGGCGGCGCCGGCAGCGTCGTGCTCGGCCTTGGCCTGGCGATCGTGCTGTTCGCCGCCGGTGCTGTCGGCGCCGTCTACACCCGCGACATCTGGCAAGCCTACCTGCCGGCGGCGCCGGCCGACCCGCTGCAGCAGCAGGTGAGCGCGCTGGAGCAGCGTCTGCAGGCTCTGGAGTCGAGCGCGCAAACGGCAGCGCCCGCGGTCGACCCCGAACGGGTGGACGGTCTGGCGCAGTCGCTCGAGCAGCTCTCCGCCCGGGTCGAGGCGCTGGGCGAGACGGTCGGCACCGCCCCGGACGGACCCGCGGCGGACTCCGGCGCGCTGGAAGAGCTGCGGAGCCGGGTCGCCGCGCTACAGGAGCGCCTCGACGCGCTGCCGTCGCCGGAGGCGGATCCCGCACCGGCCGAGCCCGGCGTCGATCCGGCCCAAGTCGCCGGCCTGGAGCAGGAAGTCGCACGGCTGCAGAGCCGGGTCGAGGGCCTGCAAGGAGAGCTGGCGGGCCAGCCCGCAGCGGCCGACGCCGAGAGCGTGGCCGCGCTGCAGGGGCAGGTCGCCGAACTGTCCGGCCGGCTGGAGGAGGTCTCACAGCGCGCCCGGCAGGCGGCAACGGCGCAGGCCGGCGACAGCGGCTTCGCGCTGGCGCTCGGCCAGTTGCGCGACGCCCTGCGCTTCGCCGCACCCTTCGCCGCCGAACTGCAGGCGGTGCGCGCCCTGATGCCCGCGGAGGATCCGCTGACCGAGGCGCTGGCGCCGCTGGCCGCGCATGCCGACACTGGCGTGCCGACCCGCGACGAACTGCGCGCGCGCTTCGAGCCGATGGCGCGCCGCGTGGTCGCCGCCAGCTACGACGAGAGCTGGAGCGGCCGTCTGATGTCGCGCATCTCCGAGGCGGTCAGCGTGCGGCCGGTCGGCGACGTCGAGGGCGAGAGCGCGCGGGCCCGCATCGCCCGCGCCGACGCCGACCTGGGACGCGAGGACCTGGCCGGCGCGGTGGCCGAGCTGCAGGGCCTGGAGGGCGAGGCCGCGGCCGCGGCGCAGCCCTGGCTGGGCGACGCCGAGGCGCGGCTCGCCGCCGAGCAGGCGCTTGCCGAGCTGACCCGGCGCACCCTGGAACGCCTGACGCCGGCCGCCTCCGCGGCGGCGGCCAGCGAGTAACGGGGAGGCGCCGCCATGATCCGCACCCTGGTCTACTTCGCCCTGGTCGCCGCGGCCATCGCCGTCGCCTACCTGCTGGTCCTGGTGGTGCCAGGCCAGGTCGCCGTCGAGTGGCTGGGCTGGCGCCTGGAGACCTCGATCGCCGTCGCCATCCTGGCGCTGCTGGTGATCTGCGCCCTCGCCGCCGTGCTGTACTACGGCTGGCGCCTGGTGCGCCGGGCGCCGCGCGACTTCTGGAGCCAGCACAACCTGGAACGCCGCAACCGCGGCTACCGGGCGCTCAGTCACGGCCTGGTCGCCGTCGCCGCCGGCGACGCGCACGAGGCCAAGCGCTGGTCCGGCAAGGCCGAGAAGCTGCTGGGCGACCAGCCGCTGTCGCGCCTGCTGTCGGCCCAGGCGGCGCAGCTTTCCGGCGACTCCCAGGCGGCGCGCGACTGGTTCAAGAAGATGCTGGAGGCCGAGGAGACCCGCTTCCTCGGCCTGCGCGGCCTGCTGATGCAGGCGCTGCGCGACGGCGACGACGCGGCGGCGCTCGCCTACCTGCGCCAGGCCAAGGAGCTGCGGCCGGAGACGCCCTGGGTGATCGACCACCTGTTCGAGGTCGCCCAGCGGCGCGGCGACCTGAAGACCGCCGAGCAGGCGACCCTGGCGGCGGCACGCTATGCCGTCTGGCCGCGCGAGGTGGCCTACCGCAAGCGCGCCGTGGTGCTGACCGCGCGCGCCGAGCGGGCGCTGGAAGCCGGCGACGAGGCGAGCGCGCGCGCCGACGCCGAGGAGGCGCTGCGCACCGTGCCGGACCTGGTCCCGGCCGCCCTGGTCAAGGCGCGCCTGGAGGCGGCGCGCGGCAAGGAGCGCCGGGCGGCGAGCCTGCTGGAGAAGGTCTGGAAGAGCGCGCCGCACCCGGACCTGGCGCAGGCCTACCTGGATCTGCGCCCGAAGGAGACGGCGCTCGCCCAGGTCAAGCGGATCGAACGCCTGACCGCCGGCAACCCAACGCACCTGGAAAGCCGCGTCGCCCGCGCCCGGGCGGCGCTCGACGCCGAGCTGTGGGGCGAGGCGCGCAAATACCTGCAGCTCGCCACCGGCGAGCATCCTGACCGCCGCGTGTGCTACCTGATGGCCGAGGTGGAGCAGCGCGAGACCGGCGACCGCGCCGCCTCCCACGACTGGCTGCGCCGCGCCGAGCAGGCGGACCTGGAGCCGCTGTGGGTGTGCGACGCCTGCGGCGCCGCCTCGCGCGCCTGGTCGGCCGCCTGCGGCAACTGCGGCAGCTTCGACAGCCTCGCCTGGCGCAGCCCGCTGCAGGTCGCGCCGATGGCCGAGGCGGAGTCGCCGCTGCACGCCGACGAGACGGCGACCGGCCACGCGGTGGTGGTGCGCGCCGAGCAAAAGCGCCCGGAGGCAGCACCCGCCTGAGGTTAGGGCCGCGGCGCGGCCTGCCTCGGTCCCACGTCGCTCGATCCGGAGTGGTCGAAGATCAGGCGGCAGCGCTCGTCGCTGAGCCACGCCGGACCGGGCCGGCGACTGTTCCGACCACAGCGCACCCGGGACAACCGCGGCGACGGCAGAGCCGACGCTGCGCCGTCCTGCCTCCCCGTATCCGCCGTCCACCGTCGTCCGGGCCAAGCCGAGGACGGCCAGGCGGCCGGACCTCGGTGCTGACCGCCGCCGCAGTCTGCCGCCACAAGCGTCTACGACCGCCGAAGATCGACGCCGGCCGAAGATTGACGCCCGCCGCCCCCTGGATTACCTATGCGCCTCCCGCGGCAGGCGGGGGCCTAAGGCTCAACCGCACCGCCGCTCCGCGCCGGTGCTGGCCGCCAGATGCGGCCCGCCCTGCGCCCGGCGCCGACGTAGCTCAGGGGTAGAGCAACTGATTCGTAATCAGTAGGTCGCAGGTTCAAATCCTGCCGTCGGCACCAGCAGCTTGCGTGTCCAGCCCGCCTCCTTAGCGCCGACAGAGAGCTCGTGCTATTGGAGGTGTCTCAGTCGAGGCGTTCCAGTGACGCGGGCGGAACCTCGATCCCCGCGAGATCCGGGTAGACGATGGTCAAGAGGCGCAAAGGGGTCTCCTCTCCCAAACGGACCGCGTACCACCTGCCGTCTTCTACCATCCACATCGTGCTCCCGTGGGCCCTGATCCGCCCCAGTTCCGGCGAGGAAAAGGTCGTGCGCGTCGGCACGAGAATGTAGGTGCGCCCTTCGGCCGTGCCGTCGATCACCCCGTCGTCGAGATCCATTTCGAAGGCCTCGAGACGGTCGAGCCACTCGGCCCCTGCGATGCTAGCGATCAGACGCTCGCGTGCCTGTTTCGGCGTGCTCTCGCCGACGATGGCCATCAGCAGAATGATGCCTGGCGGCATGAGGTCCACGATCGTTTCGACGTCCCGGACCTCGATCGCGGATTGAAGGCGTGCCGCCGCCGCGTCGAGGTCGTCCAGCAGCGCGCCGGTGACCGGCTGCGCCGCGATACGGCTGCTCGCCAGCAGGAGGATCAGGGCCGCCGCGAGGACGGCGGACCACGATCTGCCGGCGCAGATCGGCGTGACGTGCGTAGGAGGCGGACGCATGGCGGTTCCGTCAGAGGCCGGGGACGACCATGCATCCCTACGCCCCGGCCCAGACCTCGTCAATAAGTAGTACTTTCCGCCCTACATACCGCGCTGCGTTTCGGCACGGGCCGGCGGCGGACCGCCCAGCTACGCCACGCGTCTGGCCGCCGCGTCGGGCGTCGGGGCCGTCGGCTCCAGCACCCGTTCCGGCGGCAGGGTCAGCGTTGCGGTGGTGCCCTGGCCGAGGGTGCTGGTGAGGCTGAGGCTGCCGCCGTGCAGCGCCATCAGCTCGCTGGCGATCGCCAGGCCCAGACCGCTGCCGTCGCGCACTGCGCCTTCCTGGCCGGCGACGGTGGCATGCAGCATTTCATAGGGCTTCATCAGCCGTTCGATCTCCTCGGCGGGAATGCCGGGGCCAGTGTCGGCGACGGCGATCGCCAGTCCGCCCGCGGCCGTGCGGGCCGCCGAGACCTCGACGTGACCGTCGGGCGGCGTGAACTTCACGGCGTTGGACAGCAGGTTGACGACCACCTGACGCAGCTTGAGCGGATCCGCTTCGACGGCCGGCAGTTCGGCGGGCAGGGCGAGCGCCAGGGTGACGCCGGCACTGCCGGCGCGGCCCTTCATCATGCCGACGCAGCTCTCCAGGTGCTCGCGCGGGTCGAGCGGGCGGGCGTGCAGCTCCAGGCGGCCGGCCTCCGCCTTGGAGAGATCGAGCAGGTCGTTGACGAGTTGCAGCAGGTACTCGCCGCTTTCCCGGATGTGCCCGGCGTACTCCTTGTAGCGCGGCCGCCCGAGCGGGCCGAGCAGCTCGCGCTCCAACGTCTCGGAAAAGCCGATGATGGCGTTCAGCGGCGTGCGCAACTCGTGGCTCATCGAGGCCAGGAAGGTCGACTTGGCACGGCTGGCCACCTCCGCCTTCTCGGCCAGGTGACGGGTCTCCTCCTGCGAGGCCTCGAGCGCCCGGACCGACTGCGAGACCTTGCGCGCCAGCGGGCGGAAAATGAACAGCGCTTCCAGGATCAGCAGCACCAGCATGCCGGAGAACAGCAGCACTTCGAAGTTCTTCAGCCAGCCGATGGTGGTGTCCCGCTCGTTCGCCAGCAGGTCGGAGATCAGGTCGTAGCCCTGGGGGATGTAGTTCATGCCGGCCAGGTTGAGCGCCAGCAGCTCGGGGTGGTTCTGGTGCAGCTCGCTTTGGGGCAAGGCATAGAACTGGCGGGCGTGGCCGAGGAAGCGGCGCACCTGGGCGTCGAAGGGATTGTCGCCGAGGAAGAGCAGCCGGCGGATGCGTTCGACGTCCCGGAGCGAGTAGGTCTCGCCGCCGCCGACCAGCAGGTCCTGGCGCCGCTGCATCGTCTCGATGCTGCGGCGCAGCTCGCGCCGGTAGTCGGCGCGGTCGTAGGGATTGGTGGCCACGACGTAGGCATTGGCGAAGAAAGCGAGCCGCTGGCTCTCCGCCTGCTGCTGGGTGACCAGGCGCAGCAGGTCGGCCTGCTTCTCCTCGGCCGACATGGTCAGGAACAAGATGGCGAAGGCGCCGCCCGACAGCGCCGCGATCAGCGAGAGCGCCAGGGCGTAGCGCCAGACCATCGCCTCCGCCAAGCGCCGCTGCACGGTGGCCATCGTGTCTTCAGCCCCTTCGCCGCCTCGCCGTTTTCGATAGCCCGCGACCGCGCGCTCGGTCGCAACGCCGCTGGTGCGACCCGCAGTCCCGCGCGAGCACCGCCGCGGCGAGGGGCACGCTAGGTGGAAATGCTGAAGAAAACCTTGCGCCAATGCGGCCGGAGCCATGACAGTTGCATGGCGTTTTCGTGACGCCTCGCCGGTTGCGGGCAGCCGCGCACGTAGGCGCGCCGAGGGCGTGCCGGCCTCCCGCCTCGCGCGACCCGGCCGAACTCGGTCTCAACCCGAATTTTACCTGTACTCCGTTCGAGAAGTTCTCGCCTTCCCTCTTTTGGGCAAGTGCGGCGGACCAAAACAGCAAAATCAGATGGAGATTGTGGACAGTACTCGGGTGTGCAACGACCTGCCGTAGGCGCGACGGCTTGGCGGGGTAACCACAGGACTACATGGAACCACTTGGACCTTCGCATGACGATCACGCAGAAATGTAGAAAAATTCGTTGAAGTTTGTATTTCGAGACGAAGAAACAAATGCAAGGAGATATCGCTTGCACTGCAAATTGCTTATGGCGTTAACTTGCGATTAACTGCACTTGATCGAACGTTGCCGAACAAGGCGCAGGCAACGACCCCGCCACCGCGGTTTCGTTCGCTGCGACAGTCCGTCCCGACCGCCCGTCCCCGCTGCCGCATCGGCGCCTGGGGCACCGGTGTTCGAGGCACCGGCCACGGCGAAGGGGACTGCGCGGCGCGCGGGCGGATCAGGCGGGACATGCCGCCCGCGGTGTCTGGCGACCCGGGTGGCGGCAGAGCGACGGGACCCGCCGCAGGCGGGAGCTTTCGCTTTATGTGGCTGTGCGTCGTGCATACTGGGACACTCGAGGGGGCAGGACCTTGAACGTACCAGATCGCTCCTTGGCCCGACTGGTGCCAGAGTGCCACGCTGGTGGGCCTGAGGGCCGATCCGAACTCAACGGGAACCGGCGCCCGGTGGCTGCGCCGGCCCGCCTGCCGACCGGCGACGCCTCGGCGGCGCCGCGGCCACGGCTGTGCAACTGGACGCTGGAACCGGGCGCGACGGGCAACGCGAGCGACCTGCGCGGCCAACTGCTGAAATCCGGCCTCCATCGCACCGTGGCGGACACCGCGGCCTACTGGCAACGGCTACACCGCAAGGGACACCCGCCGGCGCGCGCCGACATCGACCCCGCCGAAGTCCGCGCCCTGCTGCCCAACCTGGCGCTGCTCGACGACGCCACCGGCGACGGCCGGGCGCGCTACCGTCTCGCCGGTACGGCGGTGGTCGAGCTGCTCGGCTGCGAGCCGACCGGGCGCGCGGTCGCCGCCATCGACAGCCCCTTGCGCCCCTTCCTGCTGCGCTGTTGGGACGATCTGGCGGCAGGGGGCGCGGCCGATCGCAAGGTGAGGTCGGCGCCGCTCGGCCGCGTGTGCAGCTACCGCGACGACGACGACGTGGCCGGCGGGCTGTACCAGTACGAGTGTGCGTTCCTGCCGCTGTCCGACTGTTTCGTCGCGCGGCCGGAGCCCGGCAGCGCCCGCGTCCTGCTCTGCCTGTTCCGCCGTTTCATCAGCGATGCGGTCGCCACGCAGGGGTCCGGCCAAGACGGCATGGGGGCCTGAGAGACCGTTTGAGAATGCGCTGGTCCGTCCCGCGCCGCCACCCCGCCGCCCAACGACAGTATCCTGGATGGGTGGCCGGGTGGGGCGCGGGACGGCCCAGTGCCGAGAATGGGCCTCCAGGCCCATTCTCAAACGGTCTCTGAGGGCGCCGCGCCGCCAAGGCCGGGCGCGGCGAAGCCGGAGCGGGCGGGCCGTGTGACGCGATGCCCGACGCCATCCAAGCGGGCGCCCGGAAAGGGCTGCGGCAGCAGGGAATTCGGGTTAGGCTCGCAGCATGCGAGAGGCTGCGCAGTTCCGATTCGAAGCCGACCTGCTGTCCCGGCTTTCCATACCGCTCTTGCTCGCCGACGCGACGCATGTCGTTGCGGTGAGTGCCGGCCTGCGCCCCCATCTGCCGCGTCTTCTCGCCGAAGGCAGAACCGGCGTCCCGGGGCCCGCTGCCGTTTGGCTGTCCGAGGCCGTCCGCAGCGGCGAGGGGGTCGAGGTGTCGGCTGCGGTCGACAAGGGTCTGCCGGCCCTGCGGCTGCAGGTGCTCGCCCGTGCCGAAGGGGCGGCCTCGGCGGCGGGTCCTGCGGCGGGTCCTGCGAAGGGAGACGGCCTCAGCCTGTGCTACCTGAGTGGGCACGAAGCCGGTCCAGCGGGCCGGGGACTGGATTCCCGCCTCGCCGGCCTGCTGGACAGTGCCCGATTCGTCGCCATGGGGGAGCTGGTGGACGCGCTGGAGCACCGGCTCAATCAGCCGCGTGCCACTCTGAGGAACCGCCTGGCGATCCTCGAGGCGGTCCAGCGCCAAGCGCCCGAGCGGGTGCCCGAGGTCCTCGCGCAGGCCTATGCGGATCTCCAGTCCCTGTTCGATGCGCTTTCCGCTTTTCGGGCCGAGCTGACGGAGAAGACGGCACGGGCGCACGAGGAGAGCCACACGTGAGCGTTCATCGACCGGACGACGTCCACCGGCCGCCGCGCACCTCTTCGGCCGCACGCTGCGCCGGCGGCCCGGCAGCCGAGGAGGGGTCACGTCACCCGGCCGAGGCGGCGGCGGGGCAGAGCGAAGGGACGAAGGACGCCCTACCGACGATCGCTGTCGTCGACGACGACGAGCGATTCGCCCGCTCGCTGTGCGATCTCCTGCGCCTGCACGGCTGGCAGCCGCGCGCCTACACGGCGGCGGGCGCCTTCGTCGCCGACCCCGAAATCGACGAGCTGGACGTCGTCCTGCTGGACATCTTCATGCCGGGGATCGACGGACTTTCGGTCCAGCGCCAGTTGGCGGCCTGCGACCTCGACGTTCCGGTCATCGTGGTGACCGGCTCGTCCGACGTGGAACATGCCGTCAGCGCCATGAAGCAGGGGGCCGTCGACTATCTGGTCAAGCCGTTCGAGCCGGAGGTGTTGCTCGAGAAGGTCGGCACGGCCGCGGCCGAAGGACGCGACCGCCGCCGGGCCCGCCGGCTTCGGCGCAGCCTGACGGCGGCGATCACCGAGCTGACGCCGCGCGAACGCGAGGTGCTGGAGCGCCTGATCGGCGGGCAAAGCAGCAAGGTGATCGCCCGCGAACTGGAGATGTCGCCGCGCACGGTGGACACCCACCGCACCCGAATCCTGCGCAAGTTCGATGTCGAGACCACGCTGATGCTGATCAACCGCTTCGCCGACAGCCGCCTCGACCTCGGGGTGCTGCGCGGCTGACCCCAGACTGGCGCTGCGGTCGGCCGCGACCGGACGAAACGATTCGTGATTTCACCCGAGGTCCATCGAGCCGTTAGGCTCGGCTCATGGGCAAGGCTGCGCGCACCGACCGTCTGGCACATCTCGACCGGCCGGTCGCCGGACACGGCTACACCTGGGCGGAGGAGGTGGTGCACGCCGCCCTGCACGGCGCCGGCGCCTTGGCCAGCCTCGGCGGGCTCGCGGTGCTGCTGTGGTTGGCGGTCGAGCGCGACAGCGCCGCTGCCGTGGCTGCGGCGGGCATCTACGGCGGATCGCTGTTCCTCTGCTTTCTCGCCTCCACCCTCTGTCACGGCCTGCCCGACGGCGTCGGCAAGCGGCTCTTCACCCTGCTCGACCACTGCGCGATCTACCTGCTGATTGCCGGGACCTACACGCCTTTCACCCTGCTGGCGCTGCCGCCGGAGGTCGGGATCCCGCTGTGCGCGGCGGTCTGGAGCCTGGCGGCCGCCGGGATCGTCCTGGAAGTCGCGGTGCGCTTCCTGCCGCGCGGCCGGCGGCTGACCTGGCTGTCGGTGCCGCTCTACCTCGGCATGGGGTGGCTCGGCCCTGCGGTCGCCGGCGAGCGGCTGCTCGAGGCGCTGCCGTCCGGGGCGCTGACGCTGCTGCTGCTGGGCGGCCTGGTCTACACCGGCGGCGTCGTCTTCTACCTGTGGCGCCGCCTGCCCTACAATCACGCCGTCTGGCACGCTCTGGTGCTGCTCGCCAGCGGCGCGCACTTCGCCGCGGTGGCCGGCTATGTCCTGCCGGCCGCGAGCTGATGCGCCGCACCTGGCGTCCAGGCGCCCTCAGTCGATGATCGAATAGCCGCCGTCGACGTAGGCGATGGTGCCGGTAGAGGCCGCGGCCTCGTCGCTCGCCAGGTAGGCGGCCAGCGCCCCGACCTCCTCGATGGTCACCAGACGGTGCTCCGGCGCGCGGCGGCGCGCCTGCTCCATAAGCTCGTCGAAGCGATCGAGCCCGCTGGCCGCGCGGGTCAGCAGCGGCCCCGGCGAGATGGCGTGCGCGCGGATGCCCTGGCCGCCCAGCTCGGCGGCGATGTAGCGGGTCGCCGACTCCAGCGCCGCCTTGACCGGGCCCATCAGGTTGTACTGCTGCACCACCTTCTCCGAGCCGTAAAAGGTCACCGTCATCAGGCAGCCGCCGCCGGCGCGCCGCATCAGCGGCTCGGCCAGGCGCGCCATGCGCAGGAAGGAGTGGCAGGAGATGTCCATCGCCTGCAAAAAGCCGGCCTGCGAGCAGTCGACGACGCGGCCGTGCAGGTCCTCGCGCGGCGCGTAGGCGATGGAGTGGAGCAGGAAGTCGAGCGCGCCCCACTGCGCCTCGACCGCCTCGAACGCCGCCTCGAGCTGGCCGGGCTCGCGCACGTCGCAGGGCACCAGGATCGGTGCCGCCAGCTCCTCGGCGATCGGCTCGACGAAGCGCCGCGCCTTGTCGTTCAGGTAAGTGATAGCCAGTTCGGCGCCCTGGCGGCGGAAGGCGCGCGCGCAGCCGGTGGCGATCGAGTTCTCGTTGGCGATGCCGACGACGAGGCCGCGCTTGCCGGCGAGCGAGAACATCGGGTGCGGCGTGGCGGGTGCGCTGTCCATCGGGGCCGTCCTTCGCAGGTGCAACATGCGGGCGGCACCCTACAGCATCGACTTGACGGACACATGACGACGGAACGTCGCCGTGGCGGTCCACGTCGTCATCTGCGGCTACAGCGGCCGGCGCGCTTCAGGTCGGCGGCGCGGCCGGCAGCAGCGCCAGGGTGCCGCGCGAGCCCTTCTGGCGGATCGGCACGATCTCCTGGTAGTCGGGCGAGTCGTAGAAGCGGCGCGCCGCGGCCTCGTCGGGGAACTCGATGACCACCACCCAAGGCGCCGGCCAGTCGCCCTCCAGCACCTGCGGCTCGCCGCCGCGGATGACGAAGCGGCCGCCGTACTTGGCGACCAGGCCGGGCGTCCTGGCGCGATAGCCGTCGTAGGTCTGCGGGTCGGTGACCTCGACCAGGGCGACGATGTAGGCGGGCATGGGCTCTCCTCTGCATGTCCGACTGGAGCGGCCCCGCGTGGCCGGGCGCTTTTTGCTGGACGCGAGTCTATCCCCGCCGCGAGGTTTGCGTCAGTGCTCTTTGCGGGCGCTTCTCGGGCGGCAGGGTCGAAAGCGACCGCGCCGCCCCCATGCCTGCGGACGACAACCGAGAAAGAGAGGAAACCGGGCGATGAGACTGGCGGGCAAGGTTGCGGTGGTCACCGGCGGCGGCTCCGGCTTCGGCGCCGGCATCGCCGCGCGCTACGTGCAGGAGGGCGCGCGGGTGGTGGTGGCCGATCTCGACGGCGCCGCAGCCGAGCGGGTGGCAGGCGGCCTCGGCGAGGACGCCGTGGCGGTGCAGGCCGACGTCACCCGGCGCGACCAGGTCGAGCGCATGCTGGGGGCCGCCACCGAACGCTTCGGCGCGCTCGACATCCTGGTCAACAACGCCGGCTACAGCCACCGCAACCGGCCGCTGCTGGAGGTGGAGGAGGCCGACTACGACCGCTGCTTCGACGTCAACGTCAAGGCGATCTACCACGCGGTGCAGCTCGCCGTGCCGATCTTCCGCAAGCAGGGCGGCGGGGTCATCCTCAACACCAGCTCGACCGCCGGTCTGCGTCCGCGCCCCGGCCTGACCTGGTACAACGCCACCAAGGGCGCGGTGAACGTGCTGACCCAGTCGATGGCGGTGGAGCTGGCGCCGGAGCGCATCCGGGTCAACGCCATCTGCCCGGTGATTGGCGAGACCGGCCTGCTGGAGACCTTCATGGGCGTCGCCGACACGCCCGACGCGCGCGCCAAGTTCATCGCCACCATCCCGCTCGGCCGCCTGTCGCAGCCCAAGGACATCGCCGCGGCCGCCGTCTTCCTGGCCAGCGACGAGGCGGAGTTCGTCACCGGCGTGCTGCTGGAGGTCGACGGCGGCCGCTGCGTGTGAGAGTGCCCGTCCGCCGGCTCAGTAGCGCGGCAGGCCCGGACGGCTGTAGCCGCCGGTGGTGAAGGCGCCGCGGTAGGCGCCGCCGGCATTGAGCCGAATCACCAGGTAGCCCGCCGCGTCGCGTATGCGCACATAGGCGAGGTAGCCGCGCACGCGGCCGGGACCGCCGCGCGTGGAGCTGTTGCGCTGGGCGACCAGCTCGATGCTCTCGACCTGCGCCTCGGCGATGCCCATCTCGACGAGCTTGGCGTTCACCGTATCCCTCGGCGCGGCGGAGGCCGCGACGACCGAAAGTCCGGCGGCGCCGGCGGTCAGGAAAACCAGCAACGCGGCGGCCCGCAGGGCGCGCCGCAGGGATGTCCGGTCGAACATCGCATCTTCTCCCGTGCTGCTCCCCCACCCGTCGGTGGCCGGCGACGCAGGCGAAGCGGCCTCCCCGCCGCACGCCTGCCGGCCCTGACCGTCATGTGGGCAGAACGGCGGCGGAAATGACCGCGGAGAAGCGGCAAGGCACTTTGCGCGCAGAGCTGTGGCCCGGTTCGTTGACGCGGCGCGCGGCGGCGCAACGGCGTGCCCATCGGCCTTCATGCGACTCCCAAACGCGAAAAGGGCCCGGAAGCGTCCGCTCACGGGCCCTTGCGTCTCGCCGCCGTGCGGCCGCGGCCTATTCGCCGCGCAGCATGGCGAGCAGGTTGAGGATCCAGATGAACATCGTGACGAACGCGCCGTACAGCATGAAGGCACCGAAGATCGCCTTACGGGTCAGCACGTCGCCGCCGTCGGTCTCGTAGTACATGTTCTTGATCATCTGCGTCTCGTAGGCGGTCAGGCCGGCGAAGACCAGGACGATCACGATCGAGAGGATCAGCTCGAAGCCGCTCGACTGGAGGAAGAAGACGTTGACCAGCAGGGCGATCAGGATGCCGATCGTCGCCATCGCCAGGAACGCGCCCATCGGGGCCAGGTTCTTCTTGGTCGTGTAGCCCAGCAGGCTCATGCCCGCGAAGGCGCCGGCCGTGACGAAGAAGGCCTGCGGAATCAGCATCGGGTCGACCGCCAGGTAGGCGTAGAAGATCGGCCCCAGCAGCGCGCCCCACATGGCGGCATAGGCCCAGAAGCAGAGCTGCGCCACGCCCACGGACTTGGTCATCATCAGCTTGGGCGCCATGAAGCCCAGGCCGAGGATGCCGATGAAGAAGACCCAGAACAGGCCGCCGGCCATCGCCTGCACGAGCGCAGGGTTCATCGCCACCAGCATCGCGATGGCGCCGGTGAAGGCCACGCCCAGGGACATGTAGTTGTAGACGCGCAGCATGTAGCTGCGCAGACCCTCGTCGATCTGCGCCGCTTCCGCCTGGCTGCGGGTCATGTAACGGCGATCGGGGTTCACCATCGGTGTCTCTCTCCGGGTCACGGTGGTGGTGGAATTCGTCGCAGACAGATATTGGGAATCGGCGGGCGGGAATCAACTCATTCCCGCATGCGTCTTGCGAAAATGGGCGGCCTTCACGCCATCCTCAGCCCTATTCGTTGCGCAGCAGCGGGGCGGCCTTGACGGAGAGCGCCCGGAAGGTGCCGGCGAAGCCGAACAAGAGGGTGACGCCGACGGCGACCAACGCAGTGACGCCGACGGCGGCCGGCAAAAAGCTGAAGTCCACTTCCATCACGCGCGTGACGATCACCCAGCCGGCCAGCGTGCCGATCACGGCGGCGATCAGCGAGGTCACCAGCCCCATCAGGCCGTACTCCAGCAGGAAGGCCTGGCCGACCGAGCGGCGGGTGGCGCCGAGCACCTTGAGCACCACGGAGTCGTAGATGCGCCGATGGTGCCCGGCGGCGACGGCGCCGGCCAGCACCAGCACGCCGGCCAGCACGGTAACGCCGGCGGTGGCGCTGACCGCGGTGGCGATGTCGCGCAGGGTCTCGGCCACCTGGCCCAGCGCCTCCTTCACTCGGATCGCCGAGACGTTGGGGAAGGCGTCGGTCACGGCGCGCTCCAGCGCCGCCTCCTGCGCGGCGTCCAGGTGGACCGTGGCGATCGAGGTCTGCGGCGCCGATTCGAGCAGACCGGGCGAGAAGATCATCACGAAGTTGATCTCCAGCTCCGACCAGTCGATCGGGCGGACGTTGGCGATCTCCACCTCGACGTCGCGGCCCAGGATGTTGATCGTCAGCGTGTCGCCGATCTCCAGGCCCAGCTTGTCGTAGATCTCTTCGTAGAGCGAGACCAGCGGCGGGCCGTCGTAGTCGGCCGGCCACCAGGCGCCCTCGCGCACCGACTCGCGCGCCGGCATCTCGCGCGCCCAGGTCAGGCCACGGTCGCCGCGGAAGACCCAGCGGAGGTCTTCGGGCACGCCGTACTCTTCCGGCGTCTGGCCGTTCACCGCGACGATGCGCCCGCGCAGCATGGGCACCGACTCCACCTCGGTGACGCTCGGGAAGTCGCGGACCAGCGCCTTGAAGGGCTCGATCTGCTCCGGCTGGATGTCGATGAAGTAGAAGCCCGGCGCCTCTTCGGGGATTTCGTCCATCACCTGGCCGCGCAGGTTGCCCTCGACCAGGGCGATGGCGATCAGCACGGTCAGGCCGAGGCCGAGCGACATCACCACGTTGCCGGTCGCCGCACCCGGCCGGTGCAGGTTGGCGATGGCCAGGCGCAGGCCCGGATGGCGCACCCGCGGCAGCCGCTTGGCCAGCCAGACGACGCCGAGCGCGGCCAGGCGGAAGGCGATCAGCGCGGCCACGGCGCCGACCACGAAGCCGGCGGCGAACTGACGCTCCTCCGCCCCCAGGATGGCCAGCGCGGCGAGCGCCGCGGCGGCCAGAGCCAGGGCGGCCAGCGCCCAGGCCGGCGGCAGGGCGCGCGCGCGCTCCACCATGTCGCGGAACAGGCTGCCGGCGGGGATCTGCTGGGCGCGCGCCAGCGGCCAGAGCGAGAAGACCAGGGTGGTCAGCACGCCGAAGGCCGCCGCCTCGACCAGCGGCGCGGTATAGACGCCGGCGGCGAAGTCGAAGCCGAGGCGCGCCTCCAGCAATGGCGCCGCCGCCAGCGGCACGCCGGCGCCGACGACCAGGCCGGCGAGGATGCCGAGCGCCGCCAGCGCCAGCACCTGCAGCAGGTAGGTCTGGAAGATCAGGAAGGCCGGCGCGCCCAGGCACTTCAGGGTGGCGATGGTGGCCCGCTTGCTGTCCAGGAAGGCGCGCACCGCATTGGCGACGCCGACGCCGCCCACCAGCAGCGCCGTCAACCCGACCAGGGTCATGAAGAGCGCGACCCGCTGGACCGTCTGGGCCAGGCCGGGCGCGGCGTTCTGCAGGTCGCGGATGCGCCAGCCGGCGTCCGGCAGCGCCGTCGTCACCGCCTCGCGCCAGCCGGCGAGGCTCTGCCCCTCCGGCACGTCCAGGCGGTAGTGGTAGTAGATCAGGGCGCCCGGCTGCTCGAGCCCGGTCTCCGCGAGCGAATCGCGGGCGACCATGACGCGCGGGCCGAGGGTGAAGGCGCGGGTGGCGCGGTCGGGTTCGCGGGTGACGGTGCCGCGGATCTCGTACTGCACCTCGCCGACGCCGATCGTGTCGCCGACCGCGCGCTCCAGGCGCAGCAGCACGCTCTCGTCGACCAGCGCGCCCCAGGTGCCGTCGCGCTGGCCCAGCGCCGCCGCCAGGTCGATGCCCTCGGCCGTGCGCAGCTCGCCGTACAGCGGATAGGCGTTGTCCACCGCCTTCAGCTCGACCAGGCGGCGCGTGCCCGGATCCTCGGCGTTGCGGGCCATGGCGCGCATCTCGGCGGTGCGCGACAGGCGTGCCGTGTTCTCGTGCAGCCAGGCCAGTTCGTCTTCGGTGGCCTTGCGGTGGATCAGCCGCAGCTCGACCTCGCCGCCGAGCAGCGCGCGGCCGTTCTGCGCCAGCCCGTCGAGCATCGCCGAGGAGAGCGAGCCGACGCCGGCGATGGCGGCGACGCCGAGGAACAGGCAGGCCAGGAAGATGCGGAATCCCTTCAGGCCGCCGCGCAATTCGCGCCGGGCCAGGCGCAGGGCGATCGGGCTGCCGGGGCTGCCGATGCGCGCCGCGGGCGGTGCGGTGGAGACGGACTCGGCCATGGCCGCCTCAGGCTCCGGCGGCCAGCTTGGCGGCGGGGGCGGCGCCCGCCGCGCCGCTGTTGCGGCCGTCGTCGACGATGCGCCCGTCGGCGAGCTGCACGGTGCGGCCGCAGCGCGCCGCCAGGCCCGGGTCGTGGGTGATCAGCACCAGGGTCGTCTCGTGGTCGACGGTGAGGTCGAACAGCAGCTCTATCACCTTCTCGCCGGTCATGCCGTCCAGGTTGCCGGTCGGCTCGTCGGCCAGCAGCAGGCGCGGCTTGACCGCGAAGGCGCGGGCCAGGGCGACGCGCTGCTGCTCGCCGCCGGAAAGCTGGCCGGGATAGTGGCCGAGGCGGTGGCCGAGGCCGACCTGCTGCAGCGCCGTGGCCGCCCGGTCGAAGGCGTCGCGCCGGCCGGCGAACTCCAGCGGCACGGCGACGTTCTCCAGCGCGCTCATGGTCGGGATCAGGTGGAAGTCCTGGAAGACGATGCCGATACGCTCGCCGCGAAAGCGCGCCAGCGCGTCCTCGTCCAGGCCTCCCAGTTCCTGGCCGTCAACCTGCACGCGCCCCCCTGTGGCGCGCTCCAGCCCGGCCATGATCATCATCATCGACGACTTGCCGGAGCCCGAGGGGCCGACGACCGAGACGGTCTCGCCGCGGCCCACCGCGAGGTCGAGGCCGCGCAGCACCTCGACCGGGCCGGCCGCGTTGGCGTAGGTCAGCACCAGCTCGTCGAGCCGGATCATGATGTCGTCGAGGTCGGACGCGCTGCTCATGGAACTCCCCTGCAAGGCCGGTCGCGGTCGTTTCGCAGTTGCGAACGACCTGGATATGGGCCGTCACCGCTGGATTGAAACCTCGCGGGCTTGTACGCCGCGCGCTGCGGCGCCGATCACCGCCGCCCGCGGACGGGCCAAGCGCCTGCCGGCGAAGCCCGCGCTTGATCGCGCGCCCGCGACGCTTAACTCTTGGCTCGCCATGCGATTCCTCCGCCCCCTGCTCCTCTGCCTCCTCCTCGCGCCTGTCCTCGCGCGTGCCGCCGTCCAGGCGGACGAGGGTCCGCTCACCATCATGGCCTTCGGCGATTCGCTGGTGCACGGCTACGGGTTGCCGGCGGGCGAGCCCTTCCCGGCGCAGCTCGAGGCGCGCCTGCAGGAAGAAGGCTACGCGGACGTCGAGGTGATCAACGCCGGCAATTCGGGCGATACCACGGCGGCCGGCCTGGCCCGGCTCGACTGGGCGCTGGCCGACGCGCCGGACGCGCTAATCGTCGTGCTGGGGGCCAACGACGGCCTGCGCGGCATCGAGCCGTCCAATACCTTCGACAACCTCGACCGCATCATGGCGCGGCTGCAGGCCGAGGGCATCCCCGTGCTGCTGGCCGGCATGATGGCGCCGCGCAACCTGGGCCAGGACTATGCCGAGGAGTTCGACGGCGTCTTCCCGCGCCTCGTCGAGACCTACGACCCGGTCTACTTCCCCTTCTTCCTGCAGGACGTCGCCACCGTGCCGGAGCTCAACCAGCCCGACGGCATCCACCCCAACGCCGAGGGCGTGGCGACCATCGTCGACAACATCCTGCCCAAGGTGGAAGAGCTGATCGCCCGGGCGCGCGGCCGCGCGGGCGCCGCCTCCTGATGGCCGAGACGGCCGCGGCGGCCCGCTTCCGCAGCGCCTACGGCACCGGCGACGCGCCGGAACAGGCGGTCGAGGCGGCGCTGGCGCGTCTCGGCATGCCGACCAACGCCACCGGGCTCGGCATCGTCTACCTCAACGAGGCGATGTGGCCGGCGCAGGGCCGGCTCCTGGAGGTGCTGCGCCGGCGCACCGGCGTGCCGCACTGGATCGGCACCCTCGGCGGCGGGGTGATCGCCGGCGCGCGCGAGTTCTACGACCGCCCGGCGCTCGCGCTGCTGGTCGCCGACCTGCCCGAGGCGGCGCTGCAGCCGATCGCGCCGGAGGGCGCGCCCCCGCCGACGCCCGGCTTCGGCATCGTCCACGGCGACCCGCGCGCCGACGGCCTGGGCGATGGCCTGGCGGCGCTGGCCGGCGCCGAGTCCTATCTGGTCGGTGGCCTGTGCGGCGGCAGGCAGCACTTCGCCACCTTCGCCGACCGCCTGTTCGACGCGCCCGCCGGCCACGGGCTGTCCGGCGTCGTGCTCGACCGCAGCGTGCCGGTGGCCGTCGGGCTCAGCCAAGGCTGCTCGCCGGTCGGGCCGGTGCGCCGCATCACCGCGGCCGAGCGCAACGTCGTCGCCACGCTCGACGGACGGCCCGCGCTCGAGGTGCTGAAGGAGGACATCGGCGAACTGCTGGCGCGCGACCTGGCGCGCGCGGCCGGTTACATCCACGTCGCCTTCCCGCTGCAGAACAGCGACCGGCGCGACTACCTGGTGCGCAACCTGGTCGGCATCGACGTCGAGCGTGGCCTGGTCGGCGTCGGCGAACTGGTCGAGCCCGGCCAGCCGATGATGTTCGTGCGCCGCGACCCGGCGGCGGCGCGCGAGGACCTGCAGCGCATGCTGGCCGAGACCCTGCGCCGGGCCGCCGCGCCGCCGCAGGCCGCGCTCTACTTCTCCTGCGTGGCGCGCGGGCGCAGCCTGTTCGGCGAGGAGGGGCTGGAGGCCGGCCTGGTCCAGGCGGCGCTGGGGCCGGAGGTGCCGCTGGTCGGCTTCTTCGGCAACGGCGAGATCTGCCACGACCGCCTCTACGGCTACACCGGCGTGCTGGCAGTCTTTCTCTAGGGCGCCGCTTGGCGCACGCCTTGACCGGCCCGCTCCCCACCCGGCCATCCGACGAAAGTATCCTCGACAGGGTGGCCGGGTAGGGAGCGGGCCGGTGCAGAAACCGGACACGAGATTGGGGTGAGGCATGGACTACCGGCCGCTTGGGCGCACCGGCATGGAGGTTTCGGCGATCTGCCTGGGGACCATGACCTGGGGCACGCAGAACACCGCGGCGGAGGGCTTCGCGCAGATGGACCTGGCGGTCGATCGCGGGGTCAACTTCTTCGACGCCGCCGAGATGTACCCGACGCCGCCGTCCGCAGCGACCTACGGGCGCACCGAGGAGATCCTCGGCGACTGGCTGGTCAGCCGCAAGGCGCGCGACAGGATCGTCGTCGCGACCAAGGTGGTCGGCCCGGACGACCGCTTCGGCTACATCCGCGACGGCTCCGGCCGGCTCGACCGCGCCAATGTCGAGGCGGCGCTGGAGGCCAGCCTGCGGCGGCTGAAGACGGATTACGTCGACCTCTATCAGCTCCACTGGCCGGAGCGGACGACCAACCACTTCGGCCAGCTCGGCTATGTCCACGACGGCGAGGAGGCGCCGACGCCGCTGGCGGAGACGCTCGGCGTGCTCGACGACCTGGCGAGCGCCGGCAAGATCCGCGCCTACGGCGTGTCCAACGAGACGCCCTGGGGCACGATGACCCTGCTGAAGCTGGCCGAGCAGGGCCGGGGGCCGCGCTGCGCGGCGATCCAGAACCCCTACAGCCTGCTCAACCGCAGCTTCGAGGTCGGTCTGGCCGAGGTGGCGATGCGCGAGGACTGCGGTCTGCTGGCCTACGCGCCGATCGCCGGCGGCGTGCTCAGCGGCAAGTACCTGGACGGCGCCCGGCCGCCCGGCGCACGCATGACCCTGCACCCCGGCAACACGCGCTACCTGAAGCCGCAGGCCGAGCCGGCGGTGCGCAAGTACGTGACGCTGGCACGCGACCACGGCCTGAAGCCCGAGGTGCTGGCCGGCGCCTTCGTCGTCTCGCGCCCCTTCGTCACCAGCTCGATCGTCGGCGCGACCGGCCTGGAGCAGCTCGAGACCCAGATCTCGGCCGCGCACACGGCCCTCTCGCCGGAGATCCTGGACGCGATCGAGGCGATCCACCGCGAACACACCATTCCCTGCCCCTGAGGCCGGCCCCGGGATTCGGGCGCGGATGGTGGCCGGCCACGCCCTTCGTGCTTCGGCGGGCTCGGCATGAAGGGCGGGGTGGGACGGCGGTGTGCGGGTGGTGTACGTTGACCCTGCGCCTCGCTAAGGTTGCGCGCATTCGAGAGTGCCGCCGCGCGCCATGACCGCCCCGCCCGACGCCGAGCCCGACCAATCCGACGACCGCCCGGCCGAGGCGCCCGACGGCGGCACGGCCGCCGAGCCCGCGGAGTCCCGTCTGCGGGAGTCCCGTCTGCGGGAGTCCCGTCTGCGGCCGGCCGCGGAGAACCCCTGGTACGTCCTCGCCACCCTCTGGGGCGAGCAGGGCGACGGCTTCGACCCAGACCTCCACGCCAAGAACCGCCGCGCCTGGAACCGCTGGGTGGCCCAGGCGCTGACGCCCGAGGCGGTCCAGGGCCTGATCGACGAAGGCGCCGACCCCGACGACTTCACGCCGCTCAGCGCCGAAGAACAGGCGGAGCTGCAGGCGCGCGCCGCCGCGCGCGGCCAGACCCTGCCGGACCCCGGCACGCCGGACACACCGGCGAGTATCGACTTCCGCGACACCCTCTTCGCCTGGAACTTTTCGGCCGACCAGTTCGTTTGGCCCGGCACGGCCCGCTTCGCCGGCGCCACCTTCCGCGACTGGGCCACCTTCGCCGGCGCCAGCTTCCGCGACATGGCCCGCTTCGACGGCGCCAGCTTCCGCGGCGGGGCCCGCTTCGACGGCGCCAGCTTCCGCGGCGGGGCCCGCTTCGACGGCGCCACCTTCCGCGGCGGGGCCCGCTTCGACGGCGCCACCTTCCGCGGCGGGGCCCGCTTCGACGGCGCCACCTTCCGCGGCGGGGCCCGCTTCGCCGGCGCCACCTTCCGCGGCGGGGCCCGCTTCGCCGGCGCCAGCTTCCGCGGCCGGGCCCGCTTCGCCGGCGCCAGCTTCCGCGGCGGGGCCGACTTCCAACGCGGCGCATTTGAGAGCCGCACGGACTTTGCGCGCGCAAAGTTCAAGGGAGACGTGCCGGACTTCCGGGACCGCAGCTTCGCGCACGCCACCGACTGGCGGCGCGTCCAATGGCCGCCGGCGCCGAAGCAGGTCGAGCCGGCGGAGGAGGCGGAGGAGCGCTACGCCGCCCTGCGCCATGCGATGGAGGAGGCCGGGCGCTACGAGCATGCCCGCAGCTTCTTCGCGCGGGAGCTGGCCTGCCGCCGGGTGCACGCCGGCTGGCCGACCCGCCTGGCGGTCGACGCCTACGTCCTGCTGTCCGACGTCGGGCGCAGCGTGGTCCGGCCGCTGGGGGTCTGGACGCTGGCGCTACTGAGCGTCTGGGTGGTGCAGTTCGAGATGCTGCACCCAGAAAATGTTCCAGCGGTCTGGCCGGAGCCACGAAATCTTGCCTTCGACACCTTTTCGATGGCGCTCGGCGGCGCGGTGGTGGTCGGCTCGCCGGTGTTCGATCCGCGGCGCGGCAATGCGCTGGAGGCGGAGTTAGGGGCGGCGTTGTTCGCCGACTACGGCTGCGGCACGGCCGCGCCGGCGCCGGTTTGCGCCGAGGTCGCGGCGGCGAACGGCGACGGCAGCTTCGCGCCCCAGCCGCGCGCGATCCCGGACGCGCTCAAGGCCGTGCAGTTCGCGCACGCCGCCTTCTCCGCCCTCTGCCTCTTCCTCGCCGGCCTCGGCCTGCGCAACTGGCTGCGGATTCGCTAGCGGCGGTTTCCGACCGTGTGGAACCACTGCGTGGTTCCGCCGGTCGGGTAAAAACCGCCCTAGAACAAAATCTTAGAGCGATGCCCGACCTGAGCGAATCGCTTTGGCGATTCGCTCAGGTCGGGCATCGCTCTAGCGGCGGTGGGGTGGTGCAAAGTCCGCCATGGAAGACAAACGTCGATCGGCCAGAGTCATCAGGCAGAGTCATCGGGCAGAGTCACGAGCCTCACTCCACCGCGCTTCATCCTGAGCTTGTCGAAGGACGAAGCGCTCGGGCCGTAGGCCCGAAATCCAGTTTTGAAGCCGGCGCTGAAGCCGCCTGCGGCGGCTGCCCTTCGTGCTTCGACAAGCTCAGCATGAAGGGCATTGATCTCGGGGGCGCCCTTAAACGGGATCGACTATGCCGGTGGACGCACGACCAGGAGAGAAAGCGCGGAAAAACCGAAAATCTACTCCGCGATGTCCACCACGACCGGCACGTGGTCGCTGGGTTTTTCCCAGGTGCGCGTGTCGGTGACCACCTGCATGGCTTGCAGGCGCGGGGCGAGGCTGGTGGTGGCCCAGGCGTGGTCCAGGCGCCAGCCGTAGTTCTTCTCGAAGGACGCCGGGAAGCGGTAGCCCCACCAGCTATAGAGATGCTCCGTTTCGGGCACGAAACGACGGCAGACGTCGGTGAAGTGGCCGGCCTTCAGCACCCCCAGCAGCGCCCGGGATTCGCCCGGCGTGTGGCCGACGCTGCGCACCAGGCGCTTGTGATTCCACACGTCCGTCTCGAGCGGGGCGACGTTGAGGTCGCCGACCAGCAGCAGCGGGCGGGCCTTCGCCTCGGCCGCGGCCCAGCGGGTCATCTCCTCCAGGAAGGCGAGCTTGTGGGCAAACTTGGCGTTCCGTTCCGGGTCCGGAATGGGACCGCCGGAGGGGACGTAGAAGCAGTGGACCTCGACCCCGGCGATGCGGGCGAAGATGTGCCGCTTGTCGTCCTTGCCGCACCAGACGCGGGCCCCGTGGTCCTCCACCGGCCGGCGGCTGAGGATCGCGACGCCGTTGTGCGCCTTCTGCCCGGCGAAGAGTACGGTGTCGAAGCCCAAGTCCTTGATGTCCCTTTCGGGAAACGAGCCGTCGGCGACCTTGGTCTCCTGCAGACAGACGACGTCCGGGCGCTGTTCGGCGTCGAAGCGGGCCAGGTGCTCCAGCCGCTGGCGCAGGGAGTTGACGTTCCAGGTGGCGACGCGCAGGGGCATGGGTCCGGCCGTTCCGGTTGCGTGACGAGATGGCGCGGGGCAGCCTAGAGCGCGATCGTCACTGGTAGAAGCGGATCCGCTTCCACCAGTGACGTGAATCCTGCTCTAGCCGGCCGCACCGGCGCCGGGGGAAGACGCGGGGAGAGATTCCGGGGCCGGAACGAAGGAACGCCCGGACGGGGGGAGGGGCCGGGCGTTCCGAGCTCCGAAGAGCTTTGGGCGAGGGACGATGGGGGGATCGTTGCCCCTCGCGTTAGGAGTCAGGTATGGGCGCCGGGCGGAGTTTCAATCGGCCCGTGGCCGTGGCCACGCAAGGCAGCTTTGCCGTGGCGGCAAAGCTCCGGATACGATCCGCGACATCCCCCTGATTCCCTTCGGCAATGGGCCTGGGAAACCGGCTCAGCGGGCGGCGAGCGCGCCCAGCACCTCGGCGCGCAGTTCGGCGTCGACCTCCGGCGCGCGGCCGAACCAGGCCTCGAAGCCCGGGCGCGCCTGGTGCAGCAGCATGCCGAGGCCGTCGACCGTGGCGTGCCCGCGCGCCTTGGCCGCGGCCAGCAGCGGCGTTTCCAGCGGCACGTAGACGATGTCGGTGACCAGGGCGCCGGCCGGCAGGACCGCCAGGTCGAGGTCCAGCGGCGGGTGCCCGGCCATGCCCAGGCTGCTGGTGTTGACCAGCAGCGCCGCCTCGGCCAGCTCGGCCGGGTCGAGCGGGCCACCGGTGACCGGGGTGTCGGGGCCACCCGACAGCTCGGCGGCCAGACGTTGCGCCCGCGCAACGGTGCGGTTGAGCACCCGCACCTCCGGCGCCCCGGCCTCCAGCAGGGCGTAGACCACGGCGCGCGCCGCACCGCCGGCGCCGAGCACCACCGCCGGGCCGTCGCCGGCGTGCCAGCCGGGCCGCGCCTGGCGCAGGTTCTCCAGGAAGCCGTAGGCATCCGTGTTGCGGCCGACGATCTTGCCGTGGCGGAAGATCAGGGTGTTGACGGCGCCGATCGCCGCCGCCGCCGGGTCCAGGGTGTCGCAGAGATCCTTCGCCGCCTGCTTGTGCGGCACGGTGACGTTGGCGCCGGCATAGCCGTGCGCCACCAGCGCACGGACATAGGGCGCGAAGAGCTCCGGCGGCACCGGCAGGTGCTCGTAGGAGCCGGGCAGGCCGTAGCGCGTCAGCCAGTGCCCGTGCAGGCGCGGCGAAAGGCTGTGGCGCACCGGCCAGCCCAGGACACCCGCGTGGGGCACGGCGGTGTGGGGCACCTGGTCGACCGGCTCGCTCATCGCGGCACGACCCCGTTGGCGCGCAGCACCTCCAGCAGGGGCAGCAGCGGCAGGCCGAGAATGGTGAAGAAATCGCCCTCGACACGGGCGAAGAGCTGCACCCCCGGCGCCTCGAGCTGGTAGGCGCCGACGCTGGTCAGGGCGGCGCGGCCGACCGCTTCCAGATAGCGGTCGGCGAAGGCCCCGTCGAACGGGCGCATGGTCAGGCGGGCGCGCGCGTTGTGGTGCCAGATGCGCCCGCCGTCGCGCACCAGGCAGACGGCGGTCTCCAACGTGTGGGTGCGGCCCGCCAGCGCGAGGAGCTGGGTGCGCGCCGCCGCCAGGTCGGCCGGCTTGTCGAACCAGGCCCCCTCGCAGTCGAGCATCTGGTCGGCGCCGATCACCAGCGGGCCCGGCCCGCCGCTGCCCGTCAGCCGCTCGCTGACCCGGCGCGCCTTCAGCTCGGCCAGGGTCTCGGCGACCTGGATGGCGCTGGCGCCCTCGGCCTTCAGCGCATGCTTGATCTCGGCCTCGTCGACCGCAGCGGGCATCGCCTCGACCGCCAGCCCGGCGTCGGACAGCAGCTTGCGCCGCGCCGCCGAGGCGGAGGCGAGCACGACCGCCGGACCGTCCGGCAGCATCAGGGTCGGCTGGCTGCGGATCGATTGCGCCATCAGGAGGCGGCCTGGCGGCGGTGGCGCGCCAGCATGGTCATGATCGCCGCCGCGCTCTCCTCGATCGAGCGGCGGGTGACGTCGAGGGTCGGCCAGCCCATGCGCCCGCACAGGCGGCGCGCCTCGGCAACCTCCTTCTTCACCGCCTCCAGGTCGGCATAGGCGTTCTCGTCGGCCGCCGCTTCCTCCTCCGTCATCAGGCGCAGGCGGTTCCGGCGCACCTGGACCAGGCGGGCCGGGTCCTTGGTCAGGCCGATGACCAGCGGCCGCTTCAACGCCAGCAGCTCGGCCGGCGGCGGCACGCCGGGGACCAGCGGCACGTTGGCGGCGCGCACGCCGCGGTTGGCCAGGTAGATGCAGGTCGGCGTCTTCGAGGTGCGCGAGACGCCGGTCAGCACCACATCGGCCTCGTCCAGGGTCTCGAGCTGCTGGCCGTCGTCGTGCGCCATGGCGAAGTTCATCGCCTCGATGCGGTCGAAGTATTCGCTGCTCAGCTCGTGCTGCAGGCCGGGCCGGCCGACCGTGTCGACGTCGAAGTAAGCGACCAGCGCGTGCATCACCGGATCGAGGATGGAGATGGCGGGCACACCCAGGCGGCGGCAGGCCTCGGTGAGCTGCGCGCGCAGGGTCTCGTTGATCAGGGTGAAGAGCACCGGGCCCGGCGCCGCCTCGATGCCGGCGACCACCTTGTCCATGTGGCCGCGGGTGCGCACCAGGGTCCAGGCGTGCTCGACCGGCTCGACGTCGCGGAACTGGCTCAGCACCGCGCGGGCGACGGAGTTCACCGTCTCGCCGGTGGCGTCGGAGACGAGATGCAGGTTGCCGGGCGCGCGCGCCGCCGGCGTCGCACCGTCGTCCTTGTCCTGGCTTTCCGCGCTCACTTCGCCTCCCGAACCGGCTGCCGGCGAGCGTGCCGGCACTGCGGACAGCGGGGATAACCCGGGCCCGGCCGGGCAGCCCCGCGGAACCCTGCACGGTGTCGCCGCCGGCCTCCAGTGCCTTATTCCCATGCGTCCCCGCACAGTGGACAGACGGGGAGGACTCCAGGTCAAGCGCCGGATGCCGCGCAGCATCCCCGTTATCCCCTCGATCCCCAGCCCCCGACAAGCGAGGCGCCGTGCCGTCGTCGCCCGGTTTGTCGACATATCGACAGCCCAGCGGCCGATGCGGTGGAAACCGGGACAAGTCCGGGACAAGTCCTGGGTCCCCGCAATCCACAGCCACCAACCACAACCCCAAACCCTTTAAAGAAAAGATTCTTTGTGGGATATGACGGGGAGACAGCCGCACCGGCGGCGCACAAACCCGGAGTGCCGTTCCCCGTGAGCCAGAGTCCCGCGGCCGCCCCCGCACCGTCGCCAGCATCCCGGCGGACTCCGTCGTCCGACAAGACGCTGTTGCGCGCCTTGGCCGGCGAGCGCCTGGCGGTGCCGCCGGTCTGGCTGATGCGCCAGGCGGGACGCTACCTGCCGGAGTACCGCGAGACGCGCCGGCAGGCGGGCAGCTTCCTCGACCTCTGCTTCAACCCGGAGCTGGCTTGCGAGGTGACGCTGCAGCCGATCCGGCGCTACGGCTTCGACGCGGCGATCCTCTTCTCCGACATCCTGGTGATCCCGCACGCGCTCGGCCAGAAGCTCTGGTTCCAGGAGGGCGAGGGGCCGAAGCTGGAGGCGCTGGCCGGCAGCGGCGACCTGGGCCGCCTGGACCTCGCGCCGCTGCACGAACGTCTGGCGCCGGTCTACGAAACGCTCGACCGCCTGTCGTCGGCGCTGCCGGGCGAAACCACGCTGATCGGCTTCGCCGGCGCGCCCTGGACGGTCGCCAGCTACATGATCGAGGGCGGCAGCTCGAAGGATTTCCAGGCCGCCAAGACCTGGGCCTACGGCGACCCGGACGGCTTCCAGGCGCTGATCGACCTGCTGGTCGAGGCGACCAGCCGCTACCTGATCCGCCAGGTGGAGGCCGGCGCCGAGGTGCTGCAGGTCTTCGATTCCTGGGCCGGCGTCTGGCCGGAGGACCACTTCCGGCGCTGGTGCCTGCGGCCGATGACCGAGATCGTACGGCGGGTCAAGGCAGTGCACCCGGACATCCCGATCATCCTCTTCCCGCGCCAGGCCGGCGCGCTCTACGTCGAGGTGGCCGAGACCGCCGGCTGCCAGGGCGTCTCGCTCGACACCACCGTGCCGCTGGGCTGGGCGGCGCAGCACCTGCAACCCAAGGTCACCGTGCAGGGCAACCTCGACCCGATCCTGCTGGTCGCCGGCGGGCCGGCGCTGGAGACGGGGGCGCGGGCGATCCTGTCGGCGCTGGGCGGCGGGCCCTTCGTCTTCAACCTCGGCCACGGGATCGTGCCGCAGACGCCGCCCGAGCACGTGTCGAAACTGCTCGACATTGTGCGATCGCGTCCTAGCTAAGCGGTCTGGTGCCGCTTCGCCTGCGCAAATGCGGGAGAGCCGGCCAGCACACCAGCGGACGAGCCGATGCCCGACGCCTCGACCAGCGCCACCGAAGCCCGAAGCGACCAGCGGCCGCGTGCGGCCGCGCGCGTCGCGGCGCCGGAGGCCGGGGCGCCGAGGCCGGACGGCACGCCGGCGGCCGATGCCAAGCCGGCCGACCATCCGCCGGTGCCGGCGCGCAAGATCGGCGTGCTGCTGCTGAACCTGGGGACCCCCGACGGCACCGACTACTGGTCGATGCGCCGCTATCTCGCGGAGTTCCTCTCCGACCGCCGCATCATCGAACTCTCGCCGCTGCTCTGGCAGCCGATCCTGCAGGGGATCATCCTCTCGGTGCGGCCGGGCAAGTCGGGCCAGAACTATGCCAAGATCTGGAACCGCGAGCTCGACGAGTCGCCGCTGCGCACCATCACCCGCAGCCTGGCCGAGAAGCTGGCCGAGGCGTTCGGTGCGGACGGCGAGATCCTGGTCGACTGGGGCATGCGCTACGGCAACCCCTCGACGGCCAGCCGGATCGAGACCCTGGTGGCGCGCGGCTGCGACCGCTTGCTGCTGTTCCCGCTGTATCCGCAATACTCGGCGGCGACCACCGGCACCGCCTGCGATCAGGCCTTCCGGGCGCTAATGACCCAGCGCTGGATGCCGGCGGTGCGCAGCGTGCCCGCCTATTACGACAATCCGGCCTACATCCGCGTGCTGGCCGACTCGGTCCGCACCTCGCTCGCCCGGCTCGACTTCGAGCCGGAGGTGGTGCTCGCCTCCTTCCACGGACTGCCGCGCGAGAACCTGCTGAAGGGCGACCCCTACCACTGCCAGTGCCAAAAGACCGCGCGGCTGCTGCGCGAGGAACTGGGCTGGCCGGAGGAGCGGCTGCAGATCGTCTTCCAGTCGCGCTTCGGGCCGAAGGAATGGTTGCAGCCCTACGCCGACGAGAAGACGGCGGAGTTGGCCGAAGCGGGCGTCAAGCGCCTCGCCGTGGTCTCGCCCGGCTTCGTCGCCGACTGCGTCGAGACCCTGGAGGAGCTGGCGATCGGCCTGAAGGAGACCTTCGAGGAGAGCGGCGGCGAGCGCTTCGCCTACTTGCCCTGCCTCAACGACACGGACGCGCACGTCGCCTACCTGAAGCAGGTGATCGACCGCGAACTGTGCGGCTGGATCTGAGCCAAGGCACCGAATCGTGGATGTTGACCTCCTCAGGATGAGGCGGAACGTCAAGAGCTGGGGAAAGGGTCGAAACCGTGGAGTTCATGTTCGCGCTGGTGCCTTGGATCAAGGCGCTGCACGTGTTGTCTGTGATCGCCTGGATGGCGGCGCTGCTCTACCTGCCGCGGCTTTACGTCTACCACGCCCAGGCCGCACCGGGCTCCGAGACCTCCGAGACCTTCAAGGTGATGGAACGCCGGCTGCTGAAGGCGATCGGCACGCCGGCGATGATCGCCAGCCTGGTCTTCGGTCTGATCCTGCTCGGCCAGCCGGGGATCTTCGAGCAGGGCTGGATGCACCTGAAGCTGCTCCTGCTGCTCGGCATGTTCGTCATGCACGGTCTCTACGCCAAGTGGCGCAAGGACTTCGAGGCTGACCGCAACACCCGCCCGCACACCTTCTATCGCTGGATGAACGAGGTGCCGACCGTCCTGCTGATCGGTATCGTGCTGCTCGCGGTGGCGAAGCCGAACCTGTGGTAGGGCGCCGAGGTCGTATGCGCGCCCTGGCTTGACGGGCGCGGCCGGCTCCGGTAGAGGAATCCGGGATCACGACGGGTTGCCCCGGCGCCGGTCGCCTCCCACCTCCTTGCGCAGAACAGCGGCCCGCCAAGGGACCCGTCCGCCACAGCGCCCGGAAGCCTTCCTTCCCGTTCGTCGCTCGACGCTGCCCGGCGGCGCCGAGCACCGCCCCGGACCCGCGCCGGCGACCCCTCAGAATGTCGTACCTGGCCCGGCCGTCACGGCCGCGCCGCCTCGTCATCGCCACCCTTCGAGAGTCCGACAGCGAGCTTCGCCCGACCCTCTCGACCGCGCCGAAAGCCGTCCTGCCGCAACACCGCCATGTGCGGGTCGCGGCGAACGCCGGCGCGATCCCGCCCCCGAAGAGTCGCCCCATGAACCTGCAAGAACTCAAGAACAAATCCCCGGCCGACCTGCTGGCCTATGCCGAGGAGCTGGAGATCGAGAACGCCTCGACCCTGCGCAAGCAGGACATGATGTTCGCGATCCTCAAGCAGCTCGCCGAGAACGAGGTCGCCATTTTCGGCTCCGGCGTGCTGGAGGTGCTGCCCGACGGCTTCGGCTTCCTGCGCTCGCCGGAAGCGAACTACCTCGCCGGACCGGACGACATCTACGTCAGCCCCAGCCAGGTGCGCCGCTTCGGCCTGCGCACCGGCGACACGGTGGAGGGCGAGATCCGCAGCCCGAAGGAGGGCGAGCGCTACTTCGCCCTGCTGAAGGTCAACACCATCAACTTCGACCCGCCGGAGAAGACGCGCCACCGCATCAACTTCGACAACCTGACGCCGCTCTACCCCGACCAGAAGATCACCCTGGAGATCGACGACCCGACCAAGCCGGACATGACGGCGCGGGTGATCGACCTGACGGCGCCGATCGGCAAGGGCCAGCGTGCGCTGATCGTCGCGCCGCCGCGCACCGGCAAGACGGTGATCCTGCAGAACCTGGCGAAGTCGCTGGCCGCCAACCACCCCGAGGCCTACCTCATCGTGCTGCTGATCGACGAGCGGCCGGAGGAGGTCACCGACATGGACCGCTCGGTCAAGGGCGAGGTGGTCTCCTCGACCTTCGACGAGCCGGCCCAGCGCCACGTGCAGGTCGCCGAGATGGTGATCGAGAAGGCCAAGCGCCTGGTCGAGCACAAGAAGGACGTGGTGATCCTGCTCGATTCCATCACCCGTCTGGCGCGCGCCTACAACACGGTGGTGCCCAGCTCCGGCAAGGTGCTGACCGGCGGCGTCGACGCCAACGCGCTGCAGCGCCCCAAGCGCTTCTTCGGCGCGGCGCGCAACATCGAGGAGGGCGGCTCGCTGACCATCATCGCCACCGCCCTGATCGACACCGGCAGCCGCATGGACGAGGTGATCTTCGAGGAGTTCAAGGGCACCGGCAACTCGGAGATCATCCTCGACCGCAAGCTGGCCGACAAGCGCACCTTCCCGGCCATCGACATCGCCAAGTCCGGCACCCGCAAGGAGGAGCTGCTGGTCGACAAGGGCATCCTCTCCAAGATGTGGGTGCTGCGCCGCATCCTGATGCCGATGGGCGTCACCGACTCGATGGACTTCCTGCTGAAGAAGCTGAAGGAAACCAAGAACAATTCCGACTTCTTCGACAGCATGAACCAGTAGTGTGAGAAGCCATATACTCTGGCTCACCCTACTGAATTCTGGTTTTGTTTGGCTTTTTAGGTGGAGGAATCGCAGAAACCATTGTAAGTTCACGTTTTCGGAGCCCTCGATCTTGCATGAAACACGAGAAATCTTCTCCATAATTCCGTGCATACCGGCGTTCTAAGCTTTCGAAGTGTGGCCGCACTAAAATAAACGAAAATATTGAAACTTTTATCAATAACATTATATTAGCTGCAAGATTTTGAGCCTTATAGTTTGGAATTATATTTGAATCTTCAGCATATATTGTTAAAAATGAGAATAAAGGCGGTATTATTGTAAGAAAAACTATTGGGACAGCATAAAATATCGATAGCTTCCATGAAATATTATGTTTTGTTGTATATAGAAGCGTGCGTATTGGCACCAATTCATTGTTGAGGTGCTCAACTCGTATTCCGAGCACAAATATGCTGTGCAAGAGACTTTGGTATACCATTTGATCTACAACCCATAAAATAAATAAGCCTATTGTTCCCAGAAAGCAAATGGTTGTCAGTAGAAAATAGAAACTGTACTGTGCGTTTGCTAGTGCTGCCTGGCTATGTTGATCGGTCATCAGGACGGCGAGCGCAGCGAATGGCGCCAGAATCCAGATGGCGGCAGCGCGGCGTATGCTGGCCTGAGCAAGATCGTAGCCAGCCTCATAGTCTCTGAGATGTTTCTGAATCTCGGGATTCAGGTTTTCTTTGGGAATGAATCGCATGGTTATCCGACTTATTTGGTTGTGTGCTCTATGGGATAATGCACGATTTGGTTTTGCAAGCCGAAACTGGCTTGACTCGCGGCCGGCAAGCTGGAACAATGGGGGAACACACAGGAGGCCTATTGGTGCGTGCGTATTTGGCAGGACCCGACGTTTTTTTGCCGAACGCTCGCCGTGTCGGCGAAGCAAAACGACAGTTTTGCCAGAGTCATGGCCTTGATGCTTATTTTCCTCTGGATAGCGAGATAGATATAGATGCCTATTCAGGCATAGAAGCGGCTCGCCGAATATTTCTAGATAATATAAATTTATTGGAGGATTCTGATATTGTGCTCGCAAATGTGACGCCGTTTCGGGGGTACAGCGCAGACATCGGAACGGTTTTCGAGATTGCGTACGCAATTGCAAAATCCAAGAAAGTCTTTGCCTATTCTTCGGAGGAAAGAGAGTATAGTCAAAGACTAGGTGCTCAGCGAAATAGCTTCATGATGGATAGAGAAGGATCCGGGGGCTATATAAGGGATGTGAACGGAATGCTTGTTGAGGATTTTGGTTTATTGGATAATTTGATGCTTGCTGTCCCCTTACAGAATGAGGCGGGTAGAATTTTCGTTCGTCCTGCGGTGAAAGCCAATGCACAAGAACGCGTCGTCGCTTTCGATGCCTTTAGAGACTGTGTCGTATACGTTTCGACACTTTATCGAGATAGTGAACAGAAAGCTGGAGCCGTATAGGGAGATGATGCATCACACCTACCGCTCCTTCCCCCGCGCCCGCCGGGCCAACTGGTAGAAGGCGGGGGAGGTGCGCAGCAGGGCGACAAAGCGGCCGCGGGCGGTGCGCGGCACGCCGGCGCGCCGGAACATGCGGAAGACCACGAAGGCCAGGAACAGCCCGTGCAGGACGCTGGTGTAGGCGAAGAAGGCCGGCACGCCGAACTAGGCCATGACCTGGCCGGCGGCCAGCGGCCCGACCGAGGCGCCCAGCGCGTACATCAGGATCAGCGTGGCCGAGAGCTCGACCCGGTCGGCGGCGCCGGCGTGGTCGTTGCCGTGGGCGATCGACAGCGAATAGAGCGGGATGGCGAAGGCGCCGAAGGCGAAGCCGCCGGCCAGGATCGCGCCGGGCGAGACCGCGCCGCCGGCGGTCAGCCAGAGGCCGGCGGCCGCCGCGCCCAGGGTGGCCAGCATCAGCACCCAGCGCCGGTCGAGCCGGTCCGACAGCCAGCCGAGCGGCACCTGCAGCAGCGCGCCGCCGGCGATCGCCAGCGACATGAAGAGCGCGACCTGCTCCAGGTCGAGCGCGGTTTCCTGGGCGTACAGCGGGCCGACGGTGCGGAAGGCGCCGTTGGTCAGGCCGATGGTGATGCAGCCGACGCAGGCGACCGGCGAGAGCGTCCAGATGCGCGCGACGTCCAGCCGCGGGCTGGCCGGCGGCGCCGGACTGGTCTGGCGCGACAGGCTGATCGGCAGCAGCGCCAGGCAGAAGAAGATCGCCACCACGGCGAAGATCGCGAAGCCCTCCGCCCCGATCCAGGGCAGCAGGAACTGCCCGCCGGTGACGCAGCCCAGGTCGACGACCCGGTAGATCGCCAGCACCCGGCCGCGTTCGCCGCTGCCGGCGCGCGCGTTGAGCCAGGATTCCACCACGGTCGCCAGGCCCGCGAAGGCGAAGCCGGTGAGCGCCCGGCTGGCGAGCCAGACCCCGGGGTCGATGGCCAGCGCCAGGACCAGCGCCGAGACCGCGCCGAGGGCGGCCAGGGCGGCGAAGACCCGGATGTGGCCGGCGCGCAGGATCAGGCCCGGCGTGACCAGGCAGGCGGCGATGAAGCCGGCGAAGTAGGCGGCGCCGACCAGGCCGACGAGGGAGGCCGAGAAGCCCTCCAGGTTGGCGCGCACCGCCACCAGCGTGACCAGCAGGCCGTTGCCGGCCAACAGGATCCCCGCCGAGACGATCAGCGGCGCCAGCCCCACCCAGTCGGTGCGGTCGCCGTCGGTCTCGGGCGCTGGGGCGGAGGGGTCCGCGGGCGAGGACATGAGGCTGCGGCTAGCTCGAGAAGACGGTAGCAGTGTCGCCGCTAGTTATGCTTTAGGCTAGCCGGCGGGCGCTGGTTTTCACTCTGAACCCGCCTGTCGGCACATACTCTGATGTGTGCAATAAACTCGAATTATAAACATGGTTTGATGCATTAAGCATTGCAGCCGTCTAAAGCGCGGTAGTTTTTATTAAATTTATAAAGTCTCGCCCCTTTTGAGTTATGGTAAGCGCATTTGGGCTGGCTTGCATAGGGCCGAGAAAAATACCTCCTCTTTGGTTGTGAATCTCGACAAAACCGGCATCGATGATTCGCTTAATCAATATGTCCATAAAGGGCGGCCAAGGGATGGCTTGCCCCGGTAGGCAGAGGTTTGCCTCGAACAGAATATCAATTTCGACTTGTGAAAATTTATCGTGGATATACCGAAGATTTATTTTGTACAATCTAAGACTTTTACGATCAATCTCACCTCTATCAGCGCGTCGATGGCAATTTGGACAGAGAGCAATCAAGTTTTTGTATTCGTGTTTTTGACACTTCGCCCACGGGACTATGTGGTGTAGTTCAGTCTCGATATGGCGGCAGGTTGGGATGGCACACCTGTGGCCAGCTTCGACCAATACACGCCGTTTCAAGTCCTCGGGAATTGCTGGACGCTGATTATCGCTCAACGTTTGCTTCGCCTAAGCTACGAAAGTGCACAAGAGCACGGAAGCAACTCATGACGCAGGTTATCATAACGCAGATTTGAGTCCGGCCGAGGTTTTCGGGCCGTCTTTCTCCAGCGGGTGGGGGCATCGTCGACGCCGCCCCCAACCCGCACTTGGATAAAATGCTGCGCGCAGAGCTTTAGACGGTGAGCACCGTGCTGCCGGTGGTCTTGCGGGCCTCCAGGTCGCGGTGCGCCTGGGCGGCTTCGCTCAGCGGGTAGGTCTGGTTGACCTCGATCTTCACGGCGCCGCTGGTCACCGCCTCGAACAGCTCGTTGGCGCTGGCGACCAGGTCAGCGCGCTTGGCCGTGTAGGTCATCAGGGTCGGGCGGGTGACGTAGAGCGAGCCCTTGGCCGAGAGCACGCCGAGGTTGAGCGGCGGCACCGGGCCGGAGGCGTTGCCGAAGGAGACCATCATGCCGAAGGGGGCCAGGCAGTCGAGCGAGCCGTCCCAGGTGTCCTGGCCGACCGCGTCGTAGACCACCGGCACGCCGGCGCCCTCGGTGATCTCCTTGACCCGCTCGGCGAAGTTCTCGCGGGTGTAGACGATCGCATGGTCGCAGCCGTGCGCCTTGGCCAGCTCGGCCTTGGCGTCGCTGCCGACCGTGCCGATCACCGTGGCGCCGAGCTGCTTCAGCCACTGGCAGGCGATCAGGCCGACGCCGCCGGCCGCGGCGTGGAACAGCACGGTCTCGCCGGCCTTCACCTTGTAGGTGCGGCGGATCAGGTACTGCACCGTCATGCCCTGCAGCATCATCGCCGCGGCGGTGGTGTCGTCGATCTGCTCGGGCAGCTTGACCACGCGGTCGGCGGGCATCAGCCGCGCCTCGGCGTAGGCGCCGAGCGGCGGCGAGGCGTAGGCGACCCGGTCGCCCTGCTTCAGGTCGGTGACGCCGGGGCCGACCGCCTCGACCACGCCGGCCGCCTCAAGGCCGATGCCGCTCGGCAGCTCGACCGGATAGAGGCCGGTACGGTGGTAGACATCGATGTAGTTGAGGCCGACCGCGGTGTGCCTCAGGCGGACCTGGCCTTCGCCCGGATCGCCGACCTCGACCTGCTGCCACTCGAGCACCTCGGGCCCGCCGGCCTGCTCGAAACGGATCGCATGTGTCATGAATGGAGTTCCCCTATGTTGCGGTCAAACCATATCTCGACCGCAATATGTTGCAATTCGATGGTGTTGGCTCAGCCGAGGTGCTGGCGGAAGAAGTCGAGCGTGCGCAGGTTCGCGGCCTCGGCCGCCGCGGCGTCGTAGTGGGCGCCGCCTTGGCGGGCGAAGGCATGGTCGCAGCCTTCGTAGACGTAGGCGGTGACCAGCTCGTGGTCGGCGACCGCCGCCGTGATCTGCTCCTGCGCCTGCTTCGGGACGAACTGGTCCTCGCTGGCGATGTGCAGCAGCAGCGGCTTGCGCACCGCGCTCAGCTCGCCGAGCAGGCCGTCGAGGCCGACGCCGTAGTAGCTGACGTTGGCGTCGGCGTCGGAGCGGGTGCCCATCAGGAAGGCCAGCTTGCCGCCCAGGCAGTAGCCGACCGAGCCGGCCTTGCCGGTCGTCGCCTCGTGCGCGCGCAGGGCCTGCAGGCTCGCCTTCAGGTCCTCGACGCCCTGGTCGACGTCGAACTTGCCCATCAGCTCGAAGGCCTGCTGCCACTCGGCGTCGGTCTTGTCGGTGAGCTGCACGCCCGGCTGGATGCGCCAGAAGATGTCCGGGCAGGCGGCGATATAGCCTTGGCCGGCGAACCAGTCGCAGATGTCGCGCATCACCTGGTTGACGCCGAAGATCTCCTGCATGACCAGCAGCGCCGGCGCCGGGGTGGTCGCCGGCAGGGCGACGTAGGCCGAGAAGCTGCCGGCGCCGTCCGGCGCGGACATCGTGAGTTCCGCCATGGTTTCGCCTCCTGTGTTCTTTCGCTGGTGGGGCGCGCGGCGCGGCGCGCCCCGGGCTGCGGACCGAGCGTTTCGCGCGCCAATCTAGCGGGCGCGCCGGGCCGTGTCATGCGCAGCGCCGCGGCCGGACGGGAGACACTGCCGTGACGCGCCGCGCATGCTGGCGCGTGTCGCCTGGCAGACGGACCTGACGCCGGACGATCGCCGATCGCAAGCCGGACTCAGAGACCGTTTGAGAATGCGCTGTACCGTCCCGCGCCCCCACCCGGCCGCCCAACGACAGTATCCTGGATGGGTGGCCGGGTGGGGGCGCGGGACGGTACAGAGCCGAGAATGGGCCTCAAGGCCCATTCTCAAACGGTCTCTCAGAACAGCGCGGCCTGGCGCTCCGCGGGCAGGGCACCTTCGTGGCGCAGCAGCCAGCGCTTGGTGTCCAGTGCCGTCTCTGGAGCGCTGCCGCCGGAAAAGCCGCCGAGCCGGCCGCCGCTGGCCAGCACGCGGTGGCAAGGTACGACGATCGGGATCGGGTTGGAGCCGCAGGCGCCGCCGACGGCGCGCGCGACCGAGCCCAGCTCGGCGGCGATCTCGCCGTAGCTGCGCGTCGCGCCGTAGGGGATCGCCGCCATCGCCGCATAGACCTGGCGCTGGAAGCCGGTGCCCGCCGGCGCCAGCGGCAGATCGAAGGCCGTGAGGTCGCCGGCGAAGTAGGCCTCGAGCTGTCGGGCCGCGGCACGCAGCGGCGGGGCGTCGTCCCGGGCAGCGCAGGTCCCCCAGGTCAGCCGCACCAGCGCCCCGTCGCGCGCGGCGAGCAGCAGCGGGCCGACCGGGGAGGCCACCTGGGTCCAGGCCGTCGCCCGGTCGCGACCGCTCATCCGCGCGCCGCCCAGAGCGCCTCCTTCAGCTTTTGCGGCGCGGTGATCGGCAGGCTGCAGGTGGTGCCGCGGCACAGGTAGGCGGTGGCGGCGGCGCCGACCTGGCCCTTGCCGCGCGCCGGGTGCAGGTGCGGCAGCTCGTCCTCCGGCGACACGGTCTGCAGCACCAGGGTGGGCACGCTCACCGCCGCAGCCGCCCGCAGCAGCTCCTTGGTCTTGTGGTCTTCACGCTCGCCGACCACAACCAGTTGTTGGGCGTCCTGCAGCATCTCGTTGCCGAGCAGCAGGCTGGCCATCGCCGAGAACATCCGCGCCAGTTCGCCGGAAAAGGCCTGGACGGTGGCCTGCGCCCGCGTCCGATAGTCGGCCTTGCCGGTCAGGTGCCAGAGGCGCGCGAGGTTCTGCACCATAACGCCGTTGCCGGCGGGCGTCGCGTTGTCGTGCGCGTGCTTCGGGCGCACGATCAGGCGCTCGGTGTCGTCGGCGGTCAGGAAGTAGCCACCGCCCTCGGCGTCCCAGTAGTGCCGTTCCAGCACCGCCACCCAGGCCTCGGCCTGGTCCAGGTAGCCGCGCTTGCCGGTCGCCTCTGCCAGCGCCAGCGCCGCTTCGATCATGAAGGCGTAGTCGTCGAGGGTGGCCGGGTGCTTCAGGCGGCCATGCCGCCAGGAGTGCCGCAGGCGGCCGCCCTCCTGCATCTCGCCGGCGACGAAGGCGAAGGCGCGCTCGGCCGCGGTCAGCCAGTCGGCCTCGCCGAACACCGTGGCGGCGCGGGCCAGGGCGGCGATCGCCAGGCCGTTCCAGTCGGCCAGCACCTTGTCGTCCCAGCCCGGCCAGACGCGTTCGGCCCTCCGGGCGAGAAGCTTTGCGCGGCACGCGGCGAGCGTCGCCTCGGTGGTCGCGTCGCCCGGCTCCAGCCGGTCCAGACGGTTGAGGATGTTGGTGCCTTCCCAGTTGCCGCCGGCGGTGACGTCGTACCATTCGGCGAACAGCGGCGCGTCGTCGCCCAGAACCGCGCGCAGCTCCTCGACGCTCCAGACGTAGAACTTGCCCTCGACGCCCTCGCTGTCGGCGTCGTAGGTCGCGGCGAAGGCGCCGTAGGGGACCGCCTCGCCGGGCGCGCCGCCGGGCTGCACCGGCGCCAGCATCTCGCGCAGCAGCCAGTCGACCGTCTCGCGCGCCCGCGCGGCGAAGAGCTCGCGGCGCCAGTCCTCGCTGGCGCCGAGCGACAGGTTGGTCAGCAGGTCGAGAATCTGCGCGTTGTCGTAGAGCATCTTCTCGAAGTGCGGCACCAGCCAGGCCTCATCGGTGGCATAACGCGCGTAGCCGCCGCCCAGGTGGTCGTAGATCCCGCCCTGGCTCATGTGCAGCAGGGTCAGCTCGACGGCCTGGCGGAAAGGGGCCTGGCCGGTGCGCAGCCAGGCCTGCCAGATCAGCTTGTGGATCGCCGGCTGCGGGAACTTGGGCGCGTCGCCCAGGCCGCCGTGGAAGGGATCGACCTGGCGGGCCAGTCGCTGGGCCGCCTGCACGCTCGCCTCGAGCGGCACCTGACCGCCGGCGTCGGGGCTGGACAGCTTGCCGAGCGCCTCCTTCAGCGCCGCGACGTTCTTGCCGATGTCCTCGGGGTTGTCGCGGAAGACCTGGGCGATGCGCTCGAGGATCTGCGGGAAGCCGGGCCGGCCGTAGCGCGGCTCGGGCGGGAAGTAGGTGCCGCCCCAGAAGGGTTCGCCCTCGGGCGTCAGGAACATGGTCAGCGGCCAGCCGCCGTGCTGACTCATCAGCGCCAGGGCCTGCTGGTAGATCTGGTCGACGTCGGGGCGTTCCTCGCGGTCGACCTTGACGTTGACGAACAGGCGGTTCATCAGCGCCGCGATCTCGCCGTTCTCGAAGGATTCGTGCGCCATCACGTGGCACCAGTGGCAGGCGGCATAGCCGACGCTCAGCAGGATCGGCTTGTTCTCCGCCTTGGCCTGGGCGAAGGCGCCTTCGCCCCAGGGCAGCCAGTGCACCGGGTTGTCCGCGTGCTGCAGCAGGTAGGGGCTGGTCTCCGCGCCGAGCCGGTTGCCGCCGGCGCCGCTTGCCGCTTCGCCCTCCTGCGCTCGCGGGGGGTCCTGCGCGGTGCGACCTGCGGTCGACTCGGGGCGGACAGGCATCGGGTGGCCTCCTTTTCCGGCCGGCGGCCGGCTTCGTGTCGGCACGTTGGCAAGCGGCGCGGACCGCCTCTATATGAAGGTCAGCCGGCGGTGGCCTCAACCCCACGCGGAATAGGGGCGGGCAGGGCAAGACGAGGCCGGGCGAAGCGAGGCGACGCCATGAAGATCCACATCGACATCGACTGCACGCCGGAGGAGGCGCGCGCCTTCCTCGGCCTGCCCGACCTGCAGCCGATGCAGGCCGCCGTGCTGGAGCGGATGCAGGCGCGGCTGCTGTCCGCCCTCGACTCGCTGGAGCCGGAGCAGCTCATGCGCGCCTGGATGCAGGGCACGCTGCCGGGGCTGGGCCCGGAGAGCCTGCAGGGCGCGATGCAGGGCTGGGAGCAGTTGCAGAAGGCCTTCTGGTCGCAGATGAGCGCCGCCGCCGGCCGTGCGCCCGACAAGTCCTGAGACTCGTCCCCGAACCCGCCGTCGAAAGGAAAGCCCCGCATGCAGCCGATCATCGACGCCTTGCTGGCCCGCCAGTCGACCAAGGCCGACACCCTCGTCGAACCGGCGCCGAGCGACGCCGAGCTGGCCGAGGTCTTCGCGGCGGCGGTGCGGGCGCCCGACCACGGTGCCATCCGCCCCTGGCGCTTCCGCCTGATCCGCGGGACGGCGCGCGAGGAGCTGGGCCGCGTCTTCGCCGAGGGCCTGAAGCGGCGCAAGCCGGAGGCCACCGCCGAGGAGGTGCAGGCCCTGGCGGCCAAGCCGCTGCGCAGCCCGCTGATCGTCGCCGTGCTGGCCGAGGTGATGGACAAGCACCCGAAGGTGCCGCCGATCGAGCAGGTGGTGGCGACCGGCATGGCCGCCCAGAACATGCTGCTGGCGCTCGAGGCGCTGGGCTACGGCGCCGTCTTCCTGTCCGGCCCGCCGACCTACGACCCCTGGGTCAAGCGCGCCTTCGGCCTGGCGGAGAAGGACGCCATCGTCGGCTTCCTCTATGTCGGCACGCCGGGCCAGGAGCGCCGGCAGAAGAAGCGCCCGGAGGCTGGCGCCTTCGTCGCCGAGTGGTCGGCGCCGGTCGCCGTCGAGGCCTAGCCTGGGACGTGTCGCCGGCGATAGTGCCGGCCCGGATGCCGTCCGGTCCATGAGCGAAACGATCTTCGCCCTCTCGAGCGGCGCGGGCCGGGCCGGGGTGGCGGTGCTGCGCCTGTCCGGCCCACAGGCCGGGGCCGCCCTGCGCGCCCTGACCGGGCAGCCGCTGCCGCCGCCGCGCCGCGCCACCTTGGCCGCCCTGCACGACCCGGACGGCGGCGAGCTGCTCGACCGGGCGCTGGTGCTCTGGTTTCCGGCTCCCGCCAGCTTCACCGGCGAGAATATGGCCGAGCTGCATTTGCACGGCAGCCGTGCGGTGATCGCCGGCGTGCTCGCCGCCCTGGGCCGTCAGCCCGGCTGTGCGCCGGCCGAGCCGGGCGCCTTCACCCGCCGCGCCTTCGACGCCGGCAAGCTCGACCTCGCCGAGGTGGAGGGCCTGGCCGACCTGATCGCCGCCGAGACCGCGGCGCAGCGGCGCCAGGCCCTGCGGCAGCTCGACGGCGGTCTGTCGGTCCGAATCGCCGGCTGGCGCGATCGCCTCGCGCGGCACCTGGCGCACCTGGAGGCGACGCTCGACTTCCCCGACGAGGAGCTGCCGAGCGACCTGGACTCGGCCGCGCTTTCCGATATCTCGGTCTTGGCCGAAGAGATGGCGCGAGATCTGGCGTCTGCGGACCACGGCGAGCGGCTGCGCGAGGGCCTGGAGGTCGCCATCCTCGGGCCGCCGAACGCCGGCAAGTCGAGCCTGCTGAACGCCCTGGCGCGGCGCGAGGCGGCCATCGTCGCCGAGACCGCAGGGACCACCCGCGACGTGGTGGAGGTGCGCCTGGATCTTGCCGGTCTGCCGGTGACTCTGGCCGACACGGCCGGGCTGCGGGCGGCAGAGTCCACGGCGGCCGAGTCCACGGCGGCAGGTCCGTTGGACCCGGTGGAGGCGGAGGGGATCCGCCGCAGCCTGGCACGGGCCGAGGCTGCCGACCTGAAGCTTCTGGTGTTCGCGGCCGATGCGGCGCCCGACCCCGAGGTTCTGGCGCTGGCCGACGCCGACACGCTGCTCTGCCTGAACAAGATCGACCGGCTGGCGGGCGCTGTGCCCACCGCGCTGGCCGGGCGCCCGGCGCTGGCGATTTCGGTGCGCAGCGGGGCTGGCATGGCGAACTTGCTCGAAGCCTTGCAGGTCGCCTGCGCCGTGCGCCTGGGCGGTGCCGAGGCGGCGCCGGTGCTGACCCGCGCGCGGCACCGGGCGGCCGTGGCCGAAGCGGTGGCGGCGCTGGGCCGGGTGGGGCAGGCCGGGCTGCCGGAGCTGGCGGCGGAGGAGCTGCGGCTGGCCCTGCGGGCGCTCGGGCGCGTCGTCGGGCGGGTCGATGTCGAAGACCTGCTCGATCTGATTTTTCGCGAGTTCTGTATCGGGAAGTAGGTCAGGGGCGATCGGCGCTGTTTCACGTGAAACGCCGACAGCGCCGACCGGCGCCCGGTTGTCCGGAAGATCTCATGTCATCCCAGGTGCGCAGGTCCGGGAGCGCTTGATTCTGCCACGCCGCCTCCGCATCTTGGCGGCCATGCGCAAGGTGGATGTCATCGTCGTCGGGGGCGGGCACGCCGGCTGCGAGGCCGCAGCGGTCGCGGCGCGCCTGGGGGCGCGCACCCTGCTGGTGACGCACCGGCGCGACACCATCGGCGTCATGTCCTGCAATCCCGCGATCGGCGGCCTGGGCAAGGGGCATCTGGTACGCGAGATCGACGCGCTGGACGGCCTGATGGCGCGGGCCACCGACCGCGCCGGCATCCAGTACCGCGTGCTGAACCGCCGCAAGGGCCCGGCCGTCCGCGGGCCGCGCGCCCAGGCCGACCGCAAGCTCTACCGCCAGGCAATCCAGGATCTCCTGGCCGAGCAGGCGAACCTGGAGATTCTCGAAGCCGAGGTCGCCGACCTGCGGCTGGATGGGGGCGGACGCTGTACCGGTGTGATGACCGCGGCGGGCGAGGAGATCGCGGCCGCGGCCGTGGTGTTGACCACCGGCACCTTCCTGCGTGGCCTGATCCATCGCGGCGAGGAGCGCACGCCTGCCGGACGCGTGGGGGAGAGCCCGGCGGTGGCCCTGGCCGAGACCCTGCAGCGCGCCGGCTTCGCCCTCGGCCGCCTGAAGACCGGCACGCCGCCGCGTCTCGACGGCCGGACCATCGACTGGGACTCGCTCGAGGCGCAGCCGGGCGACGATCCGCCGGAGCCCTTCTCGACCCTGACCGAGACGGTGTGCGTGCCGCAGATCGCCTGCGCCATCACCTATACCACCGAGGCCGGACACGACCTGATTCGCGCCAACCTGCACCGTGCGCCGATGTACTCCGGCCAGATCGACTCGACGGGCCCGCGCTATTGCCCCTCGATCGAGGACAAGGTGGTGCGCTTCGCCGACAAGTCGCGCCATCAGATTTTCCTGGAGCCGGAGGGGCTGGACGACGACACGGTCTATCCCAACGGCATCTCCACCTCGCTGCCGGCCGAGGTGCAGGCGGAATTCCTGGGCGGCATTCCCGGGCTGGCGCGGGCCCAGGTGCTGCAGTGGGGCTACGCCATCGAATACGACCACGTCGACCCGCGCGAGCTGACCCCGGCGCTGGAGACGCGCCGCCTGCCGGGACTTTATCTCGCCGGCCAGATCAACGGCACCACCGGCTACGAAGAGGCGGCGGCCCAGGGCCTGATGGCCGGGCTGAACGCGGCGCTGGCGGCCGGCGGTCGCGTCGCGCCCTGGACCCTGGACCGCGCCGAGGCCTACATCGGCGTGCTGATCGACGACCTGGTGACCCGCGGCGTGACGGAGCCCTACCGCATGTTCACCAGCCGCGCCGAGTATCGCCTGCGGCTGCGCGCCGACAACGCCGACCAGCGCCTGACGCCGGCCGGGCTGGCGCTCGGCTGCGTCGGCCGGCAGCGGGCCGCCGCCTTCGCCGACAAGATGGCGGCGTTGGAGCGGGGCCGCGCCCTGGTGGCCGGGTTGAGCGCGACGCCGGATGCGCTGGCCAAGGCGGGCTTCGCCATCAACCGTGACGGCGTGCGGCGCACCGCCTTCGACCTGCTGCGCTATCCGGACATCGAGCTGACCGCGCTGACCCGTCTCTGGCCGGAGCTGGCGAACATCCCCCCGGCGGTGGCCACCCAGTTGGAGATCGATTCGCGCTATGCCGGCTACCTGGAGCGTCAGGAGGCCGACGTGCGCGCCTTCCGCCGGGACGAAGCCCTCGGTCTGCCGGCCGACCTGGACTATGGCGCCGTGCACGGTCTCTCGAACGAGGTGCGCGAGACCTTGAGCGCCGCCCGACCGGCGACCCTCGGCGCCGCCAGCCGCATTCCCGGGGTCACGCCCGCGGCGCTCGTCGCCCTGCTGCGCCATGTCAAGCGGCCGGCCCAGCGGTCCGTCGCCTAGCCGCGTCGCTTGGGCGCCCTCTCGATCGCCGTGCGACAGGGTCGGGGCGAAGGGGCTGCGCGCGCCTGCGCATGTCCCCTGCGCGTCCTTCGACCACCTCAGGACGAAGGTGCCTGCTGAAGCTGGCCATGCTCCGCTTCGTCCTTCGACCACCTCAGGACGAAGGTGCCTGCCGAAGTTGGCCATGCTCCGCTTCGTCCTGAGCCTGTCGAAGGACGCGGGGCAACCTGCGCGAGCCTCCGGCTAAGCCCGCGCTGCAATGTCGACGTTCGAGCGGTCGGGCCGCTTTCCTCGAAGTCGCCCAGGGTCCTCTGGCAATACCCACCCGGACGACAAAGGTTTCACGTGAAACGCGGGACGGGGGTCTTCCCCCATGATCCCCGCAGTCCACAGGACCCGGCGCGCCCCTGCGGCTTGCCGTTCCGCCGGCGCCGGCGTACCACTACGCCATGAGCGGCCATGCCATCGCCCGATCCTACGGTCCCGCCGAATTTCAGGCGGACATCGGCGTTTCACGTGAAACGCTGGGCCGTCTGGAGATCTATGCGGAGCTGTTGCGCAAGTGGAATCGCGCGATCAACCTGGTGGGCGCGGCGACGCTGCCGAATCTCTGGCGGCGGCACATGCTGGACTCCGCCCAGCTCTTGCCGCTGCTGCCGCCGGGCCGGCCGCGCATCCTCGACCTGGGCAGCGGGGCCGGGTTTCCCGGACTGGTCCTGGCGATCTGCGGGGCCGGGGAGGTGCATTTGCTCGAGGTCGACCAGAAGAAGGCGACCTTCCTGCGTCAGGTGGCGCGCGCGACGGACACGGTCGTGACGGTGCACGCGGAGCGGATCGAGGCGGTGAGCGCCCTGCAGGGCGACGTGGTCACTTCCCGTGCGCTGGCGCCCCTGGCGCGGCTGATCGCCTATGCCCGGCCGCTGCTGAAGCCTTCGGGCCTGTGCCTGTTCCTGAAGGGGCGGGGCGTCGCGGATGAATTGACCGCCTTGCCGAAAGCCATGCAAGATAGGTGCGAGCGCCTGCCGAGTCGGAGCGATCCTGCCGGCTGCCTCGTACGGCTAGAGGGGCCGCTGACGTGAGCCTACAAGATATCGACAACCTGACGCCGGAGCCGGAGCATCCGGGGCCGCGTGTGCTGGCCATCGCCAATCAGAAGGGCGGCGTCGGCAAGACCACCACCGCGATCAATCTGGCCACCGCCCTGGCCGCCTGCGGCAAGCGCGTGCTGATCGTCGATCTCGACCCGCAGGGCAACGCCTCGACCGGCGTCGGGCTCGACTGGCGCCGCCGCGGACCGACGATCTACGAAGCGCTGCTCGGCAGCACGCCGCTGAACGACTGCGTGGTCGACACGCCGGTGCCGAACATGGCGATCGTCCCCTCCTCGGTCGACCTCTCGGGTGCCGAGGTGGAGCTGGTCGCGGCCGAGCGGCGCGACACGCGGCTGCGTGCGGCCCTGCACCAGGAGCGCGCGCGCTGGGACTATGTGCTGATCGACTGCCCGCCGGCGCTCGGCCTGCTGACGGTCAACGCCCTGGTGGCGGCTGACGCGGTGCTGGTGCCGCTGCAGGCCGAATTCTATGCCCTGGAGGGCCTGAGCCACCTGCTGCGCACCATCGAGCGGGTGCGCCGCGCCCTCAACCCGGCCCTGGTGTTGCAGGGCGTGGTGTTGACCATGTACGACCGGCGCAACAATCTCTGCGACCTGGTCGCCAAGGACGTTCGCGCCTATCTGGGCGACCGGGTCTACCGCACGGTCATCCCCCGCAACGTACGCGTCTCCGAGGCGCCCTCCCACGGCAAGCCGGTGCTGCTCTACGACCTCGCCTGCGCCGGCGCGCAGGCCTACGTGCACCTTGCCGGCGAGATGCTGCGCCGCGAGGAGGGTGCCGGCGCCACGGCGGCGCTGGCCTCCTGACCGCACCCGCCAAGTCCGTCCCCAGCATGCCATCGTCGTCTTTCCAGGAGGGGGCCGTGAGCGACACGCCGCCCGACAATCCCGACAAGCGCACCAACCTCGGCCGCGGCCTGGCCGCCCTGCTCGGCGAGGAGGGCGAGGACTACGGCAGCCTCGACCGGGTGCGCTCCAGCAAGCAGGTGCCGATCGAGCGGCTGCATCCCAGCCGGGTGCAGCCGCGCACCCGCTTCGACGCCGAGGCCCTGGACGCGCTCGCCGCCTCGATCCGCGAGCAGGGCATCCTGCAGCCGATCCTGGTCCGCCGCCATCCCGAGCGGCCGAGCGACTTCGAGATCGTCGCCGGCGAGCGGCGCTGGCGCGCGGCCCAGCAGGCGCAGCTCCACGAGGTCCCGGTGACGATCCGCGAGCTCGACGACTCGACGGCCCTCGAGCTGGCGATCGTCGAGAACGTGCAGCGACAGGACCTCAACCCGCTGGAAGAGGCCGAAGGCTACCGCCGCCTGGTCGAGGAGTTCGGCCATAGCCAGGAGGAGCTGGCGCGGCTGATCGGCAAGTCGCGCCCGCACATCGCCAACACCCTGCGGCTGCTGAACCTGCCGGAGCCGGTGCGCGCCTACCTGAGCGACGGGCGCCTGTCGGCCGGGCACGGGCGCGCGTTGCTCGGCGCCGCCGCGCCGGAGACCCTGGCCTCCGAGGTGGTCGCTAAGGGCCTGTCGGTGCGCGAGACCGAGAAGCTGGCCAACGCCGCCAAGGGGACCGAAAGCCGGCCCCGGCCGCGCGGCCGGCGTGCCGCGCCGGAGAAGGACGCCGACACCCTGGCGCTGGAGCGCGACCTCTCGGCCCTGCTCGGCCTGCGCGTCACCATCGAGATCCGCGGCGAGGGCGGCACCCTGGCGATCCACTACAACACGCTCGAGCAGCTCGACGACGTGCTGCACCGCCTCAATCAGTCCGGTCCGGGCGCGCCCGAGGCGGGCGGGGAGGCCTAGGGGAGGCGAGGGGCAGGCGGCCCGGTTTCTCGCTCTGCGCCTTGCAGCAACCCGCGCCCGCATCGAAAGACGCGAGGTGATGTGGCTTGGCCGACCCACGGTGAGCCCTTCGTCCTTCGGCTTGCTCAGGACGACGGATGCGGCGTAGTCACAGTGACTGTCCAGATGATGCGTCTTCAGTCGGCCAAAACCACAAGATCAAGTGGCTCGGCCACACCTTCGATCTGCTCCGCGTCGAGCGCGCGCAGGCCCTGCGGCACGGCGTAGCCCTGCTGGCGCGCGCGCGCCAGGGCCTCGGCGGTGGCCAGCGCCCGGGTGCCGGCGGTCTTGTTGTGCTTCTCCAGCTTGGCGGCGAGGTTGACCGGATCGCCGATGACGGTGATCTCCAGGCGGCTCTCGTCGCCGACGGCGCCGAACAGCACGCGGCCGACCGTGACGGCACCGTTGACCCGCGGCGCCGGCAGGTTTTCGGCTTGCCGCTCCGCCTCCCAGTCCGCCGCCGCCGCCATCACCGCGTCGAGCGCCGTCAGGGCGTCGCGGGCGTAGCCGGCGCTCGGCGCGGCGGCGCCGAAACTGGCCATGATCCCGTCGCCGAGGAACTTGTCGATCGAGCCGCCGTGGCGCTGCAGCACCGGGATCACCCGCGCCTGGTACTCGGCCAGCAGCGCCATCACTTCGGCGGGCTCGGCGCGCTCGACCAGCCGGGTGAAGCCGCGCAGGTCGAGGAAGACCACCGCCGCCTCGCGCAGTTCGCCCTGGCCGGCGGCGATGGTCTCCTCGGCGCCCTTGATCTGGCGCGCCACCTCCGGCGCGAAGAAGCGCGACAGCTCCTCGGCCGCCATGCCCTCGGCGACCGAGCGGACCAGCAGCGCGCGGCCCCGCCACAGGGCGGCGCTGAGGATCAAGGTCACCGTCAGGATCGAGATGATCTTGTCGAACTCGGCGCCGAGCAGCAGCGCGTTGGCGGTCATGTACTCGACGTAGTCGCGGGTGATCATCATCTGGCCGCCCTCGGAGGCGACGACGAAAAAGATCATCCCGCCCCAGCCGGCGGCGGCGAGCAGGCCGGTCAGCAGCACGAAGCGCGGGTCGAAGCGCAGCGCGCGCAGGCCGATGAAGATGAAGACGTAGAGCAGGGTCGGCGCCTTCAGATAGAAGCTGGGCGGCTGGCCGTACTGCAGGTGGAACGACCAGATCAGCAGCATCAACAGCCCGATGTCGAACAGCGCCGAGAAGGCCAGCGCCCAGTCGGGCAGGCGGGCGCGGTAGGACCAGACCAGGCGGATCAGGGTGAGCACCAGATAGGTGCCGAGGATGTAGGGCACCGGCTGGAAGGGCGCGTCGGCCGCGTAGGTCTTCGGCGAGACCAGGTAGAGCAGGCCGAAGGTCACCACGATGGTGAGCTGCACCCAGCCGATCAGCCGCTCGGAGGCGTCCTCCTGGCGGGCGATCGCCTCGCGCACGCGCAAGGGGAGCTGCGTCTCCAGGCGCGGGGCCAGGCGCGGGCGCCAGCCGCGGCCGGCCGGACGTGGCGCCGTGTCGGCCGCCCGCGGCAGGTGGCCTTCGGGCGCCGGGGCGAGCTGCGGCGGCGGCCCCGCTTCGCGTATGGTGGTGGCGTCGGTCGCCATGCTTCGCGCCTCCCGGCCCTGCGAAAACCGCTTGGATCTGCCATATGGGGGCCGCGGCGGCACACGGTCGAGCCACATCCGCGTGAAGGCCCTGCGAGCCGCCGGCAAGTCGCCGGGCGGCTCGCTGTGCGCTCGCACGGGCGTCAGCGCGGCCCCAAGGTTTCCACCCACAGACTGGTCTCCTGCGCGCCGGGCTCCAGCGGCAGGTCGGCGACGGGGCTGGCCGCGACCTCGCTCGCCAGCCGCGTGGTCGCCCAGCGGCTCGACCAGAGCGGGCGCACGGCGCCGAGCGCCAGCAGCGGCGCCCAGGCCTGCTGCTCGTTGTAGCCGCGCCAGGTCCAGGCGGCGGGGTAGGGGTCCGGCAGCAGGATGTCGTGGACGTGGATCAGCACGCCGGCGGGCAGGGACGGCAGGAGGCGCGCGACGAAGAGGTCGACGTCGCTGCCCGGCACCAGGATGTGGCTGGAGTCGATGGAGACCAGGTCGCCCGGCGCGAGCTCCGCGAAAAGCGCCGGGTCGGCCGCCTGCAGCGTGCAGCGGTGCAAGGCGACGGGCAGGTCGTGCAGGTCGGCGCGCGGCGCCGGGTCGATGGCGTCGACGCGCGCGGTCAGGCCGCCGTCGGCCAGGGCGCGGGCCAGGAAGCGGGTGGAGTGCCCGGCGCCGATCTCCAGGATGCGCCGCGGCGCGCGGTCGCGCACCAGCGCGTAGGCGACGGCCGCGTCGAGCCGCGGGAACCAGGATTGCCGCCAGCGCGGCTGCGGCGGCGGCGCCTCGGCCCCGATCGACCGCAGCGCCTCGGCGTGGCGGGCGAGCAGGGCGAGGACCGCGCGGAAGGCGCCCTCGGCCGCGGCGAAGCGCGCGGCGACCGCCGGGTAGGGCGGCAGCCTGGCCGGGTCGGGCAGGCTGGCGGCGTAGCGATAGGGGATGAAGAGGCCGCGCGGCGGACCCTGGCCGATCAGGGTCTGCAGCCCGAGCAGGCGCGCCCGTGCGGCGCCGCGTACGCCTGCGTCGCCGCTCATCGCGCCGCAGCCCTCGTACGCATACGCGCCGTGTTCGGCAGCTCGCGTCCGCATCGCGGCGGCCCGGCGTCAGGGCGCAAGGACCAGGCCCTCGTATGCCACCACCGTGCCGGGGCGTGCGGCCTCGGCCTCGGCGGCGACCTGGTCCATGAAGCCGTCGTCGTGGGAGGGATCGTGGTGGAAGATCGCCAGCCGTTTGGCCTGCGCCGCCTCGCACAGGCGTACGCCTTCCTGCCAGGTGGAATGGCCCCAGCCCTCGTACCTGGGGAATTCCGCGTCGGTGTAGCTGCAGTCGTAGATCACGATGTCGGCGTCGCGGATCAGCCCCAGCACGTTCGCGTCCGGCGTGCCGGGCGTATGTTCCGTATCGGTGACGTAGCAGATCGACTTTCCGCCGTACTCGACGCGGTAGCCGGTGGCACGGTTCGGGTGGTTCAGGCTGGCGGTGCGCAGGGTCACGTGCGGGCGCGGCGTCAGGGTGGCGCCGGCCTCGAAGTCGCGATAGTCGACCTGGGCGCCGAAGATTGCCGGCGGCACCGGGAACAGCGGTGCCGCCATGAACTTGCAGAGCACGGCGTGCAGGCTCGAGTCGGGCTTCAGGTGGCCGGCCCAGAAGCTGATCTTCGAGCCGGGGCAGAAGGCCGGCGCGAAGAAGGGGATGCCGGCGATGTGGTCGTGGTGGGTGTGGGTCAGGAAGACGTCGAGGCTCTGGCCCTGGCCGCCGGACTCCGCCATCAGCGCCTGGCCGAGCGGGCGCAGCCCGGTGCCGCCGTCGAAGATCAGCACGTCGTCGCCGCAGCGGACCTCCAGGCAGGAGGTGTTGCCGCCGTAGCGCTCGTACTCGTGGCCGGGACAGGCGATCGAGCCGCGCGTGCCCCAGAAGCGCACGAAGAAGTCGGGCAGCGCCTCGCGCGCCGCAGCCGCATCCGGCGCGGCGACCTGGCTCTCGCGGGTGGCGTCGCTCAAGACTGCACCTCTGGCCCCCTCGGCGCACCGCAGGTCGAATGCACAACCTAGGACCTGCCGGCGCCGCCGACAAAGGCTAATCCGGCCGGCTGGACCGCCGCTGTGATGTCCGTCACACTCCGCCGCCCTTCCACATTCCGCCACCCTTCATTCTGCCGCCCTTCGTCCGCTCCGCAGGTTTCATGCGCCGCTCCTCCGCCCCGGCGCCCGCGCCGCCGGGCGCGCATCCCGATGCCGCGCCCAGCGACTGGGCCGGCATCGCCTTCGGCCTGGCGCTGGCCAGCTTCGCCGCCTACCAGATGTTCAAGCTGCCGCCGGTGCTGCCGCTGCTGCTGGAGCAGTACGGCTACCCGCGTGCGCTGGCCGGCGGCTTCATGTCGGTCTACGCGGTCGCCGGGCTGCTGCTCTCGATCCCGCTCGGCCGCGCGCTTGAGCGCTTCGGCTTCCTGGGGCCGCTGCTGGGCGCCTGCGCCCTCTTCGTGCTCGCCAACCTGCTGGGCCTGGCGCTGCCGGAGTCCGGCTGGGCGGTGCTGATCGCGCGCGGCCTGGAGGGCGTCTCCTTCGCGCTCTGCGCCGTCGCCGGGCCCAGCCTGGCGACGCGTTCCGCCGGGCCGCACCACGCCGGCCTGGTGATCGGCTTCGTCGCCGCCTGGATCCCGCTCGGCCAGATCGCCGCCGCGCTGCTGGCGCACGGCCTGACGCCGCAGCCCGGCTGGCCGGCGCTCTGGTGGATCGCCATCGCCGGCACCCTCGGCCTGGCCGCCTGGATCGGGCTGCGCCGCGGCCGCCTGCCGGGGCCGACCCACGCCGCCATCCATGCCCCGGCGCCCCGGCTGCGCCGCGCCCAGGTCCGCGGCCTGGCGCTCGCCGGCGGCATCTTCATGCTCTGGTCGGGGCAGTACTTCGCCTTCATGACCTGGCTGCCGCAATATCTGGTGGAGGCAGCGGGCCTCAGCCTGCAGGCCGCGCTGCTCGGCTACCTGCTGCCGGTGGTCGTGCTGCTGGGGCTGAACGTGGTCACCGGCTGGCTGCTCGGCCGCGGCGTCAGCCACGCCGGGCTGCTGCTCGGCGCGCTGCTCAGCCAGGCCGCCTGCTGGTGGGCCATGCCGCATGCCGGCGCCGGCCTCTTCGGGATCCTGCTGCTGACGGTCTACGGCATCGGCGCCGGCATCTCGCCGACCTGCCTGTTCGCCGTCCCCGGGCGCCTGACCGGGGGCAAGCCGGTGCCCAGCGCCTTCTCCATCCTGATGACCGGCCGCAACCTCGGCGTCCTCGCCGGCCCGATCCTGATCGCCCTCGCCGTCGAAGGCGCCGGCGGCGACTGGGCCGTCGCCGCGCCGATTTTCGGGAGTCTGACGCTGGTGGCGATGGTGCTCGGCGCGATCCTGGCGCCGCGGCTGCGCGGGTAGGGCGCCGGACCTTCAAAGCTGGCCTTCATCCTGAGCCTGTCGAAGGACGAAGGCCTGCTTCCGCGCGAGGCCCTCACCCTTCGAGACGCCCTGCTGCGCAGGGCTCCTCAGGATGAGGCCCGAGAAGTTCGCGCTAACCCCGCAGCCCTCATCCTGAGGAGCGGACCGACAGGGCGGCACTATGTAGCGAACGCACCTACGGGTGCGGGCGATGATTAAGCTGGCCATGTTCGCATTGCTGGCGGAGCTTTTAGGTAGCGTTCCGAGCAATGTTGATTCGGGCAATGGTCATGTCTTCCGGGATTGGGCCATCCCTCAGTCTCACCCCTTGATAAACCGAACCTTCGCCGCTGGTTTCAAACAAAGCATAGGCAAAGGGGGTGCTGTGGATAATGTCGTCGTATGGCGAAAAATAGCAGACAACCCCAACAATAATAGGCTGAATCTCGTCGTCGGGCCAGAAGTCGACTTGTCGTTTAATTTCGGGCAACAATACGTCCTGAGAAATACGCAAATACTCATCGCGCTCAAACAGCTTACCCGGGAAAAGCGTCACGCCCGCTGTTTGTCGCATTTTTTCTACGGCATCGGTGAGCAAACCGTCAAATGTTTCCTCAATATAATTCATAAACGGCAGTGCTTTAGCAAAAATCTTTATACTGCCCGCAGGGCTGCGACCAATATTTTTTACACTAATCAAAATTGGGATATCAACTTCGTGTTTCCTACAATAAAGAGGATTGTTGATTTCCAGATCAACAGTTATCCAAGGCCGCTCCATAGCGCTCAGCGTTTTCCGCGCAACCTCTACAGACTCCCGGGCGCTGGCACTGGTAGCTTTCGCCTCATCCAAAGTGCGGCCGGTGTGAACGACGGTGATCGAAAGCAGGACGACGCCAACAAGCGTCAGCAGGACGGTCCCCCATGCGGCTTTCTCCATCCCCAGGGTCGCATCAGCCATTTCTTGCTGGGCTGCGAGATCACACCACGCCGTGTGCTGCTGATAATCGCGGTCGGCTTGTTCGCCGCTTGGGTCGGCGGCACCGCCTATCGAGCTTTCGTTGACCGAACGCCGGGCTTGGCGTTCTTCAAGCTGGTATTGGCTGCAATAGTATGCAGCTCGGGATTGCTGCTCTACAAACGCGCCATTTGACCAAAGCACTGCTGTAACCAGCAGCGAAAGAATGATCGCTCCTAGTCCTGCAGCCGCAAGGTAGTGGTCCCTAAAGCGGTAAGGCATTGCAGCAGGAAGGCCGCCGTGAATTTGCCCCGGCTGATCTTGTTGCGAAGGTTCCGTTCGTCCTCTGCAACGCCGATCTCCGCCAGCCTACCCACTAGCTGCCCATAGGTCACGTTCTGGCAGCCTAACGGGGCTTGAGCGTCTGGCGCGGAACTCGGTGCCTACCCCCCCACCTTCTCGACGATGGCCTGGTGGGCGCAGAGGGCGGCGGCGGTGACCAGGTCGTTGACGGTCGAGCCGAGCGGGACGATCTGCGCCGGCTTGGCCAGGCCCATCAGCAGCGGGCCGACTATGGTGCCGCCGCCCATCTCCTGCACCAGGCGGGTGGCGATGTGGGCCGAGTGCAGCGCCGGCATGACCAGCACGTTGGCCGGGCCGGACAGGCGGCAGAAGGGGTAGAGCTCCTGCATCAGCTCGTAGTTGAGGGCGACGTTGGCCTGCATCTCGCCGTCGTACTCGAAGTCGATGCCGGCGCCGCCCGCGCTGCGCCGGTCGAGCACCTCGATCGCCTCGCGCACGCGCACCGCCTTCTCGCGCGGCGGGTTGCCGAAGTTGGAGAAGGACAGCAGGGCGACGCGCGGCTCGTGCCCCATCAGGCGGGCGGTCGCCGCGGTCTGCATGGCGATGTCGGCCAGCTCCTCCGGGCTCGGCAGCTCGTGCACCTGGGTGTCGGCGACGAAGACCGAGCGGCCGCGGCTGACGATGACGTTGACGCCGAAGACCCGGTGGCTGGGCTTGGCGTCGAGGGCGCGGCCGATGTCCTCCAGGTTGATGTTGAAGGCGCGGGTCAGGCCGGTGACCATCCCGTCGGCCTCGCCGCAGGCGACCATGCAGGCGGCGAAGACGTTGCGGTTCTGGTTGACCATGCGCACGCAGTCGCGGAAGAGCTGGCCCTTGCGCGCCAAACGGTTGTAGAGGAATTCGGTGTAGCGCTCTCGGTGGTTGGAGACGCCGGCGTTGACGATCTCGCAGAAGCCGAGCGGCAGGCCGATCGCCTGCATGGTCTCCTCGATCTGCTGCACGCGGCCGATCAGCACCGGGGTGCCGTAGCCGGCGTTGAGGAAGGCGTAGGCGGCGCGGATCGTCTTCTCCTCCTCGCCCTCGGCGAAGACGATGCGCTGCGGGCGCTCGCGCACCTTGTCGAAGATGCGCTGCAGGCTGGCCGCCGTCGGGTCCAGCCGGGCGGAGAGCTGGTGGTCGTAGTCCTCGAAGTCGGCGATCGGCATGCGCGCCACGCCGGTGTCCATCGCCGCCTTGGCGACCGCCTTGGGCACCTCGACGATCAGCCGCGGGTCGAAGGGCGCCGGGATGATGTAGTCGGCGCCGTAGCGCAGGCGCCGGCCGCGGTAGGCGCGGTCGACCTCGTCGGGCACGTCCTCGCGCGCCAGCTTGGCCAGCGCCTCGGCGGCGGCGATCTTCATCTCCATGTTGATGGAGGTGGCGCGCACGTCCAGCGCGCCGCGGAAGATGTAGGGGAAGCCCAGGACGTTGTTGACCTGGTTGGGATAGTCGCTGCGCCCCGTGGCGATGATCGCGTCGGAGCGCACGGCCTTCACCTCGTCCGGCGTGATCTCCGGGTCGGGGTTGGCCATGGCGAAGACGATGGGCCTGTCGGCCATCTTCTCCACCATATCTTGGGTCACCGCCCCCTTGACCGAGAGGCCGAAGAAGATGTCGGCGCCGGCCAGCGCGTCGGCCAGGCTGCGTGCCTCGGTCTCCACCGCGTGCGCCGACTTCCACTGGTTCATGCCGGTGGTGCGGCCGCGGTAGATCACCCCCTTCGTGTCGCACAGCACGATGTTCTCGGGCTTCATGCCCATGGCCTTCATCAGCTCGGCGCTGGCCACGCCCGCCGCACCGGCGCCGTTGATCACCATCCTGGTGTCGGCCAGCTCGCGGCCGGTCAGGTGCAGGGCGTTGATCACCCCGGCGGCGGCGATGATGGCGGTGCCGTGCTGGTCGTCGTGGAAGACCGGGATGTCGAGCAGTTCCTTCAGGCGCTCCTCGATCATGAAGCACTCGGGGGCCTTGATGTCCTCCAGGTTGATGCCGCCGAAGGTCGGCCCCAGGAAGCGCACGCAGTTGACGAACTCGTCGACGTCCTCGGTGGAGACCTCCAGGTCGATCGAGTCGACGTCGGCGAAGCGCTTGAAGAGAACCGCCTTGCCCTCCATCACCGGCTTGGAGGCGAGCGCGCCCAGGTTGCCCAGCCCCAGCACCGCGGTGCCGTTGGAGATCACCGCCACCAGGTTGCCCTTGATGGTGTAGTCGAAGGCGGTCAGCGGGTCCTCATGGATCCGCTTGCAGGGCTCGGCGACGCCCGGCGAATAGGCCAGCGAGAGGTCGCGCTGGGTGGTCACCGGCTTGGTCGGGGTCAGCTCGAACTTGCCCGGCCGGCCGCTGGAGTGGAAATCCAGCGCTTCCTGCGCCGTGGTCAGCGCCTTGGTCTCGCTCATCTGCGGAAAACGTCCCTTCCCTGGAAATGCCGCACTCGCCTTGCGCGAAACGCTGCGCCGGCGCGGTCTTGCTTGCCCCATCCCGGATGACGGGGCGGCGATCTTAGGCGGGCGCACGCGGCACGGTCAAAAGGTATGCGGGTCGCAGGCGCCGCCCGGATTCGCGCGGGGCCGCCATGGCAAAGCCGGCCCCGCAGCTCGCCGCGGGATAGGAGGCGCCGACGGTGGGTTGACCGAGGACTCATCGTGTGTATATCGTACTTATTTATCGAGCCGACGAGCCGATGCCGGTCAGCAGCAGAGTGGCGATCAGGTCCCTTGAGCAAGCGGGCTTTGCGGTTGTTCGCCAAAGCGGCTCGCATGTGCAGCTCCGCCACCTCGATGGGCGTGCCACGACGGTGCCGGCCGGGCGCAAGGACATCGCCAAGCCGCTGCAGCGGGCCATCGAGCGCCAAAGCGGCGTGAAGCTGAGTTCAGCGAGCCGGCGCCGGCAGCCGCCCAACCGAAAGCCCGTCCCCGACTGGGAGATCACCGATGGCAACATGCGTCTATCCCGCCGTCGCCTTCCGCGTGCTCCGCGACGCTGGAGATACGCCCTGGTTTGCGCTCTTCCCGGACCTGCCCGGCTGCTTTCCTGCGGCCGACAGCCTCGAGCAGCTGGCGGCGGCGGCAGCCGATGCCGGCAGCCTGCACCTGCAGGACGTGCCGCGCGGCGATCTCCCCGCCCCCTCGACCTATGCCCAAGTCGCGCCGGACGCCGTGGCCGAGGCGCACGGGATCGATCCGGCGGATGCGGAAGCGGTGACGGTTCTGCTGATCCCCGTATCGGTCGCCAGCAAGGCGGTGCGGGTCAACATCACCCTGGACGAGGGGCTGCTGGCGCGGATCGACCGCGCTGCATCGCGCTTTTCCGGCGGCCGTTCGGGCCTCCTTGCCGAGGGCGCGCGGCGTCTGCTGGCCGAGGAGGCGGGCACCCGCGACGATGCGGCCTGAGGCGTCCGCCTACCCCTTCGCCTTGCGCTTGACCGCGACGCTGCAGCGGCGGTCGCCGGACAGGCGGTGCTCGCGGCGCTCCAGGGTGACGTCCTTGCCGAGCGCCTTTTTGAAGGTCCGCAGCTCGCTGTCGCACAGATCCGGGCAGGCGCAGGCGGCCGCGCGGATCGGGCAGTGGTTCTGCACCAGCAGGTACCAGCCGTCGTCGGAGACCGCGACCTCGGCCAGGTAGCCCTCGGCGGTACGCGCCTTGGCCAGGCGCTCCAGCCGGGCGCGCAGCGGCACCTTCTTGTCGAGGCCTTTTCCGTAGATCTTGCCGAGGCGCTTCTCGCGCAGGGCCAGCGCGGCGGCCAACGCGCGCGGCTCGAGGCAGGCCAGCAGCTCGGCGAGGAGCTGGGCGTGGCCGTCGGCGAAGCCGGGCGCGGTCTGCGGCGGCGCGTCCTCGGCCAGCGGCGTCAGGCGCCACAGCTTGGTCGGCCGGCCGACCTTGCCGCGCGGCGCCGCATAGGCGACAAGTCCCGCCTCGGCCATCGCCAGCAGGTGCTGGCGCGCGGCCATGGGCGTCACCCCGAGCTGCTCGGCCAGTTGCGCGGCGCTGCGCGGCCCCTGCGCCTTCAGGATCGCCAGGATGCGCGCGCGGCTCTTCCCTGGCTTGCCGGCGCGGCCGCTCGTTCGGCCCGGCGCGGCCGCCCGGTCGGAATAGGCCGGCTTGTTCGCCGGCTTGTCTGTCTGGCGCAGGCGGAAGGCGGTGGCGTCCATGACGGACTCGTTACGCCCCGCGGCCGCGCCGGGGCAAGCGGATTGCGAAACACGCGGCTTTCGAAAGGACGAGCGGAGCATGCCGGCGACGGCGCCTCATGGCCTGCAGAACGCGCCCAGCCGGATAGGCTTCGGCATCGGCATGATGCTGCTCGGCATCGGCGGCATGACCGGCATGGACGCCTGCGCCAAGTGGCTGGGCGGCAGCTACCCGATCAACCAGATCGTCTTCTTCCGCATGCTCTTCGGGCTGATCCCGGCGCTGGTGCTGGTCTGGGCCGAGGGCGGCTGGCCGGCCCTGCGCACTGGCAACCGGCGGATGCAGGCGGTGCGCGCGCTGGCCGGCCTGGGCGCCATCTTCACCTTCTTCACCGGCTTGAAGTACCTGGGCCTGGCCGAGGCGACGGCGATCGGCTTCGTCGCGCCGCTGGTGGTGACCGCGCTGTCCGTGCCGCTGCTCGGCGAGCAGGTGGGCTGGCGCCGCTGGAGCGCGGTGCTGGTCGGCTTCCTCGGCGCGCTGATCATCCTGCGGCCGGGCACCGAGGCCTTCCAGTGGGCCGCCCTGCTGCCGCTCGCCGCCGGCGTCTGCTACGCGCTCGCCCTGCTGTCGACCCGGGTGCTGGCGCGCACCGACGCCAATGCCGCCATCGTCTTCTGGAACGCCCTGCTGATCGCCGGCGCCGCCGGCCTGACCCTGCCGTTCGCCTGGGTGACGCCGACGCTGGCCGACCTCGGCGTCTTCGCGCTGATGGGCCTGCTCGGCGGCGTGTCGATCTACTGGATCACCCTGGCCTTCCGCTTCGCGCCGGCGGCGGTGGTGGCGCCCTTCGACTACTCGGCGCTGCTCTGGTCGACCCTGCTCGGCTGGCTGATCTGGCGCGAGCTGCCGGACGGCGCGACCTGGGCCGGTGCCGCCGTCCTCGTCGCCAGCGGCCTCTACGTGCTGCATCGCGAGACCCGCCGGCGGGCGGCGGGATGAGCCGGCCCTCGCCTGCGGACCTGCCGCTGCCTATTTCCGAGCGCATGTCCGACACGCCCGGCTTCGGCATCTACATCCACTGGCCCTTCTGCCGGGCCAAGTGCCCCTACTGCGACTTCAACAGCCACGTGCGCGAAGGCATCGACCAGGCGCGCTGGCGCGCCGCCCTGCGCCGCGAGCTGGCCCATTACGCCAGCGAAACGACGCAGCCCGATGCCGAGCCGCGGACCGTCACCTCGGTCTTCTTCGGTGGCGGCACGCCCTCGCTGATGGAGCCGGAGACCACGGCCGCGCTGATCGAAGACGTGAAAACCCACTGGCCGACAGACGCAAGTCTCGAAATCACGCTGGAGGCCAACCCCACCTCGGTCGAGGCCGACCGCTTCGCCGCCTATGCCGCCGCCGGGGTCAACCGCGTCTCCCTGGGCGTGCAGGCGCTGGACGACGCCGCGCTCGCCTTCCTCGGCCGCCAGCACGACACCGCCGAGGCGCTTGCCGCCGTGGATCTGGCCCGCCGGCACTTCCCGCGCGTCTCCTTCGACCTGATCTACGCCCGCCCCGGCCAAACGCCCGAGGCCTGGTCGGCCGAGCTGCGCCGGGCGCTGGCCGAGGGCTGCGACCACCTCTCGCTCTACCAGCTCACCATCGAGGAGAACACGGTGTTCCACGCCCGGGCGCGGCGCGGCGAGCTGCCGCTGGCCGACCCGGAGGTGGCCGCCGGGCTGTTCGAGGCGACGCAGGAGACCCTGGCCGCCGCCGGCCTGCCCGCCTACGAAATCTCCAACCATGCCCGGCCCGGCGAGGAATCCCGGCACAACCTGACCTACTGGCGGGCCGGCGATTACCTCGGGATCGGCCCCGGCGCGCACGGGCGCCTGACCCTCGACGGCACCAAATACGCCAGCCGCCAGCATCGCGCCCCCGAGATCTGGCTGCAGACCGTCGAGCAGGCCGGCCACGCCACCCGCGCCCGCACGGCCGTCGGCCCGAGCGAGCGCCTGGAAGAACTGCTGCTGATGGGCCTGCGCCTGACCCAGGGCATCCCCCGCGCCGCTTTCTTTCGGGAGTGCGCGGCCGCGCCCGAGGAGCTGCTGGACATGGGCCGCGTCCGGGCCCTGGCCGCCGAAGGTTTTCTGGAGCTCGATGAGGCGGGCCTGCGCGCCACCGCCGAGGGCCGCCAGCGCCTGGATTCGCTGCTGGGCTACCTGCTGTAGCCGACAGTTCGCACCACCAGCTCGCCCGGCTTCATGCTGAGCCCGTCGAAGCACGAAGGCGGGCTGGCCCCGGGCGCGACAAACCTTCGTCCTTCGACAGGCTCAGGATGAAGGTTTGTCGGTGAAACGTATCCCTTGCTCCCGTCGCGCCTCGCGACGTTCGGGCAGGAGCCCGCGGTTGCGAAAAGCTACACGTCCACCGGATAGGGGGCGCAGCGGCAGACGGCCAGGTGGCGGCGCAGCTCCTTGGCCAGGGCCAGGCGCTCGTCGGGGCTCAGGAAGTCGCCGATGCTCAGCGACCTGCCGTGGCTGCGCAGCGTCAGGCGCGAGGCCGGCTCCGGCGGGTCGTCCATGCGGACCTGCAGCCAGTAGGGCTGGAAGGACCAGCGCTTCTCCGCGCCCCGGAGATCGACCCGGCGCACGGTCAGGGCCTCGCGGGTCAGCACCAGCTCCTCGAACATGCGCGCGCGGCGGTAGTTCAGGCGGAAGGCGCCGTAGATCAGCGCCACGTCCAGCCCCATGAAGCCGACCACCGGCCAGGCGCCCATCAGGAAGAAGGCCAGGCCCGCCGTGAAGCTGACCGCGCAGACCCCGGCCATCAGCAGCGCGAAGCCGCGCGGGCTGAGCGAGCGGTGCGGCGTCAGCCGCGCGTCGAACAGCGGCGGCGCCGGGGCGGACGGAACGGCCGCGGGCGCGGCGGCGGGCAGGGCGGTGTCACGCGACATGCGCAGAGTCTAGGCGGGGCGAGGCGCGCGCGCCAGCGCTCGAAGGGTCGCAGGGGCCTCTTGAGCGCGCGACGCCAGATTGGCATATTCTGCCAATCTTCTGGAGGTTGTCGATGCCCACCCGCAACGTCGTCCTGTCCGACCCGCAAGAGGCGCTGATCCTGGATCTCGTCGAGGCCGGCCGCTACCAGAACGCCAGCGAGGTGATCCGCGCCGGCCTGCGGTTGCTGGAGGAGCACGAGGCCGCCTTGGCCGATGTGCGCGCGGGCCTGCGCGAAGGCCTGCGCCAGGCCGTCGCGGGCCAGACCGAGGCGGGCGAAGCGGCGGTCGCGCGCGCCTTCGACGCCGCGAAGGCCGCCCGCACGTCGGCCCGGAAGCGCGCTGGCCGGAAAGGGTGAGCGGCTTTCGGCTGACGCCGCGCGCCGTCGCGTCGCTGACAGAGATCTTCGCCTGGACCCTGGAGCGCTTCGGCGAAGCCCAGGCCGAGGCCTAGCGCGACGCCCTGATCGCGCGCTGTCGCGCCCTGGCCGTCGGCAAGCCGCCGCACGGCCGCCCCTGTGCCGTTCTGCTCGGTGACGAGCCCGCCGCGGAAGGTCTGTGCTATGTCCGCGAAGGCGGGCACTTCCTGATCTTCCGGCGGGACGACGCGGGCCTGGTCGTCATCGACCTCGTGCACCAGCGCTGCGACCTTAAGGCACTGATCGCGCGGCTGGCGCCGCCGGACGATCTTCCGTCCTGAGGGGGTGCCTCGACAGCTCGAGCCGACGGCGCCAGAGTGTCGGCGAGAGTCCCGCCCCCGATCCCGATCTGCCCGGATTCCCGATGAAGAAAGCCGATGTCGTCGAATTCTTCGACCGCCTCGCCGCCGCGCTGCCGGAGCCCAAGGGCGAGCTGGAATATGTCAACCCCTACACCCTGCTGGTCGCCGTGGTGCTCTCGGCCCAGGCGACCGACGTCGGGGTCAACAAGGCGACGCGCACCCTCTTCGCCGTGGCCGACACGCCGGAGAAGATGCTTGCGCTCGGCGAGGGCGGCGTGAAAGAGCACATCAAGACCATCGGACTGTTCAACGCGAAGGCCAAGAACGTCATTGCGCTCTCGCAACAGCTCATCGCCGAGCATGGCGGCATGGTGCCGCCCTCGCGCGAGGCGCTGGTCAAGCTGCCCGGTGTCGGGCGCAAGACGGCCAACGTGGTGCTCAACATCGCCTTCGGGCAGGAGACCATCGCCGTCGATACCCACATCTTCCGCGTCGGCAACCGCACCGGCCTGGCGCCCGGCAAGACCGTCGACGAGGTGGAGCGCAAGCTGGAGAAGGCGGTGCCGCAGAACCGGCGGCAACACGCGCACCACTGGCTGATCCTGCACGGACGCTACGTCTGCAAGGCGCGCAAGCCGGACTGCCCGGCCTGCATCGTGCGCGACCTCTGCGCCTACAAGGCCAAGACCATCGCCGAGGGAGCCCCGCCGAAGACCAAGCCGGAAAGCAAGAAGGGGTCGGGCCGCAAGAAGACGGCGGCCGTTTAGGCCGGCGCCGGCGCCGCTCGCACCACCACCCGGTCGCCGGCGCGCGCCGTGGCCAGCACCCGTTCGAGGTCCGGCCGCGCCAGCGCGACGCAGCCGGCGGTCGGGGAAAACCCGGGCTTGGCGCAGTGCAGGAAGATGGCCGAGCCGGCGAAGGGCACCGCGGGGTGCCGGTTGTGGCTCAGCACCACCAGCAGGTCGTAGAGCTCGTCGTCGCGCCAGAGCGCCTCGTGGCTGGCCGGATAGGGCCGCGCGACCAGGCGGTTGTAGGCCGGGTCGAGCGGCGCGTCGCACCAGCCGTCGTGCGGCGCCAGCGCGCGGCCCGGCAGGGCGCAGCCGACCGGCGGGGCGCCCCGGTCGGCGCGCCAGTAGAGCGCCTCCATCGCCCAGGCGCCCAGCGGCGTCGCCCCGTCGCCCTCGCGCTTGGCGAGCGCCGGCACGGTGCCGGCGCGCCCGATGGCGCAGCGGAACGCCGCGCCGCCCCAGCGCGCCTGCCGGTTTTCCGATCCCGCCTCGACGATCAGGTCCATCGCTCCCTGCTTAGCACAGCCCGTCCGCGCCGTGGCTCGACGCCGGCCGCTTCGCCAGCGGCAAGGGCCGCGGCGGCGACTTCTCGGACTTCGGAGGCTAAGTCAAGGCGCTGGAATTCACGAGCCGGCCTGGCTCATCGCCTCGTATTTCTGCAGGGCGTGCATCATGCGCGCGGCGAAGTCGGCGTCGCTGACCGGCGGGGCGCCGAAGCCGGCGGCCGGCAGGCCGGATACGGCGGCGGCCGGCGGCATGCCGGGCGTGGCCGCCAGCGGGCTGGTGCGCTCCGGCGCCGGCGCCGGCGTGGCGGGCTGCGTCTGGGGGGCCGTCTGGGCGGCCGTCTGGGGCGGCGTCGGACGGCTCGGCTGCGGCGGCAGCGGGCTTTCGGCCGCCAGCGGGCGGTTCGGGGCGGTCTGCGGGCGCGGACCGGCGAAGTCGCGCGGGCTCACCGGCATGAAGCCGCTCGGCCGCTCGGCCTGGGCCGCGGCAAGATTGCCGAGTGCGGCGGTCTGGGCGCCCCGCGCCGGCGCTGGAGCCGTTGCGGCGCCGCGCCGCAGGTCGGCGGCGAAGGCGGCGAGCGCGTCGGCGCCGGTCAGCATCGGGCCCTCCGCCACATCCGTTCCGGCCGCCGGCGCCGGCGCGGCCATACGCGCCTGGGCCGCCGCCTCGGCCGTCGCTGCCGCGGTGGCGCCGGCCGGCGTGGGTGTCGCGCTCGGGGCGACGGTGGGGCCCGCCGCCGCCGTGGTCCCCGATGCCGCCGTGGTCCCCGATGCCGTCGTGGCCCCCGGTGCCGGCGCGTTCCAGACGATCACCTCGCCGGTCGCCAGTTGCGTCGTCTCGGGCGCCGCCCCCTGCTCGGTACCCGCCCCCTGCTCGTTCGCCGCACCGCCGGCCTCGGCGTCGGTCGCCGCGACCTGCCCCGGCCCGGCGGGGTCCGCCAGCTCTTCGCCGCTCACCGCCGCCAGCGCGGTCTCGGCCATGTCGCGTCCGGTGGCGTCCTCGAAGACCTGGTTGAAGGCGGCGCCGACCAGGCCGAAGACGCCGCCGTACAGCCCGCCGCCGATGATCCGCGCGGTGCCGCCGATCTGGTCGCCGGTCAGCTCGCGGTAGAGCGAGCCGACCACCGGCAGGTGATGCAGCGGGTTGAGGATGTCGAGCGCGTCGCCGAAGGAAAAGCCCTCGCCCTCGGCGCCGGCGCCGGTGGCGTAGCGGTCGCTGCCGGCGGCCTTCAGGTCCTCCTGCAGGTGGCCGACCCGCGGACGGACAAAGGGATCGAAGTCGGTGGCGCTCATGACGCCCGATGGTAAGCAAGCCGCATGCCAGCTCGCCCATGCGGACGGGCCGGGCGATTCGGTGCCCTGGCCCGCCGCCTGCGCCCGGCAGATCCTGCCGCCCGGCAAGCCAAGACCGGCAAGCCAAGACCGGGAAGACGCGACCGGGAAGACGCGACCGGGAAGACGCGGCCGGGAAGACGCCGGCTAATCGTCGCGTGCGTCTTCGTAAGGCTGCGGCGGCGGGTCTTCGGGCCAGGTCTCGGCCTCCGGCGGCAGGATCACGCCCGGCAGCTTGCGCGAGACCCAGATGTGCCGCGCGCGGCTAAGGTCGGGCGGCGCGTCCAGGCTGCCGCCCTTGACGCTGACGACCGCCTCGTGCGCCGGATCGCCATGCCACAGGCGGCTGCCGCAGTCGGGGCAGAAGAAGCAGGTCATGCGCCCGCCGGCCGCCGTCGGCCGGGCGAAGACCTTCGGCGAGCCCCGGAGCAGCCGCAGGTCGGCGCTGCGCACGATCAGCGAGATGCCGAAGGCGGAGGCGGATTGGCTGCGGCATTCGCCGCAGTGGCAGCAGTAGAGGTCGAGCGGCGCGCCGGCGATTTCGTAGCGCACCCCGCCGCACTGGCAGCCGCCGGTCGCCAAGGTGCCGCCCTGCCCTACAACCAATGGCCGAACTTCTCGGCCTTGGTCGCCAGGTAGGCCTCGTTGTGGCCGTTCGCGGGAAAGCTGTGCGCCACCCGGTCGGTCACCGCGATGCCGCAGCGCGCGAGTTGCTCTACCTTCTCGGGGTTGTTGGTCAGCAGGCGCACCTGGCCGATGCCGAGCTGGCGCAGCATCTCGGCCGCCGGCAGGTAGACCCGCTCGTCGGCGTCGAAGCCGAGCGCCAGGTTGGCCTCGTGGGTGTCGGCGCCGCGGTCCTGCAGGGTGTAGGCGCGCAGCTTGTTGACCAGGCCGATGCCGCGCCCTTCCTGCGCCAGGTAGAGCAGCACGCCGGCGCCATGCGCCGAAATCGCCGCGATGGCACCGCGGAGCTGGTCGCCGCAGTCGCAGCGCAGGCTGCCCAGCAGGTCGCCGGTGAAGCACTCGGAATGCAGGCGGACCAGCACCGGCCCGCTGGTCTCCGGCCGGCCGATGACGATGGCCAGGTGCTCCAGGCCGCCGTCGGCGGGCCGGAAGGCGACGATGCGGCAGTCTTCGGCATCGGCCAGCGGCACGCGCGCCTCGGCCACCTTGCCGAGCGAGCGCGCGGAGGCGGTGCGGTAGGCGGCGACCTCGCCGGCGGCCAGGCTCAGCAGAGCGCGCGCGCGCGCCCAGGCGAGCGGATCCTCCGGCGTCAGCGGCACCACCGCGGCGGCCGGCAGCAGGCGGGCCAGCTTGACCAGGTCGACGGCGGCGGCCTCCAGCGCTGCCGCCGCCCGGGTCGCCGGCTGCGGGCCGCTCACCGGCCGCGCGATCGCCGTAGGGTCGGCATAGGCGGCCAGCGTGCCGGCGCTCAGCGTCTCGGCCTCCAACCGTACCGGCCGGTCTCCCGCGGCCCCCGACAGGCCCAGCGCCTGGGCGCGCGGCCCGGTCAGGATCAGGCCGCGCCCGGCCGCCGCCTCGGGGCCGGCGTGGCGCAGGAAGCTGCGCAGCCGCTCTTCGCTCGCCGCCTCCGCCGCCAGCACCAGCAGGACGCCGTCGTCGCTGTCGTGCAGCACCACCGGCCAGCCGCGCCGCAGCTCCGAAAGGGCGCGGTCGACGTCTTCCAGGGTGCCGGGGGTGGGCGTGGGACGTTGGGCTGGCAGGTCGCTCATCAGATCGGACGCGGGAGAGTGGCAACGAGGGGACGAGGGGCACTCCGGCTCTCGACACGACGCCGGCAATCGGCTCGGATGGTGCCGGACCACAAACATAGGCCGGGTGCCGGCCGCCGCAAAGCGCCTGCCGGACTCGGGCTGCCGCATGGCAGGCCGGCGGTGCCGGAACGAAGGTCGGAACGAAGGTCGGAACGAAGGGCGGGACGGACGCCAGGATGAACGGAGGAACGCGTGGGCGAGACAGTGTGGCGAAACCACGACCGGGCGGCCTTGGACGCCGAATTGAACCTGCGGGCGCGCACGCCCGAGCACGTCGAGTTCTTCGCCCGCTGGGCGGCCGAAAGCGCGGCCGTGCGCCAGGACTTCCCCGATGCGCGGATCGATCTCGCCTACGGCGAAACGGCGGGCGAGCGGCTGGACCTGTTCCCGGCGGAGGCGACGGGCGCGCCGCTCGTCGCCTTCATCCACGGCGGCTACTGGCAGTCGCTGGACAAGGGCGACTTCAGCTTCTTCGCGCCGGCCTTCCGCGCCGCCGGGCTGGCCTACGCCTCGCTCAACTATACGCTGGCGCCGACGGCGCGCATTCCGCAGATGGTCGAGGAATGCCGGCGGGCGCTGGCCTTCCTGCACCGCAATGCGGCCGCGCTGGGCTTCGACGCCGGACGGCTTGTCGTCGCCGGTCACTCGGCGGGCGGGCACCTGGCCGCCATGTGCCTGCTGACCGACTGGGCCGCCGAGGGCCTGCCGGGCGACCTGCTGAAGGGCGGCGTCTGCGTCTCCGGCCTCTACGAACTGGAGCCGCTGCGCCTCAGCTACCAGCAGGAGGTCTTGCAGCTCGACCCCGAGCAGGTCGAACGGGCCTCGCCGCTGCGCCGGCTCGGCGCGACCATGCCGCCGCTGCTCTGCGCGGTGGGCGGCACCGAGCCCGAGGAGTTCAAGACGCAGCAGCGCGAGATGCTGGCCGCCTGCGCCGCGCGGCAGCTGGTCGCCCACGAGATCCCGCTGGACGGCCGCCACCACTTCGACGCCGTGGAGGCGCTGGGCGAGCCGGACCACCCGCTGTTCCGGCGCACCCTGGCCCTGGCGCGCGACGGGCATGCGGGGTGAGCGGCAGCGCCCTGGGGGTGTGATCCCGGCCATTGCGCAAGGCGCCGGGCGGAATTAGGAAACGGGGAGAACCGGGAAACGCGCATGAGCACGGCCCAGCCGAAGAAGATCCTGCTGATCGACGACGACGACGCGCTGCGCGCCTCGCTCGCCGAGCAATTGCGCCTGCACGAGGAGTTCGTCACCGTCGAGGCGGCGACCGGCCAGGAGGGTCTGGAAAAGGCCAGGGCCGACTACTTCGACGCGCTGCTGCTGGACGTCGGCCTGCCCGACATGGACGGGCGCGAGCTCTGCCGCCTGATGCGCCGGGCCGGGGTCAAGGCGCCGATCATCATGCTGACGGCGATGGACTCCGACGCCGACACCATCCTGGGCCTGGAGTCCGGCGCCAACGACTACGTCACCAAGCCCTTCCGCCTGGGCATCCTGCTGGCCCGCCTGCGCGCGCAACTGCGCCAGCACGAGCAGAGCGAGGACGCGGTGTTTGCCATCGGCCCCTACAGCTTCCGGCCGGCCGCCAAGCTGCTGGTGCACGGCACCACCCAGCAGAAGGTGCGCCTGACCGAGAAGGAAACGGCGATCCTGAAGTACCTCTTCCGCGCCGGCGACAAGACGGTGGGGCGCGACCAGCTTCTCGGCGAGGTCTGGGGCTACAACGCGGGCGTCACCACCCACACGCTGGAGACCCACGTCTACCGCCTGCGCCAGAAGATCGAGGCCGACCCCTCGAACGCCGAGATCCTGGTCACCGAACCGGGCGGCTACAAGCTGGTGCCGTAGATCTAGCTCCCCACCCCGTGCCGCTTCAGCTCGGGCTCCAACTTGCCGGCGAGCCAGAGGAAGAACATGCGGAAGTCGCTGACCAGCGACCAGGCCGGGTAGGTGAAGGTGGCCGGGCGGTTGCGCTCGATCAGGGCGTGGCTGAGCCAGGCGAAGAAGTAGCCGCTGACCAGCGCGGCCAGGACCAGCCACCAGATGCCGGTGACCAGGGCGGCGGCCAGCATCAGCAGGCCGAGCGCGGTGCCGAAGAAGTGGACGGCGCGGGTCGCCGGCCTGGCGTGCTCGCGCAGGTAGATCGGCCAGAAGGCGGCGTAGCTGTCGGCGCGCGGCGTCGCGCGGGCGCCGGTGCCGCGTGCCGCGGCGGTCCCCGTGCCGGTCTCGGGCAGGTCGGCCATGCGTGCGCTCCTCGTCAGCCTCCCGCGGCCGGCGCTTCCCACGGCCGCGCGCGGTTCCTAGCTTGCAATATTGCGGCGCAGCGCTAGGCTCCGCGCCTCGATCTGACCAAGGGATATGAGAGTTCCGCCATGGGCTACAAGGTCGCCGTAGTCGGTGCCACCGGCGCCGTCGGGCGCGAGATCCTCTCGACGCTGGCCGAGCGGGGCTTCCCCGCCGACGAAGTCGTGGCGCTGGCCAGCGAGCGCTCGGCCGGCCAGCAGGTCTCCTTCGGCGAGGACGAGGTCCTCGACGTGCGCGACCTGGCGAAGTTCGACTTCACCGGCACCGACATCGCGCTCTTCTCCCCCGGCGCCAAGGTCTCGGCCGAGTTCGCGCCGCGCGCCGCGCGCGCCGGCACGGTGGTGATCGACAACACCAGTCACTTCCGCATGGACCCGGACGTGCCGCTGGTGGTGCCCGAGGTGAACCCCCAGGCGATCGCCGGCTACGGCAAGAAGCACATCATCGCCAACCCGAACTGCTCGACCATCCAGATGGTCGTCGCCCTGAAGCCGCTGCACGAGCTGGCGCGGATCAAGCGCGTCGTCGTGGCGACCTACCAGTCGGTCTCCGGCTCGGGCAAGGAGGGTATGGACGAACTGTTCGACCAGACCCGCGCGATCTACGTGAACGACCCGGTCAAGGCGGAGAACTTCACCAAGCAGATCGCCTTCAACGTCATCCCTCACATCGACGTCTTCATGGAGGACGGCTCCACCAAGGAGGAGTGGAAGATGGTGGTGGAGACCAAGAAGATCCTCGACCCCAACATCAAGGTGGCGGTGACCTGCGTGCGCGTGCCCGTTTTCATCGGCCATGGCGAGGCGGTCAACGTCGAGTTCGAGACGCCGCTGGACGAGCACGAGGCGCGCGCCGCACTGCAGGAGGCGGAGGGGATCAGCGTCGTCGACCACCGTGCCGACGAGGGCTACGTCACCCCGGTCGAATGCGCCGGCGAGGATCCGGTCTACATCAGCCGCCTGCGGACCGACCCGACGGTCGACAACGGCTTGTCCTTCTGGATCGTCGCCGACAATCTGCGCAAGGGTGCGGCGCTCAACGCGGTGCAGATCGCCGAGAAGCTGGCCAGCGACTACCTGGCCGCCTGAGGCACGGCGATCGCCCGATACGGGCGCGAAGACGGGGGCGGCCGACCGGCATGGGCGATCTCGGCGAAACCTCGGCGGCCGCCCCTGCCCCGCGCCCGCACGACGGGCTGTCCAAGGCGGCCGAGCGTGCCTTCGTGCGGGCCATCGAGGCGCACCGCGCCGGCCGCATGGCGGAGGCGCAGCGCCTCTACGCCGAGGCCTTGAACGAGGCGCCCGACCACCTGCAGGTGCTCAACAATCTCGGCGTCCTGCTGCGCCAGATGCGCCGCCGCGCCGCCGCCGAGGCCTGCCTGCGCCGCGCCCTGGCGCTCGATCCCCGCAATGCCGGCGCGCTGGCCAACCTCGCCAATCTGCTGCGCGACGAAGCGCGCCTGGCCGAGGCGCGCGCCTGTTTTGCCCAGGCGGTCGAGACCAACCCGGACGACGGCAGCCTGTGGCTCGGTCTGGGCCGCTGCCAGCGCGAGCTCGGCGAGCTGGGTCCGGCGGTCGCCAGCTTCGGGCGCGCCCTGGCGCTGACCGAACCCGAAGCGCGCAAGCCGCCGGTCGCCGTCGAGTTGGCGCTGACCCTGCTGCGCAGCGGCGACTACGCCAACGGCTTCGAGGCCTATGAGGCGCGCTGGAAGCTGCCGGAGCTGCCGCCCCGCCACACCGAGCGGCCGGCCTGGGAGGGCGGCGAGCTGGACGGCCGGCGTCTGCTGCTCTGGGCCGAGCAGGGCCTGGCGGAGACGCTGCAGTTCGTGCGCTACGTGCCCCTGGCCGCTGCGCGCGGCGCCGAGGTGACGCTGGAGGTGCAGCCCGAGCTGACGCCGCTGCTGCAAGGGCTCGAAGGGGCCGCGCGGGTGGTGGCGCGCGGCGACCCGCTGCCGCCGCTCGACCTGCAGGCGCCGCTGGCCGGCCTGCCGCACCTGTTCCGCACCCGGATCGACAGCGTGCCGGGCGACGTCCCCTACCTGCCCGAGCCAGAGGCCCGCGTCGTGCTGCCGGAGGTGCCGGCGGGTACTCGCCGGGTCGGCCTCATCTGGTCCGGCCGCGAACGCCCGCGCAGCCGCTCCGGGCAGGAACCGGGGCTGACGCGGCTGCTGCCGCTGGCCGCCGTGCCGGGCGTGCAGCTCCTCGGCCTGCAGAAGGGTCCGCCCGCGGCCGAGCTGGTCGAGGGCGCCGCCGCCGGCCTGGTGCACGACCTCTCCGAGCGGATCGAGGGATGGCGCGACCTGGCCGCCGTGCTGATGCAGCTCGACCTGCTGGTGACGGTCGACTCGCCGAGCGCGCACCTGGCCGGCGCCCTCGGCCGGCCCTGCTGGCTGCTGCTGCCGAGCGACGCCGACTGGCGCTGGGGCACCGGCGGCGCGCAGACGCCCTGGTATCCCAGCCTGCGCCTGTTCCGCCAGCCGACGCCGGGCGACTGGGCGGGCGCGGTCGCCGCCGCCGCTGCCGCTCTGGCTGCCTGGACGCCGGAAGCGTGAGCGCCGGCGCATGACTGCGGCGAGGTTGCGCGCGCGCGCCCTGTCGACCCACCGCGCCGGCCGGCTGGACGAGGCGATCGAACTCTACCGGCGGATCCTCGAGACGGCGCCCGGCGACGCGCAGATCTGGAACAACCTGGGCGTCGCCCTGCGGCGGGCGGAGAAGTTCGCCGCTGCCCTGGCCTGCTACTGCCGGGCGCTGGAGTTGGTGCCCGACGATCCCGGCTTCCTCGGCAACCTGGGCAACGTGCTGAAGGACCTCGGCCGGGTCGAGCAGGCCGTGGCAGCGCACCGCCGCGTCGTGGCGGCCCAAGCGGACAGCGCCGCCGCCTGGCACAACCTGGGCATCGCCCAGCGCGAGGCGGCCGACTTCGCGGGTTCGCTCGCCGCCCTGGAGCGTGCGCTGGCGCTCGGCGGCGGCGCCCCGGTGCGCTGGGACCGCGCCGTCTCGCTGCTGCACGGCTGCTGGCGGCCGGGGCCGTTGCAGGGCCGCTGGGCCGAGGGTTGGGCCGCCTACGAGAGCCGCTGGGCGCTCGGCGAGCTACCCGACCGACGCCCGGAGCTGCCGCGCTGGCAGGGCGAAGAGCTGGCCGGCAAGACGGTCCTTGCGCTGCCGGAACAGGGCTTCGGCGACACCCTGCTGGCCGCCCGCTTCCTGCCGGCCCTGGCGGCGCGCGGCGCGCGGGTCTGGCTGGAGGTCAAGCCGGAGTTGGCGCCGCTGTTCGCCGGCCACCCCGCCGTCGAGCGCCTGGTCGCGCCGGACGAGCCGGCGCTGGAGGCCGACTTCCGCGTCTTCATGATGTCGCTGCCCGGCCTGCTGGGGATCGACGGCGCCGCCCCGCCGCCGCCGGCCGAACTCGCGGTGCCGGAGGAGGCGCGCACGCGCGCCGCGGCCTGGCTGGCGCCGCTCGCCGACGCGCGCCTGAAGGTCGGGCTGGTCTGGTCCGGCTCGACCACCTTCCGCGGCAACCGCTGGCGCGCCGTCGGGCTGGAGCGCTTCCTTTCGCTGCTGGAGATCCCCGGCCTGCGCCTGGTCAGCCTGCAGAAGGGCCCGCGCGAGGCGGACCTGCAGGACCTGGGCGCCGAGGGCCCGATCCTCGACCTGGGGCGGCGGCTGCGCAATTTCGCCGAGACGGCGGCGGTGCTGCAGCGCCTCGACCTGGTGATCATGACCGACAGCGCCGTCGCGCACCTCGCCGGCAGCCTCGGCGTGCCGGTGTGGAACCTGCTGAACTTCGTGCCCTACTGGCTCTACGGCACCGAAGGCGACGCGACGCCCTGGTACCCCTCGATGCGCCTGATCCGCCAACCGGCCCCGGGCGACTGGGACAGCGTCTTCGCCACGCTGCGCCAGGCGCTGGAGGCGCGCCTTGCCGAGGCTTGAGCCGGGCCCGCATGTCCGCCCGCGCGATTGCGCCCCGCCGCCGCCTCATGCTCTAACCGCAAAATGACGCTGGCCGCGCCCCTGGCCGGACGCGGCGGAATACCTATCTGCCAGGAAGCACGAGCGAAATCCCCACCGCGATGACCGACAGCGCCACCCTCGATCCTGCCCGCACCCGCGACCCGCTCGACCTCGCCCAGCGGCTGATCCGCTGCCCCAGCGTGACGCCGGCCGAGGGCGGTGCGCTCGATCTGCTGCAGGGCGAGCTGGAAGCGCTCGGCTTCGTCTGCCACCGGCTGGTCTTCTCGGAAGCCGGCACGCCGGACGTCGACAACCTCTACGCCCGCCTGGGCACGGCGCGGCCGAACTTCTGCTTCGCCGGCCACACCGACGTCGTGCCGGTGGGCGAGCCGGCCGACTGGTCGTCCGACCCCTTCGCCGCGACGGTGGCGGGGGAAGAGCTGATCGGCCGCGGCGCCGCCGACATGAAGGGCGCCATCGCCTGCATGGTCGCCGCCGTCGCCGGTTACCTGGCCACGCACGGGCCGCCGGCGGGCTCGATCTCCCTGCTGATCACCGGTGACGAGGAGGGCCCCTCGATCAACGGCACCCGCAAGATGCTGCAGTGGCTGGAAGAGCGCGGCGAGGTGCTGGACGCCTGCCTGGTCGGCGAGCCGACCAACCCGGAGGCGCTCGGCGACATGGTGAAGATCGGCCGGCGCGGCAGCCTGACTGCGACCCTGACCGTGCACGGCGTGCAGGGCCACACCGCCTACCCGCACCTGGCGGACAACCCGGTTCACCACCTGATCCGCCTGCTGCACGCGGTGACCAGCCGGCCGCTCGACCAGGGCACCGCGCACTTCCAGCCCTCCACCCTGCAGGTCTCGAGCGTCGACGTCGGCAACCCGGCGACCAACGTGATCCCGGCCAAGGCGACGGCGGCCTTCAACATCCGCTTCAACGACCTGCACACCGGCGACGGTCTGATCGCCTGGCTGCGCGAGACCTTCGACCGGGAGATGGCCGAGGCGACGCACGCCCGTTACGAACTGGCCACCCGCATCTCCGGCGAGTCCTTCCTGACCCCGCCCGGCCCGCTGTCGGCGGCGATCCAGGACGCGGTGGAGGCCGAGACCGGGCGCCGGCCGGAGCTTTCGACCACCGGCGGCACCTCCGACGCGCGCTTCATCAAGGACGTCTGCCCGGTCGCCGAGTTCGGCCTGGTCGGCAAGACCATGCACCAGGTGGACGAGCGCGTCGCGGTCGGCGACCTGGCCACCCTGACGGCCGTCTACCGCCGGGTGCTCGAGGCCTACTTCAGCCGGTCCAGGAGGGACTGAGGCGCTCCATGACCCTGCCGAGTCAGGCCGAGACGCTGCGCTCCATCTATGCGGTTTGGCGGCTGGTGCGCGCCGACCGCTCGGCGCTGACGCTGCTCGACGACAGCCCCGCGGGCTTCGTGAAGTCCTTCTTCGCCGCCGCCCTGGTGGCGCCGCTGTGGATCCTGCACGAGTGGATGCAGCTCGGCAACGAGCGCATCGCGACCGGCCCCTTCGGCCTGCTGGCCATCGAGGGGTTGACCTACGCCATTTCCTGGATGGCCTTCCCGGTGGCGATGATCTTCGTCGCCGAGGCGCTGGGGCGCAGCGGCCGCTACTTCCGCCACATCGTCGCCTGGAACTGGGCGGTGGTGATCCAGGCGCTTTTCGTCGTGCCGCTGGCGGTGCTCTCCGGCGAGGTGCAGGCGCTCGCCGGGCTGGTGCTGTTCGCCCAGATCGCCATCTTCGTCTACCAGTGGTACGTCACCCGCGCGACCCTGGAGGTCGAGGCCTTCCCGGCCATCGGAATCGTCTTCATGGGCTGGACCCTGGACCTGCTGGTCGCCGGCGTCGGCCATTCCATGCTGGTCGGCTGACGCCCTTTAAAGCCGCCGCGCCAGCGGCTATACCGCCCGCGCACGCAACGCAGTCCAGGGGAGACGCCGGTGAGCGAGAGCAGCAGCGGGCACGAGGTGACGGAGGTCGTCGGGCGCTTCGAGACGCGCCCGGCCTTCGAGCAGGCGGTCAAGGCGCTGACGGCGGCCGGCTTCGGCCACGCCGACCTCTCGGTCCTCGACACCCACGAGTCGCTGGAGGCGGCCGGCGGCGAGGGGGAGGCGCGGCGCGAGGCGCTCGCCAGCCTGACCGGCGACGCCAGCTTCATCGGCCCGATCGCCGGCGCCGGCATGATCGCCCTGGCCAGCGGCCCCGTCGGTGCCGCCGTGGCGCTGCTGGCCGGCGCCGGGCTGTCCGGCCTGGCGGTGCGCGACGTGCTGGAGCGCGTGCAGGCGACGCCGCACACCGAAGCCTTCGCCCGCGCGCTCGAGGCCGGCGCCGTGCTGCTGTGGGCGATCGCCGAGGACGAAGTGGCGCAAGAGCGCGCCCGGCAGATCCTGGAGGATGCCGGCGCCCAGGACATCCACGTCCACACCCGCCCGGCCCATCGCGACTGACTCTCCGCGCCCGGCCGCCTCGGCGGGCGAATGCCGCCCGAACCGGCAACGCGGCGCGGGCCAGCAGCGTTGGGGCAAGGAAGGGCTGCGGCCCCGACATCCAATCCAGGACATCGAGACGAGCGAGGAGCCGTTCCCCCCAATGGCCGACGACAAGGTTCTCTTCATCACCGGCGCCTCGACCGGCATCGGCGCGGCGACCGCCAAGGCGGCGGCGGCGCGCGGCTGGAAGGTGGCGCTCGCCGCGCGTTCGGCCGACAAGCTGGAGGCGCTGGTCGGGGAGATCGGCAGCGAGCGGGCGCTGGCGCTGACCTGCAACGTCGCCCGCCAGGAGGACGTCGCCCAGGCGATCGACGCCGCCGCCACGTTCGGCCCGATCCACGCCGCCTTCGCCAACGCCGGATGCGGCATCGGCACCCCCGGCGCCGAGGCGGGCGACCCGGAGGAGTGGCGCCAGATCCTCGACGTCAACGTCTGGGGGCTGCTGCTCACGGTGAAGGCGGCGCTGCCGCACCTGCGCGCCACCAAGGGTCACATGCTGCTCACCGGCTCCCAGGCCGGGCGCAGCCACCTGGCCGGCTCGGTCTACGGCGCCAGCAAGTGGTTCGTGCACGGCTTCGGCCAGAACCTGGCGCTGGAGATGAAGGAATGGGGCGGGCGCTGCACGGTGATCGCACCGGGCATGGTCGACACGCCCTTCTTCGACGAGCCGAAGCCGGGCGCGCTGACCGGCGAGCAGGTGGCCGCCGCCGCGATCTACGCGCTGGAGCAGCCGGAGGGCGTCAACGTCCGCGAAGTCTACCTGACGCCGACCGGGCGCTGAGCGGCGAAGCCGGACTGCAATGTCCGGCGCTACCGCCGCCCTTCCAGGCCGACGTTGGGCAAGTCGCGGCTTTCGAAACGCTCCTTGGCCACCTGGACGCCCCAGCGGGGATCGATCAGCGAGACCTGGGTGGCGATGCCCTGCGGGTCGACCACGGTCCAGCCGAGCAGGCGCGCCGGCTCGCGCCCGAAGCGCAGCACCAGCTCGCCGCGGTCGGGATGCGCCGCCTCGCGCAGGCGCAGCTCGATCTCGCCCCCTGCCCCCTCGGGCCCGCTGCGCCGCAGGCCGAGGATCTCGATGCCGTCGGTCAGGGTGGCATCCTCCTTGAGGAACAGCCAGAGCGGCGTCTCCCACAGCGGCACGAAGGTCGGCTGCTCCAGTTCGCGGTCGTAGTAGAGCAGCTCCAGGCCGTTGGCGATCATCAGCACCGGCACCGGGTCGTCGTACTCGAAGCGCATCCGGCCCGGCCGGTCGAGCCACAGCGTGCCCTCGGCGTAGCCGCCGTCGGATGAGACCTGCACGAAGTCGCTGACCAGCGTGTCGATCTCGCGCATATAGGCCTCCAGGCCGGCGATCTCGGCCTCGTCCTGCGGCGAGAGCGCAATCGGCGCGGCCTCCGGCTGCTGCGCCGCCAGCGGCGCGGCGGCCAGCCCGAACGCCAGCGGTAGGAGGACGGCGAGGAACAGGCCCGTGAGGGCGCGCGGCATGCGGCAGGGCATCGGGCGGCAGGGCATCGGCGTGGTCACTCCAAAGTCGGTCGACAGCGCTGCGGCCGTCGCCCGGCTACATGGCGCCTAGCAGGGGCCGGCAAAAGCCCCTGCCGCTTGCCGCGCCCGGGTCGTGACAAAGATCGGCGTCGGCACCGAATTCACCGTAACACCTATGGACCGATCCGACGCGCCGCCCTATCCTTCGATACAGGTTCATTGCTTGGGAGACGAAGACATGCGCAAGATTCTTGCTAGCGGCGTGGCCGCCCTTGCCGTTGTTGCCTTCGCCGGTCCGGCCCTCGCCTGCATGGGCGCGAAGCAGCAGACCGTGATGACCGACAAGACCGGCACCCAGACGGCCGAGGCGCCGCAGACCTCGAAGCCCGCCGACCGTCAGTAGGCGAGCGGCCGCGCGGGCGCCGGCGCGGCGTTCGCCACCGAAGCCGCAGGAAAACCGCTCCTCCTCTGTCTTTCCTGTTCGTTCGGCTTTGCGGGAGGGCCGCCTCGGGACACTGGGGCGGCCCTCTTGCGTACGGCCGGATTGCGGGCGCGGCCGCATTTCCCGCTTGGGCGCGGCGCACGAGCGGCTACACTCGCCGTCATGCCCGTTCTGCTCGTCACCGGCGGGGCCCGGGGAATCGGAGCCGCCGTCTGCCGTCTGGCCGCCACCCGCGGCTGGGACGTCTGCATCAACTACTTCCGCGAGACCGCCGCCGCCGAGGCCGTCGCCGAAGACGTGCGTGCCGCCGGCCGGCGCGCGCTGGTGGCCCAGGCCGACGTCTCAGACGCCGGCGAGGTCGCCGACCTCTTCGAGACCTGCGAGCGCGGGCTGGGTCCGCCCGAGGCGCTGGTCGCCTCGGCCGGACTGACCGGGCGGATCTCCGAACTGGCGGAGGCCGACCCGGCGACCGTCGCCAAGGTGGTCGCGGTCAACGTCACCGGCACCCTCTTCTGCGCCCGCGAGGCGGTGCAGCGGATGTCGCGGGCGCGCGGCGGCAGCGGCGGCGCCATCGTCGCCCTCTCGTCTTCCGCCGCCAGCCTCGGCGCGCCAGGCGAGTTCGTCTGGTACGCCGCCAGCAAGGGCGCCATCGACAGCTTCACTCTGGGTCTGGCCAAGGAGGTCGGGCCGCAGGGCGTCCGGGTCAACGCGGTGGCGCCCGGCCTGATCGAAACGGAAATCCACGCCGCCGCCGGCAATCCGGCGCGGGTCGAGCAGCTCGCGCCAGCGGTGCCGCTGCGCCGCTCGGCGACGCCGGAGGAGGTGGCGGCGCCGATCCTCTGGCTGCTGTCGGAGGAGGCCTCCTACGTCAACGGCGCCATCCTGCGCGTCGCCGGCGGGCGCTGAGCCGGCCGCTCAGCCCGTCGGGCGCAGCGCCAGGCGCGAGGCGGCGGTGACCAGGTCCAGCAGGTCGAAGACGCGCGCCAGGTAGTGGTCGCGCAGGGCGAAATCCTGCCCCTCGCCCTGGTGCAGCTCGCGCTCCAGCGCGTCGATCAGCTTGTGCAGGCGGCGCTGGTGCAGGCCCAGGTGGCGCTGTACGGGGTCGGCGACGATGCCGGCGAAGGCCGCCGCCAGGGCGCCCAGCGCGACCACGCCGCCGGTCGCCGCCGCCGTCGCCGCCATCGGCGCCGCCGCCGGAAAGGCGCCGTACCAGAGGCCGCCGAGGCCGGCGCCGAGCGGGAAGGTCATGATCGCCACCTTCTGGGCCACCGCCTGGGCCAGGATCGGTCCCAGGGTGATGACGCCGGGCGTCCACTGCTTGAAGGCCAGTGCGCCGACGCCGGCGGAAACCAGGGCGTTGGTGACGTCGACCGCGGCGGTGCGGCTGCCGGTGTAGTGCGCCAGGCTGTCGGCCAGCCAGGCGCGGAACGCCGGGTCGTCGGCACGCCGGCCGATCGGCTGCAGCAGCGCGTGCAGGGTGGCGTCGATCTGCGGATCTGAAAGGATGGCCTCGGCCAGGGCGTCGCGCTCGAAGCGGCGCTCGGTGCCGCCGTCGTGCTGCGCGTAGGGCAGCTCCAGGAAGCGGCTGAAGACCCGCCACTCCACCTCGCGCGCCACGTCGGTGGTCAGGAACAGGCGCCGGCTGGTCAGCCAGCGCGCCGTCTCCTGCCGTCCCAGGCCGCGCGCGCCGGCGGCGGCCAGCCGGCTCGCCACGAAGGGCACGGAGAGCGCCAGGTTGGCCGGGCCGCGCGCCAGGTCCCAGCCGAGCGCCCGCCGGTGCAGGCCGAGCGCAGCGCGCCAGCCGTAGGTCTCGTCGACGAAGGGGGCAATGCGCGCGCGCCGCTCGTCGCAGTAGCGGCGGATGCCGGCGGCCATCGCCCGCTCCAGCCCCGCCCGGTCGAGCGGGAGCTGCGGCGGCGGCGCCACGCGCAGGTCGTGCAGGTCGGGCTCGTTCACGGGATCGAGGCGCCTCGCCAGCTTCGCAAGTCCGTCCTGCAGATAGGCGTCGTCGCCGCCGCCTTCCAGCGTTTTCCCTGGGGTCCGGCCGGGGTGTTTCCTGGAGAACGGGAGGCCGCCGGCCCGCCGCTTGCCGCGGCCGGCGTCGACAAACCTCCTGGAAACCGCGGCTGGAGCGACGCCCGATCCGATCGACTCGCCTTTGCGTGTCGGCAGGTCGCTACGGTAGAGGCCGGTCTTTGGCCGTCCGACGGGACCGCGGAGCGATCCTGACCTATTCATAGAGTTCCTGACCTATTCATAGAGTTAGAGAGCGACTCACGTCACTGGTGGAAGCGGATCCGCTTCCACCAGTGACGATGGCGCTCTAGGCGCGCGCGTGCGGGCCGGCGGGCGGCGTCAGGGGCGGGGTCGTGCGGCGTTCTTCGGAGAGGAAGGGGCGGAGCAGCAGTAGCGGCAGCGACTGCTCGACCCGCCGCTCGACCCCGATGGTCATGCCGAGGCGGCGATGCTGGGCGTTCTTCGTGCCGAACAGCCGGTCCCAGACGCTCAGCAGGGTGCCGTAGTTGCTGTCGGTGTCGCGCCGCACGGCGTGATGGTGCATCCAATGGATGTCCGGCGTGATGATCAGCCAGCCGAGCGGCCGCTCGAACCAGGCCGGCAGGCGCAGGTTCGAGTGATGGAAGATGGCGCAGAGCAGCACCATGATCTCGAAGGCCAGCACCGAGGTCAGCGGGACGCCGAGCGCGACGATCAGGCCGGCGCGGAAAGCCGCCGACAGCGCCACCTCGCCGAAATGGAAGCGCACCGCCGAGGTGGTGTCGAGGAAGCGGTCCAGGTGGTGGATCTCGTGGAAGCGCCAGAGCAGCGGCACCTCGTGGTTGACCCGGTGCCACCAATAGATCGCGAAGTCGAGGATCAGCAGGTCGAGCAGCAGCCCCTGCCATCCCGACCACCACGCCGGCCGCCAGTCGAGGCTGACGCTGGCCGCCCAGAGGCTGACGGGCACGACGAAAAGGAAGGACAGGCCGACGTTGCCGAGCCACAGCCCGGCGTTGCGCGCCAGGCGGTGCAGCCCGAAGCGTGCCTCGCCGCCGCGCGGATCCTGCGGCGGGGTCGCCGCCGGCAGCAGCCGCTCGCCCAGGAAGAAGGCCGCCAGCCAGACGCCGACGACGACCGCCTTCCAGGTCAGCAGGAACTCGACCGCTTGCTCCATGCGCGACTAGATGGCGGAGCGGCGCGGCCCGGACAAGACAAGCCTGCGTGAAACGGCATGTGGCCGAACCGCACGCCCTACCCCTCCAGCATGCGCTTGAGCAGCTCGACGTCCTCGGCAAAGCGGAAGTCGCCGCCCTTCAGCTCCTCGACCTTCTTGACCGCGTGCATGACGGTGGTGTGGTCGCGCCCGCCGAACTTGCGGCCGATCTCCGGCAGCGAGCGGCTGGTGAGCTGCTTGGCAAGATACATGGCGATCTGCCGCGGCCGGGCGACCGAACGGGCGCGCCGGGCCGAGTGCATGTCGGTGATGCGGATGTTGAAGTGCTCGGCGACCTTGCGCTGGATCTCCTCGATCGTCACCCGCCGGTCGTTGGCCCGCAGCAGGTCGGTCAGCACCTCCTGGGTGGTCTCCAGAGTGACCGGCCGGCCGACCAGGGTGGCGTGGGCGACGATGCGGTTGAGCGCCCCCTCCAGCTCGCGCACGTTGGAGGTGATCTTGTGCGCCAGGAACTCCAGTACCCGGCGCGGGATGCTGACGCCGACCGTCTCCGCCTTGGACTCCAGGATGCCCAGGCGCAGCTCGTAGGTGGTCGGGTGGATATCGGCGACCAGGCCCCAGCCGAGGCGCGACTTCATGCGCTCCTGCACGCCCTCCAGGTCGCTCGGGCTCTTGTCGGCGCTGATCACCACCTGGCGGTTCTGGTCGACCAGCGCGTTGAAGGTGTGGAAGAACTCCTCCTGGGTGGCGTCGCGGTTGCCGATGAACTGCACGTCATCGATCATCAGCACGTCGACCGAGCGGAACTGCTCCTTGAAGGCCACCGTGTCGCGATAGCGCAGCGCGCGGATGAACTGGTACATGAACTTCTCGGCCGAGAGGTAGATCACCCGCTTGTCCGGCCGGTGCTGGCGCAGGTGCCAGGCGATGGCGTGCATCAGGTGGGTCTTGCCGAGCCCGACCCCGCCGTAGAGGAACAGCGGGTTGAAGGGCACCGCCTCGGCCTCGGCGACGCGCCGGGCGGCGGCATAGGCCAGCTCGTTCGGCTTGCCGACGATGAACTTGTCGAAGGTGAAGCGCGGGTCGAGCGAGGCGCTGATCTCCAGATCGCGCATCTCCGCACCGCCGCCGCCGCGCGCGGCGGCACAGTCGTTCGGCAGCTTGGCGGCGGCCGGCGGCGCGCCCTCGCGTGGGCTTCGCGCCTCGCCTCCGCTCGGTTCTTCGCCGAAGGGCTCGAGACCGCCGTCGGTTCGCGCTTGGCCAAGCCGGGCGACGGCCGGGCCGTGCGGCTGGCGTGCCGCCGGGGTGGCCGGCGGCTGCACCACCACCTCGACCCCGGCGAGCGCGGCGCACTGGCTCTCGCGGCGCGCCTCGGCCCACAGCTCGGCCAGGCGCTCGGCGTAGTTGCCGTTGATCCAGTCGCGCATGAAGCGCGAGGGCACCGCCATGCGGACCTTGTCGTTGCGCAGGCCGACCAGGGTCAGCGGCTTCAGCCAGGAGCTAAAGGCGTTCTCGCCGACCTCGCCGCGCAGGCGACCGCGCACGCGCGCCCACTGCTCGCTCAGCCGGCTGTCTTCGCCATCCCCGCTCGCCCCGTCCGCCATCCTTGCGCATGCCTCCTTGCTCGCCGTGAGACCCTGCACCGCGGTCGTCTCACGCCGCCGTGCCGCCAGACCCGAATTCGACGCCCTCTCCATACCCAGTCCGCCTTTCGTTCGTTCCCGCCGTGCCGTCTCTCGTCGGTGCCCGACTGTCCGACCCGCCCCGTTCGCAACCCGTCGAGCGTCGGCCCTGACGCACTCCCGGGCATAGCTTCGCCGCTGGGCATCGCGCGCAGCCGATGCCACCTGCTACCCGTGGAGGTAGCGACGATGCCTTGTTAGGATCGGGGGCTCACCCCCCGAATCTCAAAGAAGACGTGTCGAGCGACCGTCGTATCCAAGAGTCGGTTCTGAATCCACCTCGAAAGACCTCCCCCCATCACCAATCGACTCACAGGCTGTCCACAGATTGCCGCGAATAATACTTATCGAGATTTAAAGAATTACTGCGGACCCCGGCATCTGCCGAGGCGGGGTAATCTACCTGTCACCAAATCCCGACGCAATAAGACCAGAACTGGAACGCTGGCTTGCTTGCGGACCAACTTTGGCAACACCCACGAAGACTCGGACTTAAGCCGTTCAGACTCAATCCCCTCTCTCATCGGTTGTACAGACGATTCAACCCGAATCGCGGCCGCCCGCGTGACGATTTTTCGGATCCGGTGTTGCCCGCCATCCACAGCGCGGACTGCGGGGTCGCGGCCCGGAACCGGTTACCCGCGACACGCACCCGGTGCGCCTGCCGGCGCGATCCGGGTCGCCGCCGCGACGCAGGCGCGTCGCAGCCGACACAGAACACGAAAAAACTCCCGACGCCGGTGCGACGGGAGCTTTTCGACGAGGCTGTCATTCTGCGCCGTCCAGGTCAGCCGTCCAGGCCAGAGGCGTCGTCGGGATCGCGGCCCCGCGCGGCCGTGCGCTACGACAGGCCGGCGATGCGATGAGCCAGGCGCGAGATCTTGCGCGCCACCGTGTTGCGGTGCAGGACGCCCTTGCTGACGCCACGGTGCATTTCCGGCTGCGCCGCCCTGAGCGCGGTCTCCGCCGCCGCCTTGTCGCCGCTGGCGATCGCCGTCTCGACCTGCTTGACGAAGGTGCGGATGCGGCTGACGCGCGCGCGGTTCACCTCGTGCTTGCGGGCGTTGCTGCGAATGCGCTTTTCGGCGGACTTGTGGTTCGCCATCGACTCCACCTGATCGTGCTGTCCTGGAATTCACCTGCGCCGGCCGGCGTGCGGGCACACCTCGCCCGGCGAAGGCGCGGGTTATAGCCACGCCCCCACCGGCCGTCAAGGGGCGGGCGTCGGGACGCCCGCCGCAGGTTTCAGCGGTTCTTCCAGGCCGGCTTGCGCTTTTCCGCGAAGGCGGCCATGCCCTCCTTGCGATCCTCGAAGGCGAAGGTGGCGTGGAAGGTGCGCCGCTCGAAGCGGATGCCCTCGGCCAGCGTGCTCTCGAAGGCGACGTTGACCGCCTCCTTGGCGACGCGCACCACGGGCTGGCTGAGGCCGGCGATCTTGGCGGCGATGCGCAGCGCCTCGTCCATCAGCTCGGCCTGCGGCACCACCTTGGCGACCAGGCCGGCGCGCAGGGCGGTCTCGGCGTCGATGAACTCGCCGGTCAGGTTCATGTACATCGACAGCGACTTGCCGACGGCGCGGGTCAGCCGCTGGGTGCCGCCGGCGCCGGGGATCGTGCCGATGGTGATCTCCGGCTGGCCGAACTTCGCCGTGTCCGCGGCGACGATCATGTCGGCCATCATCGCCACCTCGCAGCCGCCGCCGAGCGCGTAGCCGGAGACCGCGGCGATCGTCGGCGTGCGCAGGTCGGCCAGCACCTCCCAGTCGTCGGTGATGAAGTCCTCGGCCGCCACGTCGGCATAGCCCTTGTCCCTCATCTCCTTGATGTCGGCGCCGGCGGCGAAGGCCTTCTCGCCACCGGTGACGACGATGCAGCCGACGGCCGGATCGGCGTCGAAGCCGCGCAGGGCCGCGCCCATCTCGGCGATCAGGCCGGCATTCAGCGCATTCAGCGCCTCCGGCCGGTTCAGCGTGACGATCGCCACGCCGTCGCGGGTCTCTGTCTCGATGTACTCGTAGGCCATGGCTCCCCTCTCGGCGGTTGGGTGCGTGTCTGGTCGGTGTCGGCTCCCGGGCGGTCGCGCCGGCAATCACTCGGGCGATCACTCCGGCGCCAGGGTGAAGCGCGCCACGGTGCGGCCCTCGAGCCGCTGCAGCTCCAGCCGCAGGGCTTCGCCGGCCCGCGTCCAGCGCTCGGAGCCGGCGGGCTGCCAGCCGAGCGCCGGCAGACTCTCGGTATAGAAGCGGGCGACGACGGCCGGCTCCGCCGCGCCGACCGCATAGAGCGTGACGATGCGCCCGCCCGGCTTGTCGAAGGCGACCCCGGCGGCGGCGGCCTCTTCCAGGCCCGGCATCACCGGCAGGTCCGGAAGCTGCTCGAAATAGGCTGTGTCCTGCGCCGGGGCCGAAACGGCGGCGAGCAGCAGGCAAGCCAGCAGCGGTGCGGCCAGGCGCAGCGACGCCAAGGGGCGGACCAGGGGCGAGGGGCGGGCCGGCATGGCGCGAGGCATAGCCTATCGCTGCCGGCGCGGACAGTAGAAAGTCGAGCGGCCGGACTGCACCAGTCGGCGGATGCCGCCGCTGCCCGCAGGGTCGCAGTGGCAGGCCGGGCAGGCCTCGCCCTCCCTGCCGTAGACCGCCCAGGAATGCTGAAAGTAGCCCAGCTCGCCGGTCGCCTGCACGTAGTCGCGCAAGGAGGAGCCGCCGGCGGCGATGGCGCGGGTCAGCACCTGCTTGACCGCGGCGGCGAGGCGCGCCGCGCGGGCGCCCTGCACCGTGCGCGCCAGGCGCTTAGGGCTGAGCCCGGCGGCATAGAGCGCCTCCGACACGTAGATGTTGCCCAGCCCGGCGACCACCGCCTGGTCGAGCAGCGCCGCCTTGATCGGCGTCGCCTTGCCGGCCAGCGCACGGGCGAGCGCCGCGCCGTCGAAGGCGTCCGACAGCGGCTCCGGCCCCAGCCCGGCCAGGCGCGGATGCGCCGCCATCGCGCTCGCGTCGAAGAGGTCCATGAAGCCGAAGCGGCGGGCGTCGTTGAAGCGCACCTGCCGCCCGTCTTCGGTCACGAAGACGACGTGGTCGTGGTCCAGGTAGGGCTGGTTGCTGCCGGTCGGCAGCAGCGTCATGCGCCCGGACATGCCGAGGTGGACGAGCAGCACCTCGGCGACGCCCCGTGTGTCGCTCGGGTCGATGTGCATCAGGATGTACTTGGCGCGCCGCTCCAGTCGGGCGATGCGCCGGCCCTGCAGCCGGCGGGCGAAGCCGAGCGGCAGGGGAAAGCGCAGGTCCGGCCGGCGCTGGACGACCTGGGCCAGAACCCGGCCCTCGAGCACGGGGCGCAGGCCGCGGCAGACGGTCTCGACTTCGGGCAGCTCGGGCATGGCGGCGAACCTAGCCGAAGCCGCGGCGCGGCGCTATGTTCCGGCGCGATGGCCGCCGATCCCGAGACCCCGCCCCACAGGCAGCGGCAGACGCCGCCCGCGCCCTCCGCCGCGCCCGACACCGCCAGCTTCGGCTATCGCGAGGTGCCGCGCGGCGAGAAGGCGGCGCTGGTGCGCGGTGTGTTCGATTCGGTGGCCGGGCGTTACGACCTGATGAACGACCTCATGTCCATGGGCGTGCACCGCCTGTGGAAGGACGCCTTCGTCGCCATGCTGGCGCCACAGCCGGGGCTGCGGCTGCTGGACGTCGCCGGCGGCACCGGCGACGTCGCCTTCCGGGTCGCGGAGAAGCTGCGCGGCCCCGCCGGCATGGACGGCCGCATCACGGTGCTCGACCTCACCGAAAGCATGCTGCGGGTCGGGCGCGACCGCGGCCTCGACCGCGGCCTGGTGCAGGGACTGGACTGGGTGTGCGCCGACGCCATGGCGCTGCCGCTGCCGCCGCGCTGCCAGGACGCCTATACCATCGCCTTCGGCCTGCGCAACGTCACGGACATCGAGGCGGCGCTGGCCGAAGCGCACCGCGTGTTGCGCCCGGGCGGGCGATTCCTCTGCCTGGAGTTCAGCCGGGTGGTCCTGCCGCTGCTGGACCGCGCCTACGACGTCTATTCCTTCGAGGTCCTGCCGCGCCTGGGCGCGCTGGTCGCCGGCGACCGCGAGTCCTACCAGTACCTCGTGGAATCGATCCGCCGCTTCCCGTCGCAGGCCGAGCTGGCGGAGAAGCTGGCGGCCGCCGGCTTCGCCCGCCCCACCTGGCGCAACCTGTCGGGCGGCATCGCGGCGATCCACTCCGCCTGGCGCATCTGAGGGCGGCCAGCCCGGCATGCTGCGCACCCCGGTCATGATCTGGCGCCTGCTCGGCATCCTCTGGACGCTGGCCCGCCACGACGCGCTGGCAGCGGTGGAGCGGACCGGGCTGGCGCCCGGCGTCACCCGCCCGCTGCGCCGCCTGCTGCCGAGCCGGCCGGGCCGGCCAGGCGAGAAGCTGGCGCGCGGCTTCGTCGAGCTCGGCCCCAGCTTCATCAAGCTCGGCCAGTTTCTGGCCACCCGCGCCGACCTGATCGGCGAGGAAATGGCGGCCGACCTCTCGGAGCTGCAGGACCGCCTGAAGCCCTTCCCCGCCGCCGCCGCGCGCGCCGCCATCGCCGAGGAGCTGGGCGTCGGCGTCGAGACCCTGTTCCAGGAGTTCGACGACACCCCGGTGTCCGCCGCCTCGATCGCCCAGGTTCACTTCGCGGTGACCCGGCCGCAGGTCGCCGGGAGCAGCGCCACCGTGCCGCTGGAGGACGTCGCCGAGACCAGCGCGCGCGAGGTGGCGATCAAGGTCCTGCGCCCCGGCGTCGAGGAGCGGGTCGAGCGCGACCTGGACCTGCTCTACTGGCTGGCGCGCCTGGCCGAGCGCAGCGAGCCGCGCCTGCGCCGCTTCCGCCCGCTGGCCGTCGTCGCCGAGTTCGAGCGGGTGGTGAAGACCGAGATGGACCTGCGCCTGGAGGCGGCGGCGGCCAGCGAGTTGGCGGAGAACTTCGCCGGCGACGCGACCTACCGGGTGCCCACGGTCGACTGGCTGCGCACCGGCAAGCGGGTGCTGACGATGGAGCGGATCGGCGGGATCCGCATGGACGACCGCGCGGCCCTGCTCGCCGCCGGCCACGACCTGCAGCAGGTGCTGGAGCGCGCCGCGGCGATCTTCTTCAATCAGGTCTTCCGCGACGGCTTCTTCCACGGCGACCAGCATCCCGGCAACATGGCGGTCGATGCCGAAGGGCGCATCGTCGCCGTCGACTTCGGGATCATGGGGCGGCTGGACCGCGAGACCCGCTTCCTGCTGGCCGACATGCTGCTGGCGACGCTGCGGCGCGACTACCGGCGGCTGGCCGAGGTGCAGGCCGAGGCCGGCTTCCTGCCGCAGGGCCAGCCGCTCGACCTCTTCGCCCAGTCGCTGCGCGCCGTGTGCGAGCCGATCTTCGGCCAGCCGCTCGAGCGCATCTCCTTCGCCCGTCTGCTCGGCCAGCTCTTGAACCTGACGGAGTCCTTCGAGATGCCGGTGCAGCCGCAGCTCGTGCTGCTGCAGAAGAACATGCTGATGGCCGAGGGCGTCAGCCGCAGGCTCGACCCCAACCTCAACATCTGGCTGCTGGCCGAGCCGCTGATCGCCGCTTGGGTGCGCCGCAACCGCGGCCCCCAGGCGCGCGCCCTGCAGACCGCCGAGGAGGTGCGTCAGACGTTGCTGCGCCTGCCGCACCTGGCGCGTCAGGCCGACCTCGTGCTCGACCGTCTGGCCGAGGCCTCGCGCGAAGGCCGAAAGACCGCGTACGAGGCGCGAGCCTTCGGCCCGGGGGCCTGGCTGGCGGCTGCGGCACTGTTGATCGCGCTGTTCGCGCTGCTGTCGTAAGTCGGACGTCGATTCTACGCATAAATCCGAGACTTATTCCGGCACGGCACTTGCGGTGGCTGGGCAAGCCTCGCTATCTTATTCCCGCGCGATTTCCGTGAAATAAGGGCGCATCCCTCATGCTGGACGGAAAACGCATCCTGCTCGTCGTGGCGGGCGGGATCGCGGCCTACAAGACGTTGGAGCTGATCCGCCGCCTGCGCGAGCGGGGGGCGGGCGTTCGCGCCGTGCTGACGCGCGCCGGCGCCGAGTTCGTCACGCCGCTGTCGCTGGCGGCGCTGACCGGCGACAAGGTCTACGGCGAGCTGTTCGACCTGACCGACGAGGCCGAGATGGGCCACATCCAGCTCTCGCGCGACGCCGACCTGCTGGTGGTGGCGCCGGCGACCGCCGACATCATGGCCAAGCTGGCGAGCGGGCGGGCCGATGACCTGGCTTCGACCGCGCTGCTGGCGACCGACAAGCCGGTGCTGATGGCCCCGGCGATGAACGTGCGCATGTGGGAGCATCCGGCGACCCGCGACAATCACGCCACCCTGCGCCGGCGCGGCACGCTGTTCGTCGGGCCGAATCAGGGCGACATGGCCTGCGGCGAGTACGGCTTCGGCCGCATGGCCGAGCCCGAGGAGATCCTGGCCGCGATCGCCGGCCACTTCGCCGCCGCCGGCCGCCTGGCCGGTCGCCGGGCGCTGGTGACCAGCGGGCCGACCTTCGAACCGCTGGACCCGGTGCGCTTTCTCGGGAACCGTTCGTCCGGCCGGCAAGGCCACGCGATCGCCGAGGCGCTGGCCGCCGCCGGGGCCGAGACGACGCTGGTGACCGGGCCGGTCGCCCTGCCCGACCCGCCGGGCGTGGCGACGGTCCATGTCGAGACGGCCGAGGAGATGCTGGCCGCTTGCCGCGCCGCCCTGCCGGCCGAGGTCGCGGTCTGCGCCGCCGCGGTGGCCGACTGGCGCCCCGCGCGGAAGGCCGAGCAGAAGCTGAAAAAGGACGGCGGCGGCGCCCCGCCGGTCGCGCTGGTGGCCAATCCCGACATCCTGGCGAGCCTGGCCGCCGCGGGCCCGCAGCGCCCGGCCCTGGTCGTCGGCTTCGCCGCCGAGACGGAGAACCTGGAGGCGCATGCCCGCGCCAAGCTGGCCAAGAAGGGCTGCGACTGGATCCTGGCCAACGACGTTTCGCCGCAGACCGGCACCTTCGGCGGTGCCGAGACCACCCTGTACCTGATCGGCCCCGACGGCAGCGAGCCCTGGCCGAAGATGAGCAAGCGAGAGGCCGGCCGGCGGCTGGTCGACCGTATCGCCGAGCGCCTGGGCGGGGCCGAGGGCGCGCGATTGCCGGGGGCGGCGCAATGAGCGGGCGCGCACCGCCCGAAATCCCGGTCGAGGTGGTGCAGTTGCCGCACGGCGCCGACCTGCCGCTGCCGCGCTACGAGACCGAGCACGCCGCCGGGCTGGACCTGCTGGCCGCCGTGGAGGCGCCGCTGACCCTGGCGCCAGGCGCCCGGGCGCTGGTGCCGACCGGGCTCTCGATCGCCCTGCCGCCGGGGACCGAGGCGCAGATCCGGCCGCGCTCGGGACTGGCCCTGAAGCACGGGATCACCTGCCTGAACAGCCCGGGCACGATCGACGCCGACTACCGCGGCGAGGTGAAGGTGCTGCTGATCAACCACGGGCCGGAGAGCTTCGCCGTCGAGCGCGGCAGCCGCATCGCCCAGCTCGTGGTGGCGCCGGTGGCGCAGGCGGCCTGGCGCCCGGTCGCGCACCTGAGCGAGACGCAGCGCGGGGCCGGCGGCTTCGGCTCGACGGGCACACGGGCGAGCCCGAGGGTCGGGGACGGCGGGCCGGGCGGCTAGCCGGGGCAATCGTGGAGGGATCGGCGGCGCGCCACCACAGACGTCGCATGCAAGACGCAAGAAACGGATAACGGACGAAAGGGTCCGCGCTGAAATGTTGAGACTGTCGAAGAAGCTTCTGTTCGCCATCGAGGCGGTGGTCGACATCGCCTACCATGCCCATGTCGGGCCGGTGCGCTCGACTGACATCTCGCGGCGCCAGGGCATTCCGCGCCGCTACCTGGAGCAGGTGCTGCAGCAACTCGTGCACCACGGCATCCTGGCCGGCCAGCGCGGCCCGCGCGGCGGCTATCGCCTGGCGCGCGAGCGACGAAGGATCTCCGTCGGCGAGATCATCCGCATCGTGCGCAAGCTGGAGGGTACGGTCGACCCGGCCAGCGAGCCGGACGGCTCGGAGATCGGGGTGAAGATCGTCCGCCCGATCTGGATCGAGATGCAGCGCGAGATGATGGAGCGCTTCGACAACACCACCATCGAAGACCTCTGCGACCGGGCCCGGGAAAAGGGCGTCGTCGCCGAGAGCAAAACCCCCGCCGATTTTTCGATCTGACCGCGCCGGCGGCACTGTTGCTGTGCGGCAATTTCACAGTCAAACCATGGGCTGCGGTGGAATTCACCGCCACAGGCGATTAGATTGCGCCGGACGTAGAAGCGAAGCTGGCACGCGGCTTCGCGCCAGCCGCAGCGGAGGAGAGGACAGATGAGCGACGCCGCCAAGCAGACGGACCCCGGCACCGGCGAATTCCGGGGGCGGATCTACGAGTCGATCCTCGAGACCATCGGCGCCACCCCGCTGGTGCGCATGGGCAAGCTGGCCGCCGCCAACGGGGTGCAGGCCGAGCTGATCGGCAAGTGCGAGTTCTTCAACCCACTGGCCTCGGTCAAGGACCGCATCGGCCTGGCGATGATCGAGAAGCTGGAGGCCGAGGGCAGGATCGGCCCCGACACGGTCCTGGTCGAGCCGACCAGCGGCAACACCGGCATCGCGCTCGCCTTCGTCGCCGCCGCCAAGGGCTACCGCCTGATCCTGACCATGCCGGAGACCATGTCGGTGGAGCGGCGCAAGATGCTCAAGCTGCTGGGCGCCGAGATCGTGCTGACCGAGGGGCCGAAGGGCATGAAGGGCGCCATCGCCAAGGCGCTGGAGCTGCTGGACGAGATGCCCGACGCGGTGATGCCGCAGCAGTTCGAGAACCCGGCCAACCCGGCGGTCCACCGGGCCACCACCGCCGAGGAGATCTGGCGCGACACCGAAGGCCGGGTCGACGTGGTGATCTCCGGCGTCGGCACCGGCGGCACCCTGACCGGCGTCGGCCAGGTGCTCAAGCCGCGTAAGCCGGACCTGAAAATGATCGCGGTCGAGCCGGAGGACAGCCCCATCCTGTCCGGCGGCGAGCCCGGCCCGCACAAGATCCAGGGCATCGGCGCCGGCTTCGTGCCCGGCATCCTGGACACCGACCTGATCGACGAGGTGATCCGCATCGGCAACGACACCGCCTTCCGCACCGCGCGCGAGGCGGCGGCCACGGAAGGCCTGGCCGTCGGCATCTCCAGCGGCGCCGCCATCGCCGCGGCGATCGAGGTCGGCCAGCGCCCGGAGATGGCGGGCAAGCGGATCGTCGTCGTCCTGCCCAGCTTCGCCGAGCGCTATCTCTCGACCGCGCTGTTCGAAGGGCTGTAGGACGGTCGAGGGCGATGCGGATCTGGCGAGTGCCGCGGGTGCCCTTCGTCTTCCTGCGGCACGGGCAGACCGATTGGAACCGGGACGGCCGGCTGCAGGGCCAGACGGATGTCCCCTTGAACGAGACCGGCCGCCGCCAGGCACGCGCGGCCGGCCGGGTTCTGCGCGACCTGCCGCTGTCCGGCGTGGTGCACAGCCCGCTGGGTCGCGCGCGGGAAACGGCGGAGCTGGCGGCCGGCGGGCGTGGCCTGGGCCTCGCAGTGGCGCCCGGTCTGGGAGAGTGCGGCTTCGGCGCCCTGGAGGGTTTCTACGCCAACCGGGAGCTGCCGGGCTGGCAGGCGGCCTGGCGCGCCGGCGCGCCGCTGCGCGACGCCGCCGGCCGGGTGGTGGAATCGGCCGAGACCTACGAAGGTTTTCTCGCCCGTGCCGAATGCGCCGTCGACCGCATCCTGGCGGCCGGCGATCCGGCCGGCGCCCCGCTGCTGCTGGTCGCCCACGGCGGCATCTACTGGGCGGTGCAGCGCGCGCTCGACACGCGGATCGAGGGCGACCTGTCGAACTGCCTGCCGGTTCTGCATCGCCCGGTCGGCGCCGACGACTGGTCGGTCGAGGTGCTGGGTGAGCCGCCGCGCTGACGCCGTGGCTGCAATCCGGGGTTCGCGGGGCTATCTTGGCGGACATGGATGCCGACGACCCCCCAACCCTCCCCGAGGCCGACTTCAGCGACGCCGAGATCGAGCGCTATGCGCGCCACCTGGTCCTGCCGGAAATCGGCGAGGCGGGGCAGGCGAAGCTGCGCCGGGCGCGGGTGCTGGTGATCGGCGCCGGCGGCCTGGGCGCGCCCGTCCTGATGTACCTGGCGGCGGCCGGCGTCGGCACCCTCGGCATCGTCGACGACGACGCGGTCGACCTCTCCAACCTGCAGCGCCAGGTGATCCATGGCACGGAGGACGTCGGCCGCCCGAAGGTGGAGAGCGCCGCCGCCGCGCTGCGCCGGATCAATCCGGACGTCCGGGTGGAGGCCCACCGGACCCGCTTCGACGCCGCAACGGCCCTGGAGCTGGTGCGCGGCTACGACCTGGTCGCCGACGGCTCCGACAACTTCGCCACCCGCTTCCTGACCAACGACGCCTGCGTGCTGGCGGGCCGGACCCTGGTCTCGGCGGCGATCATGCGCTTCGACGGTCAGCTCTCGACCTTCAAGCCGCACGCCGGCGACGGCCACCCCTGCTACCGCTGCCTGTTCGGCGAACAGCCGCCGCGCGATCCCAAGATGTCCTGCGCCGACGTTGGCGTGCTGGGCGTGCTCCCCGGCACACTTGGTGCGCTGCAGGCCACCGAGGTGGTCAAGGAGCTGCTCGGCATCGGCCGCTCCATGTCCGGCCGCCTGCTGCTCTACGACGCGCTCGAGGCGAGCTTCCGCGAGATGCGCGCCAGGCCCGACCCGGCCTGCCGTGTCTGCGGCCCCGAAGCCGACATCCGCGACCTGCGCGCGGAAACCTACGCGCCGAAGGCCGCCGCGGCGGAGTAGCGCGCTTATCTAAGGCGATCAGCAGGCCCAGAGAGTGCAGGTGAGCAGCTTACCTGACGTGGTAGAATTAGGTAATGGGTGTGGAAGAATCGCTATTTATTATCTTCGAGTTCTTGGCTTGTTTGGTTGTCTAGGTGCGATAAAATTCAAGCTTAACGTGCTTCATAGCTCACGTGACTTTATGCTACCGCTGCATAAATTCTCAGCAGAGTACAAATATGGAACAGACGGTCGCAAATGACACTCAGTTCAAGGGGTATGACCCACGAGTGGTCGCAAATGCGATTTTAGATTCAAGCGAACGGCTTTCTTTTAGTATCACAAATATACAATTGCAGAAGATCGCATATTTTGCTCATGGCAAATACCTGATACACACAGATAGACCATTGTTTTTTGGGTATTTTGAAGCGTGGAAATTTGGACCTGTACACCCTATTATATATAGGTCATTTCAGTCCGCAAAGGCAAGCTACATAGATTTTCGTGCCGAATGTTTCGATGTATTTACTGGGGAAAAGCGACCAACACCTTACCTGAATGATGAACTGGCAAAGGAAATTATTGATTCGGTAATTATGAAGTGCGCGTCACTCCCCGTGTCCACGCTCGTGCAGATATCACACGGTAAAGGCGGGCCTTGGGATTATGTTGTGAGGCAGCAGCCGAATCGCGCTATATTTGGGGCACGAATTGGAAATGACGTGATTCGCACTCGATTCAAGCACCATCGTGCGCTGCTTGGATTGAACGCGGATACTTCGGAGCCCGAACTTGATGAGCCGCTTAGCTGATACGGATTTCGCGAATTTCGCGCTTCTCGAAACCCAAATTAAGCTCGCAAAGATGCGAGCGCACACACGAATCAATGTGCCGCACTCACTAAGGCCAATCCGGGAGACTTTCGGTGAGGTCGTCGGAGCTGCCACCAGTCTATTTGGTCATCTCGAACGGCAGTCGTGGAATAATATTGCCGAGCTGATTTCGGCAAAGTCGCGCAAGAGCATCCCGTCCGAAGAGCCAACCAACCTTGATGTTGGAAAGGCTATTTTTGATTTGTTCAATAACTTACAAATTGAGGCGGTCCAATATGAGTTCCCTGTATACAGCACTAAATCTGTATTAACTCGCCATTTCTGGGCTCCTTATCTGTTCCGAATTGATAACAAGCCCTTTGTAGCTTTCTTCGATCCGCGAAAATCGGGTGAACTTTCTGACCTCGGCCGAAATTTCATCTATAATGTTATGCATCACGCGATCCGTGAGCAGGATCCTGCGCTTTGGGATGTTGACCTAGCGGTAATTCAGTGCCCAGCAGATGTAACTGGCCTCAGAAGGGGTAAGATTCGCTTTTTTGGCAACTCCGAAGTTATTGAATTAGATGAAATTGAAAGATTGGCTGTAGAAACACTAAATATGTGGCAGCAAGTTTTAGAAGAACGCAAGATTATGGACATAGGCCAAGATCGAAAGCGTGGTCGAGGCTTGTTCTAGCTCGCTGGCGCCAAAGGTCCCAAGGTGTAGAGCGTCGTTCCATCGAGGACCTTTCCTTCGGGTTCCGAAGCGCACCTACGCCGCTTGCCCCAGGGCGCGCCATCCCTATACTCCGCGCCGCTTTTCCCACCCTATCGCACGCCCACACCCGGCCCGGAGCGCCTTCCACCCCATGTCCGAGATCAAGAAAGTCGTACTCGCCTATTCCGGCGGGCTGGATACCTCCGTCATCCTCAAGTGGCTGCAGACGACCTACGGCTGCGAGGTGGTGACCTTCACCGCCGACCTGGGCCAGGGCGAGGAGCTGGAGCCGGCGCGCCGCAAGGCCGAGCTGCTGGGGATCGAGCCGCAGAACATCTACATCGACGACCTGCGCGACGTCTTCGTGCGCGACTACGTCATGCCGATGTTCCGGGCCAATGCGCTGTACGAGGGGGTCTACCTGCTGGGCACCTCGATCGCCCGGCCGCTGATCTCCAAGCGCCAGATCGAGATCGCGCAGGAGACCGGCGCCGACGCCGTCGCCCACGGCGCCACCGGCAAGGGCAACGACCAGGTCCGCTTCGAGCTGAGCTACTACGCGCTGAAGCCGGACATCAAGGTGATCGCCCCCTGGCGCGAATGGGACCTGACCAGCCGCACCAGGCTGATCGACTTCGCCGAGCAGCACCAGATCCAGATCGCCAAGGACAAGCGCGGCGAGGCGCCCTTCAGCGTCGACGCCAACCTGCTGCACATCTCCTCCGAGGGGAAGGTGCTGGAGGATCCCTGGGAAACGGCGCCCGAATACGTCTACTCGCGCACGGTGGCGCCGGAGGAGGCGCCGGACACGCCGACCATCGTCGAGATCGCCTTCGAGCAGGGCGATCCCGTCGCCGTCGACGGCGAGCGCCTGGGGCCCGCCGCGCTGCTGGCGCGCCTCAACGAGCTGGGCGGCGCCAACGGCGTCGGCCGCGTCGACATGGTCGAGGGCCGCTTCGTCGGTATGAAGTCGCGCGGCGTCTACGAAACGCCCGGCGGCACGGTCTGGCAGGCGGCGCACCGCGCCATCGAGTCGATCACGCTCGACCGCGGCGCGCTGCACCTGAAGGACGAACTGATGCCGCGCTACGCCGAGCTGATCTACAACGGCTTCTGGTTCAGCCCCGAGCGCGAGATGCTGCAGGCCGCCATCGACCGCAGCCAGGAGAAGGTCACCGGCATGGTGCGCCTGAAGCTCTACAAGGGCGGCATCCAGGTGCTCGGCCGCAAGAGCCCGAACAGCCTCTACAGCCTGGAGCACGTCACCTTCGAGGAAGACTCGGTCTACGACCAACGCGACGCCGAAGGCTTCATCAAGCTCAACGCCCTGCGCCTGCGCCTGCTCAACCGCCAGCGGCAGGGCTGACCCGGCGCGCTGCGGCGGCTGGCGCCGCGGCTATTCGCCCGGCTCGGCGCGGCGGTCGGCCGCCGGGCCGGGCAGCGTGCGCGGCTCCTTCGGGCCGACCAGCTTGAGCGCCGGCAGTCGGCAGACCACCTGGGTGCCGGCGCCGAGCTGCGAGGTCAGCTCGATGCGCCCGCCGTGCAGCTCGACCAGCGACTTGACCAGCGACAGGCCGAGCCCGACGCCGACATGGCGCTGGCCGCTGCGGCCGCTGCCCCGCTCGAACTTGCCGAACACCCGTTTCTGGTCTTGCAGCGGGATGCCGTCGCCGGTGTCGCTGACGCTCAACAGCACCTCGCCGGGCGCGTGCGCCGCGGACAGCGTGACCTGGCCGCCCTTCGGGGTGAACTTGATGGCGTTGGACAGCAGGTTGAACAGCGCCTGGGTGACGCGCCGCTCGTCGCAGACCAGCTCGCCGAAGTCGGCCGGGCAGTCGACCTCCAGCTCCAGGCCGGCGCCCCGCGCGCGCTCGCGCACCAGGTTGCGCGCGCTCTCCAGCAGGTCGCGTACCGGCGCGGCACGGCGCTCCAGCATCAGGTAGCCGGCCTCGATCGAGGCGAGGTCGAGGATGTCGTTGATCAGCGCGATCAGCCGCTGGGAGGACTCGACGATGGCGCGGCTGTACTCGACCTGACGCTCGTTCAGCGGGCCGAAGTACTGGTTCTCCAGGATCTCGGCGAAGCCGATGATGGCGTTGAGCGGCGTGCGCAGCTCGTAGGAGATGTTGGCGATGAACTCGGACTTCAGGCGGTCGGTCGTCTCCAGCGCCTCGTTGCGCTCGCGCAGCGCCCGCTCGACGCGCGTCGAGTCGGTGACGTCGACGTAGGTGAAGAGGCTGGCGCCGTCGGGCAGGGCCACCTGGGTCCAGTCGAGCACGCTGCCGTCGGCGCGTTCCAGCCGGCCGCTGTTCTCGCGCGGCTCGATGGCCGCCACCACCATGGCCTCGCGCAACTCCGGCCAGGCGGCGTCCTCGACCTCGTAGAAGCTGCGGCCGTTCTCGACGATCTGGCGGATGTGCGGCCGCTCGGCCAGCAGCGATTCCGGCAGCTCCCAGATCCGCGCATAGGCCGGATTGTGCAGCCGCAGCCGTCCGTCTGCGCCGAACACCGCGACGCCCTCGAAAAGATTGTCCAGGGTCTCGCGCTGCACCTCCAGCAGCGTGTTGTAGGTCGCCTCCAGCCGCAGGCTGTCGGTGACATCCTCGAAGGTCAGCAGCACGCCGCCGAAAGGGTGCGGATTGACCACGGCGCGCACGGTGGTGCCGTCGGGCAGGTGGATCAGCTCCTCGCTCGGCTCGATCACGCGCTGCAACTGGCGCAGGCTCTGCCGCTTGAACTCGCCGAAGTCGGCCTGTTCGGGCAGGCGCCGCTCGGCGCGCAGTCGGTCCCACAGCTCGGTGACGTGCGGCTGGCCGGACAGGAAGGCCTCGTCGAGCTGCCAGAGGCGGACGTAGGCGGGGTTGTAGAAGGTCAGGTGCAGATCGGCGCTGAGCACCGCGATGCCGACGTTGAGGTTCTCGAGCACCGCCGCGTGCGCGCGGTCGTGCCTCGACAGTTCCCCGCGCAGTTCCTCGACCGCCGTCAGGTCGCGCGCGTGCCCGACCAGGGTGCCGTCGGGCAGCGGCGTCTCGGTGATCTCCAACAGGACGCGCTGGCCGCCGGCCACCACATGGAAGCTCTGGGAGCGGCTCTCGCCGGCGGCCAGCGCGGCGCGGGCCAGCGCGTGCGCCGCTTCGCGGTCGTCCTCGTCGACCAGTTCGGCGCTCGCCTGCAGGACCGCCGCGCGCTCCCGGCCGACGGCGGCCAGATAGGCGTCGTTGACGTAGAGCAGGCCGAGGTCGCGGCCTCGCCACCAGACCGGCCGCGGCAGGCCGTTGATCAGGCTGTAGAGATTGTCGCGTGCCTGCTCGATGGTGGCGCGCCGCCGCGCCTCGCCCTCCTGCGCTTCGCGCAGCCGTTCGCCGAGCTCGTCGCGTTCGGCCTCCAACGCCCGCAGCCGCGCAGCCGCCTCCGCGCCCGCCGCCTCGGCGGCCGCCTGCGCGGTGCGAAGGTCGTGCGCGCGCGCCTCGGCGCGACGCCACAGCAGGGTGCTGGCCGCGACCAGCGCGGCCCCGACAACCGCTGCTGCGATCCAGGCCGGCGTCATGCTCTGTCGTGTGGCGAGCCGCCGGGACCAGCCCCCGCGCCCGCATGCCCCCGCGTCGAGTCCATCCGCTGGCGACACTCTAGGGGGAGCCGCGGCGGCGGGGCAAGAGAAGCGGCGCGCACCGCAGGTTGAGGGCGGTGCGCCGCGAAGCTGCGGGCGGGCGATCGCGCCCCCGGATCAGTAACGGTAGGCGTCGCCCTTGAAGGGACCCTGGACCTCGACGCCGATGTAGGCGGCCTGCTCGCCGTTCAGCTTCGACAGGGTCGCGCCGATCTTCGCCAGGTGAAGTTCCGCCACCTTCTCGTCAAGCTTCTTCGGCAACACGTAGACCTTGCGGTCGTAGCCGTCGGCGTTCTTCCACAGCTCGATCTGGGCCAGCACCTGGTTGGTGAAGCTGGCGGACATGACGAAGCTGGGGTGGCCGGTGGCGTTGCCCAGGTTCACCAGGCGCCCCTCGGACAGCAGGATGATCTTCTTGCCGTCGGGGAACTCGATCTGGTCGACCTGCGGCTTGACGTTGTCCCACTTCATGTTGCGCAGGGCGTCGACCTGGATCTCGGTGTCGAAGTGCCCGATGTTGCAGACGATGGCGCGGTCCTTCATCTGCCGCATGTGATCGACGGTGATCACGTCCTTGTTGCCGGTCGCGGTGACGAAGATGTCGGCGCGCGGCGCGGCCTGCTCCATGGTGACGACCTCGTAGCCCTCCATGGCGGCCTGCAGGGCGCAGATCGGGTCGACCTCGCTGACCATCACGCGGCAGCCGGCCTGGCGCAGGGACTCGGCCGAGCCCTTGCCGACGTCGCCGAAGCCGCAGACCATGGCGACCTTGCCGGCCATCATCACGTCGGTGCCGCGGCGGATGGCGTCGACCAGGCTTTCGCGGCAGCCGTACTTGTTGTCGAACTTCGACTTGGTCACCGAGTCGTTGACGTTGATGGCGGGGCACTCGAGGGAGCCGGCCTTGGCCATCTGGTAGAGCCGCATGACGCCGGTGGTGGTCTCCTCGGAGATGCCGCGCACCTTCTGCATGATCGGCAGGTATTTCTCGGTGTGCATGATCTGGGTGAGGTCGCCGCCGTCGTCCAGGATCATGTTGAGCTCCCAGCCGTCCGGCCCGGTGATGGTCTGCTCGATCGCCCACCAGAACTCTTCCTCGCTCATGCCCTTCCAGGCGAAGACCGGGATGCCGGCGGCGGCGATGGCGGCGGCGGCGTGGTCCTGGGTCGAGAAGATGTTGCAGGAGGACCAGCGCACCTCGGCGCCCAGCGCGACCAGGGTCTCGATCAGCACGGCCGTCTGGATGGTCATGTGCAGGCAGCCGGCGATGCGCGCGCCCGTCAGCGGCTTGGCGGCGCCGTACTCCTCGCGCAGCGCCATCAGGCCCGGCATCTCGGTCTCGGCGATCTCGATCTCCTTGCGGCCGTAGTCGGCCAGCGAGATGTCCTTGACCTTGTAATCGGTGAACTCGGCCATGGGTCGAAGGGTCCTTCGTCAGCGCTCGGCCCGCGCATCGCCAGCCGTGCCCTGCGGGGCAGCCGACGGAACGGGCGTTCGGGGGTCGGGAATCGGCATGCGACATAGCAGGCTCGCCGCGAAGAGGCAAGGCGCCCCGCCGCGCCGCGCGCAGGCCGAATGCGGCACCCGAGGCGCGCCGCAGAGGGCCTAGAGCAGGATTCACGTCACTGGTGGAAGCGGATCCGCTTCCACCAGTGACGATCGCGCTCTAGGCGGCGCGCACCTCGCCGAGGAAGCCCTGCACCGCCTCCTGCAGGCCGGCCGACTGACGGCTGAGCTCGTCGGCCGCCTCCAGCACCTCTCCTGCGCGGGTGCCGGCCTCGTCCGCCGCCTGGCGCAGGCCACCGACGTTCCCGCGGGCCGTCTCGGTTCCGGCGCTGGCGGACTGGGCGTTGCGCGCGATCTCCTCGGTCGCCGCCCCCTGCTCCTCGACGGCGGCCGCCAGGGACTGGGCGATCTCGTTGACCTGCTGGATGGTCCGGGCAACCTCGCCGATGTCGCTCGCGGCCCCGGCGGTCTCGCCCTGGATCTCCTCCACCTGCTGGCGGATCTCCTCCGTCGCCTTGGCGGTCTGGGTGGCCAGCGACTTGACCTCGGCCGCCACCACGGCGAAGCCCTTGCCCGCCTCGCCGGCGCGGGCCGCCTCGATCGTGGCGTTGAGGGCCAGCAGGTTGGTCTGCTCGGCGATCTCGGCGATCATCTGCACGACGCTGCCGATCCTCTGCGCCGCCGCGTTGAGCCCCTCGACCCGGCGGTTGGTGCCGTCGGCCTGGCTGGCTGCGGCGCCGGTGATGCGCGAGGATTCGGCGACTTGGCGGGCGATCTCGCCGATGGAGTTGGCCAGCTCCTCGGCGGCGGCGGACACGCTCTGGACGTTCTCGGCGGCTTCCTCCGCCGCAGCGCCGGCGGCGCCCGACTGCCGGCTGGTCTGCTCCGCCGTGGCCGAGAGCGCCTGTGCGGCCTGCTGCATGTCGTGGGCCGAACCGGACAGCGCCTGCACCACCCGGCCGACCGATTGCTCGAAGCGCTCGGCCATGGCGCGCACGGCGGCGCGCCTTTCGGCTTCGACCTCCGCCTCCTTGCGCTTCTGCGCCGCCTCAAGCTCGCGTTGGCGCGCCACGGTCGTTCGGAAGCTCTCCAGCGCCCGGGCCAGGGCGCCAGCCTCGTCGCGCCGCTGCCGGTCGGGCACTTCGAGGTTCGTATCGCCGGTCTCGGCGAGGCGGACCATGACCGCGGTCACCCGCTCGATCGGTCGGCTGGTCGCCCGACCGAGCCCGAGCGCGCCGGCGCCTGCAAGCACGACCGACGCCGCGGCGAGCAGCAGGATTTCGCGCTCGGTCGCCCGGCGCGCGGCGACGGCCGCCGGCCCCAACTCGTTCTGCCGTGTTTGCAGCGACTCCTGCAGGCGGTCCAGCTCGGCATAGATTCGCGGGCCGATCTCGTCGAGGCTGGCCAGGAGCGCGCCGGCCGCGTCCCCTTCGCTCGCCCGCGCCCGCGCGAAGGTATCGCCGTAGTCTTGGATCTGCAGCTTCAGCTCGACCAGCGCCTGCCGCAACTCCGGCTCGCGCACGATCTGGTCGAGCGCCTGGCGCATCTCGCGCACCTCCGACATGTTGCTCTCGACCTCGGCGGCGTGCCGCGCGTCCGGGCTCAGGCGATACTTCAAGGCAGCCATGCGCGCCTGCAGGAAGTCCTCGGCGACGTTGCCGGTCAGCATCTGCATGCGGGCGGTGCTGCGGTACTCCGACATCAGGTCGCCGACTTGCATGGCACCCCAGTATCCGCGGGCCCCGACAAGCGCGACGGACAGCAGGCAAAGGCCCGTCAAGACATAGAGCTTCTGGGCCGTCTTCAGGCGCGAGAGCATGGCGTCCTCCTTGATGCCGAGAGGCATTTCGCGGTCTTTCCCGCAAAGCGCGAAGCAGGAGGCTAGCGTCAAATCGTTTATGCAATCTTATGTGTGCATCGTCCGCGCGTCACGCATACGTCTGCGTGCATTCGCCGGTCGTCACGGCGGCCCGCCGGGCGTCCTACAAACGCGCATTGAAAAGGCTTGGCGCGCTACAGGCGGGCGTTGAAGAGGTCGAGCAGGCGGGCGATCTCGCCGGAATCGTTGAGGATCGTCAGCTCGCTGGCCAGGCGCGCGGCGGCGACGGCGTCCAGCCGGCGCACCCGGTCCTTGACCCGCGCCAGCGCCTTCGGGCTCATCGAGAGCTCGCGTACGCCGAGCCCGACGAACAGGGGCACGTATCGCGGGTCGCCTGCCATCTCGCCGCACACCGACACGCCCTTGCCGGCGCGCAGGCCGGCATCGACCGAGAAGTGGATCAGGCGCAGGACCGCCGGGTGCAGAGGGTTGTAGAGGTGCGCCACCCGCTCCTCGCCGCGGTCGATGGCCAGGGTGTACATGATCAGGTCGTTGGTGCCGATGGCGAAGAAGTCCGCCTCGTGCGCCAGGGCGTCGGCGGCCAGCGCCGCGCCCGGCACCTCGATCATGACGCCCAGCGGCGGCAGGCTCTTGGCCGTCGCCACCTTGCGCCGCTTCAGCCGGCGCCAGACCTTCTCCAGGATGACGCGGGTGGCGCGCAGCTCCTCGACGCTGGTGATCAATGGCAAGAGGATGCGGATCGGCCCGGCCGCGCCGGCGCGCAGGATCGCCGCCAACTGGGCCTCCAGCAGCTCCGGCGCGCGCAGCGACAGGCGGATGGCGCGCAGGCCGAGCGCCGGGTTGGCGCTCTCGCCGAGATGCCCGCCGAGCGAGGAGGCCAGCTTCTCGCCACCGACGTCGAGGGTGCGGATGGTCACCGTCTGCCCCCCCATGCCGGCGACCATGCCGGTCAGGATCTCGGTCTGCTCCTCTTCGTCCGGCAGGTCGTCGCGGTTCATGAAGAGGAACTCGGTGCGCAGCAGGCCCACGCCCTCGGCGCCCACCGCCGTGGCCTGCCCGACCTCGCGCGGCAGCTCCAGGTTGGCCTGCAGAAGCAGGCGCGTGCCGTCGCGCGTCTGCGCCGCCAGCCCGCGCAGGCGGGCCAGCGCCTTGGCCTCCTTGGCCTGCTCGTCCTGACGCTTGCGGTAGGCGGCCAGGCGCTTCTTCGTCGGGTTGACGACGACCAGCCCCTCCGAGCCGTCGACGATCACCAGGTCGCCCGGCGAGATGCCGCCGACCACGCCGGGCGCACCGAGGACCGCGGGGATGCCGAGCGAGCGGGCCATGATTGCGGTGTGCCCCTCGGCACCGCCGAGCGCGCAGGCGAAGCCGGCGACCTTGCCCGGGTCCATCAGCGCGGTGTCGGCCGGCGTCACCTCCTCGGCGAGGATGACGCTGCCGGCGTCCAGGTCGCCGAAGCCGGCGAAGCCGCGTTCGGTCAGGTTGCGCAGGATACGCTGGCCGACCTCGCGGATCTCGCTGACCCGGCTGCGCAGATAGGCGTCCTCGACCGCATCGAAGGCGGCTGCGATCGACTCGATCTCCTGGGCGACGGCCGCCTCGGCGTTCAGCCGCTCCGCAATGCGGCTCAGCACGCCCTCGCGCAGGCGCCGGGAGGAGAGCATCTGCAGGTGCGCCTCGAGCAGGTAGCCCAACTCCTCCGCCGAGGTGCCGTGGAAGGACTCCGACTTGCGGCGGATCTTCTCGAGCTGGCGCACCGCCTTGTCGACGGCCGCCTCGAAGCGCCTGGTCTCGGCGCCGACCTTGGTCGCCGGCACCGCGTACTCCGGTACCCGCGCCACCTGGCCCTCGCGCAGGTGCGCCGGCCCGATGGCGACGCCGGGCGAGACGCCCAGCCCCTCGAAGTGCCGCTCGCCCGACTTCGCTCCGGCGCGCTGGGCGGCCTTGCGCTGGCCCTTCTCAGTCTTCATCGAACTTGCGCTCGACCAGCTCGATAAGCGCGGCCACGGCGGCCTCGGCATCGGGGCCGCAGGCGGAGATGCAGATCGCGCAGCCGGGTGCCGCGGCCAGCATCATCAGGCCCATGATCGAGCCGCCGGGCACTGTCTGGCCGCCCTTGCTGACCAGGACCTCGGCGGCGAAGCTGCCGGCGAGCTTGACGAATTTGGCGGCGGCGCGCGCGTGCAGGCCGCGCTGGTTGGCGACGGTGACCAGGCGCTCGACCGTGGCTCCGGCGTCCCGGCTGGTCCCCGCCGACTCGCTCATCGCCCGCCCGCCGGCGCCGCTCAGCGCACCGACTCGCCGGCGAGGAGCTGCGAGGCGACGTTGATGTACTTGCGCCCCGCCTCCTGCGCCTGGGCGACCGCGGCGGCGAGGGTCGCCGTCTGGCGCACGCTGGCCAGCTTGATCAGCATCGGCAGGTTGACGCCGGCGATCACCTCGACCTTGGCCTGGTCGAGCACCGAGATCGCCAGGTTGGAGGGCGTACCGCCGAACATGTCGGTCAGGATGACCACGCCGTCGCCGCCGTCGCAGGCCTCGACCTGTTCGATGATCTCGCCGCGCCGGGCCTCCATGTCGTCCTCGGGGCCGATGCAAACGGCGGCGACCTGGGACTGGGGCCCGACCACGTGCTCCATGGCGGAGATGAACTCCTGCGCCAGGCGGCCGTGGGTAACCAGCAAGAGACCGATCATCGGCAGGACTGCCTCGAGAGTGGGACCGGGAGGCTAGCGCACAGCCCGGCGCGTGGCTAGCCGTGTGACATCTCGGCGACCGGACGCGCCGAGCCGGCGCCCTCGCCGCCGGCGTCCCGGTGGCCGACGGTCACGCTGCGGCCCTGCTCGGCCAGCCAGGCGCCCAGCTTCTCGGCGACTGCGACGGAGCGGTGTTTGCCGCCGGTGCAACCGACGGCGACGGTCAGGTAGCTCTTGCCCTCGGCCTCGTAGCGCGGCAGCAGCGGCGCCAGCAGCCGGGTCAGGTTGTCGAAGAAGGGCTGGAACTCCGGGTCGGCGGCGACGTAGGCGGCGACCCGTGCGTCGCGCCCGGTCAGCGGCTGCAGTTCGGGTTCGTAGTGCGGGTTGCGCAAGAAGCGCACGTCGAGCACCAGGTCGGCCTCGCGCGGCAGCCCCTGGCGGAAGGAAAAGGAGGTGACGAACAGGCCGAGCCCGCCGCCGCTGCCGAGCCCGAAGTGCCCGGTCATCAAGCGGCGGAAGTCGGGTACGGCGAGCTGCGAGGTATCGACCACCAGGTCGGCACGCGCCTTCAGCGGCTGGGTCATGCTGCGCTCGGCGGCGATGCCGTCGGCCAGCGGGCGCTCCTGCGCCAGGGGGTGGCGGCGGCGCGTCTCGGTGAAGCGGCGCTGCAGCACCTCGTCGGCGCAGTCGATGAACAGCAGCTTCACCGCCAGCGCCGGCTCGGCGACGAGCTGGTCGAGTTGCTCCAGGAAGGGCTGGGCGGCGAAATCGCGGTTGCGGATGTCGGCGCCGAGCGCCACCGGACGGTCCAGGTGGCCGGCGAGCACCGCCGGGCCGAGCAGGCTGAGCGGGAGGTTGTCGATCGCCTCGTAGCCGATATCCTCCAGCACCTTGAGCGCGGTGGTGCGCCCGGCGCCGGACAGGCCGGTGACGACGACGACCGGCAGGGCCCGGCCGCGCTCCGGCCGATCGCTGTGCGGCGCCGGCTGCGGCGGCGCGGCCAGGGCCGCGGCCCGGCTGCGGGCCGCCAGCCGCAGCTTGGCGGCGGCCGAGGGCGCGCGCGGGTCGAGCCGCAGGCAAGGCACCCGGCAGCCGAGCAGGACGCGGCTCTCCTCCTCCTCCGGCAGGCGCGCGCCGGGCGCCTGCGCGTCCAGCTCGGCGATCAGCGCCACCTCCGCCTCGGGCGCGCTCGGCACGCCGGTCAGGCCGAAGCCGCGCACCTCCAGGGTGCCGGCCAGCTCCGCCGGCGCGCTGGCGAACAGCCGGCCGCCGCGGGCGATCAGGCGGCTCTGGTCGTCGGCGACCAGCCGCGCGCCCGCGTCGATCAGGCGCAGGGCGAGGTCCGACTTGCCGCTGCCGCTCGGCCCGCGCAGCAGCACGCCGACCGGCCCGTCCGGCGTGTCGAGCTGCACCGCGGTGGCGTGCAGCAACTCCTCGTCCTCGGCCATGCCGCTCATTCGGCCGCCCTTCGCCTCCGGTCCGCCCCGCGGGCGCGCCTTCGCCCTTCGACCAGCTCAAGGTGAAGGCTATCTCTCTCGTCGCGCTTCGTCCCGAGCCTGTCGAAGGGCGAAGCGAGCGACCGACGGTCGCTGTTTCTCAGACGGCACTGCGACTCCCGTCGGCGTGCCGTCAGGACGCCGGCAGGCGGACGACGAAGCGGGCGCCGCCCTCCGGCCGGTTCTCGGCATATATCACGCCGCCGTGCGCCTCGACGATCTGCTTCGAGATCGAGAGGCCGAGGCCGGAGTGGGTGCCGAACTTCTCGCCCTCCGGCCGCTCGGAATAGAAGCGGTCGAAGATGGCGTCGAGCTTGTCCGGCGGCAGGCCCGGCCCCGCGTCGCTCAGCGCGATGGCCACCCAGTCGCGCCCGGACTCGGCCCGCCAGCGGGTATCGCGCCAGGCCTGCAGCGCGATCCTGCCGCCCGGCGGCGAGAAGGAGATGGCGTTGGTCAGCAGGTTGCGGAAGACCTGGCCGAGCCGCCCCTCGAGGCCCTGCACGGTCAGGCGGGCGCGTTCGTCCACCTCGGTCTCGATCGCCACGCCGCGCTGCTCGGCGACCGCGCGGTAGACCTCGGCCAGGGTCTCCAGCAGGCGGGCGACGTCGACGTCCTCCGCATCGGCGCGCGCCAGCTCGGCGTCCAGGCGCGAGGCGTCGGAGATGTCGCTGATCAGGCGGTCGAGGCGCTGCACGTCGTCGACGATGATCGCCATCAACTTCTTCTGCTGCTCCGGGTCGTCCAGCCGCGCCGCCGTCTCGACCGCGCTGCGCAGGCTGGTCAGCGGGTTCTTGATCTCGTGCGCGACGTCGGCGGCGAAGCCCTCGATCGCCTGCATGCGCGCGTTCAGCGCGTCTGTCATCGCCTGCAGCGCCTGGGCCAGGTCGCCGATCTCGTCGTGCCGGCGGGTCAGGCCGGGCACGAAGCCCGACGGGCCGCGCAGGCCGCTGCCGGCGCCGCCGCGGATGCGATCGGCGCTCTCGGCCAGGCGTCGGATCGGCAGAGCGATGGTGCGCGCGAGATAGAGCGAGAGCAGGACGGTGACCGCCAGCGCCACGCCGAAGACCAGCAGGATGTCGTGGCGGCGGTCGCGCACCGCCTGTTCGATGCCGGTGCCGTCCTTGGTCAGCATCAGCGCGCCCATCACCTGGCGGTAGCGCTGCACCGGAACCGCGGCGGAGAGCACCATGCGGCCGTCGCCGTCGACCCGCACCCGCCCGCCGGACTCGCCGGCCAGCGCACGCTCGACTTCGCCGTAGTCGGCGGCGGTCTGGTTCGGCGCCTCGCGATAGCGCGGCAGGCCGTGCGCGCCGGGCAGGCCGTTGACCACCGCGTCGTAGACCTCGCCGATCCAGCGCACGAGCGGGTTGCCGGTCTCCGGCGGCGGCAGCTCCATCACCTTGACCTGGCCGCCCGGGCCCATCAGCAGGAAGGAATCGGCGGTCAGCGCGCCGGCGCGGTCGAAGACGCGCGCACGCAGCGCCGTGCCGGAGAGCAGCAGGCGCACGGTCTGGCGCGTCATGTCCTCGAGCAGCACCTGCTCGCCGCTGCCGGTGTCCTGAACCGCGGTCGAGCCGAGGGCCAGCGCGAAGGTCTCGGCCTGCACCTGCAGCGCCTTCAGCTCGGAATCGACCAGGGTCTGGCGGTACTGGTCGAGGTGCAGCAGCCCGAGCACCGGGATCAGCAGCACCAGCATGTTGAGCGCCAGGATCCGCCGGGTCAGCGGCGAGCGCCAGGCCGGCCGGCGACGCCGGCCGGCGGGCACCGTCTCGCGGCGCGGTTCGGCCGCGCGCCCCCTGCTCCGGGCCGCATCCCGCGGCGCCACGGTCGGCGCGGCCTCGCCGCCCGCCCGGCGCCCGAAGACGGTCTTGGCGAAGCCGGTATCGGAGGACTCGACGCTCATCTGGCTCCTTCGCGCCGGCGGCCGTGCCCGGAGTCCGTTCGAAAAATGGCCCGCGCGGTCCATTTTCCGCGCTGTTCCGTCCCGCGCCCCAACCGGGCATCCATCCAGGATACTGTCGTCGCGCGGCCGGGTCGTGAAGCGCGGGACGGGCCAGCGAATTGCCAAACGGTCGCTCAGCCGTCCTTATACCTGTAGCCGACGCCGTAGAGAGTCTCGATCTGCGCGAACTCGGGATCGGCCTGCTTGAACTTCTTGCGCAGCCGCTTGATGTGGCTGTCGATGGTGCGGTCGTCGACGTAGATGTGTTCGCCGTAGGCGGCGTCCATCAACTGGTCGCGGTTCTTGACGTGGCCGGGGCGCTGGGCCAGCGCCTTGAGGATCAGGAACTCGGTGACGGTCAGGCTGACCGGCTCGCCGCGCCAGGTCACCAGGTGGCGGCCCGGGTCCATCATCAGGTTGCCGCGCAGCAGCGGCTGCTCCTTCGGGCTGTCGCCGCCGGACTCGTCGCGCAACGAGCGCTCGCGCCGCAGCAGCGCGCGGATGCGTTCGATCAGCAGGCGCTGGGAAAACGGCTTCTTGATGTAGTCGTCGGCGCCCATGCGCAGGCCGAGCAACTCGTCGACCTCGTCGTCCTTCGAGGTCAGGAAGATCACCGGCACGTTGGAGCTCTCGCGCAGCCGGCGCAGCAGCTCCATGCCGTCCATGCGCGGCATCTTGATGTCGAGCACCGCCAGGTCGACCGGCTGGGCCGAGAGGCCGCGCAACGCCTCGCTGCCCTCGGCGTAGGTGCGCACCTTGTAGCCTTCGGTCTCCAGCGCCATGGAGACGGAGGTCAGGATGTTGCGGTCGTCGTCGACCAGGGCGATGGTGTGCTGCATCGGCGGGCTTCCCCCCTCTCGGCGTGTCGGCGGCGTGTCGGTATCGCGCGAGCCCCGGGCCGGCCATGCCGGATCGGCGCCGCAGGATCGTTACGCTGCCGACGCAATCGGGCGGCGATACGGCGGGCGCGCGGTTCTTTCGCATCCCGCGCGCCACAATCCGTTCGCACTCTGGTCCGATATGTGGGGGGCGACCCGCCGCGATGGAAGGGGCGCCGAAACGGGATCGCCGCCTGCCTCAGGCGTGTCTGCGCACCCGGGTGCGGCAGGTGTTGAGGCCGACCAGGGAATAGGCCGGGCAGGTGCCGACGGCGCCGGTGAGCAGCGGCACCAGGCCGATCAGGCCCCAGAGGGTCTGCGGACCGACGAAGACCAGCGACAGCAGGACGAGGCCGAGCACGATGCGGGCGATGCGGTCGAGCGTGCCGACGTTGCGGGGCATGGCGGAGATCCTTTCGCGCGTGCGTGAGGGGCGGCCAGCCGGCCGCTTGCGCATACATATGCGGTCGTTCGCATGTTTTGCCCTGATGTGGATCAAGCGGCGACATGGCGCCGCGACGACTTGACTGAACCCGGACGGCGCGGCCAACTCGCGGCGCCATGACCGACGCATCCCCTCCTGTCGCCACGCCCGCCGCTGAGGTTCGCCGCCTGCTGCGCACGGCGGGCACCGCGGCGCTGGCGAGCAGGCTGGCGCGCGGCGGGCCGGACAGCGAGAGTTGGGGCTGGCCCTACCCCTCGCTGGTGCTGCTGACGGTCGACCACGCCGGCCACCCGCTGCTGCTGCTTTCCGACCTGGCGGACCACACGGCCAACCTGAAGGCCGACCCGCGCCTGGGCCTGCTGGTCAGCGACGTCGCCGGGCTCGACGACCCGCTGACGGGCCCGCGCGCCGGCGTGCTGGGCACCGTCGAGCCGAGCGACGATCCGGACCTGCTGGCGCGGGTGGTCCGCCGGCATCCGGGCGCCGCCGTCTATGCCGGTTTCGCCGATTTCCACTTGTACCGGATCCGCCTCGCCCGGGCGCACCTGGTCGCCGGCTTCGGGCGCATCCACTGGCTGGAGGGCCCGGAGCTGTCGTTCGACACCGCCGGCCGCGAAGCCCTGGCGGCGGCCGAGGCGGAGATCGTCGCGCACATGAACGAGGACCATCTCGACGCCATCGCCGCCATGGCCGCGCACCTGCTGCACCTGCCGGGCGAGGGTTGGGCGATGACCGGCGTCGACCCGGAGGGCTGCGACCTGCGCCGCGGCCCGGACCTCGCCCGCCTCGCCTTCGACACGCCGGTGCACGACGCCGAGTCCTGCCGCGTCGAACTGGTCCGCCTGACCCGCCGCGCCCGCAAGCGCCCCGGGAACGCCACCGCCTGAACGCCTGCGCCGAAGGGGCAGGGCGGCAGGGACTCTGCGGACCGCCGGCGCTGTGGCGATTCGGCGGCTTCGCGGTGACGAATATGTTGCGGCGGAACGGGCGGCCCCCTAAGTCTCGTTAGCTCACGGGCAATCGGCCGCACCCACGCAGGTCGGACCGGCCCCGGGGCGCGCCGGGGGACGACAGGGCGGCTGCGGCGCATGAACGCGTTTGGGGAGGAGCGAGGACGGTGGACAAGATCGGACCGGTCGTGCCGCAGCACGGCCTGGAGAGCCTGGGCCTGCGCAACCTGAAGGCGGCCTACTGGAACCTCGGCGCGCCGGCGCTGGTCGAGCAGGCGCTGGTCCGCGGCGAGGCGCGGCTGGCCGAGGGCGGCCCGCTGGTCGCGCTGACCGGCGAGCACACGGGGCGCAGCCCCAAGGACAAGTTCATCGTCGACGAGCCGGAGATCCGCGACGAGATCTGGTGGGGCGACGTCAACGTGGCGATCGCTCCGGAGCACTTCGAGCGGTTGCTGGGCAAGGCGCGCGCGTACCTGCAGGGGCGCACGGTCTTCGTGCAGGACTGCTTCGCCGGGGCCGACCCCGACTACCGCATCTCGGTGCGCGTGGTCACCGAGTGCGCCTGGCACAACCTCTTCGCGCGCAACATGTTCATCCAACCGGGCCACGACGCGCTGGCCGCCTTCGCGCCGGACTTCACCGTGTTGCAGGTCCCCGGCCTGCAGGCCGACCCGGCCACCGACGGCACCCGCAGCGAGTGCTTCGTACTGGTCAGCTTCAGCCAACGCATCGTGCTGATCGGCGGCACCTCCTATGCCGGCGAGATCAAGAAGTCCGTCTTCTCGATCCTCAACTACCTGCTGCCGGCGCGCGACGTGCTGCCGATGCACTGCTCGGCCAACATCGGCGCGAAGGGCGACACGGCGATCTTCTTCGGCCTGTCGGGCACCGGCAAGACGACGCTGTCGGCCGACGGCAGCCGCACCCTGATCGGCGACGACGAGCACGGCTGGTCGGACAACGGCGTCTTCAACTTCGAGGGCGGCTGCTACGCCAAGGTGATCCGCCTGTCGGAGGAGGCCGAGCCGGAGATCTACGCCACCACCCGCCGCTTCGGCACGGTGCTGGAGAACGTGGCGATGGACCCGGAGACCCGGCGGCTCGACCTGGACTCGGCGCACTACACCGAGAACACCCGCGCCTCCTACCCGATCGAGTTCATCCCCAACGTCAGCGACAGCGGCCGCGGCGGCGCGCCGACCAACATCGTCATGCTGACGGCCGACGCCTTCGGCGTGCTGCCGCCGATCAGCCAGCTGACGCCCGAGCAGGCGATGTACCACTTCCTCTCGGGCTACACGGCGCGCGTCGCCGGCACCGAGAAGGGCCTGGGCGCCGAGCCCTCGGCCACCTTCTCGACCTGCTTCGGCGCCCCCTTCATGCCGCGCCACCCCAGCGTCTACGCCAAGATGCTGCGCGACAAGATGCAGGCCAGCGGCGCCCGGTGCTGGCTGGTCAACACCGGCTGGTCGGGCGGCCAGTACGGCGTCGGCAAGCGCATGGACATCAAGCTGACCCGCGCCATGCTGCGCGCCGCCCTGGCCGGCGAGCTGGACGGCGTCGAGATGCTGCCGCACCCGGACTTCGGCGTGCTGATGCCGACCGCCTGCCCCGGCGTGCCGAGCGAGGTGCTCGACCCGCGCCGGACCTGGGCCGACCCGGCGGCCTACGACCGCACCGCCGCCGACCTGGTCCGCCGCTTCGAGCAGAACTTCAAGCAGTTCGAGGCCTACGTCGACGAGAGCGTCAAGGCCGCCGGCATCTACCAGGCTCAGGCGGCGGAGTAGGGAGGCTCAACCCACGGCGTAGCGCCGCTGGGGCGACGCGGCGCCGTCCGGCGCGGCGGCGAAGAAGTCGAAGGCAAGCGCCAGGCAGTCGCCGGTCGCGTTGAAGGGGATCGCTGCGTGCCAGAGGTAGGCGGGGAAGAGCACCAGCAGCCCGGCCTTCGGGCGGATGGTCTCGAAGCTGGTCCACTCGGCCGGCCGCGGCGCGTCGGAAAAGCGCAGGCAGCCGGCGATGGAGTCGCGCCGCTCGGCCACCTCCGGCGGAACCTGCAGGAAGTAGAGGCCGGAGAGATAGGCCTCCGGGTGGACGTGCGGCTCGACGAAGGCCGAGGCCGGCAGACGCACCCCCTGGGCGCGCAGCTCGACCTGGGCCGGCGGGTCTGCGAAGTAGGGATGGCCCGGCAGGCCGCGCCGCTCGGCCAGGTAGCCGCGCATGTGGTGGCTCGCCATCGCGGCGAAGGCCTCCAACGCCGGGCCGAGCGGCGGCGCCGCAGCGCCGAACAGCTCCGGCGTCAGCTCGGCGCCGCAGCGCAGCGGCGTGCCCGGCAGCCGCTCGGCTTCGGCCGGGTCGAGCCGTGCCTCGATCGCCCGTGCCAGAGCGGCGTTGAAGGCGCTGGTCGAGCCGTAGCCCTCGACCCCCGGCAGACGCCGCCAGTAGAGCAGCGCGCGCCAGTCGAACAGCCGCTCCGCCTCGGCCTCGCGACCGGTGGCGCGCAGCAAGGGGCCGAGCTGCAGGTAGCCCGCCGCCCGGTTCGGCTCGGCCTGCACGGCGCCGGCGTAGCTCTCGACCGCCGCCTCCAGGTGGCCGCCCGCCGCCTGCGCCTCGGCGCGCGCGATCAGCAACTCCGGCCGCGCCTCCTTGGCGTCGGCCCGGGATTCCTCGACGGCGGCGTCGGGACGGCCGTCGGCCAGCAGCGCGCGGACCAGGCCGACCCGCGCCTGAAGGGCGGCGGGGTCGTGCGCCAGCGCCGCCCGAAAGGCCTCGGCGGCGCGTGCCGGCTTGCCCAGGCGGGCCAGCGTCTCGCCCAGCGCCAGGTGGGCGGCGGCGCTCTCCGGGGCCACGGCGACGGCGTCGGACAAGGCGGCGACGGCCGGCTCCAGCGCGTGGCGCGCCAGCAGCAGGCGGCCCAGCTCAAGGTGCGCGTCGGCCGTTTCCGGGGCGGCGGCGACTGCTTGCTCGAGCGCCGCCTCCGCCTCCTGCGGCCGGCCGAGGCTGCGCGCCACCCGCGCTAGCGCCAGCAGCGCCTGCGGGTCGTCGGGGCGCTTGGCCAGCAGGCTGCGATAGACCGTCTCGGCGTCGCCCAGGCCGCCGGCCTGCTCCAACAGGCCGCCGAGGGTGAGCGCCGCCTCGGCGTTGCCGGGATCCTGCTCCAGCGCGCCGCGGAAGGAGCGTTCGGCCGCCGCGGGGTTGCCCATCACCGTCTCGACCCGGCCCAGGTTCAGCAGGTAGTCCGGGTTGGCCGGCTGGTGGGTCACCGCCTGGCGCAGCACCATCAGCGCCTCGTTCAGGCGGTCGGTCTCGGCCAGCAGGACGCCCAGATTGTTGAGCGCCTCCGGCTGCTGCGGCTGGCGCAGCAGCACCTGCCGGTAACTCGTCTCCGCCTGCTTCAGCAGGCCCTCGGTGTGCTGGCGCACCGCCTCGTCAAGCAGCGTGCGCAGGTCGCTGCGAAAGCGGTCGACGGCCTGGCGCGTGGCGGCATGGAGGTCGGCGGGCATCGGCGGGGCGGCGCGGTTCTGGAGGTCTAGGGTTTCGCCCCTTAAGACGCCGGGCCCGCCGCCGCTGTGAGCGGCCGGCCTCAGCTCCGCTCGACCAGCGCGAGCAGGCGCGCGACGGTATCCGGCGGCAGCTCGCGGATGCGCTCGGCCAGGCGGTTGGCCAGCAGGGTCGCCTCGGGCGACAGGCCGGCGGTGTCGACCACCACGCGCGGGTGCGACAGGTCGGCCAGACGCTGCAGCTCCTCGGCCTCGTCCCAGATGATGCCGAAGTACTGGCAGGCCTGATGCACGAAGCGGCGGTTGGGCCGGCCCCGCTTGCCGTGCTCCAGCGCCGAGAGGTAGGCGGGGCTGACCCCCAGGGCGGCCGCCATGTCCTTGGCGGCGATGCCGCGTGCGGCGCGCAGGTCGCGCAGGCGCTGGCCGAAGGGCGTCATGCCTCCTCCTCGGGCGGGCCGTCGTAGAGCCCGTGCCGGCGGTGCCAGTCCTCCAGCGACTCCTCGGGGTAGACCGCGAAGGCCGTCGCCGGGCCGGCCGGCACCACCACCCACTCGGGCTTGTGTGCCAGCATCAGGTCGACGTGCTCGGGCGCCGGCGGCAGCGGCGTGTCGATGGCCGAGGCGAAGGGGTGGATCAGCTCGGGCCAGTCGCGGTCGTAGAGCCAGAGCGCCGAGCCGCACTTGCGGCAGAAGGCGCGCTCGGCGTGGCTGACGCCCTCGGGATCGTGCTCCGGTCCGCGCGCGCGATAGATGCCGAGCGCGCGGCGTCCTTGCACCTTCAGGGTCTCCGCCCAGCCGCCGAGGTTGATGGCGAAGCCGCCACCGCCCTGGGTCTTGCGGCAGATCGCGCAGTAGCAGCGCTGGTAGGGCACCGGCGTCGGGCACTCCAGCGAGAAGCGCACCGCGCCGCAGTGGCAGGAACCTTCCAGGTGCATGGCGTGGCCTCTCTCCCGGCTGAAGTGTGAACGCGAATCGAGTTTATCCAACGTCCGCCCGCGCTGTCGCCCATGTCGTTGGCGTGCGGACGTCCCTAGGGAACGAAAGCCCTGCGCCCGCAGTGTGTTCCATACGCTCGCCTGTGCCGGCATCAGGGACGCGGCGCCCCGGCGAGGCCGACGAGGAAGAGGTCGACCGCCTGTTCGAGCTGGCTGCGCAGCCCCGCGCGGCTCATCGGCACATCGGGCCGCAGCAGGGCGCGCTCGTAGGTGAAGCCGGCGACCAGCATGAAGAAGCCCTCGGCGGCGAAGCGGGCGTCCACGCCGGGCCCGGCATGCCGGGCGAGGTGGTCGGCGAGGGCGGCGGCGGCGCGCTCATGGGCGCGTGCGTAGAACAGTTCGCCCAGCGCGGGGAAGCGTTTCGCCTCCGCAACGACGAGGCGGTAGAGGTCGAGCCCGCCGGGCGAGAGCATGGCGTCGAGATACTGCTGGCCGAGCTGCAGCAGCAGATCGCGCAGCGGCGCCCCCGGCTCCGCAGCCGCGTCAAGCGGACGCAGGATCTCGTCGCAGAGCGCGCCGACGATGGCTTCGAACAGCCGTTCCTTGGACGGAAAATGGGCATAGAGCGTGCGCTTGGAGACGCCCGCTTCCAGCGTGATCGCATCGACGCTGGCCGGGCCGAAGCCGTCGCGCAGGAAGACCGCCGCCGCGGCGCGCAGGATCTGTGCGCGTTTGGCCGGACGGGGCCCGGACCTCCGCCTTTCCGGGCCGGAGGGCGGCGCGGCTTCCGGCGGGGGCGATGGCGTGTCTGAGTCGCTCATGGTTTGGTCGCAGTCTTTACAAAACAAAACGGTTTCGTTTACTTTCACACTCGAACGATTGGACAACAGGGTCGCGAGCGCATGAACGATACGCAAGGGGGGGCCGCTCCCGCCGGTGCGGCGGCGGCGAAAGGGAGCGCGGATTTCGCCGCGCCGCCCGCAGTCCAGGAGATCCGCGGTGCCGCCTATGCCGTGCGCACCGCGGGGGACGGGCCGCAGACGGCGCTGCTGCTGCACGGCTGGCCGGACGATGGCCGCCTGTGGCGCCACCAGGTGGCGCCGCTGGTCGCCGCCGGCTACCGCGTCGTCGCGCCCGACCTGCTCGGCTTCGGCGCCAGCGCCCGGCCCGAGGCGCTGGAGCGCTATACGGCGCCGGCGCTGGCCGCCGACCTGCTGGAGCTCGCCGCGGCAAAGACGCGCGGGCCGCTGCACTTGGTCGCGCACGACTGGGGTGCGGTGGTGGGCTGGCAAATCGCCGCGGAAGCGCCGGAGCGCCTGGCCAGCTTCACCACCGTCTCGGTCGGCCACCTGGGGGCCGTCCTGGCGCTGGATCACGCCAAGCTCTCGGCGCTCTGGTACTACCTGCTGGCCCAGGCGCCGGGAGGCGCGCAGGCACTGCTGGCCGGCGACGGCGCGCTGCTGCGCTTCTTCCTGGCGAGCCACCCGGACGGGCCGGGCGTGGCCGAGGCGCTGGTGCGCGATCCGGCCCGCCTGGAGGCGATGCGGCGCATCGAGCTGGCGCACCCGGTCGACCGCCTGCTCGCCGCCGCGCTCGAGGGCGGCGAGGCGCCGCCGCCCGTGCAGGTGCCGACCCAGGCGATCCACGGGCTCGCCGACCCGCTGATGGCCGCCGCGCAGGTCGCCGACTCGGCCGCCTTCGTGGCGGCGCCCTGGCACTACCTGCCGCTGGAGGGCGCCGGGCATTGGCCGATGCTGGAACAGCCGGAGCGACTCGCTGCCGCCTTGCTCGCCTGGTTCGCCGCGCACCCCGCGGCGGCCTGAGCGCGCATCGTCAGCGCTGGCGCTGGCGCTTGAGCAGCACGTAGAGGGCGCCGCTGCCGCCATGCTCCGGCCGGGCGTAGTCGAAGGCCAGGATCTTCTCGCGCAGCGGCGGGCCGTTCAGCCACAGCGGCACCTGGCGGCGCAGCACGCCGGCCTCCGGCCCGCGCAGCCCCTTGCCGGTGACCACCAGTAGCAGCCGGCGTCCGGCCGCCTGGCCGGCGCCGACGAAGGCGATCAGCGCGCGGTGGGCGTCCTCCTGCCGGTGGCCGTGCAGGTCGAGCGTCGCCTCGATCGGAAGCTGGCCGCGGCGCAGGCGCTGGGCGGTGCGTCCGTCGATGCCGGCCATGTGGCCGTGATGCAGGTGGGGCGGCGTCGGCGGCGGAACCGGCGGGGCGGGCGGCGGCACGTGGCGGCGTTGCGGCTTGGGCTGGCGCACCGGCTTGGCCGGCTGGGGCGCCCCGTCCGCCGCGTCCGTATCCCTTGACTTGGGCCGGAAGTGTCGCTTGCGCTTCAGCGGGGTGACGGAGGCCGCGACCTTGCGCCACAGCGCCAGGTCCTCGTCCTTCGCCATCAGGCGCCCTCTTCTCCCGCACCCGCCTCCGGCTCGTCCTCGATCAGCAGGATGTGCAGGCGGCGCGGGCCGTGCGCGCCGAGCTGGATGGTCTGCTCGATGTCGCCGGTGCGCGACGGGCCGGTGACGAAGTTGACCGTGCGCGGCAGCGCGCCGGGGCCGTAGGCCGCGCGCACCCGCGCCCAGGCCTCCTCGTAGGCGCCGACCACCTGGCTGGCCTTCAGCACCACCAGATGGTTTTCCGGCAGGAAGTTCAGGGTGGTCGGGCCCTGTGGCCCGGAGTGCAGCATCAGCGTGCCGGTCTCGGCGATGCCGGCGAAGGCGCCGGTCAGCGAGGTCGGATCCTCGGGGTCGGCGCGGCCGCTGGCCACGGTCAGCATCGGCGCCTTGTCCGCCCACGGCAGTCCTTCCAGCTCGGGATCCGGCGCCAGGCGGAGGTCGCCGGGCAGGTTATGGCGTTTCAGGTAGTCGGCGACCGCCTCCGGCACCTCGTCCAGCGCGGCCAGGCGCACGACGGTCGCGTCGACCGCCTCGGCCTGCTCCTGGAACAGGGCGAGCTGGCCCGCGCGGTCGCGCCGGCTGCGCTCGGGCACGATGCCGCGCGGATGCTCGGCAAGCCGCGCCTGGGCGAGGTAGGAGTCGCGCGGGTCGCGGCCGAGGGAGCGGCGGATCGCGCCGAGGATCGCCTGCTTGCTCATGCGGCGTCGCGCTCCCCGGCGGCATCGCGCCGTTCGGTCTCCGGTCCGCGACGCAGGGCCCGCACGATCCCGTCGCGCACCGGCGCCCGCTGCCGTTCGTCGTAGAGCTCCATGAAGGTGCGGCCCTCCGGCACTGGCAGGTCGCGGTGCGCCGTCCAGCCGCGGCCGAGCGGCATCCAGGCGAAGCGCCCGCGCTGGCGGCCCAGCGCGCCCAGCACCATCGCCTTCAGTCCGGTAGCGAAACGATAGAGCTCCGGCCGCTTGGCGAAGAAGACCCACATGACCAGGCCGGCGCGCACCGCCGGCGGCGCCAGGTGGCGCTCGAACTCGCGCTCGCGCCAGTGGCGCATCATCTTCGGCAGCGGGATGCGCATCGGGCAGACCGCCTCGCAGCGCCCGCAAAAGGTCGAGGCGTTGGGCAGGTGGCCGGCCTCCTCGACGCCGATCAGCGAGGGGGTCAGGACGGCGCCCATCGGGCCGGGGTAGACCCAGCCGTAGGCGTGGCCGCCGACCGAGTGGTAGACCGGACAGTGGTTCATGCAGGCGCCGCAGCGGATGCAGCGCAGCATGTCCTGGAACTCGCTGCCGAGCATCTGCGAGCGGCCGTTGTCGAGCAGGATGACGTGGTACTGCTCCGGCCCGTCCGGGTCCTCCGGCCGCTTCGGCCCGGTCGAGAGCGTGGTGTAGGTGGAGAACTCCTGGCCTGTCGCCGAGCGGGCCAGCACGCGCAGGATGGCGCTGGCGTCCTCCAGGGTCGGCACCACCTTCTCGATCGAGGCGACGACGATGTGCACCTTGGGCAGCGACTGGGTCAGGTCGCCGTTGCCTTCGTTGGTGACGATGATCGAGCTGCCGGTCTCGGCGACCAGGAAGTTGGCGCCGGTGATGCCGACGTCGGCGTCCAGGTACTTCTGGCGCAGCACGGCGCGCGCCTCGGCGACGAGCTGCTGCGGCTCCTCGAGCTGGCGCTCGGCCGGGAACTCGGTGTGGCGGGCGCGGAAGTCGCTGGCCACCTGCTCCTTGTTGAGGTGGATGGCCGGCGCGATGATGTGGCTCGGCGGCTCGCCGCGAAGCTGGATGATGTACTCGCCCAGGTCGGTCTCGACCGGCACCAGGCCGTTGGCCTCCAGGTGCTCGTTGAGCGCCAGCTCCTCGGCGATCATCGACTTGCCCTTGGTCACCGTCTTGGCGCCGACGGACCGGCAGATCTCGACCACGGCGGCGCGCGCCTCGTCGGCGGTGGCGCACCAGTGCACCGTGCCGCCGGCCGCCTCGACCTTGTCGGCGTAGAGCTCCAGGTAGGCGTCCAGGTTCTCCAGGGTGTGGTTCTTGATGTCGCGCGCCTGGTCGCGCAGCGCCTCGAACTCCGGCAGCTTCGCCGCCGCCTTGGCGCGCTTGGCGATGAAGCCCTCCTTCATGTTGTCGAGGGCGCGGCGGAGCTGCGCGTCGCTCAGCGCCGTCTTGGCGTTGTCCTTGAAGCTGCGGCTGGTCGAATCCATCGCCTTTGGTCCCCCAAGCTACTCGGCCGCCGGGCGCGCCTGCCGGTCGCGCACGCCCTCGCCGATGCCCGGCTGCTCGGTCAGGCCGGCCAGCACCTCGGCGACGTGGCGGACCTCCACGCTGGCGCCGCGCCGCTTCAGCTTGCCGGCCATGTTCAGCAGGCAGCCCAGGTCGCCGGCCAGCAACAGGTCGGCGCCGGTGGCCTCCACGTCGGCCGCCTTGGCGTCGACCATCTGGTTGGAGATGTCGGGATACTTCACGCAGAAGGTGCCGCCGAAGCCGCAGCAGACCTCGGGTTCGGCCATCTCCGTCAGCGTCAGGCCGTCGAGCGTCTTCAGCAGGCGCCGCGGCTGCTGCTTGATGCCCAGCTCGCGCAGGCCGGAGCAGGAGTCGTGGTAGGTGACGGTGCCGGCGAAGGCCCCGGCGACCGCCTTGACCTTCAGGACGTCGGCCAGGAAGGAGACCAGCTCGTGGGTGCGCGCTCCCAGGTCCTCCGCCTGCGCCGCCAGCTCGGGGTCGTCCTTGAACAACGCCGGGTAGTGCTTGCGCAGCATGCCGGCGCAGGAGCCGGAGGGCACCACCACATAATCGTAGCCGGCGAAGGCGCGGATCACCTGCGCGGCGATCGCCTTGGTGTCGGCCCGGTCGCCAGAGTTGTAGGCCGGCTGCCCGCAGCAGGTCTGCGCGCGCGGCACCTCGACCGTGCAGCCGGCCTGCTCCAGCAGCTTCAGCGTGGCAAAGCCGACGCTCGGGCGGAAGAAGTCGACGAGGCAAGTGACGAAGAGCGCGACGCGGGGGTTTTGCGGTGCCTTCGTTGCGGGCGCCTCGGATGCGGTCGCTCGGGTTGCGGACACCTGTGTCGCGGCGGGGGGCATGCGGCGATCTCCCTGAAGCTGCCGCCGAGAATGGTATGACCACTTGGAAAAAACAAGGTCGCGCTCAGGCTTCGCGGCGGCCGTTTCGTCGCGCCGTCACGCCGGCTTCGGCCGTTCCCCGAAGATCGCGCTGCCGACGCGCACGCTGGTGGCGCCGACGGTGATCGCCGCTTCGTAGTCGCCGCTCATGCCCATGGAGAGCCGGTCGAGCCCCAGCTCGCCGGCCAGCTTCTTGAGCAGCCCGAAGTGCAGCGCCGGCGGCTCGTCGATCGGCGGGATGCACATCAGGCCGATCACCGGCAGGCCCAGCTCGTCGCGCGTGCGCGCCAGCAGGTCGCCGGCCGCCTCCGGCGCGCAGCCGGCCTTCTGTTCCTCGCCGCCGGTGTTGACCTGGATGTAGAGATCGGGGCAGCGGCCCAGCTTGTCGCGCGCCTTGGCCAGGCTGCGCGCCAGCTTCGGCCGGTCGAGCGTTTCGATGACGTCGAACAGCGCCACCGCGTCTTCCGCCTTGTTGGTCTGCAGCGGGCCGATCAGGTGCAGCACCAGGTCCGGGTGCCGGGCCTTGAGGTCGGGGTACTTGGCCTGCGCCTCCTGCACCCGGTTCTCGCCGAAGACCCGCTGGCCGGCGGCGTAGGCCGCCTCGACCGCGTCCGGCCCGAAAGTCTTGGCGACCGCCACCAGCGCGATCTCGGCCGGGTCGCGCCCGGCCTCGCGCGCCGCCAGGGCGATGCGTTCGCGCACACCGGCGAGGTTGGCGGCGATGTCGGGGCTGGTCGGGTTGTAGCTGCTGGCCATGCCTGTTCCGGGTCCGAATGAGCCGGCTCATTCGGACGCGGCAAGCGCGCCATCTCCTGATGGTCGGGGCGCGCCCGCAGCGAAGCGAGGAGAGCCTGCGTGGCGATTGAACGCAACAAGGCGACCGCCGCAGGCGGACGCCGTCTATCAGGCGATAGCATGGGGCATGGCGGAACGCCAAGCGGCTGGCTATGCTGCGGCTTGCCATGATGCTGCAGCTCGACGACGTCCTGACCAAGGCCGAGGTGGCGCGCGTGCGCGAGACCCTGGCCCGCGCGCCCTACGAGTCCGGCACGGTCTCCGGCAAGAAGGCGCTCAAGAACAACCTGCAGGCCGACAAGTCGAACCCGGAGGTGCAGGTGGCCACGCGCGCCGTGCTCAACCGCATGTTCGCGCGGCCCGAGTTCACCGGCTTCGCCATGCCGAAGAACTGCATCCTGATGTTCAACCGTTACGACGTCGGCATGACCTACAAGGACCACATGGACGCCGCCCTGATGGGCCCGTCCCAGGCCCAGGCCCTGCGCGCCGACCTGTCCTTCACGGTCTTCCTGACCGAGCCGGAGGAGTACGAGGGCGGCGAGTTCGTCCTCCAGAGCCCCTTCGGCGAGCAGCGCATCAAGAAGCCGGCCGGCAGCTTCATGTGCTACCCCTCCGACATGCTGCACCGGGTCGATCCCGTGACCGGGGGCACCCGCTGGGCTGCGGTGGGCTGGATCCAGTCCTTCCTGCGCGACCCGCGCCAGCGCGCCACGATCGCCCACCTGGAGGACCTGCGCCGCCGCCTGGTCCGCGACTTCCCGGAAAGCGAGTACCCCGAGGAGTTCGCCGAGATCCACCAGAACCTCCTGCGCATGTGGGCGGAGGTCTAGTTTCCCGGCTCTTTCAAATCCCGTCGGCGCAGCAGGCATGTCCTTCGACTCGCGATCCAGCGGATCGCGGCTCAGGATGAAGCGGGTGGGAGAGGACGGTGCCGCCAAACTCATGAAGCCTGCTCACCCTCGGCCTTCATCCTGAGCCGCGGCCGTCAGGCCGCGAGTCGAAGGGCGAAGGCCGCCCGCCGCGAGGCGGGCTTACGGGGCGAAGGCCGCCCGCCGCGAGGCGGGCTTGCGGGGCGAAGGCCGCCCGCCGCGAGGCGGGCTTGCGGGGCGAAGGCCGCCCGCCACAAGTCGGGCATGGGCGATGACCGGCGCCTCTCCGTTGGCCAACAGGGCGGAGGTCCATAGTGCCCTTCTGGGTCTATATCCTTCGCTGCGGCGACGGCAGCTACTACGTCGGGCACGCGCAGGTCGACCTGCAGCGCCGTGTGGCCGAGCACAATGCGGGTGCCCATGGCGGCTACACGGCGCGACGGCGACCGGTGCGACTGGTCTATGCCCAGGAGTTCGCGCGCGCCGACGAAGCCGTCGCCATGGAACGGCGGCTGAAAGGATGGAGCCGCGCCAAGAAGGAAGCCCTGATCGCCGGCGATTGGGACAAGCTCCACGTCCTTGCGAAGCGCCGCAAACGTCCTTCGACTCGCGATCCTGCGGATCGCGGCTCAGGATGAAGGAAAGGGCAAGCGGACGCGCTCAAGTTAAGAAGCCTGCTGTCCCTCGGCCTTCATCCTGAGCCGCGGCCGGCAGGCCGCGAGTCGAAGGAGCCCTCAGCGCAAGGACTTCGCCCTGACCGCCCGCCGCAAGACAGGCACGGCAAGCCGCTGACCGCTATCGCTCCCCACTCTTCAGCCGCATCAGCGCGCGGCGCTCGTGCTTGGTGGGGCGGCCGCTTCCGGAAGACCGGGCGGCGGGCTTGGGCAGAGGCGGCTGCTCGGCCGGCGGCGAGAGGTCCTCGAAGAGCGCCTGGGCCTCGGGCGCCGGGCCGCGGCGGGTGGCCAGGGCCAGCACCTTGACGACGCGGATGTGCCGGCCCTGCGGGAAGGTCAGCACGTCGCCGACCCGCAGCTTGGCGTGCGCCTTGTCGATGTTGGTGCCGGACAGGCGCAGCTTGCCGGACTCGCAGAGCTGCGCCGCCAGCGCGCGCGACTTGAAGAAGCGCGCGAAGAACAGCCACTTGTCGAGCCGCAGCGTCTCGGTGCCGCCCTTGTCCGGCTTGATCGGCGAGTCCGGCATCAGCGCCCGGATTTCTTCAGCACCGCCAGGGCGGCGAAGGGCGAGTCCGCCAGCGGCGTCTTGCGGGCGGGCGGGCGCGGGCCGGTCTTCGCCGGCGGCTTGCCGGGCTTATGCTTGCCAGCGGCACGCTCCGTCTGGCGCGGCGGCTTTGCGGTCGCCTCGCCTTCGCCGGCGGCGGTCGCGCGCTTCGGCTTGGTCGAGCGCTTGCCGCCCTTGGGCGGGCGGCTGTGGAAGCTGCGCCCCTCTTCGGCCTCGACCACCCAATAGCCGAGCAGCGGCAGCACCACCGCGAGCGTGTCCGCCTCCCCGCCGGCCAGCTTGATGAGCTCGCCGTCGGCGGCGAAGGGGCCTTTGCGGCCGCGCTTGAGGGCGGCGAAGGCCAGGCGCTCGACCGCGTCGGCGCGCAGGGCGATCCGGCCGGCGGCGTTCTCGAACAGCCGGTAGCCGAGCGCCCGCAGCGCCGCCTCGCCCAGCTCCGCCGGCGGCGTCCAGGCCATCGGGTTGCCTTCGGTAAGCGGCAGCGCCCGGCCGCCGGCCCGCAGGCCGGCCAGCAAGGCCGCGACCTCGCGCGGGCGCGGCTTCAGCAGCGCGGGCAGGAAGATCGACTGGGCGCCGATGCGCACGCCCAGTTCGCCCAGCGTCTTGCGCTCGGCCTTGCTCAGGGCGGCGAGCTGTGCGGCGCAGGCGGACCGGGCCAGGCAACCGAGGTCCTCGGCGAGCTGGAAGGCGAGGCCGCGCGCCGCGCCCGTCAGCGGCGCCTCCTCCAGGGCGAAGAGCGGCGCCAGGCGGTTGCGCAGATGGCGGCCGAGCCAGGCGACGAGGCGTTGGCGCAGCCGCTCGCGCGCCGGGCCGTCGAGGAATTCGCTGCGCGCGACCTCGACCTGCGGCGTCAACGCGCCGTCGCCCGGCGCCAGACGAGCCAGCGGCGCCTCGCGCCACAGCAGCGCTCCGTCCGGCGTCAGGCGGAAGCTGCCGTCGTCGTCGGTCTCGATGCGGCGGATGCGCAAGGGGATTTCTTCCGTCAGGGCGCGCCGCGCGGCGGCCAGCAGCGGGCGCACGTCCTGCTTGTCGGCCTCGGCGTCGACGCGGAAGCGAAACCCGTCGAGCTTGCCGACATGCTCGCCCTCGACCACCACCTCGCCGTTCGCCTTGACGCCGCCGAGCAGCTTGTCGCCGCTGCCCAGGCGCTTGACCAGGGTGGCGGTGCGCTTGTCGACGAAGCGCTGGGTCAGCCGCTCGTGCAGCGCGTCGGACAGCTTGTCCTCGATGCGCCGGGTGCGCTCCTGCCAGTGGCCGGCATCGTCCAGCCAGTCGGCACGGTGGGTGACGAAGGTCCAGGTGCGCACGTGGGCGATGCGGGCCACCAGCGCGTCGATGTCGCCCTCGTCGCGGTCCAGCTTGTCGATGTGGCCGGCGACGAAGTCGGCCGGCAGACGCCGCTCCCCGGCCAGCAGGTGGCGGTAGACCTGCCCCAGCAGGCGCACGTGGGCATCGGTCAGCGACTTGCGGAAGTCGGGGATCTGGCAGACCTCCCACAGCAGGCGCACCCGCTCGGGATCGTCGGCCAGCGCGGCCGGGCCGCCCTCGCGCGCCAGCGCCGCCAGCACCTGCTGGTCCTCGGCCTCGCGCACGCGGATCAGCTCCGGCCGGCTCGGCCGCCGCTCCAGGCTCTTCAGCAGCGCCTTGGGGCTGGAGAAATCCAGGTCGCCGTTGCGCCAGACCAATGCCGTCAGGGGGTCGAATTCGTGCTCCTCCACCGCAGCGACCAGCTCGGCGTCCATGCCGCCCAGCTCGGCCGTCGTGCCGAAGGTGCCGTCGGCCATGTGGCGCCCGGCGCGCCCGGCGATCTGCGCCACCTCCTGCGGCGTCAGGCGGCGCGACTGGGTGCCGTCGAACTTGCCCAGCTTGGCGAAGCAGACGTGGTCGAGCCCCAGGTTCAGGCCCATGCCGATGGCGTCCGTGGCGACCAGGTAGTCGACCTCGCCGGCCTCGAACAGGCCGACCTGGGCGTTGCGGGTGCGCGGGCTGAGCGCGCCGAGGACCACGGCGGTGCCGCCGCGCTGCCGGCGCATCAGCTCGGCGGTGGCATAGACCTCGGCGGCGGAGAAGGCGACCACGGCCGAGCGCGGCGGCAGGCGGGTGATCTTCTTGGCGCCGGCGTAGCCGAGCGTCGACAGGCGCGGGCGCGAGACGATCTCGGCCTCGGGGACGAGTCGGCGGATCAGCGGGCGGATCGTCTCCGCCCCCAGGAACATCGTCTCCTCCGTGCCGCGGGCGTGCAGCAGGCGGTCGGTGAAGACGTGCCCGCGGTCCGGATCGGCGGCGAGCTGGATCTCGTCGACCGCCAGGAACTCCGCCTCGCGCCCGAGCGGCATCGACTCGACGGTGCACAGGAAGTAGCGGGCGCGCGGCGGGACGATCTTCTCCTCGCCGGTGATCAGCGCCACCTGGCCGGCGCCCTTGATGCGCACGACGCGGTCGAAGTTCTCGCGCGCCAGCAGGCGCAGCGGAAAGCCGATGATGCCGCTGGCGTGGCCGAGCATGCGCTCGATCGCCAGGTGGGTCTTGCCGGTGTTGGTCGGGCCGAGGACGGCCGTGATGCGGCGCTCGCGCATAGTGCCTCCCAAGATCGCCCGCGAATCGGGGCCCTGCAAGGGCGGCGCCCTACTGCGGAGCTTCGACCAGCGGCACGAAGGCGACCGGCAGCACGTCGCGGCCGGTCACCGCGCCGGCGTCGTCCTTCTCCACAAGACGGAGTTGCTGGACGGGCGAGCCCCAGAGGCCGCCCAGGCCGCCGCCCCTCGCCGCCACCGGGCAGACCAGCTTGCCGCCCGGCGCGAGCTGTTCGACCAGCGCCGGCGGCACCCGTTCGGCCGCCGCGGCGGTCACCAGGATGCCGTCGAAGGGCGCGGCCTCCGGCCAGCCGCGCGCGCCGTCGCCGAGCCGGAGGTGAACGTGCGCGACGCCCAGGTCGGTCAGCCGCGCCCGCGCCGTGTCGTAGAGGTGAGGCAGCGCCTCGATCGACCAGACCTCGGCGCCCAGCGCGGCGAGCACGGCGGCCTGGTAGCCGCAGCCGGTGCCGACCTCGAGGATGCGCTTGCCCGGCCCGGCGCCGCAGAGGTCGCTCATCAGGGCGACGATGAAGGGCTGGCTGATGGTCTGGCCCTCGCCGATCGGCAACGGCCGGTTCTCCCAGGCCTCGGCGGCGTAGACGGGCGAGACGAAGGCCTCGCGCGGCACCCGGGCGATCGCCTCCAGCACCTCCGGACGCAGCGCGGGCCGCCCGGTCCAGTCGGCGGCCTCGCGGGCGTCGCGGGCGATCTCCTCCAGCAGGCGCCGACGCTGCGCCTCCAGACCCGGCGCCGTCTCGGGGCGGGCGTCGTGCATGGCCATGGCCTCCTGCCGCCGGGCGCCTGCGACGATCTTGCAGCGCGGCGACCCGTCGCACATATGAACGCCGCAGCGGCCCGGCCAGTCCGGCCGCAGGCAACCCAGAAGAAACGTGCGCCATCCGAAGCTGGGAGAGATCATCGGCATGTCCGACGCCGCGCCGCAAGAGACGGGGAAACAGCACGAGACCCGGCCGTTCCAGGCCGAGGTCAGCCGCCTGCTCGACATCGTCGCCAACGCGCTCTATTCGAACCGCGACGTCTTCCTGCGCGAGCTGATCGCCAACGGCGCCGACGCCTGCGACCGGCTGCGCTACCTGGCGCTGACCGAGCCGGAGCTTCTGGCCGGCGAGAGCGAGCTGCGCGTTGAGCTGCACCCCGACGCGGCGGCGCGCACCCTGGAGATCGTCGACACCGGCATCGGCATGAGCCGCGACGAGCTGGTCGAGAACCTGGGCACCATCGCCCACTCGGGCTCCGCCAAGTTCCTCAGCCAGCTCGGCGACAAGAAGGCCGAGGTCGACCTGATCGGCCAGTTCGGCGTCGGCTTCTATTCGGCCTTCATGGTCGCCGACAGCGTCGAGGTCTTCACCCGGCGCGCCGGCGACAGCCACGGTTGGCATTGGCGCAGCGACGGGCGCAGCGGTTTCACGGTCGAGGAGACGGTGGCCGCCCCGGCGCGCGGCACGCGCATCCTGCTGCACCTGAAGGACGACGCCGGCGACTACGCCGAGCCGGCCCGCCTGCAGCACATCGTCAAGACCTACAGCGACCACATCGCGGTGCCGGTCAAGCTGGTGCGCGCCGAGGGCGGCTCGACCGCCGGCGCCGACGGCGCGCCGGAGACGCTGAACGCGGCCGGCGCGCTGTGGGCGCGGCCGAAGGGCGAGATCGACGAGGCGCAGTACAAGCAGTTCTACCGCGACGCCACGCACGCCTTCGACGAACCCTGGCATACGCTGCACTTCAAGGCCGAGGGCACGCTGGAGTACACAGGCCTGCTGTTCGTGCCGGCGATGCGCCCGCTCGATCTCTTCGACCCCAACCGCCGGGGCGGGGTGAAGCTCTACGTCAAGCGCGTCTTCATCACCGACGACTGCAGCGAGGTGGTGCCGAGCTGGCTGCGCTTCCTGCGCGGCGTGGTCGACAGCGAGGACCTGCCGCTCAACGTCAGCCGCGAGCTGCTGCAGAACAATCCCGTGCTGGCGAAGATCCGCCAGGGCCTGACCAAGCGGGTGCTGGGCGAGCTGGAGAAGAAGGCCGACAAGGAGCCCGAGGCCTACGTCGTCTTCTGGGAGGCCTTCGGCCCGGTGCTGAAGGAAGGCCTCTACGAGGGCGACGCGCAGCAGGACACGCTGCTCAAGCTGGCCCGCTTCAAGTCGACGGCGGTGCCTGCGAACGAGAACGGCGGCTGGACCTCGCTGGCCGACTACCTGGGCCGCATGCCGGAGGGGCAGGCGGCGATCTACATCCTGACCGGCGACGACCTGGACCAGCTCGCCCGCAGCCCGCAGCTCGAGGGCTTCAAGGCCAAGGGCGTCGAGGTGCTGCTGCTGAGCGACCCGATCGACGACTTCTGGACGGCGCGCGTCGGCGAGGTCGAGGGCAAGCCCCTGCGCAGTGTCACCCGCGCCGGCGCCGAGCTGGACAAGCTGGGCGGCGAGGGCGCGGCGGAAGACGGCGCGGCGGAGACGCCGGAAGAAACCGAAAAGCTGCTGGTTGCCCTGCGCACCGCGCTGGCGGGCAAGGTCAAGGACGTGCGCGCCTCCAGGCGCCTGACCGACAGCCCGGTCTGCCTGGTCGCCGACGAGGGCGACATCGACCTGCACCTGGCCCGCCTGCTCAAGCAGCACCAGCGCCTGGACGACACCCCGACCCGCATCCTGGAGCTCAACCCCAAGCATTCTCTCATTACTGCACTCGCCGGAAAGGCGGAGAGCGATGCGGAGACGGTGCAGGAGGTCGGCCTGCTGCTGCTCGACCAGGCCCGCATCCTGGAGGGCGAGCCGCCGCTCGACCCCGCCGCCTTCTCCCGCCGCCTGGCCGAGCTGGTGGCGAAGGGGCTGTAGGGCGCGCCTAGAAGATGTCCGGCAGCCGAGGGTCGCCGGCGAAGACGGCGTAGGGGAATTCCAAGGCCGCGCGCGGGTGCTCGCACAGGGCCTGTCCGCCGAAGGGACCGACCCGAATGCGCCACGTCTGGCGGCTCGTCGGCTCCGGCTCGGCGAAGGCGCGGCAGGTCAGGACGGCCAGGTTCGCCCCGCCAGCCGGATCGCGCACCGAGCGGTAGCGCAGCATCTCCAGCTCGGCTTGGCGGGCGGCATCGGCGAGATCCTGGCAGCGGCCGTAGTCGATGGGGTCGGTCCAGCGGGCCGCATCGCGCGACAGCGGCGGCTCGCTCAGGTCGAGAGCTCGCGCGGTTTCCAGGCTGCACGCGAAGGCCGTGTACTCGCCGGCGCCGTCCGGCGCGCGGGTTGCCGGCGACTCGGCGTAGAAGAGCAAGCGGTAGAACACCGTTTCGGCAACGGCGGTCGCCGGCGCCTCGCTGGCGTAGAACACGCCCGGCGTCAGACCGGCGCGCCGAAAGCGCGAACCCTCCGGATAGGGGCGGTAGCGGAACGGCGTGAAGAGCAGGTAGTGCAGGTGCCGGCACTCGGGCGGGACCGGCGGCTTGGTCGCCTCCAGTACCGCCTCCAGGAGGGCTTGCTCGTCCAGGCTGTCGACCAGCGTCAGGGTAGAGACCCGATGCTGCGCCTCCACCAGACGCCATCCCGTGCCGGCGTAGGCCCGCGCTTCAGGCGCGAGCGCGTCTGGCGTCCAGGTAGGCGAGGACATGGGTCAGCCCGCTCACGCGCGTCACGAGATCTTTCGGCACGCCCTGGAGCGCGCGGTTCTCACTCTGCATCCAGGCCTTCGCAACCTCCGCATCGCCGCCGACGATCGCGTCCAGCGCGCGGAACACGCGGATCAGCAGCACGGCGAGTTCGAAAGGCTTGCTGTCCGGCTCCAGCATGTAGGTTTGATGACGGATGCGTGACACCGTGGCCTCGCTCACGCCGAGGCAGCGCGCCAGCGCACGAGAGGAGAGGCCGAGTCGGTCGGCGGCGCGGACGACCGCTTTGGTCACCACCAGTCCGGGTGACGGTTTGTCGGCCTGAGCGACGACAGGCATGGAAACATGTTCCGGTTCACGCGGGCTCAAGATCTTCCTAGAGAAATCTAGGCTGGTACTCTTTCTCTAGCAAGGAAAACTGGTCATGGCGTCCTACGGGAACGTCCCCTTCCCGCGCGGGAAGCGTTGAGCCGCTGAGCGCCCGCCTCTAGTTTGCCGGCATGGCTAGCTGCTGCGCCACCCAACCCCGCTTCGACGGGCAGTCCCCGGCTTTCCGGCGGGTGCTGATCGCCGTGCTGGCGATGAACGCGGTGATGTTCGTCGTCGAGATGGGTGCCGGCCTGGCCGCCGACTCCATGGCGCTGAAGGCGGACGCGCTGGACTTCCTCGGCGACAGCTTCACCTACGCGATCAGCCTGGCGGTGATCGGCCAGGCGCTGGTCTGGCGCGCCCGCGTGGCGCTGCTGAAGGGGCTCTCGCTCGGGCTGCTCGGGCTGTGGGTGCTGGGTGCGACGGTCTGGCGGGTTTTCGTCACCGGCGATCCCGATCCTGTCGTCATGAGCGGCGTCGGCCTGCTCGCCTGCGCCGTCAATATCGTAGCCGCCCTGCTGCTGATGCGCTTTCGCGAGGGCGACGCCAACGTGCGCTCGGTCTGGCTGTGCAGCCGCAACGACGCCATCGGCAACGTTGGCGTCATCCTGGCCGGCGGCGCCGTGGCGCTGACCGCGATGCCCTGGCCCGACCTGGCGGTGGCGGCCCTGCTGGCCGGCCTCTTCCTCAGCTCCGCCTGGCAGATCCTGCGCCAGGCGCGGGACGAGTTGCGCAGCCTGCGCCCGGCCGCGGCGACGGCCTCCGAGGCCGCCGAGTAGCCCTGCGGAATCCGCGAAAAACCTTACCGATTCCGGCGTTTGTGCTATAGTGCCGGCCCGTTCGGCAGGGGGTCGCGGCGCGGCGTGCCGGGGCCCGATCGGCGGGGTGGGGCGGCGGTCCCGCTGGCGGCCTCGTTCGGGCCTTCGGACCAGCCGATTTCTCCAGATATCTCAATCACCTACTTGCCTTTACAGGTTTCACGCGCACCATGAAGCTGACCATCGAACGTGCGGCCCTGCAGCGGTCGCTCGCCCACGTGCAGAGTGTCGTCGAGCGGCGCAACACCATCCCGATTCTGTCCAACGTGCTGCTGGACGCCGGCGAGGGGCGCCTGAGCCTGACCGCGACCGACATGGACCTGACCATCGTCGAGGTGGTGCCCTGCGCGGTCGGCGAGGCCGGCGCCACCACGGCGCCCGCCCACACGCTCTACGACATCATCCGCAAGCTGCCCGAGGGCGCCGAGGTGGAGCTGTCCACCGGCGGCGACGGCGGCCAGATGAGCCTGCGCTCCGGCCGCTCCCACTTCACGCTGGCGACCCTGCCGCGCGAGGACTTTCCGGCCAGCACGCCGGGCGAGCTGCCGCGCAGCTTCGAGCTGCAGGCCGAAGAGTTGAAGGCGCTGATCGAGCGCACCCGCTTCGCCATCTCCACCGAGGAGACGCGCTACTATCTCAACGGCATCTACCTGCACGCCGCGCAGGCCGACAATCTGGAGGTGCTGCGCGCGGTCGCCACGGACGGGCACCGCCTGGCGCGGGTGCAGATGGCCCTGCCGAGCGGTGCCGAGGGCATGCCGGGGGTCATCGTGCCGCGCAAGACCGTCGGCGAGGTCTACAAGCTGATCGAGGAGACCGACCAGCCGGTGCGCATCGCCCTGTCGGAGACCAAGATCCGCTTCGCCTTCGACGACACGGTGCTGACCAGCAAGCTGATCGACGGCACCTTCCCCGATTACAACCGGGTCATTCCGGCCAACAACGACAAGACCATGGAGGTGGACTGCCGCGCCTTCAGCCAGGCGGTCGACCGTGTCTCGACCATCTCCACCGAGAAGAGCCGGGCGGTGAAGCTGGCCCTGGCCGACGGCACGGTCACCCTGTCGGCGACCAGTCCGGAGGCCGGCAGCGCCGAGGAGGACGTGCCCGTCGCCTACGCCGGCCCGGCCCTCGAAATCGGCTTCAATTCGCGCTATCTGCTGGACATCGCCGGGCAGATCGAGGGCAACGGTGCGGTCTTCCATCTCTCCGACGCGGCCAGCCCGACCATCGTGCGCGACGCCGCCGATGCCGACGCCTTGTATGTCTTGATGCCGATGCGGGTGTGAGCCGGGGCGCCGCCATGCCGGCCGCCCTCACCTCGGCCGCGCCATCCGCGCGAGAGGACGTGATCGCAACCTCGCCATTCCTTGCCCCGGCTGCGCCCGAGACCGCAGGCCGCAGCGCCCCGAAACCTCCGGGCGCCGCGCAGTCCACGGGCGCCGCAAGCTCCGCAGATGCCGCCGCCCCGGCCCTGTGGCTGTCGCGCCTCAGCCTCGGCGGCTTCCGCAACTTCCGCGAGGTGGAGCTGCGCCTGGAGCCGCGCCCGGTGCTGCTGACCGGGCCGAACGGGGCGGGCAAGACCAATCTGCTGGAGGCGGTCTCGCTGCTCGCGCCCGGGCGCGGCCTGCGCGGCGCCCGCCTGGGCGAGCTGGCCCGCCGCGGCGCCAGCAACGCCGCCGGAGAGACCGGCGAGGACGCCGCCTGGGCCGTCGCCGCCACGGTGGAGACGCCCGAGGGCCCGCGCGAGGTCGGCACCGGGCGCGACCCCAACCGCGCGGCTGGCGCGCGCGAGACGCGGGCGGTGAAGCTGGACGGCGGCTTCGCCGCCAGCCAGCAGGCGCTGGGCACGGCGGTGCGCTGCGTCTGGCTGACGCCGCAGATGGACCGCCTGTTCGAGGCGGCGCCGGCCGGCCGCCGGCGCTTCCTGGACCGCTTGGTCTACGGCTTCGACCCGGCGCACGCGGGCCGCATCTCGGCCTACGAGACGGCGCTGCGCGAGCGCGCGCGGCTGCTGAAGGCGGGCAATACCGACCCGGCCTGGCTGGGCGCGCTGGAGGCGACCCTGGCCGAGAAGGCGGTGGCGATCGCCGCCGCCCGGCGCGACACGGTCGCCCGCCTGGCCGGCGCCCTGGCCGAGGCGGACGGGCCGTTCCCCGGCGCCGAGCTGGGTCTGGCCGGCGACGCCGAGGCCTGGCTGCAGGAGATGCCGGCGGTCGAGGTCGAGACCCGCCTGGCCGCGCGGCTGGCCGCCGACCGGGGACACGACACCGAGGCGGGCGGCGCGCGCGTCGGCGCCCACCGCACCGACCTGGCGGTGGCGCACGGGCGCAGCGGCATGCCGGCGGCCCTCTGCTCCACCGGCGAGCAGAAGGCGCTGCTGATCGCCATCGTGCTGGCGCACGCCCGCCTGGTGCGGCTGGCCGCCGGCTTCGGGCCGCTGCTGCTGCTGGACGAGGTGGCGGCCCACCTGGACGCCGCCCACCGCGGCGCCCTGTTCGAGCGGGTGCTGGCGCTCGGCCTGCAGGCCTGGGTCACCGGCACCGAGGCGCAGCCCTTCGAGGGGCTGCTGCCGCACGCCCAGCGCATCGGCCTGCGCGACGGGCTGGCGCTGATGGGCGCGCCCTGAGCGCGCGTCTGCGGCGCCCCGTAAAGGTAGTTCGAGGACACGAGAAAGAATGCAGGACGAGACCCCAACTCCCGAGAGCGCCGAGACCAACGGCGACTACGGCGCCGAGTCGATCAAGGTGCTGCGCGGCCTGGAGGCGGTGCGCAAGCGCCCCGGCATGTACATCGGCGACACCGACGACGGGACCGGCCTGCACCACATGGTCTACGAGGTGGTGGACAACGCCATCGACGAGGCGCTGGCCGGCTACTGCGACCTGGTCGAGGTGCTGCTGAACGGCGACGGCAGCGTCACGGTGCGCGACAACGGCCGCGGCATCCCGGTCGAGATCCACAGGGAGGAGGGGGTCAGCGCCGCCGAGGTGATCATGACCCGCCTGCACGCCGGCGGGAAGTTCGACCAGAACTCCTACAAGGTCTCCGGCGGCCTGCACGGCGTCGGCGTCTCGGTGGTCAACGCCCTGTCCGAGTGGCTGGAACTGCGCATCTGGCGCGGCGACGCCGAACATTTCCTGCGCTTCCGCCACGGCGAGCCGGAGGCGCCGCTGGCCGAGGTCGGCCCGGCGCCCGGCCAGTCGGGCACCGAGGTCACCTTCCTGCCGAGCACCGAGACCTTCACGATGACCGAGTTCGACCTCGGCACCCTCGAGCACCGCCTGCGCGAGCTGGCGTTTCTGAACTCCGGCGTGCACATCCGCCTGACCGACGCGCGCCACGCCGAGCCGAAGGCGGTCGACCTGCGCTACGAGGGCGGCATCGAGGCCTTCGTGCGCTACCTGGACCGCGCCAAGACGGCGCTGATCGACCCGCCCGTCGTCATGAGCGCCGAGCGCGACGGCATCGTCGTCGAGGCCGCGCTGCAGTGGACCGACGCCTTCCACGAGACGATGCTGTGCTTCACCAACAACATCCCGCAGCGCGACGGCGGCACCCACCTGGCCGGCTTCCGCGCCGCGCTGACCCGCCAGGTCAACGCCTATGCGGCGAGCAGCGGCCTGTCGAAGAAGGAGAAGGTCTCGCTGACCGGCGAGGACTGCCGCGAGGGCCTGACCTGCGTGCTCTCGGTCAAGGTGCCCGACCCCAAGTTCTCCAGCCAGACCAAGGACAAGCTGGTCTCCAGCGAGGTCCGCCCGGTGGTCGAGACGGTGGTCAACGAGCGCCTGGAGCAGTGGCTGGAGGAGCACCCGAGCGAGGCCCGGCGCATTGTCGGCAAGGTGGTCGAGGCGGCCGCCGCGCGCGAGGCGGCGCGCAAGGCGCGCGAGCTGACCCGGCGCAAGTCGGCGCTCGACGTCGCCAGCCTGCCCGGCAAGCTGGCCGACTGCCAGGAGCGCGACCCGGCGCTCAGCGAGCTCTTCATCGTCGAGGGCGATTCCGCCGGCGGCTCGGCCAAGCAGGGCCGCGACCGGCGCGCCCAGGCGATCCTCCCCTTGCGCGGCAAGATCCTCAACGTCGAGCGGGCGCGCTTCGACAAGATGCTTTCCAGCCAGGAGATCGGCACCCTGATCACCGCGCTGGGCACCGGCATCGGCCCGGACGAGTTCGACCTCGCCAAGCTGCGCTACCACAAGATCGTCATCATGACCGACGCCGACGTGGACGGCAGCCACATCCGCACCTTGCTGCTGACCTTCTTCTTCCGGCAGATGCGCCCGCTGATCGAGGCCGGGCACCTCTACATCGCCCAGCCGCCGCTCTACCGCGTCAAGCGCAAGTCCTCCGAGCGCTACCTGAAGGGCGACCACGACCTGGAGGACTTCCTGATCGACGAGGGCGCGGCTGGCGCCACCTTCGCCACCCACGCCGGCCAGCAGATCGCCGGCGCCGACCTGAAGGCGCTGGTGCGCGCCGCGCTCGACGCCCGGCACCTGATGGCGCCGCTGGCGCGCAAGGCCGGGGCGCTGGAGATGGTCGAGCAGGCGGCGATCGCCGGCGCGCTCAACGCCGAGATCCTGGGCGATCCGGCGCGCGCGGCGCAGACCGCCGCCTACCTGGCGCACCGGCTCAACGCGCTGCACGCCGGAGAGGCCTGGGAGCCCGACTGGACCGGCACGGTGGCCGACGACGGCGGCCTGCTGTTCGAGCGCATGGTGCGCGGCGTGACGCAACACCGCCAGATCGACGCCACCATGCTGAAGTCGGCCGAGGCGCGCCGCCTCGACGCCATGGCCGCCGAGCTGCAGGAAACTTACGCCAAGGCCGGCCTGCTGACGCCGCCGGCCGGCAAGGCCGCGGCTTCGGGAGCCGGGGCCGGGGCCGGGGCTGCGACCTCAGGCGGCGGCGAGGCGACCGAGGGCGTGCCCGGCGCGGTCGGGGCCGAAGCGGCGACCGCCGGCCCGCAGAGCGGCGAAGCCGGCGCGATGCCCGACGGCGCCGTGGGTGGCGAGGCGCCCGGCGGCGCGACGAGAATCTACGGCCCCTGCGGCCTGGCCGACGCGGTGCTCGCCTGGGGCCGCAAGGGCGTCGCCGTCTCGCGCTACAAGGGGCTGGGCGAGATGAACCCCGAGCAGCTCTGGGAAACCACCCTCGATCCCGAGGCGCGCACCCTCCTGAAGGTCCGCGTCGCCCAGGCCGAAGCCGCCGACGGCCTGTTCGACACCCTGATGGGCGACGTCGTCGAACCGCGCCGCGAATTCATCCAGGAGAACGCCCTGGAAGTGTCGAACTTGGATGTGTGATCTGTCTTTCCGAGGCTGAGACAATGACGCAAAGGCCCGAGAACACGATCATCTGCTGGTGCAACAGGTGCAACGGTGACACACTCCACGACATTGCTGCGGAGCACACCATCCAAGTACCCGGCATGGTTCTGCATGGTCGGGAATTGCATCGCTCTGAGTTTTACTATGTCGTCGCGTGCCGTGGGTGCTCCGAATGTCATTTTCTGAAGGTCCGGATCGGCGCCGAGGATACGATTTGGACACTCGCCTATGAGCATCCATTTGACTGTCCGTTAGTCCAAACGAACTACCCGCCCCGCAACATTGTGCGGCAGACGCCACCTTGGGTGTCCGAATTAGCCGATGATCTTTCCGGGCTCTTTTGGGAGACCTATGAAGCTTTGCGTATTGGCGCTGTGCGTCTTGGAGCGATGGGTTGTCGCGCGATCTTGGAACACGTTGCTATTGCCACGGTTGGCGATCAGGGCAACTTCAGGGGAAACGTCGAAGCATTAGCGTCCGCAGGACACATCGGGACTAAAGCCGTAAATACTGTCTTGTCGGCTCTGGAAGTTGGAAGCGCGGCGATCCATCGCAATCATTGTCCAGGTCTTCAGGATGTTCGAGACGTTTGTGCAGTCGTCGAGAATGTTGTCGAGAGTATATACATCGTCCCGGCATCAGGAGAGCGACTTAAGGCGTCTACGCCGCCGCGTCTTTCACGGCGGCCACCCTCAGACTGATAGCTTCCTTTGTAGAGAGCTTGGAAACGAATCCATTGCCATAGCTATCGAGAGTAACACTAGAAATCTGGTATGTTTGTGGAAGAGTTCACAATGGCAAAGGCAAGAGGCATATGGCTGCAAAGCTGCCATACTTAGTTTCCACAGGTTTGATTCCGAAGATTCTGGAGAAAATCCAGAACGCTCGCCGACCAGAACGTTTCACACAAGATTTCTTGGAGACCAAACTAGGACATAGCGGGGGTAGCGCTCGCCCTATCATTCCGCTCCTAAAGCGGATGGGCTTCTTAGGATCCGACGGAGTCCCGACGAAGCTATACGACCAGTTTCGCAATTCGGAGACGCAGGGTTTCGCGGTTGCTAAAGGTATGAAAAACGCATTCAGCGAGCTTTTTGATCGTAACGAGTATGTCTATGAAATGACGAGAGAGAGGCTTACTGGCTTAGTTGTGGAAATTACGGGCGCATCGAAGGAAGACCGCAGTACACAAGCAGTCGTAGGGACATTCTTAGCGCTAAAAGAGCTTGCGGATTTTGAAGGCGAAGCAACTTCTAATCAAGAAGACAGCTTACAGCCCGATTTAACACCAGAAAACCACAAGCAAGACAGCGTCAGGACTGTTCAAGAATATCAAACTCCGGAGGACGTCCAATTGAGATTCGGATATACGATCAACTTAAATCTCCCAGAGACCACGGATCCCGAGGTATTCAACGCTATATTCAAAGCTCTCCGCGAGCATCTACTTAAGAACTGATGCGCCCTCTAGACGCCATAAAGCTCTTCGGACTCAACAACCTCACGATTGAGTCTGAACTAAGGCAGCTTCAGAACGATTGTGGTTATGATATTGGACACAGTCGATCACGAGCGAGTGCTGTTGATGAAAAATACTATCCACAATTTACGGAAAGATTGCGATCCGAAGCCGCCAGGATGGCTATAAATTATACTATTTTTTATTGCTTAGAAAATAGTATTCGAGAAATTATAGCTCAGCGCCTTGAGGAGCAACATGGTGATAATTGGTGGGAATCGGCGGTTCCAGCCGCAGTCCGGCAAAACGCAGAAAGCAATCGTAGGAAAGAAATCTCTTCTGGTTTCACACCCCGCTCAAATGAGCTGATCGACTTTACTAATTTTGGTGAGTTAGGTGAAATTATTAAGTCAAATTGGCATATTTTTGGGGACATGTTCAATGATATTCGTGCATTGGAAAAGATTCTGGCGACCTTGAATACCTTGAGAGCGCCAATTGCACACTGCAAAGCGCTTGCAGAGGACGAAGAGCTTCGCCTTCATCTCGGCCTGCGAGATTGGTTTCGCCAAATGGAGTAAGCTGCCGGGCAGCAGTGCTTGGTAGCCCCTGACCTTTAACCCTTTTTCAGGACATAGGGTCCTCGGCACACGGTCTCCCGACAGGCTAGCGATGCGTTTCGGGCGAATTGCACGCCCTGCGTTCCGCACACCCGGCGCACCGCTCGCTCCGGCCGCTGCCGTCCCCGCTCAACCCTCGTCGTCGCGTCCCGGGACGTCGTCGTCCGGGGTGCAGAGGGCGGCGGCGTCGCCGTCGTAGCGGGTCCAGAGCTGCGAGCGGCCGAGGGCGGGGTGCAGGAGGTAGCCGCGCATGATCAGGCCGGCCTCGGGGGCCGTCTCGGGGGTCGCCTCGACGCTGGCGGTGTAGCGGCGGCCGTTGCGCGGGTCGACCAGGGTGGCGCCGTCCCACACCCTGGCACTCGCGTAGGGGGCGGCGTCGGCGGCGTCGAAAGGCTCGGCCCCGGACTGGCCGCCCGGGTCAGCGCCAGCGTCAGTCTTGGAGTCCGTCGGACGTTCGGGCGGAAGCTCGGCCGGGAGTTCGGCCGGCAGCTCGGCCGCCTGGGCTTCGCCGACCCGCGCGGCCGGGGGGTCCGCGCGCGGGTCGGCCGGCGGGTCGACCGGGAGCGCAGCCGGGAACTCGGCCGGGAACTCGGCCGGCTGCAGGCCCTCGATCAGGGGATGGCCGCAGTGGGCGGGGTCGTGGTCGCTGGCGGCCAGGGGAAACAGGGTGCCGCAGTATCCGGGCCCCGCGGCGCAGGGCGAGATGCGCACCACGGCGGTGCCGGACTCCACCAGCCAGTCGCCGGCGATCGGCACGGCCGCGGACGCACTGCCGGCCGATTCTGTACGGGCCAACTCGCTGCGGGCCAACTCGCTGCGGGCCGAATCCGGGCGGGCCGAATCCGGGCGGGCCGACTCCGCAAGGGCCGGCCCGGCCGCACCGCAGGCCAGCGTCAGCGCCGCGGCGACGGCCGCGATCTCGAACGCACGCACCACCACTCTCGCCCTTCGTCACCCGACCGGAGACCGCCCTAAACCATACTGGCGGAGCGAAGCCAAGCTCGCTCCAAGGCTTTCATATGGCGGCGCAGCGGGCAGTGGCCGACTTCACAGCCACGCATCTCTTCACGAGGAGGCCGGCGCGCCCGCCGCCGCTCGGAGGGCGCTAGCGAACGCCCGCTCAGATATCCCGCCCCAGCTCGCGCAGGATGCCCTCGATGGCGGCCCAGTGGGTGCGCACGGCGGTGTCGTTTTCGGCGCTGGAGTCTTCCAGCATGTAGTCGCGCAGGCCCTTCTGGAAGGCGCGCAGGTGGCGCTCGATGGCGATGCGGTTGCGGCGCAGCTCGGCGTCCTGGAACAGGATGCGCTCGATCAGGTCGACGGTCATCTGCGGGTCCTTGACCGAGCCGACGATGCTGAAGGCGGCGCTGACCAGGGCGAAGCGCTGGGTCGCCGTGGTCTGCAGGGCGTAGAGCGCCTCCAGGTCGAGCGCCTGCTGGCGCTCGTGCTTTTCCTGCAGCAGGCAGTCCAGGAAGGCCGGGTCGGCGCCGCCGTTGGCCTGCTTGACGCGCTCGTTGTAGTCGAACTCGAGCTGCATCAGCGCGTGCTCGGCCTCCTTCACCGCGTCGTAGGCGACGTCGAGCTCGGCCTTCGACTCCTCGATCAGGTGGTGTCGGCGCATTGTCGGGCCCCGGCCCCTTACAGAAGCCCGACTTGGCTGAACTTCGACTCGATGATGTCGGCGTCGAAGGGCTTCATGATGTACTCGTTGGCGCCGGCCTGGATGCCCTGGGCGATGTGCGCCATGTCGTTCTCGGTGGTGCAGAAGACCACGGCCGGCGCGTCGCCGCCGGGCAGGGCGCGCAGCGCCTGCAGGAACTCCAGGCCGTTCATCACCGGCATGTTCCAGTCCAGCAGGATGCCGTCGGGGAACTGCGCGCGGCAGAACTCCAGCGCCTCCTTGCCGTCCTCGGCCTCGTGCACCTCGAAGTCGAAGCCCTCCAGGATGCGGCGGGCGACCATGCGCACGACCCGCGAGTCGTCGACGATCAGACAGACTTTCACGATCCCGTTTCCCCTTGTCGTGCCGGCGTGACGTCGTGCCGGCGTGACGGGACGCGGCCCGGCGGTCGCGCGAACGCGCCGAGGCGGGCCGCCCTCGGCCCTGGGCTCGCGGCGGCGCCGCGACCCGGCACGAGGCTAGGACGCAGGGGTTAAGGATTGGATACCACGGGCGGCGGCCGTGCTATTCGGCCGCCTCCGTGCCGCCGCCGCGCCGGCTACGCCCGACCGGCAGCGGCAGGCGCTGCGCGAAGCAGGGCTCCTGCAGGTCGCAGGCGGCGCAGGCGGGACGGGCCGCCGCCTCCTGCTCGGCGGTCTCCTCGCAGACCTGCTTCAGGCTGCGCTTGGGGCGGTTGAGATAGGCGGTCGTCACGGCGTTGCGACCTCGTACTTCAAGACGGGCGAGAGTCCATCGAATCATCCCATGGACTTCCTTAACTTTCGGTTAACCGGGTGGCGTTGCGGGCGGGACCTGCAACCTGAAATAGCCGGAATGCGGTGGCCCCATCCGACCGCCCGGCCGTGCCGTCGCACCTCGGACACTCCCGGTCGCCGGCAGGCATGCCGCGCTTTGTGCACTGCGGCAAAGTGCGTCGCAGGTGTCGAAGCGGCACCGGCCGAGACCGCCTCCCTCGACGCCGCCGCGCGCGTCCGCCACCGCCCGGCGGATCGCCCGGTCGCCGCAGCGGGTCGGGGCCGGACTCCGCGAAGCCCAGACGCAAGAGGCTGCCAGATGGCTCAGGACATCCGCATTCCCCGCTCCGTTCTGGGTGCCCTGGGCGCCTCGGAACGGACTTCGGTAGACGCCGCCGCGCCGGCGCAGGCCGCCCGCCTCGCGGCCGGCGTGGCCGCACCCTTCGGCGATGCCCAGGCCGCACTGCTGCGCCGCCTGGCCGCGGGCCGCAACGCCCTCGTGCGGCCGGAGCGCCACGCCCGCCGCTGAGGCGCCGCCGGGCCTACCGCCGCCCCGCCACGCCGTCGGCGATGACGCAGAGCAGCTCGAACATCAGGTTGGCCACCGTCACGCAGGTGATGCCGGTCGGGTCGTGCAGCGGCGAGACCTCGCTGATGTCCGCCCCGACCAGCTGGCGGCCCTGCAGGCTGCGCAGGATGACCTGCACGTCGCGCGGGATCAGGCCGCCGATCTCCGGCACGCCGGTGCCCGGCAGGTAGGCCGGATCCAGCCCGTCGATGTCGAGCGAGACGTAGACCGGGCCGTCCCCCAGCACGGCCCCGATCCGCCGGATCGTCTCGGCGCGGCCCAGCTCCTCGTACTCGTCCATGGTGACGATGTGGAAGCCGGCGTCGTAGCCGTACTGGATGTCCTCAGGCGTGAAGCGGCTGCCGCGCAGGCCGAGCTGGATGACGCGGGCCGGGTCGATCAGCCCCTCCTCGACGCCGCGGCGCATGAAGGTGGCATGGTTGATCTTGTCGCCGCAGAGCTGGTCGAGCGTGTCGGCATGGGCGTCGAAGTGCAGGATGCCGAGCGGCCCGGCGCCGCCTTGCGCGCGCGGGGCGGCCAGGGCGCGGATGATCGGCAGCGGGATGGTGTGGTCGCCGCCGACGGCGATCGGCACGATGCCGGCGTCGCGCACCTGCTCGAAGAAGCCCTGGATCTGCGCGATCGAGGCGTCCTTGCTCATGGGGTTGACCGGCGCGTCGCCCAGATCGGCGACGTTGCAGACCTCGAAGGGGCGGATGCCGCTGACCGGGTGCACGCGGCGGATCAGGCGCGAGGCCTCGCGCACGCCGGCCGGCCCGTGGCGCGCGCCGGTGCGGTGGTTCAGGCCCAGGTCGAAGGGCACGCCGCACAGGCCGACGTCGACCGCGGGCGCGATCGCGTGCGGGACCGTGCGCATGAAGGTGGCCAGTCCGGCGAAGCGGGGCGTGACGGCGGGGTCGACCGGCTGGAAGGTCTCGTCGAAAGGCATGGCGGGCTCCACGGCAAGGACGGCGCCCGGCAGGCGGGGCAAACGAGAGCTTAACGGTCCCGGTGCCGGCGGATAAAGTGCCGACCGGCTCGGACAGCGTGCCGGTTCAAGCTGCGGCCCAGTCTCGCGCAAGGTTTTCCGGACATGGACCCGCGTACGCCGACTTCCGAGATCCTGGCCGCACTGCTCGCCGAGGCGCCCGGTGCGGAGGTGACGCCGGCCTGGATCCTCGCCCGGCTGCACGAGCGATCGTTCGGACTGGTGCTGCTGCTCGTCGGCCTGGTGGCTCTGGTCCCCGGCGCCTCGCCGGTCGCCGGCCTGCTGCTGCTGATCGTCGCCGTGCAGATGCTGCTGGCCCGCGCCGAACCGATCCTGCCCGGCTTCCTCGCCCGGCGGCGCATCTCGACCGCCCGGCTGGCGCGACTGATCGGTCGGACCTTGCCGGTGCTGCGCCGCATCGAGCGGCTGGTGCGTCCGCGCTGGCGCACGCCCTTCGAGGCGACCAAGCGCGCCATCGGCCTGGCCGTGCTGCTGCTCGCCGCGACGCTGTTCGCCCCGATCCCGTTCAGCCACGTGATTCCGGCCCTGGTCGTCATGCTGCTGGCGTTCGCCTTCCTGGAGGAGGACGGCGTGCTGCTGGCGCTGGCCGTGCTCGCGACCTTGAGCTCGCTGGCGATCACCGCCGCCGCTGCCTGGGGCACGATCTCGGCTGGCCTGGCAGTCTAGAGGCGACGCTGATCCTGCTGCGGACATTCCTCGTAAAGGTCTGAGGCAGTTGGCGAATAAGGAAGTGCAATGAGTTTAGAGCTGACCGTCCTCGGCCTGGCCGGGCTGCTCTTCGTCGCGCAGCTCGCCGCACTCAGCGTCGCCGCCAACCTGCAGCTCGACACCAAGACGCTGTTGGGGCCGCGCGACGAAGGCGTGCGCCTATCCGGCCTCGCCGGGCGGCTGCAGCGCGCCTTCGGCAACCATCTCGAAGGCCTGGTGTTCTTCACATTGGCGGTGCTGCTCGTCGAGCTGGGCGGCGGCTCCAGCGGCCTGACGCAAGCCTGCGCCGGGATTTACCTGGTGGCGCGCCTGCTCTACGTCCCCGCCTATATCTTCGGCTGGAGTCCCTGGCGCTCGCTGATCTGGGCCGTCGGGTTCCTCGCCACCCTGATCATGCTGCTGGCCGGGCTCGCTCCGGCGCTCGGTTGAGCGCGACCCGGCATAGGGAGTTCCATGTCCTTCTTCTGGCTTTATCTCTGCACCGCGATCCCCTTCCTGGCGATCGACGCCGTCATGCTCTCCCTGGTGATGAAGCCGCTGTTCGCCCGGCACGTCGGCGAGATGCTGCTGGCCAGGCCGGACCTGGCCACCGCCGGCCTCTTCTATGCGCTGTATGCCGCCGGCGTCGTCTGGTTCGCCGGATGGCCGGCGCTGAAGGCGGCAGGCGGCCCGGACTACGGCGCCGCGCTGCTGAACGGCGCGATCCTGGGCGCGCTCGCCTACGGCACCTACGAGTTCACCAACAAGGCGACGCTCAAGGGCTGGTCCTGGTCGATGGTGGCGGTCGACGTGACCTGGGGCACCGTGCTGACCGCCGGCTCGGCGGTGCTCGGCGTCTGGCTGGTGACCCTGTTCGGCCTGTGGAGGGCCTGAGACACCGTTTGACAATGGGCCGGCAGGCCCATTGTCGGCGCTGTCCCGTCCCGCGCCCCCACCCGGCCGCCCAACGACAGTATCCTGGATGGGTGGCCGGGTGGGGGCGCGGGACGGGACAGCGCATTCTCAAACGGTCCCTGAGCCGCCGCACTTTCGGCCCAATCCTCGCGTAGCCCCGACCGAGGGCGGCTTGCCGGCGACTCCGCGCGGCGGCTAAGCAGCCAGGCACGCAGCAGGGGGTGACGGGCGCAGGCATGGCCAAGGCCACGAAGGGCGGCGGAACCGCACGGCGCGGCGGCGGGCGGAGCTCCGGCACGCGGGCCGCCGACCTGCGAGCCAAGGGCGCGCAAGCTCGGAGCGCCCGGGCGAAGCGCCGCGCGACACCGCGCGGCCGCGGTCGTGCGGGGCCCCGCCGCTCCTGGCCGCGGCGTGCGCTGATCTGGGGTGTCTCTCTGTCGATCTGGGCGGCCCTGGCGCTGGGCGGCCTGGTCGCCTGGTATGCCTGGGACCTGCCCAGCGTCTCCAAGATCGCCGAGATGACGCGCCAGCCGACGATCCGCCTGCTGGCCGCCGACGGCAGCGAGATCGGCCGCTTCGGCGACCTCTACGGCGACGCCCTGACGGTGGCCGAGCTGCCGGCGCATCTGCCCCAGGCGGTGCTGGCGATCGAGGACCGGCGCTTCTACGACCACCCCGGCCTGGACCTGATCGGACTGGCCCGCGCTGTGGTCGCCAACCTGCGCGCCGGCGCCTTCGTCCAAGGCGGCTCGACGATCAGCCAGCAGCTCGCCAAGAACCTGTTCCTGACGCCCGAGCGTACGATCGAGCGCAAGGTGCAGGAGCTGCTGCTCGCGTTCTGGCTGGAGCGCAAGCTCGGCAAGGACCAGATCCTCTCGCTCTACCTCAACCGCGTCTACCTAGGCGCCGGCGCCTACGGCGTCGACGCCGCCGCGCGGCGCTACTTCGACAAGCCGGCGACCGCGGTGAACCTCTACGAGGCGGCGATCATCGCCGGTCTTCTGAAGGCGCCGAGCCGCTACAACCCGGCGAACGACGCCGAGCTGGCCGACCGCCGCGCGCGCACCGTGCTGAACGCCATGGTCGAGGCCGGCTTCATCGGCCGCGCCGAGGCCGAAGCCGCCTATGCGGAAAAATCGCGCGGGCGCCCGCCGGCGCGGCGCGCGCGCTACTTCGCCGACTGGGCCCTCGACCGGGCGGAGGGCTGGCTCGGCCGGCTCGACCGCGACCTGACGGTGCGCACCACGCTGGACCCGCAGATCCAGCGGATCGCCGAGACGGCGCTGGCCGAGCTGCTGGCGGGCGAGGGCGCGGCGGCCGGCATCGGCCAGGGCGCCGTGGTGGTGATGAGCCCCGACGGTGCGGTGCGCGCCCTGGTCGGCGGGCGCAGCCACGTCGACAGCCCCTTCAACCGCGCCACCCAGGCGCGCCGCCAACCAGGCTCCGCCTTCAAGCCCTTCGTCTACCTGGCCGCCGTCGAGGCCGGGCGGACGGCGCTGTCGCAGGTGCAGGACGCGCCGCTGACCGTGGAAACGCCACAGGGGCCCTGGCGGCCGCAGAACTACGACCGCGACTACCGCGGCACGGTGACACTGCGCGAGGCCTTCGCCGGGTCGCTCAACACCGCGGCCGTGCGCCTCGCCCTGCAGGTCGCGCCCGCGCGCGTCGCCGACACCGCGCGGCGGCTGGGTCTCGGCGGCACGCTGGTCGAGACGCCGAGCTTGGCCCTCGGCACCTCGGAGGTCAGCCTGCTGGATCTCACCGGCGCCTATGCGGTCTTCGCCAACGGCGGCGATGCCGTCTGGCCCTACGCCGTCGAGGCGGCGACGACGCCGGAAGGCCAGGTGCTGTACCGCCGCGAGGCGCCGCAGCGCGCGCGCCTGATCGCACCGCCGCACCTGGCGGAGATGACGGCGCTGCTGCGCGCCGTGGTGCTGGAGGGCACCGGACGCGCCGCCGACCCCGGCCGGCCGGCGGGCGGCAAGACCGGCACCAGCCAGGATTTCCGCGACGCCTGGTTCCTGGGCTACACGGCCGAGCTGGTCGCCGGTGTCTGGCTGGGCAACGACGACGGCACGCCGATGCGGCGGGTCACCGGCGGCGGCGCGCCCGCGCGCCTTTGGCAGCGCATCGTCACCCGCGCCCTGGAGGGCGCGCCGGCGCGGCCGCTGCCCGCCTCGACCGCCGTCGCCGCCGCGCCCACCGTTCCGGAGGCGGAACGGCGCAGCGAGCCGGGCGCGCTGGAGAGCCTTCTGGAACGTCTCACCGGCCGCCCCATTCCGGGCGACGACGGCGGCAGCCAGGACGCGCTGGAGCGCCTGCCGCCGCCGGGCAACGACCGTTAGCGCGCTACCTTCACCTCCTCCAGGAACCGGCGGATGTGCTCGCCGAGGCCGTTCGACTGGCGGTTGACCTGGCCGGCGGCATCCAGCACCTGGCCCGCCATGCGGCCGGTGCCGCGCGCCGCGTCGCTGACGTCGGTCACCGTGGCGCTCAGCTTCTGCGCCGCCGCCGCCACCTCCTCGATGGTCTTCGAGATCTCGCCGGTGGCGGCGTTCTGCTCCTCGATCGCGGCGGCGACGCTGGCGGTGATCTCCTCGACATCGCCGACCCGCCCGGTGATCTCCCGGATCGCCTCGACCGCGTTGGCGGTGCGCTGCTGGATCGCCGCGATCTGGTTGGAAATGTCCTCGGTCGCCTTGGCCGTCTGGGTGGCCAGCGACTTCACCTCCGAGGCGACGACCGCGAAGCCCTTGCCCGCCTCGCCGGCACGGGCCGCCTCGATGGTGGCGTTGAGCGCCAGCAGGTTGGTCTGCTCGGCGATGTCGGAGATCAGCGAGACGATCTCGCCGATCCGCCCCGCCGCCTCGTTGAGGGCGTCGACCACGGCGCTGGTCTCGTCGGCCTGCTGCGCCGTCTCCCGCGCCTTGCCCGAGGCCGTGGCGATCTGCCCGGCGATCTCCGAGATCGAGCCGGACAGCTCGGCGGTCGAGGCGGCCACCGTCTCGACGCTGGTCGAGGTCTCGGTGCTCGCCGCCGCGACCGTGCCGGCATGCTCCTCAGAGGTGGCCGCAGTGCGGTTCATCTCCTCGGAGGTCCGCTGCAGCCCTTCGCCGGCGCGCAGCAACTCCTCCAGCAGGGCCTGGACGTCGCGGTCGAACGCCCCGGTCAGCTCGCGCACCCGCTCGGCCCGGGCCTGCTCGGCCGCCTGCCGCTCGGCGGCCTCGGCCTGGAGCCGCTCGGTGCGCAGCATCGAGCCGCGGAAGACGCCGACGGTGCGGGCCATCTCCGAGAGCTCGTCGCGGCCGGACTCGTCGACAGCGATGCCGGTATCGCCCTCGGCCAGGCGCAGCATCTGCTGCGAGAGGTGGCCGAGCGGCCGGGTGATCGAGCGGCCGATCGCGACGCCCAGCGCAAGCACCGCCAGGGCGATCACGGCGATCAGGCCGAGCGTCGTCGCCGAGGCGCGCGCGTCCAGGGCGGCGGCCTGCGCCTCGGCGGCGCGGTAGCCATTCTTCAGGTCGTCGCGCAGGGCCACCAGCAGCGGTGCGGTTTCGGCGTAGCGCGCGGCCAGCTCGGCGGTCGTCGCCTCCAGCGCCAGACGCCGTTCGGCGAACTCGGCGAAGCTGGCGCCGTAGGCCGCCACGGCGCCGACCATCTCGTCGCGCGCCTCCTGCGGGATGTAGGAGAGGGCGCCGGCCGCCCGCTCGAAGTCGGCGCGCGCCTCGGCGTGCCGGGCGACATAGGTCTCGTCGAGGCGAAGGAGGAAGTCCTTCTCGGCCCGGCGGAGCTGCAGCAGCTTGACCATCAGCCCTTCGGCGAACTGCGCTCCGATCAGCTCCTCGGCCGTGTGCACCGCCGCGCGCAGCGCTCCGCGCAGGCCGCTGTCCTCGTTCAGGCCGAGGTAGTCCCAGGCCGCCACCACTTCAGCGAAACTGTCCTGATAGGCGCGGACCAACGCGCGCAGGCGTTCGGCCTCGGCGGTGCGCCCGGCATCCAGCCGTGCCGCCAGCTCGGCCAGGGCGCCGTCCAGGCGCGCGAAGGCCTCCGCCTGCGCGCCGGCGGTGGTGCCGTCGGGCCGGCGCAGGAAGGCCTGCTCCTGAGCGCGCGCCTCGGCGAAGGCTTCGGTCGCCTGCTGCACCAGGGCGGCCTGCTCGACCGCCTCGGCGCGCAGGCTCGCCGTGCGCTCGCCGGCCGCCGTCGACCAGACGGTGACGCCGCCGACCGCCAGGAATCCGGCCAGCGCGATCAGCGAGATCGCCAGGATGCGATGGGAGATCTTGAGCTTGCGCACGTATCGAGGTCCCTGTTCTGCAATGCCTCGAGCTTCGACGGCCGACCGCGACGTGCCGGCGCCGCCGCTGCGTTCCGCTCGCTTTATGGTCGCGAAGGCAGAAGAAAGCGTTAACTGCGCTCGAAAGGCGGGTGTCCGCGATCGCGCCCCGAGAGAGCCAGTTCTCGCTTGCAAAACCAGTGGTAAAAGATAAGTATTGGTCAGCCCACGTTGTATCAGGTCCGCGTAATTCTCGTTTAGTAACGTATAGAGAGTGTTTACCAAAAAATGGTCCAAGGACTTTTTCTGTTAAACGCCCGGCGGCGCACAAATTTGTTAATGGTTGTGCGTCAACTTCGACCTGGATATCCGACGACCCGCGTCAGTTATTCTGACCGTCCCCGTTCAGAGCGGGCCACCCCATAGCGCCGAAGGCACTTGCTCATGTCGATGCTCCTGTCCGCCAGCCGCCAGCCGACCACCGTCCTGAAGGCCAACCACACCCCCCTCGACCTGGCGAACATCGGCCGCTACCCGGCGCTCGCCGGCGTCTACGAGGCGTGGCGCGGCGCTTCGCGCGAGGACCTGGCCAACCGGCTCGATCCGCTCGAGCTGCCGCCGCGGGTGTTTCCCTACGTCATGTTGCTCGACCTCAGTGTCGATCCGGTCGGCCTGCGTATCCGGCTGGCCGGCGACTTCGTGCGCGAGAAGCACGGGCGCAAAGTCGTCGGGCTGACGCCCTACGACTTCTTCGCGCCCGATCAGGCCGACCGTGTGATCGAGACCGCCTTGGAGGTGGCGGGTCGGCGTGAAGCCGACCTGGCCCATCGCTCCTATGTGGGAATCCAGGACGACTTCTGGTCCTACACGCGCCTGATGCTGCCCCTGTCCGGCCCGGACGGTAGGGTGGACCGCATCTTCAAGGTCGTCGAGCCGAAGAGTCTGATTCTGACCTGAGCCGCGGGATGGCTGCCGGTCCGCCCAGGTCGCACGGGAGGCGCAACGCGTGCGGCCTGGCGTCTGTCATCGGCGCGATGCGCTCTGGCGGGGCGCGCACCGCTCAACCCTTCGTTACAAGCGAGACATGCACGATTCATCCATGGTTTACCGGCTGAACCTTAGGTTCGGGGCGGAGGGTCCGACGGGACTGTCGGACCGCGTTCTTCTCGCGCAGCGAGAACACCCCCGACTCGGCCAGGATCCTGCCCATGCCCCTCCCGCACCTGCGCATCGCCGCAAAAATCCCTGCCTGCGTCGTCGGCATCTCGCTACTGCTCGCGGTGGCCACCGCCGGTTCCACCCTCTGGAGCGCGACCGGCGCGATGGAGCGCCAGATCGGCGAGCGCCTGACCTCGCTTGCCGCCGCGCGCGGCGACGAGCTGCGCCTGTACCTGGAGCACATCGACGAGGACGTCCGCATCAGCGCCGAGAGCCCGCTCGTCCAGCAGGCGATCCTGGACTTCTCGGCGGCCTGGGTCGCCCTGGGAGACGGCGCGGGCGCCGAGCTGCAGCGCCTCTACATCGCCGACAACCCGCATCCCACCGGCAGCAAGGACGAGCTCCTGGATGCCGGCGACGGCTCGGCCTACAGCGCACTACATCGCCGTCTGCACCCCTACTTCCGGACCAAGCTGCGGACCTCTGGCTATTACGACATCTTCTTGTTCGATGCCGAGGGTAACCTCGTCTACACCGTGTTCAAGGAGCTGGACTACGCGACCAACATGCGCACGGGAGAGTGGCGCGATACCGACCTCGCGCGTGCGGCCCTGGCGGCATTGGAGGCGGATCCGCAAGGTCGCTCGGTCTTTTTCGACTTCCGGCCTTACGAACCGAGCCACGGGGCCCCTGCCTCCTTCATCGCCCGCCCGGTTCTGGCTGACGGCGAGGCGATCGGCGTGCTCGCCTTCCAGATGCCGATCGACCGCATCAACGCGGTGATGCGCGACGGAACCGGCCTCGGCGAGACGGGCGAGGCGATCCTCGTCGGCGTCGACGGCCTGCGCCGCAGCGCCAGCCGCTTCGAGGAGGGCGGCGCGATCCTGCAAGAGCGTCTGCCGGACGAACTGGTGGCCGCCGCGGTCGCCGGAAGCGACCAGGTCGTCCGGAGTGCCGCCGAGGGCGAGCCGCCCGCCTTCGCCGCCTTCGCGACGGTCGAGTTCCTGGGCACGCGGTGGGGCGTCGTCACCAGGCAGGACGTGGCCGAGGCGCTGGGGGCCGTCCGCGACACGCTGGTCTCGGTCGTGCTGGAAGTGGCGGTCCTTCTGGCCGTGGCGGTGCTGATCGGCCTGCTGGTCGGGCGCAGTGTGTCCCGACCGATCGGCCGCTTCGCCACAGCCCTGGCGGCCCTGTCGCGCGGCGACCTGGAGGTCGAGACGCCGAGCCTGGGCCGCAGGGACGAGCTGGGCGAGATGGCCGAGGCGATGGAGAGCTTCCGGCGCAGCTTGCGCGAGGCCGAGGGCCTGCGCAACGAACAGGAGAGCATGCGCCGGCAGGCCGACGGCGAGCGGCGCGATGCGATGCGCGGCATGGCGGAGACGATCGAAGCCGAGTCCGCTTCCGCCGTCAGTCGCGTGTCCACGGCCGGCGAGGAGTTGCGCAGTGTCGCCGAGACCATGGCGGCGACCTCGCAGAAGGTGGCCGCCAATGCCAAGGCGGTCGGCACTGCGGCGGATCAGTCGCTGCAGACCTCTCAAGCGGTCGCCGCGGCGACGGAGGAATTGACCGCCTCGATCGAAGAGATCAACAGGCAGATCTCCGGCGCGTCGGTCACGGTGCGCGAGGCGGTCTCGGAGAGCCGCAGTTCGGAAGAGACGGTCAACGCGCTCTCGGCCGCGGTCGAGGAGATCGGCAAGGTCGCCTCGGTGATCTCGGAGATCGCCGAGAAGACGAACCTCCTGGCGCTGAACGCGACCATCGAGTCGGCGCGTGCCGGCGAGGCCGGCAAGGGCTTCGCCGTCGTCGCCGGCGAGGTCAAGCAGCTGGCCCGCCAGACGGCCGAATCGACCGACGAGATTGCCGAGCAGATCGAGCGCGTACGCGCCGGCGCGTCGGGTGCCGTCACGGCCATGCGCCAGATCGGCGAGCGCATCGGCTCGATGAACGAGGTGACCACGACGATCGCCGCTGCGATGGAGGAGCAGACGGCCACGGCGCGCGACATCGCGCGTTCGGTGGCGGAAAGCTCCTCTGCGGCGCGCGAGGTGACCGCGCGCATCGGCGAGGTGGCCGGCTACGCGGGCGAGAGCGAGCAACTCGCCGCCGGCGTCACCGAGCGCAGCGACGTCATGGCGCACAACGTCGCCGAGCTGCGCTCGATCCTGGTGCGCATCGTGCGCACGGCGACAGACGACGTCGATCGCCGGCAGGCCGCGCGGGTCGAACTCGATCTGCCGTGCCATCTCGAGACGCCGGCGGGCCGCACGAGCGGGCGCACGGTCAACCTCTCCGCCGGCGGCGCGCTGCTCGCCCTCGACGGCACGGTCTCCGCCACCTCGGGTCGGCTCACGCTGGACGGCGCGACGCTCGAGGTCACCTGTGCGCAGCCAATGGCGGACGGGCGCCTGCGCGTGGCGTTCGACGACCCCGAGGCCGCGGCCCGGGCGCTGGGGCCGCGTCTGAGCGGCCGGGCGGCCTGATTCGGCGCGCCGCTGGCCCGCCGGGCCACGGTGCGCTCGCCCGCGGTCGGCGGCCCCGGCGCCGCCGGGACCTCCGCCGCCCGCGCGCCCGTTTAGACGCGGTTCATGCGGTTCTCGATCAGGTCGTCGACCACCGCCGGGTCGGCCAGGGTGGAGGTGTCGCCCAGGCTGCCGTAGTCGTTCTCGGCGATCTTGCGCAGGATGCGGCGCATGATCTTGCCCGAGCGGGTCTTGGGCAGGCCGGGCGCCCACTGGATCAGGTCGGGGCTGGCGATCGGCCCGATCTCCTGGCGCACCCACTTGACCAGCTCCTTGCGCAGCTCCTCGTTCGGCTCCTCGCCGGCGACCAGGGTGACGTAGGCGTAGATGCCCTGGCCCTTGAGGTCGTGCGGGTAGCCGACGACGGCCGCCTCGGCGACCTTGGCATGGGCGACCAGCGCGGACTCCACCTCGGCCGTGCCCATGCGGTGGCCGGAGACGTTGATCACGTCGTCGACGCGGCCGGTGATCCAGTAGTAGCCGTCCGCGTCGCGCCGGCAGCCGTCGCCGGTGAAGTACTTGCCCTTGTAGGTGGTGAAGTAGGTCTGCACGAAGCGCTCATGGTCGCCATAGACCGTGCGCATCTGCCCCGGCCAGGACATGGCGATGCACAGGTTGCCCTCGGTCGCGCCCTCCAGATGCTTGCCGTCGGCGTCGACGATCACCGGCTTGACGCCGAAGAAGGGCCGCGTTGCCGAGCCGGGCTTGAGCGGCGTGGCGCCCGGCAGCGGGGTGATCAGGATGCCGCCGGTCTCGGTCTGCCACCAGGTATCGACGATCGGGCAGCGCCCCTCGCCGACGACGTTGTGGTACCAGAGCCAGGCCTCCGGATTGATCGGCTCGCCGACCGTGCCGAGGACGCGCAGGGAGTCGCGCTTGGTCTTCTTGACCGGCCCTTCGCCCTCGCGCATCAGCGCGCGGATCGCCGTCGGCGCGGTGTAGAAGATGTTGACCTTGTGCTTGTCGCACACCTCCCACATGCGGCTGGCGTCGGGGTAGGTGGGCACGCCCTCGAACATCAGGGTCGTCGCGCCGTTCGCCAGTGGCCCGTAGACGATGTAGCTGTGTCCGGTGACCCAGCCGACATCGGCGGTGCACCAGTAGACCTCGCCGTCGTGGTAATCGAAGACGTACGCGTGGGTGATCGCCGTATAGACCAGGTAGCCGCCGGTGCTGTGCAGCACGCCCTTGGGCTGCCCGGTCGAACCCGAGGTGTAGAGGATGAACAGCGGATCCTCGGCGCCCATCTCCTCGGCCGGGCAGTCGTCGGAGACCTTCGCCAGTTCCTCGTGATACCAGAGGTCGCGCCCGTCCTCCCAGGCGATCGAGCCGCCGGTGCGCCGCACCACCAGCACGGACTTGACGTTGGGGCACTGCTCCAGCGCCTTGTCGGTGTTCGCCTTCAGCGGGATCTTGCGGCCGCCGCGCAGGCCCTCGTCGGCGGTGATCACGAAGGTGCTGTCGCAGTCGAGAATGCGGCCGGCCAGCGAGTCCGGCGAGAAGCCGCCGAAGACCACCGAGTGGATGGCGCCGATGCGCGTGCAGGCCAGCATCGCGTAGGCCGCCTCGGGAATCATCGGCATGTAGATGGTCACCCGGTCGCCCTTCTCGACCCCGTTCGCCTTCAGCGCGTTGGCCAGGCGGCAGACCTCCTCGTGCAGCTCGCCATAGGTGATGCGCTTGTGCTCGCTCGGGCTGTCGCCCTCCCAGATGATCGCCGTGTCGTCCTTCTTGGTCGCCAGGTGGCGGTCGATGCAGTTGTAGGCGACGTTGGTGGTGCCGTCGGCGAACCAGCGGATATGTACGTCTTTGGGGTCGTAGGAGACGTCGCGCACCTGGGTGAAGGGCTTGAACCAGTGGATGCGCTTGCCGTGCTCGGCCCAGAAGGCGTCCGGGTCGGCGATCGACTGGTCATACAGCTTCTGGTACTTGGCCTCGTCGATCCAGGCATCCGCCGCGATCTGGTCGGGCACGGGAAAGGTCTGGCTCATCTCCGGAGACGCTCCCTCTAGCATGGCGTTTGTCTGCGGCCGATCGTTGCGCAAGCCGGCCGACACGTCGCAGCGACTATTCCAGAAAACCTGCCGGACTAACAACCGCTGCGGTGGTCCGGCGTCCACAGAGAGCCCCGACGGCGCCCCCGGCGTCGCTCAGAGACCGTTCGAGAATACTCTGTCCCGTCCCGCGCTTCGCGCCCGCAGTTCCACTGCGCCCCATCCGGCCGCCCGACGACAGTATCCTGGATGGGTGGCCAGGTGGGGGTGCGGGACGGAACAGTGCCGAGAATGGGCTCTTAGGCCCATTCTCAAACGGTCGCTCAGACCCCAGACGGCAGCGGAGCCGTCAGCACCACCCAGCCCTCGGCATCCACGTCCACGGCGACCGGCGTCAGCGAGCGGCCGGCACACGGCCCCGAGACGCAATAGCCGGTTTCGGGAACGAAAAGCGCGCCGTGGGTGCGGCAGATGACATGCGTGCCGGCGGCGTCGACGAAGCGGTCGGGCACCATTTCCAGCGGCACGCCGAGGTGCGGGCAGGCATTCAGGTAGCCGTACAACCCGCCCTCCCAACGCAGCACCACCAGCTCGCGCGGCGGTCCGCCCGACGGATCGGGCACCTGCAGCGACTTGCCTTCGTCTTCCTCGATCTCCGCGAGACGGCACAGACGCTGGGACTTGCGCAGGGACTGGTCGGGTCGGCTCGATCGGGTCATCTTGGCCGCTCGTGCTCGCAGGTCGCAGCTTCGGCTGCGGGTCGCTGCTCTATGGCAAAAACGGTCCCTTCGCAAAAGCGGTCGTCGACATGCTGCTTACCCTGGCGGTCTCCGGGTACCGGAGCCTTCGAGACCTGGTTCTGCCGCTCGAGCGGCTGACGGTGGTTACCGGCGCCAACGGCAGCGGCAAGTCGAGCCTCTACCGCTCCGTTCGCCTCCTGGCCGACGTCGCGCAGGGCCACACCGTCGCCGCCCTGGCCAGGGAAGGCGGCCTTTCCTCGACGCTCTGGGCTGGCCCGGAAGGCTTCTCGCGTGCCATGAAGCGGGGCGAGGCGCCGGTGCAGGGCACGCTGCGGCGAGAGTCCGTGGCGCTTAGGCTCGGCTTCTCCGAGGAGGACTTCGGCTACGCCATCGACCTCGGGCTGCCCAAACCCTCGACCTCCCTCTTCGCCAGGGATCCCGAGATCAAGGCCGAGGCTCTGTGGGCCGGTGAGGTCCTGCGCCGCGGCAATGCCTTGGCCTCGCGTCGCGGCCCGAGCGTCCAGGCGCTCGACGACCAGACGGGCGAGCGCCGGACCCTGCTGACCGGCCTGCCGAGCTTCGAGAGCATGATGACCCATGCCGCCGACCCGCGCGGCGCGCCCGAGGTGCTGGCCCTGCGCGAGCGCATGCGGGCCTGGCGCTTCTACGACCATTTGCGCACCGACGAGGCGGCGCCGGCGCGCCGGCCGCAGGTCGGCACGCGCACGCACGCCCTGGCGTCCGACGGGTCGGACTTTCCCGCCGCCCTGCAGACTCTGCGGGAGATCGGCGATACGCGGGCCTTCGACGCGGCGGTTTCCGACGCCTTCCCGGGCAGCGCGGTGGAGGTCGAGGCGGCGGAGGGCGTTTTCGCGGTGACGATGCGCCAGCACGGACTGCTGCGCCCGCTGCGCGCGGCCGAACTGTCCGACGGGACGCTGCGCTACCTGCTGCTCGCCGTTGCCTTGCTGAGCCCCCGCCCGCCGCCGCTGCTCGTGCTCAACGAGCCGGAAACCAGCCTGCATCCCAGCCTGCTGCCGGCGCTGGCGCGCCTGATCGCCGCCGCCGCCGCGCGCGGACAGGTGCTGGTGGTCTCGCATGCCCGCCCCCTGCTCGAGGCCTTGGCGGTCGAGTCCGCCTGCCTGCGCCTCGCACTCTACAAGACGCTGGGGGAGACTCTGGCCGGCAAGCCGGGGCCGGACGGCGCGCTTGTGCCCCTGGAACGGCCGCGCTGGACCTGGCCTCAGCGCTGAGGTCTCAGAGACCGTTCTCGAACTGGCGCTCAATCCGGATCGGTCTCGCCCATGGCGCAGATCAGGCGCCAGGCCTCTGCGGGCACCGGCTGCACCGACAGGCGCGACTGCTTGAGCAGCGGCAGCTCGGCCAGGCGCGGCTCGGCCTTGATCTCGGCGAGGGTGACCGGGCGGGCGAAGGGTTTGACCGCCTTGACGTCGACCATACCGAAGCGGCCGGAGGCGTCGGTGTGGTCGGGGTAGTATTCCTTGACCACCTCGACGATGCCGACGATGCGTTTTTCGTTGACCGAGTGGTAGAAGAAGGCGCGGTCGCCCAAGCGCATCGCCTTCATGTTGTTGCTGGCCTGATAGTTGCGCACCCCGTCCCAGTGCTCGGTGCCCTTGGCGACCTGGTCCTCCCAGCCCCAGGTGCCCGGCTCGCTCTTCATCAGCCAATAGGCCATCTGCGGCGACTCCCCATCGGTGTTCCGCTCGCGCATAGCAAAAGCCGGCGCGCCCCGCTAGCCTGGGCCCGACCTCAAGCGGAGATATCGATGTTCCTGCAAACCGCCACCTGGCCCGAGGTCGAGGCCTATCTGAAGACCTCGACGGCCATCCTGATCCCGATCGGCTCGACCGAGCAGCACGGGCCGAGCGGCTTCGTCGGCACCGACGCGCTCTGCCCGGAAATCCTGGCCAGGGGTATCGCCGAGCAGACCGGGGCGCTGATCGCCCCGACCATCTCGGTCGGCATGGCGCAGCACCACCTGGGCTTTCCCGGCTCGATCACGCTGCGGCCCAGCACCCTGATCGCCGTGCTGCGGGACTGGATCGCCTCGCTGGCGCGCCACGGCTTCGACCGCTTCTATTTCCTCAACGGCCACGGCGGCAACATCGCCACGGTCACGGCCGCCTTCGCCGAGGTCTATGCCGAGGCCAGCCTGGGCGAGGCGCCGTCCAATCGGCCGCCGCTGCGCTGCAAGCTGCGAAGCTGGTTCGAGCCGCCACAGGTTCAGAGCCTCTGCAAGGAGCTGTTCGGCAGCGCCGACGGGCAGCACGCCACCGCCAGCGAGATCTCGCTGACCTACTTCGGCTATCCCGAGGCGGGCGAGCGGGCGGCGAAGGCAAGCGCGAACCTGAGCCCGAAGGTCGCGCCGAGCGGTGGGTTCACCGACGCCGCCGACTACCGCCGGCGCTTTCCCGACGGACGCATGGGCTCCGACCCCGCGCTGGCCAGCGCAGAGAAGGGCCAGCGGATCTACGAGACGGCGGTCGATGCCTTGTCGGCCGACTGGCGGGCGTTCGCCGGGCGCTGAGAGACCGTTTGAGAATAGTCTGTTCCGTCCCGCACCCCCACCCGGCCGCCCGACGATAGTATCCTGGTTGGGTGGCCGGGTGGGGGTGCGGGACGGAACAGTGCCGAGAATGGGCCTCCAGGCCCGTTCTCAAACGGTCTCTTAGCCGCCGCCGCGAAGTCCCGCCCTGGGCCCCACCCTGGGGCGGGGTGTGGCTCAGTGGCGGATGAAGGGGTTGAGCAGGCGGCCGAAGAAGCCGGTCAGGCGGATCGGCGCCTCGCTGACCACCAGGCACAGGCAGGTCCGCTCGCCCTCGGCGACCGGCTGGTGCTCGACCGCGTCGTCGGCGACCTGCACGTCGCCGCGCCGGTAGGTGCCGCTGGCGTCGTGGTAGGCGCCGTCCAGCACCAGGGTCACCTCCATGCCGCCGTGGGTGTGGCGCGGCGCACCGGCGCCGGGGGCGATGCGCATCAGCCGCGTGCGGGTGCCGTCGCCGGCGCCGACCTTAAGCTCGACTTCCTCGACGCCGCGGATCACCGGCTTCCAGGACAGGGTGTCGATGTCGCTGCCGACATAGTCGCGCAGCGGGCTCGGCAGCGCCAGCCCGTCCTTCGGCTGCGGCTTGACCGGGCTGCAGCTCTGCCGCTCCACGCCCGGCTCCGTCTCCAGCAGGTCCAGGCGCGCCAGAGTGCGTTCCAGCGCATCGTCGCGCAGCGAGGCGGGCTCCAACTCCTCGATCAGCGCACCGCCGACCGTCTCGTAGGCCTCCACGTCGGCGCGCGAATTCGGGTCGAGCGCGATGTGGCTGGCGACCACCAGCGACAGCGGCTCGTTCAGGGCGCCGGTCGCATAGGCCAGCAGCATCTCGTCGGGTACGCGCAACGCGATCATCCCCTCAAACCTCCTCTTCGCGCAGGGCCTTCTTCAGGCGGCCCATCGCCAGGCGCAACCGCGATTTGACCGTGCCCAGCGGCAGGTCGGTCTCCTCGGCGATCGTGCCGTGGGCCTTGTCCTCGAAATAGGCCATGCGCACCACTTCCGCCTGTTCGGCGGGCAGCGCCAGGATGGCCGCCCGCACGCGCTCTTCGCTCTGCCCCCGCTCGACCAGCGTGTCGGCACCCGGCTCCGGGTCTGGCCGCAGGCAGGGGTCGTCGGGATCGACCTCCGGCCGCCGTTCGCGGCGCAGGGCGTCGATCCGCTTGTTGCGGGCGATGCGGAAGATCCAGGTGCCGACGCTCGCCTGGGCGGGATCGAAGGTCTCGGCGCGTCGCCAGACCATGATCATCGCCTCCTGCGCCAGCTCCTCCGCCGCGCCGCCCTCCGCACCGAGCCGAAGCAGGTAGGCCTTCAGCCGCGGTGCGAAATGCTGGAACAGGACCGCGAAGGCCCGGCGATCGCGCCGTTGGGCGACGGCCAGCAGCAGGGCCTCGCACTCGGCGGCCGAGGGCGCGGCCTCGGCGAACCGGCTCGGCCTTGCGTCCGGCGCGGAGGGGCCGGCAGTCGGGTCGGAGGCGCTCATGCTCGCATCAAACGCCATGCCGTCATCCGAGACAACCGTCCCGCCCGGGCGCCGCACCGCCTTGGGCATCGAACGCCCTGAGACGTCGGTTGTGCCTGTATGCAGCGGCAGCGCACGTACTGGACCCCCATAACCATAGGCGGCCCCTGCCTGCTGGCAGGCCACATGCATCGCCCCCCGCTCCCCGGACCGTTCCATGCCGAAATTTACGTGCCGCCGCCCTCTGTGGATCACAGGAAAGTGGGTGGCGGACGCCCCCGATCACGATGCCGTGAGGCCGCCGGCGGGCAGCCGTCCGACCGCCACGAATTTTCCCAAGCTTTGCCGTATGCCAAGGGCTGGCGACGGGCCGCACGACTCCTATAATGCGCGGCATGTCACAGGCTTCGCTCCCCTCCGCCCGCAGCGGCGCCCCGCGCGCCCGTTTCGCCCTCGTCCTGGCCGGCCTGTTCGCCGGATTGGCGTTCGGCGCCCTCGGCTTGGCGCCCACGCCGGTCATGGCGCAGACGCTGGAGCGGATCGGCGACTTCACCGACTGGAGCGCCTTCAAGGCGCAGGAGAACGGCCAGCCCGTCTGCTTCATCGCCAGCCGGCCGAAGACGGACGAGGGCGACTACACCAACCGCGGCGACATCTACGCCATGGTGGCCCAGCGCCCGGCCGAGCAGCGGATCGACGAGGCGACCTTCATCGCCGGCTACACCTTCCGCGAAGACAGTGCGGTCGAGGTGGCCATCGGCGACCGGAGCTTCCGCCTCTTCACCCAGGACGACAGCGCCTGGGCGCCGGACGACGCCACCAACGACGCCCTCGTCCAGGCGATGATCAGCGGGCTGGAGATGGTCGTACGCGGCACCTCCTCGCGCGGCACCGCAACGCGCGACACCTACTCCTTGCGCGGCTTCACCGCCGCCTACCGTGCGGCGCGCCAGGCCTGCGGTCTGTAGCCGCCGTTCCTCGTCGCCGATTGCCGCGCGGAGCGCCGGCACCGTCCGCTTGCGGCGCCCCGGCGGCTCGCCTAGATAAGCCGCTATGTCGCAGCTCGCCCATACGGACGCCTTCGCGCCGCCGCCCGAGACCGGCGCGCGCCGCCACCTGATCGGCCTCGATCCGGCTGCGATGGGCGAGGCCGTCCGCGAACTGGGCGAACCGGCCTTCCGCGCCAAACAGCTCTGGCAGTGGGTCTACCACCACGGCGCCCGCGACTTCGCCGCGATGAGGAACCTGTCGAAGTCCTTCCGCGCCAGGCTGGCGGAGGCCTTCGTGCTGGACCGGCCGGAAGCGGCGAGCCACCAGGTCTCCGGCGACGGCACCCAGAAATGGCTGCTGAGCTTCGCCGACGGCAACCAGGCGGAGATGGTCTACATCCCGGAGGCCGACCGCGGCACCCTGTGCATCTCCAGCCAGGTCGGCTGCACGCTGACCTGCCGGTTCTGCCACACCGGGACCCAGCGCCTGGTGCGCAACCTCTCGCCCGGCGAGATCGTCGGCCAGGTGATGCTGGCGCGCGACTTCCTGGGCGAGTGGCCTTCGCCGAAGGACGAGCGCGGCCTGACCAACATCGTGCTGATGGGCATGGGCGAGCCGCTGTACAATTACGAGAACGTGGCACAGGCGATGCGCATCGTCATGGACCCGCACGGCATCGCGCTGGGCAAGCGGCGCATCACCCTTTCGACCGCGGGCGTCGTTCCCGCGATGCGGCGCTGCGGCGAGGAACTGGGGGTCAACCTGGCGGTCAGCCTGCACGCCACCACCGACGCGGTGCGCGATCGCATCGTGCCGCTCAACAGGAAGTACCCGATCGCCGAGCTGCTGGACGCCTGCCGCGCCTATCCCGGCGTCCACAACGCCCGGCGCATCACCTTCGAATACGTCATGCTGGACGGCGTCAACGACTCCGATGCCGACGCCGAGCGGCTGGCCGAGCTGTTGAAGGACATTCCGGCCAAGGTCAACCTGATCCCCTTCAACCCCTGGCCCGGCACCGAGTTCGCCTGTTCGAGCTGGGAGCGGATCGAGCGCTTCTCCGACCTGCTCGCCGAACGCCACCTCTCGGCGCCGGTCCGCCGGCCGCGCGGCCGCGACATTCTGGCCGCCTGCGGCCAGCTCAAGAGCGCCAGCGAGCGGCAGCGCAGGGCCGCACGCACCACCCTGAACGACCCAGCCGCACGGCCCGTCTGAGGCGCGCTCAGGCGCCGGCGACCGCCCGTTCGGCCACCGTGCGCCAGGCGGGCAGGCGCACGGTAACGCAGGTCCCGCCCGGCTTGCGGCTGGCGATCTCCAGGCTGCCGCCGTGCAGCTCCACCAGCCCCCTGCTCAGCGGCAGGCCGAGCCCGGTGCCCTGGAAGCGGCGCGCCAGGGAGCTGTCGACCTGGCCGAAGGGCGTCAGGGCCACCTGGATCTCCGCCTCGCTCATGCCGATGCCGGTGTCGCGCACGCTCAGCCGGAAGGCGCCGTCGGCGCCGATACCGGCGGCCAGCACGACGCGGCCGCCGCGCTCGGTGAACTTCACCGCGTTGCTCAGCAGGTTGAGCAGCACCTGCTTGAAGGCGCGCGCGTCGAGGGTGATTTCCGGCAGGTCGGCGCCGACTTCGAGGCAGAGGGCGACGCCGGTTTCCTCGGCGCGCGGGCGAACCAGTCGGGCGGCCGCGCGGATCAGGTCGACGACGTCGGTCTCCTCCTCGTCCAGCTTCAGCTTGCCGGCCTCGATCTTGGAGACGTCGAGGATGTCGTTGATCAGCTCCAGCAGGTGCTCTGCGCTCTCGTGAATGTCGCGCGCGTACTCGGCATAGACGGCCTGGCCGAGCGGGCCGAAGGCCTCGGTCATCATCACCTCGGAAAAGCCGATGACCGCGTTCAGCGGCGTGCGCAGCTCGTGACTGATCGCCGCCAGGAACTCGCTCTTGGCGCGGTTGGCCGCTTCCGCCGCCTCCTTGGCCTGCAGGATCGCCCGTTCGCGCATGCGTTCGCGCGTGACGTCGTGGGCGGTGCCGCGAAAGCCGCAGAAGGCACCGGTGTCCGAAGCATAGACGGGGACGCCGGACAGACGGAACAGACGCGGCGTGCCCTCTCGGTCGCGCATCTCCACTTCGACGTCGCGGAACGGGCGCCGCCAATCCTCGGTCAGAAGGGCGCGGAGCTGCTCCGACGTGCCCAGCTCGAGCAGGCTGCGCCCGAGCAACAGGCGCGGCGGCTGGCCCAGGGTCTCGCCGACGCGCTGGCTGACGTAGGTCAGCCGCAGGGCCCGGTCGGTCTCCCAGACCCAGTCGCTGACCAGCCGGACGATGTCCTCGAAGCGGGCGCGCATCGTCTCGAAGCGGTCGCCGCCCGCGTTGCCGCCCGCCGCCGCGGTCGGCCGTTGCTGCAGCCGGCCGCTCAGCAGCAGCGGTCGGCCGTCGCCGTCCAGGTAGACGGCGAGAGCTGCCGTGCGTCCGCACGTGCCGTCGGGCAGGTGGGCTTCGATCGTCTGCGGCTCGAGCGACACCCAGGCGTCGCGGTCGCCCGCCCGTGCCGGCGCGGCGGCGTCGCCGAGGGCTTTGGCGATCAGCGTCGACAGGGCCGCGGGCGCGCTTGCCTCGATCAGCGGCAGCAGGGCTTGCATGGATGCGTTGGCGTGGATCAGCAGGCCCTCGGCGTCGGCCAGGAAGCAGGCCTCGTCGGCGTCGGACTGGCGCTGCAGGCCGAGCAGCAGCAGCGCCTCGACGGTGGCACTCCGCGACGTGCCTGGGCTGGCGGGCGGAGAGCTGCGGGGGCGGCCGGGCTGGTCCATGGCGATGGGGGCGGGCAGAGCACCGGCGCCTAGCCGGCAGCCTGCGTCAATCGCCCCTCCTCGACCCGCTTCAGGGCGTAGAGATATTCCGGGTTGCGCCGCCAGCGCCGCAGCACCTGCTGGGCGGCCTCGGGTTTGACCCGGTCGTAGAGCGCGATCACGCGGGACAGCTCGCGCGGGTCGACGACCTGGTCGCCCGGCCGCCCCTTGCGGCTGAGCAGGAAGATCGAGGTGAAGGTGGGCTTGTCGACCTGCAGCGCCCGGCAGGCGATCACCAGGCCCTCGCCGCCGGGCTCGTAGACCAGGCGGCCGACCAGACGTCGGCGCAGGCCGGTGAGCTGAGCGAACATCGCCTCGAACAGGGCGATCTCGCCCTGGCGCAACGCCTTGACCAGCATCTCCGGCGTCAGACGTTCTTCGCCCGCCAGGCGTTGAGCCAGCCGTGCCGCGGCGTCGTCGGACGGCTCGCCGGCGGTTTCCGCGGGCGCCACGCCGTCCGCCGGCGCCATGACCTCCGCCGCCGTCGCGGTCACCTCCTCCAGCAGGTCGTCGAGTTCGGTGGGGTCGATGTCGAAGTGATCGAGGACGTAGCTGCGTAGGGCGGCGCCGACCCACAGGCACATGCGGCGGGCCAGTTGCGGCGAGAGGTCGGCGCGCCGGACCAGCGGTTCCTGATAGCTGTCGACCCGCCTGGATTCCTCGACCAGGTATTCGAGCGTGGCCTCCGAGATGCGGGCGTTCGGGTTGTCGAGCAGGGCCTTGACGACATCGCTGTTGCCGGCCTCGACCAGGGCGTCAGAGACCTGCTCGCTGACCTCGCGGCGCATGGCGATGGTCAGTTGATGCTGCTGGCTGCGGTGCCGCACGATCTCGACCAGGTCGATGTCGCGCAACAGGCAGGAGCTGAGCAGGATCGGCCGGGCGACCTCGATCTCGTCGTTCGCCAGCATCTTGATCACGTCGTGCGGCACGTCGGTGCGCAGGGCGAGCCGCTCGCTCAGCTCGCGGCGCACCCGCATTTCCACATCGCGGATCAGCTTGCACAGAATGTCGGTCATCAGCGCGCGTTCGCGCTCGTTGAGCACGCGGCCGTCCTCGGAAAAGAGGTCGGTCACCGTGTCCAGCAGCCGGCGCCGACCCTGCGTGGACTTGTCGCGCGCCAGGCTGAGCAGTTGATCGAGATCGCGATGGACGCCCATGTCGCGGCCGTTCCCTTCGAGCCGTCGGCGGAAAATCTCGCTGCAGCCGCAGGCCGTATGCTCCGGCCCGAAGCAGACGCTTGGCGTCGAAGCGGCCGGCATGCCACCGAGCTGTTCCACCGCTGCCTGTAGATTGGCCCGTTCGGCGTAAATTTTGTCTTAAGTGCGACAGCCAAAGCCTCGGCATGACAAGAGGTTAGATGCCGGTTTGCCGATCCGGGGTCGGAGTCGGATCCGACGGGCCAAGGGTCGCTCCTGCGCGCTACACGCATCGCGCGCATATCCCCTGGTCATTGCAGCATAGCGGACGAGGACGCGCTCGGCTCGCCGGGCGTAGCCGACCTGACCGTCCGAGCGGGGCGCATCGACGCCCCGCCCCGCCTTTTCGCTTTCGGAGTTTTGCCGCTCGTCGCGGCTCCGCGGGCCCGCGGGCGAGGGGCTTCGGCTACAACGCCTCGAACCGCTCGGTCTGATCGTTCCAGATGTACTGGTGGATCTCGACGTCCGAGCCCCAGGGCTCGAACTCGGAGGCGACCGGGCCGCCGGGCAGGTGCCAGAGGTTGATGGCGTCGATGTCGCCGTAGGCGAAGGTGACCGTTGCATCGTCCTCGGGCCCGTCGGCGCCACCCGCGAGGGTCACGGTCACGGTGCCGCCGCCGTCCGGCGAGTCGGCATAGGAGAAGCTGACGTCGCCGTGGTCGACGCCGGCCCAATAGTTGTCGACGTTGTAGCCCCAGAACAGCACCAGGCCGTTCGGGTCGGCGCCCGGGTCGACGATCACGTTGTCGCCATCGCCGCGGCCGACGTAGACCACGTCGGATCCCTCGCCGCCCATGAAGGTGTCGCTGCCGGCGCCGCCGTAGAGGTAGTCGCTGCCGGCGCCGCCGTCGATCAGGTCGTCGCCCTCGCCGCCCCAGATCCAGTCGGTCCCGTCGCCGCCCTCGATGGTGTCGGCGCCGTCGCCCCACAGGCTGACGATGTCGTCGCCGCTGCCGCCATAGACCGTCAGCGGCGCTTCGCCGACGGCGGAGCGGTCGCCGACCACGAAGTCCGCGCCCTCGCCCAGGTCGATCACCTCGAGGCCGCCGCTGTTCGGGTTGTCCGGGTCGCGCTCGTTGCTGAAGATCAGGTCGTCCAGGTAGATGACGTCGTCGCCGCTGCTCGCGATCAGGGTGTCCTGGCCGCTGCCGGCCGAGATCGAGACGTCGTTCGGATCGTAGTAGATGATGTCGTCGTCGGCGCCGCCGTAGAGCTGGTCGGCACCGCTGCCGCCGTCGAGCGTGTCGCGGCCGAAGCCGCCGGAGACGTTGTCGTCGCCGTCGCCGCCGCTGAGAAGGTCGTTGCCGGGAACGTTGCCGCCGGCGTTGAAGATCTTGGTGAAGACGGTGGAAGCGCTGCCGTCGTAGGCGCCCTCGGCGTCCCAGGCGATCATCAGGTCGCCTTCGCCGGTCACGCCGATCGCCGGGTTCTCCTGGGCGGAGCGGGTCGAGACGTTGATCAGGACCTCGCCGCTGTAGGCCGAGCCGTCGTTCGTGTAGCGCCGCGCCATCACGGCGTCGCCCGAGCCGTCCACGTTGGCGGATTCCCAGGTGATCACCCAGCCGCCGTCCTCGAGCACCCCGACCTTCGGCGATTCCTGGGTTCCGGTCAGGGTCTGGTTGACAAGTTCCGGTTCGCCGACGGCGCTGCCGTCCGCGGCGTAGCGCTGGAAGTAGACGTCGCGACCGCCCGCATCGTCGTCTTCGTCCCCGTCGTCGTCATCGTCGTCGTCGTCGTCGCCGCTGCCGCTACCGCTACCGGGCGTGGCGGCGCTGGGGGCCGTCCAGGTGACGATCCAGCCGCCGTCCGCCAGGGCCGCCGTATCGGCGCCCTCGGAGGCGCCCGACGCGGCCGTGCCGACGCGGGTTTCCTCGCCGACCGGCGCGCCGTCCCCGTCGAAGCGCTGCTGGAAGACGGCGAGGCCGCCGTCGCCCTCGTAGTCGTCGTCGCCGGCGTCGTCATCGTCGTCGTCGGCGTCATCGTCGTCATCGACGTCGTCGTCGCCGCCGCCGGCGGCCGGCGTCGCGGTGTCCTTGCCGATCCAGGTGACGAGGAAGCCGCCGTCGGCCAGTCCGGTGACGGCCGTATCGGTCTGGTTCGACTGCGTGGTCGTGTTGACCACGGTCTCCTCGCCGGCCGGCTGTCCGCTGGCGTCGTAGCGCTGGGCGACGATGCCCCAGCCGCTGCCGTCCACCTTCTGGCTCTGCCAGGTGACGACGAAGCCGCCATCCTCCAGCCCTGCGACGTCGGGCGTGATCTGGTTGCTGCGGGTCGTGGTGTTGACCAGGAACTCGCCGCCGCCAGCGTTGACCTCCTGGCCGTAGCTGAAGCTGTCGCCGCCGGCGGCCTTGACGTCGACCTGCTCGCCCTCGTGCAGCAGCAGGTGGGTGTCTGGCCCGCCGCTGTCTGCGGTGGCGACGAAGGTGTCGCTGTTCGGCCCCAGAGTATAGACCGTGCCGCTGCCGCCGTAGGGTTGCAGGACGACGGTCACCTCCTCGTCGCTGGCGTTGCGCAGGCGGAAGACGTTGTAGTCCTGGCTGTCGTCGCCCTGCATCTGGCCCATGGCGGTCAGGCGCAGGCCACTGTCGTCGCTACCCGTGTCGGTGCCGGTATAGGCGACGGAGATCGGGTCGCCCGGCGTCGCGGCGAGCGCGGCGTCCAGGCGCATGGTCTCGCTGCCGACCGGGTTGCCCTCGGCGTCGAAGCGCTGGCCGTAGATGCCGCGGCCCTGGCCGTCCTGGTTCTGGGACTGCCAGACGACGACGAAGCCGCCGTCCTGCAGAGCCGCGACCGCAGGGGCTTCCTGGTTCTTGCTGGTCTCGGTGTTGACCTGGAACTCGGACAGCAGCTCCTGTCCGGTGTCGCTATAGATCTTGCCGAAGATGCCGCGGGCGTTGCCGTCCTGCCCGTTCGACTCCCAGACCACCACGAAGCGATCGTCGATCAGCCCGGCGACGTCGGGATCCTCCTGGCGGCTGTGCCAGTAGGTGTTGACCTGCTGCTCGACCGCGTCGGCGTCCTCGAGATCGACTTCGGTGTCGAGCACGTCGCCGATGATGATGTCGTTGCCGCCGCCGCCGTCCAGCGTGTCGTCGCCGCCGCGGCCGCGGATCTCGTCGTCCCCTTCGGTCCCGCCCAGCCCCTCGTCGTCCCCGGTACCGTCGATCCGCCCGCCCGAGGTGCCGCTGGTGCCGGTGGTGGAGAAGCTGGTGGTGCCGGTCGAGCCGCTGCCGCTGGTCGAGCCGCTGCCGCCGGCCTGCAGGTCGTAGAAGAGCGCGAAGTCGCTGGTGGTGTCGAAGCTGTCGGTGCCCGCCGTGCCGGTGCCAGTGCCGCCGGTGAAGCCGCCGCTCGTCCCGCCGCCGGATCCACTCCCGGATCCGCCGCCGGAGTCGAGACCGCCGTCGAGCCCGCTGGACAGCAGGTCGTCCCCGCCGCCGCCCAGCAGGTCGTCCCCGCCGCCGCCCAGCAGGTCGCCCTCGCCGGAGCCGCTGCCTTCGGTGCCGCCGCCGTCCGTGCCGCCGCCGTCACCGAGCTGACCGTCGACCCCGCTCAGGCCGTCGTTGCCGCCCTGGCCGTTGCCGTTGCCATTGCCTTGTCCGTTGCCGCCGCCATTGCCGAGCGGTGCAGCGAGCGGTGCGCCGGACGTGTCCTGGTTGCCGGTGAGCTGCTCGTCGTCGACGCCCTTGCCGACGCCCTGCGGCGCCCCGTTTACGCCACCCTTGGCCACTTTTGGAGTTCCTTCGGCTACCGAAACCCGACCGTTTCGATAGGGCGGGCAATTCTATCCAATTTTGTATCTAACATCGGATGGGTTTCTCAGGCCACAGAAAACTCACAGCCTGTGGCCGGGATCACACGCCCGCGGCCGGTGGCGTCAGTCGCGCGGGCAGGCGGCGCGCAGGCGTTCCAGGACCTCGGACAGGCCGTCCAAGGCGAAGCTGGCGGTCACCGTGCGGGTGCGAAAAGGCGTGGCCCGCACGGTCAGGCGGCGATGGCCCTCCAGCTCGGCCAGGAACAGGCGGGCGGCACGGTCGGTCCAGAAGCCCAGCGCCCGGCGGTCGTTGGCCACCTGGAACTCGCGCAGCCGCGGCGCGTCGTCGTCCAGACGATAGCCGACCCGCGGTCCGGCGACGGCGGACGCGCCCGACCGGCTTGCTTCGTCCGTCGCGGGCGTATCGTCGCCCAGGGAGGCGGGCGCCCGCTCGCTCACATAGGCGCCGCCGAAATGCAGCCAGACGCGCAGGGTGCCTTCCTGGCAGGCCAGTCCCAGGCGGGCGCGGGCGACGCTACCGAAGCGGTCGGTGAAGGGCTCGCTGGCGGGCAGTTCGGCGACCAGGCCGGCGCTGCCGTCGAAGGCCGAGACCGCAGGGCGCACCACCCAGGCCGGGCGGCGCTGGTCCGCGGTGCGCCAGGCGGCGTCGTAGCAGGCCAGCCGGGCGGCGTCGTCGGCGATCGCCGCGCAGGTCTCGCTGGCTGCGGCATCCGTCGCGGCGCCGTGCGGCAGGGGCAGCAGCGCGAGGGCAAAGAGACGAGCGCGCATAGTCTCAAGGTAGCCGCCCTGGCGCGCCGTGCCACCTTCTTGCCGCCGGCTTCGGGCGACCGGACGTCTACTCTGCGGCGGCGTCGGGCGAGGGCCGCCAGCGCGCGGCGGCTTCGTCGTCGCTGCCGCGCGCCTCGACCCAGGCCGTCGCGCCGCCCCGCGTCTCCTCGACCTTCCAGAAGGGGGCCTTGGTCTTCAGCCAGTCGATCAGGAAGTGGCAGGCCGCGAAGGCGGCCTCGCGGTGCGGGCTGGCGCAGGCGACCAGAACGATCTGCTCGCCCGGCTCCAGGCGCCCGGTGCGGTGGACGATCAGGCTGGCCTCCAGCGGCCAACGCGCCTGCGCCTCCGCCTCGATGCGTTCCAGCATCTTCTCGGTCATGCCGGGGTAGTGCTCGAGGGTCATGGCGGCGAGCTCGGGGCTCTCGGCCATGTCCCGCACCAGCCCGACGAAGCTGGTCAGCCCGCCGATTCGCGGGTTGCCGGCGGTCAGCGCCTTCAGCTCGGCGCCCAGGTCGAAGTCCTCGCGCTGCACCCTGACGGTCATGGCCTGCCTCCCGTACCGGCGCCCGCCTTGCGGATCGCTTCACGCCCCCTGTTGTAGAGCCGGATCCCGCCGGCCGCAATTCGCCGGGCTTCAGCCGGCCGCGCGTTCGGCCGCCTCGGCCATCGCCTTGGTCTGGCGCACGGCGTCGCGCAGCACGCCCTCCAGGTGCTCGCCGCCGGGGTCGGACCCGCCACCGATCTCGCGCCAGTCGATGGCGAAGGTCAGGCGTGGCGGCCGGACGTGGCCGCCGGGCTCGATCCGGTTGATCACCCGCCCGCGGTAGCGCGGATGGTCGACTAGCTCGAACACCACCTCCAGCCGGCGCGCTTCCTTGCTAATTCGCTCGGTCAGGTCGAGCTGCTCGGTGACCATGCGGCGCAGCACGTGGGTCGGCGCCCGCTCCAGGATCTCGACCGAGCGCACGCCGGGCACGTAGCCCTGCGGGTTCTCGATCTTGTCGACCAGCAGCCGCCAGATCGTCTCGACCGAGGCGTTCACCTCTTCCGTGTGGGTGGCGTAGGGCATCGCGCGAGGACGGCAGGCGCCGGCTAGAGGATGAACTTGCTGAGGTCGGCGTTCTTGGCCAGTTCGCCGACCCGGTGGCGGACCTCCTCGGCGGTGACCTGGACGGTCTCGCCGGTGCGGTCGGTGGCGGTGAAGGACAGCTCCTCCAGCAGCTTCTCCATCACGGTCTGCAGGCGGCGCGCGCCGATGTTCTCGACGCTGGCGTTGATCTCCGCCGCCAGGTCGGCGAGTGCGTCGATCGCCTCCGGTTCGAAGCTCAGCGTCACGCCCTCGGTACCCATCAGCGCCTCGTACTGGCGGATCAGGGAGTTCTCCGGCTCGGTCAGGATGCGCTTGAAGTCGTCGCGGGTCAGCGCCTGCAGCTCGACGCGGATCGGCAGGCGGCCCTGCAGCTCGGGCAGCATGTCGCTGGGCTTGGCGATGTGGAAGGCGCCGGAGGCGACGAACAGGATGTGGTCGGTCTTCACCGGGCCGTGCTTGGTGGCCACAGTGGTGCCCTCGATCAGCGGCAGCAGGTCGCGCTGCACGCCCTCGCGGCTGACGTCGGCGCCGCCGCGGTGGTCGCTGCGCGCGGTGATCTTGTCGATCTCGTCGAGGAATACGATGCCGTTGTTCTCGACCGCGCGGATCGCCTCGGCGGTCACCCGCTCCTGGTCGATCAGCTTGTCCGCCTCCTCGGCGATCAGCGGCTCGTAGGCCTCGGAGACCTTCATGCGGCGGCTCTGGGTGCGCCCGCCGAAGGCTTTGCCGAAGATGTCGTTCAGGTTGATCATGCCCATCTGGGCGCCCGGCATGCCGGGGATGTCCATGGTCGGAAGCTGCATGCCGCCGGTGTCCTGCAACTGCAGCTCGACCTCGGCCTCGGCCAGCTCGCCGGTGCGCAGGCGGCGGCGGAAGGCCTCCTTGGTCTCGCTGCGCGCGTTCGGGCCGGCCAGCGCCTCGATGATGCGGTTCTCGGCGTTCAGCTCGGCCTTGGCGGTGACCTCGCGGCGCAGGCGCTGGCGGGTCATGTGGATGGCGATCTCGACCAGGTCGCGGACGATCGACTCCACGTCGCGGCCGACGTAGCCGACCTCGGTGAACTTGGTCGCCTCGATCTTGATGAAGGGCGCCTGGGCCAGCTTGGCGAGCCGCCGGGCGATCTCGGTCTTGCCGACGCCGGTCGGGCCGATCATCAGGATGTTCTTGGGCAGCACCTCCTCGCGCAGGTCCTCGGGCAACTGCTGGCGGCGCCAGCGGTTGCGCAGGGCGATGGCGACGGCGCGCTTGGCCTCGCGCTGGCCGACGATGTAGCGGTCCAGCTCGCTGACGATCTCGCGCGGGCTGAAGGCGGCGGCCGCGCCGCCCGGCTCGGGCGAGGCTTCCGGGGCGCCGGGCGCGGCGCTAGAGGCTTTCGAGGGTGAGAGAGTCATTGGTGTAGATGCAGATATCCGCAGCGATCTTCATGGCGCGCCGGGCGATCTGCTCGGCGTCCATCTCGTCCCGGTCGATCAGGGCGCGGGCGGCGGCCAGCGCGTAGACGCCGCCGGAGCCGATGCCGACCAGCCCGTCCTCCGGCTCCAGCACGTCGCCGGTGCCGGTCAGCACCAGAGTGGTGTCGGTGTCGGCCACCGCCATCATCGCCTCCAGCCGGCGCAGGTAGCGGTCGGTGCGCCAGTCCTTGGCCAACTCGACGCAGGCGCGCGCCAACTGGCCCGGATGCGCCTCCAGCTTGGCCTCCAGCCGCTCGAACAGGGTGAAGGCGTCCGCCGTGGCGCCGGCGAAACCGGCGATCACGTCGCCCGGCTGGCCGCCCTTGGCGGCGCCCTTGCCGGGCATGCGCCGCACCTTGCGGGCGTTCGACTTCATCACGGTGTTGCCGAAGGAAACCTGCCCGTCGCCCGCGAGGACGACGCGCCCGGCCTTGCGCACGGCGAGGATCGTGGTGCCGTGCCAGGAAGACGCACTGCTGTCCGACATGTCGCACAGATGGCGGCCGGAACCGGCGCGGTCAAGGACAAGCGGCGCGAGCGGTGCGACCACTCGGCTGCATGGCTCAACTGCCGGCGGCGAGCTGGACGTTCAGGGCCTGCAGGGCTTCGGCGACCGGGACGAAGAAGTTGAGGCCGACGGAAGTCCGCAGGACGGAGCCGCTGACGCCCTCGACGGAGATGCCGACGACATTTCCCATCGCGTCCGTCAGCGGCCCGCCACTGTTCCCGCCGTGGATGTCGACATCCCCCTGGATGAAGCTCGGTTCGCGCTGGCTCGCCGGCCGGTGGGCCGAGACGATGCCGCGCGAGACCGTTCCCTGCAGTTTCTCATCCAGCGGGGCGCCGATCGCGTAGACGTCCGACCCGACGGCCGGAAGGCGCGTGTCGATCGGCAGGGCCGTCGCGTTGGCCACCTGCACCTTGACCAGCGCCACGTCGCGATCGCGATGCCGGCGCAGCACCTCGCCGATGACCTCGAACCCGTTGTGCAGGCGCACGCGCACCTGGTCCTGATTGCCGACGACATGCTGGTTGGTGAGGATGTAGCCGTCGCCGCTGATGAAGAAGCCGGAACCGTGGGACTCGGCACGCACGATGGCAACGGTCGCCTCCTGCGCCTCGTCGAAGCGGTCGGCGGCGCTGGCGGCGAAGAGCGACCGGCCGGTGACCGCAATGAGGGGCGCGTCCAGGCGCGGAGCCGGCGACACCCCAAGGCCCTTGCCGTCCCGCCGGGTGAGGGCGAGAAACTCTTCGTTCGACGCAAGGTAGGCGGTGGCGCGCGCGAAGCCCCGTTGGATCAGGATCGAAATCGCCTCGATGGAGCCGTCGTCCAGCTTGGCGCCGCCGTCGGTTCTGGTCCTGTAGACCACTCTGCGGGTCAAGGCGTCGAGCACCTCCCACTCGACCGAAAGCCGCACCGTTCCCTTCAACTCGCCGGTGCGCAAGCCGCTCCAGAAGTCGACGATCTGGCAGAGGCGAAGGTCCAGGTTGGTGAGGATCGCGGCGACATAGTAATCGACTTCCGGATCCGCGGCGGCAAAGCCGTAGTCCGGCTGGACGGCGTTGTAGCCGATTGCCAGCATCTCGTCGGCGAAGATGTCCGCCATGTCCTGCTCGGACGGAAAATAGCGCCCGCCCGGCCAGGGAATCTCCCTGCTGCTCAAGGCGCACGTCCCGAACAGCGCGCCTTCGAAGCGCCCGACGACATCGCCCGTACGCAAGCGGCTGTGCGCCTTGGCCAGCATGATCGGCGCAGTCTCGACGTTCGAAGGCACGTTGAACGGCGGCGGCGCGGGAACCGGCGGCTCGACCGGTGCGCGCTCGCGAATCTCGTCGAAGGGGTTGTTCTCGGAGCCACTCTGATCCCCCGAGGCCGGGACCGGCACCAGTGCCATCGAAAGTGCAAGCGCGGCGGCGCCAAGGGTCCAGCCTCGACCGAATGCACCTACAATCGTACGCGGCCATGCAAAGCGGCCGCCCGCCTTTCCAAACTTCATCTCGGTTTCCGCCTCCCCTCGAACGGCCTGCAACTTCGGCCCCGGCGACCGCCCGCGAGCCGCATGCAATTTAAGCGCGATTGGTGGTGCGCAATCCAGAGCAAAAACCACGCACCTTTCGCGCACCCCAGCGTGCGGGGGAGCCGCTGATGCCGTCCGACGCCGCCGCGCCCGTTCGGGCCCGGCCGGCCTTTGTGTCGGTCACCCTGCCACTCTCCGTGGCTTGTCTCGAACGGCACACGCTTGCTACAACGCACGCCTTCGGACATCACGGTCGCGCTGTCCGCCCGCCGGCCTTCGGCGGCGGCTGCGGCCGTGGGCTTTCCGGTTCAGAGGACACTGCTTCAGAGGACACTGCGCCCATGCGTCGCGCCCAGGTGGACCGCTCGACCAGCGAGACGAAAATCTCGGCCGCCGTCGACCTCGACGGCACCGGCCGCTACCGCGTCTCGACCGGCCTCGGCTTCCTCGACCACATGGTCGAGCAGCTCTCGCGCCACAGCCTGATCGACATCGATCTGCAGGTGCAGGGCGACCTGCACATCGACGGCCACCACACCACCGAGGACAGCGCCATCGCGCTCGGCCAGGCGGTGACCGAGGCGCTCGGCGAGCGCAAGGGCATCGAGCGCTACGGCGACGCGCTGATCCCGATGGACGAGACCCTGACCCGCGTCGCCCTCGACCTGTCGAACCGGCCCTACCTGATCTGGAAGGTGGATTTCAGCCGCGACAAGCTGGGCGAGATGGATACCGAGCTGTTCCGCGAGTGGTTTCAGGCCTTCGCCTTCAACGCCGGCATCACGCTGCACGTCGAAAACCTCTACGGCCTGAACAACCACCACATCGTCGAGTCCTGCTACAAGGGCCTGGCGCGCGCTCTGCGCGCCGCCGTCGAGATCGACCCGCGCAAGGCCGATCAGGTGCCCTCCACCAAGGGCGCGCTCTAGGGCCTGGCGCCCGGGACCGCCGCCTTCGCCGTCCGAACGGACCCGTCATGAGCGTCGCAGTCGTCGATTACGGATCGGGCAACTTGAGGTCCGCCGCCAAGGCCCTGGAGCGTGCCGCGCGCGAGGCGGGCGTGGCCGGCCCCGTGGTGGTCACCGGCGATCCCGAGGCGGTGGCGGCGGCCGAGCGGATCGTGCTGCCCGGCGTCGGCGCCTTCGGCGACTGCCGCGGCGGGCTGTTCGCGATCGACGGCATGCCGCAGGCGCTGGAGGAGGCGGCCGGCCCGCGCGCGCGGCCGCTGTTCGGCATCTGCGTCGGCATGCAGCTCTTCGCCACCTGCGGGCTCGAGCACGGCCGCTTCGAGGGCTTCGGCTGGATCCCCGGCGAGGTGGTCCGGCTGACGCCGGAGGACCCGCACCTGAAGATCCCGCAGATGGGCTGGAACGAGCTGCGCCTGCCGGCGCGGCCGCACCCGCTGCTGCAGGGTCTGCCGGCCGGCGCCCACGCCTACTTCGTGCACTCCTACCACCTGCGGGCCGAAGACCCGACGCAGGTCCTCGCCGAGGTCGACTACGGCGGCCCGGTCGCCGCCGTCGTCGGGCGCGACACCCTGGTCGGCACCCAGTTCCACCCGGAAAAGAGCCAGGCGACCGGCTTGCGCCTGCTCGCCAACTTCCTCACCTGGAGCCCGTGACCGCCATGGCGCAGGACGCCAGCAACCGCGCCTCCGGCCCGCCGCGCGGGGTCGAGCGCCTGACCGCCTTCCGCGCGGGCGACCTGCACGACCTGTGCGACGCGGCCGACGCGGCGATCGTCGACGGCGGCGGCTTCGGCTGGCTGACGCCGCCGCCGCGCCAGGTGATGGAGACCTACTGGAAGGGCATCCTGCTGGTGCCGGAGCGCGACCTCTTCGCCGCCCGCCTGGACGGGGTGATCTGCGGCTCGGCGCAGCTCCTGCGGCCGACCCGCAACAACGAGGCGAGTGCGCGCGTCGGCACGCTCAGCACCTTCTTCCTGGCCCCCTGGGCGCGCGGCCACGGCCTGGCGGTGGACCTGGTGCAGAAGGTCTGCCAGGCGGGGCGCGAGGCCGGCCTGGCGGTGCTGCAGCTCGACGTGCGCGCGACCCAGGAGCGCGCCATCGGGATCTACGAACAGCTCGGCTTCGTGCGCTGGGGCAGCAACCCGCGCTACGCCCTCGTCGAGGGCCGCTGGATGACCGGCCACTACTATCATCTCGACCTGACGGCCGAGGCGGCCGGACCTCAATGAGCCGCGGATGAACCCGACATGATCCTGTTTCCCGCCATCGACCTGAAGGACGGCCAGGCCGTGCGTCTGCTGCGCGGCGAGCTGACGGCGGCCACGGTGTTCAACGAGGACCCGGCCGCCCAGGCCCAGGCCTTCGCCGCCGCCGGCTTCGAGTGGCTGCACATCGTCGACCTGAACGGCGCCTTTTCCGGCCGGCCGGTGAATGCCGAGGCGGTGCAGGCGATCCTCGCGGCGACCCGCCTGCCGGTGCAGCTCGGCGGCGGCATCCGCGACATGGCGACGATCGAGCGCTGGCTGGAGCTGGGCGTCACCCGCGTCATCCTCGGCACCGCCGCGCTCAAGGACCCGGCACTGGTGCGCGCGGCGGCCAAGCGCTTCCCCGGCCGCATCCTGGTCGCCGTCGACGCCAAGGGCGGGCGCGTCGCGGTCGAGGGCTGGGCCGAGGTCAGCCAGACCACCGCGGCCGACCTGGGCAAGTCCTTCGAGGACGCCGGCGTCGCGGCGCTGCTCTACACCGACGTCGACCGCGACGGCGCGCTGGAAGGCGTCAACCTGGCCGCCACCCGGGCGCTCGCCGAGGCGGTCGGCATTCCGGTGCTGGCCTCGGGCGGCGTCGCCTCGATCGACGACCTGGTGGCGCTGGTGCCGCTGGAGGAGGTCGGCGTCGCCGGCGTGGTGGTCGGTCGTGCGCTCTACGACGGCCGGATCGACCCGGCCCAGGCGCTGGCGCTGCTCGGCGGCGCGCCGGACGAGGTGGAGGGCGACTGACGCGATGCGGGACCTGCCGCCATGCTGAAGCTGCGCGTGATTCCCTGCCTGGACGTCAAGGACGGCCGTGTCGTCAAGGGCGTCAACTTCGTCGACCTGCGCGACGCCGGCGATCCGGTCGAGCAGGCCAAGGTCTATGACGCGGCGGGCGCCGACGAGCTCTGCTTCCTCGACATCGGCGCCAGCCACGAGAAGCGCGGCATCATCCTGGACGTCGTGCGCGCGACCGCCGAGCAGTGCTTCATGCCGCTGACCGTCGGCGGCGGCGTGCGCACGCTGGAGGACATCCGCGCCCTTTTGCTGGCCGGGGCCGACAAGGTCTCGATCAACACCGCGGCGGTCGAGGATCCCGACTTCGTGCGCCGGGCGGCGGAGAAGTTCGGCGCCCAGTGCATCGTCGTCGCCATCGACGCCAAGCGCACCGACAAGCCGGCCGCCGAGATCCCCAGCGGCTTCGAGGTCTACACCCACGGCGGGCGCACCCCGCGCGGCCTGGACGCGATCGCCTGGGCCGAGCGCATGTGCGCGGCCGGCGCCGGCGAGATCCTGCTGACCTCGATGGACCGCGACGGCACGAAGGCCGGCTTCGACGTCGAGCTGACGCGCGCCGTCGCCGACGCCGTGCCGATCCCGGTGATCGCCTCGGGCGGGGCTGGCACCCTGCAGCACCTGGTCGAGGGGCTGCGCGACGGCCATGCCACCGCGGTGCTGGCGGCCAGCATCTTCCACTTCGGTACCTACAGCATCGCCGAGGCCAAGCGCGCCCTGGCCGAGGCCGGCCTGCCGGTGCGCCCGCCCGAGCTCTCCGGCGAACCCCAGGACGTGGGAGGCGGCGCATGAACGACCCGAAGGTGCTCGAGCGGCTGTATGTCACGATTGCCAGCCGCCGGGGCGCGGACCCCCAGACCTCCTATACGGCCAAGCTGTTCGCCCGCGGCGTGCCGAAGATCGCTCAGAAGGTCGGCGAAGAGGCGACCGAGACGGTGATCGAGGCGGTGCGCGGCGACCGCGCGGCGCTGGCGGCGGAGAGCGCCGACCTGCTCTACCACCTCCTGGTGCTCTGGGCCGCCAGCGGCGTCGAGCCGGACGAGGTCTGGGCCAGACTGGCCGCACGCGAAGGCACCAGCGGGATCGACGAAAAGGCGTCGCGCGGGTCCGGCTGACACCATCGCCTGCACATATATTCGCGCATTCGCATATGAAGATTGATGTCTGCGAGCGCTATCGCTCGCCAAGGAGTTGCACTAATAGCTGCATATAGCTTATGGGAATTCGCGCTTAACGATAGATTTACGCATACCGAATGAGAGTTTCTTCAGGACCCATACCCTGGCAAAGGAACTCCGCATGGCGCATGCAACTGGCTTCCGCAGTCCCTTCGGTGGGCTGCGCATTCCCCATCGAATCGGCGGCGGGTTCGCCGTTCTCCTGCTCCTCCTGCTCGCGGTTGCCGGCATCGGCCTTTCGGCGCTGCGCGGCTTCGACCAGCGCTTCGCCGTCTATGCCGAGGTGGCCAGCGACGTCGAGCTTGTGACGGCCCTGGAGAAGGATCTGACGACGCTGCAGCGCGAGCTGCGCGGCTACCTGCTCGCCCCCGACGCCGAGAGCGCGGCCAAGCTGGACGAACAGAAGCGCGACTTCGATGCGCTTCTGGATCTGGCCAAGGCGGAGATCGTCGAAGCGCAGGCCGCCGAGACGGTCGCCCAGGTAGCGGCGCAGGATGTCGAGCTCGGCCGCATGCTGGAGCGCCTGAAGGAGGTCACAACGACACGCAGCGCACTGGTCACCGAGACGATCGTGCCGCTCGGCGAGCGGATCGGCGAGCAGCTCGACCGGATCGGCACGGCCGTCAGCGACGACGGGCGCAGCGACATCGTGGTCAGCGTCGCCGAGACCTACGAGCGCATGCTGCTGACCCGACTCTACCTGACCCGCTACCTGGACACCTCCGACGCGGCGATGCTGGCGCGCGCCCAGGTAGCCTTCGCCGAACTGGAGGGCGCCGTCGACAGCCTCGACGAGGCGCTGGCCGGCACCGACCAGGTCGAGGCAGTGCGCGCGGTCCAGGCGCAGGTGCCGCGATTCGCGCAGACCACGCAGCAGGCGGCCGAGCTGACGGCGGAGCGCGGCGAGCTGGTGGTGCGCATGAGCGCCATGGGCGAGGAGATCGACAACCTGATCGAGGCGCTGCGCGAAGACGCCGCCGTCGCGCAGGAAGCGCTGCTGGTCGAGGCGACGGCCGCCGGCGACCGCGCCGAGCTGATGAATCTCGTGGCCGCGGGCATGGCCCTGGCCCTCGGCGTGCTGCTCGCCCTGGCGATCTCGCGCGGAATCGCCCGGCCGGTCCGCGCGATGACCGCGGCGATGGGCCGCCTCGCCGAGGGCGACAGCCGGGTCGAGGTGCCGGGCCTGGGCCGGGGCGACGAGCTGGGCGAGATGGCCGGCGCGGTCCAGATCTTCAAGGAAAACGCGATCGAGCGACAGCGCCTGGAGGCGGAAGCGGCCGAAGAGCTGGCCGAGAAGGAGGCGCGGGCGGCGCGCATGGAAAGCCTGATCGGCGAGTTCGACCGCTCCGTCGGCGAAAGCCTGGCGGTGGTGACCTCGGCCGCCGACGAGCTGGACGCGACCGCCCGCCACGTGTCGCAGCTCGCCGATGCGGCCAACCGGCAACTGTCGGACGCCGCCGCGGCGGCCGGCCAGACCTCCGGTTCGGTGCAGACCGTCGCCGCGACGACGGAGGAGCTGTCCGCCTCCACCCAAGAGATCAGCCGGCAGGCGAGCGAGTCGACGGACATCGCCCGACAGGCGGTGGCGCAGGCCGAGCAAACCGACGAAACGGTCCGCGGCCTGGCGGCGGCGGCGGAGAAGATCGGCGCGGTCGTGGGCCTGATCTCCGACATCGCCGAGCAGACCAACCTGCTGGCGCTGAACGCCACGATCGAGGCGGCGCGCGCCGGCGAGGCGGGCAAGGGCTTCGCGGTGGTCGCCTCGGAGGTGAAGTCGCTGGCCACCCAGACGGCCAAGGCAACCGAGGAGATCGCCAGCCAGGTCGCCGGCATGCAGCAGGCGACCGGCAGCGCCGTCGAGGCCATCGGCTCGATCTCGGAGACGATCAAGCGCATCGATGCCATCGCCGCGACCATCGCCTCGGCGGTGGAGCAGCAGACTGCGGCGACCGGCGAGATCACCCAGAGCGCCCAGCAGGCGGCCGGCGGCACCCAGTCGGTGGCGGACAGCGTCGGACAGGTCACCGAGGCGACGGCGCAGACCGGCACCGCGAGCGCGCAGGTGCTGAGCGCGGCCGGCGGGCTGTCGGAGCAGGCGAGCGACCTGAAGCGGCGCGTCGAGAGCTTCCTGGCGGGGATCCGCGCCGCCTGACGTCCGAGAGGGCGGCTCCGGCGGGCCGCGGCCGCGGCCCGCCGGAGCGTGTCCCAAGCGACGTGGACTGGTCCATGCTATGAGCGCAGCGAACCGCTTTGCGGTTCGGCCGGTCGCAGAGAACGTACTCTAAGCATATGATGCTAAATCATATTTGCGTAAGCGCCGGGTGCGCCGGGCGATTTCGACCGCCCGCAATCTGGTCCGGCGTTACGGCGCCAGCACGCCCATCGCCAGCAGGGCCACGGCGAAGGCGCCGAGGATGGCGACCACGCCGACCGCGGTGAACAGCACCACGTTGCCGAGCGAGATCAGCGGATGGCGGCGGCGTTCGGCGTGACGCCGCGCCGGGCTGCGCCGCTCGCGCCCGCCGACCAGCGCCAGGAAGATCGGCCCGCCGAACCACGGCAGGGTGATCCGCACGTCGATCGGGTGGCGCGCCCAGCGCCCGGCGCCTGTCTCGCGCCGCAACGCGGCCTCCAGTTCCGGGCCGATCTGCGCGCGCAACTCGGGATCCAGGCGGCCGAGCAGTTGCTCGCCGCGCGCTTCTCGCATCAGCATGACGGTCGCAGTCCCTGCAAGCCTCGCGTCCGGCCGGCGGCCTGCCGCCCGGACTCCAGATGCCGCGCGGCAGCTTGCCGCCCGAGCGGTAAACAAGCCCTAAAGCGCGCTTCGATCCGCGCCGCGAATGGTCTAGGCTGGCCGCAAACGGCCGGCGCGAACCGGCCGGCGCGAACCGGCCGAAGCAGCGGGCCGGCGCAACGGGCGGGGAGGCCGGGCGGCGATGGCGCGACAGGCGGAGAAGCAGACCGCGCAGCTTCTGGAGGCGGCGGCGAAGCTGGTTCGGGAGGCGCCGGGCAAGCACGACGCGGAGACGGCCGAGCGCTTCCTGCGCGCCTTCTATGCGCACGTGCCGCCCGACGACATCCAGGACGAAAGCCCGCAGAACCTGGCCGGCGCGGCGCTTTCGATCTTCGACTTCGCACAGACGCGCAGCCTCGGCGAAGCCAAGGTGCGGCTGTTCAACCCGCGCCCCGAGACGCACGGCTGGTCGTGCCCTCACACCGTCGTCGAGATCGTCAACGACGACATGCCCTTCCTGGTCGACTCGGCGACGGCGGCGATGAACCGCCAAACCATCGAGGTGCGGCTGGTCATCCATCCGGTCCTGCCGATCGAGCGCGACGAGGCCGGCGGCTTCGTACGGCTCGGCCGGCCGCAGGAGACGGAGATCGCCGGCGCCAACGAGTCCGTCATGGTGCTGCAGATCGAGGAGCAGCCGAGCCCGCTGCACGCCGAACTGGCCGAGGCGCTGGAGCGGGTGCTGCGCGACGTGCGCCGCGCCGTCGAGGACTGGCGGCCGATCCGCCAGCGCTGCCGCGACCTGATCCGCGAGCTAGACCGCAACCCGCCGCGCCTGCCCAAGGACGAGGTGGAGGAGGCGATCTCCTTCCTGGAGTGGCTGGACGACGACCACTTCACCTTCCTCGGCTATCGCGAATACCGCTTCCAGGGCAGCGGGCGCAACGCGCTGGCCAAGATCGACCCCGACAGCGGCCTCGGCATCCTGCGCGACATCGGCTATTCGGTCTTCGACGGCCTGCGCGACCTCGGCAAGCTGCCGCCGGACGTGCAGGACTGGCTGAAGACGCCCGAGGTGCTGCGCATCACCAAGGCCAACCGCCGCTCGACGGTGCACCGCGACACCCACATGGACGCGGTGGCGGTGAAGATCTTCGACAAGAGGACCAAGGTGATCGGCGAGCGGCTGTTCGTCGGCCTCTTCACCTCCCAGGCCTACTCCCAGAGCCCGCGCGAGATCCCGCAGCTCAAGCACAAGGTGGAGCAGGTGATGCGGCTCGCCGGCTTCTCGACGGCCAGCCACGACGGCAAGGCGCTGCTGCACATCCTGGAGACCTATCCGCGTGACGAGCTGTTCCAGATCGGCGTCGAGGAGCTGCACGAGATCGCCAGGGGCGTGCTGCACCTGCAGGAGCGCCAGCGCGTCGCCCTCTTCGTGCGGCGCGACCCCTTCGAACGCTTCGTCTCCTGCATGGTCTACGTGCCGCGCGACCGTTTCGACACCGGCCTGCGCCTGAAGCTCCAGGGCTTGTTGGCGGAAGCCTACGCCGGCGAGGTCACGGCCTTCTCCACCCAGCTCGGCGACGCGCTGCTGGCGCGGCTGCACGTCATCGTCAAGACCCGCCAGGGCGCCGTCCCCGAGGTCGAGGTGACGGCCCTGGAGCAGCGGCTGGCCGAGGCGGCGCGCTCCTGGAGCGACGCCTTCGAGTCGGCGCTGATCGCAGAACACGGCGAGCATGCCGGCCTCAGGCTGTTCCGACGCTATGCCCGGGCCTTCCCGAGCAACTACAGCGAGGCGCACGACGCCAAGGACGCGGTCGCCGACCTGGTCAACCTGGAGGCGGTGCGCGGCGGCGAGGGGCTGGCGCTCGACCTCTACCGGCCGCGCGGGGCCGGGCCGCGGACCCTGCACTTCAAGCTCTACACGGCGGCCGGGCCGATCCCGCTGTCCGACGTGCTGCCAATGCTCGAGCAGATGGGTGTACGTGCGATCTCCGAAGTGCCGTACGAAGTGCGCCCGAGCGATACCGAGGCGGCGATCTGGGTGCACGACTTCGTGCTCGAGCTGCAGCCCGGCCAAAGCGTCGACCTGGCAGCCGTACGCCCAGCCTTCCACGAGGTCTTCGCGCTCACCTGGGCCGGCGAGACGGAAGGCGACGGCTTCAACCGCCTGGTGTTGGCCGCCGGCCTGACGGCCAAGGAGATCCGCATCCTGCGCGCCTACGCCAAGTACCTGCGCCAGGCGGGCATCCCCTTCAGCCAGGCCTACATGGAGGACACGCTCGCCGGGAACCCTGGGATCGCCGCCAAACTGGCCGAGCTCTTCGCGCACCGTTTCGACCCGGCCGCGCGCCGAGGGGGCAAGCCGGCCGCGCTGCGCCAGGCCGAGGCGGCGCTGGCCGCTGCCGTGGAAGGCGGGCTGGAGGCGGTGGCCAACGCCGACGAGGATCGCATCCTGCGCCGCTTCCTTAACGTCATCCAGGCGACGCTGCGCACCAACTACTACCAGCGCGACGCCGAGGGACGCGCCAGGCCGTACGTTTCCTTCAAGCTCGACAGCGGGGCGATCGAGGAGTTGCCGGTACCGCGGCCGTACCGGGAGATCTACGTGTACGCACCCCAGGTGGAAGGCGTACATCTGCGCTTCGGGCCGGTGGCGCGCGGCGGTCTGCGCTGGTCGGACCGGCGCGAGGACTTTCGCACCGAGGTGCTCGGCCTGGTCAAGGCGCAGCAGGTCAAGAACGCGGTGATCGTACCGGTCGGCTCGAAGGGCGGCTTCGTGCCCAAGCGCCTGCCGCCGCCCAACGCCGGACGCGAGGCCTTCATGGCCGAGGGCGTCGCCGCCTACCGGACCTTCATCTGCGGCCTGCTCGACATCACCGACAACATGGCGGGCGGTACACTCAGGCCGCCAAAGGACGTGGTGCGCCACGACGGCGACGACCCCTACCTGGTGGTCGCCGCCGACAAGGGCACGGCCACCTTTTCCGACCACGCCAACGCGGTCAGCCAGGACTACGGCTTCTGGCTCGACGACGCCTTCGCCTCCGGCGGCTCGGCCGGCTACGACCACAAGAAGATGGGCATCACCGCCCGCGGCGCCTGGGAGTCGGTCAAGCGCCACTTCCGCGAGCTCGGCAAGGACATCCAGGCCGAGCCCTTCACGGTCGCCGGCGTCGGCGACATGTCGGGCGACGTCTTCGGCAACGGCCTGTTGCTGTCCCGGCAGATCAAGCTGGTCGCCGCCTTCAACCATCTGCATATCTTCGTCGATCCCGACCCGGATCCGGCCAAGTCCTTCGCCGAACGCAAGCGGCTGTTCGCCCTGCCGCGCAGCACCTGGGACGACTACGACAAGCGCAAGATCTCCAACGGCGGCGGCGTCTTCGAGCGCAAGGCCAAGTCGATCCCGCTCAGCGCCGAGACGAAGCGACTGTTCGGCCTGTCGAAGGACAGGGTCACGCCGAACGAGCTGGTCCGCGCCATCCTGGGCGCGCCGGTGGAACTGCTGTGGTTCGGCGGCATCGGCACCTACGTCAAGGCCAGCGACGAGGGGCACCTGGAGGTCGGCGACCGCGGCAACGACGCCCTGCGCGTCGATGCCGATACGCTGCGCTGCCAGGTGATCGGCGAGGGCGCCAATCTGGCGATCACCCAGCCGGCGCGCATCGCGTTCGCTCTGCGCGGCGGGCGGCTGAACACCGACTCGATCGACAACTCGGCCGGCGTGGACTGCTCCGATCACGAGGTCAACATCAAGATCCTGCTGGGGGCCGCCGAGCAGGACGGCAAGTTGGACCGGCCCAGGCGCGACAAGCTGCTGGCGCGGATGACCGACGAGGTGGCCGAGCTGGTGCTGCGCGACAACTACCTGCAGACCCAGTCGATCACCGTTACACACGACCTGGGCTGCCACCTGCTCGACCGCCTGGCGCGCTACATGCGCAGCCTGGAGCGTGCCGGCCGCCTCGACCGCGGCTTGGAGCACCTGCCGGACGACGAGACGGTGGAGGAGCGCCTGCGGGCCAACCGCGGCCTGGTGCGCCCGGAGCTGGCGATCCTGCTGTCCTACGCCAAGATCGCGCTTTACGACGAGCTGCTCGCCTCCGACCTGCCGGACGACCCGGCCCTGGACGAGGACGTGGCCGCCTACTTCCCGACGCCGCTGCGCAAGGACTACGCCGGCTACATCCGCGGCCACCGCCTGCGCCGCGAGATCGCGGCGACGCTGGCGACCAACGACGTGGTCAACCGCATGGGCATCACCTTCGTTCAGGAGGTCGGCGAGAAGACCGGCCATCCGGCGCAGGAAATCGTGCGCGGTTACCTGGCCGCGCGCCGGATCTTCGGCCTGAAGGCGCTCTGGCGCGAGATCGAAGCGCTCGACACCAAGGTGCCGGCCGACACCCAGGCGGCGATGCTGGTGGAGACCGGACGCCTGACCGAGCGGATCGCCACGTGGCTGCTGCGCATCGAGGCGCACCCGCTGGACATCGCCGCGGCGGTGAAGCGCTACGCGCCGGGCGTCGGCGAGCTGATCGCCGCTCAGCCCGGCCTGCTGTCGCCGACCGACGCCCGCCTGGTCGCCGAGCAGGCGCAAGGCTACCGCGACCAGGGCGTGCCCAAGGGCCTGGCCGAACGCGTCGCCCGCCTGCACCTGCTGACCACCGCCTGCGACGTGGTGCGCCTGGCGGAGCAGTCGGGGCTGGCGGTGGCGCAGGCCGGCGCGCTCTACACGGCGGTCGGCGAGCGCTTCGGATTCGACTGGCTGCGCCGAGCCGGCGGCAAGCTGCCGAGCGACACCGCCTGGGACAAGCTGGCGATCACCGCGATCCAGGACGACCTGGAAATGGCGCAGTACCAGGCGGCGCTTTCGGTACTGGAGGCGGCGAAGGCGGACAAGCGTCTAAAGACCGGCGCCAAGGTCGACCCCGGCAAGCTGCTGCAGCCCTGGATCGAACGCCGCAGCCCGCTGGTCGCCCGCAGCGAACAGCTTCTCGCCGAACTGCGCGCCAGCGGCAACCCGGACCTCGCCATGCTGGCGGTCGCCAACCGCCAGCTCAAAAGCATGGTCGATGCGTAGACGCGCGCGGTCTCGTCTCTGAGAGACCGTTTGAGAATGGGCCTGGAGGCCCATTCTCGGCACTGTTCCGTCCCGCGCCCCCACCCGGCCACCCAACGAGAGTATCCTGAATGGGTGGCCGGGTGGGGGCGCGGGACGGAACAGATCAATCTCAAACGGTCTCTGAGACCCCTTTTCCTCGCGCGCCTACCGAAGGATGCGCCGAAGCTCTTGGCGCCCAGGACACGGCATGAAGCGAGAGCCGCGTCAGTTCACCAGGGCGAGCAGCTCGTCGGGGACGTCGGTGATCAGGCAGTCGACGCCCCACTCCACGAAGCGGCGGGCCTCCTCGGCGGCGTTCACCGTGAAGACGGCGAGCTGGTAGCCCTCGGCCTGCACGGCATGCACCTGGGCGCGCGTCAGGCCCTGGCGCCAGAGGTGGACGGAGAGGACCTCGAGCTGCGCCGCCTCGGCGGCCCAGTCGTCGGGCAGCGCCTCCCACAGGCGGCCGCGCGGCACTTCCGGCGCGTAGTCGCGCGCGACCTCCAGGCATTCGCGGGCGAAGGAGGAGATCAGCGGCGCCGGCAGGGTGTCCGGCCAGCCGCGGGTGACCAGGTCGAGCGTCGCCTCGGCGGTCTCGGCGGCGCGCCCCGGGGTCGGCTTCAGCTCCAGGTTCACGCCCAGCCCGAGCTCGGCGAAGAGCTCCATCGCCTCCTCCAGCAACGGCACCGGCTCGCCCTCCCACGCCCAGCCGAACCAGGCCCCGGCGTCGAGCTGGGCGACGGCGACGCTGGAGAGCTCGGCGACATTGACCGGATGGGCGCAGGTGCGCGCGAAGTTGTAGTCGTGATGCAGGATCGGCACGCCGTCGCGCGTCAGCATGACGTCCACCTCGACCCAGGTGGCGCCCAGCTCGACGGCGCGACGGATGCCGCCCAGGGTGTTCTCCGGCGCCCGCAAGGCGGCGCCGCGGTGACCGATCAGCGCCGGCAGGCGCAGGGCGGCCGGCTGCGACGGCGCGTCGCTCACCAGCCGGCCTCGGACACCGTGCAGCCGGCCTCGTAGACCGACCGCGTGAGCTCGCTCAGGCGTGCGATCTGCCGCCCCTCGGCGTCGAAGTTGGCGGGGTCGAGCCAGCGCGTCAGCGCCGCGTCGAGCTGCGGCCAGAGGGTGTCAGTGACGGCGTACCAGGCGGTGTCGCGGTTGCGGCCCTTGTAGTGGGTGGCCTGCTTGAAGACGCCTTCGAAGCCCAGGCCGAGACGGCGGGCGGCGGCGCGCGAGGGCGCGTTGAGCGCGTCGCACTTCCACTCGTAGCGGCGGTAGCCGAGCGCGAAGGCGTTGCGCATGAGCAGCGCCATGGCCTCGGTCGCCGCGGCGGTGCCGGCCAGACGCGGGGACAAGCAGATGTGGCCGACCTCCAGACTGCCCGCCTCCGGGTCGATGCGCAGGTAGGAGGCGACGCCGATGGCGCGCGCGTCGCGGCGGTCGACGATGGCGAAGAACTGCGGGTCGTCCCCGGCGGCGACCTGCGCCACCCAGGCGCGGTAGGCGGCCAGGTCGTCGAAGGGTCCGTAGGCCAGGTAGGTCCACAGTCGTCCTTCCCTGTCCTCGGCATTGGCCGCGAAGAGCTCTTCGGCATGAGCGTCCGGATCGAGCGGCTCCAGGCGCACCACGCGACCCTCCAGGGCTTCGCGCGGCGGGCGCGGCGGCGGCGTCCAGCCCTGCAGCGGCCAGCCGACCGGCTGGCCGAGGTCGTTGCGTCGGGACTCGGGCATGCGGGAAAGACCTTCGCGGCTGGCGGATGTCGGCTCGACCGGCCCAGCACATACAGCGCCCCTTCGTCCTTCGACAAGCTCAGGATGAAGGGGCTTTAGAAGGTTGCTGTCCAATCCCTCGTCCTGAGTTGCCAGTCAGAAGCCCTGCCTTCATCCTGAGCTTGTCGAAGGACGAAGGCAGCCGGCGAAGCCGGCTTCATATGGAGCCAGGCAGATGCCCTTCTGGGTCTACATTCTTCGATGTGCGGACGGCCGCTACTACACTGGGCTGGCTCAGCAGGATCTTGAGCGTCGTGTCGCCGAGCACAATGCCGGGACCTACGGCGGCTTCACCGCCCAGCGCCGCCCGGTCGAGCTGGTTTTCTCGCAGGAATTCGCGCGCGCCGACGAGGCTGTGGCCATGGAGCGCCGCATCAAGGGCTGGAGCCGTGCCAAGAAGGAAGCGCTGATCGCCGGCGAATGGCATCGCCTGCCGGATTTGGCGCGGGCCTACGGCGAACGCGAGCGGCCGGTAGAGGCCCCAGCGTAGCCGCGCGCCCCTTCGTCCTTCGACAAGCTCAGGATGAAGGGGCTGGAGTCGGTCGCTCTCCGACCGCCGGCCGAAAGAAAAAGAAAAGCGGCGGCGCCCGGGGGCACCGCCGCTTTCCTCGGTCTGTGGCGAGCTGGCCTTACTCGGCGGCGGGCTCGGCGGAGAGGTCTTCGCCGGTCTCCTGGTCGACCACCTTCATCGACAGCTTGACCTTGCCGCGGTCGTCGAAGCCCAGGACCTTGACCCGCACCTCGTCGCCCTCGTTGACCACGTCGGTCACCTTGCCGACGCGCTCGGGGGCGAGCTGGGAGATGTGCACCAGGCCGTCGCGCGGGCCCAGGAAGTTCACGAAGGCGCCGAAGTCGACCACCTTGACCACCTTGCCCTTGTAGATCTTGCCGACCTCGGGCTCGGCGACGATCGACTGGATCCAGTCGATGGCGCGGGTCATGGCGTCTTCCTCGACGGCCGCCACCTTGATGGTGCCGTCGTCCTCGATGTCGATCTTGGCGCCGGTGGTCTCGCAGATCTCGCGGATCACCTTGCCGCCGGTGCCGATCACCTCGCGGATCTTGTCGCGCGGGATGGAGATGGTGGTGATGCGCGGCGCGCGCGAGGAGACGCCCTCGCGGGCCGAGGTGATCGCCTTGTTCATCTCGCCGAGGATGTGCAGGCGCCCGTCCTTCGCCTGGTCGAGGGCGATCTGCATGATCTCCTTGGTGATCGAGGTGATCTTGATGTCCATCTGCAGGGAGGTGACGCCGGTCTCGGTGCCGGCCACCTTGAAGTCCATGTCGCCGAGATGGTCCTCGTCGCCGAGGATGTCGGAGAGCACGGCGTACTTCTCGCCCTCCTTGATCAGGCCCATGGCGATGCCGGCGACCGGGCGCGGCAGCGGCACGCCGGCGTCCATCATCGACAGGCTGGTGCCGCACACGGTCGCCATGGAGGAGGAGCCGTTGGACTCGGTGATCTCCGAGACCACGCGCAGGGTGTAGGGGAAGTCCTCGCGCGTCGGCAGGACCGGGCGGACGGCGCGCCAGGCCAGCTTGCCGTGGCCGACCTCGCGGCGGCCCGGCGAGCCGACGCGGCCGGCCTCGCCGACCGAGTAGGGCGGGAAGTTGTAGTGCAGCAGGAAGTGCTCGCGGTACTCGCCCTCGAGCGCGTCGATGATCTGCTCGTCGCTACCGGTGCCCAGCGTGGTGGTGACCAGCGCCTGGGTCTCGCCGCGGGTGAACAGCGCCGAGCCGTGGGTGCGGGTCAGCACGCCGACCTGGCAGTCGATGCGGCGCACGGTCTTGGTGTCGCGGCCGTCGATGCGCTTGCCGGTCTCCAGGATGGTGCCGCGCACCACGTCGCTCTCCAGCGCCTTGAAGACGTCGCCGAAGACCGCGAGCTCCTCCTCGTTGTCGCCGAGCGAGGTCTTCGCCTCGTCCTTGATCGCCTCGATCCTGCTGCGGCGCTCGGTCTTGTCGGCGATGGCGTAGGCCTCGACCAGCTTGTCGCCGAAGGCCTGCTTCAGGCGGCTCTCCAGCTCGGCCTTGAGCGGCGAGGGCGCGGCCAGCTCCCAGGGTTCCTTGGCGGCGTCTTCGGCGAGCGCGACGATGGCGTCGATCACCTTCTGCATCTGCTCGTGGCCGAAGGTGACGGCGCCGAGCATGACCTCCTCGGACAGCTCCTTGGCCTCGGACTCGACCATCAGCACGCCTTCTTCGGTGCCGGCGACGACCAGGTCGAGGTCGGAGCTGGGCATCTCGTCGCGCATCGGGTTGAGCACGTACTCGCCCTCGATGTAGCCGACGCGCGCACCGCCGATCGGGCCGAGGAACGGCAGGCCGGAGATCGTCAGGGCGGCCGAGGTGCCGACCATGGCGACGATGTCGGGGTCGTTCTCCAGGTCGTGGCTCAGCACGGTGCAGATGACCTGGGTCTCGGCCTTGAAGCCCTTGGCGAAGAGCGGGCGGATCGGACGGTCGATCAGGCGAGAGGTCAGCGTCTCCTTCTCGGTCGGCCGGCCTTCGCGCTTGAAGAAGCCGCCGGGGATCTTGCCGGTGGCGAAGGTCTTCTCCTGGTAGTGGACGCTCAAGGGGAAGAAGTCGACGTCGCGCTCGGACTTGGCGCCGACGACGGTGCAGAGCACCTGGGTTTCGCCGTAGGTGGCGAGCACGGCGCCGTCGGCCTGGCGCGCCATGCGCCCGGTTTCCAGGGTCAGCGTGCGGCCGCCCCACTCGATTTCCTGCTTGTGGATGGTGAACATGCGGTTCCTCTTCAGTCCGGCCGGCGAGTGAGCGAAGCCGGACCCGCGCAAGACGCGCCGGCCTCGGGGATGCCGAGGCGGGCGCGGCTTACGACGGCCCGGCTGTGCGAAACCGCCGCGGGCCGGCCGGCCGCGGGGGTTTCCGATATGCGTGCGGGAGATCGTCCGGGCCGCGTGCGCCGCGCCCTGTCGTCCTGCGCGGATGCGTGCACCGTCGCCGCGCGGGAGCGCGGAGCGGTGCGGCAGCGCGAGCAGGCGTGGGTCACGTGGCGCGCGGGTCCCGGGGATCGGCCCTGCAGTCCGGTCGGCCCGCCTAGCGGCGCAGGCCCAGGGACTTGATCAGCGACTCGTAGCGGCCCTGATCCTTCTTTTTCAGATAATCCAGCAGGCTGCGGCGCTGGCCGACCATGACCAGCAGACCGCGGCGCGAGTGGAAGTCCTTCTTGTGGGTCTTCATGTGCTCGGTGAGGTTGTTGATGCGCTCCGTCAGGATCGCCACCTGCACCTCCGGAGACCCGGTGTCGCCCTCGCCGCGGGCGTGTTCCTTGATGAGCGCGTCCTTGCGCTCGGCGGTGATGGACATCAGCTCTTTCTCTTCCCGACATCACAGATTCAGGACCCGGATCGGCTTGACCTCCCCGCCCTCGAAACGGGCGATCGCCACCAGCCTGTCGCCGGACATGGCGCAGAGGGTGTCGCCGTTCTCGAGGTCGCGGATCCGATTCAGGTTGGAGCGGGCGAGCATGGATACCGCCTGACCCTGCCTCAACCGGCTCGCCTCCAGGTCCGTCAAGGCCAGCGCCGGGATGTCGTCCAGCGCGGTCTCGACCGGGAGCAGCAGCTCCGCAGCATCGGCAATCTGGGCATTTTGCTCCAGGCTGTCCAGGGGAATCGCGGCTTCTTCGGTAAACGGGCCGACCGACAGGCGGCGCAGCACCGCAATGTGTCCGTGGCAACCGAGCAGCTCGCCGAGGTCGCGGGCGAGGCTGCGCATGTAGGCGCCCTTGCCGCAGTCGCATTCGAAGGTGGCATGGTCGGCGTCGTCAATCGAGACCAGCTCCAGCCGGTCAATCCGCACGATCCGTGCCGCCAACTCCACCGCCTCACCCTCGCGCGCCAGGTCGTAGGCGCGCTGGCCCTCCACCTTGATGGCCGAGTAGGCCGGCGGGACCTGGGAGATCTCGCCGACCAGCTTGCGCGCGGCCGCGTCGATCTCGGCGCGCTTCGGGCGCGCGTCGCTCTCCGCGACCACGGCGCCCTCGGCGTCGTCGGTCTCGGTCGCCTGGCCCCAGCGCACGGTGAAGCGGTAGGTCTTGTCGCCCTCCATCGCCCAGGCGACGGTCTTGGTCGCCTCGCCGAAGGCGAGCGGCAGGACGCCGGTCGCCAGCGGGTCCAGCGTCCCGCCGTGCCCGGCCTTGCGGGCGTCGAGCAGGCGACGCACCCGATTGAGCACATCGGTGGAGGTCAAGCCGGCCGGCTTGTCGATCACCAGCCAGCCGTTCAGGTCGCGCCCCTTACGTCGCCGAGCCATCGGACTCCTCGTCGCTCTGCGTCCCCGTGTCGCTCTGCGACTCCGCGTCGCCGGCCACGTCGCGCCGCACCCGCTCGCTGCGCAGGATGCGCTCGACCCGCTGCGCCTCGTCGAAGGAGCGGTCGGGCTGGAACGCCAAGCGTGGGGTGAAGCGCAGGTTCAGGCGGCGCGCCAGCTCGTGGCGCAGCGCCGGCGCCGCCTGGCGCAGGTCGGCCAGGGTCCCGGGCATGTCGCCGCCGCCGAGCGGCGTGACGAAGGCCGTCGCCGCCTTCAGGTCGGGGCTGACGCGCACCTCCGTCACCGTGATGTCCCGGCCGGCCAGCAGGTCGATGTGGGTGCCGCCTTCCAGCAGAAGCTGCGCCAGCACGTGACGGATCTGCTCGCCGACGCGCAACTGCCGCTGACTCGGCGCCTTCGCCGCTCCGCGAGTCATCTCTCGTCCCGAAAATCCCGCCTGCTGGATCGCCGGAGGCCGCACGCCCCCGAGGCTACGTTGCGTGCCGCGCCGTCTCCTCCAAGGAGGGAAGGGGCGGCCGAGCGCGAGCCCTAGAGCGTGCGCGCCACCTCGACGATCTCGTAGCACTCGATGCGGTCGCCTTCCTGAATGTCCTGGTAGTTCTCGAAGGCCATGCCGCATTCGTAGCCCTGCTGCACCTCGCGGACCTCGTCCTTGAAGCGGCGCAGCGACTTCAGCACGCCGTCGTGGATCACCACGTCGTCGCGCAGCAGGCGGACCCGGGCGCCGCGCTTGACCTGGCCCTCGGTGACCATGCAGCCGGCGACCTTGCCGACCTTGCTCATGGTGAAGATCGCGCGGATCTCGGCGTAGCCCAGGAAGGTCTCGCGCTGCTCCGGCGCCAGCATGCCCGAGAGCGCCTGCTTCATGTCGTCGATCAGCTCGTAGATGATCGAGTAGTAGCGGATGTCGACGTTGTCGCGGCGCGCGTGCTCGCGGGCCTGGGCGTTGGCGCGCACGTTGAAGGCGACGATCGTCGCGTTCGAGGCGCGCGCCAGGGTGACGTCCGACTCGTTGATGCCGCCGACGCCCGAGTGCAGCACCTGCACCTTGACTTCCTCGGTCGAGAGCCTGTCGAGCGCGCCGAGGATCGCCTCCAGCGAGCCGTGCACGTCGGTCTTGACCACGACCGGCAGGTTGGCCGCCTCGCCCTCCTTGATCTTCGAGAGCATCTGGTCGAGCGTGCCGCGGCCCTGGGTTGTCAGCTCCGCCTGGCGGCGCTTTTCCTGGCGGAAGGCGGCGACCTCGCGCGCGCGCGCGTCGTCCTCGACGACGATCAGTTCGTCGCCGGCCTGCGGCGTGCCGGACAGGCCGAGCACCTCGACGGGCTGCGAGGGGCCGGCCTCCTTGACCTGCTCGCCCCGGTCGTTGATCAGGGCGCGGACGCGGCCGGACTCGGCGCCTGCAACGAAGATGTCGCCGACCCTGACGGTGCCGCGCTGGATCAGCACGGTGGCCACCGAGCCGCGGCCCTGCTCCAGCTTCGCCTCGACGACGACGCCCTCGGCGCGGCGCTCGGGATTGGCCGTCAGCTCCAGCAGCTCGGCCTGCAGGGAGATCGCCTCTTCCAGGTCCTCGAGGCCCTGGCCGGTGGTCGCGGAGACCGGCACGCAGATGATGTCGCCGCCCATATCGTCGGGCACCAACTCGTGCTGCAGCAGCTCGGTCTTCACCCGCTGGGGGTCGGCCTCCGGCTTGTCGATCTTGTTGATCGCCACGATGATCGGGACCTCGGCCGCCTTGGCGTGGCTGATCGCCTCTACCGTCTGCGCCATGATGCCGTCGTCGGCGGCGACCACCAGGATCACGATGTCGGTCACGTTGGCGCCTCGCGCGCGCATCTCAGTGAAGGCGGCGTGGCCCGGTGTGTCCAGGAAGGTGATGCGGTTGCCCGAGGGCGCGACGATCTGGTAGGCGCCAATGTGCTGAGTGATGCCGCCGGCCTCGTGCGCCACCACGTCGGTCTTGCGCAGCGCGTCCAGCAGGCTGGTCTTGCCGTGGTCGACGTGGCCCATGATGGTGACCACCGGCGGGCGCGGCTGCATCTTCTCCGGCGCGTCCGCCTCGTCGCGCAGGCCGATCTCGATGTCGTCGGCGGACACGCGCTTGGCGCGATGGCCGAACTCCTCGACCACCAGTTCGGCGGTGTCGGCGTCGATCGTCTGGGTGATGGTCGCCATCACGCCCATCTTGAACAGCGCCTTGACCACGTCGCCGCCGCGCTCGGCCATGCGGTTGGCCAGCTCCTGCACGGTGATCGCCTCTGGGACGGTGACGTCGCGGACCACCTTCGCGCCCTTCTGCAGCGCCTCGCGCGACTTCTGCTTCTCGCGCTCGCGCTGACGCTTGAGCGCGGCGAGCGAGCGCACGCGATCCTCGCTCTCGTCGTCGAGCGCCTGGCTGATCGTCAGCTTGCCCTGGCGACGGCGCGGCTCGCCCTTCTTGGCGGCGGGCGCCGGCGCCGGCTTGGCCTTGCGCTTGCGGGTCTCCTCCTCGTCCTCGGCGGCGCGGCGCTTCGGTGCGGCGGCCTCCTTGACCGGAGCGGTGGCCTGCTTGGCGGCGATCTCCTCGGGCGTCGGCACGGCCGTCGGCTCGGCCTGCGGCTCGCCCGCGGCCGGCGCAGCTTCAGCGCCCGGGGCCTGCGTCGGCGCGGCGGCGGCCGTCTCCTCGGCGCGGCGCTTGGCCTCGGCCTCCTCCTCCTCGGCCTTGCGTGCGGCCTCCTCTTCGGCGCGGCGGTGCGCCTGCTCGGCCTCGCGCGCCTGACGCTCGGCCTCCTGCTTGGCGCGGCGCTCGCGCTCGACCTGGGCCAACTCGATGGCGCGCTGGCGCGCCTGGCGCTCGGCCGGCGTCAGGTTGGACAGGTCCTCGGGGGGCTGCGGCGCCGGCGCGGGCGCGGCGGCGCCGGGCGTGGGCGCGGGCGCCTCGGTCTCGGCCTCGCCGCCGCGGACCTCCGCCATCTTGCCGCCTTCGCCGGGGCGATAGGTGCGCTTGCGCTTGACCTCGACCTGGACGGTCTTGCTGCGGCCGTGGCTGAAGGACTGCCGCACCTGACCCGTCTCGACCGTCTTCTTGAGCTCGAGCGTCTTCGGCCGGCTGAGCGACAGCGGCTTCTTTTCCCCGGTCTTGTCTTCTTTGGTCGTCGTCATGGTCTCTCTAGTCTAACGCGCTTTGCGTTCCCTGGCCGCCCGCTTCGCGGACGCGGCCTCTTCATAACTCACAATCTGGTCCGCCGTCGAAGCAAGTTGGCGGGCGAGTCCGCCGGGCGCCACCGCGACGTGGACCACACTGGGCCGGGCGAAGGCCGCGCCCAGCTCGTCCTGGTCGAACAGCTCGACCAACTTCGGACCGCCCGCCGGAACCCCGGCCGGGGCAGCCTCCGGCCCGGCCTCGGCCAGCGTCTCCTGGAGCGCGCGCATCAACCCGGCCAGCCGCTCACGCCCGCCGGCCGCCCCGTCGCGCGCCTGGATGACCAGGGCGCAGCGGCCCTGCTCCAGCCACATCTTGGCGCGGTCGAAGCCGGCGACCGCCTGGCCGGCCCGGTTGGCGAAGCCGACCAGGTCGAGCGCGCGACGGCGCAGCAGCAGCCCGACGGTATCCGGCATGTCCGCCGGAACCTCGACCGGCCGACGCGCCGCCTTGTCGAACAGGCGCTTGTCGATTGCGGTCTGCAGCAGCGCGCGATCGGGCGCGACGTAGAGGCCGCGCCCCGGCAGCTTGCCGCCCAGGTCAGGCACCAGGACGCCGTCGGGCGCGACGACGAAGCGCAGCAGGCCGCCCTTCGGATGGCTCGCCCGGGTGACCAGGCAACGCCGGCGCGGCGCCGCCGCGCGGGTGCCGCGGCCGGCCGGCATCCGGCTCTCCTGTGCGTCCTGGGGGCGTGCCTGCATTGCGGTCGTCGTCGGCTCCTCGCGTCTCGTCTCAGGCCTGGGTCTCGGGCTGTGTCTCGGCGTCTGCTTCGGCACCAGCCTCGCCACCGGGCTCGGCACTGCCGCCCGCACCCGGCTCGTCTTCGAACCAGTGGGCGCGCGCCGCCATGATGATGGCGTTCGCCTCCTCCTCGCCCGGCGCGTCCTCGCCGAGGATCTCGATCAGCTCGTCGGCGGCCAGGTCGGCCAGGTCGTCGAGCGTCTTGACCGGCTCGTAGGGCGCGCCGGCCTCGCCCAGCTTGACCAGCATGGCCGGGCTCAGGCCCTCGATGGCGGCGACCTCCTCGCTGACGCCCAACTCCTTGCGGCGCGCGTCGAGCTGGCGCTCCTGCTCGTCGATCCAGGTCTGGGCGCGGGCGCGCAGCTCCTCGGCCACCTCCTCGTCGAAGCCCTCGATGTCGGTCAGGTCCTCGATCGGCACGTAGGCGATCTGCTCGACCGAGGTGAAGCCCTCGGCGACCAGCAGATGGGCGATGACGTCGTCGACGTCCAGCGCCTCGATGAAGAGTTGCGAGCGGCTCTGGAACTCCTCCTGACGGCGCGCGCTTTCCTCCTCCTCGGTCAGGATGTCGATGTCCCAGCCGGTGAGCTGCGAGGCCAGCCGCACGTTCTGGCCGCGCCGGCCGATGGCGAGCGAGAGCTGTTCGTCGGGCACCACCACCTCGATGCGGCCCTGCTCCTCGTCCAGCACCACCTTGGTCACCTCGGCCGGGGCCAGGGCGTTGACCACGAAGGTAGCCGGCTCCGGCGACCAGGGGATGATGTCGATCTTCTCGCCCTGCAGCTCGGCGACCACCGCCTGGACGCGGCTGCCGCGCATGCCGACGCAGGCGCCGACCGGGTCGATCGAGCTGTCGTGGCTGATCACCGCGATCTTGGCGCGGCTGCCCGGGTCGCGCGCCGCCGCCTTGATCTCGATGACGCCGTCGTAGATCTCGGGAACCTCCTGGGCGAACAGCTTCTTCATGAACTCGCCGCGGGTGCGCGACAGGAAGATCTGCGGGCCGCGCGGCTCGCCGCGCACGTCGTAGATGTAGGCGCGCACGCGGTCGCCGGTGCGCAGCGACTCGCGCGGCAGCGTCTCGTCGCGCCGCATCAGCGCTTCGGCGCGGCCCAGGTCGACGGTGACGTTGCCGAACTCGTTGCGCTTGACGATGCCGTTGACGATCTCGCCGACGCGGTCCTTGTACTCCTCGTACTGGCGGCCGCGCTCGGCGTCGCGCACGCGCTGGACGATCACCTGCTTGGCGGTCTGCGCGGCGATGCGGCCGAGGTCGATCGGCGGCAGCTCGTCGATCAGCTCGTCGCCGATCTCGGCGCCCGGCTTCTTGTGCTGCGCCTCGGCGGGCGAGATCTCGGTGAACTCGTTCTCGACCGGGTCGGCGACCGTCAGGTAGCGGCGCAGTCTGATCTCGCCGGTGCGGCGGTCCATCTCGGCGCGGATGTCGTGCTCGTGCCCGTACTTGGCGCGCCCGGCCTTCTGGATCGCCTGCTCCATGGCGACGATCACCTCGTCGGGCTCGATGCCTTTCTCGCGGGCAACCGCTTCGGCCACCTGCAGCAGTTCGGTGCGATAGGTCGGCGTGGTGTCCATCGCTCTTCGTCGTCCGTCCTCAATCCTTCGACCGCTTGGGCGCCGTCTTCCTGAGCAGCGCCTCGGTCATCGCAAGCTTCGCCTTGGCGATCTCCGCGAAGGGCAGATGCTTGCGCCCCTCCTGGGTGTCGATCACCACCTCGTCTCCCGCCACGCCGACCAGGGGACCGCTGAAGCGGCGCTGGCCCTCGCGCGGGGCAACCAGTTCCACGCGGGCCTCGAAGCCGGCCCAGCGCTCGAAGTCCTTCAGCCGTGTCAGCGGCCGATCGATGCCAGGCGAGGCGACCTCCAGCACGTAGGACCCGGCAATCGGGTCTTCCACGTCCAGGAGGGCGGAGACCGTCCGGCTCGCCGTCGCGCAATCGGCGACGCTCATGCCGCCGTCCTGGCGTTCGGCCAGGATCTGCAGCTTCGGCTTGGCGCCCCGTCCGCCCGAGAGCTGCACCCGCACCACCTCGAAGCCCAGGTCCTCCAGCGCCGGTGCGACCAGATCGGCGATCGCCGCCGCCTGCGCCGCGTCGGTGCTGCCGCCGGTGGCCGGCCGTGCGTCGCCGGTCCGCGGCCCCCCACGTGCGGCGCGATCCGTCCTCGGCGTCTCGCCGCCGCGCCCGGCCGACGGGCGATGGCCTGGGAGCCCGCCCTGCGGCTTGCCTTTCCGGGGGCCCTTGCCGGCCGCCGCCGCCATGGTCCTTGCCGTCTCCTGCCTCGGATCCCGCCCGCTCTGCGCGCGGGAATAAAAAATGGCGGGCCGAGGCCCACCATATTCTTGGAGCTTGCCCTTTTGGGGGCCTGCCCTATGGCGAAACGGAACATAATGCCGAAACGCCCCGCGTTTCAAGACGAGAAGCAGTGCTGGCAAACGGTGGCGCTTCGAGATGAGCTTCGGCGCGGGACCCTTCGCGTTCGCCGGAGCTGCGGCGCCCGGCAGCCTTGGAGAGCGCAGCGACCGCCCAAACGCCGGCCCACTACTCCGCTGCGTCGTGCAGCTTCAGCCGATCGATGACGCGTTGGCGCTGCTGCACGTGGTCGCGCAGCTTGCCGATATTGGCGAGCCTGACGACGCGCGCCTGCGTCACCGCGTCACGCGGTAGCTGGCCCCGTTGCCACAACCAGCGGCTTACGTCGACCCAGTCCCAAAGCGGGCTGTCCGTCGTCACGCGTGCCACGGGCGGCGGGAAGCCGTCGCCGCGCACGCCGCTGGCGTAGTGCCAGACGGCCGCCCGGGTGATGCCGGTCCGCTCTGCGATCTCCGCGAGGTTGACCAGATGATAGGGCTCCACATGGATCGGCGTGGCGCCCGCGCGCTGTACGTCCTGCGCGGCGCTCACCAGTGCCCTGAGGAAGGTCTTGGCTTCGCGGTCGAAGTCGATGCGGTAAAGCCCGCGCCGAGCCGACACGGTGGCGTCGTCGCCGCCGACCTCGAACAGCCGCTCCGCAAGCGCCTCGACGTCGAGTTCGCCGTCGTCTTCGGCGATCAGCGTGAAACTATGTACGCTCATTTCAGATCAATCCTCTCGGCGATGCGGACAGGTCCTGACGGTCTGCAGCAGTCGGTCGGCATGATGCGCCGGGACCCTGGGCGTCGAATAGACGGAGACGCGGCATCCGTCCCGATTGTGTTCCGGACACTTGAGAACCCCCCAGACGTGCCCCCGCTTCGACAGCGCCACATGCCACCCGCGCAGTTCGGCTTCTCGAACCGCGGCCTCGATCTCCTTTTTCGGGTGACGCGGCCTAGCCATCGTCACGCGCAAAGGTGTACAGCGCGTTGACTCTTGTCAACGCCCCTGATGGTCGCCGAGATTGGTAAAGCAATCCTTCAGGTCCTTCGAATTTGCAGAGCTTTCGCCGAGGGATTTACGCGTGAAACGGGTATACTAAGGGCCTATACTTGTTTGAAGCAAAATTGCGGAAACGCCTGTCAGGGCACTCGCCGAAGAATCTCGCTACCTCGCCGACCCGGGCATCTTCCGTTCTGATGCGAGCGCTGGAGCGAGCCGGCCGACCCATGAGGCCGCCCGCTGCGGTCACATCCTGCCCGGGGTGCGCGAGCGCCGGACGAAGCGGAGGTAGAGCGGCGTGCGGCCCTCGGCGACCGCCTTGGCTTCGTAACGGGTCTGCGGCCAGTCCCCGGGCCGGGCCAGGGCGCCGCGCGCCTGCGCGGCGGTCCAGGCGAAGGCCGGATGGCCGACCAGGTGGCCCAGCATCCAGGCCTGCATCTTTGCGTCGTCGCTCGCCAGGCGCAGCTCGCCGCCGTCGCGCAGCACACGCGCCAGCTCGGCCAGGGTGTCCGGCTGCACGAAGCGGCGCGGCGCGTGCCGGCGCTTCGGCCAGGGGTCGGGGAACAGCAGGAAGACCCGCTCCAGGCAGGCGTCGGGCAGGCGCGGCAGCAGCAGCCGGGCGTCCTCGGTGAACAGACGCAGGTTGTCGAGCCGCTCGCCCTCCACTGCGCGCAGCAGGGTGGCAATGCCGTTGGCGAAGACCTCGCAGCCGATCAGGCCGACGTCGGGATGGCGTTTGGCCTGCCAGGCCAGATGCTCGCCCCCGCCGAAGCCGATCTCCAGCCAGACCCGCGCGCGCGGCGGCGCGAAGAGCGCGGTCGGGTCCAGGGTCCCGCCATCCTCGGGCAGCCTGGCCCGCAGGCGCGGCAGCAGCTCGTCCAGCAGCCTCTGCAGCCCGGGGCGCAGCGGCCGGCCCTTGCGGCGTCCGTGCAGTTTGGGGTGCGGCATCGGCCAGGAGGTATCGGCGAGGCGGGCCGAAACGCAAGTCGGCCGGCGCCGCAACCGCGCCGGCCGTCGTCACTGCGGGTTGCGCGACCGGCTCAGTGGGCGCCGAAGTGGCCCTTGAGCTGATCGACCAGGTCGGTGCGCTCCCAGGAGAAGCCGCCGTCGGCGTCCGGCTTGCGGCCGAAGTGGCCGTAGGCGGCGGTGCGGGCGTAGATCGGCCGATTCAGGTGCAGGTGCTCGCGGATGCCGCGCGGCGAGAGGTTGACCATCTCGGTCAGCGCCTTGGAGACCTGATCCTCGGAGACCTGGCCGGTCCCGTGGGTGTCGACGTAGACGCTGAGCGGCTTGGCGACGCCGATGGCGTAGGAGAGCTGGATGGTGCAGCGCTTGGCCAGCCCGGCGGCGACCACGTTCTTGGCCAGGTAGCGCGCGGCGTAGGCGGCCGAGCGGTCGACCTTGGTCGGATCCTTGCCGGAGAAGGCGCCGCCGCCGTGCGGCGCCCAGCCGCCGTAGGTGTCGACGATGATCTTGCGGCCGGTCAGGCCGGCGTCGCCGTCCGGCCCGCCGATGACGAAGCGGCCGGTCGGATTCACGTAGAAGTCGTCTTCCGCGCACATCCAGCCCTCGGGCAGGACGTTGACCACGTGCGGGCGGACGATCTCGCGCACCTCGTCCTGGCCGAGGTCCGCGTGGTGTTGGGTGGAGACCACGATCGAGGTGGCGCGCACCGGCTTGCCGCCCTGGTACTGCAGGGTGACCTGGCTCTTGGCGTCGGGGCCGAGGCCGGGTTCGGCGCCGGAGTGGCGGGCCTCGGCCAGGGACTTGAGGATGTTGTGGGCGAGGTAGATCGGCGCCGGCATCAGGTCTTCGGTCTCGTCGCAGGCGAAGCCGAACATGATGCCCTGGTCGCCGGCACCCTCGTCCTTGTTGCCGGCGGCATCCACGCCCATGGCGATGTCCGCGGACTGCTGGTGGATGTAGTTCTCCAGCGTCAGGTGCTTCCAGTGGAAGCCTTCCTGCTCGTAGCCGATCTCGCGGACGGCGTGGCGGGCGACGTCCTCCAGCAGGTCCGGGTTCACCGCCTCGGGGCCGCGGACCTCGCCGGCCAGCACGACCCGGTTGGTCGTGGTCAGCGTCTCGACGGCGACGCGCGACAGCGGGTCATGGGTCAGGAAGGTATCGACGATGGCGTCGGACACGCGGTCGCAGACCTTGTCCGGATGGCCTTCGGCCACCGACTCGCTGGTGAAAAGAAAGCTGCTGGCACGCACGTCCTAGTCCTCCGAAACAGATTCGCTACGTCAAGGCCGTCGCTCCGCGACTGCGGTGGCCGGCGCGCGCGACGGCACGCCGGCAGCGGGGTCGCTCCCCTGGCAGGGTGCGCCGGGACCGCCATCGCGGCTGCGCGCGCCGAAGCGGCGCGCCGCGGCTGCGGCCGGCGCGGACGGGAAAGCGCGGGAACATTGCAAATTGGCAGGACGCGGTGCAAGTGCCGTTTCGTCCGCAGCGCCGCCGAGCGTCGCGCCGGGCCGGCCCGCCCGTTCAGCTCTCCTCGGCGGGCGGCGCGCTCGCCGGTTCGCGTCCCAGCAGTTCGTCGCTGCGCGCCGCGAGCGCCTTCGTCATCTCGAACAGACGCTTGCGCACCGCCGGGTCGTGGATGCGGTAGTAGGCGCGCACCAGCTCCAGGGTCTCGCGCTTGGCCATGGGATCCGGCTCGGCCTCGTAGGGCGCCGGCGGCTCGGCCAAGGCACGGAGCTGGCCGGGCGAGCGCTGCGCCACCTCCTCCTGCATGTCCTCGAAGAAGAAATTGATGTCGGTGTCGAGGACGCGCGCCAGGTCGTACAGACGGCTGGCGCTGACGCGGTTGGCGCCGCGCTCGTATTTCTGCACCTGCTGAAAGGTCAGCCCGATCAACTCGCCGAGCTTCTCCTGGCTCAAGCCCAGCAGCGTGCGCCGCTGCCGGAGGCGCTGGCCGACGTGGACGTCGATCGGGTTCGGGCCGCCACCACGCCCGGCTGGACGCTTTGCCTTCATGCCTTCAAATCCCCCATGCACATGCGATTCCCGGGCAAGCGGTAGTCACACGAATGTATGTCGTCAATACGCTTTTTGTCATACCACTCTGAAGTGAGGAGCGGCAAAGAAAAGCGTTTGAAAATTAGTTTTTCCATCCTTTTTGACGCAGCCGGACTTGGCGAAGTCGCAGCCAAGGAGAACACATGCGGGAGTAGGCAAGCATACTTGCATTGATCCGCCATCGCCCGCCATCGAATCTTCGGGCGGCGACCGGGATCGGGGACGCGGGGAGCAGGCGCGGCCTGCGGCGCCGGCGCAGGCAGGCGCCGTCTGGCGTCAGCGCACGCGGGCGCCGAGCGTCGCCAGCAGCATCAGGAGCCCGACCAGCGGCACCAGGCCCCAACGGCCGACCAGCGCGTAGGGCGTCGGGCCGAGGGCCTGCGGCAGGCCGCTGTCGAGAGTGCCGACGGCATTGAGCCGCAAGCGCGCGACCGTTCGGCCATAGGGGTCGACGACGGCGGAGATCCCGTTGTTGGCGGCGCGCACCAACGGCAGCCCCTCCTCGACCGCGCGCAGGCGGGCGCTGGCGAAGTGCTGGTAGGGGCCGCTCGAGGTGCCGAACCAGGCGTCGTTGGTGAGGTTCAGCAGCCAGGTGGGGCGGTTCTCGCCGGTGACCCGGCCGGAGAAGATCACCTCGTAGCAGATCAGCGGACCGACCGGCGGCAGGCCCGGCAGCGTCAGGGTGCGCAGCCCCGGGCCGGGCGTGAAGTCGCGCCGGCCGCCGGTGATCTTCTCCATGCCGAGCAGCTCGCGGAACGGCACGTACTCGCCGAAAGGCACCAGGTGGAACTTGTCGTAGCGTGCGGCGATCTCCCCGTTTCGGCCGAGGGCGAGAATCGAGTTGTGGGCCGGCGCCCCGCGACCTTCGCCGTCCTGGGTCGGCGCACCGGTCAGGAACACCGTGCCCGGCCGGGCCAGGCGGCCGAGTTCGCGCAGCAGGCTCGGCTGCAGATTGAGCAGGAAGGGCACCGCCGTCTCGGCCCAGATCACATGCGTGATTTCCTGCCAGCCGGGTTGCATCGAAAGTTCGGCCTGGGTGCGCAGGTGTTCGAGCCGCAGCTCGCGCTGCCACTTCAGATCCTGCGCGATGCTCGGCTGCACGATCCGCAAGTGCACGCCCTCCACCGCCGGCGCGCCGGGCGGCGGCGCCAGAGCCAGGCGCAGGCTGCCCCCAGCGGCAGCCAGCAGCAACAGCGTCAGACCGGCTGCCGGTAGACCCCAGCGGCGCCGGCGCGTCCCGGCGTCGCCCAGGGTGGCGAAGCCGGCCGCGGCGATCACGGTCAGCGCCGAGAGCAGCCACACCCCGCCGAGCGCTGCCGGCTGCAACATGGTGTCGGAGAAGGCCCAGACCGTGCCGACGAGGTTCCAGGGAAAGCCGGTCAGCACCCAGCCGCGCAGCCACTCGGCGAGCAGCCAGGCGGCGGCCAGCGCGAAGACGCGGCCGGGGCCGCGCCAGAGCAGCCGGCGGGCGGCCAGCGCCGCCGCCCCGGTGAAGAGTGCCAGCCCGAACGACAGGCCGCCGACCGCGATCGGCAGAAACCACCAGAAGGCGGCGAAGTCGACCGTCATGGCGATGCCGACCCAGTAGAGGCCGGCGAAGAAGTAGCCGACCCCGAAGGCCCAGCCGACGGTGAAGGCGGTGCGGCGCGTCGCGCTGCCGTCGAGCAGCCAGACCAGGCCGGCGAAGGCGAGGATCAGCAGCGGCAGGGCGTAGAGCGGCGGCAGGGCGGCGGCCGCCAGCAGGCCGAGCAGGGCGGCGAGGCCGATGCGGTGCCAGCCCGCCGCCGTGCGCAGACGTTCCGCCAGCCGCTGCACCGGCGCGCCGAGCCTGCGCCTCGCGCTGACGCCCGGCACCGCGCTCACGAGCCGCCGCTCTCGCCCGTCCGCGTTGTCGCGTCGCGTGCCTGTTCGACGGCCGCCGTCAGCTCCGCCGTCTCCGCGCCGGCCGGCAGGTTGCGCAGGCGCAGGCGCTTGACCCGGCGGGGATCGGCCTGGACCACCTCGAAGCTGATGCCGGAGTGCGCGTGCTCGACCAGCTCGCCGCGGGTGGGCACGTGTCCCGTCAGGTAGACGACCAGGCCGCCCAGCGTGTCGATGTCCTCCTCGCGCTCCTCCTCGGACAGCAGCGGACAGATCGCCTCCTCGAAGTCCTCGATCGGGGTGCGCGCGTCGGCCAGCAGCGAGCCGTCCGGGCGCGGCACCAGCTTCGGGCCCTCGGAGACGTCGTGCTCGTCCTCGATCTCGCCGACGATCTGCTCGACCAGGTCCTCGATGGTGATCAGCCCGTCGATGCCGCCGTACTCGTCGACCACCAGGGCCATGTGCGAGCGTGTCAGGCGCATCTCCAGCAGCAGGTCGAGCACCAGCATCGAGGGCGCGACGATCTGCAGCGGGCGCACGATGTTGGACAGGCGGAAGCGCCGGCCGCCCTTGGCATAGGCCAGCACGTCCTTGATGTGCACGAAGCCGATCGGGTCGTCCAGGTTCTCGCGGTAGACCGGCAGGCGCGAGTGGCCCGCCTGGTTGAACAGCTCGATCAGCGCGTCCAGCCCGGTTTCGGCCTCCACTGCGACGATGTCGGCGCGCGGCACCATCACGTCGTAGGCCGTCAGGTCGCGCAGCTTCAGGATGTTGGCCAGCATCATGCGCTCGCTGGCGCCGATCTCGCCGCCGGCCTGCTCGTCGCCCTCGCCGATGATCTCCTCGATCGTGTCGCGCAGCGCGCCGGGCTGGCGTGGCCGGAGCAGGCGGCTGAACCAGCCGCCGCCGTTGCCGCCGGGATTGCCGGAGTTGTCGCTCATGACGCGGCCGTCTCTTCGACCGGGCCGGCGGCGGCCTCCGGCAGGACGTCCGGCAGGGCGTAGGGGTCGGGCACGCCGAGCCCGGCCAGGATGCGGCGCTCCAGGCCCTCCATCGCTTCCGCCTCGGCCTCGCGCTGGTGGTCCCATCCCAGCAGGTGCAGCACGCCGTGCACCGTCAGGTGGCGCAGGTGGTCGGCCAGGGGCTTGCCCTGCTCGGCCGCCTCGCGCGCGACCGTCTCGTAGGCCAGGATCAGGTCGCCGAGCGCCGCCGGGCCTTCCGGGTCGCCCGCACCGTCCGGAAAGGACAGCACGTTGGTCGGCTTGTCCTTGCCGCGATAGGTGAAGTTGAGCCGGCGGACGGCCGCGTCGTCGGCAAGGGCGACGGCCAGGGCGGCGGGCTCCGGCGCCGCGGCCGCCACCAGGGCGGCGCGCGCCGCGGTCTCCATCAGGCCGGCGGCCTCGGGCAGCGCCTCGGTCCAGGCGGAGTCCTGGACCAGCACGCTGATGTCGTCGGGTGGTCGGCTCGAGCCGTCGTCGTTCATCGTCGTCGCATGCGCGCAGCGCCCGCCGGGCGCGGCGTCCGCCATCACTTTCCGTCGAACAGATCGGCCTCGCGCGGGCCCTCTTCAAGCGCCTGGTCGTAGGCGCGCACGATGCGGGTGACCAGCGGGTGGCGCTCGACGTCGGAGCCGGTGAACTGCACGAAGCCGATGCCGGGCACGTTCTTCAGCACGTTGACCGCCTCCTGCAGGCCGGAGCGCTCGTGGCGCGGCAGGTCGACCTGGCTGAGGTCGCCGGTCACCGCCATGCGGCTGCGCTCGCCGAGCCGCGTCAGGAACATCTTCATCTGGGTGGCGGTGGTGTTCTGCGCCTCGTCCAAGATGATGAAGGAGTGGGAGAGGGTGCGCCCGCGCATGAAGGCGAGCGGTGCGATCTCGATCTCGCGCCGCTCCATCATCTTGACGAGCTGGTCGCCGGGCAGCATGTCGTCGAGCGCGTCGTAGAGCGGCCGCAGGTAGGGGTTGATCTTCTCCTCCATCGTGCCGGGCAGGAAGCCCAGGCGCTCGCCCGCCTCCACCGCCGGGCGCGAGAGGATGATGCGGTCGATCTGGCCCTGCAGCTTCAGCGCCACCGCGGTCGCCACCGCCAGATAGGTCTTGCCGGTGCCGGCCGGCCCGAGGCCGAAGGTCAGGTCCTTGCCGAGCAGCGCGCGCACGTAGGCCGCCTGGCGGCCGGAGCGCGGCGTGACGTGCCGGCGCCGGGTGACCAGCGTCAGCTCGCCGGCGTGCAGGCTGGCGACGTCGCTTTCCGCCTCGCCGCTGGCCATCTCCTGCGCCAAGCGCGCGGCGGCGTCGACCTCGGCGGCGCCGACCACCAGGCCCTTGCGCAGGCGCTGGTGCAGCGCGTCGATCGCCTGGCGCGCCGCCTCCTGCCGGTCGGGCGGGCCCAGCAGGGTGAGTTCGTTGCCGAAGGAGGCGATCTGCACGTCGAGCAGCTCCTCGAGCCGGGCGAGGTTGCTGTCGTGCTCGCCGAACAGCAGCGGCAGGAGCGTGTTGTCCTCGAACTGCAGCTTGAGCGGTTCGGCCGTAGTCAAGCGCCGGGCGGTCCTTCTAGGCAGCTTCGGTGTCCGACTCGGATAGGTCGCCAGTGTGCCCCTCGTCACCGGTCGTGACAACGCGCCCGATCAGCGAATTGGCGTGCGCCTCGACGATTTCCACCTCGGCCAGGGTGCCGAGCAGGCGCGCCGGCGCGGCGACCGGCACCGACTGCATCCAGGGGCTGCGCCCGAGGAGCTGGCCGGCGCGCTTGCCGCGCCGGTCGAGCAATACGCTCATGCGGCTGCCGACCTTCGCGCGGTTGAAGGCGAGCTGCTGTTCGCCGAGGAGCTGCTGCAGGGCCGCCAGGCGCTCGGACTTCGCCTCCTCCGGCACCTGCTCGGCGACGCCGGCGGCCGGCGTGCCGGGGCGCGGCGAATACTTGAAGGAATAGGCCTGGGCGTAGCCGACATCGGTGACCAGCCGCAGCGTGTCGGCGAAGTCGCGCTCGCGCTCGCCGGGAAAGCCGACGATGAAGTCGCCCGACAGCGCCAGATCCGGCCGCGCGTCGCGCAGGGCGCCGACCAGGCGGCGATAGTCCTCGGCCGTGTGCTTGCGGTTCATCGCCTGCAGGACGCGGTCGGAGCCGGCCTGCACCGGCAGGTGCAGGTAGGGCATCAGCTTCGGCTCGTCGCGGTGCGCGGCAATCAGCTCGGCGTCCATGTCGCGCGGGTGGCTGGTGGTGTAGCGCAGCCGCGCCAGCCCCTCGATCTCCGCCAGGCGGCGCAGCAGGCGGCCGAGGCCCCAGGTGGCGCCGTCCGGCGCCGCGCCGTGGTAGGCGTTGACGTTCTGGCCGAGCAGCGTGATCTCGCGCGTGCCGCCGGCGGCCATCCGCTGCGCCTCGGCCACGATGTCGGCCACGGGGCGCGAGAATTCGGCGCCGCGGGTGTAGGGCACGACGCAGAAGCTGCAGAACTTGTCGCAGCCCTCCTGCACCGAGAGGAAGGCGGCCGGACCGCGGTTTGCGCCGTCCGGTGCGCTCTCCTCGGGCAGGCGGTCGAACTTCGAGTCCGCCGGAAAGTCGGTGTCGACCAGGCCGCGCGCGCCGCCGTCGAGCCGCGCCACCAGCTCCGGCAGGCGATGGTAGGTCTGCGGCCCGAACACCAGGTCGACCATCGGCGCGCGGCGCACCATCTCGGCCCCTTCGGCCTGAGCGACGCAGCCGGCGACGCCGAAGATCACCCGTCGGCCCTCGGCCGCGCCCTTGTCCTTCAAGCGGCGCAGGCGGCCGAGCTCGGAATAGACCTTCTCGCTCGCCTTCTCGCGGATGTGGCAGGTATTGAGGATGACGAAGTCGGCCTCGGCCGCATCCTCGGTCGAGGCATAGCCGAGCGGCGCCAGGACGTCCGCCATGCGGGCGGAGTCGTAGACGTTCATCTGGCAGCCATAGGTCTTGATGTAGAGCTTCTTCGAGGGCACGGCGGGCACGACCGGGACAGCGTGGTAAGGATTCCTGAGGGGACCCTGTGGTCCGGCGCGGAAGCTAACACCGAAACCGGCGCCTCGAAAGCCTCGGCGCCGCGTGCGAACCGGCAGTGTCACGGGGGGCGGCACGGGGCAGGCAGGCCAGGGTGGGGCGGAGTGGGGTAGAGTGGGCCGCGTCCCGGTTTAGAGACCCTGGGAGCCCTCGAAGCTGACCGGCGGACCGGCGATCCGGATTCTTCGCTTTGCTTCCCGCTCTCTCACGCTAGTCTAATCGTATCCAACTGCGCGAACCACCGAACCGCCGATGACCCGCCCGCTGCAGCAGCCGGAGATCGCGACGCAGCCGCCGCGCCTCAGCCCGGAGGCCCAGGCCTTCCTGGACAACTGGCGGGCGCTGCGGCACGGCAGCGGCCGCATTCCGCCGAAGACCGCCTTCGATCCGACACGGATCCCCGCGCTGCTGCCCCAGGTCGTGCTGTACGAGCGGCGGGCACGCGACGACTTCCACATCCGCCTGATCGGCACCGCCGTCGTCGAGCGCATCGGGCGCGAGGCGACCGGCGCGAACGTGCTCGAGCTGATCGCCGCCGAGGCACGCGGCCTGGTGGCGCAGATCCTGAACCGCGTGCTCGACGCGCCCTGCGGTCACGCCTCGGTCGTCGAGGACGTTTACCCAAGTGGCCGCCGCCAGCAGGTCGAGGTGATACGCCTGCCGCTGGCCGACGCGGACGGCACGGCGCGCTTCATCGTCTCGCTGACCCAGCCGCTGGACGTCGTCGGCTACGCCGACAGGGGCGGCCGGCCGACCCTGCTGGCGCAACCCGTGGAGAGCCGCTTCTTCGTCCTGTGAGACGCCGGCGGCGAAGCCTCAGGCGCGGCCCTGGTAGCGGTGGCGCAGGCCGAGCAGCAGACGTGCGCCCTCCGGGCCGGCGCCTTGGGTATGGGCGATGCCGGCCGGCAGTTCGAAGCGGTCGCCGGCGCGGAAGACGGCGGCGCCCGAGCGGGTGCCCAGGGTGAAGCTCCCGGCCAGCACCAGGGCGCGCAGGTCCCAGCCGTGCGCGCGCTGCGGCAGCGCCGCCTGCGGCTCGATCTCGCGTATCAGCACCTCGTAACCGGCGGCGCGCAGGCCGTCCTCGAAGCTTTGCGTGTCCACGGATCCCCCCGGTTCCTTCGCGGTTGCGGTCCGGTGCGCCGACGGTGCAGGCCGACACGTGCCCGAACCTGCCACGACACTCGGCCGCGCTTCCGCGGAAGTCCAGCGACGCGGCAGCGCGCGCGTTCACACCTCGGTGAGCGGCGGATCGAGGGCGCTACCCATGCCTTAGGAGAAGCCCGTTACCCATGTCTCCGGGCTGGACAACAGTGCCCAACCCGAGACATAGGTGACGGAACGTACCGGACACATGGGTAACACTTTCCGCTTTGCGCGGGGGGTGTCGATGCCATGGAGAGAGAGTTCGGTTATGGACGAGCGTCTGCGTTTCGTTGCCCGCCTGCTCGACGGCGAGCGGATGAGCGACGTCTGTCGGGAGTTCGGGATTTCCCGCAAGACCGGCTACAAGATCTATGCGCGCTACCGCGAGGAGGGGGCCTACGCCCTGTGCGACCGGTCACGGCGGCCGGCGCGCTACGCCAACCAGCTACCGGCGCCGGTCGAGGCGCTGATCGTTTCGACCAAGCGCGACAAACCGCATTGGGGCGCGCGCAAGATCCGCGAGTTGCTGATCCGGCGCCTGGCCGGCGACGTGCGGATCCCGGCGCAGAGCACGGTGCACGCCGTGCTCGACCGTCACGGCCTGGTCCAGCGCGCGCGCAAACGCCGCAACGCGGCCAAAGGAACGCCGCTGTCGGCCGCGCACGCGCCCAACGATCTGTGGTGCGTCGATTTCAAGGGCGAGTTCAAGCTCGGCAACGGCCGCTACTGTTACCCTTTGACGGTGACCGACCAGGCCTCGCGCTACATCCTCGCCTGCGATGCCCTCGAGAGCACCAAGGAGCCCGGTGCCTTCGCGGCCTTCGAGCGCCTGTTCTCCGCGCACGGCCTGCCCCAGGCGATCCGCAGCGACAACGGCCTGCCCTTCGCCAGCCCCAACGGGCTCTACAATCTCTCGCGCCTGTCGGTCTGGTGGCTCAGGCTGGGCATCGCGATCGAACGCATCCCGCCCGGCAAGCCCCAGCGCAACGGACGCCACGAGCGCATGCATCTCACGCTCAAGACGGAAACCACCAAGCCGGCACGCCACAATGTCCTGCAGCAGCAGGCACGCTTCGACGATTTCGTCCGCGAATTCAATGCCCAACGGCCGCACGAAGCGCTCGGCATGCGCACGCCGGCAGAGCTCTACCGCCCCTCCACAAGGCTCTATCGCGGATTGGACGAGATCGTCTATCCCTTCCACGACCGTGACGTCCTAGTCACCGCCTGCGGGCGCATCTGCATGCACCGCAAGAAGATCAACGTCTCGACCGTGCTCGCCGGGCAGCGGCTGGGACTCAAGGAAGTCGACGAGGGAATCTGGCTCGTCTCCTTCCTGCACTACGACCTGGGCTACATCGACCTCGAACAGAGGACCCTACAAACCATCGACACCCCATTCGGCACGAGGGTGTCACCCATGTCTTAGGAACGATCCGTTACCCATGTCTCCGGGCTGGACACAGCGGCACTGGCGTCCCCGGCAGGATTCGAACCTGCGACCCCAGGATTAGGAATCCTGTGCTCTATCCGGCTGAGCTACGGGGACTCGCCTGTGCGAGGCAGCGGCGCGGCGAAGCGGCGAGCCGCTGAGGGCAATCTGCGGCTTCGGCGGGCCGAGCGCAAGGCCGGGAGGCTTCGGCCCGTCGCCTGGCGGCCGACGGCGGCGGTTGTTGGCCTCTCGGGTGCGGCTCATTCGCCGCCCGCTGCGGGCGGTGGCGGCGCGGCGCGCGGTGCCGGGGCCTCGGCCTCGCGCGCCGCGCGGGCCAGGCCGGCGGCCAGGTGGGGCCGCAGCGCCTCCAGGAAGGCGCGTACGGGCAGGGCGACGTTGGCGGCGCGCGGGTCCCAGCGCGGGATCACCACGCCCTCGCCCTGGGGGAAGAAGTCGCCCTTGACGATGGCGACGAGTTGCGGCCGGCCGGCCGGCGTTGCCGCTGCCGCCGCTCTCGTCTCGTCCTTCGTTCCGGGACCGGTTTCGGCGGCCGCGGCGGCACCGGGCGCTATCGGGGCGGCCTTGCGCGCCGGCGGCAGGGCGAGGAACACCGGGCCGCCGGAGTTGCCGACGCGCACGGCGCAGTCCATGCGCCAGCCGGGCACCCGGCCGGCCTCGGAGTAGACGCCGCAGCCGGGGTCGAGCAGCGCCTGCCCGCGCGGCGCGGCGACCGGGTGGCCGAGCGACATCAGCCCCTTCGGTCCGCGCGCCCGCGCGGCGGCGAAGTCGAGCGGCGCCAGCTCCCACCAGCCGAGCTCGGCCCCCAGGCAGGTCTCCAGCTCCAGCAGCGCCCAGTCGGCATGGACATGGTCGCCCAGGTCGCCCCAGGCGACCGGACGGCCCTCGACGCGCCAGGTCCAGGGAAAGCCGTCCTTCGGCGGGCCGAACCACAGCGCGCTGGTCTGCGCCGGCCCGGCCTCGGCGATGCGGCGGAACGCGGTGTGGTGCGCGGTCAGGGCATGGCACGGCCCGACCAGGGTGACGGTGCCGTAGCGGAAGTCGCGCCCCGGCGTGGTCTGGGTGATCAGCCCGACAGCCGCCCAGGGGGTGCCGGGCCGGCGCTCGACCGGGACGCGGTCGTCGACCTCGAAGATGTTGGCCGCCGCCCGCTCTATCGTCGGCCAGGGACCGGCCGCCGCCAGCAGCAAGAGGAGGATCGCCGTCGCCCTGCCCATGGCGGCCAGCAAAGCGCCGCCGGGCGGGCGTCGTCCAATCACCGCTCGGTGAGCGCTTCAGATCCAGGCCAGCAATAGCGCCGAGGCGCCCGCCGCCGCGGCCGAGGCGAAGCAGCCGGCGATCACCCAGGCGCCGTCGCCGGCGGTCACGCCGAGCGCGATGGCGAGGATGGCGGTGGCCGGCAGCATCACGCCGAAGGGCACCACCGCCAGCGGAAACATCAGCGCCGCCATGCCGAGGATGCACAGCATGGCGAGGTGGCGACCGGAACCCCGCGTCATCCAGCTCAGGCGCCGGCTGACCAGCCGGTCGAGGGCGGCCAGCCAGGGCTTGGCCGCATCGATGCCGCGCGTCAGCGCCTGCCGGCCGATGCCGATCCGCTTCAGCCTGGCCGGCACCCAGGGGTGTCGCCGGCCGAGCAGCACCTGCCCGGCGATCAGCGCCAGAAGCGCTCCGGTCAGGATCGACATGCCGGGGATCGCCCCGATCACCGGCAGCCAGGCGAGCACGGCGGGAACCAGCAGCAGCGGGCCGAAGGCGTTCCCCGCCGCCGCCTGCAGCAGGGTGCCCAGGTCGGTGCGCCCCTCGGCCTGCCGGTCGCCGTCGCCGGCCGCGGCTAGGCGCTCAGCGATGCCGGTCAGCGGTCGGCTCGGATCCTGCCGAGACCGCTCGTCGGCGGCGGCGGAGCGCGGTGCGGGCATCGGGCGGACCCCAGACGGTTCGAAGCGTGCGCGACGCGCCATGTCCTGCGACATGGCGCAACGACCCTCAGCCGCGTTCGGAAAGCCTCCGAACGGCAGCCGGCACGACTAGGAACGGTGGGCGCGCGCCGACGTTCCGCGCGCCGCCCGGCGCGGGTCCTCGGCAGGTCTTCGGCAGGTCCTCGGCAGGTCCTCGGCAGGTCCTCGGCAGGTCCTCGGCAGGCCCGAGCGCGCCGGCTCACTCGCCGAACAGGGTGTCGATCGGCAGATGGTAGTAGAGGGTCAGCACCTCGGTGCCGGGATTGTCGTCGCCGATGCCGGCGTTCGACAGGTGGCCGAAGGCCAGGCTGAGGCGCGAGCGGTCGTCGAAGCGGTAGCCGACCTCGATGGTCGAGCGGAACTCGATGGGGCTGCCCAGGTCCTTGCCGTCGCCCTCGTAGAAGCCGCCGACGCCGGTGCTGCCGGTGATGACGAAGCGCCGGCCCAGGTAGATGTCGACCAGCAGGCCGCCGCCGGCCCACACACCGCCGGCGGTGGTCACCTCCAGGCCGGCCCAAGGCTTGACGATCTCCAGGAAGCGTTGGCCGTGACGGTACTCCAGGCGGAAGTCCGCCTGGTTGTCGTCCTGAGCGATCAGGTCCCACCAGCCGCCGCCGAGGCTCAGGAAGCTCGGGTCGTCCTCGGCCAGGGCCGGGCCCGCGAACAGCAGCGGCGCCGCGATCAGGGCGGCACACAGACGGCGCAGCATGGAAAGTCCCCCACCACTTGCCCGGGCCGAAACGAGGCCGGGTCGACCGCGGCGCAGTCTAGCGGACGACTGCGCCAGGGCAAGTCGAAATCCGGGCGCGTCGAAGCGGGCCGTGGCGCCCGTTTCGCTTCTATTCGTAGTGCTTGAAGCGTTCCGTCGCCTCGACCAGGGCGCGCCGGATGCCGGGCTCCATGGCCGAGTGGCCGGCGTCCGGGATCACCCGGAAGGAGGCGTTCGGCCAGGCCTGGTGCAGGTCGTAGGCGGTCATGGGCGGACAGACCGTGTCGTAGCGGCCCTGGACGATGGCGCCGGGCACGCGCTTCAGCCGTTCGGCGCGCGCCAGCAGGGCTCCCTCGGGCAGGAAGATCTTGTTGACGAAGTAGTGCGCCTCGATGCGCGCCAGCCCCAGGGCCATGCGGTCCTCGCCGAAGGCGGCGACGGTCTCCGGGCTCGGCATCAGGGTCGAGCAGGCACCCTCGTAGGTGCTCCAGGCGCGCGCCGCCGGCAGGTGCACGTCCGGATCGGGGTCCATCAGGCGGCGGTAGTAGGCGCCCAACAGGTCGCCGCGTTCGCTCTCGGGGACGAAGCCGTGGAAGCGCGCCCAGACCTCGGGAAAGTAGGTGCGCATGCCGTAGAGGAACCAGTCGATCTCCTGCGGCCGGCACAGGAACACGCCGCGCAGCAGCAAGGCGGAAACGCGCTCGGGATGCGCCTGGGCGTAGGCCAGCGCCAGGGTCGAGCCCCAGGAGCCGCCGAAGAGGTGCCAGCGCTCGATCCCCAGGGTCTCGCGCAGCAGCTCCATGTCGGCGACCAGGTGGCCGGTGGTGTTGTCCTGCGTGTCGCCGAGCGGCGTCGAGCGGCCGGCGCCGCGCTGGTCGAAGATGACGATGCGGTAGTGCTTCGGGTCGAAGAAGCGCCGATGGTCGGGCGAGGCGCCGGCGCCCGGGCCGCCGTGCAGGAAGACGATCGGCCGGCCGCGCGGGTTGCCCGACTGCTCCCAGTAGATCGTGTGGCGCGCGTCGACCGGCAGCATGCCGGACTCGTAGGCTTCGGTCGGCGGGAAGAGGTCGTGCGCGGCCATCGGCTCTCCGGACGCTGACGAGCGGTGCTGACGGGGAGACATGAGAGCGGCTCCGGAGCAGGCAAGGCGAAGAAGGCGCTGTGCCACGGCCGGGCCGCACGCGCGCACCCGACGGTCGGGTGCCCCTTATAGCCTGAGGTGGCCGGCCCGGCCATTGCGCTGGCGCAAGCCGGCGTATCCGGTCTTCGCACTGGCGCAAGCCGGCGTATCTCTCGTCGCGCTGGCCGCGACCGCGCGCATGCGGCACCGCACCTGTGCCGCGCGCCGCCTTGGCCGGTCTGCGGCCGGGCCGCTAGCATCGCGCGCGCAGGTTCCCCTGCCGCCGGAAAGGACCGCCCGTGCCAGCATCCTCGACCCCCGAGCCAGCCGACCTCGACCCGACCCGCCGCGCGGTCTATCCGCTGTGGCACACCGATGTCCTGCGCTACCGCGACACCGACCGGCAGGGCCACGTCAACAACGCGGTCTTCTCGACCTTTCTGGAATCCGGCCGCGTGGCGCTGTTCTATGACGCCGAAGCGCCGCTGGCGCCGCCCGGCGCGTCCTTCGTCATCGCCCGATTGATGCTCGACTTCCGCGCCGAGATCCGCTGGCCGGGCAGCGTCGAGATCGGCACCGCGGTCGAGCGCGTCGGCAAGAGTTCGATGACGCTGGTCCAGGGGCTCTTCGTCGGCGAGAGCTGCGCGGCGACGGCCGAGACGGTGATCGTGCTGACCGACGACGCCACCCGCAGGTCGACGCCCTTCCCGCCGGCCACCCGCGCGCGTTTGGAGGGTCTCGGCCCCCGCCTGGCCTGACGCGCACGGTGCTAGACTGGCCGGCATGTGCCGGCTCCTGCTTCTTTGCTGTCTTCTCGCCGGGCTCGCCGGTCCGGCCGTCGCCCAGACGCACGCCGTTGCCGAAACGCTCGACGCGGTGACGCTGCGGCTGGCCGACGGCGGCGTGCTGCGCCTGGCCGGCCTGGTGGCGCCGCAGCCGCCGCTCGGCTACCGCGGCGTCTGGCGCAGCGCCGAGCGGGCGCGCCAGGGCGTCGAGGCGCTGGTGCGCGGTCTCGACCTGGAGGTCACGGTGACCGGCGCCGACCGCTGGGGTCGGTCGGTGGGTGCGGCCGTCCTGCCCGACGGGCGCGACCTGGCCGAGGTGCTGCTGGGCGCCGGCTGGGCGATGGTCGCCGGGCACGAGGCGGGCGCGGACCAGGGCGCGCGCCTGCGCCAGGAGGCAGAGGCCCGCGCCGAGGAACGGGGCCTGTGGTCCGATGCGTATTACAGGGTGCGCGCGGCCGAGCGCCTGCCCGAGGAGCTGGCGGCGGACGAGGTTTCGCCCGGCCGCTTCCTGCTGGTCGAGGGGCGCGTGCTGGACGTGGCGGTGGTGCGCGGTCGGACCTACCTGAATTTCGGGGCCGACTGGCGCAGCGACTTCACCGCCACCCTGTCGCCGGAGGCGCGCCGCCAGTTCCGGGAGGCTGGGCTGGATGCGCGCGAATGGCAGGGGCTGCGGCTGCGCCTGCGTGGCTGGCTGCTGTCCTGGAACGGCCCGATGATCGAGCTGTCCGATCCCGGCCAGGTCGAGGTGCTGGAGGACCCATGATCCCGATTCGCCGCCTTCTCGCTGCCCTGTTGATCGGCCTTGCCGCCCTGGCGCCGCGCGCCCCCGCCGAGGCCGACTGGCTGGCCGGCCTGGAGCAGGCGCTCGGCAGCTCGCAACACGAGCAGATGATGGCGGCCTTCGGCGGCGCCTACCAGGACCAGGCCGTGCAGGACTACGTCAGCTCGCTCGGCGACTTCCTCGCCAGGACCTCCGAGCGGCCAGACCTCGACTACACCTTCACGGTGCTCGACTCGCCGGTGGTCAACGCCTTCGCGCTGCCCGGCGGCTACGTCTACGTCACCCGCGGCCTGATGGCGCTGGCCGAGAACGAGGCGCAGCTCGCCGGCGTGCTGGCGCACGAGATCGGCCACGTCAACGCCCGCCACGGCCTCAACCGGGTCGGCGCCGGGGTGTTCGGCCAGATCGCCTCCGCCGGGCTCGGCATTCTGCTCGGCGAGGAAGCGGCGCAGATCGGCAACACGGTGGCCGGCCTGGCGCTCAGCGCCTACTCGCGCGACCAGGAGTACGAGGCCGACCTGCTCGGCGTGCAGTACCTGGCGCGCGCCGGCTACGACCCCGGCGCCATGGCCGCCTTCCTCGACAATCTCAAGGCGCACGGCGAGCTGGAGGCGACGCTGGCCGGCCAGCCGGGCGGTGGCGACGGCTTCCACCTGATGGCCACCCACCCGCGCACCGCCGACCGCATCCGCGAGGCGATCGCCCAGGCGCAGGTCACGGCAGTGCGCGATCCGATGACCGCGCGCGAGATCTACCTGGAGAAGCTGCACGGCCTGCTCTACGGCGACAGCCCGGAGGAGGGCTTCGTGCGCGGGCGCGCCTTCCTGCATCCTCAGCTCGGCTTCGCCTTCCGGGTGCCGGAGGGCTTCCGCTTGCTGAACGGCCAGACCCACGTGCTGGCAATGAACGGTGAAGGCGCGCGCATCGTCTTCGATCGGGCGCGACCGCAAAGCGACAGCCTGGCCGCCTACCTTCAGCGCGAATGGGCCGGCGAGGAGCTGCGGCTCGAGCAGGTGAGCGACGTCACGGTCGACGGCCTGCCGGCGGCGACCGGCGTCGCGCGCCTGGAGACCGAACAGGGCCCGCGCCGCCTGCGGCTCGCCGCCGTCCGTATGCCGGACGGTTTCGCCTACCGCTTCGTCTTCGTCGCCGCGCCGACGCAGGCCGAGCGGCTGAACACCGCCTTCCTCGACACGCTCGCCAGCTTCCGGCGGCTGAGCGCGAGCGAGGCGGCGGAGCTGCAGCCCTACCGTTTGGCGCTGCACAGGGTGCGGGCCGGCGAGACCGTGGCCGAGCTCGCGGCGCGCCTGCCCTATCCGGACCATCGGGAGGCGCGCTTCCGGGTGCTCAACGGCCTCGACCCGGATGACGCGGTGCGATCGGGGCAGACGGTCAAGCTTGTGGTGAAGTAGGCTGCCCGCCGGCGAACGATCGGCGGCGGAGTCCGGGATGCGCGGAACTGGGGGGCGCCGGTGGCGACTGTCGATCGCCAGTGCCCTTAGCCTGACCTTCGGCGGTCTGCTGACCGTGGCCGTCCTGGCGGTTGGCGGCGTCACCTGGCGGGCCAACGAACTGAACACCGTCGAGCTGCTGGGCGAGACGACCGAGCTGCAGCTCGACACCCTGGCTGGGCTGACCCGCCAGCACCTGGAGGACGCCCGCTTCCAGGTCGCGCACATCGCCCGCCTGGTGCGCGAGGGCGAACTGGATTTGGCCGACCCGCAGCAGCTTCGCGCCGTGATGGCCGGCAGCCTGGCGGCCGGCGAGCAGTTGCGCGGCATCGCCCTGGTGCGAGCCGACGGCACGGCCACCCGCGTCGGCTTCGTCGACGACCGGCTCGCCAGCTTCTTCGGCGACTGGTCGCAACGGCCGGAGATCGCCAACCTCCTGCGCAGCGCGCGCACGGACAGCCTGGGCGACGGCTACTTCGTCGTCTGGTCCGACGATCTGGGCGCCCCGCACCTGAGCGCCTCGGCACCGCTGCACGACGGCGAGGGGCGGTTCCTCGGCGCCGTCAGCAGCGTGATCGCCATCACCGCGATCAGCGACTTCGTCCAGGGCCTGGCCGGCGGCGCGGACGCAAGAACCTTTGTCCTGCACGGTCGCGACAGGGTGCTGGCCCACGCGCAGATGGATGCGGTGTTGGAACGGCTGAACGCCACGCAGCCCCTGCCACGGGTCTCGGAGCTCGGCGATCCCGTCCTCGCGGCCATTTGGGACGACCCGATCGTCGGCGATACGATCGCCACGATCCTGGGCGGGCGCGATGCGCAGGGTCACGTGACCCGCGTCGAGGGCCGCGAGTACGCCTTTCTCTATCGCGAACTCGGCACCATCGGCGGCGAGCCGGTGACGGTCGGCGTCTATGCGCCACTGGACCTGCACAACCGGCCGCTGGAGCGGCTTGCCGGCTCGGCGGCGGTGGGGGTCCTGATCCTGCTGGTGTCGATCGGCCTGTCGGTGCTGCTCGGCCGCGCGCTGGCCCGGCCGATCCGTCGCCTGGAAGCCGCCGCCGAGGCGGTCAGCCGACTGAAGCTGGACGACGTGCCGCCGCTGCGCGCCAGCCGGCTGCGCGAGCTTGACGCCGCGCAGCGCAGCTTCGCCGCCATGGGCGACGCCCTCGGCTGGTTTTCGACCTACGTGCCGCGCGGCCTGGTCTTCCGCCTGATGCGCCTGGGGCCCGAGGGCGCGCGCTCGGTCGAGCGCGAGGTCACCGTGCTGTTCACCGACATCGCCGGCTTCACCCAGCTCTCCGAGAGCCAGAGCCCGGAGGCGACGGCGGCGCTGCTCAACGAGCACTTCGCGCTGCTCGCCGCCTGCGTCGAGGCCGAGGGGGGCACGGTCGACAAGTATATCGGCGATTCCCTGATGGCCTTCTGGGGGGCGCCGGACGCCCAGCCGGACCACGCCGCGCGCGCCTGCCGCGCCGCCGCCGCCATGGCCGCGGCGGTGCGGGCCGACAATGCGGCGCGCCGCCGCCGCGGGCTGTCGCCGGTGCGCCTGCGCATCGGCCTGCACAGCGGCCCGGCGGTGGTCGGCAACATCGGTGCGCCGAGCCGCATGAACTACACGCTGATCGGCGACACGGTGAACGTGGCGCAGCGCCTGGAGGGCCTGGGCAAGGAAAAGGGCGAGGGGGCCGAGGTCTCGGTGCTGGCCAGCCTGGCCACGGTCAGTGCGGCGGGACTGCAGGCCGAAGACCTGGGCGCCGTCGCGCTGCGCGGGCGCGACCAGCCGGTCGCGGTGCGGCGGCTCCGTCCGCCCGATCCCTGATCGGACGACACCGAGCCAGCAGACAGATCGCTCCCGGCGAATCGCTGCGACCGAGCCGGCGCGCGTATCCGGTACCGAGTCCGGCCCGTCGTTCGCCGACCGCCCGACGCCGTGCCGGGAAGGGCCCCTGGGGCTGGCAGGACGACTCCCTATTGCGGAGGGCTGTCGATGCAGACGAACTCGAGAGCGTCTCTCTCGACCCGGACAAGGGCGAGAGATCCGTGGAACCAGGGCTTGTCATGTGGAAAGCAGGTACAGAAAGTCTGGAATCCCACGCTTCCCACCGTGAGGATTACGAGCCCGGAGACGATGCCGAAGATCTGGTCGCGGCGTCGGCGGATGGCCGAGGCTTCGGTCCAGAAACTCGGCGTTCTGCAGGCAAAGTAGATGATCGCCGAGCAAACGACGATGTAGCTGACCCAAAGGAGTTCCTTTGGATCAATGACCTCCGTCCCGTCGGGCGGGTCCCTTAGGCAATCGAGCCAGATGAGCGTCGAAATGGCGGAAGCCGTCAGTGCGACGAGAATCGCCGGGAGGCGGAGCGGCGACGGCAGATGACCGATCATGTCGGCGTTTCTCACCCAAGCCCAAGCCGTCTGGAGAGATACGCAGGGTTCTATCAGTCTGTTCGAATACAATCAAGCATAAATACATAATTCGCTCGTTGTTCATGCGCTGGCGCGTTCTGCGCTGGTGGCAGTACCGCTTTCGTCAGGAGACCGGGACGAGCACCTCGCCCGCACGGCGCAGCAGGGCGGCGGCTTGGTCCACCACCTGGGCGACGATCTCGCCGGCCGGGCGGATCTCGTGGATCAGGTCGAGCGCCTCGCCGGCGATCAGGGCGCGGGTCTCGAAGTCGTCGGGATCGGCCGCGTCGTAGCGTGCCCGCTCCGCGTCGAGCACGCGCTGCAGGCCCTCCAGATCTTCGTGCCAGCGCCGGGCGAAGGCGTTGGTGACGGTACGCCCGGTGAACTCCCAGGGCCAGGCGGCGTTGCGCGCCACGTCGAAGACCTTCGAGCGCAGGGTCTCGTCGCCGCCGCGCGCGACCAACGCGGCCTTGGCGACGGCGGAGCCGGCCGCTTCCGCGCTGGCCCAGAAGCGGGTGCCGAGCAGCACGCCGTCGGCCCCCAGCATCAGGGCGGCGGCGAGGCCGCGGCCGTCGGCCAGCCCGCCGGCGGCGAGGACCGGCAGCTCGGGCCCTGCGAGATCGCGCACCCCCGGCAGCAGGGCGGTCAGGCCGCGGTCCATGCCGTGGCCGCCGGCCTCCTGGCCCTGCACGACGAGGCAGTCCGCCTCGGCCGCTAGCGCCGCTTCTGCCTGCTCCATGCGGTGCACCTGCCAAAGGGTGGGCACGCCGGCCGCCCGCGCCGCCTCCACAAGCGGGCCGCCGTCACCGAAGGCGACCATCAGCGCCTTCGGGCGTCGGGCCAGGGACTGCGCGACCAGTTCGGGCCGCTCGGCCACGCTCCAGGCGATGAAGCCAATTCCGACCGGCGCATCGCCCGCCTCGGCGAAGGCGGCCTCGACCCAGGTGGGGTCGCCGTAGCCGCCGCCGATCAGGCCGAGCCCCCCGGCGCGGGCGACGGCGGCAGCGAGACGGCCGCCGGCGACCTTGTCCATCGGGGCGAGGGCGACCGGGTGGGGGACGCCGAAACGGCGGGTGAAGCGGGTGGCGATCGTTTGGCTCATGCGGCGAGTGTCACAGTCGTTCTTCTGCAAGAAAAGAGATTGATTGAGGAATTTCCCATCGTAAAAATAGATGGATGGACCGCCAGCTTCTTCAGACCTTCGTCACCGTTGCGGAGAGCGGCAGCTTCACCGCCGCCGCGGCCCGCCTAAACTGCGTCCAGTCGAACGTGACGCAGCGCATCCGCCGCCTGGAGACGAGGCTGGGCGGCCCCCTGTTCGAGCGCGGGCGCGGCGGCGCACGCCTGACTCCGCTCGGCGAGCGGCTGCGCGGCCATGCGGTCGAGCTGCTGGCGCGTTTCGAGGCGGCCGAACGCGACCTGCTGGACGCGGCGGCAGGGGCAGCGCCGTTGCGTTTGGGCACGATGGAAACGACGGCGGCCGTCCGCTTGCCGCCGTTGTTGAAGGCGCTGACGCGGCGTTGCCCGGCGGCGTGCATCTCCCTACACGGCGGGCCCACGGCCGAGCTGCTGGCGCTGGTCTGGGCGCGCAAGCTTGAGGCCGCCTTCGTCGCCGGGCCGGTGGATGCGGACCGTTTCGCCAGCCGCCGCGCCTTCCGCGAGTCTCTGGTTCGGGTGCACGCTACCTCCGGCGATCGGGAAGCGGGTGCGGATGCGCTTCTCGCCTTCAAGCCCGGCTGCAGCTACCGGGCGGTGGCCGAAGCCTGGCTGCGCCACCTCGGGCGCAGCGACACGCCGGTAATCGAACTCGGCACCTTGGAGGGCATCCTCGGCTGCGTCGAGGCGGGCATGGGCTTCGCGGTCTTGCCCCAGACCGCGGTCGCCGCCGCTCGCAACGGGAAAGAGCTGGACTGCACGCCCTTGCCCGAGCGCTTCGCCGCCAGCGAGACCCATCTGGTGTGGCGCCACGACGCCGCGCCGGTGGCGGCGCAGCGCACGCTTTGCGCGCTGTTGGAGGCGCAAGGGACGGCCTGACGCCCGGCGCTCAGCCCTCCAGCAGGAGGTCGGTGGGGGTGTCGGAGCGGGCCAGGATGGCAGTGCGCAGCTTGCCCAGCGCCCGGTGCTCGAGCTGGCGCACGCGCTCCTTGCTCACGCCGAGCTGGCTGCCCAGCTCCTCCAGGGTCGCGCCCTCGTCGGTCAGGCGCCGCGCCTCGATGATCATGCGCTCGCGCCGGTCCAGGCTCTGCAGCGCTTCCTTCAGCCAGAGGCTGCGGAGCTGGCTGTCGTGCACCTGCATGACGTTGGCGTCGGGGGTGCCGCGCTCGTCGGCCAGGAAGCTCTGCCACTCGTCCTCGCCGTCCTCGCCGATGGTCATGTTGAGCGACTGGTCGGCCGCCGAGAGGCGGCTTTCCATCGCCTCGACCTCGGCAAGACCGACGTTCAACTCCTCGGCGATCTGGCGGCGGCCGGCGTCGTCGAGCTGGCGGCCGGAGGTCTCCTCGATGCGGGCGCGCAGGCGGCGCAGATTGAAGAACAGCGACTTTTGCGCCGCCGTGGTGCCGGTGCGCACGATCGACCAGTTGCGCAGGATGTAGTCCTGGATCGCCGAGCGGATCCACCAGGCGGCGTAGGTGGAGAAACGCACGTCGCGTTCCGGCTCGAAGCGGGCGGCGGCCTGCATCAGGCCGACCGAACCCTCCTGCACCAGGTCGCTCATCGGCAGGCCGTAGTTGCGGAACTTGGCGGCGATCGAGACCGCGAGGCGGGTGTAGCTGCTGACCAGTTCGTGCAGGGCCGTCTGGTCCCCGGTCTCGCGCCAGGCCCGGGCCAACTCGAACTCGCGCTCGCGCGTCAGGAGCGGGACCGCCATCGACTTGCGGATGAAGGCCGAACCGGCGCGCTGCGCCTCGGGGTTCTCGTAATGGGCCATGACGATAGCTCCCGCTCGCGTGTTTTTTCGAACAGTTCTACGAACGCGTGGAAGCACCGGATCACCCGCGCTTTCGCTGCGGCCGGTGGTCGCATCCCATGGCGCTGCACGGGCGCGTGCACGGGCGCGTGCATGGGCGGGCGAGTCCGCCGGAGGGGCGCACTGGGCTGCGCGATCAGGCTTCCAGACGGTCCAGCAGCCTGCCGTCGGGTGCGAAGCAGGCAGCCAACAGCGGCCCGCCGAAGCCGCAGCCGGCATCGACCGTGGCCGTGAAGGCTTCGACCTGCAGGCCCGGGTGATCCTTGGCGAAGCCGCGCACCACCCGGGCGAAGCCGGCGTAAGCGGCCTCCAGCGGGCCGAAGCGGCCGCTCGACCACCAGAAGGAGTCCTTCTGGGAATCCAACGGCCGGCTGGCGTCGAGCCCGGCATTGACGCAGAGCAGACCGGCCGGCGCTTCCGCGGATGGGGGGCCCTCTCCCGTGACGGCGCAGGCGCGGCGCAAGCCGCCCATGAAGGCGACGTGGCCGGGACGCGCCTGCATCGCCGCGCGCAGCCCCTGGGTCCAGCGGCTGAGGCCGAGGGTGCCGCCGCCGACCTTCTGGCGTGCCTCCGCTGCGGAGCTGCCGTAGGCGTCCAGGGTGGCGGCTAGGCCCTGCTGCAGCATCCACTCCAGCACGCCGCGCGGATCGGTGGCGAACTGGATCTGCAGCAGCTTCTGCCACATCTCCTCCTGGCTGCCGCGCAGCACCACGACGTGCTGCGCCTCGGCGGGTTCCAGCGCCATCACGCCGCAGCGGAACGCCAGCAGCTCGTCCAGGGTGCCGGCGACCTCCTCGCCCCGGCCCAAGACGTTGCCCAGGTAGACCAGCCGGTCGCCGGCTTCCAGCTTCGGCCAGAGCACATCGTGCAGGGCGGCGAGCCGGGCGCGCTCGCCGTGCACCGAGCCGACGACCCAGAGCCGGCGGACGCCGGTCAGGAAGGCGAATTTCTCCTGGTCGCTCATGGCATTTCGCTTGAAGTGCGGCGGGCAGGGTGCGGCATACGGCACCGGGAGGCGCCGTCGGGCCGGCCCGGCCGAAAACGGAACGGCCCCGGCGTCGGGGGTCGCCGATGCCGGGGCCGAACCTAACGGGTTTCGCGGCCGGACGGAACGGGGCGGCCGCGTCACGTTTTCGGGCTCCTGGCTGCGCCCTGCGCGCAGCTCGGCCACCCAAGGCCTAGGCGGCCTTCAGCAACTGCTCCAGCTTCTCGGCCGCGGCGATCTCGTCGATCGCCTCCAGTGCCGCCAGTTCGCGCGCCAGGCGGTCGAGCGCCGCCTGGTACATCTGGCGCTCGGAAAAAGACTGCTCCGGCTGGTCGTCGGCGCGGTGCAGGTCGCGCACCACTTCGGCGATCGACACCGGGTCGCCGGAATTGATCTTCGCTTCGTATTCCTGGGCGCGGCGGCTCCACATGGTCTTCTTGGCGCGGCTGCGCCCCTTCAGGGCGGCCAGGGCGGAGTCCATCATCTTGCGCGAAGACAGGCGGCGCAGCCCGGACTGCTGGGCCTTGCCGACCGGCACGCGCAGCGTCATGCGGTCCTTCTCGAACTTGATGACGATCAGGTCGATCGTCTCGCCCGAAATCTCGTGGGTCTCGATTCCCAGAACCTTGCCGACGCCGTGCGTCGGGTAGACCACGTAGTCGCCGGCGTTGAACTCGATCTTCTTGGCCATGATGGAAACTCGAACTCCGTCGTTCTGGCGTACCCTCAACCCAGGCGAACGTCTCCGCCGTGCGGCGGTCGGGGGGCTTCGGGCGGCAAGCGCCGTCGCCTCCTTGCCGGAGGCGGCCGGCGTTGCGTGCCGCCGGGGTTGCCGCGCCGGGCGCGTGACGCCGTTCCGCACCGGCAGCAACCCTGTCCAGACCGAACGCCCGCGCGGGCCGGCGCCGCTGCCTCCCGATCCGCGGAGCCTGGTCCGCGGAGCCGAGAGACGGGCGACGCGGGCCCCGCGGCTGCCTGCCGGCGGGCGCTTATCCCTTCATCCGTGGCGAACCGCGTGGCGGCCGCACTCCCGGCGTTGCCCTTCGCGCACGGGATCGCAAGATCCGGAAAGGCAAAAAGCCTTCGTCCCGCGCCGCTCGACACGGAAGGAAAGGCACGCTGGTGCGGCTGGGTCAGCCTCGGATGCCCCAAGACGCTGCGATCAGGAACCAGCCTCGAGGCGCAGCCGCAGACTCCATAAGGAGCGCAAGCACCTGCGGCGCAGAGCCGTCCCTGTCACAAAACTACTATACTACAGTCGGGCCCTGGAAACAACCGCTGCAATGCAGCATCCTGCATCCGACAAGGGCTGCGCGTGGATGCGGCTGTCGCGCAGCCGGCGCGGTCTCAGTCGCCGCTGCCCGGCTGGTCCGAGAAGTACTTCTCGTACTTGCCGCCCTCGTCGCGGTACTTGTCGGCGTCGGCCGGCGGCTCCTTGCGGCGGGTGATGTTGGGCCAGGCTTCCGAGAAATCCTTGTTCAGGGTCAGCCAGCGGTCCGCCTCGGAGTCGGTGTCCGGCAGGATCGCCTCCGGCGGGCACTCGGGCTCGCAGACGCCGCAGTCGATGCATTCGTCGGGATGGATCACGAGCATGTTCTCGCCCTCGTAGAAGCAGTCCACGGGGCAGACCTCGACGCAGTCGGTGTACTTACATTTGATGCAGGCTTCAGTGACGATGTAGGTCATCGTGCAGTGTCTCTCTCTTCTCCACCGCCGGTCGGGACCGCCGCCGGCCTATCCCTCCAGACCCAGCTTGGCCAGCGCCCGCTTCCGGGCGGCGCCGCCCTCCTGGTCGGTCACGTGAATCAGCGCCGTCAGCCTGCGCAGCAGATTGGCTTCGTAGTCGTGCAGCTCGCCGTCGGCATAGACGACCTGCCACAGCATCTCGACCATCTCGACCCGCTCCTCGTGCGAAAAGCGGTTCTTCACCGTGCGCACGAAGGAGAAGACCTCCACGCTCTCGGCCACCTCCCGCTCGGCCGTCTCGACCAACTGGCGCGCCTCGTCCGCCGGCATCTCGAAGCGCTCGGCCAGCAGGCGCTCGATCGTCTCGCGCTCCTCGGGCCCGAAGTCGTGGTCCATGCAGGCCGCCTCGACCAGCAGCGCCGCCGCCGCCAGGTGGAGCTCGTCCGGCGTGTGACGCTCGCCGTCGCCCGGCGCGCCGCCGCGGTCGAGGAAGAAGGTGCGCAATTTGTCCAACATTCGATCTGCTGCCTATCACTGCCTTTCGTCGGGGGGCAACCCTTGGCAGTCTGCGGCTTTCCCGCCGGCAGGCCGCCGCTGCGCGTCGCGCGCGCGCCTCAGGGTCGCGTCGGCACAAGATGGAGACCTCGCACCGTGTCGCAAGAGGACGCCCCGCCGCAGGGCGCAGCCGGCCAGGCCGCGAAGCGCCACGCCCCGGCGACGCGGCGCAACCGCGACAGCCTGCTGGCGGCCCTGTGCGCGGCGCTGCCGCCGGGCGGTCTGGTGCTGGAGATCGCCGCCGGCACCGGCCAGCACGCCGTCTACTTCGCGCGCGGCCTGCCGCACCTGACCTGGCAGCCGAGCGAGCCCGACCCGGAGCTGCGCGCCAGCGTCGCGGCTTATGCCGCCGAGGCGGGGCTGGAAAACCTGCGGCCGGTCCTGGCGCTCGACGTCACGCAACGGCCCTGGCCGCTGGAAGCCGCCGACGCGCTGGTCTGCATCAACATGATCCACATCGCGCCCTGGGCCTGCGCGCTGGCCTTGCTCGAGGGCGCCGCGGCGCTGCTGCCGGCGGGCGGGCCGCTGGTGCTCTACGGGCCCTTCCGGCGCGACGGCGCCCACACCGCGCCCAGCAATGCCGCCTTCGACCGCGCGTTGCGCGCCCAGGACCCGGCCTGGGGCGTGCGCGACCTGGAGGCCGTAGCGGCCGAGGCGCAGGCCCGCGGCCTGCGGCTGGACACGGTCACGGACATGCCGGCCAACAACCTGACGGTTGTCTTGCGGCGAGATTGAGCAGTCAATCGCCCAGGCGCTCCACCCGCGGGTCGTGGCGGCGGCGGTAGGCCTTGGCGAGCGCGGACCGGCGCACCGCGTAGCAGTAGGTGCAGCCGTGCGGGCAGGTATCGTAGGCGCCGATGTCGCGGCTGGCGGCGCACAGGCAGCCGGGACGGTTGCCCTTGGTGCGGGCGGCGACAGGGGGCAGGCCCCAGGCGGATGCGACGTCCGACAGGCGCCGAACATCGATGCAACGCGCTTCTTCGGGCCCGCCGAATGGGCCGCCAGCTCCCAGAAGCTGCGGCTGGCTGCACAGGCTGGGCGTCAGGCCGCGGGGGCGGGCGATCTCCGCAAGATCTCCCAGCAGCGCCGCTTTCTCGGCGTCCGGGGGATCGTGCCAGGCGAAGCCGTGGCGCGCCGCCGCGGCGTCGGTGTTGCGCTTGGTCTTGGCGTAGACCTGGGCGAAGGAGAGCACGACCTCGTCGACCGCCTTGTTCGCGGGGCCGGCCAGCCGGCCGCACAGGCGGGCGAAGGTGGCGCGGTGCCAGTCCGGCGGCGTCAGGTCGGTGGCGAAGACCGGGTCGTAGCGCCAGACGCCCGTGCGGCCGCCGAACGTGCGGGAGAGCCGCCGGAGCTGAGCGACGGCGCGATCTTCCGGAATCACCGCCGGCTCCAGGGCGCGGGGGTAGGCCGTCAGGGTGAACTGCACGACGAAGGGCAGGCCGAGCGCCTGCACCTCGTCCAGCGCCGGCCAGAAGGGCTCCAGGTTGCGCGTCCAGAACACGAAGCCCGAGCAGTCGGGCGGGCGCAGCGGCACCAGCGTGTCCGGCCCGCCGTAGGGGTTCTTCACCCGCGCCTGCCCCGCCGCCAGCCGCCGGCGGAACCAGTCGGCGTAGAAGGCCGGGATGTCGGTGCGATAGCTGGCGGAGACGATCACCGGCGCAGCTTACCCGCCGCCGTCGCGCTTCTTCTGCTCGCGGCCGCCGAGCCAGCGGAAGAAGAGGTAGCCGAGGCCGCCGCCGAGCGCCAGCCAGGTGCCGAAGAGCGAGATGCCGGGGCGCCCGAGCACCGCCTCGCCGAGCAGCGCCAGCACCGCGCCGACCAGCACGTTGGCCACCATCAGGCCGAGGATCATGACGTAGACGCCGTCGCCCTGCCGCATCGCGCTTGCCTTCGTCTGTCTTGGTCCCTTGGCGCAGTCCCGAGCCTGCCTGCGCCGGGAGCGTAGGTGGCGTGCCGCGCCCGGCGGCGCAAGCGCCCGTCCGGTGCGGCGGTCGTCCGACCCCTGGTCGGGCGGGGAAGGCGTCGGCCGCCGCCCGGAGCTTCGGGTTGCAGCAAAACCGCGACCGCTTATATATCCGCCCGAACGCAAAGGTTTCTCGCACCGCCGCCGCACTCGCGCGCTTGGCGGCCAGGCGCGGCGAAGCCGATGCGACCCGTCTTGAACCCTATGTCCTTCTTTAGGGACCGAACGGGGCGGCGCTTGGCTGCGAGGCCGCCCGACCGGTCTGCTGTCATGGAGAGGAACCGAAATGGCTAAAGTCATCGGCATCGACCTGGGCACCACGAATTCCTGCGTTGCCGTCATGGAAGGCAAGGAAGCCAAGGTGCTGGAGAACGCCGAAGGGGCGCGCACGACGCCCTCGATGGTCGCCTTCACCGAAAGCGGCGAGCGCCTGGTCGGCCAGCCGGCCAAGCGCCAGGCGGTGACCAACCCGGAGAACACCATCTTCGCCGTCAAGCGTCTGATCGGCCGGCGCTTCGACGATCCGACGACGAAGAAGGACATCGACCTCGTCCCCTACAAGATCGCCAAGGCGGACAACGGCGACGCCTGGGTCGAGGCCCAGGGCAAGCCCTATTCGCCGAGCCAGATCAGCGCTTTCATCCTGCAGAAGATGAAGGAGTCAGCAGAGGCCTACCTGGGCGAGACGGTCGAAAAGGCGGTCATCACCGTGCCTGCCTACTTCAACGACGCCCAGCGCCAGGCGACCAAGGACGCCGGCAAGATCGCCGGCCTCGAGGTGCTGCGCATCATCAACGAGCCGACGGCGGCCGCGCTCGCCTACGGCCTCGACAAGAAGACCACCGGCACGATCGCGGTCTACGACCTGGGCGGCGGCACCTTCGACATCTCGATCCTGGAGATCGGCGACGGCGTCTTCGAGGTGAAGTCGACCAACGGCGACACCTTCCTGGGCGGCGAGGATTTCGACCAGAAGGTCATCGACTACCTGGCCGACGAGTTCAAGAAGGAGCAGGGCATCGACCTGCGCCAGGACAAGCTGGCCCTGCAGCGCCTGAAGGAGGCCGCGGAGAAGGCCAAGATCGAGCTGTCCAGCGCGCAGCAGACCGAGGTCAACCTGCCCTTCATCACCGCCGACCAGTCCGGGCCGAAACACCTGAACATCAAGCTCAGCCGGGCCAAGCTGGAGGCGCTGGTCGACGACCTGGTGCAGCGCACCATCGGCCCCTGCAGGTCGGCGCTGAAGGATGCCGGCATCTCTGCCGGCGAGATCGACGACGTCATCCTGGTCGGCGGCATGACCCGCATGCCCAAGGTGATCGACGCGGTGAAGCAGTTCTTCGGCAAGGAGCCGCACCGCGGCGTCAATCCGGACGAGGTGGTCGCAATGGGCGCGGCGATCCAGGCCGGCGTGCTGCAGGGCGAGGTCAAGGACGTCCTGCTGCTCGACGTCACGCCGCTGTCGCTCGGCATCGAGACGCTGGGCGGCGTGATGACCAAGCTGATCGACCGCAACACCACGATCCCGACCAAGAAGTCCCAGGTCTTCTCGACCGCCGAGGACAACCAGACCGCGGTGACCATCCGCGTCTTCCAGGGCGAGCGCGAGATGGCGGCGGACAACAAGATGCTCGGCCAGTTCGACCTGGTCGGCATCCCGCCGGCGCCGCGCGGCGTGCCGCAGATCGAGGTGACCTTCGACATCGACGCCAACGGCATCGTCAACGTCGGCGCCAAGGACAAGGCGACCGGCAAGGAACAGACGATCCGCATTCAGGCCTCGGGCGGGCTGTCCGACGACGAGATCGAGCGGATGGTCAAGGATGCCGAGTCGCACGCCGAGGAGGACAAGAGGAAGCGCGAGTTGGTCGAGGCCCGCAACACCGCCGACAGCCTGGTCCACACGGTGGAGAAGACCCTGCAGGACGGCGAGGGCAAGATCCCGGCCGACCTGAAGGCCGAGGCCGAGGCGGCCGTCGCCGCGCTGAAGGAAGTCAAGGACGGCGAGGACGTCGAGGCGATCAAGGCCAAGACCGACGAGCTGGGGCAGATCTCCATGAAGGTCGGCCAGGCCATGTACCAGTCCGAGCAGGCCGGCCCGACCGGCGGCGACGGCGAGGGCGGCGCGTCCGGCGGCCAGCAGGGCGGCCAGGACGAGGGCGTGGTCGACGCCGAGTTCCAGGAGGTCGACGACGACAAGAAGGGTAAGTCGGCCTAAGGCGCCGGCGCCCTTCGCGCGCACGCAGACCGGCGGCACCGGACGACACGAGGCGTTCGGTGCCGCCGCCTGTTTCGGGGGAGTTGGGGAGCCGGTGAGCCGGCAGCCGTAAGACCGGCGGCTCCGTTCAGCGACGGCAGCGATTTTTCATGGCCAAGCGCGACTACTACGAAATCCTGGGCGTCGAGCGGCGAGCCTCCGCCGAGGAGATCAAGAAGGCGTATCGCAAGCTGGCGATGCAGTATCACCCGGACCGCAATCCCGACGACGCCGAGGCCGAGCGGCGATTCAAGGAAGTCAACGAGGCCTACGGGATCCTCAAGGACCAGCAGTCCCGCGCCGCCTACGACCGCTTCGGGCACGGCGCCTTCGAGGGCGCGGCCGGCGGCGGGCCGGGCGGCGGCGGCGCAGGCTTCGGCGGCTTCGGCGGCTTCGCCGACATCTTCGACGAGATGTTCGGCGAGTTCGCCGGCGCGGCGCGGCGCAGCGGCCCGGCGCACGGCGCCGACCTGCGCTACAACATGGAGGTCTCGCTGGAAGAGGCCTTCGCCGGCAAGCAGGCCACCATCCGGGTGCCGACCTCGGTCGCCTGCGACGCCTGCGGCGGCTCCGGCGCCGAGCCGGGCACCAGCCCGACCGGCTGCCCCTCCTGCCACGGGCGCGGACGCATCCGCGCCCAGCAGGGCTTCTTCACCATCGAGCGCACCTGCCCGACCTGCCACGGTCGCGGCCAGGTGATCGAGGATCCCTGCAAGGCCTGCGGCGGGCTCGGCACGATGCAGCGGGAAAAGACCCTGCAGGTGAACATCCCGGCGGGCGTTGAGGACGGCACCCGCATCCGCCTGGCCGGCGAGGGCGAGGCGGGCCTGCGCGGCGCCCCGCCGGGCGACCTCTACATTTTCCTGTCGGTGGCGCCGCACCGCTTCTTCCAGCGCGACGGCGCCAACCTCTACTGCCGGGTGCCCATCCCGATGACCACCGCGGCGCTGGGCGGCGCCATCGAGGTGCCGGCGATCGACGGCAGCCGCGCCAAGGTGACGGTGCCGGAGGGCACGCAGAGCGGCGCCCAGTTCCGCCTGCGCGCCAAGGGCATGCCGGTGCTGCGCAGCCGATCGACCGGCGACCTCTACATCCAGGTCTCGGTCGAGGTGCCGCGCGAACTGACCAAGCGCCAGAAGGAGCTGCTCGAGGAGTTCCGCAGCGAGTCCGAGGAAGGCCACGAAAAGCACCACCCGGAAAGCCACGGTTTCTTCGCCCGCGTGAAGGAGTTCTTCGAGGATCTGACGGACTGAGCTGGCATGCGGTCCGGCGGCTGGAGGAACCGTTTTCCTGCGCGCCTGCCCTCATTGTGTAACGCGGGTATGCTAGGCCTGTCCCTTGGTGGCCGGCGTCGGCGGTCCCGTGCGGGAGGCGGGCCGGACGGCGGTCGATCTCTTGCCAGGGCGGGGACGGAACGGGGAGCGCGGCGGAGGCCATGCGCGGCAAGTCCATCATGCGTCGGCGGCTGCCGGTCGCCGTGGCCCTGCTCTCGGCGCCGGGCTTGGCGGCGCTTGTCTGTCTCGCCGCCTTCGACCGGCTCGACTGGCCGGCGGCGCTGCTCGCCTGCGCCGGCGTGCTGCTGGCCGTGCTGGCCATCCTCTACCCGCACTTTGCCCACGTGAAGGCGCTCGGCGGCTACATCGAGGCGCTGAAGTCGGCCGGCACCACCGACGCGCCGCTGCCGCGCCCGCCGCGCGGCTCCAGCCCGGTGCTGGCGCCGGAGCTGGACGAGACCCTGGTGGAGACCGCGCGCGAGCGCCAGCGCCGGCGGCGCGAGCTGGAGGCGGCGATCGCCGGCAACGAGTCGATCCTCTCCAACCTGCCCGACCCGCTGATCATGCTCGACCGCAACCGCCGCGTGGTGCGGGCCAATCCGGCGGCCGAAGACCTTTTCGGCGGCGGCCTGACCGGCCGCGACCTGGTCGGCGTGCTGCGCAACCCGGCGCTGTTGGCGGCGGCCGACGCCGCCGTCGGCCAGGGCGAGGGACGCATCGTCGAGTTCTCCCAGCACGGCGACATCGAGCGCCACTTCTCCGCCCGCCTGGTGCCGCTGCGCACGCCGGCGCTCGACGGCACGGTGGCGATCCTCTCGCTGCACGACCTGACCGGCATGCGGCGGGCCGAGCGCATGCGCGCCGACTTCGTCGCCAACGCCAGCCACGAACTGCGAACGCCGCTGTCGAGCCTGATCGGCTTCATCGAGACGCTGGCCGGCCCGGCGCGCGAGGACGCCGAGGCGCGCGAGCGCTTCCTCGGCATTATGCATGAGCAGGCGCTGCGCATGGCGCGGCTGGTCGACGACCTGCTGAGCCTGTCGCGCATCGAGATGCAGGAGCACACGCCGCCGACCGATGCCGTCGATCTGGCGCAGGTGCTTGAATCGGTGGTGCGCACCCTGGAGCTGAAGGCGCAGGCGCGCGCGGTGACGGTGGAGCTTCGGGCCGAGGGCTTGCCGCCGGCGATCGGCGAGGCCGACGAGTTGGCGCAGGTCTTCCAGAACCTGATCGACAACGCCATCAAGTACGGCCGTCGGGGGGGCGTCGTGCGGGTCGCCGCCCGCCTGCCCGACCCGCGCGAGGACGCCGCCGCCCGCCGCATGGCCCGGCCGGCGATCGCCGTGGCGGTGACCGACGACGGCGAGGGCATCGCGCGCGAGCACCTGCCGCGCCTGACCGAGCGCTTCTACCGGGTCGACACCGCCCGCTCGCGCCAGCTCGGCGGGACCGGCCTGGGCCTGGCGATCGTCAAGCACATCGTCAACCGGCACCGCGGCCAGCTCGCCATCGAGAGCGAGCCGGGCCCCAGTCCCGACCAGGGCACCACCTTCACCGTCTACCTGCCGCGCAGCGAGGCCGAGGCGCAGGCCGAGCCCCAGCCCGGCCCGCGCCCGCTGGACCAGGCGACCAGCCCCGCCGGCCGCCGCCGCAGCCCGGCCGGCGGCGAGGCGCGCCGGCGCGCCGTCTAGGCGTGTGCGCGGCAGGGGTGTCTGGGGCGGGCCTCTGCGCGTCTGCGTCGATGTGGACGTTTGCCGGATTGGTCGAACGACGTGCTTCTCCACACGGCCGCCGCCGGCGTCACGGAACCGTAATATCTCCGTAGTATTTCCTACCACGCCCGGCGATAGGGTCCGTCGCAGCCGTCGCTGGGAGGCGTCGGCACGGTACGTGGGCTCGACCCGGGTCCGACGGCCGTCCCACACAGCCAAAGCGGAGTAATATCGTGATCAAGCACACGCTCGCTTTCGCGGCTGCGGCTGCCATGGCGGTTGCCGCCACCTCGGCGGCCGCGCAGTCGCGCGATCAGATCCGGATCGTCGGCTCCTCGACGGTCTTCCCCTTCTCGACCGCGGTGGCCGAGCAGTTCGGCAAGACCACCGACTTCCCGACCCCGGTCGTCGAGTCGACCGGCTCGGGCGGCGGCCTGAAGCTGTTCTGCGCCGGCGTCGGCGTCGACCACCCCGACATCACCAACGCCTCGCGCCGCATCAAGTCCTCCGAGTACGAGAACTGCACCAATGCCGGCATCACCATCACCGAGGTGCGGGTCGGCTTCGACGGCATCGTGCTGGCGAACTCGAAGGACCACGAGCGCTACGAGCTGACCAAGGACCAGGTCTTCCGCGCGCTGGCCAAGAACCTGGTGGTCGACGGCGAGGTGGTCGCCAACCCGAATACCATGTGGTCGGACATCGACCCGTCGCTGCCGGCCGAGCAGATCGAGGTTCTGGGCCCGCCGCCGACCTCCGGCACGCGTGACGCCTTCACCGAGCTGATGATGGAGACCGGCTGCGAAGAGGCCGGCATGGAAGAGGCGCTCGGCGACGGCTGCGCCGAAATCCGCGAGGACGGCGTCTACGTCGAGGCCGGCGAGAACGACAACCTGATCGTCCAGAAGCTGCAGGCCAACCCGGTGGCGCTGGGCATCTTCGGCTTCTCCTTCCTCGACCAGAACCGCGACGCCATCCAGGGCTCGGTGATCAACGGCGTCGAGCCGACCTTCGACAACATCGCCGCCGGCGACTACGGCGTCTCGCGCTCGCTGTACTTCTACGTCAAGAACGAGCACGTCGGCGTCATTCCCGGCATCGAGGAGTACATCGTCGAGTTCACCTCCGAGGAGGCGTGGGGTCCGGACGGCTATCTGGCCGACAAGGGCCTGATCCCGCTGCCGGACGAGGCGCGTGCGCGTCAGCGCGACTCGGCCCGCGGCCTCGAGAAGCTGACCATGTAACCTCCCGTTTCCGGGAGAGACGGTACGGCCCGGTGCCGGTCGCGCCCAGCGCGCCGGCACCGGGCGGCTTCTCCGGGCCGGTTGGCCGGCCGCGGGCGGCCCCAGGTCGGGCCGAGCGGTTTCGGCGAGTCGAGTCGGCTCGCGGTTTAGGTGGTTGAAGAAGACGGTCGGGCCGCGTTTGGGGACGACGGCGCCCGATACGAAACGGCCGGCGTCGCCGTGGGGCGCGGCATCGGCTGGAACGGCTGGGACGGGCGTGCCATGGGGCTGACGATCATACTGCTGGCCATGCTGCTGCTGACGGCGGCGGGCTACTACCTCGGCACGCGCCAGGCCTTCGTCGTCACCGACGGCCGGCCCGCCGGGCTGCATTCCCTGCCCAGCTACCACGGCCTCTACGTCGCCTCCTGGGTGCTGATCCCGGCAGCGCTGCTGATGGCGGTCTGGCTGGTGCTCGAGCCGCACGTCGCCGAGATGCGTCTGGTCGCCAACTTGCCGGAGGGTTTCGACCAGCGCAACCTCGACGAGCAGCAGCTTCTGATCGGCGACATCGAGGCGCGGGCCCTCGGCGGTATCGTCTCCGGCGAGCTCGACCCCGCCTTCCAGGCTGCGGGCGAGGTCTACGCCAGCACGCTGGCCTGGAGCCGCTGGCTGATGGCGCTGGCAATGGCGCTGCTGGTCGCCGGCGGCGCCTTCCTGGCGCTGCGGCGCATCTCGCCGGACCTGCGCGCGCGCAACGCCGTGGAGCGCACGGCGATGATCATCATGATCGTCGCCTCGACCATCGCGATTCTGACGACGATCGGGATCATCCTCTCGCTGCTGTTCGAGACCGGCCGCTTCTTCGGCAAGGTGCCGATCACCGAGTTCCTGTTTGGCACCCAGTGGTCGCCGCAGATCGCGCTGCGCGCCGACCAGGTCGGCTCCTCCGGCGCCTTCGGCGCGATCCCACTGTTCGCCGGCACGCTGCTGATCACTGTGATCGCCATGTTCGTGGCCGTGCCGATCGGGCTGTTCAGCGCGATCTACATGTCGGAGTACGCCAGCAAGCGGCTGCGCGGCACGGCGAAGCCGATGCTGGAGATCCTCGCCGGCGTCCCGACCGTGGTCTACGGCTTCTTCGCCGCCCTGACGGTGGCGCCCTTCTTCCGCGACACCGGCGAGTCGATCGGCCTCGACGTCTCCTCGGAGTCCGCTCTGGCCGCCGGCATCGTGATGGGGATCATGATCATCCCCTTCGTCTCGTCGCTGTCGGACGACGTGATGAACGCGGTGCCGCAGTCGCTGCGCGACGGCGCCTATGCGCTGGGCGCCACCAAGGCGGAGACCGTGCGCCAGGTGATCCTGCCCGCGGCGCTGCCCGGCATCGTCGGCTCGGTGCTGCTGGCGATCAGCCGCGCGGTCGGCGAGACGATGATCGTGGTGATGGCGGCCGGCCTGGCGGCCAACTTGACGGCCAACCCTCTGGAGGCGGTGACGACGGTGACGGTGCAGATCGTGACGTTGCTCGTCGGCGACCAGGAGTTCGACAGCGCCAAGACGCTGGCGGCCTTCGCGCTCGGCCTCACGCTCTTCTTCGTCACGCTCTGTCTGAACGTTATCGCCCTCAACGTCGTGCGCAGGTACCGAGAGAAATATGACTGACGCGACCGCGCCCTCCGAAGGCATTGCCATCCGGCGGCCCGACCTTTCGCCGGCGCGGGTGCGCCGCCGCTATGCCGCCGAGGCCCGCTTCAAGCTGTACGGCAAGCTGGCGATCGCCGCCGCCGTCGTGATGCTGGGCATCCTGCTGGTCTCGATCGCCGGCAAGGGCTACAGCGCCTTCGTGCAGACCATGATCGGGATCGAGGTGACGCTCGATCCCGACGAGATCCAACTCGAGCGCAACAGCGACGGCGAGGTGGTCGACGTCGACGGCAACTTTCGCGGCCTGATGAACGACGCCCTTTATGGGCTGTTTCCCTACGTCGAGGGCCGTACGGAGCGCCGCGCGCTGCGTGGCCTGTTGACCAACGACGCGGCCTTCGAGCTGCAGGCGCGGGTCGAGGATAACCCGGAACTGGTCGGCCAGACGGTCCGCGTCTGGATCACCAGTTCGGACGACATCGACGTCTACAACAAGGGGCAGGTCAGCGACATCGAGACCTTCGAGGTGTCCGGCGTCGCCACGCCGACCGGCACCAGCGGCGAGATCGAGATCCTGACCGGCGCCAACGATTTCGCGGGCATCGTCACCGAGGTGAAGGGGCGGCTGGGCGAGATCGCCGCCGAGCGGGCCGATGCCGGCGCGGCGGCCGCGCAGGCGGCGGCCCGCGTCGAGGATGACCTGGCCGAAGCGCGCGCTGAGCTGGCCGAAGTGGCCGGCGACGGCGCGGCGGTTGCGCGCCTGCAGGAACGCATAGAGGGCCTGGCGGCGCAGGCCGAATCGCTGCGCCTGGACGCCGAAGAGGCGGCCGGCGAGGCCGAGGCGCTGCGCGCGCGCGCCGAGGGCGCCGGCGGCGTCGAGGCGCTGAGCGACCGGCTGCCGAGCTATCTGGTCGAGATCAACGGGGGCCTGGTCAAGCTGACCGAGGTCGGCTCCGAGCGCGCCCGTGGCGAGGTGCTGATCCCGCTCGCCTCCACCGAAAGCGCGCAGCCCGACGCGTGGGTGCTGAAGTCCTATGTCGTGCCCGAGTCCGATCGCCGGGTGAAGGACAACGAGATCGCCTGGGTCGAGGAGCTGCGCAAGCGCGGCCTCGTCGAGATGGTCTTCAACGCCCCCTTCTTCACCGAGGCGGACAGCCGCGAGCCCGAGCAGGCGGGAATCTGGGGCGCCGTCGTCGGCTCCTTCCTGACCCTGACGATCACCCTGCTGCTGGCCTTTCCGGTCGGCGTGCTGGCGGCGGTCTACCTGGAAGAGTTCGCGCCGAAGAACAAGCTGACCGACCTGATCGAGGTGAACATCAACAATCTGGCGGCCGTCCCCTCGATCGTCTTCGGCCTGCTCGGCCTGGCGATGTTCCTCAACTTCTTCGGCCTGCCGCGCTCGGCGCCGCTGGTCGGCGGCATGGTGCTGGCGCTGATGACCCTGCCGACCATCATCATCGCCTCGCGCGCGGCGCTGAAAGCGGTGCCGCCCTCGATCCGCGAGGCGGCGCTGGGCGTCGGCGCCTCGAAGCTGCAGACCGTGACGCACCACGTCCTGCCGCTGGCCATGCCCGGCATCCTGACCGGCACCATCATCGGCATGGCGCAGGCCCTCGGCGAGACCGCGCCGCTGCTGATGATCGGGATGGTCGCCTTCATCGCCGACGTGCCGGGCGGCTTCACCGACCCGGCGACCGTTCTGCCGGTGCAGATCTACATCTGGGCGGACTCGCCGGAGCGCGCCTTCGTCGCCAAGACCTCGGCGGCGATCATGGTGCTGCTGGCCTTCCTGATCTTCATGAACGCCATGGCCGTGGTGCTGCGCAAGCGCTTCGAGCGACGCTGGTAAGGGGGCACGAGAGCGATATGAGCATGCAGGAAGTGGAGCCTTCGATGTCCGACACTCAGACCGGGACGCAGCCTGCCGGCGGTCCGGCGCACGGCGCCCAACCGCTTGCCAACGAGCTGCCGGTCAAGGTCCGCTCGCGCGACGTCAACGTCTACTACGGCGACGCGCATGCGATTAAGCACGTCGACCTCGACATCCATCAGCACGAGGTGACAGCGCTGATCGGCCCTTCGGGCTGCGGCAAGTCCACCTACCTGCGCTGCATCAACCGGATGAACGACGTGATCGACGGCTGCCGGGTCGAAGGCACCATCGAGATGGACGGCGAGGACATCTACGACCCCAAGCTGGACGTGGTGCAGCTCCGCGCGCGCGTCGGCATGGTGTTCCAGAAGCCGAACCCCTTCCCCAAGTCGGTCTTCGACAACATCGCCTACGGGCCGCGCATCCACGGCATCGGCAACACCAAGTCGGAGATGGACGAGATCGTCGAGACCAGCCTGCGCCGCGCCGGCCTGTGGGAAGAGGTGAAGGACCGCCTGAGCGAGCCCGGCACCGGCCTGTCCGGCGGCCAGCAGCAGCGCCTGTGCATCGCGCGGGCGATCGCGGTCAATCCGGAAGTCATCCTGATGGACGAGCCCTGCTCGGCGCTCGACCCGATCGCCACGGCGAAGATCGAGGAGCTGATCGACGAGTTGCGGCAGAACTTCACCATCGTCATCGTCACCCACTCGATGCAGCAGGCCGCGCGCGTCAGTCAGCGCACCGCCTTCTTCCACCTGGGCATCCTGGTGGAGACCGGCGAGACCGAGGCGATCTTCACCAATCCGCAGGATCAGCGCACCCAGGACTACATCACGGGCCGCTTCGGCTGAGGCGTCGCGGCGGCGGACGGCGCCGGCGCGTGGCTCGGTCCGGGCAGTCGGGACGACACGTGCGGGAGATTCGACGGTAATCGATTACGATGCGGCGTCTGTCGAGTCTTGCAGTCCTGAGGAGGGCCTCGAGGTGCCAGAAACGAAATCCGAACACACGGTACGCTCCTTCGACAAGGAATTGACCCACCTGAGCCAGACCCTGCTGCGCATGGGCGGCCTGGCCGAGATGCAGCTCGCCCAGGCGATCGACGCGATGAGCCGGCGCAACACCGACCTGGCGGCGCAGGTCGTCCAGAACGACGTCCAGATCGACGCGCTGGAGCAGGAGATCAGCGAGCTGGCGGTCCAGCTCCTCGCCCTGCGCCAGCCGGTCGCCTCCGACCTGCGCGAGGTGATCGCGGCGCTGAAGATCTCCAGCGACCTGGAGCGCATCGGCGACTACGCCGCCAATGTCGCCAAGCGCTCCATGGCGCTCAACCAGGTACCGCCGACCGAGCCTTCGCACACCGTGCCGCGCATGGCGCAGCTCGTGCTCGCCAACATCAAGCGGGTGCTCGACGCCTACGTCGAGCGCGACCCGCATAAGGCGGTCGACGTCTGGGAGAGCGACGCCGAGGTGGACGAGATGTACACCTCGCTGTTTCGCGAGACCCTTACCTACATGATGGAGGATCCGCGCAACATCACGCCCTGCACCCACCTGCTGTTCATCGCCAAGAACGTGGAGCGCATGGGCGACCACGCCACCAACGTCGCTGAGGTGGTTCATTTCCTGGTCACCGGCAGCCAGATCCAGGGCGGCCGGCCCAAGGGCGACACCACCAGCTATGCGGTCGTCTCGCCGCCGGAGGAAGCTTAGCTGCCGGCGGCGGCAGTCAGTCGGGGGACATGAGCACACGATGAAGCCGTTGGTTCTTTTGGTCGAAGACGAGGCAGCGCTGGTCACGCTGCTGCGCTACAACCTGGAACGCGAAGGATTTCGCCTGGTCGACGCCCGCGACGGCGAGGAGGCCCTGGTTCTGGCCAAGGAGGAACGGCCGGACCTGGTGCTGCTCGACTGGATGCTGCCGCTGATGAGCGGGCTGGAGGTCTGCCGCCAGTTGCGCCGGGCGCCGGAGACCCGCGACGTGCCGATCATCATGCTGACCGCGCGCGGCGAGGAGGCGGACAAGGTGCGCGGCCTGGACTCCGGCGCCGACGACTACATCACCAAGCCCTTCAGCCCGGCCGAGCTGGTCGCCCGGATGCGCGCGGTGCTGCGCCGCGCCCAGCCGGCGCTGGCCAACGAGACGCTGCAATTCGACGACCTGGAGATGGACCTGGCCGCCCACCGTGTGCGCCGCGGCCTGCGCGACGTCCACCTGGGGCCGACCGAGTTCCGCCTGCTGCGCTACCTGATGCAGCATCCCGGCCGCGTCTTCAGCCGCGAGCAGCTCCTGGACGCCGTGTGGGGCCGCGACGTCTACGTCGAGCCGCGCACCGTCGACGTCCATATCCGCCGCCTGCGCAAGGCGCTCAACAACGACGACGAGTCCGACCTGATCCGCACCGTGCGCTCGGCCGGCTACGCCCTCGACCGCGGCCAGGCGGCCTGAGCGTCGCTCCCTCCAGCGGGCTTGTCTTCGCGCCGGGCGGACCGCATCCTGCGACCCGCATGATGCGCCGCTGCGCGGCGCGCGCTTCGTCCTTCGACAGGCTCAGGATGAAGCGCTGGAAGCTGCACTCTAAATGCCTTCACCTTGAGCCGTGTCGAAGGGCGAAGGCAGCCGGCAAGGCCGGCTTTCCGGGATGCCGCAACGGCTAGAGGGGAGCGCCGTGAGCTACGACTACGACAACGTCTTCGCCAAGATCCTGCGGGGCGAGATCCCCTGCAAGAAGGTCGACGAGAACGACCACGCGCTGGCCTTCCACGACATCGAGCCGCAGACGCCAACCCACGTTCTGGTCATCCCCAAAGGCGCCTACGTCTCCTCCGACGACTTTTCCGCCAAGGCCTCCGACGCGGAGATCGCCGGCTTCTTTCGCCTGCTCGGCAAGGTGGCGCGCGACCTGGGCTGCGTCGAGCCGGGTTACCGCATTCTCGCCAACCACGGCCGCGACGCGCACCAGGAAGTCCCCCACTTCCACATGCACATCTTCGCCGGCAAGGACCTCGGCCGGATGATCAAGCCGGCGGAGTAGGTGTGGGTCCAAAGTGAGCACCGTCGCATGATCCGGAGCCTACAGCTTCGCAACTTCAAGGCATGGTCCGAGCTCAACGCCGAGTTCGGGCGGATCACGGGGTTGTTCGGGACGAACAGTTCCGGCAAGTCCAGCCTGATCCAATTCCTGCTGATGCTCAAGCAAACCAAGACCAACCCCGACCGCGGATTGGTATTGGACTTCGGACAGTTCGGACAGCTCGTCGACCTCGGCAGCTTCCGGGATGTGATCCACCGCCACGACGAGACGCTTGATCTCGAATGGGAGATCCACTGGACGGCGCCAGAGCCCGTTCGTCTCCATGATGCGATGCGCAGCAGTCGAGATACGCTCGTCGCCTCGAACGCTCTGTCGATCGAGACCGCCGTCGGCCGCGCCGAAGAGAGCGAGTTCCTGGCGACACGCTGCCTGCGCTACACGCTGGGCGGCCTAGCTTTCGGTCTCGAGCTTCGCGACGACGCACGTAAGGGCTTCAAGCTGACGCCAGAACGCGGCAGTGGCGGCCCATTCGAATTCATCCGGAATCCCGGCCGGGGCTGGGAACTGCCCGGCCCGGTCAAGACGCACCTCTTTCCCGACCAGGCCAAGACCTACTATCAGAATGCCGATCTATTGAGCGATCTGGAGGTGGCGTACGAGACGCTGATCGACCGCCTCTTCTATCTCGGCCCATTGAGAGATTATCCGCGGCGGCAGTACACCTGGACGGGCAGCAGTCCGACCGACGTCGGTTCGCGCGGGGAGCTCACGATCAACGCGATCATGGCGGCGACCGCCGCCGGTAAGACGGTGCAGATGCGCAAACGCGCCCGGTACAAGCCGTTTCAGGAGGCGATCGCCGAACGCCTGAAGGATATGGGGATGATCGGCGGCTTCTCGGTCGCCGAGATTGCGCAGGGATCCAACCTCTACCAAGCCAAAGTGTGGCGCGACAGCGCCAGCCCTGAAGTTCTGCTCACAGATGTTGGCTTCGGCGTTTCCCAGGTTCTGCCTGCGATCGCGCTGCTCAACTACGTGCCGCCCGGCGCGCTGGTGATCCTTGAGCAGCCGGAAATCCACCTCCACCCCGCCGTGCAGAGCGCTCTCGCCGACGCCATTATCGACATCGCCGAAGCCCGCGACCTCCAGGTCGTCGTCGAGAGCCACAGCGAGCACTTGCTGCGGCGGTTGCAGCGCCGGGTGGCCGAAGAGCGCATCCCCGCGGACTTCGTGAAGCTCTACTTCGTCTCCCAGCATCGTGGCGAGGCGCGGATCGCCGATATCGGCCTCAACACCTACGGCGAGATCGAGCACTGGCCCGAGGGCTTCTTCGGCGACGAGATGGCTGAGATCGCCGAGACCCGAAAGGCCGCTCTCAGACGCAAGGCCGCGGCTGCGCAATGACGGGCCGCAACGTCGTCGACACCAACGTCCTGATCGTGGCCAACGAGCGCGACAGCCTGGCCGATCCGCAATGTCAGCTCGCATGCATCGAGCTGCTGGAGCGCATCGGGGAGGCGGGTGTGGTCTTCCTTCTCGACGACCGGGAGCTGATCATGACCGAGTATGCGCGCTACTGCAGCTACAGCGGCGCGCCGGGTGTCGGCGATATCTTCTTCAAGACACTCTACGATCGCCAGTACACTGGCGGTGCCGTCGAGCGCATCGCAGTCTGGCCTGTCCCGGACCCCTCGCGCGGGTTCGACAATCTTCCGGAAAACCGCTTCGATCCCAGCGATCGCAAGTTCCTGTCAGTCGCCAAGGCTGGGCACGGACGTGTCGTGAACGCCACCGAATCCGATTGGTCGGAACATAAGGACTTCGTGGTCGCGCAAGGCGTCGAAGTGACGGAACTCTGTCCGCACCGGCTCAGGCGGTCGCGTAGGTAAAGCCTCGAGCCTTTCCCTCGCCGCCCTCGCTACTCCGCCGCCTCGGCCGGCGTGTCTTTCTTGGTCGTCGGCGCGCCGTAGGTTTTGCCGATCTTTCCGGCGTGGGTCTGCATCAGCGTGGTCCGCAGCTCGGCGTCCTCGTCGACCGGGGTCAGCGCCAGGTCGGTGTAGGACTTGATGCTCGGGTCGCGCTTCAGCCGCCGGCGGATCGTCCCGAAGCGCCAGAGGATGCCGAGCCACTTGGCGTGGCTGTCGACCACCTCCCAGGCGCGGCGCGGGAAGAAGATCAGCGGGTTCTCTCGCGGCATGCCGGAGCGGCGCTGCGACCAGACCTTGCGGCGGAACCAGCCGCCCTCCAGCGGGTGCAGCTTCTCCACCGAGATGCAGCCGTAGAACCACAGCATCAGGAACATCATGTTGCCGACGTTCATGCGGCAGGCGGCGGCCCGCTTGAGGATCGTCTCGGCGTGCTCCGGCGAGTAGTACTGGTGCCAGGCCGCGTCGTAGACCGCCTTCAGCTCCGCGGCGCTCATCGTCGCGTGGCCGGTGGTGACGTGGTTCAGGTCGTACTTGTTCATGTCCGGGTCCATCCAGACACCCTTCGACCAGAGCGTCTTGTGGTCCTCGGAGCCGGGCAGCGGCGTCAGGATGAAGAACTCCAAGAGGTCGATCGGCAGCTCGGCCTTGATGATCTCGATGTCGCGGCGGATCGACTCCGGCGTGTCGCCCGGAAAGCCCAGGATGTAGCCCGCGTAGGTCAGCACGCCCCAGGCCTTCCAGGCCTGCAGCATCTTGCGGTACTCCCAGATCTTGTTCTGGCGCTTCTTCGCCGCCGTCAGGTTGTCCGGGTTGACGTTTTCCAGGCCGATGAACACCCGCTTGACCCCGGCGCGCGCGCACTTCTCGACGAAGTTGGGCAGGCGGTGGCACAGGGTGTCGACCTGGATGACCAGCGAGAACTTCAGCTTCTCCACCTCGCGCAGGTGGATCAGGCGGTCGAGGATCTTCTCCCAGTCCTTGTTGCGGGCGAAGTTGTCGTCGGTGATGAAGAAGCGCCGCACGCCCTGGGCCAGGTTGGCGCGCACGATGCGCTCGCAGTCCTCGGGGCTGCGGTAGCGCGACTTGCGGCCCTGCACGTTGATGATGGTGCAGAAGCTGCACTGGAAGGGACAGCCGCGCCCGGCGTCGAAGCTGGCGTGCGCGCCGGCGGTCCTGCGCACCACCGGCTCCGGCAGGAAGGGGACGGTGGCGCCCTCCAGGCCCGGCAGGTCGTCCATGTAGTTGTAGACCGGCTTGAGGTTGCCGGCATGGGCGTCGCGCAGCACGCCGTCCAGTCGCTCCTCGGCCTCGCCGGCGAACAGGCCGATGCCCAGGTCCATCGCCTCCTTGATGTCGGCCGGCGGCTCCGGGAGCATGGCCATGCAGCCGGAGACGTGGAAGCCGCCGATGGCGACCGGGATGCCCTGGGCGCGCAGCGGCCGGGCGATGTCCATGGCGCGCGGGAACTGGTTCGACTGCACGCCGACCAGTCCGACCAGCCCGCCGTCGCGCTTGACCCGTCGGGCGATCCGCTTCAGCGGCAGCACCGTGTTGGTCTCGTCGTAGGCCTCGATCTCGATCTGAACGTCCGGGCCGAGCACCTGCCGCTCGGCGCACTCGGCCGCCAGGCCGTAGAGCTGGGCCAGCGTGTTGGACGGGATGGCCGCGCGCAGCCACTGGATCACGTAGCCGTCGTCGTCGTAGTGCGACGGCTTGATCAGCACCAGGCGAAACCGCCCGCGCTCGCGGCCGTTCGCGGCACTGGCGACGGACGCAGCGGCCGGTGCCGCGGCGTTCGTGTCGACCCTCATCCCTGACCCCCATTCGCTCGTGTCGCCCGGCGACTGGGCCAAGCGGGCCGGTCCGCCGAAAGTCCAAGCAAGATACTCAATTATCCGAAGGCTGTCCAAGGGTGCGGTGCGGAAGACCCCGGATGGCGGCGGCGGTGCGCATGCCGTTTCCGCGTCCGTCGCGCGGGTGCTAGAGTCGCCCGCCCGACTCGCCCGCCCTACGGATCGACACCCGCCCGCATGCCCGACAGCGCGCCTTCGCAGCCCGCCGCCGCGCCCAACTCCGCGCCCAATTCCGCGCCGAGTGCCGCGCCCGGTGCCACGCCGATGATGGCGCAGTACTGGGAGATCAAGCGCGACACCCCAGATGCGCTGCTGTTCTACCGGATGGGCGACTTCTACGAGCTGTTCTTCGAGGACGCCCGCCAGGCGGCCGCGGCGCTCGACATCACCCTGACCAAGCGGGGCCAGCACGAGGGCGAAGAGGTGCCGATGTGCGGCGTGCCGGTGCACGCCGCCGAGGCCTACCTGGCCCGCCTGACCCGCCAGGGCTTCAAGGTCGCCATCTGCGAGCAACTCGAGGATCCGGCCGAGGCCAAGAAGCGCGGCGGCAAGGCGGTGGTGCGGCGCGGCGTGACCCGCCTGGTGACGCCCGGCACGCTGACCGAGGACGAACTGCTCGACGCCCGGCGCCACAACTACCTGGCGGCGCTGGCCGAGGCGGGCGGCGCACTGGGGCTGGCCTGGGTCGACGTCTCGACCGGCGACTTCCTGGCCGAGCCGCTCGAGCCCGGCGGCCTGGCCGCGGCCCTGGCGCGGGTCGCACCCAGCGAGCTGCTGCTGCCCGAACGGCTGCTGCAGCGCGACGCCCTGCAGGAGCTGCTGGGCGAGTGGAAGACGGTGGTGACGCCGCAGCCCTCGGCCCGCTTCGACAGCGAGAACGCGCGCCGCCGCCTGCAGGCGCTCTACCGGGTCGAGGCGCTGGACGCCTTCGGCGCCTTCGAACGCGCCGAGTTGGCCGCCGCCGGCGCGCTGGTCGACTATGTCGAGTTGACCCAGAAGGGCAAGCTGCCGCGCCTGGGCGCCCTGCGCCGCCAGGCCAAGGGCGCGGCGATGGAGATCGATCCCGCCACCCGCCGCAACCTGGAGCTGACCGAGGCGCTGGCCGGCGGCCGCCAGGGCACGCTGCTGGCCGTCCTCGACCGCACGGCGACCGGCCCCGGCGCCCGCCTGCTCGCCCAGCGGCTGGCCGCGCCCCTGACCGAGGTCGCGGCGATCCGCGCGCGGCTGGACGGCGTCGCCTGGCTGGTCGAGCGCGGCGAGCTGCGCACGGCGCTGCGCGCCGGGCTGCGCCAGGTGCCCGACATGGAGCGCGCGCTGTCGCGCCTGTCGCTCGGGCGCGGCGGGCCGCGCGACCTCGCCGCGATCCGCGACGGCCTATGCCAAGCGCAACACCTGCAGGCGCTGATCGTCGGCGCCCCCGGTGGGGGTGACGGCGAGGCGCCGCCGGACGACATCGCCACCGCCGCCCGCGCGCTCGGGCCGCAGGAAGGGCTGGTCGACCGCCTGGGCCGGGCGTTGGCGCCCGACCTGCCGCTGCTGGCGCGCGACGGCGGCTTCGTCGCGCCCGGCTATGCCCCGCACCTGGACGAGTTGAAGCAGTTGCGCGACGAGTCGCGCCGGCTGATCGCCGGCCTGCAGGCCAGGTACGTGGAGGCGACCGGCGTCGCCAGCCTGAAGGTCAAGCACAACAACGTGCTCGGCTATTTCCTGGAGGTCTCGACAGCCAGCGCGCCGAAGATGCCCAGCGACCCGGCCGCCGGCTTCATCCACCGCCAGACCCTGGCCTCGGCCGTGCGCTACACCACCGCCGAGCTGGGCGAGCTGGAAAAGCGCATCCTTGAGGCGGCCGACAAGGCCCTGGCGGTCGAGCTGGAGATCTTCGCCCAGCTCGTCGCCGAGGTGCTGGCGCGCGCCGAGCCGGTGGCCGCCGCCGCCCGCGCCCTGGCGGCCCTCGACGTCGCCGCCGGCCTGGCGGAGATCGCCGTCGAGGCGCGCTGGACCCGTCCGCGGGTCGAGGACTCGACGGCCTTCCGGATCGAGGGCGGGCGCCATCCGGTGGTCGAGGCGGCGCTGGCCGCGCAGGAGGGGCAGCGCTTCGTCGCCAACGACTGCGAGCTTTCGGAGGGCCAGCGCCTCTGGCTGGTCACCGGACCCAACATGGCCGGCAAGTCCACCTTCCTGCGCCAGAACGCGCTGATCGCCGTGCTCGCCCAGATGGGCAGCTTCGTGCCCGCCGCGCGCGCCGAGATCGGCACGGTGGACCGCCTGTTCAGCCGGGTCGGCGCCGCCGACGACCTGGCGCGCGGACGCTCCACCTTCATGGTCGAGATGGTCGAGGCGGCGGCCATCCTGAACCAGGCGACGCCCCGCTCGCTGGTCATCCTCGACGAGATCGGCCGCGGCACCGCCACCTTCGACGGCCTCTCCATCGCCTGGGCCTGCGTCGAGCACCTGCACGAGGTCAACCGCTGCCGCGGGCTGTTCGCCACCCACTACCACGAGCTGACCCACCTGGCCGGCAAGCTGGCGCGCCTGTCCTGCCACGCCATGCGGGTCAAGGAATGGCAGGGCGAGGTGGTCTTTTTGCACGAGGTGGCGCCGGGCGCCGCCGACCGCTCTTACGGGATCCATGTGGCGCGCCTCGCCGGCCTGCCGCCCGCCGCGGTTCATCGCGCCGAGGAGGTGCTGGCGCTGCTGGAGCAGGGCGAGCAGGCCGGCGCGTTGACCCGCCTGGCCGACGACCTGCCGCTGTTCGCCGCCGCGCCCAAGCCGGCCTCGGCCGCGGCCCCCGCGGAGGCGAGCGCGCTCGAGGCCGAGCTGAAGGCCGTCAACCCCGACGAACTGACGCCCAAGCAGGCGCTCGAACTGCTTTACCGCCTGCGGGGTCTGGTGCCCGAGTGAGCGCGCATGGCGCCGTCCCGCTGGCATGCGTTGAGCCGGCCGGCGGTTTGCGCTAAACCGCCTCGGCTCGGCGGTTCCGGGCGAGAAGGATCGAGAAGCCGATGGAAAAGTTCACCAAACTGACGAGCGTCGCGGCGCCGCTGCCGCTGAGCAACGTCGACACCGACATGATCATCCCGGCGCGCTTTCTGAAGACGATCAAGCGCACCGGCCTGGGCGAGGGGCTGTTCTACGCCCTGCGCCACGACGACGAGGGCGAGCGGGTCGACTTCGTGCTCGACCGCCCAGCCTACAAGAACGCGCAGATCCTGATCGCCGGCGCCAACTTCGGCTGCGGCTCCTCGCGTGAGCACGCGCCCTGGGCCTTGCTCGACGGCGGCATCCGCTGCGTCATCGCGCCCAGCTTCGCCGACATCTTCTACAACAACTGCTTCAAGAACGGCATCCTGCCGATCGTCCTGCCCGAGGAGGAGATCGACAAGCTGCTGGAGGACGCCGAGCGCGGCGCCAACGCGACCGTCACGGTCGACCTGGAGAACCAGACCATCCAGGGGCCGGACGGCGGCACGATCTCCTTCGAGATCGACCCCTTCCGCAAGCACTGCCTGCTCAACGGCCTGGACGACATCGGCCTGACCCTGAAAAAGGCGCCGCAGATCGACGCCTTCGAGGCCAGGCAGAAGGCCGGCCAGCCCTGGCTCTACGGCTAGGGGCTCGGGCGCACCATCCCACTCGGCCTTCATCCTGAGCTTGTCGAAGGACGAAGGCCACGGCCCGGCAGGGCCGTATGGGCTGTCGGATCGCCGCCTGTGGCGGCGGCCCTCGTCCTTCGAGACGCCGCTGCGCGGCTCCTCAGGATGAGGGCAGAAAGAATGGCGACTCTCCAGTGTGAGGGCCGAGTGAGTGAAGGAAAGACCGGAAAAATGCCCGCCAACAAGACCCTGCTGATCCTGCCGGGCGACGGCATCGGGCCGGAGGCGATGGGCCAGGTCCGCCGGGTGGTGGACTGGATGGACCAGCGCCGCGCCGTCAGCTTCGACGTGAGCGAGGACCTGGTCGGCGGCGCCGCGCTCGACGTGCACGGCGTGCCGCTGGCCGATGCCACGATGGACAAGGCGCACAACGCCGATGCGGTGCTGCTCGGCGCCGTCGGCGGGCCCAAGTGGGACGGCCTGCCCTTCGAGGTGAAGCCCGAGCGCGGCCTGCTGCGCCTGCGCAAGGAGATGCAGCTCTACGCCAACCTGAGGCCCGCGATCTGCTTCGAGGCGCTGGTCGAGGCCTCGACCCTGAAGCCGGAGGTGGTCTCCGGCCTCGACATCATGATCGTGCGCGAGCTGACCGGCGGCGTCTACTTCGGCGAGCCGCGCGGCATCGAGACCCTGCCGAACGGCGAGCGCCGCGGCATCAATACCCAGGTCTATACCACCTCCGAGATCCGCCGGGTCGCCGCGGTGGCCTTCGAGCTGGCCAAGAAGCGCGACAAGCGCGTCTGCTCGACCGAAAAGGCCAACGTCATGGAGTCCGGCGTGCTCTGGCGCGAGGAGGTGACCAAGCTGCACAACGAATCCTATCCGGAGGTCGAACTCAGCCACATGTACGCCGACAACTGCGGCATGCAGCTGGTGCGCGCGCCCAAACAGTTCGACGTCATCGTCACCGACAACCTGTTCGGCGACATGCTGAGCGACGTGGCGGCGATGCTGACCGGCTCGCTCGGCATGCTGCCCTCCGCCTCGCTCGGCGACGCCGACGAGACCGGCCGGCGCAAGGCGCTCTACGAGCCGGTGCACGGCTCGGCCCCCGACATCGCCGGCCAGGGCAAGGCCAACCCGATCGCCACGCTGATGAGCTTTGCCATGTGCCTGCGCTACAGCTTCGACCTGGGCGAGGACGCCGACCTGATCGAAGAGGCGGTGAAGGCCGTGCTGGCCAGCGGCATCCGCACTGGCGACATCATGTCCCCGGGCTGCACCCTGGTCTCCACCGAAGGCATGGGCGACGCGCTGCTCGCCGAACTCGACAAGCGGGCGGCGTAGAGGCGCCGCGCCGGATCGGGGCATCGCCCGGGATGCGAAACGCATCCGGATTAAGGAGCGCTTAGGCCCTGGCGCCTAGCCTTCGCGCATCGTCGAGCAGTCGCGCGGAGGGCAGGGACCAGTGAACCGTCGCACCTTTCTTAAGAGTTCCGGCGCCCTGGCGCTGGCCGGAACCGCGCTTGGCGCCTCCGCCACTGCCCCATCCGCGGCGGCGGGCCCGTTGCGGCGCGTGCGCCCGGGCGATCCGGGCTGGCCGAGCGCGGCCGAGTGGGACGGGCTGCGCCAGGCCGTCGGCGGCCGCCTGATCGAGGTGCCCTCGCCGCTGGCCGGCTGCCGGCGCGATGCGACCGGCAAGCTGTGCGACGCGGCGCTCAAGGACCTCGCGAACCCCTACTACATCCAGGATCAGGTCGGAGGCACCCAGTCGCAAGGCTGGATCGACGCCTGGACGACGGCGCAGAGCGTTTACGCCGTCGTGCCGCAGAGCGCCGCCGACGTGGCCGCCGCCGTCGACTTTGCGCGCGAGAAGAACCTGCGCCTCGTCATCAAGGGCGCGGGCCACAGCTACCTCGGCCAGTCGACCGCGCCGGACAGCCTGCTGCTGTGGACCCGCGACCTCGACGCCATCTCGCTGCACGATGCGTTCGTGCCCCAGGGCTGCGAGGGGAGGGTCGCGCCGACCCCGGCCGTCAGCGTCGGCTCCGGCGCCAAGTTCGTCCAGCTTTACGACGCCGTCGTGACCAAGGCCGGCCGCTACGTCCAGGGCGGCGGCTGCACAAGCGTCGGCGTCGGCGGGCACGTGCAGACGGGCGGCTTCGGCAGCTTCTCGAAGTACGGCGGCCTGGCCGCCGCCGGGCTGCTGGAGGCGGAGGTCGTCACGGCCGACGGGCAGGTGCGCGTCGTCAACGCCTGCCAGGACCCGGAGCTGTTCGCGGCGCTGCGCGGCGGTGGCGCGGGCTTCGGAATCACCACGCGTCTGACCCTCGTCACGCGTGAGGTGCCGGAAATCTTCGGCTTCTACGGGCAACGCTTGACGGCGCGCACAGAGGCCGCCTACGGCAGGCTGCTGGACCGCTTCTTCGCCTTCGCCGAGGAGGCCCTTGTGACGCCGCATTGGGGCGAGCAGGTCACGCTGTCTCCGGACCGGGGCTTCAAGCTGGCGATGGTCTTCCAGGGCCTCTCGGAGACGGAGGTCACGGCGCTCTGGGCGCCCTTCCAGTCCTGGCTGTCGGAGAACGCCGAGTCCTTCGAGACGCTGGAGGAACCGCGGATCGTCACCATGCCCGGCCGGCACTGGTGGGACTTCGACTACCGCCGCAAGCACCTGCCCAAGTCGATCGTGATCGACGAGCGGCCCGACGCCGCGCCCGGCCGCTTCTGGTGGTCGGGCAACGGCGGCGAGGTGAGCATCTACCTCGCGGGCTACGAGTCGATCTGGCTGCCGGAACGGCTGCTGTCGGTCGAGCAGCGCGCCGACTTCGTGGCGGCGCTGGTCGAGGCGTCCCGCCACTACACCGTCGGCCTGCACTTCAACAAGGGCCTGGCAGGCGCGACGCCAGAGCGGCGCGAAGAGGCCCGCACCCTGGCGCTGCACCCGAGCGTGGCCGACGCCTTCGCGCTGGCGATCATCGCCGGCGGCCAGCCCCTGGCCTTCCCGGGCGTGCGCGGGCACGAGCCGGACCCTGCCGCGGCGCGCGCGGACGCCCGGCGCATCTCGGCGGCCATGCGGGCCCTGCGGCGGGTGGCGCCGGAGGCCGGCTCCTATTCGTCGGAAATGAGCTACTTCGAGCCGAACTGGCAGGAGGCGGCCTGGGGACCGAACTACCCGCGTCTGCTCGCCGCGAAGCGCAAGTACGATCCCGACGGCCTGTTCATCGGCCATCACCAGGTTGGCAGCGAGTCCTGGATCGACAACGGCTTCGTCCGCGTGCGCTGAAGCGCGAGCCGGCAGAGCCGCCTCCGGAGCTAGCGGTCGTTCCCGCCCTGCTTCTCGAAACCCATGTTGGGCAGCGTACGGTATTCGAAGAGGGAGTCGTCGAGGGCGACGTCGTACTGGGTGTCGACCAGCGAGACCTGGATGATGTAGCCCTCCTCGTCGACCACGGTCCAGCGGCGCAGCTCAAGCGGGCTGTCGCTGAACAGCAGGTCGACCTGGGCCGTACCGAGCGCCGAGTCGCCCAGCAGGGAGACCAGAAGCGCGCCCTGGCCGCGCTCGACGGCCAGCACCTCGACCGTGTTGCGGAAGTCGATCGGGTCCTGGGTCAGGAACCAGAGCGGCGACTGCGACAGCGGGATCTGCGAGGCGCTCTCGATCGACTTGTCGTACATCACCATGGTGTGGCCGTCGCTGATCAGCAGCAGCGGCACCGGCTCGTCATACTCGAAGCGCAGCTCGCCGGGCCGGCGCAGGGCGATGTCGCCTTCGCTGAAGTGGCCGCTCGAGGTGACCTGCACGAAGCGGCCCTGCACGGACTCGATCTGGTTGAGGTAGTCCTCGACGCGGTCGAGGTCGGTCTCGCCCTCCGCCGTCAGCGGCTCGGGCGTGCGCCAGGGCGTCTCCTGCGCTGCCGCCGCGCCGGCCAGGCTGGCCAGGGCCAGCAGGGCTGCCGCCAGTCCAGCGCTCGTCTGCCTCGGTATCCGCACGCGCACGCTCCACACCTCAATCGTCGTCCCGGCCGTGGTCGGGCAGCAGGATCTCGCGCTTGCCGACATGGTTGGCCGGTCCGACGATGCCCTGCGCCTCCATCTCTTCTACGAGCCGGGCCGCCCGATTGTACCCGATCTGCAGTTGCCGCTGGATGAACGAGGTGGAGGCCTTGCGGTGCTGGGCGACCATGGCGACGGCCTTGTCGAACAACTCGTTGCCGCTCCCCCCGACTTCGCCGCCGAGGCCGGGCAGCTCCAGCCCGCCGGCCTCGTCCTCCTCGGTCAACCCCTCGACGTAGGCGGGCTCGCCGAGCGCCTTCAGGTAGGCCACCACCTCCTCGACCTCCTGGTCGCTTACGAAGGGGCCGTGCACGCGGCTGATGCGCCCGCCGTGCGCCATGTAGAGCATGTCGCCCATGCCCAGCAGGTGCTCGCCGCCGGACTCGCCCAGGATGGTGCGGCTGTCGATCTTGCTGGTCACCTGGAAGGAGATGCGGGTCGGGAAGTTGGCCTTGATGGTGCCGGTGATGACGTCGACCGAGGGACGTTGGGTCGCCATGATCAGGTGGATGCCGGCGGCGCGCGCCATCTGCGCCAGGCGCTGGATCGCCGCCTCCACCTCCTTGCCGGCGACCAGCATCAGGTCGGCCATCTCGTCGACGACGACGACGATGTAGGGCAGGGTCTCCAGCTCGAAGGGCTGCTCCTCGTAGAGCGGCTGGCCGGTGTCGGGATCGAAGCCGGTCTGCACCCGCCGGGTCAGCACCTCGCCGGCCTTGCGCGCCTGCTCGATGCGCGCGTTGTAGCCGTCGATGTTGCGTACCCCCAGCCGCGACATGGAGCGGTAGCGCTCCTCCATCTCGCGCACCGCCCACTTCAGCGCCACCACCGCCTTCTTCGGGTCGGTGACGACGGGCGAGAGCAGGTGCGGGATGCCGTCGTAGACGCTCAGCTCCAGCATCTTCGGGTCGACCATGATGAAGCGGCACTTCTCCGGCCCGTGCCGGTAGAGCAGCGAGACGATCATGGCGTTGACCGAAACCGACTTGCCGGAGCCGGTGGTGCCGGCGACCAGCAGGTGCGGCATGCGCGCCAGGTCGACCATCTGCGGATGGCCGCCGATGTCCTTGCCCAGCACCAGCGGCAGGTTGCCGGGGGCCTTCTCGAAGGCCTCGGCGGCCAGCAGCTCGCGCAGGTAGACCGTCTCGCGCTTGGCGTTGGGCAGCTCGATGCCGATGACGCTGGAGCCCGGCACCACGGCGACGCGCACCGAGATCGCCGACATGGAGCGGGCGATGTCGTCGGCCAGGTTGACCACCCGGCTGGTCTTGGTGCCCGGCGCCGGCTCCAACTCGTAGCGGGTGACGACGGGGCCGGGGCGCACCTTCACGATCTCGCCCTTGACGCCGAAGTCCTCCAGCACGCCCTCGAGCAGGCGGGCGTTCTTCTCCAGCGCGTCCTGGCTCTGCGCCCCTTCCCGCCCGCGCGGCGGCTCGGCCAGCAGCGCCAGCGGCGGCGGCTCGTAGGTACCGGTCTCCAGCGCCAGGCGGCCCTGCGCCGCCTCGCGCCCGCGCCGGCCGGGCTGGGTCTTCGGCTTCGGCTCGACCCGGGCCTTGGCCGGTTCCGCGGGGATTGGGGCGGGGACGGGCGCCGGCATCGTCTCCGGGCCCAGGTGCGGTTCCGCATGCAGTCTTCGCCGGCGCGCCTCGGCCGGGCTCGCCGCCGGCTCCGGCGCGTTCCGGCGCCGCAGCCGGCCCAGCGCCCAGCCGCCGGCGGCGCGGGTCCGGCGCAGGCCCCAGCCCAGGCCGTGGCCCAGGCCGCGTCCGGTGGCGCGCCACTCGCCGCCCTCGAGCGCGATCAGGTAGAGGAAGGCGGCCAGCGCCAGCGGTGCGGCCAGGGCTGCGGTGACCCAGCCCGGCAGCGGCGCCAGCAGGGCGAGCAGGCCGGTCAGGTGGCCGTGCAGCAGGTCGCCGACGAAGCCGCCCAGCCCCGCCGCCTGCGACCAGCCCTGCGGGCGCGGCAGAGCGTCCAGCGCGACGGCGGCAAGCAGCAGCATCAGCGGCAGCAGGGCGACGCGCAGCCCCCAGCGCGGCAGCGCCTTGTCGCGCAGCAGCCGCCAGGCCCAGCCGAGCAGGACCAGGGCGACCAGGCTGGCGGCCAGGCCGAGGGTGGCCAGCGCGACGTCCGCCACCCAGGCGCCGGGCGCGCCCAGCAGGTTGCGCGCCGGCCGGTCGGTGGCGACGTTGGGGCCGGGATCGCCGGGCGCGTAGCTCAGCAGCGCGACCAGTCCGGCCAGGCCGGCGACCAACAGCAGGCCGCCCAGCGCCTCGGCGCCGCGCTTGCGCAGGAAGGCGCCGGCGCCGGCCGGCAGCAGCCTGAAGCCGCCGCCCCCGGCGCCGCGGCCGCGGCGCGCGGCGCCGCTGCGACCGGCGCTGCGGTTGGCGCGGCCGGCTGCCCGGCCGCCGCTGGCTCCCTGCAGTGCCATGCGTTCGCTCACGCCTCCTCGCCCAGCACCTCAACCATGCGGCGCAGGGCGCGCTCGCTGATCTCCGCTTCGTAGACCAGCGCCGCCCGGATGTAGCGCTCGCCGGCGTTGCCAGGCAAGCCGGCCGGCCCGGCCATGTAGGCGCCGGGCAGAACCTTGATGCCGGCCTCGGTCCAGAGCCTCTTCGCCGCCGCCTCGCCGTCGCCGACATCCAGCCACAGGAAGAAGCCGCCGGCCGGGCGGCGGAAGCCGAAGCGGTTGCCGAGGATGCGCTCGGCGCGGGCGAAGAGGTCGCGGTAGAAGGCGCGGGTGCGCCCGGCCAGCTCGGCGTCGCGCCACAGCCGCGCGCCGGCGCGCTGCACGGGCACCGGCACCCCGGCGCCGCCCATGCGCAGGCAGGCGTCGATGCGGTCGACCAGATCCGGGTCGCCGACGACGAAGCCGCAGCGCAGGCCGGCGGCGCTCGCCCGCTTCGACAGGGAGTGGAACGCCAGCAGCCCCTCGAGGCTGCCGCCCTCGGCCAGCGCGGCGGGCAGGACGCCGGCCGGCGGCGCGTCGAGCCAGACCTCGCCGTAGCACTCGTCGGCGATCAGCACGAAGCCGCAGGCCCGCGCCAGGTGCAGCAGGCGCTGCCAGCCCTCGGCGTCGAGCGCCGCACCCTGCGGGTTGGCGGGGCTGCAGACGTAGGCCATCTGCGCCGCGCGCAGCAGGTGGGCGGGCAGGTTGGCGAGGTCGGGCAGGAAGCCGCTGTCCGGCCCGGTCGGCACGAAGCTGGGCGCCAGGCCGGCGACCGCGGCGGCGCCCATGTAGACGTGGTAGCCCGGCGCCGGCAGCAGCACGGCGTTGCGCGTCGGATCCTGCTCGGCGGCGGCGATCGACAGGGCCAGCGCGGCGAAGAACAGGCCCTCGCGGGTACCGGGCACCGGCAGCACGTGGCGATCCGGGTCGAGCCAGCCGGCCGGCAGGTCGTAGCGCCGCTGCAGGTATTCGACGCAGGCGGCCCGGTAGTCGGCCTCGCCGCGCGGCGCCGGGTAGCGGCCCCAGGGGGCCGGGTCGGCGCCCAGCTCCTCCAGCACGTAGGCCGGCGGCGGCACCATGGGATCGCCGACCGACAGGTTGATCGGCCGGCCGTCCGGCGCCGGCGAGCGCCCCGGCGTCAAGGGGTCGAGCAGCGCGGCCAGGCGCAAGAAGGGGTGGTAGGCGCGTGGGTCGCGACGCGCCGCCGAACCCTGGTGGGCTGCCCCTGAATGCGCCCCTGAATGGGCCTCCGAAGGCACCCTCGACTGCGCCTGCGGCCCGTCCGCCTCGGCAAGGGACGCCTGCGCCCCGCGGCCGGGGCCATCGCGTTCAAGCGCGCTGGACATTTAGCCGGACTTCCTCAGACAAAGCACGAAGACCGCCATGATGGCACAACGCGCGGCGGCCCGGAACAGGATGTGTACCACGCGCCAAGGATCTCGGGACAAAGCAAAAACGATAGTCCTGTTGCGTCAAGGGGTTAGCAAGGAGTTGTGAGGGCGCTGCGGCGACTCCCAAGATGTCGGCGGAACGAATCGTGTTTGTTCAGGGTCCCGAGTCGCCCCGATTCGCGGCGAGTCGTCCCGGCTGGGCCACCGCCGGCGCCGGCCGCTCAGGAGGTCCGCGGGCCGGCCCGCGGCCGCAGTTCGGCGGCGGGATCGGGCCAGAGATGCAGCGCGCCGCGGTGCACCAGCACGGCGACCAGCGCGCCGGCGGTCATCACGTAGACCACCGCATGGGGCTCGAACGACTGCAGGAGGCCGACCGACTGGCTGGTCGCCGCGCCCAGACCGAGCTGCAGGAAACCGGCGAGCCCGGCGGCGGTGCCGGCGAGCTGCGGGTTGACGCTGACGGCGCCGGCGATGCCGTTGGGGATCGCCAGCCCGTTGCCCAGCGCCACCAGCATCATCGGCCCGAACAGCGCCCAGGGCGCCAGCATGCCGGCGAGATACAGCGCCAGCGCGGCCGCCGCGCCGAGCAGGGCCAGCAGGGTGCCGAGGGCGATCATCCGCTCGATGCCGAGCCGCACGGAGAAGCGCCCCGCCAGGCCGTTGCCGGCCATGTAGCCGAGCGAGCAGAGGATGAACCAGAGGCCGTACTCCAGCGGGCTTCGCCCCAGCACCTCGACCATCACGTAGGGCGCGCCGGCCAGGAAGGAGAAGAACACCGAGGAGGTGAAGCCGGTGGTCAGGGCGTAGGCGTCGAAGCGCGGTCGCCGCAGCAGCCAGGCATAGCCTTCCAGCAGGCCGCGCCAGCCGCCGCGGCCGGCGCGCGCGTCGTGATGCGTTTCGTGCAGGTAGACCTGGCAGGCCAGCGCGGTGGCGACGCCCAGCGCGGTCAGCAGCCAGAAGCCGGCGCGCCAGTCGAAGGCCTGCTCCAGCAAGCCGCCGATCGCCGGGGCGATCATCGGCGCCACCACCCAGGCCATGGTGATGTAGCCGATCACACTGGCCGCCTGCTCGCGGCCGTAGAGGTCGCGCACGATGGCGCGGGCCAGGACCACGCCGGCGGCGCCGCCGACCGCCTGCGCCAGGCGCGCGGCGATCAGCAGCTCGATGGTCGGCGCCAGCGCCGCCGCCACCGAGCCGAGGCAGAACAGCCACATGCCGGCGATCAGGGTGGGCCGCCGGCCGAAGCGGTCTGACACGGGCCCGTAGAAGAGTTGCGCGGCGGCGAGACCGATCAGGTAGAGCGTCAGGGTGAGCTGGGCCGTGGCGTAGGGAACCCCGAAGCTGTCCTGCAGCCCGGGCATCGAGGGCACGAAGAGGTTGAGCGCCAGCGGCCCGATCGCCGAGACGGCGATCAGGATCAGCAGCGAGGGTCTGGGCCGCGCCGCCGCCTGCGGGTCAGGCGCGGCGGCGGAGGCGGAGCTGTCGCGCGGCATGCGGACGGTCCCGAACGGCTGGGCTGGAAGGGCGGCGGGCCGGCGCGCGGATCACGCGCCGGCCCGCGCCGGCATCGAACGCCTTCGAAGATGGTGCGGCCGGGCCCGCCGGGCAAACGCCGGGCGGACATAGCTGCCTTTCCGGCCGCCGCCAGTCGCTCGGCCTGCGGCTTCCGTCAGGCCGCCCGCACGGTGGCGAGGAACTCGCCGACCTGCGTCTTCAGCAACTCGGTCTGCTCGCCCATCGCGCCGGCGGCGTCGAGCACCGCGTCGGCGGCGCTGCCGGTCTCCTCGGCGGTGCCGGTCAGCTCGGCGATGTTGGTGTTGACCTCGTCGGTGCCGGCCGAGGCCTGGCGCACGGTGCCGGCGATTTCGTCGGTGGCCGCGTCCTGCTCGGTCACCGCGGCGGCGATCGCCTCGGCGATCTCGTTCATCTCCAGGATGGTCTTGCCGATCTCCTGGATGGCCAGCACGGACTCCTTGGTGGCGCTCTGCATGCCGCCGATCTGGCTGGCGATCTCCTCGGTCGCCTTGGCCGTCTGGCTGGCCAGGCTCTTGACCTCGCTGGCGACGACGGCGAAGCCCTTGCCGGCCTCGCCGGCGCGCGCCGCCTCGATGGTGGCGTTGAGCGCCAGCAGGTTGGTCTGCTCGGCGATCTCCTGGATCAGCGTCACCACGGCGCCGATCTTCTCGGCCGCCTGGGCCAGGCCCTCGACCTTCTCGTTGGTCGACTCGACCTTCTGGCGCGCCTGGTTGGCGATCCCGGTCGACTGCCCGACCTGGCGGCCGATCTCGCTGATCGAAGCGGCGAGTTGCTCGGCGGCGCTGGCGGCGGCGTTGACCGAGCCGGCGGTCTGCTGGCTGGCCCCGGCGACCGCCGCGGCGCGCTTGGTCGCCGACTGGGCGGCGTCGGCCATGCGCTGGGCGGTCGACTGCATGCCCTCCGAGGCGGTGGCGAGCGATTCGACCACCTGGGCGACGGTCTGCTCGAAGCCGCCGGCCAGCTCCAGCATCTCCTGCCGGCGCTTCGCGGCCGTGGCCCGCCGCTCCTCCTCGGCGCGGGCGCGCTCGGCCTCGGCCCCGGCCAGGTCGTGGCGCAGGCTTTCCAGCGCAGCGCCCATGTCGGCCAGCTCGTCGCGCCCGCGGACCGTCACGGCGCTGCCCAACTCGCCGCCGGCGATGCGTCGCATGTCCTCGCCCAGGCCGCGCAGGCGGCGCAGCAGGCTGCGGCCGACGTAGAGCCAGGCGACCAGGCCGGCGACGACCAGCGAAGCGGCCGCCAGCGCCAGCAGCAAGATGCGGCCCTGGGCGATGGCGGCGGCGACCGTCGCGGCGCCCGTCGCCACCTCGTCCTGCGCAGCCTGCACCAGGTCGGCGACCTGCCGGTCGAGCGCGCTCGCCGCCTGGCGTGCGGCGGCGAGCGCCGCCTCGGCCTCGGCGTGGACCGCCAGGGCCTCGGTGCGCCCGGCGAAGGCGCTTTCGTCGCCTTCGCCGAAGGCGGCCAGGGTGGCGATGCGTTCGCGCAACTCCTCCGTCTCGGCGCTGGCCGGCAGCTCGTCGAGGGTGGCGGCGAGACGGTCGCGGATCAGGCCGAAGCGCTGCTGCAGCGGGCCGAGGTAGCCGACATCGGGCGCGCTGGCGGCGCGCATCATGGTGTTGGTCAGGTCGGCGACATCGGCGCGCACCTCGAGCAGGTGGCGAAGCTGGCCGACGCCGTCGCTCATCAGCGCTCCGATCGCCTTGCTGGCGTCGCCGGTGGCCTGCTCGCTGCCCAGGACCACGTTGAAGTTCGCCTCGTCGACCAGCGGCGCCAGCACCTGCAGCATCTCCTTCTGCACGCTCAGCACGTCGGCGACCAGGGCGTCCAGCCGCGCCTCGGCGAGCTGGCGCTCGGCCATGTCCCAGCCGCTCAGCCCGAGCCAGTGCTCGCGCAGGCTGAACACGGTCTGCTCGCCCTGGCCGAACTCGGCGAGCAGCAGCGACAGCAGTCGGGCCTCCTCGACGCCGGGGAAGTCGTCCGGCATCTGGCCGAGGCTTTTGTCGATGCGGTCGACGGCACCGATCAGGCGCTCGCGCAGGGCGGGCAGGGAGTCGGCGTCGCCGGTGTTGGCCGCCTCGGCGATCAGGCCGCCGACCAGGTTGACCTCGGCCAGCACCTCCAGGGCGCCGCGCAGGGCCCCGACCTCGCGGTTCATCAGGGTCGAGATCGCCTGGCCGGTGTCGGTCGTCACCTCGTCGGCGCGCATCACCAGATCGAAGCTGGCGTCGTCGATCAGGATGGCGAGCCGGCCGGCCAGCGCGCCCTGCACCTCCTCGAGGGCGGCGACCTGCGCGTCGCTCGCCTGCAGCAGGGCGTGTGCACCCTGCACGGCGGTGTCGAGCCGCTCCAACTCGGTGGCCAGGCGGTCGATCTCGGCGCCGATGGTCTCCAGATGGGCGGCGTCGCCGCCAGCGGCCCGCAGCTCGGTCAGCTCGTCGCGCAGGCGCTGCAGCTTCGCAGACAGGTCCGCGACCACCGCTTCGCGGGTCGCCGCGTCGGGCGCCGCCGCCAGGGTCGGTGCCGCCGCGGCCAGGCCGGCGGAGCCGCTCGACAGGCGCAGCGCCGTGGTCATCGCCGGCACGTCGCGGTTCAGCGCCTGCTGCACCTGTCGGTCGACGTGGTCGTAGGACAGCCAGGCGACGCCGGCGGCCACCAGGGTCAGGGCGGCGACGCCACCGAAGGCGAGGAACAGCTTGCCGCCGATCCCAACGGCACGGCGCCGGCGGCGCGCGTCGTCCGCGGGCGCGGCGGTCGGTGCGGCGCTCTCGTTCGCCTCGGTCTCGGGTGCGGTCTCGATGTCGTAGCGGGACATGGGTGTGGCTCTCTTGGCGATGGCGCGGCGCGGGTCGGGAACGGGAGCAGGTGGCCGCGGCCAGGGCGCCGCGCCGCGGCCACGCAGGCCCGAGGTCAGGAGCCCGGTGTCAGGCTCTGCACCGACTTGAAGCTGCCGTCGGGCTCGATGACCGTCAGGTAGACCTCGTCGGAGCCCTGGTTGTCGCCGGCGCCGTAGGTCAGGGTGACGCCGCCGAAGTCGAAGGGGTCGCCCTGGTAGATCGCGTCCAGGAAGGCCTGCCGCGTGATCCGGCCGTCGACCCGGCGCAGCGCCTCGACCGCCAGGCGGCCGACCAGATAGCCCTCCAGGCTGACGAAGCCCGGCTCGGCCTCCGGCGCGTGCGCCTGCAGCGCCGCCTGGTAGTCGGCGACCACGGGCACCGAGCTGTCCCAGGGGAAGGGCACCACCTGGGTGATCACCACCCCGGCGCCGTGCTCGCCGAGCTCGGCCGCCAGCGCCTTGGAGCCGACGAAGGAGATGTTCACGAAGACCGGATCCATCTTCAGCGTCTTGGCCAGGCGGATGAACTCGGCGGCCGGTTTGTAGGCGCCGACGATCACCACAGCCTGCGGGTTGGCCTTGCGGATCTCCAGCAGCGCCGACTTCACCGCGGTGGTGTTGCGCTGGTAGGTGCCCTCGGCGGCCAGGCTCATGCCCTTGGCCTCGAGCGCCTTGGTGACTCCGGACAGGCCGACGCGGCCGAAGGAGTCGTCCTGGTAGAGGATGGCGATGCGCTCAAAGCCGAGGTCGCCGGTCAGGTGCTCGATCCATGCCGCCGTCTCGGCGTCGTAGGTGTTGCGCAGGTTGACGACGTTGGTCAGCGCCGGATCGCGCAGGAAGCCGGCGCCGGTGAAGGGGCCGACGAAGGGCACGCCGGCGTCGGTGGCGATCGGCTGAGTCGCCTTCGAAGTGGGGGTGCCGACCGGGCCGATCAGCGCGAAGACCCGCTCTTGCTCGATCAGCGCGCGGGTGTTGGCGACCGAGGCCTCGGGCTCGTAGCCGTCGTCCTTGGCGATCAGCTCCAGGGTGCGGCCCTGGACGCCGCCGGCCGCGTTGGCCTCGGCGAAGGCGGCCTCGATCCCCAGCCGCATGCCGCTGCCAAGGGCCGCCGCCGGCCCTTCGAGGGCGGCCGACTGGCCGAAGAGAATGCGCTCGGCGCTGACGCCGGTCTCGGCGAGCGCCGGGGCGTGGGCCAGCGAACCGGCGGCGAGGGCGAGAGCGGCGGCCAGCGCCTGCGGGCGCCGGACCAGACCGCGGAACCGCGCGCCGAGGCGCGCGCGTTCGAGGCTCAAGGAAGCAAGGCTCATGGTGGCAGTCTCCTCCGATCGCTTCTTGGCGCCCGCCGCAGCGATGCGGTCAAACCCGTATGTCGAGCGCTGATCGAAAAGACTGCGCGGAAAAGTTTGCCAGCGAGTTAATTCGATTACATAGGATGAAATGCGCCGAAGGGCGCAGACCATGGTGTGATGGCTCCGACGTTCGGCACGTTGCACGTGCGGAGACCGCTCACACCGGAATCGCATGGCTATGAGAATGGCATGTCCCGAGTTCCACCGCTTCCGACGTTCGATGCAACGCGTTTCGGGTTCGGGACACTGCGCCGATGTCCGATCGAGTGGCACCACTCTTCGGTTCCGCTGGGCGGACACGAACCGCCTAGACCATGGCTCTAGACCTGCCGCTCCAGCAGGCGTTCGTCGAAGGGGTAGCGCGAGATCAGCTCGACGCCGGTTTCGGTGACGACCACCTCCTCCTCCAGCTTGACGCCCTCGGCTCCGTCGACCTCGCCGATGTAGCTCTCGACCGAGACCACCAGGCCGGGCTCCAGGATGCCGTCGGAGGAGTAGGCGTCGAAGTCGCCCTTGTGGGCGACCAGCGGCGTCTCGCCGTGCAGGCCGACGCCGTGGACGATCGAGGGGTAGCGCCGGTCGTAGAAGCGCTCGGGGATCGGCCAGGCCAGCTCGGTCAGCTCGCGGTAGCTCATGCCCGGGCGCATCACCGCGATGTTGTGCTGCACCTGCTCCCAGGCCATGCGGTAGAGCGACTTCTGGTAGCCGCTCGGCCGGCCGGGCCCGCAGAAGAAGGTGCGCGAGAAGTCCGAGTAGTAGCCGTCGCAGCCGATCGTGTCGGTATCCAGGCAGACCAGCTCGCCGGGGCGCACGCGGCGCTCGGCCGCCTCGTTGAACCAGGGGTTGGTGCGCGGGCCGGAGTTCAGCAGCCGGGTCTCGATCATCTCGCCGCCCTGGCGGATCACCTCGCCGTACATCGTGCCGAACAGCTCGGTCTCGCTGACGCCTGGACGGATCGCCTGCTCGACGGCATGCACCGCGGCTTCCGTGGCGGCCATGGAAACCTGCAGGCAGGCCAGCTCCTCCGGCGTCTTCAGGCGGCGGGCGTGCAGCAGCCGGCCGGCGACGTCCTCGACCTGCAGTCCTTCGGCCTGCAGCGCGAGGGCGTGGATGTGGGTGCAGCGGTCGAGGCCAACGCGGGTCAGCCCGCCGCCGTGGGTGCGCACCAGGTCGGCGATCTCCTGCGCGAAGGGGCGGGCGGCGCCGTGGTCGCGGCTGTTCACCTGGGTCCAGACCACCTTGGAGGTGCGCGACTCGGCAATCGTCTCCAGGTGGGTCGAGACGTGCGCCGAGCCGGGATACTCGAACAGGATCACCGGCCCGTCCTGCGGCACGTAGATGTAGCGCGTCGAGTTGCGCAGGAAGTAGCCGAACATGTTGCGCGAGCCGGTGGCGTAGCGTTGGTTGTTCGGGTCGAACAGCACCACGGCGGCCAGATCCCCCTCGCGCATCATGGCGCGCACGCGCGCCAGCCGGCCGGCGCGCAGGGCCTCGGGCGCGAAGGCGCGCGGGGTGTTGTCGGCATTGCCGGTCAGTCCGTCGCGCGCGCCGTCGCGCAGCACCGGCACCTCGGCATGGACGTTGGGGGCTTCGACGTTCATCGCTCTCGCTCTCCCGTTCGATGTGGCCGCTTACTGCGACCGGGCGGCGGCCAGGTGCGCGTCCGTCACGCGGCCGAACAGGGCCTTGGTGCGCGCCGGGTCGCCGATCGCGCCGGCCTCTTCCGTGTAGCCCAGGATCAGGGTGTGGCGCGCGCGGCCGCCCGCGACCGGCGCCACGCGGTGCAAGGCGTTGCGGCCGAAGAAGATCTGCAGGTCGCCGGGCCGCAGGTCGAGCGCGCGCACCGCCGTGCGGTCGCCGTCCAGCACGGCCGCCACGCCGGCCTCGTTCTCCTCGGTCGCCGAACGCAGGCCGGGACAGTACTCGAAGCTGCCGCCTGCCTCCGGCCGCTGGGTCATCAGCGAGACCACGAAGTCGGTGTTGTCGAAGTGCCAGGGATGGGTGCAGCCGGGCCTCAGCACGTTGATCACCAGACCGGCCAGGGGATCGGCGTACTCGTACAGGCGGTCGGCTCCGACCACGGCGGCGACGAAGCGCTGGAGGCCGGCATGATGGTAGAGGGCGCGCGCGGCGCTGCCCGGCGCGATCAGGTCGCCGCCGACGAACCCGTTGGAGCGTTCCAGGAAGCGGCGGCGCGGATGACCGGCCGGCAGGCCGGCCTCGTCGCTCTGCGGGCCGCTGCCGTAGGGATTGGTGCGGCGCACCTCGACGTGCGCCCGGTGCGTCAGGGCGCGCGACTGCGCCTGCAGCGCCGCCAGGCCGGCCGGCGTGACGAAGTCGCGTAGAACCAGGCAGCCGGTCTCGGCGATGCGCGCGCGCGCCTCGGCGACCAGCCGGCGGCCGTCCGGCGCGTCCAGCCGGTCGACGGGGTAGCGGGCGAGATCGATCGGGCAGGAGGGGGCGGACGGCGCTTGGGCGGTGGGCGCGAACGCGAGCGACATGGCGGAGAGAAGTCCTCGATCCGGTGGCTGGGACGGGACCGGCGACGGCCGCTCCCGCTTGACACCTACGTCTCCGGCATCGATAAGCGAAACGAAGATGTTCAATCTATTTCATGATGGATCGTTGTAGATGAGTGCGAGCGCGCTCGCCCCCGAGCTGCTGCGCAGCTTCCTCGCGGTGGCCGAGGCCGGCAGCTTCTCGGCCGCCGCGCGCCGGGTGAATCTGACCCAGTCGGCGGTCAGCCTGCACATCAAGCGCCTGGAGGAGCGGCTCGACCGCCGCCTCTTCGCGCGCACCAGCCGCAGCGTGCGCCTGACGCCCGAAGGCGGTGCGCTGGTGCCCTACGCGCGCCGACTGCTGCGCCTGCAGGAGGCGGCGGAGGCGGCGATCGGCCGGATCGGCGACGGGCCGACGGTGCGCCTGGGCATCTCCGACGAGCAGGCCGACGCCTACCTGCCGCACGTGCTGCCCGCCTTCGCCGCCGGCTTCCCGCAGGCACGCCTGGAGATCGTCTGCGATCTCTCGCCCAACCTGGTGGCGCGCTTCGGCGAGGGGGATCTGGACCTGGCCTTGGCGATCCGCCATCTGGACGACCCGCCGGCGGCCGAGGTGCTGGCGATCGAGGAGTTGGTCTGGGTCGCCGGCCCCGGCCTGGACCTGGCGGCCGATGCCGTGCTGCCGCTGGCCTTCAACCCGGAGGGCTGCGCCTTCCGCGCCCGCGCGCTGGAGGCTCTGACCCGGCGCGACCGAGCCTGGCAGATTCGCTACGAGAGCCAGAGCCCGACCGGGCTGAACGTCGCCGTCGCCGCCGGCCAGGCGTTGACCGTGAAGGCCACCCGCGCGGTGCCGCCGGGCTGCTTCGTGCCGGGCCCCGAGGCGGCGCTGCCCGGGCTGCCGCCGGCCGTGGTCGATCTGCATCGCGCGCCGACCGCCATCACCCCGGCGCACGACGCCCTGGCCGACCTGCTCGCCGAAGCGGTGCGGGCGGGGCACTAGGGTCTGGACCCATAACCGGGCGCACCCCGGTTATGGGTCCAGACCCTAGGAAGTCGGACCAGAGGCGAGATCGCGTCCGTCCGATGGCTCGGCGCGCCCGCGGCTCAGGAGCCGCGGCGGGTCGGCCCTTCGCGGTCGAACATCGACCAGCCGTCGTTGCGCGGGACGCTCTCGCAGGCTGCGGCCAGCAGCAGCACGGCACTCAAGGCAAGCAATGGGGCAACGAGGCGCCCGCGTCGGAGTGACGAATCGCGGGTGAAGAGCCGAGGCATCTGACGGTCCTCCCTGGCGTGGCAAGATGGCGTGGCAAGATCGCGTGGCCGGTCTGGAGCCGGCCGCAGGGTCGCCGCCCCGGACCGCCGGTCCGGCCCCTCGTGCGGGAGATGTGGCGGGACGGGCGATAACACGAGAGGTCGGCCTGTCACATCTGCGCGATGCGGCTTATGCGATGGCGACCCCGGGGGCCGCGCCACCTCGGGAGGTTCCCGATACCCTTGATTGGCCTGTCGCGCCGCAGCATCTATGCCCGGCGGCAGACAGGGGGAGTCTCGAGCGGGCATGACGGGCGGACAGAAGACGGCGGCGAAGCCCGCTGCGGGCGACGACGGCGTGCGGCGCATCCCGCCGCGCCAGCCGGGTTCGCTCGGCCGGCTGCAGGACCTGATCGAGAACGCCACCACCCAGAAGGTCATCGCCGGTCTGATCGCGCTGAACGCCGTCACCCTGGGGCTGGAGACCAGCGAGACGGCGATGGCGGCGGCGGGCGAGCTGCTCTATCTCGCCGACCGCATCCTGCTGTCGATCTTCACCGCCGAGATCCTGGCCAAGCTGGTCGTCTACCGCAGCCGGATCCACAAGGACCCTTGGAACGTCTTCGACATCCTGGTGATCGGCATCGCCTGGATGCCGGCGACCGGCGGGCTTTCGGTGCTGCGCGCCCTGCGCATCCTGCGCGTGCTGCGCCTGATCTCGGCGGTGCCTTCGATGCGCCGGGTGGTCACCGCGTTGCTGCGCGCGATCCCGGGCATGGGCTCGATCGTCGCGCTGCTGGCGCTGGTCTACTACGTCTTCTCGGTGATGGCGACGAAGCTGTTCGGCGCCAGCTTTCCCGAGTGGTTCGGCACCATCGGCGCCTCGGCCTACTCGCTGTTCCAGATCATGACGCTGGAATCCTGGTCGATGGGCATCGTCCGGCCGGTGATGGAGGTCTATCCCCTGGCCTGGGCCTTCTTCGTACCCTTCATCCTGGTCACCAGCTTCACCGTGCTGAACCTGTTCATCGGCATCATCGTCGACGCCATGCAGTCGCAGCACCAGGCCGAGGCGGACGAACTCGTCGCCGCCGAGGACGAGGCCCGCGCCGCCGATACCCGGAAGATCCTCGCCGAGCTGCAGGCCCTGCGCGTCGAGGTGGCCGAGCTCAAGCGGCGGGACTAGGGTCTGTCATCTGCCTGAAAACGCTTCGGGCCTTTCATCGGTTTGAAAGACCCGGTTATGCTGAATCTCGCACGTGCGAAGGCGACGGGCCCGGCGGCCCGGGCGCGTTCGCGTCTTTTGTCCCGCCTCAGGTGATGTCGCGCGATGGAGCAGCAGGGGCCGCAGCCGCAGCGGCGCGTTTGGGGCCGGCGGGCGCCTGACGCGGACCGGCCGCAGCCTGGCCCCGCACGCGCCGCGCGCGGCCGGGGAGCCTGAGCCGGGCCATGCAGATCTACCTGCCGATCGCGGAGATCTCGCTCAACGTCTTCCTGCTGCTCGGCCTGGGCGGGCTGATCGGCTTTCTTTCCGGCCTCTTCGGCGTCGGCGGCGGCTTCCTGATGACGCCGCTGCTGATCTTCATCGGCGTGCCGCCGGCGGTCGCCGTGGCGACCCAGGCGAACCACGTGGTCGCCTCCTCGGTCTCCGGCGTCTTCGCCCACTTCAAGCGCGGCAACGTCGACATCAAGATGGGCCTGGTGCTGCTGGCCGGCGGCTTCCTCGGCTCGACCGTGGGCGTGTCGGTCTTCTCGCTGCTGCGCGGCCTCGGCCAGATCGACCTGGTCATCAACCTCGCCTACGTCATCCTGCTCGGCGTCATCGGCGTCCTGCTGATGCTCGAGGGCGGCCGCGCGCTGCTGCGCCGCCGGCGCAAGCTGCCGACCTCCGGGCGCGCGCGCCGGGCCTGGGCGGCGGGCTGGCCGCTGCGCATGCGCTTTCCCAAGTCGCGGCTCTACATCTCCGCCCTGCTGCCGCTGTCGCTCGGCTTCGGGGTCGGCGTGCTGTCGGCGATCATGGGCGTGGGCGGCGGCTTCGTGATGGTGCCGTTGATGATCTACGTCCTCGGCATGCCGACCGCCGTGGTGATCGGCACCAGCCTGTTCCAGATCATCTTCGTCTCCGCCAACGTCACCTTCCTGCAGGCCGCGCAGAACCAGACGGTCGACCTGGTGCTGGCGCTGCTGCTGGTGCTGGGCGGCGTCGTCGGCGCCCAGTTCGGCGGCCGCTTCGCCGCCCGCCTGCCGGCCGACACGCTGCGCATCCTGCTCGGGCTGGTGATCCTGGGCGTCGGCGGCAAGCTGCTGTTCGACCTGATCACGCCGCCGGCCGACATCTACAGCCTGGGGGTGACGTGAAATGCGCGCGCGCGCCCTGCTCCTCGCCCTGCTCGTCGTCCTCGGCCTCGCCGTGCCGCTGCGCGCCCAGTCGCTGATCGCCGACCTCTCCGACCACCTGGTCGCCATCACCACCGGCTTCGTCGGCGTCGACGTGCTGCTGTTCGGGGCGCTCGACCTGCCCGAGGCGCCGGAGCTGGAGGGTCAGGGGCCGGGCGAGGTCGTGGTGGTGGTGCGCGGCCCCGAGCGGGCACAGACGCTGCACCGCAAATCGAAGGTGGCGGGGATCTGGATGAACACCGCGCAGCTCACCTTCGAGCGGGTCCCCAGCTTCTATGCCGTGGCCTCGACCCGCCCGCTGGACGAGATCGCCGCCCATACGGTGCTGGCCGCCAACGGGATCGGCCTGGAGCATCTGGACTTCGACCTGCCGAGCGCCAAGGCCGCCGGTTCGCTGCGCGAGGAATGGCGCCAGGGGCTGATCCGCGCCAAGCAGCGCGAGGGGCTCTACGTGCGCGCGCCGGGAGCCGTGGCGCTGATCGGCGAGCGCCTGTTCCGCACCCGGATCTACTTCCCGACCAACGTGCCGACCGGTCTCTATCAGGCACAGGTGTTTCTCTTCCGCGACGGCCAGGTCGCCTCGGCCCAGGTGATTCCGCTCAGCGTCAGCAAGGTCGGGCTGGAGGCGGAGATCTTCGACTTCGCGCACGACCAGGCCGGCGCCTACGGCCTGATTGCCGTCCTCCTCGCGCTGGTGGCAGGATGGCTCGGCCACGCCCTCTTCCGGCGCGACTGAGCCGCCGGTGCCGCGCAGCGCAATGGCAGACGGATCCGCCGCATGACGCCGGACGACCAGGACAAGCAGACCAGCCCGGCGGCGCCCGGGGCCCGCCCGGACCCGCAGGAGAACCCGAATCGGGGGGCCGGCCGGGTCTTTCTGGTGGTGGTCGACGAGAGCCCGGAGATGGAGGTGGCGCTGCGCTTCGCCTGCCGGCGGGCGCGGCACACCGGCGGCCGGGTCGCGCTGCTGCACGTGATCGAGCCGAGCGAGTTCCAGAGCTGGCTGACGGTCGGCGAGTTGATGCGCGAGGAGGCGCGCCAGAAAGCCGAGCAGTTGCTGCAACGCCTCGCCGGCAAGGTCAACGAGCTGGTCGGCCGCATGCCGGTGCTCTACCTGCGCGAGGGCCAGCGCCGCGACGAGCTCTTCAAGCTGATCGAGGAGGAGCCGGACATCTCGATCCTGGTGCTCGGCGCGGCAACCGGCAAGAGCGGGCCGGGCCCGCTGGTCGCGGCGCTCACCGGCAAGTACCTTGGGCGCCTCCGGCTGCCCATCACCATCGTGCCGGACAGCCTGGCGGCCGAGGAGATCGATTCGCTCTCGTAACGAGCGGAACTGCGCCATTGCGGCCGGCGCGCGGCGGCGGTCTCGCCCTCCTGCAGTGGCGCCTGCCGCCTTTCGGCCGCCGGATGCGCTTGAAATGGCCGCAAGCGTCCCTTACGTGCCTCGCAGTTAGCTCGAATGAGGGTCATTCGCAGATGTTCATCCAGACTGAGCAGACGCCGAACCCGGCGACCCTGAAGTTCCTGCCCGGCCGCGCGGTGATGGGCGCCGACGGCACCGCGAGCTTCGCCTCGGCCGAGGAGGCCGGGCGCTCGCCGCTGGCCGAGCGGCTGTTCGAGGTGGACGGGGTCACCGGCGTCTTCTTCGGCGCCGACTTCATTTCCGTCAGCAAGGCCGAGGCGCAGGAGTGGTACCTGCTGAAGCCGGCCGTGCTCGGCGTCATCATGGAGCACTTCGTCGCCGGCCATCCGCTGCTGCGCGAAGAGGCCTCCGAAGCCGAGGGCGCGGGCGAGGCGGACAGCGAGCTGGTCGCCACCATCAAGGAGCTGCTGGACACGCGGGTGCGCCCGGCGGTGGCCCAGGACGGCGGCGACATCGTCTTCCGCGGCTTCGAGGACGGCGTGGTCTTCCTGCACATGCAGGGCGCCTGTGCCGGCTGCCCCTCGTCGACGGCGACGCTGAAGATGGGGATCGAGAACATGCTCCGGCATTACGTGCCGGAGGTCGAGGAGGTGCGCGCCGTCATGTAACGGCGCCGGCACTCGGGTTTCACCACATCGGGCCAGACCACCGGCTTGGCCGCCTAGACGGCGGCCGGAGCGGCGCATTCGGGTGCGCCGCCCCTCGTGTGTCGCGGCGGGATCGCAGCGCTCGCCGGCCCGACAGGGAGTACAGGGCTAGTCGACGACATGATGCAGACCTTTGCCGCCGGGACGCCGCCGCGCCCAGGCTTGCTCGGCGCTGTGCTGGCCACGGCGATTTTCGCGAGCGGCCTCGGCCTCGCCGACGCCTACGCCGGCCCGAAGCCGGACCCGGCGCTCGCGGATCGCGCTGTCTCCGAGCGAACGGGTGCCACGCCCTTCGCCGGCGAAGCGTCGGGCTACCTGCCCACCGGTGCAGGTCAGATGGGGCGCACGCTCGGCCGTCAGGCGGAGTCGGCGAAGCGCAGCGGCGGGCGCCACGTGCCGGGCGCGCGCCTGGGGAGTGCCGCCGCCGGCCCGGCCGGCGGCCTCGCGCTGATCGTCGAGCCGCGCGACGCCGGCGAACTCAAGGGCGCGCTGGAGCGGATCGGCTTCCGGCTCGACCGCGTGCGCGCCGGCGAGGCCGAGGTGCCGCGCGTCTACGTCGCCGCCCTGCCGCCGGACCTGCGCGAGATCGACCAGGTCGATACCCGCAAGCGCCTGTTCCTGCGCAGCGTTCTGCCGCTCGTCCTGCTGGCCAACGAGGAGATTGCCCAGCGCCGCGCCCGCATGCTCGACCTGGTCGGCCGCCTGGAGGCCGGGCGCGAGATCGCCGTGGCCGACCGGGCCTGGCTGGATGCGCTGGCCGAGCACTACGAGGTGGCGCACGGCGACTTCGAGGCCCTGAAGCGGCGGGTGGCGGAGATCCCGCCGAGCCTGGCGCTGGCCCAGGCGATCGTCGAGTCCGGCTGGGGCACCAGCCGCTTCGCGCTGGAGGGCAACGCGCTGTTCGGACAGCGCGTCTGGTCGGACAGCGCCGAGGCGCTGGTGCCCGAGCGCAACCGCGCGGTGCGCGTGAAGGCCTTCCTCGACCTGATGGAGTCGGTGCGCGCCTACATGCACAACCTGAACACCCACGCGGCCTACGCCGACCTGCGGACCGAGCGCGCCCGTCTCGCCGCCGCCGGCGAGCGTCCGGCCGGCGCGCGCCTGGTCTACGGCCTGGAGGACTACGCCGAGCTGGAGGGCTACGTCGCAAAGCTGAAGGAGCTGATGCGCCACAACCGCCTGGCCGAGCTCGACGCGGCCCGCCTGCAGAGCCGTCCGCTGACCGCGCTTACGCCGCCGCGGCGCTGAGCCGCCAGCGAGGTGCTGCCACGCGGGCGCGCCGGCACGCCTAGGCGGCGCTGTCGCGCGAGGGCGGCGGGCAAGCCTATGCGACGGTCAGCGACAGCCCCAGGCGCGCGCGTCGCCGCAGCCAGGGGCTCGGCCGGTAGCGCGGGTCGCCGGACAGGGCCTGGATGTTCTCCAGGATCTCCAGCACCCTGGCCGGGCCGATGCGGTCGCCCAGCGTCAGCGGGCCGTCCGGATAGCCCAGGCCGAGACGCACCGCCTCGTCGATATCGGCGGGACTGGCCACCCCCTGCTGGGCGATCTCGCAGCCCAGATTGACGATGGCCGCGAGGATCCGCTGCACCACCAGGCCCGGGCTGTCGGCGATCGCGCTGACCGGCACGCCGTCGCGGGCGAGCAGGGCGTGCGCGCGCCGGCGCCAGTCCGGCGCCGTGCCCGGCAGGCTCGCCAGGGTGCGCCGCCCGCCGTCCAGGCCGAACAGCGCGTCGACCGCGACCGCACGCTCCGGCGGCAGGCCGAGGTCCGCGCAAAGCGCGCTGGCGTCGCGGCCGACGGGGGCGAGCACGATCAGGCTGTCGCCGGCCGGCGCGGCGCCCGTGTCGAGCTCCGCGCCCAGCGCGCGCAGCCGCGCGCCGAGCGCGCGGGCGCCGGCGGCGCCGGTCTCGCCGGCCTGGCCGCCGATCCACACCCGCCCGGGCAGCGGCGCGTCCGGCACCGGCGGCTCCGGCGGCCGCACGATCCGCCCCTCGTCGTAGCGGTAGAAGCCTTCGCCGGACTTGCGGCCGTACAGCCCGGCGGCGACGCGCCGGCGGGGCAGGGGCGTCGGCCGGTAGCGGGGGTCCTGGAAGAACTGCCCGTAGATCGATTCCAGCACATGGCCGGAGACGTCGAGTCCGGTCAGGTCGAACAGCTCGAAGGGCCCCATGCGGAAGCCGGCCGCCTCGCGCATCAAGGCGTCGACCGTCGCCGGCTCGGCCACGCTCTCGTGCACGATCTGCAGGCCCTCGGTGTAGAGCGCGCGGCCGGCGTGGTTGACCAGGAAGCCGGGACTGTCGGCGACCACCACCGGCCGATGGCCGAGCGACTCGGCCAGCGCGCACAGGCGCTCGACGACGCCCGCGCCGGTGCGCTCGCCGCGGATCACCTCGACCAGCTTCATCAGCGGCACGGGGTTGAAGAAGTGGTAGCCGGCGACGCGCTCCGGCCGGGCACAGCCGGCGGCGACGGCGGTCACCAGCAGGGACGAGGTGTTGGTCGCCAGCAGCGCGTCCGGCGCCAGGATCTCCTCCAGCCGGCGGAACAACTCCTGCTTGACGTCCAGGCGCTCGGCCACCGCTTCCACCGCCAGGCCCGCGGGCGCCAGCGCCGCCAGGCTGTCGACCGGGACCAGCCGGGCGATCGCCGCCTCGGCCGCGGCCGACGACATCTCCCCCTTTTCCGCGCGGCGGCGCAGCATGCGGGCGATGAAGGCGCCGGCCGCCTCCCGCTGGGCGGGGTCGGAGTCGTAGAGCAGCGTGCGCAGGCCGCCCTGGGCGAACCACTGGGCGATGCCGCGGCCCATGGTGCCGGCGCCGATCACCGCCACCGTTTGGAATCTGGGGTCTCGGTCAGCCATGCTTAGGCCCATCCTCCGTCAGGCGTACCAGGCCATCGAGGGCGAGCGCGCCCTGCCCTTCCGGCATCACCATCACCGGGTTGATCTCCGCTTCCAGAACCGCCGGGCCGGCATCGGTGGCCAGCCGCGACAGCGCGACGATGCAGCGTGCCAGCGCCGCCACGTCGCCCTTGGCGTGGCCGCGTGCGCCCAGCAGCGGCGCCAGTCCCTTGACCTCGCCGATCATCGCCAGCGCCTCGGCTTCCTCGACCGGCGCCAGGCGGAGCGCGATGTCGCGGTAGATTTCCGCCAGCACGCCGCCGACCCCGACCATCACCACCGGCCCGGCCAGCGGGTCGACGCGGAAACCGACGATCGCCTCGCCCAGACCGCGGGTCATCGGTTGGACCAGCAGACCCTCGAGCCGCGCCTGGGGGCGTGCGGTCGCCACCGACTCCCGGATGCGCAATCCCGCCGCCTGCAGGGCCTCGGCGTCGGCGAGTCCGAGCGCGATGCCGCCCAGGTCGCTCTTGTGGGCGATGTCGGGCGACAGGATCTTGGCGACGGCGGGGTAGGGCAGGTCGTCCGGCACCGGTCCGTCCAGCGGCACCACCTGGCACCCCACCGTCTCGGCGCCGAGGCCGGCGAAGAGCTGCAGCGCCTCCAGTTCGTTGAGCGCGCCGGCGCCCCGGCGCCGCTCCAGCAGGGCCGCGGCCGCGGCGGGCAGCGGCCGGGCCTCGGGCAGACGGGGCGCCCGCCAGCCCAGGTACGCGGCCAGCGCATCGGCGCAGGCTTCGGGCGTGCGGAAAGCGGCGATGCCCGCTTCGGCCAGCATCGCCAGGGAACGCTCGGCGTTCGGCAGCAGGAAAGCGACCACCGGCTTGGCGGCCTCGGCCCACCTGGTCAGCGGCTTGACCGCGAGGTCCGGGTGGAACTCCGAGGAGGAGCCGACCACCATGACGACGGCATCGACTTCCGGCGCGTGCATCAGGCTGGCGAGGCAGGCGTCGACCGTGGCCTCGCGCGTGCCGGCCATCGTCAGGTCGACCACGGGCGACTCGCCGATCTCCAGGCCGTGCGCCCCCAGCCGGCTGCGCAGGGCCTGCGGCGGGGGGACCACCTCGAGTCCGCGACCACCCAGGTGGTCGGCGACGACCGCGCCGCCGCCGCCGGTCGTGGTCACCACGGCGACGCGCCGGCCCGCCGGCCGGGCGCGCCGGGCGAGCAGCGGCGGCGCCTCGATCAGGCTTTCGAAGACCTCGACGCGCAGCACGCCCAGGTCAGCCAGACAGGCGTCCATCGCCGCGCCCTGCCCGGCCAGCGCGCCGGTGTGGGACTGCGCCAGGCTGCGGCCCAGTTCGGAGCGCCCCAGCACGTAGGCCAGGACCGGCTTGCCGGTGGCCTCGGCCTTGGCCGCCATCGTCTCCAGGGCGCTGCGGTCGCGCAGCGTCTCGAGGAACAGCGCCACCACGTCGGTGTCCGGATCCTCGATCATCATTGCCGCGACCTCGCCGACCGAGAGGTCCGACTCGTTGCCGACCGAGACCAGGCTGGAGAAGTGGATGCCGCGCGCCTGGCCCCGGGAGACCAGGGCGCCGATCAGGCTGCCGGACTGGGAGACGAGGCCGAAGCGGCCGGCCGGCAGCGAGGGACGCTCCAGCACCGCGTTGGCGCTCAGCGCCATCGGCAGACGGGTGTTCACCACCCCCAGGCTGTTGGGCCCGAGCAGGCGCAGACCGCCGGCGCGCGCGCGCTCGACCAGGCGGCGCTGGCGCGCGGCGCCCTCCGCCCCGCTCTCCGCGAAGCCGCCGGTGAAGATGCTGGCGCAGCGCACGCCGGCCGCCAGGCAGTCGTCGATCACGCCCTCCACCGCCGCCTGCGGGACCATCACCAGGGCGTGGTCGATCGGCGCGGCCACGGCGCGCAGGCTCGGATAGCAGGGCAAGGCCTCCAGCGTCTCGTAGGCCGGATTGACCGGATAGATCGGGCCCGGGTAGCCGTGCTTGCGCAGGTAGCGCACCGGGCGGCCGTTGTTCTTGGCCGGGTCGGCCGAGGCGCCGACGACGGCGACGCTGCGCGGCCGCAGCAGGCAGTCCGCCAACGCCCGCTGCGTGTCGCCGGCACGACCGGCCGCGGGGATCGCGTCGCGAGCGGGCATCAGCCGCGAGCCTCGGCCGGGCGCGGCGGGCGCTGCGAGAAGCGGCGCTCGAAGATGCCCTCGGCGATGCGGTTGCGCATCATCTCCATGGAGCCGCCGGCGATCATCCAGCCGCGGGTCTTGCGGAAGCAGTACTCGACGAGGTGCTCGTCGCAGTATCCGGTGCCGCCCATCGCCTGCACGGCCTCGTCGGCCGCCTGGAAGCCGGCCTTGTTGCACATCAGCTTGGCCAGGGCGGTGTCCTGTGCGGAGGGCAGGCCCCGGTCGGCCTTGGTCGCCGCCCGGTAGAGCAGAAGCTGTGCCGCCTCCAGGCCCACAAGCACGTCGGCGAACTTCCACTGCAGGCCCTGGAACTCGCACAGCGGCCGGCCGAACTGGGTGCGCGTCAGCGCGTGCGCGCGCGCCGCCTCGAAGGCGAACTGTCCGAGCGCACGGGCGCGCGCGGCGTTGCCCAGCCGTTCGGCGTTGAAGCCGGCGATCTGCTTCTTGAAGCCGCCGGGGCCCAGCAGGACGTTCTCCGGCTCGACCCGGACCGAATCGAAGTAGAGCGCGCACCACTGCTCGCCGTTCATGTAGTTGCTCGGCTGGCCGAAGGAGAATCCCTCCTGGCCGCGCTCGATCAGCACCGAGCCGATGCCGTCGACGCCGGGGCCGAAGCGGACATAGACCAGGAAGAGGTCGGCTTCGGCCGAGTGGCTGGTGAAGACCTTGCCGCCGGAGACCCGCCAGCCCTCGCCGTCGGGCACGGCCTTGGTCGTCAGGTCGGTGACGGCGGAGCCGGCGTTGGCCTCGGACATCCCCAGACCGATCACCGTCTCGCCCTTCAGCAGGGGCGGCAGATAGCGCTCCTTCTGGGCCGGCGTGGCGTACTCCGCCAAGGTCCGGATGGCGCCGAAGTTGCCCTGCTGCACGGCATCGGCGCCGCGCGGATCGACCAGCGCCACCTGCTCGATGGCGATGATCGCGTCCATCAGGGTGCCGCCCTGCCCGCCGTCCTCCTCGGGCAAGGCGATGCCCATCAGGCCCGCCTCGGCGAGCGCGCGCGCCACCTCGAAGGGAAAGCCCGGCGTGTGGGCGCGCTGCAGTGCGCCGTCCGCGAGGTGGCGCTCGGCGAACTTGCGGACGCTGTCGCGGAACAGCGCCTGCTGTTCGTTCAATTCGAAATCCATGGCCTCGACCTGTCCTTCTGCTCGACCCGGCGGTATCGGCACCGTGCCGGAAGCGATGCGCCTGCCCCTGCGGGGATCACTGCGCCACGCGCGGTGTGCCGGCGCCGAAGCGGGCCTCCATTTCGGCCACCACCTCGTCCAGCGGCTCGACGTCGGCGAACTTCATGTCCATGTCGAACAGGTTGGCGCGGTGCGCCGTGGCGCAGCGGTCGCCGACCGCCTCCTGCGGCACGATCACCCGAAAATTGTGCGAGAAGGCGTCGGTGACGCCGGCGCGTACGCAGCCGCTGGTCGAGATGCCGATGCACACCAGCGTATCGACCTCGTCGTAGCGCAGAAACGATTCGAGGGGCGTCTCGAAGAAGCCGGAGGGCTTGTTCTTGTAGACCACCACGTCCCGCTCGCGCGGGGCGTAGGCCTCCGGCCAGGTGTCGGCGCGGGGGTCGCGGCTGTACTGGAAGTCGTCGGCCGTGCCGAGCTTCAGGTTCCAGATCCCGCGGCGCACCGGATGGGTGCGGTCGTCGCGCCGGCTGTAGTAGATCGGCAGGTCGAGGCGGCGGAAGGTCTCGGTGATGCGGACGATCGCCGCCAGCAGGTCCGGGTCTTCCGCGCCGCATTGGCTGTAGGCGGGATCGACGAACATGTGGGTCGTGTCGATGTTCAGCAGCGCCGGCCGCCGGCCGAAGCCGATGCGGTTGCCGAAGCCGCCCTTGACGTAGGTCTCCAGCTCGGCGTCGGGGACGAAGCCGCGCCATTTCTCGATCTTGTCGGTCCGCGACATCTAGGGTCTCCTCGGCAGGGATGGGCGTCGGCGTCGGTGATGGAGCCACCGATTCCGCTGTGCGGTTCATACATCTCGCAAAAGTGTGAGTCTAGGGCAGGGTTTCGCGGTGCAGCTCCGCCTCCTCGCGGCGGGCCGCGGCGGCCTTGCGCCGCGCCTCCCGCGCCACGCGTGCCTCGCGCCGGGCGATGTAGAGGGTGGCGGCGACGATGATGCCGGCGCCCAGCGCGGTCGAGGCCGTCGGCAGCTCGGCGAACAGCAGGTAGCCGAGCGCGGTGGCATAGAGCAGCCGCGCATAGTCGAAGGGCATCACCGCCGTCGCCTCGCCCACCTTCAGGGCGCGGATGACGCAGTACTGGGCGGCGAAGCCGAACAGCCCCAGGAAGGGGATCAGCAGCCATTCGCGCGGGCTGGTCGGCTGCCAGACCAGCACGCCGGGGACCAGCAGTGCCGCGGTCGCGGTCAGGCCGAAGTAGAACTGGATGGTCGCCGGACGCTCGCTGGCGGGCATCCCCTTCAGCACGATCACCACACCGCTGACGCAGGCCACGCCGAACAGGGCCACCAGCATCGCCGGCTCGACGCCGAGGTCGGGGCGCACCATGACGAGGACCCCCAGGAACCCGACGGCCGTGGCCGTCCAGCGCCGCCAGCGCACGTCCTCGGCCAGGAACAGCACCGCGAGCCCGATGACGAACAGGGGCTTGGCGAAGGTGATCGCGGTCGCCTCGGCCAGGGTCAGGTGGGTGACGGCGTAGAAGTTCGCGGCGATCGCGGCCATGCCCAGCAGGCCGCGCAGCAGGTGGCGCCAGGGATGGCCCGTGCGCAGCACGCCGCTGCCCTGCACCCAGACGAAGGGCAGGACCAGCAGCAGGCCGATCAGGCAACGCAGGAAGCCGAGCTGCAGGACCGGCAGGCTCTGCCCCAGGTGCTTGACAGTGGCACCGAGCGCGGCGACGAAGAAGGCCGACAGCAGCATCCAGAGCGCGCCCCGGATGTTGCCGGGGACCGCATGGGCGCGGGCGGTGAGGCCGCCGAGGGTCAGCGCAGCATCGGGGCCAGGCTGCGGCAGAGATGCGTCAGCCGGGGACCCAACTCGCCTTCCAGCTTGTCGCGCTCGACCGCGAAGGAGGGCGCGCCGCAGATGGTGCCCATGACGGTCTGCCCGTCGAGCGAGACCAGCGGCGTGCCGACGGCGCGCATGCCCTTGTGCCACTCGTCCTCGACGTAGCAGAAGCCGCGGGTGTCGACCTGGTCGATCGCGTCCTCGACGCGCGCCCGCAGCTTCGCCCATTCCTCGGCGCCCAGCCGCTCGGCGAAGCGCTCGTAGAAGAAGTGGCGCTCCTGCTCCTTCAAACCGGCCAGGAAGGCGCGGCCGACGGCGGTCGTCGGCATCGGCACGCGCGAGCCGATCTCCAGGCGCAGCGTGCCGAGCGAGCGGCTGTTGCAGACGTCGACGAAGATCATGCTCAGACGGTCGCGGCTGGCCAGCGCCACCGAGACCTGGTGCTGCAGCGCCATCTCCTGCATCGGCTCGTGCGCGATCTGGCGCACCAGCATGTTGGACAGCACCGCGTAGCCGAGCGCCAGGATCGATTCGGTCGGCTCGTACTTGCCCTCCGGCTTGAGCTGCCGCAGGTAGCCCAGCTCCGACAGCGTGTGGGTCAGCCGCGAGACCGTGGCCTTCGGAATTCCGGTGATGCGCGACAGTTCCTGGTTGCCCAGGGCGCCGCTGCCCGGCTTGAAGGCACGCAGGATCTCGAAGCCGCGGGCCAGCGCGGTGATGAACTTGCGGTCGGCGCTCGCCGCCCGAGAGATTTCGTCGTCCTTGTCGACGTAGGCCTCTTCGGCGAGCGGGGCAGAGGAGGGTTTCATGTCGGAAGCGTCAACAATCCGCAAGCTCAGGTGGGAGGAGAATCAGGTGCGAGCTCAACCGAAGTTTGCTCGGCCACGTTTTATCCCAGCGCATTCATCCTGACAAGAGTGACGGTTAGAAACCGCTCTGCGAAACTCGTTGACCGCAAATTTCGGTTCTGATACCGCTCCACCTGCGTGCCGCAGGCCAAATACCGCGAGAAGCCGGGTCACCAGGGAGGGAAGCCGATGCTGCATACCGCCGTCACCGATCCGGCGGCTGCCCGAGACTCGGCGGCGAAAGACCCGGCGGCGGGCGCGCCCGGCGCACCTGCCGAGTCCGCGACGCTGATCTCTTACGAGGGGGTCGGCAAGACCTTCGAGACCCTGCAGGGCGACGTGGTCGCCGTGCGCGACATCACCCTGGACGTGCGCGAGGGCGAGTTCGTCACGCTGGTCGGCCCGTCCGGCTGCGGCAAGTCCACCCTGCTGAATATGGCGGCCGGCCTGTTCGAGCCCTCGGCCGGCCTCGTGCGCTATCGCGGCGAGCTGGTGGCGCCCTACAACCAGCGCGTCGGCTACATGACGCAGAACGATCACCTGCTGCCCTGGCGCGACGTGCTGGGCAACGTCATAGTGCCGTTGGAGATCCGCCGCGTGCCCAAGGCGCAGGCGCACGAGCGCGTCGCCGCGCTGCTGGAGAAGGTCGGCCTCAAGGGCTTCGAGCGCGCCTATCCCTCGCAGCTTTCCGGCGGCATGCGCAAGCGCTGTGCGCTGGCGCGCCTGCTCGCCTACGACCCCGAAGCGCTACTGATGGACGAGCCCTTCGGCGCGCTCGACGCGCAGTTGCGGCTCAAGATGCAGATCGAGATCCGGCGGCTGACCAAGGCGCTCGGCAAGACGGCGGTGTTCGTCACCCACGACCTGGACGAGGCGGTTGCGCTGGCCGACCGCTGCGTCGTCTTCACCCATCGGCCCGGCACCATCGCGCGGGTGGTCGAGGTGCCGCTGCCGCCCGACCGCGACCTGCTGGGCCTGCGCCACAACGCGATCTATCGGGACCTCACGGCGGAGCTGTGGGACCTGCTGTCGCCCGACATGGACCGGCTGGACGACTGACATGGCAGACACCACGCAGCGCGCGGACGTCCTCGGGGGCGGCGACGGCGAGACCACGGCCGAGCGGCGGGTCCGGGAGGAGCGCCGGCGCAGGCAGCGCATCTGGCTGGCGCGGGCCGCCCTGCTGTTCGGCATCCTCGGGTTGTGGCAGGCCGTCTCCGGCCGGCTGATCTCCGACTTCTTCATCGGCAAGCCGACGGAAATCGCCGAGACGCTCTATGTCTGGGCCATCAGCGGCAAGCTGTTCTACCACGCCGGCATCACCAGCATCGAAGCCCTGCTCGGGTTTCTGCTGGGCAGCCTGATCGGCATTTCGGTCGGCGTGCTGCTGGGCCGCGCCCAGGCGCTGGCCGACGTGCTCGACCCCTTCATCATGATGTTCTACAGCCTGCCGAAGATCGCGCTGGCGCCGATGTTCATCCTCTGGTTCGGCATCGGCATCGACATGAAGATCTACCTGACGGCCACGATCGTCTTCTTCCTGGTCTTCCTGAACACCTATTCCGGCGTGCGCTCGGTCAGCCGCGAGCAGATCGCCATCATGCGCCTGATGGGGGCCAGCGAGAGCGACATTCTGCGCAAGGTGGTGGTCCCCTCCGCGATCACCTGGGTGTTCAACGGGCTGCGGCTGTCGGTGCCCTATGCGCTGATCGGCGCCATCGTCGGCGAGCTGATCGCCTCCAACCAGGGCCTCGGCTACCTGCTGGCCGACTCCTCCGGGCAGTTCGACACCTCGGGCATGTTCGCCGCGCTGATCGCCATCATGGTCCTGGCGCTGCTGCTGAACTTCGCCGTCAAGTGGTTCGAGAAGAAGGCCATGCCGTGGAAGACGGTCGAGGACAAGAGAGAGATGTCGATCTAGCCGCCGCCGGTCGCTCCGGGCGGCCGTCGGGGATCGACGCAAGACGCAACGAGGGAGGAACGTCGAGATGAGAGTCTTCACGCGTATCGCGGCGGCGGCCGCCGGGGCGACCCTGCTCGCCGCCAGCGCAACGCTGCCGGCCGCCGCACAGGACAAGCACGAGGTCGCCTTCGCCATGCCCAGCGTGGGCATGCTCTACCTGCCCGTCTACGCCGCCGACGTCATGGGGTACTTCGCCGACAACGGTATCGAGGCGGACATCCAGGTCTTCAAGGCCGGCGGCGCCGCCGCCCTGGCCTCGGTGATCGGTGGCGACACCCACGTCTACCCCGGCACGCCGGCGGCGGCGATGCGCGCCGTCCAGCAGGGCGTCGACGTCAAGATCTTCACCGCGCTGATGACCCAGTACGCCTCGAACGTCGTGATCCAGGGCGACGTCGCCGAAGAGCGCGGGCTGAGCGAGGACTCCACGGTCGAGGAACGCCTGAAGGCGCTGAAGGGGCTGCGCATCGGCGTCACCGGCGCCGGCAGCGGCACGCACCAGCTCGCCACCTACATGCTGGAGCAGGCCGGCTACGACCCCGAGGAGGACGCCACCGTGGTCTTCGTCGGCGGCAGCCGCGAGCTGCTGGCCGCCTTCGAGCTCGGCCGCATCGAGGGCTTCGTCCTGTCCAACCCGACCTCGGACACGGCGATCGCCAAGCACGGCGCCTTCCTGCTGTTCGACATGTCGGGCGGCCAGATCCCCGACCTCGACGGCTACCTCTACATCACGCTGAACGCTCGCGAGAGCTGGCTGCAGGAAGACCCCGAGCGCTCGGCCAGCGTGGTGCGCGCGATCCACGCGGCCACCCAGGCGATGCACGATCCCGCGCGCACCCTGGAGGTCCGCGACGCGGTCTACGCCGGCTATTTCGAGCAGTTCGACAAGGAGCTGTTCGACGCCGCCTGGACCCGCGTGGTGCCGGCCTATCCGCAGTCGCCCGACGTCTCGCGTGCGCAGTTGGTGCGGGTGATCGAGTTCCTCAACAAGTTCTCCGACCGGCAGTTCGAGCCGGAGCTGGCCGATCGCTCCTTCACCAACGAGCACGTCGAGCGCGCGCTCGCCGGCAACTGAGGGGCAAAGCCACAGCCCCGACGGTTCGGGCCGCGGAAGACGGCTTCCGCGGCCCGTCCCATTTCTGCAGCCTTGCCCCGCGCCTATGCCGCCGGGGCTCCGCAGAGCGAGGAGGAGTATGTCCGAAAGCTTCAATGCCGCCTGTCCGCCGGGCCTGCGCCAGACGGCCGGCCGTTCGGCGCGCCTGCAGGCGCGTCTTGCGCAGCCCGAGCTGCTGGTCGCGCCGGGCTGCTTCGACTGCCTGACCGCGCGCCTGGTGGAGACGGCCGGGTTCGAGGCGGCCTACATCACCGGGTCCGGCGTCTCGATGAGCGCCCTGGGCGCGCCGGACGTCGGCCTGGCCTCCTTCTCGGAGGTGCTGGACCGCATCAAGCGGATCTGCGACGTGCTGACCATCCCGGTGATCGCCGACGGCGATACCGGCTTCGGCGGCCCGCTCAACGTCATCCGCACGGTGCGCGAGTTCGAGCGTGCCGGCGTCAGCGCCATCCAACTCGAGGATCAGGAGGCGCCGAAGCGCTGCGGCCACGAGCTCGGGCGCAAGTTGGTGACGGCGGAGGAGATGGCGGCGCGCATCGAGGCGGCGTGCGATGCGCGCCAGGACGCGGCCTTCCAGGTGATCGCACGGACCGACGCGCGCACCTCGCTCGGCCTGCAGGCGGCGATCGACCGGGCTGGGCTCTACAAGGAGGCGGGGGCCGACGTGCTCTTCGTCGAGAGCCCGGAGAGCGAGGCGGAAATGGCCGAGATCTGCCGCACCTTCGCCGGCACGCCGACCCTGGCCAACATGGTGGAGGGCGGGCGCACGCCCTGCCTGCCGGCGGGCAGGCTGCAGGACCTCGGCTATGCGCTGGCGATCTTTCCCAACTCGCTCACCCGGCTGTTCGGTCGCGTCGGCCAGGAGCTGCTCGGCGAGCTGGCCGACAGCGGCACCACGGCCGGCCAGGCCGGACGCATGCTCGACCACCGCGCCCTCTGGTCGCTGTTCGACTATCCCGCCTGGATCGAGCTGGAGGCCCGCTACGGCGCGCGCGGCTGAGCCGCGCCGCCGCCGCGCGTTTCGGGCCGGCCGGACGCCCGGCTATTCGGCGGCCACCTCTTCGTCTCCCTCGGCGACGGCGTAACGGCTTTCGAGGGCACGCACCTCGTCCATGCCGACCAGGCTGTGAAAGGCCTCGAAGCCGGCCAGCGCGTCCTGGTAGCGCGCCGGCTCGCCGTGCGCCTTCAGGCCGGCGAGCGCGCGCTGCATGCCGCCGACTGCCGCCAGAAGCGCGGTGACCGGCAGGCTGACGCGCGCCACGCCCAACTCCTGCAACCTGGCGACCGTCAGGTCCGGCGGCGTCTTGCCGCCCTCGACCATGTTGACCGCGACCGGGCCGCGGATCCCCGCGACCAGGCGGGCAACGGTCTCGGCGCTGTCCGTCCCGTCGACGAAGACCATGCTCGCGCCGGCCTCCAGATAGGCGTTGCCCCGGCGGATCGCCTCCTCCGGCCCGGCGATCGCCAGGCTGTCGGTCCGCGCATTGATCACGAAGTCCGGATCCTGGCGGGCCTCGGCGGCGGCGCGCACCTTCTGCACCATCTCGGCGGCGGAGACGATCTGCTTGCCGGCCAGATGGCCGCAGCGCTTCGGTATCCGCTGGTCCTCCAGGTTGATGCCCGCGGCACCCGCCGCCTCGAACTCGCGCACAGTCAGCACCGTATTGACGGCGTTGCCGAAGCCGTTGTCGCCGTCGGCCATCACCGGCAGGCGCGTGCTGCGCACCAGCCGCCCCGTCCGCTCGGCCATGTCGCTCATGCCCATGACGCTGAAGTCGGGCAGGCCGAGGCTGGCGGCGGTGATGCCCAGGCCGGTGGCCTGCACCGCCTCGAAGCCGGCCAGCTCGATCAGCCGGGCGCTGATCGGGTCGTAGGCGCCGGGCATCACCAGGATCTCCGGCCGGGCGATCAGGGATTTCAGCAGCCTGGTCTTGCGCATCGCAGTCTCCGTCGGTCGTCTTTCGGTGTTGCTTCGCTCACGCGCCGCCGAGCGCCGTCAGCGTCGCCAGCGCGGCGGCGCCGACCAGCGTTCCGGCCAGCACGCTGCGGCGCAGCAGGACGAAGGCGGCCAGGCCGGGGCGCCGAAGCCAGCCTGCGACCGGGTGCGTCCCGATTTTGTCGGACTGGCGATTCACGAAACGAACTTACAATTCCGCTAAGCAGAACAAAAGAGTTGAAAGCCGTGGATCGATACTGCAGTGTGCGGGCGCTTTCCGCATTCGGCCGTGTGCATCGCGGCTGCCGGGAGGCATAGGTCCAAGGCCACGCGCTGGGGGAGGCGGCATGGCACAGCGGCGCATGCACGACATGGGCGGTCTCGAGGCCGGCCCGATCGACCGCCGGGAACACGAGCCGACCCTGGTGGAACGCCGGATCGACGCGATGATGATGATCCTGCGCGACAAGCCGCACGCGCTTTGGAAGACGGACGAGAACCGCCGGACGATCGAGGGGCTGCCGCCGGAGCTGTACGACGGCGGCGCCTATTACCAGCGCTGGGTCGAGTCGATGCGCCGTCTGCTGGTCGAAAAGGGCGTGCTCTCCGATGCCGAGATCGACGCCCGCCTGGCCGAGGTGCGGGCGCGTCATCGGGGCGCGGCGGGGGGCGGCTCGTGAGGGCGGCCGACCTGCCGGACGCCCGCTTCCGGGTGGGCGACCGGGTGCGCGTGCGCGCGGCGTATCCGCCGGGGCACATCCGCACGCCGTTCTACCTGCGCGGCCGGACCGGCCGGGTGATCGGCGTGCACGGCGCCTTTCCCAATCCCGAGCGGCTGGCCTGGGGCGAGGACGGGCTGCCGCCGATCCCGCTCTACGAGGTCGTTTTCGCGATGGCGGCCGTTTGGCAGGGCGACGGCGCCTACGGCGCGCGCGACAGCTTGGCCGCCGACATCTACGAGCATTGGCTGGAGGAGGCTGCGACGTGAGCGGTGCGGACGGACGCGGGCCGCAGGGCCTCGCACACAGCCACGACCACGGGCACGATCGTCGCGAGCACGGCCACCGCCACGATCACGAGGCCGCGGCGCACGGTCACTCCCACCCTTTCCAGCCGGATCTGCAGGAGCCGAGCCAGGACTGGGAGTTCCTCGAGATCGCGCTGCGCGAGCTGCTGATCGAAAAGGGGGTCCTGAGCGCCCGCGAGATCGCCGAGAAGATCGATCAGTGGGACCGTCGCACGCCCCAGAACGGCGCCGAGGTGATCGCGCGCGCCTGGGTCGATCCGGACTACAAGGCTCGACTGCTGGCCGACGGCAACGCCGCCGTGGCGGAGCTCGGCTACCCCTTCGAGGGCTTGGAGCTGATCGCCGTCGAGAACACGCCGCAGCGCCACCACATGGTCGTATGTACGCTCTGCTCCTGCTACCCGCGCCAGCTTCTGGGCATCCCGCCGCTCTGGTACAAGTCGCGTGCCTACCGCTCGCGCGCGGTGCGCGAGCCGCGCGCCGTGCTGGCCGAATTCGGCACCGTCCTGCCGGAGGATGTCGAGGTCCGCGTGCTCGATAGCACCGCCGACTGCCGGTATCTGGTGATCCCGATGCGGCCGGCCGGCACCGAGGGCCTGAGCGAGGCCGATCTGGCCGCCCTGGTCACCCGCGACAGCATGATCGGCACGGCCCAGGCCCGCGCGCCGCACCCCGCACCGACGGCCTGACGCCGGCCGCGCCGCAGGTCGCCTCGGCGCACCCGCACTGAAAGTCCACGCAACGCAGACCCCGAAGAAGACCCCGAACAGGAGGACCGATATGTTAGGCCGACTTCTTACGCCCCTGCGCACGGCCACGGCCGGCGCCGCGCTCGCCGCCCTGGCGGCGCTGCCGGCCGGCCAGGCCGCAGCCCAGGACAAGACCTTTCTGACCATCGCGGCGACCGGCCAGTCATCTTCGCTCTACGCCTACCACGTGGCCCAGGCGCAGATGCTGAACGCGCTGTTCGACGACCTCGAGGTCACCGTCATGGAAACCGGCGGCGGCGTCGACAACCGCAAGCGCCTGGCCCGCGGCGAGGCCGACTGGGGGCTGTTCGCCGAGCCCGAGTTCTTCGAGTACCAGGAAGGCGTCGGGCCGTGGGAGGGCCAGGCCCAGCCGGACTTCCGGCTGTTCTGGGTGACCAATCCGCTGGCCTACTACCTGGTCGTCAATGCTGACAGCGACATCACCAGCCTGTCGGATCTCGATGGCCGCGAGTTCAGCGGCGGCGCCGCCGGAAGCTCGACCGAGCGGGTGACGCGCAACCAGCTCGAGCTGGTCGGCGTCGAGCCCGACTGGTTCACCGGCAGCTACGGCGACGCGCGCGACGCCATGAAGGACCGCCGCATCGACGGGCTGGCCAAGGCCGGGCTGTTCGACCGCCCCGACGGCCTGATCCTCGACATCGGCACCGCCGTGCCGCTGCGCTTCCTCAGCTACAGCGACGCGGAGATCGCCAAGGTGCAGGAGACCTTTCCGCACTACCAGTTCGTCACCCTGACGCCGCCCTACGAGGGCGCGCAAGAGACCGTCGTGCGCGGCGTCTTCATCGCCCAGGGCACGACCAACCGCCTGTCCGAAGAGCTCGGCTACCGCATCTTCAAGGCGATGGTGGAGCACCAGGACAAGATCGCCGAGACCTATCCGGCGATCGCTGCGGTCGACATCGTCGAGAACACCCTCAAGTACGGCACCGCGCCGCTGCATATCGGCGTCTACAACTATCTGGTCGAGCAGGGGCATGACGTGCCCGATCACCTGACCCCGCCGGAAGCCAAGCAGGGCTGACGCCGGTGACGGCCGCACCGCCTGCGCGAGACGGAGGGCCGGTGCGCGACGACGGCCGGGCGGCCGGCGACGAGGCCAGGGTGGTCTCGCGCCGGCTGCCCGGCTGGCTCGCGCCGGCGGTACCCGCCGTCGCCCTGCTGCTCGCCGGTTTCCACCTCTACACCGGCGCCTTCGGCGCCTTTCCGAACATTCAGCAGCGCGCGCCGCACATCGGCCTCAGCCTGATCCTGGCGCTCCTGCTGTTCCCGGCGGCGCGGCGCCTGAGCGCGTCGCGTACGCTGCTGGCGGTCGACGGCCTGCTGATGGCGGTCGTCGCCGTCACCTGCGCCTGGGTGGTGGTCGAATACGACCGCATCATGTCGATCGGCTTCTTCTCGACACCCACCGACACCTGGCTGGGCGTGGCGCTCACCCTGGTGCTGCTCGAGGTCACCCGCCGCGTCGTCGGCTGGCTGTTCCCGATGCTGGCCGTCCTCTTTCTCGTCTACGCCTACTTCGGGCCGCTGTTTCCCGGCACCTGGGCGCACCGCGGCCTGTCGCTCGAGCTCATCAGCGAGGTGCTCTACACCACCGACCGCGGCATCTGGGGGCTGGTCACGGGCGTTTCGGCGACCGTCATCGCCATGTTCGTCATCTTCGGCGGCATCCTGCTGAAGACCGGCGGCGGCCAGACCTTCATGGACCTGGCGCTTTACGTCAGCGGCCGCTTCACCGGCGGCGGCGCCAAGGTCGCCACCGTCGCCAGCAGCCTGTTCGGCACGGTCTCCGGCTCGGCCGCCGCCAACGTCGCCACCACCGGCGTGTTCACCATCTCGATGATGCGCAAGCTCGGCTACCGGCGGTCCTTCGCCGGCGCGGTCGAGGCCGTGGCCTCGTCGGGCGGCCAGATCATGCCGCCGATCATGGGCGCCGGCGCCTTCATAATGGCCGAGCTGCTCGGCGTCCCCTACATGGAGGTGGCGCTCGCCGCGCTGATCCCGGCGGTGCTCTACTTCACGAGCTGTTTCGCCGCCATCCACTTCGAATCCAAACGCTGCGGCTACGGCACGGTCGACCGCGCGGACATCCCGGACCCGCGCGACTTCCTGCACTGGCGGCGCAGCCTGCCGGTCTTCGGTCCCGTGTCCTTGCTGGTCGGTTTGCTGGTGATGGGCTACACGCCCAGCACCGGCGCATTCTGGGCGACCGCGACGCTGATGGCCCTGTTCCTGCTGATCGGCCGCGAAGGCAGCCTGACGCAGCGCTGCGGCACGCTGGTCGACGGCCTGATCCTGGCCGGCCGCGGCCTGGTCACGGTCGCCATCCTGATCGCCTGCTCGCAGATCGTCCTGGCGATGATCGCTGGCACCGGGGTCGGCGTGAAGTTCTCCGCCCTGATCATCTCGCTGGCCCAGGACCACCTGCTGCTGTCGCTGCTGCTGGCGATGGGCATCGCCATGGTGCTGGGCATGGGCCTGCCGACCTCGGCCGCCTACATCCTGGCCGCGGCCGTCGTCGCGCCGGCGCTGATCCGGCTCGAGCTGCTGCCAATGCAGGCGCATCTGTTCGTCTTCTACTACGCCATTCTCTCCGGCATCACGCCGCCGCTGTGCGCCACCGTGTTCATTGCCGCGGCGATGGCGGACGCCAACTGGCTGAAGACCGCCCTGATCTCGCTGAAGCTGGCGCTCGCCGCCTTCATCGTGCCGTTCCTGCTGGTCTACCACCCGGAGTTGATCCTGGTCGGCGACGCCACCGGCATCGCCATGGCGGCGGTCACCGGCTTCGTCGGCACGGTCGCGCTCGCCGCCTCGACGATCGGCTGGCTGATCGCCCCGGCCGGCTGGCCGACCCGGATCGCGCTCGCCGTTGCCGCCGGCGCGCTGATCTGGCCGGGCATGGAATCGGACGTGCTGGGGCTGCTGGTCCTGGCCGCCTGCTTCGCGCTGCAGCTCGTGCGCGCGCGCCGCGCCGAGACGGCGCCCGCCGTCACCCGAATCGAGGAGCGTTCATGAAACGGATCAAGGGCAAGGACGTCTGCGAGACCCTGGAGGAGATGATCGACCCGGCCCGTACGGCCGTGATTAGCGTCGACATCCAGAACGATTTCTGCCATCCGGCCGGCCACTTCGCCCGCTACGGCAAGGATCTGTCGATCACCGCAGAACGGCTGCCGACGATGGTCGGCTTCGTGCGCGAGAGCCAGGCGCTCGGGATCCCGGTCATCTTCATCCGCCAGATCACCCTGCCGGACGGCCAGTCGGACAGTCCGGCCTGGCTGCGCTTCAAGACCCGCGACGGTAAGGACCCCGACTACACCGTGCCCGGCACCTTCGGGTGGGAGTTCGTCGAGGGCCTGGAGCCGGGGGCGCACGACACGGTGGTGGAAAAGACGCGGCCCTGCGCCTTCCTCGACACCCACCTGGAGCGGGTGCTGCGCGCGCGCGGCATCGAAACCGTGGTGATCATCGGCGTGAACACCGAAGGCTGCGTCGAGTCGACCGTGCGCAGCGCCTCCTACCGCGATTACTACACCGTCGTCGTCGAGGATGCGGTGGGCAGCCCGAACCGCGAGCGGCACGAGGCGAGCCTCGGCCTCTACCGTGCGCGCTACCCGACCCACACCGCCGAGGAGATCCTGGCCGTCTGGCGCCGGCGCGCTCAGCGCCGCACCGCCTGAGCGCGGCGGGCGCCAGGCCTGGCGCGCCGATCAGGTCTGGGGGGCCGGCATCACGGCCTCGAGGAAGGCCAACGAACGTCGCCAGGCCAGCTCGGCGCTCGCCGCGTGGTAGCTGGCCCGCTGGTCGCAGTTGAAGCCGTGCCCGGCCGGGTAGAGGTGCAGCGGCAGCGCCGGATGCCGGCGCCGGAAGGCCTCGACGCCGTCCAGCGGGATCGCCGCGTCCGTCTCCCCGAAGTGCAGCAGCGTCGGGCATTGCGCGGCCTCGTCGGCCAGGTGCGGGACCTCGCCGCCATAGTAGGAGATCGCCGCCGCCGTGCCGGGCAGGCGGGTGGCCGCCGCCCAGGCCAGGCTGCCGCCCCAGCAGAAGCCGAGCACGGCCACGCCCGGCGCACGCCCCGCCAGGGCCACGCGCGCCGCTTCGACGTCCTGCAGTGCCGTGTCCAGCGCGACCCGCTGCTTCAGCGCCTTGCCGCGCTCGACCTCGTCGGGGGTGTAGGCCAGTTCCAGGTCGCGCTCCACCCGGTCGAACAAGGCCGGGGCCAGCGCCGTCCAGCCGGCCTGCGCCAGGCGCTCGCAGACGCTGCGGATATGGCCGTTGACCCCAAAGATCTCCTGCACGACGACGACGCCGCCCCTGGGCGCCGCGGCGGGCCGCGCCTCGAAGGCGGACAGGCTGTGCCCGTCCGCGGCGCGCAGGGTCGGATGGCTGCTGGCGATGCTCATCGGGGGGCCTCTTTCGGGAGCTTGCGGAGCGTGGGGAGAGGGCGGGTCGGCGCCGCTCAGGCGCCGCGCACCACCGGGCTGCGTTTTTCCAGGAAGGCGGCCATGCATTCCTTCTGGTCGGCGGTGTCGAACAGAAGCTGATTGCTCTTCCGTTCTATCGCGAGCGCGGCGTCGAGGGGAAGGTCGGCGCCCTCCAGCACCGCCTCCTTGATCATCTGCGCCGCCAGGGGCGGGCGCGCGGCGACCGCCTCGGCGACGCCGAGCGCGGTTTGCAGCACGCAGGCGTCGCTGTCGGCCAGATGCGAGACCAGGCCCCAGCGCTCCGCCGTCGCGCCGTCGATGGGATCGCCGGAGAGCAGCAGTCGCAGCGCCCGGTGCTTGCCCACCGCGCGCACCAGCCGCTGGCTGCCGCCGGCGCCCGGCATGATGCCGACCTTGATCTCCGGCAGCGCAAAGCGGCTGGCCGGCCCGGCCACGATCAGGTCGCACATCAAGGCAAGCTCGAAGCCGGCGCCGTAGGCCGGCCCGTTGACCGCCGCCACCAGCGGCTTCGGGTGCTCGCCGACGCGCCGCCACAGCGCGTGCAGATCGAGCCGATGGATCTCCATCGGGCTGGCGCGCGCGATCAGGTTCAGGTCGGCGCCGGCCGCGAAGGCCGTGCGGTCGCCGGTGACGACGGTGGCCCGGATCTGCGGATCGGCGGCGATCGCCTCCAGATGCTCGGCGAGCGCCCGCCGGGTCGTCAGGTCGAGGGCGTTGCGCGCTTCGGGTCGCGCGAGCTGGAGAAGCGCGACGCCCTCGGGCGCATCGGCACTGCGCAGGACGGTCATTCAACCTCCGCGACGTAGACTGCGAAAAGGACAAGACACATCTATTTCGGAAGTGATAGTCCGCACTGCGGAACATGTCTACCGTTTCCGGGAAATGAGGGAAGGCAATGGAAGCCTCGGTGCTGGAGGGGTTAAGGATCGTCGAACTGTCCGCCTTCGTGGCGGCGCCGCTCGGCGGCATGACCCTCGCTCAGCTCGGCGCCGAGGTGGTGCGCATCGATCAGGCCGGCGGCGGGCCGGACCTCGGCCGCTGGCCGGTGACGGCCGACGGCGCCAGCCTCTACTGGCACGGCCTGAACAAGGCCAAGCGGTCCGTCTTCCTCGACTTGCGCGGCGCCGAGGGCCGGCGGGCGGCGCGCGCCCTGGCGTGCGAGGCCGGGGCGCTGCTGACCAACATGCCGGCCCGCGACTGGCTGGCCTACGAGTCGCTGCGCGCAGAGCGCCCCGATCTGATCATGGTCAGCATATCCGGCACCCACGACGGGCAGGCCGCGGTCGATTACACGGTGCAGGCGCGCACCGGTTTGCCCTATGCGACCGGACCGGCGCGACCCGACGCACCGGTGAACCAGCAGCTTCCGGCCTGGGACGCGATCTGCGGTCTGCTGGCGGCGGTCGGCCTGCTGGCGGCGGAGCGGCGCCGGCGCGAGACGGGCGAAGGGCAGTTCGTCGCCCTGTCGCTGCAGGATTCGGCCCTCTGGATGCTGGGCAATCTCGGCTATCTCGCCGAGGTCGAGCTGCTGGGCCGGGGCCGCCAAGCCGGCGGTAACGACCTCTATGGCGCCTTCGGCCGGGACTTCGCCACCGCCGACGGCCGCCGGCTGATGCTGGTGGCGCTGACCCCGCGCCACTGGGCCGCCGTCTGCGCGGCGACGGGACTGGGGCCGGCGTTCGCGCATCTGGAGGCGGCCCTGCGGGCCGACTTTGCGCGCGACGCCGAGCGCTGGCGCTGCCGTCAGGCGATCGCCGCCCTGCTGGAGCCCTGGTTCGCGGCGCGCACGCTGGACGAGGTGCGGGCCGACTTCGAAGCGCACCGGGTGCTCTGGAGCCCGTATCAGAGCCTGGAGGAACTGGTCCGCGACGACCCCGCCTGCTCGCCGGCCAATCCGCTGTTCCAGCGGATCGAGCAGCCCGGCGTCGGCACGCACCTGGCCCCCGGCACGCCGCTGCGCTTCGCTGGGACCGACGACCGGCCGGTGCGCCCGGCCCCGGTGCCGGGCAGCGACACGCGTTCCGTGCTTGCCGCCGGTCTCGGCCTCGGCGCGGCGGCGCTCGACCGCCTGGCGCCTGACGCAGACGGCGCCGGCGAGAGCCTGTCGTAACGGCAACGAAACGCCTCTCGGCCCCGCCCTCGGGATCCGCGCCGCCCGCTCAGGGTGCGGTGCGCAGTCGCTCCGGCGGCGGCACCAGCCAAGGCCGCTCGGCCTCGGCTTGGGCGGCGAAGGCGGCGATCTCCGCGGCGCGCGCCAGGGTAAAGCCGATCTCGTCCTGTCCGGCGACCAGCAACTGCTTGCTGAAGCTTTCGATCTCGAAGCGCATCGGGGCGACGCCGGGTGCTGCGACCGTCTGTTCGGGCAGGTCGATGCGCAGCCGCGCCTGCGGCGAGGCCGTCACGCTCCGCATCAGGGCCGCCACCTGCGCCGCGCTCAGCCGCACGCATAACAGTCCGTTGCGCGCGGCGTTGGCGCGGAAGATGTCCCCGAAGCTCTCGGCGACGACGGCCCGCACCCCGGCGTCGACCAGCGCGTAGACCGCGCCTTCGCGCGACGAGCCGCAGCCGAAGTTGGGGCCGGTCAGCAGGATGCGCGCCGCCGGCGCACCCTCTGCGGGGCGCGCGCCCGGAGGCAGCCCCTCAAGGTCGCGGAACAGGAAGGGGGCGTAGCCGTCGGGGGCGCTGCGTGGTTTGCGCAGGAAGCGCGCGGGCACGATCTGGTCGGTGTCGAGGTTGGCGCGGTCGAGCACGCAGGCCGGTGCCTCCAACGCCGCGAAGGGCTGCGGGCCGACGGTCATCTGGCGCTCTCCTCTGGGCGGCCGAGGGCGCCGGTCACCGCGGCCAGCGCCGCCATGCGCGGGCTCATCAGGTGGGTCCGGCTGCCGGGGCCCTGGCGGCCCGGGAAGTTGCGGTTGGCGGTCGAGGCGCAGCGTGCGCCCGGCGGCACCAGGTCGCCGTTCATGCCGACGCACATGGAGCAGCCCGACTCCGCCCACTCGACCCCGGCCGTGCGGAACACCCGGTCGAGCCCCTCCGCCTCCGCGGCGCGCTTGACCGCGCTCGAGCCCGGCGAGATCAGCGTCGGCACCTGCGCGGTGCGCCCGCGGAACACTTCGGCCGCCTCGCGCAGATCCTCCAGCCGCGCGTTGGTGCAGGAGCCGATGAAGACGCGGTCCATCGCCAATCCCTCCAACGGCTGGCCCGGCGCCAGGTCCATGTAGGCCAGGGCCTGGGCGGCGGCGTCGCGCTTGGCGGCGGTCGGCAGCTCGGCCGGGTCGGGCACGCGGCCGGTCACCGGCGCCGCCTGCTCCGGACTGGTCCCCCAGGTCACCATCGGTGCCAGGCCCTCGACCGAAACGGCGATCTCCTCGGCGAAGGCGGCGCCCGGGTCGCTGGCCAGCGCGCGCCAGTCCGCCAGCGCCCGCTCCAGCATGGCCCCCTCGGGTGCCAGCGGCCGGCCGGCCACCCAGTCGAAGGTGGTCCGGTCCGGGGCGATCAGGCCGAACCGGGCGCCGCACTCGATCGCCAGGTTGCACAGGGTCATGCGCCCGGCCATCGAGAGCGCCTCGACGGTCGGGCCGGCGTATTCCAGCGCCGCGCCCGTCCCGCCGTCGGCACCGATCTGCGCGATCATCGCCAGCACCAGGTCCTTGGCGCCGACGCCGGCGTCCGGCCGACCGGAAAAGCGCACCCGTTTGGCCAGGGGCCGGCGCTGCCAAAGCGTCTGGGTGGCCAACACGTGCGCGACCTCGGAGGCGCCGATGCCGAAGGCGACCGCGCCGAAGGCGCCGTGGGTCGAGGTGTGGCTGTCGCCGCAGACGACGGTCAGGCCGGGCAGGGTGAAGCCCAGCTCCGGCCCGACCACGTGCACGATGCCCTGGCGCGGATCGCTCAGCCCGATCAGCGACAGGCCGAAGCGCGCGGCATTCTCCCCGAGCTGGTCGATGACGCGGGCGACTTCGGGGTCCGCGATCGGCGCGCCGCGTCCGCGCGTCGGGGCGTAGTGGTCGGCGATCAGCAGCGTCAGGTCGGGCCTGGCGACCGGCAGGTCGCGCTCCGCCAGCTTGGCGAAGGCGTGGAACGAACCCTCGTGCGCGAGGTGGCGGTCGATGAACAGCAGTTCGTTGCCCGCCGCGTCGCGGGCGACGACGTGGCGCTCCCAGACCTTCTCGAACAGGGTGCGGGGTGGCGCCGTCGCGTCTTCGGGTGGCATCGTCACTTTGCCGGATCAACTCCGTATTGCGGTCGTGGGAAGGGCTGAAGAAACCTTGTATATCAATACCCTATTCGAAGACTCCGGCATAGGGCGAAGCGCGCCGGGACGAACGCTGCGGCGGCCGAGGGCGGTGCTGCCGCGGACAAGCCGAAGGTGCGCAGGCCACAGCCGTGGCAGCGGCATCGCCGACCGGCGGCGACCGCAAGGCGCTAGGCATGCTGATGGTCGATTCGATGGCGATCGATCGAGGCGATCTGGAGCGGGCGATGAGATTCGAACTCACGACCCCAACCTTGGCAAGGTTGTGCTCTACCCCTGAGCTACGCCCGCGCTTCAGATCGGCACCGGGTGGGGCGACGGCCGTATGGGGCCCGACCTGACCGGTGAGGCCGCGGAGATAGCGTGTTCGCCCCGGCTTTGCAAGACCCCTCTGCCGGTGCTTCCCGGGCCAACTGCACCGCGAATCCGTCGCCCGCCAGCTTGCCAGCGCCGACCGAGACGTTAGGCTGCGCGCCGAACCGCGAGCGGGCCGGGAGGAGACGAGGATGACGGTGGAAGCGAGCGACGAGGCGGCGAGCGAGCCCGTTCTGGCCGACGGCAGCGCGCCGATGACGCCGGAGGCGCTGCTGCAGCGCCTGGAGGCGATGGGCATCGCCGCGCGCACCGTCGCGCACCCGCCGCTGCACACGGTGGAGGAGTCGAAGGCGCTGCGCGGCACGCTGCCCGGCGGCCACACCAAGAACCTCTTCCTGCGCAACAAGAAGGGACAGATGTGGCTGGTGACCTCCTTGGAGGACCGGCCGCTCGACCTGAAGAAAGTGGGCGAACTGCTCGGCGCCGGGCGCCTGTCGTTCGGCAGCGCCGAGCGCCTGATGCGCCACCTCGGCGTGCTGCCGGGGGCTGTCACGCCGCTGGCCGTGGTCAACGACGCGCCCGGCGCGGTCACGCTGGTGCTCGACGCCGGCCTGCTGGAGCACGACCTGATCAACGTGCATCCCCTCACCAACACCCGCACCACGGCGCTGGTCCCTGGCGACCTGGTGCGCTTCCTGGAGGCGGCCGGCCACCCGCCGCAGGTCGTCGATCTCGCCCGCGCCGAGCGCGCCTGATCCTGAGAGCCTATCCTCCGCCCTGTCCCGCCGCCCTCCCGCCCTTGCCTGCTGCCCCCCGATTGGCCACATAATCGCCCCGCACGGCGGCCCGGACGGGCCGCGGACGCCCATCCCATCCGGCCGCACCACCGACAGCGCACGACCCTGCGCACGAACTTGCGAGGACCGCTTTCCATGGACCCGATTCTCGGCATGCAGACCCACGCCCCGGCCGACGACGGCGAACTGATCAAGGACGCGGACATGCAGTCCTTCGCCCGCGACGTGCTCGACGCCTCCATGACGGTGCCCGTGCTGGTCGACTTCTGGGCCGCCTGGTGCGGCCCCTGCAAGCAACTCACGCCGGCGCTCGAGCAGGCGGTGCGCGACGCCAAGGGCGCGGTCAAGCTGGTCAAGGTCGACGTCGACGCCAACCAGGCGCTGGCGCAGCAGCTCCGCATCGCGTCGCTGCCGACCGTCTACGCGTTCTTCCAGGGCCAGCCGATCGACGGCTTCCAGGGTGCGCTGCCGGCCAGCCAGCTCAAGCAGTTCATCGACGGCGTCATCCAGCGCGCCGGCGGCGCCCAACCGCAGGGCGGTGCCGGGGCCGGCGATCAGCAGGCCGCCATCGAGCAGGCGGTCGAGCAGGCCAAGCAGCTCGTCGCCGCCGGCCAGCGCGAGCAGGCCGCCGCCATCTATGCCCAGGTGCTGCGTCACGACCCTGAGAACCTGGACGCGCTCGGCGAGTACCTGCGCCTGCTGATCGATCTCGGCCAGACCGAGGAGGCCAAGATGGCCTTCGACCAGCTCGACGCGGCGACCCAGGCGCAGCCGCAGCTTCAGCCGGTCAAGACGGCGCTGGAGCTGGCCGGCGAGGGTCCGGGCAGCGGCGCGATTCCTGACCTGATGGAGAAGGTGGCGCACGACCCGGCCGACCACCAGGCGCGCTACGACCTGGCGCTGGCGCTCTACGCGGCCGGAAAAAAGGAAGCTGCGGCCGAGGCGCTGCTGGAAATCGTCCGCCGTCAGCGTAATTGGAACGAGGAGGCCGCCCGCAAGCAGCTTCTCAAGTACTTCGAGGCTTGGGGGCCGGCCGACCCGCTGACCGTGGAGATGCGTCGACGCCTGTCGTCCCTGCTGTTTGCATGAGCCGTAGCCCCTTCGACCCAGACTTCCAGAACCTGCCCGCCGAGATCCCGGTCTTTCCGCTCTCGGGCGTGCTCCTCCTGCCGGGCGGCCGCCTGCCGCTCAACATCTTCGAGCCGCGTTATCTGGCCATGGTGCGCGACGCCATCGCCGGGGCGCGGCTGATCGGCATGGTGCAGCCGGTCGAGGACCCGGGCGAGGGGCGCGAGTCGCCGGCGGCGCACCGGGGCAGCGCGCCGATCTACGCGATCGGCTGCGCCGGGCGCATCACCGCCTTCAGCGAGACCGAGGACGGTCGCATGCTGATCACCCTGTCCGGTCTGGCGCGCTTTCGCGTGCTGGAGGAGCTGGCGCCGAAGGACGGCTACCGGCGCTGCCGTGTCGATTGGTCCGACTGGCCCGGCGACCTGGAGCCGGAGGACGAGGTGACCGGCCGCATCGACCGCGACCGGCTGCTCACCGCCTTGCGCGGCTACTTCGCCAACACCGGCCTGTCCGGCGACTGGGACGCCATCCAGCAGACGCCCGACGAGCGGCTGGTCACCTCGCTGGCGATGATCTGCCCCTTCGAGCCGAGCGAAAAGCAGGCGCTGCTGGAGGCGCCCGACCTCACCGAGCGGGCGCGCACCATGACCGCGATCATGGAGATGTCGACCCTGTCCGGGGGCGAATCCGCCGGCGGCGAGGTGCGACACTGAAGGGCCCCGCTTGCGCCGTGCCCTCCGACCGAGCATTTTCCCCCGACCGCCTCGGGCCGAGAGGTTTCGCGCTTCTCAGGGTTCCTCGGGACGGGGCGCATGGAGAGAGGCAAAGCGGGCCATGACCGAGACGACGCACACCGAAGCCGCCCCGCGCGACCCGCACCGGGTCGACCCGAAGCTGCTGGAGATCCTGGTCTGCCCGCTGACCAAGGCGCCGCTCGAGTACGATGCCGAGCGCCAGGAGCTGGTCAGCCGCCAGGCCGGGCTCGCCTACCCGATCCGCGACGGCATCCCGATCATGCTGCCGGACGAGGCGCGCCGGCTCGAGGGCTAGGGGCATGTCCGGGCCCGAGACCCTGCCCCCGAAGAGCGGCTTCGACGTTCAGCACCACCCGCTGGAGATCCGCTACAGCCGGGAGACGCGCACGCTGGAGATCGACTTCGACGACGGTGTCACCTTCGCCCTGCCGGCCGAGCTGCTGCGCGTCGAGAGCCCCTCTGCCGAGGTACAAGGGCACGGGCCGGGCCAGAAGCAGATCGTCGCCGGGCGCCGCCACGTCGGCATCATGGCGATCGAGCCGGTCGGCAGCTACGCGGTGCGCCTGAAGTTCGACGACCTGCACGACACCGGCATCTACTCCTGGGACTACCTCTACCGGCTGGGTGCCGAGCGGGAGCGGATCTGGGGCGACTATCTGCGCAACCTGGAGGCCAAGGGCCTGTCGCGCGAGCCGGCGCGGCGATGAAGCGGCGGTGACGCCGCCGCCGCTCGATCTGGGGGATCTGCCCCTCTGGCTGGTCGAGCGGGGCATGCGCGGCCTGCCGCTCGACGCGCAGCTCGCCGGCTATTGCCAGCGGATCTTCGACGCAGGCTTTCCGATGATGCGCGTCCTGCTGGGGATGAACACGCTGCATCCGCGCTACGGTGCGCACACCTTCGTCTGGCGGCCCGGCGGCAGCGGCGCGATCGAGTACACGCCGCGCGAGCGCTCGCTGGAGAGCCGCGAGGTCTATCTGCGCAGCCCCGTCCACCACATGCGCTCGCGCGGCATCCTGACGCTGCGCCGCCGGCTCGATTCCGACTCCGCAGCGGAGGAGTTCCTGCTGTTCGCCGATCTGCGCGCCGAAGGCCTGACCGACTACGCCGCCCGTGTCGTGCCCTTCGATCCCGAGCAGGTGCAAGCGCTCGCCGCGGCCTCGCCCGAGGCCGCGGCGCCGCAGGGCCCGACCCGGACGCTCGACGGGATCTTCTTCTCCTGCGCCACCGACCGGGCGCAGGGGTTCGACCCGGGGCAACTCGACCAGGTCATGCAGTCGCTGCCCTACCTCGCCCTGGCCGTGAAGGCGCGCCTGACCTATGACGTCGCCACCACGGTGGTGGAGACCTACCTCGGCCGCGATGCCGGCCGCCGGGTGCTGACCGGCGCCATCGAGCGCGGCTCGGCGCAGGCGATCCAGGCCGTCATCTGGTTCGCCGACCTGCGTGGCTTCACGCGGCTTGCCGACCAGCTACCGCGCGATGCGCTGATCGAGACCCTAGACGACTACCTGGAGGTCCTGGCGCGGCCGGTGCACGACAACGGCGGCCAGATCCTGAAGTTCATGGGCGACGGGCTGCTCGCCACCTTCGACCTGACGGCGGGCGCGGATGCGGCGGTCTGCCGGGTGGCGCTGGCGGCCGCGGCGGATCTGCGCCGCGCCTTCCCGACCTTCAACGCGACGCGCCAGGCGGCCGGCAGGCCGGTCATGGACTTCGGCCTGGCGCTGCACCTGGGCGAGGTTCTCTACGGCAACATCGGCGCGCACGACCGGCTCGACTTCACCGTGGTCGGGCCGGCGGTCAACGAGGCCAGCCGCATCCAGGCGCTGTGCCGCCCGCTCGCGCGCGACGTGCTGGTCTCCCGAACCTTCCGGCAGGCCGCCGGCGCCGAGGCGGGGCTGGTGTCCCTCGGCCTGCATGCGCTGCGCGACGTGGCCGAACCGCAAGAGCTGTTCTCCTTCCCTGGCCAGTAGGTGTTCAGTTCCGACAGACGGGAGATCCGGGTCGACCGACGACGGCCAGTGCCCGGACCGCGGCGGCGACGGCTGGACCGAGATCGACTGCGTGGCCTGCGACGGCACTGTGGAGGTGTCCGGGTCGGGCTCCGACCCGGACTCCGATAGCTATACATCGGCGTCCCCGGGCCGTGTCGGTCCCCGCCCGGCCGCCGGCACCCGCAAGCGGTGGTGGCGGGCTGCACGGCAGGCTAGACTGTCGCCCATGCGATTGCCCGTATTCCTGGCCGGCCTGCTGACCGCCGCGCTGCTCGCCGCCTCGAGCGTCGTCGCCCAGCTCCCCTGCCGCGAGCCGCCGGATACGCCCCCGCGGTGCACGGATCAGAGCTTCGGGCGGACGTTCTTCGAGAACGAATGGCGGGCCCGGAGCTGCCGGAACGAAGTCAGGCGCTACCTCGACGACCTCGAACGTTGGGTGCGCTGCGTGCGCGACGACGCCAACCGGCGCATGGATGCGGCGGTGGAACAGTTCAACTGCAAGGCCGAGGGCCGCAAGTTCTGCTGAACCGCGGAGCGCCAGCCGAGCGTCGAGCCGTCCCGGCCGCAAACCATCCCTTCGGCCTGTGACGATCGCTCGCGACCTCGTGGCCTTTCGCCTCGGCCCGGGTGTCGTTGCGAAACCGCGGCCGCGCTTCGGGAACGCAAGCTTGGCAGTTCGTTGTCTGTTTTGACATGATACTGCCATGACGACACTGGACTCCGACGTGCCGGCCCCCGCCGGCAGAGTGCCGCCGGCAGGTGCCGGCCCCCTTTTCACCGAGATCGTGCTGGAGGTCTTCCGTCTCGCCGGGCTGCTGACCGCCGAGGGCGACCGCCTGACCGCCGACCTGGGGCTCACCAGCGCGCGCTGGAAGGTGCTCGGCGCCATCGCGCTGGAGGGGCGGCCGCTGACCGTGGCGCAGATCGCCCGACGCATGGGGCTGACCCGCCAGTCGGTGCAGCGCCTGGTCAACGAGTTGGCCGGCGACGGTTTCGTCATGCTGGAGCCCAATCCCGACCACAAGCGCGCACCGCTGATCCGGCGCACGGCTGCGGGCGAGGCGGCCTATGCGGCGATCATGGCGCGCTACGAGGCCTGGGCCGAACGGCTCGCGGCCGGCCTCGACCCGGCCGAGCTGGCCCGGGCGCGCGACGCGGTGTGCCGCATGATCCGACGGGTCGAGGCGATTCCCTATGCGGCAGAAGCCGAGAGGGAGCGCCGTCCGTCAGACTGAAGCGGGGCGGCCCGAGCCGCCGCAGGCGCATCCGGGGCGGCCGTGGCCGCGGCGGTTGGAGCTGCGACGCACCGCCGCAAGTGATATTTGCAAGCATATCGCCTAATTGACAATATATTGTCAAAATGACAGACCAAAAGAACGAAAGGATCGGATCGATGCTGACGCGCGTGCATGCCTTGGCCGGTCTGGCGGCCGGTGCGATCATCCTGGTCTTCTGGGTCTCCACCGTGGCCGTCGAGCTGCTCGGCACGCCGCAGCAGGTCGCGGCGGTCAAGACCGCGATCCTCTGGGGGTTGCTGGCGCTGATCCCGGCGCTGATGGCGACCGGCGGCACCGGCTTCCGGCTGGCGCGCGGGCGGCGCGACGCGCCGGTGCGACGCAAGAAGACGCGCATGCCGCTGATCGCCGGCAACGGCCTGCTGGTTCTGGTCCCGGCGGCGGTCTTCCTGGCATGGCGCGCGGAGGACGGCCGTTTCGACGGAGCCTTCTACGCGGTGCAGGGGCTGGAGCTGCTGGCCGGTGCGGCCAACCTCGCGCTGATCGGCCTGAACGCCCGCGACGGCCGCCGCGCCGCCGGGCGCGGCTGAGCGGCCATCGAGCTACAGGGGTTCGCCCTTGATCAGGCGGGGCAGGTCGCCGACCAGGCCCATGGCGTGCAGCATCAGCAGCCGCTTGAGGGGCTGGGCGCGGTCGACCAGCGCCATGCCGAGGTCGCGCACCAGACGCAGCGGCGGCAGATCGTTGGAGAACAGGCGGTTCAGGCTGTCGGTCACTGCGATCAGGGTCATGGTGTCGGGCCGGCGCCAGCGCTCGTAGCGGGCCAGCGGCTCGCCGGCGCCCAGGTCGAGGCCGAGGCGGCGGGCGTCGACCAAGCACTCCGCCAGAGCCGCGACGTCGCGCAGTCCGAGGTTGAGACCCTGTCCGGCGATCGGGTGGATGCCGTGCGCCGCATCGCCGACCAGCACCAGGCGCCCGGCCCGGTAGCGCTGCGCGTGGTGCAGCGACAGGGGGTAGGACCAGCGCGGGCCGGTGAGGCCCAGCCTGCCGAGGCTGTCGCCGAAGCGCCGCTGGCACTCCCAGGCGAAGGCGGCGTCGTCGAGCGCCAGCATGGCGGGCGCCAGGTCCTTGCGCTCGGTCCAGACCAGGGAGGAGCGGTGGCTGCCGTCCTCGCCGTCGGTCATCGGCAGCACGGCGAAGGGGCCGGAGGGCAGGAAGTGCTCGTGCGCGACGCCGCCGTGCGGCAGCTCGTGGGTGAGGGTGGCGACCAGGCCGACCTGCGGATAGTCCCAATGCAGGCAGCGGATGCCCGCGGCCTCGCGCAGCGGCGAGCGGCGGCCGTCGGCGGCGACCAGCAGCTCGGCGGCGATCGTCCGCCCGTCGTTCAGGCGTGCGGCGATGCCAGTCTCGCCGCGCTCGGCTGTCCCCCCTGGCCGCTCGGCCGCCGCCACGCCGGCCGGGGCCACCAGGTGCAGGTTCGCCAGCTCCGCGGCGCGGGCGAACAGTGCCTGGCGCAAGCGCCGGTTCTCGACAATCCAGCCGAAGGGGCCGCGCTCCAGCGCGGCGCTGTCGTAATGCAGGAACAGCGGCGCCGCCGGCCGCCCGATCCGGCCGTCGGAGACGCGGATGTCGAGGATCGGCTCGGCCTCGCCGTGCAGGTGCGGCCAGACGCCGATGGCCTCCAGCAGATTGGCCGAGCCGGCGGCGATCGCCGAGCTGCGGCCGTCGTAGCCGGCGTCGGTCAGCGCCTCGGGCGACTGGGCGTCGACCACCGCCACCTCGGTGCCGGCGCCCGCCAGGGCGACGCCCAGCGTCAGCCCGACCAGGCCGCCGCCGGCGATGGCCACTTCCACGCGCGCCGAGGCCGGTGGGCGCCCGTGCGGGCGGCTGGAAGCGGTGCGGCGTCGGGTGGGGCGTGTCGGCGGGAGTCCGTCCATGGCGGCGAAGATCGGCACTTCGCGCCGTCCTGTCCAGCGCAGCAAAGCGGCGAGCGGCGCGGCGCCGCAGGGGCGGCTGACCGCCCCACAACTCGAGTGCCCGTTTTTCGGACACGCTCGAATGACTGATCAAAAAATGTGCAACGAATGACCGTTGCGTGACCGCGGTTGTAGCAGTCGACCACCGGCGCGCGCTGGGGCGCCGTCTTTCGCCGTCTGCGTGCAGCCCGTCGCTCGCCCGGCGAGTCGTCGCGGATTCGCAGGGGTCTGCGCCTAGCCGACGGCGTTCGCGTCGAGTTTGGCACGGTTCTTGATTGAGACGGGGCGGACCCGCGCCCGATGGGGGCGGACGACCGAAACCCGCATGGGCCGCCAAGGACCGGAAGGCTCCGGTCGCGCGGTCAGCTTTGGACAGAGACGATGGGGGAAGTGGCGCGATGAAGTTGGTGATGGCCATCATCAAGCCCTTCAAGCTCGACGACGTTAGGGAGGCGCTCACCGGCATCGGTGTCGAGGGCCTCACCGTCAGCGAGGTCAAGGGCTACGGCCGGCAGAAGGGACAGACCGAGATCTACCGCGGTGCGGAGTACTCGGTGAACTTCCTGCCGAAGGTGAAGATCGAGGTCGCCGTCACGGCCGAACAGGCCGAACAGGTGGTGGAAGCCATCCAGAAGGCGGCGAACACCGGTCGGATCGGCGACGGGAAGATCTTCGTGCTCGACCTGAACCAGGTCGTGCGCATCCGCACCGGCGAAACCAACGCCGAAGCACTCTAAGGGAACCGAAGGAGGGGGCTAGAGATGCAGCTCTGGCGCAAGTCTCTCGGTCTCGTGGCGCTGGCCGGTGCGACCGGTCTGCTCATGACCGGCCCGGCGGCAGCCGAGGTCTCGGCCGAGACTCAGTACATCTTCAACACGCTGTCCTTCATGATGCACGGCGTGTTCGTCATGTGGATGGCCGCCGGCTTCGCGATGCTGGAGTCCGGCCTGGTGCGGTCCAAGTCGACCGCCTCGATCTGCCTCAAGAACATCGCGCTCTACTCGATCGCCGGCATCATGTACTACCTGATCGGGTACAACCTTATGTACATCGATGTCAGCGGCTACATCGGCTCGTTCAGCCTGCTCTACAACACCACGGGCGATGAGCTGGCGGTGATCGCCGACGGCGCCGACCCGACCCCGATCGTCGGCGGCGGCACCTACTCGATCATGTCCGACTGGTTCTTCCAGATGGTGTTCGTGGCGGCGACCGCGTCGATCGTCTCGGGCACCCTGGCCGAGCGCATCAAGGTCTGGCCATTCCTGATCTTCGTCGCCGTGCTGACCGGCATCATCTACCCGATCCAGGGCTCCTGGACCTGGGGCGGCGGCTGGCTGGCGGAGATGGGCTTCAGCGACTTCGCCGGCTCGACCATCGTCCACTCGGTGGGCGGCTGGGCGGCGCTGACCGGCGCCATCATCCTCGGTGCGCGCAAGGGCAAGTACGGCCCCGACGGCAAGGTCAATCCGCTGCCGGGCGCCAACCTGCCGCTGGCCACGCTGGGCACCTTCATCCTGTGGATGGGCTGGTTCGGCTTCAACGGCGGCTCGCAGCTCGCCATGGGCACGGCGGCCGACGCCGCCTGGATCGCCGTGGTCTACACCAACACCAATCTGTCGGCGGCCGCCGGCGTGGTGGCGGCGATGCTGCTGACCCAGATCCTCTACAAGAAGATCGACCTGACCATGGCGCTGAACGGCGCCCTGGCGGGCCTGGTGTCGATCACCGCCGGTCCCGACCAGACCAACCACTTCGTCTCGATCATCATCGGCGCCATCGGCGGCGGTCTCGTGGTCATCTCGGTGCCGCTGCTCGACAAGCTGAAGATCGACGATGTGGTCGGCGCCATTTCGGTCCACCTGGTGGCCGGCGTCTGGGGCACGCTCGCGGTCGGCATCTTCGGTGGCGGCGACATCGTCACTCAGGTGATCGGCATCGTGGCGATCGGTGCCTTCGTGGCGGTCACCACGGGCATCGTCTGGACGATCCTGAAGTTCACCATGGGGATCCGCATCTCCGACGAGGAGGAGGAGATGGGCCTCGACAAGGCCGAGTTGGGGATGGAGGCCTATCCCGAATTCGGTCAGGGCAGCCAGCGGGCCTGACCCGCGACCCGGCCCGCGCCGGGGCCTCCCGCCCGCCGTCGGGAGGCCTCGGCCGGAGCCGGAGCCTGGACAGCATTGCGGTTCAACGGCGATCCTCCGCCTGCCTGGCCCGGCATGCCGCGCATGCCGGGTCCTTTTTTTGTCGTTTCGGCCGTGTCCCGAGGAGCGGATAGGCATGTAGCATTGCGCCCGAAAGGCCGAGCGAAGGCCGGAACCAAAAAAGGAGCGCAGGGATGGAGCCCTTGTCCGCCGAGACGCTGCGGCGCCTCTTCCCGCAGGCGCCGGAGGTGCGGATCGCGTCCTTCGCCGCGCAGAACGGCTCGCTCTTCGCGCGCTTCGGGCTCGACGCCGCACCGGTGCGGCGCGCCTTCTTCCTGGCGCAGGTGGCGCACGAGTGCGGCGGCCTGACCATCGAGCGCGAGCGCCTGACCTACACGACCGACACGCGCCTGATGCAGGTGTTCGGCACCTACTTCCGCGACGTCGCCGAGGCGCACGGCTTTCTGCGCCGGCCCGAGGCGCTGGCCAACCGCGTCTATGCCGGCCGGATGGGTAACGGTCCCGACGAAAGCGGCGACGGCTGGCGCTACCGCGGCGGCGGCTACATCCAGATCACCGGCCGGGACGGCTACCGCCAGGTCGGCGCACGCGCCGGGCTCGATCTCGAAGCGGAGCCCGATCTGGCCTGCGACACGCGGCACGCGCTGCTGTGCGCCTGCGCCTTCTGGCAGTGGAAGGACCTCAACCCCTACTGCGACCTCGGCGACTTCGACAAGGTGACCTTCTACATCAACGGCGGCTACAACGGCCTGGACGACCGCAGGGCCAAGCTGGGGCGGGTGCGCGCGGTGCTGGGTCTGGACGAGCCCTTCCCGGCGCCGCCGAGCCAGGCCGAGGCCGAAGCCCTGCAGGCCGCCCTGGCAGCGGCGGGGCACGCCGAGGTGGGCTCCATCGACGGGGACATCGGGCCGAACACCGTGGCGGCCACCCGCAACTTTCGCGCCGCCCGCGGGTTGCCGGCCGACCCGGTGTTCGACCAACCGCTCTGGGCCGCACTGAACCTCGCCGCATAGCCACGGTGCTCCGTTCGCCACCGGGGCGTTCGGCGCGCGCCGGTCCGGCTGCGAGCGTAAACACTACTTTAACTTGATTTTCTATGAATTCTATACTGCTATTAGATTAGGTGCGCCGTTCGGCGGACCGGCACGGCGAGGGAGCGACCATGACCATCGACCTCCGCGGGTTCATCGGCGAAACCGGCAGGAACCGCGATATCCTGGAATACGTGATCGACGGCCACGAGATGCCGGATTCGACAGGTCAGTTTCTGGCCGTGGACACCTACTTCGCGATTCTCCACGGCAGCTCGTTCTTCATCGGCCCAGTCCCCCTGGTCTCGGGCAGCCTGTATCTGAAGGTGGCAGCGGACGGCACCGGCACGATCACGGTGTGCGCGAGCGTCGGCAACGAAGGGGGCAAGCTCGAGCTTCCCGCGGCTCAGGATTTCACGGACCAGGCCTCCTTCACCTACACGGTGGACGGGCAGGTCCTGAAACTCCACGGCAGCATGTCGACGCTGGGTTCGTTCGATGGCAGCATCCAGACGATCGACAACGGTCAGAACACCCGGCTTACCTGCGCCTTCCAGCGGCTGTTCGACGGCAAGACCGTCACGGCCGACCTGGTCCCGAAGAAGCAATAGGGCCCGGACGTACCGACCCACGCCCTGGAGCGGCCGCCCGCAACTTCCGCACCGCCCGTGGGTTGCGGGACGACCCGGTCTTCGACTCTGCGCCGTTCGGGACGCTGGGCCAGCCGCACCGACGGCGAACGCCGGCGAACGCCGGCGGCTGGAGCAGGATCGTCTTGGATGGAGTCGCTTTGGCGGTCCCATCCAAGACGTGAATCGCTCTCTAGCCGTCGGTCACTCTGCGGCGCGCCCGTCGGCTGCCAGCACGAAGCGCTCGGCGAAGGCCCGCTCGCCGGCAGGCGTAAAGGCGACGATGCGGCTGCCCTCGAGGCGGCGCGCCCAGCCGAGAGCGAAGACCCGCTGCAGTACCGCCGCGCCCAGGGCGCCGGCCAGATGGCTGCGCCGCGCGCTCCAGTCCAGGCAGGCCCGGCACAGCGGCCGGCGGCCGCGGCTCAGCGCCTCCACGTCGATGCCGAAGTCGCGCATCGCCGCGGCGCCGGCCGGCGTCAGGCCCAGGCCGTCGGCGGCGACATCCAGCGCGCGTCGGGCGACCAGCGCATCGAACAGCGCGACGCCGAGTTCGCCGGCCAGGTGGTCGTAGCAGACCCGGGCGCGGCGCATCGCCGGGTCGCGCGGACCCGGGCGGCTGCGCAGTCCGCCGCGCGCGGCGGCCAGCACCGACAGGCTCTCCAGCGCCTCGGCCACCTCGTCGTCGGCCAGGCGGTAGTAGCGGTGTCGCCCCTGGGCGGCCACGGCGACCAGTCCGGCCGCCGCCAGCTTGGCCAGATGGCCGCTCGCCGTCTGTTTGGTCACCCCGGCCTCCTCGGCCAGCTCGCCGGCGGTCAGGGCGAGGCCGCCGAGCAGCGCGGTCAGCATGTTGGCGCGCGCCGGATCGCCGATCAGCGCGGCGATGCGTGACAGGTCCGGTCCGTGTCGCATGCTTCGCTCCTCTCCGAACCTTCGCGGGTCTTTCCCGGGCTAGCAAGACGGCTCCCGATCGAACTGCGGAGCCGACGCCATGTCCGTCCTCGCTTCACTCTCCCGCCCCCTTGCCCGTCCGCTGCACGCGTTTGCGCTCCGCTTCCTGCGCAGCCTCGCGGGCCCGATACGCTTTGCTGCGCGCCGCTGGCGGCGGCAGCTCGATGCCGAGCATCTCGCCGGGCTCGACGACCGGCTGCTGCACGACGTCGGCCTGGACCGTCACGCTATCCGGCGCGCAGTGCGTGGCGACGCAGTTCGCCGCCGGTGAGCCCGAGGCCTGCCGGAGCCAAGTCGCCTCAGGAGTGTGACGGCATGGTTGGCGGCAAAGGTACGGCGGTCGCCGTACCGTGGCGGCGCGTTCGCTCTCCGTCCACATCCGGTTCGGTGTAACACAACTATAACATGTACGATGAATCCGGAAAGCGACTTAATGTAGATTTACTATGAGCGAGAATGCTACCTTATGGCTAGTTTTACTCCTCCGAATACGATCTGAATGGGGACTTGGCATGACCGACCTGACCGACTTCATCGGTACCAGCGGCCTCGACGGCGACGAGCTCGTCTACATCGTCGACGGCGTCCAGATGCCGGACTCCTCCGGCAAGTTCACCATCGCCACATCGGTGCTCGCCCAGCTCGTCGGCGGCGGCTTCGACATCGGCGACATCGCGCTGATCTCCGGCTCGCTCTCGCTCGGCATCAAGTCCGACGGCACCGGCAAGATCGCCGTGGTCTACGAGATCATGGAAGGCAACAAGCAGATGGACGTCGCGAACATCACCTACACGGTCGATTCCACCGGCACGGTGCTCGAACTCGTCGGCACCTACACTGACATGGGCCCCTTCAAGGCAAGCATTCAGCGCGTCGACGACGGCGCCAACACGCAGATCGCCGCGGCCTTCCAGAACTTCTTCGACGGCAAGACTATCACCGCCGTGCTCGAGCCGAAATCCTAGAGACTTCGGCGCACTTTCGGGTGACGTCCGCCGAAGTTCGGGCCGGCGGTGCCTAAGGCGGCGCGGGAGCGTTCGCTGCGCGCGTTTTCGCGCTTTGACCGGCGCGGGCGCTGTTGATATGGCACGAGCATGCAGCAGCCCGTCCGCATCGCGCCGTCGATCCTGTCGGCCGACTTCGCCCGCCTGGGCGAGGAGGTGCGGGCGATCGACGCCGCCGGTTGCGACTACGTCCACATCGACGTGATGGACGGGCACTTCGTGCCCAACATCACCATCGGCCCGCAGGTGGTCGCGGCGCTGCGGCCGCATTCGGCCAAGCCCTTCGACGTGCACCTGATGATCGCGCCGGTCGACCCCTACGTCGCCGCCTTCGCCGAGGCGGGTGCCGACATCGTCACGGTGCATCCGGAGGCCGGCTACCACCTCCACCGCACGCTGCAGCTCGTGAAGGCCTGCGGCAAGAAGGCCGGCGTTTCGCTCAATCCGGCCACCCCCGTGTCGGTGGTCGAGCCGGTGCTCGGCGAGCTCGACCTGGTGCTGGTGATGAGCGTCAACCCCGGCTTCGGCGGCCAGAGCTTCATCCCGCAGTCGCTGGAGAAGATCCGCGCCCTGCGCCGGATGATCGACGCGCACGTCGCCGCGGGCGGCCGCCCCATCGACCTGGAGGTCGACGGCGGCATCAACCGCCAGACCGCGGTCGCCGCCGTGCAGGCCGGGGCCGACGTGCTGGTCGCCGGGACCGCGACCTTCCAGGGCGGCCCCGCCGCCTACGCCGACAACATCCGCGCCCTGCGGGGCGGCTGACCGGAGGCGCGCCGGTGTCGATCACGGACGAACGCCCAGCCGCCACCCGTCCCCTGGTCACCCGCGCGACCGCCCGTGCCGCCCTGCGCGGCCGCCGCGCGCGCGGCGAGCGCTCGGGCGCGCTGGGCCGGCTGCTGGCCCGGTTGCTGGCGCTGCCGCCGCCGCTGCGCCGCGCCCGCCTGGCCTACCTGCTGCGCCGGCCGCTGTTCGCCACCCGGCTGTACGACTGGAGCCTGGGCGGCTGCGACGCGGCGGTGCCGGCGGCTACCCCGCCGGACCCCTGGCCGGGCGACGTCGAGGCCGGCGCCGCCGTGCTGGAGGGGCGCTGGCATCTGGCCGGCCAGAGCCTGACCGACCCGCAGCCGCTGTGGGCGCCGCCGGGCGTCGGGGCCGCCTGGCTGGCCGAGCTGCACGGCTTTGCCTGGCTGCGCGACCTGCGCGCCACCGCCGGCGACGCCGCCCGGCGGCGCGCCCGCGAGCTGTGCGAGGACTGGCTGGCGCGCCACGCCCGCTACGATCCCGTCGCCTGGGCGCCGCTGACCGCCTCGCGCCGCCTGTCGCACTGGCTCGGCCAGTGGGACTTCTTCGCCGCCAGCGCCGAGAGCGAGTTCCGCCGCGCGCTGCTGCACAGCGCCGCCCGCCAGGCCTGCCACCTGGCCCGCGTGCTGCCGGCCGGACTGGCCGGCGCCGAGCTGGTGCTGGCCCTGCGTGGCCTGATCCTCGCCGGCCTGTGCCTGCCCGGCCGCGCCGAATTGGCGCGTCGCGGCCTGGCCCTGCTGGAGGCGGAGCTGGCCCGCCAGATCCTGCCCGACGGCGGCCAGATCGAGCGCAGCCCGGCGCGCCATCTGGCCATGCTGCGCGACCTGATCGACCTGCGCGCCACCCTGCACGCCGCCGGCTGGGAGGTGCCGCCGCACCTGGTCAGCGCCATCGAGGCCATGGCCCCGGTGCTGCGCCTCTACCAGCATGGCGACGGCGGCCTGGCGCTGTTCAACGGCACGGCGGCTGAGCAGGGCTTCAAGGTCGACCTGGTGCTGCAGCGCGCCGACCCGCGCCGCCGGCCGCGCATGTCGGCCCCGCAGAGCGGCTTCCAGCGCCTCCAGGCCGGGCGCACCGTGGCGATCCTCGACGCCGGGCCGCCGCCGCCGCCCGGCTACGACGGGGCAGCGCACGCCGGCACCCTGGCGCTCGAGGTCTCGGTCGGGCGCGAGCGGCTGATCGTCAACTGCGGACCGGGCGCGCCGGAACTGCCGGCCGCCTACCGCAACCTGCTGCGCGGCACGCCGGCCCACTCGACCCTGACGCTCGACGAGATGAACGCCTCGCCGCTCGCCCGCCACGGCGGCATCGCCGCGCGCGCGCCCGTCGCCTACTGCGAGCGCGACGAGGCCGACGGCGCCGTCGTGGTCGAGGCGGCGCACGACGGCTATGCCGCGCGCTTCGGCCTGCGCCACGTGCGCCGCGTCTATCTCAGCGCCGGCGGCGACGACCTGCGCGGCGAGGACCGCATCGTCCCGGTCGAAAGCGCCGCGCCGCGCCGCGAGGTGCGCTTCGCCCTGCGCTTCCACCTGCACCCGGAGGTGCAGGCCAGCCTGCTGGCCGGCGGCGGCGTGCTGCTGCGCCTCGCCAAGGCCGGCGGCTGGCGCCTGCGCTGCAACGGCGCCGAGGCCGCGCTGGAGGACAGCGTCTACCATGGCGGCGGGCCGGAAAACCGCGGCGAGCGTCGCAGCCAGCAGGTGGTGCTCTCGGGCCGCTGCCCGCCGGAGGGCCTGACCCTGAAATGGGCGCTGAAGCGCGAGGCCGGACGGAAGTAGGCGAACCCTGACGACAGCCGCAGGCCTTGGGCCCGCACCGCCCGGCGGCCACGATGCCGCAGTTGCGGGAACGGGCGGCCCACATATCCATCCAAGGTTGATCGGCCCGGCAACGTCCGGCATCGTTCGGGTCATGACGAGACGCGGGCTCGGCCGTCCTGGTTTCGCTGTTCTGAAGGTCGGCCTGGCGCTGGCGCTGCTGGCCGGCCTCGCAGCGGCGCCGGCGGCAGCGCAGGGGGCGGCGCAGGAGGCGCGGGACCCGGCGCCGGAGACGCCCTATCCCTGGAACTCGGCGGCGGCGATGTGCGACCGCACGGCGGGCGACCCGGCGGACGTCAACGCGCAGCTCTCCGACCTGGTGCGCGCCGCGGCGGACCTGGAGGTGGCGGCGGCGGCCTGCCGCGACGCGCTGGCCGCCGCGCCCGACGACCTGCGCCTGCGCTTCCAGTCCGGCCGCATCCTGCTCGCCGCCGGCGAGCGCGCCGGCCTGCACGCCATCGAAAGCGCCGCCAAGGCCGGCTACCCGCCCGCCGAGCTGTTCTGGGGCCTCGCCCTAAAACACGGGCGCTTCGATCTCCCTGAGGATACGCGGGCGGCGCTTCTGTGGCTGCGGCGCGCGGCCAACAATGAGAACGCCTGGGCGCAGGTCATCCTTGGAGAGGCTCTCCAGACGGGTGACGGCACCGCGCCGGATCTTGAACGGGCCGAACGGCGCTTGCGGCAAGCGTTTCGCACGAACCTGCTTGTCGGTGCCGTGCCGCTCGCAAGCTTCCTCCTTGAACGGGAGCAGCGACTGAGTCGGACCGACCGGGAAGCGGCCGAAGCGGCGGCCGTGGAGGCCAAACTGGTGCTGAGAGAGGCCAGCGCGCAGGGGCTGACCTCGGCCAAGGTCATGCTCGCCATGACGCTGCGCTCGGGCGGCGCCACCTTCGCAACGGATACGAAGCGTGCCTTCGAACTGATGCAGGAGGCCGCGACAGCCGGGTCGGAGCTTGCGATCTACTGGCTCGCTCTGTGGCTCTACACCGGCGACGGCATTCGGCAAGACCGCGAATCAGCGGCGGCTTGGGTTTGCAAGCTCCAGGACCCGGAAGCGATGTGGCGCGTCCTGGGCGCGCTAACGAAACTCTCGTGTGACAATATTTAGAGAGCACAAGGAGACGAAGTATGCCAATCCGTAAGAGTTCGCGCGACTACGATGAGAGAGATTGGAAAGAACAAGAATATCTCGCAAATGCAAAGGAGTTGGGAGTTCACGGGAAAGCGCTTTACAATGTGTACATTAAAGGAAGATCAACCAACGTGCCTTGGATCGACGTGTTGGCATTGATCGGAGATTTGTACCTCAAGAACCGGCCAGGATTGGAGCAGATCGACAATGCTGCCGCAATCGGCGCCTTGCTCGGTATGCGAATCAGAGCACGAGCGAACCTTGAACGTGCGCTGCAAACCAGGTTGGGGCGCGAGTTGACGCAAAGTGAACGGGACGAGATCGACACGTTTCAAGAGCAGATTGAGCAGCAGATGATCGAGGGCAAGAGCCCGGCTCAGGCCGCTTCCGACATCCTGAACGATCTTGGTTACTTTGGACCTGGCGGCGACCACTCGAGCGACGACGCGGATGCGCAGCCGGCCTGGACGGCGGGCGGGGATGCGGACGCGGAGCCGTATCCGGCCTCAGATTGAGAGAACAAAAAGGGACCGACGGAGGCGCGGCCGGGCCTGGAGGATCTGCCTTTCCTGCCGGCGCCGGTCGATCCGCGGTTCGGTCCCGGGTCGGACGCGGCACCGGCGCCGGACCCCTCGGCCGAACCCTCGGCCGAACCCTCGGCCGAACCGTCGGGTGGGCCGGCGGGCGGGCCGACGTCGGACGCGGGGCCCGAGGGCGCGGCGCCCGTCCGGCGCAGCGCCGCGGCGGCGCAGTCCTGGCTGCGGCCGGAAGAGCAGGCACAGCTCGCCGCGCTGATCGCCGAGGTCGACGCGGCCGGCGCGGCCTCGGCCGAGGCGGCCATGCTCAAGCCGCCGGAGACCTGGACCGAGCCCGAGATGCAGGCGGTGATGCGCGAGGCGGCCTACTGGGCCAACCCCGGCGGCCGCGCCTCGCCCGAGCGCGCCGCCGTCACCCGCTGGTTCGACCATGTCTACACCACCGCGCCCGTGCGATAGGAGACGCCGCGCGAGCGCTCCGGCAGCCGTTCAATTCCGGATTGATCGGGCCTCACAGTTCCTATAATGTTCTAAGTATGACGACGATGGTACCGGCGCGCCACCTCTGGGCTCTTCGAGCCGCCGCCCTGGCGCTGGCCCTGCTGGCCGGCCTCGCAGCGGCGCCGGCGGCAGGGCAAGAGGCGGCTCAGGAGGCGCGGGACCCGGCGCCGGAGACGCCCTATCCCTGGAACTCGGCGGCGGCGATGTGCGACCGCACGGCGGGCGACCCGGCGGACGTCAACGCGCAGCTCTCCGACCTGGTGCGCGCCGCGGCGGACCTGGAGGTGGCGGCGGCGGCCTGCCGCGACGCGCTGGCCGCCGCGCCCGACGACCTGCGCCTGCGCTTCCAGTCCGGCCGCATCCTGCTCGCCGCCGGCGAGCGCGCCGGCCTGCACGCCATCGAAAGCGCCGCCAAGGCCGGCTACCCGCCCGCCGAGCTGTTCTGGGGCCTCGCTCACTTCACGGCCTCCTTTGGCGTCCTGCCTGCGCCGTCTACGGGCGCGCGCTGGCTCGAGCGCGCCGCTCAGCAGGACCTGTTGAGGGCCCAGTTACTCCTCGCGCGGGCCTATACGACCGGGGAGGGAGTCGTGCGCGATCACGAGCGGGCGGAGCATTGGTACCGAAGAGCCGCGGAGGATGGGACACCGCTGGCCAGCATGAGCCTGGGCGGGTTCCTTGCAATCAACAAGGAAAACCCGAGCTCGGAAGACTTGGATGAGGCACGTATCCAAATCGAGCGGGCCGTTTCGGCGGGCCTTCCCGCCGCCAAGTTTCTACTTGGCCGGCTACTCCTTGAAGAGCGTCCATTCGAGAAGGACTGGCCACGCGCGTTGCGTTTGTACCGGGAAGCTGCCGCTGCAGGCGTGCCTGGCGTCGCCGGTCTGCTGGTCGAGATGCTGGTCAAGGGCGAGGGTTTTCCGGCCGATGTCGAGGAGGCGAAATCCTGGGCGTGTACTCTGGAAGATCCCGGACGAGTATGGGAGGACGTCGGCGACGGGTCGCCGATCAGTTGTAGCGATCTATAGTAGAGATTGGAGAAAACGGTGCGGAAACATAGGGACCTCATGACCGAGCAGGACTGGAAGCGGAGAGAGTACTGGTTCCATGGACCCGACCTCGGAAAACACGAACGGGCACGTCAGGCAACGCCCCAAACGACGGGCAATCCAATACTTGATCTATTTAAGGAGTTCTTTGATTTCTCGCTCCCAAACGATGGTCGGCGAAGTACTTTCAATGCGCCAGCAAACGAGATCGCGTGGGCATTCGTGAAGGATTTCGAGAAGGGCCAGCTCAAGCTAGATCTGGAACGACGCCTGCAGCGCGACCTTACTGACGAGGAGACAGAAGAGATCGACCGACTTGGTTTCCTGATTTCACAGTCGATGGTCGAAGGAAAGGATCCGGCTCAAGCCGTTTCCGATGCATTGAACGACCTCGGCTACCTCGGGCCCTTGGGCGACCACTCGAGCGACGACGCGGATGCGCAGCCGGCCTGGACGGCGGGCGGGGATGCGGACGCGGAGCCGTATCCGGCCTCAGATTGAGAGAACAAAAAGGGACCGACGGAGGCGCGGCCGGGCCTGGAGGACCTGCCCTTCCTGCCGGCGCCGGTCGATCCGCGGTTCGGTCCCGGGTCGGACGCGGCACCGGCGCCGGACCCCTCGGCCGAACCCTCGGCCGAACCCTCGGCCGAACCGTCGGGTGGGCCGGCGGGCGGGCCGACGTCGGACGCGGGGCCCGAGGGCGCGGCGCCCGTCCGGCGCAGCGCCGCGGCGGCGCAGTCCTGGCTGCGGCCGGAAGAGCAGGCACAGCTCGCCGCGCTGATCGCCGAGGTCGACGCGGCCGGCGCGGCCTCGGCCGAGGCGGCCATGCTCAAGCCGCCGGAGACCTGGACCGAGCCCGAGATGCAGGCGGTGATGCGCGAGGCGGCCTACTGGGCCAACCCCGGCGGCCGCGCCTCGCCCGAGCGCGCCGCCGTCACCCGCTGGTTCGACCATGTCTACACCACCGCGCCCGTGCGGCGCGACGCCACCGGCCGGATGCGCCAGCCCGCGCCGGTGCGTCCGGCACCCCAGACGCCCCAGCCCGCCCGCGAACCGGACGGGCGCGATCTGCGCGGCGGGCTGGGGCAGATCGCCCAGGCGCTGGCCGGGGCCGCCGCCACGCTCGGCTATCCCGGTGCCGTGCGCGGGCTGCAGCGCGGACTGGCGCGGCTCGACCCGCCGGAGCGCCCCGGCGCCACGCCGCCGAAGGTCGACGGCGACTTCGGCCCGAAGACGCGGCGGGCAGTGCGGCGGGCCACCGCGCAGCACGGCCGGGCGGCGGTCGCCGGCAGCCTCGCGCGCGGCGGCATCGAGGAGGAGGCCGAGGCCGCCCGCCGGGACCGCGGCGGCGCCGAGGCCGGCCGCGAGACCGGTGCGCGGCTGCAGGCCTGGGCCGCGGCGACGCAGCGGATCGCCGACGCCGGGAGGCCGGCCGCCTCGACCGGCGGGGACGGCACGGCCAGCACCCTCGGCCGGCGGCTGCAGGGCGGGCTCAACGGGCTGCTGGCGGACGAGGGGCTGCCGCGGCTGGCCGAGGACGGCGTGCTCGGCCCGCACAGCGGCGCGGCCTTCCGCGAGCTGGCGCGCCGGCGCCGGCCCGGCGAGCTGGCAGAGCGGCTGTCCGCGCGCCTGGGGCTGCTGCGCTGAGGTGTGCCGGGGCGCCCCGCGTCGTGGCGCTGCATGCCGCGCCGTTGCGCCCTGGGGGGAGACGGTGTAGGTGACGGGCCCGTCCGCCAGCCCGTCCCCCCGACCGCAGGATTGCGCCGCGCCATGAGTGCCGAGACCTCTGCCAACCCCGACGCCGCCCTCGACCGCGTGCCGCTGCGCCGGGCGCTGCTCAGCGTCTCCGACAAGACCGGCCTGGTCGAGCTGGCCCGCGGACTGGCCGAACACGGAGTCGAGCTGCTGTCGACCGGCGGCACCGCTCAGGCGCTGCGCGCCGCCGGGCTGGAGGTCGCCGAGGTCTCCGACTTCACTGGCTTTCCGGAGATCCTCGACGGCCGGGTCAAGACCCTGCACCCGCGGGTGCACGGCGCGCTGCTCGGCAAGCGGCTGGACGCCACCCACGCGGCGCAGATGGCGATCCACGGCATCCAGCAGATCGACCTGCTGGTGGTCAACCTCTACCCCTTCCGCGCCACGGTGGCGCGCGGCGGCAGCTTCGAGGCCTGCGTCGAGAACATCGACATCGGCGGCCCGGCGATGCTGCGCGCGGCGGCCAAGAACCACACCGCGGTCGCGGTGCTGAGCGACCCGGCCGACTACGGCGACCTGCTGGACGAGCTGGCGGCCGAGCAGGGCCAGACCACCCAGGCGCTGCGCCGGCGCCTGGCCGCCGCCGCCTTCGCCCACACCGCCGGCTACGACGCCGCCGTGTCCGGCTGGTTCGCCCAGCAGCTCGACGACCCGCTGCCGCGCGAACTCGCGCTGGCCGGCGCGCGCCACGAGCCGCTGCGCTACGGCGAGAACCCGCACCAGATGGCCGCCTTCTACCACGCCGGCTCGCCGCGCCCGGGCGTCGCCACCGCCGAGCAGCTCCAGGGCAAGCAGCTCAGCTACAACAACATCAACGACACCGACGCCGCCTTCGAGCTGGTCGCCGAGTTCGACCGCCCTGCGGTCGCCATCGTCAAGCACGCCAACCCCTGCGGCGTGGCGCACGCCAAGGGCGTGGCGGCCGCCTACGACGCGGCGCTCGCCTGCGACCCGGTCAGCGCCTTCGGCGGCGTCATCGCCCTCAACCGCACGCTCGACGCCAAGACGGCGGCGAAGATCGCCGAGCTCTTCGCCGAGATGGTGATCGCCCCGGCCGTAGATCCCAAGGCGCGCGAGGTGCTGGCCGGCAAGAAGAACCTGCGCGTGCTGATGACCGGCGACATGCCGGATCCGGCGGCGCTCGGCCTGACCGCCAAGACGGTGGCCGGCGGCCTCTTGGTGCAGCAGCGCGACTTCGGGCGCATCGGCCTGAAGGACCTGAAGTACGTCACCCGGCGCAAGCCGACGAAGCAGGAGGTCTCCGACCTGATCTTCGCCCTGCGCGTGGCCAAGCACGTCAAGTCGAACGCCATCGTCTACGCCCGCGCGGGCGCGACGGTCGGCATCGGCGCCGGCCAGATGAGCCGCGTCGACTCCGCGCAGATCGCCGCGACCAAGGCGGCCAAGGCTTTTCCGGATGTGGGCGCCAAGGGCTCGGTGGTCGCCTCGGACGCCTTCTTCCCCTTCGCCGACGGCCTGCTGGCCGCGGTCGAGGCCGGCGCCACGGCCGTGATCCAGCCCGGCGGCTCGGTGCGCGACCAGGAGGTCATCGCCGCCGCCGACGAAGCCGGCATCGCCATGGTCTTCACCGGCATGCGGCATTTCCGGCACTGAGGGCGGGTCAGAGAAGGGCGTGCGCCCTTTCCAGCGTCTGGGCAACGGCCGGCGCGCGCTTCAGGCTGCTCTCGATCGGCTGGCGCCATTTCGGCCCCTGCTCCAGCGCTTCCTCGTAAGCCTGCAGCAGGTCGGCGGGACGGTCCTCCGCCAGGACGCGGGCCAGGAACTCCGCCTGCAGCAGGTCCTTGCGCGCCTTCTGGCGCTCCGGGCCCTGGCGGCGGTCGGCAACGATCAGCTTGTGGATGGCGAAGCGCTCGGGCCGAGGGATGTGAACAAGGATTCCCTGCCGATATGCCGCCGCCACCTTGATCGGTTCGGCGATCAGGTAGTTCAGATGATGCAACGCCTGTGCTTGCACCTGCAGAGCCGGCAGGTCGACGAGGCCTTCGCGCGTCTCGAAGGAGGCCGTCAAGAATTCCACATAGATCTCGCCGCTCGTCTGCCGCCATTTCCAAACCTTATGCCCGTCGAGACTGGGCACGCCCTCGAAGTCGAAGTCATGCAGAACTTGAGCAAGGCTGGGTTCGGTGGCATCGCCCAGCGCCATCGAGAGTTTGGTGAAGCTTGCCACGTCGATATCGGCGGTCATTGCCGTCTCATCGTCCGGTAGCCGGACGCCGAGCTCGCCCTCGTAAAGGCGAAAGGCCTGCGTTCCTACCAGCTCGCCGCCAAGACGGAACATCCCGGTTTTGGCCAAAGCGCCAAGCAGCTTTCCAGTCGGCGCATCGAGGCGGTTCAGGCCTTCTTCTCTGAGCAGGCGAACAATTGTGGCGCGGGTGCGCGCCCGCCCGTCCCGGTTCGCCTTCAACCTCTCGTGATACTTGAGACGGAATCGCAAATCGTCGGAATCTTCGCCGATGTACCGTTCCTTGACGGCGTCCCCGATGCGGTAGCGATCATACCAATAGATCCGGGTCTTGCCGTTCGATTGGCGCTCGCGCTTTGTGGGGGTCCCAACGATATCCGAGACCTCGTCGTCCTTCAGGAGTTGGAGGAGGTCTAGGTAGGCGGACTGTGCCCGCTGAGAGTGGTAGCGAATATCCATACCACACAAAAGTATTTTTGTGTGGTAGCCCGCGCAAGAGGTTTGCCACACAAAGAATAATTTGTGTGGCACAAGACGGTAAACCGTGCGAGCTCACAGCCACTCGATGAGAAACCGCCGCGCGCCGCCTCCGCCCCCTACTTCATCGTCGGCATGACGAATTCGGCGCCGCTGCGGATGCCGGTGGGCCAGCGGCTGGTGACCGTCTTCATGCGGGTGTAGAAGCGCACGCCCTCGGGGCCGTGCATGTGGTGGTCGCCGAACAGCGAGCGCTTCCAGCCGCCGAAGGAGTGGAAGGCCATCGGCACCGGGATCGGCACGTTGACGCCGACCATGCCGATCTTGCAGCGGGCGGCGAAGTTGCGCGCGGCGTCGCCGTCGCGGGTGAAGATGGCGGCGCCGTTGCCGTATTCGTGGGAATTCACCAGGCCGAGCGCGGTCTCGTAGTCGTCGGTGCGCACGACCGAGAGGACGGGGCCGAAGATCTCCTCCTTGTAGATCGTCATCTCCGGCGTCACCGCGTCGAACAGGCAGCCGCCGAGGAAGTAGCCGCCCTCGTAGCCCTGAAGCGTCGTGCCGCGCCCGTCGACCGCCAGCGTGGCGCCCTCTTCGACGCCGGTGTCGACGTAGCCGGTCACCCTCTCCAGCGCCTGCTTGGTGACCAGCGGGCCCATGTCGGCCTCGGGGTCGGTGTAGGGGCCGATCTTCAGGCCGCGCACCTTGGGCGCCAGACGCTCCATCAGCGCGTCGCCCGCCGTGCCGACGGCGACGGCGACCGAGACCGCCATGCAGCGCTCGCCAGCCGAACCGTAGGCCGCCCCCATCAGGGCGTCGGTCGCCTGGTCCATGTCGGCGTCGGGCAGCACGATCATGTGGTTCTTGGCGCCGCCGAGCGCCTGCACCCGCTTATTGTGCGCCGTGCCCTGGTGGTAGACGTACTCGGCGATGGCGGTGGAGCCGACGAAGCTGACCGCCTCGATGTCGGGATGCCGCAGGATCGTGTCGACCGCTTCCTTGTCGCCGTTGACGACGTTGAAGACGCCGGCCGGCAGACCCGCCTCCAGCAGCAGCTCGGCCAGGAATAGCGGCGCCGAGGGGTCGCGCTCGCTCGGCTTCAGCACGAAGGCGTTGCCGCAGGCCAGCGCCACCGGGAACATCCACATCGGCACCATGGCCGGGAAGTTGAAGGGCGTGATGCCGGCCACCACGCCGAGCGGCTGGCGGGTCGACCAGCTGTCGACCGACGTCCCGACGTTCTCGGTGAACTCGCCCTTGAGAAGCTGGGGGATGCCGCAGGCGAACTCCACCACCTCGATGCCGCGGGTGACCTCGCCGGCGGCGTCGGCCAGCACCTTGCCGTGCTCGCGCCCGATCAGCCGGGCCAGCTTGTCGCGGTTGGCCTCCAGCAGGTCCTTGAACTTGAACATCAGGCGCGCGCGGTTGAGCGGCGTGGTCGCCGCCCAGTCCGGAAAGGCGGCCTTGGCCGCCTGCACCGCGGCATCGACCTCCTGTGCGCTGGCCAGCGCCACCTGGGCGATCTCCTCGCCGGTCGCCGGATTGAAGACCGGGCTGCTGCGGCCGCTCTGGCCGGCCACGTGGCGGCCGCCGATGAAATGGTTGATCGTCGCGCTCATCCCGGTCATCTCCCTGGAAGCCTCTTGCTTGCCGGCACCTTAGCCTATGCCGGCGGACGAACGGAACGCCGCGGACCGCATGGACGACCTGACCAGCCTGGGACTGAAGCTGGAGCTGCGCCGCCTGCTGACCGAGGCGGCGCGTGCCCGCACCACCCGGCGCTATGCCGAGCTGGCCGAGGCCGTCGGGGTGCCGCCGCCGCACAGCATCCACAAGACGACGATGCTGCTGGAGGAGCTGATGCGTGAGGACCACGCCGCCGGCCGTCCGCTGCTGGCCGCGCTCGCCGTCTCCAAGCTGGGCGACACGCCGGCGCCCGGCTTCTTCCATCTGCTCGCCGAGCTCGGGCGCTACGCGGGACCCGACCGCGGGCCTGAGGCTCAGGCGGCGCACCGCGCCGAGCTGGCGGCGGCCTGGGACTGGTGGGGCCGCGGCGACCGCTGACTCCGCGTAAACCTTGGCCCGCGTGCGGCCTGCATGCTTAAACTCGCGCAGTTCCGCATGGCGCCGGCTGGAGTCGCATGTCGTCCACCGCAACCGAAACGGTCCGCCCGGCAGCGCCCTCTGCGGCGCGGCTGGAGGTCGGCCGCGAGGGCGAGCTGCTGCGCCTGCGCCTGTCCGGCGCCTGGGTGACCCGCACGGTCGGCGCGCAGGACGCGGCGCTGCACGCGCTCGAGGCCGGCGGCGCGACGCGGGTCGAGCTCGACCTCTCCGCCGTCGAGGCGCTGGACACCGCCGGCGCCTGGCTGGTCGACCGCACGCTCGGCGAGCTGCGCCGGCGCGGCCTGCAGGTCGAGGTGACGGGGGCCGCGCCGGAACGCCAGGCCCTCCTCGACAAGGTGGAGCGGCGCCGTGCCGCGCCGCCGCCGCCCAAGCGCGCGAGCAGCCTGCTCGGCCTGCTCGAGGAACTGGGGCGCGGCGCCGCCGACGTCGGCGCCACCGCCAAGGAACTGACCGCCTTCCTGGGACAGACGGTGCTGGCGCTCGCGCGCACCGCGGTGCGCCCGGCGCGTCTGCGCGGCATCTCGCTGGTCTACCACCTGGAGAAGGTGGGGCTGGACGCGCTGCCGATCGTCGGCCTGCTCGCCTTCCTGATCGGCGTCGTGCTGGCCTACCAGGGTTCCGACCAGCTCGCGCGCTTCGGGGCGGAGATCTTCACGGTCAACCTGGTCGGCGTGGCGGTGCTGCGCGAGATGGGCGTGCTGATCACCGCGATCATCGTCGCCGGCCGCTCGGGCAGCGCCTTCACCGCGCAGATCGGTACCATGAAGGTCAACCAGGAGGTCGACGCCATGTACACCATCGGGCTCGACCCGGTGGACGTGCTGGTGCTGCCGCGCCTGCTGGCGCTGCTGATCGCCCTGCCGCTGCTGACCTTCTACGCCAACGTCATGGGGCTGCTCGGCGGCGCGGTGATGGCCACCGTGGTCCTCGACATCGATCTGTTGAGCTTCGTGCGCCAGCTCCGCGACGCGGTCGAGCTGATGACCTTCTGGGTGGGCATGATCAAGGCGCCGGTCTTCGCCTTCGTCATCGCCCTGATCGGCTGCTACGAGGGACTGAAGGTCTCCTCCAACGCCGAGAGCGTCGGCCTGCGCACCACCCGCGCGGTGGTCGAGGCGATCTTCCTGGTGATCGTGCTCGACGCGCTCTTCTCCATCTTCTACTCGGTGATCGGCGTATGAGCCCGGTCGACGGCAACGGCGCCGGCGGCGGCGAGGACCTGGTGATCCGGGTGCAGGGGCTGCGCACCCAGTTCGGCCGCCACGTGGTGCACGACAATCTCGATTTCTCCGTCCGCCGCGGAGAGGTGATGGGGTTGGTCGGCGGCTCGGGTACCGGCAAGTCGGTGCTGCTGCGCAACATCGTCGGGCTGATGAGGCCGGCGGCCGGCACGATCGACATCCTCGGCGAGCGGATCGCCGCACCGGGCGGCGGCACGGCCGACATGGCGCTGCTCCGCAAGCGCTGGGGCATGCTGTTTCAGGACGGCGCGCTCTTCTCTTCGCTGACGGTGGCCCAGAACATCGAGGTGCCGCTGGCCGAGCACACCGACCTGCCGCCGGCGCTGCGGCGCGAGATCTGCGAACTGAAGGTGGCGCTGGTCGGCCTGCCGCCCGAGGCGGCGCACAAGGTCCCGAGCGAGTTGTCCGGCGGCATGCGCAAGCGCGCCGGCCTGGCGCGGGCGCTGGCGCTGGATCCGGAGATCCTGTTCCTGGACGAGCCGACGGCCGGACTCGACCCGATCGGCGCGCACCAGTTCGATGCCCTGCTCCGCGACCTGCAGTCGGCGCTGCTGCTGACCGTCGTCATGGTCACCCACGACCTGGACAGCCTATACGCGGTCTGCGACAGGGTTTCCGTGCTGGTCGACAAGCGTGTTAAGGTCGGCACCATCGCGGAGTTGGAGCGCGAGCCCGACCCCTGGATCCAGGATTACTTCCTCGGTCCGCGCGGGCGCGCGGCGGCCTCGGCGAAGGATGCCTTGCGGGGGGGCACTTCCGGCGCGCACTCCGGCACGGGGGACGCGCCACAGGATACGATGCAGGGCTGAATGGAAACGCGCGCCAACTACATTCTCGTCGGCGGCTTCGTGCTTGCGCTGTTCCTCGGCGCCTTCGCCTTCGTCATCTGGCTGGCGAAGTTCCAGATCGACACCACTTTCGAGCGCTACGACCTGCTCGTCTCCGGCTCGGTGACCGGGCTGGCGGTCGGCAGCCCTGTGCGCTACTCCGGCGTGCGCGTCGGCGAGGTGATCGATATCCGACTCGAGCCGGAGGACCCGGACACGGTGCGCGTCATGGTGCGGCTCGACGCCAGCGTGCCGGTCAAGCAGGACACCACCGCGAGCTTGGAGATGGAGGGCCTGACGGGGGGGCGCTACGTCCTGTTGGAGGGCGGTTCGCCGGAAGCGCCAATGCTGGCAGAGGTGGCGGCGGAGGAGCCGCCGGTGATCGTTACCCAGGCTTCGTCGCTGGAGCAGGTGCTGCAGGGCGTGCCGGACACTCTGACCGCCGTGCAGGCGACTTTGGCGCGGGTCAACCTGCTGCTCAGCGACCGCAATCTCGGCAGCGTCGAGGCGACGCTCGCCAACGTCGAGAGCCTGACCGCCATGCTGGCGGGCAAGGAGGGGGAGATCGACCGGATTCTGGCCGATACCTCGGGCACGCTGACCAACCTGAACGAGGCCAGCGCCGTCGCCGCCGACCTCGCCCGCGACGCGCGCGGCGAGTTCGGCGAGCTGACCGCCAAGACCAAGGACACCCTGAATGCCGTGCAGAGCCTGGCGCAGCGCCTGGAAGGCGAGGTGGACGCCTCCGGGACCGAGGTCACGGCGATGATCGGCGACCTGCGCGCCGCCGCCGGCTCGATCGAGGCCATGGCCGACGAGGTGCAGGCCCTGGTGGCCGAGAACCGCGAACCGATCCGCGACTTCACCGCCACCGGCCTGTACGAGCTCGCCAATCTGCTGACCGAGGCGCGCAGCCTGGTCACCAACCTGAACCGGGTCTCGCTGGAGGTGCAGCGCGACCCCGCCCGCTTCATCTTCGGAGACCAGCAAGAGGGTTATGAAGCCGCCCAGTAATCTCCCGCGCCGGCGGCTGCTGCTGGCCGCGGCGGCCGTCCCGCTGGCCGTCCCGCTGGCCGCCCTGGCGGGCTGCACGTCCCTGGTGCCGGGCCAGCGGCCGCCGCCGAACTTCTACCGGCTGACCCCGAAGAGCACCTTCGACCCGGATCTGCCGCGCGCCGACTGGCAGCTCATCCTGGAGCCGCCGGTGGCCAACGCGGCGCTGGATACGGTGCGCATCGCCCTGATGCGCCAGCCGATGGAGGTGGAGTACTACGCGCGCGCCAACTGGACCGACCAGGCGCCGGCGATGGTGCAGACCCTGATGATCGAGTCCTTCGAGAACTCCGACCGCATCGTCTCGATCGGCCGGGAATCCCTGGGCCTGCGCGCAGACTTCGTGCTGAAGAGCGAGCTGCGCGAGTTTCAGGCCGAATACTTGGGCGCCGGACCTCCTGAGGCGCACGTGACCGTCAACGTCAAACTCGTGAAGATGCCGCGCCGCGAGATCGTCGCCAACCAGAGCTTCACCTCGCGCGCCACGGCGCGCGCCGACACCCTGCCGGCGGTCGTCAACGCCTTCGACGACGCGCTCGGCAACTGCCTGCGCAAGCTGGTGGAGTGGACCCTGCGCACCGGCCAGGAGTTCTATGACCCGCCGCACTCGGGTGCCTGAGGCGAGCCCGCGCGTGTTCCGGCGCGCTTAGGCCGAGGCCGCAGGGTCGGCCGCCGTACGCTCTTGCTCCGCCAGCAGCAGGGCGAGGCACTGCAGGGCCCGCTCGATCTCGCTGGAGGCGGCCTCCAGCGCGATGCCGACCTCGCCGTGGCCATGCCGCACGCAGGTGCCCACCAGTTCGCCCGCCTGGCCGTGCAGCAGGCGCACGCGCCCGCCCAGCGGCGGCGGCGCTGCCGCGTCGAGGGCGATGCGCAGGCCGCTGCGCGAGACGTCGCAGACGCGCGCGGGGCGCTGCCCCTCGGCGGTTTCGACCAGGACGCTCACGCCGTCGGCCGGCACCCGCAGGGAGCCGCGGCGCTCGGGGCCGGGCGCCGCGGCCGTCCCGGAAGGCGCGACGCCGTCCAGTCGCTCGCCCTGCGCCATGGCCCCTCTCCTCCATACGTCCGTGTGATTGGCGCAATCCTGAGCGACCGAAGTTAGGGATCGGTAAACTTTAGGCGGCTTTCGCAGCGATCTCGGCGATTCGTGTTGGCCGATGCGTCGTTCCCGGCAGGCTGCGCCGCCGCGGGGAACCCCGTGGCCTGCGCCGGGCGTTCCTTGGCGTATGTTCGAAGAGATCGCCAAGAGCTGGGGCGGCGGAGAGGCGACCCTGACGACCGCCCAACTCGTCGTGCGCTTGCTGGCCGCCGTCGCCTGCGGGGCGGCGATCGGTTTGGAGCGGGAGGCACACCACAAGCCGGCCGGGTTGCGGACCCTGATCCTGGTGAGCCTGTCGGCTTGCGCCTTTACGGTTCTGGCGCTGGAACTCGCGGGCCTGTCGACCGGCATCGCCTCGGCCGCGCGGCCCGATCCGGTGCGCGTCGTCGAGGCGGTGATCACCGGCGTCGCCTTCCTTGGCGCCGGAAGCATCATTCGCGCCGGCGGCGAAGTGCAGGGCGTGACGACCGGGGCGACGATCTGGCTCGTCGGCGCGCTCGGCACGGCCTGCGGCGCCGGACTGCTGCGGATCGCGCTGGCGGCGACCATTCTGTCGCTCTTCGTGCTGATTGTCTTGCGCTGGGGCGAGATTTGGGCGCTCGGTCGCCGCAAGCGGAATCAGGCGGCCGACAGCCGCCGCAAGTAGGCCTCCACTGCCGCGTCGCCGTCGAACAACAGAATCTCGGCCGCCGTCTTGCCATGGTCCGAGATCTCGAGCACCCAGCGGTCGGCTGGCCCCTCTTCCGTCGCATCGGCGCTGATGGTTATCGAGCGCGCGTTCAACCGGCCGAGCAGGCGGGGCGGCGTCGCAGCCGCCGGCAGGCTCGCACCGTCGAGCTCCAGGTCGGCCCACGGCAGATCGCGCAAGACCCCGTAGAGGCGCACCAGGGCGCTGGATGAGGTGCTACCGGACATGCATGCCGCCGCGCTTCGCTAAACCCTCACGTGCTACACACGCAAATATCCGGTTTTGCCAGGCGCACTGCAACCAAGCGGCGGTGGTGTCCCGGGGCAAGGTTTCGACTTGCATGGTAGCTGCCGACGATCCTCGGCGACCCTGCCGAGGTCGGCACGGTCTCACCCGGAATCCGTTGGCAGATCGGACGAGCGGCGCGTTTACGCCGCCCCGCGCCCCCGCGGGCCATCCATCCAGGGTCCCGTCGGTGAGTGACCGGCGGGCGCGCGGGGCGGAGCGGAGCCGTCTCGAACGGTCTGTCCGGCCATGCGGTCGCGGACCTGCGCCAGGAGGCTGGCGCGGTCCCGAAATCGCCGGCCATCCAGGTCGCTCAGAGCTTCGAGCGTGGTGAAGAACTGCAGCCGGTCGCCCAGGCTCAGCGCGAGACCCACCGGCTCGCCACGCAGGCAGATCTCGTCGCACTCGACCGCATCGAAGCGGGTGTGGAGAGGGGAGGATACATCCGTCGGCGCCTCCCAGGCCTGGGCGCCATGCGCGCGCGGCGGGCGAACAGCGGGGCGCCAATACGGTCTAAGGGCTTGCGAACGGGTCTCCTCTCGTCGGCTCATGGATGCGCTCCCTGGGGTCGGCCGGTCGAACGCGGCATCGCGCCCGATCTCTGCTTGCGACTGACACAGGAAACGCCCGCGACACGGAGCTCGGTTCCACTGCCGCCGGTTGGAAGAATCGTCCGCACGTCCGTATGCGCGTGCGCCTACCAGTTCAGACCCCGGCGCAGCCGCTCGCGCGCCAACTGAATGCGCTTGCGCACGGCGGCGTTGGTCAGGTTCAGCTCGGCAGCGATCTCGTCGTACGACAAATTTTGGACGAAGCGCATGAGGAAGGGCCGGCGCAGGCTGGCGGGGAGCTGGACGACCTGGTCCTGAAGCTGGGCGATCTGTTCGCGGCCGAGCGCCAGTTCCTCGGGCGAGCGTTCGGTCGGGACCAAGGGCTGCTGATTCGACTCCAGCTCCTCTTCGCTCGGCTGCTCGCTGATCCAGCGCGCCTGCTTGCGCTGCATGCGGTAGACGTCCATGCAGGCGTTGTGCAGCAGGCGGGACAGCCAAGCGCGCTCGTTGACGATGCTGTCGGCATACTCGGCGAACTTTTGCGATGCCTTCAGCATGGCCGCCGAGAGCGCGTCCTCGGCATCGGCCATGTTGCCGGACATCAGCCGCAGGGACTGACGGCGCAGGTGCTCGCGGTGGGCCAGCCAGACCCGCCAGAAAGGATCGGCGGCCAGCGGCATGGCAGGCCGCCCCAGCGCCGCCGGGCCGGCGGTCCTGGGGCCTTCCGGAGGCAGCCGGCGCACCCGCGCATCGGCCGGGGCCGAGGAACCGTGTCCGGGCGTGTCGTTCAGCGCGCGCGCCTGCGGAACCGGAGCCGGCGGATTCTGCGCCTCGCTCGCCGGCGGGTGCCGTTCGACCGGCGGCCGGCCGCGCCGGGCGCCCAGGTCGACCAGGCGTTCGCGCGCTCGAGCCAATGCCGCTTCGCGAGCGCTGGCCGCGGCCGGACGCTCGCCGGTCTCCGACGCACGCTCCTCCGGCATGGACTGACCCTCCCGCCGTGTGACGAGGCGGACGCCAGCCGATCGCTTTGCGGTGTCCTCACGTCTCGGCACGGCTTGCCGCCTGGCGCCCCCCAATCGCGCGGGGTGCTGCCGATCCGCGTCGCGCGACTTGCGACGCCGACGCCTCCCCGCCTGGCTTCCCGCCGCGCGCACTTCGCGGCGCTCCCGAGAGCCCGTGTCGGCAGACCGGTTCCGGCGTCGCGTGACCGACGGGCCGGTTGCCGTATTCGCTATTGTCGGTTCGTGCGCGTCCAGTGACGGCCTGGCCCCGGACGGCGTGGAACCCGCTCCCAGAACCTAGGACGCGGAGCGCGCCGAGGTTGTGAAACGGCTCGGGGCGATTTTATCGATTTGGTTGACGGGGTGGCAGGGTCAGTTCGCCGAATCCGCACAAGCCCCCGAGGGCTTCGTGGTCCGATTTGAATTTCTATAAGCGAATCAAAAAGTTAAAAGTGAATGCTTTGCACCGCTACGAAGTCCGGAGGTTTCGTCGCTCGAAACGCAAATCAATCTGGAGGCGAAAAGGTTGCGTGGCCGCCGAGAGCAAGCCGGCGGGCGGCCGCGCGTGCGCACCGCCCGATAGCGCGCGAACGAGCCGGCTGGCGCGTCAGCGGCAGTCGGCTCGCGGCCGGGCCTGACGCGCAGGCCGGGCAGGTCCGATGGCGTTCGGGCGTACGGTGCGCCCGTGGCGGTTCAGGCTTCGCCGCCGGTCTCGGCGGAGGTGGCAGCCGCGGTCTTCGCCTTGGCACCGCCGCCGGCCTTCTTGGCGGCCTGGGCGGCCTGGCGCTCGGCCAGCGCGATCTTGCCGGCGGCGCCGCTGGTCTTCTCGGCGATGCGCGCCGACTTCCCGCGGCGCCCGCGCAGATAGTAGAGCTTGGCCCGGCGCACGTCGCCCCGGCGCACCACCTCGATCGAGTCGATGCGCGGGCTGTACAGCGGGAAGACGCGCTCGACGCCCTCGCCGTAGGAAATCTTGCGCACCGTGAAGGAGGAGTTGACCCCGCGGTTGCGCCGCGCGATGCACACGCCCTCGAAGGCCTGCAGGCGCTCGCGGTTGCCCTCGACCACCTTGACGTTGACGCGCAAGGTGTCGCCCGGAGAGAACTGCGGCACCGCGCGGCCGACTTCGGCGATCTGCTCCTGATTGAGCTGGTCGATGATGTTCATGGCTCTCAATCCTGCTCTCGAACCTGGTCGTTCCGACTCGTCTCGTCGCGTCCGGCACCGCCGCCGCTGGCGGCCGCGGTCTCCGGCTGCGCCGCGTAGCGGGCCCAGAGGTCGGGCCGCCGGCGGCGGGTGATTTCTTCCGCCTGCGCCCGCCGCCAGTCGCGGATCGCCGCGTGGTGGCCGGACAGCAGCACCTGCGGCGCCGCGCGGCCCTCCCAGACGGCGGGACGCGTGTACTGCGGGTACTCCAGGAGTCCCCGCTCGAAACTCTCTTCCGCCGGGCTTTCGGCGTTGCCCATGACGCCGGGCAAGAGGCGCACGGCGGCGTCCAGCACCACCAGCGCGGCCATCTCGCCGCCCGAGAGCACGTAGTCGCCGATGCTCAGCTCGACGACCTCGTGCTTGTCCAGCACCCGCTGGTCGACCCCTTCGTAGCGGCCGCACAGCAGGCGAACGCCCGGCCCGGCCGCCAGCTCCCGCGCCACCTCTGCGGTCAGCAGGCGCCCGCGCGGGCTGAGGTAGATCAGCGGCCCCGGCCGCTCGGCCGTCGCGCGGATCGCGCGGTCGACCACGTCGGGGCGCATCACCATGCCCGCTCCGCCGCCCATGGGCGTATCGTCGACGGAGCGGTGGCGGTCCGTGGCGAAGTCCCGGATGTCGAGCGTCGCCAGGCGCCAGATGTCTTTCTCCAATCCCCGGCCGGCGAGGCTGAGGCCCAGCGGTCCGGGAAAGGCCTCCGGGAAGATCGTCAGCACGGTGGCTTGCCAGGGGGCGGGTCGCGCCGCCTCCGGGCTGCCACGCTGGCTATCTGCCGCACTCACGGCCGATCTCCTCGGAAGTCGCGGGTTATGGCTCTTTCCCTTCGCTTTGTCCAGTCCCGTCGCCGGGTTTCTCCGCCGCCGCTTCGCCGCCTTCGGGCCCGACCTCGCCGGGCGGATCGACCACCAGCCGCCCGCCCGCCAGGTCCACTGTCGGCACCACCGCCTTGGTGAAGGGCAGGACCAGCAGCCCGCCGTCCGGCGCCGCCACCTCGACCACGTCGCCGGCGCCGAAATCGTAGAGCGCGCGCACCCGGCCGAGCGGCCGTCCTTGCGTATCCTCCACCGCCAGCCCGATCAGGTCGGCGTGGTAGAACTCCTCTTCCTCCGGCGGCGGCAGGGCCGCACGGTCGACGTAAAGCCGCGTGCCGCGTAGCGCCGCGGCGGCGTTGCGATCAGCGATGCCCTCCACGGCGGCGATCAGCAGCCCCTTGGCGAGACCCTTGGCGCGCATCCGGAAGACGCGGGTGCCGGCCTCGTCCTGCAGCGGGCCGTAGGCCAGCGCGTCCTCGGGCCGTGCGGTGAAGGTCTTCAGGCGGACCCAGCCACGCACCCCGTGGGCGCCGGCCACCGCGGCGACGCAGACGCGCGGCCGTCCCGGCCGGCCCGCCATCACCCGGCCGCCTTACGCCTGGGACTGCGCCTCGCCTGCTGCCTCGGCGCCGGCTTCCGCGGCGGGGGCCGCCGTGGCCTCGGCCGCCTCGGCTTCCTGGGCCTCCTGGGCGGCCTTCAGCTTCTCCTCGCGCTCCTTGGCACGCTCCTGCGCCTTGGCCTTGGGCAGCGGCTTCTTGGTCTGCTCGGTGCGCGGACGCGGCGCCGTGATCTCCGCCTCGGCCAGGAACTTGGCGACGCGGTCGCTCGGCTGCGCGCCGTGCTCCAGCCAGTACTTGGCGCGCTCGCCGTTCAGGCGGATACGGTCGGCGTGGTCGCGCGGCACCATCGGGTTGTAGAAGCCCAGCTTCTCGATGAAGCGGCCGTCGCGCGGGCTGCGCGCGTCGGCGACGACGATGTGGTAGAAGGGACGCTTCTTGGCGCCGCCGCGGGTCAGGCGGATACGCAGGGCCATGGGACCGGATACTCCTCTTTCGTTTTTCTGTGCGTGTGCGGATGTCTGCGGTTAGGGCGGCACCTCAGCCTTGCGGCGTCCAGAAGGCGTGCAGCTTGTTGCCGTCGGGGTCGCGCAGGTAGGCGCCGTAGTAGCCGGGGGCATAGTCGCGCGGACCCGGTGCACCCGCGTCGTGGCCGCCGGCGGCCAGACCGGCGGCGTGGAACGCGTCCACCGCGTCCCGGTCCGGCGCGCGGAAGGCGACCTGGGTGCCGTTGGCCCAGCTCGCCGGCCGCCCGTCGAAGGGGCGGTGCGCGTAGAGCCAACAGAGTTGGCTGCCCGGCCAGCCCCAGGCCGAGGCCTCGGGCGTCCCGTCGTCGCCGGCCTCGTCGACCACGCGCACCAGACCCAGCGGCGCCATCGCGGCGTCGTAGAAGCGCTGCGCGCCGGCGAGATCGTCGGTGCCCAGGGTCACGTGCGACAGGCCCTCGGCCCGCTCCAGCTCGGCCGCCGGCATGCCGGTGTAGTGCACCGCCTGCAGCTTGTTGCCGACGGGATCGCGCAGGTAGGCGGCGTAGTAGCCCGCGCTGTACTGCGGGCGCAGGCCCGGCGCGCCCTCGTCCAGGCCACCGGCCGCCAGACCCTCGGCGTGAAATGCGTCGACGGCCGCGCGCGAGGGCGCCAGGAAGGCGACATGCGTGCCGTTGCCCCAGGTCGCGGGCAGGCCGTCGTAGGGGCGCAGCAGCCAGGCCAGCGCCGAGCCGCCGGCCGCGCCGTAGCCGATCTCCTTCGCCCCGTCGTGCACACGGGCCAGGCCGAGCGGCGCCAGCAGCCGGTCGTAGAAGGCGCCCGAGGCGGCCAGGTCGTCGGCGCCGAGCGTGAAACCGGCGATCGCCGGCCAGGGATATCCCGCCTGGGTGGTGTCGGGGGTCATCGCCCGGGACTCACTTCCGCCGGCCGGCGCGGCGCATCATGCGGTTGCCGCCGCCGCCCATGCCGCCGCCGAAGCCGGGCGGCAGGCCGCCGGGCATGGCGCCGCCCTGACCGCCGCCCGGCAGCAGGCCTTCCATGCCGCCGCCCGGGCCGCCGCCGCCCATCAGGCCCTGCATGCCGCCCATCTTCTTGACCTTCTTGACCATGCGCTGGGTCTCGGCGAACTGCTTGAGCAGCTTGTTGACCTCGGGCACCGAGGTGCCCGAGCCCTTGGCGATGCGCTGGCGGCGCGAGGCCTTGATGACCTCCGGGTGGGCGCGCTCCTGCCTGGTCATCGAGGAGATGATCGCCATCTGGCGCTTCACCACCTTGTCGTCGACCTTGGCGTTCTTCAGCCTGTCCTGCATGCCGCCGAGGCCCGGCAGCATTTTCATCATCGACTTCAGGCCGCCCATCTTGGTGAGCTGCTGAAGCTGCTTGTACATGTCGTTGAGGTCGAAGCGGCCCTTCTCCAGCCGCTTGGCCATCGCCTCGGCCTCGTCCTGCTCGATCGTCTCGGCCGCCTTCTCGACCAGCGAGACGATGTCGCCCATGCCCAGGATGCGGCCGGCCACGCGCTCGGGATGGAAGGGCTCCAGCGCGTCCATCTTCTCGCCGGTGCCCAGCAGCTTGATCGGCTTGCCGGTCACCGTCTTCATCGACAGGGCGGCGCCGCCGCGCGCATCGCCGTCGACGCGGGTCAGCGCGATGCCGGTCAGCCCGACGCGCTCCTCGAAGGCTTGCGCCACGTTGACCGCGTCCTGGCCGGTCATGGCGTCGGCGACCAGCAGGGTCTCGTGCGGCCTGGCCGCGTCGCGCACGGCGGCGACCTCGGCCATCAGCTCCTCGTCGATCGCCAGGCGCCCGGCGGTGTCCAGCAGCACCACGTCGTAGCCTTCCAGGCGCGCCGCGCTGAGCGCGCGCTTGGCGATGGCGACGGGATTTTCGCCCGGCACGATGGGCAGGGTGGCGACGCCGATCTGCTCGCCGATCACCTTGAGCTGATGCTGGGCGGCCGGGCGGCGCACGTCGAGCGAGGCCATCAGCACCTTCTTGCGCTGCTTGTCGCTCAGGCGCTTGGCGATCTTGCCGGTCGTGGTGGTCTTGCCGGAGCCCTGCAGGCCGACCATCAGGATGGGGATCGGCGCCGGCGCGTTCAGGTCGATGTCCGCCGCCGCGCCGCCGAAACGGCCCTCGCGCGCGGCCTCCTCCTCGGCCCCCGGCGTGCCGCCCAGCATCTCGACCAGATGGTCGTGGACGATCTTGACGACCTGCTGGCCGGGGGTGACCGAGCGCAGCACCTCCTGGCCGACCGCCTTCTCGCGCACGCCCTCGACGAAGTCCTTGACCACCGGCAGGGCGACGTCGGCCTCCAGCAGCGCCACGCGCACCTCGCGCAGGGCGGCGTTGACGTCGTCCGCGCTCAGGCTGCCCCGGCGGGTCAGCTTGGAGAAGACGTCGTTCAGGCGTGACTGCAGGCCGTCGAACATGGGGTCGTATCGCTCGGTTCGTGAACCGGTTTGCAAACGCAAAGCGGACATGCGCCCGTGCGCGACACTCGCGGACGGACGTGGCTCCTCGGAGCCTTCAGGCGGACAGGGTCTTCCCGAAAGCGCGCGGAATGTATGGAGACCGGGCCGCTCCGTCAAGCGTGGCCACGATGCGCGGGGACATGGACGCCGCTGGCGCCGACACCTTATATAGGATATAGGCGCGCATGAGCGAGATGCCGCTTCCCTTCCTGAAGATGCACGGCTTGGGCAACGACTTCGTCGTGCTCGACGCCCGGGCGCGGCATCTGGAGATCTCGGCCGCGGCGGCGCGGCGGATCGCCGACCGGACGCGGGGTGTGGGCTGCGACCAGCTCCTCATCCTCGAGCCGGCCAGGAACGGCGGCGACCTCTACCTGAAGATCCTCAACGCCGACGGCGGCGAGGTCGGGGCCTGCGGCAACGGCACGCGCTGCGTCGCTCGCCTGGTCTTCGAGGAGACCGGCAAGACCGAGGCGAAGATCGAGACGCGGGCCGGGCTCTTGTCCGGTATCGCGTCGGACGGCCAGGTGACCGTCGACATGGGCCCGGCCTATCTGGACTGGGCGGACATTCCGCTGGCCCGCGCGCAGGACACGCTGCACCTGGACTTCGCCTGCGGGCCGCTGTCCGACCCCTGCGCCGTCGGCCTGGGCAACCCGCACGTCCTCTTCTTCGTCGCGGACGCCGAGGCCGTGGACCTACCGACCCTCGGCCCGAAGATCGAGCACGACCCGCTGTTTCCCGAACGGGTCAACGTCGGGATCGTCCAGCCGCTCGCGGAGAACCACATCCGCTACCGCGTCTGGGAGCGTGGGGTGGGCATCACCGTGGCCTGCGGCTCCGGCGCCTGTGCCGCCGCCGTCGCCAGCGCCCGCCGCGGCCTGACCGGCCGCCGGGTCCGCGTCACCCTCGACGGCGGCGATCTTTCGATAGAATGGCGCGAGCAGGACGGCCACGTCCTGATGACCGGCCCGGCGAGCAAGAGCTTCTCCGGCACCCTGGCTCCGGAGCTGCTGGCTCTATGACCGCTCGGCGCTGCGGCGCCTGCGGTCCGGTCGGCGGATAGGGGAGCCGCCGGTCAATGGCCGAAGCCATGGTGCGCTTGAGGCTGGGAGCCCTATGGCTCCTGATGTACGGGTGCCTGCCGAGCCTGCTCGCCGCGACGCTCTCGTTGCTTCTCGCGCTCGCCGGCTTCCCGCTGCCCGCCGCCGACCCGCCGCAAGAGGGTCTAGGGTGGTTTCTGGCGGTGACGGTCACCTGGGTCCTTTCGGCCCCCATTCCCTTCTACGGTTTGCTCGGTGCGGCGCTGCTTCTCTGGGGCTTCGAGCCGGTAACCGAGGTCCCACGCTGGCCGGCGTGGCGGCATTTTCTCGCTTGGTACTTCGGCGCCCTCGCCGTCCTCGGGCTGCTGTGGGCGACGCAAGAGGCCATGCCTCTGGGCAACGCCTACTTCGTCGTCGCGGCCCTGTGCATCCTGGCGATGGGACACGGCCTGGTGGGGGCGTTTCGGCGCGTGCCGCGGTTTCGGGTGAGCTTGGCGACCGGCATAGCCGTCCAGCTTCTCGTGCCCCTCGCGGGCATCCTGACGCCACTCGCCCTGGCCGGACCGATCTGGGGCGCAAGGCTGGGGTACGACGGTGCGATGGTGGTCGTGCTCGCGCTCTTGCTGTTGCCCGTGCCCGGCGTCGTGGCCGCCTGCTCCCTACGCTGGCTGCTCCTGCCGCGCCGGTGAGCCGGCGCCGCCGGTTTCGAAGTACCCTTGCGGCGGTTCGCGGCGGGCTTGCATCCTGCGAGCGGAAGTTTTGTCGAAGGTCGTCGGACCTGACGGGGGAGCTGCGATGGAGAAAATGGGGGGGGTTCGACCGCTGGTCGGGCGGAACGGCGCCAGGATGAGCTTCGGCGGCTGGCTCTTGGCGACCGGGCTGCCGGCGGCGGTGCTGATCCCGCTCCTCGTCGCGCCCTTCTCGGTGTGGGTGGTCATGGCCTTGACCGCGCATCTGGGGCCGGGCGGCGGGTTGCCGCAGCTTTTCATGATGTTCGGTTATCTCAGCCTGGCTCTGCCCGGCGCACTCCTGATCGTTTTCGGGGGGTGAGCGGTGGCCCGCTGCACTGCGCGAACCGGCGAGCGCATCAGGCACCTGTCGGAATACTTCGCGCTCGTCCTGCCGGCGACGGCGGCGCTCGGCTATCTCTGGCATTTGTCCGGCGAGTACGTCATGCCCCGTTGGTCCTGGCCGATCCTTGCGCTGCCGTTCGCCCTGTGCGGGCTTTGGCTGTATCGCACCCTCTCCCGCGCGGCGTTTCCGCTGCGCTCCAGCGCGATCATCTTTTTTCCACTGAAGGTTGTTTTTTACGCGCTGGCGGTGCCGGGTCTGGTGGTTCTGCTGGTACGCACGGCGCCCGAGCTGCTGGGGCTTGGCTACTGGGGGTTCGCCCCGGTCTTCGCAGTGCCGGCGCTCCTGGCCTTGGCCGGAACCTGGTTCCTTTTCGCGCGTCCGCCCGGGAACGACGAGCGCACGGCGCCCGCAAGCGGACGGGCGGCTTCGCGGTCTGCCGCCGGAGAGCCGCGATCTCGCCGCGGATACGCCGCGCGAGCGAGGCACTAAGGGCATCCCGGCACGCGAGAACGAGGCTCTGTCCCGACATGAAGGCGCACGCAATCGCGGCGGCGGCAGGGCGGCTCGGCCGCTCGGCAAGCGAACGGCTGGCGTCGCCACGCCGCGGCGGCGCCGGGCGGAGGCTGACCTTGCGGGCCTGGATGCGCAGCGTCGGGCTGCGGGCCGTTTGCCTCATGCCGCTGGCGATCGTGGTGCCGGCGATCGCGCTGACGCTGCTCCTAGCTGCGCTGGGCCCGGAGGCGGGGCCAATGGGCACGCTCGCTGTCGTCTGCACGCTCGTCGGCTGGCCGCTCCACAGCCTCTTCGCCGCACTGCTCCTCTCGGAATTGGTCGCGAGGCCGTCCGTCCGGGCCAAGGCCTTGGACGAGCTCTTTCGCCGGGTGACGCTGCTGCACGCCGGCCTTCTGGGGCTTTGGAGTCTCGCGCTTGCGGTCCAGGGCTCGGAGGTCGACGTGGTGGGCGCCTCTTGGCTGCTGGCCCTGCTTCACGGGCTGGCGATCCTGGTGCCGTCGCTCTGGTTCGGCGGCCAGATCGCCTCGACTCTGCGGCGGGTTGCCGATTTCCGCCTCGTCCGAGGGGCGGAAGGGATCCTTCCGCTGGTCTGCCTGGCTGGGCTCGTCGTCGCGCCGCTCGGCCTTGCCATGGCGCTGGGTGTCGCCGCGATGGGGCTGGCGACCCTCTCCGGCCTGATGCTGATGTGGCCCCTGATGTTGCTGTGTCTCCTGGTGGTGGCTATGGGGGTGGCCTTGCCGCCCTTGGCCATGGCCTTCGCGGTGTGGCTGCTGCTGGCCGCGGTGCCGGTGGACACCCCCGCGCCAGCGCCCATATAACCGCCTCCCATGTCGACCACCGTCGCCACACCCCCGCTGGACGAGGCCAAGCTCGTCACCTTCGGCTGCCGGCTGAACGCCTGGGAGTCCGAGGTGATGCGCGACCACGCGCGCGGGGCGGGGCTGGCGAACGCGGTGATCCTGAACTCCTGCGCGGTCACGGCCGAGGCCGAGCGGCAGCTCCGCCAGGCGATCCGCCGGGCGCGCCGCCAGCATCCGGACGCCGAGATCGTCGTCACCGGCTGCGCCGCGCAGCTCGACCCGGCGCGCTACGCCGCCATGCCGGAGGTCGACCGCGTGCTCGGCAACGCCGAGAAGCTGCAGGCGGAGAGCTGGCGCAAGCTGGACGAAGCCCGCGTCCGGGTCGCCGACATCATGGGCGTCCGCGAGACGGCCGGCCACCTGGTCGAGGGCTTCGCCGAGAAGACCCGCGCCTTCGTGCAGGTCCAGCAGGGCTGCGACCACCGCTGCACCTTCTGCATCATCCCCTTCGGCCGCGGCCCCAGCCGCTCGGTCCCGCTCGGCGAGATCGTGCGCCAGGTCCGCGCGCTGGTGGCGGCCGGCGTGTGCGAGGTGGTGGTGACCGGCGTCGACATCACCAGCTACGGCGCCGACCTGCCGGGCACGCCCAGCCTCGGCCAGATGATGCGGCGCCTGCTGTCCAACGTGCCGGAGCTGGCGCGCCTGCGCCTCTCCTCGGTCGATCCGGTGGAACTGGACGACGACGTCTTCCGCCTGCTGGCGAGCGAGCCGCGCTTCATGCCGCATCTGCACCTCTCGCTGCAGGCGGCCGACGACCTGATCCTCAAGCGCATGAAGCGGCGCCACTCCCGCGCCCAGGCGTTGGCCTGCATCGAACGCGCCCGCGCCGCCCGGCCGGACACCGTCTTCGGCGCCGACATCATCGCCGGCTTCCCGACCGAAACCGAAGAGATGTTCCGCAACACCCTGGACTTCGTGGACCAGGCCGGCCTGACGTACTTGCACGTCTTTCCCTATTCCGAGCGCCCCGGCACCCCGGCCGCGCGCATGCCCGCCGTGCCGAAGCCCGAGCGCAAGGCGCGCGCCCAGCGCCTGCGCGATGCCGGCGCCGCGGCCGAGGCCCGGTTTTTCGAAAGCCGGGTCGGGCGGAGCGCGCAGGTGCTGGTCGAGACGGAAGGGCTGGGCCGCTCGGAGCATTACGCTCCGGTGGCGGTGGACGGCACTATCGGAAGAATCGTGCCGGTGCGCCTGACCGGCGTGGCCGAGGGCCGGCTGCTGGGCGCGCCGCTGGCGCGCGACGCGGCGTAGGACAAGATAGCCGCCTGCGGCGGCCCGCTTCGCCCTTCGAGACGCGGTCCTGGCGGACCGCTCGTCAGGATGAAGCGGAAAAACGAGAGGTCGATTCTGTTGCCTTCACCCTGAGGAGGCCTGCGACAGCAGGCCGTCTCGAAGGGGCACGAAGGGCTCGGGCCGCAAGGCCGCTGTATGTTGGCCGAACGGGTCCCGGGCGCAGTCACCGGAGAGAAGGACACCCGTGGCGGACACGAGCGGAACTGCCGAGAAGACCGGCTGGCTGACGCGGCTGAAGGCGGCGCTACGGCGCTCGTCTTCGAAGCTGGGCGAGGGCATCACCGGCATCTTCACCAAGCGCAAGCTGGACGACGCCGCGCTGGAGGAGCTGGAGGAGCTGCTGATCGCCTCCGACCTGGGGGTGACCACCTCGGCCAAGCTGGCGGCCAACCTCGCCAAGACCCGCTTCAACAAGGACGTCAGCCCGGAGGAGGTGCGCACGGCGCTGGCCGCCGACGTCACCGAAATGCTCGAGCCCGTCGCCAGGCCGCTGGCGATCGATCTTGCGAAAAGGCCGCATGTCGTGCTGGTGGTCGGCGTCAACGGCGTGGGCAAGACCACCACCATCGGCAAGCTGGCCAAGCAGCAGGCCGAGGCCGGGCGCAAGGTGATGCTGGCCGCCGGCGACACCTTCCGCGCCGCCGCCGTCGAGCAGTTGCAGATCTGGGGCGAGCGCACGGGCGTGCCGGTGGTCGCCAAGCAGGCCGGCGCCGACGCCGCAGGCCTGGCTTACGAGGCACTGGAGCGGGCGAAGCGGGAGGGCGCCGAGCTGTTGCTGATCGACACGGCCGGGCGCCTGCACAATCGGTCCGAATTGATGGCCGAGCTGCAGAAGATCGTGCGCGTGCTGAAGAAGCAGGACGAGACGGCGCCGCACGACGTGCTGCTGGTGTTGGATGCCACCACCGGCCAGAACGCCCTGCAGCAGGTGGCGACCTTCAAGGAGCTGGTCGCCGTCACCGGCCTGGTGGTGACCAAGCTGGACGGCTCGGCCAAGGGCGGCGTGCTGGTGGCGCTTGCCGAACAGCACAAGCTGCCGGTTCATGCGGTCGGAGTCGGCGAGGGCGCCGACGACCTGCGCCCCTTCAGCGCCGAGGCCTTCGCCCGCAGCCTGATGGGGCTGGAGGTCTGAGGCGCCCGACCCGCCTCCGGTTCATGAGCGGCATGTGGCCTTTGCAGGTTCGGTCGGCTGGTCGCCCGCGGCAGACTGGGGTCTCTCTTGCCCCTCCGGAGGCTTCGCCATGCCGCTCGACCTCGATCTCCTGCAGCTCTATCTGGCGGCGGCGGTCCTGCTCGTTCTCGTGCCGGGCCCCGACTCCCTCCTGATCCTCAGCCGCAGCCTGTTCGAGGGCCGCTGGATGGGCTGGATCGCCTCCTTCGGCACGGCGGCCGGCAACGTGCTTCATGCGGTTCTGGCGGCGGCCGGGGTCTCGGCGCTGGTGGCGGCGTCGCCGGCGCTGTTCGACACGGTGCGGCTGCTCGGGGCCGCCTACCTGCTCTGGCTCGGCCTGCGCGCACTCGCGGCGGCCTGGCGGGCGTGGCGCGCCGGCGGCGGGCAGGCGGTCCCGACGCTGCCGGCTACCGGCCCGCGCCGCGCCTTCGTCCATGCGTTCCTGACCAACATCCTCAATCCGAAGGTTATCCTCTTCTACCTCGCCTTCGTTCCGCAGTTCGTCTCCCCGGCGGTCGGCTCGATCGCGCTGCAGACCCTGCTGCTCGGCCTGATCCTCGCGGGGATGGCGACTCTCTATCACCTGCTGCTGGCAAGCCTGGCGGCACGGACGGCGCAAAAGCTGCTGAGCACCCGCTTGTTCGCAACGCTGCTCAACGGCTTCACCGGCTTGCTCTTCGTCGGCTTCGCGGTCCGCGTCTTCCTGACCGAGCGGAAGGCCGCCTGAGTCTCCGACTCGGTTTCCGGCTCAGTTCAGATGTGCGCGCGGGTCCAGCAGGGCGGCGGAAAGCGCGGCGTCGCGGCCGTAGATGTCGTCGCGGAACTGCAGCGTACCGGCGTCGTCGACCCAGGCGGTCAGGTAGGTCAGGTGGACAGGGACGGTCTCGGGCAGGGAGACGATGGTGCGCCGGCCGCTGGCGATGACGGCACGGATGCGCTCGGGCGTCCAGTCCGGGTCATCGCGCAGCAACAGCTCGGCCAGCTCCAACGGCTTGTCCAGACGCACGCAGCCGTGGCTGAAGGCGCGCGTGGGCCGCTCGAACAGGCGGCGCGCCGGCGTGTCGTGCAGGTAGACGTTGAAGCGGTTGGGGAACATGAACTTGACCCGGCCCAGGGCGTTCTGTGGCCCCGGCCGCTGGCGGATGCGGTAGGGGAAGTTCCCGCGGCTCAGACTCTGCCATTCGATCGCCGCCGGGTCGAGCGGCGTCGCCGCGTCGGACCAGGAGGCCAACACCTCGTAGTCGTGCGCCGCCAGGTAGTCGGGGTCGGCCTTGATCTTCGGCAGCAGCTCCTTGGTCGCGATGGAGTAGGGCACGTTCCAGTAGGGATTGAACTCCAGGTACTCCAGGCGGTCGCTGAACACCGGGGTGCGGTTGTAGGGCGTGCCGACGACGGCACGGGTCCAGTAGACCCGCTCGCCGTCGAAGGTGCCGGTGACCGAGAAGTCGGCGAGATTGACCAGCAGGTGGCTGTCGCCCAGCGCGTCCGGCATCCAGCGCAGGCGCTCGAGATTGAGCTGGATCTGGCGGATGCGTGCCTCCAGCGGCGCGTTCAGCGCGGCCAGGGTGTTGGGCCCGACCACGCCGTCGACGGCCAGGCCGTGGCGGGCCTGGAAGCTGCGCAGGGCGGCTTCCAGCTCCGGGTCGTAGAGGGTGATCCGGTCGGGGTCGAGGCGGGTGACGTCGTCGCTCTGGCTCAGCTCGCCGGTCGCAAGCAGTCTGGCGCGGACCTGCGCGACGCGCGGGTCGCGGTCGCCCGGCTCCAGCAGCTCGCCCTCGGCGACGCGGGGCCAAGCGACACCCGCATCGCGCTGCGCGCGCAGCGTGGCGAGGGCACGGCGCAGCCGCCCGTACCAGACCTGGTCGGGCGCCAGCGCGTCGAGCACCCGCGTCACCTCGTCGGGCGGCAGCCCCTGAAGGCGTGCGAGGATCGCGGTCCGCTGGATCGGGGCCGGCTGCACATGGTTCTCGGCGAAGACCTCGCCCGGGACGGTGCGTCCGCGCGACAGGTCGTGGGCATAGCCTGCCAGCCCGAGGCCGAGGCGAATCTCGAACTCGGCGCGCAGATCGGCCCGGCCGGCGCCGAGCAGCGCGGCGAGCGCCGAGGCGCCGTAATCGTCGGGATCGAGGCCGTGACTGTCGGCCGCCGCGAGCGTGGCGACCAGCGCCTTGGCACGCGCGTCGGCGCCGGCCGCGTCGCTCCACATCGGCCGCCAGCCCTGGTCCCGGTAGAGGCTCTGCAGCGCGGCCAGGTCCTGCGCCTGCTGCGGGGCCGCGGCCTCGCCGGCCAAGCCGGTCTCCAGCAGGTCCTTCAGCGCCGGCGCGAAGGTGCCGTCCGCCGCTTCGAGCGTCGGCGTCGGTTGCGGGCCGAGTTGCGCGCCCGCCGGGCCTGCCCCGGAGAGCGCCAGAGCGACGACCAACAGCAGTGCACTGCCCGGCCGGGGGCGGGTCGGGCGGCGGCTGAGCGCGTCGGTGGGCAGGAAAGCCATATCGTGCCTCAACGAGTCGACACCCGGCCGGCGTTCCCGGCGCCGGAGGGGTACGGCGCTCAAGATGGCGCGCGCGGCCGCCACGCGCCATGCGGCCATACGCGGCAGTTCCGATACTCCACTTGTGGACTTCGTCCGGCCGCCGCCGCGTTGGGCCCCGCTGGGCCCAGTCAGCCGCGCCTCAGCCTGAGGATCCGGTCGCATCCGCGCATCTCCGCCGTCGCTTCCCACCCGAGGTGGCGATAGAAGCCGTTCGCCCGGATGTCGGGGTCCGGGTTCGCCAGCAGCCAGATCTCCGCGTGTCCTTCGGCGAACAGCCAGTCGCGGACGCGCGACAGCAGGGCCTTGCCGATGCCCTTGCGCTCGTGCGCGGGCAGCACCGCGACCACCTGCACCTCGCCACACGATCGGTCGCCCATGGCGAAGCCGACGACTTCCCCGTCCGCCTCGCACAGCCAGCCTCGCACGTCCGATCGCATGGACTGCGCCAGCGAGTCCGGCGTGATGCCGTAGTCGTCGGCCAGCTCCTGCAGGGTCACCGCATTCTCGACCGTCGCCAGCCGGACGGCGAAGGCGGCCGGCAGGTCGGCCACGTCCACCGGACGGTAGGTGAGGGCCACGCGCCCGCCTCAGCCGGCGAACTCGCGCACGTCGGCGAGGCGGCCGGCGAGCGCGGCGGCGGCGGCCATGCCCGGGCTCATCAGGTGGGTGCGTCCGCCGGGGCCCTGGCGGCCCTCGAAGTTGCGGTTGGAGGTGCTGGCGCAGCGCTCGCCCGGCTTCAGCTTGTCGGCGTTCATCGCCAGGCACATGGAGCAGCCCGGTTCGCGCCAGTCGAAGCCGGCCTCGACCAGGATGCGGTCGAGGCCCTCGGCCTCGGCCTGCTCCTTCACCAGGCCGGAGCCGGGCACCACCATGGCGTAGACGCCCTCGGCAACCCGCTTGCCCTTGGCGACCTCGGCGACGGCGCGCAGGTCCTCGATGCGGCCGTTGGTGCAGGAGCCGATGAAGACCTTGTCGACGGCGACGTCCTGCAGGCGTTGCCCGGCGGTCAGGCCCATGTAGCTGAGCTTGCGCTCGATGGCGGCGCGGCGCTCTGGCGTCGCCGCGCTGTCGGGCGCGGGCACGCTGCCGCCGATCGGCAGAACGTCCTCCGGGCTGGTGCCCCAGGTGACCTGCGGTTCGATGTCGGCGACCGAAAGGGTGGCCTCCTTGTCGTACGCGGCGCCCGCGTCGGAGGGCAGCGCGCGCCAGTAGGCGAGCGCCTGCTCCCAGGCGCCGGCCTTGGGTGCGCGCGGGCGGCCCATCAGGTAGTCGAAGGTGGTCTCGTCCGGCGCGATCAGGCCGGCGCGCGCGCCCGCCTCGATCGACATGTTGCACACCGTCATGCGGCCTTCCATCGACAGCGCCCGGATCGCCGGCCCGGCGTACTCGATGACGTGGCCGGTGCCGCCGGCGGTGCCGATCCGGCCGATCAGCGCCAGCACCAGGTCCTTGGCGGTGATGCCGGTGGGCAGGTCGCCGTCGACGGTGATGCGCATGTTCTTGGCGGGGCGCTGCAGCAGCGTCTGGGTGGCCAGCACATGCTCCACCTCGGAGGTGCCGATGCCGAAGGCCAGCGCGCCGAAGGCGCCGTGGGTCGAGGTGTGGCTGTCGCCGCAGACGATGGTCATGCCCGGCTGGGTCAGCCCCTGCTCCGGGCCGATGATGTGGACGATGCCCTGGCGCACGTCGGCCATGCCGAAGTACTCGATGCCGAACGCCTCGGCGTTGTGCGCCAGGGTGTCGACCTGGATGCGGCTCTCCTCGTCCGCGATGCCCTTCGAGCGGTCGGAGGTCGGCACGTTGTGGTCGGCGACGGCCAGGGTGGCGTCCGGGCGGCGCACCCCGCGGCCGGCCAGGCGCAGCCCCTCGAAGGCCTGCGGGCTGGTCACCTCGTGCACCAGGTGCCAGTCGATGTAGAGCACGCAGGTCCCGTCGTCTTGGCGATCCACCACGTGGGCGTCCCAGATCTTGTCGAACAGGGTGCGCGGCTTGGTCTGGCTGTCGAGCGGCATGGCTGGCGATCGTCCCCGGGAACTGGCGGTTTCTTGTGGCGCCGGCGACGACCCCGAAAGCGGTCGCGGCGGCATTCGGCGGGCGGAAAATAGCCCCGCGCGGGCGGCATGCCAACTTTGTATGACGCCCGGCGGCCGAGCTTTGTGATGCAAAAAATGCAGGGATGCCTGGAGTCCTGGCAAAAATCCATCTAGGATTGCAGGAGCGGTCAGGTCGATTCGCCAAAAAGTGTCGGCAGATCAGACGATTGCCGGCGTGGGTCCCGATCCGATGACCGCGACACCGAAGGCGGCCCGGCCACGCACGGCGGCGCCGCCGCAGGACGGGAGTTCCATCCCATGGCGAAATCCGGCAAATCCGGTACATCAGGCACTTCGGGCAGCTCTTCCGGGACGGGCAACGGCGCGGCAACGCCGGGCGCGCAAACCTCCGCCGACCCCGCGGCGACGGCCGCACCGCCCGAGTCGAGCTTCGACATCTCGCGCGACGCCGACGGTTCGAGCGTCGGCACCTTCACCTCCAGCGGCCGGGCGGGCACCGCCTCGGCCTCGCTGACCACGCCGCCGACGCATCCAGATCCGGCTCCCGACCTCGGCGCCGCCGGCGGCGGCCTCGGCAAGGGGCTGTCCGGCGACGAGGGGTCCGGCACCGGCTCCGGCGAGAGCGGCGGCAGCGCGTCGAACGGCGGGTCGGACGGCGACGGCGGCGCGGCCTCGGCGGCGGTGGCGGACCTCGCCAGCGTCCCCGCCATTGCGATGGGCACCCTGACGACGGCAATGGCGCACTCGACCGCCATCCTCTTCGAAAACGCCGTCGCCCAGGCGCAGCAGACCAACCTCGCCGGCCAGGCGGCCGCGATGCAGGGCACGCTGCAGATCTATAGCCTGGACAGCGCGGCTGCTGCGGCGGCGACCGCCAAGCTCGCCCAGGTCGACCAGCTCAACCAGATGCTGCTGGCCCTGCTGGCCGGAAAGCAGGCGTCCGGCAGCTCCGGCTGAGGCCGCGTCTCGACACCCGACAACAGCACTCCCTCCCTTTCCCTTCGACCTTCGGGCCGTCGCTTCCAGCGGCGGCCCGCTTTTCTTGCGGTTGGCTTCGCTCGAAGCCCGCGGCGCGCCGGCAGGGTCACAAATGCCGGGCTGGCGCGTCGAAGGGGCATGCGGCGCCGCTGCGGGCGCGGCCGGATCAGCGGGCATGTCCCGGCCGGCCGACCCCGACCGAGGGCCGCGGGAGCCTGACGTGGCAGCGGCGGCGTGCCGTTCCCGTCGCAAGTGAGACCGACCACCCCCGAAGGAGGGAGAACATGGCGATCCCCACAGCCGTCAACGGCCAGATCACCGACGCGGTGACCCAGGCCAACGTCAAGGTGGTGGGCGACGCTCCGGCGATGGCCATGGGCGCCATCTACCAGAGCCTCGCGCACTCCACCGGCATCCTCTACGAGAACGCCGTCAGCGCACAGCAGCAGATCGGGATCTGCGCCCAGGCCGCGACCAACCAGGGCGTCATCCAGATCTACTCGATCGACACCATGGCCGGCGCCGTTTCGACCGCGAAGATCGGCCAGTCGGACGTGCCGCAGACCATGCTGAGCCTGCTGACCGCCCTGAAGGCGACCCAGTAGGCCGGGCGGTCCCCCGCCGCGGGCACGGAGACCGGGCGGGGACCTCTTTCGGGGGCGTCGTTCGCCGGCCTGCCGCTGCGGCGGAGGCGGGCGGCGCCACCCCGAAGGCGCGGCGACGCGCCAAGCTTCCCTGTCCCAGCCATCTAGACGCGGCTCCGCCGGACCGGTGCGAGCGCAGGAGACGAGATCATGGCAGACAACACGCCGGTCAACGGCCAGATCACCGACTCGGTGACCCAGGCCAACGTGAAGGTCGTCGGCGACGCGCCGGCGATGGCGATGGGCGCCATCTACCAGAGCCTGGCGCACTCCACGGGCATTCTCTACGAGAACGCCGTCGGTCAGCAGCAGCAGCTTGCCGTCTGTGCTCAGGCGGCGACCAACCAGGGCGTCATCCAGATCTACTCGGTCGATACGATGACCACCGGCGTCGCGACCTCGAAGATCGGCCAGTCGGACGTGCCGGAGACCATGTTGAGCCTGCTGACCACTCTGAAGGCGACCAGCACCGGCCCGCAGGTCACCTGAGGCCGCGGCCGGTCCGGCGGACGAGACGGACGCCGGCCGTGCCCGCCGCCCGACCCGGCGGCGGCCGGCCGGCGCTGCCGCCGCCCGCACCGCCGGTGCCGACCCCCGTCCCGAGTCTGCCGGCTGCAAGGAGGCACAGGCCATGGCCGACGAGGAAAGCGCAGCGGCGCGGCCGCAGTCCGAGGTGCAGGACGCGGGACCGCACGGCGCCGGCGTGAATGCGCAGGTCACCGATGCGGTGACCCAGACCAGCGTCCAAGTGCTCGGCGAGACGCCGGCCTTCGCGCTGGCGATGAGCATGCTCAACGCCGGCCAGGCCAACGGCGTGCTCTACGCCAACATGGTGCACGCCCAGCAGCAGTCGCACATGGCCCAACAGGCGGCGACGGTGCAGTCGGTGATCCAGACCCTCGGCCTGAAGCGCTGACCCGGCGCGGCCCGACACAGGAAGCCAGACGATGCCCCTGCCCACCGCCCTGAACGACCAGATCACCGACGCCGTCGCCCAGGCCAACACCGTCGTCCTCGGCGAGGCGCCGGCGCTCGCCGCCGGCACCGTCTACCAGAGCCTGGCGCACTCGACCGGCGTGCTGTTCGAGAGCGCGGTCAGCAACTACCAGCAGCTCTGCATCGCCGGCCAGGCGGCGACCAACCAAGGCGTCATCCAGATCTACTCGGTCAGCTCCATGGCCGGCGCCGTCGCCACCGGCCGGCTGGCGCGCAGCGACACCGGACGGCAGGCGCTGCTCGGCGAGGCCGTGACCGGCGGTCTGGCGGGCGCCTGAGGCGGCGCTTGGCGTGATTGTTTCACAGGGCGCGCCGCCGCAGCGTCGCAAGAACGCGCAAGGCGCGCCGGCGCCCATCCCCTACGCCGGGAACGCAGGATCCGAAGCGATGGACGAGCACAGCGAGCGCACACTCGACGGAACGCCGACCGACGAGCCGGCCAAGCCGGAAGCGGGCGCGCCGGGAATCGGCGGCTGGACGGTGGAGGACATCCAGCGCCAGGCCGATGCGATCTGGGCGCAGGCGCAAGGCCAGCTCGCCGAGATCCGCCTGAACGCCTGGCCGAGCGCGCCCGCGGCTGCGCACGCGCCGGCCGGGGTCGCGCCGACCTCCCCCGCCACGCCGCCCGCGGACGGCGAGACAGCCGGGCCCAATACGCTCGGGCCGGGCCTGCTGGCCGCCGGCGCCCAGTCCCTTTTCGGCGAGATGGTCGCGAGCCAGCATCAGGCCTCGCGCGCCTCCACCGCCGAGCTGCTGCAACGCGTCTTCTCGATCTACGGGCTGACGCTCCCCGCGGCCCCCCCGTCCGGCGGAGACGCCTCCGTCGGGCAGGCGCCGCCCCGCCGGGCCAGCGTGCCCGAGACTGCCCAGAAGGAGAGCTGAACCATGGCGCTTCCCACCCCCCTCAACGGCCAGATCACCGATGCGGTCACCCAGTCGAACGTCAAGGTGCTCGGCGACGCCCCGGCGATGGCCATGGGCGCGGTCTACCAGTCGCTCGCCCATTCGACCGGCATCCTGTACGAGAACGCCGTCGCCCAGCAGCAGCAGAACGCGGTCTGCGCCCAAGCCTCGACCAACCAGGGCGTGATCCAGATCTACTCGGTCAACACCATGGCCGGGGCGGTGGCGACCACGAAGATCGGCCAGTCCGACACGCCGGAGACGCTGATGACCCTGGTCACCGCGCTGAAGGCCGTCGGCGGCGGTGGCGGCGTCAGCTAACCCACCGGCGTCGCTCCCGGCCGCGCCGCCCCGCCGCGCCTGCCGCTCGACTCGGAACGCTGGACCGGTCGGCGCGAGCGGGCGCGGCCGGCCGGCACCGCCGCCGCCGACCGGCTCGCCCGCCTGCACCGGCGCGCCCTCGACGGCCTGCGGGCGCTGGCGGCTCGCCGCCGCCTGCAGCTCGGCCGCCGGCGGCTTGCCGTTGCGCCAACCGCGGCTCCGGCCACGGCGGCTGCGGCGGTCGATAGCGCGGCACCCCGCCCGGCCCCGCCGCCACAACGAGCGGCCGGCCCGCCAGAAGGAGGAGAGGCCACGATGGCGAACAGTCCGGTACCCGGCACGCAGATCGCCGACGCGCTCAGCCAGGTCGATCTCGCCACCCTCGGCAACGCCGCGGTGGTGGCGGTGGCCCAGGCCTACCTGGCGGCATCCCAGGCGAACTGCACGCTCTTCGCCAACATGGTCCACGCCCAGCAGCAGACGGCGATGGCCAGCCACGTCTCCACCGTCGAGGCGGTCAACAAGACGCTCCGCAAGGGCTCGGCCGGTGCCGGCATCGCCGACGACGGCCTGGGCGGCGGCGGCGGCGGTGGCGGCGGCTCGGCACAGGAAATCGCCGAGGCGGTGCGCAGCTCGCTGGAGGCGTCGGCGCCCCGCCTGATGGTCTCGTAGCCGCAGCGCCCGTGCGCGCCCGTCCGTTTCTCGAACCGATCCAGCGCAAGGAGAGCGGGGATGCCCACCGCCACCGTCAACAGCCAGATCACCGACGCCGTCACCCAGAACAACCTGAAGGTCGTCGGCGAATCGCCGGCGCAGGCGCTCGGCATGGCCTACCAGGCGCTCGCCCATTCGACCGGCCTGGCGATGGAGAACGCCATGCAATCCCAGGGCGGCATGCAGCAGATCACCAACACGGCGACCAGCGCCTGCGTGACGATGATCGTCAAGACCGGCGGCAGCTCCTAGGCCGCGCGCCGCGGCACGCCTTTCGCGTCACAGCCGCCGCGCCGGAGTCGTCTAGCTGACGTGACGGCTCGATCCATGGCCGGCTTCAAGCGGTGAATTGGAGGAACTCAGAAAATGGCGATCCCCACGCCCGTCAACGGTCAGATCACAGACGCGGTCACCCAGTCGAGCGTCAAGGTGCTCGGCGACGCCCCGGCCATGGCGATGAGCGCGATCTACCAGTCGCTCGCGCACTCGACCGGCATCCTCTACCAGAACGCGGTCGCGCAGCAGCAGCAGAACGCCATTTGCGCCCAGGCGGCGGCCAACCAGGGCGTGATCCAGATCTACTCGGCCAACACCATGGCCGGCGCGGCGGCGACGGCGAAGGTCGGGCAGTCCGACACGACGAGCCTGCTGATGGCGCTGCTCGTCGCCCTCAAGGCCACCCAGTAGGGCGCAGCAGCGGCCTGGACCTGCCCGCCGCGCGCGGCCGGGCGCAGCTCCGCCGCCCACCACAAGCAGCTTGGGCGGGCGCGGGCGACCGGATGAGGCAAGACGACGATGGCTGACAACACGCCGGTCAACTCCCAGATCACCGACGCGGTGACCCAGACCAACGTCAAGGTGCTGGGCGAGGCGCCGGCCCAGGCGATGGGTCTGGTCTACCAGACCATGGCGCATTCGATCTCCCTGTCCATGCAGAACGCGATGCAGACCCAGGGCGGCCTGCAGCAGATCGGCAACGCGGTGGTCTCCAGCGCCTGCCGCATGATCCTCGACGCCTCGGGCGGCGGCATGGGCGGCGGTGGCGGCGGCGGTGGCGGCGGCACCTAGACCCGCTGCGGCGTCGCGGCGCGGCACGCCTAGCACGCCGGGCTAAGCGAAAAGGGGACGAAAGGCATGGCCAACAGCAGCAAGAAGCCCGCAGCGGCACCGGCGCCGGGCGGCAACGAGGACCCTCAGGCCGCGGCACCGGCGCCGGCGCCTTCGTCCGCCCCCGCGCCCTCTCCGGCACCCTCGGCGGCACCCTCGACGGCGCCGGCCGGCCAGCCGGGCGCGGCGGCGATGAACGACGACAGCGATTCGTCGCCGGCGCCCGGGGGCAATGGCGGCGGCGGCAATGGCGGCGGCGGCAACGGAGCCAATGGCGGGAACGGCGGCAATGGGGGCAACGGCGGCAACGGCGGCAACGGCGGGGGCGGACTGAACGGCCAGGTGCTGGCCGCCGTGACGACCACCAACTCCGCCGTGCTGGACGTCGCCGAGAAGGAGGCGCAGTCGATCGCCTACCAGAAGGTGGCCCAAGCCGCCGCCTTCGCGGTGCAGGATGCCACCGACTACCTGCGCAACGTCGAGGCCATCGCGCTGGCCGCCCAGGGCGTGGCGCTCAAGCTGATGATCGAGAAGAACACGACCAGCCAGTACGACCAGATCATGAAGCAGGCGCAGGACGCCGTGAAGGCGGCGCAGAAGAACCTGTCGGACGTGGGCACCTCGGCGAACGACGTCGCCACCGGCTTCCCGCCCGCCTCGGGGTGACCGCCGGCCGATCGCGGCCTTCCTTGTCCCACGCACGTTGCCCCACGCACGCGAAAGCGGCGCCCGCGGAGAGTCCGGGGCGCCGCTCGCGTCGGACCGACATCGGCCGGGTTACTCCGCCGCGGCCTTGCCCTCGCCCATCAGGTTGCGCAGCACATAGTGCAGGATGCCGCCGTTCTTGTAGTAGGCGACCTCGTCCGCCGTATCGATGCGGCAGAGCAGAGTGATCTCCTCGCTGCCGCCGTCCGGGCGATGGATCGTGCAGGGCACGTCCATGCGCGGGCTCAGCCCCTCGGCCAGACCGTGCAGATCGAAGATCTCGGCGCCGGTCAGCTTCAGGCTCTCGCGGGTCTGGCCGTCCTTGAACTGCAGCGGCAGGACGCCCATGCCGACCAGGTTGGAGCGGTGGATGCGCTCGAAGGATTCGGCGATCACCGCCTTGACGCCGAGCAGGCGGGTGCCCTTGGCCGCCCAGTCGCGCGAGGAACCGGTGCCGTACTCCTTGCCGGCGATGACCACCAGCGGCACGCCCTCCTCGGCGTACTTCATGGCGGCGTCGTAGATCGGCATGGTCTCGCCGTCGGGCAGGTGCCTGGTGAAGCCGCCCTCGACGCCGGGCACCATCTGGTTGCGGATGCGGATGTTGGCGAAGGTGCCCCGCATCATCACCTCGTGGTTGCCGCGGCGCGCGCCGTAGGAGTTGAAGTCCCTGGTCGGGACCTGGTGCTCCAGCAGGTAGAGGCCGGCGGGGCTCTCGCGCTTGATCGCACCGGCCGGCGAGATGTGGTCGGTGGTCACCGAATCGCCGAGCACCGCCAGCACGCGCGCGCCGGCGATGTCCTCGACCGGCGCCGGCTCGGGGCTGACATCCTCGAAGAAGGGCGGGTAGGCGACGTAGGTCGAGCCGGGGTTCCAGCCGAAGGTCTCGCCCTCGCTGGTGGCGATCTCCTGCCAGGGCTCCGGACCCTTGAAGACGTCGGCGTAGCGGCCGCGGAACATCTCCGGCGTCAGCGACGACATCAGGATGTCCTGGATCTCGTGGTTGCTCGGCCAGACGTCCTTCAGGTAGACCGGCTGGCCGTCCCTGCCGGTGCCCAGCGGCTCGCGCAGCAAATCGATCCGCATCGAGCCGGCCAGCGCGTAGGCGACCACCAGCGGCGGCGAGGCCAGGTAGTTCGCCTTGCAGTGCGGGTTGATGCGGCCTTCGAAGTTGCGGTTGCCCGACAGCACCGAGCAAACCGTCAGGTCGCCCTTCTCGACCGCCGCGGCGATCGGCTCGGGCAGCGGCCCGGAGTTGCCGATGCAGGTGGTGCAGCCGTAGCCCACCAGGCCGAAGCCGAGCGCGTCCAGGTCGTCTTGCAGGCCGGCCGCTTCCAGGTAGTCGGTGACCACCTGGGAGCCCGGCGCCAGCGAGGTCTTGACCCAGGGCTTGACCGTCAGCCCCAGTTCCCGCGCCTTCTTGGCGACCAGGCCGGCGCCCAGCATGACGCTGGGGTTGGAGGTGTTGGTGCAGGAGGTGATGGCGGCGATCACCACGTCGCCGTGGTTCAGCTCGTAGTCGGTCCCCTCGACCTCGACCGCGGCGTTGAGGTGCTTTTCCTCGATCAGCGCGGCGCCCGGGCTTTCGGAATCCAGGTTGCCCTCCGGCCCGACCGGATCGAGCCCCAGCTCCTTGGCCAGGTAGCTGGCGAAGGCGCCGGCGGCGGTGGACAGCGGCACCCGGTCCTGCGGGCGCTTCGGCCCGGCCAGCGAGGGCTCCACCGTCCCGAGCTCGAGCTCCAGCGTGTCGGTGTAGACCGGCTCCGGCCGGCTCTCGTCCAGCCATAGCCCTTGCGCCTTGGCGTAGGCCTCGACCAGCGCGATGCGCTCGGGGTCGCGGCCGGTGAACTCCAGGTAGCGCAGGGTCTCGGCATCGATCGGGAAGATCGCGCAGGTGCTGCCGAACTCCGGCGACATGTTACCCAGGGTGGCGCGGTCCGCCAGCGTCAGGTGCTTCAGGCCGTCGCCGAAGAACTCGACGAACTTGCCGACGACGCCCTTCTTGCGCAGCATCTCGGTCACGGTCAGCACCAGGTCGGTGGCGGTGGTGCCCTCCTTCAACTCGCCGCTCAGCCGGAAGCCGACCACCTCGGGGATCAGCATGGAGACCGGCTGGCCCAGCATCGCCGCCTCGGCCTCGATGCCGCCTACGCCCCAGCCCAGCACCGACAGGCCGTTGACCATGGTGGTGTGGCTGTCGGTGCCGACGAGCGTGTCCGGATAGGCGATCTCGGCGCCGTCCGCCTCGGCGGTCCAGACCACCTGCGCCAGGTACTCCAGGTTGACCTGGTGGCAGATGCCGGTGCCGGGCGGCACGACCCGGAAGTTCTCGAAGGCGCCCTGGCCCCAGCGCAGGAACTCGTAGCGCTCCCCGTTGCGCTGGAACTCCAGCTCGACGTTCTTGTCGAAGGCGTCGGGCTGGCCGAAGGCGTCGACCATCACCGAGTGGTCGATCACCAGGTCCACCGGGCTCAGCGGGTTGATCTTCCTGGCATCGCCGCCGAGCTTGGTCATCGCCTCGCGCATGGCGGCCAGGTCGACCACCGCCGGTACGCCGGTGAAGTCCTGCATCAGCACGCGGGCCGGGCGGTAGGCGATCTCGCGGTCGCTGCGCCGGTCCCTGGCCCAGGCCGCCAGCGCCTCGATGTCGGCGACGCTGACGGTGCGGCCGTCCTCGTAGCGCAGCAGGTTTTCCAGCAGCACCTTCAGCGAGAAAGGCAGGCGGCTGACGTCGCCGATCCGCTCGGCGGCGGCTTCCAGGCTGAAATAGTCGTAGCTCTTGTCGCCCACCGTCAGCGTGCGGCGGGTCTTCAGGGTGTCGGTGCCGGGTGTCACGGGCTGTCGATCTCCCAATGGTCGGTCGCGCGCCGCGGGGGTCGTCTCGCTCCCGCCGGGCGCACGAACTGCTGTGGACACGCCGAAGGCGGACGCCCCGCCAGCGGCCCCGGTCTTCCGCGCGCGCCCCGATGCGATGCGAACCTCATCGGGCGCCAAGCGCGAAAGCGTCGGCCGCGCGACGCGCCCCGCCACCGGTAGCGACCATGTGCGCGGGAAACCGCTCTCTCGAACGCGCCGCTAATGTATGGATTCCGCAGCGCCTGTCCAGCCGGGCGTTGGATCGCAGCCGCCTTGGAGGTGCGCATTGCGTGAGACCGGCACGTGCGCTTGCCGATGAGGACGCTTCGCGAGCCCGGTCCAGGGTTCATCGGCAACGACCGGCACCGTTGCGAAGGCGTGCCGGAGCGGGGCGGATCGCTCGAAGCGGGGACGCCCCGGCGAAAGCGACAGCCAGCGAGATCGCCGAGACCGAGCGTTCGGCCCGGCCATATCTGGTCGAACGGACGCGGCGCCTCCCCATCGGGTGGCAGGTCTTATGCTGGTCGAAGAAGATGCAGATGGCAGTCCCGGCTAGAGCTACGCCAGTTCGCTGACGCGCTCGCCTTGGGCGTAGCCGCTTTCTTGACTGACATGGAGGGTCGGGGATGTCCCATTCCGAGCTGACTGCACTCGCTGGTTTTGCCGTCGCCGCCATCGCCATGCTGCTCGTCGCCCAGACCAAGCAGCGGGTTTCCTGGCCGGCCTGGCTCGTCCCGGCGGTGGTCGCGGTTCCCTTCGCGGTGTGGACCGGCCTCGCGGTCGTCGAGGAGGGGCTCTTCGGCTTCTGGCCGATGCTCATGGGATCCCATTGGGGGCTGCAGGTCTGGTTCGACCGCCTGATCTGCGTGACGGCGGCCTTCTTCCTGCTCCAGAACCGCGCGCGGGCGGCCGGCATGAAGTCGGAGGTCTGGGTGCTCGTTGTCATCTTCACCGGCAGTATCGGGCTGCTCCTGATGCTGGCCCGGACGGTCTACCTCGAGCGCAAGGCGCAGCCCTGAGAGCGACCGGGAGCTCAGGCCGTCGAGCCGGCTTCGCTTCGACCGATCCCATGCTCCGCGAGAAACTCCCGCGCGGCGCGCAGCACCCAGTCGCGCTGTTCGCGGTGCGGGGAGTGGCCGCAGTCGGGCAGCAGCAGCGGCTCGCAGGGACCGGCGATGCCGGCGCAGATGCGCGCCACCTGCTCCGGGCTGCCGTAGTGGTCGTCGACGCCCTGGATCGCCAGTACCGGACAGCTCACCTGGTCGAGCATGTCCTCGGTCGACCATGCGGCGAAGTCCGGGTGCAGCCAGGTTTCGGCCCAGGCACGCACCAGGGCGTCGGTCTTGTCGCCGTGGTACTTGCGCAGGCCCTCCAGCTCGCCGCGCCGCCAGGCGGCGAAGGCCTCGCGGATGCCCTGGCGGGAGATCTCCTCGACGAAGACGTGCGCGGCCTCGCTGACCACCGCGGCGATGCGCTCGGGCATCAGGCCGGCGGCCAGCAGCGCGATGGTGCCCCCGTCGGAGTGGCCGACCAGCACGGCGCGCTCGATCGACAGGCTGGCCATGAGCTGCAGCAGCCGGCCGGCCTCGCTGGCGTGGTAGCCGTGTGGGCGGGGCCGCGTCAGCCGTGCCGAGCCGCCGTGACCCGGCCGGTCGTAGACGACGCCGGCCAGCCCCGTGGCGGCCACCAGCGCGTCCGGGAAATCCTTCCACTGGCCGATCGAGCCGAGCGCCTCGTGCAGGAACACCAGGCTCGGCGCGCCCGGCGCCGGGGCACTGGCGGGGGCGAGGCGGCGCACGGCCAACCGCGTGCCGGCGAGGTCGAGGGTCAGGTCCCGTCGCGCGCTCATGCCCCGATGTGCCCCGGACGCCCCGTGCGGCGCAAGCGCCTGTGCATCTGTGCCCGGACGTCGAGGTGGCCCGAACAGTGAAGCCTTGACGCTCCCAGGGGTTTCGACTTTAGTGCCGGAAACCGCGGTCGCGGCATATGAGATAGAAGCAAAACGCAGACCTCGGGAGGCAAAGGGTCGACGCGGCCCGCCGGCGCCGCCGCACGCACGCGGCGGAGCGGCGAGGAAGAACGAAGCCGCGCGATTCGGGACGTGCGCTGCTCGGGAGGCGGCATCGAAGGGGCGTCGGCGCGCGGACCGGACCTGCCCGGACGGGGGGCCGACGCGGTCCTTTCCCCTTCGGCACCTTCGCCCTTGCGCCTTGCCTTGCCTTTCGAGCTGCGAGGTTCCCTGTGAGGAGCGCTGAGCGGATGAGCGCCGAGCTCGACACCTTTCCCAAGCTGCTGCTGCACCATGCAGAGGTCCGGCCCGACGCGCCGGCGATGCGCGAGAAGGACTACGGCATCTGGCTGACCAATAGCTGGAAGGAGGCGCGCGAGGAGATCGAGGCGCTGGCCTGCGGCATGCACCAGCGCGGCTTCCGGCGCGGCGACCGGCTGGCGATCGTCGGCGACAACCGCCCGCGCCTCTACTGGGCGATGTGCGCGGTGCAGGCGCTGGGCGGCGTGCCGGTGCCGCTTTACCAGGATTCCGTGGCCGCCGAGATGGCCTACGTGCTCGACCACGCCGAGGTGCGCTTCGCCCTGGTCGAGGACCAGGAGCAGGTCGACAAGCTGCTCGAGGTGCGCGAGCGCGCCAAGACCCTGGAACAGATCTTCTACGACGACGAGCGCGGCCTCAGGAACTACACCCAGGAGTTCCTGCACCATTACGACGCCCTGCTCGCCGAGGGCCGGGATTTCGCCAAACGCCACCCGCAGTTCTTCACCGACGAGATCGCCAAGGGCAGCGGCGGCGACGTCTCCATCATGTGCTACACCTCGGGGACGACGGGCAACCCCAAGGGCGTGGTGCTGACCTTCGACAACGTGCTCAAGTCGGCCCGCAACGGCGCGGAGTTCGAGGGGCTGACGGCCAAGGAGGACATGCTCGCCTACCTGCCGATGGCCTGGGTCGGCGACCACATCTTCTCCTACGCCCAGAGCTACGCCGCCGGCTTTTGCGTCTCCTGCCCGGAATCGGGCGCCACGGTGATGCACGACCTGCGCGAGCTGGGCCCGACCTATTTCTTCGCGCCGCCGCGCATCTTCGAGAACATCCTGACCACCGTGATGATCCGCATGGAGGATGCGAGCGCGCCGAAGCGGCGGATCTTCCGCTACTTCATGGAGGTCGCCAAGCGCGCGGGGATCAAGATCCTGAACCGCCAGCCGGTGCCGCTCGGCGACCGCCTGCTCTACGCGCTGGGCGAGCTGCTGGTCTACGGCCCGCTGAAGAACACCCTCGGCCTGACCCGCGTGCGCCTGGCCTACACGGCGGGCGAGGCGATCGGCCCCGACATCTTCGACTTCTACCGCTCGCTCGGCGTCAACCTGAAGCAGCTTTACGGCTCGACCGAGGCCAGCGTCTTCGTGACGATCCAGCCGGACGGCGAGATCTACGCCGACACCGTCGGCAAGCCGGCGCCCGAGGTGGAGGTGAAGATCGCCGAGGACGGCGAGGTGATGTTCCGCAGCCCCGGCGTGTTTCAGGAGTACTACAAGAACCCCGAGGCGACGGCCGAGACGAAGACGCCGGAGGGCTGGGTGCACACCGGCGACGCCGGCTTCTTCGACGACAAGGGGCACCTGCGCATCATCGACCGCGCCAAGGACGTCGGCCGGATGAACGACGGCAAGATCTTCGCGCCCAAGTACATCGAGAACAAACTGAAGTTCTTCCCCAACATCAAGGAGGCGGTCGCCTTCGGCCACGAGCGCGACTACGCCACCGCCTTCCTCAACATCGACCTCGCGGCGCTGGGAAGCTGGGCCGAGCGTCACAACGTCGCCTACGGAAGCTACATCGAGCTGTCGCAGCACCCCGAGGTGCGCGAGATCCTGCGCGAGCACGTCGAGAGCGTGAACCGCGACTTGGCCGGCGACAGCCACCTCGGCCACACCCAGATCCGGCGCTTCCTTATCCTGCACAAGGAGCTGGATGCCGACGACGGCGAACTGACCCGCACCCGCAAGGTGCGCCGCCGCGTCATCGCCGAGAAGTACGGTGAGCTGATCGAGGCGCTCTACTCCGGCAAGGCCGAGGTCTTCGCCTCCACCGAGGTCACCTTCGAGGACGGCCGCAAGGGCAAGATCGAGGCAACGCTGACGGTGCTCGACGCCGAGACCTATCCGGTCGCCGGCGGCGCGCCCGAACGGGCCGCCGCCGAGTGAACCCCCGCGCGATCCCCGCCTAACCGCCGGCCGCCTGCCGCAACCGCCAGCCTGGAACCGCCGATGCCCGACGCCTCACAGACCGCCGCCAGCGATGAACAGGCCGCCGCCGAAGCGCCGGCGCGCCGCTTCGCGGAGACGCTGCTCGAGGTCCAGAACATCACCCTGCGCTTCGGCGGCGTGAAGGCGCTGACCGACATCTCCTTCGACATCAAGAAGGGCGAGATCCGCGCCATCATCGGGCCGAACGGCGCCGGCAAGTCCTCGATGCTCAACGTCATCAACGGCTTCTACACGCCGCAGGAAGGCACCATCAGCTTCAAGGGCAAGCTGCGCAAGGCGATGCGCCCGCACGAGGCGGCGAAGAACGGCATCGCGCGCACCTTCCAAAACATCGCGCTGTTCAAGGGCATGTCGACGCTCGACAACATCATGACCGGGCGCCTCTTGAAGATGAAATCCAACCTGCTGCTGCAGGCGCTCTACTGGGGACCGAACCTGCGCGAGGAGACCGAGCACCGCGCCTTCTGCGAGCGCATCATCGACTTCCTGGAGATCCAGGCGATCCGCAAGACGCCGGTCGGCAAGCTGCCCTACGGCCTGCAAAAGCGCGTCGAACTGGCACGCGCCCTGGCGATGGAGCCGGAGCTGCTGCTGCTCGACGAGCCGATGGCCGGCATGAACGTCGAGGAGAAGGAAGACATGTGCCGCTTCATCCTCGACGTGAACGAGGAGTTCGGCACGACCATCGCGCTGATCGAGCACGATATGGGCGTGGTCATGGACATCTCCGACCGGGTGGTGGTGCTCGACTACGGCCGCAAGCTGGCCGACGGCACGCCGGACGAGGTGCGTGGCAACCAGGCGGTGATCGACGCCTACCTGGGCGTCAGTCACTAGGCGCGGATGGGGGGCGAAGGCCGTTTGTTGTCCCGCTTCGCCCTTCGAGACGCGCTTCTGGCGGAGCGCTCCTCAGGATGCAGGCGCGGATCGAGACGTTTGCGCCGGGCCTGCGAAGGAAAAGGCCATGAGGGAAGGGGCCGTTTGAGACCATGAACCTGCGAACCATCGCCATCTGGGCCGTCTCGGTTCCGCTCGTCATCGCCGCGCTGGGATTCTTCCACCAGGCGCTGGCGGCGGCCGGCTGGATCGCCTTCTTCACCTGGCCCTTCTACTTCGAGGTGATCCTCAACGGCCTGCTGCAGGGGGTGATGTATTCGCTCGTCGCGCTGGGCTTCGTGCTGATCTTCAAGGCGTCGGGCATCTTCAACTTCGCTCAGGGCTCGCTGGTGCTGTTCGCCGCGCTGACCATGGTGGGCCTGATCGAGATGGGCCTGCCCTGGCCGCTCGCCTTCGTGGCCACCGCGGTCGTCATGGTCGGCGTCGCCATCGCCGTCGAGCGCGTCGTGCTGCGCCCGCTGGTCAATCAGCCGCACATCATCCTGTTCATGGCGACGATCGGCATCTTCTACTTCATGGACGGCTTCGGGCAGACGCTGTGGGGCTCGGACGTCAAGGTGCTCGACATCGGCATCCCGAAGGATCCGATCTTCATTCTGGGGGGTGTCTTCGAAGGCGGCCTGCTGGTGCAGTCCTTCGACGTCATCGCCGCCCTCTGCGGCGCCCTGCTGGTCGCCGTGCTGGCGGTCTTCTTCCAGTACACCCGCATCGGCCGGGCGCTGCGCGCCGTCGCCGACGACCACCAGGCCGCGCTCTCGGTCGGTATTCCGCTCAAGACCATCTGGGCCATCGTCTGGTCGGTCGCCGGCATCGTCGCGCTGGTCGCCGGCATCATGTGGGGCGGCAAGCTTGGCGTGCAGTTCACCCTGGCGCTGATCGCGCTGAAGGCCCTGCCGGTGCTGATCCTCGGCGGCTTCACCTCGATCCCCGGCGCGATCATCGGCGGGCTGATCATCGGTGCCGGCGAGCAGGTCGCCGAGAACTTCGTCGGCGCGGCGATCGGCGGCGCCATCCAGGACTGGTTCGCCTACATGCTCGCCATGGTCTTCCTGCTGTTCCGACCGCAGGGCCTGTTCGGCGAGAAGATCATCGAGAGGGTCTAGACAGACATGCTGTACCGCGAAGCCGGCCAGTTCAAGACGAGCTACGCCGCCGACCAGTCCCTCTTCCCGATCGCCCAGGACAAGTGGGGCGTGGTGCTGCTGCTGGCGGTGGCGCTGTTCGCCGTGCCCTTCATGGCGAGCGAGTACATGCTCAGCTCGATCCTGATCCCCTTCCTGGTGTTCTCGCTGGCGGCGATCGGGCTCAACATCCTGACCGGCTATTGCGGCCAGCTCTCGCTGGGCACCGGCGGCTTCATGGCCTGCGGCGCCTTCTTCGCCTACAAGCTGACCACGGCCTTTCCCGAGGTCCACATCGTCGTCGTCTTCCTGCTCTCGGGCTTCGGCACGGCGCTGGTCGGCATCCTCTTCGGCATTCCCTCGCTGCGCATCAAGGGCTTCTACCTGGCGGTGGCGACGCTGGCGGCGCAGTTCTTCCTGATCTGGGTGTTCAACAAGTTCGGCTGGTGGACCAACTACAGCCCCTCCGGCGTGATCTCGGCGCCGCCGCGCGAGGTGGTGCCAGGCGTCGTGGTCACCGGCGCTTCGGGGACCCCCGAGGCGAAGTACGTCTTCCTGCTGGTCTTCGTCGCGATCCTGGCGCTGCTCGCCAAGAACCTGGTCCGCAGCCGCATCGGGCGATCCTGGATGGCGATCCGGGACATGGACATCGCCGCCGAGATCATCGGGATCCGGCCGATGTTCGCCAAGCTCTCGGCCTTCGCCGTCAGCTCCTTTTTCATCGGCATCGCCGGCGCGCTCTGGGCCTTCTGCTACACCGGCTCGGTCGAGGCGCTGGCCTTCGAGATCAACCGCTCGTTCCAGGTGCTCTTCATGATCATCATCGGCGGGCTGGGCTCGATCATGGGCTCCTTCATGGGCGCCGCCTTCATCGTGCTGCTGCCGCTGGTGCTGAACAACGGCATGCTGTGGATCGACCCGACCATCTCGGTGGCGCTGGTGGCGCACATCGAGTTCATGATCTTCGGCGCGCTGATCGTCTTCTTCCTGATCGTCGAGCCGCACGGCCTGGCGCGCCTTTGGCAACTCGCGAAGGAGAAGCTCAGGCTCTGGCCGTTCCCTTACTGACGACCGGCGGCTGACGAACGACCGGGCGGGTGCGCGGCGTAGCCGTTGCGCGGCGAAGCTGCTAGCCTGTCCGCCAGATCCCGAGACCGCGGCGCCCCGAAAAAGCAAAGAGGGGTGGGGCGCGCGGTGGCTGGGTCTCGAAGAACCGAGCAACGAACCACTCTAGGGAGGCTACAAGTGATGCGGTTCAAATCCCTGTGCGTCGCCGCTGCCGGCGCGGCGCTCCTGGCCACGGCGGCGGTGCAGCCGGCCGCGGCGCAGGAGGAAGGCCAGTACATCCCGCTGCTGGTCTACAAGTCCGGCCCCTACGCGCCGAACGGCATTCCCATCGCCACGGGCTGGGAGGACTACCTCAAACTGATCAACGAGCGCGACGGCGGCGTCAACGGCGTCAAGCTGGTCTGGGAAGAGTGCGACACCGGCTACAACAACGACCGCGGCGTCGAGTGCTACGAGCGCCTGAAGCGGCCGACCGCTGCCGGCGTGCAGCCGCTGTCGACGGGCATCACCTACGCCCTGATCGACCGAGCGACGCAGGACAAGATCCCGCTCTTCACCTCGGGCTACGGCCGCACCTCGGCCGCCTATGGCCCGGTCTTCCCCTACGTCTTCAGTGCCCCCCTGACCTACTGGTCCGGTGCCGACGTCATCGTCCAGTACATCAAGGAGCAGGAGGGCGGCAGCCTGGACGGCAAGAAGATCGCCCTGGTCTATCACGACAGCGCCTACGGTAAGGAGCCGATCCCGACGCTGGAGCGCCTGGCCGAGGAGGAGGGCTTTGAGCTCTTCCTGTTCCCGGTCGCCCACCCGGGCCTGGAGCAGAAGGCCACCTGGCTGCAGATCGGCCGCCAGGTGCGGCCCGACTACGTCGCCATGTGGGGCTGGGGCGTGATGAACTCGACCGCGGTCAAGGAAGCGGCGGCCGTCGGCTTCCCGATGGACAGGTTCATCGGCATCTGGTGGTCGGGCTCCGAGCCCGACGTGGTCCCGGCCGGCGCCGACGCCAACGGCTACAAGGCGCTGAGCTTCCACGCGCCGGGCGAGGACTACCCGGTCCTGCAGGACGTCGTCGAGCACGTCTACGGCGGCGACGTCGAGGCGGCGCGCGAGAACGCCTGGGGTCAGGTGCTCTACAACCGCGGCATCTTCCTGATGGCCATGCAGGTCGAGGCGATCCGCCGCGCCCAGGAGATCCACGGCGAGGGCCAGGTGCTGACCGGCGAGCAGATCCGCGACGGCTGGGAGTCCCTGGAGCTGACGGAGGACGACCTTGCGGCGCTCGGCATGGCCGGCTTCACCAAGCCGGTCAAGATCACCTGCGAGGACCACGAGGGCGGCGGCCAGGCCTTCGTCCAGCAGTGGGACGGCGAAAGCTGGAACATCGTCTCCGACTGGTACATGCCCAACCGCGAGCCGCTGAAGGCGGCCTACCGGGAAGACGCCCTGGCCTACGCGGCCGAAAAGGGCATCACGCCGCGCGAGTGCAACTGAGCCGGCGTGCGTTCGCGTTAGTCTAGAGCCGGGACGGGCCCCCGCCGCCGTGGCGGCGGGGGCCCGACTCGCGCCACGGCAGACCTTTCGTTCACCGAAGGACACACGGCCGCACCATGTCCCAAGCGACCGCTTCCCAGACCGCCGCGCCCGAGCTTGCGGGAGAAGCCGCCCCGGCTGCCGAAAGCGCCAGGGCGCTGCTGAGCGTCAACAATATCGAAGTCATCTACGACCACGTCATCCTGGTGCTGAAGGGCGTCTCGCTGTCGGTGCCGAAGGGTGGCATCGTCGCGCTGCTGGGCGCCAACGGCGCCGGCAAGACGACGACGCTGAAGGCGATCTCCAACCTGCTGCGCGCCGAGCGCGGCGAGGTCACCAAGGGCTCGATTGAGCTGGAGGGCGAGCGCGTCCAGGACATGACGCCCAACGACCTGGTCAAGCGCGGCGTCATCCAGGTGATGGAGGGACGCCACTGCTTCGAGCACCTGACCGTCGAGGAGAACCTGCTGACCGGCGCCTATACCCGCGGCGGCGACCGGGCGGGCATCCAGCAGGACCTGGAGATGGTCTACGGCTACTTCCCGCGCCTGAAGGAGCGGCGCGGCAGCCAGGCCGGCTACACCTCCGGCGGCGAGCAGCAGATGTGCGCGATCGGCCGGGCGCTGATGACCCGGCCCAAGGTGGTGCTGCTGGACGAGCCCTCCATGGGCCTGGCGCCGCAGCTCGTGGAGCAGATCTTCGAGATCGTCAAGCGGATCAACGAGCAGGAGGGGGTCACCATCCTGCTGGCCGAGCAGAACACCAACGTCGCCCTGCGCTACGCCAAGTACGGCTACATCCTGGAGAACGGCCGCGTGGTGATGGACGGCCCCGCCGAGCGGCTGCGCGAGAACGAGGACGTCAAGGAGTTCTACCTCGGCCTCTCGGCCACCGGCCGCAAGTCCTACCGCGACGTCAAGCACTACAAGCGCCGCAAGCGCTGGCTGAGCTGATCTGCGTGGCAAAGGACTAACGGGCATGACCGTAGACATAGCGTTAGTCCAGTTGGCGCTGGTCTTCCTGCCCGGAATCGTCTGGGCCTCAGTTCACCGCCGCTTCGGCGCGCGCACCGAGGTCTCCAATTTCGACTTCCTGCTTCAGATCTTCGTTTTCGGCGTCATCGCTTATGCCGTCAGCTTTGTGGCTTATGCCACTCTTGGTGCGTCGCATCCGCTCTCGGCCGCACTCGACGACGTCGCTGAAGCCACTTCGGTGGTCTTGCCGCCCGTCGACGTTCTGATCTCGGTGGCGATTGCAGCCGGATTGGGCGTCGCCTTTCTTTACGTTGAGAACTACAAGCTGCTTACGCGACTCCTCCAAGGAATCCGTGCTACACGTACGTTTGGCGATGAAGATGTTTGGGATTTTACGTTCAATAGTGCACTACCGAATTTTGAGTATGCACAAATCAGAGACTTCGAGCGGCGGCTGACTTTCAGCGGCTGGGTGCTTACCTACTCGGCGAGCGGAGAAACGCGCGAGTTGGTCCTTGAACGGGCACAAGTCCACGATTTCGAGGGGAAGCTGCTCTATGACATGCCATACATCTACCTATCTCGTCCTGTCGAGGACGTTCACGTCGAGTTTCCCTACCGCGATGCGTCTCAGACGCAGGAGTCGTAAATGTCCGAAAGTAAGCTGAAGACAGCCAGGATGGTCGAGGGCTACGTGAGGAAGGGCGGAAGCAACACGTCGTTCCAGGTGGTGAGCCGACCTCCTGCGCCACCACCCATCCCAGCCAAAAACTCGGGAAATAGTAGTTCGGCGTCGAAGAAGAAGTAGTGGGATGGCCGCTGGCGACTATTTCGACACCCTGGAAACGCGCGCGCCGGAAGAGCGCGTTGCCGCGCAGTTCGCGGCGCTGCGCGGGCAGGTCGCGCAGCTCAAGGCCGCTGGCGGCGGCTGGGCCGAACGCCTCGGCGAGGTCTCGCCCGACGACCTCGACGGCCCCGAAGACCTGGCGAAGCTGCCGCTCACCCGCAAGCACGACCTGATCGCGTTGCAGAAGGCGGCGCCGCCCTTCGGCGGCCTCAACGCCGCCGCGCCGGGCAAGGCGGGCCGCATCTTCACCTCGCCCGGCCCGATCTTCGAGCTGGAGGCGCGCGAGAGCGACTACGGTCGCATGGCGCGCGCCCTCTTCGCCGCCGGCGTGCGCCCCGGCGAGGTGCTGCACAACTGCTTCGCCTATCACCTGACCCCCGGCGGCTGGATCATGGACTGGGGCGCGCGCGCGCTGGGCTGCGCCGTGGTGCCCGCCGGCATCGGCAACACCGAGCAGCAGGCCGCCGCCATCGCCCACCTGCGCCCGAGCGCCTGGTCCGGCACGCCGGACTATCTGAAGGTGATCCTCGACAAGGCGGCGGAACTGGGGCTCGACTGCGGCTCGATCCGCACGGCGCTGGTCTCGGGCGGCGCGCTCTTCCCCTCGCTACGCCAGGAGTACGCCGAGCGCGGAATCGGCGTGCAGCAGTGCTACGCGACCGCCGAGCTGGGCCTGGTCGCCTACGAGACGCACGGACAGGCCGGCGGCCCCGGGGACGTCAACCCGGGCATGGTGCTGGACGAGGGGGTGATCCTGGAGATTGTCCGCCCGGGCACCGCCGACCCGGTGCGCCCCGGCGAGGTCGGCGAGGTGGTGGTGACCAACTTCAACTCCGCCTACCCGATGATCCGTCTGGCCACCGGCGACCTTTCGGCGATGCTGGAGGGGCAGAGCCCCTGCGGGCGGACCAACGGCCGCATCAAGGGCTGGATGGGCCGCGCCGACCAGACCACCAAGATCAAGGGCATGTTCGTGCATCCCGAGCAGGTGGCCGCGGTCGTCGCCCGCCACCCACAGGTCGCCAAGGCGCGCTTGGTGGTCGAGCGCAAGGGCGAGGCCGACCGCATGCGGCTGGTCTGCGAGACCACCTCCAGCTACGAGGGCCTCGCCGACAAGCTGGGCGAGACCCTGCAGGCGGTCTGCAAGATGAAGGGCGAGGTGCAGCTCGTGCACCCCGGCGAGCTGCCCAACGACGGCAAGGTCATCGAAGACGCCCGCAGCTACGAGTGAGCGGCGTCTGGGTGGATGCGCTTGCCTCCCGGCCGTGCGTGTCGGTATCTGAGGCATGAGCGAGACGAGCCCCGACGAGAGCCCCGACGCGCCGGCGCCGCGCAGCATCGTGCCGCGGCCCGAGCTCGCGCCGGAGGCCGGCTGGTATCGCAGCTTCTTCTCCGGGTTGGCGCTCGACATGTGGGACCAGGCGGTGCCGCCCCAGGTGACCGCCGCGGAGCTGGACCTGGCCGCCGACCTGCTCGACCTCGATCCTCTCGCCCCCGAGACCACGCCAGTGCTGGACGTGCCCTGCGGCACAGGGCGGCACAGCCTGGCGCTGGCCTCCCGCGGCTATGCGGTCACCGCCGTCGACGGCAGCGCGGAGTCCCTGGCGCGCCTGCGCGCGGCGGCCGCGGAGACCGAAGTCGAGGGCCGCCTCACGGTGCGCCAGGCCGAGATGACGGCGCTGCCCTTTCGGAACGAATTCGTTGGCGCCGTCTGCTTCGGCAATTCCTTCGGCTACGGCCCGCCGGAGGAATGCCGGGCCTTCCTCGCCGGTGTCTCGCGCGCGCTGCTGCCGGGCGGCGGCTTCCTGCTGCACACCGCGACCGTTGCGGAGGTGTTGCTGCCCGGTCTGGAGCCGGAGGAGGAGATGCAGATCGGCGACGTGCACGTCGCCTTCGAGAACCGCTACGACCCGTTGGCCGGCCGCCTCGACACTCGCTTCCTGCTGACCCGCGAAGGCGAGGTGCTCGACCGCCGGGTCAGCCACTACGTCTTCACCCTGGCCGAGCTGGGCCGCATGCTGGCGACCGAAAAGATGACCCTGAGCGCCGCATTCTCCGACCCCTACGGCACCGATTTCGCCCTCGGCGCCTCGGACGACCTCTATCTCCTGGCAAAAAAGTCACGTTGATTCAAAAACTTGCGACCGGCATTCGGGCGTATAGAAATATTTCTGGACTGTTGCCGCAAAACCACATTTCCGCCCCATTTCGGGCCAGCGCCAGCCACTTTCGGGAACGATCTTTCTAACCACGGAGACTTCCCCTCTCTGTCGAGGCTTCCCAGTCGGCCTCTCAATGCCCCCCAAAGCAGGCTGGAAGACGGCCCGCCGGTCCCGACCCCCGGCGGGCCGTCGCTCTTTCGGGGCCCTGTCCGCGACCTTGCCGGCCGCTTTGTCCGGCGCCGCCGGCAATGCTATGACCGGACCCTCCTTCCACCGGCCGGTGCCGCTCCGTCCCATGCCCGTCTTCGAAGCGCACGATCTCGGCTGCCTGCGCGGCGAGCGGGCGGTCTTCGCCGGCCTGTCCTTCCGCCTGCAGGCCGGCGGCTTGCTGCTGCTGACCGGGCCGAACGGCGCTGGCAAGTCGAGCTTGCTGCGGATGCTGGCGGGCTTGCTGCGCCCGGCGGCCGGAGGCCTGACCTGGGACGGCGCCGAGGTGTGGGACGACCTGGGCGCCCATCATGAACGGCTGCGCTACCTGGGGCACGGCGAGGCGGTAAAGCCGCCGCTGACGGTGGCCGAGGACCTGCGCTTCTGGGCCAGCCTGCGCGGCGCCGGGCCCGCGGAGGTGGACCGGGCGCTGGAGCGCTTCGCCCTGAGCGGGCTGGCCGGGCGGCCGGGCCGCCTGCTCTCGGCCGGGCAGAAGCGCCGGCTCGCCCTGGCGCGGGTGACGCTCGGGCCGGCCGCGCTGTGGCTGCTCGACGAGCCGACGGTCGGGCTCGACGCAGCCTCAGTCGAGCGGCTGGCCGCCGCCGTCGCCGAACACCGGGCCCGCCGCGGCATGGCGGCGATCGCCACGCACATCGGCTTTCCCGGCGAGGACGCGCAAGTGCTGGCCGTCGACGACTTCCCGCCGATCCCGGTCGAGGCCGAGGCCCTGGAGGAAGGCGCGTGGTAGGCGGCGCCTTCGGCGCGCTGGTCGCGCGCGACCTGCGGCTCGCCCTGCGCCAGCGCGGCGACGCCCTGACCGTGGTGCTCTTCTTCGTGCTGACCGCGGCGCTCTTCCCCTTCGGCCTGGGGCCGGAGCCGAACCTGCTGGCCCGCATCGCGCCGGGCATCGTCTGGGTGACCGCGCTGCTCGCCGTGTTGCTGTCGCTCGAGCGCCTGTTCCTCGCCGACTACGAGGACGGCACCCTGGAGCTGTTGGCCCAGGCGCCGCTGCCGCTGGAGGCGGTGGTGCTGGCCAAGGTGCTGGCGCACTGGCTGACCAGCGGCCTGCCGGTGCTCGCCGCCGCTCCCCTGATCGGCCTGCTCTACGGCCTGCCGGCGGAGGGCTACGGCGTGCTGTTGGCCGCCATGGCGCTGGGCACCCCCAGCCTCAGCCTGATCGGCGCCATCGGTGCGGCGGTGGCGCTGGGCGCGCGGCGCGGCGGCGTGCTGGTGCCGCTGCTGGTGCTGCCGCTCTACGTGCCGGTGCTGATCTTCGGCGTCTCGGCCATCGACACCCGCTTGCAGGGCTTCGAGGGGGATGCCAGCCTGCTGCTGCTCGGCGCCATCCTGGCGGCGGCCCTGCCGCTCGCCGCCTTCGCCGCCGCCGCCGCCCTGCGCCAGGCGGTGGAGTAGCCGGCGGCTGTCCCAGATCAAGTCGGTTTGCCCGAATACTGCCAAGATTCCAGCGCGATAAGGCTAGCCGGGCGCGGCATGTTCGCACATCATTGGCTTGGCCCCTGGACCGGCGGCGCCCCGCTGGTCATATATCGGCCGCAGAAACGAGAACAAAACCGCCGCGCGGCACGGGCACTGCGGACGTCGTGCGTGGCGGGACAGGACGGAACGGATCGACCCAGGTGAGTCGTGCTGCCACCACCGTCGGCGAGAGCCGCTCGCTGCATCGCTTTGCCAATCCGGCGCGCTTCGTGCGCATCGCCGACGCCGTCTATCCCTGGGCGCTGGCGGGCATGGCGGTCTCGTTCCTCATCGGCCTCTATCTCGCGCTCTTCGCTTCGCCGGCCGACTACCAGCAGGGCGACACGGTGCGCATCATGTACGTGCACGTCCCGGCGGCCTGGATGGCGCTATTCGTCTACGCGACCATGGCGGCCGGTTCGGCCAGCTACCTGATCTGGCGGCATCCTTTGGGCGTCGTGGCGGCCAAGGCGGCCGCGCCCGTCGGCGCCGTCTTCACCTTCCTGGCGCTGGCCACCGGCAGCCTGTGGGGCAAGCCGATGTGGGGCACCTGGTGGGTGTGGGACGCGCGCCTGACTTCGGTGCTGATCCTCTTCTTCCTCTACCTCGGCTACATCGCCCTGATGAACGCCTTCGAGAACGCCGAGCGTGGCCAGAAGGCCGCCTCGCTGCTCTGCCTCGTCGGCGTGGTCAACCTGCCGATCATCAAGTTCTCCGTGGACTGGTGGAACACTCTGCACCAGCCGGCCAGCGTCTCGCGCATCGGCACACCGGCGATCCACGAGTCGATGCTCTGGCCGCTCGGCCTGATGGCGCTCGCCTTCACCCTCTATTTCCTCGTGGTGCTGATCACCCGGATGAAGAGCGAACTGCTCGGCGCCCGCCTGCGCGCGCTCGGCGCCGCCGCGGCGGAGGGGCGCTGAGGCGATGGACGGGCTGCTGAGCTTTCTCGACATGGGCGGCTATGCCGCCTTCGTCTGGCCCTGCTTCGCGCTGGCGGCGGTGCTGATGACCTGGGTCTTCGTCGGCTCGCACCGCGAGCTGAAGCAGCGCGAGCGACGGATGGCGCAGCTCCGCGCCCTCAGCCCGCGGCGCCGGCGCGGCGACGCGGGCGAGGAGACCGCCTCGTGAGCCGCGCCGCCACCCGCAAGAAGAAGCGCCTCTACATCGCGCTGCTCGGCCTGATTTCGCTCGGCACGGCCACGGCGCTGGTGCTGACCGCCTTCGAGGACAACCTGGTGTTCTTCTATTCGCCCACCGACATCGCCGAGAAGGGCCTGACGCCCGAGCAGTACGTGCGCATCGGCGGGCTGGTGGAGGAAGGCTCGGTGCGCCAGCTCGGCGACAGCCGCATCGCCTTCCGCGTCACCGACATGGCGCATTCGATCCCGGTCACCTACACCGGCATCCTGCCCGACCTGTTCCGCGAGGGGCAGGGCGTCGTCGCGCAGGGCTCGATCGGGGACGACGGGGCCACCTTCGTGGCGCGGGAGGTGCTGGCGCGTCACGACGAGAACTACATGCCTGCCGAGGTCGCCGAGGCTCTCAAGGCCTCCGGCGAGTGGCGCCCGGAAAGTGGCCAGCCGCCGCCGCGCTAGGGAGGAGATGGCTACTGGCCGGCTGTGCCGGCCGCCTTCGCCCTCAGACGCGCTCGGGGCGACGGCATCGCAGACCGGAAACGGCTTCGCTTCGCCCGGCGCTTGTCGAAGGACGCAGCGAAGCGGCCCGCCAGGGCCGACCTTGCACCCGAAGCCGGCTTCGCCGGCTCGCCTCCTGAGGAGGAGGCGCCAAGGGGTGCGCTAGCGAGCGAGAGGCTTAGGTCCAGCATGATCCCCGAACTCGGCCATTTCGCCCTGATCTTGGCGCTGCTGGTCGCCACGGTGCAGACGCTGGTGCCGCTGGTCGGCGCGCACCGCGGCAATCCCGCCTGGATGGCCGCGGGCGGCCCGGCGGCTTTGGCGCAGATGCTGCTGGTGGCGGTCTCCTTCGGGGCGCTGACCTACGCCTACGTGGTCAGCGACTTCACGGTCGCCAACGTGGTCGCCAACTCCCACTCGCTGAAGCCGATGCTCTACAAGGTGACCGGCGTGTGGGGGAACCACGAGGGCTCGATGCTGCTGTGGATCCTGATCCTGGCGGTGTTCGGCGCGGCCGTGGCGCTGTTCGGCAACAATCTGCCGCCGAGCCTGAAGGCCCGGGTGCTGGGCATCCAGGGGCTGATCGGCATCGGCTTCATTTCCTTCACCCTGTTCACCTCCAACCCCTTCGAGCGGATCTTCCCGCCGCCGCTCGACGGCCAGGACCTGAACCCGCTGTTGCAGGATCCCGGCCTCGCCTTCCATCCGCCGATGCTCTACCTCGGCTATGTCGGCTTCTCGGTCGCCTTCGCCTTCGCCATCGCCGCGCTGCTGGAGGGCAAGGTGGACGCCGCCTGGGCGCGCTGGGTGCGCCCCTGGACGCTGGCCGCCTGGACCTTCCTGACCGGCGGCATCGCGTTGGGGAGCTGGTGGGCCTACTACGAGCTCGGTTGGGGCGGCTGGTGGTTCTGGGACCCGGTCGAGAACGCCTCCTTCATGCCCTGGCTGCTGGGCACCGCGCTCCTGCATTCGGCGATCGTGGTGGAGAAGCGCGATACCCTGAAGAGCTGGACCATCCTGCTGGCGATCCTGACCTTCTCGCTGTCGCTGCTCGGCACCTTCATCGTGCGCTCCGGCCTGTTGACCTCGGTGCACGCCTTCGCCAGCGACCCGGATCGCGGCCTCTACATCCTCGCCATGCTGGTGGTGGCCATCGGCGGCTCTCTGACGCTCTTCGCCGTCCGCGCGCCGAGCCTGAAGGGCGGCGGGCTGTTCCAGCCGATCAGCCGCGAGGGCGGGCTGGTCATGAACAACCTGCTGCTGGCGACGGCGACCGCCACCATCCTGATCGGCACGCTGTATCCGTTGATCCTGGACGCGCTCGGCGGCGGGCTGGTGACCGTCGGGCCGCCCTTCTTCAACCTGACCTTCGTGCCGCTGATGCTGCCGCTGGTCTTCGTCATGGGGCTGGGGCCGCTGCTCGCCTGGAAGCGCGCCGACCTGCCGGGGGTGCTGTCGCGGCTCAAGGTCGCGGCCGGGGTCGGCCTGCTGGCCGGTCTGGCCACCCTCTACGTGCAGAACGGCGGGCCGGTGCTGGCCGCCCTGGCGATGGGCCTGGCCGCCTGGCTGTTTCTGGCGGCGCTGACCGACCTGGCCGAGAAGGTCAAGCTGTTCCGCACGCCGCTGGCCGACACCTGGTCGCGCGCGCGCGGCCTGCCGCGCTCGCAATACGGCACGGCGCTGGCGCATGCCGGTCTGGCCATCGCCATCGCCGGCATGGTCGGCTCCAGCGCCTGGAAGGTCGAGAAGATCAGCGTCATGGTGCCGGGCGAGACCAAGCAGCTTTCCGACTATGTCTTCACCTTCGAGGGCGTCGAGCGGCTGCCCGGACCGAACTACATGTCGCAAACCGCGACCTTCACGGTGCGCGACGGCGACGGCCGGCTGATCGCCACCATGACGCCGGAAAAGCGCGTCTACCCGGTGGCCGGCATGCCGACCACCGAGGCCGCGATTCACACCCGTTGGCTGGCCGACCTCTACGCCGTGATCGGCGATGCGGAGGAGAACGGTCCCGGCTGGACGGTGCGGCTCTACTACGAGCCGCTGGTTCCCTTCCTCTGGCTCGGCTCGCTGGTGATGATGCTGGGCGGCCTCGTCTCGCTGAGCGACCGGCGCCTGCGCGTCGGCGCGCCGCGCCGCAAGGCCGCGCCGCTCGGCCCGGCGGTGCAGCCGGCGGAATAGGACCGGCGAAGACGACACAAAGGGTCCGATGCGCTATCTCCTCTATGTCCTGCCGCTGGTCATCTTCCTGGGCGCCGGCGTCGCCTTCTGGTGGGCACTCGACTCGGGGCGCGACCCCAGCCGGCTGCCCTCCGCCCTGATCGACCAGCCGGTGCCCGAGTTCGACCTGCCGCCGGTTGCCACCGTGCCGGTCCCCGGCCTGGCGACCGCGGATCTGGTCGATACCGGGCAGGTGACGCTGGTCAACGTCTTCGCCTCCTGGTGCGTGCCCTGCAAGGCGGAGCACCCGATCCTGGTGCGCCTGACCGAGCGCGAGGGCGTGCGGCTGGTCGGCATCAACTACAAGGACGAGCCGGAGGACGCCGCCCGCTTCCTCGACGACCTGGGCAATCCCTACGCCCGCATCGGCGCCGACCCGGAAGGGCGGGCCAGCCTGGACTGGGGCCTGACCGGCGTGCCGGAGACCTTCGTCGTCGATGCCGAAGGCAAGATCCGCTATCGCCACGTCGGCCCGATCAATCCGCCCGAGGTGGAGTCCGTGATCCTGCCGATCATCGAGGAGGCGCGCCGATGATCCGTACCCTGGTCTGCCTGCTTGCCGCCGCCGCGGTCGCCGCGCTCGCCGTCCTGCCGCCCGCGCTGGCGTTGATGCCCGACGAAATCCTCGAGGACCCGGCGCTGGAGGCGCGCGCGCGCGCGCTGTCGAAGGATCTGCGCTGCGTTGTCTGCCAGAACGAGTCGATCGACTCCTCGAACGCCGACATCGCCCGGCAGATGCGGCTGGTGGTGCGCGAGCGCCTGGTCGAGGGCGACAACGATCAGCAGGTGCTCGACTATCTGCAGGCGCGCTACGGCGACTACGTGCTGATGAAGCCGCCGATCAAGCCGGAGACCTACCTGTTGTGGTACGGCCCGGCGGTGGTGCTGGTGCTCGGCGGCCTCGGCGCCGCCGTCTATCTCTGGCGTCGCCCGCGCGCCGGCGCGGCGCCCGAGCCGCTGAGCGCGGAGGAGCGCGCCCGCCTCAGACGCCTGCTGGACGAGGAAGGCGCGTGAGCTGGACCTTCTGGATCCTCGCCGCCGCCCTCGCCGCGGCGGCCACCGCGCTGGTGCTGCGGCCGTTGCTGCGCCGCCACGATGACACGGCGAGCAGCGCCGACTACGACCTGCAGGTCTATAAGGACCAGCTTGCCGAGGTGGCGCGCGAGCTGGAGCGCGGACAGCTCTCGCCCGGCGAAGCCCGGGCCGCCCAGGCGGAGATCGAACGCCGCCTGCTGCGCGCCGCCGAAGCCGCCGAGCAGGCGCGCAAGGCGCGCGGCGTGAAGCCGGCCAAGGCACTGGCCATGGCGCTCGTCGTGCTGCTGCCGCTGGGTACGCTGGGGCTCTATCTCTACGTCCTCGGCTCGCCGGGCCTGCCCTCGATCCCGTTTGCCGAGCGCCAGCAGGAGCGCCAGCAACTGGGCGAACGCGAGCGGCTGGTCGCCGAACTGGCCGAGCGCATGCGCCAGAACCCGGCCGACCCGCGCGGTTGGGAGATCCTCGCCCGCAACTACGCGGTGCTCGGCCAGTACGAGCGGGCGGCGGCTGCCTACGAGCAGGCCATCGCGCGCGGCTTCGACCGCGCCGATGTGCGCGCCCAGCGCGCCGAGACCCTGGTCGCGGCGGCCGACGGGGTGGTGACGCCCGAGGCGCGCGCCGAGATCGAGGCGGCGCTGGAGCTCGACCCGCGCGACCCGCTGGCGCGCTACTACCAGGGCGTCGTCCACGAGCAGTCGGGCGAGCCGCGCCAGGCGATCGAGACCTGGGCGGCGCTGCTGCGCGACCTGCCGCCGGACATCGTCGGGCGCGGCCAGATCCTGCAGCGCCTGCGCGGCGTGGCATCGCAGGCCGACATCGACCCGAGCCAGTTCGACGTCGCTTCGCGCAGCCCGCCGGTCGGTGCCCCGCCCGCCGGCCCGGTCGAAGGCGGCGCACCCGGGCCGACACGCGAGCAGATGCAGGCGGCCCAGGAGATGAGCCCGGAAGAGCGCGAGCAAATGATCCAGGGCATGGTCGAGGGGCTGGCGGCGCGGCTGGAAGAGCAGCCGGACGACCTGGAGGGCTGGCTGCGTCTCGCCCGCGCCTATGCGGTGCTGGGCGAGCGCGAAAAGGCCATCTCGGCGCTGGAGAGCGCCGAGCCGCTGACCGCCGAACTGCCCGCCGACGACCCGCTGCGCCAGGCGGTCCAGCAGGGCCTGGAGTCGCTGCGCGAGGGATCCTGACCGGGGCGAGGCAACGATGCGGGATCGCGAGTATACCGGAGGGTGTCTGTGTGGCGCGGTCCGCTTTGTCGCCACCGGACAGCCGCTGAACCCGCACGCTTGCTCCTGCAGGATGTGCCAGCGTCACACCGGGGCCTTCACCGTGGCCTGGGTGGAGTTTCCGCGCGACGCGGTCGAGTGGGTCGGACCGGGCGGGCCACCCTCCACGTATCGGTCTTCCGATTTCTCCAGCAGAGCGTTTTGCTCCACCTGCGGCAGCACCATCGGTGCGCTGGACGACGCCCCGGTCGTCGCATTCGTTCTCGGGTGCTTCGATAGGCCCGGCAGCAGGGAGCTGATGCCGGGCGCGCACTCCTATCGCAGCGCGCGGCCCCGCTGGTGGCACGTCGAGCTTGGCGCGACGGCTGGCAAGCGCCGGAAGCCGACGGGCTAGGCACGAATGGATACGATTCGCCGGCCGGACGGCGCCTCCGGCCGGCGGCGCCGTCCGGAGGTGCCGTGACGCCGCATTTCCCTTTGCGCCTTTGGACATTGCACCGTAACGTTGCGGCGCAATGACAACCCGGCGGCAAACGGCCGGGGCGGGGTGGTTCATACGCGTGCGGGCGCGTTCGGGAAAGTGGAACACCGGTTGATGGCCGAAAGCCAGCCGGCGCTGGTCGTCGAGGACATCCACAAGTCGTTCGGGGCGCTGGAGGTGCTCAAGGGCATCTCGCTGACCGCGCGCCAGGGCGACGTGATCGCGCTGATCGGCGCCAGCGGATCCGGCAAGTCCACCTTCCTGCGCTGCATCAACCTGTTGGAGATCCCCGACTCCGGACGCGTCTGGGTCGGCGGCGACCTGATCGAGGTGCAGCGCGACCGGCGCGGCCGGCCGAGCTTCGACCGGCACAGCGTCGACCGCCTGCGCACCCGCCTGGGCATGGTCTTCCAGTCCTTCAACCTCTGGACCCACATGACGGTGCTGCAGAACGTCATCGAGGCGCCGGTGCACGTGCTCGGAATGCCGAAGGAGGAGGCCAAGGCGCGCGCCATGGAGCTGCTGCGCAAGGTCGGGATCGCCGAGCGCGCCGATTACTACCCGGCACACCTCTCCGGCGGCCAGCAGCAGCGCGCGGCGATCGCGCGCGCCCTGGCGATGGAGCCGGAGGTGCTGCTGTTCGACGAGCCGACCTCGGCGCTCGACCCCGAACTGGTCGGCGAGGTGCTGCGCGTCATGCGCCAGCTCGCCGAGGAGGGGCGCACCATGGTGGTCGTCACCCACGAGATGGGCTTCGCCCGGGAAGTCGCGAACCGGGTGGTGTTCCTGCACGAGGGCCGCGTCGAGGAGGAGGGGCCGCCGGAGCAGGTCTTCGGCACCCCCGAGTCCGAGCGCTGCCGTCAATTCCTCGCCTCCCACCTGGCCATGGCGGGCTAGGCGGCGCGGGCGGGGCGGGTCTCAACAGGGAGCGAAAAAGGAAGACGCATCATGCGCAAACTGACCCTCGCGTTGGCCGCTGCGGCGGCCGTGGGCCTAGCGGCCAGCGCCGCTTCGGCCGAGATCGACCAGCCGGTGCGCATCGGCACCGAAGGCGCCTATGCGCCGTTCAACTTCATCGACGAGAACGGCAACCTGCAGGGCTTCGACGTCGACATCGCCCGGGCGCTGTGCGACGCCGCCGGCTTCGAGTGCGAGTTCGTCATCCAGGACTGGGACGGCATCATTCCCGGCCTGCTGGCGGAGAAGTACGACGCCATCGTCGCCTCCATGTCGATCACCGACGAGCGCAAGCAGGTGGTCGACTTCACCGACAAGTACTACCAGACGCCGGCCCGTTTCGTGGCGGCCGACGGATCCGGCCATTCCATCGTCGAGGGCGATGCGCCGGCCGCGGTGGGCAACGTCGACGAGATCGCCTTCGACACCGACGGCCTGGACGGCAAGGTGGTCGGCGTGCAGTCGGCGACCATCCACGAGGCCTTCCTGCAGGACAACCTGAGCGACGTGGTGGAAATCCGCAGCTACGGCAGCCAGGAGGAAGCCAACCTGGACCTGGTGTCGGGGCGCGTCGACCTGCTGCTCGCCGACTCCGTCGTGCTGGACGAGGGCTTCCTGAAGACCGAATCGGGCGAAGGCTTCGGCTTCGTCGGGCCCGGCTTCACCGATCAGCGCTGGTTCGGCACCGGCGCCGGCATCGCCATCCGCAAGGGCGAGGACGAGCTGCGCGAGGCCTTCAACGCGGCGATCGACCAGATCCGCGCGGACGGCACCTACCAGGAGATCAACGACAAGTACTTCGACTTCGACGTCTACGGCGCCGAGTAGGCCTGGGGACCGCATGGCGGGGCCGGCGCCGGCCCCGCCTTCGCCGCTGCCCTTCGTTCCGAGTCGGTCGAAGGACGAAGGGGGTCGGCCGCTGGGCCAGCGCCGGCCGACTGCGCCGAAGCGCGAAGGAGCCCGGGGGGACCATGGATAGCCTGCTCGCGCTGGAGGCCCGCGGCCTGACGCTGGTCGACGGGGTCAAGGTCACGCTGCTCGTCGGCCTCGCCTCGATGGCGCTGGCGATCCTCTTCGGGTTGGTCGGCGCCTGGGCCAAACTGAGCGCCAGCCGGGCGCTGCGCGTCGCCGCCGACACCTACACCACGGTGATCCGCGGCGTGCCGGAACTGGTGCTGCTGTTGCTGATCTACTACGGCACGCCGACGCTGGTGCAGCCCATCGTGCGCTCCTGGGGTTTCGAGGGCTTCCGGCTCGACCTCGACCCCTTTACGTCCGGCATCCTGACCATCGGCTTCATCTACGGCGCCTTCGCCACGGAGGTCCTGCGGGGCGCCTACCTGGCGGTGCCGAGAGGCCAGCTCGAGGCCGCCGTCGCCTGCGGCATGGGACGCGCCCTGATCTTCCGACGCATCCTCTTCCCGCAGATGATGCGCTACGCCCTGCCGGGCCTCGGCAACGTCTGGATGGTGCTGATCAAGGCGACGGCGCTGATGAGCGTGATCGGCACCGAGGAGCTGATGCGCAAGGCGGAGATCGCCGCCGGCGCCACGCGCATGCCCTTCACCTTCTTCGTGGCGGCGGCGGCCATGTTCCTGGTCATCACCATCGTCTCGCTGGCGGTGCAGACCCGACTCGAGCGCTGGGCCGCGCGCGGCGTTCGGCAGGCCTGAGGGGGCGGTGCGATGAACCTGCAGATCGTCCTCGACACCCTGCCGGCCTTCCTGGAAGGCGCGCTGCTCACCCTGCAGATCACCTTCGTCTCGGTGGCGATCGGGCTGGTCTGCGCCGTGCCGCTGGCGATCCTGCGGGTCAGCCGCAACCCGCTGATCGCTTGGCCGGTCTACGGCTTCACCTTCTTCTTCCGCGGCACGCCGCTGCTGGTGCAGCTCTTCCTCGTCTACTACGGCGCCGGCCAGTTCTCCGACAGCCTGGACGCCGTCGGCCTGTGGACCTTCTTCCGCGACCCCTGGTTCTGCGGCGTCTTCACCCTGACGCTCAACACCGCGGCCTACACCGTCGAGATCCTGCGCGGCGGCATCCAGGCGGTGCCGCACGGCGAGGTCGAGGCGGCGCGCGCCTTCGGCATGTCGGGCACCAAGCTCTACACCCGCATCGTCCTGCCCAAGGCCGGCCGGATCGCCCTGCCGGCCTACACCAACGAGGTGATCTTCCTGCTGCAGGCGACCTCGCTGGTCTCCCTGATCACCCTGATGGACATCACCGGCGTCGCCTCGCGGGTGGCCGCGCGCTCCTTCGCCTACTACGAGCTCTACCTGACGGCGGCTGTCTTCTACCTGGTCATCGTATACGCCCTGCAGGGCGTCTTCCGGCGCCTGGAGCATCGCCTGTCCGGCCATCTGCGCGCGCGCCCGGACAGCGAGGGCGCGGCGGCACCCGCAGCCGAGCCGGCGCCGCCCACCCTGCGCGGGTGACGCTCCGCAGCGGCTGCACGACAGCCTTTCCGCGCCGGCGGTTTGCGTCGTGCCGCGACGCGGCTAGCCTGCCGGCATCATGCCGCGCGACACCACCCCGATGCCCGCTGGCCTGATCCCAGCAGGCGAGCAGAGCGACGGCGGACGGCCGCGCGCGGCCTTCCGTCGCGGCCTGCGCGAGGCGGTCGGCGCGCCTGCCCTGGTGCTCTTCGCCAGCTATCTCGGCTTCGGCGCGCTGGTGCGCGAGAGCGACCTCGGCGTGCTGCACGGGCTCTTCTCGACGGCGACCGGCTGGGCGCTGCCGGGCCAGGTGATCCTGGTCGAGCTGTATGCCGCCGGCGCGCCGCTGATCGCCATCGCCGCGGCCGTCGCGCTGACCAACGCCCGGCTGCTGCCGATGACGGTGGCGCTGATGCCGATCCTGCGCGCGGGCCTCTGGCCGCGCTGGCTCTACTACGTGGCGGCGCACTGGGTGGCGGTGACCGGCTGGGCGGCGGCGCTGAAGGCCTGCCCGCGCCAGCCGAGGTCGGAGCGGCTGGCCTACTTCCTCGGCTTCAACGCGACCTTGTGGAGCGCCACCCTGACGGCCACCGCCGCCGGCTTCTGGCTGGCCGGCAGCGTGCCGCCGCTGGTTTCGCTGGGGCTGGTCTTCCTCAACCCCCTCTACTTCATGCTGGTCTTCGCCGGCGACGTGCCGACGCGGCTGCGCCTCTATTCGCTGCTGCTGGGCGCGCTCGCCGGGCCGGCCTTCCACCTGCTCGATCCCGACTACGGCCTGCTGCTGGCCGGCGTCGTCGCCGGCACTGCGGCCTTCCTGCTCGGCCGCGGCCACCGGCCGGGGGCGAGCGCATGAGCGGGCCCGCCGACTTCGGGACCGGGTTCTGGGTGGTCATCGGCGTGATGGCCGTCGGCGCGCTGGTCACCTACGCCTGGCGCGGGCTGGGGGTCGCCCTGTCCGGCCGGCTCAACACCGCTTCGCCGCTGTTCGTCTGGGTCTCCTGCGTCGCCTACGCGCTGCTGACGGCGCTGGTCGCGCGGATGATCGTGCTGCCCTACGGCCCGCTGGCGGAGACGGCGCTGCTCGACCGCCTGCTAGCCGCCGGCGTGGCCCTCGGGCTGTTCTTCGCCACCCGCTGCAACATCCTGGTTGGCACGCTGGGCGGCGCGCTTGTGCTGGTGCTGCTGGTCTGGCTGCGCGGCTAAAGGTCGAGCAGCAGGCTCTCCGGGTCCTCGATCGCCTGCTTGACCTTGACCAGGAAGCCGACGGCCTCGCGGCCGTCGACCAGGCGGTGGTCGTAGGACAGGGCGACGTACATCATCGGGCGGATCGCCACCTCGCCCTTCACGGCGATCGGCCGCTCCTCGATCTTGTGCAGGCCGAGGATGCCGGACTGCGGCGGGTTGAGGATCGGCGTCGAGAGCAGCGAGCCGAAGATACCGCCGTTGGTGATCGAAAAGCTGCCGCCCTGTAGCTCGTCCATCTTGATCTTGCCGTCGCGCGCGCGGCCGGCGAGGTCGCCCAGCTCCGCCTCGATGGCGGCGAACGACTTGCTCTCGCAGTCGCGCACGATGGGGACCATCAGGCCCTGCGGCGTCGAGACCGCCATGCCGATGTCGAAGAACTTGTTGTAGACGATCTCGTCGCCCTCGATGCGGGCGTTGACCGCCGGAAAGGCCTGCAGGGCGGCGACGCAGGCCTTGGCGAAGAAGGACATGAAGCCCAGCCGCACGCCGTGCTTCTTCTCGAAGGCCTCCTTGTGGCGGCTGCGCAGCGCCATCACGCCACTCATGTCGATCTCGTTGAAGGTGGTCAGCATCGCCGCCGTGTCCTGCGCCTCCTTCAGGCGCCGGGCGATGGTCTGACGCAGCTTGGTCATCTTCACCCGCTCCTCGCGCGCGCCCGGCTCAGCGGGGGTCGGGGCCGGTACCGGGGCGGGGGAAGGCGCCTTGGCGGCAGGGGCGGGCGCAGCGCCGGGGGCCGGACCCGGCGCCGGGGCGCGCTCGCGCGGCGCGGTACGGCCCTCCACGAGATCGAGCACGTCCTCCTTGGTGATCCGCCCGTGCGGGCCCGTGCCGACGATGCGCGCGGGGTCGAGATCGTGCTCGGCGACGAGGCGCTGGACCGCCGGGGAGAGGGTGGCGGCGGCCGGCGGCGTGCTGCCGGCCAGCCAGCCGCGCAGGTCCTCGGCGGTGATCTTGCCGCCGCTGCCGCTGCGTGGCGCCGTGCTGGGGTCCAGCGCCGGCTGGGGCGTGGCTTCGCGCGCAGCGGACGCTGGCGCAGGTGCTGGCGACGCTGCGGGTGTCGGGGCCGCGGCTTCGCCGCCGGCGGAGATGCGGGCCAGGACGGCGCCGACCTCGACCGTCGCGTCCTGCTCGGCCAGGATCTCGCTCAGCACGCCATCGGTCGGGGCGTTGACCTCCAGCGTCACCTTGTCGGTCTCCAGCTCGACGATCGCCTCGTCGGCGGTCACCGTTTCGCCGAGCTGCTTCAGCCATTGGGCGACGGTGGCTTCGCTTACCGATTCGCCGAGCGTCGGGACCGGGACGTCGACCGTCTCGCCGTTGCCGCCGGCCGGGGCGGCTGCGGGCGCCGCGCTCTCCGCCGCGGCAGGGGCGGGTGCGGGTGCGGGGGCGGGTTCCGGCGCTTCGGCCTTTGCCGTCTTCGCCTCGCCGGCGGCGGCGCCGTTGCCGGCGCCGATGCGGCCCAGCAGGGCGCCCACCTCGACGTTCTCGCCCTCCCCGGCGAGGATCTCGCTGAGCACGCCCGCCTCGGGGGCATTGACCTCCAGGGTGACCTTGTCGGTCTCCAGCTCGACCAGCGCCTCGTCCGCCTCGACCGTATCTCCGACCTGCTTCAGCCACTGGCCGATGGTCGCCTCGCTGACCGATTCCCCGAGGGTCGGAACCTTGATCTCACTCGCCATCTCGCACCTTCGATTGCGCGGCGCCTGTGGGGCACGGCCGCCGCATCGCGAACCCGTCTTCCCGCTGCTACTCGGCCGCCTGCCGGGTCTTGCCTTCGCCGCCTTCCGTCTTGCGCCGGGCCTCGTCGGCCTTGCGCGAGGCGATGCGCCCGACGTAGGCCAGGCCGACGCTGAGCGCCTGATCGACCAGCTCCTGCTGTTCGCGCACGTGGCGGGAGTGCTGGCCGGTCGCCGGGGAGGCGGCGACCCGCCGTCCGGCATAGCGCACGCGCGTGTCCTTGAAACCCATGCCGGCGGCGATCTCCTCGACGAACTCGCGCACGAAGAACCAGGCGCCCATGTTGCGCGGCTCCTCCTGGCACCAGACCAGCGTGCAATGCTCGTAGCCCGCCAACTCCTGCTCCAGCGCGTCGGCCGGGAAGGGGTAGAGCTGCTCGAGACGCAGCAGGTGGACGTCGCTCTGGCCGCGCGCCTCGCGCGCCTCCAGCAGGTCGTAGTAGACCTTGCCGGAGCACAGCACCACCTGCTTGGCCTGCTTCTTCGGGGTCGGCAGCTCGGGCTCGGTCAGGATGCGGTGGAAGCTGGTCTGCCCGGCCATGTCCGACAGGCTGGATACGCAGCGCTTGTGGCGCAGCAGCGACTTCGGGGTGAAGACCACCAGCGGCTTGCGGAAGTTGCGGTGGATCTGCCGGCGCAGGGCGTGGAAGTAGTTGGCAGGGGTGGTGCAGTTGACCACCTGGATGTTGTCCTCGCCGCAGAGCTGCAGGAATCGTTCCAGCCGTGCCGAGGAATGTTCCGGACCCTGGCCCTCGTAGCCGTGCGGCAGCAGCATCACCAGGCCGGACATGCGCAGCCACTTGGCCTCGCCCGAGGCGACGAACTGGTCGATGATGATCTGCGCGCCGTTGACGAAGTCGCCGAACTGCGCCTCCCACAGGACCAGCGCGCGCGGCTCGGCCAGCGAGTAGCCGTACTCGAAGCCGAGCACCGCCAGCTCGCTCAGCGGGCTGTCGACGATCTCCACCTTGGCCTGGTCCGGGGCGATGTGCTCCAGCGGCTTGTAGGCTGCCTCGCTCTTCTGGTCGATCAGCGCCGCGTGACGCTGCGAGAAGGTGCCGCGATTGGAATCCTGGCCGGTCAGGCGGATCGGGTGGCCCTCCAGCGCCAGGGTGCCGAAGGCCAGCGCCTCGGCGGTCGCCCAGTCGATCCCGTCGCCGGATGACAGCATCTTCCGCTTGGCCTCGAGCTGTCGGAGGATCTTGCGGTGGGCGTTGAAGTCCTCTGGCACGCGGGTCAGCGCCTCGCCGACCTGGCGCAGAGTCTTCAGGGACACCGAGGTCTTGCCGCGGCGCGCGTCGTAGCCGCGCGCCTTGTCGAAGCCGGACCAGGCGCCCTCCAGCCAGTCGGCACGGTTCGGCTTGTAGGACCTGGCCGACTCGAAATCGCGGTCGAGGCGCGCCCACATTTCGCGGACCATGCCCTCCGCCTCGCCTTCGGCGACCACGCCCTCGGCGATCAGCGACTTGGCGTAGAGGGTGCGCGCGGTCGGGTGCTTCTTGATCCGCTCGTACATGATCGGCTGGGTGAAGGCCGGCTCGTCGCCCTCGTTGTGGCCATGCCTGCGGTAGCAGAACATGTCGATGACGACGTCCTTCTTGAAGGTCTGCCGGAACTCGGTGGCGATGCGCGCCACGTGCACCACCGCCTCCACGTCGTCGCCGTTGACGTGGAAGATCGGCGCCTGGATGACCTTGGCGACGTCCGAGCAGTAGGGCCCGGAACGCGCGTTCACCGGGTTGGTGGTGAAGCCGATCTGGTTGTTGACGATGAAGTGGATGGTACCGCCGATGCGGTAGCCCTTGAGCTCGGAAAGGTCGAGGGTTTCCGGCACCAGGCCCTGTCCGGCGAAGGCGGCGTCGCCGTGCAACAGCAAGGCCATCACCTGGGTCCGGTCGGCATCCTCGCGCTGCATCTGCTTGGCGCGGACCTTGCCGACGACCACCGGGTTCACCGCCTCCAGGTGGGAGGGGTTGGCGGTCAGCGACAGGTGGACGGTGTTGCCGTCGAACTCACGGTCGCTGGAGGTGCCCAGGTGGTACTTGACGTCGCCGGAGCCGCCGACGTCCTCGGGGTGCGCCGCGCCGCCCTGGAACTCGTGGAAGATCGCCGAATAAGGCTTGCCCATGAAGTTGGCCAGCACGTTGAGCCGGCCGCGGTGCGGCATGCCGAGCACCACCTCCTCGAGGCCGAGCTGGCCGCCGCGCTTGAGGATCTGCTCCAGCCCCGGGATCATCGCCTCGGCGCCTTCCAGGCCGAAGCGCTTGGTGCCGGTGTACTTCTTGTCGAGGAACTGCTCGAAGGTCTCGGCTGCGGTCAGGCGGTCGAGGATGGCGCGCTTGCCGGGGACGGTGAAGGCGGTGCGGTTCAGCGCCTCGTTCTCGATGCGCTCCTGGATCCAGCGCTTCTGGTCGGGATCCTGGATGTGCATGAATTCGACGCCGATCGAGCCGCAGTAGATCTCGCGGCAGATGGCGACGATCTCGCTCAGAGTGGCGGTGTCGCGCCCGAGCACGCCGTCGATGAAGATCGGCCGGTCCATGTCGGCGTCGCCGAAACCGTAGGTGCGCGGGTCCAGTTCCGGATGCTGGATGCGCGGCGTCAGGCCGAGGGGGTCGAGTTCCGACTCCAAGTGTCCGCGCACGCGGTAGGCGCGGATCATCATCAGCGCGCGGATCGAATCGACCGTCGCCTGCCGCACGTGCTGCGGCGTCAGGCCGTCGTGGCCGGCGACCGCATGGGCGATGATGTCGGTCGACGCGGCGACTTGGGCGGCGCCGGCGCCGCCGTTGGCGGCCGCCGCCGAGAGCTCGCCGCTCAGCAGGTCGCGCGCGCCCTCGTCGAGGTCGTCGAAGAAGCGCCGCCACTCGGGCGCCACCGCCTGGGGATCGGCGCGGTACTGGTCGAACAGGTCGAAAAGCTCGGCGGCCGTGGGGCCGAGCAGCCGCCCGCCGTTCGGGCCGGAGCGGGGCGCGCGCGCAGTGCTCATCCGTGTCTATCCGGCGGGGTCTTGTCCGCCTCGCGCGGCCCCGCCGCCTCTCCAAGTTCGGGCCGGCGTCGGCGACGCCGTCGGTCCCGTCACGTCGCGATCGGGAGACTGGCTCCCCGATCCCCAATATAGGGTAAAGCGCCGGCCGGTGCGCATCACGATGCGCGGCGGCGCCTCACCCCGTGCGCTACCCCATCGCCTTGACCATGGTGCTGCCCAGGCTGGCCGGCGAATCGGCCACCTGGACGCCGGCTTCGCGCAGGGCGGCGATCTTGAACTCGGCGGTGTCCTTGCCGCCGGAGACCACGGCGCCGGCGTGGCCCATGCGCCGGCCCGGCGGCGCGGTGACGCCGGCGATGAAGCCGACGGTCGGCTTCTTGACCGGGTTGGCGGCCAGGAACTCCGCGCCCTTGACCTCGGCGTCGCCGCCGATCTCGCCGATCATGATGATGCCCTCGGTCTCCGGATCCTCCAGGAACATCCGCAGGCAGTCGACGAAGTCGGTGCCGTTGACCGGGTCGCCGCCGATGCCGATGCAGGTCGACTGGCCGAGGCCGGCGGCCGTGGTCTGCGCCACCGCCTCGTAGGTCAGGGTGCCCGAGCGCGAGACGATGCCGATCTTGCCGCGGCGGTGGATATGGCCGGGCATGATGCCGATCTTGCAGGCGTCGGGCGTGATGATGCCGGGGCAGTTCGGCCCGATCAGGCGGGTGTCGGACTCGACCAGGCGGCGCTTGACCTTGATCATGTCCTGCACCGGGATGCCCTCGGTGATGCACACCGCCAGGCGGATGCCGGCGTCGACCGCCTCCAGGATAGCGTCGGCGGCGAACGGCGGCGGCACGTAGATGACGCTGGCGTCGGCGCCGGTCTCGGCCACCGCGTCGGCGACCGTGTCGAAGACCGGCAGGTCCAGGTGCGTGCTGCCGCCCTTCCCGGGGGTGACGCCGCCGACCATCTTGGTGCCGTAGGCGATCGCCTGCTCGGAGTGGAAGGTGCCCTGGGCGCCGGTGAAGCCCTGGCAGATGACTTTGGTGTTCTCGTCGACCAGTACCGCCATGGCTTACGCGGCCTCCTTCACGGCCTTGACCACCTTCTCCGCGGCGTCGGCGAGGTTGTCGGCGGAGACGATGGGCAGGCCGGATTCGTTGAGGATCTTCTTGCCCAGCTCGACGTTGGTGCCCTCCAGGCGGACCACCAGCGGGACGTGCAGGCTGACCTCGCGCGCGGCGGCGACGACCCCCTCGGCGATCACGTCGCAGCGCATGATGCCGCCGAAGATGTTGACCAGGATGCCCTCGACGTTGGCGTCCGACAGGATGATCTTGAAGGCGGCGGTCACCCGCTCCTTGGTGGCGCCGCCGCCGACGTCCAGGAAGTTCGCCGGCTCGCCGCCGTAGAGCTTGATGATGTCCATGGTCGCCATCGCCAGGCCGGCGCCGTTGACCATGCAGCCGATGTTGCCGTCCAGCTTGACGTAGTTCAGCTCGTGGCGCCCGGCCTCCAGTTCGGCCGGATCCTCCTCGTCCTCGTCGCGCATATCCTCCACGTCCTTGTGGCGGAACAGCGCGTTGTCGTCGAAGTTCATCTTGGCGTCGAGCGCCAGCACCCCGCCCTCGCCGGTCACCACCAGCGGGTTGATCTCGACCAGCGAGGCGTCGAGCTCGGTGAAGGCCTTGTACATGCCGGTCAGGAACCGGACCGCGGCGCCCACCTGCTTGCCCTCCAGGCCGAGGCCGAAGGCGATCTTGCGCGCCTGGAAGGGCATCAGGCCGATCGCAGGGTCGATCACCTCTTTCAGGATCTTCTCGGGCTGCTCGGCGGCCACCTCCTCGATCTCCATGCCGCCCTCGGTGGAGGCGACGACGACGACGCGGCCGGTACCGCGGTCGACCAGCATCGAGAGGTAGAGCTCGCGGGCGATGTCGCAGCCTTCCTCGACGTAGAGGCGCTTGACCTCCTTGCCCTGCGGCCCGGTCTGCTTGGTGACCAGCACCTTGCCCAGCATGGCGCGGGCGGCCTCGCTGACCTCCTCGTGCGACTTGCAGATGCGCACGCCGCCCTTGCCGCCGGGGTCGTCGGCGAAGTGGCCGGCGCCGCGGCCGCCGGCGTGGATCTGTGCCTTGACCACCGCGACCGGCCCCTCGAGGTCGCGCGCGACGGCCAGGGCCTCGTCCGGCGTGTAGGCGACGCCGCCCTTGGGCACCGCGACGCCGCACTTCCCGAGCAGGCTCTTGGCCTGATATTCGTGGATGTTCATGCGTGCTTTCGCTCGATGGTTCGACCCGCCCGCCTGGCGCGGCCGGGTCCGTTCGATGCGTGGCCGAAGCGCCCCGAATACGGGGGGTCGGCCGGGGGAGAGATCGTGCGGCGTGCGGCTCGCGGCGGCGCCCGGAACGCCCCGTGAAAGGGCCCGGCGCCGGGGCGGATCGCACCCGTCGCGATGGGGTCGTTTCGCGCCCGGCAACCGGTCCGTAGAGGAGACCGGCCGCCGAGCGCGCGGCACTTTAGCAGCCTCGCGCTGCAGCGCAACCGGCTGTCTGGGCGGAAGCGGCGTGTCTGCATAGGTGGCCTCCGAAGGGCGCGCGCAGGACCCTGGCGGGGCGCCCCGGGTCGGACCTAGGATGGTCGGCGGTGCAGGCATCCGGGCGGGGCAGGGCCGATGTACAAACTCTTCTGGGCCGAAGGCACCGCCAGCTTCGCGCCCCATGCGGTGCTCGAGGAGGCCGGCGTGGCCTACGAGCTGGCCGTCGTCGACTTCGCCGCCGGCGAGCAGCGCAGCCCGGCCTACCTGGCCGTCAATCCCCTGGGCAAGGTTCCGGCGCTTGTGCTGCCCGACGGCGGCGTACTGACCGAGGCGGCGGCCATCTGCCTGTTTCTCGGCGAGCGCCTGCAGCTCACCCACCTCGTGCCGGCGCTGGACGATCCGCTGCGTGGCCGGTTTCTGCAGGACCTCTTCTATCTTTCGACGACGCTGCAGGAGGCCTACAAGCGGGTCTACTATCCGCGGCGCTTCTCCAGCGACCCGGCCGACGCGCCGCGGATCCAGGCGCGGGCCCGCGAGGCCCTGATGGAGTGCTGGCAGGCGGTCGAACGGCACTTGGCGGCCGAGGGGCCCTTTCACCTGGGCGACCGCTTCAGCCTGCTCGACCTCTACACCACGATGCTGGCCACCTGGTTCACCCCGCAGGACGAGCTCTTCGGCGCCTGCCCGGGCGTGGCCGCCTGTCACCGAGAGGTGGCACAACGACCCGCCGTGGCGCGCTGCCTGTCCCGGCAGCGCCAGGTCAGCGTCGGCACCTCCTAGGGCGGGGATCGCTCTAGCCGGAACGGGCGGGGCCTACTCGGCCGCCTCGCGGTAGGCCTCCAGCGGCGGGCAGGTGCAGACCAGGTGGCGGTCGCCATAGGCGTTGTCGACCCGGCCGACCGGCGCCCAGTACTTGTCCTGGCGCAGGCCCTCGACCGGGAAGGCCGCCTGGCTGCGGCCGTAGGGGTGCGACCAGGCCTCGGCGGTGACCTCCGCCAGCGGGTGCGGGGCGTTGACCAGCGGATTGTCGTCGGCCGGCAGCTCGCCGGCGGCGACGGCATCGGCCTCCGCCTTGATCGCCAGCATCGCGTCGCAGAAGCGGTCGAGTTCGCGCATCGCCTCCGACTCGGTCGGCTCGATCATCATCGTGCCGGGGACCGGCCAGGACATGGTCGGCGCGTGGAAGCCGTAGTCGACCAGCCGCTTGGCGACGTCGTCGACGCTGATCCCGGCCTCGTCCTTCAGCACCCGCGTGTCGATGATGCACTCGTGCGCCACCAGGCCGTTCGGCCCGGTGTAGAGCACCGGGTAGCCGGCCGCGAGCTTCTTGGCCAGGTAGTTGGCGGCCAGGATGGCGACCTGGGTGGCGCGGGTCAGGCCAGGCCCGCCCATCATCGCGATGTAGGCCCAGGAGATCGGCAGGATCGAGGCCGACCCCCAGGGCGCGGCCGCGACCGCGCCGACCGTGCTGCCGCCGGCGGCGTGAGGATTGACGCCCTGGACCAGCGGGTGGTCGGGCAGGAAGGGCGCCAGGTGCGCCTTGACGCCGATCGGGCCCATGCCCGGCCCGCCGCCGCCGTGCGGAATGCAGAAGGTCTTGTGCAGGTTCATGTGGCTGACGTCTGCGCCGATCTCCGCCGGGCGCGCGATGCCGACCAGCGCGTTCAGGTTGGCGCCGTCCATGTAGACCTGCCCGCCGCGCTCGTGGACGACCTGGCAGATATCCTTGATCGCCGCCTCGAATACGCCGTGGGTCGAGGGGTAGGTTACCATCAGCGCGGCCAGGCGCTCGCCGGCCTCGTCGGCCTTCCGGGTCAGGTCGGCGACGTCGATGTTGCCCTTGTCGTCGCACTCCACCAGCACCACGCGCATCCCGGCCATCACCGCGCTCGCCGGGTTGGTGCCGTGCGCCGAGGTGGGGATCAGGCAGACGTCGCGCTGGGCGTCGCCGCGGCTGCGGTGGTAGGCGCGGATGGTCAGCAGGCCGGCGTACTCGCCCTGGCTGCCGGCGTTCGGCTGCAGCGAGACGGCGTCGAAGCCGGTGATCTCGCACAGCCAGGCCTCCAGCTCCTCGAACATCTGCTGGTAGCCCTGGGTCTGGTCGAGCGGCGCGAAGGGGTGCAGGTGCGCGAAGTTGCGCCAGGTCACCGGCATCATCTCGGTGCTGGCGTTCAGCTTCATGGTGCACGACCCCAGCGGGATCATCGCCCGATCGAGCGCGATGTCCTTTTCCGCCAGTCGGCGCAGGTAGCGCAGCATCTCCGTCTCGCCGTGGTAGCGATGGAAGACTTCGTGCTCCAGGAAGGCGCTGGTCCGCCGCAACTCCGCCGGTAGGGCGGGGGCGACGGCTGCGTCCAGCTCCTCGAGGTCCAGGCGCGCGTTGGCGTCGGCGGCGAAGACGCGCCAGAGCTTCTCGATCTCGGCCCGGCGGGTCGTCTCGTCGAGCGAGATGCCGAGCGTGTGGGCGTCCACCTCGCGCAGGTTCATGCGTGCCTCGCGGGCGCGCATCGCCAGGGTGTGGGCGCGGTTCGGCACCTTGACCTGAATGGTGTCGAAGAAGTGGCCGGTCGCCACCTCGTAGCCCAGGCGGCGCAGGCCCTCGGCCAGGATGCCCGCGAAGCGGTGCACCCGCCGGGCGATGCGGGTCAGGCCGTCGGGGCCGTGGTAGACCGCGTACATGCCGGCGATCACCGCCAGCAGGACCTGCGCGGTGCAGATGTTGCTGGTCGCCTTCTCGCGGCGGATGTGCTGCTCGCGGGTCTGCAGCGCCATGCGCAGCGCCGGCTTGCCGAAGCGGTCGACCGACACGCCGATGATGCGGCCGGGCGTCTGCCGCTTGTAGGCGTCGCGCGTGGCGAAGAAGGCGGCGTGCGGCCCGCCGTAGCCCATCGGCACGCCGAACCGTTGGGCCGAGCCGACGCAGACGTCGGCGCCCCACTCGCCCGGCGGGCTCAGCAGGGTCAGGGCCAGCAGGTCGGCGGCGACCACGGCGAGCGCCTGCTGCGCGTGCGCCGCCTCGACGACCGCGCGCTGGTCGCGGATCTCGCCGGAGGAGCCTGGGTATTGCAGCAGCACGCCGAACAGGCCGGTCTCCGGCAGCTCCGTGGCCGGGTCGCCGACCACCACCTCGATGCCCAGCGGCTCGGCACGGGTACGCACCACGGCGAGGGTCTGCGGGTGGCAGTCGCGGTCGACGAAGAAGCGCTCGCCCTTCGCCTTGGCGACGCGGCGCGCCATGGTCATCGCCTCGGCCGCCGCCGTTCCCTCGTCGAGCAGCGAGGCGTTGGCGATATCCAGGCCGGTCAGGTCGACCACCATCTGCTGGAAGTTCAGCAGCGCCTCCAGCCGGCCCTGGCTGACCTCCGCCTGATAGGGGGTGTAGGCGGTGTACCAGGCGGGGTTTTCCAGGATGTTGCGCTGGATCACGCCGGGGGTGACGGTCCCGGCGTAGCCCATGCCGATCAGCGAGGTGAAGACCTTGTTGCGGTCGGCCATCTCGCGCAGGCGGTGCAGCGCCTCGCGCTCGCTCAGCACAGGCGGCAGGTCGAGCGGCCGAGCCTGGCGGATCTGCGCCGGGACCGCCCTTTCGACGAGCTGCTCCAGGCTGTCCAGGCCGAGCGCGTCCAGCATGCGGGCGATCTGCGACCCGCCTGGGCCGATGTGGCGGCGCACGAAGTCGTCGGGCTTCTCCAGCTCGGCAAGGGTGGCGCGGTCGGTCATGGCAGGCGTGCCCCGTGATCGTCTCGATGTGCCGCGAGCGGCGAGATTTGGCCCAGGCCCTACTCGAGGCCGGCGCAGTAGTCCTTGTAGGCGGCGGCGTCCATCAGCTCGCCGAGCTCGCCCGCCTCGCCCAGCTTGAGTTTGAAGAACCAGCCCTCGCCCTCGGGGTCGGAGTTGACCAGCGCCGGCTCGCCCGCCAAGGCTTCGTTGACGGCGGTGACCTCGCCGGACACGGCGGCGTAGACCTCGCTCGCGGCCTTCACCGACTCGACGGTCGCCGCCTCGGCGCCCTTCTTCAGCTCCGCGCCGACCGCGGGCAGTTCGACGAAAACCACGTCGCCGAGTTGTTCCTGGGCGTAGGCGGTGATCCCGACGGTGGCGCTGTCGCCCTCGACGCGGACCCACTCGTGGTCCCCCGTGTACCTGGTCTCGCTCATACGCTCTCCCCTGGTTCCCACTTTTTGGCGTAGCGCTGCGGCACGAAGGGCAGCGCACTGACGACGACGGGCAGCGGCTTGCCGCGCACCGTGGCGGATAGGCGGGTGCCGGGCGTCGCCAGCGCTTCGGTCACATAGCCCATGGCGATCGGCGCGCCGAGGCTCGGGCCGAAGCCGCCGCTGGTCACGAAGCCGACCGGGCGGCCCTCGGCGTCCGACAGCTCGGCGCCTTCGCGCACCGGCGCGCGGCCCTCCGGCCTCAGGCCGACCCGGCGGCGCGGCGCGCCCTCGGCAAGCTGCTTGAGGATGGTCTCGGCGCCGGGGAAGCCGCCTTCTTCGCGCCGGCGCTTGCCGATCGCCCAGGCGAGGTCGGCCTCGACCGGCGTGATGTCCGGTCGCAGGTCGTGGCCGTAGAGGCAGAGCCCCGCCTCCAGGCGCAGGGAATCGCGCGCACCCAGCCCGGCCGGTGCCACTTCGGGTTCGGCCAGCAGCTTGCGGGCGACGGCCTCGGCCCGATCGGCGGGCAGGGAGATCTCGAAGCCGTCCTCGCCCGTGTAGCCTGAGCGGCTGACCACGGCGGGGACCCCCGCCACCTCCAGCTCGGCCACCGACATGAACCTCAGGTCCGCCACGTCGGGCGCGTGGCGCGCCAGCGCCTCGACCGCCTTCGGGCCCTGCAGGGCGATCAGGGCGCGTTCCTTAAGCTCGCGCACCTCGATGCCGGGCAGGTTGGCGCGCAGATGCGCCAGGTCGTCGGCCTTGCAGGCGGCGTTTAGGACCAGAAACAGGCGATCCGGCAGGCGGGCGACCATCAGGTCGTCGAGAATGCCGCCGGCCTGGTTGGTGAAGTAGGTGTAGCGCTGGCGGCCCGCGGACAGCTTCTGGATCTCGCCCGGCACCAGGCGCTCCAGCGCCGCATCCGCGCCCTCGCCGCGCAGCTCGACCTGACCCATGTGGGAGACGTCGAAGAGCGCCGCCGATTGGCGGCACTGCTTGTGCTCGGCCATGATGCCGGCCGGGTACTGCACCGGCAGCAGGTAGCCGGCGAAGTCGACCAGCTTGCCGCCGAGCGCGCGGTGCAGGCCGGCGAGCGGCGTTTCCAGCGGTGCGGTTTGGGAAACGGCGGCGGGGTCGGTCATGGCGGTACGGTGATCGCTCTCGAAAGGGCCTCGGATCCGCCGCCGGACCTGATCCGCCCGGCGATGGCGAGCCCCCTCTGTCACCGAACCTGAGAGATTGGCCCGGCGCCTGTGGACGGCGCCCGGCGTTACCCCTTCGGTGGGGCGCCGCCCGAGTCGCCAGCGATCTGGCCTGGACGCACCCGCTCTCCAGAGGCGTCGTGTCCGTCCCGCCCGGTCCATGGGGCCTGAGAGATTCCGGGGCGGTTGCTCCTTCGGCGCCGACCGGCGACGGGCCGGCCGAACTCTCCCAGGCGGGACGCTGTGCGACGCGGCGCCAAGGGTAAGGATCGCCGCGGGGAAGTCAATCGGGGGAGGCTGGACAGCAGCATTGCCCATTTTGCGAGCAGTTTGGGACAATGCGGCCCAGTCACTAGATCTCTAAGGAGGGGCGAGATGCGTTACGCGGAAGCTTTCAAGGCCCTTGGGTACGAGCTGAAGCAGCCACGGCTGAATTGGACGGCGGAAAAGGACGGCGGTGTTGCCGTTTCGATTTGGCAAGCCGAAATATGCCGTAACAATGGTGGTGGACTTGAGTTTGATTCGAGAAAACATGCCGGACCTCTAGAGGTCTGGCGGGATAAACCAGGAGCAAAGCTCCGGAATAAACATTTGGCTCGGGCTCTATCAGATTTTGCAGGCTATATTGATGTTGTGATCGTCAGAGGAGTCCGTGGCGAACGCGTATACGAGGCAGATCCCTGGAAACCAGAGGAAAGAAAAGGATATATTTGGAAGGTGACATACTTCGACCCCGAAACGGGCCATTACCGCGCCGAGACGTTCACCGATTCCGCCGGTTCCACTCCAGCTCGGCCTCGTTGAGGGCGAGGCCGACGTAGATCAGGTACTCGCGTCCGACCTGGCCCTCGGCCAGCGGGATGGTGACGTCCACCTCCTCGATCAGGCCGACGTTGGTGCGGTTGCCCTCGAAGGGGATGGTCACCTGGTAGGCCTGGCGGTTGAGGACCTCCTCGGTCTGGGTGGCGACCGCGACGAAGTAGTCGAAGGTGGCGTTGCCGGAGGCGTTGGCCGGTCCGCGGCTGGCAGCGACGATGACCTGCAGGGTCAGCTCGACCTCTTCCTCGTCGGCCTCGCACGCGGCATTGACGTCGGCCAGGCGGGCGCGGAAGGCGACGTCGGTCAGGTCGCGCCCCGCCCCGTCGAAACGGGTCATCTCCTGCGCCTCGACCACCGGCAGGATGCGCGGGCAGACCAGCGCCGGGCCGGGGTCGCGCTCGAACAGGCCGCCGAGCGTGTCGCAGCCGGCCAGCAGCGCCGGCAGCAGGGCGAGCGCGGCGAGGCGCTTGGTCGCAGATGGGCGCACGGGCGGGGAGCTCAACGCCGGGCGGCTCACAGGCTGGCGTGCGAGCCGTCGCACAACGGCCGCTCGGCGGTCGCCTTGCAGCCGCAGAACCAGACCTCGCCGTCCGCCTGTGCCTTCCAGGCCAGCGGCACGATGTCGGTGCCGCTGTGCGAGCCGTCGCAGAAGGGCTGCTTGGCCGACCGGCCGCAGGCGCACCAGTAGTAGGTGCGCCCGGCCTTGACCGCAGCCTGATAGGGGGCTTTCTGAGCCGGGATCGGCGTATCGGTCATGTCGCTTTTCTCGCTGTGACGACCTATGTTAGGGCCTGGATGGACGGCGCCGCGACTGTAGGCGAGACGCGGCGCCGGAAACAAGCCGCCGGGCGCCGCGAGAACCCGGCATCGACCCCGGCGGCGCAGCGACGGCCAAGCGGGAGAGCAGCATGGACAAGCCGGTCGAGGCGCGCGAGAGCGGCGCGGGGGGCGCGGTCGGCGACGGCAGCGTGACGATCGAACTGGCCACCCCGCGCGGCTTCTGCGCCGGGGTCGAGCGGGCGATCGAGATCGTCGAGCGGGCGCTGGAGAAGTTCGGCGCGCCGGTCTACGTCCGCCACGAGATCGTCCATAACCGCTATGTCGTCGAGGGGCTGGAGGCCAAGGGCGCCGTCTTCGTCGAGGAGCTGGACGAGGTGCCGAACGACGCGCCGGTGATCTTCTCCGCACACGGCGTGCCCAAGGCGGTGCCGACCGAGGCGCAACGCCGCAACCTGGTCTACGTCGACGCCACCTGCCCGCTGGTCAGCAAGGTGCACGTCGAGGCCGAGCGCCACTTCAAGGACGGCCGCCACATCCTGCTGATCGGCCACGAGGGGCATCCGGAGGTGGTGGGCACCATGGGTCAGCTTCCCGACGGCGCCATCCAGCTCGTCGAGGAGGTGGCCGACGTGGCGCGGCTGCAGGTGCCCGACCCGGCCAATCTCGCCTACATCACCCAGACCACCCTGTCGGTGGACGACACGGCGGCGATCGTCGAGGCACTGCGCGAACGCTTCCCGGCGATCGCCGGACCGAAGAAGGAAGACATCTGCTACGCCACCACCAACCGGCAGCAGGCGGTCAAGGACATCGCCCACCGCTGCGAGGTGCTGCTGGTGGTCGGCGCGCCGAACTCCTCCAACTCGCAGCGGCTGGTCGAGGTGGCGCTCAAGGCCGGCTGCGCCAAGGCCTTCCTGGTGCAGCGCGCCGCCGACATTCCCTGGGCCGAATTGGAGGGGATCTACCACGTCGGCCTGACCGCCGGCGCCAGCGCGCCGGAGATCCTGGTGCAGGAGGTGATCGAAGCCTTCCGGGAGCGCACCCCGGTGCGGATCCGCCTGTCCGAGACGGTCACCGAGAACGTCCACTTCAAGCTGCCGCGCATGCTGCTGGACGAGGCGGAGGTGGCCACCGCCGGCCGCCAGGGCGCGGCCTGAGACGCGCTCGCGGGTTGCGGCTCTAGTCCTTGCCCGGCGTCCGCTTGGGCGCCAGGGTGTCGCTGAAGTCCTCAAGGTCCGGCATCGCCAGCGTCGGCTGGCTCTCCAGGTCGCGCACGTAGGTCTCCAGGTCCGCCAGCATCGCCGCGCGCGCCACCGGCTCCACGTAGGGTACGTGGTAGGCGACGAAGGGCCGGTGGACCCGCAGCCCGACGTAGCCGAGCGTGCCCTGGAAGAAATGGCGTAGCATGCCGGTCGCCAGCTCGCCGTGGATGCCGTCCGGCCCGAACATCTGCTCCCGCCCGCCCAGGCCGATCGCCGCGAAGGCGCGCTTGCCGGCAAGACCGCCGCGTCCGTAGATGCGCCTGCCGCCGTAGAAGGGACCGGAGAGGAAGACCCGGTCGATCCAGCCCTTCAGGATCCCCGGGGTGCTGAACCAGAAGACGGGAAAGGTGAAGGCCAGCACGTCCGCGGCCAGCACTCGCTCGACTTCGCGGGCGATGTCGGGTGCGAGCGTCCCGCCCCTATAGGCTTGCCGCTGCTCCTGGGCGTAGACGAGGTAGTCCGGGTCCTGACGGGCGCCGAAGTCTGCGGCCGAGGCGACCGGCTGGAACCCCTCGGCGTAAAGGTCGGAGAGCGTCACCGTGTCGCCGCGCTCGGCGCCGACCCGCAGGATCGTGTCGCGCATGGCGGCGACGAAGGACCGCGGCTCCGGGTGAGCATGGACGAGGTGAATGCGCAGGCTCATGCGCTCTGCTTAGCCCGGATCGTCGCTCGGGGAAACCGGCCGCCTGCCGCCCTTCGCCCTTTCACCGCGCCGCCCAGCGTGGCATTCATGGCCTCTGCGCAGTTCGAGCCGAGCGGTCCCGCGGCGGAAGTTCATGGCGGTCTACACCGAAGTCTCCGACGAAGAGCTGGAAGCCTTCCTGGCCGAGTACGACCTGGGCGAGGTGCTCGGCTTCAAGGGCATCGCCGAGGGCGTCGAGAACTCCAACTTCCTGCTGACCACGGAGCGCGGCAACTTCATCCTGACGCTCTACGAGAAGCGGGTCGATCCCAGGGATTTGCCCTACTTCCTGGGGCTGATGGAGCACCTGGCGGAGCGCGGCATCCAATGCCCGCTGCCGGTGCATGCGCGCGACGGCCGCGCGCTCCGCGAACTGGTGGGCCGGCCGGCGGTGATCATCTCCTTCCTGGAGGGGCTGTGGCCGCGCCGCATCCAGCCGCAGCACTGCCAGGAGCTGGGCGGCGCGCTGGCCCGGCTGCACCTGGCCGGCCGCGACTTCCCGATGCGCCGCGCCAACACCCTCTCGGTCGCCGCCTGGCGCCCGCTGTTCGAGTCCTGCCTCGGCGACGCCGACTCGGTCTGCCCCGGCCTGACGGCCGAGATCGCGCGCGAGCTCGACTTTCTCGAAGCGCACTGGCCGGGCGACCTGCCGGAGGGGGTGATCCATGCCGATCTCTTCCCCGACAACGTCTTCTTCCGGCACGAAATGCTGAGCGGGATCATCGACTTCTACTTCGCCTGCAACGATCTGCTCGCCTACGACCTTGCGATCTGCCTGAACGCGTGGTGCTTCGAGCCGGACGGCGCCTTCAACGCTACCAAGGCCCGCAACCTGCTGAAGCGCTATACCGAGGTGCGACGCGTCGAGCCGGCCGAGCTGAGGGCCCTGCCGGTGCTGGCACGCGGCGCCGCCATGCGCTTCCTGCTGACCCGCCTCTACGATTGGCTGAACCACCCGGAAGGTGCCTTCGTGAAGCCCAAGGATCCGCTCGAGTACCTCAGGAAGCTGCGCTTCCACGCCGAGGTGCGCAGCCCCGGCGCCTACGGCCTGGAGGTCGCGTGAGCGCAGAGGCGGGGACGAGCAAGGGAATGGTCGAGATCTTCACCGACGGCGCATGCTCGGGCAATCCGGGGCCCGGAGGCTGGGCGGCGATCCTGCGCTGGAACGGCCACGAGAAGGAGCTGTCCGGCGGCGAGCCGCAGACCACGAACAACCGCATGGAGATGATGGCGGCGATCGCCGCGCTGGAGGCGCTCAAGCGCCCGAGCGCCGTCGCGCTGACCACCGATAGCCAGTACGTCATGAAGGGCATCACCGAGTGGATGCCGGGCTGGAAACGTCGCGGCTGGAAGACCGCCGACAAGAAGGACGTGAAGAACCGCGACCTCTGGGAGCGTCTGGACGCCGCCCTGCAGCGCCACAGCGTGCGCTGGCACTGGATCAAGGGCCACAGCGGCCACCTGGAGAACGAGCGCGCCGACGAGTTGGCCCGCGCCGAGATCAAGGCGCAGCGGGCCGGGTAACCTCGCTCCGGAGGCGGATAGAGCGCTTCATCCTGAGGAGCCGTGCGCAGCACGGCGTCTCGAGGGGCGAAGCGCACGGCCGGCAGGCCGTATTGCCTAGCATGTTGGCCGGCTTGCGCCGGCCGACCAGCGCGTAGCGCTAGTGCTACGCACTCCTTCGAGACGGCCTGCTCGCGCAGGCCTCCTCAGGATGAAGGTCAGGAAGGAGAGGAAAGCGAGAGAATGCGCACGGGCGCGGAGATCCTGGTCGACCAGCTCTTGATCCACGGGGCGCGGCGCGGCTTCGGCGTGCCGGGGGAGAGCTACCTGGCGGTGCTCGACGCGCTGGTCGACCGGCCGGACTTCCAGTTCGTCACCACCCGCCACGAGAGCGGCGCGGCGATGATGGCCGAGGCCCACGGCAAGCTGACCGGCCGGCCGGGCATCGCCTTCGTCACCCGCGGGCCGGGCGCGACCAACTCCACCGCCGGGCTGCACGTCGCCTTCCAGGATTCCACGCCGCTGATCCTCTTCATCGGGCAGGTGGCGCGCGGCATGAAGGGGCGCGAGGCCTTCCAGGAGGTCGACTACACCCATTTCCTGAGCGAGCTGACCAAGTGGACGGCGGAGATCGACGACCCGGCCCGCATTCCCGAGCTGGTCGCCCGCGCCTTCAGCGTCGCCACATCCGGCCGGCCCGGCCCGGTCGCCCTGGCGCTGCCCGAGGACATGCTGGTCGAACGCTGCGCGGTATCCGACGCGCCGGCCTTCACCCCCGTGGCCGCCGGCGCCGACCCGGCGGACCTGGCGGCGCTGGAGGATCTGCTGGCCGCGGCGCAGCGGCCGATCCTTCTGGTCGGCGGCGGCGGCTGGTCGGCCGCGGCGAAGGGGGCGCTGGAGGCCTGGGCGGCCGCCCGGTCGCTGCCGGTCGCCGCCTCCTTCCGCTGCCAGGACTACCTCGACAACGAGCACCCGAGCTACGTCGGCCACCTCGGCATCGGGCCCGACCCGGCGCTGCGCCGGGCCTTCGCCGAGGCGGACCTGGTCATCGCCCTCGGCCCGCGCCTGGGCGAGATGACGAGCCAGGGCTACGAGCTCTTCGAGGTGCCGACGCCCGAGCAGCGGCTGGTGCACGTGCATCCCGATCCCGAGGAGCTGGGCCGCGTCTACCGCCCGACCCTGGCGATCTGCGCGGCACCGGCGCGCGTCGTCCAGGCGCTGGCCGCGCGGCCCGCCGGGGCGGCGCCACCGTGGGCCGCGCGCAGCGCGGAACTGCGCGCCGCCTACGAGGCCTTCGCTACGCCCAAGCCGGTCGCCGGGCCGCTGCAGCTCGGCGAGGTCATGGCCGGCCTGCGCTGCCGCGTGCCGCCCGAAACGATCGTGTGCAACGGCGCCGGCAATTACGCCACCTGGCACCACCGCTTCCACCGCTGGCAGCGCTGGCGCACCCAGCTCGCGCCGACCTCTGGCTCCATGGGCTACGGCGTGCCGGCGGCGGTGGCGGCCAAGCTGGCGCATCCCGAGAGCCCGGTGATCGCGATCAGCGGCGACGGCTGCTTCCTGATGACCGGGCAGGAGCTGGCGACGGCGGCGGCGCACAGGCTCGGCATCGTCTTCCTGGTGCTCGACAACGGCATGTACGGCACGATCCGCATGCATCAGGAGCGCGCGTACCCCGCGCGCGTCAGCGCCACCGACCTGGTCAACCCGGACTTCGCGGCGCTGGCGCGCAGCTACGGCTGCGCCGCCTGGACGGTGGAGACGACCGAGGAGTTCTGGAGCGCCTTCGAGGCGGCGCTGGAGGCGACGAGCCAGGGCCCGGCCCTGCTGCATCTGAAATACGACCCGGAGCTGATCTCCCCGGCGACCACCCTCGGCAAGATCCGCGCGGCGGCGCAGGGCGGGTGAGCGCGCGCTACCCCACCTCGCCGGCGCGCTCGCGTTCCTTGCGGGTGCCGAGCTGGGCTTCGCGGTGGGCGATGTAGAGGCTGGAGGCGACGATGACGGCGGCGCCGGACAGGGTCCAGAGATCCGGCACCTCGGCGAAGAAGAGGAAGCCGAGCACCATGGCGAAGAGGATCTTGGCGTAGTCGAAGGGCGCCACGAAACTCGCCTCGCCCATCCGGTAGGCCTTGATGATCAGCGATTGGCCGGTCACGCCGATCACGCCGACGCCGGCCAGAAGCAGCCATTCGTGCCAGGTCGGGTCGCGCCAAACCTGGAGAGCGGGGCCGATCGCGATCAGGATCGAGGCGATGCAGAAATAGAACACCATGACCGCCTGGTGCTCGTGCCTGGGCAGGCGCTTGACCATCACCACGGCGACGGCGATGCCGAGCGCCATGCCCAGTGCGGCCAGGAAGCCGCCCAGCTCGAGCCCCTCGCCGCGCAGCAGGGCGTCGGGGCGCAGCATGATGACGACCCCGGCGAAGCCGACCAGGGTCGCGGTCCAGCGCCGCCAGCGCACGATCTCGCCCAGGATGAAGATCGCCAGCACCGTGGCGAACAGCGGCGTGGTGAAGCCGATGGCCGTGACCTCGGCCAGCGGCAGGCGCGACAAGGCGTAGAAGCCGCACAGCATGGCACCCGCGCCGGCCAGGGCGCGGATCAGATGCGTGCCGGGATGCTCGGTGCGGAAAGCCGTCCGGCCGGCGGCCCAGACGAACGGCAGTATGGCGAGCAGCGCGAAACCGGCCCGCGCCAGCGCGATCTGGAAGAAGGACATGCCGCCTTCGGCCAGCGCCTTGACCAGCACGCCGTTGGCCGTGAAGACCAGCGCCGAGGCCAGCATCCACAGGGCGCCCTGCAGGTTGGGCGAAAGGCCGAGGAAGGCGGCGGGCATGGGGGGAGACTTCTCACCTGAGGTACTGGCCGGCGCGCGGCCGACACGAAACTCTACACCCGGCCTTCGGGAGAGCGACTCGCCACCTGCTCGCTGCGCCGCGCCTCGCGCGCCACCCGTGCCTCGCGGTGGGCGATGTAGACGCTGGAGCCGGCGATCACGCCGGCGCCGACCCAGGTCCAGAGGTCGGGCACCTCGGCGTAGAGCAGGAAGGCGAAGAGTGCGATGAAGGGCAGGCGCATGTAGTCGAACGGCAGCACCGCCGAGGCGTCGGCGCGCGCATAGGCCCGCGTCAGGCCGATGTGCGCCAGCACCGCCGTGCCGCCGATCAGGGCCATCAGCCCGAGCGCTTCCCACGTCGGCCACTGCCAGACGAACAGCGCCGGGATCAGCGACAGCGGGGTCAGCAGCAGGTTCATCCACAGCACGATGGTGGCCGGCGTGTCGCGCGCCGAGAGCGTCTTCACGATCATCACCGAACTCGCCATGAACAGCGCCGCCAGCACCGGCAGGCCGGTCACCAGCGAAATCTCCTGGGTGCCGGGGCGCAGGACGATCAGCACGCCGAGGAAGCCGACCAAGGTCGCCGACCAGCGCCGGGCGCGCACCACCTCGCCCAGGATCAGGGCGGCCCCGGCCGTGGCGAACAGCGGCACGGTGAAGTTCAGTGCCACCGCCTGGGCGAGCGGCAGCAGCGACACCGAGTAGAACCAGCACAGCATCGCCATCAGCCCGACGCCGGCGCGCAGCAGGTGCAGCTTCAGGTGGGTCGTCGGCAGCGCCTTGGCCGCGCCGCTCTTGAGCAGCCACGGCAGCATGAAGGCGGCTGCGAAGAAGTTGCGGAAGAAGGCGATCTGCGCCGGCTCCAGCTCGGCCGAGACCTCGCGGATCAGCACGTTCATCACCGAGAAGCCGAGCGAGGCGGCGGTCATGTAGAGCGCACCGGTGACGGCGGCGCTCAGCGGCGCGCGGGCGCCGCGCGGTCCAATTGGCCGGGTCTCGGACGCAGAAGCGGGCGGCGCGCCCGTGTCGGGCGCGCGCGAAGGAAGGCGGTCGTCGGGCATGAGACCCTAAGGCTAGGGGCTCTGCCGCCGTGCGGGTAGCCCCACAGCCCGCATGGCACCTGTGCGTCGGCGCCTTGCAGGGCCCGCGTGGCCGCACTAGTCTCCGGCCGCCTTTCCCCTACGGCAGCCGGAGCGCCCGCATGTTCCCGACCAGCGACCAGCCCCTCTGGACGCCCGCGCCGGAGCGCGTGGCTGCGGCGAACCTGACCCACTTCCTGCAGTATCTCGCCGAGAAGGAGCAGGTGGCGGCGGCCGACTATGCGCAGCTCCATGCCTGGTCCGTCGAGAATCTTGAGGAGTTCTGGACCGCCGTCTGGGAGTACTGCGAGGTGATCGGCGAGGGGCCCGGCCGGCCCGTCCTGCTCGACGGCGACAAGATGCCGGGCGCGCAGTTCTTCCCCGAGGCGAAGCTGAACTTCGCCGAGAACCTGCTGCGCCGCGGGCCGGACCACCCGAAGGCCGACGAGGACGCCCTCGTCTTCTGGGCCGAGGACAAGGTCAAGCGCCGGATGTCCTGGCGCGAGCTGAACGAACTGGTCAGCCGCCTGCAGCAGTTCCTCAAGGATCGGGGCGTGACCCAGGGCGACCGGGTCGCCGGCTTCATGCCGAACATGCCGGAGACCGTGGCGGCGATGCTGGCGACCGCCTCGCTCGGCGCCATCTGGTCGTCCTGCTCGCCCGATTTCGGCGTGCAGGGCGTGCTCGACCGCTTCGGCCAGATCGAGCCGAAGGTGATGTTCGTGCCCGACGGCTATTTCTACAACGGCAAGGCCATCGACACGCTGCCCAAGGCCAAGGACTTCTTGGCCGAACTGCCGAGCGTCCGGGCGGTCCTGGTGGTGCCGCTGCTCGGCACCGAGGGCGCGGCCGGCAAGCTGCCCAACGCCGTCTCGCTGGACGAGGCGCTGGCGCCCTACGCCGCCAAGCCGGTCGAATACCAGCGGATGCCCTTCAACGCGCCGCTCTACGTGATGTTCTCGTCGGGCACCACCGGCAAGCCCAAGTGCATCGTCCACGGCGTCGGCGGCACCCTGCTGCAGCAGGTCAAGGAGCACCGCCTGCACGCCGACGCGAAGCCGGACGACCGCGTCTTCTACTTCACCACCTGCGGCTGGATGATGTGGAACTGGCTGGTCGCCGGCCTGGCCTGCGAGGCGACCCTGCTGCTCTACGACGGCTCGCCCTTCGCGCCCGACGGCAACATCCTCTTCGACTACGCCGACGCCGAGCGGATGACGCTGTTCGGCACCTCGGCGAAATACATCGACGCCTGCGCCAAGGCCGGGCTGGCGCCGAAAGAGACGCACGATCTATCGACGGTACGCACCCTCTGCTCGACCGGCAGCCCGCTGGTGCCGGAGGGCTTCGACTACGTCTACGAGAAGGTGAAGAGCGACCTGAACCTCGCCTCCATCTCCGGCGGCACCGACATCCTGGCCTGTTTCGTCTTGGGCAATCCCATCGGCCCGGTCTACCGCGGCGAGATCCAGTGCCGCGGCCTCGGCATGGCGGTCGAGGTCTGGAACGAAGACGGCGAGCCGATGCGCGGCGAGAAGGGCGAGCTGGTCTGCGTCAAGCCCTTCCCGTCGATGCCGCTCTACTTCTGGGGCGATGCGGACGGCAGCCGCTACCGCGGCGCCTACTTCGAGCGTTTCCCCGGCGTCTGGTGCCACGGCGACTTCGTCGAACTGACCCGGCACGACGGCCTGATCGTCTACGGCCGCTCCGACGCGACGCTCAACCCCGGCGGCGTGCGCATCGGCACGGCGGAGATCTACCGCCAGGTGGAAAAGCTGCCCGAGGTGCTGGAGTCCATCGTCATCGGCCAGGACTGGGACGGCGACACCCGCGTCGTCCTCTTCGTGCGCCTGCGCGAGGGCGCGGCGCTGGACGAGGCGCTGGAAAAGCGCATCAAGACGACGATCCGCGAAGGCGCCAGCCCGCGCCACGTGCCGGCGCGCATCGTCCCCGTCGCCGACATTCCCCGCACCAAGTCCGGCAAGATCGTCGAACTGGCCGTGCGCGACGTGGTGCACGGCCGCGCGGTCAAGAACAAGGAAGCGCTCGCCAACCCCGAGGCCCTCGACCTCTACCGCGACCTGGAAGCGTTGCGCGGGTAGGTCAGGCGCGCTTTGCCTCGACGTCCATGCGCAGGACGATGGCTTCCGGCAGGTAGAAACCGTTCAGGCGATTGTTCGAGAGGACGGCCGAACCCAGGCCGGGCATCCGCATCAGTCTCCGCAAGCCTTGGATGGCGGGATGCTCTGCAGGCACCAAGGTCGTGTCGCCTGCATCGATGTCGCCGAGTTCGTCTCGGTGCTGGCGGGCGATATCCGACAGGAGTCGGTAGAAGCGCCGGATGTCGACCATCGCCTTGTCCAGAACGAGCCACAGCTTCCAGGTGTCGGTCTCGGGCGCATAGACCCATAGCGCGGCGCGCGGCGAATGTCCTGACTCATCCAGGCCGCGTACGATGGTATGCCCCGCCTTCACCAGTAGCGTTTGATCCACGGCAGGACTCCGGATTCGTCGGCCCCGATCGCTTGTATGAGGCTTTGCGCCGTGAAGGGGTCAAAGTCAGCATATCGTGTCTGGGGCTCCCACTGAACCACCAGCGCCCAATTGGTGGCGAAATCGGGATCTTGATCCTTCTTTTCCTGCAGCTCTGGCCTCAGGCCCGCCAGAGCCAGGAGGTCTGGGAGCTTATGGCTATAGACCGCATTGACGAAGTTCCGCTCCGGAATGCTCTCGGCAGTGAACTGCTTGGCGATGCACGCCTTCAAGCCGAGTTCGACAGCGTAGCCGCCAAGATAGTAGGCGCTCGAGTAGCGGTCGTTCACTAAGAGGATCTGCGCATCGCGCAGCTTGGCATCTGCCAGTGCCTGTAGATGCGATCGACGCACCTGCTATCTCCAGGGACGATTGGCCGCCCCAACTTTTTGCCGCCCCAACCATAAGGTTCGCTTGTGCGCAATCATAAGGCGTAGGAGGGTAAGACGCTACCCGCCCGCCTCCAGCGCGTGTTTGGCGATCTTGCGCATGATGCTGGGCAGGCCGGCGGCGCCCAGGCGGTCGGGCAGCACCCAGAAACCGTCAACCGCTTCCCAATCTCGCAGGCGGCCCCGCCAGACCGTCAGCTCCAGGTGGAAGTGGGTGAAGGTGTGGCGCACCAATCCGGCCAGCGCCTCCCACTCGGCGGCGGCCGGCGCGGCGCAAAGCGCGGCCGCCTCGCCCGGCGCCTCGGCCGTCCACTCGGTGGAGGGGATTTCCGTCATGCCGCCGAGCAGGCCCTTGGGCGGGCGGCGGCGCAGCAGCACGGCGCCGTCCGGCCGGGTCAGCCAGAAGGCGACGCCGCGGCGCGTCGGCTTTTCGGCCTTCGGCGCCTTGCGGGGAAGCTGCTCGGCGAGTCCGGCGGCGCGCGCGCCGCAGAGCTCTTCCAGCGGGCACAGCAGGCACTTCGGGTTGCGCGGCAGGCAGACCGTCGCGCCCAGGTCCATCTTGGCCTGGGCGAAGTCCCCCGGCCGCCGGCGCGGCGTCAGCGTGGCGGCGAGCGCCTTCAGCTTCGGCTTGGCGCCGGGCAGCGGCTCCGTCACGGAAAACAGCCGCGCCGTCACCCGCTCGATGTTGCCGTCCACCGGGCTAGCCGGGCGGTCGAAGGCGATGGCGGCGATCGCCGCCGCCGTGTAGGGGCCGATGCCGGGCAGGGCGCGCAGGCCCTCCTCCGTGTCGGGGAAGCGCCCGCCGTGACGCTCCGCCACCGCCCGGGCGCAGGCGTGCAGGTTGCGGGCGCGGGCGTAGTAGCCGAGGCCGGCCCAGGCGCCCAGCACCTCCTCCTGCGGCGCGGCGGCCAGGTCCGTCACCCGCGGCCAGCGGCGCAGGAACCGCTCGAAGTAGGGCTTCACCGCCTGCACCGTGGTCTGCTGCAGCATGATCTCCGACAGCCAGACGGCGTAGGGGTCGGGCCGCTCCCCCGGCGGTGCGCGCCACGGCAGGCGCCGGCGGTGCCGGTCGTACCAGGCCAGCAGGCGCGCTTGCACCTCGTCCGGCGCGGGTCCGGGCAGTCCGTCGTCGGCCCGCGGCATCAGTCCTCGCTGCCGCCGGGATGGCGCGGCAGCCCGTCCGCCAGCACGATCCAGGGGAGTTGTTCCGCCGTGTGGACGTGGAATTGCGGCTTCGCTTCGGCTGGCGCGTCCAGGTTGGCGGCATAGAGGTGGATCTCGTCCGGAAAGCGGTCGCTCTCGTAGGCGATCGGCGTGCCGCAGGTCCCACAGAAGCTGCGGCGCACGCCGGGGGAGGACCGATAGCTGCGCGCCGGGGTGCCGGCGAAGCGGACCGCGTGGCGCGGCACGCCCAGGAAGGTGGTGAAGGGCGAGGCGGTGGCGCGCCGGCAGCTCTCGCAGTGGCAATGACCGACCCAGACCTCCGGTCCCTCGTAGCTGAACCTGACGGCGCCGCACAGGCAGCGCCCGCTCTTGCCGGCCATGGCCCTCCCGCTCCCTCGTCCTGGCGGTTAAAGTCGCGCGCGGCCGGCACTATGTCGGGCGGTAGGCCGCGACGGCAAGCCGTAGCCTGCGCGCGCCCTCGCCTCGGATCTCGGACGCTCTTCATGTCGCCAATCGCCTCCCGTGTCCTGCTGCGCCTCGCGCTGATCTTCGGTGCGGTGATCCTGGGCGGCGTGCTGCTCTGGGGCGTCGCGGGCGTCGGCCCGCAGAGCCTGGCGCCCGAGCGCGGCGCCGCGCTGGTCGCGCCGGAGGCGGTGCGCCAGTCGCTCCAAGAGCGCGGCCTCGAGGTGCTGTCCCTGGAGCGCCACGGCGGGCTCTACACCGCGCGGGTGCGCGATGCCGAGGGCGAGCGCAGCCTGCAGATCGACGGCACCAGCGGCGCGGTCATCGCCATGCCGGAGGTCAGTGGCCCCGCCGTCCAGCCCGAGTCGCTGCGCCGCAAGCTGCAGGCCGAGGGCTACACGGAGATCGCCCGGATCGGCTGGGCACGCGGCGCGTACCGCACCGAAGCGACCGCGCCGGACGGCCGGCGCGTCGCGCTGCGGCTCGACACCTACAGCGGCGAAATCCTGGCCAGCGAGCCGGCCGAATGACCGCCCGGCCGGGCCCGCCCGGGCGCAAGCGCGGCGGCGGCCTGGTCGCCGTCGCCCGGCCGCTCGACCGCTTGACGCGGCCGTTGCTGAAGTCGCGCAGCGCGGTCGAGGCGACGGTGATTCTCGAGTGGGCGCGCATCGTCGATGACGAGACGGCGGCCAACACGCGGCCGGAGAAGCTGCGCTTCGCCGGCCCCCGGGACCCCGCCTCCGGGCGCAGCGCCGGCACCCTGCACCTGCTGGTCGCGCCCGGCTTCGCGCCGGTGCTGCAGCACTCCAGCCGGCAAGTGATCGAACGGATCAACCGCTACCTCGGCTGGTCGGCGGTGGCGCGCCTGGCCCTGCGCCAGGGGCCGATCCCGAAGGTCGCGCCGCCGCCGCGCCCGCAGCCGCGCCGTTTGGCGCCGGCCGAGGAACGCGAGATCGAAGAGGCCACGTCGGGCATCGCCGACGAACGGCTGCGCAGCGCGCTGGCGCGCCTGGCCCGCGCGGTCAAGGCGAAGGCGGTCAAGGCCAAGGCGGTCAAGGCCAAGCAGGGGCGTTGACGCCACCGTGATCGTCGACGCCGCTGGCGAAAGCGCGGGGATGCCCCCACCTGGAGCTGCGGATCATGGCCAACGGCCGGAAGCCTCCCGGCCTGTGGATATCTGGGTGCTTGCGGACTCCAGGGGCCCTGGCTAGCCTCACAATATCTTGTAGGTGGACAATGAACAGACGGCAGATACTGCAGCTTGGTGGTGGCGTCGCGCTCTTTGCGGCGGCGGGTGCCGGTGGCCTGGCGAGCCCCCGCGCGGCGCGTGCCCAGGCGAGCGACCCGCTCGCGGTCGGCGCCGACGAGCGCATCCTCGGCCAGGCCGACGCGTCGGTCACGCTGATCGACTACTCCTCGCTGACCTGCCCGCACTGTGCGCGCTTCCACACCCAGACGCTGCCGCAGATCAAGCAGAACTGGGTCGACAGCGGCCGCGCGCGGGTGGTCTACCGCCACTTCCCGCTCGACCGGCTGGCGCTGATCGCCGCCATGTCGGCGGAGTGCATCGAGAACGACCGCGCCTACTTCGCCTACCTCGACACGCTCTTCGCGCGGCAGGCGGACTGGTCGCGCGCCGAGGATCCGCTCGGCGAGCTGAAGAAGCTGGCCGGGCTGGCCGGGCTGTCCGGCGCGCGCTTCGACGAATGCGTGCGCGACGAGGCGCTGGCCGACGGCATCCTGGCGCGCGTCGTGGTCGCCCGCGATGAGCTGGAGGTCTCCTCCACCCCGACCTTCTTCGTCGGCGACGAGAAGATCGCGGGCGCGCAGGACTACGAGACGTTCGACGCGGCGCTGAGCGAGGCCGAGGGCGCGGCCTGACCGCCGCTCGGCGGTCCCGCCCCTCGACGGCTGAGCCGGCGCGCCGCGTCCCGATCGGGAGCGGAAGGGTCCCTTGGTTCAGTTCGTCAAGCTTCGCCTCGCCGGCTTCAAGTCCTTCGTCGATCCGACGGAGCTGATGATCGAGCGCGGCACGACCGGCATCGTCGGGCCGAACGGCTGCGGCAAGTCCAACCTGGTCGAGGCGCTGCGCTGGGTGATGGGCGAGACCTCCGCCAAGCGCATGCGCGGCGGCGGCATGGACGACGTCATCTTCGGCGGCAGCTCCTCGCGGCCGGCGCGCAACCTTGCGGAAGTCCAGCTCCATATGGACAACGGCGGCCGCGACGCGCCGGCCGGCTTCAACGACTTCGACGAGATCGAGATCGTCCGGCGGATCGAGCGCGAGAAGGGCTCCGACTACAAGATCAACGGCAAGTCGGTGCGCGCCAAGGACGTGCAGCTCTTCTTCGCCGACCTCGCCTCCGGCGCCGCCTCGACGGCGCTGGTCAGCCAGGGGCGCGTGGGTGCCATCGTCAACGCCAAGGCGACCGACCGCCGCCACCTGCTGGAGGAGGCGGCCGGCATTGCCGGCCTGCACGCCCGGCGTCACGAGGCCGAGCTGCGCCTGAGGGCGGCCGAGACCAATCTGGAGCGCCTGGACGACGTCATCGGCACGCTGGACAACCAGCTCGCCGGCCTCAAGAAGCAGGCCCGCCAGGCGACCCGCTATCGCAACATCGCCGAGCAGCTTCGCCGCACCGAGGCGCTGCTGCTGCACCTCGACGCCGAGGCGGCCCGGGCGGCGCTGCGCGCGGCACGCGAACGGCTGGCCGCGGCCGAGGAGCAGGTCGCCGGGCTGACCGAGCAGGCGGCGCGCGCCGCCACGCTGCAGGCCGAGGCGGCCAATGCCCTGCCGCCGCTGCGCGAGGCGGCGGCCGAGACCTCGGCGGCGCTGCAGCGCCTGTTGCTGGAGCGCGAGGGCCTCGACCGCGAGGAAGCACAGCTCGCCGAGGGGCTTCGGGCCGCCGAGCAGCGCCTGTCGCAACTGCTTGCCGACCTGGAGCGGAGCGACGCGCAGAGCCGCGACGCCGGCGAGGCGCTGGAGCGGCTGGAAGCCGAGCGTGCCGAGTTGGCCGGGGCGGCCGAGGGCGAGGCGGCGGCGCGCGCCGCGGCCGAGGCGGAGAAGGCGGCGCGGGCCGCAGACGCCCAGGCGGCGGAGGAGGCGGTCACCGAGCTGTCCGGTCAGCTCGCCGCCGACGAGGCGCGCGCCACGGCGCTCGAGCGGCGGGTCGGCGAGGTCGGCGAGCGCATCGCCCGCCTGCAGGACCGCCTGGCCGCCGCCGCCCGCGACCGCGAGAAACTGGAGGCCGAGCGCGCCGCGGCCACCGATTTGGAGGCCGCCGATGCCGCCCTGGTCGAGGCTGAGGCGGGGCTCGAGCGGGCGCGCGCCGAAGCGGAGCAGGCCGAAGCCGCGCTCGCCGCCGCGCGCAGCGCCGAGGCCGAAGAGCGCCAGACGCTGCAGGCGCAAGAGGCGGCGCAGCAGAAGATCGAAGCCGAGATCGCCGCCCTCTCGGCGGTGCTGCATCCGGGCGATGCCGACATGTGGCCGCCGGTGGTCGAGGCGTTGAGCGTCGAGCCTGGCTACGAGACGGCCCTGGGGGCCGCGCTCGGCGACGACCTGCAGCACCCGGCCGACGAGGCGGCGCCGGTGCATTGGGAGACGCTGCCGGCCTTCGCCCGGCCGCCGACCCTGCCCGAGGGGGCGCGGCCGCTGGACCGGATGGTGCGCGGCGCACCCGCCCTGGCGCGGCGCCTGTCGCAGGTCGGCGTCGTCGCCGACGCCGCTCAGGGCGCACGCCTTCACGCGCAACTCGCCCCTGGCCAGCGGCTGGTCACCCGCGACGGCGCCCTGTGGCGCTGGGACGGCCTGACCGCCAAGGCCGACGCGCCGAGCGCCGCCGCCGTGCGCCTGGAGCAGAAGAACCGCCTCGCCGACCTCGAGGAGGAGCTGGGCATCCAGGCGCGCAGCCTCGCCGCCGCCCGTGACGCCCACGCCGAGGTGGCGGCGGCGGCCGAGGCGGCGACCCAGGCCGAGCGCGCCACCCGCGAGGCGCAGCGCGCCGCCTACGCCGAGGCCAACCGGGTGCGCGAGACGCGCAGCCAGCTCGCGGCCAAGCTGACGGCCACCGATTCCAAGCTGCAGGCGCTGGACGAGAGCCGCGTTCGCCTGGAGGCCGACCTCGCCGAGGCGCGCGAGGCGCACGGTGCGGCCGAGCGCGACCGTGCCGCCCTGCCGGACCTGGCTGCCGTGCGCCAGCGGCTCGCCGCCCTACGCGCCGACCTCGCCGAGAAGCGCGGCTTGCTGTCGCAGGCCGACGCGGCGCTTCAGGGCCTGCTGCGCGAGGTCCAGCAGCGCGCCGAGCGCCTGCGCGGCATCGCCCGTGAAGGCGAGGCCTGGCAGCGCCGCGCCGAGGAGGCGCGCAGCCACGCCGGCGACCTGGCGCAGCGCCGCGCCGGCATCGAACGGGAACTGGCCGGGCTGAAGGCGCAGCCGGCCGTGCTGGCCGACAGGCGCGAGCGGCTGGCGGCTGCGATCGAGGCGGCCGAGACGCAGCGCAAGCAGGCCGCCGACGCCCTGGCCGAGGGCGAGCGCAGGCTGGCCGAAGGCGACCGTGTGCTGAAGCAGGCCGAACAGGCGCTCGCCGCGGCGCGCGAAGAGCGGGTGCGCGCCGAGGGCGCCGTCGAGCAGGGCCAGCAGACCCTGGCCAACGTCGCCACCCGCGCGCAGGAGCGCCTGGAGGTGCGGCTGGAGGGGCTGCCGTTCCTCGCCGAGCTGAAGGAAGACCAGGCGCTGCCGCCGCACGACCAGGTCGAGGCGAAGGTGCAGCGCCTGATCCGCGAGCGCGACAACATCGGGCCGGTCAACCTGCGCGCCGAGGCGGAGGCGGCCGAGCTGGAACGGCAGATCGAGGGCATGCAGAACGAGCGGGCCGACCTGGTCGCCGCCATCGCCCGCCTGCGCCAGGGCATCTCCAGCCTGAACCGGGAGGGGCGCGAACGCCTGCTTGCCGCCTTCGAAAAGGTCGACGCCAAGTTCTCCGAGCTCTTCACCCGGCTGTTCGGCGGCGGCGCGGCGCACCTCAAGCTGACCGAGTCCGACGATCCGCTGGAGGCCGGCCTGGAGATCATGGCCAGCCCCCCGGGCAAGCGGCTGCAGGTGCTCTCCCTGCTGTCGGGCGGCGAGCAGGCGCTGACGGCGCTGGCGCTGCTGTTCGCGGTGTTCCTGATCAATCCGGCGCCGATCTGCGTGCTCGACGAGGTCGACGCGCCGCTCGACGACAGCAACGTCGACCGCTTCGTCTCCCTGGTCGACGAGCTGGCGCACGAGCTGGAGACCCGCTTCCTGATCGTCACCCACCACCGCCTGACCATGGCACGGGTCGACCGCTTGTTCGGCGTGACCATGTCCGAGCGCGGGGTCTCGCAGCTCGTCTCCGTCGACCTGGAGGCTGCGGAGGCTCTGAAGGAATCTGCGTAACGCCAGATTTTTTCAGTGAAATCAACAGCCTGATGTCTTTTCGCACCTGCGTTGTTCGGCCTTGACCTCTTAGGGGCCGATCCGTAAGGTTCGCGCGCTTTTCGGCGCGGTGGCGGCCGATGGCGGGGGTTTTTCGTTCGGGCAGGGCCGCCGCCGGCGGACCGCGGAGCGCCGAGCGGTCGGGTCGCCTTTTCCACGAGAATGGGAGTGCCCGACGCATGGCGCCTTCGCCCGAGGACGACAGGCCTTCCGCCTCGGACGGCGGCTTCGACGCCCGGCTGAAGGCGGCACAGTCGCGCCGCAAGGCCGAGAAGTCGAAGTGGAAGCGGGCCGAGACCCAGGGGCCGAGCGGTCTGGGGATCGGCATGCGGATCGCGACCGAGATCGTGGCGGCCATCGCCGTCTCGGTAGGTCTGGGGCTGGTGCTCGACGACCTGCTGGGAACCAAGCCCTGGATGCTGATCCTCTTCATCGTCCTGGGTACCGGTGCGGCCTTCACCAACGTCGTGCGCACCGGCCGCGAGCTGGAGCGCAAGAGCAAGGAAGCCAAGGCCCGGGCGGCCGCGCAGGCGCAGCAGGATCGCGCCGCCGCCGCGCCGGGCAAGAGCGAGAGGGGCGAGAAGCCAGGTGGCTGAAGCAGCGAACGAGGCCGGCGGCGGCTTTCCCGTCGATCCCCTGAAGCAGTTCGAGATCCAGCCGATCGTCCCGATCAACGTCGGCGGTCTGGATCTGTCCTTCACCAATTCCTCGCTGTGGATGCTGATCACCATCGGCGCGGTGACCGCGCTGCTGACCGTGGCGACCGGCCGGCGCGCGCTCGTGCCCGGTCGTCTGCAGTCGGTCGCCGAGTTCTTCTACGAGACCATCGCCAACATGGTGCGCGACAACGTGGGCAGCGAAGGGCGGCAGTACTTCCCTTTCATCTTCACGCTCTTCATGTTCGTGCTGTTCGGCAACCTGCTCGGCATGATCCCGACATCCTTCACCTTCACCAGCCACATCGCCGTCACCTTCTTCATGGCGATCGTGATCTTCGTCGCGGTGACGGCGATCGGCTTCGCGCGCCACGGCCTCGGCTACCTGCGCATGTTCTTCCCGCACGGCGCGCCCGCCTGGACGGCGGTCATCCTGGTGCCGATCGAGGTCATCTCCTACCTGTCGCGCCCGATCAGCCTGTCCGTGCGTCTCTTCGCCAACATGATGGCCGGCCACATCCTGCTGAAGGTCTTCGCCGGCTTCGTGCTGCTGATGGGCGTGGCGGGGGTGGTGCCGCTGGCCGCCCTGATCGGCATCACGGCGCTGGAGTTCCTGGTCGCCACGCTGCAGGCCTACATCTTCACCATCCTGACCTGCGTCTACCTGCACGACGCGATCCACATGCACTGAGACGCGGATGCGCCGATCCCGGCCGCGCGCCGCGCCGGGCTCGGGCCACCCACCGACCGAATTCGATCAACAGCGAGACACATCAAGGAGCGTTACCGATGGACATGGAAGCCGCACGGATGATCGGCGCGGGTCTGGCGACCCTGGGCATGATCGGTGCCGGCCTGGGCGTCGGCCAGGTCTGGGCCAACTTCTTCAACGCGATCGCCCGCAACCCGGCGGCCAAGGACGAGATCGGCGCGAACATCTGGATCGGCTTCGCGGTCACCGAGGCCATCGCGATCTTCTCGCTGGTCGTCGCGCTGCTGATCCTCTTCGGCTGAGCCGGCCGGCGGCGCGCCTCGCGCCGCGGGCCTCGCTTCGGGCCGGCCCGCCTGCCGTGCGGGCCCGGCCCCCGGCATCCGTTCGAGGAGCAGCCAAGGGTGAACCCAGCGATGCGCCGTAGCCCCGAAACGCCCGTCTCCCGTCCCACCGCCAGGCTCCTCGCCGCGGCGGTCGGCGCGCTGGCCGCTCTGCCGCTGGCCGCCCTGCCGCTGGCGGCCGCCGAGGGCGGCGGCTCGGACGGTCTGCCGCAACTGACCCAGACGGACACCTTCGTCGGACAGATCTTCTGGACGATCATCACCTTCGGCATCCTCTATTTCGCGATGTCCAAGGTGATCATCCCGCGGATCGGCGAAGCGATGGAGGAACGCCAAGACAAGATCGACGACGACCTGTCGCGCGCCGAGAAGCTGAAGCGCGAGACCGAGCAGGTCATCGAGGAGTACGAGGCCAAGCTGGCGGAGGCCCGCGGCGCCGCGCGCGAGACCGTGCGCGAGGCGACCGAGGCCTGGGAAGCCCAGGCCGCCAAGCGCGAGAAGAAGGCGAACGAGGCGCTGGCCAAGAAGACGGCGGAGGCGGAGGAGCGCATCGCCGCCGCCAAGCAGGCGGCGCTCGACAACCTCAAGAGCGTCGCCACCGAGGTCTCCACGGCCGCGTCCGCCAAGCTGCTAGGCAGCGCGCCGAGCGAGGCCGACGCGCAGAAGGCGGTCGAAGCGAGTTTGGCCGAGGGAGGGCGCGGCTGATGCTGTCCAGCGAGTACACCTGGATCACCCTGTCGCTCTTCGTCATCCTCGGGCTGATGGTCTGGAAGGGCGGGCCGCCGATCGTGCGGGCGCTCGACAAGCGTGCCGAGCGCATCCGCCGCGAGTTGGAAGAGGCGCAGACCCTGCGCGAGGACGCGCAGAAGATGCTGGCCGAGTACAAGCGCAAGCAGCGCGACGCGATCAAGGAAGCCGAGGAGATCGTCGAGCACGCCAAGGCCGAGGCCGAACGGCTGCGCAAGACCGCCGAGGCCGACCTCGAGGCCAGCCTCAAGCGTCGCGAGGAGCTGGCCATGGCGAAGATCGAGCAGGCCGAGCAGAACGCCCTGGCCGAGGTGCGCAACCGCGCTGTCGACGTCGCCATCGCCGCCGCCGGCAAACTGATCGCCGAGAAGATGGACGACAAGACCGCCGAGCGGCTCACCGGGGCGGCGATCGAGGACGTCGGCCGGCGCCTGAACTGAGGCCGGCCGCCCGAGTATCCCCAACGCCTCGTCCGGAGCGGGTCGAAGGACGCGATGCGCCGGCGGTACGCATCGCGACCGGCGAGGCGGTGCGGCATGCACCGTGAACTTGGGGAGCCAGAGATGGGCGAGGGGGAGGCAACGGCCGAGATCGGCTTCGGCGACTTCCTGAAGGTCGACATCCGTGTCGGCCGCATCGTGCGCGCCGAGCCCTTTCCCGAGGCGCGGCGTCCGGCGATCAAGCTGTGGGTCGACTTCGGCCCGGAGATCGGCGAGCGCAAGACATCGGCCCAGATCACCAAGTACTACACGCCTGAGGAGCTGCCGGGACGCCAGGTGCTGGCGGTGGTCAACTTCCCGCCCAAGCAGATCGGCAGGTTCATGAGCGAGATCCTGGTGCTCGGGGTGCCCGACGCCGAGGGCGAGGTGGTCCTGCTGCGCCCCGACCGCGACGTGCCGATCGGCGGCCGGATGTATTAGAGCGGTTTCCAGCCGATGGGAATCGAGGAGGGCTTCCCGAATCGTGCGGGACGTGATTCAAGATGCGTGCTGGGGAGGGAGGCCAGCATGCATGGGTCGAGGGCTATCGATGGACCTGCGTGAGCGGGTGGTGGCGGCGATCGAGCGTGACGGGATGAGCTGCCGGCAGGCCGCGGCGCGGTTCGGGGTGGCGCCGTCGACGGCGGTCCGCTGGCGCCAGTTGATGCGGGCGACCGGGAGCGCGGCGCCGAAGCCGCAGGGCGGCGACCGGCATTCGCACCGGATCGAGGCCCATGCGCCGTTCATCCTCGATCTCTGGGAAGAGCGGCGTGACATCACGCTGGTGGAAGTCCAGCGCCGGCTGGCCGAGCGCGGCACGCCGGTGGGTATCGGCACGGTCCACCGCTTCTTCCGGCGCCACGGGCTGACGCGCAAAAAAAGACCGGCCACGCCGTCGAACAGGATCGCCCGGACATCCTGACCAAGCGACAGGCCTGGTTCGAGGAGCAGCCCGATCTCGATCCCGCGCGGCTCGTCTTCATCGACGAGACCTGGGCCTCGACGGCCATGGCCCGCAGCCACGGCCGCGCGCCGCGGGGCGAGCGGCTGCGCATGGGCCTGCCCTTCGGCCACTGGAAGACGACGACCTTCGTCGCCGGCCTGCGGCTGTCGGGCATCGTCGCCCCGATGGTCCTGGACGGACCGATCAACCGCCGCGCCTTCGAGGCCTATGTCGGGCAGGTCCTGGTGCCCGAGCTGAGCGCGGGCGATGTCGTGATCATGGACAACCTGAGCAGCCACAAGTCCCCGGCGATCCGCGCCGCCATCGAGGCCGCCGGGGCGGAGCTGCGCTTCCTGCCGCCCTACAGCCCGGACTTCAACCCGATCGAGATGGCCTTCGCCAAGCTGAAGGCAGGGCTGCGCAAGGCCGCCGAACGCACCGTCGACGGCCTGTGGCACGCCATTGGCGTCCTGATCGACCGCTTCACCCCGACCGAATGCGCCAACTTCTTCAACGCTGCTGGCTATGTGCCAGACTGAAAGGAAAACGCTCTAGCCTTCCGTTCTCTCTTCCCCGTCCTCCGCCAGCCGCAGGAACCAGAGCTTGGCCTTGCCGTACTTGCGCTGGTCGAGCAGGGCGAAGTCGGCCGGCAGTTCCGGTTCCTCGCTCTTCAGCAGCTCCAGGGAGATCAGCGTGTGCGGCGCGATCCAGCCGGCGGCCAGCAGCGCCTCCAGGGCGGGCCCGGCGTAGCCCTGGTTGTAGGGCGGGTCGAGGAAGACCAGGTCGGCCGGCGCGGCGGCCTGAGGCGGGTGCAGCACGTCACGGTCGTGGATGCGCACCCGCTCGCCCGCCTCCAGCGACCGCACGTTGGCCCGCAGGCATTCCAGCGCCGGCGCGAAGCGCTCCAGGAAGTCGACGTGGGCGGCGCCGCGCGACAGCGCCTCCAGCCCCAGGGCGCCGGTGCCGGCGAAGGCGTCGAGCACCCGCGCGCCCGGCAGCGGCGAGACGCCGCCGGTCAGCCGGCCGCCGGCCAGGATGTCGAACAGCGCCTCGCGGGTGCGGTCGGCGGTCGGGCGCACCGCCTCGCCCTCCGGCGCCGCCAGGCGCTTGCCGCGCAGGCTACCGGCGACGATGCGCATGGGCGCCCACCCCCAGCTCCTCGGCCAGCTTGCGGCCGAGCTGCTCGACCAGCACCTTGGCCGGCACCTCCTCGACCTCGCCGGGCTTCAGCGCGCCGAGCTGGAACGGGCCGTAGGCGAGCCGGATCAGCCGGTTGACCTTCAGACCCAGCGCCTCGCAGACGCGGCGGATCTCGCGGTTCTTGCCCTCGCGCAGCGCCATGGTCAGCCAGGCATTGTGCCCCTGCGCGCGGTCGAGCGCGGCTTCGATCGGGCCGTAGCGCACGCCCTCCACCTCGATGCCGTCGCGCAGCCGCTCCAGCCGCTTCGGGTCCGGCGTGCCGAAGACGCGCACCCGATAGCGCCGGCGCCAGCCGGTCGCCGGCAGCTCCAGGCGGCGTTTCAGGCCGCCGTCGTTGGTCAGTAGCAGCAGGCCCTCGGAGGTCAGATCGAGACGGCCGATCGGCATGACCCGCGGCAGGTGGGGCGGCAGCGTGTCGTAGAGGGTGCGCCGCCCCTCCCGGTCGCGCGCCGCCGTCAGTACGCCCGGCGGCTTGTGGTAGCGCCACAGCCGCGGTGGCTCGGGGGTGGCCAGGGCTTCGCCGTCGATGCCGATGCGCTGGCCGGGGCGCACCAGAGTGGCCGGCGTGGTCACGGTCTCGCCGTCGAGCTCGACCCGGCCCTGGTCGATCAGCGCCTCCGCCTCGCGGCGCGAGCAGTGGCCGGCGCGGGCGATCGCCTTGGCGATACGCTCGCCTCGCCCGCCGTCGGTGCCCTCCTGGCTGCCGTCCACCTGGCTAGAGCCGGCTCTCGTCGAAGTCGACGCAGGAGAGGTCGAAGGCGGCCAGCCCCTCTTCCAGGTAGTCGGGCAGCAGGGGGATACCGAGCAGGTACTCGGCGGTACGCGCATTGCGCCGCTCCGCGGCGGCTTCCTTGGCCTCGTCCCACTGCTCGGTCTCGTAGTCGCCGCGGCCCAGCCAGGTCAGCGCCACCAGCTCGATCTGCTCCTCCTCGTCGAGGTTGCGGATGAAGGTGGACAGCTCTTCCAGGATGCCGTCCTCGCTTTCGGTCGCAGCCGCCTCTTCCTCGTCCTCCTCGTAGGACTCCTCGCCGGTCGCCCCGAGCTCCTCGGCCTCGCTCAGCTCCTCGTCGGTCTCGGGGTTTTCCTCGAGGCCAATGCGATCCTCGTCCGTTTCGGCGCGGATCAGGCCCTCTTCCTCGTACTCGCGCATCTTGACGACGATGAAGCAGACCTTGTCGACGTCCATCTCCAGCATGGACAGCTCCTCGCAATAGCGTGGGATCGGACCCGGCTCGCCGCCCTCCCGACGATCGTCCGAGATCGAAACTGCCGCGACTTAACGCGAAGCTTGACCCAGGGCAAGGGCCGTGCTGTCCCGAGGCGCGGGCAAGGGCGGAGCGATCCATGAGGCAACGGAGCGGCGGCGGCGCGGTTCCTGCAGAGGGCGCCATGGAGATGGCGCTGGAGGAGGCACGGGCAGCGGCGGCGGCCGGCGAGGTGCCGGTCGGAGCGGTGCTGCTGGACGCCGCGGGCCGGCTGCTGGCGCGCGCCCACAACCTGGTGGAAACCCTGCACGATCCGACAGCGCACGCGGAGTTGCTGGCGATCCGCGACGCCGCCCGGCGGCTCGGCGCCAAGCGGCTGGAGGGCGCCAGCCTCTACGTCACCTTGGAGCCCTGCGCCATGTGCGCCCAGGCGATCGCCTTCGCCCGCCTCGGCCGCCTCGTCTTCGGCGCCTACGACCCGAAGGGCGGCGGCGTCGACCACGGCGCGCGGATCTTCCAACAGCCGACGACGCACCACCGGCCCGAGGTGGTCGGCGGCGTGCGCGAGCGCGAGTGCGCCGCGCTGCTGCGAACCTTCTTCCGCGACCGACGGTAGTCGGCTCTGATCGAGAACTCGGCGAAGCGCTGCCTCGAGATTCGGGAGATCCCTGACGACGACCGAGCGCACCCGCGCAAGCTCGACGTGTTCGCATTCGTGCACGATGACGTTGCGCATCGCGCGAATGCTGCTCCAGGCGACCTCCGGCGTCGCGTCGCGGGCAAAATCCGACATGCGGATCGCGGCTTAGCCGATACATTGGGTCAGGTGAAGACAGGCGAGGCAGGTTGCCCTCTCGGCGCTGGAGCTCGCCATCCTGGCCTGCCAACTCGCTGATCTCCGCGCAGGAATCCAGGATTTGCCGGAGATAGACGGCGTTGTGCGTCATAGCGCCAGACTGGAGTGCAGAACCGCCTCGCGAAAATGCCGCGACAGTCCGCCTTCGACCTGGGTATCGACCGTACGGCCAAGGCGCTCTTCGATCTCGACCTTGATGTGGGCGAGATCCAGCAGGCTGCGCCCCGGCTGCATGTCGACCGGCAGGTCGAGGTCGCTGTCGGGGCGCGCCTCGCCGCGGGCGCGCGAGCCGAAGACGCGCCCGTTGCCGCCGCCGTGGCGGGCGGCGATCGTCACGATCTCCTCGCCCGCCAGGCCTTCGGGTAGCTGCGGGCGGCGGTGCGGCTCCAGGCCAACCAGTATGGCACCCACCCGCCTCAGCGAGGCAGCGCGCGCCAGCCGATGTCGCGGCGGCAGAAGCCTTCGGGCCAGTCGATGCGCTCGATCGCGGCATAGGCGGCCGTGCGCGCCGACGTCACGTCGTCGGCAAGCGCGGTGACGTTCAGCACGCGACCGCCGGCGGCGCGCAGGCTGCCGTCGGCCTCCCGCCGGGTGCCGGCATGGAAGACCTCCAGGTCCGGGATGTCGGTCAGCCGCTCCAGGCCGCGGATCTCGCTGCCCTTCTCGTAGGCGCCGGGATAGCCCTTGGCGGCCAGCACCACGCTCAGCGCCGTCTTGTCGCTCCAGCGCAGCGTCAAGGACTCCAGCACACCGTCGCAGGCCGCCACCAGGGCCGGCAGCAGGTCGCTGTCCAGCCGCATCATCAGCGCTTGGCACTCCGGGTCGCCGAAGCGCACGTTGTACTCCAGCAGCTTGGGCGCGCCGTCAGGGCCGACCATGACGCCGGCGTAGAGCACGCCCTTGTACTGGCGGCCCTCGGCCTTCATGGCGGCGACCGTGGGCCGGACGATCTCGGCCATGATGCGTTCGGCCAGCGCGTCGCTCAGCAGCGGCGCCGGCGAGTAGGCGCCCATGCCGCCGGTGTTGGGTCCTGCGTCGCCGTCGAAGGCGCGCTTGTGGTCCTGGGCGCCGGCGAGCGGCAGCGCCGTCACGCCGTCGACCAGCGCGAAGAAGCTCGCCTCCTCGCCCTCCAGGAATTCCTCGATGACCAGCTCCGCGCCGGCTGCGCCGAAGGCGTCCTCGCTCAGCGCAGCCTCGATCGCGGCCTCGGCCTCTGTCGGGGTCTGCGCCACGGTCACGCCCTTGCCGGCGGCCAGGCCGTCGGCCTTGACCACGATGGGCGCCCCCTGCTCGCGCACGTAGGCCTTGGCGGCCTCGGCGTCCCGGAAGCGGGCATAGGCGGCGGTCGGGATGCCGTGCCGGTCGCAGAGGTCCTTCATGAAGGCCTTGGAGCCCTCCAGGATCGCCGCCTCGCTGCGTGGCCCGAAGGCGCGGATGCCGTGCGATTCCATCCGATCCACAAGGCCGGCGACCAGCGGCGCCTCCGGCCCGACGACGACCAGGTCGATCTGCTGCTCGCGCGCGAAAGCGACCAGTGCGTCGATATCCTCGGCGGCGATGTCGACGCAGGTGGCGAGCTCGGCGATGCCGGCGTTGCCGGGCGCGCAGAACAGCGCGTCCAGCAGCGGCGAGGCCGCGATCGCCCAGCACAGCGCGTGCTCGCGCCCGCCGCCGCCCACCACCAGAACCTTCATGCTGTGCTCGCTCCTGTCGTCTGCGCCTTGCGACGTTGTCGTCGTCGTTCGGCCGCGCTATCTTCCGCTTCGTGTAGCGGAGTGACTCACATGGCGCAAACGAAGCGAAGCAAGACAGCAATTGGGCGCGAGTCTGCGACTGGCCGTTTCGTATCGACTAAGGACGCTAAGACGACCTCTGGTCGCACCATCGTTCGCCAGTCGGCAAAGAGCGAGCTCACACGCGAAGAGATTCGGCGCGCCGTTGCCGCAGTGACTGACAAGGCATCTTGATCGACGGCGAATGCCGGCCGGAGCAGCCAAGACCTACGACCGAAGTATCTTCATAAACTGCGCTTTCGACGAGGCTTTTAGGCCGATCTTCCGCGGTATCGTGTTTGGCGTCGTCGATTGCGGTTTCGATGCCCGCTGTGCGCTGGAAGCCAACGACAGTGGCGAAGTTCGAATCGACAAGATACTGAAATTGATTGAAGGCTGCCGCTACGGCATCCATGACTTGTCGCGTACTGAGGTCGACGGCGATCCCCCCTTGCCGCGATTCAATATGCCTTTCGAACTTGGCCTGTTCCTAGCTGCGAAGCGCTTCGGCGGGCACAAGCAAAAGCTGAAGGCGACACTGATCATGGAGGCCAAGCCGTATCGGTTCCAACGGACCTTGTCGGATATCGCCGGGCAGGACGTAGTCGCGCACTCGGGAGACGTAAGCCGAGCGATCGTCCGCGTGCGTGACTGGCTCGCGACGACGACAGGGCGACCTGACATCCCGGGCGGCGAACACGTCGCGGACCGCTACACGGCATTTGCAGCAGCTTTGCCGGTCATGTGCGAGGCGACCAGAAAGACGCCAGACTCGTTGACCTTCGGGGACTACGTTCACCTTGTCGAGGAATGGCTGCGGCAGACCGCTCCCTGATGTCCGAAATTGTGTCTTCATCAACCGCCAGCAACGAGCCGGAGTTCTCCGTCTCGGAGATCAGCTTCGCCATCAAGCGCACGCTTGAGGGCAGCTTCGAGCGGGTGCGCGTGCGCGGCGAGATCTCCGGCTTCAAGCGCGCCGCCAGTGGCCATCTCTACATGGCCCTGAAGGACGCCGACGCCGTGCTCGACGCGGTCTGCTGGCGCGGCCAGGCCGGCCGTCTGGGCCTGCAGCCGGAGGACGGACTGGAGGTGGTCGCCACCGGCCGGATCACCAGCTACCCGGGTCGCTCCAAGTACCAGATCGTGATCGAGCGGATGGAGCTGGCCGGCGAGGGGGCGCTGCTCAAGCTGCTGGAGCAGCGGCGCAAGGCGCTGGCCGCCGAGGGTCTGTTCGATGCCGCGCGCAAGCGACCGCTGCCCTTCCTGCCGGAGGTGATCGGCGTCGTCACCTCGCCGACCGGCGCGGTCATCCGCGACATCCTGCACCGCCTGTCGGAGCGCTTCCCACGCCGCGTCCTGGTCTGGCCGGTGCTGGTCCAGGGCGAGGGCGCGGCCGAGCAGGTGGTGCGGGCCATCGCCGGCTTCAACGCGCTGCGCCCCGGCGGGCCGGTGCCGCGCCCGGACGTGCTGATCGTCGCCCGCGGCGGCGGCTCGCTGGAGGACCTCTGGGCCTTCAACGAGGAGGTCGTGGTGCGCGCCGCTGCCGAGTCGGCGATCCCGCTGATCTCTGCCGTCGGGCACGAGACCGACACCACGCTGATCGACCACGCCAGCGACCGGCGCGCCCCGACCCCGACGGCGGCGGCCGAGATCGCCGTGCCGGTGCGCGGCGAGCTGCTGGTCCAGGTGCAGGACCTGGAGCGCCGCCTGACCGGCGCCGCCGGCCGCCTGCTGAGCCAGCGCCGCAACGAGGTGGAGGGGCTGGGCCGCGGCCTGCCCGATCCCGTGCGCCTGGTCGGCGAGCTGAGCCAGCGCCTCGACGAGCGCGCCGAGCGGCTCGATCTCGCCGTGCGCGGCCTGCTGCGTCAGCGCGGGCAGGAGGTGGCGGGCCTGAGCGCTCGCCTGTCCGACCCGCGCCAGCAGCTTCGGCGCGCCGAGGAGCTCCTGACCGACCGCGGCGAGCGGCTGGCCGGCGCTCTCGCGGCACGGCTGCGCCAGAGCGGTCGCGAGCTGTCGGAGGTGGCGGCGCGCCTGCCGCGCCTGGCTGCGCGTCAGGTGCCGCTGCGCGCGCAGGAGCTCGTGCGGCTGGACGCCGGGCCGCGCCTGGTCCGCGCCCTGGAGGCGCGCCAGCGCGAGACCGACGCGGCTCTGCGCGAGCTCGGCCGCCTGCTGGAGAGCTACAGCTACCACTCGGCGCTGGAGCGCGGCTTCGTCGCCGTGCGCGCGGCCGACGGCGCGGTCCTGACCCGCGCCGCCCAGGTCGCCGCGGGCCAAGCGCTGGGGCTGGAGTTCGCCGACGGGCGTGTCGGCGCGGTGGCCGGGTCCGGCGGCGCCGCGCCGCCGCCCGAGCCGAAACCCCGCGCACCGAAACCCAAGCCTGCGCCGAAGCCGGGCAAGGGGCGGCCGGAACAAGGGGAACTGCTGTGATCCGTCTTCCGGTCTTCGCCCTGTTGCTCCTGCTGCCGCTATCCGCCTTCGCGCTGGAGCTGCGGGGCCAGGCGATCCAGGGCGGCCTGCTGGTCGGGCAGGTCGCGCCCGCCAGCGAGGTGCGGCTGGACGGCACGCCGCTGCGCACCGACCCGCAGGGCCGCTTCGTCGTCGGCTTCGGCCGGGACGCGCCGCCCAGCGCCACCTTGCAGATCGTCGGGCCCGACGGCACCACGACGGACCACGCCCTCACAGTGGTCCAGCGCGAGTACGAGGTCCAGCGCATCGACGGGCTGCCCGACACGATGGTGACGCCGCCCGAGAGCGTCTGGGCGCGGATCAAGGCGGACGCCGCCAAGGTGGCCGAAGCGCGCGCCCACGACAGCGACCTACCGCACTTCCGTGGGCCCTTCCTGTGGCCGGCGCAGGGCATCGTCACCGGCGTCTACGGCAGCCAGCGCATCCTCAACGGCACGCCGCGCCAGCCGCACTACGGCATCGACATCGCCGCGCCCGAGGGCGCGCCGGTCATGGCGCCGGCGGGCGGCATCGTGCGGCTTGCGGAAACCGACCTCTACTACACCGGCGGCACGCTGATAATCGACCACGGCCACGGCGTCTCCTCCACCTTCCTGCACATGGCCAGCGTCGAAGCCGCCGTCGGCCAGCGCGTACGCCAGGGCGAGCGGCTCGGCACCGTGGGCAGCACCGGCCGCTCCACCGGCGCGCACCTGGACTGGCGCATCAACTGGTTCGAGGAACGCATCGACCCGCAGCTCGTCGCCGGCCCGATGCCGGGGCAGTAGGGCTCAGCGCGGCTCGTAGAGCTGCTTCGGCCAGCGGCGGTGCAGCCAGAACCAGTCTTCCGGCTTGGCGCGGATCCAGGCTTCCAGGCGGTCGTTGAGCGCCTGCGTCATCGCCAGGGCCGCTGCGTTGCGCGGCAGGCCCTCGGGCGCTGCGATCGGCGCGCCGACGCTCAGGCGGAAGCGCGGGCCGGGCAGGCGCTCCAGGCGGGCGGGGAAGAGCGGCACCCCGAAGCGCAGGGCGAGTTGCGCCGGCGCGTTCGGCGTCATCGCCGGATGGCCGAAGAACCGCACCTCGACGCCCTCGCTCATGCGCTGGTCGACCAGGATGGCGAGCGTCTTGCCGGCCTTGATCGCCGCGACCGTCTGGCGCGCACCCTCCTTGCCCTTGCGGATGCGGATGCCGCCGGCGACCGCGCGCCAGGCCTCGAGCTGGTCGACCACCAGGGGGTTGTTGGGCTGGCGCACCACGGTGGCGGTGTCCAGGCCGCGGTGGGCGGCGGCCAGGTGCATCACCTCCCAGTTGGCGAAGTGGGCGGAGGCGAGGATCATCGCGCCGCCGGTCTGCATGCGGGACACGAAATCCGGGTGCAGGTCGTAGTCGATGCGGGCGTTGGCCTGCGCCACCAGGTCCTTCAGGTGCGGATACTCGGCGGCGGTGCGCCCCAGGCTCTCCCACATGTCCGCCAGCAGGCGGTCCTGCTGGGCCCGGTCCAGCTCGGGCAGCGCCAGGCGCAGGTTGGCCCGGCCGAGCCGCTGCACCGGCAGCAGCGGGCCGAGCCGCCGCAGCAGCCAGCCGCCCAGCGCCGAGGCGCGCTCCAGCGGCAGGGCGGCGAAGAGCGCCACCAGCCCGCGCAGCGCCAGCACCTCGGCGCGCCAGCGCAGTCGCTTCGTCCAGGAGGCGCGCCTAGCCATGCGGCGCCTCCTGCGGCAGCACGCGCGCCAGCAGGGCGTCCAGCCGGCCGGGCCGATCGAAGACCAATTCGACAGGCAGCACCTCGACGCGCTGGCGCCAGGCGTCCGGCAGGCGCACCGCATCCTTCTCCGTGGTGATCAGCGTGGCGGCCTGCTGCACCGCGCGGCCTTGCAGGGCCTCCAGCTCGGCGGCGGTGTAGCGATGATGGTCGGCGAACGCGGCCGTCGCCACCAACTCGGCGCCGAGCCGTTCCAGCGTGGCGAAGAACTTGGACGGGCGGCCGATGCCGGCGAAGGCCAGCAGGCGGCGCCCCGCCAGATCGGCCCCGTCGGACGGCTCGAGCCGGGCGAAGAGCACCGGCGTGCCGGGCGCCCGCACGGCCAGGCCGTGCCGGTCGTCGCCTAGGATCACGAGCGCATCGGCGCGGGCGAAGCCGCGGCCGGACGGCTCGCGCAGCGGCCCGGCGGGGATGACGCGACCGTTGCCGAGGCCGCTCTCGCCGTCCAGCACCAGCAGCGAGAGGTCCTTGGCCAGGCTCGGGTTCTGAAAGCCGTCGTCCATGACGACCAGCTCCGCACCCGCCGCCGCCGCCGCGCGGGCGCCGGCCACCCGGTCGCGGGCGACCCAGGTGGGGGCGGCGCGCGCCAGCAGCAGCGCTTCGTCGCCGACCGCGTGCGCGTCGTGCCGCTCCGGCTTGACCCGGACGGGCCCGGCCAGGCGGCCGCCGTAGCCGCGCAGCAGGGCGGCGGGGCGGTGGCCGCCCGCCGTCAGGCGCTCGAGCAGGGCGCGCGCGGTCGGCGTCTTGCCGGCGCCGCCCGCGACCAGGTTGCCGATGCAGATCACCGGCACCGGTGCGCGCTGCGGCCGGATCAGGCGTTGGCGCAGCCAGCCGGCGGCGGCATAGAGGTCGCCGGCGGGCATGAGGAGGTCGGAGAGCAGGCTCGGCCCGCTCCAGAACGCCGGGGCGCGCATGGCGGGGCTCAAGGGCTCTCGTGCGTCTCGATCGCGTCGAGCGGCGCCCGCAGGGCGGCGCTGCGCTTGCGCTCGTGCGGTGCCGTGCCTTCCGGGGCGGGCTCCACCCGCGGCCGGGAAAGGCGGCGGTCGGCCTCGGCGGTCAGGCGGTTGAGCTCGCCTTCGAGCTGTCGGCGCAGTCGGTCACGGGCGGCCTCGTCGGCCTCGGGCGGGACGCTCAGGGGTGCGCCCCACAACAGCAGGCCGCGGCCGAAGGGCAGGACGAGCTGGAAGCGGTCCCAGGTGCCGAGGCCGCGCGCCCGGCTGGCCGCCCCGCTGAGCGGCAGGATCGGCACGCCCGCGGCGCGCGCAGCGGCGATCACGCCGGCCTTTGCGCGCATGCGCGGTCCCTTCGGCCCGTCCGGCGTGATGCCGACGGCTGCACCGGCGCGCAGCCGGCGGCCCATTTCGCGCAGGGCGACGGCGCCGCGCCGGCGGCTGGAGCCGGCGATGGTCGAAAAGCCGAGCTGCGCCATGCCCTTGGCGATCATCTGCCCGTCGGCGTGCTCGGAGATCAGCATGTGCAGGTCCTGCGGCCGGCCGGGCCAGGCGGCGCGCATCAGCACCATGCGCCCGTGCCAGAAGGCGACCAGGAAGGGGCGGTCGCCGGCCAGGATGGCGCGGGTCTCCGCCGGCATCTCCTGGTGCCAGCGGGTCGTGCGGTAGATCAGAGTAAGATAGCCGCCTGCCGTCCAGGCGACCAGGCGGCGTGCGGCGGTGGAGCGGCCGAGCCGCTTGAGCCACCTCATTCCGCGACCGCCTTGTCGGCCGCCGGTGCCGGCTCCGCCGCAGCCGTTTCGACCGGCTCCTGGGCCTCGGCGAATTGCAGGCTGTAAAGGCGGGCATAAGCGCCGCCGGCGGCCAGCAGCTCGGCGTGGCTGCCGCGCTCGACGACGCGCCCGGCGTCCAGCACGTAGATGATGTCGGCGTCGATCACGGTGGACAGGCGGTGGGCGATCACCAGGGTGGTGCGGCCGGCCATCAGGGTCTTCAGCGCCTGCTGCACGTGCCGCTCGGACTCGGTGTCGAGCGCGCTGGTCGCCTCGTCGAGCAGCAGGATCGGTGCGTTCTTCAGCATCGCGCGGGCGATGGCGATGCGCTGGCGTTGGCCGCCCGACAGCTTGACGCCGCGCGGGCCGACCGGCGTGTCGTAGCCCTGCGGCAGGGCGGCGATGAAGTCGTGGGCGCCGGCGTGCCGCGCCGCCCGCTCGATCGCCGCCGGGTCCGCGTCGGCCTCGCCGTAGGCGATGTTGGCGCGCACCGTGTCGTCGAACAGCATGATGTCCTGGCTGACCAGCGCCACCTGCCGGCGCAGGCTGGCCAGCTCGACGTCGCGCACGTCCTGGCCGTCGATGGTCACCCGGCCCCAGCTTACGTCGTAGAAGCGCGGGATCAGGTTGAGCACGCTGGTCTTGCCGGCGCCCGAGGCGCCGACCAGCGCCACGGTCTTGCCGGCCGGCGCCTCCAGGTCGACCGCCTCCAGCGCCGCCGTCCCGGCGCCGCCGTAGCGGAAGCTGACGTTCTCCAGCGTCACCGCGCCGCGCGTCACCTGCAGCGCAGGGGCGTCCGGCTTGCCGACGATCTGCGGCGTGCGGTCCATCAGGTCGAACACGCGGGTGGCGGCGGCCAGACCTTCCTGCAGACTGGCGTTGAGCTTGGCCAGCCGCTTCAGCGGCTCGTAGGCGAGCAGCGCCGAGGCGATGAAGGCGGTGAAGGAGCCGGGGTCGCTGGTGCCGGCGATCACCTGGCTGCCGCCGTAGACGATGACGGCGACGATGGCGAGCCCGCCGAAGATCTCGATCAGCGGGTTGGCCAGGTTGCGCACCCGCGCGCCCTTGAGCTGCAGGCGCAGCACCTCGCCGATGCGCCGGTCGGCCCGGTCGGCCTCGACGGCTTCCATGGCGTAGGACTTGACGTGGCGGATGCCCTGGAAGTTCTCGTCCAGCAGGGTGGCGAGTTGGCCGGTCTCCTGCTGGGTCGAGCCGCTGATCTTGCGCATGCGCCGGCCCAGCCGGAGGATCGGCCAGACGCAGACCGGCAGCACCACGGTCGCCAGGATCGCCAGCACCCAGTCCTGGTAGAACATGCCGATGCCGAGCGCCAAGGCCGTTAGCACGTCGCGGCCGATGCCCACCACCGTGGTCGAGACGGCGTTGCGCATCAGGCTGACGTCGTGAATGAAGCGGCTGACCAGGGTGCCCGGCGCCGTCTCGGTGAAGAAGGCCAGGTCGTTGCGCATCACCCGCCGGAACAGGTCGCGCTGCAGGTCGGCGACGATCGACAGGCCGACCTTGGCCATCAGCACCGCCTGGACGTAGGTCGCGATCCCCTTGACGGCGAAGATGGCGAAAGCGGCGCCGGCGATCGGCCACAGCATGGCCGCCTCGGCATCGACCAGGATGCGGTTGATGATGGGGTCGAGAAGCTGCGGCAGCAGGCCGGTGGTCGCCGCCATCAGCGCCATCGCCCCCAGCGCCAGGGCGATGGTGCCGCGGTAGGGCTTGACGTAGGCGCGCAGCAGCCGCTTGGCCAGCGGCCAGCTGCGCGCGTCCAGCGGCAGCCGGCGCGGCTCGGCCGGGGATGCTGGCAAGGGACGGGTGGAAGCGGCGGTCAAGACGAAACGGCCTGCGCTCGCACGGGAGGCTGCGGAGGGCCCTAGATGCCCCCGGCAAGAGTCGCCCGCAAGCTACCACCGGACCGGCGCAAGGCAAAGCGGCCGAAGGCTCCAGGTTTGGGCGGCGCTATCGGGCGCAGGACTCGAGATTGTCGAGAAACTGCTCGGCGCAAGCCTTCCAGGAGAACTTCAGGGCATGGGCGCGGCAGCGTTCGGGCGGGATCGCGAGCGCGCGCTCGATGGCGTAGTCGAGGTCCTCGTCGAGCACGCCGATGCCGTGGCCGTCGACCACGTCGAGCGGGCCCGGCACCGGGAAGGCGGCGATCGGCAGGCCGCTGGCGGCGGCCTCCAGCATCACCACGCCGAAGGTGTCGGTCTTGCTGGGAAAGACGAAGATGTCGGCGCTGGCGTAGTGGCGCGCGAGCTCCTCGCCGTGCTTGACGCCGGCGAAGACGGCCTGGGGGTAGCGCTTCCTCAGCTCGGGGAGCTGCGGGCCGTCGCCGACCACCAGCTTGGTGCCGACCGGCAGGTCCAGCTTCAGGAAGGCCTCGATGTTCTTCTCCACCGACACCCGGCCGACGAAGAGGTAGACCGGCTTGGGCAAGTCCAGCGCCGGGTCGTTGCGAGGGCGGAACAGCTCCGTGTCGACGCCGCGCGACCATTGGCGGACCCGGGCGAAGCCGCGTTCCTCCAATTCTCGTTTCAGGCCGGGGGTGGCGACCATGATGCCGCTGGAGGCGCCGTGGAACCTGCGCATGACGGCGTAGCCCCAGGACGTCGGTACCGGCGCGCGGGCGGAGACGTACTCGGGAAAGCGGGTGTGGTAGCTGGTGGTGAAGGGCTTGGCGTGACGCCGGCACCAGGCCCGCGCCGCCCACCCCAGCGGGCCTTCGGTGGCGAGGTGGATCGCCTCGGGCGCCCAGTCCTGCAGCAGGCGGCCCAGCTTGCGGCCCGGCAGCACCGCCAGGCGGATCTCCGGGTAGGTCGGGCAAGGGACGGTACGGAAGCGCTCGGGCGAGATGACCTCGATCTCGTGGCCCATCTCCAGCAGCTCCTCGCGCACCCGACTGAGGGTGCGCACGACGCCGTTGACCTGCGGGAACCAGGCGTCGGTGACCAGCGCGATGCGCACGGCTCAGGCGGCCGCGACCTTGCGGTCGCCCTCCTCGTCCTCGCCGCCCTCCGCCTCCTCCGGGAAGGGCAGGCGCTTCTGGCCGGGCAGCGGGGAGAAATTGCGCTCTTGCGCCCAGTGCAGGATCTCGAAGCGGCCGTCGGCGTGCTCGACGCAGGCGGTGCAGCTCTCCACCCAGTCGCCGTCGTTGATGTAGACGATGCCGTCGATGGTGCGCATCTCGGCGTGGTGGATGTGGCCGCAGATGACGCCGTCGACGCCGCGCCGGCGCGCCTCGTCGGTGACCGCCTGCTCGTAGTTGTCGATGAACTGGACGGCGTTCTTGACCCGCTTCTTCAGGTAGGCCGACAGCGACCAGTAGCCGAAGCCGAGCAGCCGGCGGGCGCGGTTGAACCAGGTGTTGGCCCACAGCATCCAGGTGTAGGCCCAGTCGCCCAACAGGGCGAGCCACTTGGCGTACTTCACCACGCCGTCGAAGGCGTCGCCGTGGATCACCAGCATCTTCTTGCCGTTTGCGGCCTCGTGGACGATGTCGTTCACCACTTCGACGCCGCCGAAATGGACCCCGGTATAGTCGCGCAGCGCCTCGTCGTGATTGCCGCAGACGTAGACGATGCGCGTGCCCTTGCGCGCCTTGCGCAACAGCTTCTGGACCACGTCGTTGTGCGCCTGCGGCCAGTACCAGGACTTCTTCAGCCGCCAGCCGTCGACGATGTCGCCGACGAGGTAGATGGTCTCCGCTTCGGTGCAGCGCAGAAAATCCAAGAGATAGTCCGCCTGACAGCCTCGGGTGCCCAAGTGAATGTCGGAAATGAAGATGCTGCGATATCGCCGGACTGCGACCATCCCGTGCATCCCGCTGCCTCGCCTTCGCCACCACGCCGGGCGCCCTCGCCGTGCACCCGTGCCCGCGTCGCCGCGGATCCGCGCCCGTTTGTGCCGGCCGCCCCGCGGGGTCGCATGGGGGTCGCCCTCGCGGTGCCGCGCGCCGGGCGCAACGGCCGGCTATTCCTTTACGCTGGTGGGGCGTATATCAACATCTAGTCGAGTGCGTCTATTGTCGCTCTAGATATTCCCCGAAAATTCATGCGACCGTAACGCGACTGAAATGACCTGGGCGACGTGAAAGGTTACGTGAGAAATTTGATGTCGATACTTGGGAAGTCCGTGAAAAAATCGAGTCGCACCGCGCAGGCTTCCCAGGTCGCCGGCGCTGCGCCTCCCACGCCGCTGCCGTCGGCCGTCGAGCTGTCGCCGACTCGGGGGCTGCGGTTGGCGGCGCGCGCCGTCGCGCGCGTCCAGGTCATATTCAACCCGACCGCCGGCGGCGCGCGGCGCCAACGCTATCACGCCGTGCTCGATCGCCTGCTGCAGGCCGGCGTCGAGGTCGACGAGCGTCCGACCGGCAAGCGCGGAGACGCCGAAGCCTTCGCTGCCGAGCTGCCGCGCGGTGCTTGCGACCGCCTGGTCGTGGCCGGTGGCGACGGCACGATCAACGAGGCGGTCAACGGCCTTGGCCAGAACGCCGTCGGCGGCGGCACGACGCCGCTCGCCATCCTGCCGCTCGGCACCGCCAACGTGCTGGCGCGCGAGATCGGCCTGTCGACGCACCCGGCCGCGGTGGCTGCGGCGATCCTGCGCGGCCCGGCGCGCCCGGTCGCGCTCGGCGAGGCGAACGGTCGGCGCTTCGTGCTGATGGCCGGCGTCGGCTTCGACGCCCATGTGGTCGCGCAGGTCAGCAAGGGCCTGAAGCGCCGGCTCGGCAAGGGCGCCTACGTCTACGAGACGCTGCGCCAGATCAGCCGCTTCGACTTTCCCAGCTACCGCGTCTGGGTCGACGGGGAGGAGCGCAGCGTAGCCTCCGGGGTGGTCGCCAACGCCCGTCACTATGGCGGCGGCTTCGTCATCGCGCCGCAGGCGCGGCTCGAGGCGCCCACGCTGGAGGTCTGCCTGTTCGAGCGCGCGGGCCGGTTCTCGGCGCTCAAGTACGCGGCGGCGCTGACGCTCGGGCTGTTGCCGCTGTTGCCCGACTTCCGGGTCGTGTGCGGCCGGCACGTGCGAATCCAGGGGCCGGCGGAGGATCCGATCCAGGGCGACGGCGACATCGTCGCCGCGCTGCCGGCGGAGATCCGCGTGCTGCCCGATGCGCTCGATCTGGTCTTCCCGCCGGCGCGCCGCTAAGGTCGGCGCCCATGGTCACGTCCGCCGGTGCGCCGCCGCTCCTCTACGACCATCCGTTGTCCCACGCCTGCCAGATCGTCCGTCTCTGCCTGGCGGAGAAGGGTGTGAGCGTGCGCCGGCGGACCGTCGACATCGGCCCCGGCTTGGCGGTCTACGACCCTTGGTTCGCCGCCCTGTCGCCGCGGATGCGGGTGCCGCTGCTGGTCCACGAGGGGCGCCGGCTGGCCGGGCCCGAGGCGATCTGCCGCTATCTCGACGGTGCCTTTGCGGGGCCGCTGCTCGACCACCGCAACGAAGCCCAGCCCTGGCTCGACCTGGAGCGCGGGCTGCAGCTCGAGCTGCTCGACTACGCGCGCCTGGGCACGGCGGGGCGGCGCGATCTGCGCCGGCGGTTCCGCCGCCTGGAGGCACGGGCTGCCGCCAACCCGGGCCTGGCGGAGCTTTACGCCGCAGAGGCGTCGCGGGTCGACCGCCTGGCGCGCGACCTCGACAGCCCCGAGGCGGTCGCCGCGGTCGAGCGGCAGCTCGAGGTGACGCTGGATCGCGCCGAGGCGGCGCTGGCTCACCGCACCTATCTCACCGGCGACGACTACACGCTGGCCGACGTCTTCTGGCTGTGCCTGCTGGCGCGGCTGCAGGTCCTGGGATACGGCCATCTCTGGCGCGGCGGCGCCCGGCCGATGCTGGCCACCTATTGGGAGCGCCTGAAGGGGCGGCCGACCTTGGCCAAGGCAGGCGTACGTACGCGCATCGCACCGCGCGATTTGGCCCTCGTCTGGCTCGGCGGACACTGGGAGGGCGTGCTGCGCGCGGCGCTCGCCGCAGGCCTGCTGGCGGCCGGCTGGGCGGTGTGGCGTACGTACGGGGGGTAGGGCCCGTACGTGGTCAGTTGCCCGCCACGGTCATGCCGTCGATGCGCAGGGTCGGCGCGTCGACCGAGGTGCGGAACACCAGGTCGTCGGCCGGCGTCACCTCGGCGAACATCCGCTTCAGGTTGCCGGCGATCGTTGCCTCGCTGACCGGGTAGGCGATCTCGCCCTGCTCGATCCAGAAGCCGGCGGCGCCGCGGCTGTAGTCGCCGGTCACCGGGTTGACGCCCTGGCCCATCAGCTCGGTCACGTAGAAGCCCTGCTCGACGGCGCCGATCAGCTCGTCGCGGCTGAGCTTGCCGGGCGCCATGTAGAGGTTGGCGGCCGCCGGTGCCGGCGGGCCGGAGACGCCGCGCGCCGCGTGCCCGGTCGACTGCAGGCCGAGCTGGCGCGCGGTCGACAGGTCGAGCAGCCAGGTGGTCAGGCGACCGTCGTCGATCAGACGGCGCGGCTTGTTCGGGAGGCCTTCGGCGTCGAACGGGCGCGAGCGCAGGCCGCGGCGCCGATGCGGGTCGTCGTAGACCACGACGCCCTCGGCGAAGACCCGCTCGCCCAGCCGGTCCTTCAGGAAGGAGGTGCCGCGCGCCACGGCGTTGCCGTTGATCGCCCCGGCCAGATGGCGCAGCAGGCCGCCGGAAAGGCGCGGGTCGAAGACGACGGGGTACTTGCCGGTCTTCGGGCGGCGCGGGTCGAGCCGCTTGACCGCCCGCTCGCCGGCGCGCGTGCCGACGGCGACCGGGTCTTCCAGGTCCTCGGCGAAGACGGCGGTGGTGAAGTCGTAGTCGCTCTCCATCTTCAGCCCTTCGCCGGCCAGGACCGAACAGCTCACCGCGTGGTTGGAGCTGGCGTAGGTGCCGGAAAAGCCGTTGGAGGCGACCAGCGTGGCGCGGCTTGAGCCCCAGCCGGCGGTGGCGCCGTTCGAGTTGGTGACGCCCGGCACGGCCAGCGCCGCGTCCTCGCAGCGCCGCGCGCGCTCGATCAGGGCCTCGGGCGCCGGTTCCTGCGGATCCAGCAGGTCGAGTTCCGGCCAGGTCTCGGCGAGCTGCTCCGGCTCGGCCAGGCCGCAGTAGGGGTCGTCCGGCACCACGCGGGCCATGGAGACGGCGCGCTCGACCAGGGCATCCAAGGCCTCGGGGCCGATGTCCGTGGTCGAGACCATGGCCTGGCGTGGGCCGATCAGCACGCGCAGGCCCAGGTCCCGGCCCTCGGAGCGCTCCAGCGTCTCGGGCTTGCCGTGGCGCATCTCCTGCGACATCGACCAGCCGCGCGCCAGGATGGCGTCGGCCGCCTCGGCGCCGTGCGCCTTGGCCTTGGCGATCAGGGTCTCCAGCAGCGCCAGATCGGCGTCGGCGAGGGTGTCGGGCATGGAATCTCCGGATGGCGGGGCGGGACAGGCTGAGCCTCTGCCGGATATAGGGCCGCGATCGGCCGGCGTCAGGCCATGCCGACCGCGGTGCGCGGATCGCTGCCGATGTCCCACCAGAGGCCGGTCATGATCTGCAGCCCCTCGCGGCAGACCGGCGCCAGCACGTGCTCGTCCGGCGCGTGCTGCTTGCAGCCGGCGTAGGAGTGCGGCACCCAGACGGTGGGCATGCCCAGGATCTCGGAGAAGGCGTCGTTCGGGATGGTGCCGCCCAGGTTGGGCAGCAGCATCGGCGGGTGGCCCAGCGTGCGCGCGAGCGAGGCGGCGGCGAAGGCGACGCTCGGGTGGTCGCTGTCCAGCCGGGTCGCCGGCATCGGCGTCGCCTCGGCCGGCTCCACGATGCAGTCGGCGAAGCCGTGCGCCTTCAGGTGCTTGTCGACCGCCGGCACGATGTCGCGCCAGTCGGTGCCGACAACGAAGCGCAGTTGGCAGGTGGCGGTCGCCTGGCCGGGAATGGCGTTGACCGGCGCATCCGGGTCGCCGGTGCCGAAGGCCAGGATCTCCAGCGCGTTCCAGCCGTACAGCCGCTCGACGGGCGTCAGGCCCGGCTCGCCCCATTCGGGGTCGATCGCGGGCGCGTCGGGGCCGCCGTCGAAGGCGAGCTTGCCGAGGTCGGCGCGCAGCTTGTTGGACAGCGGCTGCGGGCGCAGCTCGGGCACCAGGATCTCGCCCTTGGGCCCGACGATCGTCGCCAGCGCGTGCGCCAGCCGCACGCCGGGGTTGGCCAGCACGCCGCCCCAGTTGCCGCTGTGGTGGGCACCGGCGCGAGTGTCCAGCCGGATGCGGAAGTTGAAGACGCCGCGCGAGCCCATGTAGAGGGTCGCCGCCTCCGGCGTCAGGCGCGGCCCGTCGGAGGCGACCAGCAGGTCGGCGGCGAGGCGGCCCTTTTCGGCACGGCAGAACTCGCGCAGGCCGGGCGAGCCGACCTCCTCGCCGGTCTCCAGCAGCACCTTGACGTTGAAGCCCAGCCGTCCGCGCGTCGTCAGGACGATCTGCAGGGCGGCCAGGTTGATGGTGTGCTGCGCCTTGTTGTCGGCCGTGCCGCGACCGTACCAGCGCTCGCCCTCAACGGTCAGACGCCAGGGGTCGAGGCCGCAGCGCCACTGCCCCTCCTGCCCGCGCACCACGTCCGCGTGGCCGTAGGTCAGCACGGTCGGCAGGGCCGGGTCCTCGATGCGCTCTGCGACCAGGAAGGGCACGCCCTCGACCACAGGGTTGTCGTGCAGGCCCCAGACGAACCCCATGGCTTCGAGTTGCGGGGCGATCTCCTCCGCCAGGTAGCGGCCCAGGTGGGGGCGCTTGTCGGGCTCCTGGCTGGTGCTGGGAACGGCGACGCGGCGCGCCAGGTCGGCCCGGAAGCGGCCCGCGTCGAAGTAGGCCGCGGCGGCGGCCAGCGCCGCGCCGCGCGCGTCGGTGTCCGCTGGCGTTGCGGTGTCGGCAGCGCTCATGCCCGGCAGCCTCCTGGAATTCGCGGGGACCTTGCTTTGACCCAGGCGCAGGCGCCGGTCAAGCGCCGCCCGCGATTGATCGCTTATCCCGTCGGCAGTACGAAGCGGGCGATCCAGATGTCGGGCCGCATGCCCGCCCGGATGGTCCGCCAGCCGACGATCAGCAGGCCGCCCTCGCTCGTGCGGGCGACGGCCTCCAGGGCCAGCCGGGCGCTGGCGCCGAGGAACTGCTGCTCGCCCAGCCAACCCTCGGCGTCGAGCGTTCGTTTCCAGGCCACCGTAGGGCCGTCCGCCCCGGCCGTCTGCGGGTTCGGTTCGGTCAGGCCCACCAGCCAGTGGCCGCCGGCACCGTCCGGCAGCACGCCGGCGACCAGCTCGTGGGCGCGGTCGCCGAAGTTCAGCTCGCCGACCGCCGCGCCGGCGGCATCGAAGCGGCGCGTCCAGCCCTGCGGTCCGAACCAGGGATTGTCGATCTGCCAGCCGCCGGCGAGCACGCCGTCGCGCCCGCTCGGCGCCAGCGCCAGCACCGCCTCCTGCGGGCCGCCGTCGAGCGGCCGGTCCCACAGCACCTCGCCGTCACGGGTCGCCCGTGCCACCCAGCCGTGCCGCACCGTTTGCGCGGCGACCGGCGTATCGGCCTCGGCCAGCAGCGGGCCGCCCAGCGCCAGGGTGCCGTCGGGCAGCTCGACCAGCGCGCCGAGGCCGCGCGGACCGGGCAGGTCGAGCGTGTTGCGGCGCAACGGCGTGCCCTCGGCATCCAGCTCCAGCAGCCAGGTGCGGGTGCTCCCGTCCGGCAGGTAGTCGGTGCCGGCCGCCAAGAGCACGCCGTCTTCCGTCGTCGCCAGCCGCTCGATGCCGCTCCAGACCGGGCCGGATGCAGGGCCGGCCGTCGGTGCGCTGCGCGGCGGCAAGGTCTTCTCCCAGAACACCCAGGCTTTCGGCGAGATGCGGGCGATCCAGGGACGCGCGCGCCGGTCATCGCCGATCGCGCCGGCAACGAAGGCGCCGCCGTCGGGCAGTGCCGCCAAGCCGTAGGCGCGGACCTCGCGCGCTGCGTCGAAGTTGCGCCACCAGCGGGTGCGGCCGCGCCGGTCCACCTTCATCACCCAGGCGGCGACCTGGCCCGGCGCGTTGTAGTCGCGCTGACCGGCGATCAGGTAGCCGCTGCCGTCGGCAACCTCGGCCACCGCCGTCGCCATGTGCCACTTGTTCGCGAACACCGGGCTGACCACCCAGGCCGCACGCGGTGCCGCCTCGGCCGCCGGCGCGCCGGCGGCCCGCTCGCGCACCTGTGCGGCGGCGCTGCCCGCGGTCAGCGCGACAAGCAGGCACAAGAGCAGGCCGGCGCGCGTGCATCTCATTGCAACGAGTGTAGCGCAGGCTGGCCCCAGCCTCCAGTCGGCCGGGCCGGCACGCGGGCGTCGGGCGCGCAGCACGGAACGGAGCCGGAAACGAGCCCTCAGACGGCGGCGATCGCCTCGATCTCCACCTGCCAGTCCGGGTGCGCCAGGAAGGGGACGCCGACCAGCGTCGAGGCGGGTTCGGCGCCGGCCAGCAGTGCGTCGCGCTGGGTCCGGAAGGCGGGCACCAACTCCGGCCTGGTGACATAGCCGACCACCTTGACCAGGTGCTCCGGCCCAAGGCCGGCGCCCTTCAGCACCGCCAGGACGTTGAGCCAGGCCTGGCGCATCTGCGCCTCGCCGTCGCCGGCGAGTGCGCCGTCGGGGGTCACGCCGACCTGGCCGGAGACGTGGAAGCTGCGCCGCTGCTCGTCGATCTCCACCATCGGGCTGTAGGCGGAGAAGGGCTTCGGCGCGCCGTCCGGGGCATAGGTGCGGTGGATCGTTCTGGGCATCGCGGTGCCTTTCCGTGGCGGGCTGCGGTGGCTCGGCGCACGCACTCGGCGGGGCGCGCGGCGTTAAGCCTGTTTTAAGGGATGGGTGTCAGACTGTTCTCACTAGCCCTTCCCCAAGACGTTTCTTTTCAGTTAGGGAACCCCACCCAAGAGCCGCGGCCCCCAACCGCGGCTCTTTCCCGTTGCGTCTCTTGCTGGCTTGTTCGCCCCGGCTTCAGCGGCGGCGCACCCACATGACCGCCAGCACCGCGCCGGTCAGGCCGACCGCCGGCAGGATCGCCATCTGCAGCGCGAACCAAAGGCTGGCCGGGGAGCCCGGGCGCTCGTGGCCGCCGAGGAAGGCGAGGACGCACAGCGGATAGATCGCCGCCGCCAGCTTCGGCGCCCACTCCTTCAGCCAAGCCTTGTCCTCGTCGCGCATTGCCGCCCCCCGGCTCGCTCTGCCCAGTCCGCGACTCAGTATGCGAACTCGCGGAACAGCGGCGCCAAGTCGCCGCCCCAGCGCCCCTCGTAGAGCGCCAGCTTGCGCTCGGCCGGCGTCAGGCCGCTGTCCACCGTCTCGCGCAGCGTGTTGAGGAAATGAACCTCGCTTTCGCCTGCCGAGTCCAGCCTCGCGCGCCGCTTCAACCCGGCGGCGGAGATCTCCAGCACCTGCGACGCCAGCTCCTTGAGGGTGCCGCCGCCCGGCGCCGCCGTGGCGAAGCCCAGCCGCGGCACCTCGGCGCGCAGGCGCTGATGGTCCTCCGCCGTCCAGCCGGCGACGAGGTCGCAGGCGGCCTCCAGCGCATCGGCGTCGTAGAGCAGGCCGACCCAGAAGGCGGGCAGGGCGCAGAGCCGCTTCCACGGGCCGCCGTCGGCACCGCGCATCTCGAGGAAGGTCTTCAGCCGCACTTCCGGGAACAGGGTGGTCAGGTGGTCGGACCAGTCGCTGAGGTAGGGCGTCTCGCCCGGCAGCGCCGGCAGGCGGCCCTCGAGGAAGTCGCGGAACGACTGGCCGGAGGCGTCGATGTAGCGGCCGTCGCGGTAGACGAAGTACATCGGCACGTCGAGCGCATAGTCGACGTAGCGCTCGAAACCCATGCCGTCTTCGAAGACGAACTGCGGCACGCCGGTGCGGTCGGGGTCCGTGTCGGTCCAGACGTGGCTGCGGTAGCTGATGAAGCCGCTCGGCTTGCCCTCGACGAAGGGGGAGTTGGCGAACAACGCGGTGGCCACCGGCTGCAGCGCCAGCGAGGCGCGGAACTTGCGCACCATGTCCGCTTCGCTGGCGAAGTCCAGGTTGGTCTGCACCGTACAGGTGCGCAGCATCATGTCGAGGCCCAGGGAACCGCGGCGCTGCATGTGCCGCTTCATGATCGCGTAGCGCGCCTTCGGCATCCAGGGGATCTCGTCGCGGCGCCAGGTCGGCGCGAAGCCCAGGCCGATCATGCCGACGCCCAGCGGCCCGCAGACCTGCTTCACCTGGTAGAGGTGGGTATGCACCTCGTCGCAGGTCTGGTGGATGGTCTCCAGCGCCGCCCCGGACAGCTCGAACTGACCGCCAGGCTCGAGCGTGATGTTGCAGCCGCCCTGGGTCAGCGCGATCGGCCGGCCGTCCTCTTCGACCGGCGTCCAGCCGAAGTGCTCGGCCAAGCCCTCCAGGATGCCGCGGATCGACTTGCGGCTGCCGTCGGCCGCCTCGAAGGGCAGCGGCGTCAGGTCCTCCTGGTCGAAGACGAATTTCTCGTGCTCGGTGCCGATGCGCCAGCGCTCGGCCGGTTTGCAGCCGGCCTCGAGGGCGGCGACGAGCTGGGCCTTCGACTCGATCGGCGCGCCTTGCTTCTGCGGCGGTGCGGACATGCGGGTCCCTGCGATTCGCGCCGGCGGGCCGGCAGTGGCGCGAACAAAAGGCATGCGCGCAGAAGGGTCAAGCGCCGATCCGCCGCCGCACCTGTGCGCGGCAAGCAAAGGTCGTGGCCGGATCGCCCGCGCCTAGCGCCAATCCCCGGCCAGCGCCTGCAGGACCGCCAGGGCGGCGAGGCCGGCGGTGTCGGCGCGCAGGATGCGCGGGCCGAGGTTGGCGACCTGCGCGCGCGGCAGGCGCTCCAGGGCGGTCAGCTCGTGGTCGGCGAAGCCGCCTTCCGGGCCGACCAGCACCGCCCAGGGCGCGCCCGGCTCGGCTGCGGCTGCGCTCAGCGCCGCGGCGATCGGCGGCGCGCCGCGGCGTTCGGCGCAAACCAGCAGGTGCCGCTCGGCGGGCCAGGTATCGATCAGCTTGCCGAGCTCGAGCGGCGCGGCCACCTGCGGCACCGACAGGCGTTCGCATTGCTCGGCCGCCTCGCGGGCGTTGGCGGCCAGGCGCTCGGTGTTGACCCGCTCCATCTGGGTGAAGCGCGTCATCACCGGGTGCAGCTCCGCGCAGCCGAGCTCGGTCGCCTTCTCGACCAGGAAGTCGATGCGGCCGCGCTTGATCGGCGCGAAGACCAGCCAGAGGTCGGGCTCCGCGACCTGCGGACGTCGCCGGTCCAGCACGGCCAGCGAGGCCCAGCCCTTGCCGAGTCCCTCGAGCGCGGCCAGCCACTCGCCGTCGCGCCCGTTGAACAGCGCGATCCGTGCCCCCGTCGCCAGGCGCAGCACGGTGCGCAGGAAGTGCGCGCGGGGGCGGTCGAGGCCGAGCACCGCACCGGCGGCTAGATCCTCCTCGACGAACAGCCGGGTCGCCACCTTCTCGTCCGCCGCTGCCATGTCGCTCCCCGCCATCCGCTCCGGCGCTTGTCTTCGTCGTGCGCCTTCCGCACTTTAGGCGCATGTCGCCGCCGCACGAAACGACCGCCGACCGCACCGACATTCCCAAGGGCTCCTGGGTCGACCGCTGGGCGCCGGCGCCGACGCGGCCCTACCTGCGCCTGGCCCGCGCCGACCGGCCGATCGGCACCTGGCTGCTGCTCTGGCCCTGCTGGTGGTCGATCGCGCTGGCCTCGGCCTGGCAGGGGCAGGCGCCCGCGCTCTATCTCTTCGGCCTCTTCGCCCTCGGCGCCATCGCCATGCGCGCTGCCGGCTGCGTGATCAACGACATCTTCGACCGGCGCATCGACGGCCAGGTGGCGCGCACCGCGACGCGGCCGATCCCCAGCGGCGAGGTCAGCGTGCTGCAGGCGCTGGTCTTCCTCGCCGGCCTGCTGCTGGTCGGGCTGGTCGTGCTGCTGCAGCTCCCGACCACGGCGATCCTGCTCGGTTTCGCCTCGATGCTGCTGGTGGTGCCCTATCCGCTGATGAAGCGCATCACCTACTGGCCGCAGGCCTGGCTGGGGCTGACCTTCAACTGGGGCGCCCTGGTCGGCTGGGCGGCGGTGACCGACGCGCTGGCCTGGCCGGCGCTGCTGATGTACGCGGCCGGTTTCTTCTGGACGCTCGGCTACGACACGATCTACGCCCACCAGGACAAGGAGGACGACGCGCTGATCGGCGTTAAGTCGGCCGCCCTGCGCTTGGGCGCGGCGAGCCGGCCCTGGCTGGGCGGCTTCTATGCCGCGACCACGGCGCTGCTCGCCGCCGCCGGCATCGCGGCGGAGGCGGCCTGGCCCTACTACCTGGGGCTGGCGGCGATGGCCGGGCACTTCGTCTGGCAGATCGCGACGCTCGACATCGACGACCACCGCAACTGCCTGGCCCGCTTCAAGTCGAACCGCGACGCCGGGATCCTGTTCTTCGCCGGCATCCTGCTGGCCGGCGCGCTCAGCGCCGGCTGAGCCGCACCGGCGCCTCCGGCAGGGCGGCGCGCAGTTCGCGCTCGAGCGCCGCCGGGCTGGGTGCGGTGGCGACGGCGCGGCGGTAGGCGAGCAGCCAGTGGCGCACCTAGAAACCGGAGGCGGCGCTCAGATCGGCGACCAGCGCGCCGGTGGCGTGGCGGTAGACCAGCAGCGGGCCGGGGCCGGCCAGCGCAAGCTCGGCGCGCAGGGTGGCGTCGCGGCCGGCATCCCAGAAGCGGTCCAGGAACTGGGCGTCGCTCCATTCCGTGCGCGTCTGGTTCGGCGCCTGGCCGGCGAGCAGCACCGGGACGACCAGGGGCACCCGGCTGCGCCCGTTCGGCAGGTCGTGAATGCCGAGCGGCTGGAGGAAACCGCGGATGGCGCCCTGTCGCTGGTCGGGCCGCGCCGCGCCCAGCAGCAGCAGGCCGTAGGGCGCGCTCATCGGCCGCGGCGCGCCCTCCCACCAATAGGCGCGGTCCTGGGCCGCCGGCGTCGTCGGCAGCAGAAGCAGCAGCAGTGGCAGGAGGCGGCGCATGGCCCGTATGCTCCCGCCATGAGCGGATCCGCGTCCACACCTCCGCGCGCCGGGGACCCGCACGCCTTCGTGATCGCCCAGACGGCGGTGGAGACCGCGCCGCTGGTGCCGGAAATCCGGTTGCGCCTGGCCAGCGAGGTGGTGCCGCTGTGGCAGGCCAGCGAGGCGGAGTTGGAGGCCATGGGCCTGCCGCCGCCCTACTGGGCCTTCGCCTGGGCCGGCGGCCAGGCGCTGGCGCGCTACCTACTCGACCATCCGGACGTCGTGGCCGGCAAGCGGGTGCTCGACTTCGCCGCCGGCTCGGGGCTGCAGGGCATCGCCGCGGCCAAGGCCGGGGCGGCGGCGGTGGAGGCGAGCGAGATCGATCCCTTCGCGCTCGCCGCCATTGCCGCCAACGCCGCATTGAACGCAGTGGAGATCGCAGTGCGCAGCGACGACCTGATCGGCCGCGACGCGGGCTGGGACGTGGTGCTGGCCGGCGACGTCTGCTACGAGCGCCCGATGGCCGAGGCCGTTTTCGCCTGGTTGCAGGCCCTGGCGGCGTGCGGCGCCCTGGTGCTGCTGGGCGACCCCGGCCGCACCTACCTGCCGAAGGCGGGCCTGGAGCGGGTCACCGCCTATGCCGTGCGCACCAGCCGCGAGCTGGAGGACACCGACGTGCGCAATGCCGTCGTCTGGCGCGTGCTGCCGGCCGGCTGAGCGCTAAGCACGGCGGCCCGCCGGCGTGGCGCCGGCCGACCCTTGGGCCGCGAAGTCGGCGAGGTCGGCGGGCAGGCCGCTCGCGCGCAGGCGGGCGATCAGCCGTCGGCGGCGCTCGGCGTCGGCGATGTTGGCGAGGATGTGGGCGTCCAGCGCCTCCTCAGGGTGGTGGGCGTCGCGCACCAGCGCCAGCGCCTCCTCCTGGGTCGCGCGGCCGTGCTGATGTCCCTCCGCCCGGACCGCCGCCAGGCCGATCGGGTGGCCGTCGCCGCGGCTCAGGCTGCCGTGGTCGCTCAGGTAGGCGGCCACCGCGGGCAAGTCGCGCTGCGGGCCGCTGTCCGGCACGAAGCGCCGGGACAGCAGGCCGTAGCGGTAATTCGCGCCTTCCGTCTCGTGCATGCGGCGAAGCTGCGCCGCGCTCAGCCAGGTGACGGCGACCTGGACCCGGCAGCCGGGCACGTGCCGCAGGGTCGAGGCGATGGCGCCGTAGCGCGTGACATGGGCGGAGTAGACCACGTCGCTGTCGGCCAGCCAGCCGCAGGTGACCGGAATGTCGGGTTCGAGCCCCGGCAGGCCGGCGAACTTGCGCGAGAGCTGCTGCGGCGCCCGGTTGGAGCCGTGCGCCAGCACCGGCGTGCGGCCGGCGAAGTCGGCCTCGGCGATCGGCCGCAACTCGCCCGCCCGCCAGAGGTAGCAGGTGGCCGGCGGGTCGTAGGGGTAACCCTTGGCCAGCGCCAGGCGCGCGGCCGGGTCTTCGGGTAGTCGAAAAGCCATTAAGCGGACCGCCTCGGCGGCCCTCGAAATGCGTGCGCCTTCGCGCCGCTCAGTCGGTGCAGGGCGGCGGCGCGTCCGGGTCCTGGCTTTCGATGCGGTAGCGGGTGTGCGCATCGTCGACCGTCCGCCAGGCGCGGCGCGACCACTCCGCCTTGGCGTCCTGGTAGCTGTCGAAGGGGCCGATCCACTCTTCCGCGCCGTGCAGGGGCTTGGTGAACTTGGTATCGCGGTACTCGCCGCCGACCACCCAATAGCGTTGCATGACCGATCGCTGCCTGATGCTAGTCCACGAAGTCGAGTGCGAAATCATACCGACGCGCCACGAGTCGCGGCATCTGCGACCGAAGCGCCGCTTTCGGGCCGCTCAGTGCCATCGGGAGAAGGTCCGGAGAGGTGTCTCGCGCGCCGACCTGACGCACTGCACGACCGGCCGCACGCCGCAGGGGCGGATCCGAAGTCGGCTCGTCTGTCTTGGGCTGCATGGCGGTCGCGGGCGCGGAAAATCAACCTAAATAGCCATGTGGGGAGCCGGGACGGTTTCGCAAGGGCGCAAGCCGCCCGGCTTGCCGCTGCGCCGCCGCCGCGCCATCTTGCGCCCCGCCGGCCCTCGTCGGGCCAGCCCGCAAGCAGAGAGGACGCCGGCAGGCATGCCCTACAGGTCGTTGCGCGAGTTCATGGACCGGCTGGAGACGAGCGGCCGGCTGGTGCGCGTGAAGTACGCCGTCTCCCCGGTGCTGGAGATGACCGAGATCCAGACCCGCCTGCTGGCCGAAGGCGGCCCGGCGGTGCTGTTCGAGAACGTCGCCGACGGCAGCCGACGCTGGGACATGCCGGTGCTGGTCAACCTCTTCGGCACGGTCGAGCGGGTCGCCTGGGGCATGGAGCGCGAGCCGCACCAGCTCCGCGAGGTCGGCGAGACCCTGGCCTTCCTGCGCCAGCCCGAGCCGCCGGGCGGCTTCCGCGAGGCCTGGGACATGTTGCCGCTGCTCAAGACCGTCGTGGCCATGAAGCCGAAGACGCTGGGCCGTGCCCCCTGCCAGGAGGTGGTGCTGAAGGGCGACGAGATCGACCTCTCGGCCTTGCCGGTGCAGACCTGCTGGCCGGGCGAGCCGGCGCCGCTGATCACCTGGCCGCTGGTGGTCACGCAAGGGCCCAACCCGAAGGGCGACAAGGCCGATGCCTTCAACCTGGGCATCTACCGCATGCAGGTGACCGGCAGGGACACCACGCTGATGCGCTGGCTGAAGCACCGCGGCGGCGCCCAGCACCACGCGCGCTGGAAGCAGACGAAGCGCGAGCCGCTGCCGGCCGCCGCCGTGCTGGGCGCCGACCCGGGCACCATCCTGGCCGCCGTCACGCCGGTGCCCGACACCCTCAGCGAGTACCAGTTCGCCGGCCTGCTGCGCGGCCGCCGCGTCGAGCTGGTCGACTGCAAGACCGTGCCGCTGAAGGTGCCGGCCGAGGCGGAGATCGTGCTCGAAGGCTACGTCAGCCTGGAGGACTACGGCGACGAGGGGCCCTACGGCGACCACACCGGCTACTACAACGCGGTCGAGCCCTTCCCGGTGTTCCAGGTCACCGCCGTGACCATGCGCGAGAGGCCGATCTACCTCTCGACCTTCACCGGCCGACCGCCGGACGAGCCGAGCGTGCTGGGCGAGGCGCTGAACGAGGTCTTCATCCCGCTGTTGCAGCAGCAGTTCCCGGAGATCGTCGATTTCTGGCTGCCGCCCGAGGGCTGCAGCTATCGCATCGCCGTGATTTCCATGAAGAAGGCCTACCCCGGCCACGCCAAGCGGGTGATGCTCGGCGCCTGGTCCTACCTGCGCCAGTTCATGTACACCAAGTGGGTGATCGTCGTGGACGCCGATGTCGACGCGCGCGACTGGAAGGACGTGATGTGGGCGATCTCCACTAAGATGGACCCGGCGCGCGACATCACGGTGCTGGAGAACACGCCGATCGACTACCTGGACTTCGCCAGCCCCGACAGCGGCCTCGGCTCCAAGATCGGCTTGGACGCCACCGACAAGTGGCCGCCGGAGACCAAGCGCGAGTGGGGCGAGGTCATCCGCATGGACCAGGACGTGATCGACCGCATCGACCGCCTCTGGCCCGACCTCGGCCTGCCGGGCAGCGGCCGGAAGATCTGGAAATAGGCACGGGCGCCGGAGTGTTCGCCGGGTCGGGGGCGTTGGCGGGGGTCTGACCTCACGGACACGAAAGGCCCGAAGATGTACATCTCCATGACCATCCTGCAGCCGCTGATCGCCCTGATCGCCGGCATCGCGATCCTGATCGCGCCGCGCCTGCTGAACTACGTGGTCGCCGGCTACCTGATCCTGGTCGGCGTGCTGGGCCTGCAGCCGCACTTGAGCTGAGCCGGCGTCAGCGGCGCCGCAGGCCTACTGCGCGGCGTCCTGCGCCTCCTCGGCGCCTTCTTCCAGCTCCCGGGCGGCGTCGTCCAGGCTCTCGCCGAGCTGCTCGGCCGGGCCGTCGGCTTCTTCCGCCAAGTCCTGGCCGAGGTAGAAGGCGAGGGCGGCGACGAGGGCGATCACGACGGCGAGGCCGGCGAGGGTGGTGGGTTTCATCGCTGGGGATCTCCGGTGCGGGTCAGAGGGGGTGCGGGTCAGGGGGACTGTCTGTCAGACACCCTGGCCCGCCCGGAAGTTCCCGCACGCCGACGATCGGCTGCTCGGCCGGCCGTCAGCTAGACCTCCTGCTCGCGCGCTTCCGTGCCGAGCAGGCGGCCCTTGCGTTCGAGGCCCCATCGATAGCCCCCGAGATGGCCGTCCTGCCGCAGCGCACGATGGCAGGGGATGACCAGGCTGACCGGGTTGGTGGCGCAGGCGCGGCCGACCGCGCGCGCCGCCTCGGGCCGGCCGAGCATCTCGGCGATCTCGCGATAGGTGCGCGTCTCGCCGTAGGGGATGGCGATCAGCTCGGCCCAGACCCGGCGTTGGAAGGCGGTGGCGCGCACGTCCAGCGGCAGGTCGAGGTGGGGGGTCTGGCCGGCGATGAAGGCCATCAGCACCTCCAGCGAGTCCTGGATGGCCCGGTCGTCGCGCTCGATCGAGCGGGCGGCCGGGAACTCGGCGCGCAACTCGGCCTCCAGCTCGGCGTCGCATTCGCCCAGCGCGACGAAGCACACGCCCTTGCCGGTGGCCGCCACCAGCAACCGCCCCAGCGGCGAGTCGGCGACCGAGAAGACGATGCGCGCGCCGGCGCCGCCCTTGGCGTAGGTCGCCGGCGTCATGCCGAGCGCCCGGTCGGCGTTCTCGTAGACCCGGCTTGACGAGCCGTAGCCGGCGCCGTAGGTCGCCTCGGCGACGCGCCCGGTCTCGCGCAGCTCGGCGCGGAAGCGCTCGGCCCGGCGGGCGGCGCCATACTCGCGTGGGCTGACGCCGAGCGCCTGCTTGAACAGCCGCTGCAGGTGCCAGGGGCTGAGGCCGACGGTCTCGGCCAGGCTGGCCAGGGTCTGGCGCTCGATCTCGCCGTCGATCTCCTGCTCGATGAGCTGGCACACGGTCTCGACCGCGCGTAGCTGGGCCGGGCGCAGCCGGGCGTTTCGCGCCGGCGCGGCGCGCTTGTTCGACCGCGCCTTGGGCGCCGCCGCCGCGCCGTCGTCCCGCGCCCGTTCTTCCGAAAGGCTCCGCATCGCCGCCTGCTGGTCCATACTCCGCATCTCCCACTCTATCGCATCCGGACAGTAGGGTGCGGCAGCGGCGGCCGGGCGGCTATCCGCTTCTTGCGCACTGGCATGGCCGGGCTTCGCCGGGCCCGGTCCCTGAGCCATTTGCGCAGGCCTTACGGGCATTTTTCGTAAACGGTTACATCCCGGCTTCCGCGGACCGTCATGTAATCGTTACAATCCTGCAATCGGCGGGTCGCGGTGGCCCGCTACAAGCCGCGCAACCGCGCGGCCAAACGAACGGGGCCGCACGGCGCATTCGTGCATCCCGCACAATTCACCTGGGAGGTTCGTGACAATGTCGCAGAAGACGAAGCTGCTGGCCGCGGCCGGCATCGCGGCGCTGCTGTCCGGCGCCGGCGCGGCGCAGGCGCAGACCGAGGTCCAGTGGTGGCACGCCATGGGCGGCGAGCTGGGCGAGCGTCTGACCGAGATCACCGACGGCTTCAACGCCAGCCAGGACGCCTACGTCGTCACCCCCGTCTACAAGGGCAACTACACCGAGACCATGACGGCCGCCATCGCCGCCTTCCGGGCCGGCGAGCAGCCGCACATCGTCCAGGTCTTCGAGGTCGGCACCGCCACCATGATGGCGGCCGAGGGCGCCATCTACCCGGTCTACCAGCTCATGGCCGACGCCGGCGTCGCCTTCGACCCGGACGCCTTCCTGGACAGCGTGGTCGGCTACTACACCACGCCCGAGGGCGACATGCTGTCGATGCCGTTCAACAGCTCGACCCCGGTGATGTACTACAACAAGGAGATCTTCGCCGCCGCCGGCCTGGATCCCGAGAGCCCGCCGGCGACCTGGCCCGAACTGGAAGAGGCCGCGCGCGCCATCATCTCCGCCGGGTCCGCGACCTGCGGCTTCACCACCGGCTGGCAGTCCTGGGTGCAGCTCGAGAACTTCAGCGCCTGGCACGACGTGCCCTTCGCCACCATGGCCAACGGCTTCGAGGGCCTGGGCACGGAGCTGGCCTTCAACAGCGACCTGCACGTCGCCCACATCGGCGCCATGCAGGCCTGGGCCGAGGACGGCGTGTTCGAGTACGGCGGCCGCCGCTCCGACAGCGCGCCGCTGTTCTATACGGGCGAGTGCGCCATGTACATGAACAGCTCGGCCGCCTACGCCGGCGTCAAGGCGAACACCGAGTTCGACTTCGGCGTCGCCATGCTGCCCTACTGGCCCGAGGCCGAGGGCGCGCCGCAGAACACCATCATCGGCGGTGCCACCCTGTGGGTGCTGCAGGGCAAGGAGGCCGAGGAGTACAAGGGCGTGGCCGAGTTCTTCAACTACCTCTCCTCGCCCGAGGTGCAGGCCGCCTGGCACCAGGACACCGGCTACCTGCCGATCACCTACGCTGCCTGGGAGCTCAGCCAGGAGCAGGGCTTCTACGCCGAGAACCCCGGCACCGACACCTCGATCAAGCAGATGACGCTGAACGAGCCGACGCCGAACTCCAAAGGCCTGCGGCTTGGCAGTTTCGTCCAGATCCGCGACATCATCAACGAGGAGCTGGAGCGCATCTGGGCCGGCGAGGTGAGCGCCCAGGAAGGGCTCGACACCGCCGTCGAGCGCGGCAACGACCTGCTGCGCCAGTTCGAGGCGGACAACAGCTAAGGCCGTCTCCGGTCTGACGGTGCGGACCGTCCGCGCGCGCCTGCGCCGGGCGGTCCGTTTGCCGGAACGCCGGGGCCCCTTGAGCCTGTCGCCGCCGCATGGAAAAGCGCGTCGTCTTCCGCCACGCCTGGCTGCCCTATCTGCTGCTGCTGCCGCAGCTCGCGATCACCCTGGTCTTCTTCATCTGGCCGGCCAGCCAGGCGCTCTACCAGTCCGTCCTGCGCCAGGACCCCTTCGGCCTGCGCACCGCCTTCGTCGGGCTGCAGAACTTCGAGCGGTTGTTTTCCGACCCGACCTACCTGAACAGCTTCCAGGTCACGGTGGTATTCAGCCTGGCCGTCGCCGCGCTGTCGATGGGCGCGGCCCTGCTGTTCGCGGTGATGGCCGACCGGGTGATCCGCGGCGCCATGGCCTACAAGACCTTGCTGATCTGGCCCTATGCCGTCGCCCCGGCGGTGGCCGGCGTGCTCTGGTGGCTGCTGTTCAACCCGACCATCGGCTTCATGGCCGCGGTGCTGGACAGGCTCGGCTACGACTGGAACCATTTCGTCGACGGCGGCGATGCACTGCTGCTGGTCATCCTCGCCTCGGCCTGGAAGCAGATCTCCTACAACTTCCTGTTCTTCCTGGCCGGACTGCAGGCGATTCCGCGCTCGCTGATCGAGGCGGCGGCGATCGACGGTGCCGGCCCGGCGCGGCGCTTCTGGACGATCGTCTTTCCGCTGCTCAGCCCGACCACCTTCTTCCTCTTGGTCGTCAACGTGGTCTACGCCTTCTTCGACACCTTCGGCGTCATCCACGCGACCACGAGCGGCGGGCCGGGCCAGGCCACCACGATCCTGGTCTACAAGGTCTTCAGCGACGGCTTCATCGGCCTCAACCTCGGCAGCTCGGCGGCCCAGTCGGTGGTGCTGATGTCGATCGTCATCGCGCTCACCGTGATCCAGTTCCGCTACATCGAGCGGCGGGTCCATTACTAGCGCCCGGGAGCCGCAGTTGGTCGAGAACCGCCCGCTCGTCACCTACCTCAGCCACGGCATCCTGCTGGCCGGGATCCTGGTCGTCGCCTTCCCCTTGTGGATGGCCTTCGTCGCCTCGACCTACCCGCCGGAGGCCTTCAACACCGGGGTCCTGCCGCTGTGGCCGGGCGACCATTTCTGGGAGAACTACAGCACCGCGCTCAGCGCCGGCCTGCAGGCGGCCGGCGGCGTGCCGGTCGGGCTGATGATGCTGAACTCGACGGTGATGGCGCTGGCCATCGCCATCGGCAAGATCGCCATCTCGCTGCTCAGCGCCTACGCCGTGGTCTACTTCCGCTTTCCCGGCCGCATGCTCTGCTTCTGGACGATCTTCGTCACCCTGATGCTGCCGGTCGAGGTGCGCATCCTGCCGACCTTCGAGGTGGTGGCCGACCTCGGCATGCTGAACTCCTACGCCGGGCTGTCGATCCCGCTGATCGCCTCGGCCACCGCCACATTCCTGTTCCGCCAGTTCTTCCTGACCGTGCCGGACGAGTTGGTCGAGGCGGCGCGGATCGACGGCGCCGGCCCCTTGCGCTTCTTCAAGGACGTGCTGATGCCGCTCAGCCGCACCAACATCGCGGCGCTGTTCGTCATCCTCTTCATCTACGGCTGGAACCAGTATCTCTGGCCGCTGCTGATCACCACCGAGGAGTCCTTCTATACCGTGGTGATGGGCATCCAGCGCATGGTCGCCGTTCCGGACTCCGAGCCGCAGTGGCACGTGGTCATGGCGACCGCCATCCTGGCGATGATCCCGCCGGTCTTCGTGGTCATCGCCATGCAGCGCCTCTTCGTCAGGGGCCTGGTCGAGACAGAGAAGTAGCGCCCGGCGCGCAATTTCGGGGGACGGGAAGACTCATGGCCGAGATCGGCTTCGCCGGCGTCAAGAAATCCTACGGCGACACCCGGGTGATCCACGGGATCGACATGCAGATCGCCGACGGCGAGTTCGTCGTCATCGTCGGCCCCTCGGGCTGCGGCAAGTCGACCCTGCTGCGCATGGTCGCCGGCCTGGAGACGATCACCGAGGGCGAGATCTCGATCGGCGGGCGCGTGGTCAACGGCCTCGAGCCGAAGGACCGCGACATCGCCATGGTGTTCCAGAACTACGCGCTCTATCCGCACATGAGCGTCTATGAGAACATGGCCTACGGCCTGAAGATCGCGAAGATGTCGAAGGCGGAGATCGAACAGCGGGTGCAGGCCGCCGCCGGCATGCTCGAACTCGGCCACCTGCTGCAGCGCAAGCCGCGCCAGCTCTCCGGCGGCCAGCGCCAGCGCGTCGCCATGGGCCGCGCCATCGTGCGCGACCCCTCGACCTTCCTGTTCGACGAGCCGCTGTCCAACCTCGACGCCAAGCTGCGCGTGCAGATGCGCCTGGAGATCAAGCAACTGCAGCGCCGGCTCGGCACCACCTCGCTCTACGTCACCCACGACCAGGTCGAGGCGATGACCCTGGCCGACCGCCTGATCGTCATGAACGCCGGCGTCGCCGAGCAGATCGACACGCCGATGGCGATCTACGAGCGGCCGGCCAGCCAGTTCGTCGCCGGCTTCATCGGCTCGCCGGCGATGAACTTCCTGCCCGCGGAGATCAGCGGCGACGGCCGCCGCCTGAGCCTGACGCACGGGCTCGACCTGCGCTCGCAGGGCCTCGACCTCGGCAACCTGGGCGGACGGACGGTGCGGGTCGGCGTGCGGCCCGAGCACCTGCGCCTGGTCGACACCGCCGAGGCCGAGCTGCACCTGCTGGTCCGCCTGGTCGAGACGCTGGGCGCCGACCTCTTGGCGCACGGCCACCTGGTCCCGGCCGAGGGCGCGCCGAGCGAGGCCGCCGAGGAGATCGTCACCGTGCGCCTGCCCGGCGTCGCCCGCGTCCGGGAAGGCGACACCCTGACCCTGCGCGCCGCCGAGGACTCCCTCCACCTCTTCGACCCCGAAACCGGCAAACGCCTGGCGGACGTGTAGGCACCGCCCCGATTTTGGCCGGGCCGCGTCCTTGGCGACCTCCCTTCGTCGCGCTCCCCGGACTGCGTGCCGCTACCGCCCGAGCTGGCCCCCCGCTAAAGCGCAGGCGCATCGGGCGAAGCCGGGGGCGTCGGCCCGGCGCCAGACCTCTTCGCTGTGCGGGGCATGATTCCGACAGGAGGGCGGAGGCATGACCGCCGCTGGTCCGAACTGGATCGATCAAGCGTTCTGCTGCCAGGCGCGATCGTTAGGGATGAGCGGCTGTGCCCTTGCGGGTCGCTTCGAGGTGTTCCTGGTTGACAGGCGACGCGCCATTCGGCGGGCCAAACCCTCCAATCTCCGTGTGTTCACGCGCACGCCACGCCTGGCGCAGCCGCGGATCGTACAGGCGGACCTGGTGCTGAGTAGTGGGATGTTCGGTGAGGTTCAGTTCGGCTGGGCTGTCGCGCCAAGCCCAGAGATCTTGCTCCAGCTTAGTCACTTCCTCCTTCTGACCGCGCACCGTGATCACCGCACCGCTAGCGCAAGCGTCCTTGAGATGTCGAGGCATGGATCGCTCGAAGTTGAGATAGGCGCTGGTCAAGTTGGCAGCCGAGAAACTGGCGCCCGTGGCGTCGCTCGGCATGATGGATGCGTCGGTCAGGTCGGCGCGGAGGAAATTCGTATTTCTCAGGTCGGCATCATAGAACCAGGAATGCTGCAGTCGAGCGCCGTCAAACTGTGCCCCGACAAGCCTCGTCTTCGAAAAGTCCAGCTCCTCGAGAAGTTTCCTTTCGGCCCGAAGGCCGGACAGGTTCGCATCCGAGAGCTTGGGGCGGTTCGCGAGCGGCGAGGCGAGTACCTCGCGCAGCTCGTTGACCAACTTGCCAAGCTCGATGACCGCCTCATTGACGTCGGAGCGAAGCTTGTATTTCAGCCTTTCGCTATCGCGTTTGCCGTAGGCGGCGGCCGGCAGGATTTCGCCGCTGTCTTCGTTCTCGACCCAGACGACGCTCTGTCCATTTCGGTCGTGGGGCGGGAGTCTTATGAAGGTGGCGATCGTGTCGCAGACCGGCTGGCCGAACCTGCCAGGGTCTTCGCGCGCAAGCTTCGTCAGAAGATACAAGCCGCCCATGCGAACCGTCAGGACGGCATCGCCCAGCATGTTGACGCCGGTGGTGTAGCGGTCTGTGCGCCGGCCGTATTCGTCGTTGTCGGTCTGGCGGATTGCCGTGTCGGCCTGGGTCTGCGCTGTCCAGCTTCGCCAGGCCGCCAAGGCGAGGGTGATGACGGCGCCACCCGCCAACAGGAAGGCCTGCAGTGTGGATACGCGGGTTTCGCTGAAGTCTGTGTCTTTCGGAGTCTTGCCGGTGGCGACCGGCAGCAACTCGCAACCCGCCCAAATGGCCAGGACAAGGCCGGCGAATGCGACGGCAGCTATGATAAGCCGCATGGCGCTCCCTGTACGGCAACTGTCGCGAGAGATGCCGGCAGTCTCACTGAGACTGGCGCCTTGTACAACCTTTTGTGTGCCCCCCGTCATCGGCCGGCGAGGGCCGGGCGCCTGGCGCGCGGGGGTCGAGCGCGCGTTGCGGCCGCTCTAGGCGGCGTCCGGCAGCAGCAGCTCCAGGTCGACCTGCAGGGCCGCGGCCAGGGCGCGCCAGGCCTTCAGGCTGCCCTTGCGGCTGCCGGCGGCGAGTTGGGAGACGTAGGCCTGGGACAGGCCGGCGCGCGCCGCCAGCTCCTTCTGGGTCAGGCCGCGCGCCTCGGGCAGGACCTCCAGGGGCGGCTCGCCGGCGACTAGGCGGCGCAGCGCCGCGGCCGGCAGGTCGGCCGCGCGCGGCACGGCGAAGGCGGCGCGGGCGTCGCGCACGTCCTCCGCGTCGACCTGGGCGTCGTTGGCGGTGTCTTGCGCGGCGTCCTGGGCGTCTGCCGCGGCGGCGGCGTCGAGCGCCGCCGCGCGCGCGGCGGGCAGGGCCTGCGCCAGGCGGCGGCGCAGGCGCGCCGGCAGCTCGTCGAGGGCGAAGAGCGCATAGGCGCGCGGCCCCTCGCCGAGGTCGAGGGTCAGGACGCCGCTGGGGTCGGGCAGGCCGGTCGTTCGGGCGGCAATCGTTCGGGCGGCAATCGTTCGGGCCGGGTGCGTATGGGCCGGGGTCTTTCGGGGCATGCTGGTCATCGTCCGTCTTCGCTCTCCGCTAATTCGGGATATGGGGCCGGGGCGGGCCTAGCGGTAGACCTCGCGCCGGTGCGCCACCTTGGCGACCCGCAGGGTCTCGCCCTCCATCGCGTAGACGACGCGGTAGTCCCCGATTCGCAGCCGGTAGAGCTTCGGGTCGCTGGCCTGCAGCGCTTTGACCTGCGTTGCCAGGGACTTGGGGTCTTCGGCGAGCTGGTCGAGCTTGGCTAGGATCGCCTGCGCGACCGGGCGCGGCAGCTTGCGCAGTTGCCTGGCGGCGGCGGGGTGAAGGCGATCTGCGTCATGCCTCGAATATAGCAAAACGCTATATTTGAGGCAATAGCAAAATTAGCAATTCGCTAACTTTCGCTACGCGCTGGGTGGCGGGCGGGGGTGGGGCGTGAGTTCGAAACTGGTCAGCCTGCGGCCCGCCGGCTGCGCCGGCCTGCGGCCCGCCGGCTGCGCCGGCCTGCGGCAGCGCGTCGGCCGAGCTGATCGTCTAGGGGCTGCGCGATTGGCGCGGCGAGGTCGAGCGGGCGGCGCGGCTGCTCTAGGCGGCCGTGCGGTCCTCGAGGACCAGCTCGCGGCCGAGGCTGCGCAGGGCGGCTTCGACCTGGCCGATGTGGCTGCGGTGGTCCAGGTCGAGCAGCTTGCGCACGGCGGACTCGGAGAGGCCCAGCCGCTCGGCCAGCTTGACCTTGCTCAGGCCCTGGCGCCGCATCTCGGCGTAGAGGGCGCACTTGGCGGCCACCAGGGAGGGCAGGGCCAGCAGCTCTTGCCCCGGCCCGCAGGCGCTCGGCGTCGGCAGGTCGCGCCTGGCGTCCATGTAGCCCCCCAGGGCGAGGGTCAGGGCCTCCAGCGCCATGGCGCGGGCCTGCGCGCGGTCGTCGCCCTGGGTCAGGGCCTCGGGCACGTCGGGGAAGGACACCCAGAAGCCGCCGCCCTCTTCCGGGTTGAGCTGGCAGGGGAAGGCATAGCGCATGGGTCAGAACTCCGTCTTGTCGATGCCGAGCTGCTTGAGCAGCGCAGTGTAGAGGCCGGGCTTGATCTCGCCACGAGGCAGGGTGGTGAAGCGCTCGCCGATGTGCAGGCGGGCGTGGCTGCCCTTGCCGCGGGCCGGCTCCAGCAGGAAGGCTTGCCCCGTCTTGCGGGCGTAGCGCTTGGCGCGGTGGGCGAATTCCTTGCTGTCCATGACCAAAAAATCGCACTCAAAGGAGCGAAACTCAAGCAGGGAAACGTCCACAAAGGTGCGAGATTCGCGCTGCCGCAACGGCTGGGGTGCAGGCCGGGTCGTCGCCTTGCGTCTTTCCCCACGCTGGCGGCCTCAACGGCGAAGCGCGTCGGCCGGGGTCAGGCCGTGCGCCAGGGCGGCGCAGGCGAGCTGCACCGTGCGCGGGATCTCGACCGGGCGGCCGGCGTCGTCGCCGGCGCCATAGCGCCGGCCCGACTCGTAGAGCTTCACGGTGGCCAGCGACAGACCGAATGCGGCGGCGGCGCCGGTCTGGGTCAGCTTCGACGCCTTGCGCCAGGTCTTGAAGTCCTGCGGGGTCATGGGTTTCCTCTCCCCCAGCCACGCGGCCTTTCTCCGGCGGCAGGACCCGCCCGGCGGACGCACCCGACGCCTCGGCGAACCCTACCCCTTCCCGCTCACCCCCGCCTCGGCGAAGGTGGCCATGCCGGTATGGATGGCCGCCGCGGCCTTCAGGATCGGCAGGGCGAGGGCGGCGCCGGAGGCCTCGCCCAGGCGCATGTCGAGGTCGAGCAGCGGGCGCTTGCCGAGTGCCTCCAGCAGGCGGGCGTGACCCGGCTCCACGGAGCGGTGCGCCACGACGCAGTGGTCGAGCGCGCGCGGGTCCGCCTTGTGCAGGACCGCCGCCGCCGCCGTACAGGCGTAGCCGTCGAGCACCACCGGGATGCGGCCCATGCGGCAGGCCACCACCGCGCCGGCGATCGCCGCCAGCTCGCGCCCGCCGAGCGCCGCGAGGGTCGACAGCGGGTCGCCCAGCGCGCCGGCGTTGGCCGCCAGCGCCTGCGCCACCGCCTGCCGCTTGCGCGCCAGGCCGGCCTCGTCGACGCCGGTGCCGCGGCCAACCCAGTCGTCCGGGGCGCCGCCGAACAGGCCGCAGGCGAGCGCCGCCGCCGCCGTGGTGTTGCCGATGCCCATCTCGCCCAGCGCCACCACGTCGGGGCCTTCCTCCATCGCCATCATGCCGTAGGCCATGGCGGTGGCGCAGTCCTCCTCGCCCATCGCCGGGCCCTGGGTGAAGTCGGCGGTCGGGATCTCCAGCGCCAGCTCGTAGACGCGCAGGTCGGCGTCGGCTTGCGCGGCGAGCTGGTTGATCGCCGCCAGCCCGTTGACGAAGGCGCCGACCATCTGCTGCGTGACCTCCGGCGGATAGGCCGAGACGCCGCGCGTGGCGACGCCGTGGGTACCGGCGAAGACGGCGATGTGCGGGTGCTCCAGCTTCGGGCTGGCGCGTCCCTGCCAGGTCGCCAGCCAGACCGCCAGCTCCTCCAGCCGGCCGAGCGAGCCGGCCGGCTTGATCAGCTCGCGCTGGCGCGCCTCGGCGGCGCTGCCGGCCTCCAGGTCGGGGCCGGGCAGGCGGGCCAGGATGCGGCGCATCTCCGCCAGGTCGGCGGCGGGTTCCGGGGCACTGGGGGCGTCGACGGGGCTCATCGGCGGGCTCGGCATCCTTTGCGGCAGCGGGCGGCGCCGGCTAGAACCGGCGGCACGCTTCTAGCAGGAGGGTGGCGGCGAGACCATGGGGCAGCGGGCAGACAGGGAGAGTGTCGACATGCGGCCGGCGGCCTGGTGGGCCGACCTGCGCCGCGCGCTCGGCCTGCTGACGCGGCTGCCGGGCGCGCGCCACGACGGGGCCGCGCCGCTGCACGCGCGCGCGGCGCGCGCCTATCCGCTGGTCGGCCTGCTGGTCGGCGGCCTGGCCGCCCTGGCCTACGCCGCGGCGGCCTGGATCGGGCTGCCGCCGCCGGCCGCGGCGCTGCTCGCTGTGGCGGTGGCGATCCTGGCGACCGGCGCGCTGCACGAGGACGGCTTGGCCGACGTCGCCGACGGCTTCGGTGGCGGGCGCGACCGGGCGCACAAGCTGGCGATCCTCAAGGACAGCCGGATCGGCGCCTACGGCGTGCTGGCGCTGGTCCTGAGCGTGGCGCTGCAGGCGGCGCTGCTCGCCGCGATCGCCGCGCCGGGTGCCGTGGCCGTCGCGCTGCTCGCCGGCCATGCGCTCTCGCGCGGGCTGCTGCCGGCCGTCATGTGGGCGCTGCCGCCGGCGCGGCCCGAGGGGTTGGCCGGCGGGCTCGGCAGGATCCCGGGACGGGCCGCGGCGCAGGCCGCGGTGCTGGGCGCCGGCGCCGCCGTATTGTTCGGCGCCTGGGCCGGGCTGCTGGCAGTTGTCCTGGCGCTCGCCGCCGTCGTCTGGCTGGCCGCGGTTGCCCGCCGTCAGATCGGTGGCTATACCGGGGACGTTCTCGGCGCCGCCCAGCAGCTCGCGGCGCTGGCCAGCCTCCTAGCCTTTGCGAGCCTGACATGAGCGAAACCCGCTGGTGGTTCATCCGCCACGCGCCGGTCGACAGCGGCGGCGTGATCTACGGCCAGACCGATCTGGACGCGACCTGCACCGACGCCGGCCTGTTCGAGGGCTTGGCCGCGCGCCTGCCGCAGGACGCCGTCTGGATGGTCACCAACCTGGCGCGCACCCGCCAGACCGCCGACGCCCTGCGTCAGCGGGTCCGCCACGCCGTGCCCGACTACCTGGTCGAGCCGGACTTCGCCGAGCAGCACTTCGGCAACTGGCAGGGTCGCACCCATGCGGAACTGCGTGCCGAGCGGCACCCGGAATGGCACCGCTTCTGGCTGGCGCCGGCGCACGAGCGTCCGCCGGAGGGCGAGAGCTTCGCCGATCTGACCCGGCGCGTCGCGCTCGCCCTGCGCCGGCGCAGCGAGGAGTTCGCGGGCCGCGACGTGGTCTGCGTCGCCCACGGCGGCACCATCCGCGCCGTGCTCTCGGTCGCCCTCGACGTCGAGCCGGAGCGCGCCCTCGGCTTCGCCGTGGAGAACTGCTCGCTGACCCGGATCGACTGGTTCGCCGGCTCGGCCGGCAGCCACCTGCCCGGCGACCAGGGCGCCTGGCGCGTCGTCCACGTCAACCTGCCGCCGCGCTAGTCCGCGTCGACAGCGGTCGCTCGCCCAGGTCTTCGGCGAGCATGGCGAGGTAGCCGTCGGGATCCTGGACGAAGATCTCGCGCTTGCCGCCTTCGCGGTCGCCCCACCGGCGCCAGACCTCGCGCGGGCCCGCGTAGAGCGGCCAGCCAGACGTCTGCAGACGCGCCTGCACGCCGTCGATGCTTTGCAGGTAGAGCTGCAGCAGGACGCCGCGCCCGAACGGCCGCTGCATCGGCCCGGTCTCCCAGCTCTCGCAGCGCTGACACAGCATGATCTGCGGCCCGTCGGGGTGCTCCAGGTAGGCGAAGTCCTCACAAGGGCGCTGATAGGCCACGGAGAAGCCGAGCAGCCGGCACCAGAAATCGAGGCTCGCGCCGATGTCCTCGACGTAGAGCTCAGGCACCAGCTTGGCCCAGCCGTCCCGCGGCGGTCTGCCGAAGTCGTCCGCTGTGGTCATCGTCTTCAATGCCTGCCTGAGGCCCTTTGTCGGTCCGAGTGCGCTCGGATCATGCCCCCTCGCCGAGTGTCGCTTGTCACACTTCCGCCGGACTCCGGCGCTTAGGCTAAGCTGACACGTTTGCTTCGAGTCGCCGCCTCGACCAGCCAAGGAGCTCCGGACATGCGTTCCCTCGCGTGCGTTTTTTCGTTTCTTCCGTCGCGCCGCCGCCTGCTCGGCCTGGCCGCCGCCGGCCTGCTCGGCGCCGGTCTTCTGGCGGCTCAACCGGCCGCCGCGCAGGAGGACCGGGCCGCCGACGCGCAGGAGCTGGTCGACGAGGCGGCGCTGACGGTCCAGCAACTGCTGCGCAACGAGGAGTTCACCGACCTGGCCGGCTACATGCGCCGGGCCGAGGCGGTGCTGGTCTTCCCGCAGATCCTCAAGGCCGGCTTCATCCTGGGCGCCGAGGGCGGGCGCGGCGTGCTGCTGGTGCGCGGCGACGACGGAAGCTGGAGCCCGCCCGCCTTCTACACCCTGGCCGCCGGCTCGATCGGCCTGCAGATCGGCGGGCAGGTCAGCGAGCTGGTGATGACGGTGATGAACCGCGAGGCGCTGGCCGCGCTGATGGAGAACAAGGTGCAGCTTGGCGGCGAGATCTCGGTCGCCGTTGGCCCGGTCGGCAAGGGCGCCCAGGCGAGCACCACCACCAACCTGAACAGCGACATCATCGCCTTTTCCAAGGCCGTTGGCCTGTTCGGCGGCGGCGCGCTGGAAGGCGCCGGCCTGATCCCCGAATCCGAATGGAACCGGGCCTACTACAACGCGCCCGAAGCGACCGCCGAGTCGATCGTCATCGAGCGGCGCTACTTCAACGTCGGCGCCGACGCGCTGCGTCAGGCGCTGCGCCAGGGCAACGCCGGGGCTTCCTGACAGTCCGGTGGTGCCGCGGGACGGGTCGGCGCAGTGCCCAACGGTCTCCAAGCGCCTCAGGTCAGGTTGAGACGCAGGACGAGAAGCCCGGCGACCAGGCCCAAGTGCAGCAGGCAGGCCAGGCCGTAGACCCAGAGGGCGCGGCCGAGCGCTGCGGCGCTGGCCTCGGCGCCGAGGCTCAGGCCGAGCACCCGTTCCGGCGGCGCGCCGGCCAGCGCCAGGCGCAGGGCCGGTCCGGCGCCTGGCCGGCTCTCGTCGGGCTGGAAGGCCATCCCGATCGCCAGCAGCATTGCGGCCAGCCGCCGCGCCGGCCAGAACAGCAGGCGGGCCAGCGACGCCGCGGCGCCGCCGAAGGGCGTCTCGCCGCCGTAGAGGCGGGCGAGCAGCCGCAGGCTCGCCGCCGCCAGCAGTCCCGGCAGGCCCAACAGCAGGTAGGCCAGCGCCGGGGCGAGCGCCGCATCGGCGAAGCGCGCGCCCAGCGCCTCGGCCGCCCGCGGGGCGAGCGGTGCGGGCGGCAGGCCCGGCGCCTCGGCCGGCGGATCGAGCCGCGCCAGGGCCTGCTCCGCCAGGTTGCGGCTGCCGGCCGCCAAGCCGTCGCGCACCCCGGCGGCGGCCTGCCACGGTCCGCGCTGGCGCACCAGGGCGGCCACCACGGGCAGCTCCAGCAGCACCGCATAGGGAAGGTTGCGGGTGACCAGCTCGCCCAGCGCACCCAGGGCCAGCGGCGGGACGAGCAGGGCCAGGGTGACGATCCAGCCCCGCACCGCGCGCACCCGATGGCCGCGCTGCGGACGGTCGAGACGGCGCTGCAGGGCGCGCGCGCCCCGCACCAGCCGGGCGCGCGGGGCGGCCAACAGCCCGGTCAGCCAGGCGCCGCCCAGGTAGCCCTCCAGCCCCAGCGCCAGCAGCAGCAGGATCAGCGGGTCGGCGGAGCCGAAGGCGCCGGGCGGCAGGGGCATGGCGAGGCGGGATCCTGGAGGGTCCTGTGCGGCTCTTCGGCAGGCGAAGGGTGCGGCGAGCATCCGCGCGCGCCCGGCCCCGGTCAACCGGCCCCGGTCAATCGGCCGCGGTCAAGACGGCTGGCGGCGCGGCAAAGCGTTGATCCAGCGCATGACGGGGCCGGCGTCGGGCGTGGCTGTTTCGGGCGTGCCTCCTCGTGCAAGGGGCAGCGATGCCTGCCGCTTGCGACCGGCCGTCGCGCCGTCTCGCACAAGCGCTTGAGATCGCCTAATTAGTGGGGCTCGCTGGGGGTGCCGCCGGCACCCGTAACCGAACGACAATCGGCGGACGCGAACCGCCGCGAGGGGATGATGCCGCAGACTTGGATCGGCCGCGCCGGCATGGCGCTGTCCATCGTGCTTCTTCTGGCCGCGCTCGGCATGGCCGGCTGGTGGTATGTCAGTCAGCCGGGCGACCGCCTGCAGGCGGTCGGCGGCAGCGGCCACGTGCCGATCGGCGGGCCCTTCGAGCTGGTCGACCAGAGCGGCCGGACGGTGACCGAGACCGTCCTGGAGGGACGCTACGCCCTGATTTACTTCGGCTTCACCTACTGCCCCGACATCTGCCCGACGGCGCTGTGGGAGATGAGCCAGGCGCTCGACATGCTGGCCGAGCAGGCGCCGGAGAAGGCGGAACGGGTCACGCCCGTCTTCATCACCGTCGATCCCGAACGCGACGACGTGGCGGCGATGAAGCAGTACGCCTCGCACTTCCACCCGCGCCTGCTGGCGCTGACCGGCACGCCGGAGCAGATCGCCGACGTTGCGCGCGAGTACCGGGTCTATTACCGCAAGGTGGAGGACGCCTCGGCCACCACCTACCTGATGGATCACTCCGGCTTCATCTACCTGATGGGCCCGGACGGCGACTTCCTGAAGTCCTTCACCCACCAGACCAAGCCGGAGGAAATGCTGGCTGAGTTGCAGGCCCGGGTGCAGGGCTAGCGATCAGCGCGCGAAGATCTGGCTCGGGTCCTGGAAGGACTTGAACTCCAGGGCGTTGCCGCTGGGGTCGGTGAAGAACATCGTCGCCTGCTCGCCGACCTGGCCCTGGAAGCGAACGTGCGGCTCGACGATGAAGTCGGTGCCGGCGGCCTGCAGGCGTTCGGCCATGGCGTGCCAGGCGTCCCAGTCCAGGATGGCGCCGAAGTGGCGCACCGGCACCTGGTCGCCGTCGACCTCATTGCGCTGGGCGGCCGCCACCTCGTCGGGGCGCAGGTGGGCGGAGATCTGGTGGCCGAAGAAGTCGAAGTCGATCCAGCGCTCGGCCTCGCGCCCCACCGTGCAGCCGAGCAGCTCGACGTAGAAGCGGCGCGTCGCCTCCAGGTCGGCGACCGGGAAAGCCAGGTGGAAGGGCGGCATCGCCGTGGCTGCGGTCGTGTCGGTGGCTGTCGGGCTGCAAGCGTCGGGCATGTCGTCCTCCGCGGATCGGAGCGAGAGAGGGGAACCGTCACGCCGGCAAGATAGGGGCGGCGCCGGCGGACCGCAAAGAGGCCGGTGCCTACTCCCCGACCTGCAGGATCAGGCCGCGGGCGCGGGCGACGCGCCAGGACCAGAGGAATAGGGCACAGCCGATTGCAAGGTAGATTGCGTTCAGGAGCAGGGCGTGGACCAGAAGGTCGGCGCGGAATGTGCCGTCCAGCAGGATCGCGCGCATGCCCTCGAAGGTCGGTGCGGTGGGCAGCGCCCAGGCGACCCATTGCAGCGGCAGCGGCAGCACCTCCACCGGATAGTAGATCGCCGAGACCGGGGCGATCAGGAAGATCGCCAGCCAGGCCACCGACTCGGCGCCCTGGCCGACGCGCAGGATCAGCGCGCAGACCGCCATGCCGATCGCCCAGCCCATGATCAGCAGGCACGCGAAGAAGGCGACCAGCGGCAGCCCCATCTCGAAGATCGAGACCTGGTAGAAGACGATCGCCAGCCCGGCCGCCGGCAGCACGCCGATCAGGGTGCGCAGCAACGACATCACCGTCATCGAGGCCAGGAACTCGCCGGGCGTCAGCGGACTGACCGCCAGATTGGCGAGGTTGCGCGACCAGACCTCCTCGAGGAAGGAAAGCGAGAAGCCGAGCTGGCCGCGGAACAGCACGTCCCACAGCAATACGGCGGAAACCAGGACGCCGGTGGCGTTGGCGATCACCGAGGAGTGCTGCAGCAGGTAGAGGGTGATGAAGCCCCACAGCACCATCTGGATGGTCGGCCAGTACATCAGCTCGAAGATGCGCGGCCAGGAGGTCTTCAGCAGATAGAGGTGGCGCAGCACCATGGCGCCGATGCGCCGGCCGAAGCCGTTGCGCGGCGCGAGCTGCAGGAAGGCTCCGTTCATGCCGCCCGTCATGCCGCCGCTCCGGCCGGCGGTCTATCCGGGCTCGGGGCCGGAGTCGCGGCCGGATTGCGGGCGATGTCGAGAAACACCTCCTCGAGATTGGCGCGCCCGTAGCGCCGGATCAGCTCGGCCGGGGTGCCGCGGTCGGTGATCTTGCCGGCGCGCATCATCAGCACCTCGTGCGCCAGGCGCTCGACCTCCGCCATGTTGTGGCTGGCCAGCAGGATGGCGGTGCCGTGCGCCGCCTGCTCGCGCTCCAGATAGCCGCGCAGCCAGTCGGCCGTGTCGGGGTCGAGCGAGGCGGTCGGCTCGTCGAGCAGCAGCACCTCCGGCCGGTTGATCAGCGCCTTGGCCAGCGAGACCCGGGTCTTCTGGCCGGCCGAGAGCTGGCCGGTGCGCTTCTTCCACAGCGCTTCCAGTTCCAGGTCGCGGCGGAGCTCGGCCAGGCGCCCGCGTAGGTCGCCCACGCCGTAGAGGCGGGCGAAGAAGCGCAGGTTCTGCTCGACGGTCAGCCGCCGCGGCAGGTCGACGTAGGGGCTGGAGAAGTTGATGCGCTCCAGCACCTCCGGCGGGCGCCGGCGCATGTCGCGGCCCAGCATCTCGATGCGGCCTTCGCTCGGCAGCAGCAGGCCGAGCAGCATGGAGATGGTGGTGGTCTTGCCGGCGCCGTTGGCGCCCAGCAGCGCGCAGGTACACCCGCGCGGCACGACGAAATCCACGCCGTCGACCGCCGCCAGGCTGCCGAAGCGTTTGACCAGGCGGTCGACGCGGATGACGGCGGGTGAACTCACGGTGGAGAGTATGGGGGCGCTGCGGGCGGGCGGCCAGTGCGTGCCGGTGCATCGCCGGCATGCGGCGCGCTTGCCTTACGGGCCGTCAGCGCCGATTTTGGCACCTGTCATGAGCCAGTCCGCCAGCTTCTTCGAGCGGCGCCCCGACGTCCCCGGCCGCGAGGGCGAGGCGTCCGGCCTGCCATCGCGCGCTGCCGCGGCGCGCGCGCCGGGCGGACGCATCCGGCTGCGCACCCTGATCTACATCCGCTGGATCGCCGTGATCGGCCAGCTCACCGCGCTTCTGATCGTGCAGGTGGGGCTCGACTTCACGGTGCCGGTGCTGCCAGCGGCGCTCGCCATCTCCGCCTCGGCCGCGCTCAACATCTTCGCTGCCGTCGGACACCGCGGCACGGTCTGGCTGGACGACACGCGTGCCGGCCTCTACCTCGGGTTCGACCTGGCGCAACTGGCGATCCTGCTGGGCATCACCGGCGGGCTGAACAACCCCTTCGTGGTGCTGCTGCTGGCGCCGGTGGTGGTCTCGGCCGCCACCCTCTCGCGCTGGGTCACCGCGCTGCTGGCGGTCGCCGCCGTCATCTTCGTCACCGCGCTCGGCCTCTGGTCGCTGCCGCTGCCCTGGCGCGAGACCGGCTTCGTGCTGCCGGAGGTCTACCGCGCCGGCATCTGGTTCGCGCTCAGCCTGGCGATCTGCTTTCTGGCGCTCTACGTCTCGTCTCTGGCGGCCGAGGCGCGGCAGATGGCCGACGCCCTCTCCGCCACCCAGATGGCGCTCGCCCGCGAGCAGCGGTTGAGCGCCCTCGGCGGCCTGGCGGCAGCGGCGGCGCACGAACTGGGCAGCCCGCTCGGCACCATCGCCGTGGTGGCGCGCGAGATCGAGCGCGAGCTGCCCGCCGGGCTGCCGGACGACAGCCCACTGCGTGCCGACGTCCAGTTGCTGCGCGAGGAGACTCGGCGCTGTCGCGACATCCTGGCCGAACTGGCCGAGCGCCCGGACGAGGATGCCCAGACTCAGGGCGGCAACCCCTACAACCGCATCCCGGTGCACACCCTGGTCGAGACCGCGGCCGCGCCCTTCCTGCGCGAGCGGATCGATTTCCAGGTGCTGCTCAACCCCAGTGACGACCTCTCCGACGAGCCGGTGGTGCCGCGCCTTCCCGAGGCGGTGCACGGTCTCGGCACGCTGATCCAGAATGCCATCCAATTCGCAAGCAGCCGGGTCGAGGCGGAGATCGGATGGACCGAGCGCAGCCTGACGGTACGCCTGACCGACGACGGGCCGGGCTTCGACGAGGCGGTGCTGGGTGCGCTCGGCGACCCCTACCTCTCGACCGGGCGCCGCGGCCGGCCGGGGGCGGCCCAGGGCGAAAAGCACATGGGGCTCGGCATCTTCATCGCCGAGACGCTGCTGGAACGCACCGGGGCGCGCCTGGAGTTCGCCAACCGTCCGCCGGTCCGGCGACGCGGACAAGGCGCGACCGTGCCGCGCGCCGGCGGTGCCGAGGTTGTCGTGACCTGGGATAGGGACCATCTAGAAAAGGCCACGGCGCCGTGAGGTTTGCGATCCGAAAGCGATGAGCGACATGACCATACAGACGCCCCCAGCGGCAGAGCGTGCCGGCGAGCGCGCGGCCGATCCCACCCAGGACCAGCTCGAACGCAAGCTGGCGACCTTGAGCGACCGCAGCCTGCTGATTGTCGACGACGACGAGCGCCTGTGCACCCGCCTGGCCCAGGCGATGGAGCGGCGCGGCTTCGCTGTCGACACGGCGACCAGCGTGCGCCAGGGGCGCGACAAGGCGACGGTCCGGCCGCCGGCCTTTGCCGTCGTCGACCTGCGGATGGAGGACGGCAGCGGGCTGGACGTCATCGCCGCCCTGCACGAAGCGCGGGAGGACGCGCGGGTCGTGGTGCTGACCGGCTACGGCAACATCGCCACGGCGGTCGCCGCGGTGAAGGCGGGCGCCACCGACTACCTGCCGAAGCCGGCCGACGCCGACCAGGTGATGGCGGCGCTGCTGGCCGACGAGGGCGAGCTGCCGCCGCCGCCGGACCATCCGATGTCGGCGGACCGGGTGCGCTGGGAGCACATCCAGCGCGTCTACGAGCAGTGCGACCGCAACGTCTCGGAGACGGCCCGGCGCCTGCGCATGCACCGCCGCACCCTGCAGCGCATCCTCGCCAAGTACGCCCCGCGGGGCTGAGCCGGCAGCGCGCCGGGCTGCCGAAGTCCTTGGAAACCTGCCAAGCTGCGCGGCCATGAACGCTGGAGCCGAACCAGCTTCCGACAGGGCGAAGATGGCCGCCGAGCTGCCGACAGGCGCGGTCTCGGTGGCCGGCTACGGCGTGCTGGCCGCGCTCATGCCCGACTGCCTGCTGGACTGGCCGTTGCGGCCCGGGCGGGCCGGCGACCCGGCGCCCGCCGTCACGGTCGCGGGCGGGGCGGTGATCGCCTCGGTGCTGCCGGGCGGGCGCAGCGAGTCCGGCGACCCGCTGGTCCTGGCCAATGCCCTGGCTGGCGCGCTGACGGCGCAGATCCCGCTGGCCGCGCCGGCCTGGGTGCAGGTGCATGCCGCCGCCGCCCTGGATCGGGCCGGCCGGCTTGAGCTCTTCCTCGGGGCCAGCGGCGCCGGCAAGTCCACCCTGGCGCTGACCCTGGCGCGGCGGGGGCGGCGCCTGTTCGCCGACGACCGTCTGGCGCTGCGCTGCGCGGACGCGCAGATCGAGGGCATGGCGCTCGCCGTCGCGCCGAAGCTGCGCCTGCCGGCGCCGCCCGACTGGGCCGCCTCCGCCGACTGGCTGGAGGCGCGCACGACGCTGCGGCGCGACGGCCTGGTCTACCTGCGGCTCGACAGCGGCGAGCTGGCGCGTCTCGGCGAGACCGCGCCGGTCGCCCGGCTGATCCTGCTCGACCGAACGGCCGCCGGCGCGACGGAAGAGTTCGGGCCGGCCGCCCCGGCGCAGGCGCTCGCCGCGCTGCTGCCGCAGTGCTTCGCGCCGCGCCTGTCCGCCGGCGAGCTGCTGGCCTGGGCGCAGCGGCTTGTCGCGACCCTGCCGAGCCTGCGATTGTCCTACGGCGCGGCCGCCCGGGCGGCCGAGGTGCTGGAGGCAGCGGAGGGGTCGGCGGCATGAGCGCGCGGTACCGGCGCAATCCCGAGGTCAGCGTCACCGAGATCGAGGGCGAGTTCTTCCTGGTCGAGCCGGCCAGCAACGAAATCTACTACCTGGACGCCGTGACCAGCGGCATCTGGCGCCTGCTGGAGCGCCCGGTCGGCCGCGCCGAAATCTTCGAGACCCTGGCCGAAGCCTTTCCCGAGGAGCCGCCGGAGCAGATCGCCGACGACACCACACGGGTGCTCGAGGAGATGCTGGCCGCCGGCCTGGTGCGCGACGCCGGTTAGTCCGGCGTCATCCTGGCTGCCGCCAACGCGCCGTGCCCTGGCGAGGAGAGCCAGCGTCGGCGACGGGTCGGCGCGGCTTTCCCGCGTTTCCGCGGACGGAACGAGAGGTCCGCACTGCGTGGTCAGTGAGAATGAAAATCACTTGCAATTAAGTGCGAGACCCTCGTAGTGTCCCCGAAGGCGATACGTTGCGCCGCCTGCGAGGAGGCACGCATGAACGACCGTTCGACGCTCGGCAGCACCCTGAGAACCACCGGCATGCTGGTGGGCACCGTCGCGCTCGCCGGGGCGCTGGTCGCAGCCGGCCTGGCCGTCGGCGCCGGCCACGGCCACGAGTCGGACAGGAGCGCGGCCGAGCGGTCCGCGGGCGACTTCCCGGCGCCGGCGAGCCCCCGACCCTGAGGACCAGTACGCTAAGGAGAGCGACCATGCCGCGAGACGGGCTGCTTCCCCGCCCGCGAACGCCCCACATGCCCGAGGTGCCGACCCTGGTCTGGCAGCTCTCGGCCGGCGAACGCCTGCTGCTCTGGGCTTGGCGGCTCTGGCTCGAAGGGCTCGTCGCGCGCGACGCTGCGCGCCACGAGCGGGCCTGGTCGGGCCTGGCGGGGATGCTGGGTGCCGCGCCGGCGCGCCGTCTGGTCGACGCGCTCTCGCGCCTGATCTTCCGCTGCGTGCGCGAGGCGCAGGGCGAGATCGCCTACAACCCGAGCTGCTGCCGCCGGCTGGGCGCCGACGAGTACCGGCTGCTCTGCCTGGTCTCGGCGGCCGGTGCCGGGGACCTGGCGGCGGCGCGGGCGGAGGCGGACGGGCTGCTGCGCGGCGGCGCCGCGCCGGCCCTGCTGCCGCCGGCGGTCGAGCTCGCCGCCGCCCTGGCCGCCGCGGGGCACAGCCTGCCCGCGCGCCGCACCGACCCACGGACCGCCGCGATCCTCCGCGGTGCCGAGGAACTGGCGGTCCTCGGGCGCGAGCGGGCGAATTAGAGCTAGAGCGAGTCTACCGCTCCTGGAAGGCCTGCGCCGTGGTGCTGCGGATGCGGTCGGTGAGGAAGGCGAGGATGGTGCGCTCGCCGATGCGCAGGTCGACGGTGGTGGTCATGCCGGGTACCACCTGGCGGGTGAGGCCGCCGTCGGAGAGCTGGGTCGAGTCGGTGCGCACGGCCACCTCGAAGAACAGCTCGCCGCTGCGCTCGTCGCGGGTGGCGTCGGGCGAGACCCGCTCGACCCTGCCGTCCAGCGCGCCGTAGCGGATGAAGTCGAAGGTGTCGACCTTCACGGTCGCCGGCTGGCCCGCGTAGACGTAGCCGATGTCGCTGTTGCGCACCTTGGTCTCGATCACCAGGGAGTCGCCGACCGGGACGATCTTCATCATCTCGTCGCCCGGCGCGACGGCCTGGCCGAGGTTGTTGATGGCCAGTTCCTGCACCACGCCGTCGGCGGGTGAGGTGACCGTCAGGTTGCGCAGGTTGGCCCGCTGCTGCTCCAGGGTCCGGGCCGAGCGGTCGCGCTGCGCCATCACCCGGGTCATCTCGTCCAGCACCTCGGCCTGCCACTCGCGTTGCACGCGGTCGAGGTTGCTCTGCGCCTCGGTCAGGGCGGCGCGCGCCCCTGCCAGGTTGGAGCGGTTCTGGTTCAGCTCGCCCTCGGCCTCGGCGAGCTGGCGTTGCACCGAGAGATAGCGGATGCGCGGGAAGTAGCCCTTGTCGGCCAGCTCGCCGATCGCCGCCTCCTGCTCGCGCAGGATGTCCAGGCTGTTGCGGAGCTGCGCGACCCGGGCTTCCAGCGCGCCGACGGATTCCTGCCGCTGGGTCATCACCTCGCGCGCCGAGGCGAGGCGCGACTGCAGCGCCTCGGCGCGCGCGTTGAAGAGGTTGATCTGGGCGGCCACCAGGTCAGGGCGCTCGGCCTGCAGGTTCTGCGGGAAGTCCGGGTCGCCGCCGGTCGCCTCCGCCTCCAGGCGGGCGAGCTGGGCCTGGTGGCCGAGCAGCTCGTCCTCCAGCTTGGCGACCTCCTCTTCCGTCACCTCGGGATCGAGCACGACCAGCGGATCGCCCTCGCCCACCGTATCGCCGTTGCGCACGTAGATGGCGGTGACGCGGCCGCCGATCGGGTGGTTGACCAGCTTGACCTGTCCGGTCGGCCGCACGACGCCCTGGGCGGTCGCCACCTGGTCGACCTTGACCAGCGAGACGAAGGCGATCAGCGCGACGACCAGCAGGCAGAGCAGCAGCAGCAGGCTGCGCGCCACCGGCGAGGCCTCGCGCTCGATCACCGCCTGCGCGTCCGGCAGGAAGTCGGCGAAGCGCTCGTCGAGCTCCTCGCGCCGCGCCGCCCGGTCGGGCAGGCCGGGCGGCCGGTATGGGGTCAGCGCATTGGCCATAGCGCCGCATAGATAGGCGTGCGATGGCGCAGCGTCATCCGCACGGCGGGGGCTATCTCTGCGATCCCGGTCACGCGGGCCCTCCTAGCCTCGGCTCTGCGCGCGCTCGGCCATGCGGGCCTTGGCGAAGGCGATCACCTCGCTCGGCGGGCCGACGCGCTCGATGGTGCCGTCGATCAGCAGGGCGACGCGGTCGGCGATGCTGAGCGGTGCCAGCCGGTGCGAGACCACGATCACCGTCCGGCCGCGCGAAGCGCGCTTGAGGCTGCGCAGGAAATGCTCCTCCGTCGCGGGGTCGAGATCGCTGGTCGCCTCGTCCAGGATCAGGACGCGGGGGTTGCGGATCAGGGCGCGCGCAATGGCGATCATCTGGCGCTGGCCGGCGGACAGACCGACGCCGCGCTCGGCCAGCGGCGTGTCGTAGCCCTGGGGCAGGCGTTGGATGAACTCGTGCGCGCCGACGAACTTGGCCACCGCGACCACCCGCTCCGGATCGTTGTGGCCGCTGCCCATCTGGATGTTGTCGCGCACCGTGCCGGCGAAGAGCTGCACCTCCTGCGGCACGATGCCGAGCTGCTGGCGCACGGCGCCGGCCGAGAGGTGGGCGATGTCGGTGTCGTCGATCAGCACCCGCCCGCCGTCCGGCGTGTAGAGCCCCTGGATCAGGCGCATCAGCGTCGTCTTGCCCGAGCCGGACGGCCCGATCAGCCCCATCACCGTGCCGCTGGGCACGGTCAGGTCGACGTTGTGGAGCGCCGCCGGACGCCCCTCCTCGAAGGCGAAGCTGACGTTCTCGACCGTAACCTTGCCGGTGAAGCGGGGCGCCGGTCCAGCCTCGCCCGGGGCGGCCTCGGTCGGCTCCTCCATGATGTCGTCGATGCGCTCGAAGGCCTTGCGCACCTCCTGAAGCTGGGTCCAGGCGCCGACCACAAGGCGCAGCGGCGCCAGAGCGCGGGTCGCCAGGATGTTGGCGGCGATCAGCGCGCCGATCGTCATCTGTCCGTCGATCACCAGCATCGCGCCGACCGAGAGTATGAGCAGCGACACGCCCATGGTCAGCGCATAGCCGACGGCTGCGACCGTGTTGTTCAGGTGATTGGCGCGGAAGCCGGTCCAGGCGGCCAGCGCCAGCCGCTGGTCCCAGCGCCGCTCGACCTCGGCCTCCAGGCCCAGGCCCTTGACCGTCAGCGCGTTCTGCACCGCCTCGCCGAGGTGCGAGGACTTGGCGGCATTGGCGGCGAAGGATTGCTCGACCAGGCGGAGCTGGCGCCGGTGGAAGAGCAGCGAGAGCAGCAGGAAGACCGGCACCGCCGCCAGCGTGATGCCGGCCAGCAGCGGGTGGATGAAGAAGAGCGCGACCAGGAAGACCAGGACGAAGGCCAGGTCGACGATCACCATCGGCATCTGGCCGGTGAAGAAGGCGCGGATGGTGTCGAGCTGGCGCACCCGCTCGCCGATCAGGCCGGTCGGCGTGACCTCGAAGTGCCGGAACGGCAGGTGCAGCAGGTGATGCATCACCTCGCTGCCGATCAGCGCGTCGACCCGCGCTCCGGTGTGGCTGGAGATGTAGCCGCGCAGGATGCGCAGCAGGGCGTCGAAGACGTAGACGGCGGCCATGCCGATGGCCAGGACCTGCAGAGTGTCCAGCGCCTGCTGGCCGATCACCTTGTTGAACACCGTCATGGCGAACAGCGGCGTGGCCAGCGCCAGCACGTTGATCACCAGCGAGGCGGCGATCAGCTCCGCCAGCACGCCGCGCACCCGCCGGGAGAGCTGCTGGCGCCAGTTGCTCCGACGCTTGCGGGCGCCGCCGGCCTGGACCGAGATGGCTTCCTCGGCCTCGGCGAAGGCCTCGTCCTGCGCCAGCGCCTCGACCCGATCGTTCTCCGGATCGTAGACCTCGGCGGTGCCGCCGCCGCGCGTCAGCAGCAGCTTCGAGGGCCGGCCCGGCGGCGCCACCAGCAGCGCCGGGGTGGCCAGGCGGCGCGGCGGCCGGCCGTCGAGGGGCGTGCGGCGGATGTGCCATCCCAGGCGCTGGGCGGCGCGGCAGAACTGGTCGGGCGTCATCCCGCTGGGCGCGAGCGGAACCATGCCGCGCGCCTCGGCCGCGGTGATCGGGCGGCCGAACTCCCGCGACAGGCGCAGCAGGCAGGACAGCAGGCTGTCGACCCGGACCTGCCGCTGCGTCTCCGGCGCCGTCGGTTCTTCCGAGCCGGATTCCTCCTCGCCGCGGACCTGTGCACGGGTCACGGCACGCGGCGCACGTGCCGCCGAGGGGGCGTCGGGCCGATAGGCGTCGGGTTCGCTGGATGAACTCATGTGCTGCCGCTGATGTTTCGCCCGCCCGCTGCGCGCGACCTGCTGGACGGAGTCGGCGTCCCGGGGCGCGAACACTCCTACGAAACTCGAGCCTCGGCCGCCGGACCGCCTGTCCGAGGACAGGGCCGCGACCCGCGGTCCGGGGCGAATGTCCGACCCGAAACCGAAGCAGCCTACCCGAGCCTTTCGCGTCGGCGGAAGCGCCGAACGGGGCGGCCGTGACTGCTGCGGCCGCAGAGTTTGTCGAAGCCGAACGAAGTTGTTGGATCCGCCCGCATCAGGTATTGTCCGGCGAATTCATGGGCTTTTTACCCTCGAGGTGCAACTCTTCGCTAATCCGATGCGTGCAGGGGTGCAATGGGGCGCGCACCGGAACGGTGGCTGGAGCGGACGATGAAGACAGTTATCGCGCTCGGTAGGACCGAGCGAAGTTGTGGGCAAGCGCGCCTTCGGCGCGTCCGCATGAGGGGAACGGCGCTGGCAGCGCTCGCCGCGTGCAGTCTCGCCGCCTGCAGTCTGGCCGTCGGCGCGCTGGCTCCGGCCGGCACGGCCTGGGCGCAGCAGGCCCCCTCTGCCGATGCGATTGGGGTGCCGGGCGCGCGACTGCCGGATGCCCTGACGGCGCAACTCGACGAGACCATGGACATCCCGCTCGACCCGGCGGTACTCGAGCTGCTGGCCGAGGCCGAGGGCGTGACGGTCCCGAACACGCTGTTGACGATGTTGCAGTCGCGCGATCCGCGCACGGCGCCGGCAATCTCCGACTTCCTGGCCGCCGGCAACCCGACGCCGCAGGAGGTGGCGGCGCGCGCCGTCAGGCTGTCGCAAATGGTGCGGGCCAATCCGGTGCTGTCGCGCAGCGGTGGGGATCAGGCGGTGTTCGACACCATCGGCCAGGCGGTCTCCAGCACCCTGTGCGCCCCGCGCGTGATGACCGTGTCGCTCGACAGCGACTACGTTCCGCCGGCGGGCGTCTATGCCTACGACTTCGGCGGTTGGAACACGCCGCTGGCCACCGGGTTCGAGCGCCTGACGCCGGGGAGCCCGCAGATCTTCGGCCGCAACCTCAGCATTCAGGAGAACGTCGGCGACGGCGCCGTTCTGGCCGATGCCGTCGGCGGCATGTCGAACCTGCTGTTCGACCTGCCGAACGGCGACTACCGGGTGATCCTGATCACCACCCCGACCGTCGCCAACGCCGCGCAACAGCCCTTCGGCGCCAGCTTCGGCGTCAACGGCGTCAGCTACTACCTCGGCACCGCCACCAGCGACACCTGGTGGGACAACGGTCGCCTCCAGGCGCAGGACCAGCAGGCGCCGGTGCTCGACGTCGGCGGGCTCGGCGGCAGCATCGTCGTCACCGCCAACGTGGTCGACGGGACCTTGCAGCTCGACTTCGACGGCGGCTATTCCGGCCTGAGCGCGGTGCTCAGCGGCCTGCTGATCGAGCCGGCGGCGCTGCCCTCGACCCTGCAGATCGAAGACCGGGCGCGCGACCGGCAGTTGGCCCTCGAGGAATGCCTGGAGCTGGAACTGCTGACGCAGGTTGCGATGAACAACGATCTGGCGCCCGCGGCGGGGCCGGGCGCCGGCGTCGCCCAGGCGCGCGAGGGCGCGGCCATCGCGCGCGGCACCGAGTTGGCCGAGGCGCCCGCGCCCTTCGATTCCGAAGTCCCCGTCTCGCCCAGCTCGCCCACCGTCCAGTAAGCGCGTTCCGACGGCCGGCCGCCGGACACTCCGCGGCCACCCGAAACCCTCTGCGGCCATCGTCCGGTCCACTGTCAAGAGCCATCCGAACGGTCAGATGTCAGACGCACCCGCCCAGAACCGCAGGCATGCCGGGCCCGCCACGCGGCGGCCGCGCGCGGCGACCGGCGCACTGCCCCTCGGCGCGGCGGCTGTGGCCGCGACGGCGGCGCTGAGTGCGGGCTTCGGCACGGCCTGGCTGAGCGCCGGCCCGGCGGCGGCGCAGTTGGCGCGCGAGGACGCGGTGATGAACCGGCCGCGCGAAGACTACGATCCGATCGGGCTTCCGCTGCCGCTGCCGGGCAGCGACCCGAGCGTCGTCGGCAACACGCTGCTGTTTCCCTCGCTGCGGCTTTCCAGCGGCTTCGACGACAACGTCTACCGTACCGCGGACGACGAGACGGCGGACTTCTTCGCCACGATCGCGCCAGAGTTGAGCGTGCGCACCGGGGACGAGTTGCTGGCCTTCACCCTGGACCTGACCGCCGAGCTGCGGCGCTACCTGGAAGAGACGGACAACGACTACCTGGATGCGGGGGTGGCCGGGCAGATGCGGGCCTCGCCGCTGGAGGACCTGGACCTGCGGGCCGACGCGGGCTGGTTTCGGCGCCACGAGGACCGTGCCGATCCGGACAGTGCCGGCCTGGAAAGCAGCGTTACCGAGTACGACGAGGTGCAGGGCGGCGGCGAGGTGATCTACCGCCTGAGCGAGTTGCAGTTCCTGCTGGACGCCGAGGCACGGGACCTCAGTTACAGCGACAGTGCCACGGTCCCCGGCGCGTTCCGCGACCGCATCGTCTATTCGACGCGCGGGCGCGTCGGCTACGAGTTCGACGCCGGCCTGATCGCCTTTACCGAGGGCTCCTACAACTGGGTCCGCTATGACCGCGACCGCGACCGCGAGGGCTTTCTGCAGGACAACGAGGGCTGGCAGGTCTTGGCCGGGCTCGGCTACGACCTCAGCGGCGTGAGCTACGCCGAGGTCGGGGTGGGCTACCGACAGCAGAGCTTCGACGACCCGAGCTTCGAGAACAGCGGCGGCCTGGCCTTCAGCGCCGACGTGCTGTGGAACGTCACCGACATGATGACGCTCACCCTGGGCGCCAGCCGGTCGGTCGAGCAGACGACCCTGGCCGGCGCTTCCAGCAGCGTGAATACCTCGATCGAGTTGGGGCTGGACTACGAGATCCTCTACGATCTGCTGTTCACCTCCCGGCTCGGCTACGCCAACGCCGACTTCGGCGATATCGAGCGGGAAGACGACGACATCACCGCACGTGCCGGATTGGTCTACCTGATCAACGAGTTCTCCTCCGCCGACCTGACCTACGAATTCCAAAGGCGCGAGTCGAGCGCCGCGGATGCCGACTTCACCAGCAATACGGTGACTCTGGGGGTCCGTCTGCACTACTGATCCCGCGCCGGAGTCCGGCGGAATTCTGCGGTACCCGGTGGACGCCGCTCCGGTTACGTAGAAGCCGGAAGTCAGGTTTAAACTCAGAGTTGCAGGGGATGGACCTCCACGCGCGTACGTATATCTGCTTATTGACGTGTATGGCAAAGTCGCGCCATCTGCCGCATGCCTGAGGGGCTCGGCGCCGATTGGCCTGCGTACGCCAGGGGTGACTGCGGGCGCGTTCCGCGGAACGGGTGACAGGATGTCGAAGCGAAGGATCGAGCGGGTACGCGTCCGCGTTGCGGCCATGGCGGGTGCGCTGGCCGTAGCGATCGTCATGGCGTACGCCGGCGCTCCCGTGCGGGCCCAGGACGAGGCCACGGCGATCGAGCCGAGCGCTTCCGCGGTCGAGCGGATCGCCGAGACGTATCGCCTGGGCACCGGCGACCGCCTGCAGATACTTGTTTTCGGCCATCCCGACGTCTCCGGGGAGTTCGAGGTGGATGGCGCGGGCAACGTCACCTTTCCGCTGCTGGGCCCGGTGGCGGCAGGCGGGCGTACGGTCGAGGAGGTGCGCGAGCAGATCGAGGCCGATCTGAACCGCGATTACCTGGTCGACCCGAGCGTCACCGTCGAGGTGCTGAACTACCGCCCCTTCTTCATCCTGGGGCAGGTCAACGCGCCCGGCAGCTACGCCTATCAGGCGGGCATGACCGTCCGGCAGGCCGTCGCGCTCGCCGGCGGCTACACGCGCCGGGCGCGCACCTCGAGCATGCAAGTCGTGCGGCAGACCGAGCAGGGTGCCGTCGAGTTGGAAGTCGAAGAGAACGCGCTGGTGTTTCCCGGCGATACCATCGAGGTGGAGCGGCGCTTCTTTTGACGGTTCATGAAGTTTCGTACGTATTGGCTTGAGTTGAGTGAGACATCACTAATGCGGCCTGACGTTTCTCCTGTTGTTTCCGGACCGGAACCGGTAGGTTCTATGGCGTGCACGCGCATGTCTCGGCCTCGCTACAGGGGCGCGGCCGCTCAAGGGTGTCGCGGACGGTGGACGCGGTACCGGCAGGACGAACGGCGCAGTGGGGTGCCGACGGCGACCGCGAGACCGCGGATCCGTACGCCTCGCCGTTCGCTGCCGGAAGCAGGGGGCAGGATCGCCGCATGAGCGCGGATCCCTTCAGTACGCCCGGTTCCGACCAGGGCGAGCCGCGTTACGGCGGTGCGCCCCGGCGTGCCGTCGACGACGGCGACGAGGCGGGCGGCGCGTACCGCGGCCAGGAGTACGGTCGCGCCGGGGCGGATCGCAGCGAAGGGGGGCGTGGCTATTCCGGCGGCATGCCCCTGCCGACCGGCGGTGGCGGTGGAGTCGGCGGCAGCGGTGGCTCCGGCATAGCGGGGCTCGACGTCCGGAACCTGCTCGGCGCGCTGCGGCGTCGCAAGTTCATGATCGTGGCCCTGCTGGCGCTGGCGACGCTGGGCGCGCTGATGCACGTCAGCCGTCTCGTGCCGCTCTACCGTGCCGAGGCGCAGCTGATTATCGAGCCGGACCGCCGCAACCTGGTCAACACGCCAGAAGTGGTCCAAGGCCTGTCGAACGACTGGATGACGACGCGGACCGAGGCTCAGGTGATCGGCTCGCGCGAACTGGCGAAGCAGGCCGTCCTGCGCCTCGATCTCGAGCGCAGCCCGGTCTTCAATCCGCAGCTTCGGCCGCCCGAGCCGACCTTGCAAGAAAACCTGCAGCGGGCGCTGGCCTCGGTCCTTGCCGCCGTCGGCCTGGCCGAGGCGCCGGCTCCGGTCGCGCCACCGCCGCTGCAGGTCGAGGTCGGCGATCCGGAGCGCGACCCGGCGCTGCTCGACTGGCTGGCCGGATCATATCTCGGAGGCCTGACGGTCCAGGCATCGGAGAACAGTCGGGTGGTGACGGTCAGCTACGTCTCGACCGATCCGAACATGGCGGCACTCGCCGCCAACACCACGGCGGAGGTCTATATCGGCAGTCTGCAGTCGGAGCGCTCGCAAGGCACCGTCGAGGCCGCGCGCTTCCTGCAGGAGCAGGTCGACGAGGCGCAGCGCGAGGTGGTTGCGGCGCAGCGCGAACTGGAGGCCTACCGGCGCGAGGCCGGCGTCACCTCGATCGGTGGCGAGCTGCTGCCGGCGCGCCAGCTCTCGCAGCTCGAGCCGCAGCTCGCCGAGGCGCGGGCCGCCCGCAGCGAGGCGCAGGCCAACTACAGCCAGGTGCGCCGCCTGCTCAACGACCCGGCGGAACTGGAGCAGGCCGGCGCCATCGTCAGCTCGCAGATCATCCAATCGTTGCGCCTGCAGGAGATCGAGCAGCAGCGCGAGATCGCCGAGCTCAGCACCCAGTTCCGCGAGAAGCATCCGCGCATGATCAACGCACGGGCGGAGCTGGAGGACCTGCGCGCCCAGATCCGCGCCGAGATCACGAAGATCGCCAGCAACCTGCGCAACCAGCTCGAGATCGCGCGCGCCCGCGAGGCCAGCCTGCAGCAGGAGGTCGATCGGCTGCGCGACGAACTGGAGCAGACCCAGGCAGCCGATGCCGAGCTGGCCGAGTTAAGGACGCGCGTCGAAGTGGCCAAGCAGCAGTACGAGGCCCTGCTGCAGCGTCTGCAGGAAGTCGGCCTGCAGGAGGAGGCGCCGGTGCGTGCCGACGCGCGCATCATCAACCGGGCGACCGCCCCCGGCGGACCCTTCTATCCCAACAAGGCGATGATCGTCGCCACCGCCGGCGTCGCCGCCCTGGTGCTCGGAATCGGCCTGGCGCTGGTCTTGGAGCTGCTCGACTCCGGCTTCCGCAGCTTGACGCAGATCGAGGCGCAGACCGGCGTTCCGGCGCTCGGCATGCTGCCGCTGCTGCGCCTAAAGCGCGACGAGGAGCCCTTCGCCTACGCCATCGAGAGCCGCGGCTCGCACTTCGCCGAGGCCGTGCGATCTTTACGGACAGGGGTGATGCTGTCCGACCCGGAGCGTCCGCCGCGCAGCCTGCTGGTGACCTCCTCGGTGCCCAGCGAGGGGAAGTCCTCGACCGTGCTGGCCATCGCTACCCAGGCGTCCAAATCGGGGCGGCGGGCCATCGTCGTCGACTGCGACATGCGCCATCCCTCGGTCGGTCAGGCGCTGGGCTTCGGCACCTGCCTGGGTCTCGGCGACTTCCTGGCCGGTCACGCCCAGCTCGCCGACATTATCGGACACGACGAGCGCACGGGACTGCACTTCATCACCGCCGGGTCGGGCCAGGTCCGGCCGGTCGAGCTGCTGGCCTCGCCGCGCATGAACCGGTTGCTGCAGGCGCTGGAGAAGGAGTTTCAGCTCGTCGTACTCGACACGCCGCCGCTGCTTCCCGTGTCCGATGCGCTGCCGCTGATGCGCGAGGCGGACGCGACGCTCTTCCTGGTGCGCTGGGAGAAGACCAAGCGGGACACCGCGAAGGCCGGACTCAAGCTGGCGCTGGAGGCCGGCGCGCGTCTGGCCGGCGTGGCAATGACCTATGTCGACGTGCGCAAGCTGGCCCAGTACGACTATGCGGACTCGAAATATTATTACCACAAGTCCTACCGGCGCTATTACTCGACCTGACGCGCCGGGCGCGTTGCCGGCAGCCTCCTGGATGCGGCCGGCATGAGCGCGGCGCGGGCGATGCGCGGCATCGACTTCGCGCTCGCCGCGGCCGTCGCCCTGCTGGCGGGCGGTCTGCTGCTGAGCTTCGGGCTGCCGCGCGGCGTGGCCGCCGCGCTGGTGGCGCCGCACGACGCCTTGATGCCGCGGCTTGCCGCCGGCGACCCCTTGGTCGCTCCGCAGCTGACTCCGGCGGTGGCCGCCCATGTCAAGGCGCTCGCCTGGCACGACAGCGCCCACCTGCACCAGCGGCTGGGTCAATTGCATTTCGCGCTGGCACGCGCGAGCGCGAGCCCGGCCGCGCGCCTGCAGGGGCTTCGCCAGTCTGCCGCGGCGCACGTGGAAGCCTTGGCCCGCAACCCCATGCTGCCGTATGCCTGGACCCAACTGGCGCTGGCGCGCTTGGAGCTGGCGGGGCCCGGCCCGGATTTCGCGGCGGCCTATGCGCGTGCCGTCGAGGTCTCGCCGGCGCTGCCTGCCCTGGTTTTCGGCCGTGTGCGCGCCGGGCTGGCGGCCTGGCCGCGACTCGACCCGGCCACGCGCGACCTGCTTGCCGACGACGTTGCCGTGGCAGCGAAGATCGATCCGCGCCGTCTGATCCGGGCCGCCGGCACGACCAACCGCCTGGCGCTGCTGCAACGACTGCTGTCCGCGCATCCGGCCCTTCTGGCGGACGTCGCCCGGGCGATGCGTCAGCCGAGACCGCGCCACCTGCAGTAGCCTCGCCACCGGCGCCGGGAGCTGTCGAGGTCACCTGGAAGCGGTGGCTTCCCGGTCGGAACGGTGGCGCCAGGACTGCGCGACGCCGAGACCCAGCAGCGCCGCCAGAGTGACGCCGACGCCGGGAATCTGCAGAGAGAAGTCGAAGGCGGCATGCACTGCCGCGACGAGTCCGGCGGCCAGGCCCACCGCGCCGTAGATCCAGTCGTGATGCCGGTCGCGCAGACCGCGCCAGCAGCGCCAGGCGATGCCCAGCAGCAGGGCCTGCATCAGCACGAAGGCCGGCCAGCCGGCCTCGGCCGCCAGCTCGACATAGCTGTTGTGCGCGCGCAGGAGCGAGTTGTCGCCGGTCTGCGCCAACTCCGCCGTGCGCGCCGCTTCGAAGAGGCTGGGGAAGCTGCCCAGTCCGCTGCCGGTCAGGGGCCGCTCGGCGAGCACCCTCAAGGTTACCTGCGCGATCTCCGGGCGACCGCCGAGGACGCTCGCCGATTGCGGGTCGAGGCGGTGCAGCAGGCCGTCGAGAAGGCCGGACGCGGTGGCCAGGACCACTCCCAGCACGAGGCTGACCAGGAGGGCGCCCAGCCAAATCCAGGTGCGTGCGCCCGGCCGTGCGCCGATGGCGAGGAAGGCGGCGGCAAAGCCGGTGGCGGCGGCCAGTGTGCCGGCGCGCGAGGTGCTGAGCGCGACGGCGGCGAACAACAGAAGGCTGGTCGCCAAGGCTGCCCAGCCGCTGCGGCCGAGGTTGTCGAGGACCAGTCCGGCGCGGGCCAGGGGGCCGAGTCCGCCGCCGCCGATGGCGGCGACGCGGCGCAGCAGCAGCAGCAGGGCGGCGGCCCCCAGCATGCCGCAGTAGGTCGCGAAGTGGTTGCGGTTGACGAAGGTCCCGGTCAGCGAGTCGCTGTAGACCCGCTTTTCCCACCAGAGCACAAGGTCGAATCCGCCGAACTGCATCACCATGCCATAGACCGCATACAGCGTGCCGGCGCCCACCAGGGTCCAGAGCAGCAGGTGCGCGCGTGCCGAATCCCGCCCCCACTGCAGGGCCAGCCAGAACACTAGTGCATAGGTGACGAGGCGCAGCAGCACGCCGCCGGCCGCCGCCGTGTCCGGCGTCAGGGGCACGCGCGCCATGTCGGCCTCCGGCCTCGCAGTCCAGCCTGGGTAAGCCAGCGGGACCGGCCAGATCGGCAGCATCTGGGCGATCGCCCAGGCGACCAGCAAGGCGAAGCCGGCGACCAGCCACCACGTGCGGCGCGCCGCGACCGCCGGCGTCGCGCCCTCGGGATCGTGCCTGGCGAACGGCAAGGTGACGGCGTACGCCACGGCCAACAGTGCGACGGCGCTCGCCAGGCCAGCCTCGGCAAGCTGCGGCGCACTGCCGAAGGGCAGCGGCGCCAGCGCCACCAGCGCAACGAAACAGGCGAAGAGAAAACGGGTCATTGGCGAACGGCGGCTCGCGGGCAAACCGGAGAAGGCGTGAGGCGGCTCAGGCCAAGGATGGCACGGCGGACCCTAATAGGCGTTTTCCTGCAGCAGCACCACGACCGGTGTCAGTGTCAGGATCTTCAGGTCGAGGCCGAGCGACCAGTTGTCGATGTAGTACAGGTCCATCGTCACGCGCCGGCGCATCTTGTCCGGCGTGTCCGTCTCGCCGCGCAGCCCGTGGATCTGGGCCCATCCGGTCATGCCCGGCTTGACCCTCTGGCGCGCCAGGTAGGCGCCGATCAGACCGGCGTAGAGGGAATCGTGCTCGAGCGCATGGGGGCGCGGTCCGACCAGGGACATCTCGCCGCGCAACACATTGATTAACTGCGGCAGCTCGTCGAGGCTGGTGCGCCGCAGGAAGCGGCCGACGCGCGTGACCCGCGGGTCGTTGCGGCGCGCCTGCGGCACCCGCCCCGTCGCGTCGCAGTCGGCGTGCATGCTGCGGAACTTCAGCATCGTGAAGGGCGCACGTCCGAAGCCCGCGCGCTGCTGGCGGAACAGCACCGGGCCGGGCGAATCCAGCCGGATGGCCAGCGCGATCAGCAGCATCGGCAGCGCCGTCACCAGCAAGAGCAGGCTGCCGAGGACGCGGTCTTCCACCGCCTTGACCAGCAGGTCCCAGCCGCCCATCGGGCGCCGCCAGAGGTCGAGCATCGGCAGCCCCATGACGGTCGAGATGCCGTGCACGGGAATGTGCCCCGCCAGGTTGCGTTCCGGCGCCAGGCGGACGTCCACCGGCAGCGCCCGTACCCGCTCGAGCGCCCGTTCGAGGGTCGCCCGGTCCGACCAGGGCACGGCGAGCACGAGCTCCTGCAGCCGGTGCCGCTCGATCAGCTCCGTCAGCTCCTCCAGGCTGCCCAGCAGCGGCAGATCGCCCGCCGCGCCTGCCTGCGGAGCGGTGGCCCCGGCCGGAGCGATCAGCCCGACGACGGAAATGCTGGCGCCCGGCGCGCGCATCATCGTGCGCGCGGTGTCCTGGGCGAGTTCGCCCTGGCCGACCAGAGCCACCCGTCGGCCGGCGACGCCTGCCTGCTTCCAGCGGGCCATGCGGGCGACGACCGCGGCGCGCAAGGCCAACAGCGCGGCCAGCGCGAGAACGAACCAGAGGCCGAACCACAGACGCGAATAGACGCTGGTCGTCTTGGTCAGCACGCTGACCACCAGCAGCACAAGCACCACCAGCAGCCAGCCGCCGGCGCAGCGCGCGACGAGGCGAAGCGGCTCGCGCAGCACCTCCAGGTCGTACGCCCGCAACAGGTGCATGACGTTGGCGGTCAGCAGCCCGGCGAGCAGCACGCCGCCGATATAGAACGACGACAGCGCCGCGAAGCCGACGAAGTCGCCGGTACGCACCACCCAGGCCAGATAGCCGGTGACGACCACGACAAACACATCCGCCAGGCGCAGAACGCCGGCGAGCAGAATCTCACGGTCGCTGGAAGAGCCCGAACCGGCGCCCACCATCGCCACCCATATCCGAGCCCGGCGCGCGGCGCGGCCGGCACCCTCCACACGGCAGGATTACCCTGCGGCACAGAAATGCGCAAGCCGAGTGTAGTTTTTGGAGTGTCGTTTTTGGAATCATGGCGGCTCGTGCGGCGCCTCACGGCCCTAGGAGCGGTGAAGCCACCAAGCCTCTTCGTTCACCGAGTAAATCGGCCGGTAGTGGCGGATACGCTCGGCCGGCATGACCTGGTCGATCTGGTTGTCCAGAACGTAGGCCTGTCCCTCGTGGTAGACCACCAGCACGGCGTGCATCAGCCGCAGGTTCAGGTCCTTCAGCACGACGATGCGCAGCGCCTCGTTCGGCCAGCCGAGCGCGCGCAGCGACATGAACTTGGCGATCGCGTAGTCCTCGCAGTCGCCGTTCTTCTGGAAGAACTGCGCCGGCGTCGCCCAGTAGTCCGGGACGCCCCAATTGGGCGGATCCTGGATGTAGCGGTGGCGGTTCATCTGGTCGTTCACCGCCTCGATCTGCGCCATGGCACTGCGCCCGCCAAGGCCGTCGAGGAAGGCCTGCCACTCCACGAGATCCTCGCGCGTCACTCCCTGCGGTGCGGAGGCTTCGCCGAAATACCGGGCCAAGGCGCCTTGCCACTTGGGGAACAGGGCGATGTTGTCGGAGCGCGCCTCGAGGCTGCCGAAGAGCGAGGGCGAGAAGCGTGCCGCCGCGGGGTCCGGAAGTGCGGCGATCGCCAGGGCTGCGGCGAGCGTGAGCGGCGAAACCACGCGGAGGGTTGGGCGCATCCTGCGACACTCCTTGGGTCGGCTGGCGGGCCCGACGGGCCGGCTTCGTCGGGCGCTGGGCCCGCCGCGCACTGCGGCACCGCGCCCCGGTCCTAATCAGTCTCGCCGCAGCAAGCTTAAGACTTGCTTAAGCGGGGCGTCCTAGGATCGCCCGCGGGGTCTCGGCCGCAGTGCTACTTCACCGTGTGCAGCACGCTGCCTCCCTAGTCAGGTCCTCACCGCCGTTCCGCCCTTGGCGGAACGGGCCAATGCGACGGAACCGCCGTGACCGCCGATCCGACGACGCCCACCCTTTCCGCAACTCCCGCCGAGTCGCCGGATGGCGCGTGGTGGAAAGATTGGCGTCTGCCGGCCATGGGCTTGGCGCTGCTGCTGGCCGGCGCCGTGGGCATCGCGTCCATCGCGACCTTCGTGAGCACCGAGCGCGAGCGCGACCTGCGCCGCTGGCAGGACCGGCTCGGCCTGATCGCCGACAGCCGCGCCGCGGACGTGGCCGACTGGCTGGCCGACCAGAAGCGCGAGATCGACAGCCTGGCCGGCAACGCGACCGTGCAGCTCCTGCTCAGCGAGCTGGCGCTGGTCGGCGGCGAGGTGGCGGCGATCACCGACGCCCGCGGTCAGATGCAGTACCTCGGCAACCTGCTGAGCCTGACTGCCGAGCGGGCCGGCTTCGAGGCGCCGCGCGGCGGCGACCAGGTGCGCGCCAATGTCGACCTGCCGGCGCCGGTCGGCCTGGCCGTGCGCGACGCCGAAGGCCGCGTCCTGGCGACCACGCCGCGCTTCGCGGCACCGGAACTCGCTGCGGAATCGGGCGAGACTGCTGTCGAGATCTCCCGCGATCCGCAGCTCGGCCCGCTGTTGGCGCTGGCTGCTGCCGTCCCCGCGCTGCAGGGCGCGGCGGAGACGCCGCCGGTCGGCGCCGTGGTGGGACAGCTTCCCGTCGGGCCTGCGCTCGCCGCGCTGCTGCGCCAGCCCGGCGTGCGCCAGGAAGGGCTGGAGATTCTGCTGGTGCGGCCTAACGGGGCGGCGGTCGAATACCTCTCGCCGCTGGCCGACGGCACTCCGGCGCTCGGCCGCCGGCTCGACCGCGACACCGCCGGCCTGGCGGCCGCTCAGGCGCTCGAGCGGCCCGGCGCCTTCCTGCAGGCGGAGGACTACGCCGGCATGCCGGTGCTGGCGACCGCGCGGCCGGTAAGCGGCAGCGAGTGGTTGCTGCTGGTCAAGATGGACCGCGCCGTTGCGCTCGCCGACATCGATGCCCGCGCCGACCGGCTGCTGCTTGTGCTGCTGCTGGCGCTCGGTCTGGTCGCCGCCCTGCTGCTGGTGGTCTGGCGCCACGGTGCCTCGCGCCGCGCCACCGCGTCCGCGCGGCTGCATGCGGCGGCGGCCGCGGAGCTCGAACGCCAGCGACACCTGCTTCGCCTGGTCACGGACAGCCAGCCGACGGCGATCCTGATCCTGGACGACGCCGGGCACATTCGCTTCGCCAACGCGCGCGCCGGCGAGCGGGTGGCGATGCGCCCCGAGGAGATGCTCGGCAAGTCGCTGACCGCCGTGGTCGGCACCGCGGCGGCGGCGCGCACGCTGGCTCTTGCCGACCAGGCGCTCGAGGAGGGCGCGCGGGTCAGCGACGTGCTGCGCATCGAAGGCGACAGCAGCGTCGAGGGCGGTCGGCGGATCTACCTGGCCGACCACGTGCCGGTGCCGCCCAGCAGCGACCTGCCGCGCGGCGTGCTGGTGGTCGAGCGCGACGTCACCGCCGAGCTGCGCGAGCGCGCCCGCCGCGAATCCACTCTGGACGCGCTGATCATGACGCTGGTCGGCGTGGTCGACCGGCGCGACCCCTATGCCGCCGACCACTCGCACCTGGTCGGCGAGCTGAGTCAACGCCTGGCGCGCGAGATGGGGCTGGACGAGACCCAGGCGGAGACCGCGCGGGTGGCCGGCCTGCTTATGAACATCGGCAAGATCCTGGTGCCGGAGGAGCTGCTGACCCGCCAGGGCGGCTTGAGCGAGGCGGAGCGCGAGAAGATTCGCGCGTGCATGAACGCCAGCGCCGAACTGCTGGCCGGCGTCAGCTTCGACGGCCCGGTCGTGGAGACGCTGGAGCAGGCGCAGGAGCGCGCCGGCGGGGCGGGCGACAAGGGCGAACCCGGCGCGGCGGTCCTGCCGACCGCGCGCATCCTGGCCGTCGCCAACGCCTTCGTCGCCATGGTCAGCGCCCGCGCCCACCGCCCCGGGCTGAGCGTCGACGCCGCCCTGTCGGAGCTGATGCAGGAGATGGGGCAGCGCTACGACCGCGGGGTCATCGCCGCGCTGGTCAACTACCTCGACAACAAGGGCGGCCGCCAGCACTGGGAAGCCAGCGCGGCCGAGTAGGGCGGCCAGGGCATGCCCCTGCGCCTCTTGCGGCCGCGCACCCGCGCGTGGCCGGTTTCCGGCCTCTTTCAACGCGGCGGGGCGCGGCCCATACTTAGGGCAGATGCAGGGCCGGCGGTTGCGCATGCCCGCCGCTGCTGTGCGCCCTGCAGCGCCAAGAGGAGTCGCATGTCCTTCGCCAGGCTGTTCGGGAGAAGCGAGGAGCGCCAGCCGCGCGCGCCGGCGCAAGCGCCGGCAGGCACCCGCGTCTATGCGATCGGCGACGTCCACGGCCAGCTCGACCAGTTGCGGTCGCTGGAGGCGAAGATCGCCGCGGACGCCGCCGGGAGCGGGGCGGAGCGGCGGGTCATCGTCTATCTCGGCGATTACGTCGACCGCGGCGAGGACAGTGCCGGCACCGTCGCCCACCTGCTCGCCGGACCGCCGGAGGGCTTCGAAGCGGTCCACCTGATCGGCAATCACGAGGCGCTGCTGCTGGAGTTCCTCGACGACCCCGAGTCCGGCGGCAACTGGCTGGTCAACGGCGGCGACAGCACCCTGGCCAGCTACGGCGTCGATATCGAGGAGGATCCGCCGGTCGCCGTGCCGCGGCTGGTTCACCTGTCCCGCCGCTTCGCCGCCGCCCTGCCCCGGAGCCACCGCCGCTTCCTGGAGACCCTGGCGCTGCGGCACGGCGAGGGCGGCTACCTCTTCGTGCATGCCGGCGTGCGGCCGGGCGTCGAGCTGGAGGCGCAGGATCCCCAGGACCTGATCTGGATCCGTTACCCCTTCCTGCAGTCCAACGCCGATTTCGGCAAGGTGGTGGTGCACGGCCACACGCCGGAACCCGAGCCGGTCGAGCGCGAGAACCGCATCGGCATCGACACCGGCGCCGTCTACGGCGGGCGCCTGACCGCGCTGGTGCTGGACGGTGCCGAGCGCCGCTATCTCCAGGCCTGAGCGGCCCGCCGTGCCGGCGCCGCTGCCCGCCGCCTGGCGGCAGCCGCCGGCCGCCGCGCGACTGCCGCTCTACCTGGGGGCGGCGCTCGCCGAGGCGCTGGCCGGTCCGGCTGTCGCGGTGCCGGCGGAGGCCGTGCGCCAGGACGCGCTCGCCGCGCGGTTTCGCCTTCAGCGGCAGCGCGATTGTCTGGCGCAGCTCCAGGCGGCCGAGATCCCGGCGGTGGCGCTGAAGGGTTTCGTCACCGCCCACTGGCTCTACGACACGCCGGCGCTGCGCTGCTCCGGCGACCTCGACGTGCTGGTGCGCGGCGGCGACCTGCCGCGGCTGCTGGACGTCCTGGGCGCGGCCGGCTACGCCTTCCGGCCGCTGCCGGCCAAGCCCTGGGGCTTCCTCTCGCGTGCCTCCTTCCAACCCTTCGCCTCGGCCGACGGGGTGGTCAACCTGGACATCCATCTGCAGCCCGACTGCTGGCCACTGGAGCGCGGCCTGCCGGCCGACGAGCTGTTCGCCGCGGCGCGGCCCCTGCAGGGCGCTGGCGGCCCGCCGCCGGTGCTGGCGCCCGACCCGACCCATCAGTTCCTGCTGCTCGCCAGCAACGCCGCCAAGGACAAGTTCGGGCCGGATGCCGTCAAGAAGCTGCTCGACGCCTACGTCTGGCTGTCCGGCCGCAGCCCGGCGATCGATCCCGATCTGCTGGCCCGTCTGGCGGCGCGGGCCGGGGTGGCGCGCCCGCTCGGCGTCTTCCTGGCACTGCTGGCCGACCTCGGCCTGCCGGCCGCCAGCCTACACGGCCTGCCGCAGCGCCGCCCGGGCCGCGCCTACGCCGCGCTGCTGGCGGATTGGCGCGCGCTGTTTCCCCGTCCGCCCGGCGCCTTCGGCCGTCTGGCGCGCGAGCTGCGGCTGTCGGCCGAGCCGGCGGTGGCCACGGCCCTGGCCTGGCGCCGCCTGCTCGGCCTGGTCCGCCGCCCCCGCGGCCTGCCGGAGGGCTGGGAGTGAGCGGCGATTCGCGGCGTCGGCTGCGCCTGGCCTACCTCGTCAGCCATCCGATCCAGTACCAAGCGCCGCTGCTGGCGCGCATCGCGCGAGAGCCGGGCCTGGACCTGACGGTGTTCTTCGAAAGCCGCATCTCGGTCGCCGGCTACCACGACGCCGGCTTCGGGCGCGAGGTCGCCTGGGACACGCCGCTGCTCGAGGGCTATGCCTACGACTTCCTGCCGACCCTGGGCGACGGGCGCAGGCTCGGCCTGTTCTGGCCCTGGCCGCTGGGCCTCGTGCGCCGGCTGCGGCGCGGCCGCTTCGATGCCCTGTGGGTCCACGGTTACGCGCAGCCGCACCATCAGGTCGCCGTGCTCGCTGCCAAGGCGCTCGGCATCCCGGTGCTGATGCGCGACGAGGTTTGGGAGCGCGGCGTGGCGCGCCGGCCGGGGCTGCGCAACCTGATTCGACGCGCGACGCTGCGCTGGATGGTGCCGGCTGTCGACGCCTGGCTGGCGATCGGCCGGGCGAACGCCGAGCATCTGCGGAGCTGGGGCGTGCCGCAAGCGCGGATCTTCGCGATGCCCTATGCGGTCGACAACGCGCGCTTCGCGACCAGCGCCGAAGCCGCCGACATAGCGGCGCTGCGTCGCGAGCTGCGGCTCGGCGAGCGGCCCGTGGCGCTCTTCGTCGGCAAGCTGATGCCGCGCAAGCGGGTCCTGGAGGCGATCGCCGCCATGGCGCGGCTGGGCGGTCCGGCGGCGGCGCGCCGCCCGGTGCTGCTGATCGCCGGCGACGGCGCGCAGCGCGCCGCGGCGGAACGGGCGATCGCTGGGCACGGGCTGGAGGATTCGGTGCGGCTGCTGGGTTTTCGCAACCAGTCGGAGCTGCCGGCCCTCTACGCCCTGGCCGAGGTACTGCTGATCCCCTCGGCGCACGAACAGTGGGGACTGGTGGTCAACGAAGCGATGGCCGCCGGCACGGCGATCCTGGCCAGCGACGAGGTCGGCGCCGCCCATGACCTGGTGGTCGAGGGCGAGACCGGCTACCGCGTGCCCCTGGGCGACGTGCCGGCCCTGGCCGAGCGCCTGGGTGCCGTCATGGCCGACCCGCAGAACGCCGCGCGCATGGGCGCGGCCGCGCGGGCCCGCATCGCCGATTGGGACTTCGAGGCCGACGTGCGCGGCCTGAAGGCGGCGTTGGCGGCGGTGACTCGCGGGGCCGGCTAACCCGGTGGTCGCCGCCCACCGAGGATCGTCGGCGCGGTGCGCAGCTGCGCCAGGAAGGGGTGCTGCGCGGGCGCCGGCGGGGCGGTGCGGGCTTCGGCCAGCGAGGGACAGCGCAGGACGATGCTGGCGAGCACCCAGATCATCACGTTGGTCGGGTCGATATCCAGGGTCCAGCCCTTGAAGGACCACATGGTCATCAGGATGGTGTAGGCGAGCAACGCCGCCGCGGGCCCCTCGATCCGGCTGCCGCGGCACAGCCACAAGGCGCGGAAACCGGCGCCGATCAGGGCGGCAAGCGCGGCGATCAGCAGGAAGGGCCCCAGCAGCCCGAGTTCGTGCGCCGCCTTCCCGTACATGCCTTCGAAGCTGGTCTCGGGCGTTGCCAGACCGAAATCGCCGAGGTGACGCGCCGCTTGCGTGCCGGAGCCGGTGCCGAGGCCGAGCGGATACTGGGTCATCATCTCCCAGGTCCCGGCGACTCCGACGTTCGAGCCGTAGGCCTTGGTCAATGTCGCGGTCATCCCGGCGAGCTGCAGTAGGTCGATGTTGGCGACGTCGGCGACGACTAGGATCGCCGGCACCGCGAAGGCGAGCAGCACGAAGATGCCGCTGCCGGCGCGCCGCTCGACCGCCATCGCCAGGACGATGAACAGCGGGATGAACAGTAGCGCGCCGCGGCTGCCCGAGGTGACGTAGGCGGCGCAGCCGGCGCCCAGTGCCAGCAAGGCCAGCAGCCGCCAGCGTCCGGCGGCTTCGTAGCGATAGGCGGCGTAGGCGATCGCCAGGCCGATGCCGCAGAAGCCGTAGAACTCGCCGGCGAAGGCGAAGGTTGCCGGGATGCGTCCGAAAAAGCCGCCGACGCTGAACTGCACGAAGCCCTGCGTCGCGGCGAAGGCCGCCTCGCCATGGGTCAGGGTAATCGTGGCTCGATAGCCGAGCGTCACGCTGAGTGCGACCTGCAGCAAGGCGACGCCGAAGACGATCAGGCAGATCGCCACGCCGCCGCGCAGGAACTGCTGCAGGTGCCGCGGCTCGCTCAGGACGGCGCCTGCGGCCAGCACCAGCGGCACGTAGAGCAGCCAGACCTTGGCGCCGAGGATTGCCTTCGGCAGCGAACCGACGTTCGGGTTGACCATTTGCAGGATGACCAGGCCGGCGAACAGCAGCAGGCAGGCCAGCAGGGTGCCGCTGACCGCCATGCCGCGCAGCAGTTGCGGGCGCACGAAGAAGACCAGGGCGTAGAGCGGAATGACGAACAGCACGTCCTTCAGCAGCTTGGCCGGGCCGCTGAAGCCGAGCCGGGCGAACAGCCAGCCCGTCAGCGCCACCCACGCCAGCAGCAGCAGCGGCGTCAGGTCCGGGCGTCGCCACACCAGGTACCAGCACGGCAGGCCCAGCAGGCCCATGACAATCAGGGTTTCGACCATCGTATCTGCGCGTTTGTCCGTCTCTGCGCGTTCGTCCCTCTTCGCGTCGCCGCCGACCCGCCGGCACCGCGAGCCGACAGTGTGCCCGCCTCCGGCGCCGCCGTTAAGGCGCTTCTGCCGGCCGCCCCGGCAGCGGACCCAGGGCGACCAACTGCGGCGGCGGTGCCCCGGCGGCAAGGCTGCGGTAAAGGCGGCACAGGCGCTCGCCGTGGCGATCCCAGGTGAAGTCGGCCACCGCCACGCGCGCGGCCTTGCCGAGTCGCCGGCGCAGCCCGCCGTCACCGAGCAGTCGCTGCATCGCCTGGGCCAAGGCTTCGACATCGCCAGTCGGGACGATCAGTCCGCTGCGCTCGTGCTCGACCACCGAGGCGGCGGCTGCGCTGACCAGGCAGGGCAGGCCGGAGGCCATCGCCTCCAGCACCACGATCGGCCCGCCTTCGTAGAGCGAGGGCATGACGAAGAGGTCGGCATCGGCGTAGACGGCGGCCAGCTCCGCATGAGGCAGCGGCCCCAGATAGCGGAAGCGTCCGGCGTAGCGCCGGTGCAGCTCCGTGCCGCTGCGGTCGATCACCGGGCCGGCCAGGATCAGCTCCGCTTCGTGCGGCGCGAGTCGGTCCCAAGCCTCTAGCAGATGGTGCAGGCCCTTGCGGACCGACTGGTGCCCAACGAAGAGCGCGCGCAAGGGACCCGGCCGCCGCTGTCCAGCGGCGGGCCGGAAGGCGGCCAGGTCGGCGCCGAGCGGCAAGAGGACGATGCGCTCCGGCGCCACGCCGCGGCCGCGCAGCAGCTCGACGGAGAAGCGGTTCTGCGCGATGGCGACGTCGGCGAGCGCCAGTTCCTCCAACTCGCGCGTTTGCCGCTCCACGGCCGGCAGCGGCAGGCCGGCCGCCACGCTCTCGCGGGCCACCACGTCTTGGGCGCCGGGCGGCAGCGTGACCTCCAGCACACAGATCATGCCCAGCTTGCGGGCGGCGCGGAAGGTGTCGCGCGCGGCGCCGATAGCGGCATGCACGATCACCGGCTCCGGCCGCGTCGCCAGCCGGCGGCGCAACCAGGCGGCGGCACGGGCGTCGTGCAGCGCGTTGCCGGCGCGGTAGCCGCCGGTCAGCCGCGGCAGGATCTCCGGCAGAGGCCCGCTGACGGAGACGACGCACGCGTCGGTCAGCGCCGGCTCGCGCCGCGCCGGCAGCTTTGCCGCCAGGGTCGGCAGCTTCGCCGCCAAACGCCAGAGCGGCCTTTCGGGCTTGTAGTACAGCCCGGTCAGGAAGACGCCCGGCAGGCCGCAGGTCTGGGCCGCCAGGGGCACGCGGTAGAAGAAGCCTTGCTTGCTCGGGTGGCTGGCGACCACGAAGGGCAGGGGCCCGTCGAAGGCCGGCGTGGCTGCGCTCATGACCGTCCCTCCAGGACGGCGCCGAAGACCGTCAGGTAGCGGGTGGCGATGCGCTCGGCAGTGAAGCCGGCGACATACCGGCGGCCGGCGTCTGCGGCTGCGGCGCGCCGGCCGGGGTCGCTCAGCAGCTCGGCCAAGCGGTCGCGCAGGCCGCGCCAGTCGTCGTTGTCGAAGACCGCTTGCCCCGGCCCCGCCGCCTCCGGAAGGCCGCCCCGCCGCGAGACCACCAGGGCGCAGCCGCAGGCCAAGCCCTCCAGCGCGACGATCCCGAAGGGTTCGGCCCAGCGCGACGGGACGGCCAGCACCTCGATCTCGTTCAGCAGCTCGGCCAGCTCCGCGTCGCGGCGTGGGCCGAGGAAATCGATCCGCCCGGCCACACCCAGCGCGGCCGCCCGGCGCTCCAGAGCGGCGCGCTCCGGGCCGTCGCCGATCACGACGCATCGCCGGTCGGCGACTTCGGTCGGCAGCTCGGCCAGGGCGCGCAGCAGCAGGTCGGCGCCCTTGTCGGACACCAGCCGGCCGACGAAACCGAGCGCCCAACGGCGGGGGCCTGTGTTGGTCAGCCGGAAGATGCCGTCGCGATAAGGATTCGGGATGACGACGCTTGGCCCCGGCAGCCCGCGGGCGATCTCCCCGCTGATCGCCACCGAATGGGCGAGGCGTAGACTGGCGAACTTCAGGCGGGTCGGCAGCGTCGGCCGGGCGTCGGGGTCCCTCACCCAGGTCTGATGGGTCACCACCCAGGGGCGCGGGCAAAGCGGCAGGGCGCGCGCCTGGCGCAGACTCAGGCCGTTCTGCCACAGCAGGTCGGCCCAGGCGAGGCGGCGGCGCAGCTCCCAGATCGAGGGGCGGCGCAGCACCTCGAAGGCCACTCGGGTCGGCTGGGCGGGGTCGGCCGGCGTCTCGGTCGCCAGCACGACCTCATGCCCCTTGGCGACGAAGGCGCCGGCGAGTGTCTCGCCGGCCGTCTCCAATCCGCCGAGGCTGGGGTGGAAGTGGAAGGAGGTCACCAGCAGCCTCAAGAGCGACCCTCCCGAAGCTGTTCCAGGCGCAGGCGCAGGTACGCCCAATCCTCCCCGTTCGGCAGCAACAGGCGGCTGGGCGCGATGCCCATCCGGCGCCAGGCCAGCCAGAGGCCGACCAGGACCTGAACCAGCGCAGCCAGCATCACCGCGGCGCCGGCGCCCAAAAGGCCGGCATCCAGCCCTTGCTCGCCGACCAGCAGCGCCAGGCCGATGGCCAACGCGACCAGCCCGGCCGCGCGCGCGCGGTTGACGTCGCCGGGGCGCCCGGCGCCCTGCAGGCCGCCGGCGAGCACGTTCTGGACGGCATTGAAGGCGGCGGCGACCGCCAGCAGGCGCAGGGCCGGCGCCGCGCCGCGGTACTCGGCCCCGAACAACAAGGTCAGCAGTGGTCCGGCCAGCAGGATCAGGGCGAGCGCGCCGACGCCGGCGACGGCCAAGGTGAACTTGACGTAGCGCGCCATGACCAGCGACTGCCCCGCGTCGGTCGACTGCCCGGCGGTCTTCGGCAGCACCAGGATCGCCGGCACCTGGGCCAGCAGCGCCACGCCGCCGACCAACGAAAGCGCCACGGCGTAGAGCCCGAGATCGGCCGGGGTCAGGCTGACCGACAGAACCATGCGGTCGAGCTGACCGCTGCCGAGCAGCAGCAGCGCGCCCAGGTGGACGCTGAGGGCGTAGACTACGAGCTGCTTGAGCTCGCCCGGTCCCAGCCGGCCGTCGCGGCGCATCAGCCGGGGGGCCAGCAGCCACAGCGCGAGCGCCCCGGTGATCAGGCCGCTGGCCATGTAGGCCAGGGCGAAATTGGCGGGGCTGACCGCCTCGCCGAGCCACAGCGCGACGGCGATGGCGGCGTAGCCCAGCGGCTGCAGCAGGCGCAACAGGTTCCAGACGACGACACGGCCGAGCGCCAGATGCTGGCCGGCGGCGGTGCCGAACACCAGCTGGCCGGGGATCAGCACCAGCAACAGCATCTGGGCCAGGCCGACCAGTTCCGGGTCGTAGCCGCGCATCGCCACCGGCATCACATGCCAGCCGATCAGGATGCCGAGCACCGTGAAGGGCGCGCCCAAGGCGATCAACTTGACGAAGGCATCGGCGCCGCCCGCCGCCAAACGGGCCGTCCGCCAGTTGATCGCATTGCCGAGGCTCAGCGACGACAGGCTGGCGATCACCTGCGGCCAGAGCAGGACGGCGAAAAGTTCGCCGCGGCCCTCCGGTAGCAGAAGCCGCGCCGCCAGCACGCCCGTGACCAGCGTTGCGACCTGGACGGCGGCGGTGGTGGCGTACGAGACGAAGAGGTCGCGCACAGCGCAGGGGCTCCTATCGGCGCGGCGCCGTCGGCGCGCAGGATGCGGCCGGCGGTAGCGTACCCGCGCGGACCGGCTGGCCGGGCTGTCCCAGGCGTTCCGGTGCCGTCAGCAGCGCCAGCGCCGCGCGCTCCACCGAGTCGAGATCGATCCCCGTCACCGCCGGTCGGGCCGCATCGTACGCGGCAAGACCGAGCGGCGCATCCGCCGGGATCAGCACCCGGTTGTCCCGCGTCGCCCGGGCGTAGGCCCACCAGGCGGTCGGCCCGAACAGCGCCAAGGTGCGCGTGCCGAGGGCGGCGGCGGCGTGCAGCGGACCCGTGTCGTTGCCGATCGCCAGCGCGCTGCCCGCCAGCAGGGCCAGGCTTTCGCGCAGGCACCGGGTGCCGATCTCGATCCGCGCCGAGGGGGCGGCCGCCGCGAAGAGCGACTGCAGACCGATTTCGCCGGGACCGGCGAGGATGCAGACCTCGTAGCCGCGCCGGGTCAGACGCTCGGCCAACGCCGCGTAGCGCTCGGCCGGCCAGAGCTTGTCCGGTGCGGTGCCGGTCGGCAGAAGGCACACGCGCCGCCTGGAGCCAGGCGCCGCAGGCGCACGCTCGCTCGCAGTCAATTCCAGGCGCGGCGCCGCGGGTGCCCAGGGCTTGCCGGTCAGCAAGAAGAGGGGGCGCTGGAAGACCTCCGCCACGCTCTGCCGTGCCAGGCCCGGATCGAGCTCGTCGTGCGCCGCGCGCACCGGCGCCGCATGGCTCAGACTGACCCCGAAGCCTTGGCCGCCGGCGTCGAGACCCAGGCGAAATCGGGCGCCAACGGCCCAGGCGAGCGCAATCGCCAGCGGGTCGATCTCCAGGAGCACGAGCAGGTCGCGGCGGTCGAGGCCCCAGCGCCGCCAGCGACGCCAGGCGGAGAGCGCCGAGCGCCAGGTCGGGCGGGGCTCGGGCAGCACGCGGTCGAGGCTCGGCTGGCCGGCGAGCAGCGGCGCCGAGCCGGGCGCGCAGACGAAGGCGATCTCGCAATCGGGATAGTCCAGGCGCAGGCGTTCGACCACGGCGGTGGCCGAGACGACGTCGCCCAGTCCAGCGTAGCGCACCACCACCGCCCGGCGCGGCCGGAACGTCGGCTGCGGCCCCGGCCGTTCGGGCGCGAAGAGGGCCAGCCCGCGCAACAGGAGCGTGGTGGCACGCCGGCGCAGCCCGCTCATCGGAGCTTGCCCGCCTCGGGCCCGGCCCACCTCATGCGGCGAGCGCCTGCCGTTCGAGGACCGCCGCGGCGACCGGTTCCGGCGCGATGCCGCGACGAGGGGCGGCGAGGTCTCGTAACGGCGCCATCCGATTGCCGTCCTCCCGATCCTTCACCGAGACCTGGCCGCAGAGGCAGGGGCCGTCGAGCGGGCCATGCCGCTGCGAAGCGCCTCCTGAAACCGTGCGGTGAAGGCCGGGTAGGCGAAGCGCTCCAGGCCGGCGGGCGGTGCGCCCGGACCGCGGCGCAGGGCCCATTCGAGCGCGTCGAGCAGCGCCGGCCGGTCGTGCGGGTCGGCGATCTCACCGGCTTCGCCCGCACCACCGACCGCGCGGACCACTTCGCCGCTGCCGTCGCGATCGCTCGCGACGACCGGCAGACCGCTCGCCATCGCCTCCAGCAACACGATGCCGAAGCCCTCGCCCGAACCGCACAAGGAAAAGGCTGTGGCGCTGCGGTACAGCGCGGCCTTCTCCGCTTCGGGAACGTATCCGGTAAAGGTGACCTTGGCGTCGACGCCGAGGGCGCGGGCCTTGGCTTCCAGGCGCGGACGATCGGGGCCATCGCCGGCAAGAACCAGGCGCAGCCCGGGCACCCGCCGGCTCAGGTCGTCCAGCACCTCCAGCAGTTCGTCGAATCCCTTGTAGCGTTCCTGTACGGCCATGCGTCCGAGCGACAGCAGCACGGGTCCCGATGGCGGCTCGGCGGCTGGCGCGTAAGTCGCAAGTTCGACCGTGTTGCCGACGACTTCGAAGCGGTTGCGCGGCAGGCCGGACCAGGCCGCCATGCGCGTGGCAGTCAGATCGCTGACCGACAGTACGCGCGACACGCGTCGCAGCGCTCGGCGCACCCACGCGCCGCGCCGGGTGTCGGGCGGCGCCTGCCAGGCCTCGATGCCGTGCACCACCAAATGACAACCCGGCGGCACCACCGGTAAGAGATTGAGGTGACCGCACAGCCAGAACTCGGCACCGCGCAGCCGTGCGGCGGCGAGAAGGACAAGGAAGCGCAGCAGCGAGCCGCCGGCGTGGCGATAGCGGATCTTGTCGGGCAGTGGACCGACCGGACCCAGCGGGGCGAGACGCGCCAGCACCTCGATCTGCGTGACCTCCGGCATTGCCGCCATCGCCTGCAGGGCATCGCGGTTGAACTTGGCGATGCCGCCGCGACCGCCGAAGCAGTCGTGCAGGATGACCGCCGCTCGCATCAGTTCGCCCCGCCGGCGAACGCCCGGTCGAGTTGCAGCGCCCAGCCGCGCAGGCCGCGCGCCAGATGGGCGGGCGCCGGCGGCGCCTCGGCGCCGGCCTGCAGCCAGTCGCGGACCGGCAGCGCGAAGCCGCGTTTGGGGCGCTCGGCCAGCCAGGCGGGCAGGGCCGGCCCGGCGATCTCGGCGAGCACCCGCTTGGCCGGCCGGCCGGCGTGCGCCAGGATCGGCGCCAGGCGGCGCAGCAGCACGGCGTCGACCAGTGGCGTGCGGATCTCCAGGCCGTGCGCCATCCCGGCCCAGTCGGCGTCGCGCAGAAGCTGGTTGCGCAGGTAGCAGCCGATCTCCAGGGCCATGACCCCGAGGTGGCCGTCGCGCAGGCCCGCCGTCTGCGCGGTCAGCCGCGCCTCCGTCGCAAGCCGGGCGAGCCCCGCCACCAGCTCCTCGTCGGGAATCAGGCCGCGCAGCTCCCAGGGCAGGAACAGGCCTCGGCGAAGCTGGTACAGGCCGCCCAGCGAGCCCCCGTACTCCAGCAGGCTGGCATACTTCGGCGAGGTGCTCCGCCGCAGCAGGGGCGCGCTCAGGTGACGCAGCAGCGTGCCCAAGCCGGGCAGGCGCGCCAGGGGACCCAGGCGCCGGCGCGCGGCCGGGATCTGCCGGAAGCTCGGGTAGCTGCCGAACAGCTCGTCGCCGCCGACCCCGGACAGCGCCACCTTGAGGCCTCGGCGCGCCGCCTCGCGGGCGACGAAGAAGGTGTTGGCCCCATCGATCGAGGGCTGGTCCATGGCCGCGAGCAGCGCCGGCAGCGCCGCCTGGAACTCGGTGGCGCCCAGCCGGGCGGCGGCGTGCGGCAGGCCGAGATGCCCGGCGACGGCGGCCGCATCGGCCACCTCGTCCGCGCCTTCGGCGTAGCCGAGGGTGAAGGCCTGCAGCCGCCCGCCCGCCCGCTGCGCCAGGGCCGCCAGGCAGGTGGAGTCGAGCCCGGCCGACAGGAACAGCCCGACCGGGACGTCGGAGACCAGATGCGCCGCCACGCTGTCGCGCAGGGCCTCTGCCACCACCTCGGTCCGGCTGCCGGCGGTCGGAGGTGGCTCGGCTTCCGCCTCGCGCAACACCTGCGTCGGGTCGAAGTGCGCCTGCGGCCGGCCGACGCCCTCGGCGTCGGCCCACAGCCAGGTGCCGGCCGGCAGGCTGCGGATCTCGCGCCACAGGGTGACCGGCTCCGGCACGTAGCCCCACAGCAGGAAGCCGACCCGCCCTGCCGGATCGCGGCTGGGCTGCAGCGCGCTCGCCTGCAGCGCACGCACCTGGGAGGCGGCGCGCAGGCAGCCGCCGGCCTCGGCGTAGTAGAGCGGCTTGATGCCCAACGGGTCGCGCGCCAGCAGCAGGCCGCGGCGGCGCGGGTCCCAGATCGCCAGCGCGTACATGCCGCGCAGTCGGTCGAGGAACCCCGGCCCCTCGCGCTCGTAAAGCGCCAGCAGCACCTCGGTGTCGCTGTGCGAGCGGAAGACATGGCCCTGGGCGGCCAGCTCGGCGCGCAGCTCCGCGTGGTTGTAGATCTCGCCGTTGTAGCTGACGACGCAGTCCTGGGCGCCGGTCATCGGCTGGGCGCCGGCGTCGGAGAGGTCGAGGATCGCCAGGCGCCGGTGGCCGAGGCCGACCCGCCCGTCCGCCGAGACCCAGGCGCCCGTGCCGTCCGGCCCGCGCGCGGCCATGGCGTGCGTCACCGCCGCCAGCTCGCCGGCGTCCACGGGCGGGGCCTGGCTGCCGAAGGCGTAGATCGCCGCGACGCCGCACATCCTCAGCCGCGCTTCTGCAGGTAGGCGTAGAAGGTGGCGCCCAGCGCCTGCGGCGTCAGGCGGAAGGCCAGGCGCATCAGGTGCCAGGCCAGGGCCGAGCGGCCGAAGTAGGCCGGCTCGTTGTTCATCGTGTGCACGGCGTGGAGGTAGCGCGCCGGTGGAAAGGCCCGGCGCAGGGCGGCCCGCGTGTTGAGCCGGTAGCAGGTGGGGTAGACGCCGGCCGCCGGGCGGTCCGGCTGCACCCGGCGCAGCACCGCGACATGCAGGCGGTTGGGCACCAGGTTGGTGGCCAGGCCGATGTAGCCCCAGCGGTTGGGCGTGCGCGCGCAGATCCAGCCGCCCGGCTTCAGCACGCGGTCCAGCTCGTGGGCCGTCGCCTGCGGGTCGGCGACGTGCTCGAACACGCAGTCAGCGACGACCAGGTCGACCGAGGCGTCGTCCAGCGGCAGCACGCCGCCGGGCGCGATCGTCTCGGCCGCGTCCAGGTAGGGGTTGTCGCGCACCGCCGGGTCGATGTCGACGCCGACCACCCGTGCGCACTTGCCCTTGAGCGTGCGCAGCGCGCGCCGCCAGGCGATGCCGTCCTGCGCGATCGAGCGGCCCGGCCCGGCACCGTAGTCGAGCACCGTCATCTCAGGGCGCAGCAGGACGTTCACCCGGGCGTAGAAGGCGATCGTGCCGTCCGTGTGGCTGAAGCCGCCGGCCGCGCGCTCCGGATAGAAGCGCGTTTCGAACTCGTCGGCGAAGGGATTGGCGGCAAGATGCGTCTCGGCAGCGTTCGGCAAGCTGCGGCTCTCCGCGGCTGTCGGGTCTGGGCGGCAGCGCAGCTTAGCACGCGCCCGCCGCGCCGGCGCCAGAGTCTCGGGGGCCGCTGGCCCCTTCGCAGCGCGCCGCAGATCGACTAGCTTCGCCGGCATGGCGCGCGGCCGGGCGACCGGAGTCGCAAAGGGCCGCGCGCGCCCGCAGCGACCCGGCCCCCTTCGCCCAATGCGCATCACCATCGTCCAAGGCCCCTTCCTGCCGGTCCCGCCCCTGCGCGGCGGCGCCGTGGAGAAGATCATGAGCGGCCTCGGGCCGGCCTGGGCGGCGCGCGGTCACACGGTGGTGCACGTTTCGCGGCGCTTTCCCGGCCTGCCGGATCAAGAGGATTGTGAGGGCGTGCGCCACCTCCGCATCGCCTCGCTGGACGCGCCGTCCTCGAGTTTGCGGTTCCGCCTGGCCGAACTGCTTTACTGTCTTCGCGCGCGGGCGGCCCTGCCGCCGGCCGACATCCTGCTGACCAACAGCCCGCTTCTGCCCATGCTGCCGCTGCCCGACCGGCTCGGCCGGGTCTGTCCGCGGGTCGGGCGCTATCCCAAGGGCCAGCACCGCTTCTACCGGCGCATCGGCCGCCTTATCGGCGCCTCGCGCCCGATCTCCCGGGCCCTGGCCGAGCAGGTACCGCGCCTTGCCGATCGCGTGGTGACCCTCTCCGGCCCGATCGGCCGCGGCCTGACCCCTCCCCCGCCGGCGCAGGCGGCCGGCACGCGCAACCGCACGGTGCTCTACGTCGGCCGGCTGCATCCCGAGAAGGGTCTGGGCCTGCTGATCGATGCCTTCGGCCGGGCTGATCTGCCCGACTGGCGGCTGAGGCTGGTGGGCCCGTGGGAGGTGGCGGCTGGCGGCGGCGGCGCCGGCTACCTGGCGGAGCTTCAGGCCCGCGGCGCCGGCCTGGGCGAGCGGCTGGCCATCCCAGGGCCAAGCTTCGACGAGGCGGCGCTGCGCAGCGAGTACCGCCAGGCTGAGCTTTTCTGCTACCCCTCGCTGGCCGAACGCGGCGAGGCGCTGCCGCTGGCGCCGCTGGAGGCGATGGCGATGGGCGCGGTGCCGCTGGTCTCCGGCCTGGACTGCTTTGGCGACTATGTCGAGCCGGGGCGCACCGGCTTCGTCTTCGACCATCGCGCCGCCGACCCGGTGGCCGCGCTGTCGCACATGCTGGAGCGGGCGGCGGCAGCCGATGCCGACGCCATGCGGCCCGCCATCCTGGATACCGCCCGGCGCTTCACCGTCGATGCAGTAGCGGCCCGCTATCTCGAGGTCTTCGAGGCGCTGCTCGCGGAGCCGGGCGGAGCGCGTGCGTGAGCGTGGGGCTGTCCATACTGCACGTCATTGCCAACTTGGCGCCCGCCCAGGGCGGACCCGCCGCCGCCTGTCCGGCGATGGCCGAGGCAATGGCCCGGCGCGGCCACCGGGTCGCTGTCTTCACCACCGACCGCGGCCGTCGCGGTGAGGTGCCGACCGACCAGCCGCTGGAACGCGACCGCGTGACCTATCGCTTCTTTCCCCATCGCTTCCGCCGCTTCGCGGTTTCGACCGGACTGGCGCGTGCGCTGATGGCCGAGGTCGGGCGCTTCGACGTCGTGCATCTGCACTCGCTCTACCTGTTCCACGACTGGGCCGCGGCACGCGCCTGCCGGGCCGCCGGCGTGCCCTACATCCTGCGCCCGCACGGGGCCTTCCTGCCCTTCGTGCGCGCCCGCGGGCGGCTGCAGAAGCGTGTCGCGAACCTGCTGTTCCAGAACGGCGTGACGCGCGGTGCCGCCTGCCTGCACTACACCAGCGAGGCCGAAGCGCAGGACGCCGCGCCCTTCGTCTTCGGCCGGCCGGGGCGGGTCGTCCCGCTCGGGCTCGACATCGCGGCCCTCGCCGCGCCGGACGCGCCGCCGCTGAGCGCACGCTTTCCCGAGCTGGCCGGCAAGCGGGTGCTGCTGTTCCTCGGCCGTCTGGCGGCGCAGAAGGGGCTCGACCTGCTGATCCCGGCGTTTGCGGCCGTGGCGCCGCGCCACCCGGAGTGGCATCTGCTGTTGGCCGGGGCCGACCGCGGCGAAGGCGAGCGGCTGCGCAGCCTGGCCGCGGAATGCGGCGTCGCCGAGCGCCTCACCTTCGCCGGGCATCTCGCGGGGGACGACAAGCACGCGGCGCTGCAACAGGCCGAGCTCTTCGTGCTGCCCTCGCGCGGCGAGAACTTCGGCCTCGCCGCGGTCGAGGCGATGGCGGCCGGCCGGCCGGTCCTGGTGACCGACCGCGTGGCGCTGTGGCGCGAGATCGAGTCGGACGGTGCGGGCCTGGTCTGCCCGCCGCAGGCGGCGGACCTGACCGCCGCGCTCGACCGCCTGATGGGCGACGCCGGCTTGCGCGCCCGCCTGGGCCGGGCAGCCAGGGAGCGAACGGCCCCGCGCTTCGACTGGGCCAGGGTGGCGCCGCAGCTCGAGGCGTTGTACGCGGAGGCGATCGCCCTGGGGCCGCCGGCATGAGCCTGTCCGTCGTCGTGCTGACCTTTGACGCCGAGGCGACTCTCGGCGCCACGCTGGCGGCGGCGCGCGAGCTGAGCGACGACCTCCACGTCGTCGATTCCGGCAGCAGCGACGCCACGCTGACGATCGCGCGGGCCGCCGGCGCCCGGATCGCCGAGCATCCCTTCGAGCACTACGGCGCCCAGCGCAACTGGGCGATCGACACCCTGCCCCTGGCCGGCGACTGGGAGCTGCACCTGGACGCCGACGAGCGGCCGAGCCCGGAGTTGATCGCCGAGATCCGTGCGCTGCTGGCGGACCCGCCCGCCGAGGTGGCCGGCTTCTACATCCCGCGCCTGGTGCACTTCCTCGGCCAGCCGCTGCGCCACGGCGGCATGTACCCGATCTACCACCTGCGCCTGTTCCGCCGCGGGCGCGGGCGCTGCGAGATGCGGCTGTACGACCAGCACTTCTACGTCGAGGGCGCGACCCGCCGTCTGACCCACCCGATGATCGACGACATCCGTGGCCCCTTCCAGGTATGGAAGGCGCGCCACCGCCGCTGGGCGGAGCTGGAGGCCCGGCAGCTCCACGCCCAGGCGCAGGGTGCGGGGGCGCCGGACACCATCGACGGCGGCTGGGACGGCGATCCGGTGCGCCGCAAGCGAGCCCTGCGTGCCGCCTATGGTCGCCTGCCGCCCTTCGTGCGGCCGGTGCTGCTGTTCGTCTACCGCTACCTGCTGCGCGGCGGCTTCCGCGACGGCCGCCTGGGCCTGACCTTCTATGTCTGGCAGACCCTCTGGTTCCGCTGGCAGGTCGACCGCGAGCTGCTGCGGCTCAGGCGCGCGAAATAGTCAGGCGCGGCGGGCGAACAGCAGGTCGGCCTGGACCTCGCCGTAGCGCGGGTGGGTGACCGGGTTGAAGCGGCCGGCCGGGCGGAAGCCGTGTTCGGTCAGGAAGCTCTCGACCTGTGCCGCCAGGGCCTGACCTTCGTAGAGTTCCAGGTAGGAGCACTCGACGTAGACCTGGGCGATGCGGCCGAGCAGCGGGCCGGCGCCGGCCAGCACCTCCAGCTCGGCGCCCTGGACGTCGATCTTCAGGAGCACCGGCGGGTCCAGCGGCTCGCCCTGCAGCAGGCGCGTCAGCGGCGCCGACCGCACGGAAAGCGTGCCGGTCTCCTCGGTGCCCGGAAACACCTCGCTCTGGCGCGCGCCGATCGGCAGCAGCGAGGAGGAGTCGCGCCGGGCGGAGAGGTGCAGGGCCGCCTCGCCCTCGCGGCGCCCGGCCGCCGCCTCGACCAGGCGCACCCGCGGGTCGTCGGCGAAGAGCGCGCGCAGGCTGCGCATCGCCTCCGGCTGCGGCTCCAGCGCGATCACCCGGGCCGCCGGCCAGAGCGCCAGGGCGGCCAGCGCGAACTGCCCCTTGTTGGCGCCGACGTCGATCACCGTCGCCGGCGACAGGCCGCGCAGCGGCCCCAGGTGCTCAACCGTCATCGCTACGCCGTGCAGCAGGCCGCGCCGCCCCTGGTCGCTGGCCAGCAGCCGCAGCAGCTTGCCGAGCTTCCTCACGGCCGCAGCACCTCGATGAAGCGCGGTCCGATCACCGCGATGTCGAAGGCCGTCTCGGCATAGGCGCGGCCCGACGCCGCGCAGCGCTGGCGCAGCGCGGCGTCGGCGTAGAGCGTCTGTGCCGCGGCGACGAAGGCGCCGGTGTCGTCCGGCGGCACGGTCAGGCCCGCGCCGGCGCGCGCGAGGGTGCGCGCCGCCAGGTTCTCCTGCGGCACGGCGGCGAGAATCGGCCGCGCCGTGCACAGGCTGGTCAGCACCTTCGACGGCACCGAGAGCACGCCGGCGAAGGGCTCCAAGATCGCCAGCAGCACGTCGGCGCTGGCCAGCACCTCGCCGAGCCGTTCGTAGGGCTGGAAGTCCAGCAGCAGCAGGTTGTCCAGCCCGCCGGCCGCCTTGGCCTCCTCAAGCCACTGACGGCCGCGGCCTTCGCTGACCACCACGATGCGCACCTGCGGCCGGTCGGCGAAGCTGCGGGCGAGCTGCGCCAGCAGCGCCGGGTTGTGCTTCAGGCCCAGGGTCCCGGCGTAAAGGAAGACGAAGGCCTCGCCCAAGCCGTGCGCTGCGCGCCAGGCGGTCGCGCGCGGCCCCGGCGCCACCTCGTCGAGCGGCGCCCAGTTCTCGATCGTCGTCAGCCGTTCGCCCGGGCAGCCGCGCGCCGCCAGGATGGGCCGGAAGTCCTCGGTGATGATCACGCCGGCATCGGCGCGGGCGATCGTCTCGGCCTCGTAGCGCTCCAGCCAGCGGCGTACCGCGCCCGCCAGCGGCCCAAGGCGCCCGGCGAAGGCGCGGGCGGCGGCATCGGCATAAAGGTCCTGCACCCAATAGACGAAGCGGGCGCCGGCGCGGCGGGCCGCCGCCTGCGCGGCGCGCTGGATCGCCGGCGAGCAGTTGCCCGACAGCACCGTCTGCGGCGCGACCTCCGCGATCCGTTGGGCGAGCAGCCGGCCGTAGCCGCGCTCCTGCCAGGCACGGCGCAGCGGATTGTACTTGTCGACCGGCGCCACCAGCTCGATCGGCGCGACCGCGAACCCGGTCGGGTCCGCCGCGCTTCGCTGAAGGCGGCCGCGCGGCGTGGCGATGGCGCCGCTGAAGAGGTGCAGCACCTCATGGCCCTGCCCGGCCAGCCAACGGCTGAGCTGCACCTGAAAGGGATGGCCGGAGTAGTCGTGAACCAGAATGCGCATCCTGCCCCGCGCAACGCCCCGAATCGCGGCGGCGACCATAGCACGAGCGTCGGGACCGGACCGCGGTTTCGCTTGCGGCGCCTCGGCGTTTGACCTAGCCATCGGGCGACGGGCGCGCGCACGCGGCAGGACCGAGGGACCATGACCGATCTGGCTGCACAACTTCAGGCGATCGCCGGGACGCGGGTGCTGGCGGTCGGCGATGCGATGCTCGACCGCTACGTCTACGGCGCGGTCGAGCGGATCTCGCCCGAGGCGCCGATCCCCGTGCTGCGGGTCGAGCGCGAGGAGGTGACGCTGGGCGGCGCCGGCAACGTGCTGCGCAACCTGGCCGCCCTGGGCGCCGATCCGCTGTTCTGCGCCGTGGTGGGCGGCGACGCGGCCGGCCAGCAGGTGCAGCGGCTTGCGGCCGAGGCGCTTGGCGGCGGCGGCCGCCTGCTGGTCGACAAGGAGGTGCGCACCACCGTCAAGCAGCGCATGATCAGCGGCCAGCAGCAGCTCTTGCGCGCCGACTGGGACAATGCCGGCCCGCCGCGCGCGCAGACCCTGGACAGCCTGCGCGACGTCTCGCTCGGCCTGCTCGCCGAGGCGCAGGCCCTGCTGCTGTCCGACTACGGCAAGGGCGCGCTGCAGGCGGAGGTGCTGGCGCCCCTGATCGCGGCGGCCCGCGCAGCCGGCCTGCCGCTGGTGATCGATCCCAAGGGACGGGACTACGGCCGCTACCGCGGCGCCGACTTCGTCACGCCCAACCGGCGCGAGCTGTTCGAGGCGACCGGCCTGCCGACCGGCAGCGACCTCGAGGTGGTGACGGCGGCCGCCGAGCTGATCGCCATGGCCGGCGTCGGCGGCGTGCTGGCGACCCGCAGCGAGCAGGGCATGACCCTGATCCTGGGCGACGGCGCCGGCGGGGTGGCGCGGGTCGAGCACCTGCCGGCCGCCGCGCGCGAGGTCTTCGACGTCTCCGGCGCGGGTGACACGGTGGTGGCGGTCTTCGGCGCCGGTCTGGCCGCCGGCCTCGATCCGGTCGAGGCCGCCAGCCTCGCCAACATCGCCGCCGGCGTCGTGGTCGGCAAGCGCGGCACTGCGGTGGCCACTCCGGAGGAACTGCTGCGCGCCGGCCAGCAGGCGCGGCTGCTGACGGCCGAGCAGAAGATCCTCGAGCGCCAGGCGGCGTCCCGCCAGTCGCGCGACTGGCAGACGGCCGGCCTCAAGGTCGGCTTCACCAACGGCTGCTTCGACATCCTGCACCCCGGCCACCTGCACCTGCTGCGCCAGGCGCGCGGCGCCTGCGACCGCCTGATCGTCGGGCTGAACAGCGACGACTCGGTGCGCCGGCTGAAGGGCGCCGGCCGGCCGGTGCAGGACGAGGCGGCGCGCGCCGCCGTGCTCGCCTCGCTGGCCGACGTCGACCGGGTGGTGATCTTCGGCGAGGACACGCCCTACGACCTGATCGCCGCGGTGCAGCCGGACCTGCTGGTCAAGGGCGCCGACTACACCGAGGACGCGGTGGTCGGCGCCGACCTGGTCAAGGCGCGCGGCGGGCGCGTGCTGCTGGCCCGGCTCAAGGACGGCCACTCGACCACGCGCACCCTGGAGCGCATGGGGCGCTAGGGGCGGCGCATGAGCCTGCTCGACCATCTGCTCTACGGGCTGGCCTGGGTCTCCTTCGGGGCGCTGCATTCGCTGCTCGCCCGGCCGCCCGGCGCGTCCTGGCTGGCGGCGGCCTTCGGGCCGGCGGCGCGGCTCGCCTACAACGGGATCGCGCTGGTCCATCTCGCCGCCGTCTGGGGCTTCGGCCGCTGGCTGGCCGCCGACGTCGCCGCCTTTGCGCGGCCCGACTGGCTGGTCTGGCTGCAGTGGACGGCCGTCGTCGCCGGGGCGCTGCTCGGCGCCGTCGCCCTGCGCGCGTACGACCTCGGCCGCTTCGGCGGGCTGTGGTACCTGCGCGCGCGCGTCGTTCCGGAGGTGGGGGAGGCGCCGGAGCCGCTGGCGGTCGGCGGTCTGCACCGCTACGTGCGCCACCCGCTCTATACCGCCGCCTTCCTGCTGCTCTGGGGCTTGGCCGACGGCCCCTTCGCGCTGGCGACGGCGGTCTGGGCCTCGCTCTACTTCCTGATCGGCACCTGGTTCGAGGAGCGCAAGCTGATCCGGCTCTACGGCGAGGCCTACCGCGTCTATCGCCGCCGGGTACCCGCCTACCTGCCCTGGAAGGGCCGGGTCGACACGGACGACCTGACCGCCGGCCGGGTCACCCCTGGCTGAGCAGCAGGCGGCGGGCGGCCAGGCGCGCGAAGCGCAGGGTCAGCGCCTTGCGCCGCGCCGCCGGCAGCTTGCGGTCGGGGACGTCGCGCAGGATGCGGGCGTCGTAGGCGTCGGCGACGATCAGCCCCTGGTCGGCGGGCAGGATCTCGCGCGGAAAGTCGGGCGGCACGGCGAAGTAGAGGCGCTCACAGAACGCCAGGTAGTCCGGCCACTTCCGGTCGGCGCGGAAGTCGGCGACGCTGGTCTTGATCTCCACCGCCCAGAGGCCGCCGGCCTCGCCGAGCGCCAGCAGGTCGAGGCGCCGCCCGTTGGCCAGCGGCACCTCCGGCAGGCAGGCCAGGCCCATGGCGTCGAACAGCCGGGCGACGCCGCGGGCGACGCCGGCAGCGGCCGGAGGCACGAGATCGGCGGCCGGGTCGAAGGGCCGAGGGAGCGACGGGGCTTGCTTCATACTGCGTTAAGCCGCATATAATACCTTACGCAACGGGAGAATTGGGCCAGGACCGGCCCCCGAGGCGAGCACACGGTCGAAAGGCAGGATGCCATGAGCGACACGAGACGCCAGAGCGAAGTCGGTATGGACGAGTCGAGCGGCAAGACGGAAGGGCAGGCGGCCCCGCGGGTCGGCAACCCGGATCGCCGTCGCGCGCTGGCGCGCCTCGGCCTGTCGGTCGCGGCCGCCTATAGCGCGCCGACGCTGCTGCGCATCGACCGCAGCGCCCAGGCGCAGATCTTCCCGACCCCCTGCCCGCCGCCGGGCGGCGGCGCGCCGCGCCCGCCCGGCTGCCCGCCGGGTTCCGGCACACCGGGTGGCGGTCCGCCGGGGAGTTGATCCGGCGGCGGCGAGGCCGAAGCGCCGCGTGCGCCGCCGCGCTTGCGCACGAGTGCGAGCCTCAGGGGCCGAACAGCATCTCCAACTGCCGCACCAGCGTGTCGTAAGCGGCGTGCAGCCCGCCGTCCGGGAAGAGGTCGACGCCCATCGCGTTCTTCAGCAGGTAGAGGCCGGCCAGGAAGGGCGTCAGCAGGATCGCCAGGGTGACGACGTAGGCGAAGGCGTCGCCGGTACGCGAGATCACGCCCTCGCGCCGCAGCCGCTCCAGGGTGCGGCGCTCGCGCCCCATCAGCAGCACCAGGTAGATACGCCGGCCGAACAGCGGCAGCGAGCGGCGGACGTCGATCCAGTGGCGCCCCGGCCCGCGCCCGGCGAACATCAGCTTCAGGGCGGCGCGCTGGTCGGGGGTGAAGCTGTCCGCCGTCGCCCGGTCGATGCGGGCGAAGTACTCGGCGAAGAAGGGGTCGTCCCGCCAGTCGGCGGGCTCGGCGGCCCGCCGAGACAGGCGGGGATGCGGGACTTGGCTGAGCTGCATGTCCGCCAGCTTGCGCTGGCCGATTTGCCAAAGCGTTAATCGCCGGGGCGTTGGCGCGGCGGCGCGCCGTCCAGGGTGTCACCCATGTCTTAGGCGTCCGTTTTGCTCGGTCCCGTTGGGCTCGCTCAACACCGCCTGAGACTACGTCTTCGAGCGACATCGATTGACCGATTACGGTCTCACCAACATGAGGCGTGGCTGTTCGAGCAAGATCGGTCCGGCAGGCAATCGCCTGAAACAGGGTGTCGGGCCGGATCCATCAGCCGACAAAGAACAGCACTGTCATCGTCAGGCCGATGCCAATAATCCCATAGCGTAGCAGGCTCGTGCACTCCAACCGTCGCACGAAATGTGCCGTGACATAGGCACCGCAAACATTGGACACTGCCATGGGTAGAGCAACTTCCCATGCAATGAGACCAGAAGCCGCAAATGCGGCAACCGCCAGCAAAGCAAGAATCGAGGATAGGAGGTTCTTCAGGCCGTTCATGCCGTGAAGGTTGCGGTAGCCTTGAAGCGAAAGCGCGGCGAGCATGAGGATACCCAGGCCGCCGTTGAAGTAGCCGCCGTAAGTCATCACGAGAAGCAAGATGCTCGCTGCAAAGATTGGCGAGCGGACATTGATGTCGTGCTGCTCCAGGAGACTTAGCAGGCGCGGGGCTCCGGCAAACAGAAGCGTGGCTGTTAGCAGAAGCCAGGGGACGAGTTTCAAGAATGCGTCAGGAGAAGTCACGATTAGCAGGAGTGCGCCAGAGATCCCGCCGACTGCCGAGAGCGCAATGATCGTTCCCAGGCGCAAAGCGCCTTCCGCGCGAATGTCGTAGCGGTAAGCCCAGACGCTCGCAAAGTACCCGGGGACGGCCATCGTCGTCGCCGTCGCATTGGCAACAACAGGCGGAACGCCAGTCCAGATCAGCGCAGGCAAGGTCACGAAGGTGCCGCCGCCTGCAATCGCGTTCAGGGACCCGCAGAGAAAACCTGCGGCGACGATGATGATGGTTTCGACCAAGTCTCATGCTCCGAGCATTGTAGGCTGGAACGTGAGGGCGTATTGTATTGGTCTACAAATTGGTCTGGTTTGCGGCTCGCAACATGAAATCGCCACACGTACTTGATGCGCTTCGACGTCTTCTCGATAGTGACGAGGTGGCGATGGGAGAGAAGCTGCCATCGGAACGCGCGTTGGCGCAGCGCTTGTCTTGTAGCCGCGAAACAATTCGGCGGGCGTTTTCGGTTCTCGAAGATGAAAACAAGCTCTGGCGGCACGTTGGACAAGGTACTTTTCGCGGCCCAAGGCCTGGAACAGCTCCGCTTCGTGAGAAGCTTCTTGTCCACGCAACCTCTGTCGAGGAGTTTGTGAATGCGAGATATCTGATCGAACCGGTCGTCGCGGCCGAGGCCGCGCGGCACGCCACGGCTTCCGATGTGGAGCGGTTAAGTGCCTGCGTTGTCTCGGGTCGCATCGGTCGCGACCGCCTCGAATGTCAAAAGGCGGACGATGTTTTTCATCGCACTATTGCAGAAGTGGCGAAGAACCCGGTCCTGTTCTCGTTCTTGAGCTTCCTGTCAGACACGAGGCGTCGTTCCGCTTGGCAAACGCAATGGGAGCGGACCTACCGACATCTTGGAATCGAAGAGTTCACTCAGCAACACAGCGACCAGCACCAATGCGTCGTCGATGCAATCGCGGAGAATGATCCGAAGGGTGCGGAGGCCGCAATGCGCTCCCATCTCAGAACGATTGTCGTTGCGCTTCAGAAGGCACCAGGTTCTCCAAAATTCTCTGGGCTCGAATAGATGTAAGAGACCGATTGAGAAGGCTCTGTTCCGTCCCGCGCCTCGCGCCCGCAGTTCCACTGCGCCCCCATCCGGCCACCCATTCAGGATACTGTTTCAGGATACTGTCGTCGGGTGGCCGGGTGGGGGCGCGGGACGGAACAGTGCCGAGAATGGGCCGCCAGGCCCATTCTCAAACGGCCTCTCATGAGCGCGCAGGCTCGGGTCGAGACCGCCAATAGGGACAGAATTTCCTTGCGAACTCACCAACCGCCATCCGGCGTAGAGAATACGCGCGCTCCCGTGAGTTCTGTCACGCTTATCGCAGACTGTATCGTTCGCGGCAGACGACTTGGGATTCTCACTCCCTTCAACGGGACCGGGTGGCACGAGTCAGCGTTAAGCGACAACGACTCAATCTGTCTGCGGGTTACAGGTTCGGCCAATTCGACAGCAGCACAATGAAAGTGTGGGGCTACCAAGGCACTGATTCTAGTTGAGAAATGGCGCGCCCGGGAAGATTCGAACTCCCGACCTCTTCCTCCGGAGGGAAGCGCTCTATCCAGCTGAGCTACGGGCGCAGCCGGCCGCTTCGGGCGGCCGATCGATGGCATAGGTAAACCCAACGCGGCGCCCTGTCGAGAGGGGCTGCGCGCGACGGCCGGGCCACGCCGTCTGCCCAGCTAGTCCTTGCGACCGCCCTCGGCGAAGGCGGCGTCGAGCTCGACCTGGAAGCCCTGGACCAGGCGGTTGGTCTCGTTGGCCATCCCGACCACCGCCATCAGTTCGGCCAGCATCGCATCCGTCATGCCCTTGGCGCGCGCCGCGGCGGTGTGCGAGTTGATGCAGTAGCCGCAGCCGTTGGTAGCGCTGACCGCGACGTAGAGCATCTCCTTGGTCAGCGGGTCGAGCGCGCCCGGCGCCATCACCTGCTTGACGCTGGTCCAGGTGCGCTCGAGCAGCGCCGGGTCGACCGCCAGGGCCTTCCAGAAGTTGTTGACCCAGGCGCTGCCGCGGGTCGCCATGATGTCGTCGTAGACCGCGCGCACCTCGGGCCCCGCCTCTTCGTATTCGATCAACTTCACGCTCGCCATGCTCGCCTCCCTGCCGGTCGCGGCGGCAGTCTGCGCCCCGCGCCGGCAAAAGCAAGGCCCGTGCCTTGCGCCGGCACGCCCAGGCGCACAGATTCGCGGGTGTACCCGACATCCCGCCGCAGAGGTTCGCCGTCCCATGTCGCTGGTTCCCGTCACCGTGCTCACCGGTTTTCTCGGCAGCGGCAAGACCACCCTGCTCAACCGCCTGCTGCAGCGCCCGGAGATGGCCGGCACGGCCGTGGTCGTGAACGAGTTCGGCGAGGTCGGCCTCGATCACCTGCTGATGAGCGCGGCCGAGGAGAGCGTCATCGAGCTGGACAGCGGCTGCCTGTGCTGCACCGTGCGCGGCGACCTGATCGAGACCCTGGGCGACCTGTCGCGGCGCCGCGCGGCGGGCGAGATCCCGGCCTTCGAGCGGGTGGTGATCGAGACCACCGGGCTGGCCGACCCGGCGCCGATCATCCACACCCTGGCCGGCGACCCGCGGCTGGCCAACCGCTTCCGCCTGGACGGCATCGTCACCACTGTGGACGCCGTCAACGGCATGGGCACGCTCGACGCCCAGGGCGAGGCGGTCAAGCAGGCCGCCGTGGCCGACCGCATCGTGGTGACCAAGACCGACCTGCCGGAGGCGCAGGCGGCAGCGCTGTGGACCCGGCTGAAGGAGATGAACTCCGGCGCGCGCATCGAGCGGGCGGTCGACGGCGAGATCGACCCGGCGCGCCTGTTCGACGTCGGCCTGTGGGACCCGAAGACCAAGAGCCCGAACGTCGAGGCCTGGCTGCGCGAGGAGGCCTACTTGGCCGAGCGGGCGCACGACCACGAAGGTCACGGCCACGAAGGTCACGACCACGAAGGTCACGACCACGAGGGCGACGGTCACCGCCCCGGCGCCCATGTGCACGACGTCAATCGGCACGACGACCGAATCCGCGCCTACTGCGTGACCCGCGACGCGCCGATCTCCGGATCCGCCTTCAACCTCTTCCTGGAGCTGCTGATCGCCAACCGCGGACCCGACCTGCTGCGGGTCAAGGGCATCGTGCAGATCGCCGAGGAGCCGGACACGCCGGCCGTCATCCACGGCGTGCAGCACGTCTTCCACCCCGTCGTCTGGCTGGACGCCTGGAGGGGCACGCCGCAGACGCGCCTCGTCTTCATCACCCGCGACATCCCGCAGAGCTTCGTCGAGAAGATGCTGGACGCGCTGACCGGCGACCGCGTCAAGGTGCACGACGGCCACATGGTGGTGCAGCCGCCGGAGTGACCGATCGGCGCCCGCAATAGCCCCCAGGCGCAATGCGGTGGTCGCCTGCGGGCGGCTGGACGGCGCATCCGCGGATCGCTATTTCCTGATTCATGAGCAGCGAGACCGCAAGCGACCCCCGGCTCGAAGAGCTGGCCGAGACCTTCGAGTTCCTCGACGACTGGGAGGAGCGCTACCGCTACATCATCGACCTGGGCAATGAGCTGCCGCCGCTGGACGAGGCCGAGAAGACGCCGGCCAACAAGGTGGAGGGCTGCGTCAGCCAGGTCTGGCTGCTGGCCGACGAGGATCCGCAGCATGCCGGCGCCCTGCGGTTTCGCGGCGACAGCGACGCGCACATCGTCAAGGGGCTGGTGGCGGTACTGCTGCAGCTCTTCAACGGGCGCACGCCTTCCGAGATCCTGGTCTACGACGCGCGCGGCGCGCTCGACCGCCTGGATCTGGCCGGCCACCTCAGCCCCAGCCGCTCCAACGGCCTGTTCTCCATGGTCAAGCGCATCCGCGCCATGGCGGCCGAGCGCGCCGGTGCGCCCGTTCAATAGCGCGCCACCCGGGCGGGCTCACAGGGGGCCGCTGTCGCCCTCGGCCATGACGCGGCAGAGCTGCGCCAGCGCGTCGCGGCAGCGCTCGTTGCGGATCCGGTTGAAGTTGCGCGCCACGTCCAGACTGAGACGCTGGCGCTGGGGCACGGCTTCAGCCGGGCGATCGCCGAGACCCTCGAAGAAGAAGTTGGCATCGACGCCGAGCACGTGCGCCAGAGCGTAGAGACGCGCCGCGGAGATGCGATTTATCCCGCGCTCGTACTTGTGGGCTTGTTGGTAGGTCACGCCGATCAGTTCGGCGAGCTGCTGCTGAGTCAGGCCAAGGAGCGTACGGCGCTCGCGGATGCGTCGTCCGACGTGCTGTTCGATGTTCCGGTCGTCGTTGCTCTCTCGGCTCACGCGCCTTAACCAGCAGTTTCAATTGGCCATCCATTACACCTGTGGCGACGCATGATGCAGTCGGCATGTGATGGGGGCAATCGAAAATCAGCCCAAAATTGCATAAACTGCGGTTTCGGACGTATCGACGATGCAACGGCGCGGCCAATCCGGCTGAAGCGTGCGCACGGCGGGTCCGTTGGCGCCGCTACGACGGTCGGGGCGAGCTGCCGGTTTCCGGCCTGCGTGCCCCTGGCGCCTGCCCATCCGGCAGGTCAGAGCTGCAAACGGAAGATCACGGGCTCGTCGCCGTAGAGCAGGGGGAGTGCGCCCTGCCTGCGGTAGGCCAAGCTGGCGGCCTGCGCTTGCGCCGCCGGGACCGGCTCGCGTTCGGCCGCGCCGACGTCCTCGCGCGCCAGCATCGGCACCAGGGCGGCGGTCTCGTCGCGCCGCCGTACGCGCACCGGGGATGCGGCCGGTTCGACCGGCGTGGCCTCGACGGTCCGGAAGGTCGCGTGTTGCGCCGCGGCCATCGCCTGGGCGGACCGCGTGAGGCTGCGTGCTTGGAGACCGCCGCGGATCCTGGAACCTTGCACCACGGGCAAGCCGGCCATGGCTGCCTGTCTCCCTTTCGGCCACCTCGTCGCAAACGGTGTCGGACGAAACCGCGCCGCCTGCGCCTCGAGCCCCCCGGCCAGCGCACCGGTGCCCCCTCGGGCGCAGCGTGCCGGCAGCGGCCATTCTGTTTTGGTAAACCAACGGTAAATCGCAATTTATACCAAATTCAAGCGATTTTTGTATCAACCAAGGCCGTCAATGTTTGCGGGCGGCAGGCCGAAACGCGGTGGAATCTCAGTCGCTTCCGACTCTCGACATAGGTGAGAGCGGGCGCCGCGCAATTCTCGCATACGTCGTTCGACCGGCGGCCGTTTCATCGTTTGTTAAGCCGTAATTGTCAGTCTGATGGCCGAATGATCGGCCAGGATGGAGGCGCGGGCCCGCCGGGGAAGGCGGTCCGGCCGGCCGATCGGCAGGGCGCAAGAGAGCAGGCAGGTAGGAGGGCGGACCGTGTCTCGGTCAGCCGGGCTCGTAAACGGTTTCTCGGACGATGCGCGCTGGCGCTCGGCGATCGAAGCGGCCGGCGACCTGGCCTACGAGTGGGACCTGGTCGCCGATCGGATCGCCTGGGGCGGCAGCGCCAGCAGCTTCTTCACGACGGCGGAGCCGCATCTGCCGACGGCGGGCGAGGCCTATCACGCCCGCATCAACCCGGAGGACCTGCCGCGCCGCCTGCGCGCCCTGACCGATCACCTGACCGGCGGTGCGGCATTCGAATGCGAGTACCGGGTGCGCGCCGACAGCGGCGAGTTCGTCTGGGTGCACGACCGCGGTGCCGTCGAGCGCGCGGCCAACGGCACGCCGCTGCGCCTGCTCGGCACGCTGCGCGCGATCACCCAGCGCAAGCTGCACGAAAGCCGGTTGGAGTACCTGGCGAGCTTCGACGACCTGACGGGGCACTACAACAAGCTGCGCCTGCGCGAGGCGCTCGACCATGCGCTGGCCAACGCCCTGCGCTTCGAGCGCACGGGCGCCTTCCTGGTGATCGGTGTCGATTCGCTCGATCGGATCAACACGGCCTACGGCTATGAGGTCGGCGACAAGGTTTTGGTCGAGGTCGGCCGCCGGCTCGACCGCTGCCTGCGCGCCACCGACGTCATCGGCCGGCTGGGCGGCGACCGATTCGGCATCATTCTGGCTTCCTGCCCCGCGGGCGAGGCGCAGGCGACGGCCGAGCGCATCCTGCAGGCCGTGCGTCAGGGACCGGTGGCGACCCAGGTCGGGACGGTGCACGTCTGCGTATCGGCCGGCATCGTCGTCTTCCCCCAGCAGTCGAAGACCGCCGTCGACCTGATGACCAAGGGCGAGGGCGCGCTGCTCGCCGCCAAGACGGCCGGCCGCGACTGCGTGTCGGTCTACCGCCTGACCGAGGCGCAGCGCGAGGACTTCCGCGCCTCCATGAGCATCGGCGAGGAGGTCAAGCAGGCGCTGCGCGACGAGCGCTTGATGTTGGCCTTCCAGCCGGTCGTAGCGGCCGAAGGCCATGGGGTCGGCTGGTACGAGTGCCTGCTGCGCATGCGCGACCGCGGCGGCGAGCTGGTGCCGGCCGGCAACTTCATCCCGGTCGTCGAGCAGCTCGGGCTGATGCGGGCGATCGATCGCCACGTGCTCGATCTCGCGGTGGCCGACCTGCTCGCCCATCCGCAGGTCACGCTGGCCATCAATATCTCCGGGCTGACCGCCGCCGACCGCTCCTGGCTGCGGGCCCTGGTCGCCCACCTGCGCGGCAAGCCGGAGGTCGCCCGGCGACTGATCGTCGAGATCACCGAGACGGCGGCGCTGCACGACATCGAGGACTCGGCGCGCTTCGTCTCGACGGTGCGCGACCTGGGCTGCCGCGTGGCGATCGACGACTTCGGCGCCGGCTACACCACCTTCCGGCACCTCAAGGCCCTGACCGTCGACATCGTCAAGATCGACGGCTCCTTCATCCGCCAGATCCGCGACAGCCACGAGAACCAGCTTTTCGTGCGCAATCTTCTGTCGCTCGCCCGCGCCTTCAGCCTGGCGACGGTGGCCGAATGCGTCGAGGACGCCGGTGCCGCCGAGTTCCTCGCCGCCGAGGGGCTGGACTTCCTGCAGGGCTGGCACTTCGGCAAGCCGGAGCTGGACCCCGCCTGGCGTGGCTGTCCGGCGCCAGGCCTCGGGGACTGGCAGGATCGCGGTCGCGCCACGCTTCGCTACGTCGAAGCGGCCGGTTGAAGCGCCGCGTCTCGCGTGCGGTCGGGCGGCGCCCGGCCTGCCGCTCCTGGCGCCTCAGTCTCCCGAACTGCCTTCGCTGATCTTGTCGAGCTGGCGCTGCAAGCGATCGACCTGCCGCTTCAGGTGTTCCAGCTCTTCCGCCTTCTCCTTGGCGCTCGCGGCGGTGCCCTCGGTATCCTCTTCCTCGCCGTTGGGGAAGGGCGAGAACATCTTCATCGTCTTCTGAAACAGCGCCATGTTCTGTCGGCGCGCCTGCTCCATCTTTTCCATGTTTTCGCTGACGTTGGCGAAGGGGAACATGCCGCCCATCGACTTTTGCATCGCCTGGGCGAACTGCTCCTGGTTCGCCGCGAAGGCCTGCATCATCTGCTCCAGGTAGGTCGGCACCATCGCCTGCATGCCGGCGCCGTAGAAGGAGATGAGCTGGCGCAGGAAGGAGATCGGCAGCAGGTGTTCGCCCTTGGCCTCCTCCTCGACGATGATCTGGGTGAGGACCGGCCGGGTGATGTCCTCGCCGGTCTTCGCGTCGTAGACGGCGAAGTCCACGTTCTCCTTCACCATCTGACACAGGTGGTCGAGGGTCACGTAGCTGCTGGTCGCCGTGTTGTAGAGCCGGCGGTTGGCGTACTTCTTGATGGTGATGGGCTTGCTTGCGCGCTCGCCGCGCGGCGCCGCCGTCTGGGACGCCGGGCCGCCGGTCTTGCTGTTGTTCTCGGTCACGGGCGTTTCCTTGTCGCTGCGCTGCTCGGCCCTGCCGTGCGGTCTCGTGCTGCCGAATGCTGCGGCCCGCGCCGCGCGGCGCGAACGAAGCCTCCGGGACCCCGCTTGCTGCGCGGAGTTTGCTGCGCTGCGTCAAGAGCTGTCAATGTTTGCGGCCGTGCGGCCGGCCTCCGGCGGTCGCGCGCCGGCGTCCCCGGCCGGCGCGCTTGACCGGGTTGGGCAGCCTTCCGATAGTGGCGCAGCATGACGGAGGAGGCCGACCTCGAGGCGCTGGCGCGCCGCACGCTGGATCTGATGCAGGATCAGATCTCGGCCATGGCCGCCGACCGCCAGACCAGCGAGCAGATGCAGCGCTGGCTGCAGGCCGTGCTGCAGTTGAGCGGACCGATGGCGGCGGCGCAGATGATGGCCGGCAGCATGAGCGCCAACGCCATGGCCGGCTGGGCCGGCCTGTGGCAGCAGGGCTTCGCCGGGGCGGCGGCCGGTCCGTGGGGCGAGGAACGGAAGGGCGATGCGGGCAGCGGCGGGACCGGTGGAGCGGACGCGCGCAGCGGCGGGCGGGCGGAGGCGTCCGGCGCGCCTGGGCCCGCGTCCGCTGCCGCTGCACCTGGCGATGGCGGGGCTGGCATGGAGCGGCTGGAGGCTCGCATCGCCGAGCTCGAGGCCCGGCTCGCCCAACTGGGCGACGGGACACTGGGCGACGGGACACTGGGCGAGCGCCGGCAGCCCCGAGCTGGCAAGCCGCGCGGCAAGCCTGGCGCAGGAGGCCGCAAGCGTTCCACCTGAGGCGCTGACGGCGGCCCTGCAGCGCGAGTCCGTCAGGCGCGCGCACCGGCTGCTCGACGGCATCGAGACCTACCGGCGGCACCCCTATGTGCGCGACCTGGAGGCGCCGCCGCCGCTCTGGCGGGCCGGCACGACGCGGCTGCTCGACTACGGCGCCTGCCCGCAGGCCAGCGATCCGGACGGCCCGCCGCTGCTGGTCGTGCCCTCGCTGATCAACCGCGGCTACATCCTCGACCTGTCGCAGCGCATCTCCCTGCTGCGCTGGCTGGCCGCGCGCGGCTGGCGCCCGTTGCTGGTCGACTGGGACGCGCCCGGCCCCGTCGAGCGCGGCTTCGGCATGACCGACTATGTCGCCGGGCGGCTGGAGCAGGCGCTCGACGCGACGCTGGAGGCGACCGGCCGGGCGCCGGTGCTGGCCGGCTACTGCATGGGCGGCACGCTGACCGTCGCGCTGGCCCAGCGCCGCCAGCGCGATCTCGCCGGCCTGGTGCTGCTCGCCGCGCCCTGGGACTTCCACGCCGACCAGCCGCAGGCCGCCCCGCTCGGCCTCGGCAGCCTGTTGACCTTCGGGCCGGCTCTCGACGTGTTGGGCGAGTTGCCGGTGGACGCCATCCAGGCGCTCTTTGCCGCCGTCGACCCGCTCGGCGGCGTGCGCAAGTTCCTCGCCTTCGCCGGGCTCGATCCCGAGAGCGACAAGGCCGAGGCCTTCGTCGCGCTGGAGGACTGGCTGAACGACGGCGTGCCGCTGGCCGGGCCGGTGGCGCGCGAGTGCCTGGGCGGCTGGTACGGCGCCAACACGCCGCCGCACGGGCAGTGGCGCATCGCCGGCCAGGCGGTCGAGCCGAGCGCGCTGGCGCTGCCGAGCCTCTGCCTGATCCCGGCGCGGGACCGCATCGTGCCGCCGGCCTCGGCCCGCGCGCTCGGCCAGGTGATCCCCGGCTGCACGCTGATGGAGCCGGCCGTCGGCCACATCGGCATGGTGACCAGCGGCCGCGCTTGCGCCACCGTCTGGGAGCCTTTGGCCGAGTGGCTGGCGGCGCACCGCTAGCCGGCCGAAGACCCCGCGGTCCGCGCGGGTATCGCCGGGTCGCGGACCGGCCGCCGGTTGCGTTCGTGCGCCCGCTCTCCTTAAATGCGGGCCATCGGCTTTTGCGGCGCAGCGCCGCGGCCCAACGACACGCCGAACGACGGCACCTTCTGCCTCTTGGGCCCGCGCGGACGCGCGCGCCGAACCTCACGGAACGGAGGATCCTCCATGAGCGACATCGTCATCGCGGGCGCCGCCCGCACCCCGGTCGGCGCCTTCGGCGGCGGCCTGTCGAGCGTCCCGGCCTCGCACCTGGGCGCGGTGGCCATCGCCGAGGCGCTGAAGCGTGCCAAGGTCGAGCCGGGCGAGGTGGACGAGGCCATCGTCGGCCAGATCCTGACCGCCGCCGCGGGCCAGAACCCGGCGCGCCAGGCGGCCATGGAGGCCGGCCTGCCGCAGGAGAAGACGGCCTACAACATCAACCAGCTCTGCGGCTCCGGCCTGCGCGCGGTGGCGCTCGGCTACCAGGCGCTGAAGACCGGCGACAGCGACATCGTCGTCGCCGGCGGCCAGGAGTCGATGAGCCAGGCGCCGCACGCCGCGCACCTGCGCAACGGCCACAAGATGGGCGACGTCAAGTTCGTCGACACCATGATCAAGGACGGCCTGTGGGACGCCTTCAACGGCTACCACATGGGCAACACCGCCGAGAACGTCGCCCGCAAGTGGCAGCTCACCCGCGAGGAGCAGGACGAGTTCGCCGCCAAGTCCCAGCAGAAGGCCGAGGCCGCGCAGACCGCCGACCGCTTCCAGGACGAGATCGTCGCGGTCACCATCAAGACCCGCAAGGGCGATGTGGTGGTCGACACCGACGAGCACCCCAAGCACGGCACCACGGCCGAAAGCCTGGCCAAGCTGCGCCCCGCCTTCGACAAGGAGGGCACGGTGACCGCCGGCAATGCCAGCGGCATCAACGACGGCGCCGCCATGGCGGTGCTGATGAGCGAGGCCGAGGCGGCCAAGCGCGGCGTCGAGCCGCTGGCCCGCATCGTCTCCTGGGCGACCTGCGGCGTCGACCCGGCGATCATGGGCACCGGGCCGATCCCGGCCAGCCGCAAGGCGCTGGACAAGGCCGGCTGGTCGGTCGAGGACCTGGACCTGATCGAGGCCAACGAGGCCTTCGCCGCCCAGGCGCTGGCGGTCAACAAGGACCTGGGCTGGGACCCGGCGAAGGTGAACGTCAACGGCGGCGCCATCGCGCTGGGCCACCCGATCGGCGCCTCCGGCGCGCGCGTGCTGGTCACCCTGCTGCACGAGATGGCCAAGCGCGACGCCAAGAAGGGCCTGGCCACCCTGTGCATCGGCGGCGGCATGGGCATCGCCCTCTGCGTGGAGCGTTAAGGGGCACGTACGTACGTTGAAGCGTACAGCGGCGGGCCGCCATCTGGCGGCCCGTTTCGTTTTCGGCCTAGCCTTCCGGGCTTGTTTGTGGAGCAGGTGGGAGTGACCGAAGAGGACATCCGCCGGGCCGAGGCGCTGATGGCCGAGGGCTGGCCGGCGCGCGAGACGGAAACCATGGCCGGCTGGAGCTGCGGCTTCGATGCCGGGGTGACGCGGCGGGCCAATTCCGTTCTGCCGTTGGCCTGGGACGGCGGCGATCTGGATGCCGCCATCGACGCGGTGGAAGCCGCCTATGCGGCGCGCGGCCTGCCGCCGATCTTCAAGCTGGCGCCCGGCGCCCAGCCGGCGGAGCTGGACGCGCGCCTGGCGGCCCGCGGCTACGGCGAGGAGGGGCACGCCCTGGTGCTCGGCCGCCCGCTCGCCGGGGCGGAGACGACGCCGGCCTTGCCCGTACGACTGAGCGCGACGCCGCCGGAGGGTTGGGCAGAGATCGTCCAGGGCGGCGGGCCCGAGCGCGCCGTGCGCGACGCCATCGTCGGGCGCATCCGACGGCCGCGGCTCTTCGCCCTTGCCGAGGTCGAGGGCGTCCCGGCGGCAGCCGGCCTCGGCGTCGTGCTCGACGAGCTGCTGCTGGTCACCGCCCTGGTCACCCGGCCCGACTTGCGCCGGCGCGGCGCCGCACGGGCGGTGCTGGCCGCCCTGTGCCGCGACGCTGCCGCGCAGGGCGTCGCCGACCTGATCCTGCAGGTCGAGGCCGACAACCCGCCGGCGCTGCGGCTCTACGAAGCTCTCGGCTGGCGCCGCCTCTATGCCTATGCCTACCGGGCGCGGCGTAGCTGAGCGCGGATTTTCGCGCACAGGCGGTTGGTTAAGCGCGCGCGGCGTGGTTTGATGCGGCGCAGCGGCAAGCAAGAAACCGCACCGGACCGCACGAGGCGGCGGCCGGATCAGGGAGCGAACCGAGGAGACGAGACAGCATGGCTGGACGTTTGGCACTGGTTACCGGGGGCACCCGCGGCATCGGCCGCGCCATCAGCGAGGCGCTGCGCGACGCCGGCTACAAGGTGGTAGCCAACTACGGCGGCAACGAGGAGGCCGCGAAGAAGTTCACCGAGGAGACCGGCATCCCGGCCGAGAAGTTCGACGTCTCCGACTTCGAGGCCTGCAAGGCGGCCGTCGCGAAGATCGCGGCCGAGCACGGACCTGTCGAGGTGGTGGTCAACAACGCCGGCATCACCCGCGACGGCACCATGCACAAGATGTCGCCGGAGCAGTGGCAAGCGGTGATCGACACCAACCTGACCTCCTGCTTCAACCTTTCGCGCTGCGTCATCGAGTCGATGCGCGCGCAGGGTTTCGGGCGCATCGTCAACATCGGCTCGATCAACGGCCAGGCCGGCCAGTACGGCCAGGTCAACTACGCCGCCGCGAAATCCGGCATCCACGGCTTCACCAAGGCCCTGGCGCAGGAGGGCGCGGCCAAGAACATCACGGTCAACGCGGTGGCGCCGGGCTACGTCGAGACCGACATGGTGCGCGCGGTGCCGGCCAACGTGCTGGAGAAGATCGTCGCCAAGATCCCGGTCGGCCGCCTCGGCGAGGCGGAGGAAATCGCCCGCGGCGTGCTGTTCCTGGTGGCCGACGAGGCCGGCTTCATCACCGGCTCGACCCTGTCGATCAACGGCGGCCAGCACATGTACTGAGCCGGAGGCTGGGCGGGGCGGGGCGGTCCGGCCGGTCCGGCTCGCCCCGCCCAGCCTCCGACCGCCCGCCCGGACCGCCCGCGCGGCCCCGACTCCGGCATTGCATCGCCGGGCCGGCTTCGCTACTTACGCCCCCCGGCGTGGTGAGGTGGCCGAGTGGTTGAAGGCGCACGCCTGGAACGCGTGTAAGGGTTAACAGCCCTTCGAGGGTTCGAATCCCTCCCTCACCGCCACTCTTTGTCTGCGGGCAGCCGCCACACCAAGCCTTCGCGGGCTCCGGGTTCGGACTGCGGCCCGGGCGCGTCGCCATGCCGACCCTCCGGCCGGCAGCCGCGCCGGAGCCTTCCCGGTGCCGACAGCGCCGCGGATCCGAACCGCCTCGCGCTTGCCGCGCCGGTGCGGCGTAGTGCCGCCGATACGCTGCACCGTCTATACCCTGATCAGGCGGTTCACGGCGAAGGCGAGGAGCAGGGGCCAGGCGATCCAGTTGAGCAGCATGATGAGCGCGCCCCAGTCCTCCGCCGAAAGGCCGAGCCTCCAGCCCGGGCAGGTGTCAAGGCTGCGGTCCGCATCCGCCTCGGCGCCGGAGAGGTGCCGGAGCGCCGCCGGCCAGACGGTGTGGTCGAAGCCGTAGCACATCGACGCGTCGGAGCGCAGCCTCCAGTCGTCGCGCACGAACAAGCTGACGACCGGCAGGTGGTGCTCGATCGACACCATGTAGCCCGAGGAGGTGCTCCACCGCTCGGGTGGCGCGCCGTGGCGGATCGGGTAGCCCGGCGCCCAGGCGGGGTCGACGCCCAGAGCCTCTGCCGCCGGCTGGTAGTTCTGCGGCGTCAGGAAGGCCGGGAGCATCAGCAGCCAGAAGCCGAAGACGAGCCAGAACAGTCGCCCGGGATCGGTACCGAAGCCGAGCAGGCCGTCGAAAACCAGGTGCCCGGCCCAGGCGAAGGGGCTCTGCACCGCGTGCCAGACGCGCGCGACGGGGCGCCCCGCCAAGGCCTTCGGCGCGTCCCGCCGCAGGCGGCGGAAGCGTACGCGCACCATGCGGCGGTAGACGAAGTCCGCATCCTCCGAATGGCCGCGATTGCGCAGATTGCTCTCGACGGCCATGTAGGTGGATCTGCGGAAGCCCTCAGCCGCGTCGAGGACGGAGGCGTAGGTGTCGCGGCGCGCAACGCCGCTGCGGCCGTCCGGATCGAGGTTCCATAGCGAGACCTTGACGTCGCGCAGGTCGAGCGGCCGCGGGATGCGAAGGCCACGCCCGTCCTGCGTCGGCTGCGGGCGCGGCAGGGTGAAGCGGTCGAGCGAGGCGTTGGCGAGGATCAGGCCAACCTCCTTGGCTTGCTCCCCGGTGCTGCTCTCGAAGGACTGGAACGAGAGCGCCAGTTCCCCGATCGTCGCGCCGGACAGGTCGATGGCGCCGGGAATGACGGCGTGGCAGCCCGTCGGGTAGCCGTCGGCCTCCGGCGCGACGCCGATCATCAGCGCCTCGCGCGCCTTCTCCGCATTCGCCGCGCGCGCCTTTTCGGCCGCCTCGCCGTCTTCGGCCTCGGCCTCAAAGAAGAAGCGCCGCTCTGCGCCGGCGCCCTCTCCCTCCTGCACGTTCTCGTCGAACTCGAAGGGTTCGAACAGCTTCACGGTGCCCTTCACGACGATGTCGCGAGCGTCGACGCGGCCCGCTGCCGGTTCGTGGCGGACCGCGAGGTCGCGCGAGGCGTCGATGCCGTCCGTGCGCAGCTCCAGCCCCGTCAGGTCGAGGTCGTTGTCGCAGGTGAGGTTGGTGAGCGAAAGGGCGCGCGTGCGCGTCGCCAGGTGGCCCAGGGCCCGGGCCGCGCCGTCCCGTTCGCCGCCGCTCAGCAGGTCGAAGCCGGCGGTGGCAAGAGAGCGAAAGGCGACGTCGCGCACCACGTGGGTGTCGTCGAGCAGGATGCGTCCGGTGACGGTGGCGTTCGTCAGGTCCAGCACGCCACCGATCTCGCAGCCCATCACGGCCAGGTCGCCATGCACCAGGCTGCGCAGCGACGAGGGCACGCGCCCGGCGATCGGCCGGTCCGTCTGCCGGTTGAGCAGGGCAGCGCGCGACCAGAAGCCGAGATCGCCGGTGATGCGGGTGTTGGCGATGGAGACGCCGCGCCGACTTCGCGGCGCTGCCTGGCCCGTCACGACGCAGCCCGGCACCAGGAGATCGCCGTCGATCGTCGAACTGACGATCGCCATGCCGCCGAAGCTGGGCGGCGTGTCGTCCACCGAGTAGCCGAACTGCAGGACCCCGCAGGTCGTATTCCGCAAGTTGAGCAAGCCACCGATCTGCGTGTTATGAAGGTCGAGGTACCCGACCGTGGCGGCGATCAGGTTGACGTCGCCCGTGATCGTCGTCCGTTCCAACACTCGCTGGCCGTCCGACTGGTCCTGCGCGAGGACCGGACGGTCGAACAGCACGCTCTCCAGCCGGCAGCTCCAGAACTGCAGGTCGCCTTGGATTTGGGCGCCCGACAGTCTCACTTCGCCCCGAAAGCGACTTTTCTGCGCAGCAATGCCTCGCCCGAAGATCGCCATGCCGTCGCGCCCGCCTTCGGACGACCTCGAGGCGATCCGCGTATCCCCCATGACCTCCGTGCCGATCAGAGAGAGCGCATTGTCCAGCTTGGCGGCCGTCAGGTCCAGCGACCCGCCGACACGCAGTCCCTCGGCGCGAATCATGCCGTTCATGCTGGCCTGCGCGGGCGCTCCGCCGTACTGCACGCGGATGCCGCTGAGGTCCAGGTCGCCCTCGACCTGTACGCCGCGCAGGTCGAGGGAGATGGCCTCTTCGAGGTTCTTTCCGTCGGCCGAGGGCTGGGTGCGGACCACGCCGTCGCTGAACGACAGGGACCCCCCGATACGCGAGTTGCGCACCGTTACGGTCTTGGCGAAGGCGCATCCGGACAAGTCGAGGGACCGGGCGAAGCGGCATTCCGAGATGTCGACCTCGCCCCAGAAGGTGACGTCCAAAGCACGCACGGCGCCCGGAACCTCGCGGCCGTAGAGGACGACATTGCCGCGCACCTCGCGGCCCTCGATGCGCTCCGTATCGCCGTCCAGGAAATGGCGGATGAACTCGGCCGGAGAAAGCGCGCTCATGACGCCGCCGCCTCCTCGAACCTCGACAGGATGAAATGGGTCTTCGGCGAATGGGCGTAGGCTCGAACAGAAACGTCCTGCAGAATGGGTTCGTCGTCCAGCATCTCGATGATGCCGTTCTCGAAAACCCTGAAGGTGGCGCGGAAGAACGCGAACTCGTAGCAGACGACGGCATCGACGAGGAAGCTGTCGATTTCCGGGTTTTCCGGATAGCCGCGATGCCCGTGCCACACGCGCGGCGGTATCAGAAACCGGCGCAGGAGTTGTCGCTGTTGGTGGTGGAAGCCACGCCACTCGACGTCCTGTTCCGAGGAGACGATGTGGAAGGCGCCGGCGCCGCCGAAGACGTACTCGCAGAAGAACTCGACATAGTCCGGGGCCGTCTCGGCGCCGAGCCTGAAGTTTCCAAGCGCCGACAGCGCCGCATTCAGGCGATGGAAGGTCGGCGAGGTGCCGTCCAGCGGCACGTGACGTCCGATGAAGCGCAGCACGTCTGCAGCACGGACGGGCGAGACTGGTCCACTCATCGAGGTCCGAACGCTCAACTGCTCCGGAAGCTTGTCCGTGGTCGGGACATCCGCCTCGTCCGCGGCCCAGAGCAGGTTCGTCTTGCGTGCGCGTCCACCGACATGTTCGGTGATCTCGATCAGGTCGTAGCCGCGATAGAATCCCACCGGGCGAAGCCGCGCGGTCGTCGGCCAGCGGTACAGTTCGCGGTCCGCTGGCGTCGCCACGTCCCAAATGCTGCGCTCCGGCCCGCCCGATCGCGGGGCGACGCTGGGGTCGATGTAGATGTCCCATTGGGCCGCGTTTAGATACTCGACGAAGGCCTTGGCTTTGGCGGCCATCTCCTCGTCTTCGGGCGGCAAGAGGCGCTTCCACGGCCGTTCCGCGTCGCGCTGGCGCTTCATCTCCCAAGCCGCTGCGGTGACCGCCTCCGGGTCGCCGATCAGGCCCTCGTGATGCCAAAGCGGATCCGTCGCCGGGTCGGTGGCGGCCTGCTCGAGAGCGCGGTCTCGCCAGCCGACGTCGGTCACGAAGAGGCGCGGGTTGGGCTGGCCGAGCCAGCGGCGTTGGCGGTGGCCCAGCGGCGCTGGCGGCGGCTCGAGGTCGTCCCGAAGCGTCAGCGTCGCCTGGCTGAGAACGGTCGCCAAGCGAAAGCAGCCCCAGGTCTCCGCCGCTTGGCACAGGCACGGTACGATGCGTCCTGGCTGGCCAGGCTGGCGGGCGTAAACGAGCAGATTCGTGCTCGGCCCCGTCAGCGCCTCCGCAAGCGTGTATCCCGCGACCGCCGCTCTGAGAGACTCGTCGCCATACGCCTCCTCGACGCACGCGGCGCCCGTCTCGATCAGGCTCAGGCCCCGCTCGGCCGGCTCCGCAAGGCGCCAGAACAGGCGAAAGGCCTCGAGCCGGTCGCTCGTGCTGCCGTTGGCACCGAACTGGCGGCCGATCGCCGCGTTGAGCGTCCGGTCGCGTCCGTCGCAGGGGGTCAGCAGATGCAGCGTGGGCTCGTGCAGCAGGTGGCCGAAGGCGGCGACGCTGCCGTCGGGATCGTGGAATTCGACCGTCCAGAACTCCAGATCCCCATCCGCGTCCGAGTCGGCAGCCACCTGGAAGGAAGTGGGACGCTCCCGCCGCACGGCGCCCTTCGGGCGACCGTAGGCGGTCGGCACGAACGCCAGCAGGCGCGCGGAAAAGAAGGGAAATGCCTCGCGGAAGCCCTGCAGCGACCACTCGGCGACCTCGCCTGCGGAGCAAAGCCGTTCGGTTTGCATCTCCATACGCAATTCCCTCGACAACCCCAGGTTTAGGGTATCAAGGGCGCGTGCGGCACGGAAGACCGAAGTGCCTGCCGTCGCTATGCGCGCCGCCGAGACGCCTTGGCGCTTGACCTTTGCGGCGGCACTGCGGATACCCGCAGGCTCTGGGTGCGACGTACGGGGCGGGAGGGAAGCGGATGGACTTGCTGCTGGATTTCGCGGCGCGTTTCGTCACGCAGTTCCAGTCGCCGGCGCTGGCGTTCCTGATCGGCGGCATGGCGATCGCCGCGCTGGGCAGCAAGCTCGAGATCCCCGACGCCATCTACAAGTTTGCCGTCTTTATGCTGCTGATGCGCATCGGCATGAAGGGCGGCATGGAGATTCGCGAGGCGGACCTGGGCGACATGCTGCTGCCGGCCGCCATCGCCGCGGCGCTGGGCTGCGGCATCGTGCTGCTGGGCCGTGTCAGCCTCGCCCTGCTGCCCGGCGTGAGGACCGAGGACGGCATCGCCACCGCCGGGCTGTTCGGCGCGGTCAGCGCCTCGACCCTGGCGGCGGCGATGGTGGTGCTGGAGGCCGACGGCATCGGCTACGAGGCCTGGGTGCCGGCGCTCTACCCCTTCATGGACATCCCGGCCCTGGTGCTGGCGATCGTGCTCGCCAACCTGCACCTGTCCCGGCGCAAGCGCCGCACCGAGGGCGACGGCGAAACCGCGCGGGGCGGCCGGGTCGCGGTCTGGGGGATCGTCAAGGAAAGCCTGCAGGGCTCGGCGCTCTCGGCGCTGCTGCTCGGCCTGGCGCTCGGCCTGCTGACCCGCCCCGACCCGGTGTTCGAGGCCTTCTACGACCCGCTGTTCCGCGGCCTGCTGTCGGTGCTGATGCTGATCATGGGGATGGAGGCCTACACGCGCCTGAACGAGCTGCGCCGCGTCGCCCACTGGTACGCCGTCTACGCCGCGCTCGCGCCCTTGGCGCACGGCCTGGTCGCCTTCGGCCTCGGCTACCTGGCGCACCTGGCCACCGGCTTCAGCCCCGGCGGCGTTATCCTGCTGGCGGTGCTGGCGGGCTCCAGCTCGGACATCTCGGGCCCGCCGACCCTGCGCGCCGCCATCCCCTCGGCCAACCCCTCGGCCTACATCGGCGCCTCGACCAGCATCGGCACGCCGGTCGCCATCGCCGTCGGCATCCCGCTGTTCGTCGCGCTCGGGCAGATCGTCTTCGAGATCTGAGCGGGCCGTGCTCGGCGCTGTCCCGCGCCGCCGCTCAGAACTTGTGCGGCCGCAGGATCTCCACCTCTTCCAGGTAGGTGATGCCGGAGTAGTTCTCGAAGTAGCGGGCGGCGACCTCGTCGGCGATCCGTTCGGCCATCTCGCGGCTGGCGGCGATCACCTCGATCTTGACGTTGCTGAAGGCGTCGACCACGGCCGGCCGCCCGGACGAGCGCACGCCACGGCTGCCCTTGCCGGCGGCGGCGACCACCGTGTAGCCGCTGGCGCCGGCCTGCTCGACGATCCGGGCGACGCCCTCCTGGATCAGCTTCTCGGTGATGATGACGACCTTGGTGGCCTTGTGGGTCATGGCCCGCGCCCTCTTGCCGCATCGTTCTGGCCGCGTTCGTATGACCGCGTCCGTATGGTGGTAGCCAGGGCTGCGGGGCCGGTCAAGCGCCGGCGCGGCTACCCGGTCTCCGGGGGTACGAACAGCGCCAGCCAGACGGTCGGCTGTGTCGGGTCGGTCCAGTTCACCCGATGGCGTCGGCGCGCCGGCAGCAGCAGGTGGTCGCCCGGCGCCAGCCGCCGGTCCTCGGCCTCGCCCTCCAGGCGCAGCCGGGCGGCGCCGCGCAGCAGCAGGACCCATTCGTCGTCCGTCTGATCGTACCAGAAGCCGGTGGGCGAGGCCTGGCCGTGCGAAACGATCCGCTCCAGGCGCAGGCCGGGCCGCTCCAGAATCACCCGGGTGTCCTCCTGCGGCCCCGGCGCCGGCAGCTCGGCGAAGAGGTTGAGCAGGTCCGGCGTGTCTCGCATGGCGAAGGCGGCTTTCGCGATTCTGGCCCGCACGGGCGAGAGAGAGGATTCCTGTCGCATCCTCCCATCGGCGCGGTCCGCGTCAAGACCGCGGATTGGCGCGCCGTTGCGCCCGTTTCCGCTCTTGTCCCCGCCGGTCGCCTGCGTCACCTTGGGTGCATGCGCTTGGTTTTTCGGCTTCTTGGCTGGCTGCTGTTCTTCGCCGGGCTGGTCGTTTTCGCTGGCGACCTCTGGTCCTACCTGACCCTGGACCGCTTGACGCTGATGCCATTCGGCGAGGTCTGGGCCACGCTCGACCGCGACAGCCTGGCCGTCGCGCAACCGGCGATCGAGCGGCACGTTTCGGTCTGGCTTTGGCAGAGCGTGATCTTTCCGATGCTGCTGCTGCCTGCCGCGCCGATCCTGACGGTGCTCGGTATCGTCCTCATCCTGCTGAGCCGGCGCCGCACCCCGCCGCCGGGCAGGAAGCGGATGTTCGGCAGCTAAGCGCCGGGCCTTAGCTCTCTTGCGGGAAGCCCGGCGGCACCGGCGCGTTGGCGGCCGTCAGGGCCAGCGCCTTGAACAGCGTGCCCATCCGCTCCGGCGCGGTCAGGCGCAGCGCGGCGCTGTCCAGGTCGCGCGCCTGCCGCGGGCTGGCGTTGGCCTTCAGCGCTTCGGTGCGCACGGCGATGCCCAGCGCTTGCAGCAGCGTGGCCTGGGTCACCGGACCGTGGGCGGCGGCGCCGGCCGCACGCGCCGCCTGCGCCAGGGCTTCGAAGTCGACATGGGCGGTCAGGTCGGCTTCGCCGGGGGCGGCCAGCGGATCGGCATAGGCGTGGCGGCTGATCGCCTGCAGCGTCTCGCCGGGCGCCGAGGGCCAGTAGCCGTAGTCGATCAGCAGGGCGGCCCCGCCCTGCGCCGCCAAGCGGTGGCCGATCTCGCCGGCCAGCGCTTCGCCGGCGGTGCAGGTCTCCACCAGAGTGCCGACGGGTGCTGCCGCCTTGGCCGGCGTCAGGCCCGGCGGCGTGCCGGGCAGCGGCGGGCTGAGGGTCCAGGCCAGCCGATCACGTTCTTCTCCGAGGCCGATCCGCCGCTCGGCCCAGCCTTCGGGCAGGCGCACATACTGGCGGATCGGCAGGGCGTCGAACAGCTCGTTGGCGAGCAGGAACAGCGGCGCCTCGGGCAGCGCCTCCAGTCGCGTCAGCCAGCCTACCGGCTGGCCGGCGAGCGTGCGCCGCTGCACTGCGCGCAGGTGCGCGCTGGTCTCGATCAGGATCACTTCCGCCGCCGCCCGGAAGGCCGGCACGACCTTGAGCGCGCGCAGGGCGTCGGCCATCAGGGTGCCGCGCCCGGGCCCGACTTCGACGAACAGGCAACGCGGCGGACTGCCCTGCTGCTGCCAGCAGGCAGCGGCCCAGAGGCCGAGCAATTCGCCGAACACCTGGCCGATCTCCGGCGCCGTGGTGAAGTGGCCGGCCGCGCCCAGCGGATTGCCGGCGGCATAAACGCCGTGCGCCGGGTCGGACAGGCACAGGCTCATGTACTCGGCCACCGACAGCGGCCCCTCGGCCCGGATGCGCCGAACCAGGCGCTCGCGCAGCGGCGGGGCCGGGCTCGGCGTCACGCTGGCTGCCGGCGCCGGGCCCAGACGATCAGAGCGATGCCGCCCAGCAGCATCGGCAGGCTGAGCACCTGGCCCATCGTCGCGCCGGCGAACAGGAAGCCCAGGTGGGCGTCCGGCTGGCGGAACAGCTCGCCGACGATGCGCGCGGCGCCGTAGCCGGCCAGGAACCAGCCGGTCAGGTAGCCCTTCCACTTCAGCCCGCCGCGGCGCACCAGCACGAACAGCAGCGCGAACAGCAGCAGGCCCTCCAGCGTCGCCTGATAGAGCTGGCTGGGGTGGCGCGGCAGTTGCTCCGGGTCGGTCGGGAAGACCATCGCCCAGGGCACCTCGCTGACCCGGCCGTAGAGCTCGCCGTTGACGAAGTTGGCCAGCCGGCCGAGGAACAGGCCGATCGGCGCGGCGCAGCCGATGATGTCGGTCAGGTGGAAGAAGCCGCCCGCGTGATGGCGCATGAACAGCCACATGGCGGCGATCACGCCCAGCAACCCACCATGGAAGGCCATGCCGCCTTGCCACACCGCCAGGGCGCTCATCGGGTTCTCCAGGAAGAAGCCCGGCTGGTAGAAAACCACGTAGCCGATGCGCCCGCCCAGCACCACGCCGAGCGTCGCCCAGACCAGGAAGTCGTCCATGTCCTGCCTCGCCAGGCCGGAGGGCGACTGCGTGGTCAGCCAGCGGGCGTAGCGCCAGGCCAGCAGCAGCCCGACGATGTAGCTGAGCGCGTACCACCTGATCTGGAAGAAGCCCAGGTCGAGCGCCACCGGGTCGATGCGCGGGTAGGGAATGACGGCCAGCAGGGGCGGCAGGGTTTCCAGCATCCGGGCGCGGCGCCTCAGGTATAGGGGTCGTCGGTCAGCAGTCGGTCGCGCAGGTAGCTGGCGACGCCCGTCTCCAGATCGGTGAAGGGCCGCCGGTAGCCGGCCTGGCGCAGCCGCTCCATGCGCGCCTCGGTGAAGTACTGGTACTTCGCGCGGATCGCCTCGGGCGTGGGCACGAACTCGATCCGCTCGGGCGTCTCCATCGCCCGGAAGACCGCGCGGGCGAGGTCGAGGAAGCTGCGGGCCTGCCCCGTGCCGACGTTGAACAGGCCGCAGGCGCGGCCGTCGTCGTAGAGCCAGAGCATGACCTCGACGCAGTCGCCGACCCAGACGAAGTCGCGGCTCTGGGCGCCGTCGGCGTAGTCCGGGTGGTGGCTCTGGAACAGGCGGGCGGTGCCGGTCTCGCGGATCTGCTTGAACAGGTGCCAGGCGACCGAGGCCTGGCCTGCCTTGTGGTACTCGTTCGCGCCGTAGACGTTGAAGAACTTCAGGCCGGCCCACTGCGGCGGTGCCTCGCCGGCCTCGGCGCGGCGGACCGCCCAGCGGTCGAAGGCGTGCTTCGACCAGCCGTAGCCGTTGAGCGGGCGCAGCTTGGCCAGGTAGTCCGGCGAGCCGTCGTCGTCGAAGCCTTGCGCGCCGTCGCCGTAGGTCGCCGCCGAGGAGGCATAGACGAAGGGCGCCTGCGCCTCGGCGCACCAGCGCCACAGCCGCTGCGACAGCGCGATGTTGGTCTGGGCCAGCAGGTCGCCGTCGGTCTCGACCGTCGAGGAGACGGCGCCCATGTGGAAGACGGCGTCGGGGGAGAGTTCGCCGAGTTCCAGCGCCGGCAGCAGTTCCTCGGGCGGGACGATCGCCTCCAGCTCGGCCTTGGCGAGGTTGCGCCACTTGTCTTCTCGGCCCAGCCAGTCGGCCACCACGACGCGCTCGCCGCGCGCCGCCAGGGCTGCGACCAGGTTCGAACCGATGAAGCCGGCACCGCCGGTGACCAGGATCATGGGGCGCCTTGTAGCCGCTCGGACTCGGCTTCGCTAGGGGGACCGCCCTGGAGGGTTGGGCGCTCGGCCTAGATCCTTGATCCCAAGCCTTGATCGCGGGCGAGCCGGGGCGCACTTTTGCGTCAGTCCCGAGCGGAGCGATGCGATGCAGACCCAGAACAAGCTGATCGACGACCTGGCCCGTGTGGCGGCCAGCGCGCTGGGCGTGGCCACCGGCCTACGGCACGAGGCGGAGGCGCAACTGCGCCGACAGTTCGAGCGCATCCTGGCGGACATGGACCTGGTGACCCGCGAGGAGTACGAGGTCACCCGCAGCATCGCCGAGACCGCCCGCGCCGAGCAGGAGGCCCTGGCCGAGCGCGTCGCCGAGCTGGAAAAGCAGCTCGCCGCGGGCGCTGCGGGCGGTAAGGCCGGCAAGTCGGCAAGCGCAAAGGCGACAGGCGGCAAAGCGGGCGCCGCCAAGCGCACCGCCCCCCGCAAGCGCACGGCCGCGAAGGCGCCGGCCAAGGGCGGCGCAGCCGAGACGGCGGCAGGCGCGCGGCCGGCCGAACCGGCGAAGACCGGGGCGCGCGACGAGGCCTGAGCCGGTCTTGCGCCGGCCGCGCCGTCGCGCTCCAACCGAAAATTGCAGCGACGTGAAATCTTCCGCTTGTGGATCGTTTCTCGATCGAGGGCGCTTGCGCGACGCGAAATTCCTTTGGCAGCCTAAATCTGGTGGGCGCCGCGCGCGAAAAGCCGAGATTTAGGGCGAGCCCCAAGATCTGGGCACTGGCGTGCGGCCTGCTACCGTCGGCAGGAGCCGGCGGTCGGCAACCTCGGAGGGCTGCTTTGCCATGGATCTCGCGGCACACGACGCCAACGTCCCGCACAATCCCCTCGATCTGCTGGAAGAGCTGGTGAATGCCAACGACTGGGCGCACGACCGCTCCAGCGACCAGGAGATGATCGTCCAGGTACAGGGGCACTGGTCCGACTACCATCTCTGCGTCATCTGGCAGCCGGACACGGCCGCCATGTACCTCTCCTGCCAGCTCGACGTGAAGGTGCCGAGCACGCGCCGCGGCGCGGTGCTGGAGCTGCTAGCCGCCGCCAACGAGCGGCTGTGGCTCGGCCACTTCGACTTCACCGCCGAAGAGGGGTTGCTGCTGTTCCGCCACACCTTCCCGTTGCGCGGCGTCTCCGGCGTGTCGGTCGAGCAGCTCGAGGACACGGTGGACACCGCCGTCGGCGAATGCGAGCGGCTCTACCCGGCGCTGCAGCTCGTCATCTGGGGCGGCCACAAGGTCGAGGAGGCGATGGCCGCGGCCATGATGGACACGGTCGGCGAGGCCTGACGGCGCCTCCCGGCCCCGGCCTCGTACCAAGTCGAGGCTTGTCTTGTCGCTGCGCCATCTGGTCTAACTCCCTGGTCAAGCGAAGGCTTGTCCCGTCTTCAGGCGATCGGGACCGGAGGGGAGCGCGCATGGCGATCGAGGGTCCGCTTCTGCTGCTCGGCTGCGGCAAGATGGGCGGCGCGCTGCTCGCCGGCTGGCTCGACCAGGGGCTGACTGGCAGCGCCGTGACGGCGATCGAGCCGAACGCCGAGGCGGTCTCTGCCTTCGTGCCGCGCGGCGTACGCCATCTCGCCAGCGCGGCCGAGTTGCCCGGCGACGTCGTGCCCAAGGTCGTGCTGCTGGCGACCAAGCCGCAGATGATGGGCGAGGCGCTGCCGCCTTTGGCCGCGCTGGTCCGGCCGGAAACCGTCTTCCTCTCGATCGCCGCGGGCAAGACCGTCGCCGGCCTGACGACGCTGCTGGCGCCCGGCGCCGAGGATCCGGCACCCGCCCTGGTGCGCGCCATGCCCAACACCCCGGCCGCGGTCGGGCGCGGCATGTCGGTGCTCTACGCCAACCGGCAGGTGGGCCCGGCGCAGCGCGCGCTCTGCGCCGAGTTGATGGCGGCGGTCGGCGAGACCGCCTGGATCGAGGACGAGGCCCTGATGGACCCGGTGACGGCGGTGTCCGGCGGCGGCCCCGCCTACGTCTTCCTGCTGATCGAGACCCTGGCTAAGGCGGGCATCGAGGCCGGCCTCCCGCAGGACCTGGCGGAGCGCCTGGCGCGGGTCACGGTGGCCGGCGCCGGCGAGCTGGTCCGCCGCTCCGACCTGGCGCCCGCCACCCTGCGCGAGAACGTCACCAGCCCGGGCGGCACGACCCTCGAAGCGCTGAAGGTGTTGATGGCCGAGGACGGACTGCAGCCCTTGATGACGCGGGCGATCGCCGCCGCCAGCCGGCGCAGCCGCGCGCTCGCCGAAGGCGACGAGCCATGAGCCTGAAGGCGGCCGCGGCGCGCGTGCAGGACGCTCTGGCGGCGCAGGGCGTCGACCTGCATGTGCGGCAGTTCCCCGCCTCGACCCGCACGGCGGCCGAGGCCGCGGCGGCGATCGGCTGCGAGGTCGCCCAGATCGCCAAGTCCATCGTCTTCCGCGCCGTCGAGAGCGGCGATCCGGTGCTGGTCGTCGCCAGCGGCGTCAACCGCATCGACGAGGCGAGGGTCGCCGCGCTGATCGGCCAGCCGATCGGCCGCGCCGACGCCGGCTTCGTGCGCGAGGCCACCGGCTACGCCATCGGCGGCGTCCCGCCCGTCGGGCACGCGCGCCAGCCGATCACGGTGATCGACCGCGACCTGCTCGACCTGGTCGAGGTCTGGGCGGCGGCCGGTACGCCGAACGCCGTCTTCGCGCTGACGCCGCAGCAGCTGGTGGCGCTGACCGGCGGCACGGTCGGCACTGTCCGTGCCGCCTGAACGCAGGTCCGCCGGCGGGGTGGGAGAAGCGGCCCGGACGCCCTAGGTTTGGGGCAACGACCGGCAGCGACGCGAGACGAGGATGGCCGAGACCAGCAAGAGCGGCAGCACGAAGGCGAGCGGCAAGGCGAAGGCGGCGGGCACAAGCGCGAGAGCCGCGGGCGGGCGCAAGACCGCCGGAAGGCGCACTGCCCCGAAGGATGTCGAGACCCGCGCGCTCGACGCGGCGCTGGAATTGGCGACGACCCGGTCGTGGGCCGACATCTCGCTGGCCGACATCGCCGCGAAGGCCGGGCTCAAGCTCTCGCAAATCTATCCGGTGACGCCCAGCAAGGCCGCGCTGCTCGCCGCCTTCTCGCGCCGCATCGACGCCGAGGTGCTGGCCGAGGAGCCCGACGGCCTGGAGGACAGCCCGGCGCGCGACCGCCTGTTCGACGTGATGATGCGCCGCTTCGATGCGCTGGAGCCCTACCGCGACGCGGTCGGCAACATCCTGGCCGACGCCTGGGCCGAGCCGCTCGCCTCGCTCGGCGGCCTGCCGCAGCTCAACCGCTCCATGGCCTGGATGCTGGAGGCCGCGCAGATTCCGACCGAGGGCTGGCGCGGGCTGCTGCGCACCCAGGGCCTGGTCGGCATCTACCTGGCGACCCTGCGGGTCTGGCTGCGCGACGACAGCCTCGACAAGTCGAAGACGATGGCCCAGCTCGACGCCTACCTGCGGCGCGTCGAGGACCTGGGCGAACGGTTCGGCGCGCGCCCGGCGGACGCCGAAGCGGACTGACGGCGCCGGCGCGCCGCGCGGCGGCGGCCCGCGATCCGAGGTTTCCGACGATTTCGCTTGACCATAACGCCCGACCTGCGCATATGCCATGCTGCAGTGCAGCAAAGCCCGGACGCCGGCAACGCGGGTGCCGGGACCTCGTCGGGCCGGGCAGGTCGAGGCATGGCGAGCGCCTCGCGCCTGCGGCCAACGGCCCGCCCACCCCCGAGACGGGAGACGCAGTCATGGCGAAGTCCAACAATCCCTTCGACTACGATTTCAGCGTCATGTTCGACATGAACAAGATGCTCGAGCAGTACAAGGTGCCGGGCGTCGAGATGGACAAGATGGTCGAGGCGCAGCGCAAGAACATCGAGGCGATCACCGCCGCCAACAAGGTCGCCTACGAAGGCGTCCAGGCGATCGCCCAGCGCCAGATGGAGATTCTGCGCCAGTCGATGACCGAGGCCTCCAAGACCATGCAGGAGCTGGCCGCCGCGGGCACGCCGGAAGACCGCATGGCCAAGCAGGCCGAGATCATGAAGAAGGCCTTCGAGACAGCGCTCTCCAACATGAAGGAGCTGGCCGAGATGGGCGCCAAGTCCAACACCGAGGCGATGGAGACGATCAACAAGCGCGTCGCCGAGAGCCTGGACGAGGTGCGCAGCGCCGTGCAGACGGCGGCCAAGGAAGCGGCCGGCGGCGGCACAGCCGGCAGCTCGAAGAGCGGCGGTGCCTCGAAGTCGTAAGCCGAGGCCGCGAGCGTAGCGATCGGAAAGCCCCGCCGGCTGCGGCGGGGCTTTCTTCGTCTGTGCGGATGACACAGCCGCCCAGCCCGGCCGCCACCGGGCGGCAGCCTGCGTCAGTCGCGTTGCAGGGCGCGGCCGAGCCGCTTGGCGCTGGTGACGGCCGCCTTCTGATGGAGAGGCCAGCTCTGCGTCAAGCCTTCGATGACGACCAGGAGGTCGGCCTCGTGACCGCCCAGACCGGTGGCCTCGGCGGCACGTCTGGCGACCTCGGACTTGTGCCGCTGAAGCAGCGCGCGCAGTCGCTCGTCGCCGGGCGCCGCCGCCACGGCGGCGTGGAACAGACAGCCGTGCGAGGTCTCGCGGGCCATCCAGTCGGCGATCCGGTCGATGAGAAGCGAAACCGTCAATCCGCCCGCATCGGGCGTTTGCGCGAAGATGCGATCCAGGTAGCGCCGGTGGCGGTGTTCGAGCGCGGCGCGCACCATTTCGTCCCGCGAGGGCGTGTACTTGTAGAGCGTGCGCAGGCTGACGCAGGCGGCATCGCGCAGATCCTCGACACTCGGCTCGGCGAAGCCGCGCTCGGCGAAGGCGCGCTCCAGCCCCGCCGCGATTTTCGTCATCGTATCCATGGCGCTTGACGAAGTAGAACGTTCCTTCTACACAGGCAACTAAAATGATCCTTCTACATCGGAGGTCGCAGCGTGGTACGCCCGGAAACGATGGTCGGCATGGTTCTGACGGGGCACGGCGGCCTCGACAGACTCGTCTGGCGCGAGGACCTGCCGGTGCCTCAACCCACACAGGGCGAGGTGCTGATCCGCGTCGGCGCATCGGCGGTCAACAACACGGACGTCAACACCCGCACCGGCTGGTATTCCAAGAGCGTGCGCGGCGACACGGCGGCCGGCGCGGTCGCGGGCTACGGGTCCGCGGCGGATCGGGACGGGAGTTGGTCCGGCGCAGCCCTGAGCTTTCCGCGCGTTCAGGGAGCCGACTGCTGCGGCGAGATCGTCGCCGTCGGCGCCGGTGTCTCCCCGTCGCGGATCGGCGAGCGGGTTCTGGTCCGCGCGGTCCAGTCGCCGACCTCGGCCAACGCCCACCTGCCGACCGCGACCTTCGGGTCGGAGCGGGATGGCGCCTTCGCCGAATTCGCCACGGCGGCGAGCGAGGACGCGGTCCCGGTGCGCTCCAGCCTGACGGATGTCGAGTTGGCGTCCTTTCCCTGCGCCTTCTCCACCGCCGAAGGCATGATCCAGCGTTGCGCCCTCGCGGCCGAGCGCGTGCTGATCAGCGGCGCCTCGGGCGGTGTCGGGTCGGCCGCGATCCAGCTCGCCAAGCGGCGCGGCGCCCACGTGGTCGCGCAGACGAGCCGCGCGAAGGCCGCCGAGCTGCGCGCTCTCGGCGCGGACGAGACGGTCGCGCGCGATGGCGAGTTTCCGACGCGAGCCTTCGACGTCGTGCTGGATCTCGTCGGCGGTCCGCGCTGGAGCGCGCTGATCGATGGCTTGCGCAACGGTGGCCGCTACGTCACCGCCGGCGCCATCGCCGGGCCTATCGTCGAGCTCGACCTGCGCACGCTCTATCTGCGGGACCTGACCTTCTTCGGCTGCACGCACCAGCCGTCCAATGTCTTCACGGACCTCGTCGGCTACATCGAGGCGGGAGATGTCCGCCCGGTGGTCGCCGAGACCTATCCGCTGCGAGACCTCCGCAACGCGCAGGAAGCTTTCCTCGCCAAGTCTCACGTCGGAAAGATCGGCATCCGGGTCGCGGGCTAGCCGCGCCTTCAGCGCCGGGGCAGCGCGACCTACCGCCCCCTGGCCAGCGGCGGCACCTCCTGCATCTCGCTGTCCCAGGGGAACAGGATCCAGGTGTCCTGGCTGACCTCGGTGACGAAGGTGTCGACGGTCGGCTTGCCCTCGGGCTTGGCGTAGACCGTGGCGAAGTGCGCCTTGGGCAGCAGCTCGCGCACCTTGCGGGCGGTGGCCCCGGTGTCGACCAGGTCGTCGACGATCAGCCAGCCGGTGCCGTCCCCCGGGATCGTCTTCAGCACCTCGATCTCGCCCTGCTGGCGGTCCTTGTAGGAGGCGATGCACAGCGTGTCGACCAGCCGCAGGTCGAGTTCGCGGGCGACCACCGTGGCCGGCACCAGGCCGCCGCGGGCGATGCCGACGACGCCCTTGAGGGGGCCGATCTCCGCCATCTTGTCGATCAGCCGCCAGGCCAGCGCCTTGGCGTCGCGGTGCAGCTCCCACCAGGAAACGGGAAAGGTCTTGCCGGCCATCGGGCTCCCCTGCGTCGGACTCTGGCGGGAAGCGGTCTAGCCGAGGCGCCGCGCCGCGGCAACCGGACGGTGGCAACCCATGTCGACAGGCGACCGCCGGCGTTCGAGCTGGGGCCCAGCGTCAGGTGGTGGCCGCCGGCAGGCGGGTGATCTGCACGCCGTCGATCTTCCAGGTGCCGTCGGGCTGACGCTCCATGAAGTAGAGGGCGAGGGATCCTCCGCCGTCGGGGCCGACGAAGAAGACCTCCTGCACGGCGCGGCCCTCGCCGTCGGGCCGCAAGCCCTCGAACTGCACGGCCTGCGGCCGGTAGACCTGCGGGTAGCCGCTGCGCACCATCCGCATGAAGGTCTCCGGCGTGCCGAACTTTCGCCGGATGTCGGGCGAGGCGTAGGAGAAGGCCTCGCCGCCGGCGTCGCGCTGGAAGGCGTCGAGCTGGCCTTCGATAACGGTGCGGATCGCTCCGGCCGGCTCGGCGGCCGCCGGTGCCGCGGCCAGGAGGCCGGCAAAGAGAGCGAGTAAAAGCGTGCGCATGACCGATGTCTCCCCGAACGTCCCTCGGGAAGACTATGGGGCGGTTTCCTTTGCCGGCCAGCCCCGGCGGCCGCGGCTCAGCGCAGGTAGACGTGGACCTCGTTGACCGCCGAGCCCGGATTGCGCGTCGAAGACAGCGACACGCGGTCGGCCGGCAGGCCCATGTCGGTCAGCGAGCGCAGCACCGCTTCGGCGTTGCGCACCGCGCGGTTGCCGGCCAGCGCCACCTGGCCCTGGCCGCCGGCTCCGGCGGCCACGCCGACCACGTCGAACCCGGCGTTGGGGCGGGCCTGCAGCGCCTGGTTGACGGCGCCGTAGAGCGCCGGCTCGTAATCGACCCCCGGCTCGTCGAAACGGATCACCACCAGCGGCTGAGCACGCCCGACCAGCCCGGCGCCGCCGCCGATCGGCGCCGGCGCGGCGAGTCCGTAGGCGCGGTTGCCCAGACTGCCGGCGAAGAACTCGCCGTTGCGGATCGCCACCGACAGGGCCGTCAGTTCCGAGCGCTCGAAGTTCAGATAGGCGCTCTGGCGCTGGATGTCCTCGGTCAGCTCGGTCAGCAGGCGCTCGATCAGCACGGCCGTCTGGTTGGTCTCGTCCTCCAGCACGGCGAGCTGGCGGTGGTCCTCGTCGACCGCGCCCTGCAGGCCGTAGGTGGCGCGCACCGACTCCAACAGGAAGCTGCTGAGCGAGGCCGTCGCCGCGGTGTTTGCGGCCAGGGCGTTCATGTTGTTGATCGAGGTGGCGACCTGCGCCAGCTCGCCCTGCGCCTGGTTCCACTGGCTGACCAGTTCCGGGTTGCCCGGCGTCGTGCCGGTCTGCAGGCGGGCGTTGATGCCGCTGACGAGCTGGTTGTAGGCGCGGGCGGTCTCGCGCGCATTGGCACGGTAGTCCTGCAGCAGCCGGTTCTCCTCGGTCACCTGGTTCTGCAGCCGCTGCAGGTCGCCGCGCAGCTCCTGCACCTTCTGGCCGACGGCCGTGCCGGTCGGCTGGCCGGCGGTGACGCCACCTGGGACGAAGGTGCCGGTATTGAGCTGCAGCGGCCCGCCGGGCTGTTGCTGCGGCGCCTGATCCTGTCCCGCGCCGCTCGGGTCCGTCGCCTCCAGCGAGGGCCAGAGCTCGGCGTCGTCGCCGGAGCAGCCTGCGACAATCGCCAGGGCGACGGCGGCGGCGATAAGGCCAGGAGCGCGCTTCATTCGATCAAATCTCTTACCGCTGTTAAGACTCGGCCAAGAATTGGCCGGGCGGACCCCAGGATTCCCAGTCGTGCGCGGAAAGCCAAAGCCGAATCCCCCCAAACCGGCGTGCGGATAGTACTTTAGGTGCCTAGGGGGGACAAGCGGATTTGCCCGGTTTGCACGGCACTTGCCGGCTGCGCCTCAGAGACCGTTTGAGAATGGGCCTGGAGGCCCATTCTCGGCACTGTACCGTCCCGCGCCCCCACCCGGCCACCCATCCAGGATACTGTCGTTGGGCGGCCGGGTGGGGGTGGCCCGGTGGGGGCGCGGGACGCTACAGCGCATTCTCAAACGGTCTTTCAGGCCCTGGCGAAACCGCCGAGTGCCCCTTGCGCCGGCGAATCGATTCGCCTATGTTCCGCGCCTCTTCGCACGGCGGAGCCGCATTCCGCGCGCGTTTCGCGCCCGCTCCGCCCGGCAAGCGCCCGTAGCTCAACTGGATAGAGCATCTGACTACGGATCAGAAGGTTGGGAGTTCGAATCTTCCCGGGCGCGCCAGTTTTCCAATGAGTTAGGAGAACGCAGCGTAGCCCGCCACCCATTCGGGGTAACGCTGGGGTAACGGCAGGGCACTCTGGCGACGCAGCGACCGAACCGGCGCTGCCAAGCGAGGCGGCCATACGCAGGGCGGTCCGGTATGGCCCTCCGTATGGCCGCCCCATAGCCGCGCATAGCGGCGCCGCACCCATGCGCGACTTCACGGCTCCAGAGGAGCCTGCTTCGGGGCGGGACCCGTCACGAGCCCGCCCGGAAACCACTTTTGCGCAGCATGTAGCGTGCGATACACTCTCTTAACGCGAAGAAAGGACGGGCTCCTATCGAGGGACGACGGCCTCGCGAAGGGGAGACGGCCGCATGGAGCTGCTATTTCAGCGAGAGCAAACGGCCGGGAGGATCGGCAGGGTCAAGTTCAAGCTCTGGGGCAAGATCCAGCTCGACATGGACGAAGAGAGGATCGTCCGGCGGTACCAGTTCGACGAGGCGATGCTCATCGAAGTCTATCAGCCGACGCTCTTTCGTCGGAGCCTTCTCGCCGCCACGCTAGCTTTCGTCGTTGCCGGCGCGTTCGCCAGCACAGAGCTGTCACTGGGCGTGTCAGTTGCGGTGGGGCTCGCGGCGGGGGCAGCCGTCGGCTTCTGGTACTACACCGAAAAGCGCGAGACGATCTTCGTCAAAGACCTCATCCGCGGGCGGCACTTCTCCTGCGACAGCGTCGTTGAGCTGGCCCGCAAGGAGGCGTGGCTGACCTACGTGACGTCGTTCCTCCGTCAGGTGATGGAGAGCGCCAAGCACTGGGATGGTGTCGAGCGCCATACCATCGAGGCCCTGCCGAAGGACGAGGCGCGCCAGGTCATCATTAGGGGCCTCTAGATGCCCCTCCACGCCGGCCCGCGGCTGCACGCTTTTCTCCACGGCTTGCTCCGCCCGAGCGACCTCGCACTCACCCGCGAGCTCTACGAGAGGGTCGAGCGGCAGTTCGCGCGGTATGGGCTGGGAACAGAGGCGGGGCGGGAGCGCCTGATTGGCGAGTTGGCTGCGCGGATCGCCGACGTCTTGGGGCTTTCTGAGCATCATCCGCAGCGCGGACGGATCGCCGCGTTCGTCTCGGCCATCTTCGAGTACGAGGCGCTGTTCCGGTTGCCGCAGGTCGACTGGTCGGAGCGGCTCTCGGTCACCGAGTACTGGCAGATCCGCGACGAGCTGACCGCACAGCGCCAGCTCGTCGAGACTTTCGAGCCGAGCTGCGTCGCGCTCGTGGCGTGCCTCGTCAACTGCCTCGACCCCCTCTACGCCGACTGCCCGTGGCTGCGTGAAGGGCAGGCGCGCGAGGGCGACATCGTGGTCCCCTCAGACCTGATACACAGTCTCCACGAGGTTGGCGACGTCACTGAGGCGATCACGGCGGCAGTATTCGACGAGCGCCTTGAGGAGCGCGGGCTCTTCCACCGCCACCGGGCGCGTCTGGAGCGGAACCTCGTGGCGGCCTCCGGCGGCAACCCTGCCGATCGACGCAACTTCACGCGGGCGCTCAAGCTGCCGGGGGCTTCGGACATCAAGGACCCGGCGCATCTTGTGGCTACCTATCTCGGGGGTACGCCGCTCGCTGACCTGTTCCGGCAGGAGATCGAGATCGCAATCCCGACGGCGGTACGCTTCGAGCACCAGCACATCGTCGCCGGCTCCGGCCACGGCAAGACCCAGACGCTCCAATACCTCATCGCCAGAGACCTGGAGGCCATCGCCTGCGGTGGCCGCTCTGTGGTGGTGCTCGATAGCCAGGGCGATCTCATCGCCAACGTGGCGCGGCTCGCGGTGTTCGCGCCCGGCGGTTCCCTGCATGACCGGATCGTCATCATTGACCCGACCGACGTGGAGTGGCCGGTCTCCCTCAACCTCTTCGACGTAGGCCTCGACCGCCTCTCAGGCTGCGCGCCGCTGGAGCGCGAGCGCCTTACCAACTCGATCCTGGAGCTCTACGATTTCGTGCTCGGCTCCTTGCTCGCGGCCGAGATGACGCAGAAGCAGAGCGTGATCTTCCGCTACGTCACGCGGCTGATGCTGCACATTCCAGACGCCACCATTCACACCCTGCGCGCGCTCATGGAGCCGGGCAGCCACGTCGCCTTTGCGCCGCACATAGCCAAGCTCCAGGGCACGGCGCGGCAGTTTTTCGAGACCGAGTTTCCGTCCAAGGAGTTCGAGCAGACCAAGAAGCAGGTGCTTCGCCGGCCTTCGGGCGCCCGACGTTTCGTGCTATATTAAAGGTATGACGACGACACTCGAACAGGTGATTGCCCGGCTCCGGGCGCTGCCGCGCGACGAGCAGGATGCGGCTGCGGAACTGATCATGCAGCTCATGCCCGAGGATACCCAGGCGCTGCACGACTGGCAGGACGCGGGCGTCAGGGAGGCGCTGGCGTCCCTGGATCGCGGCGCGGGCATCCCCCACGGCGAGATCAAGCGCTGGGCGGCAAAGCTGCCCGCGTCCTAAACGCGGAACTCCATGGACCTGATCTGGTCGCCGGAGGCACGCGCGGACCTCCACACCATCCACGCCTACGTCTCCGAGCAGGATCCCGAAGCGGCGGCCCGGCTGGTCCGCCGCATCGTCTTCGTCATCGAAGAACGGCTCCTGCCCATGCCGGAGATTGGTCGGCCCGGCCGGGTGCCCGGAACCCGCGAGCTCGTGGTCGCCGGCACGCCGTTCATCGTGCCCTACCGCGTCGTCGGCAATACCATCCAGCTCCTGCGCGTCTACCACGCGGCGCGCAGGTGGCCTGACCGGCTCTGACGGAGGCGGTCCAATCCGCCTGGCCTATAACCGGCGCGCTCGGCGTCCGGGCACTGAAGGGTTTCGAGGGCGCGCCGGTAGAAACGAGGCGCTAGTAGGTGGTGCTGGTCCGGCGTCGAATATCGACGACGTCGACGATCTGCACCTCGCCGGCCTGCAACCGAAAGAGGATACGCCAGGAGCCCACGCGCCGGCGGTAGCGCTCGCCGCCTCCCGCGAGCTTCTTCACGTCGCCGAGGAAGGGGTTGGTCTGCATCTCCAAGCCATGTGAATTCGCAAGCTATCGCCAGCGTTGTTCTGGCGAGCGTCAAGCCCTCGAGCCCTTCCTCGAACTGTCGGGTCAGCTTGTGGACCCCATTGGACAGGGCAACCTACGAGGACTTCGGGTTCAGCTCCCCGGCTTCGAACGAGCTTCGCAAGCCACCGCCGACCGCTGCTGTTCGCACTCCTATCGCGGAAGTCGATGCGGAGCTGAGGTAGTCAGGGCGCGGGAACCCGGAGTTGACGCGCCCGCCGCTTCGATTGAGCATCCGGCAGTGGTCATCTTGCTTGCCGGGTAGTTTGGGAGTTGCGTCAGCGGTGGTGCGGGTCCTGGTCTTCCTTCTCGCGTGGGGGCTGTTTGCCGACGCGGCGGCGGCCCAGTCGCCGGACGTGCGGCGCGCCCAGGAGCGCCTGCAGGAGCTGGGCTACGACCCCGGGCCAGCGGACGGCTTCATGGGGCCGAACACCTCGGGCGCCCTCAGCGCCTTTCAGGCCGATAGAGGGCTACCGGCCAACGGCGAACTCACGCCGCGCACACGTCAGGCGCTTGGGCTCGACTTCAACGGGCCGGCTCCTGCCCCACCAATCGAGCCCGTAGAGCGGCAGCCGCTTCCGCCGCCCGACCCCGCACGCCCGGAGCCCGGTGCCACAAGCTCGCGTCCCACGGCCTCCGAAGCCGGCCCAACCGGGCAGCGGGCCGGGGCAGCAGACGGGAGCTCTGGGACCGAGCCCGATCCCCCAAGCGCCCCGCCGCCGCGCGAAGCCACCGACGCTCGCCCGCAGGCGACACCAGCGAGGCCGACCTCGGAGCCAGGCTACGGAAACTAGCTGCTTTGGGCGATTGGGATCGGGATCCTTCTCTTCTTCCTCATACGTGGAAAATCGCGCCACGAGCGCGCCGTTTCTGTGGGACCGACCGCTGCGCCGATGCCAGCCCGCAGGGCCTTCCAGCGCGAGCCGCCGGCGGACGCGGTTCGGGCGTCGGACCAATTGCCTAGCCGGCAGCCGCTGGAGCGGCCCGGCGACGGGGACGCGCCCGTGAAGTACAGCCTCGACGTCGCCCTCTATGTTGGCGGGCGCCGGGTGCGCACGCGGCCCCGGACCCAGGACGACACGCTCTACTGGGTGCCGGCCCGCGAGCCGTGCGAGGTGGTGGGCCACCGCATCGGCGGGATGGTCTATGTCGGCACGGGCCTTTCCGCCCAGCTCTACGACGCCCCGGACAACTGTCTGATCGACCCTAAGCTCCGGGTGGCCCGATCCGACCCCGATCTCGGCGGGAGCCTGATGCCGTACTGGCCATCCTACAGCGAGATCGCCATGCGTTCGCGCCTGGCCTATCTCCAGTGGCTGTCCAGCGGTCGCAAAGATCCCGACTTCGGGGTCGGCTACGTCTTCCTGTATTTCTACGGCCTAGAACGACGGGCGGTGCTCGACCGCTGCCCTGCGGACGAGCGTAGCGCGATCGCCGCCGAAGTCCGGCGCCTGCTGGAGATCTACGGCGCGAACCGCTCGTTCGGGCGCTACGCCAACATACTCTTGGATGCAATCGCCATCCTTGACGGCGACGCGCAAGATGACGTGCCGGCCTTCGATCACCCAGGATGGCAAATCCCACTGGCGACGCGGCTGGCCATCGGCCGGCGGATCCGGGATGGGCAGGCCATCGAGCCCGACTGGATGCTCGCCTGGTGGTGGGACCATCACACCTCCCGGGTCCTCACGCCTGCAATCCGTGCCTTCGAGGAATTCCGGCGTCTCTTCGCACTGCGGTTCGCCGCGCGCTACCCGGATGGCTACCGCGTTACCCCGCCGAAGGCGCGCCTCACACAGCGCTATCGCGCGTGCAGCGGTTCCTTCGAGGTCGATCTGGGTGCCGCCCTCGGCGACGTCCCGGACATCCAGCGCCTCACGGCCCCGGTAAAGGTAGCCGCGGCCATCGCCGCAGCCTGCATGGAGGATTTGGCGCCCTACAGCCGCTATCTCGGTCGCAATCCGGCGGGCCGCGGCGCGCTCGAGGCGCACGCCCTGCTCCCCGAAGATCTCGCCCGCGAGCTGCCCAATCGCGAGCTCGACGAGCTCAAGGACTGGGCTGATCGGGCGATCCGCGAGGACGGTGGGCTCGTGGCCGTCAACGAGCTGATCGCGCGCCTGGAAGGCAAGCCGCCCCAGAAAGTCGGCCGCAGGGCGCTAGCGAGCGCGAGCGATGCCCTGGCGCAGCTCGACATCGGCCTCGCCCCGGATCCGCGCTACGCGCTGCGGGCTCCACGGATCGGCGAGACAGTGGTGCTCTTCGAGACGCCGCCGGGCGCCCCGGAGCCGGCGCACGCCTCAACCCAGTACCGCAGCGCATTGCTCTCGATTGTCCTCGGCGCCTTCGTCGCCCATGCCGACGGCGAGGTCTCCGAACTCGAACGAGGACGTTTGGCGGCAGAGATCGACCGGCTCGATGAGCTGGGCCCAGCCGAAACCCTGCGCCTCAAGGCCAACCTCACGTGGGCGCTCGGGTCGGCTCCGCAGATGGCGGACATCCGCCGCCACCTCAAGGACCTGCCCGAGGAAACCCGCCACGATCTCGGCCGCCTCTCGATCGCGGTGGCCGGCAGCGACGGCCGGGTCGATCCCGCCGAGGTCGAGGCACTCCGCAAGCTCTACCGCGCGCTCGACCTCGACGAAGGCGCGGTCTTCTCGGACCTGCACGCCGTCACGGCCGGTGCGGCCGCCGAGCCGGTCACCGTGCGCCGGGCCAGCCGGCCTCCGCCAGGATACGCCATCCCGCCAAGCCCGAACGCTTCCGCGAGGGCGTTCCCGGAGGCGCAGGCGGGTGTGGCGCCCGACCGCGCGCGGGTCGCGGCGATCATGGCGGACACCGAGAAGGTCTCGGCCGTGCTCGGCGAGATCTTCGCCGAGGAGGAGCCGGGCATGACGCCGGAGCTCGACGAGTTGGTCAATCTCTACAAGCTGAGCAACAGCCAGGCGCGCAACGCCAACTACGAACAGATCCTGCGCGTGCTGAACGACGTCCTGCAGGGTTCGGCCTCGCACCTGGGCTTCCTGCTCGGCGGCACGCCCGAGTTCCTCTTCGACACCCGCCGCGGCCTCTACAGCTACGAGGCCCTGCAGTCCCGGCTCGCCCAGAACAGCTTCGCGCGCGATGGCCTGGTCGACCTCTCCGGCCCGGTCATCCAACTGCAGGCGCTCAGCGAGGAGGAGTTCTACGTGCTGCTCGCCAATGTCCGCCGAGTCTTTGCCGGGGGCGCAAACGGCGAGACGACCCTGCCGGACGACGCGCTCCAGGCCGTGGTGATCGACGAACTGCACGCCTTCATCGGCACCGAGCGCGGTATGCAGCTGGCCAGCCTGCTGGCCCGCTTGGAGATCCTGCTCGCTCGACGCGTGCGCCGGGTCGGTCTGTCGGCCACGCTCGGCGACATGCGGCTGGCCGCCTCCTATCTGCGCCGCGAGGCCGCAGACGCGATCACGCTGGTGACAGATCCGGCGGAGACGAGCGAGCTGCAGCTTCTCCTGAAGGCCGTCGTCAAGGCGGGCAGGCTCCAGGGCGCCCGGGAGGAGCCCCCCGGAGAGGGCGTCGATGCGGCAGACGCTCCGGTCGACGACGCCGCCGCGGCCGGGGGCGGCGAGAGCGCGGACCGCCAGATCGCCGGGCATCGGCGACCTGCCGGTGACGGCGGGGTTGGTCCTCGACTTCGACGCGAACCGTGGGGTGACGACCTCCTCCGGGAACCAGGTCGAGGCGATCGCCGACCAACGGAGCGGCGCCGTCGTCAGCCAGTTCCGCAGCGCCAAGGCGACGCTCGAGGTCTCCGGCGCGGTCACGCACCTGCGCGCGCCGGCCGTCAACAACTCCGGCTATCAGGGCGACCTGACCGCGCCGCTGGTCCAGCCGGCCGGTGCGTTCGGTTTGACGGTCTGCGCCGTGGTGCGTCCCGCCGCGAGCGGCCAAGTCTTCGCGTCTTTCATGGAACTGTGGCGCGGCCAGCAGGTCGCAACCGAGCAGTTCTTGTTCGTCGTCAACTTCGGAGACGACGGCGCGACGCACGACGACTTGCGGGTTCAAGCCCGGAACGACGCGGTGCCGATCAACGAACTGACCGTCTGGTCCGGGGCCGGCCTGTCGTCGGCGCACTGGAACGCCCTGGCCGTGCGCATTGCGCCCGATCATGTGAAGCTCTGGAACGGCGACGCGTCGAACGCCGTGCCGAGGGGTTTTGCCGCGTTGAGCCTGGAGGTCGGCGCCGTCATGTTCCCGGGCAACTACTACTCCTCGCCGTCGCTCGACATCGCGCGGTCCCTGGCCTTCGCCCGCGCGCTGTCCGACGCGGAGGTGGCCGAGACGCTGGCCTACCTGCAGCAGCGCTACGCGGCGTGAGGACAGCCCTGCCGCGCCGGGCGCAGCAGCAGATCGCCGCTTTCGGGGCGCTGGCGCGCCGGGCGCAGCAGCAAGCCTCCGCCCCAGCGCCGGGCACCGATCTCGAAGACCTCGTAGCCCTCGGGCACCGCGGCCAGCAGGGCGGCCAGGTCGGGCAGCTTGGCCCGCGTCATCGGGCTGTACTCCATGACGATGGCCGGCCGGTCGCGGCGCAGGGTGTCGCGCAGACCGGCCAGCACCTCCGCTTCGAAGCCGTCGGTGTCGATCTTGACGAGCTGCACGGCAGGGACGGACAGCTCGGCCAGGGCGTCGTCGCCGCGACGCACCGGCAGGCGGTGGATGCGGGGCGCGCCGATGGTGCGCACCGCGGGGTCGAAGCTGCCGGTCTGCACCGCGCTCGGGTCTTCCTGGTACGCCAAGGTGGCCTCGGCCGCGCCGAGACCGAAGCGCAGCAGCGTGGCGTTGTCGCGTCCGTTCGCCGCCAGGGCGCGCTCCAGCCGCGCGGCGAAGCGCGGCAGCGGCTCGACCGCGACGACATGGGCCGCACGCCGGCTCATGAAGAGGGTGTGCTGTCCGACATTGGCGCCGACATCGAGGAAGGTGCCGCTGGCGCCGCGCTGCGCCGCGGCCTCCTGCGCCAACTGAGCCAGCAGCGTCAAGAGATGCCGCTCGTAGGCGCCGCGCACGGCGACCCACTAGTCGAGGAGGTTGTGCAGGTTGCCCTCCCAGACGCCGCCGTCGAAGGGCGTCGCGAAGGCGTGCTGGAAGCGTCCGGGCGGCAGGACCGCCCGCAGCAGACGTGTCAGGCCGGGCATCTGGGGCAGCGTGCCAGCGAGTGCCCTTGCCGCACGCATGCGCCAGCGGATCTCGCGCGAACTGGGTTGCAGCACGATCCTGACCTGCGAGGAGTCTCCCGAACGTGGCCTGCAGCATGCCCGCATTTCGGGTGCCGGCCAAGGCGTTTGCGGGCGCGGCGAGGGCGCGCGCCGGGCGGTCTACGCCCGCGCGTTCGTCGAGGTTGCGGCGCGCCGGGGCTAGGCTCCGGGACTGGCGACCCGTGCTGGGGGCCGCGCTGGGATGCCGGACATGCCGCTCGACTGGTCACGCTACCCCAACTTCGCCGCGCGCGAGTTCGCCTGCCAGGAGACGGGCGAATGCGCCATGGACGCGGACTTCCTCGGCCGCTTGCAGATCCTGCGCGACTGCGTCGGCCGGCCGCTGGTCGTCGCCTCCGGCTACCGTTCGCCCCGCCACTCGATCGAGGCCGCCAAGGCGCAGCCCGGCGCCCATGCCGCGGGCCAGGCCGCGGACATGCGGTGTTCCGGCGAGTTGGCCGTGGCGGTGCTCTATCACGCCCTGCGGCTGGAGTTCCGCGGCATCGGCGTGCAGCAGAAGGGGCCGCACGCCGGCCGCTACATCCACCTCGATACCTGGTCGCAGCGCAAGGCGCCGACCGTGTGGAGCTACTGACATGGTCGGCGCTCTGCTTCCCATCCTTGGCGGTATCGGCTCGACCATCGCCAAGAACCTGTTCCCCGACCCGGCCGACGAGCTGAAGCGCAAGGAGCTGGAGCAGCGATTTCAGCAGCAGGTGCTCGCGCAGTCCGGCGAGATCGAGCGGGCCGCCGCCGATATCATCAAGACCGAGGCCAGCTCCGAGCACTGGATCACCGCGACGTGGCGGCCGATCCTGATGCTGGTCATCATCGCCATCATCGCCAACAACTACCTGTTCGGGCCGTACCTGGAGGCGATTTTCAACATCGCGATCGTGCTGCCCCTGGATGACCGGCTGTGGGATCTGCTGACCATCGGCGTCGGCGGCTACGTGGTCGGGCGCTCCGGCGAGAAGATCGTGGAGCGGTGGCGGGGCGGTCAAGGGTAGCGCCGTGGACGCGCCGCCGCCTCCGTTTCGCGTGGAACAACGGCCGAACATCTTCCCAGGGCCTTTCCCAGGGAAACTGGCGTCGGTTCGTGAGAAGTTCGCGCGATCTCGTGCGACGAACGGGCGGTGCCGTTCGCGCTGCGGTCCGGTCAGGAATGGCGGAATTCCGCGGGAAAGCGGTGGTGCTGCCGGAGTGATTTGAACACTCGACCTCTCCCTTACCAAGGGAGTGCTCTACCCCTGAGCTACGGCAGCGCCGGGGCCTTCGATCCGGGCCTCGGTCGGGCGGAGGCGGACGAAGGCCGAATGGCACGCGGAAGCCGGCTCCCGCGTGCGGGCGCCTATGTGCCACTTGGACTGCGGCCGCGCAAGGCTCTTTCGGGCATGTTCCCCGCCGAATCCCGGATGCGGCGGCCGCGCTGCATCCCCTGCGAAGGGGGTGCGCTGCCACGTCGAGGCCATTGTCCGGCCTTGACCCGGCCGCAGCGCCTTGGCAGACCGGAGCCGTCATGAGCGACCAGCCGCCCAAGCCGAACAGCCAGGCTGCGCGCGAGGCGCGACTGGCCGAAGCGCTGCGCGCCAACCTGCGTCGGCGCAAGGCGCAGCAGCGCGAGCGGCACCAAGGCGAAGCGGCGTCGGCGCCATCGCCCAAGCCGGCGGCGAAGCCGGAGTAGCGCGCCCACGACCGGGCTGTGCAGGGGGGCCGTGCGGGCGGCGGCGGGGGCGGCGCTTGAGCGGCGCCGGGCGATGGTCTAGAAGCCGAAGGGGGCAGTCGTCGTTTACACGCAGTCGCGTCGTCGGTCGGGCGGTGCGACGCAGCCATCTCCTCTCGGGATATTCCGAACAGCATGGACAAGATCGTCATTCGCGGCGGCCGCCCCCTGCAGGGCGAGATCGCAGTCAGCGGCGCCAAGAACGCGGCTCTGCCGCTGATGGCCGCGGCCCTGCTCACCGAGCAGACCGTGCGCCTCGGTAACCTGCCGCATCTGGTCGACATCGCGACCCTGGCCAATCTGCTGACGCGCCTGGGCGCCGAACTGCACTTGAACGGCCAATGCGCGCCGGACGGCCACGACGGCCGCGTGCTGGAGATCTGCGCCCGCCGCATCGCCTCGCACGTCGCGCCCTACGACCTGGTGCGCAAGATGCGCGCCTCGGTCCTGGTGCTCGGCCCGTTGCTGGCGCGCGAGGGCCGCGCCGAAGTCTCGCTGCCCGGCGGCTGCGCCATCGGTACCCGGCCGATCGATCTGCACCTGGAGGGGTTCAAGCGCCTGGGCGCCGAGATCGAGCTGGACGGCGGCTACGTCAAGGCGACCGCACCGAACGGCCTGAAGGGCGGCGAGATCGTCTTTCCCAAGGTCTCCGTCGGCGCCACCGAGAACCTGATGATGGCCGCCAGTCTGGCCGAGGGCGAGACCCTGCTGGTCAATGCCGCGCGCGAGCCGGAGATCGTCGACCTGGCGAACCTGCTGTGCGCCATGGGGGCCGACATCGAAGGCGCCGGCAGCGAGCAGATTTGCATCCGCGGGGTGTCGGCGCTGCACGGCGCCGAGCATACCGTGATCCCGGACCGCATCGAGGCCGGCACCTATGCCATGGCGGCGGCGGCGACCGACGGCGACCTGCACCTGCTCGGCGCGCGTGCGGACCATCTGGCCGCCTTGTCCGAGCTGTTGACCAAGGCGGGTGTGACGCTGGAGGAGACCAATCGCGGCCTGCGCGTGCGGCGCGCCAACGGCCGTCTAGTCGGCACCGACGCCATGACCGAGGCCTTTCCTGGCTTCCCCACGGACCTGCAGGCCCAGTACATGGCGCTGATGACCACCGCCGAGGGCGCCGCCATGGTCACCGAGACGATCTTCGAGAACCGCTTCATGCACGTGCCCGAGTTGTGCCGGATGGGCGCCGAGATCGTGGTCCACGGTGCCTCCGCCCTGATCCGCGGCAAGCCGACCCTCAAGGGCGCGCCGGTCATGGCAACCGACCTGCGCGCCTCCTCCTGCCTGGTGCTGGCAGGCCTGGTGGCCGAGGGTGAAACTGAGCTCAACCGAGTCTATCATTTGGACCGCGGCTACGAGCGGCTGGAGGCAAAGCTGGCCGCCTGCGGCGCCGACATCCGCCGCGTCCGCGAGGCCTGAGCCGCTGCCGGCCGGGCTCGGCGGAGAGCAGACGAGGGGCAGCAGCCATGGTGAGCAGAGCCACGCCGGGGCGACTGAAGCTGCGCGCGCGCAGCGTGGCGGACGTCGACGTGATCGGTGCGCTGCTGCAGGACGCCCTGGTGCCGATCGTCGACATGGACTATCTCCGGCGGGAACGGCGTTTCGTCCTGGTCGTCAACCGCTTCATGTGGGAACGCGCCGGGGAGGCGCCGCAGGGGCTGCCGGAGGCGATGGGCGATGACGCCCGCTTCGAGGACGGGGAGGCCGGGGCGCAGCGCTTCTGGCGCACCCACGCGGCGCTCGTCTTCGACCGCGTGCGCGCGGTGGCCAGCCGCAACCTGCCGCGCCGTCGGGAAGGGGCGCTGCTGAACCTGCTGACCGTCGCCAGCGAGCCGCGGCGCATCACGCTGTACTTCTCGGGCGGCGCCCAACTTCGGCTCGAGGTCGCCGACATTCGCTGCCGCCTGGAGGACCTGGGCGAGCCCTGGCCGACGGCGGCGCTGCCTCGCCACGATGAGGACGTGACGGTAGAAGCGCAGGACGGCCGGGCGACGGCCGAGAGCTGAAGGCCCGGCCCGGGAGTATTCGGCCGGCGGCTGGACCCCGGCGCCGCCCCGCGCTAAGTACCTGCGCCATGTCGCCGCCGCCCCAGCCGCAAGCCGCCTCCGAACGCCGCGCCGAGCCCTCGGCCTCCGGCCGCCCGCTCGTGCTGGCCGTGCCGAAGGGACGCATCCTCAAGGAGCTGGTCCCGCTGCTGGAGCAAGTCGGCATCGTGCCCGAGGCGACCTTCTTCGATGCCGACTCGCGCCAGTTGCGCTTCGCCACCAACGTGGCCGGCCTCGACGTCATTCGCGTGCGTGCCTTCGATGTGCCGACCTTCGTCGCCCATGGCGCGGCACAGCTCGGCGTGTGCGGCAACGACGTGGTAATGGAGTTCGACGACCGGGCGATCTATGCCCCGGTCGACCTGAAGATCGGCTATTGCCGGCTGGCCGTCGCCGAGCCGCGCGGCCACGCCGAGCGCGACGATCCGGGAAGCTGGCGGCACGTGCGGGTCGCCACCAAGTTCCCCGCCATCGCCAAGCGCCACTTCCGCGCACGTGGCGTCACCGCCGAATGCATCAAGCTGAACGGCGCCATGGAGCTGGCGCCGAACCTGGGCCTGAGCCGGCACATCCTCGACCTGGTTTCGACCGGCAGCACCCTGCGCGCCAACGATCTGGTCGAGGTCGAGCAGGTCGCAGAGGTGACCTCGCGCCTGATCGTCAACCGCGGCGCGCTGACCCGCGATCGGCCGCTGATCGAGCCCTGGATCGCGCGCTTTCGGGAGGCCGTCGATGCCGCATGAACTGAAGATTTCGGACCCCGGCTTCGCTGCGGCCTTTCGCGCCTTCCTGGCCGAGGAACGGGCGCCCGAGGAGGATGTCGCCGGCCGCGTGCGCGACATTCTCGCCGACGTGCGGGCACGCGGCGATGCGGCGGTGATCGAGCTGACCGCGCGCTTCGACCGCCTGGAGCTGACGCCCGAGTCCTTGCGCATCCCCGAGGCGGAGCTCGAGGCCGCGGCCGCGCACTGCGCGCCAGAGGCTCTCGAGGCGCTGCGTCTGGCCGCGCGGCGCATCGAGGCCTACCACGCCCAGCAGAAGCCGGAGGATGCGGCCTGGACCGACGAGCTGGGGGTGCGCCTGGGCTATCGCTGGACGCCGGTGGCGGCGGCCGGCGCCTACGTGCCGGGCGGGACGGCGGCCTATCCGTCCTCGGTGCTGATGAACCTGATCCCGGCCAAGGTCGCCGGCGTGCCGCGGGTGGTGATGATGGTCCCCACGCCCGACGGCAGGACGGCGCCATTGGTGCTCGCCGCCGCCCATCTCGCCGGCGTCGACGAGGTCTACCGCATCGGCGGCGCCCAGGCGGTGGCGGCGCTCGCCTACGGCACCGAGACGATCGCTCCGGTCGACAAGATCGTCGGGCCGGGCAACGCCTACGTCGCCGAGGCCAAGCGCCAGGTCTTCGGCCGGGTCGGCATCGATTCCATCGCCGGTCCCTCGGAGATCCTGGTGGTCGCCGACGCCGACAACGACCCGGCCTGGATCGCCGCCGACCTGCTCAGCCAGGCCGAGCACGACCGGGTCTCGCAGTCGATCCTGATCGCCGAGGACGCCGCGTTCGCCGAGGCGGTCAAGCGCGCCGTCGAGGTGCATCTGCAGCGGCTGCCGCGCACCGAGATCGCCCGCGCGTCCTGGGAGCGCTTCGGCGCCGTGATCCTGGTCGACGATCTGGAAGGGCAGGCCCCCGCGCTGGTCGATGCCGTCGCGCCGGAGCACCTGGAGCTGGCGGTCGCCGACCCGGACGCCCTGGTGGCCAGGATCCGCAACGCCGGCAGCATCTTCCTCGGCCGCCACACGCCGGAGGTGCTGGGCGACTACCTCGCCGGCCCCAACCACGTGCTGCCCACCGCCCGCAGCGCGCGCTTCGCCTCCGGCCTCTCGACGCTCGACTTCATGAAGCGCAGCTCTCTGCTCGGCGCCGACGCCCGGTCCCTCGCGGCGCTGGGGCCGGCCGCCGTGGCGCTCGCCGAGGCCGAGGGCCTGGACGCCCATGCGCTCTCGGTGGCGATCCGGCTGAAGGACGCCGCGGCGGAATGAGCGAGCAGCGGCTGGTCAAGGTCGAGCTCGACGAAAAGACGCTGGTGCGCCGCAACCCGGATGTCGAGCACGAGCGCGCCGTCGCCATCTTCGACCTGCTGGAGGACAACCACTTCGCCCCTATTGGCGACTTCCACGGGCCTTACAGCCTGAAGCTGGCGCTCGAGGAGGGCCGGCTGATGTTCCAGATCTACGACGCCGGGGAGACGCAGCGCCTCGGCACCATCGGCCTCGCGGTCGGGCCGTTCCGACGCATCGTCAAGGACTACTTCACCGTCTGCGAGAGCTACTTCCAGGCCATCAAGACCGCCAGCCCCTCGCAGATCGAGGCGATCGACATGGGCCGGCGCGGCCTGCACAACGACGGCGCCGAGCTGCTGCGCGAGCGCCTGAAGGGCAAGATCGAGATCGACGAGAACACCGCCCGGCGGCTCTTCACCCTCCTGTGCGTCCTGCACATCAAAGGGTGATCCGGGAATGGCGCGGGACTTGCCGGACGCCGTCTTGTTCGCCTGCTCCGAGAACTCGGTGCGCTCGCCCATGGCCGAGGGACTGCTGAAGCATCTGCTCGGCCACAAGATCTACGTCGACTCCGTCGGCGTGCGCGCGCAGGACGTCAACGGTTTCGCCGTCGCGGTGATGGACGAGATCGGCATCGACATCTCGCGCCACCGCCCGAAGACGTTCGACGATCTCGAGGACACCTCCTTCGACCTGATCGTCTCGCTCTCGCCGGAAGCGCAGCACTCGGCCGTCGAGATGACCCGCACCATGGCCTGCGACGTGGCGTACTGGCCGACCTTCGACCCCACCGCCGTCGACGGCAGCCGCGACGACATGCTCGCCGCCTTCCGCCGGACCCGCGACGACCTGATGGCCCGCATCCAACAAAGCTTTCCCAAGGAACTGAGGGCCGAAGTCTGAAGCGCGCCGTGCAACCGCCGAATTGTTTGCCTCCGCAACATCGGGTATGGTCGCGCGCGATTGCGGGCGGAATGCCAGCCTTGCGCGGCCTTGACCGCCGCGCGGCTCCGACCGATTTGGCGCTCATGCGAAACCAACGACGACGCGAGGCATGTCGAAAGAAGACTTGATGGAGTTCCAGGGCACCGTGGTCGAACTGCTGCCCAACGCGATGTTCCGCGTCAAGCTGGACAACGACCACGAAGTGCTCGCCCACACCGCCGGCAAGATGCGCAAGCACCGCATCCGCGTGCTCGCCGGCGACCGCGTCAACGTCGAGATGACGCCCTACGACCTGACCAAGGGTCGCATCACCTTCCGCTTCAAGTAAGCCGGCGGGGCGGCGCACGCGTGCGCGCGGAACCCGAGTCTCCCGCCATCGAAGCGCCGGCCGGCCCGGCCGCGCCGGCGCTGGTGCTCGCCTCGGCCTCGCCGCGGCGGTTGGAGTTGCTGCGCCAGATCGGGCTGCCGCCGGACCTGGTGCGCCCGGCCAAACTGGACGAGACGCCGCTGCCGCGCGAGTTGCCGCGCCCCTACGCCAAGCGCTTGGCGCGCGCCAAGGCCGAGGCGGTGGCCGCCGCCGAGCCGGAGGCTTTCGTCGTCGCCGCCGACACGGTGGTGGCGCTGGGCCGCCGCATCCTGCCCAAGGCCGAGGACGAAGCGACCGCGCGGGCCTGCCTGGAGAAGCTCTCGGGCCGCCGGCACACGGTATTCGGCGGCTTGGCCGTGCGCGCGCCGGACGGACGCTGGGCCGAGCGGATCGCGGTGACCGCGGTCGCCCTCAAGCGCCTGTCGGCCGAGGAGATCGCCGCCTACCTCGCCAGCGGCGAGTGGCACGGCAAGGCCGGGGGCTATGCGATCCAGGGCCGCGCTGCCGCCTACGTCCCCTGGATCGGCGGCTCCTACAGCAATGTCGTCGGCCTGGATCTGGCCCTGACGGCCAAGCTGCTGGGCGGCCTCGGCTATCCGGTGACGCGGCGGCTGGCCGCCGGCGACGCCGGGTGAGCCAGAAGCTGCTGGTCTCCGCCCTGCCGGGCGAGGTCTGGGCCGCGCGGCTCAATGCCGGCGGCGAGCTGAGCGACCTGCTGGTCCAGCGCGGCGAAGCCGGCCTGGCGGTCGGCGACGTCTGGGCGGCGCGTGTCGGGCGGCTGCAGAAGAACCTGGGCGCCTTTCTGGATCTCGGCGAGCGGCGGCCGGCCCTGCTGGACTGGGGCGACCTGCCGGCCGGCACCACCGAAGGCGCGGCGCTGACGGTGCGAATCGTCCGACTGGCGCGCGGCGGCAAGGGCCCGAAGGTCAAACCCTCTGCTCTGCCTCTGCCGAACGCTGCGAGCCTGCCGGCGCGGCTGCTGCGCGGCGACGGGCCGCTCGCCCTGCTCGGCGCCGAGGTCGAGGACCTAGTCTGCGACGATGCCGACACCCTCGTGGCCCTGCGGCCTCATCTCGGCGAGAGGGTGAAGGCGCGCCTGGTCGGGCCGCGCCCAGCGCTGTTCGATGCCGCGCTGCAAGAACGCATGGCCGCGCTGCTGGCGCGCGAGGTGCCCTTGCCCGGCGGCGGGCGCCTGCTGTTCGAGCCGGTCGAGACCTTGACGGCGATCGACGTCGACGCCGGGGGCGGTCCGGGCGGACTGGAGACCAACCTGGCGGCGGCGCCGTTGATCGCCCGAGAGGTGCGTCTGCGCGCGCTCTCCGGCCTGCTCGTGGTCGACTTCCTGGAGATGCGCAGCCGCGGCCAGCGCGAGCGCCTGCATGCGGCGCTGAGCGAGACCTTCGCCGCCGACCCCGTGGAAACGGCGGTGTTCCCGCCGCTGCCGTCCGGTTTGGTCGAGATCGCCCGCCAACGCACACGGCCGGCGCTGCACGAGGTGCTGTGCCGGCATGTCGGCTGGCGGCCGAGCGGCGAGACGCTGGCCTATCTGGCCTTGCGCGGCTTGCTCGCAGCGCCGCCGACGGCGCGGCCGAGCCTGACCCTCCCGGCCTCTGCACGCGCCGCGCTGGAGGGGCCGCTGGCGCCGGCCCGCGCCGCGGTGGAAGCCCGTCTCGGCGCGCGCCTGAGCCTGTCGGACGCTCCGCCGGGCGACGAAGCCGATCCTCTTTGGTAAGGTTCCGAACATGAGCGAAGATCCTGCCGGCGACGCGCGTCTCGTCTCCCTCTCCGCCAAGCGCGGCGAGCGCTGCCCGGTGTGCAAGACGCCCAGCGTCGCGCGCTACAGACCCTTCTGTTCGAAGCGCTGCGCCCAGGTCGACCTGGGCCGTTGGCTGAAGGGCGCCTACCGGGTGCCGACCGACGAGGCGCCGGCGCCCGGCGAGGCGGTGGAGACGGACGAGGACGAGCGCCGATGAGGGCGCTGGCGGCGCTGCTGGCCCTGTGTCTGCTGGCGGCGCCGGCCCGCGCGTTGCCGCTGCAGACGCTCGACTCGGTGGTCTCGGTGCTGCCGGTCTGGCCCGGTCATGCCCAGGGCGCCCAAGGCGGCCGGCCCGGCGTGGCGCCCGAAGGCAGCGGCGTTGTGGTTGCGCCGGGCGGGCTGATCGCCACCGCCTGGCATGTGGTCGAGCCGGCCGAGCGCATCGACGTGCGCTTCGCCGACGGCCGTGTCCTGCCGGCCGAGCTGGTCGGGCACGATGCGGCCAGCGACATCGCCCTGCTGCGCGTCGGCCCCAATCTGCCGACCCTGCCGGCCGCGCCCCGCCCGGCCCTGGCGCAGCCGGTCTGCGTCATCGGCAACGCCTATGGCCTTGGCCTGTCGGTCGCCTGCGGCGTGGTGTCCGCCCTCGACGTGGCCGAGGCGGGCTTCAATCCGGTGGAAGACTTCGTGCAGACCGATGCGGCGGCCAACCCGGGCAGCTCGGGCGGCGCCCTGGTCGACGCCGAGGGGCGGCTGGTCGGCATGGTCTCGGCGATCTTCGCCTCCGAAGGCGATACCAACATCGGCGTCAACTTCGCGGTCTCGCAGCCGCTGCTGGCGCGCGTCGTCGCCGATCTGCGCGACGACGGCGCGGTCGAGTACGTGCGGCCCGGCTGGCGCCTGGCGCGCCTGCCGCGCGCGCGCCTGGCGGAGGTCGCCGGCGCCGAGGTGGTGGCGGTGGCCTCGGACGGCCCGGCGGCGCAGGCCGGTGTGGCGCCGGGCGACCTGATCCTGAAGATCGGTCCGCGCCGTATCCGCAGCCCGCGCCAGGCCGTTGGTGCCCTGGCTCTGGTGGCGCCCGGCGGCGCCGTCCAGGTGCGGCTGCTGCGCGGACGAGAGGAACTGAGCCTGCGCCTGGATTTCGGCCCGGCGACGCCGGCGGCCGAGGCGCTGCCGGAGCCACCGATGCCGACCGGCGGCGCCGACTGCCCCCACCCCGCGCCGGTGTGCGCCGCCCGCCAGGCCGTCTTTCCGGTGCAGAGCTTCGATCCGCTGGCCAGTGCCGTACGCATCGGGCCCGACCTGCTGGTCACCAACCGCCATGTCGTCGCCGACCGCCCGAGTGCGACGGTGATCACCCCGGCCGGCCCGCGCGAGGCCGCCGTGGTTTCCTCGGCCTACCCCGGCGACCTGGCGCTGCTGCGGGTCGAGGGCTTGCCGCCGGAGGGGCTGGCGCTGGAGCCGGCGGCCCGCATCGGCGACGGGCCCTTCTTTGCCGTGGGCGCCGATGTGGCGCGGCGCGAGGTGCGGGTGTTCGCGCCGGGCGGGCTGATCCTGCCGCCGGCCGACGAGGCACCGCTCGGCCGCCTGCACGTGTCCGCCCACATGCAGCCCGGCGTCAGCGGGGGCGCGTTGCTCGACGCCCAGGGGCGGCTGGTCGGCATTGCGGTGGGCGGCGGCGAGGGCCGCTTCGAAGCGCTGCCGTCCGGAGAGGTGCGCGAGCTTCTGGCGCTGCGCGAGGCCAAGGACGCGGCCTCGGTGCAAGCCGCGCTCGGGGCCGCGCTGAGCGGCTGCGCCGATGCGCTGGAGAGCGCCACCGGCCAGGGCCGCGGCCCGCTGCCCGACCAGATCGCCCTGGCCCTGACGGAGACCTGCAAGGCGGGGGAGAATGTCGGCCAGTATCTGGACGCCGGCCGCGCGCTCGGCATGAGCGGCGCCTTCGCGCAGGCGATCGAGCTGCATCGTGCGGCCGCGTTGCAGGTGCCCAACTCGATCAATGCGCGGATCGCCCTGCTGGTCTCCCTGCAGCTCGCCGGGCGGATCGAGGAGATGCTGCCGCATGCGCGCTGGCTGTTCGGCGTGCTGCCGGACGACCCGCAGGCGCAACGCTTCGCCATCCAGGCGGGCGTCTGGGGCGGCGACACGGAGCTGGCGGAGACCGCCTTCGCCGCCCTGGCGGCGCGCGATCCGCGTCAGGCCCAAGCGGCGCGGCGCTTCATCGACGATCCGCCGCCCCAGCCTCCGCGGCGCTGAGCGGCGCAAATGCCCCCCGCGGCGCTGAGTGGCGTAAAGTGCCCCGGCGACGCTGCGGCGGATCAATCCGCCGCCGGGTCGGGGATCCAGCCCAGCCGGACCACCGTCTCCTCGTAGGGCGAGGGCACCGCGCGCGCGGCGATCGCCGCGACCAGTTCGGCCGTGCTCAGGTCCGGATCGGCGGCCAGCAGCCGGGCGGCAAGGGCCGCCAGGCGCGGCACCGCATAGCTGGAGCCGGAGGCGCGGCCCGCCGCGCCGCGGAAGTCGACCACCGGCACGTTCTCCGCCGGCAGCATCAGGTCGACGCGCGCGGCGCCCCAGTTGGAGCCGGGGGCCAGCCGCCCGAAGGCGTCGGCGGAGGTGACCACCAGCATGGTCTCCAACTCCAGGGCCGCCGGCCACAGCGGCGCGGCGTCCAGGTCGCGGCCGTCGTTGCCGGCGGAGACGATGGCCAGGATCTCGGGATGGGCGCGCAGCGCCACGGCGAAGCTCTGCCAGTCGGCCGGGTCGCGGCTGCCCAGCGGCATCGCCAGGATGCGCGCGCCGACCGCCGCCGCCCGCTCGACCAGCGCGCCCATGCGGGCCATGTCCGGGCGCGGATAGCGCAAAGGCACCAGGGCGGCGGTCGGCGCCTCGCGCACCAGCACCGAGGCGACGGCCGAGCCGTGGCGGATCGGCTGGAAGGCGCTGCGCCCGAAGTCGCCGTCGTAGGGCAGCGGGTCGAGGTCCCAGAAGTCATAGCCCAACGGCCGGCCGGCCGCGTCGCGCGCCAGGCGGTCGCGGTAGAGCGGCAGATCGTAGGCCAGGCCGGAATCGACCAGCGCCACCCGCGGCCCGCCCGGATCGCGCCCCTCGGGCCAGGGCGCCTCCAGCGTCTCCGTCCAGCGCACGCGGGCGAGATCGCCGTCCAGTTGCTCCAGGGCGACGGCGCGCCCCGCGCGATAGGTCAGGCGGCGCCCGGCGAAGACCGCACAGCCGCCGTCGGCCACCGCCTGCAGCAGCGGGCGTGGAGCCGCCTCGGCAACCTGCCAGTACTCCGCGGTGAAGCGGCGGAGCTGACCGCCCGGCTGGAGGCGCAGCGTGCGCAGCTCGTCGCCGCCGGGCAGGGCGAAGACCTGCTCCAGGACGAAGGTCCGGCCGTCCGGGCCGCGCCGCCGCTCGTCGAGCAGCCAGACGCCGGGAAGCTGCCGCTCGGCCTCCACCCCCGGCAGCGCGCCCGCCGGGCAGAGGCGGTCGACGGCGGCCAGCAGCCAGCCGGCCGGGCCGTCGGGACCGGCGGCCTTGGACGGGGGCGCCGGCATGAGCGCGGCAGCCAGCAGCAGCGGAGCGACGAAGAGGCGCAGGCGAAAACGCAACATCGCCGCCAGCTTCGCCGCGCCCGCGATCAGGGTCAATTCGGGCCGTCATTGCCCGGGCGACGGCGATGCCGCCACGCCCCTTCCGTTCGACGGCGCGGCTGGCCCTGCGCGCCGGCGCAGGGTTCCAGGCCGCTCTGGACATGGCCGGCCGGATTGCCTATACAGCGCTTCCTGCGACGGCCGGCGCGGCGCGCATTTCCGTACCAACAGCGCCGCCTCCGCGCGGTTCGCCGCCATCGCGAACCCCGGCCGTCCGGCGCCCAGGTAGCTCAGTTGGTAGAGCATGCGACTGAAAATCGCAGTGTCGGTGGTTCGATTCCGCCCCTGGGCACCACTTTCTTCAGAAATGCCAGTAAAATCAAGGCATTAAGGGTCCTGAAAGTGTTCCACTTCGGGTTTTGCCGAAAAGTGGGACACTTTGGGTTCTGCCAATGTGCCTCTGTGACGCGACATAAAGAATGGGGCGTGGAGCTGGCGGCACCCATGAACCCCGAGGAGAGCGGCCGTTCGATGGTCCCACCGGGTAGCCGTCCATTTACGGCCTCGAGCATTGCGACCAGCTACGTCAGGTCAGAGCTCGCGCCCCGGCCGGGCGAGACGTCGAAGGCGCGGCCCTCGACCTTGCCACCATAGGCCCTGCTTCGGAGGTCCTACAGGATTTCTGTTCGACGATCGGGACCAACCGGCGAGCTCAGTTGCGCTTGCCCCAATGCAGGCGGCCAAAGGGTGAACTGATCGCATCGACTCCATGCACGAATCTCGCGAGACTTGCTCCGGCCCGTTATCCGGGTGGCGGGGTGGCCAAGCCTGGCCAGCTCTGGACGTGCGAGTCGACGGCTCGCGGCTCTGGGCGTTGGCCCGCCCATCCCCCGCCTCGGCCTTGGCGGGCCTGGCGAACGGGTGTCGGAGTGTCGGAGGTCACGAAGGACGATGTCGCGCGGCTGCGCGCACGGGTCGAGGCACTGGAGACGCTGGTCTTTGCGCTTCTGGAGCAAGGGAGCTCGACGAGGAGCGGCTGGCCCCTTGGGTCAAGGCCGCGAACTCGCCGCACAGCACGCTGCCCGAGATCACGGGCTCGGCCAGCCAGCTCCTCACCAGGTAGCGGCACGTCCAGCGGGCGCGGGAGGCATGAGGGTGAACGACGAAGAGCTGGCGCGCTGGAAGGAGCTGGAGCGCTTCAAGGCCGATGAGCAGATCAGGGTCGAGGACCACAAAGCCGCGCGCGTGCTGATGCAGCAGCGGCACGCCACTAAGCACGACACCGATCGTGAGCAGCGTCTGCTTCTGATGAAGGGCGTCCTCGACTTCGCCCTGGCGAGCATGAGGATCCTGTTGCTCATCAACGGAGGCGCACTTGTTGCTCTGCTTGCTCTCATTGGCAGTGTCTGGGGCGGCAAGGAAAGCGAGGGCCAAATTGTTGCACTGGCGCTCCAAGACGCGCTCTGGGCGTTCGGTGCCGGCGTTGTGGCTTGCGTAATGGTTCCGCTCTGCTCCTACGTCTCGCAGTACCTCTACCTCCGCCCACCCGGCGCGTGGAGTTGGAAGCGCCGCCTCGGCCGGGCCGCTCACCTTTTCGCTTTTGCGATGGCCTTCATTAGTCTGTGTGCTTTCGCCGTGGGTGCGATCGCGACGGCCAGGACTTTCCAGTCGCCTTTGCCCGAGGCTCCGGACGGCCAAGCCCGATCGAGTCTCGTAGGTGCGGCGCAGGAGGCGTCGCCCGAAGCCAATAGCGAGGGCGCCGGTGCGACCGATGAGACCAACCTTCCGAAACTCGCAGGCGATGCCGTCGCCCTCGGCGGCGGCACCATCGTAGTCGAAGGGCACCGGCTGCGGTTGTGGGGGATCGACGCGCCAGAGATGGACGATCCGCGCGGGCCGGTCAGCCGGGCGGCGATCGACGCACTGCTGCGGCAGGGGGCGGTCGACTGCACGATCGTCGATGAGGCCGGCTCGAGCCGGCCGGTGGCGCGCTGCAGCGTGCCAGGGCAGGACGGGCCGCAGGACCTCGGCGAGGCGCAACTCGTCGCTGGCATGCCCTTCGTCGACCGCACCTTCGCCCTCGGCACCGACTGGGGCGCCCGCTACGACGCCGCCGAGCGCCGGGCGATCGAGGCTGGAGCCGGCTTTTGGCAGCGACCCACCCAACAGGATCGGAGCGATGGCTTTCGCGGACTCGTCGAGGACTTCCAGGTGTTGATCGCTGGAGCCTTCGCCCTCGCGACTGCCGCCGCGATCTGGTTCAGTGGGAAGCGAACAGCCGATGCTACCCGCGACCTCGCAGCTCAAAGTGCCGAGAACGCCCGAGAAGACCGACGCGCCCGGCAAGAAACCGACCAACTCCGGGACAAACTCGACCTCTTCGACCGAAGGTTGGCGGTCTATGATGCGGCTCAGGCCGTTTGCAGCATCCGACGTGGTGACTTGCCGGACGATGCTCTTTCGAGGCTGTTCGCCGCCCAGCGCGAGGCGAGATTCCTCTTCACGAAAGAAGTGGCTGAGTACATTGAGAAGCTGTGGCGCAAAGCAGGGATGCTCGTTGACACGCAGGAGAAGCTGAAAGCGGCGCGCGGCGAGCCTCCGCAGCACCTGGTCTCTAGGAAGACTGAGCTCAAGGAATGGCTTCAGGACCAGCCAATGGTCATTCATGAGAAGTTGCACCGCTTCCTCGACCTGACACGGTCCGGTCTCAGGCAACGAGCGGAGCAGATCGAGAGGACCGGCCAGACCAGCTCCTGAGTAGGGCCATGGTGTCACGCCGCCTCCGCCGTCTCGCGCTTGAGCAGCGCCTCCAGCTTCGCCCGCCTTCGGAGAATCTCGAAGGCGCGGATGGCCCGGCCCGGCGGCAGGTTGGCGGCCAGCTCCTCGAGCAGGGTGCGGCGGCGGTGGGCGCGGCCGAGCAGTTCTTCGCCGGCGGCCTCGAGGGGTCGCTCCCACGTTGCCCGCACGCGCAGTCGGCCTTGTCGGCCTCCCGGCTCCCGCGGCAGCGGGCGACCGCCTGCCGGCCGTCCATCTTGCTCACGCGCTCGCCGACCACCAGACCTTGCCGTTAGCCATGTAGTCGTCGCCGAAGCGGGCGTAGAGCGCGTAGCGGTCGATCGCCACGTCGAAGATCCGCCGGTCCATGGCGTTCTAGGGCTTTTGTGACCCCATCGACCATTCAGCCGAAACCAGAGTCGGCGCGTCGCTCTGACGCTCTTGCACCGTCCGTTGAGGTGAGCTGAACACCCGCAAAAACCTAGCCCGATAGGGCGTGTCATGATTCACTGCTCTCGGTGATTTTCCGGGAGGGTTTGATGCGTCAGCGTGGCTTTTTCAGTTTGTCGGAGCATCTTGAGGCTTTGAGCCGGGACGGCGATCCGTTGGAGGTTCTCGATGCGACGGTGGACTTCGAGTATTTCCGGGGCTGGCTGGTCGATGGGCTCGGCTATGGCGACGGCGCCAAGGGCGGTCGCCCTCCGTTCGACCCGGTCTCGATGTTCAAGGTTCTGATCCTGCAGGCGCAACATAATCTGAGCGACGCGCGGATGGAGTTCATGATCCGCGACCGGCTATCCTGGATGCGCTTTCTCGGGTTCGATCTTGGCGGGCCGACGCCGGACGAGAACACGATCCGCCTGTTCCGCAACAAGCTGACTGAGACGGGCACGCTGCGGCGTGTGATGAAGGCCTTCGACTGGCAACTCCACAAGAAGGGCTACATTCCGATGTCCGGCCAGATCGTGGATGCCAGCCTGGTCCCGGCACCGAAGCAGCGGAACACCGACCCGGAGAAGGCGGCGATCAAGGAAGGTAAGAGCGCCGAGGAGATCTGGCCCGATGAGCCCAACAAGGCTGCGCAGAAAGACACGGACGCGCGCTGGACGCTGAAGGTCGGCGGCAAGGTCCGATATCGTCCCGACGGCACGCCGCTGCCGATGATCGCTCTACCGGTCTTCGGCTATAAATCGCACATCGCCATCGATCGCCGGTTCGGCTTCATCCGCGGACAATCCGTCACGTCGGCCTCCTCACCAGATGGTCGGCAGTTGCGGAATGTCCTCAGCACCGACAACACGTCCGCCGAGGTCTGGGCCGACAGCGCCTATCGATCACAACGCAATGAGAAGTGGCTGTCGAGCCGGATGCTCGTCAGCCGCATCCACCGCCGTAAACCGGCAGGCAAGCCGATGCCAACGACGACCGCGCGGGCCAACGCGAAGAAGTCCGCGATCCGAGCCTGTGTCGAGCATGTCTTCGCCCATCAGAAGAACCGCTACGGTCTGTCTATCCGCACCATCGGGATCAAACGCGCCGAAGCCAAACTGACGCTGGCCAATCTCGCGTACAACATGGACCGGCTGATCTTCCATGAACGCCGCGCTGCCGCAGGATGAGTCTGTCCGGACCTGCTGTTCACAGCCTCTCACGACGCAAAATCGAGGCGTCAGGGGCCGAAATGCAACCCAAAGTTCGTCATGACATCGAAATCATCGCTGAAGCGCCAAAATCGAACGGTTGATACGGGTGTCCAGCTGGGCGACATAGGCCGCCGGGGTCTGGTAGCTGATCGCGGCTTACGAGGTGCATGAGCTTGGGGGTCAATGCCGCGTTGCGCTACGCTAGCCTTTTGGGACAGCGTCTCAGCGCCTTCTCCCCCGGATGCCAATTTTTATCCGATGATCGAGATCACCGGCGAGGACGTCGCCGCCCTCAACGATGAAGATCTGCGCTCGCTGGTCGCCCGGCTGTGCGAGGCTGAGGTGCGCCGGCGTAGCCTCTCGCCAGCCGCGGCGGGTCGTGTCCCAGGAGGTGGTGTAGGAGCTTCGCGGTGGGGCTCTCCGGGGCGGGTCGGGCCGCCCGAGTTCACGTGGCCGCTGTGGGCAGCGTGAGGGTGAGATCATCGCGCAGGGGGGCGATGGTTTCCAGGGTCATGTAGCGGGTTGGCTGGACCGCCCACTCGTCGTTCTGCTCCAGCAGGATCGCGCCGACGAGGCGGGTGATCGCGGCCTCGTTGGGCAAGATGCCGACGACATCGGTGCGGCGCTTGATCTCGCCGTTGAGGCGCTCGAGCGGGTTGGTGCTGTGGATCTTGGCGCGGTGCTGCTTGGGGAAGGTCATGTAGGCGAGCACGTCTGCCTCGGCCTCGTCGAGCAGGGCCGCGAGCTTGGGTAGCTTCTGGCGGACCTGGTCGGCGACCTGGCGCCACTGGGCTCTGGCCGCGTCGGCGTGGTCCTGGGCAAAGGCGGTGGCGACAAAGGCCGAGACGACGCGCCGCCCGCTGCGGCCCGCATGGGCCAGGGCGTTGCGCATGAAGTGCACCCGGCAGCGCTGCCAGCTCGCCTGGAACACCCGGGCCACGGCCGCCTTGATGCCCTCGTGGGCGTCGGAGATCACCAGCTTGACCCCGGCCAGGCCGCGGCGCTTGAGCTTGCGCAGGAAATCGAGCCAGAAGGTTTCGGCCTCCGAGGCGCCGATGCCCATGCCCAGCACTTCGCGTCGGCCGTCGGCGTTGACCGCCACGGCGATGGCGACGGCGACCGAGACGATGCGGCCGTTCTGGCGGACCTTGAGGTAAGTGGCGTCGATCCAGAGGTAGGGCCAGTCGCCCTCCAGCGGGCGCTCCAGGAAGGTCGCCACCCGCTCGTCGATCTCGGCGCACAGCCGCGAGACCTGGCTCTTGGAGACGCCGGACATGCCGAGCGCCTTGACCAGCTCGTCGACGCTGCGCGTCGAGATGCCCTGCACGTAGGCTTCCTGGATCACTGCCGTCAGCGCCTTCTCGGCCGCCCGCCGCGGCTCCAGGAAGCCCGGGAAGTACGAGCCCTTGCGGAGCTTCGGGATGCGCAGCTCGACCGTGCCGGCCCGGGTCTCCCAGTCGCGATCGCGGTAGCCGTTGCGCTGGACCAGCCGGTCCGGCGCGCGCTCGCCGTGCCCGGCGCCGGTCACGCCCTGCACCTCCAGCTCCATCAGCCGCTCGGCGGCAAAGCCGATCATCTCGCCCAGCAGCTCGGCGTCGGCGCTCTTCTCCAGTAGCCCGCGCAGGGCCATTCTGTCGTCGGTCATCGTGGTGGTCTCCGATAGTGGTTGCTGGTCGGCAACCCAACCCTACCGGAGATCCCGCGATGGCCGCCCGCGCGGGACGCTTCGCTACGCGTAGCAGGGCGCTACGCTCCGCGTCCCGCGCTCCCTCCTACACCACCACCCGGGACGTGACCGAACAGTGTCCCGGTGTTACAGGAACAGGGCTCGCGCAGGATGGTGCAGCGCTCGGTCCAGGGTCGCGTGCGCGTGAAGTCGGTCGGCCCCATAAGCGCGATCAGCTCGACCTCGAGGGCGGCTGCGACGTGCATCAAGCTGCTGTCGGGCGCCACCATTGCGTCGCAGAGCGAGACGACAGCCGCGGCTTCGATGAAGGCAAGGTGTCCGGCGGCGACGCAGATCATCGGATGTTCGGCAAGCCCGGCACTCTCCAGCGCCCGAGCGATCTCCGCCCGCTCGTCCGGCGACCCCAAGAAGATCGAGGCCACGCCGGCCTCCGCCAGCCGGCGGGCCAGCTCGATCCAGTGCGTCATGGGCCAGCGCTTCCAATGCTGGATAGCGCTGGAGCCGCTCTGAAATCCGACCTTCGTCACCCGCGCGATGCCGTGGCGGTCGAGAAATCCTCTGGCCGCGTCCAGGTGCTCGGGACACAGTTCAAGGCCGAGCTTCGAGTCGTCGGTCCGGCAACCGAGGGCTGCACCGGCCGAGAGGTAGCGCTCGACCTCGTGCTGCGATTCCTGCATGCGAATGGGTACGTTGAAGACTCCGTCCAGGGCGCCGGCGTAACCGCCGCTGCTGACGAAGCCCAGACGATAGGCCGGCTTGGTGGCGCTCAGGAAGCAAAGCGTCTTGGTATCGTTCGGCTTGATCCAGCGGGCGACGACGATGTCCGGCGCGAGCCGCTGGCTCTCCACCGCGGCGCGCATTCGCTCGAGGGCTTCGGGGCTGACGGCCTTCGGCGCAGGCACGACCGCCTCGCGGTCGACGTTGTCGCCGACCACGCCGAGGCTGTGGCGCGGGCCGCCTTCGAAGCTTATCTGGACGAGCTCGGCTTCCGGGAAACGCCGCCGCAGCGCCCGCAGGAAGGGCTGAAACATAATTAGATTGCCGATCGCCATGTGGCAATTTACGGCGATCTGCTTGATCCGGCGCGGATCCGGCGGCAGTCCCGCGGCCGGCAACCCCGACAGCTCGGCGATCAGTGCCTCGGCTGCGCGTCGCCTGAGCTCGGCCTTGCTGGCCGGCTTGTTCCGCTTGGGCGGGGCGCCTTCGTGAACTGAGAGAAGCTGGCGAGCACCGTCTCGACCTCGCCTTCCATGCGCACCCTTCCCTCATGGAGCCAAATTGCCTTGTTGGCATAACGCTCGACCGCGGAAAGCTTGTTTGTCGCGATCAAGGTCAGGCAGGGCGTCTCGGCCAGGTACTCGGCAAAGCGCTCCGGGAACGCGCTCCTGATCCGCGTCGATACCAGCGTTCGCACATCGTCCAGCAGGAGGATGTCGGAGCGAAGCAACAGCCCGAAGAGCGTTCCCAGATCGGCGAAGACGGGCTGCGGAACCCGCGATGCCCGCACGTCCAGATAACCGGTCGCACCGACCGTGGCCGCAGCCTCCTCGATCAAAGGGGCGACGGCCGTCTTGCCGAATCCGTGAAGCGCCGCGATGAACCGCAGATTCTGGCGTGCCGAGAAGATCGGAATGATCGGTCGCTGGAAGTCGCGGAAGCCAATGACCAGCCCCTTGCCCTCCACCCTGCCGGAGGTCGGCAGCGTCTTGCGTGCGAGAATGTCGAGCAGGGTGGACTTGCCGCAACCGGCGACGCCGACCACGCCAATCACCTCTCCTGCATGGGCTTCGAAGGTGACCCCGCGCAGTACCGGCTGCTCGCGCTTCGGCTTGCCGTCTTCGGGCTGTTCGAGGAGTCGCCGCTCGCGGTCTTCGTCGCCGCGCTCGACCTCGTCATCCGCATCCTCCTCGTCGTCGTCGCCATCCAACCAGGCCCGGCGGCGACGCAGGATGTACGTCTTGTAGAGATCTTCGCAACGCAGGAAAGCGCTCATCGACTACACCGTTTCGTCGAGTGCCGTCGCTTCCCAGCGCACGAAGAACCAGAATCCCAAGAGGTTCAGCACGCCGATGGCGCCGAGCGAGGTCAGCATGATCTCGGTCGGGGGAAACGGCGTGCCGAAGACGGCTGCCCGCAGTGAAATGAAGATCGAGGACAGCGGATTGTAGATCATCCACTCCTGAACGTGCGGCGGCAGGGCGTCCAAGGGATAGAGCACCGGGGTGGCGAACAGCATGACGATGATCGCATAGCGCAGGATGAACCAAGCGTCCTTGGCGTACATGTAGAGGACCGAGGTGAACAGCGAGATCGCGGAGACGGCGGCGGCCAGCCACAACAAGACCAGCGGCACGTAGAGCAGATGCCAGCCGAGCCAAATCGCCAGGGTGTCGAGGAAGACGGCGTAGAACGCAACCGTCGCCATCAGACAGATCAGGACAATGCCGCTTTCCACCACCGCCGGCCCGAAGGCGCAGAGATAGACCAGAATCCGCGGAAAGTAGAACCGCCGGAGGATGGTGCGGTGCTTGTACATGCCGCGCGTCGTCCAGGCCAGACCGCGCTGGTAGAACAGCCAACCCATAAGACCGCAGAGCACGAAGACCGGATAGGGGGTGTTGCCGGTCTGCACGCCGAGCATGTCGCGGAAGACGAAGGTGTAAGCCACCACCATGACGAAAGGCCGGATGAAGAGCCAAAGCACGCCGAGGATGGTGCGCTGGTAGGCCGTGAGAATGGTGTGCTTGACGAGGTGTCCGATCAGGAAGCGGACCCGCCAGATCTCGCCGAGCTGCCCGAGCGCACTGCGCCTGTGGGCGCGCACGCTCCACGAGCGGTTCGCCGTCTGGTGCCGCGATCTCGCGTGAAGCGCCTTCGTTGCTTGCGCGGATTCCGCCATGACCCATCCAACTCGACTCTGCGCGCTGCCGGCCCGGGCCCGAGGGCCAGACCATTCCCCCCACGTCTTCCCGCCGCCCCTGTCGGCCGCTCCGCTCGACGTTGGACGGCCGGTTGCGCCGCCCATCTGTTGCACTTGGCGCACCGCACGACAAGGGGCGCGGCAACGAGGTGCGGACCGATCCGGTTTGTCGCGACCTAGTCCTGGAGGTCCTGACGAATATGGTCGGCAACCGCGACGGCGATCTCCCGGTTGCCTCGGGCGGAGAAATGACCGAGGTCGAGGATCGGGCCGAAGCGGTAGAAGTTGGCCGGATCGTCGCCGATCTCGTCCTGCAGGTCGAGGAAGGGGATCGAACGGCGCGCGGCGAAGGCCGCCATGCCTTCTGCGGTGACGCGGTAGTGGTGCCGAAGAATGTCCTCGGGGGCGATCGGCTTCCACCAATCGTGCAGCCAGTAGACCTCCGTCGGGACACGCTCGTCCGACCAGCTCTGCGGGCCGTAGCCGACGACGGGTGCGAGAAGGACGAATTTCGCGTCGGCCTCCCTGACCAACGCGGCGAGCTCGTCGAGCCGCTCCAGATAGGCAGCCAGGCTCGGGTTTTCGCCATCCCTGTCGACGGTGTAGCTGCCGGCCGGGATCGGCCGCTCGAACCGACGAAGCAGGCCGCGGTACAGCGCACTGCGTTCGTAGAGCCAAGCCGCGGCCGAGGTCGGCGACTCTCGATCGAAGGAACTGAAGGGGTCGAGGCCGTTGCCCGCGTCGAAGTAGACGACATAGTCCGGCGCGTAGGACAGCAGCTCATAGCGGATCAGCGCCAGCATGTCGGGTGCGCCGAGCCCGGCGAAGCCCGCGTTCAACACCTCGACATCGCGCTCTGGCAGGATCGCTTCCAGGGCCTGTTCCAACTGGTAGGGATATGTCCCCTCGAGCGCGACCTGTCCTTCGGTCACGCTGCCGCCGATGGCGACGACCCTCACCTGCGCCGGGTCGTTGTCGGTCCAGGGGAAGCTCTCGCCGCGGAAGCCCCGCTCGTTGGATTCCCAGACGATGTCCGGGTCTTCCGGCCCGACGGGCCGGAAGACCCCCTCGACCAGCGCGAGGCGGAAATCGGGCTTGAACATGTAGCGCGGATACTGCGTTTCGACGCCGAAACGATCGAGAGGATGGAACTCGCCCGGTCCGCCGCTGGCGATCTCCTCGTCCGGAATATCCCGGAACAGGCGATTGTAGAGGTAGCGGACCTCGCCGGGGTAGATGCCGTAGCCGGCATTCGGCTTCTGCAAAGTCCAGGAGAAGAGCTTGTAACCCTCGCTGGAGCGCACGAAGCCCTCGGCGGCAAGCGCGCCGATCGCGAGCGACACCAGGACGGTCATCGGGACTGCGACGAACCGAATCATGAGCCAGCCAAGCATCCTCCACGCGGCCAACGGCCCGGCCTCTGTGTGCCCCGTGTAAGGCCAAGTCGCAGGTCCGACAAGCCTATTGCGGCGCCTGGAAGCGCTAGTGTAGTTTCCCGGCGCCGCTTGGCCGAGAGCCGGAACCGTCGGAATCCGGGGCTTGTATGGCATGCCGCACGACCCGCGGCGACGGCTAGAGCCCCACATTCGAAGCGGCCACCAATCGGATCCATGGCATGGCGACGCACGAGTCCTTCGTTCCCCGCGACAAGACGGTGATGGGCAGCGACCGAAGCTTCGGCCTCGTCTTCGCCGTCTTCTTTGCCGTGATCACCCTGCTGCCGTGGAGTTTCAGCGAGTCCGGCCCGTTCTGGTGGGCCCTGGTACCCTCCGGCGCCTTCCTGCTGGTCGCGCTGGCTCGCCCCGTCTGGCTGCGCCCGCTGAACCGCGTTTGGTTCCGCTTCGGTTTGCTGCTCAACCGCCTGATCTCGCCGCTCGTGCTGGGCCTGCTGTTCTACCTGACCGTCGTGCCGACCGGACTGCTGATGCGTCTGTTCGGCAAGCGTCCCATCCCGACGGGCTTCTCGGCCGAGGCCGAGAGCTATTGGGTGCCGCGCGACCCTCCGGGCCCCGCGCCCGAGTCCATGAAGAACCAGTTCTAGAAAGCGACGCGATGAGCTTCTTCGTCGAACTCTGGCAATTCGTCCGCGCGCGCAAGAAATTCTGGCTGCTGCCCATCCTGATCATGATGGTCGTGTTCGGCGGGCTGATCGTGCTAACCAAGGGATCCGCGGTCGCCCCCTTCATCTACACGGTCTTCTAGACGGATCGCCGCATCCCTATGCGCATTCTCGGCCTTTCGGGCTACTACCACGACAGCGCGGCCGCCCTGCTGGTCGACGGTCAGCTCGTCGCGGCGGCGCAGGAAGAGCGCTTCAGTCGCGTCAAGCACGACTCCGGCTTCCCCGGCAAGGCTGCGGCCTGGTGCCTGGAGGCTGGCGGCGTGGCGCCGCGCGAGCTCGATGCCGTGGCCTTCTACGACAAGCCCTTCCTCAAGTTCGAGCGGCTGCTCGAGACCTATCTCGCCTTCGCCCCGCGCGGCTTCGCGTCGTTCCGCAAGGCCATGCCGGTCTGGATTCGCGAGAAGCTGTTCCTCAAGGGCTTGATCGCGAAGGAACTGAAGGCGCTGGACCCCGACGTGGATTGGGCTGCCCGTCTGCTGTTCAGCGAGCACCATATGAGCCACGCCGCTTCGGCCTTCTATCCTTCGCCGTTCGAGGAGGCCGTCGTGCTGACCATGGACGGCGTCGGCGAGTGGGCCACCGGCTCGGCGGCGCTGGGCAGCGGCACGGAGCTGCAGATCTTCAAGGAGATGCACTTTCCGCATTCCTTGGGTCTGTTGTACTCGGCCCTGACCTACTACCTGGGCTTCAAGGTCAATTCCGGCGAGTACAAGGTCATGGGCCTGGCGCCCTACGGCGAGCCGACCCATGCCCGGACCATGCTCGACAAGCTGATCGACGTGAAGCCGGACGGCAGCTTCCGGCTGGATCAGGCCTACTTCAACTACTGCACCGGCCTGACCATGACGAACGCGCGCTTCGACGCGCTGTTCGGCCGCCCGCCGCGCACGCCCGACCAGCCGCTCGAGCAGTTCCACATGGACATCGCGGCTTCGGTCCAGGCGGTCACCGAGGAGGTCATGCTGCGGCTGACCCGCAGCCTTGCGGCCGAGACCGGGCGCCGCACCCTCTGCCTGGCCGGCGGCGTCGCGCTCAACTGCGTGGCGAACGGCAAGATCCTGCGCGACGGCAAGTTCGACGAGATCTGGATCCAGCCGGCGGCCGGCGACGCCGGCGGCAGCGTCGGTGCGGCCTATCTCGCCTATCACCAGCTTCACGACCGGCCCCGACGCCGCAGCAACGAGGACGCGATGAGCGGCGCCTACCTGGGCCCGGAATTCGCGCAGGGGGAGATCGAGGCGCGCCTGCGCGCCGTCGGCGCGGAATTCACCGTGTTGAGCGACGAAGAACTCACCGATGCGGCGGCGCAGGACCTGAGCGACGGCAAGGCGCTGGGCTGGTTCCAGGGACGCATGGAGTTCGGGCCGCGGGCGCTCGGCAACCGCTCGATCATCGCCGACCCGCGTTCGCCGGAGATGCAGAAGACCCTGAATCTCAAGGTGAAGTTTCGCGAGAGCTTCCGTCCGTTCGCGCCGGCGGTGCTGGAGGAGGACTGCCAGGCCTGGTTCGATCTCGATCGCACTTCGCCCTACATGCTGCTGGTCGCGGAGGTCGCCGAACGGCACCGGATCGCCGAGACCGAAGAAGATCGCAAGCTGTTCGGCATCGAGCGGCTCAACCGCCCACGTTCCGCGGTGCCGGCGATCACCCATGTCGACCACTCGGCGCGCATCCAGACCGTCAGCACGGCGACCAATCCGCGCTTCCATGCGCTTTTGAGCCGCTTCAAGGGCTTGACCGGCTGCCCGATCCTGGTGAACACCAGCTTCAACGTGCGCGGCGAGCCGATCGTGCACACGCCGGAGGACGCCTTCCGCTGCTTCATGGGCAGCGGCATCGAGCGTCTGGCGGTCGGCAACTGCTGGCTGCGCAAGGAGGCGCAGACGGCGCCGGAGACCCACGACTACCGGGAACAGTTCGCGCTGGACTGAGGCGTCGTGCGTCGGTTCAGTGCCCCTTCAGGTCGAGGAAGGCGCGCCCCACCAGCTTGAACAGGCGCCAGCCGTCCGAAAAGCGCGAGATCTGCGGCTCGCCGTAGTCGCGCGCCTGGTAGCGCACCGGGATCTCGACGATGCGCAGGTTGTGCAGCGCCGCGCCGAAGATCAGGTCGAAATCGCCGAAGGGGTCGAGCCCGCCGAGCCGCTCGCGCTCGCCCTGGATCTTCTCGTAGTCCGCCTTGTAGAGCGCCTTGGTGCCGCACAGCGTGTCGCTGAGCGACTGATCGAGCAGGTAGGAGAGGACGACGGCGAACAGGCGGTTAGCGATGTAGTTCAGGGTGCGCATGGCGCCCTTTTCCATCGGATAGACCAGCCGGCTGCAGTTGACGAATTCGGCCTCGCCGCTTGCCAAGGCCTCGTAGACGCGCGGCATGTATTCCGGCGGCACCGCCAGGTCGCTGTCGACGATCATCACGATGTCGCCGGCGGCCTCTCGGAATCCCAGGCGCACCGCGTCGCCCTTGCCCTTGCCGGTCTGCTGTAGCACGCGGATGTTGCGGTCCGAATAGGCCTCCTCGACGCGCAGGCACTCCTCGTAGGTGCCGTCGCGGCTGTGGCCTTCGACGAAGAGGATCTCGGTGTCCGGCCCCATGTCCGGGGTGCGGGTGACGCAGGCCTCGATGTTGCCGCGCTCGTTGCGGCAGGGGATCAGAACGGTCACTGAGGCCGGGCGCGCCTGCACCGTCAGGCGCGAGCGGGCGACCATGTGGGTGCGCCAGCACAGGGCGTTGATCAGCGGCAGCGGCGCGACGAAGCGGTTGATCAGGGTACCCAGGCCGAGCAGGCGCCGCGGCGAGAGCTCGCGCCGCTCGGTGCGGACCACGTCATAGTGCTCGAGCGCCAGCAACGCGCGCAGCTCGCGCAGGGCGAACCAGTTCTGCTGCGGACGCGGCATCGCCATGCCGAAACGCACCATGAGGTGGAACAGGGGCTCCCACCAACGATTGTGGTAGCTGACGACGAGGCGGGTGTGCGGCGCCATCAGGCGGTGCAGCGTGCGCAGCAGAGCCTGCACGTCGAACAGCAGGCCGACCAGGTCGGACAGGACGATGAAGTCGACCGGCTCGGTCAATTTCGAGAGCTGCGCCTCGTCCTCGACGTTGAGCACGTCGAACCGCAGCTCGGGATGGCGCTTGCGCGCCTGCTCGATCATCCGCGAGCTGATATCCACGCCCAGGCCGAGGCTCGGCTCCAGCGCCGCCAGCAGGTCGCCGTTGCCGCACCCGAGCTCCAGAATGCGCGCGCCCTTCGGGATGTAGGTGCGCAGCGCGCGCAGGTCGCGCCCGTAGAAGTAGGCGTTGCGCCGGCGCCAGGCGTGCCGTTCGTCAGCGTAGGCGTCGAAATGCTGCGCGACACGGGCGTGGTGAGCCTTGCGCTTGTCGGCCAGGTCGCCGGTCGTCGGTCCGCCGAGGCCGGGCGGGTCGGGCTGGATCGGGTGGGACATGGCTGGACTCCGCGGTGGGCCGCCGGGCGAGGCACGCTCTGTCAGTCGGGCGCCGCCAGGAAATCAAGGCTGGCGCCATGCGGCACCAGGCGCCGCACCTCCGGGTCGCGGGGCGCGACGCTGTGGCCGCTCGTCGGATGCAGCAGGTGATAGCCAGTCTCGGCGAGCCGGTCCAACACCTCTTGCAGGCCGTTCGGCCGCTCGTCCTGGATATAGGGCGCGATCTCGATGAGCATTAGCGGCCGGTGACGGCGCAGAGTCTCGCCCGCGCCGGCCAGAACCTGCGCCTCGTGCCCGTCCACGTCGATCTTGATGGCGGCGATCCCCCGCCCGCCCAGCGCGGCGCTCTCGCGTACCAAGCGGTCCAGGGTGACGGCCTGGGCCCCGCCCACGGACTTGCGCGCGCCAAGATGCAGCGGGTGCGTGCCGGCAGCAGCGCCGCCGACCGGCCAGCTTGCGTAGATGCCCTCCGGCTTGACCGCCTCCCGCGCCTCGCGATCGACCAACAGAGCCTGAACCGGCGTGACCCGCGCCGCGAGTTCCGGGTTGAGCTGCAGGTTGCGACGCAGCTTGGTGAAGGCGTAGTCGGTCGGCTCGATCGCGAGCACACGGCCCTCGGCGCCCAGCAGACGGGCGATCGGCAGCGTGAAGGCGCCGATGTTGGCGCCGACGTCCAGAACGGCGGCGGCGCTGCCGGCGATACGGGCGCGGAAGCGGTCGGGGATCGGCTGGTACTGGCCCAGGTAGACGGCCAGATCGATGCCTTCGTTCAGGTCCAGGGCCCAATGCACGCCTTGGCGGCGGACCAGAGTCTCGTCGGACAGCCCGGCCAGGCGCCGCGCGCGGCGAAGCCCCAGGCTGGCGAGGCGCGCAATGGCAATCTTCTGGCGCGTCGTCAACATGGCGGCATCCGCGGACTCAACGCGCCGCTTTCGGGCGCAAGACCCAGAGCAGGCCGCCCGGCAGGGAGATGCCGAGAAGAATCAGGCCAAAGAGCAGCGACAGACTGAGCGCCGCCTCGCCGGACATGCCGACGAAGGCCAGAAGGGCGACGACGGCCCCTTCACGCAGCCCCCAGCCGGCGATCGACAGCGGGATCAGGGTCGCAAGCAGCGCCGAGGGCACCAGCAGGAGCGCATGCCAGATCGACAGCTCGACATCGATCGCTTGCGCCAGCACGAAGAAAACGACGGCCGCCAGGGCTTGCCCGCTGGCAGCGAGAACCACCAGGAGCGGCGAGACCCGGTTGCGCAAAAGCCTTCTCGCGTGGCCGCTAAGGTCGGCCAGCTCTGCGGCCACCCGCCACCGCAGCAGCCCGCGCGGCATGCCGCGGAGCAGCAGGAAGACCAGGATCGCGCTGCAACCGGCGAGGACGGCACCGGCCAACACGAGGCGCACGAAGGGGTCGTCGACCAGGCCGTGCAGCCAGATCTGCGCCGGCAGGACCAGGAGCACCAGCCCCAGCACGCCGACGAAGCGATCCAGCAGCACGCTCTGGATCGCGGCACGGGCGCTGCCCAGGAGAGGCGTCGCCCGAAACATGCGAATGGCGTCGCCGCCGATGCTCGAGGGCAGCGCCTGGTTGAAGAAGAAGCCTTCGAGCGTAAGGCGAAACGTCAGCAGTCCCGCCAGCTCGTGCCCGAGTCCGCGCAGGACCAGTGTCCAGCGCGCGGCGATGAGGCCGAGCTGTACGGCCAGGAGTCCGAAGGCCAGGGCCAGATAGCCTGGAGAGATATCGGCGAAGCGCTGCGCCACCGCAGTCATGTCGAACTTGCTGAACAGCAGCCAGATCAGCCCGCCGGATACGGCGAGCTTCAACAGCGTGAGGGACCAGGATCTCAGCCGCGCTTTGTCGCTGCGGCCACTAGGCAGCCCAGTCGCTGTCGCCTCGTCGCCGTGCTCGGGCATGGCCGGTGTCGGCACCTCGGAGAGCCCCTTTCCTGTCGCCTGCTACCGCCCCGGTTCGGCGAGGCCGTGATCCGCAGGGCCCGTCCGCCGTGGCGCGGCGGGGCGATGGGGCGCGCGGTGCGCGACTTCGTATGGCAATCGAGTGCGCCAAGTGTCAAGCGACGCAGCCCGCCAAGCCCGGGCGTTGCGCTATCTCGCTCCACGTCGCGGAGAGCGCCCGCTCGAGCGGCGTCAGCGCCGGCCGACCGCACAGGCGCTCGAACCGTCCCGTGCCGAGCTGCCGGTCGCCCACGTCGATGGCCGCCACCTCGGCGTCCAGCGGCCGCAGTTTGACGTGCCCGCGGCCGACCGCACGGCAGACCGCCTCGGCCAGGTCATGGATCGCCACGCTCTCGCCGGGAAGGTTCAGCGGCGTGAAGCCGGCCGGCAAGGTCGCCTCGGTCAAGCGCGCGACGGCGCGCGCCAGATCCGGGGCGAAGTGAACGGTCCGTCGCCGGTGCGTGCCGAGAACTTCGACCGCCTCGTCGGCCATCGCCGCACGCAGGAAAGTGCCGATCAGGCCGACATCCTCGATGCGCATCGGCATGCCCGGTCCGAAGGTGTTGCCGAAGCGCAGGCTGGCGACGGGAATGCCGTGGCGCTCGCCGGCCAGCGCAAGGTGCCGCTCGGCCGCCGTCTTGTGGATGCCCTGCACGTCGATCGGCACGAGCGGCGCCGTCTCGTCGAGGCCCTCCGCCTCGATCCGCCCGTACTGGTGGCGCGAGCCGAGGTAGATCAGCAGCGGCGGCGGCGACTCGGCCACGGCCTGGGCGAGGGCGATGTGGGGGATCAGATTGAGCGCCAAGTCCTCCTGCGGGTGCTGGAGGCCGCCCCAATGGGAGGTCCAGCCCATGGCGTCGACCACCACCGGGCGATCCTCCAGCAGATCGGCGAGATCCCGCGGCCCGGCGATGCGCCGCTCGACCCGTTCCACGTCCTCCGGCAGGCGCGCGAAGCCAACCAGGGCCGATTCGGTGCGCGGCATCAGACCGTCGCAGGCAAGCACACGCCGACCTTCGGCCAGGAACTGCCGGCAGATGGCGCTGCCGATGAAACCGGCGCCGCCCAGGACCAGAATGGGGGGCCGTTCTGGCGAATCCGCTTCGGACATCGGCGACGCCGCGGCGCTCAGGTTCCGCCGCCGAAGCCGCGGGCGGCGGCGAACTCCTCGCGCGCCATCTCGTAGTCCTTGAGCTGGCCGATATCGATCCAGTAGTCGGACATGAGGTACTTGGCGATCGGCGCGCCGGACTCCAGCATCGACTTGATCAGGGTATCGATGCCGAAATATTCGTTGTGCGGGATCAACTCGAAGATGCCCGGCTTCATCACGTAGATGCCCGCCAGGATCTCCTGCATGTAATTCGGCTTCTCCTCGACCTCGACCACGTAGTCGCCGTCCGTGATCACGCGCCCGAAGCGGAAGGGGATGGCGATCTCCTTGGTCACCACCGTCAGGTCGGCGTCCTTCGCCTGCGCGAAGGCCGCCAGCGCGCCGAAGTCCAGGTCGGTCAGGATGTCGCCGTTCATGACGAAGAAGGGCGCGTCGAGCCGATCCTTGATCAGCGACAGCGGCCCGACCGTGCCCAGCGGCTCGTCCTCGCGGCTGACGACGATCTCGATGCCGTAGCGGCTACCGTCCCCGACCACCGCCTCCAGGTAATCCGACATGTAGTTGGTGGCGATGAACAGGCGCTCGACCCCGTGCTTCTTCAGCGCCAGGATCTGGATCTCGAGCACCGTGCTCTCGCCGATCGGCAGCAGCGGCTTGGGAATGATGTTGGTCAAGGGGCGTAGCCGCATGCCCAGCCCGCCGGCCAAAACCACTGCAGTCTTGATGCCCTCGGCCACGCTTTCGCTCTCTACTTTGGGTCGGGGGATGCCGCCTGGGGCTGCGGGCGCGGCGCGGCAGGGCCGGGAAGGCTCCGAGCAGCCGCAGCGCTGCGGCATTGTGTTCGCGTATCGTGTATGCCAAAGAACGGCCCGCCGCAAGCGAGCCGACCTGGACAAATGTCGAATCCCTCCCGTCTCCTCGAACAGCCGAGCGCGTTCGAAACCGTCCCGGATGCCTTGGTCGGCGCGATCGTCGGACGCCGCGAGTCGCTGCTGGCGGCGGACATGACAGCCCATGCCGACGCCGTCCGCAAGGCCTTCGCCGGTCGCCGCATTCTCGTCGTCGGTGCCGCCGGTTCCATCGGCGCCGCCACAGTGAGGGCAATCTGCGCCCTGCGGCCGGCGTATCTCGCTCTCGTCGACATCTCCGAGAACGCCCTTGCCGATCTGGTGCGCCGGCTGCGGGCCAGCGACCTGACCGTCCCGGACGGCTTCTCCACCAGCGTCGTGGCCGCCGGCACGCCCGGCTTCGCGCGCTACTTCGCAGCCGAAGGTCCCTTCGACCTGACCATGAACTTCGCCGCGCTCAAGCACGTGCGTTCCGAGCGCGACCCCTACAGCCTGATGCGCCTGCTGGAGACCAACGTCCTGGCCACCGACCAGCTCGTCGAGCTGGTCCGGCAGCACAGCGGCCGGCTGTTCTCGGTGTCCTCGGACAAGGCGGTCCACCCGGCCAGCCTGATGGGCGCTTCGAAGCGCTGGATGGAGCTGCTGCTGGCCGATGGGCGGGTGCATGCCACCTCGGCGCGCTTCGCCAACGTGGCCTTTTCGGCCGGCAGCCTCTTGCACGCTTTCCGGGATCGGCTGCTGGCCCGCCAGCCGCTCGGCGCGCCGAGCGACGTGTCGCGCTACTTCATCTCGCACCGGGAAGCCGCCGAGCTGTGCATCCTGGCCGCCGCGCTGGGCGCGCCCGGCGAGGTCTTCGTGCCGCGACTGTCGGCCGAACGCGACCTGCTGGCGATGACCGAGGCGGCGCGCCGTGTCCTGGCCTACTGCGGGCTGGAGCCGGAACTGCACGACGACGAGGAGTCCGCCAAGGCGAGCTGCGCGCTGCGCGCCGAACGGCCGACCGCCTGGCCTTGCGTCTTCGCCCCCAGCGACACGGCGGGCGAAAAGCCGATCGAGGAACTTTCCTACCCCGACGAGCCGCTGGACGAGTCGCGCCTGACCGCCGTATCGGTCGCAGGCATCGCCCCGGCGGCGCCGGAGCGGCTGCGGGCCGCCCGCGACGGCCTGGCGGCCCTGCAGGCGGCGCCGGAATGGCGTAAGCCCGACATTGTCCGGTTGGTTGCGGACGTGGTCCCGCAGCTCGCGCACGTGGAAAGCGCGCGCTCCCTGGACGCCAAGCTGTGAGGAGGCGCCCGGCATGACCGTGCCCGCCATGACCGCGCCCGCCGCACCGCAGATGCGCCGTGTCGACCTGGAGCCGCAGTTCCGCGCCTACGAGGACGAGATCCTCGCCGCCGTCCGGCGCGTGCTGGGCAGCGGCCGCTACACCCTGGCCGACGAGGGCGCCGCCTTCGAAGCGGCCTTCGCCGAGTACCTGGGCGTGCCCGCCTTCGTCGGCGTCGGCGACGGGACGCGGGCGATTTCCATGGTGCTGCGCCTGCTCGGCCTCGGCCCGGGCGACGAGGTGCTGACCGTGCCCTTCACGGCGTTCCCCACGATCGCGGCCATCCTCGACATCGGCGCGGAGCCCGTCTTCGCCGACATCGACCCGGACAGCTACCTGATGACGCCCGACACCATGGCGGCGGCGCTGACCGCGCGCACCCGCGCCGTCGTGCCGGTGCATATCTTCGGGAACGTGGCCGACGTCGCCGGGTTGCAGGCTCGTCTTGTCGGGCTGGGACGAGAGGACGTGGCCCTGGTGGAGGACGCCGCCCAGGCGCACGGCAGCCGCCGGAACGGCGCCCTGGCCGGCAGCCTGGCCGACTTCGCCACCTTCAGCTTCTATCCGACCAAGAACCTGGGCGGCTACGGCGACGGCGGCGGTATCGCCTGCCGCGACCCGGAGGCGGCGGCGCGCCTACGGCGCCTGCGCAACTACGGCTTCGTGGACAAGGACACGGTGACGGAGGTCGGCATCAACAGCCGCCTGGACGAGCTGCAGGCCGCCATACTGGCTGTCAAGCTGCGCCACCTGGACGCCATGAACGCCCGCCGCCGCGTTCTGGCCGCGCTCTACGCCGCGACGTTGCCGGCGCTCGGCTTCGCCCTGCAGGCGATCCCGCGCGAGGTGGAAACCAACTGGCATGTCTTCGAACCGCGCACGGCGCCCGAGACCCGCGACCGCCTGGCCGCCGCCTGCGCGGCCGAGGGCATCCAGACCAACGTCTACTACGCCGTGCCGCACCACCTGCAGCCGGCGCTGGCGCACCTGGGCTACCGCCCCGGCGACCTGCCCGGCGTCGAGGCGGTCTGCGCCGGCGGCCTCGCCCTGCCGCTCTATCCCGAGCTGCCCGAGGCCGACGTCCACCGCGTGATCGAAATCCTGCGCCGTCATGCCGAGTGAGCCGCGGCGCATTCTGCTGATCGGCCGGCACGAGTTGGCGCACGGCCTGGCGCGGCGCCTGCACGCGCGCGGCAATCCCCTCGCCCTGCTGCCGGCCCAGCGCGAGGACGCGCGCCGTTCCGGGCTCGGCGCCCTGGACCTGCCAGGGGTGCGGCGCTTGCCGCCGGAAAGCGACCTGCCGGCCTGCGCCGAGGCGTTCGGCGCCGAGCTGCTGATCTCGGCCGGCTACGACCGCATCCTCAAGGCCGGCGACCTGCAGCGCCTGCCGCCGGCGGTGAACCTCCACTTCGGCGCCCTGCCGCGTTACCGCGGCAATCTCTCGATTCCCTGGGCGATCCTGAACGGCGAGGCGGAGGTCGGGATCACGTTGCACGGCATCGCGCCGGGCATCGACGACGGGCCGATCCTGGATCAACGCTTCCTGTCGGTCGGCGAGGGGGACGCAGCCGCCGACGTCTACGGCGCGGCCGTTGCGTGCGGCATCGAGACGGCGCTGGACTACCTCGAGGCGCTGGAGGCCGGCACCGCGCCGAGGCCGCGCCCGCAGGACGAGTTGCGGGCGACCTATTACCCGCCCGAGTTCCCCGGCGGCTTGACGATCACCTGGCGCCAGACGGTGCGCCAGGCGCTGAACTATATCCGCGCCTGCCACTTCCCGCCCTATCCCGGCGCTGGCTCCTGGATCGCCGGCCGACGCCTGGAGTTCGCCTGGCCGGTGGCCTACCGCCTGGGGCGGCCCGAGGCACCGCCAGGGCAGATCGTCGAGGCGGCGGCCGACGGGGCCGGCATCGCCGTGCTGAATGGCGTCATCGTTCCCGGCGAGACTGTATGTGGGGAGCGTCGCTGGAACAGCTTCGCCGAAGCCGTGGACGCGCTCGGCCTTCGGGGTGGGCGCTTCATGCTGGCGCCCGATGCCGGAGAAGGCCGATAGGCCATGGCCGACCTACCTTGCGTCACGGCAATCGTACCGGTCTTCAACGAGTCCGACTCCTTGCCACATGCGGTCGCGGCGCTGCGTGCGGCGCTCGGCGGACTGCCCAACCCCTACGAGATCCTGATCGTCGAGTCGGGCAGCACGGACGGCACAGCGGCGCTCGCCGACGCGCTGGCCGCCGAGCATGCCCAAGTGACCGTTGTCCACGAGGCCAGCCGCAACGGCTTCGGCTCCGCCCTGCGTCTGGGTTTCGCGACGGCCAAGGGGGATCTCGTCTGCGTGGTGCCGGCCGACCTGCCCTACGACCTGGCCGCCATCGGCCAGGCGCTCGCGCTCGTCGACGACAGCGACGCCGTGCTGAGCGAGCGGCGCCACGACGAGCGTTCGGCCTTCCGCCGCCTGCAGTCGCAAGTCTACGCCACGCTTTGCTGGCTTCTTCTCGGCCTACCGCGCACCTCGCCGAACGCCGCCTTCAAGATGTACCGGCGCCATCTGGTCGCCGACATGAGGCTGGATTCGATGGGTTGGTTCATCGATACCGAGGTTGTATACCGGCTGCGCCAAATGAACGCGCGCATCCGCACCCTCAAGATCGACGTTCATACGCGCAAATACGGAGAGTCCTCAGTCACTTTGGCCGATTCGCTGCGCGTGTTCGGCCGGTTGATCGCGTTTCGCTGGAGCGTACTGGGTGAAAAGAGAAACTCTTGAGGCGCTGCGTGCGCCGCTGAGCGGCAATCCCCTGGAGATCGAGGTCTTCGAGCAGTCGGAGGACGGCTCCCGGATCGAGCAGGCGCGTCTGATCGATCGCGAGGCGGGCGTCTGGTACCGGCTGGAGGACGGCATCGCCGAGCTGCTGCCGAGCGAGTACCAGAACGTCGAGCGCTGGGCGCGTTTCCGCGAGCGCTTTTCGCTCGAAGAGCAGGTCGCCGAGGCCGAGGCACGCACGCCCGACGCACAGCCGATCGAGCAGATCGAGTTCTTCGGCCGACATCACGACCAGTACGAAGAGGAGGTGGTCAAAAGCCCCTTTTACGACGTGATGGATGCCGTAACCCTGGGCCATTGGCTGTCCGGGCACCCGCTGCGCGACAAGGCGCTGATCGAGGTCGGCGCGGGCTCGGGCCGCCAGACGCTGCCGCTGGCCCGCAGCGGCGCCCGGGTGCTGGCGACGGACCTTTCGGAAGAGATGCTGCGCTTGGCGCGCCGCAAGCTGCATGCCGCCGGCCTGCTCGAGCGGGTCGATTTCGCGGTCTGCCTGGCCGAGCGGCTGCCCGTCGCCTCCGACCGCTTCGACGCCGGTCTGATCTTCGGCAGCATGCACCACTTCAAGGATCCTGCCGCGTCCTTGCGCGAGATGGGGCGGGCGCTGCGCTCGGGCGCGCCGTTCTACCTGCTCGAGCCGCACGACAGTCCGGTGCGGCCGGTCTTCGACTGGCTGATGAACCGCTGGACGTTGTGGGAGGAAGAGGCGGCAGACGACCCGCTGTTCAACCGCGAGCAATTCGAGCGCTGGCTCGGCGCCGCCGGGTTTCGCAGCAGCGTCAGCTACTCCACCTACCTGCCGCCTCATCTCTTCTACTTGTTCCGGGGCGGATTGGGCCGAGCCCTGCTCGGCGGCAGCGACGCGGTCCTCTCGCGCATTCCTGGTCTCAACAAGCTGGCCGGCGTGATCACCGCCGAGGCCGTGAAGATCTAGAGCTTGGCGGAGCCGGCGCGCATGCCCTCATGCCCTACCGCGCCGGCGGCGCCGCGCCCGCTGGAGCTGCTGCTGGTCATGGCAGCGGCGACCGCCTATGCGCTACTGGTCTACTACCTGCCGCAGGCGGGCCTCGCCATCCACAGCGACGTGAGCTGGATCTACCGCCTGCAGGTCGCCGATCCGGCCGAGATCGGCCCGGTGCCCTACGGCTTGGCGGCCTTCGGCGGCGCGCCGATGAGCCTGGCCGAAGCCTGTGCCGCCCACTACGCCGCCTTCGGCCGGCTGAACTGCCTGGACATCGCCAGTTTCCGCGCCATCGCCGCGCTCGCCGGTGGGGATACGGACCTCTGGCTGTTGATCTACCTAGCCACCGGGCTGGTCATGCTCGGTCTGCTCTACTGGCTGATGCGCCGGCTGGGGCTTCCCGTCGCGCTCGCCGTGCTGCTGCTCGCGGGTGCGCTGGTCGCGCCGCAGGAGCTTTGGCTGGGCTACCGCACCTCCGAGCCGCGCAACGCCGTGGCGCTGCTGCTGGGGCTGGTGGCACTGCTGACGTTGCCCGCGCGCTGGCGCAATCCGGCGGCGGCGCTCGCCCTGGCGGTGGCCGTCCAGCTCAAGGAGCCGATGGTGGCGTACTGGCCCTTCGTCTGGCTGGTGGCGCTCGGCGTCGAGATGCGCGAGGCCGGCGGCCTGCGCAACCTGCTGGCCGAGCGGCGGCGGCTGTGGCGCGCGACCTGGCCGCATGCGCTCGCCGGCGTCCTAGTGCTCGGCTACATGTACGCAGTCACTCAGCTGGTCGGGAACCGCTTCAGCTACGCCTTCCTCGCGACCGGCGGCTATCCGGACCTTGGCCTGTTCCTCGACCGCTACTGGAACGGCCTGGTGCCGGCGCTGCTGGAAGGCCAGTTCCTCGCCGCTTTCGGGCTGCTGCTGGCGGTGCTGGTCGTCGCCGTGGTCCGCGACGCGGACAAGCGGCGCGCCGCGCTCGACGGCTGGCGCGATCCGGTTATCCTGACCACGATCCTGGGCGCGCTGCTGGCGATCGTCGCGCACGGCGCCTTCTACTATCTGACGCGGCGCCTGATCGGCGACACGCGCTACGTCAATCCCGCCAACCTGGCGATGCTGCTGGGGCTGGCGGCCGCCCTGGCGCCGCTCGCCCGTGCCGCCGGGGTGGCGGCGGCGCGCCTGGCCGTCCTCGCCTGCCTTGTGGCGGTCGGCTGGTACGTGCTGCGGGTCCAGGCCAGCGACGCCGCCTCCGACGCCCTCTATCTCGTCGTCGGGACCGCAGCGGCGGCGATCCCGTTCGTGGCATCCCTGGCGGCAGGGCGCGGCAGCGCGCGCCGACGCCTGCCCTCCGCCCTGCTGAACGCCGCGTTGGGCGCCCTTCTCGTCCTGGCGCTCGGGCCCTACATGCGCCAAAGCCTGCACGCGGCCGGCCAGGCCCGCGCAGACATGCAGACCTGGACGGCGGTCCAGGCGGCGGTCGCCGAGACACCGCCTGAGGCGACGATCCGTCTGGCGACCGATACGCCGCTGATGATCGAGACGGCCTGGGGACTGCAGACCGAGATGCTGTTCGCCGGCCGTGGGGACCTGACCTTCTTCATGGAGCCGCTCGACACCAGCTTCTACGAACGGGAAAGCGGCGTGGTGCGTGCCGCCGTCGAGGCCTTCAACGCCGAGCGGCCGGAGCCGCAAACGGGCAAGGACTTCACCCTCTTGATGGACCGGGGCGGCAGAGGGGGCGAACCGGCGGCCGACGCCCGCTCGACGCTCGAGTGGGCCGCGCTCCTGCTCGCAGATCCGGCGCGCTTCTACCGCGCGGGCTACGTCGAAGGGCGCAACGGCTACCTGCGCTTCACCTGGGAGACCCCGCCGCCCGGCACCTGAGGCGAGGGGAAAGACCTTGGCAGACCATCGCGCACTTGCAACAAGCCCCTTTCGCCGGGACTCTAGGCAGGATGAAACGGGACTTACGGTGACCACAGCAGGCATGCAGACCACCTCAGGAACCGCCGCGGCGCGCGACGCCGCCCAACCCGAGCTGCGGTATCCGCTGGCCGGCAAGCGCGTCTGGGTGGCCGGCCATCGCGGCATGGTCGGCTCGGCCATCGTGCGGCGCTTGGCAAGCGAGGGCTGCGCGGCCGTCCTCCAGGCGGAGCGCGAGGCGGTCGATCTGCGCGACCCGGCGGCGGTCCTGGCCTGGATGCGGCAGAACGAGCCGCAGGCCGTCTTCGTCTCGGCCGCCCGCGTCGGCGGCATCCTGGCCAACGACAGCTATCCGGTCGACTTCCTCGACGACAATCTGATGATCGCCGCGAACGTCATGCGCGCCGCCCACGAGGTCGGCGTGGAGAAGCTGCTGTTCCTCGGCTCCTCGTGCATCTATCCCAAGCATGCGCCCCAGCCGATCGCCGAGGAGGCGCTGCTGACCGGGCCTTTGGAGCCGACCAACCAGTGGTACGCCGTCGCCAAGATCGCCGGGCTGAAGCTGGCCCAGGCCTACCGCCGGCAGTACGGCCGCGACTTCATCTCGGCGATGCCGACCAACCTCTACGGGCCGGGCGACAACTTCGACCTGCAGTCCTCGCACGTCATCCCGGCGCTGATGCGCAAGGCCGACGCCGCCAGGCGCGCCGGCGCGCGCGGGCTGGACATCTGGGGCACCGGCCAGCCGCGGCGCGAGTTCCTGCACGTGGACGACTGCGCCGACGCGCTCGTCCACATCATGAAGCACTACTCCGAGGACTCGCACATCAACGTCGGCTCGGGCACCGACATGACCATTCTCGAGTTGGCCCGGGCGGTGATGAAGGTCGTCGGCCTGGAGGGCGAGGTGCGCACAGACCCCAGCAAGCCCGACGGCACGCCGCGCAAGCTGATGAGCGCCGACAGGATCCGTGCGCTGGGTTGGCATCCCTCGATCGAGCTGAACGAGGGGCTGGCCGACACCTACCGCTGGTATTGCGAGCACGTGGTCCCCAGTCTGGGGGGATAGCGGCCCTCAGGCCGGCCGTCGGGCGACCGTCTGCTGGTTGGACGTGGCGCGGCCCAGCGCCGCGGCGGCCGTGTCGAGCGCCGCGAAGCCGGCAAGCAGCGGCAGGTTTTTCGGCTCGAACAGGCGGGCCAGGCGGCTGTCCTGCCCGGACCGCTCGCGCAGGGCGCCCTGCAGCGAGTAGCACCAGATGACCGGCGCCGGCAGGTGCGACTGCCGCGCCACCTCGAAACCGGTTTCCCGCAGCACCCGCGCCAGGCGCGGCATGTCGAAGAGATTGAGGTGGCGCGGCACGTAGTAGCCGCCCCAGGCGCCCGCGGCGAACCAGCGTCGGTCGTAGCCCGCGGTGTTCGGCGTCTCGATCACCAGCCTGCCGCCGGGTCGCAGTGCCGTCAGCAGGTTCGCCAGGCACTCTCGCGGTTGCCAGAGGTGCTCGACGAGCTGGTTCATCAGGATCAGGTCGAAGCGCTCGCGCGGCAGCGCGGCGCTCTCCAGCGGCGCCTCGATCAGTCGCAGCCCCCGTTGCTCCAGCGCCGCGCGCGTCGGGGCGGGGAAGTGCCAATCGAGCCCGGTCGCCTCGACGTCCGGGCGCGCTGCTGCGATGGCACACAGCAGATCGCCGTCGCCGCAGCCGACATCCAGCACCCGGGCGCCCTGCGGCAGGTCGCCCGCGACCTTGCGAAATCGCCGCACGTTGACCGCCAGCTTGACGCGGCCCAGCGGATTGAGCCGGCCCTGGAACTTCTTCGCGAAGGTCCCGTAATGCGGCGGGTACATGACCGGCAGGGCGGACGGCTTCGGTCGCGGATTGAGGTAGACGTGGCCGCAGCCGCTGCAGGCCACGTGGGTCATGTAGAGATCGCTGCCCGCGTAGATATAGTCGCGCCCGCGCGCGACGACCTCGCATTCGTCGCTTCCGCAAACCGCGCAGCGGACCGTTTCGGTTTCCATCGCCGCTGGGTCAGCCGGCCATGGCACCGTGGGGCGCGACGGTGGCCCGGTCCGGCACACCCCGGCCGCGCACCAGCGACCAGAACCGGGCAAAGCCGCTCGTCTGCAGCATCTCCGGGTAGCGCGCATAGAAGCCGCGGGCCTTGAGGTGCTCGTGGAGCTCGCCGAGGTTATGCTGCGGGACGCGCGGAAACAGGTGGTGCTCGACGTGATAGTTGAAGTTGGCCTGGTAGAGCAGCCACTTCTCCAGCGGATTGGGCAGCGTGGTCCGCACCTCCGCACGCATCGGCACCGCACCCTCTGGGCCGCCCGGATAGCCCGCCGGCTGGTGCTCGGCGATGGTCCGCACCACATTCAATGCCACCGCGACCGTCAGGATCGGGTAGAGCCAGAGCAGGGGATACAACCACCAGCGCCCGACAGCGATACACAGCCCAAGCAGCCCGAGATTGAAGACGAGCGTCCAGCCGAGGCTGACCCAGCGCGGGACCACCGGGCGAACCGGCGCGCCGTCCGGGTTCCGGCTCAGGTACTTGCCGAGAGCCAGGCGAACGCCGGCGTAGCCACTGAGGGTGCGCAGCAATAGCCCGGCCAAGCTGCGCGCGCCGCGCACCGGCGGAAAGTACGATTCCTGGTCTTCGTCCTTGTCGGTGCCGAAGTGCGCATGGTGCGTGTTGTGCTTGGCGCGGTAGGCCGCCACCGACATACCGATCGGCGCGCTGAAGAAGAGATCGCACCAAAGGTCGTTGCGCGTGCGCCCGGCGAACAGGGTGAAGTGGGAGGCCTCGTGCGTCCAAAGCAGCATACCCTGGATCGCTGCGACCAGGACCAGGAAGCACAGCGGCAGCAGCCAAAGCGGCCCGGCCAAAGCCGCCGCCCACGCGAGCCCGAGCTGCGCCCACAACACGGCCGTTGCGACGACGACCCGCACCGGCCGCGGCGTCGACAGGCTGCGGATGTAGGCCGCATCCGTCAGCTCCCGCGCCGTGCGCGAGACTTCGGCGAACTGTGCCATGGATGACTGCGCCGGCATGGCGGCTCCCAACCCTCTCTGCCGCCCGGGCCGGTTCGGCCCAGGCGCGTCCGCAATGTAGGGCAGGCTCCCGATACCTGCCAGACGCCGCGCTTGACAAGCCTGCACGGCGACAGGCGGTTGCGGCGCGACGGCACGGCGGGCAATGTCTGACGGTAGAATGCGGGGCCGGCCGCCCCGTCCGTCCCGGACACGCCTCCGTCGATGACACTTTCCTTCCGCAGCAATTCCGACACGGTCGCCGCGCGGCCTTTCACGCTGGGTCTCGCCGCGTGCGCTGGGATCGCCCTGACTGCCGCCCTGGTCGCCCTGATGCTGGTGGCCGGCGTGGCCGATCAGGAGGAGTACCAGGTCAGCGTCTTCTCCGCCCTGCTGAACGCCGAATCGCTGCGCGCAACCGGCGCTCCGGCGCTCTGGACCAACTTCTTCGGCTTCGGCACCGTCCTGCCGCTCGGCCACAGCTTCAACCTGCACCCCGTCTTCCTGCTCTGGCCGGATGCGGGGTTGCCGGCGATTTTCGCGCTGTTCTGGATGGCGCTGGCTGCGGGTGCTGCCTGTCTCGCGGTCTGGCTGCGCCACCTCGGCGTGTCGCGTGCCATCGCGCTGGTCGCGGTGCTCTCCTATGCGCTGGGCACACCGGTGCTCACCTACATGGTCGCCAACGACTGGCCATCGGGCTACCTCGACTGGTCGCTGATGCCGGTGCTGTTCCTGCTGTTCGCCATCATGGCGGATCGGCCGCGCTGGCGCTGGATCGGGGCCCTCTGGCTGGGCGCTGTCGGCGGCTTCCTGATCGCCAACGGCCATCCCGGTCACGTCGTCATCCTCTTCGTGCCGCTGGCGGTCTACGCGCTGAGCCTGGCCGTCGCACGCCCGGGCATCCTGCTGCCGACTGTGTTGGGCGGCGCCATCGCCGTGGCCGTCAATCTCGAAACGCTGATGCACCTGACGGCCGAACTGGAGCGCTTTCCGGCGGACCTGCCGCGCGACAGCCAGCCCGGCTACGTGTCGGCCGACTATCTGGCCTCCTTGGCACGGCCCTTCGTCGCCCTGGGTTCGGTCGATGGCGCCGACAGCCTCTGGACCCGCTTCCTGCGGGCCAACGCCGACGTGCGCGTGCCCTTCCTGGGCCTGGGCTTCGCCGTCGGCGCGATCGCCCTGCTCGCGCTGCTGGTTCGCCGGCATTTCGGGCTGGAGCCGCACCGCCTCGGCCTGCTGCTCGCCTTCGCCGCCTGCCTGGTGTTCAGCCTGCTTGACCCCAAGACCCTGGGGCAGGTCCCCTCCGGTGCCTGGCTGTTCCGCGACGGCCTGACCCTGACCGGGCTGGCCGCCGGCGCGCTCGGCCTGGAGTGGCTGCGCCGCCAGCCGCGGTTGGGGGCCTTCGTCGGCCTGCTGCTCGGCCTGCAGGCCTTCCAGTCGCTTGCCGTCGCAGTGCCGCCTTTTCACGCCGCCCTGACCGACGAAACCGCGGGGGTCTTCAGCCAGACCGGCGAGACCTCGCCGACGCTGGAGTGGTTGGGTGAGGCCGCGGCGGCCCACGGCCCGCGGATCCTGATGGGGCCGAGCGTCAGCCGGGATATCCGCATGCGGCTGAGCGACCGCGGCGTCTACGCCGCCAGCGACCTGGTGCTGGCCGGCCTGGAACCGGTCAACGGCTGGTTCAAGGGCACCAGCCAGGACCTGATCGCGCCATCCCGCGCGCTGATGCACGGGCTGATCCTGACGCCCCGGACCAGCCTGACGCAACGCCGCATGTTGGAGATCGCCGGAATCGACCTGCTGCTCGCCTACCGCTCGGAGGCCGAAGCCGGCCTTCTGCCGGAGGGACTGCGACCGCTCGGCAGCGAACCGGGCGACCGGGAGAACCCGCTGCTCCTCTTCGCCGTGCCCGAGGCCTGGCCGCGCATCGCCCTGCTGTCGCCGGGCGCAGAGGAGGTTGCCGCCGAGCTGCCGCGCCGCGAGGACTGTCCGGAACGCGGTCTGCTGTGTCTGGATTTCTCGACGTTCCCGCAGCGCGCGACGCCTGGCCCCGACGCGATAGAGGTCTCGCGCGACCGGGTCATGGCGGAGATCCCTCCCGGTGCTGCCGGACGGCACGCCTTCGTCAGCCAACTCTATCGCCAGGAGTGGCGGGCGACTGTCGGCGGCGAACCGGCCGAAATCGTGCCCTTGGCGAATGGCGCGCTAGTCGGCATCCCGGTGCCGGCCGAGGGCGGGCGCCTGGAGTTGGTCTACGACGCCGCACTCCGCCAGGCGCTTTGGTGGCTTGGCGTACTGGGACTGATTGCCGTCTTTACCGGCGCACTCCTCGCCAGCCTGTGGCAGTGGCGCTTCACCGCCCGGCCCTACAACAGCCGCTCCAGGTAGGCGCGCATCGGCGTGTCGCCCATGGCGGCGATGCTGCTTGCCAACTCGGTACCGCCGATGAAGCCCATGCGGTAGGCGATCTCGTCCAGGTTGGCGATCTGCAGGCCCTGGCGGGTCTGGACGGTCTGAACGAATTGTGCGGCCTGTAGGAGGGAGTCCGGCGTGCCGGTGTCCAACCAGGCATAGCCGCGGCCCATGCGGGCAACCTCCAGCGCGCCGCGCTCCAGGTAGGCGCGGTTGACGTCGGTGATCTCCAGCTCGCCGCGCGCCGAGGGCTTCAGCCCGGCGGCGATCTCCACCACGTCCTGGTCGTAGAAGTAGAGCCCGGTGACGGCCCAGTTGGACTTCGGCTGCTTCGGTTTTTCGACGATCGCCGTCGCCCGCCAGTCGGCGTCGAACTCGACCACGCCATAGCGCTCCGGGTCGCTTACCCAGTAGCCGAAGATCGTCGCGCCGCTGGTCCGCCCGGCGGCCGCACGCAGCAACTCCGGCAGGCCGTGGCCGAAGAAGAGGTTGTCGCCCAGGATCAGCGCGCAGGGCTGCTCGCCGATGAAGTCGCGGCCGATCAGGAAGGCCTGGGCGATGCCCTCTGGCTCAGGCTGGGCGGCATAGGAGATCGACAGGCCCCAGCGGTCGCCGTCGCCGAGCAGCCGCTTGAAGGCCTCGGCCTCGTCCGGCCGGGTGATCACCAGGATCTCCCGCAGGCCGGCCAGCATCAGGGTCGACAGCGGGTAGTAGATCATCGGCTTGTCGTAGACCGGCAGCAGCTGCTTGCTGACCGGGATGGTCATGGGGTGCAGCCGGCTGCCGGTGCCGCCGGCCAGGACGATCGCCTTCATTGCCGCCTCCCGCTCAGCCCGTATGGCCCTTGGCGCGCAGGTAGCGCTCCAGCGCGTCGCGCCAGTGCGGCAGCGGCGCCGTCGCCGCCGTCAGCTTGCCCGCGTTCAGCGCGCTGTAGGGCGGGCGCGCCGCCTTGGTCGGGTAATCGGCGCTGGTGCAGGGCTCGACCGTCGCCGGCACGCGCGCCGTCTCGATGATCGCCCGTGCGAATTCGTACCAGGTCGCATCGCCCGCGTTGACCGCGTGGTAGACGCCACCAGGCGCCCGGGCCTCCAGCAGATCGAGAATCCGCCCGGCGATGTCGGCGGTCGAGGTGGGCGACATGCGCACATCGTCGACCACGCGCAGGTGGCCCGTCTCGCGCCCGACGCGGAGCATCGTCTCGACGAAGTTGCCACCCTTGCCGCTGGCGCCGGCCACGCCGAACAGGCTGGCGACGCGCAGCACCAGGGTATCTGCGTGGGTCTTCAGTGCCAGCGCCTCGCCCGTCGCCTTGCTGGCGCCGTAGACGTTGAGCGGGCCGATGCCATCCGCCTCCGTGTAGGGCGTCGCGCGATCCAGGCCGCCGAAGACGTAGTCCGTCGAGACGTGGAGGAAGTGGGCGCCCCTGGCCGCGCAGGCCTCGGCCAGCGCCCTGACAGCGAAGGCATTGACGGCGAAGGCCAAGTCGGCATGGTCCTCCGCCTCGTCGGTGCGGTGGTAGCCGGTGCAGTTGACCAGCACGTCGAAGTCGGTGCCGCCCAGCACCTTTGGGATGCGCTCCACGGCGGTCAAATCCAGCCGCTCGCGCCCCAGCGGCAGCAGCTCGATCCCGCCGCGCGTCTCCGCCGCCGCCCGGATGTCGGTGCCGAGCTGGCCGTTCGGGCCGAGCAGCAGCAGCCTCATATCTCGAGAATCCCGCCGTACATCTCGACCTCCTTGATGATCCGGTGCCAGCGCATCAGCTCGCGGTACCAGTCGAGGGTGATGCTGGTCTGCCCCTTCTCCAGGCTGCCGTCGGCCAGCCGCTCGCAGATCTCGGCGACGCCGTCCTCGGCGACGCGCTCGGCCTTCCAGCCCAGCGCCTCGATCTTTTCGAAGGCCACCCGGTAGGAGCGGTGGTCCGGGTCGCCGTACCACTCGACCTCCACCTCGCGCGGCACGATGCGCGCGACCAGCTCGCCGAGCGGGCCGATCTGGTAGACGTTGGCGGCCGAGCCGACGTTGAACAGTTGGCCGTTCACCGCGTCCGAGGGGGCCTGCAGCATGAAGATCTGCGCCGCCGCCGCGTCGTGCACGTGCACCATCGGGCGCCACTGGCTGCCGTCGCGCATCAGCGGCAGCTTGCCGGTGGCGTAGGCGCCGTAGGTCATACCGTTGATCGCCAGGTCGAAGCGCATGCGCGGCGCGTAGCCGTAGACCGTCGCCTGGCGCAGCACGACCACCGTAAAGGCCTCGTCGGCGAGCGGCAGCACGTCCTGCTCGGCCTTCTCGTTCGCCTTGGCGTAGGTGGTCAGCGGATTGGTCGGCGAGGTCTCGTCGGCAAGAGTGTCGGGATCCTGGAAGCCGTAGATCGAGCAGGACGAGGGCAGGATGTAGCGCCTGGCCCCAGACTGCTTGGCCAGACGCGCCGCCCCGGCGCGCGCCTGCCAGTTGATCTGCCAGGTCTGCTCCTGGAACAGCTCGCCCGAGGGGTCGTTCGACAGGGCCGCCAGGTCGATCACCGCCTCGATGCCGGCGAAGTGCGCCGGCGTCAGGCGGCGGGTGTCCTCCTGCACCACCTCCAGGCGCGGATGTTCGGGCAGCAGGTCGCGGCCGAAGAAGAAGCGGTCGAGGGCGCGCACGGCGTAGCCCGCCTCCAGCAGGGCGGGCACCAGGGCAGTGCCGATGTAGCCGCCGGCGCCGGTAACCAGGACTGTGCTCATGGGTCTGGCGATCTCGCTTCGGGGGGCGGCCGCAGGACGGCGGCACTTCAGAACGGCAGGCTGCCGCGCACCTCGGACCAGCGGGGCTGCGCCCTGTCCTTGTCGGAGAGGACGGCCGCGCTCGCGTCCAGGGGCCAGTCGATGCCCAGGTCGGGATCGGCCCAGAAGATGCTCCGGTCGTGCTCCGGCGCGTAGAAGGCGTCGACCTTGTAGAAGACCTCGGTATCCGGCTCAAGCGTCACGAAGCCGTGCGCGAAACCGGCCGGCACCCAGAGCTGCCACCAGCTCGCGGCGTCCAGCTCGACGACGGCGTGCTCGCCGAAGCTGGGCGAATCGCGGCGCAGGTCGAGCGCCACGTCGAACAGCCGGCCCTTGAGCACGCGCACCAGCTTGGCCTGGGCGAAGGGCGGAATCTGGAAGTGCAGGCCGCGCACCACGCCCGGCTCGACCGACAGGGAGTGGTTGTCCTGCACCGGCTCGAAGTCGATGCCGGCGGCCGCCAGGTGGCGCTGGTTCCAGGTCTCGGAGAAGAAGCCGCGCCGATCCTCGAACTTGCGCGGGCGCACCAGCTTGACGTCGGGGATCGACAACGGCCGCACCTCCACGCGGGGGTCGCTCATGGCGTGGCTCGGCCCCTCTTTCTCTTCGTATCGGCGATCGTTGCAGCGGCGGATACATAACACAGCGCGTCTTCCGCGCAACGCCAAGGGGGCAACGCCGAGAGGGCAACGGCGCGCTTGCAGCGTTTCGGACAAGGGGCAACCTCCGGCCGGGCGCGGGGCGAGCCACGGAGCGTCGATCCTTCTGGGCGACTTCGACGCCAATGCCTCGCCTGGACCACCGACAGCGACCACGACCAGCCGATCTTCCCGAACAGGACGAAGGACATGACCGTCGACGGACCGGACCAGCTCTGGGTCGCCGACCTGACCTACGTCGCCGTGGCGGTCGGGTTCGTCTACGTCGCGCTCATCATGGATGCGTGGTCGCGACGGATCGTCGGCTACGCCATGAGCCGGCGGATCGATGCACGGCTGACGCTGGCGGCTCTCAACGCGGCAATCGCGCTGCGCCAGCCTCCGTCCGGTTGCGTTCACCACTCGGACCGCGGTTCGCAATACGCTGCCGAGAAGTATCGCGACCGCCTTCGCCAGGCGGACCTCGTCGGCTCAATGGGTCGGCAAGGGAATCCGTACGACAATGCGATGATGGAAAGCCTGATGAAGACGCTGAAGGTTGAGGGCGTCTACCCGCTTGAATTCGAAACGGCCGAGGACGTTGCGGAGCAACTTCCGGCCTTCATAGAGAAATACAATGCAAGGCGTCTCCACTCATCGCTTGGCTATCTGAGCCCCGAACAGTACGAGAACCAACATGCCCGGCCCCCGGTCAAAGACGCCGCCTGATCGTGTCCGGCCCGAGGGGCCCACTCCACCAGGGGGTCAACTTTCCGCGCCGATTGACAAGTAAGGCCGCAGCCGTTTCTGGCGCGGCCTCGCCGAGATGTCTGAGCATGCCGGCAAGTGTCTGCAAACCCCGTTCTTCCTTTGGGAGGGCGGCGAAGGCCGCGGCCACCTCGTCCCAAAGCTCGCGAGGTCGCGCAGCGCCCCGCGCCAAGCCGCGTCCGAAGGCGAAGAGCCGAGTGTTATTGAAGGCCAAATCGACCAGCAGCTCACGGAATGCTGAGGTGTCGCCAGCCACCTCGATTCCCAGTTCCTCGATCCGCCGCTCCAGCCTGCCCAGGCATGAACCCTCCTCGCCCTCGTCGTCATTGCCGTCGTGCTCGATCGACTCGGACTCCTGGACCAGAACCTGGGCTCGCACGCGATCAACAAGCGACTGTGGGCGCAGCGCGCGTTCCAGGGCCTCTAGCCGTACGTACGCGGCCGCCGGCATCCGGTCTCGATCGAACCGCAAAGTCCGGCGCACCCCGACCCAGCCTTCGCGCCAGTGGCCGCACGCGCCAAGTAGCCGACTGAGTTCCTCCAGTTCGTCGTACATCCGGGCTTGGATCCATAGGCCGCGTACGGCGCGCCCGAGAACCCGCCGCACCGAGCCCGCGATTGCGGACGGTGAAACGGCGTGGCGCGCGGCGATCTGCAGGACTGCCCGGAACCAACGCTGCGCCTCTTGAAAGTCTGGCTCTGCGCCGTAGTCGCGCGATCGCAGGCCGAAGCTGAAATCGTGGCCAGAGGAGAAATGCTGGGCTTCAAGCATCATCTCCAGAACTGCGATACCCAGCTCGTCCCGCAGCGGGCCGTACCCGTCGAGGAGACGCTCCAGGACCGAGAGGCGCTGCTCAAGGCTGGCGTGGGTGCCCGAGAGGTAGAGGCCGAAAAGCGAGACCAGGGCCTCGCCAGACTTGTCTTCCTTCTGCGGGTCCTTGCGCAGCCGAATAGCGATCAGGACCTCGACGCAGCGCTCGAACAGGATCGCGTCATAGGCGATCTTCAGCACCAGTGCGACGAGCTGTGTGTGGTTAGCAACGAGCCACTCGCCTGGCCCCCCGGCCAGGCCTCGCTCGATGGCTGCCAAGGCTGCCTCGGGAGCGGACGGGGCGGCGTTGAGGAAAATCTCCCAGCCCATCTCGTCGAGGGCGGTCGGGTCACCGAGTATACCCCCTGTGGCATACCAACTGGCCAAGATAGCGCAGGCTTCCTCGCTGTCGTGCAGGTACCCCAGACGCCGCGCAAACGAGATCCTAAGCCGAGCTGGAGCTTTAGCCCCCAAGCATTCAAGAACGTGGGAGGTCGGCAGCTCCCGCAGCGCTACCCGGGCAAGCCAGTTGGCGATCCCATGCGGAAGAACAGCGCGCCAGCCGCCGCGCGCCTGTACCAGATCCCGTTTCCTTAGCTCAGCGACGCGCTGGTATAGCGCGAGGGCATCGCGACCTGCCAGCTGGCCCAGCACGGCAAGTTCACCTCCATCACTTAGATCCGTGACGTCGAACGAATAGACCAGGGCGCAGGCCTTCGCGGCGCTCGAGAGCTCCGGATCCTCTTGGTGTCTCTGATGGAACAGCCGGCGGAAGAGCAGGTCATCGCGTAACCCCGCGACAGTCTCACCGGCGCGGATCGTGTCCGCCAGGGCGATGGCGAGCCGGGCGTTGCCGCCGGCGGCACCAGAAACCGTCCGCGCATCGACCGCCGAGACGTGCGGGAAGCGCCGGCGGATCAACTCCGTCGTCAGCTCTTCGGAGCCGGGGCGCATCTCGACCACATCAGTGGCTTCCGGCCGATCTTCGCGGATATCGTACTCGACCGTGAGCAGACTGACCCGACAACCAGGCCGGCGGATAACGGCGACCAGCCGCCGGTGGAGCTCATCGCCACAATTGTCGACGACGAGGATCGCCGGTTCGCCAGCCTCCACCAGGCTGGTCAGCATCGCGACAGGCTGCGGGTCTGGGGAGTCGGCGAGGTCGCAGTAGACGACGCGGGCCGGGTCGAGAGCGACGTTGCCTATCCCAGCGTCGAACAGTGCCTGGACCAGCCGCGTCTTGCCGACGCCGGAGAGACCGACCAAGCGAAGCGCTCTGCCCCCTCGGCGAGTTGCCCGCGCATCCAGGCAAGTCCCTCGGCGACTGGCCGCTCCTGGCGGTCGCCGCCGCACACCAGACGGGCCGTTGCGTCGAGAAGGTAGGTCTCTTCCGGCCCTTCCTGCGGGTTCGACCAGGCCCCGTAGGACTGCCAGCCGGGGATCGACCGCCCAATGCGCGCACGGACCCATGCCACCAGCCCGGGGAACTCCCGCACCCATGTGGCGAGCCGGGTCTGGTCGTAGAAGTCGGTCAGCAGATTCTCTGCCTCGGTCACATCGGCCAGCGCTTCGCGCATGGCGTTGCGCCGCGCCTTTAGCGCGCTGTCTGTCGTTGAGCCCTTGGCACTGACGATCACGTAGGCCCCGCCGCGCTCGGCGAGCTCCCGTATCGCTGGCCGGATCTCTCCGCCGGGGCGCATTTCTGTGAGGATATCGTTGCGTCGCATGCCGGGCTTCTTGACCTGAAACCCGGTGGCCGGGCGAGGCACGAACCCCTCGATCGCCGCACCATCGGGCAGCTCTACGCGCACGTCTATGCCACCGTCACCGGCGTCCTGAGCGCCGCCCGAGGTCGCCGCGGGGTCACGTCCCGGGTGGTGGTGTAGGAGGGAGCGCGGGACGCGGAGCGTAGCGCCCTGCTACGCGTAGCGAAGCGTCCCGCGCGGGCGGCCATCGCGGGATCTCCGGTAGGGTTGGGTTGCCGACCAGCAACCACTATCGGAGACCACCACGATGACCGACGACAGAATGGCCCTGCGCGGGCTACTGGAGAAGAGCGCCGACGCCGAGCTGCTGGGCGAGATGATCGGCTTTGCCGCCGAGCGGCTGATGGAGCTGGAGGTGCAGGGCGTGACCGGCGCCGGGCACGGCGAGCGCGCGCCGGACCGGCTGGTCCAGCGCAACGGCTACCGCGATCGCGACTGGGAGACCCGGGCCGGCACGGTCGAGCTGCGCATCCCGAAGCTCCGCAAGGGCTCGTACTTCCCGGGCTTCCTGGAGCCGCGGCGGGCGGCCGAGAAGGCGCTGACGGCAGTGATCCAGGAAGCCTACGTGCAGGGCATCTCGACGCGCAGCGTCGACGAGCTGGTCAAGGCGCTCGGCATGTCCGGCGTCTCCAAGAGCCAGGTCTCGCGGCTGTGCGCCGAGATCGACGAGCGGGTGGCGACCTTCCTGGAGCGCCCGCTGGAGGGCGACTGGCCCTACCTCTGGATCGACGCCACTTACCTCAAGGTCCGCCAGAACGGCCGCATCGTCTCGGTCGCCGTCGCCATCGCCGTGGCGGTCAACGCCGACGGCCGACGCGAAGTGCTGGGCATGGGCATCGGCGCCTCGGAGGCCGAAACCTTCTGGCTCGATTTCCTGCGCAAGCTCAAGCGCCGCGGCCTGGCCGGGGTCAAGCTGGTGATCTCCGACGCCCACGAGGGCATCAAGGCGGCCGTGGCCCGGGTGTTCCAGGCGAGCTGGCAGCGCTGCCGGGTGCACTTCATGCGCAACGCCCTGGCCCATGCGGGCCGCAGCGGGCGGCGCGTCGTCTCGGCCTTTGTCGCCACCGCCTTTGCCCAGGACCACGCCGACGCGGCCAGAGCCCAGTGGCGCCAGGTCGCCGACCAGGTCCGCCAGAAGCTACCCAAGCTCGCGGCCCTGCTCGAAGTGGCCGAGGCAGACGTGCTCGCCTACATGACCTTCCCCAAGCAGCACCGCGCCAAGATCCACAGCACCAACCCGCTCGAGCGCCTCAACGGCGAGATCAAGCGCCGCACCGATGTCGTCGGCATCTTGCCCAACGAGGCCGCGATCACCCGCCTCGTCGGCGCGATCCTGCTGGAGCAGAACGACGAGTGGGCGGTCCAGCCAACCCGCTACATGACCCTGGAAACCATCGCCCCCCTGCGCGATGATCTCACCCTCACGCTGCCCACAGCGGCCACGTGAACTCGGGCGGCCCGACCCGCCCCGGAGAGCCCCACCGCGAAGCTCCTACACCACCTCCTGGGACACGACCCACTGTTCGACAGTGTCGTCCAGGCGCGCGTGAATGCCTGCCCGGCCCCCTGCAGGGGACGGATATCGCCCGAAGCGGTTTTGACTGCGCTCTGGCGGCATCTGGAGACGGCCGCGTCGCCGGTCGACACGGGGCGCTGAACCGGATCAGCCGAGCAGGATGTCGAGTTCGTCGCGCATGGTATGCGTGAAGGACTGCCCCATGCGGTGAAAGACGCGGACAGCGGCCTGCAGGTGGCCGGCATGGAAACCGGCGACGTCGGACGATACGGCGATCGCCGGAACGCCGTGGAAGGCCGGGATGTAGGACAGGCCGCCATAGGTACCGACGAACATCTGTGCGCGGCGAACCACCTCGCTTTGGATCGCCAGGTTGTTCCGGCCGGTGATCAAATGGCCGATCCGCTGGACGTTGCCTTCGACCAGGGGAACGAACTCGTCGTGGTCGTCGAGCTTGAGGCCGGTGTCCATCAGCACCACCGGCCACCGCTGGGACAGCCGCGTGACGAGACGGGTGACGAAGCTGCGGTTCTCCGGCGTGTCCTCGAACGACGGCCGGAAGTAGAAGCGCACGGCCACGAACTTCTCCGGCAGAACCGCATCGAGGATTGGCTGGCTGTCGGGCCGGAAGCGCGCCGGCAGGGAATGCTGGTCGAAGAAGAGATGTCCGAGACGTCCCTGCCAGTACCCGCGGTAGAAGCGATACATGAGCTGCGGGTGCAGCCAGGCGACCTGGTTGCTGCCCGTGCGCCGCCGTGCCTCTTCGCCGGCGATGTCGTCCAGTTCGCCCAGGTCCATGTGCTTCTGGCCGCCCGAGGCGGCGAATCGGGCCATGGTCATGTCGCGGAAGGTGGCTTCGTCCATCAGGTCGAAGACGTCGAAGTAGCCGCCAGGACGCAAGTCGGCGTACCAGCTCTCGACGCCGCCGCGCGAACAGACGATGAGACGCCGGGTGTCGATGCCGAAGCGCCTCACGCACCAGCGGACGAAGGGGATCCAGTACAGAACCTCGAAGCCGACTTCGGAGATCCAGGGGCCGACGAGAATCGGCGAGGTGCCGGCGGCCAGGGTCTCGAGTGTGCGCGAGACCTCGGACTCGCTCAAATTGATGTCTTCGCTGCGGTCGAGCGTGCGGACCACGGCCGGCGCCAACTCTTCGGGCAATTCCTCGCGCTCGAGACGGCCCGGCGCCAGCCGCAGCCCCACCCGGACCGCCACACGGTGCAGACGGTCGGGCCGGCGGGCCCTGGCCTTCGCGAGCACCTCGGCCAGAGGCACGGTCGGCTCCACCGGTGCCGCTTTGGCAGGGGCCTTCAGCAGCTTCGGAAGATGGTCGATCTTCTTCAGCAGGTGGGTTCCGAAGCGGTCGGTCTGACCCGATGCGGCGATGTAGTCCTGGGTGTGCGGCAGCGCGGCCACCGGCAGGCCGGCGGCGGCGGCGTCCAGCAGCCTGGGCGTCTCCTCGCCCAGGATCAGGTGAGCGCCACCGGCCAGGAGCCGGTACAACCGCTTCGTCGAGGCCGCCGAGGGGCGCAGTTCTCCCTGGTTGACTAGCGCCCAGGTCGCACTTTCCGGGAGCGTTTCGCTCGGGATCTGGCTGGCGGTCTTCGCGCCGTGCGCGCCGGGCAACACGGCCACCTGCAGTCCAGCCGCACCCGCGATTCGAAGCACCTCTGGCAGCGGGTCGGTCAAGCTCTTGGGCCGCTCGCTGCTGCGCAGGTAGAGCAGGTAGGGCCGCCCGGGCTCCAGACCCAACTCCCGCAAGAACCTAGAGCGCTCGCTGCGGACGTCGTCCGTCTCGGGCGGCGGCGACACGAGCGGGCCGGTCGAGTGGATGTTGCACCCGCCGCGCCGTCTCATGCCACGACTGTCGATCATCGCCACGTCGGTGAAGCCGCGGAGGTCACGAACCACTGGGCCTGGACCCCAGCCCTGCAGCAGGACACGCGGTCGCTTCTGACCGGCGGCTGCGACCAGCACCGGCGCGAAGACGACTGCCGCCTTGTCGTCGCCCAAGACCGCGACCACGTTCGGCGCGATCTCGGTCAGCGCATCTTCCAGCCCCGGTGTCGCGCTGAGGGCGGCATAGGCGAGTTTCCTCGTACGTCCGCCGCGATTGGCGACCAGCCCGGCAATCCGCCCCAGGCGAGGCAACGCTATCGGTGCGGGCTCCAGCGACCAGGCGGAGTCGACCTCCAGGCGCGCCCTCAACTCGGCGCTTCCGGGGCCCTCGCGCCAGTGCTGCAGCGCGAAGACCACCTGCCAACCCGCCTCCGACAAGGGCGCCAGATGTTCGCTCCATTCCGAGAAGGCGCGCGGGTAGCGGGCGAGAAGAAGCAGCTTCATTGGCTTACGGGCTGACCCTAGGCGGGGACGAATCGCTCCGGCCGCAGACCGGGTGCCGGCGGCTGGCTGAAAAGCTGGTGCCCAAAACCATGAATGTCGCCGTATGGTCAAGGCTTATCTCCCGGCCCGATGCGAGCTTTCCCTTGGCAAACCGCGGCCCCTCCACTATCACGCGGCTACGGCACCGAAGGCAGTCCGTGTCCGATCTCAGCCGATCGATCCGCCCGTCTCCCGGATCCGAGGAACCATGAACGTCACCTTCTTGATGCGTCACCCGCTTTATGTGCGGCTGTACGAGCTGCCGCTGCGGGAAATGGCCGCGCAAGGTCACCACGTTCGCCTGGTGTTTCGCCGCCTGGAGAAGGATGTCGAGACGTCGCTGCTGGAGGAGTTGACGGCGACCTATCCGAATGTCGTCACCGAAGAAGCGGATGGCCGCTACGGCTGGTGGTGGCCGCTGACCGACATCAACCGCGCGATCCGCGACTATGTGCGCTACCACCGGACGGAGTATTCCAGCGCAACGGCTTTGAGGGCCCGCGCACGGCGCCAGTTGCCGGACCCCTTGGCCGACTATCTGGACCGGCGCGGCTGGCTAAGGCGGGCCTGGATGCGCCGGCTCTTCGACTTGCTGTGCCGCGCTCTCGAACGCCTGATCCCGCCCGACCCTTCGAGCCGCCGCAAGATCGAGCGCTGGCGCCCGGACGTGATTCTGGTGACGCCGATGGTCGATTTCGCCTACGTGCAGACGGAGTTCATCAAGGCGGGCCGGGCGCTCGGCGTCCCCACGGTGCTGGCCGTCGCGTCCTGGGACAATCTCAGCAACAAGGGTCTCGTCCACATTCAGCCCGATCGCGTCATCGTCTGGAACGAGATTCAGCGCGACGAGGCGGTGCGTCTGCACGGGCTCGAGCGCGACCGCGTCGTCTGCACCGGGGCGCAGGCCTTCGATCAGTGGTTCGGCATGCAGCCGGGTACCGATCGTGCCGCTTTCTGCGCACAAGCCGGCGGCCTCGACCCCGACAAGCCGATCCTGCTCTACCTTTGTTCATCGATCTTCATCTGCCGCGACGAGGTGAGCTTCGTGCGCGAGTGGCTCGCCGCCGTGCGCGGTTGCGACCAGGACGCCATCCGGACGGCCAACGTGCTGATCCGGCCGCACCCCTCGAACGTGCATCAATGGCGGGACGTCGGCTTCGACGACCCGCACGTCGTGGTGTGGCCGCGCGGCGGCGCCCATGTCGTCGATGGCACGCGCAAGCAGGCCTACTTCGACTCGCTGTTTCACGCCGCCGCCGTGGTCGGCATCAACACCAGCGGCTTCATCGAAGCGGGCATCGTCGGTCGCCGCACCTTCACGCTCGCCACGGACCACTTCGCCGAGACCCAGGAAGGTACGCTGCACTTCCACTATCTGGTCGAAGGCGGCCTTCTCACCAAGGCGGAAACCTTCGATGTGCACCTCGAGCAGTTGAAGGAAGCCTTCGACGATCCCCGAAAGGCGCAGCAGGGGGTCCGAGCCTTCGTGCGCGACTTCGTGCGACCGCACGGGCTGGAGGAGCCGGCGACGCCCAAGGTTGTGCAGGCGATGCTCTCGGCCGCCGAGCTGAAGTCCATCGGGTGGCGATCGCTTCCAGCGGCCCGCATCCTGCGCCCCCTGGCCCGCCGCCTGCTCGCCGGTTTGCGCGAGCAGCAGCTCAGATCTCGCCGGGCGAACGCCTGGTACGACATGGAGTTGGTAACCCGCGCACAGGCGCTGCGCGCTCGGCGCACGACGGCGCCGGTCGACGGCACGGCCGCCCTGACCTTCGAGGAAGACAGCCTGGGGCGGCAGTTGATCGCGGCGGCGAAAGCCAAGGGGCAAATCCTGGTCACCGCCTGGAACGGGCCTCCCGAGCTGGAAGCCCTCTATTTCATTCCGTTCCTGCGCTGGATGCGGCAGCTCTGCAATCTCGAGCCCGACCGGCTGACGGTGCTCAGCCGCAATCTGCCGCAAGCTTGGTTTGCCGATATCACACCCAACGTCGTCGCGGTTCCGCGCAAGGTCGTGCCGGACGAAGAACAGCGGTATGCACGCCGCAAGACGTCCGCGGCCATCTCGCAGACGGTGGAAGCCCGAGCGGTCGAGAATATCGTCGAGTTGTATCGGGACGGCATCATCGGGATGGCGAACTGGCTTGACCATGCTCGCTACGTCGTTCGACCCAGAAGCTTGGGTACAAGCTTTTCCGAATCCATCCTGATCGATCAGAACGGCGTTCCGGCTGCGGCCCTCGAACGCGCCGTCGCGGCGTTGCGGGAGCGCGGCATGACGGTACGGACGACCGGCCGCGGCCCCAAGGAGGCATCGGCAGACGGTGCGCCGGGGTGCGTCTCGCCCGAGGAGATTCCCGAAGCCGTAAGGTCGGCGACGGCCGTCATAGGGCCGCTCGGCCCCGCAATCGCGGCCGCCGTCCAATGCGGTGCCCCGGCGCACGTTCTGGCCCAGCCCGGACGCGCCGCCGCACTGGACTATGCCGTCCTCGCCCAGATGGCCCAGGAGGCAGGCGGCCCGATCTATCGCTACGAGGTCGCGGCTTTCGAAGCGGCTGTTGAGCTTGCCACCCGAGCCCATGGCGCGGCGCTTGGCCAGCCGCAGTTCGCCTAGTCGAGGTTGAAAACGAGACGACATGTTCGAGCGCGTTAAGTTTCGGTTGCGCAAATGGTTGGAGACGGGGGGCTTGACCGATCGCGAAGCATTGTTGCTGAAGCGCATCGACGAGCTCGAAGCGCGTGCGACTAGGCAGCGCGACCGCACGCGCAAGCTGAGCGAACGGATCTCGCGCGACGTGAAGGCCCTGCGTACTGAGGACGCAAACCTGCGCGTTCGGGCGCGGGACATCGAGTTGGCGGTCCACCGCGAGACTCATCAGATCCACAAACTCATGGATTGGCGGTTCCGGGACCTGCAGAGAGGCGCGCGCATCAACGGAATGCTGGCCCTCGGCGCTCACGCCATGGGCGCCAGCGGCCGGATCGATGCGCCCTTGCATCGCCGTGAGGCCAGGGTCTACAGCCAGAACGGCGAAGACGGGATCTTCCTGCACATCTTCGAGAAGGTCGGAACCACCGATCGGCGCTTCGTGGAAATCGGCGCAGGCGGCCTCGAGAACAACACCAACAACCTGTTTTTCAACTTCGGCTGGAGCGGCTTCTGGCTCGATATGGATCAGGGCTGCATGGACGAGCTGGCCGACTATGTCGCGCGCTGCTTTCCGGACTTGCAGGACCGCTACCGCGTGCATGTCGGCAAGGTCACGCCGGATAACGTCAACGCGCTGGTCGGTGACTATTGCCGAGGCACCGATCCCGATCTGCTGACCATCGACATCGACGGCTACGATGGGCACGTGCTGCGGGCGTTGGATGTTGTGCGCCCGCGCGTCCTGGGGTGCGAGTACAACGGCGCCTTCGGGCTGCGCAACGCGATGGTGCCCTACGACGAGAACTTTTCCAGGAAGGACTACAATCGCTACTACTATGGGGCGTCGCTCGCGGCCTTGAATAAGATCGCGGCTTCGAAGGGGTATGCCCTGATCGGCTGCGACAGCCAGGGGGTCAACTGCTTCTTCGTGCGCGAAGATGCGCTCGGTCAGGCGTTTCCATCGCTAACGCCCGAAGAGGCCTTTGTGCCCAACCGGCGCTACGCCGTCAAAGGGGATATCGAGTCGCACTGGGAGATGGTGAAGGAACTCCCGCTCGAAGAAGCCTGACGCCGGGGTTCTCTGCGGTGGCCGCTCGATCTAGAGCAGGATCGTCTTGGATGGAATCGCTTTGGCGATCCCATCCAAGACGTGAATCCTGCTCTATTCATGGAGTCAGAGAGCGATTCACGTCACTGGTGGAAGCGGATCCGCTTCCACCAGTGACGATCGCGCTCTAGCGGCCGAATACGACGTCCGATCCGCCGCCCGGCTTGTTGTGGACCTCGACAACCCGCAGGCCGCAGGCCCTGATGAGTTCGAGGGCCGCTTTGTCGCGCTGAGACCCGCCCTCGTCGACCCGCAGCTCGATCTGGAGTTGCTTCAAGCCGGGGTCCGACAGCACCCGACGCCCCCCTTCCAGGATCGCCGTGGTCAGGCCGTGAACGTCGATCTTCAGATAGTCCGGTGCCGGCAGACCGTAGAGTTCCGCCAGGCCGTCGAGCGGCACGATGACGCCCGACTGGCGAGCTTCGTAGGGCTTGCGCTTCTTGCCCGTGAAGCTGAAGGCGTGCGCGAAGGCGAACTGGGACAGCTCCATCGACGCCACGGCGGGCGAGTCCCCGACGCCGAACGGCAGGCAGACGACGCGATCGTCCAGGCCGTTGAGCTCGACATTGGCGCAGAGGATGAAGTAGTTCACGGCCGCCGGCTCGAAGGCCACGACGCGCATGTCCGGGCGCATCGCCGCATAGAGCGTCAGCACGCCGATATTGGCACCGACATCCCAGAGCACGCTGTCGGGTGCCATGCGATCGATCCAACTCAGGCTTTCCGGCTCCTGGGTACAGAACCGCATGGCACGCTTGGCTGTCCCCCGGCCGAGCGGGACCATCTTCACCTCTCCGCGCGGCGTTTCGATGCGGATCGGATGGGACAGCGCGACGCCGTTGGCACCTGCGCGCGCCAGATAGGCCTCCGGCGTCTCGGGCGCATCGGCCCCTTCGCTGACCGGAGCCGCAGGCGTCTTGGGCGTCTTCGGCTTCGCCGTTTTGCGTTTCCGCTTCTCGCCCCCGGACCGCTTCGGCTCGGGGGCCCGGTCCTCGCCAGCCGGCTGCGTCGAAGTCGGTGTTAGGCGGCCGGTCAGGCGTCGGTACAGGCGCCCGAGCGGCGACCCGGTCCACTTCGCTGTGCCTTGCAATGGTGCCATCTGCGCAATGGCTCGCCGTTTGGGTGGTGGGCAGAGGTTGTGACGGGGCGCGCGCGAAAGCTGAACGCTGCGTTCCCGCCATCTGGCTCGGTAGCATATCCCTCGACGACGATCCATGTCGAAGGCACTGCGCCGACCGACCGGTCGTGGGGGCTGCTCCTCTTGGCTAGAGCGCGATCATCACTGGTGGAAGCGGATCCGCTTCCACCAGTGAAGTGAATCCTGCTCTAGCGCTTCGGCTCGGCTGGCTGCAAGTCGCTGCGTCCGTAAACGTCGTCAAGGCGGACGATGTCGTCTTCGCCGACGTAGTCCCCGCACTGGACTTCGATCAGGATCAGCGGCTTGTCGGTCGCGTTCTCCAGTCGGTGTTTGGCGCCCTTGGGGATGTAGACCGATTGATTGGGATGGACCGTCGAGCGTGTCTCGGCGCAGGTGACGGTGGCTTCGCCCTCGACCACCACCCAGTGTTCCGAGCGGTGGTGGTGATACTGCATCGAGAGGCGGCCGCCAGGATTGACGACGATGCGCTTGACCCGGAAGCCTTCGCCCTCGACCAGGTCCTCGTAATGTCCCCAGGGCCGGTAGACGGTCGGCGGCAGCTCGGTTTCCGGCCGGCCCTCGGCGGCCATCGCCTTGACGATCTTTCCGACCTCGGGGGCCTGGGCGCGCGTGGTCACAAGGGTCGCGTTCTTGGTCGAGACGACTACCAGATCCTCGACGCCGACACCGACCAGCAGGTGCTCGTCCTCGCTGCGGAAGTAGCTGTTGCGCGCCGCGCTCAAGCGTACCGCGCCGCGTGCGACGTTCCCGGCCGCGTCCTTGGCGTCCAGCTCCCAAAGGGCGTGCCAGGCGCCGACGTCGTTCCAGCCGCAGTCGACCGGCACCACGGCGGCCCGCTCGGTCCGCTCCATCACGGCGTAGTCGATCGAGATCGAAGGGCTGAGCGCGAAGCTGGCCTCGTCCAGCCGCAGGTAGTCGACGTCGGTGCGCGCGGCGTCCAGGGCGCGGCGCGCCGCCTCGACGATCTTCGGCTGCAGCCGCTCCATCTCTTCCAGCAGGCCGGCCGCCGGCATGACGAAGATGCCGCTGTTCCACAGGAAGGCCCCGTCCGTCAGGTAGCGCTCCGCCGTCGCCCGGTCGGGTTTTTCGACAAAGGCGGCGACCTCGTGCACGCCGGGGGCCGCGGCCAGGGGTGCGCCCGAACGGATGTAGCCGTATCCCGTCTCCGGTCGGCTCGGCGCGATGCCGAAGGTGACCAGACGTCCGGCCGCCGCCGCCGCCGCGGCGCGTTGCAGGGCGGTGCGCAGCGCGGCCGTATCGGCGATGACGTGGTCGGCCGGCATCAGCGCCATGATCGCATCCGGGTCGCGGCGCACCAGCATCTCGGCCGCCACCGCGGCGGCAGGGGCGGTGTTGCGCGGGGCGGGCTCCAGCACGATGGCCTGGGGCGGGCACTCGATAGCCCGCAGTTGCTCGGCGATCAGGAAGCGGTGCTCGTTGTTGGCGATGACCAGCGGTGCGCCGAAACCCTGCGCGCCGGCGATCCGCAGCACGGTCTCCTGCAGCAAGGTCTTCTCGCCCAGCAGGGCGATGAGCTGCTTCGGATAGGTCTGGCGCGACAGGGGCCACAGCCTCGTGCCGGAGCCGCCGGACAGGACAACGGGATAGATCACGGGAGCACTCGCTTACGCTGAGGTGTCATGGTTCCGAGCCGTGCCCGCAGCGGGGTGTGGCACGTCCCGAGCATGGGCCTCTGAACGAGACGCGCGTAGGTGCGGGGATCGCCAAACGAGCCCGGCGGCCGCGGATCTGGTCTAGCCGATCGGAATTTCGCCGGAAAGCGAAAATCATGCCGTCACCGTTATTGGTCCGTATCGGCGCTTCGACCTGCCATCAGCGTGCGGTACAGGCCCAAAGTGCGTTCGGTGACTGTGTCCAACGAGAGGTCTTGTTCGACGAGACGGCGCCCGGCCTTGCCAAAACGCCGGCGCAGGTCGCCGTCGGCAATCAGACGCTCCAGTGCCGCCGCCAATTGCTCGGGCGAACGCGGCGGTACCAGTAGGCCGTTGTCTTCGTGTCGCACCACCTCGCGCGTACCGGGGACGTCCGTGGCGACGATCGGCCGGCCGCAGGCCGCGGCCTCGAGCAAGGTCTTCGGCAGCCCCTCGCCGCCGTGCGAGGCCAGGGCGGCGATGTGCGCCTCGGCCCAAAGGTCGCGGACGTCGCCGACGTGTCCGCGCCACTCGATCTGTGGTTGGCGGTCCCACTCCGCCATCTCCTCCTCGGTGATGCTCGCCGGATTCGTGCCGTCCGGCGTGCCCGCCAGCAGCAGACGGTGGGCGACGCCGCGCTGCTGCAGCCGCTCGCTGGCCGCAACCAGGTCGGCGATCCCCTTGAAGCGGACCATGCGGCTGGCGACGGCGACGGTCACCGGGCCCTCGCGCGGCTCGGGCAGTGGGGCGAAGCTGTCGGTATCGACGCCGGCGCCGCGGATCAGGCTGACCCGCGAGGACTTCAGCCCGCAGCGCTGCACCAGGAAATCCCGGTCGTTCGGGTTCTGGAACAGCGTGATCCAGCCGTCCTGGCGCAGCAGCCGGCGCAGCGCGGCGAGCACCAGCCTGCGCAGCAGCGCCGCCCGCCAGCAACGTTCGGTGAAGGCGAAGCCCAGGCCGGCGATGGCATTGACGCCGCGCGCGATGCCGACCCGGCGCGCCGCGAGCCCGCCGTAGACGACCGGCCGCAGCGCCACGTGATGCACGAGGTCGGGACGCACCTCACGGTAGACTCGCATCACTTCGCGCACGGCACGCAGGTGCCCTAGCGGCGAGAACACGCTGCGCTGCAGAGCCAAGGGATGCAGGATCAGGCCGGCGTCGCGGATGCGTTCGGCCTCGCGGTCGACGCGCGTGGCGACATGCACCTCGTATCCGACGCGCTGCGCGGCCTCGGCAAGCTGCAGGCGATGGGAGACGAAGGACCAATCCTCGGTCACCAGGAACAGCAGCCGCGGGCGCCGCTCGCAGGCCGGCCCGCTCGGCAAGGCGGTCTCTCCGCCGCGCGCGCCCGGTGCGCCGGCTGGCTCCGCCTGTCCAGGCGCGGGACCAAGAGTCTGCAGGGACGACACGCCTTGCCCGATCTAGCCCTAGGGCCGGCTGCGGGCCAGCGGGATGACCTCGCCGCCGCGGCCCCACTCGGGGACCAACTTGCCGAGCAGGTCAAGCGTGCGCTCCTCCCGGTGCGCATCGGCGGTCTGCAGCAACTCCTCGAGGCTGCGCCGCAGGATCTCCGCGTTCGTCGTCCGGGTCTCGGCCAACCGCAGGCCGGGCTGTGCCGTATGCACAAGCGTCTCCTCGTCGTGGAACAGCTCTTCGTGCAGTTTCTCGCCGGGGCGCAGGCCGGTGAAGACGATCTCGACGTCCTTGTAGGGGCGCTTGCCGGCCAGGCGGATCATCTGTTCGGCCAGCTCGACGATCTTCACCGGCGCGCCCATGTCCAGCACATAGATCTTGCCGGCCGACTCGCGCGGACGGTGGCTGCCGAGGGCGGCCGCCTGCAGGATCAGGCGCACCGCCTCGGGGATCGTCATGAAGTAGCGCGTCATCTCCGGATGGGTGACGGTCAGCGGCCCGCCGCGCGCGAGCTGGTGCTGGAACAGCGGCACCACCGAGCCGGTGGAATTCAGCACGTTGCCGAAGCGCACGGTGACGAAGTGGGTGCCGGGGCCGCCGCGCCGCGCCTCGAGATCGAGTGCCTGGCAATAGCTCTCGGCCAGGCGTTTGGTCGCCCCCATGACGTTGGTCGGGTTGACTGCCTTGTCGGTCGAGACCAGCACCATGTTGGCCGTCCCGAAGCGGCGGCAGGCGTCGGCGACGTTGCAGGTGCCGCGCACGTTGGTCAGCACGCCTTCGACCGGCTGCGCCTCGACGATCGGCACGTGCTTCAGGGCGGCGGTATGCAGGACCAATTCTGGGCGCGTTCGGGCGAAGACCGCGTCCACGGCTGCACGGTCGCGCACGTCGGCGAGCAGCGCCTGCCGCGGCAGCGTGGGCCAGGACTCTCCGACTTCCCGGTCGATCTGATAGAGGTTCAGTTCGCTGGCATCGAGCAGCGTCAGTTCGCTCGGTCCCAGGGGCGCGAGTTGGCGCACCAGCTCGCTGCCGATCGAGCCGCCGGCGCCGGTGACCAGCACGCGCTTGCCGACCACGAGGTCGCGCACGGGCTGCGGGTCGAGGACGATCTGCGGCCGACGCAGCAGGTCCTCGATGGCCACGGGGCGCAGGGTGATGTCGCGCGGCTCCCCGGTGCGGAAGTCGGTCAGCTTCGGCAGGCGGTCCAGGCGCATGCCGTTGCGTTCGGCAAACTCCAGCAGGCGGTTGAGCTGGTCCGGCGAGAGATCCTTGGTGGCGATCACGCGCTGCGGCGCCCGTCCGGTGCGCGCGCGCAGCTTCTCCAGAGTCGGCTGCAGGTCGTTGCCCATGCCGATCACCGGCACGTCGTGGATACGCCGGCCGACCCGGCGGCCCTTCTCGTCGATCACCGCCTGCACTTCGTAGTTGGCCTGGCGGTCGCGCTTCATCGCGGCGATGAAGAGTTCCGCGGCATCGCCGGCGCCGGCCAGCAGCACCGGCACGCGCAGGTGGCTGTCCTTCTCCAGCACGTGCACCAGGCTGCCGTCCTTGAGCAGACGGTAGAGGATGCGCGGGCCGGCCAGCAGCGCGATCAGCAGCAGCCAGGTGATCACCAGGGAGGAGCGGGGCAGGGCCTCCAGCCGCGTCACCATGAAGGTGATGGGCAGGAAGACCAGCACCGTCAGGGTCGCCGCCTTGGCGATGTTCACCAGGTCGTTCAGCGAGGCGTAGCGCCAGATGCCACGGTAGAGGTTGGTGGCCAGGAAGACGACGGCCGCGACGCCGGCGAAGATCCCCAGCGCCACCCAGAGGTCTGCGTTCAGCAGGCGCTGCGGCGCCGTCTCGCCGAGCCGCAGCGCCAGGGCCAGGGCAAACGCCAGGCAGGCCATGGCCACGTCGTGGGCGAACGCCAAGCCTCCGCGCTTGGACAGGGGCGTCTTGAAGCCGGGGATCATTCTCGTCGCGCCAATACCTAGTGCCCGGGCGCGCCGCAGCGCCCGGATGCGTGATCATCCATGCTTACACCGATTTCGACGGCGACACCACATTCCCGCGGAAACCTTGCGGTCACATGCCGGCGGGACCCGAAGGCCGCCACGGCGCGGACGGCGAAGCGCACCCAAAGACCGCCATGACTCGGGGGGATCGTTCGGCCCGGAAGCCGGATCGGTTCGCCTCTGCCGACCGTGACGTCTTCACCGTTTCTCAAGCTGTTAACCTTAAGGTGTGCGCCATGCCTGAAACTCCCAGCCTCGTCGCCTTCGCCGATGCCGGTGCCGCCGTCGGCCTCGGCCATCTGCGTCGCACCGCGGTGATCGCGGAAGCGCTGGTCGCCGCCGGCTCTCGCGTGCTGTTCGGCACGCCGACGCCCGAGGCGGTGCCGCGCCTCGCGGGTCTCGATGTGCGCGAGGCGGCGAACCTCGCCGTGCTGCCGCCGGCCCCCGTATCGCTCGTCGACGGCTACAGGATCGCCTCGTCCGAGCTTTCCGCGCGCCGCGCCGGCGGCGGCCGACTCGTGATGCTCGACGACCTCGCAGACCGGCCGCTTCCGGCTGACCTCGTGATCAATCCGAACATCTACGGACCGGCGCTGGACTATGCCGCGCTGACCTCGGCGCGCGTGCTGAGCGGGCTTGCCTGGTGCCCGGTCGCGCCCCGTTTCGCCGCTCTGCGCGAGTCGCGGCGTGGCGGCCCGCGGGCCCTGGTGGCCTTCGGCGGGACCGACGCGGGGGCCTTCGCGGTGCCGACGGCCCGGGCCTTGCGGGCGCGCTGCGACTGGCCGCTCGAGGTGGTGCTTTCGCCCCTGTCGCCGCTGGCCGACTCGCTGCGACGCGACCTCGCGAACCTCGGCGCGGTTCAGGCGCACCACGGCGCCGACATGGCCGCGCTGATGGCGCGGTGCAGCCACTACGTCGGCGCCTCGGGCTCGACCGTCTGGGAGGCGCTGACCGCGGGCCTCGTGCCCGCGGTCGCGGCGATCGCCGACAACCAGCGCCCGATCGTCGCCGCCCTGGCGGCGGCGGGCGTGGCTGCGGTGGATGACTTCGACCCGGAAGCGCTGGCCGCGGCGGCGCTCGACGCCCGCGCGGTCCCGGCCGTGGCGCGCCAGTTGGACGGCCGCGGGGCCGAGCGGATCGCCGCCGAGATCATGGCCCTCTTGGAGTCGGACGCGCTGCAGACGGAGGATGCGGGATGAACGGATCGGGCATGCCGGGCCTGGCGGCCGGCTTCTGGCTGGACGGCCGCCGGATCGGGCCGGAGGCGCCGCCCTACCTGGTCGCCGAGCTGTCGGGCAATCACAACGGCAGCCTCGAAACGGCGATGGCGCTGCTGGAGGCGGCCGCCCGCGCGGGTGCCGACGCCGTCAAGCTGCAGACCTACACCGCCGACACGCTGACGATCGACTGCGACCGGCCCGAGTTCGTCGTGCCCTCCGGATTGTGGGCGGGGCGCACGCTCTACGCGCTGTACCAGGAGGCGCATACGCCCTGGGACTGGCATCGGGCGCTCTTCGCCCGCGGGCGCGAGCTGGGCGTTACGGTCTTCAGCACGCCCTTCGACGAGTCGGCGGTCGACTTCCTGGAGGAGCTGGGTGCGCCGCTCTACAAGGTGGCCTCCTTCGAGCTGCTCGACCTGCCGTTGATCGAGCGGATCGCGGCCACCGGCAAGCCGACGGTGATGTCGACCGGCATGGCCTCGGACGCCGAGATCGCCGAGGCGGTCGCCGCCTTCCGGGCGCTGAGCGACGCGCCGCTCGTGCTGCTGCACTGCGTCAGCGCCTATCCGGCGCCGCTGGAGCAGATGCAGGTGGCGCGCGTGCCGCGCCTAGCGGCACGCTTCGGCACGCTCGCCGGCCTGTCGGACCACTCCCTCGGCCCCACGGCGGCGGTGGCGGCGACGGCGCTGGGCGCCTGCCTGATCGAAAAGCACGTGGTCCTCGACCGCAGCGCCGGCGGCGTCGATGCCGCCTTCTCCCTGGAGCCGGCCGAGCTGGCCCATCTGGCCGCGGAGACGCGCCGAGTGCATGCGGCCCTCGGCCGCGGTGCCGAAGCGCGGCCGGCGGCGGAGGCTGCGTCGCTGACTTTCCGGCGCTCGCTCTACGTCGTGCGCGACGTCGCCGCCGACGAGCCCTTGACCCGTGACAACGTGCGGATCATCCGGCCTGGCTACGGCCTGGCCCCGCGCGAGCTGCCGCGCGTGCTCGGCGCCCGGGCCACGCAGGCGATTCCCCGCGGCACGCCGCTGTCGTGGGAGCTGGTGGCCGAGGCAGCCGCGGTCGGCGGTGATCAGGCGCGCTCGTAGTAGAGCACGCCGTCGACCTCGGCGCGCACCGCCAGCCCGGCGGCCTCGGCGATGCGCTGCGACGCCAGATTGCCGAGCTTGACCTCGGCGCGCAGAGGCCCCGTCAGGCGAGCGGCGGCGCGCGACACCAGCGCCCGGCCGACACCGCAGCCTCGCGCTTCCGGCGCCACGGTCCAGGACAGCCGCCAGGCGCCGCCGCAGCGTTCGGCGCGCACGGTCCCCACGGGCCGGCCTTCGAGCTCGCCGATCCACAGGTGGCGATCCGGGTCGGCCAGCGCCGATTGCAGCCAGGACAGGTGCGTTCCCCAAGCCAGCGGTGCGGCGTGGTGGCTGGCCGCGCGCGTCGCCGGGTCGTTGCGCCAGGCGAACAGCAGCGCTGCGTCGTGCAGATCAGCCGGCCGCAGCTTGGCGCGCCGTCCGGGGCCGTCCGCGTCTTCGCCGCCGAGCGGACGCCGGGCGAGCGGGCTCACCGGGCGCCGGCCGCGCGTTGCCGCGGCACGTCCAGCAGGTCGTGCAGGTGCCCCACCACCGTGTCCTGTTGCGCCTCGGTGAGGCCCGGGAAGAGCGGCAGGCTCAGCGCCGTGCGGTAATGCGCCTCCGCGGCCGGGAAGTCGCCCCAGGCGAAGCCCAGGCGGCGGTAGTAGGGCTGGGTGTGGATCGGGATGTAGTGCACCTGCACGCCGACGCCGCGCGCGCGCAGGGCCCGGAACAGCGCGGCGCGGTCGAGCGGCGCCGTCTCGGCGAGCCGTACGACGTAGAGGTGCCAACTGCTGGTGCGCCCGGGCCGCACCAGGGGCCGCTGCAGCGGCAGTCCGGCCAGCAGGCGGTCGTAGCGGGCCGCCAGGGCCGCGCGCCGCTCGACGAAGCTCTCGAGGCGGCGCATCTGGGCGAGGCCGAGCGCGGCCTGCAGGTCGGTCAGGCGGTAGTTGTAGCCGAGCTCCTGCTGCTCGTAGCTCCAGGGCCCGTCGGGCGGCCCCTCCAGCTCGTCCGGCGCGCGCGCGATGCCGTGGCTGCGGAAGCGCGCCATGCGCGCAGCCAGCTCCGGGTCGTTGGTCACCGCCATGCCGCCTTCGCCGGTGGTGACGATCTTCACCGGATGGAAACTGAACACGGTAACGTCGCTCAGGCCCTCGCCGCCGACCGGCAGTCCCTCGTAGGTGGCGCCGATCGCGTGGGCGGCGTCGGCCAGCACGCGCACCCCGTACGATCGGGCCAGCGCGGCGATCTCGGCCATGTCGCAGGGCTGGCCGGCGAAGTGCACCGGCACCAGCACCTTCGGCAGGCTGCCGTCGCGCGCCGCCGCCGCCAGCTTCTCCGCCAGCGCGGCCACGCTCAGGCAGCCGGTCTCCAGGTCGATGTCGACGAAGTCCACCTCGGCGCCCAGGTAGCGCGCGCAGTTGGCCGAGGCGACGAAGGAGTTGGGCACGGTCCAGAGCCGCTCGCCCGGCCGCAGACCGAGGGCATGACAGGCGCCGTGCAGCGCGGCCGTCGCATTGCTGAAGGCGACGCCGTGGCCAGCACCGCAGTGGGCGGCGACCGCCGCCTCGAAGCGCGGCACGGCCGGCCCCTGGGTCAGGAAGTCGGAGCGCAGCACCTCGACCACCTCGGCGATGTCGGACTCGCTGACGTCTTGCCGTCCGTAGGGGATCACGGGCCGCCGCTCCGTTCCGTTCGGTGCGCGGATGCGCCCGAACGAGAGCTACCGGGTTTTGCTTAAGCGAGTCTTACCGCCCAGCGCCGGCCACCTGCCGGACGAAGGCCGCCATCTCCGCGGCGATGCGGTCCCAGGACTTCGGCCCCAGGGCGGTGGCCCGCGCCGCATGGGAGCAGGCGCGGTAGCGCGCGCGGTCGTCGATCAGCCGCATGGTCGCCTCGGCGAAGGCCTTGCCCGACAGGCTCGCGGCGACCACGCCGCCGCCGTAGTCGGCGATCTCCTCGGCCAGTCCGCCGACCGGGGTGACGACCGAGGGCAGGGCGGCGTACTCGGCCGCGGCCAGGGAGCCGGACTGGCTGGCCTCGCGATAGGGCAGCAGCAGGATGTCGGCGCGGGCCAAGAGGTCGGCCACCTCGGTCTCGGCGATCCAGCGGTTGTCCCAGGTGAGGCCCGGCTGGCGCCGCAGCAGCGGCCCGTAGACCGCCTCGTCGCCCAGGCCGGCGACGGTCAGGCGCACCCGCGTGCCGTAGCGCGCGCGCAGCAGGCGATAGGCCTCGGCCAGCAGGTCGACGCCCTTGTAGGCCAGCAGCCGGCCGAAGAAGAGCAATTCGATGGCCCGCTCGCTCGGCAGCTGGCGCGGCGGCGTCGGCTCGGGCGCGAAGGCGAAGCTGCCGAGCGGGATCACGCGCAGGCGCGCCGCCGGCAGGTCCGCCCGCAGCTCGCCCAGCCGCTTGGCGACGTGGCGGGTCGGTGCCACCAGGGCGTCGGCCAACGCGATGTCGCGGGCGAGGATCCGCCGCTGCAGGCGGCCGCCCTCGCCGGGATGGGTCTCGGCGTCGTGCGCCACCAGCACATAGGGCACGCCGGCGCGCCGCACCGCCGGCATGACGAAGGGCGACCACATGTGGTTCATGGTGGAGACGACGACGTCGATCTCCTCGTGCCGGACGAAGTCCGCCATCCGGCGGCGCAGCCCCGGCAGCCGGCCGAGGCCGAGCAGGAAGCCCCGCGTACTGGTGTAGGTGTCGATCTCCAGGTGCGGCACCGGCAATGCGCGCATCTGTTCGGCGAACTCGCTCTGCCGCGAGAAGCTGGTGGCCACCTCGACCTCGCCGCGCGCGATCAGTGCCCTGGTCAGCTCCCAGGTGTAGCGCGGCCCGCCGCCTTTGCGGTTCCAGTGCCACAGGAGGACGCGGGTCATGCGCGAGGCGTCCGCTCGGCAGGGTAGACGAAGGGCGTGCCCTCCAGAATGCCGGCGCAGACGGTGTCGAGGCCGGCGCTGGCGCCCGGCTTCAGCGCCTCCAGGCCGCAGAGCGCCGGCTTGTAGGGGGGCCAGCCGCCGGTCGCCGCCATGAACGGCAGCGGGATCATGCGGCGGAAGAAGAAGTGGTAGGCATAGGCGCGGGCGCGCTTGACCGTCGCGGTATCCAGCCGCCGGCCGTAGGGCAGCGCGTCCAGCAGGGCCTGGTAGTGCGCGGGGCTCTCGGCGTCGCGGGTCAGGCCCTTGTTGCGGATCCAGGCCTCGCCGGCGACGATCGTCGGGATGCCCATGGCGGTCAGTTCGACCCCCATCTTCGTGCCGTAGATCAGGGCCGCGTCGCACAGCTCCAGCAGGGCGTAGGTGCTGACCGGGCTTTCGGGCGGGACGAGGAAGACGTTCGCCGGGAGTTTCGGGAACCGCCGCGCGATCTCCTCGGCCATGCGCTGGCGCGACGGCGGGGTGCCGCGGATCTCCGCCGGATGGATGCGGATGGCGAGCTGCAGGTCGGGGCGCTCGGCGAAGGCGCGGATGCTCGCCTCGACCCACTCGATCATCGAGCCGAAGGCGTTGGCCGGGTAATGGAGCTGGGCGTCCCAGACGACGTTGGTCAGCAGCCCGACGGTTGGCTTGTCCGGGGTCAGCCCAAGCGTCTTCACGATCCAGTCGGGCTCGAAACGCGGGGCCTCGTGGAACCAGATCCAGTCGCCGGCGCCGGTCCAGCGGCTCTTCAGGTAGGCCACGATCTCGGCCTCCCGGTCGGCGTCCAGGTCCAGGGACTCCCAGGTCTCGCTCGGCTCCGTCATCAAGGTGTGGTGGTAGGTGTCGTCGTGGCTGAACAGGAAGCAGTGCTTGCGGTAGGCCGGGTTCCAGGTCGCCACCCGCGCCCCGGCCGCCTTGGCCGCCAGGCTGGCCGGCCCCTGCGGGACGTAGATGCCGTGGTGGGCGACCACCACCTCGATCTCCGCCTCGCGCACCAGGCGCTGCACGGCGCGATACGCCAGGACGGCGGCCTCCAGGTAGCGGCGCAGGACCGCCTCGCCGTGCGGCTCGTCCGCCAGCGTGCCCTTGGCGAAGAAGCGCAAGGCGCCGGAGAGCGCGTGCTCGCCGAGCGGTGCGTCCTCCAGGCGCAAGCCGCCGATGTCCTCGACCGGCGTCCCGGCCGCCAGCTCCGCCGCCTCGCGCCGGTCCGCCGCGCTCAGCCAGGCGCCGTAGAGGTGCACCGGCAGGCCGGTGGCGGCATAGGCCGCCTCGGCCGGGCGGTGGCAGTGGGCACAGAGATCCTGTGGGCCGCGCGCGGCGAAGCGGCCGATATCCGGGAACCAGCCGGTCTCCGCCATCTGGCAGGCCGGCAGGACCTCGTCGCACAGCAGGTAGCTCGCCCGCGCGCCGCGCAGGGTCAGGGCGACGCCGAGCGTGCTGTCGAGGGCGGCCAGCGGCAGGTGGCCGCCCAGCCCGGTGGCGATCAATACGCGCGGTCCCGTGGCGGCAGCCCGCGCCTTCTCCCATTCCGGCCAGTCGGCGCCGATCAGGCGCCGCCAGTCGGCGTGGCCCTCGGTACGGGCGATGCGGCGCAGGCGCGCGAGACGCAGCGCCCGCATGCCGGGCAGCGTGCGGAGATGTCTCTTCAGGCTCCGTCTCGCGCTCACCCGCGTCCGCCTCGGTTCAGCCGGCCAGCCGCTTCGCCATCGCCTCCGCCAGGCTTTCGGCGTCGAGCCCGGCCTTGCGCAGCACGTCCGGGTTGGCGCCGGAGGCCGGCACCTCGGTCAGGCCGAAGCGCTGACAGGTCAGGCCGGCCAGCCCCTGCTCTAAGGCCGCCGTCAGGACGCGCTCGCCCTGGCCGCCGTCCAGGTAGTGGTTGTCCAGGGTGAAGAGCGCGCGCTTGCCGGCCAGAGCCGACTTCAGCCAAGCGCCGTCTACACGGTTCAGCCAGGGCAGGTTGATCACCTCCAAGCCGATGCCGTGCCTGTCCTTCAGGATGTCGGCGGCCTTGCAGGCCTCGGCCAGCATGACCATGCCGTAGGCGACGATCGCCGCCTCGCCGTCGTGGCCGCCGACGCGCACGCCCTTGCCGGCCTCCGGCACGTAGCCGTCCAGCAGTGCGAAGGGCAGCGCGTAGGGGATCGAGGTCATGCGGAAATAGCTGCTGCCCTGGTTCGTCTCCAGCGCCCAGCGCAGCAGCGGTCCGACCTCCTCGGGGCAGGACGGCTCGAGGATCGTCAGCCCCGGTACGCCGCCGACCGCGGCGATGTCGCGCACCGACTGGTGCGAGTGGCCGGGCCCGCCGGGCAGCATGCCGGCCAGCCAGCCGACATAGACGATCTTCGTGTGCTCGGTCGCGTTGTTGTAGATCTGCTCGTTCGGTCGGGTCGACAGGAAGCAGGCGAAGGAGTTGGCGACCGGCAGCATGCCGCGCAGCGCCATGCCGCCGGCCTGGCTGACCATGTCCATCTCGGCGATGCCGCACTCCACCGTGCGTTCGGGGAAGCGCTGGCGGAAGGGGATCAGGCCGGTGTCGAGCAGCAGGTCGGCATCGAGCGCCACCAGGTTGGGGTGCCGCTCGGCGGCGGCCAGCAGCGCCTCGGTGTAGGCAGGCTGCAGGCGCTTGGTCTCGCCGGCGGCGGGCGCCGGCTTGTTCATCACCGTCTCCAGCTCCAGCGGCTGGGTGCCGGCGGCCTCCATCTGGACGTTGATCTTGTCGATCAACTCCTGGGCGGCGCGGGTGTACTGCTCGGCCTTGGGCGCGCCGGAATGGAAGGTGTACTGGGCGGCGTCGGACTCCATGGCCGTATGCTCCATGAAGGACACGCCCTTGCCCTTGACCGTGTCGCAGATGATCACCTGCGGCGCCTCGGCCCGCTTGCAGCGCTCCAGCGCCGCGGCGAGCTGATCGAGGTCGTGGCCGTCGACCCGCTCGACGTGCCAGCCGAAGGCGGCGAACTTGGCGTCCAGGTCGCCCAGGTCGCTGGTCTGGCTGACCAGGTAGTCGGACTGCAGCTTGTTGTGGTCGACCAGGACGGTGATCTCGTCGAGCTTGTGGTTGGCGGCCGAGACCAGGGACTCCCAGATTTGCCCTTCCTGCAGCTCGCCGTCGCCGGTCATCACGTAGATGCGCCCGTCGATGCCCCGGCGGCGATGGGCGAAGGCCATGCCCTTGGCCTTGGAGATGCCCATGCCCAGCGAGCCGGTGTTGGTCACCATGTTCGGCGTGCCGACGTCCGGGTGGCCGGGCAGGCCCTCGATGTGGCGCAGCTTGTGCACCCATTCGCGGGGCAGGCGACCGAGCGCGATCAGCACGGCGTAGAGGCCCGGCGCATCGTGGCCCTTGGAGGAGAAGTAGAGGTCGCGCGCCGTGTCGTCCCCGTTGCGCCGCATGTCGTTGAGGTGCAGCCAAGCGACGATGTCCATCGAGGAGAAGCAGGAGCCGATATGGCCCGAGCCGGCGCGCGCGATCATGTAGAGCGCGTTCAGCCGCGCCATGTCGGCGAAGATGCGGGTGCGCACCTGCGGCTCGGCGTTCAGCCGGCGCACGCGCTCGAACTCCTCCTGCTCGGCGTAGTACAGTTCGCCTTCGACGGCCTTGCCGACCAACTCGCCCATGACGGCGTTCTCCCTTCTCTCGGTCGTCGCCCGACCGTGCTCATGTCGAAAAAGCCGGCGTCGCCGGCTGCCTTCGCCCTTCGACAAGCTCAGGGTGAAGGCATTTGATTTTGTTCGGTTCGCTTCATCCCGAGCCCGTCGAAGGACGAAGCAAGCGGCCGAAGGCCGCTGGTCCGTAGGACGGCCGAAGGCCGCTGGTCCGTAGGACGGCCGAAGGCCGCTGGTCCGTAGGACGGCCGAAGGCCGCTGGTCCGTAGGACGGCCGAAGGCCGCTGGTTTGGCGCCCGAGGGTCAGGCCGCCGTCGCCGCGAAGGGCGCCGCGCTCACCTCCGGCAGGCGATAGGTGCCTTCGCTCAGCAGGTGCTGGGCGTACCACCAGTCCTCCATGTCGTTGATGTCGAAGCCCTCCATCTCCGTGGTCAGGAAGGGCATGACCACCGTTCCGGCGATGGTGTTGTCCTCTAACGCCACCCGGCTCCAGGCGATCTCCAGGCTGGCGTTCTGGATGTAGAACTCGGGCAGGCTGGCCATCTGGCTGGAATGCCAGGGCGTGCCGTCGTCGCGCACCAGGGGCAGCAGCGGCGTCATGCGCCTGCCGCGGATCGCCCACATCTTGCCCGGATGCTGCTTGACCTTCTCGACGGCGCGCAGCGAGTCGACGCCGGTCTCGCCCGCGAATTCGGCCCAGGCACGGCGGATGGTGTCGGCCTGGCGAAAGGGGCTGGTCGGGCGCAGGATGGAAAAGCAGTCGAAGGCCGCGCCGCGCTCGCGCAGCAGCTCGAGGGTGTAGACGATCCACTCGATGTCCGGCGAGGTGCTGGAGGCGAACTCCGCCGGCCGCAGGCCCGGCACCTCGGCGCCGTAGTGGCGGGCGACCTCGGCGTAGGCTTCGCTGTCGGTGGAGACGATCACCTTGCCGAAGACGCCGGAGGCGAGCGCGGCCTGGATCGTATAGGCCATCACCGGATGCTCGCCCAGCAGCCGCACGTTCTTGTCGACCACCCGCTTGGAGCCGGAGCGGGCCGGGATCAGCGCAACGCAACTGGGTGAAGCGGACATCGGCGGGCCGCCTAGAGCTTCGCCGGATCGACGTTCAGGTAGATGTCCTTCAACTCGCTGTAGACGTCCAGCGCCTCGGTGCCCGGCTCGCGACTGCCGTTGCCCGACTGCTTGGGTCCGCCGAAGGGCATGTGCGGCTCGGAGCCGTAGGTGCCGGCGTTGACCACCGTGGCGCCGGCCTGCACCGCATGGCTGAAGGCCAGCGCCCGGTCGACGCTGCGGGTGTGGATGCACGCCGTCAGACCATAGGGATGGTCGTTCGCCATCTCCAGGGCGTGGGCGAAGTCGCGCACCCGGTAGAGCTTGGCGACCGGCCCGAAGAGCTCGGTCTGGCTGATCTCGTCGGCGGGCTCGGCGCCCTCGATCACCGTCGGTGCCAGGTAGAAGCCCGCCTCGCCCAGGCGATGCCCGCCGGCGACTATCTTGGCGCCGCGGCTCTTGGCGCCCTCGATGGCGTTCAGCATGTTGGCGAGCTGGCGTTCGTTGATCACGGGGCCCAGGTCGCACTCGTCCTCCACGCCGGCCTTCTGCTGTTCGGTCGCCGCGATCAGCTTGTCGCGGAATTCCTCGTAGACGCTCTCGAAGACCAGGAAGCGGCTGCCCGCCGCACAGCGCTGGCCGGCGTTGGAATAGGCGGAGAGGCAGGCCCACTTGACGGCATGGTCGAGGTCGGCGTCGTCGCAGACGACGAAGGGGTTCTTGCCGCCCAGCTCCAGCGACAGCTTCTTGAGCTGCCGGCCGCAGGCCTCGGCGATGCGCCGGCCGACGGCGGTCGAGCCGGTGAAGCTCAGCACGTCGACGCCCGGGTGGTCGACCAGCGCCTGGCCGGCCTCGGCGCCCAGGCCGTGCACGACGTTCAATACGCCCTTGGGCAGCCCCGCCTCCTCGGCGATCTTCGCCATCATCCAGGACGACACCGGCGTGTCCTCGGCCGTCTTCAGGACCACGCCGTTGCCGCAGATCAGCGCCGGGAAGACCTTCCAGGCAAAGTTCGGCGCCGGGGTGTTGGCGGCGATGATCAGCCCGGCGACGCCGCAGGGTTGGCGGACCGTCATGTTGTACTTGTTCGGCGTGCCGCTGGGCATGGTGCGGCCGAACAGGCGCTGGCCCTCGCCGGCGAAGAAGCGGCCGCACTGCACGGCCCCGCCGACCTCGCCGCGCGAGTCGGCCATGCGCTTGCCGGCCTCCCGGGCGACCGCCGTGGCGATCTCCTCGGCGCGCGCCTCGATGGCGTTCATCGCCTGATGCAGGATGTGGCCGCGCCGCACCGCCGGGGTTGCCGCCCACTCGGCCTGCGCCGCCCGCGCCGCGGCCACCGCCGCCGCCACGTCGTCGGCCTCCGATCGCGCCACCCGGCAGATCTCGTTGCCGTTGTGAGGGTTCAGGTTGGCGAAGCTCAAACCGTTCTTGGCGGGCACCTCTTCGCCGCCGATCAGGTTGGGCAGCAGGCTGGGAATCTCGGTCATGTCCGGTCGCATGGCTTGTGGCACGGGCTCGGGCGGAGGCGCGCCCCTCATAAAAGCCGTGCCGTCCCACATCAAGTGGATATTGGTCCGGCCTTGCCGCGGCGCAGGCGTCACAGACCCCGCGCACGCAGCAGCGCGCTCGCCCCGTCGTGCCGGTTGGCGGCAGCCAGTTCGGAGGGGCGCCGGCCCTGCGCACAGGCCACCGTCTCCGGCGGCGCGGCGATGCGGTCGGCCAGAACCGGCAGGGTGCTGCCGTGCCCCTTGCGTGCGGCGGTACAGAGCGCCTGGACCAGCACCTGCGTATCGACCTCCGGTGCCAGGCCGAGGGCCAGGCGCAGAAGCTCGTCGTTGTCCTGCGTGGTGATCAGGTCGAGCAGAGTGAGGCGGGCCCCGGCCTCCCACTCGCCGACCGGCTGCTGCAGGACGACCTCGCTGTCCAAGCGCAGGCCGTAGGATAGGCGGCGCAGCACCTGCTCGGAATCGCCGCCGTGCAGCACCTCCACCTTGGGCACCTCGAACAGACGAAGTCCCGCCACACCGCTCGCCAGCATCGCCAGGCCGGCGCCTGCCGAGGCGCTGAGGATAGCGGCGAGCAGCACCACGGCGGCCGGCCTCACCATACGCACCTTCCGGGATCTCGGCAGAAGCGCTCGATCGCGGCGGCCAGGACGGCGCCGCCGACCTCGGGGCGGAAGTGGGTGCTGTCGCTCGGCGGGAAGTGGGCCGAATCGGAAAAGCGGCTGGCGGTAAAGTCGACGGCGAAGGGCAATTCGCTGAGCAGACGCTCGGCGATCACCCGGCGCACGGCGGCCTCGTCGGTCCCGGAGGCCTGCAGCAGGTCGCGATTGAGCGGGGCCAGGACCAGAAGGAATTCGGCGTCGTACCCCTCGACGTAGTCGCGCATGGCATAGAGAGTCTCGGTGCAGGGCCGCTCCTCGGCGAGGATCCGGTCGAGCGGTTCCGCATCGCGGTAGGCGGCGACCCGCTCGCGATAGCGCGGCGCGCGGCTGCCGTCCCAGGCCACGGGCGTCAGGATACGCCCGTCGGGATAGCGGGTGCCGTCGAAGCGATGGTCGGGCAGGTCGCCGCGCAGGCGCCGGCGCAGATGGCGGACGGCCTCGGCCAGGGCGTCGACGGTGGCGCCGCGGCGCACGGCGGCCATGGGGTCGTCGAGCCGGCTCTCGCCCCGGCAGATGCCCAGGATATCGCCAACGGGGACCATCAGAACCACCAGGCGTAGGCTTTGCAGGTCTGCGCGACGCAAAAGGGCGAAGGTGTCAGCAATGCTGGCACCGCCCGAGGCGGCATTGAAGAACTGCAGAGTGCCGGCGCCGCGCGGATCGCTGAAGGCGGCCCGACTGTCGCCCAGCAGCAGGGCCTCGTGTGGGCGATAGCGCATCAGCGACGACTTGATGAAGAGTTCGTCGCCGCCGTAGCTGCCGAAGCTGTTGAGCCGGAAATAGCCCGAGGGGTCGGTGGCAACCGTGAAGCCGGCGATGCCGAACATGGGAATCACCAGTGCCAGCGCCCAGGCGAGCACCGTCCGGCGCAGCGGCGTTCCGGCTGCGCGGCGCGGCGGCGGGCTCGCTTGACGGGTCTCGGCGGCGGTCATCGGCACGCGGCTCGGTCAGAAGTTGTAGTAGAGGAATTCGGTGGTGCGCGACAGCGATAGCAGCGCCGCCGCCAGCATCAGGCCGCAGACGGCCGCGGCGCGCAGATCCAAGCGGATCGCGCCGACGTCCAGGTTGGGCCCCTCGGCGCGCGTGCCGAAGAACCACCTATAGGGCGTCGGCAGCGCCAGGACCCAGACCAGGGCCAGGCCGACCCATGCCCAGGCGGCCTCGCGGCCGAAGGCGAACATCACCTCCGGCTGGCTCGCGGCGGCGCTGCCCAGGCCGAGCATGCTCGCCCAGATGTCCACCGCCGTCTCCAGCGACAAGGCGCGGAAGACCACCCAGCCGGCGACCACGAAGGCGAAGGTGAGCGCCCAGCCCGCTGCCTTGCGCCAGGGCGAGTCCAGGTGCGGCGCCAGCCCGAAACGTCCGGCCAGGTGGCAGACGATCAGCGCCAGGCCATGCAGCGCCCCCCACAGGACGAAGGTCCAGCCGGCGCCGTGCCACAGGCCGCACAGGGTCATCACGATGCCCAGGTTGAGCGCGTGGCGCGCGGCCGAGCCGCGGCTGCCGCCGAGCGGGATGTAGAGGTAGTCGCGGAAGAAGCGGCTGAGGGTGATGTGCCAGCGCCGCCAGAAGTCCACCGGCGAGATTGCGCGGTAAGGCGCCAGGAAGTTCACCGGCAGCACGATGCCGAACAGCGCGGCGATGCCGATCGCCATGTCGGAGTAGGCGCTGAAGTCGAAGTAGAGCTGGAACGTGTAGGCCAGGGCGGCGAGCCAGGCCTGTTCCAGGGACAGCAGCGCCACCTCGGCCGGGCGGTCGAACAGCGGCGTGGCGATGCCGGCGAAGCTGTCGGCGATCACCACCTTCTTGAACAGCCCGATGGAGAACAGCAGCAGCCCGACCGTGAAGAGGTTCGCGTCGAAGCGCGGGCGCAGCCGGGCCAGTTGCGGCATGAACTCGGTATCGCGCACGATCGGGCCGGCGACGAGCTGCGGGAAGAAGCTGACGTAGACGGCGTAGTCGGTAAAGGGGCCCTCGCCACGCCGCAGGCCGCGCCAGCCGTTCACCTGATAGGCGATCTGCTGGAAGGTGAAGAAGGAGATGCCAAGCGGCAGGATGGTGCCGCCGATCAGCACCTCCAGCCCGGTCAGCTCGGCCCCCAGGCCGAAGAAGAAGTCGACGTACTTGAAATAGCCGAGGACGGCCAGGTTGCCGGCCACCGCCAGCGCGAGCAGCCAGGCGCTGTGCCAGCGTGCCATCGTCCAGGCGATGGCGTAGTTGACCAGGATCGAGCCGACCAGCAGCGGCAGGTAGGAGACGTTCCAGTAGCCGTAGAAGACCAGCGAGGCGCTGATCAGCACCAACTTGGCCAGCCAGGGCGAAACCTGGCGGGCCAGATAGAACAGTCCGACCGTCGCCGGCAGGAAGACCAGCACGAAGACGTAGGAATTGAAGAGCATTCAGGCTCCCGCAGCCGTCGGGCGTCGACTCGGCGGCGCGCCGGCCGTTCGGCCGGCCCGGAGGCGCAGGCGGTGCCGTGCCCTCGGCCGACCGGCGCAAGCTAATCCAGGTTTGCCGCCGTATGTGGTGATTTCTTGACGCTGATGGCGCGATGCTCAGCGCAGCGGCTCGAAGATGGCGTAGCGGTCGGCTTCGAGGAAGCGGGCGCCGCGGCCGGCAAACAGCCGCATCAGCTCCGGGTCGCCGTACTTCGGACCGCAGCGCTCGGCCTGACGGATCATCTTCAGCAGCAGGCGCCCACCGGGCTTGAGCTGGTTGGCGCGCACATCGTCGAGGAACCAGGCCCAGTCGTCCAGCGTGAAGAGCGTGCCATCGGCCTTGGTGTTGAAGCCGAGCATGAAGGCGGTGACCAGGTCGAAGCGGCGGCCGAAGTCGGGCAGCGGCGTCCGCGCCTCGACCCGGACATCGTGCTTTTCGACGCCGAGCCAGGCGCAGAGCGCGTCGTAGAGGGCGATCTCCGGCAGGTCGACGGCGACGACGCGGTGGCCGAAATGCCTGGCGACGTAGGGGAAATGCCCGCCGCCGGTGCCGATGTCGAGGATGTCGAGCGGCGGCCCCGCCGCCAGACCGAGCAGCAACGCGGCATCAAGCTTGCGCTCGAGCCACTTGCGCGTCTCGAGGTACTTGCGCTCGCTGCCCTTGGGATGGGCCTCCGCGAGGCGGTCCAGCGCCGGCCAGTCGAGCTCCCGCTCCGCGCGCCGCATGAGGGACTCGAGCAGCGCCTGCCGCTGAGGATGTCGAATGTGTGCCATCGCCGTCGCCGCTACCAGGCGGTGAAGCCGCCGTCGACCGTCAGGTTGGCGCCGGTCATGTAGGCAGAGGCGTCCGACATCAGGAAGATCACGGCGCCGTTGTAGTCGGCCTCGTCGGCCATGCGGCCGAGCGGCACCTTGGCGCAGTAGCGCTCCAGGAAGGCTGGGTCCTGGTCGTTGAAGACGCCGGCGAAGGTGACGGTGTTGACGCGCACGCCCTTGGGGCCCCAGTAGGTGGCGAGATAGCGGGTCAGGTTGTAGAGGGCCGACTTGCTCGCCGAATAGGCGACCGGCTTGTAGAAGGTCTCGCCCCGCTGGCGCCGGTACTCGTAGAGCCCCTGGTCCGGCGAGACTGCGCCGTAGATCGAGGCGACGTTGACGATCGAGCCGCGGCCCGCCGCCGCCATGCCGCCGCCTAACACCTGGCAGCAGAGGAACGGGCCCTTGGCGTTGACCGCCATCACGGTGTCCCAGGAGGATTCCGGATAGGTCTCGAAGGGCCCGGTCTCCTCGGCCGGCGAATCGGGCGGCGAATCGAGGGCCGCGTTGTTGATCAGGCCGGCGGGCTCCTCCCACCGCTCCAGGATCTTCCGGCGCGCCGCCTCCAGAGAGGCCCGCTCGGTGACGTCGGCGGCGAGGAAGAGCAGCCGCGCGTCCTCGGCGTCGGCCCCGTAGCGGCTCTGCACGACCTCGGGGTCGGCCGTGCGGTCGAGCACGGCGACGCGGGCGCCGGCGTCGCGCAGGCTCAGGGTGAACTGCCGGCCGAGCTGGCCGAGACCGCCGGTGACGCAGACGACGCGGCCGGCGAGGTCGAACAGGCTGTGCATAGGGGAACTTGCCTCGAGCTCAGGGATAGCGTGCCTCGACGCCGCGTGCCGCGCCGAAGGCGTCGCAGATCTCGCGCACGGCGCCAGAGCCGCCGGGCCGGCGGGTGATCCAGCGCACGTAGGGCCAGATGTCCTCGTGGGCGTCGGCCACGCCGAGCGGCAGGCCGACGCGCTGGAGCAGCGGGATGTCGTTGACGTCGTTGCCGACGAAACCGCAGGCCGAAAGCTCCAGGCCGCGTTCGGCGGCCATCTCTGTCGCGGCGGTCACCTTGTCGTTGAGACCTTGGCGGTGGGCGATCTTCAGCTTGGCCGCGCGCGCTCCGACGACGGAATTGACCTCGGTGGAGACGATGCAGGCCTCGATGCCGGCACGCTCCAGCCGGCGCAGGCCGATGCCGTCGAACCGGCTGCAGCGCACCGCCTCGCGCCCGTCCTGAAACACGAAGACGTGGTTGTCGGTGAACACGCCGTCGAAGTCGAGGAACAACAGCCGGACCGGCGCCTGCGCCTGGACGAAGGCCGGGTGCCGCGGATCGACGGGGCTGGGCATCGCGGACATGGCGGATCGAACGCTTCTGTCGTTTGGCGAAGGCTGCCGGGAGGGTTCTCGGCAGCAGAATCGCGCCCCTTATAGGCGTCGCCGGACCCGAGGGCCAGGGCGGTTTCCGATGAAGTGGACGTCCTTTGCGGTGCCGCCGATCGGCCAGAAACCGCTCCAAAACCATCGCTCTGGGGCTGCATCCCTGCATTCGCGTGCCGCATCCGCCGGCCGCGCCCCGGCCTTGCGCGTTGCCTGCCTGCGGCTCAGGCCGGTTGGGCTGTCAGGCGGTGGCGGCGCCTGGGTTTGTGCATGAAGAGGAGCCAGGCCAGGGTCGCGTTGGGCAGCAGCACGCCGGCATACATCAGGGGCACCAGAGCCAGGTTGCCGGAGACCAGGTCCTCCAGCGCCAGAAGCTGCACCTGCAGCACCGCCACGGCGACGACGACGACGAGCACGCGTTTCCAGTATCCGCGGCGGCTGAACTCGCCGAGCAGGAAGGGGGCCATGGCCAGCATGACGAAGGCCGGCACGTAGAGCGGCATGACCAGGCGCTGGTGGCCGTTGGCCGTCAGCTCGCCCCGGTACTTCTCGTCCAGCTCGGAATAGGGCGCGCCGAAGATCTCGTGAAGGTACCGCTCGGACGGCTCGCGCCACTCGCGCTCGCCGCCGGCCGTACTGGCCAGCTCCAGGGCATAGCGGTCGAAGTTCAGGTTGCTGAGCGACTGGTTGCCCCGGTCGAACTGCTGGCGCTGTCCGTTGTAGAGCACCAGGACGGGACCGTCGGTGCCGCCGACGATCTCCGCCACTTCCGCCATGATCGTCGTCGGCTGCTCCGGCTCGCGCGTGTCGTGGACCAGGATGTCGAGAAGCTGACCCTCGGGCGTTCGCCCGCTGATGTAGATCACCGTGCTGTCGTCGATCTCGGTGAACACGCCCTCCTGCAGCAGCACGGAGGAGTAGTTCGTCCGAATGTCGTGCTGCAGGTCCTTGAAGTTCCGAAACGAGGTCGGCAGGACGTAGAGCGTGATCAGGAACATGACGAGGGTGACCAGCAGCCCGGCCAGCAAGGCGGGCCGCGCCACCTGCGCCGGGCTCATGCCGCAGGCGCGCATGACGATCAACTCGCTCTCGGTCGTCAGCTTGTTGTAGATGAACAGGGCCGAGACGAAGACGGCCACCGGCAGCACCACGGTCAGGAAACTCGGCATCAGCAGCGCCGCCAGCAGCAGGAAGGTTTCCGCCGGCAGCCCGCGGTTGACGATGTAGTCGAACAGGCGCAGCGACTGTGTGAGCCAGACCATCAGCGTCAGCGCCAGGGCGGTGGCGAGCGTGGTCGTCGCGAGCTGCACGAAGATGTAGCGGTCGAGCGCCTTCATGCCGGCGGTTACGCCACGGCGCGCCGAGGATTGCAAGCGGGATCGGCGGGCGGCGTCGTCAGGCGCTCGGATCCTGCGCCGCGCCGGCGTGCAGCGCGCGGTACATCAGTTCCGCGCGGGTCCAGTCCTCGGGCGTGTCGATGTCCTGCACGCGGTGGCGCGGCAGCGGGATCGGCACGGTGTGGCGGTCGAACAGCGGCGCGGCCGCGCTGAAGGCCTCGGCACGACCCCAGTACAGCGCCCCGGCGTCGTGCCAGGCCTCCTCCAGGTCCTGGCTGCGCATGCGGATCGCCTCGGCGTCGAAGGGGGCGAGCCCGCCCTCGGCGGTCCGGCGCAGCGCCCGCTGGATCGGAAAGGCGAAGCTGGTCACGGTGACGGCGAAGCGCGCCTCGGGCCGGTCGAGCAGCGCACGGCCGCGGCGGATGTCCGCCGGCTCCAGGAAAGGTGCCGTGGCGTAGATGCAGGCCGCGGTCTCGTGGACCTCGCCGCGCGCGGCCAGCCAGCCCAGGGCATGGGCCACCACCTCGTTGGTGCCGGTCATGTCGTCGGACAGCTCGGCCGGGCGCAGGAAGGACGTCTCGGCGCCGCTGGCGCGCGCCACTGAGGCGATCTCCGGGTCGTCGGTGGACACGAGTATCCGCGTGAAGCAGCCGCTCTGCCGGGCGGCGCGGATCGGGTAGCTCAGCATCGGCCGGCCGCAGAAGCTGCGGAGGTTTTTGCGGGGAATCCGCTTGCTGCCGCCGCGCGCCGGGATCACCGCGAGGGTCATGGGCCGGCCCCCGCCACGCTCACAGGCCGCACATCCGGTTGACCTGCAAGATCTCCTGCGGGCTCAGGAATTGGGGGTTTGTGCCAGAGTGATACTGGAAGTCGCGCTCGACAGGCTCTCCCTCCTCGCCCAGCGGATTGGCGGCATAGTCGATCTTGAGGCCGTGGAACTTGATGGTCGGGCGCATGACGAAGTGGTCGTCGAAGGCCAGCGTCAGGTGCGAGTCGTCGGCCGGGCACATCACCTCGTGCAACTTCTCGCCGGGCCGGATGCCGATCGTCTTGGTCGGCAGGTGCGGCGCCATGGCGCGCGCGACGTCGACGATGCGCACCGAGGGGATGCGCGGTACGAAGATCTCGCCGCCCTGCATGCGCCGCAGGGCCTTGAGGGTGAAGTCGACCCCCTCCTGCAGGGTGATCCAGAAGCGGGTCATGCGGTCGTCGGTGATCGGCAGCTCGCGCTCGCCCTGCAAGATGAGCTGCTTGAAGAAGGGCACGACCGAGCCGCGCGAGCCGACGACGTTCCCGTAGCGCACCACGGCGAAGCGCGTCGGGCGGTCGCCGACGATGTTGTTCGCGGCGACGAAGAGCTTGTCCGAGGCGAGCTTGGAGGCGCCGTAGAGGTTGGCGGGGTTGGCCGCCTTGTCGGTGGACAGCGCGATCACCTGGCGCACGCCGTTGATGATGGCGGCGGCGATGACGTTCTCGGCCCCGTGCACGTTGGTCTTGATGCACTCCATCGGATTGTATTCGGCGGCCGGCACCTGCTTCAGGGCGGCGGCATGGATGACGATGTCGACGCCGCGCATCGCCTCGGTCAGGCGGGAGCGGTCGCGCACGTCGCCGATGAAGTAACGCATGCTGGCGCCGTCGAAGCGCTGGCGCATCTCGAACTGCTTGAGCTCGTCGCGCGAGAAGACGATCAGCTTTCCGGGTCGGGCGCGCTCCAGGACGTTGGCGACGAGCTTGTGGCCGAAGGAGCCGGTCCCGCCGGTGATCAGGACGGCCTTGCCGTCGAGGAAGGCCAGGTCGTGGTCCCCGGGCTCCGTCCTGCCGTTCGTCTGCGTCTCGCCGGTCGGCACGCCGTTCGACGCCTGGGCCGCCGCGCTCGCCGAGTCCCTCATGAGCGGTCTCCTGTCCGCAACGCGACGAAGGCATAAACCTTTTCCCTTAAGCATCCCTTACCCGTGGCAGGGGGCGCCAAGGGTCGGGTCGGCGGAATCCGCTTGACGTTCGGGCCGCAGGGACCGCAAGCCGCAGCGGGAGCCATTGAGCGGCAATCGAAAGCGAGCCGAGGCGACGCGGGGCATGTGCGGGATTTCCGGACTCTGGGACCGGGCGCAAGGCGCGGGCAACGGCGCTTGCGAGCGGAGTCTCGTCGCGGCGGCGACCGGCATGACCGACGCGCTGGCTCATCGCGGGCCCGACGGTGCCGCGGTCTGGACCGATGCGCCTGCCGGCCTGGCGTTGGGGCACCGCAGGCTATCGATCCTCGACCTCAGCGCCGCCGGCGACCAGCCGATGGTCAGCCGCGACGGCCGCTGGGTGCTGGTCTACAACGGCGAGATCTACAACGCGCCCGAGATCGCGCGAGACCTGCGGGGTCCGCTGCGCGGGCACTGCGATACGGAGGTGCTGCTGGAGGCCTGCGCCCGCTGGGGCGTCGAGGCGACGCTGCCGCGCCTGGCCGGCATGTTCGCCTTTGCCCTTTGGGATCGTCGCGACCGCGAGCTCTGGCTGGTGCGCGACCGCCTGGGCATCAAGCCGCTGGCCTACGCGTGGCAGGACGAGCGGCTGCTCTTCGCCTCGGACCTTACCGGGCTGCGCGCGGCGCCCGGCTTTCGCGCCGAAGTCGAGCCGGCCGCCGTCGCCGGGTATCTGCGGCGGGGCTGCGTGCCGGCGCCGCTGACCATCCTCGCCGGCGTGCGCAAGCTGCCGCCGGGCCACCTGCTGCGCGTGCCGGCCGTCGGCGCGCCGCAGCTCTCCGCCTGGTGGTCGCTGGAGGCGTTACCGGCGCCGGGCAGCGGCGGCGTGCCGGACGACCTGGACGACCGTCTGGCGGCGCTGCTGGACCGGGTGGTGCGTCAGCATCTGGCCTCCGACGTGCCGCTCGGCGCCTTCCTGTCCGGCGGCATCGACAGCTCGCTGGTGGTGGCGACCATGGCGCGTGTCGCCGAGGCCCCGGTGCACACCTTCTCGATCGGCTTCGCCGACCCGGCCTACGACGAGGCGGCGCACGCCAAGGCCATCGCGCGCCACCTGGGCACGCGGCACACCGAGCTGATCCTCGAGCCGGCGCACGCGCACGATGTGATCCCGCGGCTGCCGGAGATCTACGACGAGCCTTTCGCCGACGCCTCGCAGATCCCGACCTTCCTTGTCTGCCGACTGGCGCGCCAGGCGGTGACCGTGGCGCTCAGCGGCGACGGCGGCGACGAGGGCTTCGCCGGCTACACCCGCCACACCGCCATCGACCGCCTGTGGCGGCGGGCCGGCGCGCTGCCGCCAGGTCTCCGCGGCCTTGGCGCCGGAGCGCTGACGGCTGTCTCGCCGGCCGTCTGGGATACGCTGGGACAGGCACTGCCGGCGCGCCTGCGCCCGCGCCAGCTCGGCGACAAGCTGCACAAGCTGGCCCGCCTGCTGGGCGAGGATTCCCTCGCCGGCATGTACCGCCAGAGCCTCGGCCACTGGCCCGATCCGTCCGCGCTGATCGCCGCGCCCGAGCCCGGCTTCGCGCTCGCCCGGCCGCCCGAGGATCGGATCGCCCATCTGCGCTGGCTGGACATGGCCGGCTACCTGCCCGACGACATCCTGACCAAGGTCGACCGCGCCGGGATGGCGGTCAGCCTGGAGGCGCGGGTCCCGCTGCTCGACCACCGCGTGGTGGAGTTCGCCTGGAGCCTGCCGAGCCGCGCCCTGATCGCCGACGGCCAGGGCAAGCAGCCGCTGCGGCGCCTGCTGGCCCGCCACCTCCCGCGTGCGCTGTTCGAGCGGCCCAAGATGGGGTTCGAGTTGCCGCTCGGCGCCTGGCTGCGTGGCCCCTTGCGCGACTGGGCCGAAGATCTGCTGAGCGAGACGGCGCTGCAGGACACCGGCTTGGTCGATCCGCTTCGGGTGCGCGCGGCCTGGTCGCGCCATCTCGGCGGCCGGGTCAACGCGCAGGGCCAGCTCTGGAGCGTGCTGATGCTGCAGGCCTGGGCGCGGCGCTGGCGGACGGGACTCTAGCCGTCCGCCGGCAGGGCGTCGCCCCGGCGCAACAGCGCGTCGAAGTAGGCGATGGTCAGCGTCAGGCCCTCGCGCAGCGCGATCCGCGGTTCCCAGCCGAGGATTTCCCGCGCCTTGTCGATGTTCGGTTGCCGCTGCAGGGGGTCGTCCTGGGGCAGCGGCCGCTCGACCAGCGGCGCGCGCGAGCCGGTGAGGTCGAGGACCGTCTCGGCCAGCTCGCGAACGGTGAACTCGGCCGGATTGCCCAGGTTGAGCGGACCGGTCGCCCGCTCGTCCGCCGTCATCATCCGCAGCATGCCCTCGACCAGGTCTTCGACGTAGCAGAAGGAGCGGGTCTGGCGGCCGCCGCCGTAGAGGGCGATCGGCTCGCCGCGCAGCGCCTGCAGCACGAAGTTGGAGACGACGCGCCCGTCGTCGGCCTGCATGCGCGGGCCATAGGTATTGAAGATGCGGGCGACCCGGATCTCCAACCCGTATTGGCGGTGGTAATCGAAGAACAGGGTCTCTGCGCAGCGCTTGCCCTCGTCGTAACAGGCGCGTGGACCGATCGGGTTGACGTTGCCCCAGTAGCCTTCCGTCTGGGGGTGGATCTGCGGGTCGCCGTAGACCTCGGAGGTCGAGGCCTGGAAGATCCGCGCCTTGGTGCGCTTAGCCAGCCCCAGCATGTTGATCGCCCCGTGCACGCTGGTCTTCACGGTCTGTACCGGATCGCGCGCGTAGTGGATCGGCGAGGCCGGGCAGGCGAGGTTGAAGATCCAGTCGACCTCCACGTAAAGCGGAAAGGTGACGTCGTGACGGACCAGCTCGAAGCGCTTGTCGTCGAGCAGGTGCAGGACGTTGTCGCGGTTGCCGGTGAAGAAGTTGTCCGCGCAGATCACCTCGTGACCGGCGCCGAGCAGCCGCTCGCACAAGAAAGATCCGAGAAAGCCGGCGCCGCCCGTCACCAGGACGCGCCGGCGCCGGCGCCGCGCGCCGGGAACCGGGCCGGATGGCTGCATGGCATCTCCCCTCTCGACGCAGCGCTTGGGGTGCACCGCGAAAGGCCGCCCTTATAGCGCGTGGGCCGGCGTGCCAGAAGAGCCGGGTTGGCACCGATGCCGGCGTCGGCGGGCGATTTGCGATTTGACCGGCCTGCCATGCTGCGGGCAAAACAGTCCAGCCCGCCATCCGGGATCGACTTGGGGCGGCTGACGGGCGGGTCGAGGAGCGTTCTCTTGGTCATGACCTTCGGGGTTTCCGCACGCCGCGGCACGTCGGGGCTGGCCGGTCCCCTGCCGGATTGGGTGGCCACGGCCCTGGTCGCCGGCCTCTTCCTCTTCATGCTGGTACAGCCGCGCGGCTTCGTCGCGGCGGTGCTCGGTCTCGCCGTTGTCCTCGCCGCCGGCCTGCTCGCCGCCGCTGGCGGTCGCTTCCGGCCGGCCTGGCAGAGCCTGGCGCTGCTGGCGCTGGCCGCGGCGGCCAGCCTTGCGACCTTGCTCGACCTCCCGGCTATTCCCGAGGCCGATCCCTTGAACCGCCTGGGCCAGCCTTGGCTGATGCTGCTCGCCGGTCTGGCAGCGTTCGAGCTGCTGCGGCACGGCAGACTGCAGCTCCCTGGCTGGATGCTGCCGGCCGGCCTGATGGCCATTCTGCTCGCCTGGCTGGCCATGATCGGCCTCAGCTTCGGCGTGCCGGCACTGTCCGAGGGGACCGATCTCGCGAAGCTCTCGCTGGTCGGCCATCCCTTCGCCAAGGCACTGTTCCTGGCGACCCCGGCGGCCTGGCTGCTGGCCGCGCTGTGGCTCCGCGCCGGCGGCGGGCGCCCGGCGCTCTGGGCCTTCGCGCTGCCGGCGTTTATGGCGCTGACCTCGCCGTCGCAGTCGCTCAGCCTCGGTCTGGCCTTCGGCGTGGTGCTGGCCCTGCTGGCCACCCGCCCGGCGGGTCTGGCCGTCGGCGTTGCGGCCATCCTGCTGATTCCGCTGGCGACGGTGCTGGTGGCGCCGGAGCTGATGGCGCGCGGCCTGGCGCTTCCGGAGAACTGGAGCTGGCGCGTCGAGCTGTGGAGCGAAGGGGTGCGACTGGCGCTCGAACGGCCGCTGACCGGTTGGGGACTGCAGAGCTATCGCGAGTTGCGCGACACCCTGATGGAACTGCCGCGGATCAACCATGCCCACTCGATCGCCGTCGAGCTGCTGCTCGACTTCGGGATTTGGGGATTGGCCGGTCTCGCCGCCCTGGCGGCGGCGGTGATCGCGGTCGCGCGGCGCTGGGGCCACGGGCTGGATCCGCGTCTGCTGGCGGTCCCTCCGCTGGTCACCTGGCTGACCGTTGCCTCCGTGTCGCTCGGCCTGTGGACCGACTTCGTGTTCGGCGGCACGGTCTTCGTGCTCGTCCTGGCGCTGGCGCGGATCGCCCCGCAGACCCGCCACGCCGCGCTGGTTGCGGAGCCGCGCCGGTGAGCGTGCTGGTCACCGGTGCCGCCGGTTTCATTGGCATGCACGTCGCCCGTGCGCTGCTGGAGCGGGGCGAGGCGGTGGTCGGGCTGGACAATCTCAACAGCTATTACGACCCGGCCCTCAAGCATGCGCGCCTGGCGACGCTGGAGGGGCAGCAGGGCTTCGCCTTCCATGCCGCCGAACTGGCCGAACGCGACGAGGTTTTCCGCGTGTTCGCGGCGCATCCGGAGATCGACCGGGTGGTGCACCTGGCCGCGCAGGCAGGCGTACGCTACTCGCTGGAGAACCCGTACGCCTATGTACGCTCGAACGTGCTCGGTCATCTGGTGATGATGGAGGCCTGCCGGGTGCGTACGGGTCTGAAGCATTTCGTGTACGCCAGCTCCTCGTCTGTGTACGGCGGCAATACCAAGCTGCCGTTCGCGCCGGAGGATCGCGTGGACGCGCCGGTTTCCCTCTATGCCGCAACCAAGCGTGCCGACGAGCTGATGAGTTCGTGCTACGCCCATCTGTATGGGCTGCCGTCCACCGGTCTGCGTTTCTTTACGGTGTACGGCCCCTGGGGCCGGCCCGACATGTCGCCCTGGCTGTTCGCCGAAGCGGTGCTGACCGGCCGGCCGATCCGCGTCTTCAACCAGGGCCGCATGAAGCGCGACTTCACCTACATCGACGATGTGGTCGCCGGCGTGCTCGCCGCCCTCGACCGTCCGCCGGCGGCCGAAGAGACAGGCCGGCCGCACCGCCTCTACAACCTCGGCAACCGCCGCGCCGAGCCGCTGCTCGACTTCATCGCGGCGATCGAGCGGGCCTGCGGGCGGACGGCCGAGAAGATCCTGGAGCCCATGCAGCCGGGCGACGTCGAGGCCACCTGGGCGGACATCTCGGCCTCGCAGCGCGATCTCGGCTATGCGCCGAGCACACGTATCGAGCAGGGCATCCCGAAGTTCGTCGCCTGGTTCCGCGACTACACCGGCCTTTAGGCCCCGACCCATGGCCTCCGCCCCGCTCAAGCGTCTGGAAATGCTGCTGCGCGGCGGCGCGCCACGCCTGTTGCGCCAGCTCTACCGCGTCGCGCGCGCCGGCCTGCGGACGCCGCAAACCTCGCGCCGCCTGCCGGACGCGCTGGTCGCCGAGGCGCGGGTCTGCGCCGACCGTGTGGCGATGCTCGACCACCTGCCGAAAGGCGGCGTGGTCGCCGAGCTGGGCACCTTCAAGGGGACGTTCGCGCGCAAGATTCTGACGGTCTGCCGGCCGCGCGAGCTGCACGTCGTCGACATCGACTTCTCGCGCCTCGATCCGCGGCTGCGCGCCGCTGCGGGCGTGCAGTTGCATCAGGGGCTGACGCAGGAGGTGATCACCGGCTTTCCCGACGCGCACTTCGACTGGATCTACGTCGATGCCGGGCACGACTACGACTCGGCGCTCGGCGATGCGCGGGCCAGCGCGCCGAAGGTCAAGCCGGGCGGCTACCTGGTCTTCAACGACTTCGCCCACGTCGACCCGGAACTGGGGCGCTACGGCGTCCACCGCGCCGTCGTCGACTTCTGCCTCGAGGCCGGCTGGCCGCTCGCCTTCTTCGCCTTGGACGGCGCCGCACTCTACGACGTCGCGTTGCGCCGGCCCGACGGCCCCTGAGATTTCACTCCGCCAAGGGCCAGCGCAGGTATTGGCCCTTGGCGACCTGCAGGATGTCCCGCTCGATCAGCAGATAGCCCTGATCGGCGCGCACGCCGTCGCGGCGCCGGCGCTCCTGCATGGCCTCGCGGTGGAAGGCCTTGGTCTCGGCGTCGAAGGGCAGCCGGCCGATATCGAGGAATCTCACCGCGCCGTCCGGCCCGCGCGCGCAGGCGGCGAGCCCGCGGTTGTGGATCGAGGGCGCGAAGGGGATGTCCAGCACGCCGGTGCGGAAGGCCTCGACGACGCCGGCCGCCAGGTTGCCCTTGCTCAGACCGATCACCGCCTCGACGATGGCCAGGGTTTCGCGGCGGATGCGCCCCATCTCGACCGCCACCGCGGACGTGTCGAAGCGCGCCTCGGCGGCGGCGGCGATGCCGCGGCGGCTGGTCGTCAGCCCGGCGATGTTGTCCGCCATCGAGGGGATCTTGAAGGCCTCCACCGCGGTCTTGGTCAGCATGCGGGTGGCGCCCGACAGCGCGGCGGTGACCGACGACTGGTGGATCAGCTCCTCGGCCTGGGTCGCCAGGCCGGGGAAGGCCGCCATGTACTGGTGGTAGACTGCCGAGACGCGGACGTGGCCGAAGCCGAAGTTGTCCAACACCTCGCGCGCCAGCGGCCGGATGCTGCGCACGGCGGCGATATCCTGGGTGCGGCAGCCCTGCTCGGCCCAGCCCAGGCTGACGGCCTGGACCCCCTGGCGGGCGGCCAGCACCGCTTCCAGGATGCCGGTGGCGATCGCCAGGCACGGCGGGATCAGGGTCGCGGTCAGCGTGCCGAAGAACTCCCGGTCGACGACGACCCCGTAGGTCTCGGCGTAGTGCCCGCACAGGCGATCGACGTAGCGCCAGGCGGCCAGGCTGTCGGCCAGGGGATAGTCGCGGTAGTAGGGCAGGTTGTAGCAGATCGGCCCGCCCTCGTAGGCGGTGACGCCGCCGGCCAGGGAGATCTCGCACAGCAGCCGCGGGTCGCGCGTCGAGTGGCGTGTCTGCATCGGCGTCCGCAGCGCACGGGCGATGCGGCGCAGCGGCGCCACGCCTTGGTTGACGACGGGAAAGCCGTTCATCGTCGCGTAGCCCGAACGGGCGGATTCGCGCATCGCCTCCTCGGCGAAGGGGTAGTTGTTGTTCCGCGTGTAGGAGTCGACCTGGAAGGAGAGCACGTCGGCGCCGCTGCGCCGGTAGCCCCGCATCAGGGCGAGCTGCTCGCGCTCGCCGGGCACGCCGGCGCGCGGCTGCACCAGCGGACCGCTGCCGCGCGACTCCGTCGCGGCCTGCAGCGCCGTCCAGTTCGGCGTCTCGCCGAGGAAGCGGGCGTTGTCCTCCAGATCCCGTGCGCCCGCGCCGGTCGGCCAGTGTTGCAGCACCTGGCGGCGCTCCGACATCAGCTCGGCCTCCGGCTGGCGTTCGTCGGAGAGCCAGGCCGGCAGCAGCGGCAGGTGACGGCCGGCATGCACCTTCAGCGCCTCCGAGATCGGCCGCACCGCCTCGCCCTCCAGGGCGCGGGCCACCGCCTCCAGCACGGTCTCGATGCCGACGAAGCCGAGGAAGACCTCGGCGAAGCCCATGGCCCGGAACAGCCGCTCGCCGCCGACCAGGTCCTCGACCGCGGGGTTGCCGCCCAGGAACCAGAGCGGCTGGTGGCCGTCGGCGTGGGCCAGGCGCAGCTCGGGGAAGCTGCGCAGGTAGCTGCGGGCGTGCCCGTCCATGCAGGAGACCATCACCAGGTTCACCGCAGGGGCGTAGGTCCAGAAGCTCTCGAGCGGGTTCTGGGTGCCGATATAGAGCACGTCGTAGCCGCGCGCGCTCAGCGCCTGGCGCAGGATGTGCAGCCCGACCGAGTGGGAGTCGCCGCCGAGGCCGCCGAGCAGGACCGAGTGGCGCAGTCGCTGCGCCGCCTCGGGCGGCGCCGACCTCAGGGCTTGCGCGCGGTGACGTAGTTCCATGCGACCACCTGGCGCGGTTCGCTCGGCTCCTCCGTCGTCTCGACGGAGGTGGCGAGCCGCTCGATGCGGAAGGCGCCGAAGAGCGCGCGGCACTCCTCGGCCGTGGTGAAGTGCAGCACGCCGGCCTCGCCCAGCCGGCCGCCGCAGTCGGTGTAGTCGCCGTCGCCCAGCGGCGTGCCCGCGTCCTTGCTGCTGCTCTCGCGGTTGAGGATGGTCGAGTAGAGCAGGCCGCCGGGCTTGAGGATGCGCCGGACCTCCTCCAGCAGGGTCGGGATCTCGGCCTTGCGGTTGCAGGTCAGGGCGCCGCGGTCGATCACGCCGTCGAAGGTACCCTCGGCGTAGGGCAGGGCGTCGAAGGTGGCCTGCACCACCGGCGCCGGATCGAAGCCGGCCTCGGCCAGGCGCGCGCGGGCGATCTCGACCGACTCCGCCGCGCCGTCGACGCCGGCATAGGCAAAGCCCTCCTGCGCCAGGAACAGCAGGTGGTGGGCGCCGCCGCAGCCGAGGTCGAGCAGCCGCACGGCGCGGCGGTCCTCGGCCTTGGCGAAGTGGCGCATGACGAAGGAGACCACGTCGTCGAAGGGCCAGCGGTTGTAGCGGCCGTGGTAGAAGCGCCGGTCCCATTCGGTCCGGCGCAGCGGCACGGCGGGCGCCTCAGCTTGCAGCAGCGACACGGGGCGTCTCCTCCCGGAAGCGGATCAGGCCGTGCGGATCGCGGGCGAGCAGCGCCTCGGCATGGCGCACGACGGTCTTGGCGGTGGTCAGGCGATGGGTGCCGTAGGCGAAGGTCGCCAGCCGACAGGCGGGGTCGGCCTCGATGGCGGCGCCGACGGTGCGGCGGTCGTTCTCGAAGGCCAGCTCGAAGCGGCGGCAGAAGTGGATCGCGGCGTCGCGGAAGCTGCGGCCGCGGTCGCGGGTGGTGCCGGTGAAGCGCTTTTCCGTGCGGTACGCCACCTCGGCCATGCGCTCGACCTGCATGAACAGCGGCAAGGCGGTGAAATCGACGCCGAGCAGCAGGATCTGCGCGTCGGCCTCGATCAGGCGCTCGTAGAAGGTGCCGGGGCCGAAGCTGCGCGCGCCCGTCCGCTCCAGCAGGCGCGCCGCTTCGGGTCCGAGCCCGGCGTTCGAGAAGTTGGGGTCGAGGCTGCGGATCGCGCCCGGCACGTTGCGCAGCAGGTCGCCCAGGACGCCGACGCGCGACGGGCTGGCCTGCAGGTCGTAGACCTGCCCCTCGGTATAGCTGTAGGTGAAGGCCGGCGCGAACAGCGTGCCCTCCGGCCCCAGCGCGTCGAGCAGGCTGCCCAGCACATCGTGCGCCGGCGAGACCGCCGGCCGCCCCAGGCTGGGCGCGAAGCTGTGGCAGAGCAGCGGCCGGCCGGGGCGCACGCCCAGGTTCCGCCAGAAGGCCGTCAGCTCGGACCGTTCGGCGCGTCTCATTCCGCCGCCCCCGCTTCCGGCAGGCTGCTCTCGCGCGCCGCCCACAGTGCCTTCAGCGCCGCGTAATCGGTCTTGCCGTTGGCGTTCAGCGGCAGCGCCGGCAGGGCCAGGCTCGTCTCGGGCACGGCGTAGTAGGGCAGCAGCTTGGCCAGGTGCCGGCGCAAGTCGACCGGGGCGATCTCGGCGCCCTCGTAGGCGTCGAAGGCCAGCGCGATCTTCTGACCACCGTCGCCGTCGGGCACGCCGAAGGCGGCGGCATGGCGCAGGCCGGGCAGGCTCAGCGCCGCCTCCTCCACCTCGCCGGGGCTGACGCGGTAGCCCTTGCATTTGATCTGGGCATCGGCGCGGCCGTGGAAGTAGATGAAGCCGTCGGCATCCAGCGAGACCAGGTCGCCCGAGCGCACCGCGGGTTCGCCGCGCGTGCCGGCGCCGCCGGTCGGCAGCTCGACGAACTTGGCCGCCGTCAGCTCGGGGTCGTTGAGGTAGCCGTAGGAGACGAAGGCGCCGCGGTGATACAGCTCGCCGACCTGGCCCGGCGGGCAGGGTTGCAGGCTCTCGTCGAGCACCAGCAGTTCGACCTCGGGGACGGCCTTGCCGATCGAGCCGATGCGCCGGAACAGCTCTTCCGGCGGCAGCCAGGCCGAGCGGAAGCTCTCGGTCAGGCCGTACATGATGACCACGTCGGCCCTCGGGAAGAAGTCGGCCAGGCGCCGCAACAGGGGCTCCGGGTGCGGACCGCCGGCAGTAGTGATGGTGCGCAGGTGCGGAAACTCGGGCCGCGTTTCCGCCTTCAGGTAGCGCCCGTCGAGGATGCGCGGCCACATGGAGGGGACCGCGGCGAAGCGGGTGATGCGCTCGGCCCGCAGCACGTCGAAAAGGTCCTGCGGGAAGGCGAAGCCGAAGATCACCGCGCGCGCGCCGGTGTAGAGGGCGCCGAGCACCTGGTTCAGCCCGTAGTCGAAGCTGAAGGGCAGCACGCACAGCAGCGTGTCGTCGTCGGTGATGCCCAGATAGCCGGGGACGATGCGCGCGCCGTCGGTCAGGGTGCGGTGCGGCAGGACCACGCCCTTGGGCCGGCCGGTCGAGCCGGAGGTGTAGATCAGGCAGGCGACGTCGGTCGGAATGCTGCCGGTCGCGGCCTCGTCCAGGCTGCGTCCACGCAGCGGCGCCGGGCCGCTCTGCGGCAGACCGAAGGGGTCCACGCTCAGGCAAGGGCCGCCCCGGTCGGCCAGGATGGCGCCGACCTCCGCCGCCTGGCGCGGGCCGGCGATGGCGGCGCGCGCGTCGCAGTCGGAGATCTGGTGCAGCACCTGCTCGCGCTTCAGGTGCGGGTTGACCAGCGTGAAGGCGGCATCGGCGAGCGCCGCGGCGAAGAGGCCGACCACCTGGGCGGGGCTGTGGTCGGCGGCGACGGCGACGGTGTCGCCGCGCCCCAGGCCGGCGGCGACGAGCCGGTCGCGCAGCGCCATGGCGCGGTCGAACAATTCCTGCGCCGTCAGGCTCTGTCCCTCGAAGGTCAGGACCGGCGCCTCGGGCGTCGCCGCCACGCGGCGGCACAGCAGCTCGGCCAGGTTCTTCATGCCGCCGCCCGCAGGTCGGCCACCGTGCGCGCGATGGCGTCGAGGCTGGCGAAGTTCTCCTTGCGCAGCAGGTCCGGCGCGAAGGCGATGCCGTAGTGCGTCTCCAGCGCCACCACCACCTCGACGACGGCGTAGGAGTCCATGCAGCCGTGATCCCACAGGTCGACCGCGCCGCTCTCCGGCAGGTCGTCCAGCACCTGCGAAAGGCAGGCGCGCAGGTCGGCGTGAAGGCTATGCAGGCTGGCGCTCATGTCGGTCAGGTCCGCTCCAGAAGGCCGTTGTCTTGCAGTCGGCGACAGGCCGCATCGATGCGCGGCGCGTCGGTCTCCAGCGCCTCGGCCAAGTCCTGACTGTCGAGCGTGCCGTCGGCGAGCGCCAGGATGTCCATCATCAGCTTGACCTCGCCCTGGAAGCTCTGCCGCTGGCCGCCGAGGGCGACCAGCAGGTTGCGGCCGGCCAGGTGCGGCTCGCCGACCAGGGTCGGCCGCCAGCGTCCCGCGCCCTCCAGCGCTTCGATGACCCCGCGGTAGAGCGCGAAGCTGCCGGCCAGCCCGTTCGGCGTGACCACCTCCAGGTCGTCCAGGGAGGTGTGGTACTCGGGATAGACGCCGTACTTGCTGCGCATGACGCTGCAGACCGGCAGGTCGACGTTCGGCGCGCACCACTGGCGCTCGTCGCTGCCGCGGTGGCGGGCGAAATCGTAGCGTACGTAGCCCGGGGCGAGGCGCGCCAGCACCCGCTCGGCGACGTGGTCGGCCAGCGTGCCGCCGCTGCGCGAGGGCAGGAAGGAGACGGCGCGCGCGTCGCCGACGCAGGTCAGCACGTAGCCGGCGACGACATGGCGCTGCAAGTGCTCCAGGTGGCGCGAGAGGTAGACCAGCGCGCCGATGGTCTCCGGCGCGAAGACGAAACGGTAGGTCAGGCGGTTGCGCCGGCCGGCCAGCCAGTGCGCCAGGAAGGTGGCGAGCACCGGGCCGGACAGCTCGTTGTTGGCCATCTGCGGGTGGCAGACGTAGGTGGAGAAAAGGACCTCGCGGTCGCTCTCGCCGGGGATCACCAGGTCGGCGTAGGTCAGGTGGCCGGGCGCGAGCGTGCTGTCGATGCGCACCCGGAAGCGTGCGCCCGTCAGCGCCTGGCGCTGCGCATGGGAAAGGCAGAAGCCCCAGGTGCGGCGGTAGTAGCTGGTGACGTAGGGGATCGCATCCGGCAGCTCGGGGATGGAGTGCAGGTGCGCCTCCAGTTCGTCGCGCGAGACCCAGCGGTCGACCGGCTCGCTGTAGCCGACGAGATGCAGGTTGTGCACGGCCGCGTCGATCACGCGCTTGCCGGTCTGGTCCTCGACCCAGGCTTCCCGCCAGGACCACTCCTCTGGCACCGTCCAGTCGAAGGCACGGGTGCCGCTCGCCACCTCGTGCATCTGCAGGCCGGGCAGCAGCTCGCGCAGGACTGTCAGCGTTTCGCGCACGCCTGGGCCGGTCAGGCTGCGCCGGATCGGGTAGAGCCGGCGGGCCAGGGCATGCATCTCCGCGCCCAGCGCCGGGTCGGTGCCGGGGATTTCCAGTTGCGAGGTATCGAGCTGCGCGAGCGCCATGGAAACGGCTGTCGGTCCTGCAGCGCCGGCAAAGCGGCGGGGAGCCTCAGGATCGGCAGAGGCGCTTAAAATGGCGTTAAGCATGCCCGTTAAGCCGCTGCCGCCGGGCGGCGAGTCACGGCTTTCGGAACAGCCACCAGGTCAGATCGTCGAGCCCGCTGGTGTGGCGCCAGAAGAAGCCGCAGTCGACAGCCTGCAAGGCCGGGTGACGCTCCAACAGGTGGCGGCCGTAGTCGCGTCGGAACAGCAGGTCGGCGCGGCCGTGGTAGGGCAGCGCCTCGTCCTTCGGCGCGAAGTACTCCAGCATCACGATCCAGCGCCGGCTCAGCCGCACCATCTCGTCGAGGGTCGCCGGCAGGACGGCGTCGGGCACGTGGATCAACACGCCGGAGGTGAAGACCAGGTCGACCTGCCGCTGCATCGGCACCCGGTCGCCGGAGCCGGCCAGCACCGCCTCGGGCGGTAGCACCGCGTCGGCAACCAGGCGCGCGCGGGCGCTGGCGTTGGGCTCTAGCCCGAACAGCTCGGCGTCCGTCAGCCGGGCGAGGGCACGCAGGTTGGTGCCCATGTTGCAGCCGATCTCCAGGATCGAGGCCGGTGGCGCATCGGCCGTGCGCGCCAGGATCTGCGCGAAGGCCAGCGCCTTGTTGCGGATGGCGCTCTCGCTCGAGGCGTTGCGCGCGGTGTAGGCGTCGCCGAAGGCCCCCGTCCAGGTCTCCAGTTGCGGCGTCGTCGTATCGGTGGCGTTCAGAGGCTCGGCGGACAGGGTATCGAAGGTCATCGCGGGATCCTGCGCGGTGTGCGGTCGCGTGCGCAGTAGAGGCCGGGAATGGTTACCGGGCCGCTAACCTCGCCGCAGCGCAACGGCCGCTCAAACCCGCGCCTCGATCGCTTCGCAGAGGTAGTGGTAGAGGCAGATGTGGACCTGCTGGATCTCCGGCGTCTTGCGCGACGGGGCCGCCAGCAGGACGTCGCACAGGCCGGCCATGCGGCCGCCGCCGGCGCCGGTCATCCCGATGGTGGTCAGGCCGGCGGCCTTGGCCGCCTCCAATGCCCGCAGGACGTTGGCCGAGTTCCCGCTGGTACTGAGCGCCAGCAGCACGCCGCCCGGCTGGGCGTGCGCCTCGACCTGACGGGCGAAGACCGTGTCGTAGTCGTAGTCGTTGGCCCAGGCGGTCAGCACGCTGGGATTGGCCGCGAGACAGACCACGTTGAGCGCCCGGCGTTCGCGCAGGTAGCGGCCGACCAGCTCGCCGGCGATGTGCTGGGCGTCGGCCGCCGAGCCGCCGTTGCCGCAGACCAGCATCGGCTTGCCGGCGCAGAGCGCGGCGACGCAGGCCTCGACAGCCCGCGCCATCTCGGCGTCCAGCTCGGCGGTGCCGGCGGCGCGGAGCACCTCTGCCGCCTCGCTCAGATACGCGGAAACGCCGATGGCTCGCTCTCCTCTGCCGGCCGCCGCCCGCAGGCCTGGGGCGCGGCGCTTGTCGGGCTGGCAGCCTCATGGCAGAAGGCAGGGCGCATGACAACTCCCCTTCTGCGCCGCCCCTGCCGAGGCCGCCTGGCATGACCGACCCAGCATCGCGGATCCTGGTCACCGGTGCCGGCGGCTTCGTCGGCTGCCGGCTGATCGCCGAGGCCGGCGATGCGGCGGCGGCGCTGTCGGTGCGCCAGGGCGACCCGGTGGCCGAGCGCCTGGCGGCGGTGCTCGCCGGCCGGACAGCGACGGCCGTCGTGCATCTCGGCGGCCGGGCGCACCGCGCCGATGCCGCCGACCCGGCGGCGCTGGAGACCTATCGCCGCGACAACCGCGACCTGACCCTGGAGCTGGCCCGGGCGGCGCTGGACGCCGGCATCCGCCGCTTCGTCTTCGTCTCGACCATCGGCGTGCACGGCCAGCCGGCGCCCGGCCGCGTCCTGCGGCCCGAGGATGCGCCGGCGCCAGAGACCGCCTACGCCCGCTCCAAGCTGGAGGCGGAGGAGGGACTTCGGGGTCTGGTCGCACAGGGGTTGGAGCCGGTCGTCGTCCGTCCGCCGCTGGTCTGCGGCGTCGGTGCGCCCGGCAACCTGGCGCGTCTGGCGCGGCTGGTCGCACGCGGCCTGCCGCTGCCGCTCGGCGCCGTGCGCAACCGCCGCTCGCTGGTCGAGGTGGGGGATCTGGCCGAGCTGCTGCTGCTTGCGGCACGATATCCCGCGGCGCCCGGCGGCATTTTCCTGCCGGCCGATCCCCAGCCGCTGTCGACGCCGGAGATCGTGCGCGCGCTTGCGGCCGGGCTCGGCCGGCCGGCGCGGCTGCTGCCGGTGCCGCCGGCGCTGCTGCGGCTGGCCGGGCAGCTATCGGGGCGCAGCCGCATGATCGGGCAGCTTCTCGAGTCCCTGGAGGTCGATCCGACCGTGGCGATCGAACGTCTCGGCTGGCGCCCGACGCGCGGCGCGCGCGCCGGCCTGGAAGCCGTCGGCCGGGCGACATGACCCGGTTCCTGACCGACGGTCTGGTCTGGGTCGAGCCGCGTGGCGCGCCGCCGCCGAACCGGCCCGCGCTGTTGCTCGACCGCGACGGCATAGTGGTGGTCGAAAAGCACTTCCTGCACGACCCGGCCGAGGTCGAGATCCAGCCCGGCATTGCGGACTTGATCGCGGTGGCGCGCGCCGCGGGCCGGGGAGTCGTGATGGTCACCAACCAGTCCGGCATCGGCCGTGGCCTCTACGGCTGGGACGCCTTCGCGGCGACGCAGCAGGCGATCCACGACGCCCTGCCGCAAGCCGAACCCCGGCATGCTCGAGATCGCCATCCAGCGCCTGCGGCTCGACCGTGCGGCTTCGATCGTGGTCGGCGACCGGGCGCTCGACCTGCAGGCGGGCAAGGCGGCCGGCCTGGGCCGCGGCGTGCTGGTGGCGACCGGCTACGGCGGGCAGGGCGAGCAGCGCACGGCGGCCCGCGCGCTGGCCGACGCGCGCTTCCGCGTCGACTTCGCGGCGGACCCCGCGGCGGTGCTCGACCTCGGCCTCTTCGCTCAGTAGGGCAGGCCGACGTAGTTCTCGGCCAGGGCGGTGGAGGCGGCGCGCGACTCGACCAGGTAGTCGAGCTCGGCCTCCTGGATCTTCTGGCCGAAAGGGCCGTCCTCCGGGAAGCGGTGCATCATCGAGGTGAACCACCAGGAGAAGCGCTCGGCCTTCCAGACGCGCTTGAGCGCGCGCTCGGAGTAGCTGTCCAGGCCGGCCTCCGAGCGCTCCAGGAAGAAGGCGCGCAAGGCTTCGTAAAGGTAGTGCACGTCGCTCGCCGCCAGATTCAGGCCCTTGGCGCCGGTCGGCGGCACGATGTGGCCGGCGTCGCCGCACAGAAACAGCCGGCCGAAGCGCAGCGGCTCGGCGACGAAGGAGCGCAAGGGCGCGATCGATTTTTCGATCGAGGGACCGGTGGTGACGCGCTCCGCCGCCTCGGGCGGGATGCGCCGGCGCAGCTCGTCCCAGAAGGCGGCGTCCGACCAAGCCTCCACCTTGTCGTCGAGGGAGCACTGCACGTAGTAGCGGCTGCGCCTGGGCGAGCGCATCGAGCAGAGGGCGAAACCGCGGGCGGAGTTGGCGTAGATCAGCTCTTCGCTGGCCGGCGGCACGTCCGCCAGCAGGCCGAGCCAACCGAAGGGGTAGACGCGCTCGTAGGTCCGCAGCGCCTTCTGCGGCACGCTCTTGCGGCAGACGCCGTGGTAGCCGTCGCAACCGGCGATCGCATCGCAGTCGATGCGGTGGGTTCGCCCGTCCTTCTTGTAGGTCACGTAGGGCCGTGCGGTGTCGAAGGCGTGCGGCTGGACCTCCTGGGCCTCGTAGACCGTCTCGGCGCCGGCGGCGGCGCGCGCGTCCATCAGGTCGCGGGTGACCTCGGTCTGGCCGTAGACCATGACCGTCTTGCCGCCGGTCAGGTCGGCCAGGTCGATGCGGTGCAGCCGGCGCTGGAAGGCAAGGTTGACGCCGCCGTGTACCAGGCCCTCGGCGTGCATGCGCGCATCGACCCCGACGGCCTCCAACTGGCCCACCGTGCCCTGCTCCAACACGCCGGCGCGGATGCGACCGAGCACGTAGTCGCGCGAGCGGCGCTCGAGGATCAGGGCTTCGATGCCGGCGGCGTGCAGCCGCTGGCCGAGCAGCAGGCCGGCCGGGCCTGAGCCGACGATGACGACCTGGACGCGCCGGCTCATCTGCGCCGCCTCACCACAGCGCTTCGACCAGGAACAGCGTGATGCCGGGGAAGGCCACCAGCAGGACGACGCGCGCGAAGTCGCTGAGGATGAAGGGCAGCGCGCCGCGGTAGGTCTGGCCGATCGGCACGCCGCCCGACATGGAGTTGATGACGAAGAGGTTCATGCCCACAGGTGGGGTGATCAGGCCGACCTCGACGACGATCAGGACCAGGATGCCGAACCACAGGGCGGTCTGCTCCGGCGTCAGGCCGAAGTCGAGCGCCATGATCATCGGGAAGAAGATCGGGACGGTCAGCAGGATCATCGACAGGGAGTCCATGACGCAGCCGAACGCCAGGTAGCACAGCAGCATGATGGTCAGGATCAGCCAGGGGCTGAGGCCGCTCTCGCCGACGACGCGCACCGCCTCCTGCGGCAACTGCGAGAAGGCGAGGAAGGAGTTGAAGAGGGCGGCGCCGAGCAGGATGAAGAAGATCATGCCGGAGGATACGGCCGTCGCCAGGATCGCGTCCTTCAGGCCCTTCCAGTCGAGGCCGCCATTGGCCCAGGCGACCAGGCCGGTGCCGGCGGCGCCGACGGCGGCACCCTCGGTCGGCGTGAACCAGCCGGCGTAGATGCCGCCGATCACCAGCAGGAAGATGGCGACCACCGGCCAGACCTCGGCCAGGGCGCGCAGGCGCGCGGCGGCGGGCAGCGGGTCGCGCCGGCCGGCCGACTTGGGAAACAGGCGCACGTAGACGGCGATCGCCAGCATGTAGCCGATGGCGGCCAGCGCGCCGGGCACGAAGGCGGCGATGAACAGCTTGGCGATGTTCTGCTCGGTCAGGATCGCGTAGATCACCAGGATCACCGAGGGCGGGATCAGGATGCCGAGCGTCCCTCCCGCGGCCAGCGCGCCGGTCGACAGCGCGCCCGAATAGCCGAAGCGTTTCAGTTCCGGCAGCGCCACCTGCCCCATCGTCGCCGCCGTCGCCAGCGAGGAGCCGCAGATCGCCCCGAACATGCCGCAGGCGCCGACCGAGGCCATGGCGACGCCGCCCTTGCGATGGCCCAGCCAGGCGGCGGCGGCCTCGAACAGGCTGCGGGACATGCCGCCGCGCGTCGCGAACTGGCCCATCAGCAGGAACAGCGGGACGATCGACAGCGAGTAGCTGGAGAAGGTGTCGTAGGGCACCGACTTGAGCTGCGCCAGGATCGGTCGCTCGCTGCCGGTCACCGCCCAGACGCCGAAGAAGCCGATCAGCAGCATCGCCAGCCCGATCGGCAGGCGCAGGAAGATCAGCAGGATCAGCAGCGGGAAGGACAGCAGCGCCATCTCGATGTCGCTCATGCGCCGCCCTCCCGGCCGGCGTCTCGGAACTCGCGCAGGCTGCGCACCGTCGTATAGGCGCTGACCAGGACGAACAAGGCGGCGCCGACGGCGGCGGCGGCATAGCCGATCCAGAGGGGAATGCCGAGGATGAAGCTGGTCTCGCCGTAGCGCTGCTTGTCGAGCAGGCCGAGCCAGAGGCGCCAGAAGATCACGGCTGCGGCGGCGGTCAGCAGCAGGTTGGCGATCAGGTCGACGGCGGCGTTCGCCCGCGGGCCCGCGCGCGCCATGAAGAGGTCGACCGTGACGTGGCCGCGCTGGAGCTGGCACCAGGGCAGGAAGCAGAAGATGGCGAAGGCCGCGCCCATCTCGACCAGCTCGTAGTCGCCCGGCACCGGCCCCAGTCCGGCGAAGACCAGGCCGCGCCCGGTAACGCTGAGGACCGTCAGCGCGGTCATGGCGATCAGCGCCAGACCGCCGGCCAGCGCCAGCGCGAGCGCCGCAGTATGCACGACTCGGAAGATCACGGAGCGGCAGACTAATGGAGTGCGCGGGCCGACGACAGACGGAAGAGGGCCGCAGACGCGCGACGGCGCCTGCGGCCCCCGTGCCGCGCATGGCTCGGGCGGGCGTCTACATCCCCGAGTGCGAGGAGATCAGTTCGCGCGCCCGCTCGACCAGGGCGGCGCCGTCGTGGCCTTCGCCGTCCATCGTCTCGATCCAGGCGTCTATCACCGGCTGGGCGGCGGTGCGCCAGCGCTCCTGCTCGGCGGCGTCCAGCATGACGACGGTGTTGCCGGCTTCGCGGGCGACCCGCTCGCCGACCACGTCGCCGGCGTCCATCGCGGCGCCGAACATGCCGGCCACCTCGACGCCGATGTTGTCGTCGATCGCCGCCTTCAGGTCGTCGGGCAAGCCCTCGTAGGCGTCCTTGTTCATCACCATGGCGAAGGTGGCGGTGTAGAGGCCGTGCTCGCCCTCGAAGCCGGTGTGGCTGTCGACCAGCTCGGCCACCTTCAGCGGAAGGGTCACTTCCCAGGGGATGACGGCGCCGTCGATCACGCCCTTCGAAAGGGATTCCGGCACCGCCGGCACGGGCATGCCGATGGCGGTGGCACCCAGGCGCTCGAGCATCGAGGTGATGACCCGGGTCGGGCCCCGCAGCTTCAGCCCCTCCATGTCCTCGATGCTTTCGACCGTGCGGCCGTTGACGTGCAGCAGACCAGGCCCGTGGGTGTGGAAGACCAGCGGCTTGACGTCGGCGAACTCGTCGAGCGCGTTCTCCGTGACGTACTGGTGGAACGCCTTGGAGGTCGCCGCGCCGCTGGTCACCATGAAGGGCAGCTCGAAGGCCTCGGTCTTCTGGAAGCGCCCGGGCGTGTAGCCGAGCACGGTCCAGATGATATCGACGACGCCGTCGCGCGCCTGGTCGAACAGCGAGGGCGGCGCCCCGCCGAGCTGCATCGCCGGGTAGTGCTGGATCTCGATGCGCCCGCCCGAGGCCGCCTCGACACGCTCGATCCATGGGTCGATGGCGTCGGCCGGAATCGTCGCCTGGGGCGGCAGGAACTGGTGCAGCCGCAGCGTCACCTCCTGCGCGCCGGCAGCGCCCGTCGTGCCGACGAGCAGAGCCGCGGCGAGCAGGCCGCCGCTGAACGGAGTGGCTTTCATTGCGTGAGTCTCCTCCCGTGAGCCGCGCCGGCCCGTCCGTCGCGGGAGGCCGGTCGTCGTTGCCTGCCAGTTTGCCTTAGCCGCCGTGAAACGCGAAACCTGGAATCCGAGGCGGCCGGGCGTGGACAAACAGAAATTGCCTTGGCGTCGGCGATCGCGCAGTCTCGGCCGAGAGCTAGCGTTCGGGGAAGGGGACGGCCGGATATGCAGGCGGTGCGGATCGAGGGGCGCAGCATCGAGTACTGCCTGGAGGGGCCGGCCGACGGCCCGGTTCTGGCGTTTTCCAACTCGCTGGGCACCGACGGGCGGGTGTGGGACCGCCTGCTGCCGCACTTGCCGGCGGGCCTGCGGCTGCTGCGCTACTCCAAGGCCGGCCACGGCCTGAGCGACCTGGCCCGGCGCCACAGCATCGACGAGCACGCCGGCGACCTGCTTGCCCTGATGGACGCGCTGGGCATCGAGCGCGCGACGCTGGTCGGCCTGTCGGTCGGCGGCATGATCGCCCAGGCGGCGGCGGCGCGAGCGCCCGAGCGGGTGGCCGGCCTGGTGCTCTGCTGTACGGCGCACAAGATCGGCACCGCCGACCTGTGGGAGCAGCGCATCGCCGAGCTCGCCAAGAAGGGACTGGCCGGCATGGCGGACGGGGTCATGGAGCGCTGGTTCTCCGCCGCCTGGCGTGCCGCCAATCCGGCCGACCTGGCGCTCTGGAAGAACATGCTGAGCCGCCAGCCGGCCGAAGGCTACGGCGCGATCTGCGCGGCGATTCGCGATGCCGACCTGACGGAGACGGTCCGCGGGCTGCGCCAGCCGACCCTCTGCGTCGCCGGCACGGAGGACGGCTCGACCCCGCCCGAGGTGGTGGGCGGCCTGGCCGAGTTGATCCCCGGCGCGCGCCTGGAGGTGATCGAGGGCGTCGGCCATATCCCTTGCGTCGAGGCGCCGGAGCGGCTTGGCGCACTGGTCTCGGCCTTTCTGGAGGAGCGGGGGCTTGTCTGACCGGCGCTACGAGGAGGGCATGCGGGTGCGCCGCGGCGTGCTCGGCGAGGCGCACGTCGCGCGGGCCGAGGCGGCCAAAACCGACTTCGACGCCGACTTCCAGCGCTTTATCACCGAAGGCGCCTGGGGCTCGGTCTGGGCGCGACCGGGCCTGACGTCGCGCGAGCGCTCGCTGATTACCCTGGCGCTGCTGGCGGCCGGCGGCCACCACGAGGAGGTGGCGATGCACGCGCGCGCCAGCGCCAATACCGGCGCCAGCCCGGACGACCTGAAGGAGGCGCTGCTGCACGTCGCGGTCTACGCCGGCGTGCCGGCCGCCAATGCCGCCTTTCGCATCGTCAAGCAGGCGCTGCAGGAGCAGGGACGTCTGCCGACCGCGGGAGGCGAGCGATGAGCGACAACCGTCCCGTTGGCGCCGGCAGCCTGCGCCCGCGCGACCTGGCCTGGCACCCGCCCGCGCACGCCCCCGGCTACAAGACCAGCGTGCTGCGTTCGCCGCGCCGGCCGCTGATCGCGCACGAGGCCACCTTGTCCGAGGTCACCGGGCCGGTCTTCGGTCACGAGGCCATCGGCCCGCTCGACAACGACCTGCTGCGCAACTTCGTAGCCGCGACGCGTGGGGACGGCGAGCCGATCGGGCCGCGCATCCTGGTGCACGGTCGGGTGCGCGACGAGAGCGGGCGCGGCGTGCCCGGCGCGCTGGTCGAGATCTGGCAGGCCAATGCCGGCGGGCGCTACCGCCACCTCAACGACCGCACGGTGGCCGCGCTCGACCCCAACTTCGGCGGCTGCGGACGGACCCTGACGGACGAGACCGGCGCCTACCGCTTCCGCACCGTGCTGCCCGGGCCCTACCCCTGGCCGAACGGGGTCAACGACTGGCGGCCCTCGCACATCCACTTCTCGCTCTTCGGCCCGGCCTTCGGCCAGCGGCTGATCACCCAGATGTACTTCGAGGGCGATCCCCACATCCCGCTCTGCCCGATCCTCAACGCCATCCCCGACGCGCGGGCGGTGCGCCAGCTCGTGGCGCCGCTGGACATGGACGCCACCCAGCCCTTCGACGCGCGCGCCTACCGCTTCGACATCGTGCTGCGCGGCCCGCGCGCCACCTGGTTCGAGAACCGGCCGGAGGGGCTGTAGGGATGGTGCAGGATCCGACCTTGCTGAAAGAGACGCCCTCGCAGACGGCCGGGCCCTTCGTGCACATCGGCACGCATCCCTGGACGGTCGGGGTGGAGGGCGTCTTTGCCGCGCAGCCCGGGCAGGTCGTCGCCGGGCCCGACTGTCCCGGCACCCGCATCCGCATCGAGGGGCGGATCCTGGACGGCGACGGCCAGGTGGTGCGCGATGCGGTGGTGGAAACCTGGCAGGCCGATCCCAACGGCATCTTCGCCTCGCCGGTCGACCCGCGGCACGAACGCGTCGCCACCGGCTTCACCGGCTGGGGCCGCTTCGCCTGCAGCTTCGCCGATGGCGCCTTCGCGGTCGAGACCGTCAAGCCCGGCCCGGTGCCGGGACCGCGCGGCACGACCATGGCGCCGCACATCTGCCTTTGGATCGTCGCACGCGGCATCAACCTGGGTCTCTCGACCCGCCTCTATTTCCCCGAAGACGCGGCAGCCAACGCGGCCGACCCCATCCTGGCGCGCATCGAGAGCCCACAACGCCGCGACACGCTGATCGCCGAGCCGTGGGGCGAGGGCGCCTATCGCTTCGAGATCCGCCTGCAGGGCGAGGGCGAGACCGTGTTCTTCGCCACCTGAGCGCGCCGCACGCGACAATGATCGGCGCCCAGTCCCCGCTGCTGCACGGCTTGTTCGGCGACGCCGAGGTGGAAGCGGCCCTGTCGGATGCCGCGTTGCTCGCCGCGCTGCTGGAGGCCGAAGCGGCGCTGGCGGCGGCCCAGGCCGAGCTCGGCCTCGTCCCGACTGCGGCGGCCGAGGCCATCGCGGCGCTCGACCGCCCCGAGACGGAGGATCTGGTCGCCGCCACCGCACGCGACGGCGTCGTCGTGCCCGGCTTCGTGGCGGCCCTGCGCGCCAGGCTGCCGGCCGCGCACGCCGCCTATCTGCACTTGGGCGCGACCAGCCAGGACATTCTCGACACCGCGGTCTGCCTGCAGCACCGCGCCGTGCTTGACATCCTCGAAGGGCGGCTGAGGTCAGTCATGGAAAGCCTGGCCCGGCTGGCCGAGGCTCACCGCGGCACCGTCATGGCGGCGCGCACCCGCCACCAGCAGGCGACGCCGACGAGCTTCGGGCTGGTTGCGGCCGAGTGGCTGATGCCGCTGGTGCGCCTGGCCGGCAAGCTGCCGGCGCTGCGGGACGAGGTGCTGCGCGTTTCGCTCGGCGGCGGCAGCGGCACCCAAGCGGCGCTCGGGCCGCAGGCGCCGGCCATCGCCGCCCGCATGGCCGCCCGCCTCGGCCTCGCGGAAGCGCCGCTGCCCTGGCACGCCCAGCGCGACGGCATGCTCGAGCTGGGCGGCTGGCTGGTGCAGCTCTCCGGCGCGCTCGGCAAGCTGGCCGGCGACGTGATCCAACTGGCGCAGACCGAGGTCGGCGAGCTGCGGCTGGCCGGCGCCGGCGGCTCCTCCACCATGCCGCACAAGCAGAACCCGACGGCGGCGGAGGCGGTCGTGACGCTGGCCCGCGCCAACGCCCACCGGCTCGGCGCGCTGGCCGCGGCGCAGCTCCACGCCCAGCAGCGCGACGGCACCGCCTGGCAGCTCGAATGGCAGGTGCTGCCGGAGATCGCCCAGGCGAGCGGCGGCGTCCTGCTGCGCACGCGCGACCTGCTCGCGGCACTCCAACCGCAGCCGGCGCGGATGCGCGCCAACCTTGAGTCTTCGGGCGGGCTGTGGGCGGCCGAGGCGATCGCCTTCGCGCTGGCCGCGCACATGCCGCGGGCCGAGGCCAAGGCGCTCGTCGCCGCCGCCTGCCGGGAGACCGTCGCGACCGGCACGCCGCTGATCGCGGTGCTGCGCCGGCACACCGACGTGCCGCTCGACTGGGATCGCCTGGGTGATCCCCTCGCTCAGGTCGGCAATGCCGAGCCCCTGATCGACGCCGCCCTCGCGGCCCATGCGGCGCTCTGACCCATTGGAAGTGCGGTCTGGTTTGACTTTCAAGGCATCTGGCTGTTCAAGGCGTGGAGCCGTGAGCGCACAAGAGCTGTAGGAAAGGCGCGTCATGCCGTCCGAAATCGCCATTCGTCCGGTCGCCGAATCGGATCACGAAGGGTGGCTGCCGCTTTGGCACGGCTACAACGCGTTCTATGGCCGATCTGGTGACACGGCCTTGTCCGAGGCGGTCACCGCGACCACCTGGGCGCGCTTCTTCGACGAGCGCGAGCCTGTCCATGGCCTGGTCGCCGAGCGCGACGGGCGCTTGGTCGGGTTTGCGCATTACGTGTTCCATCGCAACACGATCATGATCGCGCCGACCTGCTATCTGCAGGATCTCTTCACCGCGCCGGCGTGCCGCGGCTGCGGGATCGCACGCAGGCTGACCGAACGCTTCTACGCTGAAGCCCGGGCGGCCGGCGCGCACAGTGTGTACTGGCACACCCACGAGACCAACGCCGCGGCGATGGCGCTCTACGACAAGTTGGCGACCAACACGCGCTTCTTCGTCTATCGAGCCAGCCTCTGAAGGTCGGACCCGTCGGCGTCAGTACCTGACCTCGAAGCGGCAGGTCTCGGCGCCGGTGGCGCGGCAGCCTGTCTCCAGCGCGTAGGCGTCGGGCGCGACCAGCACGCGGAACAGCCGCTGGAAGGTGGCGGCGTAGTAGGCGCAAACCGGCGCCTCGGCCCGGAGGTCGCGGCTGAGCGGGGAGTCGGCGATCTGGAAGCGGATCGGCCGGCCGGGCTGCCAGGCGAAGCGGCCGCTGCCGGCGAAGGTCCAGGCGTGCCCGCCGATCGCCTGCATCAGCAGCCGGGCCGACAGGCGCGCCGGCAGCAGCTTCAGCATCCTCTGCGCCGGTCGCGGAATGCGGTTGGCCAGCAGGTAGTCGGCGGTGCGTCGACCGGCCTCTGCCGCAACCGCCTCGGCCTCCTTGGCGCCCAGCGCGCTCCGCAGGTGGGCGTGCAGGCGGATCGCCTCGGCCTCCGGCACCATTTCGGCCGGCGTCTCGACGAAGCGGTGGCCGAGGCCGGCACCGACGAACAGCAGCATGGCCGGCCCTTCGCCGATCCGCGACCGGAGGGTCTCGGCCACCTGGATCAGGGCGTTCGGCCCGATCCGGGCCTCGGCGCGCGCGGCCGGACGGCACTGCGCCACCTCGGCCGACACGGCCTGCAGCAGGTGGGGCCGGGCGCCGGCCTCGGGCAGAGGCGCGCCTGTCCGGCCGACGTCGTCCTGGGGTGCGGCGCTCATTGCGCGGCGTCCACCTTGTCGCCCGCCGTGGTGCGGTCCGTGGTGCGGGCCGAAGTGCGGGCGGCCTCGTAGAAGATCATCTCCGCCTCGCTGAGCTGCCGGTCGCCGCCGCCGCAGGCTTTCGCCGTGGCCGCCTCGCGCTCGCGCCGCTTGCGCGCCCGGGTCGCCTCGGCGTCGGCGCGCTTGCGCGCCTGGTCGTGGATGGCGCGCCATTCCGGCGAGCCCGTGACGGCCAGGACCTCGCCGTCGCGGGTGCGGGTTTCGTCGAAGTGGAAGTCGACCGACTTCTTCGACTGCGGGCCCCAGTAGCCGACCCGCCCGAGGTCGTAGAAGGTCCGCTGCACGCCGGACTTCAGGAAGGCCTTCAGGCAGTTCAGCATGTAACGGCGCTTGGTGCGGTCCTTGATGAAGGGGTATTCCAGGAAGGACTTGCGCATGTAGAAGCGGCGGTAGTTGTGCATCACCCGGTCGAGCAGCGTTGCCCGGTCCATGGCGTCGGGCTTCATGATCGGGGTGACGAAGTTGTACTTCTCGTAGTCGAAGACCTCGACCTTCTCGCCCAGCTCCTGGAACAGGTCGGAGAAGGGCCAGGGCGTGTACATCGCCCAGTTGGCCATGTCCGGCTTCCAGTCCATGGCCATCCGGTAGGTCTCTTCCAGGGTCTCGACCGTCTCGTTCTCCAGCCCGACGATGAACTGCGCCTCGGCGACGATGCCGTTCTTGCGCAGCAGCTCGATCGCCTTCTTGTTCTGGGCGACGGTGGTTTCCTTGTTGAAGCGGTCGAGCTTGAGCTGGGCGGCCGCTTCCGTGCCGAGCGAGACGTGGATCAGCCCCGCCTTGCGGTAGAGCGGCAGCAGCTCCTCGTCGCGCAGGATGTCGGTGACGCGGGTGTTGATGCCCCACTGCACCGGCAGGTCGCGGGCGATCAACTCCTCGCAGAACTCGATGAACTTCTTGCGGTTGATGGTCGGCTCCTCGTCGGCCAGGATGAAGAAGCCGACGTCGTGGTCGCGCACCAGGCTCTCGATCTCGTCGACCACCTTCTTGGGGTCGCGCACCCGGTAGTCGCGCCAGAACTTCCACTGGCTGCAGAAGCTGCAGGTGAAGGGGCAGCCGCGCGCCATGTTGGGGATCGCCACGCGCGTGCCGGTCGGGATGTAGACGTACTTCTCCCACTCCAGCACGCCCCAGTCGGGGCTGACCGCCTCCAGGTCGCTCAGCGTCGGCTCCGCCGGGGTGGCGACGATCTTGCCGTCGTCGACGAAGGCCAGGCCGCGGATGCGCCGGCGCTCCTTCGGCCAGTCGCCGACGGCCACGGCGTGCGCCAGGTTCTGGATCACCGCCTCGCCCTCGCCGCGCACGACGACGTCGATCCAGGGCGCCTCGCTCAGCACCTGCTGGTACATGAAGGTGGCGTGGATGCCGCCCAGAACGGTGACGCAGTCGGGATGGATCTCCTTGGCGATCTGCAGCGCCCGCTCGGCCTTGTAGATCGACGGCGTGATGGCCGTGGCGCCGACCAGGTCCGGCTTCGCCTCGGCGACGATCTCCGCTACCTGCTCGTCCGACAGGTCGTTGGTCATGGCGTCGACGAAGCGGATGTCGTCGAAGCCGGCCGCGCGCAGGGCGCCCGACAGGTAGGCCGCCCAGGCCGGCGGCCAGTTGCCGGCGATCTCCGCCCCGCCGGAGTGATAGTTCGGATGGATCAGCAGGATGCGCATCGGCCGGACCTCCCCAAAGGACTGTCCAGTCAACTTAACGCTTGAGTGTCATTTAACATTGACATGTGTCAGATATGCGCGTTCGGCGCGGCGAAGGACCAGCGTGCCCCTCACACGAGCTCGGCGAGCCGAGTTGCAAAGCGCCCCGCGCTGCGGTGCTTCGGGCCGCGGGAGGGCCACACGAGGTAGCGCACGAGCGGCAACCCGTCCCGCTCCGCCGCCAGCGAGGAAAGCGTGCCGGACGCAAGCGCCGATTCGATAAGAAGGTGGCTGGTCAGGACCGCGCCCTGCCCGGCGATCGCTGCCTGGACGGCCATGATGGAAAGGCTGAAGCGCGCGCCTTCGGCCACGTCGGGGCGCTGCACGCCGCAGTGGCGGAACCAGTCGGCCCAGGTCGGGTAGACGTCGTCGCCGAGCATCCGGTCGATATGGAGGAGCGGGAGCGTGTCGAGGTCCGGCCCGACGGCCCCGGCCGTGCGACCGAGAAGAGATGGACTCGCGGCCGGAAGGATGCGCTCGTGCAAGAGGACTCGGCTCGCGCCGTGATCGCTCCGTGGCTGTCGGTAGGTGATCGCCAAATCGATTCCGCGACCGGCGAGGTCGGCGGTATCCACGGGCGCGACGATGCGCACCTCCATGGGCGCTATGCTCTCGCGCGCGGCCTTCAGCCGCGGCGCCAGCCAGAGCGCCGCGAAAGAAGGATCGGCAGCAATGGTCAGGGACATCGCCTCGCTCGACGGTGCCAGGACTTCGGATGCGCGATGCAGCGTGTCGAAGCCTTGCAGCAGGAGCGGAAGCGCGCCTTCCGCGGTTTCGCTGAGCTTCAGCTCGGCGCCGTCGCGCCAAAGCAGCGGCATGCCGATCCGCGCCTCGAGTTGACGGATCTGGTGGCCGACTGCGCCCGGGGTCACCCCCAGGTCTTGCGCCGCGCGGGTCAGGCTGCGGTGCCTAGCAGCGGTTGCGAAAGCGCGAAGGGCGGTCAACGGGAGCACGCCAGCCTTCCCTCGTTTTGAATTTTGTTCGCCAGAATGATCCGATAACTAGTTTGCATAAAAGGATTCAAAGCGACAGTGTTTTGACGTTTTCTATCCATGCGGAGCACACACAGCATGCTGAAGGTCGCATCGGAGACGTGCGGCGAGGATTTGGTTGGCCTGCACGTGGGCGCGGCGGCGCACCTGCGCCTGGGATGGTCGGACGGCGTGGAGGCGCGGTTCCACCTGAGCTGGCTGCGCAACGCGTGCCGGTGCGAGAGCTGCGGCGATCCCGCATCCGGGCTGCGCTGGACCAGCTTCGCCGACGTGCCACGCGCGCCGGGCATCCGTCGCATCGAGCTCGTCGAGCGAGGCGGTCGGCTGGCGGTCGTCTGGCACGACGGACACGAATCCTCCTTTGACGCCGTTTGGTTGCGGGGCTGCGCCTACGACCTGCCGGAGACCCTTGCCGCCCGGCGAGCGGTCCCGCGTCTGTGGCGGGCGAACCTGACCGAACGTCTGGCGACCCTTCCGCACGCTGCGTTTCGCGATGGCGGCGAGGCGGCACTGTTCGACCTGCTGCAGGCGCTATGCGACGACGGCATCGTGCGGTTGCGCGGTGCCCCCGTCCGGCCGGAGGCGACGGCGGAGATCGCAGCTCGCCTCGGCCCGATCCGCGAGACGAGCTACGGCCTGGTTCAGGACTTGATCTCCAAACCGGATCCGCAAGTGGCCGGCCAGACCGCGCGGGCGCAGGTTCCGCACACCGACGAGCCCTTCCGCTACAGCCCGCCGGGCATCCTGCTGTTCCACTGCCTCGCCGCGGCCGGCGCCGGGGCGGGCGCATCGCTGATGGTCGACGGGTTCCGCATCGCGGAGGACATGCGCGCGGAGGCGCCGGATGCCTTCGAAATGCTGGCCACGCGCCAGATCTCCTTCGAACGCCGCCATCCGGGCGAGGTGGCCCTTCAGGCCGAAGCCCGCGTCTTCAGCCGCGACGGCACGGGGCGGGTGTGCGGCGTCCGCTTCAACGATCGCTGCATCGGGCCGCAGATCTGCGCCTTCCACCTCATGCCGGACCTGCTGGATACGCTCGGCGACCTCAGCCGCCGGCTCCAGGATCCGGTCAACCAGGCCCGAATCCCTCTGGAGCCCGGCGACGTGCTGATCTTCGACAACCAGCGGGTCCTGCATGGCCGGACGGCCTTCAAGCAGTCGGCCGGAACCCGACGCCTGCGCTCCTGCCACGTGGACCGCGATGGCGTGCACAGCCGCTACCGCACCCTGGCAGCGCGCTTCGCTCCTGCCGAGTCCGACACGGTTCTGCCGCAGGGCTGCACCGTCTAGAGCAGGATTCACGTCTTGGATGGAATCGCTTTGGCGATCCCATCCAAGACGTGAATCCTGCTCTATTCATGGAGTTAGAGAGCGATTCACGTCACTGGTGGACGCGGATCCGCTTCCACCAGTGACGATCGCGCTCTAGCGCCGGGCCGCTTGCCGTCCGAAGAGGCGTGCAGCCTACTCCGCCGCGCTCCGCTTCATCAGGCCGACCTCGGCCCACACGGTGGTCAGCGCCGTCATCAGGCGGTCCAGGTCGGCGTCGCTGTGCAGCGGGCTGGGGGTGAAGCGCAGGCGCTCGGTGCCGCGCGGCACGGTCGGGTAGTTGATCGGCTGCACGTAGATGCCCCAGGCGTCGAGGAGGATGTCGCTGACGCGCTTGCACAGCACCGGGTCGCCGACCATCACCGGCACGATGTGGCTGGGATTGTCCAGGTGCGGGATGCCGGCGGCGTCCAGGCGGGCGCGCAGCCGCGCCACCCGGTCGCGCTGGCGCAGCCGCTCGGCGTCGGAGACCTTCAGGTGGCGGATCGAGGCGGCGGCCCCCGCGGCGATCGCCGGCGGCAGCGCGGTGGTGAAGATGAAGCCGCTGGCGAAGCTGCGCACGAAGTCGCAGAGCGCATGGCTGGCGGCGATGTAGCCGCCCATCACGCCGAAGGCCTTGCCGAGCGTGCCCTCGATCACCGTCAGGCGGTCCATCAGCCCGCGCGCCTCGGCGACGCCGCCGCCGCGCGGACCGTAGAGGCCGACCGCATGCACCTCGTCCAGGTAGGTCATGGCGCCGTGCTTGTCGGCGACATCGCAGATCTCCTCGATCGGGGCGATGTCGCCGTCCATCGAGTAGACCGACTCGAAGGCCACCAGCTTCGGCCGGCCGGGATCGATCTCGGCCAGCCTGCGGTCCAGGTCCTCCGGGTCGTTGTGCTTGAAAAGCACCTTTTCGGCGCGCGAATGCCGGATGCCCTCGATCATCGAGGCGTGGTTCAGCGCGTCGGAGAGCACGACGCACCCCGGCATCTTGGCGGCCAGGGTGCCCAGCGCCGCCCAGTTGGAGACGTAGCCGGAGGTGAACAGCAGCGCCGCCTCCTTGCCGTGCAGGTCGGCCAGCTCGCGCTCCAGCAGCACGTGCTAGTGGTTGGTGCCGGAGATATTGCGGGTGCCGCCGGCGCCGGCGCCGCAGCGGTCGATGGCATCGTGCATGGCGCCGATGACGTCCGGGTGCTGGCCCATGCCGAGGTAGTCGTTGGAGCACCAGACGGTGACCTCGGAGGTGCCGGCCTCGGCGTAGCGGGTCGCCTTGGGGAAGCCCCCGGCCTTGCGTTCCAACTCGGCGAAAACGCGGTAGCGCCCCTCGTCGCGCAGCTCGGACAGCCGATCCTGGAAAAAGGCTTCGTAATCCATCGGGTCTCTCCCCAGTGCGGGACGGCACTGCGCCCCTTGTGTCTGCCGGTTCCGGTCCAGCCTGTGGTCCGGATCCCTCATTCGGCGGCCGGCAGCGTCGTTCGCAAAAGGTTGCTAGCTCCCGCGCGATGCCGCTCGCGCGTGACCTCGCCAAGATGGCCCGGCTGGCTGCCGGAGGCCAGTGGGTCATTCGGTCCCGGGGTCGCCAGGCCGGGCGCCGCCTCGCGCAGCGCCCAGCGCCACAGCGCGGCGTCGCGCAACGGCAGCACCAGGAACCAGTGTTCGAGCACGGCCAGCACCAACAGCGTCCCCGCCAGCACCAGCCCAACCGTGGTCGCCAGCGGCGTCGCCGGATGGGCGGCGTAGGCGCCCATCAGCACCGCCGCCACAGTGCCGCCGGTGACCGCCAGCGGGAACAGCAGCGAGACCGGGCCCTTGCGGAAGTAGCCGGTGAGGTACTCCAGATGCGGCTGCAGGAACTCGTCGGTCATGTTCGGCACGCCGAAGTAGACGTTGAGCTTGGCCGAAAGCCGCATCAGCCAGAGCACCACGAAGGTCCACACGCCCACCTGATTGGGGCTATCCCACAGCAGCCAGATCAGCGCGCCGGCGGTCAGCGCCAGCGCCACCTCGTGGTAGATCACGGTGCCGGTGGCCAGCAGCAGACGGCGCAGGCCGCGCGCGCCCGGCGGGCAGGGCCGGGTGTTCGGCCCGGTGACGTAGCCCATCAGGAAGGCCATCTCGTGCCAGCCCCAGACGGCGACGGCGCTGGCGAAGGCCAGGTAGGCGCCGAGCAGCGTCGGCGCGCCGGCGCTGCCCAAGAGGCCCCAGACGGCCATCGGCAGCAGCAGCGTGGCGCCGGCCATCGACCAGCGGTGGGTGTGCCGCGGCATGCCGACCAGCCACAGGATCGCGCCGGTGGACCACCACCAGAGGAACAGCGCGAACAGGGCGGGGGCGGCAAAGGCTTCCATCGGGTCGGGGATTCCCTTCGGACGGCGCGTGCGGGGAACGGACCTACCAGGCCGGCGCCAGACGGCTCTCGGCCGGCGGCGTGTTCGGCTTGGTCGGCAGCAGGTAGAGCTGGGCGACCGTCGCCGCCGCCACCCCGGCCAGGCCGAGGCGGGCCAGGGCGCCGCCCAGGCCGCCGCGCTCCTTGGCGCGGTCGATCCTCTGCGCGGTGTGGAACAGGCGGTCCATCAGCTTCTTGAAGCGCGGATTGTCGACGTCGAGCGTCAGCGGGAAGACCTGCTTGGAGATCTCGCTGGTGATGCGGAAGACCCGCATGTCGTAGTCGTCGATGTCGAGGTCGAGCGCCTCGTGGAACACCGGCCGCGCGTGGTCGCGCACGTACATGGTGGCGAAGACTGCCAGCAGGAAGAAGCGGATCCACAGCTTGTTCAGGCCGCGCAGGGTGTGCGGCTGGGCGCGCATCAGCAGGGCGAAGGCCTCGCCGTGGCGGAACTCGTCGTTGCACCACTGCTCGAACCACTTGAAGATCGGGTGAAATCGCTTGTCCGGATGCCGCTGCAGATGCCGGAAGATGGTGATGTAGCGCGCGTAGCCGATCTTCTCCGACAGGTAGACGGCGTAGAAGATGAACTTGGGCTGGAAGTAGGTGTACTTCTTGGTCTTGGTCAGGAAGCCGAGGTCGACGCCGATCCCGAAGTCCTTCAGCGCGTCGTTGATGAAGCCGGCGTGGCGCGCCTCGTCGCGGCTCATGTACTTGAACAGGTCGATGATGTCTTGGTTGGTGCCGCGCTTGCGCATCTCGGCGTAGAGCACGCAGCCCGAGAACTCGGCCGTCAGCGAGGAGATCAGGAAGTCCATGAACTCCTTGCGCAACTCGTCCGGCAGGGCGCGGATCTCCGCCTCCCACTCGGGGTCGCGCTTGAAGTGCCGTTTGTTGGTGTCGGCGGCCAGCTCGGCGATCAGCGCGTCCCACTCGCGGCGTACCGGGGTGACGTCGATGGCGTCGAGCGCCTCGAAGTCGGTGGTGTAGAAGCGCGGGCTGAGCAGCGTGTCTTCCTGCGCCTTGCTGGTCGACTCGTTGGGGCCGTTGTCCGCACCGGCGTCGATGCCGTTCTTGGCCAGCTCGGCGACGACGTATTCGTTGTCGACCGGCGAGATGCGCCGTGCTGCAGCCGTGCTCATAGTTTCCTCCTGTCGCTGAAGCTGATGTCCAGCAGCTCCATGAATTCCAGGTTGCCGACGAGGCGCGTCCAGGCGCGCTCCAGCCAGCCGGCGCGGGTGACGGTGGCGCGGCGCTCCAGCACGAAGGCCTCGCCGTAGGCAGCGGCGATCTCCGCGCCGTGCACGCGCACCTCGTCGCCGGGGTTGAGGTCGTACTCGCGCGCCAGGTCGACGTGGGCGTGCAGGCTGTCGAAGGTGTTGCAGACCTCGACCGTGCAGGGCACCTCGACGTGGCGCTTGCCGAATAGCTTGCCGATCATTGCGTGCCCTCCTGCCGCTTCGCGGTCGCGGCGGCGACGATGCGCGCGAAGGTTTCGATCTGGGTCGCGCCGAAGGCGTTGAGCTCGACGACGCGCCCAGTGGCCGGATCCTCGAGGGTCAGCCGTCCGTCCGCCCAACTGGCGACCTGAAAGGGGACGGTCTGGCCGATCGCCTCCAGCTTGCGCTCGCGCGCCAGGCCGCGCAGCACGCTGCGGGCGAAGCCGTTGGTGCCCGGCTCCAGCGCCAGGACCAGGGCGCCCGTCTCGGCGTCGGTGATCGCGACCGAACCGTCGGCGCCGTCGGCGAAGTGCAGTGCGAAGACGGCGCGCGGCGCGGCCTCGGGGTTCTCCAGCGTGCCGACGCCGGTCATTCGGCCGAGCCCGGCCAGCGCGATGGAAAACGCGATCAGCGCGGCGGCGGCCCACAGCACGCCCTTGGGAAACTGGGTGTGGTGATGATGGTGGGCGGGGGAATGAACCTGGTCGCTCATGGTCGTTCGCGGTCCCGGCTGCGGGGTGGTCGGGTGGCCGTGCCCTATTCGGCGGCGGCCACGGGGATCGGCCCGCTCGCAGGCTCGCGCGCCGGCCGAAGGGGCTCATTGATCTTGCTCACTCCGGCCTGCTCGTGCCGGGCAGCCTGGCGTTCGGTGGCCTCGCGTTCGGCGGCCTGGCGCTGGGCGACGGCGGTGGCCATGGCTTCGGCCAGGATGCGCCCCGCCTCGCGCGGGTCGGGCAGATTGCGCAGCATCGGCTGCACCGGGCTGAAGCGCCAGGGGCGGACATGCGGCCAGAGGTGCAGGTAGGCGATTCGGTCGCGCCCCATCAGTGAGAGAATCAGATCGCCGGTACCGTCGGCGTAGAGCTTCAGGTCGGCCGAGCCGACGCGGCTGAAGGGCAGGTTTACGGTCATCGGCAGCGCGATGCCGTAGCGCACCGCGACCCGCCGGTTGGTGATCGTGTAGATCGTGGTGCGCGCATGGACCCAGGCCAGGCCCAGCAGCAGCGCGACGCCCAAGGCGCCGATCGGCACGACCGCCAGGCCCTCCATCGCGGCAGCGGCGAGGCCCGCGCCGTCGGCGAAGGCGGCGCCCGCCCACCAGAGCGCGAAGATGCCGAAGTAGAGGGCGACCAGCCGCACCTTGAAGCAGCGCCGGGCGAGGCTCTGCCAGCGCGGTGCGCCCTGCCACAGCACCCTCTCGCCTTCAGGCAGCTTGCCCGGCAGGCCGCGGACTTCCTCGATCTCGACTTCGCACATGGCGCTTGCTCCTTCGCGTACCCGTCTGCCGGGACCTCGGTTGGCGAATACCCGGGGCTCCGGCGGGGGCCGCCTGCGGTGCAGACGGCCCCGGTCTCTCGGCGGCCGGCCCTAGATGATCGGCTTCAGCCGATCCGGCGTGGCATAGAGGTAGCCGCCGGCGTAGTAGGCGCAGATCTTGTCCTCCTCCAGCAGGGTGACCGTATCCGCGTCCTTGGTCTTCGGCACCTTGGCGAACTGCGCGCCGGTGATGGCGTTCACCGCGACGTGCGCCGGGTAGCCGGTCAGCTTGGCCATGGTCATCGGCAGCAGGACATTGCCGCCGCCCTCGAGTTCGACCTCCAGGTAGCGGATCATCTGCTCGCCGTGGTCGATCCACAGGTCGCGCACGGTGCCCGCCACCTGCTTGTCGCAGCCCTTGACCGGCAGGCCGCGCGGATCGACGTCGCCGGTCGCGACCTCGAACTCGGGCAGCTTGCGCATCGGGATGATCTTCGGCGAGCCCTCGTAGGTGGTCTCGACCACGTCGCGCCGCTCGGCCCAGGCGGCCGGGCCGACGCCGTCGACCATCGGATCGCCGGTCGGCTCGAAGGGCGCGCCGGACCAGCCCTCGGTCGGCGCCATGCGGAGATCGCGGGTGTCCGCCCGCATGGAGCTCGTGGTCTCGCCGTTGGCCAGCTTGAAGAGCTTTTCGTCGGGGATCAGCAGCGAGTCCTGGTTGAAGGGCTCGCCGGTCACCTCCGAGTGCAGCGGGTAGCCCTCGCGGCGGTCCTCGCGGCGCAGATAGAAGATCAGGCCGGCGAAGAACAGCCAGAAGGTATAGAGCGCGACTTGCGCCACATCGATGTGGCTGGTGATCGAAGCGGACATGGGACCGGACTCCTTCAGGCGGACGGTTTGCTTCGCTTAACGGCGCACGGCGGCTAGCCGGGGAACTCGGCCAGGCCGAAACGGCCCGATGCGGCGGGACTGCCGTGCGGACGGATGCTCTTGGTGCGGACCAGCGGGCCGATGGCGACCAGGGCCGCGAACAGCAACAGGATCTCCAGATGGTAGACGACCGAGTAGCCGATCGAGGGATCGGTCAAGGCGGGGCCGAGCGCGCCGCTGGCGGCCAGATGGCCGACCGTGTCGCGCAGCAGGCCGCCCAGCGCGATGGCGCCGCCGGCGGCCGTGGCCTGCACCGCGCCCCAGGCGCCCAGCGCCATGCCCGAGCCGGCGGTGCCGGTATCGGCGATCGCCATGGCGGCGGTCAGGGTTCCGACCGCCAGCAGGCCGCCGCCGAAGCCGATCAGCGCGGTGCCGGTGCGGAACAGCGCCGCCGAGTCGAGCGGGGCGGCGAAGATCACCGCCGATAAGGCGAAGATGCCGATCAGGCTGCCCCAGGCGGCCAGCCGGAAGGGGTCGTGACCGCGCGACAGCAGGCGTGCCGAGAGCGCGAAGCCGGCCAGCGAACCGGCGGCGAGGATCGCCGTCAACTGGGTGGTCGCGCCGACGTCCAGGCCCAGGATCTCGCCGCCGTAGGGCTCCAGCAGGATGTCCTGCATGGAAAAGCCGGCGGTGCCCAGGAAGATGGCGACCAGCAGGCGCTTGGTCCGCCCGCCGTCCTGGATGCCCTCCCAGGCCTCGCGGAAGCTCGGCCGTGGCCGGTCGCCGCGGGTCAGCGCGGGGGTGCGCGCCTCCTGCTTCCACAGGGCGATGCCGTTGAGTACCAGCGTCAGCACGGCGGCCGCCTGGATCGCCTGGATCAGCTTGACCTGGCTGAAGTCCGCCAGCACCAGGGCGAAGACCAGGGCACTGCCGACCATCCCGAGCAGCAGCATGACGTACATCAGCGCGACGACGCGCGGCCGGCTCTCGGCCGGCGCCAGGTCGGTGGCCAGCGCCAGCCCGGCGGTCTGCGTGGTGTGCAGCCCGGCGCCGACCAGCAGGAAAGCGAGCGCCGCGCCGGCGTGGCCCAGCGCCTCCGGCCCGTGGACCGTGTCGGCGGAGAGCACCAGCAGCGCGAAGGGCATGATCGCCAGGCCGCCGAACTGCAGCATCGAGCCCATCCAGATGTAGGGCACGCGCCGCCAGCCGAGCGCCGAGCGGTGGGTGTCGGAGCGAAAGCCGATCAGCGCGCGCAGCGGCGCGAAGACCAGCGGCAGGGCGACCATGACGGCGACGAGGCCGGCCGAGACGCCGAGCTCGACGATCATCACCCGGTTCAGCGTGCCGGTCAGCAGCACCACCGCCATGCCGACCGAGATCTGGAACAGCGACAGGCGCAGCAGGCGGCCGAGCGGCAGCTCCGCGCTCGCGGCGTCCGCGAACGGCAGGAACTGCGGGCCGAGCCGCATCCAGTTCTGCGCAAGCCTGTCGCTCAGGCGCTTCATCGACGCACCAACTCCTGGCCCTGCGAGGTGTAGAAACCGCTGACGATCCGCTGCTGCCGGCCGAGCCGCCAGTCGGCCAAGCTGCCGTCGGTCGCCAGGCGGCGCTGCAGGCGGCGCTCGCCGACCGGCTCGATCGCCGGCGCCCGGTCGCCGCGCGGGAACAGCTTGCCGACCGCATGCATGGCGGCCAGCGCCGGCGTGCGCGGCGCGAAGGTGAAGACCACCGACCGCTCGGCGTGCGCCGTCAACTTGCCCAGCGCGCGCACGATGTCGTCCGTGCGGTAGTGGATCAGCGAGTCCATGGCGACGACGTGGTCGAAGCGCTGTGCCCCGGGCTCCAACATGTCGCCGACGCGGAAGTCGATGCGCGCCGGGTCGATGTCGGCCGGCAGCCGCTCGGCCGCCAGCTTGACCAGCGTCGGCGAGACGTCGATCGCCGTCACCTGCGCCCCGCGTCGCGCCGCCTCGACCGCCAGCAGGCCGGTGCCGCAGCCGGCGTCCAGCAGCGTGCGCCCGCTCATGTCGTCGGGCAGCCAGGACAGCAGCGTCGCGCGCATGCGCTCGCGCCCGGCGCGCACGGTGGCGCGGATGCGGCTGACCGGCGCGTCGGAGGTCAGGCGCGCCCAGGCCTCGACCGCGGTGCGGTCGAAATAGGCCTCGAGCTGGCCGCGGCGCTGGGCGAAGGTGGCCGTGGGCATCAGTTGAATCCCAGCAGGTCGAAGATCGCGCGGTCCTTCATCGGCGTGGCGAGCAAGGGGTCGCGGCCGGTCCAAAGGTTCTGGGCGAGGCGCAGGTACTCCTCCTGCACCGCCTTGACCTCCGGGGTTTCCGGCATCTCGAAGAGGGTCGCCTTGGCCAGGCGCGAGCGGCGGATCTCGTCGAGGTCCGGGAAGTGCGCCAGGACGTCGAGGCCGACCTCCTTGTTGAACTTGTCGATCTGGTCGGTTGCCGCGCTGCGGTTCGCGATGACGCCGCCCAGGCGCACTTCGTAGTTGCGCGACTTGGCGAGGATCGCCGCGACGATGCGGTTCATCGCGTAGATCGAGTCGAAGTCGTTGGCGGTGACGATCAGCGCCCGCTCGGCGTGCTGCAGGGGGGCGGCGAAGCCGCCGCAGACCACGTCGCCCAGCACGTCGAAGATCACCACGTCGGTGTCGTCGAGCAGGTGGTGCTCCTTGAGCAGCTTGACGGTCTGGCCGACCACGTAGCCGCCGCAGCCGGTGCCGGCCGGCGGGCCGCCGGCCTCGACGCACATGACGCCGTTGTAGCCCTCGTAGACGAAGTCCTCGACGCGCAGCTCCTCGGAGTGGAAATCGACCGACTCCAGCACGTCGATGACGGTCGGCATCAGGCTCTTGGTCAGGGTGAAGGTGCTGTCATGCTTCGGGTCGCAGCCGATCTGCAGCACCCGCTTGCCGAGCTTCGAGAAGGCGACAGAGAGGTTGGAGGAGGTCGTCGACTTGCCGATGCCGCCCTTGCCGTAGACGGCGAAGACCTTGGCCTTGTCGATCCGCACGCTCGGGTCCTGGTGGACCTGGACGCTGCCCTCGCCGTCGTCGCGCCGGGGAAGTACGGTGCTCATGTTGCCCATCGGTCAGTCGCTCCAATCGCGGCTCGGGTTCAGGCGGCGACGCCGCCGGTCACGGTCTCGCCCAGGCGCCCCTTGCTCGCGCGGGGCTCGGCGATGCCTTCGAGACGGTCCTCCAGCTCCTCGCCGGCCTGGCGCAGCGCCTCCAGGGTGGACTCGTCGGGGTTCCAGTACTTGCGGTCGTGCGCTTCCAGCAGGCGGTTGGCGACCTTGGCCAGCGCCTTGGGGTTCAGCTCGGCCAGGCGCGCGCGCATCTCCGGGTTCAGCACGAAGGTCTCGCTGACCTGGGTGTAGACCCAGGGCTGCACCTGGCCGGTGGTGGCCGACCAGCCCATGGTGTTGGTTACCGCCGCCTCGATCTGGCGCACGCCCTCGTAGCCGTGCTTGAGCATGCCCTCGTACCAGCGCGGATTGAGGATGCGGGTGCGCGTCTCCAGAGCGACCTGCTCGCCGAGCGTGCGCACCGTGCCCTCGCTGCGGGTCTGGTCGCCGATGTAGACCGGCACGCCTTTGCCCTGGGCGCGCTGCACGGCGCGGCCGATACCGCCCAGGGTGTCGAAGTAGTGGTCGACCGTGGTGATCCCGACCTCCACCGACTCGAGGTTCTGGTAGGCCAGCGAGACGTCGGCCAGCATCGACTGCAGCAGCTCGGCCTGCTTGATCGGCTTGCCGGAGCGGCCGTAAGCGAAGCACTTGCGCTTGGCGTAGGCGTCCGCCAGTTCGTCCTCGTCCTGCCAGGCGCCGCTGTCGACGAGCTGGTTGACGTTGGAGCCGTAGGCGCCGTCGGCGTTGGAGAAGACCCGCAGCGCCGCCGTCTCCAGGTCGCAGCCGTGCTCGGCCTGGTAGGCCAGGGCATGGGCGCGCACGAAGTTCGTCTCCGCCGGTTCCTCGGCACTGGCCGCCAGCCAGGTCGCCTCGGCCAGCAGCTTGGTCTGCAGCGGCAGCAGGTCGCGGAAGATGCCGGACAGCGTCACCACCACGTCGATACGCGGCCGGCCCAGCTCCTCCAGCGGGATCAGCTCGGCGCCGCACAGCCGGCCGTAGCCGTCGAAGCGCGGCTTGGCGCCGAGCAGCGCGAGCACCTGGCCGATCGGCCCGCCCGCGCTCTTCAGGTTGTCGGTGCCCCACAGCACGAAGGCGACCGACTGCGGCAGCGCGTTGCCCTCGCCGGCGTGGCGGTCGAGCAGGCGCTGCGCCTGGCGGCGGCCGTCGGCGACCGCGAAGGCGCTGGGAATGCGGAAGGGGTCGAAGCCGTGCAGGTTGCGCCCGGCCGGCAGCACCTCCGGCGTACGCAGGAGGTCGCCGCCCGGCGCCGGGCGGATGTAGCCGCCGTCCAGCGCGTGCAGCAGTCCGGCCAGTTCGTGGTCGCCGCACATCTTCTCGTGCGCCTCGGCCAGCCCTTGCAGCACGGCGATACGCGCCGCGTCCTCGCCGTGGCCGTCGAGCTTGGCCGCCTCGTGCGGCGTGCGCCCGGCGACGAGCGCGGCCACCGCCGCCTTCGAGGGCGCCGTCGCCGGCTCCAGCTCGGCCATGGCGAAGAGCAGGTCGACCCGCTCCTCGACGCTCGGCGGCGTGCCGACCGTGTGCAGACCATGCGGGATCAGCGACTGCTCGATCTCGCTCAGCTCGCGGGTCAGCTCGACGATCCGCGCGCCGGCATCGCCGTTCCACAGCGGCTCGGCCTCGGCCAGGTCGATCTCGGCGGCCTGCGCCTGGATCAGCTCGGCGAGCTGATCCCGCTCGGCCTCCGCGTCCGGTGTCAGGCCGCGCCAGTGGTCGATCGAGGCCCGCAGGTCGGCAAGGCCGCGGTAGAGGCCCGCATGGGTCACCGGCGGCGTCATGTAGGTGACGATGGTGGCGCCGGAGCGGCGCTTGGCGATCGTCCCCTCGGAGGGGTTGTTGGCGGCGTAGAGGTAGAAGTTCGGCAGGTCGCCGATCAGCCGGTCGGGCCAGCAGGCGCCGGACATGCCGGTCTGCTTGCCGGGCATGAACTCCAACGCGCCGTGGGTGCCGAAGTGGAGCACCGCATTGGCGCCGAAGTCCTCGCGCAGCCAGCGGTAGAAGGCGCTGAAGGCATGCGTCGGGGCGAAGCCCTGCTCGAACAGCAGGCGCATCGGATCCCCCTCGTAGCCGAAGCCGGGCTGCACGCCGACGAAGACCTTGCCGAAGCGGGCGCCGAGCACGAAGAGGCTGCGCCCGTCGGTGAGCTGGCGGCCGGGCGCCGGGCCCCAGGCGGCCTCGATCTCCTTCAGCCAGGGCTCGCGCCGGACGTGGTCGTCGACCGGGATGTGCGCGGCGACGTTGGCGTCGGCGCCGTAGACCTCGGCATTGCCGCCGAGCAGCGCGGCGCGCAGGGCCTCCGGCGACTCCGGCACCTCGACGTCGTAGCCCTCGCGCTGCAGCCCGCGCAGCGTCGCGTGCAGCGAGCCGAAGACGTCCAGGTAGGCGGCCGTGCCGGTCGCTCCGCTGTTCGGCGGGAAGTTGAACAGCACGACAGCGAGCTTACGCTCGGCCTTCTCGGCGCGTCGCAGGGCGACGGTCTTGGCGACGCGCGCAGCCAGCATCTCGGCGCGGTCGATGCAGACGTGCATGTCCTGTGCGGCGGCGGCGTCGAAGCGGCAATGGCGGTGGCAGCCGTGGCACTCCACCTCGCCGCCGCACGACCGGCCGCCGAAGACGGTGGGCCCGATGGCGCCGTCCAGCTCCGGGATGGCGATCTGGATGGTCGACTCCACCGGCATCAGGCCGCGGCTGGAGCCGCCCCACTGTTCCAGGCTCTGGAACTCGACCGCCTGGGCGGCGATGTAGGGCACGTCCAGGCGCGCCAGCATCTCCTCGGCCGCCTGGGAGTCGTTGTAGGCCGGCCCGCCGACCAGCGAGAAGCCGGTCAGCGAGACCACGGCGTCGACCGTGGCCCGGCCCGTCTCGTCCATGAAGTAGGCTTCGATCGCCGGGCGCTGGTCCAGGCCCATGGCGAAGGCCGGTACGATCTCCAGGCCGCGTGCCTCCAGCGCCGCGATCACGCCGTCGTAGTGGCCGGTGTCGCCGGCCAGCACGTAGGAGCGCATCAGCAGCAGGCCGACCCGGCCGGTCGGACGCTTCGGCCGCGGCAGGCGCTGCGCCTCGGCGACGATGCCGCCCTTGGCGTCCGGGTGGTAGAGGCCGAGGTCCGGATACTCGACCGGCGCCTGGGCGGGCGTGGCGCCGCGCAGGTGACGGCGCGGGCCGTCGGCGTAGCGGTCGATCAGGAAGCGGACCAGATGCACCACGTTGTGCTCCGACCCGGCCAGCCAGTACTGCAGCGTCAGGAAGTAGGCGCGTACGTCCTGGGCCGGCCCGGGGATGAAGCGCAGGATCTTCGGCAGGCGGCGCAGCATGGCGACCTGCTGGTGCCCGGCGCTCTGCCCCGGCTTCTTCTTGCTGCCGCGCAGGCGCTTGAGCAGGGAGAGCATGCCGCCCTGGTTCTCGCCGTCCATCGAGAAACGGCCGAGGCGGGTCAGCTTGACGACCTCGCTGGCGGAGATGCAGCCGACCATGGCATCGCACTGCGCGCGCCGCGCCTTGAGGTCCGGCAGCACCGCCTGGATGTGCTCCTCGACGAACAGCATGCAGGCGATGACGATGTCGCCGCGCGCGATGTCGGCCTTGCAGCGGGCCAGCGACTCGGGGTCGTTGGCCCAGTCGGTCGCCGCGTGGAAGTGCAGCTCCAGCCCGGGAATCTGCCGGCGCAGGGTCTTGGTCGCCCGCTGGGTGGCGCTGGCCAGGTGCCGGTCGAGCGTGATCAGCACCACGCGCACCGGCGTGGCGGCGTCCGCTGCGCCCGTGGCCGGGCTATTTGCCGAAGTGCGCTTTGGCATCGTAGAGCGTCTCGACGGTGATCGCGGCTACGCCGTGCTCGGCCGCGAAGCGTTCGGTGTTGCGCCGCGCCTTGCCGCGCACGAAGAAGGGGATCTTCTTCAGTTCCTTCTCGGCCTCGGCGGTCCAGGCGGGCTCGCCGGCGGCCGGCGCGCTCTCGGCTTCGGCTCGTGACTCTGCAGCTTGCAAGACCGGCGCGGCGATGCGGATCTCGGCGGCCGCCGGCTCCGGCACGGGCTCGGCCGCCGCCGTGGCGCGGCGCGTGCCGTGCGCCAGGTGCGAGCCACCGGCCTCGTCATGGAACTCGAAGTCCTCGCGGAACATGCCGAGCAGGTGCTCCTCCAGGCCCATGACCAGGGGATGCACCCAGGTGTCGAACAGCACGTTGGCGCCTTCCCAACCCATCTGCGGCGCGTAGCGCGCGGGGTAGTCCTGCACGTGCACCGGCGCGGAGATGACGGCGCAGCCGATCCCGAGCCGCTTGGCCATGTGGCGTTCCATCTGAGTGCCCAGCACCAGCTCGGGCTGCAGCGCCTCGATCCGCTCCTCGACCTCCAGGTAATCGTCGGTGATCAGCGCCTCGACGCCGTAGCGCTCGGCGACGGCGCGCACCTCGCGGGCCATCTCGCGGCTGTAGGTGCCGATGCCGACCACCTCGAAGCCCAGCTCCTCCTGGGCAACGCGCGCGGCGGCGACCGCGTGGGTGCCGTCGCCGAAAACGAAGACGCGCTTGCCGGTCAGGTAGGTCGAGTCGATCGAGCGCGACCACCACGGCAGGCGCGAGGGCTCGCCGGCCAGCGCCGGGTTCGGATCGACGCCGGTCAGCTCCCCGACCTCTTTCAGGAAGTCCTTCGTCGCGCCGATGCCGATCGGCACCACCGTCGTGTGCGGCTGGCGGAAAGTGCGCTTCAGCCAACTCGCCGCCGAGAGGGCGATTTCCGGATAGAGCACCACGTTGAAGTCGGCCTCGCCGAGCCGGGCGATGTCGGCCGGAGTGGCGTTCAGCGGCGCCACGACGCGCACCTCGACGCCGATCGACTCCAGCAGCTTGCGCACCTCGAGCACGTCGTCGCGGTGGCGGAAGCCGAGCGCCGTCGGGCCGAGCAGGTTGCAACTCGGCGCCCGGCCCACCGGCCGCGGCGTGCGCTCGCTGCCCGGCGCCGGGGCGTTCGGGCCGGCCAGGGTGCGGACCGTTTGGTAGAAGGTCTCGGCGGCGCCCCAGTTCTCCTTCTTCGAGTAGCTGGGCAGCTCCAGCGGGACGACCGGCACGGAGAGATTCAGCGCCTTGGCGAGACCGCCGGGGTCGTCCTGGATCAGCTCGGCGGTGCAGGAGGCACCGACCAGCAGCGCCTTCGGCTGGAAGCGCTCGACCGCCTCGGCCGCCGCCGTCTTGAACAGCTCGGCCGTGTCGCTGCCCAGGTCGCGCGCCTGGAAGGTGGTGTAGGTCACCGGCGGCCGCTTGTCGCGCCGCTCGATCATGGTGAACAGCAGGTCGGCGTAGGTGTCGCCCTGCGGCGCGTGGAGCACGTAGTGCACGTCCTTCATCGCCGTGGCGACGCGCATGGCGCCGACGTGCGGCGGGCCCTCGTAGGTCCAGACGGTGAGCTGCATGTCCTCAGACCTCCAGCTTCGTCCGGCGCACCAGGGGGCGCGCGAAGAGCTCGGCGAGGTCGCCCGCCTGCTCGAACCCCTGGATCGGGGTGAAGACCAGTTCGATCGACCACTTGGTCGTCAGCCCTTCCTGTTCGAAGGGATTGGCGAGCCCCAGGCCGCAGACGGTGAGGTCGGGCCGCGCGGCGCGGCAGCGGTCGATCTGGCGGTCGACGTGCTGACCCTCGCTGAGCTGCACGCCCGTCGGCAGCAGGGCCAATTCCTCGGCCATGTGCTGGCGGTGCAGATAGGGCGTGCCGACCTCGACGAGTTGCATGTCGAGCTCGCGCGACAGGAAGCGCGCGATCGGGATCTCGAGTTGCGAGTCGGGGAAGAAGAACAGGCTCTGGCCAGCCAGCCGCTCGCGGTAGCGTTCGATGGCCACCCGCGCGCGCTGCTGGCCCGGTGCCACCACCGCCTCGAAGGTCTCGGCCTTCACGTCCCAGGCGTCGGCGGCGGCTTTCAGCCAGCCCGTGGTGCCCTCGACGCCGAGCGGGAAGGGGGCGGCCAGCCGCTGGGCCCCGCGCGACTCCAACAGGCGCGCGGTCTCGCCCAGGAAGGGCTGGGCCAGCAGGAAGCGGGTGTGCGGCCCGACCGCCGGCAGCTCGGTGGAGCGCCGCGGCGGCAAAGCCGAGACCTCCTCGATGCCCAGCTTGCCGAAGGTGCGCACGAACTGGTCCTCGACCACGTCCGCCAGGGCGCCCACGATCAGCAGGTTGGGCGCGTCGCCCTCGCTCGCGGCCGGCAACTCCGGCACCAGCGAGGCCAGGCACATGTCCTCGCCCTGGGTGAAGGTCGTCTCGATGCCGCTGCCGGTGTAGTTCAGGACCCGCACGTCGGGCAGAAAGCGCTTGGACAGGCGCTGGGCGGCGCGGCTGAGGTCGAGCTTGATCACCTCGGAGGGGCAGGAGCCGACCAGGAACAGCATTTTGATGTCCGGCCGCCGGGCCAGCAGGCGAGTGACGACCTTGTCCAGCTCGTCGTTGGCGTCGGCCATGCCGGCGAGGTCGCGCTCCTCGATGATCGCCGTGCCGAAGCGCGGCTCGGCGAAGATCATCACGCCGGCGGCCGACTGCATCAGGTGGGCGCAGGTACGCGAGCCGACGATCAGGAAGAAGGCGTCCTGGATCTTGCGGTGCAGCCAGATGATCCCGGTCAGCCCGCAGAAAACCTCCCGCTGGCCGCGCTCGCGCAGCACCTCGGGGGCGCCGCAGCCGGCGCCCGGCTTGCTGTCGAGGGTCGCGACGTCGCTCATTCCGCGGCTCCCATGGCTGGCGAGGCGCCGGCGAGGGAGCGTGCGGCCCGCTCGCTGTCCTTGCGGGCGCAGCGCAACTTCCAGAGGAACTGCGCGGCGTTGATCACGTAAATGAGGTAGGCGGCCAGCGCGAGCAGCATCTGGCCCTGATGGCCGAGCCAGCCGGTCGCCAGCGCCACTAGGTAGGCCGTGTGCAGGGCGATCACGCCCATACTGACCACGTCTTCCCAGAAGAAGGCGGGGGCGAAGAGGTACTTGCCGAAGACCTCCTTCTCCCAGATCGCGCCGGTGACCATGATAGTGTAGAGCACGCCGGTCTTGACGACGATCGAGACGTGCGCGGCGACCAGGCCCTCGCCGGTCGCGAGATAGCGAAGCACGAGGCCCAGCGAGACCAGGAAGACCAGGAACTGCAAGGGCGCGAGCAGGCCTTGGACCAGGGTCCACTTCGAGGCGTCGCGCCGGCGCCGCTCCTCTTCCGTGTAGAGCGGGCGATGCGGCGTGTTCGTATCGGATGCGCGGGGTGTCCCGGCGTGGCGCATGTCCCTCGTCTCTCCGCCTTATCGCAGCGTTACGGGGAATTTACGCCCTGCACCCGCAAAGTGTCAACCTAGCCTTACGTCATTTTTGCTTTACACACGCCCATTGCCGTACGTAGACTGGGGGTAACGATCCCGGTCGTGCCTGACGTGAATCAAAAAGAATGCCCGTTCCGTCATCGGTGCAGCAGTTTCGATTGAAGGGCGCAAGAACCCATGCTCTGCTGATTTATGGAGAGTCGGCGGCAAGGCGCCCGACAATCGGGAACAAGACAGCTTGGGGGAGGTACCGATGGCCGGACTAGGCGAGCACCTGGGGGACGGAAGGCTCGGCACCGCTTACGGCAACGGCAGGGCGGAAAACACGGAGTTCGAGGCTGCGCCGTCGCAACAGCTTAACTCGCGAGGGCAGAACGCGCAGGAGCCGCCGGGCCTCGCACGCGATCCGGAGATGCGCGCGCGCTTGGCGCGCACCATCGAGGGCGAGATCATCCCCCGCCTGAAGCTGGCGCACGCCGCACAGAGTCCCACTGCCTGCGAATGCCGCGCGTTCGAGGCCACCGGGCACATCACGCCGGACGACATCCTGGCGTTCGCCAAGCTGGTCATCGCCAACGAGGTCGGCGTGGCGCTGGCGCACATCGAGGTGGTCCGCGCGCAGGGCAGTTCGCTCGACTGCATCTTTCTGGACCTGCTGGCGCCGACCGCCCGGATCATGGGCGACATGTGGCTGGCCGACGAGTGCAGCTTCATCGACGTGACCATCGGGCTGGCGCGGCTGCAGCAGATCGTGCGCGATCTCAGCGCCGACTTCGAGCCGGAGCTGGACGAGGCGCGGCCGCGGCGGCGGGCGCTGCTGATGCCCGCGCCCGGCGAGCAGCACTCGCTCGGCATCGCCATGGTCGAGCAGTTTTTCCGGCGTGCCGGGTGGGAGGTCGCAGCCTCGCCGCAGAACGCCAGCGAACTGCTCGGCACGGTGCGCAAGGACTGGTTTGCGATGGTCGGTTTTTCGGTCGGCTGTGTCGAGTTGATCGATAGCTTACAAACTGTTATCCGTTCGATGCGTCACACCTCCCGCAACCCCGACCTGGTCGTCATGGTCGGGGGCGCGGCCTTCAGCGATCAACCCGAACTCGTCTCGCGAGTCGGCGCCGATGCGATGGCGGTCGACGGTCGTCAGGCCGTGCTGGCCGCCAACGGGCTGCTTTCCGCCACGACGCCTGCGCCCGCGCCGGATCGGTCGCGATCCAAGGCAAACTGGAAGCGCAATGGAGCCTCAGGCCTCACGCGATACGGCACTCCAGTTTAGCGCACCCGAATCCTCGCTCGGGGATCTCGATGCCGACGTTGCAGCCAGGCTGATCGCCACTGCCGCCGACATCGCCCTGATCGTCGATCCGGACGGGACTATCCATGACTTGGCGCTGGGCACCGAGGGCGCCGACATCGCAGGCGCCCAGGCCTGGGTCGGTCAGCCCTGGATCGAGACGGTCACGGCGGAGAGCCGCGCCAAGGTGGAAGACCTGATCCGCCAGGCCAAGCGTGCCGCGCCGCCGCGCTGGCGCGAGATCAACCATTCCGCCGCCGGCGACGGCTCGATCCCGATCCGCTACGCCGCCATGCAGGCCGGTGCCAACGGCCGCATCGTCGCCATCGGCCGCGACCTGCGCGCGATCGCCGCGGCGCAGCAGCGCCTGGTCGGCTACCAGCAGTCGATGGAGCGCGAATACGCCCGCCTGCGCCATGCCGAGACGCGCTACCGGCTGCTGTTCCAGATCTCTTCCGAGGCGGTACTGATCGTCGATGCCGCCAACGCCGCCGTCGTCGACGTCAACCCGGCCGCAAGCGAACTGCTTGGCGAGGGCGAGAAACGCACCTTGGGGCGCACCTTCCTCGAGCTCTTCACCGTCGAGACGCGGCCGGAAGTCGAGGCCCTGCTCGGCACGGCCCGCGCCGTCGGGCGCGGCGAACGGGTCGAGGCCGTCCTGACCGCCAGCGCGCGCCCCATCCTGGTCTCCGCCACCCTGTTCCGGCAGGACAAGGCGGTGCACTTCCTGGTCCGTCTGACGCCGGTGCAGGCGGCGCGCAACCACATCGAGCTGCCGCAGGGCGAGTCGCGGGTGATTCGCGTCATGCAGAACCTGCCCGATGCCTTCGTCGTCACCGCGCCCGACCGTCGGATCCTGACCGTCAACGCCGCCTTCCTCGAGATGACCCAGCTCGCCAGCGAGGAACAGGCGGCCGGGCAGCCGATCGAGCGCTGGCTCGGCCGGCCCGGCGTCGACAGCCAGATCCTCGCCAAGTCGCTGCAGGAACACGGCTCCGTCAGCAACTACAACACCGTGGTGCACACCGAGCTCGGCACCAGCGAAGAGGTCGAGGTCTCGGCCGTGTCCGTCGAGAACGGCGAGGAGCCGTGCCTCGGCTTCGTCGTCCGCGCCGTCGGCCGGCGAGTCGCCACCAACTTCCGCGACCGCCAGGAACTGCCGCACTCGGTGGAGCAGTTGACCGAACTGGTCGGCCGCGTCCCGCTGAAGGATCTGGTGCGCGATACCACCGACATCATCGAACGCCTCTGCGTCGAGGCGGCCTTGGAACTGACCGGGGACAACCGGGCCTCGGCTGCCCAGATGCTCGGGCTCAGCCGTCAGAGCCTTTACGCCAAGCTGCGCCGCTACGGCATCGGCGACGCCGACAGCGACGACGAGGTTTGACCGACCGGCCTGGGCCTCGCCCAGAAATCGCATTTGAATCAATCGCTTGATGCCGCCGGTCCAGGGCGGCTTGATGCAGGTCAAGATGCCGACGGGTGTGTAATGCTGGCTTGACACTTTTATCTGTCAACCACAAACTACATCCATGAGCGACCAAGCCCTGACCCCTGCCGCGGTGCGCAGCGTCCCCTCGCCGGCGACGGTCCTGGAGCTGCTGAAGCCGATCACCTGGTTCGCGCCCATGTGGGCGCTGATGTGCGGCGTCGTCTCCTCGGGCGTGCCGCTGCTGGAGCGCTGGTGGGAGATCCTGCTCGGCATCCTGCTGGCCGGCCCCCTGGTCTGCGCCACCAGCCAGGCGGTGAACGACTGGTTCGACCGGCACGTCGACGCGATCAACGAGCCGAACCGCCCCATCCCCTCCGGCCGCGTGCCGGGACGTTGGGGCCTGTACATCGCGCTGATCTGGTCGGCCATGTCGCTCGCCGTCGCCTGGGTGCTCGGCGTCTGGGTGTTCTGGGCGGCGCTGCTCGGGTTGATCCTGGCCTGGGCCTATTCCATGCCGCCGGCGCGCCTGAAGCTCAACGGCTGGTGGGGCAACGCCGCCTGCGGCTTCGCCTACGAGGGCATCCCCTGGTTCACCGGCGCCGCGCTGATGATGGCGATGGCGCCGGACTGGAAGATCGTCGCGCTCGCCGTGCTCTACTCGATCGGCGCGCACGGGATCATGACGCTCAACGACTTCAAGGCGGTGGAAGGCGACCGTCAGATGGGCGTGCGCTCCCTGCCGGTGCAGCTCGGCGTCAAGCCGGCGGCCTACTTCGCCTGCGTGGTGATGGCGCTGCCGCAGGCCGCGGTGATCTGGTTGCTGTTCGACTGGGGGCACCCGGTCTACGCCGCCGGCGTCGTCGCTCTGCTCAGCGTCCAGCTCGTGCTGATGGTCCGTCTGTTCGAGGACCCGCGCAAGATGGCGCCCTGGTACAACGCCACCGGCACCACGCTCTACGTCCTCGGCATGCTGGTCGCCGCCTTCGCGATCCGCCCCGAGATGGCGGCGATCGCCGCCGGGGCCGGCGGGCAATGAGCGCGGCGGCGGGCGCGGCGGCTGCGCCGCTCGGCTGGCTCGGCATCGTCCGTCTCGGCCTGGTGCAGACCGCGCTCGGCGCCATCGTCGTGCTGACCACCTCCACCCTCAACCGCGTCATGGTGGTCGAGTTGGGCCTGGTGGCGATGCTGCCCGGCGCGCTGGTGGCGATGCACTATGCGCTGCAGGTCTTCCGCCCGACCTGGGGCTACGGCTCCGACAAGAGCGGTCGGCGCACCCCCTGGATCGTCGGCGGCATGGCGGCGCTCGCCCTCGGCGGGTTTGGCGCGGCGGTGGCCACCGCCTGGATGGCCAGCAACGTCGCCGCCGGCATCGCCCTGGCGGTCGTCGCTTTCGTCTTGATCGGCGGCGGCGTCGGCGCCTCCGGCACGGCCCTGCTGACGCTGCTGGCCACGCGCGTACCGGCCAAGCGGCGGGCGGCGGCGGCGACCACCGTGTGGATGATGATGATCGCTGGCTTCGTCGTCACGGCGACGACGGCAGGCCACTTCCTCGACCCCTTCTCGCCGGAGCGGCTGGTGGCGGTGGCCGGCACGGTCTCCGCCCTGGCCTTCCTGCTGACGCTGGTGGCGATCGCCGGCGTCGAGGGCCGGCCGGGTCTGGCCGCCGGTCTGGCGTCGCCCGACAGCCAGACGCGCCAGGTCGACGCCAGCTTCCGCGAGGCCCTGGCGCATGTCTGGGCCGAGCCGGCGGCGCGCCGCTTCGCCGTGTTCGTCTTCGTCTCGATGCTCGCCTACAGCGCCCAGGACCTGATCCTCGAGCCCTATGCCGGGGCCGTCTTCCGCCTCACGCCGGGCGAATCCACCAAGCTGGCCGGCGTGCAGCACGGCGGCGTCTTCGTCGGCATGCTGCTGGTCGGCGTGCTCGGGAGCTGGCTGCGCCACCGCCGAATCGGCTCGCTGCAGACCTGGATCGTCGGCGGCTGCCTGGCCTCCGCGGCCGCCCTCGCCAACCTGGCGCTGGGCGGGCTGAGCGGCAACCCGAACTGGCCGCTGCAGCCCTCCGTCTTCGCGCTCGGCGTCGCCAACGGCTGCTTTGCGGTCGCCGCCATCGGCTCGATGATGTCGCTTGCCACCGCCGGCGAGGGCGCGCGCGAGGGCACGCGCATGGGGCTGTGGGGCGCGGCCCAGGCGGTCGCCTTCGGGCTCGGCGGCTTCCTCGGCACCGCGGCGATCGACCTGGCCCGGGCGCTGATCGACTCGCTTGCCGCCGCCTATGCCACGGTCTTCATCGCCGAAGGCCTGATGTTCCTGGTCGCGGCGCACCTGGCGCTCGGCCTCACCCGCAAGACCGACCTGAACCTGAAGACCGCCCGCGTGAGCATGCCGGCCGCCGGCTGAGCCATGCCTCGGCCGCGGGCCGAAAGGGACGAAGACGACCATGGGCCAGACCATCCGCACTCCCGAGGAGCGTCCGCTCGAGACCTACGACGCGATCGTCGTCGGCGGCGGACCCTGTGGCGCCACCGCCGCCAGCGAGCTCGCCCGCGCCGGCCGCAGCGTGCTGCTGCTCGACCGCGCCGGCCGCATCAAGCCCTGCGGCGGAGCGGTGCCGCCGCGCCTGATCCGCGACTTCCAGATCCCCAACCACCTGCTGAAGGCGCGCATCACGAAGGCGCGCATGATCTCGCCGACCGACAAGGCCGTCGACATGCCGATCGAGGGCGGCTACGTCGGCATGGTCGACCGCTGCGAGTTCGACGAGTGGCTGCGCGAGCGCGCCGCGCGCGACGGTGCAGTGCGCAAGACCGGCAGCTTCGAGCGCCTGGAGCGCGACGCCGAGGGTACGGCGGTGATCTGCTATCGCCCCGGCCCGGCGCCGGGTGCCAAGGAGGAGCACAGGGTACGCGCGCGCATGGTGATCGCCGCCGACGGCGCGCGCTCGCAGGTCGCCAAGCAGGCCGGCATTCCGGGTGCCGAGAGCGTGCCCTGCGTCTTCGCCTACCACGAGATCGTCCAGTCGCCGCGGAGCCAGGGCGAGGCCTTCGAGGCCGACCGCTGCGACGTCTACTACCAGGGCAAGCTCTCGCCCGACTTCTATGCCTGGGTCTTCCCGCACGGGGAATCGACCAGCGTCGGGGTCGGCTCGGCCAACAAGGGTTTCTCGCTGCGCGGGGCGGTCGGCGCTCTGCGCGGGGCGACCGGCATGGACGCCAGCGCCACGATCCGGCGCGAGGGCGCGCCGATCCCGCTGAAGCCGCTCAAGCGCTGGGACAACGGCCGCGACGTGCTGACCGCCGGCGATGCCGCCGGCATCGTCGCGCCGGCTTCGGGCGAAGGGATCTACTACGCCATGCTCGGCGGGCAACTGGCGGCCGAGGCGGTGGACAAGGCGCTCGCCACCGCCAATCCCAAGGTCCTGGCGAGCGCCCGCAAGCGCTTCATGCGCGAGCACGGGCGCGTCTTCTGGGTGCTCGGGATGATGCAGAAGTTCTGGTACTGCAGCGACAGGCGGCGCGAGCGCTTCGTCAAGATTTGCGAGGATCCGGACGTCCAATACCTGACCTGGCAGGCCTACATGGAGAAGAAGCTGGTGCGCGCCCGCCCGATGGCGCACGTCCGCATCTTCCTCAAGGACATGGCGCACCTGCTGCGGGTCGCCTCGCCGTCATGACGGGGCGCAACCCGCCGCTGCCGGCCGCGCAGCCGGACCACAGGCTGCTGCCGGTGGCGCTGGCCGCTGCCGTTGCCCTGCTGGTCGGCACGCTGGGCGGCACGGTCAGCGACGTCGGGCCCTGGTACCAGTCGCTGGCGCAGCCGGCGCTGAAGCCGCCGGACTGGGCCTTCGCGCCGATCTGGACGCTGGTCTACGCGCTCGCCGCGCTGTCGGCGGCCACGGCCTGGCGCATGGCGCCCGGCCGTGGCGCGCGCGACGCGGTGATCCTGCTGTTCACCATGAACGGCTTTCTCAACATCGTCTGGTCGGCGCTGTTCTTCACCTTCCGCCGGCCCGACTGGGCGCTGTTCGAGGTGGTCTTCCTCTGGGCCTCGATCGTCCTTCTGATCCTCGTGCTGCAGCGCTTCGCCCGCCCGGCCGCGTGGCTGCTGGTGCCCTATCTCGCCTGGGTCACCCTGGCCGCCTGGCTCAACCTCGAGGTCGTGCGCCTGAACGGGCCCTTCGGCTGACCCTCCCCGCCACGAGGTAACGGCCAGGCGACGCCGTGTCCGTCCGGGGCGAGGCCGACGCCCCGCCTGCGCCTGACGGACGGCGGCTCGACCGCGCCAGTGTCGCCAGGTTCGGCTGGCGGCTGGGCGATGCGTCGATGGTCCTCAGCAGGCTGCGAGTCCGCCGCCGTCGAAGCCGTAGAGCCGGGCTGGGGTCGTGCGCAGAATGGCCGCGCGGTCCCCCGCCGCCACCGCGTCGAGCACCTCGTGCAGCGCCGCGCGGTAGCTGCGGCCTTCCTCGAAGCGGGTCCAGGGCCAGTCGCTGCCCCATAGCAGCCGTTCGGCGCCCAACAGCTCCAGCAGGTGGTGGACGTAAGGCCGCAGGTCCGTCGCCCCGAAGCGATAGCCGCCGGAAAGCTTGACGAAGACGTCGCCGTCCTGCGCCGCCGCCGCCAGCGCGCGCCAGGTGGCGTCGCCCGCGTCGAAGGGATGGCCGGGCAGGCCGAAGTGGTCGACGACGACCGGCAGTCCGGCGGCAAGCAGCGGCGGCAGAACCGCGGACAGGCGTGCCCCCTCGACCTGAACCTCGACGTGCCAGCCGGCAATGCGCAGACGCTCGAGAAAGGCACGCGCGCCTGGCTGGCCCAGGTCCGGGGCCGGCCGGCCGATCAGGTTGAGCCGATGCCCTGCGACGCCGGCGTTACGCATCGCCGCCAGGGTATGCGTCGGGGCGGTCTCCTCGACCACGGCGACGCCGCGCAAGCGCTCCGGCGCCATCGCCAAGGCCGAGAGAAGCTGGCTGTTGTCGGTGCCCAGGAAGCTCGGCTGGACCAGCACCGCGCGCGAGATCCCATGCCCGGCCGTCAGCGCGAGGAGATCCGCCAGGGGGGCGTCCCTGCACGGCGTATAGCGGCGGTCCGGCGCGAGAGCGCGAAGCTCCGCACCGCGCACGAAGACGTGCACGTGCGCGTCGCAGGCGCCGATTGCCGCCGCCCGATGCGCTTCGGCCGGCTTTGGATCCTGCCCGCAGCCCGATCCGACGGACTGCCCTGACGACGGCGCGCTTGACAAAGGTCGCTGGCTCCCACCAAAGTTCACTAGTCTTATAGAGGACTAGAGATTTGCAGGTTTCGCTCGCTGAGACAATCCAGCCTTTGGCACCCGACAGTCGGCTGCCGCGTTATCAGCAGCTCCGCGACCGGCTGGCCGCGCTGATCGCGGATGGGACCCTGCGGCCCGGCGAGGCGCTGCCGTCGGAAACGGCGATCGCCGCCGACCATGGCCTTGCGCCGGGCACGGTGCGCAAGGCCATCGATCTGCTGGAGCAGGCCGGTCTTGTCGAACGCCAGCAGGGCCGCGGCACCTTCGTGCGGCGCGCCGACTTCGCCCACTCGCTGTTCCGTTTCTTTCGCCACACCGGCCCCGACGGCGCGGTCCTCAAGCCGGAGGGCCGCTTGCTGTCGCGCCGCCGTCAGCGCGCCGGCAAGACGGAGGCGGCAAGACTGGCGGTCGCGCCGGGGACCGAGCTGCTGCACCTGCGTCGCCTGCGCCTCGCCGGCGGCCGGCCGCTGCTCTATGAACGGATCTGGCTGGAGGCGGCGCGCTTCGCACCGCTGGCGGAGCTGCCGCTCGCTGAGTGGGACGACCTGCTCTATCCGCTCTACGAGCGCGCCTGCGGGCGGCTCGTCGCCCGCGCGCGCGACACCCTGGGCACCGCGCGCGCCGACCGCGAGACGGCGCGCATGCTGGGCGTCGAACCGGGCGAGGTGGTGATCGAGATCGCCCGCGTCGCCTTCGGCTACGACGGCCGGCCGCTGGAGTACCGGGTGTCGCGCGGACCGGCGGAGGCCTTCAGTTACAGCGTCGAAATACGCTGAGCCAGCCGGCTCGGCCAACGAGGACACGAAGGGAGGAATCCGGATGACATCGAAATCGCGTTCCGTCGCACTCGCCGCAGCCGTCTCTGCCACCCTGCTCGCCGTCGCCACCGCGGCTGCGGCCGAGCCGCGCGAGGTACGCATCGCCAGCCACGTCTCGGAGCTGGCCCCGCTGCACGCGCAGTCGCAGCTCTTCGCCGAGAAGATCGAGGAGCGCCTGCCCGGGCAGTTCGAGTTCAAGCTCTTTCCCGGCGGGCAGCTCGGCAAGGAAAGTGCGCTGATCGACAACGTGCAGCTCGGCACCATCGAGATGATCAACGTCGCCTCCGGCGTGCTGAAGGTCGACGCCAAGCTCGGCGTGTTCGACCTGCCCTGGCTGTTCTCCAGCCGCGACCACGTTCGCGCCGCCATGGCCGCCGGCCTGGAGGCGGAGATCCGCACGCGCGTCGAAGACCGGGCCGGCGTCAAGGTGGTCGGCGTCTACGAGAACGGCTTCCGCCACGTCATCAATTCCCAGCGGCCGATCGCCACGCCGGCCGACCTGGAGGGCATGAAGGTGCGCATCTCCGGCGGCAAGTTCCGCCAGGACGTCTTCGCCTCGCTCGGCGCCGTGCCGGCCAAGGTGGCCTGGGGCGAGACCTTCACGGCGATGCAGACCGGCGTGGTCGACGGTGCGGAGGCGGCGATCTACGGCTTCTACGGCCAGAGGATGCACGAGGTGCAGGACTACCTGTCGCTGACCAGCCACGTCTACACGCCCAGCTTCCTGCTCGCCTCCGAGTCGTTCTGGGACAGCCTGAGCGAGGAGCAACAGAGCGTCTTCGCCGAAGTCGGCCGCGAGATCACCGCCCAGGCCTATGCCCAGGCGGCCGAGATGGAAGCCCGCTACCTCGAGGAGATGCGCGCGGCGCTGGCCGTCAACGAGGTCGACCTGGAGGCCTTCCAGGCGGCGGTCGCCGGCGTCTACGAAAGCTACACCGAGGCGCACGGAACCGCCTGGCTCGAGCTGGTGAACGGCAGCCGGCCGGGTAGCTGACCGAGACGCCGGGCGCTGCGGTTTCCCGCATGCTGAAAGTGATCGATCGCAGCGTCGCCGCGGTCGCAGCGCTTCTGGTCGCTGCGACCGCGGTGGCCGTCTGCCTCAACGTCTTCTTCCGCTACGTGCTGGAATCCGGACTGGTCTGGGCCGACGAGATCCCCGGCTTCCTGCTGGTCTGGATCGCCTTTCTTGGCGCCTACCTGGCGATCCGCCGCGAAGGCCACATCGCCTTCGACCTGCTGGTGGCCAAGCTGCCGCCGCGTCCGCGCGCGGTCCTGCAGACCCTGATCGACCTGCTGGTCGTCGGCTTCCTGGTGCTGCTGGTGAGGACCTCCGTGGAGATGATCGCGCGCGTCGGCGGCCGCGAGATCGAGACCGCGCCGATCCCGCAGGGCGTCTTCATGGCGATCCTGCCGATCGCCGGCATGCTGATGATCGTCGGCCTGGCCGTACGGATCGTCGCGCGGTGGCGGAGGGCGCCATGGCGCTAGGCGTCGTCGCCCTGCTGTTCGGCCTGATCCTCGTCGGCGTGCCGGTCGGCTTTGCGCTGATGATCACTGCCGCCGGCTCGATGGCGCTGGCCGACATCAACCTGCTGATGCTGCCGGTGCAGCTCTTCTCCGGCAGCAACTCGCTGATCCTGCTCGCCATCCCGCTGTTCATCCTGATGGGCGAGCTGATGAGCGCGACGACCATCGCGCAGCGCCTGATCGATCTGGCGGCCGCACTGGTCGGCTGGCTGCGCGGCGGCCTGTCCCACATCAACGTCGTCACCTCGATGTTCATGGCCGAGATGAGCGGCTCGGCGGTGGCGGACGCGGCGGTGATGTCGAAGATCTTCGTGCCGCAGATGCAGGCGCGCGGCTATCCCAAGGCCTTCGCCGCGGCGATCACGGCGGTTTCTGCGACGCTCGGCATTATCATCCCGCCGTCGATCCCGATGGTCCTCTACGGGGTCACCACCAACACCTCGATCCGCGACCTCTTCCTCGCCGGTATCGTGCCGGGTCTTCTGTTGGCCGGCGCCTTCATGGTCACTGCCTTCGTCTTCGCCGTGCGCCAGGATCATCCGCGCGAGGGCCGCTTCGATCCGCCGGCCCTCGGCCGGGCGTTCCGGCGCGCGGCGGTTCCGCTGCTGATCCCGATCCTGGTGGTCGGCGGACTGATCGCCGGCATCTACACGCCGACCGAGGCCGCCGGCATCGGCGTGTTCGTCGCGCTGGCCTTCGGCCTGGCGGTCTCGCGCGACCTGACCTGGCGCCGGCTCGGCGGGATCCTGGTCGACACCGCCCGCCAGACCTCCGTGGTCATGATGATCGTCGCCGGGTCCGCCGTACTCGGCCAGTACCTCGCCAACGAGCAGCTTCCGCAGCAGATCGCCGCCTCGCTCGGCGGGATCAGCGACCTCTTCGCGGTCGAGCTGCTGCTGATCAACCTCTTCCTGCTGCTGCTCGGCATGTTCCTGCACGCCAGTGCGGCGATCATCGTCGTGGTGCCGCTGCTGCTGCCGCTCGCCCTGGATCTCGGCATCGATCCCGTGCACTTCGGCGTGATCGTCTGCCTCAACCTGGGCATCGGGCAGCAGACGCCGCCGGTCGCCAGCGTGATGCTCACCGTCTGCTCGACCACCGACCTGAAGATCGAGCAGGTCATGGCCTACGCGAAGTGGTTCCTCGTCGCCATGTTCCTCGTCCTGCTCCTCGTCTCCTTCGTGCCCGCGACCGCGCTGTGGTGGCGATAGCGGTCGAAGCGGGGCGGAGGGCGGCGGCGGTCGCGGGAACGTCGGGCGCGGGACGCCGTTGTCGGCTGCGTGTCCCTTCCGCACCCGGAGACCTGCCGTCCATGGATATCCTGCGCATCGTCCTGTCCGTCCTGTTGCCGCCGGTGGGGGTTTTCCTGCAGGTCGGCATCGGCCCGCACTTCTGGCTGAACATCCTCTTGACCCTGCTGGGTTACATTCCCGGTCTGATCCACGCCGTCTGGATCATCGCCAAGCGGTGAGCGCCGCTTCCGCCCGAGCGCCCACCGACCCCGCGCGGCGGCGGCTGGCGCGTGTCGAGCGGTTGGCCTGGTGGCTCGACGAGGCTTTCGGAGTGCCCGGCACCTCCTGGCGGATCGGCCTCGACGGCCTGCTCGGGCTGGCGTTCGGCGCCGGCGATACGCTGACGCTGTTGGCCGGCGGCTACGCCGTCTGGACCGCTGCCCGGCTGCGGGCGCCCAAGGCGCTGATGGCTCGTATGCTCGGCAACCTGCTGATCGACTATCTGGTCGGCCTGGTGCCTTTGGTCGGCGACCTCTTCGACTTCCGGATCAAGGCGCACCGCCGCAACGCCGGATTGCTGCGCGCCTGGCTGGAGCGAGGTCAAGGATGAGCCGCCCTTCGGCGTAGCGGCCGGCGCTCGTGCGCGTTACGGTTCGGTCCCATGGCTCGCCATCGCCCGCCGCGCCTGTCCGACGTGAACCTGCGTCTGAAGGCCGACCGCCACGGCTACGAGAGGGAGCTGGTCGCCTTGCAGGAAGACCTGCACGGGGTGCAGCGGGCGCTGCGCGCCTCCGGCGGCCGGGCGATCGTCGTGCTCGAGGGCTGGGACGCCGCCGGCAAGGGCGGCGTGATCCGGCGCATGACCGCGCGACTCGATCCCCGCGGTCTCAAGGTCTGGCCGATCGGGCCGCCCAGCCGGCAGGAGCTGCGCCATCACTACCTGCACCGCTTCTGGCAGCGGCTGCCGGAGGAGGGGACGTTGGCGATCTTCGACCGTTCCTGGTACGGGCGCGTCCTCGTCGAGCGGGTCGAGAGCTTGACGCCGAAAAGCGACTGGCAGCGTGGCTACCGCGAGATCAACTCCTTCGAACGGCTGCTGCGCGACGACGGCGTGCTGCTGACCAAGTTCTTCCTGCATATCTCCGCCGCCGAGCAGCTTCGCCGCTTCCAGCGCCGCCTGGACGATCCGCACAAGCGCTGGAAGCTGACGGCCGAGGATCTGCGCAACCGCGGCAAGCGAAAGGCCTACGAACAGGCGGTCGCCGCCATGCTGCGCCACACCTCGACCGCCCACGCGCCCTGGACCCTGATCTCGGCCGAGGACAAGCGCCATGCCCGCCTGGCGATTCTCAGGGCGACGATCGCCGCCTTCACGGCGGCCCTGCCGCAGCCGGACCTGCGGATCGATCCCGAGGTCGCACGTCTGTCGCAAGAGGCCGGCCTCGTCCTCCCGAAGTCCTCGTGAACCGCTGCGTGGCGACGGCCTTCCGCCTGTCGAGTGGCGCGGTCCGAACCCACCGCCTATGCTGAACGCCTGGTGTCGAGGCTGGCTGGGGCGGCAGGGTGAAGGAGAAGGATCCGATGAGCGAGGCGATCGGCCTCACCATCCAAAGGCTGTTGCGGAAGATTCGGTTTCTGGGCGCGGTCGAGGACTCGTTCGGCCAGGCGCTCTCGGCCCTGTGTACCGATCGCGCACATTTCGCGCGCGGTGATCTGGTGATTGCCCGGGGCGAGCCGTACCGGCGCATCTACCTGATCGAGCAGGGTTGGGCCTTGCGTTACAAGCTGCTCGGCTCCGGCGGCCGGCAGATCACCAACTACGCCATTGCCAGCGACTTCCTGTGCTTCAATGCCGCGCTGTTCCGTCACGCCGACCACTTTGTGATGGCCAGGACCGAACTGGTCGCCTTCACCCTGCCGATACGGCCGTTTCTACAGATCCTTAACGACAAGCCGGAGATCGCCCTGGCGCTGGCCTGGGCCAATGCCCAGGAGGAAGCGGTGCTGGCCGAGCGGTTGGCCTCGCTCGGCCGGCGCAATGCCAAGCAGAGGCTCTCCCACCTGTTCTGCGAGCTCTGGCAACGCCTCGACCGGCTGGGCCTGGCCGACTCCGAAGGCTTCGAGCTGCCGTTGAGCCAGGACGAGCTTGCCGACACTCTCGGTCTCAGCCTGGTTCACGTCAACCGCACGCTGGGGGAGCTGTCCCGCCAGGGCCTGCTGTCGTTTCGGCATCAGCGCGTGACGCTGCACGACGTCGCCGGGCTCGAGCGCCTCGCCGGGTTCGACGCCGGCTACCTCCGCGATCAGCCGGGCGGCTGAGCCGGCCGGTCACGCGATGGCCGGTGCCCCTTGGCAGGCAAGCGACAGCCAGATCATCGGGGTCTCGTCGCTGGCCACCTGCTGCGAATAGGGGCTCACCCCGCCGGCGCGGTAGACGACCAGGACCATCAGGTCGGCCGGCGTGCGTCCGTCCTCGGCGAAGGGCACCACCAGGCGCTCGACCGGAACGCGGCCGCCGCCCACGGTAGTGACCTCGCCGATGTTGTGGAGGATAGCCGGCTCGCGGACGACACGGCGGAAGGCCGCCGAGACGCGCGGCAGCAGACTGGCGGGAACGACCCGCTCGAGCGGCAGACCGCGGGGCGCCGCGCCGCGGACCTGGCGGTCGTTCATGTGGCCGAGCACCCGCTCGCCGGCCAGACGCAGCCAGAAGCGATCTTCCACCGGCTCGTAGGCCCACAGCGCGAGGTGTGGCAGCAGCCGGCCGTGCGCGTCCGGCCTGAAGGCGCTGCGCGCGGGCAGCGCGCCGCGCGTCTTGCAGGCATCGAACCAGAAGCCGGCGAACTCCCGGACAAAAGGATGAGATAGGCCGTCGAGCGTCACCGTGTCGTGGTCCCTCGCTTGGCGCAGCGGCCGCTGCGCGACGCTTCCCGGGACGGCAGCTTGGCACAGGGCCGCTAGGAATTGGTTAAACGGCGATCTGCTCGGAAACATCGCCGCGGGGCTGGCAGCGGCCGGACACAGCGCTTAGCTTGCTGCGCCGACCATGTCATCCGTTCCCAAGCGTCGAAAAGGGATGTCGCTGCCCGTGTCCTCCTCCGCTTCCCCGGTCGCCCGCCGTCCGCAACCGCCGCTGGCGGCCGTCGAGACCGTCACCCACGACCTGCATGGTACCCGCTGGTCCGACGACTACGCCTGGATGCGCGATCCCGAGTGGCAGCGGGTGATGCGCGAGCCGGAGCGCCTGACGCCGCGCATCCGCGCCCACCTGGAGGCCGAAAACACCTACACGCGCACGGTCCTGGCGCCGACCGAGGGGCTGCAGGAGACGCTGTTCGCCGAGATGAAGGGGCGCATCAAGGAGGTCGATTCCAGCGTGCCGATGCCACACGGCGCCTTTGCCTACTACCGTCGCTTTCGCGCGGGCGGGCAGCACCCGATCCTCTGCCGCAGCCCGCGCGACGGCGGCAGCGAAACCGTGCTGCTCGACGGCGATGCCGCCAGCGAGGGCTTCGGCTTCTTCGCCATCCGCGGCGCCGAGCACGCACCCGACCACCAGCACTTCGCCTGGGCCACCGACACCACCGGCTCGGAGGTCTGCGAGATCCGCATCCGCAACCTGGAGGACGGGCGCGACCTGCCCGAGGTGCTGACGGGCGGCAACGGCAGCTTCGTCTGGTCGGGCGACGGCCGGCACCTCTTCTACGTGGTGCTCGACGACAACCACCGGCCCTACCGGGTGTACCGTCACCGGCTCGGCACCGAGCCGAGCGAGGACGCGCTGGTCTACGAAGAGTCGGACCCCGGTTTCTTCGTCGGCCTCGGCGAGACCGAGAGCGGGCGCTTCACGCTGATCGCGACGCACGACCACACCACCAGCGAGGTCTACCTGATCGACGCCCACGCGCCCGAGAGCGCGCCCCGCCTGGTCGCTCCGCGCCTGCGCGACCAGGAGTACCACGTCCACCACGACGCGGCGCGCGAGCGCCTGCTGATCCTGACCAACGCCGAGGGCGCCGAGGATTTCAAGGTGGCGGCGGCGCCGCTGTCGTCGCCGGGGCGCGAGTCCTGGACGGACGTGCTGACGCATGCGCCGGGCGTCCTGCGCCTCGACCTGCTGCTGCTGGCCGACTGGATGGTGCGCCTGGAGCGCACCGAGGGCCTGCCGCGCATCGTCGCCACCCACCTGACGGATGGGCGCGAGCACACCCTGGCCTTCGAGGAGGCGGCCTATTCGCTCGGACTGCTGCCCGGCTACGAGTACGAAATCGAAGAGTTGCGCTTCGTCTACGCCTCGCCGAGCACGCCGCCGGTGACCTATGCGCAGGACCTGGCCACCGACGCCCGGACGGTGCTCAAGCGCGAGGAGGTGCCGAGCGGCCACGCGCCGGCGGACTACGTCGTCGAGCGCCTGATGGCGCCGGCCGCCGACGGCGAGACGGTGCCGGTGACGGTGCTGCGCCACAAGGACACGCCGCTCGACGGCAGTGCGCCCTGCCTGCTCTACGGCTACGGCTCTTACGGCATGACCATTCCTGCCGGCTGGTCGCCCAACCGCCTGAGCCTGGTCGACCGCGGCTTCGTCTTCGCCCTGGCGCATATCCGCGGCGGCAAGGACAAGGGCTACCGCTGGTACCGCGACGGCAAGCTGCTGCGGAAGAAGAACACCTTCACCGACTTCGTCGCCGCGGCCGAGCACCTGATCGCCACCGACCACACCTACCCGGGCGGCATCGTCATCCACGGCGGCAGCGCCGGCGGCATGCTGGTCGGCGCCACGGTCAATCTGCGGCCGGAGCTCTTCAAGGCGGTGCTGGCCGAGGTGCCCTTCGTCGACGTGCTCAACACAATGGTCGACGACACCCTGCCGCTGACGCCGCCCGAATGGCCCGAGTGGGGCGACCCGATCCGCTCCCAGGAAGCCTTCGACTACATTCGCAGCTACAGCCCGCTGGACAATATCGAGGCCAAGGCCTACCCGCACATCTTCGCCACCGCCGGCATCAGCGACCCGCGCGTGACCTACTGGGAGCCGGCGAAGTGGGTGGCCAAGCTGCGCGCGACCAAGACCGACGACAACCTGCTGCTGCTGCACACCTACATGGAGGCCGGGCACGGCGGTTCCGCCGGCCGCTTCGACAAGCTGAAGGAGGTGGCGATGCTCTACGCCTTCGTCCTGCTGGTCTTCGGAATGGCGGGCTAGGCCGCGGGGACTTGCCGCCGGGCCCGTCGGACGGCACTTATCTCGCCGACCCTGAGGAGATCCGCATGCCCGAGACCCGCCCGCTCGACCCGGACGCCATCGAGGTCTGGCTGTTCGACCTGGACAACACGCTCTATCCCGCCTCCTGCCGCCTGTTCGACCAGGTGGACGTCGCCATGGGCCGCTACGTCGCCGACATGCTGAGCCTGGAGCCGGCCGAGGCGCGGGCGCTGCAGAAGCAGTACTACCGCGAGCACGGCACGACTCTGCGCGGCCTGATGGACAACCACGACATCGACCCGCACGACTACCTGCGCGCCGTGCACGACATCGACCTCTCGCCGGTGCAGCCCAACCCGCGCCTGGACGCGGCGCTCGCCCGCCTGCCGGGGCGCAAGCTGATCTTCACCAACGGCTCGGTGCCGCACGCCGAGGGCGTGCTCGGGCGGCTCGGCGTCGGCCATCATTTCGAGGCCATCTTCGACATCGTCGCCTCCGACTTCGTGCCCAAGCCCGAGCCGGCCCCCTACCACAAGCTGCTGGCCGAGCACGGGATCGCGCCGACGCGCGCCTTCTTCGCCGAGGACTCGGCCCGTAACCTGGTGCCGGCGCACGAACTCGGCATGACCACGCTCTACGTGCAGCACCAGGCGGAGTGGAACGTCGACGCGCACGCGGACGCCGACTACATCCACCACCGCTGCGAAGACCTGACCGACTGGCTGGAGTCCATGCTGGAGTCGGCGGCCGCCTGACGGGCCGTCGTCTGCCCACTTGACCCCCGCGGTCCCTGCCGACATCTTCGCGCGCGTTTTGACCGGCGGCAGGGAGAGGGGCGCGATGGAAACGGCGGATCTGCAGGCGGCGATCGAGGCGGCCTGGGAGCAGCGGGCGGAGATCGGGCCCGACACCAAGGGGCTGGTGCGCGACGCCGTCGAGTTGGCGCTCGCCGGGCTCGACGAGGGGCGCTACCGAGTGGCCGAGCGCAGCGGCGCCGACGGCGACTGGCACGTCAACCAGTGGCTCAAGAAGGCCGTCCTGCTGTCCTTCCGCCTGTCGGACATGACGGTGATGACCGGCGGCCCCTGGGACCCGGAGCACGGCCAGGCCGCCTGGTTCGACAAGGTGCCCTCCAAGTTCGCCGACTGGAACGAGGAGCGCTTCCGCAAGGCCGGCTTTCGCGCCGTGCCGAACTGCACCGTGCGGCGCAGCGCCTATATCGCGCCGGACGTCGTGCTGATGCCGTGCTTCGTCAACCTGGGCGCCTACGTCGACGCGGGCACCATGGTCGACACTTGGGCGACCGTCGGCTCCTGCGCGCAGATCGGCAAGAACGTCCACCTCTCGGGCGGCGCCGGCATCGGCGGCGTGCTGGAGCCGCTGCAGGCCAACCCGGTCATCGTCGAGGACAACTGCTTCATCGGCGCGCGTTCGGAAGTGGTCGAGGGCGTTATCGTGCGCGAAGGCTCGGTGCTCTCCATGGGCGTCTTCATCGGCCAGTCGACCAAGATCGTCGACCGCGAGACCGGGGAGGTCTTCCGCGGCGAGGTGCCGGCCTATTCGGTGGTGGTGCCCGGCAGCTTGCCCGGCAAGCCGCTGCCCGACGGCTCGCCTGGCCCCAGCCTCTACTGCGCCGTCATTATCAAGCGCGTCGACGAGCAGACCCGCGCCAAGGTCTCGATCAACGAGCTGCTGCGCACTTAGCGCCGTCGCGCCGGCCGCCGCAACGTCCTTTTCGCGCGCGCTGCAGTCCTCGAGCGTTGCGGCTTGCGAAGCTGTCGTCCCATCCTTTCTATGGGAGGTATGGACCGGCGCCTCCTTCTCGAGATCCTGCCCGGCATCGCGTTCTTGCTCGGCAACGCCGCAGGCGGCCTGCTGTGGGCGGCCGGGGCGGCGGTTGTGGCGACCGCGCTGGCCGTCGCGATCCGCTGGCGTTGGGACGGCCGCTTGCCGTGGCTGGCGGTTGCGACCCTCGTCCTCGCCCTGATCCTGACGGCATTCGGTATCGCTCTGAACGACGAGACTTTCGTGCTCGTCCGTCCGACGGTCGGCGCGCTCGCCTTCGCGGCCATCCTCGCGGTCGGCGCACTCGCGCGGCCAAGCCTTCTGCGACGCACGCTCGACTACCGCTTGCGCATCGAGGAACCGGGCTGGCGCGTGCTGCACCTCGTATGGATCTCCCTCGCCCTCCTGTCGGCCGGGGCGAACGAGGTCGCCTGGCGGGTTCTGACGACAGATCAATGGGCTCTCTACAACGTCCTGTCGGACCCCGTGCTGATCGGGCTCATCTACCTCGGCACGCGATTGGTGGCGGAGCGCTACTGGATTATCGAGAAGGATGCGTGAGCCCCGGTTGCGCGACGGTCGGATCGAAAGCGGTGCGGACGGGACCCTAGCTGCCCCATCTCTACCTGCCCCATCTTGTGAGCGCAGCGGCGCTCGACCGGCTGTTCTAAACCGCCGCCACGACGAACCGTGCGGCGGGCGCGACCCAGCGGTCCTGCGCCTCGACCAGCGCGAGCTCGCGGCCGGGCTTGGCGGCGGTGGCGGCGACCAGCGCATGCACCGCGGCGGCGATGCGCGCGAGCGCGTCCGGCGGCCCCAAGCCGTCCAGCAGCGCAGCCAGGAACAGTGCGGCCGTTGCGTCGCCCAGCCCGCCGCGCGGCGGCTCCAGCGCGACCCCCGGCGTGGCCACGGCCCAGGCGGCCTCGGCCGTCACCGCCAGCATTTCGATGGTGCCGTCCGGCGTCTCCGGCAGCAGCACCGAGGTGACGAGCACCAGTCGGGGGCCGCGCGCTAGCAGAGCGCGGGCGGCCGCGACCGCCTCGGTGCGCGTGGCGATCTCCCGCTGCGCCAGCAGGCCCAGCTCGAAGAGGTTGGGGGTCAGGATGTCGGCCGCCGGCACGCAGCGCTCCGCGAAGAAGGCCGGAATGTCCGGCGCGACGAACAGGCCGCGGCCGAGGTCGCCCATCACCGGGTCGCAGCACCAGAGCGCCTCGGGTGCGGCTGCGCGCACCTTTGCGACGGCGCCCAGCACCACCTCGCCCAGCGCCGCCGAGCCCAGGTAGCCGCTGAGCACGGCCCGGCAGGCGGCGAGCTTGCCGGTCTCCTGCGCGCGCGCCAGCACGCCGTCGACCAGCGCGCCGACCGCCGCCGGCGCCACCACCTCGCCGGTCCAGGCGCCGTAGCCCGTGTGGTTGGAGAAGTGCACCGTGTCGACCGCCCAGACCGGGTGTCCCAGGCGCTCCAGCACGAAGCCGGCGGCGCGGTTGCCGACCTGGCCGAAACTGACGTGCGACTGGATGGAAAGGACGGGCATGCGGCTCGCATCGGGCGGGATTGCCGCAGCTTGCCACAGGGGGCGCGGCCGTTATAGTCCGCCGCCAAACGCGCCATTGGCCAAACAGATCTCGGGGAGAAAGCTCGATGTCGCAAGCCACCGCGCGGCCGCGCCGCAGTGTGCTTTACATGCCTGGGTCGAACACGCGCGCGCTGGAGAAAGGGCGCGGCATCCCGGCCGACGCGCTGATCCTCGACCTGGAGGATGCGGTGGCTCCCGATGCAAAGGCGGAGGCGCGCGGCAACGTGCAGGCGGCCGTCGCGCAGGGCGGCTACGGCAAGCGTGAGATCGTCGTGCGGGTCAACGGCCTGGACACGCCCTGGGGCGCCGACGACATCGCCGCGCTGGGCGGCTCGGCGGCCGACGCCATCCTGATCCCCAAGGTCGAGAGCGCCAAGATGGTGCAGGAGGTCGAGCGCCTGATGGTCAAGGCCGGGGCGCGCGCCGAGATGGGCCTCATGTGCATGATGGAGACGCCGCTCGGCATCCTGCGCGCCGAGGAGATCGCCGGCGCCAGCCCGCGCCTGACCTGCCTGGTGATGGGCACCAGCGACCTGGTCAAGGATCTCAACGCCAAGCACACGCCCGACCGCCTGCCGGTGCTGACCGCGCTCGGCCTCTGCGTGCTGGCGGCACGCGCCCACGGCAAGGCGATCGTCGACGGCGTCCACCTGGACCTCAGCGACGAGGCGGGCTTCAAGGCCCATTGCCGCCAGGGCCGCGCGCTGGGCATGGACGGCAAGACGCTGATCCACCCGAAGACCGTGGCCGCCGCCAACGACGCCTTCGCGCCCAGCGCGGCCGAGGTGGCGCAGGCCGAGCGCATCATCGCCGCCCACGCCGAAGCCACCGCCGAAGGCAAGGGCGTGGCCGTACTCGACGGCAAGCTGATCGAAAACCTGCACGTCGAGGACGCCAAGCGTACCGTGGCGCTGGCCGAGGCGATCGCCGCGCTGGAGGCCGAGGCGCCTTGAACCTGCGCGACCTCCGCTACCTTGTCGCGGTTGCCGAGCACGGGCATTTCGGCCGCGCAGCGGAGGCGTGCCACGTCAGCCAGCCGACCCTTTCGGCGCAGCTCAAGAAGCTGGAGGCCTACCTCGGGGTGGCGCTGTTCGAGCGCACATCGAAGTCGGTGCGGCCGACGCCGGCGGGCGCGCGGCTGGTCGTGCGGGCGCGGCGGGTGCTGGAGGAAAGCGATCTGCTGCTGGCCGAAGCCAAGGGCATGGCGGCGCCGCTGACCGGACCGCTGGCGCTGGGCATCATCCCGACCCTGGCGCCCTACCTCCTGCCCTGGTTCGTGCCGGCGGCGGCTGCGTCGCACCCGGCGCTGCAACTCGTGGTGCACGAGGATCTGACGGGGCCGCTGCTGGCGGCACTTCACGCTGGCCGGATCGATGCCGCGCTGGTCGCCCTGCCGGTCGACGAGCCGGATCTGGCCAGTTTCGCGCTGTTCGACGAACCCTTTCTGGTCGCCTGCCGTGCCGACGATCCGCTGGCGGCCGGCGGTCCGGTCGCGGCCGCACGCCTGACGCCCGAGCGCTTGCTTCTGCTCACCGAGGGGCATTGCCTGCGCGACCAGGCCCTCGCCGTCTGCCGCTTCGAGCGCGCGGGCGGCACCGCCGACTTCCGCGCCGCTTCGCTCGAGACCCTGCGCCAGCTCGTGGCGGCGGGGCACGGCTGCACCCTGCTGCCGGCCCTGGCCTGTCGCGCACCCGACCCGCGGCTGACGCTGCGGCCGCTCGACCCGCCGGCGAGCCGGCGCATTGGTCTGGTGTGGCGTCGCAGCTACCCGAGGGCCGGCGATCTGGAGATCCTGGGCGGAACGCTGCGCCGGGCGCTGCCGGACTCCGTGACCGCGATTTAGGCTTTGCCTATCGATCAGATACGAATAATCGATTTCAACTTCTGAGCCGGCGCGCGCATGCTTTCCTCGAACCCAACCCGAGGAGGCCCGAGAGATGACCAGATCCCGGATGACCACCACCGCCGGCGCGCCGGTTGCCGACAACCAGAACAGCCAGACGGCCGGCCCGCGCGGCCCGGTGCTGATGCAGGACTGGCAGTTGATCGAAAAGCTGGCGCACCAGAACCGCGAGCGTATCCCCGAGCGCGTGGTGCACGCCAAAGGCTGGGGCGCCTACGGCACCCTGACGGTCACCAACGACATTTCCGGGTACACCTGCGCCAAGCTGTTCTCCGAGGTCGGTAAGAAGACGGACCTGCTGATCCGCTTTTCCACGGTGGCCGGAGAGCAGGGGGCGGCGGACGCCGAGCGCGACGTGCGCGGCTTCGCCGTCAAGTTCTACACCGAAGAGGGCAACTGGGACCTGGTCGGCAACAACACGCCGGTCTTCTTCGTCCGCGACCCCCTGAAGTTTCCCGACTTCATTCGCACCCAGAAGCGCCACCCGAAGACCAATCTGCGCTCGGCCACGGCGATGTGGGACTTCTGGTCGCTCAGCCCCGAGAGCCTGCACCAGATCACCATCCTGATGTCGGACCGGGGGTTGCCGGTGGCGCCGATGTACATGAACGGCTACGGCAGCCATACCTTCAGTTTCTGGAACGCCGAAGGCGCGCGCTACTGGGTGAAGTTTCACTTCAAGACCCGGCAGGGCCACCGCCACTACACCAACGCCGAGGCCGAGCAGGTCATCGCCAAGAGCCGCGAATCCTACCAGGAGGAGCTCTACGGTGGCATCGAGCGCGGGGCGTATCCGAAGTGGACCCTCTACGTGCAGGCGATGCCGGAGGCCGACGCCGAGACGACGCCCTACAACCCCTTCGACCTGACCAAGGTCTGGCCGCACGCCGACTACCCGCTGATCGAGGTCGGCGACGTCGAGTTGAACCGCAATGCGGACAACTACTTCGCCGAGATCGAGCAGGCCGCCTTCAGCCCCTCCAACGTGGTTCCCGGGATCGGCTTCTCGCCGGACAAGATGCTGCAGGCGCGCATCTTCGCCTATGCCGACGCGCACCGCTATCGCCTCGGCACCCACTACGAGGCGCTGCCGGTGAACGCGCCGAAGTGTCCGGTGGCGCACTACCACAAGGACGGCGCCATGCGCTTCTTCCGCAACGACACGGGCAATCCTGACGCCTACTACGAGCCGAACTCCTTCGGCGGACCGGCGCAGGACCCGAGTTTCGCCGAGCCGCCGCTGCGGATCTCCGGCGACGCGGACCGCTACGACCATCGCGCGGGCAACGACGACTTCGGGCAGCCGCGCGCGCTGTTCGAGCTGTTCGACGAAGGGCAGAAGCGGCGCCTCTTCGCCAACATCGCCGCCGCGATGCAGGGCGTGCCGGCCGAGATCGTCGCCCGCCAGGTGGCGCTCTTCGAGCGGGTCCACCCCGACTACGGCGCCGGGGTGCGCGCTGCGCTGGGCGAGGCCGGCACACAGGCGGCCGAATAGCGCTCGACTGCGAAGGACCGCGAAACGCGCGCCGCCGCCGGCTGGAGACGGCGCGCGCTTCGCCCCCTGCAACCTGACGCGTGCCCCACTTTGCGTCCGACGCGCCCCAGGCGCGCGTTCGGAGCACCGCAAAGCGACGTGGCACGCGTTAAGCTGTCGGCATGAGCGGGGCGCCCGACAGCGATACGGCGGCAAGGCCGTCATCCGGCATGCGCGATCTCCTGCTCGGGCCCTATGCCGGGGCCGGCTGGACGCTGGCGCTTGGCGTCGGGCTGCATGCGCTCGCCTGGTTCATGGTCAGCACGGCCGTACCCGGCACGGTGGCCGAGCTGGGCGGCGCGCCGTTGGTCGCTTGGCTGACGACCGCCTTCGAGGGCGCTTCGATCGTCGCCGGGGCGGCCGGCGGGCTGACCAAGCAGCGCATCGGGCCGCGGCGGGCGATGCTAACCGCCGTCGGCCTTTTCGCACTGGGGCTGGTTGTGGCGGCCGCCGCACCCAGCATGGAGGTGGTGCTCGCCGGGCGTCTGCTGCAGGGTCTGGGCGAGGGGCTGGTGCTTGCCCTGTCCTACGTCCTGATCAAGGACCTGTTTCCCGAGCGCTTGGTGCCGCGCGCCTTCGGTATGCTGGCCGTGGTCTATGCGGTGGCCGCCTTCCTGGGTCCGGTGCTGGCCGGCCTGCTCACCGACCTGGTGTCCTGGCGGGCCGCCTTCGCGGCACCTCTGCTTCTGGTGATGGTGCTGGTTGTGCTGGTGCTGCGCGTGCTTCCGGCCGATGCACCGCGCGAGCCGGCCGCGGCGGTGCCGCTCGGCCGCCTGCTGCTGCTCGCCGGCGCCATCTTCAGCTTCGCGCTGACCGGCAACGTGTCGGGCGCGCCGGCGGTGATCGCCCTGGCCCTGGCGGCACTGCTGGCGCTGCTGACCGCGCTTTGGCTCGACGCGCGGGCCCCCCGGCCGCTGCTGCCGCGCACCGCCTTTCGACCCGGCACCGCCGTCGGCCTCGCCTACTGGGTCATCCTGCTGATGCCGGTGGCGGTCTCCGGCTCTTACGTCTTCACGCCGCTGTTCCTGGTCGTGACCTTCGACTTCGGCGTGACCCTTGCCGGCTACTTCTTCAGCCTGACGGCCCTGGCCTGGTCGGCCACCGCGCTGCTCGTCGCGCGCGTCGACAGCCGCGCCTGGACGCGGCGACTGGTCGCGATCGGACCCTTGTTGCAGTCGCTCGGCCTGCTTGCCGTCTGGGCGGGCTTCGCCGCGGTGGGTCCGGCCGCCGTGGCGCTGGGCCTGGCGTCGATCGGCGGCGGGTTCGGCGTCTCCTGGGCCTTCCTCAACCAGGAGGTGGTCCGCCACACGCCGCGGGGCGAGGCGGACCTGGCGGCCGGGTTGGTGCCGACCGTCCTGACCGGCGGATTCGCCCTGGGCGCCGCCTTCGCCGGCCTGCTCGGCAACCTGGGCGGCGTCACGGACCCGCTGACCGCCGAGGCTGCCCGCGCGGCGACCGCCACGGTCTTCGCCGGCGGTCTCGGCTTCGCTCTGCTCAGCGGCCTCGCCGCCGTGCTGCTGGCACGCCGCCTGCGGACCCTGGGGGTCCAGCCCGCCGCGGCCGGCGAGTCCCCAGGCGGCTGAGGGATTTTTTGCATTGCAGCATTTCTCCGGCTGTGGTGGCTTCTCGGCGCACGCTGCAGAAGACGGGACCAGCCGCATGAACGAGATGCCAGCCGAGAGCTCGACGCCCGCGCACCCCACGAGCAAGACGGCCGCCGGCAACTTCTTCGAGGACTTCCGCCTCGGCCAGGAGCTGGTGCACGCCACGCCGCGGACCCTCACCGAGGGCGACGCCGCCCTCTACATCGCGCTCACCGGCAGCCGCTTCGCCCTGCACTGCAGCCGCGACTTCGCCCGTTCGCTCGGCTATGCGACGGCGCCGCTCGACGACCTGTTGGTCTTTCACACGGTCTTCGGCAAGTCGGTCCCCGACATCTCTCTCAACGCCGTCGCCAACCTGGGCTACGCCGAGGGCCGCTTCGGCGTGCCGATCTACCCGGGTGACACGCTGACGGCGACCAGCGAGGTGATCGGCCTGCGCGAGACCTCCGACGGCAAGAACGGCGTCGTCTGGGTGCGCACCCGCAGCCTCAACGCCCACCACGAGACGGTTCTCGACTATGTGCGCTGGGTGATGGTGCGCAAGCGCGATCCCGAGACGCTCGCCGGCGCCGAGCCCACCGTGCCCGAACTCGCCGAGTCGGTGGGCGCCGAGCGGCTGCTGATCCCGCGCGACCTGCGCCTCGCCCTCTACGACACGCGACTGGCCGGCGGCCCGCACCTGTGGGAGGACTACGCCGTCGGCGAGAAGATCGACCACGTCGACGGCATGACCTTGGAGGAGGCGGAACACCAACTCGCCACCCGCCTTTACCAGAACACCGCCAAGGTGCACTTCGACCAGCTCGCCGCCAACCACAGCCGCTTCGGGCGGCGCATCGTCTACGGTGGCGTGGTGATCTCGACTGCCCGGGCACTGAGCTTCAACGGTCTGGCCAACGCCTTCCGCATCGTGGCCGTCAATGGCGGCCGGCATACGGCGCCCACCTTCGCCGGCGACACGCTCTATGCCTGGAGCGAGGTGCGCGACAAGCAGGAGGTGCCCGGCCGCCCTGATATGGGCGTGCTGCGCCTGTTGACGCGCGCCGTCAAGAATCGCCCGGCCGCAGATTTTCCGGAACGCGGGCCGGACGGCAAGCCGGACTCGTCCGTGGTGCTGGAGTTCGACTACTCGGTGCTGATGCCACGGCGGCGCCGTTAGGCGTTTGCGGCATCAAGCCGCGCTGCGTCCGTCAAGTCGCGTTCGGCGGGTGGTAGACTTCGCGGGACGGCAGAAGGGCGCCGCAGCCGCTACCGGCCACGGCGCCCCCTGGCATCCGGGCGCCGCTGCGTCTCGCGGCACTGCGCCGCCCGCCCCGCCGCGAGCTGGGGCCGCAGGCGTCCGCCGTGTCTGCGCAGCCGTCCGGACTGGGTGCCACGGCAGGCCCCGCGCCGCCGCCGACGAACCTGGCGCTCTCGCCGGCGGCGGAAACGAAGCCGGTCCGAGCCGCGGCCTGTGCCGGCCGGCCGAAGACCGGTGACGCCCGCGGCGGTTGGCGAACCCGCCGGAACCGCAGCCCCTGGCCGTCCGGAGGCAGGCCGGGCGGCCGTCGCGGCACGGCGCCGGGCGGATCGCCGCCGGACCGGTCGTGCCCCCGAAGAGACCGGCGGTCCAGCGTCCGGGTGTCGCACCGTCGAACCGGCCACGGATAGCCTCGGGCAAGGAGGCCGCCGTGACGAGACCGAAGTGATACTCCCGTCAACCGCTCGCGTGCTGCCGGGAATTGTCTCGCGACGACTTGCCGCCGGCAAGACGAACTCCGGCTTTCGGCGAACCTTTTCTGTGCAAAACCACGTGCTTGGCACACAGATCCTGCACATTTCTTCCACAGCCTTATCCACAATGGTGCTGGATCGAAGGAAAATCGATTGAGTGTCAATACCTTACCGCAGGAATGTCGAGCACGCCCAGGGAGTAAGCTCGTTTGTCTGCCGACTACTTCCCGGCGCCGCCCCGCTCAATTGACACCTATGCCGCAGCGCACTACACCCACGTCAGAAGAGACGCGCAGGCTGCTCCGCATCGTCGCGATTGCTGGCCGCCCGCGCCGGAAGCCGGACGCGCACCCGGCCCGCAGGGCCGCGCCAACCGGGCGACCGACCGCAATGAGGAGCGATCCATGTCCGCGCAAGACGAGGCCGCGTCCGATCCGAAGGCCCGGCGGCCACTGTCGCCGCACCTTCAGGTCTACCGTCCGCAACTCACTTCCGCGCTGTCGATCTTCCACCGCATCACCGGCATCGCCCTGGCCGTCGGCACGCTGCTGCTGGTCTGGTGGCTGGTCGCCGCGGCGGCCGGGCCGGAGGCCTATGCGGCGGCGTCCGGCTTCATCGGGTCCTGGCTCGGGCTGTTCCTGCTGCTCGGCTGGTCGGCGGCGCTGTTCTACCATCTGGCCAACGGCATCCGGCATCTGGTCTGGGACGCCGGCTACGGCTTCGAGCTGCCGACCGTCTACGCCTCGGGCTGGGCGGTGGTGATCGTCACCGGCGCGCTCACGCTGCTGGCCTGGATCGTCGGCCTGGTGGCCTGGTAGGGGAGAAGAGGCTTATGGCCAGCAACCTGCGCAGCCCGCTCGCACGCGTCCGCGGCCTCGGCTCGGCCAAGGACGGCACCGGCCACTGGTGGGCTCAGCGGCTTACGGCGCTTGCCTTGATTCCCTTGACGCTCTGGTTCGTCGCCGGCGTGCTGGGCCACGTCGGCGCCGACTACGCCGAGGTGCGCGCCTGGATCGGCCATCCGGTGACGGCGGGCCTGTTCCTGCTGCTGATCGGCGCGACCTTCTATCACGCCGCCCTCGGTGTTCAGGTCGTCATCGAGGACTACGTCCATAACGAATGGGCCAAGCTGGCGAGCCTGCTGACCGTGAAGGCGGCGCTGCTGATCCTTGGGCTGGCCGCCGCGCTGGCCGTCCTGTCCATTCTGTTCGACTGAGTACATCGGGCCGCCCGAGACGAGAGAGCGAGAGGATGCGAACCCGCCATGGCCGAGAAGACCTCGTCCAAGTCCGCAAACAAGACCAACGGCAAGGGCAACGGCGCTGCCGCCGGCAAGGCGAGCGCCGCCTATGACATCGTCGATCACACCTACGACGTGGTGGTGGTCGGTGCCGGCGGCTCGGGCCTGCGTGCCACGCTTGAGCTCGCCCAAGCCGGTCTGAAGACGGCCTGCATCTCCAAGGTCTTTCCCACGCGCAGTCACACCGTGGCCGCCCAGGGCGGCATCTCCGCGGCCCTCGGCAACATGGGCGACGACGACTGGCGCTGGCATATGTACGACACCGTCAAGGGCTCCGACTGGCTCGGCGACCAGGACGCCATCGAGTACATGACCAAGGAGGCGATCCCGGCGATCATCGAGCTGGAGCACTACGGCGTGCCCTTTTCGCGCACGCCCGAGGGCAAGATCTACCAGCGCCCCTTCGGCGGCATGACCACGAACTTCGGCGAGGGCCCGACGGCCCAGCGCACCTGCGCCGCCGCCGACCGCACCGGCCATGCCATCCTGCACACGCTGTATCAGCAGTCGTTGCGCAACAACGCCGAGTTCTTCATCGAGTACTTCGCCCTCGACCTGATGATGGAGGACGGGGTGTGCCGCGGCGTCGTCGCCTGGAACCTGGACGACGGCACGATCCACCGCTTCCGCGCCCACCGGACCATCCTGGCGACCGGCGGCTACGGCCGCGCCTACTTCTCCTGCACCTCGGCGCATACCTGCACCGGCGACGGCAACGCCATGGTGCTGCGCGCCGGCCTGCCGCTGCAGGACATGGAGTTCGTGCAGTTCCACCCGACCGGCATCTACGGCGCCGGCTGCCTGATCACCGAGGGCGCGCGCGGCGAGGGCGGCTATCTGACCAACTCCGAGGGCGAGCGCTTCATGGAGCGCTACGCCCCCACCGCCAAGGACCTGGCGAGCCGCGACGTGGTCAGTCGCTCGATGACCATGGAGATCCGCGACGGCCGCGGCGTCGGCGAGAACGGCGACCATATCCACCTGCACCTGGAGCACCTGGACCCCAAGGTGCTGCACGAGCGCCTGCCCGGCATTTCCGAGACCGCACGCATTTTCGCCGGCGTCGACGTGACCAAGCAGCCCATCCCGGTGATCCCGACATGCCACTACAACATGGGCGGCATCCCGACGAACTATCATGGCGAGGTGTTGACCACGCTCGACGGCGATCCCGACACGGTGGTGCCCGGCTTGATGGCGGTCGGCGAGGCCGGTTGCGTCTCGGTCCACGGCGCCAACCGCCTGGGCTCCAACTCGCTGCTCGACCTGGTGGTCTTCGGGCGCGCCGCGGGCAAGCGCTGCGCCGAGACCGTCAGGCCCGGCGAGACCCACAAGCCCTTGCCGGCCGAGGCCGCCGACCCGGCGCTGGAGCGCCTCGACCGCCTGCGCCACGCCGACGGCGAGACGCCGACCGCCAAGCAGCGCCTCGAGATGCAGAAGGTTATGCAGAATCATGCCGCCGTCTTCCGCACCGGCGAGATCCTCAAGGAGGGCGCCGACAAGCTGGAAGAGGCCTGGAAGCTGCGCGACGACATCGCGGTCAGCGACCGCTCGCTGATCTGGAATTCCGACCTGGTCGAGACGCTGGAGTTCGACAACCTGATCTATCAGGCGGTCGCTACGGTGCACTCGGCGCTCAACCGCACCGAAAGCCGCGGCGCCCACGCGCGCGAGGACCACACCGAGCGCGACGACGCCAACTGGATGAAGCACTCGGTGGTCTGGGTCGAGGAGACCGGCAAGGTCCGCTTCGACACCCGCCCGGTGCACATGAGCCCGATGACGAACGAGGTGCAGGCCTTCCCGCCGAAGGCGCGTGTCTACTAGGGCCACCCAGTCCTCAGCGCCCCGAAAGAGAGAAAAGGCAGACCCATGGTCGAGTTCGCGCTTCCCGCCAACTCTAAGGTCGGCAAGGGCAAGTTCTGGCCGGCGCCGGAGGGGGCCAAGACCACCAAGGTCTTCAAGGTCTACCGCTGGCATCCGAAGGACGGCGCCAACCCGCGGGTCGACACCTACGAGGTCGACCTGGACACCTGCGGGCCGATGGTTCTGGACGCGCTGATCAAGATCAAGAACGAGATCGACCCGACGCTGACCTTCCGCCGCTCCTGCCGCGAGGGCATCTGCGGCTCCTGCGCCATGAACATCGACGGCACCAACACCCTGGCCTGCACCAAGTACATCTCCGACATGACCGACGAGGTGCGGGTCTACCCGCTGCCGCACATGCCGGTGGTCAAGGACCTGGTGCCCGACCTGACCCACGCCATCGCCCAGTACTCCGCGATCGAGCCCTGGCTGAAGACCACGACGCCGGCGCCCGAGCGAGAGCGGCCGCAGAGCCCGGAGGAGCGCGCCAAGCTCGATGGCCTGTGGGAGTGCATCCTGTGCTTCTGCTGCACCACCTCCTGCCCGAGCTACTGGTGGAACGGCGACCGCTACCTGGGCCCGGCGATCCTGCTGCAGGCCTACCGCTGGATCGCCGACAGCCGCGACGAGGCGACCGGCGAGCGGCTGGACCAGCTCGAGGACCCCTTCCGCCTCTACCGCTGCCACACCATCATGAACTGCACCCGCACCTGCCCGAAGGGCCTGAACCCGGCCAAAGCCATCGCCGAGATCAAGAAGCTGATGGTCGAGCGCCGGGGCTGACTGCGATTGCGCCGATTGTCCCGGACGGCATCGGCGCAACGCAGCCTTGCGGCGCGCCCGGCTTCACTTCGCAGGCCATCCCGCTAGCCTATGCCCAAGTTCTACGGCACGAGGCAGGCAACCCATGTACGTCCCACCCGAGTTCGCGCTCGACGATCCGCAGGCGATCGAGGAGCTGCTGCAGACGCATGACTTCGGGCTGCTGGTGACGGCGGGGCGCGAGGGTCCCGAGGCGACGCACCTGCCGTTCCTCTACGATCCCGAGCGCCGGCTGGTCGAAGGCCACCTGTCGCGCGGTAACGGGCAGTGGCGCACGCTGGAGCGCCTGGCGGCCGAGGGCGAGCAGGCGCTGCTGATCGTCCAGGGCCCGCACAGTTACGTTTCGCCGCGCTGGTACGAACGGCCGGCCGCCGTGCCCACCTGGAACTACCTGGCGGTTCATCTCTACGGCACGCCGCGGCCGATCGCCGATCCGGACCGGCTGACCGCCCAGCAGGCACGTCTGGCCGCGCGCTACGAGGACCCGGCGGACTGGACGATGGCGGCCGTCGAGCCGGAGACGCTCGAAAAACTGATGCGCGGCATCTACGGCTTCGAGTTGCCGATCGCGCGTCTGCAGGCCAAGGCGAAGCTCAGCCAGAACAAGACGCCCGGCGACCGCGCCGGCGTGGTCGACGCCCTTGACGGGCTCGATCATCCCGATGCGCGGGCGACCGCCGGCTGGATGCGCCGCCTGAGCGCGCTCGACGGCTGATCCGTCGAACGCAGCGCCCACGCTATTCGACGGGCGACGACGCCTGCGGCAAGCTGGTCGGCTCGCAAATCGCCGCCGCACCTTCCTCGGGCGCCGCATGCGACATGGCGGCAGCCTCCTCCTCCAGCCACTCGGCGAAGGCGCGGATGTGCGGGCGGTCCAGCGCCGCCGGCGGGCAGACCAGGTGATAGGCATGCACCGCCTCGAGCCCGAGCGCGAAGGGACGGATCAACAGGCCGGCCGACAGCAGTTCCTCGACCAGCGCGGTCGAGCCGAGGGCGACGCCATTGCCCAGGATCGCCGCCTGCAGGGCGAAGGTCGTCATGTAAAAGCGCAGGCCTCGGCGGTGTTCGACCTGCTCGGCGACGCCGGCGGCGGTCAGCCACATGTACCAGTCGGGCCAGGCGAAGCCGCGCACCGCGCCGTCGACGTGGATCAGCTCCGCGCGGGCCAGATCGGCGGGCGTCTCCAGCCCGATCTTCTCGGCCAGCCGCGGGCTGCAGACCGGGAAGAAGCACTCCTCGAGCAGCCGCTGTTCGTAGAGCCCCTGGTAGCCGCCGGGACCGTAGCGGATGGCAACGTCGATGCCCTCCCGCTCGAACTGGCTGAGGCCCCACTTGCTGTCGATCCGCACGTCGATCTCGGGCATCCGGGCGCGGAAGCGATCGAGCCGCGGGATCAGCCAGTGGGCGGCCAGCGAGGGGGCCACGCTGACGGTCAGGATGTCGTTCTGATCGGGGCTGCGCATCTGTCGCACAGCATCGATCAACAAGCCGAAGCCCCGGCCCAGATCTTCCAGTCCGGCCTCCGCCTGGCGCGTCGGCACCACCCGGCGGCCCTCGCGCGCCAGCAGCTTGGTGCCGAGCTCCGCCTCCAAGGCGCGAAGCTGGTGGCTGATCGCCGCCGGGGTCACCGACAACTCCTCGGCCGCCTTGGTCAGGCTGCCGAGCCGGGCGGCGGCCTCGAAGGCTCGCAAGGCATTGAGCGAAGGCAGGCGGTCGGTCATCGCACTTTCTTCAAGATTATCTCAATTTTCTGCAAAAGTAATCTCGTTGGGATTGGCTCTCATCAATTCATAATATCGCCTATACCCGATCTGGCAATTGAGAAAAACTGCGAGATTTTCTCAAGCCGAAGACAAGAATTTCTCACACTGGCGAGGAGCTACCCCATGTCCGTCATCCCCTTCGACCCATCGCCGGCGCAGCCGCGGAATCGAGGCGGCCTGCGCGTTGCACCCAGGCGCCAGTCGGCCGAGGCACCGACGCGGGTCGTCGCCGAGAAGATACCGGGCGATCGCGCTCTGCGGCGCGATCTCGGGCTGGCGCCGGCGGAGGAGTCCCTCGAGCGCAAGCTGGTGCGCTGGCAGTTGGGCGGTTGAGCGCCGGGCAAGGGGTCTGCATCGCAGTTCCTGTCGCCGAGCTTTCGGTCTAGCTTCTCGGCCATGCCCGAGGACCCGCACGCGACGCCCCCGCCATCCTCGATTCGGCGACGGCTCTCCGCCGGCTCGCGCGGCCTGCTGCTGACGACCGTCCTACTGGCCGCCATGGGCGTTGCGGCGCTGTTTGTCGAGGGCGACACGCCGGGGGGCGCTGTCCGAGGGCCCTGGCTCGAGGGTCTGGACCTGCAGGCGCATCGCGCCGGCCGGGGCCTTTGGCCGGAGAACACATTGGTCGCAGTGCGCAACGCGCTGGCGCTGGGCGTGACCACCCTGGAGCTGGACGTCGGCTTGAGCGCCGACGGGGTGCCGGTGGTGCTGCACGACCGCCGTCTGAATCCCGATCACGCACGCCTGGACGGCGTGTGGATCGACGCCGAGGACCCGCCGGCGGTGCGCGCCCTGACGGCGGCGGAGCTGGCCGCCTACGACGTCGGCCGCCTGCGCCCCGGCAGCCCCGATGCCGAGCGCTTCGCCGCGCAGGCGCCTGCCGAGGGCGCGCCGATCCCCACGCTCGCCGAGGTCCTGGAGCTGGCCGAACGGCTGTCGGGCGGCAGCGTGCGCTACAACCTGGAGACCAAGATCGCACCGCAGGCCGCCGACTCGGCGCCGCCCGGTCCCATGGTCGCCGCGCTCCTGAGCGAGATCGCCGCGGCCGGCGTCGCCGCGCGCACCACGGTCCAGTCCTTCGACTGGCGCAGCCTGGATCTGGTGGAGGCGGACTCGCCGGGGATCGCCACCGCCTATCTGACCGCCGAGCAGCGCTGGCTCGACAATCTGCAGCGCGGCCAACCGGGCACCTCGCCCTGGACCGCCGGCCTGGACCTGGACGACTTCCAGGGCTCGGTGCCCGCAGCGGTGGCCGAGGCCGGGGGACGGGTCTGGTCGCCCTACTACCGCGACCTGCGCAGCGGCGACATCGCGGAGGCGCAGCGCCTCGGCTTGGCGGTGATCGTCTGGACGGTCAACGACGCCGACGACATGGCGCGCCTGATCGACGCCGGCGTCGACGGCATCATCACCGACTACCCCGACCGCCTGCGCGCGGTGATGGCCGAAAAGGGGCTCGAGTTGCCGCCGGCCTTCTCGAGCGGGCCGTGAGCGCGCTCAGCTCAGCTTGATCTCGTGCTCGACGACGTGCTCGACGCCGAGCTCCTCGACCTTCAGCACCATGCTGGCCTTGATCGCGCCGTTCGGGTCGAGCTCGCCGGCCTCCACGGCCTCGCGCACCGCCTTTTCGATCTCGCGCTGGGAGGTGACGCCGACCTCCTTCAGGAACTTGCGGATCTGCATGTTCAGCTCGTCTTCGTTCATCGGCGCCTTTCCTCCACCCTTGGTTTGCCGCTAGGCTTGCCAGAAAGCTAGCCGCAGAAACGGGCGGCAACAAGAGCGCCGAAGCGGCGCACGCGGAGGAAGGAGGCCCCGGCCATGCACCTGACGGACGCCCAGATCGCCGAGTACGAAGAGCGCGGCTACCTCTTCTTTCCGGGTCTGTTTTCGCGCGCCGAGATCGCCCACCTGCAGGCCGGCCTGCCACTCCTGCTGGCGCGCCAGGGAGAGGAGGTGGTGCGCGAGAAGGACGGCAGCGGCGCGCCGCGCCTGGTCTACGGCGCCCACGCCTTCGAGGAGGCCTATCGCCGCATGTCCCTGCACCCGCGGGTGCTGGAGCCGGTCAGGCAGCTCCTCGGCGAGGAGGCTTACATCCACCAGACCCGCCTCAACCCGAAGATGGGCTTCCACGGCGGCGAGTGGACCTGGCACCAGGACTTCGGCACCTGGCACCGGGTCGACGGCATGCCCGAGCCGCGCTGCGTGATGGCGACGGTCTTCCTGGACGACATCTCGGCGGTCAACTCGCCGCTGCTGGTCATCCCCGGTTCGCAGCACTTCGGTCTGCGCGAGGAGGTGGCGCCGGAGGAAGGCGCCGTCGGCTACGTGGTCATGCAGATCGACAAGGCGACGGTCGGCGAATTGGCCGAAAAGGCGGCGATCCAGGCGCTGGAGGGGCCGGCCGGCTCGGTCGCCTTCGTGCACTGCAACCTGGTGCACGGCTCGGCGCCCAACGTCAGCCCCTACCGCCGGGCGATCTGGTACGTCAACTACGCGGCCGTCTCCAACGCCGCCACCGGCACCGAGCGCGCCTGGCACCACAACAACCGCGACTTCACGCCCCTGCAGCCGCTGTCAGACGACTGCTTGGCGCGCCTGGAGGACCAGCCTGCGGCCGAGTAGCGGGCGCCGCGGCTGTCGCGAGACTTTCGCTTTACAGGCGAATGTCGCCGCCGGAAGACTCTCCTTTCCGTCTGTGACCTAGGGGAGGTCGCCCCATGACGCTCAAGGTCTTCTGGCAGCCCGCGGGCGAGACGCTGGACAGCATCGGCACCAAGCGCCTCGTCGACATCAGCGACGGCGATACGCCCAACGTCCGCATGAACGTGCGGATGCTTTCGATCGACACGCCGGAGACCTCGGGCTCTTCGGCGATCCGAGACGACATCGACGGCCTGGCAAGCTGGCTCGAGTCCGACGAGTCGCCGGTGTGGCGAAGCCTGGCCGATCATCTGGTCCGCTGCCTGCGCCGACCGGACGGCCGCGATGCCGTGGAGGTGCACGTCGAACAGGGAAACGCCGCCAAGGCGCACTTCGAGGCGATCACCCAGGCACGGCTCGAGCGCCCCGGGCGCACGCCGCGCAGCCTCTTCGTGCGCACGGCCGACGAGCGTTTCGACGGCTATGGCCGGTTGCTCGCCTACGTCGCGCCGTCCTATTCGCGCGAGGAGCGTGCGCGCATGAGCCGGCGCGAGCGCGCCACCTTCAACTTCGACATGGTGGCCAGCGGTTGGGCCGCGCCTTTCATCCTCTTCCCCTCGATCCCCGGGGAGCTGGACCTGCCGATGTTCCGCGAGGCCGTCCAGAGCGCGGTCGTCGAGGGCAAGGGCGCCTGGTCGGACGAGCGGCTGCTGCTCGGCTACGAGTACCGCACGCTCAAGCGCCTGGCCGAGCTGCGCCGCGACATGCTGGCGGGCGAGGAGATCTCCGGCCGGCGCCGGTACGGCTGGATCGAGCGCTATTGCGCCGACATGACGAGCGGGAAGATCTACGCGCCGCAGGACTACGTCCAGGTGGCGCCCTACGACCGGATCTTCGTCTGGCCGCGCGACGTGCGCCGTGCCGTGGCCGAGCTGAACCTGGAGCCGGCGGGGCGCCTCGCCGGTTAGGGGGTGCGGGGCCGAATAGAGCCGACAACGGGCCGCCAGGCCCATGGCCAGACGATCTCTCAGTCCTCGCCCATCTTCAGGGCGGCGAGGAAGGCGGACTGCGGGATTTCGACGTTGCCGAACTGGCGCATGCGTTTCTTGCCGGCCTTCTGCTTCTCCAGCAGCTTGCGCTTGCGGGTGATGTCGCCGCCGTAGCACTTGGCGGTGACGTCCTTGCGCAGGGCGCTGACCGTCTCGCGCGCGATCACCTTGCCGCCGATCGCCGCCTGGATCGCGATCTTGAACATCTGCTTGGGGATCAGGTCCTTCAGCTTGGTGCACAGCGCCCGGCCGCGCGCTTCGGCCTGGCTGCGGTGCACCACAAGCGCCAGCGCGTCGACCGGGTCGCCGTTGACCAGGATCGAGAGCTTGACCAGGTCGCCTTCGCGGTAGCCCTCCAGGTGGTAGTCGAAGCTGGCGTAGCCGCGCGTCACCGACTTCAGGCGGTCGTAGAAGTCGAAGACCACCTCGTTGAGCGGCAGGCGGTAGACCACCATGGCGCGGCTGCCGGCGTAGGTCAGGTCGACCTGTTCGCCGCGCCGCTCCTCGCACAGCTTGAGCACCGCCCCCAGATGTTCGTCGGGGACCAGGATGGTCGCCCTGATCCAGGGCTCCTCGATGGTCTTGATGCGGGTGACCTCGGGCATGTCGACCGGGTTGTGCAGCTCGAGCTGCTCGCCGTCGGTGAGCGTCAGCTTGTAGACCACGCTGGGCGCGGTGGTGATCAGGTCGAGGTCGAACTCGCGCTCGAGCCGTTCCTGCACGATCTCCAGGTGCAGCAGGCCGAGGAAGCCGCAGCGGAAGCCGAAGCCGAGCGCCGGGCTGACCTCCGGCTCGAACTGGAAGGAGGCGTCGTTGAGCGCCAGCTTGCCCAGGCTGTCGCGCAGCTCCTCATAGTCGGCGGCATCGCTCGGGAACAGGCCGCAGAAGACCACCGGTACGGAGGGCTGGAAGCCCGACAGCGGCCGCGCGCACTGGCGCCGCTCGTCCGTCACCGTGTCGCCGACCTTCGCGTCCTGGATCGTCTTGATGCCGGAGATCACATAGCCGATCTCGCCGGGGCCGAGCGCCTCCACCTTCTTCTTGGAGGGGCTGAAGATGCCGACCTCGGTGGCGTCGTGCACCGCGCGGGTACCCATGAAGCGCAGCTTCTGGCCGGCCTTCAGCGCGCCGTGCATGACGCGCACCAGCACGACGACGCCCAGGTAGGTGTCGTACCAGGAGTCGACGACCAGCGCCTGCAGCGGCGCCTGCGCCTCGCCCTTGGGCGCGGGCAGGCGCCGGACGATGGCCTCCAGCACGTCGGTCACGCCCTGGCCTGTCTTGGCGGAGATTTCCAGCGCTTCGGAGGCGTCGAGGCCGATCACCTCCTCGATCTGCTCTTTGATGCGCTCGGGCTCGGCCGCCGGCAGGTCCACCTTGTTGAGCACCGGGATCATCTCGTGATCGTGGTCGAGCGCCAAGTAGACGTTGGCCAGGGTCTGCGCCTCCACGCCCTGGCTGGCGTCGACCAGCAGGATCGAGCCCTCGCAGGCCTTCAGCGAGCGGGAGACCTCGTAGGAGAAGTCCACGTGGCCCGGCGTGTCGATCATGTTGAGCACGTAGTCGTGGCCGTCCTGGGCCGTGTAGTTCAGCCGGACGGTCTGTGCCTTGATGGTGATGCCGCGCTCGCGCTCCAACTCCATCGAGTCGAGCACCTGGTCGCGCATCTCGCGCTCGCTGAGGCCGCCGCAGACCTGGATCATGCGGTCGGCAAGGGTCGACTTGCCGTGGTCGATGTGGGCGATGATCGCGAAGTTGCGAAGGCGCGAAAGCTCGGTCATGCGGGCCTGGTGATCGGGGGTAGGAAAGTCAAACGCCGCGACGCGGCCGGCCGCTGGGCCGCCCGCGTCGCCCGGCCCGCAAGATAGGGCGGGCGCCCGTCCTAGGCAACGCCGCCCCGCCGTGCCCACGGCACGCGGCGCCGTGCCGGGGGGCCGGGCCAGCCTACACTTGCCCGGAAGCGCGCGGCGGATCACACTCCTTTCCATAAGTCGGAACGACGGCGCCGCCCACCGCCTGGTTGCGGCGGCGGCGCGAGACGGGAGGAACAAAGGCCATGAACCGTCGGATCGTGCCCGACGTGGTATCGCCCGGCCAGCAGCTCTCGACGCTGGAGCCGGACGCCACGGTCGTGGACGCCGTACGCCTGATGCGCGACCGCCGCATCGGCGCCATCCCGGTCCTGGAGGGCCATCGGCTCGTCGGGATCTTCACCGAACGCGACGTGCTGACCCGCGTCGTCGGCGAGGGGCGCGACCCTGCCGCCACCCGCCTCGGCGAGGTGATGACGCGCGATCCCGATGCGGTCGCGCCGGACGACCGGGCGATCGACGCGCTCGACCGCATGTCCTCGCGCGGCTACCGCCACTTGCCTGTGGTCGCCGGCGAGCGGGTGGTGGCGATCGTCTCGATCCGCGACCTCTATGCCGCGGTACGCCAATCGCTGGAACGCGAACTGCAGCAGCGCGACGCCTACATCTTCGGCGAGGCCTACGGCACCACCTGAGGCCCCGCGCGCAGGGCTGCCTTTCGGCTGGCCGCCTTGCATGGGCAGCGGCCCCGCCTATAGTGCGGCGCAGCGAATCTCCTGTCCCTGCGCTGCCGGAGTCCGTGCGTCCCATGCCCCTGTCCGCCCCCAAGGCCGAGCGCGAGCACCTGCACACCCGCAGCTACAACTTCCGCGGCTACCGGCGCGCAGACGGTCTCTGGGACATCGAGGGGCGCATCGTCGACACCAAGACCTACGGTTTTCCCAATGCCCATCGCGGGCGTATCGAGGCAGACGAGCCGATCCACGACATGTCGATCCGCCTGACGCTCGACGAGGACTTCGAGATCAAGGCGATCGAGGCGGCTACGGATGCCGGGCCTTTCGCCGTCTGCCCGGCAATCGTGCCGAACTTCCAGCGCATGGTCGGTGTCAGGATCGGGCCGGGCTGGCGGCGCGAAGTGCGCAGTCGTCTCGGTGGGGTGGAGGGCTGCACCCACCTGGTCGAACTGCTGCTCGCCATGGCGACGCCGGCCTATCAGGCGATGTTCCCGGTGCGCCAGAAGAAGGCGGGAACGCGCAAGCCGGGTCAGAAGCCGGCCCTGCTCAACTCCTGCCACGCCTTTTCCGAGAAGGGCCGGTTCGCCAAGGAAAACTGGCCGGACGTCTATACGGGCGAGTGACTCGGGCAAGTGATCCCAACGGCGAGCAGCCGATCCGTGCCGCGGTGCCGCCCGCCTAGAGCGCGATCGTCACTGGTGGAAGCGGATCCGCGTCCACCAGTGACGTGAATCCTGCTCTAGCGCGCGCGTGGCGGACGGCGGGTGCCGTGTCCGGCGCCGGCGTGGCCGGCTTCCGTCGCCGCGGCCCGGAAGTAGCTGACGATGAAGACCCGCACGGCGGCCGTCAGGGTGGAGGCCGTGCGCCGTTGCTCGATGCGGCTGACGATCGCATTCAGCGAGCTCTCTTCCCGCAGGGCGATTTCCTGCAGGGCATCCCACATCTGCGGCTCGAGCCGCAGCGAGGTGCGCTTTGCCTGTCCCGACGCCCGGTCGACCACCTGGACGTTGCGGGATTCCAGCGTCGACTGCGCCGCCGCTTCCGCGGCGCTTTGCAGGCCGTCCTTGTTGCGCTTTGTCACCACTTTACCGGGCTCGCCCGCTCCTTCGCCCCGCCGTCCCCGAGCGGGCCTGGTCCCACTGCCGACGCATCCCTGCATATGCTTAGCCAGGATGCATCGCCCGCGAAAATTGCCGGAAGCCTCGCGTATGCGCAACCCATAAAAGAGCGACGTCGCGGACTTCTCAGCCAGGACGTGCAAGGCCTGGATCAGAAAGGCTTTTTCGAGCCCGGCGGGGCGCCGTCAGGAGGTGCGGCGTGCGGCATCCTCGGCCGGCGTGAGGGTGCGGACTTGCAGGGCGTGCACACGCTCTTCCAACTCGGCCCGCAAGGCGTCGTAGACCATCCTCTGGCGCGCGATGCGCGACAGGCCCTCGAAGGCGGGCGCCACGATCTCGACCCGGAAGTGGGTCTCGCCGCCTTCGCGCCAACCGCTGTGCCCGGCGTGGCGGTGCGAGTCGTCGACCACCTTCAGGCGCGCGGGCGCCAGGCTGTCCTGCAGCCGGCGCTCGATGCGCGCCGCCATGGTCTCGTCGCTCATCAGCCTCTCGCTCCTTCGGCCGCAGTTTGGTCCGCCGCCTTCCTGCTGCTACCGTGCGGCGATCCTGTCAAGAGCACGGTGCACCGGTGGCCAGGACCGCATCTCCCGAGACGACGAGGTCCCCTCGGCTGCCGGCCGCCACCGTCGGGCCGCGCGCCGCATTGTCGCTGCTGCTCGCCGTCATCGTCCTGTGGGGCGTCAATTGGCCGGTCATGAAAGTCGGCCTGGAGTCCATTCCGCCCTTCTGGTTCGCCGTCGCCCGCATGGCGCTGGGCGCGGCGACCCTTTTCGTCGTCCTCGCCTGGCGCGGGTTGGTGCGGCTGCCCAGCCGGCGCGACCTGCCGGTCCTGATCAGCGTCGGCGTGCTTCAGATGGCGGTCTTTCTCGGCCTCATCAACACCGGCCTGCAGACGGTGGAGGCCGGGCGCTCGGCGCTGCTCGCCTACACCACGCCGCTGTGGGTGACTCCGGCGGCCATGCTGCTGCTGGGCGAGCGCATGGGCCGCCTCAAGACGCTCGGCTGGGGTCTCGGCATGGGCGGTCTGGCGGTGCTCTTCAACCCGCTCGGTTTCGACTGGGCCGACCCCGACGTGGTGTTGGGCAACGCCCTGCTGCTGGGCGCCGGCATGGTCGGGGCTGCGGCGATCATCCACGTCCGCCGCCACGACTGGGACTCCCTGCCGCTGCAGCTCGCCCCCTGGCAGATGCTGCTGGCCCTGCCGCTGCTGCTCGGCGCCGCCCTGCTGAGCGAGCCGGTCTCGAGCATCCGCCCGAGCTGGGAGCTGACGGCCGTGCTGCTCTACAACGGGCCGATCGCCACCGCCTTCTGCTTCTGGGCTTCGGTGACGGTGACGCGCAGTCTGCCGGCGATCACCACCTCGCTCGGCTTTCTCGGCGTGCCGATGGCCGGCATCGCCGCCGCCACCCTCTGGCTCGGCGAGCCGGTCACGGCCACGCTCGCGGCGGGTCTGCTGCTGATCCTGGCCGGCTTGGCGGCCGTCAATCTGGGCGAGCTGCGCAAGGCCTGAGCCGGCTGCCGCTGCCGTCCGCAGGGCAGGTCTGCAGCACGTCGGCACACGGCCCCTCGGCTTGCTTCCCTCTGCCCCAGTTCCCATACTCACTCGCGTCATGCGCGGTACCCAATCCCATCAGCAGACGGCGGCGGAGAAGGCCGCCGGCAGCGGCTTTGCCGGTCGGGCCGAGACGCGCGTGTGCGAGCATCCGGGGTGCGAGGAGGCGGGTCTCCACCGGGCGCCGCGCGACCGCAGCCAGCCGGGCGACTATCTCTGGCTTTGCCTCGAGCACGTGCGCGCCTACAACCAGTCCTGGGACTGGTTCCGCGGCATGACGCCGGAGCAGATCGAGGCCGAGCGGCGGCGGCATCAGGTCTGGGAACGGCCGACCTGGAGCTTTGCCGGCTCGCCCGGCCAGCGGCGCTATCATGACCCCTTCGATCTTTTCGCCGAGGAGCGGGAGGAAACCCGGCGCACCCGCGAGGAACGGCGGCGCCGGGCGCGCAGCGAGGAGGACCGGGCGCTGGCGGAGCTGGACTTGTCGCAGCCGGCGAGCTTGGCCGACGTCAAGACGCGCTACAAGTTCCTGGTCAAGCGCCTGCACCCGGACGCCAACGGCGGCGACACCGCCGCGGAGGAGCGCCTGAAGGCGGTCAACCGCGCCTACTCCACTCTCAAGCGGCTATACGCCGCAGCCCCGGCTTGACGCTCCCGGCCGGGCGCTTACCGACCACACGCACCGCACGACCGCAGCAGGAATCGACATGAGCGTGACGACGCAGAGCAGTTCGACCGGACCCGTGGCCGAGGCCGGACAGAAGATGCCCACCGGCGGCCCCGACATCACGATCTCGGTGCGCCAGACCTTCGGCATCGACAGCGAGCTGCAGGTCCCTGCCTTCAGCCAGGCCAGCGACTACGTGCCCGACCTGGACGAGGCTTACCGCTTCGACCGCGACACAACGCTGGCGATCCTCGCTGGCTTCGCCTACAACCGGCGCGTCATGGTCCAGGGCTACCACGGCACCGGCAAGTCGACCCACATCGAGCAGGTCGCGGCCCGCCTGAACTGGCCGTGCATCCGCATCAACCTGGACAGCCACGTCAGCCGCATCGACCTGATCGGCAAGGACGCCATCGTGTTGCGCGACGGCCAGCAGGTGACCGAGTTCCGCGAGGGCCTCCTGCCCTGGGCGCTGCAGCACCCCTGCGCGCTGGTCTTCGACGAGTACGATGCCGGCCGCGCCGACGTGATGTTCGTCATCCAGCGCGTGCTGGAGGTCGAGGGCAAGCTGACCCTGCTCGACCAGAACAAGGTGATCCGCCCGCATCCGGCCTTCCGCCTGTTCGCCACCGCCAACACGGTCGGCCTCGGCGACACCACCGGCCTCTATCACGGCACCCAGCAGATCAACCAGGGCCAGATGGACCGCTGGAACATCGTCGCCACCCTGAACTACCTGGAGCACGACGAGGAGGTCGACATCGCGCTGGCCAAGGCGCCGGACTACGACACGGCGGACGGGCGAAAGACGCTGTCGGCCATGGTCGCGCTGGCCGACCTGACGCGCAGCGGCTTCATCAACGGCGACATCTCGACGGTGATGAGCCCCCGCACGGTTATCACCTGGGCGGAGAACGCGCGCATTTTCGACGATGTCGGCTTCGCCTTCCGCATCACCTTCCTGAACAAGTGCGACGAGATCGAGCGCCCCATCGTCGCCGAGTACTACCAGCGCTGCTTCAGCACGGAACTGCCCGAGACAGGCGTCAAGGCGACGCTGGTCTAGTTTCCCGGGATCGCATGAGCCAGTCCGCCGACACGCCCATCGAGCGCTTCAAGCGCGCCACCGCCGCGACCTTGCGCGCAATCGCCTGCGAGACCGAGCTGACGGCCTCGTTCGGCAGTCCGAGCCCGGGCCAGGCGCCGCAGCAGCCGGACAATCCGCGCGAGGTGCGCCTGCCCCTGCCCGGCCGCGACCTGCCGCTGGACGAGGTGCTGCAGGCGCGCGGCGAGGCCGACTCGGTGGCGCTGCGCCGGCGCTTCCACGACACCAAGACCCATGCCCGTTCGCGTCCGCACGAGCAGACGGCGCGCGAGATCTACGACGCGGTGGAGCAGGCGCGCTGCGAGGCGATCGGAGCCCAGAGGATGGCCGGCTGCGCGGTCAACATGGACGCCGCGCTTGATGACCGCTACCGCCAGCGCGGCTACGACCGCATCCAGACACGCGAGGAGGCGCCGCTGGCCGAGGCGCTGCGGCTGCTGGCGCGCGAGGCGATGACCGGCCAGACGGCGCCGGCTTCGGCGCGCCGGCTGGTCGATCTCTGGCGCGAGGCGCTCGACCCGCGCATCCTGCAGGAACTGCGCGATCTCAACCAGGTGATGGGCGACCAGGGCGCCTACGCCAAGGCAGTGCGCCAGTTGATCGCCGACCTCGACCTCGAGGCCAACGCCGACGAGGAACTGGACGAGGAAGACAATGAGGAGGAGAGCGACGGGGATCGTGCCGACGAAAGCCCCGACCAGCTCCGCGGCGAGGGCGGTGAGGAGGACTCCGGCGAGACCGCGGCGGCCAGCGAGGGCGAGCAGTCCGACCTGACCGACGCCGAGGCGGCCGACCAGGAGGCGGCCGAGGCCGAGGGCGAGATGATGGAGGGAGCGGCCGACGAGCAGCCGGGCAATCCGGGCCGGCGCCCGGAACACGACCGTCGCAACGCGCCGGACGAGGAGCCCTACCGCGCCTTCGTCACCAAGTTCGACGAGACGGTCGAGGCGCCCGACCTCTGCGACGCCGACGAGCTCACACGCCTGCGCCAGATGCTCGACCAGCAGCTCAGCCACCTGCAGGGCGTCATCGCGCGGCTGGCCAACCGGCTGCAGCGCCGGCTGATGGCCAAGCAGACCCGTGCCTGGGAGTTCGACCTGGAGGAAGGGCTGCTGGACACCGCCCGCCTGGCGCGCGTCGTCGCCAATCCGGCGCACTCCCTGTCCTACAAGATGGAAAAGCAGACTGACTTTCGCGATACGGTGGTCACCCTGCTGATCGACAACTCCGGCTCCATGCGCGGCCGGCCGATCTCGGTCGCGGCGATGAGCGCCGACATCCTGGCGCGCACGCTGGAGCGCTGCGGCGTCAAGGTGGAAATCCTCGGTTTCACCACGCGCATGTGGAAGGGCGGCCAGGCGCGCGAGGCCTGGATCGCCGCCGGCAAGCCGCCGATGCCCGGCCGCCTCAACGACTTGCGCCACATCGTCTATAAGTCGGCCGACACGCCCTGGCGCCGGGCCCGGCGCAACCTCGGCCTGATGCTGCGCGAAGGCATCCTGAAGGAGAACATCGACGGCGAGGCGCTGCTATGGGCGCACAACCGCCTGCTCGGCCGGCCGGAGCAGCGGCGCATCCTGATGGTGATATCCGACGGCGCGCCGGTCGACGACTCGACTCTCTCGGTCAACCCGGGCAACTACCTGGAAAAGCACCTGCGCGAGGTGATCGCCTACATCGAGGGACGCAGCCCGGTCGAGCTGATCGCCATCGGCATCGGCCACGACGTCACCCGCTACTACCGGCGCGCGGTCACCATCGTCGACGCCGAGCAGCTCGGTGGCACCATGTTGGAAAAGCTGGCCGAGCTGTTCGACGAGGAGGGGCCGAAGCCCAGCGCCCGGGCGCCGCGTCGGCTGGCCAGCTAGCCTGGGGTCGAACGGCCGTCGTTTTCCCGCAATCTGCTTCGGTTAGTCTGGCGTCCGTTCGTTCGCCTGGAGGGCTCTCATGCGTGCAGCCTTTGCCCTGTTCTTCCTCGCCGTCCTGGCGCTGCGGCCGGCCGCAGGCGAGACGCCCGGCCAACCGCTGGAGCTCTCTTCGCGCCTGGTCAAGCTGAACATCCAGGATTTGAGCCAGGATCGCGTCGGCCGTCTGGTTTGGCGCGGCGGGATCGAGCTGCTGAGCCCGGATCCGGCGTTCGGCGGCCTCTCCGGCCTCTGGCTGGCGCCCGACGCGCGGCGCGCCGTCATGGTCTCCGACGAGGGCCGCTGGGTCGCCGTCTCCCTCGTCTACGACGACGACGGCGACCTGGTCGGCGCCGGCGACGCACGGATCGGTGCGCTGCTGGACGCCGCTGGTCGCGACCTGGGCGGCGACAAGGTGGCCGGCGACGCCGAGGCCCTCCTGGTGCTGCCGGACGGCTCGGCGCTGGTCTCCTTTGAGCGGGTGCACCGGATCGCGCGCTATCCCGGCCTGCCGCCGGCCGGCGTGCCGGTCGACCTGGCCATTCCGGCGGGGCACGCGCCAAAGGCCAACGAAGGCCTGGAGGGGCTGGCTCGCCTGCCCGACGGGCGCTTGCTGGCGCTCAGCGAGGGCCTGACCGCCGAGCGCGTCGGCGCCACGGTCTGGCAGGGGGCCATGACCGCCGGCCCCGGCCTGCCGACCTCCGCTGCCGACTGGCAGGCCTTCCATCTGCCGCAGGACGCCGACTTGGCGCCGGTCGAGGCGGCGCTCGGGCCGGAGGGCGTCTGGCTGTATTGGCTGGAGCGCGGCTGGTCGCCGATCGGCGGCATCCGCGTCAAGCTGAAGCGCGCACCTCTCGCCACGCTGCAGCCGGGGGCCCTGCTGCAGCCGGAGGAGCTGGCCTACCTGGTCGCGCCGCTCACTGCCGACAACTACGAGGGGCTCTGGCTGCGCCGCGGCCCCTCCGGCGAGACGCTGGTGACGATCCTCTCCGACGACAATTTCCAGGATGTGCAGCGCACCCTGCTGCTTCAGTTCGAGCTGACGGATCAGTAGGTCGCGACCGTCAGGCACAGGCTGCGGTCGGGGGCCGCCGAGCCGGAGGGTGCGCGCCGCGACTCGCGGACCGGGCTTCGCTGCCGCGCCCACGGGCCACCGGACGGCGTGCCCGAGTCACTCCGACGCGCGCTCGAAGGCTTGCCGGTCCTCGCCGCGCAGGGACCGGCGGCGGGTGGTTCGCCGGCAAAGCTCCTTTTCGCGCCGCAGCCGCGCCAGCCTGTGGGCTTCGTGGGACGCGTTCATGCGCAGCGGCAGCCTGTTGGCCCACTCGACCTCTTCCCGCGTCAATCCGATGTCGTCGAGCATCCGGTCGTCGAGGTGGAGCACCCGCTGAAAGGCGAGCCTGCGCCGGAGATCGGCGCACCAGCGGATGTACGCGGCCGCCGGACCGGCGAGACGGCGTTGCAGGAGCCGGACGAGGCCCGCAGGCCGCTGGGCTGCAAAGGCGTGAGGGTGATAGAGGGCCATGCGATTTCTCCTCCCGACTGGCGAACCGAGGGTAGGAGAGATCGATTGATCAGCGTAACGAAATGTATTTACGATAATCGTCAGCGAACCTGATGGATTGACCATGCCTCAACCCGAGCACGCCCTCTTGGAGATCGCTCTCTTGCGGACCTTTGTGGTCGTGTGTGAGAGCGGGAGCTTCGCGGCCGCATCCAAGGCGGTGTGTCGAACGCCCTCCGCGGTCAGCATGCAGATGAACCGTCTGGAGGAGCTGCTTGGGCAGGACCTCTTCAAGAAGTCCGGCCGCAGCATCGAGCTGTCGCGTCACGGCGAAATGCTGCTCGGCTATGCGCGCCAGATTCTCAGGTTGAATCAGGAAGCGGTTTCGCGGTTTCGGGGACCGTCCCTCGAAGGCCGCATTCGCTTTGGCGCCCCGGACGACTTCGGCGTCCGTTTCCTGCCCGACATTCTGGCGCGCTTTGCCGAGACCCATCCCGATGTCTCGGTGGACGTCGTCCTGGCACCCAGCGTGGAATTGATGCCGCGATTCAAGGCGCAAGAGCTGGACCTGACGCTGATCACGACAGGCGAGGATCGGTCGACCCTGCATTCGGAGCGGATCCTCCATACCGAAGACCTCTATTGGTTCGGACTGAAAGGCGGGATCGCAAGACACAAACGGCCGGTTCCTTTGGCGCTGGCCGAGCAAGGCTGCTCGTGGCGCGCCGCGGCCCTGCGCGCCTTCAACCGGTCCGAGCTGTCCTATCGCGTGAGCTATTCCTCGGAGAACTGTCAGGGGCAGCTCGCCGCCTTGCGGGCCGATCTCGCCATTGCGCCTCTACCCGCCAGCCTGGCAGGCCCCGAACTCGAGCGGATTTCTCCGGAGGACGGCCTCCCCGCGATCGGCGCCTATCAACTGCGGCTCCTCGAACAGGTGGAGACGACCGAAGCAGGCCAGGTCTTCGCGCGCCACGTCGTCGACAGCTTCCGGGAAATGGCGCCCGTGTTGAAACGGGAAGAACGGCCGGCGCGAAGGAGGGAACAGGCGAGACTGACACGGGCGGCCGTCTGACCCAGCCCCGGGTTCTGCCCCCGGTCCTACATGCAAGACCGCTTGGCCCGTCGACTGTCTCCCAGGCTCTGGAAGAACGCGCTGCTCGCTTCGAGCTGTTTTGGGCCATCCTTTCAGTAGGTCACGGCCGTCAGGTAAAGGCCCTGGGCGGGCGCCGTCGGGCCGGCGGCGCGGCGGTCCTTGGCGGCCAGCGCCGCGGCCAGGTCCTCGGGCGACCACTTGCCCTCGCCGACCAGCTTCAGGGAACCCACCATGTTGCGCACCTGGTGGTGCAGAAAGCTGCGGGCGGCGGCATGGACGTGCAGCTCGGTACCGGCCGGACCAACTTCGGCGACCTCCACGCGCAATTCGTCCAAGGTCTTCAGCGGACTAGCGGCCTGGCATTCGCTGGCGCGGAAGGAGCTGAAGTCGCGATGGCCGACCAGGCGGTCGGCGCCGGCCTGCATGGCGGCCGGGTCGAGCGCCACCGGCACCCACCAGACCCTCCCGCGCAACAGCGCCGGCGGGGCGGGACGGCAGAGGATGCGGTAGAGATAGCGCCGGCCGGTGGCGGAGAAGCGGGCGTGGAAGTCGTCCGCAACGGCCTCGGCAGCCAGCACCGCCACCGGCGCCGGCTTCAGGTGCGCGTTCAGCGCCTTGGCGACGGTGGCCGCATCGGTTTCCTTCGCGATGTCCACATGGGCGACCTGGCCGGTGGCGTGCACGCCGGTGTCGGTGCGCCCGGCTGCCTGCACCGTGGCACGCTCGCCGCAGAAGCCGAAGACAGCCTCCTCCAAGGCCGCCTGCACGCTCGGGCCGTTGTCCTGGCGCTGCCAACCGACGAAGGGCGCGCCGTCGTACTCCAGCAGCAGCTTGTAGCGGGTCATGTGCCGGCGCCGGAACTCGCCTCGGCGTCCTTGCCTGCCTCGGGCAACGGCAGGCGCGTCCCGGCCGGGATGGGAAAGCCGCGCAGGAAGGCCGCCGTCTCGGCCGGCGCCTTGCCGGGCCGCTGCAGGCGGGTCGGGCGGAGTGCGCCTGCGCCGCAGGCGACGGTCAGCGCCGCATCCAGCACTTCGCCAGAGGCGCCGCCGGTCTCGGGTACGAGGTCGGCGGCCAGCACCTTGACGCGCGTGCCGTCCGGTGTCGCGAAGACGGCGCCGGGCCAGGGGGTGAAGGCGCGCACCTGGCGTGCCAGCTCCAGCGCCGGCCGGCGCCAGTCCAGCCGCGCCTCGTCGCGGCTCAGCTTGTGCGCATAGGTGATGCCGTGCGCCGACTGCGGCTCGGGCGTCAGGCGCCCGGTCACCAGCCCTTCCAGAGCCTCGACGATGGCGACGGCGCCGATCGCCGCCAGGCGATCGTGCAGCGCCTGCGCGGTATCGTCGGGGCCGATCGGCGTGCGCCGCGCCAGCAGCACCGGACCTGTGTCCAGCCCGGCCTCCATGCGCATGATGCACACGCCGGTCTCGCTGTCGCCGGCCAGGATGGCGCGCTGGATCGGCGCCGCGCCGCGCCAGCGCGGCAGCAGCGAGGCGTGGATGTTGAGGCAGCCGAGCCGCGGCGCATCTAGGACCGCCTGCGGCAGGATCAGCCCGTAGGCCGCGACCACCGCCGCGTCCAGGTTCAGCGCGGCGAAGGCCGCCTGCGCCTGCGGGTCGCGCAGGCTGGTCGGCGTGCGCACCGGCCAGCCGCGCGCCGCCGCCGCGGCGTGCACGGGGCTCGGCCGCGGCTTGTGTCCACGGCCGGCGGGGCGCGGCGGCTGGGAGTAGACGCAGGCGATCTCGTGCCCCGCCTCGGCCAGTGCCAGCAGCGCCGGCACGGCGAAGTCCGGCGTGCCCATGAAGGCCAGCCTAAGGCGCTGTGCGGAGGTTTCGCTCATGCCGTGCGGTTTATCACGCGCCGTCGGGGCGGGGGAGGGGAGGCGTTCACCAGAGCACGGTGATGTCGAACGCACGGAACGCCGAATCGACTGTCACGAGCGTCAGTCGTTCTTGCCGCGCCTGCGCCGCCAGCATCCGATCGAAGGGGTCGCGATGTGCTGCGGGAAGGGCGCCTGCGCTCTGCGCGTGCTCCATCAGAATCGGCAGTTCGCGGAATCCGGACTTGCCGATGTAGAAACGGATCCGTTCGGGTACGTCCCCGGCCTCGGGCAGGAGTCCGAGGCGCGCCTTGGTGGCGATCTCCCAGGCGGTGGCGCTGCTGACGAACACATCGTTTTCCGGATCGCCGACGGCGTCTCGCGCCGCTCCCGAGAGCCGCGGACTGTCGAACAGCCACCAAAGAAACGCGTGCGTGTCGAGGAGAAGCTGATGCGCCACTATCGCTCCCAGGCGCGCAGTTCGTCCTCTGGCAACGGCTCGAAGAACGCATCCGTCAGCCGCCCCTTTGCCAAGCCGGGCTCTCGGCGCCTTCGTTCCTCGACGACGGCGAGACGCACCAGAGGCTTCCCGGCCTTGGCAATAACGATTTCTTCGCCGGCCAGCGCACGTTCGACTAGCCGCGAGAATTGCGTCTTCGCTTCATGAATGTTGAAGGTCGTCATCGCCCGGCTCTGCTCATCGGACTTAGTCCACAAACTTAGTCCGACAAGAGATAAGACACAAGTCTAGCTCGCTGCCGCGCTGTAGGCGGGCAGGGCGTGCTGCTTCTTCGCCTTCAGCAGCTTGCGCAGGATCATGTTGCGCTTCAGCGCCGACATGTGGTCGACGAAGAGGATGCCGTCCAGATGGTCGATCTCGTGCTGGATGCAGGTGGCCAGGATGCCCTCGGCCTGCAGCTCGCGGATCTCGTCCTGGGCGTCCAGGTAGCGCACGCGGATCGCCGCCGGCCGCGCCACCTCGCCGTAGTGGTCGGGCAGCGACAGGCAGCCTTCCTCGTAGTTGGCGTCCTCGTCGGAGACCCAGACCAGCTCGGGGTTGGCCATCTGGAAGGGCTGCGGCTCCTCGCCCTCGCGCGCCACGTCGACGACGATGACGCGCTTGAGCGCGCCGACCTGCGGCGCGGCCAGGCCGATGCCGGGGGCGGCGTACATGGTCTCCAGCATGTCGTCCATCAGGCGGCGGACCGACTCGTCGACGCGCTCCACTGGTTTCGCCTTCTGCTTCAGGCGCGGATCGGGCGCCGTCAGGATCGGCAGCTTGGCCATGGTTTCGGAATTCCGCCCGTTTCGCGGCTTCGGCCGCTGATTGAAATCGTTCCAACCAGTTATTGTCTGGCCGGCGTGGCGTCAAGATTGTGACGGTCGGCGACTCGGTCGTGGCGATGTAGTCTCGTCACCCGGCCCACCACAAGCACAGGACTCTCCACCGTGGCGCTCTCGCCGGAACTGCTCGTGGCCGTGCTCGCCCTGCTGCTGGTCGTCGCGCTCGCCGCCCTCCTGGCCGTCGTGCTGCTGCGCCGCCGGCCGGCCGGCGAGACGGCCGAGGCGGCGCGGCGCGAGGCCGAGCTGCTGGCGCTGCAGGAGCGGCTCAAGGTGATGGCCGAGGGGCAGGCCACCGCGCAGGCGCAGATCGCCGAGGCGCTGCGCGCGCAGGAGCGCCAGCTCGGCGCGGCGATGGACGCGCGGCTCGGCGACTTCACCAAGCGGGTGACCGAGCGGCTGAACGAGCAGGCGGTGGCCCAGTCGACCAGCATGACCGACCTGCGCGAGCGGCTGGCGGTGATCGACCGGGCGCAGAAGAACATTACCGAGCTTTCGACCCAGGTGGTCGGCCTGCAGGACATCCTGTCCAACAAGCAGGCGCGCGGCGCCTTCGGCGAGGTGCAGCTCAAGGACCTGGTGACCTCGACCCTGCCGCCCAGCGCCTACGAGTTCCAGGCCACCCTGGCCGGCGGGCGGCGCGCCGACTGCCTGATCAAGCTGCCCAACCCGCCGGGGCCGATCGCCATCGACGCCAAGTTCCCGCTGGAGAGCTACAAGATCCTGCGCGAGGCCGGCGACGAGGCGGCCCGCCTGCAGGCCCAGCGCCAGTTCGCCGCCGACCTGCGCAAGCACGTGCGCGACATCGCCGAGCGCTACATCGTGCCCGGCGAGACGGCGGAGTCCGCGCTGCTGTTCCTGCCGAGCGAAGCGGTCTACGCCGAGCTGCACGCCAACTTCCCCAACGTGGTGGAGGAGAGCTACCGCGCGCGGGTCTGGATCGTCTCGCCGACCACCATGATGGCGACGCTGAACACCGTGCGTGCGGTGCTGCGCGACGTGCGCATGCGCGAGCAGGCCGGCGTGATCCAGAAGGAGGTGGCGACGATGCTGGAGGACGTCGCCCGCCTCGACGAGCGGGTCGGCAAGCTGCAGCGCCACTTCGACCAGACCAGCGAGGACGTGCGCCAGATCCGCATCTCGACCGAGAAGGTCACCAAGCGCGGCGAGCGCATCAAGGATCTGGAGCTGGAGGACGAGGCGGCCGACGCCGGCCCGCGCCTCGCCGACAGCACGGGCACGCGCGGCCCGCGCCTGGTGGAGTAGCGGTTCTGCGCGCGCCGCCGCGATTCCAGGACATGGCCACCTACGTCGCCGGACTGGGCGACCTCGATCTCTGGCGGCCGCCGGTGGAAGCCGTCCTGCGTTGCCATGGCCTGGCCGGGCCGGGCCGCCTGCCGCAGGCGGGCCGCAACCCGACCTATCCGACCTTCCTGTGCGGCGACCTGGTCGTGAAGTTCTTCGGCGGGCCGGCGCCGTGGCGGCAGGCGGCCGCGGCCGAGCGCGCCGCGCTCTCGGCGGCGGCCCGAGATCCGACCATTCTGGCGCCGCGCCTGGTGGCGCACGGCAGCCTCGCCGAGTCGGACGAGACGCCCTGGCCCTACCTGATCACGACGCGCGTCGCCGGCGCCTCCGTCGCGGAGCGGCGCCCGCCGCCCGCGCGGATGCAGGCGCTCGCGGAAGCGCTGGGCGACCAGGTCCGCCGGCTGCAGGCCTTATCCCCCGACGGCCTCGCGCGCCTAGACGATTGGCGGCCGGCGCCGCTGCCCGATGCCCTGGCGCGTGCGTCCCTGCCGCCGCATCTGGCCGCGCAGGCCCCGGCTTTTCTCGACGGCCTTCCCCAGGGTCCGCCCGTTGCGGTGCACGCCGATCTGGTCGCTGCGCACGTCTTCTACGAAACGGGAGGCCGGCTTTCGGGAATCATCGACTGGGGCGATGCCGTGGCGGCCGACCCCCACCTGGAATTGATCCAGGTGTTCCGCGACCTCTGCGCCTGCGATCGCGAGGTCTTTCAGGTCTTCCTGGAGGCGGCCGGCTGGCCGCGCGAAGCGGACTTTCCGCGCAAGGCGCTGGGGCAGGCGCTGCACCGTCAGGCGCTCGGCTGCACCCAGCACCACGCGATGGACGTCTTCGAGCCGATCGCCGCGCGCTGGCCGCTGGCGGACATTGCGACGTTGAAGGACCTGGCGGAACTGCTGTTCGGCTGCGAAACCTAGCTGTTCAGTCCCGTGGTGTGATGGATCGGGTTGAGTCTGAACTTTTGCGGCTCGTCCGTCCATGCTTTGCAGATGCGCTCGAAAGGCGTGAGCCCGCTGAGCGACTTGAGGCGTTTGCCTTAGTTGTAGGCGTCGAGGAAGTTGGCGAGGTGCGCGCGCAGCTGTTCATGGCTGTCGTAGTCGTAGCGCCGAACAGTCGCCTCCTTGATCGTGCGGTTCATGCGTTCGACCTGGCCGTTGGTCCAGGGATGGTTCGGCTTTGTGAGCCGGTGCTCGATGTCGGCGCGCGCGCAGGCCAATTCGAAGGTATGGGCGCGGAACGCCTCGCCCCGCTGGAGTGCCTTCTTGATCTCCTGCACGGCCGAGCCGCCATCGCCAGGCGTGGTGAAGTGCGTGCCGTTATCGGTGAGCACAGTGTGGATCTCGAACGGCAGGAGATCGATCAGGCGGCGCAGGAAGTCGGCGGCGGTCCTGCGCTTGGCTTTCTGGTGGAGTTCGGCGTAGGCGAATTTGCTGACCCGGTCGATCGCCACGAACATATAGAGCCGGCCCTCTTCGGTATGGACCTCGGCGATGTCGATATGGATGTAGCCGATCGGATAGGCCTTGAACGCCTTCTTCGGCTTCTCGCCCTCCAGGCTCGGCAGGCGACTGATGTCGTGGCGCTGAAACAGACGATGCAGGCTGGAGCGGGTGAGGTGCGGGACCGTCGCCTGCAGGGCGTATAGACAGTCGTCCAGCGGCAGCAGCGTGTGCTTGCGAAAGGCGACGATCAACGCCTCCTCCTCCGGAGAGAGCACGGTCGACCGCGGGCGCCTCGGCCCCATCGCCGCGTCCTCGACCCCCTCCCGCTTACGCCACTTCGCGATCGTCTTCGGATTGACGCCGTAGCGGCCGCTCAGCTCTTGGAGCGAAGCTTTCGATCGCTGTATCGCCGCTCGGACGGCGTCAGTCGTCGTGGCGCTGCCGTGAACAACCTGGCCCATAGCGCTCGCCTCCATGCAGAAGAGAATTCTGCACCATCACACGCCGGGACTGAACAGCTAGCGCCGGGCCGCAGCGCCGTCCGAGCCGTAGGCATGCGCGAAGGCGGCCGCCCGAACGCGCGCTTGGGAGCTCGCGTCCAGGCCGCGGGCCGATTCGGCCGGTGGTCGGGCGACATCGGCACTGCGCTCGTAGACCTTTTCGTCGGAGCCAATGAAGTAGTACTGGGGTAACGACCCGACCAAACCACCGTCCTTTACGAGCTCTTGGATTTCCTTTGGCGCAGCCGCCGCTGTCTCATGCGCGTTCTCGATCACGCCTTGCCGTTTGTAGAACTTGCGCCACTCGTCGTCGGTCTCGGGCAAGGAGAGGACGGTTGTCTTGCTTCCTCGTGAGTCGCTCGCTTCATCGAACTCGTCTGGCGGAGTAGGAGCGAGTGGAATCTGCTGGCCCCAATGCGGCGGCCCAAGCTCCTGCTCGAGCGACCAGTTGATCATCCAGGCATCAAGGGCGGAGGTCTCCGGGTCCGCGAGCCCTTGCCGGACGCGAGCGACGAACGCCGCATCGCTCTCGCCGTCGCGGCGGACCCAGCGGTTGACGGCACTGTCGGCTAAAGCGTTTTCCTTTCAGTCTGGCACATAGCCAGCAGCGTTGAAGAAGTTGGCGCATTCGGTCGGGGTGAAGCGGTCGATCAGGACGCCAATGGCGTGCCACAGGCCGTCGACGGTGCGTTCGGCGGCCTTGCGCAGCCCTGCCTTCAGCTTGGCGAAGGCCATCTCGATCGGGTTGAAGTCCGGGCTGTAGGGCGGCAGGAAGCGCAGCTCCGCCCCGGCGGCCTCGATGGCGGCGCGGATCGCCGGGGACTTGTGGCTGCTCAGGTTGTCCATGATCACGACATCGCCCGCGCTCAGCTCGGGCACCAGGACCTGCCCGACATAGGCCTCGAAGGCGCGGCGGTTGATCGGTCCGTCCAGGACCATCGGGGCGACGATGCCCGACAGCCGCAGGCCGGCGACGAAGGTCGTCGTCTTCCAGTGGCCGAAGGGCAGGCCCATGCGCAGCCGCTCGCCCCGCGGCGCGCGGCCGTGGCTGCGGGCCATGGCCGTCGAGGCCCAGGTCTCGTCGATGAAGACGAGCCGCGCGGGATCGAGATCGGGCTGCTCCTCGAACCAGGCCTGTCGCTTGGTCAGGATGTCCGGGCGATCCTGTTCGACGGCGTGGCCGGTCTTTTTTTGCGCGTCAGCCCGTGGCGCCGGAAGAAGCGGTGGACCGTGCCGATACCCACCGGCGTGCCGCGCTCGGCCAGCCGGCGCTGGACTTCCACCAGCGTGATGTCACGCCGCTCTTCCCAGAGATCGAGGATGAACGGCGCATGGGCCTCGATCCGGTGCGAATGCCGGTCGCCGCCCTGCGGCTTCGGCGCCGCGCTCCCGGTCGCCCGCATCAACTGGCGCCAGCGGACCGCCGTCGACGGCGCCACCCCGAACCGCGCCGCGGCCTGCCGGCAGCTCATCCCGTCACGCTCGATCGCCGCCACCACCCGCTCACGCAGGTCCATCGATAGCCCTCGACCCATGCATGCTGGCCTCCCTCCCCAGCACGCATCTTGAATCACGTCCCGCACGATTCGGGAAGCCCTCCTCGATTCCCATCGGCTGGAAACCGCTCTAGTCAGGAAAACAATGTGCTCAACGCAATGGCGAGCGCGGCTCTACCCGACCTGGCGAATCGCGAAAGCACCTCCATCGGGTCAGGTGTGGTGTCGATCCAGCCGGCCACGTCCCTGCGACCGTCTCGAAAGGCGTGGTCTGTGCCTTGCGTTGGCTGAACGAATCCGGCACGGTTTACGCGTGATACGGGCGGTTGGCCATATTCTAGCTTGCTTGCATTTCTTTGGAGCTGAGTGTGTTGCTCGCGGACGCTAATTTCGATGTGCTTTATCGCACGGTGGCAGTACGTGACGAGTCAGGCCGTGAGCGAGCCTTTTTCTTCGATTTCGAAGTGTTTGATTTTCGTTGCGGATGGACCGTCGAATTGGCGTCGCGCGCAAACCGCTGTCCGGTCGTCGTCCGCTTTGATCGCCTGGCGTTCGGTAAAGAGGAGACGGCGACCTGGGCGCGAGAGCGGGGCATCAGCCTGCTGCCGCTCGGCCTTCGCGTCGAGGCGACGATCAGTGCGTGTATCGATGCAGCGACTAAGTCACCTTTTCTGCCGTGGCGTTTGTGCAGCCAACCCCGGACGAGGGAGGCCGCGTCCGACGCCTTGGGTAGCATGCTCGAAGGGCTCCCGGCCGGCACCTTGCTGGCTGTGCTGTCCCTGCCGCGCAGCGGCTCTAAGTCGCTCGCCGATCACCTGAGTCTTTGGGGAACGCCTGACCACGAGGTCGAGCACTCCCACGGCCTGGACCCACAATCTCGGGAGTCGGTCGCGTCGGCCCTTGTGCACAGGGGCCGGCCGCACACACCCCACACCCTCCGGCGCGCGGAAGTCCGCTTCCTGCGCTTTCGCGACATGCAGGCGAAGTTCCTGCGGGCCACTGGCCAAGTCTACTTTTTGGTCGAGCGGAACCCGCTGGCCCGTCTGTTCTCCTCCATTTCGCTGCGCCTGTCGCGCAAGGCGGCCGGATCTGGCGCCGAGATTCTCGATGATTCGAAGGCGGTTCGCCGGGCCGTCGAACGCGACCTCATGATGGTGAAGAACTGGTACGACACGGAGTACGGCCGGCTCGGCGTTCGTCCCGAAGATATCGCCCTGGACTCGAGCGGGTTGCAGATTCTGCGCCTTGACGACGGAGGCCTTGTCGTCATCATGCGCACCGAGCGCATGCCGGACATTCTTCGGGCGGCCGGTGTCTTTTCGAAGTATGTCGGCCGCAATTCGGCTCAGGAGCGGGGCTATACCTCACTGCGATCAGCAGTGGATGCGGGCGAACTCGTCAGTCAAGACCAGCTTGACGACCTGAAGCGCCATCCATGGATCCGACGAATACATCCCGAGTTTGCCGAGCCCTGAGGTCCTGATCGTCTTCGTCGTCTTGCTCTCCCGGGCCGGGCTTGCGGACCGCTGCTCCAGAGTTGCGTCGACGCCGCCGGCAGCGTAATTAGGCACGGGACGTTCCGGTCGGGTTCTTGCCTTATTGGGGGCGCCTTTCGGCGAACTTTCCGGACTTCCCTCGCGACACCTCTTCCCAGCGGAGCCTGGCTGCCGGCGATGCCACTCGGATTTCTCAGGAGCGCGGCGAAGAGACTGGAGCGCAGGTTTGCGGCCTCGCCCGTTCGCGCGCCGAAGGCCGAGGCGCACGGTGGTTCGGCCGGCGGGGCGGGGCGCAAGCCTGAGAAGGCGCGGGCGAAGGGCGACGCGAAGGCCGCCAAGTCAAGGGCCAAGCAGGCCAAGGCGGCCCGTGCGGAGGCCAAGAGGTCCAAGCGCGAGGCTGCGGCGAGCGAGACGGCGCTGGCGCACGACCTGCCTCTGGTCGAGGCGAACGTCCCTTGCTGCGTGTGCGGGCGCAGCGAGTCGGACCCTGCCTTCACCACGCACTACAAGACCAACAAGGGCACGGTGCCGTTTCACATGCGCCGCTGCGGCGGTTGCGGCCTGCTGTTCAATTCGCCGCGCTTGCCGGACGACCAGATCTCCGAGTATTACGACGGCAGTTACTACGTCTTTCAACGTGCCGACGCGGAGTACTTTCTCAAGTCGGCGTGGATCTACCAGCGGACCATCCAGTGTCTCGAGGTACCGGAGAGCCGGCGCGAGATCGCCGAGATCGGCAGTGGCAAAGGCTATCTCTTGGCGCTGCTCCAGGACCTCGGCTGGAAGGTCCAAGGGGTCGAACTGTCCGGCGAAGCCGCGGCCTACGCCGAGCGCGAGATCGGCGTGCCGACCTTTGCAGGCCCGCTGGAGGCCTTCCTTGCACAGCGACCCGGGTGCAGCTTCCCGGTGATCGCCTGCATCGACGTGATCGAGCATGTCCCCGACCCGGCCGCCTTCGCCGCAGCGCTGGCGCGCGCCACGGCGCCCGGCTCGCTGCTGGTGATCGATACGCCGAACGGCCGCGCCCAGGCGATCGAGGGGCAGGGCGCCGCATGGCGCGGATTCAACCCTTATCACATCTTCGTCTTCGACCCGGACAACCTGGCCCGCTTGCTCGAGGCGCACGGGTTCCTGGTCTTGCAGAGCTTCACCTACAACAACGGAGCCGCAGGGGAGACCGGCCCGCGCCTCAAGGCGGGCAAGGGGGACGCCCTCGACCCGGCGGCCGCGCGCGCGGGCGGCAGAGCTATGCCGGATGCAGCCGGGCTATTTCGCGAATGAGGACGCGCAGACGCCGATCGCGGCTGCCCGGCGTGGCGAGAACCTGGTCACCGTGGCCGTCCGTCTGGCTGAGGAAACCTAGGAGCCAAGGGCATGCGGCTGCTGTTCGACCTCGGCATGACGACGCACATCCGGCATTTCGACAGCATCGTCCCGGAGCTGGAGCGGCGCGGCCACACGGTCATCCTGAACGGCGCGGTCAACGACGGCCTCGGCCAACACCGCTTCGAGATCGGCGAGGCGCGCGATCACCGCGACGTGCTCTCGCGCGTTATCGTCAATCGCGCCGATGCGGCCGGCTCGCGCGCCTATCAGCTCCGCTGCGCGCGCGACTACATCCAGTACCTGCGTCCGCTGCACACCGAGTCCGAGATCCTGCGCGCGCGGGCGCGCAACATGCTGGCGCTGACGCGCTATGAACTGCTCTCGTATGCGCCGGACTATGTCGTCTATTTCGATGCCGGGAACGGCCTAAACCCCTTCAATTCTTTTGATATTCAACGTGACGAGTCGTTCGGGAGCTGGCTCTACCGGCGCAGTGCGCTGTACCGCGGCCTGCTTCGTCGGTTCGAATGGCCGATCCCGGCCGGCAGCTACACCGTCGACAGGGATGGCGAAAACCCGAGCCTGGCTGCCTATCTGGAGCGGCTCGACGAGCTCGCCGCGTTGGTCAGGGAGGCCGACGCGAAATTCGTCCTTCTCGCACCCGTCGTCGGCTACGGCCCGCAGAGCTGGTCGGACGAGCGTGTCCCGACGGAGGTCTACTGGCTGCACGATTGGTGGAAGCCGATCGCCCCCGAGGACATTCTTCGGCACCACTACCGCGTCACCGCAGAAGGCATGGCGGCCTTCGCCGCGCGCCGTTCGATCCCCTTCCTCGACCTGCAGGACGAGATCGGCGACGATCCGGCCAACTTCTACCGCTTCGGCCCGATCCTCGACCTCGGTCATTTCTCCGCCCGAGGCAACCGGGAGATCGCCGTCGCGGTTGCCGACCATATTCGTCAGGACCTCCAGGACTAGGTCGCGACAAACCGGATCGGTCCGCACCTCGTTGCCGCGCCCCTTGTCGTGCGGTGCGCCAAGTGCAACAGATGGGCGGCGCAACCGGCCGTCCAACGTCGAGCGGAGCGGCCGACAGGGGCGGCGGGAAGACGTGGGGGGAATGGTCTGGCCCTCGGGCCCGGGCCGGCAGCGCGCAGAGTCGAGTTGGATGGGTCATGGCGGAATCCGCGCAAGCAACGAAGGCGCTTCACGCGAGATCGCGGCACCAGACGGCGAACCGCTCGTGGAGCGTGCGCGCCCACAGGCGCAGTGCGCTCGGGCAGCTCGGCGAGATCTGGCGGGTCCGCTTCCTGATCGGACACCTCGTCAAGCACACCATTCTCACGGCCTACCAGCGCACCATCCTCGGCGTGCTTTGGCTCTTCATCCGGCCTTTCGTCATGGTGGTGGCTTACACCTTCGTCTTCCGCGACATGCTCGGCGTGCAGACCGGCAACACCCCCTATCCGGTCTTCGTGCTCTGCGGTCTTATGGGTTGGCTGTTCTACCAGCGCGGTCTGGCCTGGACGACGCGCGGCATGTACAAGCACCGCACCATCCTCCGGCGGTTCTACTTTCCGCGGATTCTGGTCTATCTCTGCGCCTTCGGGCCGGCGGTGGTGGAAAGCGGCATTGTCCTGATCTGTCTGATGGCGACGGTTGCGTTCTACGCCGTCTTCCTCGACACCCTGGCGATTTGGCTCGGCTGGCATCTGCTCTACGTGCCGCTGGTCTTGTTGTGGCTGGCCGCCGCCGTCTCCGCGATCTCGCTGTTCACCTCGGTCCTCTACATGTACGCCAAGGACGCTTGGTTCATCCTGCGCTATGCGATCATCGTCATGCTGTTCGCCACCCCGGTGCTCTATCCCTTGGACGCCCTGCCGCCGCACGTTCAGGAGTGGATGATCTACAATCCGCTGTCCTCGATCTTCATTTCACTGCGGGCAGCCGTCTTCGGCACGCCGTTTCCCCCGACCGAGATCATGCTGACCTCGCTCGGCGCCATCGGCGTGCTGAACCTCTTGGGATTCTGGTTCTTCGTGCGCTGGGAAGCGACGGCACTCGACGAAACGGTGTAGTCGATGAGCGCTTTCCTGCGTTGCGAAGATCTCTACAAGACGTACATCCTGCGTCGCCGCCGGGCCTGGTTGGATGGCGACGACGACGAGGAGGATGCGGATGACGAGGTCGAGCGCGGCGACGAAGACCGCGAGCGGCGGCCGCTCGAACAGCCCGAAGACGGCAAGCCGAAGCGCGAGCAGCCGGTACTGCGCGGGGTCACCTTCGAAGCCCATGCAGGAGAGGTGATTGGCGTGGTCGGCGTCGCCGGCTGCGGCAAGTCCACCCTGCTCGACATTCTCGCGCGCAAGACGCTGCCGACCTCCGGCAAGGTGGAAGGCAACGGGTTGGTCATTGGCTTCCGCGACTTCCAGCGACCGATCATTCCGATCTTCTCGGCACGCCAGAATCTGCGGTTCATCGCGGCGCTTCACGGATTCGGCAAGACGGCCGTCGCCCCTTTGATCGAGGAGGCTGCGGCCACGGTCGGTGCGACCGGTTATCTGGACGTGCGGGCATCGCGGGTTCCGCAGCCCGTCTTCGCCGATCTGGGAACGCTCTTCGGGCTGTTGCTTCGCCCCGACATCCTCCTGCTGGACGATGTGCGAACGCTGGTATCGACGCGGATCAGGAGCGCGTTCCCGGAGCGCTTTGCCGAGTACCTGGCCGAGACGCCCTGCCTGACCTTGATCGCGACAAACAAGCTTTCCGCGGTCGAGCGTTATGCCAACAAGGCAATTTGGCTCCATGAGGGAAGGGTGCGCATGGAAGGCGAGGTCGAGACGGTGCTCGCCAGCTTCTCTCAGTTCACGGACGAGACCCCTGTGCAGCTCGAGCCCGGGCCGGAAATGGTCGGTGCGCTGGCACGGGAGACAGCGATGGCCGACGATGCGCTCCACGACACCACGCCGGCCGAACACCAGTTCCAGACCGAGGCCTCGGGCGACATGGCGAGTTTGGGCGTGCCGCCGGAGGAACAACAGGAGCAACAGGCCACCCTGGCGGATGTTCTATCCTCGCTCGGAGCCCTAACTGCCGATCAGCGGCGACCCGTGCCCCATGGTCACACGCTCGAGCGGTCCGAGATGCCTGCGCTGGCGCTCGAAGAAGACGACGGCGATCTGGCGCGCCTGATCGCCATACTGAGGGAGGAGGGCGAGACCGGTCGCGGGATCTCGGTGGACAAGCCGTTGGAGGACTGCGGCCGCGTTCTGGCCGTCTACGTGAACACCGCACGGGCACGCGGCGTAACGAGTGTCGCGCCGGGCGAAGATGTCGAGATCGAAGTGCTCCTGCAGCTTTACGCGGCCGATGTCATCATCGACGGGCGGGCGATGCTCTCAGTTAGCGTGTTCGAAGAAGAACACGGCCGATTTAGCAACTACGCCAAGTTGGCCAAAACGATTAACCGACTCCCCATAGTCAGCCATGATCCCGGATGCTACGCTTTGCGGATTGACATTCCTGGTTTTCTGATGCGCCAAAGCACGCGCCTGACCTTCTATAAGGTCAATCTGACAATTGACGCGCGAACTCCTGACGGTGGAGCGGCGTCGCAGAATGACGCCAAGGCGGCGCGGGCTCTATGCTCGGTGCGATGGGCAGCGCGCGGCGATCTGAACCACGAGATGCCCAATGCCAAGGCGGACGACATCAAGAAGCCCTATGCACTGTTGCTGCGGCCCGACCTTCCGTGGCGTCTGGATGTCGCGAGAGGCGTGCCGCTGACCCTCTGGCAAGACTTGGAAGCCGAGGCTGTTACCGCCGACGAGACGGCAGCGCACTGAGGCCCATTGTCAGCTGCCGGAGTGCTTTTGTGCGTCCCGGGTGCGGGAACAGAGATATCCAAAGAGGTTTGAGAGCCCTTCAAGAACGCACTGTGCCGCTTGTCCGGGTGGCTGCTGTCGTCGTTTCCCTCTCTGGCCCTTCGGCAGCGCTCGCGCGCAGCCGCGCCGCGTCCTCGTCCAACTCTGGAACCATGCGTTCAAGCAAGAACTTACAACCACCGGGCTTTGAGCACCAAGAAAGCGTTTGTGCCAACTTCTCTCGAGCCTCCGTAATCTCGGTGCGGGTCTCTTTTCTTCTTGATGCCAAGAGCCTCCGACAGCGCTTCGCCAAGACTCGCATGGCGAGACTTTGATGAGAAAAAGCAGCAATAGGTTGCAGTTCTTCAACGAGCACGGCATCGAATGCGCTGGGCGGACGCTTGTCAGCGAGGACTTCGGCCAAGCTTGCCTGGATTGGAGCGAAGCGCCTGGCCCAGAGACCGCGAAACACGGGGAGCGTGCTCGGATGACGCAGGCTGGCCGGTACGGACCGGCCGCCAATACGCCCCGGGTTGCAGTTGGCCTGCGGATTCACAATCGGTGTGATCGGAAGAAGTCCGCTACTCACCAGCCAGCGTAAGCAAAGCTCTAGAGCCCCTTGCAGTGGATTCGGTCGCACCGGCACTTTCGACAGCGCGGCCGTGCTATCGATCGCCGTCAGCAGACTTGCGGTGCAGTCGGAAACGCCGTCTGGATGGTCGAGAAAGGCTCTAGTGAAGGATATGGCCCGCGCATCTTGAGCGTCCTGTGGACGGGACAGGCAAAGCGCTAAATCGTCAAGATGAGCGGTCAGGTTGGGTGCTTCGTACAGTAAGCCGCCCCCAACTTGTGTGAGATACCGATAGTGCAAAGTCTCGGCTTGACCTGCCGCCGTATCCTGGCTTCGCACAGTAAGGACCGGTTTGCACTGTAGTGCGGCCTCCAATACCGCCGAAGTATTGACGGCGATGCAAGCATCAACGTGCGCGATGGTGTTGTGCAAGGCCTGCTGGTCAAAGAGATTTAGAATCTCTGGATCTTGGAAGGTTACGCGTTCCGGCATTCCTTCCGCGAGGTGATCTATCCAGGCATCGACGTTGCGAGGATGTGCTCGGACCAAGACATTTGCTTCCGCTACCGCGGGGTCTGCGGCGTTTCGCACGGCCTTGAGCCACTTGACAAAGAACCGACCCTCTTGCGGAGCGATCAGCGGCGATGAACCTAGATAGAGGATCGTCTTAGACGACGAGTTGAAGCCATGGGATGCGTAGAATTCCGATCGTTCGACGGTTGGCTCTAGGTGACGGTAGTCGTCGAACCGCCATGCGCCGTGAGCACTGATCCTAGACGGATCCACCCCATGTAGCTGCTGCAATTCATCGACTTGACATCTATTCCAGACAAAAATTCGGTCTGGTATCGCGTGTATTGCGCCCTTGCTGGAAAAATTGTCCCAGCTGAAGGCGGGAAGCGCGGTTGGGATGCCCAGTGCTTCCGCAGCCTTGACGAAGTCCGTCTGGACGCCGGTCAAGTGATTGACCAGGGGTGAAATCAAGACGATATCAGGTTTGATAGCGCGAAAAATCTGAATAACTGAAGCGGGGGGCGGGATGGCAGTCTCGATGGCAGACAGCAGCCGATTTCCGAGCCGCGTACCTGAAGCAAGAGGCCTCAACACAGGATCAACCACGCGCACCAGTCGGCCCCGGATCTCGGTGGCCCGGCGAAAAGTCTCGTTAGAGAAGAAGGCGGCGTTGCGGGCCATACGAAACGCGTCTGCGTGGAGGGCCCAGAAACTGTCAACCTGGTCTGGCCAACTCACGAACTGAAGGCCTGGCAGGTCGGCCAGATAGGGCGGCGGCTCCATTCCGGGCTCCGCTTTGGCGGCGAGCACAAAGACCTCATCGCCGCGGTTGAGCATTGCCCGAATCACCGTGAGAAAGTGGCGGCTCTGCCCAACCAAGTGGAAACAGAAAAGTGCCCTCATAGCGTCGGTTTTCGCGTAAGCTCATTGATCCGTTTGGTATTCCAGACGAGCGCACGATGCGTCAAGCGCGCGTTGCCCGGGAACGATCCAGGTGGTTTAGGGCAAGCAGATCGACTTGACAATCTGAAGAGCGGCTTCCACACCGGGCCCAGCTTGTTCGGCGCTGAATCGTCGGCCGGAGATTCGGCGAGGGTGACAGTTTTACTCCGGTGATGGCCCATGAATTCCCGCTCACGACCTGAGAAGCCCTCCATTCAGGGCCGCATCCTTGTGCTGACCACGGGGCTGGCGCGGCTGCGGCATTTCTACAGCGTCTTGGACGAGCTCGACCGGCGGCGTTGCTACACAGTGATCGCCAGCGACGACGCGCACCGCACTAGGGCGCCGGAACGCTATCTCGGGCAAAAGCGCATGATGGATGTCGTCTTGCATCCGCACCATGACCTCGATGCACATCCCGGATTCGCGGCGCTCTGTCGGTTGCGCGATGTGGTCAGTTACCGGTTTTTTGCGGAGAAGGTGGGATCGTGGCGCCTTAGCCAGCGCGTTGACGGCCACGCGGACTTGGCTCTGGTCGAGTTGAGCCGCCGCCGCTTTCCCGAGTTCGATTCACTGCGTGGCTGGATGCGCAAGCTAGAGCGTGCGACCCCAGCGGTGCGTGTGGCAACGCGCTTTGTCGCCGCGCAGCGACCCGACGCAGTCCTGGTCACGCCCTTGCTACACCCCCTGAACCACCATCAGGTGGAATACACCAAAGCGGCCATACAGTTGGGCATCCCGGTCGTCTACGGCATCAACAGCTGGGACAACGTGACGACGAAGGGGGACCTCTTCGTGATGCCCGATCGCACCTATGTCTGGAACGCATTCCAGGCCGAGGAGATGGTGCGGTACTTGGAGGTGCCGGCTGAGAGCATCCGTACCATCGGGGCCTGGCGCATGGATCCCTTCCTCGCGCTGTCGCCGAGCGACAGCCGCGACGCGCTGTTGCGCGCCCGCGGTCTTGACCCGGCGCGGCGAACCCTCGTCTACGTTTGCTCGTCGCAGCTGGCCGGCGACGACGAGGATGCGTTCCTGGCGAGCTGGCTGGCGGTCGTCGCCGCCCAGTTCGCGGAACCCGACCGCCCCAACCTCATCCTGCGTCCGCATCCGCGACGGCCGCTCGACCTTCAGAGTATCCGTAGGCGGTGGGGGCCGACGGCGTCGGTCTCGGTGCAAACCCAGTTGATGGACGAGCAGGATCTGTACGACGAGCTCTCGGTCGCCGATGCCGCGGTCGGGGTGAACACCTCGGCAATCCTGCAGGCTATCGCCTTGGGCAAGCCAGTCTTTCTGCCGCGCTGCGCCGCCGTTGCCCAGATGCACGAGGGTCTGCCGCATGCGGAGTTCCTGACCCGACCGGAAGACGGACTGGTCAAGCTCGGCGCCGACCTCGAGAGCCACGCGCGAGAGCTGTCGGCGCTGTTGCGGGGGGTGGGGCGCACGAGCACCAGCACTTGGAACGCTTGTCGGGCGAGGTGATTGGGTGCGGGGACGGGAGTGCCACGCGGCGGTTTGTCGCCAGGCTGCTGGAGGATGCCCGTCAGCTCAAGTCGGAGAGGATGGCAGGGGCGCGGGCTGCCGACCGACCGCGGGCTGGCTGGGCGCGTGTCTTTCGCCATCTTCGGGCTTGGGACGGTCGGGGGCTGGACGGCAGGCCCATTTCAAACCGCAGCCGAGCCCTGGCGTCGGTCCTGCTGACGCGCGCAGTTGAGGCCGCTGATGCGCACGATCCCGTCTGGCGGCTCACGCTGTTTGCCGAAGGCGAGGCGTCGAGCGATGCCGGAGAGCGGGTTCTGCAGGCGTGCCGCGCCGCTGCGCCCGGCAGCCGCTTGGTGCGCATTCTGCCGCGCCTTGCGCGCCATTGGCCCCACCTTCGCAGCCTGGCCGAGGCGATGGCAGCGATCATGCTGAAGGACGCCGGGTCGCGTGACCAGTACGACTTCATCCGTGCCCGCTGGATGAGCTGGTATCCGCGGAAGGCGGGTCTCGAGACGTCCGGCGGCGCGGCGACCGACCGGTCCGGGGCCGAGGAGGCGGCGCTCGACAAAGCCACCCCGCCAGGCTGACGCGCTGTCCGACTAGGGTTGGGACTCAATTGAGCCACCAGACGAGAGTGGCTGCGAGCAGGATGGCGGAGAGGAAGGTGTTGGCGCGCTTGTCGTAGCGGGTTGCGATCCTTCGGAAGTCCTTGAGGTGGCAGAGCATTCGCTCGACGAGGTTGCGTTCTCGGTAGAGCGCACGGTCGTAGATGTGGGGATGCTTGCGCGTTGGGTTGGGCGGGATAGCCGCATGGCAGCCGCGCGCGGCGAGCCAGTTCCGCAGCTTGGCCGCATCGTAGGCGCGGTCGGCGATCAAGCGCTGCGGGGTGGGGATGCGTTGCAGCATTGCCACTGCGCCGATCAGGTCATGGGCTTGGCCGGGGGTGAGAAGGAAGGCGACGGACCGCCTCCCGTCGTCTTGGCGCTCCCATGCAGAACCTGGCCTATAGCGCCTCCTTCCAAGCCTGCGAGAAGACTGCGCCAGCAAAACCTGGGAACGACCGCCTGGGCGGACCCGTGTTCGTGGTTCTATTAGAGCGTTTTCCTTTCAGTCTGGCACATAGCCAGCAGCGTTGAAGAAGTTGGCGCATTCGGTCGGGGTGAAGCGGTCGATCAGGACGCCAATGGCGTGCCACAGGCCGTCGACGGTGCGTTCGGCGGCCTTGCGCAGCCCTGCCTTCAGCTTGGCGAAGGCCATCTCGATCGGGTTGAAGTCCGGGCTGTAGGGCGGCAGGAAGCGCAGCTCCGCCCCGGCGGCCTCGATGGCGGCGCGGATCGCCGGGGACTTGTGGCTGCTCAGGTTGTCCATGATCACGACATCGCCCGCGCTCAGCTCGGGCACCAGGACCTGCCCGACATAGGCCTCGAAGGCGCGGCGGTTGATCGGTCCGTCCAGGACCATCGGGGCGACGATGCCCGACAGCCGCAGGCCGGCGACGAAGGTCGTCGTCTTCCAGTGGCCGAAGGGCAGGCCCATGCGCAGCCGCTCGCCCCGCGGCGCGCGGCCGTGGCTGCGGGCCATGGCCGTCGAGGCCCAGGTCTCGTCGATGAAGACGAGCCGCGCGGGATCGAGATCGGGCTGCTCCTCGAACCAGGCCTGTCGCTTGGTCAGGATGTCCGGGCGATCCTGTTCGACGGCGTGGCCGGTCTTTTTTTGCGCGTCAGCCCGTGGCGCCGGAAGAAGCGGTGGACCGTGCCGATACCCACCGGCGTGCCGCGCTCGGCCAGCCGGCGCTGGACTTCCACCAGCGTGATGTCACGCCGCTCTTCCCAGAGATCGAGGATGAACGGCGCATGGGCCTCGATCCGGTGCGAATGCCGGTCGCCGCCCTGCGGCTTCGGCGCCGCGCTCCCGGTCGCCCGCATCAACTGGCGCCAGCGGACCGCCGTCGACGGCGCCACCCCGAACCGCGCCGCGGCCTGCCGGCAGCTCATCCCGTCACGCTCGATCGCCGCCACCACCCGCTCACGCAGGTCCATCGATAGCCCTCGACCCATGCATGCTGGCCTCCCTCCCCAGCACGCATCTTGAATCACGTCCCGCACGATTCGGGAAGCCCTCCTCGATTCCCATCGGCTGGAAACCGCTCTAGCGAGGCCTCGGCGATATCCGGTGCCGCCGTGGCGTCGGTCATGCCATCGGAGTCAGCCACCTGATCGCCGTCGCGGCCGGCACCCACCCGCGCTGCGGCCTGCGCATCCTCCGTCGTCAGCGGGGTCGGCCGCGTCTGCCGCGGCGGCGTTGGCCTGGGCTTCGGCGGCGAGGCCGCCTGGGCTGGTGCCTGTGCCGGTGCCGGTGCCGGTGCCGATGCCGGTGCGGGGGGCGGCGAGGCGTTGGAGGCGGGCTTCGGCCTCGGCGGGGTCGGCGGTTCCGGTCAGGCGCCAACGGAAGTAGGCGCGGGTGGTCTTGTGGCTGTCCGGCCAGACGATCCGGCGGAGGCCCGCCTCGCCGGGCGTATCCTCGGGCCGGGGGGGCTGGGGGGCCTGGGGCGCCCGCTCGGCGTCCGGTGCCGGCAGCGGGCGCAGGGCGGCCTCGACCCGGTCGGGGGCGAGGGCGCGGCCCTCGGGGTCGAGCCACTCCCCCCCTTTTCGCCGTTCAGGGGCCGATACGGCCGAAGGGGTCGGGCTTGTAGCGGTAGCCCTGGCCGACGAGGGCGTCGTGCACGGCCTGGGCGTCGCCCGGGTCGACCGCCGGGGTGGCCGGGCGGCGCGCGGGGATCTGCGCGGCGGGGATCTGCGCGGCAGGTTGCGGCGGGAAGGCCGGGCGGGCGGCCAGCGGCGGCAGCTTGCCGGTGACCAGCGCGCCGAGCAGCTGGGCGGCCGGTCTCACGCAGGCAGGCGCAACCGGTCATCGCGCTTTCCGCCGGCTTCGGCGCGCCTCGTTGCCCGGACGCCGCGGCTCTCCTAAACTCCCACGGCGGTTCAACCGGGGGTGAGCGCGGGTGCGGGTCTCGATCTTGGCGTTGGTCTTGGGGCTCTGGCTGGTTTCGGCGGCTGCGCTCGGCGCGGGCACGGCCGGCGAGGCCGGTAGCCTCGCCGCGTCGCCCGCCGCCGAGATCTCGGAGGCCGAAGCGCTCGCCCTCGGCCTGGCCGCGCACGCCGCCGGCGACTTCGAGGCCGCCGCCCGCCTGCTCTACCCGCTCGCCGTCGCCGGCAACGTCGAGGCCCAGATGCGGATCGGCATCATGCACGAGAACGGTGAATTCTTCCCGCACAGCGTATGCGCCGCCATCCTTTTCTACGACAAGGCGGCACGGGCAGGAAGTGCCAAGGCGATGAGCTACTTGGCAAGTTCATACATGACGGGCGGAGGTATTCGACGAGATCTCATCAAGTCCTACCTCTGGGCGCATTCCGCCGTGCGCCGCGGCGAAACCAACGCAACCGCCGTGGTCATGGCGACGAGTCTGGTGATGTCCGATGGCGAGTTCGCCAAAGCCCAGCGGCTTGCGGTGTCGTTCCGGCCCGAGGAGCAACCGCCGATCGACTTGTTCCCTGTGCCGCCGCAGTGGGGCTTCGACGATGCCTGGTTGGCGGACTTGGGACTTGCGCCGTGCCACCTTCCGAAATTTCTGCTCCGGGAATAGCTAGGGGGGCGAAAGCCCCGTCGTTTGGGCGGCATCGCCGAAGACTACTTCTGGCGACTGTTGCCCCTGCGTTCGATCAGGCTATTCCGCGCGTCGATGTTGCCCTGGAAGGCATGCGCCAGGATGCTGGCCGCTGCCTTGACCCGGGCTGGCACGCCCGGCAGGTCTGCGACGACTTTCAAGGCGTCGCGCTTTGAGCGATCCCACGCGTTCGCCTCGCGAAGGTCGTCGTTCGTCATAGCATAGCGATTGTGGTCCGGGCCGAGCGAGTTCTGGCTGGCCAGGCGAAACAGCAGGTCGTTGGCGAGCTCGACGTGCCCGGCCTCGGCAAGCTGGACGATCTCCGGGTTGACACGGTCTCGCTGATGGCGGGGGAGGTTTCGGTAAGCGGCCGCCCCGGCAATGGCCGCTGACGCCTGCGGTCCGGCCGCTGCAACCAAGTCTGGATCGAGACCCATCAGCTCGGCCATGCCGGGGATGTCGTCGTGCAGGATCTGGTCGTAGATCTCGTCGCCCAGGTGGCGGCGCAGCCAGGCCTCGGTCTCGTCGGGCACCTGCATATTGTCCGCGGCCATGTTGTCCTCGGCGCTGGAGTGAGCCGGCTCGCTGGCCGGGTGGCCGTCCGGCTCGTCGTAGCGCCCGCCGACGCCGGGATGCCCGTCCGGCGCCATGCGCGGCTTGGCGTGCGGACGACTGCCCGCGGCCGGCATGGGCCTGCCGTTCTCGTTCGGCACCTCAGCGGCCGGTGCGGCGAAGGGATCCGGGCCGACGCCGGGGTGGCCGTCGCGGCCTGCAGCCGGGTGCAGGCGGTCGTCGGCGCCGCCGGCGTCCGCGTGCTGGCCCGCGGCGTCTTCGGCGCCGGCGGCGTCTGCCGCGGCGGCGTTGGCCTGGGCTTCGGCGGCGAGGCCGCCTGGGCCGGTGCCGGTGTCGGTGCCGGTGCTGGTGCTGGTGCGGGGGGCGGCGAGGCGTTGGAGGCGGGCTTCGGCCTCGGCGGGGTCGGCGGTTCCGGTGAGGCGCCAGCGGAAGTAGGCGCGGGTGGTCTTGTGGCTGTCCGGCCAGACGACCCGGTGGAGGAGCGTATCCTCGGGCCGGGGGGCCAGCTCGGCGTCCGGTGCCGGGAGCGGGCGCAGGGCGGCCTCGACCTGGTCGGGGGCGAGGGCGCGGCCCTCGGGGTCGAGCCACTCCCCCCAGCCGATACGGCCGAAGGGATCGGGCTTGTAGCGGTAGCCCTGGCCGGAGAGATAGGCGTGCACGGCCTGGGCGTCGCCCGGGTCGACCGCCGGGGCGGCCGGGCGGCGCGCGGCGGCCTGCGCGGCGGGGATCTGCGGTGCGGGGATCTGTGCGGGGATCTGTGCGGGGATCTGCGCGGCGGGTTGCGGCGGGAAGGCCGGGCGGGCGGCCAGCGGCGGCAGCTTGCCGGTGACCAGCGCGCTGAGCAGCTGGGCGGGGGTGATCGGCAGCGGCGGGTCTTCCTGGACCGCCGGCTGCGCGCCGGGCCGCTGCCAGGGGTCGGAGGGCCGCGGCGGCTGGGGGGTGGCGGCAGACGCGCTTGCGGCGGCGGAGGTGGCGCCGGCGGGTGTGGCGGTGGAGGCCGCGGCAGTGGAGGCCGCGGACGCCGGGCGGCCGGTCCGGCGCGCGAGGTCGCGGCCCCGCGCCGGCCGCGCGGTCTCGGGTGCGGTCTCGGTCTGGGGCTCGGTTTCGGGCGCAAGGTGGGTGAAGAGGCCGCCCCTGGGCAGGTCGCGGGGCGGACTCCCCGAGAGACTGGCGTTGAGGGCGGCCTCGGTCTCGCCGCCGGGGGTGGCCAGGCCGTCGACCTTCAGCTTGCGGTCCTGCTGGAAGCGCCGGAGGCCCTCGTCGAGGGCCCGGTCCATGGTGCCGTCGAGCGGGACGCCGGCCAAGGGCCGGTAGTAGCCGGCGGCGCCGAGGCTGCGCTTGAGGTCGCGCACGTCACGCGGGTCGCTGCGGCGGCCGTCGCGGACGGCGCCGCGCAGGGACAGGAAACCGTAAGCCGACATGGCGGAACTCCTTCTGTTCGGAAGCGAAGCGGGAAAGGGCCGGGCGCGCACAGCCGGACGGCCGCGCGAGCGGGCACCCGGCGGGGCCACGCGCCAAAGACCGGGCACGAAAAAACCCCGCCGCGGCGGGGGTCTTCTTCGGGGAAAGCGGGGCTCTGGGACGCCGCGTGACGGGATCTGGGCGACGGACCTGGCCGGCGGCGCCCTACCGCGGCGCCCTACCGCCCTGGCGTCAGGCTATCCCAGAGTCAGGACGCACCTGTGGCACGCTCGGGAGTCTCTCTAACAGAACATAACAGGAAATTCAAGCGGGATCTTCGGTGCCGGGCGAGGGCGCCGCGCGCCGTTCGCGCGCACGCAGGCCTGCGGCCGGCGGGCCGCCGCGGCGGCCGTCTTTTCCAGGCGCCGCCGCGATCCGCCGCATCCGGGCGGTCGGCCGGGCGTCGCCTAGCGTGCCTCGCTCGGCAGGCTGGTCGGCGGCGCCTGCAGGGCGGCCGGGTCGGCCTGCAGGAAGGCGGGGGGCTCGAGAAAGCGGAAGGCGATCAACGCGGCGGCGACGCACAGCGCCCCGGCCAGCGACAGCCAGCCGACGGTCGGGCCCGTCCAGGCCGGCGGATGGCCGCTCGCCGCCTCCTGCCGACGGGCCAGGCGCTGCAGCGCGACGTAGAGCGCATAGCCGATGAAGGGCAGCAGGAAGGGCAGGACGATGCCAAAGAGCTTGTGTGTCATGGCTCGCGGGTCAGGCCGGTGCGCTCACGCCGCCATCACCTCGGCGAGGTTGTTCAGCATGCCGGCGGTGGCCCCCCAGATGTAGTAGTTGCGGTAGGGATAGACATAGAAGTGCCGGGTCTTGCCCTGGAAGGCGCGGCTGTGCACCCGGCGGTTCTCCGGCGCCAGGAAGAAGGCCAGCGGCACCTCGAAGGCTTCCGCCACCTCGAAGGGGTCCGGCGTCAGCTCGAGCGGGCCTTCGACCAGCCCGACCACCGGCGTGACCTCGAAGCCGGTGCGCGTGACGTAGAGGTCGAGCTGGCCGAGCGGCTTCACCCGCGCGCGCGGCAGCCCCACCTCCTCCTCGCTCTCGCGCAGGGCGCAGGCCAGCGGATCGGCGTCGCCCGGCTCGATCCGCCCGCCGGGAAAGGCGATCTGGCCGGCGTGGTCGCGCAGGTGCGCAGTGCGCCGGGTCAGCAGCACCGTCAGGCCCGCCGGCGTGTCGATCAGCGGCACCAGGACGGCGGCCCGCTTCATCGGCTGCGCCGGGTCGTAGAGGTCGGGGTTGAGCTCGTGGTCGCCGCGCAGGACTCCCGGCGCGGCAGGCGCGCTCTCACCGGGCCGCGCGGTCAGGGCCGAGCGCCGGCCGGGCACGGCGCGGCGCAGGCGGCGCGCCGCCTCGGCGGCGCTCAGCCGGCCGATGCCGGTGTCTCCGGCGGGTCCAGCGGAAAGAAGCTGCCCTTGCTCCATACCCCCAGGCGGTCCCGTCCCTCGCTGTCGCGTGCGGTCTCGGCCATCTCGACGAGATGGTAGAAGGCCGAGCGCGTCAGCCGCGCCTCCAGGCCCTCGCGCACCAGGATATAGGGATTCGGCGCGCCGGTGTCAGGGTCGTGCATAATCCTTAGGGGGTGGTCCGCGCCGGCCTCGACCCACTCGTCCATGTTGGTGCGCAAGGCCAGGGTGCGTTCGGGTCCGCTGCCGCGCTCGGCCACCTCCTCGGCGACGAAGGGCGCGTCTTCCACCTCGATGCGGCCGCGCTCGACCGGCGTGACCAGCCAATAGGTGCCGTCGGCCTCGCGCCGCAGCACGCTGGCGAAGAGCTTGACCAGCCGCTTGCGGCCGATCGGGCCGCCCTTGTAGTACCAGGTGCCGTCGCGGGCGATGCGCATCTCGAGGTCGCCGCACGCGGGCCAGGCCGGCCCGGGGCCGGCCGGAGTCCCGGCGCTGCTGACGTTTTCGCCCGGCCGTTCGGGGGCGGACTGTCCGTTCATCGCGCGCTCCCTATCTTTTGCCACAGTCGCTGCATAGCGTCGCAGAGAGCTAGCGTCGTGCGGCGTTTCGGGTCACCCTAACGCCGAGAGCGACACTGCGTCTGCAAGATCCCCAAGGGGCACCCACCAAAGGGAGGCCCCGCCAAGAGGGGGTCCCCACCATGTGGCGCCACGGCAGGCGCCGCGCCAGAGCCGGCCGGGAGGCCAGATCCGAGCGATGTCGAGCGTCACCGAAACCGACCGCCCCGTCGTCGAAAGCAGCCGGCTGGCCGGCGAGATCGAGAGCCTGGGCGCGCGCTTGGTCGCCGTGCGCGAGGGCATCGGCCATGTCATCTTCGGCCAGCAGCAGGTGGTCGACAACACGCTGATCACCCTGCTCGCCGGTGGCCACGCCCTGCTGATCGGCGTGCCCGGCCTCGCCAAGACGCGGCTGGTCGAGACGCTGGGCACGGTGTTCGGCCTGGAGGACCGGCGCGTGCAGTGCACGCCCGACCTGATGCCGGCCGACATCCTCGGCTCCGAGGTGCTGGAGGAGGACGAGCACGGGCGGCGCGGCTTCCGCTTCATCCAGGGGCCGGTCTTCGCCCAACTGCTGATGGCCGACGAGATCAACCGCGCCAGCCCGCGCACCCAGTCGGCGTTGCTGCAGGCGATGCAGGAGCACCGCGTGACGGTCGCCGGCAGCCCGCACGACCTGCCCGAACCGTTCCACGTGCTGGCGACCCAGAACCCGCTGGAGCAGGAGGGCACCTATCCGCTGCCCGAGGCGCAGCTCGACCGTTTCTTCGTCGAGATCCAGGTCGGCTATCCGGACCTGGAGGCCGAGCGCCAGATGCTGCTGGCGACAACCGGCGCGGAGACGGCGACGGCGGGCCAGGTGATGACGCCGGCCGAGTTGCAGGCGGCGCAGAAGCTGGTGCGCCGCGTGCCGGTCGGCGAAAGCATCGTCGAGGCGATCCTCGCCATCGTGCGCGCCGGCCGCCCGACGGAAACGGCGCTCGACGAGGTCAAGGCGCAGGTGGCGTGGGGGCCCGGGCCGCGCGCCAGCCAGGCGCTGATGCTGGCGGTGCGCGCGCGCGCCGTGCTGGACGGTCGCTTCGCCCCCTCGATGGACGACGTGCTGGCGATGGCACACCCGGTGCTGCGCCACCGCATGGCGCTGAGCTTCGCCGCGCGCGCCGACGGCGTGCTGATCGACGAGGTGATCGACAAGCTCTGCGAGCCCTATCGGTAAGCGGTCGCCAAGACGCGATGGCGGTGCGGCCCGACCTTCCTCTGCAACAGCGCGGCGAAGCCCTCGCCGCCGCCCTGCCGCCTCTGCTGGTAGCGGCCGAGCGGGTCGCCTCGACGGTCGCGCAAGGGGTGCACGGCCGTCGCCGGGTCGGCCAGGGGGAGACCTTCTGGCAGTTTCGTCCCTACGAGCTGGGTGACACGCCGCAGACCATCGACTGGCGTCAGACCGCCAAGGCCGACCGGGTCTACGTGCGCGAGATGGAGTGGGAAGCCGCGCAGTCGGTCTGGCTGTGGCGGGACACCTCGGCCTCGATGGACTGGGCGTCCGAGCGCGGGCTGGAGACCAAGCGGGCGCGCGCCGACCTGCTGCTGCTCGCCCTCGCGGTGCTGGCGATCCGGGCCGGCGAGCGGGTCGCGCTGGCCGGCAGCGGCCGGCTACCCGCCAGCGGCAAGGCGACCCTGACCCGCCTGGCGCTGGAGCTGGAACGCGGCGACACCGCGGCGGTGGTTCTGCCGGACGAGGACGGCCTGCCCCCGCGCCAGGATCTGCCGCGCTTCGGCCAGGTGGTCTGGTTCGGCGATCTCCTGCAGCCGCTGGCGGCCATCGAAGCGCGCGTGCGCTACTTCGCCGAACGCGGCCTGCGCGGCCACCTGCTGCAGATCCTCGACCCGGCGGAGGAGGCGCTGCCCTACGACGGGCGGGTGCGCTTCGAGGGGCTGGAGGGGGAGGATCCGTGGCTGCTCAGCCGGGTCGAGACGGTGCGCGGCGCCTACGTCGAGCGCCTGGGCCAGCAGCGGGCGGGGATCGCCGAAATCGCTCGGCGCGCCGGCTGGACCGCGGCGCTGCATCATACGGACTCGCCGCCGCAGTCGGCCCTGCTCGGGCTGTACCAGGCACTGGCCGTCCAGACGGGAGGGCGCTGACCCATGCTGACGCTCGGCCCGCTCGCCTTCGCCAATCCCTGGCTTCTGGCCGCCCTCGCCGGCTTGCCGGTGCTCTGGTGGCTGCTGCGGGTGACGCCGCCGGCGCCCAAGCGCTTGAGCTTTCCGGCGATCCGCCTGCTGTTCGGCCTGGAGCCGCCGGAGGAAACGCCGGCGCGCACGCCCTGGTGGCTGGTGGCCCTGCGCATGCTGCTGGCCGCGCTGGTGATCCTCGGGCTCGCCCGCCCCATCCTCAACCCCAGCGCCCAGCTCGCCGGCGATGGCCCGGTGGTCATCGCCATCGACAACGGCTGGGCCTCGGCGGCCGAGTGGGCGGGGCGCGAACGCCTGCTCGACGACCTGCTCGATCAGGCCGAGCGCGACGACCGCCCGGTGGTGCTTGCACCCACCGCGCCGGACGGGCGCGAGTCCGCCGAGACCCGCCTGTCCGCCCTGGCGCCGACCGAGGCGCGGCGGCTGGCCCAGAGCCTGGTGCCGCAGCCCTGGCCGGTGGCCCGCACCGCCGTCGCCGAGCGGATCGCGGCCCTCGACCTGCAGGGCGAGGCGACCGTCGTGTGGCTGGCCGACGGCCTGGCCGGCAGCGACCCGGAGGCGGCGCGCGGCTTCGCCGAGACCCTGCTGCAGACCGGCCCCCTGACCGTCTATCGCGACGACCCGGCGGACCTGCCGCGCCTGCTGCTGCCGCCGGAGATCGACACGGCCGCGCTGGTGCTGCGGGCCGCGCGTGTGCCCAGCGAGGCGCCGGATACCCTGACCGTGCGCGCGAGCGACGACCGCGGCCGGCTGATTGCGCAGGAAACGCTGGAGTTCGAGCCCGGCGCCGGCGAGACCGCCAAGTCGATGACCCTGCCGATCGAGCTGCGTAACCGCATCACCCGCCTCGACATCGAGGGCGAGACGGGGGTCGGCGGGGTGCTGTTCCTCGACGAACGCTGGCGCCGCCGCCCCGTCGGCCTCGTCTCGACCGGGCCGCTGGAGTCGGCCCAGCCGCTGCTCAGCGAGCTCTACTACCTCGAGCGGGCGTTGCAGCCCTTCACCGAGATCAGCCGCGGGCGGATCGAGCAACTGATCGCCCGCGACCTGGCGGTGATCGCCCTGCCCGACGTCGGCCCCTTGCCGGTCGAGCAGGTCGAGGCGCTGCAGGATTGGGTGGCCGCCGGCGGCCTGCTGCTGCGCTTCGCCGGGCCGCGGCTGGCCGAGACCGACGACACGCTGATGCCGGTCGAGCTGCGCCGCGGCGGGCGCGCCATGGGCGGCGCGCTGACCTGGAGCGAGCCGGCCGAGCTGGCGTCCTTCCAGCCGGACTCGCCCTTCTCCGGGTTGGCCCTGCCCGAGGACGTCACCATCAGCCGCCAGGTGTTGGCCGAACCGGCGATCGACCTGCCGCAGAAGACCTGGGCGCAGCTCACCGACGGCACGCCGCTGGTCACCGCCGAGCCGCGCGGCGAGGGCCACGTCGTGCTGGTCCACACCACCGCCAACACGGAGTGGTCCAACCTGCCGCTCTCCGGCCTCTTCGTCGAGATGCTGCGGCGGATCGTGGCGGTCAGCCAGGGCGTCGGCGGCTCGGCCGAGACGGCGCTGCCGCCGCTGGCGACGCTGGACGGCTTCGGCCGGCTGGGCACGCCGCCCGCCACCGCGCTGGCGCTGGAGCCCGAGGCGATCGACGCCGGTACCGTCGGCCCGACGCATCCGCCGGGCATCTACGGCACCGATGCCGGGCGCCGGGCGCTCAACCTGGTCAGCGCCGAACCCGGGCTGCTGCCGCTCGCCGATCTGCCGCGTCAGGCGACGCAGCGGGTCTACGCCGGCAGCGACGAGCGGGACCTGCTGCCCTGGCTGCTGACCGCGGCTCTGCTGGTTGCCCTCGCCGATGCGCTGATCGCCCTCGCGCTGCGCGGCCAGCTCGGTCTGCCACGCGGGCTCGCTCGCAGGGCGGCCGGCGGGGCGGCGGTCGCCCTGTTGGCCCTCGGCGCCGGACTGGCCGCGCCGGGCGCGCAGGCGCAGGAGCTGTCGGACGCGGAACTGCGGCGCGCCATGGCGGCGACGCTGGAGACGCGGCTGGCCTACGTCGAGACCGGCGTGCCTAACGTCGACGAGATGAGTCGGGCCGGGCTGTCTGGGCTCTCGCGGCTGCTGCTGCGCCGCACCGCCGTCGAGCCGGCCGACCCGATGGCGGTACAGCCGGGCCGCGACGAGCTCGCCTTCTTCGCGCTGATCTACTGGCCGATCACGCCGGAGCAGCGCCCGCTCGACACCGCTGCCGCGCGCGCCCTCAACGCCTACCTGCGCAACGGTGGCACCCTGCTGATCGACCTGCGCGAACCGGCCGCCGGCGGCCGGCTGTTCGGCCAGACCAGCCGCAACACCGAGGCGCTGCGCCGCCTGACCGAGGGCATCGAGATTCCGCCGCTGGTGCCGGTGCCGCCCGAACACGTGCTGACCAAGGCCTTCTACCTGATGCAGGATTTCCCGGGGCGCTTCGAGGGCGGGACGCTGTGGGTGGAAAACCCCGACGAGGCCGACAACGACGGCGTCGCCTCGGTGCTCGTCGGCTCCAACGACTGGGCCGGCGCCTGGGCGATCGACGACCTCGGCCAGCCGCTGGCGGCGGTGGTGCCCGGCGGCGAGCGGCAGCGCGAGATGGCCTACCGCTTCGGCGTCAACCTCGTGATGTACGCCCTGACCGGAAATTACAAGGCGGATCAGGTGCACGTGCCCTACATCCTCGAACGGCTCGGGCAGTAGGGGCGCGCCGGCATGCTCGACCACCTGACCGTCGCCTGGGACCCGCTCATCCCTCTCGCCCTGCTGGCGCTGCTCGCGGTGCTGTCGGCCGCCGTGTGCGGATTGGCGGTTTGGCAGCGCAGCCGCGGCGGCCTGCTGCGCGCCGCCTTCGCGGCGGCTATCCTGTTGGTGCTCGCCAACCCCTCGGCCGTTTCCGAGGAGCGCGCCCCGCTCGACGACGTCGCGCTGGTGGTGGTCGACGAGAGCGCCAGCACCCGCATCGGCGCGCGCAGCGCGCAGCAGGAGGCGGCGCTGGAGCGGCTGCAGGCGCGGCTCGCGGAGCTGCCGGCCACCGAGGTGCGCACCCTGCGCGCCCAAGGCGCCGGCCTGACCGGCGGCCGGGGCGACACCGGCGGCACCAAGCTGTTCGCCGCGATCGACGAAGCCCTGGCCGAGGTCGCGCAGTCGCGCGTCGGCGCCGTCTTCCTGCTCAGCGACGGGCAGGTGCACGACGTGCCGGAAAGACTTGACCAGCTCGCGGTGGACGCCCCCGTCCACCTGCTGCGCAGCGGCCGCGAGGGCGAGCGCGACCGACGGCTGACCCTGAAGAACGTGCCCGGCTATGGCATCGTCGGGCGCGAGCTGTCGATGACGCTGCGCGTCGACGACCTGCCCGACAACGTGGCGGGCGGCCTGGCCACCGTGCGGATTTCGCGCGACGGCGGCGAGCCGGAGGAGCTGCGGCTGCCGCTCGGCCAGGACGTCGACTACAGCTTCGAGGTCGAGCGCCGCGGACCGACGGTGATCGAGATCGAGGCGGCGCCGGGGCCGGAAGAGCTGACCCTGCGCAACAACACCGCCGCCGTCGTGGTCAACGGCGTGCGCGACCGCCTGCGCGTCCTGCTGGTCTCCGGCGAGCCGCACTCCGGCGAGCGCGCCTGGCGCAACATCCTGAAGTCGGACCCCAGCGTCGACCTGGTGCACTTCACCATCTTGCGCCCGCCGGAGAAACAGGACGGCACGCCGATCCACGAGCTGTCGCTGATCGCCTTTCCGACGCGCGAGCTCTTCGAGGTGAAGCTCGACGAGTTCGACCTGGTGATCTTCGACCGCTACCGCCGGCGCGGTGTGCTGCCCAACCTCTACCTGGAGAACATCTCCCGCTACGTGGAGGAGGGCGGCGCCCTGTTCGAGGCGGCCGGCCCGGCCTTCGCCACGCCGCTGTCGCTCTACCGCACGCCGCTCGGCCGGGTGCTGCCGGCGACCCCGTCGGGCGAGGTGGTCGAGGCGCCGTTCCGCGCCGGCGTCACCGAGCTCGGCCACCGTCACCCGGTCACCGCCGAGCTGCCCGGCGCCCTGGCGCCGGGCGAGCAGGGCGATGCGCGCTGGGGCCGCTGGTTCCGGCAGATCGACACCGAGGCGCGCGAGGGCGAGACCCTGATGACCGGGGCCGGCGGCCGGCCGCTGCTGGTGCTCGACCGTATCGGCGCCGGGCGGGTCGCGCAGCTCACCAGCGACCACATCTGGCTCTGGTCGCGCGGCTTCGACGGCGGCGGCCCGCAGGCCGAGCTGACCCGGCGCGTGGCGCACTGGCTGATGAAGGAGCCCGACCTGGAGGAGGAAGACCTGCGCGCCGCCGTGCACGGCGACCGGCTGGAGGTCGAGCAGCGCAGCCTGGAGGAGGACTGGTCCGAGGTCGAAGTGACGCTGCCCGACGGCTCGACCCGCACCCTGGAGCTCACGCGCAGCGGTCCCGGCCGGGCCAGCGCCTCGCTGCAGATCGCGGAGCCGGGCGTCTACCGCGTCAGCGACGGCGAGCGCCTGGCGCTGGCCGCGGCGGGCCCGACCAACCCGCTGGAGATGGCCGACCTGCGCGCGACGGAGGAGATCCTGGCGCCGCTGATCGAGGCGACGGGCGGGCGCAGCCAGGCGCTCGCCGCCGCCGCCGACATCCAGGTGCGCAAGGTGCGGCCCGACCGCGACCGCCACGGCGACGGCTGGTTCGGCGTCGTCGGCCAGGGCGAGTACGTGGTCACCGGCGTGCAGACCCGCCCGCTGCTGCCCGAGCTGGCTGCTCTCGCGCTGGCCCTCGGGGTGCTGCTGTTCGCCTGGCGCCGCGAGGGCCGCTGAGCGTGCGCGCGGCCGGCTCCGGCGCCCGCTTCACCACCCAAGACGGGCTGGTACTGCTCGGCCTGCTGGTCGCCACCCTGGGCGTCGGCCAGCTCGGGCGCATCCCATCGGCGGCCAACCAGGATTGGTACGACACCCTGGCGCAGTTGGCGATCCAGCCGCCCGGCTGGGCCTTCCCGGTCGCCTGGACGCTGCTCTACCTGCTGATGGCGGTGGCCGCCTGGCTGGTCTGGCGCGCCGCCGTGCGGGCCGGCGGCTGGAGCCGCGCCAAGGGGGCCTTCGCCCTCTTCGCCGCGCAGCTCCTGGTCAACCTCGCCTGGCCCTACGTCTTCTTCGGCGAGCGCGCGCTGCTCGGCGGCTTCCTGGTGATCGTGTTGCTGTTCGCGCTGGTCGCCCTGACCGCCCGCGCCTTCGCCCGCCACAGCCGACTCGCCGCCGCGCTGCTGCTTCCCTACCTGGCCTGGCTGGTCTATGCCGGCCTCCTGAACGCCGGCATCGTCATGCTGAATTGAGCGGGGGATCGCGCGTCTGCGCCGATCCGGTGTAGACCGGGCCTGCGATGGTCATGCAACAGAAAGGCGGCTTCGCTTCGGCCGCGACCAATGCCTGGGCGCTGCTGTTCGGCATCGGCGTGCTGATGCTGGGCAACGGGCTGCAGGGCAGCCTGCTCGGCGTGCGGGCGGCGCAGGAAGACTTCGGCAGCAGCCTGACCGGCCTTGTCATGGCGGCCTTCTTCCTCGGCTTCCTGGCCGGCTCGACCCTGACGCCTTTGGCCGTGCGCCGCGTCGGCCATGTCCGCGTGTTCGCCGCCTTGGCTGCCCTCGCCTCCGTCGCGGTGCTCGTCCACGCCCTGCTCGTCGCGCCGCTCGCCTGGGGCCTGATGCGATTGGTGACCGGCCTCTGCTACGCCGGGATTTTCGTGGTGGCGGAGAGCTGGCTGAACGACCGCACGGCCAACGAGACGCGCGGTCAGATCCTCGGCCTCTACATGGCGACGAGCTTTCTCGGCATGGGCGGCGGACAACTGCTGCTCAATCTCGCCGACCCGGCCGGCAGCGACCTCTTCATCGTCGCCTCGGCGCTGATCTCCTTCTCCGTGCTGCCTTTGCTCCTGAGCGCCTCGCCGGCCCCCGATTTCGCCGCGCCCCGGCCGGTCGGCCTGGCACGCCTGTTCGAAGTCTCGCCGCTCGGGACGGTCGGCACCTTCGCGGCCGGCGTCGTCAACGGCACCGTCTTCGGCATGGGTGCGGTCTGGGCGGCCGAGGCAGGGTTCGCGGTGACGGAGATCTCCCTCTTCATGGGGGCCCTGATCGCGGGGGCGGCGCTGCTGCAATGGCCGATCGGCCGCCTCTCCGACCTGTTCGACCGACGCGTCATGATGACCGTCACCACCTTCGCCGCCGTCGCCGCGGCACTGGCGACCGAGCGGATGAGCGGCGCGGCGGGCTGGCCATTCTTCGCCGTCGCCGCAGCCATGGGCGGCCTCAGCCTGACGATCCATTCGCTGTCGATCGCCTACACCAACGATTATCTGGCGACCGACGAGGTCGTCGGCGCCAGCAGCGGTCTGGTGCTGGTGCTGGGCGCCGGCTCGATCGCCGGGCCCCTGGTCGTCGGACCGGCGATCACGCTGCTGGGGCCGGCTGGGTTCTTCTGGTGGATCGCCCTGGTGCACGCCGCCTTGGGGCTCTTCGCCCTGTGGCGGATGACGCGCCGCGCCGCTCTGCCCGCCGAGGAACAGGCGCCTTTCTCGCCGATGCCGGCGCAGAGCGGCCCCTTTGCCGAGGCAATCGCCGCCGAGAGCGCGAGCGAACCTCAGACCGGTGCCGAGCAGGACGGCAGCCCGGCCTGAAACACGTGCGTCGGACCCAGGTTTCGCGCCTCGGACGTCTGGGCGCGGCAGCGTTGCGGGGAACGGCTGGATCAGGCGCGCCGGCGGGCGCGGTCGGCCTTTCCGGCGTCCGGGGCGGCCCGGCCGATCAGGCCGGAGACGCCCTCGAGCGCGCCGGCCTGCAGCTCGAGCACCTGAAAGCGCGGCCAGTCGACCGGTCCGGGCATCAAGAGACCGGCGGCGGCGGCCGAGACGAAGCCGAAGGGCGCGTAGTAATCGCGCGCGCCGACGACGACGCACAGCCGGTGGCCGAGGCGCTTGGCCTCGCTCAGCGAGTGGCGCACCAGCGCCTTGCCGTAGCCCTGGCCCTGCAGCGCCGGTTCGACCGCCAGCGGCCCGAGCAGGATCGCCGGCGTGCCCTCGATGTCGATCGGCCAGTACTGGATCGAGGCGAGCAGGCCGCCGTCGGCATGCAGCGCGACGAAGCTCAGCTCCGTCAAGGGCGTCAGGCCCTCGCGCAGGCGGTAGACGGTCCGCTCGGTCCGGTCGTAGCCGAAGGCCCGATCCAGCAGGCTCTCGATCTGGGCCGCCTGGTCCGGCCGGGCGTGTTGGATGTGGAAGCTCATCGTCGGGCGTCTCGCGTCTCGGGCGTTGTCGAAGGGGCTCGTGTCGAACCGCCATCGCGCCCAGGCGCGAAAACGGCTCAGGCCGCGCGTCGGCGGCCGCAGCCTCGTCGCACGTCGCCGCGCGGCGGCACCGCAGGTCCGAGATCGGGAGAGCGTCTGTTCATGTTCGCTAGATAGCATGCCGACCGGGGCATGCAAAGTGCGTACGCAGGACGGCGCAAGACCGAACGGGCCCGGCACCGGCCGGGCCCGTCCTGCCGCAGGCGCAATGCAGCCCTCAGGCTGCCCGCACGTCGTCGACGAAGCGGGAGACGAAGCGCTGCAGCTCGTCCGCCTGACCGGTGAGCACCTTCGAGGCATCGGCCAGTTCCGAGGCGGAGCGGTCGAGACCGCCGGTGGCGTCGGTCACACCGGCGATGTTGCCGGTGACGTCCTGGGCGCCGGCCGCCGCTTCCTGCACGTTGCGCGAAATCTCCTTGGTCGCGGAGGCCTGCTCCTCGACGGCGCTGGCCACCGCGGTGGCGATCTCGGTGATCGAGCCGATGCGCTGGCCGATCACCTCGATCGCCGAGACGGTCGCCGTGGTCTGCGCCTGGATCGCCTGGACGTCCTGGGCGATCTGCTCGGTCGCCTTGGCGGTCTGGCTGGCCAGATTCTTGACCTCCGAGGCGACGACGGCGAAGCCCTTGCCCGCCTCGCCGGCGCGCGCCGCCTCGATCGTGGCGTTCAGCGCCAGCAGGTTGGTCTGCTCGGCGATGTCGGTGATCAGGTTGACCACGTCGCCGATCTTCTGCGCGCTTTCGGCCAGCCGGCGGACCTCCGCGTCGCTGCTCTTGGCGTCCTCCGCCGCGGCGCTGGCCAGCTCGCGCTGGCTCACCACCTGACGGCTGATCTCCTCGATCGAGGCGCCGAGCTCCTCCGAGGCCGAGGCCACGGTCTGGACGTTGTTGCTCGCCTGCTCGGAGGCCGAGGCGACGGCCGCGGCACGCCCGCTGGTGTCGCGCGCGGTCGCCGTCAGGTCGCTGCTGGTGCCCTCGAGCTGCCGTGCGGCGCCGGTGACCTGCTCCAGCACGGTCCCGATGTCGCGGCTGAAGCCCTCGGTGAGCGCGCGCAGCCGTTCGGTGCGGGCGGCCCGTTCGGCCTCCTCGCGCTGGGCCGCCGCGGCCAGCTCGGCGTTGCGGATCGCGTTGTCCTTGAAGACCTGGACGGCCGCCGCCATGGCGCCGACCTCGTCGCCGCGCCCGACGCTCGGCACCTCGACCGCGGTGTCGCCCTCGGCGAGGCGGCCCATCGCCGCCGTCATCGCCGCGATCGGCCGCGACAGGCTGCGCATCAGCAACAGGCCGAAGCCGACCGCAGCGACCAGCGACAGCCCGGCGCCGGCCAGCAGGACGGCGAAGGCGGTCGAGAAGGCGGCGCCTTCCTCGGCACCGCGCAGTCCGACCTCGGCGTCCTTGGCCTGCAGGATGCCCTCGTAGATCGCCTGGACTCGGTCCATCGCGGCCGTGGAGGCGCCGGCCGCCTCGATGGCGCGCGCCTCGTCGATGGTCAGCGGCTCGCGCATCAGCTCGATCTGCCGGCGCGCCACCTGGTTCTGCCAGGCGGCGACCTCTTCGTTCAGGGTCTTCAGGGCCTGCAGCTCCTGCACATCCTTGGCCAGGGCGCTGCGCGCCAGCCCGTAGGCCAGCCCGTAGCGCTCGACGGCGGCGTCGTAGTCCTCGACGAAGCGCTGGGAGCCGCTCAACAGCAGCCCGCGCACAGCGCCCTGCTGCTCGATAAAGGCCTCGCGCAACGCCTCCAGCTTGTTGCGCTGGTCGAGGGTCGCGCGCGTGGCACTCGTGCTCTCCTGAATCGCACTCATCTGGCCGAGGCCGATGCCTGCGGCCACGGCGCCGATCAGGAAGACGCCGGCGAAGGCGATCGCCAGCTTGCGTGCGATCGGCAGGTTGTCGAGAAAGGTCATTGGGCACTCCGCGAGTATCGAGAGAACGCTTGTTGCTCTTGCTTGCGTGACTGGCAGGGGGCTCGCCCGCGTCAGGATCCGACGCTGCGGCGGCGCGCCAGCTCTGTCAGGTTCACCTCGATCGTCACCGCGCCGAGCGGCTTGCCGCTATCCGGGTCGGCGATCGTGAAGTTGACCTGCTGCCGCCAGATGCCGGACTCGGCGTGCAGCTCCGCCGCATCGACGAAGACGGCGTCCGGGCCGACCTCGAAGGTCTCGGTGAACTTCGCCTCGTCGCCCTGCCAATAGTCGCTCGTGACCGCGCTCTGGCCGGCATTCAGGCCGCGGTCGGAGACCACGAAGATTTCGGTGTAGAGCCCGTTGGCCTGTGCCTGTCGGCGGATCAGGTAGTTGGACAGCGGCCGCGCCATCAGCTCGGCGACCAGCGGACGGTCGCCGATCTGAGTCCGTTGCTCGCGCCAGGCGGTGTCGAGCGCCTCGATCTCGGCCTGCGACAGCGCGCCCTGCTCGTCGCTCAGCCCGCGCAGCGTGGTGATCGTCACGGGGACCTCGATCCAGCCGCGCATCTCGGCGATATCGGCCTGATTCAACTGCGCCTGTGGCGCTTCGGCGGCCGCCGTGGCGGCCGGCGACAGGATCGCCGCCAAGGCAAACACGGATAGGACTCGACGCATGTAACCCTCCGGCAAGTATGAACTTAGGCGTCGAACCTTAGGTGTACGAACTTAATCCAAAGTGAAGAGACTCGCCGCCGTACTACCTAGGGCGTAGGCGCGTCCTCGGGGCAGTCCCAATAGGGCTGCGGGCCGAAGCGCGCGACCAGGAAGTCGACGAAGACGCGGACCTTTGGCGAGAGATTGCGGCTGGCCGGGAAGACCGCGTGCACGCCGCCGTCGTCGCCGTGCTGCCAATCGGTCAACGCCGCCTCGACCTTGCCGCGCGCCAGCGCCTCCCAGCAGATGAAGCTGGGCAGCAGCGCGAAACCCTGGCCGCCGACGCAGGCCTGCAGGATGGCGTCGCCGTTGTTCATGTGCACCCGGCCGCCGACGCGCACGCGGACCTCCCCCTCGGGCCCGCGGAAGTGCCAGGCGGTGCCGCTCGCCTGGTAGGCGTAGAGCAGGCAGTCGTGGCCCTTGAGCTCGCTGGGGTGGCCGGGCCGGCCGGCGCGCTCGAGGTAGGACGGGGCGGCGACCAGCAGCCGCCGGAGCGGTGCCAGGCGGCGGGCAACCAGGCTGGAATCGCCCAACGCGCCGATGCGGATCGCCACGTCGTACCCCTCCTCGACCAAATCGACGAGGCGGTCGTTCAGGCTGAGGTCGACCTCGAGCTCCGGGCACATCGCCAGAAAGTCCGGCAGCGCCGGCGCGATGTGGTGCACGCCGAAGGAGACGCCGGCATTCACCTTCAGGCGGCCGCGCGGCGCCTCGGCCAGGCGGGTGACCGCTTCCTCGGCAGCCAGCGCCTCGGCCTCGACCCGCTGGCAGCGCTCGTAGAAGGCGGCGCCCGCCTCGGTCAGCGAGAGCTGCCGCGTCGTGCGGTTCAGCAGCCGCGTGCCGAGACGGTCCTCCAGCCGGCTGATCTGCTTGGAGACCGCCGATTTCGATAGGCCGAGCGCCTGGGCGGCGGCGGAGAAGCCGGACAGCTCCACCACGCGGGCGAATACGATCATGGCGGTGACGTCGTCGAGCCGCATCGGCGCCTCCGTTTCCAGAGCGAAACAATCAAGTGCCGAAGCAGGGTATTTGCTTTCCAAGGAGAACACACCAGCTTTTCGGCGAAGGTCGAAACTGCACCGCAAGCCAAGGCGTTTGGCCCGGCGCATCGATCCAGACCCGCAACCGGCAGAGGATGCGAGCGATGACCAAGGTTCTGGTGCTCTACTATTCCATGTACGGCCACATCGAGACGCTGGCGCAGGCGGTCGCCGAGGGCGCCGGCCAGGTCGAAGGGGTCGAGGTCAGCGTCAAGCGCGTGCCCGAACTGATGCCCCGCGAGGTGGCGGAGAAGGCCGGCGCCAAGCTGGACCAGGCGGCGCCCGAGGCCAGCCCGCAGGAGCTGGGCGACTACGACGCCGTCGTCGTCGGCACGCCGACGCGCTTCGGCAACATGGCCGCGCAGATGCGCAATTTCTGGGATCAGACCGGCGGCCTCTGGATGAAGGGCGGCCTGGTCGGCAAGGTCGCCAGCGTCTTCACCTCGACCGGCACCGGCGGCGGCAACGAGACGACCATCACCAGCACCTGGAACACTCTGGCGCACCACGGGATGCTCATCGTGCCGTTGAACTACGGCGCCTCCGAGCTGGTCGACCTCGGCGAGGTCAAGGGCGGCAGCCCCTACGGCGCGGCGACGATCGCCGGGCCGGACGGTTCGCGCCAGCCGAACGACAAGGAACTGGCCCTGGCCCGCTACCAGGGCCGGCTGGTGGCCGAAACGGCCAAGAAGCTGCACGGCTGACCGCAGCCCGCACGAGGACACGAGACATGATCGAGCATCGTCCCTTCGAGAGCCTGGGGCGCTTCCGCAACGACTGGCTGAACGCCCACTACCACTTCAGCTTCGCCGGCTACGACGATCCGCGCCGGCGCGGCTGGGGTAAGCTGCTGGTCTGGAACGACGACACCATCCAGCCGCGACAGGGTTTCGCGCCGCACGGCCACCGCGACATGGAGATCGTCACCTACGTGCGCGAGGGCGCGATCACCCACCAGGACAACCTGGGCAACGCCGGGCGCACCGAAGCCGGCGACGTGCAGGTGATGTGGGCCGGCCGCGGCATCCTGCATTCCGAGATGAACGTCGAGGCGGAGGAGACCAGGATCTTCCAGATCTGGATCGAGACCGCGCAGCCGGGCATCGAACCGGGTTGGGCCGCCCGCGCCTTTCCCAAGGCCGACCGGGCCGGCGAGCTGGTGGTCCTGGCCTCCGGCATGGCCGGCGACGCCGACGCCCTGCCGATCCACCAGGACGCGCGCATCCTGGCCGCCACCCTGGAGCCGCGCCAGGCGGTGACCTACCGCCCGGCTGCGGGCCACGGCGCCTATCTGGTCCCGGCGGTCGGGCAGGTCACGCTTTCCGGTGCCGGCGAGCGTATCGCGGCGAAGGCGCGCGACGGCGTGGCCTTGGCCGACATCGAAGCGGTGGAGATCGCCGCCGACGAGTTGAGCGAAATCCTGATCGCCGAGGTGCCGGCCTGACACCCCCGTTCGGCACGGCGCCGCACCGCCCCAGCCCAGGAGCGTTGTGGCGCCGGCGCCGTTTCCTTTGTCACGAAAGCCGATAAGGAGCGCCACTCATGGGCCTGCTGATCGAAGGCGTCTGGCACGACAAGTGGTACGACACCAAGTCGAGCGGAGGGCGCTTCCGGCGCCAGGAAAGCGCCTTCCGCAACTGGGTGACGGCCGACGGCAGCCCCGGTCCGACGGGCGAAGGCGGCTTTCCAGCCGAGGCCGGGCGCTATCACCTGTATGTCAGCCTGGCCTGCCCCTGGGCGCACCGCACCCTGATCCTGCGCAAGCTGAAGGGACTGGAGGCGGCGATTTCGGTCTCCGCCGTCCACTACCACATGGGCGAGAACGGCTGGGAGTTCCGCGCCACCGACATCGAGGGCGACGGCACCGAGGGCGACCCGATCTACGGCCTCGACTTCCTGCACCAGCTCTACAGCCGGGTGCGGCCGGACTATACCGGCCGGGTCACCGTCCCGGTCCTGTTCGACACGCGGCGCGAGACGATCGTCAGCAACGAGTCGGCGGAGATCGTGCGGATGCTCAACGCGGCCTTCGAGGGCATCGCCGATCCGCACGCCCCCGACCTCTACCCCGAGCCGCTGCGCGCCGAGATCGACGCGATCAACGCCGAGGTCTACGACCGCGTCAACAACGGCGTCTACAAGGCCGGATTCGCCACCAGCCAGGGCGCCTACGAGGAGGCTTTCCACCGGCTCTTCGCCTGCCTCGACGGCCTGGAGGCGCGTCTGTCGCGCAACCGCTACCTGGTCGGCGACACCCTGACGGAAGCGGATTGGCGGCTGTTCACGACGCTGGTGCGCTTCGACCCGGTCTACGTCGGGCATTTCAAGTGCAACCGCAACCGTCTGGTCGACTTCCCCAACCTGTGGGACTACACGCGCGAGCTCTATCAGATGCCGGGGATCGCCGAGACGGTCGAGCTCACTCACATCAAGCGCCACTACTACGGCAGCCATCCGACGGTGAACCCGACGGGGATCGTGCCGGTCGGCCCACAGGTCGACTACAGCGTGCCGCATACCCGCGGCCAGCGCGCCGCAGCCGAATAGCGGGCTTGCGGCGCCGGCGGCTGTGCTGCTAGGAGCGCGAGGCTACACTGAGGGCTCTAGAGTGATTTGCGATCGCGAGTCCCTCTCGATGTGACGCGTGAGAGCGGCTTCGGCCGACCCGAGGGAGTCGCGACGCGATTCCGTCGTGTCGGCGTCCGCTCTAGGACCTGACGGGGTTCCGCTTGCGACCGGTCGCCTGCCTCGTGCGCCGCCTAGCGCGGCTGTGTCTCGCCCTGCTGATCGCCGCCGCCGCCGTACCCTTGACGGCGCCGCAGCTCGACCCGGCCTGGGCGCAGGCCGCGCCGCAGCAACCCTTCGCCCAGCGCAGCGGGGACTGGCAGCGCAATCTGGAGCTGGTGCGCCAGGAGCTGGGCGGCGTGCCGCCGACGCCCGAGCGCATCGCCCAGCTACAGCAGAACCTGAACGATGTGGTGCAGGTCGCCGCCGCCGCGGAGGCCGACGCCCAGGCCGCCCTGATCCCCCTGCGCCAGGAGCTCGACACGCTCGGCCCGGCGCCCGCCGAGGGCGAACCGCCGGAACTGCCGGAGATCGTCCAGGCCCGCAAGGAGATTCAGGACAGCCTGGCGGCGCAGGAAGCGCGGCTGCGCCAGGCGCAGCTCGCGCAGACCCAGGCGCGCGCCCTGCTGCGCGAGATCAGCCGTCTGCAGCAGCGCGAGCTGACCGAGCGGCTGATGCACAACTTCGCCTCGCCGCTGCAACCGGCCACCTGGGTCACGGCCATCGGACAGGCCGTGGACGCTCTGCAGAAACTGTTGCAGGCACCGCTCGAGTGGTGGCGGGAAGCCCCATCGCTGGAGGAGCGTGCCGGCGCCTATCTGCTGGCCTTGCTGGCCTTCGTCCTGGCGCTGGTGCTCGGCTGGCCGCTGCGGCTGTTCCTGAAGAGCCGGCTGGGGCGCGATCCCGAGGTCACCGCCCCCTCATACGGGCGCCGCCTGCTGGCGACGGTGGTGGACGGCGTCGCCGACTTCGGCCTGCCGCTGGTCGCGCTGGCGGCACTCGCCTGGGCGCTGATCGACCAGGGCCTGCTGAGCGGGATCTTCGCCGATCTCGTCGAGGCCGCCGTGCGCGCCTTGATCGTCTTCCTCTTCATCGCCGGCATCAGCCGCGCGGCGCTGTCGCCGCACCTGCCCGAGTGGCGCATCGTGCCGACCTCGCCGGACGGCGCCGTGCATCTGGCCAACCGCATCACGCTCTTCGCCCTGGTTCTCGTCGGCGCGGGCTTCGCCTATCGCGCCGTCGAAATCGTCAGCCCCGTCTTCCCGGAAGCGCTGCAGTCGGTGATGCTGACGGTCTTCCTGATCGTCAATGCCGTGCTGCTGATGGGGCTGCTGCCCTCGCGCTTCTGGCCGGACAGCGCGACCGGCGGCCCCTACTGGCCGTTCGCCCGCCTGCTCGGCTGGATCCTGCTCGCCGCCGCCCCGGCGACCGCCTTGGCGGGTTACGCCAACTTCGGCGCCTACCTGCTGTCGCGCATCATTGCCGTTGCGCTCCTGGCCGGCGCGGCCCTGCTGGCCCGCGCCATCCTGCGCGAACTGATGGAACAGACGCTGCGGCCGGAAGGCCGCTGGTTCGCCGGCCTGGCGCGCTACACCGGCCTGGGCGAGCAGACCGGGCGTGTGCTGCTGTTCTGGTCGGCGCTGCTGCTCGACCTCCTGCTGATCCTCGGCTTCGTCTACGTCACGCTGAACCTGGTCGGCGTGCCGACGGCGCTGCTCAACCTCTGGACCCGCGAGGCGCTGGAGGGCTTCGATGTCGGCGGACTGACGATCTCGCCGATCGACTTCCTGCTCGCGGTGGCGGTCTTCCTGGTGGCGCTCGCGCTGACCGGCCTGCTGAAGAACACGCTGAGCGAGCGGATCCTGCCGCAAACGCGGCTCGACATCGGGGTGCGCCAGTCGATCGTCGCCGGCACCGGCTACCTCGGCGTCATCGTCGCCATCCTGCTGGGGATCGGCGCCGCCGGCCTCGACCTGTCGAACATCGCCATCGTCGCCGGCGCGCTCTCGGTCGGCATCGGCTTCGGCCTGCGCGAGGTGGTCAACAACTTCGTCTCCGGCCTGCTCTTGCTGATAGAGCGGCCGATCAAGGTCGGCGACTGGATCGTCACCGCCGGGCACGAAGGCATGGTGAAGCGGATCTCGGTCCGCGCCACGGAGATCGAGACCTTCGACCGGGCCAGCGTGATCGTGCCGAACAGCGAGCTGATTACCCAGCCGGTGACCAACTGGACCCACAAGAACCGAGTGGCGCGCATCATCGTCAGGGTCGGCGTAGCCTACGGGTCCGACACGCAGCTCGTGCACGACCTGCTGCTGAAGTGCGCCCAGGAACACGCCGACGTGCTCAAGGTCCCGGCGCCTTACGTGCTGTTCAGGAACTTCGGCGAATCCGCCCTGGATTTCGAGCTGCGGGTCTACGTGCGCGACACCGACTACTTCCTGACGGTCGGCAGCGACCTGCACTTCGCCGTGGACCGCGCCTTCCGCGACAACGGCGTGACCATTCCCTTCCCGCAGCGCGACCTGCACGTGGTCAACTGGCCGGCCGGTGCCGCGCCGCCGGGGGCCGGGCCCGCGGCCTCCACGACACCCTCGCGCGCGGAAGCCGGCCCGGAAGGCGGCGAGCGCTGACGGCTGGCTTCTACAGTTCGAACTGTGCGACCAGCGGGGCGTGGAAGGAGCCGGCGTGCTCGGCCGCCGCCGCCACGGTGTCGTCGATCAGCTCGGCATTCAGGCTGCGCACGGCGCGGTAGCCGGCGAACAGCGCCGGGCTGACCAGGATGTGATCGACCAGCAGCGCGCGCCCGCCGTGGCGCAGCGAGTAGCGCTCGGACTCCGGCAGACCGGGGTCCAGTGGGATCAGCGCCCGGCCGGCCCGATCGGGCAGTCCGGTGCGGTCCGGCGGCGTACAGAGGATATCGAGAGCGGCCGCGTCGCCTTCGGCGTTGAAGTCGCCCGCCACGGCGATCAGCGCCTGCGGATCGGCGTCGAACAGCCGCTCGACCAGCAGGCGCGCCTCCAGCGCCTGCCCGTTGCGCAGGATGGCCGCGTGGTGGAGCCCTTCGGCCCAGGCCGCCGTGCTGCGCCAGGCGCCCCCCTGCTTGCCGCCGGGAAAGGCCGCAGCGAGCGGGGCACGCAGGTGCAGATCGATCAGGTGAAAGGCACGGCCGCCGCCCAGCGCGATCTCCGCGTAGAGCAGGGGCCGGTCGAACTCCAGCGGCATGGTCTTGCCGTCGGCGGCTGCGGTGGGCACGCGCGGCGGCAGCAGCAACTCGTGCCGCAGCGAGCGCCAGCGGCGGATCGGCAGGCGGCTGAGAATCGCCAGGTTGTGGCGGTCGGCCAGCCGCCGTCCCGTCAGCCCGAGCGACAGGCAGTGCGCATAGCCGGCGTAGGGCGTGTCGGCGACCAGCGCCTCCAAACCGTTCGGCCGGCGCGGGCCGCCACCCGCCGGCGTCTGCGCATTGACCTCCTGCAGACACAGACAGTCCGCCTCGAGACGCAGCAGCAGCGGCCGGAGGGCGGCCACCCGCCGCGCCAGGGCCCCCTCGTCCCCGGCGCCGCCCAGGCTCTCCAGATTGAAGCTCGCCACGCGGATCGACATGGGCATCGGCGCTACGCACTTCTCTGGGTCAGACGGCGAGGCATGTCCTCGCACGTTTCCGAACCGCGGCGAATTCCTCGCATCGCCGCAGCACGGGGTCTATATCTGCTCCCGGCTATCAGGCAAAGGTCGGCCGTGTGCCGCGGCCGCGCAGACGCGATCTCCTTGGGAGGGCTACAGGCCGCAATGCCATCGGTCCAACCGCGCCTAGCGGACGAAGAACCGGACCTAGCGACGGTGCTGGAGAACGTCTGGCACCTGTTGGACAAGGGTGTCCGGGACCGGCGCCACGGCTTTCACCTGCCGAGCGTGGCGACCTGGAACCCGGACTGCGGCCCCACCGCGCGTCACGTCGTCCTGCGCGGACTCGACCGGAAGCACCGCCTGCTGCGCTTCCACACCGACGCGCGCAGCGGCAAGGCGGCGGAGATCGCGGCCGAGCCGCGGGTCGCCCTCACCTTCTACGACCCAGGCGAGGAGACCCAGGTGCGCGCTCAGGCCCGCGCCGAGCTGCACCGGCGCGACGCGGCTGCCGAAGCCGCCTGGCGGAAGACCCGCCTGTTCAGCCGGCGCTGCTACCTGGCGCAGCAGGCGCCGGGTACGTCGAGCGAAGTGCCGACGGCGGGCCTGCCGTTTGGCCTGGCCGACCGCAGCCCGACCGCCGCGGAAAGCGAGGCCGGCCGGGCCAACTTTGCGATCGTGCTCTGCCGCATCGAAAGCCTCGACTGGATGTATCTCTCGCACATGGGCCACCGCCGCGCCCGCTTCGCCTGGGACGCCCAGGGCGAGGTCACGGCACGCTGGCTGCAGCCCTGAGCCGACGGGAGAGCCGGAAGGCCGGCGCCTTCTTGCCGCGGCGCGGCGGGCTCGCTAGGTTGCGGCGCTGCCCGCTGTTGGGGCGTAGCCAAGCGGTAAGGCAACGGGTTTTGGTCCCGTGATCCCAGGTTCGAATCCTGGCGCCCCAGCCATTCCCCCGACTGTTCAGCCGGCTGCACGGATGCGGCTGTCGACGAAAGTCGGGCTGCCGAGCCGGTTGCCGCCCGAGCGCATATCATCCAAGACCGCGAAGTCGAAGGCCTCGGCGGCGGCAGGCAAGCTCGACGCGGGCGTCGCTATCCCAGATACCGCGCCCAGCCCCAGCCTTCGTGCCTGGGGGCGACGATTTCGGGATGGAGGATCTCGGCCAGCAGCTCTGCCGAGTCGACCAGGCGCGGGCCGGGTCGGTTGAAGAACTGGTGGCCGTCGGTCAGGTAAACCTGCCCCGCCTGCACGGCGGCCAGGCCCTGCCAGCGCGGGTCGGCGTCGAGCAGGGGCATCTCCTGCCGGGTACGCTTCAGGTCGAAGCCGCACGGGAGCATCACCAGCACGTCTGGATCGGCGGCTTGCAGCCTGGCCCATTCCAGGTAGCCCGAGTGACCGCCCGGGCTGGACAGCAGCTCGCGCCCCACGCCGGCGGCGACCAGCTCGGGCACCCAGTTGCCGGCATCCATGATCGGGTCGAGCCACTCGATGCAACCGACCTTCGGCCGGCTGCGCGAGCGCAGCCGCTCCTCCAGCCGCCGCAGCCGACCCTGCAGATGCTCGACCAGGGCCTCGCCGCGCAGGGACTCGCCCAAAGCCGCGGCGACCCGCCGGATGTCGGACCAGAGATGGTCGAGCCGTGTCGGCTTCAGGGAGACGAGCTGAGCGCCGCCGCTCCACTGCGCCAGCGCGGCTTCCACGTCGCGCAGGCTGACGGCGCAGACGTCGCAGAGGTCCTGGGTCAGCACCACGTCGGGTGCCAGCTCGCGCAGCCGCTGCGCGTCCACGTCGTAGACCGCCAGCGCCTGGCCCAGCAGGTCGCGCACCTGGCGGTCGATCTCGCCGCTCGCCGCCGCCAGGTCCAGCTTCGGGCGCGTCAGGACCGGCAGCGGCGCGACCTCGGCGGGAAAGTCGCATTCGTGGCTGCGCCCGACCAAGCGGTCGGCCAGGCCGAGGGCGCAGACGATCTCGGTCGCGCTGGGGATCAGGGAGGCGACGCGGCGGCTCATGGGCGAAGAGTCTAGCGCGCCGCTCGGCGAATTGCATGCCGGACGGGCCGCCCTATCTTTCGACCCAAGCCGTCCCGCGCCCGCCACCGGAGCCCGACCGCCATGCGCCGCCTGCTTGTTCTCGCCGCCGTCCTGCTCGCGGGCCTCGCCGCCATGCCGAGCGCCCAGGCCAAGAGCGCCCACGACTTCGCCTTCACCTCGATCGAGGGTACGCCGCTGCCGATGCGCGACTTCGCCGGCAAGGCGGTGCTGCTGGTCAACACCGCCTCGATGTGCGGCTTCACGCCCCAGTACGAGCAGCTTCAGGCGGTCTGGGAGCGGTACCGCGACCGCGGTCTCGTGGTGCTCGGCGTACCGTCCGACAACTTCGGCGGGCAGGAGTATCAGGACAACGCCGAGATCAAGCAGTTCTGCGACGTCAACTTCGGCATCGACTTCCCGATGACCGAGCGGCAGGACGTCAAGGGCCCGGCCGCCCACCCGCTGTTCGCCTGGATCGCCGGCCAGCTCGAGGGCAACGCCGAGCCGCGCTGGAACTTCCACAAGTTCCTGATCGCCCCGGACGGCCGGGTCGTCGAGGGCTTCGCTACCACCACGCGGCCCGACGCGGCGCCGGTGATCGCGGCGATCGAGCGGGTGCTGCCGAACTGAGGCCGGGTCAGCCGGAGGCCGTGGCGCGCGCTTCGGCCGCTCGGACGAACACCCGCACGTCCAGCGGCGTGCGGCGCCCGCGCAGGTCGACCTGGCGCCGGCTCCCGGCCTCGGGATGCAGTCCGGCGCGCTCGGCCGCCGCGGCCGAAACGACCAGTTCGGCCCCGAAGTCCTTGGTCGCCTGCTCCAGACGGCTGGCGGTGTTGACCGTGTCGCCGATCGCGGTCACCGAGCTGGCCTCGCCCCAGCCCATCTCGCCGACGATGGCCGGTCCGGCGTGGATGCCGATGCCGATGCGCAGCGGCGCGGCCAGTTCGCCGCCGAGCACCCGGTCGATCTCTCGCACGCCTTCGGCCATCTCGCGGGCCGCCTGCACTGCGGCGCGTGCGGCCGTCTCGGCATCGCCCTCCAATCCGAACAGCGCCATGACGCCGTCGCCGATGTACTTGTCGATGCGCCCGCCGGCGCGCTGCACCGCCTCGCCGCTGGTCCGGAAGTAGCGGTTGAGCAGGAACACGACGTCGTAAGGCAGCCGCGATTCCGCCAGACTGGTGAAGCCGCGCAGGTCGGCGAAGAGCACGACGATCTCCCGCTCCTCGCCCTGGAGGTAGCCGGGCCGGCTGCGCGCCTCGCGCACGCTAACGTTGGGCGGCAGCAACGGCTGCACGGCGACGTCGCCGGCGGGGCGCGTCTGGCAGGCCAGGCGGACGTTGGGGGCCGCGCCGACGCGCTCCAGCACGCGGGTCTCGGCCGCGCTCGGCGGCGGCAGCGCCTCGAAGCCGCTGCCGATTCGCACCCGGCAGGTGGAGCAGCGTCCGCGCCCGCCGCACAGCGCGGCGTGGGCGATCCCGCCCTCGCGGCTGGCTTCCAGGATGGTCGTGCCGTGCGGCACCCGCACGCGCCGGCCGTCCGGGTAGGCGACCGCGACCATGCCGCGCAGGTGCTCGCGCCCGCGGCGCACGCCGCGCGCCGCCAAGACCAACAGCAGCAGGCCGCCGTAGCCGAGCAGGACGGCGCGCTCGACCTGGCCGACGAAGGCCGTGCGCTGCGGCTCGGCGAGCTCTGCGGCCAACGCAGGCGTGAAGGGCGCTTCGCCGTCCGCATAGTCCTCCAACGCCTGTCTGCCGGCCATCCAGACGCCCGCCAGCGCCAGGGTCGGCACCAGCAGGGCGGCGGCGAACAGCGTCATGCGCCAGCGCCGGTACCAGCCGGCGTAGCGCAGCCAGAGATGGATGCCCAGGCAGCCGTGCGCCCAGACCGCGAGCAGCGCCAGGAGCTGGCGCAAGCCGGCGACCTGCGACAGCTCGAAGTAGATGAGCAGCACCGCTGGGTAGCCCATCTCGGCGCCGAGGACGCTCTCGACGCCGCGCGTGCCGACGATATGCACCACCAGCAGCGGCGGGATCGCCAGGCCGAGGCCGAGCTGCCAGGCCTCCGCCGGGCGCAGCTCGAGATCGCGGCGCAGGTAGAAGCCGGTCAGCGAGACGACCGCGTGGCCGGCGAAACAGCCGTAGAGCACGGCCAAGCCGAGCGGACCGGTCCAGAGCGCGTTCTGAACCCGCAGCGCGGCCTCCATCGCCGGCAGCGAAATCAGGCCGGCCATATGATTGATCAGGTGCGTCGTCGCGTAGGCGAAGAGGATCAGCCCGGAGACGAGACGGAAACGGCGGACCGGGGCGGGAACGATCATCGGCTGGTGGCGGCATCCGGCGGGACCGAGGCGGCAGAGCATAGGCCGGGCGCGACACGCGAGAAAGCCTTGCGGTCGGTTTGTGCGACGCGGCACGGCCGACTATAGTGCCTCGCCGTTGCGCCGTGCCGGGAGTTCGGACCACCCATGTCATTTCGTCTGTCCGAGGAAGAGCGCCGCCGCCGCCGCCAGGACTTGCGCGCCGCGGGCCGCAGCCTGATGGACGAGTCGGTCGACAGCCCCTGCGTGTCGATCTGCCGGATCGAAGGCGAGGTCTGCATCGGCTGCCGGCGCAGCATCTCGGAGATCGTGGACTGGGCGCTGCTGACGGCGGCGGAGAAGCACGCCGTCCTGGAGGCCCTGGACGCCCGCGGCGCGCCGCAGGCGGCGGCATGCCGCTGAGCGCCGGTCCCGACGCGGCGAGCCTGCTGGTCTGCCCCTGGTGCGGCCGGCCGACGCCGCCCGACTATGCGCACGGCCACCTGCAGTGCCTGCACTGCAAGACCAACATCGCGCCCTGCTGCGACGGCGAGACCGCGTGCGAGGCTGCCGAGCCTGACATGCCTCCGCCGCCCGCATGAGCCTGCCAGCCTCCACAGCGCGGCCGCTTCCGCTGCTGGGGTTCGTGCTGCTGGCCCTGATCACCCTGTTCTGGGGCGTGAACTGGCCGGCGATGAAGCTCGCCGTCTCGGCGATTCCCGTCTGGGATTTCCGGGTGCTCTGCTTGGCTGTGGGAGGCCTCGGCCTGCTGGCGATCGCGGCGGCGACCGGCCAGCCCTGGCGGCCCACGCGCGACGAATGGCCGAAGCTCGCCCTGGTCGCGGTCTTCAACATCGTCGGCTGGCACCTGTTCTCCGGCTGGGGCGTCTCGCTGATGGCCTCCGGCCGCGCCTCGATCATCGCCTTCACCATGCCGCTCTGGGCCGCCTTCCTGGCCGTCTGGTTGCTCGCCGAGCCCTTGACGCGGCGCAAGCTGGCCGGCCTCGCCCTCGGCCTGAGCGGCCTGGCGACCCTGATCGCACCCGACGTCTCGGCCGTCGGGGCGCGGCCGTGGGGCGCAGCCGTGATGCTGGGCGCCGCGGTCTCCTGGGCGACGGGCGTGGTGCTGATGAAGCGCTTTGCCTGGCGGCTGTCCACTGCAGCGCTCGCCGGCTGGCAACTGCTGGTCGGCCTGCTCCCCGTCGGCCTCGGCGCGCTCGCCTTCGGCGGTCCCTCGGGGTGGGCTGCGGAGATCTCGGCGGCCCAGCTTGCCGCCATCGCCTATGCGGCCACGGTGCCCATGATCTTCTGCCATTGGGCCTGGTTCACCGTGGTGCGCCTGTTTCCCGCCAGCATCGCCTCCCTCGGCCTGATGGCCGTCCCTGTGGTGGGGGTTCTCTCGGGCGCCGCGCTGCTGGGCGAGGCCATCGGTCTGGCGGAGGTGGCCGCGCTGCTCTTGGTCTGCGCCGCCCTCTTCGTCGTGCTGGTGCTGCCGCAGGCCGCCGCGCGCTGAGGCGGCGGCCGGCATTCAGCGGACCCGACCATGTTTCGCCGGTGACCGCGCTTTCGGGCCTTTTCCCGCTTCATCCGTGACACTTTTGCGGCATACTGGCGCCATTGCGTTCGGCGCTCGGCCGCCTGCCATCCTGCGGACGGGGATGCGGCCCGGCCCGAAAGCTGCAACGGGGCAAAGACACTCGGGGAGGTTTCGCATGCGGTTATCCTGTTTCAAGGCGCTGGTGGCGGCCGGATCCGTCGCCGCGCTGTCCGGTTGCGCCGGCCTGATGGTCAGCGACGCCCAGAACGCGACGCCCACCGGCACGCCGTTCCAGAACGCGCTCTACGAGGAGTACGTGGCTCTGGCGGTGGCCGAATACGACGAGGGCGATTACGGCGATTCCGACTTCTTCTCCGGCAAGGCGCTGGCCGCCGCCGCGGGCGAAAGCGTCGGTCCGCAGCCGCTCGAGGAGCGCATGCTGCCGGAGGACGCGGCCGGCGACCTGGCCGACGCGCGCCAACGGCTGGTCGCCGCGCTGACCGCGGGGGCCGGGTCGAGCCAGCCTGCGATCGCCGCCGAAGCCCAGGCCTCCTTCGACTGCTGGATGCAGGAGCAGGAGGAAAACTACCAGCCGGACCACATCGCCGCCTGCCGCGAGGCCTTCGAGGCGGCGATGGCCGCGCTCGACCCGCAGCCGATGGTCTTCGAGCCGAAGAGCTTCACGGTCTACTTCGTCACCGGCTCGGCCGAGCTGACCGGCTCGGCGCTCGAGGTTGTGCGCCAGGCCGCCGATGCCGCCAAGAACAACGCCGGCACCCGGATCGAGGTGGTCGGCCACACGGATACGGTCGGCAGCGCCGCGGCCAACCAGGCGCTGTCCGAGGCGCGGGCACAGGCCGTCAAGCAGGCGCTGATGGAGCAGGGCGTGGCGGGCGGACGCGTGGTCGTCGGCGCCACCGGCGAGCAGGCGCTGGCCGAGCCGACCGACGACGACACCGACAACCGGCTGAACCGCCGCGTGGAGATCACCGTCACCAAGTGATCCCACATTGAACGGGCAGGACTTGGGGGCCGCCGGCAGCGTCCGGCGGCCCCTCTTCTTTGCGCCGCCGCGTCAGCGCCACCGCAACCGCTGCAGCAGGCCATCGCGCAACACCAGCCCGTGATAGGCGGCCGCGGCGGCGTGCAGGATCACCAGCGCAAGCAGGGCTCGGCCGCCCACGCCGTGCGGTCTGCGCGGCAGGACCTGCTCGAAATCGGGCAGGGCGGCGCCGGCACCGGCGAGGATCGCCGGCCCGGCGCCGGTGAGGATCAGCATGCCGATCCCGCTTGCCGCCATGCCGAGCGGCACGATGTACAGCAGGAGATGCACGACCCGGGCACCCGCCCGCGCAAACCCGCGACCCGCGGGCTGCGGCCGCGTATCCGCGAAGACCCACCAGGCCGCACGCAGCACGGTCAGCAGCGCCGCCGCGCCGCCGGCGGCCACGTGCATCTGCAGCAAGGCGCCGCCGGCTTGCCCGGTCGCGTCGGCGGCGAAGCCGGTCACCAGGGCAAGGCCGAGCGCCGCGGCGATGGCCCAATGCAGCGCGACCGCCACCTGTCCGTAGCGCTGCGGTGTACTTAGGCGGCTCATCGTTCGCCCTCCTCGCTCGGCGCGTCGTCGCGGATCACGCGATAGAGCGCCGGGTTGACACCCAGACCCTCGATCCTGGGAAACACCTCTGCCTCTCGCATGGCCGCGACGGCCGCCCGAAAGGCCTCCGGGCTGTCCCAGATCGCAACGTTGATCAGGGCAAAGCGCGCATCGGGCGAAAGCGCCCGATGCAGCGCGGTGGAGACGTAACCCGGCTGGTCCGAGAGGAACGCGCGCGCCCGCTCCCACGCCGCGATCGCTTCGGCCTGGCGGCCTGCCGGGACCTCGAAGACGTTGATCAGCGTCACCTCCGCGGCGGCCGTGCCGGAGCCGGCGGCGACGACCGCGAGAGCGGCTGAGACGAGAGTGGAGGCCTTGCGCATGGTCGGTCGGTCCTTCATTCGGCAAAACATATAGCGTGCTATATACATGGCCATATACTGCTGTATAGCGGGCTATGCAAGTGTTATGTTGGGCGCATGACCTTCGAAAAGAGCGACTCCGCCGGCTACCTCGTCAATCACCTGGCCCGGCTATTCGCGCAGGGTCTGCACGAGCGGATCAGGCCGCTCGGGCTGTCCCCCGGCGTTTTCCCGGCCCTGTTGGAGCTGTGGGAGCAGGACGGGCTGACGCAAAGGCAGCTGGTCGAGCGGCTGGACATCGAGCAAGCGACCATGGCGAATACGCTGGCGCGCATGGAGCGGGACGGTCTGGTCCGCCGCACGCCGCATCCGCAGGATGCGCGGGCTCAGCTCGTCTGGCTGACCGAGAGGGCCAAGGCCTTGGAGGGCGAGGCGACCGCCGCCGCCAAAGCGCAGAACGCCGAAGGTCTGGCTGCGCTTTCGCCCGAGGAACGGGAGGTCTTCCTCGAGCTGATGCGCCGCGTGCTGGCCACCCTGCGCAGAGGCCGGAACAGCTCCTCATCCATTCGAGACTTTGCCCCGGCCGGCCGTTTCCGATAAGGCAGGGTCTCGACGCTCCGCGACGCCTCGCCTACCTCTCGACGGCAGACCGCGCCGCTCGCTTCCATACGGAGACCCCCGCATGCAGTACCTGCACTCGATGATCCGCATCAGCGATATCGACCAGTCGCTGGACTTCTTCTGCAACAAGCTGGGCCTGGTCGAGGTCGACCGCCACGAGAGCGAGAAGGGCCGCTTCACCCTGATCTTCCTGGCCGCGCCCGAGGATGTCGCGCGGGCCAAGTCCGAGCAGCGCGCCCCCATGGTCGAGCTGACCTACAACTGGGATCCGGAAGAGTACGGCGGCGGCCGCAACTTCGGGCACCTGGCCTATCGCGTCGACGACATCTACGGCCTGTGCCGGAAGCTGATGGATGCGGGCGTCACCATCAACCGGCCGCCGCGCGACGGCCGCATGGCCTTCGTGCGCTCGCCGGACGGCATCTCGATCGAGCTGCTGCAGCGCGGCGAGGCCCTGCCTCCGCAGGAGCCCTGGGCCTCCATGGAGAACACCGGCACCTGGTAAGCGCGCCGAGACCGGCAGCGTTGCGGGCGGCCCGCTGCGGGCCGCCCGTTCGCCTTGGTCAGCCTACTGACCCTGGCCGAGCGAGAACCCGGGCTGCCCGCCGAAGGTGCAAAGATGCTCGGTCTTGACGAAGTCGACGGCGGCCTCGGCGGCGCGCTGCTGCAAGGCGGCGATCTGGCGGTGGTCGACCGTGCCGCCCTCGGCCTCGGCCAGGAAGCGGCAGCGCCAGTGGTCGGTGCAGAAGGTCTCGGGCAGCCCCTCGGGCCAGACCTTGACGCCGCGGTTGGTGATCATCGAGAGCTTCAGGCCGTTGCCGCCGAGCGGCTGCAGCTGCGCCGCCAGCTCGTCCGGGCTGCCGCCGGCCCAATGCACGAAAAGGTCGACGCCCACGGTCTGCTTGGTCTTGGGCGCATGACGCACGGCGACGGGCACGGCGATGCCCTTGCCGTCCTTCTTGTAGGTGACGGCCGGCAGCGTCTCGGGGGTCTGGCCCAGGCGCGCGATCACCGCGTCGGCGAAGGCGCTGGTGCCGACCTTCTGCTTGCTGACGCCCGCGTCGAAGATGTCGTAGGTGTGCACGCCCTCCTCCAGGGTGCGCAGCCAGGCGTTGTGCACCCGCTCGGCCGCCTCGGCCTGGCCGATGTGCACCAGCATCATCACACCGCCCAACAGCAGGCCGGAGGGGTTGGCGACGTCCTGGCCGGCGCGGCGCGGCGCCGAGCCGTGGATCGCCTCGAACATGGCGCAGTGCGCGCCGATGTTGGCGGAGCCGGCCAGGCCCACCGAACCGGCGATCTGCGCCCCGACGTCCGACAGCACGTCGCCGTAGAGGTTCGGCATGACCACCACGTCGAAGGCCTCCGGCGTGTCGGCCAGCTTGGCGGCGCCGATGTCGATGATCCAGTGCTCGTTCTCGAGGTCGGAATACTCGGCCGCGATCTCGTCGAAGACCTTGTGGAACAGGCCGTCGGTCAGCTTCATGATGTTGTCTTTGGTGAAGCAGGTGACCTTCTTGCGGCCGTTGGCGCGCGCATACTCGAAGGCGTAGCGCACGATGCGCTCGCAGCCCGGTCGCGAGATCAGCTTCAGGCACTGCACCACCTCGTCGGTCTGCTGGTGCTCGATGCCGGCGTAGAGGTCCTCCTCGTTCTCGCGCACCACCACCACGTCCATCTTCGGGTGCTTGGTGGCGACGAAGGGATGGTAGGACACGCAGGGCCGAACATTCGCGAAGAGGCCCAGCGACTTGCGCACCGTCACGTTCAGGCTCTTGAAGCCGCCGCCCTGGGGGGTGGTGATCGGCGCCTTGTAGAAGACCTTCGTGCGGCGCAGCGAGTCCCAGGCGCTCGGCTCGATGCCGGCGGTGTTGCCGCGGTGATAGACCGCCTCGCCGATCTCGATCGTTTCGATCTCCAGCTCCGCACCGGCGGCTTGCAGAATGCGAAGGCTGGCGGCCATGATCTCCGGGCCGATGCCGTCGCCGTGCGCCACCGTGATGGGCGTGCTGCTCATTCCTGTCCTCCTCGCGCTGTCCGGGGAAACCCGCTCCCCCCACTCGTCCAGGCGAGGTCTAATCCCGGGCGCAAAGCCGCGGAATTGAGTTCCGTCAATGGCAGCGATTGGCTCAGCCGATGGGTCCGGGAGCGCGTCGCGGTTACCCGCGCTCGAGGGTCGCCTGCAGCATGCTGTCGAGCGGCAAGAAGGCATTGACGACAGGCTCGGCGATCAGATCCGGCGCCTCGCCGGCCTCTGTCGGGCCTGGCCGCCGCAACTCGGCCGTCGAGGACAGGATGTAGCGGGGGCTGCCGGCCTCGTCGGCGAGAGGCAGGCGCACCACCTCGACCAGAAGCTGGCGGCCGGACGGATAGCGGTCCCGCACCGTGGCGACCTGCACGCAGGGCTCGTCCAGCACCCGGTTCATCGCCGCCATCACGCCGCCTTTGTAACGATCGGCGAACAGCTCGAAGATGTTGCCGCCGGTCGGGTCGACGCCCAGCCGCGCGGTGACCCGCGTGCCCACCACCCGAACCCGGACATGGTCCGGCGCGATCCGCTCGTAGACCAGGAGATCCGGCAGCAGTTTCGGGATTTCGCTCGGGTCGATGGCGCTCTTGTAGGGTACCTCTCCGCCGCGCGACTTGCTCCGCCAATAGTCGACGAGCTGTCGATTGGTCGGGTGCAGGTCCGGCACGAGACCCTCGGCGCTCTGCATTTCCAAGGCGGCGCGCATCTCTGATACTCTCCAACGGCAACGGCCACGCAGCCCCGATGGCCGGAGCCCGGCTCATGCTTCCTTTCGCGATACAACGCGAGGTTCATAGGCCCTGTGACTATATACACTCTTCCATAAGACTGCACAGCGGAGATTCGCCGCCGAAGCATCGTGTGAGCGGCCGCCGGCCGCGGGTCTGTCGCAGGGGAATGCCCACGCGGTCTATGTCGTTGAAAACAGGACGCTGGCCGCTGGAAACAAAGGAAACGACGCAAGTATGACGCCTACGCCGAGTTGGGACCCTGCCGCACCCCCCGACAAGGACACGGTGTTCGTCGTCGGGATGGACGCCTTCAACGCGCGCTTCCTGCCCGAGCTACGCGGCGCCGGGGAGGTCGAGTTCCGCGCCCTGCTGGACTTCGGGGAAGCGGTGGTCCCGCCGCCGGACATCCAGTTCGCAAGCCTCCTCGAACTCTGCGAAGACCGCTTGGCCGGCTTCGCGCAGCAGGGCGGGCGCCTGAAGGGCATCATCGGCTGGTGGGACTTTCCGACCTGTGCCCTCGTGCCCATCCTGCGCCGCCGGCACGGCTTGCCCGGCCCCGATGCGGCGGCGATCGCCGCCTGCGAGCACAAGTACTTCGCCCGCCTGCAGCAACAGAGGGCAGTGCCGGAGATGACGCCGGCCTTCGCCGCCGTGGACCCCTTCGCCGTCGATCCGAAGCGCATCGAGCTCGACTACCCGTTTTGGCTGAAGCCGGTGGTCGCACACTCCTCGTATCTGGGATTTCGCGTCGACGACGACGCGGACTTCGACCACGCGCTGCAGGTGATCCGCGACGAGATCGGCCACCTCCGCAGGCCGGTCGACAACTTTCTGGCGGAGGCCGGATGGCCGGACGGCACGCACGAGGTGAGCGGCGACCATTGCATCGCCGAGGAAATCATCTCGGTCGGCGAGCAATGCACCCTAGAGGGCTACGTCTTCCAGGGCGAATCGCACATCTTCGGGGTGATCGACACGGGCCGGACGGGGCGCCACCGCCAGAGCCTGTCGACCTACCGCTACCCCTCGAGCCTGCCGGAGGGGGTGCAGGCGCGGATGAAGGCCGCGGCGGCGAAGGTGATGCGCCAGATCGGCTACGACGACGGCGCCTTCAACATCGAGTTCTATTGGGATGAGGCGACGGACAACCTGAAGCTTCTGGAGGTCAACAGCCGCATATCGAAATCGCACACGCCGCTGTTCCGCCTGGTCGACGGCGTCGGCAACTTCCAGGTTCCGTTCGATCTGACCCAGGGCCGCCGGCCGCGCATGCCCGAGGGCGAGGGCCCCTACGCCATCGCCCAGAAGTCGATGCTCCGCCTGTCGCGGGAGGAGATGGACGACGCCGTCGTCACCCGCGTGCCCAGCGAGGCCGACATCGCGCGCGTGAAGGAAGTCGAACCGCAGGCCGAGGTCCGGATCCTCGTCCGCGAGGGGCAACGCCTGTCGGACCTCGATTATCAAGAGAGCTACAGCTACCTCCTCGCCGACCTCTTCCTGGGTGCCGACAGCGCCGCCGAGCTCGACCAAAAGGCGCGTCGCTGCCAGGCGCTTCTGCCCTTCGAGTTCGAGCCGGTCCGCGAGGCGGCATGAGGATCGTCGAGGACTTTCCTCACGAGATCGAGGAGACCGAACACCAGACAATTCCGATGCGCGACGGCGTGCGGCTGTCGGCGCGCATCTGGCGGCCGCGCGGCAGCGAGGAAGCGCCGGTACCGGCGATCCTCGAGTACATCCCCTACCGCAAACGCTTCGGCAGCCGCACACGGGACGAGATCATGCACCGCTGGATGGCCGGGCATGGCTATGCCTGCCTGCGCGTCGACCTGCGGGGCAGCGGCGAGAGCGAGGGGGTGCTGACCGACGAGTACCTGCAGAGCGAGTTGGACGACGGCGTCGAGGTGCTCGAGTGGATCGCCGCGCAGCCCTGGTGCAGCGGCGCGGTGGGCATGATCGGCATCTCCTGGGGCGGCTTCAACGGCCTGCAGATCGCCGAACTGCAGCCGGCGCCGCTGAAGGCGATCGTCACGGTCTGCTCGACCGACGACCGCTTTGCGGACGACGTGCATCACATGGGCGGCTGCCTGCTCGGCGACAATCTCTCCTGGGCCTCGGTGATGTTCTCCTACAACACGGTGCCGCCGGACCCGGCGCTGGTCGGCGAGGCTTGGCGCGCGATGTGGCACGAGCGCCTCCAGGGCAGTGGCTTGTGGCTGGAGACCTGGCTCGAGCACCAGCGGCGCGACGCCTACTGGCGCCACGCCTCGGTCAACGAGAACTACGACGCGATCCGCGTGCCGGTCTATGCCGTCAGCGGTTGGGCGGACGGCTACTCCAACGCCGTTTTCCGCCTGATGGCCAACCTGGGCGTCGCCCGCCGCGGCCTGATCGGGCCGTGGAGCCACCGCTACCCGCACCAGGGCGTACCGGGGCCGGCGATCGACTTCCTGAGCGACGTCAAGCGCTGGTGGGACGAGCACTTGAAGGGCGAGACGACCGGCATCGCCGACGAGCCGATGCTGCGGGTCTGGCTGCAGGACTCGGTGCCGCCGACCACCAGCTACCGCGAGCGCCCCGGCCGCTGGGTCGCCGAGGAAAGCTGGCCGAGCCCGCGGCTGCGCGAACGCGTCTTCCGGCTGGAGCGCGAGGCGCACCGGCTCGGCGAGTTGGTCCCGCGCGAGGCAGAGACGATCGGCCGACCCCCCGTCGACCGAGCGCACACGCAGATCCAATCGCCCCTGACGGTCGGGCTGTTCGCCGGCAAGTGGTGCTCTTACGCCTCCGGTCCCGATCTGGCGCACGATCAGCGGATCGAGGACGGCGGTGCGCTGGTCTTCGACTCCGCGCCGCTGGACGCGCCGCTGGAGATCCTCGGCAGTCCGCTGCTCGAGCTCAGCGTCAGCGCCGACAAGCCGGTCGCTCAGGTGGCGGTGCGCCTGTCCGACGTGCGGCCGGACGGCAAGGCGACGCGGGTGACCTGGGGCATCCTGAACCTGACACACCGCGACTCCGACGCCGAGCCGGAGCCGTTGCCCCCCGGCGAGCCGGTGCATGCCACCGTCAAGCTGAACGGCATCGCCCAGCACTTCCCGGCCGGCCACCGCGTGCGCATCTCGATCTCCACGTCCTACTGGCCGATGGCCTGGCCGCCGCCGGAGCCGGTCGCCCTGCGGTTGGAACTGGCGGACTGCACCCTGCGCCTGCCCGAGCGGCCGCCGCGCCACGAAGATACCGCCCTGCCGTCGCTGGGCGAACCGCAAGGCGCCGCCAGCGCACCCAGGGAGATCCTGGAGACCGAGCACCATAACTGGCTGGTGCATCGCGACCTGGCCGCCGACCGCTCGACCCTGGAGGTGATCGACGACCGCGGCACCCACTTCCACCCGGACACCGGCTTGACGGTGACCACGCGCGCGCGCGAGCTCTACAGCTCGGTCGCCGACGACTTCCAATCGGCCAAGGGCGAGACCGAGTGGGAGCGCGAACTGTCGCGCGACGGCTGGCACATCCGGACGGTGTGCCGCACCGAGCTGACCTGCACCGTCAGCCACTTCGTGCTGCATGCCGAGCTGGACGCCTACGAGGGCGGCCACCGGGTCTTCAGCCGCAACTGGAGCCGCCGGATACCCCGCGACCTGGTGTAGAGCCAGGCAAGCCCCGCCGGGACCGTATCGCCTCATGCCGACCCGTGCATGCGGGCAAATGGCTTGCCAGCCCTGCACCGCCCGGTGCAGTCAGAAGGCTGAGCAACGGAGCGGGACGCGCCATGCCGAAGGATCTGGAGGGGTTGCTGGTGGTGACGCTGGAGCAGGCGGTGGCCGCGCCCTATGCCTCCTGCAAGCTGGCCGACGCCGGTGCCCGGGTGATCAAGCTGGAGCGCGCCGAGGGCGACTTCGCCCGGCGTTACGACGCCGCCGTCCAGGGCCTGTCGGCCTATTTCGTCTGGCTCAACCGCGGCAAGCAGTCGGTGCGCTTCGACCTGAAGGACGCCGCCGATCTGGCCATGCTGCGGCGCATGCTGGCCAAGGCCGACGTCTTCATCCAGAACCTGGCGCCGGGCGCCACCGCGCGTGCCGGTATCGGCAGCGAAGCCCTGCGCGCGGCCAACCCGCGGCTGATCACCTGCGACATCTCGGGCTACGGCCAGAGCGGGCCGTACCGCGACATGAAGGCCTACGACCTGCTGGTCCAGGCCGAATCCGGCCTCGCCTTCGTCACCGGGACGCCCGCGGAGCCCGGCCGCGTCGGCGTCTCGGTCTGCGATGTCGCCTGTGGCATGTACGCCCATCAGGCGATCCTCCAGGCCCTGTACGCGCGTGAGCGCCGCGGCCCGGCACAAGACGGCGGCGGACGCGGTATCCAGGTCTCCCTCTACCACGCCCTGGCGGATTGGATGAACGTGCCGTACCTGCAGCATGCGTACGGAGGGCGTACGCCGCCGCGTCCCGGCCTGCACCACCCTTCGATCGCGCCCTACGGCCTGTACGCCTGCGGCGACGGCCAGGGCGTGCTGATCTCCATCCAGAACGAGCGCGAATGGCGGCGGCTCTGCAGCGAGGTGCTGGAGCGCCCGGAGATCGCCGACGACCCGCGCTTCGCCACCAACCCGGCCCGGGTCGCGCATCGCGCGGCGCTGGATGCGATCGTCCTGGAGGTCTTCGGCCGTTTCACGCGCGATGCCGTCGCCGTGCGCCTGCAGGCCGCCCAGATCGCCTACGGCCGCCTGTCCGACCTGGACGACCTTGCCGCGCATCCGCAGAACAACTGGATCCGCGTGGCCACCTCGGCCGGCGAGGTGCGGCTTCTGGCGCCGCCGCCGATCGTGCCGGGCGTCGAGGAGTCCTACGGCGCGGTGCCCGACCTGGGCGAGCACGACGCCGAGGTCCGCGCCGAGTTCGGTGCCGTAGCTTCAGGCTAGGTGTTTAGTCCCGTGGTGTGATGGTAGGTTGCCATCCAACATGGAGGGGGACGAGCTATGGGCGAGGTTGTTCACGGGAGCGCCACGACCACGCAGGCCGTCCGAGCGGCAATACAGCGATCGCAAGCTTCGGTCTCGGAGCTAGCCGAGCGGTATGGGCTCAACGAGAAGACGGTCCGCAAGTGGCGCAAGCGGTCTACCGTGGAGGACGCGCGAATGGGGCCGAAGGAGGTGCGCTCCTCGGTTCTCAGCCCCGAGGAGGAAGCGATGTGCGTGGCCTTTCGTCGACATACGCTGCTGCCGTTGGACGACTGTCTGTATGCGCTCCAGGCCTCGATCCCGCATCTCAGCCGATCCGCGCTGCACCGGCTCTTCCAGCGCCACGACATCAGCCGCCTACCGGAGATCGAAGGCGACAGGCCGAAGCGGTCCAGGTTCCAGCGCTACCCCATCGGCTACCTGCACATCGACATCGCCGAGCTGCGCACCGAGGACGGCAAGCTCTGGATGTTCGTCGCCATCGACCGCACCAGCAAGTTCGCCTTCGCAAAGCTGGTCCCGAAGGCCGGAAAGATGGCCGCGGCCGCCTTCCTCCGCGAGGTCATCCAGGCGTTGCCCTATAGGGTCCACACGGTGCTCACCGACAACGGCGTCCAGTTCGCCAACCGCAAGCAAGATCGCTACGCCTTCCGGCACGCCTTCGGCATCGCCTGCGTCGAGCATGGCATCGAGCACCGCCTGACGAAGGTGAACCACCCGTGGACCAACGGACAGCTCGAGCGGAGGAACCGGACGATCAAGGAGGCGACCGTCAAGCGCTACCACTACGACAGCCACGACCAGCTCCGCCAGCACCTCGCCGACTTCGTCGCGGCCTACAACTTCGCACGCCGCCTCAAGACCCTACGCGGCCGAACGCCCTACGAGCACATCGTCAAATGCTGGACCGACGAGCCAGAACGGTTCAAGGGCGATCCGCGCCACCACATGCCGGCACCGAACACCTAGCCGGCCGCCGCCATCGCCGGGCGGTTCAGCCCGGCCACCCGGCCCGGCCCGGCGACCTCGACCAGGGCATCGCCGGTAAGCCCCCAAGCCGGCCGGCCGCGCACGAAGGCCCGGATCGGCAGCTCCACGTCCGGCGTCAGGCCGCGCGCGTCGCCACGCCACAGCCGCCCGTCGGTCCCGACCGCCCAGAGCCCGCCCGCCGCATCGAAGGCCAGGTCGGCCGGCGGTGCCGAAAGGCGCAGGGCGGGGTAGAAAATCAGCCGCACGGCATCGACCACCGTCACTTCGGGCACGGAGCAACCCCCGACCACCAGCCAGCGGCCGTCGGGGCTGAGCGCCAGGCAGTGCGGGCGCGCGACCGTCGGCAGAACCACCAGCCGGGCCAGCGCGCCGTCGCCCAGCGGCTGAACCAGCACGCGGTCGTGCGCGGCATCCAGGACGTAGACTTCGCCTCCCTCGCCGCGCGGCAGCAGGCGCCGGTAGTCGCCAGGCAGCAGCCGCTGGCCGGCGGCGTAGTTGCCGCTGTTCGGCATCTCGCTGCGCAGCGCCATGGGGTCTTCGGCGACCAGCAGGTGCAGGCGGCCGCGCGCATCCCAGGCCAGATCGCGCGGCCGGGCCAGCCCGCTCAGCGTCTGCCCGAGCCCCTTGCCTGTCTGCAGGTCGCGCACCGAGATCAGGTTGCCCGGCGGCCCCACTTCGCGCTCGGGGTCGGGCCCGTCGTGCACCACATAGGCGAAGCGCCGGTCGGCGCTGACCGCCGCCGCACAGGGAAACGGCGGCAGCGCAATGCGCCGCAGCAGGCGCCTGGCAGACGTATCGACCAGCGCCAGGGCCGGCGGATCCCGCTCGACCACGACCGTATCGAAAGACAGCTCCCCAGGTTCTTCGCCCATGGCGCGAACCTGCCCGGCACGCCCCATGCGCGCAAGCGATTCCCTCCAGGTCGGCAAAGCCTTATGGTCGCCGCCGCGCGCGCTAGAGGGGAGGCAAAGCGATGGAGGCGATCCGCACGGTCACGGTGCTGGGGATCGGGCTGATGGGCCGGCCCATGGCGGAAAATCTGCTGAAGGCCGGCTTCGCCGTGCGCGCCTGGAACCGCACGCGCGCCAAGGCGGAGCCGCTGGCGGCGCTCGGCGCCAGGGTGTGCGACACCCCCGGACAGGCCGCCGAGGGCGCGGACTGCGTCGTCACCATGCTGGAGAAAGGCCCGGTGGTGACCGAGGTCCTGTTCGCCAGCGACCTGCCGAGCAAGGCCGCGCCGGGGACGCTGGTCGTCGACATGTCCTCGATCCCGCCCTCGCTGGCGCGCGACCACGCGGCGCGTCTGGCCGAGCGCGGGCTGGCGCACCTGGATGCGCCCGTCTCCGGCGGTACCGCCGGGGCCGCGGCGGCGAGCCTGGCGATCATGGTCGGCGGGGCGGCGGCGGATTTCGCCCGCGCCCAGCCGGTGTTCGCCGCCCTGGGCCGCGCCACCCACGTCGGCCCGGACGGCGCCGGTCAGATGACCAAGCTGGCCAACCAGGCGATCGTCGCGATCACCATCGGCGCGGTCGCCGAGGGCCTGCTGCTCGCCTCGGCCGGCGGCGCCGATCCGGCGGCGGTGCGCCAAGCCATCGCCGGCGGCTTTTGCGACAGCCGCATCCTGGAGTTGCACGGCCAGCGCATGATCGAGCGCAACTGGGTGCCCGGCGGCAAGTGCAGCATCCACCTGAAGGACATGGACACGGTCCTGGAGACGGCGGCCGAGCTGAACCTCGACCTGCCGCTGACCAAGGCGGTGCGCCAGCAGTTCGCCGAACTGGTGGCCGACGGCAAGGACCAAGCCGACCACGCGGCCCTGCTGCTCTGGCTGGAGGCGCGCAACGGCCCGTACCGAGTCGGCAACCTGCCCGACCGCTTCGCGAGCTAACCGAGCAGCCTGTCGCGCCAACCGAGGCCCTCCTCGGTGGTGCCGCGCGGGCGGTACTCGCAGCCGACCCAGCCACGGTAGCCGAGCGCGTCGAGCCGCCGGAAGAGGTGCGCGTAATTCACCTCGCCTTCGTCCGGCTCTTGGCGGTCGGGCACGCCGGCGATCTGGATGTGGCCGATGTGCGGCATCAGCTTCTCCAGGCGCCGGGTCAGGTCCCCCTCCATGATCTGTACATGGTAGACGTCGAACTGTATCGCGAGGTTCGGCCGCCGCACCACGTCCAGGACCCGCAGCGCCATTTCCGTCGTCGGCAGCAGATAGCCGGGCATGTCCCGGAGGTTGAGCGGCTCGATCAGGATCTGCAGGTCGCGCTTGGCCGCCGCGTCGCAGGCGAGCCGCAGATTCTCGGCATAGGTCTCCAGCGCGGCGCGCGACTCGGCGTGCGCCGGAAGGACGCCGGCCATGACGTGCAGCCTTGGCGTCGGCAGCTTTTCCGCATACGACAGCGCGAGTTCCAGGCTCTCGGCGAAGTCCTTACGCCGGTCCGGCAGGGCGGCCAGGCCGCGCTCGCCGGCGTCCCAGTCGCCCGGCGGCAGGTTGAACAGCGCCAGCTCCAGACCGCTGTCCTTCAGCGCCGTCGCCACGTCGCCGCGCGACTGGCCGTAGGGAAAGAGGAACTCGCAGGCGGCGAAGCCGGCGTCGGCCGCAGCGCGGAAGCGCTCCAGGAACGGACGCTCGGTGAACAGCATCGTCAGGTTGGCGGACAAGCGCGGCATGTGGGCTTCTTTCGTATTCGCCGGCCAAGCTACCGAAACCCGAATCGTTTTTGGAGCGGATTCGGGGCTGTTGCGCGGCCCGGATGCGGCGCGGCTGGCCGAATCTCGCCGCTTGAGAGAAATTACACAGCATTTACATAGAATAGCTTGGGGGATTACGCACGCCGGCTAGGTTCCCACACGCCGGCAGCGAGGAAGCCGCGACGAGAACTCGGACACGAACAGTTCGGACGAAAGTCGTGGCGACCGTTACTCAGCGCCGAGTGCGCGCGACCGGCATGGGCCGGCTCCAGCCAGGCGAAACCGCAGGCCGGAGCCGCTGTCGAAAAGACTAGGTTCGAGGAGCACGAGAACATGTACCATAAGACCGACGTTCATATCGGTCGCCGCGTCCGCGAGCGCCGTGTGGCCATGGGACTGAGCCAGTCGGAGCTGGCGGAGGGCCTGGGCATCAGCTTTCAGCAGGTGCAGAAGTACGAGAGCGGCGCCAACCGCATCAGCGGCAGCCGTCTCTGGGATATCGCGCAGCTGCTGCAGGTGCCGGTCGGCCACTTTTTCGAAGGCCTGGACCCGAGCCTGGAGCTGGCGGACGCGGGCGGCGAAGAGCAGCCGATCGACCGCCAGACCCTGGAGATCGCGCGTGCGGTCAACCGCATCGACGACGAGAGCCTGAAGACCCAGCTGGTCCGCCTGGTCAAGGCCTGCGCCAAGAGTGCCTGAGCCACTTCCGCTGCGACCGCAATGACCGAGGGCCCGGTGTCGTCCATACACCGGGCCCTTGGCCTGCCGGCTGCGGGGCACGTGCTGCTCAGCGCCGCGCCGCTTAGTCCGACCCCGCCCGCGCGGCGAATGCGAAGGGGTCGGGAGCCGCAAGATCCTGCCAGGCCACCGGTCCCTCGGACCAGGCCAGGCAGAGGCAACCGTAGTCGCTGCGCATCTCCACCCGCGCGCCCGCCTCGACCACGAAGAAACCGCCGGCGCCCTGGCTCTCGCCGCTGAGGGTCAGGTCGCCGCCGATGACGAAGAATTCCAGCGGCGCGGTGGTCACGAAGGGCGGCAGCTTGCTGGCGGGCAGCAGGCGCAACTGCACGTTCCGCCGATCGAAGGGCGTCTGGGCGTAGTCGAAGACGAGCCGGCGCTGCATGCCGCCGAAGACCGTCGCCTCCCAGGCCAGCGTCTCCAGCGCGACATTGATGTCCGGCAGAAGCTCGGGCGCGGCGTTGACGATCGTGCCCGCCCGCGCGCCCGCGTGCAGCGTCTCGCCCTTCACCGAGTCCTCTGACGGATAGATCACCGGCGCTTCCAGGCGCGAGGCCAGGAGGGTCGGCGCATAGGCGATCGCCGCGTGCGTCGCGCCGGCCAGGTTGATGCCCATCTCGCCGGCCCGCGCCGTCCCCTGGAAATCGGTCAGTCCGCCCTGCAGGAAATAGCTGAAGGCCGGGCCGAGATGCTGGTGCAAGCCGGTGTCGGCAAAGCTCTCGAAGCTCAGATACCCGAGGAACCGCCCGTCTTCCCGGCTGGCGCGAACCGCTGCCAGGCGCATCCCCGGCTTGTCCGTGTCGGTCCAGGTCAGGTCCTGCTTGGCGTAGCCGTAGACGCCGGCGGCGCGCCGCGTCCGGACCCTACCAGCCGCACCCGATCTCGCTACCATCACGGCCTCCCACAGATTCAGCTTGATTTGTAACATATGATACATACAATTTCCCCGTCCGACCAGAAAAATGCGGGCCCTTGGGAGGAAACGACACATGCTGACAATCCGATGGCCGGTGCCCCTGCCGGTCCTGGCCGCGGCCTTTGCGCTGAGCGTCGCCGCCGCGCCGGTGTCGGCGCAGGATCTGACCCTGCGCCTTGCGCACGTCGCACCGCCGCAGACCACCTACCAGGCCGCGGCCGAGCGCTTTGCCGAGTCGCTCTCCGAGCTCTCCGACGGGACGATCGAGACCGAGATCGTCCCCGGCGGCACGCTCGGCGACCTCGGGCAGCTCTGGGTGCAGACGAGGACCGGCGCCCTGGATCTGCATCTGATCGATGTCGGCGCGATGATAGCGATGCGCGAAGCGCGGCCCTTCATGGTGCTCTGGACGCCCTTCCTTTTCGCCGACCAGGCGCACTTCCACCGCTATGTCGAAAGCGACGTCTTCGCCGAGATGATGGCCGAGGTCGAAGCGGCCACCGGCGTCGTCTTTCTGGGGCTGGCCGGCGACCGCCCGCCGCGCGCGCTAACCACCGCAGACACCGCGGTGCGCACGCCGGACGACTTGGCCGGACTTAAGATCCGCACGCCCGAGCATCCGATGATCATCGCGGCCTTCGAGGCCTGGGGCGCGGCGCCGACCCCGCTGAAGGCCTCGGAACTCTTCACCGCCCTGAAGACCGGTCTGGTCGACGGCCAGGACAACGGCGTGCTCGATTTCATCGGCGCCGGCTACACCGAAGCGCAGGGCTACTACATGCCGCTGGACTACATCCATTCGGGGGTCGGCATCTGGATCAGCCCGACCCGCTGGGCCAGCCTGTCCGACGCGCAGAAGAGCTGGCTGAAGGCGGCCGCCGCCGAGGCTGGCGCACAGGGCCGCGCCCTGCATGCCCAGGCGATGGCCGATGCCATGGCCCAGCTCCCGGACCTCGGGGTCGAGGTCGTCGCGCCCGACGTCGACAGCTTCCGCTTCGCCCGCGACAAGCTCGTCGAGCAGATGGAAGGCGAGGTCTGGCCGGACGGCCTCGCCGAACGGATCGGCGGGCTATGACCCGCGCCGTGCGCGATCGGCACGGCCGCTGACCGGCACCGACGGCGGCAGACCGAGACGGGACGCGATGCGCACGTTGGCGATCAGGAGGACCGCCGCCATCAAGGCGGTGGTCCTGAAGCTCTCGACCGCGGTGCTTGCCGCCTGTCTGCTGGCGTTGGTCACCCTCGATTTCCTGCAGGTGGTCCTGCGCTACCTCTTCGGGGCCGGCTGGCCCTGGGCGGGCGATCTGTCGATCGTCCTGATCCTGATGCTCGCCTGGGTCGGCGCCGGCCACCTCTGGCTGCTCGGCGGCCACATCGCCGTCGATCTGACGGCCGGAAACCGCAGGCTCTTCCGCTACCTGCAAATCCTCTTCGGGTTGGCCGTCGTCGGCGGCGGCCTCGTCCTGCTCCCGATGACGGTGGAGACCATGTCTGCCTACGGCGCGATCGACCTGCCGGCCTTGCCGCTGCCGGCCTCGGTCAAGTACCTGCCGGTCGCCGTCGGCACGCTCTACCTGGTCGCAGCCGCCAGCCTCGTGCTCGTCTCCGACTTCGCTGCACGGAGAGGCTGATGGCCGAGCTGGCGCTGCTGTTCGGCTGCTTCCTCGCGCTCCTGCTGCTCGGCGCGCCGGTGGCCCTCGCCATGGCCCTGGCGGTGGGCGGCTATGCCGCCGTCTTCGGCATGCCGTCGATCGTCATCGTGCAGACCTTCATGCAGGGCCTGGACAACACCGCATTCACCGCCATCCCCTTCTTCTTCCTGGCAGGCGCGATCATGAACCGGGGCGGCATGAGCGCCCGCCTGCTGCGGCTCGCCCGCGCCATGCTCGCCCACTTCCGCGGCGGCATGAGCCACGCCAACATCGGCGCCTCGGTGGTGTTCGCCGGCGTCTCCGGCTCCGCCGTTGCCGACGCCGCTGCCGTCGGCTCGGTGATGATCCCGGCGATGAAGAAGGAGGGCTACCCCGGCTCCTACGCCGCGGCCGTCACTGCCGCCTCCGCCACCATCGGCCTGGTGATCCCGCCCTCGATCCCGCTGGTGATCTTCGGGCTGTTTACCGGCGCCAACATCGCGGCCCTCTTCCTCGCCGGCATCCTTCCCGGCCTGCTGATGGGGCTCTTCCTGATCTGCGCTTCGGCGGTGATCGCCCGCCGCCGCGGCTATCCGGCGGCCGGCTGGCAAGGCTGGCGCGAGCTTCTAGCCGCGGCCCGGGCCTCGGCCTTCGCCCTGCTGATGCCGGTCCTGGTGGTGGCCGGCCTGACCCTCGGCTTCGCCACGACCGCGGAGATCGGCGCGGTGGCCGCCGTCTACGCCGCGCTGGTCTCGACCCTGGTCTATCGCGAGGCCGGGTTGATGGACCTCTGGGCCGCGGTCGTCGAGGCGGCGGCCGACAGCGCCCGCGTGCTGATCATCATCGCCATCTCCGGCGCCTTCGTCTGGATCGTCGCCTCGCTCGGCGTCGCCCGGGAGATGGCGGCCGCGATCGAGGCCCTGGGTCTGTCCGGCCCGCTCGTCCTGGCGCTGGTCGCGGTTCTGCTCGTTCTGCTCGGCACGGTGCTGGAGCCGATCACGCTGCTGGTCGTGGTGGTGCCGCTGCTGGTCCCCGCGCTCGCCGCCGGCGGCGTCGACCTGGTCCACTTCGGCGTCGTCGCCGTGCTGGCGGCGGCGATCGGCCTGATCACGCCGCCGGTCGGCATCCTGCTGTTCATCACCTCGGCGCAGGCGCAGGCGCAAACGCGCCATGTGATCGCCGAAACGCTGCCCTTTCTGCTCGCGCTGCTCGCGCTGCTGGCCGCCGTGGTCGCTCTGCCGAGCTTGACACTCTGGCTGCCGTCGCTACTGCGTTGAGCCATGAGCCGCCCCTCCGCACGCCGTGACGAGCGAATCGTCAAGACACTCACGTTCCAGCTTCTCGTCGCCGTCAACCGCATCATCAAGCCGTTTGCCGAGCGCTACGGGCGACGCTTCGACCTCGGCCTGCCGGAATGGCGCTGCATGATGGCGCTCGCGGCCTGGCCCGACAGCTCGGGCGAGGACGTTGCCCGCCGCATGGGCATGGAGAAGATGACCGTCAGCCGAGCGCTGCGGCGCCTGCAGAAGTTCGGGCGCGCGCACGCGCAAGCCGACCCGCGCAACCGCAAGCGCAACCAATGGCGGCTGACGGAGGAAGGCTGGGAGATCGTAGACATCGTCCTGCCTGACGCCCTGGCACGCGACTCCCAGGCCTTTCGCGCCGTGAGCGCCGAGCAGCGGGCGATGATCACCGGCGTTCTCGCCAGCCTTGCCAGGCTCGATGACCTGGAGGGGGAGCCGGCCGGGTCGAGCGAGGCGGGTCCGCCGACGTCCAAGCGCCCGCGACACGCTTGACCGCCGCGGCACCGGCCCTCTACCGTCGCAGGCGATCGGACGGCTTCCTTCGCAGCGGCCGCGTCCTGGCGGTCCCGACGAGGACGAAAGCGATCCCGGTGCGGTCGACCCAACTCGGGGACCAAGGCCGGGGCTGTCCCCGACCCCGTGGCCGCCGCCGGCGACTCGGGCGGGCTTCAGCCTCGCCGCGGTCACCGGGCTGGACGCCGTCTCCTGGGCGCGACAAGGCCGTCCACCGTCGAGACAAGTCCCGGGGAGGCCTTCCGAGATGATCCATACGTCGACCGGCACCACCTATGCCGCACGCCTTCTGTTCGCGATTCCCGTCCTGCTCGCTGCGCAGCCTGCGTTCGCCCATGTCGGCCATGGCGCCGCCGGCAGCGGCTTGCTGGCCGGCCTCGCCCATCCGCTGCTGGGCCCCGACCACCTCTTGGCGATGCTGGCCGTCGGCGTCTGGTCGGCGCGCCTGGCCGGACCCAACACCGGGCCGCGAGCCCTCTTGAGCCTGCCGGCGGCCTTCCTGGCAACCGTGGCGCTCGGGGCTCTGTTGGCATTCGGCGGCTTCGCGCTGCCGGGCGTCGAGTTCTTCATCGCCGGCTCGGTGGTCGTCCTTGGCCTGCTGATCGCCGCCGCCCTCTCCCTGCCGGTCTGGTCGGGCGCGCTGCTGGTCGCCGTATTCGGCCTGTTCCACGGCTATGCCCATGGCGCCGAGATGCCGGCGACCGCCCAGCCGTGGCTCTACGGCCTCGGCTTCCTCTCGGCGACCGCCGTCTTGCACCTGGCCGGGCTTGGCCTCGGCCTAGCCGGCCGCGCGGGACTCCGGGCGACCCTGTTGCGCTTCGCTGGCGCCGCCGCCGCAGTCGCCGGCGTTGCCCTTCTGGCGGCCTGAGATTCACAGCGGCAAGGAGACGGCAGATGTCCGCGAAACTGGGCGTGATGGTCTGCGGCCATGGCAGCCGGGACAAGCAGGCGGTGGCGGAGTTCGCCCAGGTGGCCGAGGGGCTGAAGAGCCGCTTTCGCGACCTGCCGGTCGACTACGGCTACCTCGAGTTCGCCACGCCGATCATCCGCACCGGCCTGGACCGTTTGCGGGCGGACGGGGTGGCGCACGTGCTGGCGGTCCCCGGCATGCTGTTCGCCGCCGGGCACGCCAAGAACGACATCCCCTCGGTGCTCAACACCTACGCGGCGCAGCACGGCATCCGGATCGAGTACGGCCGCGAGCTGGGCATCGACCCGAAGATGCTGGCCGCCGCCGCCGCGCGGATCCAGGAGGCGCTCGATGCCTGTGACGCGGAGGTGCCGCGGCACGAGACCATGCTGGTGGTGGTCGGCCGCGGCTCCAGCGACCCGGACGCCAACTCCAACGTCGCCAAGGTGATGCGCATGCTGTGGGAGGGCTTCGGCTTCGGCTGGGGCGAGACGGCCTATTCCGGCGTCACCTTCCCGCTGGTCGAGCCGGCCCTGGAGCACGCCGCCAAGCTCGGCTACCGCCGGATCCTCGTCTTCCCCTACTTCCTCTTCACCGGGATCCTCGTGCGGCGCATCTACGACTACACCGACCAGGTCGCCGCTCGGCACCCGGAGATCGAGTTCGTCAAGGCCCCCTACCTGAACGACCACCCCTTGGTCCTCGACACCTTCGCCGAGCGGGTGCGCGAGATTCAGGAGGGCACCAACCTGATGAACTGCCAGCTCTGCAAGTACCGGGCGCAGGTGCTCGGCTTCGAGGCGGAGGTGGGGCTGCCGCAGGAAAGCCACCATCACCACGTCGAAGGCATCGGCACGGGAGCCGGGCACGGCCATGACCACCACGGCCTTGGCCACCAGCACGACCATGGGCATTCCCATCGCCATGGGCACCAGTACGGCCATGGGCACCGCCATGGCCATGGACACGACCAGGGTCATGGACACGACCACGGCCATGGACACGACCACGGACACCATCATCCCTATCCGCACGCCGACCATCCGCACGGCCCGCGCAGCATGAAGAAGGGCCAGGCGGCGGAGTGAGCGCCGCCGGTCTTCGGAGACCGGACATGGCCCGCGCGGCCCCGCCCCCCGACTATCTGCGCGACCCGCAAGCGATCTATCGCGAATCCTTCGCCCGGGCGCGCGCCGCCTGCGACCTGAGCGGGCTGCCCGAGGACCTGGCCGAGGTGGCGCTGCGCCTGGTGCATGCCAGCGGCATGCCGGAGATCGTGCCCGCGTTGCGCGCCTCGGCCGACCTGGTGGTGCGCGCCCGCGCCGCGCTGGCGGAGGGGGCGCCGATCCTGGTCGACGCGCGGATGGTGGCCGCCGGCATCGTCGCCCGCCGCCTGCCGTCCGGAAACGCCGTGCACTGCGTCCTCGACGACCCGCAGTGCGCCGAACTGGCCGAGGCCATGGCCACCACCCGCTCCGCCGCAGGCATGGATCTGGCCGTGCCCCGCCTGGCGGGCGCGCTGGTCGTGCTCGGCAACGCCCCGACCGCGCTGTTCAGGTTGTTGGAGCTGCTCGACGCCGGCGCGCCACGGCCGGCTGCGATCGTCGGCTTGCCGGTCGGCTTCGTCGGCGCGGCCGAGTCTAAGGCGGCGCTCGACGCCGATCCGCGCGGCGTGCCCTACCTGACGCTGCTCGGCCGGCGCGGCGGCTCGGCGATGGCGGCGGCGGCGGTGAACGCGCTGGCCTTCGGACTGGGGGCACCCTGATGGACCGCCTGCCCTTGAGTCAGCCTTGGCTCTCGCTCGTCGGCATCGGCGAGGACGGGCTCGAGGGCCTGACACCGGCGGCACGCAGCCTGATCGCCGATGCGGAGGTGCTGGTCGGCGGCGCCCGCCACTTGGCGAAGGTCCCGGACCAGATGACGACACGCGCCGAACGCTTGACCTGGCCGACGCCGCTGACGGCGCTGATCGAGACCATCATGCGCCTGCGCGGCCGCCGGGTCTGCGTGCTCGCAACCGGCGACCCGCTGTGCTACGGCGCCGGCGTCACCCTGGCGCGCCACGTGCCGCGTGAGGAGACGCTGATCCTCCCCGCCCTCTCCGCCTTCAGTCTGGCCTGCGCGCGCCTCGGCTGGCCGCTCGCCGAGACCGAGACCCTGACCCTGCACGGCCGCCCGCTGGAGCTGCTGCACCCCTTCGTGCAGCCGGGCGCCCGCCTGCTGATCCTGGCGCACGATGCCGCGACACCCGCCCAAGTGGCCCGGCTGCTGGTCGACCGTGGCTACGGCGAAAGCCGTATGGTCGCCCTGGCCCACATGGGGGGACCGCAGGAGTCCCGCCTGGAGGGCACCGCCGGCGACTGGCCGGAACCACCGGTGCCCGACTTCCACACCCTGGCGGTCGCCTGCCAGGCGTCGCCCGAGGCGCCGCCTCGCCCGCGCGTGCCCGGCCTGCCGGACGAGGCCTTCGTGCACGACGGGCAAATGACCAAACGCGAGGTAAGGGCGATCACCCTCGCCAAGCTGGGCCCGACGCCGGGCGCGCGCCTTTGGGATGTCGGCGCCGGTTGCGGCTCGATTTCGGTCGAGTGGATGCGCGCCGCCGCGCGGGCGCCGGCCTGGGCGATCGAGCCCAAGGCCGAGCGGCGCCAGGCGATCACCGCCAACGCCAGCGCCCTCGGCACGCCGCGGCTGAAGATCGTCGCCGGCCGGGCGCCGGAGGCGCTGGCCGACCTGCCGGCCCCCGATGCGGTCTTCGTCGGCGGCGGCCTGAGCACGGTGGGGCTGGTGGAGGCGTGTCTGGCCGCGCTGGCGCCCGGCGGTCGGCTGGTCGCCAACGCCGTCACCCTGGAGGGCGAAGCGAAGCTGGCCGCGCTGCAGGCCGAACACGGCGGCGAGCTGGTGCGCCTGGCGGTCAGCCGGGCGGAAGCGGTCGGTCCCTACCGCGGGTGGCGAACCGCCATGCCGGTGACCCAGTGGAGCCTGATGGCATGAACGGCACCCTCTACGGGCTCGGCGTCGGTCCCGGCGACCCGGAGCTGATCACGCTGAAGGCGCACCGCCTGCTGCAGGGGGCCGAGGTCATCGCCTACCCGGCGCCGGACGAGGGCGAGTCGCTGGCCCGCACCATCGCCGCCCCGCATATCTCCGCAGGCCGCATCGAGATCGCCATCCGCGTGCCGATGCGCAGCGAGCGCGACCCGGCGCAGGAGGTCTACGACGCCGCCGCCGAGGAGATCGCCGAACACCTGGCGGCCGGGCGCGACGTGGCGGTGCTGTGCGAGGGCGACCCCTTCTTCTACGGTTCCTTCATGTATCTCTTCGGCCGGCTGGCCCGCGACCATCGGGTCGAGGTGGTGCCGGGCGTCAGCTCGCTGACCGCCTGCGCCGCCGCCCTGGGCACCCCGCTCGCCGCCCGCGACGATCAGCTTGTCGTGATCCCGGCCTCGCTGCACGCGCGCCAGATCAGCCTGCGCCTGTCGGACGTCGATGCGGCGGCGATCATCAAGCTCGGGCGCCACTTCGCCAAGGTGCGCGACTGCCTGGCGGCCAGCGGCCTGCTCGGCAAGGCGCGCTACATCGAGCGCGCCAGCCTGGAGACCCAGCGGATGCTTCCCTTGGAGGAGGTCGACCCGGCGGCCGTCCCCTACTTCTCGATGATCCTGGTGCACCGGCGGGGGCAGGCATGGACGGTCTAGTCTTCCTGGCCCTCACCGAGGCGGGTGCCGAAACCGCCCGTCGTCTGCAGGCCGCAATGGGCGGCGCGCTGCACGGACGGCAGACCCGAGTCGCCGCAGCCGACGAGAGCTTCCCCGAGGCGACCGCGCACCTGCGCGCGCTCTTCGCCGCCGGCCGACCGATCGTCGCCCTCTGTGCGGCCGGCGTGACGATCCGTGCGCTGGCGCCTCTGCTCGGCGACAAGCGTGGCGAGCCGCCGGTGCTGGCCGTCGCCGAGGACGGCTCGGCCGTGGTCCCGCTGCTCGGCGGCCACCGCGGCGCCAACGGCATCGCGCAGCGGATCGCGGAGGTGCTCGGCGTGGCGGCCGCCGTCACGACTGCTGGGGATTTGCGATTCGGCATCGCGCTGGACGACCCGCCGCGGGGCTGGGTGCTGTCCAACCCCGAGCACGCCAAGGCCGCCGCGGCGTCCTTGCTGGCGGGCGCCGCCGCGCGGATCGAGGGCGACTTGCCGTGGCTGCGCGAAAGCGCCCTGCCGCAGGCGCCGGACGGCGCCGTCGCGCTGGTCGAGAGCCTGGCGCCCGATCCGGGCGCAGTCGACCGGCTGGTCTACCGCCCGCAGGTGCTGGCGCTGGGCGTCGGCTGCGCGCGCGGCTGCCCGCCCGACGAGCTGGCGGCGCTGGTGCGCGACAGCCTGGTCGAGGCGGAGCTGGCGCCCGACGCCGTGGCCCTGGTGGCGAGCCTGGACCTGAAGGCCGACGAGCCCGCGGTGCTGCAGCTCGCCGCGGCCCTCGGCCGGCCGGCCCGCTTCTTCGACGCCGCCACGCTGGAGGCTCAGACGCCGCGCCTCGCCCATCCCTCCGAGGTGGTCTTCGCCGAGGTCGGCTGCCACGGCGTGGCCGAGGCTGCGGCCCTGGCCGCCGCCGGCCCCGCTGCGAGCCTGCGCATCACCAAGCGCAAGTCGGCCAACGCCACCTGCGCCGTGGCGCTGGCGCCCAGGCCGCTCGACCCGCAGACGGCCGGGCGGGCGCGCGGCCGTCTGGCGATTGTCGGCCTCGGGCCCGGCACGCCGGACTGGCGCACCCCGGAAGCCAGCCGACTGCTGCGCGAGACGACGGACCTGGTCGGCTACGGGCTCTATCTCGACCTACTCGGCCCGACGCGCCCCGGCCAGCGCCATCACCGCTTCGAGCTAGGCGACGAGGAAGCGCGCGCGGCCGCCGCCCTCGCGCTCGCTGGCGAGGGCCGGAACGTCGCGCTGGTCTCCTCGGGCGATGCCGGCATCTACGCCATGGCCGCCGTGGTCTACGAGCTGCTCGACCGGCACGGCGGCGACGGCGGCTGGTGGGCGGCGGCACGGCGCGCCGAGATCGCGGTGACACCCGGCATCTCGGCGCTGCAGGCGGCGGCGGCCCGGCTCGGCGCGCCGCTGGGACACGACTTCTGCGCCATCTCCCTGTCCGACCTGCTGACGCCCTGGGCCACCATCCGCCGGCGGGTCGAGGCGGCGGCCGCCGGCGACTTCGTGGTCGCCTTCTACAACCCCGTCTCCAGAAAGCGCGACTGGCAGCTCGCCGAGGCGCGCGACCTGCTGCTGCAGGCGCGGCCGGCCGACACCCCGGTGGCACTCGCCAGCAACCTGGGTCGGCCGAGCGAGGCGGTGCGCCTGGTCACGCTCGCCACGCTCGATCCCGCCGAGGTCGACATGCTGACCCTGGTGCTGGTCGGCAGCGCGCAGACCCGCGCCCTCGCCCGCGGCGACGGCGGTGCCTGGGTCTACACGCCGCGCGGTTACGCGGCGAAACATGGCCGCGACGCGAAGGAGGACGCGGCGGAATGACGGTGCACTTCATCGGCGCCGGGCCGGGCGCGCCCGACCTGATCACCGTGCGCGGCCTGCGGCTGATCGAACGCTGCCCGGTCTGCCTCTATGCCGGCTCGCTGGTGCCGCCGGAGATCGTCGCCGCCGCCCCGGCGGGCGCGCGGGTCGTCGACACGGCGCCGCTGCACCTGGACGAGATCATGGCCGAGGTCGAGGCGGCGCACGCCGCCGGGAAGGAGGTCGCACGGGTCCACTCCGGCGACCCTTCGCTCTACGGCGCCATCGCCGAGCAGATCCGCCGCCTGGAGGATCTGGGCATCGCCTACGACATCGTCCCCGGCGTGCCGGCCTATGCGGCGGCCGCGGCGGCGCTGGGCTGCGAGCTGACCCTGCCGGAGGTCAGCCAGACGGTGATCCTGACGCGCACGGCGATGAAGTCCTCGGCGATGCCGCCGGGCGAGGAGCTGGAGACCCTCGGCCGCTCCGGCGCCACGCTGGCGATCCACCTCTCGGTGCGCAACCTGCGCTACGTGGAGGAGGCGCTGACGCCGCACTACGGCACCGATTGCCCGGTGGTGGTTGCCTACCGCGTCGGCTGGCCCGACCAGGCCTTCATCCGCGGCACGCTCGCCGACATCCGCGGCAAGGTGCGCGCGGCCAAGCTGACCCGCACCGCGCTGATCCTGGTCGGCCGGGTACTGGACAGCGGCGACTTCCGGGACTCCGCGCTCTACGACCCGCAGCACGTCCACGTCCTGCGCCATCCGGCGAAAGCGGGGGGCGCCTAGATGCCGCACCCGGCGAGCCAGGCCAAAGCCGGCTCGACGCCGCTCGCCGTTTCGGCGGGCGGCAGGACCGGCCGCTCGACCATGATCACCGGAATTCCGAGCGCGCGCGCCGCTGCGAGCTTGGCCGCCGCGCCGCTGCCGCCGGCATTCTTGCTGACGATCCAGGCGATCCGCCTGGACTGCAGCAGGCGCGTTTCGGCGGCGACCTCGAAGGGGCCGCGCGCGACCACCGCTTCGGCGGCGATCGGCAGCGCGCCGGGCGGATCGACCGTGCGCACCAGCACGCGCAGGTCGGGGCGCCCGGCGAAGGCCGCCAGCTCCTGCCGCCCGACGGCGAGGAAGACCCGCGCGCCCTGGGGCAGCGCTGCCGCCGCATCCTCCAGACTCCCGACGGGCCGCCAGTCGTCGTCGGGTCCCGGCCGCCAGGCCGGCCGCTCCAGGCGCAGCAGCGGTACGCCCGTCGCGGCGCTGGCCGCGACGGCGTTGGCCGAGATGTTGGCGGCGAAGGGGTGCGTGGCATCGACGAGGGTAGAGACGCGCTCGGCCCGCAGCCAGGCGGCCAGTCCTTCGGCACCACCGAAGCCGCCGATGCGCAGTTCGCCCGCCGGCGGCTGCGGGCTGCGGGTGCGCCCGGCGAGCGAGGTCACGACCCGCGCCCGCCCGGCCAGCGCGCTCGCCAGGGCCGCGGCCTCGGCCGTGCCGCCGAGGATCAGAACGGTGGGCGCAGCCGGCTCAGCCACCGGCACGCCCTGCGATGCTGCCTGCCCGGTCGGTGACCAGCACCTCCACCTCGACCGGCGCGTCGCCCAGCGCGGCACAGGCAGTGGCGCGGGCCCGCGCAGCGACCAGGTCGGCCAGGGGCAGTCCGGCCGCCTGCGCCATGCCCAGGACCTCGTTGGCGGTGTTGGCGACCTCGGCGCGCGCCGCCAGCGCCGGGTCGGCTCCCAGCTCGCCCAGGCGCGCCGCCAGCCAGGCGAAGTCCACCTGGCTGCGGCCCGAGTGCAGGTCGAGGAAGCCCTGCGCCAGCTTGGTCGTCTTGGCGAAGCCGCCGGCCAGGGTCAGGCGCGGCAGCGGGTGGCCGCGCAGGTACTTCAGCAGCCCGCCGGCGAAATCGCCCATGTCGAGCAGCGCGATCTCCGGCAGGCCGTAGAGCTGCTGCACGGTCCGCTCGGACGTGGCGCCGGTCGAGCCGGCGACGTGCGTCAGGCCGTTGGCGCGCGCCACGTCGATGCCGCGATGGATGGAGTGGATCCAGGCGCTGCAGGAGTAGGGCTGCACCACGCCGGTGGTGCCGAGGATCGACAGGCCGCCGAGGATGCCGAGCCGCGGGTTCCAGGTCTTTTCCGCAAGGGCCGCCCCGCCGGGCACGGCGATCTCGATCCGCAGGTCGGCGGCGGCGCCGTGCGCGGCGGCCAGCTCCGCCACCACCTCTTGCATCATGCGCCGCGGAACCGGGTTGATCGCCGGCTCGCCGGGCGGGATCGGCAGGCCGGGCTTGCTCACCGTGCCGACCCCTTCGCCGGCGGCGAAGGCGACGCCGCTGCCGGCGGCGGCCGGGAGCACGGTCGCGCGGATCAGGGCACCGTGGGTGACGTCCGGGTCGTCGCCGGCGTCCTTGACGATGCCGGCGCTGGCCCAGCCGTCGCCCAGCGCCTCCTCGGCCAGAGCGAAGGCCGGGGTTTCGCCCTTGGGCAGACGGATCGTCACAGGGTCCGGGAAATGGCCCGTCAGCAAGGCCGTGAAGGCGGCCTTGGTCGCCGCCGTCGCGCAGGCGCCGGTGGTCCAGCCGCGCCGCAGGATGCCGTCGGGTTTTCGCGCCATGGCGCCGACTTTAGGGCTCCGCCCCACCGCTTGGCTAGGCGGCCGAAGACGCAGAGGATAGCCTGATGCCGATGTCGCCCCTGTCCGTGCCCGCGCGCCTGCAGCTTCCCCCCTTCGAGCCCGGCTGGGTCTGGCTGACCGGCGCCGGTCCCGGCGACCCCGGTCTGCTGACCCTGAGCGCGGTGCACGCCCTGGGGCAGGCCGACGTCGTGGTCTACGACGCGCTGGTCGACCCCGCCGTCCTGGAGTTCGTGCGGCCCGGCGCGGCCGTCGAGTACGCCGGCAAGCGCGGCGGCAAGCCGAGCGCCAAGCAACGCGACATCTCCTTGCGGCTGGTCGAGCTGGCGCGCGCCGGCAAGCGGGTGCTGCGCCTGAAGGGCGGCGACCCCTTCGTCTTCGGCCGCGGCGGCGAGGAAGCGCTGGCGCTGGTCGAGGCCGGCGTCCCCTTCCGCATCGTCCCCGGCGTCACCGCCGGGATCGGCGGGCTGGCCTACGCCGGCATTCCGGTCACCCATCGCGAGACCAACCATACGGTGACCTTCCTGACCGGCCACGATTCCTCGGGCCTGGTTCCGGATTCGGTGGACTGGCCCAGCGTGGCGCGCGGCAGCCCGGTGATCGTCATGTACATGGCGCTGAAGCACCTGGGCGCGATCTGCCAGAGGCTGCTGGAGGCCGGGCGCGGCCCGCGGGAACCGGTCGCCCTGGTCAGCCAGGCCAGCACCGCCAAGCAGCAGGTGGTCGAGACCACCATCGCCGGCGCGGCGGCGGACGCGGCGGCGACACAGATCGCGCCGCCGGCGATCGTCGTCGTCGGCGAGGTTGTCCGCCTGCGCGCGGCGCTCGACTGGCTTGGCGCCCTGGAAGGCCGGCGCACGCCGACGGCCGACCCGCTGGGCACCCGCAGCCAGAGCCAGGCGGGCTAGCGCCGTGCCGCCGGCCCGCGGGCTGATCGTCGCCGCGCCGGCCTCCGGCTGCGGCAAGACCATGCTGACGCTGGCGCTGCTGCGTGCCTTCCGCAAGGCCGGCACGCCGGCGGTCTCGGCCAAGACCGGGCCGGACTATATCGATCCCGCCTATCATGCCGCGGCGAGCGGGCGCGACTGCCTGAACCTCGACCCCTGGGCCATGCGCCCGGCGCTTCTCTCGGCGCTCGCGCGCCGGCTGGCCGAGGCGGGCGAGCTGTTGCTGATCGAGGGGGTGATGGGGCTGTACGACGGCGCCGCCGACGGGCGCGGCAGCACCGCCGACCTGGCCGAGCGCCTGAGCCTGCCGGTGCTGCTGGTGATCGATGCCGGCGCGCAGGCCCAGTCGGCCGCCGCCCTGGTGCGGGGGTTCGTGGCGCACCGCCCCGGCATCCGCATCGCCGGCGTGGTGCTGAACCGGGTCGGCGGTCCGCGCCATGTGGAGCTGATCGCCCGCGCCCTCGCGCCGGTCGGCGTTCCCGTGGTCGGCAGCCTGCCGCGCCACGCCACCCTGTCCCGGCCCGACCGGCACCTGGGCCTGGTGCAGGCCGGCGAGCAGGCCGACCTGGAGGCCTTCCTGGAGGCCGCCGCCGACACGGTGAGCGCGCACATCGACCTGGCCCGGATCCAGGCGATCGCCGCGCCGCTCGGCCTGCAGCCCGAGGACGAGCCGGCGGACCTTCCGCCGCCGCTACCGCCGCTCGGCCAGCGGATCGCGGTGGCGCGCGACCTCGCCTTCGCCTTCGCCTATCCGCATCTGCTCGAGGGCTGGCGCGAAGCCGGTGCCGAGCTGACCTTCTTCTCGCCGCTGGAGGACGAAGCGCCCGATCTTCGAGCCGATGCGGTCTACCTGCCCGGCGGCTACCCCGAGCTGCACGCCGGCCGGCTGGCCGGCAGCGACACCTTTCTGCAGGGTCTGCGCAAGGCCGCCGGACGGGGGGCGACAGTCTACGGCGAATGCGGCGGCTACATGGTGCTGGGCACGGGACTGGTCGACGGCGAGAAGCGCCGCCACGCCATGGCCGGCCTGCTGCCGCTGGAGACCAGCTTCGCGGAGCGCCGGCTGCACCTCGGTTATCGCCGCGCGCAGATCACGGAAATGCCCCTTGCGGGTGCCTACGCCGGTCACGAGTTTCACTACGCCACCGTGCTGCGCGAAGAGGGGGCGGCGCCGCTGTGCAGCCTGCACGACGCCGAAGGCCACGCGCTGCCGGCGGCGGGCCTGCAGCGGGGCCGCATCGCCGGCTCCTTCGTGCACCTGATCGACCGCGACGAGACGGCAGACATGTGAGGCGGAGATGCACAGAGTCCTTCCGATCCTGGCACTGGTCTCGATGCTTATCGGCCTGGGCGTGCCGGGGCTGCGGGCGGCGGACCTGCCGCCGCTCGGCCAGACGGCCTACAGCGCCGATTTCAGCATGACCGGCGCGGCCATGGAGATGCGGGGCACCGTGCACCGCGCTCCCGGCGCCGAGCGACGGGAAATGGTCCTGCAGGGGCAGCGGCAGGTCATGCTGATGCGCGCCACGCAGGGCGAGATGATCATGCTGCTGCCGGAGGCGAGCCTGGCGATGCGGCTGCCGATGCGCAGCGACCCGCGCGCGGAGGCGGCCGACGCCTTCGCCCGGGCCGAGCCGCAGGCGGTGGGCCGCGAGACGGTCGACGGCGAGGCGACGACGATCTACGAAACCTCGGGCGAGGCGGCCGGGCGTTTCTGGGTGACCGACGACGGCATCGTCATGCGCGCGCGGGTCGAGACCGACGAGGGACCGCTTGTCATCGAGCTCTCTGACGTCCGGCGCGGCCCGCAGGATCCGGCCCTGTTCGAGGTCCCACAGGGCATTCAGATCATGGATGCCGAACAGATGCCGGGGATGACGCAGTAGGGCGTCGCGCTCACAGCTTGCCGAGGGCGAGGAGCTGCGACAGAACCTCGCCGTAGCGCGCCACCACGGCCTCTTCGGTGAAATCCGCCCGATAGGCGTCCCAGGCCTGCGCGACCAAGTCCTCGCGCAAGCCGCGCTCGCCCAGAACCCGCTGCAGTGCCAGGCGCAGGGCGTCCACGTCGTCGACCGGGACGAGCAGACCGGTGCGCCCCTGCGTGATCGTCTCGCGCGGGCCTTCGCTGGCCGCGGCGACCAGCGGTACGCGGTTGGCCCAGGCTTCCAGGATCACCGTGCCGAAGCCTTCTGAGCGCGACGGCATGGCCATGACGTCGCCCGCCCGGATCACCGCCCCGGGGTCCGGCTGCCAGCCCAGCAGGCGCAGGCGTTCGGCGACGCCCAGCCGCGCCGCCTGGACCTCCAGCTCGGCGCGTGCCGGCCCCTCGCCCGCGATCCAGCAGTAGACGCCGGGCATCTCGGCCAGCGCGCCGATCAGGACGTCGAAGGCCTTGTTGACGTGCAGCCGCCCGACCGCGACCACCAGGGGCGCGTCCTCGGGCGTGGACCAAGCGGCGCGGGCCAGCGGCGGCGCGTCGCTCGGCGTGTAGAAGTTGGGGACGTAATGCACCCGCTCGGTCGGGAAGCCGGCCTCGACCATATGCCGGCGCAGGTCACGGGTGATCGCCACGATACCGTCGCAGCGGCGGTAGTACTTCGGATCGTAGTAGTGGCCGATGCGCGCCACGTGCACCAGGGCGTTGGAGGGCGTGCGTGCCGTCGCCCGGTTCATCCAGCTCAGCGCCAGGTCGCAGCCCCGCGCCCGGATCAGCCGGCGCAGCCGCCACGGCGTCACCAGGTCCAGGGCACCGCCGAACGGCAGCGCGACGGGCTCGATGCCGCCGGCCCGCAGCGTCGCCATGCGCTCGGGCCAGCCGCGGATCGCCACCGTCTGCGTCTGACCGGCGCGCTGCAGCGCCAGCACAAGCCGGACGAAAAAGGTCTCCGCGCCGCCCTGCCGCGCGCCGCCCAGGGTCTGAAGAAGATGCATGGACGGGGACCGCGTCCGGCAGGCTCAGTAGACGCCGCTGCGCAGGCAGTCGTGCAGGTGCAGGAAGCCGACCGGCGCGCGCGCGCCCTCCTCGCAGACGAAAAGCGCGTTGATCCGCGTCTCCTGCATGGTCTTCAGCGCCTCTGCGGCGAGCGCGTCGGGGGCGATCGTGCGTGGCCCGGCGGTCATCACCCGGTCGACCGGCGAGTCGAGGATCTCGCCGGACAGGTGGCGGCGCAGGTCGCCGTCGGTGACGATGCCGGCCAGCGCCCCGTCCGCGGGCTCGACCACGCCGACGCAGCCGAAGCCGCGCGCCGACATCTCGATCAGCACCTTGGACATCGGCAGGCCGCGCTCGACCAGCGGCAGCGCCGCGCCCGTGTGCATGATGTCGCGCACCCGGCGCAGCACGTTGCCCAGGCGACCGCCGGGGTGGAACTCGCGGAAGTTCTCGCGGCTGAAGCCCTTGCGGTCGAGCAGCGCCACCGCCAGCGCGTCACCGACCACCATCGACAAGGTCGTCGAGCTGGTGGGCGCCAGCCCGAGCGGGCAGGCCTCCTCGACCGGCGGCAGGACCAGCGCCACGTCGGCCTCGCGCGCCAGGGTGCTCTCGGCGACCGAGGTGATGGCGATCAGCGGAATGCGAAAGCGCCGGGTGTAGACCAGCAGGTCCGACAGCTCGGTCGTCTCGCCCGAATTGGACAGCGCCAGCACCGTGTTGTCGCCGGTGATCATGCCCAGGTCGCCATGGCTCGCCTCGCCCGGATGGACGAAGAAGGCCGGCGTCCCAGTAGAGGCCAGGGTGGCGGCGATCTTGCGCCCCACGTGACCGCTCTTGCCCATGCCGGCGACGACCACATGGCCGGGCGCCCGGGCGATCAACTCGACCGCCGCCTCGATCGCACCGCCCAGCGGGCCGTTCAGGCTCTCGCCCAGATCGGCGAGCGCGTGGCATTCGATCGCCAGGGTCTTGCGCACGGATTCGAGGGCGCCCTGCCCGAGCGCAGTGTCGGCGCGGGAGCCGGAAGCGGCACCGATGGAAGCGAGGGACTTGCTCGTGGCTTGCGACATACGCCTTCGCCGGACTCGCCAAGAAAAGACTCGGAGAGTCGAGGGCATAGAGACTTCCGACCGCCGCATCAAGCGGACTCGCGAGAAGCCGGCTCGCGGGTCCGACTCTGCCGCCGGGCGTCCGCCGCCGCGGGTGGACGTGGCGACGCTGCCGAATGTTGCTGCGCAGCAGATCTTGTCAGGCAGCAGACCAAGCTAGCGTGAACCTGGAATATCTGCAAGCTTGTAAATGAATGACGGCTGACGCTTCCTGATACGGTACGCAATATCCTGGGATCTCGTCTTTTTTGCGCTGCCGCGATCCAAGGCGGAACATCGATCATAGGTCTGTTCAGTCGTGGTATTTTTCTGCCGGATCACTTTAGTTTGACTGTTTGATTGCCGATTTCGACCGAGAGAACGAGGAACTGGAAGGATACATCGATGAAACCACTTGGCGACGTCGAACGCATCTCGGGAATCGCGTTCGGCTTCATGGCCTCCAAAGCGCTCTTCGCCGGCCTGCACCTGGGCGTGTTCGACGCCCTGGCGGAGGGGCCGCAGACGCTGGACGAGCTGGCTGCGCGCAGCGGAACCGACCGCGACGCGCTACAGACCCTGCTGACCGGCCTTGTCTCGCTCGACCTCGTCGCCAAGGACGGCGCGCGCTACGCCAACACGAACGAGGCCACGCTTTACCTGGTCTCCAACTCGCCGAACTACTACGGTGACTACCTGCGCATGCAGATCGACCAACAGATGTATCCCTTCATGCAGCACCTGCCGACCGTGGTCGAAGGCAAGACCGAGGACATCCCCTACGCGGATTACGAGGCTTGGATGGGCGACCCGGAGGAGGCGCGGGTCTTCTCGGAAAGCCAGCATGGCGGCTCGCTCGGGCCGGCGGCGGTGCTCGCCAAGCGCATCGACATGACGGGGCGCGAGCGCCTGCTCGACGTCGGTGGCGGCACCGGCGCCTTTTCGATCATGATGGCCAAGCGCCATCCGCAGGTGCGCGCGACGGTGCTCGACTTCCCCAACGTCGCCAAGCTGGGCGAAAGCTTCGTCGCCGACGAGGGCCTGAGCGAGCGCATCGCCTTCCTGCCGGGCAACGCGCTGAATGTGGACTGGCCAGGCGGACAGGACGCGGTGCTGATGTCCTACCTCTGCTCCGGCGTGCCGGGACGCGCGATCCCCGAGCTGATGCGCCGCGCCTTCGCCGCCCTCGCGCCAGGCGGCCTGCTGATCGTGCACGACTTCATGGTCGACGACGACCGCAGCGGCCCGCCGCTGGCCGCGCTCTGGGCGCTGCAGCACATGGTCTTCACCCCGCGCGCCGCCTCGCTGACCGGCGCGCGGATCTCCGCAGAGATGGCCAAGGCCGGCTTCGCCGACCCGCAGGTCGCCAACCTGATCCCCGGCATGACCAAGGTGGTGACGGCGACCAAGCCTGCGGCGTAGACGGCGCCCAGAACGACGGCCCCGGCATGGACAGCCCTCAGAAGAGGCTGTCGATCCAGGCCGTGACCGCGGCGATTCGCGCCAGCATTCGCCGCTCGCGATGCAGCAGCATCCAGACCTCCCGTCGCGGCAGCTCCGACAAATCTCCGGAGTCGAGGCGGCACAGGCGCGGATCGGCCTCCGCAAGCCGGCAAGGCAAAGGCGCACGCCCGATGCCAGCCAGCACCCCCGCGTAGGCGAGCGCTGCATCGTTGACCCGCAGGCCGCCGCCCGCCGCACCGCCGCGGCGCAGCACCCGCTCGGTCCACTCGGCCTGGGGCAGCTCGGCCATGCCGGCATCATAGCCGATCCAAGGGAGCGCCGTCGCCTGGGCCGTGCCAAGGCGGCAGGCAGCATAGACCGCATAGCGCAGCTCGGCGACACGGCGGGTCACCAGGCTGCTCCCGCCGGCCGTTGGCCGTGCCAGGCGCAGCGCGATGTCCGCCTCGCCGTGTCCGAGGTTGAGGTCGCGCGGCTCGGCGACCAGCTCGACGCGCAGCCCGGGATGGCGCTCCAACAGGGGCCCGACCGCTGGAACCAGTAACCGCTCGACCAGGATCGGCACGCTGGTCACACGCACGGTACCGGCGACCAGCGAGTCCCGGCCGCCGACCTCCCGGTTCAGCAGCTCAACCTCGCGTTCGACCGCCTCAGCGCGCGCCAACACCGCAGCGCCGGCGGTCGTCGCGACCAGCGCCCCCTCCGGCCCCCGCTCGAACAGTCGGCAGTCCAAGGCGCGCTCCAGGCGGGCGAGGCGGCGCGAAACCGTGGTGGCATCGACGCCGAGGCGCTTCGCCGCGCCCGCAAGCGTACCGCCCTGCCCGACCGCCAGAGCGATGCGCAGGTCGCTCCAGTCCATGGCTGCAATTTTGCAGCTCCGATCCGCATGTTTTCAAGCTGCATCGGCGAAAATGCGGCACTAACCCTTTGTCGTGCCCACAAGGAGGACCAGAGACATGCTCTACGCCGTGCTGCTCGAAGATGACCCCAAGGTCGCCGCAGAGGCCCGCCGCACGCGGATGGCCGCGCACCTCGATTTCCTGGAGGAGAACGCCCAGGCCGTCCGCGCGGCCGGACCGCTCCTGGACGCCGAGGGTTGCATGCTCGGCGGCCTCTGGCTGGTCGAAGCCGAGAGTTTCGATACGGTCGAGGCGCTCGTGCGGACCGACCCCTTCTGGCCCACGGGGCTTCGCCACAGCGTGACGATCCGCGCTTGGCGGCAAGTCTTCGCCGAGGGGCAGCGGTTCTAGCGCACCCGCGTCATCGCCGAGCCAGGGTGCCGCGTCTAGAAGATGCCCTCGAGGACGCCGCGTTCGCGGCGCTCGATGGTCGGGGTGCCGGCGCCGGTGACGGGCTGGCCGATCGCCTGAGCCTCGCGCAGGCGCCGCGCCTCGGCCTCGGCGTCGACGACGTCGCCGGACGGCTGGGCCTCCCGCCAGAAGATCAGGTCCTCGAGGAAGTCCTGACTCTCGGCATTGACCCGCTGGGTCTCGCGGTCCACCACCTGCCGGATCTCCGGATCGGCCTCGCTGGCGCCGGCCTGCATCAGGATCGAGCGCTCGCCCAGCGAGCGACCGTCGTCGGGCATCACCTCCTCGACGGTCGGCTGCTGGTCGCCCAGCCTGAAGACGGTGCGGCGCGCCTGGTCGGTCGGCGTTCCGACCTGCGGGCGCGCCGCGCCCGGCCGCGGCGGGCGCAGGGCGAACTCCGGCGGCACGGTCAGCGGCGCGCGCGCGACGACGCGAAACTCGTCCGGCGCCTGCTTTTCCAGACCGAGCTGCTCGCGCACGTCGCCGCAGCCGGCGAGCGCCAGCGCGACGACGGAGAAACAGAGGAGTGCAGAGCGGCGCATATCGATTCGTACCCCTACGGAATTGCCTGCCCCCGCATCTTTTAGCGCTTTGGGCCGGGGGCGAACAAGCCATCCAGCAACAGCAGCCCGACGCCGACCACGATGCAGCTATCGGCCAGGTTGAAGGCAGGCCAGTGATAACCGGCCAGGTGGAAGTCGAGGAAGTCCACCACGCCCGGCTGCCCGAAGCGGTCAATGACGTTGCCGAGCGCGCCGCCGACGATGAGGCCAGTCGCCAGGCGCATCCAGGTCCGCGTCTGGTCGCGCAGCCACCACAACAGCCCGGCGCAGATGACCAGGGCCATGCCGGCGAGGAAGTAGGGCTTCCACCAGTAGTCGCTAGCGAGCAGCCCGAAGGCGACGCCGCGATTGAAGGTCAGCACCAGATTGAAGAAGCCGGTGACCGGCACGATCTCGCCCGGCTGCAGGGCCGAAAGCACCAGCCACTTGGTCGCCTGGTCGGCCACCAGCGCGACGGCGACGACGCCGCCGGTCAGCCGCGACAGCACGGCCGGCCGAAACGCTTTCGCTTCGTCCTGCGGCACGACTACTCCGCAGCCTTCGCCACGGCGACGGCGTCGGCGCAGCGCAGGCAGGTCTTCGGCGCGCGCGGATCGCTGCCGACCTCCGGCAGGACCTTCCAGCAGCGCTCGCACTTGTCGCCCTCGGCCTCGTGGAAGACGACCCAGACGCCGGGGATCTCCTCCCAACTGTAGGCGTCGCTCGGCCCATCGCCCTCCAGGACGTCGATGCCGGAGACGATGCAGACCTCGGCGAAATCGATCGAGTCGACCGCCGCCTTGCTCTCCGCGTCCTCGACCCAAACCCGCGGCGCGGCCTGCAGGGAGGCGCCGATGCGCTTTTCCGCCCGCGCCAACTCGAGCGCGCCGGTGACGACGCGACGGACCTTGCGGATTCTCGCCCACTTGGCGGCGAGCACCTCGTCCTTCCAGCCCTCGGGCACCTCCGGGTAGGTGCGCAGGTGGACCGACTCCGGCGCCTTGCCGCGCTGGCCCCAGGCCTCCTCGGCGGTGAAGCAGAGGATCGGCGCCAGCCAGGCGGTCAGATGGTCGAACACCAGGTCGAGCACCGTGCGGCAGGCGCGGCGGCGCAGGGAATCCGGCCGGTCGCAGTAGAGGCTGTCCTTGCGGACGTCGAAGTAGAAGGCCGAGAGGTCGACGGCGCAGAAGGTGTGCAGGTCCTGGTAGATGGCGTGGAAGTCGAAGTCCTGCACGTTCCGGCGCACCGCGCGGTCCAGCTCCCATAGGCGGTGCAGCACCCAGCGCTCCAGCTCCGGCATCTCGTCGAGCGGCAGCGCCTCCTCAGCGCGGTAATCGGACAGTGCCCCGAGCAGGTAGCGCAGGGTGTTGCGGAAGCGGCGGTAGCTGTCCTTGAGCTGCTTGAGGATGTGGCCGCCGATGCGGATGTCCTCCGAGTAGTCGGAGGCGCAGACCCACAGGCGCAGGATGTCGGCGCCGTCTTGGCCGACGATGTCCTGCGGGCTGACCACGTTGCCCAGGGACTTGGACATCTTGCGGCCGTCCTCGTCGAGCACGAAGCCGTGGGTCAGTACCGCCTGGTAGGGCGCGCGGCCGCGCGTGCCGGCCGCCTCGAGCAGCGAGGAATGGAACCAGCCGCGATGCTGGTCGGAGCCTTCCAGGTAGAGCGAGGCGGGCCACTGCAGCTCCGGGCGTGCCTCCAGCACGAAAGCATGCGTGGAGCCGCTGTCGAACCAGACCTCGACGACGTCGAAGATCTGGTCGTACTCCGCCGCATCGTGGTCGTTGCCCAGCCAGCGCTGCGGCGGCGAGGTGAACCAGGCATCGCCGCCCTCCTGCGCGAAGGCGGCGGCCACCCGCTCGACCACCGCCGGGTCGCGCAGCGGCTCGCCGGTCGCCTTGTGGACGAACAGCGGCAGCGGCACCCCCCACAGGCGCTGGCGCGAGATGCACCAGTCCGGGCGTTGTTCGATCATGCTGCGCAGCCGGGCCTGGCCTGCGGCCGGCACGAAGCGGGTCTCGTCGATCGCCTTCAGCGCCTTGGCGCGCAGCTCGTTCGTCTCCATCGAGATGAACCACTGCGGCGTATTGCGGAAGATCAGCGGCGCCTTGGAGCGCCAGGAGTGCGGGTAGCTGTGGCGCAGGCTGCCCTTGTGCACCAGCTTGCCGGCGGCGGCGAGCGCCTTGATGACGGCGCCGTTGGCGTCGCCGTCCTTGCCGTCGGCGGTCAGCACGCGGGTGCCGGCGAACAGCGGCACATGCTCGAAGAAGGCGCCGTCGCCGCCGACGGTCTGCGGCACCTCCAGTCCGTGCTTGCGCCCGAGGCTCCAGTCGTCGGTGCCATGGCCGGGGGCGATGTGCACGAAGCCGGTGCCGGCGTCCATGGTGACGAAGTCGCCGGGCAGCAGCGGGACGTCGAAGTCGTAGCCCTGGCCGCGCAGCGGGTGCGCCGCCACGGCGCCGGCCAACTCGGCGCCCGGCCCCTGCCACAGCAGGGTCCGCTCGGCGATGCCGGCGGCGGCGCAGAAGCTCTCGGCCAGCGCCTCGGCGACCAGCAGCTTCTCCTCGACGGCGGCCTTGCTGCCCTCGGCCACCGCGTCGACCTCGATCAGGACGTAGTCGTCCTCCTCGGCGTAGGCGATCGCGCGGTTGCCGGGCAGGGTCCAGGGCGTGGTGGTCCAGATCACCACGCTGGCGCCGGCGAAGCGTTCCGGATTGTGCTGCGGCGGCGGCGCCACCAACGAGAAGCGCGCCCAAACGGTGGTCGACTTGTGCTCGTGGTACTCCACCTCGGCGTCGGCCAGCGCGGTCTTCTCGACCACCGACCAGAGCACCGGGCGGGCGCCGGCGTAGAGCCCGCCGTTGAGCAGGAACTTGCCGATCTCGCGCACGATCTGCGCCTCGGCCTCGAAGGCCATGGTGGTGTAGGGGCGCTGCCAGTCGCCGATCACGCCGAGGCGCTTGAACTCCTCGATCTGCACGTCGATCCACGTCTCGGCGAAGGCGCGGCATTCCCGGCGGAACTCGACCTTGTCCACCGCGTCCTTGTCGGCGCCGCGCGCGCGGTAGCTCTCCTCCACCTTCCATTCGATCGGCAGGCCGTGGCAGTCCCAGCCGGGCACGTAGTTGGCGTCCTTGCCGAGCATCTGCTGCGAGCGGTTGATGACGTCCTTCAGCACCTTGTTGAGCGCGTGGCCCATGTGCAGGTGCCCGTTGGCGTAGGGCGGGCCGTCGTGCAGGACGAACTTCTCGCGCCCGCGCGAGACCTCCCGCTGGCGGGCGAAGAGATCCATCGCCTCCCACTTCGCCAGGATCTCTAGCTCCTTCCTGGCCAGCCCGGCGCGCATCGGGAAGTCGGTCTTTGGCAGGAAGACGGTGTCGCGGTAGTCGACGCCGGCTGAGCCGCGGGCGCCCTTGGTGGTATCGCTCATGAAACGTCTGGCCTTCGCGTGCTGGCCCGCGGGCGCCGGCGGCGGCGCGGCGGGCAGGCTGTGGTACCGGATCGCGGCGGCGCGGAAAAGGGGCCCGTCAGGGATCGCGGCGCCCCTGCCGCCTCGGCGAATTTGGGGCCCGCGTCGCGCCAAGGGCCCCCCTTCCCGGCCCTCCTCAGAGGACCGGGCCGCTAATTCGACGTATCCGGACAGCCTGTCGCATCATACTCGGCAAGATAGGGAGCCCGGGCCGGCGGGTCTACTCCGCCGCCTTGGCGGCGTCGGCGCGGCGGTCGACCATCAACTTGGCCTCGCCCTCGACCACCACCGTGTCGCCGACCTTGCAGACCGTGTCGAAGACGACGCGCGCCTTCTCCTGCAGGATCTCCTTGATCGTCACGGTCGCGGTCACGGTATCGCCGATCTTCACCGGCGCCTTGAAGCGCAAGTCCTGGGACAGGTAGATGCAGCCCGGCCCTGGCAAGCGGGTCCCGAAGACGGTGGAGATGAAGCCGGCCGAGAGCATGCCGTGGGCGATGCGGCCGCGGAAGATCGTGCCTTGCGCGAAGTCCTGGTTCAGGTGAACCGGGTTGGTGTCGCCCGACACCCCTGCGAAGTTGACGATGTCGGCCTCGGTGACGGTCTTGGCGAAGCTCGCCGACATGCCCACCGAAAGGTCTTCGAGATAATAGCCGTGCAGATCCTGCATCGCGACCACGCGTCCTTTCTGCCACTTCGCCGTGCGTCTGGCCGCCGTTCTCTCTCGCTGCGCTGCAGCTATCGCAGTGCGGCATGCCATTTCGCGGGCGCACCATAGCAGCGGCGGTGGCCGGCCACAACGCATCGGCGTGGGATCCGCTGGACGCGACTCTCCGCCGATTGTTAGTCTGTGTGCATGCGAAAAAGCTTGGCTGCTGCGCTATTCCTGCTGCTGCTCGCCGGCTGCGTCGCCACACGCGGCCCGGACTACTATGGGCTGAAGACCCAGGCCGCGCAGCCGCCGGAGCTGGCACGCATCTATTTCGTGCGGCCCGACAACGCCTTCATGATCGCCGCCGAGCCGGTGGTCGTGGTCAACGGCCGGCGCGTCGGCACGCTCCGCAACGGCGAGGCCTTCTACCGCGACGCCCGGCCCGGCCGCTACGAGATCTACCTCAGCACCTCGCAGGACGACGTGGTCGAGGTGGCAGTGACGGCCGGCGAGCGCGCCTATGTGCGCAGCGACATCGAGTGGCGACTGCTCGGCTTCCGCCTGGTTGCCGAGCCGGTGGACGCGGACGAGGGTGCCCGTCTGGTCGCCGCAGTCCCCCTGGTGACCGGTCTGGAGGCCGACCTGCAGCGCCAGGATCCCGAGCCGCCCGACGTGGAGCCACGCCCGAGGATCTAGACGCCAGCATCGGGACCCGCCGAAAGATCGCGCAGGCGTTGCAGGACGGCGCTCTGGCCGAAGCCGTCATGAGAATATCGCGTGCGCCGGTTTCTGGCCTCTGCTAGGCTTTTTCGTGCCGTGTTCGTCGCGCACGAAGGGTGGATCGGCGGTGAACCCCCTGGCGGGTCTTGGCCGTGCCGCGCAACCGTCGCCGTGCGGAACTACGGGAAAGCGGCCGGTGGCGTTGCGCCGTCCGGCCAAGGCAACCCCGCGTGGAGTAGCTTGAGGAACATGCGTGAGTTTCCCCCTTCGACGCCCGACCGGACGGGCGTCAAGGCCGTGGTCAAGTGGTTCAACCCGACCAAGGGCTTCGGTTTCGTCCAGTTCGACGACGGTTCGCCCGACGCCTTCCTGCACGTTTCGGTCATCGAGCGGCTCGGCCGTTCCGACCTGCCGGAGGGCACGGAGGTGATCTGCGATCTGGCCCAGGGGCGCAAGGGGCTGCAGGTGCACGCGATCACCAGCATCGAGCACATGCCCGAAGGGCGCCCGTCCGGCGGCTTCGGCGATCGCGACCGTGGCGGCTTCGGCGATCGCGGCGGCTTCGGCGACCGCGGCGGCTTCGGCGACCGCCCGCGCCGTCCGGCGCCGCCAGCCGGTCCGCCGGTCGAGGGCACGGTGAAGTTCTTCAATGCCGAGAAGGGCTTCGGCTTCGTGGTGCCGGACGATGGCAGCCAGGACATCTTCGTGTCCGCGCGCACCCTCGAGGGCAGCGGTCTGAACAGCCTGGAGCCGGACCAGCGGGTGCGCGTCACCACCCGCATGGGCCAGAAGGGCCCGATGGCGGCCACGCTGGAACTCGCCTGACCATTCTTGTCTGCAGGGTCTAGCTGGCCGCCCCGCCGCGCGCCGAAGCGCAAGGCCTCTCGGCCGAGTGAGGCACGTCTGAGCGGCAGCCGGCCTATGTCGCTGGCGCTGTGCCAGGGTATGCCGTTGGCGCAGCGCCTGCCGGCTGAAGGCTTCACAGGCCGCGCAGGGGCGGCGTCATCCAGGCAGCGAGGCGCCGGATTCGGCACGCTCGGCTTCAGCAAGCGGAGCAGATGCTGTGATCCGGCGTTCGCCAGGTCCCGTATCCGTTCATGATCCGCGGCGCGCCGGCGCTTGGCGCTCGGCGACGTCGGTCCAGACCCGGGAGGCCTAGGATGAACCCGTCCCTGCAGCGCTATCTTGAATTCCGCCAGATGATGCTTCGCCAGGCGCGCGCGCAGCGCGCCCATGGACGCAACGCCGGATTGGACGCCCGGCACGCCGCCCGTGCCGCCGCCGAGCGTGCGGTCATCGAGCGCTCGGCCCTGCTCGAACGGGCCGCCGAGCAGGCCGAGGCCTTGCGTTGGACCCTGCACGCCGTGCGCCAGGGCGAGGCCGGCGCCTGACCGCCAATCCGCGTCCGCCGCTCTCTTCCCCACCTCCGCTAGCACTTCGGCACCGCCCCGGCCGCGGTCGCCGGGTTGGGGCTTTTTCGTTTCTGGGCCGTGCCGAGATGACGTAGCGTCGCGCGCATGACCAGCGCCGCCCTGCCGCCGACCGTCGAGCTTGCCCATACCCACCGCCTGAGTCTGGAAGCCGTCGCGGCGGTCGCCGCCGGTGCGCCCGTCGCCCTGGCCGCGCCCACCCGGGCGCTGCTGGCCGAGCGTCGGGCACAGATCGAGGCCTATGTCGCCACCACCGCGCAACCGGCCTACGGCTTCAACCGCGGCTTCGGCAGCAACGTGCGCGACAAGGTCGACCCGGAGCGCCTGAAGCGCCTGCAGGTCAACCTGATCCGCAGCCATGCCGTCGGGGTGGGCACGCCGGCGCCGGTCGAGGTGGTGCGCGCCACCATGCTGCTGCGCGCCCAGTCGCTGGTGCGCGGGCATTCCGGCGTGCGGCCCGCCGTGGTCGAGCAGCTTCTCGCCTTCCTGAATGCCGGCATCACGCCGCTGGTGCCGCAGCTCGGCAGCGTCGCCGCCTCCGGCGACCTGACGCCGCTCAGCCACATCGCGCTGGCGCTGATCGGCGAGGGCGAGGTGATCGTCGCCGGCCAGCGCCTGGGCGCCGCCGAGGCCCTGCAGGCGGCCGGCATCGCGCCGCTGGAGCTGGAGATGAAGGAGGGGCTGGCGCTCAACAACGGCGTGCAGTTCACCGCCGCCTTCGGCGCCCTGGCGACCTTGCGGCTGGAGACCCTGCTGCGCACCGCCGCCGTCTGCACGGCGGTCACCGCCCAGGTGATGCTCGGCGCCGACACGCCCTTCCGCGCCGACCTGCACGCCCTGCGCCCGCACCCCGGTTCGGTCCGCCTGGCGCGCTGGATCCACGCCCTGATGGCCGGCTCCCCCTTGCGCGAGGCGCACCGCCCCTACGCCATCGACGGCGAGATCCAGGACCCCTACAACCTGCGCTGCGCGGCGCAGATCCTCGGGCCCTGCTGGCAGCTCGCCGAGCGCGCGCGCGACACCCTGGAGACCGAGTTCCAGAGCGTCACCGACAACCCCATCCTGCTGCAGGCCGGCGAGCACAGGGACGATGGCACGCCCTGGGGCACCTGGTCCGGCAAGATGGTGGAGATCGTCTCCGGCGGGCACTTCCACGGCATGCCGCTGGCGGTCGACCTCTACGGCCTGCTCCAGGCGCTCGGCATCCTGACCAGCCTGACCAACGCGCGCTGCCAGCGCTACGTCGACGCCGACCGCAACAAGGGGCTCGGCCCGCAGCTCAAGTGGCCGGGCGCCGACCGCGACCTCTCCGACGACCCGGAGCTGCTGGCCGAGCGCGCGACGCGCTCCGGCATGATGTTGGCGGAGTATGCGACCGCCGGCCTCGCCAACTGGATCTGGGGCCAGGCGCTGCCCAGCCACCTGATGAGCCTGCCGACCGACAGCGGCCAGGAGGACCACGTCTCCATGGGCGTGAACGTCGCGATCCGCGCCTACGAGGCGATGCCGCGCGCCGCCGAGGCGTTGGCCATCGAACTGGCCTACGCCGCCCAGGCCGCCGCCCTGCGCCGGGAGATGCGCCACCTGCCCTCGCGCGCCGCGCCCGACACGCCGGGCGCCGGCAAGACGCCGGTGACCTGGTACCCGATTCCCGAAGAGGCGCGCCGCCTGTCGCCCGCCGGCGAGGCTGCCGTGGCGGCGGTGCAGCGGCACGTCCCGCCGGTGATTGAGGACCGCGTGCTGTCGGATCAGTTTCGCGCCCTCGGCGAGGCCGTGCTGGTCGGCGAGATCGCCGAGGCGGTCGGGCCCTTCGTGGACCTGGACTAGCCCTCCGGCCTCTCCGCCATGGGCCTAGAGGTAGCGCAGCAGCCGCCACTGGCCCTGCCAGTCCGGCTCAGTCGGATGCCGGGGTCCCCCCTGGTCCTCACTCGCGATGGAGTGCGCCGACAGCTTGCCCTGCCCCCATCGGTCGCCTTTGGCCTCCAGCGACTTCGAATCACGGAAGAGGTTGCCGAGCGAAGCATCGATCCGCAGCGCCAAGAATGCCATGCCAAGCCTCCTGTCGTTTGGCTCCGGTCAGGCTCTGAACCGGCACTCAGGAGCCTGCGCCCGGTGCCGACGCGGCGCTTGAAGGAAGGCTTGGGAATTCCTTGTCGAGAAGGTGGCGTTGCCTCAGGCTACCGGTCTGAAGACAGGAACTATGCGATGCGCTATCGGTTCTGTGGCTGTGCCCTCGACACTGAGCGACGGGAATTCCGCACGCCGGAGGGCCTGAAGAGACTCGAGCCGCAGGTCTTCGATTTGCTGGCCTACCTAGCCGACAACCCGCAGCGGGTGATCAGCCGCGAGGAACTGATCGAGCGGGTTTGGGGTGGGCGTATCGTCTCAGAAGCCTCGATCGACAGCGGGATCTTCGCCGCACGACGGGCAGTCGGCGACGACGGCAAGCGCCAGGCGGTGATCGCCACGGTGCCGCGCCGCGGCGTCCGCTTCCTGCCAGCGGTCGAGGCCAGGGATCCAGCCGCTGCCGGCGGGCCAAAGGCAAGCGATGTCTGCGGCGCGACCGCGCAGCATGTGCGCCTATGCCATGCCCCGGACGGCACGCGCCTGGCCTTCGGGTCCTCGGGCCAAGGCGCGCCGCTGCTGCGCGTGGGCCACTGGCTCACGCATCTGGAGCACGATTGGCACAGTCCGATCTGGCGCCCCTTTCTGGAAGAACTCGGCCGCACCTTCTGCGTCGTCCGCTATGACCAGAGAGGGACAGGGCTCTCCGACCACGAGGTCGCGGACCTGTCGCTCGAGGCCTTCGTCGCCGACCTGGAGACCGTCGCGGCAGCGGCCGAACCTGACCGCTTCGCGCTCTATGCGACCTCGCAGGCGGTGCCAGTGGCTGTCGAGTACGCGGCCCGCCATCCGGATCGCCTGACCGGGCTGATCCTGCACGGCGGTTACGCCAAGGGCCGGCTGCTGCGCTCGGAGGCCGAGCGCAGGCAGGGCGAAGCCTACCTGACACTTATGGAGCAAGGCTGGGGGGCGGCCGGCTCGCAGTTCCTGCAAGCCTTCGGCTCGATGTTCGTTCCCGACGGCACCCCCGAGCAGATCCGTTCGCTGGTGGAGCTGCAGCGGATCGCCACGCCGGCCGAAACCGCAATCCGGCTGAGGCGGGCGTTCGACGGCTTCGACGTCACGGAGCGTCTCGCCGAGGTCGGCACGCCGACTCTCGTCATTCATGCGCGCGACGACGCCATTCATCCGCTCGACCAGAGCCGTGAGATCGCTGCGCGAATCCCGGAGGCCGAACTACTCGTCTTGGAAAGCCGCAACCACGTCATGCTGGCGCACGACCCGGCCTGGGCGGTGTTCTTCACCGCCGTGCGGGACTTCGTTGCCCGCCGTAGCGGATCGAGCGGCTAGTGGCCCGCCTGTCCTTCTAGCCGAACTCGACCGGGATGAGGCTGCGGACGATGGGGCCGAGCTGGGCGATGGCGACCTTGTCTTCCTGGGCGTAGCGCATGTTCTTGACCACGACCTGGCCGGCCGCCAGCTCCTCGGGGCTGGCGATGACGACGATCGGGAAGCCCTTGCGGTCGGCGTAGCGCAGCTGTGCCTTCAGCTTGCGGTCGTCGAGGAAGACCTCGGTGGCGATGCCGGCGCGCCGCAGGCGGGCCGCCAGCTCCTTGTAGGCCGGCAGGTGCGCGCGGTCCTGGACGGTCACCAGCACCGGGGCGATGGCCGCCGCCTCGGCCTTGACGATGCCCGCCTCGAACAGCCGGCTCATCAGGCGGGTCAGGCCGATGGAGATGCCGACGCCCGGGAAGGTCTTGTCGACGAAGGTGCCGACCAGGTTGTCGTAGCGCCCGCCCGAGCAGATCGAGCCGACCTGCGGGAAGTCGTCGAGCCGCGTCTCGTAGACCGTGCCGGTGTAGTAGTCGAGGCCGCGGGCGATCGACAGGTCGATCCTGAAGTAGTCGGGGAAGATCGCCCGCTCGTCGGTGACGTCGACCAGTTCGCCGTCGTGCAGGTGCGGCAGCACGTGGTCGGGGGCGGCCTCGACCACCGCTTCCAGCTCGGCGACGCCTTCGGCGAAGGTCGCGTTGATCTCGAGCTGCTTGAGCTGGGTCAGGATCTCGGCGTTGCTGCCGGCGGTGTCGAAGAAGTGCAGGATGCGCTCGGCCTGCGCGCCGGTCAGGCCCAGCTCGCCCAGCTTGTGCAGCACCTTGCCGGCGCCGATCTTCTCCAGGTCGTCGACCGTGTTCAGCGCTGCGCGCACCGCCACGTCCTCGGTCAGACCGACCGACTGGAACAGGCCGGTCAGGATCTTGCGGTTGTTGATGCGGATGGTGAACTTGCCGATGCCCAGGCGGCGGAAGAGCTGAAAGATGATCGCCGGCACCTCGGCGTCGTACTCCAGGCTCAGCGCCTCGTCGCCGATGACGTCGATGTCGCACTGCACGAACTGTCGATAGCGCCCGGCCTGCGCCCGCTCGCCGCGCCAGACCGGCTGGATCTGGTAGCGCCGGAAGGGGAAGCGCAGGCGGCCGTAGTGCTGGGCCACATAGCGCGCCAGCGGCACCGTCAGGTCGAAGCGCAGGGCCAGGTCCTTGGCGCTCTCCTCGCCCTCCTCCTCCTGGATGCGGCGCAGGCCGTAGACCTCCTTTTCGGCGATACCCTTGGCCAGCAGCACCTCGGTGCGCTCGACCGCCGGCGTCTCGATCGGCACGAAGCCGAAGGATTCGTAGGTCGAGCGGATGACGTCGACCGCCCGGTTGATGGCGATCTGCTGCTCGGGCAGGAACTCGGGGAAGCCGGAGATCGGCTGGATGCGCAGGCTCATGGATCGGCGGGGCCGTGTCGGTGGCGAAGGGCGGGAGAGCGAGCGCTGAATAAACGACGGGCGGGCCGGGCGCAACCGCTGCACTGCGGCATGCCCGGGCCCGCCCGCCGGGTCGTCTCGACCGACCTCGACCCGCCTTACAGCGCGACCGCCAGCCCGTACAGCACGAGGGTCGCAAGGACATAGGCGAGGCCGTAGCGCAGATGCATCGCCATCTTCGGTACTCCGCCTGACCGGGCATGTGCCCCTTTTTCGTGGCGGGCCCGGCACCGGGCCCTCGCCACGGCGCGATATGTCGTCGCGCGCCGGCGCCGGGAGTAGCGGCATGCGCGCATGCCTTGCATGCCGCGCCTGCACGACGGCTTTCCCGGAGGTTAACGGCGTGCGGGCCTCACGCCACCGGCGCCTCGCCGGCGAAGGTGGTGCGGTGGAGCAGGCGGCGGTGGCCGTCGTAGTCGTTGATCGCGTAGTGCAGGGTCGCGCGGTTGTCCCAGATCGCCAGATCGCCGGCGCGCCAGCGCCAGCGGCAGGTGAATTCGGGCCGCGTGGCGTGCTGCTTGATCCGCTCGAGCAGGGGCGCACTCTCCGCTTCGCTCATCCCCTCCAGGCGGGTCGTGTAGATCGGGTTGACGAAGAGTGCGCGCCGGCCGCTGCTCGGGTGCCGGCGCACCGCCGGGTGCACCCGCTCGCGGTCGGCCTCAGGATCGCCGCGGCGGATCTTGATGGACCTGCTGAGCCCGGCGCCGGGCTGGGGCGCCCACTTGACGCCGTGCGGCTTGCCCACGTGCACCGCGCCGCGGTTCTCGACGATCTCCCGCAGCTCGTCCGGCAGGGTCTCGAAGGCCTCGATCTGGTTGGCCCAGAGCGTGTCGCCGCCGTAGGGCGGCACCTCGACGGCATGCAGCAGCGAACCGGCCGGCGGCCGCTCCAGGAAGGAGAAATCGGAGTGCCAGTCGCCGCCGAAGACGCCGATCCTGCGTTCCTCGGCCTCCTTCAGCACGGCGATCACGTCCGGGTCTTCGGCGCTGCCCTCGACGTAGGGCACGCGCTGGACCGGCCCGAAGATCTCGGTCGCCCGCTTCTGTTGGGCCATGCCGAGAGACTGGCCGCGCACGAACAGCACCAGGTGCTCGGCCAAGGCTGCGCGCAACGCCGCCGCTTGGGTCCCGCTCAGCGGCTGCGCCAGGTCGAGCCCACGCACCTCGGCGCCGAGCGAGCCGGCAACTTTCGCGATCTCGAATGGCGCTGACCTGCCCCCCTTGGGTCCCTCAGTCATAACGAGAGTCCGCGGGTGATTGAACTTGCCCCCAACGCTGGACCACTCGAACCGAGAAAATCCCGGCTGTTTCGCCTCAGGGCAGGCATGCCTGGCCTGAGGCGAGAGCCAGCTCGACCGGGGCTTTGTGGCCGATCGAGCTGTGCGGCCGGACCTCGTTGTAGTCGCGCCGCCACGTTTCCCTCTAGGACGAGTGGTGCGTGGAAGGTGTTGCGGCTCCGGTTCTCAGGACCTCGAGCGCCGTACCCGGGCCACTGAATCTTCCGCATCCCGAGGGAGGGCCTGTTCTGCCAGGTTGCTGGGTAGAAAGTTGCGCGCCGTGGCTCCCGCCACGAGTTGCCAGTACAGGAGCCGTCGCCGAGCGGGACGCCCACCTCGTACCACGAACCCTCGTAGGTGCCCGCGAGGGACTCCGGGGTAGGCTGCTGCACGGCGGCGGGCGCCGATTGAGGCGTCGGAGCCTCGCGAGCCGGCTGCGCCTGAGGCGCTGCCCTGCTGCGCGTGGGGACGCAGCTCGTGACCATCTGGTTGTTGTTGTTCATGCTTGCCTCGAGAATCTCTCCCTCGGGGCACGCAGCGGTAGCGGGGGCGGCCACGAACGCGGCCACCACCAGGCTGCATGCGAGCAGGACCGACCTGCTCCGTATCGCTCCCTCGGCCATATCCGCCATGAGTGAATGCCTCCTGATGGTCACGTCTGCGCCACGTAACGCTTGACCCTTTCCCGTGGACCCGCTTCCGGCCATAGACCTCCATGTCAACTGCCAGTGCCCAAGGGGAAGTAGGGTCCGGCCTCATAACCAGAAGCAGACGGTCGCGACGAGGCAGACGGCGGACAGGAAGTTCCGGGCCAGTTTGTCGTAGCGTGTGGCAATGCGTCGGAAATCCTTGAGGCGTCCGAACATGCGCTCGATGGCGTTGCGGTCGCGGTATAGTGCGGGCGAGAAACAGGGTTTCCAGCGCCGGTTGACCTTCGGTGGAATGTTCGGCGCGACGCCCCTTTCCTCGATCTTGCGGCGGACGGCGTTGCTGTCGTAGCCCTTGTCGCCGTGCAGGATGTCGGTTTCCGGCAGGCGATCGAGCAAGGCGTCGGCGGCGGTGCAGTCGGCAACGTTGCCGCCGGTCAGGTAAAAGGCGATTGGACGCCAGAAGCAGTCGGTCAGGGCGTGGATCTTGGTCGTCCGTCCGCCGCGCGAGCGTCCGACGGCTTGGCTTATCTCCCCCCTTTTCCTCTGGCGGCGCAACGGTGCGCCCGGACCGCTGAGCTGTCGATCAGCACCTGCGCCGGAGGGCCGCCCGCCTTGGCAAGGGCCAGGAACACCGCCTCCCACACGCCTTTGGCCGACCAGCGGACGAAGCGGTTGTACAAGGTTTTGTGCGGGCCGTAGACGGCAGGCGCATCAACCCACCGCCCACCGCTCTTCAGAACATGAACGATGCCGCTAATCACCCGCCGGTCATCGACACGCGCCACGCCTCGGGTGTCGGTCGGCAGGTGCGGTTGCAGGCGGGCGAATTGGTCTTCAGTAAGCCAGAAAGTGTGGTTGGCCATGCGTCTCTCCCCAACATCTTGGAGAAAGAGCGAATCACATCGCAGCGCAGATGGGAATCATTTTATGGGTCCCGGCCCTAGAACGCCTCCGTGCCGCTCTGTACGCCCGCCCCGGCTGTCAGACGTTATAGCCGGCGTAACGCTGGGGTAACGGATATGTGGGTTTTTGCGTGTTACCCCATGTTCAACGATGTACGCAAGATAGCCCAAAAATAATCGAAAAATCAGTAAGTTTTTGTTCGGCTATCCTCTAGCACGTTCAGCGGCGTTCAAGCGAATACTCTGACTACGGATCAGAAGGTTGGGAGTTCGAATCTTCCCGGGCGCGCCACACCCCGGGAGTGGCGGCGCAACCTTACGTCGCGTTCGAACTTGGTTCGAACGGGCGCGCCACTCTCCTCTCAGTCGACTGCCGTTTTCCGGACTTCGGCGAGTCGGGACCTCGTACTCTGAGCAGCGCCGTGTCTTGCGCACCGTCGGGCGGCAGGTGAGCCGAGCTAGAATCCGCGGTGGGGTCGGGTAACGGCGGCGCGGATGTCTCGGCAGACTTCGCGTCCGGTCGGGCGGGGCACGCCCGGGCAGGCGCCGCGCATCGTCTATGCCTGTGTCCGGGCAGTCTCGACCGGCCGGCGTTCGCCGCGACAGATCGAGCGCATGCCGGCCAGCGCCCACGGCAGGATCCGTTTTCGGCGAAGGGTGAGCAGCGCCGGCTGTGGGGCGCGGCCTGCGCTTCAGGCCAGATCTTCCAGTTTGAAGTCCTGGTCCTCGGTCATGGCGTGCTTCAGCTCGCGGCCGATGACTCTGTCGACCTCGTAGGGCGGCAGGCCGTCGTTCGGCACCTTGATGGCGATGTCTTCGGCCGTGACCTTGTGGCCGGCCGGCAGGTCGCGGGCTGCGACCAGCTTCTTGGCCATCTTGAACAGCGGCTTTTCTTCGCTGGGATAGCGGTGCTTGCGCCCGTCGCCCATGGAGATGCGCGCGCGCTCTAGGTCGCGGACCATCTTGCGCAGGCCGACCGGCTCCAGCGAGAAGGCCTGGTCGGTGCCCTTCCAGGCACGGTTCAGGGTGAAGTGCTTCTCGATCATGCGCGCGCCCAGGGTGTAGGCGACCAGCGGCATGGCGATGCCGTTGTCGTGCGCCGAGAAGCCGATGACGATGTCGGGGAAGTCGTGCCGATAGGTGTCGATCACCTTCAGGTTCAGCTCCGACCACTCCGGCGGATAGCCGCTGGTGCACTGCATGATGCAGACCTGGGAGTTGATCGGCATCACCGCCTCGTAGGCACGCTCGACGTCCATCATCGTCGCGCCGCCGGTAGAGATCACCATCGGCTTGCCGATCTCGGCGACGTACTTGATCAAGGGGATGTTGGTGATGTCGCCCGAGGCGATCTTGTAGGCCGGCATATCCAGATCGGCCAGGAAGTCGGCGCTCTTGTGATCGAAGGCGGTGGAGAAGAAGGTGATCCCCAGCTCCTTCGCGTAGGCCTGCAGCTCCTGGTACTCGTCACGGCCGAACTCCAGGAACTCTCTGTGGGCGCCGTAGGTCTCGGCATAGGCGTTCTCGGAGTTGTAGGGGCTGTCGTACATCTGCCTGGTGAACAGCGCCCGGTTGTCGCGCTTCTGCAGCTTGGCCGCGTGCGCGCCGCACTCCTTGGCCGCCTTGAACATCTGCTTGCACTTTTCCAGGTCGCCCTGGTGGTTGTGACCGATCTCGGCGATCACGTAACAATCCGAATCGTCGTCGATGGTGATGCCGTCGATGGTCAATGCGCGGGACATGGTCGGGTCCGTTCAGGCTGTGCTGGCTGCTGGGCGGTCCGCGGCTCGAGAGGCCGCGCGTGCGGCGTTCTGCTGCGCCGGTCCGCCCGCCTCCTACTGAACCGGTCTTGCCTTGTCCACCGTTTTCTGAGCGCTCGGCGGAGCTCTGCGCCGGCGTCCGCTCAGGTCAGCACCTCACCGCGCGCCAGGGCGTCGGCGTCGGCCTTGACCATCATTTCGGCCAGCTCTTCGAGATCCACCTTCGGGGCCCAGCCGAGCGCCGCGCGCGCCTTCGCCGAGTCGCCGATCAGCACGTCCACCTCGGCGGGCCGGAAGTACTCAGGATTGACCCGTACCAGGGTGCGGCCGCTCTTGCGGTCGATCGCCACCTCCTCGAGGCCCTCGCCCTCGAACGCGAGCTCGAAGCCGGCCGCCTTGCCGGCCAGCCGTACGAAGTCGCGCACCGTCTCGGTGCGGCCGGTGGCGAGCACGTAGTCGTCGGCTCGGTCCTGCTGCAGCATGCGCCACATGCCATCGACGTAGTCGCCGGCGAAGCCCCAGTCGCGCTTGGCGTTCATGTTGCCGAGCTCCAGCAGCTCGGCCTCGCCGCGCTGGATCCGCACCAGGGTCGAGGTGATCTTGCGGGTGACGAACTCGATTCCACGCAGCGGGGACTCGTGATTGAACAGGATGCCCGAGCTGGCGTGCAGGTCGAAGGCCTCGCGATAGTTGACGGTGATCCAGTGGGCGTAGAGCTTGGCGACGCCGTAGGGGCTGCGCGGGTAGAAGGGCGTCGTCTCGCTCTGCACCGGATCCTGGATCTTGCCGAACATCTCCGAGGTGGAGGCCTGGTAGAACCGGGCCTCCGGCTTGACCATGCGGATCGCCTCGAGCAGCCGGGCGACCCCGACGCCGTCGACGTCAGCGGTGAAGATCGGCTGCTCGAAGGAGACGCCGACGAAGCTCTGGGCCGCCAGGTTGTAGACCTCGTCCGGCCGGACCTTCTCGATCACCCGGACGATGTTGGTGAACTCCAGCAGCTCGAAGGGAATCAGCTTGACGCGCTCGTGCACGCCGAGCCGGCGCAAGCGCCAGTCGTTGAGCGAGGAGGAGCGGCGGAAGGCGCCCCAGACCTCGTAGCCCTTGTCCAGCAGCAGCTTCGAAAGGTAGGCGCCGTCCTGGCCCAGGACGCCGGTGATCAAGGCCGTCTTCACGGTGGGGGGCTCCTCAATGAAGGGCGCGTGTCGGTCTGACGACTCAGCGCAGCTCGGGCTCGCGTTCGCGGAACAGATGCAGCAGGGGCGACCAGCCGTGCACCGCTGCGACCTGCTTGCCGCGCGCGGCGATCCTCTCCAGCAGTTCGCGGTCCTCCGGCAGTCGGCCGCCGCATTGCCGGATGTCGACAAGGCTGTCGAGGTGAACGAAGTCGGGCGGCGAGTGCTCGTCGAGATTGGTCAGGACGACGGCGCCCGTCTGCATGGCGGTGTTCACGCTGGTGTTGTTGGCGCGCACGCCGCTGCCGAAGAAGGCGGCGAAGTAGGTGCAGCGCTTCAGGTAGTTGTAGAGTCCGGTGTCGGAAATGAAGCCAAGGAAGAAGATCTTGTCACCGAAGATCTCCTTCAGCTCCTCGTAGGCCGCGGTGAAGGAGTCGTCCAGGCTGCGCCCCTCGTGGATCGCCGCCGAGATGTAGAGGCAGTAGCTCTTGCCGGTCGCTTCCAGCAGGTCGTGGAGCTGGTAGTAGTAGTCGGCGCGCACCTTGTGCGCCATGCCGAAGGTGTAGACCGAGATATCGACGTCTTCGGGGAAGGGCACCGCGTCGAACAGGTGGCCCGGGCACCAGGCCTCGACCACGTCGCCGTGCAGCGGTTTGAGCTCGCTGACCAGCGCCTCGTTGCCGCAATAGACGGTCTTTGCGCGGCGCAGCAGCTTCGCCTCGACCGGCGTCGCCGTCCAGTCGTGCAGGAACAGCCGCGGCTCGATGCGCGCGTCCCAGTGGTCGACGATCTCCTCCAGGCGGTCGGCGTCCGCCTCGGTGAACTCGGACAGCTTGAGCGAGATCAGCGGCCGGCGAAACTTGGGCGCTTCCGGGGCGAACAGCGACAGCATCGGCAGGTTCAGCCGATCCGCCAGCGCCTTGTTGAAGCGCGCCACGCCGCAGGTGAGCGGGTTCATGTGATAGCTGAGAATACAGTCCACCGCTTTGGCCCCCGGTGTGCGATGCGGACGTCAGAAGGAGAGTGCGGTTCGGCGATGCGGCCTCACGGCGCGGCGGGCTTCTCGTAGACCAGGACGCGGCCCTTCTTCAGCCAGTCCATGGCCGCCTCCAGGTCGCGCCGCCGGCGCATGCCCTGCAGCACGAACATCAGGCGCAGCATGTCCATGTTCAGCAGCGTGATGTGGGTGGGGTCGACCTCGTACTCGGTGGTCACGTCGAACAGGGTCGCCGGCGCCGGGTGGAAGCGGGTGGTCAGGTAGATGTACTTGGAGGTGATGCGGCAGAGGTTCTCGACCGCCTTCTGCACGTCGAGCACGCGCAGGTGTTCGAAGACCTCGCGGCAGATCACCAGTTCGTAGGCCTCGTCCGGCAGGGCGATGTCGACGATGGAGCCGATGTGGATGCGCTCGCGCACTTCCGGCGGGGCGGTGTCCTTGCTGGCCTGGGCGAAGTCGACGCCGTCCGCCTCGACCCCCAGCTCCCAGAGCAGATACATCAGGTTGCCGGGGCCGCAGCCCATGTCGACCACGCTTTTGGCCTGGAAGACGTCACGGATCAGCTCCGGGTTGCGCCCCTCCAGCTTGCGCCGGACCTCCAGCCGGTAGGAGTTGGATTCGTCGCGCCAGTCGGCGTGGAAGTAGTCGGCGTCGTAGGCCTCGGCGCCTTCGGCCGACTGGGTCTGCACGAAGTCTTCGAAGCGGGAGACTTGGTCGGTCAGGCTACCGACCTCGAAGAAGTCCTTCACGCGTTGGCTGGAGGAGTCGATCACCGTGTCGAGATAGACCACCTCGATGCCCAACTCGGCGCAGATCGCCGTCTCCTCGGCCGGCAGGCGGCCTTCCCAGTCCTTGCCCTTGGCGTAGTAGCGGGGCTGCAGGCGGCGCAGCGCCTCGGCCGTGCTGCCGGTCGAGACGTGCACGTAGTCGATCGGCTTGAGCGCGTCGATCACCTGGGCGCGCGCGTCCTGGGGCAGCAGCACCTTGTGCTTCTTCGCCACCCAGTCGTCGCCGGTCAGGTTGCAGAACACCGGCAGCCCGAGCTTGGCGGCTTCCTCGAAGTAGCGCACGTGGCCCGCGTGCAGCGGGTCGAAACCGCCGTCGACCATGGTGACGGCCTTGCGGTGGCTTTCGAGGGAGTCGGTAGGAACGATCATCGATGGTGCGCTCGCGGCAGCTTCGGAACTGTTCGGAAACGTTGGGGGCGGCAGCCCCGGCTGAAGGCGGCGCCTTTATAGGCAAGGCGGATCGCGGCTGTCACGCCTTCGCTGTATCCGGCGATCGACGCGTGCCGAAGGGTGGAAGCATCAGGTCATGGCGGATTGACAGGCGGCAAGCACGTCAGTAAGCGAGCCGCACGATCGCCGGCGCGCCGCCGGACAGGCCTGCGAACCGATATCCGGCTGGCCAGAGGCGCATTCGACCGACCTTTCGATGACGCCGGGCGTGCGCCTGCCCGGGGCGAGACAGCCCGTGAAGATCCTCTTTCTGCTCCGCCATCCGCTCTACCTGCGCAACTACGAGAGCGTGCTGCGCGAGCTCGCGGCCCGCGGCCACCGGGTCGAGCTGATCTTCAGTTCGCTCCCGAAGCAAGTCGACCGCACGCTGCTGGATTCCCTCGAAGCGGCCTTCCCCGAGCGCATTGTCGAGGCGCCGCTGCGTCCGCGCACCGGATGGTGGTGGCCGATCTCCGACGCGCTACGCATGCTGCGCGACTACCTGCGCTATCTGGAGCCGGCCTATGCCGAGGCACCGCTGTTGGTCGCGCGCGGCGCCCGGCGCCTGCCGCCACAGGCGCGTCTGGCGTTCGAGAAGCTGCCGTTGCTGAAGAGCCGACCGGCGCGACGCCTGACTGGTGCGCTTTGCCGTCTGGCCGAGCGGGCGATTCCGGCCGACCCCGGCCTGCTGCGCTTCCTCAGGCGGGCGCAGCCGGACCTGGTGATGGTCACGCCGATGGTCGACTTCCTCTACGGCCAAACCGACGCCGTGAAGGCGGCCAAGGCGCTGGGCGTCCCGACGCTGCTGGGCGTGGCCAGTTGGGACAACCTGACCAACAAGGGGCTGGTCCAGGTCCAGCCTCACCGCACCCTGGTCTGGAACGAGGTGCAGGTGCGCGAGGCGGTCGAGATGCATGGGCTCGGCCGCAAGACGGTCGTGGCGACGGGTGCGCAGCTCTTCGACGAGTGGTTCGAGCGACACCCCTCGGTCGACCGGGCCGGCTTCTGCGCGCGGGTCGGCGGCCTCGATCCGGACAAGCCGATCCTGCTCTACCTCTGCTCCTCCACCTTCATCTGCCGCAACGAGGTCGACTTCGTGAAGGCCTGGCTGGAGGCCCTGCGCGCCGCTCCCGACGCCAAGCTGCGCGAGGCCAACGTCATCGTCCGCCCGCACCCTTCCCACTTCGCGCAGTGGCGCAGCGCCGACTTGAGCTGTCTTGGCGCGGTGCGGGTCTGGCCGGACGGCAACGGCGTGCCGGTCGACGAGGAGCGCAAACGCGACTACTTCGACAGCCTGCACTTCGCCGACGCCGTCATCGGCATCAACACGAGCGGCTTTATCGAGGCCGGTATCGTCGGGCGTCGCACCCTGACGCTGCGGACCCCGGAGTTCGCCAAGACCCAGGACGGCACCCTGCACTTCCGCTACCTCACTGACGGCGGTCTGCTCAGTGTCGCCGAGGGCTTCGATGCGCACCTGACGCAACTGAGCGAGACCTTGGCCGAGCCGGCGAGGACGGAGGCCGAGGTGCGCGCCTTCGTCGAGCGCTTCGTGCGGCCGCACGGGCTGGACCGGCCGGCGACCCCGATCGTCGTCCAGGCGGTCGAGGAGGCCGGCAGCCTGCGGCCTTCGCCCGAAAGCGGCATTCCGGGCGCCGCGCTCGTGCGGGCGCTGCTGGCCGTGCCCGGCTGGCCGGTGCGCCGGATCATGCTGAACCGAAGCAATCCCGGCATGTGGAAGGGCATCGAGCGCGTCGAGCAGCCGCGCTACGCCGTGCCCCGCGGCCAGTCGACGGAGCATTCAGAAAGCAAGATCCGCAAGTTCGAAGAGTTCACCCGCGACGCCCTGGCCGATCTTGCCAAGTCGGACCGGCCGATCGTCGTTGGCCCCTGGATGAGCGAGGTCGGCTTCGAGCTGCTCTACTGGATCCCGCTGCTGCGCTGGGCGCGTCAGGCGTACGGCCTGGACCCGGCCCGCTTCGTGGTGGTCAGCCGCGGCGGGGTGCGAAGCTGGTACGGCGACCTGGCGGCCCGCTACGTCGACCTGTTCGATCTCTATTCGCCGGAGGAGTACGTCGCGCTGAACGAGAAGCGCCAGGAAAAGTCCGGCATGCAAAAGCAAAAGCGCGTCTCCGGCGTCGAGAAGGAGATCGTCGAGCGCGTCGCACGCGACCTCGACCTTGGCAAGGTCGAGGTCCTGCATCCGCGGCTGATGTACAGCGGCATCTACCGATACCATTGGTCCCAGCGCAGCAGCATCGACCATCTGCTGTTGCACGCGATCTACGAGCCGATCCCGCAGCCCGAGCCGGGCGAGCTGGAAGCGCAGCTTCCCGAGGACTTCTACGCCGTGCGCTTCTATGCGCGCGAGAGCTTCGACGACAGCGCATGCCATCAGAACTTCGTGCGCGGCGTCATCGAGCGGTTGCTGAAGCGCGCGGACGTGGTGTTGCTCGACACGCCCTTCACGGTCGACGACCATGGCAACGTGGACTGGATGCGCGAGCGGGCCGAGGGCAATCGCCTGGGCAACCGCCTGATCCACGCCGCGGAGTGGATGACACCGGCCAGCAATCTGGAGGTGCAGACGCGCATCGTCGCCCGCTCGCGTGGCTTCGTGGGCACCTACGGCGGCCTCTCGTACCTGGCGCCCTACCTCGGCAAGCCCTCGATCGCCTTCCACGCGCACCAGGACGACGTCATGGACGCCCACGTCAACACGGCGCAGACGGTGTTTCGCAGCTTCGGCGTGCCTTTCGTGCTGTTGACGCCGGCCGAGCTGGAGCTCGTCGGCGAGCTCGTGTGAAGCGACACTTGTCCGGTCGACAGCGTGCCGGGTAGGTTGTGCGCTTCGACGAATGGCGGGGAGCCGGTCCGGCCATGTCGGTCTTCGGTCGTATCCGCGCAGAACTGGAACGGCGCCAGCAAAAGGCGCGCAAACGAGCCGAGAAGGCCGTGCGCCTGGCCGACAAGCGGCAGCGAGTTGCGGCGAAGCGGGAGTCTCCCGGCAACAGCACGCGCGATCTCGCGCTGCGCCTGGAGGGACCGGAGGCGAGCTTCGAGCTTCCGCACGCTCCCGTCAATCGTGCCCAGGTGCGCAAGTTCGGCACCCGGGCCGAGCGCACCTTCTACCACCACCTGGCGCGGCAGACGCATCGCGAATTGATGGCCGCGCGTACGGCAATGGGCCGGGCCTACGTCGCGCGCCGCCGCGACCACTTGACCGGCGCGCAGATCCGCATCGATCCCGGCCAGGGCTGCGGAACCGGCGAGCTGCCGGAGACGCCGGCGTTAGCCGCGGGCCTGGACGAGGCGAGCGCCTTCGCGACCGGCCTGCCGCCGTTCGACGGCCTGCCGCGCAAGAACGCGATGATCTTCGCCGTCTCGGCCGAAGAGACGCTGAACGTCGGCGACAACCGGATCGACTACGACTCGGCCATCCGCAAGCTGGCCTGCGACCCCCACATTCTGGTGCCGGTGATCGACTACCTGGGCGCCATGCCGATCCTCTTCTCGGCGACGGTCAATGTCTCGCCGAACGAGGCGATGGAAGAGAACTCCAGCCAGTACTGGCACCTCGACCCGGAGGACATCACCCAGGTCAAGGTCTTCGTCTACCTGAACGAGGTGGACGCGCGGACGGGACCCTTCACGGCGCTGCCGGCCGACCGCACCGCCCGGCTGTTCCGCCGGCGCCCGGAATACGGCATCGGCCGCGTGGCCGACGAGGAGGTGGCCGAGTTGGCCGGCCCGGAGGGCCCGCGGGTCTTCACCGGCAGACGCGGTACGGCCGTCTTCTGCGATACCACGCGATGCTTGCACTTCGGATCGCGGCCCGGCGACAGGCCGCGCCACCTGCTCTTCCTGATGTATTCCCTGCCGACCTCGACCTGGTTTCCGTTGTTCCCCGGCGACGGCGAGGCCTTCCATTACCTCGATCGGTTTCAGGACGCGCGTGCCAGCGCCGAAGAGCGCGCTCTCTTGGGCATGGACCTGACGCCGGTGTAGGGCGCGCGTCTGAGAAGCCCCACTCGGGCCGTGTTGCGGCCTTCTCCGCCGCCCGGCCGCCGACCCACGCGAATACCTGCCACGCGTGTAGGCAGGGCGGAACAGCCCGGTCTCAGGCGCTCTCTCAGACCTCGACCAGGTCGACTCCGGCCTCGCGAGCCAGCTTCGGCACGTCCTGCGGCTGGCGTAGGGTTTCGCCCAGCGCATCGGCGCGCTCGCGCAGACCGCGGAAGGCCTGGCCGGCGGATACTGCCGCGATTTCCGGGCGAAGATCCTTGCGCATGTAGAAGGCGTTGGTGCCGCTGGGGTCGCAGGCCAACAGCTTGTAACCCTTCTCGTCGGCCAGCTTGGTCAGCGCCGCGAGCGAGGCGCCGTGCACGCCCTTCGGAGCTTTCGCCATGTCGGTGTCGGGGGCGATGGTCAGCGAAGCCTCCGGCCCGAAGTGGCTGTTGTACTCCAGTACCATGACCCGCGGGGAGCAGGCGGTCATGGCCTTCAGCACCCAGTAGTCGAAGCTGTCGATGTCGAGGGAGAAGAAATCGACCTCGCCGGAAAGCCCGTTGCGCTCGATCAAGACGTTCACGTTGTCCGGAGTGACCTCCAGGTGCTCGAAGGCAACCTGCGGGTTGCCGCCGAACCTGACTTCGGCGCGCTCGATGTTCTGGCGGTCGTAGTCGACCATGACGCCGCGCCAGCCGAACTCTTGCGCGAGCATCCCCGAGTTGCCGCCGCTGCCGCCGCTGCCGATTTCGACGAAGCTGCGGGCGACCACGCCGGCGGTGTGCAGCAGAGCCAGCACCATGCCGTCCTCCTCGTTCTGGGAGAACAGCTTGAAGCGCCGGGCGGTGGCGGCGAAGGGATACTCGGCGCCAAGGAAGTCGCCGAGATACTGGGTGCGAATCAGGGCATCCAGCTTGCCCGACAGGCGGCCCCGCCACTTTGTCTCCTGGCGCGCGTGCGCCTCCAGCGCGTCCAGCCGCCGGGTGACGCGGTTGAGGTCCTGGCCGAGGGCGCGTGTGCCGAGGAGGTGGCGCAGGCCGTCGACGATAACTCTCATGCCGGGGCCCCTTCGCTCTGGGCCGCCTCTGCACGCGGCGGCTTGATTGGGGAGTCGGCCATCGCCGCGCGCATCGCCTCGGGGTCGCGCGCGAAGAAGGCGTCGAAATTCGGGTCGCCGCGCGTCGAGCCCTTCTCGAACTCGACCGCCAGGGTCAGGCCGGCCTCTTCCAGCAGCGCGACGATCGCGCGCCGGCGCTTCTTGTCGTCCAGCTCCACCATCACGCTCTTGAGCGCAGGGCTCGCCAGGATCTTCCGCGCGCCCTCCAGGATCTCCAGCTCGGGGCCGTCGACGTCGAGCTTGATGTGAGCCGGCGCCGGCAGCCCATAGTCGCGGATCAGCGTGTCCAGGTCGACGGTCAGCACGGTCTGCTGGTAGACCGGCTTGGTCTCCTTGAAGTCCTTGGTCTCCAGGCCCTGGGCGCCGACGGCGTGGCGCGCCGAACCGGAGTCGAGGCTGCGATACTTGAAAAGCGTGTGCCCCACCTGGCGATGGAGCACTGTCGGCATCGGCGAAATGCAGTCGTCCATGCCGTTGTGGATCACGTTGCGGCACAGCGCGGCGAAGGTGGCGAAGCCGGGCTCGAAGGCGAAGGTCCTCACCTGCTTCTCGTGCACGGCGCCGGCCAGCAGCGAATAGACGCCGACGTTGGCGCCGATGTCGTAGAAGACTTCGCCCGGCTTCACCACCCGCTCGATCCAGTGCACCGTCCAGGGTTCCTTCATCACCGAACGGGTGCGCGTCGCCGCCTCCTTGGGCGCCGTCGCCAGGATCTCGACGTGCCTCTTGGCGTAGTCGACCGGTTGGGGAATCGCCAGCAGGTCGATGGCGTCGCGTTTGCGGAGCTGGGCCAGCACGAAGAGGCCTCGGCGCAGCAGGCGCTGCACGAAGGTCAGGATGCGTTGGCGGGAGGTCGCGGCCAGGTGCGCCACCCAGGCGACCGGCGCCAGCAAGAGCGTCAGGGGCCAGCGCCAGGCGCTGCTGCGGTCGGCGGAGCGCACCTGCGCCAGGGCTTCCAGCGTCGCCGTCAGAATCGGCGTTGCCGGCTTGTCCAGTCCGTGGGGGCGCAGGAAGTCCTCGACAAAGCGCCGCACCTCCTCTCGGCCTTCGCCGCCGGAGGCCAGTTCGGCCCCGAGTTGGCGGATGTGCGCCTCGAAATCCGGTGCCCGGCGCAGGATGCCGCCCTCGATCAGGTAGCGGAAATGCAGTGTGCCCTCTTGAGTCCGCCGGTATGCGGGATCGGCGACGGTGAAGCTGCGCTTGCCCAGGATGGCGGCCTCGATCAGCGCGCTGGTGTTGATGCCGATCACCGCGCTGCAGTGATGCAGGGCGTCGTAGTAGTCGGCCTTGCTGCTCTCCAGTACCGGCATGCCGCCCTTGCGGGGATGGATCGCTACGCGCGGGTAGTCGGTCAGGTCCAGGCGCTCGAACGGCACCTGATGCATCGGATGCGGGCGGATCAGGATGTTCGCCTCGCGCACGGGCGGTTCGTCGCAGGCGCGCACCTTGTCCAGCCAGCGCTCGACGAACTCCGCCTCGTTGCGCGCAATGAACACCGAGGAGCCGCAATAGAGCAGGGTGGGGCGCCCGGGATCGAAGCCGAAGTCTGCGCAGAAGCTCGCGTAGTCTCGGCTGGGTTGGCGCTCGAACCAGTGGTCGTAGAGCTGCGCGCCGGTCAACAGAACGGACTCTGCGGGAATGCCGTGCATCTTCACCGCTTCGTCCTTCTGGAAGCGGTTCCACACCACCACCCGGTCGGGCCGCGCCTGGATCAGGCCCTTGTTGGTCAGGTTGTCCCAGCTCGCCACCAGCAGGCAGCTCGGAACGTTCAGCGCGCGCGCGGCACGCACCCAGTCGACCTGTTCGGACTGCAGGTCCACCATCGGCGAGACCACCAGCGCGTCGGGCCTGGTCTCGCGCAACTCGGCGACGATGGTGCGGTCCGGCGGGATCGCGCGGTCGCACTGCGTCAACAGCCAGGTGACGGCGTGGTTCAGCCCCTTGGCGCGGAACGGCGGCAGGGTGACGATGCGCCGAGTCACCGGGTCCAGGCGGAGGATCGCCCGCTCGGCCAGGGCCGGCGCATCTGCGTACTCCGGCCGGCGGTAGCGCAAGGCATTGCGCGTCCTGCGCAGCCAACGGGCCAGCGTTCCCCACATGTCGGCGCGCTCGTGGGTCAGGCCGAAGCGGACGTTGGCCTGCTCGGCCGCCAAGCGCTCGGCCAAGTCGCGCAGCTCGTCCGGCACCTTGCGGTCGTAGACGCTGGTGGTGATGAAGATGTCGTGACCGCGCTCGGCCAGCGCGCGCACGACGGGCTCGAAGTTCCGCAGATACATTAGGTTGCGGAGCAGAATGCGGAACTTGATGACGCTCACTGACGGCGATCCTGGGGGGCGGAGCTGGCGGCAGGCCAAAGGTTCGGGGCAGGCGCGTCGGGGATGCTGCGCCGACGGGCCGCGAGTATTAGGCGAGAAAACCGCGGCGGATCAAGGAATCCTCGTCGTACGGCGCCCCACGGCTGGCAATCCTGCGCTGCCTGCGCTAGACCGCACGCATAATTATATCCGCCCGCCCGTCGGACCCGCCCGAAAGCAACGTCACAGCGTGCGCCCAAGCTGATGAACGGCTCCACCCTCTCCCGCAGCCTCGTGCGCGCCACCTACCGCGCAGCGGCGGCGAGCCTCGATTTGCTCGGCCTGAAGGCGGCGGTGCGCAGCCACGTCCTGCCGCGGCTGCTGGCAGCCGCCCAAAGCAGTCCCGACCAGGCGGCGGCGGGCGCACCGCTGAGCACCGCGACGGCCGCGACGATCGATGCGGAGATCCGACGCGTGCTGGCGGAGCCGGGACGCATCCTGGTCGGGCCCTGGACCAGCGAGGTGGGCTTCGAGCTGCTGTACTGGATTCCGTTCCTGAACTGGCTGCGCGCCACCTACGACGTCCCGGCCGAGCGACTGGTGGCGGTGACCCGCGGCGGCGCCGGAGTCTGGTACGGCGACGTCGCGGGGCAGACCGTCGAGCTGTTCGAGCGCGTCGACCCAAAGACCTTCCGGGCGCGGACGGCGGAGCGCTGGAAGAGCGTCGGCGGGCAGAAGCAGATCTATCTCGACGAATGGGAGAACCGCCTCCTTCAGGAGATCCGCGCCTCCGGCGTCGCGGCCGGCAACGTCGTGCTGCATCCCTATCTGATGTACGCCCTGTTCTATGCGGTCTGGCAGGGTGCGCTGCCGGCCGCCCAGGTCTACGCCAGGACCCGCTTCGCCCGGCTGCCGGCACCCGCGGGCGTTGTCCTCGATCTGCCCGACGACTTCGCGGCGGTGCGCTTCTACTTCCGTCCCTCCTTTCCGGACACGTCGGACAACCGCCGGCTCGTCGCCACACTGGTGGAGCGGCTGGCGGCCGACCGGCCCGTGGTGCTGCTCAACCCGCGGCTGGAGATCGACGACCACAGCGACTGGATACCGGCGGGCGGCAAGGGCGTGCATGGCATCCGCGAGCTGGGCGACACCATGACGCCGGCAACCAATCTGACGGTCCAATCGACGGCCATCGCCCGGGCGCGAGTCTTCGTCGGCACCTATGGCGGGCTCAGCTACCTGGCTCCCTTCTACGGCGGGCGCGCGCTGGCGCTGCGCAGCGCGCCGGAACACAATCTTCCTGTCCACAACGAGGTCGCGGACGTGGCCGCACGAGCGGTCGGCGGCAGCCTGACCGTACTGGACACGCTGCAGCTCGGCATGTTGGAAGATCTGCTGGCTGGGCCTGCGGACGCAGGCATGCAGGTCGGGGGAGCGCAGGCATCGTGAAAGTTCTCTTCTTGATGCGTAACGTCGGTTACATCCGCAACTTCGATGGTGCGCTGCATGCCGTTTTGGACGCCGGCCATGCCGTGGAATTCGCCATCGAACTGGACAAGCGGAGCCCCAACGAGCGGCCTGCCTACGAGCGCCTCGACGAGATCCTGGCCGACCGCGACGGCGCGACCAAGACCGACGTCCGAAAGCCGAAGCGCGGCGACGCCGATGCGGCTGCCCTGGACGAGGTGCGGGCCGTGCGCGACTACCTGCGCTATCTCGATCCGGCCTTCGGCCAATCTGCCGACCTGAAGGCCCGTGCCCGCCGGCGGATCCGCTCACGCTGGGCGGGATTGCTCGACAGGGCGGAGAGCAGTGCAGTGCGCCGCCGCCTGCTCGACCGCATCCTGGCCTTCCTGGAAGGCGGGGCTCCGGTTCGCGCCGACCTGTTGGAATGGTTGCGCGAGCGAGCCCCGGACCTGCTGTGCGTAACGCCCTTGGTCGCGCTCGGCTCGGGCCAGGCCGAGTATCTGCGGGCCGCGCGCGCCCTCGGGATCCCGACGGCGCTGTGCGTGGCGAGCTGGGACAACCTGACCAACAAGGGGCTGATTCACGGCGAGCCGGACGGCGTGGTGGTGTGGAACGAGGCCCAGAAGCGCGAGGCGGTCGCGCTGCACGGCCAGCCCGCGGAGGCGGTCTACGTCACCGGTGCCCATAGCTACGACCACTGGTTCGACTGGCAGCCGAGCCGTCCGCGCGCCGAGTTCCTGCGCGAGGCCGGGCTGGACCCCGAGCGGCCCTACCTGCTGTATCTCTGCTCCTCGCCCTTCATCGCGCCGAGCGAGATCGACTTCCTGGAGGCCTGGCTCGAGGCGGTGCGGAGCGCGGACGACTCGGCGCTGCGCGAAGCCTGCGTGCTGATCCGTCCGCATCCGCAAAACCCCCAGCCCTGGGAGCGGCTGGAACGCTTCCTGGACGGAACGGTCGCCGTCTTTCCGCAGGCCGGCGACAATCCGGTCGGCCGGCGCGGACGCGAAATCTTCTACGATTCGCTGCACGGCTCGGCCTTGGTCGTCGGCATCAACACCAGCGCCCTGATCGAGGCGGGCATCCTGGGCAAGGCGGTCTACACGGTGCGCCATCCCGACCATGCCGAGCGGCAGGAGGGCACGGTGCACTTTCATCTGCTGCAGGAGGTCGAGGGCGGCCTGCTGACCCTGGCACCCGACTTCCCCACGCATCTGGCCCACTTGGCCGAAGCCTTGCGCGATCCTGCGGCGGGAGCGGTCAAGGCGCGCCGCTTCGTCAAGGGCTTCGTGCGGCCAATGGGGCTGGAGAGTGCCTCCGCACCGCTCTTCGCAGCCGCGCTGGAGACGGTACAGGCCGCTGGCCCGCGCCGGGTGCCGGATCGTGCCGTTGCGCGCCTCGCCTGGCGGCTTCTCTCGCGCCCGCTTCGGTGGTTCGCCCATCGTGAGAAGTCCGCCGCCGCGCTCGCGCGGGCAGAAGGCGGAACCGATGAAGCGGCCTGAAGGGCACCCCGCGGTCGAGGATCCGGTCGCTGCCTTCGAAGCCGCCCTGGCCGAGAGGCGCGCTACGCCGCTCTACCTGCGCTACCGGGAGATCCGCGACTGGGTCTTGCGCCTGACCTCGGCCGAGGCGCCGGAGGGCACGCCCAGCGCCTACTGGCGCGAGGAACTGGCGGGCTTCGGCTACATGCTCGACGCCTCGCCGTTGATCGTCGAGAAGCTGCGCCACCACAGCTATCACCTGACCGGCCTCAAGGTTTACGACTACCGCACCGGCAAGGACGACCGCATCCCCGCCTTCGCCGCCAAGATGGCGATGCTGGAGACGGTCGCCGGCGGTCGCGATCTCTTGGTACCCGAGGCGACGGAGTTGGGCGGCTTCGGCTTCGAGATCGACGGCGCCCTCGTCAACATCGACACCCTGAAGTTCTGGGAGGTGCTGATCGCGCTCGACAAGGCCGCTGTGCTGGGCGGCCTGCGCGAGGCGGAAGCGGCCGGCGAGCGCCCGGTGGTCTGGGAGATCGGCGCCGGCTGGGGCGGCTTCGCGCGGGTCTTCAAGACGCTGCTGCCCGGCGCGACCTACGTCGTCGTCGACCTGCCGGAGACCATGCTGTTCTCGGCGCTCTACCTCGGCCACCTGTTCCCCAAGGCGAAGATCCACCTGCACGCGCCCGGCGGGCCGGCGCCCGACTGGACGGCCGATTTCCTGTTCTTCGCCCACACCGACCTGGAGGCGGTGCGGCCGCCGCGCCTCGACCTCGCGCTCAACATGGTGTCGTTCCAGGAGATGACGGCGGCGCAGGTGCGCGGCTATGTGGACGCGGCGTGGGAGCGGGGCGCGCCATACCTCTACAGCCTCAACCGCGAGCGCTCGCCCTACAATACCGAGCTGGAGAGCGTCTCCGAGATCCTCGCCGAGCGCTTCTGGCCGCACGAGATCCCGGTGCTCGACCTGCCCTACACCCGCCTGCCCGAACCGGGCGCCACGCAGCGCCTCGCCAAGGCGCGCGATGCCGGGCGAAAGAAGACAAAGACGGCGAGGGAGGGGCCGGGCAAGCCGGCAGCCAAGACCGCGCGCGGCTACCGCCACGTCGTCGGCTGGCGGAAGAGCGAGCCGTGAGCGCAGGCGGCGGCCGGCCCGAGGCGCAGCCGCGCGCCGTGATCGCGCTGCTGCTCTACAACCACGCCAATACCCTGCCGGAGACCCTGGACTCCCTGCGGCAGCAGAGCCTTGCCGACTTCGCCGTGCTGCTGGTCGACGACGGCTCATGCGACGTGACGCCGGCGATCTGCCGCGCCCTGGCCGACAAGGACTCCCGCTTCGTCTATCTGAACGACGGCACGCGGCGCGGCTACATCGGCAATGCCCGCCATGCCCTGGCCGAGGCGCGGCGGCGCTACCCCGATGCGCCCTACTTCGCCTGGGGCAGCGACCACGACCTCTATCACCCCCGCTGGCTGGCCTGCCTAGTGGCGGCGCTGGAAGCGCGGCCGGAGGCCAGCCTCGCCTGGCCGCTCAGCCCGCGCATCGACGCGGAGGGGCGCCTGCTGGAGCGGGTGTTGCACCGCTTCGCGGCGGAGGAGAGACGGCCCCTGGAGCGCTTCCGCCGAACCCTGAAGGCCAACCTGACCGGGGAGACGGTGGTCGGCAACATGATCTACGGCCTGTTCCGCCGCAGTGTGTTCGAGGGGGGGCCCGGCCTGGCGCGGCTGCTGCTGCCCGACCGGGTGGCGGTGCTGGAGGCGGCGCTGGCCGGGCCGATCCTGCAGGTGCCCGAGCCGCTCTGGTACCGGCGCTACGAGGGTATCGCCTCGCACGAACGGCAGAAGCGCGCCTCCTTCCCCGGCCACCGGCCCTGGTACCTCGCGCTGCCGATCTGGACGACCCATGTCGGCCACTTCCTCGCCCGCTATGGCCCCGGCGTCGCCTGGGCCTACGCCGCCAGCTTCGCCCGCTGGCACACTTGGCACCGCCTGCGCCTGCGCGCGCCCCAATGGCGCCGGCAGCTCGACTACGCCCTGGTCAAGCCGCTGCACCTCGCCCTGCACCGTGCCGACAAGCGCCTGCGCGGCCTCGCGCATGGGGTGCTGCGACGCCTGAGGCGCGCCTGAGCGCGCCGTCGACAACGGGAGTCCCAGCCGGTTCGCATTTTGACGCGATAAGAAAATGAAGCGATGACCTTTTGACTGAGATTTGGGTTTCGGTAGAAATTGCAGGCTTGATTTGTAAAAATTGGATGGATTTGGTGTCGATCATGAAGTTTCTTATGGTTTATTGGGTTCACGCCGTACTTTCGGCTCAACGCCGCGATCGAAGCCGTCGATCGCTGTATCGCAGCACGGACGGCGTGCGCCGTCGCGGCGCTTCCGTGGAGTACCTGTCCCATAGAGGCTCTTTCGCATGACGGCAGAAAAGTACGCCATCACACTCCGGGACTAAACAGCGACGGAGGTGTGGCGCACCTCGGCGCGGTGGCCGTGGGTGCGCAGGGTGTCGAGCGAGTTGAGCAGGCCGCCGAGCGGATTGTTGATCTCGTGCGCCATGCCGGTCGCCAGGCGCCCGAGAGAGGCCAGGCGTTCCTCTGCCGCCAGCCGGTCCGCCAGGGCGTTGCGCTCTTTCACCGCAGCGGCCATGGCGTTGAAGCGCCGAAAGACCTGGCCGAACTCGGTGTCGGCGGACCCCAGCTCGCTCGCCGGGATGGCGGCCGCCTCGCCGTGCCTGAGCTGCTCGAACTGGCGGGCCAGGACATCCACCGGACGCAGCATGCGCTGAACGAGGAGATAGCCGACGAAACACAGGAGCAGGGTCAGCGCGCCGTTGGTCGCGACCAGCGCGACAAGCACCTCGCGCCGTTCGGCGAGCAGGGCCGAGATGTCGGCCTCGGCGTAGATGCGACCGACGGTGCGCCCCTGGTCGTCGAGCGTCCGCACGGCCCGCGCGGCTTGGCGGTCGTGGTCGAGGAGCAAGCCGTCCGTTGCCGGGAAACGGTCGCGCCATGCCTGCGGCATCGGGCTGTCGACGGTAAAGCGATGCGGATCGGTCGCCGCGAGCACGCGTCCGTCCGGCGTCGCCACCACCGTGTCGGTCGCCGCGAGACCGGCATAGCGGCTGCGGGAGCGGTCGAGGACGTCGAAGACCTCCCAGACGTCCTCGTGTACCACGTGCGGCATCAATGCCGTCGACAGGCCGTCGAGGTAGGCGCCCGTCAGTTCGGCGAGCTGGCGTTGCTGGGTCTCGGCGAGCCGGTCGAGCACCTGCTGCGTTACGGCGATGCTGACCGCAACCATGAGGCCGGCCACGATGAGAGGCGCCTTGAGGCGCAGCGGCCAGCGGCGCGGATCGAGGCCCAGGCCGCTCATGTCAGGCCGCTGACCCGCCGCCAACTCGCGGCGATTCCGTCGTAGAGGCCAGACGGCGGCACGACGAACCCGTCGAGCCGCAGCAGCCGCAGGACCTGTCGGCCCTCGGGATCCTCGTCCATGCGGAGCAGCGCCCGGGCGAGCGCGCCGGTCGCCGGTGCTTCGGCGAGTCCCCTCGAGCTGGCGACCGGCGGAAAGCCCAGCCAGTCGGAGCGGTGGACGAGCCGCGTCGCGCCCGCCAGGTCGGGTTCGGTCTCCTGCAACACCTCCCAGACGTATCCGTCCACGCTGCCGCTGTCCGCAAGGCCGCTGGCGACGGCGCGGACGACGTTGCGGTGGCCGTAGGTGAAGAAGTGCTTCCGGAAGAAGGTGTCGAGCCGCGCCTGCCGCTCGACGAGCAGCGCGGCGGTGGCGAGATAACCCGAGTTGCTGTCGGGGTCCGAAAAGGCGTGGATGTCGCCGGTCAGGTCTTCGACCCGCCCGGCCGACCGCTCCCGGCCGACGATCAGGTAGCTCTGGTAGAGCGGGCGCCCGTGCCACGCCGGAACCGCCAGCAGGCGAAGCTGCTCGCGGTACTTCACATAGGGAAAGCCGCAGATCCAGGCCGCGTCGAGCTGCTCGGATACCAGGAGCGCCGTGATCTCCTGATAGGTGCGGCGCTGGACGAGCTCGACGGCGCGGCCGCAGCTGCGCGAGAGATAGCCTTCGAGCCCGGACAGCAGGGCCGTGTCCGAGGTCAGGAACACCGGCGTCAGCCCGAACCGCAGCGGCGCCGCGGCGCGCGCCAGCGGCGACAGCGCCGCACCGGCAACGACACCGGCGAGCACGGTTCTGCGGGACACGCGCAACGCCCTGCGCAGGCTTTCCCTCGACGCCTCGGGCACGCTCCCTCCTGCTGCGGCCTTTCCGGCCGTCTATCTCCGGCGTGCAGCCGTTCCTCCGCGACCGCACTTGTCTCTAGATTATGGCAAGACCATCGCTTGGCCGCACCAGCGGGTCAAATCACGCTTTCGACGTGCCCTCAGATCGCGCGCTGGTTGACCCGATCGGACAGCTCGCCGGCGCTTTCCTTGCGCGCGCTCTCGCGGTCGACCAGGTAGGCCGCGACGTTGCGCGTCAGCAGGGTGAACTTCACCAGCTCCTCGATGACGTCGACCACCCGGTCGTAGAGCGCCGAGAGCTTCATCCGCCCGGCCTCGTCGAATTGGAGGAAGGCCTAGGCTGAATCGACATTCAGGGGTTCCCGAAGACGGTCAACGTGTGAGTCATAGGGCTCCAGATTCGTTTGTCTGGAGCCCATGGATGTCCCGACCCAAGCGTTACGAGCTGAGCCCTGAACAATGGGAGCGGATCAAGGATTTGCTGCCTGGCAAGCCGGGGGATCCGGGGCGGTCGGGCGCGGACAATCTGACTTTCGTGAACGGGGTGCTCTGGGTGCTTCGCTCCGGCGCGCATTGGCATGACCTGCCGGAGCGATACGGCAAGTGGAAGACGGTGCACAAGCGCTTCACCCGCTGGGCGAAGGCGGGCGTGTGGGAGCGCGTGTTCGCGCATCTGATCCGCGATCCGGACAACGCCTATATCAGTCTTGATTCCAGTCTTGTGCGCGCGCACCAGCAGGCGGCCACCGGCAAGGGCGGCGGCCAAAAAGGGGGGACCAGGCTCTGGGGCGTTCGCGCGGCGGACTGACCACCAAGATCCACATGGCCGTCGACGCCCTGGGCCGGCCGCTCAAGCTGATCCTCACCCCCGGCCAGCGCGGCGACGCGCCGCTCGCCCCGACGCTTCTGACCGGCCTGTCGCCGCGCCGCGTCCTGGCCGACAAGGCCTACGACTCCAATGCGTTGCGAACCCTCATCGCCGACATGGGCGCTGAGGCGGTCATCCCCTGCAATCGGACCCGCAAGCGCCCGATCGGCTACGACTTGGAAGCTTACAAGATGAGGAACACCGTCGAGCGCTGCTTCAACAAGCTCAAGCACTTCCGCCGCATCGCCACACGCTTCGACCGGCGCGCAGCCTACTTCCTCAGCTTCCTGCAAATCGCCGCCGCACTACTCTGGATGCGATGAATGTCGAGTCAGCCTAGCGGCCGCCCGCCCACCCCGCAGCCCACGTTGCGGCGGCCCGCGGTTTGCGGCTACCGTCCGCCGCAAGGCGTAAAGCCGAGGGCGCAGATGCGGGGGAGGAACCGTTAGCCATGAGCCGCTTCGAAGGCCGCTTCGACGAGGTGCATCGCCGGTCGCTGGAGGATCCGGAAGGTTTCTGGGCGGAGGCCGCCGAGGCGATCCACTGGACCGAGCGTTGGGACAAGGTGCTCGACGCGAGCGACCCGCCCTATTACCGCTGGTTCCCCGGCGGCAAGCTGAACACCTGCTACAACGCCCTAGACCGCCACGTGAAGGCCGGGCGCGGCGACGACACGGCGCTGATCTACGACTCGCCGGTCACAGACACGGTCGCCCACTACAGCTTCCGGCAGCTGCGCGACGCGACGGCGAAGCTGGCCGGCGCCATGGCGGCGCGCGGCGTCGGCCGGGGCGACCGCGTCGTCATCTACATGCCGATGATCCCGCAGGCGGTCATGGCGATGCTCGCCTGCGCGCGCCTGGGCGCCATCCACTCGGTGGTCTTCGGCGGCTTCGCGGCCAACGAGCTGGCCACCCGCATCGACGACTGCGCGCCGAAGCTGATCCTCTCCGCCTCCTGCGGAATCGAGGGGCAGCGCATCGTCGAGTACAAGCCGCTGCTCGACGCTGCGATCATCATGGCGGTGCACAAGCCGGCGCACTGCCTCATCCTGCAGCGCCCGCAGGAGCGTTGCGAGCTGCAGGCCGGGCGCGACGAGGACTGGGACGAGGTCATGAGCGCTGCCGAGCCGCACGACTGCGTGCCGGTCGCGGCCACCGACCCGCTCTACGTGCTCTACACCTCGGGGACCACCGGCCAGCCCAAGGGCATCGTGCGCGACACCGGCGGCCACGCCGTCGCGCTGACCTGGTCGATGCGCCACATCTACGACATCCGGCCCGGCGAGGTGTACTGGGCGGCCAGCGACATCGGCTGGGTGGTGGGCCACTCCTACATCGTCTATGCGCCGCTGATCTACGGCGCGACCACCGTAGTCTACGAGGGCAAGCCGGTCGGCACGCCCGATGCCGGCGCCTTCTGGCGGGTGATCCAGCAGCACAAGGTGGTCACGCTCTTCACCGCGCCGACGGCCTTCCGCGCCATCCGCCAGCAGGACCCCCAGGGCGAGCTGCTGGGCGACTACGACCTGAGCCACTTCCGTGCCCTCTTCCTGGCCGGCGAGCGCTGCGACCCGGACACGCTGGAATGGGCGCAGGACAAGCTGAAGGTGCCGGTGATCGACCACTGGTGGCAGACCGAGACCGGCTGGTCGATCGCCGCCAACTGCATGGGCATCGAGCCGCTGCCGGTGAAGCCGGGCAGCCCGACCAAGCCGGTGCCGGGCTGGGACCTCAAGGTGCTCGACCCGGACGGGCGCGAGGTGCCGGCGGGCACCATCGGCGCCATCTGCGGCAGGCTGCCGATGCCGCCTGGCTGTTTCCCGACCATCTGGGGCGCCAAGGAGCGCTACACCAAGACCTACCTGAGCGAATACCCCGGCCACTACCAGACCGGCGATGCCGGCTACATCGACGAAGAGGGTTACGTCTTCGTCATGGCGCGCACCGACGACATCATCAACGTCGCCGGCCACCGCCTTTCGACCGGCGCGATGGAGGAGGTGCTGGCCGCCCACCCGGACGTCGCCGAGTGCGCCGTGATCGGCGTCGCCGACGCGCTGAAGGGCCAGATGCCGGTCGGCTTCCTGGTGCTCAACAAGGGCGTCGAGCGCGACCACGCCGAGATCGTCAGGGAGGTGGTCGCCATGGTGCGCGACCGCATCGGCCCGGTCGCCGCCTTCAAGCAGGCCACCGTGGTGCCGCGCCTGCCGAAGACCCGCAGCGGCAAGATCCTGCGCGCCACCATGCGCCAGATCGCCGACGGCGAGGACTTCAAGCTGCCGGCCACCATCGACGACCCCGCCATCCTCGACGAGATCGGCAGCAGCCTGCAGGGTCTGGGGCTGGCGCAGAAGCGCGTTTAACGCTGTCTGTGTGAGTTAAAGCTTATACCTATGCCTCAAGTAATCGCCTTTTCAGATCGGATTGGCGCTCCTGATTCTTAAAAATATTCCCAGGGTATGCAGTGGAATACTCCATGTTTATTATTTCAATTAACTTCGCCAGGAGCGTGTCTGCAGCATTGATACAGTCTATTGTCACGCTTTTGAGCTCACTATTATTTTTCAATCTAGAAATATCTACAGAATTAAATATGCAGTGTAGTAAAAATCGATTTCCATGAACAGGAATCAATCGCTCTCGCCCTTCGAACTTGTCGGCAGCTTGCAGGATGTGCTGGTCAACCGAACGAGTGACTTGAACGAGATTCCAGAGATAGAGACCGGAAACACTATCATTGAAAAGAGTTGTGTATGGTTCCTTCTTAATATTGCTCCAGAGGCTACTTATGTAACGTTTCGCAAAAACTGCTAGTCGTAATTCCGACTTTGAGCAAGCTAGCGCAACAGTTGCGGTTCTTATGTCAAATCCTTGATTTGGGTTCGAAACAGAATCACCCCTACGATAAACGTAAATGATACCATGCTTTGCTAGTTCAATTCTTAACCGCTCTTGTTGAGGGTCTTGGGATACAAAATCTATCGCAGTAAGGTCATTTTGTGTATTATTAGCTTTTGTCACGTCTGACGAAAACTGTATCGGCGTTCCTTCAAGTGAGATAATCCGCATAAGAACCTTTGCGTCGGTTCCAGATTCTTGGGCCTTAATGAATCGTGCTATGGTTCCAACTGTTTGTGCGCCATTAATGATCGTAAGTCCCTCGACGTTGAACAGGCCAACTTCAGTAGAGCCGCCGCCCTGAGGTTGTTTTTTTATGGAACTGCAAATTGCCGTAACACCATTATTATAGTACCAAAAGTAACCTGGATAATCGTGGAGGGTTTGTGCGATACCTTTGTTAACATCGCTATCTTCAAGAAAGTATCGCAGATTGTCTGAAAACAGAGCATTTCCATATTTCTCTGCCAGTTTAGCTAAGTCATTCGTGCTAACAACTCCGAAATAAGATTCAAATGGCTCTGTAATTCTTCCAAAATTCTGAAGCAAAATAGTTTCGTTTATATCTGGTCGGACACTTGCTCGCGCAAAGTTTATGATATCTTCTAGATTTCTCCATTCAATTTCGATTAGCTCACTGTATGCATTTATCTTTGCGCAAAACTCTTGAGCCGATTTTTCGATGTGCTCTGAAATTTTTTGTGCACTTGTGGTTACAAACGCCACCGTAATTTTCGTATCTATATTTGTCAATGCGGCAAGAATTTCATTGTATCGTGTCTTTATATCTTCAGAAAAACCATCAAGGTTTCCGTTTATTAGTTTTTCTACACCATCCCGAAATCTATTGAATTCACTTAAAGAAACGCCACTTTCAGGGTTCTTCCGCCATTTGGCTTGGACAAAGAAAATTCTATTGTGATTGGGGTGAACGTAAATCCCATCAACGCCTTGATCGTCTGGGCCATCCGTAATACAGGCTGCAGCTTCTGCGGGATCAATATTATTTGTATCCTGTAGGTATAACGCCACTAAGGAGCGTGTGTGGAATGCGTCTTCGCGAAAGTTCGCGTTGGAAATATTAGAAACATCTATATGCTCGCTGTATAGATTGTTGGCTGCGCCTTCTATCTGTCTAATGACTACCGGCTTAGTCACGATCAGTCTCCATGTCATACGAAACCGCCATCGTATTGCAGTCACAAGATAACGCAACCGTGGATAGCTGGTCGATGCTATGCCAGGAGTCCGTAAAGAGCTGGGCGGCGGCGCAGGGCTTCGGCTATCGCTTCGAGGGCGACGAGTTTCTGGAACGGGCGCCGCAGGACGTTCGGAGGCGCTACGCCGAGCGCCCCTCGACCCTGGCCGACGTCGCGCGGCTGGTCTGGGCGCGCGAGCTGCTGGAGGACGGCGCCGAGCGGGTCGTCTGGCTGGACGCCGACACCCTGGTCTTCGATCCCGAGCGGCTGGTCCTGCCGGACACCGACCACGCCTTCGGGCGCGAGGTCTGGATCGAGCCCGAGCCCGACAAACCCAACCGCTTCCGGGCGCGGCGGCACGTGCACAACGCCGTCTGTCTCTTCGCGGCCGGCAATCCGGTGCTCGACTTCTATCTGCACGCGGCGCTGACGACCCTGCGTCACCCTGCGCACCAGGGCCCGGCCCAAGCGGTCGGGCCGAAGCTGCTGACGGCGCTGCACGCCTTCGCCCAGTTCCCCTTGATCGAAAGCGTCGGCGCGCTCTGCCCGCCGGTCCTGCGCGACCTGGCGGCCCTGGAAGGCGGTGGGGCAGGCGGCCCGGCCCTCGATCGGTTTCGCGACACCAGCCCGCCGCTGGCCGCCGCCAACCTCTGCGCCTTGCCGATGCGCGAGGAGCCGGAGGTGGTGGAGCGGGCGATTGCGGTGCTGCTGGACACCAAAGGGTCCGTGCTGAGGGCTGGCGGCTGAGCCGGATCCTTCGACTCGCGGACCTGCGGTCCGCGGCTCAGGATGAAGTTGTCTGATTGAAATCAGAAAACCTTCGTCCTGAGGAGCGGGCGGTACGCCCGCGTCTCGAAGGGCGCGCCGCCCAACTCGGCCGCTTACGGCTTCTGCAGCAGGGCCATGTGCACGGTGATGCGGCCGTCTTCTAGGCTGCGGCCGAGGTTGGCGGCCATGTCCTGGAAGGCCTCGCCCAGGAAGAGGTGCGGGCCCGGCGGGCGCGGCTCGCCGGCCTGCAGGGCGGCGCGCCGGCGGTGCACCCAGGCCAGCGCGTCGGCCGTGTGGTCGTGCCAGACCAGTTCGCTCAGCCCGGCCTCGGCCAGCAGCCGGCGCACCTCGCCCGAAGGCAGCAGGAACGAGCCCTCCGGCCCGCGCGCCCAGGGCACCGGGAAGTGCGGCGGGCCGTCCGGCCCGGCCATGATGTCGTGCAGCGCCAGGCGGCCGCCGCGCTTCAGCACGCGGTAGACCTCGCGATACATCGCCGCCTTGTCGGGGACGTTCATGGCGGCGTGCTGGGTCCAGACCAGATCGACCGAGTCCTCGGCCAGCGGCAGGCGGGTGGCGTCGGCGCAGGCGAAGCGGGCCTGCCCAGCCAGCCCCACGGCGGCGGTCAGGGCGGCGGCGTCGTGGCAGTAGCTCTCGGTCAGGTCGAGGCCCAGCACCTCGACGCCGCAGTTGATTGCGAGCCAGCGCGCCGGCCCGCCGATGCCGCAGCCCAGGTCGACGCAGACCGTGCCCGGCTGCGGCTTGACCATCTCGGCGAACTCGACCGTGGCTTCCGCGCCGCGCATGTGGAACTGGTCGAGCGGCGCCAGGTCGTCGACGGTCAAGCGGTCGTCGCGGGCCAAGCCGTGGGCGATGTCGAGGAGGCGCTGCGCCAGGCTGCCGGCGCGGGCGTAGTGGCGGGTGACGGTGCGGGCCGAGTCGTTCATGCGCCTATCCTGCCGCGCCCGGCTCACGGCGCCAAGACGAGGAAGGCGAGCGTGACGAGAACCGCCGCCGCGGCGCCCCAGGGCAGGGCGGCGGTCACCGCGTCGGCCGCCCCCGTGTCGGCCCCTGCCTGCTGCCGCGCGACCTCGCCGAGGCGCATCTGCAGGCGTGCCCAGGCGGCGCCGGCCGCCACCAGCGCCGGCCCCGGCCAGCCGAGCCCCCAGCCGGCGAGGCCGGCGGCCGCGGCCAGGGCGGCGATCACGCCGAAGAAGAGCGTCCGGTCCATCTCCCCCATGCCGTCGGGGTGTAGCCGAGGCGGCGTCCGCGTGGAAGCGGCTTGCCCGGTTACCCCGGCTCTGCTTTGTCTGCGGGCCATGAGCGAAGACCTGAACCTCGACCGCCTGCGCAGCGGCGGAAAGCCGGAGCTGGCGCGTACCCTGGCCCGGCTGGAACGCACGCCCGAGGCGCCGGAGGTGCTCGCCCTGCTGGCCGAGGTCGAGGCGGCGGCGCGCGGCCAGACCGTCGGGCTGACCGGTCCGCCGGGGGTCGGCAAGTCGACCCTGACCGGCGCGCTGATCGCGGCCTATCGCGACTCGGGGCGCACGGTCGGCGTGATCGCGGTCGACCCCTCCTCCAAGCGTTCCGGCGGTGCGCTGCTGGGCGACCGGGTGCGCCTGGCGAGCAACGCCGGCGACCCCGGTCTCTTCATCCGCTCGATGGCGGCGCGCGACCGCCTGGGCGGGCTGGCCGAGCAGACCGTGGCCGCCATGGTGCTGATGCGCGCGCTGTTCGACGTGGTCCTGATCGAGACGGTCGGCGTCGGCCAGTCGGAGACCGACGTGGCCGGGGTCGCCGACACCGTGGTCTTCTGCGTGCAGCCGGGCAGCGGCGACTCCCTGCAGTTCATGAAGGCCGGCATCGTCGAGATCCCGCACCTGGCGGTGGTCACCAAGGCGGACATGGGCGCCCCCGCCCGCCGGGCGCTCGCCGATCTCAAGGGGGCGCTGGGCCTGGCCGAGGCGGAGGCGGGCTGGACGGTCGCGGCGCTGGCCGTCTCGGCCGAAACCCGCGAGGGTATCCCGGGCCTGCTGGCCGCGCTCGACGGTCACTATGCCTGGCTGCGCGACACCGGCCGGCTGGAGGCCCGGCGCCGGGCCCAGGCTTGTGGCTGGCTCGCCGAGGCCCTGCGCGAGCGCTTCGGCACCGCCGGCCTGAAGGCCGCCGGCGACCTCAGCCTCGCCGAGGGTGAGAGCCCCTTCACCCGGCTGGCGGCCGTGGGCGCGGAACTGCGGCGGCGGTTGGAGGTGTGAGATCTCGTCTTTAGAACATATTACGAACATGATGCACTTTTGATATGCTTGTCTCGATTGCGGCGCTTGGAGGGTCTGACATGATACGGTTGAACCAAACTGTGGGTGCTTCGCACAACAGCCTGGAGGAGGATGTCTGGGCCCTGAAGCACGGGCTCGGCGAGCTCGGCTACTATCGGCCCAATCCGGCCAGCGGCTGGCACCGCTACCCGGACCACGAGATGATCCAGGCCGTCCAAGCCTTCCAGAAGGACGAGGGGCTGCAGGTCGACGGCGTGGTCAAGCCCGATGGCCCGACCGTCACGCGCCTGAACGCCACGGCCGAGCGCAAACGTCGGCGTGAGGCGCGGCGGCGGCAGCAGGAAGGAGATCGGAGGGCCGCAGCCGAGCAGGCGGAGCGCGAAGCGCGCATACCCTCGGCGAACGAGTTGCGTGATCAAGCGGCGCAAGCTCGAACGCGGGAAGAGGTCGCGCGGTATCTCGCCCTTCGGCTGCAGCGCGGAGCCCCGTCGCACTGGCCCTTCGACCAAATCGAGAGGGATCTCGACCAGAACCCCGCCGGAGCTATCCGGATGTTTGAGACTTTCGTGCGGAATCCAGACGTGCCTTCATTCATCCGGCGGGGTGGGAAGTGACAGTGCGTCACGGTGTCTTGCTTTGGCTCGCGATCGGCATCCTCGTCGGCGCAGCTGGGTATGGGCGCGCCCAAGACCGCGTAGGAGAAGGTTCCGCTGTCGCTGCCGCACTGGACAAATGGCTGTTCGCTGGCGAGGAGGAATTCTACCGGGTGGGCGACCGTGTTCTGCGCTACCCCGAGAATGTCGACTTGCCCGTCGTCTTCTCCTCGTTTCTGGCCCCCGACCCGCTATCGACCGCGTCCGCCCTTGACCAGGCCGAGAGCCTGCAAGCGCTGTTGCACCAGATCGGCCCCGCCCTAACGAACGTCGGGCTCTTGCCGATGAAAGTCCGTGGGCTGGAGGAAGAGGCAGAGACTCCGCGTGGGGTCGTACGGGTCTTCCTCGCGCCCCCGAGCTTGCGTTTGCTTCCGGCCGGACCACTGGCAGGATACGAAGCTGTGGTCGAGGCGGCAGAAGCTATACGCTGCGTGACGTTCCAGTCAGTACCGTATGCGGAACGCCACCCAACGGCCGAGGACCGTCGGTGGCGCCTTGTCGGAGCCACGATCAGGATCGATGCAACCCTGCCGCTTCCGCGCTTCGAGGACTGCCTGTTCCGCTCGCTGCTGATCGCGCTGGGGCTGCACCACAGCGAGCGCCTGGCGTTCGACCCGGCGCCGCTGACGCCCGAGGAGCGGGCCGAGGCGCTGGCCGTGCTCTCGCTGGTCTACCACCCCGAGGTCGAAAGCGGCATGACCCGCGAGCAGTTCCTGGCGGTGCTGCGCGCGGAAGGGCTGCTGGCCGAGTAGGAGCTAGAAGCTCGCCCAGGCCGGCTTCTCGGGCGTTAGCTTGGCCTCGCCGGCGGTCAGTTCGGCCTCCAGCGCATCGAGGCGGATGAGGGCGAGCGCGGTATCGCCGGCGGCGCTGCGGATCTCGCCGACCTCCTTGCCGTCCGCCTTGGTCACCGGGGTGCCGGGCTCTGGCGTCGGGCCGCCGAGGCGCACCGGCAGCAGGCGCTTCTTGACCAGGCCGCGATACTTGGTGCGCGCGGTCAGCTCCTGGCCCATGTAGCAGCCCTTTTGCCAGTCGACGCCGCCCAGCTCGTCGAAGCCGTTTTCCAGCAGAATCGCCTTTTCCACCTGCATGTCGCGGCTGCCGTCGGGGACGCCGTGGGCGATGCGCGCCTGCTCCCAGGCGATCAGGTCGGCCGGCGCGGCGTCCAGCTCGGCCAGCGCCGGCTCCAGGGCCGCGCGCGGCAGCAGGGCGCGCAGCCCGAGTTCGCTCAGCCGTGGATCGACGAACAGCGCGCCGCCGTGGAACGGCTTGGCCGCGCCCGGCTCGGCGGGCAGCCCTGCCGCTTCGGCCGCACCCGCGCCCCAGACGACGAGGCTGGCCATCGCGTCGGTCCGGTCCGCCAACTCGACCTTGCTACGCAGCTTGAACATCTTGAGGCGCTTGGCAAGGTCGGCGCGCCGCTCCGCCTCGCAGTCGAGCAGCAGCACGCCCTGGACGCCCTCGGCCAGGAAGAAGTCGTGCAGATACTTGCCCTGGGGCGTCAGGAAGGCGGCCCAGATCGCGCGCTCCGGCGCGACCTTTTCGACGTCGTTGGAGACGATGCCCTGCAGGAAGCTGCGCGCGTCCGGTCCGCTCAGCTCCAGGATGCCGCGCTGGTTCAGAACGTGCGCCGACAGCTCGCCCATCGCCCCATGTCTCCTCGTCGTTGCGTCGCCGTCGCAGATGGGAAAAGCCGGGCGTCTTGGCAAGCCGCACGGCGGCTGCCATACAGCGCGCTGCCATGCGTATTCTCGCGATCCTACCCACTCGCCTCGGGGATGCCGTGCTGGCCACCGGCTGCGTCGAGGCCGTGCGCCGGCAGCACCCGAAGGCCGCCTTCACCCTGGCCGCCAGCCCGCTGGCCGCCCAGATCTTCGGTGCCATGCCGCAGGTCGAGCGCATCCGACTGCTGCGCAAGCAGCCGCTGGGGCTGCACTGGGCGGGGCTGTGGCTGAAGTCGGTCTTCGCCGGCTGGTCCCTGGTGCTCGACCTGCGGGCCTCGGTGATCGCCTACAGCGTGCCGACCGTGCGCAAGCTGGTGGTCGGCAAGGCCGACCCCGCCGTGCATCGGGTGGCCGAACTGGGGGCGCTGCTCGGGCTCGACCCGCCGCCGGCGCCCTGCCTGTGGTTTGCCGAGGCGCACCGCCAGCAGGCCGCCGCGCTGCTGGAGGGCGTCGCCGGCCCGGTCCTGGCCATTGCGCCGACCGCCAACTGGTCCGGCAAGATCTGGCCGGCCGAGCGCTTCGTCGAGGCGGCGCTGGCACTGACCGCGCCTGGCGGTCCGTTGCCCGACGCCAGCATCGCCGTGCTCGGCGCGCAGCACGAGCGGGCGCTGGCCAACCCGGTGCTGGCGAAGCTGCCGCCCGAGCGCCGGCTCGACTGGATCGGCACGCCGCCGCTGCCGGTGCTGGGCGCCGCCCTGTCGCGCTGCCGCCTGTTCCTGGGCAACGATTCCGGGCTGATGCACCTGGCGGCGGCGGCCGGCTGCCCGACGCTGGGCCTGTTCGGCCCGACCAACGAGGTGCGCTACGCGCCCTGGGGCACGCACGCGGCCGTCGTGCGCACGCCGGAGAGCTGGGCGGACTTCGCCGCCCGGCCGGACTTCGATCCCGCCGCGAACGCCCCCTACATGCACAGCCTAGAGGTCGCGCCCGTGCTGGCCGCGGCGCGCGAGCTGCTCGAGCGCACCCAGGACCGCGTCCAGGCCCAGGGCGCTTAGCGGATCGCGCTGCAGGGTGGCGGCGGCCGGCCCGCGCGGCGCGATCTTCACCGGGTCGGAGGCGGCGGAGAACAGCGTCAGGGTCGGGCAGCCGGCCGCGGCGATCAGGTGCATAGGCCCGGTGTCGTTGCCGACCGCCAGCTCGGCCCGCCGCGCCAGCGCGGCAATCTGGGCGAAATCCGTGCGCCCGCGCAGGTCGCGGGCGGCGGGGCAGGCGCCGACGATGGCCTGCAGCGCTGCCGCCTCTGCCTCGGTCCCCAACAGCAGCGGCACGACCCCCCGTTCTGCCAGCGCGGTGCCCAGCTCCGCGTAGCGCGCCGCCGGCCAGCGCTTCTCCGGCCGGCTCGGCGCGCTGCCGGGCACCAGCAGGGCGAAGCGCTCCGGCAGCTCCAGGCCGGAGAGGTCACCAGCCAGGAACGAGAGGTCGGGCCAGTCGTCGACCGCGATGCCGGCGGCCGCGAGCTGGTCGCGCTCGCGCTCGGCGATGTGTCGCCTAGCCGACATTTCGGGCGCCGGGTGCGAGGCGCCGGCGACGGTGCCGACCCACTCCGGCTTGGCGCGGCCCATCAGGCGGAAGTAGAGGGCCGAGCGGTCGTTGCGCTGCAGGTCGTAGACCCGCGCGAAGCCGGCGCCGCGCAGGCGGGCGCGCAGGCGCGCGAGGCTGCAGAGATTCCACAGCGCCGGCCGCTCGTCGACCCAGACCTGCTGGTACAGGCCGCTGGCCTCGGCGAGCGCGACGTAGGGCCGGGTCGTCAGCAGCGTCAGCTCGGCCCGGGGATGCGCACGGCGGATCGCCTGTTGCGCGGCGAGCGACAGCACGAAGTCGCCGAAGGCGCTGAGCTTGACCACCAGGATGCGGGACGGCGCGGACATGGCCGGGCTGCATAGCAAAGCCGCGCGGCTTTAGGCATCCCGAAACCTTCGCCGGCCAGACTGACACATCGGACCGACCGTCGCGGGAGACGACCGCTGCTGCGCTGCCTGCACCTCTGTGCGGCCCCCGCCCGCTCGCCCCAGGGCGAGGCGGCGCTGGCGCTCGTCCGCAGCCTCGCCGACGGCGTGGCCGACAGCGCGCCGAAGGTCGTGCAGCGGCTGGTGGCGCCGGCCGATTGGCAGGCGCAGACCGACGGCCTGCCGGTCGGGTTTCGCGCCGCCCCCTTCCGCAGCTTCCTGGATCTGACGACCCGCCGGCGCATCGCCGACGAGCTGGCGGTTTTCCGCCCCGACCTCTTGCTGCTGTGGGGCGGCGAGGCGGCGCGTATCGCCCCGGCACCGCACGGCGCCGAGCGGACGGTACGGCTCGGCCTGCTGCTCGCCTACGAGGAGGTCGCGCCCTTCGCGCATGCCGGCGCCCGGCGGCTGGTCGCGCCGACCGCCGACCTGGCCGACTGGGCGCGCGAGTCCGGCTGGCCGGAGGAGGAGGTCGGCGTGCTCGCACCGGTCGTGCCGGAACCGCCGGTGGCGCCTCTATTGCGCGAGCGCTGGGACACGCCGGGTGCGGCGGACCTGATCGCCGTCCCGGCCAGCGACGAGCCCGGCTGCGCGCTGGCGCTCGACGCCCTGGCCCGGCTGTCCGAGGAGGTCTGGCTGTGGCTGGCCCCGCCGACCTCCAACCCGCGGCGCCTGAAGCGCCGCCTGCGCAAGGACCGGCTCAGCGGCCGGGTCCGGCTGGTCGACGCGCCGGAGCTGGCCGTCGCCGGTGCCGACCTGGCGCTCGTCGCACGCACCGACGACCCCATCGGCCTGCCGGTGGTCGCCTCCTGGGCCGCCGAGCGCGCGGTGGTGGCGCTGGCGGCGCCGGGACCGGCGGCGCTGATCGCGCACGACCGCGACGGCCTGCTGCTCACCCCCGACGATCCGGCCCGCCTGGCCGATGTGCTGGGGCGTCTGCTCGCCGACCCGCTGCGCTGCGACCGCTTGGCGGCCGCCGGCCGCGCCGTCTACGACCGCGACTACGCCGCCGTGCGCGCCGCCGACCGCTGGCAACTCATGCTGGAGACGCTCGCCGGCCCGCCGAAGGCCACGCAGCGCGGCGAGGCCGGCACCGACATCCGCGTTTAGGGGATTTTCGCCCGGCGCGGCCTCGGGCACGATGCGGCCTCGCTTTCGGGAGTTTCGCCGCGATGCTGCTTGACCGCCTGGTGCCCCTGCTGAACGTCGAAGATCTCGAGGCCAGCCTCGACTTCTACCGCAACGCCCTCGGCTTCTCGGTCGAGAACCGGCACGACGCGGATGGAGAACCGATCTGGGCGCTGATCTCGCATGGCCCCGTCCAGCTCATGCTGAACCGGCCGGACGGCGCGGACAGCGCCGCGCGACGCGCCCGCCCGAGCTACGGCGAGACGCTGTTCTACTTCTATGTCCCCGACGCCCGGGCAGCGCACGAGGAATTGAGCGACCGCGGCTACGCCCCTGGCCCACTGGAGGAGCAGGCCTACGGCGTGCGGGAGTTCACCTTGCGCGACCCCGACGGCTACGAGCTCGCCTTCGCAAGCTGGCTCGGCGGCGAGGGCATCGGGTTGGAGAGTGAGGAGGGCTAGCCGCGCCGTGCGGCGTGCCGAGCCGCGGGGTGAGGCGCATGTACAGGCTCGAGTTCTGGTACGAGTTCGCCAGCACCTACTCCTATCCCGCTGCGATGCGCGTCGAGCGGGAAGCGCTGGCCGCGGGCGTCGAGCTGCGCTGGCGCCCCTTCCTGCTCGGGCCGCTGTTCGCCGAGCTCGGCTGGACGACCTCGCCCTTCAACATTCAGCCGGACAAGGGCGCCTACATGTGGCGCGACGTGGCGCGCACCTGCCGGCGGCTCGACCTGCCCTTCGTGCGGCCCGACCCCTTTCCGCAGAACGGCCTGCTGGCCGCGCGCATCGCCAACGCGCTGCCGGACGGGGCGCCGCGCGCGCGCTTCAGCCGCGCCGTCTACCGTGCCGAGTTCGCCGACGGCGCCCAGATCGCCGATCCGGCGGTGCTGGCCGATCTGCTGGCGGGCGAGGGGGAGGATGCGCCCACGCTGCTCGCCGCGGCCAGCGCGTCCGAAACCAAGCAGGCCCTGCGGGCGGCCACCGAGCAGGCCAAGGCGCACGGGATCTTCGGCGCGCCCACCTGGCGCTGCGCCGACGGCGAGATCTTCTGGGGCAACGACCGCCTGGAGGAGGCTCTGGCCTGGGCGGTCGCCCTCGGCTGACCGGCGCGGCACCTGCGTCGCGGCAGCCTTGCCGCGGGATGCCTAGCGCCGCCGCGGTACAGCGGCTATATCTCCGGTCGAAACATTCCAACGGATCGCGCCGGAAGGAGGCATCTCATGAGCGGCTGCATCGTCGGTTGGGCGCACACGCCCTTCGGCAAGCACGAGGGCTCGGACGTCGAGGACCTGATCGCCCAGGTGGCGACCCAGGCGGTCGCCGACGCCGGGCTGGCGCCGGAGGACATCGACGAGATCGTCCTGGGCACCTACGGCGAGGCCTTCTCGGCCCAGGGCTTCCCGGCCTCGCTGGTGCTGCAGACCTCCGACGCCTTCCGCTTCAAGCCGGCGACGCGCGTCGAGAACGCCTGCGCCACCGGCTCCGCCGCCATCCGCCAGGGCCTCAAGACCCTGAAGGCGAAGGAGGGCCGCTTCGTCCTAGTCGTCGGCGTCGAGACCATGACCAACCTGCCGGGCAAGCAGATCGGCGAGACCCTGCTGAAGGCCTCCTACGTCAAGGAGGAGAGCGAGATCGAGGGTGGCTTCGCCGGCGTCTTCGGCGTCATCGCCGCCCAGTACTTCCAGCGCCACGGCGACCAGTCGGACGCCCTGGCGGCGATCGCGGCCAAGAACCACGCCAACGGCGTCGCCAACCCCTACGCCCAGATGCGCAAGGACCTGGGCTACGACTTCTGCCGCACCGTCAGCGACAAGAACCCCTACGTCGCCGGGCCGCTGAAGCGCACCGACTGCTCCCTGGTCTCCGACGGCGCCGCCGCCATCGTGCTGACCGACGAGGAGACGGCGCGCTCCATGGACAAGGCCGTGCGGTTCCGCGCCAACGTGCAGGTCAACGACTACCTGCCGCTCAGCAAGCGCGACATCGTGCAGTTCGAGGGCTGCGCCGAGGCCTGGAGTCGCGCCCACGCCGAGGCCGGCACCAGCCTGGACGACCTGAAGCTGGTCGAGACCCACGACTGCTTCACCATCGCCGAACTGCTGGAGTACGAGGCGATGGGCCTGGCGCCGCGCGGCCAGGGCGCCAAGGCGGCGCTGGAGGGCTGGACGAAGAAGGACGGCAAGCTGCCGGTCAACCCCTCCGGCGGGCTGAAGTCCAAGGGCCACCCGATCGGCGCCACCGGCGTGTCGATGCACGCCCTGTGCGCCATGCAGCTCACCGGCGCCGCCGGCGACATGCAGATCGAGGGCGCCGACCTGGCCGGCATCTTCAACATGGGTGGCGCCGCCGTCGCCAACTACGTCTCGATCCTCGAGCCGTTGAAGTAGCGGGGCCGCCGATCGGGCGTCCTCAGAAGAGGGCGAAACGCCGGTCCCACGCCTGGGCGGCGCCGCGCACCGGCCCCGGCCGCTCCAGCGCCGCCACGAGCTCGGCGAAGTGCGGGCTGTCGCGGCGGACATGCACAGCAAGTCCTGCCAGGGAAACGTTCGCGTAGAGCGGCTTCAGGCGCGGGTGCGCCGCGAGGTGGGCATAGGCGTACTGCGCCGCCGGCTCGACCCAGACGTCTGGCAGACCCCACTCGCTCTCCAGGTAGCGGCGAAACCGCTCGGCGGCGTCCGGCGTGCCCGCCAGCCGCGCCACGGTCGCGTCGTTGAGCCCGGCCAAGTCGAGGTGGCGCCCACCGAAGAGGTACGGGGCCAGCCCGCTCTCCGAGGCGGCCAGTGTGACCTCGTCGCGCCAGGGCCCCAGGCGCTCGCCGATGACGGCGTAGGCGTCCCAGCCGTCGAGCGCGGCGCTGGCGCGGCCGCGCATCTCGGTGAAGGCGCCGAGCTGGTGGCCGACGAAGACCGCCAGCAGAAGCGCCAGGCCCAGTCTTGCGGGCACAGCGCGCAGCAGCTCGGGCGGGCGCACGTGCCAGGCCCGGGCGGCCAGGTGACCCAGCAGGATCGCAATCAGCGGCACCAGTGGCATGTGGAAGCGGTGGTCGAAGCCCATGACGGGGGCGATCGACAGCAGATAGAGCGTATAGACCAGGGCTGGCAGGGCCAGCACCAGGCTTGTCCGGCCGACCTGGCGACCGAGGAGCGTCAGCAGCGCTGCGATCAGCACCAGCGAAACGGCGACCAGCGTCACGAAGTGGGCCAGGGTGTTGACCGTCCATTCGGCCAGCACCGGCGTGGTCCAGACGGTCAGCGGCGCAATCTTCATGTGGGCCGCCAACGGCACCGGCGTTCCGAAGAGCCAGGCATGACAGGCCACGGCGAAGCCGACGCTGGCAGCGAACCCGGTGAGCAGTGCGAGGACGGGCGCCCGCGGCCGCGTGTCGGATTGCGCCAGGACGACCGCCAGGCCGGCGAGACCGCCGCACAGCAGCGGCAGGTCCGGCCGCACGAGGTAGCTCGCTCCGGCCAGCGCGCCGAGCAGTGCGCCGCCGCCGGCGCGCCGCGGCGCGCCGCCGAGGCATGCCCAGGCAACCGCGGCGACGACCGCCATCGCCAGGCTGGTCTCCATGCCGTTGAGCGCATGGCGGATCACGGCGGGGGTCAGCGCGAGCTGGAGCACGATCGGGGCGGCGAGCCAACGGGCCCCCGGACCGGCCACCCGCCAGACGGCCAGTGCCACAAGAGCCAGCATGGTCATGGTCGCGCTCAGGCCCACGATGTCCGCCACTGCCGCGGCTGGCTGTCCGGCGACACGGGCGAGGCCGCTGAGGAGAAGGGGATAGGCAATCGAGGTTGCGCCGGCGGTCGGCGGGCCGGCCGGGTTCCAGACGAAGCCCAGACCTGCGGCCAGGTGATCGGCATAGCGGAAGAAGATGTAGCTGTCATCGACGCGGCCGCCGTCGAAGTAACCGACGGCAAAGCCGACGAGCAGCAGCGCGGCCGTCGCGACCGCGGCTGCGACCAGGGTCGCCTCTCGCGGGCGCACACGCTCGCGCATATCCCCCTCGCCAGCCCACCGAGCCCGCGCACATTAGTCGTTGCACCGCCCGCCGGCCATGCCGTTTTGTGTGTGTGATGCAAGGGTGACATCGCCCGTCGAGGGCTTGGCTGGCGGGGCGCAGGGATCTGGGCGCAGGGATCTGGGCGCAGGGATGGGGAGCGGGTGAGAGGGAGCACGGAAAGCAGCGACGGCAAGGCAGCGGGCGCCGCGAAACTCGCCGCGGCCGTGCGGCTCTTGCGCCCGCGGCAGTTCGTCAAGAATCTCTTCGTTGCCGCGCCTTTGTTCTTCACGCCGGAGGCGCTCACGCCGACGACGGCGCTGGCGGTGGGAGTGGCGGTGCTCGCCTTCTGCCTCGTCGCCGGGGGGCTGTATGCGGTCAACGACATCCTCGACCGCGACGCCGACCGTCTCCACCCGGTCAAGCGCCACAGGCCCCTGGCCGCCGGCACGCTCGGCGTCGGTCCGGCGGCGGCGCTGGCCGGCGTCTGCCTGTTCGCCGGGCTGGCCTTGGCGCTCGCGCTCTCCCTGGCGTTCGGCGCCCTGGTCATCGCCTACGCCGTGCTGGTGACGGCCTACGGCCTTTACCTCAAGCGCATCGCCCTGCTCGACGTCGCCTGCATCGCCTTGGGCTTTGTCCTGCGGGTCGAGGCGGGCGCGGTGGTCATCCAGGTCGAGCCTTCGCCCTGGATCCTGGTGATGACGGGGCTGCTCGCCCTGCTGATCGCGGTCGGCAAGCGCCGCGACGACCTGGTGCTCCGGCTCGACGACAACCATCGCAAGGTCTTGTCGGGATACACGCTGGCGTTCCTCGACCTGGTGATGGCGATGCTGCTGGCCGCCACGCTGGTCGCCTACCTGATCTTCACCACCGACGCGGCGGCGATGGCCCGGCTGGGGGCCGAACGGCTTTATGTCACGGCCCCCTTCGTGGTGCTCGGGCTGCTGCGCTACCTGCAGATCGTCATGGTCGAGCAGCGCTCGGGTGATCCCACCGAGCTGATCCTGACCGACACCTTCCTGATGGTCACCGTTGCGGCCTGGATCGGGAGCTTCGCGTGGCTGATCTACCTCTAGACGCGCAGCGCCGCCTGCGCAGCGCGACCGCCGTGCGCGGCGGCTGGGGCCGCTACCCGCGCGCGACGATGTCGGCCTGGCGGCCGGAGAGCCCCGAGGACGCGGCGGCACTGCTGCTTCGCGCCGACGGCCCGCTGCTGCCGGTCGGCGGCCTGCGCTCCTATGGCGACCAGGCGCTGCTGACCGGCGGCGGCGCCATCCGCATGCTGCGGCTCAACCGCTTCCTCGCCCTCGATACGGCCACGCCCGCCGTGGAGTGCGAGGCCGGGGTCACCTTCGGCGAGCTGCTTGAGGTTCTTGCGCCGCACGGCCTGAGCGTGCCGGTCTCGCCCGGCACGCGCTTCGTCACCCTGGGCGGGGCGATCGCCAACGACGTGCACGGCAAGAACCACGACCGTTTCGGTGCGGTCGGCGCGCATCTCGACTGGATCGACCTGCTGCTGGTCTCCGGCGAGGTGCGGCGCCTGACGCCGAGCGGCACGCCGGAGCTCTTCGCCGCGACGCTGGGCGGCTGCGGCCTGACCGGCCTGATCCTGCGCGCGCGGCTGCGCCTGCAGCGCACCAGCCAGGCGGTCGAGGTGCGCTATAGCCGGCACGACAACCTGGAGGCGCTGATGGCGGCCCTCGTCGAGGCCCGGAACGCTGCCAGCTACTCGGTCGCCTGGCTGGATGCGGTCGCGGCCGGTGCACGCCTGGGACGCGGCGTGCTGGAGACGGCGGAGCCGGCGGCCGACACCGATGGCCCGCGCGCCTCCGACCGCTGGCTCGCCCTGCCGTTCGACCTGCCAGGTGGGCTGCTCAACCGCTGGACAGTGGGAGCCTTCAACGCGCTCTACTATCGCCGCATTCCCGTCGGCGGACGGACGCGACGCCTGCCCCTCGCCCGGTTCCTCTATCCGCTCGATGCCATCGGCGGCTGGAACCGGCTCTACGGCCGAGCGGGCTTCCACCAGTTCCAGTGCGTCCTGCCCGAGGCGACGGCACCGACCGGCTTGGCGCGCATTCTGGAACGGGTGACAGCCTCGGGACGTGCCTCCTTCCTGGCCGTCCTGAAGACCCTAGGGGCCGAGGGCGCAGGCCATCTCTCCTTCCCGCGGCCCGGCTTCACCCTGGCCTTGGATATCCCGCGCCGTCCCGGCAGCCTGGAGCTGCTGGCCGCGCTGGAGCGGCTCACGCTGGAACACGAGGGTCGCGTCTACCTGGCGAAGGATTCCGCGCTTTCGGCGGAGAGCGTGCCGGTCATGTATCCGCGTCTGCCGGCCTTCCGGCGGGTGCTGGCGGAGGTCGACCCCGAGGCCCGCCTGCAGTCCGACATGGCGCGGCGCCTCGGGCTGCGGGGAGGCGGCTAGATGCGCCCGGTGTGGATCGTGCTGGGCGCCACCTCGCCGCTCGCGCGCGCCTTCGCCATCGAGGCGGGCCGGGCCGGCGCTGCGCTGCTGCTGGTGGCGCGCGACGCCGAGCGGCTGGCCCCGGTCGCCGCCGATGCGGCGATCCGCACCGGCGCCGAGGTCGACACGCTCGTCGCGGATTTCGCCGAGCCCGCGGGTCTGGCGGCGTTGGCAACGACTTGCTGGGATCGGGCCGGCGCGTTGGGCGACGGCCCGGTCTGTCTGTTCGCCGCCGCCGGCACCATGCCTGACCAGGCGCAGATCGACGCGCAGCCGGAGCTGGTCCGCCGCGTCTTTGCGGTCAACGCCGTCTCCCTCGCCGAGCTGCTGCAGCGTCTGGCGCCGCGCTTCGAGGCGCAGCGCGGCGGGCGGATCGTCGTCGTCGGCTCGGTGGCGGCCGAGCGCGGCCGGCCGTCGAACTACGTGTACGGCGCCAGCAAGGCGGCGCTGCAGACCTACCTGCAGGGGCTGCGCGGGCGTCTGTTTCCTGCCGGCGTGGGCCTCACGACGGTCGTGCCCGGCTTCCTCGACACCGCCATGACCTACGGCCTGCCGGGGACCTTCCTCGTCGCCGCGCCCGAGACGGCGGCGCGGCGGATCTGGCGGGCCGCGGCGCGCGGGCGGGAGGTGGTCTACGTGCCCTGGTTCTGGCGCTGGATCATGCTGGTGATCCGCTTGATCCCCGAGCCGCTGTTCAAGCGCCTGAAGCTTTGAGCCAGGAGCGTTGGGAAGGTCCCGGCTTCAAGGGTTTGGCGAAGCGTGCGTGGGCCGCTATGGTCCGGCCCGCGCGAGGGAGACGCGATGACCGCATGCACCAAGACCGTGGCCGACGCGATGAATCTCGGCCGCCTGCTGTCCGATACGGCGCGCCGGCTGCCCGACCGGCCGGGCATGGTCTGGGGCGCCCGGTCCTGGACCTGGGCCGAGCTGGACGCGCGGGTGAACGCTCTGGTGGCGGCGCTGAAGGCGCGCGGCCTTGGCAAGGGCGACAAGCTGCTGGTGCATGCGCGCAACTGCAACCAGCTGTTCGAGAGCCAGTTCGCCGCTTTCAAGCTGGGCGCCGTCTGGGTGCCGACCAACGTGCGCCTCACCCCGTCCGAGGTCGCCTACCTGGCCGCGCACAGCGAGGCCAAGGCGCTGATCTACGAGGACGCCTTCGCCGAGCACGCGGACGCCACCGGCCTGGAGCGGCGCATCGCCATCGGCCAGCCGCGCGCGGGCGAGGAGGCCTACGAGGCGCTCGTCGCCGAGGGTGCGGGCGCGCCGAGCTGGGAGGCGGAGGTCGGCCGCAACGACCCCTGCTGGTTCTTCTACACTTCGGGGACGACGGGCAAGCCGAAGGCCGGCGTGCTGACCCACGGACAGATGGCCTTCGTGGTGACCAACCACATCGCCGACCTGATGCCCGACACCGGACCCGACGACGTCTCCCTGGTGGTCGCGCCGCTCAGCCACGGCGCCGGCGCGCATATCCTGCCGCAGGTGGCGCGCGGCGCCTGCTCGCTGATCCCCGGCACGGCCTCCTTCGACGAGGCCGAGTGCTGGCGCCTGGTCGAGGACTACCGGGTGACCAACATGTTCACCGTGCCGACCATCCTGACCCGCCTGGTGCGGCACGAGGCGGTCGACCGCTACGACCACTCCAGCCTGAAGTACGTCATCTACGCCGGCGCGCCGATGTACCGCGCGGACCAGAAGGAAGCGCTGGAAAAGCTCGGCAAGGTGATCGTGCAGTACTACGGCCTGGGCGAGGTGACCGGGAACATCACGGTGCTGCCGCGCGATCTGCACGACCTGGACGACGCCAGGATGCCGCTCGGCTCCTGCGGCTTCCCGCGCACCGGCATGGAGATCGCCATCAAGGACCCGGACGGCCAGCGCCTGGAGCCGGGGCAGGACGGCGAGATCTGCGTGCGCGGCCCGGCGGTCTTCGCCGGCTACTACCGCAACGCGGAGGCCAACGCCAAGGCGCTCAAGGGTGGCTGGTTCCATACCGGCGACCTGGGCCGGGTGGACGCGCGCGGCTTCCTCTACATCACCGGGCGTGCCTCCGACATGTACATCTCCGGCGGCTCCAACGTGTACCCGCGCGAGGCGGAGGAGGTGCTGCTGACCCATCCGGCGGTCGCCGAGGTGGCGGTGCTCGGCGTGCCCGACCCGAAGTGGGGCGAGTCGGGCGTCGCCGTGGCGGTCCTGGAGGAGGGGCAGAGCGCCAGCGAGGCCGAGCTGCTGGCCTTCCTGGACGGCAAGCTGGCAAAGTACAAGTGGCCGCGCCGGATCTACTTCCGGCCCGAGCTGCCGAAGTCCGGCTACGGCAAGGTGCCCAAGCACCTGATCCGGCAAGGCCTCTACGCGGACGGCACGCTGCAGGAGGGCAGGGGACCGTGAGAACGCTGACGCAGCCCGGCACGCCGTCGCTCCCGCGCCGGGTGGTGCGGCCGATCGCCGAGGGGCGCAGCCTGCGGGTTCGGCTGCCGGCCGGCGCCGACCTGCTGACCGGCCTGACCGGGGCGCTGGTGGCGCAGGGCGTCACCGATGCCGGCGTGCAGTTGCTCGGCGGCGACTTCGCCAGCATGCAGTACCTGACAGGGCAGCCCGACCACACCGGCCAGCGGGTGGCGACCTATGGCGCGCCGACAACGCTGGAGGGGCCGGTCCGGCTGATCGGCGGCAACTGCATCCTGGGGCGCGACGCAAAGGGCGCCCCTCTGCTGCACTGCCATGCCGTGGTGGCCGACCGCGCGGGCGGCATCCATGGCGGGCATCTGCCGGCCGGGGTCTGCATCCTGGGCGCCGCCGGAGCGACGGCCATGGTCACGGTGCTCGGCACCGCCGGCTTCCAGGTCGCCTACGACGCCGAGACCAACTACGACATCTTCCAGCCCGTGCCCGGGCCGGCGAGGGAAGCGGCACATTGAGCGAGGTGCAGATGGAGAAAAGGGTCGACGCCGCGTTCGAGGCCGAGTTCGAGGATGGCCGCTTCGGCCGCCTGGCGGCGATCCGCCTGAAGCCGAACCAGGACCTGGTGGAGGGCGTCGAGGGCGCTGCCGCCGAGGCCGGCATCGCCTGCGGCGTGGTGCGCGCCGCGGTCGGCAGCCTGGTCGATGCCGCGCTGGGCTACGGCGAGGGCGAAGGCGCCTCTGTGGTCACGGTCGAGGGGCCGGGCATCGAGATCCTGACGCTGGCCGGAGAGCTCCGCCCGGATGCCGAGGGCCGGCCGCGCGCCTTTCTGCAGGGCACCATCTCGGACTCCGACGCCAAGGTCTACGGCGGCGAGTTCCTGCGCGGCGCCAACCCGATTTGCATCACCCTGGAGCTGGTGCTGCAGGAGTGGATACCGGACTCCGCGGCCTGAACCGCGGGAACAGGGGAGCCAGCACAGATGGCCGAGACTTTCACCGCCCTCATGCTGCATGAGGGCGAGGACGGCAAGGTTGCCGCACAGATCGAGCAGGTGCCGCTGGAGCGGCTGCCCGACGGCGACGTGACGGTCGACGTCGAGTACTCGACCCTGAACTACAAGGACGGCCTGGTCCTCAACGGACTCGGCAAGCTGGTGCGGTCCTACCCGCACATCCCCGGCGTCGACTTCGCCGGCAGCGTGGCCGAAAGCGCGCATCCCGACTTCCAGCCCGGCGACACGGTGGTGCTCAACGGCTGGCGGGTCGGCGAGCTGCATTGGGGCGGCTACGCCACCAAGGCGCGGGTCAAGGGCGACTGGCTGGTGCGCCTGCCGAGTACGCTGTCCACCCGCCAGGCGATGGCCATCGGCACGGCCGGCTACACCGCGATGCTGGCGGTGATGGCGCTGGAGGACCACGGGGTGCTACCCGACGCCGGGCCGGTGCTGGTGACGGGCGCGGCGGGCGGCGTCGGCTCGGTGGCGACCGCGATCCTCGCCGAACTCGGCTACCAGGTCGCCGCGGTGACCGGCCGGCCAGAGACCGAAGACTATCTCAAGCACCTCGGCGCCAGCGAGATCGTGCCGCGCGCGGAGTTGGCGGAGGCGCCCAAGCGTCCGCTCGACACCGAGCGCTGGGCCGGTTGCGTCGACGCGGTGGGCGGCACGATGCTGGCGCGCGTGCTGACCCAGCTCAAGTATCGCGGCTCGGTCGCCGCGGTCGGGCTGGCCGGCGGCAACAAGCTGGAGACCACGGTCATCCCCTTCCTGCTGCGCGGCGTCAACCTGCTGGGCATCGATTCGGTGATGTGTCCGAAGCCGCAGCGCGAGGTCGCCTACGAACGGCTGTCCAAGGAGTTGCCGCTCGACAAGCTGGCGGAGATGGAGGTGGACGCCGCCCTGGCCGACCTGCCGCGCCTGGGCGGCGAGATCCTGCAGGGCAAGGTGCGCGGGCGCGTGGTGGTCGACGTCAGGGCCTGAAACGAGGCCGCGAGCCCCGACCGAAAATCCAGATGCCGCCGGGGTTTTTTTGCGCCGCAACGCTGGCGCCTGCCGTCGCGGCGGCCTATTGTTGTCACGATTTCGTCGCTTTGGGGGGATTCGAACGGTGCGCCCGGGTCGATGGCATCGTTCGGCGGGACAGGCCGCCATGACGCGCACAGCCGCTGCCGCGCTCGCGGCGGGCGGGCTCGTCGCTTGCGCGCCACCCGTGTCCGAACCGACGGTCATGCCGAGCGAGCGCTGGTGCTATCGCACCCTGGCCGAACCGGACTGCCACGCCGTCCCGCTCGCCGAGGCCGAAGCGCGCAGGGTCGGATGGTTTGATGCGGCAACCGTCGAGTAGCCGGCTCGGCGCTCTCCTCAGTCTCCTGGTCTTCCTGCTCGCCGGCTCGGCCGACGCGCGCGATCCCCTCTGGGACCAGCTCCCCTGGGACGAGCGGCTGGGGGTCAGTTGGTACGAACGCAAGGCCGATGCCGGCGATCCGCTGGCTGCCCTGCGCGCGGCCCAGATGCACGAACAGGGCATCGGCGTGCCGGTCGACCCGCGCGAGGCGGCCCGCTGGTACGCGCTGGCGGCGGAGAGCGGACACCCGTTGGCCCTTTTCAAGACGGCGCGCGCCTGGCAGCAGGGCCTGCTGGGCCCGCCTGACCCGGCCAAGGCGGCAGCGCTCTATGCTGCGGCGGCCGAGCATGGCGTCGGCCTGGCCAGCTTCAACCTCGCCGTTCTGCACGAGATCGGGCAGGGTGTCCCGCGCGATCACGCCAGATCGGCCGAGCTCTACCGCCAGGCCTGGCGCCAGGGCGTCGCCAAGGCCGGCGTCAGCCTGGCCTCGCTCAAGCTGACCGGGCCGGAGCAGGACCTCGTCGGCGCCTACGCCTGGATGGCCGCTGCCGCCCAGGCCGGGATCGCCGAGGCCGAGAGCCAGCGCGCCCGACTCGCCGAGATCCTGGGCCCCGAGCTGGTCGCCGAGGCGGGCGCACGCGATCTGCCGCCGGTGGGAGTGGAGTCCGGCGGCTAGACGCTGGTCCGAAGCGCTCGGGCGACATGCCGCAGGCAAGGGTTTCTGCAGCGCGGAACCGCGCTCTCTGGACGGACGTTGGTTGGGTCGATGTCCGAACGCGATGCGCAGTCGCAGGCCCAGGACGCGGCCAGAGGCTCAGCAGATAGCTCCTCCGCTTCCCCCCCTCCCACACAAGCTCGGGAGGCCGGGGAGACTTCCCGGCGCTCGGGGCGCCGGAAGGGCTGGCTGCTGGCGGCCGTCGTGCTGCTCGGCCTTGGTGCGGCCTGGTGGGTCTGGCAGCCCCTCGGGCTGTCGGATGGCGACGAGGCGGCGGGCCGGTCGGTGGGCGGCGAGGCGCCGGCCATCCCAGTGCGACTCGCCGAAGTCGTGCGCGGCAACGTCGCCGAGACGGCCGAAGCGGTCGGCACCTTTCAGTCGCAACGCTTGGTGACCCTGCGGTTCCAGGGGCGCGGCCGGGTCGTGCGCCTGGACTTCCAGGAAGGCCGAGAGGTGGAGGCCGGCCAGCTGCTGGCCGAGCTCGACCACGCCGCCCAGCAGGCGCGGGTGACCGAGGCCGAGGCGCGCGCCGAGGAGGCGGCCAACCAGCTGGAGCGCGGCCGCCGGCTCTACGACCAGGGCCACATCGCCGCCGCGGAGCTCGAGGACCGGCGCGCCCGGGCGAAGGAAGCGCGCGGCCAACTCGACGAGGCCCAGGCAACCCTGCGCGACCGCTTCGTCGTCGCGCCCTACGCCGGCCGGGTGGGTACGACGGATGCCGAGGTGGGGGCCGTCGTCAGCGCCGGCGATCCGCTCGTCGACTTGCGCGGGCAGGCGGCGCTCGAGATCGCCTTCTTCCTGCCGGCCGAGCTGGGCGGCCGCCTGTCGGTCGGGCAGACCGTCCAGGTGCGCTCGAAGGCGCTCGACGATGGCGCGATCGGCGGCACCGTCTCCGCCATCGCGGCCCGGGCGGACGAGACCACACGCGGCCTGCAGCTCGTCGCCGAGCTCGACCGTCCGGACGTGCGGGTGGCGCCGGGGGCCTTCGGGACCGTCGCCGTGGTGCTGGCACGCCGCGAGAACGCGCTGCTGATCCCGGCCGAGGCGCTCGTCCTGGAGGGACGATCCGAATACGTCTACCGCGTCGATGCGGAACAGCGGGTCCAACGCACGCAGGTGACGACCGGCGTGCGCCACCAGGATCGGGTGGAGATCCGCGACGGCCTGGCAGCCGGCGACCGTATCGTCGCCTCCGGCCTCCAGAAGGTCGGCGAGGGCCAGAAGGTCCGGCCGCTCGAGGCCGGTGCCGGCGACGGTGGCGGCGGGTGAGGCCGGCATGAAGATTTCCCGTACCTCGATCGAACGGCCGGTTTTCGCCACGGTCCTGGCGTTGCTGCTGGTGCTGGCCGGCGTGGTCGGCGTCGCCAATCTGCCGGTGCGCGAGTATCCTGACGTCGAGCCGCCGATCGTTTCCGTCCGCTTGGTCTACCCCGGCGCATCCGGCGAGGTCGTCGACCGTGACGTCGGCGAGGTGGTCGAGGAGACGCTGAGCGGCATCGAGGGCGTCCAGGTCATCAAGACCAAGAGCCGCAACGGGGTGGCCACCATCGACGTCGAGTTCGCCCTCGACCGCGACCTGGATGCGGCGGCCGCGGACGTACGCGACAAGCTCGGTCAGGTGCGCGCCGACCTGCCGGATCCGGTCGAGGAACCGGTGGTCTCCAAGACCGCGGCGACCTCCCAGGCGATGATGTGGCTGACCCTGACCAGCCCCGACCGCGACCGCCTGGAGCTGACCGATCTGGCCGAGACCCGGCTGGTAGACCGGCTGGCGACCCTGCCGGGCGTCGCCCAAGTGATCATCGGCGGCGCGCGCCGCTACGCCATGCGCATCTGGCTGCGGCCGGCCGACATGGCGGCGTATGGCGTGACGGTGAACGACGTGGTCGCCACGCTGCGGCGCGAGAACATCGAGCTGCCGGCCGGCCGCGTCACCTCCGGTCCGGTGGAGTTGACGGTGCGCAGCATGACCGAGGTGCGCGATGCCGAGGGCTTCCGCGCCCTTGTGGTGCGCGCGCCGCCGCCCGGGGCAAACGGCCGGCAGGTCGAGCTGAGCGACGTCGCGCGGGTCGAGCTCGGCGCCCAGGACGACCGCACGGCGGTGCTGGTCGACGGCCGCCAGGCGGTCGGGCTAGGCATCGTCCGCCAGTCGAAGTCCAACACCCTGGCCGTCTCCGACGCGGTGCGCGCCGAGATGCAGGCGATCCGGGCCTCGCTGCCGTCGGACGTCTCGCTGGAGGTCTCCTACGACCAGTCGACCTTCATCCGCGGCTCGATCCGCGAGGTGCTGAAGACCATGGCGATCACCGCCGCCCTGGTGGTGGCGGTGATCTTCGTCTTCCTGCGCAGCCCCAGGTCGACGCTGGTGCCGGCGGCGACGATCCCGACCTCCCTGGTCGCCGTCGGCTTCGGCCTCTGGGCCTTCGGCTACTCGATCAACACGCTCACGCTGCTGGCCATCGTGCTCGCCATCGGCCTCGTCGTCGACGACGGCATCGTGGTGCTGGAGAACATCTACCGCCGCTTCGAGGCGGGCGAGAGCCGGCTCGTGGCCGCCGCGCGCGGCGCCGACCAGATCGGCTTCGCGGTCATCGCCACCACGCTGGTCCTGATCGCCGTCTTCGTGCCGCTCGCTTTCATGACCGGCAGCGTCGGGCGCCTGTTCACCGAGTTCGGCGTCGCGCTGGCGGTCGCCGTCGGCGTCTCCAGCATCGTCGCCCTGACCTTCGGGGCCATGCTGGCCTCCAAGTTCGTCCGGGCGCCGCGCGAGACGGGGCTGGCCGGGCGGCCGCTCGCGGCGATAGACCGCGGCTTCACGGCGACGGCGCGCGGCTACCGCGGCGCGCTGGAGCGCACCCTGGCGCTGCCGGCCTGGCTGACGCTGCTGGCGCTGGTCGCCATCGTCGTCGCCGCCGTCTTCCTGTTCCGCGGCCTGCCCCAGGAGGTAGCGCCGAAGGAGGACCGAGCGCTCTTCGTCATTCCGGTTCAGGCGCCGGAAAGCGCCAGCTTCGCCTACACCAAGGACTTCATGGGCGAGGTGCGGGCGCTGCTGGGGCCGCTGCGCGAAGACGGCGTGGTGGATCGCACCATCAGCATCGTCGGCCTGTCCGGCGCCGGCCCGGCGCAGGTCAACAGCGGCCTGATGATCGTCCAGCTCGCCCCGTGGGGCGCACGCGAGCGCGGGCAGCAGGCGATCATGGCGCGGCTGCAGCGCAAGCTCGCCGGGCTGCCCGGAGCCCAGGCCTTCGCCGTCAACCCTCCCTCGCTCGGTCAGCGCGAGTTCCAGCAGCCGGTCCAGTTCGTCGTCGGCGGTCCGGACTACGACACGGCCTACGACTGGGCGCAGACCGTGCTGGCCCAGTCGCGCGGTCTCGACAGCCTGATCAACCCGCGGCTCGACTACAACGAGCGCGACCCGCAGGTGCGCCCGACGGTCGACCGCCAGAAAGCGGCCGACCTGGGCGTCGACGCGCGGGAGCTGGGCCGGACCCTGCAGTTCCTCTTCGGCGAACAGGACGTCACCGACTTCACCCGCGAGGCCCAGAGCTACGAGGTCATGCTGCAGGCGGTGCCGGAGGCGCGCGAGACGCCCGGCGACCTGCTCGACGTCTATCTCCGCGGCACCGGCGGCGAGCTGGTGCAGTTGCGCAGCTTCGTCTCGCTGGAGGAGGTCGGCGCGCCGGCGGAGCTGCGTCGCGTCAACCGTCTGCCTTCGGTCACCCTGCAGGGCATCCCGGCGCCCGGCACCTCGCTCGGCGCAGCCTTGGCGGACCTGGACCGCATCGCCGCCCAGCGCCTGCCCGAGCGGGCCCGCATCTCCTACCTCGGCTTCTCGCAGGAGCTGAAGCAGCAGTCGGGACAGATCTATCTCGTCTTCGGCCTCGCCCTACTGATCGTCTTCCTGGTGCTGGCCGCCCAGTTCGAGAGCTTCATCCACCCGGCGATTATCCTGATCTCCGTCCCGCTGGCGGTCACTGGCGGCCTGGCGGGCCTGCTGCTGACCGGCCAGAGCTTCAACATCTTCAGCCAGATCGGTCTGGTGCTGCTGATCGGGCTGCTGGCGAAGAACGGCATCCTGATCGTCGAGTTCGCCAACCAACTGCGCAGCGAGGGGCGCGACGTCCACAGCGCCATCGTCGAAGCCGGCGAGGTGCGCCTGCGTCCGATCCTGATGACCTCGATCGCCACCATCATGGGCGCCGTCCCGCTGGCGCTGGCCAGCGGCCCCGGCGCCGAGGGGCGCATCGCCATCGGCGTGGTGGTGATCTTCGGCGTCGCCGTGGCGACCTTGCTGGCGCTCTTCGTCGTGCCGGTGCTCTACCGCCTGCTGGCCGGCCTGACTCGCGACCGCGAGGCGGTGGCGCGCGACCTGCAGCGACAAGAGCGCAAGCAGGCGGACGTCGACCGTACCGACGAAGCCGCCTCCTGACCGCCGCGGGAGCGAGGCGAGTCGGCTTGTCCACAGGTTTCGCGGTTTTCCAGAGACTTATCCCCAGAAAAATGGCTGGAAACGCGCAGTCCTCGTCACAAAAAGCATGCTCCCGTCAGGCGCCTGCCGCGGCCAGGCGATCGAGGTATGTCAGCAGCGGCGCCTGGAAGGGCTTGACCGACTTGTAGAACAGCACCTCGTCCGGCAGTGCGCGCACCGCCGCCGCCAGGCGCCCGGCCGTTGCCGGATCGCCTTCCAGGTCGGACAGAGGGTTCTGGTAGATGCGGATGCCGAAGCAGATGGCGCCGCTGTCCGGCAGGCGCACCAGGGTCTGGCGCTCGACGCGCAGGAACACCCGGTGGCCGACGTTGCCCGGCTCGATGCCGAGATTGACGTCCGGCCGGCTGTGCCCGGTCGGCTGGTGCAACTCCGGGTCGTCGGTCAGCGACCAATTGAGCCGCCACACCGGCTTGTCGGGCTTCAGGCGCTCGAAGAAGCGGTCGACCGGCCGCTCCAGTTTGTCGGCATAGAAGGGCACCGGCGTGTGGATGCGCGCCATCGGCTTGCCCAGCTTTTCCGCCAGCCGCCAGCGCGTCGGAAAGCACAGGCTGGCCGCCGTCAGGCGGTAGCCCTCCGGCCCCGGCTGCATCAGGCAGAGGTCTTCCTGGACCAGCCGCCCGGCGAAGTCGAGCGGGTGCAGCGCAGCGCCGAGCCGGTGGCGCTCGCCGGTCTCCAGGGCCTCGATGACCTCCGCACTGCGCCGAAAGCGCCCGGGAAACACCGCGAGGAGATGGTCGGTCAGGCGCGCCAGCAGTTCGCGGCTCGCCACCGCCGCCTCCGGCAGCGCGGCGAAGACCGTGCCGTGGCGGGTCTCGAGCAGGCGCCGCTTCTCCGCCATGTCGCGGGCATAGTTGCGGTCGATCTCGATCCAACGCTCCGGCTTGAGCGCCATCAGTCCCATGGCGAGACGGTAGGGCCCGGCCTCCATGGGCAGATAGGCGAAGGCGGTCGTCGGCTGCGGCGGGTCGGCAAGGCTCATGGCTCGGCAGTCTGCCCGCCGCCCGCCGGTCTGTGAAGACGCCGGCTTACCTAGACGCTGGCGCGCGCTTCAGCCGCGCCGTTCCAGGGTGACGTGATAGACGAACATGCCGGCCAGCATGGCAGCGACGAAGATCACCGTCGGCAGCTCGGCCAGGGCCAGGCCGGAGATCGCCGGGCCGGGACAGTAGCCGGCCAGGCCCCAGCCGACGCCGAACAGCGCCGCGCCGAGCAACAGGCGCACATCGAGGTCGCGCTTGGTCGGCATCTGGAACTTCGGTGCCAGCCAGGGATGACCGAGGCTGCGGGCCAGCCGGTAGCCGAGGAAAGTGACCGCCAGAGCGCCGGCCATGACCAGGGCCAGCGAGGGGTCCCACTGGCCGAAGAGGTCGAGGAAACCGACCACCTTGGCCGGATCGATCATCTGCGAAAGGGTCAGACCGGCCCCGAAGATCAGGCCGGCGGCGAGCGCCACCAGGTTGGTCAGCACGCGCGACGAGGTGGACGGCGCGGCGGTCTGCTGCATGGACATGGTTCAGGCCCCCAGGACGTGACGGACGAGATAGACGGTGGCGATCGCCACCGCCATGAAGACGAGCGTGGCGGTCAGCGAGCGCGGCGACAGGCGCGCCAGGCCGCAGACGCCGTGGCCGGAGGTGCAGCCCGCGCCCAGCCGCGTCCCGAAGCCGACCAGGACGCCGGCGACGATCATGCCGAGCGTGTCGGTCTGGAACGTGGGCACAGGCACCGGCCCGCCGAGCAGTCCGACCGCCGCCGGACCGAGGATCAGGCCGACCAGAAAGGCGACTCGCCAGCCGAGCTCCCCGGGCGCGGGGCGGAACAGGCCGCCGGCGATGCCGGCGATGCCGGCGATGCGACCGCTCGCCAGCATCAGCAGGGCGGCCGAAAGGCCGATCAGCGCCCCGCCGGCCAGGGCGGAATAGGGCGTGAAGTTGACGATCTCCATGGCGGGCCTCCTCGCGGACGATGGCGGGTCAGGTCGGGTTGGGGCAGAACAGGGCGTACAGCGTCTCGATCATCGGCCGCACCTGGGCGTTGGCGAGGCGGTAGTAGATCACCGCGCCGTCACGGCGCGTCGCGATCAGCCCCTCCGCCTTCAGGCGCAAGAGGTGCTGCGACGTGTTCGGCTGGCTGATGCCGAGCTTGCCGACCAACTGGCCGACGGAGCGCTCGCCGTCGACCAGGGCGCAGAGAATCATCAAGCGGTGCTTGTTCGCCAGGCTCTTCAGGAACTCCGCGGCCTCGGCGGCGCGGGCATCCAGCGCAGCGGCATCGAAGGGTGGCTCAACATTCATGACTTGTAATATAAAAAAACACGAATGTGAAGCAAGCCCCCGGTTGCGCGCCCGAGTGCCGCCGGCTTGCGCGGTCGAACCTGCCTCGGCTATGCCGGAAGCGAGGTGCCCGGTCCGATCCACGAACGGAGTATTGTCCATGATCGAAACGAAACGCCTGAGCGATCGCGTGCACGCCGCCGGCCAGATCGGCCCGGAGGACGTCCCGGCGCTCAAGGCCGCGGGCTTCACAGCGATCGTCAACAATCGCCCCGATTTCGAAGGCGGGCCGGACCAGCCGACTGCCGAGGCGGTACGGACCGCGGCGGTGGCCGAGGGGCTGCAGTACAGCTATGTCCCGATGACGCCGCAGGCGCTCGGCCCCGAGCTGCTCGACCAGTTCCACGCGGCGCTGGAGGTGGCCGGCGAGGACGGCAAGGTCCTGGTGCACTGCCGGTCGGGCGCGCGCTCGACGGCGCTGTGGGCGCTGTCGCAGATCTGCCACGAGGGGCGCGCGGTGGATGCGGTGATCGACGAGGCGGCGGCCGGCGGGTTCGACCTCTCCCAGATGCGGCCGATGCTGCAGCACTATGCCGAGCTCTACGGAAAGCTGAAGAGCGGAGGCTAACGCCGGCCTAGACCCAGTGCCACTTGCCGATCACGCGGCCGTTGACACTCAAGCTCTCGGCCGGCAGCTCGTGCGTTTCGTAGGCGCGGTTGCTGCTGACGATGCGCACGCGCGCAGGCGCGGAGTAAGGCACCATCTCCAGACGCTTAAGGACGAAGCCGAAGCCGTCCCAAACGACGAAGACCCCCGGTGGGCTGGGGATTCGGTCGGCCAAGTCGACCATGACCCGCTCGCCCGGCCGAAAGTCCGGCGCCATGGAGTCGCCCTGCACGGCGATGATGCGCAACGCCTGTGCGTCGGCCGTCGTGCGCAGGCGCAGCAAGTCCTTCGGCAAGTGCCATTCCTGCAATACGGACGCACCGTTGGCCGGTACCTGGAGCGCGACGCCATCGACGTGCCGTAGATCGACCTCCAGAACGGCGGCTGTCCGAACGTCGCCGCCGACGGCCGCTCGAGAGGGTGGCGTCGCCCCGTCCGCGACCATCAGTTGGCCGAGCGAACAGCCGAGCACGCCGCAGATCTTCTCCAGCGTGTCGTGGCGCGGATGCCGGGACTTGCCGGAGAGGATGTCGTACACCGCCGTGCGCGACATGCCCGCCTGCTTGGCGAGACTGAAGGGGTTCAGGTTCAGCGCGCGCATGCGCCTTTCGATCTGCCGCGCGACTTCGGAGGTTGGCGCTTTCATCAAGGATCGACTTTCCACCGACTTGATTCTTGCTTTTCGTCAAGGACGCTCCGGCTCGCTCCGGAATGCGGGGCGCAAGTGGAGAATTGCAGGAAGCAGCGCAAGCACCTGCGAAATGAAACCCTTGTAACATAGAAACAACGAATCTGCAGTGCGGAATGCGCCAACCAATCGTCTGATTTTCCAGAACTTCCAGCTATCTTTGACGACTCTTGCCGGGGTTTGACAATCCAATCCCTTAACTTGTGCTTATCTCGTGCAGCAAGGGGTCGTGCCCAGGCCGTTCCCCGATATGGTTCCCGGCCCTAGGCGGTGGTCTTGGGGCGAGCGGCAAGAATCTCGGCGCTGAGCGCCTCGATCGTGGTTCGCTGATGCATTGCCGACCGGCGCAGGTGCGCGAAGGCTTCGTCCTCGCCCACCCCCCGCTCGTTCATCAGCCGCAGTACGGCGAAGAGGACGAGCCGCCGGTGGCGCAACTTGGTCTGCAGCCGCTCCAGATCGCGTTCCAGGGACAGCAGCCGATCGAAGTTGGCAAAGGCGAAGGCGAGGGTCGCATAGAGGCCGGAGGGCCGGATCGGCTTGACCAGAACGGTGGCAGGCTGCTGAGCGAGCAGCCATTCGAGCCGCGTCGGCGTCTCGGATCCGACGAGCGCGATTCGCGGCACCGCTGTTCCCTCAACGAGCGGCAGGTCCAGGTCGGCGTCGAAGAACAGGAGGTCGTGCTTGCTCGTCGGCTCCGGCGGCAAGCCCGGATCCTGTGTCGCCACGGTCAGGCCGAGGCGCGGAAGAAAGCGCTCCAGGGCCTGCCTGTCCGCGTCGTCGCCATGCCAGATCAGCGCATGAAGACCTCTGAACAGCAAGCGGGGACGGCTCGAAGGCATCGGTCAGTGGATCCGCTTGGCGCCGGTCGAGCTCGCGCCGTGGCGGGTTCCCTTGACCGATTGGAGGTCGGCGGCCTTCACGCGGATGTCGCCCAAGGGCTGCGACTGTGCGACGGCCGTGGGACCGGGCGAGGTCTCGTCGAGCCACGCCAGATACGGGTCCGGCTTGATCGGCTGCGATGCCTCCCAGAAGATGTCGAAACCGAAGCCCCGGCGCGAGGTTGCCAGCCGCGGCGTCAGGAAGGCGTGGTTCGTCTCCGGATCGAGCCAGACGGGACCTTGTGGCGCCTCGAAGGAATCGGCGAAGGCCGCGCGGCGCACCTCGTCGACGGCGTCGGTGCCAGAGGACTCGATCGCGCGCCCCAGGAGCATTGCGCAGATGTACGCCGCTTCGGCGTCGACCGACGGGCTCGTATGCGCGCCGAAACGCGCGCGGTAGCGGCTCAGAAAGCTGTGGTTCTCCGCCCGATCGATGCTCTGGAAGTACACCGCCGAGGTGATGTGGCCAATGCTGGCCGGCTCTCCGATCAGGTGCAGTTCCGGCTCGCAGAGGCTACAGCTCAGGATCGGGATGTCGCCGGCGCGCAGGCCCGGTTCGACCGAGACGGCGCGCCAGAACGCGCGCAGAAACTGGTAGCTCGATTCGCCGACCAGCGTGTTGAAGACGGCGGCGGGCCGCCGCTCGAGGATTTCCCGCACGATGTGCGCCACGTCCGTCTCGCCGAGCGGGACCAGGCGCTGCGCGACGATGCGCCCGCCGCCGCCGATGACTAGGTCGCGCAAGACGCGGTTCGTCTCCCAGGTCCAGATGTAGTTCGAACCGACGCAGTAGATCTCCGGCGGCAGGTTCTCGAGCACGTAGCGCGCCAGCGGAACGATGTGCTGGTTGGGCGCGGCCCCGATGTACATGACGTTCTCGCTGGCCTCGAACCCCTCGTACCGCGCCGAGTGCCAAAGCAACGTATTGGTGCGTTCCAGAATGGGCAGAACCTGCTTGCGGGCCGCCGAGGTGTAGCACCCGATGATGTGTCGGCAGCCGTAGTCGCGCATCAGCGACTCGCAATGGCTGGCGTAGGCGGACAGGCGCCCCCCCGGATCGAGGATCACCGGCCGAAGCTCCGTTCGACCGTTGAGCAGCGCATTGCATTCGTCTAGCCCGAGCAGGGCGCCGTTCAGCATCTCCCAGCTCACCAGACCGTAAGTCCCTGTCAGAGAATACAGAATTCCCACCGGGACAGTCTCTTTCGCGCCGGAACGCATGTCTTGCCTGGACCTCGCGGTTGTGTTTTCGGCGGGCTAGCAAGACAGCGCAGGGATGCCCCTAGGCGGCTGACTCGCGATTTTTATGGTGAGCGCGCTCTTGGGATATTGACAAGGCGAAGAGGATCGGAAGACCATCGTAAAGCGGCAATGGCGCCGCGCAAGGCAATACCGACGTAAGGCCACTCGACGGGCCGCGTCGGAGACTTTCTACCTAAAGCGGAATCGTCCGCATAGGCGAGCGAGCCTCTTCGCCCCCTCTCCGGGGCGCTGGGGCTTTTTGTGCTTGCAGCAGAGATGCCGCGCGCCGCGTGGCATCCGCGCGTAGACGGGAGTCGAAGAGGCACATGGGCGTTTCCTTGCCGACGGTCGGACAGGTCTTGGAAATCGCCCGCGACGTGGGCCTCAACATCTCGGACGAGGACGCGCGATCCTTCCAGGGGGTGATGCGCGGGCCGATGGCCTCCTTCGCGCGGCTCGACCAGCTACCGGAGCCGGCGCTGCCGCCGGTGGCGCCGCGCGGAGCCGGCTACCGACCAGAGCCGGAGGACAACCCCTACAACGCCTGGTACTGGAAGACCGACATCAGCGCCCCGACCCGGGGTCGCCGCAAGGGCCTGCTCGCCGGCAAGTCGGTCGCGATCAAGGACAACATCTGCGTCGCCGGGGTGCCCTTGATGAACGGTTCGGCGCTGCTGGAGGGCTATGTGCCCGACATTGACGCGACCGTGGTGACGCGCATCCTGGAGGCGGGCGGCACGATCGCCGGGAAGGCGGCGTGCGAAGACCTGTGCTTCTCGGGGGCAAGCCACACCAACGCACACGGACCGATCCGAAATCCGCATAAGCCGACGTACAGCGCCGGCGGATCTTCGGGCGGCAGCGCCGCAGTCGTCGCGGCCGGCGAGGTGCCGATGGCGATCGGCGGCGACCAGGGCGGATCGATCCGCACGCCGTCGTCCTGGTGCGGCGTCTACGGCCTGAAGCCGACATGGGGTCTGGTGCCGGCAACCGGCGCCATGCCGATCTCCTGGTCCATGGACCACCTCGGCCCGATGTGCGCCTCGGTGGAGGACGTCGCGCGGCTTCTGAGCGCGATCGCCGGCCACGACGGCTGGGACGCACGCACCATCCCCGCCAAGACCCAGCCCTACATGCGGGCGCTCGGACAGGGGGTGAGGGGCCTGCGGATCGCGGTGCTCCGCGAGGGCTTCGGCCACCCCGAGAGCGACCCAGAGGTCGACCGCCTGGTGCGCGAATCGATCGAGTCGCTGCGCGCAGCCGGTGCCGAGGTTACGGACGTCTCCGTCCCGGAACACTACGACGGGCCGCACATCTGGACCGGCATCATTCTCGAAGGGGCGGCCGAGATGATGATCAGGGCCAACGGCTTCGGGAACAACGTGCTCGGCTACTACCCCTCGAGCTTCATCTCCGCGATGGGCAAGGGCTACGCCACCCGTCTGGACGACGCGTCGGAGACGGTCAAGCTGGTGCTGCTGCTCGGCGAGTACATGCACCGGCAGACCCACGGCGTCTACCACGCCAAGGCACAGAACCTGCGCTGGCGCCTGCGTGCGGCCTACGACGCGGTGCTCGCCGAGCACGACCTGATGGTCATGCCGACCATTCCCTTCACGGCGACCGAGATTCCGCCGGCCGACTGCAGCCGCGAGGACTACGTGACGCTGGCCTTGAACATGCAGGCCAACACCTGTCCCTTCGATGTCAGCGGCCATCCGGCGTTCAGCGTGCCGGTCGGCAAGCTCGACGGACTCCCGGTCGGGATGATGCTGGTCGGCCGGCATTTCGACGAGACCACCGCGATTCGCGCCGCCGAGACGATCGAAGGTCTCGGCGACTGGACGAAGCGCTAGACGGGCCGCGCCGGACGAAGTCTCGGCGCAGCTCGGCAACAACCGGGGGCAACGGCGCACGCCGGCGCCCCGTGACACGAACAGGGAAGCACAAAGGGAATCACGACCATGAAGCTTTCGCGTCGCCAATTCACCAAGCTTGCCGGCGGAGGCCTCGCCTTCGCCAGCCTGCCGCTCACGCTCTCCAAGGCTGGACTGGCCTCCGAGGAGCCCATCAAGGTCGCCAACATCCTCGACCAGACCGGCGGCCTGAACATCTACTCGCTGAAACAGATGAAGGCGGTCGCCATGGCCGTCGACGAGATCAACGCCGCCGGCGGCCTGCTCGGCCGTCCGATCGAGCTGATCTTCTACGATGCGCAGTCCAACAACCAGCTCTACTCGCAATACGCCACACAGGCGCTCTTGCGCGACCAGGTCCACGCCATCCACGGCGGCGTGACCAGCTCCTCGCGCGAAGTCATCCGGCCGATCGTCCAGCGCTTCCAGGGCTTCTACGTCTACAACTCGTTGTACGAAGGCGGCGTTTGCGACCGGCGCCACCTGTCCACCGGCATGGTCCCCGGGCAGCAGCTCGACGCGCTCGTCCCCTATGTCGTCAACGAGCTGGGCGGCAAGAAGGGTTACATTCTGGCCGCCGACTACAACTACGGCCACATCACCTCGAAGTGGCTGCAGAAGTACATCCGCGACCTGGGCGGCGAGGACCTGGCGGTCGAGTTCATCCCGCTCGACGTGTCCAACTTCGCGCCCGTCATCGCCCGCCTTCAGGACGCCAAGCCCGACGTGGTCTGGTCGGCCCTCGTCGGTGCGGCGCACATGAGCTTCTACCGCCAGTTCCACGCCACGATCGGCAAGGACAACATGATGCTGGCGAGCACGACCTACAGCATCGGCCGCGAGCATGTGGAGCTGACGCCGGAGGAGGGCGAGGGCATCGTCATCGCCACGTCGTTCTACGACGGCCTCGGCACGCCGGCCGCCGAGGATTTCATCCAGCGTTTCCATGACTACACGGGCGAGACCGACTACATCGGCGAGTATGGCGAGTCCGGCTATCGCGGCCTCGCCCTGTGGGCGGAGGCCGTGCGTCGGGCCGGCTCGCCGGAGCCGGAAGCCGTAATGGACGCGCTCGGCGGTACGGCGGTCGAGGGCGCCGGCGGCCTCTACACGATCGACGGGCAGACCAACCACACGACGATGAACATCCACATCGCCGTGCAGGATGCCGACCGCGGCTTCCAGGCGATCCGGACGTTCGAACAGCAGCCGCCGGTCGACACCCAGTTGGTCTGCAATCTCTACGAAAACCCCAACGACACGACCCAGTACGTGGTCGAGATCGACTAGGCCCGCAGCGCGGCGTCGCCGGCCGGCGGCCGGCGGCGCCGCGCGCCGGGGTCGGCCGTTCAAGCGTAGAGGTTGCCGGGGAGGGGGAGCGCGTGGATACGCTGCTGGTCTACGCCTACCAGGTCGCGTTTTCGTTCAGCATCTTCATTCTGATCAGCCTCGGGCTGGCGGTCATCTTCGGGATGATGAAGGTGATCAACCTGGCCCAAGGCGAGTTCATCATGCTGGGCGCCTATGCCTGCGTCGTCTGCTCGGCGGTCGGCCTGCCGCTGTGGCTGGCGGTCCCGCTGGCCGGGGTCATCGTCGGCGCGATCGGCATTCTGGTCGAGCGCACCGTCATCCGCTTCCTCTACGGCCGCGTGCTCGACACGCTGCTCGCCACCTGGGGCCTCAGCCTGTTCCTTGTCGGGATCGTCACCACGATCGCGGGGCCGCAGTCGCAGTCGGTGCCGGCCGACCTGGGCGGCGTTTCGCTAGGTGGCCTGCAGGTGCCGGCCTACAGCTTGGTGATGATCGGCGGCGCCTGCGCCATGCTGCTTGGCACCTATGCGCTCTGGCGCTTCACCAGCCTCGGCCTGATCGTGCGCGGCACGATGCAGAACCCCGAGATGGCGCGCGCGCTCGGGACCAACACCTCGATGATCTACATGTTCACCTTCGGCTTCGGTTCGGCGCTGACCGGGCTGGCCGGCGCGCTGCTGGTGCCGTTGTTCGGCGCCGCGCCGACCATGGGGCTCTTCTACATCGCCAAGGCCTTCATCGCGGTGATCTCCGGCGGGCCCTGGCCGCTGCTCGGCACGCTCTCGGCGTCCAGCCTGTACGGCACGATCGACGGCGTCATCTCCTACGCCTTCTCCTCCGTGCTCGGCGAGATCGCGGTGCTGCTGGTCGCCATCGTCATGCTGCGCCTGTTGCCGCAGGGCATCACCGGCCGCCTGCGCAAGGGGCTCTAGGCGATGCAGCGGCTGTTCTCCGACTTCCGCCGGCCGTCCGGGCAGCGCCCCGGCGCGATCTGGTGGAGCTTCATCGCCGTGGCGACCGTGGTCGTCTTCGCCCTCCCGCAGGTTCTCGACCTGGCTCAGTTGCTAGACCTCTCGGTCGTCTTCGTGTTGGCGCTGCTGGCGCTCAGCATGAGCTTCCTGTGGGGCTACGTCGGCATCCTCAGCTTCGGCCAGACGGCCTTCTTCGGACTGGGCGGCTACGTCTATGCGGTCGCCGCGATGAACTGGGGCGACACGACGCTGCCGTTCCTGCTCGGCATCCTGGTTCCCCTGGCGTTCGCCGCGCTGCTCGGCGTCTTCATGGTCTACGGGAAGATCAGCGACATCTACTTTTCCGTGATGACGCTGGTCATCACGCTGATCCTCAACAAGGCGATGCGCGCCACCTCGGGCGACCAGTACGTGATCGGCGATGTCCGCCTGAACGGCCAGAACGGCATTCCCGGCGTGCCGCCGCTCCAGGTGCCCTGGAACCCCACGGTCACGCTGTTCATCGACCACGTCTACTACCTGTCGGCTGCGCTGATCGTCCTGGTCTACGTCGGCCTGCGGCTGCTGCTGACGACCTCCTTCGGGCGCGTGCTGGTCGGCATTCGCGAGAACGAGCGGCGCATCGAGCTGCTGGGCTACGACGCACGGCGCTACAAGTTCGCCGCCTTCGCGCTCTCGGGCGGCGTGGCCGGCCTGTCCGGCACGATGTTCGCGATCTGGGGCAACTTCGTCGCGCCCGAGATGTTCGGTCTCGGCCAGGCGGCGGAAGTCATCATCTGGGTCATCGTCGGCGGCAAGTCGACCTTGATCGGACCGATCGTCGGCACCGGCATCATCCAGTACCTGACGTCTTGGCTCGGCACGCAGGGCGTCGGTCAGGTCACGCTGGTGCTGGGTGTCGTCTTGGTCGTCTTCGTGCTGCTCTTCAAGGAGGGGCTGGTGCCTACGCTCGGCAGCCTGATCGCCCGTCTCTTCGGCGGTCGCCGAAAGCAGGGAGAGGCCGAGTGACCGGCGCGTCGCCGAAGGGCATCCTGGAGACGCGCGACCTGCGCAAGGTCTTCGGTGGCGTGCATGCCGTGGACGGCGTGGACTTTGTCCTGAAAGAGGGCGAATTACGCTGTCTCATCGGGCCGAACGGCGCCGGCAAGAGCACCTTCTTCAAGCTGGTGACCGGCCAGATCCAGCCGAGCGACGGGCAGATCTTCTTCGATGGCCACGAGGTCTCGGCGCACGCCAGCCACGAGATCGCCCGCCTGGGCGTCGGCATCAAGAATCAGAAGCCGGACGTCTTCGACGGCTTGTCGGCGCGCGAGAACCTCTGGCTGGCCGCCCAGTTCGCGCACGACAAGGCGGGGGCGCGGCGCCAGGTAGAAGAGGTGATCGAGCGCCTGCAACTGGGCGGCTTCGTGCATCGCCTCGTCGGCGAGCTCGCCCACGGTCAGCGACAATGGGTGGAGATCGGCATGGTGATGGCCCGCGAGCCGCGGCTGATCCTGCTCGACGAACCCTCCGCCGGCATGGGCCAGGAGGAGCGCGTGCGCACCGCGGAGTTGCTGAAGGAGCTGAACCGCACGACGACCATCGTGGTCGTCGAGCACGACATGCAGTTCATCAAGCGCATCGCCGACATCGTCACGGTGTTTCACCGCGGCAAGGTCCTGCGCGAAGCGAAGGTCGACGTGGTGCTGAGCGACCCGGAGGTGCGCGACGTCTACCTCGGCCGGACGGAGGTGGCCTGATGCTTGCGGCGAAGGACCTGGTCTCCGGCTACGGACGCATGCCGATCCTGCACGGTCTCTCCCTGCAGGTGAGCGACGGCGAGTACGTCGGCATCCTCGGCCACAACGGCATGGGCAAGACGACGCTGCTGCGCACCCTGATCGGACACGTGCGGCCAATGTCCGGCAGTATCGTCTTGGACGGGACCGAGATCGGGGCGCTGCCGCCGCATCGCCGGGCCAAGCTGCGCATCGGCTACGTCCCCCAGGGCCGCGACATCTTTCCGGCCCTGACCGTGCGCGAGAACCTGCTGATGGGCGCGCTGTCGGGCGCGGAGAAGCGCGCGAGCGTCGTGGAGGAGGTTCTCGAGGACTTCCCGCGCCTCGTCCGGCTCCTCGACCGCAACGGCGGTGCGCTCAGCGGCGGCGAGCAGCAGCTCCTCGCGATCGCACGCTGTCTGTGCGGCAAGCCGCGAATCATGCTCCTCGACGAGCCGACCGAGGGAATCCAGCCCTCGATCATCGACGAGATCGTCGACCTCCTCCAGGCCCTTCGCAAGCGTGCCGGCCTGTCGATCGTGCTGGTCGAGCAGAACCTCGATTTCATCCACGCCCTGTCGGATCGCGTGCTGATCATCCATCGCGGCGAGATCACCCAGACGCTCGAACCGGACCATCTCGCGGACCCGGAAGTGGTCAGCGAATTCGTCGGCATGTCTTCGTGAGGCCGTACCGATGAGAACGCTGACCGCCATCCTGACCTGCCCTGCCGAGAACGCTGCCGCCATCGAGGCGGCGCTGCTGGAGGTGGTCGCGCACGTCGAGGCGAACGAGCCCGGGACGCTCGGCTACCACGTGGCGCGCGGCACCGCCGAGGACGGAAGCATCGTCTTCACCACCTACGAGCGCTTCGCGGATGCCGCGGCCATGGAACGGCACAACGGCTCCGACGCCGTCGCACGCTTCTTCGCCGTGGCCGGACCGCTGCTGAGCGCCCCCGCCACCGTCGCGACGGCGCGCGAAATCGCCGTCGCGACAACCGCCGGCACACCCGGCGACGCAAACCCATAGACCTCCAAGATCAGGGAGACCGAACGATGCCGGTACAACGCCCGACGCCTGACCAGTTGCTCGAGATCGCGCAGGATCTCGGCATGTCCTTCTCGGCGGAAGATCTCGCCTTCTTCCACACCGCCCTGGATGCCACCATGACGCCCTACGACCTGATCGACGCGCTACCCGACAACCTGCCGGAGGTGACCTACCCCCGCACCACCGGCTACCACCCGGGGCCGGCGGAGAACACGCTGAACGCCTGGGCCTGGAAGGCCGAGGTCAAGGGTGCGGACGGCGGCCCCCTGGAGGGCAAGACGGTGGCCCTGAAGGACAACGTCTGCCTGGCCGGCGTGCCGATGCGCAACGGCTCGAACGTGCTGGAAGGCTATGTCCCCAACGTCGACGCGACGATCGTGACGCGCATGCTCGACGCCGGCGCGACCATCCTCGGCAAGGCTGTGTGCGAGTACTTCTGCCTGTCCGGCGGCAGCCACACGTCCGAGCCGGCGCCGGTCCACAACCCGCACAAGGCCGGCTACTCGGCCGGCGGCTCCTCCTCGGGCAGCGGCGCCCTGGTCGGCTCAGGCGAGGTGGACATGGCGATCGGCGGCGACCAGGGCGGCTCGATCCGGATCCCGGCCGCCTACTGCGGCGTCTACGGCATGAAGCCGACCCACGGTCTGGTGCCCTACACGGGCGTCATGCCGATCGAGAACACCATCGACCACACCGGGCCGATGACGGCCAGCGTGGCCGACAACGCGCTGCTGCTGGAGGTTCTGGCCGGGCCCGACGGCCTCGACCCGCGCCAGTACGACGTGAAGACTGCCCCGTACACCGAGGCCCTGGGTCAGGGCGCGGCGGGCCTGAAGATCGGCGTGCTGAAGGAAGGCTTCGGCCATCCCGTTTCGGAGGACGATGTCGACGCCAAGGTGCGGGCGGCCGCCGAGACCCTGCGCGGCCTCGGGGCGAGCGTCGAGGAGGTCTCGATCGAGATGCACCTGCTGGGGCCGGCGATCTGGACCCCCATCGCTCTGGAAGGCCTGCAGTGGCAGATGATGCAGGGCAACGGCATGGGCATGAACTGGAAGGGGCTCTACACCACCTCCCTGCTCGACGCGGTCGCCAACTGGCGCAGCCGCGCCGACGACCTGTCCGACACGCTGAAGATCTCCATGCTGGTCGGCGAGTACGCGATCCGCTACCACCGCGGCCACTACTACGCGAAGTGCCAGAACCTGGCGCGCAAGCTGAAGGCAACCTACGACGCGGCGCTGTCGCAATACGACCTGCTGCTGATGCCCACCTTGCCGCTGAAGGCGACCAAGCTGCCCGAGCCGGGCGGGCCGAAGGAGGAGGTCCTGGCCCGCGCCTTCGAGATGCTGCCGAACACCGCGCCCTTCGACGTCACCGGCCACCCCGCAATGGCGGTGCCCTGCGGCATGTCCGACGGGCTTCCGGTGAGCATGATGCTCGTCGGCAGGAGCTACGACGAATCGACCATCTATCAGGCGGCGGCGGCTTTCGAGGGGGCCGGCGACTGGAAGTCGATGTAGCGCCCAGGCCGGTTGCGGCGGGCGCTGCGCGGCGCCTTCGTCTTTCCGGCGCTTCCCGGTCCATCGCCGGAAGACGCTTCGCTGGCCCGGTCGGTTCGCCGTCCGGGCCAGCCTTGTCCCGCAGGGCCGTAAGTTGCTCCGGTTTGCCCCAGCGCTGAATCGCACGGGTTCGCGCACCTTGCGATTTCGGATAAGACAGCGATTTCAGAGAGGTGAATGGTGCCCCTGGAGGGACTCGAACCCCCACTCCTTTCGGAACGCGATTTTGAGTCGCGCGCGTCTACCGGTTCCGCCACAGGGGCATCTCGCCGCGGCGCCTGCTTGGCGGCGCCGCGGGCCTGCGGATGCGGCGCAGAATAGGGATTGCCGGCGCGCCTGCCAATCCTCCGTGCCGCGGCGCCGCCACGGGCCTACTGCAGCGGGCCGCGCGCCGGGGTGCTGGTCGCCTCGGCGGGCGGCTCGTTGCAGGGGCCGGCGTGGTGGTGCACCAGGCGCCAGCCGCTCTCGGCGCGGCGGAAGACGTTGGTCGCCACCAGCAGGGCGTCGCCGATCGCCTCGTAGCAAACCACCATGCCGAGGGTGTCGCCGCCGGGCGGCCCGCCATGGTTGCCGATGACGAAGGCCTCCGGCGCGCGCGCCTCGATCCGCGCCGGGCCGCCGCCCTCGAAGATGGCGCGCCAGGACTCCAGAATCTCGTGGCGGTCGGTCAGCGCCCGCCAGCCCGGATGCACGCAGGCCACCGGCCCGGCGTCGTCCCACAAGGCGGCCAGCGCCGCCACGTCGCGGGCGTTGAAGGCGGCGTAGAAACGCGCGTTGGCGTCCAGCAGTTCGGCGAGCGGGTTCATGGACCTCCCAACGGTCTGGGCGAGTGGGCATCCGGCGATTGCGACGGCGCCGGCCGGGCGGCTATAGGAGCCGCCGTCCCGGCCAATGGTGCGCCGGGTAGAGGCCCTGCGGCAAGCGACAGCGGCCGTGCGGTCGGGGCAAGCGGCGGAGAGCGGCCATGCGCTGGGTGCGCAGCCTATACGACTGGACCATGGCCCAAGCCGAGCGACGCTACGCGCTCGCCGCGCTCTTCGCCGTCTCCTTCATCGAATCCTCGGTCTTCCCGATCCCGCCGGACGTGCTGTTGATCCCCATGGTCCTGGCGGCGCGCGAGCGGGCCTGGCGGATCGCCGGGGTCTGCACGCTGGCCTCGGTGCTCGGCGGCCTGGCCGGCTACGGCATCGGCTACTTCTTCTTCGAGGCGGTCGGCGAGCCGGTGCTGGCCTTCTACGGCTACCTGGAGAAGTTCGCGGACTTCGCCGCGGCCTACAACGAATGGGGCGCCTGGATCGTCGCCGGCGCCGGCTTCACGCCGTTTCCCTACAAGGTCATCACCATCGCCAGCGGGGTGACGCAGCTCGACCTGGCGACCTTCACCATCGCTTCGGCGGTCTCGCGCGGCGGGCGCTTCTTCCTGGTTGCCGCCCTGCTCTGGTACTTCGGCGACCCGATCCGCCGTTTCATCGAGAGCAACCTGCCGATGCTGACCTGGCTGTTCTTTGCCTTGCTGCTCGGCGGCTTCCTGGCCTTGCGCTTCCTCCTCTGACCCGCCGCCCCCATATCGAGCGACATGCGCCCGATCCCGACAGCCCGCACCGCCCCCTGGCTGGGCGTCGCCGTCGCCGGCGGCGCGCTGCTCGGCGCGCTCGGCTTCCAGTACCTGGGCGGCTACCCGCCGTGCCAGCTCTGCCACTGGCAGCGCTACGCCCACCTCGCCGCCCTGCTGCTGGCAATCGCCGCCCTGCCGTTCGCCGGCATGCCGTGCCGTCTGCTGGCCGGCGCCTCGGGCCTGGCCTTTCTCGGCGGCGCCGGCATCGCCGGCTTCCACGCCGGCGTCGAGAACGGCTGGTGGCAGGGCCTGCCGGGCTGCAGCGCGCCGGACCTCTCCGGCCTTTCGGTCGATGAGCTCCGCGAGGCGCTGCTGCAGACCGAGGTGGTGCCCTGCGACGAGGTGGCCTGGTCGCTGCTCGGTCTGTCCATGGCCGACTGGAACCTGCTCTTGTCGGCGGCGGCCGGTGCGGCCATCCTCTGGCTGGTCAGCGGACTACGGCACGAGGCGACAGCATGAGCGCGCGCACGACGAGCTCCGAACGGCGGGCCGACACGGCTGGGCAGACCCAGCCCGACACCCGGCGCCGCCCGCTGCCTGGCGACCCCGACCGGCGCGCCCGGCTGGAGCGCATCCTGCGCGTCGACCTGGCGGGCGAGTACGGCGCCCGGCGTATCTACGACGGTCAGCTCGCCGTGCTCGGACGCACCAAGGCCGGCCCGACCATCCAGCACATGTGGGAGCAGGAAGCCGAGCACCTGGACTACTTCGAGAAGGCTGTGCCGCGCCACCGGGTGCGGCCGACGGCGCTGCAGCCGCTCTGGCACATGGCCGGCTTCGCGCTCGGCGCCGGCACCGCGCTGCTCGGCGAGAAGGCGGCGATGGCCTGCACGGTGGCCGTCGAGGAGGTCATCGACGAGCACTACGCCAACCAGGCGGCCCAGCTCTCCGACGACGGGGAGGAAGGCGAGCTCAAGCGCGCCATCGAGAAGTTCCGTGCCGACGAGCTGGAGCACCGCGACACGGGCCTGGCGCACGGCGCCGCTGAGACCGCCGGCTACGAGGCGCTCTCGGCCGTCATCAAGGCCGGTTCGCGCCTGGCGATCTGGCTGAGCGAACGCTACTGAGGCCGCGGGCGGCGCCGGCATGAGCGCCCTGCCGGAGCCCGCGCCCGACGCGAGCGGACCCGCAGCCCTGGCGGAGAGCCGCCGCCAGGCTCTGCTCGGCGCCGGCGCGATGTTGATCGCCGCTGCGCTGATCGCCGTCACCACGTTGCTGGCCAAGGTGCTGGGCCGCGGGCTCGAAGGCGCCGAGCTGCATCCGCTGCAGATCAGCGCGGGCCGATTCGCCTTCGCTTTCCTGGCGCTGATGCCGATCTTCGCATGGCGCTACCCGGGCTTTCGCGGCACCGCCTGGTCGCTGCACCTGGGCCGCAGCCTCTGCGGCTGGGGCGGCGTCACCTGCATGTTCGCCGCCGCCGCGTTGATGCCGCTGGCCGAGGCAACGGCGATCAGTTTCCTCTCGCCGCTCTTCACCATGCTGTTGGCGATCGCCTTCCTCGGCGAACGTGTGGGCGTCTGGCGCTGGGGCGCGGCGGGCCTCGCCCTGGCCGGAGCCCTGGTGCTGATCCGTCCCGGCACCGAGGCCTTTCAGATCGCCGCCCTGATCGCCCTGGCCGCCGCCGTCCTGATGGGCAGCGAAGCGGTCTTCATCAAACGCCTGGCCGGGCGTGAGCCGCCGCTGCGCATCCTCTTTGTCAACAACGGCATCGGCGCGAGCATCGCCCTTGCTGCCGCCAGCTTGGTCTGGATCGCACCGAGCGGTGCCCAGTGGGGCCTGCTGGTCATGCTCGGCGTGACCATGGTGACCGCCCAGGCCTTCTTCATCCAGGCGATGCGGCGAGCCGACGCCAGCTTCGTCATTCCCTTTTTCTACGCCACCCTGGTGTTCGCCGCGCTGTACGACCTGGCGATCTTCGGCGAGCGGCCCGGCGTCGCGGCGCTGGCGGGGGCGGCCCTGATCGTCACGGGTGCGCTGGTCTTGGCCTGGCGCGAGCGGCGGGCGCAATCGGTTTAGGATACGATTCTTTTACGGATGGCCGGCATGCTTGCTGGGCCTCGCGCTTCCCTTGCGGCTGGCAGGATGTCATGGCCCACATCGCGCACGACCCCGATCCCAATGCCGTCCCGGCGAAAGGCTGGTGGCGCGAGCTGAGCGGCCTGCTGCACGACCTCTTCGACAGCGAGGAGCTGCGCGAACGGTGCGAGCTGCTGGCCCGCGCCCGGGCCGAGCGCAGGCCGGCGCGCGATCCCATCGCGCCCGAGTGGCTGCGGCTGGACTGACGGCTACCGCCGCCCGGCGCGCAACACCGCGAGGGCCTTGTCGATTCGTCGGCGGCGCGTCTCCGGCCCCTTCGCCGCGAACACCGCTTCGGCAATCGCGCGCCGCTCAGCCGTGCCGAGGGCCGCCCAGGCGGCCTGTACGCCGGCCTCGGCTACGGCGGCTTCGAGATCCTCAGGCACCGCACGCGCCGGCGCCAAGGCCACCTCCACCCGGCCGCCCGCCTCGAGGCCGAGCGCTCCGAGCTGCGCCTTCGTCAATTCCAGGAACCAGCGGTCGTCGTCGGCTTGCCGCGACCAGGGTTTGACCGAACGCCGGCCTATGGGGCGGCCGTCGATCTCGGCCTCGGCGACGAAGGTCTGCGTCGCGGCGAAGGCCGCCGGGATTTCGGGTGGAACCAACAGGTAGACCGGCAGGTCGGGGTGATGGCGCTGGAGTACGGCCGAGAAGCGAAGCGGTGGCGCGGCCACGGCAAGGCGGCCTTAGGATTCCAGCTCGGAGTCCCAGTAGAGGAAGTCCGACCAGCTCTCGTGCAGGAAGTTGGGCGGGAAGGCACGGCCGTTGTCCTGGAGCTGCCAGGTGGTCGGCTGCTCGGCCGGATTCAGCGGGAACATGTCGGCCTCGCGCGGCAGGCGGTTGCCCTTGACCAGATTGCAGCCCTGGCAGGCGGTGACGATGTTGTCCCAGGTCGTACGCCCGCCGCGCGAGCGCGGGATCACGTGGTCGAAGGTCAGCTCTTCCGTGCGGAAGCGGTCGCCGCAGTACTGGCAGCTGAAGCGGTCGCGCAGGAAAACGTTGAAGCGGGTGAAGGCCGGACGGCGGTCGAGATGCACGTACTCCTTGAGCGAGATGACGCTGGGGAGCTGCATCTCGAAGGAGGGCGAGCGCACCGTGTGCTCGTAGTTGGCGAGAATGTTCACCCGGTCGAGGAAAACCGCCTTGATGGCGTCCTGCCAGGCCCACAAGGACAGTGGGAAATAACTCAGCGGACGGAAGTCCGCATTCAGGACCAGAGCCGGATACGCTTCGGCCGAGGCCACGGGCTCTCTCCCCTGGCTGTTCGCGAGTCGCGAGCCAAGCCGCGACGTGGCCACTACATAGAGCAGCCCCGAGACGAACACAAGATATAGTGCGCCTAGCCGTCGAATCTTCACCTGCTTGTCATAAGCGCCGGACAAGCCGCTGATTCGACTGTGACGTCCTATCGAGGACTTGTGCATGGCCGCAAGCGTTTTGCGGAGACTTGGCGGGGCCGAAGTCCCGCGCGCTGGCGCCGGCCGCGCGAATTCGTCGCGGTGGCGAGCGCCGGGGCCACAGCGCGGAGTCTCGGGTCGGAACAGTGCACTGTCAAACGATCTCAAAGGTCACCCCGCGAGCATCGGCGCCGACGCCGGGGACCCTTCAGTCCGTCACCTCCTGGTCGGCGAAGACGTCCGTCAGGAATTGGGCGGCGAGCGCGATGCCCGTCTCGTCGATGCCGTGGCCGAGCCCCGGGCGCAGGTCGGCGGCGACCTCGACGCCGGCGCCGCGCAGCGCCTCGACGGCCACCGGCAGGGCCTGTGGCGAGACCACCTCGTCGCTGTCGCCGTGCACCAGCAGCACCGGCGGACGGCTGACGACCTCGGCGCCCAGCCGGTCCTCGCCGACCAGCAGGCCGGAGTAGCCGATCACGCAGGCGCAGGCGCGCGGCCGGCGCAGCGCCGTGTGCAGCGCCATCATTGTGCCCTGACTGAAGCCGATCAGCACGAGCTGCTCGTCGCTCAGGCCATGGCGCGCCAGTTCGGCGTCGAGAAAGCGGTCGAGCTGCGGGCGCGCGTCCTCGGCCCCAACGTAAAGGGATTCCGGCGTGCGGAGCTGCAGGCTGAACCACTGGAAGCCGAAGGGCGCCATGTCGCAGGGGCTCGGCGCGTCGGGCGCGACGAACAGCGCGTCCGGCAGGATCTGTCCCAGGACCGGCGCCAGGGCGATCAGGTCCTGGCCGTTGGCGCCCAGGCCGTGCAGCAACACCACGAGTTGCCGCGGCGCCGCGCCGCTGCGCGGTCCCTCCCGCGGGCCGTCGAGGCGCATCTCCTCGCTGCCGCTGTCCATGCTGCCCCCTTTGCGGATCGGCGCGGAGTCTTACTGCATGGGCCGGAGCGCGTCAGCCCCCGATTTCCATGCGGCGCGGCTGCTATCCCCAGTCGTCCGGAATCGCGCCGGCCTGGCGCCGGCAGTGCCAGAGCAGGCGTGCGGCGACGGCGCGGTACGGCCGCCAGGGCTCGCCCAGCTCCAACAAGCCGTGCCGGTCGGGACGCGCGGGGAGACGCTTGAGCAGTTGGGCGCCGCTCATCAACCCGACGTCGTCGACGGGAAAGACGTCGGGGCGACCGAGAGAGAACAGCAGATACACCTCGGCCGACCAGCGGCCGATGCCCTTGGCGCGCGTCAGCGCGGCGATCGCCGACTCGTCGTCGAGGCCGGCGACCGCATCCAAGTCGAGTTCGCCGGAGAGCACCTGGGCGGCCAGCGCACGGCCGTAGCGCTGCTTCGGGCGCGACAGGCCGACGCGACGCAGATCCTCGTCGCTCAGCGACAGGAACCCCTTCGGCGTGAGCGGATGGCAGGCCGCCTGCAGGCGGTCGGCGATCGCCTGGGCGGAGGCGAGGCTGACCTGCTGGGCGACGATGATGTGCAGCAAGGTGGCGAACCCCGGCGGACGGTAGCGCAGCGGCGGCGGCCCCACCTCCTCGAGCGCGCGGGCGACGTCGGCATCGCGCGCCCCGAGCGTGCGCAGCGCCTGCGGCAGCGTCTCCTCGGTAACGACGAAGGGGGCGGATGTGCTAGGGGAGGCATCGGTCATCGTCCCTAGCCTATAGCGCCGCGCTCCGGCGTCTATCCGCAGCATGTCGCAAACCCCCGAAACTGCGTTCGAAACCACGCGCTTCGCCCCCTCGCCCAGCGGACGGCTGCATTTGGGTCACGCCCATTCCGCGCTGTTCGCCGCCCGCGCGGCCGGTCCGCAGGGGACCTTCCTGCTGCGCATCGAGGATATCGATCTCGCACGCTGCGCGCCGAAGTACGAGGCCGGCATCTTCGAGGACCTGGCCTGGCTCGGCCTGTCCTGGCCGCAGCCGGTGCTGCGCCAATCGGAGCGCTTCGCCGCCTATGGCGACGCCCTGCGCCGGCTGGAGGAGATGGAGCTGGTCTATCCCTGCTTCTGCACGCGCAAGGAGATCGCCGCCGAGATCGCGCGGGCGGACTCCGCGCCGCACGGACCTGACGGCCCGCTCTACCCCGGCACCTGCCGCCGCCTGAGCGAGGCCGAGCGCGGCGCCCGCCTGGCCGCCGGCGAGGCGCATGCCTGGCGGCTGGATATGGCTGTCGCCCGCGCGCGGGTCGGCCCACTCGAGTGGCACGACCGCGGCAAGGGGTGGCAGCGGGCACGGCCCGAGCTGCTGGGCGACGCGGTGCTGGCGCGCAAGGACGTGCCGACGAGCTACCACCTGGCGGTGACGCTGGACGATGCGGCGCAGGGGATCAACCTAGTCACGCGCGGCGCCGACCTGTTCCATGCCACCCATCTCCACCGCCTGCTGCAGGCCCTGCTGGAGTTGCCGGTCCCTGAGTGGCATCACCACGACCTGTTGACCGACGCCCGCGGCCAGCGCTTGGCCAAACGGCACGACGCCCTGGCGATCGCGCGGCTGCGCGCCGACGGCCGCAGTCCATCCGAGGTGCGCGCGCTGGCCGGCTTTCCCGACCGTCCGGTGTGATGAGCGCGTCGGTGGATAACTCTCGCGCAACGGCTTTGCGGCCGGCCGGCCGGTCGCCGTACAATGGCGGCTGCCTGGCGGCGGCGGACCCGGAAATGGCCCACCCTTTCTTGGCCCAGCTTCATGGCTATTGGATAGGCCTGTGCGACGGTCGCGCCATGCCGTCGCGCGCCGACCTGGACCCCGCGGACATTCCGCAGCTTCTGCCGCATCTAGATCCTCGCCGACGTCCTCGGGGAGGGACGCTACCGCTTCCGCCTGGTGGGCACTGAAGTGGAGTGCAGTTTCGGCGCCAGGATGACCGGCAAACGCATCGACGAGCTGATGTTCGGCGACTACCCGGCCTACATCGCCGGTATCTACGACCGTGTTGTGCGCGACAAGCGGCCGCTCTACACCGCCTCGCGCTACGTTGGCGCGGACGGCGTGAGCCTGCTGTTCACCGAGCGGGTGGCGCTACCGCTGTCCGTCGACGGCGCCATGCTCAACATCGTCGTTTCGGCCCAAGTGTTCCAGCACGCTGACAGATTCGACGACTGTACCGCCTATGCGCGGCAGCATGCGCACGACAGCCGTGTCCTCGGTCCGCAGCAACTGGGTGTCGATTCCAGCGGATAACGACTCTCGGACCTGCGTTGCGGGTCCGGCGGGTGCCGAAGCCCGAGGATTCGTTTCAAATTGCGCATGATCTTTAGGAGGGCTAAACCGGTTCCGTATCTACTGTTAGGTGCGGTTGCATAGGTCAATACGCGCAAGACACAGCACGCGGTCTCGGGACAATGCGCCTTCCGCCCCAACCTGAAACCTTTGCCCAGAGCGGTGACCAGCGCGACGCACGCCTGAACGCGCTGCTTGGCGAGTTGCTGTTCTATTGGCGCGGCAAGTGCCAGGGTCGCACCATGCCGGCCCGTGCCGACCTGGACCCGACCGAGATTCCCCGCTTGCTGCCCTACTTGCTGCTCACCGACGTACTCGCCGACGGCGGCTTCCGCTACCGCCTCGTGGGCACCGAGGTGGAGCGCAGTTTCGGTGCGCGGATGACCGGAAAGCGGACCGACGAGCTGCTGTTCGGCGACTACTTGGCCTACATCGACGCGCTCTACCGCAGGGTCATCGACGGCCGGCAGCCGCTCTTCGCCGGCTCGCGCTACGGCGGCGCGGACGGCCAGAGCCCGCTGTTCACCGAGCGGGTCATGCTGCCGCTGTCGAGCGACGGGGAGACGGTCGACATGGTGGTCTCCGCCCAGGTCTTCCGCCGCGCCGATCCGCTCGACGACCGCACCGCCTATTCCCTGCAGCACCTGGCCGACCACGACGAGACCTGACCCCCGACCGCGAGAAAGGCGGCTGCCGTCGCCGGCCGCCGCCTTGCCCGCTGGTACGTCCGGAATCGCGAGGGTTACTGCTTGAAGGCCTCGATCTCCAGGACGATGGCGACCTCGTCGCCGACGGCCGGGACGAAGGCGTCCATGCCGAAGTCGGAGCGCTGGATCGTCGCCGTGCCGGAGAAGCCGGCGGTGATCACGCCCTCGTAGCTGGGGATCGGGTGCGGCTTGAGCGCATTCAGGACGATCTCCAACGTGACCGGCTTGGTCACGCCGAGCAGGGTGAAGTCGCCGGTCACCGTGGCGGTGGTCTCGCCGGTGCGCTCCACCGCGGTGGAGACGAAGGTGATGGTCGGATGGGTCTCGACGTCGAAGAAGTCTGCGCCGCGCAGATGCTCGTCGCGCTTGGCGTGGTTGGTGTCCAGGCTGGCGGCCTGGATGGTCACCTCGACCGAGGAGTTTTCGGGGTTCGCCTCGTCGAGGACGATCGTGCCATCGACCTGGTTGAAGCGGCCGATGGTGTCGGAAAAGCCCAGGTGATCGACGCGGAACACCACGTCGGTGTGGGCCGTGTCGAAGGCGTAGGTGTCGGCGGCGGCAGCCGGAGCGGCTATGGCGGCGGGCAGCGTGATCGCGGCGGCGACGGCGGCGCCCGTCAGAGCGTTACGGATCATGGCAGGTCTCCCTCTCTAGGTGGATGCGATGCTTGGCTACTGGCGGGTGGCGGCAATCTCGAAGACGATGCGCACCTCCGCGCCGATCATGGAGGTGTCGGCCCACTGGCCTTGGCCGACACCGTAGTCGAGCCGGTCGACGCTCAGTTCGCCGGCGGCCTCCGCCGTCGTCCCTTCGACCGCCAATGTGAAGGGCAGCACCACCTCGCGCGTGGTGTCCCGCAGGGTGAGCTCGCCGATCGCCTCGTAGGCGCCCTCTCCGGTCGTGCGGAACTTGTCGGCGACGAAGCGGGCTTGCGGAAACGCCTCGACGTGCAGCAGGCCGTCGCCCTTCAGCGAGTCGTCGCGGTCGCGCGAGCCGCTTTCGACGCTGCCGGTCTGCACCACCGCCTCGATGCGGCCGGTGGCGGTCTCGGGATCGAAGGCGATGTCGGCCGTCCAGGCGGAGAAGCTGCCCTCCACCTCGTCGCCGGACTGGATGGCGACGAAGCCGACGCGGCTGTTTTCGGGATCGACGGCCCAGGTCGGGGCGTCCTGCGCCGCGGCGGGTGCGGCGGCGATCAGGACGGGCATCAGGACGGGCAGGGCGAGCAGGGTGGCGCGCATGGTGTCGGCCTCTCCTTCGGTATCGAGTGACGTATCGGAAGGTCAGCGGCGCTCGGCGCCCGGTGGGCGGCCCGGCAGCATGCGGCGCAGCACCTGGTCCTTCTTGACGAAGTGATGGCGTAGCGCGGCGCCGGCATGCACCGCGATCAGCGCCAGGATGATCCAGGCCGAGAGCTCGTGGACCACGACCAGGGCGTCGAACAGGCCCTGGTTGGCGCCGATCGGGTTGGGCAGGTTGAAGCTGCCGAACAGCACCGTCGGAAAGCCCGAGGCCCAGGACATCACCAAGCCGACCAGCGGTTGTGCGAAGAGGAAGAGGTAGAGCGCGACATGGGTGACCTGCGCGGCCAGCCGCTCCCAGGCCGGCATGTCGGCCGGCAGCGGCGGCGCCGGATGCCGCAGGCGCCAGACCAGGCGGAGGACGGCGAGCGCCAGCACGATCAGCCCCAGCGTCTTGTGCCAGTTGTAGAGCGAGACCTTCAGGGTGCCGAGCGGCAGCTCGACCATGACGAAGGCGAGCGCGAAGCTGCCGGTCATCACCAGCACGGTCAGCCAGTGGAAGGCCTTGGCGCCGGCCGTGTAGTATGTCCCGGTGGCAGGGTCGCCAGACGGATCGCGGGACGGATCGACGGACGGGGACGACTGTGTCGTGGTGGCCATGGGGTCGCGTCCTCCTCGACCCTCGATATGGCCCGCCGCCCCGCCCTCACCAGGGCACGAACGGAAACGCTCTGTTCCCGAGCGTTCGCATCAGGAAACTGTGACCGCGCACCCTGCGACCGGCACGCCCCGGTTGCCTATCGGAGGTCCGGCAGGCTGCGCACTGCGCCGTCGGGGCGCGGCACGCCGACGGCATTGAAGTACCCGAGGATCTCGGGGCTGAAGCCGCTTCGCGCCAGTGGGACGGCGCCCGGTTCCGCGATGTTGAAGGCGAAGGCCCTGCCATCCCCGTCCCCGACAAACAGGATCGCGTGCTGACGGCCGCGTCGGTCCCGCCCGATCGCGACCGCCGCCCGCCCAGGCGGAACGCCGGCAGCCAAGGCGATGTAGAGGCCCAGAATCGCCTGGTCCTCGCAGTCGCCGAAACCGCCCTCCATCGTCTCCTGGGGGCTGGCCCACCGGTCCCGCGGCCGATCCGTGACATACTCGATCTGCCCGGTCACGTAGTCCCGGATAGCGCGAACGAGGCGACGGGCGTCTGCCTGCCCGTCGCTCTCGACCATGCTTGCGGCGAAATCCCGCACGCCTGCGAGGGTTGGCGGTGGGTCTTCGAGTTGACGTCGGACGTCCTCCGCCAGCGAAGCCCATTGCGGCACCACTTCGGGCGGCCCGACCAACACAGTGCCGATGGCCGGATGGCCGCTGAAGCGCTCGTCCACATAGATCTCGTCCCCCTTGGCCTTCTCTACCAACGTGAAGGTTTCGAGCGTCGCGACCAAGGCGAGGCAGCAGCCGACCACGCGAAACGAGATAATCATTGCGGGCATTCCTTCGAAGAAATTGCCCCAATGAGAGAATTGGTGTCGGCTGAAGGAGGAATCTAGAAGTATACGACCTGACCCCGATAGGAGGGAGCTCGCGTCTGCGTCCCCGGCGATGGCCCGACCCAAAGAGCGGAGACCTGAGCCGCGCTAGGCCATGGACTCGTAAGTTCGCAGCCAGATTTGGATGGCGGCGAGCTTGAGCATGGCGAGGTAGTTGGCGGCGTGTTTTTCGTAGCGCGTGGCGAGGCGGCGGAAGTGTTTGATGCGGTTGAAGAATCGCTCGATGCGGTTGCGCTGGCGGTAGAGTCGCGGGCTGAAGCAGGGTTTCCACTTGCGGTGCGGCATCGCCGGGATGTTGGGGGCGGCGCCGGGCGCCTCGATGGCCCGTCGCAGCCAGTCGGCGTCGTAGGCCTTGTCCGCCAGCAGGATCGTGCCCGGCTGCAGGCGGTCGAGCAGGTCGGCGGCGCCGGGGCAGTCGCCCGCCTGTCCCGGGCTCAGGGTGAGGATCAGCGGCAAGCCGCGCGCGTCGGTGAGCGCGTGCACCTTGGTGGTCAGGCCGCCGCGCGAGCGGCCCATACAGCGATCCGGGTGGCTTTTTTTGAGTTCGCCGCGTGCTGATGAACGCGCACCGAGGTGGTGTCGATCATCTGCACCTCGCCGTCGTAAGCTTCTGTGATCGCAGCCATAATTCGGTCGAACACACCGGCCTTGCGCCACCGCACGAAGCGGTTGTAGCAGGTCGTGTAGGGGCCGAAATCCTTGGGCAGAGCGCGCCATGGCGCGCCCGTGCGCAACACCCAAAAGATCCCGTTCAGAACCCGCCGGTCGTCGACCCGAGGAACCCCACGCGGCTTGTTCGGCAGCAAGGGTTGGATCACCGACCACTCGAAATCCGTCAGTGCGTAGTTCGCCATGGCAAATCTCCTTTGCCATGGTGAATCATGCCACGCCGCGTCGCTCAAAGACTTTTATGAGTGTATGGCCTAGGCCGCCTCGCGCGCGCCTGCTTCGACGATGTCGAGGATGTCGGACATGACCGCGTTGAGGTCGTAGTCCTTGGGCGTGTAGACGGCGGCGACGCCGGCCTCGCGCAGCAGCTCGGCGTCCTCCGCCGGGATGATGCCGCCGACCACCAGGGGCACCTCGCCCAGGCCCTGGGCCCGCAACTCGGCCAGGGTGTCCTGTACCAGGGCCACGTGGCTGCCGGAGAGGATCGACAGGCCGATGACGTGCACGCCTTCCTCCAGCGCGGTGTTGACGATCTGCTGCGGGGTCAGGCGGATGCCCTCGTAGACCACCTCGAAGCCGCTGTCGCGCGCGCGCACGGCGATCTGCTCGGCGCCGTTGGAGTGGCCGTCGAGGCCCGGCTTGCCGACCAGCATCTTGATGCGCCGACCGAGCCGGTCCGAGACCTCGGCGACCCGCGCGCGCAGCGCCGCCAGCGGCTCGCTGCCCTCGTGCCGGGCGGCCGCCTTGGACACGCCGGTGGGCGCGCGGTACTCGCCGAAGACCTGGCGCAGCGCGTCGCCCCACTCGCCGGTGGTGACACCGGCGTGGGCGCAGGCGATCGAGGGTTCCATGATGTTGCCGCCCTCGCCCGCCGCTGCCTTCAGCGCCGCGAGCGCCGCTTCGGCCTTGGCCGTGTCGCGGGACTCGCGCCAGGCCTTCAGCGCCTCGACGGTCGCCCGCTCGGTGCCGGGATCGACGGTCAGGATGCCGCCGTCGGCACCGGCCAGGAGCGGCGAGGGCTCGCTCTCGACGTACTTGTTGACGCCGACCACCACCTGCGCGCCGCTCTCGATCCCCTCGAAGCGCTGGGTCGCGCTGGCGACGAGCTGCTCCTTCATGTAGCTCGACTCGACCGCCGCGATGGCGCCGCCCATCGCCTCGATCTTCGCCATCTCGGCGCGCGCCGCCGCGCACAGCGCCTCGACCCGCCCCTCGATCTCCGGGTTGCCGGCGAAGATGTCGCCGAACTCCAGCAGATCGGTCTCGTAGGCGACGATCTGCTGCAAGCGCAGCGACCATTGCTGGTCCCAGGGGCGCGGCAGGCCGAGCGCCTCGTTCCAGGCCGGGAGCTGCACCGCGCGGGCGCGCGCGTCCTTCGACAGGGTGACCGCCAGCATCTCGAGCAGGATGCGGTAGACGTTGTTCTCCGGCTGCTGCTCGGTCAGGCCCAGGGAGTTGACCTGCACGCCGTAGCGAAAGCGGCGGTAGCGCTCCTCCTCGACGCCGTAGCGCTCGCGGCAGATCTCGTCCCACAGCCGGGTGAAGGCCCGCATCTTGCAAATCTCGCCGACGAACCGGATGCCGGCGTTGACGAAGAAGGAGATGCGGCCGACCGCCTTGGGGAAGTCCGCCGGGTCGATGCGCGCGCGCAGGGAATCCAGGATGGCGACGGCGGTGGACAGCGCGAAGGCCAGTTCCTGCACCTCCGTCGCCCCGGCCTCCTGCAGGTGGTAGCTGCAGACGTTCATCGGGTTCCATTTGGGCACCTCGCGGTAGGTGAAGGCGACCACGTCGGCGGTCAGCTTCAGCGAGGGCTTGGGCGGGAAGATGTAGGTGCCGCGCGAGAGGTACTCCTTGACGATGTCGTTCTGCACCGTGCCCTGCAGATCGGCGCGGGCGACGCCCTGGCGCTCGGCCACGGCGATGTAGAGCGCCAGCAGCCACGGCGCGGTGGCGTTGATCGTCATCGAGGTGTTCATCTGGCCGAGCGGGATGCCGTCGAACAGCGCCCGCATGTCGCCGATGTGGCCGATCGGCACGCCGACCTTGCCGACCTCGCCCTTGGCCAGCGGGTGGTCGGCGTCGTAGCCGGTCTGGGTCGGCAGGTCGAAGGCGACCGACAGGCCGGTCTGCCCCTTGGCCAGATTCTTCCGGTAGAGTTCGTTCGACGCTTTCGCGGTCGAGTGCCCGGCGTAGGTGCGCATCAGCCAGGGCTTGTCCTTCTCGCGCCGCAGTTCGATGCCGGCCGGTTCGCGAGTCTCCGCCGCCGCATGCTGCACTGCGGAACCGCTAAACCCCTGACTGGTCATAAGGTTACTCCCGCATCCGCGCCCAACTGGACGGCTTGTTTCCCCGGCGACGGCCATTGGGATGCAAAATTTCTCCCTAAGGCGTCAATCCGAAACAAACGTGTTTTTATTGCATTGCAAAAGCCACGTCGCGCCGCTATGAGTCAAGCCCCGCAGCGGGAATGGTTCGGATTCCAGACCGATTTGCAAGCCCTAGCGTTCTTTTGCGGACCGGGGCCGAGAATCGCCGGAGGCTCGGAGCCGGACCCTGGGCAGCGGGGAGGGAGAACCCGACACCGGGACAGACCGCCGATAAGGAAGCGGCACCCCAAGGCCCTCGTGCGGAACCGCAAGCGGGCTCCGCGACACGCAACGGACCAGTCAGGCAGAGGACCCCAATCTCCATGACCCAGACGGCAGATTCCGCCGAGGTGGTGCAGCTTCACCCCGGCCAGACCGCCAAGGACCTCTACGAGATCGGCGAGATTCCCCCGCTCGGCCATGTGCCGAAGCAGATGTACGCCTGGGCGCTGCGCAAGGAGCGGCACGGTGAGCCGAACAAGGCGCTGCAGGTCGAGGTGGTGCCGACGCCCGAGCTGGACAGCCACGAGGTGCTGATCCTGGTGATGGCCGCCGGCGTCAACTACAACGGCGTCTTCGCCTGCTTGGGCACGCCGGTCTCGGTCTTCGCCTACCACGAGTCGCCGTACCACGTGATCGGCTCCGACGCCGCCGGCATCGTCTGGGCGGTCGGCAGCAAGGTGAAGCGCTGGAAGGTCGGCGACGAGGTGGTCGTCCACTGCAACCAGGACGACGGCGACGACGAGGAGTGCAACGGCGGCGACCCGATGTTCTCGCCGAGCCAGCGGATCTGGGGCTTCGAGACGCCGGACGGCTCCTTCGCGCAGTTCTGCCGCGTGCAGGACCGCCAGCTCATGCCGCGTCCCAGGCACCTGACCTGGGAGGAGTCGGCCTGCTACACCCTGACCCTGGCCACCTCCTACCGCATGCTCTTCGGTCACCGCCCGCACATCCTGCGGCCCGGTCACAACGTGCTGGTCTGGGGGGCTTCGGGCGGCCTCGGCTCGATGGCGATCCAGCTCATCGCCACCGCCGGCGCCAACGCCGTCGGCGTGATCTCCGACGAGTCCAAGCGCGACTTCGTGCTCTCGCTCGGCGCCAAGGGCGTGATCAACCGCAAGGACTTCAACTGCTGGGGCCAGATGCCGCAGGTCGGGACCGAGGAATACAAGACCTGGTTCTCCGAGACCCGCAAGTTCGGCAAGGCGATCTGGGACATCACCGGCAAGGGCAACAACGTCGACTTCGTCTTCGAGCATCCCGGCGAAGCGACCTTCCCGGTGTCCGCCTTCGTGGTGAAGCGCGGCGGCATGGTCGTCTTCTGTGCCGGCACCACCGGCTACAACCTGACCTTCGACGCGCGCTACGTCTGGCAGCATCAGAAGCGCATCCAGGGCAGCCACTTCGCCAATCTCATGCAGGCCAGCCAGGCCAACACCCTGATGGTCGAGCGGCGCATCGACCCCTGCATGAGCGAAGTCTTCGGCTGGGACGACATCCCCGAGGCGCTGATGAAGATGCGCCGCAACGAGCACAAGCCCGGCAACATGGCGGTGCTGGTGCAGTCCAAGCGCCCCGGCCTGCGCACCCTGGAGGACGCCATCGAGGGCTGACGGCGGCCCGCACGCCTTGCGAAACCCCGGCCACCGTGCGTCTGCGCGGTGGCCGGGCGCTTGCCGTAGGCGCCCGAACGCGTACCCTTTGTTTCAGAGTCCGAAGGACCGGATACCGCCGAGGATTGGACCGATGACCGACGCCGCCCTTGCCCCCTCCCAGGACGACAGCCTGCTGGTCGCCGAGCCGCTGGAGTTGACCGCGCGGGCACTCGCCGCCGCCGAGGCGCTGGAAGCCGCCGCCCGCGCCGCCCTGTCCCGCCGCGTGGCGCCGGGCGGCAAGATCGACTCCGCCGCGCTGGAGCGCGAGCAGTTCGCCGCCCACGGCCTAGCCTGGCTGGCGACCTACGTCTCCAGCCTGCGCGAGATGAACCGCTGGGCCTACCGGCTGAGCGACGAAGGCAGCTTCGGCGAACTCGAACACCTGATGCTGCAGGCGGCTTACGGCGAATACCTGCAGCAGATGACCGGCGGGCTGGCGATCAGCCAGGTCGAGGTGGTGCGCCCCAACGACCTGGGCGTGGCGGCCGAGGATCTGGCCGCCTTTCGCACCCCGGCGGTCGAAACGCTGGTCGAGCGCGGCAACACCGCGGCGGTGCGCCTGCGGCTGGCCGAGCTGATCGCCGACGGCAGCTTCGGCGCGCGCGGCTACGACGAGACCGAGGCGATGATCGCCGACCAGTTCCGCAAGGTCGCCGATGCCTGGGTCGAGGACGCGCACGCCTGGCACCTGGCCGACGCCCTGATCCCGATGGAGGCGATCGAGCAGCTCGCCGAATTGGGCGTCTTCGGCCTGACCGTGCCGGAGGAGTGGGGCGGCCTGGGCATGGGCAAGACCGCCATGTGCGTCGTCACCGAGGAGTTGAGCCGCGCCTACATCGGCCTCGGCTCGCTGGGCACCCGCTCGGAGATCGCCGCCGAACTGATCCGTCTGGGCGGCACCGAAGCGCAGAAGCGGAAGTATCTGCCGAAGATCGCCAGCGGCGAGATCCTGCCGACGGCCGTCTTCACCGAGCCCAACACCGGCTCCGACCTGGGCAGCCTGCGCACCCGCGCGGTGCGTGACGGCGAGGTCTACAAGGTGACCGGCAGCAAGACCTGGATCACCCACGCCGCGCGCACCGACCTGATGACCCTTTTGGCGCGCACCGATCCCGAGGAGCCGGGCTACAAGGGGCTGTCGATGTTCCTGGCGGAAAAGCCGCGCGGCAACGATGCCGACCCCTTCCCGGCGCAGGGCATGCGCGGCGGCGAGATCGAGGTGCTCGGCTACCGCGGCATGAAGGAGTACGAGATCGGCTTCGACGGCTTCGAGGTGCCGGCCGAGAATCTCCTGGGCGAGACCGAGGGCCAGGGTTTCAAGCAGCTGATGGCCACCTTCGAGCCGGCGCGTATCCAGACCGCCGCGCGCGCCGTCGGCGTCGCCCAGAACGCGCTGGAGCTGGGCCTCGGCTACGCGCGCGAGCGCAAGCAGTTCGGCAAGGAGCTCCTGGCCTTCCCGCGGGTCGCCGGCAAGCTGGCCTGGATGGCGGTGGAGACCATGGTCGCCCGCCAGCTCACCCTCTTCGCGGCGCGCGAGAAGGACGGCGAGCGGCGTTGCGACATCGAGGCCGGCATGGCCAAGCTGCTCGCCGCCCGCGTCGCCTGGGCCAACGCCGACAACGCCCTGCAGATCCACGGCGGCAACGGCTACGCGCTGGAGTACAAGATCTCCCGCGTGCTGTGCGACGCGCGCATCCTCAACATCTTCGAGGGCGCCGCCGAGATCCAGGCGCACGTCATCGCTCGCGGCCTGCTGAGCCAGGGGCGGAACACCTAGTGCGATGCCCGACCAGAGCGACTCGCCAAAGCGATTCGCTCAGGTCGGAAAGCATCCCTCTAAGATTTTTTCTTAGGGCGGTTTCTACCCGACCGGCGGAACCACGCAGTGGTTCCACACGGTCGGAAACCGCCCGAGAGCGGATGCCGCCGGCGATGGCAAAGCCGGCAAACCCGGCGAGGCCCGCCGGCGGTCAGTCGGAACTCTGCAGGATTTCCAGCCAGCGCGCCGCCTGCTCGGCCGGGAACGCGAAGATGTTGGCGCTCTCGCCGCACGGCGCCAGCGTAACCGCGTCGACCCAGGTATAGGCGTGCCGCGCCAGTTCCGCCTCCAGGGCGCCGCGCTGGACGAAGGTCTCCATCAGCAGGATGGGCCGGACCTCCGACAGCAGGCGCGGCCCGCCGCGCAGGGCCAGCACCTCGGCCCCCTCGATGTCCAGCTTGACGAGCGCCGGCGCCGGCCCGCGCTGCAGCAATGCGTCGAGCGTCACGGTCTCGACCTGCAGTACGGGCGCGTCGGCACCGTAGTGGCGCGCCCCGAAACCCGGCCCGGTGGTCACCAGCGCCCCGCTGGCGCCGCTGAAGGTGTCGCGGCCAAACGCCGCCCGTCCACAGGAGTCGGCGCAGGCAGCCGCAACGAGCTTGCCCCGCAGGCCCGGGGTCCGCGACAGGCTGCGGCGCAGGCACGCCAGGTTGTCGGGATCCGGCTCGACGGCGAGCACGCGCCCTTCGGGCCGGCATGTCAGAAAGGTCGCCCAATACAGCCCGACGTTCGCGCCGATATCCCAGAAGACGGGAGGATCGAGGGCCGCGGCCAACTGCGCGAAGTACCGTCGTTCCGCCGCTTCACCGAATCGGCCCAGCACCAGCGAAAGGTTGGGGCCGAGACGGACGTCGAGCGGAAAGGCGACGCCGCGTGGGCGTGCCCTCGCCGGCACGTCGGCGCGCTCCAGTACGCGCCGGACCAGCCGTGACCTACGCAGAACGAACAGCGGGTGCTCGAGGAACAGCCTCAGCCCGCTCATCCGCGTGGCGGCACGACCATGGCGCTCAGGCGTGGCCGGCGTCGCCGCTGAGCATCGAGGCGTCGAAGCCCAGCTTGCGGATGGCGCGATCCCACTTGTCGTCCAGCTCGTCGTCGAAGACCAGCAGCTCGTCGGCCGGCGCGTGCAGCCAGCCGTTCTTCTGGATTTCCATGTCGAGCTGGCCCGGCCCCCAGCCGGCGTAGCCGAGCGCCAGCAGCGCATTGCGAGGGCCGGCGCCCTTGGCCATGTCGCGCAGGATGTCCACCGTCGCGGTCAGCGCCATGGCGTCGTTCACCTTCAGGCTCGAGTCCTGCAGGTACTCCGCCGAGTGCAGCACGAAGCCGCGCCCGGTCTCGACCGGGCCGCCGAAGTGGATGCGGATGTCCTGCCGCGCCTCCGGACCGTCGATGCCGAGCTGCGCCAGCAGGTCGGGAAAGGTGAGCGAGCCGACCAGCTTGTTGAGCACGAGCCCCATGGCCCCGTCGGCGCTGTGGGCGCAGACGTAGATCACGGTGCGCTCGAACCGCGGGTCGAGCATGGTCGGCATGGCGATCAGAAGCTGACCGGTGAGGTAACCCTCGTCGCCGTCGCCGCCGCGTCCTTGGCCGCCCGAGCCATCGCCGCCGGGGTCGCCAGGTCCGCTGGTCATGGGCGTGTCCATCGTTTCGACAAGCCTCCTCTCCGCAGCCTCCTTCCAACGTCGTTACATAGGCACCGCCGGGCAAGATCTGCAGCCCCGGCCTGCCGTTCACTCGGTCGCGCCAGACGTCACACGGCCATGTGAGCGGCCGTGACAGCTTGCCCTGTAGCCGGCCCCGGACCCTCTGCCTATGTTTGCCGGACGTTTGGCCAGCCTAGCGCGGAGCCGGTCCCAAGGCGATGCCTCGTTTTTCCTCCTGCCTCATGCGCCTCGCGGTCGCGGCGCTTCTCGTCTGCGGGGCCGCCCCGGCCTGGGCGGCGGCCGGAGACTGGGCCGCCAACGAGGAGGCGCGCACGCGGCTGATTGCCGCAAGCGGCGCCGTCGGCGCGGCGCAGCAGCTCTCCGCCGGCCTGGAGTTCGAGCTGTCGGACGGCTGGAAGACCTACTGGCGCTCGCCGGGCGACGCCGGCTTCCCGGTCTCGGCCGACTGGTCGGCCAGCGAGAACGTCGCCGCGGTCGAGTTCGGCTGGCCGGTGCCGCATCGCTTCTCCCTGTTCGGCCTGGAGACTTTCGGCTACGCCGAGCGGGTGGTCTTCCCGCTGAGCGTGACGCCCGAGGTGCCGGGCGCGCCGGTCAGACTGGCGGCCAGCGTCGACTACCTGGTCTGCGCCGAGGTCTGTATCCCGCATAGCGCCGAGGTCGACCTGACGCTGCCGGCTGGCCCGCAGACGCCGGCGCGCGAGGCCTTCCTGATCGAGCGCTTCCGCAGCCAGTTGCCCAGCGAGTCCTCCGGCCTGGCGCTGGAGTCGGCGGTTCTGGCAGGCGACCGGCTGGAGGTGCGCCTGGCCTCCGCCCTGCCGCTGAGCGACCCGGACGTGCTGGTCGAGGCGCCACGCGGGTGGAGTTTCGGGCCGCCGGACAAGACCATCGCCGAGGACGGCCGCTCGGCCCTGCTCAGCCTGCCGGTGATCGAGGGCAAGCGCACCGACGCACCCCTGGTCGGCACGCCGGTCACACTCACCCTCACCGACGTCAACCGTGGCCTCGAAAGGGCGGTGACCTTGGCGCCCCCGGCGGCCGGCGCCCTCGAGACGGCGCCGCGGGCGCTGCCGCAGACCGGCCTGCTGGCGGCCCTCGGCCTCGCCGTCCTCGGCGGGCTGATCCTCAATCTGATGCCCTGCGTGCTGCCGGTGCTCTCGATCAAGCTGCTCTCCGCCGTCGGTCACGGCGGCCGTGCGCGCGGCCCGGTGCGCCTGTCCTTCCTCGCCTCGGCGGCCGGCATCCTCTTCTCCTTCCTGGTGCTGGCCGGCGGCGCCATCGCCCTGCAGGCCACGGGCGTCGCCCTCGGCTGGGGCATCCAGTTCCAGCAGCCGGTCTTCCTGGCGGCGATGGCCGCGGTCGTCACGCTATTCGCCTGCAACCTCTTCGGCTTCTTCGAGATCCCGCTGCCGGGCTGGCTGTCCGGCGCGGCCCGGCTGGGCGACGACCACAGCCTGGGCGGCCACTTCGTCACCGGGGCCTTCGCCACCCTGCTGGCGACGCCTTGCTCCGCGCCCTTCCTGGGCACCGCCGTCGGCTTCGCCCTGTCGCGCGGCCCACTGGAGATCCTCGCCATTTTCGCCGCGCTCGGCGTCGGGCTGGCGCTGCCCTATCTGCTGATCGCCGCCGCACCCGGCCTGGCCACGGCGCTGCCGCGGCCGGGACCCTGGATGGTCACCCTGCGGCGCATCCTCGGCCTGGCGCTGGTCGGCACCGCCGTCTGGCTGCTCTCGGTGCTGGCGGTGCAGCTCGGCCTGACGGCGGCACTGCTCCTCGGCGGCCTGCTGGCGGCGCTCGGCGCGCTGTTCTATGCCCGTCATCGCGGCTGGCTGGGTGCCCTGCCGACGCGCGCCGGCGCCGGGGTCGTGGTCGCGGCCGGACTGGCGCTGGCGGCCGTCGGCGGCGGCGGACCGACCGGCCAGGTGCGCAGCGCCGACGCCGCCTACGACTGGGTGCCGCTCGACGAAGCGGCGATCGCCGGCCACGTCGCCGCCGGCCGAGTGGTCTTCGTCGACGTCACGGCCGAGTGGTGCATCACCTGCCAGGTCAACAAGACGCTGGTGCTGGATACCCGGACGATCCAGGCGGCGCTGGGCGGCGAGGGGATCGTGACCATGCAGGGCGACTGGACCCGGCCCGACCCGGCGATCGCCGACTACCTGGCCAGCTTCGGGCGCTACGGCATCCCCTTCAACGCGGTCTACGGTCCGAAGGCGCCGCAGGGCATCGCGCTGCCCGAGCTGCTCAGCGAATCCCTCGTGCTGGAGGCGCTTGCGGCGGCCGGTCCCGAGGCCTCGCCCGCCCTGGCCGCCGAGTAGCCGGTCGGCCTGCGGCGGCTTGGCGCATGGCGCCCGCTGGATTATCTATGGCGCGCCGGCGGGCCGCCATGGCTGCCGTGCCACACCGATCCGACATCCAGAGGGAAGGGCTCCAGCATGACCATCCAGGTGGGCGACAAGATCCCCAGCGCCACGCTGAAGGTGAAGACGGACGACGGCATCCAGGACATGACCACCGAAGAGCTGTTCGGCGGCAAGACCGTGGTGATATTCGCCCTGCCGGGCGCCTTCACGCCGACCTGCTCGGCCAAGCATTTGCCCGGTTTCATCGAGGCGGCCGACGCGATCAAGGCGAAGGGCGTCGACACCATCGGTTGCCTGTCGGTCAACGATGCCTTCGTCATGGGCGCCTGGGGCAAGGAGCAGGGCGCCGGAGACAAGGTGACGATGCTGGCCGACGGCAACGCCGAGCTGACCCAGAAGCTCGGGCTGGACTTCGACGGTTCCGGCTTCGGTCTGGGCACCCGCTCGCAGCGCTATGCCATGGTCGTCAAGGACGGCACGGTGACTGCCCTGCAGGTCGAGGAGCCGGGCGCCTTCGAGGTCTCCAGCGCCGAGGCGGTGATGAAGGTGCTGTAGACCCGGCGACCGCATCAGTCAGAGTCGGAAGCGGCGCCGGTCTCCGGCGCCGCTTTTCTTGGCGCTATTCGGGCGCTACCCGGCCATGGCCGCCTCGGCGGCGTCGCAGATCTCCTTGAGGGAGAAGGGCTTGACCACGACCCGGGCGATCAGTTCGTCGAGATTGTGGGCGCGCTGGCGCTCGGCCGAATAGCCGGTCATCAGCAGCACCGGCAGATCCGGCCGGTCCCGCGCCACGCGCAGGGCCAGGCCGATGCCGTCCAGCCCCGGCATGACGATGTCGGTGACCAGCAGGGCGTAGGGCTCGCCGCCGTCCAGTCGCTCCAGCGCCTGCAAGCCGTCCTCCACCGCGTCCACCTGATGCCCGCGATGGCCGAGCGCGCGCGCCACGAAGCTGCGCACGGCCGGATCGTCCTCGGCAAGCAGAATGCGGGGCACGGCAGGGGTCCCGAGGCTGAGGCAGTTGCGGATCTTAACGTGCCGGCGGTGCGGTTAACCCCCGGTTAACCGCGTTCTGGTCGCTCGGGGCGCTACATTAGCGGTCTGACGGTCACCTCGGCAGCCTGCGGCGGCCAGGGCCCCTTGGTGGAGAAGTCGCGCGCCTCGCCGCTGGCCATCGGCCCGCCGCCCAGCTCCACCGCCCAACTGTCGATCTGCTGACCTGCGGCGTCGGTCAGCACGACGACGAGCTGCGGCGGCGTCTGCGGCTCTTCGCTGGCATTGATCACCTGGCCGCTGAGGGTGACGGTCGGCCCGGTCTCCTCGGTGCGGATCGCCCGCTTCCAATCGAGCACGAAGGGCGGCCCGGCGGCGGTCAGCGGCACGCCCAAGAGCTCGTAGACGCGCTTCGCCTCCGGCACCTGGGCGACGATCTGCTGGCGGAACTGCCAGCCGCCGAACGCCAGTCCGCCAACCACCAGGAGGAACAGCAGCCAGCCGACCAACAGGCCCCAGCGCGGCCCCGGCGCCGGCTCCTGCAGCGGGCGCGGGCCACGCCGGCGCGGCACGCCCTCTGCCTGGAAATCGTCGCCCGGCAATTCGCCGAGCGGCGCCCCGAAGTCCTTCGGCGCCCCGAAATCCTGCGGCGCCCCGGGGCCGGTGTCGGCGAAGACCTGTTCCTCGACCTCGCGCACCGAGAGCGTCCGCCGCTCCTCCGTCGACGCCGCGGTCGACTCCGGAGCGGCGGCAGTCCCCGCCGCCACGACCTCGGCGTCGCGCGCCTCGCTCGGCAGTGCCCGCCAGACATGCCCGCAAGCGCCGCAGCGCACCTGCCGCCCGCGCGGACCTAAGGCGCCCTCGGGGACACGGAAGTGCGTCCTGCAGCTCGGACATGCCAGTTCCATGGAGTGTCGCGCGGCCCCGTTCTCGCTGCGCCCGATCCATAAAGACCGGGCAGTTGACCCGGCGGTCTTCCGAGGTCGTCTCAGCTTCACCTTATACGCAGGCCGTAAACCAAGGTGCAAGCTGTGCGCCTTTGCTTGTCGGCCCGTCGTTTCCATTGGGCGAGCGGCCTCGGCGGCCGGCCGTCGCCTTTACCTGATCCGGGCCGCATGTCATGGTCGAAATCGGCCGGATCGCGCCGCCTCCCGGCGCGCGCGGCGCTGCGCAGACCGCCGTTTCGAAGACAGACTTTGGGGCCCGCCCTTGATCCGCCTCGAGGAAGTATCGCTGCGCTACGGCGAGGGGCCGCAGGTCCTGCGCCGCGTCGGCTGCCACCTGGAGCCGGGCTCGTTCCACTACCTGCTCGGAGCCTCCGGCGCCGGCAAGTCCTCGCTGCTCAAACTGCTCTACCTGGCGCAGCGGCCGAGCGACGGCCGCGTTTCGCTGTTCGGGCGCGACGTGGCGCGCCTGACCCGCCGCGACCGGGCGCTGATGCGCCGGCGCATCGGCGTCGTCTTCCAGGACTTCCGTCTGATCGCGCACCTGAGCGCCTTCGAGAACGTCGCCCTCCCGCTGCGCATCGCCGGCGAGCCGGAGCACCGCGTCCGTTCGCAGGTCAGCGAGCTGCTGTCCTGGGTCGGCCTGAAGGAGGCCATGGAGGCGCTGCCGCCGACCCTGTCCGGCGGGCAGCAGCAGCGCGTCGCCATCGCCCGCGCGGTGATCGGACGGCCCAGCCTGCTGCTGGCCGACGAGCCGACCGGCAACGTCGACGATCGAATCGCCACGCGCCTGCTCTACCTCTTCCGCGAACTCAACCGCACCGGGACCACCATCCTGCTGGCGACCCATAACGAAGCCCTGGCCGCGCGCATGCCGCAGCCGCGCCTGCGCCTCGTCGAGGGCAAGCTGAAGGAAGAACCAGCGGATACGCCGCCGGCCGAACCCGCCGCCCCGATCCCGACCGAGGCGACGGGAGCCGGAGCCCGGTGATGCGGCGCTTCGGCTTCCTGTTCGCGGCAGGCGAGGTACCGCTCGCGCGCGACGCTTCGGCACGCTTCCTGCCGTGGCTGATCGCCTTCATGGTCTATCTGGCGGCGCTCGCGCTGCTGGCCGCCGTCGCCATGGACGCGATGGCCGCCCGCTGGCAGGGCGACCTGCAGGGTCGCCTCACCGTGCAGGTGCCGGCACCGGGCGACCCGACAAACGCCCAGGCGCGCCAGGCGCGGCTGGACCGTACCGTCGAGGCGCTGCTGCAGACTCCGGCGGTGATCGAGGTCGAGGTGCTGGCCCGCGGCCAGACCGCCAGCCTGCTGGAGCCCTGGCTGGGCGAGGCGGCACGCGCGCCGGAGCTGCCGGTCCCCGATCTGATCGCGGTGACCCTGCGCCGCGCGGACGCCGGACTGGGCGACCTGGCGCAGCGGCTCGAGGCGGCGGTGCCGGGGGCGACTCTGGACGACCATCAGCGCTGGCTGGCGCGACTCTTCGCACTGGCCGGGTCGATCGAGCTGCTGGCCTTCCTGGTGGTCGCCCTGGTCGGCGCCGCAGCGATCGCCACGGTGATCTTCGTGACGCGCACCGGCCTGGCGATCCACCGCCAGGTGATCGAGCTGCTGCACGTCATGGGTGCGCGCGACCTCTACGTCGCCGAGCAGTTCCAGGGCCATGCGCTGCGGCTCGGCCTCGCCGGCGGGCTGCTCGGCGCCGCCGCGGCCACGCTGACCGTGCTGGGCGTCGCCTGGCTGCTGCGCGGCGAGCAGTCGCTGCTGCTGCCCTCGATCCGCCTCGGCTGGCTGGCCTGGGCGCTGTTGATCGCACTGCCGCCGGTCACCGGCCTCGTCGCCATGCTGACGGCGCGCTGGACGGTGCTGCGCACCCTGGCGAGGCTGCCGTGAGGCGCGTCGGCTTCCAACGCGGCGAGGCGGCGCGGCCCGGCCACCGACGGCGGCGGCTCTTCTCGCTCGGCTCGCTGTTGCTGGGCATCGTCCTGGCAGGCCTGATCGGCGGCTTCGTCTGGTTCGTCGGCGAGCTGCCGCCCCCGCCGGCGCGTCCCTATACCGAGACCGACGCCATCGTCGTGCTCACCGGCGGCAGCGGCCGCCTGACCGAAGGCCTGGACCTGCTGGCGGCGGGGCATGCCGAAAAGCTCTTCGTCTCCGGCGTCTACCATGGCGTCGAGGTGGACGAGCTGCTGCGTCTGGCGCGCGACGCGCCGCAGGAGCTGACCTGCTGCATCGTGCTGGGCTACGATGCCGACGACACCCGCGGCAACGCGCGCGAAACGGCGGCCTGGATGCGCGCCAACGGCTACGGCTCGCTGCGGCTGGTGACCGCCGTCTACCACATGCCGCGCAGCCTGCTGGAGTTTCGCCGCCGTCTGCCCGAGGCGAAGATCGTCCAGCACCCGGTGTTCCCCGCCAGCTTCCGTCAGGACGACTGGTGGGTTTGGCCGGGCACCTTCAGCCTGCTGGTCAGCGAATACCTCAAGTACGTCGCCGCCGTGCTGCGCGGGCCGGCCGACCTGCTGGACTCCCCGGCGGCCGGGAGGAACGCATGAGCGTCCCGCTGGCGCGCCTGCGCTCCTGGCTCTTCACCATCGTCTGGCTGAGCTGTTGCTTCCTGCTCGCCGGCCTGCTGTCCCCGATGCTGCTCGGCCCGGCCCGCTGGTCGCGCCCGGCGGCCCGCCTCGTGCTGCACTTCACCCTCTGGGCGATGCGTGCGGGCATGGGCATCACCTACGAGATCCGCGGCGTCATCCCCGACCGGCCGGTCCTGGTCGCCTCCAAGCACCAGAGCGCCTGGGAGACCTTCTGCTACGGCCTGTTCTTCGAGAACCCCTGCTACGTGCTGAAGCAGGAACTGACCTGGATCCCGATCTTCGGCTGGTACCTGAAGAAGCAGAAGATGATCGCCATCGACCGGGCCGGCGGCGCCAAGGCGCTGCGCGGCATGCTGGACCAGGCCAAGCTGCGGCTGGCCGAGGGGCGGCCGCTGATCATCTTCCCCGAGGGCACGCGCATGCGGCCCGGCACCACCCGGCGCTACCACCCGGGCGTGGCGGCGCTCTACACGGCGCTGGACCTGCCCTGTGTGCCGATCGCGGTAAACTCCGGCCTGGTCTGGCCCAAGCCCGTCGGCGGCAAGCGCCCCGGGCACATCGTCGTCGAAGTGCTGCCCGACATCCCCCCCGGCCTGGACCGCAAGGCTTTCGTCGCCCGGCTCTCCGAAGAAATCGAGGCGGCCAGCAACCGGCTGCTGGAGGAGGGGTGCCGCACGCAGCGGTCTTGAACGTTCTGTGAACGTTCTTGATTGTCGCCGCCGCCCGGTCTACCCTTTCGATCTCGGTTCACCCGAAGCGCAGGCACGATGAGCACGCCCGAACAGGCCGCACCCGATCTGTCCGAGCAGATCTGGGAGATGAAGTACCGGCTGAAGGCGCCCGACGGCACGCCCGTAGACGCCTCTCTGGAGGATACCTGGCGCCGAGTCGCCGGGGCGCTGGCGCGTGTCGAGGTGGAGCCGGAGGCCTGGGCCGGACGCTTCTATGCCGCGATGGCCGACAAGCGCTTTTTGCCAGCCGGCCGCATCATCGCCGGCGCCGGCACGGAGCGCGACGTCACGCTGTTCAACTGCTTCGTCATGGGCCGAATCCCGGATTCCATGGACGGCATCTTCGCGCATCTGCGCGAAGCGGCGCTGACGCTGCAGCAGGGCGGCGGCATCGGCTACGACTTCTCGACCCTGCGGCCGAAGGGCGCCCTGGTGCGGGGCGTCGGCGCCGACGCCTCCGGGCCGGTCAGCTTCATGGAGGTGTGGGACGCCATGTGCCGCACCATCATGTCCGCCGGCTACCGCCGCGGCGCCATGATGGGCACCCTGCGCTGCGACCATCCCGACATCGAGGCCTTCGTCGAGGCCAAGGCCGAGGCCGGGCGCCTGACCAACTTCAACATCTCCGTGCTGGCGAGCGACGCCTTCATGCAGGCGGTCGCCGCCGACGCCGACTGGCCGTTGGTCTTCGACGGAACGACCTACCGCACGGTCGGGGCGCGCGCGCTGTGGGACCGCATCATGCGCGCCACCTACGAGACCAGCGAGCCCGGCGTCATCTTCATCGACCGCATCAATCAGCTTAACCCCCTGAGCTACAGCGAAGAGATCTACGCCACCAACCCCTGCGGCGAGCAGCCCCTGCCGCCCTACGGCGCCTGTCTGCTCGGCTCGATCAACCTGGCCCAACTCGTCGTCCGGCCCTTCGAGGCCGACGCCCACCTCGACCTCGCGCTGCTGGACGAGACGGCGGCGCTGGCGGTGCGCGCGCTCGACGACGCCATCGAGATCTCGCGCTTCCCGCTGGAGGCGCAGCGCGCCGAGGCGCAGGCCAAGCGGCGCATCGGGCTCGGCGTCACTGGGCTGGGCGACGCCCTGATCATGCTGGGCCTGACCTACGGCAGCCGGGCCGCGGTCGCGGCGACCGAGACCTGGATGGCCCGGCTGCAGCGGGCGGCGTATCTCGCCTCGGCCGAGCTGGCGTCGGAGAAGGGCAGCTTCCCGTTGTTCGACGCCGAGCGGTACCTGGGGACCGAAGGCGCCATGCGCCTGCCCGAAGAGGTGCGCGCGGCGATCGCCGCCAAGGGGTTGCGCAACGGCCTGCTGACCTCCGTGGCGCCAACGGGGACGATCTCGATCCTCGCCGACAACGTCTCCAGCGGGCTGGAGCCGGTCTTCGCCTTCGAGTACGACCGCACGGTGCTGATGCCCGACGGCAGCCGGGCGAAGCAGGCGGTCACCGACTCGGCGCTGCGTCGCTACCGCGCGCTGAAGGGCGACTCGGCGCCGCTGACGCCGGCCTTCGTCGATGCCCAGAGCCTGGAGCCCGGTGCCCACCTGGCGATGCAGGCGGCGGTGCAGACCTACGTCGACTCCTCGGTCTCCAAGACCGTCAACCTGCCGGCCTCGATCGGCTTCGAGGCCTTCAAGGACGTCTACCGCCGCGCCTACGACCTGGGCTGCAAGGGTTGCACCACCTACCGCCCCAGCCCGCTGCGCGGCGCCGTGCTGGCCCCGCGCGCCGCCGAACCGGACGCCGAACCGGCGGCCAAGACTCCCGAGTCCTCCTCGGTCGTCTACATGACTCAGCCGCTCGACCGGCCCGAGGCGCTGCCCGGGCGCACCTACAAGCTGACTTGGCCGGAGAGCGACCATGCCATCTACATCACCGTGAACGACGTGGTGCAGGACGGCCGACGCCGCCCCTTCGAGATCTTCATCAACTCCAAGAATATGGAGCACTACGCCTGGACCGTGGCGCTGACCCGGATGATCTCGGCGGTGTTCCGGCGCGGCGGCGACGTCTCCTTCGTGGTCGAGGAGCTGAAGGCCGTGTTCGACCCGCGCGGCGGCGCCTGGATGAAGGGCCGCTACGTGCCCTCGCTGCTGGCCGCCATCGGCGGGGTGATCGAGGAGCACATGATCGCCATCGGCTTCCTTCCGGAGCGCGTGCAGCTCGCCAAGCCGCGCCGCCCGGCGATCAACGCCGAGGGCGACGGCTCCGGCGAGGGCGAGCGGCTGGAGCGGGTGGCGCAGTGCCCGAAGTGCGGCGGGCTCGGCCTGGTGCACCAGGAAGGCTGCGACCTCTGCACCCTGTGCGGCTACTCGAGGTGCCTGTGACGCCCTTGGTCTTGCCGAGGAGGGCTTGAGCCATGGCCCGGCGACTCTGCCGCAACTGCCGCGCCCCGCTGGAGGAGGAGCAGGAGACCTGCCCGGCCTGCCACACCCACAATCCGATCCCCAAGCCCTGGTACGTGCCGCTGGTCGGCGGCGCCATCGTCGCGCTGCTCGCCTGGCTGTTGATCGACTTCGGCGACGTCGCCAGGGTGCTGGGGCTGGATTAGGCTGGGGTCTCCGTCCCCGTGGGCGGATCGCGCTATCGCGGGTAGTCGTGGACGCCGATCAGCATGTCGATGGTCCGGTGGTCGCTGGCCAGCGGGCAGGCCACGCGGCGGAACTTCAGGAACTCGCGTCCCTCGACGGGAATGACGAAGTCGGCGCGGAGCGGGCGCCGGGCGGCGATCACCTCGTCGTAGCCGGCGATCATGCGGCTGATGTGCGGCTCCGGGTACAGACCCTCGAGCCAGCGGCCAGTCACGTCGCGCTGGAACTTCTCGACCAGACCCGTGCCGAACAGGCGCACGCGATAGCGGAAGGGGCGCTCGCCGGCCAACGGGCCTTCGGCCGGCACCACGTCGATCAGGTAGAGCCAGGGCAGCAGGCGCGGCACGTCGAGCGGATCGATGTCGTGGCGCGCGGGCAGGCCGTCGTCCGGCTTGACGGCCCACCAATAGTCCTCCAACGCCTGCAACAGTGCGCCATCTGCCGCGCGCCCGACGCCGGCTCCGTCAGACCGGCGCATCGGCGATGCCGCCATGCCGTCCGCCCTCTCGCTCCCAGCTATCCGCTCACTATTGGCCGATAAGGTAAACGCGGCCTTAAGCACGCAGATGCCGCCGCGTTGCGGCCGGCCGTGCTACCGGCAGCGCCGCTTCACCTCGCGCAGCAGGCGGGCGAGCCGCCGATCGTGGATACCCAGCGCATGCAGGTGGTCGATGGTGTTCTCCAGGTATGCGCTGCACGGCCCCTTCTGGCCGTAGCCCTGGACGATCAGCTCGGCGGTCTGGCCGACCGGCATCTTGCCGGTGTACTGCGGGTGGGTCGGATCCACGACGAAGCCGGCCGCCGTCACGGGGCCCTGCGGTGTGCGGCAGTCGAGCCAGCGGGGGATGTAGACGCCGGTGACCATCTCGCGCTCCCACAGGTAGTCCATCACCGCCTCGGCCTCGGCCGCGGGCGCCTTGAAGACCATGCCGTGGCAGCAGCCGCCGCGGTCCAGGCCGAGCACCAGGCCCGGTCGCTCCGGCGTGCCGCGGTAGCGGTGGGAATAAACGCAGAAGCGCCGGTGGTAGCCGTAGAGCAGGGCTTGGCGCACCTCCAGGTGCGGGAAGCCCGGGTGCCACATCAGCGAACCGTAGCCGAAGACCCAGAAGTCCTCGCCGGGCGGCGGCACCAGGCGGTCGCGCACGACCGGCTCCCGGTAGAGCCGACGCAGGGTCTCCGCCGAAGGGACCTGGAGGGATTGCGGGCCGGTCATGAGCCCTTAACGTAGGCGAGCGGGCGGGCGGGTTCAAACCGCCGCCCGACCGTCCACGTCACGTCACTTGTGATCCGCCGGGTCTTCGGCGTGCGGCTCGCGCGGGTCGAAGCTGCCGGCCTGGCGCTGCTCGATCACGCCGCGGCGCACCTCGCGCGTGCGCCGGAACAGGTCTTCCAGCACGTCGCCCTCGCCCCAGCGGATGGCGCGCTGCAGGGCCGTCAGATCCTCGGAGAAGCGTTGCAGCATCTCCAGCACGGCCTCCCGATTGTTCAGGAAGACGTCGCGCCACATCACCGGGTCGGAGGCGGCGATGCGCGTGAAGTCGCGAAAGCCGCCGGCCGAGTACTTGATCGCCTCCTGCCGCGTCGACTCCTCGAGGCCGGTCGCCGTGTGTACGATGGTGTAGGCGATCAGGTGCGGCAGGTGGCTGGTGATCGCCAGCACCATGTCGTGGTGGCCGGGCTCCAGGATGTCGACCATGGAGCCCATGCGCCGCCACAGCCAGGCGACCCGCGCCACCGCCCATTCGTCGGTGCCAGGCGGCGGGGTGAGCAGACAGTAGCGCTCCTCGAACAGCTCGGCGAAGCCGGCCTCGGGTCCCGACTGCTCGGTCCCGGCGATCGGGTGGCCGGGCACGAAGTGGACGCCGTCCGGTAGGTAGGGCCCGACGTCGCGGATCACCGCCTGCTTGACCGAGCCGACGTCGGTCACGATGGCGCCGCGCGCGAGGCCGGGCTGCATCGCCTCGGCGACCGCGGCATAGGCACCCACCGGGGTGGCCAGCACCACCAGGTCGCAGTCCGCCACCGCCGCCGCCGGGTCGGCCAGCGCGGTGTCGCACAGGCCGAGCTCCATGGCCTTGGCGCGCGTCGACTCGGATCGGGCACAGGCGACGATCTCGCCGGCCAGTCCGTGCCGGCGCATGGCGCGCGCCATCGACGAGCCGATCAGTCCGACGCCGATCAACGCCACCCGCCGGAAGGGGTCCTCGCTGGCGACGGCCGGCGTCATTTCGGGCAGTCCTGCAAGGCGTCGACGAGCGCACGCATGTCGGGCTCGCTGCCGATGGTGATGCGCAGGTGGCCGGGCAGGCCGTAACTCGCCATCCGGCGCACCAGGATGCCGCGCGACTTCAGGTACTCCGCGGCGCCCGCGGCGTCGGCGAAGGGCACCAGCACGAAATTGCCCTGGCTCGGCTCGGCCCGCATGTTGAGGCGGGCGAGCTGCTCGGCGAACCAGGCGCGCCAGCGCGCGTTGTGCGCGGCCGAGTCCCGCACGTGCGCCTGATCGCCGAGCGCCGCCAGACCGGCCGCCTGCGCCGGCACGCCGACGTTGAAGGGGCCGCGTATCCGGTGCAGCACGTCGGCCACCTCGGGCGGACAGTAGGCCCAGCCGAGGCGCAGGGCGGCGAGGCCATAGATCTTGGAGAAGGTGCGGGTCATCACAACCCGGCCGGTCTCCTCGACCAGCCGCGCGCCGTCAGTGTAGTCCGCCGCCTCGACGTATTCGGCATAGGCGGCGTCGAGCACCAACAGCGTGTGTTCTGGCAGCCCGTCGAGCAGGCGGCGCACCTCGGCCTCCGGCAGATGGGTGCCGGTCGGGTTGTTGGGGTTCGCCAGGAAGACCAGGCGCGTGCGCTCGCCGGCCCGCGCCAACAGCGCGTCGACGTCCGCGGTCAGATTGCGCTCCGGCGCTGGCACCACCGTCGCCCCGGCGGTCTTGGCGGCGATCGGGTACATCAGGAAGCCGTGGGCGCTGTGCAGCACCTCGTCGCCCGGCCCGGCGTAGGCGCGCACCAGCAGCGAGATCAGCTCGTCGGAGCCGGCGCCGCAGACGATGTTCTCCGCCTGCAGTCCGTGCAGTTCGGCCAGGCCCGCGCGTAAGGCGGAGGCGCCGCCGTCCGGATAGCGGTGCAGCGTGCCGGCCAGGTCGCGATAGGCTGCGACCGCCCGGGGGCTGGGGCCCAGCGGGTTCTCGTTGGCGGCCAGGCGGACCGGCTCGGCGACGCCGGGGATTCTCGCCTCGCCACCGACGTAGGGCTCGACCTCCAGGATGCCCGGGCGCGGGGGGAATCGGCTCATGGGACGCGGACTTTCTCTGCCTCGAGCTGAAGTGCGGCTAGCGGCGGCTGCGGCCGGCGCGCGCGCCTGGTGCCGCCATCTCGGCGTCGCCCAGCGGCACCGGATAGCTGCCGATCGGCCAGAGCCGGGCGATCCGCTCGCCGGCGGCCTGCAGCAATGCCGCCAAGGGCGGGTCGTCCGAACCGCCGAGATAACCCTCGATCTCGGCCAGGCAATAGCCGTAGGGCGCCGCCTCGCTCTCGTTCCAGGCCGCGGTTTCGCGCACCGCCAGCCCGGCCCGGCCCAGCAGGTCCTTGAAGGCCGCCCGGCTCATGCGGTCCTGGATCTCGGCCACCAGGAAGCTGCGGTCGTGGCCGCTCGGCTCCACCGGACCGGCGGCGACCACCAGCGCGGCGCTGTCGGCGCCGCGGTCGCGCGGCCAGGGCGCAAACGGCAAGCGGGCGACGATGCGCGGCACCTCGGCGCCGTCGCGCGCCAGGTGGCGCCACCAGGGGTCGCGGCTGTCCGCCTCGATCGGCGGCAGCACGCCCAGGCTGGCGGCCCCGCAGGCCACCTCGTTGAGCACCCTGACGGCGCTACCCTGCTCGGCGATGGGGGTGAGCACGCCGAAGAACTCGCGCGCCAGGTCGCGCAGCTCCGGGGCGTCCTCGCCTTCGTAGACGGACAGGCTGAAGGGACCCTGCTGCGCCGCCGAGTCGGCGATGACTTCGCGCCAGATGCGCAGCAGCACCGCCTTGGGCAGGCTGCCGCGATGGCTGGCCACCAGATGGCGCATGATCTGTGCCTCGCGCGCCGGACGGATGCGCACGCGCCCGCGCTCCTTGGCCCGGCCGATCTGCCGCGAGACTTCGGTACGCCGGATCAGCAGCTCGTGCAGCTGGGCATCGATCTCGTCGATCTCGCGGCGCAGGTCCTCGAGTTTGGCGGTATTGGACGACATGCGGAAGCGGGGCCGGTCGGGGGTCGGAACGGACCGGCCGGGGCAGCGCCGCCCCGGCCGGGGCGCCTAGTGATAGTCGCTGAGTCGCGGGAAATCAAAGACCATGTACGCCGCTGCAGCAGGCGCCGCAGCGCGCCCGCCGTGCCGCCGCGGCCTGGCCGTCGCCGCCGCGCGCGGCGAGCCGAGATTGACACGCGGACGCCGAGAGACCTTATTGGCAGGCCGAGCCGCCCAAGGGTGGGGACGTGCCGCCGCGTCGGTGCGCAGCAGACCCAGACCCCTTGCCGTTCCGCACCTCCTGCCGAGCGAGCCCCTCGTCCGATGTCCGCGCTTGCCTCCGCCAGCCACCTCGAGCGCATCGAGCGCCTGCCGGGCCACCGCGTGGTGCTGGCCGAGGACGCGCCGCTGCGCCTGGTCAGCGGTGCCGAGCTGAGCCCGATCACCGTCGCCTACCAGACCTACGGCACGTTGAACGCCGAGAAGTCGAACGCCGTGCTGGTCTGCCATGCGCTGACCGGCGACCAGTTCGCCGCCGGCGTCCACCCGGTCACCGGCAAGGCGGGATGGTGGTCGCTGATGGTCGGCCCCGGCCGGGTGCTCGACACCGACCGCTTCTTCGTCGTCTGCGCCAACGTGCTGGGCGGCTGCATGGGGACCACGGGCCCGGCCGACGTCAACCCGGCGAGCGGCGAGCCCTGGGGCCTGGACTTCCCGGTGGTCACCGTCGCCGACATGGTCGAGGCGCAGCGTCTGCTGCTCGACCGCCTGGGCATCGACAAGCTGCTGGCGGTGATCGGCGGCTCGATGGGCGGCATGCAGGTGCTGGAGTGGGCGGCCAAGCATCCCGAGCGGGTGCGCGCGGCGATCGCGCTGGCCACTGCCAGCCACCATACGGCGCAGAACATCGCCTTCCACGAGATCGGCCGACAGGCGATCATGGCCGACCCCGACTGGGAGGGCGGCGCCTACTTCCGCTCCGGCCGGAAGCCGCGGCGCGGCCTGGCGGTGGCGCGCATGACGGCGCATGTCACCTACCTGTCGGAGCCGGCGCTGCACCGCAAGTTCGGGCGCAAGCTGCAGGACCGTGCGCGCCTGTCCTACGGCTTCGACGCGGATTTCCAGGTCGAGAGCTACCTGCGCTACCAGGGCAAGTCCTTCGTCGACCGCTTCGATGCGAATGCCTACCTCTACATCACGCGCGCCATGGACTACTTCGACCTGGCCGCGGACTACGGCGGCCGGCTGGCTGCGGCCTTCGCCGACTCGCCGGTGCGCTTCTGCGTCGCCTCCTTCACCTCCGACTGGCTGTTCCCGACCTCCGAGGCCAAGCGCATCGTCCAGGCGCTGAACGCCGCCGCGGCCGACGTCAGCTTCGTCGAGATCGACACCGACAAGGGACACGACGCCTTCCTGCTGGCCGAGCCGGAGCTGCACGCCACCCTGCACGGCTTCCTCTCGGCCGAGTGCGAGCGCCTCGGCCTGGCGACGGCGCCGCTGGCGCTGCTCGACCCCGAGGAGATCGGTCAGACCGAGGACCGGGTGACGTGAGGCCGCCGCGATGAGCCCGCTCGACAGTCCCGCGCTGCGCGCCAAGCAGGCGACCCGGCGCGCCGACATCCGCACCGACCTGCAGATCATCGCCGACATGATCGCGCCAGGCAGCCGCGTGCTCGACATCGGCTGCGGCGACGGCCAGCTCCTGCGCTACCTGGTCGAGGAGAAGGGGGTGGTGGGCCGCGGCCTGGAGCTGTCGCAGGACGGCGTCAACGCCATGGTCAGCACCGGGCTGTCGGTGGTCCAGGGCGATGCCGACACCGACCTGGCGGACTTCCCCGACGGCGCCTTCGACACGGTGGTGCTCAGCCAGACCCTGCAGGCGACGCGCGACCCGCGCTTCGTGCTGGAGCAGCTCGTGCGCATCGGCCGCCACGCCCTGGTCTCGCTGCCCAACTTCGGGCACTGGCGGGTGCGCCTGAAGCTGCTGGTCGGCGGGCGCATGCCGATGACCGCCAGCCTGCCGGACGCCTGGTACGAGACGCCGAACATCCACCTCTGCACCCTGCGCGACTTCGTCGAACTCTGCGCCGCCTGCCGGATCGAGGTCGAAAAGGGCCTGATGATCGACGGCCAGGGCGGCGCCAAGCCGATCGCCAGCCTGCGCCGCGCCAACCTGCTGGCCACCGACGGCCTCTTCGTGCTCAGGGGCCGCTGAGCCGGCCCGTTTTCCGAAGACCGGCCGCGACGCCCGGCGGACCGCCCGGATGCGGCGGATCGCGGCGGCGCCTGGAAACGACGGCCGCCGCGGCGACCCGCCGCCGACGGCGCAAGGCCGGCGGGACCAGGGGCCGCGTGCGCGGGAACGGCCCGCGGCGCCCTCGCCCGGCACCGAAGATCCCGCTTGATATTCCTGTTATGTTCTGTTAGAGAGACTCCCGAGCGTGCCACAGGTGCGTCCTGACGCTGGGATAGCCGGACGCCGAGTCAGCTTGACGCCGCGGTAGGGCGCCGCCGGCCAGGTCCGTCGCCCAGATCCCGTCGCGCGGCGTCCCAGAGCCCCGCTTTCCCCGAAGAAGACCCCCGCCGCGGCGGGGTTTTTTCGTGCCCGGTCTTTGGCATGCGGCCCCGCCGGTGCCCGCTCGCGCGGCAGCCCGGCTGTGCGCGCCCGGCCCTTTCCCGCTTCGCTTCCGAACAGAAGGAGTTCCGCCATGTCGGCCTATGGTTTCCTGTCCCTGCGCGGCGCCGTCCCGAGTGGATTGTCGCAGACAATCCACTCTTCCTTTCGCGGGCGGAGCGGATTCACGTAAGCGCCGGAATCGCCGAGCGGTTCCGGCGCTTACGATCCGGTCCGCGACGGCCGCCGCAGCGATCCGCGCGACGTCCGCGACCTCAAGCGCAGCCTCGGTGCCGCCGGCTACTACCGGCCGCTCGCCGGGGTTCCGCCAGCAGGATAGCCTTGCCTCGGATCGCTGCGCGATCCGGCCAAGGCGTGAATCCTGCTCGCAACAGGTGAGGCGCGAGCGATTCACGCCGGGAGGACCGAAACGGTCCTCCCGGCGATCGCACGCGGCGACGGCACCATGGACCGGGCCCTCGACGAGGGCCTGCGGCGCTTCCAGCAGGACCGCAAGCTGAAGGTCGACGGCCTGGCCACCCCCGGCGGCGAGACCGAGGCCGCCCTCAACGCCAGTCTTTCCGGGAGTCTGCCCGCAGACCTGCCCGCGACCTGCCCAGGGGCGGCCTCTTCACCCACCTCGCGCCCGAAACCGAGACCGCGCCCGAGACCGCACCCGAGACCGCGCGGCCGGTGCGGGGCCGCGACCCTGCGCACCGGACCGGCCGCCCCGCATCCGCCGCCTCCCCCGCCGCGGCCTCCACCGCCACACCCGCCACCACAACCCCCCAGCCGCCGCGGGCGCCGCGGCCCGGCGCGCAGCCGGCGGTCCAGGAAGACCCGCCGCTGCCGATCACCCCCGCCCAGCTGCTCAGCGCGCTGGTCACCGGCAAGCTGCCGCCGCTGGCCGCCCGCCCGGCCTTCCCGCCGCAGATCCCCGCACCGCAGATCCCCGCACCGCAGATCCCCGCCGCGCAGGCCGCCGCGCGCCGCCCGGCCACCCCGGCGCCCGCCCCGGCGGTCGACCCGGCGGTCGACCCGGCGGTCGACCCGGGCGACGCCCAGGCCGTGCACGACGCCCTCGTCGGCCAGGGCTACCGCTACAAGCCCGACCCCTTCGGCCGTATCGGCCCCTGAACGGCGAAAAGGGGGGAGTGGCTCGACCCCGAGGGCCGCGCCCTCGCCCCCGACCGGGTCGAGGCCGCCCTGCGCCCGCTGCCGGCGCCGGACGCCGAGCGGGCGCCCCAGGCCCCCCAGCCCCCCCGACCCGAGGATACGCCCGGCGAGGCGGGCCTCCACCGGATCGTCTGGCCGGACAGCCACAAGACCACCCGCGCCTACTTCCGCTGGCGCCTGACCGGAACCGCCGACCCCGCCGAGGCCGAAGCCCGCCTCCAACGCCTCGCCGCCCCCCGCACCGCCGCCGGTACTGGCACCGGCACCGGCACCGGCACCGGCACCGGCCCAGGCGGCCTCGCCGCTGAAGCCCAGGCCAACGCCGCGGCACAGGCCAACGCCGCCGCGCCAGACCCCGCCGGCGCCGCCGCCCGGCACGCGGACGCACGCGGCGCCGACCGATCACCTTCGGAGTCGAAACCCGGAGACACGGTGCACCCTCAGCTCGCCGAGCACCCGCGGACGCGAGGGCGCAAGGCGAACAACACCCCGGTCTGGTCGAATACCCGAATCAATCGCGAGGGCGCGGTGCTTTCGGGCGACCGTGCCGCTCCTGTGAACTTGCAAAACGCTCTGGATGAGCTCAACTATAGAAAGAACGTCTTTCACATGGGGCTGCGTGCAGCCCCGTACGTGTATCTGAGGTCTGAGGTCGAAGCCCTAGCCGAAGATGCAATTGATCGCACGGATAAGGAGTTCTCTGGAAAATTCGATTTCTTCCACAATAACGAAGCTGACGCGTATCGTCATGCGATCTGGAGCTACATGATTGCTCGGGAATACGGCGCTGAAGCGGCGAAGGTCTTAACCGATCTGTACGAGGCACGTGGTGAGAATCCCGACGAAGAGTTGCTGATGGATCTCTTTAACAATGCCGTCGGTATTGCCTTGGCCAATGATCCAGCGAACCAGGGTCGCGACCCTGGGGAGGTGGCGATGCAGGCCCTCACGTCAGGACAGCTCAGGGTTAGGCCGTTTGAGATCGAGGTCATAGATGGGCAGGAACCGAGGCCATGACGCATCGGGTTTGGCCACGTCGCATCGCCGCCCTTGCCGCCATGGGGTTACTCGGGCTCTTGGCAATCAGCATTGCGACTCCCTGCGCGACCCAGAGACTTGTGGTGGTCAACTCTCGGCCCGAGCCGGTTGAGGTCGCATTGCTCTTGGGCGACCGTGAACTGGCACGCACCCAAGCATCGAGGTCCTGGGCGGTTTCCGGGTCTGTTGATATTGACTTCAGACAACCACTTCGCCAGGAGCGTCTGCTACTTGTGGTAACCTCGGCAGATGGTACTGAGGAGAAAAGTCGCGTCGTGTACATTCCGGCCGGCCCTGTACTTGGCGAAGGCATCGTTGTCGCCATCCTGGACACGCGAATTGACTCGTTTTGGTTGCCACGGCGAACTTCGACGGTCATCGAGCTGATTCAGGCGGTGGCTTACGAGGTGGGCCTTTACCCCTTGGGGTGCGCGGACAAACGCTGGTTCACGTAAATGCAGAAGGACGCTGTCAGAAGCCGGTTGTAGGAACCGGCTAGGGCGGTTTCCGATCGAGTGGAACCACTCTGTGGTTCCGCCAATCAGCCAAAAATCACCCTAAATCATAGTGTTAGAGCGATGCCCGACGCGGGCGACGCCGGGGGCGGGAGCGCCGACCCGCGCGACACCCAGGTCGCCATCGGCCTCGACGACGACGACATCCCCTTCGGCCTCGGCGACGACTACGGCGCCGACATTTCCGAGGCGGAGGCCGACGCCCTCGAGGAGCTGATCGCGCGCGGCGCCGAGCTGAGCGGCCTGAGCGAAGACGAGCTGACGCGCGAGCTGGAGAAGCTGGTCCCGATCTACGGCGCGCCGCTGCTCCTCGAGGACGGGCTGGAGGCGCTGGGCCAGGCGCGCAAGGCCCTGGAGGACAGGGACTACCTCGACGCGCTCGCCGCCGCCGCCGACGGGGCGATCGAGCTGAGCGGTCTGGCGTTCGGCGCCGGCACCCTGGTCAAGGGCGCCAGGCTGGTCGGCAAGATCGGCGCCCGCCGGGCCCTCGATATCCTCGCCAGCCTGGCCAGGCACGGCCGCGGGCCGGGCCGGGACGGCCGCCAACCCCGCCAACCCTGCCGCCCGCCAACCCCGCCGCCCGCCTGCCCGAAGGCAGCGTCGCGCCCCTGCGCACCACCTCCGGCGCAAAGGCCCGCGTCGCCGTCGCCGGCCAGCGCCGCGCCGACGTCGAGCGGCTCGACACCGCCATCGGCCACGTCACCGCGGCCGACGCCAGGTCCGTCACCGGCCTGATCGACGGCGGGCGCTTGGACATCGCCACAGATGCCGGCGAGAACGTCGTCAACATCCAGAAGTCCGGCGGCGCCGCGGCGGCCGATGCGGCCTTCGAGCGCATCGTCAAGGAGCACGGCGGCGCGCTGGACGACGTGGTGCCGCGGGAGGGCGGGGTACGCCTCTTTACCACGCGCGACGGAACCACCTATACGCGTCGCCAGAGCAAAGGCGAGAATGGCGAAACCGTCTCGGTGATTGTCGTGGCGCCGGGCGCGAACGCCAAGAACCGTTTCGATTTCAAGGTGCGCTTCGGTGCCGAGGGGGCGGGGCGATGAAGACCAGGGTTTTCGAGGGGGTCGAGCTGCAGGTCCTGGAGCCGGCGGAAAGCTGGGCGCAGGCGATGCCGCTCTTCGGGCGCGTCTTCGTGCTCGACGACGAGGGCGACCTGAGCGACCACGCGATCTTCCCGGGCTCCGGCCCCCTGCACCTCTTCCGCAATCCGGACTGGCAGGCGGTGGCCCTGGTCGGCGAGCCGTTCTGCGCAGAGGACGAGGAGTCGCTGCGGGGTAGGCCGCAGCGGTACCGCGACCTGCACGGCCGCGACCACCTGGCGCCGCTGTTGCGCATGCTTCGGGAACGGCACACGCCGCATCTCTACCTTGCGCACACGGACCGGCCGGATCTGCTCGAAACGCTCCTCGTCCCGCCGCGGCGCCCCGAGTTGAACGCTGCTTGGCTTAGCGACGGTCTTCTGACCATGCTCTGCAGCTTCGCCGTGGACGATCGCGCCGACTGGGGTCTGGTCGTCGACGATTACTGTATGTTCCTCGGCGGCGCGCCGGCGCTGATGCAGCGCTTCATAGCGGACTCGGGCGGACTGGACGAGCTGATCCGGCTGTTTTCGATGTACATCGAGGGGCCGGTGACGCCCGGCGAGCCCGGCTACACGGCCGGCGGAGCCCGCTTCCACCGCCGCCTCTACGACTACCTCGGCTGGCCCTGGCCGTTCGCCGAGCCGCCGCCGGCCTAACAGAGGCGCGCGCTTCGGCGCGGCAGGGGCGCCTGCTGACCTGCGGCGCTCCAGACGCCTGCCGCGCCGAAGCGCGGCGGCATCAGCCCCGGAACGGCAAGAGGGGGCGAGCGGCTCGACCCCGAGGGCCGCGCCCTTGCCCCCGACCGGGTCGAGGCCGCCCTGCGCCCGCTGCCGGCACCGGACGCCGACCTGGCGCCTCAGCCTGAAGATACGCTCCTCCACCGGATCGTCTGGCCGGACAGCCACAAGACCACCCGCGCCTACTTCCGTTGGCGCCTGACCGGAACCGCCGACCCCGCCGAGGCCGAAGCCCGCCTCCAACGCCTCGCCGCCCCCCGCACCGGCACCGGCACCGGCACCGGCACCGGCCCAGGCACAGGCACCGGCCCAGGCGGCCTCGCCGCCGAAGCCCAGGCCAACGCCGCGGCGGCAGACGCGGCCGGCGCCGAAGCGGCAGACGCCGCCGCCGGCCAGCACGCGGACGCTGGCGACGCCGACACCCTCGCCGCCGGCGGCGGCGACGACCGGCTGGCCGCGCAAGACCCGGCGGCACCGCCGGATCGCGACGCAGCCGGGGGCGGCGGCGCCGACCCGCGCGACACGCAGGTGGCGATCGGCCTCGACGACGACGAGACTCCCTTCGGCCTCGGCGACGACTACGGCGCCGACATTTCCGAGGCGGAGGCCGACGCCCTCGAGGAGCTGATCGCGCGCGGCGCCGAGCTGAGCGGCCTGAGCGAAGACGAGCTGACGCGCGAGCTGGAGAAGCTGGTCCCGGTCCACGGCGCGCCGCTGCTCCTCGAGGACGGGCTGGAGGCGCTGGGCCAGGCGCGCAAGGCCCTGGAGGACAGGGACTACCTCGACGCGCTCGCCGCCGCCGCCGACGGGGCGATCGAGCTGAGCGGTCTGGCGTTCGGCGCCGGCACCCTGGTCAAGGGCGCCAGGCTGGTCGGCAAGATCGGCGCCCGCCGGGCCCTCGATATCCTCGCCAGCCTGGCCAGGCACGGCCGCGGGCCGGGCCGGGACGGCCGCCAACCCCGCCAACCCTGCCGCCCGCCAACCCCGCCGCCCGCCTGCCCGAGGGCAGCGTCGCGCCCCTGCGCACCACCTCCGGCGCCCAGGCCCGCGTCGCCGTCGCCGGCCAGCGCCGCGCCGACGTCGAGCGGCTGCAGGAAACGGTGTCGCACGCTAAGGCAGGGCAGCGAGACATCCATCCTGGAGCTGATCGACGGCGGGAGGCTGCGTCACGAAGCGGGGACCCGCGAGCGGGTCGTCAACATCCAGAAGACCGGCGGCGCCGCGGCGGCCGACGCGGCCTTCGAGAAGATCGTCAAGGAGCACGGCGGCGACCCGCAGAGGATTCTCCCGGACGCAAGGGGCGTTCGCACCTTCACCGACCCCTACGGCACGACCTACACTCGGCGCGTCAGCAAGGAACGGCAGGCCGGCGAAACCGTCTCGGCGATCATCGAGATCACGCGCGGCGGCGGTCTGCGACCCCTGGAACGGGAGCTGAAGGTGCGCTTCGGCTCCGTGGAGGCGCCGCGATGAAGACCCGCAGCTACTACGGCACCGAGCTGCAGGTGCTGGAGCCGGAAGAAAGCTGGGCGCAAGCCATGCCCCGCTTCGCCGAGGTCTTCCCCCTCGACGAGGCGGGCGAGCTGAACCAGTTCGCGCTCTTTCCGCGCGGTCGGCCGGTCGACATCTTCCGCCACCGCGACTGGCAGGCGGTGGCGCTGGTGGCCGACCTCTTCTTCTATCCGGAGGAGGACTACCAGCGCCAGCGCGAGGACTGGTACCGGGAGCTGCACGGCCGCGACCACCTGGCGCCGCTGCTGCGTCTGCTCCGCGAGCGCGGTACGCCGCATTTCTACCTGGCCCACACCGCAGACCGGGACAGGCTGGAAACCGTGCTGGTGCCGCCGGAGCGCCAGGCGCTCAACGACGCCATGAGCACCGACAAGCTCTTCTTCCAACTCTGCAACTTCGCGGTGGACGAACGCTGCGACTGGGGCCTGGTGAGCGACTCCGAGGGGTTCCTCCAGTGGACGGTCCTGGGCGGCGCGCCGGCCGTGATGGAGCCCTTTATCGCCGCGTCCGGCGGCCTGGACGAGCTAATGCGGCTCTTCTCGAGGTACATCGAGGGGTGTGTGACACCCGCCAGTCCGGACTACAATGCCGGCGAGGCCCGCTTCTCGCGCGAGCTCTACGACTACCTCGGCTGGCCCTGGCCGTTTGCCGAGCCGCCGGCGGCGCCGACTTAGGCCGGCCTAGCCGGGCGCGCGCCGCGGCTCGGTAGGGGGCGCCTGGCGGCCTGCGGCACGCCAAACGCCAAGGGCCGCACCTGATCGCCTACCTCGGTCAGCCGCGCTCCGAAGACTCGCCCGCGCTGGCGGACGCGGCGGGTTTGTCGGAGCTGCAGCCCGGCTTCAGGTCGAGCTGCACAAGCTGTGCGTGCGGGCCGCCGGCGGACTGGTGCCCCGGTAAGCGGTCGCGGTGGCGGCCACGCCTCCGGCGATCACTCCTCCGCCCAGGGCGGCGGCGGCAGAAACGGCTCGGCCCGCGCGAACAGCGGGCGGTGGTCGCCGGCCGCCGCCGCCGCAAGCAGGCGTTGGACCTCGGCCAGGAAAGCCTCCCGGCTCATGCCCCAGTCGTAGTGGTTGCGGCCCGACCAATGGCGGGCATGACCGCCGAGATACTCCTCCGTCAATATCGCGTCCGGTCTCTCCAGCAGCTCGTGGTGCCGGTGCTTGACCTCGAGCAACGCCCAGGCGACCGCCGCAGGCGCATCGCCGCGTCCGCCGGCCGGCCCAGACGGTAGACCGCCGAGCCGCGCACGAAGTCGCGGCCGGGATCCTGCTGCAGCAACAACGGTTCCAGCGCCTCGTTGGCCCGCGGATCCACGAACAGCGGCGGCGACCAGTAGTCTGCTTCCCGCCGGTCCCTCATCGATAATGAGAGTCCTGGTTGGTCATAGCGCGTCTGCCGGCTCGGTTGTAGCGGGCGACCGGCGGAGCGGGTCGGGGGAGCGCAGCCGGTCGCCCGCACGCCGGCGTGCGATGGCGGCAGGAAGCAGCCCGCCGTGGGCCGAGTGCGGCCCGGCCCGCACTTGGCCTGCATGGCCACAGACACCACGGGCAAGCAGGAGGTCGACCCGAAGATTCTCGACCGCGCCACCGTTTTCGCTGACGAGGCGGTTCAGTCGGTCATCGTCTGCGAGGTGCAGCAGCGCCGAGGAGATCACCCTGTTCGACGGCACCGGCGTCGACCTGCAGGACCTCGCCGTCCGCGCCGCGGTCGTCGAGCGCGCTGCCGCTGACGGAAGGGCCGCCGAGGCGGATTCTTGGGCCGGTGTCAGAACGCCGGCTGTAGCGTCGATTCGCTGCGCAGGCGCTCCAGGTACTGCATCAGGTTATAGATGTCCTGGGAGGTCAGTCCGAATTTCGGCATCGGCCCGTGTGCGCTCGACAGCCAAGCCTCGAAACGGGTCGGCGTCCAATAGCGCGACTTTCCGGCGATCTCGTAGACCGTCGGCAGCGGGCCCGAATAGGTCTCTTCGCTGACCGCGTGGCAATCGACGCAGTTCTCCTCGACCAGGCGTTCGCCCTCGTCCGCGGGGCTCGCTGCAGCCGGCTGCATCGCTAGCGCCAGTGCCAGCAGCGCGACGGCCAGCGCCAACGCCGCCCAGAAGGGAATCCTGAAGCAGACGGGTCGTGCAGGCGTGGGTGTGCGCATCGGCCTTGTCCCTTTTCACCGCCCTTGTCCTTTTCACCGGCGCGCCGGCGCTGCGGTCCGTGGGCGGGCGCCGGCGCCCCGAACGGAACCGAGTCTAGGGGGCCTGAGGCTTCGCCCGGAACTGTCCGAAAGGAGAAAGGCTCGGCGCCCAGGGGACAGGAAGAAGCCGAAGAGCGTGGCGGGGGCTGGCCTACTGGGTCATGGTTTCCCGGCGCGCCAGCATGCCGACCATTGCCGTCCAGCTGTCGATCGGGGTGGCCGTGCCGCCGAAGTAGCGCCCACGGTCGTCCAACTGGCTGGTCCAGCCGCCAATGGTGTCGGCCGCGCTGGTGGAATAGCGGTAGTAGGGCAGGCCGCTGCCGGTGCCGGGAACGAAGAACGCGTTGAACGAGCCGGCGAAATCGCCCGGCCCGCGCCACGAGGAACCCTTGAAGCCGGGGAGCACGGTGCCGCCGGAATTGCGGAAGACGACGCTGCCGCCGGGACCCTGCTCGACCGTGCCGAGGTTGCCCTGCGGGTCGCGCAGCAGGTTGTCGGGGCGGATGTTATAGACCTGATCGAGGATCATGGCCTGCCGCCCGGCCGTGCTCATGCCGACGCCGCCGTCCGGCGTATTGAAGGAAAAGGGCTTGTTGTTGAGCTGGGCACTGGCGTGCTGAGGCGCGCCGGCTACACCGAAGGCGATCAGGACGGCGCCGACGGCCAGTATGGCGGCCCGGGAGACGCTGGGAGTGGGGCGTGTCATGTCTCAACCTCCTGAAGGACGGCCGGGCCGGTTACCTGGTGCGCCGGCGCAGCGGCGCGGTCGAAGGGGCAAGCGTCCCTTCGCCCGCCGACGGAACGCAAGCGGGCGGCGACGCCTCCCAAGTCAAGGTGAGCCCCTCTCCGAACGCGCTCAACCGCCACGGTTCGGTCCTACCCGGATGCCGTCGCGCCTATCCGAACCGAAGGGGTGGAGACGGCTCCGGGACTATCCGAAGAAGGTAGGCCGTCCCTCCTCTGCGACCGTCGCCCATCGGGCCGGAGGATTGTCGCGCGCGCATGAGGGACCCTAGCTTGCGACCACGACAGCTCGTGTTCTTGCGAAACGGAGACCTGCCATGCGTGTCGCCCCTGTCGCCACCGCTGTACTTTTCGCCGGCTCGGTTGGTCTCGCGCTGCCGGCCAGTGCGGCCGACATCCGATCGATGCAGGACTGGAACGTCACCTGCGAGGCCAGCACCTGCACAGCACACTTCGATGGGACCGGCGTGCAGATGATCGTCGCCCCCTCCGGCGCTGGCCTGCGCCGGACGACCGTCCGCATCAGCCCGAACAGCGCCCAGGGCGAGCCCGTCGCCATCCGCCTGGACAGCGGCTGGCAGGCCGGCCTGACCGTCGTCGGCTGCGACGCCCGGGCGTGCGTCGCCCGCGTGGCCGCCGAGCGACAGGCCGCGATCGAGCGCGCATTCGCCGCGGCACGCGAAGGGGTCGTGGCCTACAAGGTCGAGAACCGCCTGGTGATCGCGCCGATTTCGCTGATGGGCTTCACCGCCGCCACCGACATGGTCGAGTAGCTGCGCCGTAGACCTGCCGTCACCGCACGACGCGGCGACGGCACCCGGCGTGCACCACCGATTTGTCACAACCGACCCCCGGCGCTCCGGCGACCGGGGAGGCTTTCTGCCTGTGCGGGCCGAAGCGCGGAAAGTGTGCAATTTCAGGCCGCAAGATCCCTTAAAGGGACGATCAGGCGGGTGAGGTCTACCACCATGGGTCTAGGGGGCCTAGACCCTTAAGCCCATAGCGCTCGCCTGGTCGGTGGCAGCATGCTTGGGCTGCGCTCCCGGACAGGAAAGAGTAGACCTCGGACAAAGGAAGGAAGCCGGCGCAAACCGGCAGTTCCCCAGCTATCGACCCGGACGGGCGCACACCGCGAACGGAAACCCAAGTGGACACGCGTTTCGAGTAGGGCGCAGTCGGGAAGACGGGTCGCCGTCCACGGCAGGGCACAAGGAACCAAAAAAGGCCGCGCCGATCGCTTGGGAGCGACGGCTGAGCTGCCGGTATAGCAGAGAGGAGCTATGAGGATGGGGACCGCCGATCACACGGGGCTCGTTGCCCTGGTAAGCCAGAACACGCTGTTCCGGGCCGGCCTGGCCAGCCTGCTGGCCGAAATGGAGTTGGGCGAAGTCGTCCAGGCCGCCACCCTGACGGACCTGCACAACTGCGGACGTATCTTCGACGAGGATGCGCGGCTGATCGTTCTGGTCGAAGCCTCCGGACAGAACGCCGACCCGGTCGATCTGGTGTCCCGCGCCCGATCGCTATTCCAGACGGGCCGGCTCGTCATCATGACCGACGCGATCGACATCGAGACCATGAGTCGCTGCTTTGCGGCGGGGCTGGACGCCTACCTGCTCGAGGACATCTCCCAGCAATCGCTGGCGGATTGCCTGCATCTCGTGCGACTGGGCGAGAAGGTGTTTCCCTCGCGCCTTGCCTCGGTCATCGTCGACTATTCGCGCCAGTTGGTCGAACCGCAGATCTGCATGGAGCGCATCCGCGCCTACAAGCTGTCGAACCGCGAGGCCGAGGTGCTGAAGTGCCTGGTCAACGGGGACTCCAACAAGCTGATCGCGCGCAAGCTGGACATCACGGAATCCACCGTGAAGGTCCATCTCAAGTCGATCCTCAAGAAGACGGCAGCGGACAACCGCACCCAGGCCGCCATCTGGGCGCTCAAGCGCAGCGGGGAGGGGGAGGGAAACCCTAGTGTTTCGGTCGGCGTACGCGGCGGAGCCGTCTCCGCCGCCGGGTTCGGCACGCTCCGCTAGGCGCGGATCGGCCCCGGCTCCGTGCCGCGTCGAGTTCGCGGTTCGGAGCCGGGGCCGCGCCGCCACCGCCATCCGTCGAATGGCGGCTCGCCATCGCCGCCTGGCCGTCGCCGCCCGGGATCGCCGCGAAGCCGCGACGTGCGGAGGATCCGAATCATGCACATCGCCATCGCCATGCCGACCGTCGGCAGCACCGTCCAGACCAAGACGCTGTCTTCGGTCGTGGGCACCTGCAGCATGCTGGCGCAGAACCGGATCGGCTTCACCTTCATGTACGTCGATTTCAGCGAGGTCGTGCACGCCCGCAACGGGCTGGCGCGCATGTTCCTGGACGACGAGCGCTTCACCCATCTCCTGTTCGTGGACTACGACATGCAGTTCTCGCCGATGGTAGTCAAGCGACTGCTCGAGGCCGAGAAGCCCTTGATCGGCTGCGCCTATCCCAAGCGGGAGACGGACGAGGCGGAAATCGAGCGCGTGATCCGCAGTCAGTTGGCCGAGGGGACGTTCGATCTGCGCCGAGCGCTCTCGATCGCCAGCCGCTACGTCGTCCGGCAGAACCCGTGCGGCAAGACGTTGAAGATGCGCATCGAGAACGGCCTGACCCGCGTCCAAGGGGTCGGGATGGGGCTGACACTGATCCAGCGACGCGTTTTCACCGACCTGATCGCCTCGGGAAAGGTGCGCCATCGCATCCAGACGACGATCGGCGGCACGGAGAAGAAGCGCACCTACGGCTTCTTCGATCCCATCGAAGGCGACAACGGCAATCTGCTCAGCGAAGACTTCTCGTTCTGCGAGAAGTGGCGCCACTACTGCTGCGGCGAGGTCTGGTGCAATGTCGCCGACGACATCGGTCACTACGGCAGTTATGGCTACCACGGCCGCCTGCTCGACAAGATCCTGCATCTCAGCCGCACCTCCGCCGAGGCGGGCAACGCGACGTCCGAGGTTGCGCACGAGGCGGTGGCCTCGGCCGAATCCGCCGGTACGGCCTGACTCTTCCCGGTGCTTCGGCCGGCCGAGATCCTTTCCGTCGCGGTCCTGAGAAGTCGGTGATGCAGGCGCCGTCAGCCGGGCAGGGTGCGGTGCTCGGACGTGGGCTCGCGGAGTTGGACGGTGAGCGCCATGACGGCCGCTTGGGTGCGGTTCGACAGGCCGAGCCGTGTGATGATGTCGTGCACGGCCTTCTTGACCATCGCCTCGGGCATGCGCAACCGGCAGGCGATGTCGCGGTTGCTGTAGCCGCAGGCCAACTGGTCCAGCACCTGCAATTGCTCGACGCTCAGCGCGCGCAAGGCCTGACGCCGCCGCAGGCCCTCGCGCTTCGGTCCGACCAGCTCGTCCGGCGCCGTCCAGTAGCCTGTGCGTGCCAGGCGCACGATCCAGGGCAGCAGGTGCAGATCACAGTCCAGGAACACCCAGCCGTCGGCCAGCAACGCACCGGGCCGGCCGCCGGTCCAGTCGGCAAGGGACATAAGCGCGATGATCGGCATGTGCCGCGACAGGACGGTGTAGTCGCGCAGGAAGCCGCGATCGACCGATTCCAGTACCTCGTGCCAGACCACCGCGGCCTGGATATCCGACAGGTCCGACGGCATGCCGGCGCCGAGCCGTTGGGCGCGCACCACCTCCACCGCCGGCAATGCAGCGAGCCGCGCATCCGCCAGCTCGGTCGGCGAGCGTGTCGATCCGATCACGAGTACGCGCATCTTCTCGTCCTGCATCTCTCGATCCCCCCGACCCTGCGGCGGTGGCCGCGGCCGGGAATCCTCCGGCTCGGCATCGTTTTGTAGCCGAGGTTAACCCGCGCCCGGCTGGGACCTCCAAGTCTCTGAAGGGACCGGAATATCGCCGGATGTTACCGACACGTCTCAAGCGTACAACCGACCGATCCTCCGCTCACCGGATCGAACGGAGGGTCGGAAGCCCCGGCCGGGTAAGGGCCCCGCCCGCTTGCGCCGCGCGCCTCCGCCATTCGCCTTCGATGCGCCCCCGTTTGCTATGTACCTGGGGCGATCCGGCTTTCCGATACTCCTCTGCGAACGGCGCCACGTGCCGAGGGCACGGCCGTACGCGGCACTGAACGCGAGGGGAGGCGGGACATCATGGGCAAGGCGTGGGCCATGGACCGGACGTTGGGCCGACTGGCCGCGACGACCACGGTGATCGGGACGCTGATGCTGGGCGGATGCGCCACGGGGCCCTACCCCGCCAAGGGAGTAGATCCGACCTTCTCCTTCCCCGTTACCGACAACCAGACGCCATACAGCACCTGCCTGGGATCGCTCAGTCAGCTGCCCGGCAACAACCTGCCCATCTTCGCGGTCGGCGAGATCGCGGATAAGACCGGCCAGATCAACTACGACGAAAACGGCCATGCACTGACCCAGGGCGCCACTGAGATGGTGATCTCGGCGCTCTACAAGACCGGCAAGGCGCGCATGGTCGAGCGCTTCGACCTGCGCATTCCGCTGGCCGAGGTGCGCCTGGCCGAGCAGGGGCGGTTGAACCGCAGCATCTCCGACTACGGCCAGCTGCCGGCCTCCGACTTCGTGCTCGTCGGGGCGCTGACCGAGCTCAACTACAACATCGTCTCGGAAGGGGCGCAGCTCTTTATCAAGGGCATCGGCGGCGGTGGACGCACGGTGGTGATCAACGTCGCCCTCGATCTGCGCGTGGTGAATTCGCGCAACTTTACGGTGCCTTACGTCACCTCGCTGCAGAAGCAGATCTACGGCTTCGAGGTCGAAGCCAACATCTTCCGCTTCTTCGGCGACACCCTCGTCGAGTTCGACGCCGGGCGGATCAAAAACGAACCGCTTCAGCTCGGCGTTAGGTCGGTAGTCGAGATGGCCGTCTTCCAGATCATGACGGACTTCCTCGGCCTGCCGTCCCAGAACGAGTGCGACCTCGTGAAGACGGATTTCATGGGCGAGCACTTGAAGCGGTTCGAAACCTCAGAAGAAAATCAGGAGCAGTCGTGACATGACCAAGTATCGGCTTTTGGCCGGCACGGCGATCGTTGCCGCAACGGCCATGACCGGGTCGCAGGCGATGGCCTTCGACGAGGTCAATTGGTCCTGGGATCTCGATGTCGATACCGACATCACCCAGGTCATCACCACCACCACCGACATTTCGCCGAGCGGCCTGGCCGCGATCGAGGACATCCAGATCTTCATCGGCGACCTCAGCGCCTCCTCGTCGGTCACCGGTGTCAGCAACAACCAGCCGGCGAACGGCCCGGTTCCCACGGAGGTCAGCGAGGAGTTCACTCTGTCGATCGAAGGCGATGCCACCGCCGATTCCGACAACGGCAGCGGCACCCTGAGCGGGTCGTTCAGTGCGGACGTGCAGCCGGATGGCGGCGGCACCCCGCTCGCCACCGTCGGCGGCGCTATCGACAGCTCCGGCAACTTCCCGCTGAACGGCTCCATCGGTGACTCGGCCAACTTCACCGTCACCATTGACGTGCCGCAGGGCGGCGAAGCGTTCGACGCGGTGACCGATCTGCCGGAGGTCGTCAGCGCGGCCGCGGCGATCGCCAACAACATCTCGATCGAGACCGAGGTGAAGACGGATCTGCACGAGACCCAAATCCTCTTCGACGCCGACGAGGAGTCCTCGGGCAGCTACACGGTGGAAACCACCTCCACCGACACGACGACGACCACCAGCTCGGCGAGTTCGAACAGCGCGTCCACCTCCACCACGACCACCGAGGCCGCGAGCGAGAGCTGGGAGTTCTTCATCGGCGGTACCCTGGCGGTCGACAAGACGCTGGACCACAGCGCGACGGTGGCCCTCGACGAGAGCCTGAGTGCCGAGTTCGACAAGAGCGTCAGTGCCTCGGCCGAGACCGACGTCTTCTATAGCGGCGACTTCTCGGCTTCGGCCAGCGGCAGCGCCAGCGCCTCCGCGGGTCTGGAGCAGAACGTCGAGGTCGGCAAGGGTGAGAACGAGATCGTCGACTTCGATCTCGATCTCGACAAGTCCGAGAACTACAACTGGTTCGCGGACGCCAGCGGTTCGTTCGACGGCTCGGGTACGGTCGAGTCGGAAGCGAGCGCCGACGCTTCGGGCAGCCTCGACATCACGAAGGACGTCGATCTCAGCCACACCAAGACGGCTGCGCTCGATCTCGACGTGAGCGGCTCGTACAGTGCCGAGGCGGCCTCGAGCTTCGAGACCAGCAGCACCTCGGCCTCCAGCTCGAGCAGCTCGTTCGAGACCGAGACCACGACCACCTCTTCGGTGGACACCAAGTCGGTGACGACCAACGGCGACCTCTATGCGCTCGACACGGCGTTCGGCGTGTGGAACGACCTGCTGGACGACGGCGTCAATACCGGCCTGGCCACCACCCTCAGCATGATGGTCGCGGCGGCCTACGGCGGTCTTGAGAAGTCCCAGGTGACGGCCACCTCCTTCGTGGACGACATCTCCAACGCCTCGGTCGACAGCTCGGCTCTGGCGGTCGGCAACAACAAGAACGTGACCCTCAACGCGGCCACGGCCGACGATGCGGTGCTGATTGCGGATATCAACCAGTTCGCCTATGCGGACGTCATGGCGTCGTCGACGGTCAGCAACGTGACGGTCAGCAACTACCAGAACCTGGGTGTCATCCCTCTGCCGGGTTCGGAGGACTACCGTCCGCTGGTCGACTCCACTGCCACTGCCATCGGCAACAACCTGAGCATCACGGTCGATTCCCCGCTCAGCCCTGCCGAGGACTAAGTTTTTCCGACCTTTCGAGGGAGGCCGCATCGCCGGCCTCCCTCACCTTCTTGAGCGACATTGCCACGCACACGACGAGGGAGTCAGAAAGCCATGAAGACGAACCGTATAGTGGCAACGGCGGCCTCGCTGGCCGTGCTACTCGCCGCCACTCCCGTGGCCGCGCAGATGTTCGAGCGCGCCTTCAGCTTCGGCGCGCGCGACCGCGCCTCGCTGGCGGTGATCATGAAGCAGGTGGAGAGCGGCATGTTCAAGCCGCAGCGCCAGCAGTCGTCCTCCAACTCCTCGATCCTACCGCCGTCCTACAACAGCAGCAGCAGCCTCGAATACACCGTCAACAACCTGATCTGCAGCGGCGACTCCGGCTCGGCCAACGCCGACGCCAACTCCGCCTGCATCATCCTGAACGGATCGACGGGCACGATCGGCGCACGGCAGAACTCCATCGGCGCCCAGAACGCCACCTCGGACGTCGGCACGACCGAGGTCACGGGGACCGAAGAGAACATGTCCGAGTCCTTGGAAACCGCCAGCGACAACGGCGGCACCAACACCGAAACCGTCAGCGAATAACGCAGACGACGCCCGCAGCCGGCGTGCGCATTCCCCCAGCAGATGGCCGGTCGCCGCCGCGACCGGCCATTTTCGTGTTGGCGTACGGCTCCTACCGCCGGTCTGACGGAAAGCGGCCGACGGACAGGAGGTCGCGCCGCAGCGCGACCTCCTGTCGCCTCAGCCCAGGCACGGCGGCGACCGCTATCGGGGGCTGCGGTCGTGGGTGGCAGTGTCGCGCCGGGCTTGCGGGGCGGCGGCCGGCGGCAGTCGGGGGGAACTGCTCGCGGACCGAGGGTGCGGGGGATGCTCGGCAGGCCGCCGTCCCGAGAGGTAAGCCTAGTCGCCAGCAGCGCCGGCGTGGCCTATCCCAAGCGGCAGGCCGCCTGGCGCGTCGGAGTTAGGGGATCCGCCGGTAAGGGGATGGCAAGCCAAGCGCGCGCGTTGGTTCAGCGGACGGGCGCCGCTGCGTGCATGCGCGAAGCTGTGCCTGTATCGCCCCGTGCTGCGGCGGGCGTGCGCTCGCAGACCATCATGCGCACCGGCTTTTCCATTCCGGGCAGGCAGGTCGGACGTACCGCGCAATTCTTGCCCAGGCGCGGATCCGACGACGCGGCGGGAGCACCGGAAGACACTGCAGCCAATGCGACGGACGGCGCGTCCTGCCCGAAGCGCCATGCGGGGTCGTTCCAGGGGTTCCCGGCCGTCGAGGGCTCGCCGTCCGGCAGGAGCGCTTCGTCCTGTCGCTTGGCCAGGGCGGCGGTGCAGGCCGGCGAGACGCGGTCGTCCAGTTGCGACAGGCCCTCGTAAATTCGCTCGCTTGGGCTCGGGGGCGTACCGGCCGTCTGCGGGCCCGATATCGCGCTGCCGATCACGTTGGCGGCGATCCCGGCGACGGTCATCCCGATGCAGCCGCTCAAGCCGGGACCCGACGCGGTCACGACGGTGGCGAGCAGAAGCGGGCGAAGCAGCTTGGTCATGCGCCGACAGTGACAGCCGGTTGGGTATTCTGTCGCCTAGCCAAACGGACAGGCGAATTACCTCTTAGACGAAGAGTGGAAATGCAGGAATTCAGCTCGCTTTGTTGACTCTGACCGCGGATTGCTCTCTGTTAGTGTGCTAGCTATCTGCACGCTCCGGCGCAGGGCGCAGACTTCTGCCGGTTTTGTCTCGAATAATCGCATCCGAGGGAGGGGAGTAGAGCGATTAGATCTGCGGGGTGATCTTTCTTCGTTTGTGCAGGGCTCGACGCATGACCGCGGGGTTCTTCAGCCATGCGCTCCGTTATTGCCCATACTCATCCCTTGGTCCGTGTGGCCATCTCCTACATATTGCGCTCGCGTTTCGGTAACGGCCTCGAAACCGTCACGGTCGAAACGATTGAGGGACTACGGCTGGCGATCGACTTGAGCCACCTGCGCGGCGAGCTCGGCCTCGTTCTCGTCGATCTTGGCCTCGACGGCATTGCCGCCAATAGCCTTTCGGACATCGTAAGCCGCGCCGCACCGGCGCCCGTAGCTGCGACCGCACCGCCCGAGCGGCCGGACCTCGGCGAGCTCGCTGCGGCCGCCAATCTTGCCATCGCCCTGGTCGACAGCCGCTCGCCCGAACGCTTTGTCGGCGAGATCGAGCGGATCTGCGGGTTCGCGCCGGTCGCCGAGGCGGCCGTGAAATCCTGGCGCCCGACCGAGACGGCCGAGGCTATCGCTTGCGGCACCGATGGTGCCGGCCTACCCTCGGATGCCGAAGATCGAGACAGGCTGGTCCGGCTGACGCCGCGTCAACGCGACATCCTCGATGGCCTGCGGCAGGGCCTGTCCAACAAGCAGATCGCCCAAAATCTCGGCATCTCGCATGCGACCGTGAAGATCCACGTCCACGACATCTTGGACCGGCTCGGCGTGGCGAACCGCACCCAGGCGGCCTTGCTGGGGTGTGGCGATCTCCGGTCTGCGCAGGAGGCGTGAGGCGTCACCGGCCCAGTTCGGCATACAGCGCGCCATAGGCGGCGATCGAAATGTCCCAGCCGACTGGGCGGCGCAGGCCCGCTCGATCGCCTCGAGCCGGACGAACAGCCCATAGGGATGCCGGGTCGGCCGATCGCGGAACTCCCGGCCGCAGCACATCGGGAAAGCCGGAGAACTGGAGGTCACGACCGGCTGCGGAGCCCACCAGAAAGCTCGGCAGCCGAATCCGCTCGTCGCCAAGCGTGCTCTCCTGCTCCGCCGTCGCCTTGTCCAGGCGCAGATCGTGCTCGACCCGCAGCGTCCGTGGCAGGGATGCGCCAGGGCGTGCACCCGGGCCGCCGTCTCGATCTCGGTCGAGACCCGGTTCGAGTGCCGGCCGCGCGTGCCCGGCAGGCGGTCGTGCTGCGCCGGGAGCCGGAGAATTCCTGCGACGCCCGCGCCATCCTGCTGCTCGACGGCGACGGCACCAAGCTCGGCTACCTGCCGCGGCGGCACGACCGGGTCCCGGCGACCTCGTGCCTTCGCGGCGCGCAGGCCAGATCGCTTCGCACGAACAGGCCATCGAGGAGGACGTCAGTTGGATCTCGCGCAAGAAGCTTGGGAGCTCTTCGGCGCGGTGGCGGGCGTAGCGTTTGCCGATGACTTGGCCGATGACTTTGCCGATGACTCTGCCGATGACTCTGCCGGTGGCGCCGCGCTGGACCGGCCGATCCATCGCGCCGACGATCACGTCCTGATCGTCGACCTCGGTCCGGCCGACAAGGTCGCCCCGCGCGTGGCCAGCCCGGGCAAGCGCTTTGCCGCGGTCGAGCGCGCGCCCATAGTCGCCTGACATGCCGACGGGACGCGGGGCGAGAGTACCTCTGCGGCGAACCGGCCGTGGCCTCATTGACTCGCCGTGACGGACCTGGAGGGTGGACCGACGAGGCCTCTCCCGCTCGGCGCGGCTCGCTCGTCGGCCACGGGGCGCCAGCGGCGGGCGAGCCTGACCGGCCCGGCGCGACACGGACCGGCGCGTGTCGGCAGGGGGGGCGACTGCCGGGCCACCGCGCTGCGCGGGGCCGTTAGAGCGGCCGCCGCCGCGCCGCCTGGCGAGCCGCCGGGTGGCAGTCCCAGAAGTCGGCATACCAGGTGCGGTGCGCCTGGGCTTCGCGCTTCAGCCAGTCGAGGAAGAGCGCAAGCGTATCGGTCGTCGCCAGGTTCGCCGGCACGACCAGGTAGTAGGCTTCCGGCGAATGCAGTCGCGCTTCAAAGGGGCAGACCAAGCGCCCGTCCTCCAGGTAGGGGCGCGTCGTGACCTCGTCGCCTACCGTGGCCCCGATGCCCTGTGCCGCCGCCTCCAGGCAGAGCGACGTTTGGTTGTAGATTCGCCCCGCCTCGGGATCGAAGTTCGTCAGCCCCTCGGCGGCTCGGAAGGCCGACCACCAAAAGGTGGAGCGGTCGTGGATCAGCGCGTCCTCCGCGAGGTCCGAGACCCGTGCCGGCCAGCCGATTCGGTCGAGATAGGCCGGAGCCGCCACCGGAAAGATCTGGTTGGTGAAGAGCTGCTCGAAGCGACAGCCGCTCCAGGCGCCGCGGCCCCACACCACGGCGCACTGCCAATCGCCCTCCGGCAGCGCCTCCCCGCCTTCGGCGACGTATCCGGTCAGCGAGATTCGCACCGAGGGATGCGCCGCCTCGAAGCGGAACAGGCGCTGCAGCAGCCAGAGCTGGATGAAGTCGAGCTCGGCGACGAAGGTGATCTGGTGCGGTCGGTCGGTCGCTATGGCGTCGAGGCGCTGGGCTAGCTGCGTCATGGTCCCGCTGACGGCTGCCGCCACCTCGCGGCCGAAGGGCGTCAGCTCGATCCGCCGGTGCCGCCGCTCGAACAGCGGCTGCTGAAGGACGGCTTCGAGTTGGGCGACCTGTTTGCTGACGGCGGATTGCGTGACCCCGAGTTCCTCTCCGGCCTTGGTCAGGTTCTGGTGGCGGGCCGCGGCCTCGAAGACGCGCAGGGCATTCAGGCTCGGCAGGCGGGACACTTTCCATTCCTTCAAGTTGGGAAAAACCGGAGAAATCGGAATTGGTCAAAGCTTAACGCATGGGTCAGTCTGTGTCGTCAGGAGGTCTCATGTCGCAGCTCTACCCCTTCACCGACCCCGTCGCCGCACAGCAGCGCGCGCCGACCGCGATCGTCCGCGGCCAGGGCTGCTTCGTCGAAGACGATACCGGACGGCGCTACCTCGACGCCGTCGCCGGTCTGTGGTGCGCCGCGCTGGGCTTCGACGACGCGCGCCTGACCGCGGCCGCGACCCGGCAGTATGAGACGCTGGCCTACTACCACAGCTTCATGGGCCGCACGCCGGCCATAGCCAACCAGCTTTCCGAACGGCTGGGATCCCTACTGCCCGCGCCCTTGTCGCACCTGATCTACGGCTGCTCGGGCTCCGATGCCGTGGACACGGCCGTCAAGCTGGTCCGCTACTACCAGAACGCCCGCGGCCGCCCGGATAAGAAGCGGATCGTCGCCCGCGAGGGGGCGTACCATGGCTCCGGCGCGCTCAGCGCGGGGCTGACCGCCATGGCCTACTGTCACGACGGCTTCGACGTGCGCGACGGCGGCGTTCTGCGCACGGGGCGGCCCCACTACTATGCCGACGCGCAGCCGGGCGAGAGCGAGGTCGCCTTCGCCAAGCGCCGCGCCAAGGAACTCGATGCGCTGATCCGCACGCACGACGCCGGCACCATCGCCGCCTTCATCGGCGAGCCGGCGATGGGCGCGGGCGGCGTCATCCTGCCGCCGGACGGCTACTGGGCGGAAATCCAGGACGTGCTGGCGCGGCACGACATCCTGCTGATCGCCGACGAGACGATCACAGGCTTCGGGCGCAGCGGCGAGTGGTTCGGCTGCCAGACCTACGGCATCTCGCCCGACCTCATGACCATGGCCAAGCAACTGTCGGCCGCGTACTTCCCGATCTCGGCCGTCGCCATGTCGGCGGCCGTGCACCAAGCCGTCGCGCAGCAGGCCCACCGCCTCGGGACCTTCGGACACGGCTTCACCTACGGCGGCCATCCGGTCGGCGCAGCGATCGCGCTGGAAGCCCTGGCGATCTACGAGGAGATGGACCTGCCGGCCCACGTCAGCCGGCTCGGCGCGCTGCTCGACCCCCACCTGGAGCGGATCGCGAGCCACCCTGCCGTCGGGGACGTGCGGCGGGTCGGACTGTTGGCCGGCGTCGAACTCCGCGACGATACGGCCCTCGGCGCCGAGTTCGGCCGCCGGGTCGTGGACGAGGCGGAGCGGCGGGGCGTGCTCTTCCGCCCGATCGGCAACGTCGTCGCGATCTCGCCGCCCTACACGATCGGCAGCGACGAAATCGCCTTCATGATCCGGGTGCTGGGCGAGAGCCTGGACACGGTTGCCGGTGCCGGCGCTGCGCTGGCTGCGGTTCTGGCGTCCTAGAGGCGCGCATGGCCGATACCGATCTCTGCACCATGTCCGCCGTCGAGGCGGCCGCCCGTTTCCGGGACGGCAGTCTGTCGCCGGTCGAGGTGATGGAGGCCATGGTCGCGCGCGCGGAGGCCGTCGAGCCGCGGGTCAACGCCTTCGCCTACCGCCATTTCGATTCGGCCATGGAGCAGGCGCGGGCAGCCGAGGCGGCGTTCCGGACGAGCGGCGCGCGGCTTCGCCCGCTGACCGGGCTGCCGGTGGCGGTCAAGGATTCCACGGAAATCGCCGGCATGCCGAATTCCTGCGGGTCGGTGCCGCTGAAGGATCGCTTGGCGACGCACACCTCCTTCGTCAACGCGCGCGTGCTCGACGCCGGCGGCATCGTGCACGCGCGCACCACGACGCCGGAGTTCTCCTGCAGCGCGACCTGTCACTCGAAGCTCTGGGGCGTCACCCGCAATCCCTGGAACCCGGACTTCACCTGCGGCGGCTCGTCCGGCGGCAGCGGCGCCAGCCTGGCCGCCGGCACGTCCTCGCTGGCCACCGGCAGCGACATCGCCGGCTCCATCCGCATCCCGGCGTCGTGCTGCGGTGTCGTCGGCTACAAACCGCCTTACGGCCGCAATCCGCAGGACCCGCCGCTCAACCTGGACTTCTACTGCCATGCCGGCCCGATGGCGCGGACGGTGGCGGACACGATCCTGCTGCAGAACGTCATGAGCGGGCCGAACCCCGGCGACATCGCGGCCCTGCCGGAGGACGTCGCCGTCGTCGCGAAACCGCGCGCGATGCGCGGGACGCGGATCGCCGCGTGTCTGACGCTGGGCTTCTACGCGCTCGACCCCGAGGTCGAGGCGAACGCGCGGGCGTCCCTCGAGATCTTCCGGGACCTCGGCGCGATCGTGGAAGAGGTCGGGCTGCCCTGGGGCGCCGACGTCCTGGAGGCCGCCCGTGCGCACCTCACCCACGTCTTCGGTGCGTCGCTGGCGCCGATGCTGGACGCGCACGAGGCCGAGATGACCGGCTATGCGGCCCAGTTCGCCCGCGACGGACGCGCCTCGCGCGCCGGCGACCACCTGCGCGGGCTCGAGACCGTCGGGCGGATGTGGGAGGACTTCGGCGCGTTGATGCAGCGCTTCGACCTGTTCGTCTGCCCGACCACCGCGCTGCCGGCGGTCCCGGCGGAGTTCGATCACTCGCGCGATCGGCTGCGCATCGCGGGCGTAGAGGTCGATCCCTTCCTGGGGTGGGTGATGACCCCGGCCTTCAACATGCTCAGCCGCTGCCCGGTGCTGTCCCTGCCCAGCGGGCGGGCGCGCGACGGCGTGCCGACCGGCATCCAACTCGTCGGGCGCGCCTACGACGACCAGGGCGTTTTCGGCGCCGGGCTCGCGTTCGAGCGTGCCGCCGGCCTCTGGGCGACGGACGGGACGTGGCCGATGGCGGCCCCTGTTCTCGAATGCGGAGCGGTCCAATGACCCTTACCGACACGGTCTCCACAACAGACTCGGCGCTCGACTGCATAGACCTCGAGCGCTTTCCCCTACACCGGCCGGAGAGCGCGGCCTACCGGGCCCGCGTCGCCGAGGCGCGCGCCAGCCTGGCCGACGACGGCTGTTGCGTACTGCGCGGCGTGGTCGCCGAGCGTGCCCTTTCCGACCTGGCGCGGGAGACGGCAGGCCTGGCGCCGCACGCGCACTTCACCGCCTCGCGTGCCACGGTCTATGGCGGCACGCCCGACTTGGCGCAGTCGGAGGGTCATCCGCGCCGGGTCGAGGTCCGGCGTGACAACGGCTTCGTGGCGGGCGACCTGATCGGGCCGGAGACGCACATTCGGCGGCTCTACCAAGCGCCGGCCTTCCGGCGCTTCGTCGGCGACTGCCTCGGCGCCGATAAGGTCTACGAGTTCGCCGACGAACTCGCGCAGTTGGTCGTCAACGTGTTGCACCCCGGGACGGGTCACGGCTGGCACTTCGACACCAACGAGTTCATCGTCACGCTGCTCACCCAGCCGCCGGAGAGCGGCGGCCGTTTCGACTACTGCCCGCAGATCCGCTCGCCGCGCGCCGAGAACTACGAGGCCGTCGGCGCGGTTCTGGCCGGCGACGAGACGCCGATGCGGCGCCTCGATCTGCGCGCCGGAGACCTGCAGATCTTCTTCGGCCGCTATTCGCTGCACCGCGTCACGCCGATCGCCGGTCAGCGCGACCGGCATAGCGCGATCTTCGCCTATGCGCGCGAGCCGGACATGGTCGGCAATCCCGAGAAGACGAGGCAGATCTTCGGACGTACGACCGACGCGCACGCACGGGCCGTCCGCCGCAGCGACGGCCTGATGGACTGAGGGGACCGCCATGTCGTCGCGCCGCTCTCCCTCCACGATCGTCGAGGCCCCGGCCTACGGCGACGTGGACGTCCGCCAGGCCAAGGTGGCGAACCACTCGACCTCGCAGACCGACAGCGTGCCGCTGGACTTCGACGAGCGCGCCCTGCGGCTGAAGCGTCTGGCGCGCGTGCGCCAGATGATGGCCGACACCGACCTCGGCGCCGTGCTGCTGTTCGACCCCTATAACCAGCGCTATGCCACCGGCTCGCGCAACATGTTCGGCTACTTCCTGCGCAACTCGACGCGCTACGTCTACGTGCCGCGGCAGGGCGACGTCATCCTCTTCGAGTATCCCGGCAGCGCGCACGTCTCGACCTGGCTCGAGACCATCCAGGAGTCGCGCGAGTCGAAGGTCGTGTTCGCGTCCGTCAACGGGCGCGACCGCCTGACGGCCAAGCCTTTCGCCGAGGAGATCGCGGATCTTATGCGCCGGGATTGCGGCGGCAACCGACGCATCGGCATGGACCGAAGCGCCCTCGGCCTCGCGCTCGCGCTGCAGGCCGAGGGGTTGGAGGTCGAGGACTGTCTGCAGGCGATGCTGCACACGCGGCGTCTGAAGATCGAGGAGGAGGTGGCCTGCCTGGCGCTCAGCATGTCGGCCGTGGAGGCCGCCGTGTGGAACGTCGAGCGCAAGCTGGCACCGGGCGCCAGCGAGACCGAACTGTTCGCCGAGATGTACCACGGCGTGCTCATCGGCGGCGGCGAGTTCATCGAAACGCGCTTGCTGAGCTCCGGCCCGAAGACCAATCCCTGGTTCAACGAGGCCGGTGACAGGCGGGTGCGTCCCGGCGAACTAGTGGCGCTGGACACCGACACGATCGGGGTCAACGGCTACTACGCCGACATCTCGCGCACCTTCTTCTGCGGACCCGGCCGGCCGAGCGGATACCAGAAGTCGCTCTACCGCATGGCCTGGGAGCAGATCCACCACAACGCGGCGATCCTGAAGCCCGGCATGTCGTTCCGCGAGATCGCCGACAAGGCCTGGCGCATCCCGGAACGCTTCTTCGACCTGCGCTACCCCTCGATCATTCACGGCGTCGGCATGCACGGCGAGAAGCCGATCGTGGCTCACGCCTGCGACCTGGACCGCTTCACCGGCGACGGGACTTTGGAGCCGGGCATGGTTGTCAGCGTGGAGAGCTACATCGGCGAGCCGGGTGCCCACGAGGGCGTCAAGCTGGAGGACCAGTACCTGGTGACGGACGTCGGTCTTCGGCCGATGTCCCACTATCCCTTCGACGAAGCGCTCCTGGAGCGCGCCTTCTGACGCCGGCACGGCCGCCGGTTCGGGCGGCGCGTGGAACGAAGCCGTCGACGCCTGGGCGAGCCGGCGCGACGGAGAACAGGGAGACGAGGATGAGCAAGACCACCCCCACCGACGCGGACGGCAAGCGCGTCCACCCCTACGTTCCGGACCTGTGCGAGCAACTGCGCCAGGGCGACTGCGACCGCCGCGAGTTCCTGCGCACGGCCACGCTGCTCGGCGTCTCCGCCACGGCCGCCTACGCCATGGCCGGCAACATCTTGGGCGAGGAGGCTCCGGTGAAGTCGGCGGCGGCGCAGGCGCCGAAGATGGGCGGCACGCTGCGCTCGGCGATGCAGGTGCAGCGGATGGACGACCCGGCGACCTACGACTGGGTCGAGATGTCGAACCAGACTCGCGCGGTCCTCGACTATCTGACGGTGACCGGCTCGGACAACGTGACGCGCCCGCATCTGCTGGAGAGCTGGGAAGCCTCCGACGATCTCAAGACCTGGACGCTCAACCTGCGCCAAGGGATCACCTGGTCGAATGGCGACGACTTCAACGCCGACGACGTGGTCCACAACTTCACGCGCTGGCTCGACCCCGAGGTCGGCTCCTCGAACATCGGCCTGTTCGGCGGCATGGTCGAGGAGACCGCCGACGGTGCCAAGCGCATGCGCGACGGCGCGATCGAGAAGGTGGACGCCCACACCGTGCGCCTGCATCTCTCGGCGCCGGAACTGGCCATCCCCGAGAACCTCTACAGCTTTCCGGCCGCCATCGTGCATCGCGGCTTTGGCGTCGATTATCCCGCCAATCTTGCCGAGAACCCGATCGGCACCGGCCCCTTCGCGCTGGCGGAGTTCCGTATCGGCGAGATCTGCCGCCTGCAGAAGCGGCCCGGCTACTGGGGCGGGGACGTCTATCTGGACGAGATCGTCTACGTCGACACCGGCGACGATCCTTCGGCGCGCGTCGCCGCGCTGGCGTCCGGCCAAGTCGATCACATCTACAACGTGGAAGTCAGCTCGATCGATCTGGTCGAGCGCATCCCGCGCACTGTCCTGCACGAGGCCGTGACGGCGCAGACGGCCGTGGCGCGCATGCGCGTCAGCGAGCCGCCCTTCGACAACCCGAAGGTCCGTCAGGCCATCGTCGCCTGCATGGATCCCCAGAAGGTGCTGGAGGTGGCCTACCGCGGGCGCGGCAAGGCGGGCGAGAACCACCACGTCTGCCCGATCCATCCCGAGTACTTCCAGCTTCCGGCGCTGACCCGCGACGTCGAGAAGGCGAAAGCGCTGCTCGCCGAGGCGGGCGTCCAACTGCCCTTGCGGATCAAGATCGACCTGGGCCAGCACGAGACCTGGCACCTGGCGGCGATGCAGGAGTTCAAGCAGCAGCTCGAGCCGGCCGGAATCGTCCTCGAACTGAACCCGATGCCGGGTGCTTCCTACTGGGACATCTGGGACAAGACGCCGTTCGGCTTCACCACCTGGACCCACCGCCCGCTCGGCGTGATGGTGTTGAACCTGGCCTACAAGTCCGGCGCCCCCTGGAACGAGTCGAACTACTCGAACCCTGCCTACGATGCGGCCCTGGCGGACGCCTCGGCGACCCTGGACGTGGTGGAGCGCCGCAAGAAGATGGAGGCGGTCCAGCGGATCCTGCAGGACGACGCGGTCATCGCGCAGCCGCTTTGGCGCTCGGTCTTCACGGCCACGAGCGAGCGAGTGAAGGGCTACGAGATCCACCCGACCCTCTACCACCAGTTCCACAAGGTCTGGCTGGAGAGCTGAGGCGGCAAGGGATCCGGCGGCCACGCAGCCACTGTCGCGCGGCCGCCCTTCCTGTCCCGCTCGCCTGCGGCCGGCGCCCAGGCTCAGGCGCGGGTTTCGCCGGCCTGAGCGGCGTAGATCGAGGTATAGCCGGCCGACCAGTCGGGCGGGATCTGGCAGGGGCGCGGGTCGTGGTGCGCCCAGCGGGCGGCGTGCCCGCGCACGATCGCCCGGTCGTGCTGCGAGCGCGAGGGGTTGGCCGTGTAGGGCAGGGCGTCGGCCGAGGTGTAGGCGTTGAGCAGCAGCGGGCGCGCCCGCTCGGTGCGCGCCGGCTCCGAGGCATGCACCGTGCGGCAGTTGTGCACCGTAATCGAGCCGGCTGGACCGTCCAGGATCTGCGCCGTCGAGGTGTCGAGGCCGGCGGCGTCGGCGTCGCTCAGGCAGCCGGTCCAGGCGCCGGCCGCATCGTACTGGTCGTAGAGCGGTCCCGCGTGGCTGCCGGGCAGCACGATCAGCGGGCCGTCCTCCGGCCGGGTGTCGACGAGATAGGTGCCGATGGTCAGCGGGCTGTAGTTGGTGTGCGGGTAGAACTGGATGTCCTGGTGCCAGCGCACCGCGTTGGCTGCCGCGTCCGGGTCGCGCCACTTGAAGTTCAGCTTGGAGTGATGGAAGGCCACGTCCGGCCCGACCAGGTCGGCGGCGACGTCGGCCAGCACGCCGCAGGCAAAGTCCCAATAGACCGCGTGTTGGGCGTCCGGCACCTTCAGCCGGCGCACCATCGGGGTGTCCGCGGAGTGGCCGGGCGCCAGGTCGTAGACGTCGTCGCTGGCGCTGCGGCTTCGGCTGGCCTCGACGAACGCGGCCGTCACCGCGTTCAGCGCGGCCAGGGTCTCGGCGTCGATCAGCCGCTCGATCAGCAGGTAGCCCGTCTCGAAGTAGGACTCGCGCTGCGCCTGGGTCAGCACCCGCGGCGGCTGGGCCAGGATCTCTTCGGTACGCATGGCTCGACTCCTCACGCAGTTCGGCGGCGGCAGACGCCGGTCAATTGAACCCCAGAAGCTGGTCGGGCAACCAGGTCGCCGTCTCCGGAAAGGCCATCACGACGCCCAAGGCCACCACCTGCAGGGCGATGAAGGGCAGCACGCCGCGGTACATCTGCGGCAGCGTCATCTCCGGTGGCGCGATGCCGCGCAGATAGAAGATCGCCGGCGCCATCGGCGGCGTCAGGTAGCTGGTCTGGATCATCACCAGGATCAGCATGCAGAACCACAGCGGGTCGAAGCCGGCCGCCAGCACGAAGGGCATGAACAGCGGCACGAAGATGAGCAGGATCGAGATCCACTCCAGGAAGAAGCCGGCCAGGAAGACGATCGCCAGGAACAGCAACAGCATGCCCCAGGGGCCCAGGTTCACCGCATCCAGCAGGTCGCGCATCACCGCCATGCCGCCGGAGGCCGCGAAGACGCCGGTGAACAGGCTGCCGCCGAGCAGGATCAGCATGATCATCGAGGTGACGGTCAGGGTCTTGACCAGCGCCTCGCCGAAGGAGGCCAGGCTGAAGCGGCCGTACAGCAGGCTGAGCGCGATGGCGCCCAGCGCGCCGAGCGCCGCCGCCTCGGTCGGCGCGGCGACGCCGAACATGATCGAGCCGAGCACGGCGACGATCATGCAGATCGGCGGCACCAGCGCCTTGACCGTGATGACGATCTTGGTCAGCAGCGGCGGCTCGTCGTCGGCCGGCGGCACCCGCGGCCCCGCCTCCGGGTCGAGCAGGCACAGAACCAGGATGTAGACGATGTAGAGCCCGGAGAGGATCAGGCCGGGAAAGATCATGCCCACCATCAGGTCGCCGATCGAGACGTCGGCGATCGGGCCCAGCACCACCACGACCACCGAGGGTGGAATGATCGTGCCCAGCGAGCCGCCGGCGCAGATCGTGCCGCTGATCAGGCTGTGCTTGTAGCGGTAGCGCATCATCGCCGGGATGGCGAGCAGTCCGACCACCGTCTCGGTCGCACCGATCACCCCGGTCGAGGCGGCGAAGATGATGCACATCACCACCGTGCCGACGGCCAGCCCGCCGGGCAGGCGCCGGGTCCAGAGGTGGACGGCATCGAAGAGCGACTCGGCGATGCCGGAGCGCTCCAGCATCGCCCCCATGAAGACGAACAGCGGCACCGCGGCCAGCACGAAGTTGGTCGCCACGTCCTCGACCTTCTGGGTGAACTGGAAGAAGGCGGCCATGTCGAAGGTCATGAGGCCGAAGACGAAGGCCACGCACATCAGCGAGAAGGCGACGGGGAAGCCGAGGAAGATCAGCGCGAAGAGCGCCGGGAACATCAGCAGCGCGTCCATCGGCCTAGACCTCGCGCGGCGCCAGCGGGCGGCCGAGGACGACGGCGGCGCTCTTGATGATCTCGGCCGCGACCTGCAGCGTCAGCAGGACGAAGCCGGTGGCGATGACCAGGCGCAGCGGCCAGATCGGCGGGTTCCAGGCCGACTGCCCGGTGCGCTCGCCGCTGTCCATCGCGCGGATGGCGTAGTCCAGCAGCGCGTCGCTCAGCAGCACCAGGAAGGGCAGGTAGAGGCAGACGTAGAAGGTCAGGTCGAGGCCGGCCTGCCAGCGCCGCGGCAGGCGGGCGTAGATCAGGTCGATGCGCACGTGCGCGCCCTTCTTCAGGGTGATCGCCGCGCCCAGCAGGAAGTGCGCGCCGGTCAGCGAGTAGCCGAGCTCGAAGGCCCAGACCGTGGGCTCGAGCAGGACGTAGCGGGCGAAGACCTCGTAGGCGGTGGCGAGGGCCAGCGGCAGGACGATCAGCGCAGCCAGGTAGCCGGCACCGGAGGTGAGGCGCTCGAGCGCGCGCACGATGGAACCCATGGGCGGTATGGCCTCAGACGCGCAAGGGGAGAAAAGAGAGGACGGCGGGACGGCGGTATGGCGCGAAGGGCGGCCGGATCCGCGGTGCAAAGGATCCGGCCGCCCTCGTCCGGCGCGCCCGGCGCAGGGAGGTCACGCCGGCGGGCGCGCCGCCGGCGCTCAGTCCCGGGTCTGGACGTTGCGGTAGCGGTTGGCGCCCTTCCAGAGTTCGGCGAACTCCCGCTGGTTCTGCAGGACGCGCGCGAACCATTCGTTGTCCTGGGCCTGCTCGTCGGCCCAGGCCTGGCCCAGCTCGTGGGCGCGGTACTGCACCTCGGGCGCCAGCTCGATGATCTCGTTGCCCTCGCCCTGGAAGAACTCCAACGCCTTGGCGTCTTCCTGGCCGATCGTCAGCCAGGAGTTCATGGTGGTGATGAAGGCGGCCTCGCGGATGATGTCCCTGTCCTGATCCGACAGCTCGTCCCAGACGCCGGGATTGACGACCAGCTCGAAGGGCGCGGTCGGCTGATGGATGCCGGGGATGATCACGTAGCGGGTGACCCGGTGGAAGCCGGGCGAGATGTTTTCGTAGAGCGTCCCCCACTCGGTGGCGTCGATCGTGCCCCGCTCGAGCGCGGTGTAGACCTCGCCGCCGGGCATGGTCACCGGCGCCGCGCCCATCTGCTCGGAGATGCCGAGCCAGGCGCCGGCGGTGCGCAGCTTCAGCCCCTTCAGATCCTCCAGCGTGCTGACCGGCTTGCGCGAGTGCAGGAAGGCCTCCGCCGTGCGGACGAACAGCGGCATGCCGACGAGCTGGAAGCGGTCGCGGCGCCACTCTTCCCAAAGCTCGACACCGCCGCCGCGGTACAGCCAGTGCAGCATGCGCTCGGTGTCGAAGCTGCCGGCGTAGCCGCCGAACAGCACCGCCGTCGGGTCGGCGCCCCAGTCGTAGCCGGGCCAGGTGTGGCCCATGTCGGCGACGCCCTGCTGCACCGTCTCGGAGACCTTCAGGGCCGGGCCGAGGGTGCCGCCGGGGAAGACCTCCACCTCCAGGCGGCCGCCGGACAGGCGCGCGACGTTGTCGGCGAAGGCTTGCGCCCCGATTTCCATCAGCGGGCCACCGCTCCAGGCGGTCGCCATGCGGAAGCTCCGTTCGGCCGCGTCCGCCTGGGTGGCCGGCAGCGCCCCGGCCACCGCCAGTGCGGCGGCGAGGCCGAGCCCGCGCAGTGCCGTCTTCATCTCCATGGCTGTGTTCCTTCCCTTCGTGTTGTCGGCCCGCGTTCTTGAGTGCGGACCCTGGTTCGCGGCCGGCCGGCGCCGTTACCGCAGGGCGTCGAGCGCCGCGTCGATGTCGGCGCCGCTCATCTCCCACTCGTTCCCGAAGTTCGCGACCACGGCGCGCATGAAGGTCTTGTGGTCCGCCTTGGCGCGGGCGTCGTCGCCGTAGTGGTCGGCCAGGATGGCGAGGGCGAGCTGGGCCGGCTCGGGCCCCTCGTAGCTCCACTCGAAGCCGTTGTGCGACAGATCCAGCAGGTCGCGGCGTTCGTCCAGAGGGGCGCCGTCGACGGTGACCTCGATGCCGTCGATGGTCCGGTCGCCACGGTAGTGCTTCATCGCCCGTACCGTCCCCCCACCTGCGATCCTCCCGGACCGGTCCGTGTGCGCCTGCCGCCGTAGTGGCGTCATGGCGCTTTGCCGACCGGTCATGTATTAGTGATATATTTCTTGCATCCTAGCGTGAGCGCGAGGGTTTGAAAAGTGGGCTTGCGGCGGGGCAGGCGGCGGGGCAGGCGACGGGGCAGGCGGCGGGGCAGGTGGAGAGGCGGGTGCGCGACGCGATGCCGGCTTGGTGGCGGCGCGCCACCTGTTGTATCGAGGGTGGAAAGGGCGCCGGCCGCTTGCACGGCACCCGACCGATCCCGGACCTCGGGCCCGGGGAGTCGGATGCCCGGAGGTCGGGTAGCGCAACGAGGGTGCGGTCGCGCATGACCGAGAGGGAGATCGAGGCCGACGCGCGGCTGCCCGACGAGGGCGCGGCCAAGGCGGGCCAGGGCGGCAGCCTGACCGACCGGGCCTATCGCCAGTTGGAGGAGCTTATCGTCACCCTGCGGCTGGAGCCCGGCGAGGTGCTGTCGGAGGCGGCGCTCAGCAAGCAGCTCGGCATCGGCCGCACGCCGATCCGCGAGGCGCTGCAGCGCCTGGCCCGCGAGGGTCTGGTGGTGATCCTGCCGCGCCGGGGGATCCTGGTCGCCGAGATCAACGTGCGCAGCCAGCTCGAGCTGCTGCGGGTGCGGCGCGAGCTGGAGCGCCTGATGGCCAAGCTCTGCGCCGTGCGCGGCACGCCGGCGGAAAAACGCGACTTCGCCGAGCTGGCGGCGCAGATGGACGCTGCCGGCGCGGCGGACGACGACGTCGCCTTCATGCGCCAGGACCGCCAGCTCAACCAGATGATCTCGAGCTGCTGCCGCAACGAATACGCGCTGCGCGCCATGGGCCTGACCCACGGCCTGTCGCGGCGCTTCTGGTACCAGCACTACAAGCAGGTGCTGGACCTGCCGCTGTGCGCGCGGTTGCACGCCGAGCAGGCGCGCGCCATCGCCAGCGGCGACCCCCAGGCGGCGGCGCAGGCGACCGACGCGCTGATGGACTACATGGAGGCCTTCACGCGTGCGACCCTGGACGCCGAGCTCGGCAACGCCGAGTGAGCGCGTGCAGGCCGAAGGCGCGGCCGCCTATCGTTCGCCCTTCTGCTTCTTGCCCTTGGCCTCGGGGAACAGCCAGAGCGCGAAGATCATGAAGGCGCCGAGACCCCAGACGACGTAGCCCGCGACTGTCTGCCCGAGGCCGAGCTGCCACCAGCCGGCCGCCGCGGCGGCGAGCACCACGATCGCCGAGAGGATCAGCTTGATGTGGGTGGGCATGGGCGGTCTCCTCCTCCGTCAGACCAGGTGCAGCAACAGCAGGGCGAGGCCGCCGCACAGCAGGGCGGCGGCGGCGAGGCCCGGCCAGCGATCGCGCTGGCGCGGCGGCAGCGCCTGGAACAGCAGCGGTCCGGCCAGCACGCCGAGGCCGCCGGCGATGACGGCGCCCAGGCCCGGCAGCGCCAGCACGGCGAAGTGCAGGCCGGCATAGACGAGCAGCGCCAGCGCCGCCGTCGCGGCCGCCAGCAGCGCGCCGGCCAGGGGGCCGCGCTGCCCCGGCTCGCGCGCCGACAGCGGCAGGAAGCCGCCGAGCAGCACCACCGCCGCCGCACCCGCCGCCGTCGCCGCGGCGAACAGGGCGAGCTGGCCGAAATCCCAGGCGGCTAGGTCGGTGGCCTTCACGGACGGCGGTATCCCACGGCGTGCGTCTCCCTGACTGCGGCCGGCGCCCGCAGGGGTCGCGGTTGACCTCTCGCGGCGCGGCTCTTAAGCATGCTATTGATATATCAGTAACGCATCAGATGGGCGAGGCAAACCGGTTTCGCGGCCGCGGGGCCGCCGCCGCCGCCGGGCGCCGGCACGGCGAAGCCAGTCGAGTGACCAGCCACGACAAGGGGGAGCGCGCGCGATGACGCAGACGGAGAAGACGAAGCGGACGATCACCGAAATCCGCGAGTCGAAGCGGACCGGCGAGAAGATGGTCTACACCTCGGTGCCCGACTACACCTCGGCGCGCTGGGCCGAGATGGCGGGGGTCGACGTCTGCGTCGTCGGCGACAGCCTGGCGATGGTCGCTCACGGCCACAAGTCGACCATCCCGGCCAGCATGGAGATGATGGTGATGCACGCCCAGGCGGTACGCCGCGGCGCGCCCGACACCTTCGTGCTCGGCTGCATGCCCTACCAAAGCTACAACACGGTAGATCGCGCGCTGGCCAACGCCACCCGCTTCATGCAGGAGGCGGATTGCGACGCGGTCAAGCCGCAGGGCGGCAAGACCCAGGCGCACATCCTCAAGGCGCTGGTCGACGCCGGCATCCCGACCGCCTCGCACATCGGCCTGACGCCGCACACCATCGCCATGTTCGGCGGCTTCAAGATCCAGGGGCGCACCGCCGAGGCGGCGATGAGGATTCTGGAGGACGCGCTGGCGATCCAGGATGCCGGCTGCTTCATGCTGGAGTTCGAGGCGGTGCCGGCGCCGATCGCCAAGCTGATCTCCGAGCAGCTCGAGATCCCCACCATCGGCATCGGCGCCGGCGCCGGCACCGACGGGCAGATCCTGCTGAGCTACGACCTGCTCGGCGTCTTCACCGACTTCAAGCCGAAGTTCACCAAGCGCTACGCCAACCTGACCGAGGTCGCGGTCGGCGGGCTCAAGCAGTACGTCGCCGAGGTCAAGGCCGGCAGCTTCCCCGACGAGGAGCACAGCTACACCGTCAAGCCCGAGGTGCTGGAGGCCTTCGCCACGCTGCTGGAAAAGCGGCGCCAGCATTGAGGCCAGGCCGCCGCCTCGGCCGGCGGTTTGACAGGCCGGTGGTTTGACAGGCCGGCCGGCGTGACGTATCTTTGATATATCAGACGGCGGAGGGCCCTGAACCCGGCTTTGGGGCCGCCCCGCCTCCACCCTTCGGCCGACGAGGTAGGCGAGATGGAACAGGCGATGGCCCCGATGCGCGAGGAACTGGGCGAATCCCCGATGAGCGAGCGGCAGCGCGCCTACCGCGCGCAGTACCGCGAGCGCATCGCCACCTGGTACAACGGCTGGCTGCACGTCGCCGTGATCTACACCATCGGCCTGGCGGCGATGTTCGTCTACGTTTCCAACATCGCCCAGGTCGCCTGGTGGGAGTGGCTGACCGTCCCGGTCGTCTTCCTGGTGTGCAACGTCTTCGAATGGTTCCTGCACCGCTACGTCATGCACCGCCCGCTGCGCTTGCCCGGCATGCGCGCGATCTACACGCGCCACACCCTGATGCATCACCAGTTCTTCACCGACACGGAGATGCGCTTCGCCGGCAGCCACGACTGGCGGGTGACCTTCTTCCCGCCCTATGCGCTGGTCACCTTCATCCTGATGTCGATCCCCGGCGCGCTGCTGATGGGCTGGCTGATCTCGCCCAACGTCGGCTGGCTGATCATGGGCACGACGACCGGCATGTACCTGCTCTACGAGTTCATGCACTTCTGCTGCCACGTCGAAGAGAACGCCTTCGTGCGGCACTGCCCCTTCGTGAACACCATCCGGCGCCACCACACGGCGCACCACGACCAGTCGCTGATGATGGAGCGGAACATGAACCTGACCTTTCCCGTCGCCGACTGGCTGTTCGGCACCTCGGACCTGAACCGCGGGCTGCTCGGTCACCTCTTCAACGGCTACAGCACCAGGTACGTCAAGACCGACATGCGCAAGACCGCGCGCACCCCGCGGGTCGCGCGCCCGGACGCGTCGGCCGGCACGGCGCCCGCCTAAACGCCCGGAGACTTGCGGCGGCGTCGCGCCGAGGAAAGCCCCAGCGAACGGACGGCCGCCTGCGGAGGTTCCGCGGGCGGCCGTTTCGCTGCATCGGGCGATCGCCCGCACCAGAGTCGCCGCCGGCGGGCGCCCGCCGCGCGGGACGCAAGCGGCCTTACGCTCCCGGGTTGCGCTATGCCGCCCCGCCCTGCAGCCGAGGCCTGAAACATGCGCCCAGGCGAATGGCTTGGCCCAAGCCCTGCTTGCTTGCCAACGTATGAAGCGGCAATCATGCGGAGGACAGGCGGACCGCTGCACCAGTTCGGCGGCCCGCACGCAGCGCCCTCGGCCCGGTGACACGGCATAGCCACGAGTCGGGTGGACAGGCGCGGGGGGACCAAGGATGATGCGGCAATCCAGGGTCGGGCGCGTCGAGGCCTTGAGCTGCGAGACCTCGGTCTTCGCGCTGGCCCTGGAGCCGCGCTACATGTTCGACGCGGCGGGCCTTGCGACCGGGGCCGAGGCGGCCGAGCAGACCGCTGACCAGGGCCAGGGCGACGATTCCGGCGCCGAACAGGCGGCGGACGCCGGCGCCGACGATCCCGAGCTGGACGCGGCGCTCGCCGCCTATACGCCGCCGGCGGATGAGGCGGGCGCGGACGGCACGGACGGCGGTGGGGCCGAGAGCCGGACGGCGAGCGAGCCGACCTCCGGCGAGGCGCTGCTGAGCGAGGGCGAGGGCGAGGGCAAGGGCGGCAGCGGGCCGACGGCGGTGCCAGGCGGCGAGACGGCCGGCGAGGCGTTGCTCGCCGCGGCGCCGGCCGACGCCCGCACCGAGATCGTCTTCGTCGATACCTCGGTCGAGGGATACGAGACGCTGGTCGCCGGCATCGGCCAGGCGGCCGAGGTGGTGCTGCTGGACGGCGGCACGGACGCGCTGACCCAGATCGCCGACGCCCTTGCCGGGCGCAGCGAGGTCGACGCCCTCCACATCGTCAGTCACGGCTAGGTCGGCGCGCTCGCCTTCGGCGCCGGCACGGTCGATGCCGGCAACCTCGCCGACTATGCCGCCCAGCTCCAGGCCATCGGCGCCGCCTTGGGCGCAGAGGGCGACATCCTGCTCTACGGCTGCTACGTCGCCGCCGACGGCAGCGGCGGCGCCTTCCTCGACGCACTGGCCGAGGCCACCGGCGCCGACGTGGCGGCCTCCGACGATCTGACCGGCGCCGACGCCCAGGGCGGCGATTGGACCCTGGAAAGCGCCACCGGCGCCGTCTTCGACGGCCAGGTCGACGACCTGATGGCGCAGTCCGGCTTCCAGGGCGTGCTGGCCCTGTCGCCCGGAACCATCACCTTCGGCACCAACGGCTCCGATATCTTGATCGCGCCACAGTCGAGCAACCCGAGCGCCTCGAACGTGGCCGGCAGCGGACTCGACGTTCAGGTGGTGATGACGTCGGGCGACGCCAGGATCGTGCTGGCGCGGGACCCCTCTATCTCCGACAACAGCACGGACCTGGTGCTGCAGCCGGATTCCGCGGCGACCGACTTCGGCGTGATCGACTACATCTCCTTTACCGCGGACGACGGCGGCGACTTCCAACTTGACTCCTTCGAGTTCGCGTACAACGCCGCCGCCGACAGCACCTTCAACGTGCAGGCCTTCAGCAACGGCTCCCAGGTCGGCTCGAACGTCGCGGTCAGCGTCGCCCGGGAAACCGCCACCACCGTCAACCTCGGCGCGGACTTCGAGAACATCGACGAGTTCCGCGTCGTCGTCGGCTTCGCCGCAAAGACCAACTTCGACAACTTCGTGATCGCGGCGGCGGTGGCGCCGAACACCGCGCCGGTCTTCACCTCGGCGCCGAACGGCTCGATCGGCGAGAACGTCGCCAACGGCACCAACGTGGTGAACGTCGACGCCAACGACGGCGACGGCGGCGGCACCGACGCCGGGATCACCTATTCGATCACCGGCGGCAACACCGATGCCGACGGCGACGGCAACCTGCCCTTCGCGATCGACGCCGCGACCGGCCAGATCACCGTCAACGACACCGGCGACATCGACTTCGAAAGCGGCACCACCGCCTACGCGCTGACCGTCCAGGCCGACGACGGGGGCGCCTCGAACAACACCACGACCGCCAACCTGACGGTCAGCATCACCAACGACGGCACCGGCGCGACCGCGCGCCTGGAGGGCGTGAGCGACGGCCAGACCAGCTTCACCTCCTCGAGCCAGACCTTCGGCGTCACCGGCACCTTCACCCTGCAGAGCGAGACGGGCTTCGGCTCCAACCTGGCCGGCGAGACCGGGCGCTCCGACGGCTATGCCGACACCGGCATCGGCGTCTCGCGCTCCGGCGACGTCGGCGGCGTCTCCGCCCCCGCCGGCTACACCTTCCGCGCGCTGGGCTTCGACGTCTGGCCGTCGGGCGATGCCGGCACCTCGCCGCTCGCCGCGCCCCAGTCGATCACCGTCGTCGGCTACAACGGCGGCGTCGAAGCGCTGCGTGCGACCGTCAGTTCCTTCGCCTACGGCCAGAGCCCGGCGGCCTTCGGCGGCGCCTGGCAGCGCATCGACCTGACGGGAACCGCCTTCCGCACCACCAGCATCGACGCCGTGCGCTTCGAGCTGACCGGCGGCCAGAACTACCTGGCCCTCGACAACTTCACCTACGACAACCTCGCCGTCAGCAACGACCCGCCCGCGCTTGGCGGGACGCCGCCCGACGCGACGGTGACGGAGGATGTTGCCGGGGCGATCGACCTGTCGGCCTACAACGTGTCGGACGCGGACGGGGATACGCTGACGCTGACCCTGGCGGTCGACCGCGGGACGATCGCGTCGGTCGACGGAGACGGCGTCACGGCGGGGGTGACGGTGGCCAATTCGGGCACGGCGGCGATGACGCTGCAGGGCACGGCGGCGAGCCTGAACACCTACCTGAACGACAGCTCCAAGATCCGCTACACGACCGCCCTCAACGACACCACGGCGGCGACCCTGACGGTGACGCCGAACGACGGCACGGTGGACGGCACGCCGGACACGGTGACGATCAGCGTGACGCCGGTCAACGACGCGCCGGTGCTGAACGCCGGGGCGTCGCCGGCGCTGACGGGGATCGTCGAGGACGCCGGCGACGACGACGGCAGCGGCGCCGACGGCGACGACGACGCGACCAACAACGCCAACAACCCGGGCACCAGCGTCGCGGCGATGGTGGTCGACGGCTCGATCACCGACCCGGACGGCGGCGCGGTGGAGGCGATCGCGGTGACCGCGGTCGACAACACCAACGGCGTCTGGCAGTACTCGACCGACAACGGCGCGAACTGGACCGCCTTCTCCGGGACCAGCGGCTCTTCCGTGGATCTCTCGAGCGCCGCGCGGCTGCTGGACGGCACGCTGGCGGACGCCGCCACCAACCTGATCCGCTTCGTGCCGGACGCCGACTACAACGGCACGGCGACCATCACCTTCCGGGCCTGGGACAGGTCCAGCGGCAGCGCCGGCGGCACGGCGGACACCACGACGAACGGCGGCGCCACCGCCTTCTCGGCGGCGAGCGACACCGCTTCGATCGGCGTCAGCGCGGTCAACGACGCGCCGGTCTTCGCCGGCCTGGACGGCGCGCCGAGCTTCACCGAGGACGGGTCCGCCGTGCAGCTCGACGCCGACGTGACGGTCAGCGACGTGGAGCTGGGGGCGCTGAACGGCGGCAACGGCGACTTCGCCGGGGCCAGCCTGACGATCGCGCGCAACGGCGGGGCGAACGCCGACGACAGCTTCGGATTCGACACCAGCGGCGCGTCCTTCACGGTCTCCGGCGGCAACCTGCAGTCCGGCGGCCTGACCTTCGCCACCTTCACCAACACCGGCGGCACGCTGACGGTCAACTTCACCTCGTCCGGCACGACGGCGACGACGGCGCTGGTCGCCGCGGTGCTGCAGCGCATCGCCTACCAGAACACCGGCGACGACCCGCCGGCGAGCGTGCAGCTCGACTGGAGCTTCGGCGACGGCAACTCGGGCGACGCCCAGGGCACCGGCGCCAATCCCGGCACCGGCACCGGCTCGACCACGGTGTCGATCACCGGCGTCAACGACGAACCGACCCTGACGGCGACCCGCCAGGACCCGACCTACGTCGAGGGCGCTGCCGCAGCCGACCTCTATTCGACGGTGGCCGCCTCGACGGTGGAATCCGGCCAGACCTTCACCAGCCTCACCCTGACGGTGACCAACGTCTCCGACGGGGCGAACGAGATCCTGCGCGTCGACGGCTCGGACGTGGCGCTCACCGACGGCAACAGCGTGACCACGGCGACCAACGGCCTGACGGTCAATGTCTCGGTCGCCGGCTCGACGGCGACGGTCAGCTTCACCGGCGCCAGCCTGAGCGCCGCGGCGCTTCAGACCCTGGTCGACGCGCTGGCCTACCGCAACGCCAGCGACAACCCGACGACCGCCGGCAACCGGGTGGTCACCATCACGCAGGTCACCGACAGCGGCGCCAGCGGCGGCGCCAACGACAACACGGCGGCGCTGACGCTCGCCTCGACGGTCAGCCTGACGGCGGTCAACAACCCGCCGGTCGTCGGCAGCGTCTTTGGCGAGACCTCGCAGGTCACCGCCGGCTCGGGCGCGCAGAACGTCAGCGGCTTCGACGACGCCACGGTGAGCAACCCCGACAGCGCCGACTACGACGGCGGCGTCCTGACGCTCGTCCAGGGCAGCGGCACGACCAACGGCTCCTGGGGCCTGGACGGCACGACGGCCACCGCCGGCGGCGACGGCAGCATCGCGGCCGGCGAGACCATCGCCGTCGGCGGCACCAGCATCGGCACGGTCGACGCCACCAACGACGGCCAGGGCGGCAACACCCTGGAGATCGCCTTGAACGCCGACGCCACCTCGGCGCGCATCCAGAGCCTGATCCGGGCGCTGACCTACAGCGCGCCGAGCGGCCTGGGCGACCGCGGCTTCACGCTGACGCTGAACGACGCCGACGGGACCAGCGACGGCGGCGACCAGGACGCCTCGGGCAGCTTCACCGTCTCGGTCACCCCCAACCCGCCGGTGGTCGCCAACCTGGACGGCGATAGCGTCTCGACGCCGAACGGCACGGCGGTGTCCATCGACCAGGGCGGCAACGCCACGGTGAGCGACCCGGACAGCGCCAACTTCAACGGCGGCAACCTGACGATCACGCGCACCAGCGGCAGCGGCGACTTCTCGCTGAACGCCGCCGCGGCGACCTCGGGCGGTGACGGCACCATCGCGGCCGGCCAGACCGTCGCCGTCGGCGGCACCGACATCGGCACGGTCACCACCGACGGCCAGGGCACCAACGACCTGGTGATCACCTTCAATTCCGCCGACGCCACGCCGGCGCGCGTGCAGGCGCTGATCCGCGCCCTGCAGTTCAGCTCGACCGACGGCGGCAGCAACACCTTCAGCCTGACGGTCACCGACGCCGGCAGCAGCGCGGCGACCTCGACGGCGGCCGGCTTCACGGTCGACGTCGAGGCGGCGCCGGTCAACAGCGTGCCGGGCGCGCAGACCGCGACCGACGGCACGGCCCTGGCGCTCGGCGGCATCTCGGTCGCCGACGCCGACAGCGCCAATGTGACCACCACCGTCTCGGTCGGCGCCGGCCAGGGCACCTTCACGACCAGCGGCGCGGCCACGATCGCCGGCGGCGGCACCAACTCGATCCAGATCAGCGGCACGCTGGCCGCCGTCAACGCCACCCTGGCCAACCTGGCCTACACGCCGGCGGTGGACAGCTCCGGCAACCAGACGATCACGGTGCTGACCAGCGACGGCACCAACAGCGACACCGACACCATCGCGGTCACCGTCAGCGACCGGCCGAACCTCGGCAACCTGGCCGGCGACAGCCAGACCGCGACGCCGGGCAGCACAGCCAACCTGGACGCCGGCGCCAACGCCACCGTGACCGACACCGACAGCGCCGACTTCGACGGCGGCAACCTGACGCTGAGCCGGGTGAGCGGCAGCCTGTCGGGCAACTTCTCGCTCGACGGCACCACGGCGACATCCGACGGCGACGGCACCATCGCGGCCGGCGAGACGATCGCGGTCGGCGGCACCAGCATCGGCACCGTGACCAGCGATGGGCAGGGCACCAACAACCTGGTGATCGCGCTCAACGCCGACGCCACGCCGGCGCGGGTGGCGACGCTGCTGCAGAACCTCCGCTACACCACCAGCGCCGCCGGCACCCACGGCTTCGACGTCACGCTCACCGACGCCGCCGGCGGCACCACCTCCGAGGCGGCGCGCGCCGAGCTGGTCTTCAACAGCGCGCCGGCGATCACCACCAACACCGGCCTCAGCCACACCGCCGGCACGGCGACCGTCCTGACCACCGCCATGCTGGCCGCCAGCGACGCCGAGGGCGACGCCGTCACCTACACCCTGACCAGCGCGCCCGGCACCGGCAGCCTGCGCCTCGACGGCAGCGCGCTCGCCGCCGGCCAGAGCTTCACCGCCGCCCAGCTCGCCGCCGGCCAGGTCAGCTTCCTGGCGCCCGCCGACACCCCGGCCGGCAGCACCAGCTTCCAGGTGACCCCCGGCGACGGCACCAGCAGCGGCGCCGCCGCCAGCGTCGCCGTCGCCATCGCCGCCGCACCGGCCGCCGAGACCGGCACCGCCGAGACCGGCACCGCCGACACCGGCACCGGCGACACCGGCACCGGCGGCACCGGCGACACCGGCGAGGCGGACGACGACGGCGACGCGGTCACCGTCGTCGTCGAGCGGCGCGGCCCGGTCCAGCTCGTCCTGGTCCAGACCCCGGCCGGCAACCTGCAGTTCGCCACCGCCCCGACCCAGGTCTCCGGCGCCGCCGTGCAGGCGATCTTCAGCACCTTCGAGCAGGGCAACTCGCCGCTGGCGCGCGCCTTCTACAGCTCGCTGCTCGGCGGCAGCGCCACCCCGGTCGCCCAGGCCTTCGCCTCGGCGGTCAGCGACCCGGCGGTGCGCGGCCTGCTCTCCGCCGCCGCCAACGAAGGCCGCGCCCTCTACTACTTCGACGGCAGCGACTGGCAGCTCCTCGACCTCTCCACCCTCGACGACGCCGGCGCCATCCAGCAGGCCGGCGGAGCGCCCGGCACCAACCCAGACGCCAGCCAGAGCGCCGCCGCAACGGCCGCCACCGCAACGGCCGCCACCGCAACGGCCGCCACCGCAACGGCCGCCACCGCCGGCCTGCCCGACGGCATCCAGCTCGCCGCGCAACTCGGCGACCAACTCGGCGACCAACTCGGCAACACCCAACTCGGCGCGCAACCCGGCGACACCCAACCCGGCGCGCAACCCGGCGACCCCCAACCCGGCGACCCCCAACCCGGCGACCCCCTCGCCCCCCGCGCCGCCGCACCCGCCGGCGCCGAAAGCTTCCAGCGCCAATTGGCCGCCGCCGCCCTCGGCTTCGAACGCGAAGCCGCCCGCCTCGCCGCCGCCCTCCTCGCAACCAAAACCTGAGGTGCGCAACCCGCCGACAGCGCTACTGCCGCCGGCTGCAGGAGACGGCCGGCGCGCGCGGCTCGCCACCGGTCGCTATTCGCTGATCGCCGCCGCGAAGGCGGAGCGGGGCGCGATCTCGGCGCGCGCGGTGCGGCCGAACTTCGACCTGGTGGCCAGCAGCAGGCTGCGCGCCGCGGCGCGCATCGCCGCTCGCTTCACCAGGATCTTGCCGAGGTCGAAGTCCATCACGCGGCCCGCGTCCTCGATCGCCGAGCAGCCGATCAGCGCCAGATCGAGCCGCAGCCCGGCCAGCGTGCCGATCGGGTTCTCCCCCGTCAGCGAGCCGTCCTTGCCGGACAGCCGGCCGCCGATGACGTGCACCTCGTGTCGCTCGTGATCGAAGCAGAGGGCGGCCCGCAGGCTGGTGGTGAAGACAAGCAGCTTCGCCTTGCCGTTCAGTTCCGCCGCCGCCGCCTCGACTGTGGTCCCGACGTCCAGGAAGACCGCCGCACCGTCCGGCACCAGTGTCGCCGCCTTGCGCGCGATCGCCGCCTTCGCCTCGACGTCGAGGGCGCGCTTGCGCTTATGGTCCAGGCGCAGGCTCTCGCTCGCGCCGTTGCTGCCGGCACCGCCGTGGAAGCGCTGCAGCAGACCGGCCCGGTCGAGCGCGATGATGTCGCGCCGCACCGTCTGGGCCGACACGCGGAAGTCGTCGGCCAAGCTCTCGATGGTGACGAAGCCGTGGCGCTCGGCCCGCGCGAGGATCTCCGTCTGCCGCTCGGTGAGGCGATGGGCGGGCGCGGTGTCGGACATGCGGTCTTTCCCGCTGCATCAAACGCTGTAAGTTATCTTCCATCTGCTTACACCGGGGGAGGGGCAAATGGAAGCGGCTTCCTATCTCATCGGCCGCGAGGGCGGCATCTGGCGGGCGGATGGCGCGCGCCTCGACCCCTGGGCCTGGCGCTGGGTGCAGGAGCCGCAGGGCATGGCCGGAATGCCGACGCACGGCGATGCCCGGGCGGCCCTGACGGCGCTCGCCGCCACCGGTGGCGCACGGCGCCTGCCGGTCGCGGTGATCGGCCCGCGTGAAGCGGACGCGGCGCATACGGCGACCGCCCGCCAGCTCGGCGGGAGACTCGCCGAACTCGGCCTGACCGTGCTGTGCGGCGGGAAATCCGGCGTCATGACAGCGGTTTGCGAGGGGGCGCAGGCGGCCGGCGGTCTCACCGTCGGCCTGCTGCCGGACCACGACTGGCGCGCCGCCAACCCGGCCGTGGCCATCCCGATCGCCACGGGGCTCAGCGAGGCGCGCAACGCCGTGATCGCCAAGGCGGCCGTCGCCCTGGTCGCCGTCGGCGGCTCCTACGGGACCCTCACCGAGATCGCCTACGGCCTGCACTTCGGCAAGACCGTGATCGGCCTGTGCGATGCGCCTCGGGTCGAGGGACTGCTGGCCGTGCCGGACGTGGAGACCGCCGTCTCACGTCTGGCCGACTGCTTGCTCGCCCTACCCGGTATGTCATAAAGTCAACGTTCCTACGTAATAAATCTTACACCGCGGCGTCGCTATAAGGGTTCCCTCGACTTCGAAGGGATGTGGCTGATGATGCGGCTGCGCGACGTTGTGCGGCGCTTCGGCTCGACGGAGGTTCTACGCGGCATCTCGCTCGAGGTGCCGGAGGGCAGCTTCACCTCCCTGCTCGGACCGTCCGGCTGCGGCAAGTCGACGACGCTGCGCATCATGGCGGGCCTGGACCGTCCGGATTCCGGCCAGGTGCTGATGAACGGCGCCGACGTGGTGGAACTGACGGCGGCCCAGCGCAACGTCGCGATGGTCTTCCAGTCCTATGCGCTCTACCCGCACCTGACGGTCGCCCAGAACATCGGCCTGCCGCTGTCGATGCGCGAGATGACCCGCTGGGAGCGGCTTCCCGGCCTGAGCCGGTTGCTGCCCTCGGCCCGGCGCAAGCGCGCCGGCATCGCCGCGCGGGTCGCCGCGATGGCGGAGATGCTGGACCTCTCCGCGCTGCTCGAGCGCAAGCCGGCGCAGCTCTCCGGCGGCCAGCAGCAGCGCGTCTCGGTCGGCCGCGCGCTGATCCGCGAGCCCTCTCTGTTCCTGCTCGACGAGCCGTTGTCCAACCTCGACGCCAAGCTGCGCATCCAGATGCGCAGCGAACTGAGCGCCCTGCACCGGCGCACCGGCCGCAGCTTCGTCTACGTCACCCACGACCAGGCCGAGGCCATCAGCATGTCGGACCGGGTGGCGCTGATGCTGCAGGGCGAGATTGCCCAGGTCGGTCCGCCGCGCGAACTCTACGACCGCCCGGCGAGCCGCGAGGTGGCCGCCTTCATCGGCCACCATCCGATCAACCTGATCCCGACCCGCCTGGAGCGCGGCGCCGTCTCCGGCCCCTTCGCCGCCTTCCGGCCCGCCGGGCGGATCGTCGGCGGCGAGGCGGTACTCGGCCTGCGCCCGGAGCACCTGCGGCCGGATCCGGGCGGCAGCGTCGCCGGCCGGCTGGTCGGTGTGGAGTACCTGGGCAACGAGGCGGTGCTGGAGGTGCAGGTCGAGGGCGTCGGGCCGGTGCGCGCCCTGGCCTCCGGCGACGCAACCTTGCCGGCGCCTGGCAGCGCTGTGACGCTCGGCTTCGACCCCCGGCGCGCCCACCTGTTCGACGCGGAAAGCGGTGCGCGCCTGACCCTGGCGCTGGAGCGCGGCGCGGCATGATCCGGCTGCGGCGCGCCCACCGCGAAGCGCTGACCGACCTCTGGCTGGCCGGGCCGGCGACGCTCGCCATGCTCACCCTGATCTTCGTGCCGGTGGCGCTGGTCGCGGTGCTGTCGCTGACCGACTACCAGTTCGGCGCCCGCCGCCTCGATTGGGTCGGCTTGGAGAACTACCGCGACCTCTTCGGCAGCGCCCAGGGCCGCCGCGCCATCGTCAACACGCTGATCTACGTCGCCGTCGTCATCCCCTTCTCGATGGGCCTGGCCCTGCTGGTCGCGCTCGGCCTGTTCCGGCTGAGCGCCTTCGCCCCGGCGCTGTCGAACCTGCTGCGCGCCGTCTACTTCCTGCCGGTGGCGGCGACTCTGGTGGCCATGGCGATCGCCTGGCAGATGCTGCTGCACCCCTCGATCGGGCTGGTCAACGCCGCGCTGTCCGGGCTCGGGCTGGCGGGTCAGGAGTGGCTCTCCGACCGCGGCCTGGTGCTCTACACCCTGGCGGCGATCGGCATCTGGCAGAGCGTCGGCTACAACATGGTGCTCTTTCTCGCCGGGCTCGCCGCCATTCCGCCAACGCTCTACGAGGCAGCCGAGGTCGACGGCGCCGGGCGCGGCTGGGAGCGCTTCTGGACGGTGACCTGGCCGATGCTGGGGCCGACCACGCTGTTCGTCGCGGTGATCACCGCGACCCAGGCCTTCCGCGTGTTCGAGACGGTGGCGACCCTGACGCAGGGCGGCCCCGCCTTCGCCTCCGACGTCCTGGTTTACGCGCTCTACCGGGAGGGCTTCGTCTACTTCAAGGCCGGCTACGCCAGCGCCATCACGGTGGTCTTCTTCGTCGTCATGCTGGTGTTGACGCTGGCCCAGTTCCGCGTCCTCGAGCGCCGGGTCCACTACCGATGAGGGGAGTCCGGCGATGAGACGCTTCGGGATCGGCGACGCGCTGGCGCTGGCGGCGCTGCTGTTGGGTGCGGCGGCGATCTTCCTGCCCTTCTTCTGGATGCTCTCGCTGTCGCTGAAGCCGGCCGACGAGATCTTCTCCGCCGGCATCGACCTGCTGCCCAGCCGCCTCGAGTGGCGCAACTACCTGCAGGCCTTCACCGACGTGGCGCTCGCCCGCTACCTCTTCAACGGCGCGGTCGTCTGCCTCGGCATCCTGGTCTTCCAGCTCATCTTCGCCGTGCCCTGCGCCTTCGCGCTGGCGCACCGCAGCTTCCGCGGGCGCATGCTGGTCTTCGGCCTGGTCCTGGCCGGGCTGCTGGTGCCCTTCCACGTCACCGCCATCCCGCTGTTCCTCGGGCTCGCCGAGCTGCGGCTGCTCAACAGCTATGCCGCGCTGATCGTGCCGTTCGTCGCCTCGGTCTTCGGCATCTTCCTGTTCCGGCAGTTCTTCGCGCGCCTGCCCGCCGACCTGTTCGACGCCGCGCGCATCGACGGGCTGTCGGAGACGGCGATCGTCTGGCGCATCGCCTTTCCGCTGGCCCTGCCGGCGGCCAGCGCCTTCGCCGTTTTCTCGGTCACCGCGCACTGGAACGACCTGTTCTGGCCGCTGATCGCGATTTCGGATCCCGACCTGGCGACGCCGCCGCGCGGCATCGTCTACTTCCGCGACGAGGAATCCGGCGACGACGTCGGGCCGCTGATGGCGGCGGCCGTGATCGTCACGGCGCCGCTGATCCTCGGCTTCCTGTTCGCCCAGCGCACCTTCACGCGCGGCATCGCCGCCGGCGGGCTGCGCGGATGACCAGAGGTCCAACAAGAAGAGCGCGTGCAGCGCCGGCGTTCGCGACCACCCCACGCGTCCCAGCCAACCCTGCAACCGGGAGCCTGATCAGATGAGAACGCTTGCCATCGCCGCCGTCCTGGCGTTCGCCGCCGGCACGACCGCCACCCAGGTCAGCGCGCAGACCAGCGAGCTGCGCATCCACTACGCCATCCCGACCATCTGGTCGGAGACCCAGGAGGCCCTGGCCGCGGCCTTCATGGCGAAGCACCCCGACATCGCGGTCGTCATCGACGGGCCGGCCGAGAGCTACGCCGAGGGCGTGCAGCGGCTGCTGCGCGAATCGGTCGCCGGCACCCTGCCGGACGTCGCCTACGTCGGCCTGAACCGCTGGCGCATCCTGGAGGACCGCGGCCTGACCCAGCCGCTCGACCCCTTCATCGAGAGCGCCGCCGCCTTCGAGGCGGCCGGCTACACCTCGGCGCTGCGCTCGCTCGGCCAGTACGAGGGCAAGCAGCACGCGCTGGCGACCTCCGCCTCGACCCTGGTCATGTACGTCAATCCGGACCTGGTCGAGCGGGCCGGCGGCTCGATGGAGGACTTCCCGTCCACCTTCGACGGCGTGATCGAGCTGGCCGCCGAGATCGACGCGCTCGGCGACAACATCGACGGCATCTGGGTCGACCGCCACGACTGGCGCTTTCAGTCGCTGCTCGGCTCCTACGGCGGCCGGCCGATGACCGAGGACGAGAGCGACATCACCTTCGACCAGGCGCCGGGCGTCGCGGCGGCGACGCTGTACCGGCGCTTCGTCGCGGAGGGCGGCATGGAGAGCTATGCCGATAACGAGGCGCGCCAAGCCTACCCGGCCGGCACCATCGGCATCATGCTGGAGAGCTCCTCGCTGCTGAAGCGCTTCGAGGAGGCGGCCGGCGACAAGTTCCAGGTGACGGTCAAGCCGCTGCCGGTCGCCGCCGAGGACCCCGGCACCGTCTACTTCCCGACGGGCGGCTCGGCCGTCGTCATGCTGGCCGAGGATGCCGACACGCAGCAGGCCGCTTGGGAGTACATCCAGTTCGTCACCGGCCCCGAGGGCGCCAAGATCGTCGTCGAGAACACCGGCTATGCGCCGACCAACGCCATCGTGCTGGAGGACGAGGCCTACCTCGGCGCCTACTACGCGGCCAATCCGAACGCCTTCGTTGCGCACCGGCAGGTCGCCCGCCACGCCGGCCCCTGGTACGCCTATCCTGGTGCCGAAGGCGTGGCCGTGACCGACCTGATCGCCGCCGCCCTGGTCGAGATCGCCGAGGGCGACGCCGAGCCGGGCCCGCGCATCGAGGCGCTGGCCGAGACGCTGCGCGACGAGCTGGATATGCGGTGATCCAGCCGAGCAGGGCGAAAGGCTGCGAGGGCGCCTGCGCTGCGGGCGCCCTCGCGCTTTTTGCGGGTCGGGCCGGATCTGCTATAGCCAGGAAGGCTGGCCCGTGTCGGCGGAGACGGGAGGGGCGGACGGCCGGTTCGAGAATGGACGTGCAGCGGCAGGACAAGGGTGCGGCGCGGTCGCTCGGCCATCAGCGCGGCTTCCTGATCGGCGCGGCGATCGGCTCCGGCGGCATGGCCCTGGCGGCCGAGCGCGGTGGCGCCGACTTCCTGCTGGCAATCAACGCCGGGCGCTTGCGCAGCATGGGCGCCCCCTCGATCGCCTCGGCTCTGCCGATCTTCGAGGCCGCACGCCTGACCGAGAGCTTCGCTCGCGACGAGTTGCTGCCCCAGTGCCGCATCCCGGTGCTGCTGGGCCTCGACGTCTGGGGCGAAGACTTCCGCCCGTCCGAGCGCGCGCGGGAGATCGCCGCCGCCGGGTTCGCCGGCGCGGTGAACTTCCCCAGCGCCATTCACCAGTCGCGCGCCATGCAGCAGATGCTGAGCCGCGCCGGCCGCGGGATCGAGGCGGAGGTGGCGCAGCTGCGCGCCGTCCAGGACGCCGGCCTGACCGCCATGTTCTACTGCGCCACCCGCACCCAGGCCCGGCTGGCCGCCGATGCCGGCCTCGAGCTGATCTGCCTGAACCTGGGCTGGAACGTCGGCGGCGCCCTCGGCCACCGCGCGCGGCGCACGATCGAGGAGGTGGCGCTCGGCGTGCGCGAGATCGGCCGCCTGCTCAAGCGCATCAACCCACGCACCCGCTTCCTGCTCGAGGGCGGGCCGGTGGCGACGGCCGATGACTTGGCCGCGCTCATGCGCCTGGCACCGCTCGACGGCTACGTCGGCGGCTCCACCTTCGAGCGCATGCCGTTGGAGGAGTCCGTCGCTGACCGCATCGAACGGTTCCGTCGCGCCGAGCGCGGGGCAGCCGCGCTGAGCGGCGGCGGTGCGGCGCTGGTCGCCTGGGGCCGGCGCTTCGGCTTCGTCGGGCAGTCGCAGGCGCAGATCGCCTTTCTGCGTCGGCTGCGGCAGCTCGCCGGCCGCGCCTCGCCGGTGCTGCTGCTGTCGCATCCGGGCGGCGACCTGCAGCCTAGCTTGCGCGCGCTGGCCGGCAATGGCGCCAGCGCACCCAACGTTTTCCACGTCGACCTCGAGGGCGAGGACGTGCCGGCCCGCGCGCGGGCGCTGCTGTTCGGGAGCTGGGACCCCAATCCCCGGCGCCGGCCGGCGCTGGGCGACGCGGAGATCGACGCCGTGGTGATCCATGCGCCGCACCGCCTGCCCGCCGGGACCCAGCGGCGCCTGGCGCGCACCCTGGCCGAAGGCGCCCTGCGGCCGGCCGGGGCGCGGCGGCCGGTCCCGCTGCAGCCGCGCCTGGTCTTCTCCCTGGTGGCGGCCGAGATCGACGCCCGCGGCGCTGCCGCCGCCCTGGATCCGGCGCTTGCCGATACGCTGGCCGGCTGCACGCTGCACCTGCCGGCGCTTTCGGCCCGCCGCGACGACCTGGCCGAGCAGATCGCGCATCTGTCCGGCGACGGCGGCAACCCGCCGCTGACGCGCGACGACTTCTCCGCCGAGGCCCTGGCGGTGCTGCACGCGCATGAATGGCCGGGCAACGAGGCCGAGCTGCGCGGCCTGCTGGCGGCGCTGGAGCGCGCGGCACGCAGCGACACGATCGCCGCCGCCGAGCTGCAGCCGTTGCTGGCGCGCGCCGAGGTCTCGGCGCCGTCGCCCACGCGCACCGAGAAGGACCGCATCGCCAAGGCCCTGTGGCGCCACAATTTCAAGCGCGGGCGAACGGCGGCGGCGCTCGGGATCTCCCGCAAGACCCTCTACAACAAGATCCGCAAGTACGGCCTCTCGCCCTGATCCGGGCGGCCCGATCGGCCGTCAGGCGTCCAGGGCAACCGGACGGCAGACGACGCCCTGGACGCACTGGGGCCACAGCCGCGGATGGTCGGCCTCCGTGCGGTCGGCGAGCAGCAGCAGCGGGCCCTGCCAACCAGCCTCTGCCAGGGCCGCGCGCACGGCCTGGGCCGCGGCGCCGCGCTGGCGCAGGGAGGGAAAGCCTGCGGCGAAGTCGCCGACCTTGGGCAGGACCAGGACCAGGTCGGGGTCCGCCGCCGCGAGGGCATAGGCCGCCTCGCCGTCGCAGACCACGGCAAGGATGCGCAGTCCGGCGGCCTTGAAGGCGGCGAGGCGCTCCGCCTCGCGCGCGCTGTCGAGGTGCACGTCGGCGAGCTGCTGCGCCAGCTCCGGGTCGTGCTGGCCGGCGCTCGGCAGGTTGGCGATCGCGGCGATGCCGGCGGCCCGCAGCGTCGCGGCTGTCGGCGCGACCCGCAGGAAGGGGTCGGCGAGGAACAGCCCGGCGGCGCTGCCCGGCGGCGGCGGGGTGCTGGCCAGCGTCGCCAGCAGGGTGCGGCAGCCGTCCTGGTTGGGCAGCAGGATGGCGACCTCGGCCGGCAGCCCGCAGTCGCGCAGGCGTGGCGCCAGCGTCACCAACGCGGCCGGCGCCAGCGGGTCGGGCTGCGCGCCGGGGCGCCAGACCAGCGGCCAGCTCAACAGGCCGGGCATGACCACCTTTCCCACCGCCGTGCCATGGCCGTCAGAGTTCCAGCAGGGCGCGGCGGACTTCCTCCAGGTGGGCGATCATGGCCTCGCGCGCCGCCTTCGGCGAGCGGCGGCGGATCGCCTCGACGATCTCGCCGTGCTGCGCGACGTAGCGCGCCTTGAGGGCCGGCGAGTAGGCCTGGCGCTTGGCCGCCAGCCAGTCGGCATTGGCGCGCATGGCGCCGAGCATCTCCTCGACGCGCACGATGAGCTGGTTGTGGGTCATCGCGAAGAGGCGCTTGTGCAGCGCGGCGTCGTGGAGTTCGAAGGTCTCCATCTCCTCCGTCGCCGCCGAGGCCGCCTGGATGCGGTCCAGCTCGGCCAGGTCGGAGTCCGTCGCGTTGGCCGCCGCCGCCGCCGCCGCCGCGGGTTCGATCAGCAGGCGCGCATCGATCAGGTCCTTCGGGCTGATCTCGTTCGCCGCTTGATGGGGCAGTGCCGGGCCGTTCCCCGGGCCGCCGCCGCGGATGAAGGTGCCGCGCCCGATCTGGCGCGTGACCAGACCCTCGGACTGCAGCAGCGAAATGGCGTGGCGCACCGTGTTGCGCGCGATCCCGAACTGCTCGGCCAGCTCGCGCTCGGGCGGCATGCGTCCCGTGGCGCGCCACTCGCCGGCGTCGAGCCGTTGCCGCAGGTCGCTGGCGACGTCGTGGGCGATCAGCTTGGGCATTTTGTGAGACTCTTTTGAGGACCGAATATGAACCTTTATCTGCCTCCTTCTCCGGCAATCAAGCGCAAATCGTCCTGACAGAGTCCGCTTGGCGGTTGACACAGCCAATTGGACTAGGGATTGTATAGGAAGAGCTGCAAATAGGTTTAGAACCGGATCAGTTCAGGGAGGGCCGAATGCGCCACTTCATGTCTGCCCTTGCGTGCGCCGCCGCTCTCGGCCTCGCCTTGGCATGGGCGGCGCCGGCGAGCGCCACAGAGAAGGGCATGATCCGCCTGCAAAGCCCGCACTCCGTCGAGGAGACGGCGCAGCGCTTCGAGGATGCGGTGCGGGCCAAGGGTCTGAAGGTCTTCCCGCGCATCGATCACGGCGCGGCGGCTGCCGAGTACGGCGAGGAGATGCCGCCGACGCTCGTGCTCGGCTTCGGCAACCCGAAGTACGGCACCCCCTTCATGCGTGAGCAGCCGGAGGCGGGGATCGACTTCCCGCCGCGGGCGATCGTCTACGAGCGCGCGGACGGGACCGTATGGCTGGCCTACAACACCTCGGAGTACCTCTACCGCGAGCTCTTCGAGCGGCACGGGCTCAGCTACCCCGAGGGCGACATCGCCTTCTTTGCCGGTGCCGTGGAAGAGTTGGCCGCCGCGGCGGTCGCGCCGGAGTGAACCCTCCAAACCTGTCGCTCGGCTGCTCCCCCGCGCCGACGTGGGTCTTGGGAATCTGCAAAAGCAGATCCAGAGTTACCCAGTATTACCCAAAAGAGCAGTCGTGGGCGGTTGCTCCACGAGACGCTTCCTGGGCAAGCTTTAGTTCGCAATCGCCATCAACGGCGCAACGGCAGAGATGCCGGAAAGGCTCGCAGCGCAATTCCGTTGCGTAAACTCGCGGGCCGTCAGGGAGGATGTGGTCATGCGGAAGGCGCGGTTGGCCGGCGCCGCCGGCGCACCCGACAGCGCGCGATGAGGCGCTTCGTCGAGCGGCATCCCTTTGGCGCGCTGCTGATCGCGGTCGCGGTGGCGATCTTCGTGTGGCTGATCTTCGCGGTCTGGCCGGAGTGGCTGGTCGACGCCATCGGGCGCAAGAAGACCTTCGTCAACACGCTGCTCAACGGCATCACCCTGGCCGGCCTCTACTTCCTGGTCGCCAGCGGCTTCACCCTGGTGTTCGGCCTGATGCGCAACGTCAACCTGGCGCACGGTTCGATGTACCTGCTGGGCGCCTACATCGGCTACGAGGTCTCGGAGGCGACCGGGAGTTGGTTCCTCGGTCTGGCCGTCGCCTTCCTCGCCATCGCGCTCACCGGCGTGCTGCTGCAGGTGCTGATCTTCCGGCGCATGGAGGGCGAGGACCTGCGCCAGACCCTGGTGACGATCGGCATCTCGATCATCGCCGCCGACCTGATGCTGGCGGTGTGGACCGGCACGACCTACCAGTTCCTGCCGCCCGAATGGCTGTTCGGCGCCGCGCAGCTTCCGATCGTCTCGGTGATCCGCTCGTCCGGCGATGCGGTCTACATCGTCTATCCGATCTACCGCCTGGTGGTGCTGGCCGTCGCCATCGCCGCCGGCATCGCGCTGTGGCTGTTTCTCAACCGCACCCGCGTCGGCATGATGGTGCGCGCCGGCGTCAACGACCGCGAGATGCTGGCGGCCTCCGGAGTCAATGTGCAGCTCGTCTTCGCCCTGGTCTTCGCCATCGGTGCCGGGCTCGCGGGCATGGCCGGGGTGATCGGCGGCACGGCTCTGTCGATCGCGCCCGGCGAGGACATCCGCTACCTGCTCGCCTCGCTGATCGTCGTCATCGTTGGCGGGCTCGGCTCGGTGACGGGGGCTGCGCTCGGCGCGCTGCTGATCGGCCTGGCCGAGCAGTTCGGGCTGGCCTACTTCCCGACCTACGGCGTGGTGCTGACCTTCCTGATCATGGTGGTGACCCTGGCGGTGCGCCCGCAGGGCATCATGGGCGGGCGCTGAGGCGGTGGACGCGCGGCGCCTCTTCTCCGGCGAGTTCCGCCTGGCCGAACTGCACCCGGCCAAGCTGCTGGCGGCGCTGTTCCTGCTCGCCTACCCCCTGTTCGCCACCGATTTCTTCACCTACCAGATCGGCGCCTACGCGCTGATCCTCGGCACCATCGCCCTGTCCCTGATGATGCTGGCGGGCTATGGCGGCATGGTCAGCCTGGCCCAGCTCACGGTCGCCGGCGTCGCCGGCTACTCCATGGCGATCTTCGGCACCAACTCGGTCGAGGTCATGGGACTCGGCTGGCCCTGGTACGTCACCGTGCCCTTCGCGATCCTGCTGGCGGCGCTCTTCAGCGCCTTCGTCGGCGCCATCTCGGTGCGCACCGAGGGCATCTACACGATCATGATCACCCTGGCGATCGCCGTCGCCTTCTTCTACTTCGTGCGCCAGAACTACCTGATCTTCAACGGCTTCACCGGCTACGCCGGGATCGAGCCGCCGACCCTGCTGGGCGTCTACTGGCGCGATCCGGTGCCCTTCTACTACCTGAGCCTGGCGATCGCCGCCGCCGCCTACGGCGCCGTCCTCTACGTCTCGCGCGCGCCCTTCGGCCTGGCCCTGCAGGCGATCCGCGACAATCCCCGGCGCATGCGCGCGCTCGGCTTCGACGTCACGCTGCACCGCGTCGCCGCCTACTTCCTGGCCGGCCTGGTCGCCGGCACGGCGGGCGTGCTGATGGTCTGGTTCAACGGCCGCATCTCGCCGGGCTCTGTCGGCGTCGACGTTGTGATCGACATCCTGGTGATCGCTGTGGTCGGCGGCCTGAAGCACCCGGTCGGCCCCTTCCTCGGCGCGCTCGTGTTCGTTCTGCTGGAAAACTTCGCCATCGACCTGATCGACCGCGAACGCTTCAACACGGTGATCGGCCTGACGTTCCTGTTGGTCGTCCTGTTCTCGCCGGACGGTCTGCTCGGTCTCTTCGGCCGGGCGCGCGACCGGCTCCGGCGCGAAAGACATGCGCGGCGCGAGGCGCAGCGTGTGCCGAGCGGCGAACGGCATCCCGCCGGCTCGCTCGAAGAAACCTGAAAGAAGGGTAGGGAGGAAAGCATGTACCGTTTCGCGAAAAAGGTGCTGGCGACAGCCGCGGTGCTGGCGCTGGCGGGCCCTGCCGCGGCGCAGGACGGGCCCATCAAGATGGGTGCGCTGGCCACGCTGGAGGGCGCCTTCACGGTGCTGGGCGAGGACGGCATGCGCGGTGTGCGCATGGCGCTGGAGGAGTTCGGCTACAAGGCGGGCGGCCGCGAGATCGAACTGATCACCGGCTCGTCCGACGCCTCGCCCGACAGCGCCATCCGCGCGGCCCGCAAGTTGGTCGAACAGGACGGCGTGGACATCCTGGTCGGCCCGCTGTCCGGCTCCGAGGGCCTGGCGGTCAAGGACTACGCCAAGACCCAGCCCGAGACGACCTTCGTCAACGGCTCCTCGGCGGCGCAGGACACCACCCTGCGCGATCCGGCGGACAACTTCTTCCGCTTCTCGACCGAGGGTGCCCAGTGGATGGCCGGCCTCGGCGAGTACGTCTACAACGAGAAGGGCTACCGCAGCGTGGCCGTGTTGGCGGAAGACTATTCCTTCCCCTACACCCAGGTCTTCGGCTTCCTGGAGCCCTTCTGCCGCCTGGGCGGCGAGGCGCCGGCGGACGCCCGCTTCTGGGTCCCGATCGGCAACAAGGACTACTCCTCGGTGATCGCCGCGCTGCCGGACGACGTCGACGCCATCTACGTCGCGCTCGGCGGCGCCGACGCGGTCAACTTCCTGACCCAGTACGAGCAGGCCGGCGGCCAGCTTCCGCTGATCGGCGGCTCGATCACCGTCGACCAGACCGTGCTCGGCTCGAAGGGGCGCACCCGCGAGTTCATCATCGGCACGCCCTCGGCCGGACCGATCTCCGACACCTGGGACGATCCGCGCTGGAACGCTTTCGTCGCCACGTACAAGGAAATGTTCCCCGACGGCTTCCCCTCGCCCTCGCTGTTCGCCCACGCCTACTACATCAACACCAAGGCGGTGCTGCTGGCGCTGGAGCAGATCGGCGGCGACCTCTCGGACGGCCAAGCCAAGCTGCGCGAGACGCTGTCGACCCTGGAGTTCGAGACGCCGACCGGCATGGTGCACCTCGACGAGCGTCGCCAGGCGGTCGCCGACATCTTCCTGACCGAGGTCGTGGTCGGGCCGGAAGGCAACCTGGTCAACCAGACCGTCAAGGTGATCCCGCAGGTCAGCCAGACCTTCGGCCTGTCGTACGAGGAGTTCCTGGAGTACGGCGTGGTCTCCCGCGAGAACCCCGAGTGCTGAGTGGGCGCTAGCGGACCCGCAGGACAGGCTGTGCCCAGGATCCTCGTTCGATGAACGGCACCGACGCCCTCTCCCGCCTGCAGAGCACCGGGCGCTTCGCGCTCGAGCTCGAGGCCGTCAACCGCCACTTCGGTGCGTTGGTGGCCCTGGCCGACATCAACCTGACGGTCAGGGCGGGGGAGCGGCGTGCGGTGCTGGGTTCGAACGGGGCGGGCAAGACCACCCTGTTCAACGCCATCACCGGCGACTTCCCGCCGACCACCGGGCGGGTGCGCCTGTTCGGCGAGGACGTGACGGATCTGCCCGTACACGAGCGGATCCGTCGCGGCCTGCGCCGCACCTACCAGATCTCGCTGCTGTTCGGCGGGCTCAGCGTGATCGACAACATCTACCTCGCCTGCCGCGGCGTCGGGCGCGGCCGCTTCTCGCTGATTCGGCCGAAGCGCGACGACGCCACCATGGAGATGGCCGAGACCCTGCTTTCTGCCGTCCACCTCGACGACATCCGCGACACCCGGGTCGCGACTCTCAGCTACGGCCAGCAGCGCCAGCTCGAGATCGCCCTGGCGCTGGCCGGCGCGCCGCGCCTGATCCTGTTCGACGAGCCGGCGGCCGGTCTGTCGCCGAGCGAGCGCGGCGAGTTGATCGAGATCCTGCAGGCGCTGCCGGAGCACCTCGGCTTCATCATCATCGAGCACGACATGGACGTCGCCCTGCGCGTCGCCGAGAGCGTGACGATGATGCACAACGGGCGCATCTTCAAGGAAGGCACGCCGCAGGAGATCGAGGAGGATCCGGAGGTCCAGCAGCTCTACCTGGGGCAGCCCCATGGCTGAGCGGCTGCTGCAGCGCTCCGGTGCCCGGCGCGACACCCGCGACGACAGGCGCGGCGGCAGGCGCGGCGGCAGCGCCGCCGTGCTGCAGGTGCGCGACCTGCACGTCTACTACGGCCAGTCGCACGCGCTGCAAGGGGTCGAGCTGACCCTGGAACATGGCGTCCATGCCGTGGTCGGCCGCAACGGCATGGGCAAGACCACCCTGTGCAACGCCATCATGGGCCTGCTGCCGGCCCGCCGCGGCTCGGTGCGCTTCTTCGGCCAGGAGCTGCTGGGCCAGCCGGCCTACCGGATCGCCGGCAAGGGCCTCGGCTACTGCCCGCAGGGCCGCCGCCTGTGGCCCTCGCTGAGCGTCGAGGAGCACCTGCGGCTGGCCGACAAGGGCGGCGGCGCCTGGACCGTCGAGCGCATCTACGAGGCCTTCCCGCGCCTGGCCGAGCGGCGCCGCAACGGCGGCGGCCAGCTCTCCGGCGGCGAGCAGCAGATGCTGGCGATCTCGCGCGCGCTGCTGCAGGACCCGCAGCTCCTGATCCTCGACGAGCCGACCGAGGGTCTGGCGCCGGTCATCGTCGACCAGGTCGAGCAGCTCCTGGCGACCCTGGCCGCCGAGTCGGACGTCGCCATCCTGCTGATCGAGCAGAACATCGCCGTCGCCACCTCGATCTCCGAGGACGTGGCGATCATGGTCAACGGCCGCATCAGCCGCATCCTGCCTTCCGCCCAGCTCGCCGCCGACCGCACCCTGCAGGAACGCCTGCTCGGCGTCGGCCGTCACTCCCACGAGGACGCCGAGCTGCCGCCACCCGAGACGGTGGCCCCGGCACCTGCGCCGACCCCTTCAGCGGTTGCGCCCGAGGCGATGCCCACGCGGACACCCCCGGCCGCCGAACCTGCCGCCGAGGCGCCACCGCGTGCGGCCGTCTACGTGCCGCCGACCCGCTGGTCGGCCGCGGCCTGGAAGAGCGGCACGCGACAGGAGGCCGGCGTGCCGACCCCGCCGGCCGCACAGGGCGCGCAGCGCGCCCCGGAGCGCGGGGGCGTCGAGCGCGTGCGCCCCTTCGACGCCACACCCGAGCCGCTCTACCGCGAACCGCCGAGCAGCCTGGCCGAGCTGTTCGGCAGCGAGGTGCTGGTGGTCGGCACTTTCGACACCAAGGGCGCCGAGTTGCGCTTCCTGCGTGAGCGCATCGTGGCGCAGGGGGTGCATGTGCGTACGGTCGACCTCTCGACCTCCGGCAAGCCCTCCTCCGCGGACGTACCGCCGCATCTCGTCGCCGCCTACCATCCGCGCGGCGCGCCCGGCGTCTTCACCGGCGACCGCGGCGCCTCGGTGCGCGCCATGGCCGAGGCCTTCCAGGCCTGGATCGTGCGCCAGCGCGGCATCGGCGGCATCGTCTCGGCCGCCGGCTCCGGCGGCACGGCGCTGGTGACGCCGGGCATGCGCAGCCTGCCGATCGGCATCCCCAAGCTGATGATCTCGACCGTCGCCTCCGGCGACGTCGGTCAGTACGTCGGTCCGTCGGACATCATGATGATGTACTCGGTGACCGACGTGCAGGGCATCAACCGCATCTCCCGCCGGGTACTGACCAACGGTGCCAACGCCATCGCCGGCATGGTCAAGCAGATGCGCACCGAGCGCGCGGAGCAGGGCGCCGACGACAAGCCTGGTCTCGGCCTGACCATGTTCGGGGTCACCACCACGGCGGTGCAGCAGATCGTCGCCCTGGTCGAGGACCGCTACGACTGCCTGGTGTTCCACGCCACCGGCGTCGGCGGCCGCTCGATGGAGAAGCTGGCCGACAGCGGCCTGCTGCACGCCGCCGTCGACCTGACCACCACCGAGGTCTGCGACATGATGATGGGCGGGGTGTTCGCCGCCGACGAGGACCGCTTCGGCGCCTTCATCCGCACCCGCATCCCCTACATCGGTTCGGTCGGCGCGCTCGACATGGTCAACTTCGGGCCGCGCGACACGGTGCCGGCGAAGTACGCCGGGCGCACCTTCGTCGAGCACAACCCGCAGGTCACGCTGATGCGCACGACGGCGGAGGAGAATGCGCGCATGGGCGCATGGATCGCCGGGCGGCTCAACGAGATGAGCGGGCCGGTGCGCTTCCTGATCCCCGAAGGCGGTGTCTCGGCGCTCGACGCGCCGGGCCAGCCGTTCCACGACCCGCAGGCCGACCGTGCGCTGTTCGACGCCATCGCCGGCAGCTTCCGCGAAGGGCCGAACCGGCGCCTGATCCGCCTGCCGCACCACATCAACGACCCGGCCTTCGCCCAGGCCGTGGCCGCCGCGCTCGCCGAGATCGACCCGATCCGCAGTTCCACCGAGAGGACCGTCCGACATGCCGCGTTTCGAGCGTAAGGCTCTGCTGGAGAAGTTTCAGGCGATGAAGGCGCGCGGCGAGCCGATCGTCGGCGGCGGGGCCGGCACCGGCCTGTCCGCCAAGTGCGAGGAGGCCGGCGGCATCGACCTGATCGTCATCTACAACTCCGGGCGCTACCGCATGGCCGGGCGCGGCTCGCTGTCCGGCCTGCTGGCCTACGGCAACGCCAACGAGATCGTCATGGAGATGGCCAACGAGGTGCTGCCGGTGGCGCCCAACACGCCGGTGCTGGCCGGCGTCAACGGCACCGACCCCTTCTGCATCTTCGACCACTTCCTCGACCGGGTGAAGGCGATCGGCTTTTCCGGCGTGCAGAACTTCCCGACCGTCGGCCTGATCGACGGCACCTTCCGCGCCAACCTGGAGGAGACCGGCATGTCCTACGGCCAGGAGGTCGACATGATCCGCCTGGCGCGCGAGAAGGACCTGCTGACCACGCCCTACGTCTTCTGCGAAGACGACGCCGCGGCGATGGCGAAGGCTGGCGCCGACATCGTCGTCTGCCACCTGGGCCTGACCACCGGCGGCGCGATCGGGGCGGAGACGGCGCTGAAGCTGGCGGACTGCCCGGCCAAGGTCGAGGCCTGGGCGGCGGCGGCGCTGAGGGTCAACCCCGACATTCTGGTGCTGGTGCACGGCGGGCCTGTCGCCATGCCGGCCGACGCCGCCTACGTGCTGGCCAACACCGAGAACTGCCACGGTTTCTACGGCGCCTCCTCGATGGAGCGGCTGCCGACGGAGATCGCGCTGACCGAACAGACAAGAGCGTTCAAAGCGCTGCGGACGGCCTGAAGGGAGGGCCTGAAACCATGACCGGCGAACTCATCGGAGCCATCGTGCTGTGGCTCGTCGTGGCGATCGTCGCGATCGTCGTGATCGTCTACCTGCTGAACTGGCTGTACCACCGCTCGACCAAGGAGGTCGCCTTCGTGCGCACCGGCTTCGGCGGCGAGACGGTGGTGATCAACGGCGGCGCGCTGGTGCTGCCCATCGTCCACGAGATCACGCCGGTCAACCTCAACGTCGTGCGCATCGCGGTGGCGCGCACCCGCGAGAACGCCGTGATCACCCGCGACCGCATGCGCGTCGACATCGAGGCGGAGTTCTTCGTGCGCGTCGGCCAGAAGCCCGAGGCGGTGGCGGCGGCCGCTTCGACGCTGGGTCGGCGGACGATGGAGCCGAACGGTCTGGCCGACCTGCTCGACGGCAAGTTCGTCGGCGCCCTGCGCTCGGCCGCCGCCGGCATGAGCCTCGACGAGATGCACGAGAAGCGCAGCGACTTCGTCAAGATCGTCGAGAAGGAGGCGGCGGGCGCGCTCGCCAACAACGGCCTGGAGCTCGAGTTCGTCGCCATCACCGACCTCGACCAGACCGATCTGGAGCACTTCAACCCGGCCAACCGTTTCGACGCCGAGGGCCTGACCCAGCTCATCGAGACGATCGAGGCGCGCCGCAAGCTGCGCAACGACATCGAGCAGTCCTCGATGCTGGCCATCCGCCAGCGCAACCTGGAGGCCGAGAAGGCGAGCCTGAAACTGGAGCAGGAGAGCGAGGGCTCGCGCCTCGACCTGGAGCGCGCGCTGGCGGCCCTGCGCGCCGAGCAGCAGGCGGAGATCGCGCGCACCCGCGCGGCGCAGGAGTCCGCGGCCGAGCAGGCCCGCATGGCCAGCGAGCGCGAGACCCGCGCGTTCGACATCGAGCGCGGCCGCGCGCTGCAGGAAAGCGAGATCAAGGCGCAGCAGGAGGTCGAGGCGGCGCGGATCGCCCAGGAGGAGGCGATCGAGCGCGCCCGCATCGAGCGCGACGCGCGCCTGCGCAGCCAGGAGACCAAGCACCGCCACGAGGTCGAGACGGCGGAAATCGCCTCCAGCGAGGATGTCGAGCGCGCCCGCATCGTCTCCGAACGCATGCTCCGCGAGTCGCGGATCGCCGCCGAGGAGGACACCGAATCGCGCGAGATCGCCCGCAACCAGCAACTCGAGACGGCGCGCATCTCCGCCGGCAAGGTGATCGAGACGGCGCGCATCGCGCAGGAGCAGGTGCTCGACAAGGCCCGCATCGAGCGCGACCGCCTGCTGCGCGCGCAGCAGATCGCCCAGCGCCAGGCCATCGAAGAGACCGAGATCTCCGCCCAGGAGGAGGTCGAGCGTGCGCGCATCGCCTCCACCCGCGGCCTGGAGGAGGCCCGGATCCTGCAGCAGCAGGACCTGCGCCGCCTGGAGATCGAGCGGGCGATGGCGCTGGAGCTGGCGGAGATCGAAAAGCAGATCTCGCTGCTGAAGAAGCAGTCCGAGGCGGCCGGCATCCAGGTCGAGACCGAGACGGCCCGCGCCAAGGCGGTGGCCGCCGAGGAGAAGGTCTCGACCGCGCGCGAGACGGAGATCGCCGAGCGGCTGGCCGCCGTCGACCGTCTGATGGCGCACAAGGACGCGGATGCCGCCAAGGTCGCCGCCGAGGCCGAGCGAGTCACCATGGCGGTGGCAGCGGAGGCCGAGCGCTTGCGCAACGAGGCGGAGAACATCCTGACCGCGGACGCCCGTGCCGGCCGCCTGCGCGCCAAGATGCTCGATCGCCTGGAGGGCATCGTGCGCGAGAGCGTGCGCCCGCTGGAGAACATCGACGGGATCAAGATCCTGCACGTCGACGGCCTGAACAGCGGCGGCGGTGGCGGACATCCGCGCACCCCGACCGACGAGGTGATCGAGAGCGCGCTGCGCTACCGCGCCCAGGCGCCGCTGATCGACGAGATGATGAAGGAGGTCGGCATCGAGAACGCCGGCGTGGCACGCATGGGCGACATCTTCCGCTCGGCGCGTGACGCCCAGAGCCTGGCCAAGGAGGCGGAGGCCCAGAAGGCGCCGGCGCGGAAGAAGGGCGAGTAGGGATGGTGCAGGTCTATGCCTCATCGGTGCTCGGCGCTCCGGCCGACCGGATCTGGGCCGTGGTGCGCGACTTCAACGGCCTGCCGGACTGGCACCCGGCGATCGCCGAGAGCCGGATCGAGGGCAACGCCCCGGCCGATCAGGTCGGCTGCGTGCGCGCCTTCCGCCTGCGCGACGGCGGCGCCCTGCGCGAGCAGCTGCTGGCGCTCTCCGACTACGACTTCAGCATGACCTACGCGATCCTGGAGAGCCCGATGGGCGTGGAGAACTACGTCGCCACCCTGAAGCTGACGCCGGTCACCGACGGCGCGCGCACCTTCATCGAGTGGTCGGCCGAGTTCGACTGCCCGGAAGAGCGCGAGGCGGAACTGGCCGCGCAGATCGGCGACGGCGTGTTCCAGGGCGGCTTCGACGCCCTGAAGGCGCGCTTCGGAGGCTGAGCCGGCCGTGGTCGCCGTCACCCGCAGCACCGTCATCGACGCCCCGGTCGCCGAGGTCTGGCAGGTGCTGCGCGACTTCAACGGGCACGACCGCTGGCATCCGGCGGTGGCGCACAGCGAGCTGGAGGCGGGCCGGCGCACCGATCAGATCGGCGCCGTGCGCAACTTCGACCTGGCGAGCGGCGAACGGCTGCGCGAGGTGCTGCTGTCGATGTCCGACCGCGAGCGCCGCTTCCGCTACGCCATCGTCGAAAGCGAGGTGCCGCTCTACGACTATGTCGCGGAGGTGCAGCTCAAGCCGGTGACCGACGGGACGCGCACCTTCTGGTCCTGGTCCTCGCGCTTCCGCACGCCGCCGGGCCGCGAGCGGGAGCTGGCCGAGCTTGTCGCCGAGGGAGTCTACGAGGCGGGCTTCGCGGCGCTGCGCGCGCGCCTCGAACGTTCGGCCCCGCCGACGCCGGCGGTCCGAACCGCCGCGCCGACGAGGTCGCTGGAGGGCCATGCCGCGGCGATCGACCGCTTCGGCGACGCCGGGGAGCTGCACCTCGTGCCGGTCGGTGCGCCGCCGCCGGGTCCGGGGCAGGTGCGCCTGCGGCAGACGGCGATCGGCGTCAACTTCATCGACGTCTACTGCCGGACCGGCTACTTCCGGCTGATGGAGCCGCCTGGCCCGCTGGGCATGGAGGCCGCCGGCGAGGTGGTCGACGTCGGCCCCGGCGTGCGGCATCTGCGCCCCGGCATGCGCGTCGGCTACGCCTGCCCGCCGGTCGGCGCCTACGCCAGCGTGCGGACGATGCAGGCTGCGCTGGTCGTGCCGCTGCCGGACGTCCTGGACGAGGCGACCGCGGCGGCGGTCCTGCTGAAGGGCATGACGGCGGAGTTCCTGCTGCACCGGGTGCATGCCCTGCGGCGGGGCGAGACGGTGCTGGTCTACGCGCCGGCCGGCGGCGTCGGCCAACTGCTCTGCCAGTGGGCCAACCGCCTGGGCGCCACCGTGATCGGCGCCACCTCGACGCCGGAGAAGGCGCGCATCGCCCGCGCTTGCGGCTGCCACCACGTGGTCCTGCCCGGCGCCGAAAGCCTGGAGGCACAGGTGCATGTCCTGACCGGCGGCCGCGGCGCCGACGTGATCTACGATGCGGTGGGCGCCGAGAGCTTCGACCACTCGCTGGCGGCGCTGGCGACCTGCGGGCACCTGGTCAGCTTCGGCCAGGCCTCCGGCGACATCGGTGCGCGCGACATCGGATCCCTGGCACAGGTCTCCGCCACCCTGTCTCGGCCGAACTTCGCCCACTACACCGACACGCCGGAGAAGGTGGCGGCGATCACCGAGCGTCTCTTCGCGGCGCTGCGCGACGGCACCCTGCGGGTCGAGCCGCCGCGCCGCTTCCCGCTGACCGCGGCGGCCGAGGCGCATCGCGCGCTCGAGGCCGGCGAGACCACCGGCGCCCTGATCCTGATCCCGGAAGCAGCCTGAAGAAGGACGGAAACCGTCTCATGAAGTTCGCCGCATTCGATTGGTACGGAGGCCGCCACGTCGGGCGCGTCTCCGAGGACGGCACGCAGGTCGTGCGCTACGACCTGCCGGACGGCGCCGCGGAGGAGGCCGGGGTGGCCTGCCTGATCGGCCGCGACCTGCCGGCCGAGGCCGAGACCCTGCCGCTCGCCGAGGTCGCCCTGCAGGCGCCGATCCCGCGACCGCGCCGCAACATCTTCTGCGTCGGCAAGAACTACTACGAGCACGCCGAGGAGTTCGCCGCCTCCGGCTTCGACAGCTCGGCCGCGAAGGGCGCGGTGCCGCAGGCGCCGATCGTCTTCTCCAAGGTGCCGGAGTGCGTGATCCCGAGCGGCGCGCCGATCCGCATCGACCCGCAGGTCAGCACGGCGGTCGACTACGAGGCCGAGCTCGCTCTCATCGTCGGCACGGCCGGACGCAACATCCCGGCCGAGCGCGCGATGGCGCACGTCTGGGGCTACACCATCGTCAACGACGTCACCGCGCGCGACCTGCAGGGCCGGCACAGCCAATGGCTGATCGGCAAGTCGCAGGACAGCTTCTGTCCAATGGGTCCCTGGGCGACGAGCGCCGACGCGCTCGACCTCGCCGACACGCCGGTGCGCTGCTGGGTGAACGAAGAGCTGCGTCAGGACAGCAACACCGGGTTGCTGATCTTCGACGTGCCGACGATCCTCGCCACCATCTCCAACGGTATCACCCTGCAGCCGGGGGACGTGATCGCCACCGGCACGCCGGCGGGCGTCGGCCTCGGCTTCGACCCGCCGCGCTACCTGGCGGACGGCGACACGGTGCGCATCGAGATCGGCGGCATCGGCGTGCTGGAGAACCCGGTACGCAGCGGCGCCGGCGGCGGAGGGCGCTGATCGTGACCGACCTGCGCCTGGGCGGCCTGACGGTGGAATGCGAGGGGGAGGGCCCGGCCGTGGTCATGGTGCACGGCCTGGGCGGCAGCTCCAACAGCTTCCAGCCGCAGATCGCGGCGCTGGAGGGCTTCATGGCGGTGCGCCCCGACCTGCCCGGCGCCGGCCGCTCGGCCCGGCGGCCCGGCCTGCCGGGCCTCGCGGGCCTGATCAAGGCGGTCGAGGAGGCGATGCGCCTGGCCGCCGTGGAGCGCGCGCACCTGGTCGGCCACTCGATGGGCACGCTGGTCTGCCAGTACCTAGCCGCGCAGAGACCGGAGCGCGTGCTGAGCCTGACGCTCTTCGGCGCCATCCTGGAGCCGCCACCGGCCGCCCGGCAGGCCTTACGGGAGCGGGCCGAGACGGCGCGGCGCGACGGCATGGCGGGCATCGCCGAGGCGGTGGCGCGCGGCAGCGTCGCGGCCGAGAGCCAGGCGCGCAACCCGGTGATCGGTGCCTTCGTGCGCGAGAGCCTGATGCGCCAGGATCCGGCCGGCTACGCCGGCCACTGCGAGGCGCTGGCGGCCTGTACGCCGGCTGCGCACGCGGCGATCCGCTGCCCCACGCTGCTGGTCGCCGGCGGCGCCGATCCGGTCGCGCCGGTGGCGATGGCCGAGGCGCTGGCCGCGCGCATCGCCGGTGCGCGCCTGGAGGTCTTGCCGGACGTCGGGCACTGGATGACCATGGAACAGCCGCAGCGCTCGGGCGAGCTGCTGCGCGCACACCTGGAGGCGGCCGAGGGGCGGGCGGCGGCCTGAGCCGGGGCGGGAAACGACAAGGCGAGGAGACGGACGATGGCGGAGACGCGGTACGAGGCTCGGGGCAACGGCCGGCCGACGCGCTGGAGCGGCGCGCGCGGCGGTAGCGGCGGCGGCGTTGGCGGCGGCGGACCGGCCGGCAACGGCGGCACGGGCGGCAACGGATCAGGCGAGCCGCGCACCGTGTTCAGCAACGTGCGCATCCTGGATGCCACGGGCGAGCCGCCCTATGCCGGCGAGGTCACCGTCGTCGCCAACCGCATCGCCGCGATCCAGCGCACCGGCGGTGCCTACGGCAGCGGGCCGGGTGGCGGCCTCGGTGTTACTCTCGGCGGCGGGATGAGCGGCACCAATGGCGACGTGCGGCGCATCGACGGGCGCGGCATGACGCTGATGCCCGGCCTGATCGACGCGCACCTGCACCTAAGCTGGAACAACGCGCCCGGCATCAACCCGATCCAGATGATGCCGGTCGAAGAGCACATGCTGAACTGCGTCTACATGGCAAAGCTGCTCATCGATGCCGGCTTCACCGCCGGCTACGGCGCGGCCGCGGCGAAGGAGCGGCTGGACGTGGTGATCCGGGACGCGATCCGCGCCGGCAAGGTGCCGGGCCCACGCTATACCGCGGCGGGGCCGGAACTGACGGCGCTCGGCGGCCTGGGCGATGCCTCGCTGCCGCACATCCCGCACGAGGGCCTGAACCTCGGCATCGTGATCTCCGGGCCGGAGGAGATGCGCCGGGCCGTACGCCGCCTGATGAAGTGGGGCGTCGACACCGTCAAGATCAATCTTTCCGGCGAAGAGATCACCGGCATGGGGGCCGAGGAGAACCAGTTCACCGACGAGGAGATCCGCGTCGCCGTCGAGGAGGCCAAGGGCCGCAACCGGCGGCTGGCCGCGCATGCCCGCTCCAACGAGTCGATCCGGCGCTGCGTCAAGTTCGGGATCGACAACATCTACCACGCCTCCTTCTGCGACGAGGAGACGCTCGACCTGCTGGAGGCCAACAAGGACAAGCACTTCGTCGCCCCTGGCCTGGCCTGGCTGATCAACACCGCGCGCAACGCCGCCGAGTACGGCATCAAGCCCGGCACGCCGATCACCGAGGCCTACGAGCGCGAGCTGGAGCACGCGATCGACAGCATGCAGCGCATGCACAAGCGCGGCATCCGCGTGCTGATCGGCGGCGACTACGGTTTCGCCTGGACGCCGCACGGCACCAACGCCAAGGATCTGGAGTACTTCGTCGAGATGATCGGCATGAGCCCGATGGAGGCGATCCAGGCGGGCACCAAGTACGGCGGTCAGATTATGGGCATGGGCCACGAGCTGGGGCTGATCAAGGAGGGCTACCTGGCCGATCTGCTGCTGGTGGAGGGCGACCCGCTGGCCGACGTGCGCGTCCTGCAGGACAAGCGGCGGCTGGTCGGGATCATGCAGGACGGCAAGTTCCACAAGGATCCGGCGATGCAGCCGGCCGGCGCACACGCCTATGCCTGAGGCCGCCGCCGCGACGTCGCGCGGCGTCGGGATCGGCGGGCTGGGAGCCATCGGCAGCCATCTCGCCGCAGCGCTCGTCGCGGGGGAGCTGCCGGGCCTGCGGCTCGCCGCCGTGTCGGCGCGCGACCGGGCGCGGGCGGCTGAGCGCCTGGCTTTGCTCGGGGCCGAGGTGCCGGTCGTCGGCCTGGAGGAGCTGGCCGAGCGTGCGGAGATCGTCGTCGAGGCCTTGCCGGCGGCCGCCTTCGACGCGGTCGCGCTGCCGGCCGTCGAGCGCGGCCGGCTGCTGGTGGTGCTCTCGGCCGGCTGCCTGCTGGAGCGTGCAGGCCTGATCGCGCGGGCGCGGGAGACCGGCGCGCGCATCCTGGTGCCCTCTGGCGGCATCCTCGGGCTGGACGGTTTGCGCGCGGCCGCCGGCAGCGGGCTGAATGCGGTCACCTTCGTCACCCGCAAGCCGCCGAAGAGTCTCGCCGGCGCGCCCTACCTCGTGGAGCGGGGCATCGACGTCATGGCATTCGAGGAGGCGACCTGCGTCTTCTCCGGGCCGGTGCGCGCCGCCGTCGCCGCCTTTCCGGCCAATGTCAACGTGGCCGCGGCGCTCAGCCTGGCCGGCTTCGGGCCCGACCGCACCACGGTCGAGGTCTGGGCCGACCCGGCGGCCGAGCGGGTGCGCCACAGCGTGCAGGTGGACTCGGCGGCCAGCCGCTTCGAGGTGACGGTCGAGAGCGTGCCGAACCCCGGCAATCCGGCGACCAGCCAGTTGACGCCCTACAGCCTGGTCGCCGCGCTGCGCCGCCTCTGCGACCCGCTGACCGTCGGGAGCTGAGGCGTAACTCGGCCGCCGCGCTACTTCACCAGCAGGCAGGAGTTGGGGGCGAGCTGGCTGACCTTGGCGGAGACGCTGCCGAGCAGCAGCCCCTTCAGGGTGCCGAGGCCGCGGCTGCCCAGGACGATCAGGTCGACCGAGCCGGCCTCGGCGGTGCGCAGGATGGCTTCCGCCGGATCGCCGGCCTCGAGCAGCGGCTCCGCCTCGATCCCGGCGGCGGCGAGGTGGGCCTTGGCCCGGTCGAGCAGCGCGAGCCCGACCCGCCGTTCTTCCTCGTGTTCGTCGCGGCGGCTCGGGTCGATGGAGGCGGGAAAGCGCCCCTCGGGCACCGGCGCCAGGCCGACGCCCGAACTCGGCGTTTCGTACTCGATCTCGATCAGGTGGCGCAGCCCCGCGGGCACCGGCGCGCCGGTCATCACGAAGATCACCTGCACCTTGGCGCCGAAACGCCGGGCAAGCTCGGCGGCCCGGTCGAGGGCGTGCTCGGCGTGGGCGGAGCCGTCGACGGCGACCAGAATGCGCTCGAACATGGCGGGGTCTCCGATGGGGACAGGGTACGACGGGCGGTGCAATGGCGCCGGCCATCGTCGGACCCGCAGCCTTTGCCTGCAAATGACGTGGGTCAAGCCGGCAGGACACGGGCAAGTCCTGCTTATGCGGGAGGTGACGAAACCTCAAGTGCGCCCGGGAGGCCGCTCTGGCAAAGTCCGGCACATCTCGAGCGTCAGCAGCGAGGGCAGAGCTTTCATGGCCGCACGCGCACACCGCTACGAAGTCCAGGTCACCTGGACCGGCAACACCGGGGTCGGCACGCGCAGCTACGAGGACTATTCGCGCTCCCACACGCCCGCCCTGGCCCAGCGGGTGAAGCGCTTGTGCACCGTCTTCCACTTGCCGTATCGCTCGGGCAGGTCATGCCAATGCGCGCCGGAGCGAAGCACCCAGAGCACCCCGTTCACGAAAGTCAGATTGTCCGCGCCCGACCGCCCCGGATCGCCCGGCTTGCCAGGCAGCAAATCCTTGATCCGCTCCCATTGTTCAGGGCTCAGCTCGTAACGCTTGGGTCGGGACATCCAAGGGCTCCAGACAAACGAATCTGGAGCCCTGTGAATCACACCTCGCCCACCCTCGTGAATCCCTGAATGTCGATTGAACCTAGGGCGTTTCCGCGGGACACGGGCATCGGCGTCCGTCCGGATTGCTTTGCGGATGCAGCCGATCACACCGCGTACCTTACGGACTTGACTGGACGAGACCCTGCGCAGCGGTAGCTGCTAGATCGATTCACTCTGGTCGGAAAGCATCGCTCTCAGATCTTGTTTTAGGGCGGTACGGCCGACGCCAATCTCAGGAGGCGTTGAGCGTGTCGCCTGCCTCCTCGGCACGGCGCCGGTGCTGCCCGTTCGCGCTCCCGTCCGAAAGCGCGCGCAAGAGCTGCAGGAAGGCGAAGGCCGGGTCGCTCGACGGCAGGTCGGCGCGGCGGATGGCGTAGAGCGCCTTGGCGAGCCGCACGTCGCGTAGCGGCAGGGCGCGCAGGGTGGCGCTGCGCTGCTCGTCGGCGACGGCGCCGGCCAGGGTGATCGAGATGCCGAGCCCCGCCTTGACCGCCTCCTTCACCGCCTCGGTGCTGCCGAGGTTGCGGGCGACCTTGAGGCGGGCCGCGTCGCCACCGAAGACCTGCTGCAGCAGGGTGCCGGTACCGGTGCCCGGCTCGCCGCCGATCATCGGCATGTCGAAGAGCTGCGAGCGCTCCACCCCGCCGGCCTCCGCCCAGGGGTGGCGGGGCGGCACGATGATGACCAGCGGCTCGTGGCGCCAGACCTCGGCGACGAAGCCGGGCCGCCCGTCCCACCACTCCATCAGGGCCAGGTCGATCTCTCCGCGTTCCAGGCGCTCGGCGATTCGCGGGTTGCCCTCGATCGCCAGGTCGACCTCGACGCTTTCGGCGCGGTCGGTGAAGGCCTTGATGTAGGGCTGCAGCAGGTAGATGCCGATGTTGCTGCTGGCGCCGATGCGCAGGCGACGATGTCGGATCGCCTCGACCGCCCGCGCGGCCACCTGCAGCAGGCTGCGGGCATAGGGCAGGAAGGTCTCGCCCTCGCGGGTCGGCCGGCAGCCGGCGCGCTGGCGCTCCAGCAGGCGCGCGCCCAGGGTTTCTTCCAGCTTGCGGATCTGCTGGGAGACGGTCGGCTGGGCGAGGCCGAGCTGCTCGGCCGCCGCATGGAAGCTGCCGGTCTCGGCGACGGCCATGAACGCCCGCACGTTGGTCAGGTTGATCATGCCTGGCTGTCCGCGCCCCTCGGCTCGACGATGGCGTCCTGCGGACGCTCGCCGCGGAAGTGTTGCAGAATGGACCGCGCCGCCGCGAGGGCGATGTCCCGCCGCACGCTCTCGACGGCGGAGCCGAGGTGCGGGGTGAAGAGCGTCCGGTCGGCTGCCTGCAAGAGTGCGGCGGGAATTTCCGGCGGGCGGTCGGGGCGGGCCCAGTCCTCCATCTCGAAGGCGTCGGCGGCATAGCCGCCGAGCTGGCCTTGCGCCAGGGCATCGGCGACGGCCGCTTCGTCGACGACGGAGCCGCGCGCCGGATTGACCAGCAGGCTGCCGCGCCGCATGCGGGCGAGGGCGGCGCCGTCGATCAAGTGCTGCGTGCTCGCCGTGAGCGGCAGGGTGACGACGAGAATGTCGCTCTCCCCCAGCAACTCCTCGAAACCGACGGCTACGGCCCGCAGGTCGCCGGCGGTGTGCGGCGGCAGGCGGCGCGCGTCGGTGTAGATCAGGCGGCAACCGAAGCCCTGAAGACGCTCGGCCACGGCCCGGCCGACGGCGCCCAGGCCGAGCAGTCCCACCGTGGCGCCGGCCAGACCGCGGCCGTAGAGGATCGGCCGCCAGCCACGGAAGCCGCCGCTGCGCACCAGGCGGTCACCGGCCGCGATGTTGCGGGCCAGTCCGACGATCAGACCGACGGTCAACTCGGCGGTGGGCACGGTCAGCAGGTCGGGCACGATGGTGACGGTCACGCCGCGCCGGCGGCAGGCCGCGAGGTCGAAGTTGTCGTAGCCCTTGAGCGCGCAGGCGACGATCTCCAACTCGGGGCAGGCCTCCAGCAGCGCCTCGTCGACCCTGTCGTTCATGAAGGCCAGCATGGCGCGGGCATCGGAGAGCTGTTCGAGCAAGACGGCGCGCGGCCAGGGCTCGACTCCCGGGTTGGCGTGGACGGCGCAGCGTTCGGACAGCAGCGCGACGACTTCGGGATGCACCCAGTTGGTGATCACGACCTTCGGCGGGCGGGTCTCGTCTCTCGGCATGGACGGGGACGCGGCTCCCTGGGGTGGCGGGTCTACTTCAGCCGGCCGCGCAGCACCGCGCCCAGCGCGTCGACCAGCGTCACGCAGGCGAGGATGCACAGCAGGATGGCGAAGACTTCCTGGTAGTTCATGATGCGCAGAGAGGACATCAGCTCGAAGCCGATGCCGCCGGCGCCGACCATGCCCATCACCGTCGAGGCGCGGAAGTTGTACTCCCAGCGGTAGACGGTCACGTCGCTCATCTGCGGCATCACTTGCGGCAGGATCGCCCGGTGGATCACCTGCAGGCCGGTGGCGCCGGCTGCGCGCGCGGCCTCGATCGGCTTGGGGTCGACGTGCTCGATCGCCTCGGCGAAGAACTTTCCGACCATGCCGACCGAGTGCAGCCCGAGCGCCAGAACGCCGGGCAGGGTGCCGAAGCCGACGGCGGCGACGAAGACGATGCCCATGATCAACTCGGGCACCGAGCGGAGCACGTTCAGCAGGCCGCGGGCGGCGTGATAGATGGCTCGGTTCGGGGTCGTGTTGTTGGCGGCCAGGAAGGCGAGCGGCAGCGAGAAGGCGACCGCCAGCGCGGTGCCGGCGATCGACATGGCCACCGTGTCGATCAGCGGGCGGACGTAGTCGCCGACGCGGCTGAAGTCGGGCGGCACCATCTCGCCGGCGAGCTGCCACATGGCCGGCAGGCCCTCGCCCAGACGCTGGGCGTCGAGCAGGCCGGTGTCGAGCATGCTGAGCAGGACGATCAGCACCACGGCGCCGACGATCAGGCCGCTGCGCCGTGTCCCTTGCGCTTCGGCGCGCAACAGGTCGCCAAAGTTGCGATCGACGCTGCGCATCTCGGAACTGCTCATCGCTTTTTCTCCGGCACGGTGGCGCCGACGGGCGGGACGGCCCCGCCCGCCGGCCGCCTGCGCGCGTTAGCTGCCCAGGTTAACGTTGAGGATCTGAGCCAGATCGCGGAGCACGTCGTAGTCGCTGTCCTCGATCGTGGCGAAGCCGTCGGCCTTGAAGGGCTTCAGCACCTCGGGATCGTCCAGCTCCAGGAAGGCCTGGCGCACCTGCTCGACGAGCGCGGGGTCCAGCCCCTCGCGCGCCGTCCAGGGATACTGGGGGATCTTTTGGGAGACCTGGATGACCTTGACCCTGGTCTCGTCGATCGTGCCCTGCTCGAGCAGGCGGTTGAAGATCGCCTGGCTGAGGCCGCCGGCTGGCGCGGTGCCGTTCTGCACCGCCACGGCGACCGCGTCGTGGGCGCCCAGGTGGCGGGCCGTGTAGTCGCGGCCGTCCACCTTGCCGGCCTGCTGCAGCATGTAGCGCGGCATCAGGTGGCTGGATGTGGAGGCTGGGTCGCCGAAAGCGAAGTCGATGCCCTGGACATCCTCCAGGCTGTCGATGCCGCTGTCTACGTTGGCGATGGCGACCGAGTGGTAGAACTGGCCGCCGCCCTTGACCAGCGCGACGATCGGGGTGATCTCGCTCTTCGACTTGGCGAGGATGTAGGACAGCGGGCCGAAGTAGGCGAGATCGATGCGCCCGAAGCGCATCGCCTCGATCATCGAGGAGTAGTCGGTGGTGACAACCAGCTCGATCTCCTTGCCGAGCCTCTCCTCCAGGTAATCCTGCAAAGGCCGGTTCTGGCGGATCACGGTGCCGGCGTTCTCGTCCGGCAGCAGCGCCACCTTGAGGGTGTCGGGATCGGCGTCGCGCGCCTGGGCGTCGCGGACCAGGGGCTGGACGGCAAGGCTGCCGGCCACGGCCAGGCCGGCGACCAGGGCGCAGGCCGAACGGCGGGTGATCTTCATCGTGGCATCTCCTAAGCGGTTTTGGACATTGGGGTTTCGGAGAGGGCGACTTCGGACGGCGGGCCGGCCGACACCTTCGCCCGACCCTCGGACGCCGGTCGCGCGCCTCGGGCCATGGCAGCCGGCGAGCCGTAGATCTGGGCCAAGTGCTCTTCGCCGAGTTCCGCAGTCGGGCCGTCGAAGACGATGCCGCCGTCGGCGACGCCGACGATGCGGTCGGCGAACTCGCGCGCGTAGTTGACCTGGTGCAGGCTGACGATCGCCGGGATTCCGTCGGCCTTGCAGATCTCGTGCAGCAGGCCCAGGACGTGGCGCGCAGTCGCCGGGTCGAGGCTGGCGACCGGCTCGTCGGCGAGGATCAGGGCCGGCTGCTGGGCCAGGGCGCGAGCGATGCCCACCCTCTGCTGCTGGCCGCCGCTCAGGTTGTCGCAACGGGTCAGGGCGCGCTCGGCCAAGCCGACACGGTCCAGGCACTCGAGCGCCAGCAGACGGTCGGCGCGGGGCAGCGGGAACAAGGTTCGCCAGCTCGGGTGGTAGCCGAGGCGCCCGGTCAGGGTGTTCCCCAGCGCGCTGAGACGGCCGATCAACTGGTGGTGTTGAAAAACCATCGCCGTGCGTCGCCGGTGGGTGCGCAGGGCGCGCGGGCCGTGGATGTCGCCCAGGTCGTCGGCGCAGACCCGTCCTTCGCTCGGCGGCACCAGGCCGTTCAGGCAGCGCAGCAGGGTCGACTTGCCGGCGCCGGAGGGACCGAGCAGCACGACGAACTGGCTTGCGGCGAAGCCGAGATCCGTTCGCGACAAGGCGCGCACCCCGTTCGGGTAGGTGACCGAGACGCCTTCGAGCTGCAGCATGACGACCTCATTTTGAATCGCGAAAAACGATCGATATGGCGTATCGATTGTGGATTGCGACATTACGTGCCGCCGGTAACAGTCGGATGAGTGAGCTATGAAAGCTTTGTGACGCCGGTGCGTATCGACAGTGCCAAGCGGCTGCCCCCGGGCCGAGGCCGCATGGCGGTCGGCGCCGCGTCCGCGAGACGCGCTCGTGTCGCGGTCAAGTCGGAAGCTTGGGGCGGAGGCGTCGCGGTCGCTGGCCTCGCGCGCCAGCTCAGAACCGCTGCACGAAAGCGATCTCCGCGTCGGGCCGGCCCTGGGCGAAGCTCGCCATCGCCAGCATCGCGGCGATCAAGCCTTCCTCGTGGTCGAAGGACTGGGCGTGGGCCAGCGGCCCGAGCTGACGCAGTTCGTTCTGCGCCAGCAGCAGCGTCAGGCTGTCATCGTCCTCGGCGGCGATGCGGCCGAGCCCGAAGAGTTCGATCAGGTCGGCCAGGGTCCAGTCGCCGTCCCAGGCCGCGCTGGCGTCCTCGGCGATGCGCTCCAGGTTGCCGTCGGGTGCGGCGCCGTAGATGCCCGGATCGAGGTCGCTCGCGTCCATGCTGTCTCGCCCTCGTCCTCTCACGCGCGGCCGATCAGCTTCAGCCAGTCCTGCTCGCTGAGCGTGGTCACGCCCAACTCGCGCGCCTTGGCCGCCTTGCTGCCGGCGTCGGCGCCGACCACGACGTAGTCGGTCTTCTTGGAGACCGAGCCGGCGACCTTGGCGCCCAGCGCCTCGGCGGACGCCTTGGCCTCGCTGCGGCTGAGCGTCTCGAGACTGCCGGTAAAGACCACGGTCTTGCCGACCACCGGCGAGTCGGCGGTCTGCGGCCGCTCGGCCTCCAACACGCTGACGCGGGCCTCCAGGTCGCGCACGACCTTCAGGTTGTGCGCTTCGGAGAAGAAGCTGCAGATCTCGTCGGCAACGCTCATGCCGATGGTATGGATGTCGCAGAGCTCGCGGTAGTGCTCGCCGACCAGCTCCGGCTTCTTCGTCTCCTCCGGATTGGCCCGGCGCTCGGCCGCGGCGGCCAGCATGGCGTCCTGCCAGCTCGTCAGATCGCCGTAGCTGCGGGCGAGCAGCTTGGCGGTCGCCTGTCCCACCTGGCGGATGCCGAGCGCGTAGACGAAGCGCTCCAGCGGGATGGTGCGCCGCGCCTCGATGGCGGCGAAAAGGTTCTCGGCCGACTTCTCGCCCCAGCCCTCCAGATTGCGGATCGGCGTGAGGCTTTCGCGGTCGGCCTCGGCCAGGTCGAAGATGTCGGCCGGCGTGCGGATCAGTTCCTTCTCGAAGAAGCTGCGCACCTGCTTCTCGCCCAGCCCCTCGATGTCGAAGGCGTCCCGGCTGACGAAGTGAATCAGCCGCTCGACCTGCTGGTAGGGGCAGGCGAGCTCGCCGGAGCAGCGCGCGACGACCGCCCCGTCCTCGTGCACGACCGGAGTCCTTAAGCTGCAGGGGCAGACCTCGGGGAAGACATAGGGCTCGGCGCCGTTTGGCCGCTTGTCGAGGACGGGCCCCAGGACCTGCGGGATGACGTCGCCGGCGCGCTGGATCAGCACCGTGTCGCCGATGCGCACGTCCTTGCGCGCGATCTCGTCGGGATTGTGCAACGTGGCACGGGCGACCACGACGCCGCCGACCGTCACCGGCTTCAGGTGCGCCACCGGGGTCAAGGCGCCGGTGCGGCCGACCTGGATGGAGATGTCCTCCAGCACGGTCTGCGCCCTTTCGGCCGGGAACTTGTGGGCGATGGCCCAGCGCGGCGCGCGGCTGACGAAGCCCAGCCGCTGCTGCAACGCCAGTTCGTCGACCTTGTAGACGACGCCGTCGATGTCGTAGTCGAGCGCCCCGCGCTCGGCCTCGACCTTGCGATAGACCGCCAGCGTCGCCTCGGCGTCGGCGCAGCGCTCGGCCAGCGGGTTGATCGGAAAGCCCCAGGCCTCGAGCCGCTGCAGGGCGTGCCAGTGAGTATCGGCCAACGGTGCCGACAGCTCGCCCCAAGAGTAGGCGAAGAAGCGCAGCGGCCGTTGGGCAGTGATCTTGGGGTCGAGCTGTCGCAGGCTGCCGGCGGCGGCATTGCGCGGATTGGCGAAGCGCTTGGCCCCGGCCGCGTCCTGCCGCTCGTTGAGGGCGGCGAAGTCCGGCTTGGTCATGTAGACCTCGCCGCGCACCTCCAGGACGTCCGGGGGCTCGCCGGCGATGCGCGCCGGGACGTCCGCGAGGGTGCGCAGGTTGGCGGTAACGTCCTCGCCCTCGGTGCCGTCGCCGCGGGTGGCGCCCTGGACGAAGCGGCCCGCCTCGTAGCGCAGGCTGATCGACAGGCCGTCGATCTTCGGCTCGGCGACGACGTAGAGCGGTTCGTCGACGCCCATGCTGAGGAAACGCCGCACCCGCGCAAAGAAGTCGTGGACGTCGTCCTCGCCGAAGGCGTTGGACAGGCTCAGCATCGGCACGCGGTGACGCACCTTGGCGAAGCCGCCTGCCGGCTCGATGCCGACGCGCCGGCTCGGGCTGTCCGCGCGGATCAGCTCGGGGAAGGCGGCCTCGATCGCCTCGTTGCGCTGGCGCAGCGCATCATAGGCCGCGTCGGAGATCTCCGGCTGGTCTTTGCGGTAGTAGAGTTCGTCGTGGCGGCGGATCTCGGCCGCCAGGGCCGTCAGCTCCTCGGCAGCCTCCGCCGCGCCGAGCTGGTCGACGGGCTTCTCGCGCAGTTTCATGCGGCGCCCATCAGCTTCTCGGCCGCCGCGCGCGCCTCGTCGGTGACCGTGGCGCCGGAGAGCATGCGCGCCACCTCCTCGCGCCGCTGGCCCGGATCGAGGCGGGCGACGCCGGTGACCGTCGTCGCCGTCCGGCTGTCCTTGCGCACCAGGTAGTGTGCGGTGCCGCGCGCCGCCACCTGCGGGCTGTGGGTGACCACCAGCACCTGCCGGGCCTGCGCCAGGCGCGCCAGGCGCTCGCCGACCGCGGCGGCGGTGGCGCCGCCGATGCCGCTGTCGACCTCGTCGAAGACCAGAGTGACGATCGGCGAGACCGCGCTCAGCACCACCTTCAGGGCCAACAGAAAGCGCGACAGCTCGCCGCCGGAGGCGATGCGCGCCAGCGGCCCGGGCGCGCTGCCCGGATTGGTCGCCACCTCGAAGGCCACGGCATCCTTGCCGTGCCGGCCCCACCCCGACTCCTCCTGCGGCACCAGCCGTGTGGCGAAGCGCGCCTTCTCCAGTTTCAGCGGCGCAAGTTCGGCGTTGACGGCCGCGTCGAGCCGCAGGGCGGTGGCGGCGCGTGCGGCGGACAGAGCCTCGGCCGCTTCGGCGTAGGCGTCGCGCGCCGCCTGCTGAGCGCGCGCCAACTCGCTCAGGCGCTCGCCGCCGGTCTCGATGCCGGCAAGCTGCTCTTCCAGGCGGGCCAGCAGCGCCGGCAGGGCGTCGGCTTCGCAGCCATGCTTGCGGGCGGCGTCCTTCAGCGCGAAGAAGCGTTCGTCGATCTCCTGCAGGCGCGCCGGCTCGATTTCGAGATCGGCGGAGACGGCGGAGAGGTCGGCCTGCGCCTCGCCAGCCTCGGCGGCGGCGCGCTCCAGAGCGGCGAGTACGCCGTCCAGGCGGCCGCCGGCTTTCGGCGCCGCCTGCTCCAGGTGGCGCAGGGCGCGGGCCAGCGCCGTGTCGGCGGCGCCCAGCTCCTCGCCGGCCGCGGTCATCGCGGCGATCAGCTTCTCGGCGTTCATCAAGAAGCTGCGTTCTTCGCCCAGTTCCGCCTCCTCGCCGGCGCGCGGGGCGAGCTGGCGCAGCTCCTCGACGGCGTGCCGCAGGAAGGTCTCGTCGGCGCGCGCTTGCTCGAAGGCGGCCTCGGCCTCGGCACGCGCCTTGGCGGCGGCGCGCCAGGCAGCGTGTCGGTGCGCCACCTCGCGCGCCTGCGTGTGCAGGCCGCCGAAGGCGTCGAGCAACGCCAGGTGGGTCTTCGGGTCGAGCAGGCCGCGCTGGGCGAACTGTCCCTGCACCTCCACGAGGCTGTCGCCGAGCGCGCGCAGCAGGCCGACGGAAACCGGTTGGTCGTTGACGTAGGCGCGACTGCGGCCGTCGGCGCCCAGCACCCGCCGCAGCACCAGGTGGTCGTCCTCGATCTCGATGTCGTTGTCGGCCAGCAGTGCGAAGGCGGGATGCCGTGCCTCCAACTCGAAGGTGGCGGAGACGCGGGCCTTCTCGGCGCCCTGGCGGACCAGGCCGGCCTCGGCACGCTCGCCGAGCGCCAGACCAAGCGCGTCCAGCAGGATCGACTTGCCGGCGCCGGTTTCGCCGGTCAACACACCCAGGCCGCGGTCGAAAGCAAGCTCCAGCTTGTCGATGAGCACCACGTCGCGGATCGACAGGCTCGCGAGCATGCGTGCCTCAGAAGATCGAATTCCAGGTGCGTGATATCCAGGAGCCCTGCTGCGGCTCGGGCCGCAGGTCCTCGCCGGTGAGCAGGTAGTAGGAGTCGGCGTACCAGGGGCTGCCCGGGTAGTTGTAGCCGAGCACGGCAGCCGTCGCCTGGGCCTCGTCGGCGACGCCGAGCGCCAGGTAGCTCTCGACCAGGCGGTGCAGCGCCTCGGGGGCGTGGGTCGTGGTCTGGTAATCGGCGATCACCAGGCGGAAGCGGTTGATCGCCGCCAAATATTCGCCCTGGCGCTGATAGTAGCGACCAATGGTCATGTGCTTGCCGGCGAGGTGGTCGCGGGCGAGGTCGATCTTGAGCTGGGCGTCGCGGGCGTACTCGCTGTCCGGGAAGCGGCGCACCACGTCCTGCAGCGAGGTCAGCGCGAGCTCCGTCATCTTCTGGTCGCGGCCGACGTCGCTGATCTGCTCATAGTAGCTGATGGCCTTCAGGTAATAGGCATAGGCGACGTCCTCGTTGCCCGGGTTCAGCTGGATGAAGCGGTCCAGAGCGTTGATCGCGTCGTCGTAGCGGTTGTCTTCGTAGTGGGCGTAGGCGGCCATGAGCTGCGCCTTGGGTGCCCATTGGGAATAGGGGTGTTGGCGCTCGACTTCGTCGAAGTATTGCGCGGCAAGCTCGTTCTGGCCGTCCAGCAGGTTGACGTAGCCGCGGTTATAGAGCTCTTCGACCGGAGCCTCCTCGTAGGCCAGCTCGTCGTCGCTGGAGCAGGCGGCCAGCAGCGGCGCCAAGCCCAGGATCAGGGCGGCGAAGAGGCGAGAGCGGGCGGCAACGGACATGGGCGGACTCCGACGCGCTGACGAACGAGCGCCGCAGACTATAGTCGAGCGGGCCTGCGCAGCAAGTCGGGGAGGAGCGAAGCGGGCCCGCCTCAGGCGCCGGCGGCCAGCGGCAGGTCCGGCTCGGCCTGCAACTCGTCCAACTCGATCTCGCGCCAGGCGGCGGGATCGGCGAACAGAGCCTGCAGCAGCCGCAGGGTCAGCGCATGGCCCGCCCTGTCGCCCTGGAAGCGGCCGAGCAGCGGGCGGCCGGCCATGTAGAGATCGCCGATCGAGTCCAGCGCCTTGTGGCGGACGAACTCGTCGGCGTAGCGCAGCCCCTCGGGATTCAGGATCTCGTCGCCGTCGATGACGATGGCGTTCGCCAGACTGCCGCCCTTGGCCAGGCCCATCTTGCGGAGCTGGTCGACCTCGTGCAGGAAGCCGAAAGTGCGCGCGCGCGCGATTTCCTGCTTGAAGGCGGTCGGCGTGACCTCGCAGGTGACCCGCTGGTCGCCGACCGCGCCACTGTCGAAGGCGATGGCGAAGTCGACGGCGAAGCCCGCGTACGGGCTCAGCCGAGCGGTGCGATGCGGCTCGCGCACCTCGACCGTCTTCAGCACTTCGATCGCCTTGCGCGGCGCTTCCAACTGGGCGATGCCGGCGCACTCGATCAGGAAGACGAAGGGCGCGGCACTGCCGTCCATGATCGGCACTTCCGGGCCATCGATCTCGACCACGGCGTTGTCGACGCCGCAGCCCGACAAGGCGGCCATCAGGTGTTCGATGGTGGACACGCTGACGCCGCTGTCGGCGTCGACGATCTTGCTGCACAGGGGCGTTTCGACGGCCGTGCGCCACAGCGCCGGGATGTTCGGCTGCCCAGGCAGGTCGGTACGGACGAAGACGATCCCGGTGTCGGACTCGGCCGGGGCCAGGGTCATGCGTGCCTTCTGGCCGCCGTGCACGCCGACGCCGGAACAGTGGATGGCGTTCTTCAGCGTCGTCTGACGGACGAAACGGCGCCCGCTGCGATCTCGCACCGCGGTTCCGGGGATCGCCTCGCGCGCCGAGACCACGCGGAATGGCGTCATGCCGTCGGCCATGCTCTTCCCTCTCACATTGCCCCCTTGCAGGGCAGCGGGCACTTCCCCAACGCGTACCGAACTCCCCTTCGGCCGCATCCTGCCGCTGCATCCACATATTTTCTAGGCGGCGCCACCGTACCGCCTCAAATCAACATTTGTTACCGCATGTTACGAGCCGGCGCGGGTTCGGCGGTCGGGGCCGGACCCGCACGCAATGGCCGCCGAGACGGGCGACGGCCCGACCCCTGGCGAGGATCCGGCCGCCGTCACTCGTCCGGCCGCACATCTGCGGCCGGCCCGGTTCGTCATGCCGCGGCGTCAGTTGGCCTGACGGCGGAGGAAGGCCGGGATGTCCAGCAGGTCTTCCTCCTCCTTGGCGGTCTGGGTCGGCTCCATGCCGCTCAGCTTCGGCTGACGCGCCTCGGCGGCCGGATTGACCGGCTTCGGTGCCGCGGTCGGCTGCGGCGCAGCGGCCTTGGCCGCCTCGCCGGCGCCGCCCTCGCCCTCGGCGGGACGGCCGATCGAGGGCTCGCGCCGGACCGGCGGCTGGGCGGGGGCGGCGGGCCGGTTCTCCTCCTCCTGCAGTCCCGTCAGCCCGCCGGTGACGCGGCGGAACAGGCTGTAGGCCTTGTTGCGCGGCGCCGCCGGTGCGGCCGGCGCGTCGCTCTCGCCGCGACGTCCGCGGGCGGCGTTCGCCATGTCGGCCGCCGCGAAGGGGTCGGGCCGGCCCGAAGCCGTCTGGCTGGCCGCGTAGGCCTTGCGCTCGGGCGTTGCCGGGGCCGGCGGCACGAAGGCGTCCTGGGGTTGCTCGGGGGCCGCCGTTTCGGGGGCCGCGGCCGGCGCGGGTTCGGCCGGCGGATCGGTCTGGGCGCTCGCGACGGTCTCGGCCGGTTCCGGCGCCGGCCCCTCGTCCACCTCCCCCGAGGCCAGCGGCGAGGCGATACCGGCCTGAAGGGGCTCGGCCGCGGCGGCCGTCACACCGGCGACGGCCGGGGCAGCGGGCTTGGTCGCGGGCGTCTCGACGCTCGGGCGCGCCGCCGGGCGAGAGTGGACCAGCGACAGGCTCGCCGGCCGCGGCTCCAGGTTGGCCTCGGCCTCGATGCCGGTGGAGACCACCGAGACCCGCATGGTCCCGTTCAGGCTCTCGTCGAAGGTCGAGCCGAAGATGATGTTGGCGTCGGGGTCGACCTCGTCGCGGATGCGGTTGGCCGCCTCGTCGACCTCGAACAGAGTCATGTCCATGCCGCCGGTGATGTTGATCAGGACCCCGCGTGCGCCCTTCATCGAGACGTCGTCGAGCAGCGGGTTGGAGATGGCGGCCTCGGCGGCTGCGATGGCGCGGTTGTCGCCCTCGGCCTCGCCGGTGCCCATCATCGCCTTGCCCATCTCCGTCATCACCGTGCGGATGTCGGCGAAGTCCAGGTTGATCAGGCCCGGCATGACCATCAGGTCGGTCACGCCGCGCACGCCGGAGTAGAGCACGTCGTCGGCCATCTTGAAGGCGTCGGCGAAGGTCGTCTTCTCGTTGGCGACCCGGAACAGGTTCTGGTTCGGGATGATGATCAGGGTGTCGACGAACTGGCTCAGCTCCTGGATACCGTTCTCGGCGATCCGCATGCGGTGGATGCCCTCGAACTGGAAGGGCTTGGTCACCACGCCGACGGTCAGGATGCCGGCCTCGCGCGCGGCGCGGGCGATCACCGGCGCCGCCCCGGTGCCGGTGCCGCCGCCCATGCCGGCGGTGATGAAGACCATGTTGGAGGTCTCCAGGTGGGCCAGGATCTCCTCCAGCTGCTCCTCGGCGGCGGCCCGGCCGACGTCGGGGCGCGAGCCGGCGCCCAGGCCGGAGGTGATGTTGCGGCCGAGTTGGATGCGGTGCTCGCACTTGGAGCCCTTGAGCGCCTGGGCGTCGGTGTTGGCGACCAGGAACTCGACGCCCTCGAGCTGAGAGCTGATCATGTTGTTGACGGCATTGCCGCCGGCCCCGCCGACACCGATCACGGTGATACGGGGGCTCAGCTGCTCGTCCGTTTGCGGCACGTTCAGGTGCAAGGTCATCTCGAAAAGCCTCCAGTTGCTCGTCTCATGCGTCGCAGGCCCGCTCGGGGCGCCCCGTACACCGCGGTGGGGCCGGCGGACGATTGTCCCGAGGCGGTCGGGACGGCCGTTGGCTGTCTTGGCCCACAGCGGAGGGCTGGGCAGGTCCGGTTAGAAGTGCTCACGCAGCCAACTCCCCACCCGGTCGACCAGGCTGGCGCGAGTGTCGTGCGGGCGAGCCTCGGGGGGCATCGCCGCCTCGTTCTGCACGGCGTAGGAGATCAGGCCGGCGGCGACCGCGTAGGCCGGCCCGCCGGTCGCCTCGGCGAGGCCGTCGACGTGGATCGGCCGGCCGATGCGCACCTGCTTGTCGAGGATGTCGGCGGCCAGGTCGCGCATCCCCGGGAGCTGGCTGGCACCGCCGGTCAGCACCACGCGGCGCCCGCCGATCTTGTCGAAGCCGCTCGCCTCCAGACGCGAGCGCACCAGCTCGAAGGTCTCCTCCAGGCGCGGCCGGATGATGCCGACCAGCAGGGAGCGCTGGACCTGGTGGCTGTGGCCCTCGTCCTCCTCGCCGACCTGCGGCACGTCGATCATCTCGCGCACGTCCGAAGCTGTGGCGACGGCGTGGCCGTAGAGCGTCTTTAGGCGCTCGGCGTGGTTCAGCGGCGTCGAGAGGCCGCGCGCGATGTCGCTGGTCACATGGCCGCCGCCGACCGGCACCACGTCGGTGTAGATCAGGCTGCCCTCGTAGAAGACCGCGATCGAGGTGACGCCGGCGCCCATGTCGATCAGGGTGACGCCGAGCTCGCGCTCGTCCTCGACCAAGGCGGCGAGCGCGGCCGCATAGGGCGTGACGACGAAGCCGCCGATCTCCAGGTGGCAGCGCTGCACGCAAGTGGCGAGGTTGCGCACCGGGCCGACGGCGGCGGTGACCACGTGCATGTTGACGCCCAGACGCTCGCCGTACATGCCGCGCGGGTCGCGAATGCCGCGGCTGCCGTCGATGGTGTAGGCGGTGGGGATGGAGTGGATGAGTTGCCGGCCCTTCTCCGGGTGGCCCAGCAGCCCTTCGACCTGGCGCCCCTCGGCCAGCGCGCGTGCCAGGTCGGCGTCGCTTACCTCGTGGCCGTCGATCGCCACCTCGACGTTGACGGTGCGCGAGGCCGGGTAGCCGCCCGACAGCGAGAGCACCACCTGCTCGATCGTTTCGCCGGCCATCTCCTCGGCGGCGTGCACCGCAGCCAGGATGGCGCGCTCGGCGGCCTCCATGTCGACGACGGCGCCGTTCTTGACGCCGCGGCTGACCTGCTGGCCGATGCCGACGACCCGCGGCCGGCCTTCGGCCCCGTTGCTGCGGGCGATCAGGCAGCAGACCTTGCCCGAGCCGACGTCGAGCGCGGCGAGCAGTCCGTTGCGGTTGCGGCGCGGTGGCTTGCGCATCGCGGTCTTCCGGCTCCTCTCGGCTCAGGTTTCCTCGCCGCCGACGGCGCGCCGCCAGGCGGGTTCGGCGGCGTTGTCGCCGCGCAAGATCAGGCGGTCGGGCAGGCGCAGGTCGATGGTCACCACGTCGCGTTCCAGCAGCGCCTCCTCGCGCACGAGGCGCGCGAGCTGGTCCCATGCCTCGGCGGCGCCGACCTCCGGCAGGCGTACCTCGATGTCGCCCTCCAACACGACGTTCCAGCGGCGCTCGCCGACACGCACGGCGGCAACCACCTTCTCGGCGAGGTCCGGCGCGCGCTGCAGCAGGCCAAGCAGGCTCTGCGCGCGCTCCGGCGCGCCCTCGCCGACCAGCAACGGCAGTTCGGCAAAGCGGGCCGGCGCGGCACCGGGGATCGGTTCGCCCTCCGTGTCGATCACCTGCAGACGCCCGTTCAGTTGCCAGAGGGCGAGCGGGTGGCGCTCGCGCAGATCGACGAAGATCAGGTCGGGCAGGCGCCGCTCGACGCGCGCGGTACCGACCCAGGGCAGCTCCAACAGGCGATCGCGGGCGTCGGCCGGGTCGAACTCGAGTATCGGCGTGCCGCGGGCGACGCCCAGGGCGGCCAGTACGTCGGCGGCGGGCGTGCGCGTGCGCCCCTCGACCAGCACGTCGTCGACGGCGAGACCCGCCGCCGCGGTGCCGGCGTAGAAGGCGGCCTCCAGCGCGGCCGCCTGCCGTTCCGCCCAGCCGCCGGTCGCCGCCCAGCCGCCGGCGCCGCCCAGCGCTGCCAATGCCAGGATCGGCAGCGCCCAGCGCAGCCGGCGGCCGCGCCGGGCGGGGCGCGCCGGGCGGCGGCTGCGGACCGCGAGCTTCGGGCTGCGGTTCAGTCGCATGCGGCGTGCTCCAGCATCCAGCCGACCAGCTCGGTAAAGCTCATCCCCAGGTGCTGCGCCTGTTCCGGGACCAGGGAGAGCGGCGTCATGCCCGGCTGGGTGTTGACCTCCAGCAGGTAGAGGCCCTCGACGTCCTTTTCCGGGTTCCAGCGGAAGTCGGCGCGGCTGACGCCACGACAGCCAAGCGCGGCGTGCGCCGCGACCGCCATCTCGAGCGCGGCCTCGTACACCGCCGGCGGCACCGGCGCAGGGACCAGGTGCTCGGTCCTGCCTTCCGTGTATTTGGCCGCGTAGTCGTAGAAGCCCTGGCGCGGACGCAGTTCGGTCACCGCCAACGGACGATCGCCCAGCACGGCAACGGTAAGCTCGTGGCCGGGAATGAAGGGCTCGATCAGGATCCGCTCGCCGAGGCCGCAGGCGCCGATGTCCGCCGGCCGGCGGTTGTCGCCCGCACCGACGATCGTCACGCCGACCGAGGAGCCCTCATTGAGAGGCTTGGCGACGTAGGGGCGGGCCATCGGGTCGCCGGCCGCCAGCTCGGCACGCGAGACCACGATCCCGTCGGGCACGCGCAGGCCGGCCGCGGCAAAGACGGTCTTGGCCATCGGCTTGTCCATGGCGAGCGCCGAGGCCAGCAGCCCGGAATGGGTGTAGGGTACGTCCAGCAGGTCGAGCAGCCCCTGGACGCAGCCGTCCTCGCCCCAGCGGCCGTGCAGGGCGTTGAAGACCAGGTCGGGCTTGGGGGTCAGCGCGTGCACCAACTCGACCAGGCCCGCCTCGCCCAGCACCGGGTCGATCTCGATGGCCTCGTGGCCGAGGGCGCGGATCGCCTCGGCACAGGCCGCGCCGCTGGTCAGCGAGACCTCGCGTTCGGCCGAGGGGCCGCCCATCAGCACCGCAACGCGCCTAGCCATGCGCCGCCTCCCCAGCCGGAGGCTCGTCAGGCGCGACGCCGATCCGCTTGATCTCCCACTCCAGCTCGATGCCACTGTGCGCCTTGACGCGGCGGCGCACCTCCTCGCCGAGCGCTTCCAGTTCCGCGGCCGTGGCACCGCCGGTGTTGATCAGGAAGTTGCAGTGCTGCTCGGACACCTGGGCACCGCCGAGCGTCAGGCCCCGGCATCCGGCGGCGGCGATGAGCTGCCAGGCCTTACGACCCGGCGGGTTCTTGAAGGTCGAACCGCCGGTGCGGGTGCGAATCGGCTGGCTCGCCTCACGGCTGCCCTGGATTTCGGCCATGCGCGCGCGGATCGCCTCCGGCGCGTCGGTGTGGCCGCGCAGGCGGCAGCCCAAGAAGATCCAGTCGGTGGGCACGGTGGAGTGGCGGTAGCCCAGGCCCATCTCGTCCGACGTCAGACGGCGCAGCGCGCCCTCTGCGTCCGCCGCCTCGGCCCAGACCAGGGCGTCCTTCAGTTCGCGGCCGTAGGCGCCGGCGTTCATGCGCAGCGCGCCGCCGATGCTGCCGGGCACGCCGCAGAGGAACTCGAGCCCGGCCAGACCGCCCGCCGCCGCCGCCTTGGCGACGTTCAGGTCGAGGCAGGCGGCGCCGACCTCGATCTCCTCGCCGTCTCGGCGCATCTGCGCGAAGTCGCGGCCCAGCCGCACCACGACGCCGGGTACGCCGCCGTCGCGCACCAGCAGGTTGGAGCCGACGCCGATCACCGTGACCGGGACCCCGTCCGGCTTGGCGGCCAGGAAGGCGAGCAGGTCTTCGCGATCGGCCGGCCGGAAGGCCACCTCGGCCGGGCCGCCGACGCGAAACCAGGTGATCCGTGAAAGGTCGGCGTTCTCGGTGTAGCGTCCGCGCACCGGTGGCAGGCGATCGAGCAGACGGTCGGGGCGGGCGGCGGTCATGACGCTCATGGCCTCCCTCCCGCCCGCTGGCGGTCCTGGCTGACGTAGAGGACTTCCAATTCGCCCGGCAGCGCGGCTGCCCAGGCGGTGATGTTGCCGGCGCCCAGGCAAACCACCAGATCGCCGGGCGCGGCGAGCTGGGCCACCGTGGGCGCCAAGCCTTCCGGGCCTTCCAGCGGCACCACCTTGCGGTGCCCGCGGGCGCGCAGGCCGGCGACCAGATGGTCGCGGTCGGCGCCCGGAATCGGCGTCTCGCCGGCCGGATAGACCTCGGCCACGACGACGGCGTCGGCGTCGTTGAAGCAGCTGCAGAAGTCCTCGAACAGGCTAGCCAGGCGGGTGTAGCGGTGCGGCTGGACGACGGCGACGACCTTGCCGGCAGTAGCCTGACGCGCGGCCTGCAGCACGGCTGCGATCTCAACCGGGTGGTGACCGTAGTCGTCGATGACGGTCACGCCATGTGCCTCGCCGGTGCGCGTGAATCGCCGCTTAACGCCGCCGAATCCGGCCAGGCCGGCGCGAATGCGCTCGGCGGGCAGGCCCATCTCCTCGGCGACCGCGATGGCGGCCAGCGCGTTCTGCACGTTGTGGCGTCCGACCATCGGCAGGAAGAGATCGTCCAGGCGCCGCTGCCGCCCGCTGCGCCGGTCGTAGATCTCGACGGCGAAGCGCGAGCCCTCGGGCGAGGCCTGGACGTCGAGGGCGCGCACCTCGGCCTGGGGCGAGAAGCCGTAGGTGACGATGCGGCGGTCCTCGATGCGGCCGATCAGCGACTGCACCGCCGGATGGTCGATGCACAGCACCGCGAAGCCGTAGAAGGGGATGTTCTCGACGAAGGTCTCGAAGGCCAGGTCGAGGGCGTCGGCGGTGCCGTAGTGGTCCAGGTGCTCGGGGTCGATATTGGTGACGATGGCGATGACCGAGGGCAGCTTGGTGAAGGTGCCGTCGCTCTCGTCGGCCTCCACGACCATCCACTCGCCTTCGCCGAGCCGCGCGTTGGTGCCGTAGGCGTTGATGATGCCGCCGTTGATCACCGTCGGGTCGAGCCCGCCGGCGTCCAGCAGGGCGGCGACCAGCGAGGTGGTGGTGGTCTTGCCGTGGGTGCCGCCGACGGCGACCGACCACTTCAGGCGCATCAGTTCGGCCAGCATTTCGGCGCGCCGCACGATCGGCAGCAAGCGTTCGCGTGCGGCGACCACCTCGGGGTTGTCGCGCTTTATGGCGCTGGAGATGACGACGACCTGGGCCTCGGCGACGTTCTCGGCCTTCTGGCCGACGACGACCGGGATGCCGAGCGCGCGCAGCCGGCGCACGTTGGCGTTCTCGGCCATGTCGGAGCCCTGAACCTGGTAGCCCAGGTTGTGCAGGATCTCGGCGATCCCGCTCATGCCGATGCCGCCGATGCCGACGAAGTGGATGCGGCCGATGTCGAGGGGAAGCGCTCTCATGCGGCTGCCTCTTCCGGCTTCGGGGGGCGTGCGGCGGCGCCGTTGCCGTCGCCCGTGTGCAGCACCACGTCGGCCAGTCGCTCGGCAGAATCCTCTTGCGCGAAGGCGCGCGCGCAGCCGGCGGCGCGGGCCAGGGTGGCAGGGTCGCCGATCAACTGGGTGAGCCGCTCGGCGAGGGTCTCGGGCGTCAGGTTCCCCTGCGGCAGCAGCCAGCCGGCACCGGCCTCGGCCACGGCATGGGCGTTGCCGGTCTGGTGGTCGTCGGCGGCGAAGGGGAAGGGCACCAGGATCGCCGGGCGGCCGGCCGCGGCCAGCTCCGCCACGGTCGAGGCGCCGGCGCGGCAGATCACCAGGTGGGCCGCCTTCAGGCGCTCCGGCATGTCGTCGAGGAAGCTCTTCAGCTCGGCGGTCACCCCGCAGGTCTCATAGACAGCGGCGACCTGGCTGGTGTCGGTGCCGCGCACCTGCTGGACGACGCTCAGGCGCGCCTTGATGGCCTCCGGCAGGCGGCACAGGGCGTAGGGCAGTACCTCGTTGAAGACGCGCGCGCCCTGGGAGCCGCCGGTCACCAGCAGGCGGAAGGGATCGTTCGGACCCGGTACGCCATAGGGCTGGCGGCCCAGCGCGGCGATGGCGCCGCGCACCGGGTTGCCGGTGATCACCGTCTTGGGCTGGTCGGCCGGCGTCAGCCCGGCCACCTGGGCGAAGGAGGTGCAGATGGCACTCGCCTTCGGCGCCAGCATGCGGTTGGCGCGCCCGGCGACGGCGTTCTGCTCGTGCAGCACGATGCGCAGGCCCATGCGGCCGGCGGCGAAGACCGGCGGCACGCTGGCGTAGCCGCCGAACCCGACCACCGCATCGGGCCGTACGCGCTTGAGGATGCCGCGCGACTGGACGATGCCCCAGGCCAGCTTGACGGCGCCCTTGGCCTTGGACAGCAGGTCGCCGCCGGCCACGCCGGCGCCGGAGACCCGCCAGGTCTCGACCTGCGGCAGGTCCGGGCCGAAGCCGCCGCCGCGCTTGTCGGTGATCAGCACCACCTTGGCGCCGCGCGCCAGCAGCGCGCGCGCCAGCGCCTGAGCCGGGAACATGTGGCCGCCCGTGCCGCCCGCAGCGAGCACCGCGGTGAAGGGGCGCTGGGTCTCGGCGGTGCGGCTCATGTCTCGTCTCCGGTGGCGACGCGGCGGCGGGTGAGCGCCAACAGCAGCCCCATGCCGAAGGCCAGGGCCAGCAGCGAGGAGCCGCCGTAGCTGATGAAGGGCAGTGTCATCCCCTTGGTCGGGATCAGATGCAGGGCGGAGGCCATGTTGATCAGCGCCTGCAGGCCGAACTGCGTCAGCAGGCCGGTGGCCGCGAGCAGCACGAACAGGCTCTGCTCGCCGAGCAGCCGGGCGAAGCCGCGCAGCACGACGAAGCCGTAGAGCGCGACGATCGCCATGCAGACGACGAGGCCGAGTTCCTCGCCGGCGACGGCGAAGACGAAGTCGGAGTGGGCGTCGGGCAGCACCGACTTGATGCGCCCTTCGCCGGGACCGACGCCCCACCAGCCGCCATGGTCGAAGGCCTGCAGCGAGCGCTCGACCTGATAGTTGTCGCCGGCCTCGGGGTTGAGGAACAGGTTGATGCGCTCGGTCACATGGGGCAGCCAGAGGTAGGCGCCGACGAGGAGGGCGAGCCCACCCGCGGCCAGACCGACGACCAGCAGCATCGGCAGGCCGGCCAGAAAGAACTGCACGCCGAAGATGACGCCCAACACGAAGGTCTGGCCGAGGTCCGGCTGCGCCAGCAGAAGGGCGGCGAACACGGCGAACAGCGCCGTAGCCAGGGCGGTGCCCGGGAAGCCTTCCTGCGTCTTGCCGAGCGCGAACAGCCAGGCGCAGGCGATGGCGAAGCAGGGCTTGAGGAACTCGCTGGGCTGCAGCGAGAAGCCGGCGAGGTAGATCCAGCGCTGGGCGCCCTTGGTCTCGAAGCCGACCGCCAGAGTGGCGAGCAGCAGGATCAGGGTGCCCAGCAGGCCGAGCACGCCGACCCGCCGCACCCAGGTGACGGAGAGCAGCGAGCAGGCGAGCAGGATCGCCCCGGCCAGCGGCAGCAGAACGAGCTGGCGCTTGGCCAGCGAGAAGGAACCCAGGCCGATGCGCTCCGAGACGGCTGGCGAGGCGGCGAGAATCAGCACCGCGCCGATGCCGATCAGCACGGCAAGCGCCGCCAGGGTCCAACGGTCGACGGTCCACCACCAGCGCCCCACGATCGAGGTGTCGGTGCGCGCGAAGCTCATACCGCGCCCTCCTCGTCCCGGGTGCCGGGGATCGCCTGGACGGCGCGGCGGAAGGTCTCGCCGCGCTGCTCGAAGTCGGCGAACTGGTCGAAGCTGGCGGCGGCCGGGCTCAGCAGCACCACGGGGTTCGCCTTACCGTCGCGGCGCGCTGCCACGGTGGCGGCGGCCAACGCCGTTGCGAGGTCGCCGCAGCGCTGCAGCGCCACCTTGCCCTCCAGCGTCTCGGCGAAGGTCTCGCTCGCCTCCCCGATCAGGAAGGTCTCGGCGACCCGGTCCAGGTGGGCCAGGATCGGGTCAAGACCGCCTTCCTTGGCGCGCCCGCCGGCGACCCAGTAGATGGTTTCGTAGCTGGCCAGCGCCTTGGCGGCCGCCTCGGGATTGGTCGCCTTGGAGTCGTTGACGTAGAGGACGCCGTCGATCGTGGCGATCCGCTCCTGGCGGTGCGGCAGACCGTCGAAGGAGCGCATGGCCGCGGCCAGCGAGGGCGCCGGCACCTGGCAGGCGCGCCCGGCGGCGTAGGCGGCGGCCGCGTTCTGCCAATTGTGGCGGCCCGGCAGACTGGGCACCTCGCGAAGGTCGAGGGCTGGAACCTGCTGACCGTCGAGGTCGTCGATCAGCACGCCATCGCGCACGTAGACGCCGCCCGCGACCTCGCGCTCGGCCGAAATCCCGATGATGCGCTGGTCGCCGATCGCCGCCAGCTCGGCGTGAACGGCGCGGCAGGTCTCGTCGTCGAGCCCGACGATGGCGGTGCGCGGGCTTGTCTGCCGGCGGAAGATCTCCTTCTTCGCCGCGACGTAGCCCTCGAAGCCGCCGTGCCGCTCCAGGTGGTCAGGCGTGATGTTCAGCAGCACGGCGACGTCGAAGGTGATGGAGAAGGTCAGCTCGAGCTGGTAGCTCGACATCTCCAGCACGTAGCTGCCGCTGTTGCCGGCTGGCTCCAGGTCGAGCACCGGCTGGCCGATGTTGCCGCCGACCTGGGCGTCGACGTTGCAGAGCTGCAGCATGTGGCCGGCCAACGCCGTCGTGGTCGACTTGCCGTTGGTGCCGGTGATGCCGAGGTAGCGCGCATCCGGCTGGGCGCGGCCCAGCAGCTCGACGTCGCCGATGATCTCCGCCCCGGCCTCGCGCGCCAGTGCGACGACCGGGTGCGGGGCCGGGTGGGTGTGCGCAATCCCCGGCGAAAGGACGAGCGAGGTCGGCTCCATCCAGTTGCAGCGGTAGAGGTCGACCAGGGCGATGCCCTGCTCGGCAGCGCGTGCGCGCGCGTCCTCGGAATCGTCCCAGGCCCAGACCTCGGCGCCGCTGGCCGCCAGCGCGCGCGCCGCGGAGACGCCGGAGCGGCCGAGGCCGAGGACGCCGACGGGCAGGCCATGGAAGAACGGCAGGGGGATCATGGTGACCTGCGCCCCCTCACCGCAGCTTCAAGGTGGACAGGCCGATCAGCGCCAGCACCATGGCGATGATCCAGAAGCGGATGACGACGGTCGGCTCGGCCCAGCCCTTCTGTTCGAAGTGATGGTGCAGCGGCGCCATGCGGAAGACGCGCTTGCCGGTCATCTTGAAGGAGAGCACCTGGATCATCACCGAGACGGTCTCGAGCACGAAGAGGCCGCCGACGATCGCCAGCACCAGCTCGTGCTTGGTGATCACCGCGATGCCGCCCAGCGCGCCGCCGCACGACAGCGAGCCGGTATCGCCCATGAAGACCATCGCCGGCGGCGCGTTGAACCAGAGGAAGCCCAGGCTGGCGCCGACCAGCGCGCCGCAGAACACCGCCAGCTCGCCGGTGCCCGCGACGTAGTGGATCTGCAGGTAGTTGGCGAAGACGGTGTTGCCCACCAGGTAGGCGATCAGCGCGAAGCAGGCCGCGACGATCATCACCGGGACGATCGCCAGTCCGTCGAGCCCGTCGGTCAGGTTGACCGCGTTCGAGGCGCCGACCATCACGAACACGGCGAAGGGCACGAAGAACCAGGCGAGGTTGATCAGCAGGTCCTTGAAGAAGGGCACTGCCAGGTGGGTCTGCGTGTCCTCCGGCGCGACCCAGACGACCAGCAGGGTGGCGGCGGTGGCGATCAGGATCTGCCCGGCCAGCTTGCCCTTGCCCGGCAGGCCCTTGTGGCTGCGCCGGGTGAGCTTCAGGTAGTCGTCGCCGAAGCCGATGGCGCCGAAGCCGATGGTCACGAACAGGACGATCCAGACGTAGGCGTTGGTCAGGTCCGCCCACAGCAGCGTCGAGACCGCAAGCGACAGCAGGATCAGCACGCCGCCCATGGTCGGCGTGCCCTTCTTGGTCAGCAGGTGGCTCTGCGGGCCGTCGGTGCGGATCGGCTGTCCCTCGCGCTGCTTGGCCTTCAGCCAGGAGATGACGCCAGGGCCGAGGACGAAGCAGATGAACAGGGCGGTCAGCACCGCGCCGCCGGTCCGGAAGGTCAGGTAGCGGAACAGGTTGAAGACCTGGAACTCGTCGGCCAGGGGTACCAGCAGGGTGAGCATCGCCGGTCCCCCTCAGCCGCCGTTCGCCGCGCGTGGCGCGGCCTCGGGCACGGGGACGCCTTCGGTCTCGGAGGCCACCGCGTCCTCGTCGGGCGCCAGCGCGTCGAGCGCCTCGATAACCCGGCGCATACGGCTGCCGAGCGAGCCCTTGACCAGCACCACGTCGCCCGGCAGCAGCGCCTCGGGGACCAGCGCCGCCAGCGGCTCCGAGGTCTGGCAGCAGGCAGCCAGGCGCGAGGGCGGCAGAGCGGCGGCCAGGTGCGCCATGTTGGTGCCGCTCAGGTAGGCGAGGTCGACCTGGGCGTCGGCCACCGCGTCGGCCAGTTCGGCGTGGTAGGCGGGCGCCCCCTCGCCCAGCTCCAGCATGTCGCCCAGTACCGCGATCCGGCGGCCCGCGCCCTCCGGCTTGATGCGCCCGAGCACCGCGAGCGCCGCCTTCACGGAGTCCGGATTGGCGTTGTAGCTCTCGTCGATCAGCAGCGCCGTGCCGCCGCCCGGCAGGCGGATCTGGCGCCGCTGGCCGCGCCCGGCGACCGGCTGCAGCCTTGCGAACTCGGCCGATCCGCGCAGCGGGTCGCCGCCCAGGGCGGCGACAGCGGCCAGCACCGCCAGCGAGTTCATCACCCAGTGCTCGCCGGCGGCACCGATGCAGTAGTCCAGCGGCTTGCCCCGGAAGACCGCCTGCGCCGCGCTGCAAGCGGCGTAGAGATCGGCGCCGAGCAGGCGCATGCCGGCCTCGGCGTGGCGCCCGAAGCTGATCACCCGGGTCACCCCGGCGCGCTCGGCATTGGCGACCAGGCGGTCGTAATATTTGTCGTCGCGCGGCAGGATCGCGGTGCCCTGCGGTCCCATGCCGAGGAAGATCTCGCTCTTGGCGTCGGCGATACCGTCCTGGCTGTCGAAGAACTCGATGTGGGCCAGGCCGATGGTCGTGATGACCGCCACGTCCGGGCGCACCAGCCCGGTCAAGCCGGCGATCTCGCCGGCATGGTCCATGCCCATCTCGAAGACGGCGAAGTCGGCGTCGCGCGGCAGGCGGGCGAGCGACAGCGGCACGCCCCAGTGATTGTTGAGGCTGCCGGCGCTGGCGAAGGTCTTGCCCTGCGGCGCTAAGCAGGCTTTCAGCGCCTCCTTCGTCGAGGTCTTGCCTGACGAGCCGGTGACGCCGCAGATGCGGGCCTTGGTGCGCGCCCGGCCGGCGCGGGCGAGGCCGCGCAGCGCCTCCAGCGTGTCGCCGACCGACAGCAGTGGCGCACCGGCTGCAACCCCTTGGGGCGCGCGATGCACCACTGCTGCGGCCGCCCCCTTGGCCAAGGCGTCGGCCACGAAGTCGTGGCCGTCGAAATTCGGTCCTTCCAGCGCGACGAACAGCTCGCCGGCCAGCAGCGTGCGACTGTCGATCGACACGCCGTGCGCCACCCAACCGTCCGGACCGTCGCCGGCGGTCGCCGCGAGGGCTTCGTGTGCGCGCCAAAGGGGCTCGGTCATGCGGGTTCTCCTGCCAGACGGGCGATCGCCGCTCGGGCGACCTCCCGATCGTCGAATGGCAGGACGGTGTCGCCGACGATCTGGCCGCTTTCGTGGCCTTTTCCGGCAATCACCAACACGTCGCCGGCCTCGAGCCGGGCAAGGGCGAACGCGATGGCCGCGCCGCGCTCGCCGACCTCGGTCGCGCCGAGGCAGCCAGGCAGGATCTGGGCGCGGATCGCCGCTGGATCCTCGCTGCGCGGATTGTCGTCGGTGACCACCACCGCATCGGCATGGACGGCGGCCGCCTCGCCCATCAGCGGCCGCTTGCCCGGGTCGCGGTCGCCGCCGGCGCCGAAGACCACCCAGAGCCGGCCGCGGACGTGCGGGCGCATCGCCTGCAGGACGGTCGCCAGCGCATCCGGCGTGTGCGCATAGTCGACGTAGACCTGCCCGCCGGCGGGCGTCGCGCCGACCGGCTCGACCCGGCCCGGCACGCCGGCGAGCAGCGGCAGCCTGGCGACGACGGGGGCGGGATCGGCGCCGCCGGCCAGCACCAGGCCGAGCGCGGCCAGCAGGTTGTGCGCCTGGAAGGCACCGGCCAGGGGCAGCCCGACGGTGTGGCTCCGACCGAGGATCTCGAGGTCCAGATGCAGCCCGGCGGGCTCGGCCCGCAAGCCGGCCAGGCGCAGGTCGCGGCCCTGCCGGCCGTAGGTCAGGACCCGATGACCGCGTCGCGCACACAGGCGGGAGAGTTCTTCGAACTCCGGGATGTCGGCGTTCAGAACGGCGGTCTTGCCGGCCGGCAGCAGTTCGCCGAACAGGCGCGCCTTGGCGGCCAGGTAGGCCTCCATGGTGCCATGGTAATCCAGGTGGTCGCGGCTGAGGTTGGTGAAGGCGGCGGCCGAAAGGCGCACGCCGTCTAGCCGGTACTGGTCCAGGCCGTGGCTGGAGGCCTCCATCGCCAGCGCCTCGACGCCCTCGCCGGCCAGCGCGTCCAGGCAGCGGTGGAGCTCCACCGGATCGGGCGTGGTCAGCGCCGCCGGCGCGTCGGCCTGCGGCGGGATCAGGCCCAGGGTGCCCAGGCTGGCCGCCTTGCGGCCCAGCCGCTCCCAGATCTGGCGCACGAAGACGGCGACCGAGGTCTTGCCGTTGGTGCCGGTCACCGCGGCGATCTCGCGCGGCTGACGTTTGTATAGGCGGGCCGCCATCTGCGCCAGGCGCCGCCGCGGCTCCGGGTCGACGATCAGCAGCACCGGACGGCCGTAGGGCTTGAGCTGCGTACCGCTGGGCGCCAGCACCGCCACGGCGCCGCGCTCGACCGCCTGGTCGATGAAGGCGCGTCCGTCCGCCCGTGTGCCGGGGATGGCGGCGAACAGGTAGCCGGGCGCGACCTGGCGGCTGTCGGCCGTCAGTCCCGCGATCTCCAGTTCCTGCGCCGTGCTGCCCATCTCGCGGCGGTCGTCCTCTTCCAGAAGGTCAACGAGACGCAACGTGGCGCCCCGCCAGGTTGGCGGGGATCGCCAGAGGCTGCCCCTGTTCGTGCCTGTCGAAGGTTTCCCCGGCCAGCGGCTCGACGCCCAGAAGCGGCGCCATGCGCTCGACCACCGCCTTGACGACGGGAGCGGCCACCCAGCCGCCGGTGGCGTAGTTGTGGCTGTATTCGGTCGGCTTCGGCTCGTCGATCATGGCGAGCACCACGTAGCGCGGCGCGTCCATCGGAAAGGCCGAGAGGAAGGAGGCGATGCGCCTGTTCTCGGCATAGCCGCCGTTGGGGTCGAGCTTGTCGGCGGTGCCGGTCTTGCCGCCGACGCGATAGCCCTTGGCGTCGGCAAAGCCCCCGGTGCCGCGTTCCACCACCAGGCGCAGCAGCCACTTCATCTTCTGCGAGGTCTCGCGGCTCATCGCCTGCTCGGCCACCAGCCGCTCGCCGCGGCTGCGCTTGAGCAGCGTGGCCGGCACCAGTTGCCCGCCGTTGACCACCGCCGCCATGGCGCGCGCTGTCTGCAGCGGCGTCACCGCGAGGCCATGGCCGTAGCTGATGGTCATGGTGTTGATCTCGCGCCAGATGGGCGGGAGCTTGGGCGCGGCCAGGTCGGGCAGCTCAAGGCTCGGCCGCTCCAGCAGGCCAAGCCGGCGGAAGAAGCGCTGCTGGGCCTCGGTGCCAGCGGCCATCGTCATGTGAACGGTGCCGATGTTGCTGGAGAACAGGAGAATTTCCGGGATCGTCAGCATGCCCGTCTTCGGCTTGAAGTCGCGGATGCGATGGCGCCCGACGCGGATCGGCTCGCTGACGTCGTATCCGTCGGTCAGGCCGACGGCCCCGGTCTCCAGCGCCATGGCGGTCGAGAAGACCTTGAAGACCGAGCCCATCTCGTAGACGCCTTGCGTGGCGCGATTGAGGAAGGCGTCGTCGGGGATCGTCTCCGGCGCGTTCGGATCGATGCTCGGCAGCGAGGCCAGCGCCAGGATCTCGCCCGTCTGCGCATCCAGGACGATGCCGGCGGCGCCGATGCCGCGCCACTCGCGCATCGCCTTGCCGAGCTCGTCGGACAGGATGTGCTGGATGCGCAGGTCGACCGAGGTGCGCAGCGGCTCGTTGCGCCCACGCAGCACCTCGTCGAAGCTGCGCTCCAGGCCAATCTGCCCGACGTTGTCGATGTTGGTGTAGCCGACCAGGTGGCCGAGCAGCGGTCCGTGCGGGTAGAAGCGACGCTCCTCGCGCACGAAGTCGAGCCCCGGGATGCCCAGCCGGTTGATGCGGGCGGTCTCGCGCGGGGTCAGGCCGCGCTTGATCCAGGTGAAGCTGGTGTCGAGCGACAGCTTCGCCTGCAGGCTGGCGACGGAGTACTCAGGCAGTACCCGCGCCAGCGCCATCGCCGCGCCCTGCGGATCGATGACCTTCTGGGGATCGGCGTAGAGCGAGCTGGTCGGCAGCGTGGTCGCCAGAACCTGGCCGTTGCGGTCGAGGATCTCGGCGCGCTGGGTCTCCAGCGCCTCGGCGGCGCTCGGAGTCGCGGCACGGCGCGGCTCGCCGGTCTCGCTGAGCAGCGCCAGGTCGGCGAGGCGCAGCCCGACTGCGAGGAAGGCCAGCAGGAAGATGGCGCCGGCGACCAGCAGCCGGGTGCGCCCGACCTCCAGCGCCGCCTTGCGCTGGCCGTCCAGGCTGACCGTCCAGGCGCCCTGCGGGCCCATGCCCCCCTGGTGCAGGTCCATGCCGCAGGGGGTCGTCGGGGTGATCCTCACATCGCTTCGACGGCGCATCAGCGAGACTCCGAAACGAACCGGGGCCGGACGGGCAACGGGGCGCCGGTGACCGGGTTGCGCGGGGCGGCGTGTGCGGTCTCCCGAGCCCCGCTCGACGGCGTCTTCGCCACCGGCTGCGGTGCCGCCGGCCTAAGCGTGGCAGCCACCAGATCGCCGATCGGATCGGGTGTGTCGGCGGGCCGGGTCTCCGCCTGCGGCATCTGCGCGCGCCAGCCGGCCAGCTCCGGCGCCGGACGGCGCGGCGGCGGCGGCGGCCCCTCGGCGAAGGTGCGTCCCTCCATGTCCTCGGGGCGCGGCGGCAGGGCCGAGATGCGGCTGATGTTCGGCGCCGTCAGCGGCATCATCTGGAGGTGCCGTTCGGCTAGCCGGGCGATGCGCTCGGGACGGTTCAGGTAGCTCCACTCGGCACGCAGCACGTGCACCGCCTCCCGGTCGCGGTGGATCTGCTCCTGGGTCGCGCGCAGCCGGCCCTCCAGGTCCTCCACCGCGTGGGCGATCTGGAACAGCAGGCCGACCGCAGCGGCGAAGAGGCCGAGCCAAAACAGGGTGGACCAGCGCAGGATCATGCCGTGCCTCCTGCGGTTTCAGCCGGCCAAGCGGGCGCAGCGGTGCGCTCGGCTGCGCGCAGGCGGGCCGAGCGGGCGCGCGGGTTGGCGGCCGCCTCGCGCGCGCTCGGCTGGACCGCCTGACGTCTCAGCAGCGCGAAGCTGGGCGGCCGGCCTGGGCCAGCCTCCGGCAGGTGACGGGAGCCGCGCGGCGCCGCAGCGGAGCGGCTGCGCAGGAAGTCCTTGACGATGCGGTCCTCGAGCGAGTGGAAGCTGACCACGGCGAGACGGCCGCCAGGCGCCAGGCAGCGCTCGGCGGCGGCCAGCCCGCGCTCCAACTCGCCCAGCTCGTCGTTGACGTAGATGCGCAGCGCCTGGAAGGTGCGGGTCGCGGGATCGATGCCGTCCTTGGCCTTGCGCACCACGCCGCGCACCATCTCGGCCAGTTCCAGGGTGCGCGCAAACGGGCGCTCGGCGCGGCGGCGGACGATGGCCCGGGCGACGGCCCGGCTCTTCCGCTCTTCTCCGTAGCGCCAGAGGATATCGGCCAACTCCGCCTCGCTGCGGCCGTTGACCACTTCGGCGGCCGTCTCGCCGGCCTCGCCCATGCGCATGTCGAGCGGGCCGTCGAAGCGGAAGGAAAAGCCGCGCTCGGCCCGGTCGAGCTGCGGCGAGGAGACGCCGAGGTCGAGCGCGACGCCGTCGAGCGGGCCGGCCAAGTAGCGCTCCATCTCCGAGAAGCGGGCGAGCACCAGGGTCAGGCGGTCGGGGTAGGCGGCGCTCAGCGCGGCGCCCGCCTCGATCGCCGCCGGGTCGCGGTCGAAGGCAATCAGCCGGCAGTCGGCGGCCCGCAGGATGGCGCGGGCGTAGCCGCCGAGCCCGAAGGTGCCGTCGAGGTAGATGCCGCCGTCACGTGGACGCAGCACCTCCAGCACCTCGGCCAGCAGGACGGGCACGTGACCGCCGGAACCCTCGTCGCCGGGCAACGTCGCGGCGGCCGCAAATCGGGACTGCGGGCGACGGGTCACGACGCACCTCCGGTCGTCTCGGCCGCGGGCTTGCCGAGCGGCAGCGGGCGTGGGTTCGCCTTCAGCGCCTGCACCCGCTCGGCCTGCCAGGCGGCGTAGCGTTTGGGCTCGAAGATCCGGAACATCTTGCCGTTGCCGACGAAGACCGCCTTTTCCGTCAGGCCGGCGGCCTGGATCAGGATCTCGGGCAGCACCACGCGGCCGTTGGCGTCCCAGGCGAGCTGGTGGGAGCTGGCGAAAAGGGTCGCGGAGAAGTCCTCCTGGGCGTCGCTGAACAGCTCGTAGGAGTTGACCGAGTCGACGAGTTGATTCAGGAAGTCCATGCCGCAGCCTTCGATCGCGCCGTCGACCTTGTAGGAGGGGAACAGGACCGCGCCGTCGAAGCCTTGGCGGGACAAAAGCGGCCGGAACGGCGCCGGGATCGACACGCGACCCTTGCTGTCCAGCTTCACGTCGTGGGTGCCGAGGAAAATCGGCGCCATCGTCGTCTGTCCCCTGACCCCGGCCCCAACGCCCCCTCCAGGCGTTCGAGCCGAACCAACCGGGCCGCGCGGAGCATCCGCCCGGCCCTCGAGTGCTCCGGACGCACCGGCCTCGCTGCGTCCGACGGCCCGCGGGATGTCGCGGCCGATCTCGCCAGTACCGTGCGCCGTGCCCGTTCGACGCCTTTGCCGGGCGCGCTGCAGGCTGTCCCGGGTCGGTATGGGATCATGTGGGATATCATGGGTTCAGATGGGTGTCAACGCTTCCACAAAGTATTCGTCCTGCGTTCGTAAGTTGTCGGAGGGGTAAAGCGGCGACGGTGCCCGGTGACCTGAAATCGCCGTCGGTTAACTTCTGGGCAAGCAGAAGTTGCTATAATGTTCTATTTCAAACATGAACAAACGCGGTAAATGCAGATTGTTGTGCAGCGCCACCGGTCCGGCGTGCCGAATTACGGCGAAGGTTATGAGGCAGGCGAGACGCCAGACGGCCTGTAAGCCGGGTTCTGTCCCCTGACGCGCAGGGCGATGGCCATTCGTCTGGGACCCGCATCGCTGCGGGCCTCGCGCGACCAACCCGGGCGACGGCGCGGAAACGCGCCTGATCCGCTGAGGGAACCGCGTCGCCCCTATTCGGTCTTGCTCCGGGTGGGGTTTACCGTGCCCGCTCCGTTGCCGGGGCGGCGGTGCGCTCTTACCGCACCCTTTCACCCTTACCGCGTTGCGGCGCGGCGGTTTGCTTTCTGTGGCACTTTCCCTGGGCTCGCGCCCGCCGGGCGTTACCCGGCACCCTGTTTCCGTGGAGCCCGGACTTTCCTCCCCCCGCGGCAAGCGCGGAGAGCGGCCATCCGGCCGTCTGGCGTCGCGCGCAGATAAGGCCAAACGGCCGGAGAATCAATGGTCCGGCGCTGCGGCGCGCGCTCAGCTGCGGCTCGAAGTGTTGAAGCGCGCCGCAGCCGACTGCACCGCCTTGCCGAGGTCCTCGAAGGCGGCCTCGAGGCCGGCCTGCATGTCGGTCCAGGCGTCCTCGCCGGCCTGGCGAAGCTCCTGCAGGCGCTGGTGGCTGGCCGCCCGTTTGGCCTCGAGATCCTCGATCTGGCGCTCCAGCTCGATGCGTGCGTCGGCGTCGGCCTGGCGGGCCTGCGCCTTCAGCTTGTCGATTTCGGCGCGCCACTCGTCGAGTTGCGCGTCCAGCTTCTGCTCGTAGGCCTCTTTCATCGACATCGCTCGGTCTGCTTCCTCGTTCCGTAGGTACACAGAACAGTCAACGTCGCGCGGCCGCCGCTTGCTCCCGCCGGAAAAGCCAGACGCGCACGGCGCTGGACAGGTTGGGCTCGCCAGCCTCGGTGCGCGCCGCGTCGATCGCCTCGACCAGTGCGTTGACGGTGGTGCCCTCTTCGGCCGCCGCGCGCTTCAGCGCCTGCCAGAAGACCTCCTCCAGCGTCAGCGAGGTGGCGTGCCCGGCGATCAGAACGGAGCGTTTCTTCATGCTCGCCAACCCGACGCGCCGCGCGTCACGGCGCCGCCTGGGGCCTTCGGCCGCTAGGCCTTGGACGGACCGATCATGTTTTCCGGGTGGACCCAGGCGTCGAACTGCTCGGCCGTCAGGATGCCCAGCTTGACCCCCGCTTCCTTCAGCGTGGTGTTCTCGGCATAGGCGGTCTTGGCGATCTTGGCGGCGTTGTCGTAGCCGACATGCGGGTTGAGCGCGGTGACCAGCATCAGGGACTCGTTCATCAGGCTGGTGATTCGCTCGACGTTCGGCTCGATGCCGGCGACGCAGTTCTCCAGGAAGGACACGGCGGCGTCGCCCAGCAGCTTGGCCGACTGCAGCAGGTTGTAGGCGATCACCGGCTTGAAGACGTTGAGCTCGAAGTGGCCGTGGGAGCCGGCGACGGTGATGGCGGAATGATTGCCCATCACCTGGGCGCAGACCATGGTCATGGCCTCCGCCTGGGTCGGGTTGACCTTGCCCGGCATGATCGAGGAGCCGGGCTCGTTCGCCGGCAACAGCAGCTCGCCGAGGCCGCAGCGCGGGCCGGACCCCAGCAGGCGGATGTCGTTGGCGATCTTCATCAGCGAGACGGCGACGGTGTTGAGCGCCCCGGAGGCCTGCACGGCGGCGTCCTCGCTGGCCAGCGCCTCGAACTTGTTGGGGGCGGTGACGAAGCGGTAGCCGGTGATCTGCGCCACCTCTTCGGCGAAGGCCTCGGCGAAGCCCTCGACGGCGTTCAGGCCGGTGCCCACCGCGGTGCCGCCCTGGGCCAGCTCGTGCAGCCGCGGCAGCGCCTGCTCGATGCGCTCGATGCCGTTCTCGAGCTGCTTGGCGTAGCCCGAGAACTCCTGGCCGAGCGTCAGCGGCGTCGCGTCCATCAGGTGGGTGCGGCCGATCTTGATGATGTCCTTGAAGGCCTCGGCCCTCTCCGCCAGGCCGGCGTGCAGGCGGCCCAGCTTCGGCACGGTCTCGCCGGCGATCTGGGTGACGAAGGCGATGTGCATGGCCGTCGGGAAGGTGTCGTTCGACGACTGCCCCATGTTGCAGTGGTCGTTCGGGTGCACCGGGTTCTTGCCGCCGCGCGTCCCGGTCAGGATCTCGTTGGCGCGCCCGGCGATCACCTCGTTGGCGTTCATGTTCGACTGGGTGCCGGAGCCGGTCTGCCAGACGACCAGCGGGAACTGGTCGGCCAGCGTGCCGTCGACCACCTCGTCGGCGGCCTGGCAGATCGCCGCGCCCAGCTCCTTGGGCAGGCGGCCCATCTTCAGGTTCACCCGCGCGGCCGCCAGCTTCTGGATGCCGAGCGCGATGACCAGGGCGCGCGGCATGGTCTCGCCGCCGATCCTGAAGTTCTGCAGGGAGCGTTGCGTCTGGGCGCCCCAATAGGCCTCGGCCGGCACCCGGATCTCGCCCATGGTGTCGGACTCTGTGCGGGTGGCGTGGCTGGCGCTCGCGGCGGACATGGCGATCTCGGCTCCCTCGCTGGCGGTCGGAATCGCGGCGGGTTGTAGCATGGCCGGACCGCGCGGGAAGAGGGCTTCAGCGCGTCGTCTTGCGCTGCGGCCTGGCCGCCTTCGCGCGGCGCGCCGCCTGCAGCGCCAGCTCCGCCCAGGGCGCCAGCGTCTGCGGGTCCTCCTCGGCGTGCGGGGGCGCCGTCCAGTAGGGCATCTCGACCGGGCTGCCTTTGCCCGCGTAGACGAAGGGCTCGGCGCCTTCGCTGGCCCAGTGCGTCTTGGTCGCCTCGTCGACGCGGAAGTACAGCCGATCCCAGGCGATCAGGGCGAACATGACGTCGTCGAGATAGAGCCCGTAGCCGCCGAACATGGCGCGCGCGCGCACCGGGCCGAGAAAGCTCAGCAGGGCGAGCGCCCGCTGCACCGTCGGGTCCGTATCGGCCTTGCCCATGGGGTGCCCTCCCTCAGGTCATGTCCTTGGCCAGCGCGGCGACGGCGGCGACCGCCAGGGCGATGTTCGCCGCCTGCGTGCGGCCGCTCGCCTTGCGCGGCTTCAGGTCGTGGTCGCCGTCCGGCGCCCAGACCAGGCGGATGCGCGGCGCGAGCGGGTAGGTCTCGACCTCCTCGCGCCGGCCGAAGGGGTCGCGCTCGCCCTGCACGATGACCGTGGGCGTCGCCAGGCTCTCGAGGTGCGCGGTGCGCAGCTTCTCCGGCTTGCCCGGCGGGTGGAAGGGGTAGCCGAGGCAGGCGAGGCCGCCGACGCCCAGCTCGTCGGCCACCAGGCTGGCCATGCGCCCGCCCATCGACTTGCCGCCGATCACCAGCCGGCTGGGGTCGCCGAGCGCCGCGACCGCGGCCCGCCAGGTCTCCAGCAGCCGGCGTTCCGGGTCGGGCGGGCGTTTGCGCCCCTCGCTGCGGCGCGCCGCCATGTAGGCAAACTCGAAGCGGGCGACGCGCAGGCCCGCGGCGGCGAGGCCCTGGGCCACCGCCTCCATGAACGGGCTGTCCATCGGCGCGCCGGCCCCGTGGGCGAGCGCCACCGTCACATCGCAGCTTTCCGGGCCGTCGAAGCGGAACGCCGGTGCGGGGGTCTCGGCCATCGGCGGGCTTTACGCTCCCTTAAGCAAACGGCGAGAAGCTGGGGCTCTCGCTGACGGGGAGCTCAAGCATGCACGACGATCTGCGCCAGCGCGACCTGTCCGGCAAGCGCGTTCAGGACATGTCGGCCGCCGAGCGCCGGGAGATGAAGCGCCGCTTCGAGGAGTTCGTCGCGATGATGAGGGGCGCTCCGGCGCCGGCGCCGCGGCCGGCCAAGGCGGCGAAGGCCTGGGATCCGCGCGCCCACGGCGCCAAGACCCTGGGCGCCAAGACCCTGGGCGCCAAGACCCTGGGCGCGAAGCGCGGCTGAACGGCCCGTCCGGCCGGCCCGCGCCGCCCGGCCTATCCCTTGTTCTTGCGGAAACGGTCGAGCGAGACGACGGTCTCGCCCGGCTTCGCCTCGGCCGCCTGCTCGGCCGCGCCCGGGGCGGCGGCGCCCTCGGCATCTTCGCTGGCCGCTTCCTTGGCCTCTGCCCCGGCCTCTTCGGTGGCGCTCTCTTCCTCTTCCGCTTCCTGCCCGTTGGCGAAGGTGAAGCCGAAGCGCACGCTGGGATCGGCGAAGGCGGTCAGCGCGGCGAAGGGCACCGTCAGGCGCGCCGGCACCTCGTTGAAGGTCAGCGTCACCCCGAAGCCGTCGCGGCCGACCTCCAGGTCGCTGAAGCGGTGCTGCAGGACGATGGTCATCTCGTCCGGATAGCGCTCGCGCAGGAAGGCGGGAAGCTGCACGCCCTCGGCGCCGGTCAGGAAGGTGATGTAGAAATGATGCTCGCCCGGCAGGCCCTCGTCGGCGGTGCGTTCCAATGCGGCCCGCACCACCCCGCGCATGGCGTCCTCGACCAGTCGGTCATAGCGCATATGGTCTTCGGCCATTCCTAGACTTCCGCAAAATGCCGCATGTTTCCGGGAGATAGCTTTGCGCGCCGCGGCGGCTTGCGCAATCGGGATGTTCCCGGGACCGGCGCGCGCCAGGGGGCGAGTGGGGCGCTTCTGTTGACAGGTGCGCCCCGAACCCCGCCTTGAGGGGCTTAGACCTCAAGGGCTTGAATACGTGGTCCGTGGAACCGCTTACGCGGCAGCACGAGCCTCAGCGAAGTTGTCGTTCGCACGTATTGAACGGCCCGATAACGGCGGTACCATGCCGGGCGCCGAACCAGCCTTTACCACGCGTGTCGATCCTGTTTCGCCCCCATGGAAGGCCGGAACGGGTGCTGCGGATGCCGCGCGTCCGCTCCGGACCTTGTCGATTGGTGGAGGCGCCGGGTACTGCCCCCGGGTCCACTGCGCTTATTCTGCTGGCCCGTTTAGCGCCATAGCCGGTTGCCCGGCAGAGCGAAAATATAGGACCATCGGCGACGTCTTGAAAGGGGCCGGCAAACGGGCGGCGGCAAGCTTCCGGCGGTCCGGGTCGTCGTTCCCGCAGCAGTCCCGAGCCGGGAGCCGAGCCCGCCATGCCCTTCAGCCTGTCCAGCGAGGCCTTCGCCGAAGGCGCGCCGATCCCGACGCTCTATACCTGCGAGGGCCGCGACGCCTCGCCGCCGCTGGCCTGGAGCGGCGCGCCGGAGGGCACCCGCAGCTTCTGCCTGGTCTGCGACGACCCCGACGCGCCCGGCGGCACCTTCAGCCACTGGGCGATCTGGGACATGCCGACCGCGCGCGACTCCCTGCCCGGCGGCGTGCCGGCCGAGGACACGGTCGAGGGCATGCACCAGGCGCGCAACGATTTCGGCCGGCTCGGCTACGGCGGCCCCTGTCCGCCGCATGGGCACGGGCCGCACCGCTATCGCTTCCGCCTCTATGCGCTGGATAGCGAGAGCCTCGACCTGCCGTCGGGCACGCCCGTGTGCGAGGTCGCGGCGGCGGCCGAGCCGCATGCCCTCGCCTCGGTCGCGCTGATGGGAACCTTCGAGCGGCCTTAGGGTCCGGACCCTCAGGCGGCCGCGCGGCGCCGGGCGGGCTTGTCCCGGCCGGGCCCGGCGGGTAGTGCTGCGGGTGCCATACCCGCAACACCCCGGAGCCCCACGTCCATGCAGATCCCCTTCATCGACGCCGAGGCGGTCGAAAGCCGCCTGACCTGGACCGCCGTGGCCGATGCCATCGCCGCGGGCCACAAGGGGCCCCAGGCGGAGATCGGCGACCTGCTGCTGCGCCGCGGCGCCGACGCCTCGCTGACCCGCGCCGCCTGGATCGACGGCGTCGGCCTGGCGCTCAAGTCGGTCACGGTGTTCCCCGGCAACGGCGAACTGACCCCGCCGCGGCCCTCGATCCAGGGCGTGGTGGTGCTGTTCGACGATACCGACGGCAGCGTCAAGGCGCTGATCGAGGGGCGGCTGGTGACCAGGTGGAAGACCGCCGGCGACAGCGTGCTGGGCGCGCGCGTCCTCGCCCGGCCGGACTCCCGGCGGCTGCTGATCCTCGGCTCCGGCACGGTGGCGGACTCCCTGGTGGACGCCTACGGCGAGATTTTTCCGGAGTTGGAGGAGATCGCGATCTGGAGCCGCACCGCCGCCAACGCCGAAAAGCTGGCGGCCGCAAAGCAGGGCGCCAAGCAGGGCGGTAAGGCCAAGGTCCATGCCGTGACCGACCTGGCTGCCGCGGCCGGCGAAGCGGACATCGTCGCCTGCGCCACCATGGCGACCGCGCCGGTGCTGCAGGGCGCCTGGGTGCGCCCCGGCACCCACGTCGACCTGATCGGCGCCTTCCGCCCCGACATGCGCGAGGCCGACGACGACCTGCTCCGGAAAGCCGAGATCTTCGTCGACAGCCGCAAGACCGCCATCCACGACATCGGCGAACTGAACGACCCGCTCGAGCGCGGCGTCATTTCGGAAGACGACGTGCGCGGCGACCTGCATGAGCTCGCCGCCGGCACCACCGGCCGCAGCGGCCCCGAGGCCATCACCCTCTACAAGAACGGCGGCGGCGCCCACCTCGACCTGATGACCGCCAACGCCATTCTGGCGGCGTGGGAGAAAGCTTAAAATCTCTTCGTCGTGTAATTAGATGTCTATTTTTTCTAAAACTATCCCCTCGCCTTCAAAAAGAATCTCGATTTCGGGCTGGCCCGAGAGTTCCCCTCGCCAATAGCGCCGTGCCTTTTCATACGTGATTTCTATGAGTTCGCTATCTCCAAGCAACAACCCGGCATCAGCTCTTTGTATGCGCCCACTAACTCGCACCTTAAATAAACCCGAATGTTCTGAAATATGCTTTTTCCATGTATTTATATCGTTTTTATTTTCAATAAGCCATAAGCAACGTTGTCGCGAGGGACTGTTGGGGCAAATATCCAAACGTACTTGCTCCATAATTATTTCTCTCGTGAGCATGACAAAGTGTTTTGCGATATCCAAAGCAATATTTGGAAGATCGGGGGCGTGTATTTTCTCCTCTCTTACCAATGAGAGAAAGCGAATTGCTTTCACAGGTATTTCTTGTCCATTGTCTTGAACGGGATATACTTTCGGTGCCTGGTAGAAATCAAAGAATGGATTGTAGAAATCGCCGGTAGAAAATTTGCCTCCAGTCTCCATTGGCGGAAATCGGCTATATGGAATACTTTTTGCTAGATGGAAAAATTCTATACCCTGCACGTGTTCCATAGTCGAGTGAGTCGCTTATCCAAGCATGCCAGTGCGGTAGTGTCTGACGTCATGCTAGGCGACTCGCCGGCTTCGGGCTAGGTGGCCAGCGCCATAAGTCTGATCCCAAGCGGAAAGCCGAAATCGCTGAATGCAGTGGCCCAAGGCCATCACCCACTACACGAATGGCGGCTGCGCTCACCTCGACCTGATTGATGACCGCTAGCGTGATTCTGGCGGCGTGGGAGCGGTGGCGGATGCTAGGGCGTTGGCCTGAAAGTGTGCTTAGTGGCAGGAGCGGAGCTGAACACCCGCAAAAACCTAGCCCGATAGGGCGTGTCATGATTCACTGCTCTCGGTGATTTTCCGGGAGGGTTTGATGCGTCAGCGTGGCTTTTTCAGTTTGTCGGAGCATCTTGAGGCTTTGAGCCGGGACGGCGATCCGTTGGAGGTTCTCGATGCGACGGTGGACTTCGAGTATTTCCGGGGCTGGCTGGTCGATGGGCTCGGCTATGGCGACGGCGCCAAGGGCGGTCGCCCTCCGTTCGACCCGGTCTCGATGTTCAAGGTTCTGATCCTGCAGGCGCAGCATAATCTGAGCGACGCGCGGATGGAGTTCATGATCCGCGACCGGCTATCCTGGATGCGCTTTCTCGGGTTCGATCTTGGCGGGCCGACGCCGGACGAGAACACGATCCGCCTGTTCCGCAACAAGCTGACTGAGACGGGCACGCTGCGGCGTGTGATGAAGGCCTTCGACTGGCAACTCCACAAGAAGGGCTACATTCCGATGTCCGGCCAGATCGTGGATGCCAGCCTGGTCCCGGCACCGAAGCAGCGGAACACCGACCCGGAGAAGGCGGCGATCAAGGAAGGTAAGAGCGCCGAGGAGATCTGGCCCGATGAGCCCAACAAGGCTGCGCAGAAAGACACGGACGCGCGCTGGACGCTGAAGGTCGGCGGCAAGGTCCGATATCGTCCCGACGGCACGCCGCTGCCGATGATCGCTCTACCGGTCTTCGGCTATAAATCGCACATCGCCATCGATCGCCGGTTCGGCTTCATCCGCGGACAATCCGTCACGTCGGCCTCCTCACCAGATGGTCGGCAGTTGCGGAATGTCCTCAGCACCGACAACACGTCCGCCGAGGTCTGGGCCGACAGCGCCTATCGATCACAACGCAATGAGAAGTGGCTGTCGAGCCGGATGCTCGTCAGCCGCATCCACCGCCGTAAACCGGCAGGCAAGCCGATGCCAACGACGACCGCGCGGGCCAACGCGAAGAAGTCCGCGATCCGAGCCTGTGTCGAGCATGTCTTCGCCCATCAGAAGAACCGCTACGGTCTGTCTATCCGCACCATCGGGATCAAACGCGCCGAAGCCAAACTGACGCTGGCCAATCTCGCGTACAACATGGACCGGCTGATCTTCCATGAACGCCGCGCTGCCGCAGGATGAGTCTGTCCGGACCTGCTGTTCACGGCCTCTCACGACGCAAAATCGAGGCGTCAGGGGCCGAAATGCAACCCAAAGTTCGTCATGACATCGAAATCATCGCTGAAGCGCCAAAATCGAACGGTTGATACGGGTGTCCAGCTTCCCGTTCCGCTGCTAAACAGACAGCTGGCGCGGGTGATAGAGCTAGAGGGCAACCAGCTCGGCGAGCTTGGCCGCAACGTCTGCCATCGGATTTTCTGCAGTACTTAGTCCGCTTCGCGAGCCGAGCAGGGGACTGACTTCGCGGAGAGCTTCGTAAGTCGTCTCGTGCACAATGGGAACGAGCAGGTCACGCGCCAGGAGTACTGATAGCTCCTTGTCGGCGATGCTCTCTGCTTGGAGGCGTCCTAGCAGTGCAGGGGTCACAAGCACGATCCCGACTCGCGAACTCGCTAGTCCCTTGTCGATTTCGCGGAGCAACGGCATCCCGAGGACGACATCCTTCTCACTGAACCATACTGAGACGCCGCGTGACTCGAGCAAGTCGTGCAGTTCTTTGGCGGCCCCTCCCCGGTCGTCCCACGCGTGGCAGAGAAAGACGTCCCGAAGTTCTGGCCGGGACGCTCGCCTTTCGACGCTTTCGCGGATCGGCGTTAGTGCCCGTACCTCGGCAGACGTGTAGGCCACGGACGAGCCAGCTCGCGACCATCTCGGTCTTGTGCCGCCGCCGGACCCGCCAACTCTACTCCGGCTGCCTCCGCCGCTGCCCCACGGCGAATAATAGGACGGGGGCGAATAGTAAGATGGGGACGAATACGACCCGTAGCCGCTGTAGCGGCCATAGCGGCCACCGCACACAGGACAGGCCGCTGCACCGCTCGCTGTGCGATGCCCTCGTACCGGTGCGGTACATTTAGCCATAATGCAGATGATACCGAGTCACCTTGGGCATTTCTAGCGCCTGCGAACCGCTGGCGTGGGGCATGACCGGAAGGCTCGACCGTCTTTCCACACCCCCGCTAGGCGACTCGCCGGGTTCGGGCTAGGTTGCGGCCATCATGAGCCTGACCCCCGAGCAGAAAGCCGAGATCGAAGAGGCGCGGGCCGAGACGCGGCAGACGCTGCGTCCCGTGGCGCCGGCGCTGGAGGAGATTCTCTACACCGCGATCCCGGTGCTCGACCGCGGCTTCGTGCGGGTGGTCGACTACATGGGCGACGACGCGGCCGTGGTGCAGGCGGCGCGCGTCTCCTACGGGCGCGGCACCAAGTCGGTGCGCGGCGACGAGGGGCTGATCCGCTACCTGCTGCGGCACCGCCACACCACGCCCTTCGAGATGTGCGAGATCAAGTTCCACGTGAAGCTGCCGATCTTCGTCGCGCGGCAGTGGATCCGCCACCGCACCGCCAACGTCAACGAGTACTCGGCGCGCTACTCGATCCTCGACCGCGAGTTCTACACGCCGGCGCCGGAGCATCTGGCGGCCCAGTCGACGGCCAACCGCCAGGGCCGCGGCGATGTCCTGGAGGGCGCCGAGGCCGCGCAGGCGCTCGACTGGCTGAAGGGCGACGCCGAGCAGGCCTTTACCCACTACGAGGCGATGCTGAACGAGACGCCCGCCGGCGAGACGGTCGATCCCGACCGCCGGGGCCTGGCGCGCGAGCTGGCGCGCATGACCCTGCCGCTCAGCACCTATACCCAGTGGTACTGGAAGATCGACCTGCACAACCTGCTGCACTTCCTGGCCCTGCGCGCCGACAGCCACGCCCAGTACGAGATCCGCGCCTATGCCGACGCCATGCTCGACGTGGTCCGGCGCTGGGTGCCGGTGACCTGCCAAGCCTTCGAGGACTACGCCGTCGGCGGCGCCCACCTCTCGGCCGCCGGCCTGGATGTCGTCAGGCGGATGCTGGCCGGCGAGACGGTCGCGCAGGAAGGCTCCGGCCTGTCGGCCCGCGAGTGGCGCGAACTGATGGCGCTGCTGGGACGGGACTAGCGCGCCCGCGCCCTCGGTCGCCGACCCCCTGTCGCAATCCCGCAAAACCGCGTCGCGCCTGGGATTTGCGCGTCGCTGCGCCCTTTCGGCGTGTCGCTTCTCGGAAAATCGATGCGTTTGGCAGACCGCATGGTGGGCGGGTGTCGCGTCGGCGCCCGCCTCGGCCCGCTCTTGCCCGCCCGAAGCTTCGCCGCCGCGCCCGACCGCCAGAGTCGTTCGACGACGTTCAGGGCCGAGAAGGAGCGCGAGCCATGGCCGAAACCCCGATCCAGATGGTCACCTCGGTCGACCAGTCCGACCGCAAGGTGCCGATCAACCTGCGTCAGTCCGGCCCGACGCCGGTCGAGATGCTGATCTCCACCCGCGTGCGCAAGTCGCCCTACTGGCACCTGTCGGTCGAGGCCGGCTGCTGGCGGGCCACGGTCTACAACCGCATGTACCACCCGCGCGGCTACGTCCGGCCCGAGGACGGCGGCGCCATGGTCGAGTACGACGCCCTGGTCAATCACGTGACCATGTGGAACGTCGCGGTCGAGCGCCAGATCCGCGTCGCCGGGCCGGACGCCGAGGCCTTCGTCGACTACGTCATCACCCGCGACGCCACCCGCATCAAGCCGATGCACGGCAAGTACGTGATCCTGTGCAACGACAAGGGCGGCATCCTGAACGACCCGGTCCTGCTGCGCCTCGGCGAGGACGAGTTCTGGTTCTCGCTTTCCGACAGCGACCTGATGTTCTGGCTGCAGGGCGTCAACCACGGCCTGAAGTTCGACGTCGAGATCGACGAGATCGACGTCTCGCCGGTGCAGATCCAGGGGCCGAAGTCCGAGGCGCTGATGGTCGACCTGGTCGGCGAGGCGATCCGCGACGTGCCGGTCTACGGCCTGCTGGCGGCCACCGTCGGCGGCCGCGACGTGATCATCTCCCAATCGGGCTTTTCCGGCGAGAAGGGCTACGAGATCTACCTGCGCGACGCCACGCTGTATGCCGAGGACATGTGGAACGCGGTCCTCGAGGCGGGCGAGAAGCACAACCTGATGGTGATCGCCCCGGCCCACCACCGGCGCATCGCCGCCGGCATCCTCTCCTGGGGCCAGGACCTCGACGCCGAGACCCTGCCGTTCCAGTGCAACCTCGGCTACCAGGTGCCGCGCCACAAGGCGGCCGACTACATCGGCAAGGCCAGGCTGGAAGAGGTGCGCGCCCAGATCGAGGCGGGCGAGCCGCCGTACAAGACGACGCTGGTCGGCATGAAGTTCGGCGGCAAGCCGGTCGAGGACTACGCCAACGACTTCTGGCTGATCTCCAGCGAAGAGGGCGGCGAGCCGCTGGGCTACGTCACCAGCCCCTGGTACTCGCCGGAGCTGGGCTGCAACATCGCCATGGGCTACGTCCCGCTGGCCCAGGCGGTGCTGGGCACGCAGCTGCGCATCCACCTGCCCGACCTCTACGCCGAGACGGCGGGCGAGCCGGTGGCCGCCGAAGTGGTGGAGATGCCCTTCCGCCCCTCGGTCAACCCGAACGCCCGCGAGATCGCCAGGGCCCAGGGCCGCGACGTGGCCTACTAGATGTTCAGTCCCGGCGTGTGATGGATCGGGTTGAGTCTGAACTTTTGCGGCTCGTCCGTCCATGCTTTGCAGATGCGCTCGAAAGGCGTGAGCCCGCTTAGCGACTTGAGGCGTTTGCCGTAGTTGTAGGCGTCGAGGAAGTTGGCGAGGTGCGCGCGCACCAGCAGGCGGCCACCGGCAAGGGCGGCGGGCAAAAAGGGGGGACCAGGCTCTGGGGCGTTCGCGCGGCGGACTGACCACCAAGATCCACATGGCCGTCGACGCCCTGGGCCGGCCGCTCAAGCTGATCCTCACCCCCGGCCAGCGCGGCGACGCGCCGCTCGCCCCGGCGCTTCTGACCGGCCTGTCGCCGCGCCGCGTCCTGGCCGACAAGGCCTACGACTCCAACGCCATCAGGGCACTGGTCGCAGAAGGGCACTGGTCGCAGAAGGGCACTGGCCGCAGACCTCGGCGCCGAGGCGGTGATCCCCTGCAATCCGACCCGAAAGCGGCTCATCGCCTATGACGCAGAAGCCTATAAGATGAGAAACACGGTCGCGCGATGCTTCAACAAACTCAAACACTTCCGCCGCATCGCCACGCGCTTCGACCGGCGCGCCGTCCACTTTCTCAGCTTCCTGCAGATCGCCGCCGCCATGCTCTGGATGCGCTGAATGTCGATCCAGCCTAGAGGCCAACGCGAAACGGGGCCGCAGCCTGCGCTGCGACCCCGTCCCGCAAGGATTTTTTCGACAAGAGGGCGCCGGACTTAGAAGTCCATGTCGCCCATGCCGCCGGGCATGCCGCCGCCGGCCGGAGCCCTCTTCTCGGGCTTCTCGGCGACCATCGCCTCGGTGGTGATCAGCAGGCCGGCGACCGAGGCTGCGTCCTGCAGCGCGGTGCGGACCACCTTGGTCGGGTCGATGATGCCCGCCTTCACCAGGTCGACGAACTGGCCGGTATAGGCGTCGAAGCCGAAGTTGGCGTCCTTCGACTCCAGCAGCTTGCCGGCGACCACCGAGCCGTCGTGGCCGGCGTTGATCGAGATCTGGCGCACCGGGGCCTGCAGAGCCTTGCGCACGATGTCGACGCCGACGCGCTGCTCGTCGTTGGCCGGACTCAGCTTCTCGATCGCACGGGTGGCGTAGAGCAGGGCCGCGCCGCCGCCGGGCAGGATGCCTTCCTCGACCGCCGCCCGGGTGGCGTGCAGGGCGTCGTCGACGCGGTCCTTCTTCTCCTTCACCTCGACCTCGGTGGCGCCGCCGACGCGGATCACCGCGACGCCGCCGGCCAGCTTCGCCAGCCGCTCCTGCAGCTTCTCGCGGTCGTAGTCGGAGGTCGTCTCCTCGATCTGGGCGCGGATCTGGCCGCAGCGGGCCTCGATGTCCTTCTTCTTGCCCGCACCCTCGACGATCGTGGTCTCCTCCTTGGTGATGGTGACCTTCTTCGCCCGGCCGAGCATGTCGATGGTGACGTTCTCGAGCTTGATGCCCAGGTCCTCGCTGATCGCGGTGCCCGCGGTCAGGATGGCGATGTCCTGCAGCATGGCCTTGCGGCGGTCGCCGAAGCCCGGCGCCTTGACGGCCGCGACCTTCAGGCCGCCGCGCAGCTTGTTGACCACCAGGGTGGCCAGCGCCTCGCCTTCGACGTCCTCGGCGACGATCAGCAGCGGGCGGCTCGATTGCACCACCGACTCGAGCACCGGCAGCAGCGACTGCAGGTTCGACAGCTTCTTCTCGTGGATCAGGATGTAGGGATCCTCCAGGACCACCTGCATCTTGTCGGCGTCGGTGACGAAGTAGGGGCTCAGGTAGCCGCGGTCGAACTGCATGCCCTCGACCACGTCCAGCTCGGTCTCCAGGCTCTTGGCCTCCTCGACCGTGATCACGCCGTCGTTGCCGACCTTCTGCATCGCCTCGGCGATCATGGCGCCGACCTCGCGGTCGCCGTTGGCCGAGATGGTGCCGACCTGGGCGATCTCGCTGTTGTTGGCGATCTTCTTGGAGCGCTTCTTGAGGTCGGCGACCACCGCCTCGACGGCCATGTCGACACCGCGCTTCAGGTCCATCGGGTTCATGCCGGCAGCCACCGCCTTCGAGCCCTCGCGCACGATCGACTGCGCCAGCACGGTGGCGGTGGTGGTGCCGTCGCCGGCGAGGTCGTTGGTCTTCGAGGCCACCTCGCGCACCATCTGCGCGCCCATGTTCTCGAACTTGTCGGCGAGCTCGATCTCCTTGGCGACGGTCACGCCGTCCTTGGTGATCCGCGGCGCACCGAACGACTTGTCGAGCACCACGTTGCGCCCCTTCGGGCCGAGGGTGACCTTCACCGCGTCGGCCAGGATGTCGACGCCGCGCAGCATGCGCTGGCGGGCGTCGGCGGAGAACTTGACGTCCTTAGCAGCCATTGGTCTCTAGCCCCTGTCTCAGGCGGCCTTCTTCGAGGACTTCGCGTCCTCGAGCACGCCCATGATGTCCGACTCGCGCATGATCAGCAGATCTTCGCCGTCGATCTTGACTTCCGTCCCCGACCACTTGCCGAAGATCACCCGGTCGCCCGGCTTGACGTCGAGCGCGTGGACCTGGCCGGTCTTCTCGTCGCGGGCACCCGGGCCCACGGCGATCACCTCGCCCTGCATCGGCTTTTCCTTGGCGGTGTCGGGAATGATGATGCCGCCGGCGGTCTTCTCGTCCTCTTCCAAGCGACGGACCACCACGCGGTCGTGCAACGGCCGAAACTTCATCGGATTTTCCCTCCTCGATCGCATGACCGTTACCGATATGGGTGTGCGCCTGTCAGCACTCCCTTGCGGCGAGTGCCAAGTCCGGCGCGCTGTAGATCGTGCAGCCGCGGGCGAATGTCAAGAGACTTGTGGAGGGCACTGCGGGCCGCCGCAGCGACGGCCTTTAAGGCCCTGAGATTTAGATACAATTCGAGGCGTTAACCGGCTTCTGCAAGGGCGCGTTAACTGCCGCCGCACGAGCCTCGACGGTATGCTCGCCACCGCTCCAGCTTTGCCGCTGTCCCTCGTCCTGGCGCTCGCCGCGCGGCGCCTGCGTGGGGCGTTGCGTGCACGCGGCGGTTCGGCCTCGGTCCAGTTCGCCATCGCCATTCCGGTCTTCCTGTTGCTCGTCTTCGGGCTGATCGAGATCGCCATGATCCTCTTCGTCAACTCGCTGATGGAGGGTGGCCTGCGCGAGGCGGCGCGCTTCGGCATCACGGGCTTCGATCCGGACGGCCAGACCCGCACCGAGCGCATCCTGCAGATCGTCGGCCTGCAGACCCAGGGACTGGTGGACATGGAGCAGGTCGGCATCGACTTCCTGGTCTACCCGAGCTTCAACGACATCGGGCAGCCCGAACCCTTCGCCGACGACAACGGCAACGGCAGCTACGACGCGGGCGAGGCCTACACGGACGTCAACGGCAACGGCACCTGGGACGCCGACATGGGCGCAGCCGGTCTGGGCGGCCCCGGCGACATCGTCCTCTACACCCTGACCTACGACTGGGACCCGCTGACCGGCGTGCTCGATCCCGTGCTGGGCGGCGCCGACGGGCTGATCACGCTGCGCGCCTCGATCGTCGTGCGCAACGAGCCCTTCGGCAGCCAGGCCGCGGCGGGGGCCGGGACATGAGCGCCGCCGCGACCGCCGACCGACGCCTCGGCCTGGGGGCGCGGCTCGCCGGGCTGACCCGGCGGCTGCGCCGCTCGCGCCGCGGCATGGTGCTGGTCGAGATGGTGTTCGCTGTGCCGATCCTGCTGACGCTGCTGATGGGCGCGCTGGAGATCGCGCGCTACGTGCTGATCATGCAGAAGCTCGACCGCACCGCCATGTCGGTCGGCGACCTGGTCTCGCGCGGCGCCCAGGTGACGACGGCCGACCTCGGCAACATCTTCGATTCGGTGCGCCACCTGATGCAGCCCTTCCCGTTTCCCGACAACGGCCTCGTCGTCATCAGCGCGGTAACCCGGCAGGGCGGCGATCCGCCGGAGATCGTCTGGCAGGCCGAAGGCGCCGGCACGGTCGACCAGGCCAGTCTGGTCGGCGTCGCCGGCGGCACCGCCACCCTGCCGCAGAACCTGACGCCGCGCGAGAACGAGAGCGTCTATGTCGCGGAGGTCTTCTTCGACTTCGAACCGCTGCTGTTCGAGGGCTTCGTCGCCCCGCGCCGCCTCTACCATTGGTCGGCCTTCCGGGCGCGGTTGTCCGACCAGGTGGTGACCATCAACTAGGATCTGGTCCGCGGGCGCTACTTCTCGACGAAGGCCTTCTCGATGACGTACTGCGCCGGCGCCGACTGGCTGCCTTCGGCGAAGCCCCGCCGCTCCAGCATCTCGACGCAGTCGGCCAGCATCAGCGGACTGCCGCACAGCATCACCCGGTCGTCCTCAGCCGACATCGGCGGGATCTCGAGGTCGGCGAACAGCTTGCCGGACTCGACCAGCTCGGTGATGCGCCCGGTGTGGACGAACTCTTCGCGCGTCGTCGTCGGGTAGTACCTGAGCTGGGGGCGGACCATGTCGCCGATCAGTTCGTTGTCGCGGGTCTCCTCGACCACCTGCTTGCCATAGGCCAGGTCGGCGACCTTGCGGCAGCCGTGCACCAGGACCAGGTGCTCGAAGCGCTCGTAGACCTCGGGATCCTTGATGATGCTGCAGAAGGGCGCAATGCCGGTCCCGGTGCTGAAGAGGTAGAGGTTGCGCCCGGGGATCAGGCTGTCCTGGATCAGCGTGCCGGTCGGCTTCTGGCTGACCAGCAGCTTGTCGCCGGCCTCGATGTGCTGCAGGCGCGATGTGAGCGGGCCGTCCTGCACCTTGATCGAGAAGAACTCCAGCTTCTCCTCGTAGTTGGCGCTGGTCATGGAGTAGGCCCGCAGCAGCGGCTTGCCGTCCACCGTCAGGCCGATCATGGTGAACTGGCCGTTGAGGAAGCGGAAGGCCGGGTCGCGGGTGGTGCTGAAGCTGAACAGGTCGTCGGTCCAGTGTCGGACGGACAGGACGGTTTCTTCCTGGATGGCTTTGCTCATGGCGCGCGTGTTCTGCTGACCCCCGACCGAGACGCTGCCGGGGGCGCGGCCCCGCTGGCGCGCCCTCAGCTAAAGGATCGCTCGCGACAGGGCAACCCCGCAGCGTTCGAGTGCGGCCATGCGTCCAGTGCAGCGGCGACGCCCGGGCAGGCGGCCGCGCAGCTTGCCGTCGCGGTGCCTTGCGCTGCGATCCGATTGGCACGACCGCGGGTGCGCCGGCATGGGGCCAAAGCCGATAGTTCGAATTTCGAACCGAACAAGAAGTGTTTCTTACCAATCGGTTAAATCGGAATTAAGCCGCCTCGGGGCAGACTTTCCGCAGCTTCCTCGGCCGCTGTGCTCGGCCGGTGTCGGACCGTGGAGAAGACCAGCAATGTCGTCGACGCTTTCGACCGCGTCCGCGAATCCGGCGGCGCCACCCGCCTCGGCCGTCAGCACGGCCACCGGGCTCGTCGGTCTCGTCGGGCTGGCCGCGGCGGTGATGGCGCTGCGCGCGGCGGAGGTCAGCCTGGCCGTGGCGCCGCTCGTCTGCCTCGCCGGCACGGCCCTGCCGATGATCGTCTGGGCGCTGCTGGTCGAGAAGGTGCATCGCCGCGCCAGCACCGGCCTGAACTTTGCCGCGCCACGACCTGCCGGCGAGACCCTGGCGACGACGCGGGTGAAGCTGATCGGGCTGTATGCCGTCTGGGCCGCCATCGGCACCGTCTACTTCGCGGTGCGCAGCTATGCCGATCCCAAGTTCGACCTCTACTTCGCGCTGCTGCTGGCCGGGATCGTGCCGCTGGTCGTGCTCGCCGCCCTCTATGTCTATCTGGTCGACAAGCATATGCGCGACCCGGACGACGGGCTGTGGCACCTCGGCCAGTGGCTGCTCGGCCGCGCGGCCGACCGCGCCAAGGTCGCCGACCAGCTCCGCGGCTGGGCGATCAAGGGCTTCTTCCTGGCCTTTATGGCCTCGATCCTGCCGCTGGTCGTCGCCCCGGTCGCCGGTGCGGAGGCCGGTCGGGCCTTCGACGATCCGGTCAGCGCAGTGCGCACGCTGATCGCCGCCATGTTCCTGATCGACGTCTGCTTCGGCACGGTCGGCTACCTGCTGACCCTGCGTCCGCTCGACTCGCACATCCGTTCGGCCAACCCGCATCTCCTCGCCTGGGTGGCGGCTCTGGCCTGCTACCCGCCCTTCCTGCTGGTCGGCGCCGCCGGTCCGCTGAACTATACGGCCGGCACCCAGAGCTGGGCGGCTTGGCTCGGCGGCAGCGATCTCGCGCTGACCGTCTGGGGGGCGCTGCTGGTCGCCTGCACCCTGGTCTACGCCTGGGCGACCCTGGTCTTCGGCATGCGCTTTTCCAACCTGACCCACCGCGGCATCCTCACCAACGGCCCGTTCCGCTGGGTCAAGCACCCGGCCTACCTGACGAAAAATCTCTACTGGTGGCTCGCCTTCATGCCATTCCTCTCGACCGAGGGGCCGGTCGAGGCGCTGCGCAACTGCCTGCTGCTGGCGGCCGTCAGCGCCGTCTACTGGCTGCGCGCCAGAACTGAGGAACGTCACCTGCTGGGCGATCCCGACTACCGCGCCTACAGCGACTGGCTCGCCGAGCATGGACTGTTCGCCCGCCTGCGGCGTGTGCTGTCCGGCCCGGGATGGGTTCGGCCGGAACCGGCGGAGTAGGCGACTCCCCCCCCCGCGGCGCCTGGCAGGACTCGACCGGTCCTGCTAGATCGGCAGGGCATGAGCCCGCCGACGCCCGACCCAGACGCGCTTTACCCGATCCCAGGGCATACCGGGACGGTTTTCCTGCGCCCGCTGCTGGCGCAGCACTCGGAGATCGCCAACGTGGAGGTCGGCGCCTACAGCTACTACAGCGACTTCGAGGATCCCTGCATCTTCTTCCGGCGCAACGTCGCCTACAACTTCGGCTTTTCCGGAGCGCGGCTGGAGATCGGTCGCTACTGCCAGATCGCCCACGGCACGACCTTCGTGATGGACGACGCCAACCATGCCGTGGCGGGGCCGAGCAGTTTTCCCTTCACCATCTTCGGCGGCGCCTGGGGCGCGGCCGTGCCGCTGGATGCCGTGCCCTTCATGCGCAAGGGCGATATCCGGGTCGGTCACGACGTCTGGTTCGGCTACCAGAGCCTGGTGTTGCCGGGCGTGTCCATCGGGACCGGCAGCATCGTCGGTGCCCGCGCCGTGGTCGCCCGGGACGTGCCGCCCTATACGGTCGTCGTCGGCAATCCGGCGCGCGTCGTACGCCGGCGCTTCGACGCGGCGACGGTCGCCGGCCTGCTGGAGCTGGCCTGGTGGGACTGGCCGGCGGAGAGGGTCGCCGCCGCCATACCGGCGCTGATGGCCGGCGACCTCGCGCAACTGCGCAGGGCCGCCCCCCGCTGACCCGGCCTACTCCGCAATGCGCAGGTTGGAGAGCTGGGCGGCGATCACCCGGAAAGTCTGGCTCAGCCCGGCGCCGCCGTAGGAATCGAAGAAGTGGCCGGGCGTGGTGGCGCACTGGCGGAAGGTATCGCGAATCGCCTCGCCCCGGCTGTTGGTCGAGACGTCGAAGGTGATGGTGTAGATGACGATCCCCTCGGCCTTCATGGCGTTGCAGATCGCCAGCGTGCGTGCGTTCAGCGACTGGCGGGCCGTGTCGGTGTTGGTGGTGCCGATGTTGCCGTCCGACAGGCGTCCGTAGCCGGTGTAGTCGGTGTCGCCCGAGGGCGCCATGCCGGCATAGAACTGGTTGTCGCCGTCCGTCAGGATCACGGCCACCTTCTGCATCAGCGGTTCGTCGTAGTCGAGCGGCAGGTCGGGCTCGCCCCATAGGCCGCGCCAGCGCGGCGACAGCAGGCGCCAGCCCCAGACCAGGCCGAGGTTGGTCGTCGTGCCGCCGCGGTGCCAAGCGTCCATCTCCGTGATCGCGGCCTCGACGACGCTGCGCTGGTCGGTCCAGGGCGTGATCGCCGGCCCGCAGCCCAGGTTGGGTCCGCGGCCGTCGTTGCCCGAGGTGTTGGTGCCTTCGCGCTCGTCGACGCTGGTGCTGCCGCTGTCGATCTCGTCGAAGGCGTCCTCGTCGAACAGCCAGGAATTGTAGCGCCAGGTGATGTCGTCGCCGTTGCGCCAACGCGGCCAGTAGTAGGGCTGGAAGGGCGCGACGCCGGGCGGCGCGTCGGTGACGTCGTCGCCCATGGCGCCCGAGGGGTCGTAGCGCGCTTCCACGCAGCCCTTCCAGGCCTCGGTCACCAGGCAGGTGCCGGTCGCCGGATCCCAGATGCCGGGGCCGTCGCCCGGCCCGCCCAGCCCGTTCTCGCACTGACTCTGCGTCGTCGCCCCGTGCAGGCTTTCGGGTATCGGCGTGCCGACGAGACAGGCCTGGGCCGTGGAGTCCCATTCCGGGTTCCATGCGGCGTCGAGGAAGTCGCCGGTGCAGTGGCCCTCGTCGATCTCGCCGAAGCCGATCTCGTAGTCGCGAAGCTGCAACGCGCCGGGCGCCAGCCAGCCGGCGTTCTGGCGGCCGACGTTCACCGTGGCGCTGTAGGGCACTAGGCCGACCCAGAAGTTCGGCACGCTCTGGCGGTCGCCGTAGAGGATGTCAATCAGCTCGCGGGCGGCGTCGCGCATCTCGCCGATCTTGTTGCTGGAGCGCATCGAGCCGGTGTTGTCCATCACAAGCACCAGCTCCATGCCGCGGTCGGCGCGCTCCACCACCGAGCGCGCGGTGACGTTGAGTTCCTCGAAGCCGAGCACGCGGGTGAAGGTGGTCGGGATGCGGGCGCTGGTCGAGACGGTCAGGCGGCCGTTCTCCACATCCTCGGCGATGGCGAGCGGGTCCAGCTCGGCGCCGAGGAAGCCGTCCGGGAAGTTGGCGTCGAAGAAGCTGCGCACGTCGGCGTCGCGGTCGGGCTCGAAGAAGACGCGCCCGCCGGCGAGCGCTGCGGCGTCCAGCGCCTGGTTGAGTCGTGCCTTGACCAGGTAGCCCCGGGTCGTGTCGACGGCCAGGCCGGCCATGGCGACCAGGGGGATGATGCCCGCGGCGACGAAGACGGCGATGACGCCCTTGCGGTCGGCGCGCAGCCTGCCCAGTGCGCGCCGGACCGCGGCACCGTCGCTTAGCAGGCGCATCCGCGCGTACCGGCCGACAGCCCGGCGATCGAAGACAGGGGGCATGGCGAAGCTCCCTCGCAAGGTCCGTAGCGGGGACGAAAGCGCCGACCGCTCCGGTGGCTAGTAGGCACGTGCGAAGGTAAATGATGCGTGAATATTGAAGGTGGTGTGTGTCTATAAAATATTGAAAAATATGAGTTAAATTCACTTTTAGACTCACTGTCAAATGATTTAAATTTCGAATTGGATTGGAACGCAAAATAATAAATATTGAAATCAAGGTGCAATCTAAATTAAGACCGGTGTAAAGCCAAATAAAAGACTGGCATGTTAACTGGGTGTTTAGATTTTTCGCTTGAAATGCCTCCATCGACAACGCGCCGCAAGCAACAGCCAATGGAGGTCATCATGCGTCGCTTCGTTGCCCTGCTCATGAAGAGCAAGTCGGGCGCCACGGCCATCGAGTACGGCCTGATCGCCGCCCTGGTCGCCATCGCCGCGATCGCCGGCATGCAGGCCCTGGGCGGTTCGCTGAACACCACCTTCCAGGGCGTCAGCGACAACCTGGACAACGCCATCGCCAACTCGCCGCTGGGGACGGGCACCGATTCCAGCACCACCACCACCGGAGCCGACACCTCGACGACCACGACCAGCACCGGCGGTTGATCGCCGCCCTTTCCTTCGAGAGGCCCATACGTCCGATCCGCGTTGGCGGTCGGGGGCTCGCCAAGGCCCCCGGCCGCCGGCCGGACCCACCGCAGACCCGAGCTTCCCCGCGAGCTCGACACGCAGCGCAGACGGACGCCGATCCCCAACCGATTTCGTTAGGACCTTTCGCCATGACGCCGCTCCTCGCCCAGCTCAGCCTGCTCGCCGCCGCCGCGGCGCTCCTGGTGGCGGCTGCCAGCGACCTGCGGCGCTTTCTCATTCCCGATACCTGCAGCCTCGTGCTGCTCGGCGCCTTCGCCGTCTTCGCGTCGGCGGGGGCGACGGCGGGCGAATGGCCGCTGCATCTTACGGTCGGCGTGCTGGCCTTCGCGCTGGGCGCCGGTCTGTTCGCCGCCGGTCTGTTCGGCGGCGGCGACGTCAAGCTGTTCGCCGCCACGGCGCTGTGGGCCGGCCCTGCGCTGGCGATGCCACTGACGCTGGCGATGGCGCTGGCCGGCGGCCTGCTCGTTCTCGCCGTCGTCGCCCGTAGCCTGCTGCTGCGCCTGCTGGCGCCGACTGTCGGCCCACAGGCGGAACTGCGCGGCCAGCCGGTGCCCTACGGCATCGCCATCGCCGCCGGCGGCCTCTTCGTGCTCGCCGTCCAGGCCGGCCTGCTGGCCTGATCGGTTTCACCCGGGAGCCCTGCCATGTCGCTCAAGAAACTGCTGCTGTTCGGGGTTGCCGCTGCCGCCGGGCTGGGCACCGTCTACATGGCGCAGTCGATCCTGCAGCCGCCGCCGCCGCCGCCGCCGGCCGCGCCGCAGCCGGTCGCGGCGCCGGAGCCGGAGCCGCAGCTTCGCATCCTGGTCGCTGCGCGCGCTCTGCCGGCCGGCCACCTGATCGTGCCCGAGGACCTGTCCTGGAAGCCCTGGGACGAAGCCGATGCCCGCCTGCCGAGCTACTTCCTCGAAGGAGAGCAGAAGCCGGCCGAGCTGCACGGCGCGGTCGTGCGGCGCGGGATCGAGGTTGGTGCGCCGCTGGTCCAGGGGCGCATCGTCAAGCCCGGCGAGCAGGGCTTCCTGGCCGCCGTGCTGGAGCCGGGCATGCGCGCCGTGGCGGTGCGCATCAACATGGTCACGGGCATCGCCGGGCTGGTCTTCCCCGGCGACCGCGTCGACCTGCTGCTGACCCAGCGCATCGAGCGGCCCGGCGACGCCGCGCGGGCGGAGCGCTTCGCCAGCGAGACGGTGCTGACCAACCTGCGCGTCCTGGCGATCGACCAGTCGACCAACGACCAGACCGCGACGCCGACCCAGGCCGAGACCGTGACGCTGGAGGTGACGCCGAAGCAGGCCGAGTTGGTCATGCTGATGTCCGAGCTCGGCCAGCTCTCCCTGTCCCTGCGCAGTCTGCAGGGCGAGGAGGAAAAGCAGCTCTTGGCCCAGCTTCTGCCGGGCGGTGCGCCCCAGCAAGGGGCCGCGGTCGAGCTGCACCAGGCGCTCGGCTACGGCCTGCTGGCCGGCCAGTCCGCCGGAGCGACCGCGGCCTTCGCCGGCACGCTCGGCCAGACGCTCTCGGGCACGGCGGATTTCGCCGCCGGCAGCGTGGCCGGCATCGCGGGTGCCGGCCCGAGCGATCCCGCCTTCCCCGAGGTCGCGCTCTCGCCCGAACTCGAGGCGGCACTCGCCGGCCTGACTCCGGCCGAGCGCGCGGCCGCACTGCGCAGCCTGAACCCCAATCCCTATAGCTGGGATTCCGACGTCAGCCTGCTGCTGCCCGACCCGAGCGAAGGCAAGCAGCAGCCGGTCCGCAACGTCCAGGTCATCCGCGGCCCCGAGGCGGCCGTCATCCCCTTCAAGCGGTAGAGGACGCCTCCGCCATGCCCCGCCTATCCCCGCTTCCCCGGCTCGCCCGGCACGCGATCCTGGCCGCCGTCTTCGTCTCCGGTCTGCTGGCCCTCGGCAGCGCGCGCGCCGCCACCGGCAGCGAGTTGAACCTGGAAGTCGACCAGGGCCAGGTGGTCCGCCTACCGTCTCCGGCGGCCTCCATCTTCGTCGCCAACCCGGCGATCGCCGACGTGCAGGTGATGTCGCCGACCCTGGTCTACGTCTACGGCCGGCAGACCGGAACCACCCGCCTGTTCGCCATCGACGAGCGCGAGGCGCTTCTGGTCGACCGTCGCGTGGCGGTCAGCCACGACCTGACCACCCTTCAGGACGCCTTGGCCGATCTCCTACCTGGGCGTGAGGTCGCCGTGCAGTCGGTTTCCGGCGGCATCCTGCTGACCGGCGAGGTCGCCAATCCGAGCGAGGCGGCGGACGCCACCCGCCTGGCAGCGCGCTTCATCGGCGAGGGCGGCGACATCATCAACCGCCTGGCCGTCACCGCGCCGCAGCAGGTCATGCTGAAAGTGCGCGTCGCCGAGGTCTCGCGCACCGTGACCAAGCAGCTCGGCTTCAACTGGGAGGGCGCGTTCCAGATCGGCACCGCCGTGTTCGGCTTCGGCATCGGCGACGACATCGCCACCAACGCGGCCGGCAACATCATCCGCCCCGACAACAACCAGGCGCTGTTCGGCGCCTTCGCCAACGAGTATCTCAGCTTCACCTCGCTGATCGACGCGCTGGCCGACGACGGCCTGGTGACCCTGCTGGCCGAACCCAACCTGACGGCCATGTCCGGCGAGACCGCCACCTTCCTGGCCGGCGGCGAGTTCCCGATCATCGTGCCGCAGGAAGACGCCTTCTCGGTCGAGTACCAGGAGTTCGGCGTCAGTCTGTCCTTCAATCCGACGGTGCTCAGCGGCAACCGCATCAACCTGCGCGTCCGCCCGGAGGTCAGCGAGCTCTCGGCCGCCGGCGCCATCCGCCAGGGCGGCTTCGAGATCCCGGCGATCCTCACCCGGCGCGCCGAGACCACGGTGGAGCTGGCCAGCGGCCAGTCCTTCGCCATTGCCGGCCTGCTGCAGAGCAACAGCAACCAGGGCGTCTCCAAGTACCCCTTCATCGGCGACATCCCGGTGCTCGGCGCCCTGTTCCGCTCGACCAGCTTCCAGAACGACGAGAGCGAGCTGGTGATCATCGTCACGCCCTATCTCGTCGAGCCGGTCTCCGCTAACAAGCTGGCCACCCCGGTCGACGGCTTCGTGCAGCCGAACGACGAGGAGCGCATCCTGCGCGGCAATCTCTGGGGGCAGGACCGGCCGGCCGCCGCCCCCGCGGAAATGGCGCGCAACACCCTGGTGGCACCGGGCACGCCGGGTACCGCGCCCGGCGGCCCGATCGGCCCCACCGGCTTCATCGTCGAGTAGTCCGTTCCTCGCCTGTCTGGAGGTCCGCCCCATGACGTCGAAAGTCATGCCGTCGAAAGTCCTGACCGCGCTGCTGGCCGGCGCCGCCCTGGCCGGGCTCGCGGCCTGCGCCGAAACCCTGCCGGAGGCCTACACCGCCAAGGCGCCGGTGGTGACCCAGGTGACCAGCCTGCACGCGGTGCGTTTCGCGCCCGACGGCGTCCGCCTGTCCGATGCGGAGCAACAGCGCCTGCTCGGGTTCCTCGAGGAGATGCGCCTGCGCGAGGGCGACCGCATCCTGGTCGAGCTGCCGGCCGGCGCGCAGCCGGGGGACGTCGCCAACGCGCGCGCGCTCGCGGTGATGCAGTTCCTGGCCCGCAACGACCTGCGCGGCGCGCCCTTCACCCCTCGGGAGTCGGGCGGCCAGCTTCTCCGGGTCGGCGTCGAGCGCGTCGCGGTCAATGCGCCGGCCGACTGCCCCGACTGGTCGGCGCCGCGCGACTTCGAGGCCTTCGTCAACGGCGTACACCCGAACCACGGCTGCGCCAACGCCAACAACTTCGCGGTGATGCTGGCCAATCCGCGCGATGCCGTGGAGGGGCGCCCGCTCGCGCCGGCCGATGCCGAGCGCAGCACACTCGGCGTTGCCGCCTACCGTGCCTTCGAGAACATCCCGCTCGACCCGCTGCCGCAGAGCGGGGACGGAGACTGAGCCGATGTCCGATCTCGCCGTGCAGATGCAGCCCGAGACCTTGGCACAGGGCGCACCGCTCGCACCCGGACCCGACGGGCTGGAACTGAATCCCGACTTCGCCGCCTTTGTCGCCGACGCGGCCAGCCAAGCCGCATGCCGGCAGCTCGCCGACGTCAACGGCTGGCCGCGCGGGGCGATCTGTACCGGCGGCATCGACGACATTCAGCCGCTGCTCGACGCCGCCATGCTGCCGCGCCTGCTGGTGGTCGACCTGGACGGTGCCGCCAACGTCGGCGCCGTGCTCGGCCAGCTCGCCCAGCGCGGCGACAGTGGAACCGCGGTGCTCGCCCTCGGCTCGACCAACGACGTCACCCTCTACCGCCACCTGCGCACGGCGGGGGCCGCCGACTACCTGCTGAAACCGGTCGACGCCGCCGGCCTGATCGCCGCCGCCGAGGAGAGCCTGCGCGCCGCCAGCCGCCGGGACGCGGTGTCCGGCACCGCGCACGAGGATGCCACCGCCCAGGCGCACCTGACTGTCGTCACCGGCGTGCGCGGCGGCGCCGGCGCCAGCACCATTGCCGTCAACCTGGCCTGGTTCCTGGCGCACGAGCTCGACTTCAAGACCTGCCTGTTCGATCTCGACCTGCACTTCGGCATTTCCTCCCTGGCGCTCGACCTGGAGCCGGGGTTCGGCCTGCGCGAGGCGCTGGAGAGCCCGGAGCGGATGGATGCCCTGATGCTCGCCTCCTCGATGGTCGCCGAAAGCGAGATACTGTCGGTGCTGGCCGCCGAGGAGCCGATCGAACAGAGCTTCCGCTCCGACCCGGCGGCAGTGCACGCGCTGATCGACCAGCTCGCCGGGAGCTTCGGTGCGGTCGTCGTCGACCTGCCGCGCAGCCTGCTGTGCAGCCAGCCCGACCTGCTGGCGCGTGCCGACGAGGTGCTGCTGGTCACTGACATGTCGCTGGTCGGCATCCGCGACTGCGGGCGGGTCAAGGCGGCGATCGAGGCGACTGGCAGCCAGGCGCGGGTGATGACGCTGGCCAGTCGCGTCGGCAAGGATCGGCCGGCGCAGATCGACCGCGCCACCTTCGAGCGCTCGCTCGACGGCAAGCTGGCCTGCGTCGTGCCCGAGGACGCCAAGACTCTGGCGGCCTGCGCCAACGCCGGTAAGGCGATCGGCGCCGTCGCGGGTAACACCCCGATCGCCACGGTATTGCGCGATCTGGCCGGCGAGCTGACCGGGCGCAGCCAAGCGCGCCGTGGGAGCCTGTTCGGCAAGCTGCGCCGCATGGCGGCCTCGCTGTAGGGGCGCGGCGATGGGCTGGCTCAACGGTCGCGGCGGCACGGCGGACGGGCAGCAGGGCAGCGACGGCCGGCAAGGCCCGCCCCCGCTGCTGCGCGCCGGTGGACCGGGCGACGCACATGCCGGCGGCAGCCTGGCCGAACTGGCGGCGCGCGTCCTGCCGGAATTGGCGGCGAGGATCGAGCCGGCCGCCGCGGCGGCGCTGCCGCGCGGCGAGCTCGCCAAGCGGGTCAAGGCGCTGCTTCCGGAGATCCTGGGGACCGACTATACGCAGCTCAATCTGCTGGAACAGCGCGACCTGACCACCCAGACCCTCAACGGGCTGCTGGCCAAGGCGCCGCGACTCCAGCCGCCGGCCGCGCCGCCACCGGCCACTTCGGCGCCGGCCACTCCGGCGCCGGCCGCTCCGGCGCCGGCCGCTGCAACCGCGACTGCGGCGCCGGCGACCGAACCGCCGCCGGGCACGGCACCGGCCGAGGCGCCGGCTGCCACTGCGGTCGAGGCGCCGGCAGCGCCGTTCAAGGCCAAGGCCTGCCGCCCCTGCGCGCCGATCCCGCCGGGCGGCGAGCGGCAGGGACAAGACCGGCAGGCGGTCGAGCGTCAACCGCTCGGCGCCCAGGCCAAGGCCCGTGTCGCCGACGCCAAGGCCCGCGTTCAGGCGCGCCTGTTCGACCGCATCGACGCGACCACCGCAGCGCGCATGGCGCGCGAGGAGCTGGTGCGCGAGATGACTCCGATCGTCAGCGAGCTGCTGGCCGAGGAGAAGCTGCAGCTCAACATGCAGGAGCGGGCGGCACTGATCGACGAGCTGCTCGACGACATGCTGGGGCTGGGGCCGCTCGAGCCGCTGCTGGCCGACGAGGCGATCACCGACATCATGGTCAACGGCGCCAAGCAGATTTACGTCGAGCGCAAGGGCAAGCTGGAGTTGGCCGACGTCGAGTTCCGCAACGACGCCCATGTCATGCAGGTGGCGAAGCGCATCGTCAGCGCGGTCGGCCGCCGGGTCGACGAGTCGGTGCCGTTGGTCGATGCGCGCCTGGCCGACGGCAGCCGCGTCAACATCATCATCCCGCCGCTGGCCATCGACGGTCCCTCGATCTCGATCCGCAAGTTCGCCAAGAAGAAGATCACTCTTGAGGTGATGGCCCGCCAGCAGAACATCTCGCCGGAAATGGCGACGGTGATGCGCATCGCCGCGCGCTCGCGCCTCAACATCCTGATCTCAGGGGGTACCGGCTCGGGCAAGACGACGCTGCTGAACGCCATGTCGCAGATGATCGACACCGGCGAGCGCGTAGTGACCATCGAGGATGCCGCCGAGCTGCAGCTCCAGCAGCCGCACGTCGTACGCCTGGAGACGCGCCCCGCCAACCTGGAGGGCAAGGGCGAGATTTCCATGCGTGACCTGGTCAAGAACGCTCTGCGCATGCGCCCCGACCGCATCATCCTCGGCGAGATCCGCTCGTCCGAGGCGATCGACATGCTGCAGGCGATGAACACCGGCCACGACGGCTCGCTGTCGACCATCCACGCCAACCGGCCGCGCGAGGCGCTGATGCGGCTGGAGAACATGGTCTCCATGGCCGGTTTCAAGCTGCCCAGCTCGGCGGTGCGCTCCCTGATCGCCTCGGCGATCGACGTGATCGTGCAGGTCAGCCGCATGCGCGACGGCGTCCGGCGCGTGACCCACATCTCCGAGGTGGTCGGCATGGAGGGGGAGGTGATCACCATGCAGGATCTCTTCACCTTCGAGTACGCCGGCGAGGGGCCGGACGGCCGCCTGCAGGGCACCTTCAAGTCGCACGGCATCCGGCCGCACTTCGCACCCAAGGCCGCCTACTTCGGGCTCGAGCGCGCATTGATGGAGGCGGTGTGATGGCGCTGACGCCCGAGCTGACGGTGTTGGGCCTCGGTGCCGCCGCCTTGCTTAGCGTGCTGCTGCTCGGCTTTGCGCTGTCGGACGACACGCCGGGCGGCGCGCGCGCCGTCAAGCGCCGCCTGCGTCGGGTGGCGCCCGGCGCCGTGCGCAGCGAGCCCGTGGCGGTGAACCGCCTGCGCCGCAGCCGGCAGGACAGCTCGAACCCGCTGCTCGACCGCTTGATCAAGTCGCTGCTGCCGGCGCCCGACAAGCTGCGCGCGCGCCTGCAGCGTACCGGCCTGGACCTCACCGTCGGGCGCTATCTGCTGATCAGTCTCGCCGTGGCGCTCGCCTTCGGCCTCACCGGCCATTTCCTCCTCGGCCTGCCGCCGGTCGGAGCTGTCGCGCAAGGCATCTCCTCCGGAGCGATCCTCCCGCACTTGGCCGTCGGCTACCTGGCGCAGCGCCGCCTCAACAAGTTCCTGGCGCTATTCCCCGACGCCATCGACCTGATCGTGCGCGGCTTGCGCTCCGGCCTGCCGGTCAGCGAATCGATCGCCACGGTCGGCCACGAGGTGGGCGAGCCCATCGGCATCGAGTTCCGCCGCGTCAGCGACGCGGTGCGCGTGGGCGCCGATCTGGAGGAGGCGATGTGGGAGGTGGCCCGGCGCATCGACCTGCCGGAGTTCAAGTACCTGATCATCACGCTGTCGATCCAGCGCGAGACCGGCGGCAACTTGGCGGAGACGCTGAGCAACCTGTCGGACCTGCTGCGCAAGCGCCGGCAGATGAAGCTGAAGGTCAAGGCGATGAGCTCGGAGGCGAAAGTCAGCGCCTACATCATCGGCAGCCTGCCCTTCATCATGTTCGGCATCCTCTTCGTGCTGAACCCCGGCTACGTGATGCAACTGCTGACCGATCCGCGCGGACAAATCCTGCTCGGCGCCGGCCTGGCCGTCATCGTGTTGGGTGCCGGCGTCATGTACAAGATGGTGAAGTTCGAGATATGAACGACGCGGTCCTCTTCGGCTTCGCGCTGCGCGACATCGCCACCGCCACCTCGGCGATCTCCGCCGTCTCGATGGTGCTCTTCGTCTGGTATGCGCTGATCGAGCGCGACCCGCTGCCCGGCCGCTTGAAGGCGCTGAACGAGCGACGCCAGGCGATGAAGGCGGGCGTCGTGCGCCCCGGCCGCCGCAAGCAGCTCATCGCCGGCCGCTCGCTGATGCGCGAGGTGGTCCAGCGCCTGAAGCTCATGCGCGGCCATTCGACCGCCAAGTTGACGCTGAACCTGGCACGCGCCGGCTTTCGCTCGCGCGACGCGCTGGTCATCTATCTCTTCGCCAAGGTCGCCATGCCCTTGGTCGGTGCAGTGGTCGGGGCGGTGCTGTTCCAGTTCCTCGACATCGGACAGCTTCCGCAGCTCGGCGGTCTGGCCGCCAGCGCCGGCTGCGTCGTCCTCGGTGCCTATCTGCCCGAGCTCTACGTCAAGAACGCGGCGCAGAAGCGCATCGAGCGGATCCGCAAGGCGCTGCCGGACGCTTTCGACCTGATGGTGATCTGCGCCGAGGCGGGGCTCAGCCTGGACGCCACGCTCGACCGCGTGGCGCGCGAGGTCGGACGTTCCTGCCCGGAGCTGACCGACGAGCTGGGTCTGGCCTCGCTCGAACTCAGCTTCCTGCCCGACCGCCACAAGGCGCTCGAAGGCCTGGCCGAGCGCGTGCCCCTGTCGCAGATGCGCGCATTGGTCAGCACCCTGGTGCAGACCGAGCGCTACGGCACCCCGTTAGCGGCCTCGCTGCGTGTGCTGGCGGCAGAGCTGCGCCACGAGCGGCTGATGCGCGCCGAGGAGAAGGCGGCGCGCCTGCCCGCGATCATGACCGTGCCGATGATCGTCTTCATCCTGCCGCCGCTGTTCATCGTGCTGGTCGGCCCCGCCGCCCTGCGCGTCTACGACAGCTTCATCAACATGTAGGTGGCGGCCGGCCGGGGGTCGAAGCTCTTTGGCGGGGGTTGCGACGTTTCGGCGCTTCGCGTCAGTCGGCGAGGAAGCCGCCGAGGCTGAGGGACGGGTCGCCGGTCTCCGGTGTCGCCGCCGCCACGACTTCCTCCTCCACCGTCTCCAAGGGCGCCGCTTCGGCGAGCGGATTGCGCAGCGGCTGGGGCGCCCGGCTCTCGGTCGGGGCGAGCGGCGTGGCGCTGCGGCGGGCCCGGTAGTAGGCCAGGTTGCGCGTCACCTCGTCGTCGCCGAAGTCCATGCGGATCATCCGCGCCGCCTGCTCCTCGCGTCCGGCGAGACCATAGGCGAGCGCCAGGTTCTGCCGGTGCTGCGCGGTCGATTGGGGCTGCGCGACGGCCATTTCCAGCAGCGCGATCGCCTCTTCGTAGTCGGCCGAAAGGATCAGCGAGTAGCCGAGGTTGTTCAGCAGCGTCACGTCGTCGGGAGCGATCTCCAGGCCGCGCCGCAAGAAGTTCTGTGCGCGCCTGGACTCGCCGGCGAGATCGGCGGCCACGCCGGCGCCGCTCAGGGCCTTGAGGTCGTCCGGGTTCTGGTTCAGGCGCACCTCGAACTGCTGCAGGGCGGCAAGCGGCTGGTCCAGCTTGATCAGCGTGCCGCCGAGACCCAGCAGCGCGCGGCTGTTGCCGGGCTGCAGGTCGAGCGTCGCGCGGTAGGCCGCTGCGGCCTCGCGCAGGCGGCCCGCTTCCGCCAGGGCGTCGCCGAGGTGGACGAGCGGCAGCGGTTCTTCGGGCGCCTGGCTGTGCGCCTGGCGGTAGAACTGCACGGCGGTCTGCAGATCGCCCTTTTCGCGGCTGGCGTGGCCGAGGTCGAGCAGCTTTCGCCAGGGCTCGGCTTCGAGCTGGCCGACGGCGGTGCCGAGCGCCTGCTCCTGAGTGGCGCAGCCGGCTGCCGTAAACGTCAGCAGGGCGGCCGCGGCGGCGGCCAGGAGTCGGCTGCGGCGAGAGCCGTGTTGCCTGTCGCGCGCCGAAGTCACGGCCATGACCGGTTGCCCTCCGATACGGAAAAGACTTGCAATGGTTGCTGTTTCATCTGTCGTGTCATGAGAAAAACTATCGGGGCACTCTTTAAGAGTTATTAAAGCTTCGCAGTCTTGACTCGCCACCTGCGATCGGCACCAGCGCCGCATCTCGTCCGCGAGGGTGGGGTGTGGCGCGCCGCTCGCCGTGCAGTGACGGGAGAGGCCCAGGATGGCAGTCGGACACGCCCAGTCCTCGGCTGCGGTGCGCCGTACCGACGACAAGCGGCAGACCGCCTCGGCAGTCGAGGGCGAACGGCCGGCGGCCGGCGCCGCGCAGCCGGCAGATCAGGCCGCACAGCTCTATCGCGAAACGACACGCCTGCTCGAACGGATGCATCGGCGCATGCTCGACGTGCTGCGCGTCGAGCTGACCCGGCGCGGCGTCGACGATGTCAGCCCGGCCCAGGTGATGATGCTGCTGAACATCGGCAGCGAGGAAGTCTCCGTGCGCGACCTGATCGAACGCGGCTACTACCTCGCCTCCAACGCCTCCTACAATCTCAAGGCGTTGCTGGAAGCCGGCTACATCGACCGCACCACCGCCCAGCGCGACAAGCGCGCTGCGCGCATCCGGCTGTCTGACAAGGGGCTGGAGCTGTGCGCCGCGCTGTCCGAGATGGAGAGCTTTCACGCCGGTCGCCTGATGCGCACGGAGGAAGAGCGCCAGTCCTTCGAAGGCGCCTTCCGCATGCTCCGCCAGCTCGAGATGGCTTGGTCGGACGCCATCCGCTACGACGACCGGCAGTTCCTCTGAGCGGCCGCCGCCTGTGCCGCGAAGTATACGCTCGGCAAGGCATTCCGGGCATCTTCCTTCACGATTTGCTTACGCTTGACCGCTAGCCTTCGTGCGTTGCGAGAACGCCCCCGTCCGCGCGTCCACGTAGGGTGTGGCGACGGTTCGACAGGAGGTCGCTAGAGATGGGCGGTGCGATGGGCGGTGCCCGCCGCGGGCTGTCGTACCAGGATGTCGAGCGCCTGCTGTCCGATCGCACGGCGGAGGCGCGCATCGAGACGATGCGCAAGGTGGCCGGTGCGATGGACGGCGAGGGGCTGTCGTACGAAGAGCGCCGCATGGCCGAAGGCGTCATCGAGGCCTATGGCCGGCACGCCGAGCAGGCGGTGCGCGAGGCGTTGGCCTGGCAGATCGCCCACTCGCCGCTGCTCTCGCGCGAACTGGCCGAGCGGCTGGCCCGCGACATGAGCTCCGTGGCCTTCCCGGTGCTGCGGCACGCCGACGGACTGCCCGACGACCTGCTGCTCGAGGTGATCGCCGAGGGCGACGGGCGCAAACAGGTGGCGGTCGCGCTGCGGCGCGAGGTCTCCGCCGTCGTGTCCGACGCGCTGGTCGACCGAGGCACCGAGGAGGCGGTGGCCGCGCTGATGGGCAACAGCGGCGCGACGATTCGCGATGCGGCCTACGACCGCGCGCTGAACCGCTTCGAAGGCGTTTCCGCGGTCGCCGATGCCATGGCCGGACGTCCGGGCCTGCCGCTGCCCATCGCCGAGAAGCTGGTGCATCGTGTCGCCGAGGAGATGCGGCGGACGCTGGTCCAGCGCTACAAGCTCTCCCCCGTGCTGCTGCGCGGGCTGGTAGATCATGCGCGAGAATCGGTCACCGTTCTGCTGCTCAAGCCGGTGGCCGGCCGGCAGGGCGACCTGGAACTCTTCGTCGAGCACCTGCACGTCAACAACCGCCTGTCGCCCAGCTTCATGTTGCGCGCGCTGTGCGCCGGCGACCTCGGCTTCTTCGTGGCGGCGCTCGCCAAGCTGTGCCGGATCACCCCCGACAACGCCCGCCGCCTGGCCCTGCAGGGCGGTAGCCTGGGCCTGCGCGCAGCTTTCGAGAAGGGCGGCCTGCCGGTCAACCTGCTGCCGCCGTTCCGCTCGGCGATCGAGGTGGTCAACGAGATGGACTACGTCGAAGGGGACGATCCGCAGGTGCGCCACGCCTTTCAGGTGCGTGCCCTCGGGCGGGTCTTCGGCGCCAACAGCGCAACCGAGGACCCCGCCGTCGACGAGTTGTTGCGCCAGCTCTTCGACGGCAAGCCTGAGCCTCTGGTGCAGCAGGCGCTGGAGGAGGCCGGAATCCCCTTCGCGCCGGTCTTTGCGCGCGGCTGAGAAACTCTCGATCCAGTTTGTATAAATTCCCCATTGCCCTGTTCCCAGGCGCGATCGATTGCCGCTCTGCGGATGCGAAAACCGCAGGCGCGAATTGACAGCGCCCCCGCTTGGGCGCACGCTTGACCCATTCCAAAAACCTTAAACGACAAAGAGATCAGGGGAAGGAAACGCGATGAGGAGAGGGCTCTGGGCCGTATCCCTTGCGGCTGGGCTTGCCGTTGGTCTGTCCAGCCTGCCGACGGCGGCCGAGGAATCCGTCGACATCCGCCTGCTCGCCGGCACCTGTGCCGGCTGCCATGGCGCCGAGCTGCAGGGCTCCGGCGCCATCCCGACCTTGCGCGGGCACAGCGCCGAGTACATCCGCTTCATGCTGACCGCCTTCAAGTCGGGCGAGCGACAGGCGACGGTGATGAATCGTCTCGCCGCCGGCTACGCCGACAGCGAGATCGATGCGCTCGCCGACTATCTCAGTTCGCTGCAATAGGGAGGGCAGGCCATGAGCAAGCGCGAGATTTCCCGCCTGTCGCGGCGGCGTTTCACCCAACTGGCGGCTGCGGCGGCGGCCGCCCCGCTGCTCGCCCCCGCCGTCGCGCGCGGCCAGGCGGCCGCCCACGTCGTCGTGGTGGGCGGCGGCTTCGGCGGCGCCACAGCGGCCAAGTACCTGAAGAAAAAGGCGCCCGACCTGCGCGTCACACTGGTCGAACCGAACGAGAGCTTCATCACCTGCCCCTACAGCAACCTGGTGCTGGCGGGCTGGCGCGACCTGCCCTCGATCACCCACTCCTATGCGGCGCTGCGCGACCGCTGGGGCGTCGAGCAGGTGCGCGACGAGGCGGTGGGCATCGACGCGGACGCGCGCACGGTGACCCTGGCCGGCGGCGACAGCCTGTCCTACGACCGGCTCATCGTTTCGCCGGGCATCGACCTGCGTCCGCCCGAAGAGGGCGGCATCGCCGGCTACGACGAGGCCGCGCACGAGGCCATGCCGCACGCTTGGAAGCCCGGTGCGCAGACCTTGCTGCTCCGCCGCCAGCTCGAGGCGATGGAGGACGGCGGCACCTTCGTGCTGGCGGCGCCGCCCAACCCGTTCCGCTGCCCGCCCGGACCCTACGAGCGCGCCTCGATGATCGCTGCCTACTTCAAGGCGGCAAAGCCGAACTCCAAGATCCTGATCCTGGACGCCAAGGAGAGGTTCTCCAAGCAGGGGCTCTTCCAGCAGGGTTGGGCGCAGCACTACGGCGAGATGATCGAGTGGGTCTCGCTCAGCGCCGACGGCAAGGTGGTCGAGGTCGATCCGGCCAGCAAGACGCTGATAACCGAGTTCGGCATGGAGCATACCGCCGACGTCGCCAACGTGGTACCGCCGCAGTACGCCAAGGCGATCGCACGCAACTCCGGGCTGGCCGACGAGTCCGGCTGGTGCCCGGTCGATGGCCGTACCTTCGAATCGGCGCTGATGCCGGGCGTCCACGTGGTCGGCGACGCCTCGATCGCCTCGCCGATGCCGAAGTCCGGCTTCGCCGCGAACAGCCAGGGCAAGACGGCGGCCGACGCGGTCGTGGCGCTGCTGGCCGAGCGGGAGCCCGGCAACCCGGCCTGGGTCAACACCTGCTACAGCCACGTGGCGCCCGATTATGCGATCTCGGTCGCCGGCGTCTACAAGGCGGTGGACGGCAAGATCGTCTCCATCGAGGGCTCGGGCGGCGTCAGCCCGACGGACGCCGACGATCAGGTCCGCCAGCTCGAATCGGTCTACGCCGACGCCTGGTACGACAGCATCACCTCGGACATGTTCTCGTAAGGGAGCCTTCCGCTACAGGTCCTGCCCGGACGAAGGCCGGGCAGGGGCTCGCGCAGGGTACGGGCTGGCGGTTTCGCCGGCCCGTGCCGTCTGCGCCCATGCCCGCCAAACGCCGCTCCGCCGACCTTGCCTTCCGCGGCACGCATTGCGCCGGCGTGCGGCAGCGGGTGGAATGCCGCCGGCAGCGTAGAGCGGGGAGGGACGGGATGCGTGCCGACAGCGATCTGGTGATGATCTGCACCAGCGACATCGCCGGGCAGTTGCGCGGCAAGGCGGTGCCGCGGCACGCCCTGGCGGCGCGGCAACAGATCGGTGTCGGCTGGACGCCGACCAACGTCCTGATCACCGCCTTCGGGCCGATCGCGCCCTCGCCCTGGGGCGCCCTGGGCGATCTCTGCCTGGTGCCGGACCCGGCGACCGCCGTGGACCTGGAATTGCCCGAATGGGGCATCGACGAGTGCTTCGTGCTCGGCGATGTGCGCGAGCTGGACGGCACGCCTTGGGCCTGCTGCCTGCGCAGCCAGCTTGCGACGGCGGCCCGGCGGCTGGAGCGCGACCACGGGCTGCGGCTGCTGACCAGCTTCGAACAGGAGTTCCACTACTTCGGCGCGGAGGCTCAGCCGGGCCTCGGCTACGCCCTGCGCGCGCACCGTCGCCTCGGTCCCTTCCCCAACCGGCTGATGGCGGTGCTGGAATCGGCCGGTCTGGAGACCGACAGCTTCATGCCGGAGTACGGCCCGGGCCAGTGCGAGGCGACGATCGGGCCTCAGGCGGCACCGAAGGCTGCCGACCAGGCGTCGATCCTGCGCGAGCTTGTGCGCGCCACCGCCCGGGGTCTGGGCGCGCGCGCCAGCTTCGCGCCGATCCTCGACCCCGGCGGGGTCGGCAACGGCACCCACGTGCACTTTTCCCTTTGGGACACGGAGGGACGTCCCGTCTCTTACGATTCCGCGCGGCCGCACGGCGTCTCGCACGTCGCCGGCGCCTTCCTGGCCGGCGTGCTGCGGCATTTGCCGGAGTACCTGGCAATGACGGCCTCGGCTGTCGTCTCCTACCTGCGCCTGACGCCGCACCGCTGGAGCGCCGCCTTCGACAACCTCGGCCGGCAGGACCGCGAGGCGGCCGTGCGCATCTGCCCGATCTTCGGCACGGCCGCCGAGGCGCCGCAGCGCTTCAACTTCGAGTTCCGCGCGGCCGACGCGGCGGCCAGCCCGCACCTGGTGCTGGCCGCCGTCTTGAACGCCGGCCTGAGCGGCTTGGAGCAGGGGCTGCCGATGCCGCCGGTCACCCAGACAGATCTGGCGGCGCTTTCAGAGGCGGATCTGGCGCGCACCGGCTGCCGACGCCTGCCGACGAGCCTGACCGAAGCGCTCGCGCTGACCGCGGAGAGCGCCTGGGCCGAGGCGGCCTTCGGCGCCACGCTCGTCGACGCCTTCGTGCGCCACAAGCGCGCCGAGATCGAGGCGCTGCGCGACCTCACCGACGCGGAGCGCTGTGCGCGCTACGCGCAAGCCTACTGACGGCCGGCGGGCGGGCGCTCCTGTCCGCGCAGATCCGCTCAGAAGGGCAGGCGGTCCTCGATGCTGGCGATGCCGGCCTCGGCGCAGGCATGGTCGTCTTCGCCGCTCGGCGCGCCGGAGACGCCGACTGCGCCGACCAGACGCCCCTGCACCAGGATCTGGGTGCCGCCACCCAGCATCAGGGCGCCAGGGATGTCGCGTGCGCCGCTCTGCGGCCCCTCGGCGGTGGCGCCGACCAACTCCACCGTGTCGGTGCGGAAGCTGACGGCGGTCCAGGCCTTGCGGGTCGCCGTGTCCGGGGTGTGCGGCCCGGCGAAGCGGTCGCGCACGAAGGCTTGCAACACGCCGAAGCGGTCGACGACGGCGACGCCGACCATGAAGCCCTGCTCGCGGCAGGCCAGCATGCTGTTGCTCGCCAGCTCGTCGGCCAGCTCCGGCGTCAAGACCTCGAAGGCGACCAGCGCCTCCTCGGCCTCGGCGCGCGGCGCGGCGGCCAGCAGGCCGGCGGCCACGGCGGCGGCGGCGAGGCTGCGGGCGACCGTACGGGTGGCTGTCGTCTCGAAGTTCAACATTGGTGTCCTCCCCTTAGACATGGTTGTGATCGGCGGCATGGTTGCGGATCGCGGTGTGGCGGTCACTGCGTTGCCAGGCCGGCGTCGGCCAGCAGGTTCTGCAGCAGCGGCCAGAAGAAGTGTTCCCCGGGATAGCCCTGGATGCGTCCCACCTCGCGACCCGCGTCGAGCAGCACGAAGGTCGGCGTATAGACGATGCCGCGGGCCGTTTCGCCCAGGTCTCCGGGTGGCGGCGCGTGGATATCGACCCGGCGCAGCGGCGCGGCGCGGCCCTCCGGCGTCTTCCCGTAGATGCCGCCGATCTCCTCGTGCCACTGTCGGCAATAGGGGCAGGCGGCCGACTCGAACATCACCAGCTCCGCGGCCATCGCAGTGCCTGTCAGGGGCACCGGCAGCAGGCTGATCGCGAGCGTCGCCGCTGCGACAAGAAGGCGCATGATCCGTTCCCAGGGCATCACATTCGTTCTTGATATAGTGTTTCAACTCGCTACGATTGACGCAAGAAAACATGAAGGGGCACGCCTGCATGGCAGGAACGTGTCTCTTGCCGGTTGCACGATCCCCGCTCAAGAGGGGCCGGGCCGGTCAAGCAACGGGAAGCCGCGGTCGCCGGACGCCGAGACAGGCCGCGCCAGTCAGGGGAGAACGCCAGTTGGATCGTAAGCTGCTGTCGGCCGTCGCCGCGGTCGGATTCGTCTCCGTCGCCGCCGTGTCGGCACCGCAAGCGCCGAAGGCCGAAGAACTCGTCGCCTACACCGTTGTGGACTACGCCATCCCGGAGCCGCTGACCGGCGAGCCGGGCGATCCGGAGCGCGGGCGCGCCGTGGCGATCAACCGCCAGCTCGGCAACTGCCTGTCGTGCCATGCCATGCCGATCCCGGAGCAGCCGTTCCACGGCGAGACGGGGCCGGCGCTGCACGGCGTCGGCGATCGCCTGAGCGAGGCGCAGTTGCGCCTGCAGGTCGTCAATTCGCACGAGATCAACCCGATGAGCATGATGCCGCCGTTCTACGCGGTGGAGGGCCGCCATCGGGTCGCCGAGAACTTCGAGGGCAAGCCCATCCTGTCCGCCCAGCAGGTGGAGGATGTGGTCGCCTATCTGAAAACCTTGAAAGAGTAGCGGCACCAGCGCCGCTCCGAGAGAGGGCGTCCGACCACCGTGCGAGCCGAGCGGCCGAGAGAAGCGCGCAGGCGAAGCGGCCCGGTGCAGGCGGCACGCCAGAGCGAGATGCAAAAGGAGTTTCGCCCGATGACGACCCCCGTGACGGCGCCCGCGATCACCCGGCGCCACTTCATGATCACCGTCGCGGCCGGAAGCGCGGCGGCGGCTTGGCTTGCCGCCGCGCCGGCGCGCGCCGACAAGGCGATGGTCGACGAGGCCATGAAGGCGCTGATCGGCGACGCCACGCCGGCGGACGGTGCCGAGATCATCCGCCTCGACCTGCCGCAGATCGCCGAGAACGGCAATACCGTGCCGCTCGGCGTGTCGATCGACAGCCCGATGACCGAGGACACCTACGTCAAGGACGTGCACGTCTTCGCCGACGGCAATCCGCGCCCGGACGTCATCTCCTTCCACTTCACGCCGAAGTCCGGCCTGGCCGAGGCCTCGACCCGCATGCGCCTGGCGCAGACGCAGAATATCGTCGCGGTCGCCGAGATGTCCGACGGCAAGGTCTACATGACCCAGGCGGAAGTGAAGGTGACGATCGGCGGCTGCGGCGGCTGAGGCAGGACGAGAGGAGACGACAGACATGGCCAAGAAGCACAAGCCCCGCGTCAAGGCGCCGAAGACGGCCAGCCCCGGCGAGGTGATGGAGATCAAGACGCTGATCTCGCACGAGATGGAGTCGGGCCAGCGCAAGGACCGCAAGACCGGCGAGCTGATCCCGCGCCAGATCATCAACAGGTTCGAGTGCAAGTATAACGGCGAGACGGTGTTTTCCGCCGACATGCACCCGGCGATTTCCGCCAATCCTTACATGGCCTTCTACGTCAAGGCCGGCGAGAGCGGCGAGCTGGAGTTCCTCTGGCACGACGACAACGGCGACGTCTACAGCCACAGTCAGAAGCTCGAGGTCGCCTGAGGTAGAGCGTCTCCGCTCCTGCCGCCGCTGCGGCCGACACGGGCGGCGGGCGGCGGGTGCGGAGGAGCGCAAGCGAAGCAACACGCGGACGATCGAGGACACAACAACAAGACTCGACAGGGGAGATCGCCTTGACCTTCAAGACCATCGCCATCGCGCTGGCGGTCGGCTCGCTTGCCGGCGGCGCGGCCCTGGTCGCCAGCTACGGAAGCTCGGCGGCCGACAAGTCCGGCATCCCGTACCGTGACGGCGAATACGAAACGGTCGAAGCCCCGGAGGGCAGCCCGTTGTCGGAGCTGATCAGCGGCTACTATTTCCGCACGCCCGAAACGCGGGAATTGCAGGATGACGACTTCATGAACCCGGCCTTCATCTGGATGGAGCAGGGCGCCGAGCTCTGGTCCACGGTCGAGGGCGAGGCGGGCGAGTCCTGCGCGTCCTGCCACGAGGACGTCGAAGCCTCCATGAAGGGCGTCGGCGCGAGCTACCCGAAGTACCACGAGGCCTCCGGCAAGCTGATCAACCTCGAGCAGCGCATCAACCTGTGCCGCACCGAGAGCATGCAGGCCGAGCCCTGGAAGTGGGAGTCGGACGAGTTGCTCGGGATGACGGCTTACGTCAGGCATCAGTCCAAAGGCATGCCGGTGAACGTCAGCATCGAAGGTCCGGCCGCGCCCTTCTTCGAGAAGGGCAAGGACTTCTACTACCAGCGCCGGGGACAGCTCGACATGGCCTGCGCCACCTGCCACGAGGTCAACTACGGCATGTACATCCGCGCCGACCTGCTGAGCCAGGGCCAGAGCAACGGCTTTCCGACCTACCGGTTGAAGTGGCAGAAGCTCGGCTCCTTGCACCGCCGCTTCCGCGGCTGCAACCGCCAGGTGCGCGCGGTCCCCTATGCCAACGGCTCGGACGAGTACGTGAACCTCGAACTCTACCTGGCCTGGCGCGGCCAGGGCCTGCCCGTCGAGACACCGGCGGTGCGACAGTAGGCGTTGCGGACGGCGGCGCGGAATCGGGTGCCGCCGCCGTCCGGTCCCTTGCGGCAGGGTGATGGCGCCCGGTAGGGCCGGGCGGGACGGGCCGGCATGCCTGTCCGCCGTTCCATCTGCCGCCCGACAACAGCGAGACCGACAGGCGGCGAGACGCATGTTTTCACGGCGCGATTTCCTGACGGTGGCGGCGGCCACCGCGATCCTGACCGGCGGCAAGGGCCAGCTCGGCCGCCTGGCGGCGCAGCAGCGCATCTCCCAGGACGACCTGCTGAACTTCGAGCCCTTGGGCCAGGTGACGCTGCTGCACGTCACCGACGTGCATGCCCAACTCAAGCCCATCTACTTCCGCGAGCCCTCGATCAACCTGGGCGTCGGCGAGGTCACCGGGCTGCCGCCGCACGTCACCGGGGCGGACTTCCTCGCCCGCTACGGCCTGGAGCCGGGCAGCCTCGGGGCCTACACCTTGACCGACCAGGACTTCGTGGCGCTTGCCCGCGACTACGGCCAGGTCGGCGGCATGGACCGGCTCGCCACCCTGATCAAGGCGATCCGCGCCGAACGGCCCGACAACACGCTGTTCCTCGACGGCGGCGACACCTGGCAGGGTTCCTACACCTCGCTGCACACCCAGGGCGGCGACATGGTCGAGGTCTTCAAGGCGTTGGGCTGCGACGCCATGACCGCGCACTGGGAGTTCACCTTCGGCCAGGAGCGCGTCGAGGAGCTGGTCGGCGAACTCGGCTTCCCCTTCCTGTGCGGCAACGTGCGCGACACTGCCTGGGACGAGCCTGTGTTCGAAAACACCGCCTTCTTCGAGCGCGGCGGCGTGCGCATCGCCGTCGTCGGCCAGGCCTTCCCCTACACGCCGGTCGCCAACCCGCGCTACAAGATCCCCGACTGGTCGTTCGGCATTCGCGAGGAGGACGTGCAACAGCACGTCAGCACGGCCCGCGCCGAAGGCGCCGAGGTCGTCGTGCTGCTGAGCCACAACGGCTTCGACGTCGACCGCAAGCTGGCCGGCCGCGTGCCCGGCATCGACGTCATCCTGACCGGCCACACCCACGACGCCCTGCCGAAGGTGGAGCGGGTGGGCGATACCCTGCTGGTGGCTTCGGGCAGCCACGGGAAGTTCCTGTCGCGCCTGGACCTGGAGGTGCGGAACGGCCGGGTGGCCGACTTCCGCTACCGTCTGATCCCCGTGCTCGCCGACGCTATCGCCCCGGATCCGGAGATGGCGGCGCTGGTCGAGCGAATCCGCGCCCCCTTCGCCGGCGAGATCGATCGGGTGCTCGGCACCACCGACCAGTTGCTCTACCGGCGCGGCAACTTCAACGGCACCTTCGACGACCTGATCTGCCAGGCCCTGCTCGACGAGCGCGACGCCGAGATCGCGCTTTCGCCCGGCTTCCGCTGGGGCGCGACGCTGCTGCCGGGCCAGGAGATCACCCTCGACGACGTCTACTCGATGACCTCGATCACCTATCCGGCGGCCTACCGCCAGGAGATGAGCGGCGAGATGCTGAAGCTCATCATGGAGGACGTCGCCGACAACCTCTTCAACCCTGACCCCTATTACCAGCAGGGCGGCGACATGGTGCGCGTCGGCGGCATGGGCTACACCATCGACGTGCACAAGCCGATCGGCGAGCGCATCTCCAACATGACGTTCCTGAAGGACGGCAACCCGATCGACCCGAAGCGCAACTATGTGGTCACCGGCTGGGCCAGCGTGAACGAGGGCACCGAGGGGCCGCCGGTCTATGACCTGGTCAGCCGCTGGATCGAAAAGCGGGGCACGGTCAAGGTCGCGCCCAACAGCGCGATCGAGGTGAAGGCCTGAGGCGCCGGGGCGCGAGACGCTAGCTGCCTTGCGGCGACTGACCTCGTCCTGCGAGACGACGTGCTGCCCACGTCTGCTCAGGACGAGGCCATGATGTCGGTTCTCCCGCGCTCCTTCTGAGGGCGTCGCGTCAGCGGCCGTCCGGAAGGACGAGCGCAGCGGCCAACGGCCGCTATTCGATGGGCGACGCGAACGCAGATGGACTTCGGAGTCACATATCTGGGGGCCTTGGGGGCGGGGGCGCTGTCTTTTCTCAGCCCCTGCGTGCTGCCCCTGGTGCCGCCCTACCTGGCGTTTCTGGCCGGCGTCAGCCTGCAGATGACCGGCGAGGGCACGCTGGCGCTGGACCGCGGCGTCGCCCGCCGGGTCTTCATCGCCGCGCTCGCCTTCGTGCTGGGCTTCTCGACGGTCTTCGTGCTGATGGGGCTGGGCGCCAGCGCCATCAGCCTGTTCATCGCCCGTTGGGGCCACATCCTGGGGCCGATCGCCGGCATCATCATCATCGTGCTCGGCCTGCATTTCCTCGGCGTCTTCCGCATCGGCCTGCTTTACCGCGAGGCGCGTTTCCAGGTGCAGGACAAGCCGGCCGGCCTGCTCGGCGCCTACGTCATCGGGCTGGCCTTCGCCTTCGGCTGGACTCCCTGCGCCGGGCCGGTGCTCTCTGCCGTGCTGGCGACCGCGGCGACCAGCGACAACATCTACTACGGCGCCAGCCTGCTCGGCACCTATGCCGCCGGCATCGGCATCCCCTTCCTGCTCGCCGCCTTGTTCCTCGAGGGCTTCATGCGCTGGTTCCAGAAGTTCAAGCGCCACCTGCCGAAGGTGGAAAAGGCCATGGGCGCCTTCCTGGTGCTGACCGGCCTGCTGTTCGTCACCGGCTCGATGAACCTGATCGGCGAGTGGATGTACAACGAGATCGAGTTCTTCCAGCGCCTGGAATTCTGATGGTGCCCGACTAGCCGGACGAAGCGCCTGGACGGCTGTTGCCGATCGGGCACAGGCAATTCCGCGGCGCCCCCTGCGACATTTTCGAGCCTGTTGCCGGAGGTGGCGGCCTCATAGATCGGGAGCGGTCGAGACTGCCCCTTTCGACGAGGAGACGAAGTCCGATGCGAATGGCCGAGACGCCGGCGGCGACTGCGTGGCATGCTCGGCCGGTCGCGGAGACGCTGGTCGAGCTCGGGACGGCGCCCGAGGGCCTGGACGAAAACGAAGCGGCCGAGCGGCTGCGCTGCCACGGGCCCAATCGCCTGCCCGAGCCGAAGCGCCCCGGTTCTCTGCTGCGCCTGCTGCGCCAGTTCAACAACCTGCTGATCTACGTGCTGCTGGCCGCCGCCGCCGTCACGGCGCTGCTCGGCCACTGGATCGACACCGGCGTCATCCTCGCCGTGGTCGTGGTCAACGCCGTCATCGGCTTCATCCAGGAGGGCAAGGCCGAGCAGGCGCTGGATGCGATCCGCGACATGCTGGCCCCGAAGGCCACCGTGCTGCGTGCCGGGCGCCGGCAGACGCTGCCCGGCGAGGCGCTGGTGCCGGGCGACCTGGTGGTGCTGGAGGCCGGCGACCGGGTGCCGGCGGACCTGCGCCTGATCGAGGTGCGCGGCTTGGGCGTGCAGGAGGCGGCGCTGACCGGCGAGTCGGTCGCGGTCGAGAAGGCCGTCGCGCCGGTAGCGGCCCAGGCCCCCTTGGGCGACCGGCGCAGCCTGGCATTCAGCGGCACCCTGGTGACCGCGGGGCTCGGGCGCGGCGTGGTGGTGGCGACCGGGGCGGCGACCGAGATCGGCCGTATCAGCGGACTGATCGCCGAGGTGCAGGCGACCGCCACGCCGCTGCTGCGCCAGATGGCCGTCTTCGCCAAGTGGCTGACCGCCGTCATCCTGGCGATCAGCGCACTGATCCTGGCCTTCGGCCTCAGCTTCGCCGACTACGGCTTCGCCGAGCTGTTCATGGCCGTCGTCGGTCTGTCGGTCGCCGCCATCCCGGAGGGGCTGCCGGCGATCCTGACCGTCACCCTGGCGATCGGGGTCCAGGGCATGGCCCGGCGCAACGCCATCGTCCGTCGCCTACCGGCGATCGAGGCGCTCGGATCCGTCTCGGTGATCTGCTCGGACAAGACCGGGACGCTGACCCGCAACGAGATGACGGTGGCCGCCGTGGCCACCGCCGAGCGGCTGTTCGAGGTCTCCGGCTCCGGCTATGCGCCGCACGGCGGCTTCGCGCTGGACGGCCTCGACGCCGACGTCGGCGACTACCCGCTGCTCGCCGAGCTGGCCACCGCGGCCCTGCTGTGCAGCGAGGCGGAGCTGCGCGAGGCGGACGGCGATTGGGACGTCGTCGGCGACCCCATGGAGGGGGCCCTGTTGAGCCTGGCCATCAAGGCGGGCCTGGACCCCGACCAGGTGCGCCGCCAACGGCCGCGCACGGACGCCATTCCCTTCGACTCGCAGCATCGCTTCATGGCCAGTCTGCATCACGACCATGCCGGCAATGCCGCGATCTTCGTCAAGGGGGCGCCCGAGCGGCTGCTGCAGATGTGCAGCCACCAGCGCCACGAGGGTGGCGAAGACGTCGCCCTCGACCCGGACTATTGGCACGCATGCGCCGAGGCGATCGCGCACCGCGGTCAGCGCGTCCTGGCGATCGCCGTCAAACCGACCCACGGCGGCCAGGGCGAATTGCTGTTCGACGACGTCGAGGGCGACCTCACCCTGCTCGGCCTGGTCGGGCTGATCGACCCGCCGCGGGCCGAGGCGATCGCCGCCGTCGCCGAGTGTGCCGCGGCCGGTATTCGGGTGAAGATGATCACCGGCGACCACGCCGGCACCGCCGCCGCCATCGCCCGCCAGCTCGGCCTGCAGAACACCAACGACGTCCTGCAAGGTGGCGAGATCGACGGCCTCGACGCCGCCGCGCTGCGGGCGCGCGCACAAGACGTCGACGTCTTCGCGCGCACCAGCCCCGAGCATAAGCTGCGCCTGGTCGAGGCGTTGCAGGACGGCGGCGCCGTGGTGGCGATGACCGGCGACGGCGTCAACGACGCGCCGGCGCTGAAGCGCGCCGACATCGGCATCGCCATGGGCCGCAAGGGCACCGAGGCGGCGAAGGAGGCGGCCGAGATCGTGCTCGCCGACGACAATTTCGCCACCATCGCCGCCGCCGTGCGGGCCGGCCGCACGGTCTACGACAACCTGAAGAAGGCGATCGTCTTCCTGCTGCCGGTCAACGGCGGCGAGTCGCTGAGCCTGGTCGCCGCCATCCTGCTCGGCCTGACCCTGCCGATCACCCCGGTGCAGATCCTTTGGGTCAACATGGTCAGCTCCGTGCTGCTGGCCATGACCCTGGCCTTCGAGCCCTCCGAGCCCGGCGTCATGCGCCGGGCGCCGCGGCCGCCGGGCGAGCCGATCCTGTCGCGCTTCGTCCTCTGGCGGGTGGCCTTCGTCTCGGCGTTGTTCTGCGCCGGAATCTTCGGCAGCTTCGCCTGGGCGCGCGCCCAGGGCGCCGGCATCGAGGAGGCGCGCACTCTGGCGGTCAACACCTTGGTGGCCATGGAGATCTTCTATCTCTTCTCGGTTCGCTTCCTGAACGCCAGCTCGCTGAGCTGGCGGGCGGCGCTGGGCACACGGCCGGTGCTGATCGCCGTGGGGGCGGTCACGGCCCTGCAGTTCCTCTTCACCTACGCCCCCTTCATGGAGACCTTTTTCGGCACGCGGCCGCTGTCCGTCGTGGAGGGCGCAGTCGCGGTGGCCTCGGGCGTCGCCGTACTGCTGCTGCTCGAGATCGAGAAGCATCTGCGTGCCCGCCTGCTGCCGACCTGACCCCGTTGGCGCTGTCGTGCCGCCACGGCATACCTGTCTTGACGTTTTGCGCGAAGCGCGGCCAAAACCGCAGAATTCCGGATTTCCCGGTGGCGTCCGCCCGCGGCGCGAGATGTCACCGAGACACTTCTTGGCTTGCGCTGGGCGGTGCCTCCGGCAAGCTCGCGCGTGGGTACGTTCCCTGTGCCCGAACCGCCAAACTGGGCCCGCGCGGCCGACGCCGAACCGGCGCAGCCGCGCGGGTCATTTTCCGGACCCGACGCGACGCGTTCGCGGTTCGGCCGACAGCCGCTCCGCCACGGGGTCGCGCCATGGCTCTCGCGGACCTCGCGCTCGCCGTCTTCGCCTTTTCAGTCGCCGCCTCCTGGACGCCGGGGCCGAACACGATGATGCTGGCCGCATCCGGCGCCAACTTCGGATTCCGGCGCAGCCTGCCGCATCAGTTCGGCATCCTGCTCGGCGTCGGGGCGCTGCTCAGTCTCTCCCTGGCCGGCGTCGGCGCAGCCATCGAGGCGCGGCCCGACTTGCGTCTGGCGCTGCAGCTCGCGGGTGCCGCCTGGCTGCTCTGGCTGGCCTGGCGCATCGCCACCGCGGCGCCCGCCTGGGACAGGGCGGAGAAGGGCGACCAAGGCCGGCCGCTGACCCTGGTCGAGGCCGCGGGCTTTCAGTTCATGAACCCCAAAGCCTGGGCCGTGACCCTGGGCGCCGCCTCGACCTTCATCGACCCGGGTCTCGGCGCCGAGGCGACCGGCGCCACCATCGTCCTCGTCTTCGTCGGCACCGCGGCGATCGGCTGCGGTCTCTGGGTGCTCTTCGGCATCGGCATCGGCCAACTGCTGCACTCGCGCCGGCGCCTGCGGATCTTCAACATGACGATGGGCGCGCTGCTCGCCGTCTCCGTCCTGTTGATCCTCGACCTGCCGCTGCCGTGGTGATCAGGCCGGAACCAGCACCTGGCGCACGGTCTCGCCGCTCGCCAAGCGGTCGAAGGCGGCGTTGAGCTCCGCGAAGGTGACACGCTCGCTCATCAGGCGGTCGACCGGGAGGCGGCCGCGCCGGAACAGGCCGATGTAGCGCGGGATGTCGCGGCTCGGGACGCAGGAGCCGATGTAGCTGCCCTTGAGCGTGCGCTCCTCGCCGACCAGCGAGACCTGCTGGATCGAGAGCTGCTTGGAGGGGTGGGCGAGGCCGCCGGTGACGGTTGTGCCGCCGCGCCGGGTGATCTTGTAGGCGTGCTCCAGGGCCGGCACCGAGCCCGCCATCTCGAAGGCGAAGTCGACGCCGCCGCCGGTCAGGTCCTTGACCTGGTCGACGGCGTCCTCGGCGCGGGCATCGACCGTGTCGGTGGCGCCGAGCTGGCGCGCGAGGTCGAGCTTGGACGGGACGATGTCGAGCGCCACCACTTGCTCGGCGCCGACCAGCAGCGCCGCCAGCAGGGAGTTGAGGCCGACGCCCCCCAGGCCGATCACCGCCACCTTGCTGCCGGCGGCGACGCGGGCGGTATTCACCACCGCGCCGACACCCGTCATCACGGCACAGCCGAACAGCGCTGCCTGCTCCAGCGGCAGCGCAGGGTCGACCTTCACCAGGGAGCGGCGCGAGACCACCGTCAGGGTGGAGAAGGCGGCGACGCCCATGTGGTGGCTGACCGCCTGGCCGTCGCGCGACAGGCGCCGGGCGCCCGACAGCAGGGTGCCAGCGGTGTTGGCGGCGGCGGCGGGCTCGCAGAGCGCCGGCCGGCCCTCGGCGCAGGGCACGCAGTGGCCGCAGGCGGGCACGAAGATCATCACCACATGGTCGCCGGGCGCCAGGTCGTCGACGCCGGGTCCCACCTCCCGCACCACGCCGGCGGCCTCGTGGCCCAGCGCCATGGGGGTCGGGCGTGGCCGGGCACCGTTCATCACCGAGAGGTCGGAGTGGCACAGGCCGGCGGCCTTGACCTCGACCAGGACCTCGTCCGGGCCCGGTCCTTCCAGGTCCAACTCCAGGATCTCCAGCGGGCGACTGTTCGCGTAGGGCGCCGGCCGGCCCATCTCCATCAGCACTGCTGCCCTGGTCTTCATTCCGCGCGCCTCCCCGCTATCGCCGCCGCCTCCGTGCGTCTATGACTAGCATCGATCCCGAGCCGACGAGAAGGAGCAGCACACGGTGAGCCGCGGCACCCAGGCCGTCATTTTCGCAGGGCAGGACGCGCAACGCGGAATCGCCTGGATGTTGCTGACCATGGCGCTCTTCGTCTCGATGGATGCGCTGGCCAAGTGGCTGATGCAAAGCTATCCCGTGCCGCAGGTGATCTGGGCGCGCTACGCCTTTCATTTCCTGCTGCTCGCCGCGTTTCTCAATCTGCGCCTGCCGCGGCTGTTGCGCAGCGCCAATCCGCGCTTGCAGGTTGGCCGCGCGCTGCTGCTGGTGGTCACGACCACGCTGTTCTTCTTCGCCATCAGCCAGGTCGAGCTTGCCACCGCCAGCGCGCTGATGTACGTGGCGCCGCTGATCGTCACACTGCTGTCGATCCCGCTGCTGGGGGAGCAGGTCGGGCCGCGGCGCCTGGCCTCGGTGGCGGTCGGCCTTCTCGGGGCTCTGGTCATCCTGCGCCCGGGCGCCGAGGTCTTCGAGCTGGCGGCGCTGCTGCCGCTCGCTGCGGCCTGTAGCTACGCCGTCTACCAGATCACGACGCGCATGCTCTCCGCCGTCGACCCGCCGCTGACGACGCTGCTCTACACGGCGCTGATCGGCGCGCTGCTGGCCAGCATTCTGGTGCCGCTGTTCTGGCAGATGCCCGATGCGCTCGGCTGGACCGTCATGGTCGCCACCGGCGGTCTCGGGGGGCTCAGCCAGTTCTGCCTGATCAAGGCCTTCCAGGCGGCGCCGGCCTCGACGGTGACACCCTTCACCTATTCCTCGATCCTCTGGGCGACGCTGTACGGCTGGCTGCTGTTCGGCGAACTGCCGGATCTCTGGACTCTGGCCGGCGCTGGGATCATCGTGGTGAGCGGCCTTTACATCCTGCACCGCGAACATGTCCGTGCCCGTACAGCCTCCGCATCGCCGTAAACCGGGGTTTGGCCCGGTGCCGGCGCTGGACTGCATGGAAGCGCTTGTTTTTCGGGCCGCTCTCGCCGATATACAGTGTGTGCGGTCGTATAGATCAACTCGACTTGACTGTGTTTCTGCTATCGCGGCTGCGGTTTCGTTGTAGAATCTCCGGCGGAGGGTCGCGGACGCACCGCGGCCAGCTCGCGATATCGGATAGGTGGGGCGGCGCCGCGCTGCGGGGCCGAAGGACGTGTGGATCAGATTGTCACCAAGGCGAAAGCCCTCAGCGAGATGGAAGACGGGGCCGAACGGGCGTCGGAGTTCCTCAAGGCCCTGGCGAACCGCCATCGTTTGATCGTGCTGTGCCTTTTGGCGGAGCGTGAACGCACAGTCAGCGAGCTCGAGGACATTCTGGCGATTCGCCAGCCGACCCTGTCGCAACAGCTCGCCCGTCTGCGCGCCGAGAACCTGGTGGAGACCCGGCGCGACGGCAAGCACATCTACTACAGCCTGGCCAGCGACGAGACGCGCCACGTCATCGAGCTGCTCTACGGCATGTTCTGCGGTCCGATGGCCCAGCAACGCCGCGCCGGCTGATCCCCCGGTCCGGCGCCGACACCGCGTATCCGCACACGAAAAGCGCGCCGCCCGATGGGCGACGCGCCTTCGATCTTCCGGTAAGACTCCGAATGGACCGGATCAGTCCTGCATCGTCTTCAGGTAGGCGATGACGTCGGCGATTTCCTGCGGGTCGCGCAACTGGAAAGCCATGCGGCTGCCCTGAATGACGTCGCGCGGATTGGCCAGGTACTCGGTCAGCGTCTCTTCGTTCCACTCGAACTCGGCGTTCTTCAAACCCTGCGAGTAGCGTGCCGCGAAGGCCTCGTCGGCGCCCGCCTGGCTGCCGTAGATGCCATAGAGGTTCGGGCCGACGCGCGGCGGGCCGCCCGCCTCGATGGTGTGGCAGGTCTTACACTTGTTGAAAACCGTCTCCCCGGCCGCCGGGTCTCCCTCGGCCAAGGCGGTGCCCGCGAAGAGGGTGACAGCGGCCGCCGCGGCGATCGCGGCGATGCTCTTGGTCGCTTTCATGGCTCTCCCAATCCTTAGTGCGTTCCGTCCGTCGAGCGCTTTTTCTTGCTCAGGCTCGATTGCGGCGCGGACGTTACCAGTGTGAAATGGCGCAGTCGAGCCGCCTGACAATGGGGTATACGCGACACGTCGGCGCCGCCATCCCCACGCGGCGGCGCGCCGGCGGTGCCGAGAGTTCGTGCGCAAGGGAGCGCTCGGGGCAGACCCGCTCAGTCGATCGGCGCCTGGCCGCCGTCGTCCGGCGTGACGTCGAGGATGCGCGCCTTGCCGAGGATCTCCACCGAGTCCCGGCAGTCCGTCATGCAGGGCTCGTGCGGCGGAAACTCCGGCTCGCTCATCAGGAAGAAGCCGTCGGCGTTCGGCATCTCGACCTCGGCCAGGTTGTCCTGGTCGAGCACCTGCTCGTACTCGACGATGTCGTTCAGCCAGAGCACGTAGGCGGTCAGCGCGTAGGTCTCGTCGACGCTCAGCGACTGCGCGTTGCCAAAGGGCATGGCGCGGTAGATGTAATCCCAGACCGTGGAGGCGTAGGGCCAGTAGCTGCCGACCGTCTTTTCCGGGCGGTCCTGGGTCAGCGACTCGAAGCCGCCCATCAGCACCGGATAGCGTCCGATGCCCTCGCCGAAGTCCCCGTGGCAGAAGGCGCACTGGTTGGCGTAGAGCTCCTCGCCGTCGGCGGCCGAGCCGCTGCCCGGCGGCAGGCCCGCGCCGTCGGGCCGGATGTCGATGTCCCACGCGGCGATCTGCTCCGGCGTCGCCGGCGTGCCCAGTCCGTAGGTCTTGCCCTCCTCGGCGAGCGCTTGGGCGCCGGCCAGAAGGGCGGCCGCAGCCGCGGCGAGCAGCAGGCCGCGCTTAGCCGAGACGGACATTGTCGACCACTCCGTTCGCATTCACCAGCCAGGTCTGGATCGAGTTGTTGTGGTAGATCGAATTGACGCCGCGGACTTCCTGCAGCGCCGCCATCCGCGGCTGCACGTAGCCCGTCTCGTCCATCGCCCGGCTCTGCAGCAGCAACTCCTGGCCGTGCCACTCGAAGGGCAGGGTGAAAAAGGTCAGCGCCTTGGGTAGCACCGGCCCGTGGAGCTGGGCGGCCTGCCAGTTGATGCCGCCGTCGAGCGAGACGTCAACCCGGCTGATCCGGCCGTGGCCCGACCAGGCCAGACCCTTGAGCACCTGCGGCCCTTCCGCGCGCATCGGCTTCTCGGGGCTCGGACTGGTGATCACCGACTTGGCGTCCATCACCCAGGTGAACTTGCGCGCCTTGCCGTTGGGCAGCAGGTCCGTGTACTTCGAGGTCTCCTCGCGGTGGTACCAGGCCTTGTCGCCGACCTCGATCCGGCGCAGCCACTTGACCCACATGTTGCCTTCCCAACCGGGCACGATCAGGCGCACCGGGTAGCCCTGCTCGGCGCGCAGCCGCTCGCCGTTCATAGAGTAGACGACCATGCAGTCGTCGAGCGCCTTTTCCAGCGGGATCGAGCGGGTCATGCCGGCGGAGTCGCCGCCCTCGGCCAGGATCCACTTGGCGCTGGTCTTGACGCCGGCTTCCTGCAGCAGGGTCTTCAGCGGCACGCCCGTGTAGTAGACGCAGTGGATCATGCCGTGGGTGTACTGGACGCCGTTGAGTTGGGCGCCGCGCCATTCCATGCCGGAGTTCGCCGCGCACTCCAGGAAGTGGAAGCGCGATTCCGGCGGGAAGCGCATGATGTCCTGGTAGGTGAAGATCAGCGGCCGGTCGACCAGGCCGTTGATCATCAGGCGGTAATCCTCCGGCGGGACGATCGCCATGCCGCCGTGATGGCGCTCGAAGCACAGGCCGTTCGGCGTGACGAAGCCGTCCATTTCGTGGATCGGCGTGAAGTTCACCGAGGACTCGCTGGTCGCCGTCAACCATTCCACGTTGCGTCGCACGACGTGGCTTTCGAACTCGACCGGCATGCCGTAGGGGTGCGCGTCGACGCCGGCCCCCAGGTAACGGCTCCAGTCGGGGATGTTGGGGGGCAGGTTCTCAGGATTGCCGGCCAGCGCCTTGCCGCCGAGCAGTCCGCCGGCCGCCAGGGCGCCGCCGGCCGCGGCCGAGCCGGCCAGGAAGCGGCGGCGGGCGGCGGACACCGGTCCGCCTTGCCGCTGCGCGTCTGCGGGGATCTGCATGGGCAGTCGCCCGCGCGTGCGCGTCTTGTCCGTCATGGGCTGTCTCTCTCCCCAAATGCGGCCCGCCCCGCGCGCTCTGGCACAACGCGTCTTGCGGCGGGCGGTTCAGCAGCAACCCTACCGAGCCCGCTCATTATATCAAGAGTGAATATGTTTAGCCGTCACCTACCTGCGACCTTTTGTTGCGTCAGCTCGCTTGCTGGCGCTTCAGGAAGGCCCTGAAGTCCTTCTCCTCGTAAGCCTTCTCGCGAACGTAGCGGAACATCGCCAGGAAGTGCGGCGGCTTGAAGTAGCCGGGCATGCGCGCGACCTCGATTTCGATGCCGACCTGGCCGGCGGCCACCTCCGGGTCTGCCGGGAAGAAGTGCACGGTCGGGGTGAAGCGGATGCCCCAGCGCCGCGCCATGCTGCGTTCGTCCAGCACTTCGCCGTCGAAGTCGACCGTCTCGCGCAGCCCGTGGATGTTGAGTTGCAGGATTTCGAAGTTGTCGCGGACGTAGGCGTTGATCTCCGGATCAGCGAAGTTCACCAGGTGCATTTCCTTGCAGTAGGGGCAGCCCTTCTGCTCCCAGATCACTGCAAGGCGCTTGCCGTTGTCCGCCGCCTCGGCCAGGTCTTCCTGCAGGTCGAGGAAAGAGTGCATGAACCAGGGCTGGGTATAGAGTCCGTCGTCGTTGACGAGCGGCTCGACTCGCTCGGCCCCGCCGGCCGACCGGCCGCCCAGCGCCAGCAGGCCGCCGGCGGCGGCCAGCAGAAGGTCGCGTCGCTTGAACATAGGCCGGTCTCGCTCCCGATCTCGCTCGCTGCGGCCTGGCCTCCGCGCCCCGGGGTGACGGCACCGCTCGGCCAGCCTATCCTTGGCGATCATATTCTTGTGGCTGAAAGTGTACGGCCTGGGGTAGGGCAGAAGCAAGCGGGCGCACGCGGTCCGTCGAGAGGGCGGCGGCGCCACGGGGGAGGAAGGCATGCAGCACGCGGCCGCCCAGGTCAGCGTTCCCGACCGCGGCCGCGGCCTGCGCCGGTTCGGCTATGCCGTGGCGCTGCTGGTGTCCTCGGCCGGGGGCCTGGTGCTGGAGATCGTCGCCGGGCGCATGATCGCGCCTTACGTCGGCATGTCGCTCTACACCTGGACGGCCGTCATCGCGGTGGTACTGGCCGGCTTCTCGGCGGGCCACTGGATCGGCGGCATGCTGACCGAGGGCAGCCTGCGCGCCTGCTACCGGCGGCTGGCTTGGCTGCTGCTGGCGGCGGCGGCGAGCGCCGGGGCCTGCCTGCCGCTGATCCGCCTGATTTCGCCGCTGGTGCTCGGCGGCGACGGCGACCCGCTGGTATCCATCGTCGTCTTCACCGGCCTGCTGTTTTTCCTGCCGAGCCTGTTCGTCGGCACGGTCTCGCCGATCCTGACCCGGCTGGCGGTGCTCGAGCTGCCGCAGCGACCGGGCGTGGCGATCGGCCAGATGTTCGCCCTCGGCGCCGTCGGCTCGATCGCCGGCACGCTGCTGGCCGGCTACCTCTTCCTCTCCTGGATCGGCTCGACCTGGACCGTCGTCGCGGTCGCCGCCAGCTATCTGGCGCTGACGGCTGGCTTCGCCTTCGCCGCCCGGTTGCGCGCCCGCGAGGCGGCGGCCCTGGCGGCGGCGGCCGGGGCGGCCTTGCTGGCGGTCCTCGTGCCCGGCCAACGGCTGGCGGCGCTGACGCCGCCCTGCCTCGTCGAGTCGGACTACTACTGCCTGAACGCCGTCGACTTCACCGCGCAGGCCGGCCGCCCGGCCACGTTGATGGTGATCGACCACATGGCGCACGGCATCAACGACCGCGACGACCCGACGGCGCTGCATTCCAGCTACATCGACCTGATCGACGCGCTGGTGCCGGTGCGCCTGGCCGGCGCCGAGGCCTTCGAGGCGCTGTTCCTCGGCGGCGGCGCCTACACCCTGCCGCGCGCCTGGCAGGCGCGCTATCCCCAGGCCGGCCAACTGGTCTACGAGATCGACCCGCAGGTTACGGCCTTGGCCGAGGCCCGCTTCTGGTTCGATCCCACCGGCATCGACATCCGGCACGAGGACGGCCGTCTGGGTCTCGAGCGGCTGCCGGCGACCCGGCAGTTCGACGTCGTCGTCGGCGACGCCTTCCACGACTTCGCGGCGCCGCCCCACCTGGTGACGCGCGAGTTCGCGGCGCTGTTGCGCGCGCGCCTGTCGCCCGGCGGCTTCTATGCCCAGAACGTGATCGACAGCGCCGAGGATCCGCACTTCCTCTACGCCTTCGTCAAGACGCTGCGGCGGGTCTTCGCCCACGTCGAGGTCTGGGTCGATCTGGAGCAGCTCCGCGGTGGCGGGCGCGGCACCTATCTGGTCGTCGCGGGGGCCGAGGCGACGCCGCAAGACCGGCTGGCCTCGCCGCGGCACAGTTGGGTGATCTGGCCGGACTCGATCCTGACGCCGCGCATCGCCGCCGCCGACGTCCCGGTGCTGCGCGACGACTACGCACCGGTGGCGCGCTTGATGCGCCGGGTCCTGGAGGACGATCTTTAGGCGACTTCGGCCCGCCCGCAGAGGCGGGGTTTCGTACGGGAGAAACGTCACCATGCTTCGCCTGCTTGCGCCCCTGGCCGTCTGCCTCGGCCTCAGCGTCAGCCTGCCGGCCGCCGCCAGCGAGCTGTCCGACTTCAACGCCGCCGTCGACGCGGCGATGGATCACCAGCGCGCAGCCTTGTTCTACCTGCGCACCGGCAATCCCCTGGTCGCCGAGATCGAGCTGGAGAGCGCAGCGGAGCGCTGGTCCGAGGTGATGGGGCGCTGGGGCGCGCAGGGCCCGGCCGCCTTTTCCGACGTGGCGGACTGGGCCGGCGAGATGGCCGCCGTCGAAGCCGCGCTCGCCGGCGCCGCGGCGGCGGCGGCCGAGGGAGAGGCCGAGGCGGCGGCGGCGGCGCTGAAGCCGATCGGGGGCCGGCTGTCGGACCTGCGCCAGGCGGCCGGCGTCCTCGTCTTCGCCGACCGCGTCGCCGAGGCCAACCGGGCGATGGACGCGCTCTGGGTCTACCGCCGCCAGGAGATCGACTGGGCGGACGCGGCGCAGGTGAACGACCTGCGCGCCAAGACAGCGGTGACGGCCTACCTCTACCGCCGGCTGATGCAGACAGCCGCGCCGGCGGTGGCGGGCGATCCGGAATTCGTGCGCATGGCCGAGGGCACGCTGGACGGCCTCGGCCTGATGTGGGGCGCCATCGACCGCCAGGATGCCGGCACCGTGGTCAACATCCTGCGCGAGATCCGCTCGTTCGACGACCTGCTGTGGCTGAGGTTCGGATGACCTGCCGACTGCTGACCCTGCTCGCCCTGCTGCTGCTGGCGGCGCCGGCCTCGGCCGACCGGGTTGAGACCGAACTGGCCGAGCCGCAGCCCGATTTCGCCCAGCCGCGCCAGATCCTGCTGCAGATCTCCAGCGACGACGAGACGGCAATCAATAACATTCTCTGGAACGCCATCAACCTGCAGAAGTTCTACGGCGTCGACAACGTCGAGATCGCCGTCGTCGTCTTCGGCCCCGGCATGGCGGCGCTCTACCGGGACTCGCCGGTGCAAGCGCGGATCGAAAGTCAGTTGAAGTACGGCATCCGCTTCATCGGCTGCGGCAACACGATGGAGGCCACCGGCCGCAGCGCGGACGACTTGATCGACGGCGTGGATCACGTCCAGGCCGGGATCGCCGAGATCGTCGAGCGGCAACTGCGCGGCTGGGTCTACGTCCGCCCCTGAGGGCGATCGCGCGCGAGTCAAGGCGTCGTTTGGCGCGCTTTCGGCCTTGGCAGAAATGGCCCTCAGCCGGAGCCGCGAGCGAGTTTCGGGACAGTCGCCGCCGCTGGCGCAGCGGTTCGTCGGGTGGTTCTACCGTTGCATACTCTTCGTAGAATGATTTCGCTGCGAACTCGCTGAGGTGTCGGGCTTTCCCGGACTACCTTAACGAGGAAACATGCGTCCGCACTCACTTTTAAGTGACGATTATTGCGGATTTGTCTGGTTCGATTACGCGGGAATTACAAATCGAGGCCGGAAATTCAGAACTCGGTAAGCTTTCGCATCGATGCTGATGGTATCCAATGTGCCTGCATGCGGCCGTGGTTTTCGGTCATGCGGCGGCTGCAGCGCGCGAGGACGCTTCCGCATCGTGCGGATTCGGGTCGTCGGGGACCTCGTAGGCGCGAGGAGTCGGCCCGGATGCCGAAGAAGCGGGGCGTATCGATCAGACGCCGCGCGCTTGCGGCCACTCGCTAGGGAAACGCAGGACCATGATCACGAAACTCAGTGACGTCAGGATCACCACCAAGACCTTCGGGGGTTTCGCCGTGGTGCTGCTGCTGTTGGTTGCCATCGGCGGCGGTGCCATCTTCGCCCTCTCCGGCGCCAGCGACACTTTCGAGCGGTATCGCCAGTTGGCCCGGCAGTCCAACGCCATGGCGAGCGTCACCGACGCGATGATGCTGACCCGCATCGCCGTGAAGGACTTCATCATCCGCGGCGACGAGGAGAGCGCAGCCCGTGTGCGCAAGCACGAGAAGCAGGGCATGGAAGCATCGTCCGCGGCCGCAGGCCTCTTCAAGAGCCCAGAGAAGATCGAGGTTCTCAAGCGCATCGAGAATGGGCTGAAGGGCTACGAGGCCGCCTTCGAGGAGGTGGTGCAACGCCAGGCGCGCCGCGACGAGCTGGTGCTGAACGGCATGAACCAGGTCGGCCCGGAAGTCCGCAAGAAGCTCACGGAAATCATGGAGAGTGCCTATAGCGACGGCGACGCCGAGGCCGCCTACCGCGCCGGTGTCGTCCAGCAGCACCTGATGCTGGCGCGCTTCTACGTGCAGAAGTTCCTGGTCGCGAACGAAGAGGCGGACTACCAGCGGGTCATGGCCGAGCTCGAGTCGATGCGTCAGGCGGCCGACGTGCTGCAGCGCGAGCTGCAGAACCCGACGCGGCGCCAGCTCGCCGACGCGGTGCTCGAAGGGACCGAGACCTACAAGGATTTCTTCGAGCAGGTGCATGCGACCATCGTCGATCGCAACGGCATCATCGCCGGACGCCTGGACGTGGTCGGCCCGGAGATCATGGGGGCGGCCGCGGAGCTGTCGGACCTCGCGCGCGCCGAACAGGACGAGCTGGGCCCGCAGGCGACGGCTGCCATGCAGTCCGCGGTGACCATGGTCATCGTGGCGGCGGTGATCGCCGTGCTGCTGGGAGCGGCCGCGGCCTGGCTGATCGGCACCGGCATCGCCCGTCCGATCGGTGCGATGACGGCGGCGATGCGGCGTCTGGCGGACGGCGACAAGACGGTCGAGATCCCGGCGGTCGGCCAGAAGGACGAGATCGGCGAGATGGCCGAGACGGTGCAGGTGTTCAAGGACTCGATGATCGAGGCCGAGCGCCTGGCGGCCGAGCAGGCCAAGGCGCAGGAGGCGCAGGTGGCGCGCGCCAAGCGGCTGGAGGAGCTGACGGCGAACTTCGACGCGGCGGTCGCCCAGGTGCTGCAGGGCGTCTCCGGGGCGGCCGAGGAGATGCAGGCCACGGCGCAGTCGATGTCCTCGATCGCCGACCAGACCAAGGGCCAGGCGAGCTCGGCCTCGAGCGCCTCGACGCAGGCTTCGGCCAACGTGCAGACGGTGGCCTCGGCGGCGGAGGAGCTGAGCGGCTCGATCCGCGAGATCGCCCGCCAGGTCGAGCAGTCGGCCGGCACCTCCAAGCACGCGGTGGGTCAGGCCGACCAGACCAAGGAGACGGTGCAGCAGCTCGCCAAGGCGGCGGAGAAGATCGGCGAGGTGGTCAATCTGATCTCCGACATCGCCGAGCAGACCAACCTGCTGGCGCTGAACGCCACGATCGAGGCGGCGCGCGCCGGCGAGGCGGGCAAGGGCTTCGCGGTGGTCGCCTCGGAGGTCAAGTCGCTGGCGACCCAGACGGCCAAGGCGACCGAGGAGATCGCGCAGCAGATCTCGGAGATCCAGGGGGCGACCGGCGGCGCGGTCGAGGCGATCGGTCAGATCGCCAAGACGGTCGAGGAGCTGAACGGCATCGCCGGGTCGATCTCGGCGGCGGTCGAGCAGCAGACGGCGGCCACCGGCGAGATCGCCCGCAACGTCCAGGAGGCGGCCACCGGCACCAACGAGGTCACCCAGACCCTGACCCACGTGAACGGCGGCGCGGACGAGACCAGCCGTGCCGCGGGCCAGGTGCTGGAGGCGGTCGGCGAGCTGAGCCGCCAGACCGACGGCCTGCGCCGCGAGGTCGACGAGTTCCTCGCCGGCGTCAGGGCGGCCTGAGGCTCGGGCCACGCCACCCGGAGGGCAGACCGCCCTCCGGGTGGCGGACCGGCCAAGGGCGTTCTTAAGAAGGGCGGCCGTCGCTGACGGCCGTTCGCCGTTTCTGCAATAGCGATCGCGCTCGCCGCGTCCCCGAAACAACGCCGCGGCTGCGAAAAGGGCGGCGTCTTGGCGTGTCCGGCTGTACGACCCGCGGCACGGCTGATCGCGCATTGGCCGTTCGATCGCACCTGTCGGGCGCAGCCTCGGCCAGCTTCGTGGATCTCGGTCGATTCAAACGAGAAAATCTCGAAGACATTTCGTCTCACACAAGAAAAAAGGCAACAAGAGCATAACGTTGCCACAGAAAATTTTGCTCTGTTTAAGATATTCTACCAAAAGTGTTTGATCACATGGAATTTTTTAGGAGTATGTTAGATTTTTTGTCTGAAATATCGAACGCAACGACAGCGACTTCAAAAATTTCCAATTTGCAACTGGAAATATCGACTGTCGACACCAGTCTTGCCGCGAATTTGGGCTGTGTGACTTGGGTTGAACACGGTCAATACCCGAAGATTGTTGGTTAGTCCCGTGAGAGAAGTGGAAAGAAGTCAACACTTCTTGAAACTTTCCGGCCGGACTGACCGGTCAAATCTTGGGAGCGTCTTTCGGCTTCTAGAACTGATCGGACTAACAACTGGAGAGTGTCATGTCGTTGCAACCTCGGATCGACGCTCCCCGCCCGGCTCGGGTGGGTGACGCACAGCGCAAGGCCGGTGCCTGGACCTGGCTGACCAGGGTCAAGATCTCGACACGGCTGATCGCCGGCTTCGCCGCCTTGACGGTGACCGGCGCGGCCACGGGCGTGACCGGCCTGATCTATCTCGAAGAGATCAACGCGACGGTGAACCGGATCACCGACGTGACCGCGCCGACGGTCGAGACCTCGGACGACCTGATCGCCAACATCTGGCAGTCGACCAAGGTGGCCGAAGAGATCGTCGCGGAGGAGGAGCTGGCCGACACCGCAGAGCTGATCGAGGAGTTCGAGGCACTGGCCAAGGCCTTCGCCGTGTCCTATCAGGAGTTGAGCGGTCTGGTGGACGACCCCGACCTGCTCGACGAGCTCGATGCGGCGCGCACCGAGCATGGCGAGTTCACCGGGCACACGCGCGAGATGATCGACGCGCATCGCGCCATGCTGGAAGAAGAGGCGAAGGCCAAGCGGCTGATCGCGGAGTTCGATGACGCCGGGGCGGAGCTGATCGTCGCCCTGGACGAGTTCGCGGAAGAGAACGAGGCGGAAATGGCGGAGGCCGAAGAGGAAGGCGACCGCCTGGCCCAGACCGGCGCCGGCGCGGCCCAGCTCAACGACGTCCTCGGCCGTCTGTTCGAGGAGGATTATCCGGTTGTCGAGGCGGCGCTCAAGCTGCAGCGGCTGGTCATGGAGATGCAGGACACGGCCGGCGAGTACCTGGCCGAGGAGGATGCCGCGCGGCTGGCGCCGATCCAGGCCGAGTTCATGGCCCTGTACGACTCCACCCGCGCCTTCACCCAGATCCTGGGCGATCTGGCCGAGACGCAAGAGGACCGGGACGACGCGGCGGCGATCCAGAGCCTGTTCGCGAACTGGGTCAAGCGGGCAACCGACGACGAGCTGCTGTTCGACACCCACCGCGACATGCTCGAGGCCGAAGCCCAGGCCAAGGAGCTCACCGAACGTCTGGAAGGCGATGCCGACAGCGTGGCGGGCGCGCTGGACGACGTCGCCAGTGCCGCCGACGCCCTGAACGACACTGCCGACGAGGCGGCCAATGCCGCGGTCGGTGCGGCCGAACTCCTGATCGCCGGGATGCTGGTCCTCTGCCTGCTGCTGTCGCTCGCCCTGGCCGCCGTGGTGATCGGCACCGTCACCCGTCCGATCGGCGCGATGACGGCGGCGATGCGGCGTCTGGCGGACGGCGACAAGACGGTCGAGATCCCGGCGGTCGGCCAGAAGGACGAGGTCGGCGAGATGGCCGAGACGGTGCAGGTGTTCAAGGACTCGATGATCGAGGCCGAGCGCCTGGCGGCCGAGCAGGCCAAGGCGCAGGAGGCGCAGGTGGCGCGCGCCAAGCGGCTGGAGGAGCTGACGGCGAACTTCGACGCGGCGGTCGCCCAGGTGCTGCAGGGCGTCTCCGGGGCGGCCGAGGAAATGCAGGCCACGGCGCAGTCGATGTCCTCGATCGCCGACCAGACCAAGGGCCAGGCGAGCTCGGCCTCGAGCGCCTCGACGCAGGCTTCGGCCAACGTGCAGACGGTGGCCTCGGCGGCGGAGGAGCTGAGCGGCTCGATCCGCGAGATCGCCCGCCAGGTCGAGCAGTCGGCGGAGACTTCCAAACACGCGGTGGGCCAGGCCGACCAGACCAAGGAGACGGTGCAGCAGCTCGCCAAGGCGGCGGAGAAGATCGGCGAGGTGGTCAACCTGATCTCCGACATCGCCGAGCAGACCAACCTGCTGGCGCTGAACGCCACGATCGAGGCGGCGCGCGCCGGCGAGGCGGGCAAGGGCTTCGCGGTGGTCGCCTCGGAGGTCAAGTCGCTGGCGACCCAGACGGCGAAGGCGACCGAGGAGATCGCGCAGCAGATCTCGGAGATCCAGGGGGCGACCGGCGGCGCGGTCGAGGCGATCGGTCAGATCGCCAAGACGGTCGAGGAGCTGAACGGCATCGCCGGGTCGATCTCGGCGGCGGTCGAGCAGCAGACGGCGGCCACCGGCGAGATCGCCCGCAACGTCCAGGAGGCGGCCACCGGCACCAACGAGGTCACCCAGACCCTGACCCAGGTCAACGGCGGCGCCGAGGAGACCAGCAACTCCGCCGGCCAGGTGCTGGAGGCGGTCGGCGAGCTGGGCCGCCAGACCGACGGCCTGCGCCGCGAGGTCGACCAGTTCCTCGCCGGCGTCAAGGCCGCCTGACGTCAAGTGCCTGCGTGCGGGCGGGCCGCCCGCATGCAGGCGGATCTGACATAGCGCAAGGCTCCGGAGCCGTCCTGTCCCTAGCCTTCGGACCCCGTACGAGGGCCACGGGCATTGGCGAAGGGAATGGACTCCGGAGCCTTTTCGCATGCGGTGACGCGGCAAGCCTTCGACGCCGCGATTTTCGATCTCGACGGGGTGCTGACGGACACCGCGGCGTTGCACGCGCACGCCTGGAAGGCGCTGTTCGACCCCCTTCTCGCCCGACACGGCCAACCGCCCTTCGACATCGAAACGGACTATCGCCGCTACGTCGACGGCATGCGGCGGGAGGACGGCATCCGCAGCTTCCTCGCGGCGCGCGGCATCGACCTGCCGGAGGCCGAGCGCAAGCGCTTGGCCGCCGAGAAGAACGATCACTTCCGCCGGATGCTCGACGAGCGGGGCGTGCCGAAGCTGGCGGCCAACATCGCCTTTCTGCGGCGCCTGCGCCGGGCCGGCTATCGCACCGCCGTGGTCTCGGCCAGCCGCAATGCGCCGCACATCGTGGACAGGGCCGGCCTGGCCGGCGAGCTCGACGCGCTGGTCAGCGGCATCACCGCCGCCGAGGAGGGCCTGGCAGGCAAGCCGGCGCCCGACACCTTTCTCGCCGCTGCGGCCCGGCTCGGCGTGCCGCCGGCGCGCTGCCTGGTCGTCGAGGACGCCCAGTCGGGCGTCCGGGCCGGGCATGACGGGCGGTTCGGCCTGGTGATCGGCCTGGCCGGGCCGGCCGCCGACGCACGCACCCGCGACGGCCTGCGCCGGCACGGCGCCGATCTCGTCGTCACCGATCTCAGCGAGGTACCCGTGAGCGACCCGCAAACCCGCAGCGCCGCGGCGCTGCCCTCGGCCCTGGCCGAGGTGGACGGCCTGCTCGGCCGGCTCGGCAGCCGCCGGCCCGCCTTCTTCCTGGACTATGACGGCACGCTGACGCCGATCGTCGACCGGCCCGACCTGGCCAGGCTGTCGCCCGAAATGCGCGACACCCTGGAGCGGCTGGCGCAGGTCTGCACCGTCGCCGTGGTCAGCGGCCGCGGGCTGGAGGATGTGCGCAACCTGGTGGGCGCCCCCGATCTGATCTACGCCGGCAGCCACGGCTTCGAGATCGCCGGACCTGAGGGCCTGTCGATCCGCTCCGAGAAGGGCACCGAGTACCTGCCGGCGCTGGACGAGATGGAAGCGCGGCTGCAGGCGCGCCTGCAGCCGGTTTCCGGCGCCCTGGTCGAGCGCAAGCGATTCTCCATTGCGGTGCATTACCGTCTGGTCGATCCGCACGACCAGCCGCAGATCGAGGCCGCGGTGGCGGCGGCGCTGCAGGCGCACCGCGGCTTCCGTAAGGGCCTGGGCAAGAAGGTCTACGAGATCCAGCCGGACATCGACTGGCACAAGGGCCGCGCCGTGCGCTGGTTGATCGAGGCGCTGGAATTGGATTTGGCGGCGACGCTGCCGATCTACATCGGCGACGACGTCACCGACGAAGACGCCTTTCGTGTGCTGGCCGACGACGGCCTCGGCATCCTGGTCCGCGATGGCGGCGGCGAAGCGCAGGAGACCGCTGCCATCTACGCGCTCGACTCGACGGACGAGGTGCGCGCCTTTTTCGACCGCATCCTGGAGCGTTTGGCATGAACGAGTGGTCGCTGATCTACGAGGGCTTCGATCCGGAAGCCGAGCCGACGCGCGAGGCGCTCTGCACGCTCGGCAACGGCTACATGGCGACGCGCGGAGCGCAGGACGAAACGCACGCGGGCGGCCCGCATTATCCCGGGACCTATCTGGCCGGCGGCTACAACCGTCTGGTCACGGAGGTCGCCGGGCGGCCGATCGAGAACGAGGACCTGGTCAACTTCCCCAACTGGCTGCCGGTCGGCTTCCGCCATACGGACGGCGCCGACGAGGACGCGCGCGGCTGGTTCGATCTGCACAAGGTGGAGATCCTGGACTATCGCCAGGAACTCGACATGGCCGAGGCGGTGCTGCACCGCCGGCTGCGGGTCCGCGATGCGGAAGGCCGGATCTCGCGGATCGAAAGCCGCCGCCTGGTCTCGATGGACGCCCCGCACCTGGCCGCGCAGCGCTGGTCGCTGACGCCCGAGAACTGGCGCGGCCCGATCGAAGTGCGCGCCGCGCTCGACGGTCGCGTCGTCAACGGCGGCGTCGCCCGTTACCAGTCCCTGCGCAACCAGCACCTCGAAGTAGAGACGGCCGAGGTCACCGAGGACGGGCTGCTGCAGCTGGACGCGCGGACCAGCCAGTCGCGCCTGCGCATGGTCCAGGCGGCGCGCGTGCGCCTGTTTCACGGCCAGGAACCGCTGGACACGCCGCCGCTGCCGGCCTCGTCCGCCGGCGTGGCGGAGGCGCGCTATCGTCTGGAGGCCCGCCAGGGCGAGCCGATCGTCCTGGAGAAGGTGGTCGCCGTCTTCACCGCGCGCGACCGCGCGATCAGCGAACCCGGCAGCGCCGCACGCGAGTCGGCGCACGCCGCGGGCGACTTCGAGGCGCTGCACCGCCGCCATGCCCTCCAATGGGGGCAGCTCTGGCGCCGCTTCGACATGCGAATCTCGAACACGACGCAGGAAGACACCGCGCGGATGAATCTGATCCTGCGCCTGCACGTCTTCCACCTCTTGCAGACCACCAGCCCGCACACCTGCGACCTGGACGTCGGCGTGCCGGCGCGTGGTCTGCATGGCGAGGCCTACCGCGGCCATGTCTTCTGGGACGAGCTCTTCATCTTCCCCTTGCTGAACCAACGGCTCCCGGAGATCACGCGGGGCTTGCTGCTGTACCGCTACCGGCGACTGAACGCGGCGCGCGCGCTGGCGGCGAGCCAGGGGTGCAGAGGCGCCATGTATCCCTGGCAGTCCGGCAGCAGCGGGCGCGAGGAAACCCAGCAGGTCCACCTGAACCCGAAGTCCGGCCGCTGGTTGCCGGACAACAGCCACCTGCAGCGGCATGTCAACCTGGCGATCGCCTACAATGTCTGGCGCTACGTGCAGGTCAACGACGACACCGAGTTCCTGAGCGCCTACGGCGCCGAGATGATATTGGAGATCGCCCGCTTCTTCGCCTCGCTGTCCAGCTACAACGCCACCACAGGGCGCTGGGAGATCCTCGGCGTGATGGGGCCGGACGAGTACCACGACGGCTATCCCGACGCCGATGAACCGGGCCTCGACAACAACGCCTACACCAACGTGATGGTCTGCTGGCTGCTCCGCCGGGCCCGTCGGCTGCTCGATCGCGTGCCCTTCCACCGGCGCGAGGAGCTCTGCGAGGACCTGGAGATCAGCGACGACGAGCTGGCGCGCTGGGACGAGATCGCCGCCGGCATGACCGTTTGCTTCCATCCGGACGACGACGGCAATCCGGTGATCAGCCAGTTCCAGGGCTACGGCGATCTGCTGGAGTTCGACTGGGTCGGCTACGCCCACAAGTACGGCGACATCCAGCGGCTCGACCGCATTCTCGAGGCGGAAGGCGACACGCCCAACCGCTACAAGCTGTCGAAGCAGGCCGACGTCCTGATGCTGTTCTATCTGCTGTCGACGGAAGAGCTGGACGAACTCTTCCAGGTCATGGGCTACGCCTGGGACGGCAAGCTGTTGGAGCGCACCATCGCCTACTACTCGGCACGCACCTCGCACGGCTCCACGCTCAGCCGCGTCGTGCACTCCTGGGTGCTGGCGCGCGTCGACCGCGGGCGCTCCTGGCAGCTCTTCTGCGAAGCGCTGAAGAGCGACGTATCCGACATCCAGGGCGGTACCACCTCGGAGGGCATCCACCTCGGCGCCATGGCCGGGACGGTCGACCTGATGCAGCGCGGCTACACCGGCATGCAGCTCGCAGAGGACGTGCTCTGGCTCAACCCACGCCTGCCGGCAGAGCTGACGCGCCTCGAAATGGAGATGCGCTATCGCGGTCACTTCCTGCAGTTCCTGGTCACCCACGACCGACTGCGAATCGCGGCCTCGAACCATCTCGTCGGGCCGATCCGCATCGGCTTCGAGGGGCGGGTCTACGACATCTCCGACGGCCGGAGCCTCGACTTCGATCTCGCCGAGGCCGAGCCTCGGCGCAGGACTGGCTAGCCGGCTGTAGACGGGCCTTGACGTGTCTCAAGGCCGCCGGGCGCCAGAACTGCCAGTTTTGCGCCGCAGTATGACGTGCCGCGTGGCCGCCGGACATCGGCGGCTTTCCAGTGGACGCCTTTCAGCGGACGTGGGGCATGACCCGCAGCCTTGTGCGCTACACCCAGGTGCAGTCGATCGTCGGCGACATCCTGACGGTCGGTGTGCCGGATTCTCCGCCCGGCGAGCGTGGCGCGGCCGGCTTCGGCGAGCTGGCGCTGGTGGAGGGCGCCGACGGTACGCGTTCGCTGGCCCGGGTCGTGCGCCTGGCGCGCGAGTCCGTGGCGTTGCAGGTTTTCTCCGGTACCAAGGGGCTGTCGACCTCGGCCAGCGTGCGCTTCCTCGGCCGGCCGATGCAGGCGACCTACTCCGACAACGTGCTCGGCCGGGTCTTCGGCGGGCACGGCCGGCCGATCGACGGCGGCCCGAGCCTGGACGACGACGCCCGCGTCGACATCGCCGGTCCGCCGGTCAATCCCGCGCGCCGCATCCTGGCCAGCCGGATGATCCGCACCGACGTGCCGATGATCGACGTCTTCAACTCGCTGGTCGAAAGCCAGAAGATCCCGATCTTCTCGGTCGCCGGCGAGCCCTACAACGCGCTGCTGGCGCGCATCGGCATCCAGGCGGATGCCGACATCGTCGTCTTCGGCGGCCTGGGGCTGATCTTCGACGACTATCACTTCTTCCGCACGACCTTCGAGAAGGCGGGCGTCTTCGGGCGCACCGTGATGGTGGTCAACCAGGCCTCCGACCCGGTGGTCGAGCGCCTGCTGGTGCCCGACCTGGCGCTCGCCGTCGCCGAGCACTTCGCGGTCGAGCAGGGCAAGCGCGTCCTCGTCCTGCTGACCGACATGACCGCCTTCGCAGATGCGCTGAAGGAGATCGGGATCGCCATGGAGCACGTACCCTCCAACCGCGGCTACATGGGCGACCTCTACACCCAGCTCGCCCGCCGCTACGAGAAGGCCTGCGACTTCAGGGGCGCCGGCTCGGTGACCATCCTGTCGGTCACCACCATGCCCGGCGACGACGTCACCCACCCGGTGCCGGACAACACCGGCTACATCACCGAAGGCCAGTTCTATCTGCACGACGGCGTGCTCGACCCCTTCGGCTCGCTCTCGCGCCTGAAGCAGCACGTGGTCGGCAAGGTCACCCGCGAGGACCACGGGCAGATCATGAACGCCATGATCCGCCTCTACGCCGGCGCGCGCGACGCGCAGCAGAAGCAGGCCATGGCCTTCGATCTCAGTCCCTTCGACCGTAAGCTGCTCGCCTTCGGCCGGCTGTTCCGCCAGCGCTTCATGGACATCGAGGTGGCGATGCCGCTGGAGGACGCGCTCGATCTCTGCTGGCACACGCTGGCCGAGTGCCTTGAGGCCGAGGAGACGCTGATCCGCAGCGACCTGATCGCCCGCTTCTGGCCGCGCGAGGCGGCGTAAAGTCTGGGCCCACAACCGGGGTCCGCCCGGTCGCTGCAGGCGGCCCCGAGTTCAGGAGCGACGATGCAGGATATGCAGAGCGCATTCGAGGCGGGGCGACGCGAGAGCGGGGCCGCCTGCAGCGAATGGACGGGCGCGCCGCGGGCACGCCGCGCTTGTGGGGCAAGGCACTAGGTGCCCCGCGAGCAGCTCAGCAAGGCGGCGCTGCACCGTCAACAGGCGCGACTCAAGGGCTTCGAGCGCTTCCTGCCGTCGCTCGATCTGAAGCGCCGGCAGCTCCTGCAGGAGCTGCGTCGCGAGCGGGACGCGCTGGCCGAAACCGCGGCCGAGCTGACGCGCCTGCAGGCGGCGGCGGCCGAGCGCATGCCGATGCTGTCCAACCCCAACGTCGACCTCGCCGAGCTGGTCCAGGTGGTCGCCATCGAATTGGATGAGGAGAACCGCCTCGGCACCCGCCTGCCCAGGCTTGCCGGGGTGGAAGCACGGGTGCGGCCCTACGGCTTTCTCGCCAAGCCGCACTGGGTGGATGCGCTGGCGGCCGACCTGGTGCGCGCCGCGGAGGTTTCGGTCTCGATCCGCGTGCAGGAGGCGCGGGTGACCCGGCTGGAGGCGGCGATGAAGGTGATCACCCAGCGCGTCAATCTTTTCGAGAAAGTGCTGATCCCGCGCACCCGCGCGCACATCCGCAAGATCCAGGTGCACCTGTCCGACGCCGAGCGGGCGGCCGTGGTGCGGGCCAAGATCGCCAAGTCGAAGCGCGCGGCCGGTCCGGCGGACGGGCGCAGGGAGGCGGCGGCATGAGCATCCTTCCGCTGGTTCGTGTCACGCTGTTCGGCTCGGCCGCCGCCAAGGACGCGACGCTGCGTGGTCTCCAGCGGCTCGGCTGCCTGCATTTGGTGCCTCTGCGCGAGCCCGAGGCGGATGCGCTCGAGTCGCCGCCCGACGATGTGATGGCGCGCACCCTCGGCGAGGCGATCCGCGACCTGGCCGACTGCCCGCGCAAGCGCAAGTCGCTGAGCGACGATGGGGCAGGCCCCCAAGCCGTCGCTCGGCGGGTCCTGGAGGTCCGCGACCGCCGCCGGCAGCTCGAGGATCGGCGCGACTTCGTGCGCCGCCGCCTCGGCGCGCTGGAACCCTGGGGGGCTTTCGAGTTCCCGGCCCTGGAAGAGCTGGGTGGCTGGCGGCTGTGGTTCTACACCGTGCCGCTCTATCTGGCGAAGCGGCTGCCGGACGAGCGGCCCTGGCGCATCACCCACCGTGACAACCGGCATGCCTACGTGATCCTGCTCGCGCGTGAGGAGCCGCCCGCCGAGGCCATGCCGGTGCCGCGCACCCACACCGGCGCCCTCGCGCCGGCGCAGCTCCGCCATCAACTCGACCGTATCGAAAGCGAGCTCGACGAACTGCAGGCCGAACGCGAGAGCCTGACCCGGCACCTGCCGTTGTTGCTCGACAGCCAAGCGCGCTTCGAGGATGCCGCCGACCTGCGCCTGGCGGCGGCAGGTACGCTGGACGCGCAGGGCGTCTATGCCCTGACCGGCTGGGCGCCGCAGGCGCGTCTGAACGAGATCGCCGCCTTCGCACAGGCGCACACGCTGGCTCTGCGCAGCGCGCCGCCGGCCCCCGGTGAGGCGCCGCCGACGCTGCTCGACAACGCCGAGGAATGGCGCGGCGGCGAGGAATTGGTGCGCTTCTACATGACGCCGGGCTACCGGACCTGGGATCCCTCGCGGGCGGTCTTCTTCTCCTTCGCCGTCTTCTTCGCGATGATCGTCTCGGACGCCGGCTATGCCCTGCTGCTCGGCGCCATCCTGGCGTTGGCCTGGCGCCGCCTGGGCCGCAGCCCGACCGGAGCGCGGCTGCGCCGTCTCGGGCTCGCGCTGGTCGCCACCGCGGCCGCCTACGGGGTTCTGGCCGGCAGCTACTTCGGCGCACCGGCGCCGCATCCCCTGCTGACCCGCGCGGAGCTGCTCGACCTGCAGGACTTCGAGGCGATGATGGCGCTTTCGATCGCCATCGGCGGGCTGCACGTCGCCTTCGCCAACCTGGCGCTGGCCTGGGTGCAGCGCTGGCGTTGGGCAATGCTGGCGCCGCTCGGCTGGATCGCCGCGCTGCTCGGCGGTGTCCTGGTCTACCTTGGGCGCCCGGAGGCCGGTTTCGCACTGGTCGGTGCCGGGCTGTTGTCGGTCGTCGCCTTCACCGGCGCCGGGCGGCCGCCGCTGCGGCGCCTGCTGTCGGGCCTGCTGGGCCTGGCCCAGATCACCAAGCTGTTCGGCGACGTCTTGAGCTACCTGCGGCTCTTCGCGCTCGGCCTGGCCTCCGCCTCGCTGGCGCTGACCTTCAACGAGTTGGCCGGCCAGGTGATCGCGGCCTACCCGCAGACCGGCCTGTTGATGGCCATCCCGATCCTGCTGTTCGGCCATGGCCTCAATTTCGTACTGGCGATGATGAGCGGCGTCGTCCATGGGCTGCGGCTCAACTTCATCGAGTTCTTCAATTGGAGCCTGTCCGAAGAGGGCTACCCCTTCCGGCCCTTCGCCAAGCGGGCCGCGGAAGCGCGGCCGGACACGGCGCAGCCCCTGAACGAACGGGAGATGTCGCAATGGACCCCCTGATCGTGGCGCTCGGCTGGGCCGGGCTGTACGGTCCCATGGCGTTGGGCGCGATCGGCAGCATCATGGGCTGCGCCATCGCCGGCCAGGCGGCGATCGGTGCCCTGCTGGAGACCGAGACGGGGCACGGTCGTTGGATCGGCCTCTCGGCCATGCCTTCGTCGCAGTCGATCTACGGGATCGTTGTGATGTTCTCGCTGGAACGGCCGGTGACGCCCGAGACCGGCCCCGGTCTTTTCGCGGTCGGTCTGCTGGCCGGTCTGGCGCTGCTCGCCAGTGCCGCCTATCAGGGACGTTGCTGCGCCTCGGCGATCAACGTCGCCAAGGCCAAGCCCGAGGTCTTCGGCCTGTCGATCGCGCCGGCGGCGATCGTTGAGGGCTTCGCCGTCTTCGCCTTCATCTTCGCCATCGTCATCGCCGGCGGCATCCCGACGGGAGCCTTGCCGTGAGCCCCGCCGAGCCGCCCGGACCTGAGGAGACCTCCGGCGTTCAGGAGTTGATCGACCGGCTGCGCGACGAAGGCGTCGCCGAGGGGCGGGCGCGCGCGCAGCAGATCGTCGAGGAGGCCGATCGGCGTGCCGCCTGGACGCTGCGGCAGGCGGAGGACGAGGCCGAGCGGATCAAGCGCGAGGCGCGGCAGGAGGCCGAGCGTCTGCGCGCCGCGGCCGACCAGGCGATCCGGGCGGCTGGGCGGGACGCCATCCTGGACCTCAAGGCGGAGCTGACCGCGCGCTTTTCGGCGCGGGTCGAACAACTGGTCGGGCAGGCCATGGACGAGCCCGAGGTGCTGCGCGACCTGATCCTCGCCGTGGCCGGGCGGGTGCGCGAGGGCGAACGGCTGGAGGCGGCCGAGCGTCTGCAGGTCCTTTTGCCCGCGCGGACGCCCGACCTGGCTGAACTGCGGCGGCATGCCGGCGAAGGCGGCGACTCGCTGGCGCGCCTGACGATCGGGCTCTCGGCGGCCGACCTGCGCGACGGTGTGGAGATCGGCGTCGGCGACCAGGGTCGCGGCATCCGCCTGCGCCTGGTCGACACCGACATCGCCATCGACCTGACCGACGAGGCGGTGGCCGACCTGCTGCTGGAGCACCTGCTGCCGCGCTTCCGCGCGTTGCTCGAGGGGATCGTTCGCTAGGCCATGCGACGCACGGGCACCGCCTATCTGACCTTGATGGCCAGCCTGCCCTGGCTGCCGCCGATCTTCGCGGCGCGCCAGCTCCCGATCTCGCGCCGGCGCCTCGACCGCCGGCTCGAGATGCTGGAGCCGGATGACGCCGCCCTGCTGCGTCGGATCGAGGCGGTGGTCCAATGGGACCGTCTGGGCATGCATCAGAGCGATGCGGAGATCGTCGGCGCCGCCGACGCGCTGCTCCCCGAGATCGCCGATGCCGATCTGCGGAACTACCTGGGTTGGCGTCTGGAGGTGCGCAGTCTCGTCGCGGCGATGCGGCGGCGCGCCGCAGGCCAGCCCGCCCCGGCGCGCGGCGACGCTTGGGGCATCGGTCCGGCCGTGGACCGCATCCGCCGACACTGGGACGCGCCCGATTTCGGCATGGGCGCGCGGCATCGCTGGCTGGCGGAGGCGCAGAGCCTCTATGCGGCCGGTGACACCCTAGCGCTCGAACGCCAACTGATCGACCTGGTCTGGGGCCGCACCGGCCGGGCGGCCGAGGGGCACGAGTTCGACTTCTCGGCGGTGGTCTTCTACCTGCTGCGCTGGCACCTGCTGCAGCGCTGGACCAGCTACGACCGCCATGCCGCCGAGCGCCGCTTCGTCGCGCTGCTGGAAGAGGCGTTGGACCGCCCGGCCGTCGATACGCTGGCGGAGCGCCTGGCATGAGCGCGGCATCGCAGCGCAATGCGGACGAGGCGATCGCCCGGGTCGTCGGCGTGCGCGACGACATCGTCCGCATCGAGGCGCTGACCGGCGATGAGGGGGCCCCGCACGCGCTGACCAAGAACGAGGTGGTGCTGATCCGGCTGAGCGAACGCGACGGCAGCCTGCGCAAGCTGCGCGCCGAAGTGCTGCGGGTGGCGGGGCGGACCGCCGACGCCCAGGTCTACGAGGACACCTCGTCCTTGGCGATCGGCGATCTGGTGGAAGGCACCGGCGCCCTTCTGTCGGTCACGCTGGGGCCGGGCCTTCTCGGCCAAGTCTACGACGGCCTGCAGGCGCCGCTCGAAGAGCTGGCGGAGAGCTTCGGCTACTTCCTGCCGCGCGGCGTTTCGGTGAACGCGCTCGACACGGCGAAGACTTGGGCCTTCGTACCGGCGCGGCGCAGCGGCGAGGCGGTGGTGGCGGGTGACGTGCTCGGCCACGTCATGGAGGGCCGCTTCGAGCACAAGATCATGGTGCCCCTCGATCTGCGCGGACGCTGGAGCGTCGACTGGATCCAGGCCGCCAGCGTGACGGTCGACGAGCCGGTGGTGCGCCTGCAGGATGCCGAGGGCAACGGCCGCCTTGTGACCCTTGCGCAGCGCTGGCCGGTGCGCCGCGCCCTGCCGCAGGCTCTGCTGGCCGCGCGCACCACCGAGCGGCTCTATCCAGACGAGCCGCTGGTCACGCGCATGCGGCTGATCGACACCTTCTTCCCGGTCGCGCGCGGCGGCACGGCGTGCATTCCCGGCCCTTTCGGCGCCGGCAAGACGGTGCTGCAGAACCTGATTTCGCGGCATGCCGCGGTCGACGTGGTGGTGATCGTCGCCTGCGGCGAGCGCGCCGGCGAGGTGGTCGAGACCATCACAGAGTTCCCCAAGACGCCGGACCCGCAGGGCGAGGGCGTGCTGATGGACCGCACGGTGATCATTTGCAACACCTCGGCCATGCCGGTGGCCGCGCGCGAAGCCTCGATCTACACCGGCCTGACCATCGGCGAGTACTACCGCCAGATGGGGCTCAATGTGCTGTTGATCGCCGACTCCACCTCGCGCTGGGCCCAGGCCATGCGCGAGACCTCCGGCCGGCTGGAGGAGATCCCCGGCGAGGAGGCCTTTCCCGCCTACCTCGATTCGGCGATCAAGGGCATCTACGAGCGTGCCGGGGTGCTGCGCACCAACGACGGCACCATCGGCTCGCTGACCATGATCGGCACGGTCTCGCCGGCGGGCGGCAACTTCGAGGAGCCGGTCACCCAGTCGACCCTGGCGACCGTCAAGGCCTTCCTGGGGCTGTCCGCCGAGCGCGCCTACAAGCGCTTCTATCCGGCCGTCGATCCGCTGCTGTCCTGGTCGCGCTATCTCAAGCAGCTCCAGCCCTGGTACGTGCGCGAGCTGGAGCCGGACTGGGTGAGTCGCGTCGAGTCGCTGATCGCGCTGCTGGAGGCCGGCGACGGCGTCGAGCAGATGATGCAGGTGACCGGGGAGGAGGGGGTGACGCTGGACGACTTCGTCACCCACCAGAAGGCGCGCTTCCTGGACTTCGTCTACCTGCAGCAGGACGCCTTCGACCCGGTCGACGCTGCGGTGCCGCTGGAGCGCCAGCAGACGATGCTGCGCCTGGTGCACCGCATCGTCGAGCACGACTTCGGCTTCGCCGAGAAGGAGGAGGCGCGCAACCGCTTCACCCGCCTGACCGCCCTGTTCCGCGACCTGAACTACACCGCCGCCGACGCCCCCGGCTACGCGCGCCTGATCGCAGAGATCGAGACGACGGCGGGGCTGGCCTGATGGCCGTCGTCGCCGACCAGAGCGCCGTCGCGGAATTCCTGGGCGATCCGGCCAGCCACGCCGGCGCCGTCGAGACGGTCGAGCGGATCGATACCCACGCCGCCCTCGTCTTCCTAGCCGGGCCGCGGGTCTACAAGATCAAGCGCGCGGTGCGCTTCTCCTTCATGGATTTCTCGACGATCGAGAAGCGCACCGAGGCCTGCGTGTCCGAGTTGCGCCTCAACCGGCGCACGGCGCCCGAGCTCTACCTGGGACTGGTGCCGATCCTGCGCTGCGGTGCGGGCTTCGCCTTCGGCGCCCTGATCGAAGAGCCCGATGAGGAGCTTGCACTGCCCGCCGGCACCGAGGAAGTCGCGGTGGCGATGCGCCGCTTCGACCAGGACAAGCTGTTCGATCGGTTGGCCCAGCGCGGCGCCCTGGGCCGCGGGCTGATCGAGGAGCTGGCGCGTGCAGTGGTCGCCCTGCATGCGGCCGCCGCGCCGGCGGGCCCGCCCTTCGGCGGCGCCGAGGGGCTGACCAAGGTGATTGCCGAGAACGCCGAGGATCTCGCGGAGTTTCCGCAGGTGCTCCCGGCCGAGGCGGTCGAGGCCTGCCTGGCGGCGAGCCGCGCGAAGCTCGACGCGCTCGCCGGGCTGCTCGACGCGCGCCGGCAGCGCGGGCTGGTGCGCCGCTGCCATGGCGACCTGCACCTGCGCAACATCGTGCTGATCGAGGGCCGCCCCGTGCTGTTCGACTGCATCGAGTTCGACGCGGCGATCGGCACCATCGACGTCGGCTACGACATCGCATTCCTGCTGATGGACCTGGACTACCGAGAGCGCCGCGACCTCGCCAACGCAGCCTTGAACCGCTACCTGGACACCGCCGCCCGCGCCGGCCTCGGCGATCCCGACTGGCTGGCGGCGCTGCCGTTGTTCCTCGGCCTGCGCGCCGGCGTGCGCGCCAAGGTAACCGCGCCGGCAGCGGCGGCGGAGCAGGACGCGGCCAAGGCCGGCGATCTGGCGGCGGAGGCGCACCGCTACCTGGCCGCGGCGACAGGCTATTTGCAGCCGACGCCGCCGCGGCTGGTCGCCATCGGCGGCCTATCGGGCACCGGCAAGAGCACCCTGGCGCGCGACCTGGCTCCGGACCTGGGCGCCTGCCCCGGTGCGCTGGTGCTGCGCAGCGACCAGATCCGCAAGCGCCTGGCCGGCGTGCCGGAGACCGAGACGCTGCCGGAATCGGCCTACGGTCCCGAAAGCGCGCAGGCGGTCTATGCCGAGATCGCCCGGTTGGGCGCGATGGCGCTGGCGGCTGGCCACAGTGTCGTCATGGATGCGGTCTCTGCCCGGCCGGCCGAGCGCGCACTGTTCGAGCGGGTGGCGCGCGAGGCTGGGGTGCCCTTCGACGGGCTGTGGCTGGAGGCCGCCCCCGAGACCTTGAAGGCGCGGGTCGGCGCACGCCGGTCCGATGCCTCCGACGCCGACGCCCGAGTCGTCGAGGCGCAGCTCGGCTACGCCCTCGGAGAAATCGCCTGGCGGCAGGTCCGGACGCACGACGGCCCGGACGCCACCTCGCGGCGTGCCCGGGCCGTCCTGGGCCTTCCCGAGGCCGGTTAGCCGGTCAGCTTTCGGCCACCAGATCCTTGTAGGCGTGCCAGGTGGCGTGACCGATCAGCGGCAGGGTGACGATCAGCCCGACGTAAAAGGTCAGCAGCCCGGCCGCGGTGAACAGCACGATCAGCGAGGCCCAGACCATCATCGGGAAGAAGTTCTGCCGCACCGCCTCGACGCTGGTGACGATCGCGGCGATGACGTTGAAGTCGCGGTCCATCAACAGCGGTACGGAGACGGCAGAAATCGCGAAGGCGATGATCGCCAGCACCGCGCCGACCGCCGTGCCGGTCAGCAGGAAGGGAATGGTGATGTCGGACAGGAAGACGTCGGCCAGGAAGTTGTCCGGGCGCGGCGGCTCGTAGGCGAAGAACAGCATGAAGATCAGGAAGGCCAGGCGCATCCAGGCGATCCACAGCACCAGACCGGCGACGCCGACCAGCGCAAGCTGACCGAGGTTGCGGTTCCAGCCGGTCAGGGCGAGCTTCATCGAGGTCGGCTCGCCGGCCTGCAGCCGGCGCGAAGTCTCGTAGAGGCCGACGGCGAGCACCGGCGCGACCAGAAGGAAGCCGCCGGCCAGCGGCAGCAGCACCTGCCAGAACAGCTCCAGCTCGTAGGCGATGCCGAGCAGCAGGAAGCCGGCGACGGCGAAGAGGGCGCCGTAGCCCAAGCCGACGGCGGGGGCGCTGCGCAGATCCTGCCAGCCTGCGGCCAGCCAGGCCCACGGGCGGTCGACGCTGATCTTGCGGATCTTCGGCAGCGGTTGGCCGAAGACCGGGACGACCTCGCCCTCGGGTGCCTGTCCGCTGGGCGTGGCGGTGTCTTCCTGAGAGGTCATGCTCGCCGACTTTCTTGTCTGTGCGCCGCGCGCCGGGCCTCCGGGGCGGGCCGGGCGCCCGAACGCACGGCGTCCGGTGAGGGTTACGCTCGTTCTGTGCCGGGGCGGCCCGGCAAGCATCCACAGGCCGGATGGTATCTCAACATCCTAGGTCCCACGCAAGTCCACATGTAGACCAACAATGCAGGTCAAGTCGTTCTACGATGGCCTGCGGCGATTTGACTGGCCTGAATTGCACTGATCCCAGTCCCGCCACTTCCGGGCATTGACGCACGTCAATGTGCGGCCCCGGCCGCCTGGAGTTGTCTGCGACCGTGACGGCGGGGGCGCGTGCGTCCGCACGCGGCGGCCCGTGGCCGCTGGAGACCGCCGGGGTCCGGAACCTGAATAGACAAGAAAGGTCGCCCTCCCATGAGCGACGCAACCGCGGCAAGCACGGCCGGTGCCCACGCCGGCGACCCGAAGGCGCCGCCGTCCTCGGCCATCGCCTACGCCGACGACGTCATCCGGCTGTTCGTCATCGCCACCGTCTTCTGGGGCGTGGTCGGCTTCCTGATGGGCGTGATCATCGCCTTCCAGCTCGCCTTCCCGGCGCTCAACCTCGATCTGCCCTGGACCACCTTCGGGCGGCTGCGGCCGGTGCACACCTCGGGGGTGATCTTCGGCTTCGGCGGCAACGCGCTGATCGCCACCTCGCTCTATGTGGTCCAGCGCACCTGTAAGGCGCGGCTGTTCGGCGGCGAGGAGGGCGCCGCCTTCATCTTCTTCGGCTACCAGCTTTTCCTGGTGATGGCCGCCTGGGGCTACGTCAACGGCATCACCCAGGGCAAGGAGTACGCCGAGCCGGAGTGGTACGTCGACCTGTGGCTGACCATCGTCTGGGTGGTCTACCTGGTCGTCTTCGCCGGCACGATCTTCAAGCGCCGCGAGCCGCACATCTACGTCGCGAACTGGTTCTACCTGGCCTTCATCGTGACCATCGCGATGCTGCACATCGTCAACAACCTGGCGCTGCCGGTCGACTTCACCGGGACCAAGAGCTACTCGCTGTTCGCCGGCGTGCAGGACGCCCTGACCCAGTGGTGGTACGGCCACAACGCGGTGGGCTTCTTCCTGACGGCCGGCTTCCTGGGCATGATGTACTACTTCATCCCCAAGCAGGCCGAACGGCCGGTCTACTCCTACCGCCTGTCGATCATCCACTTCTGGGCGCTGATCTTCCTCTACATCTGGGCGGGTCCGCACCACCTGCACTACACCAGCCTGCCGGACTGGGCGCAGACGCTCGGCATGACCTTCTCGGTGATGCTCTGGATGCCCTCCTGGGGCGGCATGATCAACGGCCTCATGACCCTGTCGGGCGCCTGGGACAAGCTGCGCACCGACCCGGTCCTGCGCTTCCTGGTCACTTCGGTCGCGTTCTACGGCATGAGCACCTTCGAGGGGCCGCTGATGTCGGTGAAGCCGGTGAACGCGCTCAGCCACTACACCGACTGGACCGTCGGCCACGTGCACTCCGGCGCACTCGGCTGGGTCGCCTTCATCACCTTCGGCGCGCTCTACTACCTGGTGCCGAAGATGTGGGGGCGCGCGCGGCTCTACTCGGTCCGTCTGGTCGGCTACCACTTCTGGATCTCGACCATCGGCATCGTGCTCTACATCACCGCGATGTGGATCAGCGGCATCATGCAGGGCCTGATGTGGCGCTCCTACGACGAGCTCGGCTTCCTGCAGTACTCCTTCGTGGAGACCGTAGAGGCGATGCATCCCTTCTATGTGATCCGCGCGCTCGGCGGGGTGCTGTTCCTCGTCGGTGCGCTGATCATGGTCTACAACCTCTGGCGGACGGCCCGGGGCGAGATCCGCGACGAGCGGCCGATCCTCGTGCGTCGGACGCCCGCCGGCGCCGCCGGTCAGGCGGCCGAGTAAGGGGGCGCTGCGATGTTCAAGTATCATTCCCTGGTCGAGAAGAACCTGTCGCTGATGACTGTGCTCGTGCTGATCACCGTCTCCATCGGCGGGCTTGTCGAGATCACGCCGCTGTTCACGATCGAAAGCACGATCGAGCGGGTGAAGGGCGTACGCCCCTATACCCCGCTGGAGCTGGCCGGCCGCAACATCTACATCCGCGAGGGCTGCTACACCTGCCACTCCCAGCAGGTCCGGCCGTTCCGCGACGAGGTCGAGCGCTATGGCCACTACTCTCTGGCGGCGGAGTCGATGTACGACCACCCCTTCCAGTGGGGCTCCAAGCGCACGGGGCCGGACTTGGCGCGGGTCGGCGGCAAGTACTCGAACGACTGGCACGTGGCGCACATGATCGATCCGCGCGCCGTGGTGCCGGAATCGATCATGCCGCCCTACGCCTTCCTGCTGGAGCGGACTCTCGATCCTGAGGAGAAGGCGGCGCATCTGCAGGCTAACAAGACCCTTGGCGTGCCCTACACCGACGAGATGGTCGAGATGGCGGCGGCCGACATGCAGGCCCAGGCCGATCCCAACGGCGACCACGCCGGGCTGCTGGAGCGCTATCCGAAGGCCGTCGTCGGCGACCTCGACGGAGAGCCGGGCCGGCTGACCGAGATGGACGCGCTGGTGGCCTACCTGCAGATCCTCGGACAGATGGTCGATTTCACCCAGGTCGAGCCGGAGCAGTTGGTCCAGTAATGGAGGATGTCACCAGTTCGGCCCCGACGATTTTCCTGGTTTGGCTGGTCCTGATCTTCGTCGGCATCCTGGCTTGGGTCTACTGGCCCAGCCGGCGGCGCCGGAAGCAGATGCAGAGCCATGCCGAGATTCCTTTCCGCGAAGCGCCCGAGGCGCCGGAGGACGACGAGCGCGACGCCGGCCCGCGGAACGACAAGAAGGACTCGTGAAGTCATGCCGACGAAGGTTGAAAAGGACCAGCTCACCGGCACGGAGACCACCGGCCACGAGTGGGACGGCATCAAGGAGCTGAACACGCCACTGCCGAAGTGGTGGGTCTATGTTTTCTACGCCACCATCGTCTGGTCGCTCGGCTACTTCGTGCTCTACCCGGCGATTCCGCTCGGCAGCACCTACACCAAGGGCATTCTCGGCTGGTCCAGCCGCGAGCAGGTGGAGGAGCAGCTCGCGCGCGCCGAGGAGCGGCAGGCCGAGTTTCTGAACGGCATCCGCGAGTCCTCGCTGCCGGAAATCGTCGACGACCCGACCCTGTTCCAGTTCGCCCGCCAGGGCGGCGCCGTCTACTTCGCCGACAACTGCGCCGCCTGCCACGGCGCCGGCGGCATGGGCAACCCGGGCGGCTTCCCGGTGCTGGCCGACGACGCCTGGATCTGGGGCGGCGATCTCGAGGCGATCCACGCGACCATCCGGCACGGCGTGCGTTGGGACGACGATCCCGACACGCGCTTCAGCATGATGCCGGCCTACGGCGATGGCCTTTTGACCGCCGAGGAAATCGGCCAGGTGGCGGATTATGTGCTCTCGCTGTCGGGGGCCGCGCCGGAGGGGGCCGACCCGGCCGCAGGCGCGGAGATCTTCGCCGTCCAGTGCGCCGCCTGCCACGGCGAGAACGGGACCGGACTCGCCGATCTGGGCGCCCCCAACCTGACCGACGCGATCTGGCTGTACGGGGGCGAGCGCTCGGACGTCGTGGCGCAGATCACCAATCCGCAGCACGGGGTCATGCCGTCCTGGGCCAATCGCCTCGACAGCGAGGTCGTGAAGATGCTGACCGTCTACGTCCACTCGCTGGGCGGCGGGCAGTAACGGGTCCCGAAGACGTCCCGCCGGCGGGGCGGCGGAAACAAGGAGCGATCCAGGCCGATGGCCGAAGCTGCGCGCAAGCTGGACACCGAGCTTCCCGAGCCGCCGGGCCGCCTGACGGACCTCGCCGCGCCGGCGGTCGAGGACGAGCAGGCCGTCTCCTGGAAGGAGGCGCAGCGACCGGACTCGCCGCTCTACGCCAACCGCATCAAGGTCCATCCGCGCGACGTGCGCGGGCCGATCCGCCGCATCAAGTGGCTGGTGCTCGGCGTGCTGCTGGCGATCTACTACGTCACCCCCTGGATCCGCTGGGACCGCGGGCCCGACGCGCCGGACCAGGCGGTGCTGATCGATATGACCGCCCGCCGCGCCTACTTCTTCTTCATCGAGATCTGGCCGCAGGAGGTCTACTACCTGACCGGCCTGCTGGTGCTGGGCGCGGTCGGCCTGTTCTTCGTCACCTCCCTGTTCGGCCGCCTGTGGTGCGGCTACGCCTGCCCGCAGACCGTCTGGACCGACCTCTTCATGTGGGTCGAGCGCAAGGTCGAGGGCGACCGCAATGCCCGCATGCGGCTGGACAAGCAGGCGATGAGCGGCGCCAAACTGCGTAAGCGGCTGACCAAGCACGGCATCTGGCTGCTGATCGCGCTGCTGACCGGCGGCGCCTGGATCATGTACTTCCAGGACGCCCCGACCTTCGTCGCCGAGTTCTTCACCGGTCAGGCCTCCAGCGGCACCTACTTCTTCGTCGGCCTGTTCACCGCCACCACCTACTTGCTCGCCGGCTGGGCGCGCGAGCAAGTCTGCACCTACATGTGCCCTTGGCCGCGCTTCCAGGCCGCCATGTTCGACGAAGACACACTGGTGGTGACCTATCAGCGCTGGCGCGGCGAACCGCGCGGAAAGCATAAGAAGGGCGAGTCCTGGGAGGGCCGCGGCGACTGCATCGACTGCTCGGCCTGCGTCGCCGTCTGCCCGACCGGCATCGACATCCGCGACGGCCAGCAGCTCGAGTGCATCGGCTGCGGCCTGTGCATCGATGCCTGCAACGACGTGATGCAGAAGGTCGGCCGGCCGAAGGAGCTGATCACCTTCGACACCGAGGCCAATCAGGCGGCGCTCGAGGAAGGGCGGCCGAAGCCCACTTGGAAGCTGATACGCCTGCGCACGATCTTCTACGCCATGCTGTTCTTCGGCGTCGCCGCTGCGATGCTGGTGACCTACGTCACGCGCGCCAGCGTCGACATCAGCGTGCTGCACGACCGTGCGCCGCTGTTCGTCACCCTGTCGGACGGCGACATCCGCAACGGCTACACCATCAAGATTCTCAACATGACGCGCGAGCCGCGCAGCTTCCGCCTCGCCTACGAGATCGACGATGGGCTGCCGAGCACCAGCATGGAGGTGCTGGGCGTCGAGGGGACCGGCGAGGTCGCCACCCTGACCGCGGAGTCGGACTCCGTCGCCACCTATCAAGTCTACGTCCGCGCCCCGGCCGAGGCGCTGGACGCCGCCTCTCTGCCGATCGCCTTCACGCTGACCGACCCCTCGCGCGGCGACCGCGTGACCTACGACAGCGTCTTCCGGGGACCCGAGAAATGATCGCGCACCTCGCCCGCAACCTGACCCGCGACAGCCGCTGGATCCCGCTGCTCTTCGTCGCCTTCTTCCTGATCGTCTTCGCCGTCAACGGGACGATGGTGGCGATCGCGCTCAGCACCTGGACCGGTCTGACCACCGAGACCCACTACCGCGACGGCGTGGAGTACAACGACCGCCTTCAGGCCGCTGCCAACCAGGCGGCGCTCGGCTGGACTCTGGAGATCGACAGCCGCGACGCCGGCCCGAACCGGCTGGACTTCGCGGTCGGCGTGAGCGGCGGGCAGGGCCAGACCCTGACGCCCGACAGCGTGACGGTGGTCTTCTGGCGGCCGACGCATGAAGGCTTCGACCGGGCGGAGACGCTGCGCCCGACCGGCGACGGCCGCTTCGGCGCGACGGTGGAGCTGCCGATGGCCGGCGTGTGGGACGCGCGGATCACCGTCAACCGAGACGGGCGGCGCTACCAGACCGTCAAGCGCCTCTTCGTCGAGCCCTGAGCCTGTCATGACGCTCGCCGCCACCGCTTCGCGTAGCCCCGCCGAAGAGGCGCCGCGCCTCGAGGTGGGCTCCTACGTTCAGCGCGACGCGACTGGTGGGCACCGCCTGTACCTGATGGTCGAGGGCCTGCACTGCGGCGGCTGCGTGCGCAAAATCGAGACCGCCCTGCAGCCGCTGAAGGGCGTGCGCGAGGCGCGCGTCAACCTGACGACGCGCCGCCTGACGATCGCCTGGGACGGCCCGGCCCGGCGCGGCGACGATTTCGCCCGCGCCGTCGAGGGGCTCGGTTTCAAGGTGGTGCCATACGAGCCCGCCCGCCTGACCGCCGACGACGCCCGCCAGGAGAAGGAGCTGCTGCGCTGCATGGCCGTGGCCGGGTTCGCCGCCGCCAACGTCATGCTGCTGTCCGTCGCCGTCTGGGCCGGGCACGTCGAGGGCATGGGCCCGGCGACCCGCACGCTGATGCACTGGTTCTCCGCCCTGATCGCACTGCCCGCCATCGTCTACGCCGGGCGGCCCTTCTTCCGCTCCGCGCTGGCGGCGCTGAAGGCGCGTACCACCAACATGGACGTGCCGATCTCGCTCGCCGTGCTGCTCGCCTCCGGCATGTCGCTGGTCGAGACGATGAACCAGGGCAAGCACGCCTACTTCGACTCGGCCGTGATGCTGCTGTTCTTCCTGCTGATCGGCCGCTACCTCGATCGCCGGGCGCGCGGCAAGGCGCGCTCGGCCGCCGAGCGCCTGCTGACGCTGGGCGCCAGCGCGGTGACGGTGATCGCCGAGGGCGGCAAGCGCCTGCTGCTGAAGCCGGAAGAGGTGCAGCCCGGGATGACCGTGCTGGCGGCGGCCGGCGAGCGCATCTCCGTGGATGGCCGGGTCCTCGACGGCGAAAGCGAGGTGGATACCAGCCTGATTACCGGGGAGAGCCTGCCGACGCGCGCCGGGCACGGCACGCGGGTCTTTGCCGGCACGCTCAACATGGCCGCGCCGCTGACGCTGGAGGTGACGGCGACTGGCGAGCGGACCCTGCTCGCCGAGATCGTCCGCCTCATGGAGGTCGCCGAGCAGCGCCGTGCCCGCTACGTCAGCTTGGCCGACCGCCTGGCCAAGGTTTACGCGCCGGTGGTCCACCTGCTGGCGCTGGCCACCTTCCTCGGCTGGTGGCTGCTTGCTGGGTTGGCCTGGCAGCCGGCGCTGATGATCGCCATCGCGGTCCTGATCATCACCTGTCCCTGCGCCCTCGGCCTCGCGGTGCCGGCAGTGCAGGTGATCGCCAGCGGGCGGCTGCTGCGCTCCGGGTTGCTGCTCAAGTCGGCGACGGCGCTGGAGCGTCTGGCGCTGGTCGACACCGTCGTGTTCGACAAGACCGGCACCCTGACGCTCGGCCGGCCGGACCTGGTCGACCTGGTGGTGGCGCCGGAGGACCTGGAGCTGGCCGCCAGCATGGCGGCGAACAGCCGGCATCCGTTGGCGCGCGCCCTCTGCCGCGCCGCGCCGGACGTGCCGGCGGCCAGCGGCGCCAAGGAGATCGCCGGCTGCGGCCTGCTGCTGGAGACGCCCGAGGGCGAGGTGCGGCTGGGCAGCCGCCGCTGGACGGGGGTGGAGGCCGACGAGGCGGCCAGCGGACCGGAGCTCTGGCTGACCCGGCCCGGGCGCACGCCGCAGCGCTTCGCCTTCACAGACCGGCCGCGCGCCGACGCACGCGAGGTGGTCGCCGAGCTGCAGCGCCGTGGCCTGAGGGTGGAGCTGCTGTCGGGCGACCGCGCGCCGACCGTTGCCGCCGTCGCCGAGACGCTCGGCATCGCCACATGGCAGGCCGAGCTGGCGCCGGGTGACAAGGTGGCGCGCCTGGAGCAGTTGGCGGCCGAGGGGCGGAGCGTGCTGATGGCGGGCGACGGGCTGAACGATGCGCCGGCGCTGTCCGCCGCCAGCGTTTCGGTCTCCCCCTCCAGCGCCGTCGACATCAGCCAGACCGCCGCCGACGCCGTGTTCCAGGGCGACGCGCTGCGCCCGGTGGTCGAGCTGCTGGACGTCGCCAAGCGCGCCGAGCGCCTGGTCAAGCAGAACTTCGCCCTGGCGCTGGTTTACAACGCCTTCGCCATTCCCTTGGCCGTCGCCGGCTTCGTGACGCCGCTGATCGCGGCGGCGGCAATGAGCGGTTCCTCCATCCTGGTGATCTCCAACGCGCTGCGCCTGGCGCGCCGGCGCTGACGCGCAGCGCGCGGATACCTATCTACAAGGCTCGACAGTCCGGGTTGCCGACGGGCGAGGCCCGTGGGCAAGCGCAATTGCGCGCCCGCAGCGAAGCGAGGACAAGCCGGCGTGGCGTCCGAACGCGATACGCATCGCGTCGGATGCTGTCCGAGGCGAGGCGGTATCTCATGGACGTCCTGATCTACCTGATTCCGGCCGCCCTCTTCCTGGGGCTGCTCGGGCTCGGCGCCTTCCTCTGGTCGCTCAGAAAGGGCCAGTACGAGGATCTGGACGGTGCCGCCGAACGCATCCTGTTCGACGACGAGGCCGATCAAGGGCCGAAGCCGTCGCGCAAAGATCAGGACAGGGGCCCGAGCTGAATCGCCAGGCCGTAGGCGAGGGCTGCCAGGCTGATCAGGCAGCCGAGCCAGGGTGCCCAGACGGGAATGCGGAACAGGGCCGGTGCGCGCGGGGCCCGGCGTTTGAGGACGATCAGGGCCGCGTTGACCAGGGCGAAGACGGCGAGCGCCAGCAGCGAGGTGATCTGCGCCAGGGTGACCAGCGGCAGGGCCAGCGCGAAGACCAGCACCACGACTGTCACCAACGCCGTCGCGCGCACCGGCGTGTGCGTCCGCTGGGCGACCCGGGCGAGGCCTCGCGGCAGCCAGCCCTCGTTGGCCAAGCCGTAGAGCACACGGCTGGCCATGACGATCTGGATCAATGCGCCGTTCACGGTGGCGAAGATGGCGATGGCGCTGATCACCTGCAGCGAGCCGCCGCTGCCGCGCTCCCACACCAGGGCCAACGGCGCCTCCGAGGCGCCCAGTTCAGCGACCGGCACCGCGGCGACCGCGATCACGGCCACGGCGACGTAGAGCACAAGGGTGATCGCCAGGGTCAGGACGATGGCGCGTGGCATGGTGCGGTGCGGGTCGCGCACCTCCTCGGCGACGTTGACCATGTCCTCGAAGCCGATGAAGGCATAGAAGGCGAGCACCGTGCCGAGCAGGACGCCGGCCACCGGGGCGGCCGGCAACGGCTGGGCGGCCAGGGCGTCGGGGATATCCGGCGTCGCCGACCAGCCGGCCCAGATGACCAGGCCGAGGCCGACGATCTCCAGCACCGTCAGGACCGCGGCGAGACCGACGGATTCCCCGATGCCCCAAGCCGCGATGGCGCCCAGCATCAGCACCACGAGCACCACCAGAATCCACACCGGCACCGCAACGAACTCGCGGATGTAGCCGACGGCGCCGTTGACAATGGTGCCGCTGGAGACGATCCCCGCCAGCATCACCAGCAGCCCGACGAGCAGCGCCAGATGCTTGCGCTGGAAAGCCTGGCCGACGTAGACCGCCTCGCCGGCGCTCTTGGGAAAGCGCGTCGAAAGCTCGGCGAAGCTGAAGGCGCTGGCAGCGACCAGCACGCAGGCCAGCAGGAAGGAGACCGGCGCAAGCACGCCGGCGGCCAGCGCGACCTTGCCGACCAGGACATAAATGCCGGCGCCGACCGTGGTCCCGACCCCATAGAGGGTCAGCAGGGTCAGCGACAGACGGCGTTGCAGCTTGGGCGCGGTCTCGGAGGCGGGCAGGGGCGGGCGCATCCGCGGCAGCCTGCCGCATGCCGGCACGCCGGGAAACGACCTGGATCAAGCGGCGCGGCGGTTAGGCAAGCTCGGCGAAGCGCGCCAGAAAGCGCCGCTTGGCTTCGGGCGGGGCGATCGGCTCCAGCGGCCAGGTCTGAATCTCCGCCGCCGCCTTGCCGCGCGGCCGGGCGAAGGTGCGGTCCGCTTCGCTGCGGTCGAAGCCGGCGAGCTGCGTCGCCTCCATGTAGGCGGCGATACCGTCGGCGCGCTTGATCAGCTCCGCTACCTTGTCCGGCAGCTCGGCCGGCAGGCCGAAGCGCAGGTGCACCGCCTGCATCAGGCGCCGCTCGAGCTGCTTGTAGCCGGGACCGACCGCCGCCTTGAAGGGCGTGATCAGGTCGCCGACGACGTATTCCGGCGCGTCGTGCAGCAAGGCGGCGCGCCGCCAGGCGCCGGCGAGCCTGGGCTCCAGCCGCCCGACGATCCGCTCGACCAACAGGGAATGCTGGGCGACCGAAAAAGCCCAGTCGCCGTGGGTCTGACCGTTCCAGCGGGCGACCCGCGACAGCCCCTGGGCGATGTCCTCGATCTCCACGTCGAGCGGCGAGGGGTCGAGCAGATCGAGCCGCCGGCCGGAAAGCATGCGCTGCCAGGCGCGCGGCACCGGAATGCCGGAGTCGTTCTTGACGAGGCGGCGCGCGGCGGTCGGGCGGGTCGAAGCGGACATGCCCCGCAAGCTAGCCCCGGGGCGCGCGGGAATCGAGGGGGCGGCGCGCTCAGGTCGAGGTGCCGGGCCGGGCCAGGCGCAGGGGCAGCACGTCGCGGCTTTCCAGGCTGCCGTCCTTCAGCCGGGTGACTACGCTGAGAACCTCTCCACCGTCCGCCTCCAGACGCGGAAAGACCAGGCGCCCTTCCGGCCGCAGCCGGGCAAGCAGATCCTCGGGCGCCTTGCGCGCGGCGCGTTCGACCAGGATCGCGTCGTAGCCCTCTTGGGGTTTCGGAGTCCGGCTGCAGATCTGCACGCACAGCCCGACGTTGCTGATGCCGAGCCGCAGCAGGATGCTGCGCGCATGGCTGGCCATCGCCGCCCGCGAGCTGCCGACGTCGACCCGCTCGGCCAGGCGCGCCAGGACGGCCGTCTGGTAGCCGATGCGCAGTTCCGTCTGCAGCACCCGCTCGTGCGGCTCGATCTCGGCCACCTGCGCCATCAGGGCGGTCAGGAAGGGCGAGGGCATCTCCAGGTCCCAGCCGAGCGGCAGGGGTCGGTTGAGATAGGACAGCGGACGCAGGGAGCGGGGGACGAAGTCGTGCCGCGGCACTTCGGCCATGGCGTCCAGGACGCGCGTATCGAAGCTCGGCAGGCCCGTGTGGCGGGCGGCCAGCAGGGCCTCGACCTGCAGGGCCGCCACCATGCCGCGGCGCTGGGCTTCGAAGTCGAACCCGGTGCCGTCCTCGAGGATGAGGAGAGAGGCAAGCTCGCCGCGCGCGGTCTTGGTGAGCTTCGGCGCCGATTCGTGCGCCGTCGCACGCGAATGACCGGTCGGCGGCGAGGTTTCCGCCAGGAACGGACTGCCGCCTCGAGCGGCGGCCTCGGCAGCCGGCTGGGCTGCGCCCGGCGCCGTCATAAGGAAGACGAATATCGCCAGAAGCAAGACCACCCCGAGCCCTGCCGTCACCCCGCGCATGGCCGCACCCCTTAGACCAACCCTGGTTCGGCAGGCACCCTGCCCGGCGGTGGGCCGCCTTCGTGTCGGCCGCACAACGCCCAGGCGAAGGCAGAGCGTGGTGCAATCGACCAGGTGACTCCAAACTGTTTATTCAAGCATATACATCAAGCGGGCAGGTCGATAGTGAAATCTACGTAAAACCACGTATGGGTGTAGCCTCGACGCGGGACGTCGGCGAGAGGCCCGCAAGATGGGCGGCTGACGCTAGAAGCGCGGCGGCCGTCGGAAGGCGCCGACGGCCGCACGGATCGGATCAACGGGTCAGCCACTCGAGCACGATGTTCTCGTTTTCGCCGACCCACGCTCGGGCGAAGTCGGCCGGGTCCATGTTCTGGACCGAGAGTGCGTAGCCGGCCTCGCTGAGTACTTCCGCAGGCATTCGGTAGCTCTCGAACATCGCGGCGACCTCGGGGAAGCGTTCCTCGACGGCCTTGGCGTAGTGCAGATGCAGGGTCGCGCCCTTCCACGCGGTCGAGGCCTCGGACTTGGCAAGCCAGTCAGGGTCGTCGGTCGGTTGAACGATGGTCCAGGTGTCCGGGTCGTGCGGCGGCTCGTCGAGGAAGCGGATGTCGTAAGCGACGAAGGCGAAGTGCGGGCGGTAGCAAAAGCCGATCCAGGGCTCTTTGGCCTCGGTCGCGGTCGCTAGCGAGCCCCAGGCGATGGTCTCGTCGAATTCCTCGAGCTCGAAGACCTGGTCGTAGCCGTAGGACTTCGCCCGAATCCGCTCGATCGCCGTGGAGGCCCAGCCCGGCGCACCGATCCAGATCTCAGGCGTGCCGTCGCCGTCGCCGTCGAAGATCGCCGCCTTGTCCGGGTCGGTCAGATCGTCGATCGAGGTGATGCCGTGGTCTTGCGCGACGTAGTCGGGAACGCAGACGCCCTGCTCCGCCTGTGCCGGATTGGCGTTCATGACGACCGTGCCGCGCTCCTGCACGTAGGTCCGGTTGAGGCTGGCCTGATTGGGCATCCAGACCTCGGGATGTGCGTGCATCGCGCCGCGGTCCATGGCCTCGAAGATGATCGGATTGGTGCCGTTCTGCAGGTCGACCTCGAGACCGAAGTTCTCCTCGATCACGACCTTGAGAATGTTCGCAGTCGCGGTACCGGACGCCCAGTTGGGCACGCCGAGCACCAGGTCGGCTGCGCTGGCGGCCGTGGCGCTTCCGGCCAGCAGGCCGGCGCTCGCCGCGAGCAGGATGTGCGTTTTCATAGCGTGAGCTCCCATGCGTTTCGATATGTGCCTTTATCGAGGTCTAGGGCCGTTCGTTTGCGATCCGCCGGTCTGGCCCCCTGGGGCCGGCGGTGGACTGCCGATGGAGGACTGTCCGCGCACCCCGGTTCGAATTGGCCGACCTGGCTGCGGCGGCGGAGGGTGTCGGTTGGCGGAGACTTCGGCTGGTGCGCACGGCGACGCGGGCTCCCCTCAGTCGATCTCGCGCAGGACGTGGCGAAGTGCCGCTTCGGGCATCTCGACGGTATGGGCCGCCGACGGAAACGCCCCTGCGGCCACCTCCGCGGCGAAGGCGGTGTAGGCGGCCACGCGTTCGCGCTGCAGGCCGGCGTACGCGGCCGAAAGGTCGCGGTACGTCTTGCCGTGGCGCGGGACCCGCTCGGCCTCGCCCAGGATGTCGGCGGAGAAGAGGTACTGCGCATCGCATCCGCTGCCGGATCCGAGCGAGATCGTGAAGAGGCTGGTACGCCTCGCGACTTCGGTCGCGAGTTGGTGGGGGACCAGCTCGATCTCCACTGCGAAGGCGCCGGCGGCCTCCAGGTCCTTGACCTTGCGGTAGACGGCCAAGGCCTGCTCCGCCGTCTTGCCGACCGCGCGCAGTCCGCCGACCCAGGTCGCCGTGGGTGGCACCAGGCCGACATGCCCGATCACGGGAATGCCTTCGCGCGCAAGCCGCTCGACAACGCCGGCGCTCATCGCGCAGTAGACGGTGACCGCACCGTCGGCCATTGCGGCAAAGGCCGCGCGCATGGCCTCGTCGGCGTTGACGAACTGCCCGTACGGCAGGCCGAACTGGAAGTGCGTTTGCGGCACGACGCGGGGGAAGTGGCGACGCTCCGGCAGATAAGCTGTCCCGATCATCTCGATCCCTGCCTCGGCGGCTGCCATCGCCTGTTCGACCGTCGTGACCTGGACAAAGGTGCGCTGGCGGTGCCCCTTGCCGTCGAGCAGGTCGCGGACCGTGAGCCCCGGCATCACGCCGCTCCCGACGCCAGCAGCGACTTGAAGGGCCGAGCCTCGTCGGCGAGAAGCGCGGGATCGATGCACGCCTCCTCGGCGATCATCCGCTTGGCGATCAGCATTTCCTTGGCGCAGTCGGCACCGGCGGCGGCAGTCAGCCGACCTTCCAGGTGCCGGATGGCCAGAAGGCCCTTCGCCGTCGGCCGTACGATGCGGCCACCCCAGTCCGCGGTCGTGCCGGCGAACTGCAGGGTCAAATCGCCTTGTTCGGACCAGCCCCAAGGGGTGTCCTCGACGGCCGTGCAGGCGCCGGCCATGTTGCGACCGGCGACTAGCCCCTGCGCCCGGGCGTTCGACCAGGTCTCCAGCCTGACGCCGCGATCCCCGGCGTGCGGGATTTGGCGCGTGCAGTCTCCGGCCGCAAAGACGTCGGGATGCGATGTCCGGCAGTGGGCATCGACGACGATGCCGTCCTGCACGGCCAAGCCCGCGTGCATAGCCAGGTCCGTGGCCGGCGCGATGCCGATGCCGACAACTGCGACATCCGCGGCGACGCTCCGGCCATCGGATAGCCCGACCTCCTCGAGACGCTCGGTGCCGAGGAAGCGAACGGGCCGCGTGCCGGTATGGATCGCGATGCCCTGGGCGCGATGGCGCCGGCCAACGAGGGCGGCGATCTCGGGCGGCGCGACGCGGCCGAGCAAGTGCGGCCCGGCTTCGAGCACCGTCACCTCGCAGCCGAGCCGACGTGCCGTCGCCGCCACCTCGAGCCCGATCAGCCCGCCGCCGACGACGGCGAGCCTGGGACGTTCCAGCATGGCCTGCCTGAGCAGACGGGACTCGTCCAGCGTGCGCAGGAACTGTACGCCCGGCAGGTCCGCACCGGGCAGCGAAAGCCGTTTCGGGTGGCCGCCCGTGGCGAGCAGAAGCCTGTCGAAGCCAAGGCTCGCTCCGTCGTCGAGGACGATCCGCTTCGCCGCCAGATCGAGGCCGTGCGCCGTCCTGCCGAGGTACAGCTCGACGCCGTGGTCCCGGTCCCAGTGTTCGGGCCAGACCTGCACGGGGCCTTGACCCGACTGCAGTGCGCGTTTCGACAGTGACGGACGCTCATAGGGCCGATGCCGCTCGTTGCCGACGACGACGATGCGTCCGTCGAAGCCGGCTTCGCGTAGCGCGAGCGCAGCGGTTGCGCCAGCCTGTCCGGCACCGACGATCACCCGCGTGGAGGGAGTCGCCGCAGGCATCGCCTAGTCGTCCATCTGGATGTGTATGGCGCTGCCGTCGACCTTGACCGGATAGGTCCTCAGGTCGGTCGAGGCCGGTGCGGACTTTGCCTTGCCGGTCCGAATGTCGAAGCGGCCTTGATGCAGCGGACACTCGATGACGCCGTCGATCACCAGTCCGTCGGCCAGACAGGCGTACTCGTGCGTGCAGATCCCATCCGAGGCGAAGAACTGGCCGCCAACGTTGTAGACCGCGATCGTCCGGCCCTCGACCTCGACCCCGATGACGTCGTCCTCCTCGATCTCCTCGACGGACGCGATCCGATGCCACTGCGCGGTCATGGCGTCGCCCTCCCGCGCCCGCCTACTCGGCCGCCTGCGCGGCCGTCTGCCAAGTCACCCCCTGGCGCTTGGCGACCTTGTCGAGGACCTCGGCATGTACGGCCGCATAGCTCTCGCCGACCGGGTGGAGCGCGCCGCCCACCTCGCGGTGCAGCCGGCCGAGCGCATGGAACGGCACCATTGGGCACAGATGGTGCTCGGCATGGTACGGCATGTTCCAGAACAGAAAGCGCAGGATCGCCGACGCGCGCGTGGTGCGCGTGTTCTGGCGAATGTCGCCGACCTCCAGACACTCGGCGTGTTCGGCGACCCGCACGGCGCGCATCGAGGGCTCGCCGAGGATGCGCGGCAGCACCCAGAAGGTCACGGCCGCCCAGGACCCGTAGTAGAGCGAGGCGACGGCGATCGCGCCGTAGAGGACCATGATGATGCGTGCCTCGCGGACGACCCGAGGGAGTTCGCTGTCGGGCAGGTAGTAACGCTGCTCGGGCGCGACGAAGCCGAAGGGGTGGCGCAAGAACCAGAGGACGTTTCGCTTCCAGAAGGTGACCCCGGCGACGAACAGCAGGTATTTCCGCAGCGTCATGCGCGCGGGCATCATGTCCGGGTCCTTGCCGCGGATCTGCGTGTAGGTGTGGTGCGCCGCGTGCGCGTAGCGGAAGAAGGTCGGCGGCACCATGTAGATGAGGCAAACGATCCAGTAGACCGTTTCGTTAAGCCAGCGGCTGCGGAAAGCGGTGCCGTGGCTGCATTCGTGGACCGGGTTGAACAGGAAGGCCATGATCAGCGCATAGGCGATCATGGCGGGCGCCACCCACCAGGTGCCGAGGGTCAGCCAGACCAGCGCGCCGGTGCCGATAAGCAAAGCCATGTGCACGGCGAAGGTGACGAGTCCGTGCCGGTTCGTCCGCTGGACGTAAGGCTTGAGCGCCTTCTTGCCGATGACCAGCTCGCGGCCGTAGGCCATGTCCGGTGCGGCTGTCGGCTGCGCGGTCATCGTGGGTCTCCCAAGCTTTGCGATCTGTCGCCGAGCTATCCGTGCCCGCTCCAGACATCTGGTTCCGTCATCAGTCTTCTTCGGCGATGTCCCGATTGACAAACGACTAATGCTCGAATTTATTAGTTAAAATGATGAATTAGGATTTGGACCATGCGCCTCCCCTCGCTGCGCGCGCTGCAGGTTTTCGATGCCGCCGCGCGGCATTCGAGCTTCACGCGGGCCGCCGAGGAACTGGGCGTGACGCAGGGCGCCGTCAGCACACAGGTCGCCCGTCTCGAGCGCGAATTGCGGACCGAGCTTTTCGTTCGTACGACCCGTCACGTGAAGTTGAGCGAGGAGGGCCTGGCGCTGGCGCGCGCCTGTCGCCGCGCCTTCGAGCTGATCGGCCGGGAGGTCGCCAGCATCACGCAGGAACCCGACGGTAAGGTTCTGACGATCGCCGTCAGTACTTACATCGCGACGCGCTGGCTGTCGCCGCGCCTGGCCGACTTCCTCGGACGCCATCCTGAGGCGGCCGTGAGGTTTCAGCACTCCGTCAACGCCGACGACTTCGAAATCGGCGACGTCGATCTCGCGATCCGCTGGGGCGACGGCAACTGGCGCGGCTGCATCGCCGAGCCCTGGCTGACGCTGACCAAGCGCGCGATGTGCAGCCCGACGCTGCTGCAAGGACCGCATGCGCTGCGCCGGCCGGCCGATCTCGCGCATCACACCTTGCTGCGCGACGTACCGGCGATCGATCTCTGGGATCGATGGCTGGCGCTGGCTGGTTACGACGCGGAGCCGTGGCCGAACTCCGTGGTCCTGGCCGACCCGGTCGTGCGCGTGCAGGCGGCGATCGACGGCCAGGGCGTGGTTCTCGCCGACGATCTCGTGGGCCAGGAGCTTGAGGCGGGTCGGCTGGTCGAGCCGTTCGACGTTGCGGTGTCGGGATACGGCTTTCATATCCTGCGGCCAGCCGACGTGGCCGAGCGCGAGATCGCGCGACAGTTCCGCCGCTGGCTCCATTCGAAGGTCCGGGCCTAGGAAACGCTCCCGTCTCTGAAGACGGCTTTCGCGGAAGGCGGCGGGATCGACGCCTCGACAGCCTGCTTCGTCCGATCGCGTCTTCGGTTGTGCGCCAAGCGGCCAGGGAATATCTGGAGGTTACGCGGAACACAGGGAGCGACCGCAGGTGACGACAGGATCGCGCTTCTGCGTCGCGCCGATGATGGACTGGACGGATCGGCACGACCGCTACTTCCTGCGCCTGATCTCGGCGCGCGCCCGGCTGTACACCGAGATGGTGACGACCGGGGCGCTGCTGCACGGCGCGGCGGCGCGCTTTCTTGCCTTCCATCCGGCCGAGCATCCGGTGGCGCTGCAGCTCGGCGGCTGCGACCCGACGGCGCTCGCCGAGTGCGCCGCCATGGCCGAAGCCTGGGGCTACGACGAGGTCAATCTGAACGTCGGCTGCCCCTCGGACCGGGTGCAGAACGCACGCTTCGGCGCCTGCCTGATGGCCGAGCCGGAGCTGGTCGCGCGCTGCACCCGCGCGATGGGCGAGGTGAGCCGCCTGCCGGTGACCGTGAAGTGCCGGATCGGCATCGACGCGATGGACGAGGAGGCCGATTTCCGCCGCTTCGTCGACACGGTGGCCGACCAGGGCGGCGTGGGCACCTTCATCGTGCATGCCCGCAAGGCCTGGCTGCAGGGCCTCAGCCCGAAGCAGAACCGCGAGGTCCCGCCGCTGCGCTACGACCGGGTCTACCGCCTGAAGCAGGACCGGCCGGAGCTGGAGGTCGTCCTCAACGGCGGCCTGAGCGACCTCGAGACGGCCGAAGCGCAGCTCGCCCACGTCGACGGCGTCATGCTCGGCCGCGCGGCCTATCAGGATCCCTGGCTGCTGTCCCAGGTCGATGACCGCTTCTTCGGGTCGAAGGCGCCGCCGCCCGATCGCCTGGCCGTGCTCGACGCCCTGGCCGAGTATGCGGCGGCCGAGGTTGCGCGGGGCGTGCCGCTCAAGGCGATCGCGCGGCATACGCTGGGGCTGTTCAACGGCCTGGCGGGCGCGCGCGCCTGGCGCCGCGTGCTCAGCCAGCGCATGCGCGCGCCGGACGCCGGGCCGGAGGTCTTCGCCGAGGCCGCGGCCGAGGTGACCGGGGCGCTCGCCCGCCGCGCGGCCGCCTAAGCCCTCTTCTCCGGAAGCAGCGGCGCCAGCGCTGCCAGCACCTCGTCGACGATGTGGTTCTGGGCGGCGGCGAAGCGGGCGGCCGCCCTGCCGCGCTCGCGGCAAAGCTTCGCATCGTCGAGCAGGCGGGCGACGGCGGCGGCGATGTCCTCGGCGTCGCGCACCCGCTCCAGCGCTCCGGCCGCCGCCAGCCCCTCGACCGCCGCGGCGTTCTTCTCGTCGTGCGGCCCGAACAGCAGGGCGCAGCCGAGCCGCGCCGCCTCCAGCGGGTTCTGGCCGCCGCGGTCGGCCAGCGAGCCGCCGACGAATGCGATACCGCTGAGCCGGTACCAGAGCCCCATCTCGCCCAGTGTGTCGGCGACGTAGACGCCGACTTCCGGGCCGATCTCCGGCGTCCCGCTGCGCAGCGCCGCCGAGATGCCGGCGGCCTCGGCTTCGGCGCGGATCTCCGGCCCGCGCACCGGATGGCGCGGCGCGATCAGCGTCAGCAGGTCAGGCCGATCGCGGGCCAGGGCCTGGTGTGTCGCCAACGCCGCCGCTTCCTCGCCCGGGTGGGTGGCGGCGGCGAGCCACACCGGCCGCGCGCCGACGGCCGCGCGCAGCCCCTCGAGCGCCTGGGCGTCGGCCGGCAGGGGGGCGCCGGCGAACTTCAGGTTGCCCTTGCAGCCGACCGCGCGGCCGGCCAGGGCGCCGAGCCGCCCGGCGTCTTCCGGCGTCTGCGCCAGGACCAGGTCGAAGCAGGCGAGCAGCCGGCGGAACAGCGCGGCGAGCCGGGACCAGCCACGCTGCGAGCGGGCGGAGATGCGGGCGTTGACCAGCGCCAGAGGGATGCGGCGCCGGCGTGAAGCCAGCAGCATCGTCGGCCAGAGCTCCGACTCGACGAAGACGACGGTCGCCGGGCGCCAGTGGTCTAGGAAACGTTCCACCGCCGCGGAATCGTCCAGCGGCAGGTACTGGTGAATGGCGTCCGAGGGCAGGAGGTCTCGCGCGCGCCTGGCGGCGGTCGTGGTGACGGTTGTCAGCAGGATGGCCAGATCCGGGCGCGTTCGGCGCAGCCCGGCGATCAGCGGCAGCACCGACATGGTCTCGCCGACGCTCGCCGCGTGCAGCCAGACCAGCGGTCCTTGCGGGCGCTCCCGGCTGGCGTGGCCCCAGCGCTCCTCAAGACGTCCGCTCTCCTCGCGCCCGGCCGCCAGCCGGCGGGCCAGCATGCGGCGCAGCAAGGGGCGGGCCAGCCGGAAACTCAGGCGATAGGCGGAAAGGGCGGTCTCGACGAGCATGCAGGCGGGGATCGCGGCGCCCGGCAGCGAAGCGTGCGGGCACGGCCGGGGTGAGAACTGACCCTTTCTAATGCGCCGATCCGGCGCAGGCCAGACATAACGGCCCGACCGGGCCGGCGACCCGGCGCGCGACCCTGGGGCGCGATTGACAAGCGGCGTGCCGGCCGTGCTTGAATGCTCCGCAAACGCGAAACGGCGGCAGGCCGGCGGCGCGCCGACATGCGCAAGCCGCTTGCCAAGTGCGGCGAACACGGCTGGAACAGGGAGCTGGGATACGGTGAATACGACGACGAAGACGCTACTGCTGGCCTCGGCCCTGGTGCTGACGAACGGGACGGCGCAAGCCGAGGAAGAGAAGATCCTGAACGTCTACAACTGGTCCGACTACATCGGCGAGACGACCATCGAGGACTTCGAGGCCGCCACCGGCATCGAAGTCAACTACGACGTGTACGACAACAACGAGGTGGTCGAGGCCAAGCTGCTGGCCGGCAATTCCGGCTACGACATCGTCGTGCCGACCGCATTGCCCTACTTGCACCGCCTGATCGAGGCCGGCGCGGTGCAAAAGCTCGACAAGTCGAAGATCCCCAACCTGGCCAATCTGGACCCGGCCCTGATGCAGCGGGTGCAGACGGCGGACCCCGATAACCTCTACGGCGCCATCTACCAGTGGGGCACCAACGGCATCGGCGTCAACGTCGACAAGGTGACCGAGATCCTCGGCGAGGTGCCCAGCTCCTACGACCTGCTGTTCGATCCGGAGACGGTCGCCAAGCTTAGCGAGTGCGGCGTCACGATCCTGGATTCGGCCGACGAGGTGATGGACATCGTCGCCAACTACTTGGGTCACGACCCGAGCCACGAAGATCCCGAGATCCTGGATGCGGTGACCGAGCACCTCGGCAACGTTCGCCCGCACGTGAAGTACTTCCACTCTTCCCAATACATCAACGACCTGGCCAACGGCGACATCTGCGTCGCCATGGGCTTTTCCGGCGACGTCTTCATCGCCGCCGCCCGCGCCGAGGAGGCGGGCAACGGGGTGAACATCGAGTACATCATCCCCGAGGAAGGGACGCTGATATGGTTCGACATGCTGGCGATCCCGGCCGACGCACCGCATCCGGAGAACGCGCACAGGTGGATCGACTTCGTGCTGGATCCGGAAAACATGGCTGGCATTACCAACTACGTCTGGTACGCCAATGCGGTCCCGGCTTCCTTGCCGATGATCGACGAAGAGGTCAGGACCGACCCGGCGATCTACCCGAGTGCGGAAGTCCAGGAGAAGCTGTTCGCGGCGACCATCAAGAGCCCGCGCTACAAGCGCCTGGAAACGCGCGCCTGGACCCGGGTGAAGACCGGACAGTAGCCGAAGGCCCGGCCTAGGGCGTCGCGGCGGGCCGCGCCGATGCAGCAGACCGACCAGGCAGCCGGGGCGGCCCCCGCGCACGCCCCGGGCCCTGCATCGGCCGGCCGGCGGCCCGCCGTCGACCTCTCCGAGGAGCCGTGGCGCGACCCCTCCGCCACGCCCTTCATCGACATCCGCGGCGTCACCAAGAAGTTCGGCGACTTTGTCGCCGTCGACGACGTCGACCTGCAGATCTACGGCAAGGAGCTGTTCTGCCTGCTCGGCGCCTCGGGCTGCGGCAAGTCGACCCTGCTGCGCATGCTGGCCGGCTTCGAGCAGCCGACCAGCGGGCAGATCCTGATCGACGGCGTCGACATGGCGGGTATCCCGCCGTACGACCGGCCGGTCAACATGATGTTCCAGTCCTACGCCCTGTTCCCGCACATGACGGTGGAGGGCAACGTCGCCTTCGGCCTGAAGCAGGAGGGGCTGGCGCGCGGCGAGATCCGCGACCGGGTCGCCCAGGCGCTCGAGCTGGTCCAGCTTACCGCCTTCGCCAAGCGCAAACCGCACCAGCTCTCGGGCGGCCAGCGCCAGCGCGTCGCGCTCGCCCGCTCGCTGGTCAAGCGGCCCAAGGTGCTGCTGCTCGACGAACCGCTGGGCGCGCTCGACAAGAAGCTGCGCGAGCAGACCCAGTTCGAGCTCATGAACATCCAGGACGAGGTCGGCATCACCTTCGTGGTGGTGACCCACGATCAGGAAGAGGCCATGACCCTCTCGACGCGCATCGCGGTGATGAACCAAGGGCGCATCGTCCAGGTCGGCACGCCGAGCGAGATCTACGAGTTTCCGGGCACCCGCTACGTCGCCGACTTCATCGGCTCGATCAACCTCTTCGAAGGCCGCGTCCTGCGCGAGGACGACGAGGCGATCGTCGTCGCCTGTCCCGAGCTGGAGGCCGAGCTGCGCGTCGACCAGGGCCCCTCGGTGCACGACGGGCAGAAGGTCTGGGTGGCGATCCGGCCGGAGAAGATCGCGCTCAGGCCGGACGAGGGGCAGGCGCTGCCGCCGGCCAATGCGGCACGCGGCATCGTCAGCGGCCTCGGCTACCTGGGCAGCGAGACCATCTACCGGGTCAGTCTCGACAACGGCCGGGTGATCGAGGCGACGATGCCCAACCTGACGCGCTCGGCCCGGCGCAGCGTCGATTGGGACGATCCCGTCACGCTGGCCTGGGACACCGCCGCCGGCGTGCTGTTGACCTCATGAGGCGGAGGGCGCGCTGATGGTCGACGTCGCCGCCGGCGGCACGCCGCCACCGGGCAAGCCCCAGGCGCACGAGGGCCCGCAGCGGCGCGGTATCTGGAGCCGGCGCCTGGACCGTCTGAGCGGGCGGACGGGGCGCGGCCTCGTCATCGCCGTGCCTTATGTCTGGCTGATCTGCTTCTTTCTGATGCCGTTCCTGATCGTCTTCGCCATTTCGCTGGCGGAGGCGGCGATCGCACGGCCGCCCTTCAAGCTGCTCGAGGACCTGGGCTACGGCCTCTACCAGGTGACGGTGAACCTGGGGAACTACCTCTTCCTGCTGGGCGACCCGTTGTACGCGGTGGCCTACGTCAACTCGGTCAAGATCGCGGCGATCTCCACGCTGATCGCGCTGCTGGTCGGCTATCCCATCGCCTACGGCATCGCGCGCTCCAGCCCCAGTCTGCGCAACGTCCTCTTGCTGCTGATCATCCTGCCCTTCTGGACCTCCTTCTTGCTGCGCGTCTATGCCTGGATCGGCATCCTCAAGGACAACGGGCTGATCAACAACTTCCTGATCTCGCTGGGCCTGATCGACGAGCCGCTGCCGCTGCTCTACAACGACTTCTCGGTCTACGTCGGTATCGTCTACTCCTACCTTCCCTTCATGGTCCTGCCGCTCTACGCCAACCTCGAGCGGCTCGACCCCTCGCTGCTGGAGGCGGCGGCGGACCTGGGCTGCCGGCCGTGGAAGGCCTTCCTGACCGTCACCCTGCCGCTGTCGATCCCGGGCATGATCGCCGGCTCGCTGCTGGTCTTCATTCCGGCGGTGGGCGAGTTCGTTATCCCGGCGCTGCTCGGCGGCCCCGAGACGCTGATGATCGGCCGCGTGCTGTGGAACGAGTTCTTCAACAACCGCGACTGGCCGGTCGCCTCGGCGGTGGCGATCGCCATGCTGCTGCTGCTGGTCGTGCCGATCATGATCTTCCAGCGCTATCAGATGAAACAGGACGGCGCCTGATGGGCCAGCGGCGCTCCTTCTTCGTGCTGACGGCGATGTGCTTCGGCTTCGCCTTTCTTTACGGCCCGATCGTCTCGCTGATCGTCTACTCCTTCAACGAATCCCGCCTGGTCACCGTCTGGGCCGGCTTTTCGACCAAGTGGTACGGCGAGCTGCTGCGCGACGAGCAGGTGCTGGACGCTGCCTTCCTGTCGCTGAAGATCGGTGTCATCAACGCGACCGCGGCGGTGCTGCTCGGCACGCTGGCCGGCCTGATCCTGGCGCGCTTCGGTCGCTTCAAGGGGCGTACGCTCTTCTCCGGCATGGTCTCGGCGCCGCTGGTGATGCCGGAGGTGATTACCGGCCTGTCGCTGCTCTTGCTGTTCGTCAGTGCCGAGCAGCTCATCGGCTGGCCGGCGGGCCGGGGCATGGACACTATCACCATCGCCCACATCACCTTCTCCATGGCCTACGTGGCGGTGATCGTGCAGTCGCGCCTGTCCAGCCTGGACGAGAGCGTCGAGGAGGCGGCGATGGACCTGGGCGCGCGGCCGGCCAAGGTCTTCTTGGTCATCACCCTGCCGATCATCGCCCCGGCCCTGATCTCCGGCTGGCTGCTCGCCTTCACTCTCTCGCTCGATGACCTGGTGATCGCCAGCTTCGTTTCCGGCCCCGGCGCCTCCACCCTGCCGATGGTGATCTTCTCGAAGGTCCGGCTCGGCGTCAGCCCGGACATCAATGCCCTGGCGACCATCATCATCCTGATCGTTACGGTTTTCGTGGTGATCGCCGGGGTTCTGCTGACGCGCCAGGAAAGGGCCAGGACGCGCGCCGTGCAACAGGCTTTGCAGGACGAGGACTGAGGGCGGCCGGCCCGGCGAGGCTTTGCCTGCAGGCGCGGAACGGATAGACTGCCGTGGCGACGGACGTGGGGGCGGTGCGCGGTCGGTGGACCGCATGCCGCCCTTTTTTGTCACAAGGCGCCCCTTTCGAGCGGGGGTATGAGGGACCGACACTACGCCTGATGCGTGCGCGGTCCCGTAAATGTCACGGTCTTCGGCTCGGTGCTGGGGGCCGGGACGCCAGGGGTGCAAGCGGGTTCCAGGGTCGCGAGAGCAGGTGCGATGGGCGCGAGCGACGAGCTGAGAGTGGTGGGCGAGGTCGCCTGGGTCGCACGGAGCCGTGCTTGCCGGGCGGCGCTGCGCCCGACCTTGGGAGTGTTGCTGGCGGGATCGCTTCTGGCGGCGTGCGAGGGCTTCCCGCTGCCGGGATTTGAGGAGGCGCCGGTGCCGGCGGACTACTCCAATCTGGACCCCCAGGTCGCCGACCTGCCGGACAATCCGCCGGTCGCCGACCCGCCGCTGCCGCCCCGTCGGCCAGCCGCACCGGCGGACCTGCAACTCAGCGAGGCGATGGCGGCGCCTCTGGCCAGCGTGCAGCCGATGGCGGAGGTCGACTCCCTGGTCGGGCTTGGGTTCGGCGAGACGGAGACCCTGCTCGGCCGGCCCACCCTGCAGGAGGTCCAGCCGCCGGCCCAGATCTGGTCCTATAATGGTCCCGACTGCGTCCTCACCATCTTCTTCTATCCTCAGGTCGGCGGCGAGCAGTATCGCGCGCTCGCCTACGACGTCACCGATGCCGCGCCGGATGCCCGGTCGGCGCAGCGCTGCTTCACCGCGCTGGTCGCGCAGAACCGCGGGCCGGGACCCGCGTCGCAGGCGCCGCCAGACGATACCGAGGGGGCGGAAGCGCCAGCTCCTGGGAGCGGCGGCGTGTCGGAGGCGGACGAGGAGAGTCGGGTGACGACCGCGGCCAGCCGCCGCGGATGAGCGACCCGCAGGACCCACCCGAGGAGGACGCGAGCGAGATGAGCCAAATCATGGCCCTGCGCAATCTGCCGGACAGCGAGCCGGCCAAGACCGTGGTGGTGGTCGACGACGACGACCTATTCCGTGAGTCCCTGGGGCTCAACCTGTCGGAGGAAGGCTACCGGGTCACGGACTTCGACAACGGCGAGGACGCTCTGGCCTACCTGATGGACAAGGACTGCCCGGCCGATGCCGTGCTGCTGGACTGGCGCATGCCGGTGCTCGACGGCCTGGGGGTGCTGCGCCGGCTGCGCGAAGCGCGCATCGAGGTGCCGGTGATCTTCCTGACCGTGCTCAACGACCAGATCTACGAAGAGGCGGCGTTGAAGTTCGGCGCGGTGGACTTCATCGAGAAGTCGCGGCGCCTGTCGATCATCCTGCAGCGCCTGAAGCTGATCACCGAGGGGACCAAGAGCCAAGGCGGCCAGACCCAGGGCGACAGCGAAGCCAAGCTGTTCCGCCTGTCGAAGCTGGAGCTGCGCACCGATATCCGCCGCGCCTTCTGGGACGGCAAGCAGGTGGACCTGACGCTGACCGAGTACGCCATCGTCCACTTCCTCGCCGCACGCGCCGGCGCCGACATCACCTACCGCCAGATCTACGACCTGGTGCGCGGCAAGGACTTCGTTGCCGGCTACGGCGCGGACGGCTACCGGGCCAACGTGCGCGCCTTCATCAAGCGCATCCGCAAGAAGTTCCGCGACCTCGACGACACCTTCGAGGAGATCGAGAACTACCCGGGCTTCGGGTATCGCTGGCGTGACCCCTCGGGCGCGCGCGGATAGGTCCGGCATCCTGCGGGATCGCTCCGCGGGGATGGCCGGTGAAGGGACGGCATGGGGGTTCTGTCGGGGGCCAGAAAGCAGGAGGAGGGCGGACGCGCGGGGCCGGCGGCGATCCGGCGCGCCATCGACGCGGCCGAGGCGCGCGAGCGCGACGGCAGCGAACCGCGGCCGCTCGACCCGCGCCCGTCGCTGAGCGGTCCGGTGGCGCGCGCCGAGACCGCACGGCTGCGCGGCGAGGGCGCCGGCGCTGCGCGCTTCGGCAATATCTTCAACTCGCTGGTCACCAAGCTCGTCATTCTGTTGCTGGTCTTCACCGTCGTCCCGGTCATCCTCTACGACGTCTTCAAGGAAGCCGATGCGGAAAAGCAGCGGCTGTTGCTGCAGTCCGTGCGCGAACAGGGCCGCCTGATCGGCGAGTCCCTGAGGCCGCTGATCGAGCGCAGCGACCCTTCGCCACTGAAGGACCTGCCGAGATCGGTCGGGGCGCTGGGCACCGAGGACACCAACGTGCGCGTCGTCTTCAAGGCGGCCGGGCAGACCGGGCTCGAGGACTTCTTCCTGGTCGCCGCCGACCCGCCGGTGCCGCCGGCGATGTTGCCGGCCGAGCGCGCGGAGCTGCTCGAGTCCGGCGCCCTGGACAACCTCGCCGAATCCTGCGCCGGCAACATGCCGGTCGCGGTGCGCAAGCCGGCACCTTCCGGCGGCTTCGAGCTGGTCACCTCGATCACCCCGATCAACACGGAGGTCGGCTGCTTCGCCGTCGTCACCGTGAACACCGGCGCTTTTCTCGGCACCTCCATCGGCCAGCCCTACTGGCAAACCTGGGAGGTGCGCACCGCCGTGGTGATCTACGTGGCGATGGCGCTGCTCACCCTCGGCGTCTTCCTGCTGATCTGGCGCAACCTCATGCGCTTCCGGCGTCTGGCGCGTGAGATCCGCACCGGGCGGCGCGATGCCGGGTCCTTCGCCGCCGCCAACCGTGTGGCCGAACTGGAGCCCGTCGCCGAGGAGTTCGACCGCCTGACCCGCTCGCTGCAGGCCTCCGCCGACGACATCCGGCGCGCGGCGGAGGACAACGCCCACGCCTTCAAGACGCCGATCGCCATCATGCGCCAGTCGCTCGAGCCGCTGCAGCGTCTGGTGCCGGGCGAATCGATGCGCGGCCGGCGGGCGTTGCAGGTGCTCGAGACCTCGATCGACCGGCTCGACCATCTGGTCAACTCGGCGCGCCGGCTGGAGGAGACCACGGCCGAGCTGCTCGACCCGCCGAACCAGGCGATCGACCTGTCGAATCTCCTCCGCCGCATGCTGGGGGCCTATGCCGAGGCCTACGAGCGGCGTGGGCTGAAGTTTGCCGCGCGCCTGCAGCCCGGCGTCGTCGTGCGCGCCGGCGAGGATCTGCTGGAGACGGTGGTGGAGAACGTGGTCGACAATGCCGTCGAGGTCTCGCCAGAGGGCGAGCTGATCGACGTCAGCCTGGACAGCCGCGACGGCGTGGCGCGCCTGGTCGTGCGCGATCGCGGACCGGGCGTGCCGAACGGGCAACTCGAGCACATCTTCGAGCGCTATGTCTCTCTGCGCGGCGAGACGACCGCATGCGAGCGGCAAGGCGGGACGGCGACCGAGACGGAGACCGAGGTGGTCGGCGGCGACGCCGCGGAGAAGACCGCCGCCCACCTGGGCATCGGCCTCTGGATCGTGCGGCGCAACCTGGAGGCCGTCGGCGGCGGCGTGCGTGCGCGCAATCTGCCGGAGGGCGGCCTCGAGGTGACGATGACCCTGCCGGTCGCCTCGTAGCTTTGCTGCGAGGGTAGAACGCCGAAGCGAAGCACTCTCTTGATCGCGTCCTGAGAGAGTCGTGACCGGCAGTCACACCTTTGGCACAACACCGGGGCCGGCGCCTCGCCTACCTTAGCCTTGCACCTGCGGCGAGAGAGCGACCGGACCAAGCCACGTCGGGCCGCCGCTTCCGAGGCAAGCTCAGGACGACGACACGACATGGCGCGGATTGTCACCCCACCAGCCACCGTGACCGAGCCGGCCGCTCACCTTCTCGACGCCCCCAATAGCCGGCCGGACTACCCCCTAGTCCGGCCGGCGCCCTTGGCCTGTGGCCGGCCTGGCCCTGTCGCCGGACCCGTCGCCTTGGCGCTGCAGCGGCTTTGTGGGCTGCATATCGACGTCACCGCGTTGCGTCTCGAGTGCGGTCCCACTGCGCCGGCCGGGCGCATTCTGGCGAATCTGCTGCATGGCGAGGTTCTGCTCGCCGAGCACCGTCCCGGACTCGGGCCCGTCGCGCTCTACGTCGGTCCGCGCCAGGGTGGCGAGGCTGCGGTGGAGCGGCTGATCGGGCAGAAGGTGGCGCGGGCGCTGTTCGCGCACCGGCGCTACGACCTGTTGCCGGCCGCCGGGATGGCGGTGGTCCATGCGCGCGCCGACATGCTGGTGGATGGGCTGTTGGACCTCAGTCTCCACGACGCCCCAATCCGCGGGCTGCTCGACTTCCTGCCTCAGGCCGCCTGACCGCTCGGACGTCGCGCCTGGCGCGCGACGCTGCGCTCCAGCGCCGGGTAGAAGGCGCCGAGCGTCAACGCCCGCATTGCCATGAAGACCAGGAAGGCGGCCCAGAGACCGTCGTTGCCGTAGAGCGGGACGAGCAGACGCTCGGCAATGACGAAGCCGATGAGGGAGAGGATCATCGCGTTGCGCATCGCTCCGGTGCGCGTGGCGCCGATGAAGATGCCGTCGAGCTGATACGACCAGATCGAGACCAGCGGCGAGGCGACCACCCAGGGCAGGACCGCCAGGGCCGCCGCACGCACCTCCGGCAGGTCGGTAAAGAGGGCGACGAGCTGCGGTCCGGCCAGCAGGAAGACCAGTGTGGCGGCGCCGGCACAGGCGGCGGCCCAGAAGGTGGATGCCAGCACGGCGCTACGGAAGGCGCGCCGGCTGCGCGCCCCGACGGCGCCGCCGGCCAGCACCTCCACCGCGTGGGCGAAGCCGTCCAGGCCGTAGGCCAGGAAGGCCTGGAACTGCAGCAGGATGGCGTTGGCCGCCAGCGTGGTTTCGCCGAACTGCGCGCCGGTGCGCGCGAACAGCCCGAAGGCGATTTGCAGGCAGGCGGTGCGCACGAAGATGTCGGCATTGACCCGGAACAGCGCCGCCAGGCGCGCACGGTCGCGGATGCGCCCCCAGTCGACCTGCGCCGAAAGCCGGCGGAAGGCGTTGCGGGCCATCCACAGCCCGACCGCAAGCGCGGCGTACTCGGCCACCAGGGTTCCGACCGCCGCCCCCTCGATCCGCCAGCCGAGGCCGAGCACCAGGAACAGCGTAAGGGCGATGTTGCCGCCGTTGAGCACGAGCTGCAGCAGCAGCACGGCGCCGGCGCGCTGGATGCCGAGCAGCCAGCCGAGCAGCGCGTAGGTCATCAGGGTCGCCGGCGCGCCCCAGATACGGATGTCGATGTAGAGGCGCGCCAGCTCCGCCACCTGGGCGCCCGGGTCGAGCAGATGCAGCGCCAAGGTCGCCAGCGGCGTCTGTAGCGCGACGATGGCGAGGCCCAGTCCCGCCCCCAGCAGCAGCGGGCGCAGCAGGGTGGCGCTCAGCTCCTCCGCGTGCCCGGCGCCATAGGCCTGGGCGGCGAAGCCGGTCGTGCCCATGCGCAGAAAGCCGAAGCCCCAATAGAAGAAGTTGAAGATCAGCGCGCCGATGGCGACGGCGCCCAGATAGGCGGCGTCCGGCAGGTGTCCCATCACCGCCGTGTCCACCGCGCTCAGCAGCGGTACCGAGAGGTTGGAGAGGATGATCGGCCCGGCCAGCTTCAGGACGCGGCGGTTCCAGCCGCCCTCCGGCGCGCCGGGCAGCCGCGCCGGCTCGCCTGCCGGCCTATCGGGCAATCGCGTAGCCCTGCATGAAGCGCGGGTTGGCCGCCGCCTTGAGCAGCCCGTCGGGCTCGCGCGCGGCGGCGGAGACGCGGCCGAGCGACCAGGGCTCGCGCACCTCCACCCGGTGGCCGCGGCGCTTCAGCTCGGCGACGGTCGCCTCGGGGAAGCGCGACTCGACGGCCAGGCTGCCCAGGTCGGCGGTGCGTGGCCAGAAGGAGCTGGGCATGTGGTCGGTCTGGAAGGCGGGATGATCGATCGCCGCCTGCAGGTTCAGACCGTGCACCACGTGGCGCAGGAAGACCGCCAGGCTCCACTGGTCCTGGTAGTCGCCGCCGGGGGTACCGAAGACCATGTACGGCCGGCCCTCGCGCAGCACCAGGTTGACCGACAGCGTGGTGCGCGGGCGCTTGCCCGGCTCCAGGCTGGCCGGCATGCCCGGCTCCAGCCAGAACATCTGGGCGCGCGAGTTCAGGCAGAAGCCGAGTTCCGGAATGGTCGGGCTGGACTGCAGCCAGCCGCCCGAGGGCGTGGCGCCGACCATGTTGCCCCAGCGGTCGATGACGTCCAGGTGGCAAGTGTCGCCGTTCGTCCCGCCATCCGTCTGCACGGTCGGCTCGCCGCCGCCGAGCGCCGCCGCGTCGCCGCTGGCGGTCGATTGCGGCAGGGACTCGGCCTGGCGCTCGAAACCGGCGATGCGGCCGGGCCGCAGCTCCAGCGAGGCGCGCTCGCCGATCAGCGCCCGCCGTTCGGCTGCGTAGGAGTCGGACAGCAGCCTGTCGCGCGGCACCTCCACGAACGTCGGGTCGCCGTAGTAGGCCTCGCGGTCGGCGAAGGCCAACTTGGCCGCCTCGACCACGGTGTGCACGAAGTCCGGCCCGTCCGGGGGCATCTCCTCCAGCGGGAAGCCGTCCAGCAGGGCGAGCTGCTGCAGGAACACCGGCCCCTGGCTCCAGACGTCGCCCTTCAGCACGGTGTGGCCGCGGAAGTCGCGGGCGAGCGGGTCTTCGTAGTGCGCCTGCCAGCCGGCCATGTCCTGGGCGGTGAGCACGCCGGTGTGGCGTTCGCCGGAACTGTCCATCGCCTCGGTGTGCGTCGCGAAGTGCTCGACCGCCTCGGCGACGAAGCCCTGCGACCAGGCGCGGCGGAAAGCCTCGATCTGGCGCTCGCGCTCGCCGCCGGCGGATTCGGCCTCGTCCAGCAGGCGCTCGAAGGTGATCGCGAGCTGGGGGTTTCTGAACAGACTGCCGGCCGCCGGGATCTTGCCGTCGGGCAGCCAGAGCGCGGCCGAGGTCGGCCATTCGTCGCGCAGCAGGTCCTGCACGCGCTCGATGAAAGACGGGATCATCGGCGCCAGGGGAAAGCCCGCGCCGGCGTAGTGGATGGCGTACTTGAGCACCTCGCGCGGGGGTAGGGTGCCGTGGTCCCGCAAGAGCTGCATCCAGGCGTCCACCGCCCCGGGGATCACCGTCGCCAGCAGGCCGGAGCCGGGCACCATGTCCAGCCCCTGGGCGCGGTAGTGCGCGATGGTGGCGCCGGCCGGGGCCGTGCCCTGGCCGCAGAGGATGCGGCTGGCCCCCGTGCGCGCGTCGTGGAAGACGATCGGCACCTCGCCGCCGGGGCCGTTCAGGTGCGGCTCCACCACCTGCAGGACGAAGCCTATGGCCACCGCCGCATCGAAGGCGTTGCCGCCGGCCTCCAGCACCGCCATGCCGCTGGCCGAGGCGAGCCAATGGGTCGAGGCGCAGGCGCCGAAGGTGCCGCGCAGCTCCGGGCGGGTGGTGAACATGGGCATGTTCCGGCGGAGGGTGGGAAAGGTCGGAGAAGCGCCGCAGCATAGCTGCCCCCCGGTCGCGGCGACAAGCTGGTGCCATGCCGTTCAAGCTGATCTATGGTGTGCGCCGCCATACCCGCAGCGCAAAGCTTTCGGAGGGCTTACGGAGCACCATGAGCATCGCTCACCCCTACCTGATGTTCCTTGGCGACGCGCCCGATCAACTCGCGGCCAAGACGGCGCAGGGCGTCGCCCAGTGGCGTCCGGAGTGGTGCGTCGGCCAGTTCCGCCTGCCCGACTGCAACGCCGATCTGGGCCTGAAGGACATGAGCCTGGAGGAGGCGGTCGAGGCCGGCGCCAAGACCCTGATCGTCGGTGTCGCCAACCGCGGCGGGCGCATTTCCGACGAGTGGATCGACGTGCTGGAGCGCGCCCTGCAGCTCGGCATGGACCTCGCCAGCGGGCTGCACCGCAAGCTCGGCGACATTCCTGTGCTGGTCGCCTCGGCGCAGCAGCACGGACGCCGGCTGTTCGACGTGCGCCACCCGACCCAGGACTTCGAGGTCGCGACCGGCGCCAAGCGCGAGGGCAAGCGCCTGTTGGCCGTCGGCACCGACTGCTCGGTCGGCAAGATGTACGCGACCCTGGCGCTGGAGCGGGAGATGCGCAGCCGCGGCCTGAAGGCGGACTTCCGGGCGACCGGCCAGACCGGCATCCTGATCGCCGGTTCGGGCGTGTCGATCGACGCCGTGATCGCCGACTTCATCTCCGGCGCGGTCGAATGGCTGTCGCCGGACAACGAGCCGGACCACTGGGACCTGATCGAGGGCCAGGGCTCGCTGTTCCACGCCTCCTTCGCCGGCGTCTCCATGGGGCTGCTGCACGGCGCGCAGGCGGACGCCCTGGTGCTGTGCCACGAGCCGACGCGCCGACACATGCGGGGCCTGCCGCACTATCCGCTGCCGGATCTGAAGCTGTGCATGGAGCGCAACCTTGAGGCGGCGCAGCTCACCAACCCCGACGTCGCGTTCGTCGGCATCGCCGTCAACACCTCCGGCCTGGGGCCGGGCAAGGGCGACGACTACCTGAAGCGACTGAGCGACGACTTCGGCCTGCCGGCGGTCGACCCGGTGCGCACCGGCGTCGCCGGCATCGTCGACCGGCTGCAGGCGGGCTGATGCCGGCGCTCACGGTCAGGCACCAGTCCTTTCCGATCCGCGGCAGCTTCACCATTTCGCGCGGCAGCCGCACGACGGCCGAGGTGGTCCTGGTCGTGCTGTCCGACGGCGCCCACCGCGGCCGCGGCGAATGCGTGCCCTACGCGCGCTACGGCGAGACGGTCGAGGGCGTGATGGCGGATATCGAGGCCCTGCGCGGCGATCTGGAATCGGGAAAGCTCGACCGCCTGGCGCTGCAGGAGGCGCTGCCGGCCGGTGCGGCGCGCAACGCCGTCGACTGCGCCTTCTGGGACCTGGAGGCCAAGGCCGCCGGCAAGCGGGTGTGGGAGCTCGCCGGCCTGCCGGCGCCACGGCCGCTGACCACCGCCTACACGCTGTCCCTGGACACGCCGGAGAAGATGGGAGTGGCCGCCGCCGCCAATGCCCAGCGCCCGCTGCTCAAGCTCAAGCTGGCCGGCCCGGAGGATCTGGCCCGTGTCGAGGCGGTGCGCACCGGCGCGCCGGACGCCAGGCTGGTGGTCGACGCCAACGAAGGCTGGGACGTGGAGACATACATGCGCCTGGCGCCGGAGCTGGGGCGGCTGGACGTGGCGCTGCTCGAGCAGCCGCTGCCGGCCGAGGCCGACACGCCGCTCGCCGACCTGCCGCGCCACGTGGCGTTGTGCGCCGACGAGTCCTGCCACGACCGCAGCTCGCTGGCGCATCTGATGGGGCGCTACGACCTGGTCAACATCAAGCTCGACAAGACCGGCGGCCTGACCGAGGCGCTGGCGCTGGAGCGGGCGGCGGAAGCCGCCGGCTTCGGGATCATGGTCGGCTGCATGCTGGCGACCTCGCTCGCCATGGCGCCGGCCACCCTGCCGGCCCAGCGCGCCCAGGTGGTCGACCTGGACGGGCCGCTGCTGCTGGCCGAGGACCGCGACCCGCCGCTGCAGATCGACGGCAGCGTCGTCCAGCCGCCGGTGCCGGAGCTGTGGGGCTGACCCGGCTCAGCCGAAGGCGCCGAAGGCGTGCGAGATGCCGACGGTGATTTCCTGCGAGATCTCGAAGGCGCTCTGCATCGGGTCGATCAGCAGGCGGTTCATCTCGGCGTAGTCCACCGTCTCGGCCCCCTCGTAGGTCGCCGGCTCCTTCAGGCTGTAGTCGGCGGCGATCGGCTGGCGCCGGGGGAAGATGCTGCGCAGCAGCCGCGTCGCCTCGCGCACCCGCAGGCGCGTTACCAGGTCCATGACGTCGTCCTGCGAGACGTCGTTGCGGGTGGAGAACTTCGGCAGCCGCGCGGCCAGAAGGAAGATGTGCTGGATCAGCGCGATGCGCAGGGCATGCAGCAGCGCCGGGTCGAGACCCTCGACCGGACGTCCGGTGCCCTGTCCCGTTCCGTGCCGCGTTTCGGCGCCGATCCCGGACAGCAGGTCGTCCAGATGAATGGCATCCTCGCGCAGGAAAGAGATCAGGCGCAGCATCGAATAGAAGCGCGGGTCCTGACGCAGGTGCTCGGCCAACAGCAGGCAGGCGTCCTTGTGGCCGCGCTCGCTCTGACCCAGCGGGCGCACCACCCAGTAGGCGCCGTCGAAGAGGTTGGCGTAGGCCGCCAGCGTGTCGAGGCTGGAAAGGTCGCGCGCCTGGCGGACCAGCTCGACGATGGTCTGCAGCCGCTCGGAGGCGGCGTGCAGACTGGCGAAGGCCTCGCGGTCGTGACGCAACGCGGTGCCCAGGCCGGCGCAGATGTTGATGGTGTAGCCCATCTGCTGCAGCAGCGCATTGTGCGGGATGGCCCGTAGGCTGGCGGCGGCCAGGCGATTGTCGCTGCGCCCGTCGAACTGCCGGCTGGAGGTGCGGCTGCCGGTGCCGACCAGCAGGTTGGTGCTGAAGGCCGTCAGCATGGTGCCGTGGTCCGCATCGGCGAACAGGTTGGTCTGGAAGGCGCGCAGCCGCTCGTGCAGGTCGCGGTTGAACAGGTAGGCGGCATAGAAGGGGTCGTCGCCCTCGTCCGGAAGCTCTGCGACCCGCGACTCGCCGCGCGCCTCCAGCAGGCCGGTGAGGGTGGCGAGCGCCAGCCGGCGGGTGCCGAAGAAGACGTAGCCGTCGCCGCCCTGGAAGCTGGTCTCGTGCAGCAGCGCCAGCCCACGCGCGCGGTAGCGCCGCCGCACCCACGGGCTGAGCACGTAGTCGGCGCGCGCGCGAAAGCCGGCGGGGTGGGCGCCGCGGCCCATCGACTCGCCATGGGTGTCGAAGATCAGCACCTCGGTCGGGCCGAGGGCGCCGGCTTTCTGGGCGCTTTCGACGACGCCGGCGAGTTGGCCCTGCAGACGCTCCACCGCCAGACTGGCGGTGACCTGGCCGATGAAGCGGCCGGCGTCGGAAAAGCCCGTCTGCACCGACAGCCGTCCCCGCCGGCCGACATAGCGGCGGAAGCTGCGGGTCTTCAGCAGCGATTCGACCACCGCCGCGCCGTGCTCCAGTGCCTGCTCGGTCTCGAACAGCGGCGAGATGTCGGTGCGGTCGGCGACGTCGAACAGCTTGGCGAAGTAGAGCGCCGCCAGCGGCGTGAAGGGGTGTTCGCATTCGGCGATCAGCAGCCGGATCGGCTTGTCGCCGTCGATGTGCTTGAGGATCTGCGCGATGGCGATGAACTGGCGGATCGCCGTCGCGCTTTCCAGCGCCAGGGAGGCGAAGTTGACGCTCTGCGGATGCAGGGTTTCGATCCGCTCGTCCAGGCGGTTGAGCAGGACGCGGCTGTGCAGCTCGCTCGAGGGGCCCAGCTCCAGCGGCTTGCGGATGGCGTTGTGCACCTGGGCGGCGTTGATGCGCAGGTGGACCAGGCCGGCCCCGAGCCCGTAGAGCGCCACCTCGGCGCGCAGCACCGAGAGGTCGACGGCGGCGCCCCGCGCGCCGGCTCCCTCGACCGACGCGCGCGCTTCGTCGAGCGCGTCGAGCAGCGGCTGTGCGGTGTTGCCGAGCGGGCCGCGGCGCTGCTGCGTCAGCAGGTTGGCGGCACGCGTCAGGGCCTCGGCGTTCGCCAGGTCGTCCTCGAAGGCGGCGATCTGGATTTCCACTGCCGCCGCCTCCTCGGCGACCAGGCGCGCCGCCGCAGCCGTCTCCTGGCGTCCGAGCGCCTCGAGCCGGCGGCCGTAGCGTTCGAGCTGCCAGTGCTTCTCCTGCAGGCGGAAGCGGATGCTGTCGACCCAGGTGATGTCGTTGCGCCCGTCCAGGTCGTAGCCGACCCAGGTCGCCAGGCTGAACGGCGCCGGCTCCAGCTCGTGCCAGCGCTCGGGATAGAGCTCCGCCGCCGTCTCGATCAGGCTGCGCAGCAGCGTCGCGACGGCGTCCTGGGCGTTCGCCAGGGCGCCGAGCGCCTGCTCGTGCTCGCTGTCCAGGGTAACGGGGGAGTCGGGGCGGTGGGGCAGGCTGCACAGGGTGCGCTCGATCTCGCTCTGGGGCTTTTCGCCCTCGACCAGATCCGTCAGGAGTCCGCGCAGTGCCTGCGACATGGCGAAGGTCGGGTGTGCGGTGAAGACGACGCCGTCTTCGGGCCGGCGCCAGCGTGCGGCGAAGCTCTCGAAGTCCAGCGGACGGCCGTCGGAGGACCGGGCGCTGGCGCGCACCAGCTCGCGCAGGCGCCCCTCGGCCATTGCATCGGCGGCATCGGCACGGCCCGCCGTCACGTCCAGATAGGCGCGCAGGCGCTCGGCCCGCGCCAGCAGCGCCTCGTCGCACAGCGCCTTGGCCGCCGCCTGCAGGTCGCGCAGCGAGGTGCCGCCGCGCTCCAGCTCGCTCGAAATCTCGAAGGCGAGGTGATGCACCGGATTGAACTGCGGCTCGTACCGGGCTCGCTCGCGGTGGCCGGCCAGGCGCTCGCGCCAGGCCTGCAGCAGGGCCTCGGGCGAGACGGCGCGCTCGTCGTCGACGCGGGCAAGGGTCATCGGGCTCTCCGAAAGGGGTCAGAAGCTGCCGTCGAGCTTGAGGAAGTCGTAGCGGTCCACCGAGCGCAGGTTGACCTGGCGGCGGCCCTCCTGGCGCATGACGGTCAACGGCACCTCGACGCCGGCCTCGCCGAGCTGCCAGACCTTCCGGTAGAAGTCGGCCTGGCCCAGCACCGGCTCGCGCCCGACGGAGACGACGACGTCGCCTTTGCCGAGCCCGGCCCGTTCGGCCGGGCCGCCGCTGCTGACCCGCCGCACCATGACCAGACCGCCGACCTCGACGGTTTGCACGCCCAGCCAGGGTTTCGGCGGGGTGCTGGCGCGGCCGTAGCTCAGCAGGTCGTCGTAGATCGGCTTCAGCGCCCGGATCGGCACGAACATATTGCCTGGCAGGTTGCCTGCCCCAGCGCGCCCGGTCCCGGTCGCGTCGCCGACGGCCAGCGAGCCGATGCCCAGCAGCTCGCCACGACGGCTGACTAGCGCGGCGCCGCCGTAACCGGGGTGCAGCGGGGCCGTGAAGATGGCGTCGGGCAACAAATACTCCCAATAGCCGGCGAAGTCGCGCCGCGAAACGACGACGGCCGGCCCGACGCTGCGCTCGCCTTCAGGTGCCGCGACGACCAGCACCTGCGCACGCTCCTCGGCTTCGGCGCTGTCTCCGAGCGGCATCTCCGGCACGCCCAGCGGCCGATCGGCCCGCACCAGGCCGAAGCCGGTGTCGTAGTCGTAGGCGGCGACCTCGCCGCCGACGATCGCGCCGCCCGCCAGCAGCAGCTCGACCGATCCGGCCTCCATGATCAGGTAGCCGATGGTCAGGACCAGCCTGTTTTCGGCGTCGATGACCACGCCGGAGCCCTGCCGCTCGGTGCCGAGGGAGTCGGCGGTCCGGGCGTCGCCCGGCACCAGCGCGCGCACCCCCACGACGGCGTCGAGCGGGTCGAGGGCTTGGGCCCGCGGCGCCGTGCCGCAGGGCAGCAGCAGGGCGATGGCGACGAGCCCGAAGGCCAGCAAACGCTTCATGCTCGCATCTCCCGCTTGCCGTGGATGCGTTGGCCTCCGCCTGGGCGCTTCCCCTTTGTTGCTTTCCCGATAGGCTAGCACGTCAGCGCGCCGCGGCAAGCGCGCCGCCCCGCCCACGCCCGGCCTACGCCTGGCTCAGTCCTCCAGAAGATATCCGAAGCGGTGCGACAGCGGCTCGGTGCCGACGATCTTGGCCAGCGCCATGCCCGGCGCGACGTAGCGGTGACTGCGCACCGATAGCACTAGCCCCTCGGTGGTCGCCTCGACATGCGTCCGGGCGTCCGCCGGGTCTTCCGCGGCGGGGTCCACCAGGTCGCAGATCGGATCGCCCTTTGCCACGCGGTCGCCGGGACGCACCTTGTAGACGACGATTCCGGCCGCCGGCGCCTTGAGGCTGTCGGTGGCCGCGAGGTCCGTGGCCCTACAAGCCGGCTCCGGCAGCGGACCCGGATCGCCGGCCAGCAGGCCGCGGCGCTGAAGAACCCGGTAGAGCGCCCGTGCATCCGCCTCTGCTTGGGCGTCGTCGACGTCCATCCAGCCCCGCAACTCCACTGTGGCGGCGAGGCAGACCGGTGGGATTGGCACGTCCGGGTAGCGCCGGGCCAGGCGCAGCCAGGGGGTCGAGAAGGCTTCGTCGAAGGAGGCGCCGCCGGAGTCTTCCGCCAGCAGAACCGCCCGCACGGCCAGTTCGGCCGCCAGGTCCTGGGCTTCGGGCCAATGCTGCGGAATGAGGAAGAGGTGCGGCAGGGCGAGGTCGTCGCAGTGGAGGTCGAGCACCAGGTCCGCGTCGCAGGCCTCGCGCGCCAGCGCCAGACGCAGAGCCGCCAACGCGGACTGCGGCCGTTGCTCGGCCAGAGCCGCGCGGAAGGTGGCGCGGATGGCGGCCACGTTGCCGGCCGCATCGTCGGTCAGCCGGCCGTCCAGGCGCTCGGCCGCCAGCGCCGCCAGGTCCGGCCAATTGCGGTTGAAGTTACCGCCGGCCAGCGCGAACTCGTAGCGACCCATGAGCCGCTGGTCGAAGAACTGCGCCAGACCGATCGGATTGGCGTAGGGCACCAGGACGATCTCCCCCGTCACATCGCCGCGCGTGGCGGCGTCGTCAAGAAGGCGCAGGAGATGATGGGCGACCAACAGGCCGGGCGTCTCGTCGGCGTGCAGCGACGCCTGGATGTAGGCCTTGGGGTGACCGCCGCCGTGCCGCGCTTCGTCCGGCGCGAATCGGTGCAACAGGAGTTGCTGGCGTGTGCCGGCCGCCGGGCTCGGCAAGGGCACGGCGTGGGTGCGGCGCGGCATGGCGGGTTGTGTCCTCGAATCACACTTTGGCGCTGCAACCTCGCGCTGCAGCACATGCGGGTCAAGACGGCGAAATCAGGTGGTTACGGAGTTGTTGCAATGCATGATGTTGCAAAATCGCCACGCGGTGGGGAAGCCATGCAACAGCGGCATGCCTTGTCTGCGGCATTTTGCATAGACGCTGGGCACGTTCGGGCACATCTTCGGGGCATCGGATGTTGCGACGCAATATCCTTCGAAACATCCTCCGCCGGGTCCGGCGGAGCAGCCATCCGGAGCCTCTCCGGATCCCAGGGCCTGCGGGCGCGCCCCCCGCGCGGCAGGTCCTACGTCTCCCAGACGTGAAGCCTCCCTGTTCAACTTGCCCCGGTGGTCCGCCACCGGGGCTTTTCTTTTGTGGCGGATCCGCAAGGGTCTCCGCGGAGCGGGAAGCGCTGGGCGGTGCTGGATACCCCGGTATGCGCGAGCGCATGGGCCGCACCCCGCGGATGACGGCGTCGCGGCGGGACCGAGGCGATCGCCTATTCGGATAACCAGGTATTTCCGGTGCTTGGCGAGTTCGCTCCGGGCCCCTGGCAACCGTAAATGGGCGAATTAATCCAAAATTAGAGATATGCGCTCAGCCTCCTGTGCGCTTGCGACGGACGCCAAGCGCCGCCGCGAGATGGAGACCCGTCGACCTGCAGGCATTCGAGAGGAGACCGCCCATGGCTCTGCGCCTTTCCCTGAAGCGTCCCCTGTTGACCGCCGGCATTCTGGCCGGCAGTGCGCTGACTGCGCTGGCTGCGGAGGGGCCGCACGTCGCCCCGATGACCGACTTCGCCGGTACGGAGGTGAAGCCGCTGATTTCCGACCCCATGCTCGTTGGGGCCATCAAGGCACAGAACGAGAAGCACGCCGGCTTGAGCCAGGCCGACATCGACGCCATGGACCAGACCTGGCGCGCCGAAACCGCCGCCAGCGAGCGGCCGACCATCGAGACGCTCCTGGCCAATCCCCTGTCCGAGCGGCTGCGGGGCTGGCAGGCCGAGCAGGGCGGCATGGTCACCGAAGTTTTCGTGATGGACAACAAGGGCCTCAACGTCGGCCAGAGCGACATCACCTCCGACTACTGGCAGGGCGACGAGGACAAGTTCATCAAGACCTACGAGGCCGGTCCCGATGCCCTCTTCATCGACGATGTGGAGATGGACGAGTCGACCCAGACCTTCCAGTCGCAGTTGTCGATGCCGGTGGTCGATCCCGACAGCGGCAGCGTGATCGGCGCCATCACCGTCGGCATCAACGTCGACGCGCTGTGAGCCCGGCCAGGCCGCTGCGCTCGCGCGACCCGGCGACCAGGGACATCGAAAGGAGGGGATAGGCATGAACGCGCAAACGGAAAAGTCCACCGGCAAGCGCCTCGCCGTCTCGTGCCTGAGCGTCAGCCGCAAGGTGACCCTGCTGACGATCGGCGCGCTGGTGCTCTGCTTCGTCGCGATGACCTTCGTCTCCGTGTCCAACCAGCGGGCCGAGCAGCTCGCTGCGGCGGTTGAGAAGTACACCACGGTCGGTGGACTGCTGGGCGACGCCGTCGCCGGGGGCCTGCGCTGGAACAAGCCGGATGCCGTCGCCCAGGTCTACGCCGACTTCGTGGCGCGGGACGGCTCGATGATCGCCGGCCTTCGCACCTTCAATCTGGAGAGAGGCGAGGTCACCGCCTACGATTCTCAGGACCTGCCCGCCGCCGACTTCGCCGGCGTACGCGACTGGCTGGAAGCCCATGCCGAAGGCGGCGTCGTCGTTGGCGACAGCCACATCTACACGATCTCGCCGGCCGGCACGTTCGGCTGGCTGGTGATTGGCTGGAGCACCCGGACGATCGACGGTTTCCTGGCGGCGGCCACCACCCGCGAGATCGTTTCCTCGTTGATCGCGCTGGCGGTCCTGACTGCGGTGCTGGCGCTGGTGCTGGGCCGCATGGTCGGCCGGCCGCTGGCCCGCATCACGGCGGCGATGAGCCGGATTTCCGGGGGCGACCTGGAGACGGAGGTGCCGGCGGTCGCGCGCCGCGACGACGTCGGCGAGATGGCGCGCGCCGTCCAGGTCTTCAAGGAAAACCGATTGGAGATGCGGCGCCTGCGCGAAGAGCGCGAGCGCGAGCAGGCGCGCCAGAGCGAGGAGCGTCGAGCCCAGACGCTGTCGCTGGCCGACGACCTGGAGGCGACGGTCAAGGACGTCGTCGCCTCGCTCACCGGCGCCTCGGACGGCATGGCCGAGGACGCGCGCACCATGACCGGCGCGGCCGGGCGCAACGCCGAGCAGATGACCGCCGCCGCCGCCGCCGCCACCCAGGCTTCGGGCAACGTCCAGGCCGTGGCCGCCGCGGCCGAGCAGCTCACCGCCTCGATCGGCGAAATCAGCCGCCAGGTCAGCGAGGCGGCGCGGATCGCCGGAACCGCGGCCGAGAACACGAAGACCACCAACGGGCAGATCCAGAAGCTGTCCGAGGCTGCCGAGCGGATCGGCGAGGTGGTCGACCTGATCCGGGCGATTGCCGAGCAGACCAACCTGCTGGCGCTCAACGCGACGATCGAGGCGGCGCGCGCCGGCGAGGCGGGCAAGGGCTTCGCGGTGGTGGCGGGCGAGGTGAAGTCGTTGGCCAGCCAGACCGGCAAGGCAACCGAGGAGATCGCCCAGCAGATTGCCGCGATCCAGGAGGAGACGAGCCAGTCGGTCTCGGCCATGGAAGGCGTCGCCGGCACCGTCGATCAGGTCAACGAGATCGCCACCTCGATCGCCAGCGCGGTGGAACAGCAGAATGCCGCCACCACCGAGATCGTGCGCAACATTCAGCAGGCGGCCACCGGCACAGACGCCGTGTCGGGCAACGTCGCCAGCGCCGGGGATGTGGCGCGGGAGACCGGGGCGACGGCCGAGAAGGTCTTGAGCGGCGCCGAGGGGCTGGCGCAACAGGCGCGTGCGCTGAACGACACGGTGGCGCGCTTCGTCGCGCAGTTGCGCGCCGCCTGAGCGGTGCCGCGGAACGGTCTCCTGCGACCTTGGCCGTGCTTACCCCTCGTCCTGCAGGGCCTCCCAAGCGAGGTCGCGAAGCACCTCGGCTGGCCCGCCGGTCTCCAGGTCGGCCAGCGCCTCTTCGAGACTGCGCAGGCGGCGCTGCAGGTAGGGACTGATCTCGGGGCGCGGCGGCGGCACGATGGCGCCCCGTAGCTTGGACTCATCTACAAGATCCATGAGCCGTCATGACCCCCGCCGCAAGATCTTGGGGCGTGATGGATCGATTCGCCTTAACGGGAGGTTAACGGCGACTCAAGATCTCGTGTGGCCCTTCAACTGGGGCGCCAGATATGGGCCCTTGCGCGCTCTCAAGCCTGCGCCTGACCCTCGCCCGCCTCGATGGCGTCGAGGGCCTTCACCACCGCCTCGAACGGTAGCATGACCGAGCCGTGGCGCGACTTCACGCCGCGCGCCGGCATCAGCACCTCCAGCTCCTGCCAGGGCGCCGCCGGCGCCGGACCGCCCTCCTTCAGCATGGCGCGCATTTCTTCGCGCACGCGCCGCAGCTCGGCGGCGCTGCGGCCGATCACGTGACGCGCCAGGATCGACGCCGCCGCTTGGCCGAGGGTGCAGGCGCGCACGGTCTGTCCGTAGTCGGCGACCCGATCGCCCTGCATCTTCAGGTCGACGGTGATGCGGCTGCCGCAGAGCGGGCTGACCTGCTGTACGCTGGCGTCCGGCGCCTCCAGCCGGCTCTGGCGCGGGATGTCGCGGGCGAGCGCCATCACCCGCTCGTTGTAGAGATCCTTCAGCGCTTCGTCGGCCATGCTGTCGTTCCGTTCGCTTCCTTGCAGGCGCCGATGCGCGTGGGTATATCACCCGCTTTGCCGGCCGCGCCACGCTGCGCGCCACCTGGAGATGGGACCGAAAGCCATGAGCGAACAGGCCAGTCGCGGGCAAGGCGTCGACGACATCGCGCTTTTCGCACGCCGCGTCAGCGTCGAACAGGTCGAGGAGGGCGAGGAACTGGCGCCCAAGTTCGACGCGCGCGGCCTGATCCCGGTGGTCACCACCGCCTGGGGCTCGGGCGAGCTGCTGATGCACGGCTACATGAATGCCGAGGCGCTGAAGCGCACCATCGAGACCGGCGAGGCCTGGTACTTCTCGCGCAGCCGGCAGACGCTCTGGCACAAGGGCGCGACCAGCGGGCTGGTTCAGAAGGTGCGCGAGATGCGCATCGACGACGACCAGGACTGTGTTTGGCTGCGCGTCGAGGTGGTCGGCGAGGCGAGCTGTCACGTCGGCTACCGCTCCTGCTTCTACCGCTCGGTTCCGGTCGGCGCGCTGCCCGCCGAAGGCCCGGTGCGGCTGGCCTATGAAGAGGACGAGAAGAGCTTCGATCCTCTGGCGGTCTACGGCGACGCGCCCAACCCCACCCAGCTTTAGCGGTACCCTAGGCTGAATCGACATTCAGGGGTTCCCGAAGGCGGTCGACGTGTGAGTCATAGGGTTCCAGATTCGTTTTATCTGGAGCTGTGTGATGTCGAGAGCGAAACGCTACGAGTTGAGCGCTGAGCAGTGGGAGCGGATCAAGGATTTGCTGCCCGGCAAGCCGGGCGATCCGGGGCGGTCGGGCGCGGACAATCTGACTTTCGTGAACGGGGTGCTCTGGGTGCTTCGCTCCGGCGCGCATTGGCATGACCTGCCGGAGCGATACGGCAAGTGGAAGACGGTGCACAAGCGCTTCACCCGCTGGGCGAAGGCGGGCGTGTGGGAGCGCGTGTTCGCGCATCTGATCCGCGATCCGGACAACGCCTATATCAGTCTTGATTCCAGTCTTGTGCGCGCGCACCAGCAGGCGGCCACCGGCAAGGGCGGCGGCCAAAAAGGGGGGACCAGGCTCTGGGGCGTTCGCGCGGCGGACTGACCACCAAGATCCACATGGCCGTCGACGCCCTGGGCCGGCCGCTCAAGCTGATCCTCACCCCCGGCCAGCGCGGCGACGCGCCGCTCGCCCCGGCGCTTCTGACCGGCCTGTCGCCGCGCCACGTCCTGGCCGACAAGGCCTACGACTCCAATGCGTTGCGAACCCTCATCGCCGACATGGGCGCTGAGGCGGTCATCCCCTGCAATCGGACCCGCAAGCGCCCGATCGGCTACGACTTGGAAGCTTACAAGATGAGGAACACCGTCGAGCGCTGCTTCAACAAGCTCAAGCACTTCCGCCGCATCGCCACACGCTTCGACCGACGCGCAGCCTACTTCCTCAGCTTCCTGCAAATCGCCGCCGCACTACTCTGGATGCGATGAATGTCGAGTCAGCTTAGAGCAGGATCGTCTTGGATGGAATCGCTTTGGCGATCCCATCCAAGACGTGAATCCTGCTCTAACGGCCCGAGGCCAGCGGCAGGGGCGGCGATTCGGCGTCGACCAGACGCTGTGGGGGTAGGGCGACGGTGGCGACGGTACCCGCCCCGGGCGTGCTCTCCAGCCTCAGCGTGCCGTCGTGCATCTCGATCAGCGCCCGCGTCAGGGGCAGGCCGAGGCCGGTGCCCTCGTGCCGCCGGCTGAGGCTCGAGTCGACCTGGGTGAAGGGCTCCAGCACCCGGTCGAGATCTTCCGGCGCGATGCCGATGCCCTGATCGGCGACGCGGATCTGCAGCCAGCCATCCGGCGTCAGTGCCGCTTCCACCTGCACCTCGCCTTTCTCCGGCGTGAACTTGACGGCGTTGGACAGAAGATTGAGCAGCACCTGCTTCATACGGCGCGGGTCGGCCCAGATACGGGGCAGGTCGTCTGGCAGGTCTACGACCAGGCGCACGCCGCCCGTCTCGGCCCGCTGGCGTACGAGCCGCACCGCCGCATCGACGATCGCAGCCAGCTCCAGCTCCTCTTCGGTCAGGTCGAGCATGCCAGCCTCGGCCTTGGAGACGTCCAGGATGTCGTTGATGATGTTGAGCAGGTGCGTGCCGCTGTCTCGAATGTCTTCGGCGTAGCTCTTGTACCGAGGATGGCCGAGCGGCCCCATCACCTGATTGGTCATGATCTCGGCAAAGCCGATCACGGCGTTGAGCGGCGTGCGCAGCTCATGGCTCATGTTGGCCAGGAATTCCGACTTCGTGCGGTTGGCCAGTTCGGCGGTCTCCTTCGCCTCGCGCAGCGCGGCTTCGGCGCGCTTGCGCTCGGTGATGTCCTGGGCCGCGCCCAGCACGCGCATCAGGCGGCCGGTCTCTGCGTCCATTTCCGGACGCGCGACCACCCGCAGCCAGCGTATCGAGCCGTCCCGTGCCAGCACCCGCAGCTCGTCGATCGAAGACTCGCCGGCCTTCAAGCGTTGGCGCCGGCCCTCCAGAAGCTTGCGGTCCTGCGGATGCACGAAATCGTCCCAGGCGGCGAAGGTCGTTTCGGGCATCGAGGGCAGCCCCAAGCTCTCGGGCAGGCTGCCGGCGAACCACTCGACCTCGTTCTTGCCGTCCGGGCGGACGCGGTAGGAGTAGAGGAAGTCGCTTGTCAGCTCGGAGATCAGGCGATAGCGCGCTTCCGAACCCTGCAGTGCCGATTGCATGCGCTGGTGCTCGGTCACGTCGGCATAGGTGGTCACGAAGCCGCCGGTCGGCAGCGGATTGCCGCGCACTTCGATGGCCGTGCCGTTGGGGCGCACCCGAACGAAGCGGTGCGGCACGGGATTGCGTGCCAGCTCCATGCGGTGCCGGACCATCTCCTCGATGTCGCCCGAGCCGTAGTCGCCGCGCTCGGCGTTGTAGCGGATGACGTCCTCGAAGCGCCCCTTGGCGACCACCTCCTGCGGCAGATCCAGCAGTTCCAGGAATCTCTGGTTGCAGCGCAGCATGTTGAGCTCGCCGTCGACGATGCTGACGCCCTCCGGCATGTTGTCGACGATCGCTCGCAGGATCTGGCTGTTCTCCTCAAGGGCGCGTTGGGCGGCGACCTGGGGCGTCTCGTCCGCAGCGACCCCGCGATAGCCTGCGAAACGGCCTTCGGCATCGAACAGGGGCCGTCCGCTCAGTCGCAAGTGGCGCCGGCCCTTGAGCGTGCGCACCGTCAGGCAGAGCTCGCGAAAGGAGCGGCGTGCGCGCATCTCGCGCGCGACCTCGAACCAGCCGTCGCGCGTCCACTCCGGCATGCCGGGTGAAATGCCGACGCCTTCCGGCAGGGTGCGGCCATGAAGTTGTTCGGGCCCACGACCGATCAGGCGTTCGGCCCCTTCGGAGACGAAGGCGAGACGGAGGTCGGCATCCAGCTCCCAGTACCAGTCGGTGTCGATCTCGACGAGGTCCCGGAAGCGGCTCTCGCTGGCGGCGAGCGCTTTGTCCGACTCGCGGCGCTTCAGTTCGATCGCCACCCAACTGGCGATCAACTCCAACAGGTCGCCGTCCTGCGGGACGGCGTCGTCGGGTTTGCTGTCGAACGCGATGACGTGACCGCCGGCTATGCCTGTGTCGGATGGCAGCGGCACGCCGCGAAACGCCTGCACTCCAAACTTCACCAGCATGGCGTCGCGGGGGAACCGCCGGCAGGTATCGCTGGCATAGTAGCAGCCCCCCAGGTCGTAAATCTCCTCGCACGGCGTGCCGCTCAGGTCGTACTCGATGTCATGGCACATTTCACGGCCGTCCCAGAGTGCCAGGATCCGGGCGCGCTTCGGTCCGGTGCGGCGGATGACGCCGCCGCAACGATAGCCGAGGCCGATGGCCAGGGCCTGGGCCGCAGCCTCGATGACGTCCTGCTCCTTGGCCTGGGCCTCCAGCACCAGGGAAAGTGCGCGCTCGCGGCGGCGGAAACGGGTGACCTCGACCCATTGGAACAATCGCTCGCCGCTGGCCAGAGGTGTCTCGCTGACCTCCAGAACGCGTCCGTCCGCATAGAACAGCAGTTCCGGCTGCCCGCTCGCGCGGGCCGCGAGGCGACGCCGGACCAGAACTTCGGCCGGTTCGTTGTCCGGGTTCTCGTAGATGCCGCGCTTGGCCCCCACCTCCACTGTCTCGCGAAAGCTGACTCCCGGCCTTGCCATATCGCTCATCGTCGGGAGCAGCTTGTGATACGCCGCGTTGACGGCGACCAGCCGGTCGTTCTCGTCGTACAGCGCCACGCCGTGCGAGATCGCATCGATGATGCGCTGCAACTGCCGGCGGTTTTGCTCGATCCGCTGTTCGGCCAGCACCTGGTCCGTCACGTCGGTGCCGATGCCGCGATAGCCCGCGAAGCGACCCGACCTGTCGAAGCGCGGCTTGCCGCTGACCCGATACCAGCGCAGGACTCCCCTCAGCGCGGCCGAATAGACGAATCCGCGAAACGGCAGGTGCGCTTCGACGACGGCCTTGTGTTCCACCCATTTGGGTTCGGACAGGTCCGCTCTCCCCATCTCGAAGCGGGAGAGCCCGAGAACACTTTCGGTCGGTTGACCCGTGACCTCGCCGAAGCTGGGCGAGAGATAGACGAAGCGATTCTGTGCGTCGGTCTCCCAAATCCAGTCGTAGCCAAGCTCCAGCACGTCCTGGAAACGTGCGATCTCGTCATCGTCCGTGACGCTGGAACCGCCTGCGAACGCCCGGCGACCCCGTCGGACGCGGGCGAAAGCGAGACCTGCCAGAAGACCGGCGACGCCGCTCGCCGCGGCCGTCAGCATCGCCGCTAGGGAAACCTCCATGCGTCCGCTTTCCGCTGTGGCTCGGGGCGGTATCGCCCTTCGCACGACTTCGATGCGGTCCTCCCAACCAGGCGAAGAGTGGCGTAGGAAGGCTTAAGTTAACCTTAAGTGACACGGCCGCCGGGTGGAACCTTTGCGTGTGTTCAACTCTCGTAGGCGATGAGGGTGCTGACCGGTACGTCCAACTGGGCGCGGCCGTCGAGGAAACCGAGCTCGATGATGCAGGCGGCGCAGGCGACCTCGGCGCCCTGCTTGCGCAGCAGGTCGATGGTGGCGCGCATCGTCCCGCCGGTCGCCAGCAGATCGTCCAGGACGACGACGCGCTGTCCCGGTTGCACCGCATCTGCCTGAACCTCCAGGGTGTCGGTGCCGTATTCCAGGTCGTAGGTGTAGCTCACCGTCTCGCCCGGCAGCTTGCCCTTCTTGCGCACCATGATGAAGCCCAATCCCAGGTGCAGGGCCAGCGGCGCGGCGGTCAGGAAGCCGCGCGACTCGATGCCCACCAGCAGGTCCGGCTCATAGGCGCGGATCGCGGTACCCAGGCGCTCGACGGTCGTGCGCCAAGCCTGAGGGTGCATCAGCAGCGTCGAGATGTCGTAAAAGAGAATCCCGGGCTTGGGGAAATCCGGCACGGTCCGGATATGCGCCTTCAGGTCCATCGGTGGGTCCGTCGTCGGTGGTCGGGGGCGGTCGGGGGCGGTCGGGAGCGAACGGCAACAAGCGCGACGCCGGCGGCAGCCGTCAGGCCGTTCCGCGCCGCAGCGGCGCGCAAGCTAGCCCGCCTTGCCGGCATTCCGCAAATGCCGCTTGAACCGCCGACGGCCCGCAGTAGTCTGACGCCGCCATGAGCTACATTCTGCATCGCCACATCGCGCACCGCTATCCCGTCGCGGTCGCCGGCGACGGTCCCTACCTGATCGACAGCCAGGGCCGTCGTTATCTCGACGCCTCGGGCGGTGCCGCGGTCTCCTGCCTCGGCCACAGCCATCGCGGCGTGATCGGGGCGATCAAGGCACAGTTGGACCGGCTGCCCTATGCGCATACCGGTTTCTTCACCAACGAGCCGGCCGAGGCGTTGGCCGAGCACTTGGTCAGCCGCGCCCCGGCGCGCCTGAAGAAGGTCTACTTCGTCTCCGGCGGCTCCGAGGCGAACGAGACCGCGATGAAGCTGGCTCGCCAGTACTGGGTGGAGAAGGGCGAGCCGCAGCGCACCCGCTTCATCTCGCGCCGTCAGTCCTACCACGGCAACACCCTTGCCACCCTTGCCGTCGGCGGCAACCCGGAGCGGCGCAAGCTGCACGAGCCCCTGCTGATGCGCACCAGCCAGATCGCGCCCTGCTACGCCTACCGCGAGAAGCGGCCGGAGGAGAGCGAGGAGGATTACGGCCGGCGCGCCGCCGACGCGCTGGAGGCGGCGATCCTGGAGGCCGGGCCGGAGACGGTGATCGGCTTCATGGCCGAGACCGTGGTCGGCGCCACCCTGGGGGCGGTGCCGCCGGTGCCCGGTTACTTCAAGCGGATCCGCGAGATCTGCGACCGCTACGGCATCCTGCTGATCCTCGACGAGGTGATGTCGGGCATGGGTCGCACCGGTCGCCTCTTCGCCTGCGAAGAGGACGGCGTCAGTCCCGACCTGCTGACCTGCGCCAAGGGGCTCGGCGCGGGCTACCAGCCGATCGGCGCCTGCCTGATGAGCGACGAGATCCTCGACGCCATCGCCGCCGGCTCCGGCAACTTCGTGCACGGCTTCACCTACATCGGCCACGCCACGGCCTGTGCCGGCGGCTTGGCGGTGCAGCAGGCGATCGAGCGCGAGGGCCTGCTGGAGCGGGTGCGTCGCCAGGGCGGCAAGCTGCGCGCGGCCCTGGAGGAGCGCTTCGGCAATCACCGGCACGTCGGCGATGTTCGCGGCCGCGGCCTCTTCCTGGGGGTCGAGCTGGTTGCCGAGCGGGCCAGCAAGGCGCCGTTCGACCCGGCCCACAAGCTGCATGCGAAAGTCAAGCAGGCCGCCATGGACGCCGGGCTGATGTGCTATCCCATGGGCGGCACGGCCGACGGCCGCAGCGGCGATCACGTGCTGCTGGCGCCACCCTTCATCCTGGAAGATGACCAGGTGAAGGAGATCGTCGACAAGCTCGGTGAGGCGATCGACGCGGCGCTGCCGGAGGCGGCGTGAGCGGCGGGGAGGCGGAGGCGGCGGCCGACTGGACGCCGATGGTGCTGGCGGTGGCGCCGAACGGGGCGCGCAAGACCAAGGCCGACCATCCCGCGTTGCCGATCACGCCGGAAGAGTTGGCGGAGACGGCCTTGCTGTGCGGCGAGGCCGGCGCCTGCATGCTGCACCTGCACGTGCGCGACTCCGAGCAGCGCCACACCCTCGACGTCGGCCGCTACCGAGAGGCCAGCGCGGCGGTGCGCGCGGCTGTCGGCCGCCACATGGTGATCCAGGTGACCACCGAGGCGGTCGGCCGCTATGCGCCGGCGGAGCAGATGGACTGCGTGCGCGCGCTGGAGCCGGAGGCGGCCAGCTTCGCCGTGCGCGAACTGGTGCCCGACGCCGACAGCGAAGCCGCGGCACGCAGCTTCTTTTCCTGGGTCGCCGAAGCGGGGGTGCAGGCGCAGTACATCCTCTACGACGCGGCCGACGTGGCGCGCTTCAACGCGCTGCGCGCGCGCGGCGTGCTGCCGGCCGGCCCGCAGTTCCTGCTCTTCGTGCTCGGCCGATACAGCGCCGGCCAACGGTCGCAGCCCACCGACCTGCTGCCCTTCCTGGCGGCCAGGCAGCCGGACGACCCCTGGGCGATGTGTGCCTTCGGCGCGAAGGAGACGGCGGCGGCGGTCACGGCGGCCGGGCTCGGCGGTCATGCGCGCGTCGGGTTCGAAAACAATCTGCTGCTGCCCGACGGCAGCGTAGCGGCGGACAACGCCGCCCTGGTGGCGCATGTCGCCGAGAGCGTGCGGCGTCTCGGCCGGCCGCTGGCGACGGCGGATCGGGCGCGCAGCCTGCTCGCCGGGGTTGCGGGCTAGCAGTGTCACGGTGGCAATCGCGGGGGTGGTCAAGCCCGCCGATTGGGTGTTCAATGCCGACCGGCGCGAGTCGGCGCCGATACAAGAACGCGAAGCCGGCCAACGGCTTCGCCGCCCGGGCGACCGTGGCGAACAGGAGGAGGTAACTGGGATCGAGCAGGGTTTCCCGGCGCCCCTCGGGTGCCGTCGGCGGTGCGGTGTGCGCGGCCGAAGCCGGACCGCGGTGGAGCCGGCGGGACGCCAACAACTCCACCCTCGAACGTGAAAAATCAGCAAATCAGGGAGCTAAAGGACGATGCGCAAACTCGTTCTGACCGGTGCGGCCTTGGCATTGGCCGCGGGCGCCTATGTCGCCGCTCCGGCCGACCAGGCCGCTGCCCAAGAGCAGCAGTTCATCTCGATCGGCACCGGCGGCGTCACGGGGGTCTACTACCCCACCGGCGGTGCCATCTGCCGCTTGGTCAACCGCAACCGTAAGGAGCATGGCATCCGCTGTTCCGTCGAGTCGACCGGCGGTTCGGTCTACAATCTCAACACCATCCGTGCCGGCGAGCTGGAGTTCGGCGTCGCCCAGTCCGACTGGCAGTTCCATGCCTACAACGGCACCTCTCGCTTCGAAGACCAGGGCGCCTTCGAAGATCTGCGTGCCGTCTTCTCCGTGCATCCCGAGCCCTTCACCGTGGTGGCGCGCGCCGACAGCGGCATCGAGTCCTTCGAAGATCTGAAGGGCAAGCGCGTCAACGTCGGCAACCCCGGCTCCGGCCAGCGCGGGACCATGGAGGTCGTCATGGAGGCCTACGGCTGGACGATGGACGACTTCGCCCTCGCCTCCGAGCTGAAGGCGGCCGAGCAGAGCCAGGCGCTGTGCGACAACAAGATCGATGCCATGATCTACACCGTCGGCCACCCGTCCGGCTCGATCCAGGAGGCGACCACCGCCTGCGATTCCGTGTTGGTCGACGTGACCGGCCCGGTGATCGACACGCTGGTCGAGGAGAACTCCTACTACCGCACGGCGACCATCCCGGGCGGCATGTATCGGGGCAATGCCGACGACACCACGACCTTCGGTGTCGGTGCCACCTTCGTGACCCGCGCCGACGTGCCGGATGAGGTCGTCTACACCCTGGTGCAGGCGGTCTTCGAGAACTTCGACGACTTCAAGGCGCTGCACCCGGCCTTCGCCAACCTGGACAAGGCGGAGATGATCTCCGACGGCCTGTCCGCCCCGCTGCATCCGGGCGCGGAGAAGTACTACAAGGAAGCCGGCCTGATGTAAGGCATCGGCCTTCTCGGCCGGACGGCGGCGGAAGCCTGCGTGCCTTCGCCGCCGTCGCCGGGGACCGCATCGGTCCCGTGCACCGTCGCCGTCGGCGCCACCCGGCAGGTCAAAGCGACGGACCTTTTCGTGGTTACGCGTTTCTTCCGCCGCCTCGCCGGACCGAAGCCAAGCAGGCGCTGCCGCTCGGCCGTTCTTCCGACCAATCCGCACAATAGCGGCGCTGGCGGGCCAGCCCTGGGGGGATCTGGGCATGTCGGACAGTCACGGCCGGCCGGCCGGCAAGACCCTGTCGGACGAGGAACTCGCCGACCTCGTCGCCGCGACGGATACCGGCGCGCGCAGCGTCCTCGGGCCGGTCGGCCTGCTGCTGGCAGGGGTGGCGCTGGTCTGGTCGCTGTTCCAGGTCTGGATCGCCTCGCCGCTGCCCTTCGTGGTGCAAGGCAATCTCGGTTTGCCGGTTGTGCTGAACGACACCGAGACGCGCTCGATCCACCTCGCCTTTGCGCTCTTCCTCGCCTTCACCGCCTTTCCCGCGCCGGGCCGGGGGCAGCAGCGCGGTCTGCTGGCCGCCTTGGCCGCCAACCTCGTCGTGGGCCTGGCCCTGATCCTCGCCGTCCTGCTGGTCGTCGCGCTGCTCGATCCCGACGTCGGCGTCGGCGCTGCGCTCAGAGGCCTGTTCAGCGAACCGCGCTACTACGCGCCGGCGCTGGCGCTTCTGCTGGTCTGCCTGTCGGCCTCGGACAAGGCGCGCGAGCGCGTGCCGGCCCTCGACTGGGCGCTTGCCGGCGTCGCCGCCTTCTGCGGGGCCTACCTCTACCTCTTCTACGATGGCCTGGCCCGGCGACCGGGTCTGCCCACCTGGTACGACCTGACCGTCGCCGGCGTCGGCCTCGTGGTCCTGCTGGAGGCGACGCGGCGCGCGCTCGGTCCGCCGCTGATGGTCGTCGCGGTGGTCTTCCTGGCCTACGTGTTCTTCGGTAACTCGCCGGCGGTGCCCGAGGTCATCCAGTGGAAGGGCGCTTCGGTCGAGCGCGCCATGAGCCACATGTACCTGACGACCGAAGGCGTGTTCGGCGTCGCGCTGGGCGTTTCCAGCTCCTTCGTCTTCCTCTTCGTCCTGTTCGGCTCGCTGCTCGACAAGGGCGGGGCGGGCAACTACTTCATCAAGCTCGCCTTCGCGCTTTTGGGCCACCTGCGTGGCGGGCCGGCCAAGGCGGCGGTGCTCGCCTCGGCGATGACCGGCCTGATCTCCGGCTCGTCGATCGCCAACGTGGTGACGACCGGCACCTTCACCATTCCGCTGATGCGCCGGGTCGGCTTCACGCCGGAAAAGGCCGGCTCGGTCGAGGTCGGCTCCTCGGTCAACGGCCAGATCATGCCGCCGGTAATGGGCGCGGCCGCCTTCCTGATGGTCGAGTACGTCGGCATCTCCTATGCCGAGGTGGTCAAGCACGCCTTCCTGCCGGCGACCATCAGCTACATCGCGCTGCTCTACCTGGTGCACCTGGAGGCCCTGAAGCAGGAGATGGCGGCGCTGCCCAAGCCGGTGATCCATCCGCTGAAGGTGCAGCTCATGCGCACCGGCATTATCGTCAGTTCGCTCCTCATTCTCGCCGGCATCGTCTACTGGGGCCTGACCGGCATCCAGTCGATCCTCGGCGAGGTCGCCTGGTTGCCCGTAGTGCTGATCCTGGCCGCCGTCTACGTCGCGCTCGTCTGGCTGGCGGCGCGCGAGCCGGACCTGGAGATGGACGACCCCGACTCCGAGGTCGTGGAGCTGCCGATCGCCGGCGAGGTGGTCAAGACCGGCCTCTACTTTCTGCTGCCGATCGCTGTTTTGATCTGGTTCCTGATGATCGAGCTGAAGTCGCCTGGCCTCTCGGCCTTCTGGGCGACCGCTCTGATGATCGCCATCCTGCTGACCCAGCGCCCGCTGAAGGCTTTCTTTCGCGGCCGCGGCGCCGAGATGGGACGGCAGGCGGTGGAGGGCGTCAACGACCTGATCGCCGGCCTGATCGCCGGCGCGCGCAATATGATCGGCATCGCCGTGGCGACGGCGACGGCCGGCATCATCGTCGGCACCGTCAGCCTGACCGGCATCGGCCAGGTGATGGCGGAGTTCGTCGAGTTCATCTCCGGCGGCAGCCTGATCCTGATCCTGGTCTTCACCGCCCTGATCAGCCTGATCCTCGGCATGGGTCTGCCGACGACGGCGAACTACATCGTCGTCTCCTCGCTGATGGCGCCGGTGGTGGTGGAGCTGGGCGCGGCCAACGGCCTGATCGTGCCTCTGATCGCCGTGCACCTCTTCGTCTTCTACTACGGCATCATGGCCGACGTGACGCCGCCGGTTGGGCTCGCCTCCTTCGCCGCCGCCGCGGTCTCCGGGGGCGATCCGATCAAGACCGGCTTCACCGCGTTCTTCTACAGCCTGCGCACGGTGATCCTGCCCTTCCTCTTCATCTTCAATACCGACCTGCTGCTGATCGGCGTCGACTGGCTGGGCGGCATCGCCATTTTCGTCAAGGCGACCGTCGCCATGCTGATCTTCGCCGCCGCGACCCAGGGCTACTTTTTCGCGCGCTCACGCTTGTGGGAGTCCCTCGCCCTGCTGCTGGTCGCCTTCACGCTGTTCCGCCCGGGTTACTGGCTCGACCAGGTGCAGGCGCCGTTCGAGCCGATTCCGCCGGCCCAGGTCTTCGCGGCGGTCGAGAGCAAGCCGGAAGGCGCGCAGATACGGCTGCGGGTCACTGGGCCCAGCAACGTGACATTGGGCGAGACCGAGAGCTTCACCCTGGCGCCGAGCCTCGGTCCCCCGGTCGGCGACGGCGCGATGCGCCTGGAGGAGGTCACCGGCCTGCCGCTGGCGGTCGAGGACGGCAGCCTGATCGCGCTCGACGAGCCGCTGTTCGGCGTGCCTTACCACGAGCGCTGGCAGGACTTCGACTTCTACGGCGATCCGCCGGTCACCGTCACCCAGGTGCTGGTGCCGGCAGAGCGGCTGCCGAAGGAGATCTTCTACGTTCCGGCGCTGCTCCTGCTCGGCCTGGTCATCGTCATCCAGCGCCGCCGCGCCACGGTGCCGGCTTTCTGAATGGCTCTGTCGAGGGGGAAGCGCCGATGTACAAAGAGATCCTGCTAGCGGTGGACCTCGGCCACAAGCAGACTCAGGCAAAGGCGGTCGCCACGGCCATCGAGTACGCCAAGGCCTTCGGGGCGCGGTTGCACGTGGCGACGATCGTGCCCGACTTCGGAATGTCGATCGTCGGCAGCTTCTTTCCCGCCGACTACGAAGAGCAGGCGCTGGAGCGCGCGCGCCAGGAGCTGCATGCCTTCACGGCGGAGCACGTTCCGGAGGGCGTGCCGGTCCAGCACATCGTCGGCCACGGCACGATCTATCAGGAGATCTTGCGGATTGCGGAGGAAGTCGGCGTCGACCTGATCGTCATGGCATCGCACCGTCCGGGACTGGAGGACTACCTCTTGGGGCCGAATGCGGCGCGCGTCGTCCGCCATGCGGCGACCTCGGTGCTGGTGGTGCGCGGTTGAGCTGCGGCGTCAGCCCAGACGCGAGGGCTCACGCGATGCTGGTCAAGCGGCATTGATCGCGTTAAATCGAAGCTATGCGCTCTCTCGCCGTCGCTAGCCTGCCCGCGACCTGCCGTCCTGCCAGCCCGCAGCTTTCCGCCCTCCTGCGCGAAGAGTTGGCGGAGATGGCGGACGCAGGCGACGAAATCGTCGATATCTACCGCGTGCTGGCCAAGACCGGAGATAACGTCGTCAGCGAGCTATTGCGTAACGCGGGGACCTTCTACGAGTGGGACCACTACCCGCCGGGTGACGTCTACGACGCCGAGACGCACGCCCAGTACTACTACCATGCCCACCCGGAGGCACAGCGCTTCGAGGGCGAGCACGGCCACTTCCACACCTTCCTGCGACCCGGCGGCATGCCGGAGGGGGTCAGACCGGCGCCGGTGCCGCGCGGTGACCTGCCGAGCGATCCCGACGACCGGCTCAGCCACCTGATCGCCATCGCCATGACTCCGCAGGGTCTGCCGTTCCGCCTCTTCACGGTGAACCGCTGGGTGACCGGCGAGACCTGGTACGCCGCCGAGGATGTGATCGCCATGCTCGAGCGCTTCGAGGTGGATCACGCCCGCCCGTCCTGGCCGGCCAACCGCTGGATTACGGCGATGATGCAGTTGTTCCGCCCTCAGATCGTCGAACTGGTCCGGGCGCGCGACCGCACCGTGGAAGCCTGGCGTCGGCAGAGCAAGACGGCCGACGTCTTCGAGGACCGTGACCTGGAGGTCACCTCCTTGTTGGAGATCTCGGTCGCCGACCAGATCCGCGACATCAATCGCCTGCTCGGACGCTAATCAGCATTCGCGGCAGGGCCGGGTAGGCAGGCCGCGGCGCAGCCAGCCGGCGCCGGCGGCCGAGCCGCGCATGCCTTCCGTCAAGTTGAAGACCTGGCTGTAGCCGTTCCGGCGCAGCAGATCCGCGGCGAAGGCCGAGCGCACGCCGCTGGCGCAGATCAGCGCGATCGGTTGTGCGCGGTCCGCCTGCGACAACTGCTCGACGCGGCGAAGGAAGGCCGGAAGGCCGCCGGGATGGTGGATCGACGCGGTCTCGGCGGCGCTCGGGATGCCGGTCTGGCGCCATTCGCTCGGATGGCGCACGTCGATCAGCAGCAAGTCTCCGGTTGCGGCACGGCTCGCCGCTTCCGGCGCCGACAGGCTCGGCGCGACGGCGTCGCCGGCGGCGGCCGGGACGATGCAGAGCAGGAGGGCCAGGGTGAGCAGGCACTGGCGCAGCACGGCGGACTTCCTTGCACGATGCAGAGGCGACATGTGGGGCTGGGCCACACGCAAGTCCAGTCGTCGGCTCGGAGCGCCGGTTCTGGCATTAAGCTGGCCTTAACCGGCGGCAAGCAGCATAGCATTTCGCGGGGCGGCCGAATTGCGATTTCCGGCGCCTTCGCCCTTGCGCAAGAGGATTGGCGCATGCCCCAAGATAGGCCCCTGGCTGGGCCCGCCCTGGCCGGGATTTCCGGTTCTCAAGCACGTTTGTCCCAGGCCGACGTCGCGCGGCTGCTGTCCGACCCCTCGGCCGAGGCACGCGCCGATACCGCCGGCAAACTGGCCGACGACTACGCCGAGGCGGCACTCACCGCCGACGAGCGGCGTTTGGCGCAGGAGATCTTCGCCGCGCTGGTGAAGGATTCCGCGCTGCTCGTGCGCGAGGCTCTGGCCGCGCACCTGAGGCACGTCGCCGATCTGCCGCACGACCTGGCACTGGCGCTGGCCAAGGATGTCGACTCGGTCGCCTTGCCCATGCTGCGCGACTCCCAGGCCCTGGACGACAAGGATCTGCTGGAGATCGTGCGCGAGGCTGCCCCGCGCCGCGTCGCCGCCATCGCCCAGCGCCCGCATGTGTCGGCACGCGTCTCGCACGCCGTCATCGACACCGGCCAGAGCGAGGCGGTGGCCCAGCTCGTCGGGAACGAGGGGGCGGACATCGCCGATGTCGACTTCTCCCGGGTCCTGGAGCGATACGGCCAGGATCCCGCCGTCGGCGACCAGCTCGCCCGCCGCGCCGACCTGCCTGCGCTGGTGGCGGAAAAGCTCGTGGATCGATTGTCCGTGCAACTTCGCGAGGCGCTGGCGGCGCGCGGCGACCTGGATGCCGACACCGTCGCCGACCTGGTCTTGCAGGTGCGCGACCGTGCCGTGCTGCAGCTTGCCGATCGGGCCCGCGACGGCAGCGACTTGGATCGCCTCGTCGGCGCCCTGGCCCGCCGCGGCCGCCTCAGCGACTCCTTGGTCCTGCGGGCAGTGTGTGCGGGAGATCTCGCCTTCTTCGAGGCGGCGATGGCCCGTCTGGCCGACGTGCCGATCGCCAACGCGCGGATCCTCATCTACGACGCCGGATCCCTGGGTCTGGCGTCGCTGTATCGCCGTGCCGGGTTGCCTGAAGCCAAGCTGCCGGTCTTCCGTGCCGCGGTGGATACGGTCCTGGAGACCGATTACGACGGCGGCAGGAACGACCGCGCGCGCTTCGCCAGCCGTCTGCTGCAGCGCCTGCTGACGCAGTTCGAGCAGGACGAGAGCTGGCCCAGCGACGACCTGGACTATCTGATCGGCCGGTTAACCCGCGTCGCCGCCTGACGCCGGCGCACTGCCGGTCGGGGTGGCGAACGCGACGGTCCGCCCGTCCGGGCCGCCCGGCAGCTCTGGCGGCTCTCCCGGCGCCCCGTCCGCTCAGTTCAGCAGCAGTTGCGGCAGGTACAGCGCGATGTCGGGGAAGGTCATGATCAGGCCCAGCCCGATCACCTGCAGGATCACGAAGGGGACGATTCCCTGGTAGATCTGCTGGATTCGCACGCCAGCCGGCGCCACGCCCTTCATGTAGAATAGGGCGAAGCCGAAGGGGGGCGTGAGAAACGAGGTCTGCAGGTTGACCGCCATCAGGATGGCGAACCAGGGCACGACCAGCGCCGCGATCGGGATGTGCTCGCCGAAGTCCAGAAGCTGGACGATCGGCGCGAAGACCGGTAGCACGATCAGCGTGATCTCGAACCAGTCGAAGAAGAAGCCTAGGATGAAGACCACGGCCATCAGCGCGACCAGCACGCCCCAGGCGCCGACACCCGAGCTCTGCACGATGTTCACGATCGTGGTGTCGCCGTGCAGCATTTTGAAAACGAAGGAAAAGCAGGTGGCGCCGACGAAGATGCCGAACAGCATGGCGCCGGTCAGCGCCGAGCGCTCGACCACGTCGCGGAAGGTGTGCCAGGTGAGCCGGCGGTTGAAGAAGGCCAGCAGGGTGGCGCCCAGGGCGCCGACGCCGGCCGCCTCGGTGGGTGTCGCGAACCCGCCGAAGATCGAGCCCAGAACCAGGACGATCAGGAAGATCGGCGGCAGGAAGCTGCGCAGCACCATCAACAGCAGCTCTGTCGTGCTCTCGGGGCCGACGTCCTCCGGCAGCGGCGGCGCGATGTCGGGGCGGATCGCCGCGATGCCGAGAATGTAGACCATGTAGAAGGCCGAGAGCATCAGGCCCGGGATCACGGCGCCGATGAACAGCGTGCCGACCGGGATCGACAGCAGGTCGGCCATGATCACCAGCATGATGCTGGGCGGTATCAGGATGCCCAGGGTTCCCGAGGCGGCGATCGTCCCGGCGGCCAGCGGGACGTGGTAGTTGCGCTGCATCATCACCGGCAGCGCCATCAGGGTCATCAGCACGACCGAGGCGCCGATGATGCCGGTTGTGGCGGCCAGGATGGTGCCCATCAGCGTGACCGAGAGCGCCAGGCCGCCCGGCAGGCGACGGGTCAGGATCTGCAGGGTGTGCAGCAGATCCTCGGCGACGCCCGACTTCTCGAGCATCGTGCCCATGAAGATGAACATGGGAATGGCGACGAGCACCAGGTTTTCCATGGTGCCGCCGTAGATACGCAGGGGGATCAGGGTGAAGCGCGCGAAGGTGAAGACGTCCAGGGTCCAGCCGATGAAGCCGAACAGCAGGCCGACGCCGGCCAGCACGAAGGCGACCGGAAAGCCGGTGAAGATGAACAGCGCGAGCGCCGCGAACATCAGCAGGGGCAGGGCTTCGACCATCGCTCGCGTCTACCTCTGCTGTTGCTGGCGGCCGTACTCCTCCAGCTCCTCTTCGGCTTCGTGGACCAGACTCTCGATGTCGGAATGCTCGACGTAGATGCCAGCCTCCTCGCGCAGTTCCGGGGGCCCGAACAGATAGACGAAGTTGCGCAGCGCGACGGAGAGCGCGGCCACCGCCAGGAAGACGAAGCCGAGCGGCAGCATGGCCTTGATGACCCACCGATAGGGCAGGCCGGTCAAGGCCGAGGACTTCTCGTTGAGCATGAAGGCGCGTTCGGCGAAGTCCCAGCCGTACCAGATGACGACGTAGCAATAGGGCACGACGAAGACGATGGCGCCGAACAGCTCGAACCAGGCGCGCAGGCGAGGCGGGATCCGCTCGCGCACCACCTCGACGCGCACGTGGGCGTTCTTGATGTAGGCGTAGCCGAGGCAGAGCAGGAACAGGACGGCATGCAGGTGCCACTCCATCTCCTGCAGCTTGGTCGAGCCGATCTCGCGATACATGAAGGTATCGACCAGGTCGGGGTAGAACTCGATCAGCTTGCGCATCGTGATGTCGACCACGATGATCAGCATCAGCGGCACCGCCAGCCAGGCGATCACCCGTCCGACGCCGGTCGCGACGGCAGCCAGCCAGTCGCTTAGCTTGATCAATCCGTACATGGGGAGCGGTCCGTTTCCTCCGGGCGGCCGTCGGCCAACCCTCCCTTCCCAGCATCGTGGTGTCCAGGTTCCCTCTCGGCCCTGCTGCCGCGTCGGGGCGGCAGGGCGAAAAGGGCGCGCACGATGTCGGGCGAAGCTGACCGGCCGGAGCCGCCGTGCCCTCCGCAAGGGATCGGCGCGCGGCTCCGGCCGCAGCTTTCAGGCGTCAGGCATCGCCTGACCCGCCGGGCCGGTGGCCCCTAGTCGAGGTAGCCCAGCTCGCCCCAACGGGCGTAGTTGTCGCGGAAGGTCGAGAGCGACTCCCAGACGCGGGCGAAGTCCTCGTCGTTGGCAACCTCTTCCTGCACGACCTCGCCCCAGGCGGCTTCCAGCTGCTCCAGGATCTCCGGCGGCCAGCGGTGGATGGTCACGCCCTTCTCCTCCAGCTCGGCCAGCGCGGAGAACTGCAGGTATTCGCCTTCGGCCAAGCCGTGACGCACGGAATCGCCGCACACCGCCTCGATCTGCGCCTGCTGGGTCTCGCTCAGACCGTCCCACAGCGCCTTGTTGAACATCAGGTCGAACATCGTCGACTGCTGGTGCCAGCCCGGGAAGTAGTAGTGGGAGGCGACCTGGTAGAAGCCCAGGTTCAGGTCGATCGCCGGCATGGAGAACTCGGTGGCGTCGATGGTGCCGAGCTCGAGCGCCGGGAAGATGTCGCCGCCGGCCAGAAGCTGGGTGGACACGCCCATCTTCTCCATGACCTTGGCGCCCAGGCCGAAGAAGCGCATCTTCAGGCCACGCAGGTCGTCGGCCGATTCGATCGGCTGACGGAACCAGCCGGAAGCCTCCGGGGCGATCACGCCGCAGATCACCGAGTGGATGCCGTAGCGGCCGTAGATCTCCTCGAACATCTCCTTGCCGCCGCCGAAATAGTACCAGGCCAGGTACTCGCCGGCGCGCGGCCCGAAGGGTACGGCGCCGAACAGCGGCAGGGAGGGCACCTTTCCGGCCCAATAGCCCGGGGTCGACCAACCGGCCTCGACCGCGCCGGAGGCGACGGCGTCGAAGACCTCCAGCGCCGGGACGATGGCACCGGGCTCCTGGAAGACGATATTGATCTCGCCGCCGGAGACCTCGCGGATCTTCTCCTCGATGCGCTTGCCGAGCGTACCGAGCTGCGTCAGCGAGCCCGGGTAGGTCGACTGCATGTTCCAGTTGACGGTCTGGGCCTTGACCTCCGCCGTACCGGCGAAGGAGGCCACGCCGGCGGCGGCCGCGAGCGCGACAGCCGTCCGGGTGAGCGCACGAATCCTCATGCCTTTAGCTCCTCCCTATCCTGAAGCCTTGGCCGTTCCGGCGCCACGCCGGCTCGGCCGATTCTTTTCCGCGTTACGGGGAGGAGTCGCCCCCAGCGAACTGCCGCTTGCACCCCCACGGCTTCGCCTAGTCTTCGGCCGATCCCCCCTGAAACGGGATGGAACCCTAGCCAAGCCGCTCGCCTGCCACAAGCCGGAAGTCCGTATACACGGGTTCGTGACGCCCCGCCGACCCGCCGCCAAGTCGCCGCTGCGCAGGCATTGCGTCGGGGGCGGCAGCGGGCTATATAGCGCCGCCCGAGCCGCCGCGCGTCTGCCGACGCCGGCCGGCCCGACAGGTCCCTGCCGGGGAGTAGCTCAGCCTGGTAGAGCACTACGTTCGGGACGTAGGGGCCGGAGGTTCGAATCCTCTCTCCCCGACCAGCAGGATCAAGGACTTAAGGGCGGTGTTCGGCCAGGCCGGCGCCGCCCTTCGTATGCCGATCCGACGCGCCGGCGGCGATCGGCTCGAGCAGCACGCGGTTCCTACCCCGCCGAGCCGACCTGGGCGATCGGCGCGCCGGCCGCCAGGTAGGCCCGCCAGCCGCCGAGGGCGGTGATGTCCGCGGCGCCCTCGGCCCCGGCGGTCTCGCACAGGAAGCCCTTGACCTCGCAGCCGTCCTCGAGGCGCAGCGTGCCGAGGCCGAGCGGTGCGGGTATCCCGGCCAACAGGCTGCCCACCTTTTCCTCCGGCAAGGCCCAGATCTCCAGCTCGATCGCGCCGCCGCCGGCCGCCCGGACCAGCCCGGGTCGCTCGGGCGGCCCGCCGGGAAGGGCGAAGAGCCGGTAGCCGGGCGCCGTGCGGGCGCGCCGCAGGAAGCGGCCCCCGCGTGCGGTCAGCTCGCCGTTCAGCGGCAGTCCGCGCATGTGCGCGCCGACGACGGCCAGCGCGATCTCCCCGCCCACCGGCGCGGCGACAGGCTGTGGTGCGGGCGTACCGCTGCAGGCCGCCTGCAGCGCCGCGCCGAGCCCGGCCACCGCGTGGTCTTCCCCGGCCCGCGCGAGCAGGGTGACGCTGCCCGGTCGCCCGTCGTCGCGCGGGCCCGTCGGCACCGCGATCCCGCAGAGGTCGAGCAGGTTGACGAAGTTGGTGTAGACCCCGAGCCGCGCGTTCGGGCCGAGCGGGTCCGCCGCCACCTCGGCGCAGGTGTAGAAGGTCGGGACAGAGGGCACGCACAGGCCGTCGAGCCCGGCCGTCAGCTCTTCGATCTCCCGCCGCAGTCCGGCCAGGCGATAGGTCGCGCGGAAGGCGTCGGCGGCATCGAAGCGCGCGGCCGCCTCGACCACAGTGCGGGTGGTCCGGTGGAGCGCCCCGGGCGCGCGCGCCAGCAGTTCGGCGACGACCGTGTAACGCTCGGCGACCCATGGACCGTCGTAGAGCAGCTCGGCGACAGCGTGGAACGGGGCGAAATCGATCTCCACCAGCTCCGCACCCAGGCCGGCCAGCCGCGCCAGAGCCGCCTCGAAGCTGCACGCCTGCGACCCGTCGCCGAAGAACACTCGCCCCTCGCGGCGCGGCACGCCGAGGCGCAGCGGGGCGTCCGGCGGCGCCAACGGCCGCAGGGGCAGGCGCCGGGCGAAGGGGTCCCCCGGGTCGTAGCCGGCGGCGGCCAGGAAGGCGGCGTGCGCGTCGCCCACCGAGCGGGCGAAGACGGAAACGCTATCGAGCGTCCGGCAGGCGGGCACCACCCCGCGGCACGAGACGGCCCCCAGACTCGGCTTCAGGCCGACGATGCCGTTCAGCGCGGCCGGGACCCGCCCCGAACCGGCGGTGTCGGTCCCAAGCGCGAAGGGCACGAGACCCTGAGCCACAGCGACGGCCGAGCCCGAGCTGGAGCCGCCTGGGACGAGGTCGGGATCCAAGGCATTGCGCGGCGGCGGGTAGGGCGAGCGCAGCCCGACCAGCCCGGTGGCGAACTGGTCCAGGTTGGTCTTGCCGATAGGGATCGCGCCCGCCGCGCGCAGCCGGGCGACGCAGTGCGCGTCGGCGGCGGCCCGATAGGCATAGGCCGGGCAGGCGGCGGTGGTCGGCATGCCGGCGACGTCGATGTTGTCCTTGACCGCGAAGGGCACGCCCCAGAGCGGCATGTGGGACGCCTCGGCGAAGGGCGGCAGAGCCTCGGCGGCGGCCTGCAGCTCCGCCTCGGCTGCCAGATGGATGAAGATGCCCGGGTCGTCCACCTCGGCGACGCGGCGCAGCACGGCGCGCAGCAGGTCGGCGGGAGTGGCACCGTCGGCGTACGCGGCGCGATAGGCGGCCAGATCGTGCGGAAGCTCGTTCATCGGGACGGCTCTTGTTCGCTCGGTCTGCTTGGCGGGGCGAAGGCGGGTCAGGAGGCGGCGGCCCGCGGCGGCGGCGCGCCCTGGGCCTGGCCGGTGTCAGGGTCGGGCGCGGGCGCCTCGGCTCCCTGGGCCGGTGGCACCGGGACGGCATCGAGCAGGCTGCGGGTGTAGTCGCTCTCCGGCGCCGACATCACCCGGTCCGTCGGCCCCTGCTCGACGATCCGGCCGGCGCGCATGACGACGATGCGGTCGCACAGCAGCCGGACCACGTGCAGGTCGTGGCTGACGAAGAGGTAGCTCATGCCCAGCCGTGCCTTGAGGTCGACCAGCAGGTTGAGCACCGTCGCCTGGATCGAGACGTCGAGCGCCGCGGTCGGCTCGTCGAGGATCAGCAGCTTGGGCTCCAGCGCGACCGCGCGGGCGATGCCGACGCGCGCCTTCTGGCCGCCGGAGAGCTGGTGCGGGAAGCGGTCGAGCAGCTCGCGCGGCAGGCCGACCAGGTCGGCCAGTTCCTCGACCCGGTCGCGGCGGGCGCTGCCGCTCAGGTCGCCCAGGCGGGCCAAGGGATCGGCGATGCAGGCGCGCGCGGTCCAGCGCGGGTTCAGGCTGTCGGTTGCGTCCTGGAAGACCATCTGCAGCCGGGCGCGGCGCGGGTCGCGCGGGAAGCGCTTGGCGGGGGTCGCGGCAATGTCTTCGCCCTCGAACAGGATCTGGCCGGAGGTCGGGTCGAGCAGCCGCACGATCATCGCCGAGGTGGTCGACTTGCCGCAGCCGGATTCGCCGACCAGGCCGACGCTCTCGGCGTCGCACACCTCGAAGGAGACGCGGTCGACGGCCTTCACCGAGCCTTGCTTTCCGGGAAAGCTCCTGACCAGCTCGCGCACCTGCAGCAGCGGCGCGCCGATCGGCCTCGCGGGGGGCGGTGGGGTCCGCACCTCGGGGGGCAGCAACTCGCGCACGCCGACGCCCTCGCGCGGCGTCGCCGCCACCAGCTTGCGCGTATAGGGATGGCGCGGCCGGGCGAACAGCTCTTCTGCCGTCCCCCGCTCGACGACTTCGCCGTGGCGCATGACCGCCACGCGGTCGCTGTAGGCGGCGGCCAGGCCCAGGTCGTGGGTGATCAGGACGGCGCTCAGGTGGCGCTCGCGGATCAGCTCGGCGACCAGGTCCATCACCGCCTTCTGGGTGGTCACGTCCAGGCCGGTGGTCGGCTCGTCGGCGATCAGCAGCTTCGGCTCGCAGGCCAGCGCCAGGGCGATGACGATGCGCTGGCACATGCCGCCGGACAACTCGAAGGGATAGGCGTGGTAGCGCTGGGCGGCGTCGCGGATGCGGACCGCCTCCATCGCCTCGATGGCGCGCGCCTTGGCGTCCTGGCGGGTCGCCCGCCCGTGGCGCAGCAGCACGTCCTCGAGCTGCCGGCCGACCTTGCGGATTGGGTTGAGCGCGGCGCGCGGATTCTGGAAGATCATCGAGATCTCCCGCCCGCGGATGTCGCTCATCTCGCGCTCGCTGGCACGGCGCAGGTCGACGCCGCCGTAAACCGCCTCGCCTGCCTTGATCGTGCCGCCGGCGTCCAGGATGCGCATCAGGGCGTAGGAGGTCACGGACTTTCCCGAGCCCGACTCGCCGACGATCGCCAGCGTCTCGCCGCGCCCTACCTCCAGGCTGACGCCGCGCACGGCCTCGACCGTGCCCCGGCGGGTGCGGAAGGAGACCGCGAGGTCGCGGATGCCGAGCAGCGCCATCGCCCGCTCCCTCAGGTCCGCATCCGCGGGTCGACGATGTCGCGCAGACCGTCGCCCAGCAGGTTGAAGGTGAAGACCGCCAGCATCAGCGCCAGGCCGGGGAACAGTGCCAGCCACCACTCGCCGGAGACGATGTAGTTGGCGCCCTCGGCGACCATGATGCCCCACTCCGGCGTCGGCGGCTGCACGCCCAGGCCGATGAACGACAGGCCGGCAGCGTTCAGGATGGCCCAGCCCATGTTCAGCGAGATCTGCACCATCATCGGCGGCAGGGCGTTGGGGAAGATGTGCACGGCCAGAACCCGCAGGTCGGAGTTGCCCGACAGCTTGGCGGCCAGCGCGAAGCCGGCCTCGCGCCGGATGTTCACCTCGGCGCGCACGACGCGGGCGTAGAAGGGCGTGTTGATGATCGCGGTGGCGTAGACGATGTTCTCGACCGAGTTGCCGAGCGCCGCCACGATGCCCATCGCCAGCACGAACAGCGGGAAAGCCATCACGGTGTCGAGCAGGCGGCTGAACAGCCGGTCGATCCAGCCGCCCCAGTAGCCCGCCGCCGCCCCCAGGGCCGAGCCGACGACGAAGGACAGCGCGACCGCGGCGACGGAGATCGCGAGGTCCAGGCGCGTCGCCACCAGCACCCGGCTGAAGACGTCGCGGCCCAGGTTGTCGGTGCCGAACCAGTGCTCCCACGAGGGCGGCTGCAGCGCCTTCGAGGCGTCGGAGGCGAAGGGGTCGTAGGGCGCCACCAGTGGCCCGAAAACGCCGGCGAAGAGGATGACGCCCAGCATGGCGAAGGCGAGCAGCGTGACCGGGTTGTCGCGCAGCACGTAGGCGATGTGCTGCAGCGTGCCGGAGCGGCGCGGCCGGTCGAGCGCGGCGTCGGTCATCAGCCGTCGAAGCCGATGCGCGGATCGATCAGCGTGTAGGCGATGTCGATCAGCAGGTTGAGGGCGACGAACAGCAGCGCCATGGTCAGGACGAAGCCCTGTACCGCGGCGTAGTCGGAGACCACCAGGGCATCGACCGCGTAGGAGCCGATGCCCGGCCAGGCGAAGACCTTTTCGACCAGCACGTTGGCGCCGAGCGTGAAGGAAAAGACCATGCCGAGCGTGGTGATCACCGGCAGCAGCGCGTTGCGGAAGGCATAGGTGTAGAGCACGGTCGAGCGGCGAAGCCCGGCGGCCCGCGCCGTGCGGACGAAGTCGGACGAGAGCGCCTGCAACATCGCGGCGCGGGTCATACGCGCCAGCGGCGCCAGGGTGAAGAGGGCCAGGGTCACGGCCGGCAGCACGATCTGGCGCAGCGCGCCCCACCAGGTCTGCCAGTCGCCGATCAGCGCAGCGTCGATCAGGAAGAAGCCGGTGACCCGCGGCGGCTCGAGATAGACGAAGTCGAGACGGCCGAGCGGCGCCGGCGCCCAGCCCAGCAGGTAGTAGAAGACGTAGATGAGGGCGAGGCCGGTGAAGAAGGTCGGCAGCGAGACGCCGGCCGTCACCAGCACCCGGCAGGCATGGTCGGCCAGCGAGCCGGGCCGCGTCGCCGCCAGGATGCCGAGCGGCAGCGCCACCGCGCAGGACAGCAGCAGGGCCAGCAGCGTCAGCTCCAGCGAAGCGGGCAGGCGGCGGGCCAGCTCGACCGCCACCGGCTGGCCGGTGGAGATCGACTGGCCCAGGTCGCCCTGCAGCAGGTCGCCGACATAGAAGACGAACTGCTCGTGCAGCGGCCGGTCGAGGCCCAGCGCGGTGCGGATCTCCGCGATGGACTGCGCATCGGCCGCGGCGCCGGCGAAGTAGGCGGCGGGGTCGCCCGGCAGCATGCGGGTCAGCAGGAAGGTGACCACGACCACGCCGATCACCACGGGGATCGCCTGGGCGACCCGCGAGACGACCGTCCTCAGGCGACCCGCCGCCATCGCGCTAGCTCCGTGCCAGGCCGCGGGCGTCGAGCTGGCGGTGGAACCAGTACTCGTAGCCCGTCGCCCCGTTGGTCGCGACGTTCAGCGCCGGCTGCCACAGCGGGATGCGCGGCAGATCCTCGAAGGCGATCTCGAACAGCCGCTTGATCTTCGGTGCGTAGGCCGGGTCGTCCATCGGCATGTGCAGCGTCTCGTCGACCAGCCGCTCGACCTCGGGGTTGGCGTAGTTCGAGGAGTTGAAGAGGTGCCCCTCCTTGTAGGCCCAGAAGAAGTAGTAGCAGGGTGTGTTCAGCCAGCCGCCGAAGTTCTCCAGGTGCAGCGGCAGGCGCTTTTCGACCAGCGCCGCGGTGCGCCAGTTGGCGCCGGGGATCTTCTCGATCGTGGTGGCGATGCCGATCTTCGCGAGGCTCTCTTGCAGCAGCAGGGCGGTCGGCTCCATCCAGTCGAGGTCGATGCTGATGGAGATCGGCACCTCGAAGCCGGAGGCGTAGCCGCTCTTGTCCAGGTGCGCCTTGGCCTTGTCCAGGTCGGTTGCGTAGGGGAAGGGCTGTGGCCAGGCGATCGACTCGATCTCGCCGCTGCCGCCCCACATCGGCGCACCCCGGCCGTAGGCGGCGGTCTGGAAGATGTCCGCGTAGGGGATGGCGTAGGCCACCGCCTTGCGCACGTCCGGATCCTGGAACGGCTCGAAGGCGTAGTTCAGGCCGATGCAGTGGATGCAATTCTCGATCGGGGTCGAAAAGACTTCGAGGTCCGGGTTGTCGGCCAGCTCCTGCGCGTCCTTGTTGGGGATGCCGAAGGACATCTGCACGTCGCCGCGCACCACCAGCGCGCGCCGGTTGGACGGGTTCGGGACCTCGCGCACGATGACGCGCCGGGCGCCCGGCAGCGGTCCACCCTTCCAGTCGTCGTTGCGTTCGTAGACGAGCTGCTGGCCCGGGTCCCAGCGGACCACCCGGAAGGCGCCGGAGCCGATCGTGTTCTGGTGGACGAACTCGGTCGCCCAGGGATCGTCCGCCGTCGCGTTCTCCTTGGCCAGCGCCGAGTTCAGGACGATCGGCACCGGCACAGCCAGGTCTGGCAGGGTCAGCTTCGAGGGACGCAACAGGTTCACCTTGAAGGTGTGCTCGTCCAGCGCCTCGAACTGCTCGGGCTTCTCCAGCAGGCCGGCCTTCATCTGCACGGTCGGGAAGCCGCCGACGCTGACGGCGCGCTCGAACGACCAGCGCACGTCCTCGGCGGTGACCGGCGTGCCGTCGAAGAAGGTGGCGTCCGGCTTCAGCTTGAAGACGATGGCGTCCTCGGAGATCTCCCAGCTCTCGGCCAGCTCCGGCACGATGGTCGCGTAGTCGTAGGACAGGCTGCCGTCGGGCAGTTCCTTAGTGCCGAAGGACACCAGGCGGTCGTAGCAGTTGACCGCGACCTGGTAGCTGGCGCGGTTGGTGCCGGTGCGGTGCAGGTCCAGGCTGTTGATCGTCTGGCCGGTGACCACCACCACGGTCTCGTCCGCCTGGGCGCTGGCCGGCAACACCTTCAGGAAGGGCAGCACGCCCGCGCCGGCGGCCATGGCCCCCGACATTTGCAGGAAGCTGCGGCGCGACGGCGCCGCCCTGGAAAAGCTGTTCTCGGTCATCCCTCGTGCCCCTTTGCTCAAGCCGCCATGCGCGGCCCCAATGCGCCGGCGCGCCGGCTTGCTTGGAAGGCTAAGGGGATGCCAGCGCTTCCGTCGTCTGCTAGCTTCGCACCGAGCCGGTGAAAAAAATGCATCGGTCTAGAGAAAGCGATTTTCTATGAGGCACTTGCAGACCTATCGCTTCATCGACACCGTGTCCAAGGCCGGCTCGATCCGCAAGGCGGCCGAGGCGCTGAACATCACGCCCTCGGCACTCAACCGGCGCATTCAGAACTTCGAGGAGGAGCTGGGGACGCCGGTCTTCGAGCGGCTGCCGCGCGGCGTGCGGCTCAATACGGTCGGCGAGCTGCTGATCCAGCACATCCGCAGCCAGATTTCCGATCTCGACCGGCTGAAGTCGAAGATCGCCGACCTGGAGGGCATTCGCCGCGGCCATGTTGCCATCGCCTGCAGCCAGGCCTTGCTGCCCTACTTTCTGCCACGGCAGATCGCCCTCTACCGCGGCGCGCACCCGGCTGTGACCTTCTCCGTACTGCCGCGCGACCGGACGGCGGCGGAGCAGGCGCTGATCGACTACACCTGCGACCTGGCGCTGGTGTTCGAGCCGCTGCAGCTTGCCGAGGTGCAGGCGCTGGCCGTGGTGCCGCAGACGGTGCACGCGGTCATGGCGCCGACCCACCCCTTGGCCGGCCGCCCCGTCCTGAGGCTGCGCGACTGCCTGCGCCACGCCTACAGCCTGCCGACCGCGCCCTATGGCGTGCGCCGGCTGCTGGAGCAGGCGGCCGCACGCAGGGGCCAGCCGCTCAAGCCGATGGTGGAGTCGGACTCCTTCGAGTTCCTGCGCCACTATGCGGCCACGGAAAACCTGCTGGCCTTCCAGATCCCGGTCGGCATCGCCCCGCCGCAGGGACCGGACGACCTGGTCAGCGTGCCGCTCGACGTGCGCGACGTCACGCCCGGGGCGCTGCTGCTCGGCCAATTGCGCCACCGCGCTCTGCCGGTCGCCTCGGCACGCTTCGCCGACCAGCTTCTGACGGCGCTGCAGACCGACTTCGCGTGATTTCGGCGTTCAGGCGGCGATGGCTGGCGGGACGAAGGGCGAGTCTGCCTCGAAGCGCCGCCCGTCCTTCAGACAGAACAGCGGGCGTACCAGCCGCTCGGTGACCACCTCCGCGCCGCTGTTGTCGGACAGCAGAAAGCGCCCAGTGTCGATGCTCAGCACGCTGACGTCGGCGGCACGACCCGGCAGCAGCGTCCCCAGCGAGTCCTGCATGCGCAGCAGTTTGGCGGGGTTGGCGGTCACCATGGCGACGACGCGCTCGAGCGGTATGCCCAGGTGCAGCAGCTCGCTCATCGCGATGGTCAGGTTGAACGGGGCGACGCCGGCGAAGGGGTTGGCGGCGCGCTCCTCGTTGTCCGTAGCGTCCGGCACGCGGACGTTGTAGCCGTGCATGTCGGCGCCCAGGGTAAAGGGGACGACGCCGGCGTCCAGCACGCGCCGGGCAACGTCGAAGCTGAAGTGCGAGCCGTGGCCGACGTCGACGTGGACGCCGCGCTCGTGCACCGCCTCGGGCAGGATCGGATGGATCTCGCCGGTGGCGGAGACGAAGCCGCCGGGATGTCGGGTGAAGGGGTGCGCCAGCACGTCGCCGGCCTCCATGATCGGCACCAGCTCGCGGATCAACTCGTCGGCGTCGGGGATCGGCGCCGAGTCCGCCGTCGGCCAGAGTTGGCCCAGGTGGATGTAGAGCGGTAGGCCGGTCTCGCGGCTGATCCGCTTGCCGATCCTGATCACCTCCATGCCCCAGCGCGACTGGCCGCCGATCTCGGCATGCGCCTTGATGCCCTTGACCAGGTCCAGGTTCTCTTCGGCGACCCGCACCGTGTGGTCGGGGTTGACGCCGTGGGGACCATAGAGGTCGGGGTAGAGATGCCCCTCCAGACCGCCGACCAGGTAGCAGGAGATGAAGCAGAGCACGCGGCTGTCGGCCGGCTCGGAGACGTAGTGGCGGAAGCCGCCGATGGTCATGCAGCTCGGGCCGCCCTGGTCGATCAGGGTGGTCACGCCCGAGCGCACGCCGACCAGGTCGGGGTTCAAGCCGAACTTGCCGGTGACGTGCTGGTAGACATGCGCGTGGGTGTCGATCATGCCGGGCACCACGATCTGCCCGCTGGCGTCGATCCGTTCGCGCGCGGCGGCCTGCGAAAGGTCGGGCTCCACCGCTGCCACCTTGCCGTCGGCGATTCCCAGGTCGAAGCGACCGTTGCGGCCAGCGGCCGGATCGATCAGCGTACCGCCGCCGATCAGGATGTCGAACTTGGGCGTCTCGTTCACCCGCACCTCTCCCTCTGCTTTCGAGCGCTACCCGGTGCCGGCTCCGATTCGGGCGCGGCGCGGGCCAACAATGAAAATAGTTGTAATCACGACCATTGCATCTACACTCTTCAAAAATGCTGTGTTGCAGCATATGGGCTGTCAAGCGCAAACGGCGAAGCCAACCGCCGGGCGGCGGCCGCCAGGGCGGAGGTGCGGCGTGCCACACCTCTCGGGGGTAGCGAGGCGATGAAACGCGGGGCGGGTCCGACTGCGAAGGGCGTCGGGGCGCGGCTGGAACGCCGCGAGGATGCCCGCTACCTTTTGGGGCGAGGGCGCTACGTCGGCGACATCCGGCTTCCGGGCATGCTGGAAATCGCCTTCGTGCGCAGTCCGCTGGCGCATGCCCGCCTGTGCCGCCTCGACAAGCCGGCCGAAGGCGGCGATCGGGTCTTCGCCGCCGCCGACTTGGTCGGCGTTGCCGGCATCCGCGCCGACTCCGGCCTGCCCGGCTTCCGCAGCTCCGTGCAGCCCATCCTCGCCGAGGCGAAGGTGCGTCATGTCGGCGAGCCGATCGCCGCCTGCCTGGCCGAGACCCGCGCCCTGGCCGAGGACTTGGCCGAACGGGTCGAGCTGGACCTGGAGGAGCTTCCGGCGGTGCACGACATGCTGCGCGCCCGCGACCCGGAGGCGCCGCTGCTGCACGAGCACTGGGATGAGAACGCCTTTCTGGAGACCGCCGTCGATCGCGGCTTCGAGGCGGCGATCCGCGACGCCGCAGTCGTCGTCAAGCGCAGCTACCGCACCGCGCGTCAGTGCATGGCGCCGCTCGAGGGACGCGGCTGCCTCGCCGTGTGGGACCGGCACCTGGAGTTGCTGACGCTGCACTCGGCCACCCAGATGCCGCACATCGTGCGCACCGGCCTGGCCGAGTGCCTCGGCCTGGATCACGGCCAGGTCCGCGTCGTCGCGCCCGACGTCGGCGGCGGCTTCGGCTACAAGGGTATCCTGCTCGCCGAGGAGGTCTGCGCCGCCTTCCTGGCGATGAAGCTGGACCGGCCGATCCGCTGGCTGGAGGATCGGCGCGAGCACCTGATCGCCGGCGCCAACTGCCGCGAGCACGCCTACGAGGTGACGGGCTATGCGGCCGCCGACGGCGAGCTGTTGGCGGTCGACTGCCAGGCGATCGTCGATAGCGGCGCCTACTCCAGCTATCCCTTCTCCGCCTGCCTGGAGGCGGCGCAGGTCGGCAGCATCCTGCCCGGCCCCTACAAGATGCGCGGCTACCGCTGCCGCACCTGGTCGGTGGCGACCAACAAGCCGCCGATCCTGCCGTTTCGCGGCGTCGCGCGCACCGGCGTCTGCTTCGCCATGGAGCTGACCATGGATGCGCTCGCGCGCGAGCTCGGCATGACGCCGGAGGCGATCCGCCTGCGCAACCTGGTGGCGCCGGCGGAGATGCCCTTCACCAACATCACCAACAAGGATTTTGACAGCGGCGATTATCCGGAGGCGCTGCGGCGGGTCGTCGAAGCCATCGACGTCCAGGGCGTGCGCGCGCGGCAGGCGGCGCAGAGCGGCGGCAGCCGCATCGGCGTCGGCTTCGCCGTCTTCTGCGAGCAGGGCGCCCACGGCACCTCGGTCTACCACGGCTGGGGCATTCCCATGGTGCCGGGCTTCGAGCAGGCGACTGCGCGGCTGACGCCGGACGGCGGGCTCGAGCTGCGGGTCGGCGTGCACAGCCACGGCCAGAGCCTGGAGACCACGCTGGCGCAGATCGTCTACGAGGAGATCGGCATCGATCCGGCCAAGGTGAAGCTGGTGCATGGGGATACCGCCTACACACCCTATTCCACCGGCACCTGGGGCTCGCGCTGCATCGTCATGGCGGGCGGGGCGGTGGCCGCGGCGAGCGCGACCCTGGGCGAACGGATCAGGCGCATCGCCGCCCATTTGATGCAGGCCGATCCGGATGACGTCACGCTGGCCGACGGCATGGCACGCGCCGGCAGCAGCGAGATCCCGCTCGCCGAGGTGGCGCGCACCTGGTACCGGGCGCCGCAGCTTCTGCCCGACGACGTCGATCCGCGCGGGCTCGAGGCCACCGAGGGCTACAAGACGGTGCGGGACACCGGCACCTTCTCCTACGCCGCGCATGCCGTGGTGGTCAGCGTCGATCTCGACCTCGGCGACGTAAAGCTGCTCGACTACGTGATCGTCGAGGACGCCGGCACCATGATCAACCCGATGGTGGTCGATGGCCAGGTGCACGGCGGCGCCGTGCAGGGGATCGGCACGGCGCTGTTCGAGGAGATGCCCTTCGATGCCGCCGGCCAGCCGCTCGCCTCGACGCTGGCGGACTACCATCTGCCGGTCGCCGCCGACATCCCGGCCATCCGCATCCTGCACATGGAGACGCCCTCGCCGCTCAGCCGCTTCGGCCAGAAGGGGATCGGCGAGAGCGGCGCCATCGGGCCGCCGGCGGCGATCGCCAACGCCGTGAACGACGCGCTGGCCCCGCTCGGCGTCGAGATGACCGAGGTGCCGTTGACGCCCGAGCGCATCCTGCGCGCGCTCGCCCGCGCCCGGGAGGTGGCGGCGTGAAGCCGGCCCCCTTCGACTATCTCGCCGTCGACGACTTGGCTGGCGCGACCGCAGCGCTTGCCGACGGCGCCAAGCCGATGGGCGGCAACCAGTCGCTCGGCCCGATGCTGAACCTGCGGCTGGCCCGGCCGGCGGCACTGGTCGACCTGTCCCTGGTGCCGGAGCTGCGCACCGTCGAGGAGAGCGCGGAGTGGGTCCGCCTCGGCGCTGCCATAACCCATGCGGAGATCGAGGACGGCGAGGTGCCGGACCCGACCGGCGGTTGGCTGCGCGCCGCCGCCGCCAACATCGCCTACCGGGCGGTGCGTAACCGCGGCACGCTGGGCGGCAGCCTGGCGCATGCCGACCCGGCGGCGGACTGGGTGATCGTGATGACGGGCCTGTGTGCCACCGCGCTGCTCGCCGGGCCGTCCGGCACCCGCCGGGTGCCGCTCGAGGACTTCCTGACCGGCCCTTTTGCGACCGGCCTGCGCGATGGCGAGATCCTGACGGCCGTTGAGATCCCGCGACCGGGCGCGGGTGCGCGCTGGGGCTATTGGAAGTACATGCGCCAGGTCGGTGAGTTCGCCAAGGCGAGCGCCGCGGTGCTGGTGGACCGCGAGCGGGGGCGGCTGCGCTGTACCGTCGGCGCGCTGGGGCGCCAGCCGCTGGTGCTCGCCGAGCCGGAAGCGCTGCTTGCCGCAGAGGTCACGCCGCGCGAGGCGCTCGCGCAGGCGCTGCCCGGGCGCAGCCCGGCCGACCTGGCCCTGCACGCGACGGCGCTGGCGCGCGCCCTGGCCGAAGCCGGCATCGGGGATGCGGCATGAGGGAGGTCGAACTGCGGCTGAACGGCCAAACCGTCGCCCGGCCGGCGGAGGCGCGCACCCACTTGGCGGACTTCCTGCGCGAGGAGCACCTGCTGACCGGCACGCATCTGGGCTGCGAGCAGGGCGTGTGCGGCGCCTGCACGTTGTTCCTCGACGGCCGGCCGGTGCGCGCCTGCATCATCCTGGCCGCCGCCTGCGACGGCGCCGAGGTGCGCACCGTCGAGGGCTTCGGCGACGACCCGCTGATGGGACGCCTGCGCGAGGCGTTCAAGCGGCACCACGGCCTTCAGTGCGGCTACTGCACGCCGGGGATGCTGGCCACGGCCTACGACATCGTCCGGCGCCTGCCCGATGCCGACGCCGCCCGCATCCGCCGCGAGCTCTCTGGCAACCTTTGCCGCTGTACCGGCTATGCCGGCATCGTGGCGGCGATCGAGGACGTGCTGAGCCACGACCCGCCGGCGGCCCAGGTGGTCCCGCTGCCGCGCCGGCGCCGCTTCCGGCCCGGCGCGGCGGAGCGGTCGGCCGCCGCGGCACCGGCGGCGGCGCGACCCGCTGCCGTATCCGGAGACCTGCCGGCCTTCGAGTCCTACGCCGGCCCCCGGGAGCTTGCCGACGGCGTTGCCCTGAACCGCAGCGTCCTGGTGCAGGCGCCGCTGGCGACGGTCTGGAAGGTGGTGCGCAACCCGCCAAGCGTCGTCGCCTGCATCCCCGGCGCCAGCCTCGCCGGCCCGCCCCAGGGCGAGGCGCTGGCCGGACAGTGCGCCGTCTCCCTTGGCCCCATGTCGGCGGCATTTCGCGGCACCGCGGCCATGCGTCTGGAGGAGGCCGAACGCCGCGGCAGGGTGGTCGGCGCCGGGCGAGACGGTCTCAGCCGCTCGACTCTGGAAGGGACGCTTGACTTCGCGCTGGAGCCCGAGGGGGACGCGACACGGCTGAAGCTGAGCCTTGTCTACCGCCTGAAGGGACCGCTGGCCCAGTTCGGCCGGCCGGCGCTGGTCGAGGAGGTGGCGGACCGCATCCTGGCCCAGACGGTGGCGGCGCTTGCCGGGCGCGCCACCGGCCGGGCAGGGGCGCAGGCGGTCCCGCAAAAGCTGGCCGGCTTCTCGCTGGCCTGGTCGGTGCTGCGCGGCCTGCTGCGCCGTGTCTTCTGGCGCGGCTGAGGGTGGGCGCCTATGTTGCGGCCACACATCCAGGTAGCAACGGAATTCCGCATGCCTCGCGCCAAGGCCGCACCGCTCGACACCGCTGCATCCCAACCGCATTGGCGGGACGGGCCGCTGCAAGGCCGCCCCGGTTTCCTCATCCGCCGGTTGCACCAGATCCACACCGCGCTGTTCGCCGAGGAGTGCGGCGAGGCGCGGATCACGCCGATCATGTATTCGGTGCTCTCGGCGCTCGCCCAGCTCGGCCCCGTCGACCAGACGACGCTGGCCCGCGCCGTCGCCATCGACAAGACGAACATGGCCGACATCCTCGAGCGCTTGCGCAAGCGCGGCTTGATCCGCCGCCGCGTGGCGCCGCGCGACCGGCGCGTGCGCCTGGCGGCGCTGACGGACGCGGGCCGCGCCCTGCTGGACCGCATCGACGCCGGCGCCGAGCGCGCGCACCTGCGCACCGTCGAGGACCTGGCGCCGCGCGAGCAGGCCCTCTTCATCGATTTCATGAGCCGGATCGTCGAGGCTAAGGAGACCGCCCAGAGCGCCCCGAACCTGACGGTCGAGGCCGATTGACCGCCGCGGCAGACGAGCGCCGCCGCGGCCGAGGAGCATAGCGTGATCGCACACGACTCGCCCGCCGCGCCGTCGTCGGAGTCTTCCGCCGCCACGCGTCGGTCGCACGCGCGGATGCTGGAGGTTCGCCCGGCACTGCGCCGCATCGCACCGCTTGGCACGCTGCTGCCTTGGCTGCCTGCCCGCACCCTGCTGCACGCCGGTCCGCCGTTCGACGATCCCGGCGACTTGCCGGCCCCGCTGTTCAACAGCGTCGTTGCCGCCGCCCGCCATGAAGGCTGGGCGGGGACGGCCGCAGAGGTGCGCACCGCGCTGGCGGTCGGCACGATCCACCTGGCGCCCGCACAGGACCACGGGGTCGTCACGCCGCTCGCCTTCGTCGCCGGCCCGAGCATGTACGGCCTGGAGATCGCCGATCTGGCGGCGCCGGAGCGCACCAAGGTCTCGCCGCTGAACGACGGGCCGTTGCCCCATGCCCTGCGCCTCGGCACCGGCCGCGACGAGGGGCTGGCGATCGTCCGCGGCCTGACCGACGGGATCGGCGCGGCGCTCGCGGAAGGGCTGGCGGCACCGGTGCCGATGCTGCCGCTTTTCGCCCATGCACTCGGCGCGGGCGACGAGTTGCACGGGCGCGTGGACACGGCCCAGGCGCAGCTCCGCGCCGCCTTCGGTGCCGGTCTGACGCCCGCCGCGGCCGACTACCTGGCGAGCGCCAACCAGTTCGTCCTGAATGCCGTGATGGCGAGCTGCGCGCTGATGATGGCGGCCGGCGCCGGGGTACCGGATAGCGAGCTGGTGGTGGCCTGCGGCGGCAACGGGCGGTATTTCGGCTGGAAGTTGGCGCGAGACCCGCAGCGCTGGATCGTCCGCCCGGCGACGCGCCCGGTCGGCGGCCGCCTGCCGGGGCACGAGGCGGCCCAGCCGCTGCCGGCGATCGGCGACAGCGCCGTGGTCGACGGGGTGGGCTTCGGGGCGGCCTGCCTGCGCTTCGCGCCGGCGCTGGGCGAGGGGCTGCGGCCGCATATCGACGCCGCCTTCTATATCGAGGCCGCGCACGCCCCCTTCGTCGGGCCGCACCCCGAGCTGCCGGAGGGCGTGCGTCTCGGCCTCGACCTGACCCGACCGCGCCTTTGCCTTGGGATCATGCTCGGCATGGTCGGCGAGCAGGGCAGCGAGGGCCTGATCGGGCGCGGCGTGGCGCCCTGGCCGCAGGACGGACGATGCGGCGCCTAGTCGAGCGGGACCAGCGGGTCGGGCAGCAGCACTTGACCGCCGTCCAGCCGCACGGCGTAGCGCCGCAGCCGGGGCAGGACCCAGCCTGGGCCGCAGGCGCCGTCGGACAGGCGGAAGCTGGCCTTATGGCGCGGGCAGTGCAGCCAACCTTCGGCATCGACATGGCCTTCGGCCAGCGGCGCCATCTGGTGCGGGCACAGGGCCTGCACGGCCTGCAGCGAACCGGCGCGGCAGACCAGCAGCACCAGGGCACGCCCAACCGCGACCTCGCGCAGCCCCTCCTCCGGCAGCTCGCCGAAGCGGGCCACGGCCTGCCAGCCCTGCTGGCCGCCGCTCACGGGCGCGCTCGCAGGAGCGTCGGGTGAGCGCCCCGGACCCCGGCGACCCCGCGTCGGCCCCCTTCGTCGCGCCGACGACGGCGTTCTGGCAGGAGATCCTGCCGGCCGACGACCCGGCCGGCGCCGCCGCACCGCCCTTCCGCTACGGCTACCCGGCGCGCCTGCCGGAGGGGCGCATCCTCGTGCTGCCGCTGCGCGCGCTGCCCGACGGCCGGCGCGCGGTCGCCTCGCTGATCGCCAACCAGGCGAGCTTTGCCGTCAACGACGCCCTGGCGGCCGCGATGGCCGCGCAGGCGCGCGAGAGCGGCGCCGAGGTGGTGATCGGCATGCCGACCCTCGGCCTCGTCTTCGCGCCGAAGGTGGCCAAGCTGCTGGGCCATGCGAACTACGTGCCTCTCGGCTATTCCCGGAAGTTCTGGTACCGCGACGAGCTGTCGGAGCCGGTCCGCTCGATTACCACGCCCGGCGCCGGCAAGTCGGTTTACGTCGACCCCAACCTTTTGCCGCGTCTGGCCGGGCGCCGCGCCGTCCTGATCGATGACGCGGTGTCCAGCGGCACCACCTTGCTGTCCGCCCTGCGCCTGATCGCGCGCCTGGACTGCGCGCTGGCCGGAATCGTCGTCGCCATGCGCCAGGGCGTGGCCTGGCGCGAACGGCTGGCCGAGCGCGACCCGCGCCTGCCGAACCTGGTGCGCGGCGTCTTCGCCGGCCCGCTGTTCGAGCGGGTGGCCGAGGGCTGGATGCCGATCCCGGGGACCCTGGACCAGGGGTGAGCGGGCGCGCAGGTCACATCCCCATGTAGGCTTCGCGGATCTTCGGGTCGCCGCCCAGGCGCTCGGTGGTGCCGGCCATCGACACCCGCCCGGTCTCGATGACGAAGGCGTGGCGGGCGATCTCGAAGGCGGTCATCACGTCCTGCTCGACCAGCAGGACCGTCAGGCCGGTGCGGTTGATCTCGAGCAGCGCCTCGCCAAGCCGCTCGACCAGCCGCGGTGCCAGACCCAGCGAGAGCTCGTCGATCATCAGCAGCCGGGGGCGCGACATGATCCCGCGGCCGATGGCACACATCTGCTGCTCGCCGCCGGACATGGTGGTCGCATCCTGGGTCTCGCGCTCCTTGAGGATCGGGAAGAGCTCGTAGACGAATTCCAGGTCGCGGGCGATCTCCGCAGTGTCGCGGCGCAGGTAGGCGCCGAGCAGCAGGTTGTCGCGCACCGACAGGCCCTTGAACAGGCGCCGGCCCTCCGGCACGTGGGCGACGCCGCGAACCAATACCTGGTCGGGCTCCAGGCCGCCGATCTCCTCGCCGTCCAGGCGGATGTGCCCGGCGCGCGGACGCAGCAGGCCCGAGACGGTGCGCAGCAGCGTCGTCTTGCCGGCGCCGTTCGAGCCGACGATGCAGGCGATCTCGCCGGCCTCGACCGCCAGCGAGACGTCCCACAGCACCTGCACGTCGCCGTAGCCGGACTGCAGGGCCGAGACTTCCAGGAAGGGCGCGGAGCGGGAATCAGACATGGGCGCTCCCCTGCTGCTTGAAGCGGGCGGCGAACTTGGCGCCGAGATAGGCCTCGATCACCTTTTCGTTCTCGACCACGGCGCGCGGCGCGCCCTCGGCGATCAACTCGCCGTGGTGCAGCACCAGGATGCGCTGGGAGATCGACAGCACCACCTTCATCAGATGCTCGATGATCAGGATGGTCACGCCGCGCGCGGCGATCTGGCGGATCAGCTCCAGCGCGCCGTCGATCTCGGCGGCGTTCAAGCCGGCATTGACCTCGTCGAGCAGCAGCACCTTGGGGCGCATCGCCAGGCTCTTGGCGAGCTCCAGCCGCTTGCGGTTGGGCAGGGTCAGCGAGGCGGCCGGCGTCTCGGCCAGAGGCTCCAGGCCGACGAAGGCGAGCTCGCGGCGCGCCTCGTCCAGGGCATCGGCCATGGTGTCGGGCGCGCCGCCGAACAGCGCGCCGGCGGCGACGTTCTCCAGCACGCTCATCTGCGGGAAGGGCTGGACGATCTGGAAGGTGCGGGCGAGCCCGCGGCGCGCCGCCTGGAACGGCTTTTGCCGCGTGACGTCCGCGCCGGCGAAGACCACCCTGCCAGCGGTCAGCGGATGGACGCCGGTGATCAGGTTGACCAGCGTCGTCTTGCCGGCCCCGTTCGGGCCGATCAGGCCGACGATCTCCCCCTCCTCCAGCGCGAAGGAGACGTCGTTGACGGCGCGTATGCCGCCGAAGGCCTTGCTGACCCCTTCGAGGCGCAGGATCCCGCTCATTCCGCGGCCTCCGCGCTGCGCTGCCGGGCGCGCCTGGCCAGCAGGTCGCGCCACAGCCGGCGATAGTCGAGGCGCAGGATGCCGCCGGGCAGGAAGAAGATCAGGAAGACGATGATCCCGCCCAGGATGGCCCGGTTCCACTCCAGGAAGTTGGCCCAGAAGAACTCCTCCAGCAGGACGAAGACGCCGGTGCCGACGATCGGCCCGAACACCGTGCCGGCGCCGCCGAGCAGCGCCATCACCGGCACCTTGACGGTCAGCAGGATCGAGAAGCTGTCGGTCGGGTCGATGTAGCCGACCCAGGAGGCGTAGACCGCGCCGACCGTGCCGCAGAACAGGGCCGACAGGCTGTAGGCGGCGATCTTGTAGCGGGTGGTGTCGATGCCGACCATGTCGGCGGCGTCCTCGTTCTGGTTGATGCAGCGCAGCCCGAAGCCGAGCCGGCCGCGGTCGACCAGCACCGTGGCGCCGAAGGCGGCCAGCATGATCGCCAGCATGACGTAGAGGACGATCGCCGAGACCGCCTCGGGCCCGCCTTGCAGCAGCGGGACGTTCAGGCCGTCGCCGCCGCCGGTGACGCTGCCCCAGGAGGAGACGATCAGACGTACGACCTCGACGACGGCGATCGAGCCGATGGCGAAGTAGTGGCCCTTCAGGCGCAGGATGATCAGACCGAGGGCGGCGGCGAAGAGGGCGACCGCCAGGGTGGCCAGCGTCCAGGCGACGACTAGCGGAATGCCGTTGCGCTGGGCGAGCGCGCCGACGTAGCAGCCGATGCCGAAGAAGGCGGCCGTGGAGAAGGAGGGGTAGCCGGTGAAGCCGCCGATGAAGTTCCACGACAGCGCCATGGCGGTGAACATCGCGATCGTGATGGCGATGCGCACCGTGTAGTTGTCGCCGAGCAGCGGGGTGGCGGCGAGCAGGCCGACCCAGAGCGCCAGGGCGGCGTAGGCGAGCGGCTTGCGCGACAGCACCGCCGGCCCGCTCAGTTTCGTCGAGGTCCCGTCGCCGCCCATCACTCGTACCCCTTGACGCCGACGAGGCCTGTCGGCCGTACCACAAGCAGGATCAGCATCAGCACGAAGCCGACGGTGATGGCGTGCTGCGGGCCCAGCAGGAAGCCGGCGAAGCTTTCGATCACGCCGAGCGCCAGGCCGCCGACCAGCGCGCCCGGGACGCTGCCCAGGCCGCCGATGACGCAGATGACGAAGGCCTTGCCGAGAAACACGCCGGTCAGGTTGGTGGTGACCGGGAAGACCATGGCGAAGACGGCGCCGGCCGCGCCGGCCATCAGGGCGCCGATGCCGAAGGTGATGGCGTAGATGCGGTTGACGCGGATGCCCATCAGGGCGGCGGCCTGGCGGTCCATGCGCACTGCGACGATGGCGCGCCCGATGGTCGAGCCGCGCATCACCAGGTAGAGCAGGGCCGTCAGCAGCAGCGCCAGCCCCATCCCCAGCAGGCGGTCGACCGGCGTGACGACGCCGAGGAACTCGACGATGCCGAGGTCCAGCGTGACCCGCCGGGGCGTCGCCGTGAAGTACACGGTCATCAGGTTGTACAGGATCATGTCCAACCCGAAGGTCAGCGTCAGGGTGGTCAGCACCGGCGCGGTGACGACCTTGTTGATGAAGAGGTACTGCAGCGCGAAGCCGAGCAGGTAGAGCACGAGCGCCACGGCCGGCAGCACCAGGATCGGATTGAGGCCGAGGTAGAACCAGGCGAAGAACGTCAGATAGCCGCCCAGGATGATGAAGGAGCCGTGCAGCATGTTGATGACGTTCAACACGCCCCAAACGAGCGAGAAGCCGACGGCGATGCAGGCGTAGAGCGCGCCCAGAACGATGCCGTTGACGAGAATCTGCAGGATGTCCACGGACGGTCTCCGCTGAGGCGGGAAGGGGCCGGCGGCAAGACCCGGCGGCGCCTGGTGGGGACGGCGCCGCCCTTTGCGCGGCCCCCATCCGCCGCCGCGTCTGCCGCAGGGCGGCGCGCGCGCCGCCTAGTCGATCATCTTCAGATCGGCATCGGCGATCGCGGCGGGATAGAGAACTTTGATCTCCTCGCCATGGACCTGGATGATCGGCATTTCGCGCCCCTGGTTCATGCCGTTCTCGCCGAAGTCGATCGGGCCGTAGAAGGTGAGGATCTCGGTCGCGGCCAGGGCGTCGCGCACTGCCTGCTTGTCGGTCGAGCCGGCAGTCTGCACCGCGTTGACCAGGACGTCGGCCGCCGCCGCGCAGGAGCCGTGGACGTAGTCGGGGTCGGTGCCGAAAGCCTCGAGGAAGTCGGCGTAGAAGGCGGCGGTCGTTTCCCAGGGGCCGACCGCGCCCTCGTAGGCGGTGGCATGGTGCCACCAGGTGGAGCTGGTGACACCGTCGGCCAGCTCGCCCAGCCCTTCGGTGAACTCGCGGTAGGCCGGGCCGGTCACCATGGTGATGATCGGCGCTTCGACGCCCAGGTCCTGCATCTGCTTGCGGCCGAGGATCAGGTCCTGGGTGTAGCCCGTCATGTAGACCCAGTCTGGCTCGGCCGCCTTGATCGCCGACATGGCGGCCGAGTGGTCCATCGTGCCGACGGCGTAGAGCTCGTTGTAGGTCACCTCCAGGCCGGCGGATTTGGCCGAGTCCGCGAGGGCCGATGCCATCGCCTTGGGGAAGACGTCGTCGCGGCCGTAGACGGCGACGCTTCGCAACTCCGGCATCTTCTCCTTGAAGTAGGCCGTCATCGACTCCGTCATGCCGGTGTTCGGCGCCAGGGTGCCGAAGAGGTACTGGAAGCCCTGGTCGTAGACCGACACGGAAGAAGCGACGCAGGCGATCAGCGGGACCTGGTAGCGCTCGGCGACCGCGGCCACGATCTTGGTATGGCCGGAGCCGAAGGGCGCCATCAGCACGTCGACCTCGTCGTCGGTGATCAGCTTCTCGGCGAGCTGGCCGGCGCGCTTGCCGTCGGTCTGGTAATCGTACTGGACGAACTCGACCTTCATCGTCCGGCCGCCGACCTCGACGCCGCCGTCGGCGTTCACCTTGTCGAGCCAGAGCTGCCAGACCGCTTCCTGCTTCTTGCCCTCGTCGGCCAGCCCGCCGGTCAGTGCCAGCGGTGCGCCGATGCGCAGGACCTCTTCGGCCGCCAGCGCCGATACGGCCGCGGCGGAGGAGACCAGACCGGCGGCCGCCGTCGCGGCCACCGCGGATTTCCAGGATTTCCCAAGCATTGCGCCACCCTCACTGTTGTCGTGCTTCTCGCGGCAAGGGGCGGGTGCGATGTCGCTCGCTCGGGCGCGACGGCAGTTTGCCGCTTTCATGCCGATCCCCCGGGCGCGCGCCTGCCCCATCGCCATCCCAAGCAAGCCACGTGCCAGACATCGTAAAGCCAACAGTTGCACATACAACTGTTTATCTTTGACGATCGCCTGCTTCTATTGCGCGCGCATCTTGGGCAGATTCTGGGGCAGCCGCCTAAAAAATAGGCGTCATGCCAAAGGATGCGGCGCCATCAGGTAGTCTTCCAGGCGGATCGCCAGGCGGACGAGCGTCCGGTCGCTATCGACCGGGCCGAGCAGGGAGAGTCCGACCGGCGCACCGCCGCACAGCGCCGCGGGGATGGTGAGCTGCGGCAGGCCGGCCAGCCCGGCCGCCGCCAGCATCTGCAGCACCGCCGCCCGATAAGCCTCGAAGTCCGCGGCCTCGGCGCGCTTGAGCGGCGCCGGGCCCGGGCAGGTCGGCAGAACCAGGATGCCGTCGTCGGCGAGCCGGTCGCGCAGCGACGCGCGCACCTGCGCCCGCACCGCCTCGGCGCCGCGGCGTTCGTCGCCGCCGATGCGGCTGGCCATCTCGAAGCGCTCGGCGACGCCGGGGCCGAAGGCCGGCCGGTACTGTCGCACCCAGTCGCCGTGGACCTCCCAGACCTCGGCGGCCTGGCAGACGCGGAAGGCTTCGCGCCATTCGGACAGGGGGGCTTCGGAAAGCCGCACATCGGCTGCGGCGCCGAACAGGTCCTGCAGGCGCCGGAGCGCCGGCTGCAACGCCGCGCGCGTGGCCTCCTCGGCGAGCGCCCACACGTCGCCCGGCAGCATCAGGCGGGGGCGTTCCGGCGCCGCGGGCGCCTGCAGTGCGAAGGCTTCGGCGACACTGTCCAGTCCGCGCGCCGTGCGCGCGAACCAGCCGACCACGTCGAAGCCCGGCGCCAGGGGCACCATGCCGTCGCGCGGGATCCGTCCGTGGGTGGTGCGCAGGCCGTAGAGGCCGCAGAAGCTCGCCGGCACGCGCACCGAGCCGCCGGTGTCGGTGCCGAGCGCGAAGTCGACGAGACCGGCCGCCGTGGCCGCCGCCGAGCCGGAGGAGGAACCGCCAGGCACCCGCTCCGGCGCGGCGGAGTTGCGCGGGGTGCCGTAGTGCGCGTTCACCCCCATCAGGCTGTAGGCCAGCTCGTCCGTATGGGTCTTGCCGCGTAGGGTGGCGCCGGCCTCCAGGCAGGCGACGACGCAGGGCGCGTGCGCCGTCGCCGGCGCATGGCTGGATGCCCAGGTCGGATTGCCGGCGCCGGTGACATGGCCGGCGACGTCGAAGAGGTCCTTGGCGGCGAAGTCGAGGCCGGCCAGCGGGCCGCCCGGCGCGCCCGGCAGATCGAAGATCTCGACGAAGGCGTCGACAGTATCGCGCATGGCTGTCTCCGCTGGGCAGGTTGGGGTCAGGCCCGTCCGCGAGAGAAGGGCGCGCAAGGCCGGCATGTGCGGCCCCTCAAACGGCCAGCTTGGGCATGCTGACGTGGGCGGCGACGATACGCCAACCCTCGGCGAAGCGCACCCAGGTCTGGCTGACGCGCCCCTCGGCCCCCGACTTCGTGCGTCTGTACTGGGCGTTGGCCGCGGCGAAGTCTCGCCCGAAGGTGACGATCGACACCCGCGTCAGCTCGCGGTCCAGGTCGCCGCTCGCCCGTGTGGCGCGGAAGCGGCGGATCGCCTCGATGCCGTACAGGTGCTCGGAAATGCCGTAACGTAGCACGAAGTCGCTGGCCCAGAAGAAGCCGTCGAGGGCCTCCAGGTCGTTCGTTACCAAGGCGTGCTCGTAGGCCTCGAAGGCGGCGGTGACCTCCGCCAGGGTCTCGGGGCAGTTGATTTCCATCGTCTGCGGCGGTCTCACAGGCGGCCCGTGGCGGCGGCCTGGCGGACCTCCTTGCTCTGGTAGCGCGTCCACATCTGGCTCGGGATCCCCCATGGCTCGCCGGGCGATCCGCAGCGCCGACCCGGCCCTCGGTTGCCTCCCGGCTTCCGCCGGATTCGCCCGGTCGGGGGTCTCTTGCTGACCAGCAATTTGCGTGCCACCGAGAATGGCCGGGGCAAGCGATTGGTATTATTACTGTTGGTCTTACGCCTATCTGTTCCTGCCAGATGCGGCCGTGCTCAGGAATTGGGCGGATCCCGCGATCTGCCCAGTGTTTAGGCGCCCAGGTGGCCCTCTCCGCGACGGGCAGCCAGGCGAGCGACCCGGCGTCGGCGGCCGAGCGGTGCCGCCGGGCCGCCGTCGAGCAGGTGAAGCAGCACGGCGAAGACCAGAAGGTCGCGCAGGAGCTGGCGTGGGCCGGCTGCCGACGCCCGCGGGCCGTGCGGCGCCGGCGACGGGGCCGCGATCGGCCCGGGTGCGGCCGGGACCGGCTTGGCGGCAGCAGGGTCGCTCGGGCCGGTGGTGGCGGGACCGGCCACCACGGCGGCCGGCCCACCTGCCGCCAAGGTCTGCGAGTTCAGCGCCGCCTCTGGGCTGTCGGAGGGCAGGTGCGGGCGGAAATCTGCCATGCTGATGCTGGGCATGCTGGTCGCCTCCCGGACAGATGCGCTCGCCGGGGAGACGGCGTTCGGTGCGGTGCCGTGAAGTGCGGGCTCAGTACAGCCGGTCGACGCAGAAATCGATGGCCTGCAGCAGGGCATGCCTGGCGGGGTTGTCGGGAAAGCCCGACAGGTCCTCGACCGCGCGGGTCGCGTAGGTGCGGGCGCGCTGCTTCGACTCCTCGAGCGCGCCGTGCCGGTCCATCAGCGCGATGGCGTGCTTCAGGTCGCCGTCGCCCTGCTCGAGGTCTTCGACGCAGCGTCTCCAGAACTGCCGCTCCTCCTCGCTGCCCCGTGCGTAGGCCAGCACCAGCGGCAGGGTGATCTTACCCTCGCGGAAGTCGTCGCCGATGGTCTTGCCGAGCGCCTGCTGTTCGGCCGAGTAGTCGAGGATGTCGTCGACGAGCTGGAAGGCGTTGCCGAAGTTCAGGCCGAAGCGCCGCAGGGCCGCCTGCTCCGCCTCGCTGCGGTCCGCCACCACGGCGCCGATCTCGCAGGCGGCGGCGAACAGCGCGGCGGTCTTCGCCTCGATCACCTCCAGGTAGGCCGTCTCGTCGGTCGCCAGGTCGTTGGCGGTCAGGAGTTGGTGCACCTCGCCCTCGGCTATGGTGGCCGAGGCGTCGGACAGCACCTTGAGCACGACCAGCGAGCCGTCCGCGACCATGAGCTGGAAGGCCCGCGAAAACAGGAAGTCGCCGACCAGCACGCTGGCCTTGTTGCCCCAGACGGCGTTCGCCGTCTCCAGTCCGCGGCGCAGGCGGCTGTCGTCGACCACGTCGTCGTGCAGCAGGGTGGCCGTATGGATGAACTCGACGCAGGCGGCCAGGGCGAACTCGCGGCCCGCGCCGGCCTCGCACAGGCGCGCCGAGGCGAGCGTCAGCATCGGCCGCAACCGCTTGCCGCCGGCCGCGACGATATGCCCGGCGAGCTGCGGGATCAGCGCCACCGGCGAGTGCATCTTCTCGACGATGATGTCGTTGACGCGCTTGAGATCCTCGGCGACCAGAGACTGCAAGGGCTCGAGGCTGCCGGCGGTGCCGCCCGGGCCGCTCGGCCGGGCGTCGCCACCGTGGCCGGAAGCGTCGGACGTCTGGGTCTCGGCGGCGGAATGCACGCGCTTCGTCTCTTTCGTCATGTCTCGGCGCGGCCGGCCGTCGTCGGCTGTCGAGCGGTGGCGGCCGCGTGCTAGTGTGTCTTTATCATATGTGGGGCCGACGGCAGGCGCGGCAACGCGCCTTGGCCCCCTTCGGACGCCGCGGCAGCATAGGAGCAAGCCGGCGCCGGTCAAGCGCGAGCACGGCGCACCGGTCGGGATGCGGAGCAGGGCATGCGCGAACTTTTGCGAACGAACGACTTGGTCAAGCTGTCCTGGCTGCAGGCCCTGCTGCGCGATTCGGGCATCGAGCCGCTGGTCCTCGACGGTCACGCCAGCGTCCTGGAGGGCTCCGCCATCGCCATCCCGCGCCGCCTAGTGGTGATCGAGGAGGACTATGCGGCGGCGCGCCGGCTGCTGGAGGCGGCCGGAGAGGAGGTGTGGTCCGGGGAGGGCTGGTGAGCGGCCCGGCCGCGGCGCAGGTCAGCGAGGACCGGCTGCTCGGCGGGCGCGTCGCCCTGCGCCAGCCGGCCGAAGGCTACAGGGCGGCCGTCGACCCCGTCCTGCTCGCCGCCGCCGTGCCCGCCCGGCTCGGCGAGCGGGTGCTGGAGCTGGGCTGCGGCGTCGGCGCGGCGGTGCTGTGCCTGGCGGCGCGGGTACCCGGGCTGGAGGTCAGCGGGCTGGAGCTGCAGCCTGAGCTGGCCGAGCTGGCGCAGGCCAATGCGGCCGCCAACACGGTGCACCTGCGCGTGCTGCAGGGCGATGTGGCGGCACCGCCGAAAGATCTCGGCAGCGGCTACCGGCGAGTCCTGCTCAACCCGCCCTTCCATCCGCCGGAGGCCACGGCCTCGCCGCGCGAGGACAAGGACCGCGCCAACCGCGAGGGCGCGGCGGGCTTGCGCGTCTGGCTGGACCTCGCCGTGCGCCGTCTGCGTCAGGGCGGCACCCTGACGCTGATCTATCGCGCCGATCGCCTGGCCGAGCTTCTGGCTGCCATGCCGTCCGGCGCCGGCGACCTGCGTCTGCTGCCGCTGTGGCCCCAGGCCGGCCGACCGGCGCGCCGAGTCGTGGTGCAGGCGACCTGCGGCAGCCGCGCCGCGCTGACCCTGCTGCCTGGACTGGCGCTGCACGCCGCGGACGGCGGCTTCACGGCCGAGGCGGAGGCCGTCCTGCGCGACGCCGCCCCCCTGCCGATGCGTGCCGGGTGAATGCGGCACTGCGAAAAACCTTTTGCTCCCTCCACGATCCGCCTGATTAACTTGCCGCTGACAGCAATGACCGGGAGTCGTGGACGGGCATGCGCGACGGCAGCGTCGCCGCGATCGACGTTCGCAATCTGACAAAGGTCTTCGGCAGCGGCAGCCAGGAGGTGCGCGCTCTCGAGGACGTGTCCCTGGCGATCGCGCGCAACGAGTTCTTCACCCTGCTCGGCCCCTCCGGCTGCGGCAAGACCACGCTGCTGCGATTGATCGCTGGCTTCGAGCAGCCGAGCGCCGGTCAGATCCTGCTGGAGGGCTACGACATAGTCCGGCTGCCGCCCTTCAAGCGGCCGGTGAATACGGTCTTCCAGTCCTACGCCTTGTTTCCGCACATGACGGTGGCCCAGAACATCGGCTTCGGCCTGGAGATGCAGGGTTGGGACAAGCCGCGCATCGCCACGCGCGTTGGCGAGATGCTGGAGCTGGTGCAGATGGGCAGCCTGGGCGACCGCCGTCCGACGCAGCTTTCCGGCGGCCAGCAGCAGCGCGTCGCACTGGCCCGGGCGCTCGCCAACCAACCCAAGGTCCTGCTGCTCGACGAGCCGCTCTCGGCGCTCGACTTCAAGCTGCGCAAGGAGATGCAGATCGAACTGAAGCGCCTGCAGCGCGAAACCGGCATCACCTTCGTCTTCGTCACCCACGACCAGGAAGAGGCCCTGACCATGTCGGACCGGGTCGCGGTGATGTCGGACGGGGAGGTGCAGCAGGCAGGCAGCCCGGAGCAGATCTACGAGCGGCCGGTCAACCGCTTCGTCGCCGACTTCATCGGCGAGACCAACTTCCTGCAAGCCGAGGTGGAAAGCGAAGGCGAGCGATACCGCCTGCCGGGTGGAGCCGTCCTCTCCGGCCAGGACCCGCACCGGCACGCCGCAGGCGAACGCGTCACCCTGGCGCTGCGGCCCGAGCGGGTCGAGCTGGAGGCGGCGGGCGCGGAGGGACTGACGGGCGCGGTTGAGCGGATCGTATACTTCGGCACCGATACGCTCTATTTCGTGGCGATCGCCGGCGCTGACCTGGACGCGCCCTTCCAGGCGCGGGTGCAGAACCGCGACGGTTCGAAGGCGCAATTTTCGGTCGGCGAGCGGGTCGGCATTCGGGTGGCGCCCGACGCGGTGCAGGTGCTGGTCGACTGATGGGCGCCTTCGTCGATCTCATGCGCCGCTCCAGACCGGCGCGCGTCGGGGCACTGATCGCCCCGGCGATGCTGATCATCGGCATCTTCATGGTGCTGCCGCTGGGGTTGATGGCCTACGTCTCGATCCTCGAGCGTGGCATCAACGGCGGCGTGCAGTGGGGCGTGCACACGGTCGAGGCCTATGTGGCCTTCTTGTTCGAGGAGAACCTGCTCGGCGAGCTGTCGGTCAATCCCGACTACATCCGGATCTTCGCCCGCAGCTTCATCCTGTCCTTCGTCACCATGGCGATCTGCCTGACCATCGGCTTTCCGGCCGCCTTCTACATGGCGCTGCAGCCGGAGAAGTACCGCAACCTGCTGATCTTCCTGGTCACCATCCCGTTCTGGACCAACCTGCTGGTGCGCAACTACGCCTGGATCCTGATGCTGCGCAGCAACGGCCTGCTGAACGAGGCGCTGCTCGGCCTCGGCCTGATCGAGGAGCCGATCGAGCTGCTCTACACCAACGTCGCGATCACCATCGGGCTGGTCTACTCCTTCCTGCCTTTCATGGTGCTGCCGATCTACGCCAGCCTGGAGAAGCTCGACCTGCGGCTGGTCGAGGCCGCCTTCGACCTGGGGGCCAACAAGCGCCGCGCATTTCTGCGGGTCGTCGTGCCGTTGGCCATGCCGGGCATTGCCGCCGGCTGCATCCTGGTGTTCATCCCCTCGCTCGGCGCCTTCGTGACGCCGGAGCTGCTCGGTGGCTCGAAGTCGATGATGATCGGCAACCTGATCCAGAGCCAGTTCGGCGCAGCGCGCAACTGGCCCCTCGGCGCGGCGCTGGCGTTCGCACTGCTGGCCATCGTGCTGCTGGCGATGATGGTCTATCTGATGCGCTTCCGGCGCCCGCCGAGCGCCGGCTGAAGCGGGATGATGGCCAAACGCACCCGCAATCCGCTGTGGCGGTTCACCGGCGTTCCGCAGGGTGCGGCCTTCTTCTTCGCCTATCTCTATCTGCCGATCTTCGTGCTGATCTTCTTCAGCTTCAACGAGAACCGCCAGGCAACGATCTGGACCGGCTTCTCGCTGGACTGGTACGGCGAGGTGCTGCGTAACGACGACATCCTGGCGGCCGCCGGCAATTCGCTGATCGTCGCCACCACGGCGACCCTGATCGCGACTTTCGCCGCCCTGGTCGCCGCGCTCGGCATGGCCCGCTCGCGCTTTCGCGGTCAGGACGCCGTCAACGCCGTCATCGCCTTCCCGCTGATCATCCCGGAGATCGTCACCGCGGTGGCGACGCTGCTGTTCTTCGTCATCGTCGGCATTCAGCTCGGCCTGACGACGGTGATCATCGCGCACACCGTCTTTTGCATCCCATTCGCCTACCTGCCGATCCGCGCGCGCCTGGAGGGCATGGACAAGGCGATCCCGGAGGCGGCGGCCGACCTCTATGCCAACGAGGTACAGACCTTCCGGCGCATCACCTTGCCGCTGCTCTGGCCTGGCATCCTGTCGGGCGCCATGCTGTCCTTCATCATCTCGCTCGACACCTTCACCATCACCTACTTCGTGGCCGGCCCGGGGGCGACCACCCTGCCGGTCTACATCTTCGGGATGATCCGCATCGGCATCACGCCGGAGGTCAACGCCATCTCGGCACTGATGCTGGTCGTCTCCATCCTCTTCGTCAGCCTGTCCTTCGCCGTCGGACGCATGCGCCGTTAGGGGGGCTCGGTTGACGGAGGTCTTGCACAGGACGACCATTCGCGGCCTGCAAGAAACGTATCCGGTGAAGACCCGCAACCAAACAGGGAGTGCGAAAACCATGAAACGGATGCTGATGGCGGCCGTCGCCGCCGGCGTGCTGCTGGCCGGTGCCGGCGCCGCCAAAGCCGAGGGCGAGCTGTTCCTCTACAACTGGTCGAACTATTTCCCGCCCGACCTGCTGACCAGGTTCGAGGCCGAGACCGGCATCGCCGTCACCCTCGACGTCTACGACTCCAACGAGACCATGCTGGCCAAGCTGCAGGCGGGTGCCGCCGGCTACGACGTGATCGTGCCGTCCGGCTACATGGTCGCCATCCTGATCGACGAGGGCCTCGTGCAGCCGATCGACACCATGTCGATGCCGAACGGCGGTTTGATCGTGGCACCGCACGACGCGCCGTTCTTCGATCCCGAGCGCAAGTACTCGGCGCCCTATATGTGGGGCACCACCGGCGTGACCTACGACTCGGCGCGCGTCGAGGGCGAGCTGGAGGAGTCCTGGAAAGAGGTCTTCGAGCCGCGCGAGGAGCTGCAGGGCGAGATCGCCATGCTCAACGACGAGGTCGAGGTCTACAACGCTGCCGCCTACTACCTGGGCTTCGACAAGTGCACCGAGAGCCCCGAGGAGGCGCAGGCGATCCTGGACCTGCTCGAGGCGCAGAAGCCCCACGTAAAGATGTACCAGTCGGACGGCACCATCGACCGCATGATCGCCGGCGAGGTGATCATGCATCACCAGTGGAACGGCGCTTCGCACCGGACGAAGAACGATCTGCCGACGGCCGTCTACGTCTATCCGAAGGAAGGCATCACCTTCTGGACCGACAACTTCATGGTGCCGGCCGACGCGCCCAATCCCGAGAACGCCAAGCGCTTCATCGACTGGATGCTCGACCCTGAAAACGTGGCGGTGGCGTCCAACTTCACCGGCTACATGAACGCGATCGACGGCTCGGCCGAGTTCCTCGACGAGGCCCTGAAGGCCAATCCGGCGGTCAACATGCCGCAGGAGTATGCCGACCGCCTGCGTCCCAGCATCGACTGTTCGGTCGAGGCGCGCGAGCTGCGCAACCGCGTCTGGACGCGCCTGAAGTCCTAGGCAGCCGGGCGATTTCACGACTCGGCCGGGCGCTGCGTGCGGTGCCCGGCCGACTTGCCATACCGCCGAGCGAGCCGAGATGAGCGAAGCCGCCCCGAAGTCCCTGACGCTGGCCCTCTGGGCCGTAAATCTGGCCCGGCCGCTCAACGGCATCGGCGCCTGGGCCGCCGCGGTCGAGGCGCGGATGCGGACGGCCAAGGAGGCGGGCGCCGACCTGCTGGTCATGCCGGAGTACATGTCCGAGCAGTGGCTGTCCTTTGCGCCCCAGGGCCTGACGGCGCGCGAGGAGATCCCTTGGATGGCCGAACAGGCCGAGGCGGCGCTTGCCGCCGTCGCGGACCTGCCGGCCAAGTACGACATGGCCCTGCTCGCCGGCACCATGCCGGTGCAGGTCGAGTCGCCGCCGGACCTCGGCTCGCCCTATCTCAACCGCGCCCACCTGCTGCTACCCGACGGGCGCCTCGTGCGCCAGGACAAGCTGTGCCTGACGCCCGGGGAGAAAGACCCGGAGGCTTGGCACCTCAACACCGGCGACCGGCTGGAGGTCGTCGAGTGGAAGGGCATGAGGCTGGCGACCCTGATTTGCCTGGACGTGGAGATGCCGGCGCTGTCGAGCCTGCTGGCGCCGGAACGGCCCGACGTGATCCTGGTGCCCTCGATGACGGCGAAGCTCTCCGGCTATTCGCGCGTCTTCGGCTGCGCCAAGGCGCGGGCGATCGAGCTGCAGGCGGCGGTCGCGGCGGTGGGCGTGATCGGCGCCGCCTCCACCAACAAGCCGCGCGAGACCAACACCTCGGGCTGCAGCGTCTTCCTGCCCTGCGAGGAGAGCCTGGGCTTCGTCGGGGTGCACGACGAGATCCCGCCGGCAGACAGCGCTGAAGACGCAGGGCCGATGCTGATCGCACGCGACGTGCCTCTGGCCGAGATCCGCCGCCTGCGGGCGGGCGCCGCCGAGGTCTGGCCGGGCGTCTGGGCCGCCGACCACGTCACGGTGCGGCGGGCTTAGGCGCCGTACGCAGGCCGCGGCACGGCCGCTCGTCCACGACAGGGAAGGCACGGGGACTGGGAATGCTGACGATCTACAGCGAAGATCACAAGTTGCAGGACGGCAAGGCGGAGCTGATCGACGGCCAGCTCCTGCCGCCTTTCGAGATGCCGCGACGCGCCGAGATGGTGCTGGAGCGCGTGCGCGCCGTCGGACTGGGCGACATCCTGGAGCCCGACGATCACGGCGTGGCGCCGCTGGAGGCGGTGCACGACCTGCGCTACCTCTCCTTCTTGGCCGCGGCCTGGGGCGATTGGGTCAAGACCGGGCGCGAGCACGACGCCCTGCCGCTCAACTGGGCGATCCGCGGCATGCGCGCCATCGAGCCGGAGAGCATCGACGGCAAGCTCAGCTACTTTTCCTTCGACGCCGGCACGCCGATCACCCACGGCACCTGGCGCGCGGCCCGGGCGTCGGCGAACGTCGCCCTGACCGGCGCGGCCAGGGTGGCGCAGGGCGCGCGCGCGGTCTTCTCCCTGTGCCGGCCGCCCGGCCACCATGCGGCGCGCGACTACTACGGCGGCTACTGCTTCCTCAACAATGCGGCCATCGCGGCCCAGTCGCTGCGCGACCTGGGGGCGGCGAAGGTGGCGATCCTGGACATCGACTACCACCACGGCAACGGCACCCAGTCGATCTTCTACGACCGCGACGACGTCTTCTTCGCCTCCCTGCACGGCCATCCCAAGCAGGAGTTCCCCTTCTTCCTCGGCTACGAGGACGAGACCGGGCAGGGCGCCGGCGCGGGCTGCAACGCGAACTTCCCGATGGAATGGGGCACCGGCTTCGAGCGCTGGTTCGGCGCGCTGGAGGAGGCCGGTCAGCGCATCCGCCGCTTCGGGGCCGAGGCCGTCGTCGTCTCGCTGGGGGTGGACACTTACAAGGACGACCCGATCAGCCAGTTCCGCCTGGACAGCGAGGACTACCTGCGGGTCGGCCGCCAGATCGCCGGCCTCGGCGTCCCGACGCTCTTCGTCATGGAGGGCGGTTACGCGGTCGAGGAGATCGGGGTCAACGCCGTCAACGTGCTGAGCGGCTTCGAGGAGGCTGGCTAGCGCCGTGTGACGGTGAGGGGTTTGATTCCGCACGCCGCTCTGCCATTTACAGCGCCATGGACATCGCCAAGCTCCTGAGCTGGATCCCGCACGAGGACTACCGCAACCCGCCGCCCGTCGTGGGGGTGATCCGGCTGACCGGGGTGATCGGCGAGAGCATGCCGCTGCGCCGCGGGCTCAGCCTGGCCGAACTGGCCGGCCCTATCGAGCGGGCCTTCCGGCTGCCCCGGCTGAAGGCGGTCGCCCTGTCCGTCAACTCGCCGGGCGGCGCGCCGGTGCAGTCGGCGCTGATCGCCAAGCGCATCCGCGACCTCGCCGCCGAGAAGGAGGTGCCGGTGATCGCCTTCTGCGAGGACGTGGCGGCCTCCGGGGGCTACTGGCTGGCCTGCGCGGCCGACGAGATCTATGCCCACGAAAGCTCGCTGCTCGGCTCGATCGGCGTGATCGCCGCCAGCTTCGGATTCCACGACGCGATCGGGCGCATCGGCATCGAGCGCCGGCTGTATACAGCGGGCGAGCGGAAGTCTCTGATGGACCCCTTTTCGCCGGTGCGCGAGCAGGACGAAGCCCGCCTCAAGCGGCTGCAGGGCGAGATCCACGAGTCCTTCAAGGCCTGGGTGCGCAGCCGCCGCGGCGACAAGCTGACGGGGCCGGAGGAAGAGATCTTCTCCGGCGAGATCTACAGCGGCCGCCGCGCCCAGGAGGCCGGGTTGATCGACGGCCTGGGCGACCTGCGCGGCATCCTGCGCGAGCGCTACGGCGAGCGGGTGAAGCTGCGCCGGGTCGACGGCGAACGCAGTTGGCTGCGCCGGCGCTTCGGCCTCGCGCCCGTGTCGGCCAATTCGCGCTCCGCCGGCGTGCCGGATGTCGCCGCGCTCGGCGCGGGTGTGGCCGACGGCCTCTGGGCGGTGGCCGAGGAGCGGGCCATGTGGAGCCGCTACGGCCTATAGACGGGCCGGACACCCCTTCTCCCGAAGTCGTCCTCTTGCGGTTTCCGTCTTCACGCAGCGCAGGGACCGTGCGTCTGGCATACGACGGCCCGGCCGGCGCCGGCCGGCGGGGCGCCTGGCCTGGAGGCCGCTGTAGGTGGACCTGACGACCGCCTTGCTGCTTCGCACGCTGGCCGCACCGCCGCGGCGATCCGCCGGACGCGCGACAGCCCAGGCCGCGCTGCCCGCTGCGGCCGCTGCTTCGGAATCAACGCGAGAGGAGAGTCGGGCGATGCCCAACGTCACCTTCGTCGGCGAGCAGCCGAACAACTCGAACGCCTGCGGCGCCTATGCAGTGACCGCCGCGCTGCACGCCTTCGACAACGCCCTCGACGTGGCCGGCTACGACGTCACGGTGGCCGCCCCGCACTGCGGCAATGCCGTCCATCGTCTGGCCGTGCCCAGCCCGATGCCGGCCGTCGATCCGGGCCAGCCCGGCCCTTCGGCCTTCGCCAACCAAGTCTACGGTCTGACCGGCATTTTCACGCCGCCTGGCGGCAACTTCACGGCGGTGAACTCGGCGCCGGCGACTCAGGCGGTAGCGCCGCACGCACCCCAAGTAAAGCTCGCCAACACCAACTTCAGCACGCCCTACAGCCTGGTCAGCGCGCTGCTTCAGCTCGATCCGGGACGGCAGGCGACGGTGAACCTCACCGCCAATTGCAGGACCTTCCTTGAGGGGCTATTCGGCGTCGATTTCGTCGCCGCCGAGATCGCGCTCATCGACACGCTGAACAATGGGCAGGTGAACACCGGCGTCAATCAATACGCAAATCCGCAGGCGGGCGAGGTTCAGCTCGTCCTGGTCGGCAATGCCAATGCGGCAGCCAGCGCGATGCATTGGCCAGTGCGCGGCGGCAACGGAGACTGGTACGACCCGGGCGACGGGAGCATCAACAATAACTGGACCCTTCCGGGCAACATCGATCCGAACCTGCCTGGCGCAATGCAGACTTTCGGAAACGCGACGCTCAATGGTAGCACCTATGTCTGGACCGGCCTCTGGATCACCGTGAGCTGACGCGGCCCGGCGCACGATCCGCCCGAGGCGGCGGACCGCGGCGCCGAGGACTATCGCACCCTATTCCGCCGCGGCGGCGGCTGGCTTGCTCCAGGCGAACTTCTGGAATGCCTCGTTCACCGGCGTGTCGGCGACGTGGTTGGTATAGTTGGACAGCACCTTCAGGCCGATGCCGAGGATCACCTCGAGCACCTGGCGCTGGGTGTAGCCGGCGTCGAGGAAAGCCTGCACGTCGGCCTCTTCGACCCAACCGCGCTTTCCGACCACCGCGCGAGTGAAGCGGCGCAGCGCCTCCAGCTTGGCATCCGGCAACGGCGTGTCGTCGCGCAGCGCCTCGATGACCGCATCGGGCACGCCCTGTTTCTTGGCGACACCCGTGTGCGCGGCCATGCAGAAGTGGCACGCGTTGTCGAAGTTGATGGTCATCAGCACCGTCTGGCGCTCGCTCGCGTCGAACGAGGTCTTCTCCTCGAAGATGGCGTTGAGGGTCTGGTAGCCCTCGAGCAGGGCCGGCGCCTCGGCCTGGATGGCCCATAGGTTGGGTACGAAGCCCAACTTCTTCTCGGCCGCCGCCAGGCGCTCCTTGGCGCCGTCGGGCGCGGTCTCGGGGGTGTGCAGCGTGAAGTTGGCCATGCCGCTCTCTCCTCCTGTGCGGTGTCCAGTTTGGCTCGGCGGCTCGGGCCGCCTTCACGCTGGCAGATGGGGGTGGGCCGGCTGCCAGAGAAGCGGGACGACACGCAGGGGAATTGTGAGCTTTCGTCAAGACTGACGCGTGCGTGAGGACTTCGCGGTCTGAGGCACCGGCCGGCCGGCGGGACGCTTGCCCCGGCGCGTGCGGGTTTCTACAAGTCGTCGCATGTTCGGCTTCAGCCTCACCAAGCTGCTCGTGCTGCTCGCGGTCGTCGGGGCCGTCTGGTACGGCTTCAAGATGGTCGGCCGCCTGGATGCCGCCCGCAAGGCGGAAGCCAAGCTGCGCGAGCGCAACGCGCGCAGCGACGGCAGCCAAGCCGACAAGCCCGCCGCGCGGGAGGCGCGCTCGCGGGATCCCGATGCCGAAGAGATGGTGCAGTGCCCCGCCTGCCGGGCCTACGTGCCGGCGGCCGACGCGCGCAACTGCGGCCGGCCCGACTGCCCTTATTGAGTGTGGGCGGGGTGCTTCGGCCGTTCCGATCCGATGACATGTGCGCCGCGGGCCGAGAAGTCCTTGCGTTCGAAAGGGCGCGTGTTCGTCTCGGACGCTTGGATCCGAGCTGTGTCTCCGGCGGCAATATCTGGCAAGGCATATCCCCGATACCGGCGCTCGATCCGGCGGGCTCGCGAAGGGAATGCTGCCGTTTCGGTGAGTGACCGTTCGGATGGGACACGTCACGCGGTTTTCCCGTCCGGCGGCGATCCGGCTGGCGGAGGACTTCGACCGGGAGGACGCGGCGACGGGCGTGCGTCGTCGCGGCGCTTCCGTGGAGTATCTGGCCCATAGAGCCTCCTTCGCATGACGGCAGAGAAGTACGCCATCACACTCGGGGACTAAACATCTAGCCGAGCTGGCGGCTGCGACTCTGGCTTCGATCCGCGCCGGCAGCAGCCGGACCCAGGCGGCGAAGATCGGCGGGGCGATCTGAAGATCGTGCGTGACTGGGCCAGGGGTTCGATACGGACGGCACCGGATCTACTCCGCTGGCGACGCCGCCAGCCGCGCGGCTGGCACGCGCGCCAGCCGCGCGGCCGTGAGCTTGGTGCCGAGCAAGATGGCGAACAGCGCCACCAAGCTGGCGAGCGACAGCGTCGACAACCCTGTCAGGCCGGCACCGATGGTGCAGCCGAGGGCCAGCACGCCGCCGAAGCCCATGAGCGCGGCCCCTCCGGCATAGCGCAGCAGCTCGCCGGGACGCTGGAAGCCTTCCAGCCGTCCGTCGCGGCGCGACAGGGCGACCAGAAGGGCACCCCCCAGGGTGCCGCCCAGGCTGGCGATGCCGAAGTCGGCTGCCGCGCCGGTGTAGGTCATCAGGTACTGCAGGCCGTCACCGAGCGGGGCGGTGAAGGTCAGAGAGGCCGGTGGCGTCGGATCGAAGTCGTCGAAGCCGAGCACGCCGCTCACCAGCCAACCGGCCGGGATCAGCAGGCCGATGGCGAGGCCGGCGGCCAGGTGCCCCCAGGCCGCCCGGGTGCCGCCCTCGCGCAGCAGGCCGAAGGCGACCAGGCCGGCCAGCGGCAGCAGGATCGCCGCGACCACCACGACGGCCGGAAGGCCGAGCAGGGCGGGCATCGCCAGAGACTCGCCCTGGAACGGCGCCAGCGATTCGAGCCAGACGCGCGCGGGAGCGAGGATGCCGCGCAGCGTGGCATAGGCGACGAATCCGAGCACAGCCACCACCAGCCAGGAGCGTAGGTTGCCGCCGGCGGCCAGCACCAGGTGCCGGGCACCGCAGCCGCGCGCCAGGGCCAGCCCGGAACCGAACAGCAGGCCGCCCAAGGCGACTGCCGGCAGGCTGGCGAGGTTGGCGAGATAGAGGCTTTCGGCCAGATCGACGGTGCCGCTCAGGTGCAGCGCCTGGCTGCCTGCGAGCGCGGCGAGCAGGGCGGCGGCATAGGCGACCGCCTTGCGGCCCGGACGCATCAGCCGGAATTCCAGGATCGCCGAGCGCAAACAGAAGCCCGAGGCGCGGGCGAGCGCTCCGAAGGCCAGGCCCATGAGCAAAGCGCCGCCCAGCAAGAGCGTGCGCGGCTCGGTCTCGGTCAGCATCTCCATGATGGAGCCACTCCGTTGCGGCACGGCGGGACACCTGCCTCCAATCAGCAAAATTAAACGATGAGGAACAGTATAACCAGTCATCAAACGCACTAAGATATGTGAAATATTTTCATACCAGCATAGATCTGTGTGAAAAATACCGGCGCAAGATCGAAGCCAGGAGCCTACCGCTGGCACCGACGCGATCTCGAACCTGTCGCTCCGATCGCTAGGCCTCGGGGGCGCGCGGGCCGTGGTCGGGGTGCGCGAAGAAGGTGCCAGGCGGCACCCCGAGGGCGCGACGGAACATGGCGCTGAAGGCGCTGGCGGTCGCATAGCCGCTGCTCGACGCTGCGGCAGTCACGCCGCCGCCCTCGGCGAGCGCCGCAAGGCCGGCCAGAAGGCGTGCCTGCTGCCGCCAAGCGCCGAAGCTCAGGCCCGTCTCGCGCCGGAACAGCCGCATCAGGGTGCGCCGGCTGGCGCCGCAACTCGCGGCCCAGGCCTCGAGCGAACGCGGATCGCCGGGATCGCGGCGCAGCGCCTCGGCGACGCGCCGGGCGCGACGGTCCGCGGGCATCGGCAGGTGCAGCGGCAAATCGGGGGCCCGTGCGATCTCGTCCTGCAGCACCGCCAGCAGGTGCCCGACGCGCCTCTCGTCGGCCGTGCCGCCGCCCAGGCGCACGAGTTCGACGATCACCTCGCGCATCAGCGGCCCGACCGTAAGCACGGCAGGCCGCGACATTTCCGCGAGGCGGATCGCCTCGCCCTCCGCGCGCGCGGTGGTCCAGCCGGGCGCGAGATAGAGCGTGCGCATATCCACCTCGCTGCGCATTTCCACGGTGTGTGCGGCCCCCGGCGGCAGCCAGACGGAACGCTGCGGCGGCACGACCCAGCGGCCGGCCTCGGTCTCCACTTCCATCACGCCGGCGACGGCGTAGAGAAGCTGGGCCTCGTCGTGGCTGTGGGCCGGCAGCAGATGGCCGCGCGGGTAGTGCAGAGTGCGGGCGGCGAACATGGCTCAGCGATACGGCCGTGCCACGCCGCCTGTCCAGACTGCGTCGACGTAGCGTGTCGATTGGCCCTTTCGCGCACGCTCTTGACCCTTGGCGGACGGCGGTCCGGACACCGTCGCGCCAAGCTGTCGGGCAGGAGAGCGGCGAGCGGCGAGGTGCGGCGGCATGATCGAGCAGGAGGTGTGGCTGGCCTATCTGGCGACGGTCGGCGTCTTCTTCCTGTCGCCGCCGGGCCCGAGTCAGCTTCTGATGATCGGCAACAGCCTGCGCTACGGCCTGCCGCGCAGTACCGCGACGATGGCCGGCGACCTGACCGCGAATTCCCTTCAGATGACCGCAGCGGCCTTCGGGCTCGCCGGTGCGGTCGCAGCCCAGCCGGCGTTGCTGGAGGTGATCCGCTGGGCGGGCGTGGCCTGGCTGGCCTGGCTCGGCCTGCGCGAGTTGAAGCGCGGACGGCAGGGCATGGCCGACGCCCCGGCGCCGGGGCGGGGCGCGCTCTGGCGCCAGGGCTTCGTCACCTCGGCCGCCAATCCGAAGGCGGTCCTGTTCTTCGCCGCGCTCTTCCCGCAGTTCGTCGATCCGCAGCAGCCGATCTGGCCGCAGCTTCTGGTGCTCGGCGCGACATACCTGGCGGTCGACGGCAGCCTGCTGCTGCTTTGGGGCGCGGCGGCACGGCGTGCCTTGTCGGGGTTGCTGAGGCGGCACGGCCTGCTAGCCCGCATCTCCGGGACCATGATGCTGCTGGCGGCACTCCTCTTGGCGCTGCGCGCGGCCGGGTGAGCGGCGTCGCGGCGCGCCGGGGCAAGCGCCGTGGGTCAGTCCGTCATCTCGTCGAGGTAGATGACCTCGATCGGCGGATCGTCCTGGAACAGGCTGTCGTCGGCGATGTCGTTGCCCAGCGGCTCCAACTCGGCGCGTAGGACCGTACGGGTGCCGTCGAGCAGGAACGGCGTCATCACCTCGCGGATCGCGTAGCGCCGGCCCGAGGGGGCGGTGATGCCGCTGATGAAGGAGATGCTGGCGACGTCGAAAATCCAGGCGCCCAGGTCTTCGCGCGCCAGCACCTTGCGTGCGCCCGGCGACATGCGCTCCGGCGCGTGCAAGTAAGGCTTGTGCGGCGAAACCTCGATCTCGAGCAGACGCTGCAGACGTGCCGAGACGGCGAAGAGGCGCCCGTCCAGTTCGCCGAGCGCGACGTGGAACGGCGAGCGCAGGGTCGACTGAACCAGGCGCGTCTCCAGTTCGGGGCGGTTGGCCCGCAGGAAATCCCGCAGGATCGTCTGATAGCGCAGTTCCGGCTCGAACTGCCCCGCTTCCCAGCGGGACACGGTTCCCTGCGAGACCTGGAGCGCCTCGGCGAGTTGGCTTTGCGTCATCAAGCGATGCCGGCGCACGCGCCGAATCAACATGGCCCAGTCCATCTTCGAAACGACGCGTCCCCAATGGCAAGTTGCAATCGACATAATCTGTTCGATCTATAACGAAGAAATTCGGGGGATGCACACGAAAACGAACGCATGGCCCGCATGCAGTGAAGTCTTATGACGAGTGGTCAAAAACTCGCGCGGCACGTTGCACGCGATAGGTGAGTTACCATTAAGTAGAATCTATACTAAAAAGAGTTGGGTGATTGGCCTTTCGCCAACGGACTCGGTCCTGTCGTTCTCGTTTTTCCGGGCAAAGTTAACCTCAGCCGCGCGTTGCCGGTCCGGATACTTCACTCAAACCCGCACAGAAGCGCCGCGCAGCCCAGCGGGCAGGGCAGCCGGGCGCGCGGGGCATATCGGCGCGGCATTGCGCCCCGACCTGCCGGGGCAGCGCTGCGGCAGAGCCGGGTCAGCCGCCGATCAGTCGGCGGGCCGCGGCCGAATGCAGCAAGCTGTCCGGTGCCTCGACGCGCGACGTGGCCCGTGTGCTGCGGGGGGCAGCGGCCTTCGTTTTCGCTGGGGCCGTCTTCGCCTTGGCGGGCGACTTGGCAGCGGTCTTGCCGGTGGCGCGCTTGACAGCCGCAGCCTTGGCAGGAGCCTTCCCCGTCGTGGGCTTCGCCTTGGTCGCGGTCGGCGCCGCCGTCTTGGGCGCACGCTTCGTCTTGCCGGCTGCCTTCGGCGTGGCCGAAGCCGTCTTTTGGGCGGCGGTCTTCATCGTCTTCCCAGCGGTCTTGGTCGTCATGCCTTTCCCCTCAATTTCGCGGTCCTTTGACGGCCGTCTCTTTGCCTGCCTCAGCCGCGTCGATTCGATCTTCGGCGCACCTTATAATCGCTCTCGTGATCGTTGGAAGCCCCACCGGACCGCGATTGGTGCGCAGATCGTCTCGTCGCCCGCCGGTGGGCCGAAGTCGATCCCGGTCCGAGACAAGGAAGGGAGGGATTCTTGATTGCAGTGATCTTCGAGTTGATGCCGGTCGAGGGCGCGCGCGCGGATTATCTGGACATGGCCGCGCAGTTGCGGCCGGAGTTGCAGCACATCGACGGTTTCGTCTCGGTGGAGCGCTTCGAGAGCCTGACCACGCCCGGCAAGCTGCTGTCGCTGTCGTTCTGGCGCGACGAGGCAGCGCTCGCCGCCTGGCGCAGCCAAGCGCAGCATCGTACCGCCCAGGGCCGCGGGCGCGGGCACGGCGGCCGGCCGGCGATGTTCGCCGACTACCGCCTGCGGGTCGCAGGCGTGATCCGCGACTACGGCATGTTCGATCGCGACCAGGCGCCGGAGGACCTTAAGGCGGCGCACGGATGAGGCGGCAGCGGGGAACCGGCTTTCGCAGGCCAGCGTTCGGCGAGGCATGAGCCTGAAAAGGTATCGCGAGAAGCGCGATTTCGAGCGCACGGACGAACCCGGGGGCGGCGAGTCGAAGGGACGTAAGTCCGGCGGCGGGAAGCCGATCTTCGTCATCCAGGAACACGCGGCCAGCACGCACCACTTCGACTTCCGGCTCGAGGTCGGCGGCGTCCTGAAGTCCTGGGCCGTCCCCAAGGGCCCTTCGACCGATCCGGCGGACAAGCGGCTCGCCGTGCCGACCGAGGACCATCCGCTCGACTACGCCGACTTCGAGGGCACCATCCCCGAAGGCGAGTACGGCGCCGGCACGGTGATCGTCTGGGACAAGGGCACCTGGGAGAACGTCACCGAGAAGGACGGCGGGACCCAGCCCGCCGCCGAAGCCCTCGAACAGGGGCACCTGCTGATCCGCCTCCAGGGCAAGAAGATCACCGGCGGCTATGCGCTGCAGCGCACCGGCGGCAAGGACGCCAAGTGGCTGCTGGTCAAGATGGACGATGCCGAGGCCGACCGGCGGCGCAAGCCGGCGAAGACCGAGCCCCGGTCGGTCGTGAGCGGGCGCACCCTCGAGGAGGTGGCGGAAGAGGCCGAAAAGGACCAGGCGTCGTGAGCCCCGCTTGGCTGGACGTCCTGAGCGAGGCGGAGCGCAAGGCAGTCGCGCCGGAGGACCAGTCGGCGCGCGAGGCGGGCGGCCGCGGATGAACGCTGAGGTGCAGGAGATCGAGGTCGGCGGGCGGCGCCTGACGGTGAAGAACCTGGACAAGGCGCTGTTCCCCGCCTCCGGTGGACGGCCGCAGGTCACCAAAGGCGAGGTGATCGACTACTACCGGCGGATCGCCGAGACCATGCTGCCGCACCTGAAGGGGCGTCCCGTCAGCCTGCAGCGCTGCCCCGACGGCATCGACGACTGTTTCTTCCAGAAGGACGTGCCGGACTACTTCCCCGACTGGATCGCGCGCGCCGACCTTCCGGCCGAGGACAAGACGGTACGCTACCTGCGCATCGAGGAGGCGGCGACGCTCGCCTACATCGCCAACCAGGCGGCGATCTCGCTGCATCTCGGTCTGGCACCGGTCGACCGGCCGAACCACCCGGACCGGCTGATCTTCGACCTGGATCCGCCGGACGAGGACTTCTCCAAGGTGCGCTGGGCGGCCGGCGTGCTGCGCGAGGCCTTCGCCCGCCTGGACATGCCGAGCTTCGTGATGACCACCGGCTCGCGCGGCCTGCACGTGGTCGTCCCGCTCGACCGCTCTGCCGATTTCGACTCCGTGCGTGGATTCTGCCGCAATCTCGCCGAGCGGCTGGCGGACCGCCACCCTGAGCGGCTGACGGTGGAGCAGCGCAAGGACAAGCGGGGCAAGCGAATCTTCCTCGACACGCTGCGCAACGCCTTCGGCCAGACGGCCATCGCCCCCTATTCGCTGCGCACCAGGCCGGGCGCCCCGATCGCCACGCCGATCGGCTGGGACGAGGTCGGCGGCGAGCTACGCCCCGACGGCTGGGACCCACACAACCTCTTCCGCCGTCTGGCGCAGAAGGCCGATCCTTGGGCCGGCATGATGCGGCATGCCGTCAAGCTGGACGCCGGGCGGCTCGTCCGCCTCGACTAAGGGCGCACCCCTCCGCTCACGCCGCGGCGAACTCGCCGGTGGCGCCGGCGACCGCGGCGACGGCGCAACAGGCCAGACGTGCGATCGCCTTGGCGCCGATGCCCTGCGGGTCCGCCTCCGGCACGTACTCGACGAAGGCGATGCCGACGATGCGCCCGCGGCGGGCGGCGCCGAAGATGACGTCGAGCGTCTGCTGCCAGCCGAGGCCGCCGAAGGCCGGCAGGATGACGCCCGGCACGACGCCAGGGTCGATGCCGTCGACGTCGATCGACAGGAGGATGTCGCCGCCCTCGGGGATTTCCGCCAGGGCGGGTGCCAGCCCCTCCGCATGGATCTGACGGGCCGGGAAGATCCGGGCACCCCAGCCCCGGGCGTCCGCCAGTTCGCGCTGCCGCGCGCTGCCGGGGCCGCGCGCGCCGATCTGCACCAGCCGCGCGACCTGCGGCATCTCCGAAGCGCGGCGCATGGTGCTGGAGAAGCCGTGGGTCACGCCCTCGACTTCGTCGCGCCAGTCGATGTGCGCGTCGACCTGCACGACGGTCAGCGCCTCATGGCGACCGGCGTAGGCCTCGAACAGCGGGATCGGCGTGGAATCGTCGCCGCCGAGCAGCAGCGGCACGGCGCCGGCGTCGAGGATCGCTGCCGCCGTCGCCGCGATGGCGGCACGGTTGGCGGCGCCGTCGGTCAGGCTGCCGGGCACATCCCCGCAATCGACCGCCCGCGCGCCGCCGAAGACCGGCGCCATGGCGTCGAAGTCGAACTGCTCGGGATTGGCGGACCACCACGCGAGCGCGCGGCGCACGGCCTGGGGCGCGTTGGCGGCGTGGCTGGCCTGACCCGGACGATAGGGCGTGCCGTGCCCGGCGCCGAAGACGGCGACGTCGGCCTGCAGCTCGGCGAGGTCGCGGCAGACGGGCAGGCCGCAGAAGCTCGGGTCGGCGGGCAGCAGCGCGAGCGGCATACGGCTCCTTTCTGTGCGGGTAGGGACGGTCGCACGCTAGACCAGGCGCAGTATACCGGGCAAATCCGGCATCTTTTCGCTAGTCCAGCTTCCGCTTAAGGTCGCGGGCGTTGAGCGCGGCATAGCCGGCTTCGTCGTTGTCGAAGTAGACGAAGGCGTCGAGACCGTCCTCCGCCCAGGCGCTCAGTTTTTTCGCCCAGGCATCGAGAGCGCTAGCCGTGTAGCTGCCGGTGTAGGCCTGCTCGTTCGGGCCGTGCAGGCGCAGGTAGACGAAGTCGGCGGTCACCCGCTCCTCGCTCCGGCGCCCGGCGTAGTCGTAGAGGCAAAGGGCGGCGCCGTGGCGTTCGAGGACCTGGAAAACCTCCTCCACCAGCCAGCGCTCATCGCGCAGTTCGACGGCGTAGCGGCCGTCCGGCATGGCGGCGAGCGCGGCGTCCAGACGTTCGGGATTGGGCTTCCAGCGCGGCGGCAACTGCAGCAGCACCGGCCCCCGCTTCTCGCCCAAGGGCGCGATGGTGGCAAACAGCTTCTCGGAGGAGGCCGCCGGCTCCCTGAGCTTGCGCATGTGGGTCAGATAGCGGCTCGCCTTCACCGCGAAAAGGAAACCCTCGGGCGTCTGCTCCGCCCAGCCGCGGACCGTCTTCTCCGACGGCAGGCCGTAGAAGGTGGCGTTCACCTCGGCCGTGTCGAAGGTCTCGGCATAGACCGCCAGCAAGTCGGCCTTCGGCGTGCCTTGCGGATAGAAGGAGCCGATCCAATGGTCGTAGTGCCAGCCGGAGGTGCCGACGCGCACCTGCCCTCTGGACCTGGGCATGGCGGGGCCTCGCTTCGCCTACAAGCGCATACTCCGGGCAACGCAGTCGGCCCGGCATCGCTCCGCGGGCGGCGAGGCCGATCAGGCGACGCGGCAGACAGTGGGGTTGGCGCGTGCGCGCAGGTGTCGGACCCGGGCCCGCAGAGCCTCCAGCGAGGAGAAGCTGACGCCGTCGAGCGAGGCGAGATCGGGGTCGGTCGTGAAGAAGATCAGGTTGTGTCCCAGGGACAGCGCCATACCCGCAGGTACGCCGTCGACGTCCAAGGGCTGCGTGTCGACCGAGGTAAAGGCGTCAGACGCAAACCGGTTGCTCATGGATCGAGTTCCTCCCACGCCCCGCGCTTGTCGTCGTTATCGTCTGGCGGGTGCGCTCCCGACAGCCGGCCCTGGCGTTCATATGGTTGTTAGTATGTTGGCCTACAATGTGCATTGCGCCAAATCAATTTTGCATGCATGTGCCGTAAAATAACCGTAACAATGCGCCGGTGCTGTTGGCTGGCGAACCTTCGCTCAGCCGGTTCGCAGCGGGCTTTCGGCGAGATGGCCGTCGTAAGGGGCGAGCCCGGCACCTGCCGCCAGGCGCCTGGCCTCCGGCGTGCCCGGCCGCGCCGCGCTGCCGCGCCGGCGTAAGGCCAGCGCCACGAAGAGGCGCAGCGGTAGACGTACCTCCTCGACGGCGAGCATCCATCGCTGGGGGCCGGCCGGCAACTCGGCTTCGGCGAAGAGCCGGTCCAGACTGCGGCCACGTGCCGCGGCAGCCGCGGCCTGGAAGTCCTGCAACGTCAGTTCGGGCAGTTCGGGCATGCGCGTCACCATGTCCGTCACGGCGCCGCGCGGCCTTGAGGTACCTCAAGCGCGGCGTCTGCCGGAACGGCGCTGACCTGCGGGCGCCAGTCGATCTCCCGGATCAGCTTGCGGCGCAGCGCGGCGGCAAAGTCCTCGTAGTCCTGGGCCACCTCGACGAAGGCGGCGGGCCCGCCGATGACATGGCGACGATAGTAGTCGGCGAGGTCGGGGATCTCGTTCTGGATCGCCAGGCCGTTGACCGTCATGCCGCGCAGCGTGGCGACCGCGCGGCCCTGCTCGACCGCCAGCGTGAACTCGCGGAAGGCGGACTCGCGGCCGTCGCCGGAGACGTCGATCACCTGTCGGGTGCCGGCGAAGCCGTTGCGCTCGATCTCCCAGACCGCGTACTGGATCGCCTTGCCGATCCCGGTGCCGCCGGCCGGCAACTCGCGCGGCATCGCTGCGACCCGCGCGGCGAAGGCGGCGACGCTCGCCGGGTCGGACAGCTCGGCCCAGGCCAGCGCCTGCTTCGGGCGGTTCGCCTCCGCCCACAGCATGACCGTAACGGCGATCCGGCCGAGCGGGCCGCCGGCGATGGCCGCGACCACCTCCGGGTCCTGCAGCGCCGTCGCGATCCCGCGCATCTGCAAATCGTACTCCAGCGTATCGACGGATCCGGAAGCGTCGACGGCGAGCACCAGTTCCAGATCGACGCGCGTCTCGGCCTGGGCGGACAGGGCCGGCAGGCAGACGACCAAGGCGAGGAGCAGGCGGCGCATGCCGCTCAAGATAGGGCGGCCGGCCCGCGTTCGAAGACCAGGCGCACGCGCAGTCCGGGGGCATTGTCCTCCAGCCGCAGTTCGGCATCGTGCAGCTTGGCGACGGCGGCGACCAGGGACAGGCCCAGGCCGCTGCCGGGCGCACGCCGGCTCTCGTCGAGGCGTACGAAGCGCTGCAGCACGGCTTGGCGGTCGCGCTCGGGAATGCCGAGTCCGGCATCGGCGACGGTGAGCTCGACCCGCTCGGCATCGGCCCGGACGGCTAGGCTCAGGCGGCCGCCGGCGCCGCCGTGCTTGAGCGCATTGTCGAGCAGGTTAGAGAGCATCTGCGCCAGGAGCTGGCGATGCCCGTAGATCGGCGCCGACACGGCGATCTCGCCGGTCCAGACGACGCCGGCCTCGCTGGCCGCCGGCTCGTAGAGCTCGCCGATCTCCTCGGCCAGTCGGGCGAGGTCGAGCGGCTCGAACTGTGCCTTGGCCGCACCGGCCTCGGCGCGGGCGATGGACAGGAGTCCGGCGAAGGTGGCGAGCAGGTGGTCCGCCTCGGCCAGCGCCTTTTCCAGCGCCTCGCGATAGGCGGCCGGGTCCTCGGGGCCACGCAGCGCCAATTCGATGCGGCCCTTCAGGCGGGTCAGCGGCGAGCGCAGGTCGTGCGCCAGACTGTCGCTGACCGTGCGCAGGCCGGTCATCAGCTCCTCGATGCGCTGCAGCATGGCGTTGAGGCTGTCGCTCAGGCGATCGAACTCGTCGCCGCTGCCGTCCTTCGGCATGCGTTGGGACAGGTCGCCGCGTATGATCTGCCGGGCCGTGCCGCTGACCTGCTCGACGCGCTTGGCGACGTTGCGGCTGAGCAGCCAGCCGCCGCCGAGCCCGAGCAGCAGCGCGGCGCCCAGCGCCCAGCCGAGCGCCTCGACCAGCGCGCCGGCGTAGCGCGCGCGCGCGCCAAAGTCGCGGCCGACCAGCAGACGGTGCCCGCTCTGCAGGTCGAAGCTGCGCGCACCGACTTCGCGCGATTGCAGGCCACTTTCGGTGCGGCGTTGCAGCTCGAGCAACAGCCATTCGCCGTCGCCCTTCGCCGGCTCCGGCCAGGTACCCAGATTGCCGGCGAGCTTGCGGCCGTCGGGGCCGACCAGCAGGTAGACGCCGTCGGGGTCGCCGCCGTCGCCGGCGCGCCGCTCGATCGCCTCGACCAGGCCCGGCAGGCCGCCTTCGCGCGCCTGGTCGGCCAGGCCGCGCAGCTCGGCCGCTACGGTCTCGCCGACCTGGCGGTCGAGCATCGGCACGGTGCGGATGTAGACCCAGCCGAGCAGCAGCAGGACCGAGACGGCGAAAAGGGCGAAGTAGATCAGCGCGAAGCGCGCGGTGGCGCCGGTGGGCAGCAGGCGAAAGCGCGCCATGGGCGGGCGGTCAGTCCTCGGCCGAGAGCATGTAGCCGGCGCCGCGCACCGTGTGGATCAGCGGGCGCGCGAAGCCCTTGTCGACCTTCTGGCGCAGACGGCTCATGTGCACGTCGATGACGTTGGTCTGAGGGTCGAAGTGGTAGTCCCAGACGCCCTCCAGCAGCATGGTGCGGGTGACCACCTGGCCGGCATGGCGCATCAGGAACTCGAGAAGCTGGAACTCGCGCGGCTGCAGGTCGACCGAACGGCCGGCGCGCGTCACCTTGCGGCTCAGGCGGTCGAGGCTGAGGTCGCCGACGGTCAGCGTGGTGTCGGGCGCGCTCGGCCCGCGGCGCCGCGTCATCGACTCGACCCGCGCCAGCAACTCGGAGAAGGCGAAGGGTTTGGTCAGGTAGTCGTCGCCGCCGGCGCGCAGGCCGGTGACGCGGTCGTCCACCTGACCGAGGGCGCTGAGGATCAGCACCGGCGTTTCGATGCTGGCGGCACGCAGGGCCTCCAGCACCTTGAGGCCGTCGAGCTGCGGCAGCATGCGGTCCAACACCACGGCGTCGTACTCGCCGCTGGAGGCCATGTAGAGCCCGTCGCGTCCGTCCTCGGCATGATCGATCACATGGCCGGCCTCGCGCAGCCCCTTGGCCATGTAGTCCGCCGTCTGCGCGTCGTCCTCGATGATCAGAATGCGCATGATCCGTCCGCTCCGCCCCTTGCTATAGGCGTGCAGGTCGGATTGTTCCAGCGTGCCGTCCGCGGTGGTCATGCCGGCTCCCCTTCGATGAGGCAGACAAAAGAAAACCGGCAAGGCCTGGGTGCAGGTCCAAGCGCTTGCCGGCAAGAGGTCGGGGTCGTGACTGACCCGGGACACTGGGTCGGACCGCTCCGTAGGCGGCCCGAGCGCACGCCACGTCAGGCGCGCGGCTTGACGCCGAGAAACAGCGGGTTGCCCGAGCGCTCCACAAGCATCAGGGCGGTGCGCTCGCCCTGAGCGGCCTCCTTCAGGGACTCGCTGACCGCGCGCGGCGTGGCGACCTGCTCGTTGTCGACGCGGCGGATCACATCGCCGGGGCGCAGGCCGGCTTCGGCGGCCGGGCCGTTCGGCTCGACCTCGACGACGACCACGCCCTCGGTGCCGGCCGGCAGGTCGAAGCGCTCCCGGGTGGCCTGGTCGAGGCCGGCCAGGCGGGCGCCGAGGGCCTGGGAGGTCTGCTCCTCCTCTTGCACCTCCGGCTCGGCCTGCAGGCTGACCTGCTGCGGCTGCAGCTTGCCGATCTCGACGGTGACGCTGCGCATGGCGCCATCGCGCCACACCTCAACCTGCACGTCGCTGCCGACGGAGGTGCTGGCGACAACGCGCGGCAGGTCGCGCATCTCACCGATCTCCGTGCCGGCGAACTCTGTGATGACGTCTCCCTGCTGCAGGCCGGCGGCGGCGGCCGGGCCGTCGTCGACCACATTGGCGACGAGCGCGCCGCGCGGCGCATCCAGCCCGATCGCCTCGGCCAACTCCGGTGTCACCTGCTGCACCATAACGCCCAGCCAGCCGCGCTCGACGCTGCCGCTGTCGCGGAGCTGCGCGATGATCGGCTCGGCCAGGTTGGAGGGGATGGCGAAGCCGATGCCGACCGATCCGCCGGACGGCGAGAAGATGGCGGTGTTGATGCCGATCACCTCGCCCTCGAGGTTGAACATCGGCCCGCCCGAGTTGCCGCGGTTGATCGCCGCGTCGGTCTGGATGAAGTCGTCGTAGGGGCCGGCATTGATGTTGCGGCTGCGCGCCGAGACGATGCCGGCGGTGACCGAGCCCCCCAGGCCGAAGGGGTTGCCGACGGCGACCACCCAGTCGCCGACCTCGACGCTGTCGGAATCGCCGAAGCCGAGCGCCGGCAGATCGCCTTCAGGCTCGATGCGCAGCAGCGCGATGTCGGTCTGCGGGTCGGCGCCGACGAGTTCGGCACCGTACTTGCGGCCGTCGTCCAGGGTCACCTCGATGTCGTCGGCGCCCTCGACGACGTGGTTGTTGGTGACGATCAAGCCGTCCTCGTCGATGATGAAACCGGAGCCGACGCCGCGCACGGGGCGCTGCGGGCGCTGGCCCTCGGGCATCTCGGGGATGCCGAAGCGGCGCATGAACTCCTCGAACGGCGAGCCTTCCGGGAAGGGCAGGCCGCGCATCTCGCTGACCTCGTTCTGCCGTTCGGTCTCGACGAAGACGACGGAAGGGGCGACCCGCTTGACCAGCGGCGAGAAGCTCTCCGGCGCCGGCTTGGCGACCGCCGCTCCGCCGGAGACAAGAAGGACGCCGACGAGCGCTGCCGGCAGTGCAGAGCGCGCGGCGGATCGGATCAGGTGACGTGCTGACATGGGGAGGCCGTCTCCACTCGGTGGTTCGGAACTGGCGAAGACATTAGCTGCTTGCGACTTACGCCCGCCTGTCCGACGCATTAATTCGCCGTAAGGTTCCCTTGCGGCACGGCATCCGGCGGCGCTTGGCAAGCCCCCGCCCGCCGGTGCAGACTTCCGTCGGATACGATCTCGGAGTGACGCGGGATGCGGGTGGCGGTTCTCGGCGGCGGCGTGGTCGGCGTGGCGGCGGCCTGGATGCTGCAGCGCGACGGCCACGCGGTCACGCTGGTCGAGCGGGCCGAGGGGCCGGCCAGCTTCACCTCCTTCGCCAACGCCGGTCTGGTCGCGCCGGGTCACGCCTATGCCTGGTCCTCCCCGAAGGCGCCCGGCATGCTGCTGCGCTCGCTCTGGCGCAACGACCAGGCGCTGCGCTTCAAGCCTGCGCTCGATCCGGCGTTGTGGCGCTGGACGCTGAAGTTCCTGCGCCAGTGCACCCTGGAGCGCGCCGCGCTCAACACCGCCCGCAAGGCACGCCTCTGCCTTTATTCCCAGGCGCTGCTGCACCAGGTGGTGGCGGACAGCGGCGTGACCTACGACGCGCGCGACGGCGGCCTGCTCTACCTCTATCGCAGGCCCGAGTCCTTCGTCGGCGCGCTCGAGAAGATGCGGGTGCTGATCGACCAGGGGATCGAGCTGCGCAGCCTCGATCCGCACGCTGCGTCTGAGATCGAACCGGCGCTCGCGCCGGCGCGCGGGCGGCTGGCCGGTGCGATCTACGCGCCGAGCGACGAGTCCGGCGACGCCCGCCTCTTCACCCTCGGCCTGGCGCAGGCCTGCGCAGAGCGCGGCGTCACCTTCCGCTTCGGCGAGACCGTGACCGGCTTTCGCATCGCCGGCGACCGGGTGGAGGCGGCGCGCACCGACAGGGGCGAGGTGGCGGCCGACGCCTTCGTCCTGGCGCTCGGCGTCTTCGCCCCGCGCCTGGCGCGCCAGCTCGGCGCGCGCCTGCCGATCTACCCGGTCAAGGGCTACTCGGTGACCCTGCCGGTCGCGGGGCGCAACAACGCGCCGACCCGAGGCGGCGTCGACGAGGACAACCTGGTCGCCTACGCCCGCTTCGGCGAGCGCCTGCGCATCACCGCGACGGCCGAGTTCGCCGGCTATTCGACCGCCCACAGGCCCGCGGACTTCCGGCACATGCTGGCGGCGGCGCGCGACCTCTTCCCCGACGGCGGCGACTGGGCGCAGCCGAGCTACTGGGCCGGGCTGCGGCCGATGACGCCGGAAGGCTCGCCGATCCTCGGGCGCGGGCGACACGCCAACCTTTACTACAACGTCGGCCATGGTCACATGGGCTGGACCATGGCCTGCGGAACCGCGAAGATCGTCGCCGACCAGATCGCCGGGCGCCCCCCGGAGATTCCGCTCGACGGCATGACGCTGCACTGACCCCCGATCGATCGCCCCCGCACAGGAGGGATTCCGCCGATGGCCCCCGACTCCGCGCCGACGCTGCCGATGGCCGAAGACGCCCCGCGGGTGAACCTGGAGCACCTGCCGTTCACCACGGACAAGGGCGTCGGCTCGCTCGCGCAACTCGGCCTCGTCGTGCTTTCCACCGACGGCACGGTGGAATACGAGTACCGCCGCGTCCTGCAGCAGGTGCCCGGCGTCAGCCTGTTCCACGCGCGCATACCTAACGACACGGCGATCACGCCGGAGACCTTGAAGGCGATGGAGGCGCGGATCCCGGACACGGCGCGCCTGCTGATGCCCGGCTACGACCTGGACTGCGTCGCCTACGGCTGCACCTCGGCCTCCATGGTCATCGGGCCCGAGCGGGTGATCGAGCTGGTCAGCGAGGCGCGCGGGCCGAAGAGCGCGACGAACCCGGCGACGGCGGCGCTGGCCGCCTTCCGGGCGCTCGGCATGCGGCGGATCGCGCTGCTGACGCCCTACGTACGCGAGGTCAACCAGATCATGCGCGGTTTTTTCCAGTCGCGCGGCGTCGGCGTGCCGGTGATGGGCTCCTTCAACGAAGGCAACGACCCCACCGTCGCCCGCATCGACGCCCAGTCGATCCGCGCGGCGGGCGAGCGGCTGGCCGGCGAGCCGGACGTCGACGGCCTGTTCGTCGCCTGCACCTCGGTGCGCCTCATCGATGCGGTCGAGGAAGTGGAGGCGGCGATCGGCAAGCCGGTGACCTCCTCGAACCATGCGCTGATCTGGCACAGCCTGCGGCTGGCCGGCGTCGATACGGCGCTTCCGGGGCTCGGCGAGCTATTCCGCAAACGCATGGCATAAATCCCGCTAGCGAGTTGCGTTTTCTCCGCTGGGATGCATTATGTCGCCTAGCCCCTGGCAGGGCGCACGATTCTTTCGCGTGGGGCGGCTCGCGCGGAACCCGAAAAAGCACGCGAGAACGAGGGAACGCTCGAACGTTCCCCGCGTGAACAGGCGCGAGGACCTTGATGCTCTATTCGCTTTACGAGTTTCAGCACATCGCCATGACGCCGTGGCGGATGATGTCGGAGACGGCGCGCGAGCTGCTGACCCATCCGCTGGTGCCGATGACCCACACCCACCTGGGGCGCAGCTTGGTCGCCGGGCTCGAGGTGATCGATTCGGCGACGCGGCATCGGGGCAAGCCGGATTGGGGCTTGACCCACACCCGCATCGACGGCCGTGACGTGCCGCTGCGCATCGAACGCACCGGCGGGACGCCTTTCTGCGACCTGCTGCACTTCCGCCGCGTCGACGCCGGCCGCAGCGACCCGAAGATCCTGCTGGTGGCGCCGATGAGCGGCCATCACGCCACCTTGCTGCGCGGTACGATCGAGGCGCTGGTGCCCGACCACGAGGTCTACGTCACCGACTGGATCGACGCGCGTCTGGTGCCGAGCGAGGCCGGCGACTTCGGGCTGGAGGACTACCTCGACACGCTGATCGGCTTCATGAAGCGACTGTCGCCCGACCTCAACGTCATGGCCGTGTGCCAGCCGGCGCCCTTGGTGCTGGCGGCGATCTCTTTGCTGGCCCAGGGCGACGACCCGGCGCAGCCGAACGCGATGATCCTGATGGGCGGCCCCGTCGATACGCGCGCGGCGCCGACGGCGGTGACACGCTTTGCCGAGAGTCGCAGCCTGTCGTGGTTCGAGCGCTCCCTGATCGCCGACGTGCCCGCCTACTACCCGGGCGGCGGCCGGCGGGTCTATCCGGGCTTCCTGCAGCTCGGCGGCTTCATCTCGATGAACCCGTCGCGGCACTTCGAGTCCCACTTGAAGGCCTTCCATCACCTGGTGGAGGGCGACGGCGACTCGGTGGAGGCGCACAACCGCTTCTACGACGAGTACCTGGCGGTCATGGACGTGCCGGCGGATTATTACCTCGAGACGGTCGACCAGGTCTTCAAGCGCCATACTCTGCCGAGCGGCACGATGACCTGGCGCGGCGAGAGGGTCGACCCCGGCGCGATCTCCAGGACCGCGCTGATGACCGTCGAGGGCGAACTGGACGACATCTCGGCACCCGGCCAGACCATCGCCGCGCACGCCATGTGCTCCGGCCTCGACCAGGCCAAGCACGAGAACCTGCTGCAGCCGGGCGTCGGCCACTACGGCATCTTCAACGGCCGGCGCTGGCGCGAGAAGATCAAGCCGGCGATCGCCGGCTTCGTGCGCGAGCACGCCTGAGGTCTTGCCTACGCACGGCCTAAGCGTGTTGCCGCTACAGCCACTTTAGGCGTCGGAACAGCCAGTATTCGCCGAGCGCCAGCCCCAGCAGCACGAGACAAACGGCGAGAAAGCCGAAGGGGCTGTCGTCGCCGGGGATGCCGGCCAGGTTGATGCCGAGCAGGCCGGTGACGAAGGACAGCGGCAGGAAGATGCCGGCGACGATCGAGAGCATGTAGAGCCGCCGGTTGGTCCGCTCCGAGGTGCGCGCCAGGGCCTGCTCCTGCAGCATCGCCGCACGCTCCCAGACGAAGTTCAGGTGCTCGACCAGGCGTGTCACCTCGTCGGCCGTCTCCTGCAGATTGAGCCGGTCCGTCTCCGTCACCCACTCCGGCGGCATGGTCGCCAAGCGCTGCAGGGCATCGCGCTGCGGCGCCACGAAGCGGCGCAAGGCGAGGGCGCGGTGGCGCAGCTCCAGCAACTCGCCGCGCACCTCCTCGTCGTGTCCCGCCTCCACCTCGGACTCCAGCGCGTCCAGCCGCTCGTCCATCGCCGTGACGACCGGGCCGGCGTTCTCGGTCAGCAGATCGGCCAGCTCGGCGACGAAGGCGCCGGGCTTCTGGGGCCCGTGCCCGGCCTCGAGCACCGCCTCCAGGTCGGCCACCGCGCGCAGCCGGCGCAGCACCACGCTGACCACGCGCCGGTCCTCCACCCAAAGGCGGATCGAGACCATGTCCTCGGGGTCGGCGCCGGGATTGAGATTGACGCCGCGCAGGATCAGCAGCGTGCCGGCGCGCGTCCGCGTGCCGGCCGGATAGGCGGCGCTGCGCGGGCGGGTTTCCATGTCCAGCACCGCCTCGACGGCGAGCGGCGGTAGCTGTAACCGCTCGCGCAGCCAGCGCCCGGTGTCGGGCGCATGGCGGTCGAGGTGGATCCAGGAGATACCCCGCGGGTCGAGCTCCTCGAGCCGGACGCGCCGCCGCTGGGGCGGCTCCAGATCGAAGCAGGCGAGCAGGGGCGGCGCGGATTCCAGGGGCGATTCGGACATGACGGAGGCGAGTCTAGCGCGCTTCGATGCGCCGGACGAACTCTTGCAGCAGGGTCTCGTAAAGGGCGTCGCCCAGAACCTTGTCTTCGACGCCGCGCTCCAGGTTCGGGTTGTCGTTGATCTCGATGACGAAGACGCCACGCTCGTTCTGCTTCAGGTCGACGCCATAGAGCCCGTCGCCGACCAGGTTGGCGGCCTTCAAGGCGGTCTCGACCACCTGGGTCGGCGCCTCTTCGACGGCGAGGGTGCGGAAGCCGCCCTCGTCGAAGCGTCCGCCCGGCTCGTGGCGAATGATCTGCCAGTGGTTGCCGGCCATCATGTATTGGCTGACGAACAGCGGCTTGCGGCCGAGCACGCCGACCCGCCAGTCGTACTCGGTGTACATGTACTCCTGCGCCAGGATCAGCTCCGAGCGCTTGAGCAGCTCGCGGGCCTGGCGCTGCAACTCGCCGCGGTCCTGCGCCTTGACCACGCCGCGCGAGAAGGAGCCGTCGGGGATCTTCAGCACCAGGGGGAAGCCGAGCGTTTCGGCCTCCAGGATGCTCGTGCGGTCGAGGATCAGGCTCTTGGGCGCCGGCAGTTTCTGCGCCTGCAGCAGCTCGGCCAGATAGACCTTGTTGGTACAGCGCAGGATGGAGACCGGGTCGTCGATCACCGCCAGCCCCTCGCGCGCCGCTTTCTTGGCGAAGCGGAAGGTGTGGTTGTCGATGCTCGTGGTCTCGCGGATGAAAAGGGCGTCGTACTCGCCGAGGCGCAGGTAGTCCTTGCGCTCGACGAGCTCGACGCCGAGCCCCATCTTCTGGCCGACCTGCTGCAGCTTCTTCAAGGTCCGGGGGCTGGACGGCGGCAGCGCCTCCTTCGGATTGTAGAGCACCGCCAGGGAGTAGCGCGGCTGGCGGCGGCGCTTCGGACTGGTCCAGACGGTGCGCGTATAGCCCTCCAGGGCGCCGAGGAAGATCTCGAACTGCTCGGGGCTGAGCGCGCTCGGCGCCAGCGGCTTCATCGACCTGATCTGCCATCGCTCGTCCTTGGCGATCTCGACGCGCAGCAGCGGGCAGCGCAGGCGGTCGAACACCTGGCGGGCGAAGCCGTTGTAGCGGGCCTCGAAGGCCTGGCCGAAGAAGAGGATCAAGGTGAAGGCGCCGCGCGGCGGCTCGCCCGTCCGCTCGATGTCACGTCGCAGGGCGGCGTTCAGCTCCGGCAGCTCTTCGGCGTAGAGCGTCTTGCGCTGCAGGGTGGTGATGGTCGCGATGCTGGGGATCACCCGGTGACCGCGCGCCTCGGCCAGCAGCGAGCAGTAGTAGCCGAGGTCCAGGTAGCCGTAGTCGCCAGACAGGTTGATCACGCGCACCTTGGGGCCGCGCGGGCCGGTTGACGCGAAGCGCTGCGGCTCGCCGACGTACTCCTGCGCCGTCAGCGCCGTGCCTGCGCCGGCCGCCCAGCCCTTGTCGGAGGCCGCCTCGACGACGATGACGTGGTTGAGCAAGGCTTCGGGACTCCGCGCAGCAATGTCGGTGCGCAACGGGGGGTCAGGACGAGGGGTTAAGCTGCGTCTCGAAACGGATCGCCGTCTCGCCGTCTCCATAGTACTCGGGAATCCGTGCGACCTGCCTGAAACCCATCCGCCGATACAGCTCGATGGCCGGCGGATTGTCGGCGCGCACCTCCAGGCGCAGGCGCCGCCGCCCCAATTCGGTCGCCGCGACCATCGCACTGGTCACCAGCCGGAAGCCGACGCCCTGACCGCGCAGCTCTGGGCGCACGACCAGGGAATAGAGCCGGGCGACATCGCTGTTGCGGCGCAGCAGGACAAGGCCATAGCCGGCCAAGACGCCCAGGTCGTCGGCCACCAGGCAGAGCGCGGTCTGCGGCGAGGCGAGCAGGCGACGCAGGCTGCGGCGGCTCAGGCGATCGCCGGGAAACAGCGCTTCGAGCGCAAGCAAGTCGGGAAGATCGTCGAGGGTCGCCCGACGAAGGTCCAGTTTCACGCGCGACGGTCTCTCGGCGGAGGTGGGCAGACGAGGCGGCGGTCGGACGAGGCGGCGGTCCCGGCCGAAGGCGCGGCCCAGTTATCGGCTTGCGCCCGGTCATGTGCAAGTGGCCAAGCTATGCAGGAAATGCGCAGGTCCCGGGCGGCGGCATGCAGGCGCAAAGGGATGACGCGGACGATCGGCGCAACGATCTCTGCCTCCTGTGCTCGGCCGCCCGACCGAGGTGCCTAGCGAACAGGAGATCCCGCATGACCGGGAACCTTTCCGACTCTGTGGCCGTTCCCGCCGACGCCCTGCGCCCGCTTACCGCCCTGCAGTGGCTGGGTGTCGGCTCTGCGGTCCTGTTGCTGGCCGGCACGGCCTTCGCCCTGGTCTTCGGCCTTTGCTACGGCCTGTCGGCATATGCGGCCTGGACGCCGGCCGCGCTGTTGGCCTCGGAAGCGATCTCCGCCGCGGCAGGCGTCGGCGTGGGAGTGTGGATGCTGCGACTCGCGCTGCGGGCCGAGCGAGCCTGGGCCGCGGCGTGATACCCGCCCCCGCGCCCCCCGCTTCTGAGTGTACCTGAATGCTCGATGCGCTCTTCGTTCTTGGCGGGCTCGTGCTGCTTTTAGGCGGCGGCGAGGCGCTGGTGCGCGGCGCCGTGTCGATTGCCCGGCGGCTCGGCGTCTCGCCCCTGGTGATCGGTCTGACCCTCGTCGGCTTCGGCACCTCGGCGCCGGAGCTGACCACCAGCCTGCAGGCGGCGCTCGGCGGTGCGCCGGGTATCGCGGTCGGCAACGTCGTCGGCTCGAACATCGCCAACCTGCTGCTGATCCTGGGTCTGGCGGCACTGGTGGCGCCGATCGCCGTCGACCGGCGGGCGCTGAAGCGCGACGGCAGCATGCTGGTGGCAACGACGCTGGGGGTCGGCGCGCTGTTGATCTTCGACCTGACGAGCCGGCCGCTGGGGCTGGCGATGGTCGCCTTCCTGGTCGCCTACGTGGTCTTCGTCTATCTGGCCGAGCGGCGGGCCACGGCGGATGCCTCCGCCGCCCTGCACGTGGAGGAGGCGGCGGCAGTGGCGCCCGCCGGCTGGGGGCTGAGCCTCGTCCTGGCGCTGGGCGGCCTGGTCGGCGTCGTCGGCGGCGCCAGCCTGCTGGTCGAGGGCGCGGTGGCGCTGGCCACCCGCGCCGGCGTCTCCGAGACGCTGATCGGCCTGACACTGGTCGCGGTCGGCACCTCGCTGCCGGAGCTGGCGACCTCCGCCATCGCCGCCCGGCGCGGCCAGGGCGAGGTGGCGCTCGGCAACCTCGTCGGCTCCAACATCTTCAACCTGCTCGGCATCCTCGGCGTCACCGCGGCCGTCACGCCGCTCGCCGTGCCGCCCGAGATCGCCGCCCTGGACGCCTGGGTGATGGGCGCGGTCACCGCGCTGGCGCTGCTGCTGGCGGTCACCGGGCAGCGGGTGACGCGCGGCGAGGGAGCGCTACTGCTCGCCCTCTATGCCGGCTATGTCGCTTATCTGGCTCTGGCTCAGAGCTAGCCTGCGGTCGGTCGTCTAGTCGGTCGGCAGGCGCGGGGGCCCGGCGCCGCTGCCTTCCATCGCCTGACAGCGGGCCTGGGCGCGCTGGACGAACAGCTCCTTTTGCGCCGCCATGCCGGGATTGTCGGCCACCATCCGCTCGATCTGCGCCGTCTCGCGGGCGATGCACTGGGCGACCGGATCGTTGGGGTCGGCGACCTCTTGTGTCTGCTGCGGGAACAAGTCGTCCCAATGCTGCAGGGTCAGCACGGCGACGACGCCGGCGATCACCGCGAGCGCCAGCAGGCGTGCGACGGGCCGGTCGAGAAAGCTGTCGGAGGGCTCGGCCATGGCCGGTTTCTAGAATGCGCCGCGACTCTCGGCAAGCGGTCGGCGCGCCGCGGCCGTCATCCGCCCGTCATTTCCCGCAGCCATTTTGGGGGCGAAATCCCGGGTCGGGGTCGTTATGTTCAACTGGAAAGCTCGCTGCCGCCCACGGCAGACTGGGCGAAACCGCGCCAGAACGGACCAGTTCGGAGGGATCGAGGGTATGGACGAGAGCGTCCGCACGCCACACGTCGCCAACGATGCGGACTTCGCAGGCCCGCAGACCGGGGCGGCCGCCCCGCCCGAAGCCCCGCTCGACGCCGCCGGGATGCCGGCGCCGCTGGGCCGCGAGGCGCCGCTGATCGACCCCTTCCAGCGCCGCATCTCCTACCTGCGCGTCTCGGTCACCGACCGCTGCGACTTCCGCTGCGTCTACTGCATGAGCGAGGACATGACCTTCCTGCCCAAGCGGGAGGTCCTGAGCCTGGAGGAGCTCGACCGGCTGTGCAGCGCCTTCGTGCACCTGGGCGTGCGCAAGTTGCGGCTGACCGGCGGCGAGCCGCTGGTGCGCCGCAACATCATGTGGCTGTTCCGCCGCCTGGGCCGCCACCTGGAAAGCGGCGAGCTGGACGAGCTGACGGTCACCACCAACGGCAGCCAGCTCCCGAAGCTGGCGGACGAGCTCTATGCGGCCGGCGTGCGGCGCGTCAACGTCTCGCTCGACACGCTCGACCCGGACAAGTTCACCGCCATCACCCGCTGGGGCAAGTTCGACCGGGTCATGGAGGGGATGGAGGCAGCCAAGCGCGCCGGCCTCAAGGTCAAGGTCAACGCCGTGGCGCTGAAGGGCGTCAACGACGACGAGGTGCACCGCCTGGTCGAGTGGGCCGGCGCCGAGGGCTTCGACCTGACCTTCATCGAGGTCATGCCGATGGGCGACATCGGCACCGAGCAGCGCATCGGCCAGTACTGGCCGCTGACCCTGGTGCGCAGCGAGTTGGCCGAGCGTTGGACGCTGGAGGAGATCGCCTACAAGTCGGGCGGCCCGGCGCGCTACTGGCAGGTCGTGGAGACCGGCCAGAAGCTCGGCTTCATCACGCCGCTGACCCACAACTTCTGCGAATCCTGCAACCGGGTGCGCCTGACCTGCACCGGCACGCTCTACATGTGCCTGGGCCAGGACGACGCTGCCGACCTGCGCGAGGTGCTGCGCCGCACCGACGACGACGGCGAGCTGGTCGCCGCCATCCGCGAGGCGATCACCCGCAAGCCGAAGGGCCACGACTTCGTCATCGACCGCCGCCGCGGCACCCGCGGCGCCAGCCGCCACATGAGCGTCACCGGCGGCTAGCGAGCACCGGCGCGCTGGAGGCGGGCGCTGGCGGGGCGGCGGCGAAGCGCCTAGGCCATACACTCATAAAAGTCTTTGAGCGACGCGGCGTGGCATGATTCACCATGGCAAAGGAGATTTGCCATGGCGAACTACGCGCTGACGGATTTCGAGTGGTCGGTGATCCAGCCGCTGTTGCCGAACAAGCCGCGCGGGGTTCCGCGGGTCGACGACCGGCGGGTGCTGAACGGGATCTTCTGGGTGTTGCGCACGGGCGCGCCGTGGCGCGCTCTGCCCAAGGATTTCGGCCCCTACACGACCTGCTACAACCGCTTCGTGCGGTGGCGCAAGGCCGGCGTGTTCGACCGGATTATGGCTGCGGTCACAGAAGCTTACGACGGCGAGGTGCAGATGATCGACACCACCTCGGTGCGCGTTCATCAGCACGCGGCGAACGCAAAAAAAGCCACCCGGATCGCTGTATGGGCCGCTCGCGCGGCGGCCTGACCACCAAGGTGCACGCGCTCACCGACGCGCGCGGCTTGCCGCTGATCCTCACCCTGAGCCCGGGACAGGCGGGCGATTGCCCCGGCGCCGCCGACCTGCTCGACCGCCTGCAGCCGGGCATGATCGTGCTGGCGGACAAGGCCTACGACGCCGACTGGCTGCGACGGGCCATCGAGGCGGCCGGCGCCGCCCCCAACATCCCGGCGATGCCGCACCGCAAGTGGAAACCCTGCTTCAGCCCGCGACTCTACCGCCAGCGCAACCGCATCGAGCGATTCTTCAACCGCATCAAACACTTCCGCCGCGTCGCCACGCGCTACGAAAAACACGCCGCCAACTACCTCGCCATGCTCAAGCTCGCCGCCATCCAAATCTGGCTGCAAACTTACGAGTCCATGGCCTAGGGGGCTCAGCTTGAACGTACCGCGTCGATATGTAACCTTTGGTGGTCCACCCTGACATTCTGACAGGAGCCGGTGGAATGCGTTGGCGGTTTCTCCCCTACCTATCCTGTGGCATCGTCGCTTGCCTAATTAGCTTCCCGACCGGCTCGTATCCGCAAGAGCGTGACCTGCCTGAAGAGGTGCGCGCGCTTGCCGTCGTCTGCTCAAGCGGAGCAAGCGTCCAGGCTCGTGGCGATATCGAGGCCGGGATCAACCGCTTTTTTGGGAAGGCGCTCGAGGTCGAGGGCGAGTATGACGTTTCCAAGAGCGAGACAGAGTTCCTTGCCACCTTCGAGGAAGAGCAGTTGCGCCTGGAGGCACGGAAAATTTACAACGACTGTGTCCTGGGAGCGTTACGCATGGTCTACAACCTCAAGGAAGAGCAAGCGCTAGGAAAGGCGGAAACACCAATACTTGTTCCGCAAAATCTTTCTACAATACCACTTAACAAAAAATTTGCGATGAGAGCAGGCGACACATTTCAGCTATCAGGAGGTGGAATTCTTAGCTTAAATCGCTCATATGCTGCCGACTGTAAATACGCTTATTTTACGTTTGCGCGAGACGGGAACAGATTTTTGTTCCAGCTGACTCACCTAAAATCAGATAGATTGGATAAACGCGGATGTTATATTTTCCGCTATGGGCATCGTCAATATAATGATGCAAATAAAACTTGCGTATTTTCTTTGGAGTACAAATGCGAATGAGCGGGCAATGTACGAACAAATGAAGGAAGCGGCGACTTTCCTGGGTATGAGGTGGCCACGCCCCTGAGGCGCGCACGACTCTTGACGGTCACGCGTCTCAGCGGCTCCACAAACTGTCAGGGCAATACCGTCTCACCACACCCCGGCGCCGCCGACCTGCTCGACCGCCTGCAGCCGGGCACGATCCTGCTGGCGGACAAGGCCTACGACGCCGACTGGCTGCGACGGGCCATCGAGGCGGCCGGCGCCGCCGCCGACATCCCCGCCATGCCGCAGCGCAAGCAAAAACCCCGCTTCAACGCGCGGCTCTACCGGCAGCGCAACCGCATCGAGCGATTCTTCAACCGCATCAAACACTTCCGCCGCGTCGCCACGCGCTACAAAAAACACGCCGCCAACTACCTCGCCATGCTCAAGCTCGCCGCCATCCAAATCTGGCTGCAAACTTACGAGTCCATGGCCTAGGCTCCGGACCCACATTTGGGGTACCCTGCGGCCTGGAGTATGAGTCGATGCCCCTAGATCTAGGGGGTACGCGATGACAGATCACTATTTCTGGCTGATCTAGGCGCAGTTCGCCCGGCTGGCGCCGCTGCTTGCGAACAAGCCACGCGGGGTGCCGCGGGTCGACAACCGCCGCGTGACCGGCGGCATCGTCCATGGCCTGAAGTCGGGCGGCCGTCGGGTCGACGCGCCGGCCGTCTATGGCCTGCCCAAGACCCTCTACAACAGACCCGGTACAACCGTTTCGTCCGCTGGGCCGAGAAGGGGGTCTGGCACGAGGTGGTCCGGGCCCTCGCCGCGGCCGGCGGCCCGCCGCCGGAGCTGCTGATCGACAGCGCAGCGGTCAAGGCGCACCGCTGCGCCGCCGGCGCTAAAGGGGGGAGCGGACGCAGGCGATAGGCCGCTCGCGCGGCGGGCGGACGACCAAGATCCACGCGCTGGTCGACCTGGACTGCCGGCCCGTCGCCTTCCATCTGATCGGCCGCCTCAAGGAGCTCCGCCGCATCGCCACCCGGTACGACCGCCTCGCCCGAAACTTGCTCGCCGCCGTCTGCATCGCCGCCGTCTGCATCGCCGCCATCGTCAGCTATTGGTTATGAGGTCGGAGCCTAATACCCCAGCGCGCAGCCGTCCTTGCGGGGATCGGAGCCGGCGGTCAGGACGCCGCGGGCATGGTCGAGGACGATGCACTGGCCGCCGCCGTGCGGCTTCGGCGCCAGGGTCAGGGCGTGGCCGCGGCGCTGCAGCCCCAGCAGGGTGTCGGCCGGCAGCGACTTCTCCACGTCGACCCGCTCGCCCATGGCGAAGACGCGCGGGCAGTCCAGCGCCTCCTGCGGGTCCATGCCGTAGTCGAGCAGGTTGGCCAGCAGGCGGGCGTGGCCGTAGGGCTGATAGTCGCCGCCCATGACGCCGTAGCAGACCGTCGCCTTGCCGTCCCGGGTCGCCAGTCCCGGCACGATGGTGTGCATCGGCCGCTTGTTCGGCGCCAGGCAGTTCGGGTGGTCGGGGTCGAGGCGGAAGCTGAAGCCGCGCGAGTGGAACAGCGTGCCGGTCTCGGCGCAGACCAGGGTGCTGCCGAAGTCGTGGTAGATCGAATTGATGAAGCTGACCGTGTTGAGGTCGCGGTCGACGACGCTGAGGTAGACCGTCTCGGAGGTCGCCAGCCCCAGGTCCGGGATGCCGGGCATCGCCCGCTCGGGGTCGATCCGGCCGCGCAGCTCGGCCGCCCAGTCCTTCGACAGCAGCCGCTCCAGCGGCACCCGCATCGCCGGCAGGTCGGCCAGGTGGCGGTTGCGCATCTCGAAGGCCAGGCGCCCGGCCTCGATCTCCAGGTGGGTGCGCGCGGCCGACAGCGGGTCCAGCCCCGCCAGGTCGTAGCCCTCCAGGACGTTCAGCATTACCAGGCCGACGAGGCCCTGGTTGTTCGGCGGGATCTGGTTGACCCTGGTGCCGCGGTAGTCGCTGGCGATCGGCGTCACCCACTCGGCCTCGGCGGCGGCGAAGTCCTCCAACTCGTGACAGCCGCCGAGCGCCTGCAGGGCGGCGACGTTGGCGGCGGCCACCGGCCCCTCGTAGAAGCCGGCGCGCCCCTTTCGGGCGACGATCTCGAGTGTGTCGGCCAGGGCCGGCTGGCGGTGAAGGTCACCCTCCCTGGGCGGCCGGCCGCCGGGCAGGAAGATCGCCGCCGCCTCGGGCTGCGCCGCCAGGCGCGGCGCCGCGGCCGCCCAGTCGCTGGCAATGCGCGCGAACACCGGATAGCCGTCGCGCGCGTAGTCGATCGCCGGCGCGAAGAGGCGGGCCAGCTCCAGGCTGCCGTAGCGCTCGTGCAGGCGGCACCAGGCGTCGACCGCGCCCGGCACGGTGACCGCATGCGGCGAGTCCGACGGGATCGCCGTCAGACCCTGGTCGCGCAGCGCCTGCAGGCTGGCCTTGGCCGGCGCCCGGCCGGAGCCGTTCAGGCCGACCACCCGGTCGCTGCCCTGCGGCGCGTAGAGCACGAAGCAGTCGCCGCCGATGCCGGTCATGTGCGGCTCCACCACGCACAGGGTGGCGACGGCTGCCAGCGCCGCGTCCACCGCATTGCCGCCGGCGCGCAGCACGTCGAGCGCCGCCAGGCTGGCGAAGGGGTGGGAGGTGGCGACGGCGCCGTTGGCGCCATGTACGGCGGAGCGGCCGGGGAACTCGAAATCGCGCATGGTCCGGAGGGCCTCTACTGGGTCTTCTTGTACGTGCGTGCAGACGTCGGCGCCCGGTCTAGCCGCTTTGCCGGCGCAATGCCAGTTCTGGCAGACGGTTGCTTCGGCAAAGCTGCCGTGCCGGCCGCCGGCGTATTGCGTGCGCCGACATCGGCCCCAGATCAAGGGTAGCACCCGTAGGAGACCGCGCATGCCGCTTCCGACGCTCTGGTTGTCCCTCTTGCTCGTCCCCGTCCTGGTCGCCGCCCCGGCCTCTGCCGAGACCTACGAGAGCGAGCAGGCGCGCTTTCGCACCGTCGTGCTGACCGACGGGCTGGCGCATCCCTGGGGCTTGGCTTTCCTGGCCGACGGCGGGATCCTGATCAGCGAGCGGCCCGGTCGCCTGCGCGTCTTGCGCGACGGCAACCTCTCGGCGCCGATCGAAGGCGTGCCCGAGGTGGTGGACAGAGGTCAGGGCGGCATGCTCGACGTCGCCGTCGGCCCGGACCACGGCGAGACCGGCTGGATCTACATCGCCCTGTCCGGACCGGGCGAGGGCGGCATCGGCACCCAGATCTGGCGCGGCCGGCTGGACGGCGGGCGCTGGATCGACGGTGAGAAGCTGTTCGAGATGCAGCGCACCTCGCGCTCCGGCTTTCATTTCGGCTCGCGCATCGCCTTCGATCCCGACGGGCGCCTCTACTTTTCGATCGGCGACCGGGGCGAGATGCGGCGGGCCCAGGTCGTCGGCGACGAGGCCGGGCGCATCCACCGCATCGAGGCGGACGGCAGCGTGCCGCCCGACAACCCCTTCCTGGACGATCCGCAGGCCATGCCCAGCGCCTTCACCCGCGGCAACCGCAACCCCCAGGGCATGGCGGCACACCCGGAAACCGGCGAGATCTGGATCCACGAGCACGGGCCGCGCGGCGGCGACGAGATAAACATCGTCCGCGCCGGCGAGAACTACGGCTGGCCGGAGGTGACCCACGGCATCGACTACTCCGGCGCCGTGATCAGCGAGCGCGAGCGTGCGCCGGGTTTCGCCGACCCGCTGTACGTCTGGGATCCCTCGATCGCGCCCTCCGGCATGGCCTTCTACACCGGTGCCGCCTTTCCCGAATGGCAGGGCGACCTTTTCGTCGGCGCCCTGAAGTTCCGGCTGTTGGTGCGCCTGGAGCTGGACGGCGAGCGGGTGGTCGGCGAGGAGCGCATGCTGGAGCGCGAGCTCGGCCGCATCCGGGCCGTCGAACAGGGGCCCGACGGCCTGCTCTACCTGCTCACCGACGCGCGAAACGGCCTGCTCGTCCGGCTGGAGCCGGTGGAGTAGCGGTCCCCGGCGCTCGCGCGACGGGCCGCGCGGCTGCTAGTCTGGTGCGGTGATCGACCGGAATGGAGATCCGCATGCTGCGCGCCGCCGCCCCGTTGCTCGCGCTCCTGGCCTTGCTCCTCGTGCCGCCCGCGGGCGCGCCGAAGGCGGCCGAGCCGGTGATCCTGACGGTGACCGGCAGTGTGGCCGAGCCCAACCGGCCGCCGGCCGATCCCTTCGAGGACGTTCTGTTCAACGTCCTGCAGGAGAGTTTCGACAGCGCGCACACCTTCACCCGCAGCGAGCTGCTGGCGCTGCCGCAGCACACCGTGACGGTCGCCTATCCCGACTGGCCGCGTGCTGCGACGGTGCGCGGGCCGCGCCTGCTCGAGGTGCTGGCCCAGGCCGGCGCCGAAGGCGAGCGGGTTGTGCTCCAGGCGGTCGACGGCTATGCGCCGGAGTTCGCCATGGACGAGCTCACACAGGACTTCGTGCTGGCGCTGGAATCCCAGGGCCAGCCCCTGGCGGTCGGCGGGCGCGGCCCGCTCTGGTTGGTCTTCCCGCCGGACAGCTACGCCGGCCAGGACAGCAGCACGGATGCCGGGCTCGCCTGGGCCGTGTTCCACATCAAGGTGCTCGACGAGTAGACTGGAGGCGTTCGATCACTCCAGGAAGATCCGGTGGGCGAACTCGTCGCCGTCGGTCACGGTGATCTGTTCGAAGCCCAGCAGCTTGGCGAGGTCGAAGAAGGTGAAGCTGTCCTCCACACCGTTGTCGACGAAGATCGGCATGGTGCGCGCCACCGCCGTCATCATCGCCAGCACGGCGCGGGCGCGATACAGCGTGTTCATGCGGTGCTCGCCGACGGCGGCGATGATCAGCTTCTGCGCCTCGGCGCCCTTCGCATAGAGCACGTAGTCCGGCGGGTAGGGGCGCTCGAGCTGGTTGGTGGTGTAGCCGACGACGAAACCGATGCGCATCTGCCGGCCGGCCTGCGGCAGTGCCTCGGCGCGCGCGATGTAGGTCTCCTCGGTCTGCGGATGCGGGTAGTAGTAGCCGACGTGGCGGTCGTGCTCCTCCTGCGCCGACGCGGCCCCGCAGCCGAGGACCAGCAGCGCGGCGGCTGCCAGTCCGAGAATTCCGCTCTTCATCGCCCGCCGCTCCCCTGGCATTGTCGCGGTGTCGCTCGCCCGGCCCTGAAACCGGTAGCGTCGACAGGCTATACTGCCGGCGCCGAAAGGACCACGCTCGCGCCATGCCCCCCGACAGCACCGTCCCGAACAGCACGGCCTCCGACAGCACGGCCCCTGGCAGCAGGGCCGCCGAGAACCCCAAGCTCAAGCGCGTGTCGCTGAGCGCCGCGCCGGCCATCGCCTTCGTCGCCGCCGAGACCGAGGCGGCCCTAAGCGTCCGGGAGGCGCTGAGCGCGCGCTACGACGCCGTGCCGCTAGACCGGGCGGAAGTCATCGTCGCCCTGGGCGGCGACGGCCTGATGTTGGAGACGCTGCATGCCAACATGGCGCGAGACGTGCCGATCTACGGCATGAACTGCGGCACGGTCGGCTTCCTGATGAACGAGTACCGCGAGGCCGGCCTGATCGAGCGCCTGTCGCAGGCGGCCTGTGTCGAGTTGCATCCCCTGCGCATGAGGACGGAATGCCTCGACGGACGCCACGAGGAAGCGCTGGCGATCAACGAGGTCTCGCTGTTCCGCGAGAGCCGCCAGGCGGCGAAGATCCGCATTTCGGTCGACGGCGTCGAGCGTCTGCAAGAGTTGATCTGCGACGGCGTGCTGGTGGCCACCCCGGCCGGCAGTACGGCGTACAACCTCTCTGCCCACGGCCCGATCATTCCGCTGGGCGCCGACCTGCTGGCGCTCACGCCGATTAGCGCCTTCCGGCCGCGGCGCTGGCGCGGCGCCCTACTGCCCCACAAGGCGGTGGTGCGCTTCGACATCCTGGAGCACGACAAGCGCCCGGTCGGCGCGGTGGCGGACTATACGGAGGTGCGCGACGTTGCGATGGTCGAGGTGCGCGAAGATCGCGCGGTCTCTCTGCGCCTTCTGTTCGATCCCGAGCACAACTTGGAAGACCGGATCATCATGGAGCAGTTCCTGCCGTAGCCGTGGCGCCGCTCGAGCAGACCTGAAGCGACCCTTGGCGTCGGGAACGACCACCGAAAGGAAGAAAGGGGGCCGTTCGGCCCCCTTCCCGCGTCGCCCGAACCTCAGTTCCAGAAGGCCTCGTCGATGCCCGACATCTCTTCGAGCTGTTCTTCGGTCAGGCGCGTGACGTAGTAGGGCGTGCCGTCCGCCTCGACGATCCTCAGGTCGTCGACCGGCAGGAAGACGTGCTTGTCGCCCATGTCGAGGAAGCCGCCGACCTCGGCGACGATGCCGACCAGCTTGCCCTGCGCGTCCAGGACCAGGTCCTCGATTTCGCCGATGCCCGTCCACTCGGTATCGATGTCGGACACTTCGGCGTCGAGGTCCCAATCGTCCTCCACATAGGTATTCGTCGTGTAGACCTCGCTCTGAAGGATGTCGCGAGCGCGGATCGTCTCGCTCATGTCGTGCATCTTGTCGGCGGCGCTCATCTCGCTCGTGGCGTCAGAGGCGTTGCTGCCGTCGGAAGCGGCCAGTACCGGCGCGGCGGCCAGCATGGCCAGGGCGGTGACGGTGGCGAGTGTCTTCATGGTTGCTCCTCCTTGTCCTTGGCGTGAACCACTGCCTCCGCCAACAGGAAAGCCGCAGCAGGGTTCCTGTGTCATTTTTCGGGCGGGGCGCTGCGCTTCGCCGCCTCCCGCCCGGCTTCATGCCTTCGAACGGGCTTCCTGCGCCTGGTCCGCAAGCCAGTCGACGAGGGCGCGAAGGGATGGGCGTCGCCGCGGCCGCGGGCGGAGCGCTGCTGGCTACCGGGGCACCCGACCGGCGGGCCGGCGCACGGTCGTGATGCCGGCCGGGCTGTCGCCGCGGGCGCGCGCGTCGAGCTCGGCCAGCGGCTCGATCACGGTCGAGAGGAAGTGGGCGGTGGCGTTGAGCACGGTCTCGGCATCGAGGGCGATCGCCACGTGGCCCTTCCAGAAGATCAGGTCGCCACGCTGGATCGGCCCCGCCAGGTCGATCGCCGGACCGAGGGCCTCGCTCGCCTCCTGCATGTCGGTGTCGCGCGGGCAGGCGAGACCGGCCGCTCGGCAGGCGAGCTGAACCAGCCCCGAGCAGTCCACGCCGGCCGCCGACTTGCCGCCCCAGAGGTAGGGCGTGTGCAGGAACGCCAGCGCCGCCTCGACGTGGTCGGGCCGGCTCCGGTCGCACGGCACCAGATGGTCGCCCCAGACGTAGCCGTCCGGCGTGACGGCGAAGCGGCCCTCCTGTCCGACCACGGCCAAAGGCGCGGTCAAGGTCAGCACCTGTAGGATCGGCGCTTTGATGTCCGGGTCCGGGAACAGGAAGGTCGAACGCACGCCGACCCGGTGCGTCGGCGCCGGCCCGCGCTCGGTCACCGCCGACGCCTCGACGTAGCCGACGTAGCCGTCGGTCTCGGCCTGCACCCAGGCCCAGCCCTCGCGCTCCTCGAAGACCAGCAGCGGCTCGCCGAAAAGCAGCTGGCTGTCCAGTCGCCCGCCCGGCGCCCGACGCAGGCCGGCGGCGCCGACGGCGAGGGAGGCAGGCCGTCCGGCGACGAAGCGGGCGGCGGCCACTTGCCCGTCCAGGCGAGCGTCGGCCAGGTCGTCGCGGTAGGCGTTCAGGCGGCGGTCGAGAGCGCTCATGCAGGCACGCAAAGGAAGTTGTTGCAGAGCAGGCGCGTATTGCGCGCCTCCCAAGCCTCCATGACGTCGCGCGCGAAGTCGAGCTCCGATAGCGGGATCAGGCCGCGGGGCCCGATGCCGGAAATGCGATAGCCGCCGGCGACGAGGCCCGCCATTTCGGTCAAGCGGTCGCGAAGCTCGGCCTCGCCCAGCTCCCAGCCGTTCAGTTCGACCACCAGGCTCGGGCGGCAGCGCGCCAGCGTCTCGCGGGCGCCGCGCAGGACCTGCATCTCGGCGCCCTCGACGTCGATCTTGACGAAGCCGACGTCGGCGAAGCCGTAGTCGTCGAGCCGCCGGACCTCGACCTCGAAGGTCCGGCCGCCGTGGAACTTCGCGACCAGCGAGCCGCTCTGGTGCAGCTCGCCGTCGTCCGCCTGGTCGACCGAGAAGCTCGCGCGCCCGGTGCCGTCCGACAGGGCGACCCCGTGCACGCGGATGCGCCGGCCGTCGAGGCGGCGCAGCAGCTCCAGGTTGGCGGGATTGGGCTCGAAGGCCTCGACCCGGCTGGCGCGTCGGGCGAAGAGCCAGGCCGTGCCGCCGCGGTGGGCGCCGACGTCGATGGCCCGGCGTCCCGGAACCACCGCGCCGGCGAGCGCGGCATGCAGCTGCGGATGGAAGCGTCGCGCGCGGGCCTCGTTCAGCGGATAGGCCAGGGACGGCGGCAGCGCCTCGATCCAACGCCACAGCTGCCGGCGAAACCCACGCATCGCGCTCCGCGCCATCCCTCGTTCGGCTCGCCCGCTAGTCCTCGGTCTCGCCGGGCTCGGTTCGCGCGCGGCCCTGCGCCGTCTCCAGGTCGCGTTCGCGCAGATAGTCGTCGGTGGTCCGGGTGCGCGGGCGCGGCGCGCCGGCCATCGGGTTGCCGACCTCGAACTGCACGACGACGCGGCAGTCCTCGCACATCATGATGCGCTCGACCGCGTCGTTGGAGGCGAACATCCAGTGCTTGCCGGCCAGCTGGTCGGCGATGCGGTCGATCGTGTGCTTGACGCCGAAGGGCTTGCCGCAGCGGATGCAGTTGAAAGGCTCGGTCTCGTTCAGCTTGACCGTGCTGCGCGCCTCCTCGGCGAGGTTCAGGCGCGGCTCCAGGGCGATGACGCTTTCCGGGCAGGTGTTGGCGCACAGCCCGCACTGCACGCAGGCCTCCTCGTTGAAGCCCAGCCAGGGCCGCTCCGGGTCGTCCTGCAGGGCGCCGGTCGGGCAGGCGGAGACGCAGGCCAGGCACATGGTGCAGCCGGCGGTATCGACCTTGACCCGGCCGAAGGGCGCGCCCTTCGGCAGCGGCAGGATCTCGTGGGCGTCCGGCGCCTTGGCGTGCAGGTGACGCAGCGCCAGCATGGTGCGTGTGCGCTTGCCGCCCATCGGCAGGAAGTTGCCGGCCTCGGCCTGGCTGCGCGGCTCCAGCCCCCACAGGCGCGCCTCGACCGCATCGGGGTCGCGTTCGTCCAGGATGTCGATGCGCCCGCCGCCGTAGCCCAGGCCGTCCATCACCGTTTCCGCGAGCGCGATCTGGCCGGCCAAGCCTTCCAGCTCGCCCCGTTTGTCGGGTCCGACCAGGATGGCCACGCGCGTGGCGCCATAGGCGAAGGCCATGGCCAGGAAATCGACGCCGACCAGGGTGACCTCGTTCAGGGTCACGGGGATGACGTTGGCCGGCAGGCCGCGGCCGCCGCGCGCCATCAGCGAGATCGTCTCGGCGCCGTGCCGGCCGTCGTGCAGCAGCAGCACGGGGTCTGGGCCGCCGGCCTTGCGGTAGGCCTCCAGCAGGGTGCGCAGCCGCTCGAACAGGGCGTTGCCCGCCGGCAGCTGATAGGTGGCCGCGCCGGTCGGGCAGACGCTGGCGCACATGCCGCAGCCGCCGCAGACGTGCGGGTCGATCTCGACGCTGTCGCCGGCCGGCGTAATCGCGCCGGTCGGGCAGACGTCGAGGCAGCGGGTGCAGCCCGTCTTGCGGTTGCGCCCGTGCGCGCAGATCGCCGCATCGTACTTGACGTAGCGCGGCTTCTCGAACTCGCCGAGCAGGTCGGCGATCTCGAAGATCGCCTTTTGCACCGCCGCCGGATTGCCGGGGTCGGGGCGCAGGTAGCCGTCGCGCCGCTCGTGCCCGGTGAACAGCGGCGCGCCGCCGGTCAGGTCGAGGATCAGGTCGCACTCCGAGAAGGCGTTGTTGCGCGCCGGCTCGAAGCTCAGCTCCAGGCGCGAGGAGGGCTTGGCCGCAGCATAGCCGTCGACGTTGATGGCGAAGGCGCCGAGGTGGCCTTTGGCGCTGGTCACCCGCCCCTGGAAGACCGGCACGTCCATGACTTGCGGCGGGACCACGGAGTCCGCGTCCGGCGTCAGCAGGACGGTGACGTCCAGCCGGGTCTTGAGCTGGCCGGCCGCTTCCAGCGCCGCCTGGTCGCGCCCGTAGACCAGACAGGTGCCCTGCGAGGCGAAGGAGACGCTGGGCGTCGGCGGCAGGTCGAGCGCGGCTTCGGCCAGCAGCGCGGCGATCTTCGGCGTCGCCGCCGCGGCGTCCTCCGACCAGCCGGCGGCCTCGCGGATGTTGAGGTAGCCGAGCTTGGCGTCCGGCTTGTCCTCGGCCGCCACCTCGCTGAACAGCGGCGCCTCCTGGGTGCAGGCGACCAGCAGATCCTCGCCGCCGAGCAGCGCCTGCTGGAAGTTGCCGAGCTGGCTGCGGCAGAGCTGGGTGTTGAGCGCCAGCTCGCCCTCGCCGCCGTTGGCCTGACAGGCCTTGGCCAGCTTGCCGCCCGCAAGCGGCATGGTTCCTTCGCAATCGCAGACGAGCAGGCGTTTGCCGCCGAGGCGCATAGGTCCCTCCTGAGGTGCGGCCTGCGTGTATTCGGCGTGCCCCAAGAGCGGGGCACGGCGGCCGCTTTCTTGTTTGTCGCCGGCGTACGGACTGCCGCGATTGGGCGGCAGGTTAGGCCGCGACCGTGCGCGCTTCGACCCCAAATATTCTGCGGCCTTGGCGCGCACAAGCGCCATCTGCATGCGGCCGCATTGTGGCGGGGCGCGGCATCTTGCGCCGCAGCCGTAGCTCTGCTGCCTTAGCGGCAGATCGTCTAGGGGGAAGTTGGACATGGCCGAGGGGCCGCCCGAACTGATGACCACCCGTGAGGTGGCCGACTATCTGCGTATCAAGGAGCGGCGGCTCTACGAGCTGGTGCGCCGGCGCGAGATCCCCTGCACACGGGTCACCGGCAAATGGCTGTTCCCAAAGCCGCTGATCGATCTCTGGCTGGCCCGCCACCTGGAGGGCGAGACGGTGGCGGGCGCGCCGCCGCCGGTGATCGCCGGCTCGGCCGACCCGCTGCTGGACTGGGCGGTGCGCGAGAGCGGCTGCGGGCTGGCGCTGCTGCCCGGCGGCAGCCTGGACGGCCTGAAGCGCTTCGTCGAGGGCGGCGCGGTGGCCGCCGGCCTGCACGTCTTCGAGCCGGAGGAGGCGGGCGGCGACTGGAACCTGGCCAGCGTGCGCGACGCCTGCGCCGGCCGGCCGGTGGTGCTGATCGAATGGGCGCGCCGGTGCCAGGGGCTGGTGATCGCCGCCGGCAACCCGCTCGGCATCGCCGGGGTGGCGGACTTGGCGCGCAGCGACGTGCGCTGGGCGGCCCGCCAGGCCGAGGCGGGGGCGCAGCTTCTGCTCGCGCACCTCCTGGGCGAGGCCGGGCTCGACATTGCCGACATGCCGCCGGCGGAGACGGTGCGCAGCGAGATGGAGGTCGGCCTCGCCGTGCTGGAGGGGCGCGCCGACGCCGGTGTCGCCGTGCAATCGGTGGCGAACAGCCTGAAGCTCGACTTCCTGCCGCTGCTGGAGGAGCGCTACGACCTCTTGATGGCGCGGCGCGACTACTTCGAGCCGGCCCTGCAGGCGCTCTTCGCCTTTGCGCGGACGCCGGAATTCGCCGCCAAGGCGGCGGCGATGGGCGGCTACGAGATCGCCGACCTCGGGCATGTTTGCTTCAACGCGCCGTGACGGCCGACGGCGTCAAGCGTCCACGTAGCCAGTGTACGGCTTGCGGTTCTCCGCGAACAGCAGGCCGAGGATGCCGAACAGGCTGGAGAAGTGGTCGGCGGCGGCGCGGGCCTGGGCGCGGCGGCCCTGCTCGAGCAGCGCCTGCAGCTCCTCGTGACTCAGCCGGCTGTAGTTCTGGACGGGGGCGTTCAGCGGTTCGGTCATGGTGTGCATATCCTTGCCAAGGTGTTGGGGCGCAACGTCTTGCTGCGCTGCAGCACACAATATGGCAGTAAGACTGACCTATCAAAGTGGTCATACCACTTGATCGCCTCAAGGCCGCCATGCGGCTTGTGCAATTCGGTCTGCCGCGCGAACCAGTTGCGGTCTATTGCGCGAACCAGAACGTATCGGGACGCGTGTAGCCGAGGTAGGCGCCAGGCTCGTACAGGTAGGGCACGCTGTCCGGCAGGTTGCGCAGGCCCGGAGCGTGCACGACCGGCTGCGGCACGCGCGCGATCAGGCCGATGGTGAAGACCTCTTCGGCGTGGATCGCCAGCATCTCCTCCCAGGCGGCGCGCTGCGTCTCCGGGTCCGGCGCGCGGGTCCAGGCGGCGAAGAGCTCCAGCAGCCGCTGGGCTGCGGGCAGGTCCGGCGCCTCGCCGCGGGTGCCATCGCTTTCGAAGTGCAGGCCCCATAGCGGCCAGTTGTTCTGGCGGTCGCCGGTCGGCGCAAGTTCCTGCGGGCTCATGGCCGGTCGCGCCAGACCGTTGGCGAGGCCGTAGAACACGCTGTAGGCCGACTCGCCGGCCTGAATGGCGTTGCGCATGGCGCTGCGTCCGCGGCTGCGGATCAGCAGCTCGAGGCCGACCGCCCGCCAGTGGTCGCGCACCAGCTCCAGCACGTCGATCTCAGCCGGGTCGGTGTCTCCGGTCTCGACGATCAGGCTGAGGCGCTCGCCGTCGCTGCGCAGGCGGTAGCCTTCCGCATCGCGCCGGTCGAGCCCCAAGCCGTCGAGAAGCACGTTGGCGGCCGTGGGGTCGTGCTGCGACCACGCGCCGCGCAGGGCCGGACGGTAGAGCGGGCTTTCCGGCAGCACCGTGTTGGCGCCCGGCAGCGCCAGGCCCTGGTAGATCGCCTGGTCGATCTCCTCGCGGTCGATCGCCAGCGAAAGGGCGCGGCGGAAGTCGGTGCTGCGGTTGAGGCGGCGCAGTTCCGGGTCGGCGGCGTTGAGGTTCGGGTAGATCGCCAACTGGGCGCCGCGGGCGATCGGCCAGAGCTTCAGGGTCAGGGCGCCGCGCGCTTCGGCCTGCTTCAGGAAGGCGGCGTCGCGGAAGGTCAGGCCGCGGTCCTGCAGGTCGGTCTGTCCGGCCGCCGCCTGCACGGGGATCAACTCGTTGCTGGTCGACTCCAGCACCACCGAGTCGATGTAGGGCAACTGCCGGCCCCGGTCGTCCACGCGGTGGAAATAGGGGTTGCGTGCGAAGCGCCAGCGCTCCGTGGGCGGCGCGTTCAGCAGGCGCCAGGGCTGCAGCGTCGGGTAGTCCGGATTGGCGAGCAGGAAGGGCCGGTCACGCCGATCGAACAGACCGGCCCAGCCGTCCAATCCCTCGGCGGCAGCTTGCGCCTCCAGTTCGGCGGGGTCGACGAAGTCGGCGTGAAATTGCCGCAGGTAGTGCGCCGGCCGGTAGACGAAGGGCGGCCGCGTGCCCGCGAGCGCCGGAAGGAACTGGTTGTTCGGCTGCGGCCAGGCGAAGACCACGGTGTAGGCGTCGGGAAAGCTCAGCTCCGGCGGTTGGCCCTCGACCAGCAGTTCCGGCGGCGGCCCCGAGGGCGACAGCGTCTCGTTGGTCGCCACCCGTTCCCACCAGAAGCGGAAATCCTCGGAGGTGAAGGGCTCGCCGTCCGACCAGCGGTGGCCGGGGCGCAGGCGCAGGGTGAAGATCCGGTTGTCCTCTACCTCCACCGCCTCGAGGATGTCGGGCACGAGTTCGAAGGCTTCGGTCCAGACCATCAGCCGGGCATAACCCAGGACCACGAGGTCGCGGGCGTCGCGCCCGCCGCGGGTCAGGATGCGCAGCTCGCCGCCGTAACGCCCGCTCCGCCAGTCCTCGCGCGCCGGCACGTCGCTGCGCGGCCGCGCCGGCAGGCGTTCGGCCAGCGGCGGCAGGTTGCCGAGCGAGACCGCAGCGGCAAGCGCCGGCGGCTCCTCCTGTGCCAGGGCAGGCGCACCGGCCAGCAGAGGCCCGGCCAGCAGGAGCATCGTCAGCCCTGCCACGGCCCATCGCTCCAGCGCTATCAAGCTCTCGCTGCGTCTGCCGTGCATGCCCGCCTTCTCGAATGCCCGCCATCCACTCAGCATCTGGGCCTGCGAACGCTACCACATCCCCTGCACCGCCGAAGAGACGAAGGCGACGTATCGAGACGCCACAGGTATCGGCGGGCGGGGCGTGCGCTCGACCGTCAAAGACCGCATACCGCTACTGGAGGACACCTGCGGGAGCGGTGCCGTGGACAGGCACCCGGTCCCCAGTCCGGTCGACCGCTTACGACTGGCCTTTCTTGGCGTTCGGGAAGAACAGCTGCTGGCCGTTCAGCGTGTAGTCGGCGATCAGCCGCTGACCCTCCGCGCCGATCAGCCAGTCGATGAAGGTCTGGCCCAGCTCGGCCTTGACGTGCGGATGCCTGTCCGGGTTCACCAGGATCACGCCGTACTGGTTGAAGAGCTGCGGGTCGCCCTCGACCAGCACTTGGAAGTCGCCCTTGTTCGCGAAGGAGATCCAGGTGGCGCGGTCGCTCAGCACGTAGGCGCCCATGCCGATGCCGGTGTTCAGCGTGGCGCCCATCCCCGAACCGGTCTCGCGGTACCAGGTGCCGCTGGCCGAAGCGACGTCGACGCCGGCGGCCTTCCAGAGGTTGCGCTCCTTGGTGTGGGTGCCGCTGTCGTCGCCGCGGCTGGCGAAGGGGGCCTCGGCCTCGGCGATCTTGCTCAGCGCCGCGGTGGCGTCGGTCATGCCGCCGACGCCGGCCGGATCGTCCGCCGGGCCGACGACGACGAAGTCGTTGTACATCACGTCGAATCGCTCGACGCCCCAGCCCTCGGCGACGAACGCCTCCTCGCGGGCCTTGGCGTGCACCAGCAGGACATCGGCGTCGCCGTCGCGCGCCTGCTGCAGCGCCTTTCCGGTGCCGACGGCGACGACGCGCACCTCGATGCCGGTCTCGTCCTGGAACTTCGGCAGCAGGACGTCCAGCAGGCCGGAGTTCTTGGTCGAGGTGGTCGAGGCCACGGTGATGAACTTGTCCTCGGCCAGCGCCGGGCCGGCGACGGCGGCCGACGCGAGCACTGCCGCGACGGCGACTGCCAGGAATTTCCTCATGATCTAGCGACCTCCCGTTTCGGGTTGTGCTCGTGGGCGGCGTCAAGGGTCACCACACGAGCTTGCCGGCCAGAAAGTCCCGTGCGGGCTGGCTTTCCGGCCGCTCGAAGAAGCGGTCCGCGGGGCCTCGTTCGACCACGCGGCCGCGGTTGAGGAAGACCACCTCGTCGGCCAGGCGACGGGCCTGGCCCAGGTCGTGGGTCGTCATGACGATCTTGCAGCCCTCGGCGTGCATCGCCTGGACGATCTCCTCGATCGCGTGGGTCGCGGCCGGGTCCAGGCTCGCCGTCGGCTCGTCGAGGAACAGCACCTGCGGGCGCAGCGCCCAGGCGCGCGCCATAGCCAGGCGTTGCTGCTCGCCCCCGGACAGAGTGCGCGCGGACTGGCGCGCATAGGCGGTCAGTCCGGTGCGCGCGAGCGCCTCGTCCCGTCGCCGGCTGCGCGCGGTGCCGCGCACCCTGTGCACCGCCAGCGCGTAGTCGAGGTTGGCGGCGACGCTGCGGCGCAGCAGCACCGGCTTCTGGAAGACCATCGCCTGGCGGCGGGGGCCGCGGCCGGCGCCGTCGAGCTTGCGGTTCTGCCAGACGATCCGCCCGGCGGTCGGATGGATCAGGCCGTGCGCCAGACGCAGCGTCAGCGACTTGCCGGCGCCGTTCGGCCCCAGGATCACGGTGCGCGGGCCGGCGACGATCTCGAGGTCCAGGCCGTCGATCAGGCGCTTGCCACGCGCCTCGTAGACCACCCCGGCGAAGCGGCAGGGCAGGATGGCGTCGGCGAAGGCGCCGGCCGAGGTCGGCGGCAGGTGTCGCAGCCGGCCTGTCATGCCATGCGCGCCCGGGCGAAGCGGCGCACCCCTTCGGCCGCACCGTTGATGGCGAAGGTCAGCAGCAGCAGCACGATGCCCAGGCCGAGCGCCAGCGCCAGGTCGCCCTTGCTGGTCTCCAGCGCGATGGTGGTGGTCATCACCCGGGTGACGTGATCGATGTTGCCGCCAACGATCATCACTGCGCCGACCTCCGCGCTCGCCCGCCCGAAGCCGGCCAGCAGGGCGGTGACCAGGGTCGCCCGCGCGTCCCACAGCAGCGTCGGGATCGCCCGCAGCGGCCCGGCGCCGAGAGAGACGAGCTGCTCGCGGTACTCCGCCCAGAGGTCCTCGATCGCTTGGCGCGCCAGGGCCGCGACGATCGGCAGCACCAGGATGACCTGGGCGACGATCATGGCGGTCGGCGTGAACAGCAGGCCGAGCACCCCCAGCGGCCCGGCGCGCGACAGGAAGAGGTAGACGATCAGCCCGACGACGACCGGCGGCAGGCCCATCAGGGCGTTCAGCGTGACGATCACCGCGCTGCGGCCGGGGAAGTCGAACAGCGCCACAGCCGCACCCAGCGGCAGCCCGATCGCCGCGGCGATCAGCACTGCCGACAGGCTGACGCGCAGCGAGAGCCCCACGATCTCCACCAGATCGGCATCCAGGGCGACGATCAAGTCGAAGGCGGCCCGGAAGGCCTCGACCAGGTAGTCCATGCGACTCCGATGCGGCTGCAGGCAGGCGTGACATCGTGGGCCAGTGCGAGTGCGGCACGTTCAGTCTGCGTGACCTTGCAGAATCCTGTCTGTGTTACAATACATACCGCTCTATGGGAAGTCGTGCGCAGATTTCGCCCGCTGCCGCGCCCTTGTGAAGCCACCGCGCGCGCCGCATATTCCGGGTTTGCCGTAGGTTCCGGCCCAGCTAGCGCCAGGGGAGGGCGTCCGACCCCGTGTCCCAATCGATCGCCGACACGCCGGCCGCGCCGCCGCTGCGCGTCGCCCAGAAGGGCACCGCCAAGCTGGCCGATGCCGCGGTCCTGGACGAGTTCCTGCTGCGCCCCGACCCGGACGACCCCAGGCTGACCCGGCCGGTCCAGGGCATCGACGAGAGCGGCCAGGCGATCGAGACGCGCGTGGTGATGGAGCGCCCCCTGACGCTGTTCCTCAACGGGCAGGAGATCGTCACCATGATGACGATCGGCGACTATCCCGGCTATCTGGCGGTCGGCTACCTGCTGAACCAGAACATGCTGCGCGCCGACGACGAGATCGTCGGCATCGACCACGACGAGGAGCTGGACGTGGTGGTCGTGCGCACGGCGCGCGAGACGAACTACGAGGACAAGCTCAAGAAGAAGATTCGCACCTCCGGCTGCGCCCAGGGCACGGTCTTCGGCGACCTGATGGAGAAGTTCGACGAAATCCGCCTGGATCCCGACGCCCGCCTGAAGACCAGCGACCTGCTGGCGCTGACCCGCAAGATCAACGGCGCGCCCAGCCTCTACCTGGCCTCCGGCGCGATCCACGGCTGCGTGCTGTGCGAAGGCGACCGCCCGCTGGTCTACATGGAAGACGTCGGCCGCCACAACGCGGTCGACAAGATCGCCGGCTACATGTTCCTGGAGGGCCTCAGCCCGAAAGGCAAGATGTTCTACACCACCGGCCGCCTGACCAGCGAGATGGTGATCAAGACGGTGCAGATGCAGATCCCGATCCTGGTCAGCCGCTCGGGCTTCACCGCCTGGGGCGTCGAGCTGGCGCAGCAGGCCGGCCTGACCCTGATCGGCCGCGCCAAGGGCAAGCGCTTCATCGCGCTGTCCGGCCCCGAGCGCATCGTCTTCGACAGCGACGCGGGCGAGGGCGAGGAGGAAGACCCCCGCCACCGCCGCAAGGGCAGCCGCGAGGAGGCGGAGTAGCGGTCCGCGCCGTAGCCGGCTTCGCCGGCTCGCTTCGTCCTTCGACAGGCTCAGGATGAAGCGATGTCAAATGGCAACACCGGGCTCGAGAAACCGCGCGCGAGCTGCTCGGGTCTGTTCTGTTTCCGCCGTCATCCTGAGCCTGTCGAAGGACGAAGCGAGCGGCCGCAAGGCCGCTGGTGCGAAGCGCGGCCGCAAGGCCGCTGATTCGGTTTATGGGCAGGGAACGGATAGCCGAACGATGCATCACAAGATCTGCGGCGTGATTCTGGCGGGCGGGTTGGCGCGGCGCATGGGTGGCGGCGACAAGGGGCTGCGCGATCTCGCCGGCAAGCCGATCCTGGCGCACATCCTGGCGCGCGTGCGCCCGCAGGTGACCTGCCTGGTGGTCAACGCCAACGGCGACCCGGCGCGCTTCGCCAACTTCCGCCTGCCGGTCGCGCCCGACGCGGTGGAAGGCAATGCCGGGCCGCTCGCCGGCGTGCTGACCGGCATGGAATGGGCGGCCCAGCACGCGCCGGTCTGCGACCTGATCCTGACCGTGCCCTCGGACGCGCCCTTCCTGCCGCGCGACCTGGTCGAGCGGCTGGAGCGCGCGATGATCGCCGAGGGCGCCGACATCGCCTGCGCCGGCTCGGGCGGGCGCGCGCACCCGCCGATCGCCCTCTGGCCGGTCAGCCTGGCCGAGGAGCTGCGCGAGGCGATGACCCGCGAGGAAATCCGCAAGGTCGACGCCTGGACCGCCCGCTACAAGGTCGCCGTCGCCGACTGGCCCACCGAGCCTTTCGACCCCTTCTTCAACGCCAACAAGCCGGAAGACCTGGCCGCGGCGGAGGAGATGGCCGCGGCTGCGGGCTAGTGTCGGCGTTGCTAGGCGCTGCTATTCGTCGTCGTCCTGCTGTGCCTGCAGCTTCTGAAACGTCTCGACGATAGGGCCCAGGAGAGCCACATCCGGATCGCGGCCGACCTGCTTGCAGCTATCGAGGTAGGCCTGAGCTAGCGCTGCCACGAGAGAAGCGTACGCTCTTGGCAAGCGGAGGAACTGCGGGCTCAGGGCCTCCAATCCTTCTCTAAACGAGTTCGACGCGTCTTCGGTTCGTCCAAGGCCTTCCAGCACCTTGCCCCGTGCGCCCAACGACGTCGCCAGGTCGGGCGCGAAGGCGTCGGGGCGGTCGGCGGCGAGGCGGCGGTAGAGATCGGCGGCCTCCTCGGCGGCGGCCAGGGCGTCCTCGCGCCGGCCCAGGGCGCCCAGGACGTTGGCGAGGTTGTTGAGGCTCGCCGCCAGGTTCGGTGCGAAGGCGTCGGGGCGGGCGGCGGCGAGGGCGCGGTAGAGATCGACGGCCTCCTCGGCGGCCTCCAGGGCGTCCTCGCGCCGGCCCAGGGCGCTGAGGAAGCTGGCGAGGTTGTTGAGGCTTCCCGCCAGATCGGGGGTGAAGGCGTCGGGGCGGGCGGCGGCGAGGGCGCGGTAGAGATCGACGGCCTCCTCGGCGGCCTCCAGGGCGTCCTCGCGCCGGCCCAGGGCGCTGAGGCGGATGGCGAGGTTGGTGAGGCTCATCGCCAGGTCGGGGGTGAAGGCGTCGGGGCGAGCCTCGGCCAGGGCGCGGCGCAGCGCGACGGCCTCCTCGGCCGCGGCCAGGGCGTCCTCGCGCCGGCCCAGGGCGCTCAGGAAGCTGGCGAGGTTGTTGAGGCTTCCCGCCAGATCGGGGGCGAAGGCGTCGGGGCGGTCGGCGGCGAGCCGGCGGTAGAGACCGGCGGCCTCCTCGGCGGCCTCCAGGGCGTCCTCGCGCCGGCCCAGGGCGCTGAGGCGGTTGGCGAGGTTGGTGAGGCTCATCGCCAGGTCGGGGGTGAAGGCGTCGGGGCGAGCCTCGGCCAGGGCGCGGCGCAGCGCGACGGCCTCCTCGGCCGCGGCCAGGGCGTCCTCGCGCCGGCCCAGGGCGCTCAGGAAGCTGGCGAGGTTGTTGAGGCTCGCCGCCAGGTCGGGGGTGAAGGCGTCGGGGCGGGCCTCGGCGAGGCGGCGGCGCAAGGCGACGGCCTCCTCGGCGGCGGCCAGGGCGTCCTCGCGCCGGCCCAGGGCACCGAGCCGGACGGCGAGGTTGTTGGCGTAGCCGGCGCGTCGTTCGGGATCCTCTGCGCGGTCGCGCAGGATCTGGGTGGCGGCGGCGGCCAGCTCGCGCAGGTTCACGGTGTCATGCGGCGTTGCGTCGTGGATCGCCCTGGAGGCCGCCGCATCCTGCGTGCGGGCCAACACCTTGGCCCCCAGCGGGCCGGCCGGATCGCCCTGGGCCATCGCGACGCCGAACGCCGCCAGCAGGGCCTCGGTTCCGCCGGCGGCGAGGGCGGTTTCGATCTTGCGGTCTGTTTCGCAACCGGACGTTCGCTCGTCGCTTGTGCGCTCGCACCCTGCCTCGCGTTCTGGCTCGCGTTCTGGGATGGCATTCGTCTTGTCGTAGCGCTGGGCGTGCCAGGTCAGGTGGCGCAGCAGGCCGCCGAGGGCGTCTTGCGGCAGGCCGGGCACGGCGGTTGCCAGATCGCCGACCTGCAGGCGGCGGGTCAGGAAGGTCGCCAGGCGGTCGGGGGCGAGGCCGGCGAAGGTCTTCGCCTCTGCCCCCGGATAGAGGCGGGCCAGCGCGCCGGCCAGCCCTTCGCAGGTGCGCATCTGCCCCTCGCCGCGCAGGCCAGGCCAGTGCGAGAGGCGCGCCGCGAGCGTCGGCCGGTCGGCGTTCGCCGCCACGGTGCTGGCCCAGGCGACGATGCGCTCCATGACAGCGCCTTTCAGACCCTGGCCGTCCAGCCCGGCCGTCTCGACGGCGGCGTCCCAGAACCTGGTGCGCTCCCGCTTCAGCAGCTTCTCGATCAGCGCGACCTCGGGCGGCTCGTCCGTGCGCAGGTCCGGGGGCGTGTCGCCGAAGGCGGCCAGCAGGGCGGCCATGTGCAGGTCGAGCGCGTCGGCCTGCTCGACCTCGGGCAGCCAGTCCTGCACCCGAGGGGCTGCGCCATCCGCTTGGCCCATCAGGGCGCGGAAGGCGGCGTAGGCGCGGTCCAGTTCCGCCTGCAGGTCGGCGCCGGCCGGGCGGGCGATCGGCTCCAGCGCCCATTTCAGGGCGGCGCGGTCGAAGGGATTGGGCTGGCGATGGTCGCTTTCGAAGGCCGTCTCCAGCTCGTCGTACCAATCGCCCTCGCTGCGGGCGAGCAGCAGGATGCGGGTCTGGTGCTCCCCGCGCCTCTCCGCCGCGTCCAGCGCCGCCCGGACCAGCGCCTTGGTCATGGCGACCCGCTCGGCGCGCTCGGCGTAGTCGACGACCAGCAGCAGCGGCCCCTTGGTCCTGCTCATCAGGGGCGCGAAGTGCTCCGCATCGCTCACCCCGTCGGCGGAGAGGAAGCCGACCAGCCAGGGGTCGTTCCAGGTCAGGACGTTGCGGCAGAGTTGCCGGGCGAAGCGCGTCTTGCCGCGGCCCGGCCCGCCGGTCAGCAGCGCGATCCGGACGTTAGGGCTGCGCTCGCCCGCCCAGGCCTCGAACGCCGCCATCTCGGCGTCGCGGTGGGCGAAGCGCACCAGCTCGTACTGCTCGCGCAGCAGGGTGCTCGGCGGCTCGGCGAAGGGGTCGGGCCTGCGCTGCGGCGTATCCAGCAGCGCGTCGCGCGCCGGCAGCGTCTTCCAGAGTTCGTCGACGGCCAGGTCGCAGGCTTCGCGGACCGCATGCGACCAGGTCAGCGGAATGAAGGAGTAGAGCGCGATGCGCCCCAGCCTGACCTTGACCTCGCTGCTGCCGCCCGCCGTCATCTGCCTCGTCGCGCGATTGCGTGCCCCGAGGGGGGCTACAGCCGACGATGGCAGAGCATGCAGACGGGGGCAAGGCGGCGCCGGACGAAGCGCCCCCCGCGCCGCCGGCGCTTACGCCGCGCGGCGCTGCTGGCGGCCGGGGTGGCCGGGGCGGCCGCGGTGGCCCTGAGCACCACCGGACTTGGCGCCGCCGGACTTGGCGCCGCCCGGCTTGCCCCCGCCGAACTTTTGGCCGCGTCCGCCGCGCTTCGGCTGGGCGGCCTTGGTCGCTTCGGCCGCCGCCATGCGGCGCGCCTCGGGGCTGCGGCGGTCCTCCAGCGGCAGGTGGCCGACCAGCTTCTGGATGTCCTTCAGGTAGGCGATTTCCTCGTTGGTGCAGAAGGAGATCGCCAGGCCCTCGCGGCCGGCGCGCGCGGTGCGGCCGATGCGGTGGACGTAGGCCTCGGGGACGTTGGGCAGCTCGAAGTTGACGACGTGGCTGACCTCCGGCACGTCGATGCCGCGCGCCGCCACGTCGGTGGCGACCAGCACCGGCAGGCGGCCGGACTTGAAGTCGGCGAGCGCGCGGGTGCGCTGGCCCTGGGACTTGTCGCCGTGGATGGCGGCGGCGTCGATGCCGTCGGACGCCAACTGCTTGGTCAGGCGGTCGGCGCCGCGCTTGGTGCGGGTGAAGACGAGCGAGCGGGAGAAGTCCGGCCGGCGCAGCAGCTCGGCCAGCAGGCCGCGGCGCATGCCGCTGTCCAGCAGGATGACCTGCTGCTCGACCCGCTCGGCGGTGGTGGCGACCGGGGTCACCGAGACCTTGACCGGCTCGCTCAGCAGGGCGTCGGCCAGGCCGGCGATCTCCTTCGGCATGGTGGCGGAGAACAGCAGGGTCTGATGCTGCGCCGGCAGGCGGCCCATGATCTTGCGGATCGGCGGCAGGAAGCCGAGGTCGAGCATGTGGTCGGCCTCGTCCAGCACGGCCACCTCGGTGGCGTCGAAGCGGATCAGGCGGTTGTCCAGGTGCTCGATCAGGCGGCCGGGCGTGGCGACCAGCACGTCCAGGCCGCGCTTCAGCGCCGCGATCTGCGGGCCGTGCTTGGCGCCGCCGGTGACGAGCGCGGTGGAGATGCGGCTGCCGTGCGCCAGGGTGCGGAAGCTCTGCTCGATCTGGGCGGCCAGCTCGCGGGTCGGCGCCAGCACCAGGGCGCGGCAGGTGCCGGGCTGCGGCCTGCCGCGCGCAGCGAGCAGGCGCTGGAGGATGGGCAGGGCGAAGGCCGCCGTCTTGCCGGTGCCGGTCTGGGCGATGCCCAGCAGGTCGCGGCCGTCCAGCGCGTGCGGGATGGCCTGGGCCTGGATCGGCGTCGGCGTCGTGAAGCCGGCCTGGGCGACGGCGCGCAGCAAGGGCGCCGCGAGGCCGAGGGAAGCGAAATCGGTCATGGGTGTCTTTCTTTTCAGTCCATGCGGCCACGGCCGGCGGCGCCGGAGACGGACTCCGGACGCCGCGCCGCAGCGCGGTTGAGGGCAACACAAGCCCCGCGGTCCTGGACTTGAGTAAGGGGAGAAGCGGTCCGGGGCGCTGGCGCGAGAAGCGGAGCCTTATCCGGGCTCCGGCAAGCGGACGCGGCGACAGCGCCGGAAATCGTGGTGCGGAGACTGCGCAGGCTTTCCCGGAGTTGTCAAAGGAAACCGTGCTGCGGCGCACAACGAGGAGATCGGCCCCTTCGCTCGAAAATGCAAGGGACGAGATAGAGGGGACGAGACGAAACGATGGGGCGAGACGCCGCGGGCGGTTCCGCGCTATGCGGGGCGCGGACCGAGACAGGCAAGGAGTCGCCCCCATGAAGCTGCTGCGCTACGGCCCCGCCGGTGCGGAACGCCCCGGCCTGCTGGACGCCGCCGGAACCGTGCGCGACCTCTCGGCGCTGCTCGGCGAGATCGACGGCGCGGCCCTGTCCGGCGAGGCGCTCGAGCGGCTGCGGCAGGTCGATCCCGCGCGGCTGCCGCCGGTCCCGGCGCCCGGCCGGATCGGGCCGTGCGTGGCCGGCGTCGGCAAGTTCGTCGCCATCGGCCTCAACTACGCCGACCATGCCGCCGAGGCTGGCCAGCCGGTGCCGAGCGAGCCGATCGTCTTCTTCAAGGCGACCTCGTGCATCAGCGGCCCGGACGACCCGGTGCCGATCCCACGCGGCTGCGGCAAGCTGGACTATGAGGTCGAGCTGGGCGTGGTGGTCGGGGAGCGCGCCCAGTACGTCGACGAGGCCGCCGCGCTGGACCACGTCGCCGGCTACTGCGTGGTCAACGACGTCTCGGCGCGCGACTTCCAGCTCGAGCGCGGCGGGCAGTGGGTGAAGGGCAAGAGCCACGACGGCTTCGGCCCGCTCGGCCCCTGGCTGGTGACGCGCGACGAGGTGCCCGACCCGCAGAACCTGCGCCTCTGGCTGGAGGTGGACGGGGCGCGGCGGCAGGACGGCACGACCGCGACCATGGTCTTCGGCGTCGCCCACCTGGTCAGCTACCTCAGCCGCTTCATGACCCTGCACCCCGGCGACGTCATCGCCACCGGCACGCCGCCGGGCGTCGGCCTGGGCATGAAGCCGCCGACCTTCCTGCAGCCGGGCCAGACCCTGCGTCTGGGCATCGACGGCCTGGGCACCCAGACCCAGACGGTGCAGCGGGCCTGAAGCAGGTCGTCTAGCCGAACTCCGGCCCGGCGGTCAGCCACAGCAGCTCGGGCTCGGCGGCGGGCGGCGCGCCCAGGTGCATGCGCCGGAACGGCCGCTGGGCGGCGAAGCCCTGCGCCGCGAGCGCCGGCTCCAGTCCGCTGCCGTCGCGCGCGTCGGCGACCGCCGGCGCGGGGCCCAGCAGGTCGAGGCCGGCCGCCAGCAGCGTGTGTGCGGCCTCGTCCGTCTCGGCGACCAGCGGGCCGAGGTGCCAGGCGCGCCGGCCGGGGCGCAGCAGCAGGCTGCCCTGCGGGTGCAGGATGCGCTGGCCGTCCGCCGCCAAAGCGTTCAGCAGAACGCTGCGCGGCGCGCCCATGGCGCGGGCATCGCGTGCGACCACCTCGGCCGGCAGCGGCGTCGCCGCTGCGGCCGTGGGTGGCGGGCCGGCGGCCGCGCCGGGCCGATGCCATCGCGTCAGGGGCAGTCCCGGTTTGAAGCCGAGACCGCGATACACCGCCTCGCCGGCCGGCGTGGCGTCCAGCACCGCGGTCCGGCCCCGCGCGCGGCAGGCCTGCACGGCCTCGCGCATGAGGTGGCGCGCCAGCCCGTGCCGGCGCCAGGCGGCGGTCACCAGCACCATCGAAATCCAGGCGATCCCGGCGTCGTAGGGAAGCAGCACCGCACTCGCCACCGGCCGGTTGCCGGCGGCCAGGCCGAAGCCGCGTCCGCAGCGCAGCAGGCGCCGCCAGTCCGCCTCCGTCTGGTTCCAGCCGGCCTCGTCGGAGAGAGCGAGCAGGCTGTCAGCGGGCGCGTCCGCCAGCGCGCAGGGCAAGAGCGCGGCGGGCAGGCCCTCGAGCGGCAGCGCCATCAATACTTGCCGTCGCGCGTCTCGAAGTGGGTGGGTTTGCCGAGCGAACGCCCGCCGCGCTGCAGCCACTGCGCCTGCCAGGCGATCATCGTCGCCAGGGGCACGCGCGGGTAGCCGAACAGGGCGTGCGCCTGCGCCGCGTTGTTCAGCCAGGCCTCGGGCGCTTCCGTCCCGGTGAACGCCACCGGCTTGCCGAAGAGCGCACCGAAGCGTTCGGCCAGCCAGCGCACCGAGATCGCCTCCGGCCCGGTGACGTTCAGCGGGCTCGTCGGGGCGGTGGCGTGGCGCAGGCTGCGCAGCGCCTGGGCGTTGGCGTCGCCCTGCCAGATGACGTTGACGTGGCCCATCGTCAGGTCGACCGGCTGGCCGGCCAGCACCTTGGCCGCGACGTCGTGCAGCACCCCGTAGCGCAGGTCGATGGCGTAGTTCAGGCGAATCAGGCGACCCGGGGTGCCGTACTGATGGGAGTAGTGTTCGAACACCCGCTCGCGGGCGAGGCAAGAGTTGGCGTACTCGCCCGGCGGCGGGTTGGGCGTCACCGTCTCGTCCGGGCCCTGGCCGGTCACCGGAAAGAAGGGGTACACGCAGCCGGTCGAGAAGGCGACGATCCGGCTGTCGCGGTAGCGCTCGGCCACGAAGCCGGGGACCAGCGCGTTCATCGCCCAGGTCAGGTGCTCGGCACCGGCGGAGCCGAACTTGCGGCCGGCCATGTAGACGACGTTCGCCACGTCCGGCAGCGCCGCGACCGCGGCCGGGTCGAGCAGGTCGGCGCGCACCGGCTCGACACCGGCCCGCTCGAGCTCCGCGGCGACCGTCTCGTCGCTGAAGCGGGCGACGCCGTAGACGCGCTTGCCCGGCGCCGCGCGCTTGGCCAGGCGGGCCAGGGTCGGCCCCATCTTGCCGCCGACCCCCAGCACCGCGATGTCGCCCTCCAGCGTGGCGAGGTCCGCCGCCAGCGCCGGGTCCGGGCGGGTCATGAAGTCTTCCAGCGCCTCTTCGCCGTCGAAGCCTTGCGGCAGTCCTGGCGGGATCGAATCCAACATCGCGCGGCCCTTCGCGTTTTAACCGAACGTTTCATAGCAGCATGGGGCAGCGCGCCGGTGGGAACAAGCGGCTTCCGGACGAGGGGCGCCGGGCACGTCAGATCTGTGCCACCGCCTCGACCTCGAACAGGAAGTCCTCCTTCACCAGGCGGTCGACGACCAGGATGGTGTTGGGCGGAAAGGGCTCGCCGCCGAACCACTCCGGGAAGTGCTCGGCGCGCAGTCGCATGAAGATCTCGATGTCCTGGGAATGCACGAAGAAGGTGGTGAACTTGACCACGTTGGGAAGGTCGCCACCCATCCCGCGCAGCACCGCACGCATGTTGGCGAAGACCTGATGGAACTGGGCGGCGAAGTCGTGTTGGCCGACCACCTTGCCGTCGAGGTCGACCGAGAGCTGCCCGGCCAGGAACAGCAGCTTCTCGCCGGCCTTCGCGACGCCGACGTGGGAGTACAGCCCCTGTGCCGGGGCCGTGTGCGGCGGGTCGATGTAGTCGGTCGGCTTGCCCATGGGCGCTCTGCGCTTTCCCTGATGTGCGGTACGCAGCAGGTTAGGGCGCGAGCGGCCTCCGGGAAAGCCCGGCGCTTCCGATGTTTCGGGCAAAGCTTGGGCTGTGCGGCCTATTCCTCCAGGATCAGGCGCGCTTCCTCGATGCGAGCGGTGCAGGCCTCTGTGTCGCCGCTTTCGCGCGCGGCGATAGCCTCTTCCAATTTGACCAGCGCCGCGGCCTTGCCGGGGCTGTCGCCGAACCAATTCTCGCGCGGCGTCGCCGGCCCGGTCTCGGCGTAGACGGTCGTGCCGCCATCCTCCTCGATGGCCTTGCCCTTGTTCAGGATCGGGCCGGCGTCCGTCGGACGTTCGTGCAACTCCAGCCGCTCCTTGATCGCTTCGATACCGGCCGCGCAATCGGCAGCGGCAGTGGCGCCGGGCAGGGCCGTCAGGCCGAACAAGGCGGCAGCGACGGCAATCTCGATCCTGTAGGCCATGGAGGAGCGACCCTTTCCAAGTATCGCGTCCGGCCAGCTGCCGAACGCGGTTTCGCATCAGCCGCTCCAAACGGCGTCGTCCCGCTGGAGTTCCCTCGAAGCCGGGATTGCATGCTTCGTCGATGTCGCAAAGAGATAATTTGCGTCGCAACTGCGATACTTGTTAGCTTGAAAGCCAAGGCGAAAGGACGGCCCGAGACACCGGACCGGCGCCGCGTGCACCGGCCGCCGTATTGCTTGTGCCGTCGCGCCGGCGTCGGCGCCCCTGCGGTCGGATCCGGTTCGCTGCATTCTTCGCCCGGCCGACGGCCGAGATGCCGCCGTACGGCCGTAGCCTCGAGCGGCGGCATCCGGACACCGGGGCGGCGCTCCACATCGACACCGAAGACACGAGGGAGGGAGACGACCGCCATGCCTGACGATCTGCTGCCCGACGACACCTATCGGCAGGAGTACAACAAGGATTTCGTATCCTGCTGGGACGAGTTGATCGGCTGGGAGGGCCGCGCGGCGGGCGAAGCCGGTTTTTTCCAGCGCCTGCTGAACGCCTATGGCGTCGAGGCGCTGATTGACGTCGCCGCCGGCACCGGCTTCCACTCGATCGTGCTGGCCGAGGAGGGCTTCCGGGTCACCGCCTGCGACGGCGCCTCGACCATGGTGGCGCAGACCAAGCGCAATGCGGCGGCGCGCGGCACGCAACTCGAAGCGGCGCAGACGGTCGACTGGCTGGATCTCGAGGCGGTCTTCGGACAGGCGCGGTTCGACGCGCTGATCTGCCTGGGCAATGCCTTCACCCACATGTTCGACCACGAGGCGCGGCGCGACGCATTGGCGGCGATGTACGCCGTATTGAAGCCGGGCGGCCTCGTCGTCCTCGACCACCGCAACTACGACAGTATCCTGGACAACGGCTTCTCGACCAAGCACGCCTACTACTACACCGGCAAGGGCGTGGACGCCGCCCCGGTGATCGTCGACCGGCGCCTGTGCAAGTTCGAGTACCGCTTCCCGTCTGGCGAGACCCACACGCTGCAGCTCTATCCGCTGCGGCAGAACTACGTGAGCTTCCTGCTGGAGGACGCGGGCTTCGTCGACATCACGCGCTACGGCGACTTCCAGCGCCCCTACAAGTCGGACGACGTGGACTTTGTTCAGCAGGTCGGCTTCAAGCCCCTCGACGCCGCCGCAGGCATGCGCCCGCGCCGCAAGGCCGAAGCCGGCGACAGCAAGGCCAAGAAGCTGAACCGGCTGGTCCGCGAGACGCGCGAGTACTACGACGGCGCCGCCGACGAGATCTACCGCGACATCTGGGGCGAGAACATCCACCTCGGCACCTTCGAACTCGCCGACGAGAGCCTGCAGGCGGCGATGGAGCGCTCCAACCAGCGCGTCTCCGACCTGATGGACGCCGGGCGCCGCCACCAGGTCCTCGACGTCGGCTGCGGCTACGGCGCCTTCGCCCGTTTCCTGTCGCGGCGCTTCGGCTGCCGCGTGCTGGCCACCAACATTTCCGAGCGCGAGCTGGAGTGGGGCCGCCAGCTCACCGAGGAGGCGGGGCTCGACGACCTGGTCCGTTTCGAGTGGGCCGACTTCCACGACCTGCCCTACGACGCCGAGAGCTTCGACTGCTACACTTCTCAGGAGGCCTTCCTGCATGCCGGAGACAAGCGTCAGGTGCTGGCGGAGGCCTTCCGAGTGCTCAAGCCCGGCGGCAAGCTGGTCTTCTCCGACCTGTTGATCCGCAACAGCGCCACGTCGGAGGATCGCGCGCGCATCTTCGAGCGCGTCAAGCTTTCCGACATGTGGGACACCCCGGACTACCTGAAGGCCCTGGGGGAGCTGGGCTTCGAGGTCGAGACCAGCGAGGACTGGTCGGAGAACGTCGCGCCGACCTACGACTGGGTGCGCTCTCAGTTGCTCGAGCGGCGGGCCGAGTTCGACGAGCGGATTGGCACCGAGTTGGTCGACCGCACCGCCCAGGCGCTACAATTCTGGGTCGAAGGCGGCCGGCAGGGCAAGATCGGCTGGGCCGCCTTCGTCGCGCGCAAGCCGACGCCGGACTAAGGGACGCGCCACGACCAGCGGAGGGGAGAGGGCTGCTAGTCTGCCTGTGGAATGGGCAGATTAGCGGCGACCTGACCGTTGCGTTCGCGACCATTGCCCGATTTATGGTAAGCTGCGCTTGTTTTTCGGCGCCGCAGCATAAATATTGGCCTAAAAGCGACAGGACTGTGTCGCGTTTGCGGCGACGGGGCTTGGGCCGCGGATGCGTCGGAAGGCAGGCGCGAGGATAGCAGGGGAGTAGCCGCATCAGGAGAGGGAGATGAACATGCGCGGAGACGGGCATGCGAGCGAGGGCGCGCCGCCGGGCGGGGTCCAGAGGATCGCCGTGATTGGCGGCGGTGCCTGGGGCACGGCCTTGGCCCTGACGGCGCTGCGGGCGGGACGCGACGTGCGGCTTTGGGCACGCGAGCCGGAGGTCGTCGAGGCGATCAACGCCCGGCACCGGAACGAAACCTTCCTGCCCGGCACGGACCTGCCCGAGACGCTGACGGCGACCAACCGCCTGTCGCTGGCCTGTGCCGATGCCGACGCGGTCCTGCTGGTCGTCCCCTCCCAGTTCCTGCGTGTCCTGGCCGAGCAGGTCGAGGCCGAATTGGCGCCGGGCGTCCCGGTGGTGATCTGCGCCAAGGGCATCGAGCGCGACAGCGGCCTGATGATGACCCAGGTGATCGAGCAGGCGATGCCGGGGCGCCCGATGGCGGTCCTGTCCGGACCGACCTTCGCCGATGAGGTCGCCGAGGGCCTGCCGACGGCGGTGACCATCGCCTCCCCGTGCGCCCAAGCGGGCGACGAAGCCTCGCTGGCCGCCCGCCTGGCAGTTGCGCTCGGCAGCGCCACCTTCCGCCCCTACGTCAGCCACGACATGGCCGGCGTCGAGGTCGGCGGCGCCGTCAAGAACGTCATCGCCATCGCCTGCGGCATCGCCAAGGGCGCGGGCTTCGGCTCGAACACGCGGGCGGCGCTGATCACCCGTGGCCTGGAGGAGATGAAGCGCCTGGCCGAGGCGCTCGGCGGCGCCCGCGAGACGGTCACCGGCCTGTCCGGCATCGGCGACCTGACGCTCACCTGCTCCAGCGAGCAGTCGCGCAACTTCTCCTTCGGCCTCGGGCTCGGCCAGGGCAAGACGGCCGAGGAGATCACCGCCGGCAAGCCGGCGGTCGTCGAAGGCGTGGTCAACGCCCGCACGGTGACCGACCTGGCCCGCAAGCTCGGCGTCGAAATGCCGATCTGCGAGGCGGTGCGCAGCGTCGTGCACGAGGGCGTGCCGATCGTCGAGGCCATGGCGAGCCTGCTGCGGCGTCCGTTGAAGGCCGAGCCGAAAGCGCTCGACCTGGAACTGCAGCACCCCGCGGAAGAGACCATCGTCCCGCACCTGTCAGAGATCACCCAATGAGCTCACCGCAGCTTGTTTTGGCGACCGACCTGGACGGCACGTTCCTGGGCGGCGATGCGGCTCAGCGTGCCGATCTCTACGATTGGATCGAGGCCCGGCGCGACCGTGTGACCCTGATTTTCGTGACCGGGCGCGACCTGCCGCACGTGCGCACCCTCTGTACCGAGCAGGGCGTGCCCTGGCCCGACTACGTGGTCGGCGACGTCGGCACCACGGTGGTGGCCGGCCGCGACTTCGCGCCGGTGGACCACATCGAGTCCTGGATCGCCGCGCAGTGGGGCGACGCCGGCGAGGCCGTGCGCGCCCTGCTGGCGAACGAGCCGGGCCTGGAACTGCAGCCGACGCCCTTCCGCTACCGCGTCAGCTACTATTGGGATCCGGAGACTTGGGATCCGCAGGTGGCGGAGCGGATCGAGGCGCTGGGCCTCGACTGCCTGACCTCGGCCGATACCTACCTGGATGTCCTGCCGCGCGGAGTCAGCAAGGGTCCGACCCTGGAGCGCTTGATCGCGCACCTGGAACTGGCGCGCGAGCGCGTGCTGGTCGCCGGCGACACGCTGAACGACCTGTCGCTGTTCCGCACGGGCCTGCCCGGCGTCGCGGTCGGCAACGCGGAGCCGGCGCTGCTGGAGCGGGTCGCGCCGCTGTCCAACGTCTACGTCAGTCCTCACCCCGGCGCGGCCGGCATCCGCGATGCCATCGCCGCGCTCGGCAAGCTGGAAGAGGCCGCCGAATGAAATCCAACCTCGTCATCGTCTATCACCGCCAGCCCTACGAGGAGGCAGTCGAGGACGGCAAGATCGTCTACCGCGAGAACAAGTCGCCGAACGGCATCGTACCGACGCTGAAGTCCTTCTTCGGCGAGGTCGACCGCGGCGCCTGGGTGGCCTGGAAGCAGGTGCCCGAGGGCGAGACACCGGACTTCGAGCGGGTGGTGAAGATCGAGGATTCCTTCGGCAGCTACAACGTCTCGCGCCTGGCGCTCACGCCGGAGCAGGTGAAATCCTTCTATCACGTCACCTCGAAGGAGGCGCTCTGGCCCATCCTGCACTCCTTCCCGGAGAAGTACGACTACGAGCCGGTCGACTGGTCGACCTTCCGCGAGGTGAACTGGCTGTTCGCCGAGGCGGCGGCGGCCGAGGCGGAGGACGATGCCTGGGTCTGGGTGCACGACTACAACCTGTGGCTCGTGCCCACCTACCTGCGCCAGCTCAAGCCGAACCTGCGCATCGCCTTCTTCCACCACACGCCGTTTCCCTCCTCCGACCTCTTCAACGTGCTGCCCTGGCGCGAGGAGATCATCGACGCGCTGCTGGCCTGCGACCTGGTCGGCTTCCACATCCCGCGCTACGCCGCCAACTTCACCCAGGCGGCGCGCAGCCTGCGCGCCGTCGAGATCGAGACCGAGGTGCGGGTCGAGGAGGGGCTGTCGCCGCGCCGCCTGGCACTGTCCGAGCCGACGGTGGCGACCCAGCTCCGCACGCCCGAGCGCATGGTCAACATCGACGCCTTTCCGGTCGGCACCAACGCCAGCTACATCCGCGACGTGGTCAAGCGGGTCGAGACCGATCGGCTTGCCGAGCAGATCCGCGCCGAGCTGGGCGGACGCAAGCTCATCGTCTCGGTCGCGCGCGCCGACTACACCAAGGGCACGCACGAGATGCTGACCGCCTTCGAGCGCCTGCTGGAGCGGCGCCCGGAGCTGCGCGAGCAGGTCGTGCTCTGGGTCACCTCGGTGTCGGCCAACTCCAACATGACCGTCTACCAGGAGGCCCAGCAGGCCATCGAGGCGACGGTCGGGCGCATTAACGGCCGCTTCGGCTCGCTCGGCTGGCAGCCGATCATCCTGTTCACCAAGGCGGTGCCCTTCGAGGAGCTGATCGCCTATTACAAGGTCGCCGACGTCTGCTGGATCACGCCGCTGCGCGACGGGCTGAACTTGGTCGCCAAGGAGTTCGTCGCCGCGAAGGCCGACGACACGGGCGTGCTGGTCCTTTCGGAGTTCGCCGGCACCGCGGTGGAGCTGCCGAATGCCGTGCTCTGCAACCCCTATTCCAATCGCTCGATGGACGCGGCGATCGACCAGGCGCTCGACATGAGCGCCGAGGAGCAGCGGGCGCGTATGGAAAAGCTGGTGGCCGGCGTGAACTACTACGACATCGCCCACTGGGCGAACCATACGCTGGACCGCTTCCGCCAGATCGCCGATCTGCACCGCTCGGGCGGCTCGGGCCAAGGGGGAGAGGACGACGGCGGGGGCAGCGGCGGTGGTGCCGGGTCCGGTGCCGAGGGCCGGCCGCCTGCCGCCGCCGTCGGCGGGCAGGTGCTGGCCGCAGGACGCGCGGGGCCGCGCAGCTTGCGCATCGACGGGCGGCTGCCGGATGGCTACGTCGTGCTGTGCGGCTGCAGCCACGCCTTCATCCAAGAGCGGCTGGCGCTCACGGTCGAGTGCCCGAGTTGCGGCACCAGCGCCTTTGGCGCCGATCTGGCGACCGACTATACCCTGATGCAGAAGGACCGCCCGGTCGCCCCGCCGCCGGGCGCTTCCGCCGAGCGGCCGGCAGCGGAATAGCCCGGGGGGTCTCGGCGAGACCGAGGAGACGAGAAGGCCAAGAACCAAGGGAGGAGTTCGACGATGCGAGGCATGCTGAGCAGCCTGGCGGCACTGGCCGCCGTCGCTGCGCTGTCGGGTCCGCCCGGGCAGGCGTCCGCCCAGGATAGCGCGCCCAGCCTGGCGATTTCCTGCGGTGCGCTGGGCATCGAGCTGCGGCTGTGCAAGGAGGGCGTCGAGGCCTGGAGCGCCGAGACCGGTGTCGAGGTCGAGGTGGTCTCAACCCCCAACTCCTCGACCGAGCGGCTGGCGCTCTACCAGCAGCTCCTGGCCGCCCGGGCCGGCGACATCGACCTGTTCCAGGTCGACGTGGTTTGGCCCGGCATCCTGGCCGATCACTTCATCGATCTTGCCGCCTACGTCCCGCAGGCGGTCGAGGGCCACTTCGCGACGCTGATCGCCAACAACACCGTCGACGGCCGGCTGGTGGCGCTGCCCTGGTGGACCGATGCCGGCGTGCTCTACTACCGTAAGGACCTGCTGGAGAAGCACGGTTTCGCCGCGCCCGCTACCTGGCAGGAGATGACCGAGACCGCGGCACGCATCCAAGCCGCCGAGCGCGCGGCGGGCAACTCCGACATCTGGGGCTACGTCTTCCAGGGCAAGGCCTACGAGGGCCTGACCTGTAACGCGCTGGAATGGATCGACAGCTTCGGCGGCGGCACGATCGTCGCGGACGACGGCAGCATAACCGTAAACAACCCGCGGGCCGAGGCCGCGCTGGAACTGGCGGCCTCTTGGATCGGCGAAATCGCGCCGGAGGGCGTCCTCAACTATTCCGAGGAGGAGGCGCGCGGGGTGTTCCAGTCGGGCAACGCCGTCTTCATGCGCAACTGGCCCTACGCCTGGGCGCTCGCCAACAGCGAGGAGAGCGCGATCAAGGGCAAGGCCGGCGTCGCCGCCCTGCCGAAGGGCGGGCCGGAGGGCAGCACGACCGGTACGCTAGGCGGCTGGAACCTCGCGGTCTCGAAGTACTCCGAACATCCCGAGCTGGCCGCCGAGCTCGCCGCCTTCCTGACAAGCAAGGCCGAGCAGAAGCGGCGCGCCATCGTCTCCTCCTACAATCCGACCTTTCCGGCGCTCTACGCGGACGACGAGGTGCTGGCCGCCAACCCCTTTTTCGGGCAGCTCTTCGAGACCTTTTCGAACGCGGTGGCGCGACCCTCCGGCGCGACCGGCGACCAATACAACCGCGTCTCGGCCGAGTTCTGGGGCGCGGTTCACAACGTGCTCTCCGGACAGGAACCTGCCGAGGTGGCCTTGGCCGACCTCGAGCGCGGCCTGATGCGGATCTCGCGCCGCGGGCGCTGGTGATCTAGGCTCCCCTGCATGTCGCAGGCGGCACGCAGTTCGGCGCTGGCGCGCCAGCGCTTCCGCACGGCCTGGCTGTTCCTGGCGCCTATGCTGGCGGCGTTGGCCTGCGTCGCCGTCTGGCCGCTGCTGCGCACCTTCTACTTCAGCTTGACCGACGCCTCGCTGAGCGACCTCGGCGACTACGGCCTCGTCGGCTTCGAGAACTTCCTGGTCGAGGACGGCGGCTACTGGTACGGGCTGCTGACCGACCCGCTGTGGTGGACGAGCGTCCGGAACACCCTGGTCTTCGCCGGCGCCTCGGTGGCGATCGAGACCGTGCTGGGCGTCGTCATGGCGCTGGTGATGAACGCCGCCTTCGTCGGGCGCACGGCGCTGCGCGCGGCGGTGCTGGTGCCCTGGGCGATCCCGACCGTGGTCTCGGCGCAGATGTGGGCCTGGATGATGCACGACCAGTTCGGCGTGCTGAACGCCGGGCTGATGGGCCTCGGGCTGATCGGCGAGCCGATCGCCTGGACGGCCGATCCCGACCTGGCGCTCTTTTCCGTCATCCTGGTCGACTCCTGGAAGACCACGCCCTTCGTCGCGCTGCTGGTGCTGGCGGCGCTGCAGATGCTGCCCCGCGACTGCTACGAGGCGGCGAAGGTCGACGGCGTCCACCCGGTGCGGGTCTTCTTCGAGGTCACGCTGCCGCTGATCAAGCCGGCGCTGGTGGTGGCGGTGATCTTCCGTCTGCTCGACGCGCTGCGCGTCTTCGACGTGGTCTACGTGATGACCGGCAATGCCGAGGCCACCATGACTATGTCGGTCTACGCCCGCCAACAACTCGTCGACTTCCAGGACGTCGGCTACGGCTCGGCGGCGGCCACCCTGCTGTTCCTGGTGATCGGCGTGATGACCGCGCTCTATCTCGTCGCCGTGCGCGCCGAGATGACGCGGGACATGAGGTAGGAGGCGCGGGGCGATGGCGGCGACGACGCGGCGGGCGGCCTGGCGGACGGTCAAGCGGCTGGCGTTCTGGACGCTGGTCGCGGCGATCTTCTTCTACCTGCTGTTCCCCTTCTACTATGCCGTCGTCACCTCGATGAAGGCGGGCCCGGCGATCTTCGAGCCGGACTTCTGGCCGACCCGTTTCGACCTCGACAACTACGTCGCCGTCTTCGCCGAGCAGCCCTTCGGCCGCAACATCCTGAACTCGCTGGTCATCGCCTGCGCGGTCGTCGGCCTGTCGCTTTTTCTCGGCCTGACGGCCGCCTATGCCCTGGGACGCATCCGCTTCGGCGGGCGGCGGGTGCTGCTGCTGGCGGTGCTCAGCGTCTCGATGTTCCCGCAGGTCGCCGTACTCTCCGGCATGTTCGAGCTGATCCGCAGCGTCGGGCTCTACAACTCGCTCGGCGGCCTGATCCTCAGCTACCTGATCTTCACGCTGCCCTTCACGGTCTGGGTTCTGACCTCCTTCATCCGCGACCTGCCGAAGGAGATCGAGGAAGCGGCGATCATGGACGGAGCGACGCCCTGGGTGGTGCTGACCCAGGTCTTCCTGCCGCTGATGTGGCCGGCGATGGTGACCACCGGCCTGCTCGCCTTCATCGTTGCCTGGAACGAGTTCCTCTTCGCGCTGACCTTCACGCTGACCAACGAGATGCGCACCGTGCCGGTGGCGATCGCGCTGATCACCGGCGGCAGCGAGTTCGAGGTGCCCTGGGGGCGCATCATGGCCGCCTCCGTCGTCGTCACCGTGCCGCTGATCGTGCTGGTGCTGATCTTCCAGCGCCGCATCGTCTCCGGCCTGACCGCCGGCGCGGTGAAGGGGTGATCCCATGGGCGCCGTGACGCTGCAGGCGGTCCGCAAGCGCTTCGGCGCAACCGAGGTGATCCACGGGGTCGACCTGGAGATCGCCGAAGGCGAGTTCTGCGTGCTGGTCGGCCCGTCGGGCTGCGGCAAGTCCACCCTGCTGCGCATGATCGCCGGCCTGGAGGACATCGGCGCGGGCCGCCTGTCGATCGCGGGGCGCGACGTCACCGAAGTGCCGCCGGCCGAACGCGGCGTCTCCATGGTGTTCCAGTCGTATGCGCTCTACCCGCACATGACGGTCTACAAGAACATGGCCTTCGGCCTGAAGCTGGCGAAGGCCCACAGGGACACCATCGAGGACAAGGTGCGCGCGGCCGCCCGCACCCTGCAGATCGAGGATCTGCTCGGCCGCAAGCCGCGCGAGCTGTCGGGCGGGCAGCGCCAGCGCGTCGCCATCGGCCGCGCCATCGTGCGCGACCCCAAGGTCTTCCTGTTCGACGAGCCGTTGTCCAACCTGGATGCCGCGCTGCGCGTGCAGATGCGCATCGAGATCGCCCGCCTGCACGAGCGGCTGGGCAGCACCATGGTCTATGTCACCCACGACCAGGTCGAGGCGATGACCCTGGCCGACAAGATCGTCGTGCTGAACGCCGGGCGGGTCGAGCAGGTCGGCGCGCCGATCGAGCTCTATCGCCGGCCGGATAATCTCTTCGTCGCCGGCTTCATCGGCGCGCCGGCCATGAACCTGCTGACGGGCACGGTGGCTGAAGGCGGCGTGCGGCTGGACGGCGGTGCCATAGCGCACGTCCCGGTCGGCACGGCCGAGCCCGGCGGCAGGGTCACTCTGGGGCTGCGGCCGGAGCACCTGCGCCCGTCCGGCGAGGGCGCCGGCTGCGGCCTGATCTTCCTGCCCGAGATGACGGAGGAGCTGGGCGAATCGCGCCTGCTGCACGGCCGCCTGCAGGGCGGTCCGGAGCTGACACTTCGCCTGCACGGCCGCCAGACGCTGCCGCAGCGGCAGCCCGTGCCACTGGCCGTCGAGCCCGACGACGTGCATCTGTTCGACGCCGCCGGCCAGCGGATCGCAGCCGAGGCTAGAGCCGCCGTTCCATGAACAGGCTGTTGGGATCGGCCGCGTAGGGCGGGAAGGCGCCGATCTCCCGGTAGCCGGCGGCGCGGTAGAGGCCGAGGGCTTCCGGCTGCGCCACCCCGGTTTCCAGCCGCATCGCCGTGCAGCCGGCCTGCCGCGCCGTCTCCTCCAAGAAGTCCAGGAGGCGGCGGCCGAGACCGAGGCCGCGCGCGGCCGGACGCACGTACATACGCTTCAGCTCCGCCGTGCCGTCCCCGCGCAGCACGAGGGCGCCGCAGCCGAGCGCCTGCCCCTCGCGGCGCGCGACGGCGAAACGCACCCCGGGCCGCAGCAGCGCGGCGAGGTCCAGGCCGTGGTTGGATTCCGGCGGGTAGAGGCCACGCAGGTAGGCGTCCAGCTCGCCGACCAGCGCCTCGACGTCCGGGCCGCGGGCAGGCTCCAGGGCGATGGCGGGCGCACTCATGCCGGCACGGCCGGTCGGCGCAGCAGCGCGGCGACGAAGGCGCCGGCGGTGAAGAACATGATCAGCGAGTAGACGCCGGCCGGCACGATCATCGCCTCGCTGCCGAGCAGCGTGGCGGCGACGAAGATCGCGAGCGTGCCGTTCTGCAGCCCGGTCTCCAGCGAGATGGCGATGCCGGCGCGTCGGTCCAGCCGCAGGGCGCGCGCGACGCTCCAGCCCATCGCCATGGTCGTCAGGTTGAGCGCCAGCACCGCGGCGCCGACGTCGGCGAAGTTGGCCTGCAGCAGATCCCACTCGGCCACCACCGCGCCGGCGACGATCAGCACGAACAGCCCGGCGGCGACGAGCCTGGCCGGCGGCTCGGCACGCAATGCGACGGCGGGCGCCCAGCGCCGCACCGCCATGCCGATCAGGACCGGCACGGTGGTGATGGCGAAGATGCCCGCCACCGTCTCGCCCAACGGCAGATGGACCGCCTCGCGGCCGAGGAAGAGGTCGATGGCGAAATTGACGATGAAGGGGATGGTGACGACGCTGGCCAGCGAGATCACCGCGGTCAGGCTGATCGACAGGGCGGTGTCGCCCTTGGCAAAGTGGGTGAGCAGGTTGGAGGTCACGCCGCCGGGGCAGGCGGCGAGGATCAGAAACCCGACCGCCAGCAGCGGGTCGAGCCCGAAGCTGGCTTGCCAGCCCAGCACCAGGGCGAGCGCGATCAGCGGCAGCAGCAGCATCTGGCAGACGGCGCCGACCGCAAAGGCTTTGGGCTGGAGCGCCACCCGGCGGAAGTCCCCGGCGACCAGCGCCAGGCCCATGGCGAACATCATGAAGGCCAGCGCCAGCGGCAGCACGATCTGTGTGATCACGCCCATGTCCCGAGTGCCCCCGCGCGTGCTCAGTCCGTCCCGTGCGGACCCTAGCCTGCCTTGAGGTCCTGCTCCAGGCCGTGCAGGGCGAGGCGCTGGAGCTGGCGGCTGCGGAACAGCACCATCTCGCGCCAGTCCAGGTCGTCGGGGGCGAAGTGGTCCTTGATCGCCTGCTTGATCCCCTGCGTCTCGGAGTCGTCCCAGTCGACGTTTCGGGTGTTGTGCAGCCAGTGGTCGGCGCGCAACACCTGCAAACCGTTGACAGGCGGGAAGGTGCCGTACTCGACGGCGACGAAGCTGACCCGGTCGCCGAGCATGCGCTCCCAGCCATAGTCCGCGAGACCGGTCTTGGGGACCGAGGAGGAGGTGCCGAGCCGCGGTTGGGTCACCGAGCGGCCATACCAGCGCTTGGCACGCTCGACATTGGTCGACCCCGGCGTGTGGTCGCTGATCGGCTCGCCATAGCCGAAGGGGCCGAGACCGGTGTGGTAGTCGAGCACCGCGACCAGGTCGCGCTCGGCCAGCTTCCAACGCGCGACCACAGCCTCGAGCGTCTTGCGCGCGTGAGTCGACCCGGTGCCGCCGTAGAACATGCCGCCGGCATGCACGTACTGCCCGGCGGCGCGCGCCAACATCAGGCCGGTGTCGCCGTGCCGCTCCCGGTAGGCGTCGATCGCCGCGTCGGCCCGGGCCAGAGTTTCCGGGTCGAGGCTGGCGGGCACCAGATGGTCCTTGAGCTCTTCGTAGCCGGGATTCTCCGGCAGCGGCTCGGCGAAGTCGACGAAGTTGCGGTTGAGGTCGACGCCCTCCTCGGTCACCCGGCGCAGCCAGGCGAAGCCGAAGGGGTTGATGGCGTTCACGCAGAGCACGGCGGTGTCGCCGTGCAGCCGCTCCGGACCGCCGGCGCGCAGCCAGTCGAGGATCGCCGCCGAGCCGGGAAAGCCCTCGACCCCGTGGGTGGCGCTGACCAGCACCAGGACGCCGCGCGCCTCTTGGGGCCCGAACCAGGCGACGTCGGTGGCCAGGTCCTCGCCCTTGGGTCCCTTGTGCGGATTGTCGAAGGCGACCGGCCGGACGCCGTGGTCCTTGCAGGCCTGCACGAACTTCTCGCGCGCCGTGGCGTAGTCGTCGGAAAAGCAGGTCTGGGCGGCGAACAGTAGGTCCATCGCGGGGGGATCCTCGGCCAGGGGCGGTGGGAGGCGCTTCATACGCCCGTGTCGGTCCGGCCGTCCAGCCGCCCGCTATCGTGCTGCCTGCTGTGCGCCGGTCGGCCGCGTGTCGGCGATCTCGCGGATCATCTTGGCCAGGATGGCGCGTCGGAAGGACTCGTCCCGGTCGGCGGTCATCACGAAGGCGCCGAAGCCGCCGATCACGGAGATGGTGTAGTGGTCGGCCAGCGGCATGCCGCCCGGGCCCCGGTAGCCGCCGCCGGGGCTGCGAAGGACCAGCGCGTTGATGGTGATGCCGTCCAGCACCGCCTCGTCGCGCGCCACCTCGACCGGCCGGCCGCCGCGCTGCGGCCCGTCGCCGGAGACGTCGATGACCTTGCGCTCGCCCTCGAAGTCGTTGCCTCGGATGAGGCTCGCCGAATAGTCGATGGCCCCGGAGATCGAGTTCCAGCCGCGCGCTGCGCGCGGACGGGTGCGCAGCTCCTGCGCGAAGGCGGCGGCGGAGTCCGCGCCGTCGATCATGCGCCAATCGACGATGGTGTGCTGGGAATCGGCGGCGCCCCACTCGACGTAGGCGACGGCGATGCGGCCGAGCGAGCCGGCAGCGATCGAGCCCAGCACGTCGGGATGGGTGATCGCCGCCGCGTAGCCCTCGCGCTGGAGCTGAAGCTCCTGGTCGTCGATCGAACCGGAGCCGTCGGCGGCCAGCACCAACTCCAGGTCGACCGCGACCTGCGCCGCCGCGGGCGCCGGCACGTAGGCCGCTCCAAGCGCCAGACCGATGGCCAGACCGGCGATGCGGCGGCCGAGACCCTGCAGCGCGCTAGGCAGCGGAGGTCTCGTGCTTGCGGATCATCTGGAACAGCTCGTCCTTCAGCGCCAGACGCTTGCGCTTGAGCTCCTCGGCGTGCTCGTCGCTGACCGTCTCGATCTCCTGCTCGGCGCGGCGGATCTGTTTGTCCACCGCATGGTACTCCTCGAAAAGGCGGGCGAAGTGGTTGTCGCTGGTTTTCAGCGCGTGGATGGTCTCGCGGTGGTCGGGCAGTTCGTGCAGCAGATCGTGGTGCTCGCCGTACATGTGGCTTCCTCTAGAGGCTCTGTCTGAGGGCAGGTCGCCCGACGCGAAGCCTCGCAGGACGGCGGCGGCCCCGGCCTTGACCTAGGTCAGGCCACGCTGCGGCCGGCGTGCAAGTCCGCACTATTCGTACGGATGACGCCGACGCCGCTGCGGCCTATGTTCGAGGACAAAGCAACGGCTGCCGGCCCGATGCAGGCGGTGGCCGCAGGAGGGACGAAGCCGCCGATGACCGAGATCAAGGACTCGGTGCCGCTGGGCGTGGTGCTGGAAAAGCGCGCCGTCGCCCACCGTTGGATCAAGCATGCTTGGCGTCCGGTCGCCGTGATCCCCGGCGCGCCGGCGCTCGATCCCAAGGGGCCCTGGCGGAGCCTGAAATCGGGCGAGGGCGAGCAGGGCGCCTGGGAGCGCTTCCACGCCGGCACCCTGAGTTGCCAGCTCTTCCGCAAGGAAACCGAGGGCTACAAGGTCAACCTCACCCAGCAGCCGCCGCGGGTCTTCGTGGTGCTGCGCGCCGGCGCCGACCTGGAGGTGGAGCACGACTGGGTGCCGGTGCACGTCACCGTCTGCCCCTACGAGGCGCAGGACTTCCTCGACAGCGGCGAGGACCTGGTCGAGCCGGTGACCATGCCGCCCGACCTGGTCGCCTTCGTGCAGGCCTTCGTCGACACCCACCACGTCGACCAGCCCTTCTACAAGCGCAAGCGTAAGCCGCACGATCCGCGCAAGGTCGGCTTCGGCAAGAGATCGGACCATGGCTGAGGAGGAGGCGAACTTCCTGTCCCGCTGGGCGCGTCGCAAGCAGGCGGTGCGCGAGGCCGAGGCGGCACCGGAGGACTCGGCGCGCGAGACGGCGCCCGAGACGGCCAGCGTTCCGGCAAGTGCGGAGGCCGACCGACCGCTGACCGAGGAGGAGGTCGCCGCCCTGCCGGATCCCGACACCTTGGGGCCGGGCGACGACTTCAAGGCCTTCCTGCGCCAGGGCGTACCTGAGGAGCTGAAGCGCCGGGCGCTGCGGCGCCTATGGCGGTCGAACCCCGTGTTCGGTGTGCTCGACGGGCTCAACGACTACGACCTCAACTACACCGACGCCGCCACCGTGGTGGCCAACCTCAAGACCGTCTTCCAGGTCGGCAAGGGGGTCGTCCTGCCCGAGGAGGAGGCGGCCGGCCCCACGGCCAGCGGAACTGCGTCCGACGAGCCGGCTTCGGCCTCGCCGGAGCGGCCGGATGCCCGCGCGGAGCGCGATGCGGCGGATCCCGCGAGCGAAGACCGCACGGGACGGGAAGTTCTGCCTGCGACCGATAAGCCCGACTCCCCAGATGCGGATAGACTGCCAGAGGTAGCGGCAATCGCCGGCGACACGCGTCTGCCGGGTTTGAGCCTGCAGCGCGAACCGGCGGAAGGTTCCGCTACGGAGCGGTCGCGCGGGCGTGCCGCACAGCGCCGATGGGGCGGTTTCGCGCCGGTTTCGCAATCCCCCGAACCCGAGGCCGAGGGTTGAACCGGCAGTGCGGCGGGCGCTGCCGCGCCGCACAGCCGCGTATGTAGCGGCAGTCGGGCCTTATTTCACAAGCCGTCCGTGTGTTCGCACCTGCAGCAGGTTGTGATGTTGACATGACCTGACAGTGGGGCCTCTAATTCATCCGAACGAAACAAGAAAAAGCCCCGACAAATCTGGGGTTTTGCGGGTCGAAGGCTCGCAGGGGAAAGTGCGCCGGACCAGCTGCCGGGTTGCGCTTCGTCCATGCGGTTCTCGCTTCCGATCCGTAGGAGGGACCGATTTGGCGCAGGCCGCCGTGACGCACGAGCTGCATTCGATTTCCGAGGAAGACCTCTTGCGGGCGCAATGGTACGGCCTGCTTGCGCGGCTGCTGGGTGCGCCGCCCGATGCGCCGCTGCTCGACGAACTCGGTCGGCTGGACGGCGGCGACGGCGACCTCGGCGAAGCGCTCGCCGCGCTGGCACGCGCCGCCAAGGCGAGCGCGCCGGGCGCGGTGAAGCAGGAGTTCTTCGACCTCTTCGTCGGCGTCGGCCAGGGCGAGTTGGTGCCCTACGGCAGCTACTACTTGACGGGCTTCCTGCACGAAAAGCCCTTGGCCAAGCTGCGCGCCGACATGGCGCGCCTGGGCATCGCGCGCGCCGACGCGGTGAAGGAGCCGGAGGACGGCATCGCCTCGGAGCTGGAGATGATGGCCGGGCTGATCACCGGCGCCTTCGGGCAGACGGCGGAGCTCGCCACCCAGCGGCAGTTCTTCGACACCCACATCGCGGTCTGGGCGCCCCGGTTCTTCGAGGACCTGGAGGCGGCGCAGAACGCACGCTTCTACATGCCGGTCGGCACCCTCGGCCGCCTGTTCATGGCGATCGAGGCGCAGGCCTTCGAGATGGCCGCCTAGGGGCCAGCCGGCGCTTCGGCGCCGGCGCACGACCCGGGGCCGGCGCGGCGGGCCCCGCCTGGGACAACCAGACGCCGCGATTGAGTACGGTTCACCACGACTGCAAAAGGTGAAGCCAATGCAGAAGAGCGAGAAGAGCGGGGTCAACCGTCGCGACTTCTTCCGCACCGCGACCCTCGGGTCGGCGGCGGCGGCGGGAGCCGCGATCGCGTTCGGCTCCGACGAGGCGGAGGCGGCCGAAATGCCGACGTCGCCTTCGGCGGCTGGCTATCGCGAGACCGCCCACGTGAAGACCTACTACGACCTGGCCAAGTTCTGAACGGGCGTACGCCCGAAGGGAACAAGGCTCTACGTAAAGACGAAAGAACTCAGGAGAGGTCAATGCTCACGAGAAAGACGAATGGGGTTGCGACTGGCCCCCGTTTGTCGAGCGCCCTGTCCGGCATAGCCGGCAGCGCGATTGACCGCCGTACCTTCCTGAAGCGTTCCGGTCTCGCCGCCGGCGGCCTCGCCGCGGCCGGGACCCTGACGTTCGGAAAGGTGAAGAAGGCCTCGGCCGCGGCGCCCGGCGACGGTGCCGTGCAGATCAGGAAGTCGGTCTGCACCCACTGCTCGGTCGGCTGCACCGTGATCGCGGAGGTCCAGAACGGCGTCTGGACGGGTCAGGAGCCGGGCTGGGACAGCCCCTTCAACCTCGGCGCCCACTGCGCCAAGGGCGCCGCGGTGCGCGAGCACGCGCACGGCGAGCGCCGCCTCAAGCACCCCACCAAGCTGGTCGACGGCAAGTGGCAGAAGGTCAGCTGGGACGAGGCGATCAACGAGATCGGCGACAAGATGCTGGAGATTCGCGAGTCCAGCGGTCCCGACTCGGTCTACTGGCTGGGCTCGGCCAAGCACAACAACGAGCAGGCCTACCTGTTTCGCAAGTTCGCGGCCTTCTGGGGGACGAACAACGTCGACCACCAGGCGCGCATCTGTCACTCGACCACGGTCGCGGGTGTTGCCAACACCTGGGGCTACGGCGCGATGACCAACAGCTACAACGACATTCACAATTCGCGCGCCATCTTCCTGATCGGCGGCAACCCCGCCGAGGCGCACCCGGTGTCGCTGCAGCACGTGCTGAAGGCCAAGGAGCAGAACAACGCCCCGCTGATCGTGCTCGATCCGCGCTTCACCCGCACCGCGGCCCACGCCGACGAGTTCGTCCGCTTCCGCCCCGGCACGGACGTCGCGCTGATCTGGGGCATCATGTGGCACATCTTCGAGAACGGCTGGGAGGACAAGGAGTTCATCCGCCAGCGCGTCTGGGGGATGGACCAGATCAAGGCCGAGATCGCCAAGTGGACGCCTGAGGAGACCGAGCGCGTGACCGGCGTGCCGGGCTCGCAGCTCAAGCGGGTCGCCCGCACCCTGGCGAACAACCGTCCCTTCACCATCATCTGGTGCATGGGCGGCACCCAGCACACCAACGGCAACAACAACACCCGCGCCTACTGTGCGCTGGGCCTGTCGCTGGGCGTGATCGGCACCTCGGGTGGCGGCACCAACATCTTCCGCGGCCACGACAACGTGCAGGGCGCCACCGACCTGGGCGTGCTCTGCCACACGCTGCCGGGCTACTATGGCCTGAAGGCCGGCTCCTGGAAGCACTGGGCGCGCGTCTGGGACGTCGACTACGAGTACCTGAAGGGGCAGTTCGCCAGCCAGGATCTGATGGAGGCGGCCGGCGTGCCGGTCTCCCGCTGGTTCGACCTGGCGCTCGAAGCCAAGGAGAACCTGGACCAGCCGGACAACCTGCGGGCCATGGTCTTCTGGGGTCACGCGCCGAACTCGCAGACCCGCCTGCCCGACATGCAGAAGGCGATGAAGAAACTCGATCTCCTGGTGGTGATCGATCCCTTCCCGACGATGACGGCCGTGATGCACGACCGCACCGACGGCGTCTACCTGCTGCCGGCGACGACGCAGTTCGAGACCTACGGCTCGGTGACCGCCTCGAACCGCTCGATCCAGTGGCGCGAGAAGGTGATCGACCCGCTGTTCGAGTCGAAGACGGACCACGAGATCGCCTACCTGTTCGCTCGGAAGTTCGGCTTCGCCGACGAGATGTTCAAGCACATCGCCGTCGAGGGGACCGAGCCGTCGATCGAAGATACGCTGCGCGAGATCAACAGCGGCATGTGGACGATCGGCTACACAGGGCAGTCGCCGGAGCGCCTGAAGCTGCACATGCAGCACCAGACCACCTTCGACAAGACCACCCTGCAGGCCAAGGGCGGCCCGGCCGACGGCGACTACTACGGCCTGCCCTGGCCGTGCTGGGGCACGGCGGAGATGGGCCACCCGGGCACGCCGAACCTCTACGACACCTCCAAGCCGGTCGCCGAGGGCGGCCTGTGCTTCCGCGCCCGCTTCGGCGTGGAGCGCGACGGCGACAACCTGCTCGCCGAGGGCAGCTACCCCGTCGGCTCGGAGATCACCGACGGCTACCCCGAGTTCACGATGGCCATGCTCAAGGAGCTGGGTTGGGATTCCGACCTGACGTCCGAGGAGCGCCAGGCCATCGAGGCCGTCGCCGGCGACAAGACGAACTGGAAGACCGACCTTTCCGGCGGCATCCAGCGCGTCGCGATCAAGCACGGCTGCGCGCCCTTCGGCAATGCCAAGGCCCGCGCCGTGGTGTGGAACTTCCCGGATCCGGTGCCGCTGCACCGCGAGCCGCTCTACACCAGCCGTCGCGATCTGGTCGCCGACTACCCGACCTACGAGGACCGTCGGATGTACCGTCTGCCGATCCTCTACAAGTCGATCCAGGAGAAGGACTTCTCCCAGGACTACCCGATCATCCTGACGTCGGGTCGACTGGTCGAGTACGAGGGCGGCGGCGACGAGACCCGCTCCAACCCTTGGCTGGCCGAGCTCCAGCAGGACATGTTCGTCGAGATCCACCCGGTGGACGCCAACAACCAGGGCATCCAGGACGGGCAGATGGTCTGGGTGCACGGTCCCGAGGGCGCCAAGGTCAAGGTCAAGGCCATGGTGACCGAACGTGTGGGCCGGGGCGTCGCCTTCATGCCCTTCCACTTCGGCGGCCATTGGCAGGGCGAGGACCAGCGGCATCTCTATCCCGCCGGCGCCGACCCCTACGTGCTCGGCGAAGCGACGAACACGGCACAGACCTACGGCTACGACTCGGTCACCAACATGCAGGAGACCAAGGCCACGCTGTGCCGGATCGAGCCGGCGTAAGGGCCTGAGGGAGGATAAAGTCAGATGGCAAGGATGAAGTTCCTCTGTGACGCCGAGCGCTGCATCGAGTGCAACGCCTGCGTCACGGCCTGCAAGAACGAGCACGAGGTGCCCTGGGGCGTGAACCGCCGCCGTGTCGTCACGATCAACGACGGCAAGCCCGGCGAGCGCTCGATCTCGGTGGCCTGCATGCACTGCTCCGACGCGCCGTGCATGGCGGTCTGCCCGGTCGACTGCTTCTACCAGACCGACGAGGGCGTGGTTCTGCACTCCAAGGACCTGTGCATCGGCTGCGGCTACTGCTTCTACGCGTGCCCCTTCGGCGCGCCGCAGTATCCGCAGGCGGGCAACTTCGGCAGCCGGGGCAAGATGGACAAGTGCACCTTCTGCGCCGGCGGCCCCGAGGCGAACAACTCCGTCGAGGAGTTCGCCAAGTACGGCCGCAACCGCCTGGCCGAGGGCAAACTCCCGCTGTGCGCGGAGATGTGCTCGACCAAGGCGCTGCTCGCCGGCGACGGGGACACGGTCGCGGACATCTACCGCGAGCGCGTCGTTGCCCGTGGCTTCGGCTCCGGCGCTTGGGGCTGGGGCACGGCCTACGAGCAGAAGAGCGGCTCCTGATCGCCCCTCTGCCAGAGGCGTGGGGCCGGCCGGACCGGTCGGTCCCCCTTCGCTGAAGGACGGGGCGGCGGATCCGGCCGGGTCCGCCGCCCCTCTTCGCCCGAGGGCACGGTGAGCCGAAGCGACAGACCATTGCGGCGCACAGGCCGAAGACGGCAAATCGAACGAGGGAGCCCGGACGCCGCGGACCGCGACGGCGACGGCGCTTTAGGAGGGATGGAGTCGATGACAGCGTCGAAGCGGACCGCCGGCCGCAGGAGCGCGAAAGCCCTGGGGCTCGGCCTTGCGGTGGTAATCTCCGGCCTGCTCTTGGCCGGCTGCGAGGAAGAAGAGCAGAACCGGATCCTGATGTTCGAGAAGGGCACCTATCTCGGCCAGGAAGACAATGCGATGGGCGACACGCAAGCCGAAGAGCTGCGGCAGCGCGCCAAGCACCAGGGCGCGCTCTAGAGTCGCGCCGGCGAGATCAGGGAAAGGCAAGTCAAATGCAGATGAGCAACCCGACCCGCTGGCAGCGGGGCCTCGGCGCGGTGGCGGCGGCGCTGGTCCTGGCGCTCGGCATCAGCCTCATCGAGGCCGCCCCGGCCGCGGCACAGACCCAGGGTCGCGAGGTGCCGTCGGAGGCGCTCAGCGGCGGCGCCGTGCCCGGCGGCTCGCTCGGAACCTCGAGCGACTCCGAGATGTGGCGTGCGGTGCGCGGCGGCATCCAGGGCACCGTGTCGATCCCCGACGCCAAGGCCGGAATCCTGGTCCAGTCCGAAGGCGAGAACTGGCGCAACATCCGCAACGGCCCGATGCTGACCTACGGCTCCTGGCTGATGCTGGGCATGATCGCCCTGCTGGCGCTGTTCTTCGTGCTGCGCGGCCGCATCAAGATCGAGGCCGGTCCGGCCGGCCGCACCATCGAGCGTTTCGGTTTCCTCGACCGTTTCGCCCACTGGCTGACGGCGACCTCCTTCATCGTCCTTGCGCTGACCGGCATCAACCTGCTGTGGGGCAAGTTCGTCCTGATGCCGGTGCTCGGCCCCGAGGCCTTCGCCTGGCTGACCACCGCCGGCAAGTACGCGCACAACTTCCTGGCCTTCCCCTTCATGCTCGGCATCGCACTGATGTTCGTGCTGTGGGTGCGCCATAACATCCCCAACAAGTACGACCTGATCTGGCTGTCGAAGGCCGGCGGGCTGTTCACCTCGCACAGCCATCCGCCGTCGAAGAAGTTCAACGCGGGTCAGAAGCTGATCTTCTGGGCGACGATCCTGGGCGGCCTGTCGCTGTCGCTGTCGGGCATTTCGCTGCTCTTCCCCTTCGAGTTCGCGATGTGGGCAAAGACCTTCGCCTTCTTGAACATCTTCGGCTTCGACCTGCCGACCAACCTGACCGGCATCCAGGAGATGCAGCTCTCCACCCTGTGGCACGGCGTCGTCTCCCTGGTCCTGATGGCGATCGTCGTGGCGCACATCTACATCGGCTCGATCGGCATGCAGGGCGCCTTTGCCGCGATGGGCTCCGGCAAGGTCGACGAGAACTGGGCGCGCGAGCACCACAATCTGTGGGTCGCCGAGGTGAAGGGCGAAACGCCGCGCCAAGCCGCGCATCCGGCGGAGTAGGCGCGGCCATGGGCAAGCTGCGTCGCAGTCTCGCTGCAGGCGTCGTCGCCGGCCTGATGGCCGTCGCGGCGCCCGCCCTGGCGCTGACGGCCGAGGACGTCGAGGCGATGGTTGCCGAGCGCTACGAGGTCGAGGTCCTGAAGGTCGAGGCGGATCGCCTGGAAGGGCGTGCGGTCTGGATGGTGACGGTGATGGAACCGGGCGGGACCTCGAACGGTGCCTTCCGCGTCACCCGCCTTGCCGTCGACCGGCAAAGCGGCGACTTGGTGCCCGCGTTCCGGCACAACCCTTCGAGCGGCTACCAGCTGCCCGATTCCGGCGGACGCTTCACACGCGACATCGTCGCCCCCGACCGCGCCTCGGGCACCGTCTGGCGCTAACGGCTCCCTTTGGGCCTTCGGTGTCATGGCTTGACTCGCGGCATCGCCGCCGGGGAGTGTTCCCTGCGGCGGCCGGTTGTCCGCCGCCGGCACCCAAACGGAGTCTCGCGGATGCGCCCGCTCAGCCTTGCCCTTGTCCTGCTGCTCGTCGCAGGAGGCGCCCGGGCCGGGGACAGCGCCCTGGTCAGCACCACTCTGTTCCGCGACCTGCCGCCCGGCACGGCCGTGAGCGTCGAGGTCTACGACGACTCCGAACTGAACCTGAGGGTCCGGGACGACTTCGTGGCGGCTCTTGAAGCCCGCGGCGTCGACATTGCCGAGGACGCGCCCTTGGAGCTGATGCTGGACCTGCAGGTCCGCGAGGGGCGACTCGAGGTGACCGAGCCGAGCCTGGGCCGGGCGAGCAGCAACGTCAGCGATTCCCGGGTCGAGCTGAACGTGCTGTCGAACAGGGAGGACTCGGTGCTCGGCGGGCGCCGATCCGACCCCGGCACGCGCGTGGTCCGCGAAAGCCTGGTCAATCTCAATGCGCAACTGCGCGACCCCGGCGCTCGCGAGTTGCTCTGGCAGGGCGACGCCAGCACGGCGATGGATCGGCGCGGCCTCGACGGCCTTGCCCCGCGCCTGGTCGCGCCGCTCGCCGACAGCTACGGCCGGAGTGTCGCCAACGCGGAAGTCAGGTTGCCGCAGTAGCCGCGCGCTTATCCCGCCACCAGCGTTCCAGCGCCGCGGCGTCGGTCGGGAAGCTCTCCAGCACGGCTAGCCGCGCCGGCGCGTGGTGGCCGACGAAGGCGCGCCAGGCCCGCTCGAACTCGCTGCGCACGGCCACCGCCAGCGGGATGGGGGCGGCCAGCGCCTCCGCCAGGACCGGTGCCAGGCCCTCGCCGCGTCCTTCCAGCGGGCCGAACTTGTCGACCAGCAGCAACTCTGCCGGGCGCGTGACGGCATCGGCCAGCATTGCCGTCATCGCCGCCACGCCCTCGGGCAGGAGTTGCCAGCGGCCGACGACGATTCCCTCGCGGTAAGGGCGGGTCAGGTCGGCGATCCGCGGCGTGGCGTCGCCCCCGCCGATACGCCGCGCGCGCAGACCGCTCTTAATGCGGCCGTCCAGCCAGACGGTTTCGATCAGCACCCCGTCGACGCCGATCCCTTCCGCCGCGCGCGCCGCGGCGAAGGCGGCCAGCACCTCGACCTTATCGTCGTTCGGGGCGTAGAGGAGACTGGCCAGCGGGGCGGCACGGGCGGCGGCGCTCATGACCGCTCAGCTATGCCTTGCCGGTGACCTTTGCGCAAGATCCTCGCATGCGCCGCTGGAGGCCGGGTCGTCGACTTGCTAGACTCTCGGCAGCGAGAGGAAAGGTAACGACAATCTATGTTTTCCGGGAGGGTGAGCCGCTGGGCGGCGTGCCTGACGGCGCTCGCCGCGCTGCTGGCTGCAGGGCCGCAAGCGGCCAACGGCGAACTGCTTGGGCACGGCGGTTTCGTCAAGGGCGTGGCGGCGACGCCGGATGGCCGCTATGCGCTGACCGGCTCCTTCGACTACACGCTGATCTTCTGGGATCTGGCCGATCAACGGGCGCTGGAGGTGCTCGACCGGCACCGCGCCTCGGTCAACGCCGTCGCCTTCCTGCCGGACGGCCGCGGACTGTCGGCCAGCGACGACGGGACACTGCGGGTCTGGGCGCCGGACGCCGGCACGCAACTCGCCGTGCTGGAAGGCCACCAGGGCAAGGTCCAGGGGATCGCCGTGTCGCCGGACGGACGCCGCGCCGCCTCGGCGGGCTGGGACCGGACGGTCCGCCTCTGGGACCTGCAGGCGCTGGAGCCGCTCGAGGTGCTCGGCGGCCATCGGGACACGGTGAACGCCGTCGCCTTCGCCCCGGACGGCACGCGCCTGCTCTCGGCCGGTTTCGACAACACCCTGCGCGTCTGGCGCGTCGGCGACGGCACGCAGCTCCGCGAGCTCGGCGGGGGTGCCGCCGGCTTCACCGCAGCCGATTGGCTGCCCGACGGGCGGCACGCCGTGACCACCCAGGTCGACGGCAGCGTGCGGCTCTGGGACCTGGAGACCGGCGCGGAGGTGGCGACGCTTGGCGAGCATCCCGAGGCTTCGGCCTTCACGGTCGCCGTCTCGCCGGACGGCCGCCTGGCGGCGAGCGCTGGGACCGACCGGGTGATTCGTCTGTGGGATCTCCAGGCGCGCCACGCCGCTGGCGTACTCGATGGTCATCTGGGTCCCGTCTGGTCGCTGGCCTTCTTCGAGGGCGGGGCCAAGCTGCTTTCCGGCGGTGCGGACGAGGTCGCGCGCGTCTGGGACGTCGCGAGCGGCCGGGAGGTCGGCATTTCGGTCGCCTCCGGTGCGCGCGCACTACCGGAGTTGGCGGCGGTGACGCCCCAGATTCAGCGGGGCGCGGAGGTTTTCCGCAAGTGCTCGATCTGCCACAGCGTGCAGCCGGGCGGTCCGCGCCGCGCCGGCCCGACCTTGCACGGCGTGTTCGGCCGCCCCGCCGGCGCTGTAGAGGGCTACAACTACTCGGACGCGCTGACCGGGACCGACATCGTCTGGACGAGCGAGACCATCTCGCAGCTCTTCGACGAGGGCCCGGACGTGATGACGCCGGGCACGAAGATGCCTATCCAGCGGATTCCCGACGCGGCCGACCGTGCGGCACTGATGGAGTACCTCGAGGCCGTCACCCGATAGGCAGAGAGGACCGACGCCAAGCGCCTACGCGCTTGCCACGCCCGCTTTCCCGCATACAATGCCGCAAAACCGAATAATCTGGAGGGTTCGTCATGAAGGCCTTCGTCGCCGGTTGTGCCGCCGCCATCGTCATCGCGATCGGCGCCTATTTCGTGCTCGAGTCCCGGGACCTGACGTCGGGCCAGGAGTTCTCGACCCCGAACGTGCGTCTCGACGGCTGAGCCTTCACTCGGCCGTCGCGCCGGCGGCGACGAGCGCCTCGACCACCTCGCCGGCGCCAACCATCTCCGCGGCCTCCAGCGCCGTCCAGCCGTCCTCTGCCACGAGGTCGGGGTCGGCGCCCGCCCGCAGCAGAACCTCGACCGTCTGCAGCGCGCCGATGTTGGCGGCGCGCATCAGCGGCGTATTGCCGTCGTGGTCGCGCGCATTCGGATCGGCGCCCGCCTGCAGCAGGATCTGCACCAGCGCCGGGTTGCCCATCTGCGCTGCGGCGAAGAGCGGCGTCTTGCCGTGCAGCGACTCGCGGACGTCGGTTGCCGCACCCCGTTCGAGCAGGGCCAGAACCGTATCGACGTGCTCGGCCTCGACCGCCTCGTGCAGCGGCGTGCGCACGTTCCTGTTCGAGCGTCGGTCAGGCGACACGCCGGCGTCGAGCAATCGGTGCACCAGCGGCGTGAGGCCGGTCTCGGCGGCGACGTGCAGCGCCGTGCCGTCGAAGCGCTTCTCCGCCAGCGGGTCGGCGCCGGCCTCGAGCAGAAGACCGGCGATGGCGACGGCGGCTTGCGGGTTGCGGCCGAAGCCGGCGCCGCTGCGCGCCGAGGCGATCAGCGGCGTCAGGCCGTCGCCCGCTGCTGCGTTAGGATCGGCGTCGCGCGCCAGCAGCTCGGCGACCAAGGCGACCACGCCGGAGCCGGATGCGTTTATCAGCGGCGTGTTGGCGTCCTCCCGGTCGCGCGCTTCCAGCGCGGCGCCGGCCTCCAGCAGGGCGACGGCGACGTCGAGATGGCCGCGCCGCGCCGCCGTCAGCAGCGGTGTGTTGCCGTAGTCGGCCTCGCGCGCATCCACCTCGGCGCCCGCCTTCAGCAGGACGCGCGCCACCTCGCCCCAGCCCTCGTAGGCGGCATACTGAAGGGCCGTCCAGTCGTCGTCGGGGGTGCGCGCGTCCACCGCGGCACCGGCCGAGAGCAGGGTTTCGGCGGCGTCCGCCGACCCGAAGATGGCGGCGACCTGCAGCGGCGTGTTGCCGAGCGGGTCGCGCCCCTCGATTTCGGCGCCGCGGTCGAGGGCGATGGCGATCATCGCCGGCTGGTCGAGGCGGGCGCCCAGGTGCAGGAAGCGCAACGCCGCTTCGGGCGTCTGCGGCGCCTCCAGGCCCTCGGGCAGCTCCTGTGCCACGGCCGAAGGCGGCGCCAGGGTGAGGGCGGCGAAGACGAGCAGGAGGGCGGCGCGCAGCATGGCCCCAGACTATCGCGCGGCGGGTGGTGCCGCTACTCCGCCGCCACCATGTCGCCTTCGCTGGCCTCGACCTTCGCCGCACAGAACTTGAACTCGGGGATCTTGCCGAAGGGGTCCAGGTGCGGGTTGGTCAGCAGGTTGGCCGCCGCCTCGTTAAAGCAGAAGGGCACGAAGATCATGCCGGGCGGCACGCTGGCGTCGGCGCGCAGGATCAGGTCGATCTCGCCGCGGCGGGTAGAGACCCTGACCTCCCGGCCGACCGTCAGGCCCTTCTCGCGGATTTCCAGCGGATGCAGGAAGGCCACGGCTTCCGGCTCCAAGTCGTCCAGCACGCCGGCACGCCGCGTCATCGCCCCGGTGTGCCAGTGCTCGAGCATGCGACCGGTGGTCAGCACCATAGGAAAGCGCGGGTCCGGCAACTCGTCCGGCGGCAGCAGGTCGACCGGCACGATCCGGCCCCGCCCGTCGGCGGTCGGAAAACGCTCGCCGAACATGATCTCCTGGCCGACGCCGTCCGTTTCGCTGCAGGGGTAGGTGACGGAGCCCTGGCGCTCGAGCCGCTCCCAGGTGATGTTCTCCAGGCTCGGCATGACGGTGGCCATCTCGGCGAAGACCTCTTCGGGGCCGGCGTAGTCCCACTCCAGCCCCAGGCGCCGGGCGAGTTCCTGGACGATCCACCAGTCCTGGCGTGCCTCGCCGGGCAGCGACAGCGCCGGCCGGCCGATCTGCACCTGTCGGTTGGTGTTGGTGTAGGTCCCCAGCTTCTCGGCGTGAGACGAGGCGGGCAGCACCACGTCGGCGTGCCAGGCCGTCTCGGTCAGGAAGATGTCCTGCACCACCAGGTGGTCCAGCTTCGCCAGGGCTTGGCGGGCATGCACCTGGTCGGGGTCGGACATCGCCGGGTTCTCGCCAAGGATGTACATGCCGGTGATCTGCCCGGCGGCGATCGCCTCCATGATCTCGACCACCGTCAGGCCGGCCCGCGAGTCCAGCTCGGTCCCCCAGAATGCCTGGTAATGGGCGCGGGTCTGCGGGTCCTCCACCGACTTGTAGTCCGGATAGACCATCGGGATCAGGCCGGCGTCCGAGGCGCCCTGCACGTTGTTCTGACCGCGCAGAGGGTGCAGGCCGGTGCCCGGGCGGCCGATCTGGCCCGTCGCCAGCGCCAGGGCGATCAGGCAGCGGGCGTTGTCGGTGCCGTGGACGTGCTGCGAGATGCCCATGCCCCAGAAGACGATCGAGCGCTGCGACGTCGCATAGAGCCGGGCCACCTCGCGGATCGTCGCTGCCGGCACGTTGCAGATCTTCGACATCTTCTCCGGCGAGAAGGGGGCGATGCGGCTCTTCAGGTCGTCGAAGCCGCTAGTGTGCGCCTGCAAGTAGGCATGGTCGACCAGGTCCTCCTTGACGATGACGTGCAGCAGGGCGTTGAGCAGCGCCACGTCGGTGCCCGGCTTGAACTGGATGTTGTGGCTGGCATAGCGCGCCAGCGTGCCGTGCCGGCGCGGGTCCAGGATCACCAGCTTGGCGCCGCGCTTGGCCGCCTGCTTCAGGTAGGTGGCGGCGACCGGGTGGTTGTGCTCCGGCTTGGCGCCGATCACCAGGATGCAGTCGGCCTCGAGCGCCGCGGTGAAGGGCGCGGTCACCGCGCCCGAGCCGATGCCCTCGATCAGCGCGGCGACCGAGGAGGCGTGGCACAGGCGGGTGCAGTGGTCGACGTTGTTGGTGCGGAAGCCGGTGCGCACCAGCTTCTGGAAGAGGTAGGCCTCCTCGTTCGAGCCCTTGGCCGAGCCGAAACCGGCCAGGGCGCCGCCGCCCTCCTCGTCGCGGATGCGCATCAGCCCGGCCGCGGCGGCCTCGAGCGCCTCCTCCCAGCTCGCGTCCCGAAAGTGGGTCCAGGGGTCGGTCGGGTCGACCTGGTCGTCCCAGGCCTTGGGCGCGTCGGCGCGGCGGATCAGCGGCAGGGTCAGGCGATGCGGGTGGCGCACATAGTCGTAGCCGAAGCGCCCCTTCACGCAGAGGCGGTTCTCGTTCGCCGGGCCGGGGCGGCCGTCCACCTGCACGATGGCGTCGTCCTTGACGTAGACCTTGGTCTGGCAGCCGACGCCGCAGTAGGGGCAGACGCTGTCGACCGTCTTGTCGGCGAAGACGGTGCGCTTGCCGGCCGTGTCGAGCAGCTTGGATTCCATCAGCGCGCCGGTCGGGCAGGCCTGCACGCATTCGCCGCAGCCGACGCAGGTCGACTCGCCCATCGCCTTGTCGAAGTCGAAGACGATCTTCGCCATGGCCCCGCGGTAGGCCATGCCGATCACGTCGTTGACCTGCACTTCGCGGCAGGCGCGGACGCAGAGGTTGCAGTGGATGCAGGCGTCCAGGTTGACCGCGATGGCCGGGTGGCTGACGTCCATCGTCGGGGCCTGGCGGCGTGGGAAGCGGCTTTCCGCCAGCCCGATGTCGTCGGCCCAGGTCCAGAACTTGGACTCGGGATCGTGCGCCGTCTCGCGCGGCGGCTGGTCGGCGGCCAGCAGCTCGAAGACCATGCGCCGCGCGCGCTCGGCCCGCTCGGTGCCGCTCGCCACCTTCATGCCCGGCTTCGGCTCGCGGATGCAGCTCGCCGCCAGCACGCGCTCGCCCTCGATCTCCACCATGCAGGCGCGGCAGTTGCCGTCGGCGCGATAGCCCGGCTCGGGCTCGTAGCAGAGGTGCGGAATGCGCGTGCCGCAGCGCTTGGCGACCTGCCAGATGGTCTCGCCGGGAAGCGCCTCGACCTCGCGGCCGTCGAGGGTGAAGCGGATGCGCTCGGCCGGCTCGCTCGTCGAAGGGAGGGTCGCAGGCTTTTCGATCACCGACATGGCTGGAGCCTCCGCTCGCTAGGCCTCGAGGTCTTCGGGGAAGTGCTTGACGACGGAGAGCAGCGGGTTGGGCGCCGCCTGGCCCAGTCCGCAGATCGAGGCGTCGCGCATGGTCTCCGCCAATTCCTCGAGCAAGCCGAGGTCCCAGTGCGCGCGCTCCATCAGCTTGACGGTCTTCTCGGTGCCGACGCGGCACGGCGTGCATTGGCCGCAAGACTCGCTCTCGAAGAAGCGCATCAGGTTGAGGGCGACCCGCTTCATGTCGTCCTGCTGCGACAGGACCACCACCGCGGCCGAGCCGATGAAGCAGCCGTGCTCTTCCAGCGTGCCGAAATCGAGCGGAATGTCGGCCATGGAGGCGGGCAGGATGCCGCCTGAGGCGCCACCGGGCAGGTAAGCCTTGAAGACGTGACCCTCGGCCATGCCGCCGCAGTACTCCTCGATCAGTTCGCGCGCCGTGACGCCGGCCGGCGTCAGTTTGACCCCCGGCTCGCGCACCCGGCCGGAGACCGAGAAACTGCGCAGACCCTTGCGGCCTTGCCGGCCCTGGCGGGCGAACCACGTCGGCCCCTTCTCGATGATGTCGCGCACCCAGTAGAGCGTCTCGACGTTGTGGGTCAGCGTCGGCCGCCCGAACAGCCCGACCTGACTGGGGTAGGGGGGTTTGTGGCGCGGATAGCCGCGCCGGCCCTCGATGGACTCCAGCATGGCCGACTCCTCGCCGCAGATGTAGGCGCCGGCGCCGCGCCGCAGCTCGACGGTCAGCCCCGCCAGCAGGCCCGCGTCCTGCAGGCGCGTCAGCTCGTTGCGCAGGACCTGCCGGATCGCGGGGTACTCGTCGCGCAGGTAGATGTAGATGCGGTCGATGCCGACGGCCCAGGCGGCGATCAGCATACCCTCCAGGAAGCGGTGTGGGCTGCGCTCCAGGTAGTAGCGGTCCTTGAAGGTGCCCGGTTCGCCCTCGTCGGCGTTGACGGCGAGCAGCCGCGGCGCCGGCTCGCGCGCCACGAGCCGCCATTTCTGGCCAGCGGGGAAGCCGGCGCCGCCCAGCCCGCGAAGCCCCGAATCGGACAGCAGGTCGAAAATCTCTGCCGTGCTGCGCGCGCCGGCGCGGCACGCCTCCAACAGCGCATAGCCGCCGGCCGCGCGGTAGGTCTGCAGGGCTTCGTACTCGGGCATCAGCGGATGCGTTGCGCCCTCGCGCACCGCCGCCTGCACGGCCTCTGCGATGCGCCCGACCGTCGCCTTGTCAACATGTCGATGGCCGATTTCGGCCGTCGGGGCGGCATCGCAGCGTCCCATGCAGGGCGCGCGCAGCACGCGCATGGCGCCGCCCAGCGCGGCCGGCAGAGCCTCCCGCAGCTCGGCCGCGCCCATCATCTCGCAGGTCAGGGAGTCGCAGACGCGGACCGTCAGCGGCGGCGGCGGCGCCTCGCCGTCGAGCACGATGTCGAAGTGCGCATAGAAGGAGGCGACCTCGTAGACGGCCGCCATGGGCAGGCGCAACTCCTCGCCGAGCGCCTGCAAGTGTCGGGCGTGCAGGCACTTGTAGGTGTCCTGCAGCAGGTGAAGATACTCGATCAGCCGGTCGGCCTGGCGCGGCCGCTCGCCCAGCAGGGCCTGCACCTCCTCCAGCGCCTCAGGCTCGAGGACGCGGCCGCGCGGCTCCTTCGGCGTCTTGCGCCGGCCCGATCCGGGATGGATCTTGCGGCGGCCATTGCCGTTTCCCGAGCCGCCGTTCCCTGCCGCCTTCTCGCCCGGACCTCCCGGCCCCAGCCCCTTCCCGCTGCCCTCGGGCATTGTGTCACCTGCTCTGGCTCGCGGCCCGGCCTCAGCCGGTCCGCGCTCTCCCCTTTCGGACGGCGACGGAGCGGTTCAGTCTCCGGCCGTCTGCTCCGTTTCGGGATCGACGACGGTCAATGCGACCTTGCTCGTGTCGATCAGCAGCTTGCCCGCATTCTCGAAGTTCACGGTGACGCGACTGCCGATCGCCGATTGGACTTGTCCCAGGCCCCAGTCTGGCTCGTTTGGATGGCGCACCAGGGCGCCGGGGACCAGGTCCAGATCCAGATCCATTGTCTCTCCCGCTTGTTTTCCCGGACCTGTTGCCAAGCGCTTGCCCGGTTCCACCGTGCAGCTTGGCCCAGGGCGTGTCCGGTTGACCAGTCTATAAGGCGTAGGCAGGCTTGCGAAATTCGCAAGAGCGACGCCGGCTAGCGCCGGTGCGGCGGATTGCGCGACCGGAAGGGGGAAATCATGACAGCACCGGGCGGCGGCGGCGACCTGCGCCTGGCCGAGCTGCTGGCGTCGAAGCTGTGCCACGACCTGGTCGGACCCGTCGGCGCGGTCAACAACGGCATGGAGCTGCTGGCCGAGGACGATCTGCTGATGGGCGACGAGGCGGTCAAGCTGGCGACGGCGAGCGCCCAGACGGCGGCGACGGTCCTGCAGTTCTATCGCCTGGCCTACGGTGCCAGCGGTGGCGGGGTCTCCGACTACGGGCTGGTGCGCGAGCTGGCGCAGAAGATGCTGGAACACCAGAAATGCACGCTGTCCTGGCCCGCCGATCTGCCGGCCGTCCTGCCGTCCGTGGCGCCCAAGCTGATTCTGAACCTCTGCCAACTCGCAGCAGAGTGTCTGCCGCGCGGCGGTGAGATCGGCCTGTCGGTGGTCGCCGGCGCCGAAGGCTGCGACATCTCGCTGGCGGCCTCCGGCAGCGAGGCGAGGCTGCGCCCGGAAAACGAGGTTGGTCTCGACGCCTATGCCGAGATCGGCGACCTGGGGCCGCGCAACGTGCACGCCTATTTTACCCGCCAACTCGTGCTCGGCGCCGGCGGGGAGCTGTTGGTCGACGCAGACGCCCCAAACCAAGTGCGCTTCTCGGCGGCATTGTCGAGCTGATGCACGCGCCGCGGCGCTGCGTCCAAGGATTCGTTAGAGCTTGCATATGAGAATGATTTGCACTAACACTGCGACTAAGAATGGCTCGCAAATCGGCCGAGGCTTGGCTTCGGCACAGCTTGCGGCCGTTTTCCGCAGGTCTTCGGACCGGCATCGCCAGGGCTTGCGGCCTGACGCAGACGAACACTTGGAGGATCACAGGAACATGCGCGTAAACCGACGCGGACTGACCGCCGGCGCCACCTGCCTGCTGGCCGGCGCCGCCCTCGTCGCCACCGCCGGCCTTTCCGCCCCGGCCTGGGCCGCAGGTGAGCTGAATCTCTACTCCTCGCGCCACTACGACACGGACGAGCGCCTTTACAGCGACTTCGAGGAGCAGACCGGCATCACCATCAACCGGATCGAGGACAAGGCCGACGTCCTGATCGAACGCATTCAGGCGGAGGGCGCCAATAGCCCCGCCGACGTGCTGCTCACCGTCGACGCCGGGCGCCTTTGGCGGGCCGAGGAAATGGGCCTGCTGCAGCCGGTCGAGAGCGAGGTGCTCGCCGAGAAGATCCCGGAGCACTTGCGCGACGACGAGGGCCAATGGTTCGGCTTTTCCAAGCGGGTGCGCATCATCTTCTACGACAAGAACGACGTCGCCAATCCGCCCCAGACCTACGCCGCCCTCGCCGATCCGCAGTACGAGGGCATGGTCTGCACCCGCAGCGGCTCCAACATCTACATGCTGTCGCTGATGGCCGCGATCATCGAGCACAAGGGCGAGGCGGCGGCCGAGGAGTGGGCGCGCGGCGTCTGGAACAACCGGGCGCGCGACCCTCAGGGCGGCGACACCGACCAGCTTCGCGCCATCGTCTCGGGCGAGTGCGACATCGTTATCTCCAACACCTACTACTTCGCCCGCGCCTTGCGGAAGGACGTCGACGGCCTGTCCGGCAGCACCGACATGATCGGCTGGGTGTTCCCGAACGCCGGTACCACCGGGGCGCACGCCAACATCTCCGGCGCCGGCGTGGTCGCCACCGCGCCGAACGAGGAGAACGCCATCAGGTTCCTCGAGTATCTTGCCAGCCAGCAGGCGCAGGAGTACTTCGCCGAGGGCAACGACGAGTACCCCGTCGTGGCTGGCGTCGAGCTGCCGGACAGCCTGAAGCAGATGGGCGAGTACGAAGAGGACAGTCTCACGCTGACGGCCTACGGCGCCAACCAGTCGCTGGCTCAGCAGATCTACGACCGCGTCGGCTACGAGTAAGCCGCAAGCCGTCTTCGGAAGACAGGGGCGCGTCCACCGGGCGCGCCCCTTTTTTTCGTGCGGCTCTAGCGTGCGGTGCAGGCGGCATTTGACCGCAATGTCCGCGCGCGCTAGCTCCGGGCGCATGTCCCATCCGACCTTCGGTGCGCTCGGCGCACGATTTTCCACCGGCCCGCTGCGCTACTGGGCGCTGCTGGTCGCCGCCGGCCTGAGCTGGGGCAGTACCGTCGTGCTGGCCAAGGTGGCGACCGCCGCCGGCCACCACCCGCTCGGCCTCGCCCTGTGGCAGGCGCTCATCCTGGTGCTGCTGCTCGGATTGCGACAGGTCTTGCGACGCCGGCCGCTGCCGTCGAGCCGTCGCCACTGGGCCTTCTTTGGGCTGTGCGGGCTGCTTGGCTCGGCCGTGCCCCACACCGCGTCGTTCTACGCCGCAAGGGAACTCCCTGCCGGCGTTTTGGCGATCGTCCTCGCCACTGCGCCGCTGATGACGGCGGCGATCGCCGTCGCGCTGCGCAGCGAGCGGGCCAGCCTGCCGCGGCTTGCCGGGCTCTCGCTCGGCCTTCTCGGCATCGTTCTGCTCGTGACCCCGGAAGCCAGCCTGCCGGGGGCAGGAGTAGCCGCATGGGTGCTGGTGGCGGCAATCGCGCCGCTGACCTACGCCATGGAGGACAACGTTATCGACCGCAAGATGCCGGCCGACTGCGACGCCTTCACGGCGCTGCTCGGCTTCAGCGTCGCAGCCGCCGCCATGCTGGCCCCGGTTGTCCTTGTCACCGGCACCAATCTGGATCTCTGGAGCCAATGGGGTTTGGCCGAAGGCGCCATTCTCCTGATGGCCGTGGCACACCTCTTCGCCTATGCCAGCCTGATCTGGCTGATCGGACGGGCCGGGCCGGTCTTCGCCAGCCAGATCGGCTACATCGTCACGCTCTCGGGTGTCGCCTGGGGGATGCTGCTGCTGGGCGAGCGTCACTCGGGCTGGGTGTGGGCGGCGCTCGTCCTGCTGATGGTCGGAATCACCCTGGTCCGTCCTCGGGAGCGACGGCCGGATTAGCGGGCGTGGCCGGGACGCGAACGCATGATCTCGCGGCTGAGCAGAATGACCGGTAGCAGGCCGACCGCGACGATGGCGAGCGAGGGGGTGGCGGCTTCCGACAGGCGCTCGTCGGCGGCCAGTCGGTAGGCTTGCACCGCCAGGGTGTCGAAGTTGAAGGGGCGCATGATCAGCGTGGCCGGCAGCTCCTTCATCACGTCCACGAAGACGATCAGTCCGGCGGTCAGCAAGCCGCCGCGCAGCAGCGGGATATGCACGCGCCGCAGCCTGCCGCCGGTCCCGGCGCCCAAGGTGCGCGCGGCGTCGTCCATCGAGGGGGTGATCTTGGTCAGGCTGGAGTCGACCGTGTTGAGGGCGACGGCCATGAAGCGCACCAAATAGGCGAAGATCAGGCCGGCGATGCTGCCGGTCAGCAGCAGGCCGGTGGAGATGCCGAAGCTGGCGCGCATCCAGGCATCCAGCGCATTGTCGAAATTGGCCAGCGGAATCAGGACACCGACGGCGATGATGGAGCCGGGCACCGCATAGCCCAGACTGGCCATGCGATTGGCGCCGTGAGTCAGGCGGCTGGGCCGTAGGCGAGCGGCGTAGGCGAGGGTCAGCGCCAGGCCGACCGCCAACCCTGCCGTGATGCCGGCGAGCGTAAAGGAGTTGACGACGAGGGTGATGTAGCGCCGCCCGAAGAGGTCGTGGCCCGCCGTCAGATGCATCTCGAACAGCAGTCCGAGCGGGAGCAAAAAGCCGAGACCGAGCGGCAGAGCGCAAGCCAGGACCGCCAGCGCCTGGCGCGTGCCGCTCAGGCGATAGCCGGGCAGTTGCTGATACTTCCGGCTGGTCTGGAAGTAGCGCGCGCGCCCGCGCTGCCAGCGCTCCAGCAGCAGCAGCAGCAGCACGAAGCTCAGCAGGCTGGCGGCGAGCTGGGCGGCGGCGATGCGGTCGCCCATCGAGAACCAGGCGCGGTAGATGCCAGTGGTGAAGGTCTGCACGCCGAAATGCGCCACCGTGCCGAAATCCGCCAGGGTCTCCATCAGCGCCAGCGCCGTACCGGTGGCGATCGCCGGACGTGCCAGCGGGAGGGCGACCTCCCGGAACGACTGCCAGGCCGTGCGGCCCAGCGTGCGCCCCACCTCAAGCGTGCAGATCGACTGATTGAGGAAGGCGGTGCGGGCTAGCAGGTAGACGTAGGGGTAGAGCACCAGAGTGAACATCAGGCCGGCGCCCTCGATCGAGCGGATCTCGGGAAACCAGTAGTCGCGCGGTCCCCAACCGGTGACTTCGCGCAACAGCGTCTGTACCGGCCCCGGATGTTGCAGGAAGTCGGTATAGGCGTAGGCGATCACGTACGCCGGAAAGGCGAGCGGCAGGATCAGCGCCCACTCGAACAGGCGCCGCCCGGGAAACCGGCACATGGTCACCAGCCAGGCCGTGCCGACCCCGACCGTGAAGACGCCGACGCCCACCATCAGCGCCAGATAGACGGTGTTGAGCACATAGCGCGGCAGCACCGTATCGACCAGGTGGCCCCAGGCCCCTTCGCCTTCCTGGAAGACGCTGAAGAAGACGCCGAACACAGGCGTCGCCAGCAGCGCCGCGACGACCAGGGCGGCGGCCGTCAACCAGGCGCTCGACCCGAAACGGAGGCTGCGCGGCTCCGGCGCGCCGACAAGGGTCCCGGCATGCACCGCATCGCGCGGGCGCATCGGGCTGGAGTCGGCGGGCTGGGCGAAATCGGTCATGCTCTGAAGGACACGCGAGGTTGGGCGGCTGGCGTGGAAGTCGAATGTGGCAGGGCGGGGACAACGCCTTGGTAACGCGCGCTTCGATGCCGTCATTGCGCCAGATCAGCTCTACACTAGCGCGCTCGAGTGCAAGTGAGAAGCGTTCGCGGCCGATTGCCGCGCACGACGCGAGGACTGTGCCGCGACGCGGTTTCGAGAGAGACGCGGGCGCTCTCGTCTGGCGGAGCGCGGCGCTGCCAAGAATTCGCCAAATGCTCGTATTTCCTCGATTAACTGCTTTTTAGGGCGGGTTTGAAATGTTTGCCGGGCACGAACACTGGGCTCTCCCGCGTCGTCGCCACGGCCACTCTTGCCGGGGACGGCCGCAACCAACGGAACCGCCTCATGGACGATCTGCTCAGCGAATTTCTGACCGAGACGAACGAGGGCCTTGGCGTTCTCGACGTCGAGCTCGTGAAGCTGGAGCAAAACCCCAACGATCCCGAGCTGCTGTCCAACATCTTCCGGCTGATGCACACCATCAAGGGGACCTGCGGTTTCCTGGGACTGCCGCGGCTGGAGGCCGTGGCGCATTCGGGCGAGAATGTGCTCGGCCGCGTACGCGACGGCGAATTGCCGGTGACCCCGGGAATCGTCTCGATCATTCTCGAGTGCCTCGACCGGATCCGCGAGATCCTCTCGGTGCTGGAGACGACCGAAGCGGAGCCGGAAGGCGACGACAGCAACCTGATCGCGCGGCTCGACGCCATTGCCGAAGGCGATGTACCGGATGCCGGGGACGCGATCGTCGCCCCGCAGCCGGCAGCGGCGCCTGAGGGCGAGGCGGCTGCGGCACCGGAAAGCCCGACGCGGAACGCAGACGAGGGCGCACTGGACAAGGTGGTGCAGCTCGCCGAGGCGGCGGCTGCCGAGCCCGTGCGCGAGCCGGAGCCGGCGGCCTGCGCGCCCGCTACGCCGGCGGCCGCCGAGGCCGAGGTGCCGAAGGAGACCAAGGAGTCCAGCGTCGCCAACCAGTCGATCCGCGTGAACGTGGATCTGCTGGAGAACTTGATGACGATGGTCTCGGAGTTGGTGCTGACCCGCAACCAACTGCTGCAGATCCTGCGCAGCCAGAAGGAGACGGAGTTCGCCGCGCCGCTGCAGCGCCTCAACCACGTCGTCTCCGAGCTGCAGGAAGGCGTCATGAAGACGCGCATGCAGCCGATCGGCAACGCCTGGGCGAAGTTGCCGCGCATCGTGCGCGACCTGGCGCACGAGCTCGGCAAGAAGATCGACCTCAACATGCGCGGGGCCGAGACCGAGCTGGACCGCCAGGTGCTGGAGCTGATCAAGGATCCGCTGACGCACATGGTCCGCAACTCGGCGGACCACGGCCTGGAGTCGATCGCCGACCGCCGCCGCGCCGGCAAGTCGGAGACCGGCACGATCGTGCTGAACGCCTATCACGAAGGCGGGCACATCATCATCGAGATCGCCGACGACGGCAAAGGCCTGAACGTCCAGGGGATCAAGCGCAAGGCGATCGCCAACGGCCTGGCCTCCGAAGCCGAGATGGACGGGCTGAACGATCAGCAGATCATGCAGTTCATCTTCAAGCCCGGCTTCTCGACGGCGGAGAAGGTGACCGCCGTGTCCGGGCGCGGCGTCGGCATGGACGTGGTGCGCACCAACATCGAGCGCATCGGCGGCACCATCGAACTCTCGTCGACGCCGGGCAAGGGCACCAAGTTCACCATCAAGATCCCGCTTACCCTGGCCATCGTCTCGGCCCTGATCGTCGAGTGCGGCAACGAGCGTTTCGCCATTCCGCAAATCTCGGTCGTCGAGCTGGTGCGCACCTCCTCGCGTAGCGAGAACCAGATCGAGCGGATCAAGGACACTCCGGTCCTGCGTCTGCGCAACCGCCTGCTGCCGCTGGTCCACCTGAAGGAACTCCTGCGCCTGGACGACGGCCTCGGCGTGGCTGCGTTGGACAAGCAGGAGGCCAAGGACGACCACTTCATCGTCGTCACCCAGGTCGGTACCTACACCTTCGGCATCATCGTCGATCGCGTCTTCGATACCGAGGAGATCGTGGTCAAGCCGGTGGCGCCGATCCTGCGTGATATCCAACTCTTCAGCGGCAACACCATCCTGGGCGACGGCTCTGTGGTGATGATCCTCGATCCCAACGGCATCGCCAGCCAGACCGGCGAAATCAGCGTCACCGACGCGCACGATCAGGCGGTCGAGCAGCGCTTCACCCGCCGCGAGGACGAGGTGGCCCTGCTGGTCTTCCGCTCCGGCGACAAGTCGCCCAAGGCCGTGCCGCTGGCGCTCGTCGCACGCCTGGAGGAGATCGACCTGGCCCAGGTCGAGGACTCGAACGGCCAGCAGGTCGTGCAATACCGTGGCGTGCTGATGCCGCTGGTCAGCATGGAGCCCGAGCGCCAGCTCGGCCAGGAGGGGCGTCAGCCTGTGCTGGTCTTCGCCGACCGCGGTCGCTCCATGGGCCTTGTGGTGGACGAGATCGTCGACATCGTCGAAGGCCGCCTGAACGTGGAGCTGACGGGCGAGCGCCCGGGCTTCGTCGGTTCGGCCGTGGTGGCCGGCAAGGCGACCGACATCATCGACGCCGGCTACTACCTGACGCAAGCCTTCCGCAACTGGTTCGACGTGGAGCTGTCGCAGGGCTTCGGCGAGGGGAACGCGAACCGCGTGCTGCTGGTCGACGACAGCCCCTTCTTCCGCAACCTGCTGGCGCCCCTGCTGACGACCGCCGGATACGAGGTCACCACTGTCGACGGCGCCGAGGAGGCGTTGCAGCTCTGCGAGGCCGGCAAGGACTTCGACGTCATCGTCTCGGACATCGAGATGCCCGGGATGAACGGCTTCGAGTTTGCCCAGCAGGTGCGCGGCAACCGCTGGGCGGAGACCCCGATCGTGGCGCTGACTTCCCACGCCTCGCCGCGCGACGTGGCCCGCGGGCGCGAAGTCGGCTTCGCCGACTATGTCGCCAAGCTGGACCGCGATGCCCTGCTGAACAGCCTGCACGACACCCTGAGCGACCATAGGGGAGCCGCATGAGCAACGTCGCCAAGACCCCCGAGACCGAGGCCAGCGCCGCCGAGCGGGCGACCGAGTACGTCACCTTCTCGATCGCCGGCCAGATGTTCGGCATCCACGTCCTGCAGGTGCAGGATGTCCTGGGACAGATGAAGACCACGCGGGTACCGCTGGCGCCGCCGGAAATCGCCGGCTCGCTGAACCTGCGCGGGCGCATCGTCACCGCCATCGACGTGCGCCTGCGCCTCGGCCTGCCGCCAATTGACAACGGCAACAGCAGCATGGCCATCGTGGTCGAGCACGACCACGAGCTCTACAGCCTGCTGGTCGACCAGGTGGGCGAGGTGCTGGCGCTGCAGCCGGACGGTTTCGAGCGCAATCCGCCGACCCTGGATCCGCGATTCCGGGACTACTCGGACGGCATCTACCGCCTGGACAAGCAGCTGCTGGTCGTTCTCAGCGTCGAGCGCCTGTTGGACTACGGCCGCGTCGCCGCCTGAGTCGAGCGCCGGCTGGCTGCCTGGCCGGCGCCACCTTTCCCCGGTCGGCGAGACCGGCCCCAAGGAGAGATCACAGGCCATGAAATCCTGCCTGATCGTGGACGATTCCAAGGTCGTCCGGATGGTCGCCCGCCGCATCCTGGAGGGGCTGAACTTCGAGATCGCGGAGGCGGCAGACGGCAAACAGGCGCTCGATCGCTGCCTGGAGAAGATGCCGGACGCCGTGCTGCTCGACTGGAACATGCCGGTCATGACGGGCATCGAGTTCCTTCGCGAGCTGCGCTGCCTGGCGGATCGGCCTCAGCCGGTGGTCGTCTTCTGCACCACGGAGAACGATCTGTCGCACATCCAGGAAGCGATGAGTGCCGGCGCCAACGAATACATCATGAAGCCCTTCGACAGCGAAATTCTGGAGTCCAAGTTCCAGCAGGCCGGCGTGCTCTAGGCCGCCGGCCGGCCCCCTAGGCGCTGCGCGCATCCCTTCTTCCAGGTGGAAACCACAAAAAAATGACGAGCGGAGCAGATCCCTATCGCGTGATGATCGTCGACGACTCCGCCGTCATTCGCGGGCTCCTGACGCGCGCACTGGAGCAGGACGCAACGATCGAGGTCGTCGCCTCGGTCGCCAACGGCCAGATGGCGCTGTCCCAGCTCACCCGCCAGCCGGTCGACGTCGTCGTGCTCGACATCGAAATGCCGGTGATGGACGGCCTGACCGCCTTGCCGAAGCTGCTGGAGTTGAGGCCCGGGCTGCAGGTGGTCATGGCCTCCACCTTGACGCGCAAGAACGCCGACGTTTCGCTGCGCGCGCTGCGGGCCGGCGCGGCCGATTATGTCACCAAGCCCTCGTCGGGCGGCGAGTTGCATTCGGCCGAAGCCTTCAAGCGGGAGTTGACGGCCAAGGTCAAGGCGCTGGCGGGCGCCGCCCGTGGCGGCGCCGCCGCCGGTCAGCGCAGCGCCGGTCGCAGCGCGCCGGTGTCCGCCCAGCGCGTTCCGGCGCCGGCGATCAGGCTGCGCCAGGCCTCGACCGTGACGCCGGAAATCCTGGCGATCGGCAGCTCCACCGGGGGGCCGCAAGCGCTGTTCCGCCTGCTCGGCGATCTGAAGGGCAGCCTGCGCATCCCCGTGCTGATCACCCAGCACATGCCGGCCACCTTCACCACGCTGCTCGCCGAACACCTCAGCCGCGCGTCCGGCATGGAATGCGCTGAGGGCAAGCATGGGGAGCCGCTGCGCGCCGGGCGCATCTATGTCGCGCCGGGCGACTGGCACATGACCGTCGCGGCGGAAGGCACCCACAAAGTGATTCGCCTGAACCAGGACCCGCCGGAGAACTTCTGCCGGCCAGCGGTCGACCCGATGCTGCGCTCCTTGGCGCCCCTCTACGGCCCGCGCCTTTTGGTCACCATCCTTACTGGCATGGGCGCCGACGGGGCCAAGGGGTGCGAAACGGTGGTGGCTGCGGGGGGCCAAGTGGTCGCACAGGACGAGGCCACCTCGGTGGTCTGGGGCATGCCGGGCGCCGTCGCCACCCGCGGTTTCTGTTCGGCCGTCCTGCCCATCGAGGAAATCTCCGGTTATCTGCGCCGGCAGGTGCTGAGGAGCGCCGCATGAACAAGTCAGACTTCGATTTCCTCTCGTCCCTGCTGCGCCAGCGCTCCGGCCTCGTGCTCAACGACGACAAGGCCTACCTGCTGGAAAGCCGTCTGGGTCCGGTCGCGCGCAAGCACGGTCTGGCGGCGATCGGGGACATCGTTGCGCAACTGCGCGCGCGGCCTGCCTCGCCGCTGGAGAAGGACGTCATCGAGGCGATGACGACCAACGAGTCATTCTTCTTCCGCGACCAGAAGCCGTTCGACCAGTTCAAGGACATCGTGCTGCCGCAGCTACTGCAGGCGCGGGCCGGGCAGCGCTCGATCCGCATCTGGTCGGCCGCCTGCTCTTCCGGTCAGGAGCCCTATACCCTGGCGATGCTCCTCAAGGAGCAGGCGGCCAAGCTGCAGGGCTGGCGCGTCGAGATCGTCGCCACCGACCTCTCCACCGCGATTCTCGACAAGGCTAAAGAGGGGCTCTACTCGCAGTTCGAGGTACAGCGCGGGCTGCCGATCACCATGCTGGTAAAGTATTTCACCCAGGTCGGCGACCGCTGGCAGATCAGCCCGGAGCTGCGCAGCATGGTCAGCTACCGAACCTTCAACCTGCTCGACGATCCCCGCTCGCTCGGCCGCTTCGACGTGGTCTTCCTGCGCAACGTGCTGATCTATTTCGACCAGCCGACCAAGACGAAGGTCTTGGAGCGGGTGGCCAAGCTGATGCCGGCCGACGGCTATCTCTACCTGGGCGGCGCAGAGACGGTGCTCGGCATCACCGAGAAGTTCCAGGTGCTTGCGGGTCAGCGCGGCCTATACGGCCTGGTCGATCCGACGCCGAAAGTGGCAGCAGCCGGCTGAGCCGCCGGATCGCCGTAGCCGAGTAGAACGCGCGGGCGAAGTCGAAAGCGCGACTTCGGTCGCCGCGGGCCGACCGCCTGTGGCCGTATCCTGCCCAGACAGACACGGAGCCGGCGCTCGCGGCGCCGGCTCCGTCGTGGCGGTGTCTTTGCGATGACGCCTGGAGATTCAGGCGTTGGCGACCTTCTTCTCGGGCAGCGTTTCGCTCTCGTCCTGCGGGTCGCGCAGCACGTAGCCGCGGCCCCAAACGGTCTCGATGTAGGTCACGCCCTCGGCCGCCGTCGCCAGCTTCTTGCGCAGCTTGCAGACGAAGACGTCGATGATCTTCAACTCTGGCTCGTCGATGCCGCCGTAGAGGTGGTTGAGGAACATCTCCTTGGTCAGCGTGGTGCCCTTGCGCAGCGAGAGCAGCTCCAGGATCCGGTATTCCTTGCCGGTCAAGTGGATCGGCTGGCCGCCGACCTCGACCGTGCGGGTGTCGAGGTTGACCGCCAGACGGCCAGTGCGGATGATCGATTCCGAATGGCCCTTCGAGCGGCGGACGATCGCCTGGATGCGGGCGAGCAACTCGCGCTTGTCGAAGGGCTTGGTCAGGTAGTCGTCGGCGCCGAAGCCCAGCCCTTTGATCTTCTCGTCCAGTGCGGTCAGGCCTGAGAGGATCAGGATCGGCGTCGCAATGCGGGCGGCGCGCAGTCGGCGCAGCACCTCGTAGCCGTCGATGTCCGGCAGCATGACGTCGAGGACGATGATGTCGTAGTCGTAGAGCTTGCCGATCTCCAGACCGTCCTCGCCCATGTCCGTGACGTCGCACACATAGCCCTCGGAGCGCAGCATCATCTCGATGCTCTGCGCCGTGGCGGCATCGTCCTCAACGAGCAGCACACGCATGACCGACCCCATCCCTCTGGTTGCCCGCGGCCCGTCCGTCCGGACCGCTCCCATGAAGTTATGACGTTAACCATCTTGGCCGAGGGTCGTTAACAAAACTTTACCTGTCGTGCGACGGCGCTCGCGGACGGTTTACTCGTCCTTAAGCCGACTCCGCCATGCTGACTTCGGATCGGCCGCAACAGTGCTTTGAAACTCAGGTTTCTATAGCCTCCCGGCCGACCCGGTTTCCCGCCTTGGAGGCATGGACGCAGGCTGATGAGCGCCGCCCTCGCCGAGGAACTTCTCCAGGAAATCGCCCGACTGCCGGACCATCGCCTCTACGGCCGGGTCGCCGGCGTCCTGGGCATGACGGTCGAGGTCGCCGGCCTCGAGCGCGTGCTTTCGATCGGCGCCCGCTGTCGGATCAGCGCGCGAGGCGAAAGGCAGGTTCCCTGCGAGGTGGTGGGCTTTCGCAACGGGCGCGCGCTGCTGCTTCCCTTCGGCAGCCTCGACGGCGTGGGGTTGGGCTGCCGTGCCGAGCTGGCCGAAGCTGAGCCGGTCGTGCGGCCGTCGCCGGCGTGGCTGGGTCGGGTGGTCAACGCGCTCGGCCAGCCGATCGACGGCAAGGGACCGCTGCCGCCCGGCCCGCGCGCCTATGCGCTGCGCGCCGATCCGCCGCCGGCGCACGGACGCCAGCGGGTCGGCGGCAAGATCGACCTCGGCGTGCGCGCTCTCAACACCTTCCTGACCTGCTGCCGCGGTCAGCGCATGGGCATTTTCGCCGGCTCCGGGGTCGGCAAGTCGGTGCTGCTGTCCATGCTGGCGCGCTACACCGCAGCCGATATCAACGTCATCGGCCTGATCGGCGAGCGCGGCCGCGAGGTGCAGGAGTGGCTGGAGGACGACCTGGGGCCCGACGGTCTGGCCCGGTCGGTCGTCGTCGTCGCCACTTCCGACGAGCCGCCACTGATGCGCCGCCAGGCGGCGCATCTGACCATGGCCCTGGCCGAGGCCTTCCGCGACCGCGGGCAGGAGGTGCTCTGCCTGATGGACTCGGTCACCCGCTTCGCCATGGCGCTTCGCGAGATCGGGCTGTCGGCGGGCGAGCCGCCGGCAGCCAAGGGTTACACGCCCAGCGTTTTCGCCGAACTGCCCCGGCTGCTGGAGCGCGCCGGGCCGGGTGTCGACGGCCAGGGGGCAATCACCGGGCTGTTCACCGTGCTGGTCGAGGGCGACGACCACAACGAGCCGGTGGCCGATGCGGTGCGCGGCATCCTGGACGGCCATATCGTGCTGGAGCGGCGCATCGCCGAGCGCGGGCGCTACCCGGCCGTCAACCTGCTGCGCAGCGTCTCGCGCACTATGCCCGGCTGCAACACGCCGGCGGAGAACGCCCTGGTCGACCGCGCCCGCCGGCTGCTCTCGACCTACGAGGACATGGCCGAGCTGATCCGCATCGGCGCCTATCGCCAGGGGAGCGATGCCGCCGTCGACGAGGCGGTGCGGCACTACCCGGCGATCGAAGCGGTGCTGAAGCAGGACAAGCACGAGCGCGCCGAGTTGGCCGGCGGCTATGCGGCGCTGGCCCAGGCCCTCGGCGAGCCTTGGCAGACGGACGGCGGCGCGGCCGACGAGGCGGCGGCGTGAGCGCGGCGCTTGCCAACCTGATCCGGCTGCACCGCTGGACCCTGGACGAAAGGCGCCGTCAGGTGGCGGATCTCGAGGCCCTGTCGGGCCGTCTGGGAGCGGACATCGAGACGCTGGACGGGGAGATCGCCCGCGAGCAGGCGGCGGCGGCCGAATCGTTGGAAGGCGCGGTGGCCTATCCCGCGTTCCTGGCCGCGGCGCGACGGCGGCGTGCCAAGCTGGCCGACAGCCTGCAGGCGGTGGAGGGCGAGATCGCCCAGGCGCGCGACGCCGTTCAGGCGGCCTTCGAGGAGCTCAAGAAGTACGAGCAGGCCGAGGCCAACGCCCGGCGCCGCGCCCGCGAAAAGCGCGAGCGCGCCGAGCGCGCCGCCGAGGACGAACTCGGCCTGGAGCTGCACCGACGCAGGGGCGGATAGCCGCTCAGGGCGGTGCAGCATGCAATCTAAAATAGCGATTTTCTGTGGCGAGGCGTGATTTGCGCGTGGAAGCGACTGTCATTTTCGACTATAAATAGATTGTCGAGTCGAAGGACTGCAGCCTCAAGTCGATAATGGGCCCGATCTAACCCAACGGGAGGAGTGGATCCATGGTGCCTCGTCGCGTCTTCCTGCAGACCTCGCTAGCATGCGGCGTCGCGTCATTTGCGGCCACCGTGCCCGGATTGCGTGCTCTGGCCCAGCCGCTGCCGCGACGTCGGAGCCTTCACGAAATGGCGCTGGACGATCCAGATCTCGAGGCCTGGCGGGACTTCGTCGAGCAAATGCAAGCCTCCTCGCGCGAAGGTCAGCCGGTCAGTTGGCTCGGCTTCGCGGAGGTTCACGGCAACCTTGAGCAGGGCTTCAACCTTTGCCCGCACGGGAACTGGTACTTCCTGCCCTGGCACCGCAGCTACATTCGCATGTACGAGGTCACCTGCCGCGAACTGATCGCAAAGAGCGATTTCGCCTTGCCGTTCTGGGATTGGACAGCGCATCCGGACTTTCCGGCTGCGTTCGGCGATCCGACGTACAGGGGCAGGCCTAATCCGCTGTATGTCGAAGGGCGCAATACGCAGACCGGCGCCGCCATTCCCAAACGCAACACCGGCGAAACCGTGATGGAGCGCATCTACGACCTGCCGACCTTCGAGGAGTTCGGGAGCACTCGGGCGACGGGCCAGACCGACGTCGACGCCAAGTGGATCAAGGCACACGGGGTAAAGGGAGAGTTGGAGTACAACCCGCACGACAACGTCCATTGCATCGTGGCGGGTCCCTTCATGTGCTCGGGCGCTTCGGCGCGGGATCCGATCTTCCAAATGCACCATTGCAACATCGACCGCATCTGGGCCGAGTGGAACGCCCGCGGCGGCGAGGACAGCACTGACTCGCTATGGCGTGACATGACCTTCGCCGACAACTTCATCGCGCCCGATGGGACGACCTACTCGACGGTGGTGCGCGACCTTCTCGTACCGGAAGACCTCGGCTACACCTACGGCCTCGAGAAGCCGCGCGGTCGCGTGGTGGCCGACCCGGGACGCATGCTGTTCCTGCGCAGCCTGGTCGGATCGCCCTCCCTCATGGCAGAGGCCCAGGCCATCGACGCCACGGTCGAGGCGGGGCCTATCACTGCACGCCCGGGCGATCCGGCGAGCGTCAGTTTCCGCGCGGCGCCGCTCGGCGCGGCCAAAGCCGCCGATCCGCAGATCGCCAATACGCTGCAGGCGGCCGATATCGAGCCCAAGAGGGTCTATGCGGTGCTGCGGAACATGCGCCCGCGTTTGGGCAGCGAAACCGGGCTGCACGTCTTCGTCAATGCGCCCGACGTGACAGCCGCCACCCCGGTCGACGACAACCCGAATTACGTGACATCCATCGGCTTCTTCGGAGCCCGGCCGATCGACGATGGCCCGGTGCACGCAGGCTCTGCCGCCCTGGTCGACCTGACGCCTGCACTGCGGCGGTTAAGCGAGGCGGGACGGTTGGACGGCGACGACATCACGGTGCAACTCGTCCCGGTCGGTGTAAGGAATGAGACGGGTGCAGGCGATGTCGGAATTGCGGAAGTTGAACTGGCGGTGCTCTAGTGCCATCTCACGCATATGAAGCATCGAGTTCGCGCTGCCGCGGTCGTGCTCGCATGCGGTGCGGCCTCCTTGGGCCCCGCGGCGGCCGGCGGACTCGAGGGCACAGAGCAATCCGTCACCGGGTCGCAGGGCGCCCGCGTGTGCCTGCCGAACGACCTAGGTGCGACGCGTGCCTACGCGGAGGGGCGGGCACGGGCTGTGCTGGTCTTGCGCCGCTACGAAGCGGGCAGCGGCCTGCTGGTGAAGGCCGACGATGGCACTGTCACGCAGATCGGTGTGTTCCCGCGCGCGGCTTTCGATGCCGCCGACGGGGCAGAGCCGCGGCGGTTCCTGCTGCCTGGCGGACGCGACGTTCGATGTTGGACGGTCGAGTTCGAGGCCTCCTCGGACGGGGCTGCGACGATAGCGGTGGAACTGATACCTTTGACCGGCTCCCATTGAGCTCAGGGGCCTTTGAAAAACAGGTCGAAAGGTCGATTCTCCGAACAGTTCCAGCCTGCGTCCCACCCAGCCGTCCCACGACAGAATCCGGGTCGGGTGCTCGAGTGGCAGCGAGAGGAGACAGAGCTTCTTAAGACGTCTCTCAAAACGCCAGCAGGCCGCGGAAGCCGTTTTCTCCGACGGTCAGGTCGAAGTTCACGGAAGAGTCGTCGTCGCCGCGGGTGATGCGGTCGCGCAGTCGTTCGGAGGGGTCGACGTAGCGGGGTTGGCGAACCGGCACGCCGGTTTCGTCGAAGCGCAGCAGCCAGTCGTCGAAGACGATCCTCTCCCACCGGTCCGAGGGGTGCTTCCAGGCGTTGAAGGCCACCTGGCCGTCGCGGCAGGCGATCGCCACCCAATAGAACTCGCGCGAGTGCAGGCGCAGACCCTCCGGCGTCGGGCTGAAGGCGCCCGATTGTCGCAGCGCGGTCTCGAAGCCCTGGACCTCCGGCGGCGACAGCAGCACCTCGCTGCTCTGCCAGGCCCAGGGCGCCAGCGGATCGTCCAGGGTGAAGCGGGTCAGGCTGGCCGGGGTCTGCACACGGGCCGTGTAGTAGGCACCGCCCTGGCCGTCGCCGGTCAGTTCGTAGGCGCGGACCTGCTCCTCGTACTGGCCGTTGTAGACGAGCCGCGTGCGCGCCACGCTGTCGGCGGTGCAGGCGGCACGGATGTCGTCGCCGTTCAGATAGCTGAACCAACTGAGCTTCTGCACGCCGGGTCGCTCGATGCCGCCCCTGTAGGTGCAGCCCGTCCCAGCGATGGCGAGGGCACCGAGGAGCAGCACGAGACAAGCGACGGGCGAACTCTGCGATCTTTTGCGGGAAGTGGCGGTCGGGTGGCGCATTGCGCTAAGACTCCGCTAACGCTGATGGGGTACACACTCCCGGGATCCTGATCTGCCTCTATCTAGTCGCCCTTTTTCCTTGGACAGACCTGCCGGAGTCGTCTAGATTCAATGCTCTGGGGTGCGTCGTTGCCATATTCGCTGAAGGGGGTCTCCACCGTGCCGACCGTGATCGCGTGTTTCGCCGCCGCAGTCCGAGCCGGCGCCGGCCGCTCGATTTCGACAAGGGCCTCGGGGCGGCGTGCGAGCGCCGCTCTCGCCGTCGTGGCCGCGGCGCTCTTGCTGGTCGGCCTGACGACCGCGGGCCCGGCCGCAGCCAACCCTAAGTATGCCTCGATCGTGGTCGACGTCGAGAGCGGTGCCGTGCTGCACGCACGGCATGCCGATGCCCGCCGCTTCCCGGCCTCGCTCACGAAGATGATGACCCTCTACATGGCGTTCGACGCCATCGAACGCGGCCGGATCGACTTCGATACCAAGCTGCCCGTCTCGAAGCGCGCCGCAGCGCAACCGCCCTCCAAGCTCGCGCTTAAGGCGGGGTCTACGATCGCCCTCGAGGAGGCGGTCCTGGCGCTGGTGACCAAGTCGGCCAACGACGTGGCCGTGGTCGTCGCCGAGGCGCTGAGCGGGACCGAGTGGCAGTTCGCCAAGGACATGACCGCCAAGGCGCGTGAGCTCGGCATGCGCAGCACGACCTTCCGCAATGCCTCCGGCCTGCCCAATTCCGGCCAGGTCTCGACGGCGCGCGACATGGCGACGCTCTCGATCCGGCTGATGCAGGATTTCCCTCAGTACTACGACTACTTCCAGACCAGAAACTTCGCCTACAAGGGCAAGCGCTACAACAACCACAACCGCCTCCTGAAGCGCTACGACGGTGCCGACGGCATCAAGACCGGCTACATCCGCGCCTCGGGTTTCAATCTGGCGGCTTCGGTCGTGCGCAACGGACGGCGCGTGGTGGCGGTCGTGTTCGGCGGACGCACCTCGCGCTCGCGCGACGATCACATGGTCGAGCTGCTCGACCGCAGCTTCGTGCAACTCGCCTCCTGGGGCGTGCCGGAGCCCGACCGCCTGCCGCCGCGCAACCCGATGCGTCCGAGCATCTCGCTGGCGCTCGCCACCGGCGAGGGCACGCAGGAACGCTCCGCGTCCGACAGCGGCCTCGGCCTGGTCTCGCGCGCCGAGGCGGCACGGAGCTCCGATGCCGGCTGGACCGTGCAGGTGGGCGCCTTCGGCCGATACGACCAGGCACAGCTCGCCGCGGCCGCGGCGGCCATGCGGGTGCCCGACATCCTCAACGGCGCGCAAGTGGCCGTACAGCCGACCGCGCACCGCGGCGACACGCTGTTCCGGGCGCGCCTGACCGGACTGCAGAGCCGGACCACGGCCGTGGAAGCTTGCCGCCGGCTGGAGCGTCAGCATTCCACCCCCTGTCTGGTGGTGCGCAACGGCGCGTAGAGCCGGACATCGGCACCAGCCGCCAACTGCGGACGGGATGTCGACCCCCAGGTTTGATCTGCCCGCTCAGTCGCCGGCGCCAACGGGCGGCTTGGCCAGGGCCGAGTCGTCGACCGCCCTACGCGTCGTCGCCTCTTGGCGCCTTTTCCTTTGTCGGCTGGCCGAGAAACTGGAATTCTCGTCGCTGCTTTCCGGCGGTGCGTGCAGCGGCTTGTCATGTCGCCGTCCCGCCGACATCCAGCTCCGCGGTTCCAGGGGTCGCACATGAAGGTCACGGTCGCCGCCACCCAGATGTCCTGTTCGCGCGACTACGAGGCCAATATGGCCAAGGCGGAGGTCCTGATCCGGCGCGCTGCCGCGGCCGGGGCACAGATCGTGCTACCGCAGGAGTTCTTCGCCTGGCACGAGTTCCAGTTCATGGAGATGGGGCCCGAGGCCTTCGCGCTGGCTGAACCCTTGGATGGCCCCACGGTCGCGCGCATGCGCGCTCTGGCCCGAGAGCTCGCGGTGGTCATCCCGGTGAACCTCTTCGAGCGGGCGAACAACGCCTACTACAATACCAACGTCATCCTCGACGCGGACGGCAGCGTGCTCGGCCACTACCGCAAGAGCCACATTCCGCTCGGGCTGCCGGGCTGCTACGAGAAGGTCTTCACCAACCCGGGCGATACCGGCTTTCTCGCCTTCCGCACGGCCTATGCCACGATCGGGGCGGCCGTCTGCTGGGATCAGTGGTTTCCGGAGACGGCGCGAATCATGGCGCTCAAGGGCGCCGAGATCCTGTTCTATCCCTCGGCCATCGGCTCCGACTGCCACGAGCATTGGGAGACGGTAATGCGGGGCCACGCGGCCGCCAACCTGGTGCCGCTGGTCTGCTCGAACCGAGTGGGCACGGAGCACGGTAGCCTGGGCGAGGTGACCTACTTCGGTCAGACCTTCATCGCTGGGCCGCGCGGCGAAGTCGTGGCGCGCGCCGACGGCGAATCCGAGACCTTTGTCAGCTACACCTTCGATCTGGCCGAGATCGGCGAGCTGCGGGCCCATTGGGGGCTGTTCCGCGACCGTCGGCCAGATCTCTACGGGCCGCTGCTCACGATGGACGGGAGCACGCGGCCGCCCGCCTGAAGAGCCGTGTGCCCGCGGCGGCCCGTGCAGCCTTGACAGTCTACTCCGGCTTGTAAGCGAGGCGCAGTCCGCCCCAGTGGCGCCCGCGCACCCAGATCGGCGCCGAGACGTCCTTCATCAGGACGAAAGTGCCGCCGCCCATGTCGCGTCGGTAGGTCTGCAGCAGGAAGGGCCTGGTGTTGCGCCCGGCACCCAGTCCGACGCGGTCGTCGAAGATCCGGCGGTTGCGGCAATTGGCGTTGTTCCACACCGGATCGTCGCCCTGCGGCTTGGAGAACTTGGCGTTGTGGGTCGGCAGATAGCCGTTGGTATCGACGGCCGCGCAGAAGACGACGCGCGGATCCCACTCCAGCATCGGCTCCTGGATCGGCGGGAGCAGCGAGTCGGTCAGTTCGGTGAAGCGGCTGATCACCTGCTGCGGCTCGGTACCGGGAATCGGCCGGTAATCCCGATCGAACAGATCCGTCTCGCGGATACGCCCCTCGTCGAGCGCCGACTCCAAGCGGCGCGCGACCTCCGCCGCGGCCGTCTGGACCTTCTCGATGAAGGGGCGGTCCAGCGTGTTGGCCTCGCTCTCGGCGGAAAGCACGACCAGATCCTCGCTCGCCGAGGACAGGCGGTTCATCCGCTCGCGGGCCGTCGCCAGGCTGTCGCGCGCATGCGTCACCTCGTCGGTCATGCCCTGAAGCGTGGTCAGGAAGCCTTCCGAGCGCCCGTCGATGGCGCCGGCGGCCTCGGCGATTGCCGCCGCTTCCCGGCGCATGCCGTCGATGACACGTGCGACCGATTCGACCACCTCGCCGATGGTCGCTGTGCCGCTGCGCACGTTTTCCGCGCGGGAGGTGCTCTCGGCGCCCTGTTCGATCAGGCGTTCGGCCTGCTTCGTCAGGGCGGTGAGCGTATCCTCGATCTTGGCGGTCGCCGCGCTGGTTTGCGCCGCCAGCGTCTTGACCTCCCCGGCGACGACGGCGAAGCCCTTGCCTGCCGTCCCGGCGCGTGCCGCCTCGATGGTGGCGTTGAGCGCCAGCAGGTTGGTCTGGCGGGCGATCGCGTCGATGTCGGCGGCGACCTTGCCGACTTCGCCCAAGGCGCTCTGCAGATCGCCGAGCTGACGTTCGATGACGCCGACCGCCTCGACCAGAGCATGGATATCGGCGAGCGAGGAGTCGATCGCCGCGCGCGATCCCTGCATCTCCTCGCCGGCGCTCTCGGCGTCGCGGTGGGCCGTCTGGGCCGCGGCGGCGATGCGCGCATTGTGCTCGCCGATCGTCCGCGCGCTGTCCAGAAGTTCGCCGAAGGCTTCGGCCTGGGCAGCGAAGGTACGGCTGGCGCCCTCGATGTCGCCGGCGACGTCGACAACCTCCAGCGAGAGGGTGCCGGCGGCAGCGGCGATTCGGTCGATCAGGCCATCCTCGGCGGGCGAGATGCCCACGGCCGGGCGCGATCCGGTCTTCGCGCCTTCGCCGCCGGCTGCAGCGCCGGAGGGGTCCAACTCGCAGGGCGCAGGGCGGGCAGCGGCGAAGGACATGGGCGGCGGCCTCTCCGATCGTGTGCTGGCGAATGTTAGATCAACCTGAACGAGGAGCGTTAACGAGCGGTAAAGCCGAGCGAGTTGATGCACCGATTGAGGGAGAAAGGGTCGCTGACCGCCGACAGGCCTCTGGTCAGGCGGCCTCGTCGATGCGGAAGGCCGCCTTGTCGACCGGTCCGCCGCACTGGGCTTCGGCCAGCTTTAACAGGGTTCGGCGTCCGTGCCACGACAGGTCGCCGCCGTAGAAGCCCCTGGCCCCGAACTCCGCCATCCAGCGCTCGGCGGTGAGCAAGAGGCGGCGCTTGTGCCGGCGCTGCCAGAGCGCGAGATCCCAACTCTGCCGGCCGGCTTGGCGACGTGGGTTTTCCGGCACGAAGACCCAGGCCTCCAGAGGGCGGTCGTCCGGATCGCGCACCGTTTGCATGGCCGGCCGATAGAGGTCGCCCTCGAAGTGGGCGGCGCGGGCCAGGCCAGGCACGTCCATGCCTTCAGCGATGCGGCCGCTTACCCGGCCGCTGGGATGAGGCAACAGCACCGGATAGGGCCCGTCGCGCGCGCGCACCCGGCGAAAGCCCCGCAGTTCGCCCGGAACCAGTTCGAGGCTGTCGGCGAGATGGGGCAGCACGATCTCGCGGATGTCCCGGTCGAGCAGCGTGCCGTAGAAGAAGAAGCGCAATCGGGTCCCCTCTCCCGCCAGGCGCGGTCATCCAAGATCTCGCGTCCCCGGGCGTGCCTGCAAGCGGCGGCAGGGCGACGCCGGGCCGTGACGAGGACGGCTCCGCTCAGAACTCCGGCGGCTCGATGCCGGACTGGCGAAGCTGATCGGCGAGCAGCAGCTTGAGTCGCTGCAAGCCGTCGTTGGTGCGCGCCTCGCAGCGTGCCACCAGGACGTCCTGGGTGTTGGACGCGCGCAGCAGCCACCAGCCGTCGCCGACCCGCACGCGCACACCGTCCACGTCGATCACGTCGGCTCCCTCGCGCCTCAGACGTTCGGCCACCTCCTCGACGATCGCGAACTTGCGGCGCTCGTCGACCGGAAAGCGGATCTCCGGCGTGTTCACCAGTTGCGGCAGCGAATCCCGGAACGCGGCGAGGCTGGCGCCGTAGGTCTTGAGCGCGTTCAGCATCCGCACCGCGCCGTACAGGGCGTCGTCGTAGCCGTAGAAATGATCGGCGAAGAACAGGTGCGCGCTCATCTCGCCGGCAAACGGCGAAGCGACCTCCTTCATCTTCGACTTGATCAGCGAGTGGCCGGTCTTCCACATCAGTGGCCGGCCGCCGAGCTGCGCGATGCCGTCGAACAGCATCTGGCTGGCCTTGACGTCGGCGATGATGGTGGCGCCGGGGCGTTCCTTCAGGATGTCGCGGGCCAGCAGCAGCATCATCTGGTCGCCCCAAAGGACCCGGCCCTGGCCGTCGACCGCGCCGATGCGGTCGCCGTCGCCGTCGAAGGCGAAGCCCAGGTCGCAGCCCTGCTGCGTCACCGTGGCGATGAGCTGCTCCAGGTTCTCGGGCACGGTCGGGTCGGGGTGGTGCGCCGGGAAGGTCCCGTCGACCGTTTCGTTCAGCAGGATGTGCTCGCCCGGCAGACGCGCGGTCAAGGCGACCATGGCGTCGCCGACCGCCCCGTTGCCACCGTCCCAGGCGATCTTGAGGTCGCCAGGGCCGTCGAAGTCCTGGAGCAGCCGCTCGACGTAGGCCGGCATTAGCTGCACCGACTCGGCGCGGCCGTCGCCTCCGACGAAGCGGCCCTCGGCGGCGCGTTTGCCCAATGCCTGGATCTGGCTTCCGAAGACGCTGCCGGATGCCAGCATCATCTTGAAGCCGTTGTAGTCCGGCGGGTTGTGGGAACCGGTGACCATGATGCCGCCGTCGGCCGGCAGTTCGCAGACGGCATAGTAGAGCAGCGGTGTCGGCCCGCGCCCGACCCGCAGCACCTGCAGCCCGGTGGAAACCAATCCCTCGACGAGCGCGGCCTCCAGGTCTGGCGATGACAGACGGCCGTCGTAGCCGACCGCAACCCGCGTGCCGCCGGCCTCGGCGAGCTGCGAGCCGAAGGCACGGCCGAGGGCCCGGGCATCCTCGGCCGATAGGGTCTCGCCGAAGATTCCGCGAATGTCGTACTCGCGCAGCAGCGAGGGGTGAAACGTGTGTGCGTGGCTCATGTATGGGCTGCCCCCGACACGGCGATGGCCGCCGCGGCCGCGGGCGCCTGTGGCGCGGCGGCGGGGCGGCCGCGACCGACGCCGAGGTAGCGGAACCCGGCGGCCTCGACCGAGGCCGGTTCGTAGACGTTGCGCAGGTCGATCAGCACCGGGGCGGCCATCAGGCTCTTCAGGCGGTTCAGATGCAGGTTGCGGAAGACGTTCCACTCGGTGACCAGGACGAGGGCGTCCGCGCCCCTTGCCACCTCATAGGCGTCGGCGCACCAGGTCAGGCCGTCGAGCAGCTTCTTGGCTTCGTCCATACCTTCGGGATCGAAGGCCCGCACGCTGGCCCCTGCGGCTTGCAGCTTCGGGATAATGGCCAGCGCCGGGGCATCGCGCATGTCGTCCGTGTTCGGCTTGAAGGTCAGGCCCAACACGCCGATGGTCTTGCCGTGCAGGTCGCCGTCCAGGAAGTCGACGACACGTTCGGCCATGGCCAGCTTGCGGCGGTCATTGACCTCGACGGTGGTCTCGACGATGCGCACCGGCGCGCCGGCCTCGGCGGCGGTGCGCACCAGCGCCAAGGTGTCCTTGGGAAAGCAAGAGCCGCCGTAGCCGGGTCCGGCGTGCAGGAATTTCGGCCCGATGCGCCCGTCCAGGCCGATGCCGCGCGCCACCTGCTTGACGTCGGCACCGACCCGCTCACACAGGTCGGCCATCTCGTTGATGAAGGTGATCTTGGTCGCCAGGAAGGCGTTGGCCGCGTACTTGATCAGCTCGGCCGTCTCGAGATTGGTCGAGACGATCGGCGTCTCGTTGATGTAGAGCGGCCGGTAGAGCGCGCGCAGCACCTCGGCGGCGTGATCGGTCTCGGTGCCGATCACCACCCGGTCGGGGCGCATGAAGTCCTCGATCGCCGAGCCTTCGCGCAGGAACTCTGGGTTGGAGGCGACGTCGAAGTCGCGCCCGAGCAGCAGGTCGGGGCGGGTGTTGCCGACGATCGCCGCCACCTGCCGGCCGGTACCGACAGGCACGGTCGACTTGGTGACGATGCAGGCGTACCCCGTCAACGCCTTGGCCACCTCCTCGGCGGCGCCGTAGACGTAAGAGAGATCGGCGTGCCCGTCGCCGCGCCGCGACGGCGTGCCGACGGCGATGAAGACTGCGCCGGCGCCGGCGACGGCCGCCGCCAGGTCGGTGGTGAAGGACAGGCGCCCGGCGCCGACGTTCTTGTCCACCAACTGGTCCAGGCCGGGTTCGTAGATCGGGATCTCGCCCCGCTGCAGACGCGCGATCTTGGTCGCGTCGCGGTCCACACACATCACCTCGGTGCCGAACTCCGAAAAGCACGCGCCGGATACCAGCCCGACATACCCCGTGCCGATCATGGCGATACGCATCGCAGGTCCTCTTTTCTCGGCGGCCGGCCGCAGCGGGAGAGTAAAGGGCGACTCGGGGTCAGCCGTACCGCTTGATCATCCCTCGCATTGCGTCGCCCAGATCGGGCCGGTCAAGCGCAAAGGCGACCGTGGCCTCCAGGAAGCCCTCCTTGCTGCCGCAGTCGAAGCGGGTCCCCTCGAACCGCAGCCCGTGGAAGTCGACCTCGGGGATCGTCGCGGCGATGGCGTCGGTGAGCTGGATCTCCCCGCCGGCGCCGGCGCTGTGCCTGTCGAGTTCGCGGAAGACCTCCGGCTGCAGCACGTATCGACCGATCACCGAGAGGGTCGAGGGAGCGACCTCGGGCTGCGGCTTTTCGACCAGACCCTTGGCCTTGGCGAGGCGGCCGTCGTCCTCGACGACATCGAGCACACCGTACTTGCTGGTCTGGTCACGGGGTACGTCCATCACGGCGATGACGTTGCCGCCGACCTCGTTGTAGGTCTCGACCATCTGCGCCAGGCAGGGCTCCTCCGCCTTGATCAGGTCGTCGGCGAGCAGCACCGCGAAGGGCTCGTCGCCGACCAGCTTGCGGGCGCACCAGACCGCATGGCCCAGGCCGAGCGGCTCCTGCTGCCGGGTGTAAGCGATGGTCCCGGGGGTCAATCGCGAATGCTCGGCAATCGCATACTGCTCCGTCTTACCCCGGTTCTTCAGGGTTTGCATCAGCTCCCAGGAATAGTCGAAGTGATCCTCGATCGCCTGCTTGCCTCGTCCCGTGACGAAGATGAATTCCTCGATTCCTGCCGACTTGGCCTCTTCGACTGCGTACTCGATCAGCGGTTTGTCGACGATCGGCAGCATCTCCTTCGGCATCGCCTTGGTCGCCGGCAGGAAGCGGGTGCCGAGACCGGCGACGGGGAAGATGGCTTTTCGGATCGGCTTGCGCATCGGGTGTCCTAATTCTCGGAAGCACGGCGTTGTGCCACATGCTCGGCGGGCCGGCAACCGGACCTCGGAGCGACCCGTGCGTACTCAGGTGCGCCGGAGCAGCCGGTCTTTCGCCTCGTTGATCTTGGCCGCCAGGTAGTTGGAGCCGCCGCTGTCAGGGTGGTACTGGCGCATCAGGCGGCGGTGGGCGGCGCGAATCTCCTGCGGCGTGGCGCCCGGCTTCAGGCCCAGTATCTCGTAGGCCTCGTCCACCGTCATGCCGCCGCCTTGGGCGCTGCGCCGCCCGGCGGCTTCCGCCTGCTCGCGCTCGGCCTCGGAGGCGCCGCCGGCCGGGCCCGCTCCGGCGGCCTCGCGCCAGACGTCGCCGTGCACGCGGTCGAGCCAGGCCTCCAGCACCTGGGCCGACTGCTCGTCCTCGGCGCGGCAGGCGCGCCAGAGCTCCAGCAGCTCTTCCTCGTCCAGTTCGTCCAGCCGGCGGCCGCGCATGGGGCCCTCGCGCACCGTCCCCTCCATGGCGCCGCTGTCGTGATCCAGGGTCATGCGCAGAAAGCGGGTCTCGACGCTGGAGGTCTGGCCCGGAGTCGGGCCGGTCATCGTCTTGATGCGGTGCCAGATATTGCGTGCGTTGAACAGCAGCGGCAGCAGCAGCGGCGCGAGCAGGGCCGCCAGCACGCGCGCCCCGCCGAGCACCAGCCAAAGCACCAAGCCGGCGCCGATGACGAAGGCCGTGAGCCTCACCACCCGCTTCACGTCCTTCGGCTGGGCGCTGGCGAACCAGGTGGCGAGCAGCAGCAGTCCGCCAAGCGACAGGATGCCGAAGATCAGATAGGCCATGCCCGCATCCGCATGCCGGATCCGTACCTCCGGTCTAGCGCACTTGGCTGGTCAGCAGCTTCGTCACGCCGCCGCGGCGGGCGGAGAAGTCGCTGAGCGCCTTGTGACCGCCGGCGGCATAGACCGCAACGGCCGACAGCAGGTCGCGAAGCTGCTGCGGCGCATTCGCGTCGAAGGCGCAGCAGGCCCCGCCGGACAGCTTGGCGATCTGTTCGAAGACGTTGCGCACCAGCGGGTCGCCGCCCTCGTGGAACAGGAAGCAGGGCACGCCGAGCAGACCCAGCTCGCCGGCCAGGTGGCCCAGCTCGTCGGGATCCTCCTCCATGGCGTCGCCCACGAAGACCAGGGCATTGACCTTCTTCTTCTGGGTCTCGGCCCGCGCGTGCTTCAGCACCTTGGCGATCTGGGTCCGTCCGGCCAGGCAGGTGACGCCGGTCATCGCGCGCAGCAACTGGTCGGCCTGGGAGTACCACTTGGAGGCCTTGCACTCGCCGTAGCCGCGATAGAAGACGAGCTGGATGTCCAGCCCGCCGAGCGCCTGGGTCTCCTTGAACATGTCGGCCTGGGTGTGCATCGCCCGGTCCCAGGTCGGCTGGCGGCTGGCGGTGGCGTCGAGCGCAAAGACCAGCCGGCCGCGTCCGCCGCCGCCGGGATGCGTCGGCTTGATCGCCCGCACCTTGTTCAGGAAGGCGTCCACCTCCGACGGCTCGGAGGTCGGCTTGCTGGGAAGATGCTCGTCGTCGGCCATGACCCTCTGGCACACCTGTCGCCCTACGTCCGGACAAGATAAGGCGCAGGTGGCCGGGCCTCCAGGGGGGCGGCCTGTGCGAGGCGCGCCGCTCTAGCCGGCCAGCTCCTCCGGCACCTCCAGGCCGATGGCGCCCAGCAGGGCGCGCACCTCCTGGCGGGCGGCGAGGTGGCTCATGGTCAGGTCGGCGCCAGATTGGCGCAGGTCGAGCAGGGTCAGGCCCTGCGGGAAGAGCTGGCGGAAGATGACGCGCTCGCCGAAGCCCGGCGCCAGGCGAAAGCCGATGCGCTTGGCGAGCTGCTCCAGCAGGCGGGCGACGTCGCGCTTGTTGCGGGCGTCGAGGTGCGACAGGCGGTTGCGCAGCACCACCCAGTCGATCGGCCGGCCGCCGGCGCGTGCGCGCGCCTGGCGCTGTTCCCAGACCATCTGGCTGTAGACGCTGGGGCCGAGGACCTTGCGGCCCTCCCGGTCGATGCGCGCGAGCAGGTCGAGGTCGACGAAGCTGTCGTTCATCGGGCTGACCAGCACGTCGGCGTGGGTGTGGCCGAGGCGCGAGAGGAAGCTGTCGCTGCCCGGCGTGTCGATGACCAGCATGTCGCATCCGGCAAGATCGGACAGCGCCGCCTCCAGGCCGGCGCGCTCCTCCGCTTCCGCCTCCGCCCGGGTCGGCGCCTCGCTGCGCAGGACCTGGCGCAATTCCGGCAGCGGCAGGCGCACGCCCTCGCTGGTCATGAAGGCGCGGCGGTTCTCCACGTAGCGGCTGAGCGTGCCCTGCCGCGCGTCGAGGTCGACGACGCCGACCGAGCGACCCTGACGCAGCAGCGCGACGACCAGGTGCATGGCCGTGGTCGACTTGCCGGAGCCGCCCTTTTCGTTGCCCAGCACCAGGATGCGCGGGGCGCGCAGCGCGCCGTCCGGCTGGACGCTGGGATTGGGAGCCTGGTGGTTCATCGCCGCGGAACGGCCGGGCCGGCCTCAGGCATTGTCGAACAGCCTCCTGCCGTGGGTCCGTGCGCCGCAGGTCGCCAAAGGCGCTGCGGTCACGCGCTTGTCCCTGCCTAGGCGGCGGGGCCGAGTCGCGCCAAGCGGGCGGCCGTGCTGACCTTACTGCACTCCTGCACTACTGCACTTGCGAAGCCAGCATCCCCGGTTGCCGCGAGACCCGATACGTTTGGCCGCCTCTCAGCGCACTGCCAATTTTGTGCACTGCACAAAAATCGGCTTGACATCGTGCGCTCAATGGTTAAATTTGCGTCATGTTGCAGTGCAGCATAGATTTGCCTGCAGCCGAGAGTTCGAGAGGGCCGCCTGCCACGGCCTTCGCCCTTGCACCCGAAGCCGTGTTGCGCGCCCGGCCCCGTGACGGGGCCCGCAGCGAGAGGAGGACCCGAGTTATGGCCACCGCCAAGAAGACCACCGCTACCAATGACATGACCGCGCCGATCGAGGCCGCGGTGAACGCCGGCAAGGAGACCGTGGAGGCCTTCGTGAAGGCCGGCACCGACGCTGCCAACCAGCAGTACGAGCAGGCGATGACCGCCACCAAGGAGCAGGTCGAGAAGGCCTCGACCACCTTCTTCAAGAACTACGACGAGATGGCCAGCCTGAATAAGGACAATATCGACGCCGTCATGAAGTCGAGCACCATCGTCGCCAAGGGCTTCGAGAGCCTGTCCAAGGAGATGATGGCCTTCGCTCAGGAGGCCATGGAGGCCAACATGGCCGCCGCCAAGAAGGTGTTCGGCGCGAAGAACCTGCAGGAAGTCATGGACGTGCAGTCCGAGACCTACCGCACCAACTTCGACAAGCTGATGGCCGAGAGCGCCAAGCTGGCCGAGCTGTCGGCGAAGGTCGCCAACGAGGCGGTCGAGCCGCTGCAGGCCCGCGTCCAGGCCAGCTTCGAGACGGTCTCCAAGCCGATCGCCGCGTAATCGCGCCATCTGCGATAACGCGCCGCTCCTCGGGGCGGTAGAATGAGGGCCCGGCGCTGCATGCGCCGGGCCCTTTCGCATGCGCGGCCGAAGCACGCGTCGTATCGTTCGGCGCCATGGGTGCTGCAACGCCGGCGCGTGCCTGCCCCTTCCCGCTGCGCCTGGCGGCCCCTATGTCAAACGGCGATGACAGCAGACACTTCCGCACCCGCGATGCGAAGCGGCTCAGACGCCTCCTTTCAGCCACACCGCTTTTCCAATATCCTCTTGGCAGCGGAGGCGGACCGCGGAGACGGAGGGTGCGCCGGGACGCACCGGGCGCAGGCCGCAGGCGCGACCCGCGCTCGTCGGACGCGTGGCGAGGCCATCGAAGGACGGACCGCACGGAACATGCGCTTGCGCAGCGACGATCCAGATCTCTCCAGGGCCTCGCCGGCGAGCCGCAACGGGGCGCCGGCTCCGTCGCCTCTTGCCGGGCCGGAGCCGAACGGCGGTGACGGCGACGGCGCTGGGAGCGGTGGCGGCGGCAAGGACCGTGGCTCCACCGGGGTGGTGGTCAAGACCCGCACCAAGACCAAAAAGCCCTCGATGTACAAGGTCTTGATGCTGAACGACGACTACACGCCCATGGAGTTCGTCGTCCTGGTGCTCGAGCGCTTCTTCGGCAAGAATCGTGACGAAGCCACGCAGATCATGCTGCACGTGCACCGGCGCGGCGTCGGCGTGTGCGGCGTTTACACCTACGAGGTCGCCGAGACGAAGGTGACACAGGTCATCGACTTCGCGCGCAAGCACGAACATCCTCTGCAGTGCACCCTCGAGAAGGAGTAGTCCACTCGATGCTCTCAGCGAACCTGGAACAGACCCTCCACCGCGCCCTGGCCTACGCCAACGAACGGCGTCACGAGTACGCGACGCTGGAGCATCTGCTGATGGCGCTGACGGAGGACCAGGACGCCCTTTCGGTGCTGCGGGCCTGCGGCGTCAATGTCGAGGAGATCCGCGGCGATCTCGTCGAGTACATCGACAACCAACTCACCAACCTGATCAACGCCCACGTGGGCGACGCCAAACCGACGGCCGCCTTCCAGCGGGTGCTGCAGCGCGCCGCCATCCACGTGCAGAATTCGGGCCGCGAGGAGGTGACCGGCGCCAACGTGCTGGTCGCCATCTTCAGCGAGCGCGAGTCCTACGCGGTCTATTTCCTGCAGGAGCAGGAGATGACCCGCCTGGATGCCGTCAACTACATCAGCCACGGCATCGCCAAGGTGCCCGGGCATGAGGAGAGCCGCACCGTGCACGGCGCCGAAGAGGAGCAGGGCGAGAAGGTGGTCAAGAAGGGCCGCGAGGCGCTGGACGCCTACTGCGTCGATCTCAATGCCAAGGCCAAGACCGGCAAGATCGACCCGCTGATCGGCCGGGCGCACGAGATCGAGCGCACCATCCAGGTGCTCTGCCGGCGCACCAAGAACAACCCGCTTTACGTCGGCGACCCCGGCGTCGGCAAGACGGCAATCGCCGAGGGGCTGGCGCGGCGCATCGTCGAGGGGCAGGTGCCCGAGGTCCTGAAGGACGCCACCATCTTCGCCCTCGACATGGGGGCGCTGCTGGCCGGCACCCGCTACCGCGGCGACTTCGAGGAGCGCCTGAAGGCGGTGATGGGCGAACTGGAGCAGCAGGATCACGCCGTACTGTTTATCGACGAGATCCACACGGTGATCGGCGCCGGCGCGACCTCCGGCGGCGCCATGGACGCCTCCAACCTGCTGAAGCCGGCGCTGCAGTCCGGCGCGCTGCGCTGCATCGGCTCGACCACCTACAAGGAATACCGCAACTATTTCGAGAAGGACCGGGCGCTGGTTCGCCGCTTCCAGAAGATCGACGTGAACGAGCCTTCGGTCGAGGACGCGGTGAAGATCCTGCGCGGCCTGAAGCCCTACTACGAGGAGCACCACGGGGTGCGCTACACGGCCGAGGCGCTGCGCACCGCCGTCGAGCTGTCGGCCCGCTACATCGGCGACCGCAAGCTGCCGGACAAGGCGATCGACGTGATCGACGAGGTCGGCGCGGCTCAGGCGCTGAAGCCGGAGTCGAAGCGGCGCAAGACCATCGGCGTCAAGGAGGTCGAGGCGGTGGTCGCCAAGATCGCCCGCATCCCGCCGAAGTCGGTCAGCCGCGACGACAAGGCGGCGTTGGCCACCCTGGAGCGCGACCTGAAGACCATGGTGTTCGGCCAGGATCAGGCGATCACGGCGCTGTCGAGCGCGATCAAGCTGGCGCGCGCCGGCCTGCGCGAGGTGGACAAGCCGATTGGCAGCTACCTCTTCTCCGGCCCGACCGGCGTCGGCAAGACCGAGGTGGCACGCCAACTCGCCCATACGCTCGGCGTCGAGATGCACCGTTTCGACATGTCGGAGTACATGGAGCGGCACACCGTCAGCCGCCTGATCGGCGCGCCGCCGGGCTACGTCGGCTTCGACCAGGGGGGCCTGCTGACCGACGCGGTCGACCAGCACCCGCACTGCGTGCTGCTGCTCGACGAGATCGAGAAGGCGCACCCCGACCTCTTCAACATCCTTCTGCAGGTGATGGACTACGGCAAGCTGACCGACCACAACGGCAAGACGGTCGACTTCCGCAATGTCATCCTGATCATGACGACCAACGCCGGGGCCGCCGACATGGCCAAGCCGGCCGTCGGCTTCCTGCGCGAGCAGCGCGAGGGTGAGGACACCGAGGCGATCGAGCGGATGTTCACGCCGGAGTTCCGCAACCGCCTGGACGCCATCATCCCGTTCAGCGGTCTGCAGCCGGAGACGGTGTCGCTGGTGGTCGACAAGTTCGTGCTGCAGCTAGAGGCGCAGCTGGCCGACCGGCACGTCTCCATCGAGCTGACCGAGGCCGCGCGCAAGTGGCTGGCCGAGAAGGGTTACGAGCCGCTCTACGGCGCCCGCCCGCTCGGCCGCGTCATCCAGGAACACGTCAAGAAGCCGCTGGCCGAAGAGCTGCTGTTCGGCAAGCTGGCCGACGGCGGCCTGGTGGTCGTCGAGGTGGCCGAGGACGGCAGCAAGCTGACCTTCCGCTTCCCCGACACCGGCAAGCCCAAGGGCAAGAAGCGCGGCGGTTCCTCCGACGGCTCCGGCGGCAGCGCCGCCAAGCCGAAGGTGCCGGAGCTGGTCGGCTAGCCGATACCTGAAGCCGCTCCGGGGAATCGCGAAGACCCCTTGCCGAGGTTGCGAGGGGGCCTCGTCTGTGACCCGTCCCCGGTGTCAGTGGAAATCCCGGCTCGGCTGCAGGCGCAGGCGCTTCGCCTCGCGTTGGTCGACGGTCGGGCGCTTGACCTCGTCGGCGCGCGCCATGGCCCGCTGGAAGACCTCGTCCGGCGGGGCGCTGGCCGTCTCCGGCGGCGGCAGCGAGGCGATCAGGTTGCGCGGCCTAGTCTCCAGAGTGGCCAGGCGGTCGGTCAGGTCGACCAGCCGCTCGGCGACCAGGTGGATCACTTGGCCGGCGCGCTGCACCTTGCCGGCGACGCCGAGCAGCGAGGCCTTCAGCACGGTGGGGCGGAAGCGCGCGAAGATGTCGGGCCAGACCACCAGGTTGGCGATGCCGGTCTCGTCCTCCAGGGTGACGAAGATCACGCCCTTGGCGCTGCCGGGGCGCTGGCGCACCAGCACCAGCCCCGCCGTCGTGAAGCGCCGGCCGTCGGGGGCTTCGCGCAGGTCGGCGGTCGGGCGGTAGCCTTCGCCGGCCAGCAGGTCGCGCAGGAAGGCGACCGGGTGCGCCTTCAGCGAGAGGCGCAGGCTGGCGTAGTCCTGCACCACATGCTCGCTCTCGCTCAGCTTCGGCAGCACGACTTCGGGATCCGGCCCGCGCTCTTCCTCGCCCATCGCCGCGAACAGCGGCAGGGGCCGCGCCTTCGGCAGGCCCTTGACCGCCCAGAGCGCCTCGCGCCGGTCGAGCCCCATGGAGCGGAAGGCGTCGGCTCGCGCCATCGCTTCCAGCGCCTTGCCACTGACCTGCGCCCGGCGCCACAGGCTCAGAGGGTCCGGGTAACCGTTGCCGCGGGCGGTCACCAGCCGCGCCGCCTCGGTCTCCGTCAGGCCCTTGATCTGCCTGAGGCCCAGGCGCAACGCCATGGCGGGCCCGCCCTGGGAGACGTTTTGCGCCGGCTCCAGCGTGCAGTCCCAGTCGGAGCGGTTGACGTCGGCCTCGAGCACCTCGACGCCGTGCTCGCGCGCATCGCGCACGATCTGCGCCGGGGCGTAGAAGCCCATCGGCTGGCTGTTCAGCAGGGCACAGGCGAAGGCGGCCGGGTGGTGGCACTTCAGCCAGGCCGAGACGTAGACCAGCAGGGCGAAGCTGGCGGCGTGGCTTTCCGGGAAGCCGTAGGTGCCGAAGCCTTCGATCTGCTTGAAGCAGCGCTCGGCGAAGTCGCGCTCGTAGCCCTTGGCGACCATGCCCTCGATCATCTTGTCGCGGAACTCGTGAATGATGCCGAGCTTGCGGAAGGTCGCCATGGCGCGGCGCAGGCGGTCGGCCTCGCTGGGGGTGAAGCCGGCGGCGACGATGGCGATCTTCATCGCCTGTTCCTGGAACAGGGGCACGCCCAGGGTGCGGCCGAGCACGTCCTCCAGTTCCTTGGAGGGGAACTCCACCGGCTCTTCGCCGGTGCGCCGGCGCAGGTAGGGGTGGACCATATCGCCCTGGATCGGCCCCGGGCGCACGATGGCCACCTCGATCACCAAGTCGTAGAACTTGCGCGGCCTGAGGCGCGGCAGCATGTTCATCTGGGCGCGCGATTCGACCTGGAAGACGCCGAGCGAATCCGCCTCGCACAGCATGTCGTAGACCGCCGGGTCGTCCTGCGGGACGCTGGCCAGGTCCAGCACGCGGCCGTAGTGGCGGCGCAGCAGAGCGAAGCCCTTGCGCAGGCAGGTCAGCATGCCGAGCGCCAGCACGTCGACCTTGAGCAGGCCGAGCGCGTCCAGGTCGTCCTTGTCCCACTCGATGACCGTGCGGTTCTCCATCGCCGCGTTCTCGATCGGCACCACCTCGTCCAGCGGCCCGCGGGTCATGACGAAGCCGCCGACGTGCTGGGAGAGGTGGCGGGGAAAGCCGATCAGCTCGCGGGTAAGCGCCAGGGTCTGCGCCAGGCGCGGCTCGCCGGGGTCGAGTCCCAGTTCGCGCACCTGGCTCTCGTCGAGGCCTTCGCTCGACCAGCCCCAGATGGCGCCGGCCAGCGCGCTCATCGCATCCTCGGACAGGCCCATGGCCTTGCCCACCTCGCGCACGGCGCTGCGGCTGCGGTAGCTGATCACCGTCGCCGCCAGCCCGGCCCGCTCGCGGCCGTACTTCGCGTAGATGTACTGGATCACCTCTTCGCGCCGCTCGTGCTCGAAGTCGACGTCGATGTCGGGCGGCTCGTTGCGCTCGGTAGAGACGAAGCGCTCGAACAGCAACTCGGTCGTGGCGGGATCGACCTCGGTGATGCCCAGGCAGTAGCAGACGGCCGAGTTGGCGGCCGAGCCGCGGCCCTGGCAGAGGATCTCGCGTTCCCGTGCGAAGCGGACGATATCGTGCACGGTCAGGAAGTAGGCCGGATAGTCCAGTTCGCGGATCAGTGCCAGCTCGTGGGCCAGCGCGGCGCGCACCTTCTCCGGCACGCCGGCGGGATAGCGCTCGGCCGCGCCTTGCCAGGTCAGATGTTCCAGCTCCTCCTGGGTCGTGCGGCCGTCGCAGCCGGCCTCGATGGGGTATTCGTAGCGCAGCTCGTCGAGCGAAAAGCCTACCTTCCCGGCCGCCTCCAGGGTGCGCGTCACCGCCTCCGGCCAGGCGGCGAAAAGGCGGGCGACCTCGGCCGGGCGCTTCAGGTGGCGTTCGGCGTTCGCGGCCAGGCGCCAGCCGGCGGCGTCGATGGTGGTCTTCTCGCGGATGCAGGTCAGCACGTCGAGCAGGGCTTTACGCGTCGGGTGGTGCAGCAGCACGTCGCCGACCGCCAGCAGCGGCGTGCCGGCCCGCACGGCCAAGACCTCCAGCCGCGCCAGGCGGCGGGCGTCGTCGCCGCGGTGCAGCCAGCTACCGCCCAGGTAGACGTCGCCCGGCGCCGCCGCGGCCAGGTCGCGCAGCTGGCGTCGGAAGCTCGCATCCGGGCGCTCGGGCGGCAGCACGACGGCGACCTGGCCGGGCAGGACATCGCAGATCTCCGCGAAGCCCAGATCGCAGTCGCCCTTGGTCGTGCGCCGCTTGCCGCGGGTCAGCAGCTTGGCCAAGCGGCCGTAGGCGGCGCGGTCCTTCGGGTAGCAGACCACCTCGGGCGGCTGGCCGTCCTCCTCGGGGCGCGCCACCAGGCGCGCGCCCACCAGCAGACGCAGGCCGGCCGCCTTCGCCGCGGTGTGGGCGCGCACCACGCCGGCCAAGGTGTTGCGGTCGGCGACGCCCAGCGCCGCCAGCCCCAGCGCCTTGGCCGCCGTCACCAGCTCGTCGGGATGCGAGCCGCCGCGCAGGAACGAGAAGTTCGTCGCCGCGACCAGTTCGGCGTAGGGGGGCGTGGCCATCACGACGAAAGCAGACTGAAACCGCGTTCGAAGTAGACGATCAGTCCTTCGACATAGCCACGCTTCGAGCGGACGTCACGCCAGTCGCGCACGAACTCTCGCGCGCGCTCGCGTGCATACTGTAAGCCCGAAATGTCGACGCTCGTCGTTTGTGGATTTGGGTTCTCGCCGCCGACCCAGCAAATGGCAACGAAGTCGACCACCTTGTACTCCGGCAAGGTGTCGAGGTAGGCCACCAGCGTGCGTCGCCCCGGCGAATTCAAATCAGCTTCGACTTCATAGTCGGTTTTGGCTCTAAATCGTAAACTCTCCTGCTGAGAAGCGGACCAAAGAGTCTCGCTTGTCTTCACGATGGTCTCTGCCAGACGGCGCAGTTCCGCAATGTCCTTGGGCGATAAGGCGAATATGCGCTCGCCCAAAAGCGCCGAACGAATGTTCAGGCTGGAGGTGCCTAGTCGTTTGTGAAATTTGCTATCCGCTGTCAGCAGGCAAACATCGAGGAGTTCCGCCAAGGCTGCGTAAACACAGTCGTAAACCGGATGATCGAGATCCACGCTCAAAACGCTTGCCCGCGGCATCAACGCCTCGGTGCTGTAAAGCGTCGGGTTCCCGCGGAAGATCATTCTGGAAATGTTCTCAACTTCGGCTTTAGACAATTCGCCGCGTCGCGCCTTCTTCCATGCGACATTGGCCACCTCGACCGCAATGAAGTCGGGGGCGATCAATTCGCAGCTCGTGTCGTCGAACACCGCCACTGCGAGTTCGTGGTCGGGCTCCTCGACGAACCACTTGATTGCAACGCTAGCATCGACGACCAGCTTTATCGCCATCGGTCTTCCCGAAGAAGTTCGACGCTGTCCGTCTGAATGGACGGATCCGTCCGTGCGGCGATGCGCTCGGCCATCTGCTTCATCTCGGCGTTGGTCGGGCGCTCGGCGTAGCTCGCCAAGACCTCGCGGATTTCGCTTTCCAACGACCGGCCGTTTTGGGCTGCGCATTCCTTGAGACGCGTGACCAAAGCATCATCCAAGTTTCGTACTGTCAGCGTTGCCATTGCGTCGGTCCTCCGTATTGCCCGATGATCAATGCTAGCATTTTGCTGTCATCTTAGCACTGCTCCGCGCGGTCGCCGTAGCGGCCTCGGCTGCTGTCGCGGTCGGTGCGAATCTCTTCGGTGCTGTCCGTCTGCGGCGGCAAGGTCTCGCGAAAGGCGGGCAAGCGCGCCGCCAGGGCGTGACGGTCTAACACATGCCGCACCTCGGCCGAGAGGGAGCGGGTGTTGGTGCGGGCGATGGCGCGCAAGCGGCGCAGGGTTTTCTCGTCGACATCGCGGACGGTCAGGGTGGGCATCGAAAGCTCCGAAGAAAGGTGCATCGTTCGAAAGGGAGCGAAAGGCTCACGCACACAGGCCGTGCAGGAACCAGCGTCCGCCGGCCTGGAACAGCCAGTAGCGGCGGCCGTCACCATCCTCGACCCGGTAGTAGTCGCGGCTGCCGCCCGGTGCTCCGGCAGGGTCCGCATTGCTTGGCAGCCACCATTCCGGGCTCAGGCGCTCGGGTCCCTCGGCGCGCACCACCCGGTGCAGCAGGCGGCGCCAGCGGAACTGGGCGGGCGGCGAGTCCGGCCAGCCGGCGGTCGCCTCGATCGGCTCCGGCCGGGACAGCAGGCGCACCGGCCGCGGTGGGCGCGCCGGCCAGCGGCCAGGCCGTGCGCCGGCATGCGGCAGGGCCGGCCCGGCGGCGACGCAGCGCTCGGGCAGGTGGCTTTCGCGCGGCGCCAGGCGGTGCACCCGGGCGAAGCCGAGCCGGCCGCCCAGGCGGTCGACTAGGCGGCCGAGGTCGAGCGCGGCGTTCTGCCCAGTAGCACCCTGGCCGCCCGTGGTCGGCGCGCGCGCGGCTCCCTCGGCCAGCGTCATCTGCAGGGCGCTCAGCGGCTCGAGCGTTTCGGCCGCCAGGGTCATGGCCTCGATGCCGAAGCCGGGGTCGAGGCTCTCCAGCCGGCCGGCGAAGAGGCGCTTGAGGTGGGCCGGCTCGCGCACCGGCCGGGCGGTGCCGAGCGGCAGCCGGGCGAGGCTGCCGTCGACCCGGTAGGCGGTCAGGCAAAAGCGCCGGCCCCCGGCCTGCGCCCGCTCCAGACCGGCGCACAGGCGGCCCAGCAGGGTCTCGACGGCGCGGGCGAGGTCGTCCGGCGCGCCGATCGGCTCGCCGAAGGCCAGGCGCTCCAGGTGCGCCGGCACCGGCCGGCGCGGCGAGACCGGCTCGTCCGTCTGGCCGAGCGCTTGGCGCAGGCGGCGCGCCACCTCCGGCCCGACTCGCGGCTCCAGCGCCGCCGGCGGCAGGCCGTCGAGATCGGCCACGCGCGACAGGCCGAGCCGGCGCAGCAGCTCGGCGCGCTCGGCCGGCAGGCGCAGGGCGGCGACCGGCAGCGGCGCCAGCGCTGCGGCCTGCTCGCCGGGCGCGACGCGGCAGACCGGCTGCGCCGCTTGGGTGGCGTAGCGCGCGACCGCCCAGGCCGCGCCCGGCGTGTCGGCCAGCCCGAGGCGCGCGCTCAGGCCGAAGCGGGAAAGCCGCGCGACCAACTCGCGGCTCAGGGCCTCCTCGCCGCCGAACAGGTGGGCGCAGCCGGTGATGTCGAGCCACAGGCCGGCCCCGCCGCCGGGCTCGCTGACCGACTCCACGGCCGTCCAGGGGGTATAGCGGGTGGACCACTCGGCCAGGCGCTCCAGCGCGGCGCGGTCGGCGGCCGGCGTCTGCTCGGCCACCTGCAGCGTCGGGCAGAGGGCGCGCGCCTCGGCCAGGGTCTGGCCGGGCGCCGCGCCGCTGCGCGCGGCGGCGACGTCGACGGCAACCAGCAGGACGCGGTTGCCCGCGTGCGCGCTCAGCGCCAGGGGGCGTTCGGTCGGCGTTCGTGCGCCGCCGGGCGGTTCAGCCGGCGCGCTCGAGCGCTGCCGTCGCTGAATCGCGAAGTTCGGCAGCCACAGCGAAATCACCCGTCGCATGGTCCCACTCCACCTCGAAGATGGCCGGCCGGCCGCCGCGGCAGCGCAGCAGCTCGACCCGCCAGACCGGGTTGCCCACCAGGCCCCTGTGCGCCTCTGCCCGGCTCGGCAGCGCGCCGACCTGCCAGCGGGTCAGGGCCGGCGTGGCGGGGCCGGCGCCGCGCCGCGCCGCGACCTGCCGGCGGTGCAGCAGCAGGCAGGGGCGCTGCACCGTCTCGGCGGCAAGCTGCAGGCGGCGGGCCGCGGTGGCGTCCAGCTCGGCCACTTCGCCGACCACGGCGGCCAACTCGGCACAGCGCAGGCCCTCCTCCAGCGCCCAGAGAACCTCTTCGTCGCTGCCGCAGCGCGCCAGCAGCAGCCGCTCGGGCGCAACGCCGTAGGCGGGCAGGGCGGGGGCGTAGAGGTCGGCGCGTCGGGTCGCCCACAGCAGCGGACCCTCGCGCAGTCCCGTCAGGCGGCCGAGCAGCAGCAGGGCGAAGCCCAGTGCGGCGCCGTCGTCCCACTCGCTGCGCGCCGGCAGCACCTCGTGCAGCCCAGTGGCCGCCAGGCCGCCGCCGGGCAGCCGCTCGTCCAGCGCGCGGGCGCCGAGCCGGGCGACCCGATGGCCGGCGGCCGGCGCGGCCTGCTCCAGGGCGCGCACCTGCCGGCGCAGTCGCTCCATCTGCGTGCGGCGGCTGGGATAGTCTTGGCGTGCGGACATGGCGGCGTCCCGTGTGCGGCGTGCGGTCTGGCGGACCGACATTTCGAGCGCGAAACGAGTTCCTGCAATGTTCTTTGTTGCCTCGATGTTCTATTTGAAGCCGGCATTCCCGTCAAGCGGCTTCGAAGAGTCCGCTCGGTAAGTCCGTCTCGAACGCTCTGGCCGTCGCTGCCCGCCATGGCCCCTGGACAGGGCCGGCTCGCCGGGGCAGCTTGCCGCGCCATGAGCGATACCGAGATCAAGGATCCGGCCCTCGGCCCGATCGCGCAGCCCGGCTTCGCCGACCTGGTCGGCTACCGCCTGGTGCACTGGGACGAGACCGAGACGCACCTGGCCCTCGCCCTCGAGGCCAAGCACATGAACCGCAGCGGCGTCATGCACGGCGGCGTGCTGACCACCCTGATCGACACGGCCTGCGGCTACACCGGCTGCTACTGCCCGACGCCGGGACGGGTGCGCCGGGCGATGACGCTGCAGCTCAGTTGCCAGTTCCTGGCGCCGGGCCTGCAGGGCCGCACGCTGACCGCCTATGCGAAGAGGACCGGCGGCGGGCGCAGCGTCTTTTTCTCAACCTGCGCGGTGCGCGACGAGGGCGGCGCGCTGATCGGCCACGGCGAGGGCGTCTTCAAGTACCGCCGCGGCTCGGAAGACCCTGAGGGCGAGCCGGCCTAGGCCCGAACGCTCGGTCGATGCTCTGGGCCGAGGGGGCGGCAGTTATTCCCCCCGGAACACCGGCTTGCGCTTTTCCAGGAAGGCCTGCACGCCCTCGCGGTAGTCGGCGCTGTCGCAGGTGCTGAAGGCGCGGGCGTACTCCGCCTCGCTCAGCGGGGTGGGGTCGAGGGCGCGGGCCGAATGCAGCTTGTGCAGGCGGGCGGCGAGCGGCGCCGCACCGGCCAGGCGCTTGGCCGTGGCGGCCACCTCGGCCTCGAAGTCCGCGGGCGGGATCACCCGGTTGACCAGGCCCTTGGCGTAGGCCTCCTCGGCCTCGAAGATGCGGCCCTCCAGGAGCAGCTCGAGCGCCACGGCGCGGCTGGAGATCTGTACCAGCGGGATCATGCCCTCCCACGGCAGCACGTGGCCGAGCCGGGCGATCGGGATGCCGAAGCGGCTGCCCTCGCGGCAGATGCGCAGGTCGCAGCACAGCGCCAGCTCCAGCCCGCCGCCGACGCAGGCCCCCTCGATCGCCGCGAGCGTGCAGTGGGGCGAATGCATCAGCCCCTCCAGCGCGGCGTGCATGTTGTCGGCATAGGCGCGCGCCGAGGCGGCGTCGTGGCGGCGTTCCTCGAACTCGGAGATGTCGGCGCCGGCCGCGAAGGCCTCGCCGCCGGCGCCGCGCACGAGGATGCAGCGCAAGTCGGGATCGGCGTTCAGCGCCGTCACGGTCTCGCCCAGGCGGGTCCAGGCGGCATGATTGAGCGCGTTGCGCCGCTCCGGTCGGTTCAGGACGATGGTGGCCACCGGCCCCTCGCGCAGCAGCAGCAGGCTGTCGTCGGGCGCGCCCTCGGGGGTGGGGTGGGCACGGTCGGCGAGGTCTTCGGCGAGCGACATCGGCGTGGGTCCTCGTTGTGGCGGCGGCTTGCCACGCCCCGCCGGCGATGCAGCAAGGCGGCCCGGGGCAAGCCAATCGAGTCGGGAGCATACACGCGATGCCGCGGAACGGAAGCCGCGCTGCGCCGTTGCGCGGCTTGGCCGAATGCGCTTGAGGGGCCGGCCTAGCCCGACGTTGGGACCGAGGCCGCGCGCACAGCCTGCACGATCTCTCTGGTCGCCGCTTCGGGATCCTCCGCGCAGGCGATCGCCGAGACGACGGCGACACCCTGGGCGCCGGCGGCGATCACCTCCGGCGCACGCGCGGCGGTGACGCCGCCGATGCCGACCAGCGGCAGGCCGGTCACCGCCCGCACGGCGGCAAGCCCCTCCGGGCCGATCGGGGCCGGCGCGTTCGCCTTGGTCGCGGTCGCATAGACCGGGCCGACGCCCAGATGGTCGACCAGGTCTTCGGGCACGGCGCCGGCCTCTTCCGGCGTGCGCACCGAGAGCCCGAGAATCGGCACCGGCCCCAGACGTTCGCGCACCTCGGCGACCGGCATGTCGCCCTGGCCGACGTGCACCGCGACGCGGCCGGAAGCGGCGCCCAGCGCCAGCGCCTCCTCGACCCGGTCGTTGACGACCAGCGGCACCCCGGCGCGCTCCAGCCTCGGCAGCAGCGTGCGGGCCAGGTCCAGATATTCACTGGCGGACAGGTGCTTCTCGCGGAGCTGCACGCAGGTGGCGCCGCCCGCCAGGGCAGCGGCGACGACGGCCTCCAGCCCGTGGTGGCGGCAGTCGCCCCGGCCGACCACCAGGTAGACCGAGAGATCGAAGCGATCGCGCACGCTCATGCCAGCCTCGCCATCATGTCCAGGTCGCCCGGCTGCAGGTGGTAGAGGCAGTCCAGCAGGCGCCAGCGCAGGCTGCCCGGCCCCTCGGCCAGAACGGCGGCCATCTCGCCGGCGACGCCGTAGATCGCCAGCGCATGGGCGGCGGCCAGGAAGGGGTCCTCCTCGACCGCCAGGCAGGCGCCGGTCAGGGCGGTCAGCGCGCAGCCGGCGGCGGTGATCCGCGTCAGGGTCGCCACGCCGTTGGCGCAGGTCGCCTGGCGCGTGCCGTCGGTAACCCGGTCGACCGCGCCGGTGACCACGACCACGGCGCCGCTCCGCCGGGCCAGGTCGCCGGCGGCCTCCACCGCGGCCTCGGTACCGACGGTCGAGTCCGCCCCCTTGCCGCCGGCCCCCTCCAGCCCCGCCAGCGCCATGATCTCGGAGGCGTTGCCGCGCACCACGGTCGGCCGACAGGCCAACAGGCGCTGGGCGTTGGCGCGGCGGAAGCCCGTGGCCCCGACGGCGACCGGGTCCAGCACCCAGGGCCGGCCGGCCGCCTGCGCCGCCCGAGCCGCGGCCTCGGCCGAGTCGACCCAGTGGTGCTCCATGGTCCCCAGGTTGACGGTCAGCGCGTTGGCGATGCCGGCGAACTCGGCGGCTTCCTCGGGCGCGTGCACCATCGCCGGCGAGGCGCCCACCGCCAACAGCGCGTTCGCCGCCAGGTCCATGGCGACGAAGTTGGTGATGTTCTGGACCAGCGGTCCCTGCGCGTGGATCGCCGCGAGGGTGGCGCCGGGACGGTCGAGCGCGGATGAGGAGGGCATGGGGGAGGAGGGCATGGGGAAGGTACTCCGGGGATCGAACGGGAGGACGAGGGGTCAGGCGCCGATCTGGGCGCCGAGCAGGGCGTGGCGGCCGACGCGCGCCCAGGGCAGCAGCGTGTCCTTGGCTGCCGCATAGGACTCGCGGATCCGGCGGTCGAGGCCGGAGGTCTGCGCCAGGTCGCTCAGCACGCCTTCGCTTTCGCGCCGGGCCGCCGCCAGCACTGCGGCCGGCCAGGCCCGAAGCTCGACCTCGGGCATCTCCTGCAGCTTGGCCAGCGCTTGCGCGTTGCGCCATTCGGCCTCGGCCGGGCCGTGGCGGTTCTCCGCCTCGCAGCAGGCGGCGACCAGCTCCTGCAGGTCGGCCGGCAGCGCGGCGTAGGCCTCGGCGTTGACCAGGGCCTCGGCGCTGCCGTTCGGCTCGTGCCAGCCGGGCCAGAGGTAGTGACCGGCGGCCTTGTGCAGGCCGAGCGCCAAATCCTGCCAGGGGCCGAGGAACTCGGCGCCGTCGATGGCTCCGCCGGACAGCGCCGCGAAGATCTCGCCCGGCGGCAGGGTCACGGGCGCCGCACCCAGGCGGCGCAGCACCTCGCCGCCGAGGCCCGGCATGCGCACGCGCAGGCCCGCCAGGTCGTCCAGCCCGGCAATCGGCCGTTTATACCAGCCGCCCATCTGGATGCCGGAGTTGCCGGCCGCAAAGGGCTTCACCCCGAAGGCGCCGTAGAGCTCGTCCCACAGCGCCTGGCCGCCGCCGGCGGTCAGCCAGGCGTCGTGTCCCTCCGGCAGCAGGCCGAAGGGGACGGCGGTGAAGTAGGGGGCGGAGGGCATCTTCCCCGCCCAGAACAGCGCCGCCGAATGGCCCATCTCGACGGTGCCGGCAGCGACCGCGTCGAAGACCTCCAGCGCCGGCACCAGCTCGCCGGCGGCGTGCAGCTCGACCGCCAGGCGGCCGTCGGACAGGGCGGTCAGCCGCTGCGCCAGGCGGGCGGCGGTGGTTCCCGGTCCCGGGGCGTTCTTCGGCCAGGAGGTGGCCATGCGCCAGGTCCGGCGCGCGCGCGCGACGGCCGGCGCGGCAAGTGCGGGAGCGGCCAACGCGGCCGCGGCTCCGGTGGCCGTGGCGGACAGGAAGCGGCGGCGGGTGGACGGCATCTCGGCTCCTTCCCCAGCGGGTGGAGACCGTCGACGCGATACGGCGGGCAGAGCCGGATCGGAAGAGATCCGGCGGCGTCGGCGGCTCCCTGCGCTGGCATGATCCAGGTCAGGTTCGGCGGGTGTGATCTCAGCCCCGGACGCGGCAGGCCGCGCACCGGGACACCCCGGGCCGTGCAAGTGCCCACGAAGATGGACCTTTCGCGCGCCGCTGTGAAGGGGTGCGTTGCCAGGGCGCAAGTCTTGCGGCTATGACCCTGGCGCAGTTCCGACCGCGAGAGGCCAGTCCGATATGAGCGCCGCCGACACCGCCCGCACCACCGCCGACATCCTGCTGGAGATTGAGGCGGTGCTGTTCCGGCCGGACGAGCCCTTCACCTTCACCTCGGGCCGCAAGAGCCCCGTCTACGTCGACTGCCGGAAGATCATCTCCTTCCCGCGGGCCCGCGCCAAGCTGATGGACCTGGCGGTCGAGCGGTTGTGCGAGGCGGTGGGCTACGAGTCGATCGACGTGATCGCCGGCGGCGAGACGGCCGGCATCCCCTTCGCCGCCTGGATCGCCGAACGGCTCGGCCTGCCGATGGTCTATGTCCGCAAGAAGCCGAAAGGCTTCGGCCGCAACGCGCAGATCGAGGGGGTTTTCTCCGAGGGTGCGCGCGCCGTCCTGGTGGAGGACCTGGCCACCGACGGCGGCTCCAAGCTGGCCTTCGTCGAGGCCCTGCGCACGGCTGGGGCGCAGGTCGCCCACAGCTTCGTCGTCTTCCACTACGGCATCTTCCCGGAGGGCATCGCCAAGCTTAAGGCCGAGGGTGTCGAGTTGCACGGCCTCTGCACCTGGCACGATGCGCTCGGCGCCGCGGAGGCCGCCGGCTACTTGAGCGGCGAAGGGTTGGCACAGGTTCGCGCCTTTCTGTCCGACCCCGAAGGCTGGCAGGCGCGCCAGGGCTGAGTGCGGCAGATCGGACGACGCGCAGCCGAGGCCTGCTTAGCGCCGGTTGAAGGCCCAACCGCAAACATGCTATCGCATGCATTTTCCGCTGTGTGGCGCAGCGGCGTTAAGGAATGCTCAATGCCAACGCATGCACCTTAGCAGCGCCAAATCATAAGAGTTTACGGCCGAAGGTTGTGGGATGAAGATGGGTGTTCCACCGCAGCGGCGCGGGGAATCTCGGGACGCACAGAATGCGCCCGCGACCCAAACGGTCTCGCGCCCGACCGTACGCCGTTGGACAAGACTGCCGCGGAGGGGGCTGGTCGTCTTCGGCCTGCTGCTCGGCGGCACGCTCGTCGGACTTCTTCTCTGGGACGCCCTGGTCTCGCGCAATGCTTTGCTGGAGCAGGCTCGAACCGATGCCGTCGATCGCGCCGAGCTGATCGCGGAGCATACGGCACGTAGCCTCGACACCGTCGACATCGTGCTGCAGACCTTCGCGGCGACGGTGCCAGATTCAACGATCAGCGGGGCTCCGGGAGAGGCACGAGACCGGCTGGAGCATCTGCTGGTCGAGCTGCCGCAGGTACGCAGCTTTCGCGTCGTCGATGCGCACGGTCGGGTCGTCGTCAGCGTCGGCCCGACCGACGGCCTGCCGGACCGCCTGCGGCACCAGGACTACCTGACGGCGCACCGCGACGACAGCCGGCAGCGTCTGAGCATCGGTCTGCCGTATGTCAACGGCGACGGCTGGACGATCCCCGTAAGCCGTCGGATTAGCTTGGCGGACGGAAGCTTCGGCGGCGTCGTTGTCGCCAATCTCGAGGGCAGGTACTTCGCGGCCCTCTACGCGCAGTCCTCACCGCAAGAGACGACATCTCTGGCCTTGTGGCGCAGCGACGGCGTTCTGCTCGCCCGGCATCCGGTGGCCAGCGCCGAGCTTGGCCAGCGGCTGCTGCCGGAGACGGAGCTCGTCAGCCTGTCCCAGGACTTCACCATGATCGAGGGCGTCTCGCCGATCGACGGCCGCGCTCGCATCGCCAGTCTGGGGCCGGTGCCGGGGCTGGACAAGGCGGTGACGGTTGCGGTCGACCGGGATGCCCTGCTGGCACAGTGGCGCCGCGGCACGTTTCGGCGTGGCGCCGCCGTCGTCCTCGTGCTGGCGTTGATGGCCACCGGCCTCTGGGTCCTGCGCCGTCAGATGGCCGATGCGCAGGCGGCCACGGCCCAGCGCGAGGCGGCCGTCGAGAGCTCGCTGCACGCCTATTTCTTCTTGCGCAGCCTGCGCGACGACTCGGGCGAGATCGTCGACTTCGTTTTCGAAGACATGAACCGCCGCGGCGAGGAGATCCTGACCCACCCGCGGAGCCATTGGATCGGACAGCGGCTGTGCGAGGCGATTCCCGTCAACCGGACGGACGGCTTCTTCGAGCGCTACAAACGCGTCGTCGAAACGGGAGAGCCTTTCGAGCTGGAGTTCGAGATCGACTCGCCAGACGTGAAGGCCAAATGGATGCGCATTCAGGCCGTGCCGCTGGGCGACGGGCTGGTGATCGCGGCAAACGACGTCACGCAGGACAAGGCCGAGGAGTTGGCACGCCGGGCCGCCGAGCGCAAGCTGAGCGATATCGCCGCGACCGTGCCCGGCATGGTCTACCAGTTCGTCATGCGGCCGGATGGCGAGATGTCCTTGAACTTCGTCAGCCAGGGCGTGCGCGATCTCTACGGACTGGAGCCGGAGGCGGCCGAGGGCGATGCGCAGACTCTGATTTCCTTCATGGTGCCGGAGGACGTCCCCCCCCTGATCGCGGGGGTTCGTCGATCCTTCGAGAAGAACACGCCATGGGACGCCGACTACCGCATTCTCAAGGCCGGTCAGGTGCGTTGGTTGCGCGGCAAGTCGCGGCCCGAACGCCAGCCCGACGGCTCGACCGTGTGGAACGGCGTGGTGATCGACGTCACCGCGGAAAAAACGGCGACCGAGGCGATGGCGCAGGCACGCTTGGACGCGGAGGAGGCCAATCGCGCCAAATCCGCCTTCCTCGCCAACATGAGCCACGAGCTGCGCACGCCGCTGAACGCCATCATCGGTTTCTCCCAGGCCCTGCAGCACGGGCTGGGCGGGCCCGTGACCGAGCGCCAGGGCGAGTATCTCGATCATGTGCAGGCGGCGGGCCGGCACCTGCTCGGCATCATCGACGACGTGCTCGACCTCTCGAAGATCGAGGCTGGGCAGGAGGAGTTGACGGAAAGCTTCTTCGGCCTGGACGAGGTGGTCGCCGGCGCCCTTGCTCTGGTCGAAGCCCGCGCGGCCCAGAAGCGCATCGCGATCGAGTGCGCCGACCTCGCCGGTCTACCGGTCGTGCGCGGCGATGCCCGACGCATCAAGCAGGTGCTGCTGAACCTGCTGTCGAACGCGGTGAAGTTCACGCCGGCTGCGGGTCAGGTGCGGCTGTGCGCCGCCGTCGAGCCGGACGGCGCTTTGCGGATCGCGGTGCACGACAGCGGACCGGGCATGACGGAAGACGAACGAGAGGTAGCGCTGCGCCCGTTCGGCCAGGCCGGCGACCCCTTCGTCCGAACCGAGGGTGGCACGGGGCTTGGCCTGCCGCTCTCCGCACGCCTGCTGGAGATGCACGGCGGCAGACTGGAAATCGACTGCCGTCCGGGCGAGGGCGCGCACGTGAGCGCGCTGTTGCCGGCCGACCGGCTGTTGCATGGCGGCACCGATCCTTCCGTGCTCTGCGCCGCGACGGACCCGGAGCAGACTGCCGGCGGCCGCGTTCCCGCACGTTTGGCGTCCGCCTAGAGCAGGATCGTCTTGGATGGAATCGCTTTGGCGATCCCATGCAAGACGTGAATCCTGTTCTATTCATAGAGTTAGAGAGCGATTCACGTCACTGGTGGAAACGGATCCGCTTCCACCAGTGACGATCGCGCTCTAGGCGGGTGAGGCGACGCTGCGGGGCACGGCTTGCCGGCGCGGCCTGCTCGGCTTGACCCAAATCATATCGCCAATTCTCCGCTAAGGCTTTGCTTCCGGACGGATAATCCGCCGGGTGCCAGCCCCGACGAGGCACCCGGCGCCGACGCCCGCCGCGACTGTGGGCGGATCGCCGTCGGCGACAAACGGGGGCGGGGAAGGAGCCTGAACCGATGAGCTACAAGACGCTGCTGGTCCACCTCGACAACAGCAAGTCCTGCGCCGGCCGCATCGCCGTGGCGCTCGATCTGGCGGAACGCTTCGAAGCGCACCTGGTCGGCCTGTTCGTCATGGTCGATCCGGTGGTGCCGACCTTCGTGATGGCGCAGATGCCCTCCTCCGCCATCGAGACCCAGCGGGCAGCCGCCCGGGAGAAGGCGCAGGCGGCGATCGAGGCCTTCGAGGCGGCGGCCGAGAAGGCCGGCCGCACCGTCGAGATCCGCACCGCCCTCAGCTACCTCGAGGAGGTGCCGGAGACCCTGGCGCTGCACGCGCGCTACGCCGACCTGGTGATCATGGGCCAGCACGACCCCGACGACGACGGCACCATGGGCGAGGGCACGGTCGAGCAGTGCCTGCTGGGCGCCGGCCGCCCTGTCCTGCTGGTCCCCTACATCGGCGCCCGGCCGGGCTTCGGCAAGCGCGCCTTGTTGGCCTGGGACGGCAGCCGCGAGGCGGCCCGGGCGGCGACCGATGCCCTGCCGATGATGCAGCAGGCGGAGAAGGTCACGGTGCTGACGGTCAACCCTAAGAAAGGGCGCGGCGCCCATGGCGAGGAACCGGGCGCCGACATCGCGCTGGTGCTCTCGCGCCACGGCGTGCAGGCCGAGGCCGAGGCGATGACCGTGCGCGACATCAGCATCGACGAGGCGATCCTCAGCCGCCTGGCCGACGAGGGCGCCGACCTGCTGGTCATGGGCTGCTACGGCCACGCCCGCCTGCGCGAGCTGGTCATGGGCGGCACCACCCGCCACATCCTGCAGCACATGACCGTCCCGGCCCTGATGACGCACTGAGGGTGCGGCCGCGTCGCTAACTCGCTAGCTCGCCCGCTCGGCCTCGGCCTTGGGGTCGAGGGCGTCCTGCAGGCCGTCGCCCAGGAAGTTGAAGGCGATCACGGTGACGAAGATCAGCAGGCCGGGCCAGATCGCCAGCCACGGGGCCGACCAGATAGTCTCCTGTGCGCCGGTCAGCATGTTGCCCCAGCTCGGCACCGGCGGCTGGATGCCGAGGCCGAGGAAGGACAGCACCGACTCCAGCAGGATCACGTTGCCGACCGACAAGGTGGCGGCGACGACGATCGGCGAGACGGCGTTGGGCAGCAGGTGCACCCACATCACCCGCGCCGGGCGCGCGCCCAGCGCCTCGGCCGCCAGGACGTACTCCCGCCGCTTGAGGCTGAGCACGGCGCCGCGCACCAGGCGCGCCGTCACCGTCCAGCCGACCAGGGCGATCAGCCCGACGATGCGGTAGAGGCTGACCTCCTCGCTGGTCGCCAGCTCGGGCGGCAAGCCGAGCTTGGAGAGGTCGACGGCGGCCAGCACGATCAGCAGCGGTAGCAGCGGCAGGGCGATGACCGTGTCGGCCAGCCGCATGACCGCGCTGTCGAACCAGCCGCCATAGTAGCCCGCCAGCAGTCCGAGGCCGGTGCCGATCAACGCGGCGAAAAGCGCCGCGGCCAGTCCAACGGCGAGCGAGACCCGCCCGCCGTAGAGCAGGCGCAGCAGCAGGTCGCGGCCCAGCTCGTCGGTCCCCAGCGGGTGCCGGGCGGAGGGCGGCAGGGCGCGGGCGAAGAGGTCGACGGCGGTGGCGTCCAGCCCCATCCAGCGCTCGATCAGTGGCGCTGCCAGGGCGGCCAGTCCCAACAGGATCAGCACGGCGAGCGAGACCACGGCCGGCAGGTGCCGCCGGAAGCGGCGCAGGCGCAGCCGCATCGGCGACAGGCCGGGCTGCACCGCCGCCGACGAGGCGGCCAGCAGGTCGGATGCGCCGCCGGGATCGCTCCGAGCCGCCGTCATTCCAGTCGGAGCCTCATTCCAGCCTGATCCGGGGGTCGAGCCAGGCATAGCAGAGGTCCGCCAGCAGGTTGGCGAGCAGCACCGTGCCGGTCGCCAGCAGCAGGCCGACCAGCGCCAGGTTGTAGTCATTGCCCATGATGGCGTCGTAGATCGTCTTGCCCATGCCCAGCCAGCCGAACATCGTCTCGGTGATCAGCGCGCCGCCGAACAGCGTGCCGAAGTCGAGCGCGATGACCGTGACCACCGGGATCATGGCATTGCGCAAGGCGTGGCCGTAGACGACGCGGGTGTCGCTGAGGCCCTTCGCCCGGGCGGTGCGCACGTAGTCCTGGCGCAGCGCCTCCATCAGGCTGGCGCGCAGGTAGCGCACGTAGCCGCCGACGCTGGCGAGCGTCAGGGCGAGCGCCGGCAGGACCAGGTGGCTCAGCGTGCCGGCCAGCGTGCCGTCGCCCATGCCGCCGGCCGGCAGCCAGCCCAGCGTCACGGCGAACAGCAGGATCAGCAGGATCGCCAGCCAGAAGGGCGGCAGGGAGATGCCGGCAAAGGCGAAGAGGTTGACGGTGCCGTCGGTCAGGCTCTGCGGCCGGCGCGCCGCCAGCACGCCGAGCGGCAGGGCGATCAGCAGCGCCAGCGCGAAGGCCAGGCCCATCAGCATCAGCGTGTTGGCGAGACGCGGCAGCAGGGTCTCCAGCACCGGCCGGCCGAACAGGCGGGAGTAGCCGAAGTCGCCCTGCAGGGCGCCGCCGAGCCAGGCGAGGTAGCGCTCGTGCAGCGGCCGGTCGAGGCCGTACACGGCCCGCAGGCGCTCGGCGTCGGCCGCCGTCAGGTTGGGATCGGCGGAGATCATCAGGTCGATCGGATCGCCCGGCATCAGCCCGATCAGCCCATAGACCAGGATCGACATGACGACGAGCACCAGCCCCACGCCCGTCAGCCGCTGCAGCAGGAATCGCACCATGGCGAGCAGGGTAGAGCGGTGCGGGCGCGGCACAAGAGATTTGGCGTCGCTCGCCTTGCCGAAGCGGGCACGTGCTGCTTTAGCTGCACGCAGTCGCTGCCGACCAAGGAGTGGTCCCATGACCACACTCGACGCCTACATTTCGCTGATCTCGCCTTGGAGCTTCTTCGGCATGGGGCGGCTCGAGGAGATCGCCCGGCGCCATCGGATCAAGCTGAACGTCAAGCCGGTCGACTTCGGCGCGGTGTTCCCGGCTTCCGGCGGCCTGCCGCTGGCCAAGCGAGCGCCGCAGCGCCAGGCCTATCGCATGATGGAGCTGAAGCGCTGGTCGCGGCACCTGGGAATCCCGATCAACCTCGAGCCGCGCTTCTTCCCGGCGTCGGAGAAGCTGGCCGCGCGCTTCGTCATCGCCGCCGAGCTGACCGGTGGACGGCCCTTCGAGCTGGCGCACGCCGTCCTCGCCGCGGTCTGGCAGCAGGAGCGCAACATCGCCGAGGTCGGCACGCTGGAGTCGCTGGCGGCGGAGACCGGCCACCATCCGCCGGCGCTGGCGGCCAAGGCCTACGAGCCGGGCACCCTGTTCCGCTACGAGGCCCTGACCCAGGAGGCGCTGGAGCGCGGCGTCTTCGGCGCCCCCTCCTATGTGCTGGAGGAGGGGGAGATCTTCTGGGGTCAGGACCGCCTCGACTTTCTCGACCGCGCACTCGCCGAACGCGCGACCAGCGCCGCCTGAAACGCATTTCCCGCAGGTCCTTGCGGTAATTCGCTGTCGCTTCCGACCGGGGCGCACGCATCTTTTCTGCGTCGGCACAGGTCCGCCTAAAGCTTTGCTGCTATTTCTCCTGCGGCCGGGAATCCCGATTGCGGGCCACGGCGGCCGGCCGCACGTTTATGGAAAATCTTGACCAAGCCAGACGTCCCGCGCAGCGGCAGATTGGCGCCCCGATCGCGCAGGCGACACGGCGTTTCGGACAGGAGGTTTTCCGGCATGTTCGTCTTTTCCCATCCCGAGTTCGACGGCCACGAGAAGGTCCTGGTCGGCTATGACGCCGAGAGCGGCCTGAAGGCCATCATCGCGCTGCACAACACCTCGCGCGGACCGGCTCTCGGCGGCTGCCGCATGTGGGCCTACGAGAGCGACGAGGACGCGCTGACCGACGTGCTGCGCCTGTCGCGGGGCATGACCTACAAGTCGGCGCTGGCCGATCTGCCCTTCGGCGGCGGGAAGTCGGTGATCCTCGGCGATGCCAAGACGATGAAGAGCGAGGCGCTCTTTCGCGCCATGGGACGTCTGGTCGACTCGCTGGGCGGACGCTATCGCGTGGCCGAGGACGTCGGCGTCAGCGTCGCCGATGTCGAGGCCATGGGCTGCGAGACCGATTTCGTTGCCGGGATCCCGGCCGGCGGCGCCGGGGATCCCTCGCCGGCTACGGCCTGGGGCGTTTTCCACGGCATCCGCGCCAGCGTCGCCTACAAGCTGGGACGGCAGGACCTGCGCGGCGTGCGCGTCGCGGTGCAGGGCCTGGGCGCGGTCGGCCGCGCGCTCTGCGCCTACCTGCACGAGGCGGGCGCCGAGCTGATCGTCGCCGACATCCACGAGGCGGCAGTGCGTCAGGCAGTCGATACCTGGGGCGCCAAGGCGATGGACGCGACGGAGATCCACAAGGCGCAAACCGAGGTCTTCGCCCCTTGCGCGCTCGGCGCCGTGCTCAACTCGACCTCGGTGCCGGAGCTGGATTGCGCCATCGTCGCCGGCAGCGCCAACAACCAGCTCGGCAAGCGCGAGGACGGCGCGGCGCTGAAGGCGCGCGGCATCCTCTATGCGCCAGACTACGTCATCAACGCCGGCGGCATCATCAACATCAGCCACGAGACGCGGCCCGGGCGCCCGGCCTACGACAAGGCGGCGGCCTTCGCCCATGTGGCGCGGATCGGCGAGACCCTCGAGGAGATCTACCGTCGTGCCGAGCGGGCGGACATGCCCACCTCCGAGGCGGCCGACCGGCTCGCCGAGGAGCGCTTCGAGCCGGCGGTGCGCCAGGCGGCCTGAGTTCCGCAACGCGGGAGGAGGGGCCTGTAAACTTCCCTTAACGTCACTGCGCTAGTTTGTCGGCAAACGTTGCAGCCGACGAGCGAGAATGGTCGTGAGCCTGGACAGGAGTACCGGGGGCGGCGCACGGCGACCCGCCCCCGACTTCGTGGGGCGTTTCGTCGATGCAGCCGCGACCCTGTATCGGCGCCGCCATCGCGAGCTCTTCGCGTACTGGAGCGATCGGCGTCCGGACCCCGACCGTCTGCCGGCGCGCCGCGACATCGATCCGGGCGCGATTCCGCACCTGCTCGGGTCAATCTGGATGACCGACGTGGTGCGCGAGGACGGCGAGGTCCGCTTCCGCGAGCGCCTGGTCGGCACCGGCATGGTGCGGCTCTACGGCTTCGAGACCACCGGCCGCTGGTTCGAGGAGATCTACGAGGGTCGCCACCTCGCCCGGCAGCTCGCGACCTACCGCGGGATCGTGGCGGCCGGCCGACCGCACCTCTCTCGCCTGGGCGTGCAGCAGCCCGACCGCGAGTTCCTGGTGTACGACCGCCTGATTCTGCCGCTCGCCAGCGACGGCCACACCCCGGATATCCTGCTCGGCATCCATGCCTACAGGCCGGACTCCGGCGAGGAGCCGGAGACCTGGCCGGAGCCCGACATCGCCTACGACTGCGCCCGCGACGCGCCCTTCAAGGTCCGAGCTGCGGGCACGTGAGGCGGTGGCTGCGACCGGTCAGGTCGCCGACGCGGACAGGCCGCGCACGGGCGTCGCCCAGGTCGGGTCGGCGTGCTTGTGCCAATAGAGTTCGCTGAGGCGTTGCGTGACCGGGCCCGGCGCCGCCGGCAGGGCCTGGCCGTCGACGCTGCCGACCGGAACGATGCCGCCGGCGGTCGAGGTGACGAAGGCCTCCTCGGCGCCGGTCAGCGTCTCCATCGCAAGGGGCGCGACCGCGCTCGCGATGCCCAGCTCGCTGCAGAGCTCCAGCGCCGTGCGCCGGGTGATGCCCTCCAGCACGCCGGCGTCCGGCGTGTGCGCGACGCCGTCCTTGACCGCGAAGAGGTTGAAGCCCGGCCCCTCGGTCAGGAAGCCCTCCAGGTCCTTCAGCACCACGCTCTCGCCGCCGCGCTCGTAGGCCTCGAACATGCCGTTGACCAGGTCGAGCCAGTGGTAGTTCTTCACGGTCGGGTCGACGCTGGCGGCCGGGATGCGCGGCACGCTAGCGACGATCAGGTGCAGGCCGCGGCGGCGCTGCTCTGGGTTGGCGATCCAGCCGAAGGGAATGGCGAAGGCGACGAAGCGGTTGACGGCGTCGCGCGGGTCGCGGCTGAAGGTCGGGGAGTGGCCCCGCGTGCAGATCATCTCGACGTAGGCGTCCTCCAGCCCGCTGCGCGCCACCGTCTCGTGCAGCAGGGCCTCCAGCCCGGCGCGGTCGAAGGGCAGGGACAGGCGCAGCTTGGCGACCGAGGCGAGGAAGCGTTCGACGTGGGCGTCCAGCCGGAAGAAGCGCCGCTTCCAGACGTGCACCACATCGTATGTGGCGTCCGAGCGCAGGAAGCCCCAGTCGAGCACCGGGATCTTCGCCTCGCTCATCGGCACGAAGCGGCCGTCGATCCAGGCGATGCCCGGCGGGAATTGCGTCTGCGGGGTGCCTTCGTCCGTGGGCGACGGCACCTGAGGCTGGCTGTCCGGCATGGTCGTGCGCTCCCTTTCGCTCGTCCGACAGCATAGAGCGAAGCAGTGGGCCGGATACAGTCCCGGCGCAGCCGGCCGGTGCCCTGGTTATGGCGCGGCTGTTGCAGTCCTGTGACGATTGGCTTACCTCAGTCGGGTTGTGTGCTCGCCGCCGGGTACGCGCAGGGGAAGCCTGCCGGACGCCGGCGCGCCTGGGACCGCCGATGAGCCTCCGCCTGAGCGATTTCGACAAGTACTCCGCCAAGGAGAAGGCGGCGGCCTGGGCCGTGCACGTCTTCACCGCCTCGGGTGCCGTCCTCGGTTCCCTGGCGCTGATCGCCGTGCTCGAGGGCGACAAGCTGGCGGTCTTCTTCTGGCTCGGCCTGGCACTCTTCGTCGACGGCATCGACGGCACCCTGGCCCGCCGCGCCAAGGTGCGCGAGGTGACGCCCTTCGTCGACGGCACCACGCTCGACAACGTCATCGACTACTTCACCTACGTCGTCGTGCCGGCGATGCTGGTCTACTGGTTCGGGCTGGTGCCCGCGGGCTGGGAGACGCTGGCGGCGGCGACCATGATGGGCGTGTCCTGCTACACCTTCGCCAACGCCAACATGAAGACCCACGACTACTACTTCAGCGGCTTCCCGGCCCTGTGGAACATCGTCGTGCTGGCCTTCTTCATCCTGCAGACCGACCCCTGGACCAACCTGGCGGTGATCGGCGTCTGCTGCGTGCTAACCTTCGTCCCGCTGAAGTACGTCCACCCCTTCCGCGTGCCGCACCTGCGTCAGGTGAACATCCCGGTCACCGTGGTCTGGGCCGTCGCCGCCGTGTGGTTGGTGCTGGCCGACCCCGACGCTAGCCGCCTGCCGGTCGACCACCCGGTCGCCTACTGGACCTGGATCGCCAGCTCGCTCTACTTCGTCGGGCTCAGCCTGTGGCGCTCGTTCTGGGGTAGCCGATAGAGCAGTGCAAAAACAAATAAAGACCTCTAAATGTTTAGTGCGCTTGCCTGTTCGAGCATCTGTGAAACTCGTTTCGTCTTCAAATTTGGAAAATAGTAAAGTGGAGTTTTTATGCGAAGGGAAATGGGAAAATCAGTATGCGAGGCAATATGCAAAAAAATGGCTTTCTGTTCTTGCCTGAATGGTATCCAGATAAATCTACAGAAGAAATTTTAGCCCAGATAGGAAAAAAAGTAGATATACAAATTTTACTTCCTGCGAGTGGGATTTCCAATGTTCAAGCATTAATACCTAAAAATATATTTGATGCAGGTGGAGCGCGATATAGTGCTGAATTTGGGTTGAATGATTTTCCATTTCATACTGACCTCGCTCATTGGGCTAGGCCGCCTAGATATTTAGTTCTTCGATGCGTTCAAGGTGATGCGAGCGTGAGTACAAAACTGTTATCCGCTTGTGCAATATACAAATTATTTGACGTTAGTTACTTACGAAAAGCTTTATTTCGGCCAAGGAAAAAAAGTTACTATGGAAGCTTAAATATTCTACCTTTAGTGTTTTTCGAGAGTGGTGTTTTAGCCTTTCGCTGGGATTCTTTATTCCTAACCCCTATGAATGCCGCGGCTCGAGAATTTAGAAAATTCATGCTTGAGAGTGAGGCCGGCTGGAGCAATAGGAGCGAGATCATTCTTTATCGGCCAGGAGACACTTTGGTGGTGGATAACTGGTGCATGCTCCATGGTAGAAGTTCTGTTGGGTCCCAATCGAAACGTAGGGTCGAGAGGGGATATTTGTCGGAGTTGGAATCATGGTAGAAAAAATTTCCGATATTCCATGGTCTGAAGAAGCATTATTTAATAAAGCGCAGATTTATGCAGAAGAAATGGAATCGTACGCTGCTGATGAATGGCAATATGGTTTGTGGTCTACTTTTGTTTTGGAGTTGCTAGCTAGAGCCGCGCTTGCGCACACATCCCCAGTATTATTGGCTGATGCTAGTAATTGGAGAAATATTACTTATGCGCTAGGACAAGCACCAACAGCCAAGCGATTTAACCCAGTTTCAATTCCGGTAACCGAGGTTATTCTTCGTTTAGAAGAGTTGATCCCAGATATAACAAAAGAAATTTCTGGAATATGTTCACGGCATCTGCAAAGAAGAAACGCAGAGTTGCACAGCGGTGAGCTAATTTTTTCGGAGTTAGGCACATCAAAGTGGCTGCCTAATTTTTATTTAGCATCAAAGGCTTTGCTGGCTGTAATGAACAAAGACTTAGATGATATTTTTGCCAATGCTGAGAGTGCTGTCTCAATGATTGAGGCGATGGAAGACCAAGCTGCAAAGGCGGTAGAGCAAGATATTAAGGCACATCGTCAAGTTTGGAATAACAAGCCGAAAGAAGAGAAGGAACTCTCGCTAGGACAGGCAACAAATTGGGCGACCCGGCATGGAGGTCATCGCGTTGATTGCCCGGCTTGTGGTTCACCAGCTCTACTTCAAGGAAGTCCAAGCGGTACGGTGTCGACCGAGGTAGATGAGACCACGGGCGAAGTTATACAGCGCCAAACAATGCTTCCAACTTATTTTGAATGTGTTGCATGCGGTTTGAAAATTGCTGGCTTGTCTAAGTTGTCTGCGTGTGATCTTGGTGATGCTTTTACCGCTAAGTCGGTATTTCCGGCAGCTGAGTTCTTTGAATTGTATAGCGAGGAAGATCTTGAGGAGGCGCGGGCTGAGGGTCGCTTAGTATATGAAGAGGATTTTAATGACTAAGGGGGTGTTTTTTGCTATAAAAAACGGTGTGAATTGTATTAGTAAACATAAGAATTATTCTATTTTTTTGTTTTTTAGCTCCTTCCGCTTGATCTTGCCGGTCGCGGTCATCGGCAGGCTGTCGAGGAATTCCACCTCGCGCGGGTTGTACAGAGAGGGTAATCGCCTGACAGTCCCGCCAGCGCTGGGGTCAGGCAGCTTTTGGTTCGGTTGAGCTCTCGGGTGTCTTCACCTCCTTCCTGGTTGGGGTCTTCGGCAGACCGTCCTTGAAGGCCTGGGCCGGGGTCCGGCCGTTCATCCCGCGGCCCTGGTGCGGGCGCTTGTGATTGTAGCCGTCCAGGTAGCTATCCAGCGCCGCCTGCATCTCCTCCACCGTGTCGAACCAGGTCCGCCGGCCCTCGACCCGAAAGTGCTCGTCCAGCAGCGTGCGGTGCAGGCGCTCCACGATCCCGTTCGATTGCGGCCGCTTCACACGTGTCGTGCGGTGCTCGATCTCCTCGAGCTGCAGGAACAGCTCGTAGGGATGCCGGTCCGGCCGCCCGCAGAACTCCCGGCCGTTGTCCGAGAGCACCACCTCGATCGTCGCATCCGCCGCCTCGAAGGTCGGCAGAACGTCGTTGTTCATCAGATGCACCGCCGTGATCGGCAGCTTGGATGTGTTCAGCCGCGCCCAGGCGTAGCGGCTGTGGCAGTCGATCGCCGTCTGCAGATAGATCCGGCCCACGCCCTTCAGCACGCCGACGAAGAAGGTGTCCACCGCCACCAGCGCGCCGGTGTGCGGCGCCTCGATGTGACGCTCGCGGAACTCCGGCGAGAAGCGCTCCAGCAATCGGATCTGTTCGTCGCTGAGCGCGATCTTCTGCTCCGCCGTCGCCTTCTCCAGCCGCAGCAGGCGCTCGTGCTTGGTCAGCAGCCTGTGGCGCTGCCACACCCCGCGCACTCCGCCGGCCGATACCTGCAACCCGCGCAGCCGGAGCTCCTGCTCCACCCGCAACGCCCCGTGGCACGGATGTGCCAGCGCGTGATCCAGGATCGCCGTCTCGATCTCCGACGACACTCGGTTCGGATGCGGACCCCGCGCCCCTGGCAGCCGATCGATCAGGCCTTCGGCACCGTAGGTCTGGAAGTTCCGGCGGATCTCGTAGAACTGTTGGCGGCTGTAGCCCATCACCCGGCAGGCCCGGCTGACGTTGTCCAACTCCTGCGCAAGCTCCAGCAACGACAGCTTGCGCCGTGCTACCTTCTCTTTCGTGGTCATCTCGTGCTCCTGAGGTCGAATGGGGGTCTAGCAACTCCATCCTGAACCCAGGCTGGCGGGGTGGCCACGCCCCTGAGGCGCGCACGACTCTTGACGGTCACGCGTCTCAGCGGCTCCACAAACTGTCAGGGCAATACCGTCTCACCACACGCGGGTATTCGTGGGCGGCCAGGCGGGTCTTCACGTAGTCCTGGATCTCGCGCTTGAGGGCGTCGGAGGGGCTGTGCCCCTCGGCGAGGACGACGAAGGCCTTGACCTTCTCGGTGCGCAGCGCGTCGGGCACGCCGACGGCGGCGGCGAGCGCGACGGCAGGGTGCCTGATCAGGCAGTCCTCGATCTCGCCCGGGCCGATGCGGTAGCCGCCGGAGGTGATCACGTCGTCGTCGCGCCCGACGAAGTGGAAGTAGCCTTCTTCGTCGAGGCAGGCCTGGTCGCCGGTCAGCAGCCAGTCGCCGAGGAACTTCTTGGCCGTCGCCTGAGGGTTGTTCCAGTAGCCGAGGAACATCACCGGGTCCGGCCGGCGCACGCCGACGGTCCCCTGCGCGCCGGGCGGCAGCGGCTGGCCGTCGGGGCCGACGACGGCCAGGTCGTGGCCCGGCACCGCACGGCCCATGGCGCCCGGCTTCACCGGCATGAGCCCGGCGCAGTTGGCGACCACCAGGTTGCACTCGGTCTGGCCGTAGAACTCGTTGATCGTCACGCCGAAGGTCTCGCGCCCCCAGTCCAACAGCCCGGCGCCCAGCGTCTCGCCGCCGGAGCCGATCGAGCGGAACTTCAGGTCATAGCGTTCGGCCGGCCGCTTGACGGCGCGCAGCATCTTCAGCGCGGTCGGCGGCAGGAAGGCGTTGCGCACGCCGTAGCGGGCCATTAGGTCGAAGGCCGCCTCCGGCTCGAACTTGGCGAAGCGGTGGGCCAGCACCGGCACGCCGTGGTGCAGGCTGGGCAGCAGCACGTCGAGCAGCCCGCCGATCCAGGCCCAGTCGGCCGGCGTCCAGAAGAGGTCGCCCGGCTTGGGGAACAGCTCCTGCGGCATCTCCACGCCCGGCAGGTGGCCGAGCAGCACCCGGTGGCCGTGCAGCGCGCCCTTGGGCGGGCCGGTGGTGCCGGAGGTGTAGATGAGGATGGCGGGGTCGTCCGGTGCGGTGTCGGCCGGCGCAAAGCTGTCCGCGGCGCGCTCCAGCAGGGTCGTCCAATCCTCGGCGCCCTCCTCCGGACCGTCGATGCAGACGACGGTGGTCAGCTCGGGCAGGCGCTCGCGGATGGCGGCGATCTTCGCCAGCCCGGCACGGTCGGTGATCAACGCCCGGGCGCCGCTGTCCGAGAGCCGGAACTCCAGCGCCTCCTCGCCGAACAGCACGAAGAGCGGGATGGAGACGGCGCCGAGCTTGAGGATGCCCAGATGGGCGACCGCCGTCTCCGGCCCCTGGGCCAGCAGCACGCCGACGCGATCGCCGCGCGCCACGCCAAGGCCGGCCAAAGCGTTGGCCAGGCTGTTGGACAGGGCCTTCAGTTCGTCGAAGGAATAGTCGCGCCGGCCACCGTCGTGGGTATGGTGGATCAGCGCCGGACGACCGCTGCCGTCCGCCCACTTGTCGCAGGCGTCGACGCCGATGTTGTAGCGCGCCGGGATGTCCCAGGCGAAACGGCGGACCAACTCGTCATAGGTGCCGGCCGACGGCAGCATCGCGCATCCTCCCCGGGTTCCGCTCCGGTTTGCCGGAGTCGTCCGCGGGTGAGGATGCGGGCTTTGCCGTGTCAGGCCAAGGGCCTGCCGCCTATTTCCCGCCGCCGAGCAGGCGGTCGAGGCTGAGCTTGCCGGGGCCGGCGGCGATCAGGATCGCGAAGATCAGCATCCAGAGGTAGTGGGAGGGATGGGCGATGCCGTTCTCCATGCCCTGTGGCGTCGCCGCCACCACCCACTGGATGGTCATGGTCATGACCAGCAGGCCGGCGGCCGACAGACGGCCGAGCAGACCGAGGGCCAGCAGGACCGCCAGGGACAGCTCGCCGACGGTGGTGACCGGCGCGGCGAGGGACGCCGGCAGGAAGGGCACGGGGTGGATGCTCTCGAACAGGAAGCCCTGGCTGCCCCAGTTGGTCACCCGGCTCCAGCCGGCGTCGAAGAAGATCTTGGCCATCCACAGCCGGGCGACCAGCAGGACGAGCGGCTGCGCGTAGGCTTCCAGCGCCTGGCGGATCGGCTCGCCCTTGGCATAGAGGCTGGCGAGCGGGGCGCCGCCGCTGCCGGAGGTGCGCGGATTGGTCGATGACAGCGACATGATCGCCTCTCCCGGAAGCTGGAGGTCGTGAGCTAGAGGTCGCGCGGGACGGTGAAGGTGGCCCGCGTCAGGTGATCGGCGAGGGCGCCCTGCAGGTCGAAGTCGGCCTCCGCGGCCAGCGCCGCCTCGGCGGCCTCGGCGAGGGGCGCGCCGGCGGCGCAGGCGCGCAGCAGTGCCGCGTCGCCGGCGCTGCACGGGCGCTGCAGGATCGCCCCCTCGGCGCTGCGGGTGACCAGCACGCTCTGAGCGCCGGCCGCGACGCCGCGGCCCAGGCGCTCGGCCTCCCACAGCCGCTGGATCGCGAAGGCGCTTTCGACCAGCCGGGTCGCGGGGTGGAGCGGCAGCGCCAGCAGGCCCAGATGCTCCAACGGAACGCCCTCCAGGCTGCGGCCGCTCAGGATCTCGGCATCGGTCGCGAACAGCGCCACGTTGCGCGCCCACTCCAGTCGCGCCAGGTCGGGCAGGAAGGCATAGCCGGAGGTGTGGGGGAAGACTGCCAAAAAGTCGGCCATCTCGGCGCCGTAGCTCGACAGGTGCGCGCGGCGCGGCGGGTGCGCGGCGACGAAGGCGCGCGCCAGCAGCTTGAAGTTCTCCGGCGTCAGCAGCCGCTCCAGTGCCGGGTAGGCGGCCGCCAGCACACTCGTCAGCGAGGCCTGGACCGTGTTGCGGTGGACGGCGACGCACCGCTCGGGCGGGAGCGGGCCGTCGGCGAGGAAGGCGGCGGCCTCGGCCAGCTCGCCGGTCAGCACGGCTCGGCGAAAGCTGCGCTGCATCTCAGCCAGCATGGCGGCGCTCCCCGGCCGGCCAGGAGCTCAGCAGGACGTGTTGGGCGTGGGCCGCTTCGCCCAGCAGCACCTCAAGGGCGGGCACTGCGGTATCCCACTCGACCAGCACCGGCACCGGCCCGCTGAGCGCCAGGGCTGCCGCCAGCAGCTCCCACACGCCGTCCGCGACGCGACTGCCGTGGTCGTCGATCAGCAGGCGCTGCCCGTCTACCTCCGTCTCGGCGTGGCCGGCGACGTGGATCTCGCCGACCGCTTCGGCCGGTAGGGCCTCCAGGTAGGCATGCGGGTCGAAACCATGGTTGGCGGCGCTGACGAAGACGTTGTTGACGTCGAGCAGCAGGCCGCAGCCGGTGCGCCGGACGGTCTCGCTCAGGAACTCCGGCTCGCTCATCTCCGCTGCGGCGAACTGCAGGTAGGTGGAGGGGTTCTCGACCAGAATGCGCCGGCCGAAGGCCTCCTGGGCCCGGTCGACGTTGCGGCACAGCACCTCCAGCGCCTCGCGCGTGTAGGGGAGCGGCAGCAGGTCGTTGAGATAATCGCCTTCGGCGACGGACCAGGCGACGTGCTCGGAGATCAGGCCCGGTTCGATCTCGGCGAAGAGATCGCGCAGGCGCGCCAGATGGGTGTCGTCCAGCCCGTCGGCCGAACCCAGCGACAGGCCGACCCCGTGGCAGGAGACGGGATAGTCAGCGCGGATGCGCCGCAGCGCCTCGCGCCGCGGGCCACCGGCGGCGAGGAAATTCTCCGAATGCACCTCGAGCCAAGCGACAGCGGGCCGGCCCTCCAGGAAGGCGGGCAGGTGCGGATGGCGCAGTCCGATCCCAGCGGCGGCCGGAACGCCGCCGGGCCCGTCGAACCGCCCCGGGGCAGGAAGGGCCGACCGTAGCGGCTGCAGCCTCGGTTCGGCTTGGCTGGTGGCGACGGTCATGGAGGTTGGCCCTCCCTGCCTGCGGGACACGGGTCTTCGGCTGACGTGGCCGCGCTTAGCCGGCCTTCTCCGGGTTGACGCCCTCGAACGGCTCCGTCTGGCCGCCCATCTCGGTGCAGGCCTCGGCGGTCTCGACCGCCTTCCAGTCGCCGCCGTGGTAGTCGACGCTGGACTGGCCGGCGCACGAGTGGGTGCCGGCGGCGTTGGCGCAGTCGTTCTCGCCAGCCTTGGCGACGCCGTAGCACTTGACGCCGGCGGCCTCGGCGGTCGGGGCCATCGCCAGGCCGCTGACGGCGACGGCGCCGGCCAGGGCCAGCGCGGCGGTGGCGGCGGACAGCTTCTTCTCGAACATCGGGTGAATCTCCTCTCGCGGTGTCGGTGTCTCCCGGGCCGGTCCCGTAGGTCGGGCCGGCCCCGCGCCCGGCGGGCGTGCCCCGGTGCGCTGAGGCAAAAGGTGACGATGGCCGGGCGGCGACGCGAATCACGTCGCTTCACGAAACCGTTGATCCGCGGAGAGCGTTTTCCGAGGCGCCATCGTGGACCGGTTGTCCTCGCGACGGCAGAGGCTTGACCTAGGTCACGCAGGGCAGGGGCGGGCTCGGCTATCGTCGGGGACGGGCTGACGGCAGGGCAGGTTTCACGCTTGGCAACCGCCATCGAAGGAGCATGCGAGATGAGCGCATCGGAAACGAACCCCAACAGCGACGTGTCACGCAAGCCGGCCGAGGCGCCGGCGCACACGGCGGCCGGCGGCATGGTCCATCCGCTCGCCCGGCTGCGCGGAGAGATGGACCGTCTGTTCGACGAGATGCTTGGCGGCCGGCGTTGGCCGATGTCTTTGGTCGAGGACTTGGGCCGGCCCGCGCCGTCGAGCGGCAACGGCCTGCTGGAGGTGAAGACCGACGTCAGCGAGACCGAGGACGCCATCGAGATCGTCGCCGAAATGCCGGGCGTCGCCGAGGAGGATATCGGGATCGAGCTGTCCGGGGAGCTGCTGACCATCAAGGGCGAGAAGAAGCAGGAGACGGAGGAGAAGAAGAAGGACTACTACCGCTGCGAACGCAGCTTCGGCTCCTTCCAGCGCAGCTTCGCCGTGCCGCCCAGCGTCGACCGCGACGCCATCGCCGCCGACTTCGACAAGGGCGTGCTGCACGTCACCATGCCCAAGAAGCCGGAAGCCAAGGGGCAGGCGAAGAAGATTCCTTTGGGTCGGAAGTAGCGGAGAGGCCGCGCGGGAAACAACGGCAATGCACCGGAGTTTTTTGATTTACGTCAAGGACACGGTGCGCCGATCGCCGTAGTTTCTAACCATCGATAGCGACCCTCCCAACCCCTCTTGCCCGGCTTCGTTCTCCCTGGCGAAGCCGGGATTTCTTTGTCGAGACGCGCTTCGTAGGGACTCAGGCCGCGATGGTCGTGCCTAGTCCCGCTGTTGCGGCCAGCTTGCGCGCGTGGGTCGCGATGGCGGTGTCCTGCGCTCCGGTGCCGGTCAGGTCGCAGATCGTCACCTCCTCCGGACCACGGCGCCCTGCGGCGGCTCCGGTCACGATGGCGCCCAGCTCCAGCGGCTCGCCGCCGGTCCACAGCCCCGCCGCCTTGGCGCTGCGCAACTCGCCCAGGACTTCGCACTGGCTCACCCGGTCGCAGACAGTGCGGTCGGCGGCGCTCAGCGCGCGCGGATCGATCTCGTTCTTCTCCCCCTGGTCCGAGCCCATGGCCGTGACGTGCAAGCCGGGATGCAGCCAGTCGGCGGACAGGATCGGCCGGCGCGCCGGCGTCGTGGTGACGACGAGCTGGCTGGCGGCGACCAGCGCCGCCGGATCCGGCTCCGCCCGCGCCTCGACTCCCAGGCGCGCCGCCAGATCGGCGGCGCAGGCCCGTGCCTTGGCGGAATCCCGACCCCAAACCAGCACCCGGCGGAACGGGCGGACCAGGTGCACCGCCTGCATCTGCAAACGCGCCTGCACGCCGGTGCCGAGCACGCCTGCGGTCTCCACGCTGGCCGGCGCCAGGTGCCTGGCCGCCACAGCGCCGGCGGCGGCGGTGCGCACGTCGGTCAGGTAGCCGTTGTCGAGGAACAGGGCCTCGACCAGCCCGGTGCGCGCCGAGAACAGGATCATCAGGCCGTTCAGGCTGGGCAGGCCCAGCTTTGGGTTGTCGAAGAAGCCGGGGCTGACTTTGATGGCGAAGCCTGACATGCCGGGGATGTAGGCGGTCTTCACGTCGACCTCGCCGTTGGCCTCCGGGATCGCCATGGAGAGGATCGGCGGCATCGCAACATCTCCACCGGCAAGCGCGGCGAAGGCTTCCTCCACCACCTCGACGGCGGCCAGGTCCAGCGGCACGGCGCGCCGCAGCTCGGCCTCGGCGACGACGCGGATCGATCGCCTCGGGGCGTCAGGCGGCATAGGGGCTACCCTCCAGGGTCAGGTCGCCCAGCGTCACGGACTGGCCGGTGACGATGCGGGTGAAGGTGGGCATGTCGACGTTGCGGCTGGTGATGACGGTGGCCGCCGGCCCCTCCAGGGGCGGCAGCTTGCCCGACTGTAGCGCCGCAATGCCGACGACGCAGGCGCCTTCCGCGACCAAGCGGTCTTCATAGTAGAGCGTCTGCATGGCGCGGTAGATCTCCGCCTCGCTCACCAGCACGACCTCGTCCAAGAGGTCGCGGCACAGGCGGAAGGTCAGCTTGTTGTCCTGGCCGATGCCGCCGCCGAGGGAGTCAGCCAGGCTGGCCACCTCGGTCACCTCGACCGGCCGACCGGCCTTCAGCGACTCGTACATCGCCGCGCCCCGGTCCATCGAGATGCCGATGCATCGGATGTCGGGCTTGATCGCCTTGGCCGCGAGCGCGATGCCGCCGGCCAGCCCGCCGCCGGACAGCGGCAGCAGCAGGGTGTGCAGGTCCGGCCGGTCCTCCAGCAATTCCAGCCCGATGGTGCCCTGGCCCGCCACGACGTCGGGGTCGTCGAACGGGGAGATCGGGACCAGCCCTTCCTCGGCGACAAGACGGTCGCTCTCGACCTCCGCCTCGTCCTGGCTGCGACCGACGATGCGGACCTCCGCGCCGAGTGCGCGGATACCCTCCACTTTGGCCTTGGGCACCAGCTCCGACATGCAGATCACCGCCCGCAGGCCCTTGGCGCGTGCGGCGTAGGCGACGCCGCGGCCGTGGTTGCCGGTCGAGCAGCAGGTTACGCCCCGCACGCCCTCAGGAAGGTGTGCGACGGCGTTCACCGCGCCGCGCAGCTTGAACGCGCCGATCGGCTGTGTGGTCTCGAGCTTCAGCAGAACCTCCTGGCCGAATGTCTTCGTCAGGAAGGGCGAGGGCACCAGCGGCGTGCGCAGGGCGATACCGGAAATGGCCCGACGCGCGGCCAGGATGTCGGCGAGGCTGACGGTCATGCAGGCAGAGGGTCCGAAAAGGAGCGTGGGCAGGGCGGCGGCACCGCGATGGTACACCCTGAAGGCCATGGGTCCAGCCATCGGCAGCCGCCGGCCGTTGCGCGCGACCGGTAAACCGGCGTAAAGCCGGGACATGGTGAAGCTCGACGACCGCGACCTGCAGATTCTCCAGGTGCTGGCTAGGGAAGGGCGCATCTCCAAGGCCGAGTTGGCGCAGCGGGTCAACCTGACCGCCACGCCCTGCTGGGAGCGGCTGAAACGCCTGGAGCAGGCAGGCGTGGTGCGCGGCTACGCCGCCGACATCGCTCTGGCGAAGATCGCGCCGCACGTCACCGTCTTCGTCACCGCCGAATTGGAGAGCCACCGCGCCGAGCGCTTCCAGATCTTCGAGCAGGCGGTGCAACGCTACCCCGAGATCGTCGGTTGCTGGGCCCTGGGCGGCGGCTGGGACTACCTGCTGCAGATCGTCACCCGCGACATCGACAGCTATCAGCGCCTGGTCGACGACCTGCTCGAGCGCAAGATCGGCCTGGCGCGCTACGTCACCTACGTGGTGACCAAGCCCGTGAAGTCCGGCGCCCCGCCGCCGCTCGAGGCGCTGCTGGCAGAGGACTAGCCTAGCCACCCCGGGGTCGGACAGAGGATTCCTCTTTCCGGGCGTGCCGGAACAGACCGAACGTCTGCGCGGACGGACCTAGCTTGAGGACCTAGACACTCTCAAGCTCGGGAATCCGCCATGAGCCACGCGACCCTTGCCGATCGGCACCCCTCCATCGACATCGCCGACCGACGCCTGTTCCGCACGTTCGCCTACGTCGGCGGGCGCTGGACCGGCGCGGCCGATGGCGCCGCGCTGGGCGTCAGCAACCCGGCCGACGGCAGGTGGCTGGGCGAGGTGGCGAGCCTTTCGCGCGCCGAGGCGGAGCAGGCCGTCGAGGTGGCGCATGTCGCTTTCCAGACCTGGTCCTATTCCCTGCCGCAGCAGCGCACCGCCGTGCTGCGCCGCTGGTTCGAGCTGATGATGGAGAATCGCGAGGACCTGGCGCGGCTGATGACCCTGGAGCAGGGCAAGCCCCTGTCGGAAGCGCGCGGCGAGATCGACTACGCCGCCTCCTTCGTCGAATTCTACGCCGAGGAGGCCAAGCGACCGAACATCGAGGGCGTCACCTCGCACCTGCCGGACGCCGAGGTCGAGCTGTGGCGCGAGCCGATCGGCGTCGCCGCCTTGGTCACGCCCTGGAACTTCCCCTCGGCGATGCTGACTCGCAAGGCCGCCGCCGCCATCGCCGCCGGCTGCACTGTGGTTGCGCACCCCTCGAAGGAAACGCCCTTCTCCGCCCTGGCGTTGGCCGAACTGGCCGAGCGCGCCGGCCTGCCGGCCGGCGTCTTCAACGTGGTCACCGGCCAGGCGCCGACGGTCGTCGAACCTTGGATGGAGGACCCGCGAGTGGGCGTGCTGTCCTTCACCGGGTCGACCCCGGTCGGCAAGCTGCTCTACCGCCAGGGCGCCGAAACGGTGAAACGGCTGGTGCTGGAGCTCGGCGGCCATGCCCCCTGCCTGGTCTTCGCCGACGCCGAGATGGACAACGCCGTGGCCGAGGCGATGACCGCGAAGTTCGCGACCTCGGGTCAGGACTGCCTGGGCGCCAACCGTATCCTCGTCGAGCGTACCGTGTACGAGGAATTCTGCGCGCGCTTCGCCGAGGCGACCGCGGCGCTCACCGTCGGCCCCGGCCTGGACGATCCAGACATCGGCCCGCTGATGAACGAGAAGGCGGTGTCCAAGCAGGAGGAACACGTCGCCGACGCGCTGGCGCGCGGCGCCCGGGTCCTGGTCGGTGGCAAGCGCCACAAGGCCGGTCCGCTGTTCTTCGAGCCGACCGCGCTGGCCGACGTGCCGGCTGACGCCCTGATCTTCCGCGAGGAGACCTTCGGCCCCGTGGCGGCGATCGCGCCCTTCGATACGGAGCAGGAAGCGATCGCGCGCGCCAACGACACGCCCTACGGCTTGGTCGCCTACCTGCACACCCTCGACCCGCGCCGCATCTACAGGGCCAGCCGGGCGCTGCAGTTCGGCATGGTGGCGGTCAATCGGACCAAGGTGACCGGCGCGCCGATCCCCTTCGGCGGCATGAAGCAGTCGGGCCTCGGCCGCGAAGGTGCCCGCCAGGGCCTCGAGGCCTTCACCGAGATCAAGTACGTCTGCCGCGACTGGGCGTAGGTGGCTTTGCCTGCCGGGGCCGCCGGTGGCGGCCCGCCTTCGCCCTTCGAGACGGGCCCTTTCGGGCCCTCCTCAGGATGAAGGCCTCTCGAAACTCGACTTTATCCTGAGCCGCGGCAGCAGGCCGCGAGTCGAAGGGCGAAGTCGGCGGCCCGACCGGGCCGCGCTTGCTCGGACCAGGGTGTCGTCCGACGGGGACGCCCGAGACGAAAGGACAAGAAGATGCGCGACAACGACCTGCTCGACCGCTGGGATCGGGAGAACTTCTTCCATCCCTCGACGCACCTGGCCAAGCACGCGCGCGGCGAGGCGCCGAACCGCATCGTCACCGGCGGCGAAGGCGTCTACATCGCCGACCGGGACGGCAAGCGCTTCCTGGACGCCTTCGCCGGCCTATACTGCGTCAACGTCGGTTACGGCCGGCCCGAGATCGCCGAGGCGATCGCCGAGCAGGCGCGCGAGCTGGCCTACTACCATGCCTACGTCGGCCACGGCACCGAAGCGGCGATCACCCTCGCCAAGATGATCCTCGACCGCGCCCCCGCCGGCATGTCCAAGGTCTATTTCGGCCTCGGCGGCTCGGACGCGAACGAGACCAACGTCAAGCTGGTCTGGTACGTCAACAACGTGCTCGGCCGGCCGGAGAAGAAGAAGATCGTCTCGCGCTGGCGGGGCTACCACGGCTCCGGGCTGATGACCGGCTCGCTGACCGGCCTGCACCTCTTCCACAAGACGTTCGACTTGCCGTTGCCGCAGGTGCTGCACACCGAGGCACCCTACTACTTCCGGCGGGCGGACCTGAGCATGAGCGAGGCCGACTTCGTCGCCTACTGCGCCGCCGAGCTGGAGGCGATGATCGCACGGGAAGGGGCCGAGACCATCGCCGCCTTCATCGCCGAGCCGGTGCTCGGCACCGGCGGGCTGGTGCCGCCGCCGCGAGGCTACTGGGAGGCAATCCAGCCGATCCTCGAGAAGCACGACATCTTGCTGATCGCCGACGAAGTGGTCACCGGCTTCGGCCGTCTGGGCAGCATGTTCGGCTCCGACCACTACGGCCTGCGGCCGGATATCGTCACCATCGCCAAGGGCCTGACCTCGGCCTATGCGCCGCTGTCCGGTTCGATCGTCTCGGAGAAGGTCTGGCGAGTGCTGGAGCAGGGCACCGATGAGCTGGGTCCCTTCGGTCACGGCTGGACCTACTCGGCGCATCCCATCGGGGCAGCGGCCGGCGTCGCCAACCTGAAGCTGATCGACAGCCTTGGGCTGGTGGAGAACGCCGGCACCACCGGCGCCTACCTGACGGCGGCGATGACGCGGGCGCTGGGCGGGCATCCGCAGGTCGGCGAGGTGCGCGGCGAAGGCATGCTCTGTGCCGTCGAGTTCGTCGCGGACCGCGAGAGCCGCACCTTCTTCGACCCGGCCGAGGGGGTCGGTGCCAAGGTGGCGGCGGCCCTGGCCAAGCGCGGGGTGATCGCCCGCGCGATGCCGCAGGGCGACATTCTGGGCTTCGCGCCGCCGCTCTGCCTGACCCAGGCCGAGGCGGACGAGATCGTTGCCCGCACCGCCGATGCCGTCGAGGAGGTGTTGGGCCGCGCCGTGGCCGAGGCATAGCCTGACACGCCCCCGAAGCGCGCTCACGCTGGAGAGCGCCCGGACGTCCGTCCGGATCACGCGCCGGCCGCGGCTATGGTGTCGAGCGCGACGCCGGCGCCCAGGTCGACTCGGGCCGGCAACTCGAAGGGCGGAAGGTCGCGCGCCCACAACCGCCGGCCCTCCAGCCCGACCGCCAGGGACAGGGTGACGGTGCCGGCCGCGAGTGCGGTCAGGCGCCCGTCCTCCAGGGTTGCATGCAGGCCCGAAATCCGCAGCGCCAGCTCGAGGTCGAAGACCGCGCGGCGCGCCTTGACGCCGTTCAGGATCAGGCTGATCGCCGGATGATGGCGCGAGACGATGCGGTGGGTCAGCAGTGGCACCACGGTGCGGCCGCCGGACTTCGCGTGGCGGGCCAGCTCCTGCCACTTCGCCAAGCCGCCGGCGACGGCATCGATCAGCGACACCTCGAAGGCCTCCTTGACCGTCGTCTCGAGCGTGCGCTCCAGGTCGCCGGCCTCTAGACCGACGCCGGTCAGGCGGGTCTCGGGAAGCTGGCGCGTCAGTTCCCGCTCGACGGATTCGACCAGTTCCGCGAGATCCTCGGGCTCGAGCGGACTGAGGCTGGTCGGCAGCGCCGGGCCGGCGGCGGCCGGGCGTGCGACGGCGGTGGATCTCGTCATCTCGCCTCCCGGGCCGCCGGCGGCCCTTCCTCGGGTTCCACCCAGGTCTCGCTCGGCGCCGCCTGCTCGATCCGGAAGGCCAGGGCGAGGCGCGGCCCCTCGACCACGAGCGGCGCGCCGAGCGGATCCGGATCCGTCGCCAAGTGTACCACGCTCGCCGGCACGCGCTGCGGGCGTGGCCGCAGGATGCGCCAAGCGACCATGACAAGCAGGAGCGCTGCCAAGGCAGCCGGCCCGCCGATCACCCAGGCCGGAGCGACGCCGGTGCGGCAGACCCAGTCGCCGAGCCAGTGCCCGGCCGACAGCCGGACCGCGCGGCTCGCGCTCAGCCCGGCATCGTCCCAAGCGGTGATCGTGACCACCCGCCGCTCGCAGGCCTGCAGCGTAAAGGATTGGCGGATCTGTGCTCCGGCGACGAGCCGCCTGTCGCCGTCGCGGATCTCCACCCTGGCGATGCGGCCGTCGTCCCGCGCCTCGCCGATCAGGGCGACGAAGCCTTCGGCATCGGCGGTCCAGCTCTCGGCGACCTCGATGCGCGGCGGCCGATTTGGGCGCTGCGGCGGATCCTCGCTAGGCGGTTGCTCGACGCGCGGCTCTTCCGGTGGCGGTTCGTCTCTCGACGACTCGGGCGGCGGCTCCCGGGGCGGCTCCCGGGGCGGCTCCCGGGGTGGCGTCTCGACGACTTGATCGGGGGGCGGGTCTGGTCCGGCGGCCGTGTCTCGTCAGGGGGCTGCGGCGTGCGCGCCTCGAGGGCTGCCGTCAACAGCTCTTCCCATTCGGCCCAGGGCAGGTCCGCCGGCAGGTCTTCGGCTGCTCCGAAGGCTTCCAGAGCCCGGCAGGTGTTGCGGCCGAGCAGGCCGTCGGCGGTCCCGGCCGCGTGGCCGAGCGCATTCAGCGCGTTCTGGATGCGGCGCAGGCGGGCGGTGCTCACGGCCTCCGTCTGGGGCCCGCAAAGGGGCAGGCGCCACAGCACCAGGCGCGCCGTGGCGGTGTTGCCTGCCCGGTCGCGGGCGCGGAAGCCCAGGGCCGTGCGCGTGGCCGGATCCGGCATCGCGACGCGCAGGGCGAAGCGCCCGTCCGGCTCCAGATCGACCAGGACTTCGGGGTCCAGGCGGACCAAGGTGGCAACGCCGCCGGTGTCGGTCACCCGGCCGCGCACCACGGCCTGCGCCGCCGTGGTCCGCACAGGGGCCTCGTCGAAGACGATACGCGGCGGCGTGCGGTCTGGCGGCGGCTCCGGCGGCGCCGGGCGCGCCAGCTCCAGGCGGAAGCTGTCTCGCTTGCCCTGCCAGTCGGTGGCGGCGATGACCAGCGCTCGGCTGCCGCCGGGCGGCGGCGCACGCACCTCCAGCGTGCTCTCCCGGCGCTGCACCGCCGGCGCATCGAAGGGGCTGCCGGGTTCCGGGATGCCATCGACCGAAAGAGTGCGCAGGTAGCCCTCGGCCTGCACGACGAAGGCGAAGGCGAAGGTCTCGTCAGTCACTGTGATGCGGCTGCCCTCAGCGAAGCGCCGCCCGTCGAGCCCACGCACGAGGATCTGGGGGCCCGCCACTTCGGCGGCCCGCAGCACGATGGAGATCTCGCCGCTGCGGCGGGCGGAGTCGACGGCGCGTGCGACCATGCGGCTGCGGCTGCCGGGGCGCGGGCTCGGCACGCTCACCTCCCGACGTATGGCGCGCCGTCCGCCGAGGTCGGCGCGGTCGAGCCGAATGGCGGGAAAGTCGCCGATGATCTCCACCGCCACCAGTGGCGCATCGGCCTCGACGGAAACGCGAAGACGTTGCCGTGGCCCCTCCACCAGGACTTCCGCGCCGGGTTCCAGTCGTTCCAGACGGCCGTCGCGCGCGATCGCGAGTTCCAATCGCGGCGCCGTCCCCGCCGGCTCGGTCGTCGGAGTCTGCGGCGTCGCGCGCTCGAGGACCTGCGGCTCGGGCAGCGTCGGGATAGGCAGCGACAGTTGGGGCAGCGGCTGCCGCTCCGGCTCGCCGGTCGGGTCGGCCTGGGCGGCCCGGCCGACGTCATCGCTGGGCGCTGGCTCGGCAAAGCCGACGCGCACCAGGTCGCAGAGCCCGCGCTCGGCCGCTTCGTAGGCCTCGCTCTGTGGCACCCGCACCAGGGTGGCCCCGCCTCGGGCCAGGCGGTCGGCGATCTGGCCGGGCTCGAGCGGCGGCCGCGGTGCCCCCTGGGCGAACAGGAAACAGGCACGCATGCCCTCAAGGGCCGACCAGCGGACCTCGGCGAACTCCAGATTGACGGTGTAGAGCGCACTGGCCAGGGCCGTGCGGGCCTCGAGCGTGTTGTAGCGCGGCGTGTCCACCTGAATGGAGGGGGCCGCCTGTGCGCCGGCGGGTGCGGCCAGGCAAATCAGCAGGACCGGCAGCAGCGCTGCCACACGCCTCGCGCTCCGCTTCGCCATGCCCATGACCGACCCCTTCGCCGGGGGATGGCGCCTTTTCGTTCGGACGCGGCAAGACTGCCGGGGCGCCTGCAAGAATGGACACGAGAACGAGCATGCTTCGGTTCCCGATAAACCGGCAGTGACTTTTCCGTGATGGCGACGGAGCTTGCAACCTGTGCAGAGCTGGAGGATGCCTTATGTGAAGTGCAAACGGCCGGCGAAGGAACGGGGGAGGACCGGCCGCCACCGCACGTAACACCTGACAGCGCCGCGCCGCAGGTACCTCTGAATGAGCCTCTTTAAGCAGTTCGCCGCCCTCGCGGTCGTGGCCGCGGCGGGCTATCTCGGCTACCTATACGCTTGGCCGCTGATCGACGCGGCCGACAGCCGGCAGGCGGGCGCGCGCCCGGCCGCACCCTCGGCCGTCCGCGTGCTGGTGGAGCCGGCCGAGCTGCGCCCCGAACGGCTCCGCATCGAGGCGGTCGGTACCGCCGAAGCGATCCGCTCCGCGAACCTCTTCCCCGCCGCCGCCGGTGAAGTCATGGCGCTCGCCATCGCACCGAACCGGAAGGTGGCGGAAGGCGACCTGTTGCTCGAACTCGACCGCCGCAGCGAAGAGCTGGCGGTCGAACTGGCGGAAGTTCGCGTCAAGGATGCCCGCCAGCTCCTGCGGCGCTACGAGCGCACCGCTGGTACCGGTGCCGTCCCGGAGTCGACCGTCGACGAAGCGCGCACGGCCGTGGAGGAGGCGCGCATCGAGCTGCGCCAGGCCGAAGTGGCGCTAGCTGACCGCATGGTGCTGGCGCCTTTCGCCGGCCATGTCGGCATGACCGAGGTCGAGGTTGGAGACCGCATCGATCAGGACGATCCGATCACCACGCTGGACGACCGCAGCAGCCTGCTGGTCAGTTTCGAGGTCCCCGAGATCTTCCTGGAGCGGGTAGGGGTGGGCCAGCCGATCCAGGTGGCGACCTGGATGGCCCGCGAGCGCACCATCGCCGGCGAGATCGTCGACCTGGGCAGCCGGATCGACCCGCAGACGCGCAGCTTCATGGCCCGCGCCCTGGTGCCCAATCCGGACGACCGGCTGCGCCCCGGCATGAGCTTCGCCGTGACCATGGACCTGGAGGGACCGCACTACCCGCTGGTGCCGGAGGTAGCGGTGCAGTGGGGCGGCGACGGCGCCTTTCTCTGGGTGGTCCGCGAAGGCGCAGCGCAGCGCGTGCCGGTTCGCATCGTCCAGCGCCAGGAGGGCACGGTGCTGGTGGACGCGCCAGTCGAGGCGGGGGCGCAGGTCGTGGTCGAGGGCATCCAGCGGATGCGCGACGGCCTGGCGGTGACGCTCGCCGAGCCGCTGGACGCGCAGACCGTCGAGGCCGGCGAAGGCGGCTCCTGATGGCCGGCGAGGACGACGACAAGCCACGCGCGGAGGTGCCCGGCCCTGCGCAGGCACGAAACGATCTGCCGTCGCTGGCGATCCGCCGGCCGCTGCTGGTGCTGGTCGTCAACCTGCTGATCGCGCTCGCCGGCGTGGCGGCCGTGCTCGGGGTCGAGGTGCGCGAGCTGCCGGACGTCGACCGCCCGATCGTCACGGTGCGCGGCGACTATCCCGGCGCCTCGCCGGAGACCATGGACGCCGAGGTGACCGCGATCGTCGAGGGCGCCGTGGCGCGGGTCAACGGCGTCCAGGCGATCCGCTCGTCCAGCGAGGAGAACAACTTCCGCATCCGCGTCGAGTTCGCGCCGAACGCGGACCTCGATTCCGCCGCCTCAGACGTGCGCGAGGCGGTCAGCCGCGTCGAGCGGGAGCTGCCCGATGCGGTCGAGCGCCTGACGGTGGTCAAGGCCGACGCCGATGCAGAGCCGATCGTCCGGCTGGCCGCCTTCAGCCAGGTCCTGAGCGAGGCGGCGCTGACCGAGATCGTCGAGAACGACATCGTGCCGGAGCTGATCTCCATCGATGGGGTCGCGGACGTCGCGCTCTATGGCGACCGCCAGCGTCTGCTGCGTGTCGTGGTCGACCCGCTGCGCCTGACCTCTTTCGGGCTCTCGGTCACCGACGTGGCGGCGGTGCTGCGCAATGCGCCCTTCGACGTGCCGGCGGGCAGCTTCCGCTCCGACGATCAGGAACTGATCGTGCGCGCCGACGCCTCGGTGGTAACGGCCGGGCAGGTCGAGGACCTGACGATCCGCGACCCGGTGAAGGTCCGCGACGTCGCCGAGGTCTACTTCGGACCGGAGGATGCCCTTTCCTACGTGCGGCTGGACGGCCGGCAGGTGATCGGCCTGGGCATCGTCCGCCAGGCCGGCTCCAACACGGTGCGCATCTCCGAGGGGGTCGCCCAGGCGGTCGAGGCTTTGAACGCCCGCTTCGAGCGCGTCGAGCTGGCGACCACCTCGGACGACGCCATCTTCATCCGCGGCTCGATCCGCGAGGTGCTGACGACGCTGTTGATCGCCGTCGGCATCGTCGTCGCCACCATCTGGCTGTTCATCGGCTCGCCGCGCGCCACGCTGATCCCGACGCTGGCCATTCCGATCGCCCTGATCGGCACGGTCTCGGCGATCTGGCTGCTCGGCTTTTCGATCAACCTGCTGACCCTGCTGGCGCTGGTGCTCGCCACAGGCATGATCGTCGACGATTCCATCGTCGTCCTGGAAAACATCCAGCGGCGCAAGGGCCAGGGCCTGGCGAGCCGTGCCGCCGCGGTGCTCGGCACCCGCCAGGTCTTCTTCGCCGTGGTCGCCACCACGCTGACGCTGATCTCCGTCTTCGTGCCGATCTCCCTGCTGCCGAGCACGGCCGGGCGCCTGTTTCGCGAGTTCGGCTTCGTGCTGGCGATCGCCGTCGGCATCTCCTCTTTCGTCGCGCTTTCGCTCGTGCCGGCCCTGGCCGCGCGCCTGCCCGAGCGTCCGGCACGGCAGATCGCGCCGATCGCCGGGCTGGGACGCCTGTTGGCGCGGGTCTATGGGCGCACGCTCGACTGGGCGCTCAAGGTGCCGCTGCTGGTCGCCGCGGCGGCGCTCGCCTTCGCCGGGCTGGCCGCGCTGGTCTTCCAGGGCCTGGACGAGGAGCTGCTGCCGCCCGAAGACCGCGGCACGCTCTACGTCTTCGCCACCGGCCCGGACGGCGTCGGGCTTCCGTATTCGGCGCGCCAGGCCGACCGCATCGAGGCGATCCTGCAGCCCTACGTCGAAAGCGGCGAGATCGAACGGGTGCTGACCATCGTCGGCCGCTGGGACCTCAACCGCGTCTTCGTCATCGCGCCGCTCGCGCCCTGGGACGCGCGCAGCCGCAGCCAGCAGGAGATCATGGCCGAGCTGCGCGGGCCGATGTCGCGGATCCCGGGCGTGCGCGCGAGCGTCTACAGCCCGAACAGCCTGGGGCTGCGCGGGGCCGGTGGCGGCGTCGAGGTGGCACTGATCGGCAACGACTACCAGCGCCTGTTCGAGGCGGCCAAGGCCTTCGCCCGCGGCATCGAGGACGAGCTGCCCAATCTCAGCGACCCGGACATCTCCTACCAGCCGACCCAGCCGCAGCTCTCGGTCAGCATCGACCGGCGCCGCGCGGCCGACCTCGGCATCCCCCTGGAGGACCTTTCGGCGACGCTGCGCGCCATGATCGACGGCGACGAGCTGGTCGACCTCAACGTCGAGGGCGAGGCCGTGCCGATCCAGCTCGAAGCGGCGGGCGGCACCATCGACGACCCCGGCGACCTGACGAACCTCTATGTGCGCAGCGCCTCCGGCGCCCTGGTGCCGCTGTCCAGCGTGGCTACCTTGACCGAGGAGGGGGTGGCCGCCGAGCTGGACCGCCACCGCCAGCGCCGCGCCATCGAGGTCGACGCGAACATGGCGACGGGCTATCCGCTGCGTGCCGCCGTAGAGGACCTGGAGGCGCTGGCCGAGCGGACGTTGCCGCCCGGGATCGACATGATCCTGCTCGGCGAGGCCGAGACGCTGGAAGAGACATCGCGGCAGGTGGCGATCACCTATGCCGTCGCCCTGCTGGTCGTCTTCCTGGTCCTCACGGCGCAGTTCGAGAGCCTGACCTCCGCCGCTGTGGTGCTCGTCACCGTGCCCTTCGGCATCGCCGCGGCCGTCCTGGCGCTGTTTCTGACCGGCACCTCGATCAACATCTACTCGCAAATCGGGCTGGTCATGCTGATCGGCCTGATGGCGAAGAACGGTATCTTGGTGGTCGAGTTCGCCGACCAGCTCCGCGATCGCGGCCTGGCGATCCGCGACGCCGTCGCCACCGCGGCCAAGGTGCGCCTGCGGCCGATCGCCATGACCCTGATCTCCACCGTGTTGGGCGGCCTGCCGCTGATCCTCAGCGACGGGCCGGGGGCCGAGGCGCGCGCCGCCATTGGCTGGGTGGTCTTCGGCGGGCTCGGCCTCGCCGCCGTCTTCACCCTCTACCTGGCGCCGGTCGCCTATCTGGGGCTCGCCCGCTTCGCCAGGCCGCGCGCCGCCGAGGGTGCCCGCCTGGAGCGCGAACTGCGGGACGCTCGGCGGATCCCGGACAGCGCCGGCGAACAGGCCGCGGAATGACGCGCTGGCTGACCGGCCTATGCCTGGTCCTGTCCGGCTGCCTGACGAGCGTCGGGCCGGACTACCGGCCGCCCGAGCTGGCCACGCCCGAGGCCTTCAGCCGTTCGGCGGCGCTGCCGGCGGGGACGGAAAAGACGGCGCTCTGGTGGCGCGGCTACGGCGACGTCCAACTCGCCATCCTGGTCGAGGACGCCTTGGCCGAGAACCTCGACATCGCCGCCGCCGAGGCGCGGCTGGCCGAGGCCCGCGCCCTGCTCGGCGTCGCGCGCGCCGAGGGCGGGCCGAGCCTGGATGCCGGTGCCGAGGGCGGGGGCGACGCAGTATTGGCCGGCGAGCGGCGCGGCGACGACGAGTCGGTCACCGGCGCGGCCGAGGGCAGCCTGCTGTTCTCCTGGACGCCGGACCTCTTCGGCGGCCAGCGCCGCCAGGTCGAGGCGGCGGAAGCGGAGGTGCGCCGGCGCGCGCTGCTGCGCGACGACCTGCGCCGCACCACCGCCGCCGAGGTGGTGCGGCGCTATCTGGAGGTGCGCCGTGACGTCACCCGGCTGGAGTTGATCGAAGCGTCGCTGGAGCTGCAGCGCCAGACACTGGGGCTGGTGCGGCAGCGCTTCGAGGTGGGCCTGGCCGCCCAGCTCGACGTCAGCCGGGCCGAAGCGCAGCTTGCCGCCACCCAGGCACGCCGCGGGCCGCTGCAGTCAGACCTGGCCGCGGCCGGCGCCGCCCTGGCGGTGCTGACCGGACAGGCGGCGGGTCGGCTGGCGCTGGCCGCGGCGGAGGGCATCCCGCGCTACCTCGGCGGTCCGCAGATCGGGCTGCCGCGCGACCTGTTGCGCGCCCGGCCGGACGTACAGGCGGCGGAGGCCGAGCTCGCTCGGGCCACGGCCGAGATCGGCGTCGCCGAAGCGGAGCTCTATCCCCAGCTCACGATCCCGGGCACGCTCAGCGCCAGCGCCAGCGGCTTCGGAACCGGGCAAGTGGTCGAGGCGCTGATCGCCACGCTGTCGGCCGCCCTCGACATCCCCCTGTTCGACAGCGGCGGCCGTCGGGCGCAGGTCGCGGCGGCCGAGGCGCGTGCGCAGGAGGCGCTGCTGGTCTATCGCCGTACGCTGCTCGATGCGCTGGCCGAGGCGGAGACGGCGCTCGCCGCGCTGGTCGCCGCCGAGCAGCGGCGCGCCGACCTGCAGTCCGCGGTCGACGCCAGTCAGGTCGCCTTTGCTCAGGCCGAGCAGCTCTACACCCAGGGTCTCGTCGGTTTCCTCGACGTACTCGACGCCGAACGCACCCTGCTCGACAACCGCCAGGACCTGGCCGAGGCGAGCGGCGACGTCGGCCTGGCGGTGGCCGACCTCTACAGCGCGGTGGGCGCGCCGGTCGGGTCGCCGCGCGGAAGTTGAGCTTGGCACCGGCGCAGATCAGGCGAGCAGCGCCAGGCTTTCGCTGTGCATCTTCGTCAGGTTGCCGTGGACGCGCTTGACGATTTCCATCATCGCCGTCACGGCCGCCTGTTCGTTGCCGGGGTTCGCGAGCCGCACGTCGATCACCGAGCTGGCATAGGCGTCGCGCACGGCCTGGGTATGGTCGCGGCTCTGGGTCTCGAAGGCGCTGCGGATCCGCTGGCGGATCGGCTGTTTGGCCTGCGCCACGCTGACGCTGCCGTCCTCGACGTAGCGGCGGGCGTTGTCGAAAGCGGAGTCGGGGACGGCCGCCAGGATGTCGTTCAAGGCACCGCCGCTCGCCGTCTCGTGCGTTACGCTGCGGTGCAGCGGCCGGTAGATCAGGATCGCCGCGCCGCTGTACTCCGTGTATTTCTGCACCTTCGCCGCGCTGGAGAACAGGAGCTGCTGCCGCAGCGTGTTCTGGCGCTTGTACTTGGCCTTCACGTCGGGTGCCGCCGCCGGATCCTGCTGCAGGCGCTCGATGCCGAGCTTCGCCCAGAGCTTGTCGTCGGAGAAGGTCAGTCCCTTGACCGCCAGGGGGTAGGATTTGTCGATGATGTGGTCGGCCTCGAAGAAGGGGCCTGTCCCCTCCTTCATGATTCGGCCGTGCTTGTCCTTCTTACCTTCCCGTTCCGTGAAGTTCTGCGGCCCGTCGAAGGCCAGTTGCTTGCGGTGCTTGGCCTCCGCCGCGCCTGGCGGCGCGGCCTCGCCGGCCGCTCCTTCCGCGACGTTCAGGTTGTAGTCGCGGTTGGTGTCCTGGATCAGCTTGTTGAGGCCGTCGAAGACATCCTTGCGCGGCTTGCCTTCCGAGTCGGCGTCCGCGGTGTAGAGCTGGCGCACCGCTTCGGCCTCGCGCTCCATCTGCCGCTTGATGGCGGTCTTGACCCGCCGCTGCTTGTCGGCCGGCGCGGCGTCGCTCTTGGCGGCGTCGTTCACCGTGACCAGGGTCGACTCGCTGAAGTTGTTCGGCTTGGTACGGTGGATCGGGCGGTACAGCAGGATCGCCCGCATGGTGTTCTCGTCGCCGGCCATGTCCTTCAGCTTGTTGAAGCCCTCGGGTGGCTCCGGGGGCGCGGCGGTCTCCTCCTCCCCGGCCGCGCGTTGGGGCGGCCCGCTCGCCGCCGCCGGAGCGCCGGCGGCTTGGCCGCCGCCGAGTCGGCCGAGCAGGCCGTGGACTTCGAACAGGAGCTGCTTTTCCGGCATGTGGTCGGCTTCGTAGTACTGCGAGTAGGTCAGCGTGCTGTTCGGGATCGGCTTGCCGCTCTCCTCCTTGACCTTCTGGTAGGTGTCGGTCATCCCCTCGACGTCGAAGCGCGGCTCGGTGGCGCGGATCAGCGTCTTCGGGGCGTCGGTGTTGATGTCGGGATTGTCGGCCAGCTTCTCGCCGTCGGCGTTGGCCGCCTGGGCCGTCTGCCCCATCGAGGTGTCCAGCGTGCCGGTCGGCTTGGCGTAGTTGCGCGTCTTGTCGGTGGGGTCGATGGGGCCGGCGTTCGCCTGGTCCCGCTCGACGCCCTTGTCCAAGGCGTTGACGGCGGCCCGTCCTTCCGCCTGGGTTCCAGTGGCGGGGTCGAGGTTGGCGGTCTCCCCTTTCGCCGCCGCGACCGTGGGCTTCGCCGGCGCGCCGCCGTTGCTGGCGATGAAGAGCTCGACCTTCCTGCCGACGGCCTTTGCGTAGTAGCGGTGGGTCGATTGGCCGAGCTTGAAGGTCTTGGCGGGCAGCTTGCGCGTGCGGTTGAGCTTGCTCAGCAGCTTGGCGAGCAGCTTCTTCGCCTTTTTGACGACGAAGCCGACGAAGCGGTCCATCGCCTCGTGCACTGGTTTGCGCAGCTTCTTGACGATGTCCTGGATCGACTTGGTGATGCCGTTGAGGCGCAGCACGGCGGCGATGAAGGAAATGATCAGCGGCACCATACGCGCCATGGTCTGCTCGACGTAGTTGGCCGCCTGCTCGATCTTGCCCTGGGCGATGTTGGCGATGCTGTCGAAGATGGCCGAGACGAAGTCGCGGAACTGCTGCAGGCGCTCCAGGAAGGTGGTGATCACGTCGTAGATCGCGATGGCGATGCGCACGATGCCGCCGACCGGGTTGGACAGGCTGGCGGCCCAGCCGATCGCCTGCTGCACGATGGTGCTGGTGACGAAGCTGCGGATGCCGCCGACCACCACGCCCATGATCCGGTCGAGGCTGAGGAAGTTCACCATCATCTTCCACACGCCGCTGAAGCCCTTGGTGATCAGGGTCTTCAGCACGGCGAAGGCCTTCTCCATGAAGCCGACCTTCTTCTCGCCGTGCGGGTTCAACCGCTTTACCAGGATCTTGCGGAAGGCCTCGTAGGTGACCTGCAGGATCTGCATCGCCAGGGAGACGATGCCCTTCAGGTCGAGCCGCTCCGGGATGGTGATGTTCAGCCCCTGCAGCGCGCCGAACAGCCAGCCGAGCACGCCGGCCTTCAGGTGCTTTGCGACGTTGGCGTAGAACTTCTCGAAGCCCTTCTTGACCGCCTTCAGCAGGTTGAGCGCGAAGCCAACCGGGTTCTTGACGATCAGCAGGATGGTATCGCGGCCCTTGGCGATGAGCTGCCAGACCTTCTCGCCGAGCGGGCCGGCGACGGCCAGCGCGCCCTTGACGGCGAACTCCAGCAGTTGCAGCGCCGTCTCCTTGACGTAAGCGACCAGGTCGTCGAACAGCGGCCGGAAGGCGCGGTAGACCGGCTCCAGCGAGAGGTCGATGAAGCTGAACTCGTCCCAGGCCTGCTCGGCCGCGCGCTTCACACGCGCCCAGGTGATCGGGAAGGCGGCGAGGCGCTCCTGCACCCAGGCGAAGGCACGCTCGAGAGCGCGCGCCTCGCGCAGCTTGTCGTAGATGTCGGTGCCGCCGGGGATCAGCCCGAGCAGCCCACCGATCAGGTTGCTGGCGGTGCGTGGCACGCGCTCGCCGGTCAGCGGGCTCTTGCCGAGAATGACGGTGAACAGCGTGTAGCCCGGCACCTTGCGAGCGTAGGGCTCCAGCTTCTCCATCAGCCAGCCGCGCTGCACCCGCCGCGGCCGCGCTTCGATCTCAGGCGCGTCCTCGGCCGGTGCCGCGCGCCGCACGCCGGGGTTCTGCTGCACCACGTGGGTCAGTTCGTGCGCCATCAGGCGCTTGTCGCTGGCGGACTCGTCCGGCCCCAGCCAGACGTTCCGACCGTAGGTGAAGGCGCGCGCGCCGATGCGCCGGGCCACCTTCCGCTCGGCCGCCTGGTCGTGCAGCCGCACGCCGGAGAAGTCGGCGCCGAAGCGCGGCTCCATGAAACCGCGTAGCGCGCCGGGCAGGGGCCGTCCCGGTCCGGGGGTCCGGATCGCCCGCGCGGCGTCGGGCGGTGCCGCGCCGCCCTCGGCGCCGACCCCGATGCCGCCCGGCTCGGACTTGGCCTGCACCTCCGGCTCGGGCGGCGGTCCTCCCGGCTCGCCGCCGCCTTCGCCGCCACCCTCTGCGCCTGCGCTGCCGCCCGCGGGCTCGCCGCGTTCGATCTCCGCCATATCGTCGGCGTCCAGCGAGTGGAGGACCACGTCCTCGTCGGCGCCGACGCTCGGCTCCTGCTCCTCCTCCGACAGGGGCGGGACCTTGGCGATCTCGTCGGTGGTCGGCTGCCCGCCCTGGCCTTCGCGACGCACCTCGCGGATCCCCGTTTCGGCACGCGCAGGCGGGCCAGGCGGGGGCGCGAGCGCGGGCGCCGGCATGCTGAGCACGCGCTCGGCCGTCCGATCGGCCTCCACCTCGGCTCGGTCGCCGACGCCGCCGACGGCCAGGGCCGGCTGCGCGACGCCTTCGGCGACGCGCTGGCGCACCGCGCCGGCCGCCGCCGCCGTCTGCGGGAGGGCGCGGCGCGCGGCGAGCCGGTGCGCCGCGGTGTTGGCGCCGCGCGCGCCGTAGGCGGGCGTCGGCCGCGCCGGGGCCTTGTGGCTGCGCGCCGCGCCCATCGGCGGCCTACCGCCGGCCGGTCAGCGTGCGGGCGCGGTTCCGCAGGTCGGTGGTCTCGCGCACGCTGAGGCCCAGCGAGCGGCCGAGGGCGCGCCAGCTATTGGCGTTCATGTCGGCGACCTCGGCCAGCGTGCCGATGCCACGCTCGTTCAGCGCCGAGGCGACCTCCGGCCGGTTGGTCAGCACCGAGACGGGCTGGCGGTCGCGCAGTTCGCCGAGCGCCTTCTCGCTGGCCAGCTTGACCTCCGCCAGCTCGCGGCCCGCCGCCTCGCTCTCGGCCTTGGCCCGCTCCGCCGCGCGCCGGGCCTCTTCCGCCTCACGCTTGGCGTCGGCCACGTCCCGGGTCATGCGCTGCAGCTCGCCGCCGGCCGCCTCGACCGCGGCGCCGATCTCGCTCCTGCGCCGCTCCAGGCTCTCGACCTCGCTGCGCAGGCCGCTCACCAGATCCGCGCGCGTGCGCTGCATCGCCTCGATCTCGCTGCGCATGACGGCGAGGGCGTCGGCTTTCTGACGCTCGAGGTCGCTCAGCCCGGTTCGGGTCGCCTCCATGGCTTCGGCGCGCTTGGCCTCCAGCCCGCCGATCTCGGCCTCCAGCTCCTCGCGCTTGCGGCTCAGCGCCTCCGCCTTTTCCTCGAGGCCGCTGAAGTCGGCCGTCACTTCCGGCATCTTGTCGGCGACCGAGCGTTCGACCAGGTCGGCCAGCAGCTCCTCCGGGATGCCGGCGCGCGCACCGCCCAGTCCCGTCTCGGCGAGCTTCGTCGGCGGGGCCAGCCGCGCGTCGACCGCCTGCTTGGCGACCAGGCGGGCGCCCTCGACCTTGCCGTCGCGCGTCAGCAGCACGATCCGGTCGCCCGGCTGCACCGTGTCGCCGTAGGCGAAGGCGAGGTTCGCGGACAATTCGTCCTCGGCCAGGGGTAGGGTCTCGAAGTCGTCGCGCGCCAGATCGAAGTCGCCGACCACCTCCACCCCGGCGGCCTCGTAAAGGCTTAGCGCCTCGTCCGTGGTCAGGTCGCGCGCGTCGACCGCGTCGTGACGGTAGGCGGACGGCCCGAAGGTGGCGTTGGTGATGCCGTACTTCTCGACGAAGCGCCGCTTGTCCCAGGTCGGGATGCCGTCCTCGACCACGATGCTGCCGCCCGGCTTCTCCTCCGGCTTCGGCGGCATCGCCGGCTCGACGACGGCGCAGAGCTGACGGGCCATGAAGGTCTGCAGTTCGGTCAGGAAGCTGCCGAACCAGTACTCCACGGTGCGGAAGGTCAGTGCCTCGTCGCGGCAGCACTGCAGGCAGATGTCGTCGACGCCGTCGTCCCCCAGGGTGATGCGGGCGATGTCGACCAGACAGGGCTCGTCCTCCGGGCAGGGGACCACCGTGGCCGCGCACTTGCAGTCGCGCTCGGCGGCGCGCACCGCTTCTTCCAGCGCGCGCAGCGCCACCACGACGTTGCCCATGTTGCGCTGAAGCTGCACCCGGCCCGGGTTGCGCGGCAGCTTCGGAAAGGGGCCGAGCTTCTGCAGGATACCGCAGCTCGCCACGATCTCCAGCCGGGCCAGCACCTGGGTGTAGTAGCGCCGCAGGATGTCATGCTCCTGCGCCGACTGCGGGAAGGGTTTGCCGGGCGACGTGCCTGCCAGGGCGAAGGCGAAGGCGCGGGCGATGTAGTCCTGCTCCTCCTTGGCGAAGCCTTTCAGCACCTCCTCGCGCACCTTGCCGATCGCCTCGCAGGCCTTGATCCGGCTGAGCGCGTCCTCGCGCCGGCCCTTCTCGCCTTCCTCCTCCGCGCGGCGGTGCGGGACCAGTTCGAAGATGAAGTCGTCGGGCCCGGTCACCCGCGCGCGTAGGCAGAACTCGTTGCCGCGGGGGTCGCCCTCGATCAGATCGCGGACCTTCAGCTCGATTCGCTCGCGCAAGCGGAAGACGCGGCCGGTGCCGTCGTGGAAGGCGCCGGGCAGCACCAGGAAAGAGCCGGGCGATTCCTTGATACAACGTACCTCGAAGCCGCAGAGGATCCCGCAGCCGACCAGGTAGCGGAAGATCTCGGCGGTGAAGTCGAGGTCGCAGATCCGGTCGAGCGCCGCCTGGACCGTGGCGGCGTCGCCGAACACCTCGGGACAGTTGGAGGTGAAGGCGATGTCGCGCGCCTCGATGGCGCAGAGCTTGTCCAGCGCCTCCTGGACGGTCTTGGCGCCATCCTCCCCCTCGCCGTAGAGCTTCGGGCAAGTGTTGGCGTAGGAGACGTGGCTGGCCGGCAGATCGCTCAGCGGCGGAAAGGACAGGCGGCGGAAGATCGCATCGTCGACCGGCTGCGCGGCCTCGCCTGCGTCGATCTCGAACAGCGGCAGGTAGTGGTGGCGAATGCCGAGCGGCAGAGCGGAATCGACCTGCACCCGCTCGGCCTCCGGCGCGAACTCGCGCACCGTGACGAACCAGTAGTCGCCGGGCAGGAAGCTCCGGCCGGCGACCGTCAGGCGCAGCTCCAGCTTGTCGAGCACGAACAGCAGGTCGTCGCCGTCGCGCTCCACGGTCTCGCCGCCCGCCGCGTTGGCCAGGCCGAGGTTGCCGTCGGCGGGCGTCCAGGTCACCGCGCCGTCCCAGCGGCGCACGAGGGGCCAGGCGCCCGCCGTGCCGTCCGTGCGCGCCGGCGTGGCGGCCAGCAGTTCGTCGGAAAGCTGCGGGCGCGCGCGCCGGTCGGTGTCGGCGAAGGCGCCCTGGTGTGCCTCGGTAATCGGGCTGAGATACTGGTAGATCCGATCGCCGCGCCGAAACTCCGGCGGGATCGAGTCCAGGTCCGTCGGGTAGAGCTCGGAGGCGTTCTCCGCGGACCAGGCGAACACCACCTCGCTGGGATCGTCCGCCGGGCCGACGACGTCGAGCACCTCCAGACGGAACTGCATGTTGCCGGCGCGCACCGGCAGATCCAGCTCGGTGGCGCAGGGATCGCACTTGTCCTCCTCCGCCAGGGCCTCGCGCAGGCGCGCGTCCAGCGCCGCGGTGCCGTGCGGCGGGAAGGCGCCGGTGCCGAGCACGCTGCCCGGCGGCGCGAGGCGGAGCTGCGCCACGGTGCGTGTGCGGAAGGCCGTGTCGGCGCCGTGCAGGGCCGGGTCGACGAGCTGCGGGTCCATGGGCGGATAGACCGGCTGTTCCCACAGGTCGAGGTAGACGAGCGCCGGCCCTTCGAGGGGCGGTGCGGCCGGGAAGTCGGCCTGGTTGGCATAGAGGGCGAGGGGGCCGGCGGCGCCGGCATCGAAGCCGGCGGCCGCGCGCACCAGGCCGTGGATGCCCTCGACGACGACGCGGCCGGGCTGAAGGAGGGGCGTTGCGCCGTCGAAGGCGACGGCGCCCCCCTCGACCGGGACGCCGGAGGCGACGGCGACGGCGCCCAGCGCGTCCACCCGGCCCTTGTGGATCTCGGTGGACTCGATCTGGTCGGCGTCGGTGACCATGCGGCCCTGCTGCAGGTAGACGCCGGAGTAGCCGGCACCCGGTGGGCGGTGGCGGTGGCTGTAGCGCGAGATCTGGCCCTTCATGGTCCCTCGGTCCCCCCGGGGTTCGCTTGGCTTCGGTCGCGGCGGCTCAGGCCGGCACCGCGCGCGGCGGCGCTTCGCTGAGCCGGATGTCCAGGGTCAGGCGCGGCGCGATGCCGGCCGGCGTATGGGCGGCGAGCTTGCGCTCCAGGGCGCGCAGGCGGGCCATGTGGAAGGCGTGGTGATAGGCGCCCACCTCCCCCTCGTCCTCGGCGCCTTCGCGGATCGCCCGCGGCGTGGCGAGGTCGAGCACGCCGCAACCGGCCTCGCCGAAGTTCGGCACGCGCAGCGCGCAGCCGCCGTCCGCCGTGCGCACGCGGAAGCGCAGGAAGACCGGCGCAGCGGTGGTGTTGGGCGGTGCGCGCAGGCTCTTGCAAGCGCCGTCTGGCGCCTCCGGCGGCACCCGCGAATGGCGCACGCAGGAGCCGCCTTCGCCGCAGTCGACGGCCGGAAAGGCCCCGGCGAACAGGCAGTCGGAGGCCTGGATGCGCCGCAGGGCGGTGTCGCCCAGCACGGTGACGTACTCCAGGCGCGCGAAGGCGTTGCGGCCGGCGATCTCGCCGAACAGGCAGTCTCGCGCCTCCACCGCCAGCTCGCTCTGGGTGGCCGGCGCGCGCAGCTCCAGCCGGGCGACCGCGCAGCGCTCGAGCGTCAGCCTGGCGCCGCGCGCGACGCGGAGCGTCCCGCGGAACAGCAGGCCGCGCAGCACGACCGGCCCGCCGGCGCGGATCGTCACGTCGCCCTCGACGACCAGCTTGTCCAGCTCCGGCGGCGCCGTCGGGTCGGCCTCGTTCGGCCCGTAGACGGCGGTCGCGCCCTCCGGATCCGGCGGGAAGGCGTTAGCGGCGACGGCGGCGCTGCGCAGGCCTGGCTCGAAGAAGCCGTAGAGGGGCCGCGTGTGCAGCACGACGCCCGCCGGGTCGCTCAGCCCGCGCGGCCCGCCCGCTGCGCGCGGGTCGGGCGTGCGGGTATCGGGCGTGCGCAGCGCCAGGTCTTCGTAGCTCCCTGGGAAGCAGGGCACGCCCTCCGGCGCCAGCACCTCCCAGGCGATCTCCCGGCGCAGCGGCAGGCCCTCGATGTCGCGCCCGCGGAGCGTGCCGCGGGCCAGCGGATCGCGTGGCACCTCGCGCAGGACCGCGCGCGAGACCCGGCGCGTATCCGGCGTGCCGCGCGGCAGGCGGCGCTGCGCCTCGTGCCCGGCGAGCGGCCGGGTGAAGGGCGGGAGCGTCAGATTCGGCGTGGTCACCACCCGCCGCCAGCCCTCGATGGCCACTGTGGCGGCGTCGGCGACCACGTCGGAGAGCTCGTCGAGGGTGCGCAGCGTGCCGCGCGACTGGCTCCAGAGCACCGCCTTGGCGAGCTCGCGCCGCCGCGCCGCCGGATCAGGCGCCAGCAGCTCGGCACCGAGCAGATCGGCGAGGTAGGGCAGCAGCCAGGGCTGGATCGCGCGGCTGCGCCGCTCGTACTCTGGCGCGCCGCCGGGGTTTCTGCGCTTCAGGAAAGGGAAGTCGACCGGCTCGGCGAAGCTGTCGGCGTAGAGCTGCTCCAGCGTCGCCCGGCTGCGGTCGAGCAGGTGGCCGAAGCCGTGCAGGTAGGCCTCCAGGTCGCCGATTTCGCCGTCGCCCGGATTGTCGCGGTAGCGATACTCCTCCGGCAGGTGGCGGTAGAGCAGCAGGCCGGCGATGGTGCGAAGGCGCGCGCTCATGCCAGGGCCTCCGGCACGGCGCTGACGTCGGTTTCGCCGGCGACGAAGATGGCCTGGTCGGGTTTGGCGAAGAGCGCCCGCAGCTTCGGCGGCGGCTGGCCGGGCTGGGCCTCGGGCACGCGTCGGCGCGGCGTCGCAGCGTCGGGGCGCAGGCTCATCGTCACCTGCGCCGTCTCGACGCCGACGACCCGCTCGACGGCGGCCACCAGCTCGCTCAGGTACAGGCCGGCGCCGATGCGCCGCTGTTCCAGGGCGAAGCGTGCGGCGACCTCGGCGATCACCGCCACGCGCACCTCCTCGGGATCGTAGCGCACCGGATCGACGCGGACCTTGGCGGTCACCAGCACGGGCACCGACTCGAACAGCGCGACCTCCGGCCGAACGCCGGGCAAGGCCCGCACGGCGATCGCCTTGCGGATATCCTCCAGGGTGGACGGGCTGGCCACACCGCCGACCGGCACGACGGTGACGCGCATCCGCTTGCCGCGGCCTGCCGGGAAGGGGCCGTCGGCGCGTGCCTGCCAGACGCCGCTCTGGGCCGCCGCCACGGTAGCGAAGTCCTCGACCGTTACCGCCCGGTCCAGTGCCTTCAGCTCGCGCGGAGCCTGAGTGCGGATGCTGGCGACCGGCTCGGCATCGGCGCCGCCGGCGGTGACGAAGGGCTGGCGCACCCCGGCGACCTTCGGATGCGGCTTGGCCGGCTTGTCGAACGCGAAGGGCGGCACGCCGTTGCCGGCCTCGCCCACACCGGCGCGATGGCTTTCCAGCTTGACGTTGTTTGTGCCCGTCGGCAGGCGGCGCAGAAAGGTCAGGTCGAGCGTGCGGTCCTCGCGGCGGCGCGCCAGGAAGGCGGGCGCGCTGTCGCCGGCCTCGCCGCGCCGCTCGACGCGGCTCCACAGCATGCCGTCCACCGAAACGGAGATCGCAGGAGCCACGCCGCTGGGCGCCGTCGACTCCGGCTCGTAAGAAATGTCGTCGATCTCGAGGTGGAAGCTCTGCTCCGGCAGCTCGCCGTTGCCGGAGCCGAGCACCTTCGAACCCTTGGTCTCGCCGTGCCCGAGGCTGACGACGTTGCCGCGGAACAGCGTCCAGCCGGCGGGCCAGGCGCCGGCCGGCCGGCCGCCCTGGAAGGCGACGCGCGTGACGCCGCCGGGCAGGCCGTGGCTGACGGCGGCGATCGTCGCCAGCACGGCGGAGTCTTGCGGCGGGTCGCGCTCGTCCTCGATCAGCACGCGCCGGCCCGGCTTCAGCAGCCGCGCGGTCGCCGGCGCCAGGCCGACCAGCTCGACTGTGCCGCCGCCGTCGATCGCCGTGGCCGGGCTGCGGTCCCAGTGCTGCGGCCGCAGGACGACCTTGAAGGGGCCGTAGAAGGTATGGTCGGCGACCAGGTCCGCGGCCCGGGTCGCGAAGGTCACGGTGAAGCGCCCCTCGTCCTGACGCACGCCGACCACCTGCAACGGCGTCATGGCGCCGTCCTCCAGGCTGCGCGCGACCATCCAGCTTGCCGCGCCGAGGCCGGGCGGCATCTTGCCGTCGAACACCAGGGTGCGGCCCGACTCCCGGTCGACGCCCGGCAGCGCCGGCAACCAGCCCTTGCGCTTGCGCAGCCGCCGGCCGAGCGCGCCGGCGCCGGGCGGGGCGAAGCCGCGCTTGCCGGCGCCCAGGTCGATCTCGACGAACAGGGTCTCGTCGCTGCCGTCGACGTCGAAGATCCGCTTGTCGTCGTCGGTGACCGGCTTGGTGCGGATTTCGCCGTCCTCGACGAAGCGCAGGGTGTCGATGTCCGGCGTCAGGCGGACGATGCCGTCGGCGTCGGCCTCGTAGACCTGCAGGATCTTGGCCTCGACCTCCTCGGCATCGACGGGCACGGACAGGCGCACGAGCGTGCCGTCGACCGCCTCGACGAAGGCGTAGACGCCGGCGCCCTCGATCTCGAAGTAGAGCATCTGCCCCGCTGCGAGCACGACCTCGCCGCCGGTGTCGAAGGTCTTGTCGTCCTCTCCGGCCGCGCCCATACGCGGCGTGCGCGGACCCTCGGCGCCGGCAAGCAACAGGGTCGTGCAGCGCTTGCGCCCAGCGCCCAGAGGGTCGGCCAGCTCGATCGTCAGCGGGCCGGTTTCCGGATCCCCGGCGACGGAGGCGACGACATGGCCCTTCGCCTCGCTGCCCCCCTCCTCGACCAGCAGCACCACTGCGCCGGCCGCCAGCTTGGGCTCGCCCGAGGCGACCATCCAGTCGATCGCTCCGGTGCCGGGCAGGGTGGTCTCGTTGCGGTCCCAGTCCTGGGCGCGCGCGGCGTTCAGCGCCGCGTCCACCGTGACGTCGCGCAGCGTCTCGAAGACCAGTGGCTTGCCGCCGTCGGGCGGGGCGTAGCGGAAGGCCAGCCCGCGCTTGACCTCGGCGAGCGTCGTGCCGTCCTTGGCCAGCAGCGCGACCTCGGTGCTCGCGGAGGCAGGCGGCCGCGGCGTGTAATCGACCAGGGCGGCCAGCTTGCGCACGTTGTCCCACTGGGTCGCAGTGCGCAGGTAGCCCTCGTTGGCGTAGGCCTCGAGGTGACCGAGCAGCACGTGCAAGGCGCGGGCGAAGGCGCGCGCGATCTCCATGGTCTGATCGTCGTGCGGCGCTCCGTAGTCGGCCAGCAGCCGGGCGTTGCGCCGAGCCGTCGTCTCAGGCTCGTCCGGCACCGCGCGCCAGAGGTCGCGCCAGACCAGCGTGTCGTCGCGCAGGTCGGCCAGGCGCGCCGGGCTCGGCCACTCGCTGGGCGGCTTGGAGAAGAGCAGGCGCCAGTAGTCGGGATCGCGCACCTCCATCGGCGCGCCGCGCAGGAAGAGTGTCAGGAACTTCAGCCGAAGTTCCTCCAGCCAGGTCGCCGCGTCTCCGTCCACGTACTGGACGCGCGACTTGCTGGCGCGGTTCCAGCGCGTCAGGTCGCGCGGCTCGGGCCGGCCGCTCATCCCGGGATCCCTCCGTGCGTGACGATGCGGAAGTAGCCGTCCTGCGGCGCGGTCGGATCGTTGCGGCAGGTGGCGATCTCGTCGGGGGCGACCGGGATGAAGCTGGCGTCGGTGCGGTCGGGATAGCGGCTGCCCACCCGCTTGAAGCGGTTGAGGCAGACCGTCTCGACGCCCTCGACGGCGTAGGCCACCTCGATCAGGTCGCTGGCATAGAGGTCCTCGCCGAAGCGCAGGCGGCCAGGCGCGAAGAAGCCTTGCGCTTCCGTGCCGTAGGCGGCGCGCAAGGCATTCAGCACCTCCGAGCGGTAGAAGGTATCGCGCACCTGCACCGAGAGGCTGAAGGTTATGCCGACCGTCTCGGCGGCCTCGAGCAGCACCGGCTGCCCGGCCATGCGGTAGCCCTCGACCAGTATCGCCAGCGCGTCGCGCACCGTGGTCTCGGGCGCCTCCGGCGGCGCGGCGATGCCCTTGCTGCGGTGGAAGGCGGCAACATCCGCCAGCAGGCTCGCCGGCAGGCCGGCGATCGCCGAATCGAGGCCGAGTTGGCGCTCCGGCAGCACGGCGACGCGGATCGTTTGCCAGCTTCCGCTCCACACGCTATGGGCCTGGGCGCGGGCGACCAGCGGATGCGCCTCCAGGGTCGTGCCATAGTCGGCCAGGGTGACCATCCGCTTCTGGGTGCGGATGGCGGCCGGGCCGGCCAGCCGCGCCCGCTCCATCTCGCGCGGCTGCAGCTTCCACAGGCGCTCCAGCTTCTCGCTGTCGCTCTCCGGGCCGAAGCCGGCCGGCGCCGGCGGCAGGCCGGCGAGCTTGTCGGGGTCGGTGTCGTTCAGCGGGTCGTAGCCGATCAGCGCCAGCAGGCGGCGCAGGCTCTCCGGCCGGCGCGCGGTTTCGACGAAGCGCTCCTGCTGGATGGTGTCGAGGGCATGCGAAAGGCGGTCGAGCGCGGCGGCCAGCACCTCGACGATCACCACCTCCAGGTCGGCGGCGGTCCAGCGGCTGCGCTCGGGCGCTCGGGCGGCCAGTTCCTCCATCATGAACAGGCGGAAACTGTCGTAGTCGCGGGCCGTCCAGTCGAAGTCGTCGGGCACGCCGGGTAGCGGCGCCGGCAGCGCAACGCGCCGCTCGCCGCAGTCGCCGCAGCCACCGGTGAAGTGCAGTTCGGATCTGGGCGTCTCGGCCATACCTGCGGCTCCTCCGGTCAGACCGTGAAGGTCTGGCGCTCCTGCTTGCGGATGGCGGCCAGCACATAGGCGATGCGCACCACCAGGCGCTCCGGTGCGTCCGGCGGGGCGCCGACCTCGACCTCCAGGGTCTTGGGGTCGACCTCGCCGGCCAGCGCCTCGGCCAGCGCCGAGAGCAGGCGGTTGCGCGAGACCTCCCAAAGGGCCGCGCGGTTGGGCTCGAAGATCAGGCGGCGGGCGCCGAAGCCCCATTCCGGCCGGAACACTCGCTCGCCGGGGCTGGTGAACAGCACCTGCTCGATCTGCTGGCGGATGTGTGCACTGCGCTCGGCCTGGGCGCCGCCCTTGGCCGTCATGCGGAAGGGGTAGGCCAGGTAGGCGACCTGCTGCAGGCGGGTTTCGCGCGGCGCGGTCATGAGGCCACCGTCTTGGTCGTCAGCATTGCCGGTGTCAGCGGCGTCAGCGGCGGCGAGGTCGGCGCGCCCGGCGCCGTCGTGGTGTGGACGTGCGCGTTGAACAGCGACAGGAAGCTGGTGCCCTTGATCAGCGGTTCGCCGCCGGCACCGCCGAGCATCACCTGCGAGCCCTCGATCTTGACCATCGAGCCCTTGACCTCGATGCCGCTCGAGCCGGTCTTGATCTCGTTGCCGGCCGCATCGCTGACGGTGATGCCGCTGGACGACATCTCCAGCGTGTTGCCGTTGGCGTCGGCTACCGTGACCGTGTTGTTGGCGGCGTCGAGCGTGACGGTGGCGCCGGCGGAGTCGGTGAGTGCCAGACTGCCGTTCTCGTCCAGCTTGGCTTCGGCGCCGGCGGTCGAGCGCAGGGTGACCGCCTCCTCCCCTTGCTTGTCCTGGAACATCAGCAGATGGCCGGAGTCCGTCTGCAGCAGCTTCACCGTCGGCGTGTCGCCGCTGACGCTGTCCTCCGGCGGCGTGTCGGCGCCGCGCCAGTAGGTGCCGGTCCACACGGGCGAGGAAATGTCGCCCTCCAGGAACTCGGCGAAGCACTGCGCGCCGACCGGCGGGATCATCAGGAAACCCAGGCCCGGCGCCCCGCCGTAGGGCGTGGCGGGCAACGCCCAGGCGCTCTCGGCCTCGCCGAGCACCGAGGGCACGCGCAGTTTCAGCCGGCCGCGGCCGTCCGGGTCGGCGTTGTCGGCGACCACCGCGCGGAACTTTCCGAGGTAGCGCTGCTGCTGGCGGCTGATCGTCTGTTCGAGCAGGGAAAGCTCGGGCACGGGGGGCGTCTCCGTCAGAGCGAGTTTCAGAACAGGTTGCGGATGGCCGAGGCGGCGGCGCCGGCGGCGGCCAATTCACCCTCGCCGGTCGCGTTGCGCATCAGCTCGAAGGTCTGGCGATAGCCGTCCTCGGCGAAGCGGTGGGTGACCGTGTCGACGTAGTAGAGGCCGCCGTGGCGCGGCCCGACGCCGTCGACGGCCACCGGCCGGCCGGGCAGCAGCACATGGCCGTAGAGCGTGCCGTCCAGCTCGCCGGTGGCGCGGATCTTCATCTCGTTGCGGTTGGCCAGCGCCTGGGCGCGCGCCTCCTGCTCCGCGGCCGGGCCGTCGCCCTCGCGCGACATGCGCCACTCGAAGTCGGGCAGGTCGGAGCCCTCCTGCGAGGTGCGGCGCTGACCGAGCGCCGGCTGGTCCGGCGTCAGGCTGCGGGTCTCCGGCGTCTCGCCCTCGTCGGCGGCGCGCTCGAAGCGCACGGCGTCCGGTTTCAGCGCGTCCTCGGCAACGTCGAAGCTCAGGCAGTTCGAGGCCTGCCCGGCGTAGACCATGACGGTGGCCTGGGCCTCCCCGGAGAGGCGCATCGGCCCGAAGTAGAGCGCGCCGCCCTGGGCCAGAACCTCGTAGCCGTTGGCCTCGGCCCGCTTGCGGATGAATTTGATCGGCGTCTCGTCCTGGTTCAGCGCCCGGGCCGACTGGCCGTCGTGGCTGTCGGCGGCCAACGTCAGGGGGTAGGGCGACAGCAGGGTCTCGACGATCTGGCGGTCGCTCATGGGATCCGGCTCGCCCCAGACCTCGCGCAGGTGGGTGCGGTCCAGCGCCAGGGTTTCGTCCTGGATCGCCACCTCCAGGGTCGCCTCGGCACCGCTCGGCGGAAACTTGGCGTTGGCCGACTTGACGTAGCCGCGCACGATCTCCTCCTCCGCCTGCTCGCCGAAGGCGGCGGCGATGCGGATCGCCGTCCAGGGGGCGAAGATGTCCTCGTCGAGCACGCTCCAGTTCCCCGCCTCGTCGCGGCGGATGTCGAAGACCAGCTTGCCGGCGGCCGCCTCCTCGCGCGCCGTCACCACCTCCAGCTCGCGCAGTGCGGCGTAGACGCTGTCGTGCTCGCGCCGCTCGGCTCCGACCTGGATGACCGGCTGGGCCGGCTGGCGGAACGGCAGGCTCAGCAGGTTGGCGAAGGCCATGGCGTCAGCCCTCCCGCGCCTTGGGGATCAGCACCTGCGCGCCCAGCCGCTCGCCGCCGGTCTGCTCGCGTGTCGCCTCGGCCGCGAAATCCTCCTCGGCCGCTTCCCACACCAGGTCTTCCGGAAACAGGACGTCCGGGTTGGCTGCGGCGACCCGGTGCCACAGGCGCGGCTGGGCAAAGTAGCGAAAGCCGAGCGCGTCCAGCCGGTCGCGGGTCTCGACGGCGTGCTCCAGCACGCCCTTGGCCGGCCCGACCGGTCGCGCGCGCAGGCCGGCGAAGTGGCTGCGGCCCTCCGCATCTGGCACGAACAGCGGCACGGTCTCGTAGCGGCTGCCCTTGAACAGCGTCATGCTAAACCCTCCAGTCCGTCGATCGCCACCTGCACGCTATTCAGTCCGGCGAAGGCGAGCTGGCGCACCTGGTTGGCCAGGTAGAAGGGGTTGCGGCTCTCGATGACCTGCATCGCGAGCTGCAGTTCGACCCGGTAGGGCATCAGGTTGGGCAGGTGCTGGGTCTCGTTCTGGGTGACGCCGGTCAGGAAGACGGGCAGCACCTGTGCGCCCCACACGAACAACAGGACCGAGGCGGTCTCCGCCTGCTGCGCCGCGCGGACGCCGCCCAGGCTGAGGCTGGCGAGCGTCTGCACGCCGTCGGGCCCCTGCACCTTCGGCTCCAGCATGGTGCGCAGCACGTCGATCTGCGGCTGCACGCCGAACTGCTTGGCGATCGCGTCGCCCTCGTCGATGCGCTCGGATGCGTCGAACATGATGTCGATCGAGAAGGACTCCGACTGTAGTTCCACGCCCTGGGCGGCGCGCGCCGTCTCCATCGGCGTCAGGAAGTCGAAGCCGCCGCGCGTCGCCGGCGACTGGCCGGTCTTCACCGTCACGGTGCGGCTGCGCGAGATGGTCTGCGGGTTGAAGACGAAGGGCAGGATCAGCGGCGGGATCACCACCGAGTACTGCACCAGCGCACCGTGCCGCTCGCGGGCCATGGCTCAGCCTCCCCGCCTGACCAGGCCGTCGGCGATGCGCCGGGCCAGCAGCGGGGCCGGCTGGCCCTGTCCGTTGACGCGCACCTGCGCGCGGGTCGGGACCGCGGCATCGCCGGCCAGGACCCGCGCGAGGGCCTCGCCGGTCAGGCGGCCGAGGCGCTCGGCTTCGCCGGCCCGTGCGGCCGGGACGTGCAGGGTCAGGCGCTCGATCCTCATGCCGCACCGGCCTCCAGGATGCGATCCGGCAGATGGGCGGCCAGCGCACCCAGTTCGCTGCGGCGGACCGGGCGGTTGTCCTTGCCCATCTCGCGCCAGACCGCCAAGGCGACCTCGCGCGGCCCGATCGGCGTGTCCGCCTCGGCCGCCAGCACGGCGGCGTGGAAGGCGGCGTTGTGGATGGCGCCGCCGCTGAGCGTCGCGGCTGCGCCCAGCATCGCGACATCGAGTTCGGGCGCCCGCGGCGCGCCCGCCGGCAGCAGCGTGTCCCACAGGCGCGCGCGCGCCGACGGGTCGGGCGGCGGAAAGTCGATCACCATCTGGAAGCGGCGCAGGAAGGCGTGATCGATGTTGCTGCGCAGGTTGGTGGTCAGGATCACCGGGCCGTCGTGGCGCTCCAGCCGCGACAGCAGATGACTGACCTCCAGGTTGGCGTAGCGGTCGCGCGCGTCGCTGATCTCGCCGCGCTTGCCGAGCAGCGCGTCGCACTCGTCGATCGCCAGCACCGCAGGCCGGCCGTGCAGCGCGTCCAGCAGGCGGTTCACGTTCTGCTCGGTCTCGCCGACCCACTTGCTCATCACCCTGCCGAGGTCGAGGGCGTAGAGCGGCCAGCCGAGCTCGCCGGCGATGGCCGCCGCCGCGAAGGTCTTGCCGGTGCCCGAGCCGCCGCTGAACAGCGCCAGCGGTCCGCCGAGCCCGCGTGCGCGCCAGTCGCGCTCAACGCGGCGCCTCTGGCGCGTCCAGGCGAGCAGCTCGCGCAGGCGCGCCAGGGTCGGCTCGGGCAGCACCAGGTCTTCCCAGGCGGCCGTGCGCCGGGTCAGGTGCGCGCCCGGCGGCGGTCCCAGGTCGACGGCGCGGCCCAGCACCGCCTGGGCGACGCCGGGACCGGGCCGTACCACCTGGAAGCCGCCGTCGGGCTCGCCCGCCTGGCGCTCGATCTGCACCAGGTGACCGGCGATCAGCGGCGCGCCGGGCGCCAGCCGCGAGAACAGCAGGTCGGCCGCCTCCGGCTGGTCCATCGCCAGCAGTTCCTGCAGCAGGCCCAATCCCGGATAGGCCGTGCGCAGGTGCGGCTGCAGCGTCATCAGGCGCGGCCCCAGCACCGGCATGGCGTCGCCGAGCAGCGCCGTCGCCAGCACGTCGAGGTCCAGGTTGGTCAGCGTCGCCAGCAGGCTGCGCTCGCAACAGCGCGCCAGGCCGCGCCAGGCCCCGGCGCTGCGTCCTTCGGCGACGGCTTCGCTGACCGCTTCGAACTCGGCGGCGAAATCCTCGGGCAGGGCCTGTGCGCCGCGCAGCGCTTCGGCCATCGCGATCAGGTGCGACAGTCGGGCCCATTCGGCCCCCAGTCCGGCACCGCTACCTAGGGACGCCGGCGAAACCCGCTCGGAGGCGGCGGTCTCGGGCGCGCTCATGGCCCGGCCTCCACGGCGAGGGTGAGCGTGCGCGAGGGGCGCGCATCTGGCAGGCGCGCACCGGCGCCGTCGGTCGGCCAGGCGGCGAGGCGGTAGAGCGTCGGCGCATCGGTCTGCGGCAACGCCGGCTGCAGGCGGCTGGCCGGGTCGTCGAAGCGCGCCGCCCCGACCACGGTCTGGACGGTGACGGCCGGTTCCCAGTCGTTCGGCCCGACCTGGCGTTCCCAGACCAGTTCGGCGATGCGACCGGCCGCGCCGATCAGAGCCAGCGTCACCGGGTCCGCCGGGTTGTTGGCGAACGCGGCCGCCGACCAGGTCAGGGTCAGGGCTTCGACCAGGGCGCCCTGCGCGTCCACCAGCCGCAGGTCAGGCTGCCAGCCGTCCAGCGTGGCGACGGCGTCGAGCTCCGTGGTGCGGCGCTCGGTGTTCGGGTCCACCTCGGCGACGAAGCCCGTCATCGGACCGGAGGCCGGGGCGGCCTGGGCCGGGTCGACCGGAACCAGGGAGAACTCGTAGGTGGCCGACATACGGTAAGCCGTCTCGCCGTTGAGCGCCGTCCAGATGTGGTTGATCTCCTCCATGTCGGTCGGCAGCAGCACGCTCTGCAGCGCGTAGGCCGTGGCGTTGGCGCCGCCCGGCGCACTGAAGGGGCCGAGCACCGGATGCTCGTGGAACAGCCGCAGGACCTCGCCGAGGATGCGCAGGTCGGTCTCGCCCGCCGGCACCGCATTGCCGTTGCCGTCCGGGCCGCCGCCGCCCTTGGCGGCGAAGGGCGTTACCAGGCAGTAGGTGCGGATCAGCATCGGCTCGCCGCTGGTCTGGGCTGCGTGGAAGCCGGAGGGCGCGACCCGGTAGAAGAAGAGGTTGACGACGTTGGTGTCGCCGTTCGCCAGCTTGGCGCCCTCGATCGGCGTGTCGGTGGCGATGTGCAGCTTGGCCCCGTTACGCCGGAAGTGCGCGTCGATCGCGTCGGCGACGCCCTTGGCGGCGACGGAGAGCGCAGAGGGCGGGACGTCGGCCATGACCTAGAGCCCCCGCAGGTAGCGGGTGTCGAGGCGCGGTCCCGGCGCTGCCCCGCTGGCCCGGCCCGACGTGCGGTTCGGCGCCAGCGGCGGCTCGGACACGAACACGTCCAGCCGCTCGATGGTGACCTCGGGCCGGGTCGGCGCCGTGCCCGCGGCCGTCGGCTTCGGCGCCTCCGCCGCGCGATCTCGCTCGGCCGCCGCAAGCAGGGACTCCAGGGTCGCGTTGGGCACCAGGGCCGAAGCGTCCCCGATTCCGGGAGACGCATCCGAGCCCTGTCCGCCGCGGCCCATCCGCGGGTCGTCGGTACGCGACTTCGCGTAGGCCGACAGGCCCAACGAACCCACGGTATCGGGCGCGTCGGTCTCGGCCGGATGGTGGGGCGAGGCCGTTTCCTGGCTGCCGGCGAGGAGGCTGGACAGCCGCGGCATCGGCGGTGCTGCCTGCGCGCCCGCTTCGGCCAGCGGCGCCCTTTGGGCGGCCTTTGGCGGATCCTCTTCCGGAGGCATCTCGACGACAGGTGGCGCCGCCGCCCGCTGCAGCGTCTCTTGCTCGCTTTCCTCCGGGGCGGCTGCCCGTTGAAGCGTCTCTTCCTCCTCCTCCTCGTCGTCGGCGGCGCGCTGGACTTCCTCCTCTTCCTGACCCGGCGCCTCGGCGCGGCGCACCGCCGGCGACACGGTCTGCCGTGGTGGGGGGGCAATGCCCTGAACAGGGCGGAGGTCCGCCGTGCGCTGGATTTCTGCTTCCGCCTCTTCGAGGTCCGCGGCGGGCGCGCGCTGGACCTCCTCCTCTTCGTCCGCCGCCGCGCGCTGGACCTCCTGGTCCTCCGCGGTCTCCTCCGAGGTGCGGCGAACCGCGCGCTGTGTTTCCGATTCTTCCTCGTCCGGTGTGGCAGTCGTGCGCTGGACCCCCGTCTCTTCCTCCTCGGCCTCCCGTGCGGCGGCGCGCGCGACCTGCTGCCCGCTCAGGAGCCCACCATCCGCTGGCCGTGCGGGGGCGGCGGGCGGCGTGTCGGCGGCGCGCTGGGCGATGCGCTCCAGGAAGCTCACGGCCGGCTCCCGATCAGTGCGAGGTAGCGGCGCCTTCGCGCGGTCGGCAGCGCCAGGATCTCCGCCTCGCTCCAGTGGTAGGTGGCGGCGATCCGGTGAACCTCGCGCAGCAGTGGCTCGAGGCGCGGGAAGGCGTAGTCCAGCGGGTCGAGCCAGGCTCGTGTCTCGGTCTCGCAGTTCGGGCAGCGGCTGGCGAGGGTGCTGACCGCCTCGGGCGAAAGCGCCTCGAGGGCGGCGTCGATGCGGTCCAGATCCTCGACGTCGAAGCGCTCGGCGGCGGCGGAGCTGTCCGCGTCCAGGCCGCACAGCGCGGCCAGGTACCGCCGTGCCGCCTCGCCCGTGAGGCCCCGGCGGGCGACGGCCGTCTCGTGCGTGCCGTTGGGTGCCTCGAACGACCGACGGCCGAGCGAGGTCTCGACCGCCACCGTGGGGAAGCCGGTGCCGGCGGGCTTCATCGGCAGGGCGGCGATGTCGAGCGCCAGGTCATAGCGCGCGCCGCAGGTCTGACAGTCGGCGGCCAACCAATCCTGCGCCGGTCGGAAGCGGGCGGCGGCGCGCTGCAGCAGCCACTCGCGCGTCCCGCTCGCCAGACTGCGCAGCGTTTCCGGCGCCGCCGCCTGCCCGTCGAGACGGTGCAGCAGGGTCGCGAGGACGCCGGTCACTTTCGCCGGCCGCGCCCGCGCCGCGGCGACGGCCTCGGCCAGCCGCAACTCGACGGTGCCGGTCAGCCGCGCCAGTTCGAAGGCCGGCTGCGCGGCGGGATATGTGGTGGCGGCGCGCGGCACCTGCTCAGGTCTCCGCCGGCTCGCCGGTCGCCGGATCGCGCTCGAAGCCTTCGTGCTGGATGGTGATGGTCTGGATACCGACGGCGTTCATCGTGTTGGCGTCGAACTCCGGCAGCGCCTGGAACTCCGAGACCCAGGCCCGTCGCAGCTTGTAGGTCATGGCCGGGGTGCCCTGCAGGTTCAGCACGTCGATCACCACCTCGCGTCGGTAGCCCTTCAGAGAGGTGCCGGCATCGCCTTCCGTCAGGTTGTTGACGGCGTTGGCCCACTCCTCGAAGACCGGGTCGTGCGACAGGCCTTGCTCCAGGGTCACCGGCTCGTAGCTGGTGCCGCCTGGCATGGTGCGCTGATGCGAGGGGTCGCCGGCGGCGCGCCACTTGACGGCCTCGGTGGTCTTCTTCAGGGCGCCCATCTTGCTGAGACCGGCGACGACGCGGCCGTCGATCGAGACCTGGAACTTGAAGGTCCGATACGGGTCGAAGCGGTGCGAGTTGGCGGGAAACATCGGTGCGGGCATGGCGCGCTCCTCTCGGGTGCTGTCCTGTCGGATGCGGCGTGGGGCGGGCTGCGGCTCAGGCCGACTGCAGCTTCTGCTGGATCTGCACGACGACGAACTCGGCCGGCTTGAGCGGCGCGTAGCCGACCACGACGCGCACGATGCCGCCGTCGATGTCGCCTTGGGTCATGGTGTCGCCCAGGCCGCAGCGCACGAAGTAGGCGTCGGCCGCCTTTTCGCCCTGGAAGGCGCCGGCGCGGAACAGCCCGTCCATGAAGCCGCCGACGCTGGCGCGCAGGGCGGCCCAGAGGGTGTGCTTGTTGGGCTCGAAGACGACCGCCTGCAGGGCGTTGTAGAGGCTCTCGCCGATCAGGATGGAGGTGCGCCGCACCGGCACGTAGCGGAAGTCCGGCTGGGTCTTGGTCGCCAGCATGCGCGCGCCCCAGACGACCTGCGGGCCGATCACCGGACGGATGCAGTTGATGCCCCAACCGTTGAGCTGATCCTGGATGTCGTTGCCGACGAGGTATTGCGGTCCCTGCACGCCGCGCACCGTCGCCTCCAGACCCGCCGGGGCCTTCCAGACGCCGCGGCGCGAATCGATGCGCGCCCAGATGCCGGCGGCGAAGGCGGAGGGCGCGACCGTCAGGGTCTTGGGCTTGTTGGCCGCGGTGTCCGGATTGTAGAAGGGGTTGGCGACCTGCAGCCAAGGATAGTAGAGCGCCGTGTAGGACGTCCCGTGCGGCAGCGCCTGATCCTTGACGTCCTTCTGGGTCTTCAGCTCGGTGCCCGGCTTGGGGTCGACGACGACCACGCGGTTCTTCATGAACTCGGCATGGGCGATGGCGCCGTCGATCACCTCCTTGCCCTTGGTCGTCTCGTAGTGCAGGCCGGGGAACAGCAGGATGCTGGCGTCGCGGTAGTCGCGCAGGGCGGTGAAGGCGTCGCTGTAGTCGGCCAGTGCCGTGCCGCCGTTGCCGTCGTCGCCGCCGAAGAACTCCGCCTCGCCCTGGGCCGGATAGTCCACCACGGTGGCGAACTCGAGGATCGGGGCGGCGTCGCCGCCGGCGATGGTGACCTCCGAGCCGGCTGCGCGACTACCGGAGATCAGGATGATGCGCCCGTCGTTGGTCGGCAGCGCGCGGAAGCTCTTGCGCGGTTCGTTGTTGGTGCCGCGGATCGTGCTCTGGATCTTTGCGGCGACCTTCTCGATCGTGTCCTCGGCGGCGGTGAAGTTGACGACGGGGATGGGGTTGGCAGCGCCGCTCAGCCCGACCTCCAGCGACTTGCCGTTGAGCGGGCCGAGATCGACGCCGAGCAGCACCTTGCTCTTCAGCGCCTTGGTGGTGCCGCCGCCGCCGGCCGCCGCGTCGATCGGCTTGAGCTCCAGGTCGATCAGCGCCGAGCCGTCGTTGACCAGACTGCCGACGAACTGGCCGTCGTCCGGGTTCATCGACACGCCGCTGAAGGTCTCGACCGCCTCGAAGTCGTCGCCGGTGCCGGCGCCGATTTCCAGGACGTATCCCAGGTCCAGGTCGGCGGCGTCGACCGGTTCGATCCGCGCAACCAGGTCGTCGCCCCATGTGCCCGGCGAGGTCGCCGTCATGTAGAGCGCGGTGTTGCCCATGTCCGCCGGATTGGCCAGAGCGCCGCTGGCGCTCGCCGTGTCCTTGGCGACGCGCACGATGTAGGCCTTGCGTCCGCCGTTCAGGAAGAAGGCGCTGACCGCGTGGCCAAAGGCATCGACGCCGTCGCCCAGGTCGCGGATGCCGTTGGCGGCGTCAACCACCTTGCCGAACTGGGTCTTGAAGTCGTCGAGCTTGGTGATCAGCGTCGGGGTACTCAACGCGCCGCGATAGGCGAAGCCGATGAAGGCGGCGATCGAAGTCGAGGCGGCCTCGATCGGGATCAGGCCGCTGGGCAGCTCTTCGATGTAGACGCCCGGGTGGCGGTAGGCGGGCATGCGGTGGACCTCCTCGTTTCGGATGACCCGGTCAGGTGGTCCGGGTCGCAGGGCGCTGGCGCGGGTCGGGATCGGCCGCCGCGGGCGGCGTCACGGGGAACTCAGGACGGCGGTTCGCAGGGCTCGCTCGCCGCGGCGGCGATGGCGCGAAGGGTTTCCAGCAGAACCTCGAGCCCGACGAAGTGGGTCTGCCGGCCGGAGTTGAGGTGCTCGATACGGCCGCGCCACGAGGCGGCGGAGTCGCCGTCCTCCGCGTCCTCCTGCCACATGCGGACGATGACGACCTGATCCACATGCCCCTTGGCATCGCCCATTCCCCGTGTCCTTTGCAGCAGGCCCGGCCTTTCCTGCGGTGCCGGTGCCGGCGCATCGCGCCGGGATCTGGCGGCCGTCGGCCTGCGCGGACTGAAGGAACGAGCCTAGGGTGCGCGCCTCTTGGCGCACTTCCCGACCGCACACTTATCCCTCGCACGACGGTCTTCGCCGGCTCGCCGCCGACTCAGGGAACGGTCACGAGGGAATCACGAGCCGATCGCGGCTGCACGCGATTGCGGCCGCGCGGGGTGCGGAAACGAACTGTGCCGGACGGGAGTGTCAGGGACGACAGAAGGCGGCTCAGGGGCTTTCGCCGGGGCGTGCGGCGCAGGCGGCGGTGACCACCTCGGCGCGCGCCATCTCCAAGGCCGCGAAGATCGCGCCGCTACGAATCTCCTCGTGCAGCCGGTTGGTCTGCGGCATCGGTTCGACGCCGCACTCCTCGTCGAGCAGGCAGCGGCAGCGTTCGAACTGCCGGATCGCCTCCGCCCGTTGGCCGTTCAGCACATAGAGCCGCATGACGTGGCGCTGCACGCTTTCGCGCAAGGGGTCGGCGGCCAGCACTTGCCGGGCGGCGTCCAGCGCGCCCTCGAAGTCCCCCTGGGCTGCCGCGTCGGCCATCAGCAACAGCAGGCCGCGCACGTAGATGCAGTGCAGCCGTTCGCGCGCCTGTAGCACCCAATCGCCGTCGAGTCCGTCCAGAAAGGGACCGTTGTAGAGCCCGACCGCCGCCTTCAGCAATTGGCGGTCGCGCGGGCCGAGCGCCTCCTGCGCACGGCCGGCCCGGCCCCAGAGCTGTTCGATGCAGGTCTCCAGGGAGCGGCTGTCCACCTCGATCCGTTCGGATCCGCACAGCATCACCTCGCCGGCGTCGCTCACCAGCAGCGGTCGGGCGGTGCCGTCCGCGGCGTAGCGCAGGATGCCGCGCAGCCGCCAGATCGCCGTGTTCATGGCGCGCCGGGCTGCGGTCTCGCACTGGTCGCCCCAGAAGAGATCGAGCAGCCGCTCGCGCCGGAATGCGATCCCCGGATTGACGAAGAGGTAAGCGGCCAGGCCGCGGCCGCCGGCGCCTAAGCCGTGGTGCGCCGCCTTGCCCTGGCTCCAGACCGAAAACCCCCCGAATGTCCGCACGCTGATCATCGCTCGCAACGCCGCGGTCGAATTTTATCCCGGATCCCCAGTTCGAATGGTGCGCCCAAGGTTCCACTTCGTCAATCTTTCCGTGTCGGGTAGATGTGGTAAGTCTGTGACAAAACGGCGGAAATCTTGAGAATTCACGCGCTTACCGGGCAGTGGAATGTTCGTGCCGCAAGTCGGTTTTCTGCTCGTCGGGATAGAAGAACTTGCAGCCGCGCGAGGGCTGACGGACGGTGGAGCGGTCTCAGAACCCGGCCAATAGCTCGATGCCGGTCAGCATCGTCAGCGCCACCGCCAGGGTCAGCACGATCGACGCCAGGCCGAGACCGAGGCCGAGCAGCACCACCGCACCGTCGCGCTCGATCAGACCCAGGCTGGCGACCAGCAGGGAGATGGCGGGAAACCAGCCGCTGAGCGGCACCGGGGCGAAGAGCGCGAGGGAGATCGCCAGCATGACCACGCCGACGAAGCGTTCGCCTTCCGGCTCGAACAGCCAGAGCGAGCGCGGCCGAAGCACCCGCTCGATCGGTCGGAACACCGGGCGCATGCGCAGGATCGTGCGCTGAAAGCTGCGGCGGTCGAAGGGCCGAGAGGCGATGAATTCCGGCAGGCGGAGGTGCGCGGCACCCGAGGCCATTTGGGCGGTCAGCAGAATGAGCGGAATCGAGGTGACGACGTTGGCGCCCAGCGGCAGCGGCAGCAGGTTCACCAACGCGAATATCAGCACCGACCAGCCGAACGACCGCTGGCCGAGCTGGTCGATCAGATCGCCGAAGCAGACACGCCCACCGGTCGCACCGCTGTGCGCGGCGCGCACCAGCACCCCGCTCATCCGACGGCGCCGGTTTCGCATCCGTGAAGAGCTTGCCACGCTCATCCGCCCGACACTCGCATCTGCCTTTGCCGTTCGCCTCTCTGCGATGCGTCAGGCCTCAGGTAGTGATTGTGTCCAGGTTTTCGTAGTCGGACCTACAGATTTCACATAGGTACCCAAAACGATCCGTGCGCTCCGAATCTGTCAGAAATCAAGTGCTTTCACTGCGTCAACGTCGCCGGACGAGAGTGAGAGCCCCCGGTGCCGGCGAAATCGGGCTGCAGCCCGGCGATCCCCGCAGGATCCAGGTCGCCGTCATCGCCAAGCCGCATCGTCGCCGGTGCGCCGGGTCGAGGCGCCGTCGAACTCCCGGCTCCGTGAACTCGTTGGCAGTGCAACGAATTGTCACACCTGGCCCGATTCGCGTTAACTCGGAACGAGTTGCCTTGGCGAAGACGGCCGCCGTCCCGGTGGGGCCGTTTTTTGTCGATTGTCGTCTGCCGCGGCCCTGCGGCAGCATACCTCCCACGGTCGAACGGGGCTTCTCGGCTGGATTACAACGTCTGGAAGGTCTGGACAGACGAGGTGTCGCCATGCCCCCACCCGAACGTGTCACGGATCGACGTCTTGCGCTGATGACGGCGGAAATCCCGCGGCTGCAGCGCTATGCCCGCGCCGTCTGTCCCTCTCGGGAGGAGGCGGACGACTTGCTGCAGGATACGCTGCTGCGGGCGGTCACCAAGATGTCGCTTTGGCGGGAGGGGACAAACATGCGCGCCTGGCTGTTCACCATTCTGCAGCGTCAGCGCATCACCCGCCTGCGGCGGGCCGCCCGCCGGCGCGACTACCAGGCCTTCGAGGACGAGTGCCTTGGCCTCTGGTATCCCGCCAACCAGGTCGACAGCGTGGAGCTGCGCGAGGTGGAGGCGGCGATCGCGCAGCTTTCGCCCGAACACGCCGAAGTCCTGCGTCTCGTCGTGCTGCAGAATCTGACCTACGAGGAGGCGGCCGAAGCGCTCGACTGCGCGGTCGGCACGATCCGCTCTCGGCTGTCGCGCGCGCGAGCGCGCCTGCATCGGTCGCTCGAGGAGCCTCGCCACGCCCCCCGCGCGGCGTGACCGCGTCCCCAGCGGATTCGCGGCGAATCTGGTCACAGGTCTGCAGGTTGGTCGACACCGTTCCGTCATCGATCGGCCATTGATCCGTCGCAGAACTCCGATCAAGCTGTCATCTAGCGGGCGTATGTCTTGCGGCCTGCACCCGCGCGATCGTATCCGCCGGGGGGCGTGGGGCCCTTCCCGCGGCGCGCAGCGTGCGCTCTCGAATGGAATCGTATCTGGGAAGGGGATCCAGCCGTGTCGCAGACCACGCGCTTCAAACTCACTCGCCGCGGCGTGCTCAAGGGCGCGGCCGCCGGCGCCGCCATCGTCGCCGCGCCCGCCATCGTCAGCCCGCGCGCGCTCGCCTCCTCGGGCGAGGTCAACGCCTATGCCTGGGGCGAGTACATCTCCGAGGACATGATCGCCGCCTTCAAGGACAAGACCGGCATCCAGATCAACCTGTCGGTATACGGCACCAACAACGAGGTGCTGTCCAAGGTGCGCGCCGCCAAGGGCGAAGGCTTCGACCTGGTGTTCCCCTCGGTGACCACCCTGGTCGCCTGGTTCGACGCCAGCGAGGAAGACGGGGTCGACCTGCTGCAGCCGATCGACGTCGACCGCGTCAAGGTGGACCAGGTCCAGCCGGCGATCTGGGACAAGTCGCTCGACCTGGGTGCCTCGCGCCGCGGCCAGCGCTACGCCGTGCCCTTCAACTGGGGCACCGAGGCGGTTGCCTTCGACAGCACGCAGCGCGATCTGAAATACGGAGAAGTCTCCTGGAACACGCTCTGGGAGGAGGAGAACCGGGACCTCGTGACCATCCGGCCGCGCTCCGGCCTGACCGCGATGGGCGTCATGCTCGACGGCACCGGCGAGATGATGGACAAGGCGCACCAGGACGAGGAGACGGCCAAACAGGTCTTCGACCAGGTGCTCGCCTTCGCCATCGAGCACAAGCCCTGGATCCGCACCTTCTGGAAGGACGCCCAGGCGCTGACCGGCGCCTTCCTGACTGACGGCTGCGTCATCGGCCAGTCCTGGGACGGCACCGCGGTCAACATGTGGAAGGAGACCGACGGGCGCATCAAGTACGTCGCGCCGAACGAGGGTGCGCTGACTTGGCTCGACACCATGTGCATGCCCTCGGGCGCCGAGAACGTCGACCAGGCCTACGAACTGATCAACTGGCTGACCTCGGCCGAAGGCGGCGGCATGCACGCGGCCCACGCCGGCTACAACTCGGCGGCCATCGGGGCCGAAGCCTACCTGGACGATGCGGCGCAGGAGCGCTTTAAGTTCATGTACGGCGCGAACGGCGAGGCGATCGCCCAGCTCTACTGGTGGAAGCCGGAGCCCGGTTGGTTCCAGAAGCTGCGCGCCGAGTACATCACGCGCTACGAGACCGCGTAGGCGTGTGCGGGGCGGCGGCGCGGGATCGCCCGCGCCGTCGCCGTCCGCCGATCCGGTTCGATCGTTTCCGCTCGGGAGGCCCGCCCGATGGGTATGGATGTGGAGTTGGACCGCGTCACCATGCGGTTCGGCGACTTCACCGCCGTGCGCAACGCCGACCTGACGATCCGCAGCGGCGAATTCTTCTCCTTCCTCGGCCCCTCGGGCTGCGGCAAGACCACCATCTTGCGCATGGTCTCCGGCTTCATCGAGCCGAGCGAGGGCTTCGTGCGGATCGGCGGCCGGGACATGGCCGGGCTCGGCCCGAACAAGCGTCCGACGGCTCTGATCTTCCAGAACCTAGCGCTGTTTCCGCTGATGAAGGTCTGGGAGAACATCGCCTTCGGGCTGGAGGTGCGCGGCATCGGCAAGGCCGCGCGGCGCAAGCGCGCCGAGGAACTGCTGGATCTGATTGCGCTGACCGATCAGGCCGACAAGCTCGTCACCGAGCTGTCGGGCGGCCAGCGCCAGCGCGTCGCCACCGCCCGCGCTTTGGCCGTGGAGCCCGAAGTGCTGCTGCTCGACGAGCCGCTCTCGGCGCTCGACCTCAAGCTGCGTCAGCACATGCGCGCCGAGCTGCGCGCGATCCAGAAGAAGACCGGCGTCACCTTCATCTACATCACCCACGACCAGGGCGAGGCCCTGACCATGTCCGACCGCATCGGTGTGATGTCGCAGGGCGTGATCGAGCAGGTCGGCGCGCCCGAGGAGGTCTACAGCCGGCCGCACACCGCCTTCGTCGCCACCTTCGTCGGCGAGAACAATCCCTTTCCCGGCCGTGTCGACGAGGCGCGCGAGGGCTACGCGGTGCTCGAGACCAGCCACGGCCGGCTGCGCGCCGTGAACCGCGAGGGGCTGCGCGCGGGCGACGAGGCGTCGATCTTCGTGCGGCCCGAACGCTGCCAATTGCTGGACGGCGCGGAAACGGCCGGGTCGGCGCCCGACAACACGCTGCTCACCGCGGTCGAGCGCGTCGACCTGGAGGGCGCCTACGTCAACCTCTTCGTGCGCGGCGACCAGGGCCGCAGCCTGATCGTCCACCTCACCAACGACCGTGACCTCACCGGTCTGGCGCCGGGCCGACAGGTGACCATCGGCTTCGCCGCCGATGCCGCCGTGGCGCTGCCGACGCCGGGCGCGGCGGCGGCCGCAGCCTAGCGGAGCGCGGCGGATGGGCGCGGTCCAGGACTTCGTGCGCCGCTACGGCGGGGTGATGACGGCCTACATCTTCGCCGGCTGCGGCATCTGGATGATCGGCATGATCGTCCTGCCGCAGCTCCTGATGCTGGAGAAGTCGCTGACCTACAGCGATCCCGCCGCCAGCGCCCAGGTTGCGCAGATTCAGGCCCGCACCGACGGGCTGTTCGTCCAGATCACCCGAGCCGAACGCGACATCGCCCGGCTGCAGGACCGGCTGAGCGCGATCGAGGCGGGCGAAGCGGATCCGGCGGCGGGGTCCGGCGCGGCCACGCTGCTCAACCCCTTCGCCAGTCCGAGCCAGGCCGAGGATGCGGCGGCGGCCACGCCTGAGGAATTACGCGCCGAGATCGAAACGCTGCAGGCGCGGATCGCCGAGGCCCGGGCGCAGATCGCCGCCAACGACGCCGAGCTGGCGGACTCCCAGGCGGCGGCGCAGCCGCAGTACGGCCTCTACAACTACGAGGAGCTGGTCGAGAACGACCTGAACCGGGCGATCTTCTTCAAGACGATCTGGGCCTCGGTTCTGGTCACCTTCGTCTGTCTGGTCGTCTGCTACCCGATCGCCTTCTATCTGGCCAAGGCGGCGCCCGGCGAGCAGGCGGCGCTGCTCATGCTCGGTCTGATCGTGCCCTACTGGATCAACGAGATCCTGCGCACCTTCGCCTGGCTGATGTTGCTGTCCGACGGCGGCGTGATCAACGACTTGCTGCTCTGGCTCGGCGTCGTGGCCGAACCGATCCGCTGGCGCGACGGCAGCGGCGCGGTGATCGTCGGCATGACCTACGCCTACATCCTCTTCATGGTCTTCCCGATCTACAACACGATCGACACGCTGGACAAAAACCAGATCGAGGCGGCGCGCGACCTGGGCGCGCCCTGGTGGCGCATCCACTGGCGGGTCGTCATCCCGCACGCCAAGCCGGGCATCGCGGTCGGCTGCATCATGACCTTCATGCTGGCCGCCGGCTCCTATGCGGTGCCTCTCATCCTCGGCGGCACCACCTCGAAGTGGTTCACCGAGGTGATCTACGACGCCTTCAACGAGGGCAACGACTGGGGGCTCGGCTCGGCCTACGCCTTCACCCTGCTGGTCACCTGCATCCTCTTCATCCTGGCGATGATGCGGCTGTTCAAGGTGAACCTGCAGGACATCGCGAAGTAGACGGGCCAGGTAGTCGGAGCGGAGCGCGCGGGATGGCAGAGGCGACGGCGAACGGACAGGCGCGGCAGCGGCCGACCGGAGGTGTCAGCGCAGAGACACTGACCCGTTGGACGGTCAATGCCTACCTGCTGCTGTTCTTCGCCTACATGTTCCTGCCGTTGCTGATCATGGTGGTCGCGGCCTTCAACGAGCCGGGCATCCCGCAGGCGATCCCCTTCGAGGGGCTGACCTTCCACTGGTTCGAAGAGCTGTTCGGCAACGCCAAGATCTGGGCGGCGGTGGTCAACTCGCTGATCATCGGCGTCGGCGTCGTTGTCCTGGCGGTGACCTTCGGTCTGTCGGGGGCGCTGCTGCTGACCCGGCTGCAGACCCGGGGGCGCACCCTGATCTACGGCGTGCTGGTCTCGCCGCTGCTGACGCCGGGCATCATCCTCGGCATCTCGACGCTGGTGTTCTGGAACAACCTCGGGGTGCCGGGCGGGCTGTTCCTGGCGGTGCTGGCGCAGGCGACCTTCATCTCCGCCTATTGCATGCTGCTGTTCATGGCCCGCCTGCAGCGCTTCGACCGGGCGCTGGAGGAGGCGGCGCTCGACCTCGGCGCCTCGCACCAGCAGGTGTTCTGGAAGATCACGCTGCCGTTCCTGCGCCCGACCATCTTCACCGCCGCCGTGCTGGCCTTCCTGCAGTCCTTCGAGAACTTCAACACGACGGTCTTCGCCATCGGCGGCGAGACCACCCTGACGATCCAGCTCGCTTCCATGGCGCGGCTCAGCCTGACGCCGGAGGTCAATGCCCTGGCGGTGATCTTCATCGTCATCACGGTGGTTGCCGCCGTCGCCTTCGAGATCAAGCGTCGGGCCGAGAAGGCGGAGCAGGAGCGGCGTATCGAGGCCGCCAAGCGCGCCGATGCCGAAATGGCGGCCAGCCTGGACGCCACCCTCGGCGGAACCGGCGAGTCCCTCGGCGGGCGCGGCCTCGGCCCACAGCCGGCATAGCGGTGAGGCCGCGGCTGGCGTAGGCTGCCGCGCATGCGCGTCGCCTTTCGCTGTCCGCCGGAGCTGGAGCCGCTGCTGCCGCGCCCGCGGCCGGCGCGCCAAGCCCTGCCCGCGTGGCTGCGCGCCATGCCGGCCGAGGCCGAGGCCGCCGACCTGGGCTTTGCCGTGCGCACCCTGAAGCAGTGCCCGCCCTTCGTCGACGCCATGGCGGCCGGCTTCGTCATGCCGCTGGCCTGCGACCTGCGGGTGGAGGCGGGCGCCTTCGCCTGGGACTGGGACCCGCCGCCGCACGGTCCGACCGGGCCCTATACCCGCGCGCCGGTGTCCTGCCACTTCGCCGAACAGGCGGCCGGTACGCCGCTGCACGATCCGGACGCCCTGGTCGTCAAGTTCAACTCCTTCTGGACGATCCGCCTGCCGGCCGGCTGGTCGCTGTTCTGCACCCACCCGGTCAACCGCGCCGACCTGCCGTTCCGCACCCTGAGCGGACTGGTCGACTGCGACGCCTTTTCGGAGTCCTTCGTGCACTTCCCGGCGGTCTGGAGCGACCCGGACTTCTGCGGGGTCCTGCCGGCCGGCACGCCGGTGGCCCAATGCATCCCCGTCCCACGCCAGACGCTGGAGCTGGACATAGGTGCCCTGGAGGAAGACGGTGCGCAGGCCTTTGCGGGGGTGCAGGACGAGCTGGCGAAGGAACCGGGCGTCTATCGCAAGCGCTACCGCGCCAAGGGGTCAGTCCTCGCCGAGGAGCCAGAGGCGTAGGGCGTCCGGCCGCAGCGGCATCCGCCCCTTGGCCGCCGAGACCAGCCGCTTGACCGCCGCCGCGTACAGCTCGGGCCGCTGCCGCAGCGCAGTGCGATAGGCCGCCTGGGCCGCGTCCAAGTCCCCGCGTTCCTGCCGGCACTGCGCCAGCTCCAGCAGCGCTTCGGGCTGGTCTCCGGCCCGCTCCAGATGTGCCGTAGCCTCGACCCAGCGGCCCAGCGCCTTGGCCGCCAGGCCGGCGGTCCGTCGGACGTGTTCGCTGTCCTCAATCTGCAGGGCCACCTCGGCGGCCTCCAGGGCTTCGGCCGGTCGGCCGGCGTCGAGCAGCGCGCCGGCGAGGGCGGTGCGGGCCTTGGGGTAACCAGGTTCGGCGGCACAGGCGCGCGCCAAGGCGTCCGCCGCCTCGGCCGACCGCTCGAGCCGGCGCAGCAGGACGCCGAGATTGTAGTGCGCCTGGGCGAAGCCGGGCGCCAGCGCGCAGGCGCGGGTCAGGCTGGCGACCGCCGCCTCGGTCTCGCCGGCCGCATCCTCGGCGATGCCCAGGTTCGTGAGCAAGGCGGGGTCGTCGGTCCGCAGCTTCGCCGCCCGGCGCAGGCGGCGCACGGCCTCGGCCGGCGCCCCGCGTTGCAGCGCCAGCAGCCCGGCCAAGGCAAGGGCCTCGGCATCCTTCGGCTTGCGCTGCAGGTGCCGGGTCAGCGCCCGCTCGGCCGCCGCCGCGTCGCCTGCGGCCAGCGCGGCCCGGGCCTTGGCGAGCGGGGAGTGGGCAGGGCCGGCAGTGCGAGCGGTCATGGCGGCCATGAAAGGGATCGGGCCGCCGCCTGTCTAGCCTTCCGGAGTCCCGAAAGGGTTCGCGCCGTCGCGCGCCTCGACCTCGATCACCCAGAGGTCGGGGTCGCGCGCGGTGGTGCGTTCGATGTAGGCGTCCGCCTCGGCCTCCGGGATCGGCGCCTCGCCCTTGGCCGGCATCCAGCCGAGAGTGCCGTCGAGGTCGCGCTGCTGCGCCAGCACCTTGGCGGTTCCGTCGAGCAGCGTTAGCTTGAGCAGCACCAGGCCGCCCATGCGCTCGCCCTTGCGCAGTACGTAGGCCGGCTGGCCGGCGTCGTTGCAGCGCCGCACCTCGGCCATCACCCACAGATGGGTGGGGACGCGGCTGTCGAATCGGCTCATCCTCACAGCGCCCCGAACAGCAGGCCGACGATGGCGACAGCGGCGATCACGCCGGCCAGGTCGGCCGAAAGCCCGGCAGCGAGCGCATGGCGGATGCGGCGGACCTGGATCGCGCCGAAGTAGACGGCCAGCACGTAGAAGGTGGTCTCGGTCGAGCCCTGCAGGGTCGAGACCAGCATGCCGACGTAGGTGTCCGGCCCGGTCGCCGGGTCCTGCATGATCGAGGTCATCACCCCGTAGGCGCCGGAGCCGGACAGCGGCCGCAGCAGCGCCATGGGCACCGCCTCCGCCGGCAGGCCGAGCGGGTCGGTCACCACGGCGAGCGCCGAGACCAGCGCCTCCAGTGCGCCGCTGGCGCGGAACATGGCGACGGCGACCAGGATCGCCACCAGGTAGGGGATGATGCGCAGGGCGACCTGGAAGCCGTCCTTGGCGCCCTCGACGAAGGCCTCGTAGACGCGCACCCGCTTGGCCATGCCGAAGCCGAGCAGCCCGACCATGATCAGCGGCACGATCCAGGGCGAGATCTCGCGCCCGTAGAGCACCGTCAGCGGCACCAGCGCCGCGATCGTCCCGAGCACCAGCAGGGAGACGTAGAGCGGATAGGTCGCGTCCGCGCCGTCCGGCGCCTCGGCGCCCGGCGCCTCGATGCCCGCCGGCGGGCCCCCAGGCGCGAGTGTGTCGGGCAGCGGTGTGTCGGCCGGGTCGTCCGGCTGCGGCGGCGTGGCCGGCGTCGCCGGGAAGAAGCGCTGCAGACTCTTGGCCGCCAGGATGGCGACGGTGGTCGAGGCGATGGTGGCGACCAGGGTGGTGGGCACGATGGCCGCCGGCTCGAGCGAGCCGAGCGAGGCGCGCAGAGCGATCACGCCGGTCGGCAGCAGCGTCACCGCGGAGGTGTTGATCGCCAGGAACAGCACCATGGCGTTGGTCGCCGTGCCCTTGTGCGGGTTGAGCGTGTCGAGCGCCTGCATGGCGCGGATGCCGAAGGGGGTGGCGGCGTTGCCGAGGCCCAGCACGTTGGCCGAGATGTTGAGGATCATCGCCCCCATCGCCGGGTGGTTGGCCGGAACCTCCGGGAACAGGCGTGTCATCAGCGGGCGCACCGTCTTGGCGATGATCACCAGCAGGCCGCCCTGCTCGGCCACCTTCATCAGGCCGAGGAACAGCGCCATCACGCCGACCAGCCCGATCGCCAGCTCGACCGCCGCCCGCGCGGCGCCGATCATCTCGTCGGTCAGCAGCGCCATCGGCGCCACCTCGTCGAGCCCGCCGGGATCCCAGAGGATCTGCCGTGCGGCGGCGACCAGGAAGGCGACGAAGACCAGCAGGAAGAAGACGAGGTTCACGGCGCGGCTCCCGGACTGCGGCGGTGCGGGCCCCGTCGGCCGACGACTCGGACGGCGCCCGCCTTCATGCTGTCGAAGCTGCAGCGCGCGGGGAAGTCCCGCGGTCGCGGTGCAGACGAGGCATCGAGGGTCTGCGCATCCGGCGAAATCCGTTTGCCGACGCGGGGGCGGTGGGTATGATCCGCCCCGCCATGCCCCGTGCCTTCCACGTCTACGCCATCTGCGCGTTCGCTTTGGCGACGCTCTCCCTCGCCGGCTGCTCCTACTTGCCCTACACGACCACGCCGCCGAAGGACCTCGCTGAGCAGGTGCGCCAGATCTACCTGGATCAGAAGCTGCGCGAGGGGCCGGCCTCGCTGCTGCAGCAGCCGCGGATCGTGTCGTTGTGCTACGGTCCGGCCGTCGACGATCTGCCGGAGCTCTACGACACCATTCTGCTGAGCTGCGGGGGCGATTATCAGCGCATCATCTACTATGGGCGCGACACACTGGCGACCACCTGCGCGCTGGGCCAGCCCTATCGCCACACCTTCCTGTGCTACGACGCCCAGGCGCGCACGGTCTTGCCGCCGATCCCCGACGCCGGGCGCGAGATTCTGCCGGGGCCGGGGCGGTAGCGGCGCCGGCTGGCGCCTATTTCGCCCACTCCGCGGCGACCTCCGCATCCGGCTCGTCGGCGGCACGCTGCGCGCGCTCGGCAAGGAAGGCGGTAGGGTCGAGCCGGCGCAGCGCCCAGATCGCCATGGCGCGCACCAGGGGCGAGGCGTCGTCGAGGTGCCGGCGGGCCGGCCCCGCGAGCTCCGGCCGCCCGGAGTTGCCGAGCGCGATCAGAACGTTGCGCACGAAGCGGTCGCGCCCGATGCGCTTGATCGGGCTGCCGGCGAAGACCTGTCGGAAGCCGGCGTCGTCCAAGCCGGCGAGGTCCGCCAAGCGCGGCGCCGTGAGTTCGGCGCGCGGCAGGAAGTCGGCTTCCCGGGTGACCTGCGCGAACTTGTTCCAGGGGCAGACGGCCAGGCAATCGTCGCAGCCGTAGATGCGGTTGCCCATGGCGGCGCGAAACTCGGCCGGGATGTGCCCCTTGTGCTCGATCGTCAGGTAGGAGATGCAGCGTCGGGCGTCGAGCTGATAGGGGGCCGGGAAGGCGTCGGTCGGGCAGGCGTCGAGGCAGGCGCGGCAGGAGCCGCAATGGTCGGTCTCCGGCGCATCGGGCGCCAGCGCCAGGTCGGTGAAGACGCTGCCGAGGAACAGCCAGTTGCCCAGATCGCGCGACAGCAGGTTGGTGTGCTTGCCCTGCCAGCCCAGCCCGGCCGCCTGGGCCAGCGGCTTCTCCATCACCGGCGCGGTGTCGACGAAGACCTTGACCTGGCAGCCGTAGGCCTCGACCAGCCAGCGCGCGAGATGCTTCAGGCGCTTCTTGACCGTGTCGTGGTAGTCGCGGTTGCGGGCATAGACGGACACCGTCGCGCGCTCCCGCCGTGTCAGCAGGGCGAGCGGGTCGTACGGCGGCCCGTAGTTCAGGGCCAGCACGATGACGCTGCGCGCTTCGGGCCAGAGCACCTGCGGGTCGCCGCGCCGCGCTGCGGTGTCCGCCATCCAGCCCATGTCGCCGTGCCGTCCAGCCGCCAGGAAGTCGGCCAGGGCGCGCTTGGCGTCCTCCGAGGTCTCGGCCGCCGCGAAACCGACGGCATCGAAGCCGATCTCCAGCGCCCGGGCGCGGATCGCCGGCTTGGCGTCGCTCACAGCGGCGGCAGATCGCCCTTGGCCTGCTCGGCGTGGAAGCACGCCACGTACTCCTCCAGCCGGCCCGCCTCAATGGCCTGGCGCAGCTCGGCCGTCAGTCGCTGGTAGTGAGCCAGATTGTGCAGCGTCAACAGGATCGGCCCAAGCATCTCGTCGCTGCGGAACAGGTGGTGCAGGTAGCCGCGCGCGAAGCCGCCGGCGCAGACCGGGCACGGGCAGCCTTCGTCCAGCGGACGCGGGTCCTCGCGGTGGCGGGCGTTCTTGATCACCACCTTGCCGCGCCGCACGAAGGCCAGGCCGGTGCGCCCGCAGCGAGTGGGCAGCACGCAGTCGAACATGTCGATGCCGCGGCGCACTGCCTCGACGATGTCGCCCGGCTTGCCGACGCCCATTAGGTAGCGCGGCTTGTCGGCGGGAAGCCGCGGCACAGTCTCGTCGAGGATTCTCAGCATCGCCTCCCGCGGCTCGCCGACCGCCAGGCCGCCCACCGCATAGCCGTCGAAGCCGATCTCGACCAGGGCCGCGGCCGAGCGCGCGCGCAGCTCCGGGTAGACGCTGCCCTGGACGATGCCGAACAGGCCGTAGCCGGGGCGCACCCGGAAGGCCTCGCGGCAGCGCGCCGCCCAGCGCATGGACAGCTCCATCGACTGCGCCGCCTCGGCCTCGGTCGCCGGCCAGGGCGTACACTCGTCCAGCACCATGGTGACGGTCGCATCCAGCAGGTCCTGGATCTGCACCGCCCGCTCCGGGGTCAGCCGGTGCTCGCTGCCGTCGACGTGCGACTTGAAGGTCACGCCGCCCTCGTCGAGCTTGCGGAGCTGCGCGAGCGACATGACCTGGAAGCCGCCGGAGTCGGTCAGGATCGGGCCGGGCCACCGCATGAAGCGGTGCAGGCCGCCGAGCTTGTCGATCGTCTCGGCCGTCGGCCGCAGCATCAGGTGATAGGTGTTGGACAGCACCATCTGCGCGCCCGTCTGTGCCACCTGGCTCGGCTGGATGCCCTTCACCGTAGCGGCCGTGCCGACCGGCATGAAGGCCGGCGTGTCGACCGGCCCGTGCGCCGTCTGGAGCCTGCCGCGCCGGGCTGCTCCGTCCCGGGCCGTCACCTGGAAGCCGAAATGCCTCATGCCCGCTCCAGCAGCGAGGAGTCGCCGTAGGAGTAGAAGCGGTAGCCCGCGGCGATCGCATGGTCATAGGCGGCACGCATGCGCTCGACGCCGGCAAAGGCACCGACCAGCATGAAGAGGGTGGACTTCGGCAGGTGGAAGTTGGTCATCAGGCGGTCGACCGACTTGAAGCGGTAACCGGGCAGGATGAACAGGTCGGTCTCGCCGGCGAAGGCGCGCAAGGTGCCGTCCTCGGCCGCCACGTGTTCGAGCAGGCGCAGCACCGTGGTGCCGACCGAGACCACCTTGCCGCCGGCGGCCCGGGCCGCGTTGATCGCCGCCGCCGCCTCGCCCGAGATCTCGCCGACCTCGGCGTGCATGCGGTGCTCTTCGACCTGCTGCGTCTTGACCGGCAGGAAGGTGCCGGCGCCGACGTGCAGGGTCAGGGTGGCGCGGCGGATGCCGCGCGCGTCCAGCGCGGCGAGGAGCTCCGGCGTGAAATGAAGGCCGGCGGTGGGCGCGGCGACGGCGCCCTCCTTGGCGGCGTAGACGGTCTGATAATCCTCGCGGTCGCGGGCGTCGGCGGCGCTGTCGCCCGCGCTGGCCGGATCGTGGCCGCGCTTGATGTAGGGGGGCAGAGGCATGATGCCGTGGGCGTGCAGCGCCGCCAGCAGGTCGGCGTCGGCGCGGTCGAAGCTCAGCAGCACCTCGCCGCCCGCGCCCTTCGCCGTCACCTCGGCGGCGAAGCCCGTGGCGGCGTCCGGCGCGAAGTCGATACGGTCGCCCGGCTGCAGCTTCTTGGCCGGCTTGGCGAAGGCGTACCAGCGGTCGGCCGCGTCGCGCTTGTGCAGCGTCACTTCGACCTTGCCGGCGCCCTTGCGGCCGAGCAGCCGCGCGGGAATCACACGCGTGTCGTTGAAGACCAGGATGTCGCCGGGGTCCAGCAGCTTCGGCAGGTCGCGCACGCTTTGGTCGGCCAAGCGCGGCCCCACGTGCAGCAGGCGCGCGGAATCGCGCGGCACGGCCGGTCGCTGCGCGATCAGCTCGGGCGGCAGGTGGAAGTCGAAGCGGTCGATGTCCATGGTGGGGCGGACATAGCACCGAACGCCGTGCCCGCCCAGATCCCGGGCCGGATCCTAAGGCCCGCCGCCCGGGTGCTCGCTGAGAGACTTCACCAACTCGACGACGCGGCGGCGCACCAGGGTGTCGCTGATTTTGTGGTAGGCGCGCACCAGCAACAGCGTCTCCCGCTCGCCCATCAGGTCCGGCAGGTTGACCTCTTCGCCCATGTCGCTCGGCATCGCCGGCGCGTTGGCCTCGGCCTCCAAACCTTCGAAGAAGTACTCGACCGAGACCTGCAGCACCTGCGCCAGTTCGTAGAGCCGCGACGCGACGATGCGGTTGGTGCCCCGCTCGTACTTCTGGACCTGCTGGAAGGTAATGCCGACGGACTTCGCCAGGCGATCCTGCGTCAATCCGACGGCCACGCGGCGCTGTCGGAGCCGCTGACCGACATGCACATCGACCGGGTGCGGCGTCCCTGACGCGGTCTCGTGCGATCCCGCCATCGCCTGAACCCCCTGCTGCAAAAGACCCGAACTTCGGGGCGCGCCGAGGCCGTCTCGGTTCTACCGAGCTTTCTCGCCTGATAGGATAGTATGCCCCGATTGGTTGAATTGTGCTTACGCCAACTTGCGGAAATCGTAAAGAAAATTTGTCGAGCACGCACGATTTCCTGGTGGAATGCGCCTCTCACGAGCAGTATTCGCAACGAGATGCCCGCATACGCTTTTCTCGATTCGCCGCGCCCTTTGGCCTTCGCCCACCGCGGCGGCGCGCTGGAGGCGCCGGAGAACACACTGGCGGCCTTTACCCATGCGGTTGGGCTCGGCTACCGCTACCTGGAGACGGACGTCCAGGGCACGCGCGATGGCGTCGCGGTGATCTTCCATGACGACGAACTGCAGCGACTTGCTGGACGGCCGGGCCGCATCCGCGACCTGAGCTGGGCCGAAGTGAGCCGGCTTCGGGTGCGCGGCCAGGCGATTCCACGCCTCGAGGAGGTACTCGAGCGCTTTCCCGAGACCCGTCTCAACCTGGATCCGAAAAACGAAGAGGCGGTGGAGCCAATGGCCGAGACGATCCGCCGCACCGGCGCGCTCGAGCGCGTCTGCGTCGGCTCGTTTCAGAGCGCCCGGGTGCAGCGGCTGCGCCGCCTGCTCGGCGTCCGGCTGTGTTGGTCGCCGGGGCCGAGCGGCGTATTGCGGGCCTGGCTGAGCGGACGGGGTCTGCCGCTGGGCATGCCCGCATGCGGAGCGCTGCAGGTCCCGCTTCGGGTGCGGGGCATTCCTATCGTTTCGCCCGCCTTCCTGCGCGCCGCCCATGCGCGCGGCGTGCAGGTGCATGTCTGGACGGTCGATGCGCGCGCCGAGATGGAACGGTTGCTGGATTTGGGGATCGACGGGCTGATGACCGACCGGCCCGCGCTGCTGCGCGAGGTCTTGCAGGCGCGCGGCCTCTGGTCGTAAGTCGAGACCATGTCCACGTGGCTTACGATCGCTGCGCTCAGCGGCTTCCTGTCCGTCGCCATCGGTGCCTTCGGCGCGCACGGGCTGGAGGGCCGCGTGTCGCCCCAGGCGATGGAGTGGCTGGCGACCGGCCTGCGCTATCAGATGCTGCACGTCGCCGGGCTGCTCGCCGTGGCGCTGCTGGCCGCGCGGGCGCCCGCCGTCAGCCTGACGGTGGCTGGCTGCGGCTTCCTGGCGGGAACCCTGATCTTCAGCGGACTTCTCTACGCGATGGCGCTCACGGGCCAGCGTTGGCTGGGCATGGTCGTGCCGATCGGCGGTCTGAGCTTCCTGGTCGGGTGGGCGGCGCTCGGTTGGTATGCGCTGCGCGCCCTGCGCTGAAGGCAAGGCGAGGAAAGATGAGCGAAGATCAAATGCTGGACGCCAAGGGCCTGAAGTGCCCGCTGCCGGTGCTGCGCGCGCGCAAGGCGATGAAGCAGGTCCCGGCCGGCGGCGTCCTGCAGGTGTTGGCGACCGACCCCAGCGCGCCGGCCGACTTCGCGAGCTTCTGCGAAACCACCGGCCACGCTCTCCTGGAGAGCCGGCAGGACGGCGAGACCTACGTCATTCGCCTCCGCAAGGCGGGGTAGTTGCTATTCGCCGGGCTGCGGCTGCGTCCCGGCCGGCAGCTTCGCGCCCTCGGGAGCGGCGCCGCGGCGGCCCTCCATCGAGCCGGCCAGCAGGCCGAGCATGGGAGGCACGATCAGCAGGGTCAGCACCGCCGACATCGACAGGCCGCCGACCACCACCGAGCCGAGGCCACGGTAAAGTTCCGAGCCGGCGCCGGGGAAGAGCACAAGCGGCAGCATGCCGAACACGCTGGTCAGGGTGGACATGAAGATCGGGCGGATGCGGTTGCGTGTCGCCTCCAGGATCGCGGCCTGGGGTGCCAGGCCGTCCTCGCGGATCTGCTGCAAGGTCTGGTGGACCAGCAGGATGGCGTTGTTGACGACGATCCCGATCAGGATGACGAAGCCGAGCAGCGTCAGCATGTCGAGCGGCTGGTAGACGAAGAGGTTGAGCAGGGCGAGCCCGCCGACGCCGCCGGCTGCCGCCAGCGGCACCGCCAGCAGCATGATCAGCGGGTAGAGGAAGCTCTCGAACAGCACCGCCATGACCAGGTAGACGATGGCCACCGCCAGCAGCAGGTCCCAGACCATGGCGCCCCAGGTCTGGCTCAGCTTGTCGGCGGTGCCGGAGATGGTCATGCGGATGTCCAGCGGCAGTCCGGCCTCGCGCATCGGCTGCATCACCTCGCGTTCGAGCTGTTCGACGGCCGCCTCCAGCGGCAGGTCCGGGCGCGGACGGATCTCCAGGGTGATGGTGCGCAGCCGCTCGCGGTGGCGGATCTCGGTCGGGCCGGCGGTCAGCACCACGTCGGCCAGCGCCTCTGCCGGCAGGATGTGGCCGCTGCGGGTCACCACCGGCAGGCTGCCGATGCCCTGGGTGCTCTCGGCGTCGTACTCCGGCCCCTGCAGCATCACGTCCATCCGCTGGGTGCCGATGGTCACCTCCTCGATGCGCAGGCCGTCGTTGAAGGCGTCCAGCGTGGCGGCCAGTTCGCGTGCGCTGACACCGTTGTCGGCCAGTGCCAGCCGGTCGGGCAGGACGCGCACTTCCGGCGCGCCGAGCTCCAGGCCGGGGTTGGGTCGCAGTTGGTTGCCGTCCGAGAAGGGGAAGATCTGGGTCACCCGCCCCGCGGCCTCCTGGGCGACGGGGACGATGGTCTCCAGTTCGTCGCCGGAGATGTCGAGCTCGATGGTCCGCCCCGAGCCGATGCCGCGGCCGAAGATCGAGGGCTGGTTGATGAAGCCGAAGGTGCCGGGCTCGCTGAACACCGGACCGCGCAGCACAGGGACCAGCTCGCCCGCATTCTGCGGCTCCTCGGAGATGGCGCCGACGAAGGTGAGCGAACGCGTGGCGACGAAGAAGAAGCGCTCGATCTTGGGCGGACCGCCGGCCTCCCGCTCGGCTCCGGTCTCCGACGACCAGTGCGGACGCACGGCCGCTTCGATGCCTTGGGCGATGGTTTCCGTCGTGTTGAGGTTGTAGCCGGGCGGCGGGATGATGATGCCGAGCACCAGGTTGCGGTTGCCCTCCGGCAGGTACTCGAGCTTCGGCAGGAAGGCCCAGGCGGCCACGCCGGTGACCAGGGTGACCGAGGCGACTACGGCGATCGCCAGGGGGCGGCTGGCGATCACCCGACCCTGGAAGGCCATGACCAGACGGACGAAGCCGCGCGCTAGGTCGTCGAGCAGCGGCAGGCGCACGCCGGTCAGCGAGCGGCGTGCCTGACTCTCGCTGCGGAAACCCAGCAGCTTTTTCGACAGGGCCGGAATGACGGTGATCGAGACCAGCAGCGAGAGCAGCACGGCGACCGAGATGGCCACGGCGATGTCGCGGAACAGCTGGCCGACTTCCAGCTCCATGATCAACACCGGGATGAAGACCATCACCGTCGTCAGCGCCGAGACCAGCACGGCGCCCCAAACCTGGGAGGCGCCCTTGTAGGCGGCCTCGGCCGCGCTCAGCCCCTGTTGGCGCAGGCGATAGATGTTCTCCAGCACGACGATGGCGGCATCGACCACCATGCCGATGGCGAAGGCCAGCCCGGCCAGGGAGATGACGTTGATCGAGCGGCCGAGCGCCGCCATCGCGACGAAGGCGCCGATTACCGAAACCGGAATGGCCAGGGAGACGATCAATGTGGCGCGCAGCGAGCGCAGGAAGATCAGCAGCACCAGCGCCGCCAGGGTGCCGCCCACGTAGATGTTCTGATTGACCAGGTCGATGGCCGAGTTGATGTAGACCGTCTCGTCGTAGACCTGCCTGAGCTCCAGGTCGGCGTTGGGCACCTGGAAGGCGCGCAGCTCCGCCAGCGCCTCGCGCACGCCTTCCATCGTCTCGATCACGTTGGCGCCGGTCTCGCGCACCGCGTTCATCGCCAGCGCCGGCTGGCCGTTCATGCGGATGCGCGCCGTCGGCTCGGTGTAGCCGAAGCGCACCTGCGCCACGTCGGCGACGCTGACGCGCCCGACACCCTCGCCCAGGCGCGCATCGCCGCTTTCCGAGCGCAGCACCACGTCGCCGACCGCCTGCAGGGTGTCCAGCTCGCCCTCGGTGCGCACGACGTAGCGGCGCTTGCCCTCCTCGACGTCGCCGGCGGAGACGCTGGCGTTGGCCGCGCGTAGGGTCTCGACCACGTCGACCACGGTGAGCTGGTAGCGTGCCAGCAGCTCCGGCTCGACGACCACCTCGATCTGCCGCTCGCTGCCGCCGAAGACGTTGATCCGTGCGACACCGTTGACGCGCTCCAGGCGGTCGACGATCACGTCGTCGACGAAGTCGCCGTAGGTGTGGATCGGCCGTTCGTTGCCCGCCGCTCGCACGATGTTGAACCAGGCGATCGGATTGTCCTGGCTGCCCGAGGTGTCGAGCGTCGGTTCGTCGACCTCCTCGGGGTAGTCCGAAACGCGATCGAGCCGGTTGGCCACCAGCAGCAGCGCGCGGTCCATGTTGGTCGCCGTGGCGAACTCCAGGGTGACGCGCGAGCGGCCGGTCTCGGCGCTGGCGGTGATGGTCTCCAGCCCCTCCAGGCCCTTCAGCACCTCTTCCTGTCGGTTGACGATCTCGCGCTCCACCTCGGCCGGGGCGGCGCCTGGCCAGATCGTCTCGACGGTGATGACCGGGCGGTTCACGTCCGGGGCGAGCTGGATCGGGATCGCCTGTAGGGCCACCCAGCCGAACATCACCACCATGATGACGGCCGACAGAACGGCGGTCGGGCGGTCGATGGCGAGGCGGATCAGGTTCATGGCGGTGCGGCCTCGAGTTGCGGGGGGACCCGGGCCTCAGCCCTGTTCGGCCTGTTGCGCCGTCGCCGGGGCGTCGTCGCTGCGGTTGACGGGGTCAACCGGCTGGCCGTCGCGCAGGCGCTCGTTGCCGCGCACCACGACGAGGTCACCGGGTTCCAGCCCGCCCAGCACCTCGAAGCGGTCGCCGACCGCGACGCCGAGTTGCGCGTCGCGCAGCATCGCCTTGCCGTCCTCGACGACGAAGACCTGCGTGCGCCCGCCAGCGCGCGGCAGCACCGCGTCCTTGGCGACGCTCAGCACGTCCCGTGCGGCGCCGACCGGCACTTGCACCGAAACGCTCTGCCCGGGGGCGAGGGGCGTCGCCACGTCGCCGAACTTCGGTATCAGGCGGACCGGGCGCGTGCGGGTCCGCGGATCCTCGGCCGGCACCAGCGCGCGCACCTCGGCGCTGTGCACCGATTCGTCTGCCAGGCGCACCTCGACCTCGGTGCCGGGTTGCAGGCCGGCGAGCCGCATGAAGGGCACCTCGACCTCGATTTCCAGGGCGTCGTCGGCGACCAGCGAGATCACCGGCTCGCCCGTGCGCAGGTAGGCGCCGGCCTCGCTCTGGCGCTCGGTGACGACCCCCGCGTAGGGCGCGCGGACTTCGGCGTAGAAGAGATTGAGGTCGGCTAGGGCCAACTCGGCGCGGGCCGCCGCGACGGCGCTCTCCGATTCGCCCAGCTCGCTGCGGGCGATCGCCACGGTCTGGCGCGCGTCGTCGTAGCGCGCCTGGCTGAAGGCCGCCGACTCGCGTAGACCCTCCAGCCGGCTCAGCTCCTGGCCGGCCAGGGCCAGCGCGGCGCGTTTGGTCTCGACTAGGGCTTCGGCCTCGCTCAGGCGGGCGGCCGCCAGGTCTCGCTCGGCCGAGAGGACGGCGTCGTCGATCAGGGCGATGGGCTGACCGGCGTTCACCCGATCGCCGACCTCCACGAGGTAGTCGGCCACCGCGCCGTCGATGCGCGCGGCCACCGGGCCGGCGCGCTGGGCGACGACGCGACCGATCACTGGGGCCGTCTGCGCCAGCGGCGCGACCACCACCTCGTCGACGTGCACGGGCGAGGCCGGCGGCCCGTCCTGCGCCCAGGCGGTCGGGGCAAGCGCGGCGGCCGCCAGCAGCAGCGCGGCGGTAAGGAGTCCACGGATCGGCAAAATCGTATCCCTCTTCACGTCGGCCCGGCCAACCGCTATCCGGCCGACATCGGACCGGACACGGCAAAAGGCCGCACGCTCGACCTAATCCTCCTGGCATCCGACCTTCGCGTGCCGACAGAAGGGGGGGCCGGCGACGCCCCGAGCAAGTTGAGCCACCCGTTATACGTAGGCTGCCCGGTTCGGTTTACCCGCACCAGGGACGAAAGTGTTTCGACAGCGTCAGGCCCTGGGCGTGGTAGGACGAGCCGATGCCGGCGCCGTAAAGCCGGTCCGGCTCGGCGGCGAGGCGGTCGTAGACCAGCCGGCCGACTGGCTGGCCGTCCTCCAGCATGAAGGGCACCTCGTGGCTGCGCACCTCCAGCACGGCGCGCGTTCCCTTCTTGTCCTCCCAGCCGAAGCCGGGATCGAAGAAGCCGGCGTAGTGCACGCGGAATTCGCCGACCTGCACGTCGTAGGCCACCATCTCCGCCGCATGGGTCGGCGGAATGCGCACGGCCTCCTTGGAAGCGAGGATGTAGAATTCGTTGGGGTCGAGGATCAACCCGCGGCCCCGCCGCGCCGGGATTGGGTCCCAGAAGTCGGCCGGGTCGTAGTGGCCGATCCTGGCGACATCGACCACGTCGGCGTGGCGTTTGGCGCGGAAGCCGACCAACCCTGAACTGCCGAGGCCGCCGGCTTCGCCGGTCAGGTCGACGGTGAACATCAGGCCGCGGTCGATCACCGCCTCGGCCTCGGCGCCGATCAGCCCGACCTCCTCGTGCAGGCGGGCGAGCGCGGTGTCCTTGACCCCCGGCGAGCCGCGGATCAGCCGAAGCTGGTTCAGGGCGGTGCCGCGACGCACCAGGATGGAGAAGGCGTTGGGCGCGATCTCGGCGTAGAGCGGGCCGCGGTAACCTGCCGGCACCCGGTCGAAGGCCGTCGCCCCGTCGCAGATGAGCCGCGTGAAGACGTTCAGCCGCCCCGTCGAGGACTTGGGGTTGGCGATGCCGCCGACCCGGGCCGAGAGGTCGAGGTACTCCAGAAGCGGCACGACGTAGACGCAGCCGACCTCCAGCACCGCACCGGCGGTCAGGTCGACGGCGTGCATCGAGAGGGACTCGATGCGCTCGCCGACCGTGCGGCCCTTTCCCGGCAAGAAGCTGGCGCGCACGCGGTAGGCGACCCGGCCCAGGCGCAGGTCGAGGCTGGCGGGCTGGACCTGCTCGAGCAGGGCCTGAGTGTCTTCGCCGTCGGCCGGCACGATCTCCGCCTGGGCGATCAGCTCGCGGATCGCCTGCGCCGGCAGGATTCCGGCGCCGCGCGGGGCGGACTGGGGCCGGGGCTCGCTCTGGGCCTGGGGCATGGGGGACTCGGCCGGGACGAAGGAAACGCGAAGCGCTTCGTCTAGCAGGGCGCGCGTGCGGCGACAATCGCGCTTCGCGCCTGTTCGCGCGGCCGGCGCCTGTCGTAGACTCGCTGCCGGCTTCGACCTTCGCCTCCGAACTTGGGAGTGCCCGCCGCACCATGACCACGCTGCTCTACACCCATCCCGCCTGCGCCGAACACGATACGGGACCGGGCCATCCGGAACGCGCGGCGCGGCTGCGCGCCGTGCTGCAGGCGCTGGAGGACCCGGCCTTCGACGCGCTGGAGCGGCGCGAGGCGCCGCGCGCCGAGCGGGCGCACATCGAGCGGGTGCACCCGGCGGCTTATGTGGATGCGGTGCTGGCCGCGATCCCGGACAGCGGCACTGCCCACCTGGACGGCGACACCGTGGTCTCCCCCGGCTCCGGCGAGGCGGCGCTGCGGGCGGCCGGCGCCGTCGTCGTCGCCGTCGACGCGGTGATGGCGGGCGAAGCGGACAACGCCTTTTGCGCCATCCGGCCGCCCGGCCACCATGCCGAACCGCAGCGCGCCATGGGTTTCTGCCTCTTCTCCAACGCGGCCATCGCCGCCTTCCACGCCCGCGCGGCGCACCGCGCCCACCGCATCGCCGTGGTCGACTTCGACGTGCACCACGGCAACGGCACCCAGGCGGCGCTGTGGAACGAGGAGGACATGATGCTGCTCTGCACCCATCAGAGCCCCCTCTACCCGGGCTCCGGCCAGCCGGACGAGCGCGGCGCCCACGGCAACATCGTCAACGTCACCTTGCCGCCGGGCGCCGGCTCGAACGATTTCCGCGAGGCCTACCGCCAGACCGTGATCCCGCGGCTGCGCGCCTTCGACCCGGACTTCGTCGTCATTTCGGCCGGCTTCGACGCGCACTACGCCGACCCGTTGGCCGGGCTGAACTTCCACGAGGACGACTTCGCCTGGGCCACCACCGAAATCCTGCACGTCGCCGAGCACGCCGCGCGCGGCCGGGTGGTCTCGACCCTGGAGGGCGGCTACGACCTCGACGCGCTGGCCAAGTCGGCGGCGGCACATGTCGATGCGCTGATGGGATGAGACGCGCCGCTTGCGAGCGATGGCAAGCTCGGCGCGACCCACTCCGCCGGGGCCGGCGCCGGCAGACGGCAATTGCGGCTCTGCGCGGGCTGATCCGGGAAGGCGGGAGAGCGCGATCAGCCAGCGGTTGCCGGAAGAGATAGTGGAAAGAGCACGTCATGGGGCGGCAGAGCGTCGCCGTCGGCTTTGGGCTCTCCCCTGCGGCCAAAGATGACCGCGTTGAGATCTACACCCGGGGCGAGGTGCGGTGCGGCCGAGCGGCCTGAGATCTGCACCGGCCTCCGAATGCATCCGCACGGCGAGCACATCGTTGCCTGTCGCAGCGACGGGGACGACATCTCGATCCTGCGCGTGCTACACGGGCGCAGCGATTGGATGGAGTTCCTGTGAGGGTGTTGGCCCGATGAGCGATAGGCAAGGCGCCGCGACGCCCGAGATCCCCGCCGAGGTGGCGAAGATGTCCTTCGAGCAGGCGCTCGAGGAGCTGCGCCAGATCGTCGGCCGGCTGGAATCCGGCGAGGGCAAGCTGGACGAGGCGATCGCCGCCTACGAGCGCGGCGCCCAGTTGAAGGCCCACTGCGAGGCGAAACTGCGCGAGGCCCAGGCGAAGATCGAGAAGATCGCCCTCGGCCCCGACGGGCAGCCGCGCACCGAGCCCTTCGACCCCGCATGAGGCGCGCCGGGCCGGCGCAGCCGCCGCGCGCAAAGGCCGCTGCGCTGCGATAAACCCATAAAATGCGCGGGCTTGACTGTTCCCCTGCGAAGTCGGACCTTTTGACACTGGGCATAGCGCCGAATGAACGCTATGCCGGGGGGATATGCAGACCGAGAGGGCGAGTGTGAGCGTGTCAGGCGAGAGCAAGACCCCGTTGCTGGACCAGGTGCCGTCGCCGGTCGAGTTGCGCAGGCTGGACGAGAGCCAGTTGCGGCAGTTGGCGGACGAGTTGCGGATCGAGATGATCGACGCGGTCAGCGCGACGGGCGGGCATCTGGGCGCCGGCCTCGGCGTGGTCGAACTGACGGTTGCGATCCACTACGTCTTCGACACGCCGGACGACAAGCTGATCTGGGACGTCAGCCACCAGTGCTACCCGCACAAGATCCTGACCGGCCGGCGCGACCGCATCCGCACCCTGCGCCAGTCGGGCGGCCTGTCCGGCTTCACCAGCCGCAAGGAGAGCGCGTACGACCCCTTCGGCGCCGCGCACTCCTCGACCTCGATCTCCGCCGGTCTCGGCTACGCCGTCGCGCGCGACTTCAAGGACGCGAAGAATCACGTCGTCGCGGTGATCGGCGACGGCGCCATGTCGGCCGGCATGGCCTATGAGGCGATGAACAACGCCGGGGCCCGCGACACCCGCCTGATCGTCATCCTCAACGACAACGAGATGTCGATCGCCCCGCCGGCCGGCGCGATGAGCAGCTACCTCTCGCAGATCGTCAGCTCCAAGTCGTTCCAGTCGGTGCGCCACTGGGGCAAGCACTTGGCCGAGCGGCTGCCGCGCAGCCTGCAGGCGACCGCCAAGCGCGCCGAGGAGTACGCGCGCACCCTGGTCACCGGCGGCACCCTGTTCGAGGAACTGGGCTTCTTCTACGTCGGCCCGCTCGACGGCCACAACCTGGAGCACCTGCTGCCGGTGCTGAAGAACGTGCGTGACACCGACTTCCAGGGCCCGGTGCTGATCCACGCCGTGACCCAGAAGGGCAAGGGCTACGCCCCGGCCGAGGAGGCGGCGGACAAGTACCACGGCGTCGCCAAGTTCGACGTCATCACCGGCAAGCAGGCCAAACCACAGCCCAAGGCGCCGCAGTACACCTCCGTCTTCGCCGACGCGCTGATCAAGGAGGCGGAAGCGAACGAGAAGGTGGTCGCGGTGACGGCGGCCATGCCGTCCGGCACCGGCCTCAACAAGTTCGGCGACCGCTTCCCCGAGCGCACCTTCGACGTCGGCATCGCCGAGCAGCACGCCGTCACCTTCTGCGCCGGCCTGGCCTGCGAGGGCTACGTGCCCTTCGCCGCCATCTACTCGACCTTCCTGCAGCGCGCCTACGACCAGGTCGTGCACGACGTGGCGATCCAGCAGCTCCCCGTGCGCTTCGCCATCGACCGGGCCGGTCTGGTCGGCGCCGACGGCGTCACGCACCAGGGCTCCTACGACATCGCCTACCTCGGGTGCCTGCCCAACTTCGTGCTGATGGCCTCGGCCGACGAGGCGGAGCTGATGCACATGGTCGCCACCCAGGTGGCGATCGACGACCGGCCGTCGGCCGTGCGCTACCCGCGCGGCGAGGGCACCGGCATCGCGCTGCCGGAGCGCGGCCAGCCGCTGGAGATCGGCAAGGGCCGCATCCTCAAGGAGGGCACCAAGGTCGCCATCCTGAGCTACGGCAGCCGCCTGGGCGAGGCGATGGCCGCGGCCGACGAGCTGGCCGCCAAGGGGCTGAGCACCACGGTCGCCGACGCCCGCTTCGCCAAGCCGTTGGACGAGGACCTGCTGCGCCGCCTCGCCAGCGAACACGAGGTGCTGATCACCCTGGAGGAGGGCGCGATCGGCGGCTTCGCCACCTACTGCATGCATTCCCTGGCGCGCCAGGGCCTGCTGGAGAGCGGCATCAAGCTGCGCCCCATGTGCCTGCCAGACCGCTTCATCGACCACGGCAAGCCGGACGAGCAGGCCGTCTGGGCCGGCCTGACCGCCCCCGACATCGTCGCCACCGCGCTCACCGCACTCGGCTACAACGACACGGAAGTGCGCCCGGCGCGGGCCTGACGCGGACCGGCCGGACATCGACCGGCTTCGTGCTTCGACGAGCGCAGCACGAAGCCTACCTCTTCGCGCGTATGCTTGCGGCGGGTATGCCGATAACCCGGCCCTGCGAGTGTTCACACGCCTTGACGGCCGCCCAACCGACAGCCGCATAGCTGGTCTGGCGTCCCGCCGCTTCCGGGTTTTCCGCAGTTCGCCCATATTCGCTCGATCATGGCGATCGCGGCGTCCTCTCGCATGCCGGCTGCGCCCGAGGGCGCGGCTGGCCTAGGCCCCTGGCTTCTTGAAGCCAGGGCCTTGGGCAAGCTCGCCCTGCCGCTGATCGCCAGCCAGCTCGGCCTGATCGCCATGTCGGTCACCGACGTGCTGCTGATCGCGCCGCTGGGGCCGACGCAGCTCGCCGCGGCCTCGCTGGCCTTCATGCTCTATTTCAATCTTTGGCTGTTCTGCCTGGGGGTGCTGATCGCCACCGCCTCGCTGGCCAGTCAGGCGCGCGGGGCGCGCAACTTCAAGGGCGTGCGCCGCTCGGTGCGCCAGGGCTTCTGGGTGGCGCTGACGCTGGCGCCGCCGGTGGCGGTGATGCTGTGGTTCGGGCGCGACCTGCTGCTGCTCGCCGGCCAGGACCCGGAGGTCGCGGCCCTGGCCGAGCCCTACCTGCGCGCCATCGTCTGGAGCCTGCCGTTCAGCTTCGCCTTCCTGGTGCTGCGCTTCTTCGTCTCGGCCCTGGCCCGGCCCAATACCGTGATGATCGGGCTGATCGGCGGGGCGGTCGTCAACGTGCCGCTGGACTATGCCCTGATCTACGGTGCCGCCGGCCTGCCGGTGCTGGGCATCGCCGGTGCGGCCTGGGCCACCTCGGCGATCTGGGTCGGGCTCTTCGCCTGGCTGGTCCTCGTCGTGCTGCGCGACCGGGAGTTCCGCCGCTACCACATCTTCGTGCGCTTCTGGCGGCCCGACTGGCTGCGCTTTCGGGAGATCTGGCGGATCGGCCTGCCGATCGGCCTCACGCTGATCGCCGAGGTCGGTCTGTTCGCAGCGTGTCAGCTCCTGATGGGCCGGATCGGCATCGCCGAGCTGGCGGCGCATGCCATCGCCATCCAGATCGCCTCGGTGGCCTTCATGGTGCCGCTCGGCATCGGCCAGGCCGGACAGGTGCGCGTCGGCCAGCGCTTCGGCGCACACGATCTGGAGGGGGTGCGCCGCGCCGGCTGGATGACGCTGATCCTGGCGGCGCTGACCACCGGTCTCGCCGCGCTTATCATGTGGTTCGCGCCGGCGGCGCTGGTCGGGCTGTTCCTGGACGCCGGGGATGCGGTCGATGCCCCGGTCTTCGCACTGGCGGTCAGCTTCGTCATGGTGGCGGCGCTGTTCCAGCTCGTCGACGGCGCGCAGGTCGCCATGGTCTCCGCCCTGCGCGGGCTGTCGGACACCGCCTGGCCGCTGGTCATCGCCGTCTTCAGCTACTGGGCGGTCGGCTTCGGCGCCGCCTGGGCGCTGGCCTTTCCGCTCGGTCTGGAAGGCATCGGCGTGTGGCTCGGGCTGGCCGTCGGATTGGCGGCGGCCTCGGTCGGTCTGACCCTGCGCTTCGCCTTGCGCGAGCGCCTAGGCCTGCTGCGCCGGCCGCTCGAGGGGTGAAGCGGCGCGCCGACCGGCTGCTGGTCGACCGCGGGCTGGCCGAGAGCCGCACCCGCGCCCAGGCGCTGATCGCCGCCGGGCTCGTGCTCTGCGCCGGCCGCCCGGTGAGCAAGCCGAGCGAAGAGCTGGACGAGACGGCAGAGCTGGCCGTCACCGGACGCGATCACCCCTGGGTGTCGCGCGGTGGGGTCAAGCTGGCGGCGGCGCTGGAGGCCTTCGCGCTCGATCCGCGGGACTGCATCTGCCTCGACCTGGGCGCCTCGACCGGTGGCTTCGTCGAGGTGCTGCTCAGCCGCGGCGCCGCCAAGGTCTATGCCGTCGATGTCGGCCGCGGCCAGCTCCACCCGCGCCTGGCCGGCGACCCGCGTGTGGTCTCGCTGGAGCGGACCGACGCGCGCGAGCTGACGACCGCCCTGGTGCCGGAGCCGGTCGACCTGCTCAGCGCCGACCTCAGCTTCATCTCCCTGGCCCGCGCCTTGCCGGCGGCGCTCGCGCTGGTGCGCCCGGGCGGTCGGCTGGTGGCGCTGGTCAAGCCGCAGTTCGAGGTCGGCCCCGGCAAGGTCTGCAAGGGCGGCATCGTGCGCGATGCGGCCGCCCGCAAGGCCGCCATCGCGGGTGTGCGCGACTGGCTGGCGGCGCAGCCCGGCTGGACGGTCGAAGGTTTGGCCGAAAGCCCCATCGCAGGCAGCGACGGCAACCGCGAGGCGCTGATCTGCGCGCGCAGGACGGCGTAGCCGTTCAGCGTTCCAGCAGCGGCGTCGTGCGCAGTTGGCCGCTCTGCGGCTCGAAGGCACCCATCATCCGCAGCACCGGCTCGAGGCGGTCCACGACCTGGGCGAGGCGGGCCAGCGCGACGGCATCGGTCTGCAGCCCGGCGAGATCGCGCAGGAAACGCCGGAAGGGCGGCTCCTTCGGGTACTCGAGCAGGCGCACCTTCGTGGTCGGGTCGATGCCGGCGACCTCTTTCGCCGCGTCCACCGCCGCCGACAGGCCGCCCAGGGCGTCCACCAGGCCGCTCTCCAGCGCGTCGGCGCCGGTGAACACGCGACCGCCTGCGACCGCGCGCACCGCCTCGACCTCAAGGCCGCGGCCCTCGGCGACGACCCCCAGGAAGTCCTCGTAGACCGCATCCAGGCCGTCCTGGAGCTTCTGCCACTGGCTGTTGGTGAAGTCGCGGTTGGGGCTCCAGTAGCCGGCGTTGGCGCCGGCCTGCACGCGGTCCCAGTTAACCTCGAGCTCTTGCCAAAGGCCGCTCAGCACGAACTTGCCGGAGACCACGCCGATCGAGCCGGTGACCGTGCCCGGCAGCGCCAGGATGCGGTCGGCGCCGGCGGCCACGTAATAGCCGCCCGAGGCCGCGACGCCGCCCATCGAGACGATCACTGGCTTGCCGGCCTCGCGCACCTGGCCGACGGCGCGCCAGATGGCGTCGGAGGCGACGGCCGAGCCGCCAGGGCTGTCGATGCGGAAGATCACAGCGCGCACCTCGGGATCGTCCTTGGCCTCGTTCAAGGCGGCGACGAGACGCCCGGAGGTCATCGCCGGATCGCTGAAGGCGCCGCCGTCCTCGTGGCCAAGCATGACCGGGCCGAGGCCGTAGACCAGAGCGATCTGAGGTGCTTCGTCCGGCAGTTCGGGCAACTCGCGCTCGGCCAGGTAGCGGGCGAAGTCGACTCGCTCGGAGAAGCGCGTGCCGTAGGCGTAGAACTCGTCGAGATAACCCAGGCGATCGACCAGGCCCGCCTCAACCGCCGCCTCGGCCAGGTAGGGACCGCGGTCGATCAGGCGACGGGCGGCGGTCAGCTCTAGCTCCTGGCGCTCGGCGATGGCGCCGGCCACTTGGTCGGCCCAGGACTCCAGCAGGGCGTCGAGGTTGCGGCGCACCTCCGGCGCCATGGCGTCGCGGATCAGGGGATCGACGGCGCCCTTGTAGTCCTCGCGCTGGCCGAAGCGGCCCTCGATGCCGATCTCGGCCAGGGCGCGGCGCATGTAGGGCTGCTCCAGCAGGAAGCCGTTCAGACCTAGGTTGCCGCTCGGCTGCAGCCAGACCTCGTCGAGGGCGGTGCCCAGGTAGTAGTGCAGCGTCGCGTCGCCGGCCTCGCCGAAGCTCTCGGCGAAACCCAGGGCGAACTTCTCCGTCTCGCGGAAGCGCTGCAGCGCGGCGCGGATCTCCTGCACCTGGGCCATGTTGATCTCGCCGACGCCGAGCCGCAGCAGCAGGCCGTCGACCGCCGGATCGTCGGCGGCGTCCTCGATGGCGGCGATCAGCTCCGGCAGCAGCCAGGGGCCGTCGAAAGCGGGCGGGAAGCCGCCCCGTCGCCGCTCGGTGACGCCGGGCGCGAGGTCGATCTCGACCACCATATTGTCGGGCAGGGCGGCGACCGGCTCCGCCTCGCCGAAGGTTTCGGCCAGGTCGCGCCAGGCGAAGAGCCCGACGAGCGCCAGGACCACCACCAGCAGGCCGAGGCTCGCCAGCAGGCCGACGATCGACTTCAGCAGAAACAGGATGACACGGGTCACGCCACCACCTTCCGGTCTGTAGCTGGAGCTGAGCGGCCTGAGACTGGGCGTCTTAGGCTTGGCCGTCTGGGAGCTGTCGCGAAACGGCATGGTAGTCCGGGTTGGGCATCATGTCCGTGCCGGATGCGACACGATTGGACATGTTGAAGAAGCCGACGACGGCGCAGATGTCGAAGACGTCCTCCTCGGAGAAGCCGGCGTCGAAGAGCCCGCGGCGGTCGGTATCGCCAATCAGGTGGGGCGTTTCCGTCAGCTTCCAAGCGAAGTCGAGCAGGGTGCGCTGCCGCACGCTCAGCTCGGCCACGCGGTGGTTCATCACCAGCATCTCGCCGAGCTGCGGGTCGCCGGAAAGCTCTCGTACCGCGGCCCCGTGCGCCACCAGGCAATAGTAGCAGCGGTTCACGCTGGAGACGACGACGGCGATCATCTCGCGCTCCAGCTTGGTCAGGCCCGACTCGCCGAGCATCAGGTCGTTGTACATCTTGGCGAAGGCGCGCAGCTTGTCGGGGCGCAGCGCATAGGCCTGCAGGACGTAGGGCACTATGCCCAGCTTGTCGCGGCACTTCTGGAAGTAGGCCTGCAGGTCCTCGTCCAGCTCCGCCTCGTCGGGAACCGGCAGCTTCATGATGTGACCGGGTTGCGGCACGGCACGCCTCCCTTGCGTTCGTCGCTCGGCACAGGGCGGTCTTTGCGGGCCCGGCGCGCGGCGCCTATCTTGCGCCTGCCGGGCCGTCCGCGGAACCGTCTGCGGTGCCGTGGTAGCGCCTTTGCGGGCGGCTTGACCAGAGCCGAGCGACAGGCTTCACCGAGGTTTCACGGCAAATGCGAGGAGGTCGCGGGGTGCGACGACGGGCCCGCCGGGGCGGCGGACGACAGGTGACGCTCGAGATCGAGGCGATCGGTGCGCTGGGCGACGGCTTCGCGCAGACGGCCGAAGGGCTGGTGTTCGTGCCGCTCGCGGCGCCCGGCGACCGCCTGACCGTGCGCCTGACCGGCGAAAAGGGCGGCGCGCTGCGCGGCGAGATCGTCGAGATGCTGGCCGAGGGACCGGCGCGGGTCGAGCCGCCGTGTCCGCATTTCAGCCCCTGCGGCGGGTGCCGGCTGCAGCACCTCGACGCCGCCGCCTACCGGACCTGGAAGCAGGGCGTGGTCGGCGAGCAGCTCGCCCGACAGGGGCTGGACCCAGGGGTGGTCGCGCCGATGCTCGAGATCCCGCCCGGCACGCGGCGGCGCGCGGTCTTCGCGGCGCGTCGCCAGGGCGGCCGTGTTCGACTCGGTTTCCACGAGGCGCGCGGCCGCGACCTTGTCGATCTGCAGACCTGCCTGCTGCTGACGCCGGCCCTGCTGGCCCTCATCGCACCGCTGCGCGATGCCCTCGCCGCCTGGCTGGAAGACGGCGACGAGGCGGACGTTGCCGTCGCGGAGACGGAGACCGGACTCGACGTGCTGGTGGTCACGCCCGCGGAGCCCGGACTGGCCGCCCGCGAAGCGCTGGCGACCTTCGCCGCGGCGCGGGACCTGGCCCGGCTGGCCTGGCGCACCGGCGGCGGCACCCCCGAACCGCTGGCGCAGCGGCGGCTGCCGCTGCTCGGTTTCGGGGCGGCCCGGGTGGTGCCGCCGCCCGGCGGTTTCCTGCAACCGAGCCGGGACGGGGAGGCGGCGCTGGTCGACCTGGTCAGGCAGGCGATTCCGCCCTCTGCGCTGCGCATCGCCGACCTGTATGCCGGCATCGGCACCTTCGCTTTCGCGCTCGCCGATCCGGCGCGGGTGCTGGCCTACGAGGGCGACGGCGCGGCGCTGGCCGCCCTGGAGGCGGCAAGCCGCGGTCCCGAGGTGCGGGGACGCGTCGCCGGCGAGCGGCGCGACCTGGAGCGCCAGCCGCTGCATGCGGAGGAGCTGGACGTCTTCGACGCGCTGGTCTTCGACCCGCCGCGCGCCGGGGCGCCGGCCCAGGCGCCGCACATCGCCGCCAGCCGAGTTCCGACCGTGGTCGCCGTCTCGTGCAATCCGGCCAGCTTCGCACGCGACGCCCGCACGCTGGTCGAGGGCGGTTACGCGCTGGAGCGGGTGACCCCGCTGGACCAGTTCCCCTGGTCGAGCCACCTGGAGTTGGTGGCGGTGTTCCGGCGTTGAGCCGGGCCTACCGCTCGGCCTCCAGGGCGCAGAAGCCGGCGAAGGAAGCAAGGGAGAAGAGGGCGAGCATCAGAGTCATGGCCGATCTCCAGGCATGGATAGTGCGCTGCACCATAGCTGCGTCCGGACCGGGCCTGTGCGAAGCGCCGCAGCGGCGCAGTCTCGCGGAGGCCGCCTTGCGTGTCCTGCAAGGCGGCCTCGGTCCTACCAGAAAAGGATCAGCGTCAGCGCCGTCAGGACGAGCACGCCGGCGCCCTGCAGGTGGGGACGCTTGTACCAGACCAGGTCACGCGTCTCGCTGCCCAGGCCCGGCTCCCAGGTCAGGCCCTCGGTCTTCTCGTGCGGCGGCGCCGGACGCAGGCAGGCGAGGGTGACGTACACGGCCGCGCTGACGGCCGTCAGAATGCCGACGTTGATGGTGAAGTGGACGTCCCAGAGGCCGGTCTGCGTGGCGACGAACAGGCTGACGCCGAGCAGGTGGCCGACCACCAGCGTCCAGAAAGCCGAGGTGCCGGCCCCGCGCCTCCAGAACACCCCGAGCAGGAAGATCGCCACCACCGGCGGCACCAGGATTGAGAAGGCCTGCTGCAGGTAGGAGAACAGGCCGCCGAAGTTGGCGATGTTGGGCGCCCAGGCGGCGGCGATCACCATCAGGATCAGCGTGGTCATGCGCCCGAGCCGACCCAGCCTCTGCGGCGAGAGCTCCTTTTCGGGCGTGGCGACGAAGTCGTGAACGATCAGGGTGGACGCGGAGTTCAGTGTCGAGTCGATACTCGACATGATGGCGGCGATCAGTCCGGCCATGACCAGTCCGGTCAGCCCGATCGGCAGCAGCTCCGCTACCAGAGTCGGGAAGACCTGGTCGCCGTTCTCCAGGTCTGGGAAGAGGTTGAGCGCCATGGCGCCGGGCAGGACCATGATGAAGAGCGGCAGCAGCTTCAGCAGGGCGCCCAGGTTGGCGCCCCACTGCGCGTCCTTCAGGCTGTAGGCGCCGAGCACGCGCTGGGTGATGTACTGGTTTGCCGCCCAGTACCAGAAACCCAGGATCGGCACGCCCACCAGGGTGCCCAGCCAGGGCAGGCTGTCGTCGTCGAGCGGGCGGATCAGCGAGAGCTGGCCGTCGGGCAGCGCCTCGGTCGCGGCGCTCCAGCTATAGTCGAACTGGGCAAAGACCAGCAGCGTCAGGACGGTCGAGCCGACGATCAGCACCACGGTCTGGATCACGTCGGTGTAGACCACTGCGCGCAGGCCGCCCGCGGCGGTATAGAGGCCGGCGACCAGCGCCAGCGCCAGGCAGGTCTGCCACAGCACCAGCTCCGGAAAGAATACGCCCAGGACGACCGCGCCCGCATAAATCCCGCCAGCAGTGTCGACGATGATCGAAAGCAGGATGGTGATCCCGGAGAAATACAGTCGCGAGCGGCGGTCGAAGCGAAGTTGGAGGAACTCCGGGATGGTGGTGATGCGGGACTTCAGGTAGATCGGCAGGAAGAAGAAGGACATGAAGACCAGCACGACGCCGGCCATCCACTCATAGTTGGCCACGGCGATTCCGCTGGTGTAGGCGGCCCCGGCCAGGCCGATGAGCGTCGTGCTGGAGATGTTCGAGGCGAATAGCGAGCCGCCGATGACCGGCCAGCGCAACGAGCGGCCGGCGAGGAAGAGGTCGTCGCCGGTTTCGATCTTGCGGGCGACCCAGAAGCCGATCGTCAAGACGACGATGAAGTAAGCGGCGATAATCAGATAATCGATTACGTGGATTTCCGTGTTCTCCATCGCGTTTTTCCTCCCTGGATCGCAGCAGCAGGTCTTCGGTGCGATCCCGCCCGACATTCGGATCCGGGGTTTCTCGCCTGCAGCCGTCCCGGCCTTTTGGAAGTGGGTCGGACGGCGGGGCGCGATCCTGGCACGCATGTGTCGCCAAGAAGCCGTCGCGAGAACCGGTGAAACCCCAAGAGGATCAACCGCGGCGAGGTCGAAGGGTTCCAGAATGTATAAAATAAGACTTCGTATAGGAGGAAATAGTATTCTTTATAAACAATTTTCAGGTGGTGGCATGCGGCGCCGATGCTTTCACCCGCCATACAACTCCCGGATGAGCGACGCCAGCTTGCCGCCGAAGCACCTCGGTCGATTGCGGGATACCGCCTGGAGCGTATCGGTCCGGGCGAAGCGGCCGCCTTGCCGGCCGGCTTCCGCAGCGTCTACGGCGAGCATTATCTCTCCGCCGCCGTTTATGACGCGGCGGCGACCGCGGAGGCGCTGGCGTCCGACCGCCAGCGCTCCTTCGTGGCGTCTGCGCCGGACGGCAGCTTCGCCGGCCACGTCGCCCTGCTCCGCTCGGCGCCGAACCCGCGCATCTTCGAGGTCGGCCAGGGGATCGTCGTTCCCGAGCATCGCCGCGGCGGCGTCCTGCGGCACCTCTTCGCCATGATGGTCGAGGCCGCGCGCGCGGACCCGCAGTGCGACGCCGTCTATGGCACGGCGCTGACCAACCACACGATCTCGCAGAAGGTGCTGGGGCAATACGGTTTCTGCGACACCGGGCTTGAAATCGATTACGTGCCGCAGCGCATGCTGGCGAGTGAGGGCGTGCAGGGGCCGATCGCCACCCTGGTGCAGTACCTGGAGTTCGGCAAGCGCCCGGCGGCGCCGGCCTATCTGACACCGGAGCTGGCCGACTGGGCGGCGCGCCTGCTGCCGGATGGGGGGCGGGCCGGGGCGATCGTGCCGGTCGCCCATGCGTCCCAGCCTGTGGGGCCCGGAGGGGTCGGTGTGCTCGACATGCCGCGCTTCGACATGGCCCGCCTGACCGTCGCGACGGCGGGAACGGAGTTGCCCGTGCGCCTCGCCCAACTCGAACGCGCGGCGGCGACGCGCGGGCGGCGCACAGTGCAGGTCGTTCTGGCCCTCGACCGGCCGGTGGCGGTCTGGGCCATCGCCTGCCTGCGCACGCGCGGCTATGCCTTCAGCGGACTGTTGCCGCGTTTCTTCCCGGGCGGTGGTCACGGCGCCATCTTCTACCGCAGCTTCGCGGCGCCGAACTTCGCCGAGATCCGCACCTGGAGCGGCACGGCGGCCTGGCTGCTGGAACGGGTCCGTACCGATTGGCAGGGCATGCGCGACCCCCTGGCGGCGCGCCACGCCGGCTGAAACCCTGGCGGCCGGTCATCCCCAGGACTCGTCTGCCAACTCCGCCATGCCGTCCCCGGAGATCAGGAAGACGTTCTTGTCGAGCGTGCGCAGGCCCGGAAGGGTCTTGTAGAAGCGGACGGCACGGCGGTTGAAGCGATCGACGGTCCAGACCAGCCGCGTCCAGCCGCGTGTCCGCGCGATTCGGGCCATCTCCGCCATCAAGGCACGCCCGACGCCCTGGCTGCGCAGGGCGTCGACCACGTAGATTTCCTTCAGGAAGAGCGACAGTTCGCAGTCGGTGGTCCAGAACACCGGCGCATAGATGGCGAAGCCCACCGGCAGGCCGTCGCGTTCGGCCAGCAGTGCCTCGAAGCCCGGCTCGCGGTCGATGCGCCGGCGTAGCCGCTCGGCCATCTCCGGCGCCGCCAAGGGTTGCGGGTCGCCGTAGAAGGCGAAGGCTTCCAGCAGCAGCGCCGCAAGCCGCCCACAGTCGGCCGGGCCAGCGCGGCGCAGGGCGATGGCGGCGCGCAGATCGGTCACGACGGCCCCGTCACGCCGCCGGTCCCTCCGATCTGACCGCGATGCCGCAGCAGGTGGTCGGCGAGCACTACCGCCATCATCGCCTCGCCTACCGGAACCGCGCGGATGCCGACGCAGGGGTCGTGCCGGCCCTTGGTGACGATCTCGGTCTCCTGGCCGAAGCGGTCGACGGTGCGCCGCGGCGTCAGGATCGAGCTGGTCGGCTTGACGGCGAAGCGCACGACCAGCGGCTGGCCGGTCGAGATCCCGCCCAGCACGCCGCCGGCGCAGTTGGTCAGGAAGGCGATGCGGCCGTCGGCCATGCGCATCTCGTCTGCGTTGTCCTCGCCCGACAGGCGCGCCGCCGCAAAGCCCGCGCCGATCTCCACCCCCTTGACCGCGTTGATCGACATCATCGCCTTGGCGAGGTCGGCGTCGAGCTTGTCGTACACCGGCTCGCCGAGGCCCAGCGGCACGCCCTCTGCCACTACCTCGACCACGGCCCCGAGGGAGGAGCCCTGCTTGCGCGCGGCATCGAGCAGGCCGCCCCAGCGCGCCGCCGCCTCGGCGTCGGGGCAGAAGAAGGGGTTGCGGTCGACCTCGTCCCAGGTCCAGGCGTCGCGGTCGATGCCGTCGCCGCCCATCTCCACCAGGCCGGCGCGGATCGTCACGGCGCCCGAGCCGAGCAGATGATCCAGCACCTTGCGCGCGACGCCGCCGGCCGCCACCCGCATCGCCGTCTCGCGCGCCGAGGAACGGCCGCCGCCTCGGTAGTCGCGGATGCCGTACTTGCCCCAATAGGTCACGTCGGCGTGGCCGGGCCGGAACTTGTCGGCGATTTCGCCGTAGTCCTTGGAGCGCTGGTCGGCGTTGCGGATCTCGAGCGCGATGGGCGTTCCGGTCGTCCGGCCCTCGAACACGCCGGAGAGGATGGTCACCCGATCCTCCTCGCGACGCTGGGTAGTGTAGCGCGACTGACCCGGTTTGCGCTGGTCCAGGTAGGGCTGGATATCCGCCTCGGCGAGCGGGATCAGCGGCGGCACGCCCTCGACGACGCAGCCGATCGCGGGCCCGTGGCTTTCGCCCCAGGTGGTGAAGCGGAAGGCCTGGCCGAAGGCATTGCCTGGCACGGCGCGGTCCCCTGTCCTAGCCCTGGACGCGGAAGCCCTCGAGCAGCTCACGGATCTGCGGCGCGGCCTCGACGGCCATCATGCCGACCGTGTGGTAGCCGGAATCGACATGGTGCACCTCGCCCGTCACCCCGCCTGAGAGGTCGGACAACAGGTAGAGCGCGGCGCCGCCGACCTGTTCCTGCGTCACGTTGCGTCGCAGCGGCGAATTGTACTCGTTCCACTTCAGGATGTAGCGGAAGTCGCCGATCCCGGAGGCGGCCAGGGTGCGGATCGGTCCGGCCGAAATGGCGTTGACCCGGATGTCCGCTTCGCCGAGATCGGAGGCGAGATAGCGCACCGAGGCCTCCAGCGCGGCCTTGGCGACGCCCATCACGTTGTAGTGCGGCATGACCCGCTCGGCGCCGTAGTAGGTGAGGGTCAGCAGGCTGCCGCCCGCCTTCATCATCGGCACCGCGCGCTGGGCGACGGCGGTGAAGGAGTAGCAGGAGATGTCGAGCGAGCGCAGGAAGTTGTCCCGTGTCGTCTGAAGGTACTTGCCCTTGAGCTGGTCCTTGTCCGCGTAGGCGATGGCGTGCACCAGGAAGTCCAGCCCGTCCCAGCGCTCGGCCAAGGAGGCGAAGGCGGCGTCGACGGAGGCGTCGTCGCTGACGTCGCACGGCATCAGCAGATCGCTGCCGACGCTCTCGGCCAGGGGGCGCACACGCTTCTCGAGCGCGTCGCCCTGGTAGGTGAAGGCCAACTCCGCCCCTTGCGCCCGTACGGCCTGGGCGATGCCCCAAGCGATCGACCGTTCGTTCGCGACCCCCATGACGAGGCCGCGTTTGCCGCTCATCAGCGCAGGCGAATCCGACATGCTCTTCCCGATGCTTCCCCGGGCCGGCGCGCTTCAGGGCGCAAAGCGGGCTGGCCGAAATTGCTGCTTTACCCCGCCAGGCGGAGCGGACAAGACGGACCGCAGACCACGGCGGACCCGGCTGCGCGCACCGGAGGCGCGTCTGCCGATCCATCCCGACCCGGCCGGCGGCGGCGCATCCTACACTATGGGTTCGACAGGTCAAAGGCGCCCTGAAGCTGCGGATTCGCGCGACTTTGGCCGGATTTCGGCTGCCTCTCGCGCCAATCCTCGAGACGGCGTGCAGACCGACTCGATGGCAGCGAAGCTCGGCTCGGTACGTTACCCTTGAGCGATGAAGGACGACTTCCAGTCCCGCACCCGCGAAGGCGCAGACGCGCTGCAAGGGCTCGGTCCGCCCGCTGGTCCGCTCGGCCGGCTGCAGGCTGCCGCCCTGCGCACGGGTCGCTTCGTGGGCTTCGTGTATGCGCGCTTCACCGACGACCGAGGGTTGCAGCTCGCCTCCGGCCTGTCTTACGTCTCGCTGTTGGCGTTGGTGCCGATGCTGGCCATCGGCTTGGCGATCCTCGCCGCCTTTCCAGCCTTCGACGAGGCGCGCCGGCAGTTTTACGAACTGGTGCTCTCCGTCGTGCCGCCCGGCAGCCAGAGCCGTATCGAGCCCTACTACACAAGCTTCATCGAGAATGCCGCCGACCTGACCGGACCGGGCGTCGTCGGCCTGGCGCTCACGGCCATTCTCCTGCTCAACACCATCGACGAGGCGCTCAGCCGCATCTTTCGCGAGGCGACGCCGCGGCCGCTCGCGCTGCGCTTCCTGATCTATTGGGCGGTCCTGACCCTGGGGCCGCTGCTGTTCGGCGCGTCGATCTCGATTTCCTCCTACGTCTTCGCGCTGGCCCGCTTCGAGCTGATCGAAGGGGCGCTGGGCGGACTGCTGGTCGGCCTCTCGCGCCTGGTCGCCGTGGCGCTGTCCACCCTCGGCTTCGCGTTGATCTTCATGGTGGTGCCGCACCGGCCGGTACGCTTTCTGCACGCGCTGGCCGGCGGTTTCGCCGCGGCGCTGCTGATGGAACTGCTGAAGTACGTCTTCGGCCTCTACATCGCCAACGTGCGGGGCTACGAGGTGCTCTACGGCGCGCTGGCGACGATTCCCCTGTTCCTCTTCTGGCTCTACCTGATCTGGATCGTGGTGATCGTCGGCGCCGAGACGGCGGCGGCGATCCCGGAGTGGCGCTATGCCAGCGCGCGCGGCGCACCGCTGAGGCATCCCGGCGACAAGCTGGGCCTCGCCCTCGCCCTGCTGGAGCGCCTGCAGCGCGTGGCCGAAAGTGGCGAGAAGTTGACCCAGGTGCGCCTGCACCGCGGCCTTCCGGCGTCTCCCGCGGAGGTCGACCATCTGCTCGGCCGGATGCGGCGCGCCGGCCTGATCGAGCGGGCCGGGCACGGCAAGGTGCTGATCGCGCGGGATCTGCAGCACGTCACCCTGGGCGACCTACTCGTCGCTCTCGACCTGGATCTGGCGCCGACGCGGGACTGGCGCGGTGCCGCGGGGGACGCCACGCGCCGCCTGTCGGAGGAGGCTGCCCGTTATGCCCGGACACCGCTGTCCGAGGTGGTCGCAGCGCAGGGCCGCGAGTCTCCGCCGAAGGTCGTCGAGGCCGCGGGCAGCCTCCGCAGCTAACCCTCGAGCGCGCGGCGGAGCTTGTCTTCGATCTCGGTTCGCTCGTCGGCCGGCAGGGCGCGGATCGCCTCCTGCACCTCGCCGAGCAGGCCGCGCAGGGCATAGACCTGGTCGAGCAGGCGCAGCACCAGCGGCATGGCTTCGTCGTTGATCGCCATGTCGTCGCGCAGCTCGCAGATCAGCCGCGCCCGCGCCGCGTCCTGTTCGTCGAAGTAGAGATCGCCTTCCTCTTCGAGCGCGCGGACCCAACTCTGCGCGGCGAAGAACACCAGTTGCTCGCGGCTGACGCTCAGACCCTCGGCGTCGATCCGGGCCACCACCTCGTCGAGCGTCAGCAGCATGGCGCGTCTCCCGCTTGCGGGCCGCGGGCCGGGCGGCGGCTCAGGCCAGCCCGGCCTTGCGGCGGGGGTCGTAGGGGTGCTTCTCCGACCACTTGGCGAGGAAGTCGGTCAGCTCGGCGTCGGGCTGCTCCGGCAGCATCACCTTGAGCTTGACGAACTGGTCGCCGTAGGTGCCGGCGGTACGGTCCTTGATCCCCTTGCCCTTGAGCCGCAGCGTCGTGCCGGTGTTGGCCCCTGACGGCACCTTCATGGCGACCTTGCCGTGCACCGTGGGCACGTTGATCTGCGCCCCCTCCAGCGCCTCCGCCAAGGTGACCGGCAACTCGAGGTGGACGTCCGAGCCCTTGCGGGTGAAGTGCCGGTGCGGCGCGACGTGCACCTCAAGGAAGGCGTCGCCGTGCGGGCCGCCGTAGAGCCCCTGGCGCCCCTTGCCCTTCAGCCGCAGGGTCTGGCCCTCCTCGGTACCTTCGGGGATCGTGACGTCCAGGGTCTTGCCGTCGGAAAGCTGGATCCGCTTGCGCGCGCCGGCGGCCGCCTCCAGGAAGTCGACCTCGACGGTGTAATGCACATCGGCGCCGCGCTGGGGGGTGCGCTGGCGGCCCTCGGTATGGCGGCCGTCGCGGCGGAAGGCGCCGCCGAAGAGGTCGGCGAAGATGTCGTCGGCGGAAAAGTCTTCGTCGAAGGCGTATCGGGTGTACTTGCCGCCGGTGCCGTGCGCGCCGCCGGCCTCCGCGTAGGTGCGATAGAAGCCGCGGGTCGGATCCTCCTGACCGCTGGCGTCGATCTCGCCGGCGTCGAAGCGACGACGCTTGTCGGCGTCGCCGAGGATGCCGTAGGCCTGCGAGACCTCCTTGAAGCGCTGTTCGACGGCCGCATTGCCCGGGTTCAGATCCGGGTGCAGCTCCTTGGCCAGCTTGCGATAGGCCTTCTTGATCTCGTCCTGGCTGGCGCTGCGGCCGACGCCGAGGACCTCGTAGGGGTCGCGCATGTGCGGCGGATCGTCATGAGTGAGACACGCGGATCGGCCCTCATTTGTGGGCAGCCCGGCGCGCGAAGGCAAGTCCCTGAGACGTCGGGACGATTGGGCTCGGGCGGCAATGCGAAGGAGCGTCGACCTGGGCCGACGCCCCTCGGTTCAAGGCCTGGCGGCCCTCGGTTAAAGGCCTGGCCGCCTGGGGTTCAGCTCATGATTTCCCAGGTGCCGTCGGCGCGCCGGCAGGCGACGCCGGTGCCGGTCTCCGTGCGGCCGTCGATGGTGATGGTCTCGCGGAATTCCCGACAGTAGCGCCCGCTCTGGGTGTAGCCGTCACGGACCGGCGTGTAGGAACCCTGATTCGCGTTGTTCGGATTGTTCCAGGTGATGGTCTCGCCGATCGGCGCGCGCACCGCCTGCTGCTGCGCCTGCTGGGCCTTCAGGCGGTCTGTGTCGTCCATGCTGCGGCCGATCTCCGAGCCGACGAACAGGCCGATCGCCGTGCCCGCGGCGGTGGCGATCAGGTTGCCGGTGCCGCCGCCGATCTGAGAGCCGATGAAGCCGCCCAGCGCGGCGCCGCCGAGGGCGCCGACCGTCTGCTTCGGGCCGGGTCCGTTCTCGCAGCCGGCGAGCCCGAGTCCCAAGACCGCGGCGCCGATGATCAGAATCTTGCGAACCATGTCAGCGTGCCTCTTTCCTTCAGTTGTGCCCGCCGTGCGGGTCCCCCGAGGCCGCCTCGCCGCAAACGCCCTTGGTCTGCTTGGCGCGGCGCCTATACTTTCGTGCCAGGATCGCCCGTCGGAGGGCGGTCGTCGGTTGTACGGTCCGACATTCGACCGTATCCCCGTCGGCGAAGCGCGTCTCACCTCTCGTGCGTTGCCCGGCAGACCAGCAGGCCGGGCACGTTGTCGTCAATAGGTCGTCCGCCCATGGTCACCGATACGCCCATCGAGGATCCCTTTGCCTTGTTCGACACCTGGCTTGCGGAGGCCAGAGACAAAGAGGCCAACGACCCGAACGCGATGGCCGTTGCAAGCCTCGGTTCCGACGGGATGCCCTCCCTGCGCATGGTCCTGCTGAAGGACGTCAGCCGCGGCGGCTTCGTCTTCTACACGAATTACGAGAGCCGCAAGGGCACGCAGATCCTGGCGCATCCGAAAGTCGCACTTTTGTTTCACTGGAAGTCCTTGCGCCGCCAGGTACGGATCGAGGGCGATGTGGCCGAGGTCGACCCGCAGGAGGCCGATACGTACTTCGCCAGCCGGCCGAAGCAGAGCCAGATCGGTGCCTGGGCCTCGCAGCAGTCGCGCCCGCTCGAAAGCCGCCATGCCCTGGAAAAGCAAGTCGCCCGCTACGCCGCGAAGTATGCGCTCGCCAGCGTGCCGCGGCCGCCGCACTGGTCTGGCTTCCGGGTGACGCCGCACCTGATCGAGTTCTGGAAGGACGGCGCATTCCGGCTGCACGACCGCCTCGTGTACTATCGACAGGGCGAGGACCCCGGAGGCGACCCTGCCAAGCCGCGATGGCAGACCGAGCGGCTGTATCCCTGATACGGCAGCCCGGCGGCTGGAACGAGCATGAGCGCAAGAGACGGGAACCAGCGTTTGGACCAGCGGCGGGCCGGCCGCCTGATGCGGCTGGCCACCTATGCCTCCGTGGTCACGGCGACGATCCTGATCGCCGTCAAGCTCGGGGCCTGGTGGCTGACCGACTCGGTCAGCCTGCTGTCCAGCCTGATGGACTCGCTGCTCGACGTCGCCGCGTCGCTGGTGACATTGCTGGCGGTGCGGCAGGCGCTGGTGCCGGCCGACCAGGAGCACCGCTTCGGCCACGGCAAGGCGGAGCCCCTGGCCGCCCTGCTTCAAGCCGGGCTGATCTCGGGCTCGGCGCTGTTCATCGCGATCGAGGGCGGCCACCGGCTGATCCAACCGGAGCCGGTGTCGTACGGAAACGTGGGCGTCGGGGTGATGGTCTTCTCGATCCTGCTGACCTTCGCGCTGACCCGCTTCCAGAAGTACGTCGTGCGCCGGACCGGCTCCAGCGCGATCGCGGCGGATTCCCTGCACTACATGTCCGATCTGCTGATGAACGCCGCGGTGATCCTGGCGCTGGTGCTGGCCAGTCAGTTCGGATGGCTGCGCGCGGACCCGCTGATCGCCCTCGGCGTCGCCGGCTACATTTTCTACAGCGCTGTGCAGATCGCCCGGGAGGCGCTGGATATGCTGATGGACCGGGAGTTGCCCGCCGAGCAGCGCGAAAAGGTCATCGCCGTGGCGCGGGCGCACGACGAAGTGCTGGGCGTGCACGACCTGAAGACACGGGCCTCGGGGCCGCGCACTTTCATCCAGTTGCACCTGGAGATGAACGGAGGGATGACGCTGTATCGCGCCCACGCCGTCGCGGAGGCAGTGGAGGCGGAGCTGCAGACCCAGTTCCCCGGCGCCGAGGTGATCATCCACCAGGATCCGCACGTGCTGGCGGAGGAAACGCCGCAATACGGCACCTGAGACCCGGGCCAGGGAAACCGGGCCAGGGAAGCCGGGCCGTCGGCGGCTCGGGCGCCGCCCCGGGCCGTTGACGCACATCAATGCCCTGCCCAGATGCGGCTGGGATCGTCCCGCTCATGTGCCGATGGCCCGTCGCCATCCGGTCGCGGCCCGCGGAAACCAGGCACCGACAAGGACAAGCAACAGGGGGTCAGTCCGAGATGTCGTTCGCGTCCCTGCTCGCCGTGGTCGACGGCGGCGATGCCAGCACCGCCACCATGCGAGCGGCCGTCGCGCTTGGCCAGGGCTTCGAGGCTTACGTCGAAGCCCTGCACGTACGTCTCGATCCGGAAAGCTCGATCCCACTTGTCGGCGAGGGAATGTCGGCGGCGATGGTCGAGCAGGTTTCGACCGACCTGCGCCAGAGCGCCCAAAGTCACGCCAAGGCGGCGCGTCAGGCCGCCGAGGAGGCCTGCAGGGCGATCGACGCCCACTTGGGCGCGGCGAACGGCGCCGCCGAGGCCGGCAAGTTCACCTGCGCTTGGCGCGAAGTCGTCGGCCGCGAGGACTCGGTGGTGGCCGAGCGCGCCCTGCTGTTCGACTTGGTGCTCTGCGGGCGCCCAGACGATGCGCAGGAGGGCGCCTACGCGCCGGCGCTGGAAGCCGCAATGTTCGAGGCCGGCCGCGCAGTGCTGGTTCTGCCGCCTGGCTTCGAGGGCACCGTCGGCAACACGGTGCTGATCGGCTGGGCGGGAACGCGCGAGTGCGCGCGGGCGGTGACCGCTGCCCTGCCGCTGTTGGCCAAGGCCGGGACGGTCCAGGTGGTCGCTCTGGCCGAGGAGGACGAGGAGCTGGCGGGCGCCAAGAGTCCGCAGGCCGCGGCGGCGTGGCTGGGGCTGCACGGGATCGACGCCCGCGCCCGCACGCTGCCTCTGGAGGACGGCGCCGGCGAGGCGCTGATGACCGCCGCCGGCCAGGCGGACGCAGACCTGCTCGTGATGGGCGCCTACGGCCACAGCCGTCTGCGCGAGTTCGTGCTGGGCGGCGCGACGCGGGCGGTCCTGACTCACTGTGCGCTGCCTGTGCTGATGGCGCACTGAGCGGTTCGGCCGCAGGGCGCCCGCAAGAAGGCGCTACCGGCCTCAGGCAGGCCGCCGCCGCAGCGGCGGCAGGAGGAAAGCCATGCTGACCTTGGATGACGTCATCGGCATGTCCGAACTGACCGAAGACGAGATCGACGCCATTGTCGAGCACGAGCACTGTCCCGAGATCATCGCCGCGGAGCTGGGCAACTATCTGGTGCACAGCGCGAACGGCGTGCCGCTGCTCAAGCGGATGATCCTCGAGGATATCGCCGCTGCGGAGGCCAAGGAGAACTATGCCCACGCGCTGAAGCTGCGTCTCGTTCTCCGGCATTTCGTCGAGACTCACCCCGACTACGATCCCGAAGCGATGCCGCAGAGCGCCGGCGAGCGCCGCTAGGCGACGGCCCGGCACATCGCATCGGCCCGGGACACCTGGAGGACCTTCCGATATGAGCCTGATGTCCATTCGCCTCGAACTGGCGCGCGATCACGACTTCCCGCAAGGCAGCCCGACCCGCGGATACGAGTTCGTCGCACCCCTCGATCCGGACGGACACATCGACGTCGACGGCTGGCATAGGGAACGCAAGCACTGCAGGGTCTGGCGTTTCTGGGAAGGCGAGGCGGACGAGTACGGCCACCTGATCCATACGCGCGGGCGCAAGTGGGCCTTTCACTACGACGTCGAGGGCGACCCGGACCTCGACGAGGCCGGATATCGCTTCGACAGCCACTGCTTCGTCGAAGGCGAGTATGTCTCGATCCTCGAGCAGGACGAGCAGCTGCGCACCTTCCGTGTCGTCTCGGTGCGGCCGGCGGGCCGCCACAGCGGCGCTCCGGCCGGCAGCGCGGCCGCCTCCTGACGCGCCGCTTGCGCCCCTGCGCAGTCGGGATAGACTGCGCGGCATGGCGCACGACACCTTAAAGGACGAAGCCCGGCCGAAGCCGCAGGAAACCGCGGTCGAGGACAAGCCGACCGTGGTGCTGACCGGTGCCAGCCGGGGCATCGGCCATGCGACCGTCAAGCGCTTTTCCGGCGAAGGCTGGCGGATCATAACCTGCTCGCGCGAAGTCGTGCCCGAGGACTGCAAGCGCGACCCGAACTGGACCCACCACATTACCGCCGACCTCGCGGACCCAACGGATTCCGAACGCTTCGTCGCGCACGCCAACGAGATCCTCGGCCAGCGCGGCCTGCAGGCGCTGGTCAATAACGCCGCCGTCAGCCCGAAGACACCTTTCAAGGAGCGGCTCGGCTGCCTCAACGGCGACATCGCCGACTGGCGCTGGGTCTTCGAGCTCAACTTCTTCGCGCCCCTGGCCCTGGCGCGGGGCTTTGCCGTGCCGCTGCGCCGCGGCAAGGGCTGCATCGTCAACATCACCTCGATCGCGGGGCACGTCATCCATCCCTTCGCAGGCTCCGCCTACTCGACCTCGAAGGCGGCGCTCTCGGCACTGACCCGCGAGCTGGCGGTGGAGATGGCGCAGCTCGGCATCCGCGTGAACGCGGTGGCGCCCGGCGAGATCGAGACCGCGATGATCGGGCCCGAGTACGAGACCCTGATCCCGCGCATCCCGATGCAACGCATGGGGACGCCGGACGAGGTGGCCGGGGCGGTCTTCCGCCTGTGCACGCCCGATTTCGGCTATGTCACCGGCACCGAGATCTTCGTGACCGGCGGCCAGCACCTCTATTGAAGCCGCCTCGACGCCGGCGCGGGAGATCCGGGTGAGCGAGACTGGCGTGAACCTCGAGCAGGGCATGCTGTTCGCCATCCTGCTCGCGCTGGTCGTCCTGCTCGTCTGGGGGCGCATCCGCTACGATGTGGCGGCCTTCGGGGCGCTGATGCTCTGCGTGCTGGCCGGCCTGGTTCCGACCGCCGAGGCCTTCGCCGGCTTCGGCCACCCGGCGACGGTAACGGTCGCCCTGGTGCTGGTGCTCTCCAAGGCGCTCAGCGATTCCGGCGCCACCGACGTCTTCGCGCGCGCCGTGCGCCCGGCGACGGTGACGACGACGACGCATATCGGCGCCTTGGGCGGCATCGGTGCCCTGCTGTCCGGCTTCATGAACAACGTCGGCACCCTCGGCCTGCTGATGCCGGTCGCCCTGTCGAGTGCGCAGAAGGCCAAGCGCGCGGCCGGTCTGTTGCTGATGCCCCTGTCCTTCGCGACGATCCTGGGCGGTCTGGTCACGCTGATCGGCACGCCGCCCAACATCATCGTGGCGACCCAGCGGGCCGAGCTGCTGCCCGAGCGCGGCAGCTTCCAGATGTTCGATTTCACGCCGGTGGGCGGAGCGGTCGCTCTGGTCGGCCTGGCCTTCGTGATGTTGCTGGGCTGGCGGCTGATTCCGCGCGGCGAGGAAGCGGGGGCGGGTGCCGCCGAGCTGATGCAGATCGAGGCCTACCTGTCCGAGGTGCGCGTGCCGACCAAGAGCCGGGCCTATGGCATGTCGGTGGCCGAACTCTACGAGGAGGCCAAGGACCTGAACGTCCAGGTGGTCGCCGTCGTCCGCAAGGACCGCCGCATCTCGCCCGTGCCCGGCTCGCTGGTGCCGAACGCCAGCGACCGCGTGCTGATCGAGGCGGCGCCGAAGGACCTGGAGGCCTTCGTCAAGCGCCTGGAGGCGAAGCTCGGCAAGAGCCGGGGCGACGAGGGCCTGCTGTCCGGCGGCGCGGCGCAGGTCGCCGAAGCCGTGGTGCGCCCGCGCAGCGCGCTGGAGGGGCGCACGGTGGAACAGCTTCGTTTCGGGGCGCGCCACGGGCTCAACCTGCTCGGCGTCGCCCGCCAGGGGCGGCCCTATCGCGGGCGGCTGCAGGACTTCCGCTTCTCCGCCGGCGACGTGCTGCTGCTGCACGGCGAGAGCGAGCGGGTCGGGGACTTCATGACGCGCTACGACCTGCTGCCGCTGGCCGAACGCGGTCTGGTCTACGGCCAGCGGCGGCATTCCCTGCTGCTCGCCGGGCTGTTCGCCGCGGCCATCCTGGCCAGCAGCCTCGGCCTGGTGCCGATCTACGTCGCCTTCGGTGCGGCGCTCACCCTCATGATCGGCATCGGCCTGGTCTCCTTGCGCGGCCTGTACGAGGCGGTGGACTGGCCGGTCATCGTGCTGCTGGGGGCGTTGATTCCGGTCGGCGGGGCGCTGCAAACGACCGGCGCGACCGACACCATCTCCGAAGCGACCGTCGCGCTCACCGGCACCTGGCCGGCCTGGGTGGTGCTGGCCCTGGTGCTGGTGGTGACCATGACCCTGTCCGACGTCCTCAACAATGCGGCGACCGCCGTGGTGATGGCGCCGATTTCCGTCAGCCTGGCCGAACGCCTGCAGGTCAACCCGGACGCCTTCCTGATGGCCGTCGCGGTCGGCGCCTCCTGTGCCTTCCTGACGCCGATCGGCCATCAGAACAACGCCCTGATCATGGGCCCCGGCGGCTACCGCTTCGGCGACTACTGGCGGATGGGCGTGCCGCTGGAACTGCTCATCTGCCTCGTCGCCGTACCCATGATCGTGCTGGTCTGGGGCCTGTAGCCGCCGGTCAGGCCGATAGCGGCAAGACCTGGTCGAGGGCCGCCGCGGCGCCGCTGCGGGCGGCCTCGGCATCGACCATCTGCCGGTCGGCGCCGATCAGGCTGACGTCGGTGATCCCGAGGAAACCGAGGACGTGGCGCAGGTAGGGCGTGGCGAAGTCGATGTCGCTGCCCAGCGCCGTGCCGCCGGACGCCGCGACGACATAAGCCCGCTTGCCGGCCAGCAGGCCGACCGGGCCGTCCGGCGTGTAGCGGAAGGTGACGCGCGCCCGTGCCACCTGGTCGATCCAGGCCTTGAGCGCGGCCGGCGGGCCGAAGTTGTAGACCGGCAGGCCGATGACCAGCACGTCGGCGGCCTGCAGCTCGGCGACCAGGACGTCGGACGCCGCCAGGGCGTCGCGCTGTGCGGGACTGCGCTGCTCGGCCGGCGTGAAGTTCGCTTCCACCCAGGCTTCGTCGATCAGCGGCACGCCGGCCGTCAGGTCGCGCACGGCAACTTCGAGGTCCGGGTCGGTGGCCTGGAGGCGGGCGATCGCCGCATCGGTCAGGGCGCGAGTGGTCGAGCCGTGCGTGCGGGCGCTGGCGTCGATCCGCAACACCTGCAGGGGGCGCCGTGCCGGGCGACGGGTGGCGAGGTCGGTCACGCTTGCGGTCATGGTCTGAGTCTCCAGCGAGTGGCGATGTGCTGGAGTTGGTGTTCGACCTGGGAAACGGAATACCGGATTCGTAAACTGATCGTTTCCTACGCCGCTTGGCCACGCCCGTAGGCGACGAAATCAGGGTTGGCGAAGCCCTGCTTGCCGTAGCCGAGCGGCGCGCCGTCCAGCGTCTCCACCCGCCCGCCAGCCGCCGCCAGCACCGCCTGCCCGGCGGCGGTGTCCCACTCCATGGTCGGTCCGAAGCGGGGATAGAGGTCGGCCCGCCCGCTGGCGATCAGACAGAACTTCAACGACGAGCCGGCGCTCACCCGCTCGGCGATGCGCCGGCCGGCGAGAAAGCTCTCGAGCTCGGCGGCGCTGCCATGGCGGCGGCTGGCGATCACGGTCTCGCCCTCCGGCGGTACCGCCCGCGCGGCGATCGGCACGATCGGCCGGTCGGTCTCTCCGTAGTGCGCCTGACGACGACCGTCCTCGCCGACGCCGCCGGTCCAGGTCATCGCTAGCGCTGGTGCGTGGACGACGCCGGCGACCGGTCTGCGGCCTTCGATCAAGGCGACGTTGACGGTGAACTCGCCAGTGCGCGACAGGAACTCGCGGGTGCCGTCGAGGGGGTCGACGAGCCAGAAGGGCCGCTCCACGTCGATCTCGGGCGTGCTGCCGGCGGCTTCCGAGGCTTCTTCGGAGACCACGGGCGTGTCCGGCGTCAGTTTGGCGAGGGCCTCCAGAAGGAAATCCTCGGTGGCGACATCGGCTTCGGTCACCGGCGAGGCGTCGGCCTTGTCGCGCACGGCGATCTCCTCCGCTTCGGCATAGTAGGCGAGCGCCACCTTACCGGCGCGCTCGGCCAACACGCGCAGCACGGCCAGCAGGTCGTCCTCCTGGGTCCCGCCAGGCAAGTCGGTCATTCTGCCGCGTGCGCCGCGCGTGCCTGCCGGGCGTCGCGCATCGCACGCCAGACCCGCTCCGGCGTGGCCGGCATGTCGATGTGGGTAACGCCCAGCGGCGCCAGCGCGTCGAGCAGGGCGTTGATGATCGCCGGCGGTGCGCCGATCGCACCGGCTTCTCCGGCTCCCTTCACGCCGAGCGGATTGGTGGTGCAGGGCATGTCCTCGACCAGCGTCACCTCGTAATCCGGCGTGTCGTCGGCCCGCGGCATGGTGTAGTCCATGAAGCTGGCGGTGATGAGCTGGCCTTCCTCGTCGTAGACCGTGTGCTCGAGCAACGCTTGGCCGATCCCCTGGGCGGTGCCGCCGTGCACCTGGCCGAGGGCCATCATGGGATTGACCACCTTGCCGAAGTCGTCGACCACGACATAACGCACGATTTCCACCTCGCCGGTCGCCTCGTCGACCTCCAGCTCGCAGACGTGGCAGCCGTTCGGGAAGGTCATGGCCTCGGCCTTGTAGCCGCCGGTCTCCTCGATCGGCCCGGCGATCTCCTCCGGCAGCTCCTCGCCGTGGCTGGCCTTCGCCACCTCGGCCAGGGTGACGCGCTTGTCGGTGCCGGCGACCGTGAAGACGCCGTCGGCGAACTCGATGTCGGCGGCGGCGGCCTCGAGCAGGTGCCCGGCGACCTTGCGCGCGCGCTCGATCACCTTCTCGCCGGCCCGCTCGGTCGCCACGCCGCCCATCAGCAGCGAGCGCGAGCCGCCGGTCCCGCCGCCGCGCTTCACGATGTCGGAATCGCCCTGGATCATCCGCACTTGGTCCGGCGCGACGCCCAAGACGTCGTTGAGGATCTGGGCATAGGCGGTGTGGTGGCCCTGGCCGTTCGTCATGGTGCCGATCACCAAGGTGACGCCGCCGTCCTCGTCCAGGGCGATCCGCGCCTCCTCCTCGCCGATGCCGCCGCAGGCTTCGACGTAGGAGGCGAGGCCGATGCCGCGGTAACGGCCGCGCCCGCGCGTCTCGGTCTTGCGCTCGGCGGCGCCCTGCCAGTCGGCCAGCTCGCTCGCCTTTTCGAGCAGGCGCGCCGGATCGCCGGAGTCGTAGACCGGCCCCATCTTGGTCTCGTAGGGCAGGTCTTCCGGACGGATGAAATTCTTCAAGCGGATCTCGCGCGGACCGACGCCGATCTCGCGCGCGCAGGCATCGACCAGGCGCTCCATGCAGTAGGCGGCCTCCGGGCGACCGGCGCCGCGGTAGGCATCGACCGGCACCGTGTTGGTGAAGGCGCAGTGCACCTCCGCATAGATCGCCGGGATCCTGTAGAGGCCCGAGTACATCTGGGTACTCGCGCCGGTCGGGATATAGGGTCCGAAGTTGGAGAGGTAGGCGCCCAGGTTGGCCTGGGTGGTGACCCGGATGCCCAGGAAGCGGCCCTCGCCGTCCATCGCCATCTCCGCCAGGGTGCGGTGGTCGCGGCCCTGGATGTCGGACTGGAACGACTCGTTGCGCCCGCCGCACCAGCGCACCGGCCGCTGCAGGCGCCGGGCGGCGATCAGCACCAGCACCTGCTCGGCGTAGCAGAAGATCTTCATGCCGAAGCCGCCGCCGACGTCGGGCGTGACGATGTGCAGCTTGTCCTTGGGGATGCCCAGGATGGTCTCGGCGATCTGGCTGTGCAGGCGGAAGATGCCCTGGGTCGGGGTGGTCAGAGTCATGCGCTCGCTGGCCGGGTCGTACTCGCCGATGGCGACGCGCGGCTCCATCGAGTTGACCACCAGGCGGTTGTTGACGAGCTCGATGCGCGCCACGCGCTCGGCGTCGGCGAAGGCGGCCTCGACGGCGGCGCGGTCGCCGTGCTCCCACACCATGGCCAAGTTGCCGGGCGCCTCGGGGTGCAACTCGGGCGCATCCGGCCGCAGCGCGAGCCTGGCGTCGGTGACGGCGTCCAGCGGCTCGTAGTCGACCACCACCGCTTCCGCGGCCTCGGCGGCCTGCTCCGGCGTTTCGGCGACCACAATGGCGACCGGGTCGCCGACGTGACGGGCTCGTCCGCGTGCCAGGACGGGGTGAGGCGGCTGCTTCACTTCGCCGTCGCGCCCGCGCATCTTGGCCAGCACCGGGATGTCGCCGACACCCTCGGCCTGCAGGTCCTCGGCCGTCAGCACCAGCAGGACGCCGGGCATCTCCTTCGCCTCGGCCGTGTCGATCCCGGTGATCTCGGCATGGGCCAGGGGACTGCGCACCAAGGCCATGTGGGCCTCGTCCGGCAGATGTATGTCGTCGGTGTAGCGCCCCTGCCCGGTCAGGAAGCGCACGTCCTCGATCCGCTTCAGTCCCTGGCCGACTCCGAACTGACCCATGCCCCGTCTCTCCTTGGTGGCTTCTTGATGGCTTCGCGTGCCGGTTTGCGGTGGCCGCCGCCTCGCTCGGGCGCCGGTTCCCAATCTTGAGCGGGCGCGATCATAGGCAAGGCCGGGGGGGCGGCGAAAGGCCGGAGGTGGCGGTGCGGTAGCGCAGTCCGGCAAAGGTGTTTCCTCGACGACCGCGATTGGCTTGATTTGGTCCGGCCACCCCCAATATACCGCACCGCACGTGAGATAATTCGTCCGTGCGGTGCGGCCTGCGTCCTGCAGCCATCCGCAACCCAGCAGCAGGTCGAAGTTTGTCTCGTGGCGCGGAGCGCGCGGTCGACGCGGTCCACGCCAAAGGTGCTAGGTTGTATCGCAGCGGCCCCCGCCAGAGGGGCGCGGTCGGGGATCTGGAGAGGGATCGCATGGCAGCCGCCGGCAAGGCTGACGCACGGGTGCCGACCTATGCGCGCGCGGTCGTCCTGCTGCCGGCGGCATTGTTCGTCTGGTTCTCGACGATGATCCCGGCGGTCTCCGGCGGCGCCGTGCTGACCTGGGAGATCGCCTGGCTGCCGCAGCTCGGCATCGCCTTCGGTTTCATCGTCGACGGGCTCAGCCTGCTCTTCGCGCTGCTGATCACCGGCATCGGCACCTTCATCCTGCTCTACGCCAGCGAGTACATGCGCGGCTATCCGCAGGTCGACCGCTTCACGCTGTTCCTGGTCGCCTTCATGCTGTCGATGCTGGGGCTGGTGCTGTCCGACAATCTGATCGTCCTCTTCGTCTTCTGGGAACTGACGACGATCACCTCCTTCCTGCTGATCGGCTACACGCACGAGGACGCGGCCGCCCGCCGCTCGGCGCTGCAGGGCCTGTTCGTCACCGCGGCCGGCGGCCTGGCGATGCTGGCCGGCTTCATTCTGCTGGGTCAAGCTGCCGGGACCTACAGCCTGCGCGAGATCCTGGCCGATCCCGGCGGGCTGGTCGGACATCCCGACTATCTGGTGATCCTGATCCTGATCCTGTGCGGCGCCTTCACCAAATCGGCGCAGTTTCCCTTCCACTTCTGGCTGCCAAACGCCATGGCGGCGCCGACGCCGGTCTCCGCCTACCTGCATTCGGCGACCATGGTGAAGGCGGGGGTCTTCCTGCTGGCGCGACTGACTCCGGTGCTTGGCGACACCGAGGTCTGGATGGCGACCCTGACCATCTTCGGCGCCGTGACCACGGTCTACGCCTCGGCGATCGCGCTGACCCGCACCGACCTGAAGCAGGTGCTGGCCTACACCACGGTGATGGCGCTCGGCGCCTGCGTCATGTTCCTGGGCGCACCCACGCGGGCGGAGGCCGGCGAGCCCTCGATCGGCCTGATCGCCGCGGTTACCTTCGTCTTCGTGCATGCGCTCTACAAGGCGGCGCTCTTCATGGTCGCCGGCAACATCGACCACGAGGCCGGCACCCGCGAGCTGCCCCAGCTCGGCGGCCTGCGCCGTCTGATGCCGCTCAGTTTCTTCGCCGCCGCGCTGGCCGCCTTCTCCATGGCCGGCGTGCCGCCCTTCGTCGGCTTCGTCGGCAAGGAGCTGCTGTACAAGGGGGCGCTGGCCTGGCCGGCCGAGCCCTACGTCGCCGTCGCCGCCATCGTCGCCGCCAAGATCATGATGGTGACCGCCGCCCTTCTGGTCGCCGTGGTCCCCTTCTTCGGCAGCGCCGAGAAGCTGCCGAAGCGGGCGCACGAGGCGCCCTGGACCATGTGGATCGGTCCGGTCGTGCTGGGGGTGGTGGCGCTGCTCGGCGGCATGCTGCCTGACCTGACGGCGGAGATGCTGCTGCTCCCGGCGGCGGCGGCCGTGATGGGCTACCAGCCGGACTACGAGGTCAAGCTGTGGCACGGCGTCAACATTCCGCTGCTGCTGTCGGTCTTCACCGTCGTCACCGGCGCGCTGATCTTCTGGAAGCGGGCCGTGCTGCTGGACGCCCTGCGCTCGGCGGTCCAACGCCTGCCGCTGACCGGCGACCGCGCCTACGACGCCGTCATGACGTGGATCGCCGATCTGGCGGCCTGGCAGACCCGCTGGCTGCAGGGCGGCGTGCAGCGGCGCTACATCCTGGTGGTCTTCGTCACCCTGGGCCTCAGCGTCGCGGTCACCCTGGTCGCGAGGGACGCCGTCGTCCTGCCGGCGGCCTTTCCCGAGGCAAGCTTCGTCGAGTGGTCGGTCGCGGCGCTGATCGTCGCCGCCACCTTCGTCACGCTGATCGCCGATTCCCGGTTGCTGGCGATCTGCGCGCTCGGCGTCGTCGGTGCGGGCGTGGCGCTGATCTTCCTGCTGTTCGGCGCACCGGACGTGGCGATGACGCAGCTTCTGGTCGAGACCCTGGTGGTTGTGATCGTCGCCATCGTTCTGCTGAAGCTGCCCGACTTCCGCGGCGAGCGCCGGCCCACGGCCCGGGGCCGCTGGCGCGACGGACTGGTGGCGGGCCTGGTCGGCGTCTCGACGACCCTGGTGCTGCTGGCCGTCACCGCCGAGCCGCCGCAGCAGGCGATCACCGACTACTTCGAGGAGACCTCGATGCCGGGCGGCTTCGGCCGCAACATCGTCAACGTCATCCTGGTCGACTTCCGGGCGCTGGACACGCTCGGCGAGATCGCCGTCGTCGCCGTCGCAGGCGTCGCCGCCTACGCCCTGATCATGCTGCGGCCGCGCCGGCGTACCCGGCCGGATACCGCCGGCCGGCCCGACCGTAAGGGAGCGGCGTCATGAACTCGCTGATTCTGCGCGAGGCGACACGCCTGCTGGTCGCCATGATGCTGGTCTTCTCCGTCTTCATGCTGCTGCGCGGGCACAACGAGCCGGGCGGCGGCTTCATCGGCGGCCTGATCGCCGCCATCGCCTTCTCCCTCTACGCTCTGGCGACGGACGCCGCGGCGGTGCGCCGCGCCTTGCGCGCGGACCCGCGCAAGATCGCCGCCGTGGGCCTGGGTATCGCGATCGCCTCGGGATTCCTGGGCCTCTTCTTCGAGCAGGCTCCCTTCCTGACCGGGCAGTGGACCGAGGTGGCGGGCCTCAAGGTCGGCACGCCGCTGCCCTTCGACATCGGCGTCTACCTGGTCGTCGTCGGCGCCGTGCTGACGGTCGTCCTCGGCATCAAGGAGCAGCAGGCCGACATCGAAGAGGACCCGATCGAGCCGGAGGAGAAGCTCTGATGGAGCCGATCGTCGCGGTCCTGGTCGGCGTCCTGATGGCGGCGAGCGTCTACCTGATGCTCAGCCGCAACCTCGTACGCTTCGTCTTCGGCCTCGTGCTGATCTCCAACGCCGCCAACCTGCTGATCTTCGCCGGCGGCGGCATGACCCGCGCGGCGCCGCCGCTGATTCCGCTGGGCGAGAGCCTGCCGGACGCGGGGGTCGCCAACGCCCTGCCGCAGGCCCTGATCCTCACCGCCATCGTGATCTCCTTCGGCCTGTTGGCCTTCGCCCTGGTACTGGCCTTCCGCGCCTATCAGGAGCTGGACACGGTGGACACCGACGCCATGCGCACCGCCGAGCCGCCGGAGGGGAAGGAGCCGGGTGCGGGCGTGGAGAAGGGCAAGGTGCGATGAGCTGGATTCTCGCCGGCCCGATCGTTCTGCCGATGCTCGCCGCCGTCGTCGGCTTCGTGCTGCGCGGACACGGCGGCCTGCAGAAGGCGGTCAGCCTGCTGGCCGCGCTCGGCCTGCTCGCCCTGTCGATCCTGCTGATGGCGACGGTCTGGCGCGAGGGCGTGATCGCCGGGCAGATGGGGGACTGGCCGGCCCCCTTCGGCATCACCCTGGTCGCCGACCACCTGAGCGCGGTGATGGTGGTCATCACCGCGATCACTGGGTTGGCGACGGTGGTCTATTCCTTCGGGGACGTCGGCGACAAGGCGGTCTCCTACGGCTTCCATCCGCTGCTGCATGCGCTGCTGTGCGGCGTCTGCGGCGCCTTCCTGACCGGCGACATCTTCAACCTCTACGTCTGGTTCGAGGTGATGCTGATCGCCTCCTTCGCGCTGCTGGTGCTCGGCGGCAAGCGCGCGCAACTGGACGGGGCGGTCAAGTACGTGGCGCTCAATCTGATCGCCACGATCCTGTTCCTCGGGGGCATCGGCCTGCTCTATGGCCTGACTGGCACGCTGAACATGGCCGACCTGCATCTGCGTGTGCGCGAGGTCGAGAACCAGGGCCTGCTGACCGTGGTGGCGGTGATGTTCATCGTCGCCTTCGGCATCAAGTCGGCGATCTTCCCGCTGTTCTTCTGGCTGCCGGCCAGCTACCACACGCCCAAGGTGGCGGTCTCCGCCATCTTCTCCGGCCTGCTGACCAAGGTCGGCGTCTATGCGCTGATGCGGGTCTTCACCCTGATCTTCACCCACGACGTCGGCTACACCCATGAGATCCTGCTGTGGGTCGCCGGCCTGACCATGGTGACCGGCGTGCTGGGGGCGGCCGCACAGAACGAGCTGCGGCGCATCCTCTCGTTCCACATCATCAGCCAGATCGGCTACATGATCCTGGGCTTGGCGCTGTTCACGCCGCTCGCCATCGTCGGTGGCGTCTTCTATCTGGTGCACCACATCATCGTGAAGGCGAACCTCTTCTTCGTCGCCGGCGTGGCCAACCGGGTCGGCGGCTCCTTCGAGCTCAAGCACCTCGGCGGCCTCTACCGCGACCAGCCGCTGCTCGCTGTGCTGTTCTTCGTGCCCGCCTTCTCTCTGGCCGGCTTCCCGCCGCTGTCCGGCTTCTGGGCCAAGCTGTTGCTGATCCAGGCGTCGCTCGAGGTACAGGACTACGTGATCGCCGCGGTCGCGCTGCTCGTCGGCTTGCTGACCATCTATTCGATGACCAAGATCTGGCTGAACGCCTTCTGGAAGGCGCGGCCGGAGGAGGCGGGCCCGCCGCCGCCGCCGCTGCCGGCCGGCCAGCGCTGGCTGCTGATGGGGCCGATCGCCGGCCTGGCCGTGCTGACCATGACCATCGGCCTCTATGTCGAGCCCTTCTACGCTCTGGCCGAGCGGGCGGCCGAGGAGCTGCTGAACCCGGTGGCCTACGTGGCGGCCGTGCTGGGCCCGGAGGCGGCCGAGCGGGCGGCAAGTTTGACGGCCGAGCCGGCCACGCTGGCGTCCGAGCAGGGAGGTGTTGCGCGGTGATCAACCTGTTCCAGCTCAACCTGCTGCTCGCCTTCGGCTGGGGCGCGCTGTTCGGCGACTTCTCGCTCGGCAACCTGGCGGCCGGCTTCGTCATCGGCTTCGTCGCGCTCAGCGTGGTCAGCCCGCTGTTCGGACAGACCAGCTACTTCGTCAAGGCCGTGCGGCTGGCGCACCTGGGCATCTACTTCCTCTACGAACTGGTGGTCTCCAGCGTGCAGGTGGTCTGGGACGTACTGACGCCGATGCACAAGTCGCGCCCGGCCATCGTCGCCGTGCCGCTGGAGGTCGAGCGGCCGATCCAGATCACGGTGCTGGCCAACCTGATCTCGCTGACGCCCGGCACCCTGAGCCTGGACGTCAGCCCGGACAACAAGACGCTCTACGTGCATGCCATGTTCGTCGACGATCCGGACCAGGTGCGCGCCGACATCAAGTCGGGCATGGAGCGGCGCGTGAAGGAGGCGATGCAGTGAGCGGCCTCGCCGACCACAGCTCGCTGCTGGCCTGGGCGATCGACCTGACCGCCGCGCTGATGCTGCTGGCGATCCTCTGCTCCTTCGTGCGCCTGGTGCGCGGACCCAGCCTGCCGGACCGGGTGGTGGCGCTCGACCTGATCACCATCATCACGGTCGCCATCGTCGGCCTTTTCGCGGTCGCCAGCGACGTCTCCGCCTTCCTAGACGTGGCGATCGGCTTGGCCCTGGTCGCCTTCCTGGCGACCGTCGCCTTCGCCTGGTACGCCGACCGGCGGGCCGCGCAGTTCGGGCCTGAGTCCCAGTTGCACGACCGCGAGGGGGACCGCTGAGCCATGGCCGAGGCGAGCTGGGTCGACTGGATCGTTGCCTTCCTGCTGCTGGCCGGCGGCTTCTTCGTCTTCGTCGCCGGGCTGGGCATTCTGCGGCTGCCCGACGTGCTGATCCGCATGCATGCCTCGACCAAGGCCGGGACGCTGGGCGCCGGCCTGATCTTCATCGCCGTGGCGGTGCACTTCGGGGATACGGTCAGCGTCTCGCTGGCGATCCTGACCGTCGTCTTCCTGCTGATCACCGCGCCGGTCGCCGCCCACACCATCGGTCGTGCCGCCTACCGCATGCGCGTGGCCCTGTGGGACAAGACGCATCTGGACGAGTGGAAGGGGCAGTACGCGCCGAAGGAGCGCGACAAGCGCTGAGGCGCACATCCGCGCAAAAGAAATCCGGCGGCATTCCGTCCTGGAGCGCCGCCGGGGCAAGTCGTACACAGGGAGACAGGCGTACTGGGCCGAGAAGCCTTGGGACCGCCGCTCCCGATTCGGCCGAAAGACTCAGTCGAAAGCTTCGGCCCAGGTTCCTTGCGTGGCCGCGCGGGCGTACTCGGTCGCGCGGTTCTCGAAGAAGTTGGTGTGCTCCATACCGTTGAGCATGGCGTCGAGCCAGGGCAGGGGGTTACGCGCGATCCGGTAGATCGGCTGCAGGCCGAGTTGGGTCAGGCGGCGGTCGGCGATCCAACGGATGTATCGCTTGACCTCGGCGGCGCTCAACCCCTCGATCCCGTCCATCTCGAAGGCCAGGTCGATGAAGGCGTCCTCGTGGGTGACGATGGTCTCGCAGGCGCTATAGAGCTCGCGCTCCAGATCCTGGTCCCAGACCTCCGGGTTCTCGTGTGCGAAGGTGCGGAACAGGCGGACGATCGAGTTGGTGTGCAGCGACTCGTCGCGCACCGACCAGGAGACGATCTGGCCCATGCCCTTCATCTTGTTGAAGCGCGGGAAGTTCAGCAGGATGGCGAAGGAGGCGAAGAGCTGCAGCCCTTCGGTGAAGGCGCCGAACACTGCCAGGGTCAGCGCGATGTCCTTCTTCGTCTCGACTCCGAAGCGCTGCATGTAGTCGTACTTGTCCTTCATCTCCTTGTAGCGGAGGAAGGCGGAGTACTCGGCCTCCGGCATGCCGATGGTGTCGAGCAGGTGGCTGTAGGCCGCGATGTGGATCGTCTCCATGTTGGAGAAGGCGGCCAGCATCATCTGGATCTCGGTCGGCTGGAACACGCGCGAATAGTGGCGCATGTAGCAGTTGTTCACCTCGACGTCCGACTGGGTGAAGAAGCGGAAGATCTGGGTCAGCAGGTTGCGCTCGCCCTCGCTGAGCGTGCGGTTCCAATCCTTCACGTCGTCGGCCAGCGGCACCTCGTCGGGCAGCCAGTGCACCTTCTGCTGGGTGTGCCAGGCCTCGTAGGCCCAGGGATACTGGAAGGGTTTGTAGATCGGGTCGGCGTCCAGCAGGGACATGAGGCGGCGGCTCCGAGCACCAGATATTGTGGGTCATGCGCCCAAGTAGACTATGAAATGTAGCCGAGGCGCCCCGATGCCGCCAAGGGAAAGCGGCGGGGATAAGTCGAAAAGCCGGGGAAAAATCGTCCGTCGAACGGCTGGCCGCTACGGCGAGCGGGACCGTCCTTTGCCGCCAGCCGGGCGCGACTCTACAGCCCGCGCAGCTTCTCCGAGCGGCGGCGCAGCAGCTCGATGGTGGTCATCAGCAGGATCGACACGCCGATCAGCATGGTGGCGACCGCCAGGATCGTCGGGCTGATCTGCTCGCGGATGCCGGACCACATCTGCCGCGGGATCGTGTAGTTCTCCGGGTTGGAGGCGACGAAGAGCACCACCACCACCTCGTCGAAGGAGGTGACGAAGGCGAACAGGGCCCCGGAGATCACGCCCGGCAGGATCAGCGGCAGGATGATCTTGAAGAAGACCGTCGTCGGCGGCGCCCCGCACATGGCGCCGGCGCGCGGCAGGGCCTTGTCGAAGCCGATCAGGGTGGCGGTTACGGTGATCACGACGAAGGGCGTGCCGAGCGCCGTGTGCGCCAGCACCAGGCCGAGCATCGAGTCGGTGAGCTGGACGGTGGAGTAGAAGAAATAGATGCCGGCCGCGGTGATGATCAGCGGGACGATCATCGGGCTGATCAGGATGCCCATGAAAAAGGTGCGGTACGGCATCTTCTCGCGGCTGAGCCCGAGCGCCGCCAAGGTGCCGAGCGTCGTCGCCAGCAGGGTCGAGAAGATGCCGACGATGACGGAGTTGCGGATCGAGGTGAGCCAGCGGTCGTCGGTCAGGAAGTTCTCGTACCAGCGCAGGCTGTAGGCTTCGGAGTCCAGCGCCAGCATGCCCTCGGTGAAGGTGAAGTAGGGCGTGGCGTTGAAGGACAGCGGGATGATCACCAGGATCGGCATGATCAGGAACAGGAAGACGCAACCGCAGATTACCCGGAACAGGTAGTACCAGGCGCGCTCCGCCGGCGTCGCGTAGGGCGGCAGCGAGGAGGTCTGGGCCATCGATCTGTCTCCCGTCGCGCCGCGTCAGCCGAGCGTCAGCCGCTCGACGCCGACCAGCTTGTTGTAGAGCCAGTAGAGCGCCAGCACGCCGGCCAGCAGGATGCCGCCGAGCGCGGCCGCCAGGCCCCAGTTCAGCGACGACTGCATGTGGTAGGCGATGAAGTTGGAGATCATCTGGCCGTCCTGGCCGCCGACCAGGGCCGGGGTGATGTAGTAGCCGATCGCCAGGATGAAGACGAGCAGGCTGCCGGCGCCGACGCCCGGCAGGGTCTGCGGCGCATAGACCTTCCAGAAGGCCTGGAAGCGCGGCGCGCCGAGCGACTGCGCCGCGCGCATATGGCTGGGCGAGATCGTCTTCATCACCGAGAACAGCGGCAGGACCATGAAGGGCAGCAGGATCTGCGTCATCGCGATCACCGTGCCCGTCTGGTTGTAGATCAGCTGAATGCGGTTCTCGTCGCCGACGATGCCGATCCACACCAGAATGTCGTTCAGCACGCCCTCAGACTGCAGCAGCACGATCCAGGAGGTCGTACGCACCAGCAGCGAAGTCCAGAACGGCAGCAACACCAGGATCATCAGCAGGTTGCTGACGCGCGTCGGTTGGGTGGCCAGCAGGTAGGATATCGGGAAGCCGAGCAACAGGGCGAGTACCGTCACCAGCACCGACATCCAGAGCGTGCGGACGAAGAGGGTGCCATAGATCTGCCGCTCTTCCGGCTGGGCGACGATGTCCCCGAACTCGTTGTAGCGCAGGTCGACCGAGGCGAGATACTGCACGGCATTGTACTCGTTGCCGAGCCGCTGAATCGTCGCCCAGGTCTCCAGCTTGCCCCAGTCCGGGTCGGCGTCGATCATCGCCTGCTTGAAGGGCGGTTCCATGCGTTCGACGCTGCGGGCCGTGCGGGTCACGGCCGAGCGGATACCGCTCTTCTCGTAGTTCAGGCGTGTGGCGACGCGGCCCAGATCGCCGGTGAAACGATTTTCGCGGGCGACCGCGAGGTCCTTGGCGAGGGCGGCATAGGCCTCCTCCGGCGGCAGCCCGTCCTCGGCGCTCCAATCCTCGATGGCCACCAGCGTGTTCGGCAACACCTCCGAAACGATGGGGTCGTGCACACTGCGGAACAGCATCTGGGCGATCGGAAAGAGGAAGGTGACGCCCAGGAAGGCCAGCAAGGGCGCGACCAGCAGGAAGGCTCGCGTCTTGGTGCGCAACTCGACCCGGCCGAGGGCCTGCTTCAGCGGCGTGCCGTCTGCCGTCGTCAGGCGCTCGGCCTTGCCGCCGCCGGCCGCATCCATCGTCATCTGTGCCATGGCGTTTGCCTTGTCCCGCGCTGTCCAACAGGCGGCTCGCACGCCCCGAGGCGTGATGATCGTTTTCCGGATGCCGCCGTCCGTCCCCGCCCGGCTGCGCCACCGCGGGACCGTCGGAGGGAAAACGGGTCCTGCTTCGGACCTGCGGCCTCGGCAGGCGGGGCCGGCGCACCGGCCCCGCCTGCCTTCCGGCCGCCCTCAGGCGGTTAACCGGCGAGCCAGGCGTTGAAGCGCTCGTTCAGCTCGTCCTGATAGTCCGCCCAGAACAGGAAGTCGTTCTGCACGGCGGTCTGGAAGTTCTCCGGCGCCGTCGGCATGTGCGGGCCCATCTCGATGCCCGCCGTGGCGTGCTTGCCGATCAGCGGCACGGAGGACTTGCGGGCCGGGCCGTAGGAGATCCAGGAGGCCTGGTCGGCCAGACGCTGGGTGTCGGTGGAGAACTTGATGAACTCCAGCGCGGTCTCCTTGTTCGGCGCGCCGCGCGGGACCACCCACAGGTCGATGTCCCAGACCTGGCCGTCCCAGACGATCTCGAAGGGCTTATCCTCGGCCGCGATGGCATTGAAGATGCGGCCGTTGTAGGCGGTGGTCATCACCACCTCGCCGTCGGCCAGCATCTGCGGCGGCTGGGCGCCGGCCTCCCACCAGATCACCTCGTCCTTGATGGTGTCCAGCTTGGCGAAGGCGCGGTCGACGCCCTCGGGGGTGGAGAGCACCTCGTACACCTCGCCCGGCGGCACGCCGTCGGCCATCAGGGCGAACTCCAGGTTGGCCTTCGGGGTCTTGCGCATGCCGCGCTTGCCGGGGAACTTCTCCAGGTCGAAGAAGTCGGCTAGGCTCGAGGGCGCCTCGTCGCCGAACTGCGTGGTGTCGTAGGCGTAGATCGTCGACCAGACGATGGTCGCCACCGCACAGTCGTGCAGCGTGCCCGGCAGGAAGTCCTCCTCGGCCGGGGTGCCGTCCGGTGCGGGCGGCAGCATCGAGAGGTCGAGCGGCTCCAACAGGCCCTCGTCGCAGCCGCGCACGGCATCCGACAGCTCGACGTCGACCAGATCCCAGGTCACGTTGTTGGCCTCGACCTGCGCCTTGATCTCGGCCAGACCGCCGTTGTAGTCGGCCGAGACGATCTCGATGCCGGTCTTCTCGGTGAAGGGCTTGTGGTAGGCCTCGACCTGGCTCTTCGTGTAGGCGCCGCCCCAGGAGACGACGGTCAGCGGCTCGGCCTTGGCCGCGCCAGCGGCGAAGCCCGCCACTGCGGCCACGGCCAGCGCCGCCGTGGTCGTGCGAAGCATGGTGTTCATGAGTGTAGACACTCCCTGCTCGTTGCTGATGCCGGACTCTCCGGCCTTCTTGGCGGGCCGCAGGCGGCCCACGCGATGCGGCCCCGGTTCGTCCGGGTGCCGCAGCTGCGCTCCGTGAGGCGAGCGCAGCCGTTCCGTACCGGCGCGGCGCGATCCGCTGCGGGGCGAAGCCCGCCGATCATGCGTCCAGCGCCCGGCAGTCTTCGATGTCCCAGCCGACCCGAACCTCCTCGCCCTCCTTAAGGTGGGCGTGCTTCGAGGCGTTGGGCACCTTGACCACGAAGTCGTCGTTGCCGCAGACGCTCATCCGCGTGCGGATATGGTCGCCGAGGTAGATCAGCTCCTCGACGCGGCCGGAGAAGATGTTCGGCAGGCTGCCCGGCTCGGGCTCGACGGTCACCCGCTCGGGCCGCAGCGACAGCGTCGTCCTGGAGCCTTGGCTGCCGGCGATGTTGACCGGCAAGGCCTGCACCTCGCCCTGACTCCCGTCCAGGGTGACCGTGCAAGCATTGGCGCCGTTCAGCTTGGAGACCGTGCCGCGCAGCGTGTTGTTTTCGCCGATGAACTGGGCGACGAAGGCGTTCATCGGCCGTTCGTAAAGGTCGGGCGGCGTGTCGAGTTGCTGGATGATGCCGTCGTTGAACACCGCGATGCGGTTCGACATCGTCAGCGCCTCTGACTGATCGTGCGTCACGTAGACCACGGTGATCCCGAGATTCTCGTGGATGTGCTTGATCTCGAACTGCATCTGTTCGCGGAGCTGCTTGTCGAGCGCGCCCAGCGGCTCGTCCATCAGCACCAGGGTCGGTTCGAACACCAAGGCGCGGGCCAGCGCCACGCGCTGTTGCTGGCCGCCGGAAAGCTGCGCCGGCTTGCGCGCGCCGTAGCCTCCGAGCTGCACCATGTTCAGCGCGCGCTCGACCCGCTCTTCGGTCTCGGCCTTCGACGTCTTACGAACCTGCAGGGGGAAGGCGACGTTCTCCGCCACCGTCATGTGCGGGAACAGCGCATAGTTCTGGAACACCATGCCGATGTCGCGCTTGTGCGGCGGCGTGTTGGCGAGCGTGCGCCCGGCGAGGCGGATTTCGCCGTGGGTCGGCGCCTCGAAGCCCGCCAACATCATCAACGACGTCGTCTTGCCGGAGCCCGAGGGGCCCAGCATGGTGAGGAACTCCCCACGCGCGATCGCGATGTTGAGATCCTTAACGACCAGCGTTTCGCCGTCGTAGCTCTTCTGGACCTCATTGAACTCGACGAGTACGTCGCCCCGATCCGTCATCCCTGCTACTCGGCCCCTGTTTTCGCGCCACGCGATCCGGGCCCGCCTGACCTGTTCGTCTTGTATACGATCCGCGTCGTCGCGCGCGGCTTTGGAGCAGGAATGCTAGGCGAAGCGTCTAGCGAATTCGAGACATTTTTTGCGCCGCGGAAATCGCTGCGGGCGCAAAAAGGGACGCGTTCCGGCCAGAAACGGCGCCGAAACGCGGCGCGCCGCCGGCCGGGCGGCGGGCGGCGCGCGTCTTGTCGCAGCAGGGCTGGAGGAGAGCGTGGACCGTGGGCCGGAGCGGCCGGCGCAGTCCGAGTGCCCGCCTATTCGGCCGCCTGGTGGCGACTGTGAACCCAGGTTGCGGTCTCGTCGAGCGCCTTGCCGAAGCGTTCGATCATCTGGTCGATGCCGGCCTCGTCGATAATCAGCGGCGGGCAGAAAGCCATCTGGTCGCCGAGGTTGCGGATGATCAGGCCGTGCTCCTGACAGCGCTCGAAGCAGTAGGTGCCGACCGCGCCGACGGGATCGAAGGACTGCTTGCTGGCCTTGTCGGCGACCAGCTCGACGCAGCCGATCATGCCGACGCCGCGCACTTCGCCGACCAGCGGGTGGTCGGCGAAGCGGCGAAGTCCCTCCTGCAGCTTGGGGCCAAGGCGGGCGGCGTTGCCGATCAGATCGCGCTCCTCGATGATCTTCAGGTTCTCCAGGGCGACGGCCGTGGCCACCGGGTGGCCGCTGGCGGTGTAGCCGTGGCCGAAGGTGCCGATGCGCGCCGTGTTGTCGGCCATCGCCTGATACATGGCGTCCGAGAACATGACGGCAGCCAGCGGCATGTAGCTCGAGGTGAGCTGCTTGGAGCAGACCACCATGTCCGGCTCGATGCCGTAGGTGTCGCACCCCCAGGTCCGGCCGGTGCGCCCGAAGCCGTTGATGACCTCGTCGGCGATCACCAGCACCTCGTACTTGCGGCAGACCGTCTGAATCTTCTGCCAGTAGGTCCGGGGCGGGGTGATGACGCCGCCCGCGCCCATCACCGGCTCGCCGATGAAGGCGGCCACCGTCTCGGGCCCTTCGCTGAGGATCAACTGCTCCAGCTCGCCGGCCAGGCGCGAGGCGAACTCCTCCTCGCTCTCCCCCTCCCAGGCATAGCGCCAGTGGTGCGGGCAGGCCGTGTGCAGCACGTTCTTGATCGGCAGGTCGAAGTCTTTGTGATTGTACGGCAGGCCGGTCAGGCTGCCGGAGGCGATGGTGATGCCGTGGTAGCCCTTCAGGCGGCCGACGATCTTCTTCTTCTGGTGCCGGCCCAGCGCGTTGTTGTAGTACCAGACCAGCTTCATTGCGGTGTCGTTCGCCTCCGACCCGCTGCTGGTATAGAAGACCTTCGACATCTTGCCGGGCGCCATGGCCAGCAGCTTTTCCGACAGGTCGATCGCCGGCTCGTGGCTCTTGTGCGCGAAGGAGTGGTAGTAGGGCAGCTTGGCCATTTGCGCGCGCGCGGCTTCGACCAGCCGCTCCTCGCCGAAGCCGACGGCGACGGACCACAGGCCGGCCAGCCCTTCGATGTATTCCTTGCCCGCGTCGTCGTAGACGTAGATCCCCTTGCCCTCGCGGATCACCATGGCGCCCTTTTCCTCGTGCTTGCGGGCGTTGGTGTAGGGGTGGAAGTTGACGGCCACGTCGCGGAAGGACGGGGAATTCGGACGGTCGAGCATCGCTGCGCCTGCTCCTGTTGATTCAAGATGCGCCTCGTTTCAAAGGTATCGAAAGCCGTGAGCGGCGGGCAAGGCCGCGGACGGGGCCGGCGAGCCGACGCGGGGCGGCTATGTGCTGGACGCGGGGCGCACGGGGACTTGGCCGAAAAGGCGAAAAGACTTGGATCGACCTGGCGTCGGCTTTAGGAGAGACCCACTTCCGTTCGGCGCCGGCTCCGGTTGACGCGCATGATTTCCAACATCTTCCTCCTCCTGCAGGCCGTCGCCATCGGCTTCGTCGTGGCCGCGCCGGTGGGTGCGGTGGGCGCCATCGTCATCCGCCGCTCGCTGCACGGACACCGCTTCGAGGCGCTGCTCTGCGGCATCGGCTCCGCTGCCGCCGACGGCGTATTCGCGGCCATCGCGGCACTCGGCCTGAAGCTGGTGATCGCCTGGATGGAGGCGCATCACGGCGAACTCAACCTCGTCGGCGGCGCCTTCCTGCTGGGCTACGGCGCCTACATGATCTGGCACGCCCCGAGCCTGATGCGCCGGCAGGATGCCGAGGAGGAGGAAGAGGACGAGGTCGGCCCCTGGTCGCTTGCCGGGCTGGCCGACCGTGCCGGCATGATCTTCAGCGGCTTCGGCCTGACCATCATCAACCCGGCCACCTTCCTTGGCTTCATGGGCGCCTTCGCCGGCCTGGGCGTGCTCGGACCGACCGGCGAGGCGGAGACCCTCGCCGTCGGCACCACGCTGGTGCTCGGCGTGGCGGCCGGTTCGACCCTCTGGTGGCTCACCCTGATCGCCGGCTCCAGCGCGGTCCGCCGCCAGGTTTCCGGCAACATCATCGTGCAGATCAACCGGGTGCTGGGCGTGGTCGTCGCCGGCGTCGGCGTGCTGGCCCTTTTCCAGGTGTTTTGAAGCGGGCTAGCCTGTACGGCTCGCCTGAGGGCCGCCCATAGACGAAAAGGCACGCGAACACGATGATCTCCCTGCTGATCGAGAACGCCTTGCTGTTCGACGGCCACGGCCCAGAACCGGTCGAGGGCGCTAGCGTGCTGGTCGAAGCGGGGACGATCAAGGAGGTGGCCGACGGGGCCGTGAAGGCGGGCGCCATGCCCGTGCGCCGCATCGACGCCGCCGGGCGGGTCCTGATGCCGGGCCTGATCGACGCCCACTTCCACGCCGTCGCCGCCGACGCGAACATCGCCGCGCTGGAGGCGATGAGCCCCTATCAGATCGCCCAGTATGCACGCGGTTTCCTGGAGGCAGCGCTGCAGCGCGGTTTCACCAGTGTGCGCGACGCCGGCGGCGCCGACTTCGGGCTGGCGCTGTCGGTCGACAGCGGCCTGATCGCCGGGCCGCGCCTCTACTACTCCGGCAAGGCGATCACCCAGACCGGCGGGCATGCCGACTTCCGCGAGCGCGCGGCCGGCCACCCGGCGCTCTGCCTGTGCGGCCAGCACGGCAACGTCATGGGCGTCATCGCCGATGGCGTCGCCGAGGTGCGGCGCGCGGCGCGCGAGGAACTGCGCAAGGGCGCCAGCCAGATCAAGATCATGGCCTCCGGCGGAGTTGCCAGCCCGTCGGATCCGATCTGGAACCTGCAGTACTCCGAAGAAGAGATCGCCGCCGCCGTCTGGGAGGCGACGAGCTGGAAGACCTACGTCATGGCCCACGCCTACACGGCTGAAGCGATCCGCCGCTGCGTCGAACTCGGCGTCAAGTCGATCGAGCACGGCAACCTGATCGACGCCGAGACGGCGGCGGTGTGCGCCGAGCGCGGCGCCTGGGTGGTGCCGACCCTGGTGACCTACGACGCGCTGGCCGAGGAGGGCGCGGCGCTCGGCCTGCCGCCGGTCAGCGTCGCCAAGGTGGCCGACGTACGCGAGGCCGGCCTGCGCGCCCTGGAGACTCTGAAGACGGCTGGCGTGAAGATGGGCTTCGGCACCGACCTGCTGGGCGCGATGCACCGCCACCAGGCGCGCGAATTCCTGATCCGCGCCGAGGTGCTGAGCCCGCTGGAGGTGCTGCGCCAGGCGACCAGCGGTAACGCGGAGTTGATGGGCCGCGCCGGCAAGCTGGGCTGCATCGCCCCTGGCGCCCATGCCGACCTGTTGCTGGTCGACGGCAACCCCCTGGAAAATTTGAACCTTCTTCAGGAGCAGGGCGCGCACCTGGCGCTGATCGTCAAGGGGGGCGAAGTCTACAAGGACGCGGTGTAGGCGCGCGCCGAAGCGACGCCGCGAAGCGGCCCCAGCAGCTATTCATTTCCGCTTGTTCGGCCATGCCAAGGGGGCATAGGTTACCCGCAATCGAAACGGACAACCCTCACCGTTTCAACCGCCCGGCTTCCTGCCGTCCGGCCGACCCGGAGTCGCAGGACCCGGGGGGCGGCCCGAAGGCCGACGAGGGATGAAGATGACGGTGCCGCGGCCGCGCGAGGCCAGCGGCCACCGCCCGGACAGGAAGGTACAGGGAGATACACATGCGCTACCGTCTAGGACTGGTCGCGGCTGTGGCTGCCGTTGCGGCCCTGACCCTCTCGCCGGCGCAAGAGGCGCAGGCGCAGGAGAAGGTGTTCCGCTACGCCACCACCGGCGACGTTCTCGGGCTCGATCCTCACTCGAATAACGAGGGTCCGACCAACACCATGAAGGGCAACGTCTACGGCATGCTGATCCACCGCAAGCCGGACCTGTCCCTGGAGCCGGACCTGGCGGTGAGTTGGGAGAACGTCGACGAGGTGACGTGGCGCTTCAACCTGCGCGAGGGCGTCACCTTCCACAACGGCAACCCCTTCACCGCCGACGACGTCGTCTACTCCTTCAAGCGGCAGACCCAGGAAACGTCGGACATGTCCTTCGCCCTGGCGACGATCGAGGAGATCCGCAAGGTCGACGACTACACGGTGGAGATCGTCACCAAGGGCCCCGACCCGATCCTGCTTCTCAACATGCCCAACTTCTACATCATGGACGAGGAGTGGACCGAGGAGAACAACGCCTTCGAGGTGGTGCGCGGCGCCGGCCAAACGAACTTCCCGAACGTCAATGCCAACGGCACCGGCCCCTACCGCGTGGTCGAGTGGGTGCAGGACAACCGCCTGGTCCTGGAGCCCTTCGACGACTACTGGGGCAAGGACCAGATGATGGCGAACATCGACCGCGCCGTCTTCACGCCGATCCCGAACGACGCCACCCGCGTGGCCGCCCTGCTGTCGGGCGAGATCGACATGATGTACCCGGTGCCGCTGCAGGACGTCCCGCGGCTGCAGAACGAGGCCGACGTGGAGGTGATGGAAGGCCCCGAGCTGCGCACCATCTTCCTGGGCTTCGACCAGTGGCGCGACGAGCTGTTGGACATGCCGGGTTCGGGCGAGAACCCCTTCAAGGACCAGCGGGTGCGTGCGGCCTTCGCCCATGCCATCGACCTGCAGGCGATCCAGCGCGTGGTCATGCGCGGCGCCTCGACGCCGACCGGCCTGATGGTCGCGCCGGGCATCAACGGCTTCGTCGAAGAGCTGAATACGCCTTACGAGTACAATCCGGAGAGGTCGCGCGAACTGCTCGCCGAGGCCGGCTATCCGGACGGCTTCCCGGTCACGCTCGACTGCCCGAACGACCGCTACGTCAACGACGAGCCGATCTGCAACGCGGTGATCCCGATGCTCGAGCGCATCGGCATCGACGTCACCCTGAACGCGCAGACCAAGTCGCTGCACTTCAACAAGATCGGCCGTGCCGAGGGCAACAACACCAGCTTCTTCATGCTGGGCTGGACGCCCGGGTCCTACGACTCGCTGAACCCGCTGATGCAGCTCATGACCACCGGCGAGCCGGGGCACGGCGACTGGAACTCGGGGCGCTACAGTAATCCCGAGGTCATGGCGCTGACGCAGAAGATCAAGACCGAGATGGACCCGGAAGAGCGCCAGGCGATGATTACCGAGGCCTTCCGCATTCATCAGGAGGACGTCGGCCACATTCCGCTGCACCAGCAGGCCTTGGCCTGGGGCGTGCGCACGGACACGGTCGAGGAGATCATCCAGCGTCCCTTCAACGACGTCGATCTGCGTTACGTCGTGATGAAGTAGGGCCCGGCGGGCCCGAGGGCCGGCGGCCCGGGAGGAGCCCCCTTCCGGGCCGCTGCCGTTTTTCGTTCAGGTCCGCACCCAAGGGCGCCCGACCGCAAGCGGCGGCGCGAAGACCGCCGCGAGACGGCGCCCGGGTCCGGCGGTTTCGGGAGAGTTACGCGCGATGTTCGCGTTCATCATCCAGCGTCTGTTCCAGGCCGTCCTGGTGATGCTGGTCGTCGCCTTCGTCTCCTTCGCGCTGTTCCAGTTCGTCGGCGACCCGGTCAACAACATGGTCGGCCAGGACGCCACCGAGGCGCAACGCGAGGCGCTGCGCGAACGGCTGGGCCTCAACGACCCGGTCCCCCTCCAATTCCTCAACTTCGTGACCAACGCCGCGCAGTTCGAGTTCGGCCTGTCCTACCGCCTGGGCATCCCGGTCGAGGAGATCGTCGCCCAGCGCCTGCCGGCGACCATCGAGTTGGTGCTGGTCTCCGCCGTGATCGCGCTGCTGGTCGGCGTGCCGATGGGGGTCTACACCGGCCTCAACCGCCATTCGCCGCTCTCCAAGGTCTTCCTGACCGTCTCGCTGATCGGCATTTCCTTGCCGACCTTCCTGATCGGCATCCTGCTGATCCTGGTGTTCGGCGTCTGGCTCGCTTGGCTGCCCACCTTTGGGCGCTCGGGCACCGTCGATCTCGGCTGGTGGGAGACCTCCTTCCTGACGGTCCAGGGCTGGCGCTCGCTGATCCTGCCGGGCATCACCCTGGCGTTGTTCCAGCTCACCCTGATCATGCGCCTGGTGCGCGCCGAGATGCTGGAGGTGCTGCGCACCGACTACATCAAGTTCGCGCGCGCCCGCGGTCTGTCCAACCGGGCCATCAACTTCGGACACGCGCTGAAAAACACGCTGGTTCCGGTGATCACCATCATCGGCCTGCAGATTGGCTCGCTGCTGGCCTTCTCGATCATCACCGAGACGGTGTTCGCCTGGCCGGGCATGGGTCTGCTGATCATCCAGGCGATCCAGTTCGCCGACATCCCGGTGATGAGCAGCTACCTGGTGCTGATCGCGCTGTTCTTCGTCCTCATCAACCTGATCGTCGACCTGCTCTACTACGTCGTCGATCCGCGGCTGCGCATCGAGCGCGGCGGCGCGCACTAGGGAAGGAGGCACGCCATGGCAGAGATGGCCCGCGAGCCCGTCGACCCGCACGCCCCGCCGCAACTCACCTTCGGGCGCAAGCTGGCCGACGGCTGGAACCGCTTCCTCGATTCCGACGTCTTCTACTCCTTCAAGCGCTCGCCGCTGATCATCGGCGCCTTTGTCGTCACGGTGATCCTCCTCCTCGGCGCCTTCCTGGCACCGTGGGTGGCGCCGCACGACACCATGGATCTGGCCAGCCTGAACCTGATGGACGCCTTCCGCCCGCCGGTCTGGGAGGCGGGCGGCGACGCGCGCTTCCTGCTCGGCACCGACGACCAGGGGCGCGACGTGCTCTCGGGCATCATGTTCGGCATGCAGGCCTCGCTGATCATCGGTTTCGCCTCGGTGGTCCTGGCGGCCGCCTTCGGTACCGTCCTCGGCCTGTTCTCCGGCTACGTCGGCGGGCGGGTCGACAGCGTCATCATGCGCATCGCCGACATTCAGCTCACCTTCCCGGCGATCCTGATCGCCCTGCTGGTCGACGGCATCGTCGGTTCGGTGCTGCCGCGCCAGACCGCGGAGGAGCTGACCTATCCGGTGCTGATCGTCGCCATCGCCTCCTCGCTGTGGGTCAACTTCGCGCGCACGGTGCGCGGCTCCACCCTGGTCGAGAAGAGCCGCGAGTACGTCCAGGCGGCCAAGGTGATCGGCATCCATCCGGTGCTGATCATGGTCCGCCATGTTCTGCCCAACGTCATGGGGCCGGTGCTGGTCATCGCCACCCTGTCCCTGGCGCTGGCGATCCTGACCGAGGCGACCCTGTCCTTCCTGGGCGTCGGCATTCCTTCCTCGGAGCCTTCGCTCGGCACCCTGATCCGCATCGGCCAGGAGTATCTTTTCTCCGGCGAGTGGTGGATGACCATCTTCCCCGGCGTGGCGCTGGTGGTGCTGGTCCTGGCGGTCAACCTGCTGGGCGACTGGCTGCGCGACGCCCTGAACCCGAAGTTGCGCTGATGTCCGACAGCTCGCAAAGGCCCCTGCTGGAAGTCCGCGACCTGCGCGTCGAGTTTCCGACCCGCCGCGGCACCCTGGTCGCCGTCGACACCATCTCCTTCGACATCCACGAAGGCGAGGTGCTGGGCGTGGTCGGCGAGTCCGGCGCCGGCAAGTCGCTCACCGGCTCGGCCGTGATCGGCCTGCTGGAGCCGCCCGGTCGCATCGCCGGCGGCGAGATCCGCCTGAACGGCCGGCGCATCGACAACCTGGCCTACCGGGAGATGCGCCGGGTGCGCGGGCGCGAAATCGGCATGGTCTTCCAGGACCCTCTGACCAGCCTCAACCCGCTCTATACGGTCGGCCGCCAGCTCGTCGAGACGATCCAGACCCACACCGACCTGTCCGAGGAGCAGGCGCGCAAGCGTGCCATCGACCTGCTGGCCGAGGTCGGCATCCCGGCGCCGGAGCGGCGCGTCGACCAGTATCCGCACCAGTTCTCCGGCGGCATGCGTCAGCGCGTGGTCATCGCCCTGGCGCTCTGCGTCAACCCGAAGCTGGTCATCGCCGACGAGCCGACGACCGCGCTCGACGTCTCGATCCAGGCGCAGATCATCAAGCTGCTGAAGAAGCTATGCAGCGAACACGGCGCAGCCGTCATGCTGATCACCCACGACATGGGCGTGATCGCCGAGACGGCGGACCGGGTCGCGGTGATGTACGCCGGGCGCATCGCCGAGGTGGGGCCGGTGAAGGACGTGGTGCAGAACGCCAAGCACCCCTACACGCACGGCCTGATGGGGTCGATCCCGATGATCGGCCACGACACCGAGAAGCTGACCCAGATCGAAGGCTCGATGCCGCGCCTGACCGAGATCCCGTCCGGCTGCGCCTTCAACCCGCGCTGCCCGCACGCCTTCGACCGCTGCCGGGTCGAGCGGCCCGAACTGCTGCGCGTGGAGCAGTCCCGGGTCGCCTGCTGGCTGTTCGACCAGGGCGCGCGCCGGGCCGCGGAGTAGGGCGAGGAGACCGCTATGTCGCAAGCCGCACCCCAGCCCGCCGAGACCCGCCACGAGATGCTGATGCGCCAGACGGCCGAGGGCATGCCGCTGCTGCGCGTCGAAGGTCTGGCCCGCTATTTCGACGTCTCTTCGCCCTGGCTGAACCGCGTGCTGCAGAACGAGCCGCGCGCGATCCTGAAGGCGGTCGACGGTGTTTCCTTCGAGATCCCGCGCGGCAAGACCTTCAGCCTGGTCGGCGAGTCCGGCTGCGGCAAGTCGACCGTGGCCCGCCTGGTGGTCGGCCTCTACAAGCCGACCTACGGCCATGTGGAGTTCGAGGGCGTCGACATGGCGACGCTGAAGACCCGCAAGCAGCAGGCGCCGGTGCGCCGCCGCTTCCAGATGATCTTCCAGGACCCCTACGCCAGCCTGAACCCGCGCTGGCGCGTCGCCGACATCATCGCCGAGCCGATCCGCGCGCACGGGCTGATGAGCGACGAGGCGCAGATCCGCCGGCGCGTCGGGGAGCTGCTGGAGCAGGTCCGCCTGTCGCCGCGCGACGGCGAGAAGTTTCCGCACGAGTTCTCCGGCGGCCAGCGCCAGCGCATCTCGATCGCCCGCGCGCTCGCCTCCAACCCCGAGTTCCTGGTCTGCGACGAGCCGACCTCGGCGCTCGACGTCTCGGTCCAGGCGCAGATCCTCAACCTGATGAAGGAACTGCAGACCGAACTCGGGCTCACCTACCTCTTCATCAGCCACGACCTCGCGGTCGTCTACCACATCTCCGACTACGTCGGCGTCATGTACCTCGGCCGTCTCGTCGAGTGGGGGGAGGCGCGGCGGGTCTTCTTCAATCCGCAGCACCCCTACACCCGCATGCTGCTGGACGCGATCCCCGACCTGGAGATGACCGGGCGCGCACGCACGCCGGTGGCCGGCGAGGTGCCGAGCCCGATCAGCCCGCCCAGCGGCTGCCACTTCCACCCGCGCTGCCCCTTCGCCAACGAGCGCTGCAAGGCCGAGATGCCCGAATCTCTGGGTCTGGCGGCCGGCGGCGAGGTGCGCTGCCACGCGGTGGAGGAGGGCCGCCTGCCGCCGCCGGGCGACACCGGCGCCGTCCAGGCCGCCCGCGCCCGCCGCGACGAGGCCGGGGCTTAGCGGCCGTGGCGGCACGCCTGCTGCGCCCCCTCGTCCTGTTCCTTGCACTTCTGACGGCCGGGCCAGGCCTGGCGGCCGGCGGTGGCACCCTGACCATCGGCATCACTCAGTTCCCCTCGACGCTGCATCCGAACATCGATTCGATGCTGGCGAAGAGCTACGTCCAGGCCATGACGTTGCGGCCGCTGACCCACTACGATCAGGCGTGGGAAGTGATCTGTCTGCTGTGCACCGATGTGCCCAGCCTGGACAACGGCCTGGCGAAGCTGGAGACGACGCCCGGAGGCGGCGAGGGGATCGCCGTCACCTACGGCATTCACCCGGATGCGACCTGGGGCGACGGGACGCCGGTGACCACCGACGACGTCGTCTTCACCTGGGAGGTCGGGCGCCACCCGCAGTCCGGCGTCTCCAACTTCGAGCTTTATCGCCGCATCCTCTCGATCGAGGTGCACGACGCCAAGACCTTCACCTTCCACGTCGACCGCGTGACCTTCGCCTACGCCTCGGCCGCCGACTTCCGCGTCCTGCCGGCGCACATCGAGCGGCCGATCTTCGAGGCCGACCCTGCCGCCTACCGCACCCGCACCGCCTTCGACTCCGACCCGACCAACCCGGGCCTCGCCTTCGGGCCCTATCGCACCGTCTCGGTGACGCCCGGCGCCGAGATCGCGCTGGAGCCGAACGAGACCTGGTACGGCCCGGCGCCGCACTTCGAGCGCATCGTCGTGCGGGTGATCGAGAACACTTCGGCGCTCCAGGCCAATCTGCTGTCGGGCGCGATCGACATGATTCCCGGCGAGCTCGGCTTGACGGTCGATCAGGCCATCGACTTCCAGAAACGGCACGGCGACGACTGGACCGTGCTGTTCCAGCCCGGGCTGGTGTACGAGCACATCGACCTGATGCTCGACAATCCGATCCTGGCCGACCGACGGGTCCGTCAGGCGCTGCTTTACGGCATCGACCGCGCGGCGATCAGCGATCGCCTCTTCGCCGGCCAGAACCCCGTCGCCGACGGCAACGTCAGCCCGCTCGACTGGGTGCATACCGACGCCGTCCCGACCTATCCCCACGACCCGGAGCGCGCCGCCGCTCTGCTGGAGGACGCCGGCTGGACGCTCGACGGCGAGCTGCGTCGCAACGCCGAGGGCGAGCCCTTGCGCCTGGAGTTGATGACCACGGCCGGCGACCGCGCGCGCGAGCTGGTGCAGCAGGTGATCCAGAGCCAGCTCGCCGGGATCGGCGTGGAGGTCTCTCTGCCCGTGCAGCAGGCGCGCGTCTTCTTCGGCCAGACCGTCACCCAGAGGCGCTTCACCGGCATGGCCATGTTCGCCTGGCTGTCGAGCCCGGAGAACGTGCCGCGTTCGACCCTGCACTGCGAGCAGATCCCGAGCGAGGAGAACGGCTGGGGCGGCCAGAACTACACCGGCTACTGCAATCCAGAGATGGACGCGCTGATCGACGCCATCGAAGTCGAGCTCGACCGCGACAAGCGCGCCGCGCTCTGGGCGGAGCTGCAGCGCCTCTACGCCACCGACCTGCCGGCCCTGCCGCTCTATTGGCGCGCCCAGGCCTTCGTCCTGCCGCCCTGGCTGGAGGGCGTGCGCCCGACCGGCCACATGGGCACCACCACCCTCTGGGTGGAGGAGTGGCGGCGGGCGGAGTAGGGCAGGGCGCGTCGATGTCCTTCGATCTGCTGAGCGGCCTGCGCGTCGTCGATCTCTCGCAATGGCTGCCCGGCCCTTTCGCCGGCCAGATTCTCTCGGACCTGGGTGCTGAGGTGGTCAAGGTGGAGCCGCCGGCGGGCGACCCCATGCGCGGGCTCGGCCCGCTGGACCCTGACGGCGTTTCCGCCTGGTACCGGCAGATCAACGCCGGCAAGACCGTCGTCCGGCTCGACCTGAAGGCCGACGCGGGCCGCGAAGCCTTCGCCGAGCTGCTGGCCGGCGCCGACATCCTGCTGGAGTCCTACCGGCCCGGCACCCTGGACAAGCTCGGCTTCGATGCCGGGCGGCGTGCCGAGATCGCGCCCGGGCTTATCCATTGCGCGCTCTCCGGCTACGGACAGAGCGGGCCGCTGCGCCTGACCGGCGGCCACGACCTCAACTACATGGCGCTGGGCGGCGGGCTCGCCTATTCGGGCACGCCGCACGAGAGCGTCGGCGCCTATCCGCCGACGGCGGACCATGCCAGCGCGATGCAGGCGGTGATCGCGATCCTCGCCGCCGTCGTCCGGCGCTTGCGCAGCGGCGAAGGCGCCAGTCTGGACGTCAGCCTGATGGAATCGGTTCTGGCCTGGCAGGCGCTGCCCTTCACGGCCGCGCTGCGCAGCGGCGACGTGGCACCGGCGCGCGGGCAGGGGCTGCTGAACGGCGGCGCCGCCTTCTACCGTCTGTACCGGACCGGGGACGGCCGTTTCGTCTCGCTCGGCGCCATCGAGCCGAAGTTCTGGGCCAACTTCTGCACCGCCGTCGAGCGGGACGCGTGGATCCCGCGCCAGTCGGAACCGCTGCCGCAGGAGGCCCTGATCGCCGAGGTGGCGGCGCTGTTTGCCGGCATGTCGCAACACCGCTGGACGCAACTGCTGAGCGAGGTCGACTGCTGCTTCATGCCGGTCTTGGAGGCCGAGGAGGTGCTGGCCCATCCGCAGGTCCAGGCCCGCGGACTGGCCCGCGTGTTGGACGGCCCGAGCGTGGAGGTCGCCTTCGGGGGCCTGGTGGACGGTCGGGCGCATCCGCCGCGGACTCCCGTGCGCGAGGTGGCGCCGGCCGACGCGCTTGCCGCCTGGCGGGAACGTTAGCCGCCGCGCTCCTCCGCCATGCCGCCCAGGTCGCGGATGCCCGACTGGACGGTCAGCAGGCAGTGTTCCAGCCGCTCCGCGTCGGTGCTGCGCATCACCACCGAAACCCCAAAGGCGCCGCCGCGGGCGAAGGGGTAGCTGCCGATGTCGACCTTGGCGGCCTCGCCGTCGCCGGCGAAGGCGGCCTGCGCCTCGGTCAGCACCGGCGCGATCATGCTTTCCGCGAGATTGACCTCGAGCGCGCGGCTGAGGATCGGCGCGCCGCCCACCAGGCCGGGCGCCAGGCTTTCGAACATGGCCTGCATGATCTTGGGGATGCCGGCCAGAACGTAGACGTTCTCGATGCGAAAGCCGGGTGCCGTGCTGACCGGATTCTCGATGAGCTCCGCCCCCTCCGGCGTGCGGGCCATGCGCAGGCGTGCCGGGTTGATCGCCGCGCCGTAGTAGCTCTCCAGCATCGCCTTGGCTTCGGGATTGACGATCAGCGGGCGGCCGACCGCGCGGGCGATGCACTCGGCGGTGATGTCGTCGTGGGTCGGGCCGATGCCGCCGGTGGTGAAGAGGTAGTCGACCTCGGCGCGCAGGGTGTTGGCCGCCGCGACGATGGCCTCCGGCACGTCGGCGACCACGCGGGCTTCGACCAGGCGGATGCCCAGGTCCGTGCAGCGCCCGCCGATATAGGCGAGGTTGGCGTCCTTGGTGCGCCCGGACAACAGCTCGTTGCCGATCAGCAGCAGCGCGGCCGTGTAGTCGGCCTTGGTTGGCTCGCCCATGCCTACTGCGCCGGCTGCCCCTCGGCCGCGGGCGGTGCGCCGGGAACGTAACCCTTGGCCTCCATGCAGTCGCGGAACAGGCGGTCCTGCCGGTTCTGCGCCTCGAAGTCGTCGAGCCGGCCGCGGAAGGGGCGTACGGTGCTGGCTTCGTAGCCGCCGCGCTGGGTCAGGTTGCCGCGGATGTCGCTCTCGATCTGTTGGCCCGTGCGCACCCGGGCGCGCGCGAAGGCGTAGCAGTCCTGGATGTCGTCCTGGCGCTTGGCATCGGTGGCGCCCGGCTGGGTCCAGACCAGGGCGTCCGGCGGCACGGAGAGCAGCGGCGAGGTCTCGCCGGCCGGCGCCACGGCTGCGGGCGCGGCGGTCGGCTGGCGCTCCGGCCGCTCGCAGCCGGCGAGCGAGGCGAGAAGGACCACGGCGAGGCCGGCGGCGGACAGCGGCGAAAAGCGCATCTTCATGGCGGCTACACTGCCCGTCGCGCTGCGGCGCCGCAAGCCCCAAGGCGCACCACCCTGGCGTGTCGCATGACACAGAATTGTTACCGGCCTTGATGGTAGAATGGCGGAGGTCTGCCCGCAGGATGCAATTGTCGGGGGTAAGCCATGAGACACGGGCTGGTGCGACGTGACGCGGCGCGCGCGGGGCGCGCTCTGCTGGCCGTCTGCGTGGCGATGGGATTGCTGGTGCTCGCCGACGCGGCGCCGACGGCGGCGCAGAGCGATGTCGCTGGCAGCGCCGATCCCGGGAACCTGCAGCGCTTCGAGGGCGCCTGGATCGAAGCCTACGAGGCACTCGACTTCGATGCCGCCCGTCTGGCCACGGGCCCGATCGAAAGCCGCGGCAGCTACGGCGAGTCGATGGAGCTGGAGGGCGAGGTCGTGCGTCTGCGCTATCGCTTTCCGCCGGATCCTTCGCTGATGGAGATCGTCCGCAACTACGAAACCAGTCTTCGGGACAGGGGTTTCGCGATTCTCTACACCTGCGACGGGCCCGAGTGCGGCGGCTACGACTTCTTCTACACCGTGCCGAGCGCCCAGGGCCTGGGAACCTTCGGCAACCTGGACGCCTTCCGATACCTGGTGGCAGCGAGGCCCGCCGGGGCAGACGGGCCGGAGGCGCACGTCTCGCTGCTCGTCTCGAAGAACGCCGGCAACGGGAACACCTACGGCTGGATGACCTACGTCGCCTCCGAGGGCATGACCGACAGCATGGTCGATGCGGTGGCGATGCAGGAGGGCCTCGAGGCCAGCGGCAAGATCGCCCTCTACGGCATCCATTTCGATACCGACAGCGCCGAGATCCGCCCGACCTCGGTGCCGACACTGGAGCAGATTGCCGAGCTGCTGACGCAGCGGGCCGAACTGGAGATCCTGGTGGTCGGCCACACCGACAACCGGGGCGCCCTCGACTACAACATGCGCCTGTCCCTGGCCCGTGCCGCCGCGGTGGTCGCGGCGCTGACCGGCGACTACGGTATCGATTCGGGCCGGCTGAGCGCCCAGGGCGCCGGCTTCCTGTCGCCTGTGGCGACCAACCGGACCGAGGCCGGGCGGGCGCTCAACCGGCGGGTGGAGCTGGTCGAGCGCTGAACCGCGGCCGTTGACCCCGCTGCACCGGCAGGCGAGCTTGGCAGGCAGCCACCTGCCGAGTCCCCGACCCTCCGCTTGCCCCATGCGCTTCGACCCGCCGCTCGTCCCCGCCCGCCTGCTGCGCCGCTACAAACGCTTCCTCGCCGACGTCCAGTTCGAGGATGGGGAGGCGGCGACGGTGCACTGTCCCAATCCCGGCGCCATGCTGGGGCTGGACGCGCCGGGCGCGCGCATCTGGTTGAGTCCGGCGCGCAATCCGGCGCGCAAGCTGCGCTGGACCTGGGAGCTGGCGGAGGCGCCCGACGGCCAAGGCGGCTCCGGGCTCGTCGGCATCAACACCGGCCATCCCAACCGCCTGGCGGCCGAGGCGATCGCGGCGGGGTCGCTGCCCGACTTGGCCGGCTACCCGGAGCTGCGGCGCGAGGTCAGATATGGCAAGAACAGTCGTATCGACCTGCTGCTGCAAGCACCGGAGCGGCCCGACTGCTACGTCGAGGTCAAGAACGTGCATCTGCGGCGTCAGGGCGACCTGGCGGAGTTTCCGGACTGCGTCACCGCCCGCGGGGCCAAGCACCTGGAAGAACTCGGCGACATGGTCGAGCAGGGGCACCGCGCCGTGATGCTCTACCTGGTTCAGCGCAGCGATTGCAGCACCTTCGCCATCGCCGCCGACATCGACCCGGCTTATGCCCGCGGCCTCGAGCGTGCCCTGAAGCGCGGTGTCGAGGCGCTCTGCGTGGCCTGCATGATCACCCCGGAAGAGATCACGGTCGCGCGGCCGCTGTCGTTGAATCTCTAGTCGACGCCCCTCACCGGGACTGCCAAGGGGGCCGAAAACCTTGAACCGCCGGCGCGCGGATGCAAACTAATGGCAACTGTCGGGCGCACCGCTGACCGCACCGATTCCACGCCGACGGAAAGAAAGCGACTCGAGGCCGATGCAGACCCAGGCCCTTGCCGAACGACGCCAGATCGTCATCCATGGCCCCGAGGACTTCGCGGGCATGCGCGCGGCCGGCCGCCTGGCGGCGGAGACGCTGGACTACCTGACGCCCCATGTCACCGCGGGCCGGACGACGGAAGAGCTGGACCGCCTGGCGCACGACTTCATTCTGGAGCACGGCGCCATCCCGGCGCCGCTGAACTACCGCGGGTTCCCGAAGTCGATCTGCACCAGCGTCAACCATGTGGTGTGCCACGGCATCCCCAGCGACCAGAAGAAGCTGGGCGAGGGCGACATCATCAACATCGACGTCACCGTCATCCTGAACGGCTGGCACGGCGACACCAGTCGGATGTTCTACATCGGCAAGCCGACCGTGAAGGCGCGCAAGCTGGTCGAGGTCACCTACCACGCCATGATGCGCGGCATCGAGACGGTGAAGCCCGGCGCCACCCTGGGCGACATCGGCTACGCCATCCAATCCTACGTCGAGGCGCAGCGCTTCTCGGTCGTGCGCGACTTCTGCGGTCACGGCCTCGGTCGCGTCTTCCACGATGCGCCCTCGATCCTGCACTACGGCCGCCCGGGCACCGGCGCCGTGCTGGAAGAAGGCATGTTCTTCACCATCGAGCCGATGGTGAACGCCGGCCGCTTCGAGGTGAAGCTGCTGGAGGACGGCTGGACGGCGGTGACCCGCGACCGTTCGCTCTCGGCCCAGTTCGAGCACTCGATCGGCGTCACCGCCGAGGGCTACGAGATCTTCACCCTCTCGCCCAAGGGCTGGTTCTGCCCGCCGTACGAGGGCGCCTGAGCCGGGGCCTCGAACCGAAGGCGGTCGCGCGGCATGAACGACCTGCTGGACGACGAACCGGAAGGCTTCGCGGAGGCGGCCTCCAGGCCGCACCACCTCGGCCATCGGGCCCGCCTGCGCAAGCGGCTGTTGGAGCAGGGGCCGGGCAGCCTGGCCGACTACGAACTGCTGGAAATGCTGCTGTTCGCCGGCAACCCGCGCGGCGATACCAAGCCGCTCGCCAAGACCCTGATGGCGCGCTTCGGCAGCCTGGCACGGGTGCTCTCGGCAACGCCCGGTGAACTCGCCAAGGTCAAGGGGCTCGGCGAGACCGGCGTCGCCGCGCTGACCGTGGTGCCCGAGGCGGCGCGGCGCCTGGCGCGCGAGCAGGCGCAGGAGGCGCCGGTGATCGCCTCCTGGCAGAAGCTGCTCGACTATTGCCGCATCACCCTGGCGCACGAGCGGGTCGAGTGCTTCCACGTGCTCTTCCTCGACCGCAAGAACAAGCTGATCGCCGACGAGCGCCAGCAGCGCGGCACCGTCGACCACACCCCAGTCTACCCGCGCGAGGTGGTCAAGCGTGCGCTCGACCTGGGGGCCAGTGCGCTGATCCTGGTGCACAACCACCCGAGCGGCGACCCGACGCCCAGCAAGGCCGACATCGCGATGACCAAGTCGGTCGTCGAGGCCGCCACCAAGCTCGACATCGTGGTGCACGACCACGTCATCATCGGCCGCGAAGGCCACGCCAGCTTCAAGTCCCTGGGACTGCTCTGAGGTTCTCTCAAGATTGGCCAAGACGTGCCCCGTGCCGTCTGGCCCTCTTTCCGGTCGCCGGCCGCGGTGGCGCGATCTGTGCGAAGCCGCCCTGCGACAGCGATACGAGAATAATGGGAGGGAACAGCGGTATGGCGATGGCTGAGGAAGCGTGCGTAGCGCGCGGTCGATATCTCTCGGTCGAAGAGGGCTTCAACATCGAGAGGCCAGCTCTCGCTCCGTGCGATTTCCAGCGGGAGCGCGAGCTTGCCGTCTCGGCCGACAAGGCCAGCGGGGTGATCGAGCTGGACAGCGGTGCGGGTCTCGGATCGAAGCGTCCGGCCACCTCGCCCCTGATGCTTGCCAGCTTCGTGCGGATCCGCGCAGGAGACATCGTGACCGTGCAGGAGCGGGCGACCGGAACGATCTTCTACGTTTGTCGCGGAGCAGGGCGGTCGAGCTGGAACGCTGGCGCTTTGGCCTGGGCGCAAGGCGACGTGTTTTGCCTACCCGGCGGCGCCTCGGTAGAGCACTCGGCTGGGCCGGAGGATTGTCTGCTCTATGCGGTCAGCGACCGGCCGGCGCTTGAATTTGCCGGTGTGCGGCCGGTGCCCTGGGCCGACGCTCCGGTCGAGCCGGTGCGCTATCCGGCGGCTCGGCTGGCCGAGCAACTCGAGGCCCTCGGGTCGCGTACCATGGACGCGGCGGCGGCGGGCCGGGCGCTGTTTCTGAGCAGCGCAGGCATGGAGGGCCGGCGCACCTGCCTGCCAACGCTGACTGCCACGCTGAATCTCGTTCTGCCGGGGGAGCGGCAGCGCCCGCACAAGCACAACGCGGCGGCCGTCGTCTTCGTCATTCGTGGCGGCGGCGTGCAGTCGCGCATCGGCGAGCGGACTTTCCCCTGGCACGAGCATGCGGTGTTGTTGACGCCGCCGTTGTCGGTGCATTCCCATGAGAACGCCGGGAACGCGCCTGGGGTGGCGCTGATCGTCCAGGATGGCGGGCTACACTACCACACGCGAACCATGGGCTTCGCCTTCGCGTAGGACGGCGAAGCCGGCGTCAGAAGGCCCTGCTGGGCGGGACACGACGAGCCGGCCGGACGCACACCTCAGCGCACCCGGCCCGTCTCACGCCGCCGCCGATGCGGAGCTCGTGTCTCACCCCACCGGCTGGGCGTCGATGCCGTGGCTGTGCAGCAGCTCCTGCAGCTCGCCGCTCTGGAACATCTCGCGGACGATGTCGCAGCCGCCGACGAACTCGCCCTTGACATAGAGCTGAGGGATGGTCGGCCAGTTGGAGAACTGCTTGATGCCTTCGCGCAGGCCGGGGTCCTCCAGCACGTTGACCCCCTTGAACTTGACGCCCAGGTGGCTGAGCGCCTGCACGACGGCGGCGGAGAAGCCGCACTGCGGGAAGACCGGCGTGCCCTTCATGAAGAGCACGACGTCGCTGCCGCCGATCTCCTGCTGGATGCGCTCGAAAACGGGATTGTCGGTCATGGCCTCGGTGTCCTCGGTGTTGGTGTGGCGTGGTCGCTGCCAGAGCTCCCGCGCGTCTACTGCTCGTTGGGCGGCGAGGTCTGCAGCGCCAGGGCGTGCAGTTCGTTGCCCATGCGGCCCTGCAGCGCCTGGTAAACCATCTGGTGTTGCTGCACCCGGCTCTTGCCGCGGAAGGATTCGGAAACGACGTAGGCGGCGTAGTGGTCGCCGTCACCGGCCAGATCCTCGATGGTGACCTTGGCGTCGGGCATCGCCTGTTTGATGAGCTGCTCGATCTCGCCCACGTTCATCGGCATCGTGCGTTCGAACCCCTCTTGTCCCGCCTACTCGGCGGCCCCGACCAGATCGCCGCCCATCAGCCCCGGCAGCCAGCCCTCGTGCAGGCTGCGCAGGCGCGCCAGGGAGGTATGGCCGTAGCCTTCGAGTTGCAGTTCGCTGCCCCCCGTCGCCCCGACCGCCTGGGCCGGCACGCCGGCCATCTCGGCCGCTTCCAGGATCGGCAGCGCCGCCTCTGCCACGACAATGTAACGCGCCTGATCTTCTCCGAACAACCAGCCGGCAAGTGCGGACTCTCCGGCCGGCACGGCAAGGCTGCAGCCGCGGTTGCCGGCCAGCGCCATCTCCGCCAGTGCGACCAGCAGGCCGCCGTCGGAGACGTCGTGGCAGGCGGCGATCTTGCCGCCGTGGATCAGGCCGCGCACGAAGTCGCCGTGGCGCCTCTCCGCCGCCAGGTCGAGCGGCGGGGCGGCGCCCTCCTCGCGGCCGAGGATCTCGCGCAGATAGATCGACCGGCCAAGATGCCCCTGGGTGGCGCCGATCACGACGATCTCCAAACCGTCCCCTGGAAAGCCGATGCCGGTGACCAGCGCGACGTCCGGTACCAGGCCGACGCCGCCGACGACGGGTGTGGGCAGGATCGCCTGCCCGTCGGTCTCGTTGTAGAGCGAGACGTTGCCGGAGACGACGGGCGTGCCGAGCGCGGCGGCCGCCTCGCCCATGCCCTGCACGCAGCCGACGATCTGGCCCATGATCTTCGGTTTCTCAGGATTGCCGAAGTTCAGGTTGTTGGTGATCGCCAGCGGCAGGGCGCCGACGGCGTTGAGGTTGCGCCAGGCCTCGGCGACCGCCTGGGCGCCGCCGCTGCGCGGATCGGCCAGGCAATAGCGCGGGGTGCAGTCGACCGTGGCGGCAATCCCCTTGGGGCCCTCGGCGACCCGCACCACGCCGGCGTCGCCGCCCGGCCGTTCCACCGTGTCGCCGCCGACCAGATGGTCGTACTGCTCCCAGATCCAGCGGCGGCTGGCCAAGTCGGGCGAGACGAGCAGCCGCTCCAGCGCGCCCAAGGGATCGCCCTCGGCCGGCAGCGCCCGTTCGTCCAGCTCGACGGCCGGCTCCGGCTCGTCCCAAGGCCGGTCATACTCGGGCGCGGCCTGGGCGAGCGGGTCGATCGGCAGTTCGGCGACCGTCTCGCCGTGCCAGCGCAGCACCATGCGGCCGCTCTCGGTAAGCTGGCCGATGACGGCGAAGTCCAGGTCCCACTTCTCGAAGATCGCCCGCGCCTCGTCCTCGCGGCCGGGCTTGAGCACCATCAGCATGCGCTCCTGGCTCTCGGAGAGCATGATCTCGTAGGGCGTCATGCCCGCCTCGCGCAGGGGCACCAGGTCGAGGTCCAGCTCGACGCCCATGCCGCCCTTGGAGGCCATCTCGAAGGAGGAGGAGGTCAGGCCCGCGGCGCCCATGTCCTGGATGCCGACGATGGCGTCGGTCGCCATCAGTTCCAGGCAGGCCTCGATCAGCAGCTTCTCGGTAAAGGGGTCGCCCACCTGGACGGTCGGTCGCTTTTCCTCGCTGTCGGCGCCGAACTCGGCCGAGGCCATGGTCGCGCCGTGGATGCCGTCGCGCCCGGTCTTGGAGCCGACGTAGACCACCGGGTTCCCGGCGCCCACGGCCTTGGCGTAGAAGATGCGGTCGGCCGGGGCCAGGCCGACCGTCATGGCGTTGACCAGGATGTTGCCGTTGTAGGCCGGGTGGAAGTTCACCTCGCCGGCCACCGTCGGCACGCCGACGCAGTTGCCGTAGCCGCCGATGCCGGCGACCACGCCGCTCACAAGGTGACGGGTTTTCGGGTGGTCCGGCGCGCCGAAGCGCAGCGCGTTCAGGTTCATCACCGGCCGCGCGCCCATCGTGAAGACGTCGCGCAGGATGCCGCCGACGCCGGTCGCCGCGCCCTGATAGGGCTCGATGAAGCTGGGGTGGTTGTGGCTTTCGATCTTGAAGACGGCGGCCAGGCCGTCGCCCAGGTCGACCACGCCGGCGTTCTCGCCCGGGCCCTGGATGACCTGCGGTCCCTCGGTCGGCAGGGTCTTCAGCCAGCGCTTCGAAGATTTGTAGGAGCAATGCTCCGACCACATGACAGAGAAGATGCCGAGCTCGACCAGGTTCGGCTGCCGGCCCAGGATCTCCAGGACCTTGTCGTACTCCTGCGGCGTCAGGCCGTGCTCGGCCACGATCTCGGGGGTGATCTCGGTCATGCCAACGCCTCGACAATGCCGTCGAACAGCTTGCGGCCGTCGGTGCCGCCGTGCAGCGGGTCGGTGGCGTCCTCCGGGTGCGGCATCAGGCCCAGCACCGTCTTGCTCTCGTTGAACACCCCGGCGATGTCGTCCAGCGCGCCGTTCGGATTGGCCTCGCCCGGCGCGCCGCCGGCGACGTAGCGAAAGGCGATCTGGCCGTTGTCGGCCAGGCGCCGGTGGCCCTCGTCGTCGATGAAGTAGTTGCCGTCCATGTGCGCCACGGGGGTGTCGAAGGTCTCCCCTGCGGCAAAGCGCCCGGTAAAGAGGGTTTGCGGGTTCTCGACCCGCAGCGTGACGGTGCGGCAGACGAAGCGCAGGTGCGCGTTGCGCAGAAGCGCCCCGGGCAGCAGCCCCGTCTCGGTCAGCACCTGGAAGCCGTTGCACACCCCCAGCACCGGGACGCCGGCCTCGGCGCGCGCGATCACCTCGCGCATCACCGGGCTGCGCGCGGCCATGGCGCCGGCGCGCAGGTAGTCGCCGTGGGCGAAGCCGCCGGGCAGCACGATCAGGTCGACCGGCGGGATCTCGGTATCCTTGTGGAAGACCAGGGCGGGATGCCGGCCAGAGGCGCGCTCCAGCGCCCTGACCATATCCCTCTCCCGGTTGGTGCCGGGAAAGACGACGACAGCGGATTTCATCGCGCGCGCCCTAAGCTTCCAGGTCGATGGCGTAGTTCTCGATCACCGTGTTGGCCAACAGCTTGCGGCACATCTCCTCGACCTTGCTGCGCGCCGCCTGCGGGTCGCTCTCGGCCAGAGTCAACTCGATCACCTTGCCCTGGCGCACTTCCTCGATGCCGCCGAAGCCGAGCGTGTCGAGGGCATGCTCGATCGCCTTGCCCTGGGGGTCGAGCACCCCGGGCTTCAGGGTGACGTGGACGCGCGCCTTCATGGTCGGGGACTCCGGGCCGTGCTGCGAAAGTGGCGCCGAACCTAGCCCCGGCGCGGCGGACCTGCAACGGCGCTGCAGCGCGCTACTGGACGACCTTGGGGCCCTGGATGTCCATCGGGCCGGCCTCGGGCAGCACCCCCAGGCGGCGGGCGACCTCCTGGTAGGCCTCGGCGACGCCGCCCAGGTCGCGGCGGAAGCGGTCCTTGTCCAGCTTCTCGTTCGTCTTGACGTCCCACAGGCGGCAGGAGTCCGGGCTGATCTCGTCGGCCAGCACGATGCGCATCTGCTCCTCCTCGTCCCACAAGCGGCCGAATTCCAGCTTGAAGTCGACCAGCTTGAGGCCGACACCGAGCAGCAGGCCGGAGAGGAAGTCGTTGATGCGCAGCGCGAGCTGCAGCATGTCGTCGAGGTCCTGGGTGGCGGCCCAGCCGAAGGCGGTGATGTGTTCTTCGGTGACCAGCGGGTCGCCCAGCTCGTCGTTCTTCAGGTAGTACTCGACGATGGAGCGTGGCAGCGGCGTGCCCTCCTCCATCTTGAAGCGTTGGGCGAAGCTGCCGGCGGCGACGTTGCGCACCACCACCTCGAGCGGGACGATCTCCACCTCGCGGACGAGCTGCTCGCGCATGTTCAGGCGGCGCACGAAGTGGGTCGGCACGCCGATCTCCGCCAGGCGCAGCATGAAGTACTCGCTGATGCGGTTGTTCAGCACGCCCTTGCCGGTGATCACGCCCGTCTTCTGGGCGTTGAAGGCTGTGGCGTCGTCCTTGAAGTACTGCACCACCGTCCCAGGCTCCGGCCCCTCGAAGATCACCTTGGCCTTGCCCTCGTAGATCCGTCTGCGTCGCATCTCGTTTCGATCCGAAGAAGGGGAAAAGGCGGCGGCGGCCACGGTCGCCGGATCCGAGAAGTCAGAACCCGACCTGGCGCCTTTCGCCCGTTCCGCTGTGGGGAGACCCGCTATATAGCAGCCGGACCGCCGCGAAACAATCTGAGGCGCGGCGGACCGCGGGTTCAGGCGACGATCGGCTCATAGACCGCCTCGTCGGGCGGCCCGTCGGCGAACCACCAGATCGGCCGCACGCCGGGCCGCTGATGGCTGGGCAGCGCGATCAGCGAGCTGGACAGGGTGCCGAAGCCGCTCGGCAGGGCGACCGTCATCGCCCCCTCCGGCCCGACCGCCGGGTCGTGCTCGCGACTGGCCAGCAGGCGCTGCCAATCGGACCAGTCGCCGTCCCCGGGCTCGGGCGGGCTGGCCGCCTTGAAGCGCGGCAGGAACCAGCCGATGCGCGGCGACTTGGTGTCGTTGCGGTCGGCCGCGGTGATCATGGACACGCCCGGCGGCAGCGGCTGGACCACGACGCTTTCCGCGTCGTCGCCCAGGTGGCGCAGCCAAAAGGCTTCGCTGGAATCGGCGATCACTAGGTTGAAGCTGCGATAGGCGGCCGGCTCGAGGTCGGCGAGCGCCTCGACCGCCGCACGGGCGTCGGCGTGGTCGAGGGCTTCCAGCACCAGCTCGCCGCGGCTGCGCTTGCCGGCCGCCGGCCCCAGGCTGCCGAAGCGGTTGAGCACGCAGGCCAGCACGCCGTGGTCGTTCAGGCCCAGCCAGGAGCCGCCGGCCAACTCGTCCATGCCGGCGACCACCTCAGGGCGGTCGGGCCAGTGGCGTCCAGGGGCCCGCCAGGGACGGCCCGCCATCTCGTCGCGGTTGCCGGCGAAGATCAGCGGCCAGTCGTGATGGGGGCGGCGGAGCAGGACGACGGAGCACATGGCGGCGGCAGCATAGGCGCTGTTGGGTTTCGGTTCACCTGTCGCGGCCCAGAAGCTATAACGACGCCGATTCCAAGCGCCGGGTTCCGGCCCGACCGCGCGAGCGCCCGCATGGCATCAGGCCCGCACAGCAAGAGGATTGTCCGCACCATGAGCTTCAGCGATCGCGAAAAGGCGTTCGAGGACAAGTACCAGCACGATCAGGAGCTGCAGTTCCGCGTCGACGTGCGCCGCAACAAGCTGCTGGGCCTGTGGGCGGCGGAGATGATGGACATCAAGGGCGAGGCGGCCGAGGCCTACGCCAAGGAGGTCATCTCCTCCGACTTCGAGGAGGTCGGGCACGAGGACGTCTACCGCAAGGTCATGGGGGACCTGCAGGACAAGGGCGTCGAGATCAGCGAGCACAAGCTGCGCAAGAAGATGGACGAGCTGCTGGCCGTGGCCAAGCAGCAGGTGATGACCGAATAGCCGGGTGGGGCGCTGGCCGCAGACGCGCCGGCACCGCCGATCCGCCGCAGACAGCAAGGGGCGCCCGCCGCGCGACGGGCGCCCCTGTTTCGTGTGCTCCCTGCTCGTGTGCGTTGAAGCGACCGAGCCCCGGCCGGCCGCGGGTGCGTGCTCAGGCCGTCCAGAAGGGCTTGGAGGCCTCGCGTTCGACCGTCTTGCGGTCCAGGCCGATGTCCCGCAGCAGCCGCGGATCCATCTCCTGCAACGCGCGGCGCTCTTCGTGGCGGGCCTGCCAGACGTAGAGTGTCCGCAGGACGGCGTCGAGCAGGGAGGTCGGCGCGTCGGCCGGTCGGCGCCCGGCAGTGCGGGCCAGGGTGGGCCGGGAGAACCGCCGGGTCGCGAAGCTGCCGTTGAATGTCGTCATGACAATTCTCCTCATGCCGTGGATGCGTGGCGGATTTGCCGCTCCATCCTTGTCATGCTTAGAGATACTGCGTCATGATGAGCGTCACAAACGACCTTATCTCAGAGGTCAGATTAGTTTTGTTTTTGTGAGAATGGGAGCTATGCGCCGCCGTCTGCCGCCGCTGAACAGCCTGCGCGCCTTCGAGGCCGCGGCCCGCCACCTGTCCTTTACCAAGGCCGCCGAGGAGTTGAACGTCACGCAGGCGGCGATCAGCCATCAGGTCAAGGCGCTGGAGGACCACCTGGGTGTGCTGCTGTTCCGCCGCCTCAACCGCGCGCTGGCGTTGACCGAGGCGGGACGCGGCCTGCTCTCGCCCGCGCGCGAGGCCTTCGACCTGCTGGACGTCGCGGTGCAGCGGCTGCGCCAGGCCGAGGCGGGTGGTCCGCTGCGGGTTTCGGTGCTTTCCTCCTTCGCCGCCAAGTGGCTGCTGCCGCGGCTCGTGCGCTTCCGGGCCCTGCATCCGGACATCGACGTGCTGGTCTCCGCCGACGATCGCCTCGTCGACCTCGAGCGCGACGAGATCGACGTCGGCATTCGTTACGGCGCCGGCGGCTATCCGGGGCTGCGGGTCGACTGGCTGCTCGGCGACGAGATCCTGCCGGTCTGCGCGCCCTCGCTGCTGGAGGGTCCGCATCCGCTGCGCGGGCCGGCGGACCTGAAGCACCACACCCTGCTGCACGACGAGGTGAGCGGCACTGCCGACAGTCCCGACTGGCGCGTCTGGTTCCGGGCGGCCGGGCTGAAGAACGGCGGCATCGATCCCGAGCGCGGGCCCGGCTACTCGCACATGGCGATGGTGCTGGAGGCGGCGATCGCCGGAGAGGGGGTGGCGCTCGGCCGCCTCTCGCTCGCCTGCGACGACCTGCGCGCCGGGCGGCTGGTCTGCCCCTTCGGCCCGCGCCTGCGCACTCGCTACGCCTACTGGATCGTCTCCAGCCACGCGCTCGCCGAGCGGCCCAAGGTCAAGGCCTTCCGGGAATGGCTGCTGGCCGAAGCGGGCGCCGAGACGACGCCGCACAGCCTGCTGGAGCGCCCCCCGGAGGCGGAGGCGCAGGAGTCCGGGGAGCACGAGGCCGTGCCGTCAGTGCGATAGGCGATCTGCGTCCCAGGCACGTGCGCGCGGCGGGGCGGGAGTGCTATAGCAATAGCAGGCGGGCACACCGTGTCCGCCGCTCCGCGCCTCGAACGTCGAAAGAACCTTCCCGCATGACCCGTCCTTCCGCCCAGTCCTTGCAGATGATCGAGCGGCTGATCGCCTTTGACACCACCAGCCGCAACTCCAACCTCAGCTTGATCGAGTACGTGCGGGACTATCTCGCCGACCTCGGCGCCGACTGCGAACTGATCTACGACGCAACCGGGCAGAAGGCGAACCTCTATGCCACCTTGGGCCCCGCCGACAAAGCGGGCGTCGCGCTGTCCGGCCATACCGACGTGGTGCCGGTCGACGGCCAGGAGTGGGACACCGACCCCTGGCAGGTGGAAGAGAAGGACGGCAAGCTGTTTGGGCGCGGCACCTGCGACATGAAGTCCTTCGTCGCCGTCGCCCTGGCCAAGGCGCCGGCATTCGCCGCGGCCGACCTCAAGCTGCCGGTGCACTTCGCGTTTTCCTATGACGAGGAGGTGGGTTGCCTGGGCGTGCGGCCGATGCTCAAGCGCCTGGCCGAGCTGCCGGTGCGCCCGGCCATGGCGGTGATCGGCGAGCCCACCGACATGAAGGTGATCAACGCGCACAAGGGCAAGCTGAGCCTGACCGGCCACGTGCGCGGCTTCGAGTCCCACTCTTCGCTGGCGCCGACTGGAGTCAACGCCGTTGAGTATGCCGCGCGCCTCGTCGTCAAGCTGCAGGAGCTGGCGCAGCGCAAGCAGGCCGAGGGGCCGTTCGACGCGCAGTTCGACGTGCCGCACACGACGGTGCACACCGGCACAATCCAGGGCGGAACGGCGCTGAACATCGTGCCGAAGGACTGCACGTTCGAGTTCGAGTTCCGCAACCTGCCGAACGAAGATCCGCAGGCGCTGCTGGCCGAGCTACAGCGCTACGCGGCCGAGCTGGAAGTGGAGATGCAGGCCAAGCGGCCCGGCACCGGCATCCGCTTCGAGGAGCTCTCGACCTTCGCGCCGCTCGACACGCCGGCCGACCACCCGGTGGTCTCGCTGGCCCAGGCGCTCGCCGGCGCCAATGCCACCGGCAAGGTCGCCTTCGGCACCGAGGCGGGGCTGTTCAGCGAGTCCGGCATCCCCGCCGTGGTGTGCGGCCCGGGCTCCATCGAGCAGGCGCACAAGCCGAACGAATTCGTCGCGCTCGAGCAGGTCGCGCTGTGCGAGCGCTTTCTCGACCGCCTCACCGAGCGTCTGGTGGACGGAACGGCGACCGCCGCGTAGGGGCGGCGCTGCCGTGAGTCCCCGCGACAGCGAGACCTCGAGCCGGACCCAGCCGGCGAAGCCGGCGCTTCCCACGCTGCGCGCGCGGGCGCCCGGCATCGCCTTGGCGCTGGTGCTGGGCAGCCTCGGCGGCTGGGGGGCGGCCGCACTGGCGCTGCCGCTGCCCTGGATGATCGGCGCCATGACGGCGACCACGGTCGCCGCCGTCGCCGGCGCGCCGATCGCCATGGCCCAGCCGCTGCGCACCGTCATGGTCGCGGTGCTCGGCGTCATGCTCGGCAGCGGCTTCACGCCGGAGATCCTGGCGCGCCTGGACGAGTGGGCGGTCAGTTTGGCCGCGCTGATCGGCTATATCGCCCTGGCCGGCGGGGCCGGCCTGTTCTACTTCCGGCGCGTCTGCGGCTACGACCGGGTCACGGCCTACTTCTCCGCCATGCCGGGCGGCCTTTCGGAGATGATCCTGGTCGGCGGCGAGATGGGCGGCGATGCGCGCCGCATCTCCCTGGCGCATGCCTCGCGCCTGCTGATCGTCGTCTTGAGCATCCCCTTCGCCTTCCGCTGGCTCGACAGCCTGGAGCCGGGCGACCGGCCGCCGGCGGGCCTGCCGATCGACACGATCCCGCCGCTCGACCTGGGCATCCTGGCACTCTGCGGCGTGGTCGGCTTCGTGCTGGCGCGGGCGGTCAAGGTGCCGGCCGCCGCGGTGGTCGGCCCGATGCTGGCCAGCGCCGCGGTGCATCTGGCCGGCTGGACCCAGGCGAGCCCGCCGATCGAGCTGGTCTCTGCAGCCCAGGTGGCGGTCGGCGCGGCGATCGGCGCGCGCTTCGCCGGCACCGACCTGCGGCTGGTGCTGCAGACGCTCGTTCAATCGCTTGGCGCGACGGCGATCCTGGTCACGGTGACGCTGCTGTTCGCCGGCGGGCTCGGTCTGCTGCTCGACCTCGATGCGCGGGCGCTGGTGCTCGCCTTCGCGCCCGGCGGGCTGGCGGAGATGAGCCTGATCGCCATTGCGCTGGGGGCCGACGCCGCCTTCGTCGCCACCCACCACATCGTGCGCATCGTGCTGATCGTCGTTCTCGCGCCGGCGGCGTTCCGCCTGATGGGGCGGCGCGACTCGAGCTAGCTCTCGCCGCCTAGCTCTCGCCGCAGCCGAGCGCGCCGCGCAGCAGGGCGCTGCCGTCGATCACCCGGATATCCGGGCGCGCATCGAGGCCGTGGAAGAAGGTCATGCCCGACGCGGTCTGCAGTCGGATCAGGTCTGTGGCGAAACTGCAGTAGTGGTCGCCGCGCGCTGTATCCTGGCCCAGCAGGAAGGCTAACGCCTCGATGCGCGTGCGCCCGCTTTCGTCCACCGTCGGCGCCGCCACCAGCTTCCAGAAGGCGCTCGGGATGCGATGTGGCTCGTCGGCCCGGGGCAGGCCGTCGAAGCTGCCGTCATAGGCCGAACCGGTGATCACGTAGATCTCCAGCGCTGGGTTGTGCGCGGCTGCGTCTCGGATCGCGTCTTCGAGCACACGCCAGGGCCCTTGGTTCAGGGCGCTCGATTGCGGCGTGATGTTGGAGAGGTAGTTGACCGTCTCCCACCGCTCCGTACTGCCGAAGGTGGCGAGCGGCGCCATGTGGCCGCGGTCGGTCTGTAGGGCGGCATGGGCGCCGGTGTAGTCGTCCGGCTCCAGCGTCTCGTCCGGAGCCAGCAGCGGGTCGGCTGCCCAGTTGCGCGGGCGGTCGCTACCGAACATTTCCGGTGTCACCCGATAGGCGACCCAGTCGGCGAACTTGGTCTCGTCGTTGGAGGCCAGGGTGTAGTCGGATCGCACGATGATGTCGGTGTCCGCCGCCAACCCGACCGTCGGGCAGCCGTAGAGGCAGTGCGGCGTGTGCAGCTCGGCCGCCTGCGCCGGCGCCGCCCCGAACACCAGCAGGCCGACCGCGAGTGCGCCAGCGAGGGCGGCGCGGAACGGCGGGCGGGCTGGGTTGCGGGCGGGCATGGCGGTTCCCGACGGCTCGCTGCGTGCGGCGAACGACGGGTCCAAGCTAGAACGTAATAGGCGAAAAGCGGAAAGTAAAAATCCCTGAATACGTGTATAGGCAGCCAGTCATCCGGCCGACGCGGGCAGGAGGTCGCTGTCGTGGGAAGCCGCCAACTACGTCAGTATGCAGTCTTCGCCAAGGGCCATGCTTAGGCAGCGAAGAAAACGGCGATTCGCTGCCGCCTAGCTGAACTTCGCGGTGATGCCGCCGTCGACCACCAGCTCGGTGGCGGTGACGTACTTGGCTTCGTCGGAGGCGAGGAAGAGGCTGGCATAGGCGACGTCCCAGGCGTCGCCCATCTTGCCGGTCGGCGACTGCGCGTCGCGCAGCGCGATCATCTTGTCGATGTCGCCGCCGGCATAGACGTCCTTCAGCGGCTCGCGGATCATCGGCGTGTTCATCAGGCCGGGCAGCACGGAGTTCGCACGGATGCCCTGCTTGGCGTACTGGATCGCCACCGAGCGGGTGAACTGGATGACACCGGCCTTGCTGGCGGCATAGGAGATATAGGGGATCCCGGTCCAGCGGATGCCGGCGACCGAGGCGATGTTGACGATGGCGCCGCCGCGCGAGGCGCCGGGCTCGCCGCCGCTTTCCTCGAACTGCTTCACCATCACCGGCAGCACGTGTTTGCAGGTCAGGAACATCGAGGTGAGGTTGACGTCCATCACCCGGTGCCAGGACTCCTCGCTGGCCTCGACCGGCCCGCCGACCTCGACGATGCCGACGTTGTTGTGCAGCACGTCGATCCGCCCGAAGCGCTCCAGACAGGCGGCCACCATGTCCGCGACCTGCCCCGCATCGGTGACGTTCGCCGCGTGCGCCGCCGCCGTGTTGCCTTCGCTGGCGACGATGCCGGCGGTCTCTTCGGCCGCCGCGGCGTTGCGGTCGACGCAGAAGACCCGAGCGCCCTCGCGCGCGAAGAGCGCCGCCGTCGCCTTGCCGTTGCCCCAGCCCGGTCCGCTGGAGCCCGCGCCCACCACCAGCGCCACCCGATCCTGCAGCCGTCCGGCCATCTCCGCTCCTCCCCTGCTTGCCCGTGTCGCCGGGCCTGTGTCTCCGCGGCTTTCTTTCTGCCGCACGCCGGGCGCAGCGCCAAGCCGTGCAGACGCGACACCGCCATGCGCCAGAGCGCCGGCTGCAACGCGCACTTGCCGGCGCCCGCCGCCGCTTGCCATCTTCCACGTAGCCGGGCGCAACGGCCCCTTGGCGGAACTGGTAGACGCACGGGACTTAAAATCCCGAGTCTTCGGACGTGCGGGTTCGAGTCCCGCAGGGGCCACCACCCTTTTTCCGGCGATGCGCGCAGCCGCCTCGCCAACCCTCCGGGCATCGTCGGGAAGAGCGTCGTCCGGAAGGTTCGAGGTTGCTCCTCGAACCTCCGCGCGTCTTGCTCGCCGGCCAGCGGCCGGGTCGCCTCGGGCTCAGGTCGTGCGGCAGACGATGTCGGGGACGATGCCGGAGCGGGCGATGTAGGCGGCCGTGTCGCGGCCGGCGAACAGGCCGTGCTCGGCGACCAGCACGCCGGCGCAGCCGGCCGCGCGCCCGCCCAGGATGTCGGTGTGCAGCGTGTCGCCGACCATCGCCACGCGCAGTCGCTCGAAGCCGGGGCACCGCGCCCGCACCGCTGCGAAGACGTTGGCGTAAGGCTTGCCGAAGAAGACGGGGTCGATGCCGGTGCGGTCGGCGATGTCGTGCGCCCACCAGCCGGGCTCCAGTGTCAGGCCGGTCTCGCGCGGGGCGACCAGGTCGGGGTTGCCGACCAGCAGCGGGCGCGGCCGTGCCGCCAGCGCGGCGACCAGCGCCTCCTGCTTGGCGGGCGTCCAGCTCGCGCTCGACAGCAGCAGGAAGCCCTCGGCGCGCTCCAGCAGGCTGGCGTCGGCTTCGAGATCTTCGGTCCGGCCCGTCAGGTCGGACAGGTCCGGCTCCGGGCCGCCCGCCACCGCCCAGAGGTCGATCCCCGCGAAGCTGGCCAGCCCGGCGGCCGCGACGTCGCGGCTGGAGACGACCTCCTCGGCCGTGAAGTCGAAGCCCAGGGCGCGGTACTTGGCGAGCGCGACGCCGCGCGGATAGCTGGCCGCATTGGTCGCGACGAACAGGCGCTTGCCGGCTTCCCGCAGAGCGGCGATGCGCGCGACGGCGCCAGGGATCGCCCGCTCGCCGACGTTGAGCACCCCGAAGGCGTCGAGGATGAAGACGTCGAAGTCTTCGGCGATCTCAGCCAGGTCGCGGGCCCGCCGGCTGGCGAACGGGAAGTGCGCACGGGGCAGGCGGTGGCGCACCGCCTCGTAGCGGTCGAAGGCGGCATCGACGTCGATCGTCGCGGCGCGCGTGGCCTGGGTCTGGGCCGTCATCGAAATGGCTCTCCCTGCAGCGGGCATATGCATCACCAAGTGAAACGGGCGGCAACGAAATCGGGGGTGGGACCCGCGCCGCCGGCAGCCTGCACGCCGCCTTCGATCAGCAGCGTGGGGAGGCCCAGGGCCGCGGCCCCGGCGGTGTCGTGGCTCGGGCTGTCGCCGACCATCAGCGTGCGCTCGGTCGCCGGCCCACCCAGGGCGGCGAGGGCGGCCCGGAAGATCTCCGGCTGCGGCTTGCCGACCATGCGCACCGGGCCGCCCGCCGCGCCGTAGGCCTCCGCCAGGGCGCCCGGCCCCGGCATCGGCCCGGCCGGGCCGTAGATGGTGCGGTCGGGATTGGCGCACAGGCAGGGGACGCCGCGCCGGGCCAGCGGCAGCAGCGGTGCCAACTCGGCGTCCAGCGCGGGACCGTGCGGGTCGCGGCCGGCGATCAGGACCAGCGCCGCCTCTTCGGGGCACCGGGCCCGGGTCAGCGCCACGCCGTCCAGCGGCGAAGCCTCGGACGCGCTGGCGATCATATGAACGGGCGTGCCGGCGGCCAGACGGCCGCTCGCCAGGTCTTCCAGCAGGAGTTGGCGGCACAGCTCGCCCGAGGTGATCACCGCGTCGAACAGCTCGGCGGCGAAACCCAGCTCCTCCAGACGGGCGGCATTGGCGGCTGTGCGCTTGCCGGAGTTGGAGAGCACGGCCAGGCGCAGGCCGGCGTCGTGCAGCCGGCGCACCGCCTCGAGAGCGCCCGGAAAGGCGGCGTGCCCGTCGTGCAGCACGCCGAACTGGTCGAGCAGCATGGCCTCGAAGCGTCCGGCGAGCGCCCCGATCCCCTCGATCCGGCAGGGCCTCATCCCGACGTCGCCGCCTCCGCCGGAAGATGCGCAAGCGCCAATCGCGCGGCGCCCGCCGCTGCGGCCTCGCTGGCCGAAGGGGCGGGCTCGCCGCCGACGATGCGCTGCCGAATGGCGCTCCACGCGCGGTTACGCGCCCCGCCGCCGACGCTGCGCCGGCGCTGCAGCGGTGGCGCGCCGAGCTCCGCCAGGCGGCGGTAGCCGAGCGCCTCGATCCGGGCGATGCCTTCCAGCATGCCTTGCAGGAACAGACGGTCTTCCGGCGGGCGCGGCGTCAGCCGTGGCGCCATCTGCGGGTCGGCGTGGGGGAAGCGCTCGCCGGGGCGGGGCAGGGGATAGTAGTCGAGGCCGCTCGGCGCCTCGGGGTCGATCGCCTCCGACAGGCGTTCGATCTCTTGCGGCGAGAAGAAGGCGGCCAGCGCGCCGCCGCCGGAGTTCGACGCGCCGCCGGCGAGCCAGAGGTCGCCGATCCGGTGGCTGTAGACGCCGTACTCGGGTGCGAAGACCGGGCGGTCCGACAGCAGCTTCAGGGTCAGGGTGGTGCCCAGCGCCGTCACCCCGTCGCCCGGCCGGTCGGCGCCGGTCGCCAGGAAGGAGGCGCAGCCGTCGGTCATCCCGGCGACCACGGCCGCGCGGGCCGGCAGGCCGTAGCGCGCGGCGGCGGCAGCCATCACGCCGCCGGTGGGGGCGCCGCACGGCACCACCTCGGGCAGCAGCGCCAGGTCGAGCAGGCCGCGCAGCCAATCGGGCCAGCGGCGCGCAATCGGGTCGTAGCCGGTCTTCAGGGCGTTCGACTCGTCGCTGATCCAGGGGCGGCCCGACAGGTGGCCGGCGATCCAGTCGGCCTGGTGGACCAGGTGCCGCACGCCGGGGCGACGGGCGAGCACGAGGGCGCGCGCCAGACCCGAGCTGGCGCCATGGGCGGCGCTCTCGCGCGGCGCCGTCGCGGCGATGGCCTGGACCAGGGCGGGCTCGTCCACTGCATCGTTGTAGAGCAGCGCGTCTCCCAGGGGCCGCGCATCGGCGTCCAGCGCCAGAACGGTGCCGGAGGTGGCGTCGACGCAGACCGCAGCGACCCGCGCCTTGGCCTCGGCGGGCAGGTCGGCCAGGGTGGCCTCCAGCGCCGCCGTCCAGCGGGCAGGGTCGCGCCGGCCCGACTCCGGAATCGGGGCGGAGGTGGTGCCGACGGTCTGCCCGTCGGGCGCCAGCAGGACCGCGCGCACGCCCGAGGTGCCGACGTCGATGCCCAAGGCCAGCGGCAATGCGGCGGCGGAACGGGTCATGGGGATCCGGCGGCGGCGCTCATCGCCTGGCGGTACTTTTCGGCGTCCCAGCCCAGCAGGGCGGCGATCTCGGCCTCCGGTAGGGGGCGCAGGGGAGCGTCCGGCGGCACGCGCGCCAGCACGTCGCCCAGGCCGCGCGCCATCGCCTCGGCCGCCGCTGGCGCGTCGCGCCGGATCGCCGCGCCGACCCCCGGCAGCAGCACCAGCCGCGGCGGCCCGGCCTCGCCGGCCAGGCGCGTCGCCGCCGCGCCGAGCGCCTCGCCCGGCTCCGCGATGCACAGGCGCGGCTCCAGAAAGATCACGTGGTCGGGGTAGTAGGGCCCGCGCGCGGCCAGCGCCAGATGCGCCGGCGCACGCGCCACCGCATGCAGCGCCGGCGCCGCGGCCGGCCGGTAGTCGGCATTGGTCAGAGCGTCGCGTGCCTCGCCCTCCAGCTCGACCTCCCCGAGCGTGCCCATCGGCCCGGGGTCCAGCCGGCCCGACACCTCGGCCAGCAGCGCGGCGGCGGCCTCGACGCTCTCCTCGGCGACCAGCAGGCCGTGGTTGCCGAGGACGGCGACGCGCCGGTGCGGCGCCGCCTCGGCCAACAGGGCCTCGGCCAACGGCAACCCCGGCATGACGTAAGGCACCAGGATCGGGTCGAGATCGGCCAGGCGCCGCCCGACAAGCTCCAGGCCGTCGGTGCGGATCGCCAGCGCGATGGTGGCGACGCAGTGCGTGTGCAGCACCACGCGCTGCGGCATGGCGGCGTGCAGGGCGGTCTCGATCGAGGGGCGCAGCCCGGGCGGCCCGCCGGCGGCGGCCAGGAAGTCGACAGCCTCCGGCGCCGCGCCGGCCGTCATCGCCGCAGCCAGGTCGCCGGCCCGCACCGGCACCATGATCTCGCCGCGCTCCGCCTCGGCCAGCCAAGTGCCGGAGGCCTTGACCCACATGGCGCCGTCGCGCTTGAGCGAAGTGTTGCCGCCGGCGCCCTGCACCTGCAGCGGGTCGCGGCCGAGCCGGGCCGAGACTTCGCGCAGTCGGGCGAACTCGGCGCTTTCGCGCAGTTCGCGAAAGGTCGCGTCGGCAGCCGTCACAGGCGCCGTCCGCTTTGCGGATCGAAGAGGTGCAGCTTGTCCGGCGCCACCGATAGGCGCACCAGTCCGCCGGCCTCGACCGCGGCGTCGCGCGATGCGGTGGCGATGAAGTCCTGGCCTGCGACGCTCAGGTGAAGCTGGACATCCGGACCGGTCTTCTCGGCCAGCACCAGCCGCCCTTCGATGCTGCCGTCGGCGTTGAGCACCAGGTCTGGGGGGCGGATGCCGCAGACCACCGGGCTGCCCGGCGCCACGGTCAGGCTGACCGGCAGGGCCAGGTGGATGCCCTCGGCGACGAAGGCGGGGGCGTTGCCGTTGGCCTCGACCGTGCCCTCGACGAAGTTCATCGCCGGTGAGCCGATGAAGTCGGCGGCGAAACGGCTGACCGGCCGGTCGTAGAGTTCGTCGGGCGTGCCGACCTGCTCGATGGTGCCGCCGCGCATCAGCACGATCTTGTCGGCCATGGTCATCGCTTCGATCTGATCGTGCGTGACGTAGATCGTCGTCGTGCCCAGGCGGTCGTGCAACTGGCGGATCTCGAAGCGCATCTGCGCGCGCAGCTTGGCATCCAGGTTGGACAGCGGCTCGTCGAACAGGAAGACCTTGGCCTCGCGCACCATCGCCCGCGCCATGGCAACGCGCTGGCGCTGGCCGCCCGAAAGCTCGCGCGGATAACGCGCCAAGTGTTCGCCCAGGCCGACGAGAGCCGCCGCCTCCTCCGCCCGGCGTCGCCGCTCGGCCTTGGGCACGCGGCGGATTTCGAGCGAGAAGGCGATGTTCTCGGCCACCGTCATGGTCGGATAGAGGGCATAGTTCTGGAACACCATGGCGATGTCGCGGTCGCGCGGCGGCACCTCGTTGACGCGCAGCCCGTCGATCAGCAGGTCGCCGGCGGTCACCGTCTCCAGCCCGGCGGTCATCCGCAGCAGCGTCGTCTTGCCGCAGCCGGAGGCGCCGAGCAGCACGGCGAACTCGCCGTCGGCGATCGAGAGGCTGAGGTCGCGCATCACCTCGAAGGACTCGAAGCGCTTGGTGATGTTGCGGTACTCGACGGTGGCCATCGACGCGCCTCCTTCAGTAGGTCTGTCGCGTCGGGGTGAGGCAGATCTCCTGCACCAGCGCGTTCTGGGGCAGACGATAGGCGTCGAGGATGAGCCGCGCCACGATGTCGGCGCCGATGCCGCCGCCCATCTTGACCTTGTTGGCCTTGTAGTCGGCCAACGTCTGGGCGTCGGTCACCGAACTGAGCACCTCGGTCTCGATGACGCCCGGAGAGACAACCAGCACGCGTACGTCGTGCACCGAGAGGTACTCGCGCAGGGATTCGGCGACGCCGTGCACGAAGAACTTGGTGCCGCAGTAGACCGTGTGGTCTGGGTAGACCTTGCGTCCGGCGATCGAGCTCATCATCACCAGCGTGCCGTGCTTGCGCTCGATCATGCCGGACATCACGGCATGCACGGTGTTCATCACGCCCTTGGTGTTGATGTCGATCATCTCGTCCCATTCGGCCGGGTCTTGGCGCCCGATATCCGCGAGGCGGGCGATGCCGGCGTTGGCGAACATCATGTCGACCGGCCCGAACTGCGCCTCGGCCTCGGCGACCGCCGAAGCGATGGCGGCGCGGTCGCGCACGTCGACCTGGCGGCACAGCGTATTGGGCAGGCCGAGCGCCTCCATGCGGTCGAGCCGGCGCGCCATCAGCAGCAGCGGATGGCCGTCGGCGGCAAAGGCGCGGGCGGTCGCCTCGCCGATGCCGGAAGAGGCGCCGGTGATCGCGACCAGGGGTTTGTCTGTCATTTCGGCTTTCCGTCAGGTCTTCGAGCCAGGACGGCGCGCGGCGGGGCGGAGGCTCCTCCGCCCCGCCGGCGGCGACGTCCGACTCGCTAGGGAGCGATGGGCGAACTGGGCGTCAGCCGCTGACGATCGCGTCGACCGCCTGGGCGATGTCGTCCATCGCTTCCTTGGTCGAACCGTACTGGTCGGCGAAGTACTTGCCCAGGCGCACCGGGATGGTGTCGTTCGCCAGTTCCGCCCACTCCGGCAGATCCGGCTCCGAGCCCATGTCGTTGGCGATGGTCTCGCGCACCACGTCCAGGTGGCGCGTCGTACCCGGGCCGACGCGGCGGTTGGCGATGATCCGTGGGTCGTCGTAGACCGAGGCGCGGGTCGGGCCGGTGCCGCCGCCTAGGGCCGTGATTAGCACCTGGGTGTCGTAGCTGGTCGCCCACTGCATGAAGATCCACGCGGCATCCGGGTTCTTCGAGTTCTTGGACACGGCAAGCGAGGAGCCGCCCTGGTGGCCGATGCCGGGGATCTCGCCGAAGCCGGTCTGCTCGACTGTGCGCAGCGGGTGCTTTGGCTGCGGCACGCGCACCGCCTCCATCAGGCCTGAGACCTTGGTGGCGCTGGGGTCGTCGAAGTACGGGAAGAACTCGCCCCAGCTCAGCATCGAGGCGGCGACGCCCTGGGCGATCGACTGCCCCTGGCCGTCCCAGGTCCAGCCGGTCACGCCCGGCGGCATGGTGGCGAACAGGCGGCGCCAGTACTCCATCGCCTCCAGCCCGCGCTCGTCATGGCCGCTGAACTTGCCGTCGGCGTCGAAGATGGAGCCGCCGTGGCCCCACAGCCAGGCGGTCCAGTCGCACTCCAGGCTGTAGTGGCCGGACTTCATCTGGCCGGTGGCACCGTAGATCTCGCCGGTCTCGGTGACCGCCTTGGCCTGCTCGTAGTACTCCTCCAGGCTGGTCGGCGCCGCGAAGCCCATTTTCTCCCAGATGTCACGCCGGTACATCATGATGAAGATCGGGATGTCGTAGGGTACGCCGACCAGGCGGTCGCCGTAGCGGGCGATGCCGTCGACCAGCGCCGGCAGGAAGTCGTCGAAGTTCCAATCCGGCATGGCGAGGTCGGGCTTGTCGGCCATCTGCTCGCGCGGGTCGAAGACGTCCTGCGCCGTGAAGGCGGCCCAGGACTGGTCGATGTAGTAGAGGTCGTAGGTGCCGAGCTGGCTGGCGATGTCCAGGGTCAGCTTCTGCAGCACCTGCTCCAGCGGCAGCACCTCGATCTCCACCGTCATGCCCGAGGCTTCTTCGAAGAAGGGCTTGAGCTGGCTGTTGATCGCGTTCGAGGGTGGCGTCGACTCGGTCGCCAGCTTGAGGGTGGTGCCGCGGAAGGGCGTCGAGACCTCGCGCACCCAGTCGAGCACCTCCTGGCTCGGCCGCAGCTCCTGGTTCTGGGCGAAGGCGGGCTTGCCGCCGAAGGGGCGGCTCAGGCCCAGCCCGAAGGCGCCGAGCCCGAGGCCGAGGCGGCCGGCGTCGCGCAGGAACGCGCGTCGGTCGATCTGCCGGCGCACGTAACGGTCCGTAAGGCTTGCCAGATAACGTTTCCGATCGCTGTCACGCATGTCGTTTCCTCCCAGGTATGCAGCGCGATTGTCTTCGCGACTGTCATTGCTTGAGCGAGCCCAGGGTGAGGCCCCGGACGAGCTGCTTCTGCACGAGCAGGATGAAGACGAAGGCCGGCACCATGGCGGCCACGCCCAGCGCGGCCATGTTGCCCCAGGCCGTGCCCGTCGAGGTCACGAAGCTGGAGGAGACCACGGGCACCGTCTTCAGCCCGGTTTGGGTGAGCGTCAGGACGAAGACGAACTCCGTCCAGGAGAAGATGAAGCAGAGCACGGCGGTGGCGGCGATGCCGCCCTTGGCCATCGGCAGCACGACCCGCCGGAAGATCAGCCAGCGCGAGGCGCCGTCGATGATCGCGCTCTCGTCGATCTCCTTCGGCACGTCGTCGAAGAAGCTCTTCATCAGCAGGACCGCCAGCGGCAGGTTCATCACCGCATGGATCAGGATGACGCCGGCGTAGGTGTCGAGCAGGCCGACGTCCTTGTAGATGAAGAACAGCGGGATGGCGACGGCGACCGGCGGCATCATGCGCGTCGACAGCACCCAGGCGACGAAGGCGTGCCGGCCGCGGAAGGGGAAGCGGCTGAGCGCGTAGGCCGCGAGCGTGGCGAGCGTCACCGACAGCACGGTCGAGCCGAACGCCACGACGATGGAGTCCCACAGGCGCGGCGCCATGTAGAAGTTGCCGCCGCCGGGCAGCACCTCTTGCTGGCGCAGAAAGCCGAGCGAGATGCCGAAGACCTCCTCGAAATTCTTCAGCGTGGGGTCGAACGCCCAGACGCTGGGCGGTTGGTCGAAGATATCGCGGGCGTTCTTGAAGGCCGTCGTAATCCAGTAGTAGAGCGGGAAGACGAACAGCGCGACCACGCTCCAGGCGGCCACGATCCGCAGACGGCGGCGGGATGCGGAGTGAACGGTCACCAGCGCACCCTCGCGAACTTGATGAACAGGTTGGCGATGATCAGGATCAGGATCAGGCTGACCAGGCTGATCGTCGCGCCGTAGCCCCACTTGATGAAGCTGAAGGTCTGCTGCCAGGCGTAGAGGCTCAGCACGTAGGTCGAGGTGCCGGGCCCGCCGGAGGTCATCACGAAGACGTAGTCGAACATCCGGAACACGTCGATGCCGCGGATCAGCACGGCGACGGCGATCACCTTCCACATCAGCGGCAGGGTGATGCGGCGGAAGATCTGCACGGGCGAGGCGCCGTCCAGCATCGCGGCCTCGAAGGGCTCCGGCGGCAGCGAGCGCAGCCCGGCCAGGAAGATCAGAACCATGAAGGGCGTCCACTGCCAGATGTCGGCGAGCATGACGCCGAGCAGGGCGGTGGAGCGGGAGGCGAGGATGGGATGGTTCTCGCCGATCACGCCGAGCGCCTGGAGTACGTAGCTGATAACGCCGAATTCCGGATCCTGCATCAGCAGGAACATCATGCCGGTGATGGCCGGCGGGATGACCAGGGTCAGCGTCAGCAGGGCGCGCAGCAGGCCGAAGCCGGGCTCGTCGCTGTCAAGCAGCAGGGCGATCGCCATGCCGAGCACGAGCTGAATTGTCAGCACCACGAAGAAGTAGGTGAAGGTGACGCCGAGCGAGCCCCAGAAGCGGGTGTCGCTCCACAGGGTCACCCAGTTCACGACGCCGACGAACTCGAGTTGACGTCGAAAAGGCGCGTACTCGTGGAAGGACAGCCAGATATTGTAGAGCAGCGGGTAGATCGTGAAGATCAGCAGCATCACGACCAGCGGCGCCAGCCAGGGAAAGGCGCCTTCGCCCGACAGCGGCCGCAGCAGTGCGCGCAGAGGCGCCGGCAGGCGCGCGCTCGGCGCCCCGGCTCCGGCGGCGGCTGCGGCCGTTCGGCTCATGCGGCGCGCGTCCGCTTGGCGGCGGCGCCTTTGCGGGCCGGTTTGGGCCGCCGCGCCGCGGTCGTGTCAGGTTCGTCCTGCACGCCGTAGCCCTTGAAGGCGGCGATCGTCTCGTCGACCTGCTGGTCGGTCAGGATGACGTGGCGCTGGAGCTGCAGGCTCAGGAAGTACTGCCGGGCGATGGTCTCCAGCTCGACGGCCCGCCACATCGCCTTGGCCAGGCTCTCGCCGATGGCGATCATGCCGTGGTTCGCCATCAGGCAGGCGGTGCGCTCGCGCATCGCCTCGACGGCCATGGCCGAGAGTTCCTCGGTTCCGAAGCGCGCGTAGCCGGCACAGCGCACGTTGTTCCCGCCGAAGGCGGCGATCATGTAGTGGCAGGCGGGAATCTCCATCTGCGCGATCGCAAGCGTCGTGCAGTAGGTCGGGTGGGCGTGCACCACCGCTGCGGCGTCCGGGCGCTCGCGCAGCAGGGCATGGTGGAAGCGCCACTCGGTCGAGGGCTTCAGCGGGCCTTCCCAGGCGCCGGAGGTATCCTCCAACGCCATGGAGGCGATCATGTCGGGCTCCAACTGATCGTAGGGTGTCGCCGAAGGCGAGATCAGCATCCGGTCCTCGAAGCGCGCAGAGATGTTGCCCGAGGTGCCCTGGTTGATGCCGTTGACGTTCATCTCCTTGCAGCGCGCGATGATCTCGCGGCGCAATTCCCGTTCGGCTTTCTTCATCGCTTGCTCCTCTGCTCTTGCCGATCGTCCGCGCCGCTCACCGCCTCAACCCTCTGCCGCCGTCAACTCGTCCAGCAGGCCGGCATCGCAGGCGATGTCGGCGAAGGAGAAGCGGTTGCGCATCTCATGGGCGTGCCGCACCGCCTCGCGGTAGAAGGCCGGGTCCAGCCCCAGCTCCGCAGCCGTGGTCGCGCCCCCTGCCGCCTGCAGCTCGTGCCGCATGGTCTCGACCGGGATCGCGATCCTCGCACATTCGGCGCGCAGCTCCGGCCACATCCCCGCCAGGCGGTCGTTGAAGGCGGCCGCCCCGGCCGCGTCGAAGGCCTTCTTGCGGTACTCCTGTGCGCACTGCGCGGCGATTTCGGGTCCCATGCGGCGGGCCATGTCGGCCTCGTCGATCCGGGTCGGCCCGACCTCGGGCGGGGTCTCGCGCCCCAGGATCGCCGCCTGGATGCGGGCCATGGTCAGGCTCGCCACCCCGACCTGCTGACCGTGCAGCGTGCCCGGATGCCGGGCGCCGGCGAAGCAGTCGATGTAGTGGGAGATCTGGTGCTCGCCCATCGAGCCGTGATTGGAGACCTTGGTCAGCGCCACGCCGAGGCCGGAGAGCACCAGCGCACGCACCAGATAGCCCACCGCCTCGATCTCCCCGCGGCCGATGCCGGCGGCGCGCGCACTCATCTCGACGTCGTTGGCGCCGGAGAGCAGGTAGGGCTCTTCCAGGAAGAAGGTGCCGAGCAGCCGGTGCGACATCCACCAGTCGATGCGCGCAACCGAGGAGCACAGGCAGTCGCCGAAGCCGGCCGCGGCCATGCGGGGCGGCGCGGCGGCGATCACCTCAAGATCGAAGAAGGCGCCGCGCGGCGCGTGCGCCGGCAGCGAAATCTTGAGGCCCGAGGGCAGCGCCATGGAGGCGGTGGAGGAGGTGTAGCCGTCCATCGAGGCGGCGGTCGCGAAGACCGAGCAGCTCCGCCCGTCCTCGGCGGTCACATACTTGCAGAGGTCGTTGATCGTCCCCGAGCCGACGGCGACCACGTGCCCGGCCCCGTTCAGGCGCTCCTTCAGCGCCTCGGCCGTCGGCAGGTCGGCGTGCGGCCGGCCGTTGAGCACGACCGAGCGGCCGTCGACCTCGAGCGCGCGAGCGACCCGGCGGCCCATCGCCTCCCAGGTGTTCTCGTCGGCGACCACCGCGAGCGGACCCTCGATCTCGAGCGCGGCAATCAACTCCGCCTCGCGGCCGTCCAGGCTTTCGTCGATGGCGATGGCGCGCGTCGCCGGGCGGGGCGCCGGCTGCCCGGTCAGCGGGCTGACCCAGCGTCCCTCCAGGATCTCGTCGATCAGTGCGGTCCAGCCGCCCACCGGCCTCGCCGTTTGCCGCACGATATCGAGTGGCGCTTCCGCCGACATATGCCAGCCCTCCTTGACATTTGCACGATGGCGGGGGGCTCTCGGCAAGTCAATGACATTTCTTGAGCCTGCTTGACATTTGTCAGCAGACATGGTGACCAACCGCATGATGATGCGTGCGCTGCCTTCCAGCGACCTGGCGGTCGAGACGCCGACGGAATTCGGCGGGGACGCGCTCGCCTGGGCCGCGTGGCTCTACTACGGCGAATCCCTGACCCAGAACGAGGTCGCCGCGGCGCTCGGCGTCTCGCGCGCGTCCGTGGCCAACTACCTTGCGGAGGCGCGCCGGCGCGGGCTGGTGACGATCAGTCTGGATCCGGCGCTGCTGGGCACCGTGCAGCTCGGGCGCGCGCTGGCCGAGCGCTACGGGCTCGCCGGCGCCTATGTCGCACCGGCAGACGAGGGGGCGGCAGAGGCCGCAGCCGAGCCCGCCGAGCAGGCGATGCGGCTGCGCCGGCGGATCGGACGCGCGGCGGCGCAGATGCTGGCGCCCTGGCTGACCGACGGCAACACCGTCGGCGTCGCCTGGGGCCGCACCATGCTGGAGGTGGCCCAGGCGCTGCCGGCGAAGAGCCTGCCGGACGCCAAGATCGTGCAGATCTCCGGCAGCTCCCTGGGCGACGACGCCTCCTCGCCGGAGGCCTGCACGGCGCTCTTCGCCGGGCGGCTGGGGGCGAGCTGCCACAACTTCCATGCCCCGGCCGTGCTCAGCACCCCGGAGATCTGCGAGGCGCTGCTGGCCGAGCCGGGGCTGCGCCGCCACTTCGAGCGGCTGGATGCCGCCGACCTGACGGTCTTCGGCGTCGGCGAGCTGGGGCCTGGCACCGTTTGGTCGGATACGGACTATCTGCCGGACTCCGTCGTCGACCGCTATCTGGCGGCGGGCGGCCAGGCGGTGCTGATCGGCCGCTTCCTCGATGCGCGGGGGTGCGAGATCGACGGACCCTTGAGCGGACGGCAGATCGGCATGAGCCTGGAGCGGCTGAGGCGCATCCCGGTGCGCGTCTGCGTCGCCGGCGGCGCGGCGAAGGAGCGCGCCATCCGTGCGGTGCTTGCCGGCGGCTACGCCACGCACCTGGTGACCGACGCCGCCACGGCGGAGCGCCTATTGGACGCGGCGACATGAGTGGCGACCTGATCATCGGCCTGGACAGCTCGACCCAGTCGACCAAGGCCGTCGCCTGGACGCGCGGCGGCGAGGCGGTGGCCGAAGGACGTGCGCCTATCCCCATGGCCATGCCGCGACCGGGGCGGGTCGAGCAGGACGTCGAGGATTGGTGGACCGCCGCCTGCACCGCCCTGGGTGCGGTGACGGCCGAGATCGACCCGGGGCGCGTCGCCGGCCTGGCGATATCCAATCAGCGCGAGACGGTGGCCTTCCTGGACGCGGACCTGCGGGCCACGCGGCCGGCGATCGTCTGGCTCGACGAGCGCGCCGCCGAAGAGGTGCCGCGGTTGTGCGCCGAACTGGGCGGCGAAACGCTGCACCGGATCGGCGGCAAGCCGCCGGACGTCACCCCGGTGATCTACCGCCTGAGCTGGCTGCGCCGGTACGAGCCGGCGGCCCTCGACGCCACCCAGATCCTCGATGTGCACGGTTTCCTGAGCGGCCGCCTGACTGGCCGGCCGACGGCGAGTTGGACCAGCGCCGACCCCTTCGGCGTCTTCGATATCGCGGAGAAGGTTTGGTCGCAGCCCTTGCTGGAGCATCTGGGTCTGGCGACGACGCAGTTCGCCGAACCGGCGCAGCCGGGAAGCCGCATCGGCGAGACCACTCCCGACGCCGCTCGGGCGACCGGCCTGAGAACCGGAACGCCGCTGTTCGCCGCCGGCGGCGACGGCCAGTGCGCCGGCCTGGGCGTGAACGCCGTGCGCCCTGGCATCGTCTATCTCAATCTCGGCACCGCCATCATCACCGGCGCCTGGTCGGCGACGCCGCGCATCGGCCGCACCTGGCGCACCATGACCTCGCCGACCGGGAACGGCTACTTCCTCGAGGGCTGCCAGCGCGCCGGCGCCTTCTTCGTCAACTGGTTCGTCGATACCTTCGCCGGCGGCCGCGACGATCCCGGAGTCTTCGCGCGGCTGGAGGCGGCGGCGGCGGAGCTGCCGGTCGGCGCCGAAGGGGTGACGGTCTGCCCCTACCTCTCCGGCGTGATGGACCCGCACTGGGACCCGCAGGCGCGCGCCGGCTTCTACGGTCTGGGCGCCGGCCACGGCCTCGGCCATCTCTACCGCGCCGCGCTGGAGGCCCTGACGCTCGAGAGCGCGCGCTGCGTTGCGGCGATGGCGCGCGACGGCCTGGCGCCGGAACGGATCCTGGCCGTCGGCGGCGGGGCGAACAGCGCCCTGTGGCTGCGCATGATGGCCGATGCCACGGGCCTGCCGATCAGCCTGAGCGAGAGCCTCGAGGCCTCCTCCCTCGGGGCCGCCATGTCGGCCGCAGTCGGCCTCGGCTGGTTCGCCGATTTCGACGCGGCGGCCGCCACCATGAGCCGCACCGGCGCGAGCTTCGACCCGGATCCCGGCGTGCGGGATGCCTGGGCGGCGCTCTCCAGCCGCCAGGCCGAGGCGTACCGCCCCAGCGGCCACCAGCTCTGACGCCTGCCCCGGACCGCGGCTGCGGGCTCCTTGGACAGAGCGCCGACAGGGCGCTTCCGACCTTCGTTTCGACATTCCCGTTCGCGCGCTTCGCGGTTTTCCGGCCGCGGAGATCTCGTGCCTGGCCGATCGCCCAGCTTGACATGCAAGTGCCATATGGAAAAAATTGTTCGCAACGAAAAAAATTTCACGAGATCGGTCGCCCAGATCGGTCGCACGGGAGGATCGCCTGTTGGCGAAGGCACCAAGAGCGCTCAGGGAGTCCGTCGAGGACACCGACCTGGCGGCACGTGCGGCCTGGCTGCACTACGCCGGCGGCATGACCCAGAGCGCGATTGCCGAGCGCTTCGGCATCCCGACGACCCGCGCCCATCGCATGATTGCCCGTGCGGCGAAGGACGGCTTGGTCCGCGTCTTCGTCGATGCCGAGGTCTCCGCCTGCCTGGCGTTGGAGGCCGAGCTGGCGCGCGACTTCGGCCTGGAGCACTGCACCGTGGTCCCGGACCTGGGCGAGCCGGGGCCGATCCCGCTGCGCGCCCTGGGGCTGGCCGGGGCCTCCTTCCTGATGGGGTTGCTGGATCGTCGCGAGCACGCGGTGATCGGCGTCGGCCACGGCCGCACCATGGCTGCGATGGTCGACATGATGCCGGCCTACGACGCCGGCGGTGCGCGCTTCGTGTCGATCCTCGGCGGATTGACGCGGAAGCTCGCCGCCAATCCCTACGACGTGATCCACCGCCTGGCCGAGAAGACAGGCGCCGAGGCTTTCCTGATGCCGGCGCCGATGTTCGTGAACACGCCCGCCGACCGCCGGATGATGCTCGCCCAGGCCGGGCTGGCAGAGATCATGAAGACCATCGAGACGGCCTCGCTGTGCATCCTCGGCATCGGTGCGGTCGACCTCTCCGGCAGCGTCGCGCGCGCCAACGCCTTCGACTCGGAGGAATCCCTCGACGAGCTGCGCCGGCGCGGCGCCCGGGCCGAGGTCCTGGGACAGTTCCTGGACGCGGCGGGGCGGTCGATCTCGACCCCCTACGACGGGCGCGTCATGGCGCCGGAGCTGGACAGCCTGCGCGGGCGCGAGGTCTACGCCATCGCCGGCGGCGGCGCGAAGGTGGCGGCGCTGGGTGCCGCCCTGCGCAGCGGCATCTTCACCGGCCTGATCACCGACGAGGCGACGGCGGGCCTGCTGGCCCGCGGCGGCGAGAGCAAAGAAGCGAACAGGCGGGACGAAACCGCCGGTGCCAACGATCCATAAGGGAGGAACCGAGATGTTCGAGAAGGAAAAGGACCTGGTCGATGCCTTCGTCCGCGGGCAGGTCAGCCGGCGCGGCCTGCTGCGCGGCTTGGCCGCGCTCGGCGTGACCGCGGCCACGGCCGACCTGCTGATCAACCGTGCCACGACCCAGGCGCTGGCGCAGGACTTCGATTGGCAGCGCCACAGCGGCACTGGCGTCAAGCTGCTGCTGAACAAGCACCCCTACACCGACGCGATGATCGCCAACCTGGAGACCTTCACGTCGCTGACCGGTATGGAGGTCGCCTACGACGTCTTCCCCGAGGACGTCTACTTCGACAAGGTCACCGCCGCGCTCGCCTCGCGCTCCAGCGAGTACGACGCCTTCATGACCGGCGCCTACATGACCTGGACCTACGGGCCTGCGGGCTGGTGCAACGACCTGGCCGAGTGGATCGGCGACCCGGAAAAGACGGCGCCGGGCTACGCCTGGGAAGACATGCTGCCGGGCCTGCGCGCCTCGACTGCCTGGAGCGGGCGGCCGGGCGACCCGCTGGGTGGCGAGGGCGCCAAGCAGTGGTGCATCCCTTGGGGCTTCGAGCTGAACAATCTGTCCTACAACCGGGTGATGTTCGACCAGGCCGGCGTCACGCCGCCGCAGAACATGGGCGAACTGGTCGAGGCCGCGGCCAAGCTGAACCGCGACGTCGAGGGCGCCTACGGCATCGGCGTGCGCGGCTCGCGCTCCTGGGCGACGATTCACCCCGGTTTCCTCTCGGCCTACGCCAACTTCGGCCAGAAGGACCTGAGCGTCTCCGAGGACGGCAAGCTCTCGGCCGCGATGAACACGCCGGAGTCGAAGGACTTCCACGCCCAGTGGGTGAAGATGATTCAGGACAGCGGGCCGACCAACTGGTCGACCTACACCTGGTATCAGGTCGGCACCGACCTGGGTGCCGGCGCCTCGGCGATGATCTACGACGCGGACATCCTCGGCTTCTTCATGAACGGCGGCGACAACGCGCAGGCCGGCAACCTGGGTTATGCGCCCTTCGCCGCCAACCCGGCCGCCGATGCCCCGACGCCGAACGTCTGGGTCTGGTCGCTCGCCATGTCCGCCTTCTCGCGCAACCCGGACGCCGCCTGGTACTTCCTGCAGTGGGCCTCGGGCGTCGAGCATGCGCTGTTCGGCGCGCGCGAGCAGGACTTCGTCAATCCGGTGCGACAGTCGGTCTGGTCCGACGAGGCGTTCCGGGCGCGCATGGACAAGTCCTACCCCGGTTACGTCCAGCAGTACGAGGCCTCGGCGCCCGGCGCGCAGATCTACTTCACGCCGCAGCCGCTGTTCTTCGACCTGACCACCGAGTGGGCGGCGACCCTGCAGGAGATGGTCGCCGACCAGGTCAGCGTCGACGAAGGGCTCGACCGTCTGGCGGAGAGCGTCGACGGCCAGCTCGCCGACGCCGGCCTCGGCTGAACCTCCGGTCCCGCTCCGGCAGGCGCCGCACCGTACCGCTGCGGTGCGGCGCCGCTGCCGCCGGCGGGCGAAGCCCGACGCCGGGAACCCCCTGACCTAAGCACGAGGCCATGGCCGTCACCGCCGACATCGACGGAGCCGCCCGCCGCCGTTTCCGGATCGGCACGCGCGCGCTGCCCTATCTGCTCAGCCTTCCAGCGCTGCTGGTGTGCATCGGGATCCTGATCCCCTTCTTCACCGCGGTGTACTACTCGCTGCAGCGCTACCGCCTCAGCCAGCCCTGGGCGCGGGAGATGAACTGGGGCGAGACCTACTGGCAACTTCTGACGGACCCGAGTTTCTGGAATACCCTGCAGGTCTCGCTGGCCTACACCTTTTTTGCGGTCGGCCTGCAACTCGTCCTCGGCCTCGGTATCGCGCTGTTGCTGCAAGAGCGCACGCGTCTCAACAACGTCGTCTCCATCATGCTGCTGCTGCCGCTGATGACGGCGCCGGCGCTGGCGGCCCTGATGTGGAAGCTGATGACCAACCCGAACTTCGGGATCCTCAGCTACTTCGTCACGCTGCTTGGGGTCGAGGATTTCCGCTGGGCCTCCTCGCCCGAGACGGCGCTGATGACCGTCGTCCTGGTCGACGTCTGGGTCTACACGCCCTTTATCATGATCCTGTTGCTGGCCGGACTACGCAGCCTGCCGCGCCAGCCCTTCGAGGCGGCGGCGCTGGACGGCGTACCGCGCAGCTTCGTCTTCCTGCGCATCACCCTGCCGATGCTGATGCCCTACATCCTGACCGCCGTGCTGTTCCGCCTGCTCGAGGCGATCCAGCAGTTCGATATCATCTACGCGATGACCCAGGGCGGTCCAGGCAACACGCTGATGGTCTTCCAGGTGGAGGCCTACCTGAACTTCTTCCAGTCGACCAACGTCGCCCGCTCGGCGGCGCTGCTGCTGATCCTTTGGGCGATCACCTTCGCCATCTCCAACGTCTTCATCAAGAACTGGCTGCGCCTGCGCGAGCGGGCGCGCGGGGAGATCTGAGTCATGGACCATGCCTCGCGCCTGGAGCGGATCCTGCGCGGCATCGCCATCGCCGCCATGGTGTTGTTCTTCATGTTCCCGATCTTCTGGATCCTCCTGATGTCGTTCCAGACGAACGAGACGATCCTGCGCAACCCCCCGTCGATGGCCTTTGCGCCGACGCTGTCGAACTACGCGGCGCTGCTGACCGGGCGGCTGGATACGGCGGCCGGCACGCTAGACATCGACTTCATGCAGAACCTGAAGAACTCGGTGATCCTCTCGGTCTTCTCCGTCGCGGTCGCCCTGCTGCTGGGCGTGCCGGCCGCCTATGCCTTCGCGCGCCACAAATTCCGCGGCTCGGAGGACATCGCCTTCACCCTTCTGTCGTTTCGCTTCGCGCCACCCTTGCTGGTCGTGCTGCCGCTCGCGCTCTACTTCCAGGACATCGGACTGGCAGACACCTACATCGGCCTGATCTGGGTCTACCAGCTCATCTGCCTGCCGCTGATCCTGTGGATCGTGCGCGGCTACTTCGAGGACATCTCGCCTGACGTGGAGTACGCCTACCGGATCGCCGGCCATTCCTGGTTCGCCACCTTCCGGCGAATCGCGCTGCCGCTGGCAGGGCCGGGCATCGCCGCAGCCGGGTTGCTCGCCTTCATCTTCGCCTGGAACAACTTCGTCTTCGCGCTCGTGCTGGGCTCGGCCGACAAGCAGCCGGTGACCGTGGGCGCGCTCGCCTTCGTCACCGCCTCGGGGATCCAGTACGGCCAGATCGCCGCCGCCGTCGTCCTGTCGATCGCCCCGACGCTGGCACTGGCGATCTATGCGCAGCGCTACCTCGTCGAGGGCCTCTCCCTCGGCGCGGTGAAGGGGTAGGTCATGGCCGTCATCGAACTCAGCGACATCGTCAAGCGCTTCAAGGACGCCACCGTCCTGGACGGCATTTCGCTGAGCGCCGACGAGGGCGAGACGCTGGTGCTCTTCGGTCCCTCGGGCGCCGGCAAGACGGTGCTGCTCAGGCTGATCGCCGGCGTCGTCGAACCGGACGCTGGCAACGTGCGACTCGGTGGACGCGACATGCGCGACGTGCCGCCCGAGGCGCGCAACGTCGGCATGGCCTTCCAGAACTTCGCGCTCTTTCCGCACATGACCGCCTACGACAACATCGCCAGTCCGCTGGCCGCCCGGCGCAGCGCGGCGGAGCGGGTGCGCGAAGGGGTCGAGCGGGTGGCGCGGCTGCTCAAGATCGACCACGTCCTGCATCACTCGCCGCGCGCCTTGTCCAACGGCCAGAAGCAGCGCACGGCGCTGGCGCGCGCGCTTGCCGGTTCGCCGGCGGTGCTGCTGCTCGACGACCCGCTGCGCAACGTCGACGCCAAGCTGCGCTTCGAGATGCGCCTGGAGCTGCCGCGTCTGCTCGCCGCCGAGCGGGCGACGACTCTCTACGTCACCCAGGACTACAGGGAGGCCATGGCGCTGGGCGACCGCATCGCCGTCATGCTGCGCGGCCGGATTGCCCAGCTCGGCACGCCGGAGGAAATCTACCTGGCGCCTGCCTCGCTCGAGATCGCGCGGCTTTTCGGCGATCCGACGATCAACGTCCTCGACGTGACGCCGGAGCGCGACGCCGAAGGTCCCTTCGTGCGGTTGTCCAGGCTGCGCGCGCCGATCGACCCCGGCCTCGACCGGGCGGTCGGCCGGCCGTGTGCCTTGGGGTTGCGCCCGGAGGCCATCCGCTTCGTCGAGGCCGGGCAGCGCGGCGCCATTCCGGTGACGATCGAGGCGGAGACGCCGCTCAACGAGAAGACCGTGACGCTGGCGACCACCGCGCGCGGCCGAGAGATCCTCGTCTCACGTCCGTCCGGCACCTCGGCGCCGACGGAGGGGCTGGCGCATATCGCCGTCGACAGCGCCCACGCGCTGCTGTTCGACCGCGAGACCGGGCTGCGGATCCTGCCCGAGGGCAAGCGGGCCGACGTCAGGGGGGCTGCAGCATGAACGAGCCGCTGCTGGTCCTCGAGCGCGTGGACAAGGTCTACGACCCCGACAGCGCGCATCCGGTGCGCGCAGTGCAGGGCCTGGACATGCGCGTCCACGCGGGCGAGATCGTCGCGCTGCTGGGGTCCTCCGGCTGCGGCAAGACCTCGACGCTGCGCATGATCGCCGGCTTCGAGGAGGTGACGGCGGGAAGCATTCGCTTGAAGGGGCGGGAGATCCACCGGCTGGCGCCGGCGCGCCGCGGTGTGGCCATGGCCTTCGAAGGCTATTCGCTCTACCCGCCGCTGACGGTGCGCGAGAACATCGCCTTCGCCCTGAAGTCGGCGAGGCTGAAGCGCGAGGAGGTCGACAGGCGGGTGCGGGAGATCGCCCACCTGCTGGAGATCGAGGATATCCTCGAGCGCTATCCCTCCTCCATCTCCGGCGGGCAGCAGCAGCGTGCCAGCCTGGGCCGGGCGCTGATCCGGCACGCCGACCTGCATCTGCTCGACGAGCCGATGGGCCAGCTCGAGCCACAGCTCCGGGCCCTGTTGCGCGGCCGCATCAAGCATCACGTCAAGGAGCGGGGCCTGACCGCGATCCTGGTCACCCATGACCAGACCGAGGCGAACGCCCTGGCCGACCGCATCGCCGTGATGGAAGGCGGTGTGCTGCAGCAGTTCGCGACGCCGGCGGCGCTGAAGGAGGCGCCGGCCAACCTCTTCACCGGCACCTTCATCGGCGAGCCGCCGATGAACGTCTTCGCCGCCGAGGCGCGGGGCGGTTCCGGGCGCCTGCGCCTGCGGCTGGATCACGGATCCGAACTGGACTATCCCGAGGACGCCTTCGAGGCCGGCGTGCGCGCGCGCATGCTGGAGTGCCGCCGCATCGTCCTCGGGGTGCGCCCGCACGCCGTTTCGGTAGCCGCCGAAGGACACGCCGGCCCGCTGCGGGCGCGCGTCACGGCCAACCAGTGGCTCGGCGACCAGACGCACATCGCGGCCGAGTTCGCCGGCGGGCTGCTGGTCGCGGTGGAGCACCACCGCGCTGCCGTGCGGCCGGGCGAGACGATCGGGATCGCCTTCGCGGCGGACGACCTGCACGTCTTCGATGCCGAGAGCGGCGCCGCGCTCAGTCATGGAGGCCGCGCGGCATGAGCGCGGCGGCCCTGATCGGCCTCGACAGCGGCACCTCGCTGGTCAAGGCGGTCGCCTTCGAGGCCGACGGCCGGCAGATCGGCGTGGCCAGCCGGCCCAACGCCTATCTCACCGGGGCCGGCGGTGCCGTCGAGCAGAATATGGTCCGCACCTGGCGCGACGCCGCCGCCGTGGTCCGCGACCTGCTGGCCGCGCATCCGGGTCTGGCCGCGCGGACCGTGGCGCTCGCCGTGACGGGGCAGGGGGACGGCTGCTGGCTGGTCGACGGCGACGGCGAGCCGGTGCACGACGGCTGGATCTGGCTCGACTCCCGCGCCGCCGAGGAGGCGCGGGCGCTCGCCGAGGGGTCGCAGGCGGAGCTGATCTATCGGACCACGGGCACGGGCGTGAACGCCTGCCAGATGCGCGCGCAGCTCTTGTGGCTGAAGCGCCATGCGCCGGAGTTGCTGGACCGCGCGGCGACCGCACTGCATCCGAAGGACTGGCTCTACCTGCGCCTGACCGGCCGGCGCGCCACCTGTCCGACCGAAGGCGTCTTCACCTTCGGCGACTTTCGAACGCGGGCCTATTCCGATGCGGTGATCGAGGCGCTCGGCCTCGCCAGGCAGCGCCACCTGCTGCCGCCGATCCTCGACGGCGCGCAGGAGGCCGGCGCGCTGACGCCGGCGGCGGCGCGCGAGACCGGCCTGCCGGCGGGCCTGCCGGTGGTGCTCGGCTACGTCGACATCATGTGCTCGGCGCTCGGCGGCGGCCTCTACGATCCAGCGCTGCGGCCCGGCCTGACGGTGCTCGGCTCGACCGGCATGCACATGCGCTTCGCCGCATCGGCCGACGAGGTGAGCCTCGGCAGCGAGCGCTGCGGCTACACCATGGCGTTTCCCGGGGCGGCCTACGCCCAGATGCAGACCAATATGGCGGCGACGCTGAACATCGACTGGATGCTCGACCTCGCCCGCGAGGTGCTGGCGATCGGCTGCGTCTCGCGCAGCCGTGGGGCCCTGCTGGAGGAGATGGACGAGCGGGTGCTGGCCGCGCGGCCGGGCGCGGCGGTCTATCACCCCTACATCTCCGCCGCCGGCGAGCGCGGCCCCTTCACGGAACCGGCCGCGCGCGCCAGCTTCACCGGCCTGGACAGCACGACCGGCTTCTTCGACCTGATGCGCAGCGTCTACGAGGGTCTCGCCTTCGCTGCGCGCGACTGCTACGCGGCGATCGGCGAGCTGCCGCCGGAGGTCCGCCTGACCGGCGGCGCGGCGCGCTCGCGGGCCAAGCGCCGAATCCTGGCTTCGGCTTTGGGGGTGCCGGTACGGGCGGTCGAACGGGCGGAAGCGGGGGCGGCCGGGGCGGTGATGATCGCCGCCGTGCAGCAGGGCCTCTACCCCGACGCCGAGGCCTGTGCCGCCGATTGGGTGACGCCGCACCTGGGCGCGCCCGAACCGCCAGATCCGGAGCTGCGCCGGCTCTACGACGCCCTGTTTCCCTGCTATCTGGACACGCGGCTGGCGCTGCGGGAGACCTGGACCGCGCTGTCCCGCGCCAGGAGGCCGGCGTGAGCACGGACGTGGCGATCATCGGCGACCGCTTCATGCTGACCAGCGTCTTCGAGGAAGAGCTGGCGCGCGTCTGCGGCCCGCAGGTGCGCTGCCGCTCTCTGGAACTGCCCTGGCCCGACGAGCCGATGGTGCACGGCTACGGCGACTCGGGGGCCCTCGACGGCCTGAAGGAGTACCTCGGCGATCCGGAGCGCGTCGTCGCGCACGTCGCCGCGGCCCCGGTCCTGGTCACCCACCTGGCGCCGCTGTCGGCCGGCATGCTGGAGCGCCTGCCGGACCTGCGCCTGGTCGCCGTCACGCGCGGCGGGCCGGTCAACATCGACATGGCGGCGGCGCGGGCGCGCGGCGTCACGGTGGTCAACGCGCCGGGGCGCAACGCCTCTGCCGTGGCGGAGTTCACCCTGGGGGCGATGCTGGCCGAAACGCGCAACATCACCCGCGGCCACGACGCCCTGCGCCAGGGCACCTGGCGCGGCGACCTCTACCGCGCCGACAGCGTGGGCGAAGAACTGTCCGAGCTGACCGTCGGCGTGGTCGGCTATGGGCGGATCGGCACCCGTGTGGTGCGTCTGCTGCGCGCCTTCGGCGCCAAGGTGCTGGTCGCCGACCCCTACGTCCAGCTCGACCCGGCCGACGCGGCGGCCGGCGTGCGGCTGGTCGAACTGCCGGAACTGCTCGAGCGCGCCGACGTGGTCACACTGCACGCGCGGGTGACCGCGGAGACGACCGGCTTCATCGACGCCGCCGCCCTGGCGCGCATGAAGCGGGGCGCGGTGCTGATCAACACGGCGCGCGGGCCGCTGGTCGACTACGAGGCGCTGCATCGGGCGCTCGCCAGCGGCCGCCTGCGCAGCGCCATGCTGGAGACCTTCGCCGTCGAGCCGATGCCGCCCGACGCGCCGCTGCTGCGCCTGCCGAACGTGACGCTGACGCCGCACATCGCAGGCGCCTCGCTGAAGACGGTGCGCATCGCCGCGCGCGGCGCCGCCGAGGAGGTCCGCCGACATCTCGCCGGCGAGCCTCCGCTGAACCGCTGCTAGAGCCACACGACCGAGGAGCGACATGCAGGACGAGGAACTGACCCTCCGGCGCGAAATCGTAAAGCAGTGCGGCTGGATGAACCGCACGGGCCCGAACCCTGGCGCCTCCGGGAAGGTCTCGGTCCGCGTCCAGCGCTGGGCCTAGGGCATGAACCAGGAGGCGGAACGCACGGTCGACCTTCTGGTCGTCGGGGGCGGCATAAACGGGGCCGGCGTCGCCCGCGATGCGGCGGGGCGCGGCCTCTCGGTGCTGCTGTGCGAGAAGGACGACCTGGCCGAGGGCACCTCCTCGCGCTCGGGCAAGTACATCCACGGCGGCCTGCGCTACCTGGAGTACTACGAGTTCCGTCTGGTGCGAGAGGCGCTGATCGAGCGCGAGGTGCTGCTGGCGGCGGCGCCGCACATCGTCTGGCCGCTGCGCCTGATCCTGCCGCACAGCCCGGAGCAGCGTCCGCGCTGGCTGATCCGGCTCGGCCTCTTCCTTTACGACAACCTCGGCGGGCGCAAGCGCCTGCCCGGCAGTCGGGCGGTCAACCTGCGCACCGCGCCCGAGGGCGCGCCGCTCCGCGACGCCTTCCGCAAGGGATTCGAGTACGCCGATTGCTGGGTCGACGACTCCCGGCTCGTGGTGCTGAACGCCGTCGACGCGGCCCGTCTGGGGGCCGAGGTAGCGACCCGCACGGCCTGCGTCTCGGCGCGACGCGAGCAGGGCCTGTGGCATGCCACTCTGCGCGACGAAACGAGCGGCAAGCTGCGCAGCGTCCGCGCGCGCGCCCTGGTGAACACGGCGGGCCCCTGGGTCGAGCAGGTGCTCGGCAACGTCGCCGGCGTCAACACCCGCCGCCGCGTCCGCCTCGTCAAGGGCAGCCACATCATCCTGCGGCGCTGGTGGCAGGGCGACCACGGCTACGTCTTGCAGAACGCCGACCGGCGGCTGATCTTCGTCAATCCCTACTTCGAAGACCTCGCCCTGGTCGGCACCACCGACATTCCCTTCGACGGGCAGGCGGAAGAGGTGGCGATCGACAGCGGCGAGGTAGACTACCTTCTTGCGGTGCTGAACCGCTACTTCGAGACAGATCTGAAGCCGCAGGACGTGCTGGCCGACTACTCCGGCGTCCGGCCGCTGTTCGACGACGACGAGAGCAAGAACGCCTCGGCGGTGACGCGCGACTACGAGCTGGAGCTGGACGGCGGGCCGGACCGCGCACCGATCCTCTCGGCCTTCGGCGGCAAGATCACCACCTACCGCAAGCTGGCGGAGGCCGCGCTCGAGCGGCTGCAGCCGTACTTTCCGGAAATGCGGGCGGGCTGGACGGCCGGAGCGCCGCTGCCGGGCGGCGACATCCCGAATGCCGACTTCGAGGGCTGGCTGGCCGGCTTCTGCGCCGCTCACCCCTGGCTGCCGAAGTCGCTGGCCCGGCACTACGGCCGCGCCTACGGCACCGAGGCGTCCCGGATGCTTCAAGGCGCGCAGGCGCTGGAGGATCTGGGCCGGCACTTCGGCGGACTTCTCTACGAGCGCGAGGTGCGTTGGCTGCACGAACGGGAATGGGCGCGCACGGCCGACGACATCCTGGCCCGGCGCACCAAGCACGGGCTGTTCCTCGACGAAGTTGAGCGCGACGCCCTGGCCGAGTGGCTGCAGTTCAAGGCGGCTGCCTGAGCCTGGCCGCGGGTTCCGCCATCCGGCAGGATGGGCGCGCGTGCCGCCGCCGCAGACCGCATCGTCTGGTTAGGCAAGACTGGAGGCCCCGAGTGCCCACCCTGAGACTCGCCTTCGGCGAATTGACCGTCACCGTCGATCTGCGCGACACGCCGACGGCCCGGGCGGTCCTCGAGGCGCTGCCCTTCGAGGCGACGGCGCAGATCTGGGGCGAGGAGGTCTACTTCACGGCGCCCCTTCAGGGGCTCGTGCGCGAGTTCGATGCGCGCGACGTGGTCGAACTCGGCGAGGTGGCGGTCTGGGTCGAGGGCTCGGCGATCGCCCTCGGCTACGGCCGCACGCCGGTCTCCCGGGGCGACGAGATCCGCCTGGTGGCGCCGGTGAACATTCTCGGGAGGGCGCGCGAGGACCTGCGCGCCCTCGCCGCGGTGCGGGACGGCGACCCGGTGCGGGTCGAGCGCGGCGACTGAAGCCCTACCGCTCGTCGTCGTCGAAGCGGGCCTGGCCCATCACGCCGATGCCCATGGCGACCGAGCCGAAGGTGACGGACAGGCCGGCGAACAGCAGCAGGATGCCCAGCCAGCCCTGCTCCTGGTTCGTCAGCATGCTGCGCAGGGCGAACATGTCGAAGGCGAGCAGCAACGCCACCAGCGCCGCGGCGGCGCCAACGCCGACGGCGAGGTGACCGCCGAGAAAGCGCAGGAAGCGGATTTCGTGGGGCTGCAGGCCGGACATGCCGAAGAAGTGTGGTCGGCGCCCGCGAGGGATCAAGCCCACGACCTGGCCGGCGCAGAGGAAAGCCGAGGGCTACTGGCATTATAGGACGCTGAACGTCGTAAACTGTGTGTTGGGCGCAGTCATTCTCGACTGTTGGCGGTGGCGTTTAACTCTGAAACACCTAAAACCGTAAACTACCCGCGTTCACGCCTTGCCATAGCCAGTTAGGGATATGGCGTCAGTTTACGGTCATAGCAACTTCCAATCTGTGCTCCTACTGACAGAGGTTTCAGCTCATACTCATCCAGAGATGCTGACCGGAGCCCGCTTTCGCCTCCTGGGCAGGGCAAGAGCTGCGGGGTGGACGCTACATTTCGCTGCGGCCTCGCTACCGCGCATGAACAAGGCTGCCCCTCGATTGCATCGGCAAACGATTAATCTAAATATCAATGAAATACAGTGAATTATTAGTACGGCACAGCTGCCTCTACGTCGTCAAGCCAATCCCTAAGTCGTTGTAGGCCGAATTGATTATTGCTTGGCTCATAGTCTGCCATTTGATTAACGGCCTGAATGCTATTCCCTTGTCCGCCGCTCCAGCCAGTAGAGACGTGGGTGTCGATACTGAATTTTCTAACGGCTAATCGATTCTTTTGCACGAAAGACCGAAACATCATTAATGCAGGAATGACGTCATTTAGCCAATCCTCTATACCTTCATGTTCCAGTTTTGGATAGCGGTAGCAGCTCCCGCCGATCAGCTCCCAGCCGAATCTTTCAAACATACTTTGTAGGCGGTTGCGCTGGGCCGGCACAGCGGCCTCCAAATCGTAGCTGAATATGATAGGCATCGATTTGTTCCACTCGGCTCGAGACTAGGAAGTAGTTCACTCAACAATAGGCTGCGGATATTCGGTTGAAAAGCGTGGGTTTTGCTAGGGGAATGGCTTCAACATGAGAATAAATCCTTTGAACCCTAAGCATGAGTGGCTGGGGCCCTCGCCGCCACCCGCACAATATCTACGCGCGTACATCAACCTAGCCGCGGCGGCCGAGAATGAGGGGACGCTGTCCCCGGAGTGGAGTTGTCGAGCCCTGCCGCCGCTGGTACGTGGGCCAAAGTCGCGACAGGCATCGCACTTTGAGGCCCCACTACGTCAACGGCTGCCCCGAGGTTGCTTCATCTCGGGCCAAATGCACTTCAAGACCATGACGCTGCCTTAACCGTCGCGCCCTGGGTTCTACCCAAGGCCCGTCCTTGCCGCCGATGCATTTTTCACGCGACAGTCGTCGTGCGGCGGCGGGCAGCGCGACGTCTCTTTGGGGGCGTTTCGGCCTCTTCCGGCTCCGGTGCGTCAAGGTCCTGGGCGCGGATCTCGATCATTCGTTGCGTCAGGGAGTTGAAGAGGGCCGCATTCACCTGCCCCGCTTCCTGAAGGTCACGAACGACAAGGTAGGGATTAAAGATGAGCACGTAGCTGATCGGCCCGTTGGGCCCTTCCTTGATGTCGATGAAGCCAAGGTCCTTCAGGATGCGCATACGAGTGGCCCAAGTCCGCACCGCTCGCTCCCCAGTGAAACCCGAGAAGTAAGCCATCTCACGGTCTTTGTTTGCGATTACGAAGGAGTCGTCGTAGGTCCTGCACCAGAGGTCGAGGTAGGTCGACGACACCGGCTTACCCTTCGTCAGGCTGTCCATGATTTGAAGCAGTAGCGGCATTGCTCGTGGGATGCTGAGCCAGCCCGCGGACTTGCTACGGTCCCAGAGCTTCGATTCGTCGAGGCCGGGCCACAGCGACGAACGCATGTCCCTCTTCTGCCGCGCGATCTTGCTCAGGCGCCTCTTGCTCGCCAGTGCCATTTGAGTAGCCTCCATAGTCGGAAGGTTAGGTGCGGGCCGGGGTGTGGACCCCCGGCCCTTCGAGATGGCCCTTGCTCGCCAGTCTTCGCCCTTGGTGCGGTGCGCCGGAGCCCGTGGTTTGGACCCGCAGGGACGGCGCGGCCACTCGATGATTGCAATGTGAATAAAAATCTATTTTATATCAAGGACTTAAGTAGATTTGAATGGATTGAATAATGGTCAAAGAAAGCAGATTCATGGTGCCAGTGGACAACAAACGTCGTCAATCCAAATGCCGGATTGGAATCGGTATGTAGAAAAGATGTTGCACGATCAGGGGGTTAGGCTGCGATCGTTGTTCTCTTCTGTCATCAGGTTCTCTGATGCTCGCTTACGTGCTCCCGGTGCTCCTGGGGTTGAAGGGGGCAAGGCGGGTACCAGCAGACGCAGAGTTTTTCACCCGTTGCCCTTTCTTGACCGTGCGGTTCCGCCGTCGATCCGTACGACCGATCGAACGATAGCGTCCGCCAATAGGCCTGGCGCGTCAGGCTTCGCGAGCCCCACCCTGGAGGACGCAGCCGCCATCGCAGAGGGCCGCCCGGATTGGGGGCGGCGGCTGCACGAGCAGCGGTGCGAGGCGGTCAAGGACGCGGATGACGTCGGTGTGGCTGTGCGCCTAGCTTTGAACCGGGAAAGCGCTGACGCCGCCAAAGAGGCGCGCAGGCGGGAGGGGGCTCTGGTCCGAATGATCCCAACGAGCGCCTCAGCTTCCTGGAGCTGGCCGCTGCTAGGCAAGTGTACATCCTTCGAGGAGCAGGCCTTCGTCGCGCTGCATGAGCAGGAGGCCGGTGCGTTGACGCTTATGGTATGCCGCCGTCTCGGCGCGGACCATCGGGCTGCTCAGGTGACCAGCCGGGCGGTAGTACACGGTGTGTGTTTCTGCGCACCGCCAAGTCGAGCCTGAGGGTTGCATAGTAGCTGATTTCAGACGAGCCGCGGACCGGCACACCGGTATCTGGCGGCACCGCGAGATGTGTGATTCTGCGCGGCTCGGACGCCGGGTGTTCTGACTGCACTAGAGGATGCAGAAGTTCGTAACTCTCCACGGGCCGCGTACACGGACTCGAACTCCAGGCACCACTGCAAAGTGTGTGATTCTGCGTGGTCTCGAGAAGGGGTATCGGTCCGCTTCGATGGATGAAAACGCGTGGTACCTAGAGGGCAGCGCATATGGCCCCGAACCAAAGGGGTGCAGCTGCAGGATGTGTACTTCTGCGCATTTCCGAGGTGCGCGCTCGCTCGGATTCGCCCAGGCGGCCGCAATTACTATAGTCGTTTACCCCCGAAATCGGGTGTGATACCCAACTTCAAAAAGCTTGGGTATCGGGCTCGAATTTGGGAGGGATAATGCGGCTGGTAAGAACACGGCAGGCCTCCCACCTTACCGGCCTCTCGACGAACCAACTTCGCGAGTGGACGAGTAGACGCGCGCTCATTCCCGCCGACGTCCCTCCGAAGAGCCAGGGGTCGCCGGCCCGGTATTCCTGGCAAACAATCTTGCTGCTTCGGATCGCCGTCACGTTGCGCGACCGTTTTCACCTCGAATTGCAAGCCCACCGTCAGGTCCTTGCGAGCTTGCATCAGAGCCTGCGCACCACGTCTTTCCTCTCTCTCTGGGGAAAATCGCTCGCCATCGATACCGATCAATGCTGGTCGTGGATTGACGATGCGGATCCCAGCCAGGTTATGGGCGATGCGATCCTCGTTCGTCTATCGCCGCATCTCGACGCGCTCTCGCAGGATTTCGCGCTGCCTCGGCCTTCGAGGGCGCCGGGTCAACTTGATCTCTTCCCGGCAAGCGCGATTGACGGATCACCACCTCCTGTTTCCGATGCCGCTCCACCCGCCCCACATCGGGCGCGAGCCACACGAACGCGCCGGAGGTCGGCGTGAGCAGTCTGGCATTCAAGAAAGCCCTGGAAGCGACGGGCTATCTATCCCCTGCCGGAAAGCCGGTGCTGGGGTTGGTCACCGCTGGCGACCCGGCTTCGGCGAACATGAAGAAGGTCTTCGTCGATGATCGGGTCGGTTTGAATGCCGACGCCGTGTTCACCGCGCAGAGCTCCGTCACAAGCATCTTCAAGGACGCAGGCACGAACGAGCCTAGCGCCGCTGATCTGCAGCGATGGCATGAGGCTGCATGGAACGTGGGGGTCGCACCACTTCTATGGATCATTACGCCCACCGAAGTGCGCCTCTACAATTGCTATGCGTCGCGCGCGGACCGGCCCGACGAGACCGCGCCGAGGCCCCTTGACAACTTCTCGCTACAGTCTGTCGAGCGACTTCGTCTTCTCGATTCGATGTGCGGCCGACTGGCGACCGAGACCGGCGCCTTTTGGTCAAGCGCCATTGGAACCAAGATCAACCGCCAGCATCGTGTGGACCGCGAGCTTTTAGAGGAGATCAGCGCCCTCGAAGATCTGCTTACGGGCTCCGCATCGCCATTACGCCATGGACAGGCCGCCGGCGACATGCCGAGAGAGATCGCCCAGCGCTTCATCGGCCGGTGCATCTTTACGTGGTATCTGCTCGACCGCGGAATCGCGCAGCCGTTCCTGCCGAAATCGCTTCCTCCAGATTTGAGCAAGATTTTCGGCTCCACGGCCACCGCCTTTTCCCTGTTCAAATGGCTGCGCAAGACGTTCAACGGCGATCTGTTCCCGATGGATGATCCGGGCGCCGAGCGCGAACATCTGACAGACCAACATCTCGCGCTATTCCAGGATTTCGTCGAAGGGCGCAGCCTGGTCGCCTCACGCCGAGGCCAGGCACGCCTCTTCAGGTTCCGGTTCGATGCAATCCCGGTCGACCTCATCAGCTCGATCTACCAGCAGTTTGCACGATCGGCGGCAGAGGACGAGGCCGCCTCCCAAGGACTGCACTATACGCCGATCGAACTCGTCCACCTGACTCTCGATCCCGTTTTCGAGCAGTTGCCGGCGCATGCGCGCATCATCGATCCCACCTGCGGCTCCGGGGCCTTTTTGGTGGAAGCGTTTCGCCGGCTCGTTTGGCGGGCGACGCAGGGACGCCCGGCCAGCCGGGAAGTCGTCCGGAACATTCTCTATACGCAGCTGTTCGGAATCGACATCAATCGGTCGGCGCTCGGCATTGCCGCGTTCAGCCTCTATCTTGCCGCGCTCGAACTCGACGAGCAGCCGATCAACGATGTCCGCGATCTGAAGTTCGACCATCTCATCGACACCACCCTGTTCGAGGCGGACACGATCGATGAGGCACTCCCGGCGAAGCTGACCGATAGCGCATTCGATGCCGTCGTCGGCAATCCGCCCTGGACCTTCGTTCGGCGCGCCGGCGGGTCGCGGCCGCGGCAGTCGGGTCAAACCAACACCCTGCGTCCGCGGCGCAGCCCCGACCAGGCGTTTCTGAGCGTCGCCGCCGATCTGGCGGGCGGGAGCGGCCGCATCGGCATGGTGATGAAGGCCACGCCGTTCTTTTCGAAAGACGTCCATGCCGTGGCGGCGCGCTCCGCTCTTCTGGAGCGCCTGGCGCCTGTCGCCCTGGTCAATCTCTCTTTTCTGCGAAAGGAAGGGCTCTTCCCCGATGCGACCGGGCCGGCACTGCTCTTCTTTGCACGCTGTGCCTTGGCATCGGCACCCGACCAGATGCTCGTCGGCTCGATACCCTGGACGCCGGATTTCAAGCGCACCGGAGTTTTTCATTTCGGGCCGGCCGAAATACGTGCCGTGCCATTGATGCGCGTCCTAGAAACGCCGACCGTTCTGAAGGCGGCAACCTTCGGAACGGTTCGCGATGGGTGGTTAATCGGACGTCTGGAGCATGAGTTCCCTACGCTCGACGAGGTTCTGACATCAATCGGCATCCGCAAGCGCGTCAATCGCGGGCAGGGCTATAAGGTCAACGGAGCCGAACAAACGGTCAGTCCGTCCGACTATTTCGACCTATCTGTCTTGACGCCGGACGTTTTCAAACCGTTTCGCCTGAAACGGCGGGAGTTGAAAAAGTTTGAACACCGCACGCTGCATCGAACACGCAACCGGTCGATCTTTCGGGGGCCGCTCCTGGTATGCCTGAAAGCGGGGTCAGATGCGGGTGCCGAGCGAGGGCGGTTCAGCGCTGCCGTTCATACAGGCGATGTCCTCTACACACAGAATTTCTTTGGTGTGTCATTCCGAGGCGCTGACACTACTTTTGCTTATGTTCTGTCCGGCATCCTAAACTCTAGCGTCACGGTCTTTCAGCTCGCTTTTGGAGGACCGACTTGGGGATTAGAACGTCCCACGGTCGAACCGCACGATCTGCTCTCACTCCGTATCCCTTCCCTGTTTTCCGCTGACGAACGAATCCTTAACGCGGTGGTCGAGACCGAGAAACAAGCCGCGGCCGACCCCGAGGACAAGGACAATCTCCGCAAGCTCGATGAAGCAGTATTCGACCTTTACGACCTTGAAGTCGACGAGCGCATCCTGGTTCGCGACAGCGTCGCGCGAGCACGATACCTCATCTTCGAAAATCGCGCCGAACGGATCGGCGTGATCAAACCGCCGCCGTCCGATCTGCTGAGGGCATATGCGAAACAGGTCGTGCGCTCCGTAGACACCTATCTGCGTGCGCGGGGCGAACGCCACCTGGAAGCCATCGTCTACACGAAGGGGCTCACGGAAGGGGACCTAGCCGCAGGCGTTCCCGGCATCATCGCTGTACGTTTCGTCATGGCCCCTGGAGCCCCGAAGCGAGGCGCCGTCGTTCGCGAGGGTGATCCGGCCGATCTCGAGAGGCTCTCCGGACTGCTGCGCGGCCGCTTCGATGCAGACGTGCCGCCTTACCTGAACGAACGACGGCAACTGCGCCTGTACGGTCCGGACGATCTGTTCATCCTGAAGCCGAAGGAAGCCCGTTACTGGACTACCACCGCCGGGCTTAACGACGCCGACGTCATTCTCGCCGACCACTGGCTCAGAGGGCGAGATGCCGCTTCTTACGCCTGATATTCCATTCGGCCAGCCTGCGTTTTCGCTTTCGTCGGATCAGATCGCCACGGTCATCGATCTGGTCTGCCGCGGCGCGCAGGAAGCACAGGGGGACATCACGCCCGGGATGCTCGAAGTCCCGACCACGATGATTGTCCGCAAGGCTATCCGACGCGTGAAGAAAGGCCTGTCGCTCACGAACCTCGAAGTTCGGGGTGAGCATGAACTGGAGAATATGGCGACCAAAGACGCATCCATTCTTGGGCGGATCGACATAACCCTCAAGTTCCTGCATCAGTTTGGGAACGAGGACGCCTATGTCGCCGTCGAATGCAAGCGGGTTGGCGCCGGACTGTCGACTCTCAACTCGAGCTATGTCTCCAGCGGCGTCGATCGCTTCGTCACGGGGCAATATGCCGCCGGCCACGAATGGGGTTTCATGCTTGGATATGTATTGGCTCTGCCCGTCGACTCCGTTGTCCAGTCCATCAACAAGCGCTTACAAAAATCCTATGGTGACCTCGCCAAGCTGACGCCGAATACAACTCACAAATTATCACTGGCCATCCTCGAAGGTGCCCTTGCCCAGAAGAACGGCCATACGATCCGAATGAAGCATATCTTCGTTGATATGACTTCGGCAGCGTAGATGTTATCTGGGAGGAATCGCGGGAACTATCCGGTTGACGTACCAAGCCCAACATCTTACATTTGCTCTGTCAGCGAAGGGACGGGCAAATGTGCAAGTTGGACCTCACTAAGCCGATCTATCACGACAACGACGCGGCGCGGGAACACCTGGAAAGCCTGCTGTGGCCCCAGGGTCCGGTTTGCCCGCGCTGCGGCGTCATGGAAGACCGGATCACGAAGCTCAAGGGCAAGAGCACCCGCCCCGGCGTCTACAAGTGCAAGGACTGCCGTAAGCCCTTCAGCGTGACCGTTGGCACCGTCATGGAGCGCAGCAAGGTTCCGCTGTGCAAGTGGGTGCTGGCCGCTCAACTGATGGCGTCCAGCAAGAAGGGCATGAGCGCCAAGCAGCTTCAGCGCATGATCGGCACCAACTACGAGACGGCCTGGTTCCTCTTCCACCGTCTGCGCGAATGCGCACTCGATCCGAACCGCGGCCCCGTGGGCGGCGAGAACAAGGTGGTCGAAGCCGATGAGACGTACATCGGCGGCAAGGCGCGCAACGCCCGCAAGGGAAAGCCGGTCCCTAAGAAGATGGCTGTGTTTTCGCTGGTCGAGCGCGACGGCGAGGTGCGCTCCTTTCGCGTGACCAACGTCAACGCCAAGACGCTGCGTCCGATCCTGGTCAAGAACGCTAGCCGCAAGTCGTACTTGATGACGGACGAAAGCACCGTCTAACCGACGCTCGGCCGGGAGTTCTCAGGGCACGGCACGGTCAACCACAGCGCCGAGGAATACGCTCGCGGCGGTTTCTGGTCGACCAACACCGTGGAGTCCTATTTCGCCCTGCTGAAGCGCGGCGTGTACGGCACCTATCACAACCTCAGCCAGGCGCACCTGCACCGCTACCTCGCTGAGTTCGACTTCCGCCACAACACCCGGAAGCTGAGCGACGCGGAGCGCGGCGACGCACTGCTGAAAGCCGCCCAGGGCAAGCGGCTCATGTATCAACAACCTCGTGACGCCGCAGACGCCTAAGACGAAGACCCGCGCTTTCCTTCGGTGGCGGAAGAATCGACTCCGATAGCGCTAGCGGCTAGGATTCACCCCTAATACGGGAGGGAGAAATGGCCGGTGAACTCTTTGCTGGACTGAGCGCGTTCAAGTCCATGTTCGATTTGGCGAAGGGACTGAAGGAACTGGACGATTCCGCCACCCGCAACGCGGTCGCCATAGAGCTTCAGGAAAAGATCCTCGCCGCACAGGCGCAGCAATCGACGCTGATTGAGCGCGTAAGCGAGCTTGAAGCACAGGTTGCTGCCTTTGAAAAATGGGAAACTGAAAAGCAGCGCTATGAGCTTTGCGCTATCGCCGATGGGCAATACGCCTACGCGTTGAAAGAAGAGGCCAGCGCGAGCGAACCACCGCATTTGCTGTGTGCAAACTGCTACGCCGACAATCGTAAGTCGATCCTCCAGACGGAAACGCGTGATCCTGGTCGGCATAAGGTCCTCTTTTGTCAGCATTGCGATAGCGAAATGTTTTCGCCAGAGACAGGCGGAAGGGGTGAGCGCCATCGGCCCAGCCATCAAAACAGGCAGGCCGGATCTTGGGTAAGCGGTAGGCGCGGCTCACGATGACGCCGCAGCAGCACACCGGCCCGACGCCTTCCCGTCCTTCTCATTCTGTGACTGCGGTTGCTTGTCCTTGTCGCGCTCTCTCGGGGGGCGCGGTTGAGGCGGCGTTTTGAGCAGCCGACGCAGCAGGTCGTCGCGGCGCTGTTCCTCGTCATTCGCCACGTCGCTATGTTCCTTTCTATCCATACTCGGAACATACCATGAGCGATCACACGCCCCAACTTCGCAGAGCGCTCAAAGTCAGCCCGGACTTCGCTACGTCGCTCGGCTACTTCCTCATTTCTTTTTCTCGCTGCGAAGAAGCAGTAAACCACGCGATATGGGCGTTGCTTAAGATTCAAAGCCACGATGGCGGCCTTGAGGTTGTGAGCGCCATCCGTGATTTCGGTCAGCGCATGATGCTGCTGAATCGCCTTAGCAAGCGGCTCTTGCCTACCGACGTTCAGAAGGATGAACTCAGCCGTGTGCTGAGCGCTGTAACCTTCCTCAACGATGAACGCGTCAATCTGGTTCACGGCGAATTCCAAAGGGCACCCGCCGCCAGCGACCAAGCGTCCGTGTTTCGAACGATGGCGCAAAAAAGCTCGGTCGACAGGCGAATAAGTCAGTACTCGAAGGAATTTTTGACTGAACTAGCCCTGTACGGCCTCACCACTGAGAAGGCGCTGGCTACTTTCAGGAAGAACGTCCTGAACGGCACGGCCGACGAGCTTCCATCGCTCGATAAACGTCCCGAGCGGCATCCTCCGGACGCTCGGTAACGCCGTAGTTCAGCAAAACCTCAAAGCCGCTGGCCACCATTTCCGGCGTAATTTCGATTCCCCGTTCGACTTCACACTCTGGCGCTGGCCTGTCGCCCACAATCTATATCCTGTGTCTGGTACGTCAACCGGATAGTTCCCGGAATCGCTTACAACGCGAATATTCGAAACGCCTCTATACGGCGACAAAAAATTGAACAAAAACCGTGATGCACAAATCCAGTGTGTGAGAGTGGTGCAGGAAGTAATGTAAAGTTGAAGGTAGATTTACAGATTATCCAAATTCAATTTGGATCTATGATTTGCAAGACGAATTTTGACTTTTTCGATATCCCGCTTAATTTGTATGATTCGATCTTGCGTGGCCTCGATGTGTTCGTCAACTATGCCCATGGCGTTAGCATTTTTGGTCACTGGATCATACATTAAGGTTTCGAGTTTGCTGGATTGAGTAGACAGCTCGTCAAGTTCGGCTTCCAGCGCAAACCGTTGCTGCACAAGGTCGTATTCTTCATCATCCATTGAGGCAACAGCGCGCATGCCTTTGCGAAGACGGTCGAGTCGGCGAGATTTTGACATCTGAGCCTCACAGTGATTTCGCGATGATTCTACACGAAGCATGGAAGCAGCATAGCCGTGCGGCGTCCGCTATCGGCCTGAATGCCCGCATGATCCGGTACTGACTGAGCTCTTGCCGGGCTGCCTGGGGTTGAGATTGGAAGCAATGGTAGAATACTCGCGTCAGCTGTTCTCCTGCCGTCCTTCGCCGACCATGTCATTTGCTCCGATTTCGGAAGCCGATCACGTGACCCCCCGTCGCGGCGACATGAACTTCTCCGACGGCGTCCACTCTAAGGGGCTTCGCCCCTCGCGCCTCCAAGCGCCGTCAGCGGCAGGCCAGGCCGCGTTTGACGCATGGCCGTGGTCCACGCGTCCTCCGCAGCCTCGGCCCGCTCTACGGCGCTTTCCGTTGCTACCCCCAGTCTCGCCGACGGGCAGGCGGTCAGGCCAGGGCCTGACCGCCTGCTTCGATCAGGCCGCCCTGCAGGCATCGATAGGCGAGTCGAGGTCGAGCGCCTGCCGGCGTCGCCAGACAGTCGGGGGAGCGGCGACGGCCCGAGCAATCAGGTCTTCCTCGCCGACAAGGATGGCGGTGATCCTGGCGCGTGTCACCGCCGTGTAAAGCATCGCCCGATCCAGCAAGCGGCTGCGAACGACAGGGATAATGACCCGGCGGAAAGCCGAACCCTGAGCCTTGTGCGTGGTGACGGCCCAGCCGCGCAGTACGCGCTCGAGATCGGAGCGGCGGATTTCGGTTCTGCTCTCGTCGTCGAACCAGACCTCGGCGCCTGCTGCCGTCGGGGCGCGGACGACGCCAAGCGCGCCATTCATGATGTCGACGGTCTCGTCCTCGCCGTCGTCCCGCGTCCGCCCGGTTTTGTGGTCATAAGAATTCCTGGTCCAGAGGATCTTCGAGCCGACCCGGAGCCCCCAGTCGTGTATGGCGGGTTGAGCGCCCAACCATCGCCGCTCGACGGCGTCGGCGAGCTCGATGGTTCCCGCAGGGCCCTTTTTCGTCGCTCCCAGGATCTGCACGTCGGCCCCGTGGAGGCGTTCGAGCGCATCGGGTTGGTCTCGGTCGGGCGGCGCGCCGGCGAACGCGCCGAATGCCTCCAGGACCTTTCCGGGCACCTCACCGGGAGTGCAAGACAAGAGGAACACGCCCGGCCGGTCTGCACGAGCCGCCTCGAACGGCTCGAGGATGGGTATGCGGCCTTCACGGATCTCCTGCGCGATCTCCGGAATGCCGGTCGATGTGGCTTGCCGGTGAGGGACCCGCAGAGTGACCTGCGGGACGCACGCGCTGTTCATGATCGCGTCGGCCGGATTTCCGGCTCTGATCGGCGGAAGCTGTCCGGGGTCGCCGACCAGAAGGATGTCCACGCCGTCCGGCGTCATGGAGAGGATCTGCCAGAGGTCGGGCGTGCTCACCATGGAGCATTCGTCGACGACCAGCAGACCGCGATCCAGCTTCAGGCGGCCATGCTCCAGGTCTTTCAGGTAGCGATAGATGGTCATGGCGTCGCCGCCGGTCGCCTCGCGCAGGCGTTTCGCGGCGCGGCCGCTGAGTGCGACCTGGGCATAGCCCTCGCCCCGGACGCTTCGAGCGGCCCGCATGATCGCTTTGGCGATGGTGCTCTTGCCCGTTCCCGCACCGCCCGCGATGGCCGAGAAGCCGGACGTCAGGGCCATGAAGACGGCCTCGCGCTGCTCGGGCTCGAACCGGATGCCGTCCTCACGCTCGACCTCGGCCAGTATCGTGGCTACGCCCGAATGGTCGATCGGCGAGCGGGGAGCGAGCAGGCGTTGTGCGACCGCCTGCTCGATCTGCCGCTCCATGTACCACGGTGCGCGGGCCTGATATCTCCCGGATCCGAGGTCGATCAGTTCGCCCGCTTCCATCGCGAGCTCGACCGCTTCTTCCGCCGCGTGCGCCGCCGTGCGTCCAAGCAGCTGGCGCACACCGGTCACCAGGCGTCCGCGCACAACAACGGTATGGCCGCCGAGGTTATGGTCCGTGGTGCGGAACGCTTTGGCCGCGGCCACGTCGACGGCCGCGAGAAGCCGCCTTCGGTCGCCTGGCAGCATCCCGCTTGCCAGCGCGGCCATGTCGACCTTGGCCCACGGCTCGAGCAGCGTGATGAGGTAAGGGTTCTCGCGGAAGCGGGCGCCCGCTCGGGGCCCGTAGAGGGTGATGGCGGCGTTCGCCGTACGACCGTCGAGGCCCAACCCATCGAGATCCTCGAGGGCGGATACTTCGTCGAGGAGCAGGCCGAAGGCATCGACAATGGCGTGGGCCTTCGGAACGTCGAGGACGGTCGCAAGCGCATCGATGTCTCGTTGGCGGATGGCCTCGTAGAGACGTGGGCCGAGAGCGTCCCAGAGCCGCTCCGCATAGCCTTGGCCGACGCCCTTGATCTTGGGGTTGAGGGCGATCCAGCGCCGGATGGCGGCGCCCTTCGGAGCCAAGGGCGCCGCCCAGTCGGCGATGATGTGGTCGGTCGGTTCGTTGCGCCGGCTCCGGTGGTCGAATGCCGGATGCCGCTCGATGCGCCCCGTCACGCGCCAGATTTCGCCCTCGACAGGTTCGCGCGGCAGCACTCGGGCAGCGATGCGGGCCCTCACAAGCTCGTCCGTCTCGGCTTCGGGGGCGCGCCCGACCAGAATCCCGCCGCCGAACCGGGCCGGATGGAACGAGGTCACCTGCAGACGCACCGTGGTGTCGCTCACGGCAATCTACCGGTCTCGGCCATGAGCCTACGCACTGCGCGAAGGCGGTCGTTCTCTGCGCGCAACTGGGCGTTTTCCGCCCGCAACCGCATTACCTCTTCCTCCAGCGCCTTGGTTCGGGCGTCGGAGCGGCCCTTCGTCTCCTCGCGAATGCGCGCCTCGGCGAAGGCTGTCTGCGGCACGCTCTGCACGTCGGTTTCCAGACCCAGCCTGGTGACGGCGTCATCGAGAACGAGCTTGGCTTCTTGGTTGGCGTAGAACACGCCCCGATCAAAACCGCACGCCTGAGCGATGGCGGAAAGGTTCGGGCGTCCGTCGCGTGACGGCAGTCCGCGCCCTTGCTCGGCGAGGGCCTTCAAGTACTCCTGAAGGCGGGCGACGTTCTCCTCTCCCCTTCGAACACCCCTCATTGCTTCCTCCGGCGAGGGCTGGCCCCGTATTCGCCGACCCGCGGCAACTCCGCGTCGAGCTGTTCGGGCGAAAGCCCGGCCCGTGCGGCATTGTGCGACCAGCGGACAAAGCGCTCTAGGAGATCGCGGTTTTCCTGTTCAAGGCGGGCAACCTGGGCTCTGAGTCGTGCGATCTTGCGGCTGGCTTCCGCGATGGCTGCATCGCCGACGCTCTCGGCGCCAACCTCGGCCTTGGCCTCCGCCAGCCTCTGCCTTGCGGCATCCCACGCGACTATGATTCGCGCGTGCTTGTGCATGGCGGGCTTGGTGTAGAGGTGACCGATCTCTGTCGCCAAGACCGCAAGGAAACGCGCCCAGGTCAGCTTCCCCGTCCAGCCATCCAGCAGGCGAACCGCCTTATCGATGTCCGCGTCGCTCAGGCGCCGCGCTCCCATCAGACGCCTCCCTTCAAGGCAAGGTCGTCGTCTAGAAGGCTTTCTTCATTGGGGCTGCTCGTCTCGACGGCCCGGATTTCAGCCGCAAGACCGGTCTTGGACTGCGGCCGGCCGGGCGGAGGAAGGGTGATGAGGGTGCCGTCCGGGATGGAGGCGTCGCTTAAGCTATCGACCGCCATAGTCCAGCGGGTCACCTTCTCGACGTGCTTTTCCAGCCAACGTTCGACGCCCGGCTCATCGTCTTCCAACGCCCGTTGGCAGTTCGCCACGGCCCGGCGGCTGATCCTCAACTGATTTCGAGCCTCGGCGAGATGCCGTTCGTCGCCCTTGACGAAGGTGTTTTCGCCGCAGTTTATGCAGTCCTTGTCCTTCGGACACGGCGTCAGCGCGTAGTTGTGCCGGCACAGACCGTATCGCGTGTTGATGATCGAGCCGAGTTCCAGCCGCAGCGCGTCGGCATAGTCGATCGCCTCCTTTCGGGCTCGGTCGGCGACCTTCTTCTCCAGCGGGCCGACCACCCGGATGTCCTGAGGCGCCTGCTCGCCCATCTTCACGAAGGCTTCGATGAAGGCTTCCTGCGGGATGTGGTCGTACCAGGCGTTTTGAGCGACCTGCTTTCTGCCCGACCAGAATGCAATCAGAGCCTGCGACAGGTGCTTGGACTGCGCGAGCGTGTTCAGCAGGTGCCGCGGCTGGTGCGTTTTCAGCTTCCACGGTTCGCCGGACTCCGGGTCCACCAAGCCATGCCGCTCGAAGATGGTCTGGCCGGTGGGCTTTGACCCGAGTTCGTGTTTGATCTGGTTATAGCTGACAAGGTTGGGAACGTATTGCTCGGTATCCATCGCTCCCCGGAGGACGTGACGGGGGACACAGAAAAGAGCTTCGCTCACCTTCAGCCTTCGTTCTCCGTCGACGTACGGGAAGTGAGCCGGGAGGACGGATTCGACGTACCGCTCGACGGAAGCAAAGGTGTAGAGGCGGCTGAAGGAGCCATCTTTGGACCGCCACCTCGTCCGGTCTAAAGTCACTTCACCGGAGTATTCAAGCGCTAGGTCCAGCTTCGATCCCTGAGTTATCTCCTTGCTTTTCCCAAGGATTTGGGCGATCTCCCATCTTGTCAGCGGCTGGCCGCGCACGTGCTCCCAGCCGGGCGGAAGGTAGAGCCCGCCCGGGTTTTCCTCATACCATTGCGCGGCGCGGCGGGCCTTGACCCCTACGAACTTCAGGACCTCGATCGCCGTATTCGCCACCTCGGCCCATTCCTCACTCGTGGCGAACTTGGTCATCGGGTCGCCGCCTTTCGACGGGCGCCAGGCGATCCCGTAGCTGCCGTCCATCTCGGTTTCGCAGTCGACGGGAAGCGCTAGGATCTCGTTCACCCGCGACGGAGCGAGCATGGCGAGCGCAAACCATCCGGTGACGACGAGATCGGGGGTGTAATCGCTCGTGTGGAACACGCCCGCCAGGTCGAGGATGCACTTGAGGTGGGGCAGCTTGTCCGCAGCTTCCGCCGCCCCGCCCTCGCGGTTGACGCGATCGTTCCGCCGCGCGCCTTGATACGGGAACGGACTCTTCCAGATCAGGTGGACTGTCGAAAGCCCGGCTGGATTTATGTACTCCAGTGCGAGGCGCTCCAAAAATCGGCCGTGGCTCCACGTGGCTTTGAAGTCGGCACGTATGATATCCGCGGCACGGTCGAGCACCGCCGGCGTCACTTCAACGACGTCTGGTGTGATGCCGAGCTCTCGAAACGCCCTCTCGACGCACCGCAGAACCGTCACGAATGGCGATGCTGACGTCACGCCCGTTGTGCGCATGTACTCCACGACGAGGGCCTTGGCCGCGTCGAGAAACGGCTCCGGGAAGTCGCGGGCGTTGCGGTCTCGGTTTCCCCGGCGTGTGGTTTCGTAGGTGGTGAAGTGAAGCTTCAAGCCCGGCGGGTTCTGTCCCTGCCGAGCAACGAAGGGACGAAGATCCCAGGAGCTGGAGGCCCAGTCGATTGCGTTCGGACCCGGCGCGAACCATCGATGGGACTTCGCATGTTCGATGAATGCATCCAGATTCTGACGCGCACTTCGCTCCTCAAGGCCGACAAAGGGAACGATCGCCGCGGTCATCGGGCGAGCTCCTCGAGGGATCTGTCCCGCTCCAGCAGGATCTCTTTCACGGCGGCGATCTTCTCAAGAGTGATGAGCTTGATCCGGTCCTCGGTCTCAGCCTCGAGGTCTTCGGTCAGTATGCGCAAGAGATCCTCCCAAGGCGCCCGTCGGAACGGCTCGAACTTTCCGCAGGTAAGGCAGGCTCGCGGCGCGTCCTGATAGCATGCGGCCCTGGTCCCGCAGGCGCCGAGTGTCTGTCCCGCGAGGTGTGCGAAGTCGCGGATAAGCGCTCCGGCATCGCCTCGCCTGGTCGCTTCCTCGAGACCGTTGACCAGACGGCCCTGGAACGCCTGGGCCAGGAACGTCATCTCCTGCCCCAGGGCGTCCTTGATCGGCTTCTGCAGCATGGGCATGGAGGCACGGTAATACTGGATGCAGTGGGTGGTCCTGTGCGTGAGCAGCCGGGCCGCTTCGTGATCTGAGGCGCCGAGGGCCAGCGCTCGCGTGCCGAGCGTGTAGCGGAAACGGTAGGGGAAGACGGGGATAGGGCCCTCAAGCCGGGTCGAGTATGTCTCGACCCGACGAAAAATCTCGGCGATCGAAACCTGGATGCCTCTCGATGCAGCGCTAAACAGAGGGGCGTCTGGTGATGAGTGCCGACGCGCGTCAGAGGCCAGATACCGAAGCAATACCTCGGTAAGGACGGTGGGCGCCTTTCGCTTCCACCGATCTCTGGATGTTGTTCTCTCGCCCTTGGCCAGCGGAATGCAGAGCGTGATCTCCTTGCCTTCCGGACCATCGTTCACGAGCACGTCGCCTACGGTCATGCGCGCAATCTGGATCGGCCGCACGCCGGTGCCGATCAGGAACCAGACCAACGCCCAATCCGCCAGCGCGATGCTGCCCTCTTGATAGGCGCGATTAACCCCATCCTGGATGCTCTTGAGCTCCTGCTCAGTGAAGGCACCACGCTCGGGGTCATTCGCGACGAGGGCGAAGTAGCAGCCGCTCCCTTCTTCCTCCCATTGCTCGGGCGACCGGAGGAATTCCTTTACGTCCCCGTCAAGCCCAGGCAGGCCACTTTCGACCCAATGACCAAGTAACGCCCTCATAAAGTACCAGGAACTTAAGCCGTATTCCTCTGGCCACTGCTTCAGGTGTTTCAGGGCGAGCGTTTGCGGGGGGCTATCACTTCGTGTACTGAGACCATTAGCGAATCGTCTAAACCAGTAAGAGCAATTAAAGGCGTGAGCAGGAGAGTGGGTTGAGAGAAGGCTGATTAAGATAGTGGCTGCAGAGTCGTGCCAGACAACGCCCGGAGATCGCCAAGTAAAATCAAAGCAGTATACTCTGATGTCGGTGGATAGACTTGTCCTTCCGTATACGTCGATCTTTACGCGCTGCCCGTCGACAAGGCGCACCTCGCGGAGTCGCGAATCCGACAGGGCATGGCGTTCGCTCATTCATCGACCTCCGTCGACTTTGAAGCAGGCGGGGCCTTCGAAACGGTCGCCGTCTCCATCATCTTTTCTGCGATCTGATCCGCCTTGCGCTTGATGTGACGTCTGGCATAGCGATCCCCCATCGGCGAACCGTCCGCCCACCCCTGCAGGCGATTGCGTATCTTCACCTCCTCTTCCCGGCTTGGCCGCTCTCCCTCCGGCAGCGCGTCCACGGTTGCGCTGAAGTTTTCGTTCCAAGACCGACGGACAGTATGCGGCGTCATGAACTCGGGGACGCCCCAGACGCGTGTTCGAATTCTTTCGAATACGCGGTTGATGGCTCTGGCCGAAAGTTGTCGACCGCCATCGTCGGTGAAGAGGTAACCTCGACGCCGCGCCTCCTTGGACAGTCGTGACCAGTGATGCTCGATGAAGGCGTCGAAGGCCTCGGCGGTTTTCGGATTGATCGGGACGGTTCGCGGAATCGTTTTCGACTCATGAATCTCGAAGCGTCTCGTGCTGTACTTCACATGATCCGCTTTGGCCGCGCGCACCTCGTGGCGTCGCGCACCCGTGTCGATCAGGAGCCTCCACAGAAGATAGTTCCTGCTTTGCACAAAGCCGGGCGTGAACGGGTTTTCGGACCCGCCGGGTACCAGAGCCGCCTCAATGCGGAGCAGCACCTCCCGGTCGACGCCCTCCAGGCTGGACTCGTCGTCCGATCGGGGCGTGGCGCGCGGCGCCAGCTGCCGAAGACGCTTGATGACCATAGGGCCCACGGCACGGAGGTCCTTCGAGGCGCGCTGCTGGCGGTCGAGCGATCCGATCCGCCGCTGATAGTGCCACTCGACGTACGCCGCCGCCCACCGGATCCGGGTCGCGACCTCCAAAGCGTTGACTTGGGTGCGCTCTGATCGCTGGAGTTTGCGCGGGTGGGGGCGCACGGCTTCGAGGCGAACCATTTTCGGTGAGTGGCTTGACGCACCGCTCCGCAAGGCTCGCCGTTCCTGGTCGGCGGCCGACAAACCGAGGAAGTCCGCGAGATCCTCGGCGTCTTCCATGCTGAGGAATGCTCCCTGGGTCAGCTCGTGGTCGAGGTCGCGCCCCTTGCTCTCAGCCCACATCACCGCCATGCCGAGGGTGCGCAAGACCTTCGCGGTTGTGTTGGGCGCCTTTGCGGCGTTCCTGTACTGGGCCGTGGCAAACACGTTCGGCCAGAAGAGCGGCGCGCCCCTGCGATTCAAGAGCACTGCCATCTCCTCTCCCGACCGGGCACAAAATACGCGGACCTGGAAGGGCAGCATCTTTACGGTTTTCCTGAGCGTCCCAGAAAATCAGCTTGAGAGCTTACCCAGGTTTCCGAAGAATGCAGCTAAAAAATGGCGGCTGGCATGATTTTCTGCCAGCCGCTGGGGAAAAAAGTTTACGATTTGCAGCAACGTCCGGTCACTGGCAGGCCAGGCATTCCTCGTAGTCGACGCGCACCGGCGCGACCGGCTGGTCGGCGCCGTTGACCTTGCCGACGAGCGGGACGGCGGCCGCCGAGACACCCTCCAGCGCCTTCTCGCTGCTCTGGTGGCTCTCGGCGCGCAGCACCGAGCGCGAGCGGCAGTAGTAGAGGCTCTTGACGCCCTTCTTCCAGGCCAGCAGGTGGATCTGGTGCAGGTCGCGCTTGTGCACGTCGGCCGGCAGGAAGAGGTTGAGCGACTGCGCCTGGCAGACATAGGGCGCGCGGTCGGCGGCGTGCTCGATCAGCCAGCGCTGGTCGATCTCGAAGGCGGTCTTGAAGACGTCCTTCTCGTGGTCGTCCAGGAAGTCCAGGTGCCGGACCGAGCCCTCGTTGACGGTGATCGAGGACCAGACCTCCTCGCTGTTCTGCCCCTTCTCTTCAAGCAGCGCCTCCAGGTGGCGGTTGCGCACGTGGAAGGAGCCGGAGAGCGTCTTGTGGGTGTAGGCGTTGCCGACGAAGGGCTCGATCCCCGGCGAGGCGCCGCCGCAGATGATCGAGATCGAGGCGGTCGGCGCGATCGCCAGCTTGTGGCTGAAGCGCTCCGCCAGGCCGTGCTCGGCGGCGTCCGGGCAGGCGCCGCGCTCGTGCGCCAGTTTTCTGGAGGCGGCGTCGGCCTGGGCGCGCACCTGCTTGAAGATGCGCAGGTTCCAGGACTTGGCGACGGCGCTCTCGAAGGGAATGCGGTGCTTCTGCAGCAGCGAGTGGAAGCCCATGACGCCGAGCCCGACCGAGCGCTCGCGCATCGCCGAGTACTTGGCGCGGGCCATGTGGTCGGGCGCGCGCTCGATGAAGTCCTGCAACACGTTGTCGAGGAAGCGCATGACATCCTCGACCAGGCCGCTGGCGTCCTTCCACTCCTCCCAGGTCTCCAGGTTTAGCGACGAGAGGCAGCAGACGGCGGTGCGGTCCTCGCCCAGGTGGTCGCGCCCAGTCGGCAGCGTGATCTCGCTGCACAGGTTGGACATCTTCACCTTCAGGCCGGACAGCTTGTGGTGTTCCGGCTGGGCGGCGGCGACATGGTCGCCGTAGATGATGTAGGGCTCGCCGGTCTCGACCCGCGCGGTCAGGATGCGGATCCACAGGTCGCGCGCCTTGAGGGTGCGCTGGACCGTGCCGTCCTTGGGGCTCTTCAGCGCCCAGAGCTCGTCGTCGACCACCGCGCGCATGAAGTCGTTGGTGACTACCACGCCGTGGTGCAGGTTGAGCGCCTTGCGGTTGGGGTCGCCGCCGGTCGGCCGGCGCATCTCGACGAACTCCTCGATCTCCGGATGGTCGATCTGCAGGTAGCAGGCGGCCGAGCCGCGGCGCAGCGAACCCTGGCTGATCGCCAGCGTCAGGCTGTCCATGACGCGGATGAAGGGGATCACGCCGCTGGTCTTGCCGATGCCGCCGACGGTCTCGCCGATCGAGCGCAGGTTGCCCCAGTAGCTGCCGATGCCGCCGCCCTTGGCGGCCAGCCAGACGTTCTCGTTCCAAAGCCCGACGATGCCGTCCAGGCTGTCCTGCGCCTCGTTGAGGAAGCAGGAGATCGGCAGGCCGCGGCTGGTGCCGCCGTTGGACAGCACCGGCGTCGCCGGCATGAACCAGAGGCGCGAGATGGCGTCGTAGAGGCGCTGGGCGTGGGCGGAGTCGTCGGCGAAGTGCGCGGCGACACGGGCGAAGAGGTCCTGGTAGGACTCGCCCGGCATCAGATAGCGGTCGCTCAGCGTCGCCTTGCCGAAGTCGGTCAGCAGCGCGTCCCGGCTGCGGTCCATGCGCACGCGAATGCCGCGCTCGTTCTGGAAGGTGTCGCGAATCTGGTCGCCGCTGTCGAGCAGGGCCTCGGCCTCCGGGGCCGAGGCGGCGGTTTCGTCCACAGGCTTATCCAGAGCCCGTCGCGGCGCCTCGGCCGCCTCGGCCAGGGCGCTGCCGCCGCCGGTCTCGGCGCGGAAAACCGCGGGGGATTGCCCGGAAAAACCCGCAGAACCGTCCATCTGACAACCCTCCCTGTCCCCGTTCGCGCAAGGCTGTGGAAAACGCCCGCTGTGCACAAGATTTGGTGTCGGCCCCCACCGACATCACGAAATCTAGCCTACGTGACGCCTCCATGTCACCCGGAAATCGCAGCTCCGGCGGCCCGCGCCCGCATCGCCCGCAGCCTCGCGTGGACGCCGGCCGGCGCCCGGCCTAACCTCTGCGGCATGTGCGGCCGCTACACCCTGACCAGCCCGGCGGAGAGCCTGCGCGAGGCCTTCGGCTTCGTGGAAATCCCCAATCTGCCGGCGCGCGCCAACATCGCCCCCGGGCAGGAGGTGCTGGCCGTGCGGCTGCGCGACGCCGAAGGCGAAGAGGACGGTCGGCGCCACGCCGTCTGGCTGAAGTGGGGCCTGGTCCCGTTCTGGGCGGAGGATGCCGCCATCGGCAACCGCATGATCAACGCGCGCGCCGAGTCCGCGGCCGAGAAGCCGGCCTTCCGCCAGGCCTTCGCCAAGCGCCGCTGCCTGATCCCGGCCGACGGCTTCTACGAGTGGAAGACGCTGGAGGGCGGCGGCAAGAAGCCGGTCAAGCAGCCCTATCGCGCGACCCTGGCCGACGGTGCGCCCTTCGCCTTCGCCGGCCTGTGGGAGCGCAACACCAAGGTGGCCCAGGGGACAGGGGGCGAGCCGCTGGAGACCTGCACCATCCTGACTACGGACGCCAACGCCGCGCTGCGCCATATCCATCACCGCATGCCGGTGATCCTGCCGCCGGACGCCTTGGCGACCTGGCTCGACCCGCAGGCCACGCGCACCGACCTGGAGGCGCTGCTGCGGCCCTATCCGGCCGAGGCGATGCGCTGCCACCCGGTCTCGACCAGGGTCAACAGTGTCGCCAACGACGATCCGGGCCTGCTGGAGGAGGTGGCGCCGGCCGGTGGCGCGGTGCCGGCCGAGGCCGCCGACCCCCAGCAGGGCCGCCTGTTCTAGCCGTGGCCGTGGCGACGCAAGCGCGGGCGGCGCTGCCGCACCCGCGCCGCCTCGACGCGGCGGCGCGCGAAGCGCTGCTGCGCCGGCTGCTGCGGCGACGGCACCTGGCCGCGGCCGAGCGATTCTGCCGCGCCTGGAGCGAGCTCGACCCGGCGGCCGAAGCGCCGGTCACCGCCCGCGCCGCGCTGCTCCGCCACGCCGGGCGCGTCGAGGAGGCGAGCGGCCTGACGCGCAGCTACTTCGCGCGCCATCCGCTGCGCCTGGCGTCTGACGCTGGAGGACGCCCGGCCATCCTCAAGCTGCGCTGCCTGGACCGCGCCTACTACATGCTGGGCGAACGCGGCGCCGGCGGGCTGAAGGTCAAGCTGCGCGGCGGCCACTACTCGACGGCCCATCTGCTCGCGCGCGGCCGGCTCGCCGTCCACCGCCTGACCGTGATCGGCGAGACGCCGCCCGCGGTCGCATTGCCGCCCGTCGGCCTGGCGCTGAACACCCTCGGTGACGCCGACATGGCGCCCGAGGGCCTGCGCGGCCTGGCCCGGCTCCTCGCTGCGCATCCGGAGCTCCCGGTGATCAACCGGCCGGATCGGGTGGCGCTGACCAGCCGCGACGGTAACCACCGCCGTATCGACCCGCTGCCCGGCTTCGCCTTTCCGCGCACCGAGCGGTTCCGGTGCCGTCCGGAGGCGACGCCCGCGGAGGCCGCCAACCTGGTGGCGGCGCGCGGCTTCGGCTGGCCGCTGATCGTGCGCGAGACGGGCACCCAGACGGCGCGCAGCGTCGCCCTGGTCGGCGGCACCGAGGAACTGACGGCCTACTTCGCCGGCACCGCGGCCGAGGAATTCTACCTGATCGCCTTCCGCGACTGCGCGATGCGCGGGCCGGGCGGCGAGCGCTGGTACAACAAGAAGCGGATGTTCGCCATCGACGGCCGCCTCTATCCGGTGGTCTCGCACATCGACGGGGTCTGGAACGTGCACGGCTCCAACCGCCTGAAGGTGATGGCGGCGAACCCCTGGATGACGGCGCAGGAGCGTGCCTTCCTGGAGGACCCCAAGGTGGTGCTGGGGGCGGCGGCCTACGCCCGCCTGGAAGGCCTCGTGGCTTTGGTCGGGCTGGAGTGGTTCGGCTTCGACTTCACCCAGCTCGACGACGGCACCCTGCTGGTCTTCGAGCTGAACGCGGCGATGCGGCATTCCTACCGCCATGCCGCCAACTTCCGCTACATGCGCCCGCACATGGACGCCATCGGCGCCGCCTTCCAGCGCATGATCGAGACGCGTCTGAAGTGAGTCGCAAATCCTCCCAGCCTTATCGAGCGAGAACCTGAAACGCGAGACGGCCCCGCCGAGGCGGGGCCGTCGCAGCACTTCAAAGGCGCGGGCGGTCAGACGCCGCCCATGCACATGTACTTGATCTCCAGGAAGTCCTCGATGCCGTACTTCGAGCCCTCGCGGCCGACGCCGGATTCCTTGACGCCGCCGAAGGGGGCAACCTCGGTGGAGATGATGCCGGTGTTGATGCCGACGATGCCGCTTTCCAGGCCCTCGCCGACGCGCCAGATGCGGCCGAGGTCGCGGGCGTAGAAGTAGCTGGCGAGGCCGAACTCCGTGTCGTTGGCCAGGGCGATGCCCTCTTCTTCGGTCTTGAAGCGGAACAGCGGGGCGACCGGGCCGAAGGTCTCCTCGCGGGTCACCTTCATGTCTGTGGTCACCTCCGTCAGCAGGGTCGGCTGGAAGAAGGTGCCGCCCAGGTCGTGCGGCGCGCCGCCGACGGCGATGCGCGCGCCCTTGCCGGTGGCGTCGGCAACATGCTCCTTGACCTTCTCCAGCGCCGCCGCGTCGATCAGCGGGCCCTGGCTGACGCCCTCCTCCAGGCCGTAGCCGACCTTCAGGCCCTTGACCTTCTCGGCCAGCTTGGCGGCGAAGGCGTCATAGACCGCGTCCTGCACGTAGATGCGGTTGGCGCACACGCAGGTCTGGCCGGAGTTGCGGAACTTGCACATCATGGCGCCTTCGACGGCGGCATCCAGGTCGGCGTCGTCGAACACCAGGAAGGGTGCGTTGCCGCCCAGCTCCATCGAGACCTTCTTCACCGTCTTGGCCGACTGCTCCATCAGCAGCTTGCCGACCTCGGTGGAGCCGGTGAAGGTCAGCTTGCGCACGATCGGGTTGCCGGTCATCTCGCCGCCGATCTCCCGCGCCGAGCCGGTGACGACGTTGATCACGCCCTTGGGGATGCCGGCGCGCTCGGCCAGCGCGCACAGCGCCAGGGCGGAGTAGGGGGTCTGGCTGGCCGGCTTGATGACGATCGGGCAACCGGCGGCCAGCGCCGGGCCGGCCTTGCGGGTGATCATCGCGTTGGGGAAGTTCCAGGGCGTGATCGCCGCCACCACGCCGACCGGCTGCTTGATGACGACGATGCGCTTGTCGCCTTGGTGGCCGGGGATGACGTCGCCGTAGATGCGCTTGGCCTCCTCGGCAAACCACTCGATGAAGCTGGCGCCGTAGGCGATTTCGCCGCGCGACTCGGTCAGCGGCTTGCCCTGCTCCATGGTCATCAGGACCGCCAGGTCCTCCTGGTTCGCCATCATCAGGTCGAACCAGGTGCGCAGGATGTTGGCGCGCTCCTTGGCGGTCTTGGCGCGCCAGGCCGGCCAGGCGGCCTCGGCCGCCTCGATGGCGCGGCGGGTCTCGGCGGCGCCCATTTTCGGCACGCTGCCCAGGGTCTCGCCGGTCGCCGGGTTGGTCACCTCCAGCGTCGCGCCGCCGTCGGCGTCGACCCAGGCGCCGTCGATGTAGCACTGCTGGCGGAACAGGTCGGGGTCGGAAAGCTGCGGGCCGCCGACCGGCTCGATCTTGACGGACAGGCTCATGGGTCTCCTCCTCGTGAGCGTGATTGGGCCCCGCGCGACGCCGGCGAGCCGGGCGCGGGCCAGGGGATCCGATCCGCCGCCGACTATAGAAGCCTAAACGCTTGCGGCGAAAGGTTTGGTGGCGCGGCAGCCGCCGCTCAGGCGGGGATGTCGGCCACGCTTTCGACGATCGTCGCGAAACGGTCGCCCAGGGCTGCCAGTTCCGCCCGCTGCACCTGCTCCGCCTTTACGATGCCGCCGGCGCCGTCCGGCAGGTCGCGGGTGGCGCATGCGGCGGCGACGACGGTGGTGCGGTAGCCCAGGTCGGTGGCGGCGCGCACGGTCGAACTGACGCACATGTGGGTCATGAAGCCGGCGACCACCAGGGTCTTGACGCCGGCCTCCTGCAGACGCTCGTGCAGCTCGGTGCCGGCGAAGCCGTTGGGCAGCGTCTTCGTCACCACCGGCTCCGCGCCGACCGGAAGCACCGGCTCGGCGATGGCATAGGCCGTGGTCTCCGGGTCGAACAGGCCGCCGGCCTTGCCCTTGTGGCGCACGTGGATGACCGGCCGGCCGGCCTGCCGCGCCGCGCTCAGCAGCTTCGCACCCTCGGCCAGCGCGGCCTCGACGCCCGGCAGCGGCAGCCGCCCGTCGACGTACTCGCGCTGGGCGTCGATCAGCACCACGGCGGATTCGGACAGCGCCGGCGGCGTCGCCGGCGCGCCGGCCATGGCCAGAAGGGTTTGCGGCGCGGAACGGGGCGCGGACATAAGGGAACTCCTGATCGGGCTGAAGAAGACGAGACGTTGTTGGGCGCGGGCGGGCAACAATGCGAGCCTTCGCATACTGCCGAGCACGCTAGCAAGTCCGGCCGGGCGGACGAAAGGGCTTGGCCGGCAAGCTCCCGAGAAGAACTTGTGACGCGGCTATGTCCCCAGCGTCTTCTCCCAGAACTCCGCCTTGCCGGTTGCCGGGTCGAGCTCGTAGCCGGCGAAGCCGAAGCTGCGGTAGGCGGCCTTGGCGGTGGCGTTGGCCTCGAGGACTTCCAGGGTGATCTTGCAGCAACCGCGGGCGCGCGCCTCGTCTTCCACCGCCTGCAGCAGGCGCCGGGCCAGGCCGCGCCCGCGGAAGGCCGGCGCGACAGCGAGGTCGTGGATGTTGACCAGCGGCGCCGCGGCGAAGGTCGAAAAGCCCTCGACACAGTTGGCGAGGCCGGCCGGCTGGCCGTCCAGGTAGCAGAGCAGGGTGAAGCAGTGCGGCCGCTTGGCCAGCTCCGGCACCAGCCTTTCCTTCGTCCCTTCGTCCAGGGGCGCGCCGCCGCCCATTGGGTCGCGGGCGTAGGCCTCGAGCAGGGCGAGCAGGTCGGCGGCGTGCCGCGGGTTGCCGTAGTCGGCGCGGACGATCTCCACCCGGCCCTCGGACTCCGTCCCGCTCACTCGACCGTCACCGATTTGGCCAGGTTGCGCGGCTGGTCGACGTCGGTGCCCTTGACCACGGCCGTATGGTAGGCGAGGAGCTGCGCCGGCACGGCGTAGAGGATCGGCGCCACCAGGGCGTCGACCTCGGGCACGGTGATCACGTGCGCCGCCTGGTGGCCGGCCCGTTCGGCGCCCCTCGGGTCGGTGATCAGGACGACGCGCCCGCCGCGCGCCGTCACTTCCGAGAGATTGCTGACCGTCTTCTCGAACAGCGGCCCGCTGGGCGCCATGACGATCACCGGCACCAGCTCGTCGATCAGCGCGATCGGCCCGTGCTTCATCTCGCCTGCCGCATAGCCTTCGGCGTGAATGTAGCTGATTTCCTTCAGCTTCAGCGCCCCCTCCAGGGCCAGGGGGTACATCACGCCGCGGCCCAGGTAGAGCACGTCGCGCGCCTCGGCCAGCTCGTGGGCGATCGCCTGGATCGCCTCGTCGTGGTTCAGCACCTCGGCGCTGCGCGCCGGCACCTCGGTCAGCGCGCCGGTGAGCTCGCCGGCGCGCTCGGCGTCGATGGCGCCGCGGGCGCGGGCGGCGGCGACGGTCAGGCAGGCCAGCACGGTGAGCTGGGTGGTGAAGGCCTTGGTCGAGGCGACGCCGATCTCCGGCCCGGCGAGGGTCGGCAGCACGGCGTCGGACTCGCGGGCGATGGCGCTTTCCGGCTGGTTGACCACGGAGACGATGGCCTGGCCCTGCGTGCGGGCGTAGCGCAGCGCGGCCAGGGTGTCGATCGTCTCGCCCGACTGGCTGATGAACAGCGCCGCGCCGCCCTGCGGCATCGGCGCCTCGCGGTAGCGGAACTCGCTGGCGATATCCAGCTCCACCGGCAGGCGGGCGATCTGCTCGAACCAGTACTTGCCGACCATGCCGGCATAGTAGGCGGTGCCGCAGGCGGCCAACGTCAGGCGCGGCACGGCGGCGAAGTCGAGCGGCAGCGCGGGCAGGGCGACCTGGCGGGTCTGCGGGTTGACGAAGACCTGCAGGGTATCGCCGATCACCGCCGGCTGCTCGAAGATCTCCTTCTGCATGAAGTGGCGGTACTGGCCCTTGCCGATCAGCGCGCCGGACAGCGCCGTCTGGGTGACGGCGCGTTCGACGGGCGCGCCCTCGGCGTCGAAGATCTCGGCGCCACTCTCGCTCAGCACCGCCCAGTCGCCCTCCTCCAGGTAGCAGATGCGGCTGGTCAGCGAGGCGAGGCTGAGCGCGTCGGAGCCGAGGTACATCTCGCCGTCGCCGAAGCCGACGGCCAGCGGACTGCCGCGGCGCGCGCCGATCATCAGGTCGTGCCGGCCGGCGAAGACGATGGCCAGCGCGAAGGCGCCCTCCAGGCGGTTCAGCGCCGCGCCGACCGCCTCCTGCGGCGACATCTGGCGCTCCAGGCAACTGTCGACCAGGTGGACGACGACCTCGGTGTCGGTCTCGGTCTCGAAGACGTGGCCGGCCGCCTCCAGCTCGCAGCGCAGTTCCTGGAAGTTCTCGATGATGCCGTTGTGGACCAGTGCCACCCGCTCGTTGGCGTGGGGGTGGGCGTTGGCCTCGCTCGGCCGGCCGTGGGTCGCCCAGCGGGTGTGGCCGATGCCGACCGTGCCGGCCAGTGGCTGGCGCTTGAGCAGTGCCGTCAGGTTGGTCAGCTTGCCCTCGGCCCGGCGCCGGTCGATGCGGCCGTTCACCAGCGTCGCCATGCCGGCGGAATCGTAGCCGCGGTACTCCAGCCGCTTCAGCCCGTCCAGCAGCAGAGGTGCCACCGGCGCCTTGCCGAGAATGCCCAGGATCCCGCACATGCCCCGTCGTTACTCCTCGCTGCTGCGTGACTGCCGGAAGCGGCGGGCACCGCCTTCGACTTGCGTTTGCGCGCCGCGCGCCACGGCCAGGGCGTCGTCCGCGACGTCTTCGGTAATGGTGCTGCCGGCGCCGACGATCGCGCCGGCGCCGATGCGCACCGGGGCGACCAGCGCCGAGTTGGAGCCGACGAAGGCGCCGGCGCCGATCTGCGTGCGGTGCTTGGCGAAGCCGTCGTAGTTGCAGGTGATGGTGCCGGCGCCGATGTTGGCCTCGGCCCCGACCTCGGCATCGCCCAGGTAGCTCAGGTGATTGGCCTTGGCGCCCGGTTCCAGCCTGGCGTTCTTGACCTCGACGAAGTTGCCGACCTTGGCGCCGACGCCGATCTCGGCGCCCGGCCTCAGGCGGGCGTAAGGCCCGACCACGGCGCCCTCGGCCAGGGTGCAGCCCTCCAGGTGGCTGAACGACTTGATCTCGCAGCCGCGCGCCACGGTGACGCCGGGGCCGAACACGACGTGCGGATGGACCACCGTGTCGGGGCCCAGGACCGTGTCCTCGCGCAGGAAGACGGTCTCGGCGCCGATCAGCGTGGCGCCCTCCAGCATCGCCTTGCGCCGCAGCCGCTCCTGCGCCACCCGCTCGGCCGCGGCCAGGTCGGCGCGGTCGTTGATGCCCATGACTTCCTCCTCCGGCGCGACGTAGACCTGGGTGCGGCGCGCGTTGTGGTTGGCCAGCTCGAAGACGTCGGTCAGGTAGTACTCGCCCTTGGCGTTGTCGTTACCGACGCGCTCCAGCATGGCGAACAGCACCTCGCCGTCGGCCAGTAGCGTGCCCCCATTGCAAAGACCGATGGCGCCGTGCGCCGACTTCTGCGGATCGGCATCGATCTCGGACTGCTCGCAGATGCCGATGACGTTGCCGTGGCCGTCCAGGATCAGGCGACCGTAGCCGTGCGGGTCGGCCGGCTCGAAGCCAAGGGCGATCATCTCGCCGCCGTCCGGGTGGCGGCGCAGCGCCAGCATGGCGCGCAGGGTTTCGGGCGAGACGAAAGGCACGTCGCCGTAGAGCACCAGAACGTCGCCCCGCCCCTGGATGCCGTGCCAGCCCTCCAGTTCGGTGCGCGCCGCCTCGACCGCGTTGGCGGTCCCCAGACGCTCCTGCTGAACCACGCTGGCGTGCGGCGCGGCGGCGGCGGCCACCGCCTCCTGCCCCGGACCGACGACGATGACGATCTTCTCTGGCGTCAGCGCTTCGGCGGCGTCCAGCACCCAGCGCAGCATCGGCTTGCCGGCGATCGCGTGCAGCACCTTGGGGCGCTCGGACTTCATGCGGGTGCCCAGGCCGGCGGCCAGGACGACCACGGCCAGACGCTCGGAACTCATGCAAGACCCATGCGGCAGGAATCGGATCGCGGAATCGGAATGGCGTGGCGCGCGCTGGACAGTCGCCGAGATCGCGCGGGAAGCTGCCACAGGCGCTCGGCGCCGGGCAATTCACGTTGTGTTACCCCGCGCTGGGCACGCGCCGGCTATTTACGGCTCCGCACCCTAGCGTTGCGCCTGCTGCTCGCCGACCCGAAGGTCGACCAGATGTGCACGCACCGCCCCGCGGGCGACCACGTCCATTTCGATGCGCACCGGCAGGGCGGGGCGGCCGTCGAGCACCTCGGCCAGGAAGACCCGCACGTCGCCAGGGTAGCGTTCGCGCCGCTCCTCGCCCTCCCAGAAGCCGGTGATCGGCTCCAGCGCGATGCGGCACACCTGGGCCGGGCCGGCGTAGAGCGCGTAACTGTCCGGCTCGATCGTCTTGCTGCCGAGCGGTTGGACGGCGACGTCGAGGCGACGGCGTCCGTCGAAGATCTGCGCCTTGCCGGCGCAGATCCCTGCAGCGGTGCTCTCCTCCAGCAGCATGACCACGGCGGAGATCGGGTCGACGGTGCCGCGCCGGGCCTGCTCGGGCACCAGCGTGCGCTCATCCTCCTCCGGCGGCGGGACCACCTCGGCCTCGATCCGGCCGTCGGCGCCGTAGGTGAGGGCGACGCTACGCGGATCGTTGTCGGACCAGCGGGCTTCGGTGCGGAAGCGTTGCGGCGCGATCCCTGACGCGGTGCGCCGACCTTCTGCCTCGGAGTCCAGCCGAAAGGTGAAGAAGTTCGACCAGAAGCCGTCGCTGCGCGCGTGGAAGCGCGCCGCATAGGCCTCTTGCTCCAGCCCCTCGAAGCGCAACTGCAGCGTCATCGCCTGAAAGCCGCCGGAATAGACGTGGTAGGTCGCCTCGATCCCCTGCGGTGGCAGCGGCTCGGCGAAGGCCGGGGTCGCCGGCTCGGCGCTGGCCGGCGCGGCTGACAGCAGGGTTCCCGAGGCAACGGCGGCGACGGCGCGGCGTCGCAGGCTGGCGGTACGACGGAGATGCGGGTACGGCATGGCTCGATCCTCTCGATCGGCGCGCCTGTCCGCGGCGCGGGGCAGGCGACGGGGCCGCGTCAAAGAGTAAAGATAGCGGCCTCGCCGGCGCAGGAAAGGGGTAAAGCTGGCACCGCCGGGCTGCTTGACAGCTTTGGGAGGCAGGGATATCTCTCGCGACCTTCCCGAGCGGCCACACGTCGTGCGCGGCCGATGGCGCCAAGGGCGCCGCGCGAACGGGAATGGGCGGTTAGCTCAGCGGGAGAGCGCCTCGTTCACACCGAGGAGGTCGCTGGTTCAATCCCAGCACCGCCCACCATTTCTGTTTGCGGGTCGCCGCCCGCCAACCCGACCCGCCGGTTCCGGTTCGAGGTTTCTTCTCGAACCTCCACCACGTTTGTGTCTCCGGGTCGGTTGTCGGGGTCGGTCCTCGAAACTCCCGTCAGGCCCGGCCCTCTTGATCGATCCAGAGCGCAACGGCGAATTCCGCGACACTAGCGGCACCAGCTCGTCGCTCCGAGAAGCACCTCGGTCTTCGGCCCGCCCTTGCGCAGGGGCAGCAGCACGCCGCAAGCCTGCCGCTTGAGCTCGCCGCTGCTGAAATAGGTCAGTCGAAAATACCCAGGCCGCGCGGAGCGGGTGACTGCGGCGAGAAAGTCCCTCAGGGCCTCGACGGAGGGGTTCACCGCCGTCAGTTCGGACACCGTCTTGCCGGTCAGGTCGGCACCGTACTGCTCGGCGTGCCGGGAGCCGAACAGCCGCCAGCGATAGTCGGCCTCGCCGCCGAGCACATCGAGCAACACGAGGCTCGGCAGCACGGACGCCCCCAGATCCAGCGGATCCAGCCGGCTGTGATCGGGCACCTCGCCGCCGGCCATCGCTTCCCAGACGGCATGCACGTGGCGGGCCGTGTTAAAGGCCGGGTCGTGCGCAATGCTCGCCCGCTCGACCAGCTCGGTGTGTCCTTCCAGCGCGCCGGCTCGCATCAGCTCGAGCACGGTGGGGGACTGTCCAGACGTCATCCGCGGGTTTCCTCGAAGGCGCTGCGAGCAATGATTCGATGGCATACTAGCATCCGGCCTCCCCACATCTAACGGTTGGAATTGCTTAAGAGGGGCGACGGAGCGCCGCGGTCGGCGGCGATGCCCGCGCGCGCCGCACGACCTTGGCATCGGTCTCCGATCGGTCTTGCCGGGGCGGCCGCTGCCGCTTCGCGGAGTGCCGCGCATGTCGCCGGATCGGGCGTCTAGGCAGGGCGCATTCGGCCCACTAGCATCGGCGCTGCAAAACCGTATCCGGCCTGCGCTCGCACGCCAGCCGGACACTCGAGCGAGGAGGTGCAATGCCTTTCCTGTCCGCCGCCGTCTGGCAGACCCGCCGCGCCGCCATGAACGCCCTGATGGACCGCGAGGGGCTGGACGCGCTGGCCTTCACCACCGCCGACTTCGTGCAGTTCGCCACCAACTTCAATCTCGATGTGCAGACCTGGGAGCGGCCGGTGTTGGCCGTGGTGCCGCGCCGCGGCGACCCCTTCTGCCTGTTCAACGAACTGTCCGCCCATCACGTGCGCATGGCGGCGGAGCGGGACCAGCTCTGGGTCGAGGAGGTGCACTTCTACGACGAGCACAGGTCCCGCGCGAACGCCAACCGCCTGGTCACGCAGTGGCCGCAGATCGCCGGCGCGCTGCTGCGCGACAAGGGGCTGGGCGCGGCGCGCATCGGTGCCGATGCGGTGTCGGGGCCGCTGGCCAAGGTCCCGGAGGTCCAGCCGCAGGTCGAGATCCTGGCGCGCATGGCCGAGCTGCGCGGGTTGCGCCTGGTCAAGCACCCCGAGGAGCTGGCGCTGATGCGCCAGGCGGCGGCGCTCTCCGACTGGGCGCAGGAGCTCTACATGGACGCCATCCGGCCGGGCCGCCTGGTGCAGGAGCTGGATGCGGCGATGCACGCCAGGATTTTCGAGGAGGCGGCGAACCGCTTCCCCGGCGAGCATCTGGAGGTGCGCGGCTATACCCTGACCGGCCCGGCCTCGGCCTCGCCGCACGGCAACGGCGCGCTCACGGGCCTGCGCATCGAGGAGGGCCACGGCATCGTCAACATCGTCATCCCGCGGCTCAACGGTCTGGTGATCGAGAACGAGCGCACCTTCTTCTGCGGCACGCCCTCCGACGCCCAGGCCGAGGCCTACGACGCGGCGCTGGCGGCCAACGAGGCGGCGATCGCCGCGGCACGTACCGGCAACCCGGTCAGCGCCATCGAGGACGCCGCGCGCGGCGAGATCGAGGCCGCCGGCTTCGGCGCGCACATCCGTCACCGCACGGGCCACGGCATGGGGCTGATCGGGCACGAGTATCCCGCGGATATGGCCTTCAACGATCGCCCTCTGCTGGCCGGCGAAGTCTATTCCGCCGAGCCGGGCATCTACCTCTACGGCCTGGGCGGCTTCCGCATCGACGACACCGTGGTGGTCGGCGACACGCCGGAGGTGCTGACCAAGGCGCCGAAGGACCTGGCCGGCATCACCCTGCCGGCCGGCGCGGCCGCGGCCTGACGGCCATGCCCGCCATGAACCGCTGCATCGTATTGGACCGCCGGCCTGGGCCCGAGGGCGTCACCCCCGCCTGCTTCCGCCTGGAGGAGGCGCCGAAGCCCGTCCCCGGGCCGGGCGAGCTGCTGATCCGCGTGCTCTGGCTGTCGTGCGATCCGGCGATGCGCGGCTGGATCGCCGAGGGTCCGAACTACAGCGAACCGGTACAGCTCGGCGGCGTCATGCGCAGCTTCACGGTCGGGCGGGTGGAGGCCAGCAACCATCCCGACTACCCCGTCGGCTGCCACGTCGCCGGCCGCCAGGGCTGGCAGCTCTGGGCGGTGAGCGACGGCTCCGACATCGACCGCATCGTCGATCCGGCGCTGGCGCCGCTGTCCTTCAACCTCCACCTGCTCGGCATGACCGGCCTCACCGCCTATCAGGGGCTCATGCAGATGGGCAAGCCGAAGCCGGGCGAGACGGTAGCGGTCTCCACGGCAGCCGGCGCCGTCGGTGCGGTGGTTGGGCAGGTGGCCAAGATCCTGGGCTGCCGGGCCGCCGGACTGACCGGCAGCGCCGGCAAGGTGGCCGACTGCATCGAGCTCTACGGCTACGACGCGGCGCTCAACTACCGGGATTATCCCGACAGCGAGGCGCTTTCCGCGGCGTTGGCCGAGACCTGCCCGGACGGCATCGACGTCTACTACGATATGACCGCCGGTTGGATCTCGGACGCCGTCATGCCGCACCTCAACGTCGGCGCGCGCATCGCCGTGGTCGGCACCATGGCGATCCCCAGCAGCCCGCCGCCGATAGGCCCGCGGGCGCACCGCGACCTGCTGGTCAAGCGCGCCAGCATGAGCGGCTTCCTGGTGCTCGACCACTTCGACAAACTCGAGGCTACGGTCGAGACGCTCGCCGGCTGGTATCGCGCGGGCCGCATCCGCACCCGCGAGGACGTCAGCGAGGGCCTGGAGAGCGCGCCCGCCGCGCTGATGAAGCTGCTGCAAGGCACGAACCGGGGTAAGGTCTTGGTGCACATGCCGGAGTAGCGTCCAAGACGGCACAATCTGTGCCTGGCCGGCAGCATTGTTGCGCCGGTTTGCCCCCACAGGCATCCTTGGCTTGGCGATCTTCCGATCCCATCTGCGCCAGCATGTCCGCAGCCAGCCAGAACATGGGCGAGCAGCCATGACCGACTTCGACTTCGACCTCTTCGTCATCGGCGCCGGGTCCGGCGGGGTGCGCGCGGCGCGCTTCGCGGCCAACCTGGGCGCCAAGGTCGGCATCGCCGAGGAGCGCCACCTGGGCGGCACCTGCGTCAACATCGGCTGCGTGCCCAAAAAGCTGATGGTCTACGCCAGCCACTTCTCCGAGGACTTCGAGGACGCGGCCGGCTACGGCTGGACGGTCGGCGATCGGAGCTTCGACTGGCCGAGGCTGATCGCCAACAAGGACGCCGAGATCAAGCGCCTGAACGGCATCTACGAGCGCCTGCTGGCCAATGCCGGCGTCGAGATCGTCGAGGGCACGGCGGCGCTGGAGGACGCGCACACCGTCGTCGTGGCGGGCCGCGAGATCCGCGCCCGCTACATCCTGATCGCCACCGGCGGCCTGCCCTCGCGCCCGCGCGAGCCGGGGCAGGAACTGGGCATCGTCTCCGACGACGTCTTCTATCTCGACAAGCAGCCGGAGCGCATGATCGTCGCCGGCGGCGGCTACATCGCGGTCGAGTTCGCCGGCGTCTTCAACGGCCTGGGGACCGCGGTCACACAGCTCTACCGCGGCGACCTCTTCCTGCGCGGCTTCGACGAGGATCTGCGCCGCGGCCTGGCCGAGGAGATGCCGAAAAAGGGCGTCGACCTGCGCTTCCACACCATCATCGACCGAACCGAGAAGACCTCGAACGGGCTGCTGGCGCACCTGTCCAGCGGCGACAAGCTGGAGGTCGACCAGATCCTCTACGCCATCGGCCGGCGTCCCAACATCGCCGAGCTGGGCCTCGCCAACGCCGGCGTGGCGCTGGGCCATGGCGGCGGCATCGAGGTCGACGAGACCTACCGGACCTGCGTGCCCTCGATCTACGCCATCGGCGACGTCACCGATCGCGTCCAGCTCACGCCCGTCGCCCTCGCCGAGGGCATGGTGGTGGCGCGCCACCTCTTCGGGGGCGAGCAGGGGGCGGTCGACTACACGGGCATTCCGACGGCGGTCTTCAGCCAGCCGCCGCTCGCCACCGTCGGCCTGACCGAGGCCGAGGCGCGCGAGCGCTTCGGGGAGCTGGACGTCTATCGCACCCGCTTCACGCCGATGAAGCACACGCTCACCGGGCGCGACGAGAAGACGACGATGAAGCTGGTCGTCGAGCGCGCCGGTCAGAAGGTGGTCGGCGCCCACATGATGGGGCTGGACGCGCCGGAGATCATCCAGGGCGTCGGCATCGCCCTGAAGGCAGGCGCCACCAAGCGCGACTTCGACCGCACCATCGGCATCCATCCGACCGCGGCCGAGGAGTTCGTCACGATGCGCGAGGCGGTGCCGGAGAGCGAACTGACGCCGACGACCGTCAAGGCCGCGGAGTAGCCGGGGCCGCCCCTGGGGGGCGCCAGCGACGCCACTGGCTGCCGCCGAAGATGGCGACGCCCGCCAGGATCATGTCGACAATCGTCCCGTCGCTCGACAGCGGCACGTCGATGTGCTCTGTCGTCATGTGCCGGCGACCCGGCATCAGGCTGGCGGCGGGTCCGTAGTGCAGCGCACGCCGTTCGGCGATCACCCGACGATACTGCGCGTGCATCGCCGCGGTGATCGGGCCGCTCGGCAGGTCGGACAGCAATCTGGGCGCCGGAGTCAGGCAATAGCCTTCGAGGATGTGGCTGCCGATCAGACGCAGCTTGAAGTCCGCGCCCGCCTTCAGCGGCTCGATCAGCGCGACGTGCGGGAGGAGCCGGCCCAGGTCGACAGGGTCGAGGTCTGCGCGCGCCGGTGCCCAGCGGCCGTCGGCCCGTTCCACCCAATAGGCGTAGATCTCAGTGAGCGCCGGATGGCCGATCTGCGCGGGGGTCGCTAGCGGGATGGCGGCATCGAACATCGTGAAGTGCCCATGACACAGGCGAACATAACATCTTGTGCAACGTCTGCATGGCGATGTTGTTGCGAAGGGGTAGCGCAGTCCTGGATTCGCGGGCCGTTGCGCGCTAAAACCGCCGTTCCGAGCGTTTTGCGGCAGGAGCCCAGCAATCATGTCCGCCCTTGCGAACCAGGCCGTTTCCGCCTCCGACGATGCCCGCCAAGGCTGGAGCCCGGACGGCTGGCGCTCGCTGCCGGTCATGCAGACTCCGGCCTATCCCGACCAGGAGGCGCTGGCTCGGGTGGAGCAGACCCTGCGGAACTATCCACCGCTGGTCTTCGCCGGCGAGGCGCGCAAGCTGAAGGCCGACTTGGCCGCCGTGGCTGCCGGCAAGGCCTTTCTGCTGCAAGGCGGCGACTGCGCCGAGAGCTTCGCGGAGTTTCACCCGAACAACATCCGCGACACCTTCCGGGTGCTTCTGCAGATGTCGGTGGCGCTGACCTTTGGCGCCGCTCTGCCGGTGATCAAGGTCGGCCGCATGGCGGGGCAGTTCGCCAAGCCGCGCTCGGCCGACACAGAGACGATCGACGGCGTCGAGCTGCCGAGCTACCGGGGTGACATCGTCAACGGCATCGAGTTCGACCCAGCGGCTCGCACGCCCGACCCGGAGCGGCTGGTCCGCGCCTACAACCAGTCGGCGGCGACGCTCAACCTCCTGCGCGCCTTTGCCCAGGGCGGCTTTGCCGACCTGCACAAGGTGCATAGCTGGAACCTGCGCTTCGTCGCTGGCAGCCCGCAGGGCGAGCGTTACGAGGAACTGGCCTCGCGCATCGATGAGGCGATGGCCTTCATGGCGGCCTGCGGCCTGACCGCCGAGACGGTCCCGCAGCTTCGCGAGACCGACTTCTACACCAGCCACGAGGCGTTGCTGCTGCACTACGAACAGGCGCTGACCCGCGTCGACAGCCTGACCGACGAGTGGTACGACACTTCGGCGCATTTCTTGTGGATCGGCGACCGCACACGCCAGCTCGACGGCGGCCATGTCGACTTCCTGGCGGGCGTGAAGAACCCGATCGGCGTGAAGTGCGGGCCGAGCCTTCAGGTCGACGAGTTGCTGCGCCTTATCGACCGCCTGAACCCGAACGACGAGCCAGGGCGCCTGACACTGATCAGCCGCATGGGCCACGACAAGGTCGAGGACCGGCTGCCGACCCTGGTGCGCGCCGTCGCACGCGAGGGGCGCAGCGTCGTCTGGGCCTGCGACCCGATGCACGGCAACACCATCAAGTCCGGCAGCGGCTTCAAGACCCGGCCCTTCGACCGCATTCTGAAAGAGGTGCAGGGCTTCTTCGCCGTGCACCGGGCCGAGGGCACGCATGCCGGCGGCGTCCACTTCGAGATGACCGGCCAGGACGTTACCGAGTGCATCGGCGGCGCCCAGGCGATCAGCGAGGAACGCCTCGGCGACCGCTACCACACCCACTGCGATCCCCGGCTTAACGCCAGCCAGGCGCTGGAACTCGCCTTCCTGATCGCCGCCGAGCTGAAGGCCGAGCGGGCGAGCCGGGACGAGTCCGCGCAGCGCGCCGCCGGCGCCTAGCCGGCGCGGCGGCGACTTGGCTGCAGCCGGCCGCAGGGTCAGGGGACCAGTCCATGCCCGACGATCCCAGACACGCCCACCCCCTGCCGCAGGACGGGGATAGCCCGCACCCGGGCTATGGGCCGCGGGACGAGGCGGGCGTCGCCGCCTGGACCGACACCTACTTCAAGCGCACCAAGCAGATCGTCGGGCGCTTCGGCGACGTGCGGGCGACCTACGCGCTGTTCATGCGGCGGCCGGTGATCAGTGCGCCGCGCCTGGCGGTCGAGTGGCTGGAGGCGATGGCCGCGCAGCGCGGCTTCACGGTCGAGGTCGAGCAGCTCTACCCGGAGGGCAAGTGGGTCGGCGCCGGCGAGCCGCTGATGTACGTCACCGGCTCGCTCTACCACCTGTCCGATCTCGAAACGCTGCTTCTGCAGAAGCTCGGGCCGCCCTGCGTCGCCGCCTACAACGCCTTCACCATGTGCGCCGACCTGCCGAAGGTCGGCTTCCTCGCCATGGAGGCGCGGCATTGCGCCGGCACCGAGATGGACGAGTTGATGACCTACGCCGCCTCGGTCGGCTCGGCCCGCGCCAAGCGCAAGGTCGGCGCCGTCGGCTTCGTCGGCACCGCGACCGACGCCTCGGCCCACTTCTTCGGCGCCGAGCGCGGCATCGGCACCATGCCGCACGCGCTGATCGGCTACGCCGGCTCCACCCTGCGCGCGGCCGAGATGTTCGCCGAGACCTTCCCGGACGACCGGCTGGTGGTGCTGGTCGACTACTTCGGACGCGAGATCAGCGACGGTCTGGCGGTCTGCCGCCGCTTCGCCGACCGGGCGGCGGCCGGCGAGGTGGCGCTGCGCATCGACGTGCCCGGCAGCCGCTACCTGGAGGGCCTGGATCCGGCGGCCAGCTACGCCGTGTTGGAGCGCAACGCGCCAGAGGCGATCCGCGGCTACCGGACCGACGACGAGCTGCGCATCCTGGTCGGCGCCGGCGTCTCGGCCGCCGCCGTCTGGGCCCTGCGCGAGGCGCTCGACGCCGAGGGCTTCGACAAGGTGAAGATCGTCGGCTCCAGCGGCTTCGGCCCGCAGAAGTGCCGTGTCATGGCCGAGGCGCACGCCCCGCTGGACCTGGTCGGCACCGGCAGTTATCTGCCCTCCAAGTGGTCGGAGACCTACGCCACCGCCGACATCGTCGCCTACGACGGCGAGCCACGCGTGAAGCTGGGCCGCGAGTTCCTGTTGCGCCGCTGATTTCGTTACAAGCGCTTGTGATCGCACGCCGGGTAGTGTCGGCCCCGCCGCCGGGCTAGGCTGCGCGCTACACCCGCAATCGGCAACCCGAGACCAGCCATGACCATCACTCTCTACGAGCGCGTCGGCGGCAGCGACGACCATCGGCCGAGCCCCTTTTCCTGGCGGGCGCGCTATGCCCTGGCGCACAAGGGACTGGCGGTCGACGAGCACGTGCCGGTCAAGTTCCACGACAAGCAGATCATCGCCTTTTCCGGCCAGGGCCTGGTGCCCATCCTGGTCGACGGCGAGACGGTGGTCCACGACTCCTGGTCCATCGCCCTCTACCTGGAGGAGGCCTATCCCGAGCGGCCGAGCCTGTTCGGCGGGCCGCACGCGCAGGAGCTGACGCACTTCGTCAACGCCTGGGCGGACCAGAGCCTGATGCCGGCAGTCTTCCCGCTGGTGATCGCCGACCTGCACGCCAACATCGCCGAGGACGACAAGGCCTACTTCCGCGAGACGCGCGAGCAGCGCCTGGGCCGATCGATCGAGTCCTTTGCCAACGACCGCGCGGCCTTCGAAGCCAACCTGGCGAAGGTGCTGGCGCCGCTGCGCGCGCGCCTGGCCGACCGTCCCTTCGTCGCCGGCGAGGAGCCGGCCTACGCGGACTACATCGTGTTTTCGATCCTGCAATTCGCCCGCTGCGCCAGCCCGACGCCGCTTTTGGCGGCGGACGACCCGCTGCGCGCCTACGCCGACCGGGTCTCCGACCTTTTCGACGGCATGGGCGCCTCCTGCCGCCGGCTGGAGCGCTTGGCGGCCTGACTTGCGCCCGGCTGGGCGGCGGCGTAGCTATTGGGCATGACGCTCGCGCTGGACATCGACCGGGATCGGCTGGCGGCCTTTTGCCGCACGCACGGGATCGTGCGCCTGGCCTTCTTTGGCTCGGTCCTACGGCCCGAGGAATTCCGCCCCGATAGCGACGTAGACGTGATCGTCGAGTTCGCGCCGGACCGCGTGCCAGGGTTGATCACTTTCTGCGGCATACAGCGCGAGTTGTCGGATTTGCTCGGTCGAGAGGTCGACATGACCACACCGAACGGTCTGTCGCCTTTCATCAAGGATCGGGTTCTGGCGGACGCTCAGACGGCCTATGCAGCGTGACCGGCTGCATGCGATTCGCCTGATGCTCGCCTCGGCGGAGAAGCTTGGCAGACGGCTTGCCTCGCTCGAGCGTCAAGTCTTCGACGAAGACGAACTGCTTCAGGCGGGTACCGCCTATCTGCTGCAGAACATCGGTGAGGCCGCCCGATACGTACCAGTGGAGATTCGCGACCGGTACCCCTCCATCCCCTGGATCGACATTGTCGGGATGCGCAACAAAGTCGTTCACGAGTATTTCCGCGTCGACATTGAACTGGTTTGGGCGACTGCGATCCGCGACGTCCCGCCATTGATCCCTGCGCTGCGGGCCGTACTCTCGGCCGAAGAGGACAGGGAAGAGGGTTCCGACACCTCATGACCGACCGCCTGAGCATCGCGCTGGCGCAGATCAATCCGACTGTCGGCGACCTGCGCGGCAATCTGCTGCGGCTGCGCGCCGCGCGCGCCGCGGCGGCCGAGGCGGGCGCCGACCTGCTGGTCGGGCCGGAGCTCTGCATCTCCGGCTATCCGCCCGAAGACCTGGTGCTCAAGCCCGATTTCCTGAACGCGGTCGCTGCTGCGGTCGGCGAGCTGGCGGCGGAGACGGCCGACGGCGGGCCGGCGCTGCTGATCGGCGCGCCCTGGCGGGAAGACCCGGCCGCCGAGACGCCGCTGCGCGGCAAGGTCTACAACGCCGCCCTGCTGCTCGACGGCGGCAAGGTCGCCGCCGCCCGCTACAAGTACGACCTGCCGAACTACGGCGTATTCGACGAGAAGCGGGTCTTCGCCGCCGGTCCCCTGCCGGGCCCGGTCAGCTTCCGGGGCGTGCGCCTGGGCGTCATGGTCTGCGAGGACATGTGGACGCCGGAGGTCACCGAGTGCCTCGAGGAATCCGGCGCCGAGATCCTGATCGTGCCGAACGGCAGCCCCTTCGAGACCGACAAGCTGGACGAGCGCCAGCAGCTCGCCGTCCGGCGCGTCACGGAAAGTGGCTTGCCGCTGGTCTACGTCAACCAGGTGGGCGGCCAGGACGAGTTGGTCTTCGACGGCGCCTCCTTCGTGCTCAACGCCGACTGCCGTCTGGCCGGGCAGTTGCCGGCCTTCGCCGAGACCCTGGCCCTCTCCGAATGGACGCGCGAGAGCGACGGCTGGACTTGTGCGCGTGCGGACACGGTGCCGCCGCCGGAGGGGCTTGAGGCGACCTACCGGGCGCTGATGCTCGGGCTGCACGACTACGTCCGCAAGTCGGGCTTCCCCGGCGTCGTCATCGGCCTTTCGGGCGGGGTCGACTCCGCCCTCTCGGCGGTGATCGCCGCCGACGCCCTGGGCCCGGAGCAGGTGCACTGCGTGATGATGCCCTCGCCCTACACCAGCGCCCACTCGCTGGAGGACGCGGCCGAACTGGCACAGCTCAACGGTCTGCGGCTGGACGAGATCGCCATCCAGCCGGCGATGCAGGCCTTCGCCGGCATGCTCGGGCCGGTGTTCGACGCCCTGCCGCCCGACACCACCGAGGAGAACATCCAGGCGCGCACCCGCGGGATCACCTTGATGGCGATCTCCAACAAGCTCGGCAAGATGGTGCTGTCGACCGGCAACAAGTCGGAGATGAGCGTCGGCTACGCCACGCTCTACGGCGACATGTGCGGCGGCTTCAACGTGCTGAAGGACGTCTACAAGACCACCGTCTACGCGCTCTGCCGCTGGCGCAATCAGCAGAAGCCGGAAAGCGCCCTCGGCCCGGCCGGGCGGGTCGTCCCCGAGCGTATCCTGACCAAGGCGCCCTCGGCCGAGTTGAAGCCGGACCAGACCGACCAGGACTCCCTGCCGCCCTACGACGAGCTGGACGACATCCTGACCTGCCTGATCGAGCACGAGATGTCGCTCGCCGAGATCGTCGGGCGCGGGCATGCCGAGGCGGTCGTGGCGAAGACCTGGCGCATGCTGGAGAACGCCGAGTACAAGCGCCGCCAGGCGCCGCCGGGCGTCAAGATCACCCGCCGCTCCTTCGGCCGCGACCGACGCTACCCCATCGTCAACGCCTTCAAGGGGCCGCTGTAGGCACCCCATGAGAGTCCGCTTCGCGCCTTCGCCGACCGGGCGCTTGCACGTCGGCAACGCCCGCATCGCCCTGCTCAACTGGCTGTGGGCCCGCCAGCAGGGCGGGACGTTCCTGCTGCGCCTCGACGACACCGATGCCGAGCGCTCAACCGAGGATTTCGCGCTCGGGATCGAGGAAGACCTGCGTTGGCTCGGCCTGGCATGGGACGCGTTCGCTCGCCAGTCCGACCGCACCGAGCGCTACGACGCGGCCGTAGCGCGGTTGAAGGCGGCCGGCCGCCTCTATCCCTGCTACGAGACAGCCGAGGAGTTGGAGCTGAAGCGCAAGCTGCAGCTCAAATCCGGCCGCCCGCCGATCTACGACCGTGCCGCCCTGCGCCTGACCCAGGACGAGCGCACGACGCTGGAGGCCGAGGGACACGCTCCGCACTGGCGCTTCAAGCTGGAGTCCGCGCCCATCGCCTGGGACGACGCGGTGCAGGGGGCGAAGCGCTTCGACGGCGAGAATCTCTCCGACCCGGTGCTGCTGCGCGCCGACGGGCGGCCGCTCTACACGCTGTCCAGCGTCGTCGACGATATCGAGCTGGGCGTCACCCATGTGCTGCGCGGCGAGGACCATGTCGCCAACACCGCCGTTCAGGTGCAGCTCTTCGAAGCGCTCGGCGGGGCTGCGCCGGTCTTCGCGCACCTACCGTTGCTCACCGACGCTCAAGGGCAGGGCCTGTCCAAGCGCCTCGGTGCGCTCAGCCTCAAGGCGCTGCGCGAGGATTCGCTGGAGCCCATGACGATCAACAGCTACCTGGCCAAGCTGGGCACGCCGGACCCGATCGTCCCGCGCCACAGCCTGGACGCGCTGATCGCCGAGTTCGACCTTTCGCGCTTCGGCCGCGCCGCGCCGAAGTTCGATCCGGCCGAGCTGGAGCATCTCAATGCCCGCCTGCTGCACGAGATGCCTTACGAGGCGGTGCGTCCTTGGCTGGAGGCGCGCGGCCTGACGGCGGTGACGCCGGCGCTGTGGGAGGCGGTGCGCGGCAACCTGTCTCGGCGCGAGGAGGTCGGTCTGTGGCTGCAGGTGGTGCAGGGGCCGATCCGGCCGGAGATCGAGGACGCGGACTTCTGCGCCCAGGCCGCCGATCTGCTGCCGCCGGAACCTTGGGACTCGCACACCTGGGGCGCCTGGACGGGCGCACTGAAGCAGGCGACGGGCCGCAAGGGCAAGCAGCTTTTCCTGCCGTTGCGCCGGGCGCTGACCGGCATGAGCTCCGGGCCCGAACTGGCAGCGCTCTTGCCGCTCATCGGACGCGAGCGAACGCTGTGTCGCCTGAGCAGCGCGACGGTTTAGCTGGGACACGTCTCCTGGAGCCATGTGCTCGTACTTCCAGATATCCTGCACCGCAGGGCTCTTCAGGGTGACCGCAAGAACCCGCGCCGCCCTATCCCGAGGGGCGGACGCAGCCCGTGTCTCAATGCCTGAGGCGACGGCCCGAGAGAGCCGTATCGGCGCCAAGACGCGCTACGACCGTGGCGCCAGCGGCAGGTTGACGAGCAGGTTCTGCGGCTTCAGGCGCAGCGTGCTCTCCTCGTCCATCGCCATCGCCAGGTAGACGGGGCGGCCGGCGATGTCCGGCCGCATGTCGCCGGCCTCGCGGAATTCCAGGCGGAACAGGCTGAGCAGGCGCGCGAGGCGCGCTTCGCCGACCTCGACGTCGTTGTAGAGGTCGTTCAGCAGTCGGCTGCCCTCGGGGTCGAGGCCGATGTGCCAGACCCAGCGCTCGTCGCTGATCTGCTGCACCGGCTGGATCGAGATCTCGACCTGCAGGAAGTGGTGTACCCAGGCCTCCAGGACGCGGCAAAGCGCGTCCAGCCCGTCGCCGGCGAAGTTCAGGTTAACGACCGTGTCGAACCGGGAGTCGCGGGTCCAGTAGATCTCTGCGTTGTCTTCGCTCAGCACGTCCAGTTCGATGGTACGCAGCGGCGTCTGCGCTTCGGCGATCAGCTTGCCGAGCGAGCCGAAGCCGCCGGAGCTGGCGTACATCTCGACCGTCTCCGCGTCGGCCGCCATGACGAAGCCTTCGTTGACCGTCACCTTCTGCGGACGGAACAGCAGCTCGCCGGCGCGTGCGCGCAGAGGATGCTCGGTGCCGTCCAGGATATGTCGCACGCAGACCTGCACGAGCTGGTCGTAGAACAGCGGCGGCACCGGCGGTTCGCCCATCGCCGGGTCCGGTGGGTTCGCGAAGAGCTCCAGATAGGCGCCCTCGACCGTGCCGGCCGCCACCAGCCGGTCGCGGAAAGCCAGGACGATGCGATAGGTCTCGATCGCGTCGGCGTCGCCGACAGCCGCCAGCCGCTCGACCGACACCGCTTCGCGCGGATTGGCCAGCAGGGCGGTGTGGAGCTGGCGCTCGGCGGCGTTCGACTCCTCGACCGGGCGGACCTCGGGGCGATTGAGATAGGCGCGCAGAAAGGTGTCTGTCACGCCCAGGTGACCGGCTTCGGTCGGCCGGAGCAGGTGGTAGCCGCTGTCGCGCCAGAAATCGTGAGACATGCCGTTCCCTCTTGCCAGCCCGCGCCTATATCGCTGACGCAGTGCCATGTCCAGGCCACGCGCCGCCTGCATGCTGGACGCTGTCGGAATCAGGTGCGATAGTCGCGCCGCGCCGTCTCGGGCCGTTTACCGATCACACGGGCAGATATCGCGGACAGATGACCTCACTCGGCACCAAGCTCTTCACCTGGCTGCACGGCGAAAAGGTCGGCAGCGACGACCAGGGCAACGCCTACTATCGCGACAAGCGGGGGCCCCTTGGCGTGAAGGACTCGATGCGGCGCGAGCGGCGCTGGGTCGTCTACGCCGGCGACGTCGAGGCCAGCCGGGTGCCGCCGGAATGGCACGCCTGGCTGCACCACACCACCGACGAGGCGCCGCCGCCGGGCGGCCCGGCCCGTCGGCCGTGGATGCAGCCGCACCAGCCGAACGCGACCGGCACCGAGTTGGCCTACCGGCCGCCGGGACACACGCTGCACGGCGGTGCGCGGTCCCGGGCGACGGGCGACTACGAGGCCTGGACGCCGGAGTGAACCGAAGGCAGCCGCGGCCGTTGCAGGGGGACACTGCGGCCCGGCATCGCGACTGCCGCGGGGGCAGCGGGTAGGGGGCACATGAGTCGCAACATCATCGAAACCATCATGGGTGGCGTAGTCCTGCTGGTGGCCGCCGCCTTCGTCGTCTTCGCCTTCAGTTCCAGCGGCGTGCAAACCATCAGCGGCTACCAGGTGCGCGCCGTTTTCGATGACGCCACAGGCATCAACCCAGGGGCCGACGTGCGCATGAGCGGCGTCAAGGTCGGTACCGTGACCGACCAGGCGCTCGACCCGCAGACCTTCTTCGCGGAGGTGACGCTGTCGATCGACGAGGCGATCCAACTGCCGCAGGACACCTCGGCCCGGATCGTTCCGGAAGGCCTGCTGGGCGGCAACTACGTGGAATTGCAGCCCGGCGGCGCGCTGGAGAACATCGAGCCCGGCGGCACCATCGAGTACACGCAGGGCGCCATCAACGTCATCGACCTGCTCGGACGCTTCATCTTCGGTGGTGCCGACGGCGGCAGCGGCAGCCTGCCGGGCTCGGACAACGGCGGCTTCGGCGCCCAGGGGCCGAGCTGAGCCGGCCGGCCGCCTTGTTCTCGCCCTGCCCTGCGGTTAAGTCCTGGATCATGAGCGCTGCCGATTCCCGTGACGAGGCTTCCGCTGAGGGCTTCCTGCCCGCGGTCTGGCGCGATGGCGCAGGCGAACCGCTGTCCTGCCGGGAGAAGATCAAGGTTCTCAACGAGAACCTGGAGGAGATCCGCCAGATGGCGCAGGACGCCCTGGAGGACGGGATCCTGATGGGCGCCGACGAGTCGCAGCTTCGCCAGACGCTGCGGCGGCTGGTCGAGTCCCTTGAGAACCCCTACGGAGGGCGCCCGTGAGGCGGGTGCGCCCGCTTGCCGTCGCGGCCCTGCTGGTCGCCGCTGCCGTGGCCCAACGCTCGGGCAGCGCCGCGCAGCAAGAGGACTGGCCGCCGCCGGCCTATCCCGTCGCCGTGCTGCAGGGCCTCGACAAGGTCACGGCGCGGATCTCGACCTTCGCGGTGGCGATCGACGATCCGGTCGCCTTCGGCGGGCTGGAGATCGTCGTGCGTGCCTGCCACAAGACGCCGCCGACCGAGCCGCCCGAGGCGATCGCCTTCCTGGAGATCGCCGAGATCGAGCCGAACCGCCCGCGCCGCCCGCTGTACTCCGGCTGGATGTACGCCTCCTCGCCGGCCGTGGCCGCGATGGAGCATCCGGTCTACGACGTCTGGGTCAAGGACTGCCAAGTCGCGGCGGCCGAGACCGATACCGACGCTCGGCCCGGGCCCGACGCGGCGCGCGAATAGTCGGCCCGCTCAGCCGGCCGACATTGCGCGAAGTTGCGCCTCCAGTTCCTCGCGGGCGAGCTGCCGCGGGAAGACGGCCTGTCGCATCAGCGCCTTGGACAGCAGTGCCCGGTAGTGGCCGCGCGGCACCTCGATGGTGCCGAACTGGCGCAGGTGCGGCGTGGTGAACTGGGTGTCGAGCAGCGAGAAGCCGCCCTTGCGCAGCCGGGCGACCAGATGGACGAGCGCGACCTTGCTGGCGTCCGTCTCGCGGCTGAACATGGATTCGCCGAAGAACGCGGCTCCGAGGGCGACGCCGTATAGCCCGCCGACCAGCCGCTCCTCGCCGCTGTCGGGGTCACGCATCCAGGTCTCCACCGAATGGCCGAATCCCATGCGGTGCAGTTCGCCGTAGAGGGTCTCGATCGTCGGGTTGATCCAGGTCTCCGGACGGTTGCTGGCCCGTTCGGCGCAGGCGCGGATGACCTCGTGGAACGCCGTGTTGGTGCGCACCTCGAAGAGCCCGCGGAGCACCTTGCGGCGCAGCTTGCGTGGCACGTGCACCTGATCGAGCGGCAGCAGGCCGCGCATCTCCGGATCGATCCAGTGAATCTCCGGATCGTCGCGGCTTTCGGCCATCGGAAAGATCCCGACGGCATAGGCCCTCAGAAGCAACTCCGGCGTCAGCTGCATGCCTAGAGCTTACGAAATCCGACCGGCCCGTCCAGAGGCTCGGCACGGGGGCAGGCGGGTCACGCGCCCACCTTCGCGTGGGCGGCCAGCCAGCCCTCCAGCCAATGGATGTCGTAGGCGCCGTTGATGAAGTCCGGATCCTCGACCAGGCGGCGATGCAGCGGCAGGTTGGTCGCGATGCCGTCGACCACCATCTCCTCCAGCGCGCGGCGCAGGCGCATCAGGCATTCGTTACGGTTGCGCCCCTGGACGATCAGCTTGGCGACCAGGCTGTCGTAGTGCGGCGGTACGGTGTAGCCGCTGTAGAGGTGCGAATCGACGCGCACGCCCAGGCCGCCCGGCGCGTGGTAGTCGGTGATCCGGCCCGGCGAGGGTGCGAAGGTCTCCGGGTGCTCGGCGTTGATACGGCACTCGATGGCGTGGCCCTCGAAGACCACCTCGTCCTGGGTCAGTTCCAGCGGTTGGCCGTTGGCGATGCGGAGCTGCTCGCGCACCAGGTCGATGCCGGTGATCATCTCGCTGACGGGATGCTCGACCTGCAGGCGGGTGTTCATCTCGATGAAGTAGAACTCGCCGTCCTCGTAGAGGAATTCCAGCGTCCCGGCGGAGCGGTAGCCGAGCTCGCGCGTGGCGGCGATGGCGATGTCGCCGATGCGCTGGCGCTCGGCGGCGTTGAGCGCGGGCGAGGGCGCTTCTTCGATGACCTTCTGGTGCCGGCGCTGCACCGAGCAGTCGCGCTCGCCGAGATGGATGGCGCCGCCTTGGCCGTCGGCCAGAAGCTGGATCTCGATGTGGCGCGGGCGCCGCAGGTACTTCTCCAGGTAGACCTCGTCGTTGCCGAAGGCCGCCTTGGCCTCGGCGCGGGCGGCCTGCATCTGGGCGACGAATTCCTCGCGGCTGCGGGCCACCTTCATGCCGCGTCCGCCGCCGCCGGCGGCCGCCTTGATCAGCACGGGGTAGCCGATCTCCTCGGCGACTCTCTGGCCCTCGTCGGTGTCGCGCACCGCGCCTTCGGAGCCGGGCACGACGGGGATGCCCAGGCTGCGCGCCGCCTCCTTGGCCACGACCTTGTCGCCCATCATCGAGATGTGCTCGGGGGTCGGGCCGACGAAGACGAAGCCGTGCTCTTCGACCATCTGGGCGAAGGTTGCGTTCTCCGACAGGAAGCCGATCCCGGGGTGGATGGCGTCGGCCCCGGTGATGGTGGCGGCCGAGAGGATCGCCGGCATGTTGAGGTAGCTCTTCGCCGAAGGCGGCGGGCCGATGCACACCGACTCGTCGGCCAGGCGCACGTGCATGGCGTCGGCGTCGGCGGTCGAGTGCACCGCCACCGTGTGGATGCCCATCTCGCGGCAGGCGCGGTGGATGCGCAGGGCGATCTCGCCGCGGTTGGCGATCAGGACCTTTTCGAACATGCGGTCCCGCGCCCCTCTACTCGACGACGACCAGCGGTTCGCCGAACTCCACCGGCATGCCGTCGTCGACCAGCACAGCGCTCACCGTGCCTGCGCGCGGGGAGGGCAGGTTGTTCATCACCTTCATCGCCTCGATGATCAGCAGGGTCTGGCCCTCGCGCACCGTGTCGCCGACCTGCACGAAGGGCTTGGCCCCCGGCTCCGGCGCCAAGTAGACGGTGCCAACCATCGGCGAGGTGACGGTGCCCGGATGCGGCCCCGCCGCCGGCGCTTCTTGGGACGGGACAGCGGGGGGCGTCGCGGCTACTGGCGCCGGCATGGCGGCCGCGACCGCCGCGCCCTGGCGCACGACCCGCAGACGGCGGTCGTCGTCCTCGATCTCGATCTCGCTGAGCCCCGTCTCTTGCAGCAGCTCGGCCAGCTTGCGGATCGCCTCTTCGTCGATGGAAAACTTGCTCACCTAAACCTCCACCTGGCTGCCGAGCCGCGCCGCCAGCGCTTCGAGCGCCAGCAGATAGCCGTGCTGGCCGAGCCCCATGATGACGCCGGTCGCGGCCAGCGAGACGTAGCTGCGGTGCCGGAAGTCCTCGCGGCGATGGATGTTGGACAGATGCACCTCGACGGCCGGCAGCGCCACCGCCTGCAGGGCGTCCAGCAGCGCGATCGAGGTGTGGGTCAGCGCGCCGGGGTTGATCACCAGCCCGTCGGCGCTTCCCCGCGCGCCCTGGATCCAGTCCACCAGTTCGCCCTCGTGGTTCGACTGACGGCACTCCAGGCCCAGCCCCAGCTCGCCGGCGCGGCCTCGGCAGGCGGCCTCCAGGTCGGCCAGGGTGGCCCGGCCGTAGACCTCCGGCTCGCGCGTGCCGAGCATGTTGAGATTGGGTCCGTTGAGCAGCAGGACCCGCGGCGCAGCGGCCACTGCCATCCTCCCGCGACTCGCCGAATTTCCGGCGGCAAGCGTTAGCACGCAGGCCGCCGGGCGGCAACCGAGCCGCTGCCTGGGACGCGGAGTTTCACGTGGTCTCGCACGGGTCCCGTCCTTTTTGGCGTCGACCTGGACCCTGGCCTTCCCGATCGGGGCGTGTCCCGCCTCAAGGTTGGGGCGTAGGCGCCCTGTGGCGGACGCAGGCTGTGGGCGGTCAGGGTGTGCCGCACCTCCGGCCGGCTGACTTGTCAGCAGCACCCGGCCCCCGGTCCCTGGGCGTCGGCACGCACGACGATCGGCACGGTCAGGCTCGCCAGGGTGTCGGCACGCAGATGGCGCAGGCGATAGCCCTCGTGCACAACGTGACCGGCTTGGGTGGGCAGAGCGCGAGAAAGGCGGCGTGCCCGGCGGACACACCTGGTGCGAAGGGTGCGGCCATGGGAATCGCGAATAGCGGAATGGCTATGGAAGGCCTGCGGTTTACGGTGGGAGAGCCTTTATTGCCACTATGGTTGTGTCCAACCCCGTCTTTGTGACGCGGCACGGCTGCCCCGCGGCCTGCGAGCCTGCTGGCCCGCCCGACCCGCCAATGGCGAAACCCTGACGCCGACCTCTCGACAAAGCGGCGCAGGCCACTGCATCCTCGTCGACAGCAGGGAGCCGGCATTCGGAGGGCGGATGTGGGTCTACAGCGGCAATACTTGGAGCGCCCGGCTGGAGCTGGAGCGGCCGGAAGGCTACGGGCTCGACTATTGGCTGTTCCTCCACGCCGAGGAAACCCACGGTGTCTGGCGCAGCCGTCCGCTCGGCCTGAGCGGACTAGCGGAGATGGCGCAGAACCTGAACCCGAAGGTCGACCGCGTGCGGACCGGAGCCATTGCGAGAGAACTCGAAGCCTACGCTCCACTAGCGTTCTACCTCGATGACGCGCTACCGCAGTCGCGGACGACTCGATGCGTCCCGAAGGGCAAGCGAGAGCAGTGCGAGCTGGACGGCGAATGGCGCGAGTGGCTGGAAAGGCAGGCGACGCCGGACGCCCAGCGCCGGTTCGCGACGCGACTCTGCGAGGCCTTGACCGCCAGTCTCGACCGGGGAGACCTGTTCGAAGCCGCCTTCCTGACGCGCCGCTTCTCCTCGGAGCTGGCGGAGCTCTATGCTTCGCCCCGGACCCTCTTTGCTGGCGTTGCGTCCGCCTATGCAAGAGAGGCGCGTCAACCGCTGGCTGACTGCCTGGGCGGATTGCTGGATCCGCCACAGCCCGGCGGCTTCCTGGTAACCTTCCCCGTCGCTCCGGTCGCCATTTCCGGCAAGGTCGCAACGGCGACGCTAGGGCCGCCCGAGGTGAGCCTGCTGATCGAGGCCAACCCGGAGGCGGAGACGGCGCCCGCTTATCTGGGGTCGCGCAGCCTGCGCGCGATCCGGGTGCGCACCGCCGCCCCGACCGCCAACGAGGCTCTGGCCCGGGCGCTGCCCGAGTGCCGCAACGCTCTGCATTTGCTGCGAGTCCGCCACTACCTGCGCACCCATCTGTATGGTCCGGTGCGGGTCGTCGCGGCGCAGGCAGGTGATGCGGACGAAGCGGGTGACGCGGACGGTGCTACGTCCGGCGCCGAGGGCATCCTGCTGTCCCTCGACCAGCCTTTCTGGACGCCGAAGCAGGGTCGGCGGCCTGTGCCCGAGTTGCCGCCGCGCCTCTACAAGCTCGCGCAGAACCTCCCGCCGGATCAGCACGACCGTTGGGCCGCCCTGCGCTGGCATGTCTCCCAGGCGATCGGCTACTGGCCCGAGGATGTCCACAGCGCCGCCTCGGAGGTCTGGCAGGCTCTGGAGAGCTTCGCGGGTTCGGCTGCGAAGGTGAATGCCGTTCTTGTACCGGAATACCGGACGCTGCTGCTGGAAGAGCTATTGGCCTTCGAGGCGACGAAGCTGCGCCAACAGGCTTATAGCCATCGCAAGCTCTTCGACCGCCCGGGCGACTGGTACTACTGTGAGCCGAAGCGGGTGCCGCCGCGCAAGTGGTTGGCCCGTGTGCTCGACCGCCGGTCACGCACTCACTGGTCCACCTGGCAGGATCCGCGCGCGCCGGACCTCCTCTTCAACCCGGGCGTCGGCCTGTTGTCCAGCCTGGAGCGCTTGCGGGCGGCGACAGCGGGCGACGACTGGCTGACCCGGCGCCTGAGGCTGGCCATGGACCACCTCTACGGCATCCGCAATTCCACGGTGCACAAGGGCGAGCGGGTCGGCTCCGACCAGTGGGCCGCGCATGTGGCGCGCTGCGGCCTGGAGCTAGTGCTGTCCGTTGCCAACGCGCGCGCCGCCCCCCTGCTGGAGGAGATCGACGCGCGCGACGCCGAGTCGGCATCAATCATGCCGAGCGCGGCGATGCAAGCCGCCTCGGCGTGAACGGCAACCGCTAGGACGCCCTCTAGCTGTCGCCGCGCGCTTCGGCCACGATTTGCTGCAGGCGGGCCATGGTGATGGCGCCGGGGACCACTTCGTCGCCGATGACGAAGGCGGGCGTGCCGGTGATGCCGAGCGCCTCGGCCAGGTCGTAGGTCTCCTGCAACTTTGCGTCGATCTCGCGCGACAGCATGTCCGCCCGCAACTGCGCCATGTCGAGACCGACGCTCTCGGCCACGGCCAGGACCATCTCCTCGTCGACCCGTTCTTTGGCCTGCATGACGGCGAAGTGGAATTCCTCGTAGAGGCCCTGCCGTTCCGCCGCCAGGGCGGCGCGGGCGGCGAAGTAGCTAGGCGGGCCCAGGATCGGCCACTCCTTCATCACCAGCTTGATGCTGCCGTCGGCCTCAATCGCCTGGCGCAGCGGCCCGGCCACCTGCCGGCAGTAGCCGCAGTTGTAGTCGAAGAACTCGACCACCACGACGTCGCCGTCGGCCGCGCCCAGGATCGGGTCGCCCGGCGCGCCTTCGAGCAGGTCGGCATTCTCCGCGACCGCAGCGCTTTGGCGCTCCTGCGCCGCCAGCCGCTGACGCTCCTCGAAGCTCTGCAACGCCTCGACCACAAGCTCGGGGTTGGATTGCAGCAGATCGCGCACGATCTCGCGCACGGCCTCGGCCTCCGCGGCACTGAAGGGCTCTTCCGCCCGGGCGTTCGGCGCCGACAGCGCGAGGCCGCCGCACAGCGCCGCGGCCAGAGCGCCGCGGATCAGCGAGTTCAACATGGGGTCGGTCTCCTCCCGGCCATTTCGTTCCGTTCAGCAACCCGGGTATCTAGCCGCTTGCGCGCACCCGTTCCAGTCGCCGCCGCGGCGCCGCGACGGGGCGCCGAGGTTCGCAGCCGACGCCGAGCTTGCACAGCCGGCGGCCGTCATTGCCGCTCGCGCGCCTCCTCCGCCTCGCGCCCGGCCACCTGGGCCAGGTCGGCGGCACGCAGCCAGCCGGGCGTGCCCTGCTGCAGCAGGGCCTTAGCCCGTTCCGCCTGACCCTTGGCATCGCGCCAATTGCCGCGAGCGTAGTTGTACTCGGCCAGCGAGAGCGCCGTCATGCCTTCGTTGCCGAGCCGGCCGTGCGCGATGGCGGAGAGCCGCCAGGCGCTGCCGTTGTTCGGCTCGCGCGCCAGAACGGCGGTCAGGTTCTCCAGGGCGTCGCGGTAGCTCTGCTCGGTGCCCAGCTCGACCTGCACCTGGGCGATTCGCAGGCGCAGTTGCGGGTCGCGCGGCCGCAGGGCGACCGCCTTCTCGTAGGCCGGCAGGGCCTCGGCGACGCGCTGGTTCTCCAGCAGCATCTGGCCGCGCAGCTCGTGGAAGAAGGGATCGTCCGGCCGCTCGGCCAGCAACCCGTCGAGGATTTCCAGCGCCTCCGACAGGTAGCCCTGCTTGAACCTGCTGATGCTGTGGGCATAGCGGGCCGGCAGGCTCGTATCACCTTGGGGGAAGAGGTTGTAGACCTCGCTCGGCGTGCCGAGGAAGCCGACCAGCTTGGCACGCATGCGCTGATGCATCTCGCTGAGTTCGGCCGGGACCGGCCGACCGGTGTAGGGCGAGTCGCTTACTTCCCGCTCCATGAAGGAGATGCGGTCGCTGGTCAGAGGATGGGTGCGCAGATAAGGGTCCTGGGAGGAGCTCAGCAGTACCTCCTGGTCCTCCAGGATGCGGTAGAAGTCGAGCAGGCCCTGGGGGCTCAGACCGGTACTGCGCAGGTATGTGACCGCCGCTTGGTCGGCCGCCTGCTCCTGGCCGCGGGTGAAAGACAGCAGATTACGCAGGGCGAAGTCCTGGCCGCCGCTACTGATAGCGGCGGCGACCCGGCCGTCGCCGGTGGCGATGCCGGCCAGGATCGCCAGCAGGCTGGAGGCGGCGGCGGTCAGGCCGGCGGTCTCGATCTGATCGCCCCGGCCGATGTAGTGGCCGGCCGCCAGATGCGCGGTTTCGTGGGCGATCACCCCGATCGTCTGCAAGGGCGTTTCCGAGGCCTTCAGCAGGCCGGTGTGGAGGAACATCTGCGCGCCCTGGGTCGCGAAAGCGTTGAGGGAGTCGTCGTCGATCAAGTACACGTCGATGCCGCTCGGGCTGAGGCCGGCCGCCTGGAACAGAGGCGTCGCGTAGGTTCGGATGGTATGTTCGATCTCGGCATCGCGGATCAGCCGGATGCCGTCGCGCTGTGCCCAGGCCGTCTGGTTTGCGGAAAGCAGCGCGAGGAGAACGACCGTAAGTGTCGCAGTGCGGCACAGCGTCCGCGCGACTCCCTTGGCGGCGCGGCGCCACGGTCTCGAGGGAGGGGGAGACGTCCCGGTCATGGCCTTACAGGGTAGAGGCGGCGCCACGGCGTCGCAACGCGGCGATGCGACCTGCCGCAGGTTGAGAGAGAGATCAGGGTTTCGTGGCGCTTTTGCGGCGCTCGGCCTCGCCGGTCTCCTGCTCAGCGGCTGCGCCGAGGACCCCGACAGCGGGCTGGTCGTCACGGTCGAGGGTTTCGCGGGGCTCGTGGCCGCCGACGCGCCGAACGCCACGGTCGTCGGCCGCGAGGTGCTGGGGCGCAACGGCACGGCCATGGATGCCGCGGTGGCCATGGGGCTGACCATGGCGGTGACCCTGCCGTCGCGGGTCGGGCTCGGCGGCGGCGGCGCCTGCCTGACGTGGAGTGCCGGCGATCGGCTGGCCGAGGCGCTGATGTTCCCGCCGGTGGCTGGCGCGGAGGGCGCCGTGCCGCCGCTGCTGGCACGCGGCATGGCCCTGCTGCACGCCCGCTACGGCACCCAGCGTTGGGAACAGCTCGTCGCACCGGCCGAATCGCTTGCCCGCTTCGGCTTCCTGCCGAGCCGCGCCTTCCTGCGCGACCTGGAGGCGGCGCGCGGCCGCCTGACCGCGGATCCGGCCGCCGCCGGGCTGTTCCAGACCGCCGACGGACGCTGGGCCGTCGAAGGGGACCGGCTGCGCAACATCGAACTGGCGAGCGTGTTGGGTGGCCTGCGCGCGCAAGGCGGCGGCTACCTGCATACGCCTGCGCTGGCGGGGCGCTACGTGGAAGCGGCCGCCGCCGCCGGCATGCCGATCCGCGCCGAGGCGATCCGCGACGCGACCCCGAGCTTTGAGATCCCGGTCGAGGTCCCGGTCGGGGCCACGGTGCTGCACCTGCCGCCGCCGCGCAGCAGCGCCGGCGTTGCCGCCGCCCAGATGTGGCGCATGCTGCGTGACGAGGACTGGAGCGCCGCGCCGCCCGAGCGGCAGGCGGGCCTCACGCTCGACGCCGGGCTCAGGGCGCTGGCCGCCCAGCGGGTCTGGATCGGCGCCGACGGGCTGCCCGTCGCCGAGCTGGAAGTTCTGACCTCCGAGGACTCGGTGCGGGAGATGTCGGCGGCACCGGCACCGCCGCCCGTCGGCGGCAGCGAACCGCCCTATGCGGCCGGCTTCGTGGTCGGCGACCGGCGCGGTAACGCGGTGGCCTGCAGCTTCACGCTGAACGACCTCTTCGGGCGCGGCCGCCTGGCGCGCGGGCTGGGCATCCTGCTGCCGGCCGCGCCGCCGCCGGCCGCCAGCAACACGGTGCCGCTGGCAATGGCGCTGGTGGCGGACCCGACCACCGGGCGCCTCGACCAGGCGGTGCAGGCGAGCGGCGGTGAGGCGGCCTTCCAGCACCTGGTTCAGGCCCTGCTGCGCCTGCGCGCCGGCACGCCGACCCCCGAGGCGCTGGCGGCGTCTCGCCTGGTGTGGCAGGGCGGACGGGTCGTCGCCGATCCGGGCGCGCCCACGGGCAGCCTGAGCGCTCCGGTGATCGGTGGGCCGGACATCGGCCTGGTCAACGCTTTGAGCTGCCCGCAGGGTCTGCGCGACGAGGGAGCGACGCCGTGCACACTGGCCGTCGACCCGCGCGGCAATGGCCTGGCCGAGCGCGCGCAGTAGAGGGAAGAGCGAATGGCTCTGAAGGTCGCCCGCCGCGGGCAAGTCTCGCCCTTCATCGTCATGGACGTGGTGCGCGCCGCCAACGAGCGGACGGCGGGCGGCGCCGAGGTGCTGCATCTGGAGATCGGCCAGCCGGCGACGCGCGCGCCGCAGGCGGTGCTTGAGGCCGCCAAGCGGGCTCTCGACGATTCCCTGATCGGCTATACCGACGCCTTCGGCCTGGCCGAGCTGCGGCGCGCGCTGGCGGCGCACTACCGGCGCGTCTATGGCGTCGAGCTCGACCCGGCGCGTATCGCCGCGACGCCCGGTTCGTCCGGCGGCTTCCTGTTGGCCTTCCTGGCGGCCTTCGAGCCGGGCGACCGGGTCGCCCTGGCCGCCCCCGGCTATCCGGCCTATCGCAATATCCTGCAGGCGCTCGGCATTGAGGCGGTGCTGCTCGAGACCGACCTGGAGCACCGCTATCAACCGACGCCGGAGCTGCTGGCACGCGCCGGCCGGCTAGACGGTTTGATCGTCGCCAGCCCCTCCAACCCGACGGGAACGGTGCTCGACCGCCCGGCGCTTCAGGCACTGGTCGATTACTGCGCGGCCGAGGGCATCCGCCTGGTCTCCGACGAGATCTACCACGGCATCACCTATGGCGGGCGCGCCACCTCTGCGCTGGAGCTGACCGACCAGGCGATCGTCATCAATTCCTTCTCGAAGTACTTCTGCATGACCGGGTGGCGGCTCGGCTGGATGGTGCTGCCGGAGGACCTGGTGCGGCCGGTCGAGTGCCTCGGCCAGAACTTCTTCGTCGCGGCGCCGACCCTGTCGCAGTACGCCGCGGTCGCCGCCTTCGACTGCACGGCGGAACTGGACGCCCGCGTCGCCGCCTATGCGCGCAATCGCGCGGTCCTGCTGGAGCGCTTGCCGCAGGCCGGCTTCGAGCGTCTGGCCCCGGCGGACGGCGCCTTCTACCTCTATGCGGACGCCAGCCGCCTGACCAACGACAGCCCCGGCTTCTGCGCGCGTGTCCTGGAGGAAACGGGCGTCGCGCTCACGCCCGGCGTCGATTTCGACCCGCATCGGGGCCATCGCTTCGTGCGCTTCTCCTTCGCCGGGTCCGAGGCGACCATGCGCGCAGCCTGCGACAAGCTGATCGCCTTCACGCAGGGGGACGGGGGACACGGCGAGTGAGGCGGGCGCTCGCGTGCGCGCTGGCGGTTTTCTCGACTGGCGCGGCGCAGGCGGAATCGCTGCGACCTCTGCTGTTTTTCGAGCATCTGATGGTCGATACGGCGATGCGCGTCGAGGTCGTCTGCGGGCCTGTGCCGCAGATGCGCGTCTCGGCCGATCCGCCGGTCGTCGGCGCGCGTTACCTCGATGCCGAGACACATGACGGGCGCTTGCGCCTGCACTTCCGGCGCGACTTTGACCGTCACGTCCACCCCGACCAGGTCGCCATCCGGCTCACCGCAGACCGTCCGCTGCGATCGGTGACCGCCACGACGGGTGCGCGCCTTTCCGTGCCGCCCTGCGCGCTGCCCCGGACCGGCCTTGCGGTCCGCGTCGAGACCGGCGCGCGGCTCGAACTGGCCGGTGTCACGGGTGCCGTGGAGGCGACGGTCCTCAGTGGCGCTGCCCTGAACGCCCTCAGCGGCGGGCGCGACTTCTTTCCGACAAGCGTGCGACTGGAGGCCGGGGCAGGCACGCGCGTGGGCCTCTGCGCGGCACAGAGTGTGACGGCGGTTCAAGTAGCGGCGGACGCACGTATTCTACGCCGCTGCTGAGTGTGAGGTGGCGAGGGTCGTCCGAAATCGGACGGCCCCCGAGCTCGGCGCGCAGACAGCTTGGGGATCAGCCGACGAAGCGGTTCCACCAACCGCGCTTGCGGGGCTTGGTCTCGGATTCGCTCTCCGCTTCGGCCTCCGGCTTGCCGGATTCGCCTGGCGCTGCCGCACCGTCGTTGGCCGACGCGGCCGCCTCGCCCGTCGCCGTACCGACGTCCGGCTGCGCAGCCGACGCGGCGGGATGCGGTGGCTCCTCCGGCTCGGCGTCCTCCGCCGGTGCCTCGGGTGTCTCCGACGCTTCCGCCTTGGGCGCTTGGTCCGCGACTGCCGCACTCTCTGCTTCGGTCTCTGCCTTGGCCTCCGCCGCGGCCGGCTTGCGCCGCGCGCGGCGCGGCCGGCGCTTGGCGCGGGACGCTTCGCCCTCGCCCTCGCCGTCGGCCTCTGGCCCACGGTCGGACTCGGGTGTCGCTTCGGCTTCACTGGTCGGCTCGCCGGCCTCGACCGTCTCGGGCGCGCGGGTCACGTCGCTGTCGGGCGTCGCCTCGGCCTCGCTCGTCTGGAGCTCGACCTCTTCCTCGCCCTCTTCCTGGTCGGCGCTGGCCTGCTCGCCGGCCTGTGCTTCACGGCCCTTGGAGCGGCGGCGGCCGCCGCGCTTGCCCCGTCGGCGACGCTTGGCCTTGCTCTCCTCGTCCTCGTGGCTGTCGCCGTCTTCGGCGTCCGCGCCTTCCTCTTCGGCGCCGGCTGCGGCCTCGACCGTGTCCTCGTCGCGCCGCGTCTCGCGGGGTTCCTCGCGGCGGCGTCGGCCGCCGCGGCGTCCGCGACGGCTGCGGCGCTCGTCGCGCTCGCCGCCACGCTCCTCCTCGCCTTCGGCTTCCGTTTGCGCGGTCTCTTCCTCGACCTCCAGCACCTCGGCGCGCGCGGATGGCTGCTGTGCGGGCGGGGTGCCTTCGCTGCTCAGGCGCTTAAGCTCGTGGTCCGGCGGCAGCAGAGCCTCGTCGGCACGCACCGCCACGCGTAGCCCGTAGCGCTGCTCCAGGTCGAGGATCGCCGCCCGTCGCTCGTTCAGCAAGTAGAGCGCCACCGAGGTCGGCACGGTGACGACGAGCTCGCCGCCGCCGCGCTTGATCGCCTCCTCCGTCACCGTGCGCAGCACGTGCAGGCTGGCCGAGCTGTCGGAGCGCCGGAAGCCGGTCCCCCGACAGACCTTGCAGACTTGGGTCTCGGTCTCGAACAGACTGGGGCGCAGCCGCTGGCGCGACAGCTCCAGCAGGCCGAAGGGGCTGATGCGGCCGAGTTGGATGCGTGCCCGGTCCGCCTTCATCGCCTCTTTCAGGCGCCGTTCCACCTCGCGGTTGTGGCGCGGCTCCTCCATGTCGATGAAGTCGATGACGATCAGCCCGGCGAAGTCGCGCAGACGCAACTGGCGCGCCACCTCGTCGGCGGCCTCGAGGTTCGTCTTGAGCGCCGTCTCCTCGATGTGGCGCTCCCGGGTCGCCTTGCCGGAGTTCACGTCGATGGCGACGAGCGCTTCGGTCGGGTTGATGACGATCGAGCCGCCCGACTTGAGCCGCACCTCCGGCTCGTGCATCAGGTCGAGCTGCTGCTCCACTTCGTAGCGGTAGAGCAGGGGGATCTGCGGGTCGGTGTAGTGCTTGACGTGCCGGGCATGGCTCGGCATCAGCATTTTCATGAAGGCCTTGGCCGCTTTGTAGCCCTCTTCGCCCTCGACCAGGATCTCCTCGGTGTCGCGGCTATAGAGGTCGCGGATCGCCCGCTTGATCAGGTTGGCCTCTTCGTTGATCTGTGCCGGGGCGGTCGATTCCAGCGTCTTGGTGCGGATCTCGTCCCACAGGCGCATCAGGTACTCGTAATCGCGCCGGATCTCCGCCTTGGTGCGCTGGGCGCCGGCGGTGCGCACGATGACGGCCATGCCCTCGGGGATGTCGAGTTCGTTCAGCACCGACTTCAGGCGCTTGCGGTCGGCGGCGTTGCCGATCTTGCGCGAGATGCCGCCGCCCTTGGCGGTGTTCGGCATCAACACGCAGTAGCGGCCGGCCAGCGACAGGTAGGTGGTCAGGGCGGCCCCCTTGGTGCCGCGCTCCTCCTTGGTCACCTGCACCAGCATCACCTGCTTGCGCTTGATGACCTCCTGGATCTTGTAGCGGCGCATCAGCTTGGCGCGGCGGCGGGCGGCCTCCTCGACCTCGTCCCCGCCGACCGTGTCGACGCTGGCTTCCGTGTCGATCTCCTCGACCGGCCCGGTGCCGTTGTCGCCGTCGCCGCTCTCGCCCTCGTCGGCCTCGCTGCCGCTCTCGGCACGGCGGCGCGCCGCCTTGGTGCGGCGGCGGGTGCGGCGCTCGGCTTCTTCGGCCTCGGGATCGGCTTCGGTGTCGGCGTCTGCGCCGCCGGCGCCCGCCTCATCGCCGTCGGACTCCTCGATCTCCTCGGCCGCGACGATCTCCCCGGATCTCGAGCGCAGTGCCTCTTCTTCGGCCAGCAGCGCCTCGCGATCGGCGATCGGGATGCGGTAATAGTCCGGGTGAATCTCGCTGAAGGGCAGGAAGCCGTGACGGTTGCCGCCGTAGTCGACGAAGGCGGCCTGTAGCGAAGGCTCCACCTTCGTCACCTTCGCCAGATAGATGTTGCCCTTGAGCTGCGCCTTAGCGGCGGTTTCGTAGTCGAATTCTTCGACCTTGCCGTTGGAAACCACCACGACCCGCGTCTCGCCCGGGTGGGTGGCATCGATCAACATACGCTTCGCCATGAAATCCTGACTCCAGGACGCACCCGGCGCCCCGGCGAACGCCGACGGCCGGGCCGTGGCGGGCGGGGGCGGCGCGCGGCGCGCCAAAGGTTGCGGCGCGGTTCGCGCCTTGGGTTGTGCTGCGGTTCGAGAAGGGCCGGACGGGCGCGCTGCGGGCAGGGCGGGCGAACCGGCGGGAGCGGCAACGCGGGCCGAGGCGGGCGTTGCCCTGCATCTCGATTCCCTGGTCGCTGCTTGCCCGTTGCGGCATTGCTAATCGCCTTGTGCCCGACATCGTCGCCGGCCGTCATGCTGCGGCGACATTCCCCGCCTCGCCGACCCCACGCCGAGTTTCCGGTGCTTCCACCGCGATGCGCTCCGGAGATACCGGCTCGCGGCGGCTAGGGGGCGGGACGGGCTGTCCCCAATTCACCTAACCGGCCGATCGGACGACAGCGCCGGAACGGCGCACGCTCGACCGTGACGGCCCATCCATAGCGTGGTGGAGTGGGTATCCCAGCTTTCCGCCGCTCGTTCTGCGCAGCTACGGGCGCTGGCCCTCTCCGCCGACGAATTCCTTCATCTCTGCGGTCGCGCCGGCGTTGCGCAGCGGTCTGCCCGCACTGCCGGCTATCCCTGCCCTCCGCCTCGGACCGGCTAGACCGTGCCGGGCGGCGAGCACAGACGTGCAGGACCCGCACCATAGGCACTGATCGCCTGGGAAACAACGCTCGAATTCTCGGCCGCTGCGTCTTGGCCGCTCCGGCGGACCGGCTGCGGCGATCTGCGAGACCGAATATCGCGCAAAGACTCAAGACCAGCGCGCATCCATCGGACTCCGAAAGATTTTTTCCATGCGTGGGGCGTCAAGAACGTTGCGCCGGCGACTCCGAAGCGTGTATTTATGCGGTGTCAAGGATTCGCTGCGAATACTTGTCGGAATGCCTTGCCGACCGCCCACTCGACACGGCCGGCACAGCGGAGGGGGGCGCCGGGGTGCAGGTGCGCTGCTTGACCAGGGTTTTGGCCGTGTTGGGGCTGGCGCTGCCGGTTCTGGTCGCGGGCGTGCTACTTCTCGCCGCGCCGCTGCACGCCGGAGTCGGCAAGCCCCAGGTGACCGACGTGCGGATCGGCGCGCATGCCGACTTCACCCGTTTCGTGCTGGAACTCGACCGGGCGCCGGCCTACCGCGTCTTCGCCCTGGCCGACCCCTACCGCGTCGTCATCGACCTGCCGGAGATCGCCTGGCCGGAACTGGCGAGCGGTCAGAACGGCGGTCTGATCGCTGCCCTGCGCTACGGCCTCTTCACCCCGACCACCAGCCGCGTGGTGCTGGATCTGGAGGCCCCAGCGCGCCTGCGCGAGGTCTTCGTCATCCCGCCGCGCGATGGAAAGGGGCATCGCCTCGTGGTCGATCTGGCGCGCACCGACCGGGGCAGCTTCCTGGCCAGCGAGCTCGATCGCCGGCTGGTCTCCGAGGCGCCGCTGCCGCTGTTGCGGGCGGCGCTGCCGACGCCGCCGGCGATCCCGAGCGACAGCCGCCCGACCGTGGTCGTCGATGCCGGCCATGGCGGCGTCGATCCGGGGGCCATCGGCGTGTCCGGCACCTACGAGAAGAACCTGGCGCTCGACTACGCCCGCGAGCTGCGGCGCGCGCTGGAGGCGAGCGGGCGCTACCGCGTGGTGATGACCCGCGAGGACGACCGCTTCGTTCCGCTGCGCGACCGCTACCGCATCGCCGAGCAGGCGCGCGGCGACCTCTTCATTTCGCTGCACGCCAACATCCATTCCTCCGGGCGCATCCGCGGCGCCTCGGTCTATACGCTGTCCCAGGACGCCTCGGACGCCGAGGCGGCTGCCCTGGCGGCCAAGGAAAACAAGGCCGACGCGCTGGGCGGCGTCGAGCTCAGCCCGCACAGCGACGCGGTCTCGCACATCCTGATCGACCTGATGCAGACGGACACGCTGAACCTGTCGCGCTCCTTTGCCGACATGCTGGTCGATGCCCTGGGCGAGCGGGTCAAGCTGCTCAACAACACCCACCGCTTCGCCGGCTTCGCCGTTCTCAAGTCGCCGAGCGTGCCCTCGGTGCTGGTCGAGATCGGCTACATGTCGAACGCCGAAGAGGAGCGGCAACTGAAGACCGAAGGGCACCGCCGCAAGGTGGTGCAGGGGCTGGTCGCCTCGGTGGACCGCTTCTTCAAGCTGCAGACGGCGATGCACAGCAACTGAGCGCTGACGGGGTCGCTCGGGCGGCCTGACGCCGTGGGCGCGGCGTCACACTGGTCACATTCCTGCCCGAACTGTCGTATAGTCCGGCGTGATGGCGCGCGCGCCGCGGCGATGCCCGGTCCGGGAACCCCGGGCGGGTCCGAAGCGTCGATGCGGAAGCGCTGCCCGCCGCGCGTACCCTGGCCGAAAGCGACCCTCTGCCGCAATGCTCAAGCTGCTCAAGATCTTCGCGCTCCTGCTGCTGGTCGGGCTGATCGGCGGCGCCGCAGGCGTCGCCTGGGGCATCCATCACTTCTCGCAGGGTCTGCCCGAGCATGACACGCTCGCGACCTACGAGCCGGCGATGGTGACGCGGGTGCACGCGAGTGACGGCCGCGTGCTGGCCGAGTTCGCCACGGAGAACCGGGTGTTCTTGCCGATCGGGGCGATCCCCGAGCGCGTCAAGGCGGCCTTCATCTCGGCCGAGGACCAGAACTTCTACCGGCATCCGGGCGTCGACTTCGTCGCGCTGGTCCGCGCGGCGGTGACCAACCTGCGCCAGCTCGGCACCAACCGGCGGCCGGTGGGCGCCTCGACGATCACCCAGCAGGTGGCCAAGAACTTCCTGCTGACCAACGAGGTCTCGATCGAGCGCAAGGTGCGCGAAGCGATCCTCTCCTTCCGCATCGAGCAGACCTTCGAGAAGGACAAGATCCTGGAGCTGTACCTCAACGAGATCTATCTCGGATTCGGCTCCTACGGCGTAGCTTCGGCGGCGCTCAACTACTTCAACAAGTCGCTCGACCAACTCACGCTCGCCGAGGCCGCCTACCTGGCGGCCTTGCCGAAGGCGCCCAACAACTATCACCCCACGCGCGAGACCGAAGCGGCGCTCGACCGCCGCAACTGGGTGATCGCGCGCATGCTCGAGGATGGCGCGATCTCGGCCGAGACCGCTGCAGCCGCCCGCGAAGAACCGCTGCTGGTGCGCCGGCGCGGCGAGGCGGAGACGGCGCGCGCCGACTACTTCGCCGAGGAGGTGCGGCGCGAACTGGCCGAAGTCTTCGGCGACGCCGGCGTCTACGAGGGCGGCTTGTCGGTGCGCACCACCGTCGACCCGAAGCTGCAGGCGATCGCCGACCGCAGCTTGCGGGAGGGACTGATTGCCTACGACCGCCGGCACGGCTATCGCGGCCCGCTCGCCCGCCTCGAGGCGGAGGCCGCAGACTGGCCGGCGCGGTTGGCCGAGCTGCCGGCGCCGGCGGGCATGACCGACGCCGGATGGGAGATTGCGGCCGTCGCCGCCGTCGAGCCCGGCGCGGCACGGATCGTCTTCGCCGACGGGCGCGACGGCCGCATCCCGATGTCGGAGCTGACCTGGGCACGCGCGCCGCGCGACGAGCAGCGGGTGGGCCCCCAGCCGGACAGCGCCGACGACGTCCTCGCGTCGGGCGACGTGGTGTTGGTCGAGAAGCTGCCCATCGAGGAGGAGGCGGCGCCGGCAGAGGTCGCCGACTACGGCCTGCGGCAGATCCCGGAGGTGCAGGGCGGACTGGTCGCGCTCGACCCGCACACCGGCCGGGTGCTGGCGATGAGCGGCGGTTGGTCGGCCGCGGGCAGCGAGTTCAACCGCGCCACCCAGGCGCGCCGCCAGCCGGGCTCGGCGTTCAAGCCCTTCGTCTACCTGGCCGCCTTGGACCACGGCTTCACGCCGTCTTCGATCGTGCTCGACGCGCCGGTCACCATCGACCAGGGGCCGGGCCTGCCGAAGTGGAAGCCGGCCAACTACACCGAGGAGTTCTACGGGCCGACGCCGGTGCGCATCGGCATGGAGAAGTCGCGCAACCTGATGACGGTGCGGCTGGCCGACGCGGTCGGCATGGAGATCGTCGCTGACTATGCCCAGCGCTTCGGCGTGGTCGACGAGTTGCAGCCGGTCCTGTCCATGGCGCTGGGCGCCGGCGAGACGACGGTCCTGCGGATGACCGCCGCCTACGCCATGATGGTCAACGGCGGCAAGCGCATCGCCCCGGCGTTGATCGACCGGGTGCAGGACCGCTTCGGTCGGACCCTTTACCGCCAAGATGTGCGGTCCTGCGCGCAGTGCGGCCGGCAGGTCTGGCACGGCCAGGCGCCGCCGCGACTGCCCGACGCGCGCGAGCGGGTGGTCGACCCGCACACCGCCTACCAGATGGTGTCGCTGCTCAAGGGCGTCATCCAGCGCGGCACCGGCGTGCGGGCGCGCGAGATCGGCAAACCGCTGGCCGGCAAGACCGGCACCACCAACGAGTACCGCGACGCCTGGTTCGTCGGCTTCTCGCCGGACCTCGCCGTCGGCGTCTATGTCGGCTTCGACCAGCCGCGCAATCTCGGCCGCAGCGAGGCGGGCAGCCGCGCCGCCTTGCCGATCTGGAAGTCCTTCATGGAAGAGGCGCTGTCCGAGGCCCCGGCGACGCCTTTCCGTATTCCCGAGGGCATCCGCCTGATGCGCGTCGCCCACGCCACCGGCAAGCCGGCCGGTCCAGGTGCAACCGACGTGATCTGGGAGGCCTTCAAGCCCGGCCAGACGCCGCAGGACAGCCGACCCGTACTGACCGGCCAGGCGCCGGCGGAGCCGGGCAGTGGCGCCGGGCTCGGCAGCGGGCCGACAACGCCGGCCCCTGCGCCGCCGGCCGCGGGCAGCAGCGGCTCGGGCTTGTACTGAGCCTCTGCCTTGTCCGCGCGTACCCCGAGCGGCTATATCCGGTCCGGATCGCAAACACCGGAAGACACAGGAGGACGCGCCGGACATGCGCGCCGAAACGCAAGCGACGGTCGACTCGATCCGCGAGTCGATGGCGTTGCTGAGGAGGCATCTTTGACTGGGATCAGGCACTCAAGCGGCTGGAGGAGCTGAACGCGCTCGCCGAGGATCCCAATCTCTGGAACGATCCCGACAAGGCACAGGACTTGATGCGCGAGCGCGCCGGGCTGGTCGACCGGATCGACCGCACCAAGGCGCTGCAGCAGCGCCTGGAGGACGCCCTGACGCTGATCGAGCTCGGCGAGACGGAGGAGGACGCGGCCTCCATCCAGGAGGGCGAAGCCGAGCTCTCGCGCCTCAAGAGCGACGTCGACAAGGCGGAGATCGAGAGCCTGCTGTCGGGCGAGGCCGACGCCAACGACGCCTACCTCGAGGTCAACGCCGGCGCCGGCGGCACCGAGGCGCAGGACTGGGCGGAGATGCTGCTGCGCATGTACACGCGCTGGGCCGAACAACACGGCTACAAGCTGGAATGGATCGAGGAGAGCGGCGGCGAGGAGGCCGGCATCAAGTCCGCCACCGTGCGCATCCTGGGCCACAACGCCTACGGCTGGCTGAAGTCGGAATCCGGCGTGCACCGGCTGGTGCGCATCTCGCCCTTCGACTCCCAGTCGCGCCGCCACACCTCCTTTGCCAGCACCTGGGTCTATCCGGTGGTCGACGAGAACATTGAGGTGGAGATCGAGGACAAGGACCTGCGCATCGACACCTACCGCGCCTCCGGCGCCGGCGGGCAGCACGTCAACCGCACCGACTCGGCCGTGCGCATCACCCACATCCCCACCAACATCGTGGTGCAGTGCCAGAACGACCGCTCGCAGCACAAGAACCGCGCCACCGCCATGGCGATGCTGAAGGCCCGGCTCTACGAGCATGAGCTGAAGAAGCGCGAGGCCGAGGCGCAGGCGACCGAGGACGCCAAGACCGACATCGGCTGGGGCCACCAGATCCGCTCCTACGTCCTGCACCCCTACCAGATGGTCAAGGATCTGCGCACGGGCGTGGAGAAGACCAACTCGAAGTCGGTGCTGGACGGCGACATCGACGCCTTCCTGGAGGCCGCGCTGGCCGCCAAGGTCGGCGGGCTGCCGGCTGGCCAGACAGCCGAGGCTTAGCAGAGGCACGCGAAGGGGACGAGGGAATGCGCGAGATTCTGCCCGGTATCCACATCTGGTCGAAGCTGTCGCCGCCGCACGGCTACGACTTCAACGGCTATCTGATCGAGCTGCCCGAGAGCGAGACCGGCAACCTGGTCATCGACCCGGTCGAGCCGGACGAGGCGGAACTGGAGGCCATCGTCGCCAAGGGTGTCGGGCTGATCCTGCTGACCAACCGCAATCACGGCCGCGCCGCCAACCGTCTGCGGGCGGCCACGGGCGCGAAGACCCTGATCAATCCTGCCGACCGCCCGCACGCCGAGAGCCAGGGGGTCGAGGTCGACGGGGCGTTGCTGGTCGGCGCCAGCTTCGGGCCGCTGGAGGCGGTGGACGCCGCCGGCAAGTCGCCGGGCGAGGTGGCGCTGTTCTGGCCGCAGCGGCGCATCCTCTTCGTCGGCGACTCGATCGTCGGCTGGCCGGCCGGGGCCTGCAAGCTGCTGCCCGAGGAGAAGCTGGACGACCCGGCGCAGTTGCGCCTGGCGGTGGGCCGCCTGCAGTCGCTCGACTTCGACATCCTGCTGCCTGGCGACGGCGTTCCGATCCTGCAGAACGCCAAGACCCCCGTCGGAGCGCTGGTGCAGAGCTGGGCCGCCTGATCGCGAACGGCTACTCGGCCGCCGTTTCCAGCCCCTCGTCTGCGCAGGGACCGCGTTCGATCTCGACGGTCGAGTGATCGACGCCGAAACGCTCGCGCAGGCGGGCCTTGATCGCACGCACGGCGGCCTCGACGTCGGCTTCGGCGGCGATGCGCGCGTGCAGCGTGACCAGCGGGCGCTCCTCGGAGACCGACCAGGCGTGCAGGTGGTGCACCTCTTCGACCGCCCCGATCTGCGTCACCAGGTCGGCGGCCACCGTCTCGTGCCGTAGGTGCGGCGGCGCCCCTTCCAGCAGGATGTGGCCGGCGTCGGTCAGCAGGCGGACGGCGCTGCGCAGGATCAGACCGGCGACCAGCACCGAGAGCAGGGGGTCGATCGGATACCAGCCGGTCTGCAGGATGACCAGGGCCGCGGCGATCGCCGCCACCGAGCCGAGCAGGTCGCCGAGCACGTGCAGCATCGCGCCGCGCACGTTGAGATTCGCGCGGTCCGCCCGGTGCAGCACCCAGAAGGCAGCGATGTTGACCAGCAAGCCGATCACGGCGATGGCCAGCATCGGTCCGGCCAGCACGGGCGTCGGCGCAAACAGCCGCTGTGCCGCCTCGACCAGGATCCAGCCGCAGAGGAACAGCAGGACGATGCCGTTGACGAAGGCCGCCAGCACCGGGAAGCGGTCGAAGCCGTAGGTGCGCGCCCGGTCCGCCGGGCGTCGGGCGACCTGGAAGGCCATCCAGGCCAGGACCAGGCTGGCGAAGTCGGTCAGCATGTGCCCGGCGTCGGCCAGCAGCGCCAGCGAGCCGGAGATCAGCCCGCCGGCCACCTCGACCAGCATGAAGCTGCCGATCAGCAGCGCCGCATAGCCGACCTGCCGCTGGTTGCCGCCATGCCCGTGCGCGTGATCGTGGGAATGCCCGTGTGCCATTCCTGGAACGCTAGGCACGGCTGCCGATGCCGTCCAGGTTACAGGGTTGCATGTGCGACGGATTTCAGCCGGCCAGTTCGCCGTGCCGGAAGCAGTCGGTCGTGTGGTCCATGACCAGGCCGGCGGCCTGCATGAAGCTGTAGACGATGGTCGGGCCGACGAAGCGGAAGCCGGCCGCCTTCAGGCGCTTGGAGAGTTCGCGGGCGGCCGGCGTTTCGGCCGGCACCTCGGCCAGCGTGCGGCGATGGTTGATCTGCGGCTCGCCCTCGACCGCCTCCCAGACAAAGCCGGAAAAGCCGCCCGGATGTCTTGCCTCCAGTGCCAGGAAGGCGCGCGCGTTGTCCAACGTAGCCGCCACCTTCAGGCGGTTGCGCACGATGCCCGGATCGGCCAGCAGGCGCTGCTGCTCCGCCGTGCCCCAGCCGGCGATCGTCGCCGCGTCGAAGCCGGCGAAGGCGCGCCGGAAGTTCTCGCGCTTGTGCAGGATGGTGCGCCAGGACAGCCCGGCCTGATAGCCCTCAAGGATCAGCAGCTCGAACAGGGCGCGGCCGTCGTACAGCGGCACGCCCCACTCGCGGTCGTGATAGTCTCGGTAGAGGTCGTCGCCGAGCGGCAGCCAGCCGCAACGCCGCCGTCCGTCGTCGTGCCGCCTGCTCATCGGCCGGCCGCCGTCTCGGCTGCTGCGAGCGGCAGGTAGTCGGAGGGCTCGAGCCCCGCGGCCCGGCGGCCGGCCTCGTTGAAGGGTGGCTTCAGGGCCCCGCGGAAGTGCCGGCGGACCAGGTGCTGCCAAGTCGCCTGCGGCTCCAGCCCGCGCTCGCCGCACAACCAGAGAAACCAGCGCCGTCCGATCGCCACGTGTCCGATCTCCTCGTCGTAGATCAGCCGCAAAACCGCGGCGGAATCTTCGTCGCCGGCGGCTTGCAGCTTGGCGATCATGCCCGGCGTGACGTCCAGCCCGCGCGCCTCCAGCACCTGAGGCACCACGGCGAGCCGGACCAGCAGGTCGTGCGCGGTCTCCGTCGCCGCCTCCCAGAGCCCGTCGTGCGCCGGCAGGTCGCCGTAGGCGGCGCCCAGTTCGGCCAGCCGGTCGGCGAGCAGCAGGAAGTGCTTGCCTTCCTCGTCGGCCACCTGCAGCCAATCGTCGTAGAAGGCGCGCGGCAGTTCCGGGGCCGCGAAGCGCGCCACCAGGTCGACCGCCAGGTCGATCGCGTTCAGCTCGATGTGGGCGAGTGCGTGCAAGAGGGCGATGCGCCCGGCCGGTGCCGCGTTGATCCGCCGGCGCGGCACCCGCGTGGCCGGACGCAACTCGGGACGGGACGGGCGAGCGGGGCGGTCCGGCGCGCCGGCCGGGCCGATGCCGGAGATCCCGCCGGCCCGCCAAGCGGCCGCCAGCCCGCGGGCCGCGCTGGCCTTGGCCCGTGGCTCGGCGGTCGCGAGCACGGTGCGGGCGGCATCTGTCAGGCTGTCGTGCGGCATGCGCGGCCGTTCGGGGTCCGTCAGCGTTGCGGGCAAGGGCGGGCTAGCGGGTGCCGCCTGGCGGCGGCAGCGCCTCCAGGGCTTCCTCGCTGCCCTCGACCTTGCCGCTGAAGATGCCGCGCAAGAAGCCGGGCGCCAAGGCCGAGAGCGGATTCACGCTCACTCGGGGATCGTCCAGCGGGCCCTCGACGCCGTAGGTGACGGCCAGGACGCCCTCGCCCTCGCCGCCGGTCAGCAGTGGGCCGAGGATCGGGATCGCGCCGAGCACCTGGTTGATGGCGTAAGCCGGCACCACGGTGCCTTCCACTTCCAGCCGCTCGCCTTCGATGTCCAGCGAGCCGCGGCCGGTGATACCGAGCGCCGGGCCGTAGGCGCGCAGCAGGTCGGTGGAGACGATACCGTTCTCGTAGACCAGCGCCCCGGTGGCGCGCTCGAAGGTGATGCCGTTGTCCTCCGCCAGCATTCCGCCCAGCCCGCCGAGCGAGGCGCCGGCGAAGATGCGGGCCATGATCGGCGCTTCGATCAGCGTGTAGTCGCGCACTTCGAGCTGCCCCTGGATCGGCGCGGCGAGCAGCGGGCCGGGACTTGTGGCCGTCAGGCGCGTCTCGCCCCCCTCCATGTCGTCGATCCAGCCGAGCGCGCGCAGGCTCGCGCCGAGATCGTCGGCACCGAAGCTCAGCGCATAGCCGCCGGTCTCGGCCGGCCCGTAATCGAAGCTGATCAGCTTGCGCTCGATGGCGGCGTCCTCCGGCCTCAGTGTGCCGCGGGCGCGCCAGGCGTCGCGTGGCACCTCGGCGACGACCTGCAGCCGCTCCCAACCGCGCAGCCCGCGGCGGCCTTGCAGGCTGACGCCCTCCAGGCTGCGTCCGTCGCCCAAGAGCAGAGACTGCAGCCGGACGACGGAAAGCTGCAGCGGGATCTGCGGTTCAGGCTCTTCGGCCCCTGGGGATTGGGCGCCGGGTGTCGGATCGTCGGCCAGCCAGGGCGCGGCATCGAGGGTCCCCCCTGCGATCGCAACGTTCCAGCCCTCGGCGCCGCTCGGCCCGATCCAGGGACGCGCCTCGATGTCGTGCAGGCTGGTCGCGCCGAGGGCGAAGCGGCCGAGGTAGACCTGCAGGAGTTCGCCGGAATCCGGCGCAAAGGTGGCGCTGCCTTGGGTCGCCAGCGTGCCGGCGGCGAGCTGCAGGTCGCGTACCGCCACCAGGCGTTCGCCCCAGAGTTCCAGCGTCAATTCCGCGGTGCCTGCGGCGCCGGCCGGCTTTCGCCACTTCAGCCCGGGCACCTCCACGTCCGCTTCTGCAAGACCCAACTGCAGCTTTGCCACCGAGGTTTCGTCCGGGGCGCTGGTCAGCGACAAAGACGCCGAGACCGGTCCACGCACGAGCTCGGCCAGGGGCAGGTCGAGCGCAGCTCTGGCCGCCTCGTCCAGACGCGTCGTGGTCGCGGTCAGCGTGCGGCGCACGCCGTTCTGCGGGACGAAAAACTCGACCCACGCGGTCTCCAGCGGCATGCCGCCGAGGCGCAAGCTGCCGTCCACCCGCATGCGCTGCATGGTGAGGTCCAGCGTCAGGTCGCCCTCGCTGACGTCGAGTCCGAACGCCGCATCCGGCAGACCTACCTCCACGAGCTGAGCCTGCGTTTGGATCACCAGTTCGTCCTCGCTGAGCGTATCGATCAGCGGGAAGGCGAAGCGCACTTGCGCGGAAACCTGTCCGGCGCTGCCCGCGACTTCGAAGCCGAGCTTCTCGATCAGCTTGAGCCGCGGGTGGTCGAGCAACTCGAAGGTTTCGCGCAGCCCGCCGCGGGCCTCGAAAGCGATCTCCGCTTCGTGGTCGGGCCCCGAGAGGCCGAAGATGCGCACCTGCGCGGGACCGACGGCAAGGTCGGCGGTGGTGCCTTCGCTCAGCTCGAAGGTGAAGCCGTCCAGGTCGAAGCTGGCGCGTCCCTGGATGCCGGTGGCCGGCGGCATGGGGCGGAGGTAGTGGGCCTCCAGGTCAGCGATCCCGAATCCGCCGTTGAAGCGATTGATCTCGGGTTCGGTTTCTCGGCCAGCGGGGAAGCGGATGGACGCGATCAGCTCCAGGTTCTCCGCGGCTCCGGCGGTGATGTTTTCCAGCACCCAGGCACGCCCGCCCTCTGACGCGCCGGCGGGCCAGTAGCGCGGCAGGTCGCGGACCTCGACGCGGTCGACCCGCGCACCGACGCCCAGATCCATGTAGCCCTCGCGCAGGTCGAGGTTGAGGCGGGCGCGCAAAGTCGGCCCGGGCGCCGCGGTCTCGCCGAGCACGACCTCGAGGTCGTGCACGGCGATGCGTGCCTCGGACGCCCGATAGCTGCCGGCCGCGGCAACCGTAGCCAGACTCAGCGGCTGTGCATAGAAATCGGGCAGGTCGAGCGCACCGGGGCCGCTGACGAGGTCGAAGTCGGCGCTGCGGATTGCGCCTTCGGCGTCCAGCACGACGCCGACGAGACCGTCCATCGGCACCTGCAGACGGGCGAGCGGCACCAACTCGGGCGCCAGTCGGGCGACCTCTGGCAGCACCAGATCCCGGAAGGCCGTGTCGACGCGCAGCACGCCGGTCGCACCGGCGTATTCCAAGGTCGCCTCCAGCGCCACCGGCTCGCCACCGATGTCGAGGGCGAGGGCGGCGTTGCCGGCAATACCGCCCGGCTCGCGCACCAGCTCGATGCCCGCACGACGTGCCACCAGGCGAGTGCCGAAGCGGCGATCGATCAGCCGCACCGTCAGGTCGCTCGCCTCGACCGAGCGCAGGAAGGTCAGCGGATCCTCAGGCGTCGCCGGTGCCAGCAGGCGGTCGATTAGGCCGGGCAGCAGGCTGGCCACCTCGCTGCCCGGCGGTTCTTCAGCCGCGGCGACGCCGGCTGCGGCCGCTTGTTCCAGCGGTGCCGGGGCGACCCCGAAGCGGCCCTCGCGGTCGCGCTCGAAGGTGAGGCGCGCCCCGCGCACGTCGACCCGGGTGGGAGCGATGACGCCTTGGGCGAGGGCGCGCAGGCTTAGCGCGACGCCGACTTCGGGCAATTGGGCAACGGTGCGACCGTCGGGGCCGATCAGGCGCCAGTCGGTCGCCCTTAGGTCGACCGTGCGCTGCCAGCCGCCCCAGATCAACTCGGTCCGGCCGACTTCGACCCGCAGCGGACTGTCGGGGGCGCTGAAGGCGGCTTCCAGCTCCGGCGTCAGGAAGTCGACCGAGACCGGCCCCTCGGACAGCCGCCACAGGGCGCCGGCGCCGACCAGCGCCACGGCCAGGACGAGACCGACCAGGGCCTCCAGCGCGATGCGGGTGGAGCGGCGGATCATGGCCGCCAGATTAGCGGAGGCCGGAGGCGCAAAACCACCCGGGTCGGCTCGAATGCCGCACAATCGCCCTGCTTGACGCTGGCCGGCACGGCGGCGCAAGACAAGGGGGCATGAGCCCAGCCTTACCCTTCGACGCCGCGCGCCTGCCCCGTCCGGCCGACCCCGAGCAGGCGGCCAACGGCCTGAGCGACTGGCGCGAGCGCTGCGCGCGCCTGGAGCGGGCGCAGGCGCGGGCGGCGGCCGAGCTGGCCGAGGACGAGGCCGGTGGGGCGTTGCTGCGGGCGATCTTCGGCAATTCGTCCTTCCTCTCTTGGTGCCTGCTGAGCGACATCCCCGGCTTTCTGACCCTGCTGGAGCATGGACCCGAAGCGCACGTCGAGCGCGCCGTGGAGACCGCACGGGGCGCGGCCTCGGCCGAAGACGAGGCAACGGCCAAGCGCGACTTGCGGCGCGCCCGGCGCGATACGGCCCTGGCGACGGCGCTGGCCGACGTCGCCGGTCTCTGGGAGCTCGAAAGGGTGACCGGCGCGCTCAGCGCCTTTGCCGCCGCCGCGCTGGACGGTGCCGCCGGGTTCCTGTTGCGCCGCCTGCATGCGCGCGAGGAGCTTGTTCTGCCGCATCCGCAGACGCCGACCCGCGACTGCGGCTACCTGATCCTCGGCATGGGCAAGCTGGGTGCCGGCGAGCTCAACTACTCCTCCGACGTCGACCTCATCGTGCTCTACGACCCGCAGCGCATCGACTACCGCGGGCGGCGCGGCCTCGCCGAGACGATGATCCGCCTGACCCGCGATCTGGTGCGGCTGCTGGAGGAGCGCACGGGCGACGGCTACGTCTGCCGCACCGACCTGCGCCTGCGACCGGATCCCGGCGCCATGCCGGTGGCGATCTCCTTCAACGCCGCCATGACCTACTACGAGTCCCTGGGCCAGAACTGGGAGCGGGCGGCCATGATCAAGGCGCGCCCGGTCGCCGGCGATCGCGCCTTGGGGGCCGCCTTCCTGCGCGAGATTCGCCCTTTCGTCTGGCGCAAGCACCTGGATTTCTGGGCGATCCGCGACATCCACTCGATCAAGCGCCAGATCGCCGCACACAAGGGTGGCGACAGCATCGCGGTCGAGGGGCACAATGTGAAGCTCGGCCGCGGCGGTATCCGCGAGATCGAGTTCTACGTACAGACGCAGCAACTCATCTACGGCGGCCGCAATCCGGAACTGCGCACGCCTCGGACCCTGGAGGCGCTGTGGGCCCTGGTCGACTTCGGCCAGGTCTCGCGGCAGGCTGCGGCGGATCTGGAGGCGGCCTATCGCTACCTGCGCCGTCTCGAGCACCGCCTGCAGATGATCGCCGACCGCCAGACCCATCTGATGCCCGAGGATGCGGAGGGCGTCGTCCGCTTGGCCGTCTTCCTCGGCTGCGACGGCGCCGAGGCCCTCCGCGCCGAGCTTCTGCGCCACCTGCAGGCGGTGGAGGCGCGCTACGCCGAGCTGTTCGAGGAGGCGCCGAGCCTGTCGAAGCCCGGCAACCTGGTCTTCACCGGCGGCGAGCCCGACCCCAACACCCTGGAGACGCTCGCCAAGCTGGGCTTCGCTGACGGCGAGCGGGTGTTCAACGTGGTGCGCGCCTGGCACCACGGGCGCCACCGCGCCACCCGGGCGACCCGGGCGCGCGAATACCTCACCGAGCTGATGCCCAACCTGCTCGAGGCGCTCGGCCGCACCGCCCAGCCGGACGACGCGCTGATCCGCCTCGACGCCTTCCTCTCCGGGCTGCCGGCCGGCGTGCAGCTCTTCGCCATGCTCTACGAAAACCCGGCCCTGCTCGACCTGCTGGCCGAGATCATGGGCGACGCGCCGGCGCTCGCCCGCCGGCTCAGCGCGCGCCCGGCCCTGCTGGAGGCGGTGCTGGAGCCCGGCTTCGACGAGGCCCTGCCCGAGCCGGAGGCCTTGGCGGCGGACCTGGAGCAGGCGCTGGCCCAGGCGCGCGACTTTCAGGAGACTCTGGATTTGGTGCGCCAATGGGCCGGCGACCGGCGTTTCCAGGTCGGCCTCAACATCCTGCGCGGCGCCACGGACGCCGCCGGCGCCGGGCGCGGCTATACGGCCATCGCCGAGACGGTGATCGCCGCCCTGGTCCCGCGCGTGCAGGACGAGCTGGCGCGCCGGCACGGACGCATCGCCGGACGCGGCCTGGCTGTCTTGGCGCTCGGCAAGCTGGGCGCGCGCGAGATGACCGTCAGCAGCGACCTCGACCTGGTCTTCGTCTACGAGGTGGAAGAGGGCGTGCGCGAGTCCGACGGACCCAAGCCGGTCGACCCCTCGGTCTACTTCGGCCGTCTGTGCCAGCGTCTGATCACCGCGCTGACCGCGCAGACCGCAGAGGGCAGCCTCTACGAGGTCGACCCGCGGCTGCGTCCCTCCGGCGCCCACGGGCCGATCGCCGTCTCGCTGTCGGGTTTCCGGAAGTACTACGAGCAGGACGCCTGGACCTGGGAGTTCCTGGCCCTGACCCGCGCCCGCGTCATCGCCGGGGACGCCGGCCTGGCCGCGGCCGTCGAGGACAGCATCCGCACCGCGTTGACCCGCCCGCGCGACGCCGAGGCGACGCTGCTGGACGTGGCGGAGATGCGCCGGCGCATCGACAAGGAGCATCCGGCGCGCAGCCTGTGGGACCTGAAGTACCTGCGCGGCGGGCTCTACGACCTGGATTTCGTGGCGCAGGGCCTGCAGCTCCTGGCCGCCGCCGAGCGTCCCGAGGTGCTGCAGACCGCGACGGTAGCGGCGCTGGAGGCGCTGGGCACCGCCGGCCTGCTCGGCCCGCGCCGCACGGAAGGGCTGGTCGCCGCCGCCCGCCTGCTCGGCGCTGTCCAACAGATGCTGCGGCTGACCGCCGGCGAGCGCTTCGACGAGCGCGCCGCGCCGCAAGGCCAGAGACGGGCGCTGGCCCGCTTCGCCGGCCTGCCCGACTTCGCCGCCTTGCGCGCCGAGCTGATGGCGACGGCCGAGCGGGTCAGCGAGAGCTACGCCGAGCTGATCGAGGAGCCGGCGCGCTGCCTCGCTGCCGAGCGGGCCGAGGCGGCGCACGACCGCGCGCACCCGCCGCCGGAGGGCGGCCGGGCCGGCGGCTGAGGCAGCGGGCTTGACACGCGACAGCCCGGCGACACCTTCTCGTCGGCTCGATAGGAAACCCAGCAGCAGGAGGCACACGCGACTGATGAGCGCCGAAGTTGGCAAGCCGGCCCCGGACTTCACCCTGCCCACCGACGGCGGCGGCACGGTCTCCCTGAAGGACCTGCGCGGCAAGAAGGTGGTGATCTATTTCTATCCGAAGGACGACACTCCCGGCTGCACCAAGGAGGCCTGCGGCTTTCGCGACAGCATGCCCGACTTCGGGGCGGTGGACGCCGAGATCGTCGGCATCTCCAAGGACAGCGTCGCCAAGCACGACAAGTTCAAGGCCAAGTACGAGCTGCCCTTCACCCTGGCCGCCGACGAGGAGGGCAAGGTCGTCGAGGCCTACGGCTCCTGGGTCGAGAAGTCGATGTACGGCAAGAAGTACATGGGCATCGACCGCTCCACCTTCCTGATCGACGCCGACGGCGTGCTGCGCGCCGAGTGGCGCAAGGTCAAGGTGCCGGGCCACGTCGAGGAAGTCCTGGCCAAGGCCAAGGAGATCTAGAGCGCGATCGTCACTGGTGGAAGCGGATCCGCTTCCACCAGTGACGTGAATCCTGCTCTAGGCACCGGCGCCCGCCGAGGCGGGCTTTCCGGGCAGCGGCGCTTCGGGCTCGGCGTCGGCTTCGGGCCCAGCTCCGGCTCGGGCGGCGTATCGGCGTCCCGGTCGGGCGCCTGGAGCGGCAGGCCGGCGGCTTCGACGCCGCCTCGTGCGGCCGGCCGCTGGCGTCGCGCGCAAGCTCCACCGTCTGGCAGAGCGTGGCGTTGCGACCTATGATGGCGGGATGCTTGATGTGCTCGCCCGAAGCCCGGCGCCGTTGATCGCAGCCGTGTGGCTGGCCGCCGTGCTTGCCGTGCCCGCGCAGGCCCAGCAAACCACGCCGCAGCCCGAGCCGCCGCGCGACCAAGTGGTGCCCGAGGGGACGGAAGGGCTGAGCGCGGAGGAGGTCTACGAGCGGGCGCGTGCCCTGGCCCGTGCCGGCGACCACCGGGCGTTCGCCGCGTTCCGGACGGCGGCCGAGATGGGGCACGGGGTGGCGGCGGCGCGGCTCGCGATGGAGGTCTTTCGCCACCGCGGCCCCGGCTGGGCGGCCGAGACCTTTGGCTATGCCCGGATCGCCGCGGACACGCGCGTCGGCGACTTCGTGAGCTTCTTCCTGCTGGCCGAAAGCGGCCGTGCGCTCGATCCGCCGCGCAGCGCCGCCCAGATCGACCTCTGGTACCGCATCGCCATTCTCTCCAAGACACGGCTGTCGGCGCTGAACCGGCAGGAGCTGCGGCGCAGCTTCGAGGCGCTGCGCGGGCGGTTGCTGCAAGGCGGGCCGTTTCCGCTGCGCTACGAGACCCTGCTGGGCGAGCTGGTGGCCCTGCGCGACGCCGAGGCGGGGGCCTTTCTCGAGGCCGCCGGGCCGGTCTGCGCCAGCGGGCTCGCGGACGCCGAGCGGCTCTGCCTGCTCTACCGCGCCGAAGCGGCCAAGCGCGGGGATCCGGAAAGCCAGTATCGGGTGGCGATCGCTCTGCTCGACAAGGGGATGACAATCGACTCGGGCGAAACGGATGTCCGGTTTGCAGCTCGTCTACTCTGTAGAAGCGCGGCGCGAGGCGATGCCGCAGCGCTCGAACGTTTGGCCCTCTTGATCGTGCGCGACAAGGCTCGGCCGCGCCTCCCGTTGCATGCATTGGCCTTTGCCTTGCGCGACACCGAGGCGCTGCCGCCGGAGCTGGCGCAGGAGCTTTACGACGGCGTCGTTGCCGCGTTCACGGAAACCCACCGGATGTTCTTCGAGTTCTATGAGGGCCGCCGCGCCCCACCGCCACTGGACTGCTGAGCGTCGCCCACCCGCCGGCAGCGCCGGTCGTAGCGGGCGCGCACCTGTGGCAGCTTGTCCTGCAGGTCCGCAATCCGCTCCGAGGCGGCGCGCGACTCCGCAACGAGCTTGTCGATTTCCGCCTGGACGACTTTCTTGACCTCTGCGAGCTGTGCCGCCGTCAGGGCCCAATACTCCGACTGGTAGTAGGTCTCTCGATTCTCGTCCTGCTGCTGCTTCATCTCGATCGCTTCCTGGATCAGGGTCAGGGCGAACTCGAGTGCGGCAGCCCCCAGCCCGCCGCCTTTGGGCGAGCCGCCAAACTTCGGGGGCGCAGGGATGTCGTCCTTGGTAAACAGGCGCTCTGCCCTTTCTTTGTCTTGTATGACTTTATTTATTTGTCGAATTCTTGCTTTCAAGATTTTGATCGCCTCTTCACTGTATACCAAAAATTGACGGCTTTGATCGATCCGATGTTCGTAGTGATTGAGCCTCGATTCGAGCTTCTGGCACTCGGTCAAGTCGTCGTCGCGCGGGACCATATCGGGCTGGTCGCGCGGTTCCGGCTCCGCCGTTTGGTGCGGCGTCGGCTCCGGCTCCGGCTCCGGCGTCGGTTCCGGCGTTGGCTCGGTTGGCGTGTCGGGATGTTGGTCGCCGGGGGTGTGGCCGGGTGCCGGGTCGGGCGCCTGGAGGGGCAGGCCGGCGGCTTGGGCGAGGCTGCGCAGGGTCGGGCCGTCGGGCGTGACGAGTCCGTCGACCGTCAGGCCGTGCGCCTGCTGGAAGGCGCGGATGGCGGCGTCGAGGGCCTCGGTGACCTGCCCGCTCGGCTCGTGCGGCGGCTGCCAGTGATACCAGCCGGTGCCGGCCCGCGGCTAAGCTGAGTTGGAAGACCGCCAGATCCCGCCTCGATAGTGGCTTCAGGCGCCGCCGGAGGCTACCATGCCGGCATGCGCCTGCTGCTCGCTCTCTGTCTGCTGGCCGTCCTTGCCGGGGCCGCCCAAGGCCAGCAAACCACGCCGCAGACCGACCCGCCGCGCGACCGGGTGGTGCCAGAGGGGACGGAAGGGCTGAGCGCTGAGGAGATCTACTGGAAAGCCGTTTCCGCCCAGCGTTCGGGCGATCTCCTTCGGAGCCTTCGCCTGCTGCAAGCATCGGCCGAGGCGGGCTATCCCTACGCAGCCTTGGATCTGGCGGCGCTGACGTACCAGATTCGCGCGCCGGGTTGGGCCGCCAAGACGTTGGACTATGCCCGCCTTGCGGCAGAGGGTGGTGCCGACGACAGTCGCTCTTTCTTGCTGATGGGCCTCGCCGGCGGTGCGAGCGAACCGCCGATCGGCGACGCGCAAGTCGATCTCTGGTATACGATCGCCGCCTGGGATTTGGTCGACCTGGATGTCCTCGACCGCCGGGCCATTCAGTTGGCCTTGCAGGACCTGCGGGAGGAGTTTCTGAACGGCGCTCTTCCTGAGCGTTACGAGAGCCTGGTTGGCGAGCTTTTCGAGCTCCGTCGTGCGGGTGGGGACGTCGTCTACAAGCGGATGTTGCGGGTTTGCGAGAGCGCGTTGCAGCATGCGGACCGCCTGTGCTGGCGGTATCTGATCGCTTCGGCCGAGCGGGGACATGCGCTGGCCCAATACGACCTCGGCATCGCCTTGCTCGACGAGGGCAAGCGCCTGCGCTCACGCGAGCTCGACGCGGCGAGCGCGGTTCGCATGCTGTGCCGAAGCGCGACCCAGGGTCATTTCCCGGCGCTTGCGCGCTTGGCGGCTCTCGTTCTGCAAGATGGACGACGGCCGGGTTGGACCCTGGCGTGGCTGGCCGTCGCCCTCCGCGACACCAGAGGCTCGAACGAAGCTGCAGCCCGAAAGCTCCATGAGCGGCTGGTGGCTGCCTTCTCGCAGGACGACCGCTTCATCTACGACCACTATGCGGCGGAAGAGGCGGTCCCCCCCGCCCCCTGTTGATGCTCTGGCGGAGCGCTGTGGCTGCACTTGCTTTCGAACTCTGGCTCAAGCGTAGCCAGCTCCGCCTTCGACTCCTCGATCTTCTGGGTCCGGTCGGTGATGTAGCCTTCCAATTCGTTTCGCTGCTCGGCCAGGAAGGCGGCTTCGTCCAAGAGCTGCGAGAGCGCCTTGGCGCCACTACCGCTGCTTGGCAGGTTCGCTCTGCCCGTGCCGTCTTCTCTTGGCTTGTCGCCTTGCCGCAGTTCGTCCCGCAGAAAACGCCTGAGGACGGCGAGAACCGAAAGAAGGGGCCGGGCCCTGTTTTGCGGAACGGCGAACTTCTCCGCGAACTGCGAAACGTCGAAACCCCATTGTGCGCGCAGTGCCTTGGAGATTCTCGTTTCCAGGTCCGCCAACGTCTCGTCGATCGTTTCGAGCTGTCGCTTGGCAGATTCGATTCCAGCCTTGCCGCTCGCGACAATGTAGGCGTGGTGTTTTATGCGCGACGATAGTTTCTGGCACTCGGTCAAGTCGTCATCGCGCGGGACCATATCGGGCTGGTCGCGCGGTTCTGGCTCCGGGTCCGGCGTTGGCTCGGTTGGCGTGTCGGGGTGCTGGTCGCCGGGGGTGTGGCCGGCATTCTGGTCGGGCGCCTGGAGGGGCAGGCCGGCGGCTTGGGCGAGGCTGCGCAGGGTCGGGCCGTCGGGCGTGACGAGTCCGTCGACCGTCAGGCCGTGCGCCTGCTGGAAGGCGCGGATGGCGGCGTCGAGGGCCTCGGTGACCTGCCCGCTCGGCTCGTGCGGCGGCTGCCAGTGGTACCAGCCGGTGCCGGCCAGGGCCTTCTGCAGGCCGACCACGTCGCGCCGGGCGTTGCCGGGGGCCTTGGTTGACGTGCCGGGGCGCCGGGAGCCGGCCGCCTGCGGCGCGACGCTGCCGGTCGAAACGCCGCGGCCGACGGGCCCGCGCGGGTGCAGGTCCTGGGGCTTCGGCTTGGGGGCGAACCAGTCGAGCCCGCGGCGGCCCTCGGCGTACTCGGGCTTGGGCGCCGCCTCGCGCTGCCGGCCGGTGGCGTCGCGCGCGACCTTGCCGCTGCCGTAGACCTGGGCGTACTGGCGCCGGACGTGCTGAAAATAATCCTCGTCCTGGTCCTGCCAGTACAGCGGGTCGGCCACCAGGCCGCTCAGCGCCCGCTCGATCGGCGCCGGTTCCTCGGGCCGCCGCGGCCGGCGCCGTGCGGCGCGCGGGGCATAGGGATCGTAGGGATCGTCGGGATCGCCGCGCGAACGGCCACTGGAATCGGGGGCGAGGGGAGATCGAAAGCTGCCGCGGGCCATGGTCCTGCTCCGGGTCGGTGGCACAGAGGGCATGGACCATAGCAAGAACATTCGCCCAATAGAAGAACAAAAAGGCATCAGCCCGCGTGGCCGAAAGTCGGTCGGCGGTGGGCCTGCGGGCCCGCCCTTCGACAGGCCCACGGCGAAGGGCGATGTCAGGTCAGCGCGCAGGGACGTCGCGTGCAGGCGGGGCACGACGTCTCGCGCTTGGGCCGCGGCATTGCGGCGACGTGTCGCGCGGTGCCGGCGGAAGGGCTGCCTGCGGCAGGCGGTCCCGATGCGCCGACGCGCATCGGAGCGAGCGCTCGCGCCCGCACCGCCGCCGGCGGGCGTACCCACTGCGGGCGCGGTTAGACCGGCTTGACCAGGGCGTGCTTCTTGCGGCCGGCGGAGAGCTTGACGACGCCGTCGGGCAGCAGGCGCTCGGGGCCGATGGGTGCTGCCTCGTCTTCGAGGCGCTCGTCGTTGACGCGCCCGCCGCCGCCCTTGATCAGACGCCGCGCCTCGCCGTTGCTGGCGCACAGCCCGGCTTCGGCCAGCAGGGCGTAGAAGGGGATGCCGGCCTCGAAACGGGCGCGCGGCACCTCCAGGGTCGGCAGGTGCTCGGCGACCGCCCCCTCCTCGAAGGTGACGCGCGCGGTCTCGGCGGCTTCCTCGGCGGCGGCCCGGCCGCGGCACAGCTTGGTCGCCTCGAAGGCCAGCACCTTCTTGGCCTCGTTGATCTCGCGGCCGGCCAGCGCGGCGAGGCGGGCGATCTCGTCGAGCGGCAGGTCGGTGAAGAGCCTCAGGAAGCGCGCGACGTCGGCGTCGTCGGCGTTGCGCCAGTACTGGTAGTAGTCGTAGTGGCTGAGGCGCGCCGGCGACAGCCAGACGGCGCCGGCCGCCGTCTTGCCCATCTTCTGGCCGGAGGCGGTGGTCAGCAGCGGGGTTGTCACGCCGTACAGCTCGGCGCCCTCGACGCGGCGCGCCAACTCGATACCGTTGACGATGTTGCCCCACTGGTCGGAGCCGCCCATCTGCAGACGGCAGCCGAAGCGGCGCCACAGCTCCAGGAAGTCGTAGGCCTGGAGGATCATGTAGTTGAACTCGAGGAAGGTCAGCGGCTGCTCGCGTTCGAGCCGCAGCCTGACCGAGTCGAAGGTCAGCATGCGGTTGACCGTGAAGTGCCGGCCGACGTCGCGCAGCAGCGGGATGTAGCGCAGTTCGTCGAGCCACGCGGCGTTGTCGGCCTGCAGCGCGCCATCCGGCCCGAAGTCCAGGAAGCCCTCGAAGTTCTCCCGGATGGCGGCGATGTTGGCGGCGATCTGGGCCTCGTCCAGCAACTGGCGCGCCTCGTCCTTGCCCGAGGGGTCGCCGATCTTGGTGGTGCCGCCGCCCATCAGCACGATCGGGCGGCCGCCCGCCTGCTGCAGCCGCCGCAGCATCATGATCTGCACCAGGTGGCCGACGTGCAGGGAGTCCGCCGTGGCGTCGAAGCCGATGTAGGCGGTCAGTCCGCCCGCGACGGCCAGCGCGTCGAGACCTTCGGGGTCGGTGCATTGGTGGATGTAGCCGCGCGCCTGCAGGGTCTGCAGGAAGTCAGAGCGGAATGCGGTCATCGGCCTGGCAGTCTGCTGCGGTGGGGGATATGCCTGGCCCCTTGCCGGGGGCGCGCCCGCTTAGCACACTCGCCCGACCGCCTCAACGACACAGCCCGGCGGTCCGCCGCCAGATCCTCCGCCTGTGGAAGCCCCAAGCCATGTCCCTCGCCATCGGCCTGATGAGCGGCACCTCCCTGGACGGCATCGACGCCGCACTGATCGAGACCGACGGCGAGGGCGCGGTGCGGCCGCTCGCCTTCGTCACGCGCGCCTACGACGCCGCTTTCCGGGCCCGACTACGCGGCCTGCTGGGCGGCAACGCGCCGGAGCCGGAGGTGGCCGCGGTCGAGCGGGAACTGACCCGCCGGCATGCCGAAGCCGTGGCGGCGCTGCTGTCGCAGGCCGGCATCGCCGCGCGCGCGGTCGAGACCCTCGGCTTCCACGGCCAGACCATCCTGCACGCGCCGCACCAGGGCACCACCTGGCAGATCGGCGACGGCGCGCTGCTGGCCGAGCTCACGGGGATCGCCACGGTGAACGACTTCCGCAGCGCCGACATGACGGCGGGCGGGCAGGGGGCGCCGCTGGTGCCGCTCTACCACCTCGCGCGCGTCCGGGCCGCGGGGCTGACGCCGCCGCTGGCCGTGCTCAACCTCGGGGGCGTCGCCAACCTGACCTGGATCGGCGCCGGGGAGACGCCGCCGCTCGCCTTCGACACGGGGCCCGGCAACGCGCTGCTCGACGACTGGTGCCTGGCGCATACCGGCCTTGCATGCGACCGCGACGGCGCCCTGGCCTTCGCCGGCACGATCGATGCGGCGGCGTTGGCCCGGCTGCTCGACCATCCCTACTTCGCCGCGCCGCCGCCCAAGTCGCTCGACCGCGACGCCTTCGAGGTCTCGCTCCTGGATAGCCTCGATCCGGCCGACGGCGCCGCCACCCTGACCGAGTTCACCGCCGCCGCCGTCGCCGCCGCCGTGGCATTGCTGCCCGCACCGCCACGGCGCTGGCTGGTCGGCGGCGGCGGCCGGCACAACCCGGCGATGGTGATGGCCCTGCGCGCGCGGCTCGGCTGCCCTGTCGAGCCGGTCGAGGCGGTCGGGTGGGACGGCGATGCCTTGGAGGCCGAGGCCTTCGCCTACCTGGCCGTGCGCAGCCGCCATGGCCTGGCGCTGTCGCTGCCGAGCACGACCGGCGCGGCGTGCCCCGTCACCGGCGGGCGACTGCACCGACCCGGGCACTGAGACGGTCTGCGTCCTGCTTTGGCGATGCGACATCCACTGGTTTTAGTTTACACTTCCTAAACTTCCGCAGGTGAGACTACGGCCGTCGAGCTGCTCGCCGCGAAGACCTGCCGCGACCAACGGACTCGAGATGCCTTCATCGTTCGACCGAGGCCTGTCCGCCCATAGCTACGCCGTCTCGGAGGCGGGCGCGGACAGCTACGGTCCGGTGTCGTCCGCTGCCCAGCTTGCCGGCGAACCGCTGCTGGCCGCTTTCTACGCGCATTGGCGCGACTTGGCGGGGCCGCGCGCGATGCCGCGCGTGGCCGACTTCGATCCCTTCGACCTGCCGCGCGCCGCCTTGCCGTACGTGGTCCTGATCGGGGTGGAGGGCTCAGCCGAGGAACCGCGATTCAAGGTGCGGCTGATGGGCACCCAGGCCGTCGAGCAGTCCGGTCTGGACAGCACCGGACGCTTCGTCGACGAGGTGACGGGCGCCGAAGGCGTGCAGCGGCGCTTCGCCGAAGTCCTGCGCCGTCGCCAGCCCTACTACGCGGACATGGGGCTGACCTGGTCGACCCGAAATTACAAACGCTATCGCACCGTGGTCTGTCCCCTGGCCGACGACGCCGATCCCGGGCGGGTGGCCCGGCTGCTATCCCTGGTCGTCTTCACCTGATCGCCAACGGGCCGTGCGCCCTGGCGGACGCAGGCCTCAGCTCGCCTTCTTGCCGGCTGCGCGGGTTTCGGTGTGACGGTTCAGGTAGTCGTCCACTGCACCAGCGAAGAGATCGAGCTGGTCGGTGAAAAAGTGGTTGGCGCCCTCGATCAGCTTGTATTCGATCTCGATGTCGCGCTGGTTCGAGAGCTTCTCGACGAGCTTTTTCACCGAGGGCTCCGGCACGATCTCGTCGTTCGTGCCCTGCACCACCAGCCCCGAGGAGGGACAGGGCGCCAGGAACGAAAAGTCGTAGAGGTTTGCCGGCGGCGCCGCCGAGATGAAGCCGCTGATCTCCGGACGGCGCATCAGGAGCTGCATACCGATCCAGGCGCCGAAAGAAAAGCCGGCGATCCAGCAGGTGCTGGCGTTCTCGTTGTAGGCCTGTAGCCAGTCGAGCGCGCTGGCCGCATCCGACAGCTCGCCCTCGCCGCGGTCGAAGGTGCCCTGGCTGCGCCCAACGCCGCGGAAGTTGAAGCGCAGTACCGAAAAGCCGCGTCGCGCGAAGACCTGGTACAGCGCGTAGACCACCTTGTTGTTCATGGTCCCGCCGTGCTGGGGGTGCGGATGCAGCATCAGCGCGATCGGCGGATTGCTGCCGCGGCCGTGTTGATAGCGTCCCTCGAGGCGACCTTCCGGGCCGTTGAAAATCACGTCTGGCATCTTTGGCCGTTCCTGACGCTCGTGTTGGGCCGGCGCACGGCCGAGGGCCGCGACCGTGTGGACTTGCGAAAACCGACCGCATCACCGTACCGCCGCAGCCGCAATTCCCTGCATCACATAGGACCTTTGCCCGTCGTTCGCAGGCGGCAGGCCCGGGAATAGTTGACCACAGGACTCGGGCACACATATCATGACGCCATGAAGCGAAGGTCTGCCAAGGCGTCCAGACGCGCGGATCTCGAAAGCGGCGGACCATACTCACGGGCACTGCCATGTTCAAGACGCTCCGCGAGGACATCGATGCCACCATGGCGCGAGACCCGGCCGCCAAGTCGCGGCTGGAGGTCGCGCTTTGCTATCCCGGCTTCCAGGCTCTGCTGGTCTACCGGCTGTCGAATGCCCTCTGGCGCCGCCGCTGGTATCTCCTGGGGCGGTGGATCTCGCAGGTCGGACGCACGCTCACCGGGATTGAGATCCATCCCGGCGCAACCATCGGCCGGCGCTTTTTCATCGACCATGGCATGGGCGTGGTGGTCGGCGAGACGGCCGAGATCGGCGACGATGTGACGCTCTACCACGACGTCACGCTGGGCGGCGTCGCGCCTTCGGTGGACAGCGACAAGCAGCGCAATCAGAAGCGGCACCCGACCCTGCGCGACGGCGTGATCGTCGGCTCGGGCGCGCAGGTGCTGGGCCCGATCACGGTGGGCCGCTGCGCGCGCGTGGGTGCCAATGCGGTGGTCACCAAGGACGTTCCGGAAGGCGCGACCGTCGTCGGGGTGCCGGGCAAGGTGGTCGGAGAGAAGCCGGCCGAGGCTCCGGCCGAGCCCCGCTTCGTCGCTTACGGCACGCCGACCGGCGACATTCCCGATCCGGTGGCCCGGGCTCTCGACGGTTTGCTGAGCGAGGTGCACGGGCTGCGTACGCGGGTGCGCGAGTTGGAATCCCGACTCGCGGCCTCCGCCGAGGACAGCGCGTCCGGCGGCGCGCCGACGCGCGAGAACGGCGACGACACTCAGGCCGGCGATGCAAAGAGGACATGCTGAGGCGCGTTGGCGCCTGAACGAACCGGCCGCGCGACGGCCGGCCGCAGTCAGGAGGGAAGCTGGGAAATGAAGCTCTCGACCAAGGGACGCTATGCCGTCATGGCGATGTGCGACTTGGCCGCCAATGGCAGGGGGCGTCCGGTCTCCCTGGCCGACATCGCCGAGCGCCAGGAGATCTCGCTGTCGTATCTGGAGCAGCTTTTCGCCAAGCTGCGGCGGGGCGGCATCGTCAAGTCGGTGCGCGGACCGGGCGGCGGTTATCTGCTGGCGCGCGAGGCGGACGACACGCGCATTTCGGACATCATTCTGGCGGTTGACGAGCCGATTCGGGCGACTCGCTGCATGCCGGGCCAGCCCTTCGGCTGCCGCTCGAACCAGACGCGCTGCATGACTCACGACCTCTGGGAGGAGCTGGGCAACCAGATCTATCTCTACCTGTCGTCGGTGACGGTCGGCGACGTGGTCGGGCGCCGGGTGCTCGGCACCAGCGGGCTGGTCGAACCGGCGCAGGACTACGAGCCGCCCGTCGCCGCCCAATAGCGCCAGGGGAGCGACATTCGCGAAGCCATGAGCGCGCCGGTCTACCTCGACTACAACGCCACGGCCCCGCTGCGCCCAGAGGCACTCGCCGCGATGACGGCCGCCCTCGGTGAGGTGGGCAACGCCTCCTCGGTGCACGGCTTCGGCCGGCGTGCTCGGCGGCTCGTCGAGGATGCGCGCGAGCGGGTCGCGGTGCTGGCCGGTGCGCGGGCCGAACAGGTGGTCTTCACCGCTGGCGGCACCGAGGCCAACAATCTGGCGCTGGTCGGCAGCGGGCGCCGGCGCCTGCTGATCTCGGCCGGCGAGCACGACTCGGTGCTGCAAGCCGCTGCGCAGGCCGAGCGCATCCCGCTGCGCCGTGACGGCCGGATCTCCTTGGCCAAGCTGGCCGACCTGCTGGCCGCCACTCCGGAGCCGGCGCTCGTGTCCCTACAGCTTGCCAACAACGAGACCGGTGTCGTCCAGCCGGTCGCCGAGGCGGCGGCCCTGGCGCGGGAGTTCGGAGTCCTAGTGCATTGCGACGCGGTGCAGGCGGCGGGCAAGATCCCCGTCGACTTCGCCCTGCTGGGTGTCGATCTGATGAGCTTGTCGGCCCATAAGCTCGGCGGTCCCCAGGGCGTCGGCGCCTTGCTGGTCGCCGACGACGTCGCGCTGACGCCCGTGCTGCGCGGCGGCGGACAGGAACGCGGACGCCGCGCCGGCACCGAGAACGTCGCGGCGATCGCCGGGTTCGGCGCCGCCGCCCAGGCCGCTCGCGAAGGGATCGGAACGTTGGCCGCTTGGCGCGACCGCTTCGAAGCCGAGTTGCTGGCCTGTGCGCCGCAGGCCGAGATTCTGGGGCGGGCGGCGCCGCGTTTGCCCAACACCACCTGCGTGGCGCTGCCGGGACTGTCAGCGGAAACCCAGTTGATGGCCCTCGACCTGGCCGGGGTCGCCGTCTCTTCCGGCTCTGCCTGCTCTTCCGGCAAGGTCGCCCCGTCGCACGTCCTGGCGGCGATGGGCGCGCCGGCGTCGGTGAGCGGCTCGGCGCTGCGCGTGTCGAGCGGCTGGGACAGCCGGCCGCAGGACTACGCGCGCTTCCTCGAGGCCTGGGCGCCCCTGGCGGCGCGGGCGGCAAACGGGGAGGCGGTGGCATGACGCAGGCCGGCCGCAACAGCCGCCCGACCGCGATCTATCTCGACTACCAGGCGACGACGCCGACCGACCCGCGGGTGGTCGAAGCCATGCTGCCCTGGTTCGGCGAGCGCTTCGGCAATCCGCACAGCGAGTCGCACGCCTACGGCTGGGACGCCGAGGAGGCGGTGGAACGCGCGCGCGGCGAGGTGGCCGCCATCTTGAACGCCGATCCGCGCGAGGTCGTTTTCACCTCGGGTGCGACGGAATCCAACAACATCGCGATCAAGGGCGCCGCACGCTTCCGCAAGCGCCACGAAGGCCGCGACCGCGTGGTGACGCTGGCGAGCGAGCACAAATGCGCCCTGGAGTCCGTACGCGCCCTGGAGCGCGAGGGCTTCGAGATCGCGGTCCTGCCTGTGCGTACGGACGGCCTTGTCGACCTGGAGGTTCTGCGGGCGGCGCTCGACGTGCGCACCGCACTGGTCTCCGTTATGGCGGCGAACAACGAGATCGGCACCATACAGCCGATGGCCCAGGTTGCCGAGGCGGTCCATGCGGTCGGTGCCTGGCTGCACGTCGATGCGGCGCAGGCCGTCGGCAAGATCCCCATCGACGTGCGGGCTCAGGGTATCGACCTTTTGAGCGTGTCCGGCCATAAGCTGTACGGTCCGAAGGGCATCGGTGCCCTGTACGTACGCCGCAGACCGCGCGTACGCCTGGAGCCGTTGTTCGATGGCGGCGGTCAGGAGCGGGGCCTGCGCAGCGGCACCCTGCCGACGCCGCTGTGCGTCGGGCTCAGCGAAGCATGCCGCATCGCGTCGGCTGAGATGCGGGCCGAGGCGGCGCGGCTCGAGCATCTCGGCGAGCGCTTCCTCGGGCTGCTGGAAGAACGGCTCGGGCCGGTCCCGGTCAACGGCAGCCGCACCGCAAGGGTGCCCGGCAACCTCAACCTGCGCTTTGCCGGCGCACCAGCGGAAGAGGTGATGGCGGCGGCGCCGGAGCTTGCGGTCTCGACCGGCAGCGCCTGCAGCTCGGCCAAGGTCGAGCCCTCCTACGTCCTGTGCGCCATCGGTCTGTCGGAGGAGGAGGCCGCCTGCAGCCTGCGGGTCGGCTTCGGGCGCATGACCGGCGCGGACGAGGTCGAGCGGGCCGCCGGGCTGCTGGCCGATGCGGTCGAGCGGGTGCGGGCCCGGGCGGCCGCCGCCGAGTAGTGCCGGGGCCGCGCTTTCCTGGCGACCGCGATCTGGCAAATGACCGCCGGCTTCGCTACATCGGACCCGCCCCGGTCCGCACGGGCGATGCGCGTGCCGTGTCCATCCGCCAAGAAGGGTTACAGATGCCGAAGATGACGTTCATCCAACGCGACGGCTCGGAGATGACGGTCGAAGCGCCGTCCGGGCTTTCGGTGCTGGAGATCGCGCACCGCAACGACATCGATATCGAAGGCGCTTGCGAAGGTTCGCTCGCCTGCTCGACCTGCCATGTGATCGTCGAGAAGACCTGGTACGAGCGCCTCGATGAGGCCAGCGAGGACGAGGAGGATATGCTGGACCTGGCCTTCGGCTTGACCAAGACCTCGCGCCTGGGCTGCCAGATCATCCTGACCGAGGAGTTGGACGGTCTGACGGTCAGGCTGCCGACCGAGACCCGCAACATGCTGCTGGAATAGGCCGGCGCGCCGATGCCGGACAGCGTCTACGAGGCCCTGAAGGGCGGCGCGCCCGAAGCTTGGCGCGGCTACGTCGCACATCCCTTCGTGCGCGCGCTGGCGGACGGTAGCCTGCCGGAAGCCTGTTTCCGTCACTACCTGGGGCAGGACTATCTGTTCCTGCTGCACTACAGCCGAGCCTGGGCGCTGGCTGTGGTGAAGTCCACAGAGGTGGAGGACCTGCGCCAGGCGGCGGCAGCCGTCGACTTGCTGCTCAACCACGAGTTGGACCTGCACGTGAAGTATTGCGCCGGCTGGGGGCTCGGTGAGCAGGACCTCAAGGCGCTGCCCGAGGCTGACGCCAACCGGCTCTACACGCGCTTCGTCATGGATGCGGGGCTGACGGGCGATCTCCTCGACCTGCTGGTGGCGCTGATCCCCTGCAGCCTGGGCTATGCCGAGATCGGCCGGCGGCTGCTGGCGGACCCGGCGACCCGGCTGGACGGCAATCCCTATCGCGACTGGATCGAGATGTACGGCGGCGCCGAGTTCCAGGACGGCGCGGAGATGTCCCGCCGGCAGCTCGAGCGCGTCGCCGCAGGCCGGGGACTGGTCGGCGATCTCGCCGGCAACCCGCGCTGGCCCCAGTTGCTCGGCCTGTTCGAGACGGCCTGCTGCCTGGAGATCGGCTTCTGGGATATGGGGCTCTCGGCGGCCGAGGCGGCGGGGTAGGCGGCGGGGTAGGCGGCCGTGGACATGCGAGGCGATGTGCCCGCCGCTGTCGCGGCAGCGGAGTGCAGCCGATGGCGCCGGACGGCGAGGTAGCCCCGGCGGCCCGCAACCTCGGGCAGCGCTCCCTGCTTTGGCGTCCGCCGCTGGCCGGGCTCTGGCTGCGCCCGTGGTACGACCGGCTGGCGACCTGGGGCGTGGCGCGCCTGCACTTGCCGATGTCGCGGGCCTGGGCCGCCGCCGACGCCGAGACAGGCGCGGCGGCCGAAGCCTTGGCGGCGGCCGAGGCGGCTTGGCTGGACGGCTTCTTTGCGCCGGTTCCGCCGCCGAACGATGTCTTGACGCACCTGGACGCGACGCGGCGTCGCTGCGCGGCGCGCTGGATGTGGCGGCGTTTGCGGCACCCGGCGGCAGCGGTGTCCGGCCCGCCCGCCGACTTCGCGATCGCCGGGCCTGTGGAGGCCGAAGCCGCGCACGCGGCGCGGCGCGACGGGCTGCGTGCAGCCTACCCGCCGGCGCAGGCGACGGTGGAGATCGGTCATCCCTTGACCGCCAGCGACCGCACGCGCCGCTGGCTGCGCTTTAGCGCGGCCGACGGCGGGACTGCCTGGGCACGGCTCGACCGTCCGCACGCGCCGCCGCGCGGCACGCTGATCGGCTTGCACGGCATCTGCATCGAAGAGGACTTCTGGCCGCCGGTGCCGGACTACACGGCGCAGGCCCTGGCGAGCGGCTGGCAGGTGCTGCGCCCGGAGGCGCCCTGGCACGGGCGGCGGCGCCGGGCGGGCACATATGGCGGCGAGCCGCTGATTGGCGGCGGTCCGAAGGCGTTTCTCGACTTCTTCGCGCTGGCGGTCCCGGAGTTGGCGGTCTGGACCCGCTGGGCGCGGACGCACGGCCCAGTGGCCTGGTCGGGCTTCTCGCTGGGCGCGCTCACGGCGCAGCTCGCCGCCGAGGCCGCGTCGCACTGGTCGGCGGAGCTGCGCCCGGACGGGCTGTTGCTGGTCGCTACCGCGGGACATCTGGCGCAGGCCGCGCTCGACGGCAGCCTCGGCCGGATGCTGGGGCTGCGCCGCCGCTTGACGGCGGCCGGCTGGACCGAGACGGAGCTGGCGCGCTGGGCGCCGCTGCTCGATCCGGCGGGGCCCTGTCCACTGCCGGCCGAGCGCATCCAAGTGGTGCTCGGCAGCCGCGACGAGTTGCTGCCCTTCGCGCAGGGGGCCGCCCTGGTGCGTCGTTGGGATCTGCCGCCCGCGCAGGTCACGGTGCGGCGGCAGGGCCACTTCTCCGTTTCGCTCGGCCTGCTCGCCCAGCCGCAGCCCCTGATCGCTCTGTTACTCGGGTTGCCAAGAGAACCCTCAGCTTAGCCTCCTATTCGGGGCGAGCGGATCCATCCCAGGCCACTGCAGAATCCACACTCCTCACTATCTCTTCGGCCCGTACAAGCGCAGCGATCACACTCAGCCCAGTTACCGAAGTCAGGCACGTATACGCCTCTGCAGCGACGGTTTATGCAGTGCTGGTTCGTGTAAACACCTGGAGGCGGTGGCTGTCGGCAATGTGTGCAGATCGCGGTCGGCCGCCTTTTCCTACTTGACATTTTCATCAGTCCGCTTTTCGAAGCGAAACAAAAATTTTGTGATAGAGAGTATGTTTACTGCATAAGATGTCGCGCCCTAAGCGCAGTGTTTCCCGGTATTGCGCTGCGGCTTACGGCGAGTATACTGATGGATATGTCTAGTGTCTCATTAAATCCCGCTGCCTCCTCTTCCTCGCTTCCCGGCCTCGCCAAGGCCCCGCGCGACACGCGGGTCGTCGTCGCCATGTCCGGCGGCGTCGACTCCTCCGTGACCGCGGCGCTGATGGCCGAGCGCGGCTACGAGGTGATCGGCATCACCCTGCAGCTCTACGACCATGGCCAGGCCGTCGGGAAGACGGGCGCTTGTTGCGCCGGCCAGGACATCTACGACGCGCGCCGCGTCGCCGATCGGCTGGGCATCGCCCACTACGTGCTGGACTACGAGAGCCGCTTCCGCGACTCGGTGATCGAGGACTTCGCCGACAGCTACCTGCGCGGCGAGACGCCGATTCCCTGTGTGCGCTGCAACCAGACGGTCAAGTTCCGCGACCTGCTGGCCACCGCCCGCGAGCTGGGAGCCGACGCCCTGGCCACCGGCCATTACGTGCAGCGTCTGGAGGGTGCCGAGGGGCCGGAGCTGCACCGCGCGGTCGAGACCGCGCGGGACCAGAGCTATTTCCTGTTCGCCACCACGCGCGCCCAGCTCGCCTTCCTGCAGTTCCCGCTCGGCGGCCTGCCGAAGGCACAGACCCGCGCCGAGGCCGAGCGCCTGGGCCTGGCGGTGGCCGACAAGCCGGACAGCCAGGACATCTGCTTCGTGCCCAGCGGCGGCTATGCCCGCGTCGTCGAGAAGCTGCGCCCCGGCGCCGCCGAGCCGGGGGAGATCGTCGATCTGCAGGGGCGCGTGCTCGGCCGCCACGAGGGGGTCATCGGCTTCACCGTCGGCCAGCGCCGCGGCCTCGGTATCGGCGGCACCGCGGACCCGCTCTACGTGGTTCGGCTGGAGCCGCAGGCGCGGCGCGTCGTCGTCGGGCCGAAGGCGGCGCTGGGGCGCGATCTCGTCCATGTGCGTGAACTCAATTGGCTTGGCGCGCCGCCGCCGGAGGCAGGCAAGCCGGTCGAGGTCAAGCTGCGCTCCGCCCAGGCGCCGGTCGCTGGCCGGGTCTTCGCCGACGGGCAGGGCGGGGCCGAGATTCGCCTGGACGCTCCGCAGTCCGGCGTGGCGCCCGGGCAGGCTGCGGTCTGCTACGCCGGTAGCCGCGTGCTCGGCGGCGGCTGGATCGCCGCGGCGGAGCTGTCCGAGCTGCCGGCCTCGGATGCGGCGGGCATGACCGCGGCAAGCGCGTAGAGCCTGGGGCCGTCGCTAGAAGGGCGCGGCGCTCAATTCGATCAGCAGGTAAAGCAGGGCCGCGACGGCCGTGGCCAGCAGCACCACGGCGCCCCAAGCGGCCGGCGACAGCGGCGCGTCGCGCTCGAAGGCAGCCGCATGTTCGGCATGACGGTCGCGGCGCGACCCCCGGCGTCTGCGCGGGGCGGCGCGTGCGGCAGGCACCTCGCGGAGTGGACCCCCCGACTCCATCATGTGCGACATTCTGCTTACATGCTTCGGAAGCTCAATTGCGAAGTTTCTCCAGCTCATGCCATTTCCGGTGGTAGGCCCGCACGCGTGTCGGGGGGATCGCACGGGCACGACCGCTTTGACTCGTTGCGGCTTTCGCGCCGCGGTCGCTGGACGCCGACGTGCGCTTGACAGCCGGAAAGCCGCCCTCCTATATGACCGCCTCCGCAGGCCCTGCGACCGCACGGTGATGCCCGTCGTCATCCTGTTGGCCGCACCGTCCGGGTCTACGCCTTCGGGCGGGGTAGCTCAGCTGGTTAGAGCAGCGGAATCATAATCCGCGTGTCGGGGGTTCAAGTCCCTCCCCCGCTACCACCATAATCCCCCGACTCTCGGCCGCGGCCGGGTCGGGGGATTTCGCTTTGGCGAGCAGGGTCGCGAGGCGGCCGTGCAGCTCGACGTCGCAAGCCGCGGGCGACGGTCCCTGGCCGATGGCGTCGCCGGCGGTCGGCGTGACCACGATCTTCTCCGTCAGGTCGCGCACGATCGAGACCGCCTCGGCCGAGCCGGGCGCGCCGCCGGCGAGCGCTGAGGCCTTCCTGACGGTACAGCCGGTAAAGGCGCTTGTGGTTCATCTCGATGCCCTGGTGTTCGAGAAGGATGCCCAGCCGGCGATAGCCGAACCGCCTGCGGCCCCCGGCGAGTTCGCGAGAGATGCGCGCGCGCCTCCGGCGCATCGGGCAGTGCCATCATGCGAACAAGAGCTTCAAGCGAGGCCCTACCTCCACGAATCCCTCACGCATGTAGAACGCCTTTGTCCGAGACCATTCCGGTTGCGCTGGCGCGCCAACCTCCAGGCGGGTCCAGCCTCGTTCATGAGCAATTCGCTTGGCAGCATCCAGGAGCATCGCAGCAACCCCGCGCGAACGCGAGGAAGGCACCACGTAGAGTTCGGATATCTCACCGAATGCGCCATTGGCATATATGGCCGTGCACGCGTCGAGCGTTATAACGCCGACGGGAGCTTCGCCCTCGAAAGCGAGGATTGCTGTGATCGCTCCATTGCGTAGAAGCCTTCTTGCCGTCTGGGCAACAGCGTTCCGGTCGCGGTCGATGCCAGGGGCGATCTCCATGAGAAGGCCCATCACCATGTCACCGACGATCTCGGCGTCGTCCTCACGTGCCGTGCGAGTATGCATCTTGTCTCGCAGTGAATCCAGAACGTCTCAATTTCAACAACAAATCTGACACCTGCGCGGTGGTGTCAACGGATAGAGTCGTTCGACGGCGCGATCAGTCGCGCTTCTTGCGATCACTGATGAGACGGGCCGCTTTCGTCCGGGCCGGTGCACGGTGAGTTGGGCCGACCACGCCTTGGCGCGCGACGCCGTCACTCCGCATCCACAGGAGCGGATCGTCATCGCTCCCTGGATCATGCTGTATCATGCCGGCCTGGAGCGCCTTCGATACTGCCTGGGTCGTCGCGCGCGCCGACTTTCCGCCTCACGTTGGCTAGGTGAATCCCCACGCTCTCCAGCACGAGGCTGAGGTCGTTTGCAGCTGCTTCCGGGCGAACGGCCTTCGACCATCAACTCCAGAACCTCCCGTTCCCGCCGTCAGTTGTGGGGCGAGCGCCAAGTCATGAAGGCCGCGCAGCGCATTTTCCGGGGCTTCGTGGCATTCGGACCAGCTTAGGGTGATTGGCGTGAGGAGGGGTGCGCGAGCAAGGCCCGGCTTCTTCTTTCGTGACAACGCAACTGCCAAAGAGGGTGCCCGGTCCGTCTATCGCAACGGTGACGAGGCGGCCCATTCCTTCGCGCGTCGGCGCGTCCAGTATCGCTCGCCAGGCCTGTCCGCCGGACCTGAACGTTATGTCGTCATGCCAGTCGATGGGGGCCATCCGTCCCGATAGGCTCTAGCCGATCACGGGATACAGAGCGCCGACATTCTCCTCATAGATCTGGCGAGCGGCTTCGGCGACTGTCGATGCGTGAAGCAGTGTCCGGATCTCGCCAGCTTCACGCTTCATGGGGCGCAGCGAGTATGCGGCACTTCCATTCTCGAGAAGGGTCAGCTCGAACGCGCGCAGCTTCGCATGCAGGCGTTCCCTGCACTCCGTGTCAGTGGACTCCGCAATCTGCAGAATCCTCGTCGCCAGCATCAGCACTTGTTCTCCGGTTTCCCATCTTTCTCACGCTTTACGGCCAAAGTTACCGTCACCGAGACTCCGGGTGGCGAACACGACCGGCCGATGGGACGCTGGGTCGACCCGGCGAACCACTTGGTACTGTCGCTCTTGCCAAAAACTTACTCGGGGGCCCGGCGTTTGGCCCAAGTGCCTTCGCCTCGGACGGCAGCTCGATCCCGGCGGCGCCAAAACCCGCTTGACATAAGCCCACAATCAAACAATTGTTTCAAACAATCGTATGAAACAGGGGTTAATGTCATGACAGAAGCCGCGATCACCGGATCGTTCGTCGCCATTGCCACGCCGATGAATGCCGACAGCAGCATCGACTTCGGGGGTTTCGAAGCCCTCCTCGACTGGCATAGAAGCCATGGAACGTCGGCGGTCCTGATCATGGGCTCGACCGGAGAGGTCTCGATGCTGACCGCCGAGGAGAAGCGCGAAGTGATCTCTCGGACGTCGAGGATGAAGTCGGGCGCGATGCTGCACTTCTATGGCTGCACTGGACCGAGCACCGCCGCCACGGTCGAAATGACCCGCTATGCTGCCGCGGAAGGAGCCGACGGCGCGATCCTCGCGGCACCGTCCTACATCTGTGGCTCGGAGGACGACATCGAGGCCTACTTCCTCGAGGTGGCGGACTCGGTGGAGCTCGACCTCGGCATCTACAACAATCCGCCGCGAGTGAAGACCGACCTCGGCCATGAGGCGCTGCTGCGCCTGTTCACGCATCCCAACTACGCGATTCACAAGGAGAGCACCGCGCGGGTCGGGCAGGTCGCCCGGATCCTCGAGGCGCGCCCCTGCGTCTCCGTGATGTGCTGCGACAGCCCCAATCTCGGTCTGGTGGTCCCGACAATGACGCTGGGGGGCCATGGTACGGCGAACATGACGGGCAACCTCGCGCCCCAAGAGATGGCCATGCTCTCTGAGCCGCTCGACACTGCGGAAAAGGCTTTGGCGTGGCGTGAACACTACCTGCGGCTTCTGCCCCTGCTGCACTTCACCTACTCCGCGATCAATCCGGTTCCAGTGAAAAGCCTCATGCAGGCGCTTGGGCTGCCGAGCGGCCCGATGCGCCGACCCCTGCGCGCACTCTCGCCCGAGAAGTTGGCGGACGGCCTGCGGATCGTGCGGGAACTGGGCCTGGACCAGAAGTACGGCTGGACCCTGGGAGCGCGGGCGAGCGCGGCCTGACCCGACGTCGAGCGCGGCGGGATGCTGACGATGCGATCGGCTCTTGCGGCCTTGGACCGTGCGCTCGCGCTCGTCTCAAGGCTGTTGGCGGCGGCGGCCGGTGTTGCGTTCGCCGCCTTGGCCGGGGCGATGATCTACGAGGTCGTCGCTCGTTACGTCTTCACCGCGCCCACGATCTGGTCCACCGATTTCGCGATGATCGCCAATGGCGCGGTGCTCTTCCTCGGTGCGGCGTGGGTGACGCGCCGCCAGGAGCATATCCGGGTCGACGTCTTCAGCAGCCTGATGCCCGCTCGGCTGCAAGCCTGCGTCGACCGGGTGTTCCACGCGGCCTTGGCGCTGCCGCTCGCGATGATGTGGCTGGTCTCGCTCGAGAGAGCGGTTCTGGCATTCGAGAGGATGGAGCGGCAGGTCACCAGCGCATGGGGGCCGCTTCTATGGCCGGTCCACCTCATGATCTCGCTTGGCTTGCTCGCGCTGCTGCTCGAAGTCGTGCGGCTCGCGCTTGGCGGGCGCCGAGACGTGGGTGGCGCCGCGGAGAAGGATGGGGTCCATGGCTGACCTTCTGCCTGCACTCATGTTCCCCGTGCTCTTCGCCATGATCTTTCTTGGCGTCCCGGTCGCCTTCGCGCTGCTGCTCACCGCCTTCCTTTTCGGCTGGCATGTCTTCGGCGACGTGATCGGCGCGCAGATGTACGGCCGCCTCTTCGACGTCATCGGCGCGTTCGCACTGACGGCGGTGCCTCTCTTCGTCTTCATGGGCGCCGTGCTCGAACGCTCCGGCTTGGCTGAACGCCTGTTCGAGGCATTGCAGCTCTGGATCGGGCGCTTGCGGGGCGGCCTGGCGTTGGCGACGGTCGGCGTCGGTGCGGTCTTCGCCGCAGCTAGCGGGATTGTCGGCGCGGTCGAAGCCGTCATCGGGATGATGACCATCCCAGCCATGATGGCCAGAGGCTACGACAAGCGTCTCATCTCCGGCACGATTTGCGCCAGCGGCTCGCTCGGAACCGTGATCCCGCCGTCGATCCTCGCGGTGGTCTACGCCTCGTTGGCGCAAATGTCCGCTGGTCAGGTGATGGCGAGCCTCATGGTCCCGGGGCTGCTGATGGTGGCTCTCTTCTGCGCCTACATCGTCGTGCGATGCGCCGTATGGCCCGAGGATGGACCGGCCGCCGCGAAAGCCGACGACGTCGGCTTGAGCGAAAAGCTCGTCATCTCACTGAAGGCTCTGGCTCCGCCGGCTCTGCTGGTCGCCGCCGTCTTGGGCTCGATCCTCGGCGGAATCGCATCGCCGACCGAAGCCGCGGCTGTCGGAGCGCTCGGCGCCCTGCTGCTTGCTGCCGTCAACGGAAGGCTCAGCGCCAAAGTCCTGACCGAGGCCGTCGGCCGCACAGTGCGGATCACCGTGATGATCCTCTTCATCGTCGTCGGCGGAATGCTGTTCAGTGGAGTCTTCATGGTCAACGGCGGCACCGCCTTGATCCGCGACGTTGCCGACGCCCTGCAATTGGGTCCCATCGGCTTGGTGTTGGTCTTCCTGGCCGTGGTCTTCATCCTCGGCTTCTTTCTGGAGTGGATCTCCATCCTGATCATTGTGCTGCCGACGTTCGACCCGCTGGTGCGCGCGGCCGGCGTGGACCCCCTCTGGTTCGCAGTCCTTGTGATGATCACGCTCCAGACCTCGTACCTGACACCGCCCATGGCGCCCGCCGTCTTCTATCTGCGCAGCATCGCGCCCAAGGAGATCGCGCTGGGCGACATGTTCCGCGGCGTGCCCCCCTTCATCGCGTGCCAAATCGCCACGCTCCTGCTCGTCGCGCTGTTCCCGGCGCTGGCGACCTGGATGCCGGCCCTTCTCTATTGAGCCGGCTCGACCACTGAGAAACGGAGGACAAGCAGCATGAAGATGAACGAACCCGTCGCCCGGATCTGGCGCGGCCAGACCCCGGTCGAGAAGAAGGATAGCTACGCCAAGTACCTGTACGAACAGGGAGTTCTCGAACTCAAGCGGCTGGGCGCGCGCGAGGTGTTCATGTTCACCCGCGACGACGGCGACGTCTGCAACTTCATGGTGCTCTCGCTGTGGCCTGATATCGCCACGATGCAGAAGTGGTCGGGCGACACGCCGGCGGCGACCCGCCACCTGGACGACGACGCCGACATCCTGCTCGAGCTTCCGCCGGAAACCGAGCTTCTGGAGATCCGCTACGTGGAGAAGGCGGACTGAGATCCGCCCCTTCCGGGCGGACCGCCGGCGGCAAGTTCCGTGCGGCGGCAACCAAGGGAGACACTTGACGATGGGTATCGTGCGCAACCTCGCCCTCGGGGCGTCCATGGCGTTGGGTTTGGCCGCCGGCCAAGCGCAAGCGGCAGAGCACACGTTCAGGATGACCTCGTTCTTCTCCGAGACGTCGAGTTACAACCAGCTCTTCGCCTATCCCTTCGCCGACATGGTGGAGAAGCTGACCGGAGGGCGCGTTGAGATCGAGGTCTTTCCTGCGGGCGTGATCGCGCCGGGCGTGGAAACCTATCAGGCCGTCATGGACGGTCGCGCCGATCTCGGCTACGGCTGGCCCGCATACCTGGTCAACGACGACCCCACCAACGGAATTCTCTCCGGGCCGGTGGGAGGCTTCGGTGTGTTGCCGCACCAGATCTGGCTGCGCGAGGGCGGTGGGCATGACCTCTGGGTAGAGTACCGCAGAGCCTCCATGGGCCTGCATCCGCTGCTCATCGCCGCCACGCCGAGCGAGATCTATCACTCGAAGAGGGCATTGGCCTCTCTGGACGACTTCGGCGGCCTGAAGATCCGCACCGCCGGCACCTTCGCCAAGATCGCCCCACAGTTCGGGGCCGCTCCTGTGACGGTGCCGGGCAGCGAAGTCTACGCCATGCTGGAGCGCGGCGTGGTGGACGCGATCGAATGGGGCACGCCGCACGAAAACCAGCGCATGGGCTTCCAGGAGATCGCCGAGTACATTTCGTACCCCGGCCCGCACTCGCCTCAGGTCACCTTCGAGATGGTGATGAAGCCCGAGGTGTGGGAGGGACTGCCTGAAGACCTCCAGGAACTGATGCAGATCGCTTCTGACGTCGTCACGTGGCGCGGGCTACTGACCTGGATGCACCGGGATCTCGTCGCGATGGACGAGCTGCGTGCGGGCGAGAACACGCTTCAGGAACTCGAACCCGCTGCGGTCGAAGCGATCTCCACGGCCGGCCGGGCGTGGGCCGTCGAGCAGGCCACGGGCAACGAGTGGATGGCACGCGCGGTCGAGTCCTACTACGGCTTCGCCGACCAGTGGGAGCGCAATAAGGCCGTCTTCAAGAACTGAGCGGCACCGACGCCGCCGTCCGACGTCGAAGCGACGGACGGCGGCGCCCACGCCTGCAAAGCCGTGGCCGCCTGGCGGCGAAGGAAGAGAAGAAAGATGGACATAGACACCCGGCTCTCGCATGGAGGCCGCCGATTCGCCGAAAGCCTGAACGTCGTGAATGCGCCCCCGATGCGCCAGACGACGCGCCTCTTTCCGACGATGGACGCGCTGCGCGACGCGGAGGAGGACGGCTTCGCCTCAATGGTTTACGGCCGGCTCGGCAATCCGACGGTGCGCGAGCTGGAAGGGCTGCACACCGAACTCGAAGGCGGCTTCGACACGGTCGCAGTCGCCTCCGGACTCGCGGCGATCTCCGGCGTTCTGTTCGCCTTGCTCGACGCAGGAGATCACGCCCTGTTCGTCGACAACTGCTTTGGTCCGACACGGACGTTCGCGTCGCGAGAGCTGCCGAGGCTTGGTGTCCTGACCGAGTTCTTCGCGCCTGACGTCGGGGCAGGTCTCGCTGACCTGCTGAAGCCGGAAACGAAGCTGGTGTTCGTCGAGTCGCCAGGCACCGGCTCGTTCGAGGTCGCCGATGTTCCGGCGATCGTAGCGGCGGCCAAGGAGGTCGGCACTCTGGTCGTGTTGGACAACACCTGGGCGACGCCGCTGTTCTTCGATGCCTTTGGGCACGGCGTCGACGTCACGATACACTCCGGCTCCAAATACCTGGGCGGGCATTCCGACGCCTTGATCGGCCTGATCGGGGCCCGGACGAAGGACGCATGGGACCGAGTTCGACGCCGCGCGCAGTTGTTGGGGGGGTGCCCCGGTTCGGAAGAGGCGTGGCTCGCACTGCGCGGGGCACGCACGCTGCGCCTGCGGCTCCGGCAACATGAAGCCAGCGGGCTTGCCGTCGCCAGGTGGTTTCAGGAGCAGCCCACCGTCCATTCGGTTCTTCACCCCGCACTGCCCTCGTGTCCCGGCCACGAGTTCTGGAGGCGGGACTTCACTGGCGCAGGCAGCCTCTTTGGAGTCGCGTTCAAGCCGGACGTGCCTTGGTCTGCGGTCGACGCCTTCTGCGACGCGCTTGAGCTCTTCGGCATAGGTCACAGCTGGGGGGGCTACGAAAGCCTGATCGCCGCCAGGACGCTGACGACCTGTCCAAGGGTCGCGCGCGCATTGCCCACTGGGCCGGTCGTGCGGATTTACATCGGGCTCGAAGCCGTCGACGATTTGTTGACCGACGTAGACCAGGCCATGGCCCGAATGAGCGTCACTGCATGAACGCGCTTTCCCTGGCGCAGGCTCTAAGCTAGACCGTGGCCCGGAAACGCCAGATGAACCCGCCGCGTCACGAAACCGCCAAGACGCCCTCGACCAAGGAACGCATCCTGGCCGCCGCCGCGCGCGTCTTCGCCGACAAGGGCGTCGACGCCGCGACGCTGCGTGAGATCACCGATGCCGCGGGCACGAATCTCGCCTCCGTGAACTACCACTTCGGTTCGAAGGACGAACTTGTCGTTGCGGCTTTGACGGCATGCCTGAGACCTATCAACCAAGCTCGGCTTCGCCAGCTTGAAGCCTGCCGCGACCGGCATGCGCCCGCACCACCCCCGTTGTGCGACGTGGTCGAGGCGCTGATCCGCCCTATGGTCACCCTGACCCGTGGACTCGACGGGAGCAGGATTCCGATCAGAATCCTTCTTCAGCTTCGCTCTCTGCCCCGTCCCGAGACGAACGCCGTCATGGCGGCCGAATTCGACCAGGTGCACGAGCGCTTCATCGAGGCTCTCCAGGAATGCAGGCCGACCATGACCCGCCAGCAGCTTGCGCTCAGGTACGACTTCGCCCGCGGTGCTGCCATGCAGATTCTCGGAGACATGGATCCGCTTGCTCGCGAGCTGCCGAACCTGCAAGCCCACGACGCCGGTCTCGATGAAGAGCAGCTGATCGAGCAGCTGGTCTCCTTCGTGGTCGCTGGCTTCAATGCCTGAGCGCTGGATTCGTGCATTGAAGGCCCGGGATCGATCGCTCGAGCAGGCTTGAGAGAAAGGCCGTACCGTCGCTCCTGGTCCCACTGGGCGCTTCAGGTACGCGTAAAGGGCCGGGGCGAGCAAGGGTGGGGCACCCCCCCCCTTTGTGCCTTGGGCGAGGTTCAGGCCTCAGCGAGACTGCTGCTGCCGTGGACGCTTTCCTTGCGTATGCCGGCTGCGATCTTCTCGGCGATCATCAGGGTGGGAAGGTTTGTGTTCGCGCGCGGTACGACCGGCATGACCGAAGCGTCGGCGACGCGCAGCCCCTCCACGCCAATGACGCGACCGTCCGGATCGACCACAGCCTCATCGTCTTCCGGCGACCCCATCCGGCAGGTGCCGGAAGCGTGCCAGACGCCATGCACCTTCTCCTTGACGAAGACTTCGAGCAGGAGGTCGTCCGCGAGCAGCTTGTCGAGAGGCGTGCCCTCCGTGACGAGCGTGCGGATCAGCGCGCGGCGCACCCAGCTTGGACCGTCGAGCGCCGTGGCGAGCATCGCGGTCAGGACACGATTCTTCGTCGAGACGACTCCGAGGTCGCGGATGCGCTCGGAGTAGCTGGTCGGGAAAGGGTTGTCGCAGACGGCCTGGACGCTCTCATGTTCGAACAGGCGCGCGATGAAACGCATGCCGAGCTTCAGGCGCTCGAGGTCGCGGCGGTCCGAGAGCATGTTGAAATCGACAAACGGTTCGTTGTCGGGGGCCGGACTCGTGATCTCGACGCGACCGCGAGAATGCGACTTGTTCACCCACGTCATGAGCGATCCGACCTGACGGCCGACGGCGTGCCAGCCGGTCTTGTTCACGCACACCATGTACATGTCGGAAGCGGGACAGCCTTCCAGCAGGGAGCTCCACCTGAGGGCGACGTGGATGTGGCGCCTAAGCGTGTCCGGCAACCTCTTGCCCCGTTTGAGGACCGCCGAAATCGAGAGGGTGGGGTGCTCCTGTAGATTGCGTCCGACACCGCGCCGTGCGACTCGCACGGGCACGCCAGCTTGAGCAAGGACATGAGCCGGGCCGATCCCCGAGCGCATGAGCAGCGCCGGGCTATGCAGAGCTCCAGCGCACACGACAACCTCTGAGCAGGCGATCTCGACGGCTTCGTCTTCGATCACCGCCTCGACGCCGCGGACAGTGCGGCCTTCCCAGGTCACCTCGCGCACCTCAGCGTGTCCCAGGACCGTGAGGTTTGGTCTCGCGCGGACCGCGGTGGTGAGGTAGCCGATCGCCGAGGAGACGCGCCGATCCAGGTAGTTCGAGATCGCGACTGGGAACCAGCCGTCGGTGAACGCCGCGTTTTGGTCATGAAGGTTGGCGAAGCCTTCAGCGGTCCAGGCGTCGCACGCCGCCTTGGTGAAGGCGGGCCAGACGTCGCGCCCGATCCGGCGGATGGGAATCGGGCCTGCGTCGCCATGCAGCGGTCCAGCGAAGTCCAGGTCCCGTTCGATGGTTCGGAAGTATGGAAGCACGCTTTGCCAGTCCCAGCCGTCGGCGCCGAGAGCGGCCCACTCATCGTAGTCGTCGGGCAATCCACGGTTGGCCTGCATGTCGTTGAGGCTGGACCCGCCGCCGATCAGACGCGCCTGCTCGTATCGGCGCGGCGGCCCCTGGGGTCGGTTGGGCGACGGGTTCGTCAGGTGTACCCTCAGGTCGGCCCACACATTCCTCTCGTTGAAGTACGCCACGCGCGGATAGCTGTCGAGGATCTCGGGCTCGATCCGGTCGGGAGCCATGTCGCGTCCGGCTTCCAACAGCACGACGCGGCGCTGCCGATCCTCCGACAGTCTGGAGGCGATGACGCAGCCGGCCGAGCCTCCGCCTACGACGACGACGTCGCACTCCATCCGTCCCATCAGGCACCCTCTGCGATGTACTGGGTGACGAGGTAGGCGTCCAGGCCCTCAGGCCCGCCTTCGAGGCCGTAGCCGCTCGATCCAATCCCGCCGAAGGGGCTTTCCGGACCGGACAAGCTGAAGGTGTTGACGCCCAGCAGACCGCAGCGCACCTCGCTTGCTACGCGTCTGCGCGTAGGCGCGTCGTAAGTATGGAGGTATGCTGCCAGGGCGAATTCGTTGTCGTTCGCCGCGGTGATCGCCGCGTCCAGGTCCGGCACGCGATTGACGCAGATGACCGGTCCGAAGGGCTCTTCCTTCATGATCCTAGCCGAAGATGGAACGTCGGCGAGAACGGTGGCCTGGTGGAAGAATCCGGGGCGGTTTAGGGTGCGCCCGCCGGTGATCAACTTCGCCCCGAGGCTGAGGGCGTCGTGCACCAGGGCCTGCACTTCCTCAATCCGCCGCCCGTGGGCGAGCGGGCCTAGGGTCGTTGTCGGGTTGTCCCAATCCCCAGGCTCGAGGGCTTCGGCGGCGTTGGCGATCTCGTCTACAAACGCGTCGAAGCCGCCACCGACGACGAACACGCGGCTCGGAGAAGTACAGACTTGCCCAGCGTTCCTGAACTTCGCAGCCGCGGTCTTCCGAGCCGCCGCGCGCGGATCGGCGTCCTCGGCGACGATCACCGGAGCATGTCCACCCAGTTCCATCGTCAGCCGCGTGAGGTTCTCGCTGGCCAAGCGGGAAAGATGCCGTCCTACGGCCGTCGAGCCTGTAAACGAGGCCTTGGCGACGCGCTTGTCGGCCAACAGGCGGCCGGAGATGTCGGCCGGATTGCCAAAGAGCATGTTCAAGGTGCCGTCGGGCAGGCCTGCGTTCTGCAGGTAGACCGCGCTCGCCAGGACCGCCCCGGGGCACTCCTCCGCCGGCTTGGCCACCACCGTGCAGCCGGCGGCCAGCGCCGGGGCGATCTTTCGCATCGCCGTCAGGACCGGAAAGTTCCAGGGCGAAAACAGGGCGACCACGCCTACGGGACGGCGTACCACTTCGCTGTCCTCCAGCCCTGGACGCGGCGGGATCACGCGGCCGTAGACGCGCCGCGCCTCGTCGGCGAACCACTCGATCGTGTCGATGGAGGCCTCCAGCTCCTGTTTGGCTTCGGCCAGCGGCTTTCCGTTCTCCATCGCCAGCATGCGTGCCAGGTTGTCGGCCATCAAGCGCATGGACTGAGCGCCCGCACGCAGCACGCGGGCGCGAGCGGCCCCTGGTGTCGCGGCCCAGCTCGGCAATGCGGCCGACGCGGCAGCCACGGCTTCGTCGATCTGTCCAGGTGAGGCCGAGGCGAAATCGGAAACGGCCGCGCCGCTGCAAGGATCTGTGACATCGAGGCGCATCGCCTCTCCCTCAACGAGCCGGCCGGCGATCAAATGCGAGCCTTCGAGCTTCATACCTTTGCGCCTCAATCTTGTTTCAAACGATTGTTTCAAAAACTTGTTTGAATTTCTAAGACGCGTCAATCACTATCTGACTGGATTTCGATCCGGAGGAGTTCGCATGCGCATCGGGGTACTGATGCTGGACACTACCTTCGAGCGCCACCCAGGCGATGCAGGGCATCCGGCCACTTGGCCTTCGGACACGCTCATCAGGGTGGTGCGGGGAGCGTCCGTTTCAGAAGTGGTCGACCGCCAAGGCATGGACGTCGTCGACCTCTTCATCGATGCGGGACGCGACTTGGTGAGGAGGGGGTGCCACCTGGTTACGACGAGTTGCGGTTTCATGGCACAGCATCAGGCGAAGCTGGCCGAGGCGCTCGACGCCTGCGTCGTAACCTCCAGCCTCGTCCAGCTCGGCCCGCTTCTGCAATCCGTGGCCAACTACAGAAAGGTAGGAGTGCTGACCTTCGACTCATGGGCGCTGCTCGCTGCACCGAACGGGGCGGTAACCTTCGACCGACAGGTGGCGGTCGAAGGTCTTGATCCCGATGGCCGGTTCGCCGCACACATTCGCGGACGCCGAGCCTGCGGCTATTCCGAGATGCGCGCCGAGACGCTGGCAGCGGCGCGCGGATTGCTCGCCCAGGAGCCGGCGGTCTCGATCCTGTTGCTGGAGTGCACGAACATGTCTCCCTTCGCAGATGCTCTGCGATCGGAAACGGGCCTGCCGGTCTTCGACTTGCTGACGGCTGTTCATGCAGCGCGCGCGACGATGGGCCGAGCGGCTCAACGCCAGGACGCGCCGGCGTGAAGCCGATGCGCCTGGTCGTCGTCGGCGGCGGCTTGATGGGCTTGTCGATCGCCCTTGGGGCTGGGCGAGCGGGTGCCGATGTGGTCGTTTTGGACGCCCCCAGCCACGCCGCGCCGTCGTTCGGCAATGCGGGGTTGATTTGGGTTCAGGGCAAGGGGGCGTCATATCCTCCATACGCCTGCTGGACGCGCGAGTCGGCGGAAAGGTGGCCGACGTTCGCCTCGCGCCTCTTCGACGAGACGGGGGTGGACGTCGAGTACGAGCGCCCTGGCGGTCTGGCGCTCTGCCTCGACGAAGACGAGGTCGAATCCCGGCAATCTCTCGTGAGCCGCCTGTCTGCGCCCGATGTCGAACTGTTGGAGGGTGCGGAGGTGCGCCGGCGCTTTCCTGTCGTGGGTCCTGACGTGCTTGCGGCTTCTTGGTGCGCATTGGACGGCGCGGCCAACCCTCTAGCACTGCACCGCGCGCTTGCGCGCGCTTGCCGAGGCTGCGGCGTCGATCTCCGACGGCCAAACGAAGCCCTCGAGATTGTGCAGGGCCGAGTTGCGCTCGTCGACGGCGGTGCGGTGGAGGCGGACGTCGTCGTCGTGGCGGCCGGGTTGTCCGGCGCCTCGCTTGTACGTCCACTCGGTCTTGACGTCGCCCTGGAACCGGTGAGAGGCCAAGTTCTGGTGACGGAACGCCGATCGCCGGCGTTGAACGTTCTCACGCCGACGGCCCGTCAGACGCGGGCGGGGTCCTTCCTGTTGGGCAACAGCCACGAGACGAGGGTCGACAATCCCGCCCCGGACTGGTCCATGCTGGCCGCACATGCACGACGCGCGGTCTGCGAGTTCCCTTTCCTGGCGGACGTGCGGGTAATTAGGTCCTGGGCTGCAGCGCGGGTGGTCACGCCGGACGGATTTCCAATCTATGCGCAGGCGTCTGCAGCACCCGGCGTCTGGCTGGCCGCCTGCCACAGCGGCGTGACCTTGGCCGCCCAGCACTGCGAGGTGGTGGGCCCGGCTCTGGCGCGCGGAGAGAGGCCTTCCTTGCTCGCGGACTTTTCGACGGAAAGATTCGATGTTCAGGCCGCTTGACGCGCATGCGCCTGAGGTCGGGGTGATGCTGGACGGAAAGGCCGTGGTCGCGCGCGAAGGCGAAAACGTCGCGGCGCTTCTAGCGCGTCTGGGTCTGCTTTTCTCACCGGGCGGTCCGACGACGGGGGTCGTCTGGTGTTGCATGGGCGCTTGCTTGGCCTGCGCCGTGCGCGTGCAGGGAAGGGGCACCGTCCAGGCTTGCCTGACGAGGGTACACGAGGGCATGCGGATCTTCTCGGGACCGCCGCCCAATGCGTGAGATCCAAGCCGACGCGATCGTGGTCGGCGCGGGTCCGGCCGGTCTTGGGTGCGCGGCTGGGTTGCTTGAAAGTGGGTGGAGGGTGCGCATTGTCGACGAGCAGCCGGCGGCTGGAGGCCAGCTGCTGCGCGGCGCGTCCGCGGGCGCGCCGGCTTCCGCCTGGGGCCGAGCGTTGCTCGACGCGGGGGCATCGGGCGGCGCCGTCTTGATGTCAGAGACCACTGTCTTCGGGATGACAAGCGACGGCGAGCTCGCCGCTGTGGGGCCCGACGGTCCCTGCCTGCTGCATGCCAGCGCGGTCGTTTTGGCCACCGGCTCTCAGGAGCGCCCCGTGCCGGTGCCGGGCTGGACTCTGCCTGGTGCCGTTTCGGTCGGAGCGCTGCAGGCGCTGATGAAGGGTGCTGGGGTCGTGCCCGATGTGCCCTACGTCATGGTCGGCGCCGGACCGTTACTGCTCCTGACGGCCGCCCAGCTTCACGACGCCGGCGCGCCGCCACTGGCGGTGATCAGCACCATGGCGCGCGGCGACTTGCTCGCCCGTTTTCCGGCACTGGCTGGGCTGGTGGCCGACCCGGCCCTCGCGCTGCAGGGAACGGCTCTTCTGGCGGGATTGGCGCGCAGACGCATCCGCGTTTTCGGCCTGAACTCCAAGATCGGGGTCAGAATCCTCGGCCAGTCTCGGGTCGAGGGTGTCGAAATCGTGCAGGACGGCCGAGCCCGCAGCATTGAGGCTTCTCTCGTGGCGCTGCACGACGGGGTGGTCCCCAACCTTCATTTGGCCGCGTCGCTCGGCTTCCCACTGCATTGGTCGGACGCGTCGCGGTGTTTCTTGCCGGAGCGCCGGTCGATCACCCACGCCTCGGGCGTTGAAATTCATGTGGTCGGCGATGCCGCGGGAATCCGTGGCGGTTTGAATGCGATGCGGGCGGGGCGCCGACTGGCGACGCGCCTGTGCGGACGCTCGGGACGACCGGCGCCGTTCGAGGACCACGGGCTGCGCGTGCGCATCGCGCGGGCCTGCTTGGACAAGGTGTTCGCTCCGACTGTCGGATTGACGATGGCCACACCTGAGACGGTCGTTTGCCGATGTGAGGGAACTCCCCTTGGAGACATTTTGGCTTCGCTGGATGAAGGAGCGGCGACGCTGGCTGAGGTGAAGACCGCGACTCGGTGCGGAATGGGCGTCTGCCAAGGTCGCCAATGCGCTCTTTCGGTTTGCGAGCTCTTGGTCCGGCGTGGCCGCGTTCCATCACCGACAAGGACTTCGGCGCCGGCGAAGCCGCTCGATTTGCATCGGCTCGCGGATTTCGCGAAGGAGACACACGAGACCAATCCGTTCGACGGGTAGAAGGACCTGCAGCCATCCAGAAGAACCCGGCTTTTCCGATGTGCTACGGCACCGAATTCGTCAGCAAGGATTTCGCTCTATAGGCCTACATGAACGGCGTGATCCTGGACTTCTCGCGGCCAGGCAAACCCACCGACAATGCCTTCGTGGAGTCATTTGACCGCAAGTTCAGGGCCGAGTGCCTGGATGCTTCTTGGTTCCTGAGCCTGGAGGATGCACGATCAAAGTGTGAGGCGTGGCGGCGCGACTACAACGAGGTCCGGCCGCACAGCTCGATCGGCCACAAAGCCCCGGTCGAGCTGGCTCTCGCCTCAGGGCAGGCATGCCTGCCCTGAGGCGAAACAGCCGGGATTTTCTCGGTTCGAGTGGTCCAGCGTTGGGGGCAAGTTCAACAGCCGGGATTTTCTCGGTTCGGTTGGTCCAGCGTTGGGGGCAAGTTCAGACCACCCAGGACTCTCATTATCGACGAGGGACTAACCGGGAGCAGACCAGTGGCTCAAGCCGCGAGGGCTGCGCGTCGCTCAGCCGGAAACAGCCTCGATCCGTCACCGGTCTGCCTTCGGAGACCCCGAATCACACCACCCCCACCGTGGGAATCCCCTTTATGGGTCCCAGCCTTAGCATGGCACATGCTCTGTCGGTGTCGGGTTTTGCCCCTAGCGAAGGGTCCATGGGTGGGTACCGCCCTACCTATCCACCTCTCTGCCGGTTGCCCTATAGAGAGCCACCGGCCATCTTCGCGGACCTCGCAAAATGACGGTGCTCGTTCCTCGCATCGACTCGACCGCGGCGCCTTCGCCCGATGGCGACGAGACGCCAGCCCATTTCCATTGGCCCAACCTCGGAAAGCAGCTTTCCAGCGATTGGTCCGACCGGCGGCTCATGGGCTTGCCCGAGGTTTTCTCGCCGAGCCAGCCCGTGATCGAAGCCGGCTATCTGAGTAGATCATTGTCGGTTCGGTCGGACGACCTGAGGAGCGATCTTGAGAACCCTGCACTGCCTCTGGCGACCCGTCTGTCCGCCGGCCACCTCCTCGGCCTGATCGGCGATCCGCGGATCGACGTTTTCGCGCCGCACATGTGCGAGGTGCCTGCCGCTCGGGTCGTACTCGGATTACATCCAGAGGAGGTCGACAGCGTGCTCGACGAGTACGACGGGCTCGGTCTCGAGCGAAGCTGGATCGAGAAGGAGACACCTCAGTACACCCGACACATCGCGGCCTTCCGGATCGCGCGCTATCCGGTGACCAACGTCGAGTACTCCGAATTCCTGTCTCAGCGACCCGAGAGCGAAGTACCCAGTTCCTGGACATTTGGCCGGTACCCGCAAGAGCGCGCCAATCACCCCGTGTATTCGATATCCGCCGAAACCGCCGACGCCTATGCCGCGTGGCTCAGTGAGACGACGGCTCGGCGCTTTCGGCTGCCAAGCGAGGCCGAGTGGGAATACGCGGCAGGCGGCCTTTCGGGCACCGCGTTCCCCTGGGGCGACACCTTCACTCCAGACCGCGCAAATACCATGGAATGCGGGCTCTTGAGCACGAGCCCCGTCGGCGCGTTCCCGTCGGGGGCCTCGTGTTTCGGAGCTCAAGACATGGCCGGCAACGTCGAGGAGTACGTCGCCGACAACTACCGGCCCTATCCGGACGGACCCTCCGTTCGCGACGATCTGGTCGAAAAGATCGGCGGCTATCGGGTCGCCAGAGGCGGGAGCTTCGCTCGGTTCCGGGATCTCGCACGAACCCGGCGGCGTCACGGCCGCTACCCACGCGCAATCTATGCGATGGGCTTCCGCCTCGCCGAGGACGCGTGAGACCGGAGGCTTAGGCAGGAGCTAGGAGACGGATCGTGGTGCTGTCGACCAATGGACATGAAGACGCTCCTCGCAACGCGACGCGGTGCTCGAAGTCCTCGGATGGAAGAACCCAGTTGCGCGTGCGCGACAGCGTCGCAATCGCCATGCTGGCACCCGACGAGATCTTCGGCACGTTCTACAGCTTCAGCGGACCTGGGATCAGCGACGAACACTTCGCAGTCAAGCTCGGGACGGTTCCTGCTGGCGGCTTTCCGCTCGTACGCATCCACTCAGAGTGCATCACCGGCGACGTCTTCGGGTCCGCGCGTTGCGATTGCGGCCCTCAACTCCGCGAGAGCATCCAGCGCATCAACGAGCAGGGCGGCTTCCTGCTTTACCTCCGTCAGGAGGGAAGGGGCATCGGTCTCTTCGCAAAGCTAGCGGCCTACCGCTTGCAGGATACCGGGCTCGATACCTTCGAGGCCAATCGGCGGCTCGACCTGCCAGAAGACCTCCGCGACTTCAACATCGCGGCACACATGCTCCATGCCCTCGGGCAGACCGACGTCCGACTCCTGACGAACAACCCGGACAAGATTCGGGCTCTTCGCCAGCGCGGAATCCGCGTGCGCGAACGCGTGGCCACCGGGGTCTACCTGACCCGCCACAACCGCCGATACATCGAAGCCAAGGTCCAGAAGGCCAACCACGAGCTGGACATCGAGACGGAGGGCGCAAAGTCATGAAGCACGTCGGGCCAATCAGCGGCGTGGCAGCCCACGACGGCAAGCTGGTCGCCACCGCTGGCTATGACAACCAGGTCATCCTCTGGTCGTTGCACGACAAGACACCTATCAGCCGCGCATATCACGACCACCTTGCCAACCAGTGCAGCTTCAGCCCTGACGGCCGGCTTCTAGCCACCGCCAGCAGCGACTACTCGGCTCGCATATGGAGTGTCCCCAACCTCAGACTGAAGTCGCTGCTCGATGGCCATGCCGACGACGTCGAGATGGTCGTTTTCTCGCCTGACGGTCGGAACGTGGCGACCTGCTCGCGCGACTGTACCCTGTGCTTGTTCGACACGGATGGAACGCTGCTGAACCGGATGTCCGGCCACACGGCCGACGTGATCAGCGTTGCATGGAGCGCCGACGGACAAAGCGTGATGTCGAGCAGCGACGATGGCACGGTGCGCCGCTGGGACGCGGTCAGCGGAAAGCAGTTGGACGTCTACAATCTCAACGGCGTCGAGACCGACACGCTCGTGATCGCCTCCGACGGTCGGATCTTCGCGGGCGACGACGAGGGGCGAATATCCATCCTGCACCGGGGAATGATCGAGCAGGTCAAAGCCCACGACGCGGGAATCAAGCGTCTGCTGTACGACGAGCGGCACCAGAGGATCGCCAGCCTAAGCTACGACCGCACCTTCGCCGTTTGGGCGCTGACGCGCGATGGAAGCCTGCGCCCGCTTCTGAAGGCGGAGTTCCCGAGTATTGTCTGGCCGCGTGCGGGGTCGTTCGTCAGCCGAGACCAGCTTGTCTTCGGGACTTTCGGTTCGAGTTTCGCCGTCTACGACATCGAAGGGGCTTCCTGGAACCTCGATGCGATCGAGCCCGACAAGAGCATCAACGCGATCGCCTTCGACCGACGCGGACGCCTCTACAGCGTCGGCGACGCGGGTATCGTGCACTGCGACGGTGAGCCGGCTCGGAATCTGGGCAGCCTGTGCAACTTCCTGATGCCCTTCGGCAAGGCAATGCTGAGCGGCGGCCAGATGGGATGCGTGTTCGACGCCTCCACCGCAGAGGTTCTTCATCAGCACCGTTCGCCACTCAACTGCGCGGCACTGTTCGAGCAGGATGGAGATCTGCGCGCCATCATCGGCAGCTACACCGGAGAAGGCCTGATCTTCAAGCTGGATCCCGCCAAGCGGCCAGTCTTTGTTGAGTCGGTGCAGCTCCACACCAACGCGATCAAGGGCCTGGCGGCGAACGCCGAAACTGTCTTTTCCGTTTCAGCGACTGGCGCGGCAGCGGCCCACCGGACCGCGGATCTCGCCTCAGTATGGTCGCACGACGACGCTCATGACCGGATCGCGAACGGCTGTGCAGCGCTCGGGGCAGACCGCTTCGCCAGTGTCAGCCGTGACCTGAAGCTGAGGATCTGGACCGGGGACCGGGCTCAAACGATCGAGACACCGCACCGCAACTCGATCAAGTGCATTGCCACCTGCCCGGCAGGCAGGTGGGTTGCCACCGGCGGATACACAGGGACCGTCGCAGTCTACGACGTCCAGACCTCATCCTGGTGCAGCGTGACGCGGCCCACCGCCTGGGGCATCTCATGCCTGGTCGCTCTCCCAGGCACCGACGGTTTCCTCGCAAGCGCGTACGATGGAAGCACGCATGTCGTTCACGCGGCCCGGGCTGCGGCAGCATGAGCGAGCTTGCGCAAGAGGTTGGGACAGCTGCGCGCCCGCTGGCGCCGGACCCGGATGCTTGGGCGAGCGCTGCTGCGGCCGACCTTGTCCCCGATCCGGCGTACGCCGCCGGCGGGCTGCTCTCGCTGACGATACCTGCCGATCTATCGGCGGCCATCCCATCACGCGCGCGCAAACTCTCGCCCGACGAAGCCTGGATGAGCGAGGCTCTGCGTACGGCCATGGGGACGGTGGGACTGACGAGTCCGAACCCCACCGTCGGCTGTGTCATCGTCAAGCAGGGCCGGGAGCTCGCACGCGGCGCGACCGAGCCATATGGCGGCCGCCACGCGGAGCAGGTGGCGCTGGCTCGGGCCCGCGCCGTGAGCGCAGATCTTAGCGATGCCGAAGTCTTTGTGACGCTGGAACCGTGCAGCCACCAGGGCAAGCAGCCGCCGTGCGTCGAAGCGATCCTTGCGGCGCGTCCATCTCGGTGCGTGGTCGGACTCATCGATCCTGACCCGCGTGTCCAGGGACGGGGAGTGGCAGCGCTGCGACGAGCCGGGATCCCGACCACTGTCGGCGTCCTCCGGCGCGAGCTTCAGCATTGGCATATGCCTTTCCTCGCGTCTGCAGAGCTTCGCCGTCCGATCGTCATCGCCAAGTGGGCACAGACGCTCGATGGCCAGCTCTGCATGCGCGATGCCAACGACGGCCCGCAGTCTTGGATCTCCGGCCCTCCCTCACGCGCCTACACGCACTGGCTTCGCCAGAAGTACGACGCGATCGTGGTCGGCGCGGGCACCGTGGTGGCGGACCGGCCGAGCTTGACGGTTCGCGACTGTGCATCCCCGATCCATCGCAACCCGCTTCGGATCGTTCACGATCCGCGCGGCAGACTTCTCTCCAAGGGCAGTGACGCTCTCTGCTCGCTCGCGTCACGAGACGGTGCCACCGTGCTGCTGCGCTGTGCAGAGGACCAGCCCGACGCGAGGGGCCGATACTGCGCTTCGCAAGCGGCGACCCCGCCGGGTTTGCAGGTCATCGAGTATCCCGCCGGCGACGCGCTATCGTGGCTGCGCGACGAAGGCGTAATCGCTCGGCTTTCGTCCCTTCTCGGGCGTCCACTGCAGAGCGTGATGGTCGAAGGCGGCCCCACGTTTCTGGCTGCACTCTTCCAACGCAACTTGGTGGACTGGGCTCACGTCTTCATAGCGACAGCGTTCGGCGGAGGTGTCGAGGGGCGGATCGGCGTTCGCATGCCGCCTGGTGCGGGGAGGCTGCACCCGGTCGCGAGCCTCGTGCTCGGCCACGACGTTGTCGTCGACTACGCCGCAGCGCAGGTTGTAGATCTGCTGGCCCGCAGGCCGGCTGTCTCGGACGCATATGCCGAAGGCGGCACGGCATGACATACCTCGTGATCTCCGCCAGCAACCGCACCAACTCCCAATCGGGCCGGATCGCCGACCTGCTGGCAGAGCGTCTCACCACGCTCTCGGAGCCGCAATCCGCCGCCGAGGTTGACCGCCTCAGTTTGGACGATGTGCAACTCCCGATCTGGGACGAAAGCAAGTGGAGGAACGCTCGCGTGTGGCAAGACCTCTGGGGGCCTGTCTCCGCGCGTTTGGCGGCGGCCGACGGGCTCCTGATGGTCTGTCCCGAATGGGGCGGTATGGCCCCACCGCAGCTGAAGAACCTGCTTCTGCTCTGCGAGGCAGGGGAGCTGACGCATAAGCCGGCGGTGCTGGTGGGACTCAGCGCGAGTTCAGGCGGGGCCTACGTCATCGCCGAACTGCGCATGTCCGGGTACAAGAACAACCAGGTTCTCTGGCTTCCCGACCATCTGATCATTCGCGAAGCCGAAGCGTTCGATCTCAAGCCAAACGGCGACTCGCGGCACAATCGACTCTTGGAGCGCATCGACTATTCCCTTCGCCTGCTTGTGGCCTACGCGGACTCCTGCCGTAGCATCCGCAAGACGCTCGTCGACCAAGCGACCTACCCCTATGGCATGTGACGCTTCAACTGGGGATGGTGGATCCATCGAATCCTGCGGGATCCCGCAATGCCGGAATGACCTTATGCAAGGCCTGACCGACACGCGCTGCATGCTGCCCTTGAAAGAAGGCGACTTCCAGCTCCTCGAGGCTCGGCCGGCGCACGGATGCTCCCCCGACGTTGCAGATCGCGCCATAAGGGGTTCCCGGCGGTTGAGCCTTCATCTGGCGGGAATTGAGGAACCAAACCGGTATCCCCACGGGAATCATCCCCAGGCTCAGGAGCAGGGTGTGAAGCGAGCGCAGGACCGCCGCACTGTCGCCGTGCTCCACCGATGCCGAGCAGAATGCACCGCCGACGCGGCCGACCAGGGAGTCGCCCTGCCCGGCAGTCGTGGCTCGCTCGAGAAAGTCCCGCAAATCCTCCGACATGTTGCCATAGCGATTGGGGGTGCCGAAGAGAATCACGTCATAACTGGCCAGGTCTATGACCTCCATGCCGTTGCAGGGCCGGTCGTCCCCAGCCACCCGCGGCGTCCCCGACCGAGCGACGAGCGATGGCGTGATGCAGCGTACATCGACGGACGTAGCGGACGCCGCGCGTGCGCCGTCCGCCACTGCCTCTGCCATCCGCCGAACGTGACCATGACGACTGACATAGGCGATCAAGACTCGGGTCAGCGTGGGTGCGCCGCCATTGCAGGCGGGGTCCGCCAACCCCACTGCAGGCCGCCCCAGATCGATTCCGAACCGGATAAGCTCCGCCAGAGTCTTGGCGCCGAGCTTCTCCTTCAGCCGGCCTCGGTGCTTTTCAACCGTGCGGTGGCTGATCTGCAGCGTGCGCCCGATCTGCTTGTGGGTCCGACCGTCGATAAGTTGCTCCAAGACCTGCCGTTCCCGAAGGCTCAAAGCCGGCCGGGTGGGGGTCAGATCGCCACCGACGCCATTCATGTCCTGCCCCATGGAATGCGCCTCCTCCGCAGCATGCTAAATTCGACCTCGGATAGACTAAGCTTGATATGTTTCGCGACTTTTGCGGGCATCTTACCTGAACACTCTGTGACGTGAATGGAACAACCGTGTCGCGAATTGGATCTTCCTCGCTCCGCGACCAGCAGCTCGAATTCAATCCCGGCACCAGAGGAACGTCGCCCTTCGCAGGGCTCAGCAACCCAGCTCCGCTCGACGGTGCGGAGCCCCGTGTTACGCCGCCTGGCGACGAGCATCGTGTCCCCATCCACCAGCGGTTCGACGACAAGGCGATCCCATGATCGAGCCGCTTGCCCGCCAAAGAGGAAACGTCCCCTGGCTCTTCGTGCGGGACTCTGCGCCTGTGCTTGTCGACCGCGCGCTCTTCCCGACGCTCTCCGCATTCGACTGGCGTCTGCTCGGCGGCCGGATCATGGCTGTCGAAGGCAATCGATTTCTCGACCTGCTCGCCAGCGTCGCAGGCGGGCCAGGTTGGCGATGCGCCGCAGAAGGCGACTGCCGCCGCGCCCGTCTTCGCAAAGCGGGGCCGGCGCCTCTTCGGACCGAGAGCGAGCCCTTGCCCCTGCCCGGAACGATCGCCAACGACCCGCCGGTACATCTTGGCGCCGTGGATTTCGTGCCTTGGCACACACGAGACCCGCGCCCCACGGTGGCGATCGATACGCTTGCGACAGAGGGCACAGCACTCGTTTTGTCGCACTGGGCAAACCAGGAAACCCCAGCTTCCTATCGGGCAGACCTCGCAACCGAGTCGGTCTTCGCCTTCCTCGACGCCGGCGCTGAGCTTCCGAGCCGCCTGCTTACGACGGATCATTTCGACGCCGATGGCGCACTCGCGGTCTTCGCCTTTGCTGAGCCCGATCTGGCGATGAGGCACCGACGCCTCCTGGTCGAAGCCGCGCGGTATGGTGATTTCCGCGATACGGCGTGCCTCGAGGGAATCAGGCTGGCAGCCGTCTGCGAGGGCCTCCGGCGCTTGTTCGTCAAGAACGTGGAAGCGCCGAGCGACAGCGTGTCTCGTGGTCGCGTTCTCGCCGCGTGCTTCGAGGCGGTCCTGTCGGAGTTGCCCCGCGTGCTGCGTAATCCCGCAGCGTACGGCGACCTCTGGCAGTCCGAAGAAGCTCACATTCGCGCAACCGAAGCGGAGATCGCGCAGGGACGCCTCGTCCAGCTCGTGGATCCGGACGGTGATGGGCCTGTCACATGGATTGCCCAGCGGCCGTGCCCGGATGCTGGTTCTCTCCCCGCCGGGACACCCACCTACGCAGGCTGGAGCCCGCAGCCTTTTCATGCGCGAAGCCGCGCTCTCGACGTGCTTGTGCTCTGCGGACACGAAGGCACGATCCATCAGCGCTATGAGAGCTGGGCGCGGCTGCAGTCTCGTCCGACCGCGAAACGTGCCGACTTGACCGCTGTCGCTGCAGAGCTCGAGATTGACGCCTTAAAGGTTATTGACCGGCAGAAGCGCGCACCGTGGCTCCTCTCGCCTCACGTCTCCTTTACCTTCGATGGGATGAGCCGGGAGCAGGCAGCCGAACGCGTGCGACATGCGTTGGCCGAGGCGCCGCTAGGCTGGCTACCACATGCGACATCGCTTCTGCCGGTCTACGGCGCGCAGACTGTTAGCCACGACTGTGCCCATGCCTCGGGCCCAGACGTCAGAGGAAGCGCGGCCGGCGGGAGCTGATCACTCGGCCACGCCCTCGGCCAAGACAAGGTCGCGCGTCGAGATGACGAGTGCCAGGCTTGCGAGCGTGGCGAGGGCCGCAACCGCGGCACCGCCGCTGAAGACCCACCACGCCGCGTCCGCCACCGCTTGGGTCGTTTCCGCTCCGCTGGCGTGGTAGTCGCCTAGCCCCCCAAGATTGGCGAGCAATCCCGCAATCGCCGCCCCCAAAGCACCACCGGCCGACTGCAGGGTCGGCGTCGCCCCGGCTGCCAGATCCCGCTCGGCGACCTCGGCCGCGGCTTGAGTCCGTTGCGCCAGGAATGCCCAACACGTCCCGAAACCAATACCGACCAGCATCAGGCACACCGCGAGGGGAACAACGCCCGCCCGGTCGGAGAACAGCCAGCCAGTGGCCAGAACCGTGGCAGCGACGATCGCCGGGCCGACAAGTAGGGCAACGCTGGCGCGGTGCTGCGGGACACGCGTCACGAGGATCGCGGCGGTCGACCAACCGATCGCAGTCAAGGCGCCGAAGTATCCGGCTACGATCGCCGAGTTCCCGCCGACTTCTTGGATTAAATAAGGCGCGTAGACATGTACGCCGGCCGAGGCCGCCGGCAGCAACAAGGCGACCCAGAGTCCGAAGGCGACCGGCGTCGACAGCGTGAAGGATCCCGACGGAAATAGCCGATGCAGGCTACGCCGATCGAGCGCGATTGAGGCCGCGAAGCAAAAAGCCGCCGCCACAAGAAGCGTGACGATATGGAGCGCTGTTTCGGCCAGGCTCGCGAGGCATACGCCGATCGCGGCGGTACCGATGAGCGCGAGGCGGCCACCCCCGAAGGTTCCGGCAGGTTCGGTTTGGCTCGTGTCCGCCGATGTCAAGACACGGCTGAGCAGCCATAGGTATACAGCTGCGAAGGGGAGATTCATGAGGAAGGCGATGCGCCAGCCGGCCAGCTCGACCAGAACGCCCGCCGCCAGCGGGCCGAAAGCCGCCCCCACGGCGTACACCACCGCGAGCAGGCCGAAGGCGCGAGGAATTGCAGTCGCCGCGAAAAGCTCACGCACCAGGGCATACGAGACCGCGAGGATGATGCCTTCGGATGCGCCTTGAAGGGCACGCCCCACCAGCAGCATCGGCATGTCTGAAGCCGCCGCGGCAAGCAGGGTGCCTGCCAAGAACACGAACGTACAGGCGGTGAGCAGCCGGCGGGCGCCGTATCTGATCTTGAGACGGCCGCCGCTCGCACCGCCGATGATCGAGCACACGAGGAATACGGTGGTTGCCCAGCTTATGAGCGGGACCGCATCCATCTCCTTGGCCACTGTCGGCATTACGGTCACCGCCATGAACCAGTTCATGGCGTGCAAGCCGACGCCCAGGCAGATCAGCCAGCTCGATCGCCAGTTGGGCCCAAACAGAAGCCAATTCCAGGAAGGCCGGTGCACGTCAGCCATGGTGCGGTGCTTCCGACTTCATCGCGACTGTCCAGACGTAACCCGCTCTCGTTGCCTGCACCTGAGCCCCCTCATAGTGGTTTCATAGCTTGAGGCACTCAACTTCGACATTTGCCTCCGGGCGCGCCCTCGCTCACCTTGCGCGTTACGGAATGCGCCTTCGGGGATCGACCACCTTCAGCCCGAGCGGTCGAAGTTGCTTCGACGTGAAAATAGGCGTCCGGTGGCCTGGCCGGATCTGCGAGGGCCATTAGGCGGTCAGACCCCTCAGCATTTCCTGTTCCGGGGTATAGACCTCGATGAGATAGCCGTCTGGGTCGCGAACGTAGAAGGCGGTGCGATAGCCTTCCGAGATGGTATAGGGCCCGCGGCGCGGACCTGGTCCTCTGACAATCTCCGCGCCCCTGGCCGGCAGTCGCTCCGCCAAATCCATCAGCGTCGGACGGTCCACCCGCAGTCCGAAATGGAAGTCCGGATGCACGGCCGCCGCCTCTGCCTGCTGCAGAAAAAGATCGAAACCCTGAAGGTTCAGCACGACTTTGTCCGCGCCCAAGTGCTTCACGTACCGCGCGCCGAGAACGTGGATGTAGAAACGGCAGCTGCGTGCAAGGTCAGTGGTCGGAAGATTGAGGTGATTGAGCCAGAGGGGTGGCGTCCCATCCTGAACGGCGTCCAGGGCTTGACGCTCGGAACTCGTCCGCCCGCTCGCGAAGTGTCGGACGCTATCTGCAAAGGCGCAGAATTCGCTCAGGTCTTGCGCACCGATCGTCGCGCCGCCATCCGGCCCATCGATCAGCGCCGCCAATCGCGGAAAAACGAAGGCCTTGGCTGCGTCCAGGGCACGTCTCTGTGCTTCGACGCCAATACCGGGGGAGCCTGCCAGCATCACGGCTTTCCCGAAGGGCGCATCGCCGTTGGCGGCAATCGCAGAAAGACGATCGAGGCTTTTCTGATCCGGCGGCGTGTCTCGCGTCACGACAAGGACCGCGTCTGCGGTATCCACCTCCGTTGCAGAGACCGGCACAAGCTTTTCGCGCTCGGGCAAGACACTCGGCAGGACCATCTGGCGCGGCTGCTCGCCTTGCGCAGCCAGGAGGTCGAACAGCATCAGTCGCGGCATGGCTGTGCCCTTCCGATCCGCAGCTAAGCTGCGACACGACCCAGCAGCAGCGTCTTGAACGTGCTGAGCCGAAGGCACTCGACTGGACTCAGACCGGCGTCGGCAAACAACGCCGCGAGTTCGCCGTCACCCTCCAGATAGCCACTCTGCGTGTTGATATGGAAGCGCAGTGAGATCATCGCTGGATCGAATGCGGGCGCCGGGTCCTTCTCGTCGAAGGCGATCTTGCAAACGGCAAGGAGACCGCCAGCGCGCACATGCCTGCACGCGAGGTCAAGCAGCTCTGCCTTCGAGGCTCGGTCGAAGTAGTGCAATAGATCGTTCAGCATGACGAGGTCGAACTGCACATCCAGGTTGAGCGCGCGCGCGTCGCCATAGACGAATTCGCACCGCTCAGCGAGACCGGCTTCATTGAGGTTCGCCCGGCCTACGTCGAGGCTGTGAGGCAGATCGAACAGCGTGGCGCGCGCTTGCGGATAGCTCTCTAGGATGCGTTGCGAAAAGAGCCCGTGCCCGGCACCGACATCGAGGCTATCGCAAAGGTCGGGCCGCCGTTGCCGGATCAGCCTGGCCGTTGCAGAGGCGGCCTCCGCGTTCGTTTGGCCGATACTTTGCAAGTAGTTCCCCATCAGGGGCGTCTCGACCAGCGTCTCGTAGAAGCCTTCGCCCTGATAGGTGCCGCGGATCATCTCAGGAAGCTCGAGCCAGATCTGGTTCTGACGCTTGTTGGACAGGAGCCACTCGTCCATCCGCTCGGCTTCGAGCAGTTCGCTGACCTGGGCAGCCACCGTATACCGCCCGCCTGCGACCCTCGCCACCACGCCCATCGCCGCGAGCGTCTCGAGCAGCAGCCGCAACGGGAGCTCGCGCCAGCCTGCGGCATTCGCTAGGCTCTCGACGTCGGGCGGATCGCCGGCCCGTTCGGCAAGCCGCCGGAACAGTCCGAGCTCCAGGGCCGCGAACAGAACGGCGGCTTCCCGATATCTCGTTGCCGTCTCGATCAGCGAGTCGCTGTAGCCTTGTACCTCGGCTGCCGCCGCCGCGTTCCGTGCGACTGACGGATGCGCCAGGATCGACATGGGCCCACTCTCCTTGGCATGCATACTCACGCGATCGCGCGCAGACCTTACTCCGCCGCTATCGCGCCAGTTCCGGCCGCGCCCGTGAGGCGAGGGACGAGCTCGCCCTGCCAATCAGGCAAAGGCAGTGCGAATTCCGCTGCATTGCCGAGCGCGACGATGTTCTCGTTGTAGATGCGGAAGGCGTGGACTTCGCCGGACCGCCCAAAGGTGGCGAAGTCGAAGGGATAGCTGCCGTCGTTCGGATGGCGAGGGAGCCAGACGAGCCCCTTCGAGTAGTCCACCTGATCCGGGACCTCCGCCAGGTGTTCACCCGTGGCAAGGTCGTACAGGTTGATCATGGTGGTGTAGCCGACCAGGAGAAGGTAGGTGTGGGTGGGATCCCAGACGAAATCCTCGATCGTGTTCCCGGTGTAGTCGACGATGACCTGTTCGCGACCCGCAGTCAGATCGATCTCGTTGAGCCCTGATCCGTAGACGTGGAACAGGCGATCGCCGTCGAGCCACTTCGTCCGTTTGTTGCGGCCGGACTCGAAGCGATAGGCCACGTCGTCGAAGTCGGAGGCTGAGACGATCACGCCCTCGTTGTGCCGTTCGCAGATTGCCAAGAGATCCCGTTCCGGATTGTAGGCCAGAGCCCAAACGGGAAAGCCACTCGGGGACGACCAGGTCGAGAGCATCCGCCCACTGTCGGTGTCTAGGTGGTAGACGCACCCGTCTTCGCACGCCACGAAGGCCTCGCTCGTCTCGCCTCGCATGGCCAGATCCCGCACGGCTCCGTCGAGCTCGGCCAGCGTGCTCAAGCGATCGCCCTTCAGGCTGTAGACGCGACCGTCTGTCCGGCCCAGCACGAGCGCGCCGGTCTGTCGGTCGACCTCCATTCTCTTGGTGTAGGCTTCCGGGTCGACGTCCAGCTTCTGCGTGCTGCTCGCGAAACGGCGGCGCAACGAACTCCGCTCCACATCGCGCGGCGCCAAGCGAAGCAGGCGATCCCCCTCGCCGGCAAAGAGGAGACGCCCCTCCGGATCGAGCGTGCCTGTCCAGAGCGCCGCCGGCGTCTCCTTCAAGCGTGCCAGGCATTCCCCCGTCCCGACGTCCGCCTTGTAGAGCGTTCCGTTGCGCGCCTGAACCACCAGGAGGCGCGGATCGCGGCGAATACCGCGAATCCAGCGGTTCTTGAAATTCGTCCGGAAAACCGCGCCCAGGCTCTCGCAAGTCTTGGGGTCGAGCTCGTAGATCTTGCGGTCGAACGCGCTGGCGAACACCCGGCCGTCGGTGGGGTTGTAGGTCACCTGCTCGAAGTCGTCGCGGGCGAATTTCGAGCCGATCGCCGCGACCTTGCCCGGCTCGGCGATGTCGAAGCGGGCACAGTGACAGTCGTCGGTCGCAGCGAGGTACTGCGTGCCGTGCATGAACTCGATCCAGTGAACGGCGTGGTCGCCGACTTTCCAGCGGCCGAGCACTTCGGACCCGTCGGACAGCGCCACTTCTCCGTACGCCGAACCGGTGAGAACCCGGTCATCTCGGTTGGCATAGCGCGCTGAAATCACATCCTCGCCCGCATGGTGACGCAGGCAGTGAACGATCTCGACGTTGCCGGCCTCGTCGAATTGCAGCTGCAGGACGCCTGCATTCGCGGTTCGGGTCACCAGACGCGGCGCACTGTCGTGAAAGGCCAGCATCTGAGAGTTCGAGTGGACATCGGGTACGGGCCGCTCGTCGTTGCTCGGCCGGATGTTCCGCAGCGACATGGCAGCGAGCGGCCCGAGTGTGCCGTCTTCTGCGTAGCGCCAGATGCTGACGCTACGGTCCATCGACAGGCAGGCCAGGTACGGCAGAGCCGGATGTGCCTGGATTGCCGTGATCGCGCCGGCATGCGCCTGGACCGTGCGCAGGATCTCGAACGACTCGAGGTCCACGATGTCCACCTGGCCTGCGATGTTGCCGACGAAGACGAGGCGTTCGTCCTTGTCGACGCTGAAGCATTCGATCTTGCGAGCGGCTTGCATGGGGGGACTCCCGGATCAGTCTCGGCAGTGTCGGATCACTGGTTCATGGTGACGGCGAGCCCCGTCGCGGATCCCGGCGAGAGCGGCTTGCCGAGCCGCTTGAGGGACGGCAAGTCCGGATTGCAGCAGATACCTTCGCCGGCTATGGCCAGCGGCGGGTTGGCTTGGGTCTCGACCCCACGTTCCATCGACTGCCGGCGCGCGAGATCCGTTGCCAGATAGGCCAGTGCTTCTGGCCGAGTGCCCGCAGGAAGCTGGCGGTCCACTGCCGCCAGCGCGTCGCGCAGGGCATCGAGGGCAGCACGGCCGTCCTCACCGGCGCCGAGCTTCCCGTAGGCGTCCAGAAGTGTCTCCAGAGGATCAACGTACATCGCTCTACCTCTTTCCCTTGAGCCAAGCATCAGAACCCCGGAAGCGGTGGCGCTTGGCTCCGTGAGCACTCAGGCGTGGCAGAAGCGGCATGCCGCCATGCACCGCGGTGAAGCACGGACCGCCATTCGCTCGGTCCCGGCGCCATGCGTCGTCGCTTTTGACTATCCAGGAGACAGAGACCAAACGCTATTGGGGGCGATCCCTACCGCAGCGCGACTCTGTTTTCTCTGCGACCCCATGCACTGGGGGAGAGCCCGAATTGACCGCACTGGTACTCCGATGCTCGCATGCCATGAGAGCTCGCGACCTGGTCACTCGCCCCACGGGGCATCTGGCAGCCGGCCTGCGACGCTTGCTCTCCGGCGGGCTCGGCGCCTGGCAGTCACCCCGCCGACTGCACCATGCGAAGAAGGGAGATCCACAATGTCGAGGCTCGTCGAGCAGAAGGCTGCCGCCGTGTCGGCGGCACGGCAAGAGCCCGCCAAGATCGTCCACGACGTCTACTCGACGGGCGATCAGGCCGCTCTCAACAGCTACTACCGCGACTGGGCGGGCGCCTACGACAGCGATGTCGTCGAGCGCATGGGCTACACGGCGCCGAGCGAAGCGGCCGAGGTGCTCGCGGAGTGGTTGCCTGGTGCCGGGGAGGCGCATGTTCTGGATGCCGGTGCAGGGACCGGCCTGGTCGGCGAGGCCCTGAAGTCGCTCGGCTTTACCCGGATCGATGCGCTCGACGCGTCGCAAGAGATGCTCGACGTGGCCGGGTCGAAAGGGGTCTACAGCCGACTGATCCGCGCCGAGTTGGGCCCAGATCGCCTCGACCTGGGCGACGCGACCTACGACGGCCTTATCTGCGTGGGCACCTTCACCTTCGGGCATGTGAAGGCCGATGCCTTCGACGAACTCCTGCGCATCCTGAAGCCGGGCGGCCTGTTCTGCTTCACACATCGAACCGACGTGTACGCCGATCCCAGTCTCGGTTTCGAGCGGCGGCAAGCAGATCTCTCTGCAGACGGTGCCTGGGAGCTGCTGTTCAAGAGCGAGGCGCGGCCTTACTTGCCGCGCGTCGATCCGAAGATTCGCTACAATACCTGGCTCTACCGGAAGGCGTCGCAGCCGGCTGCGAACGACGCGTTGCGGTGACGGCTGCTCTGTCCGCCCCACCGGCCCGGCATTCTCGCGAGCCGGGCGGCATTTCGTCGCTCGCCCTGCTCGGATGTAGCGACAACTACGGCCGAGACATCGCCGCTTGCTTGCTGCCGCACTTGGGCGACGGGTTGATCCTGACCAATCGCAACCGCTCGATCGTACGCAGCTTGGAGCGTGATTTCCCGCGGGTCGACGGGGATAACGCTTCCGCCGTCCGTCAGGCCGAATGGGTGGGGATCCTGGTGCGGCCGCCGCAGGTCAAGGACCTCCTGGCGGAGATCTGCACTCACCTGCGACCTGGCCAGCTCGTGCTCAACTTCACCGCAAGCCGCTGGCACCTGCCAGCGCGTGCCAATGGTCCCTGGAAACTCGATATCGCTGTCGCCCCGCCTGTCGGTCACTCGGTGCAGGTCGCCTTCTATCGGCCAGATCCCTCGGTGCCCGAACACCTGCAGACGGCGTTGTTGAACTTGCTGAGCCGTATGGCGCGCCGCGTTATCGAGACCCAGGACAGTGTGGCCGAGATGACCCTTATGGCACGCTGCATCGCGCACTTCGCCGCTTATTCCGCCGCGCTCACGCAAGAAGGCTTCAGCCAACCGTCCGTCACGGCCCATCTCCTCCAACTGGCTGCATGTCTGGAGGATATCTCCGCGGACGAACTCCTGGCGCGCGCTTCGACCAAGGGCGGCATCACGAGTACCGTCGCCGAACTCTTTACGCGCGATCCCGCCTTCGGTGTGTGGGTGGCGCGCGAGCGGAACGCGGTCGCGCCGTGGTTGGCCCAGGCCGGCGCGGCGCTCGAAGCCAACTGAAAGGAGGGGCACCGCCGTGCAAGACAGCAAGTTAGGGCTGGACCCGACCCAAGTCGAAGCATGCCATCGCCTTGCAAGGCGGATCGTAGCCGCGGTGCTCGACGACATCGAAGGCCGCTCCACGGTCGCGATCGAGCGCGCGCTCCTGCGCCTGCTCGGCGTAGCCGGCGCGGATCCGGAGGGGGTGCCCTTCGTCAATCGAATCGTCAGCAATCTGCATGCTGAAGGACTGCTTCAGGACGGTGCCTGCTATTGGCTTTTTCGCATTGCGCTGGCCGACGGCATCTCGCCACTCGCCGCTGCCGAGCGCCTGCGAGACTATCCAGACTGCCTACGCACAACCGCGCCAGTTGACGCTGGACTGATCGCCCAGGCCTGCCACGCAGCTTTCGGCGAAGCGCTCGAGGAGATCATCGCGCGGCACTCCCACAGGCCGGCGCTGCGGACCTCAGCGGCGCGCCACCCAAAGCCGCTCCGCTACGTCCTGACGGCGACAGGTTCGGTCAGAGAAGACATTCTCCACGCGCGCGCGGTGGCGGCTGCCGGCGGCGACATCGTCGCGGTCATCCGCTCTACGGCCCAGAGCCTGCTCGACTACGTGCCGTATGGCGAAACCGAAGAGGGCTACGGCGGGACCTTCGCCACACAGGAAAACTTCCGTTCCATGCGTCAGGCCATGGACGCCTGGTGCGAGGAGAACGGACGCTACGTGCGCCTGTCCAGCTTCTGCTCGGGGCTGTGCATGCCTGAGATCGCGGCGATGGGCGCGATCGAGGGCTACGACAACATGGTGAACGACGCGCTCTACGGCGTGCTTTACCGCGACATCAATCCGCAGCGCACCCTGATCGACCAACTCATGTCAAGACGGATCAACGGATTCTTCGGCGTCACCATCAATACCGGGGAAGACAACTACTTGCGAACAGCCGATGCGGTGCGAGCAGCCCCCTCGGTCGTCGCTTCGCAGCTGATCAACTACCAGATGGCCAAAGCGAGCGGACTGACCGATCCCCTTATCGGCATCGGCAACGCCTTCGAGATCCCGCCCGATACTGTGAACGGTTTCCTCTTGGAATGGGCCCAGGCGCAACTGACGCGCGAGCTGTTTCCGGATTGCCCGACGAAGTTCATGCCTCCGACGAAGCACATGAACGGCGACCTGATGCGGACCCACGGCTGCGATACGCTCTTCAATCTCATCGCGGTGACCACGCGTCAGGGCATCCAGACGATCGGCGTTCCGACCGAGGGCGTCTTCACGCCACTGATCCACGACCGGGTGCATGGCCTGCAGGGCGCCGAGTTTGCCGCCGTCTTCGCGCGCGATCTCCACGACGAGATCGAATTCCGCCAGGGCGGTCTCATCCGGCTGCGGGCAAAGGAGGTTTTGGAAAGCGCTCAGGCTTTGCTCGAACGGATCGCATCGGAGGGCCTCTTCGCCAGCCTCGCGGACGGCGTCTTCGGGGACGTCGCCCGCACCCGGGACGGCGGAAAGGGTCTAGACGGCGTCTTCCAATGCTCCAGCCGATATCTGAACGGCTTTCACCTCGCGACTAGGGCCAGGTCGGCGGAGCGCAGCGCGGCATGACTCTACCGAGCCCACCCGATACGAGCCGCATCAAGGCCTTTGGCGACCATCTGGGAGACGGTATCGTGCAGCTCTGCTTCAGCCTTCCTGTCCCCAACGGCGCTGCGGCCGAGGCTGCTGCAGCGGCCCTGGTCGGAAAGATGGGGATGGAGCGGGTGCAGGTCGTGCACCGGCAAGAACTCGATGCCCACGTGACCTTCTTCACGGTATTCGCCCGCTGTCGCCACGAGGTGAACTTCCGGCAGTTCGAGGACCTCGTTCCCGAGCGACCGTGCTTGAGCCAATCGGAAATCGAGGAACGTCTCGCGAAGCTGGGCCTTGGCGAGGTCGTCCTGGTCGGTGCGGCTACGGGGACCGATACCCATTCGGTTGGACTCGACGCGATCCTGAATCTGAAGGGCTATCACGGCGAGCACGGTCTAGAGGCGTACAAAGGCCTACAGGTCCATAACCTCGGCAGTCAGGTCCCCAACGAGGATTTGCTCGAACGCGCCGCCGCACTCGGCGCACATGCCGTGCTGGTCTCCCAGACCGTCACGCAACAAGACCTCCACAAGAAGAACCTTGCCGCGCTGCGCGCCGCCGCACGAAAGCATACCAGACTGCGGAACACCCTCTTCATCTGCGGAGGGCCGCATCTCGAGCCCGAATTGGCGCGCGAGCTGGACTACGATGCTTGCTTCGGCCGCGGATGTACCCCTGCACACGTAGCGACCTTCCTCGTCGAACACTTCGAACGGCAACTCACGCAGGCGAACTAACCATGCGGCGCACGGGGCGACGATATCCGCTTGGTCTCTTTCCGTTGAAGAGCTTCTGGTTCAGACGTGCCTGGCGAAGCGTGCTGCGCGTCAAGCGCGCCCTGACGCCCGAATTGCACTCCAGCGATCCCGAGGTGCTCATCGTGTCGCCTCTCGGAGGCTGGCCCAGCACACTGCATCGAGGAAGACACGCGAATCCGCCGCCTAGGTGATCAGTCGGCCGAGCCGAACGACGCCCTCACCGTCTTGCTCGCGAGCGAATTCGGTGAGCCGGGGCTGAGGGCCAATGCCGTCGCGTGCGCCTTCTCCTTGTTCGAGGCGTCGGCCAACGCGGTCGACCAGTGCAGATTCTTGCGGCGGTCTCGTCTGGGGAGTGCCGGGCGTGCGGGGTTGAGACGGAGGAGTGCCGGGCGTGCAGGGTTGAGACGGAAAGGCGTGCGACCGGCGCCCGTGTCGCCGTCTGTGCGTGCTGCGAGAGCTGGCGTAGCCTTGCTGCATGCAAGACAAGAAGGAAGGGAAGCAGCCACGGCCCATCGCGTCGCTCGTCGCGGAGGACGGCACGTCGGTCGAGACGGTGCTCGACCGCCGCGCGCAAACGACCGCGTTCATCGTGGCGCACGGCGCCCGGTGGCAGCACATCGAACGGTGGGAGTGCGATGGCGCTACGTGCCGATCTCAGCGCGCAACAAACTCCTTCGCCGCCGATCGTTGCCGGCGGAAGGTCGCTCGTGCCGACGAGGCCGACCGCCTTGACTGCCAGAGCCCGCCGAGATTGCCGTCCGACCGCATGGTGTACTGTACCGTGACGCCCCACGGCAGATCGAGCTTTAGGGTGTCACCGACGATCCGTGCGTCGTCGTCGACCCGAGTTCCCGGTGTGGCACCACCGCAGCCACGCCCCAGGTGTACTCGGTGCGCGCCTGACCTCCTTGGATGTCGCTGACGGTCACCGACGATGCGCAGTTGCCACCGGCGCACCACGCTCCCGACCAGGTGCCGGTCCACCTGGTCTTGAGATCGGCGACCTCGTCGCTAGCTGGCAGAGATGCCGTTTCTTCGCGTGCCGCTTCAGTCGGCGTCGCGGTGTCCGGCGTCAACCCGACAGCTGGCGTGGCTGCGGCCTCTGTTTCGGCCTTAGCCGTGGTGCCGGCCGTCTGGTAGCCGGACAGAATAATCGATGCGGCAAACAGCGCCACAGCGACCGTGCCCGCCCCGAGTACGGGCGATTCGGAAGCAATGATCCTTTGTCCCATTGGAGACCCCTCGCGCGCCTGTGAACACTATGGGTTATCCCGTTCACGCCGAGAGGTCGCGGGGCACCAACGGCTTCCACATCCGCTGAGCGATGGCTTGGGCCTCGGCGCCGAGGGCTTCGGTGTAGATCATCGTGGTCTCGAGCCGGGCGTGGCCGAGCCAGCGCATGACGGTGGTGTCGGGCACCCCGGTGACCAGCGCGCCGACCGCGAAGCCGTGCCGCAGTCCTTTGGGGCTTGCCTGAAGGCCGACGACACCGGCGCGCTCCATGACCTCCTTCACGCGCTTCCTCGCCGTCGTGCGGCACCAGGGCCAGATCCTGTTGTCGCGGCGGGCTGGGTCGCGGCGGGCAGCCTCGATGAAGGGGTCCCGCGCCTCGTCGAAGGTCGCAGAGACTCGGCGCATTTTCCCGAGGCTACGCGCGGCGCGTGTCCTCCGCTCCGCGAGCGTCTTCGGAACGCTGCCACGGCGCTTGGACCTCGCCCCCAGCCTCCCTTGATGCCCCTTGTGTTGGGCGACAGACGGCCGCTGTCGTCGTAGGCTTACATGCGGAAGCCAGCACACAGTGTCGGCCTTCACCTGCGCGAAAAGACGCCGCCATCAGATCTGGGATCGAACAGCTAACCCGCGGCTGGCGACTGTTCATCCCCTTGCCGGCTTGTTACACAGTTCTGTCTCGTGCCGCTGATAGGGTGCCGGCGCTCCACACGCGAGCCCTTGGGCGGAAGGAAGGCAGACATGGCCAAGCAAGACTCCCTCGACCACGCAACGATCGGCCAGGCACAGGCGGCTCAGGCCACGACGGTCGAGCCGGAAGCGCAGGTGAGCGAGCGACCGGCCGCCGGGCGCCCGGCCGGCGAGCGCCCGGCGCCGGCCAGTCCGGCGGCCACGGTCACCCGCAGCAAGGCCAAATCGCTGCCGGGCGAGCCGGAGCTGCCGATCGAGCGCTCGCCGGAGCGCTTCATCAACCGCGAAATCTCCTGGCTCGAGTTCAACGAGCGGGTGATGGAGGAGGCCTATAACGTCCACCAGCCACTGCTCGAGCGTTTGCGCTTCCTGTCGATCTCCGGCTCCAACCTGGACGAGTTCTACATGGTGCGCGTCGCCGGCCTGAAAGCGCAGGTACGCGCCGGCGTTGTGACCACGTCGCAGGAGGGCCTGACGCCGGAGCAGCAGCTCGCCGCGATCAACGCGCGCGCCGGCCGCCTGATGGAGGACCAGCAGCTCTGTTGGCGGCGGCTGTCCCAGGAAATGCGCGCGGAAGGAATCTCCGTCCTCTCGGCCAAGGAGTTGAGCGAGGCGGAGCGAGACTGGCTCGAAGGCTACTTCCTGAGCAACGTCTTCCCGGTGCTGACGCCGATCGCCATCGATCCGGCGCACCCCTTCCCCTTCATGCCCAACCTCGGCTTCGCCATGGTGGTCGAGCTCTACCGACCCGAAGAGAACGAGGTGCTGAACGGCCTGATTCCGCTGCCGCCGCAGGTCGACCGCTTCATCCGCCTGCCCGGCGACCTGGAGGACCAGCGTTTCGTTGCGGTCGAACAGCTCGTGCAGGTCTTCCTCGACCGCCTGTTCCCCAACATGCAGGTCAACGAGGTCGGCGTCTTCCGCCTGGTGCGCGACAGCGACGTCGAGATCGAGGAGGAGGCCGAGGACCTGGTGCGCGTCTTCGAGACGGCGCTGAAGCGCCGGCGCCGCGGCAGCGTCATCCGCATGACAGTCAACGCCGACATGGCCGACCACCTGCGCGAGTTCCTGCAGCGCGAGATCGACGTCGCGCCGGAGGACGTCTTCCCGCTCGAAGGTCTGCTCGGCATCGTCGACACCAAGCAGCTCATCGGCAAGGACCGTCCCGAGCTGTTGTTCGTGCCCTATACGCCGCGCTTTCCCGAGCGGATCCTCGACTACGACGGCGACTGCTTCAAGGCGATCGCGGCCAAGGACATCGTCGTCCACCACCCTTACGAATCCTTCGACGTGGTGGTGCAGTTCCTGCGCCAGGCGACCCAGGACCCCAACGTGGTGGCGATCAAGCAGACGCTGTACCGCACCAGCGAGGACAGCCCGATCGTCAAGGCGCTGAGCGAGGCGGCGGAAGCCGGCAAGTCGGTCACCGCGCTGGTCGAGCTGAAGGCGCGCTTCGACGAGGAGCGCAACATCCGCTGGGCGCGCAACCTGGAGCGCGCCGGCGTGCAGGTGGTCTATGGCTTCATGAAGCTGAAGACCCACGCCAAGGTCTCGATGGTGGTCCGCCGCGAGGGCGAGGGCCTGCGCACCTACGTGCACTACGGCACCGGCAACTACCACCCGATCACCGCCAAGATCTACACCGACCTCAGCTATTTCACGACCGACCCGGCGCTGTGCCGCGATGCCGCGCGCGCCTTCAACTACATGACCGGCTACGCCGAGCCGGGCGAGATGGAGCGCATCGCCATCGCGCCGCTGACCCTGCGCTCGACCTTGCTGGAACTGGTGGACGACGAAATCGCCCACGCCAAGGCTGGCCGGCCCGGTGCCATTTGGGCCAAGCTCAATGCCTTGGTCGACGGCGAGATCATCGACAAGCTGTACGCGGCGAGCCAGGCCGGCGTGAAGATCGACCTGGTGATCCGCGGCATCTGCTGCCTGCGCCCGGGCCTGCCGGGGCTCAGCGAGAACATCCAGGTGCGATCCATCGTCGGCCGCTTCCTGGAGCACAGCCGCATCGTCTGCTTCGGCGCAGGCCACGGCCTGCCCAGCCGCGAGGCCAAGGTCTTCATCTCCTCGGCCGACTGGATGCCCCGCAACCTCGACCGCCGCGTCGAGACCCTGGTGCCGATCGTCAACGAGACGGTGCATGCCCAGATCGTCGATCAGGTGATGATGGCTAACCTCAAGGACGAGGCGCAGTCCTGGGTTATGCAGTCGGACGGCGAGTACTTGCGGCTCGAGCCGGGCGAGGACAGTTTCAGTGCACAGTCGTTCTTCATGACCAACCCCAGCCTGTCCGGCCGTGGCTCGGCCCTGCGCAAGGACAGGCTGGCCGGCCGCAAGCGTTAGGATCAGACGCTTCGGTCGCGCAGCCCGCCGGACCCGCCCGTGGCCGATCGACCCGCAGCCCCGTCCGATACCGCCGAGAGCCAAGCGGTCCTGCCGTCCGCCGAACGGCGCGCCCGCGTGCGTCGCCGCAGCGCAACGGGCGCCGCCGCGCAGATGCCGGCGCGCATCGCCATCGTCGACATCGGCTCGAACTCCGTGCGTCTCGTCGTCTTCAATGTCGACGAGCGGGCGCCGGTCGCCCTGTTCAACGAGAAGGTCCTCTGCGGCCTTGGCCGCGGCCTGGAGGAGAGCGGCCGGCTGCACGCGGAGGGCGTGGAGCTGGCGCTGGCGACGCTCGGGCGCTTCGCCGGCCTCGCCCGTGCCATGCAGGTGCGCCATCTCGACCTCTTGGCCACTGCCGCCGTGCGCGACGCCCGCAACGGTGCGGAGTTCGTGCGCCGGGTCGAGGCGCGCTGCGGCGTCGCCGTGCGCGTGCTCGACGGCGGCGAGGAGGCGCGGCTGTCGGCCCAGGGGGTCGTCTCCGCGATCCCGGCGGCGGACGGCCTGACCGGCGACCTGGGCGGCGGATCGTTGGAGCTCACCCAGCTCGACGCCGGCGCGCTCGGCCGCATGACGACTGTTCCGCTCGGCCCGCTTCGGCTGATGCGCGACGAGGAAGGCGACCGGACTCAGGCGCTCGCCACCATCGAACGGCACCTCGACGCGCAGCCCTGGATCGGCGCCTGCGAAGGGCGGACCTTCTATCCGGTCGGCGGGGCCTGGCGGGCGCTCGCGCGCATCCATATGGAGCAGCACCACTACCCCCTGCACATGATCCACGGCTACCGCATGAGCCGGCGCGACGCCGAGGAGTTGGGGCGGCTGATCGGCCAGCTCGGCAAGCGCTCGCTGGCGCGCATGCCCGGCGTGCCGCGCCGGCGCCTGGAAACGCTGCCCTATGCCGGCCTGCTGCTCGAGCGCCTGCTGCAGCGGGCCAAGCCGGCCGAGGTGGTCTTCTCGGCCAACGGCCTGCGCGAGGGCTGGGTCTTCGAGCGTCTGCCGGAAGCCTTGCGGACTCAGGACCCGTTGATCGCCGCGGCGCGCGACTGGGCGCTGCGCGACGGGCGCTTCGGCGACCTGGGCGAGCCGATCGCTGCCTGGACCGACGCGCTCTTCCCCAACGAGCCGGAACCCTTGCGGCGCCTGCGCCGCGTCGCCTGCCACCTGAGCGACATCGCCTGGCGCGAGCACCCCGACTATCGGGCCGAGCAGGCGCTCTTCCGTGTGCTGCGCGCACCGCAGCTCTACGCCACCCACGACGAGCGGCTTTACTTGGCCTACGCCCTTTCGGTGCGCTACGGCGGCGTCGGCGGCGAGCAGAACGGTAAGCTGATCGCCCTGCTCGACGTCAGGGACAAGGCCCGGGCCGAGGCGCTCGGCCACACCCTGCGGTTGGCCTACGCCGTCTCGGCCGGAACGGAGGCGATGCTGGAGCGCAGCCAGCTCGAGTTCCTCGACGGCGAGTTGATCCTCTACCTGCCCGACGAGGCGCAAGTGCCCTCCGGCCAAGTGCTGGAGCGTCGCCTGGAGACCCTCGGCAACGCGCTGGGAGCGAACCGCACCCGTGTCGTTGGCTAGGGCCCGAGACCTGCATCGCCGCCCCTGGCGCACGCATCTGAAGGTCGTGGTGGCGGTCTTGGCGCTGGCGGCCGTGTCCTTTGGGCTGGCGCGGCTTGCCGGCACGGATGCCGCGCTGGAGGTGACGGAAACGCGGCTCGGCCCGACGCCGGTCACGATCTACAGCAAGCCTGGCGGCGCGCCGGCTCCGGCGATTCTGATCGCCCACGGTTTCGCCGGATCGCAGCAGCTCATGCAGCCCTTCGCCATCACGCTGGCGCAAGCCGGCTACCTGGCGGTGACCTACGACCTGCTCGGCCACGGCGGCAATCGCGACCCGCTGCGCGGCGACGTGCGCGACGAGACCGGCGCGACCCGCTTTCTGCTGGAGGAGATGGCGAAGGTGGCGGACTACGCCACCGGCCTGCCGGGCAGCGACGGGCGGCTGGCCCTCCTCGGGCACTCGATGTCCTCCGACCTGGTCGTGCGCTTCGCCAAGCAGCATCCGGACCAGGTGACCGCAACTGTCGCCGTCTCGCTCTTCTCGCGCCAAGTGACCGCGCAAGCGCCGGGCAACATGCTGATCGTCGTCGGCGCATGGGAGCCGGGGCTGACCGCGGAGGGCCTGCGGGTCCTGCGTCTGACCGGCGGCGAGACGGCGCAGGAGGGGCAGACGGTCGGCACTTTCCAGGAGGGAAACGCCCGACGCCTGGTTTTCGCCGATGGCGTCGAGCACATCGGCGTGCTGTACAGCCCCGAGAGTCTGGCCGAAACGGTCGCTTGGCTGAACGCCGCCTTCGGACGCAGCGATGCGGGAGATCCGGCGCTCTGGGGTTGGCCGCTGGCGCTGCTGTTCGGCGGCCTGGTGGTGCTGGCTTGGCCGCTGTCGCACCTGCTGCCGCGGGCGGTGCCGGGCGGCTGGGGCGCCGAGCTGCCGTGGCGCCGGCTGCTTCCGCTGGCGTTCGCGCCAGCGCTGCTGACGCCACTGATCCTGCGGCTGCTGCCGACCGACTTCCTGCCGATCCTGGTCGGCGACTACCTGGCCCTCCACTTCGCGCTCTACGGCTTGCTGACCGCGGCCGGGCTGTGGCTGGTGCGCCGCCATGCTGCGCCCAAGGCCGTGTCCTGGCCGAAGACGGCGGTCGCGAGCCTGCTGGTGACGCTCTATGGCGCCGGCGCCCTTGGCCTGGCGCTCGACGCCTTCGTGCTGAACCTGCAGCCGACCGGTGCGCGCTGGGGCATCCTGGCGATCCTGCTGGCCGGCACCCTGGTCTATTTCCTCGCCGACGAATGGCTGACGCGCGGCCAAAACGCGCGCGCCGGCGCCTACCCGGTGACGAAGCTCTGCTTCGCCGTCTCGCTGGCGATCGCAGTGGCGCTCGACCTGGAGCGGCTGTTCTTCCTGATCATCATCATCCCGCTGATCGGCGGCTTCTTCCTGGTCTACGGGCTGCTCAGCCGCTGGAGCTATCGCCGCACCGGTCAGCCGCTCGCGGCCGGCGTCGCCAACGCGCTGGTCTTCGCCTGGGCCATCGCCATGACCTTCCCGATCCTCGGCGGTTAGCGCAGCTCGAAGGTCTCGCTTGCGGCGACGAGCGGCGCGCCGTCCCGCTCGATCCGGTAGTCGAGGCGGTAGGTACCCGACGACCAGCCGGCCGCCGGGCGGCGCGTGCCGGAAAAGCTGAACCACCGTGCCTTGTTCTGCGGGATCTCCGCCGTGCGCTCGGCGATCACGCCGCCGGCCGGGTCGGTCAGCACCAGCGTCTCCCGGTCGCCGGCGCGCAAGCCCCAGGCTGCGGCCCAGCCCACCAGTGCCGGCGGGTCGGCGGCGGCCTCGGCCGCATAGGTGCCGCTCAGGGCCGCGACCAGCGCGGGGCGTTCCGTAGCGAAGCCGAGCTCGAGCAGGCCGCCGGCCCGGTAGCTCAGGGCCGCCGCGGCGTCGGCGGTCCACAGCGGCGTTCCGCCCGGCCCGCAGCCGCCGCCGAGGGCACGGCCGGTGAAGGGGTCGACCGCTCCACCGTCGCGCCGGACGGCGAATTCGAGGTGTGGGAACTGGGTGCGCCCCGACAGCCCCATCAGCCCGAGCCGCTGGCCGCGCCGCACCCGTTCGCCCGGGCGCACGGCGACGCTGCCGCGCCGCAGGTGGTTGTACTGTGTCTCCCAGCCGCCGCCGTGGTCGAGCCGCACGGCGTTGCCGGCCTCGCGCCCGCGGATGGCTTCGGGGTCGTAATCCAGGCCGAAGTGCTCCGGCTCGCCGTCGCGGGTCGCCGCGACCAGGCCGTCGGCCGCCGCGACCACCGGGATACCGCGCTTCAGGTCGGGCAGGGTCGGAACGGCCAGGTCGGTGCCGCGGTCGCCGTCGTAGCCCAGCGGCCCGCAGGTCGGGTCGGCGAAGCCGGGACCGGGGTCGAGGTCGACGTAGTTCTGCACGTAGCACAGGGTCTGGAAGTCGCAGTCGAGCGGCAGGGCGAAGAGCGGCCCCTCCTGCGCCTGAGCGGGCAGCGCCCAAAGCAGCAGCAGGGGCAGCAAGCGCCGCATCGCCGCTAGTCCAGCGCCTCGATCTCGAAGGTCTCCAGGCCGCCCTTGCCGTCGCCGGTCAGCACCAGCCGGCCGGTCATCAGCGCAGTTGCGTCCTGGCCGAAGATCTCGCCGCGCCAGCCGTGCAACAGGCGCTCGCGCGTCTCCGCGTCGCCGGCGGCCAGCGCCTCCAGGTCGCTGGCGTTGGCGACCAGCTTCTGGGCGACGCCGTGCCGCTCGCAGTTCTGTTTCAGCAGCACCTTCAGCAGGTCGACCACGGGTCCCGCCTCGAGCGGCTGTTCGCGCGGCGGCGCCGGCGGCAGCTCCTCCTCCGGCAGGGCCAGCGAATCGGCGACCACCTCCAGGATCGCCTGGCCGATCTTGCCGCGGGCGAAGTCGGCCGAGATGCCGCGACCGCGCGCCAACTCCTCGGCGGTCTGCGGCGCCACGCTGGCGACGTCGTAGATCTGCTCGTCGCGCAGGATGCGGTTGCGCGGCACGTCGCGGCGCTGCGCCTCGCGTTCGCGCCAGGCGGCCAGCCCGCGCAGAATGGCCAGGTAGCGGCGGTCGCGCGAGCGGCTCTTCAGGCGCTTCCAGGCGTCTTCCGGCTGCAAGGCGTAGGTGGCCGGATCCAGCAGGACTGCCATCTCCTGCTCCAGCCAGCCCTCGCGGCCCGAGCCGGCCAGTTTCTTGCGCAGCTTGGTGTAGATCACCCGCAGGTGGGTGACGTCGGAAAGCGCGTAGTCGAGCTGCTTCTTGCCGAGCGGCCGGTGCGCCCAGTCGGCGAAGCGCACCGACTTGTCGATGCGCGCGCCGGCCAGCCGGTTGGCCAGCTTCTCGTAGCCCACCTGATCGCCGAAGCCGCAGACCATGGCCGCGACCTGCGTGTCGAACAGCGGGTGCGGCAGTCGGCCGGCCTGGTGGAAGAAGATCTCCAGGTCCTGGCGGGCGGCATGGAAGACCTTGAGCAGGTCGGGCTTGTCGAACAGCGCCCAGACCGGCGCCAGGTCCATGCCGTCGGCCAGGGGGTCGATCGCCGCCGCCTCCTTCGGCCCGGCAATCTGGATCAGGCAGAGGCGCGGCCAGTAGGTGGTGTCGCGGATGAACTCGGTGTCGACGGCGATGAAGTCGGCTTCGGCCTGCCGGGCGCAGAAGGCCGCGGCGTCTTGCAGGTCGGTGATCAGCGTCATGGTGGCGGCGGTATAGCAGGTTCTGCCGGAGGTCTCGACCCAAAGCGGGGCCGCGGCGGCCGGCCGGCTGCGCTTGACAAAGCCGGGCCGTCCGGGCCCTTTTGCGCCCGCCCGGCCCCGGCCTCACCGGGGCCGCCGAAGAACCCTCACACGCGAGCCGTTTTCATGCATCCCTTCCGCACGCACACCTGCGGCGAACTGCGCCCCGCGCACGCCGGCGAGACCGTCCGCCTGTCCGGCTGGGTCCACCGCAAGCGCGACCACGGCCAGTTGCTGTTCGTCGACCTGCGCGACCACTTCGGCATCACCCAGTGCGTGCTCGACGTCTCCAGCCCCCTGTTCGCGCAGGTCGAGGGCGCGCGCAACGAGTCGGTGGTCACCGTTACCGGCGACGTGGTCGAGCGGACCGCGGAGACGGTGAACCCCAACATCCCGACCGGCGCGGTCGAGGTGCGCATCCGCGAGTTCCACGTGGAAGCGGTGGCGGCGCAACCGCCGCTGCAGGTCAATAGCGATGAGGACGCCGGCGAGGAGACGCGCCTGCGCTACCGCTTCCTCGACCTGCGGCGCGAGAAGATGCAGCGCAAGATCGTGCTGCGCAGCCAGGTCATCGCCTCGATCCGCCAGCGCATGATCGCGCAGGGCTTCCACGAGTTCCAGACGCCGATCCTCACCGCCGACAGCCCCGAGGGGGCGCGCGCCTACCTGGTGCCCAGCCGGGTGCATCCGGGCAAGTTCTACGCGCTGCCCCAGGCGCCGCAGATGTTCAAGCAGCTCTTGATGGTCGCCGGCTTCGACAAGTACTTCCAGATCGCGCCCTGCTTCCGCGACGAGGACGGCCGCGCCGACCGCTCGCCGGGCGAGTTCTACCAGCTCGACTTCGAGATGAGCTTCGTCACCCAGGACGACGTTTTCGCCGCCATCGAACCGGTGATGCAGGGTGTTTTCGAGGAGTTCGGTGGCGGCCGCAGGGTCACCCAGGCGCCGTTTCCGCGCATCCCCTACGAGGAGGCCATGCTGAAGTACGGCTCCGACAAGCCGGACCTGCGCAACCCCATCGTCATCGCCGACGTGACCGAGGCCTTTCGCGGCGGCGGCTTCGGCATCTTCGCCAAGCTGATCGAGCAGGGTGCCGTGGTGCGCGCCATTCCGGCGCCGGGCACCGCGGGCCAGCCGCGCAGCTTTTTCGACAAGCTGAACGCCTGGGCCCAGGGCGAGGGCAAACCGGGGCTCGGCTACATCGTCTTCGAGGGCGGCGAGGCGAAGGGCCCGATCGCCCGCAACCTGGAGCCGGAGCGCTGCCGGCAGATCCGTGAGCTGGCCGGCCTGCAGGACGGCGATGCGGTCTTCTTCGCCTGCGACAAGCCGCTCGCCGCGGCCACCTTCGCCGGTGCCGTGCGCAGCAAGCTGGGCCACGACCTCGACCTGCTGACCAAGGGCACCTACGAGTTCTGCTGGATCGTCGACTATCCGCTCTACGAGCTGAACGAAGACACCCGCACGATCGAGTTCTCGCACAACCCCTTTTCCATGCCCCAAGGCGGCCTCGAGGCGCTGGAGACCCAGGACCCCCTGACCATCAAGGCCTTCCAGTACGACATCGTCTGCAACGGCGTCGAACTGTCGTCGGGCGCGATCCGGAATCACCGGCCGGACATCATGCTCAAGGCCTTCGAGATCGCCGGCTACGACCGCAGCGAGATCGAAAAGCGCTTCTCCGGCCTGTTCCACGCCCTGCAGTACGGCGCGCCGCCGCATGGCGGCTCGGCGCCCGGCATCGACCGCATCGTCATGCTGCTGGCAGACGAACCCAACATCCGCGAGGTGATCGCCTTCCCGATGAACCAGCGGGCCGAGGACCTGCTGATGGGGGCGCCGAACGAGATTCCGCGCGAGCGGCTGCGCGAGCTGCACCTGAGACTGGCGCTGCCGCCGACGACGGTCGAAGGCTAAGGGCAAATCGGCGGGCAAGTGCCGGCCGCTTCGGCCAAAGATTCGGAGCGGTTGGCTCGGCGAACTTGAGATACAGCTTGCTTAAGCCGGCGTTAATACTTGGTGTTCCTATCCTTTGGCGGTTGACCGGCGCCAGTGGCCTGTGATGTCATTCACAGTATCGGGGCTAGGTGCGGCTTGCCTGAGGGGGACAAGGGATGCGACGTGTGATCGGGGCCATGGCCCTAGTGGTGCCTTTGGCGGGCTGCGGCCTGCCGACGCCGGTCTCGATCGCCAGCTTCGTACTCGACATCGGCAGCTATGCCGTCTCCGGCAAGACGACCACCGATCACGCCATGTCGGCCCTGACCGGCGAAGATTGCGCCGTAATCCGCGTGCTCGAAGGCGACCCCTGCAGCTCGCCGGAAGACTACCAACTGGCACTCGGCGTGCTGGAGCCCCTGGCCGACGAAGCCGAAGGCGCGCCACCGCCGGCGGCGCCGACTCCCTTGACCGGTCTGCAAATCGCCGCCGTCGGCGTTGCCGACCTCGACGCGGGGGCCGGCGCGGGCTTCGTGGCCGAGGGCGTTGGCCTGGCGGCGTTCCTCAGCGACGATGCGGCGCCCGGCTTGGCCCAGGTCGCGCGCCCTCCGTCGCTCGCGCTGGAGCAGGTCGGCTTCGTCAGCGACGACATCCGACCGGACGCCGGGGCCGCGTCGCCCGCCATGGCGCCGCAGTTCGGCGCGGTGCGCGCAGGTGGCGTACTCGACGGCTGACGCCGTTACGCCGCTCCGCGCTCGTGGCGCGGTACGGGCGACCCTCCCAAGCACCCTTCAAGCCGCTGATTTGTTGCGCAAATGCCTCTCTGCTCGCGAGGGCCATCGTGAGCCTTGGCATGGACACCTGCCGGACTCCCGCCTACACTTGCGCGTCGGTGCGAAGGGCCGACCGCGACGGCAGCGGACGGTACGGTGCGGGGTGCCGCCGATCCGGCAGGGGTCGGTGAAGAGCTCGGCCCAGGGGCTGCGCGCCGGCGGGCAGCAACCAGCTGGACAGTTCAACCGCATGAACACGCCTGCCCAAGACGGCTTCTTCATGCCTGCCGAGTGGCATCCGCACAGCCGCTGCTGGATGGCGTGGCCAGTGCGCGAGGCCGTCTGGACAGAGGGGCTCGACGCGGCGCGCGAGGCCTACGTGGAAGTGGCCAAGGCGATCGCCCGCTTCGAGCCGGTGACCATGCTGGCGCCCTCCGACCAGATCGCCGACGTCTCCGTCCAGGTCGGCTCGGGCGTCGGTTGCCTTCCCATGGCGCTCAGCGATTCCTGGACGCGCGACACCGCGCCGACCTTCGTGATCGACGGCAAGGGCGGGCTGGCCGGCATCGACTGGGGCTTCAACGCCTGGGGCGGCCTCTACCCGGATCATGCCGAGGACGCCGCCCTGGCAGCGAACCTGCTGATCCACCTGGAGCTGCCGCGCTACCCGGCGCCTCTGGTGACCGAGGGCGGGGCGGTCCACACCGACGGCGAAGGCACTCTGCTGGCGGTCGAGGCCACCCTGGTCAACGACAATCGCAACCCCGGCAAGAGCCGTGCGGAGATCGAGGCCGAGCTGAAGGCCTTTACCGGCGCGACCATTGTCATTTGGTTGCCCGAGGGCCTGATCGGCGACGAGACCGGCGGACATGTCGACAACCTCGCCTGCTTCGCGGCGCCGGGGAAGGTGCTGACGGTTGCGCCCGGCGATCAGTCCGAGGAGAACCACGCGCTTCTGACGGCCAATCTGGAAGTGCTGCGAAGCGCCACCGACGCCAAGGGGCGCAGCCTCGAGGTGGTCGAGCTGCCGCTGCCCAAGGCCAAGTACAAACCGGACAGCACGCGCCTGACCCTCAGCTACGTCAACTTCTACCTGCCAAACGGTGGCCTGATCCTTCCCGCCTTCGACGACCCGGCGGACGACAAGGCCTACGGCATCCTGGAAGACGTCTTTCCCGAGCGCGAGATCGTGCAGGTGCCCGCCCTGCCGATCCTGCACGGCGGCGGCGGTATCCACTGCATCACCCAGCAGCAGCCGGTCGCCGAAAACGGCGAGACGGCGGGCTGAGCCCTACTCCTCGACGATCTCCCAGATTTTTGCGTGATCGGCGGCGCGTTCGGGGCGGATGACGCGGAAGCGCTCGCGCAGCTCGCCGGTGTCCGTGACCTCGCGCTCGACGGCCAGCAGGGTGCCGAGCTTGTGCTCGCAGAGGCCGGCGGCGTCGTCGAGCTCGGCGCGGGCAACCGGCAGCGCTTCGGCCAGGCTGGGGGCGCCGTAGCGCTCGACGAAGTGCCGGGCCAGGCGCTCGATCGCGGCGAAGTAGTCGGCCTCGGCGATCTCGGCCACCTCGACCAGGGTACTGCGCCCGAAGCTTTCGGTGCCCAGCCAGCCGCTGGCCAGCGCGATCTGCGCCTTGCGCTCCAGTTCGGCGGGGTCCTGCCCGGCGAACTCGAAGGCGCCGGAGACGGCCCATTCGCCCGGCTCGGCGGCGTGCGCGAAGACGTAGAGGTCGGAGGTGTCGAGCCGTATGGTGCGCGGCAGCTTGCGGGTCATCATCGCGCCCGACGATAGCGCTGCCGATGGCGGAGCGCCATGGCCCAGCGTCTAGCCGTTGGCGACCAGCGGCTCGGGGATCGGCGCCGCACCCGGCCGCTTGGCGCGATAAAGCGCGCGGTCGGCGGCGAAGATCAGACGGTCGGGATGGCTGCGCGGCCCGAAGCTCTCCCAGCCGATGCTGGCGGAGACGGGAATCTGGAGCCGTCCGTAAGGGACGCGCAGGCTGTTGACCAGACGGTCGAGCTTGGTCGCCAGCTTCTGGCCCGGCGCCTGCCTGGTCCGCGGCAGCAGTGCGGCGAACTCGTCGCCGCCTAGCCGGGCCACCAGGTCCGACTTGCGCAAGGTGGCCTGCAGCAGCTCGGCGACTGCCTTCAGTACGGCGTCGCCGGCGAGGTGGCCGTAGGTGTCGTTGATCGCCTTGAAGCGGTCGAGATCGAGCAGGATCAGCAGGCCCGGCTCGCCGTGCCGCTGGCAGGCCGCGAGAGCGTGCCGGACGGCCGTGGCGAAGCCGCGGCGGTTGACCAGACCGGTCAGCTCGTCGGTGACGGAGAGGCTCTCGAGCTGGCGGATGCGCTGGGCCTGCTCGGCCAGACGCTGCTCCGTCTCGGCGGCCGCTTCCAGAAGCTCCGCCACAAGGGCCCGACCCTCCAGGCCCAGCTTGGCGCCGGCCGTCTCGGCGAGCCGACGCAATCGGTGGGCGGACAGCACCAGTTCCGCATCCGCATCCAGCCCGCTGAGCGCGGCGTGCTCGGCGAAGCTCTGATCCAGCAAATTCAATGGCGGCATCCTGCACGGGTCCCCTGAAGTCGCGGTCCGGCCCGGATCTTTGCAACCTGCGTGCCAGACGTCGGCCCGCCGGCGCCACATGCCCGCAGGGCGGAAAGGCGGCCCTTGGGTCTCAGGTCCGACGCACGCCCGGCAAGGGTTGCCGGCTGTTCTTGCAGCCCACCGGGCAAGCCTTGCCGGGCAAGGCGCGCGCGTGGTCAGGTGGCGCAAGGCGAGGGACGGCAGAGGGAGGGGACATGGGGCGGGACGGTAAGCTGCGGGTCGGGGTCGCACAGATCCCCAGCCGGGCCGGCGAGTTGCAGGTCAACCTGGTCGCGCACCTGGAGCTGATCCGCAGGGCGCAGGAAGATGGCGTCGGTCTGTTGCTGTTTCCCGAGCTGTCCCTGACCGGCTACGACGTCGGGCCTCGCACGCCGGAGATCGCCCTGCGCCGCGATGCGCCGGAGATCGCCGAACTGGCGGCTGCGAGCGGGTCGATGACGACCGTGTTCGGCTTCGTCGAGGAGGCGGTGGCGGCGCAGTTCCACAACGCCGCCATCGCTGTCCATGCGGGCGAGACCGTCTTTCTGCACCGCAAGCTGAACCTGGCGACCTACGGCAACCTGGAGGAGGGCAAGCACTTCGCCGAGGGGCGCTATTTCGAGACCTTCGCCCTCGACGCGCGCTGGCGCGCCGGCCTGCTGATCTGCGCCGATAGCTGGAACCCCGCGCTCACCCATCTGGCCATGGTGCACGGCACCACCTTGCTGCTGGTTCCCATCGCCTCGGCCGAGAGCGCGGTCGGCGGCGACTTCTCCAACCCGGAGGGCTGGGAGCTGGCCATGCGCTTCTATGCCATGATCTACGGCGTGCCGATCCTGATGGCCAACTTCGCGCGGCCCGGCACGCCGGACGGGGCCGACTGGTGGGGCGGCAGCCGAATCGTCGATCCCTTCGGCCGCACGCTGAGCGTTGCCTCCGACGAGGAGACGCTGCTGGTGGCCGAGCTCGACTACGCGGCCGTGAAGCAGGCGCGCTACCGGCTGCCGACCTTGCGCGACAGCAACCTCGACCTAGTCCTGCGCGAGCTCAATCGACTGAGTTGGCAGATCGGCATCCCGCCCGAAAGCCGCCGCGTCTAGCCTACGCTGCCGCGTTGCGGTAACTGCATGCACTGCATGTCGGGTTGTCGCAGGCGAATCGGCGCCGCGTCGGATACCCGTGCAGGGAAAGTGTCGGGAAGGACCATGCCGCGCGAAAGCCGCCTCATCATCTTCAGCGAGTTCGAGGTCATCGATGCGCTGCGCCGCTTCGTCGAGGCGAGCAAGTGGGACCTCGATGGCAAGACGATCGATCGGGTCCAGGCCTACGACGAACGACCGGTTCGCGCGGTCGCCTTGTGCGGCGGCGGCAGCGACGAGAGACAGTTGAACCTCAACGAGCTCGATCTGACGCGCGCCTTCCTGCTCTATTGCGTCGAGCGCAAGATCCCGCTGCCCAAGCGCGGCCAGAAGGAAGTGCGGATCAGCGACGGCGCGCTGGCGCTCGCCATCACCATCGACAGTTGAGCCATTCGTGCGGAATCCGCTGGCGGCGATGCGCCATGCCGCGAATGAGCGGGCCGCCGTCGATCCGAGGCTAGTCGCGACCCGGGCCGGCGCCTAGCGTCCGATCCGCCGCCGGACGGTCGCACCGAGATCAGGGGGAAACGCAGGACATCATGGCAAAGAGCGACATCGAGATCGCCCGCGAGGCCACGCTGAAGCCGATCGCCGAGGTCGGCGCCAAGCTGGCGATCCCGGCCGACAGCCTTCTGACCTATGGTCCGCACAAGGCCAAGGTCTCCTTCGACTTCCTCGATACGCTGCAAGATCGCCCCGACGGCAAGCTGATCCTGGTCACTGCGATCAACCCGACGCCGGCCGGCGAGGGCAAGACCACCACCACGGTCGGGCTCGGCGACGGCCTGAACCGCATCGGCAAGAAGACGGCGATCTGCCTGCGCGAACCCTCGCTTGGACCCTGCTTCGGCATGAAGGGCGGCGCGGCCGGCGGCGGCTACGCCCAGGTCGTGCCGATGGAGGACATCAATCTCCACTTCACCGGCGACTTCCATGCCATCGGTATCGCCCACAACCTGCTCTCGGCGATGCTGGACAACCACATCTACTGGGGCAATCAGCTCGGCCTCGATGCCCGCCGCATCGCCTGGCGGCGGGTCGTCGACATGAACGACCGGGCACTACGCCAGGTCACCACCTCGCTGGGCGGCGTCGCCAACGGCTTCCCGCGCGAGGACGGCTTCGACATCGTCGTCGCCTCCGAGGTCATGGCGATCTTCTGCCTGGCGACCGGCCTGGACGACCTGACAGAACGGCTGGGCCGCATCGTCGTCGGCTACACCCGCGACAAGCAGCCGGTCTTCGCCCGCGACCTGGAGGCACCGGGCGCCATGGCGGTGCTGCTGAAGGACGCGCTGGCGCCGAATCTGGTGCAGACGCTGGAGAACAATCCCGCCTTCATCCATGGCGGGCCCTTCGCCAACATCGCCCACGGCTGCAACTCGGTGATCGCCACCAAGAGCGCGCTGAAGCTGGCCGACTACACCGTGACCGAGGCCGGCTTCGGCGCCGACCTGGGCGCCGAGAAGTTTTTCGACATCAAGTGCCGCAAGGCCGGGCTGCGTCCGGACGCCGCGGTTATCGTCGCCACGGTGCGCGCCCTGAAGTCGCACGGCGGCGTCGCCAAGGACGGCCTGAACACGCCCGACGTGGAGGCGGTCAAGGCGGGCGCGGCCAACCTGAAGCGCCACATCGCCAACGTGCGGAAGTTCGGCGTGCCGGCCATCGTCTCGATCAACCACTTCGTCTCCGACACCGACGAGGAGATCGCCGTCGTCAAGGCGGCGGCCGAGGAGATGGGGGTCGAGGCGGTGCTGGCGACCCATTGGGCGAACGGCTCGGCAGGGACGGAGGAACTGGCGCACAAGGTGGTCGCGCTCGCCGACGGCGGCCAAGCGGAGTTCCAGCCGCTTTACGCCGACGACCTGGGCCTGTGGGAGAAGATCCGCACCGTCGCCACCGAACTCTACGGTGCGTCCGACATCCAGGCGGACCAGAAGGTGCGCACACAGCTCAAGGAGCTCGAGGCGGCCGGCTACGGCGACCTGCCGGTCTGCATGGCCAAGACCCAATACAGCTTTTCCACCGACCCGACGTTGAAGGGCGCTCCCTCCGGCCACTCGGTGACGATCCGCGAGGTCCGCCTGTCCGCCGGCGCCGGCTTCGTCGTCGCCATCTGCGGCGACATCATGACCATGCCGGGCCTGCCGCGCCGCCCCTCCGCGGTCGACATCAAGCTGGATGACCAGGGGCGAATCCAGGGGCTGTTCTGAAGCGCGCCGCGGTGACGGGACCTACCGCAGACGGTCGATCGAGCGGTCGAGCCGGCGCATGCGGTCCTGCACGCGCGGATCGTGCCGGTCGCTCTGGCGCTCCAGTCGCTGGCGCTGGTTTTCCAGCCGGCCGCGCTCGAGCAGCCTCTGCCCACGGTCGGCGGGCTTGGTCATCGGCACGTCGAGGGGGCGCTGCAACTGCGGGTCCGGAAGCTTGATCTCCGGCACGGCGATCGGCGGCGGCATCGCATCATCGGCGCTGGCCGGCGCGGCGACGTGTCGGGCGACGGCGAGCGCGATCAATACTGTGCGGAATATTCTAAAGTATTGAGTCGGCATCCATGTCATCGTCCGGAAATGATTGCGAAGGCGGAAAAATACAACATGGCGGCGTTCACGCCTTGTAAACGCTTCGCGGGTGAGTGTATCACTTCCCCAATCGGGACAGCCAAACCAAACGAGGAGTAGGGTCGGGACATGCAGCTGCGTAGCCTCGTCACGTCCTTCCTGGCCGCCGGCGCGGCCGTTGCCATGTTGGCCGCCGCCGGAAACGCGAGCGCGGCCGAGCAAGATCTCAAGCCCGTGTACCTGGACGCCGTGATCGCCGACGGCGCGGCGCCCCTGTCGGACGTCGCGTTCACCATCGAGCGCGTCCAGGGCGGCGTGCTGCAAGAGCTGCGCGGCGGCAACGCCCAGGTCCAGCTTCCGGCGGGCCGCTACCGCGTGCGCGCAGCCTTCGGCGAGACCGAGGTCGAAAAGGACATCGTGGTCGACGCCGCCAACACCCGCCACACCATCAATCTCAATGCCGGCGAGGTTCAGCTCAACATGATCCGCGGCATCGGCCAGGCGCCGATCAAGGATCCGATCGAGTGGACCATCATGACCTACGGCCGCGACGCCAAGGGGAACCGCCACCTGGTGCACCAGGTCACCGCCTCCACCGCCCAGCTCACCCTGCCGGGCGGCTGGTACTACGTCGAGGCGCGCCATGGCGCCAGCCTGGTCAAGCACACCATCGAGGTGACTGCCGGCGCTGCCTTCAAGTACTTCGTCATGAAGCAGTAGCCCGCAGCTTCCTCGACCTGTTACGAAAGGGCCGCCGCCCGGCTGGGGCGCGGCCCTTTTCCGTTCGCCTTTCCCACCCCTCCGCCTGCTGTCCGATCCATGCGACGTATCGAGGACGACCGCCTGCTGACCGGCCGCGGCCGCTATGTCGACGACCTGTGTCCTGACGGCACCCTGACCATGGCGGTCCTGCGCGCGCCCGTGTCGCATGCGCGGCTGACCCGGCTCGACGTCGAAGCGGCCCGCGCGGCCGCCGGCGTGCATCTGGTCCTAACGGCGGCTGATCTCGACCGCCTGGGCGTCGGCCCGATGGATCCGCGCGCACGCGTCGACAACAGCGACGGCACGCCGATGGTCGAGCCGTTGCGCCCGGTGCTGGCGAGCGAGACTGTGCGGTACCTTGGCCAGCCGGTCGCGGCGGTCATCGCGGAAAGCGAGCCGGCGGCGCTCGACGCGCTGGAGGCGATCGAGCTGGACTTCGACGAACGCACCGCCGTGCTGGATCCGGAAGCCGTGTTGGCCGAGGGGGCGTCGGGGAGGCACGGCGAAGCGCCTGGCGAGGTGGGGCTCGACTGGGAGAAGGGCGACGCCGAGGCGACGGCGCGGGCCTTTGCCGAGGCCGCTCACGTGGTCGAATTGACGGTCCGCCATCCGCGCATCGCGATCGCGCCGATCGAGACCCGCGGCTGCCTGGGGGCCTTCGACGCCGACAGTGGCCGTTACACGCTGTGGACCGGCAGCCAGGGCGTGGTGTCCCTGCGAGCCGCCATGGCCGAATGCCTGGACATCCCCGAGGACCGGGTGCGCGTGGTCACCGACGACGTCGGCGGCAGCTTCGCGGTGAAGATCTGGCCCTACCCGGAGCAGATCCTGGTGCTGGCTGCGGCGCGGGAAATCGGCCGGCCGGTCAAGTGGATCGCGTCGCGCAGCGAGAGCATGGCCTCCGACGCCATGGGCCGCGGGCGGATCGACCGGGCGGCCCTGGCGCTCGACGCCGACCTGCGGTTCACCGGTTTCCGGATCGACGCCTTGGCCGACGTCGGAGCCTTTTGGAATGCCGCCAGTGCCAGCATCGTCACGCTCGGCGCCTGCCGGGTGTTCGGCCACTGCTATCGGATCCCCGGCCTGCATTACCGGGTGCGCGGGGTCTTCACCAATGCCGTGCCGACGGATGCCTACCGCGGCGCCGGCAAGCCCGAGACCGTCTCGACCCTGGAGCGCCTGATCGACGTGGCGGCGGCGCGGCTCGGCGTCGACCGGGTGGAACTGCGGCGCCGCAACTTGGTCCGGCCGGCCGACCTGCCCTATGCCACGGCGATGGGCGAGACCTACGACGGCGGCGACTTTCCGGCCGTCCTGGAGCGCCTGTCGCAGGACGCCGACCTGGCCGGTTTCGCCGGCCGCCGGGCGGAAAGCGAGGCCAAGGGTCTGAGGCGCGGTCTGGGCGTCGGCCTGCACCTGCACGCCACCGGCGGCTCCACCGCCGAGCGCAGCGAGGTGCGAGCGCTCGCCGACGGCAGCGTCCTGGTGCGCACCGGCACCCAGGACTCCGGCCAGGGCCATCGTACGGCGCTCGTCCTGGTGGCGGCCGAGGCGCTGGAGATCCCGGCGGAGCGGATCCGGGTCGAGCAGGGCGACAGCGATTTCCTGACCAAGGGCGGGGGCACCGGCGGCTCCAACCTGCTGGCGATCGCCGGCAACACGGTGCACCGCACGGCCCTGCAGATGCTCGAGCAGTCCAAAGGGGTGGCCGCCCACCTGCTGGAGGCGGCAATCGAGGACGTCGAGTACCGCGGCGGCAGCTTCCGCATCGCCGGAACCGATCGGACGCTCACGCTCGCCGAGGCGGCCTCCGGCTGGGACCGCCTGCCGCGGGAGCGGCGCGACGGCGAACTGGCCGCCGGCTGCATGGCGCAGCTCGACTTCGAGGGGGTGCACACCACTTTCCCGAACGGCGGCTACGCCGTCGAGGTCGAACTCGATCCGGAGACTGGGCGCGTGCGGGTGGACCGTTGGACCGGGGTCGACGACCTGGGCCGCTTGATCAACGAGCCGACCGCCCGCGGCCAGCTTCACGGCGGCCTGGCGCAGGAAGTCGGCGAGATCCTGCTGGAACGGGTGCACTACGATCCGGACTCCGGCCAGCTCCTGACCGGGTCGCTGATGGACTACGCCTTGCCGCGCGCCGACGACCTGCCCTTCTTCGACCTCGCCTGGGCGCCGACCGACAGCCCGCATTCGCCGATCGGTGCCAAGGGCGTCGGCGAGGTCTCCTCGATCGGCGGCCCGGGTCCGCTGCTCAACGCCGTCCTGGACGCCCTGCGTCCCTTCGGGATCGAGCACCTCGACCCGCCGCTGACGCCGGAACGGGTCTGGCGGGCGATCCAGGCGGCGGGCCGCGGCGCCGGCTGATCAGGCCGTCACTTCGCCGAAGGCCTCGCCCAGAAAGTCCAGGATCGCGGCGGTGAAGGCGTCGTTCTTGTCGCCGGCGACCATGTGGCCGGCCTCCGAGACGTCGAACAGGCGCGCATGCGGCACGATGCCCTGAAAGTGCGCCGCTTCCTCGTGGGTCACCAGGTTGCTGAGCTGGCCGCGTACCAGCAGGGTCGGCATGGTCAGGTGGCGTGCGGCGGTGTCGAGCGCCGGCTCGCTGAGGCTGGCGTCGATCGGCCTGGGACCGGCGACGAAGGCGGGGTCCCAGTGCCAGCGCAGCCGTCCGTCGGCATCGCGTCGCAGGTTGCGGGCCAGGCCCGCCAGGTCGCGCGGGCGCGGCCGGTGCGGCAGGTAGCGCGCGACCGCGTCGGCCGCCTCCTCCAGGCTGGCGAAGCCGTGCTCCAGGTCGGCGGCCATGAAGCTCAGGACCTCCTCCACGCCCTCCTGGCGCAGCCGCGGCGTCACGTCGACCAGCACCGTACCGGCGAAGGGAGAGGGCGCTCCGGTCTCGGCGGCCAGGCCGGCGGCCGTCATGATCGCCAGGCCGCCCAGCGAGGCGCCGATCGCCACCGGTCGGCGGCGGAACAGCGCCGCCACGTCCAACAGATCCTCGGCGAAGCGCCGGATCGAGTAGTCGCGGTCGGGCGCCCAGGCGCTCTGGCCGTGGCCGCGCTGGTCGAGCGCTACGGCGCGCCAGCCGGCCGCCGCCAAGCGCCGCGCGGTGCCCTTCCAGGCGGCCCGCGTCTGGCCGCCGCCGTGCAGCAGCAGGATCGGCGGCGCCTCGGCCGCGCCGTGGTCCTCCGCCGCCAGGCGCAGCCCATGGCGGCTCTGGAAGGCCATGTCCCAGACTTGAGGTGGTGCCTGAGGCGGCGTCGGATGCTGGCTCATGGGTGCGGTTCTAAGGCGGATGGCTGCCGGAGGGAACGTCCTTAAGGTTGCGGCGGCGCAAGGCCGCAACCGGCTCAGTCCTCCAGCATCGGCAGCTTCAGGCCGTGCTCGCGCGCGCAGGCCCTGGCGATCTCGTAGCCGGCGTCGGCGTGGCGCATCACGCCGCTCGCCGGGTCGTTCCACAGCACCCGCTCCAGCCGCCGCGCCGCCGCGTCGCTGCCGTCGCAGACCACCACCATGCCGGCGTGCTGGGAAAAGCCCATGCCGACGCCGCCGCCGTGGTGCAGCGAGACCCAGGTGGCGCCCGAGGCGGTGTTGAGCAGCGCGTTGAGCAGCGGCCAGTCGGAAACCGCGTCGGAGCCGTCGAGCATGCCCTCGGTCTCGCGGTTGGGGCTGGCGACCGAGCCGGAGTCCAGGTGGTCGCGGCCGATCACGACGGGCGCGCTCAGCTCGCCGCTCGCCACCATCTCGTTGAAGGCGAGGCCGAGTCGGTGGCGCTGCCCGAGGCCGACCCAGCAGATGCGCGCCGGCAGCCCCTGGAAGTGGATGCGTTCGCGCGCCATGTCGAGCCACTGATGCAGGTGCGGATCGTCGGGGATCAGCGCCTTCACCTTGGCGTCGGTCTTGTAGATGTCCTCCGGATCGCCCGACAGCGCCGCCCAGCGGAACGGCCCGATGCCCCGGCAGAACAGGGGCCGGATGTAGGCGGGCACGAAGCCGGGAAAGTCGAAGGCGTGCTCCTCGCCCATCTCGAGCGCCATCTGGCGGATGTTGTTGCCGTAGTCCAGCGTCGGCACGCCCTGCCTGTGGAAGGCCAGCATGGCCTGGACCTGGGTCTTCATCGACTCCTTGGCCGCCTCGATGCAGCGCTCCGGCGCGCTCTCCTGGGCGCGCTCCCACTCGTCCAGCGTCCAGCCGGCCGGCCGGTAGCCGTGGAGCGGGTCGTGTGCGCTGGTCTGGTCGGTCACCGCGTCCGGCCTGACGCCGCGGCGCGCCAGTTCCGGGAAGACCTCGGCGGCGTTGCCGAGCAGGCCGACCGAGACGGCCTCCTTCCTCGCGCAGGCCGCCTGGACGATCTCCAGCGCCTCGTCCAGCGTGTCGGCGCGCCTGTCGAGGTAGCCGGTCTCCAGGCGCCGGTCGATGCGGCTCGGCCGGCACTCCACCGCCAGCATGCTCGCGCCGGCCATGGTCGCGGCCAGGGGCTGGGCGCCGCCCATGCCGCCCAGCCCGCCGGTCAGGATCCACTTGCCCGAAAGGTCGCCGCCGTAGTGCTGGCGCCCGACCTCGACGAAGGTCTCGTAGGTGCCCTGGACGATGCCCTGGCTGCCGATGTAGATCCACGAGCCGGCGGTCATCTGGCCGTACATCATCAGGCCGAGCTTATCGAGCCGGTTGAAGTGCTCCCAGTCGGCCCAATGCGGCACCAGGTTGGAGTTGGCGATCAGCACCCGCGGCGCGTCCGCGTGGGTGCGGAAGACGCCGACCGGCTTGCCGGACTGCACCAGCAGGGTCTCGTCGTCCTCCAGGTCGGTCAGGCTGGCGACGATGCGGTCGAAGCTGGCCCAGTCGCGTGCCGCCCGGCCGATGCCGCCGTAGACCACCAGCTCCTCCGGCTTCTCCGCGACCTCCGCGTCCAGGTTGTTCATCAGCATGCGCAAGGGCGCCTCGGTCAGCCAAGACTTCGCCGTCAGCTCCGGCCCGCGCGGCGCGCGGATCCTGCGGGCGTTGTCGAGGCGCGGGTTGGCGGAACCGGAACTGGCGGGCGTGTCGGGCATGGCGCTCCCCTCTGGCGGCGGGACGGCGGCAGCTTATCCGATCCGCAGAATGCGGAGGTAGGTTTCGCCAACTCTGCAATCGATATCCGGCTCATCGAGATCGCCGTCGCGAGCGCCGCTTTACGAACCGCCTGTTTGATCAAACCAGCCGGTGCCGCCCTCTCGCGCTCCGAGCAAGCCCGCTTCCTCTGTCAATTGCCTGAGGCCGGAGGTAAGGGCGGCTACGGAATAGCGCACATAGACGATTTGTCCGACGCTATGACTGCGAAATCTGACGGACGGCTGCTGCCACACACCGGCTTCGGTCTTCACCGCAATCGAGCCCGGTCCGAGGAAGCGATCTGTCCGCTGCGCACCGTTCTCGTCGAAATATGCAAGTTCGCCGTCGAAGCTGGAAGGCGCATTGGATTTCGTTTCGGCTGTGAGACTGACCCGGTATGGTCCACCCGCCAAGATCGCGAGTTCGACGGATGGCCCCCATCGAACCGGCGGTGCCCAAATTTCGAAAGAACGAGTCATCGGTTGTCCTCCAAGCTAGGATGATAAATGTTCTTATTTTGTTCTATTCCTTCGCGCAACCGATAGGAGGCCGCATGACAACGATTTTCCGGAATGCCGCGCATGCGGCGCTTGCGACGATAGCTCTTGCGCTTTGGTCGCCAGCGCAAGCGGCGTCGTGCGCCGAGCCTGGCGAGAGCTGCCTGCTCTCACTCGGGAAGACCGCAGCCATGGACTTTCCGGAGCCGGCCGAAATGGTCGAGGCGCTGGTGACGATTGCGAGAGCAGCAGAACAGCCGTCCGCCGTGGAGGATTTGCTCGAAGCTGCCGAGCAGAGATTGGTGGACATCGAAAGCTTGCCCGACCTGGTCGGCGCCGCGCTTGAAATCGACCGGGTTGCCAGGGCCGCCGGCCTGGGGCAGAGCAAGGCCCCGAGGCGAGCGTTCGAGACGATCCAGTCCCGATACGATGATGCGAAGCCTTGGCACTACCAGACGGCCGTATCGTCCCTTGCCGATCTTTCGGCGTACCGCGCGCAGTTCGATCTGGCTGCCGGTGAGCGGATGGACCGTTTCGTACTCGAAATTCTGCGCATCGCAGAGGGCGACCCCTGGGACATCGCCAACGCCTGGATGCTGTTCGGCAAGCATGCGGGGGTGCATGGCCAGGACGAAGCGGCGAACGAGGCCTTCGACCGGGCAGCGGCTCTCGTCGAAGGCCTGCCGCTGCGCAAGGACGGAGCCTATCCCCGCATAGCTGCGCTCTTGACGTTGGGTCAACTGAGCGGCGAAGCGGGTGACCTCGTCCGCGCTTCGCAAGCGTTGGCTAATGCGCTCGACCTGGCCGACGCGTCCGACCAGGAAACCCGCAAGGCCATTGTCCTCGTGGTTGCGCATGTGCTTGCGCTTGGCGACCGAGAAGGCGTGGCGCAACCGCGCGGGAACGCCCAATGAGCGACGATGTCTACGACTTCCGGCCGGGCACGACGCCGCTGCTGGTCTCCATCCCCCACTGCGGCGCCGAGGTGCCGCCGGAGATCTTCGAGACCTTCACGCCGGAGGCGCAGCTGCTGCCGGACACCGACTGGCACGTCGACCGGCTCTACGGCTTCGCGGCGGAGATCGGCGCGGGGGTGATCTCGGCGCGCTACAGCCGCTACCTGATCGACCTGAACCGCGCGCCCGACGACCGGCCGCTCTACGCCGGCGCGCGCAACACCGAGCTCTGCCCGACCACCACCTTCGACGAGCAGCCGATCTATTTTTCCGGTTTTGCCCCGGACGAAGTCGAGGTGGCGCGGCGCCGGGAGACCTACTGGCGGCCCTACCACGAGACGGTGGCGGCCGAACTCGCCCGCCTGCGCGCCGCGCACGGCGTCGCCGTGCTGTGGGAGGCGCACTCGATCCGCAGCCGCGTGCCGCGCTTCTTCAAGGGGCGTCTGACCGACCTCAACTTGGGCACCGCCGGCGGCGCCAGCGCCGCGCCGGAGCTGGTCGAGGCGGTCGCTGCGGCCGGGCGCTCGGGCGAGTTCGAGCTGGTCGTCGACGGCCGCTTCACGGGCGGCTACCTGACCCGCAGCAACGGCGACCCGGCGAAGGGCCTGCACGCCCTGCAGATGGAGCTCTGCCAGGACCTCTACATGGACGAGACCCCGCCCTTCGCCTATCGGGAGGTCCTGGCCGAGCGCCTACAGCCGACCTTGCGGGCGATGTTGGAGGCGGTCCTCGACTGGCTTGGTCGCTAGCCCACAAACTCCGCGCTCTTCAGCTCGATGTTGGGGTTGGCCGGGGCGCGTCTGCTGGCGGCGAAGTCACCTCCCGTGCCAGGGGCGCGGCACCCCTCGGCACGTCGGTCTTGGCCTTCGCGCTATCGGATCGGGTAGGCGAGATCCCGCAGGCCGAGGTCGGAGGCCTTCAGGCCGGCCGTAAACCACAGCCAGTGCTGCCGCTCGTGGGGATCGAGCTGCGCTTCGCCGATGCCGTCCACGTAGTAGACGACGTTGCGGCCCGTGCGGTGGTTCTGCTGGGCGCGGTTGCCGAGCAGTTCGACGAGCTTGCGGCCGACCGCGCGCCGCCGCTCGGCCGGGGTGGGCTCGCGCCCGAGGCGATCCGTCTCAGCCTCGACCGCCTCGACCAGCCGGGCGACGCGGCGGGCCGGCATGCTCGCATGCATGGCCATGTCGACGAAGAAGGCGAAGTCGATCTCCGTCGGCTCGATCCCGCGCTCGTCATGCAGGCTGCGGGCGAGCCGCAGGACGGCCGGAGAGAACCAGGCGCCGCGCCAGGCCAGGTCCTCGTAGGCGCGGCGGACCTCCGTCGTCGCACCGAGGCAGGCGAAACCCGCGATCCAGGCTGCGCGGCGGTCCGGCGACGTCGCCGCGGCCAGGAGGGCGTCGGGCGGCGTGGCGCCGAAGGTCTGGCCGAACAGCGTGCGCAGCGCTGTGGCTTCGTCTCCAAAGCAGCGCTCGATGTGGGGCGCGAGCTCCGGCGCATCCAGGATCCTCTGCACCTCTCCGCCCCATCCCACGGTGGCGCCGTAGGGCCCCCAGGTCAGGTGCGACCTTCGGTCGTTCGCCTGAGCTTCGCCGTTCGGGCGGATGTTGAATTGCGCTTCGTCGAAGTCGAGCGCCTCGTTCGCCAGCCATCCCAGGAAGGCGCGTTCGCGCGTCGTCGGCACCGGCTCGTCCGACAAGAGCGCTTGCCAGAGGCCGGCCGTGATCCTGCCGTCGTTGTCGTCGTCCTCTGCGATGCCGAACGCGGCGAAGGCCTCGCAGTCCGCAAGGGCCCGCAAGGCCGCCAGCGTGTTCGGGCCGAAAACGCCGTCGGCGGCGAGCGGCCGGGCCGGGGCGCTGTCGCAGGCCTCGAGGGCGTCGTTCAGACCGTGCTGGACATCGGCGATCAGGCCCCAGCGCCCGCTGTTCGGCCAGGCCCGCTGCTCCTGCAGGTTCGGGGCCAGGAACACCACCGTATCGTCCGGCGCCAGCGGCGCTTCCGCCGCGACCTGGGCAGGGACGCCCAGAAGCATGGCGATTCCCAGGCCCAGACGTCTCGCTCTCGTCAACTCGAGCATCTTCGCCTCCGCCAGCCAGCGAGATTCTCAACCCTTAAAGTAACAATTGACCAGTTTAAAGTGCTACCGAAACGAGATGACAGACGCGCGGTCTAGCTGTTCAGTCCCGTGGTGTGATGGATCGGGTTGAGTCTGAACTTTTGCGGCTCGTCCGTCCATGCTTTGCAGATGCGCTCGAAAGGCGTGAGCCCGCTGAGCGACTTGAGGCGTTTGCCTTAGTTGTAGGCGTCGAGGAAGTTGGCGAGGTGCGCGCGCAGCTGTTCATGGCTGTCGTAGTCGTAGCGCCGAACAGTCGCCTCCTTGATCGTGCGGTTCATGCGTTCGACCTGGCCGTTGGTCCAGGGATGGTTCGGCTTTGTGAGCCGGTGCTCGATGTCGGCGCGCGCGCAGGCCAATTCGAAGGCATGGGCGCGGAACGCCTCGCCCCGCTGGAGTGCCTTCTTGATCTCCTGCACGGCCGAGCCGCCATCGCCAGGCGTGGTGAAGTGCGTGCCGTTATCGGTGAGCACAGTGTGGATCTCGAACGGCAGGAGATCGATCAGGCGGCGCAGGAAGTCGGCGGCGGTCCTGCGCTTGGCTTTCTGGTGGAGTTCGGCGTAGGCGAATTTGCTGACCCGGTCGATCGCCACGAACATATAGAGCCGGCCCTCTTCGGTATGGACCTCGGCGATGTCGATATGGATGTAGCCGATCGGATAGGCCTTGAACGCCTTCTTCGGCTTCTCGCCCTCCAGGCTCGGCAGGCGACTGATGTCGTGGCGCTGAAACAGACGATGCAGGCTGGAGCGGGTGAGGTGCGGGACCGTCGCCTGCAGGGCGTATAGACAGTCGTCCAGCGGCAGCAGCGTGTGCTTGCGAAAGGCGACGATCAACGCCTCCTCCTCCGGAGAGAGCACGGTCGACCGCGGGCGCCTCGGCCCCATCGCCGCGTCCTCGACCCCCTCCCGCTTACGCCACTTCGCGATCGTCTTCGGATTGACGACGTAGCGGCCGCTCAGCACTTGGAGCGAAGCTTTCGATCGCTGTATCGCCGCTCGGACGGCGTCAGTCGTCGTGGCGCTGCCGTGAACAACCTGGCCCATAGCGCTCGCCTCCATGCAGAAGAGAATTCTGCACCATCACACGCCGGGACTGAACAGCTAGGCTTGGCGGAGACTGTCCGTCGCGCGACGGTTCCGGCGTCCGAGGGCTGCGACAACCATCCCGACCGAGACTACGATGACGCCTGCCCAAGCCGCCATGCTCGGGATTTCGCCCAGAAGCGGCATGGCCGCGATCGCGGTTGCGCAGGGGACCGAAGCTGCAAAAAGCGCTGTTCCGGTCGCACCCAGGCTGACCACGGCGCGCGTATAGACGAGTATCGAGAGCGCACCGATGAGCACACCTTGGTAGATGGTTTGCAGCAACAGGTCATCGAGACTCGCAGCAAAGAGCCCGGCTGCCTGCGTGACCGGAAGATAGACGGGCCAGAACACCAGCATGGAGAGCATCGCGACAATCGCCGCGGCCTGGAGCGGTGGAACCTTCAGGCGCTGTGCCATGACGCCGTAGGCCGACCAGCAGACCGACGCCAATAGCAGGCAAGCGTCGCCGAGCAGTTGCCTCGCGTCGGTCAGCGAAAGACTGTCGCTCGCCATCAGCGCGACCCCGAGGCCGATCAGAACGACACCCGGCAAGCCACGCCGCCAAGCGGTGCCGCGTGTCGACGCGACGACGATGAGGAAAGTGAACAGCGGCAGCGTTCCATGCAACAGCACCGCGCCATGGGCGGCGGGAGCCAGGAAGAGGCCGGCGTAGGCGAACAGCGCGAACCCGAGGCCGCCGAGGAAAGCGAGGCCGGCAGCCTGACGCAGCGTAAGCCCCGCCAGTCCGTGCTTCAGAAAGACGGGCACGAGCGCCAAGGCGCCACCCCCGAACCGCAGTGCTGCGAGGTCTTCGAGACCGAGATCGGTCCGAGCTCCGAGTCGCGAGACCAGAGTGAATCCGGCGAACAGGATGACGACCAGCAAAGCGCAACTCAGCCCGACGATGCGCTCGGCCGAGATTGTCGCTGGTTGCGCGGTCGTCGCTGCCGCCCTTCGCCCGCCCGTCAAAGGTCACTCTCCGGTCCCGATGTCCCGAGAGAGATCTATCGCGGTCAGGTGCATAAAGATAATATATGTTTTAGATAAAATAGCATAAGGAAAATCGATGAAGCTTCGGCATCTGGAGATCTTCGCAGCGGTGATCGAGTGCAGCGGTGTCTCCCGTGCCTCGAAACATCTCAACATGTCGCAACCCGCAGTATCGGCGGCAATCAGAGCGCTGGAAGAGGAGTTGTCCGTCGCACTTTTCGAGCGGTCGAGCGGCAGCCGAACCGTAAGGCCGACGGGGGTAGCGATGAGGCTTTACGTGCGCGCACGCGACATTCTGCAGCGCTGCGATGACGCGCGAAAAAGCGTCGCCGTGCCCGATGAGCGGCCGCCGAAGATCCGTGTCGGTGCGTTGCAGACCCTGCCTGCAAGCGCGGTCGCAGCCTTTCATGCGAAGCTGGTTCGAAGCCTGCCGGAATGGCGATGGGCGATCCGCGAAGGCGGCGCGCGTTCGCTCGCCGACGCTTTGAAGGACGACCGTGTCGACATCGCCTGGACAGTTGTGGAGGAGAGTGCCCTCGACGCGCGCGTTCTTTGGCGAGAACCCTATGTGGCGATGTTGGCGAAACATCACCCTCTGGCGAAGCGCGGTAACCCTTCGCTGTGCATGTCGGAGTTGAATGGGCAGCCGATCGTGCTTCGCGGGCGCTGCGAGCTGCCCCGCTTTGCACTTCAGGATGCGGGACTGTCCGTCAGGCCGGCCGCGCGCGCCGAGCGCGACGAACTGGCGCTGTCGATGGTCGCCTGTGGCCTCGGTTTCGCAATAGCGCCGCGCAGTCTCGCGACGTCGGACGTGGTGGCCTTGCCGGTCGACGATCTGCGACTGTCGCGCCAGATCGGGCTCAAGTGGCGGCCGACGATGTCGCCTGCCGCGATCGACGCGATCGCCGCTGTGCTGACGACCTGACGGCCGGCAAACGCCGGCCCGTGCCGCGCCTGCGGCCATCGCCATCGTCCGTGCGGGCGATCTGCCCGTTCGAGCTTCGAGGACGCCGCCCTACGTCGCGCTCGCGGTCGGCGAGACCGATCCGTCTTGCCGGGCAAAGGGCACCGCAGACTGCGTGGTGAAACCGCGGCACAGATGGTCTGCCAGCAGCCGGGCCTGCCGCGACGGGCTCGGGCCGATCGAGAGCGTGACGTTGAAGTTCGGAAGCCTGGGCAAGCCGCAGGCCGGGGGAAGCTCTTCGATGCTGCTCGGTACCGCCGACGCCAGCAAAGCGCCGATCGCCATGTCCATGCGAATCATCGCGATCGTTGCGTCCCGGTTGTCGCTCTCGAAGACGCTCTTCCAAGCGCGTCCGGTCGCGTCCAGGGCTTCGAGCACCGCGGGTCGGAAGACACAGGCGGAACTGATCATCGACAGCCGCAACGGCGTCTCCCAGACGGCTTTGCCGCCTCGTGCACCGACCCAGATCAAGCGATCGGCGTACAAGGTGTCACCGAGCTGATTGGACGGATGCTCCTCGAGCACGGCGAGGTCGATCTTGCCGCTCGCCACCCGCGCCTTGAGGTCCGCGGACGGAGCGCATCGCAATGCGATCTCGACGTCGGGGAACCGTTCGGCGAACGAGCGGAGCAACCGCGGTACCTTTTCCCCTCCGATCAGATCGAGCGGCACGCCGATCGCAACCTTACCGTCGCAGCAGGTATCGGTCATCTCCGACCAGATCGTGTCGTTCAACGTCAGCATGCGACGGGCCCTGCCGAGCAGCCGCTCTCCGGCTTCGGTCAAGACTAGCCGATGCTTGCCACGCTCGAAGAGCGCCACGCCGAGCTGCTGTTCGAGCTTCTTGATCTGCTGGCTTACAGCCCCTTGCGTCAAGTTCAGCACCTGACCGGTTTGGGTCATGTTCGCGGTTTCGGCCACCGTGACGAAGGTGCGCAGCCACTGGGTATCGAGATTGCGGCTCACGGCAATTAGACTTTCTCATTTGGGTCATTGCACAGAATAGTTTCCATTATAGAACGTGACAACCCATCCTCGATCGGACTCGATCGACAGGGTGAGTGCGCTTGGACCTCTTGGCGTCGTTCTTGTTGTTTGCGGCCGTGGCGACATTGAGCCCGGGCGGCGCCACGGCGCTCGCGACGTCGTCGGGCATGCGTCACGGTGTGAGCGGCAGCCTTCCTCTCATCCTGGGCATGATGTTCGGGATGATGACGATCACGGCCGCCTCCGCCTTCGGTCTCGGCAGTCTGCTTCTCGCCTATCCCGGCTTCCGCCTTGGCCTTGCAGCCCTCGGCACCGCCTACTTCCTATGGCTCGCCTGGAAGATCGGCGGAAGCGGTGCGCCGGCGCTCGACGAGGATCGCACCGAGCCTCCGATCGGTTTTGCGGCCGGCATCCTCCTGTTGTGGCTCAATCCGAAGGCCTGGACGATGGCGCTGAGCTCGGCCGCATCCTTCGGCGGGCTGGCTAACGACCCTGTACGCTTGGCCTTGATCCTCTCTTCGACGTTTGCCGTGTTCGGCATCGGTTCGCTGACGCTTTGGGCCTTAGGTGGCGCGGCGTTGGCGCGGCGCCTGACTTCGCCGTTCCAGTGGCGTGTCCTGAATCTCGTTCTGGCCGCGCTATTGCTCGTCTCGATCTTGCCCGTGTGGGCGGACTTCCTCTGAAAGCGACTAGAGAACGACTGGAGTTCGAAATGAACGATGTGCTGCTGATCGATGTTGACGGTCCAATTGCCACGTTGACGCTCAATCGGCCCGACAAACTGAACGCCATCAGCTACGAATTGGCGGACGCCCTTTCCGCGGCGCTCGATCACTTGGAAGCGCGGTCGGATGTCCGCGTCGTCATCCTTACCGGGGCTGGCGATCGTGCATTTTGCGCCGGGGCCGACATCCCGCAATTCGCGAAGAGCATCGAGCTCGGACGTGAAGCCGCGGTGCAGGACTTCGTTCGTCGCGGGCAGAGGCTGACGGGCCAGATCGAAGCGCTGCGAACGCCGGTCATCGTCGCGGTCAATGGCCTCGCTTACGGGGGTGGTTGCGAGATCACCGAGGCGGCGCCGATCGCGCTCGCGGCGAGCGAGGCTGTCTTCGCCAAACCGGAAGTCTTGCTCGGCATGCCCCCAACCTTTGGCGGCACGCAGCGGCTCGCGCGGCAAGCCGGGCGCAAGCGGTCGTTGGAACTCCTCCTTACCGGGGAGAGCTTCGGCGCCGAGCGCGCGCTGGAAATGGGACTGGTGAATGCCGTCGTGCCGCGCAGCGAACTTTTCGAGGCGGTGCGCGATCTGGCGACAAGAATTGCCGCGCAGGAACCGGAAGCGGTCGCCGCGATCCTCACAGCCACGACACGCGGCATCAACGTGCCGATCGACGAGGGACTGCGCATGGAGCGCGAGGCCTTCGCTCAGTTGGTCGGGAGCCGGGCGTTGCGCGAAGGTCTGGGGCGCTGGATCGATGCGCATCCGGCGCGGGAGCGGCGCCAAGGTCGGACCGGGAGCTGACCGCGTTCAGCCGTGCAACCGCCGGCGATCGCCGTAAAAAGGGGGATCGAAGCGCGCCTCCCCCGGCACATCCTCGGTGCGATCTCGTGCTTGTGCCAGATGGCGTCGGGCACCCTCGAGGTCGGGCTTGGGCTCGGACCGGGCGAGCGTCGCCCGCTGTGCGGCAGCACGACGAGTGTCGGATCGGCAGCGACAAGCCTGGCCGGGCGTGACGGCGCGATCGTAAGGGCAATGACCAGACGGTCCGGCCGCTCCCGGAGACTGCCCGCACTCGCGGCCTCGTCGGTGCCTGTCGACGACGGCAATCCCGCGGACCGGGACGACATGCCAGCGCGCGATTCGGCGACCGGCCTTACCGAGTCTCAGTCCGGATCGGCTGCCTTCGCGGTGCTCAGGAACTCGCTCAGGACGCCGCCAACCGACTGCGGTGCCTCCATTGGCGCAAGGTGACCGGTCGGGAGTTCGAGATACCGCGCCCCTGCGATCGAGTCGGCAAGGCGACGCGCGTGGGATGGAGCGACCATGTGATCGAGCGTACAGCCGACCACAAGGGTGGGCGCCTTGATGCGGGTGGCCTGTTCGGTGACGTCGAGCGTCAGGTCGAGATCGATCTGCCGGGCCAAACCGGGCCAGTTCGCCGTCTCGAGGGTCGCCTGAATGGCCTCTTCGATTCCCTTCTCGCCCAGATCCGCGACGGTATCTGGAGCGAGTCCGGTCAGAAGAATGAGACGCGCCAGCGCCGAGCGATTCGTCGCCGCCAAATCGCGCCAGAGTTCGAACTGGAGCCTCAGTCGCGGGTCGTTCGCCGACGCGAAACCCGCGATCAGCGTGAGGGAGCGAACGAGGTCCGGGTACTCCGCAGCGATGTGCGTCGCCACGGCTGCGCCCAGGGAAAAGCCCACCAGATGGAACGGCACCGCTCCGGCGTGTTCTGCGGCAGTCCTCACCTGGCCGGCAAGATAGGCCACGGTAAGCGGTCGTCCGTCGTCGACGGTCGCGCCGGATCCCGAATAGTCGGGCCGCACGACGGTCCAATCGGCCGAGAGCCGTTCGGCGAGCGTGCCCCAGTTGGATTCCGAGTCGCCGCCCGTGCCGTGAACGAGAACCAGCGCCGGTCCGGTGCCATCCTTTCTGTAGGTGACCTCGGCACCCTGAAAACCGACTTGGCCTAGGGCGTTCACGGCCGGCTCCGATACGAGCATCCGACCAAGAGGGCGCAGGCAGCCGCCGTAAAGACGCTGTAGTTCAAGGGTAGCTTTGGCGTCAGGAATAGCCCCATGGTCGCTCCGAATGCGGTCAGCAAAGCGGCGCTGGCGAATGCCGCGAGGCGCACGAACGGTCCCGTCAGCAGGGCCACGCCCAGAAGCGCTTCGAGTCCGGTGACGATCCATGCGAGCGGCAGGACCGTCGTGTCGGGAAGCCACGGATTGAGCGCCCTTACGTCTTGAGAAAAGCGCTCCATGGACCCCCAATCGACGCCGATCGCCTCGACCGGGCCCCAAATGCCCAACCGGTCGGCGACCGCCGAGAAGAATGCCGTAGCCAGTGCGATGCGGGCGCACCAGAGGCTCCAGCAAAGCGTCCGGCTCGAACGCTTTGAGAGGCCGTCGCCGCCACGGGCGAAGCGGTCGAGCGGCGGAGTGTGGCGCGTTCGAACTTCGCTTTCCATGATCGCGTTTAAGAATGCTTGTATCGGAAGCTGATCGCGAACCGGTTCCAGGCGTTGATCTGTGCGATCACTGTGGTCAGATCGACCATCTCCTTGTCGCTGAAGTGCGTGCGCACTTCGTCGAAGAGCTCGTCTGGCGCGTGGTTTTCCGAGATCTTGGTAAGCGCGTCGGTCCAAGCCAGAGCAGCGCGCTCGCGCGTCGAGTAAAGCGAGGACTCCGGCCAGCCGTCGAGCAGATAGAGACGTTGTTCGGTCTCCCCCGCTTTGCGCGCGTCTTTCGAGTGCAGGTCGAGGCAGAAGGCGCAGCCGTTGATCTGCGAGGCGCGCATTTTGACCAGTTCGACGAGGGGACCTTCCAGCCCACAGGTCTTGATGTAATTCTCGACCGTCATCATGGCCTTCATGGCGTCCGGTGCGGCCTGGTACGCATCGATCCGGTCGGTCTTCATGGCTGTGGCTCCGTTCGGCTTTTTTTCTCGGTCTGGGCGTTTCGGCAACGCCCATGCGCTGACTCGACTAGCTGACGCGCTTGAACTACGAAAGAGAATAATTGGCATACGAGACATTACGTTTTGTATTGGACTGTCATGCGATGGTTCGCTCCCCGTCGGTCCCTCAGGGCACATGAGAGTCCCGGGTGGGTGTTGAACTTGCCCCCGACGCTGGACCACTCGAACCGAGAAAATCCCGGCTGTTTCGCCTCAGGGCAGGCATGCCTGGCCTGAGGCGAGAGCCAGCTCGACCGGGGCTTTGTGGCCGATCGAGCTGTGCGGCCGGACCTCGTTGTAGTCGCGCCGCCACGCCTCAGACTTTGATCGTGCATCCTCCAGGCTCAGGAACCAAGACGCATCCAGGCACTCGGCCCTGAACTTGCGGTCAAATGACTCCACAAAGGCATTGTCGGTGGGCTTGCCTGGCCGCGAGAAGTCCAGGACCACGCCGTTCATGTAGGCCCATAGATCGAGGTCCTTGCTGACGAACTCGGGACCGTTGTCGACCCGGATCGTCTTCGGTGTCCCATAGAGCGCCGTCACCCGCTCCAGGGTCTCGACGACGTCTGAGCCACGGTAGCTCTGACGCACCTCTATCGCCGGCGACAGGCGGCTGAACGCGTCGACCACCGTGAGGATACGGATGCGTCGGCCGTCGAACAGCTGGTCGGACATGAAATCCATCGCCCACACCTCGTTCGCCGCGACGGCTGGCGATCGATCCTCGCGCAGCTTCGCCGACACCTTGCGCTTCGGCACCTTGTTGCGCAGCTGCAGGCCTTCCTCGCAGTAGAGCCGGTAGACCCGTTTCGCGTTGAGCGTCCAGCCCTCCCGGCGCAGCAACACGTGGATGCGTCGGTAGCCGTAGCGGACCCGGGTCTCGGCGATCTCGCCGATCCGTCGTGTCAGACAGGCCTGCGACGGGCGGCGGTTCTTGTCGTGATAGCTCGAGGGATCGGTCTTCAGGACGGCGCAAGCGCGCCGGATGCTGACCTTCCAGATCGCCCGAAGCTCGTCCACCAGCTGCCGTCGCCGCGCAGGCCTCAGAGCTTTTCTCGCACGAGCGCTGCGCGCGCCGCTACACGGCCTGAAGCATCTCCTTGTCCAGGCTCAGGTCCGCGACCAGCCGCTTCAGGCGCTGGTTCTCCTCCTCGAGCTGCTTCAGCCGCTTCATCTCCGACGGCATCAGACCGTCGTACTTCTTCCGCCACCTGATAATAGGTCTGGATCGAGATCCCAGCCTTTCGACACACCTCCTCGACAGACGTGCCTTCCTCCGCCTGGCGCAGGATGAACGCTATCTGCTGCTCGTTGAACTTCGACCGCTTCATCGGCCCCCTCCTCGGTTCGACAGCAATGCCTAACCGAGAATTTTCTCGCGCCGAGCGGTCCAGTTCTCGGGGAGCAGGTCACCGACAGTGGCCTCTCTGCCGACCCGGCGGGAGCGGGCGAGCGGCGCAGCGGGTCGGGGGTTGCGTGACCGATCGCCCGCTGGCCGGAGGAGCGCTGCTTGGGGTGTGAGCCCGCCGTGGGGCGCGTGCGGCCGACATCAGTGCGTGGCCGCAATCTCCCCGACGATAGCTTCCGCTAGCCAACGAACGGCCTTCTCTGGCTGACGTCTAGTATAGATCGCGAGCTCAAGGCTGGGTAAATCGGGAAATCCTTCTCGAGCGGTGAGTTCTCGGAAAGGGGCCTTGATCGTCGAGCGCGGAAATACGGACACCGTATCGCTGGATTTCAAGGCATTTTCGATCGCCGAGCGGCTGAAGCTCGAGAGCGCGATGGCGGTCCGTCGCCCTTCGCCTTGAAGGCGATGCTCCGCCCAACTTCGATACAGGCACCCCTTCGGATAGACCGCCAGTCGTAAGCTTCGGGCCGGCTTGGAACTCTCGTGACACACCCAGGCAAGCGGCTCACGCGCGATCACATGACCTCCGCCGTCGCCATCTTCCTGGGCAGCAAGAACCAGATCGAACCGCTCTGCCACATCGTGGCGCATGTCGACCGTCATCCCGGTTTCTATATCGACCTCCACGTCGGGGAAGGATTGGTGAAAACGCTTGATGACGGCCGGCATGAGATACCCCGCATGGTCCTCCGTCGCACCGACCTTGAGCCGCGTTGCCGGGACATGGGCTCGCAGCGTGTTCAACGCGCTGTCGTGACGGCGAAGCAGGTCCTCGGCAATTGGCAGGAGGACGTGACCGAACACGGTTAGACGAACCCTCCGGCCGCCGCTGCGTCGGTCAAAGACTCGATTCCCGACGACCTCTTCCAGGCGCTGGACACGATGCCCGACCGTGGACGTCGCAAGGTTTCCTGTCTCGGCCGCTGCATGAAAACTGCCGGTCTGGTGGACGAGAACGAACGCTCTCAGAAGCTCTGGGCTTAGACTCTGGGGCATCGAAGCTCTCCGAAAAGCTGGCCATTAAAACCAGAAATTCGCTCTTTATTTGTCTTTTCAAACACTCATCATGCGCCCAGTCGGTAGCGACTGGAGCATGCGATGACGTTTGTGAATTGGGCCTTGGTCGTTCTCACCGCAGCGACCTTTGCTGTGTCGTTGCCGTTCAACAAGTTCCTCGTCAACGAGTTTTCGCCGATCACCTTGTCCGCAGCACGCGCGGTGCTGGCATTGCCCTTCATCTGGCCGGTCGCGGTTGCCTTTGGGGCCGGCTTCCCCAGAGCACTCGGCGATTGGCGGGCTGCCTTCATTGGAGCCGTTCTCCTGGTGGCCATTCCGTTCAGTGCAATTGCATTCGGTCAGCAACACATACCGAGCGGCTTGGGCGGAATCCTATACGGATCCATGCCCTTGATAACAGCCGTTATCGCGAGCGCTCTAGTCCCAGGGGAACGGCTAAGCGGTCTCAAAATCGTGGGCTGTCTCGTCGGACTCGCCGGCGTCACAATCATCATCGGCCCAGCCGCTCTTGAAGGCGTCGGCAGCCACCTTCTGGGTGTTCTCGTCACCCTCGTTGCACCGCTCTCGTACGCCGCGGGAACGGTTGTTTTACGCCTCCTTCCGGCAAGCAACCCGCTTGTGTTGACAAGCGGCATGTTCGTCGCTGCCGCCGCCCTCATGGTGCCTCTAACCGCCGGTCTGGACGGGGAACCCGAAGTCGCAGCGGTGCAGACGATGATATGGCCCTTGGTCGGACTGGCGACGCTCGGCACGGCCGTCCCAGCTTTCTTGAATTATGTTCTCATTCGGCGTGCAGGCGCCGTGAATGCGTCCCTGGTGATGTTCATCATGCCTATATTCGCAGTTGCCTTCGGCGCCATCATCTTTGGTGAAAGGATTCAAATCGAGGCACTCATAGGTATGTGCTTGACAGTTATTGGGTGCATTGTCGTGTCTAACCGCCCTGCTTTGCCGTTTAGGCCAAAGAGTACTGCAAAGTAGGGATCGTCTCCGGATCGGGGCAAGAGGCCGGATCGATGCTCGTCGCTTGCGATGAAGAGACGGTCCAGCTGGACACCCGTATCAACCGTTCGATTTTGGCGCTTCAGCGATGATTTCGATGTCATGACGAACTTTGGGTTGCATTTCGGCCCCTGACGCCTCGATTTTGCGTCGTGAGAGGCCGTGAACAGCAGGTCCGGACAGACTCATCCTGCGGCAGCGCGGCGTTCATGGAAGATCAGCCGGTCCATGTTGTACGCGAGATTGGCCAGCGTCAGTTTGGCTTCGGCGCGTTTGATCCCGATGGTGCGGATAGACAGACCGTAGCGGTTCTTCTGATGGGCGAAGACATGCTCGACACAGGCTCGGATCGCGGACTTCTTCGCGTTGGCCCGCGCGGTCGTCGTTGGCATCGGCTTGCCTGCCGGTTTACGGCGGTGGATGCGGCTGACGAGCATCCGGCTCGACAGCCACTTCTCATTGCGTTGTGATCGATAGGCGCTGTCGGCCCAGACCTCGGCGGACGTGTTGTCGGTGCTGAGGACATTCCGCAACTGCCGACCATCTGGTGAGGAGGCCGACGTGACGGATTGTCCGCGGATGAAGCCGAACCGGCGATCGATGGCGATGTGCGATTTATAGCCGAAGACCGGTAGAGCGATCATCGGCAGCGGCGTGCCGTCGGGACGATATCGGACCTTGCCGCCGACCTTCAGCGTCCAGCGCGCGTCCGTGTCTTTCTGCGCAGCCTTGTTGGGCTCATCGGGCCAGATCTCCTCGGCGCTCTTACCTTCCTTGATCGCCGCCTTCTCCGGGTCGGTGTTCCGCTGCTTCGGTGCCGGGACCAGGCTGGCATCCACGATCTGGCCGGACATCGGAATGTAGCCCTTCTTGTGGAGTTGCCAGTCGAAGGCCTTCATCACACGCCGCAGCGTGCCCGTCTCAGTCAGCTTGTTGCGGAACAGGCGGATCGTGTTCTCGTCCGGCGTCGGCCCGCCAAGATCGAACCCGAGAAAGCGCATCCAGGATAGCCGGTCGCGGATCATGAACTCCATCCGCGCGTCGCTCAGATTATGTTGCGCCTGCAGGATCAGAACCTTGAACATCGAGACCGGGTCGAACGGAGGGCGACCGCCCTTGGCGCCGTCGCCATAGCCGAGCCCATCGACCAGCCAGCCCCGGAAATACTCGAAGTCCACCGTCGCATCGAGAACCTCCAACGGATCGCCGTCCCGGCTCAAAGCCTCAAGATGCTCCGACAAACTGAAAAAGCCACGCTGACGCATCAAACCCTCCCGGAAAATCACCGAGAGCAGTGAATCATGACACGCCCTATCGGGCTAGGTTTTTGCGGGTGTTCAGCTCTGGCTACCCAGGCATGCCACGCTCCCGGGGGGCGCTGGTCGCTCAAGGCGCTTTCGTATCCTACGTCTTGGCGCCGGGTATCCCCCGGCGCCAAGACGGCCGTCAGGTAGCGAAAGCGTTTTCCAATGTTGTGAAACGGTCTGAGAGTCCGTTTGAGACTGCACTGTACCGTCCCGCGCCCCCACCCGGCCGCCCAACGATAGTATCCTGGATGGGTGGCCGGGTGGGGGCGCGGGACGGTACAGTGCCGAGAATGGGCCTCCAGGCCCATTCTCAAACGGTCTGAGGCGATGCCTAGGCGGTGCGGGCGGACGTGAGCAGGATCAAGGCCGCTGCGATGGCGCGGATGGTGACGAAGTTGCGCTTGACCTTCGCGCCGCGTAGGGCGACCCGCCTGAAGGACCTGAGCGTGCCGACGACCTGCCCCGATGCGGCCGCCCCCGGTTTAGCCCCCGACAAACAGCAGTCGGGCTTCGGCGGCCAGATAGAGCCCCAGGCCGAAGCAAAGGTGGGTGAACACGCTCTTCAAGCGTGCGGCGTTCGGGCGCGGTGTACGCGACGCTGCGAAACCCATACCGAGCGCCGGCTGCAGGACCAGAAACGGCGCTGCTACGGTGGTGACGCCCACGATCAGCGCCGGCGGAAGGCCGGGCGCGTGCGCCCACTCCAACCCCCAGACCCAAAGCAACAGTCCGGCAAACGCGACCCCGATGGCATAGTGCGCCGCCCAGCCGAGCAGCCTCTCGCCCCAGACGGGTGGGGCCGCAAAGATGTTGTCATGATGGACTCGGCCGGAGGGGATATGGCCCAGCCATCGCCCGACCAGGCGATAGTCGAGCGAGGGGATTCCGAAGCCCCGCTTCTGAAGCACGGCCCACAAATCCATCACCGCCGTAGCGCCGACGCCGATGATTGTGGCGTTGAGCAGTACAGCTTCAGCATTCTCCATGAAATGTCTCCTCTGCAGCGCCTGCGAAGACGCGGTTGACGAGCCTTCGCGCGAAGGCCCTGGCGGCTTGCGGGCGAAGCCAGTTTCGTGAAAAGTGCCAGTTCAAGTTAACTTGAGGTCAAGCGAGAATGATCGATATCGCCGAGCTCGCACGGCGGTCGGGCCTTCCGGCTTCGACGCTGCGCTTTTACGAGGACAAAGGCTTGATCGAGTCGGTCGGTCGGCGCGGATTGAGGCGGCTCTTCGAGCCGGACGTGCTCGAACGCCTCTCGCTCGTCGCGCTCGGCCGCAACGCCGGCTTCACGCTTGAAGAAGTCGCTGCGATGTTCGCGCCCGACGGCAAGCCGCGCATCGATCGGGCGCAGCTCTCGGCGAAGGCTGCGGAGCTCGATCGGACCATCGGTCGCTTGAGGGCGATGCGGGACGGCCTAAGGCACGCCGCGAACTGCCCGGCTCCCGATCACATGGAATGTCCGACCTTCCGGCGCATGCTCAAGGTTGCCGGCACCAATCGATCGCGCCGCCGACCGAAACGAATGGGAGCGGGAAAGTCGGTCTGAGGCGGGTTTCCGCCGCACCGCCGCTCCGAGGTGAAGCTACGTCCCAGCTCAGTGATCCAGGCGCTATGGATCTTGCGCCTGTCAGGCGGGGATCACGATAGCAAAGCGAAACGAAAAGCTTGGGTCTACCGACGAGCGATGCTCGCTGCCCAGGCACCCGCTCTTCCCATCTTCGTAGCCTGCTTGGCCCGAGGCTCAGAAGGCCGGGAAGGGCAAGCGTGACGCCAATCCACAGCGGTGCACGCAGGCCGTAGCCGGCATCGATGCCGAGGCCGCCCGACCAGGCGCCGAAGGCGGTGCCGGTCGTGATGATCGAGGTATGGACGGTGTTGACCAGCGGGCCGGGATGGGCGGTGCGCATCACCCGCGCCACCATCGCCGGGTTCATCGGCACGCCGACGAGCCCGATCGCCATGAAGGCGACGATGGCGAGGGGCGCTGTACCGGCGAGTACCGCAAGGCCCGCAAGCGACGCGGCGAGCGCGACAAGGCCGACGATCAGAATGGGGATGGTGTGTTCATCCGCATACCGCCCGACAAGCAGATTCCCGATCACGTTGGCAACGCCATAGGCGCCGAGCAGCACCGGTCTGGCCCCCGGCGCCAGACCGGCCAGCTCGGTGAAGATCGGCGCCGCATAGCTGAAGGCCGAGAATGTCGCTCCGATGATCGGGCGGCTCGTCGCAAATGCTGCCCAGAGCCGCCCGCACTTGAGCGCCTCGAGCTCGTCATTCAGGCCGAACTCGGCACGGCTTTTCGACCCCGGCGCCAGGGCGGCGACAAGAACCGCACAGAGAAGGGACAGGAGCGCGACGGCTCAGAAGCTCGCGCGCCAGCCCAATTCTTGCGCGATCGCCGTGGTGGCGGGCAGTCCCAGGACCGGCGCCAGCATGATGCCGCTCAAAACGATGGAGGCGGCCCGCCCTCGGGCCTGCGGGGAGACCAGTTCGGCGGCGATCGCCAGCGACACGCCGAAGCAGGCGGAACTCGACGCGCCCGTGACGAGTCGGGCAACGGCCATCGTGGCGTAGTTCGGCGCCGCTGCAGCGAGCGCGGCGCCGGCCACGTAGATCGCCAGCAAGGCGAGCAGTGCCGGCTTGTTCGGCGCCTTGAAGTGCATGAGAAGCGCCATGACCAACGGCCCGCCGACAGCCATGCCGACCGCGTAGAGCGAGATGAGATAGCCGACTTGCCCGACCGTCGCCTCCAGCGCCGCGGCCAGCGACGGCAGCATGCCCGCCACCATGAACTCCGAGGTCGTCAGCATGAAGATCGTCGACCCGAAGAGGTAGACGACACCCGGCAGGCGAGACCGCACCGAACCGCCCGACGGCGTCGCCGCCGTCCGCGTTGCGCAGGGATCCTCGATATCGCTCCTGGTTCGGTGCTCTTTTCTGTAACCAGTTTTACAGAAATGGTTTGCAAGCTTGAGCCGTACACTCAAGGCATTTATATAAATGTCGATACAAAAATGATGGCGAAGAAAAGATGGTCATGGCGATCCGGGGCCGGCCGCGCGGCTTCGACCGCGATTTCGCGCTTCGAAAGGCGATGGAGGTCTTCTGGGCGAAGGGCTATGACGGGGCGCAGCTCACCGACCTGACGGCGGCGATTGGCATCGCGCCGCCCAGCTTCTACGCTGCCTTCGGCTCGAAGGAAGCCGCGTTCCTGGACGCTGTTGACCTCTATATCGACCGCATTGCGTCTGCGCCCATGCGCGCGCTGGAAGCGGCGCCGACCACGCGCGAGGGTGTTCGCGCCATGCTGGAGGGCAGCGTCGATATCGCCGTTTCCAACGAGCCGGGCGGCTGCCTGCTCATCCTGGGCGTGGTGAACTGCCTGCCGACAAACCGGACGGCACGGGACCGCCTTCTCGCTGCGCGCCGCGAAACCCTCAAGCTGATCGCCGCGCGGCTGAGACGTGGTGTGCGCGACGGCGACCTGCCCCGCGGCACGGGGTCGACACGCCTCGCGGCCTTCTATCATGGCGTCATGCAAGCCATCTCCTTCCAGGCCCGCGACGGTGCCACGCGCAAGGAGCTGACGGCTCTCGTCAAGCCGTCGCTCGCCCCTCTCGATAGTCTCGCGTCACCGAGGTGACCGCTACACTTGTTCGATTCGCTTCGGGCCCGGCGATCCAGGCAGCGACAACGCCGCCTTCTGGGCGGACCGTCCGGTTTGATCGAGGATCCATTCGCGAAAAGCGACGATCGGCGGATCCTGGCTGCTGCTCTGCGGGCAGACGAGATAGTAGGCGAAGTCCCGCCCCATGCCGACCCCGACGTCGAACAGCTTCACAAGTCGGCCCTGCGAAAGTTCCGTCTCGACCATCGCCATTTCGACAAGACCGACGGCGCCGCCATCGGTCGCCGCCTGCACGACCTGGCTCGACTCGCCGAAGGCCACGCAGCTTCGTTCGTCGAAGTCGTCGACACCGGCGGCGGCCATCCACATCGGCCAGTTCGGCCACACCAGACCGCCGACCTCGCAATCGACATAGCAGAGCGTGTGTCGGAAAAGGTCCCGCGGCGATTCGAGCTGCGGACCGGTTTCCAACAGTTTCGGACTGCAGACCGGAACGACGATCGTGTCGAACAGGCGATCCGTTCGGACTCGGTCGTAGCGTCCGGCGCCGAAGCGGATGGCGACATCGACATCGTCGGTGTCGAAATCCCTGACCTCGTCGGAAATGTCGAAGGTCAACTCAAGGCCAGGATTGGCGGCCCTGAACTGCGGAAGCCTCGGCAGGAGCCAGTTCGTCGCGAACCGCGCGCCCAGCGACAGGCGCAGACGAGACGACCCGCGGGCCAGTTTGCGGGCGCGCGCCGTGGCCCTTTGCAAGCCGTCCAGCGCCTCGCCGGCCGCCTCGAAGAGCACCGCACCCGCAGCGGTGAGTCGGATGCTGCGGCTCGTCCGCGTGAAGAGCGCAAAGCCAAGCTGCTCTTCGATCTCCTTGATGTGATAGCTGACCGCCGCCGGCGTCAGCCCGACTTCCTTGGCCGCCCGGGTGAAGTTCAGGTGTCGGCCGGCCGCCTCAAACGTCCTGAGTGCACGTGTTCCAGGCAGCATGCGTGTCATCGATCTTCAAAGCTGACTTGACGATTACCGAAGGATTACTCGTTTTTCAATCGCCGAGCAATGAAGGATACAAGCATGACTTGACAATCAAATGTGTCGGTTCGCGACGTCTCGTACTCCGCGCCCGACCCCAGGAGCGAAAGCATGTCAGACAGTGCCACCGGCTTCGTCGTTCATCGCAACGGCCGGCCTGCCACCACTGCGGACCTCGCACCGCTGGTCTTCGCGGGCTACGCCCATTTCACGGCCCTGCAGGTGCGGGGCGGTAAGATCCGGGGTCTCGATCTTCATCTGACGCGGCTGCGCTTCGCCTCCTTGCTGCTCTTCGGCCATGCCTTGCCCGACGATCAGATCCGCACCTACTTGAGGACTGCGATCGAGGCCGGGCCGTCCGACCTCTCCTTGATGGCCACCATCTATCCGCCGGCAGGCGAATTCACGGCCGCCGCGACGGACGCGGAGCCTGAGGTCCTGGTCCGAACCACACCGGCCGCTTCCGGCCCTGCCGGACCGCTTGCGCTCGCGACCGTCCATCACGAGCGGTTCCTGCCCACGGTCAAGCACGTCGGGGAACTGGCGAAGACCTACTTACTTCGAGAGCCCGCTGACGATGCCGCGTTCATCGACCGTCGGGGCCGGCTCAGCGAAGCCACGATCTGGAATCTCGCCTTCTGGGACGGCGAGGCGGTGATCTGGCCGCGCGCCGAGATCCTGGTCGGAACCACGATGGGTGTCGTTCGCCGGCAATTGGACAAACTCGCCGTTCCCCAACGCACGCAAGAGGTCACGCTGGCCGATCTTCCGACCCTGGCCGGAGCCGTCGTCATGAACTCGTGGACGCCAGGCGTGACGGTTGACCGGATCGGCGCAGTACCCTTGCCGGACGCGCCGGACTTCCTGGAGCTGCTGCATCGAGCCTACCAAGCCGAGCCGCTGGTTTCGCCTTGATGCACGCCGAGGCCGCGCCGCCGTATGGTGAGCTCTCGTTCCGACACTGGCGACGTCGGGGCTCATGCGGCCGGCGGATTGACCCGGGCAAAGCCCTCCTGTCGACGATAGGGCGAGTAGGGATAGGCGACGGGGGCCTCACTGACGTCGTCGAGCCGTTCGATTTGCTCGCTGGAAAGGGCCCAACCGACGGCACCCAGATTGTCGCGAAGCTGTTCTTCGTTGCGTGCCCCGATGACGACGGTCGATACGCTCGGCCGCTGGAGCAACCAGTTGATCGCGATCTGCGGGATGGTCTTGCCTGTTTCGGCAGCGATCTCGTCGAGCGTGTCGACGATCCGATACAGGCGATCCTGCTCCACGGGCGGCCCAAGTTCGGCCGTGTCGTGCAGCCGGCTTTGCTCGGGCAGGGGCTGGCCTCGACGGATCTTGCCGGTCAGCCGTCCCCAGCCCAACGGGCTCCAAATCGCCGCGCCAAGCCCCTGATCGAGGCCGAGCGGCATGAGCTCCCACTCATAGTCCCGTCCGACCAGCGAGTAATAGGACTGGTTCGCCACATAGCGGGGAAAGCCGTAGCGATCGGCGATCGCGAGCGACTTCATGATGTGCCAACCGGAGAAATTGGAGACGCCGAGGTAGCGGACCTTGCCCTGCTGGATCAGCAAGGCGAGGGTCGAGAGGACTTCCTCCACGGGAGTAAAGGCGTCGAAGGCATGCAGATAGAACAGGTCGATGTGGTCTGTCTGCAGACGCTTGAGCGACGCGTCGCAGGCGGCGATCAGTCGAGACCGGGACGAGCCCGCATCTGTCGGGCCGTCACCCATGGGGAGGGTCGTTTTCGTCGAGATCAAGACGTCGTCGCGGCGGCCCTTCAGGGCCGCACCGAGAATCTCCTCCGAAGCCCCCCAGGAGTAGACGTCGGCCGTATCGAACATCGTGACGCCGGCCTCCAGGCAGATGTCGATCATGCGCCGGGCACCGTCGACATCGACGTCTCCCCAGGCGCCGAAGAGCGATCCTTTACCGCCGAACGTTCCGGCACCGAGAGTCAGGATCGGCACTTGAAGCCCCGAGGCGCCGAGATACCGATGTTCCATGGCTGCGGTCCTTCTAGCTTGGAGGAAAGCTGCGGGGCCGCTGCGCAGCGGCGACCCGCATGGATGTGAGCGCCACCGGAAATGCCAGCACCGGGATCAGGGCGGCCGCGAGCGGCAGGACCGCAAGACCGGGGCCATGCTCGATGACAAGGCCGCCGAGCCATGCACCGAGCGCGTTGCCGAGATTGAAGGCGGCGATGTTGACGCTGGAGGCGAGGCTCTCGCCAGCACCGGTCGCGTTGCTCATGACCCAGGCTTGCAGCGGCGGGACCGTGGCGAACGCTGCCATTCCGAAGAGGCCAACGAAGATCACGGCCGCAATCGGATCGCGAATGGCGGCGTTCATCGCGGCAAGAAGGACGGCCAAGACGAGCAGGCAGCCGAGCACCGTCGCTCTCAAGCGAGCGTCCGCAAGCCATCCGCCGAGCAGATTGCCGACCACGAGCCCGGCTCCGAAGAGCAGAAGCGTCGGTGAAATCGCCACCTCGGGCAGGCCGCTGACGCGCGTCAGAAGCGGGGCGATGTAAGTGAACACCATGAACACGGCGGCATAGCCCAACACGGTTGTCGAGAGACCCAGCAGGACCGACGGACGAACCAGGGCGCGCAACTCGGACAGCGGATCCACTCTGTCGGGTCGATCGACCGTTTGTGGGACCAGCCACTCGATGATCGCGACGGCGGCGACACCGATTGCGGTCACCGCCCAGAAGGTCGCACGCCAGCCGAGCGCCTGGCCGATCCAGGTCCCGACCGGGACACCGAGGACCGTGGCGAGCGTCAGGCCGGTGAACATGACCGCGATGGCGCTAGCCCGCTTCCGCTCGCCGGCAAGATCGGCTGCAACGACGGCGCCCACACCGAAGAACGTGCCGTGCGCGATGGCGGTAAGGATGCGGGCCGCCATCAGCATCTCGTAGGACGTCGCCACCGCGCAGGCCACGTTGCCGACCGTGAAGATGGCCATCAATGCCACAAGCGCGCGTTTGCGCGGCCAGCGGCGGGTGGCGAGAGTCAAGGCGGGGGCGCCGATCACGACGCCGAGCGCATAGCCGGAAATCAGCAGGCCCGCCGCCGCGACCGACACATCGAGATCCGCGCTCACCTCCAGCAGCAAGCCCATGATCACGAACTCCGTTACACCGATGCCGAAGGCGCCGGCGGTGAGCGCATAGACGGCCGGCGGCATCGCGGAGCGGGGCTGGGCTCGTGAGGGTCGCATGACCCGTACCTAGCGGGCGGCCCGATTATGATCTATAAGTCAAAAATCAGAAGACAGATGACTTATGAGAATGGTCCAGGGTCAACCCAACCGGCTCGCAGAGATGGAGGTGTTCGTCGCCGCGGCCGAGCACGGCGGCTTCTCGGCGGCCGCGCGAGCGCGTGCGATGACGCCATCGGCCGTCAGCAAGCTCGTGTCTCGCCTTGAGGTGCGGCTCGGGACGCGGTTGTTCAACCGATCGACGCGCAAGCTACAGCTGACCAGCGAGGGTGCGGCCTTCTTCGAGCGGTGCAGGACGATCCTCGCACAGATCGAGGAGGCCGAGCGCTGCGCGGGCATAAGCGAAGCACCGGTCGGGCGGGTCCGTGTCAGCGTCAATGTGCCGGTGGGAACGCACATTATCTTGCCCCTGATCCGTCCGTTCGTCGACCGATACCCGCAGGTCGAACTCGACATCTCTCTGACCGACCGTGTGGTGGACCTTTTGGACGAGCGCACGGACGTGGCGATTCGCAGCGGCCCGCTTCCGGACTCGAGCCTGCGCGCCCGCAAGCTCGGTACGACGTCGATGATGATCGTCGCCGCGCCCGACTACCTGCAGCGTCACGGCGTGCCCGCATCGCCGTCCGATCTGGAGGGGCATGCGCGCCTCGGTTTCTCGTATCCCAGAGCGGTCGAGGGTTGGCCGATGCGGGTCGGCGCGGAAAGACTGACGGTCCCCATCGGCGGTCCGGTCCAGATCAGCGACGGCGAGGCGTTGCGGCGGCTGGTGCTCGAGGGCTTGGGGATGGCCAGGTTGGCGCACTTTCAGGTTCGCGACGATCTTGCGGCAGGGCGGCTGGTTCAGGTGCTGCAAGAGTACACGCGCAAGGATTCGGAGGAGATCCATGCCGTGTTCGTCGGCAGCGGCGGACCGATGCCAGCCCGTGTGCGAGTGCTCTTGGATTTTCTTGCGGGATCGATCGATCAGGACTCGCTGTAGGCACCCAATCGCTCGTCATGCCCTGCAGTGTTCGTTCGGTCCGCGGCACGGGCGGTGACGGGGCGGCTTGAGTTCGCATCGGCTGCCGTAAGGCGGTCGACGAGGGCCGGGATGGCGTCGTGCGCGTCGGCGACCGAGCGCGCGTGCCTCAGGTCATCGAATTCCTGGTACTCGATCCCGATGTGATGGCTGTCGGTCACACCCAGGTATTTCGAAACGGTGTTCAGGTGGGGAACCAGGTGGTCCATGTCTTGCCGGATCCCGCCGGCCGAAAAGCCGAACTCCCCGGAGGCGGTGAGCATGACCATCGTCTTGCCCGTGAACACCGGCTCGAGCGGGTGGTCGCCACGACCGAGATCGAAGGTGAAGGTCTCGTTGACCCGGACGACCTGATCGACCCAGGCCTTCAAGGCGGACGGCATACCGTAGTTGTACATCGGCGTCGTGACGACGATCAGATCGGCACGCCTCAATTCGGCGATCAGGTCGTCGGACACCGCTAGGGCTTTCGCCTGGTCCAACGACCGTCTCTCGGGCGGGGTGAAAGCTGCCGCGATCCACGCCTCGGATATGGCCGGCGGGGGCGTCTTTCCGATGTCGCGAAGGATGACCTCATCCCCTGGGTTTCGCCTCAGCCATTCCGAGATGAATCTGTTCCCGAGCGCACGCGACAGGGATCGTGAGGACCGTGCGCTGGCATCGATGCGAAGCAGTTTGGGCATAGTGGCGGTCTCCTCGTCGAGAGGAGACCCTCCCGACTTGTTGGTTGGCGATGGACACCGCTTGTCGCGTGTCGGCCCAACGTCCGCAAACGCAAAAAGCTCTTCATGGCTGAGTTTGACTCATCTATAACGCACCATGTTCCAACGCATGCCGTCACCGTCCGCGCTTCGCACGTTCGAGGCCGCCGCCCGGCTCGGAAGCTTCAAGGCGGCCGCACAGGAGCTGTCGGTCACGCCAACGGCTATATCTCATCAAATCAGAGCGTTGGAGAGGCGTATCGGTTTGGGGTTGTTCGCTCGGCATGCCCGTGCCGTCGAGCTCACAGCGGCCGGCCGACGTCTTGCGGAGGCGACGAGCCAGGGGTTCTCGCAGATCCAAGAGGCGTTGGAAGAGTTATCGGAAGGTGAAGAGGTCTTGACCATCGCCACGACGCCCGCTTTCGCTGCGCAATGGCTGGCGCCTCGCCTCGGCGGTTTTCAGAAGGCCTTTCCAGACCTCCGTGTGCGCATAGAGGCGGACACGAAGCCAGTGGAGTTGCGACGGGATCGGCGCGTCGACATCGCGATACGATACGGCCGCGGCACTTTCCCCGACCTGCACGCCGTGCCGCTGCAAAGCGAGACTTTCGGCGCCTACGCGGCGCCTGCCTACTTGGCCCGGCTCGACGATCTGGACGAGGCGGCGTTTTTCGAGACGACGTGGACTCAGCCCGGATTGAGTGGCATGACATGGGCGCAATGGTTTGCCACGGCTGGCATCGGGTGCGAGATCGACAAACTCGACCTGCGCCGATTCGACCAGGAGCACCATGTCCTTCAGTGCGGGATCGCCGCCCAGGGATGCATCCTGGCCAGTTCGATCCTTGTCTCCGACATGGTCGCCCGTGACTTCCTTCGGCCGTTTCGCCCGGAGGTTCGTTTGGAGGGCATGCGCTACACGGCTCTCGCGACACGCGAGCGGTCGGAGGCGCGAAAGGTCAGGCACTTCCTGGCGTGGATCCGAACGGAGTTCGACCGATCGGCTTGAGCCGGTCCTCCGAAAGCGGACGCCGGCCCGTTGGGCAATCCTGCAGCGCGCCGCAAGGACGCCGCCGGCGGCGAGTCGATTATGCCATCCGCCATGGTGGTGCAGGGGTGAATTGTGCCACGAGCGCATCGATCGCCAGACGCACGCGCCGATGACGGGTCCTGCGTTCGGGCCAGATCAGGCGGATCGGTTGCTCCTCCACCACCGTGTCCGGCAGCAGGTGGACGAGCTGGCTCTCCCTCAGAGGTGCGGCGACGAGCCAGTCCGGCAGGCGCGCGATGCCGCGGCCGGACAGCACGGCATCGAGCATGGCATCGCCATGGCTGACGGTGTGCGGGCCCGGGGGCAGAACCTTGACGACGGCGTCGGCTCTGTCGCGCAGCCGCCACGGCAGGACTCGGCCATTCTGCGCGAAGTTTATGCAGCGGTGGGCGTGCAGCTCCTCGATCGTCTGCGGGACCCCGAAGCGTTCGACATAGCCTGGGGCGGCACAGAGGAATGCCTGCTGCGTCGCAAGCGTCCGCGCCTTCAGATCGCCTGTCTCCAGGTCGGAGCCGATGCGGACGGCGAGGTCGACACCCTCCTCGTCCATCGCGACGAAGCGGTCGGTGAATGAGAGGTCGAGACGCAACTGAGGATAGGAGTCGGCCAGCCCGAGCAGGGGCGGCACGATCCAGCGGCGTCCAAAGGAAACCGGTAGGCTGACGGACAGCGACCCGGCGACGTCGCGCCGCTGGTCCGACAAGGTCGCTTCGGCCGCGTCGAGTTCTTCGAACGCCCGGACAACGCGCTCGTAATAGCCCTGCCCCTCGGGCGTCAGTTGAAGCGTGCGGCCGACCCGTACGAACAACGCGGTGCCGAGGCGGCTTTCCAATCCGCCGACGCTCTTCGCCACGGCCGAGCGGGTGATGCCGAGCGCTCTTGCGGCCGGTGCGAAGCCGCCGGCCTCGGCGGCTTTGGCGAAAGCTTCGAGGCCCTGTAGGCGAGAGGCGCGTCCAGCAGTCATGTCTTTGTCAACTTTCACTCCCCTGCAACGCGCCTGAATTTCATCACAAGTGAACAAAATTCTCCAGTAAGGATTGTGAGCGAAGGGTTGTTGAAGCAACGGCGCGCAGAGCGACGGGAGAATGAGGATTTCCCAATGACATCGACGTCCATGAAGGCTTGGCAGATCGAGGACTTCGGTCTCGCCAATCTCAAGCGAGGCGAGCGGCCGATTCCGAAACTTGCCGCCGACGAGGTTCTTGTGAGCGTGTCCGCCGTCTCCCTCAATTATCGGGACAGGCTCGTGGTAGACGGACACCTGCTGCCCCGCAGACCGGAGATGCCGTTCGTACCGGTGTCGGACTTCGCGGGCGAGGTGGTGGCTTCCGGTTCGAAGGTGACCCGAGTGGCGGCCGGCGACAGGGTCATGGGCAACTTCTGGGTCGACTGGATCGACGGACCGGCGCCCTGCGACATGGCGGCTCGTGGACGATCGCTCGGCGGCCCTCTCCAGGGCGCACTCGCGGAATACGTCGCCATACCAGAGGCAGCCGCCGTCCGGATCCCCGACTTGGTCAGCGATGAGGAGGCAGCCACCTTTCCGATAGCGGCCCTGACGGCCTGGTTCGCTTTGAACGAAGCACACCGGACCGCTGCCGACCAGGTGGTCGTGGTGCAAGGCACCGGCGGGGTGGCTCTGGCCGGACTGCAGTTCGCCAAGGCCCTCGGGGCAAAGATTGTCGTGACATCGCGCAGTGCGGCGAAGCTGGAGCTGATCGGCCCGCTTGAGCCCTGGGCAACCATCGATACCGGCATTGACGCCGCCTGGCCGGAGCGCGTCTTGGCGCTCACCGATGGTCACGGTGCCGACCACATCCTCGAAGTCGTCGGTGGCGACAACGTCAAGCAGTCGGCCGCCGCGCTCGCGCCCGAAGGACAGATCTCGATGATCGGGTTTCTCGCGGGCGCCGTGTTCGAGCTGAGCGCCGTTCCCTTGATGCTCAAGCGCGCAACGGTCCGCGGCGTATCGGTGGGGCACCGTCGTGCCTTCGAGGTGATGACGGACTTCGTCGCCGCCAATCGCATCCGTCCGGCGGTGGATCGGGTGTTCGCCTTCGAAGAAGCCCCGGCCGCCTTCGGGCGACTCTCCGAGGGCCCTGTCGGAAAAGTCGTTATCAAGATCTAGGCGGTACGCGAGAGGGGGGCGGGACGGTCGCTGGGATAGACGACCCGGTCGCTTCCGCCGACCGCCAGGTGCGAGAAGGCGCCGAAGGGCCGCCGACGGTTTTCCGAATCGAAACGCTGCGCCATCGCGCTTCCCGTTTCTTGCCATCCGACATGCGTCAGGTCCCTTTCAGTTCGACCCTGCCGATACGGACGACGGCTCGATATCGAGCCCCAGATCGAGATTGGGGGCACTGTGCGTGAGCCAGCCGACCGAGATGACGTCGACGCCGGTTGCGGCGATGTCGGCCGCCCGCTGCAGGGTCACACCGCCCGACGCCTCGGTGGTCAGCCGCCCGGCGACGCGGGTGACGGCTGCGCGCAGTTCGTCCAGCGACATGTTGTCGAGCAGGACCGCATCCGGACCGGCGGCGAGCGCCGCGTCGAGCTGATCTAGCGTATCCACCTCGACCTCGATCCTGGAGAGATGGCCGGTCCGCACCCGCGCAGCCTCAACCGCCACGGCGACGCCGCCGCACAGCGCAATGTGATTGTCCTTAATGAGCACGCCGTCATCGAGGCCGAAGCGGTGGTTCTTGCCACCGCCGGCGCGCACCGCATGCTTCTCCAACGCCCGCAAGCCCGGTGTCGTCTTACGTGTGCACGTGATGACGGTGGGATGGGGGCGCACTGCCGCGACGAGCGCTGCCGTCGCCGTCGCGATTCCGGACATCCGGCACAAGATGTTGAGGGCGACACGCTCGGCCGAGAGGATCGGGCGAGCACGACCTTCGATGCGCATGACGATATCGCCGGATGCGACGGTCGTTCCGTCAGGGGCCTCGATCGGGCAGTGCAAGGTCGGATCGAGACTCTGGAACGCCAGGGCGGCGGCACGCGTGCCGGCGACGGTCCCCGCCTCGCGTGCGGCGATCACGGCGTTGGTCTTCAAGCCGGCCGGCACCGTGGCGGCGGTCGTAACGTCGCCGGCCCGCCCCAGGTCTTCGCTGAGCGCGCCCCTCACGACCGGCTCCAACAGGATATCCGGCAGATCCTCGATACGGTCTCCCATACGACAGCCTCACCGTGACCAGGAAAGCTCGAGCCGGCCGGTGCGCACGTCGGCCAGGCGAACGGACTGATGAAGCGGCCGGTCGGCGGCCGCCGGGAAGTCAGACCTCGCATGAGCGCCGCGGGTCTCCTGTCTGCGCAGAGCGGCGCGCGCGATCATCTCCGCCACCTCGGCCATCCCAGCCAAGCGGCTGGATCCGGTTGAGCCTGCGCGCAGAAACGTCAGGGTCTCGATTGCCGCCTCCAATCCGTCCCCGGTTCCACTCGACGCCGACATGCGTGTCCATGAGCCGCCTGAGGCGGAGGCTTGGTAAATGCTCGGGTGGCCCAGCCCCACCGGGCGCCCGCGAGCGTGAGCGCGGGTCTACTGTCCGCTTCCACGTCGAACCGCACGCCCCAGTGACGAAGCAGATCTATGCAGCCCGCGGCTGCGGCGACGATTTTCTCGACGATGCCCCGGTCGGAAGGACCGTTGCCCGTCGCGAGCCCGGCGAGTCCGCTTCCGACGACGACCACGCGGTCGGGTCCTGCCGAAGGCGTCGATCCGGTCATGCGTTCACGCGACGGCGAGCATGCGTTCCACGGATTCGCGCGCCTTCGACGCGATCGCATCGTCGACCATGACCTCCGGCGACAGGCTCTCCAGCGCTCTTCGGATTTTCGGCAGGGTGATCCGTTTCATGTGCGGACAGAGATTGCAGGGCCTGACGAACTCGGTGTCTGGCACCTCGACCGCGACGTTGTCGCTCATGGAACATTCCGTCATGAGGAGGACCCGGCCGGGTCGTTTCGATGCGACGTAATCGATCATCTGCGCCGTGGACCCGACGAAGTCCGCCGCGTCGAGCACGTCAGGCGGGCATTCGGGATGGGCGATGACGGTCAGCCCGTCATAGCCTTCTCGGAAGGCGTCGATCTCTTCGCCGGCGAAGCGCTCATGCACCTCGCAGCGGCCGTGCCAGCCGATGATCTCCACGTCGGTCTGGCCGGCGATGTAGTTAGCGAGATACTCGTCCGGCAGCACGATGACGCGCGGGGCGTCGAGCGACTCGACGATCCGCACGGCGTTGCCCGATGTGCAGCAGATGTCGGCTTCCGCCTTCACCTCGGCCGACGTGTTGACGTAGGTGACGATGGGCACGCCCGGGTAAGCTTCCCGCAGCAGGCGGACGTCTGCTCCGGTGATCGAAGCGGCGAGCGAGCAGCCAGCCTGAAGGTCGGGCAACAAGACGGTCTTGTCCGGATTCACCAGCTTCGCGGTTTCGGCCATGAAATGGACGCCGGCCTGGACGATGACGTCGGCTTCGGTTTCCGCCGCGCGTCGGGCGAGCGCCAGCGAGTCCCCGACGATATCGGCGACCCCATGGAAGATGTCCGGGGTCTGATAGTTGTGGGCCAGCACGATGGCATTGCGCTCGCGCTTGAGGCGCCGGATCGCGTCGATCTCCGGCGCGACCAGGGGCCACTCGACTTCCAGGATGACGTCCTTGACGCGGTCGAAGACGTCGGCCGTTCGGGCCGCGACGGCTTCTGTAAAGGGTAGGCCGTCGAATTCGTTCATCAGGATCGGCATGAAGGAGCCCTTTATGCTCAATATGAGTATTAGAGCGGGAAAGAAAAAGGCCGAATGGCTCGACCCTTATGCTCATTATGAGAATAAAGGGGCCTGACAGCGGGTGTCAAGGGTAGGCGGCCCGGCGTGTCGCCTTGAGACGGACGCCCGGAGCCGGCCGCTCGAGCGTCACCTCCTTTCGGAAACGCACCAGCTTGGCAGGGCGACCGCCAGTGTCGGCGGCGAACTCACCGGTTTCTTCCACAAGGGACTGCTGGGCAATCAGGCGCCTGAAGTTCTGCTTATGGAGAGAAATGCCGGACAGCGCCTCTGCGGTCCTTTGTAACTGAAGCAATGTGAAGCTCGGGGGCATGAGCTCGAACAGGACGGGGCGGTACTTGATCTTGGCGCGGATGCGGCTGATTGCCGTCGCGAGGATCCGGCGATGATCGGAGAACATCGGAACACCGGTCAGGCTCGATTCCGTTGCCGGCGCCTCGTCACCCCGATCCGAGGCTGCCTCGGGGACGATGTCGGCTTCATAGAGCATCTCGTAGCGCTCCAAGGCTCGCTCCTCGTCCCAGGGCATACCGCCGATACCGAAGGTAAGGCCGACGCGCTCGCGGCAATCCGGGTCGTTCGATCTGCCGGACTTCCGCGCCCATTGGCCGAGACGTCGGAGCAGCGGATCCCTGGCCGAAGGCGGGCCGCTTCGACGGTCCTCCCAGGGAAAGAAGGTGTACCAACGCCGCCACGGCCGGATGTCGGAGGCGACATCGTCGCCGGGGCAGACGAGAGCGAGGTATGCGATCGAGATTGTTCGGTGACGGCGAGCGGATGAGGCCCGTTCATGACGGTCGCCGAAGGTGTACAATTGTTCGAGGTAGCCCAGCTCTTGCCCGGTCTGCTTTTCGACCCAACTACGCACACCGGCCTGCAAGGTTCGGTGCCCCGACTGCAACGGACCCGAGGGAAGAGCCAAGGCGGAGCGGTCCGGCGCGTCGACGGCCAAGACACAAGGTTCCCCGTGTCTCATGGCGATGATGACGGTTGTCAGTTCGACGGTGGCCCGGCTGATGTCGTCGTATTCGCTCATTCTTCCGGCCGACGATTCGATTGTGCCGCGACCTGGACGATCGCACGCAATCTTCGAAGACTGCTTCTGCTGGCCCATCTCTACGCGGCAGGCAAGACCGACGATAGGCTTGCTGGGCCGAAAGGCCCGGATTGCGATGGCACTACGTCAGATCGGGACGCATCGCGAACGGCCACGCTGCCGATGCCGATGGTCGGGTCAGGGCGTGACGAAGGCGCCATCTCCAGCGATCGCGGCATCGCCCGCAAAGTGAACTCCGGCGAAATGACATGTGCCGCCGAGGGCGGCCGCGTGCATGTGTTCGGGCGGTCGATGAGCCGTCCTTCCCGTAAAGTCAATCGCTGCCAGTCCGCCTCAAAACCGGAAGCGGGCCGTAAGCTCCAAGAAGTCTATGTCATCCGACGTTCCGGTAGCGTCCATGACGTCGCCGGCAAAGAAGCGGGTGTAGATAGCCGTCAGATCGATCCGTGACGTCAAGGCGTATTCGGCGGTAACCGAGACAGCGGAGCCGACGAAGCGGTTCTCGCCGCCGCCAGGTGCGATAATCTGTCCCGCAGGGCCGTAGACGCCATCTTCGGTCTCGAGGCGCCAGAACAAGTTGTAATCCGTTGTGATCGCGACGCGTTCGCTCGGCCGTACGGTCAAGAAGCCATGGAGATTGTAGAAATTCCGAGGCCCCAGGACCGCGGCTTCAGAGAAATAATTGCCGCGTGGAAACAGTGCATTGAACGTGCCGAGGTCTGCATCGCCAGGATCGTCGTCGCCGCTGGCGATGTTGGCGCTTATCGCAAGGCGCGGCTGCCAGCCGATGCGCTCGAACGTGTAGCCGGTAGTCGACGCAACGGTCCAGGCGTCGATGTCGCCAGCCCCGAAGGACCCAAACTGATAGACGGCCTCCCAGTTCCAGTCCCAACCGTTTTCGGCGCCCCATAGGCGCGCGCCGATCGAGTGACGGCGCTCGGCGCCCGCGCCTTGGACGAAGACGGCGTCTTCGTCGCGGAAGCCGAGGTAATAGAGATCGATCGCTCCCATCGGCAGAACGCCCTCGCCACCCTCCGCATAGACGCCCCACAGCGCCCTGTCCTCGTCCGACCGGTCGTCGAGAACGCCGGACCCGGTCACGCGTGGGCGGGCGAGGATCCCATCGATCCGCCAATCCTCGGCCCTAAAGAACGTCCGTGCCGCGTCGAAGGTGCGCCGCACATTCGGGCCTTCGCGCACGTCCACTAAACGACCGGAACCGAAATCGAGCTCCTGCCGGCCTGCACGAAGCGTCACATCGGTCTTGTCGCCAAGGGGCGTGCGCAGATCGACGAAGGCGTTTTGCAGAGCGAGCGCATTCTCGTCGACCGGGCTCGGCCCGGCGGCGCGGCCGGTTTCCAAGGCACTGAAGAGCTGGCCGAACAGGCGGACATGCGGACCGAGATGGAGATCGCCGTACAGCGTGTAGCGCTGCAGCCAGACTCCGTTCTCGTCCTGGGGATCGGCGCCGAACAGCGGGTTATGGGTATACTCGTAACGCTGGCGAACTTCTCCGCCGAGGCTGAACCAGACATCGCCGCTTTTCGTCAGGGGAACGACCTTTACGGCGTCGAAGGCGTCGTCGGGCCGTCTGTCGCGGAAGCAGGCCACGTCGTCCTCGAAGCGCAGCTTGGCGACGCCGGAGGCGCACGTGGCGTCGGCGCGCGTCGGCTGGAGCGCCATTGCCGCGAACGGCACGAGAAGAACGAGCGGCCAGCGCATTCCGCGTCATGCCGCAGACGCGAGCCGAGACAACACCAAGTCCGTCCCGGCAAATCCGACGGTCATGAAGACGACGAGCAGTGCGCCGACGATGCGCGGCGGTGCCGGCAGCGGGAGATCGAACCAGCGGCAGCCGACGCCGATGAGAAACCCGAGCCCTAGGCCGATCAGTGCAGAGATCATGGGAGCGCTCCGTCCGTCTTCCCGGACGGGCCACCGCACAGCGGCTTGGTCCGGGCGACGCGGTGGGCGGCGTAGCGGTCGGTCACGACATAGCCGAGGGTCATGGCGAGGACGAGCAGCGCGCCGATCAGCAACGGCGGGGCCGGCAGCGGGATGGCGGCGAGGCGGCAGGCGACGCCGATGGCGAGCGCCAGGGCCAGGCCGAGGGCGACTTTCATTCTGTGTCTCCGACTTTCGCGATGGGGCTCAGGAAATGCCGCGCTTGGGGCGGCGACGGGTCGCGATGGAGGGCCAGGACGCGGTCCTGGAGTGCACGGTCTGCGCCGGTCACGCGCTCATGGTGGCGCAGATGCCCGCTCCAGGACGCTTCGTACCAGGTCTCGACGAAGCGCTCCGGCGCTTCTGCGTCCTGCATCAGCGTCCAGCCGTAACCGCCGCCTCGGCGGCGGGCGCGGGCGAGGTCGGCCATGGCCTCCCGAAACGCAACGAGGTCGCCCGGCTCCACCCGGTAGGCGATCTGGATCATCACCGGCCCACGCTCTTCCGTTCGGTCCAGGGCGACGATCGGCTCCGGCCAGTGCATGGACGGGGCAAGGTCGAGCTCTTCGCCTTGTCCCAGCTTCGCCCACCAGGTCAGCGGAATGAACGTCAGCGCGCCGGCAGCCGCGATCAGGAGGGCGGCGGAAATCCCCGCACTGCTTGCGATCTGGCCCCAGATCAGGCTGCCGCCCGCCATGGCGCCGAAAAACACGGTCAGAAAGATCGACAGTCCCCGCGCCCGCACCCAATCCGGTAACGCGGTCTGCGCCGAGACATGGAGGCTCGACAAGACCGCGATCCAGCTCACGCCCGCCAACGCCGACGCCGCCGCGGCGACGGCGGGATCCGGGACGACGGCGAAGGCGGCGAGCACCAAAGCGGTGCCCAGCGTGCCCGCCGCCACGGTCCGGTCGGGCCCGAGCCGCCTGCGGATCGCCGGCAGGATCAGCGCACCGGCTACGGCGCCCGCGCCGACAGAGGCGAGGAGAATGCCGTAGAGCGTCGGGCCGCCGCCCAGCACCTGGCGGGCAATCAGGGGCAGCATCGCCCAATAGGCGCTGGCGAAGGCGAAGAAGGCCGCCGCGCGGATCAGCGTCGCCTTGAGCGGCGAGCTGTTCATGGCGTAGCGCAGGCCCGCCGAGATTGCGCCACCGACATGTTCCGGTGGCAGACGGCGGCTTGGCGCCTCGGGCGGCGACCACCACCACAGCGCCGCGAGAATCACGGCGAAGCTCGCCGCGTTCAACGCGAAAGGCGACCAGATGCCGAGGGCGACGATCAGGAAGCCCGCCAGCGCCGGGCCGATCGCGCGGCTGACGTTGATCCCCATGGAATTGAGCGCGATGGCCGCAGGCAACTCCGGTCGCGGTACGAGTTTCGGCACGATGGCCTGCCAAGCCGGCGCCATGAAGGCCGCCCCCGTCCCGAGCAGGAATGCGAAGACCAACAGCAACGACGGCGTCATCGCGTCCAAGGTCACCACGAACGCCAGCGCGGTCGCCGTGACGCCAAGCAGCGCGTTGACGACCAGCAGCATCCGCCGCCGGTCGACGATGTCGGCGACGGCGCCGGCGAGCAGCGCGAACAGGAATACTGGTAGCGTCGTCGCCGCTTGCACGCCAGCCACCACGAGGGGCGACGGCGAGAGCTCCGTCATCAGCCAGCCGGCGCCGACGTCGTTCATCCAGGTACCGACATTCGAGACCACCGTCGCCGTCCAGAGTACGGCAAACGGTGCATGGCCGAACGGCGTCCAGGCGCCGGGCGCCGTGCCCTTCTCCCGGGTCCGGTTCGTCTTGTTGGCGGTCTCGGCCGTCGTCACGATCACACCGCGAAGCAGGAGCAGCCGAGCGCGCCCCAGAAGGCCCGCTTGGCGCTGTCGGCGATCGGCAGCGGCGTTGTCCAAGCGATCTGGTGGTTGTGGCCGTGGACGCCACAGCCATGCGCGCATCCGTCCTCGCAGGCGCGTGCATAGTGGGGCGCCGGCGCCGCCGCGGCTGCCGTGCGCATGCCAGGCGAGTCGAAGGACCCGACCGGTGTCCAGGAGGGGCTTGCCGGCGGCAGCGGCGGATCGAAGGAGGCGAACTCCTCGGCAGCGTAGACGACCTTCCCGCCGACAAGGGTCAGCACCGAAGAGAGGCCTCGGATCTCCGCTGCGGGAACCGTCATGTAGTCCGCCGACAGCACGGCGAGATCCGCATACATGCCGGGCGCGAGCACGCCCTTCACGTCCTGCTCGCCGGAGAACCACGCCGAGCCGTGGGTGTAGAGCCGCAGCGCCGTCTGGCGGTCGAGGGTTTTCGCTTCGGGATAGAGCTTGAGCCCGCCCAGCGTCTTGCCGGTGGTCAGCCAGTAGAGCCCGACCCAGGGGTCGTAGGAGGCGACGCGGGTCGCGTCGGTGCCCATGCCCACGGGCACATCCATCTCGAGCATCTTCGCCACCGGCGGGGTCGCCTCGACGGCTTTCTCGCCGTAACGGTCGACGAAGTACTCGCCCTGGAAGGCCATGCGGTGCTGCACCGCGATGCCGCCGCCGAGGGCCTTGATCCGCTCGATGTTCCGTTCCGAGATCGTCTCCGCATGGTCGATGATGAAGCGCGTCTCGAAGGGTTGCCGTCCGTTCACCCGTTCGAAGACGGTCAGGAACCGGTCGATGGTCTCGTCGTAGGTGGCATGGATGCGAAACGGCCATTTGTTGGCGGCGAGGAGCTCGACGATCCCTTCGAGTTCCGCCTCCATGGTCGGATCGGGGCTCGGGCGCGGCTCGAGGAAATTCTCGAAATCCGCCGCCGACCAGGTGAGGTTTTCGCCAGCGCCGTTCATGCGCAGCATCGCATCGCCGGCGCCGGGCTCGGTCATGGCGACCCAGCGCTCGTAATCCGTCAGCTCCTCGCCCGGCGTCTGGGCGAACAGGTTGTAGGCAATACGCACGGTGAGCTGATCGTCGTCGTGCAGCCGCTGGATAACGTGGTAGTCGTCGGGGAAATTCTGACCTCCGCCGCCGGCGTCGATGACCGAGGTGATACCGAGGCGATTCATCTCGCGCATGTAGTGGCGTGTGGAGTTGACTTGCTCCTCGACCGGCAGCTTCGGACCCTGCGCCAGGGTCGAGTAGAGGATCAGTGCGGAGGGCTTGGCGATCAGCATGCCCGTGGGCTGGCCGTTCGCGTCCTTCTCGATCAGTCCGCCCGGCGGGTTCGGCGTGTCCGCGGCGATGCCCAGCGCCTTGAGCGCGGCGCGATTGAGGAGCGCGCGAGCGTAAAGATGCAGGATGAAGACTGGGGTGTCGGGCGCGGCGGCATTGATCTCCTCGAGCGTTGGCATGCGCCGCTCCGCGAACTGAAACTCCGACCAGCCGCCGATGATTCGCACCCATTGTGGCGCCGGCGTACGCTCCGCCTGGTCCTTCAGCATCCGGAGCGCATCGGCCAGCGACGGTACGTTCTCCCAGCGCAGCTCCATGTTGTAGTTGAGGCCGCCGCGGATCAGGTGCGTGTGGCTGTCATTGAGGCCGGGGATCGCCCGCCGGCCGCCGAGATCGACGACCTGCGTGCGCTCGTCCGCCAGGGCGTGGATTTCGGCCTCGGTGCCGGACGCCAGAATGCGTCCGTCCTTGATCGCCAGCGCATCCACCTCGGGCGCGGTGCGGTCGAGGGTGGTGATCCGTCCGTTGACCAGAATCAGGTCCGCCATCACGTCAACCTCCTGTTGCTGGGTGTTCGCAACGCCTGGACCGAACACGGCGAGGCCCGCCGCCGCGCTCGCCCCTTGCAGCGTCTTTCTTCGCGTCAGGCGCATGGCACACCCCCTTCCTCCTAGAGTTCGGACATCCCGCCATCGACGACATACTCCGAGCCCGTCACGTAGCTCGCTTCGTCGGACAGCAGGAACGCGGCGACGGCTGCGACCTCTTCGGGCGTGCCGAAGCGGCCGAGCGGCACTTGCGACAGGATCATTTCGCCCATTCCGGCAATCTGCTCCTCACTCAGGCCCGTGCGGGCGAAGAAGCCGGTCCCGATGGGGCCGGGGCTTACGGCATTCACGCGAATGCCGCGCGGCGCGAACTCCCGCGCAAGGGCCCGAACCAGAGACCGGGCACCGCCCTTCGCGGCGCTGTAGACCGCCGCCTGCGGCAAGCCCATGACATTCACGACGGAGGTGGTCACCAGAAGGGCGCCGCCGTCCTGCAGGATCGGGGCCAGACACCGCGCCTGCAGCACGGGGGCCCTGACCAGCACGTTGAAGTGCGCATCGAACTCGGACGCATCGACGTCCTGCAGAGCGTGGAAGCGGCCAAACCCGGCATTCAGGTAGGCGGCGTGGAGCCGCCGGCCGTCGCGGCCGACGGCTTCCGCTAGCGTCTCCGCCGAATGCGGGTCGGCGGCGTCGTTGAGCAGGAGTTCCGCGCCCGGCAGATCGGACTTCGCGCTCTCCAGACTGGACGAGCGGCTGCCCGTGACGAGCAGTTGTGCGCCTTCGGCGGCCAGGCGCTTGGCCGTTGCCAGGCCGATGCCGCTGGTGCCGCCCGTGACCAGAACGAGTTTGTCTGCAAAACGGCTCATGAGATCCGTCCTTCGCGGGCTCGGGTGCCGCCGGGCTGGCCGGCGCCCCGAGGAAAGTTTCGGGAGTTCGGTCGCGCTGACCGGTTACTGCGCGGCTGCCGCACGGGTGCCGGCCGGGACAGGATCGAGGCGCGGTCCGTGGTCGACCCGCTCGGGCGCCTTGTGGACGTGGGTGTAGGCGTAGTCGACGCCCATGCCGTAGGCGCCGCCATGTTCGCGGATGATGTCCATGAGGCCGTCATAGGTGTCGCGGCGCGCCCAATCACGCTGCCACTCCAGCATGGTTTGAATGGTGGTGAGGGGAACCACACCCGCCTGCTCCATGCGGGTCATCGCGGCATCCTGAGCAAGCGGCGACGTATCGCCGGACGCATCGCCGACCATAAAGATGTCGTAGCCGCCCTCTGCCATGGCGGAGAACGCGAACATGCTGTTGCAGATGCCGGTCCACAGGCCGGAAACGATAACCTTCTTGCGGCCCGCCTTGGCGAGTGCGTCGCGCACCTTCTGGTCGTCCCAAGAATTCATCGAAGTGCGTTCGAGGATCGGGTGATCGGGGAAGACGGCCAGCAGCTCCGGATAGGTGTGCCCGGAGAAGGCGTCGGTTTCGACGGTGGTGATCGTGGTCGGGATGTCGAAAAGCTTGGCCGCCTTGGCGAGCGCCACGGTGTTGTTCTTCAGGGTTTGCCGGTCGATCGACGCCACGCCGAAGGCCATCTGCGGCTGGTGGTCGATGAAGATGATCTGGCTGTTCTCGGGGGTGAGGATTTCGGGCTTGGTGGTCATCAGGATCCATCTCCTTGGTGTGATGCAAAGGGACACGGGTGTTTGAGCAGAAGCGATCTCCGATGTGCCGTGGAATGGCGCCACCGACCGATGGTCAGCGTGCTACGATCCTGAGTAAAGTAGGCACAGATCGGTAAGCAGGGTGCGCATGGTAAGCGAAGACAGAAGCAACGATGCGGGGATCCCTAAGGGTTGCCCGCTCGATCGCGTGTTTCGCCTTCTCTCGGGCGAGTGGACGACGCACATCCTGTGGGTATTGAGCAGCAACGGGCCGACCCGGCACGGCGAGTTGAAGCGTCTTGTCGAAGGGATCTCCTCGAAGGTGCTGACCGACCGGCTGCGCATGCTCGAGGCGGAGAAGATCGTCTTTCGCGATTACGAGCCGACCGTGCCGCCCAAGGTCACCTACGGCCTGACGGACGAAGGTCGCGAACTCGACGGCGCCCTGCGTGCGATGCAGGAGGTCGCGCAGCGCTGGCGGTAGAGGCGATCCGCGCCGACTGCGTAAGGGTTTGCGCCAACTCCGAGCCAACGCCCTCGGGTTGCCCGGAACGGCCGCGGTCGTCTTCGCGCCTCCGCCTAGGTTCACTGCCATCGACTTCGTCCTTTGCCGCGTTCGATGTCGGGCCAGGTCGGGCATCCGTCACGGCCCCACATCCGCCCGGCCGTCGTGAGCGCAAGTTATGGTCAGCGCAGTGCCTGGTCTTACGAATTGTCTCGCGCTCTTGGAGATTCCTGATCGCGCCGACTTTTCCCGCCGAAGATCTCGGCGGCGACTGCGGCATTTCTTTGTGCCCATGCCGCGCCGGCAGGGCGATCAGGGCAAGATCTCGGGAATATTGGGCTTTTCAGCCCTGCGTAGCCGTGCAAGAATCCGTTATTCTAAGACAAATGCGTTTGCTACGAATCGGATAAGGCGAGGGGCGCTACGAATCTCGCGGGGTCGCGCGACTGCTTGGCACCGACGGTTTGCGGGTTTCCGTGGCGCGGCACTTGAGCGACGGGAGGCTGAGAATTGATGCAGAAAGACGAACTCGTGCCGAGCCACTTCATGGATTGTGGAAGGGACGAAGGCCTCGTCCTGGCGGCGTGTTCGGGTCTGGACCATTCGGCGTCCTTGAAGCTCGCACGTTGGCACGGGTCTATGGACGGCGCATCGAAAACGGCGTCGACAGACTATCATACGATCACGCATCACAACGGCGGTGGAACTGCCCACCGTATGGACCGCAAGGCGGCGCCGGCGCGTGCCCGTTCAATCACGCTGATGCCCGACTACGCGCCGTCGAAGTGGGTGTCTGACCATAATCTGACCTTCACCCATTTCTATCTCGACAGCGCATTCGTTGCTTCGATCTACGCCGGGATGTTCGGTCGCGAGATGGAACCGGACGCGTTCCTGGCGGTCGAAGGTTGCCCGGACGTCCAGACGAGCGACCTGCTCGAACTCTGCGCCTATGAGTGCCTGGGAGACGCAGACATCAAGCAGCTCAAGCTCGACGGCTGGGCGGTCGTGCTGACCGAGAAGATCCTGCGCACGCGGTCGACCTATGCGAACGCCTTCGTCGAACGCGCACCGCATGTGCTCGACGGCCCGCGGCAGGCCGATCTGGTCGCCTTCATCGAGGAAAGCCTGGACGAGAACATATGCCTGGAACAGCTCTCCCGGGTGGCGGGCATGAACACCTATGGGTTCAGCAGGGCCTTTAGAGCGGCGACCGGCAAGTCCCCTTATCAATACGTGCTCGAACGGCGGGTCGTCCGCGCACGGACGTTGCTCGAAGCGGGAAACGATACGATCGCCGACATCGCATATCAGTGCGGCTTCTCCTCGCAGCAGCACATGACGAATACCTTCTCGAAGATGCTCGGCGTCACACCGGGAAAGTACCGGAAGGACAGGTTGAGCTGATACTTGTCTCGGGATCGGTTTGCGAGAGCGCGGCAACTCGCTCCACCGAGAGACGGTATTCGACCTTCAGTTCGCCGCCTCGCTCGCTCCGGGCAGTTGGTTCTTGAGCGCCATTGCCCACTTTGCGTTCGTCTCGTTGATTTCCGTAAGCAATTCGTCAAGTCCCGGCACGTCCTGGACGGGGAGAATCGCGAGCAGAAAACCGACATCCCGCATGATCTGCTCGTGCCCCTCGATCAAACCAGGCAAATTGCCCGGCGCGGTACAGGATGCGTCGGCCGGTACCGAGGAGTGCGCCCGCAGGTCATTCAAGGAAACCGGCAGCTCGCCCCCGAGCCGATGGACCATCGCGCACAAGAGCTCGCATTGGGCGAAAGTTTCGTCGCAGTCCCTGACCAGCAGCTCGCGAAAGCCGTTCCCGCTCGCCGCAATCGCAAACGCGCCAAGTCGTGCGCGCATGGCAAGGACGACGGCGCTCGCGAAGAGTTTGACGAGCGACGGGATCACGACCTTTCTTTCGGGCATCAATGCGTCCTGGTCTCGCCATCGGCCGGGTCGGCTTGGCATGATTGGAACCGCGATATTCAGTTGTGAGGCGATGCCACCGACGGCAGGACGATAAAGATCGCGATTCTGAATTTCTTATAGATTCTTGAACGCTCGCCGGCCAGCGTCCGCGATTTCTGAGACGCAAGATCGGTGAACGCGCCAGTGCGCGTAATACGGCCCGTACCCGCCAAAGCTAATAGCGTAATGGCCCAACTCCGAACGTTGGGAACGAGCGGGCTGGGAGCGAACTGGAGCCCGGGTCTGCACGCTTTCGGATCTTCCAGAAACGAAAAGGGGCATACTCGATGAGACGACACGTCAACTTTCTGGCGGCTGGCGCCACTGCACTGGCATTGAGTGCGATGTTCGCAGGGACGGCGCTGTCCCAAGCACCGCTACGTTCCGCCGGAGCGATGGATTTCGGCCCCGACGGCACGCTGTTTGTGGGAGACACCTACGGCGGGAAGGTGGTGGCCTTCGACGTGTCCGGGATCCTGTCCGACCAATCCGACTATGTCCTCGGCCGGGCCGAGACGTTCGAGGGCCGTACGATCGTCGAAGACCTGCGGGCCGAGCTCGGCGCTCTCGTGGCGGCCCCGGCGGACCAGATCGGCGTCAACGACGTAACCGTCCATGCGCCGACCGGCCAGATCTTCCTGTCGGGACATCGCGGGCTGGGACCGGACACTCTTCCCTTCGTGGCGACGGTGAACCACGGGGTTCTAAGCGTTCTCGACCTTGACGCGCTCGCGAGCTCGGCCCACGAGTTGCAGAGCCCGGTCGCCGAGGCGTCGCTGGAATTCGGCCAGTCGACCCGCAGCTACGCCATCACGGACGTCGATTATTACGACGGAGAGATCTTCGTCGCCGGCGTCTCCGGCGAGAGCTTCGACTCCACCCTCCGACGCATCGCCTATCCGTTCGATGGAACGGATGCGGCCGAGACCCAGATCGAGATTTGGCACGCTGTCCATGCGCAGTGGGAAACCCGCGCACCGATTATCGCTCAGACCATCGCCGAGATCGACGGGACACCCATGCTGGTCGCGGTCTACGCCTGCACGCCGCTCGTGCGCATCCCGCTGGCGGATCTGCAGGACGGGGCGCTGATCCGTGGTGAGACGATTGGCGAGCTGGGCTACGGCAATACGCCGATCGACGTCGTGCCGTTCACCAATCCGATGGACGGATCGCAAAACGTCCTGGTGACGCACACGCACCGGAGCGCGAACCAGATCCCGCTGACGACGATCGCGAGCGCCGAGCCGATGCCTGTGGAGGTCGGCAACAACTTCGGTCCCGCCGGCCTGACCGGCGCACCGGTCCCGGCAGTCGGGATCGACCATCTTGCGATGATTGACGAAGGCTGGGCGGTCGTCGTGCGCCCCGATCCGCTGGATCCGCAGACCCTGCAGCTTCACACCGTGCTCTCGCCGTTCTTTTTCGACCGTGCCGATCACATGGTGGAAATGAACTGGCCCGGCGCGGCCGATCCCTTCGGCTACCGGCAATATCCTGCGCTGGATCTGTGATCATGAAGCCGCTAGCAGCGCTCTTCGTGCCGCTCGTCCTGTTGGCGGGCGGCACGTCGGGAGCCGACGAGCCGCGCTGGACGCTGAGCGATGACAGGAAGGTCGTCACGATCGCAGCCGATGCACGGCCGGAGGCCGCGGAACTCCGGCCTGTCGGGGTCGAGCGGGGCATGGCGCTGACCATCGTGCAGGCGGCGGAGGGCCGGTTCGCTCTACACGCGAACTGGCCGCTGATGGCTGGGACTGATTACCGCCTGTACCTCGAATCGGGCGGCAAAGAGCGAGTGCTGAGCGTGTCGGTACCGGCCGTGGCGGCCCCGCCGGCCGCAGCGGCCCGCCTCTCCCCGGAAATGCCCGTTCTGCCGGCCAACATCCTTCGGCTGCACCTGTTTTTCGACACGCCCATGGCCCGCGGGCAAGTCGCCGATCACGTCAGGCTGATCGACGCGCGCGGTCGCGAGATACCTCACGCCTTCCTCAACCTCGGCGTGGAACTGTGGTCTGCGGATCAAAGGCGGTTGACGCTCATGCTGGACCCGGGACGGCTGAAGCGCGGCGTCGGGCCCAACCTGGCGCTCGGCGCGCCTCTTGAGCCCGGAAACCGTTACGCGGTCGAAGCGCTCGCCGGCATGCGGGACGCGCGGAACCGCCCGCTTGCCCGGGGTCTCCGACATTGGTTCGTTGCCGGCGTTGCCGAGCGGACAGCGATCTCGCCCGATGAATGGCGGATCGATGCGGTCAGCGGCGAGCTCCGTGTCCGGTTCGGCCGGGCCATGGACGAGCCGTCGGTCATCCGCACGCTTCGTCTTCGTGGGCGGGGCACTTCCTCGGCGACGGCCGTGCCACGGTTGGCGGAGGACGGTTCGGCACTTTGGCCGCTCGCGACCGTTCCCGAAGGATCGTCTCTCGAACTCTTGGTGGGGCCCGGCCTGGAAGATGCGGCGGGCAACACGATCTGTGGAGCGTTCGAGGTCGAGACAGGGCACGCCGAAACGTGCTGCGAGCCAGTCGTGCTCTCCATCGCTGGCATCCCCTGACGTTGCCACTCATCCCCATTCTCGAAGAGCGTGCGAGGCCAAGATGACGAAATTGACCATCAACGGAATCGAACGAGTGTCCGATGCACCGGAGGACACGCCCCTGCTTTGGGTGATCCGGGAAGAGCTCGGCCTGACGGGAACCAAGTTCGGGTGCGGTGCGGCCCAATGCGGCGCCTGCACCGTTCTGATCGAGGGGATCGCATCGTTTTCCTGCATCACCCCGGTCGGGTCCGTCGGAGACTCCGAGGTAACGACGATCGAGGGCCTGTCGCCTGACGGCTCCCACCCCCTGCAACGCGCCTGGGTGGCCGAGCAGGTGCCGCAGTGCGGTTACTGCCAGTCCGGCCAGATCATGCGAGCGGCGGGACTTCTGGCCGCGACCCCCCAGCCCGACCGCGAGACGATCCGTTCGGTGATGAGCGCCAATCTTTGCCGCTGCGGCACCTATCCACGCATCTTTCGCGCGGTCGAGCGCGCGTCGCGGGAGGTATGAAAATGGCCCTCAATGACATGACACTGACCCGGCGCGAGATGTTGAAAGGGGCAGGGGGCCTCTTGTTCGTCGTGGGCGCCGGTGGCCTCGCCTCGGTCGCCGATGCCGGTGGCGAGACGGCGCGCGCAACGGATGCACTCGCTTGGGTCCGGATCGATCCCGAGGGCGCGATCCGCATCCTGTTCCCCGCCACCGAGATGGGGCAGGGCAGTTCGACCGCCCTGCCCCTGATCCTCGCGGAGGAACTGGACGCCGATTGGGACGATGTGGTGATCGAGCAGCTCAACCGCGACGACCGTCGGTTCGGAAACCCGGCCTTTGGCAACGTGCTCTATACCGCCGGAAGTTCGGCGGTCTATGGCTACTTCGACGCGCTGCGCCAGGCCGGGGCGGATGCCCGCGCCGTTCTGATGCAAAGGGCGGCGGCGCTTTGGCAGCTGCCTGTGTCGGAATTGCGTACCGAGCCGAGCGCGGTCGTCCACGATCCGTCCGGGCGACGCGCGGCCTACGGCACGCTCGCCAATGGCGCAGGGCCGCTGGCGATCGGCGACCGGCCCGCTCCGCTCAAGGACCCGGCGGACTACCGGCTGATCGGCTCCGCCACGCCACGGCGGGACGTCCCGGGCAAGACCGATGGAACCGAGACCTTCGCCATCGACGTGCGCGTCCCGGGGATGCTCTACGCTTCGGTGCTGCGAGCGCCTGTCGAGGGCGAAACCCTGGTCTCCATGGATACCGCGGAGGCGCGCGCCGCGGCCGGGGTCGTCGAGGTCGTATCGCTGCCCGACGGCGTGGCCGTGGTGGCCGAGACGCCGTGGGCTGCGCGCCGCGGGCGCGACAGACTCTCCGTGACCTGGACGGAGACGGCGGCGGCGCGGGACTGGAGCGATGCGGCGGCGCTGGAAGTCTATGCGGCTGCCGCCGAAGACCTGACGTCTGAATCGGCTGTCTGGCGCGTCGAGGGCGACGCCGCCGCAGCCATCGCGGCGGCTGACCGGACGATGAGCGCGACCTACCGCTCCGACTATGCCTATCACGCGCAGATGGAGCCGATGGCCGTCGTCGCCGACGTCGCCGAAGACGGGTCGCGGGCAGAGGTCTGGGCGGGCACGCAGACGCAATCCTGGACCCAGAGAACGATCGCCGAGGTCCTCGGGATCGGCGCGGACGCCGTTACCCTGCACATGATGCCCATGGGCGGCGGTTTCGGTCGACGCACCGCGCTGACGCAGGAGTACGTGAGGGACGCGCTCTTGTGCTCGCGCGCCACAGGACGTCCGGTCAAGGCGATCTGGACCCGCGAGGACGACCTGAAGCACGGGTGGTTTCGTCCGGCCGCGGCGCAACATCTGAGGGCTGGACTGAATGCGCAAGGCGGGCTGTCCGGCTGGCAGCACCGGGTCGCAACCCCGTCGGTCATCGCCTATTTCAATCCGCTGCGTTGGCAGCAGGTCGCACCGCAGGACATCATTTCCATGCGCGGTGCCGAGAGCAAGTTCTACGCGATCCCAGACTTCGCAGCGGAGCATGTGATCACGGAACGGATGGCCCGCGTGATCCCGTGGCGCGGCATCGGCGCCGCTTACACGAGCTTTGCCGCGGAGGCCTTCGTCGACGAGTTGGCCGAGGCCGCGGGACGCGATCCCTTCGCCTTCCGCGCGCGTCTCATGAGCGAAAACCCCCGCGGCCGGCATCTGCTCGAGCGTGTGCGTGCCATGTCCGACTGGGACAGGCGCCATCCGGGAACCGGGCGCGGACTTGCCTTCGCGGGCTACGGCGACACGATGGCGGCCGGCGTGGCGGAGATCTCGCTCGACCGTGATAGCGGTGTGATCCGCGTTCTGAGTTTCTGGGCGGCTGTGGATGCGGGACTGCTCGTCTCGCCGGGGAACGCTCGTGCCCAGGTCGAGGGCGGCATCGTCTTCGGCGTGAGCAGCGCACTGCGAGAGCGGGTCACGATCGAACGCGGCCAGGTGCAGCAGGAAAACTTCTACGACTACGAGATTCTCCGCGCTGACGCCGTGCCGGATATCGACGTCTACTTCGCTACCGGCACCCATCGCCCCACGCAGGTAGGCGAGGCCGGAACGCCAATGGTCGCAGCCGCCATTGCCAACGCGTTTCACGACCTGACGGGTCGGCGGCTGCGCCACATGCCGTTCACCCCCGAACGCGTACGCGAAGCTCTGGGGGCATGAGGCGCCAAGCTGGATCGACTCCAGAATGTTAGAGAAGGAACATCCATGAGTGCTCTTGAAGGTAAGATTGCCCTTGTGACGGGTGCGTCGCGAGGCATCGGCCGCGCCATCGCCCTCCGGCTCGCGCAGGACGGGGCCGATGTGGCTATCACGTACGGCTCGAGTTCCGGCGCCGCCGACGAGACGGTCGAGGCGATCCGCTCTGCCGGTCGCAAGGCCACAGCTCTGCAGGTCGACGTGGCCGACGCAGACGCCGTCCGCGCCGCCGTCGACCAAGTGGCGGAGCAATTCGGGCGGCTCGATATCCTCGTGAACAATGCGGGTGTCTTCCAGGTCAAGGAGGTCGCCGAGGTCACGCAGGAGGAGATCGACCAAATGATCGCCGTCAATGTGCGCGCGGTCTACGTGGCTTCGCAACAGGCGGCCCGACACATGGGGCCGGGCAGCCGCATAATCTCGATCGGTTCCGTCAACGGCACGCGTACGGCGTTCCCGGGCATCGCGCTGTATGGGATGAGCAAGGCGGCCCTCATCGGCTTTACCAAGGGGCTTTCGCGCGACCTCGCAGGCGCCGGCATCACCGTCAACACGATCGAGCCGGGCCCGACCGATACCCAGATGAATCCCGCCGACGGGCCCTTCGCCCATGCCATGCACGGCGTGATGGCCCTGAACCGACACGGGAAGCCTGAAGAGATCGCTTCCATGGCGGCCTACCTGGCCACGCCGGAGGCAGCCTTCGTGACGGGAGCGAATATCCCGGTAGACGGCGGGTTTCTCGGCTGACCGGGAGCCAGGCAAGCGAGCGCGCCTTCGATGCTCGTCGCGCTTGTTGCAATGAGCGCTGCCTGTTCTTGGCTGCTCTCGGAGTCCGGCGCGCTCTGTCGTCGCCAAAATGCTTCAGCCGCAAGAAAGAACCTCTGACGTCGGCATAGCGTGTCGGAGGCTGCAAAAGGCTGCTGGAGATGGGGTGGGGGCCGCGCTCCCCTGACGCACTCGCAGCGTGCCAAGCTCGCGGTGTCAAGGCACGAACCGAGGCAGGGGCAAACCGCTCCGAGTTTGCCTGCGGCTGGTTTGTGTGACTCACGCTACCATAACGGTCTCGCTGATCTCGGCATGTATCGGGCTTCGTTTCCGCGGGCGGGGTGTTTCGGGTCGGTGGTCGGGCTTGGCGGCGGGCGAGGGCGGACGGCATGTCCACATCGGCGACAGACCCGGAGGGCACGGCCAGCAGCCTGCGCGGCTATCTCGACGAGGCGCTGCGGATGGTCCGGGCCTGGATGAACCTCTACTTCTCGACCCTCGGTCTCTTGGGCCTGGTGCTGCTGGTGGCAGTGTTCCAGCTCGAGCGGGATTGTCGCGCCCTGTCGGACGGGTACCTGCTGCAGATCCCGATCGTGGTGCCGGAGCGCTGCTATGACGCGGCAGGCGGCAAGCCGAGCATCACCCTGTTCGGCGTCGAGCTCATCCGCGACTTCGCCTCGATCGTCTTCGGTTTCGCTTATGCGGTCTTCGTCGGCGTCCTGCTGCTGCGGGTGCGAGTGTTCGCCGGCATTCTCGGTCCGCTGGCGGCGCTGCCGGAGAGCGAAGCGCAGCGCGCGGCGATGAGCGTCGATCTTCAGTACTTTCCCTGGCCCGCCTCGCCGTTTCGGCAGGGCTGCCTCGGCGCGGTGCTGTTCTGGGGCGGCTTGGGGCTCGGCCTGTTCGTCGTGGGCCTGATGGGGCTGACCCACCTCCTGCCGAAAACCGGAGAACTCGTGATCGCCACGTCGCTGTACCGGGCGGTCGGCGCGATCAATCTGGCGCTCGTCGCGGTCTCGCTGGTCGTGCTGTTCGGGATCTGGCGTCAGGTGGCGGCGATCCGCGCGGCCTCGCGTCGCGGCAGGTCCCCGCGACGGCCGGCCTGAGCGGCGTTTGCCGGTCCCTGCCGACGGCGGCCGGACCGCGGCGCGCCGAGGTCCTCCGCCGCTCCCGCCAGCGTCCGGCACGGCCGATGGTGCGGCGGCGACGTCTCGCGGCCCGGCATTCGCAGTTGCAATGCGGCGGGCGCTCTGAATGCTAGGGACCATGTCGAGCGCACCCCCATCCGGCAAGCCGCAGCCCGTGCAGCCCCGGCCGGCCGAACCGGCAGCCGGCCCGCTCAAGCTGGAGGCGGCGATCGGGGCGGAGATCCGGCGGCTGCGCAAGCGGCAGGACATGACCATGGCGGCGCTGGCCGAGCAGGCCGGCCTGTCACAGGGCATGCTTTCGAAGATCGAGACGGGGCAGACCAGCCCCTCGCTGTCCACCCTGGCCAGCTTGGCCGAGGCGCTGACCGTGCCGATCTCCGCCTTCTTCAGCGCCATGGAGCAAAGCCGCGACGTCTCCTACGTGCCGGCCGGGCAGGGGATCAGCATCGACCGCCGCGGCACCCGCGCCGGCCACCTCTACCAGCTCCTCGGCCATTCGGTGCGCGGCGGCCTGGCGGTCGAGCCCTATCTGATCACCCTGGGCGCCGAGTCCGAGCCCTACGACGAGTTCCGCCATCCGGGCATGGAGTTCATCCACATGCTCAGCGGCCGGCTGGTCTACCGGCACGGCGAGCGGTTGTTCGAGCTCGGCCCTGGCGACTCGCTCTTCTTCGACGCCCAATCACCGCACGGGCCCGCCGAGCTGCAGGAGCTGCCGGCCACCTACCTCTCGATCATCTCCTATATTCGCCGGGACGAGGAGTGAGGTGCAATCTCGCAGATATTCCTTTTGTGACTATCTCATTCCTGTTATTCATCGTCGCCTCTCATCCAGCCGACAGGATCCGACAAGCCATGTGCGGCATCGCCGGCCTCTTTCTGAAGTCCGAGGATCTGCGTCCCCGCCTCGGCGCGCTCTTCTCGCCCATGCTGCGGGAGATGAGCGAGCGCGGGCCCGACAGCGCCGGCGTGGCGGTCTACCGTCCGGCGGCCGCCGACGCGCCCTGCAAGCTCTCCCTCTATGCCGCCGACCCGGCCTTCGACTGGGAGGCCCTGGCCAGCGAGCTGGGCGCCGCCTTCGGCCTGGCCGTGCGGGTCGAGCGCATTGCCTCGCACGCCGTCGTTGCGGTCGAGGGCGGGGAGCCGGCGGCGCTGCGCGCCTGGCTGCTCGCCGAGCGCCCCGAGGTACGGGTGATGAGCGCCGGCCGGCGCCTCGAGATCTACAAGGAGGTCGGCCGCCCCGCCGAAGTGCTGGAGCGCTTCGCCGTGCCGCAGATGGCCGGCACGCATGCCATCGGCCACACCCGGATGGCGACCGAGAGCGCGGTGACCACCGAGGGCGCGCATCCCTTCAACACCGGCGACGACCTCTGCCTGGTGCACAACGGCTCGCTGTCGAATCACCATCAGGTCAAGCGCCGACTGCAGCGCACGGCCGGCCTGCGCTTCCAGACCGAGAACGACAGCGAGGTGGCGGCCGGGTACCTGACCTGGCGCCTGAGCGAAGGGGCCGGCATCGCCGAGGCGCTGGAGGCGGCGCTCAAGGACCTCGACGGCTTCTACACCTTCGCCGTCGGCACCGGCGAGGGCTTCGCCGTGCTGCGCGACCCCATCGCCTGCAAGCCGGCGGTGCTGGCCGAGACCGACGAGTGGGTCGCCATGGCCAGCGAGTTCCGCGCCATCGCCCGGCTGCCCGGCGTCGACACCGCGAAGGTATGGGAGCCGGCGCCCGGCCAGGTCTATAGCTGGGGGCGCGCCTGATGGGCGAGGTCATGACGAAGCCCGAGGCGCTCGACCTCGACCGCATGCCGGTGCGCGACCTGAACCGCCGGCTGCAGGCGGCGGAGCCCGGCGACCGCTTCGAGGTGGTCAACCCGCTCGGCCGGCACAGCCTGGCCGTCGGGCTGACCCGCCCGGTCGAAGTGACGATCCGCGGCCACGCCGGCTACTACTGCGCCGGCATGAACGACGGCGGGATCGTCACGGTCGAGGGCAACGCCGGCACGGGGCTGGCCGAGAACATGATGGCCGGCCGCGTCGAGGTGGCCGGCGACGCCAGCCAGTCCGCCGGTGCTTCGGGCCGCGGCGGCCTGCTGGTGATCCGCGGCAACGCGGCGGCGCGTTGCGGCATCTCGCTGAAGGGCCTCGACATCGTCGTCGGCGGCGCGGTCGGCCACAACAGCGGGTTCATGGCCCAGGCCGGCACGCTGGTCGTGTGCGGCGACGCCGAGCCCGGAATCGGCGACTCCATCTACGAGACCCGCATCTATTTGCGCGGTACCGCCAAGGGCCTGGGCGCCGACTGCATCGAGAAGGAGATGCGGCCCGAGCACCGCCAGCACCTGGCCGGCCTGCTGCAGGCCGCCGGCATCGACGCCGATCCCGCCGATTTCCGCCGCTACGGCTCGGCGCGCCAGCTCTACCGCTTCAAGGTCGCCAACCTCGGCAGCTACTAGGACCCTGTTCCGGCCATGTCCGACGCCCTACCCCGTCCGCCGCACCTGCGCCCCTCGGCCCTGTTCGACGCCGCGACGATCCACGAGATCCAGCGCGCCGCGCGCGAGGGCATCTACAAGATTCGCGGTTTCGGCGCCAAGCGGGCGTTACCGCACTTCGACGATCTGGTTTTCCTCGGCGCCAGCGTCTCGCGCTACCCGCTGGAGGGCTACCGCGAGGCCTGCGGGACCGGCGTGGTGCTCGGCGAGCGCCATGCCGCCAAGCCGCTGCACCTGGACATCCCGATCACCATCGCGGGCATGAGCTTCGGCTCGCTCTCGGCCAACGCCAAAGAGGCGCTGGGCCGCGGCGCCTCGGCGGTCGGCACCTCGACGACCACCGGCGACGGCGGCATGACCCAGGAGGAGCGCGGCCACTCCAAGCTGCTGGTCTATCAGCTCCTGCCCTCGCGCTACGGCATGAACCCGCGCGACCTGCGCCAGGCCGACGCCATCGAGGTGGTGGTCGGGCAGGGGGCCAAGCCCGGCGGCGGCGGCATGCTGCTGGGCCACAAGATCAGCGACCGGGTGGCCGAGATGCGCACCCTGCCGCACGACGTCGACCAGCGCAGCGCCTGCCGCCACCCGGACTGGACCGGCCCGGACGATCTGGAGATCAAGATCCAGGAACTGCGCGAGATCACCGGCTGGGAGAAGCCGATCTACGTCAAGGTCGGCGCCACGCGCACCTATTACGACACCATGCTGGCGGTGAAGGCCGGCGCCGACGTGGTGGTGGTCGACGGCATGCAGGGCGGCACCGGCGCCACCCAGGAGTGCTTCATCGAGCATGTCGGCATTCCGACCCTGCCGGCGGTGCGGCTGGCCGCCGAGGCGCTGCGCGAACTCGGCCTGCACCGCGGGCCGGTCAAGCTGATCGTCTCCGGCGGCATCCGCAGCGGCGCCGATGTCGCCAAGGCAATCGCGCTCGGCGCCGACGCTGTCTCGATCGGCACGGCGGCGCTGATCGCGCTCGGCGACAACCGACCCGACCTGGCTGAGGAGTACGCCAAGCTCGGCACGGCAGCGGGCTGCTACGACGACTGGCACCTGGGCAACGACCCGGCCGGCATCACCACCCAGGACCCGAAGCTGGAGCAGCGCCTCGACCCGGTCGTCGGCGGCGAGCGCCTGGCCAACTACCTGCGGGTCCTGACGCTGGAGGCGCAGACCATCGCGCGCGCCTGCGGCAAGAGCCATCTGCACAACCTGGAACCGGAGGACCTGGCGGCGCTGACCGTTGAGGCCGCCGCCATGGCCAAGGTGCCGCTGGCGGGCACCGACTGGATTCCCGGACAGGGCTACTGAAAAGCCGGTAACGGCAGAACGGGCGGGGACGACGTCGGACCGAAGGGAATCACGGGGGGACTTCATGACCAAGCTCAGCAGCTTCGCCAAGGACCGCGGAGTGCGCTATTTCCTGATCAGCTTCACCGACCTGCGCGGCGTGCAGCGCTCGAAGCTGGTGCCGCTGGCGGCCATCGACGGCATGCAGAAGGACGGGGCCGGCTTCGCCGGCTTCGCCACCCATCTGGACATGACGCCGGCGGATCCGGACTTGTTCGCCGTGCCCGATCCGGCCAGCGCCATGCAGCTTCCCTGGCGGCCCGAGGTCGCCTGGGTGGCGGCCGACCTCTACATGGACGGTACGCCGGTCGAGCAGGCGCCGCGCTGGGTGCTGAAGCGCCAGATCGCCGCAGCCGCCCAGCAGAAGCTGCTGATGAAGTCCGGCGTCGAGGCGGAGTACCACCTGATCGACCCGAGCGGCGAGGCGATCTCCGACCCGCGCGACCTCGACGCCAAGCCCTGCTACGACCAGGCGGCGCTGATGCGGCGCTTCGATGTCATCGCCGAGATCTGTGACGCCATGCTGGGGCTCGGCTGGGGGCCCTACCAGAACGACCACGAGGACGCCAACGGCCAGTTCGAGATGAACTGGCATTACGCCGAGGCCCTGACCACGGCCGACCGCCACGCCTTCTTCCGCTTCATGGTCAAGTCGATCGCCGAAAAGCACGGCCTGCGCGCCACCTTCATGCCGAAGCCGTTCACCGACCTGACCGGCAACGGCTGCCACCTGCACGTCAGCCTGTGGAGCCCGGACGGCAAGAAGAACCTCTTCGAGGACAAGAAGCACGAGCTCGGCCTATCTAAGCTGGCGCACCACTTCCTCGGCGGCGTGCTGGCGCATGCGGAGGCGCTGTGCGCGCTGACCAACCCGACGGTCAACAGCTACAAGCGCATCAACGCGCCGGTCACCGCCTCGGGCGCCACCTGGTCGCCCAACACCGTGACCTGGGCCGGCAACAACCGCACCCACATGGTGCGCATCCCCGACCCAGGCCGCTTCGAGCTGCGCCTGGCCGACGGGGCCGCCAACCCCTACCTGCTGCAGGCCGGCGTGCTGGCGGCCGGCCTGGACGGTCTCGCCAGGCAGAGCGACCCCGGCAAGCGGCTCGACATCGACATGTACGCGGAGGGCTATAAGGTGAAGGCCCGACCGCTGCCGCGCTACCTGCTGGACGCCATCCGCGCCTTCGGCAAGAACAAGACGATGACCGCCGCGCTCGGCCCGGATTTCACCAAGGCCTACCTGAAGCTGAAGACCCACGAGTGGGACGACTTCGCCCGCCACCTGACCGCCTGGGAGCGCGAGCAGACGCTGGACTGCTAGGGGCGCGGCCCGGGGGACTGCGAGACGGCCAGTGCTGCCCTGGACGCCGCCGCGCGGCCGGTCTAAGCCTTGGCCGTGGAGCGGAACGGGAGCGGCATGGCCAGCCTAGTGCCGACGGCAGGGATCATCGTGCTCGGTGTCGCGGCGGCAACCGCTGCGGCGACCTGGGTCGTGCAGTGCGAACTGCGCCGTCGCGCCATTCTGGACACGCCGAACCACCGCAGCAGCCACAGCGTGCCGACGCCGCGCGGCGGCGGCCTTGCCGTCACGCCGGTTCTGCTGCTGGCCTGGCTCGGCATCGGGCTGGCGCATGGGGACGGCGTGTCCCTGGCGGTCGTCCTGGCGGCAGCGCTTGCCCTGGGCGCGCTCTCCTGGGTCGACGACCTGCGCAACCTCTCGGCCGGTGTGCGCCTCGGCGGCCAGTTCGTCGCGGTCGCCGCCGGGCTCGCGGCCTTCCCGGCCGACGCGCTGGTCTTCCAGGGGCTGTTGCCGCCGCTGCTCGACCGCATCTTGGCCGGCCTGGCGTGGCTTTGGTTCGTCAACCTCTTCAACTTCATGGACGGCATCGACGGCATCAGCGGCGTGCAGATGGCGGCGATCGGGCTCGGCGGGCTGCTGAGCGTCGCCGTCGGGGCCGGCGGTGTCCCCGCGCTCGGACTGAGCGCGGCGGCGCTGGCGGGCGCCGGACTCGGCTTCCTGTTGCTCAACTGGCACCCGGCGAAGATCTTCCTCGGCGACGTCGGCAGCGTGCCGGTCGGCTACCTCAGCGGCTGGCTGCTGTTCGCCCTGGCGGCGGCCGGGCTGTGGCTTCCGGCGCTGATCCTGCCGGCCTACTACCTGGCCGACGCCACGCTGACCCTGCTGCGACGCGCGGCGCGCGGCGAGCGGGTCTGGCGGGCGCACCGCGAGCACTTCTACCAGCGGGCCGTGGCGGCCGGCCGCAGCCACGCGCAGGTCTCGGGCGCCATCGCCTTCGGCAACTTGGGGCTGTTGGTCTGTGCCCTGGCCAGCCTCAAGATCGGTCCCTGGGCGCTTTTCCCGGCGGCGGCCGTCGTTGTCGCCCTGATCGCCTGGCTGGGCTCGCGCCGTCCGCAGGCCGCATAGGTCGACCGGCCGGCGCTGGAGCAGGATCGTCTTGGATGGAATCGCTTTGGCGATCCCGTCCAAGACGTGAATCCTGCTCTATTCATAGAGTCAGAGAGCGATTCACGTCACTGGTGGAAGCGGATCCGCTTCCACCAGTGACGATCGCGCTCTAAGGCGGAGAAGCGTTGAATCCGTCAGAATAGGGTCGACATATAGCGGGTTTGCGGCAGGATACCATCCATGAGCATCGTTCGGGCGAAGTACAAGATCGGGGACGTCGTGCGGCATCGGTTCTATCCGTTCCGCGGCGTCATCTTCGACGTGGATCCGCAGTTCGCCAACTCCGAGGAGTGGTGGCTGTCGATTCCCGAGGACGTGCGTCCGCGCAAGGACCAGCCCTTCTACCACCTCTTCGCCGAGAACGAGGAGACGACCTACGTCGCCTACGTCTCCGAGCAGAACCTGGTGCCGGACGAAAGCGGCCGCCCGGTCGGTCATCCCGACCTCGGCCAATACTTCAACGGCATGAAGAACGGCCGCTACCAGCTCAAGCCCCAGGCTGCGCACTGAGCCGGACCGCGCACCGAGCGCGGCGCCGTCTCAAAACAGGGGGCGGCCCACCACCAGCACCCACAGCCGCTCGATCGGCTCGCCGGCCGGGTTGGGCAGGAAGGCGAGACCGGCGTCGCGCGCCAGCGGCGACAGCAGGATCTCGTCGTGGCCGGGGCTTTCCTGCCAGTCTTCCAGCACCTCGGCCGGCGTTTCCTGGCCCCCGGCAAGGTTCTCTCCGGCGAAGCGGAAGGCGTAGCCGACGCGCTCGAGGCGCTGCTTCAGGGTCTCGCCGTCCGGCGAATCGTGGCCGAAGTAGCCGCGGGTGGCCATATCGCGCCCGTGCGCCTCGGCCGCTGCGCGCAGCCGCGCCTCGGGCTCCAACGCGCCCAGCCCCCGCTCGCTGCGATAGGCATTGATCAGGTCCAGCAACTGGGTGGTCGGCTCCGCCGCGGCGCTTCCGGCAGCGGTCAGGAAAATGGCGAAGAGAAGGGTGCAGACCCGCATGGCGCTTGGCCTCAAGGGGTCTTCGGCTTACGCAGCACCAGGTGGAACAGGTGCCAATGCTTCGGACTGCCGCGCACCGTGGTCGAATCCTCCTCACGCTCCTCCAGCCACACGATATCGGTGCCGGCGATCAGGGCGTCCAGCCCAGGGCGGGCGAAGGCCGTCACGCCGTCGCCGCACGCCCAGGAGTCGCGTACGCCGAGCAGTTGCCCGGCAAAGCAGCCGCCGGGTTCCAGAGCCGCGAAGATCTGCACCCAGAGCCGGCGGAAGGCCGGCTCGGGCAGGAAGGGGATCGAGAAGCTGGCATTGACCAGACGGCAGGCGGGCAGCGTGAAACCCGGGTCCTCGAAACGCTGCAACCGGGTTTCCAGCCGGGATCCGTGGGGCAAATCGCAGCGGGCTTTCAACCGCTCCAGAGCCTCCGCCTCGCCGTCGATCGCCAGGACCTGCCAACCGCGGCGCAGCAACTCGCAGGTATCGCGGCCCGCGCCGCAGCCGAGGTCGACGGCCAGTCCCGGCGGCGCCTCGGCCTCGAGCAGGTCGAGCGCCCGCAGCAAGGTCCCGCGCGGCGGGCGTCCTTCCGTGGCCCGATAAAAGCGCGTCCAGTCCGGCATCGGCCTAGCCGAAGGCGCGCCAGCCGGCGACGATGCGGCTGGCCGTGGTGATCCAGCAGGCGATGCCGAAGCCGACGGCAAGCCAAGAGAACCAGTCGGGAAACAGGCAAACGGAGATCAGCAGCGCCACGGTCTCGGTGCCTTCGGTCAGGCCCCCCAGATAGTACAGCGACTTCTCCCCGCGCAGCGAGGTGGTCATGCCGCGCTTGGCGGCGACGATCGCATAGGCCAGGAACGAACTGCCGGTGCCGACGAAGCTGAAGATCAGGAAGGCCGCTGCCAATGCCTCCTCCGGCCGTCCGAGGGCGAAGCCGAACGGCACCGCGCTGTAGACGAGGAAATCGCAGACGATGTCGAGGAAGCCTCCGCGGTCGCTGGCCTGGCGAGCGAGGCGCGCAACGGCCCCGTCCAGGCCGTCGGCGAGGCGGTTGAGGGCGAGGGCCAGGAGCGCGGCGAGATAGTGTTCCGTCGCCAGCAGCGGAAGCGCCGCGAGGCCGATGGCGAAACCGGAAAGGGTGATGCTGTCGGGGCTGATCCTCGCGCGCACCAGGAGGCGTGCCGCTCGGGTGAGCGGCGGATCGATCAGGCGGCGCGCAACGGCATCGAGCATGTGGGTCTGGTCTCGTATTGCGCGCGGGCTAACTTCAGAAGGCGAGAATCTGCTATTCGCCAACCCTCGGGGGTTGATTGCCTCGCGTTACGATGGTTTCTTGTGTCTGACAAGCTTACCTGGAATAGAAAAACCGGAATGGTCGATCCTGTTACGAGTTCGCACCTCCAGGACCGGTCGCTTGATGCGCAGGAGCCGCTCACCGGACGCAACGGCATAGGGGCCAAACTGCGCGATGCGCACCGTGCCTACAACCGGCTTCTGCAGGCGCGCCTCGGCGAAGAGGGCGTCTCGCTGGGCATATGGTACTTCCTCTGCGCTTTGTGGCAGCAGGACGGGATTTCCCAACGCGAGCTCAGCCGGCGGGTCGGCACCATGGAACCGACGACGGTCAGCGCTCTAGCGCAGATGGAGCGTCGCGGCTTGGTGCAGCGGCAGCGCGACCCGCTGGATCAGCGTCGCCGCGTCGTGCGGCTGACGCCGGAAGGTCAGGCACTGCGCGAGCGCGTGCGGCCGCACCACGAGCTGCTCGAGACGCCCGAACAGTTCGGGCTCTCCGCCGCCCAGGTCGCGCAGCTCGGCGAACTGCTGGACCGTGTCAGCGAGACGCTGGAGCGCAGCACCGCCGGCATGCCACCGCCCGAAGGCGCCTGACCCGCTTAGCACGCCAAAGCGCACAGCCCAGGTCCGGCGCGCCCCGCCGAGAGAGCTTGCGGTCCGCGCGACGCCAATGCGCAGTCCCAGCCGAAGTTGTCGCGATTCGGCTTTGCCCTGTCCGCTCGCCGCGTCTATCAAGACAGCGCGAAATGGAGATGGTCCGGCCGGCCTGGAGGCCCGCCGGCACGCACGTCTGGTCAAGTGGAGCGAGTATGGCCTGGCACAAGGTTGCGCACGTCAAGGAGATCCCCGAGGGCGAGGTGATCGGCGTCGAGGTGGAAGGCGTGCCGATCGCCGTCTACAACCTCGACGGCGACATCTTCGCCACGCACAACGTCTGTACCCACGCTTTCGCCTTGCTGTCCGACGGCTACGTCGATGACGGCAAGATCGAATGCCCGCTGCACCAGGGCATCTTCGACATCCGCTCGGGCAAGGCCGAGGAAGGGCCGGTCGACGAGGATCTGCAGACCTTCGCCGTGAAGGTGGAGGGCGATGAGATCCTGGTCGAGGTCTGAGGCGAAACTCGCGGCCTGCCGATTAGTCCCGCGCCGGCAGCAGGCCGCGGGCCGCCAGATAGGCTTCGGCGCCCGGGTGCAGCGGAGCGGCGCCGACCGCCGCCATGCGCTGGCGCGTCAGGCCGGAGAGCAGAGGATGCACCGCGCGCAGGCGGTCGAGGTTTTCGTACAGGGACCGGGTTACGGCTTCGATGCTGGCCTCGGCGGATCCGGCGCGTGCCGCCAGCACCAGTTCGCTGGCTGCGGTCGGCACGGCCGGGGCATCGTCCGCGTAGGTGCCGGCCGCGATCTCGCTGGCGGCGAGGCCGAAGCGCTCCTGCAGCGCCGCGACGGCCTCCGACGGCAGCGCGAGCAGGGCCAGCGGTGCGGCTTCGTGCGCTTCGCGCACGGCGCGGTGGCCGGGCAGAATCGGCGCGATCAGGACATCGATGTCGCCGCTGCCCAGGCGTTGCAACTGTTCTCGCAGGCCGCCGTAGAGAACCACTCGATCCGGGTTCCTGGCCGGGATCTCGATGCCCGCCTGCGCCAGCAGCGCGCGGCCGATCGCGGCGGAAACGCCGTTCTCCGGCATCAGGCCGAACACCAGATCGCGGCCCTGGACGACCTCGGCGAAGCTGGGGGGCGGATCGCCCGCCGGCACCCCCGGCAGGTCGGCGCGCACCAGGACATGGACCGGGGCGGCCACATCCAGGCTCGCGACCGCGGTGAGGCCGTCGAACGCTTCGGAAAAAGGCGGGATCCCGCGACTGGCGGCCGTCAGTTCCGCCGACTGGATCAGGGCGAGATCGATGCCGCCGCGGCTGAGCAGCTTGGCGTTGGTCGCGCCGTCCTGGGAGGCGACGTAGGCGAGTGTGATGTCCGGCGCGCCGGCCTTTACCGCCTGCGCGAGGCCCAGGCCGATCCGGCTCCACAGACCGCCTTCGCGCCCGCCGGCCAGGGTCAGGGTCTCGGCCTGGGCTGGCAAGGCCGCAAAGAGGAACAGCGCCGCGAGCCCCGCCAGCCGCTGCCCGGTAATCTGAACAGGCTTCATGCGTGTCGTCTCCAGCCTTGCGGCGCGCACCCAATACCGCGAATCGGCCAGCCCGTGCGCAAGTTAGCCGGGCACGCCTCGAGACGCCAGCGATCCGGCCGCTGCCGGCCTGGGATGGGCGAGCGCGCCGTTCCGACACGAGAACGATACACATGACGTCCGCGTCGAACCCCTTGCCCCTCGCGATCGTCGGGGCCGGCCAGGCCGGCGCGCGTATGGCCGCTGCCTTGCGCAAGCAGGGCTGGCAGGAGCGCATCCTCCTGCTCGGCGAAGAGCCTGAAACGCCTTACGAGCGCCCGCCTTTGTCCAAAGAGGTTCTGGCGAAACGGGCCGACCCGCTCGTCGGGCGGATTTATCCGCCGGACTGGTACGCAGAACACGACGTCGAGCTGCGCACCGGCTGTCGGGTCGCGGCGCTCGAACCCTCGGCGCGCCGCCTGACACTGGAAAGCGGCGAGACTCTGGCCTGGGATACGCTGGTCTTGGCGACCGGCTGCCGCGCGCGGCGGCTGGCGCTGCCCGGCGCGGAGCTGGAGGGCGTGCTGACGCTGCGCACCGCTGGCGACGCTCTGGCCCTGCGCGAACGGCTTCGGCCCGGCGCGCGCCTCGTGCTGATCGGCGGCGGCTTCATCGGGCTGGAAGTGGCGGCGAGCGCCTGCAGCCTTGGCTGCGACGTCGTTGTCCTGGAGGCACGCCCGCAGTTGCTGGAACGGGCCCTGCCGCGCCGCATCGCCGACGTCCTCACGGTGCGCCACCGTCGCGAGGGCGTCGAGCTGCGGCTCGGCGTCGGCGTCGCCGGCTTCGAAGGCGAGGGGCAGGTGCGCGGCGTGCGTTTGGCCGACGGCACGCTGGTCGAGGCGGACGCGGTCGTGGTCGGGATCGGCGGTCAGCCGAACGTCGAACTGGCGGCTGCGGCCGGGCTGGCCTGCGAGGACGGCATCCGGGTGGACGGCACTTGCCAAGCCGGCGCCAAGGTCTTCGCCGTCGGCGACTGCGCGCGCTTCGACGACGCCTGGAGTGGCAGGCCGGTCCGCCTGGAGTCCTGGGAGAACGCGGAGCTGGCGCCGCAGGCCGCGGCCAAGGCGATCCTCGGCCGCCCGGAGGCCTACGGCGGGCTGCCCTGGTTCTGGACCGACCAGTACGACCTCAACCTGCAGCTTCTCGGCCTGAAGCAGCCGGTCGAGCAGGAGGTTCTGCGCGGCGACCCGGACAGCGGCAGCTTCTGCCTGTTCGGCCTGGTCGAGAACCGTATCGTTACGGCGGCCCTGGTCGATGCCGGACGCGAGCGCCGGCCGGTCAAGCAGCTCATCGAGGCGCGCGGCCCGGTGGACCCCTTGGCGCTGGCCGATCTCGACACGCCGCTGAAGCAGCTCGCCAAGGGCCGCTGAGCCGGTGACTGCCGCGGCCGGCGCGCTGCCGCTCGATCCCGCATTCCTGGCCGCGGCCGTGGCCGTGCTGCTGTTCGCTGGCGTGGTCAAGGGCGTAATGGGCATCGGGCTGCCGCTGATCACCATTCCGGCCCTGGCCTTCTTCGTCGGCGTGCCGGAGGCGATCGCAGTGATGTCGCTTCCGATCCTGGTGACCAACGGCTATCAGGCCTTCACCAATCCGGAGCTAAGTGGGGCCACACGCCGCTTCTGGCCGCTGCTCGTGGCGCTGGTGTGCGGCACGTTGATCGGTGCCAGCCTGCTGGTCAGTCTCGACCCGCGCACGCTCTACACGGTGCTGGGCACGGCCGTGATCGCCTTCGGCCTGCTCAATCTGACCAACCCCAAGATCGCCCTGCCGGCCGGCGGCGAGCGTTGGCTGAAGCTGCCGGTCGGTTTCGGGGCGGGGCTGCTCGGCGGCCTCTCGAACTTCTTCGGCCCGCCGATCGTCATGTTCCTGGTGGCGCTGCGCCTGCCGCGCGAAGCCTTCGTCGCCACGGTCGGCCTGGCCTTCTTCGTCGGCGCCGTGCCGCTGTACCTGATGCTGGCCGTCCTCGGCGTCTATGGCTGGTCCGAGCTGCTTGCCTCGACCGCCGCCGTGCTTCCAGTGTTGCTGGGTGTGCGTTTGGGCGAGAGTTTGCGCCAGAAAGTGCCGCAGGAGACTTTCCGCCTGCTGGTCATCGGCCTGCTGATCGCCATCGGCCTCAACCTGCTCCGCCGTGCCTGGCTCTGAACGCGCTGCTGGCGAGCGGCGGGAACAGCAGCAGGCCGGCGAGGAAACCGCCGGCATGCGCTTCCCAGGCGATGCCGCCAGCGGTCAGGAAACCGCCGGCGACATAGGCGAAGGCGACGTTCAGGACGAAGACGGCGGCGGTGAACACGGCCAGCTTCTTGAGGCGCTCGCGCGGCGGGTCGCCGGCGTGGACGACATAAAGATGGCCGATGCAGGCGATCAGCGCGTAGACGAAGCCCGAGGCGCCGACGACGAAGCTGGTCTGACCCCAGTTCGCTGCGACCTGGGTCATGCCGGCGATCACCGTGGCGAGCGCGAAGAACAGCAGAAAGCGGGCGGGACCGAGAAAGTCGTGCACCTTGCTGCCGAGGATGGCGATCCACAGCCCGTTGAAGAACAGGTGGCCCCAGTCGCCGTGCAGCAGCGCGTAGGTCAGCAGCGTGTAGAGGCGCTCGGGCAGGAACTCGCCGCGCCAGAAGAGGACCAATACCAGGGCATTCTCGACGGCGCGCCACTGCGCGGCCGGCAGCAGCGTGGCGCCGGCCTGGAGAGCCACCATGGTGCCGAGCAGCAGCTTGACCGGGCCGGCCATGCGGATGGCGGGGCCGCCGGAGCCGCGCGGGCCGCCCCCTGCGGGACTGAAGGCGAAATCGGGCAACAGGACCGTATCCTCTGGTTTGCCGCGATGAGCGACGCGAGTCAAAAAAGGCTCGCCGGCAATGTGGGGCGGCCAGCCATCGCGGTCGAGGTTTATCGGCTCGAGGTCCAGCGGGTCGCGATCCCGGCGCACCGGGGGCTTGCTGCTTCGGCCGCGCACCACAGCTTGTCAAGTCCGAGCGGCAGAACCTTGAGCAAGAGCCGAGCATGCGCCTGACCTTTCTGCTTGTCGCCCTCGCTCTGCTGGCAGCCGCCATGTCCGAGGTCGAGGCCATGGCCGAGGCATCGCAGCCTCCTGCGCAGCGCCCGCCGCTGCCGGCCACCTGGGCCAGCCCATTGCTGCAGGAGCACCCGCTCGTCGGCCGCATCTGGGAGCCGGCGACGGGCGCCTTCGTGACCGCAGAGCAGGTGGCCAATCGCCTGGCCGCCGCCGACGTCGTGCTGCTCGGCGAGAAGCACGACAATCCGGACCATCACCACCTGCAGGCGTGGGCGGTGGCCGCCATGGCCGCGGCGGGGCGCCGGCCGGAGGTCGCCTTCGAGATGATCCCGCGGGACCGCGCGGCGGCGCTCGCCGACTACCTGGAGGCCGGCGGCGATGCGGCCGGGCTCGGCGCGGCGGTCGGCTGGGCGGATGGCGGCTGGCCGGACTGGTCGCTGTACCGCCCGATCGCCGAGGCGGCGCTGGCTGCCGGCCTGCCGCTCGGCGCCAGCGACCTGCCACGTGCCAAACGGCGCCAGGTGGCCGAGCAGGGGACCGCGGCGCTGCCGGAGCCGATGCGAACGCTCTGGGCGCTCGACCACCCCTGGACGGCCGAGATGCGCGACGGGCTGCTGCAAGAACTGTCGGCGGCGCACTGCGACGTCGCGCCACCGCAGGCCTTCGCGGGCATGGCAGAAGTGCAGCGCGCACGCGACGCCGCCATGGCGGATGCCCTGCTGGCGGCCCTGGAGCGGCCGACCGACGGCGCCGTGCTGATTGCCGGCAAGGGCCATACGCGGCCCGACCGCGGCGTACCCTGGTTCCTGCGCCAGCGCGCGCCCGACCTGGCGAACCTGGCCATCGCCTTCGTCGAGGTGCGCGAGGGTGTCACCCAGGCAGCGGCCTACGGCGACCTCGGTAGCCACGATCTCGTCTGGTTCACGCCGCGCCTGGACGATATCGACCCCTGCGAGCGCTTCGCCGAGCAGCTCGAACGCCTGAAGCCGGCGGAGTGAACCGAGCCGGGCCGGCATGGCTTCCTTAAGGGTTTCGGTGGTATCAAGCTCTCGATAGAGGTGAAGAATACTTCGGAGACGATGCATGGGCGCAGGGGGATTGCCCGGTAAGGACGATCTGGTGCTGGTGGCGGGCGCCGGCGGCTTCATCGGCGGCCATCTGGTGCGGCGCTTGCTGGAGGAGGGCTACACCCGGATCCGGGCCGTCGACATCAAGCCGGAGGCCGAGTGGTATCAGAGCTTCGCGCAGACCGAGCGGCTCCAGGCCGACCTGCGCGCGTGGCCGGCCTGCCAGGCGGCGGCGCGCGACGCGGCGCAGATCTACAACCTCGCGGCCGACATGGGCGGCATGGGTTTCATCGAGGCGCACAAGGCGCTGTGCATGCTCTCGGTGCTGATCAACACCCACCTGCTGAAGGCGGCGGTCGAGGCCGGCACGCAGCGCTTCTTCTTCAGCTCTTCGGCATGCGTCTACGCCGCCGACAAGCAGGCCGAGGCGGATGTCGCGGCACTCAAGGAGTCCGACGCCTATCCGGCCATGCCGGAGGACGGCTACGGCTGGGAGAAGCTGTTCGGCGAGCGCATGTGCCGCCACTTCGCCGAGGACTTCGGCCTGGCGACCCGGGTGGCGCGCTACCACAACATCTACGGCCCGCATGGCACCTATGACGGCGGGCGCGAGAAGGCGCCGGCGGCGATCTGCCGCAAGGTCGCGGAGGCCAAGCTGAGCGGCCGGCACGAGATCGAGATCTGGGGCGACGGGGAGCAGACGCGCAGCTTCACCTACATCGACGACTGCCTGGAGGGCACGCGCCGCCTGATGGACAGCGGCGTCGGCGAGCCGCTCAACGTCGGCAGCAGCGAGATGGTGAGCATCAACCGCCTGGTCGAGATCGTCGAGGAGATTGCCGGCGTGCGCTGCAAGCGTCGCTACAAGTTGGATGCGCCGAAGGGCGTGCGCGGGCGCAACAGCGACAACACGCTGATCGAGCGGCGGCTCGGCTGGTCACCCTCGATCGCCTTGCAGGACGGCATGGCGAAGACCTACGCCTGGGTCTACGACCAGTTGGCGTCGAGCGGTCGGCGCGGCGCCGCCGAATAAGCCGGCCATCGCCAGGCTGCGCCGCCTGTGCTAGCCATGCGCGGTGCCGGGTGCACGGGGCACCGGCGCCTGCGAAGCCTCGGGTGGATCACATGGACATCGACAAGATTCCGGCGGGTCGCGACCTGCCACGCGAGATCAACGTGGTGATCGAGGTGCCGCTCGGCGGCGAGCCGGTGAAGTACGAGCTCGACAAGGACTCGGGCGCGATCTTCGTCGACCGCTTCATGCACACGGCGATGTTCTATCCCTGCAACTACGGCTTCATTCCGCACACCTTGGCCGAGGACGGCGACCCCGTCGATGTGCTGGTCGCCAGTCCGGTGCGCGTGGTCCCTGGCGCCGTCGTCCGCTGCCGGCCGGTCGGCGTCCTGGTGATGGAGGACGAGGCGGGGCCGGACGAGAAGATCCTGGCGGTGCCGGTCGACAAGCTGCACCCCTACTACACCGACGTTGCCAGCTACCGGCAGCTTCCCGAGATCCTGCTGGAGCAGATCGCCCACTTCTTCGAGCACTACAAGGACCTGGAGCCCGACAAGTGGGTGAAGATCAATCACTGGGCCGATGCCGACGAGGCGCGCACGATGATCCAGCGTGCGCTAGAGGCGGCGAAGAAGTAACCGGCTGCCCCGGCCAGCGGCTCAGTGGCAGGCCCGGCAGCGCCCGGTCACCTCGACCACCTGCCGCTCGATGGCGAAATCCTCGGCCTCGGCCTGGTCGGCGATCGCCGCGGCAAGGCGTTGGTCGTGGATCTCGAAGGTCGCGCCGCAGTCCTTGCAGATGAAGAATTGCGTCGCGTGCGGACGCTCGGGATGCGGGCAGGCGACGAAGGCGTTGCGGCTCTCGATGCGGTGCACCAGCCCCTCGGCCTGCAGAAATTCCAGGGTACGGTAGATGGTCGGCGGGGCCGTCCGGCCCCGTTCGGCCGACAGCCGGTCGATCAGCTCGTAGGCGCCGACCGGATGGTCCTGCTCGGCGATCAGTTCCAGCACCCGCCTGCGCAGCGGCGTGAGCTGCCGGCCCCGCGCGCGGCACAGCGCCTCGGCCGCCGCGAGCATCTCGCCGAGCGCGCCGTGGCAGGCCTTCGGGCTGTGCGGGCCCGGCGAGGAGCGTGTCGAAGCGTCCATCCCGGCCCTCAGGATCGTGGAGGCGGATCGTCCAGGGTCGTGCGCGCCTCCGGCAGCTCGGCGAGAGTGCAGCCGCACAGCGGACAGGCTGCGGCCGTCAGCGCGCGACGCACGGCGGCCGCGTCGGTCTCGATCCCTTCGGCGCGCAGCAGCGAGACCACCTCTGCGACCAGCTCGTCGTGGTAGCCGGGATGCCGGGCCTGGCAGGCGGCCCGGTAGAGCTCGGTGGCGGCCGGGCTCATCGGCTCCACCGTGAAGGCGCGGGCGGTGCCGGCGAGCGGCACGGCGAGCAGGCCGCCGGCAAGGCCGCTCAGCAGGCTGCGGCGGGTGGGGGCGCGGTTCGACATGCCGTCAAGATAGCGATCCGGAAGCCGCGGGGGAAGGCGCCCGCGCATAGCCGTCTTGGCACGCGAGCCTCGCTTCCTGCGTTCCCTGCCCTTGAACGGCGCGGGCGGAAGCCGACATTCTTGCTCGCCGAGAAGGAGCCTTGTCCGGGGGTTCACGATGTCCATCCTGCGTACGCTGATCTGGTCCGCCGCGCGGCGCCTGGCGTCCGACGAGCAGACGCGGGCGAAGGCCGGGGAGTTCGTCCACAAGGAGGTGCGCCCACGGGCCGTGGAAGCGGCGCGTCAGGCCGGCCGGGCGTATGGCGAGGCCCGCTCGGAGTGGGCCCAGACGGGCGACAAGCCGGCGGCCTACCGGGCCGGGCGCATGCTGCGCAACCTCTCCAAGCGGCTTGGCGAGGACGGCCAGAAGTGAGCGTGACTCGTCCGCTCTTCGACATCGGCGATATCGTGCATCACGCCAAATTCGGCTACCGCGGCGTCGTCGTCGACGTCGACCCGGTCTTCAGCCTGAGCGAGGCCTGGTACGACCAGGTGGCGCGCTCGCGCCCGCCGAAGGACAAGCCCTGGTACCATGTCCTGGTCGACGGCGCGGAGCACTCAACCTACGTCGCCGAGCGCCACCTGGGGCCGCACCCGGACCGCAGCCAGATCAGCCACCCCGCGCTCGGCCGCTTTTTCGGCCGCTACGACGGCCGCCGCTACATCCCGCGCGAGACTCCCAACTGATCGGCGGCTGCGGCTACTGCCCGCGGCCCTTCTTCACGCCGGCGACGAAGCGCGACAGGGTGTCAGACATCTCGCCGCGCCGCAGCATGACCTCGACGAGCTGGAATCGCCCGCGCGTGGCGAAAGCCGTGTCGAGCGCGACCTTCAACTCGGCGCGGGTGCTCACGCGCGCGCCGTCGCCGCCCAGTGGGCCCGCCAGCTCGGCAAAGCGCCAGTCGGAGAGGTTGTTGAAGCGGGACTCGGCCTGGAAGGCGCGCAGCATCTCCCAGCTCTCGTTGTTGTAGACCACGACGATCGGGTCCCAGCCGTAACGCCGGCAGTTGCCCAGCTCCCAGCCGGTCATCTGGAAGGCGCCGTCGCCGACCAGGATGAGCGGACGCCGGCCGGTCGCCGCCTGGCAGCCCAACCCGCCCGGCACGCCGAAGCCCATGCCGGCGTAGTAGCCGTTGGCGGCCAGTTCGGTGTGCTCCATCTCCATCGCGGTGAACAGGCAGTCGCCCATATCGCTGACGATCGGCAGGCTGCCGTGCGTGCGCATCAGGTCGTTGACCGCACGGCTGATGTCGGTCGGCTGGATCGGCCCGCCGTCGGCCTTCAGGCCGGCGGGATACGCGGCCGCCGGCACCTCCAGGCCGCGTCGCCGGTTGACCGGTGTGGCGCGCTCCAGCAGGGCGTCGACCAGGCCCTCCAGCGGTACGTTGTCGTAGACGTGGCGGCTCACCCGCACCTCGCGGCCGAGGGCGTGCATCGCGGTGCGCAGGTCGATCTGCTTGTCCGAGACGCCGAAATTGGTGTCGCACAGGATGACGCCAAGCAGCAGCAGGCCGTCTGAGGTCTCCACCAACTCGCTCACCTCGGGCTTGCCTGCGGCGCCGATGTAGGTGCCGAGCGGGCGCACCGGCCCTTCGGCCAGCAGGCCGCGGCCCATGAAGGAGGTGACGACCGGCAGGCCGAGGCGCTCGGCCAGCCGGCCGACCTTGGCCTCGATGCCGAAGCGGCGGGTCTCGACGCCGACCATCAGGGCCGGTCGCTCGGCCTTGGCCAGGCGCTCGAGGATCTCGTCGGCGCACTCGGCCAGGGCCACTGCGTCCGCCGCGGTCTCCGGCAAGGGGGTGCAGGGCGCGGTCTCGGCGAAGACCAGGTCGCGCGGCACCTCGATGTAGACCGGCATCGACTGTTCGACGGCCGAGCGCAGCACACGGGCGACTTCGCGCGGCGCCGTGGTCGGGTCGTCGAGCACCGCCTGATCGCAGGTCAATTCGGCCATCACCCGGAACTGGCTGTCCAGCGTCTTGGCCTGGTGGTGCAGCAGCAGGCCGGAACCGCGCTCGGCGCGGCCCGGCGCGCCCGAGATGACCACCAACGGCGAACGCTCGGCCAGCGCGCAGGCAACGGGATTGACCAGGTTGAACGCCCCGGCGCCGTAGGTGACCACCGCCACGCCCAGGCGGCTGCCGAAGCGCGCGGCGGCATCGGCGGCGAAGCCGACGGCAGGTTCGTGGCTGAAGGTGTACAGCGGCAGGATGCCGGACTCTTCCGCCACTTTGAAGAAGGGCAGGGCGAAGTCGCCCGGGAGGCCGAAGATCTCCTGCGCGCCGTGATCCTTCAGGGCGTGCAGGAGGGTTTCCGCGAGATTCATGACGTGCGTGCTCCCGATCGGAGGGACGTTGGCCCGTCATATCGCAGGCGCTCGGGCGCAAGGGAAGCGGCCTGCGGCTCAGGTGGTGCCCGTGCCCTTCAGCAGGATGACGCCGAAGACGATGAGCGCGATGCCGCCGTACTGCGGCCAGCTCAGGCTCTCCCCGAAGACGAAGAGCCCGACGAGGACCGCCCCGATCACCCCGAGCCCGGCCCAGATGGCATAGGCGAGACCGACCGGCAGGGTCTTCAGGGACAGTCCCAGCAGGACGAAGGCGATGCAGTAGCCGACGATCATCAGCAGCGTCGGCTGTAGCCGTGTCAGCCCGTAGGAGGCCTTCAGCGCGCTGGTCGCGGCCACCTCGCTGACGATCGCTCCCAGCAGCAGGAGATAGGGCAACAGCGTGCCGCTCATGGCCGGGTCATCTCCTCCAGCCGGCGGCGCAGCGCCGCACGCTCGTCCGCGGCGACCACGGGCAACCCGAAGGTCTCGTTGAACCACAGGCCGTCGATCGCCAGCCGCACGATCAGGGCGCGGATCGGGTCGATGCCGTCGGCCCGCAGGCGTGCGCCCCAGGCGGCGTCCTGACGGCGCAGATCCTCCAGGAACCGCGGGTCGACCGCGGCGGCCGCCAGCAGGGCCTGTCCGAGCGTCCGGTCGGCGCTGGCACCTTCGGCTTCCCGGACCCAGGCGGCCAGGTAGCCGCGCAGCCAGCCGCCCGGCGCCTCACTGCCGCCTGCCTCCGCCTCGTGCGCAAGGCTGGCGGCGATGCGTGCCTCGGTAGCCTCGACGAGGCGTCCCACCATGGCGCGCAGCAGCGCCTCCTTGCTGGGGAAGTGGTAGAGCAGGCCGCCCTTGCTGACCTCCGCCTCGGCGGCGACGGCCTCCAGGGTGAGCCCGAGCGCGCCACGGGCCAGCACCACGCGCGCGGCGGCGTCGAGCAGGCGCTCGCGTGTGGCGCCGCGCTCCGATCCGACCGCCGCGGCAGATTCTGCTGGGGACGCATTCATGTGCGATGACTAAACCGTCCAGACGGTACAGTCAATCGGCGATGCGTGGCTGGGCGACCCTGCAAACGCAAGCGGGCGGCAGCCGAAGCTGCCGCCCGCGATACTGACTTCCGACGGCTGTCGGCGACTAGCTGCCGATCTTGCCGCCGCCCTCCTTGGTGATCGCGACCACGGACGGACGCGGGGGCACGCCATCCTGGAAGTCCGGCCAGCGGGTCGCCGGATCCTCGAAGGTCGAGGAGCGCTCGAAGCCTGGATAGGCCTTGGTGCCGTCGGTGGCGGGGTGCTGCACCGCGACGAACAGGGTGGTGTCGTCGGGCGTGAACTTCGGCCCGCACATCTCGGCGCCGATCGGCACGCGGAAGAACATCATGCCGGTGCCGCGCAGCTCGCCCTCGGTCTCCAGCGCCCAGATGCCGTCGGCGGTGCCGCTGCGCGACCAGCCGGAGCCCTGGTCGGTGGAGATCCACAGGCGGCCCTGGTTGTCGACCGCGCAGTTGTCCGGGCAGGCGAACCAGCCGTTCTCGCTGGTCGCCGGGTTCCACATGGCGCCGACCGCGCCGTCGGCCGGGTCGCCGCAGACCACCAGCATGTCCCAGGTGTCCTCGGTCGAGCCGTGGTCGCCGTTCGCCGCGGTGATCTCGACGATCTGGCCGAAGCGGTTCTCCGCGCGCGGGTTCACGGCGTCGACCTGCTCCGGCTTGCGGCGGCTGTTGTTGGTCAGCATGACGTAGACCTTGCCGGTCTGCGGGTTCGGCTCGACGTCCTCCGGGCGGTCCAGCGGCGTGGCGCCGAGGGCGTCGGCGGCCAGACGCGCCTGGGTGACCACGGTGGCCTGGTCGGGGAAGCCGTTCTCGGCGGTCAGCGGGCCCTCGCCCTGGACCAGCGGCATCCACTCGACCTTGCCGTCCTCGTGGAACTTGGCGACGTAGAGCGTGCCCTCGTCCAGCAGGTCCATGTTGGCGGCGCGGTCGTCCGGGTTGTAGGTGCCGGCGGTGACGAACTTGTAGAGGTAGTCGAAGCGCTGGTCGTCGCCCATGTAGACGACCACGCGGCCGTCGCCGTTGACCACCGACTCGCCGCCCTCGTGCTTGAAGCGGCCGAGCGCGGTGCGCTTCTTCGGCGTGCTGGTCGAGTCGAGGGGGTCGACCTCGACGATCCAGCCGAAGCGGTTGGCCTCGTTCGGCTCCTTGGAGACGTCGAAGCGGTCGTAGAACGCGCCCCAGGCGTACCAGGCGCCGGGCACGCCATAGCGCTCCATGGCGGCCTGCTGGGGGTGGCCCTCGACGTCGCCCCAGAAGTAGCCGTGGAAGTTCTCCTCGGCCATCAGGTAGGTGCCCCAGGGGGTCATGCCGCCGGCGCAGTTGTTGATGGTGCCCATGACCTTGGTACCGCTCGGGTCGGCCGAGGTCTTCATCAGGTCGTGGCCGGCGGCCGGGCCGGTCAGCTCCATCTCGGTGCCGCTGGCGGTGATGCGGCGATTGTATTCGCTGTCGCGCACCACCTGCCAGGCGCCGCCCGACTTGGCGATCTCGATCACCGAGCCGCCGTGGGCCGCCATCTCGATGTCCACCAGGTCCTGGGTCATGCCGGCGAACTCGGCGTCGCCGTCCTGCTTGCCGAGGCCCGGGAACATGATCTCTTCGTTGGTGTACTCGTGGTTGACGCAGAGCAGGCCGCGCTCGGCGTTGTCCGAGCCGTAGGGCAGCGGCAGATAGCCGATGTAGTCGTTGTTGTAGCCGAACTGCTTGGCTTGGGATTCGGCGGACTGGTTCATCGGATCGAACTCGGGCGCATCGGCGAAGATCGGATCGCCCCAGCGGATCAGCACGTCGGCGCTGTAGCCCGGCGCCACGTGATGGGTCTCGTCGACGCCGTGCTCGATCTCGGTGAAGCTGTAGGAGGCGGAGGCGGCCAGTGCCTTCTTGCCGCCCAGGGCGGCCAAACCGGTGCCGGCGACCGCACCCATGGCGGCCACGCCCAGCGCGCCCTTCAGGACGTCGCGGCGGCCGAAGCGGCGGTTGATGACGTCGCCGATGGTCGGCGCATCGGAGCGATTGGTCGGGATGTCGTCGGACGCCTCGTAGGCTTCCGCGCGGCAAGAAAAGCGCGAAAGGTCGATCTTCTTCATGGAGTGATCTCTCCCTGGAGCGGGTCCCCCGAGCCCGCAGGCTGGAGGATCGTTCGTGGTGGCGATGCGGACGGCGGCGGGCAGTCCTTCGACCGCTCGCCTTGGGCGGGAGAGATACGCGGCAGCCTTGACGGTTCGGTTACGGCGCCGTGACTTTTCTTCGTCAAACCTTCACGATTATCCACAATCACGTTGGTATTCGGCCGGTGCTGCTTAGAATTCGCCGAGCGAACGCGGCGGTCCGGGAAGTTCTGCACAAGTCGCGGCAGATGGCGTCCGGGCTTACCAGAGGTACTTGGGTGTGCCGCACTCCGGGCACTCCCAGTCGTCCGGCAGCTCCGCGAAGGCCACGCCCGGCGGAATCTCGTGCTCCGGCACACCCAGGTCCGGGTCGAAGAGGTAGCCGCATTCGTTCTCCGGGCAGCGGCGCGGGCGCAGGTCGGCGGCCCAGACCGTGGCCGGGCCGCGCACCGCAAGCAGCGGCAGGGCGACGGAAACGCGGAACAGTGCGCGGCGCGTGAGCATGCTTCGGGATCCGTTCGAGGCGCAACGAGATGGCGACAGCGGCTAGACCGTCGGCGGCGGGTCGAAGGCGGTGATCTCCGGCAGCGGTCCGGCCAGCTTCTCGACCTGCACCAGCGCCGTCTGGGCACTGCAACCCTGACCCAGGCGGGAGGTGCCGACGTCCCAGGTCACCATGTTGGGATTGCCGTGCTTGTCGGGGGAACCGACGACGCCGGGGTCGAGCGGATCGATCCACGCGCCTTCGTGGATCATGGCGACGCCGGGCATCACCCGGTCGCTGACGATGATCCCGACATGGGCTTCGCCGCGCGCATTGACCAGCCGTGCCACCTCGCCCGTCTGCAGCCCGCGCGCGGCGGCGTCGTCCGGGTGCAGCCACACGGGCTCGCGCCCCTGGATCTTGGCGGCGCGCGCCAGCGGTCCGTTGTCCATCTGGCTGTGTAGGCGGTGCTGCGGGTGGCTGGAGATGAGGTGCAGCGGCGTCGCCTCGCTCGCCTGCCCCAACCACTCTTCCGGCTCCAGCCAGACGGCATGGCCGGGGCAGTCGTCGTAGCCCATGGCGGCGATCTTCTGCGAGAAGAGCTCGATCCGGCCGCTGTCGGTGTAGAGTGCGTTGGCCTCCGGATCCGCGCGGAAGTCCGCCAGATAGACGTAATCCCCTTCCGGCCGCGGCATGATCGCCACGCCCTCCTCCCAGAAGCTGTCGAAGTCGGGCAGCACTATGCCCTCGCCGAGCGCCCTGTCGCGCGCGCCGGCATAAAGGTGGCGCAGCCAGCCCATCTCGTCACGCCCCTCGGTGAAGGCGTCCCGGTAGCCCAGGCGTTCGGCGATGTCGCTGTGAATGTCGAAGTCGTTGCGCGCCTGGCCGACCGGCGCGACGAGCTGCGGCATGGCGAAGATGTAGCGGTCGCGCGGGCTGGCCCCGATGTCGTTGCGCTCGAGCGTCGTGGTCGCCGGCAAAACCAGGTCGGCGCGCCGCGCCGTCGGCGTCCACCAGGGCTCGTGCACGACGATGGTCTCGGGCTTCGCCCAGGCCCGGGTCAGGCGGTTGAGGTCCTGGTGGTGGTGGAAGGGGTTGCCGCCGGCCCAGTGGATCATGCGGATGTCGGGGTATTCGAAGGTGCGGCCGTTGAAGTCGTAGGATTCGCCCGGCTTCAGCAGCATCTCGGCGATGTGGGAGACCGGGATGCGCGTCTTCACCGGGTTGCGCCCGCGCGGAAAGCCGCCGACGCTGACACTGTTCGGCGGGAAGGCGTAGCCGTTGATCGAGGTGTAGCTGAAGCCGAAGCCGCCGCCGGGCAGGCCGATCTGGCCGAGCAGGGCGCCCAGCAGGACCGTGCCCCACCAGGGCTGCTCGCCGTAGCGTGCGCGCTGCAGCGACCAGGCCGTCATGAGCATCGTGCGCCGGGCCGCCATCTTGCGCGCCAGACTGCGGATCCAGTCAGCCGGCACGCCGGTGATTCCGGCCGCCCAGGCGGCGTCCTTCGGCTGGCCGTCGCTCTCGCCGAGCAGATAGGGCCGCACCTTGTCGAAGCCGACGGTGTAGCGCTCGACGAAGGCGAGGTCGGCGAGGCCCTCGGTCAGCAGCGTGTGACTGAGAGCGAGCATCAGCGCGACGTCGCTGTTCGGGCGAATCGGCCGCCACTCCATGTCGAGCACGCCGACCTCGTCCTCGCGGACGGGGTTGATCGCGACCATCTCGATGCCGGCCGCCTTGCACTGGCGCAGCCACTTCTCGGTGGTGTGCTCGCCGCTGCCGCCCCAGGTGATCTGCGCGTTCTTGAAGGCGGCGCCGCCGAACATGACGATCAGTTGGGTGTGCTGGACGATCGACGACCAGGTGGTGAAGGGGCCGCCGATGATCTCGTTGCCGCCGAGCACGTGCGGCAGCAGCACCATGCCTGCACCGAAGGAGTAGTTGGTCAGGTCGTCGACATAGCCGCCGTGCAGGGCGTAGAGCCGGTTGGTCATTTCGTCGCAGGCGTGGAAGCGCCCGCCCGAAGCCCAGCCGTAGCTGGCCGCGTAGAAGGCCTCGTTGCCGTGGGCGGCCTTGACCCGCTGCATCTCCTCGGCGGCGAGGTCGAGGGCGGTGTCCCAGTCCAGCTCGACGAAGGGCTCGCGGCCGCGCTCGGCGCCGTCCGCCTTCTCGCGCCTTTCCAGCCAGGACTTGCGGGCCATCGGCTTGGCGATCCGGCTGTTGTCGTAAAGGATCGCCGGGAAGTTCTGGATCATCGCGGTCGGGAAGGGGTCGCGTTCGTAGGGCGAGACGCCGACCAGCCGCCCGTCGACGACGCGGGCACGGAAAGCGCCCCAGTGGCTGGAGGTGAGCACCTCGCGGTCGCCCGTGCTGGCGAGCGCCGGTTGCCAGCGCGCCGCGGCCAGGGCGGCCGCCGCGCCGCCTGCTTGCAGGAAGCGCCGCCGGTTCAGTCGGGGACCGCGCCCGATCCCGAGAAGCGTTTGCAGGGACATGCCTCGCACTCCGGTCCTGACTTGTCGATCCACCGACAATGCAGGAAGAGTGCCCGCCAGGTCCGCGCGAGACATTGACGTGTGTCAAGCTCGTCAATCGAGATCTGTGTGTTTATTTGAGTATTTCATGAAAAATACACAAAAGCTTCATGAAGCTGTGTGCGCTTTTGCGCCGCGGCTCAAGCCGCGAACTCGGCGTAGCGCTCCAGGTCGGCGTTGGTGATCCAGCCGACCACCGCCTCGTCCTTGTTTCCGTTGGCGGTGACGAAGACGTCCTTGCAGTTGGCGACCCCGTCCATCGCCGCCTTGGCGTCGGCCAGGGTCGCGCCCGCGGCGACGAAGGCCATCGCCGCGATCATCTCCTCGACCCCTTCGTGGCTGACGAAGTCCTTGAGCGTGGCGGCATTGACGTCGAAGGGCGCCTCGGCCGTCGCCGCGATGCCGCGTTCGTAGCCGAAACGGTAGAGCAGGCTCTCGTGGATCACGTAGACCGCCTTGTCGCCCTTGGCGAGCACCGGCACGCGCGACACCGGCCCCTTCAGGATATCGATCAGGCGCGTCTTGAGCGGCACTTTGGAGAGATCGGCGCGCTCTTCCGGCGTCAGACGCACCAGCTTGATCTTGGCGAGCGGTAGCATCGCCTCGCGCACCGGCACAGTGCGCAGCCTGGCCCCGGCCTCGGCGGCCTGCTTGGCGAACGCCTGCACGCTCTTGTTGGCTGTCTCGAAGTTCTCGCGGGAGAAGTAGTAGGCGACAACCGCGCCCACCCAGGTACCGAACACCGGCAGCAGTGCGTTCAGCAGGGTCCGCGCGACCTCGCTGCGCTCGTCGACTTGGGCCCAGCCGAGCGCGGCGATGCCCAGCACGATCAGGCCGGCCAGCGCGATCCCCAGGATCAGCTTGGCGATCGTCGCCCGCTCTCTGGCGGCCGGGCTCTCGCCAGCCTGGTTCGACTCGTCGCTCATGGTCGCTTGCCCACAGGTGCCCGTCCCACCTCGGGAAAATCTGATACGCTGCGGAAATCTACCACGGGTCGCAGGGGCTTGGCGAGTTTCCGCTGCCGCAGGGTGCGTCCGCGCCGCGAGACCGCGAGGCAAGGCCGCCGGATTGAGGTCAGGTGCCGGCGTCGCCGGCACTGGGATCGCCCGCGCTGGGGAATTGCGGGCGTCGGCGCTCGGCCGAGCCGTCGCGCTCCTTCGCAGGCGCTTCGGATTCCTCTGTGCCCCGCCCGACAGCCGCCACGGTCTGCACGCGCTCGCGCGGCACGGCCGTGTCCTGGCGCAACAACTCCTGGACCAGACGCTCGCGCACATAGGCCTCGAGCCGCCAGGCATCGGCCGGCGTGGGCGCCGCGACGAGCGCCCATAGCCGCAGGCCCTCTGCGGTCGCCCCCACCACCATCAACGAGGCATCGTAGTTCGGATCGGCGAGCTCGGAGTCCGCGACGGCCTGGCGCAGGGTACGCCGCAAGGAGTCGAGGTCGGCGTCGAAGTCCACCGACAACTCGACCTCACGGATGACGAATGCACTGCCCTTCGACCAGTTCTCGATCGGCTGTTCGAGCAGCACGTTGTAGGGAACGATCAGCCGCCGACTGTTCCAGGTCCGCATGGTCAGGAACACCGAGCCGATGTCCTCGACATATCCGTAGTGCCCCGACAGCGTGACCGTGTCGCCGACCCGCACCGGCTGCGCGAACCCCACCTGCAGTCCGGCCAGGAAGTTGCGCAGCAAGGCATTGGCGGCGATGCCCAGCACCACCGAGATCGCGCCGGCGGAGAACAGCAGCGATAGGCCGATGGTGCGGAAGACGTCGAAGTAACTGAGCGCGATGCCCACCCCCACCATGACCGCGATCAACACCAGCACCCGGCGGCCGATCGAGAGCTGGGTCAGCAATCGCCGCGCACCGGCGTCCTCCTCGGTGGCCGCACGTGCTTCGAAGCGTCGGCTCACCTCGCCGGTGGCATGGTCGAGCATCCGCGCCGCCATCCAGGTCAGCGCGGCGATGATGCCGAGGATCGAGAGATTGCCGATGACGACTGCGACGGCGCCGGTGGGCACGACCAGGGCCTCGCCGGCAAGCCACCAGATCAGTAGTGCCAAGGTGAGCGTCAGCGGTTGGCCTGCCTTGCGGATAACGCTGCGCAGTCCCTGCGTCGTGGTCTTTCTCAGCAGCCAGCGGACCGCCCGGCTGAGCAGCTTGCCGGCCAGCAGGCTGACCAACGCAATGGCGACCAGCGCGGCCCACTTCCAGGCGGGCATGCCGAGCAGCGGACGCGCTCTCCAGTCCAGCGGAACGTGTTGGGCAAGCCAACTCTGCGGGCGGAGTTGGTGCAGGGACTCGATGTGGCGGACCGTCGTCGCCGAGAACAGCCAGACCGGCGGGCCTTCGGGCGGCTGCATGCGCATCAGCATGATCGGCGCATCGCGCCCGCCGACCTCCAGGGTGGCCAGGGTGATGGCGCGCCGCGGGACCCCCAGCATGGGATCGTTGGCATTGAGCGGCGGCTCGATCAGGCCGTCGGGCCGGTCGGGAAGGCGAGACCAGTCGATCAGGCTGCGCTGACGCAGCAGTTCCGCCAGCTTGATTGCCAGTTCGCGGCCACGGGGGCCGCGCTCGCCGTCCGGCAGGGAAGACAGATCGAGGGTATAGGCCGCCGCGGATTGTGCGCCTTCCTCGATGGCATCGAGCAGGCTCTCGACCGTCGCCTGCGGCGTGTCCCGCCAGACCCGGATCTCGGGTGCTGGCAGATCCGCGTGGGGCGAGGCTGCCAGCGGGAACGTAAAGGCGGTGGTCGGCGCCGCCCCGGTTGGCAGGTTGCTGGCCGCGCCGGCCAGAGGTGCGCCGGCGATGACGGAGACTACCAGCCCGCAGACCAGGGCGGTGCGACGCAGCGTGCGGAGACGCCTCCGGTCGGTGCGAGCGGCTGGCTGACGAGGATGCGGCGGCATGATGGCGTGCAAGAACGCCACGGCGAGCCGGCCGTTGCACGTCCATCACGTCAGATGCCTGCGCGCACCCGGTCGCCGGCCTCGCGCCGGATCACCCCGTCTGCGTCTCCGCGCCCGGCAGCGGCTCGGCGAGGCCCGGAAACAGCGGCGCCACGCGGCTGTCGTAAGTCTGCAGATAGTCGCGAAAGGCGGTACCGCCGGTGCCGACCTCGACGCCGACCATCTCGAGCTGGCGCGTCGCGAGCTGCAGATGCGCCCGGTGGAAGAGCAGTTGCTGCCGCTCGTAGGCGGCAAGCTCACGCAGCAGAGCCGAGGTGTGCGGCTCGGCGCGCAGGGCGGTCAGGTCGCCGCCGGCTCGTGCCAGCATCCGGCGATAGTGGGCGGCGAGGTTGCTTTCGCGGTGCCGTGCGATCCAGCCGCGCACCTCCGCGCCGTAGCGGCGCTCGAACTCGGTTTCCGCCACGTGGGGCGTGCCCTCGGCATCGGCCGTGCCGCCGTCCCAATAGCGCGGTACGCCGCTCATGATCTCCAGATGGCGGAATTGGAAGGACTGGAACCCGCTGGTCGGCCCGATCGCCGTGCGGAACTCGGCGAAGGCGCGCATGCCGCCGAGGATCGGCATGGTGGCGTTGACGGTCCGCCAAAGGCGATTCACGCGCTTCAGGAAATAGACTGCTTCCTCCGGGTCTTCCGCGTCCAGGGCGGCTAGCGCGCGCTCGAGGTCGAGGATCATCTGGTGGAAGGCCAGCTCGCAGATCTGGTGCACCGCGATGAAGAGATCCTCGTCTTGGCTGGCAGTGACCGGCGCCTTGCAGGCCAGCAGGCGGTCCAGGCCATGATAGGTCCAGTAGTGGTTGTCCTCGGCGCGCATCCACGGGTCGCGGGGCGGCAGCGGATGGGCGGCGTAGGGCTTGCGCGGTGCGGACATGGCGGCTTCGGACCACTGGAGGGGTCGAGCTCTGCAGGCTAGGGGCCGCCTTCCACGGCGACAAGTCGGACGTGTGCGCCTTTGGGCGATCACACGGCGTTCGCACCGCGTCACGATTGGGCGAAGTCGGTTGGTGCGGCCGGACAGGCGGACCGCATGTCGCACCGGTGAACGACAGGTGTCATCCAAGCCGGTCTCGCCTGCGTAAACCTTAACGACAGGTGCGCAGGATTTGCCGCGTGTCGGACGGCAAACGCTCGACGACTTCGGTGATGGTTAAGGCGACGAGGCGTTGGCGCGCTTGCGTGGCCGTCGGCAGCCCACATATAAGACGGGAAACTCAGATGCAACTGGAGGGTTTTCGCATGTCGGTACGCTCTTTCGCGCCCCGCCGCGCCGCCATGGCGGCCGTCGCGGCCGGTGCCATCGGGCTCACGGCATCGGCCGCCGTGCTCGCCTCCGTGCCGCATGACGGCGACATCGGGTTCAAGGTGGTTCGCGGCGATTCGCCGATGGGCGAACACCGTCTCAGCTTCGCGCGCTCGGATGCGGGCCTGGAGGTCAGCATCAACATCGAGCTCGGCGTCGATTTCGGCCCCTTCACGCTTTACGAGTACACGCACCAGAACCGCGAGGTCTGGCAGGACGGTCGGTTGGTGAGCCTGACCAGCCGGACGAACGACAATGGCGAGGAGCACTTCGTGCGCGTCGAGCGTACGGATGAGGGGCTTCGAATCGAGACCGAGGACAGGGTGACCACCGCCCCGGCCGACATCGTGCCGACCAGCTACTGGAACTACGAGATTGTCAAGGCGGATCAGGTGCTGGACACTCAGAAAGGGCGCATTCTCGAGGTCTCGACCCGGCTGATGGGCAGCGACGAGGTCTGGGTCGAGGGCCAGGCCATTCCGGCGCGCCGCTACCAGATGACCGGCGACCTCAATCTCGATATCTGGTACGACGCGGACAACGAGTGGGTGAAGACCGCCTTCGAGATCAAGGGCGAGCAGATCGAGTACTTCCGCGGCGGCGTGCCGGAGGATCTCGAGCAGGCCAGCTTCTTCCTGCGCGAGGCAGAAGACGAACGGCCCTTCCGCGACCTGCAACGCAGCGCGCGCTGAGCCCTTCGGCCGGCGACACTCTGCCGGAACTGGGAAGCCCGCGATGCCCGGAGTGCTCCGGCTTGTGCTGGGCGACCAGCTCAGCCGCGGCCTGTCCGCGCTCGCCGACCTCGACGCCGAGGTCGATACAGTGCTGCTGGTCGAGGCGGTCGAAGAGGCCACCTACGTCCGGCACCACAAGAAGAAGATCGCCTTCCTGTTCTCCGCCATGCGCCACTTTGCCGAGGCGCTGCGCGCAGACGGCGTCGCCGTCGACTACGTCCGTCTGGACGATCCCGACAACCGCGGCAGCCTGCGTGACGAGGTGTCGCGCGCCGTAAGGCGACACAAGCCCAAGCGGATAATTCTCACCGAGCCGGGGGAATGGCGCCTGCGCCGGGATATGGACGGCTGGCAGACGGAGATGGGTCTGCCCGTCGAGATCCGCGACGACACCCGCTTCTTCGTCGCACCGCGCGACTTCGCCGCCTGGGCCGAAGGGCGCAAGTCCCTGCGGATGGAATACTTCTACAGGGAGCTACGGCGCCGCACCGGCTTCCTGATGGACGCGGACGGGCAGCCGGAGGGCGGTCGCTGGAACTTCGACCAGGACAACCGCAAGCCCCTGCCGGCGGACATCGAGGTGCCGTCGCTCGAGGCGGTCGAACCGGACGCCATCACGCGCGCGGTGCTCGACCTCGTCGCCAACCGCTTCGCGGCGCACTTCGGCGACCTCGAGCCCTTCGGCTACGCCGTCACCGCCGAGCAGGCGGAGGCCGCCTTCGAGGCTTTCGTGCGCGAGCGCCTGCCGCACTTCGGTGACTATCAGGACGCCATGGCCGTTGGCGAGGCGACGCTGTTTCACTCCGTCGTCTCGATGTACCTGAACGCCGGCCTGCTCGACCCTCACGCGGTCTGCGCGCGCGCCGAGAAGGCTTGGCGCGACGGGCAGGCACCGCTCAACGCCGTCGAAGGCTTCATCCGCCAGGTCCTCGGCTGGCGCGAGTTCGTGCGCGGCCTCTATTGGCTGGAGATGCCGGACTACGCGCGCCGCAATTTCTTTCACGCCCGGCGCGGCCTGCCGGAGTTCTACTGGACCGGCGAGACGGAGATGCGCTGCCTGGCCGAGGCCATCGGCCAGACCAAGCGCAACGCCCATGCCCACCACATCCAGCGGCTGATGGTCACCGGCAACTTCGCGCTGCTCGCCGGCGTTCATCCCGGCGCGGTCAACGAGTGGTACCTGGTCGTCTATGCCGACGCCTACGAATGGGTGGAGCTGCCCAACGTCACCGGCATGGCATTGTTCGCCGACGGCGGCCTGCTGGCGTCCAAGCCCTACGCCGCCAGCGGCAAGTACATCGCGCGCATGTCCGACTACTGCGCGCACTGCCGCTACGACGTGAAGCGGCAGAGCGGCGACGACGCCTGCCCCTTCAACTACCTCTATTGGGACTTCATCGCCCGCAACGGAGACAAATTCGCCCGCAACCCGCGGATGAAGATGATCCTGTCGGCGTTCGGCAAGATGAAGCCGGACAAGGTCGCGGCGATGCGCAGCCAGGCGAAGGACTTTCTCGACGGTTTGAAGACGGTGAAGGAGGGCGAATGGCGAGCGAGGTGAGTGCGCCGGAAAAGGGTCCTTGCATCTGGATTACCGGCGCGTCCCAGGGCCTGGGGCGGGCGCTGGCCCTCGAGTTGGCGCGCCGCGGACGGACCGTGGTGGCCAGCGCGCGTGGCGCCGAGTCGTTGGAGTCGCTCGCCCGAGACGCCGAAGGCCGGCCCGGCCGGGTTGTCCCCTGGCCGCTCGACGTCACCGACGCCGAGGCGGTTAGCAAGGCGGTCGCGGAGATCGAGGCGCAGGTCGGCCCGCTTCATACCGCGGTGCTCAACGCCGGCACGCATACCCCGGTCGACGGGCGCAATCTGAAGGCCGAGGACTTCCGCAAGCTGGTCGAGATCAACGTGATGGGCACGGTCAACTGCCTGGAGCCGGCGATCGCGGCGATGAAGCCGCGCGGCAAGGGCTGGATCGCCGTCGTCGCCTCGCTGTCCGGCTACCGCGGGCTGCCCTCCGCGGCCGCCTACGGCCTGACAAAGGCCGGGCTCATCAACATGTGCGAGGCGCTGCGCCCGGAGCTGGCGCCGGCGGGCATCCGCATCCAGGTGGTCAACCCCGGCTTCGTGAAGACGCCGCTGACCGACAAGAACGAGTTTCCCATGCCCTTCCTGATGGAGGCGGAGGCTGCGGCGAAAGCCTTCGCCGACGGGCTGAATACCGACAGCTTCGAGATCGTTTTCCCGAAGCGCTTCGCCTACATCCTGAAGCTTCTGCGCATCCTGCCGTATTGGGCGTACTTCGCCGTTACCCGACGGATGGTCAGGGGCGAGGGCTGACCGTTGTCGTGCGCAGACTGCGGACGTCGCCCAGGGATTGCGACTACTCGGCGGCGCGCCGGTCCAGAAGGGCGCTACCCCCGGCGGCGGCCTCGCCGATCCTTTGGAAGAAGATCGTCGCCGACCCGAGTCGGATGCCCCACTTGCTGACGTAAGCGCGGTTGACCAGCACGCCGTCGTCTTGCAGGAACATCCAGTCCTCGAAGTGCACGTTCCAGGTGCGCCCGCCGATCTGCAGGTCGATGTCGTAGTTCCAGGTGAAGGCGTTGCCGGCAATCTGGCCGCGGGCCACGCCCGTCACGTCGTCGGCGGTGCCCTCGTAGCTGTTCTCGCCGGTCTTGGTCAGCCGCCAGATCCGCTGGTCGATCTCGCCGTCGGCATAGACAAAGTCTTCGACGAGGGTCAGGGTCTCGCCGTCCCAGGTGCCCTCGATGTCGACGGTGAACTGGCGCTTCAGGTTGCCGAAGCGGTCCTCAAAGATGCCCCAGGCCTTGGTCTGGCCGGCGAAATACTCTTCCAGAACCAGCTTCGGCTCCTTGCCCTCGAAGTCCTCGATCTGCATCGAATCGCACCCTGCAAGCGAGACCGCCGCAAAAAGCACGGCGGCATAGGCGGTTAATCTCATGGTTCTCTCCCAATACGTCCGAAATGGCGCTTTTGGATCAGCCGCTGGATCCGCGCCTGGGTTTGCGGACCGATCGGATAGCCGGCGACGCTCCAGATGCTGGCCAGCTTGAAGGCGACGGGCAGCAGGGCATAGAGCGCCGCCAGAGCGAAGAGCGCCGAAGGCGTGTTCGTCTCGGCCTGCGGGTCGAAGCCGAAGAGCTCGAGCAGCGGGAATGTGATGCCGGCGGCCAGAGCGAGCGACAGCTTGTTCGCCATGCCCCAAAGCGCGAAGTAGAGGCCGGCGCGCTGGCGGCCGGACTTCAGCCGGTCGAGGTCGATGACGTCGGCCTGCATCGCCGAGGGCAGGGCCTGGTCGGCCCCCAGGCTGAGGCCGGACAGGATGGTGATCGCCAGGAACCACCAGACGTCGCCTTCGCCGAGGAAGGGCACCCAGACGAAGACGAGGCAGGCCCAGGCGATCGAGACGATCCAGGTACGGTCCTTGCCGAAGCGATAGGAGAGCTTCAGCCAAAGCGGCACCGCCACGACGGCGCTGAGGAAGTAGGCGAGCAGCAGGAAGGCCTGCCAGGCCTCCTGCTCCGGCTTGAGCACGTGGCCGATGTAGAGCAGGAACAGACTGGCCGGCACACCGTTGGCGACGCCGTTCAGGAAATAGGCGCCGATCAGCCGGCGGAACGGCCGGTTGCCGGCCAGGAGCTGCAGGCCGCGGCGCAGGTTGAAGGTGCTGCGGCGCTGGGCGAACTGCGTGTCCGGCACGCGCCAGACGGCGAGCCCGACCGTCAGCGGCAGGCTGAGCGTGAAGGCCCAGGCGATCCACAGCATGACCGCGCTGGTGTCGCCGCCGGTCGCCATCAGCAGCAGCACCGTGGCCACGGTGCCGATCACCGCGAAGAGCTCCCGGCTCATCGCGATCCGGCTGCGCTCGTGGTAGTCCGGCGACAGCTCGGCACCCCAGGCCTGGTGCGCCAGGACCAGCAGCGTGCCGCCCAGATAGGCGACCATGGTCCAGACCATCAGGTGCAGCCAGCCGGCCCCCTCCGGCGGCACGAAGAGGTACCAGATCGAGACCAGCAGCAGCGGCGTGCCGGCGAGGATCCAGGGCTTGCGCCGGCCGAAGCGCCCGCCCGTGCGGTCCGACAGCCAGCCGACCAGCGGGTCGGTGACCATGTCCCACAGCCGGGCGCCGAGCAGGGCGGCGCCGACGGCGGCCAGCCCGACGCCCAGGTCCTGGGCGTAGAAGGGCGGCAGGAAGACGTAGAGCGGCAGTTGCTGTGCCGCCATCGGCAGCCCGAGCAACCCGTAGGCCGTCAGCATCGACCAGGGCACGCGGCCGCCTTCGGCGACGGGCCGGCGGCGCGCCGGGCGCTGTTCGGTGGGGGCGCTCATGCCGCGTGCGGGGGCCGTGGCCGGAGGGCGCTCAATCGCGGGCCAGGGCGAGCTGCTTGACGTCGATGCGGCCGGTGGCGAAACCCGCTTCGCAGTAGGCGAGATAGTACTTCCACATCCGCCGGAAGCGCGGATCGAAGCCCTGGCCGGTGAGCTGCGGCCAGGCGGTGTCGAAGCGGACGTGCCAGTCGGCCAGCGTGCGCGCGTAGTGCTCGCCGTAGCCGGCATCCGCGAGCCAGCGCAGTCCGGCCGCCTGCACTTCGCGCTTCAACGCCGTGGGGGAGGGCAGCATGCCACCGGGGAAGATGTAGCGCTGGATGAAGTCGGCGCTGCGGCGATAGCGATCGAAGAAGCGGTCGGCGATGGTAATGACCTGCAGTGCCGCCCGGCCGCCGGGCTTCAGGCTGTCGCGCAGCTTGCCGAAGTAGGCCGGCCAGTACTTCTCGCCGACCGCCTCGAACATCTCGATCGAGGCGATGCGGTCGAAGCGCTCCGGGATGTCCCGGTAGTCCTGCCGCCGGATCTCGACCTTCTCGCCCAGCCCGGCGGCGTGGATCCGTTGCCGGGCAAAGGCGAATTGCTCCTCGGAAATGGTCACGGCGGTCACGCGCGCGCCGACCTCCTTGGCGGCGAACTCGGCGAAGCCGCCCCAGCCGCAGCCGATCTCCAGCAGGTGATGGTCGGGCGAGAGCTCGGCCGCCTCGGCGATCCGGCGGTACTTGGCGCGCTGGGCCTCGCTCAGGCTCATGGCGTCGTGTTCGAACACTCCGGCCGAGTAGGTCATGCTCTCGTCCAGCCAGGCCGCGTAGAAGGCGTTGCCGAGGTCGTAGTGGGAGGAGATGTTGCGCTTGGCGCCGCGCCGGCTGTTCGGCCGCATCCGGTGCCAAAGCCGCTTCATCATGCGGTAGCTGGCGTGACCTTCCAGCCAGTCCTCCCAGGCCTCGAAGTTCAGCGCGGCGACCCGCAGGAAGCCGGCGAGGTCGGGCGAGTCCACTTCGCCCGCCATGTAGGCCTCGGCGAAACCGGTCGATCCGCCACCCAGCAGGCGCCGCACGGCGCGCGGATGCAGCACGTGCAGCTCGGCGTGCGGTCCGGGTGCCGGCCCGCTGAAGCGCCGGCGGCTGCCGTCCGGCAGCACCAGCGTAACGCTGCCGCAGGCGAGATGCCGGCCGAAGAAGCCCAGCACGCCGTAGGGCCGCGGCAGGTGGCCGCTGGGGTCGAGATCTCGGGTCATTTCACTCACGCTCATGCGCGGGCTCTCGTCTCTTTCTGCAGGCTCATTCCGCCGCGAGTTGCGGCGCAGCGGGCGTCGGTTGCGGCGGCAGGACGGTGACGGGGGCAGCCGGCGGCGGCGTCCGTCGGTGGAAGCGTGCGCCCTTCAGCCAGAGCCGCAGGGCCTCCCAATGAATCCCGCCGATCACCTTGAGGGTGAGCAGCGGCCGGCCGAAGAAGGCACGCAAAAGCGTCGCGTCGCTCAGGTCGGCGCGGCGCCCGGTCTGGGTGGCGACGAGCTGCGGGCCTTCGGGCACGTCCTCCAGGATGGCGACCGACAGCCGGTCGCCCGGCTCGGCCAACTTGAAACGATAGTGGGCGGCGGGCCCGATGAAGGGCGAAACGTAGAAGCCCTTGTCGCAGGCTTGGCGGATCGTCTCGCCGGCCGGGACCGGGCGGCCGAGCGGGATCAGGTAGCCGTGCTTGTCGCCGAAGGTGTTGCGCACCTCGTAGAGGATCGAGTCGAGCGCCCCGTCCGGTCGGTGGCAGAACCAGATGGTCAGCGGGTCGAAGACGTAGCCGAGCACACGCGGAAAGCACAGCATGCGCACGGGACCGCCGTCGATGTCGCGGCCGGCCCTGGCGAGCTGCGCCTCGATCCACGGCCGCAGCGCCGAGCCGTCGCGCGCGCCATGGTCGCGGTCGCAAAAGCTGAAGAGGTTGAAGCGGTTGTGGCTGAACAGCCGGAGCCTGCGGTCGAGCGCCGGCAATTCGTCCAGGTCGACCCAAAGCGAGAAGACCCGATAGACGAAGCGGTGCACGAAGGGCCGCAGCCGCTTGTGCATGACCTCGCCGAAGTAGAGTGCCGATTGCATCGTTGGCTCAGTCTACTCGGCCGCCATCGCCGGCTCCAGCGCCGGGTCGCCGGCGCGCACGATGCCGGCGGCGGGGCTGGCGGGCACCACCTCGGCGGACCAGGGCACCGGGCAGCCGAGGGCGCCGGCGACGGCGAAGCCGGCCTGAAGCGCATCCTCGTGGAAGCCGTAGCCGCAGTAGCTGCCGCAGAACCAGGTGCGCCGCACGCCCTGGATCTCGGGCAACCGCGCCTGCGCGGCCACGGCGGCGGCGTCAAAAACCGGGTGGTCGTAGACCGTCTCCATCTCGACCAGGTCCGGCTGCGGCTCGGCGATCGGATTGAGCGAGACGAACAGCGGGACGGCCGGGTCGAGGTTCTGCAGCCGGTTCATCCAATAGGTCACGGAGACGGCGCGCTCGCGTTCGGCGGTGCGGCCGCTCAGGTAGTTCCAGCTCGACCAAACGCCGCGCCGGCGCGGCATCAGGGCTGGGTCGCGGTGCAGGATCGCGCGGTTGGACTGGTAGCGGAAGCAGGCCAGAACCTCCGATTCGGCGGCGCTGGCGTTCTCGCCCAGGATGCGCCGCGCGGTGTCGCCGTGGCAGGCCAGAACCACCTGGTCGAACTCGTCGGCATGGCCTTGGGCGTCGACGACGGTGACGCCGTTGGCGGCGCGGCGGACGGCGGCCACCGGCGTGTTCAGGCGCGCGTCGGCAGCGAAGGGGGCGGCGATGCGCCGGACGTACTCGCGGCTGCCGCCGGTAACCGTTCGCCACTGCGGCCGGTCGCGGAGCTGCATCAGCCCGTGGTTCTGGTTGAAGCGCAGGAACGACCTGGTGGGAAAGCTCTGGATCTCGTCGATCGAGCAGGACCAGATCGCCGCCGCCATTGGCAGCAGGTGGTCGTCCATGAAGGCGCCGGAATAGCCTTCGCGCGCCAGGTAGTCGGCGATCGACAGATCTTCTGCCGAGCCGAGAAAATCCGGCGCCTGCCGGTAAAAGCGCAGCAAGTCGCGCACCAGCCGCCAAAGCCGCGGGCGCAGCAGATTGCGGCGCTGGGCGAACAGGCCGGGCAGGCTGCCGGCGTACTCGAAGCTCCCCTGGTCGACGGACACCGCGAAGGACATGTTCGACGGCTCTGTCGGCACGTCCAGCGCCTCGAACAGCCGGATCAGGTTGGGGTAGGTCCGCTCGTTGTAGACGATGAAGCCGGTATCGACCGGGATCGTGCCGCCGTCGGGCGCGCTCGCCTCGACGGTGTTGGAATGACCGCCCAGCCGGCCCTCGGCCTCGTAAACTACGACCTCATGCCGCGACGACAGCAGCCACGCAGCCCCAAGTCCGGCGACGCCGGACCCCACAACAGCGATTCTCATGCAGCGCCCTTCTTGACCCCCTCGAAAGCCGCGAGTGCGGCCCGACGTGCCTCCTTGTGGTCCACCAGCGGACGCGGATAGGTCACCCCCAACTCGACCCCCGCCCGCTGCAGGACCTGTGCCGGCGCCTCCCAAGGCTTGTGCAGGAAGCGGTCCGGCAATTGCGCGATCTCCGGTACCCATTTACGCACGTAAGCGCCAGACGGATCGAACTTTTCGCCCTGGGTGACCGGATTGAAGATGCGGAAGTAGGGCGCAGCGTCGGCGCCGCAGCCGGCGACCCATTGCCATTGCGAGGCGTTGCTGGCGGCATCGGCGTCGACCAGCGTGTCCCAGAACCAGCGCTCGCCCTCGCGCCAGTGGATCATCAGGTCCTTGACCAGGAAGGAGCCGACGATCATGCGCACCCGGTTGTGCATCCAGCCGATGGCGTAGAGCTGGCGCATGCCGGCGTCCACGATCGGATAGCCGGTCTGCCCGCGGCACCAGGCGCGGTAGGCCCGCGCGTCCTCGCGCCACGGGAAGTCCCTGAACTGCGGCTTCCAGGTCTCGTCCGGCAGGCTCGGCCAGTGGTACAGCAGGTGCTGGGCGAAGTCGCGCCAGCCGAGCTCGTTCAGGAACGACCAGGCATCCTCCGCGCTGCCCCCTGTGTCCGCCAGATGACGCTGCGTGGCGTGCCAGACTTGTCGCGCCGTGATCTCGCCCCAGTGCAGGTGCGGGCTGAGCCCCGAGGTACCGTCCATGTCCGGGCGGTCGCGGTCTCGGCCGTAGCGGTCCACCCTGTGCTGCAGGAAGGCGCCGAGCCGGCCGCGGGCGCCGGCTTCGCCCGGCGTCCAGGTCTCGCGCAGTCCGCCGGCCCAGTCGGGCGACCTCGGCAGCAGTCCCCAGTCCTCCAGCCGCTCGCCCGCTGCCTGCGGCCCCGCCTGCATCTCGCCAGGAGCCTTCAGCGGCGCTTCGACGGGGCGGTCTTTGATGGCGCGCCAGAACGGCGTGTAGACGCTGTAGGGCTTGCCTGCGCCGGTCTCCACCGTCCAGGGCTCGTGCAGGACGTTGCCGGCAAAGCTCTCGACCGCGATGTTGGCTTGCTTCAGCCGCGCCTCGATTTCCCGGTCGCGCCGGATCGCCCAGGGCTCGTAGCAGCGGTTCCAGACGACGCGCTCGGCCCCCAGCTCCCCGACCAGTGACGGGATCGCCTGTGTTGCCGCGCCGCGACGCAGCAGCAGCCGCAGTCCCTTGCCGGCAAGGTTCTCCCCTAGCCGTTCCAGCGCATGGTGCAGCCACCAGCGGCTGGCGCCGCCCGGCCTCCAGTCGCCCGGCGTTTCCTCGTCCAGCAGATACAGCGGCACGATCGGCGCGCCTCGTTCCGCCGCCGCGCGCAAGGCCGGGTTGTCGGACAGGCGCAGGTCCTGACGGAACCAGACGAGGGTGGGCGCGCCGAACGCGGAAGTCATGCTGGCCTTTCGGCTGTAAGACGAAATCGACTGTGATTGAGGGTGGGGCGCCGCGCATGGGCGTCAATCCGTGTGATACGCGCAGTATTTCCCCGCAGATCAGCGAAGATCATTAAATTTCTGTCATGTCGATCAAAGGCTTGTCGCTTCCTGTCTCGCCGCTAGCTCCGGATGTGCGCAGCCCGGGATTTTCCCGTTCGCGCACGGACAATCAATCGATCCCCCAACAGGAGATACGTCACATGCGAGCTTTGCGTCCCCTGACCGCTGCCGCTGTTGCGCTGCCGATCGCCTTCGGCGCGCTGGCCGCGCAGGCCAACGACATCGTCGACATCGCTGCGGCCAATGAGGACTTCGAGACCCTGGTGGCGGCTGTGCAGGCCGCCGATCTGGTCGAGACGCTGAAGGGCGAGGGCCCCTTCACCGTGTTCGCGCCCACCGACGCGGCCTTCGCCAAGCTGCCGGAGGGCACGTTGGAGAGCCTGCTGATGCCGGAGAACAAGGATCAGCTCGTCGCCGTGCTGACCTATCACGTGGTCCCCGGCAAGGTGATGGCCGGCGACATCATGGGCAAGGAGACGATGGCCGAGACGGTGCAGGGGCAGGCCCTCGACATCGACGCGACCGGCGATGCGGTGATGGTCGACGCGGCGACGGTCGTGCAGGCCGACATCGAGGCCAGCAACGGCGTCATCCACGTGATCGACACCGTCGTGCTGCCGCAGTAAGGCACGCCCGGATCGGCTTCGAGGGGCCGGTGCGCCGTCCGCGCGCCGGCCCTTCTTTCTTTTTCGGCTTTCTTGTGTCGGCTTTCTTGTGTCGGCTTACTTGTGCCGCTCCGTCACCCCAGCGCCGTCGCCGGGAAGGCGACCAGCTTGCGGCGGCCCAGCATGTGCACGCTGAAGCCGCGCGGAAAGAGCCCGGCGATCGCCGGGTCCAGCACGTCGAGGCCGCCGGTGTAGGCGCCGAAGGACGGCAGGATCAATCGCTGTCCGTCGGTGACGAAGCAGCGCGCCGAGACCCGTCGGCCGCGCACCCGCACGCTGGCCTTGGGGTGGAAGTGCCCGCTCAGCTCGCCGCACGGCCGGACGGGTTCGGCCTCGTGGCGGAAGACCAGGCCGTCGAGCGTCAGCTCCTCGTGCACGGCCCCGCCCAAGTCCGCGGGTGGCTCGGGATCGTGGTTGCCGGCGATCCAGACCCACTCCAGGCAACCGGTGAGGGCGCGGATGCGCGCCCGGTCGGCCGTGCAGATGCGCTGCGCGGCGGCGCGGTCGTGGAAGGAGTCGCCAAGTGCGATCAGCCGCTCCGGCCGCCAGCGCGCCACCGCCGCTTCCAGGCGGGCCAGGGTGGCCGCCGTGTCGTAGGGCGGCAGGAACTGGCCGCGCGCGGCGAAGCTGGAACCCTTCTCCAGGTGCAGGTCCGCGACCATCAATGTACGCCGCGCCGGCCACCAAAGGGCCCCGCTCAGGTCGGGCACCAGGCTCTGGCCGTTGACGCGGAGCGGAGCGGCGGCATGCGGTATCATCGGACCGTCGGGCATGAGCGCAGTCTAGCGGGTCGGGGAGAGTCGGCCAGGCCTCACACCGGCAGGCTGGCCTGGTCGAGGGCCGGCGCGGTGGCCTCGTCGATCAGCGCCTGGGCGCCCTCGTCGAGCAGGTCGTCGAGCGCGGCGCCGTAGACCTGCTCGCGGCCGATCTCCAGCAGCACCGGTACGGCGAGCGGCGAGACGCGGTCGAGCACGCGGTGCAGGATGCGGCCCTGCACGCGGCCGAGCATCTGCGACAGGCGGCCGATGTCGGTCAGCCCCGTCGCCGCGTCGGCGCGCGTCGCGCGCAGCAGCACGTGGTCGGGCTCGTGCTTGCGCAGCACGTCGTAGATCAGGTCGGCGCTGAAGGTGACCTGCTTGCCGGTCTTCTCCTGCCCCGGCAGGCGCCGCTCGATCAGGCCGGCGATCACCGCGACGTTGCGGAAGGTGCGGCGCAGCAGCGAGCTTTCCGCCATCCACTCCTCCAGGTCGTCGCCCAGCATGTCCTGGTCGAACAGCGCGTCCATGTCGTTGGCCGGCTTCAGGGACCAGACGGCGATGACGTAGTCGGTGGCGACGAAGCCGAGCGGCGCGAGGCCGGCGCGCTCCATCCGCCTGGTCAGCAGCATGCCGAGCGTCTGGTGCGCGTTGCGCCCCTCGAAGCAATAGGCGACCAGGAACTCCTTGCCGCCGCGCGGAAAGCTCTCGACCAGCAGGCCGTCGCACGGCGGCATGACCGAGCGCCAGCGCTGCAGCCGCAGCCACTCGCCGACCGCCTCCGGGAAGCCGTCCCAGGCGCCCGGGTCCTCCAGCATGGCGCGCACCCGCTCGGCCAGGTGGGTGGAGAGCGGCAGGCGCCCGCCCATGTAGGCCGGCACCTTGGGTTCGCCGCTCGCCTTGTCGCGCGTGCAGACGACGCTCATGTCCTGGATGCCCAGGAAGCGCAACAGCTCGCCGGCGAAGACGAAGGTGTCGCCCGGCACCAGGCCCTGGGCGAAGTACTCCTCCACCTCGCCCAGGCTGCGGCCGCCCTGCAGGCGGACCTTCAGGGTCGGGGCGTCGACGATGACGCCGAGGTTCATGCGGTAGCGGCGCACGTGCGCCGGCCCGGCGACCCGCCAACGCCCCTTGTCGTCCTGCACCAGCCGGCGGAAACGCTCGTAGGTCCGCAGGGCGTAGCCGCCGTGGGCGACCAGGTGCAGGCAGTCCTCGAAGTCGGCGCGCGCCAGCTCGCGGTAGGGTGCGGCGCCGCGGATCTCCGCGTAGAACGCGTCCGCGTCGAAGGGCCCGGCGCAGGCCATCCCGAGAATATGCTGGGCCAGCACGTCCAGCCCGCCCGCGCGGGGCGGGTCGCCGTCCAGGGTGCGGGCCTTCACGCCCTCCTTGGCGGCGCGGCACTCCAGCACCTCGAAGCGGTTGGCCGGCACCAGCAGCGCCTTGGAGGGTTCCTCCAGCCGGTGGTTGGCGCGGCCCAGGCGCTGCAGCAGGCGCGAGACGCCCTTGGGCGCGCCGACCTGCACCACAAGGTCGACGCTGGCCCAGTCGACACCCAGGTCGAGGGAGGAGGTGGCGACCACGGCGCGCAGCCTGCCGGCGGCCATGGCGGCCTCGACCCGCCGGCGCTGCTCGACGGCGAGCGAGCCGTGGTGCAGGGCGATCGGCAGGCCGTCTTCGTTCAGCCGCCAGAGTTCCTGGAAGACCAGTTCGGCCTGGGCGCGGGTGTTGACGAAGACGAGGGTGGTGCCGGCCTGGCGGATGCGGTCGTAGACCTCGCCGAGCGCGTGCACCGCCATGTGGCCGGACCAGGGCAGGCGCTCCTTGGTGGTCAGGATCTCCACCTCCGGCTCGGCGCCGCTGCGGCCCAGCACCGTGCGCACCACCGGGTCGTCGGCCGCGCCGCGTTTCGACAGCCAGGCGCGCAGGAAGTCCGGGTCGTGCACCGTGGCCGACAGCCCGACCCGCCGCGCCTGCGGCGCCAAGGCCGACAGCCGCGCGAGGCCGAGCGCCAGCAGGTCGCCGCGCTTGCCGAAGGCCAGGGCGTGCAGCTCGTCCACCACCACGGTCTTCAGGCCGTGGAAGATCTTGGCGGCGTCGTGGTAGCTCAGCAGCAGGGCGAGGGATTCGGGCGTCGTCAGCAGGATTTGCGGCGGCCGCTTGCGCTGGCGGGTACGCTTGGCCTGGGGCGTGTCGCCGGTGCGCGTCTCGATCGCCAGGTCCAGGCGCATCTCCTCGGCCGGCGCCGTCAGGTTCCTGTGAATGTCGGTCGCCAAGGCCTTGAGCGGGCTCACATACAGCGTGTGCAGGCCCTCACGCGGCGTCTCAGCCAGATCGATCAGCGCGGGCAGGAAGCCGGCCAGCGTCTTGCCGGCCCCGGTCGGCGCGATCAGCAGTGCCGACTCGCCCCGCTCGGCCGCCGCCCGCATCTCAAGCTGGTGCGGATGCGGCGCCCAGCCGCGCGCGGCGAACCAGCCGGCAAAGGGGGCCGGGAGCGGCGGCGCGGGCAGGGCGCTGTCGGTCGGCGCGGGGGCGTCCATGCCGGCAAGATAGGTCCTGCCGCAAGCCGCGTCTAAGGGGTGGCGAGCGTTGGCGGGAGCGCCCCGGCGGGCGTCCTTCGACTCGCGGGCTTCGCCCGCGGCTCAGGATGAAGGTTTCTGGTTTTTCAATAAACTAACGAAGAATCTTCACCCTGAGCCGCGGCCGTCAGGCCGCGAGTCGAAGGGGCTTCGCTGGGCAGCGCGGGGCGGAGCCGAAGGCGCCCGACGCCTCACGCTTCCGCGTTCTCGACCTCGGTGATGGCGCCGCGCAGGGCGACCAGCAGGTCGTCGCGCTCGTGTTCCTCGTAGGGGCGGGCCGGCGCCTTGCCCCAGACCGGGCCGGGCCAGGCGGCGTCGGTGGTGAAGCGGGCGATGACGTGGATGTGGAGCTGCGGCGTCTGGTTGCCGAGGGCGGCGACGTTCATCTTCTCGGCCCGCACGCAGCGCTCCAGCGCCTTGGAGGCGCGGACGATCTCCCGCGTCGCGGTCTGCAGGTCGTCGCCCTCCATGTCGTGGAAGTCGCGCAGCGCGGGCTTGCGCGGCACCAGAACCAGCCAGGGGTAGTGGGCGTCCTCCATCAGCAGGACGCGGCAGAGGTCCCAGTCCTCGACCAGGGCCAACTTCGCGAAGTCGGGGTGCAGCTCGAAATCTTCGGCCATCGGTCCAGGGTAGCGTTTGTTGCTGGAGCGCGAAACGCCGGGATTTGAGGATCGGCGCCGCCGGCGCTATCTCCAAGCCCATGACCGCACCGCATCCCGAGACCTGGCTGGAAGTCCGGCCCAAGGGCCTCTACTGCAAGCCCGGCCAGTTCTACGTCGATCCGGCCTGGCCGGTCGAGCGGGCGGTGGTCACCCACGGCCATGCCGACCACGCGCGGCCGAACAACCGGGCCGTACTGGCGACGCCGGAGACCCTGGCGATCATGCGCGCGCGCTACCGCGAGACCGCCGGCGGTGCGCTCGAGCCGCTGGCCTATGGCGAGAAACGCGAGGTCAACGGCGTCACCGTCTCCTTCGCGCCGGCCGGCCACGTACTGGGCTCGGCGCAGGCGGTCCTGGAGTACAAGGGCAGCCGGGTGGTCATCTCCGGCGACTACAAGCGGCGGGAAGACCCGACCTGCGCGCCCTTCGAGCCGGTGCCTTGCGACGTCTTCGTCACCGAGGCGACCTTCGGCCTGCCGGTCTTTCGCCACCCGCCGAGCGAGGGCGAGGTGGCCAAGCTGCTGGATTCCCGGCGGCTGTTCCCCGAGCGCACCCACGTCGTCGGGGTCTACGCGCTCGGCAAGGCGCAGCGGGTGATCGCGCTGCTGCGCCGCGCCGGCTACGACCGCCCGATCTGGATCCACGGCGCCCTGCAGCAGCTCTGCGACCTCTACCGTGACCAAGGAGTGGAGCTGGGCGAGCTGCGCGCGGCGACGGCGGCCAACAAGGCGGAGATGGCCGGCAAGATCGTGCTGGCGCCGCCCTCGGCCATCGCCGACCGCTGGGCGCGCCGCCTGGCCGACCCGGTGACCGCCATGGCCTCGGGCTGGATGCGGGTGCGCCAGCGCGCCAAGCAGCGCGGCGTCGAGCTGCCGTTGATCATCAGCGACCACGCCGACTGGGACGAGCTGACCCAGACGCTGGAGGACGTCGGCGCGCCGGAGGTCTGGGTCACCCACGGCAGCGAGGAGGCGCTGGTCCACTATGCCGGCCAACGGGGATTCCGCGCCCGCGCCCTGGCGCTGATCGGCCGCGGCGAGGAGGAGCAGGAGGCCGGCGCGCCGGCGCCCGATGCGGCGGCAGCTGGGGAGCTCTTCGCGCGATGAGCATGCCCGGCTTCGCGCACCTGCTCGACCGCCTGCTCTACACGCCGCAGCGCAACGGCAAGCTGCGGCTGCTGGCGGACCATTTCCGGGCCGCGCCGGATCCGGCGCGCGGCTGGGCGCTGGCGGCCCTGACCGGCACGCTCGACCTCAAGACCGCCAAGCCGGCGCTGGTGCGCGAGCTGACCGCGCAGCGCGTCGACCCGGTGCTGTTCGGCTGGTCCTACGACTACGTCGGCGACCTGGCGGAGACAGTGGCGCTGATCTGGCCGGAGAGGCCCGGCGCCAACCGCGCGCCCGACCTGGGCGAGGTGGTGGAGGGGTTGAACGCCGCCACCCGGCGCGAAGTCCCGGAATTGCTGGAGCGCTGGCTCGACGCGCTCGACGCCACCGGCCGCTGGGGTCTGCTGAAGCTGATCACCGGCGGGCTGCGGGTCGGCGTCTCGGCGCGGTTGGCGAAGACGGCGCTGGCCGAGTTCGGCGGCCGCGATGTGGCCGAGATCGAGGAGCTGTGGCATGGCCTGGCGCCACCCTACGAAAGCCTCTTCGCCTGGCTGGAGGGGCGCGGGCCGGTGCCGGCACTGGATGCCGCCGCCGCCTTCCGACCGCTGATGCTGGCCAACCCGCTGGAGGACCAGGAGGTCGCGCAGTTGCAGGTGTTGGACTACTGCGCCGAATGGAAGTGGGACGGCATCCGCGTGCAGCTCGTCGGGCGCGACGGCCAGCGCCGCCTGTTCAGCCGCACCGGCGACGACATCGGCGGCGCCTTTCCGGACGTGGTGGCGGCGATGGCGCACGAGGCCGTACTGGACGGCGAGCTGCTGGTGGTGCGCGACGGCCAGGTGGCGCCCTTCAACGACCTGCAGCAGCGCCTCGGCCGCAAGACCGTGACGGCCAAGATGCTGGCCGACTACCCGGCTCACGTGCGGGTCTACGACCTGCTGTTCGAGGGCACGGAGGACCTGCGCGAGCTGCCGTTCGTGGAGCGCCGCCGCCGGCTGGAGGCCTGGATGGCGCGCACCAAGCCGGACCGCATGGACCTGTCGGAACTTCTGGACTTCGAGACGCTGGACGAGCTGAAGGCGCTGCGCGAGTCGGCGCGCGAGAACGCTATCGAGGGGCTGATGCTGAAGCGCGCCGACAGCCCCTACCTGGCCGGCCGCCCGAAGGGACCCTGGTACAAGTGGAAGCGCGACGCGCTGCTGCTCGACTGCGTGTTGATGTACGCCCAGCGCGGCCACGGTAAGCGCTCCAGCTTCTATTCCGACTTCACCTTTGGCGCCTGGCGGCGGGCGGATGACGGTTCCAACGAGCTGGTGCCGGTGGGCAAGGCCTACTTCGGCTTCACCGACCAGGAGCTGAAGCTGCTCGACAAGTGGGTGCGCGACCACACGGTCGAGCGCTACGGCCCGGTGCGCGCGGTCGAGGCCGGCCTGGTGCTGGAGATCGCCTTCGACGCGGTGCACCCCTCGACCCGCCACAAGTCGGGCCTGGCCATGCGCTTCCCGCGCGTCCACCGCATCCGCTGGGACAAGCCGGCGCACGAGGCCGACCGGGTCGAGACCTTGGAAAGACTGGTCGAGAGGCCAGTCGAGGCAGCGGCGCGCTGACCCTTCTCCCTAACCGCGCATCCGCTGCCCGTCCGGGTCGAAGAGTGCGGCGGCGGTGAGGGCGGCGGGGCGCAGCTCCCCGAGGACCTCGACCTCGAAGCTGGCGCCGTCGACCGCCCGGTCGGCGGGCACGTAGGCGAGCGCGATGGACTTGCCGACGAAGTGGCCGTAGCCGCCGGAGGTGACGTTGCCGACCAGCGCGCCGTTCTGGAAGACCGCCTCGTCGCCGATGGCATCGGCACCGTCGGCGTCGACCAGCAGGGTGACGAGCCGGCGCTTCGGCCCTTCGGCCTTGGTGCGCTCGGCGGCGGCGCGGCCGACGAAGTCGCCCTTGTTCAGCGCGACGAAGCGGCCGAGCCCGGCCTCGTAGGGCTCGTCGACCACCCGGTACTCGCGCAGCCAGCCGCCGTAGCCCTTCTCCAGGCGCATGGAGTTGAGCGCGCGGCTGCCGAACAGCCGCAGGCCGAGGTCGGCGCCCTGGGCGCGCAGCGCGGCCAGCAGCGCCGGCTGGTGCTCCGGTGCCACCCAGATCTCGTAGCCCAGGTCACCGCTGAACGAGATGCGGCCGACCATCGCCGGCACGCTCGCCACCGTCATGCGGGCGAAGGAGAGGAAGGGGAAGGCGTTGGCCGAGACGTCTTTCTCCGCGAGCCGAGCCAGCAGATCCCGAGACTTCGGGCCGGCCAGCATGAAGCCGACCAGGGCCGTGCCCTGCGCTTCGACACTGACGTCGGCGCCGTTCTTCTGGCCCTCGAACCAGCGCAGGTGGAAGCCCTGGGACGGGCCGGAGCCGAAGATCCAGAAGCTCTCCGTGTCGGCCCGCGCCACTGTGAAGTCGCCGCGCAGGGTGCCGTTCTCGGCCAGCATCGGGGTGAGTGCGATGCGCCCGACCTTGGGCAGGCGCCCGGCCAGCAGGCGGTCGAGCCAGGCCTCGGCATCGGCGCCGGTGACCTTGTACTTGGCGAAGCCGGAGGTCTCGAACAGGCCGACGCCGGTGCGGCAGGCGCGCACCTCCTCGCCGACCGGCGCGTGCGCGTTGGAGCGGCGGAAGCTCGGCGTCTCGGTGTGGCCGGGGCCGTCGGGGTGGAACCAGAGCGCCTGCTCCAGCCCGTAAGTCGCCCCCCAGACGGCGCCGGCGGCGTCCAGCGCGTCGTAGACCGGCGTTTTGATCAGCGGCCGCGCCGCCGGCAGCTCCTCGTTCGGGAAGGTGATGCGGAAGCGCCGGGAGTAGTTCTCCTGCACCTTGGCGTGGGTATAGGCCCTATCCGCCCAGGCGCCGAAGCGGGCGTTGTCCATGGCGAAGACGTCCATGCCCGGGTCGCCGTGCACCATCCAGTTGGACAGCGCCAAACCGACGCCGCCGCCCTGGCTGAAGCCGGCCATCACGCCGGTCGCCAGCCAATAGCCGGGCAGGCCGCGCACCGGGCCGATCACCGGGTTGCCGTCGGGGGCGAAGACGAAGGGGCCGTTGATCGTCTGCTTGATGCCGGCGCGGCCCAGCGCGGGGAAGTGCTCGAAGGCCACCTCCAGGCTGGGCGCAATGCGGTCCAGGTCGGGCTGCAGCAGCTCGTGGCCGAAGTCCCAGGGCGTCGTTTCGGGCGACCAGGGCACGCCGGCGCGCTCGTAGGTGCCGAGCACCATGCCCTTGCCCTCCTGGCGCATGTAGGCCTCGCCCTCGAAGTCGATGCAGTGCGCCAGCTCGCCGTCGAATTCGATCACCTCGGGCATGTCGTCAGTGACGATGTACTGGTGCTCCATCGCCAGCAGCGGCAGCTCCAGCCCGACCATGCGGCCGACCTCACGCGCCCAAAGGCCGCCGGCGTTGACCACGTGCTCGGCGTGGATCATGCCCTTCTCGGTCACCACCAGCCAGCCGCTGTCCGGTGCGCGGCTCAGCTCGACCACCGGCGTGTGACGGTAGATCTCGGCGCCGCCGAGCCGGGCCGCCTTGGCGTAGGCGTTGGTCACGCCAGAGGGGTCGACGTGGCCCTCGTTGGCGTCGTAGAGCGCGCCCAGGAAATGCCGCTTGTCCATGATCGGCAGCAGCTTCTCGGCCTCGTCGATCGAGATGAAGTGGGTGTCGAGGCCGAGCAGGCGGTTCTTCGACTGGGCCAGCTTCAGGAAATCCAGGCGCTCGGGCGTGCCCGCCAGCATGAAGCCGCCGGTCAGATGGATGCCGCACGACTGGCCGGAGATTTCCTCCAGCTCGCGGTAGAGCGCGATGGTGTAGCTCTGCAGCTTGGCGACGTTGGGGTCGCTGTTCAGCGTGTGCATGCCGCCGGCCGCGTGCCAGGTGGAGCCGGAGGTCAGCTCGCTGCGCTCGATCAGCACCACGTCGCGCCAGCCGGCCTTGGTCAGGTGGTAGAGGACCGAGGCCCCGACCACGCCGCCGCCGATCACCGCCGCCTGTACCCGATCCTTCATGACGATCCTCGTTCGCCGGAGTCAGCCCGGAGACTCTAATCGCTTGCCCGCGGCTCTGTACCGGCCAAGCGCCGCCGACCGTTCGCAATGCGACATGGCAGCCTTTCGCGGCGCGGCGGATCGCCGAAGCCGATCGCGGCGTTAGAATGGGGCATGTCGTCGAGCCCGCCCGAACCCCTTGCATTGGTCCTGATCGGCAAGCGCGACCACGCCGGCCTCGCGGTCGTTCGCGACCTCTTCGAGCGGCTGCACGTTGCGGGCTACGCGGTGCAGGAAATGTTGCTCGAGGATTGGCTGGAGACCACGGCACCGCCGAAAATCGAGTTGGTGGTCGCCGTCGGCGGTGACGGCACCGTGCGCACGGCCGCGGCGGCGGCGTACGCGGGTCGGTCGCGCCTGGCGGTCGTGCCGCTGGGCACCGCGAACGACCTGGCGCGTACCCTCGGCCTGCCTTTGCAGCCGGACCAGGCCGTGGGACTGCTGCAGGCCGGGCGCTGGCGACGCATCGACCTCGGGCGGTGCAACGGCCAGATTTTCTGCAACGTCGCCAGTCTCGGTCTTAGCGCCAAGGTCGCCCAGCGCCTTACCGGCGAGCGCAAGCGGCGCTGGGGACCTCTCGCTTACGCGCGGGAGATGGTGGATTCGCTGCGCACCTTCCGCAGCCTGCACGTCGCGCTCGACCTCGACGGCGTGCGCCACAACTACCGGGCACTGCAGGTCGGAATTGCCAGCGGCGTCACCCAGGGCGGCGGCACCCGCGTTGCGCCGGGTGCGCGCATCGACGACGGCCGCTTCCAGGTCTATGTGGTGGAGCCGCAGCCGTTGCCTCGCTTGCTGGCGATGGCGCTCTCCCTGAAGCTCGGCGCGCACAACCTCTGGGACGGGGCGCACTTCCAAACGGCGCGCCGGGTGCGCGTGGCGACGCGCGGGGCGCACGAGGTCAACGTCGATGGCGATCTGCTGACGCGGACCCCGATAGAGGCGGAGATACTGCCGGGAGCGATCGAGGTGCTGGTCCCCGCTGAGACGCGCCAAGACGAGGAGGCTGCCGCATGAACGAGGAGGAAAGGCTGATCCGCAGCGACCGGGAGGTGGCGCTGGGCGAACTGATCGACGTCCTGGCGCGCGCCGCCGAAGTGACGAGGCGCGCGGCCGAACGTCTGGACGGGCAGGGCGGTGCGGAACCGCTGGCCCGGCTGGCGGCGCAGCGCGGATCGGACCGGGACAACCTACTCGCCGCGGGACTGGAGGGCGGCGCGCAGCCGAGCGAGCCGGATCCGGAGCGCGCGGCCGCCGCCGGCCTGCTCGAGCGCCTGCGCGCGGCCATCAGCGCCGATGAGGTACACACTGTGCTGCGGACCTGCCGTGAGGCCGAGGGGCAGGTGGCGGATGCGCTGACGGCGGCTCGGACGTACGAGTTTCCGGATGCGGTGGCGGCGGCATTGGTCGAGTTGGCCGAGCGACAGCCGCTTATGCGCGAGACCCTGGCCGCGGCGGAAAGGGCGGCCGGAGCGACGGGGTAAGCCGTCGCTCCGGTCCAAGTCGCACGGGAGGAACTCGGGCTCGCAGACCCTCAGGCGCGCAGACGTCGGTTGTCCGGATCCCAGGGGCTGTCGGGCACGACGCGGGCGGCGAAGCGCTCGCTCAGAACCTCGATCTCCAGGTCGGAGCCAATTTCTGCGGCCTCCGGCCGGACGTAGGCCATCGCCAGGGTCTTGCCGACGTTGTGGCCGAAGATGCCGCTGGTCGCCCGGCCGACCATCTGGCCGTCGCGGTACAGGGGCTCGTTGCCGTAGGGGTCGGCGAGGGGGCGGTTGCCGCGCGGCTCGATATCCACCTCTAGGGTGACGAAGCGTTGCGGCACGCCCTCCTGCTGCTGGCGGACCAGCGCGTCGCGGCCGACGAAGTCGCCCTTGTTGAGCCGAACGAAGCGGTCCAACCCGGCCTCGAAGGCGGAGTACTCGCGGGTCAGGTCTTTGCCCCACATGCGATAGGACTTCTCGATTCGCAGGACGTCCATCGCCCGCATGCCGACCAGGTCCAGGCCGTGCGGCGCGCCGGCCTCCATCAGGGCGTCGTAGGTGGCGTGCTGGTACTCGATCGGGTGGTGCAGCTCCCAGCCGAGCTCGCCGACGAAGTTGACGCGCAGGGCGCGCACGCCGCCGGCCACGCCGATGGCGATCTCCTGCATGGTCAGCCAGGGGAAGGCTTCGTTCGAGACGTCGGCATCGGTGACCTGCTCTAGCACCTTGCGGGCGTTCGGGCCGGCCAGCACGAAGACGCCGCGGCGCAGGGTGACGTCCTCCAGCAGCACCGAGCCGTCGTCCGGCAGGTTCTTCCACAGGTAGTCCCAGTCGAAGCGGTTCGCCGCGCCCGAGGAGACCAGGTAGTAGCGGTTCTCGCCCAGCTTGGTGATGGTGAACTCGCTGCGCACGCCGCCGTGCTTGGTCAGCGCGTGGCTGAGGCTCATGCGGCCGATCTTCTTCGGGATGACGTTGGCAACCAGGCGGTCCAGGTAGGCCTCGGCACCGGGGCCGGACACCTCGAACTTCGAGAAGCTGGTCAGGTCGATCAGTCCGCAGGTCTCGCGCATCAGCCTGGCCTCGCGGCCGACGTGCGCGAAGTAGTTGGTGCGGCGGAACGACCAGACGTCCTTGCGAGCCTCGCCCTCGGGCGCGAACCAGTTCGGCCGCTCCCAGCCGTAGCGCTGGCCCCAGACGGCACCGGCGCGGTCCAGCTTGTCGTGCACCGGGCTGGTCTTGGCCGGGCGGGCGGCGGGCCGCTCCTCGTCGGGATAATGGATGACGAAGACGTGCTCGTAGGCCTCCTCGTTCTTCGCCTTCACGTACTGCTTGTTGGCGTAGGCGCCGTAGCGGCGCGGATCGACGTCGAGCAGATCGATCGAGGGCTCGCCCTCGACGATCCACTCGGCCAGGAAGCGGCCCGAGCCGCCGGCGGCGGTGATGCCGAAGGAATGACCCTCGTTCAGCCAGAGGTTCCTGACGCCCCAGGCCGGCCCGATCAGCGGGCTGCCGTCGGGGGTATAGGAGATCGGGCCGTTGACGATGTCCTTGATGCCGACCTCGGCGAAGATTGGCACGCGCCGAATCGCCGCCTCGACGTGCGGCATCAGCCGCTCCAGGTCGCCGGGGAAGAGGTCCTGGCCGAAGCTGTCGGGCACGCCGTCGACGAAGCAGGCGGGCGCGCCCTTCTCGTAAGGGCCGAGGATCAGGCCCTGGCGCTCCTCGCGCATGTAGTAGCTGGCGTCCGACTCGCGCAGCACCGCCATCTCCGGCAGGCCCTGCTTCTGGCGCTCGATCAGCGCAGGGTGGGCCTCGGTGACGATGTACTGGTGCTCGACCGGGATGGCCGGCACGTCGAGTCCGAACAAGGCGCCGGTCTGGCGGGCGTAGTTGCCGGTGGCGCAGACGATGTGCTCGCAGGTGACGTCGCCCTTCGGCGTGTGGACGGTCCACTCGCCGCTGGCCATCCGGGTAACGCCGGTGACCGGGGTCTGGCGGTAGATCTCGGCGCCGCGCGCGCGCGCGCCGATCGCCAGGGCGGTGGTCAGGTCGGCCGGCGCGATGTGCCCGTCGTCCGGATGGTAGAGGGCGCCGACCAGGTCGTCGACCTCAGCCAGCGGCCAGAGCTTCTTGACCTCGTCCGGCCCGATCATCTCGAAGGGCACGCCGATGGTGTTCGCCGTGCCGCAGTACTTCTTGTACTCGTCCATGCGCTCCTGGTTGGTCGCCAGGCGCAGGTTGCCGGTGACGTGGAAGGAGACGTTCTGGCCGGTCTCGGCCTCCAGGGTCTTGTAGAGGTCGACCGAGTATTTGTGGATCTGGCCGACCGCGTAGCTCATGTTGAACAGCGGCAGCAGGCCGGCGGCGTGCCAGGTGGAGCCGGCGGTCAGCTCGGTGCGCTCCAGCAGTACCACGTCGGACCAGCCGAGCTTCGCCAGATGGTAGAGGGTGGAGACGCCGACGGCGCCGCCGCCGATGACCACGACACGCGCATGAGACTTCATCGCCGCAAATCCTTCAGCACCGACGGGTCGCCGGATCGCCCGGCCAGACCTCGACAATGACGAAGCCGCCGGGTCGCAGAATCCCGGATTGCGACACAGGTGGCAGCGATTGCGACAGGGTTCCTGCGGACCGGGGGCCGGGGGGCCTTTCCGCTGTCTCCTCCCAGTGCGCCGGGCTATCCTGCCGGACCGGGAAGAGCCAAGCCCAGGAGCCGAGCCGATGAGCCAAGCCGCGTCCGTCGCCGAGGACATCCAGCCCTGGCCGGAGATTCCCTTCGCGGCTTGGCGCGAGACCTGCGCCGCCCTGCATCTCTACAGCCAGATCGTCGGTAAGTACCGGCTCGCGCGCACGCCCTGGGTCAACCACTCGTGGCACGCGACTCTCTATGTGACGCCGCGCGGGCTGACGACCGGCCCGGTGCCGGACCGCTCCGGCGCGGTGGAGGTGCTCCTCGATTTCTGCGAGCAAAGCCTGGCGGTCGCCAACGCCGACGGCGAAGTGACGGGCTTCGCGCTGGAGCCGATGCCGGTGGCGGACTTCCATGCGCGCTTCCGCACGGCGCTCGAAGAAGTCGGTGCGACGCCGCAGTTCCACGGGCGGCCGAACGAGATCCCCGATCCGGTGCCCTTCGTCGAGGACGCCTCGGCGCGGCCCTGGGATGCGCAGGCGGTGCGCCGGTTTCATCGCGCCTTGGTGTCGATCGACCGGGTGTTTCGGGAATTCCGTACCGGCTTCCTCGGCAAGGTCAGCCCGGTCCACCTGTTCTGGGGCAGCTTCGATCTGGCGGTCACCCGCTTTTCTGGCCGCACGGCGCCCTCGCATCCCGGCGGCATTCCGGCCTTGCCGGACGCGGTGACGCGCGAGGCCTACAGCCACGAGGTCGCCTCGGCCGGCTTCTGGCCCGGCGGCGGGCCGATCGACGCCCCGGCCTTCTATGCCTACGCCTATCCGACGCCGACAGGCTTCGCAGACGCCAGGGTGCGCCCCGAGGCGGCCTACTTCGACGCCGGGGCCGGCGAGTTCGTCCTGCCCTACGAGGCGGTGCGCACAGCGGACGATCCACAGGCGGTGCTGCTGGAATTCCTTCAGGACACCTATGGCGCGGCGGCCGATCTCGCCGGCTGGGACCGGGCCGCACTGGATTGCGCGCCCGGTGTGCCCTTGCGGCCGCGTCCGCTCTGACGCGGCGGCCGGTTCACCACTTTTCCTGCGCGGGCCGCAGGTCGACTTCGAAACTCCAGGCCGTCGGGTCCTGCGTGTGCAGGCGCCAGTACGCCTCGGCGATCGCCGATGGCTTCAGCAGCGTCGCCGGGTCGCGCCCGGCATGCCGCGCGCTGGCGATCTGTCCGTCGATGATGGTGTGGGCGACGTGGATGCCCTGCGGCCCGAACTCGCGCGCCAGCGACTGCGCCAGCGCTCGCAGGCCGAACTTGCCGAGCGCGAAGCCGCCGAAGCCGGCGCCGCCGCGCAGCGAGGCCGTTGCGCCGGTGTATATCAGGGTGCCGCCGCCAAGCTCCAACATGCCCGGGATCGCCGCCTGGGCGGTGTGCAGGCCGCCCAGGCAGATCACCCGCCAGGCGGCCTCGACCTCGGCCGGGTCCAGCTCCAGCGCGCCGCCGCGCACCATCTTGCCGGCGTTGTAGACCACCAGGCGGGCCGGCCCGCTATGCGCGAAGAGGGCCTGCACGCTCCCCGCGTCGGCGGCGTCGCAGGCGGCGGCCTCGATGCCCGTGGCCTCCGTCTCCGCGATCAGGCTGTCCAAGCGCTGCGGCGAGCGGGCGGCGGCCACCACCCGCAGCCCGGCCTCTGCGAAGCGCGCACAAAGATGCCAGCCCAGCCCGGGGCCGACGCCGATCACCACCGCCGTGTCCTGTGCCATCTCTGCCTCCCATGTGTCGTCGCCGGCGAGGGTAGCGGCATCGCCTATCTGTCGTCATCGCTTGTCGGCCGGCCGCCTCGGCACCAAGATCGCCGCTGCATCGGACCGGAGGCGCGGAATGACGGGGAGCGGCGGGGAGAGCTGGAGCTTGGACTCGGAGACCGGGCGGCTGGAGGAGGTGTTGCTCGGCCCGCCCGACTTCTTCGAATGGCGGCCGGTCGGTGCGATCTCGCGCGAGACCATCCGGCGGGACGAGCGCTTCGACCCCCAGCTCGCCATGGCCCAGCATGCCCGCATGGTCGAGGCCTACGAAGCCGCTGGCGTCACGATCCACACGCTCGAGGCCTGGCCGGAGCTGAAGTACGCCGCCTTCGCCCGCGACTCCTCGGCCATGACGCCCTGGGGCCCGCTGATCACCCTGATCCAGACGCCCTATCGCCGCGGCGACTACGCGGTGGCGATCAAGTTCTACCAGGATCGCGACGTGCCGATCTGGAAGATGGTCACGGCCGGCCATTTCGAGGGCGGCGACCTGCAGGTTCTCGAGCCAGGTCTGGTGCTCTGCGGCTACGGCGGCGAGCGCTCCGAAAGGGCAGGGGCCGAGCAGGTGGCCGGCTGGTTCGAGGCGCAGGGCTGGGAGGCCATCCGCGTGCCCTTCCCGGCGCACTTCGTGCACCTGGACGTGACCGTCGGCCCGCTCGCCGACAAGCTGATCGCCGTCTGCACCGAGGCGCACGAGCCCTGGTTGCCCGAGCTGCTGCGGGCGCGCGGCTACGAGATCCTGGACGTGACCTATGGCGAGGCGACCAAGCTCGGCTGCAACGTCGTCGCACTCGGCGACGATCGGGTGCTCTCGACCGCCCGGAACACGCGCCTGAACGAGCGGCTGCGGGCACGCGGTCTCGAGGTCTTCGACCCCGACCTCTCGATGTTCACCCTCGGCGGCGGCGGACCGCACTGCCTCTGCCAAGGGCTGCGGCGGGCGCCGCTGCGGCGCTAGGGTCCGGCCCCATAGGGTCTGGCAGGGTTCGGCAAAGGGTGTCACATAGGCGGCCATGACTCCCGCCGCCCGGGCGCAGGCCGCCCTCGACCTTCTGGACGTGCTGCTGCCCGCCGACGACACGCCGGCACCGCCCGCCGACCGCGCCGTCGCCGACTACCTGCGCGGCCGCCGCTATATCGGCGCCAAGGACCGGCGCGCCATCGGCGAGTTGGTCTACGGCGTGCTGCGCGCCCATGCGCGGCTGGGCTGGTGGTTGGCGCGGGTCGGTGCCACGCCGACCCCGCGCCTGCGCTTGATCGGCTTCCTGATGCTGCACGGCGGCCTGCCGCTGGCGCAGGTGCGCCAGATGTTCGACGGTCAGGGCTACGCACCGGAACCGCTGACGCCGGAGGAGGTGGCGGCGGCCAAGCCGCTGGGCGGCGTGCGGCTGGAGCACCCCGACCAACCGCTCGACGTACGCTGCGAGGTTCCAGCCTGGCTGCTGCCGCAACTCCGCGCGGCGCTCGGCGCCGACCTGCAGCGCGAGCTGGCGGCGCTGGCCGGCGAGGCACCGCTGGACCTGCGCGTCAACGCCCTGAAGACCGACCGCGAGCGGGCGCAGGCGGCGCTGGCGCAGGAGGGCATTGCCTCGGCGCTCGGGCGCCTGTCGCCCTGGGCTCTGCGCATCGACGGGCGCCGGCCGATCGCCGCGACGCGCGCCTTCCGCGACGGCCTGGTCGAGGTGCAGGACGAGGGCTCGCAGCTCGTCGCCTGGCTGGTCGGCGCCAAGCCCGGCGAGCGGGTGGTCGACTTCTGCGCCGGTGCCGGCGGCAAGACCCTGGCGCTGGCGGCGCTGATGGGAAACAAGGGCCAAATCCTCGCCTGCGACACCCTGAAGGGCCGGCTCGACCGCGCGGCCGCGCGGCTCAAGCGCGCCGGCGCCTTCAACGTCACCCGGCGCGTGCTCTCGAGCGAGAGCGACCCCTGGATCAAGCGTCACAAGGGCGGCTTCGACCGCGTGCTGGTCGACGCGCCCTGCAGCGGCTCGGGCGCCTGGCGGCGCAATCCCGACGCCAAGTGGCGGCTGACGCCCGCCGGACTGGAGGAGCTGACCGAGCTGCAGGGCCGGCTGCTCGCCTCGGCCGCCCGGCTGGTGCGCCCCGGAGGTCGTCTGGTCTATGCCACCTGCTCCCTGCTGCCGGCCGAGAACCGCGCCCAGGTCGACCGCTTCCTAAGCCGGCGCGAGGACTTTAAGCTGGTGCCCTTGGCGGCGGCCTGGGCCGAGGTGCTGCCCGGCCGCCCGCCGGTGTCCACGGAGACCCTGCTGCTGCGCCCGGCAGCACAGGGCACCGACGGCTTCTTCGTCGCCGTGCTGGAACGGGACGCCGCGGCCGCACAGGGGAGCGCAGAGGCATGACCGGCGCGAGCTCCGGCCAGGTGCGCGAGGCGACGCCGATGGACGCCGCGGCGATCGCGCGCATCCATGTCGAGACCTGGCAGTCCGCCTACGCCGGGCTGGTGCCGGACGGCTACCTCGCCGGCATGTCGATCTCCCGCCAGGCGGCCTGGTGGCGCGAGCTGATCGGCCGGCGCAGGGGCGAGCGGGTGCTGGTGGCGCTGGATGCGGCCGGCGCAGTGGTCGGCTTCGGTTCCTGCGGGCGGGCCCGCCATGCCGGCGAGTCCGCCAGTCCGCCCTGGCGCGGCGAGATCTACAGCCTCTACGTCCACCCCGACGCGCAGGAGCAGGGGCACGGCCGTGCGCTGCTGATCGCCCTGATCGAGGAACTGGCGGCCAAGGGCTACACCGACGCCGGCCTGTGGATGCTGGCCGGCAACCCGACCCGCTTCTTCTACGAGCGCATGGGCGGCCAGGCCCAGGCCGAACGGGAGGAGCGCTTCGCCGGCGTCTGGCTGCCCGAGGTCGCCTACGTCTGGCCCGACCTCTTCTCCTGGCTCGCCCAGGTCAAGCAGCGGCAGAAGCGGGGGGAGTAGGGGGCGGTTGCCTCGCGGCGGCCGGCTTCGCCCTTCGACAGGCTCAGGGTGAAGCGGAGTTTTTGGAGCGCTTCCCAAGTGCCTTCATGCTGAGCTTGTCGAAGCAGCGCGCAGCGCGCGGCTCCGCCGAGGCAGCGGCCGCAAGGCCGCTATCGGCGTACTGGGAGAAACGCCATGACCGACACCACCATGAAGCCGCCGCCGGGCTTCTCCGTGCGCCACGCGACCGAGCCCTTCGAGGCCGGCCTGCGCGGCTTCTTCGAATACCGCGACCTGGGCATCGCCGCGGCCACGGCCGGCAGCGTCGGCGCGCACGTCATCCGCGCCAGGCCGGGCGGAGAGCCGAATCCCGTCTGGCACACCCACGACCTCGCCTTCCAGATGGTCTACGTGCTGAAGGGCTGGGTCGTCTTCGAGTACGAGGGGGTCGGCGAGGTCCGCCTGGAGCCCGGCTCCTGCGTCCACCAGCCGCCGGGCATCCGCCACCGCGAGGCCGCCCACTCCGACGACCTGGAGATCCTGGAGATCACCTTGCCGGCCGCGTTCGCCACGGAGGAGGTTGCGGCGCCGGCGTGAGCCGTGCTCGCAAATCGCCGGGGAATCCGCTATCTGAGCGCCCATGACCGACCGCGTGCTGATTCTCGACTTCGGATCGCAGGTCACGCAGCTGATCGCCCGGCGCGTGCGCGAGGCCGGGGTCTACTGCGAGATCCTGCCCTTCAACATCGACCCCGCCCGCCTGGAGATCTTCGATCCCAAGGCGGTGATCCTGTCTGGCGGACCGGCCAGCGTCACCCAGGAGACGACGCCGCGCGCGCCGGACGAGGTCTTCCACCTCGGCGTGCCGGTGCTCGGCATCTGCTACGGCATGCAGACCATGACCGCGCAGCTCGGCGGCAAGGTCGAGACCTCCGACCACCAGGAGTTCGGCCGCGCCTTCCTGGAGATCGCCGAGGACTGCCGCCTGTTCGAGGGCGTCTGGGGCCAGGGCGAGCGCCACCAGGTCTGGATGAGCCACGGCGACCGGGTGCTGAGCCTGGCGCCCGGCTTCGTCTCGGTCGGCCGCAGCGAGGGCGCGCCCTGCGCCGCCGTCGCCGACGACCAGAAGCGCTACTACGGCGTCCAGTTCCACCCCGAGGTGATGCACACGCCGGACGGGGCCCGCCTGCTCGCCAACTTCGTGCGCAGGATCGCCGGCTGCACCGGCGACTGGACCATGGCCGCCTTCCGCGAGCAGGCGATCGCCCAGATCCGCGCGCAGGTCGGCGACGGCAAGGTGATCTGCGGCCTGTCCGGCGGCGTCGACTCCTCGGTCGCCGCCGTGTTGATCCACGAGGCGGTCGGCGACCAGCTCACCTGCATCTTCGTCGACCACGGCCTGCTGCGCGCCGGCGAGGCCGAGCAGGTGGTCGAGGTCTTCCGCGACGCCTACAACATCCCGCTGGTCGCCCGCGACGCCTCGGCGCTCTTCCTCGGCAAGCTCGAGGGTGTCATGGACCCCGAGCAGAAGCGCAAGATCATCGGCTCGACCTTCATCGACGTCTTCGAGGAGGAGGCGGCGAAGATCGGCGGCGCCGACTTCCTGGCCCAGGGCACGCTCTATCCCGACGTGATCGAGAGCGTCTCCTTCACCGGCGGCCCGTCGGTGACCATCAAGAGCCACCACAACGTCGGCGGCCTGCCGGCGCGCATGCGCCTGAAGCTGGTCGAGCCCTTGCGCGAGCTGTTCAAGGACGAGGTGCGCGCGCTGGGCCGCGAGCTCGGCCTGCCGGAGAAGCTGGTCGGCCGCCACCCCTTCCCGGGGCCGGGCCTGGCGATCCGCATGCCGGGCACGGTGACGCGCGAGAAGGCGGAGATCCTGCGCAAGGCGGATGCAATCTATCTCGACGAGATCCGCAAGGCCGGCCTCTACGACGCGATCTGGCAGGCCTTCGCCGTGCTGCTGCCGGTCAAGACCGTCGGCGTGATGGGCGACGCGCGCTCCTACGACCACGTCTGCGCCCTGCGCGCCGTCACCTCGACCGACGGCATGACCGCCGAGAGCTACCCCTTCGACCACGACTTCCTGTCGCGCACCGCCACCCGCATCATCAACGAAGTCCGCGGCATCAACCGCGTGGTCTACGACGTCACCTCCAAGCCGCCGGGGACCATCGAGTGGGAATGATTCCGAATAGCCGGAGACGATCGGCAGCTATCGGAGAATCGATCTTAAAGCACTGATATAAATGATAATATGGTTGGGGCACATTCACCTACTATCGTCCTGCAGAGAAGCGAGCCGACGGATCGGCTGACGGGCCGCGACGGGCTTTCGACATCCGAACTTCGGGCACGCCGTTGTGCTCACAAGCCCGGTTTGCGGTAGCTTTCCTGGCTGATTGTACCGACAACGCTAGATCGAAACTTGGGCCGATGGACTCCAGCGGGCACCGGTCGTCATGCTCCCCGCGATGGCGACCTCGCTGCTCGATCCGTCCCTCCGACCGGACGGGACTCGCGAAGGCGCACGTCGGGATCGCTCATCGGAGACACCCGTTTGCCTTTCTTGAAGGCAAGCCTGGCCTGGACCTCGGCGAGATCCCAAACGACGCAGCGTTGACCCAGGGCGAAGCGAGGCGGAAACGCTTCACGCTGCTCCAGCTCGCAAATCGGAGTGTCGGGGAGTGGCACCAGCCAGTTGAGGTGGTGCCGTCGGATGGTTCCCGGCAAGTCTCTTTTTTGGCTGGTTCTTGGCTGGGCGTCGCGATCTCCCGGATCACCAGCGAAGAATCTGGGAGATCGTCCGCGACGAACGACAAACCGGGGCGTCGGAGTGCAAAGAGAGGGTGCGACGTGTCTCGGCATTGTGTGTGTTGCCGGTGCCTCGCCAAACGCGGCGTAGACGCCGCACGACTTGGCGGGTTCAAGGGCTCCTGTGGAGCGCCTTCCAACGCCCGGGTGTCATGCCGAACGCTCGGAGAAATTGCCGCGTCATGTGGCTTTGGTCGCTGAACCCGGCTGCGATCGCCGAGTCCGCCAGGCTATGGCCAGCAAGTATCCGGCTTTTCGCATCATCGAGCCGCCGCATGAGAACGTAGCGCAGCGGGCTGACGCCGTAGCATCGACGGAAAAGACGCGCGATCGCGAAGCGGCTGAGACCGTACTCGGTCTCGAGATCGGACATCGAAAAGGCGGGGTGTGGTGCGACGTCCAAGTCTGCCTTGATTCGACGCATGATCTCTAAGGGAACGGCCGCCCGGCGCCGCGACCGGCCGCCGAGGCGATGGAGGACCTGGGCGAGATCGGAAAGCACACTGACGACCGCAAGGTCCGACGTCGTGTCGGTCGGCGATCGAATCGAATCGGCGATCGCTTCGATCAGTCGGGCATCCGTAGAGACGGCATCGGACACGAAAGGGAGGTCCCCGGATCCGTTGGCCTCCAAGATACACTGCGGCGCGATGTGGATCGCACGATAGCCATAACCAGCGGCCGTTCCGGGGCGTCCGTCGTGCCTCTCGTCGGGATGGAGAACGAAGGCCTGGCCAGGCAAGGCGTAGCGCTCTTCGCCCCGGTAGCGGAAACTTTGCACGCCGTGCGACGTTGTCCCGATGACGTAGCTGTCATGGCGGTGGGGCCTGTAGCCGCTCTTCAGGCCCGATGTCTCGATGATCTCCACCCCGGCCGCGATCTGGCGAGATCGGATCAGACCTTCGTCGGGGCGGGTCATGACGCACAATCGTTCAAGACAGGCTGGAGCGCGGCGGCGATCATCGCGCGATCATGGAGGATCCGCCGCAGCTTGCGAACGCGCTTGTTCTGCTTTGGCTCGCCGCCTTCCCACTGATGGGCAGTCCGGGCCCGGCGACGCTCAGCCTTGCCGGAATCGGAACGGCATACGGTTTCCGTGCGGGCATCCGGTATCTTGTCGGCATTGTCGCGGGCACGACCGCTGTGTTGCTGATGATCGCGACGGGCGTCACCGCGTTGATTCTGGCCCGGCCGGAACTCGTCGTGATTCTGACCGCGGTCGCCGGAGCATACATCGTCTATCTCGCCTGGAAGATCGCGACGGCCCCGGTCGGACAGGCGGTCTTCGACGGTGCCAAGGCTCCTGCCTTCTTGCCAGGTTTTCTGCTGGCGATCGCAAATCCGAAGGCCTTTGCCGCCATCGGGGCGGTGTACGCGAGCCAGACACTGGTTCCGGGTCACCTCGGCGCAGACACGGGCGCGAAGCTGGCGGCCCTTGTCGTGGTCATCGTGATCGTGAACGCCGCCTGGCTGGCATTTGGCGCAAGCTTCTCGCGATTCCTGCGCAATCCGACCATCGGCCGCGCGGTCAACATCGCGTTCGCAGCGTTGCTGCTTTCCTCGGTTGGGCTGGCGTTGGTGAAAGCTTGAGGATGTCCGAGAACACGATTGCCTGCTTCGCCGTCACCTGCCCGTCGAATTCGGCAAGGGCGGTAGGCGTCGCTTGACCGGCGACGACTGGATGACGGAGGTGTTGGTCATCGCGTGAGGAACGATCCGGTCGATGATGCGCTCCATGTCGGCGACCGAGGCGAGATGCGCGCGGGCGAGAAAGCAATCCTCGCCCGTCACCCGATCGCATTCGGTGATTTCCGGGATGCTCTGGATGATCTCGACAACCTTCTGCAGTTGGCCCGGGACGGGACGAATGCGCAGCCAGACGGAGATGGGCAACCCGATGGTCTCCGGCGCGATGTCCGCCGTGTAGCTCCGGATCACACCCGCCTCCTCGAGCCGCCTGACCCGTTCGGCGACGCTCGGCGCCGAAAGCTTGACCGCGCGCGCCAGCTCGGCGGTGGTCGTCCGGGCGTTCGCGACAAGCATCGTGAGGATGGTCCGGTCCACCGCGTCGACTGCCCGATTTTCATACCCAAGGCGTTTCATCATCCTGGTCTCCGATATTAAGATAGCACGGCCGTATAAACATTTCTTTCCTATATAAGAACCTCAAGAAGACCTTCATAATTTACGAGATGAAGGATCCGCCAGCAGTTTCTGGGGCATCGATCTCCTCGGGGCTCGATCGCGTCGCCGGAGCCGTGCCGCCGCACGCATGGTTCGGTGTCAGCGCGGTCTCGCGCTATCTCGGCCCCGCCTTGGCCGTGCTAGTGTTCCCCGCCGTCGGCGTTCTGGGCATCGCCTGGTTTCGAATCGCAACGGCGGCTTTCGTCTTCGCGCCCTTGACCCGTCCGTGGCGCACCCTTCGGGACGCGGACGGACCGACACGGCTGCTTCTGGTGGGGCTCGGTGTCTGCCTCGCCGCCATGAACACAGCCTTCTATCTCGCGCTCGACAGACTGCCCATGAGGCTCGTCGCGGCGATGGAGTTCGTCGCGACGATCGGCGTCGGCCTGGTGTCTTCGGTGATCCCTTACGCCTGCGATCAGCTAGCCATGGCGCGGCTGCCGCGCGCGTCCTTCGCCCTGCTTCTGGCGCTGCTGCCTGCCACGGCGACCGTGATCGCGGCCGTCGTGCTGGCCCAGCTTCCGAGCCCTCCGGATGTTCTCGGGATCGCACTCGTGATGACCGGCATCGCCATTCACCGGCCGACCGTCAAATGAACCGACCACCGTCTTCAGGAGAGCACAGCCATGATCGGTCACGTATCGATCGCCGTCCCGGACCTCGGCAGGAGCGCGGCGTTCTATGATCGTGTCCTCACCCCGCTCGGACTCAAGCGCATCGTCTCGCGCGGGGTCGCGGTAGGCTGTGGCAAGAGCTATCCCGAGTTTTGGTTGAATGCGCGCCGCGACCCCTACGGCAACACGGTCGAGGCGATTACCTTTCCGCGATCGGACGCCATATGACCGTCCGACCCTCCTCCTGGACCGTCGGTGTCCTCTTCGGGTTTCTCGGCATGGTTGGCTTCAGCGGCACCCTGGCTGCGACCCGCGTTGCGGTCGCCGACTTCTCGCCGCTGGCCATTACCTGCGCGCGCATCGTCATCGCTGGTCTTCTGGGCGGCGCCACGCTTCTTCTGACGGGCAGGACCGCGCTACCGGCGCGAAAGCACCTAGTCGGCATCGCCGTGATGGGACTCGGGCTGGCGGTGGGCTATCCGTTCTTTCTGGCGGTCGCGTTGGAATCGGTTTCGGCGGTGCATGGCGCGGTCGTCACGGGCCTCGCGCCCGCCGCGACCGCGATCATCGCCGTCCTTCGCGCCGGCGAGCGTCCGCCGCCGGTTTTCTGGCTGGCCTGCGCCACAGGCATTGCAGCGGTCCTCTACTACGCCCACGACGCCGGTGGAGGCGACTTCAGCGCTGCCGACGGCTGGCTTCTTCTCGCGCTCCTCTGTCTCGGCCTCGCCTATGTGGAAGGCGGGCGCGTGTCGGCAGAGCTCGGCGGCACGACGACGCTGTGTTGGGCGATGCTCCTTCTCACGCCCTTCGCCGCCGGTCCGCTCGTCTGGTCGCTTCGCGATGTGGACCTCATGTCGGTTGCGCCGTGGAGCTGGGCATCCATGGCCTATCTCGCCATCGTAAGCATGTTCCTTGCGGCGATCTTCTGGTATCGCGGGCTGGCGGCCGGCGGCATCGCGCGAATCGGGCAGATCAATCTCCTGCTGCCTTTGACGGCGCTCGTCTGGCCTGCGCTCTTCCTCGGCGAGGAGATTACGACGACCGCGCTTGTCTGTGCCGTCGTCGTCTTCGCGGCGATGATGGTATGCCTGAGAGCGCGGGTCCGACGACATTTATGAGCGCGCGAGCCGGGTGGGCACGGCGGTAGACCGGGGTCTGGCCGTACCGTCCAATGCTCCGAACCGGTTCACAAATCCACGATGGCGGGAGGCCGATCATGGCTCTTCACAAGAGTCTCTAGGCCAAGGCGAACGTCGGCTGTCGGGCCATAATGCTTTGCCGTAGCCATCGAATCCGACGGATGTGTAGTCCCGTGGTGTGATGGTAGGTTGCCATCCAACATGGAGGGGGACGAGCTATGGGCGAGGTTGTTCACGGGAGCGCCACGACCACGCAGGCCGTCCGAGCGGCAATACAGCGATCGCAAGCTTCGGTCTCGGAGCTAGCCGAGCGGTATGGGCTCAACGAGAAGACGGTCCGCAAGTGGCGCAAGCGGTCTACCGTGGAGGACGCGCGAATGGGGCCGAAGGAGGTGCGCTCCTCGGTTCTCAGCCCCGAGGAGGAAGCGATGTGCGTGGCCTTTCGTCGACATACGCTGCTGCCGTTGGACGACTGTCTGTATGCGCTCCAGGCCTCGATCCCGCATCTCAGCCGATCCGCGCTGCACCGGCTCTTCCAGCGCCACGACATCAGCCGCCTACCGGAGATCGAAGGCGACAGGCCGAAGCGGTCCAGGTTCCAGCGCTACCCCATCGGCTACCTGCACATCGACATCGCCGAGCTGCGCACCGAGGACGGCAAGCTCTGGATGTTCGTCGCCATCGACCGCACCAGCAAGTTCGCCTTCGCAAAGCTGGTCCCGAAGGCCGGAAAGATGGCCGCGGCCGCCTTCCTCCGCGAGGTCATCCAGGCGTTGCCCTATAGGGTCCACACGGTGCTCACCGACAACGGCGTCCAGTTCGCCAACCGCAAGCAAGATCGCTACGCCTTCCGGCACGCCTTCGGCATCGCCTGCGTCGAGCATGGCATCGAGCACCGCCTGACGAAGGTGAACCACCCGTGGACCAACGGACAGCTCGAGCGGAGGAACCGGACGATCAAGGAGGCGACCGTCAAGCGCTACCACTACGACAGCCACGACCAGCTCCGCCAGCACCTCGCCGACTTCGTCGCGGCCTACAACTTCGCACGCCGCCTCAAGACCCTACGCGGCCGAACGCCCTACGAGCACATCGTCAAATGCTGGACCGACGAGCCAGAACGGTTCAAGGGCGATCCGCGCCACCACATGCCGGCACCGAACACCTAGAGCGCGATCGTCACTGGTGGAAGCGGATCCGCTTCCACCAGTGACGTGAATCGCTCTCTAACTCCATGAATAGAGTAGGATTCACGTCTTGGATGGGATCGCCAAAGCGATTCCATCCAAGACGATCCTGCTCTAGGCCCGGCAGGGTCGGCCGAAGTCCGCATCTGCCGTGCGTGCGTCAGATCAGGGCGCCGACCAGCGCGGCGAGGCCTGCTGCGAAGAGGATGACACCCCCCACACGGACATCAGACTCCCGCGGCACATGATCCTGCCATCGGTAGCGGTCGTGCCCGCACAGCCTCTTCTCCGCGCGGCACCCCGGTCGCGAGCGGCTCATGTCGTGCGCTGTCCGGCGATGGTGTAGCCGCCGTCGACCAGGATCGCCTGTCCTGTGACGTTCGCGGCCCGGTCCGACAGGAGGAAGCAGGCGAGCTCCGCAGTCTCCCGCGGCGTGCCCATCCGACCGATGGGGTGGGCGCGTCCGAAGGCGTCGAGTACGGCCGCGTCGTGCCGGAATGCCTCGCGGGTCATCTCGGTGTCGATGCCGCCCGGATTGATGTTGTTGATGCGGATACCGGAAGCGGCGAGTTCGAGCGCGGCGGGCCGGAGCAGGCCGTCCAGGCCGGCCTTGGAGGCGGAATAGACCGTGGAGCCGGGCAAGGCGCCGATGGCGAGCCAAGAGGAGGTGTTGACGATGGCACCCCCGCCCTGCACGCGCATCTGCGCCGCCTGGGCGCGGACGGAGAGCCAAACGGCTTTAAGATTGGTCGAGACGGTGCGGTCCCAGTCGGCTTCCGACTGCTCCAGCATCGGCACGAAGTTGCCGATCGTGCCGGCATTGTTGAACGCGAAATCGAGCCGGCCGAACGCCGCTACGGTCTCCGCCACGATCCGCGCGTGGTCTGCCATAGTGGTGACGTCGGCCTGAATCGCGAAGGCGGTCCCGCCTTCGCCCTCGATCGCCGCGACGAGATCTTCCAGCTTCTCGCGGCGGCGGGCGACGACCGCCACCTGCGCGCCTTCTTCTGCGAACAGCATCGCGGCCGCGTGGCCGATGCCGGAGCTGGCGCCGACCACGACGCCGGACTTTCCCGCCAAGAGTGCCATTGGGTTTCTCCTGCTCGAACGAAAGGGGTCGAGCGAGAAGATGGCGATCGATCCGTCTATGATAATCGCAGGCAGGTCCCTATCACTATAGCGTAAGACGCGATAATAGAGCGGAACTCGCGATGGACTCCCACGACACCGACCGCATCGCCCTGATGCGGGCCTTCGTCGAATGCGCCCGACGTCTGAATTTCAAGGCTTCGGCGGCCGCGCTTGGCCTGACGCCCTCCACGCTCGGGCGTCGCATCGCCAAGCTGGAGGATCGGCTCGGCGTCGCGCTCTTCCTACGCTCGACGCGCCGGGTGACGCTGACTGAAGCGGGCGCGATCTATCTGCCGCTGTGCGAGGACCTGCTGTCGGCACTGGACGAGGCGGATGCAACGGCGAGTTCTCTCGGCAACCGACCGGCCGGTCTGCTGCGGGTGGCGGCGCCGACCGCCTTCTCGCGCCTCCACCTGACGGCGCGCCTGCCCGAGTTTCTGCTGCGCCACCCGGACATCCGGCTGGATATCGCCTACTCGGACGCCTACGTCGATGTGGTCGAAGAACGGATCGACGTAGCGATCCGCATCGGGCGGTTGGCCGATACCAGCCTGCGTGCCCGTTTCCTGGCTCCGAACGCTCGGCGGCTGGTCGCCTCGCCGCGCTATCTTCGCGCCGCGCCGCCGGTGCGCACGCCCGAAGATCTTTCGCGCCATCGCCTGCTGCACTTCGCCCGCCTGCGCGGCGGCGACGTCTGGCTTCTGGAGCGCGAGGGAGTGCAGCAGCGCATCCCGGTCGCCCCCTCGCTGCGCGCGGACGACGCCTTGGTGCTCTACGAGGCGGCGCTTGCCGGCCTGGGCATTGCCTTGCTGGCCGACTTCATTACGGCGCAAGCCCTCGGCTCTGGGCGGCTCGTGCCCGTGCTGAGCGAATGGCAGGTGCCCGAGAGCGGGATCTACGCGCTCTATGCCGGCGCAGCGGTCCCTCCGAAGACTCGGGCCTTCATCGACTTTCTCGTCGAGACCCTGGCGCGCCAGGCGCCTGCGTCACGGTGAACCGCTGCGCCGGCGGTGCGCTCAGTCCAGGCGGTAGCGCCGAACGTAGAAGGTGCTCGGCGGCTCGGGCGACCGTCGGGACTCGGTAAAGCGGTGGCCAAGCCCGGATTCCGTCACATACACCAGCTTGGGGTCATTGCGGTCGATCAGCAGATTGACCGGAATGTCCAGCCCTTCCACGAGGGTTTCGACTGGTCGCACGCCCTCCGCCAGCGGATCGGGGATGCGCGTCAAACGCCCGTTGCCGCTCGCCACGCCGCCTTCGACGAGAAGCAGCGAGCCGTCGTCGGCAATCGCGAAGCCGTCTGGATTCTCCAATTCGCGCTCCAGCTCGATCTCGTCGAGACGCACGCCGCCGATTTCGGTGCGGCGCAGGGCGAACAGCTGGCCCGCCCCGTAGAGGCCAACCAGCAGGGTATGGCCATCCTCGGCGATGGCGATGCCCGCCGCCCCGATGCCGTCGACGCCGCTGCCGGGCGACGAAAGGCGCCGGTCGGCGACGTAGGTCTCGAGTCGGTTGGAGCCGGGATCGAGCCGGAGCACCCGGGGCACGGAGGTGTCGGTGACGAACAGCGTGCCGTCGTCGGCCAAGGCAATATCGTTGCCGAAGCCGTCGTCGGGGATGAGCATCGCGAAGTCGACGGCGCCGGTGGCGGTGTCCCGCGCGAAGATTCGGTGGGCCCGGCGCATGATCGTGCCGTCGGGTTGCTCGACGCCGAGGAAGTCCGGCGAGGCCCCCCAGAGGCGATCCGCCGCCGCATCGTAGCGCAGCGTCGTGCCGGCGAAGACGGAAGGGTCCGGCTGTTCGAAGGGCGTCGCGCCCTCGTCGTCGAGGCGATAGATCCGACCGCTGACCACCGAGCCGACGAGCAGCGCGCCTGCCTCGGTCTGCGTGATCCCATTCGGATACTGAAAGCCGTCGGGAAGCTCGAGCGGCGTCAAGACCTCGACGGCGGCGGCCGGGACAGTGGCCACCAAACCGCCAAGACCGCCGGCCAGCAGCGAGACGGCGAGCCTCCATGCATGGACGCTCGCCCGCCTCGCTTCGCGTTCTGCGCAACCCATCTCTCGCTCTCCATTTCGGTCCGTGATGCTGGCGATGCGTCCGTGGGGAGGCGCTGGGCGATTGCACCCTGACCTTCGGACATCGCCACGCCGGAGGTGGTGGGCGTCGTCGCAGGGATAAGCGGTCGCGCTTGGCACACTCAGTTGCGCGGGTTGCGACAGTCGGGACGGAAGCGACTGGAGCGGCCTGGCGAACCCGGGCGTGCCGGGGGCGTCGCGATTCCAGACCGCCGATACGCAAACCCGGCCGAGAAGGATCCACGGCAAGGGCGGCCGAGGGCCGCTTGCGCTCCTAGAGCGGTTTCCGACCGTGTGGAACCACTGCGTGGTTCCGCCGGTCGGGTAGAAACCGCCGTAAAACAAAATCTTAGAGTGATGTTTTCCGATCTGAGCGAATCGCTTTGGCGATTCACTCTGGTCGGGCATCGCTCTAGCCGGCCGAACCCGGCACGCGCGTGGCTTCTTCGCGCAACCAGCGCAGAAAGGCGCGGGCGTCGCGGCGGTCCAGCCGCTCGCGGCGGCCGACCAGGTAGAAGGCTTCCGCAGCGCGCGCGCAACTCGCCAACCGGGTCAGTCGGCCTGTCGTCAGACGCGTGTCGAGGTAGAGGTCGCGCACGCTGGCCACGCCCTGGCCGGCCAGCGCCGCCTGGATCATCCCCGCGTCGTCGTCCAGGCCCGGCCCCCAGGTCACGGTGTCGTCCGGGATCGCGAGGCGGTCGAGCCAGAACTTCCAGTCTTGGCGATTGCGGTCGTGCAGCAAGGGAAGGCGTCGCAGCAACTCGGCGAGCGGCACGTCGCCGCCCCGATCCAGCAGGGATGTGGCGACGATCAGCGCCAGTCCCGGCCGCAGGATCTCGTGCGCCTCGAGGCCGGGATAGGCGCCGGGGCCATAGCGGATCGCCAGATCCGAACGGATGTAGCCGCGCGATAGGTCGCTGAGGCGCGCGCTCGTCTCGATCGCGATCTCGATGTCCGGGTGCCGCTGGCGGAAGGCGCCCAACCGGGGAATCAGCCAGAAGTTGGCGAAGCTCGCCACAGTGTGCAGGCGCAGCCGCTCGTTCGGGACCGGCGTGCCCAGCGCCGTCTCGATGGTCTCGAGCGACCCGGCGACCTCGGCCAACAACCGCTGGCCGGCGGGTAGCAAGTCGACGCCCTGGGCCGTGCGGCGGAACAGGGGCATGCCCAGATGCGCTTCGAGTGCCGCGATCCGCTGGCTGAGCGCGCCCGGCGTCAGGTTGAGCTGCTCGGCCGCGCGCCGGAAGCTGGCGGCGCGCGCCGCATGCACGAAGGCGCGCAGGGGCTCGAAGGGAAGACGAGAGGCCACGGCAGCTCGTTTAGCCAGTCTAAACACCAATTTCCATCTTCTCGTTTGGCTGCCGGGGCAGCCTGGGGCCAATCCTCGGGCATGGCCGAGACCCCGCCGCCCGATCCGTCCCCGCTGTCCGCATCGCGCCGCCTGCCGCTCGGCGCAGCCGCCCTGCTTGTCCTGGTCTTCGCCGCCTGGGGTGCGCAGCAGGCGGCGATCAAAATCGGCAACGCCGAAATGGCGCCGATCTTCCAGGCCGGGCTGCGCTCGCTCGGCGCGACCCTCCTGCTGACGCTGTGGTTCGCCCTGCGCGGGTCGCCGCCCTGGCGGATGGGCGTGCGTCCCTGGGAGGCGTTGGCACTCGGCCTGCTCTTCACCCTGGACTTCGCGCTGCTGTTCCTAGGGCTCGACCAGACGACGGCGTCGCGCGGCACCATCCTCTACTACACCGGCCCGATCTTGATCGCCGTCGGCGCTGCGGCGCTGTTGCCCGCCGAGCGGATCGGTCGCCGCGGAATCGCCGGCTTCGTGCTTGCCTTCGCCGGCGTGGCCGCGGTGCTGTGGCGCAACGCGCCCAGCGGCGACGGCGACGGCGGTGGCGCATTGGCGGGCGACCTGCTCTGCCTTAGTGCGGCTGCCGCGTGGGCGGCCACCATCCTCCTGGTCAAGACGACGCGCCTGGTCGAGGTGCCGGCGAGCGCGGCGTTGTACTTCCAACTCGCCGGTTCGGCCGTCGCGCTGCCTCTGGTGTCTCTGGTCGCTGGCGAGAGTTGGAGCCTGCCGCGCGGCACCGCAGCGCTGTCGGCGCTCGGCTTCCAGGTCATCGTCGTCGCCTTCGCCAGCTATCTGGTGTTCTTTTGGATGCTCCGGCGCTACGCCGCCGCCACGCTCTCGGCCTTCTCCTTCCTCGCGCCGGTCTTCGGGGTCCTGTTCGGCGCCGCACTGCTGGGCGATGCCGTCACGCCGTCATTTGCGCTCGGGGCTCTGCTGGTCGTGACCGGGTTATACCTAGTCACCAGGGACGGCCGCTAGAGCGCTGCACGATCTGAGCGAAGAGCTCTGGCGATTCGCTCAGGTCGGAAACCGCCCTAGTGGTTCGATCCCCAGGCCGCATGGCGATCGTCGCGCCGAAGCAGTCGGACGGAGAGGCGCTGGCCGCTGGGTTCGACGGGAATCTGCGGGAAACCGTGGCGCCGGCGCGGATGCGCAGCGTCCCGCGGTGGATCGGCGGCGGCCTGCCTGCTGGCACTGCGGCCGGGGTGAGGGGGGCGCGTCGGCCGGATCCACGCCGCCGCGACGTCGGGACCGGTGCGGGGCTCTCTAGCCCCCGGCCTCGGTACTCGGTTTCAGCCGACCGATCTCGCGAGCCGGGCCGACGGAGGGAGCTCAACGCGAGGGACCCAGGGTGGCTTGACGCAGATCGATCAAATCTCTACCTGACGTCAAGACAATATTGTACCACATTGGAGATGGCGGGCTTGCGGAATGCAGTGCTCGGCACGGCAAACGACGCGACGCCTATCGGCGGCGTCCGGGCCTCTGGCCGGGATCACCGCTCGTCCCCCGCCGACACCCGGCATGAAGGAGGTTGAGATGACATCCGAAGCGTTGCGTATAGATCCGGCCCGCACGGCCTTCGTGGCTATCGAGTACCAGCGCGACTGGCTGCATCCGGACGGCAAAATCCATCACTTGATGGCCGACCGCGCCCAGTTCGCGCAGGCTCAGGCGCAAAGCCGCACTCTGTTCGCGGCGGTGCGTCGGGCCGGCCTGCCGCTCGTGCATGTCGGCCTGCGTTTTGGCGAGGGACATCCCGAGCTTGGCCAAGCGGCTCACGGTCTGCGCGCCGCCATCCCGAAGATCGGCAGCTTCGTCGGGCCGGGCGCCGCCTTCCAGCCGCCGTTCGACCCGCGTGCGGGCGAAGCGGTCGCGGCCGGCCGGATCGGCGCCAGCGGCTTCGCCGGCTCCAATCTGGACGCCCTGCTGCGCCACCGCGGGATCGACACGCTGTTGCTGGCGGGCTTCGCCCTGCATGTCTGCGTCGAGTCGACGCTGCGTCAGGCGCACGATCTCGGCTACACCGCCTTCGTCGTGGAGGACGCCACCGCCGCGTTCACGCCCGAGCAGCGCCGGCACGTGCTGGAGGAGGTGGTGCATCACTTCGGCGCCCGCGTGACCGTGGACGAGGTCGTGGACACATTGGAGCGCGCGGCCCGTTCAGAGGCCCAGGCCACGCAGGTCGCCGTCTGAGTCTCGAAGCTGCCGCTCTTGCGGCGCCAGCGTTTGGTAGGGGACCGCTCTCGCAGCGTCCGGCAATCGCGCCGCACCCTTGCGCCCCGTGCGACCCCGACCTGCCGCTCTTGCCGCTTCGGTGCTGCCGTGCAAATGGGTAGGCTCTGGCGAGTTGAGCACGGACCCTCACTGCATGGCCTACACCTCTCCGATTTCTCCCGGCCTGTCCTGGTACGAAGCGAGCGTGGGAGAGCGGCCCGCCTATCCGGCGCTGGAGGGGGATGTGCGCGCGGACGTCGTGGTCGTCGGCGGCGGCTTCACGGGCCTGTCGGCGGCAGCCCATCTGGCCAAGGCGGGGGTCGACGTCGTGCTGATCGAAGGCGCGCGCTTCGGCGACGGCGCGTCCGGGCGCAACGGCGGCCAGATCGGCACCGGCCATCGCCAATCCCTGCCGGAGCTGGAGGCGCGCCTCGGCTGGACGCGCGCCAAGGCGCTGTTCGACCTGGCCGAGGAGGGCAAGGCCGAGCTGCTGGAGTTCGCCGAAGCCCATGGCATCGAGATCGACTACGTGCCGGGGCAGATGTCCGTCGCCCACAAGCGGGCCTTCGTCGAGGACCACCGCCGCTACGCGGACTACATGGGCGCGCGCGCCGGCTATCCTCACGTCAGCTTCATGGATGCCGCGGAGACCGCCGAACGCCTGGGTTCGCAGCGCTACCACGGCGGCACGCGGGACACCGGCACGGGCCACATCCATCCCCTCAAGCTGGTCGTCGGCACCGCCCGGGTCGCCGCCGCGGCCGGTGCGCGGCTGCACGAGACCACCAAGGCGCTGGGACTCGAGACAAGTGGCGGCGAGGTGCGGGTGCGCACCGCCAGGGGCACGATCGAGGCGGACAAGGCGCTGATCGCCGTCAACGCCTACGGCGGCGATTTTGAGCCGAAGACCGCGGCGCACGTCATGCCCATCGGTTCCTTCATCGGCGCCACCGTGCCGCTGGGCGCGGACAGCTCCGTCCTGCCCGGCGGCGAGAGCGTCGACGATTCCCGCTTCGTGGTCCGCTACTTCCGTCGCACGCGCGACGGCCGCCTGCTGTTCGGCGGCCGCGAGGTCTACGCCAGCGGCAGGGCCGAGGATATCGAGGCGCCGATCCGCCGCCAGATCGCCGAGGTCTATCCGCAACTCAAGGACGTCGAACTGACCCACTGCTGGGGCGGCTACGTCGGCATCACCGTGCCGCGCGCCCCCTATGTGCGGGAGGTGATGCCCAACGTGGTCTCGGCCGGCGGCTACTCGGGCCATGGCGTGATGCTGTCCAACTTCACCGGCAAGCTCTACGCCGAGGCGGTCGCCGGCAACCGCGACCGCCTGAAGCTGCTGGAGGACCTGAAGATCCCGGCCTTCCCGGGCGGCCGTCGCCTGCGCGCGCCGCTGCTGTTCCTGGCGCTGAGCTGGTACGCGCTGAAGGACCGGCTGTAGCGCCATGTTCGGCTTGTTCGGCCTGTTCGGGAAGTCCAAGCCGCTGCAGGCGCTGGAGGTCGAGTTGCGCGCAGCGGGGCTGCATCCGCACCTGGTGCACGACTCCCTGAAGCTGACGATCCTGCGCTTCCTGCCAGAGCGGGGCCGGGCGGCGCGGCCGGACCAGTTGCGCGGCGCGGCCGAAGTGCTGGCCTACTGCATCCTCGGGCCCGAAGACTTCGCGGAGGTCGCCTCGCAAAGCCGAACGGACGCGCTTGCCCGGCGGCTGGCCGCGGCACCCGAGCATCCGGAAGGGCTCGATGCCCAGGTCGTGCTGCTGGCGATCCAGACCGGCAACTGCCATCCGGAGGTTGCCGCGCTGTTCGAGGTGGACGAGAGCTAGGGCGGTTTCCGACCGTGTGGAACCACTGCGTGGTTCCGCCGGTCGGGTAGAAACCGCCCTAAAACAAAATCTTGGAGGGATGCTTTCCGACCTGAGCGAATCGCTTTGGCGATCCACTCAGGTCGGGCATGGCTCTATGGGCGCCGTTCGGTCGAGGCGGCAGGCGCCTCGGTCCACGGCAGGCCGGGACCGGCGGGGCGCTCCATGTCGGCGCCGCTCAGGCCATCACCGGCAAGCGGCGCACCGTGGCGTTCGGGTGGTCGTGGACAAGGCGGTAGACCTCGGCATCCTCGACGGTCAGCTTGTGGAAATCGCCGTCGTCGACCCGATAGACGAATCTCGGTTTGGGGCCGAGCACGCGAACCTCCTCGGGCTTGTGCAGGGGCGTGACCCCGAGGCGCGTGAAGTGATTCTTGTCGGTGAAGGCCGCGTGGCCGAAGACGTAGACCGAGTAGGTCATGGCATCCCGCCCTCCTTGGGCGTCGGCTGAGAGATGTCTCCTGGAAGTGTCTCCACTTCGACAGATTGCTGCGGTAACGTTTTCGTCTAGACCAATTATATGCGCACTCGGTGCGCTCATCGCAAGGGTATTAATGCGCACCTAGTGCGCTTCGTTCCAAGACGGCCACGGCGCTGCCTGTCCGCTGCCGCCTTGACTTGTATGGGAGCGGCGGGCCGCCTATTCTCGCGATCAGCTCGTGTTTGCCCGTGAATGCGCGAACCGGAGGGGGCGGATCGCTGTCATGAAGGTGCCGGTCAAGAAGGACGGTGCCGGCCTGGATATGAGTGCCGAGGCCTTCAAGCGTTGGCGCAAGTCCCTCGGCATGACCCAGAAGGACGCGGCCGAGGCCCTGGGCCTGAAGCGCCGCGTGGTGCAGTACTACGAGAAGGGCGAGCGCAAGGGAAAGACGGTCGAGATCCCGCTGACGGTGCGCCTCGCCTGCTATGCGCTGACCGCCGACGTGCGCGACTACGCCGGCCCTGACGAGGACGGCGAGGCGGTGGTGCAGAAGTCGCGCTCCAAGGTCCGCAAGAAGCCGGTCAAGAAAGCTGCGCCGGCCGCGCAGGAGGCGGCACGCTGAGTTCCGCCGCCGGGCGGCGAGCGGCCTCGAAGTCGGCCCTGACTAGCTGAAGAGTTGAACGGAGCATGAAGTTGTTCCACGCTCGGCAGCGAGTCGCATACCCCGAATCAGGACACAGGTATGTCGCGGGAAGAGCGCACGAGGACCACTGCGCCGGTTGCCAAGGCCGACTTCGGCACGATCTACGACCTGCCGTCGCCGAACGCCTATCTCCGCGCGATGGCGGCACTGGACTACCGGCCGCCGGCGCATGCGCGGCCCATCTTCAGCCGCTGTCTGGCCGAGCTGCGGCGCCTGCGCGGGGTCGCGCGGCCGACGGTGCTCGATCTTTGTTGCGGCTACGGCATCAACGCCGGGCTGCTGCGCTACGAGTTGGAACTGGAGGCGCTCTACCGTCGCGCCCTCGAGGATCCGGCTGCGGGCGAGCCGGCGCACGATCAGGCTTTCTTCGCCGGCTTGCCTCGACGCTGGCCGGAGGTGCGCACGCTCGGCCTCGACGTCGCCGCGCGGGCGGTCGGCTATGGGCTGGCGGCGGGCCTGCTCGATCGCGGCCTCGTCGCCGATCTGGAGCGGCCGGAGCGAGTGGCCCTGCCCGATCTCGCCGAGGAGCGCGTCGACCTGATTACGGTGACCGGCGGGGTCGGCTACATCGGGGCACGCACCTTTTCGAGCGTGCTGCAGGCCTTGGACGACCCAAAGCCCTGGGTCGTCTGCCTGGTTCTGCGCTTCGTCCCCTTCGAGGCCTGTGCCGAGGCTCTGCAGGCAGCGGGGCTGGCGGTCGAGCGCTGGACCGGCGGCACCTTCACCCAGCGGCGCATCGCCTCGGAGGAGGAGCGCGACTTCGTGCTCGGCGAACTCGCGCGACACGGCCGCGATCCGGCCGGCCGCGAGGCCGAGGGCTGGCTGCATACGGACCTCTTCCTGGCCCGCCCGCCGGACGAAGCCGAGGCAGTGCCGCTCGCGCGGCTGTTCAGCTAGCGGCGTCGGCGAACAGGGACTTCTGGACCCCGAGCAGCATGTTAACCTGCCGGCCGTCGTCGGACAGCGGCATCAGCAACCGCTCATAGTGCATCGGGCGTCCGCTGTGCTGCACGAACTCGTCGATGAAGTACTGCGGTTCGCCGCTGTCGACCGTCAAGCGGTACTCGCCCATGATTTCGTAGCTCTTGCCGTCCAGGTCGAGCGACGAAAGGGCATGGCCGGTGAAATCCCGACCGTAGCGATCCACCACGTCGGTGCCGACGAGGCGAAACCGGAAGTCCGAAGGTACCGCCCGCGCGTCGTAGATCACGTCGGCGAGCAGGGTCCGGCTGAGCCAGGGAACCATCTCCGATGGCTCGATGTCGCGCCGGGACGGCATGATGCGCCCTTGGCACTTGGCGCGCCAGTAGCGGAGCGCGTTGTGCAGTTCCGGGCTGCGCAGCGTGTCGGGATCGAAGTTCATGGACCCCTCCTCTGGTCAATGCGAGAGTCCACAACCTGAGATCTAAAGCGACCTCCTGAATGCATTACCTGTAGTATAGCAACTTGGTGCCCACATTCACCGCCATTCTTTGGGTAAACACGATTAGAGTGTTTGCGAAACGCGGGGGATCGCAAGGCGACCTCAACCGGGAGAGAAGGCGGGAACGGGCGGCATGAAGAACAAGGCGGTGAGTGCGGCGGAGGCTGTCGCCGCGCTGCGCGACGGCGATGCCCTCTGCACCTCGGGGTTCGTCGGGATCGGCACGCCCGACGCGCTTCTCGCGGCCCTCGAGCAGCGCTTCCTCGAGACCGGCGGACCGCGCGGGCTCACCCTCGTCTTCGCCGCCGGGCAGGGCGACGGCCGGGATCGCGGGCTCAACCGGCTCGGACATCCCGGTCTGCTGAAGCGGGCGATCGGCGGTCACTGGGGCCTGATCCCCAAGGTCGGGCGCCTGGCGCTCGACCAGGAGATCGAGGCCTACAACCTGCCGCAGGGCGTCATCTCGCAGCTTTATCGGGACATCGCCGCCGGCAAGCCCGGCGTGTTGACCAAGGTGGGTCTGGAGACCTTCGTCGATCCGGCCCTCGAAGGCGGAAAAATCAACGGGCGCACGACGGAAAATCTGGTCGAGCGGGTCGAATTGGCGGGAGAGACCTGGCTGTTCTACCGCGCCTTTCCGCTCGATGTGTCCTTCATCCGGGCCACCACCGCGGATCCGGCGGGGAACCTGACGATGGAGCGCGAGGCGCTGACGCTCGACAACCTGGCCATGGCGATGGCCGCGAAGAACTCGGGCGGCATGGTGGTCGCCCAGGTCGAGCGGATCGCCGAGGCCGGCTCGCTGAACCCGCGTCAGGTGGTGGTGCCCGGCGTCCTGGTCGACTGCGTGGTCATCGCCGAGCCGGCGCTGCACCCGCAGACCTATGCCGTCGCCTACGACCCGGCCTTCTCGGCCGAGATCCGCCGACCCCTGGACGCTCTGGCGCCGCTGCCTTTGGATGCGCGCAAAATCATCGCCCGCCGCGCCGCCTTCGAGTTGCCGCCGGGCGGCGTCGTCAACCTGGGCATCGGCATGCCGGAAGGGGTGGCGGCGGTGGCGAACGAGGAGAAGATCCTGCGCCATATCACGTTGACCGCCGAGCCCGGCGTCATCGGCGGCTTGCCGCAGTCGGGTCTGAACTTCGGCGCGGCGGTGAATACCGACGCCATCGTGCACCAGAACCAGCAGTTCGACTTCTACGACGGCGGCGGGCTGGACATGGCCTGCCTCGGCATGGCGGAGGCCGATGCCGCCGGCAACGTCAACGTCAGCCGCTTCGGGCCGAAGCTGGCCGGCGCCGGCGGCTTCATCAACATCTCGCAGAACGCCCGCCGCCTGGTCTTCGCCGGCACCTTCACCGCCGGCGGCCTGGAGATCGCGGTCGAGGACGGGGCCTTGCGCATCGTCACCGAAGGCCGCGCCCGCAAGGTCGTCGAGGCGGTCGAGCAGGTGACCTTCTCCGGCGCCTACGCCGCCCGGCGCGGCCAGCCGGTGCTCTACGTCACCGAGCGCTGCGTCTTCGAGCTGCGGCCCGAGGGTCTGACGCTCACCGAAGTAGCGCCCGGCCTGGACCTGGGGCGGGACGTCCTGGCCCACATGGCCTTCCGGCCGCGCGTGGACGGGCCGCGCGGGATGGACGTTCGCATCTTCCGCGATGCGCCGATGGAGCTGGAGCGCGACCTGCTGGGACTCGATCTCTCGCGCCGCATCGCCTACGACGCCGGCGAGGATCGGCTCTATCTCAACTTCGAGGGGCTGCAGGTGCACACGGCGGCGGACGTCGAACGGGTGCGCGCGGCCGTCGAGGGGGTCTGCCACGGCATCGGCCACCGTGTCCCCGTGGTGGTCAATTACGACGGCGCGGTGATCGCCGAGCCGGTCATCGACGCCTACGCGGCGATGGTTCGGCACATGGAGGAGACCTGGTACACCCAGGTCTCGCGCTACACCACCAGCGTCTTCATGCGCCTGAAGCTCGGACGGGCGCTGGAGCAGCGCGCCGTCAAGCCGCACGTCTTCGAAAGCCGCGGCGAGGCGGAAGCGTTCCACAAAGCTCAGGCGTAGTTCGGCAGTTCGGCGAGCCGATGCCGCGAGCGGGCGAAAAGGCCGGAGCCGCGCCCGCACTCCTTGCCGCGCTCGTCCAACACCACGCCTTCGGCGATCAGTTGCGAGCGGGTCTGGTCGACCAACTTCGCCTCGGCGGCCATGGTGGCGCCGACGATCGGCCGGGTGAAGTAGAGGGTGAAGCTGGCGGTCAGCAGGAACACATCCTCCACCGCCGACTGGGCGGCGAAGAAGCAGGTATCGTCCAGGACCTTGAAGTAGTGTGTCCCGTGCACCGCGCCGGCGGCGTGCAGGAAGGTCTCCTGGATCGGCAGGTCCAGACGCGCGGTCCCCTGGCCGATGGTCAGACGCCCCCGGTAGTAGCCGTTGAAGGGGGCGGCATGGTACATCCGCTCCAGCGCGCGGTGATGGTCGGACAAGGGTTGCCTCCGGTGCCGAGTCGTCGCCCGAAGTCTACCGCGCCGGCGCAGGCTTGACGTCCCCAGCGGCGGGAATATGACTGGACCTATGCCCGATTTCGCCGAGCTGCTCGCGCCCTTTGCGCTGGACGACTTCCTGGACCGGGTGCGTGGCCGCACCTGGTTGCACGTCGAGGGTGCGCCGGCCAAGACGGCGCCGCTGATGTCCTGGGACGCGCTGTCGCGCCTTCTGGAGATGGACGTCTGGACGTCCCGCACGTTGCAGCTCGTGCTCGACCGCCAGCGGGTGCCGGCGGAGGCCTTCTGCCGCGAGGAGAAGGACCGCAGCCACACCAGCGTGCAGAAGCCGGACCCGGCGCAGGTGCAGCAGTGGCTGGAGCGCGGCGCCTCGCTGCTGCTGAACGAGATCGAGACGCTGCATCCGGCGATCCGCGTCGTCTGCGTCACGCTGGAACGGACGCTCGGCGCCAAGGCTTCGGCCAACCTCTACTGCTCCTGGAAGGGGCATCAGGCCTTCGATTCCCACTACGACCGGCATGACGTCTATGCCTTCCAGGTGATCGGGCGAAAGGGCTGGCGCATCTACGAAGGGCGCGCCGACCGGCCGATCGAGCACGCCGCCTTCTACAACGTGCCGCAGTCCGAGTACGACCGCATGAAGGGCCGGGTCGCCGCCGAGGTGACCATGACGCCGGGCGACCTGATCTATCTGCCGCGCGGCCAGTTCCACGACGCGCTCGCGCTCGACGAGGCCTCGGTGCACGTCACCTTCAGTTGCAGCGCGCCGATCGGCCTCGATTGGCTGAACGACCTCTGGACGGTGGCGATGCAGGATCCGCTGTTCCGCGAGGACATGCCGATGGCGCGGCCCGGCGGCGCGGCGGAGAACCCGGCGCTGGTGGGGCATCTGCAGGCCCTGGCCGAGCGCTTCGCGGCGCTGGCGCGCGACCCAAGCCTGATCGAGCGCTCGGTGCAGGCCCGCGCGCGCTACGGCTACCGCCGCCACGACATGGCGTTGCCGCCGCGGCCGGCCGGTGCGGCGCCCGCTGCCGCGGCCCAGGGAAGCTTGGAAGGTGCTGCCCCTCCCGGCCGGCCGGCGCCGCCGCGCTTCTCCGTGGCGGCCGAAGGCATGCAGCTCAGCCGCCAGGGGGCCGATTGGCTGCTGCAGGGCGGTGGCCAGCCGGTGCGCCTGTCGGCCGGCGACGGCAAGGTCGTGGAGTGGATCGCCAGGCAGCAGAGCTTCGACCTCCAGGCGCTCGCCGGCGCCTTCCCCCTGCACGACCAGAAGCGCCTGGCCGACATCGTCAGCGGCCTGAAGCAACGCGGCGTGCTGCAGCGGGTGGCTTGAGAGGTTCTACCCCGCCGCCTCCAGCTCGCTCTGGGCCTCCAGCCAGCGGTCTTCCGTTTCGGCGATGGCGGCAGTCACCTCGGCGTGCTTGCTCTGCAGCCGGGTCAGGCGCTCGCTCGGGCCGTCGTAGAGTTGCGGGTCGGCCAGCTCTTGCTCCAGCAGGGCGAGTGCCTTTTGCAGCCTCTCCAGCCGTTGCTCGGCGGCCTGTGCGGTCTTCTTCAGGTCCGAAAGGGCAGCGCGTTGCGCCGCCGCCTCGCGCCGGCGGTCGCGGGCGTCGGGCGCCGGGGCCTGCGACAGGCCGGCCTCGGCACGCGCTTCCGCCTTGGCCTGGCGCCGCTCGGCCCGGCGCTGCTCGAGCAGTAGCCGGCGGTAGTCCGCCATGTCGCCGTCGAAGGGGGCGACGCCGCCGTCTTGCACCAGCCACAGGCGGTCGGCGACCAACTCGACCAGGTGCGGGTCGTGGCTGATCAGCACCACGGCGCCCTCGAATTCGCCCAGCGCCTGCACCAGGGCCTCGCGGGCGTCGACGTCCAGGTGGTTGGTCGGCTCGTCGAGCAGCAGCAGGTGCGGCTGCTCGCGGCTGACCAGCGCGAACAGCAGGCGCGCCTTCTCGCCGCCCGACAGCTTGGCGACCTGGGTGTCGGCCTTGGGACCGGAAAAGCCGAAGCGGCCCAGGTGGTCGCGCAGCTTCTGCTCGCTCGCCATGGGCATCAGGCGCTCCAGGTTGTCCAGCGGCGTGCCGGCCATGTCCAACTCGTCGGCCTGGTCCTGGGCGAAGTAGCCGACCCGCAGCTTGGGAGAGCGGGCGAAGCGCCCGGCCATCGGCTTCAGGCGGCCGGCGAGCAGGCGGGCCAGGGTCGACTTGCCGTTGCCGTTGGCGCCCAGAAGCGCGATGCGGTCGTCCATGTCGAGCCGCAGGTTCAGGCGCTGCAGCACCGGCGTCGCGCCGTAGCCGACGGCGCCGTTCTCCAGCGTCAGGATCGGCGGGCTCAGCGGCTCGGGCCGCGGGAAGTCCAGGTTGACCGTCTGGTCCTCGACCACGGAGACGATCGGCTGCAGCTTTTCCAGCAGCTTCAGGCGCGACTGCGCCTGGCGCGCCTTGGAGGCCTTGTAGCGGAAGCGGTCGACGAAGGCCTGGATGTGCCGGCGCTGGGCCTGGATCCTGGCGTTGGTCGCCGCCTCGCGCTCCAGCCGCTCGCGCCGGGTGCGCTCGAAGCGGTCGTAGTTGCCCTGGTAGAGGGTCAGGCGCCCGCCCTCGAGGTGGCAGATGCGGTCGACGGCGCGGTTCAGCAGGCCGCGGTCGTGGCTGACCAGCAGCAGCGTGCCGGGATAGGACTTGAGGTGGCTCTCCAGCCAGATGGCGGCTTCCAGGTCCAGGTGGTTGGTCGGCTCGTCGAGCAGCAGCAGGTCGGGCTCGACGAACAGCAGGGCGGCGAGCGCCACGCGCATGCGCCAGCCGCCGGAGAACTCGGCGCAGGCGCGCTGCTGCGCCGCCTCGTCGAAGCCCAGGCCGTTCAGGATGCGCGCGGCCTTGGCCGGCGCGGCCTCGGCGCGGATCGTCGCCAGCCGCTCGTGGATCTCGGCGACGCGCAGCGGGTCCGTCGCGGTTTCCGCCTCGGCCAGCAAGGCCGTGCGCTCGGTGTCGGCCGCCAGCACGGTCTCCAGCAGGGAGCGCGGACCCGAAGGCGCCTCCTGCGCCACCGTGCCGACCCGCACCCGCCCGACCAGCCGCACCTCGCCGCCGTCCGGGTGCAGCTCGCCGGCGATCAGCTTCAGCAGGGTCGTCTTGCCGGCGCCGTTGCGCCCGACCAGCCCGACGCGCCAGCCGCGCTCGATGGCCAGCGTCGCGCGCTCGAAGATCGTTCGCCCGCCATGGCGAAAGGTCAGGTCGTTGATGTGCAGCATGACGGCCGCGGAGATAGCATGACGCGGGCTGCGGGGCTATCGGTGCGCTCTGTCGCCGCGACGGTTGCCCACCGGCATTTCGCCCGCTATAGGTCCGCGCGACTTTTCCGGCGGCGTCCGACCTGGTGCGGGCGCCGCTCGTCGCAACCGAGTTCGAGATGGAGACCCAGCGACCCATGGCGATCGAGCGCACCTTTTCGATCATCAAGCCCGACGCGACCCAGCGGAACATCACCGGCAAGATCCTCGACCGGCTGGAGTCCGCCGGCCTGCGCGTGGTGGCGCAGAAGCGCGTCCGGCTGACCAAGGCCCAGGCCGAGGGCTTCTACGCCGTGCACAAGGACAAGCCCTTCTTCAACGATCTGGTCGCCTTCATGACCTCGGGCCCGGTGGTGCTGCAGGTGCTGGAGAGCGAGAACGCGATCGCCAAGAACCGCGAGGTGATGGGCGCGACCAACCCCGCCAATGCCGAGCCCGGCACCATCCGGGCCGACTTCGCCGAGTCGATCGAGGCCAACTCGGTGCACGGCTCGGACGGCCCGGACACGGCGGCGCAGGAGATCGCCTATTTCTTCGCCCAGACCGAGATCGTCGGCTGAGCGTTCGCCGGACGCGCGGCACGAAAAACGGCGGGCGCCCGAGGGCGGCCCGCCGTTTCGCGTTTCGGTCCGGCTGCGGCGTCAGCCGACGATGGCGAAACCCACCACCAGCGCGACGATCACAGCTACGACGACGGCGCCACGCACGCTGTTGCGGATGAAGCTGTTGTAGGTCTTCTCGTGCTCGACCAGCAGTTCCTGCTGGAAGGTTTCCTCATTGGCCATCGGGTCCTCGTCCTGCTCGTTGCCGGTGGGGGTCTGTCGCATGCGACCGGTCCGTTGGTCTGACTCGGTGTTTTCTTACGGCAAGCGGCAGCGGGGCTCAAGATGCCGCGACGTCGCTGGCGCTCGTATCGCTTCCGGCCGGATTGATCAGCAACGGCAGGGGCTTGCCGGGGCTCTCGACGTGCGCCGCCTCGCCCTCCACCCGGACGTGCCCGGCGGCCAGCAGGGAAAGGCAGAGCGGATAGAGCCGGTGTTCGGCCTCCAGCACGCGGGCGGCAAGGGTTTCCGTGTCGTCGTCGGGCAGCACCGGCACTGCGGCCTGGCCGAGGATCGGGCCCCGGTCGACCGTCTCGCGCACCAGGTGGACGGTGCAGCCGTGCAGCTTGACGCCGGCCTCCAGCGCGCGGGCGTGCGTATCGAGCCCGGGAAAGGCGGGCAGCAGCGAGGGGTGGATGTTGACCAGGCGGTCGCGCCAGCGCGTGACGAAGCGGCCGGTCACCACCCGCATGAAGCCGGCCTGGGCCACCAGTTCGGCGCCCGCCGCCTCCAGCTTTGCCGTCATCGCCTGCTCGAAGGCCTCGCGGCCGGTGAAGTCGCGGTGCGGCAGGACGGCGGTCGGCACGCCTGCGGCGGCAGCGCGCTCCAGCCCCTGGACACCGGGCTTGTTGGAGATCGCCAGGACGATCTGGTAGGGGCAGTCGGGCGCCTGGGCTGCGTCCAGCAGGGCCTGCAGGTTGCTGCCGCGCCCGGAGAGCAGCGCCCCGACCCGGACGCGGTTCACGCCGGCGCGCCCGCGATGGTCACGGCCGCCGCCTCGCGCGGCGCGATCTCGCCGATCCGGTAGACCGTCTCGCCGTGCCGTCCCAGCACGGCGGCGAGCGGCTCCACGGCCTCGGGCGCTACCACCAGTACGAAGCCGAGGCCGCAGTTGAAGGTGCGCAGCAGCTCGGTGTCGCTCAGGCCGCCGGCCTCGGCCAGCCAGGCGAAGACCGGGGGTTGCGGCCAGGCGTTGCGGTCGAGCCGGAACGCGAGGGTCTCGGGGACCACCCGCGGCAGGTTCTCCGGCAAGCCGCCGCCGGTGATGTGCGCCATCGCGTGCACGCCGCCGGCGCCCAGTGCGGCGAGCGCCGCCTTGACGTAGATGCGGGTCGGTGCGAGCAGCGCCTCGCCCAGCGGCGTGTCGCTGGCGAAGGGGGCGGGTGCGGCATAGTCCAGCCCGGCACGCTCGACCACCCTGCGGACCAGCGAGAAGCCGTTCGAGTGCAGGCCGGAGGAGGCGAGGCCGAGCACCAGGTCGCCGGCGCGCACCAGGGTGCCGTCGAGCAGCCGCTCGCGCTCGACCGCGCCGACCGCAAAACCCGCCAGGTCGTAGTCCCCTTCGGCGTAGAGGCCCGGCATCTCCGCCGTCTCGCCGCCAATCAGTGCGCAACCTGCCTGGCGGCAGCCCTCGGCGATGCCGGCGACGACGGTGGCGCCCACCTGCGGATCGAGGCGGCCGGTGGCGTAGTAGTCGAGGAAGAACAGCGGCTCGGCGCCCTGCACGACCAGATCGTTGACGCACATGGCGACCAGATCGACGCCGACGCCATCGTGGATGCCGGCGGCGAGCGCGACCTTCAGCTTGGTGCCCACGCCATCGGTGGCGGCGACCAGCAGCGGGTCGGCATAGCCGCAGGCCTTCAGGTCGAAGACGGCGCCGAAGCCGCCGAGGCCGCCCATGACCCCGGCGCGCGCGGTGGCGCGGGCCAACGGCTTGATCGCCTCGACCAGCGCATTGCCGGCATCGATGTCGACGCCTGCGTCCTTGTAGGTCAGTCCGGCCATGGCGCGCGTTCCGGTGGCGGGCGGGGCGGAAGGACGGCCCGCGAGCGTTTGTCTTCGCCGCCCAGCTCCAGTATGACTCGCAGGGCGAGCGGCGGCCCGGCGAAACGGGCGCGAGCATAGCGATTCCAAGGGGCGATTCAATGCACATCACCTGTCGTCTCGACGGCTCGGCGGCCGGACGTCTCTGCCGGGGACTTTCGCTCCTGCTGCTCGCCGGCCTGCTGGTCGCGGGGGCGGCCGCCGGTGCGCTGGCGCAGACCGGCGAGCGCGTCTTCACCGTGCGCGGGATCGAGGTCGACGTGACGGCCGACAGCCCAACGGCGGCGCGCGAGCAGGCGCTCGCCCAGGGCCAGGCCCGCGCCATGCGCGCCCTGCTCGAACGCCTGGTCGTTCAGGAGGACCAGGGCGCGATCCCGGCGCTGTCTGCGGCCGAGGTGCAGGACTACGTGCAGGACTTCAGCGTGTCGGACGAGCGCACCTCCGACGTTCGCTATATCGCCACCGTGACCGTGCGTTTCCGACCGGGCGCCGTGCGCCGGCTGCTGCGCGCCAACGGCCTGCGCTTCGCCGAGGTGCAGTCGAAGCCGGTGCTGGTCCTGCCGGTCTGGGGCGAAGGCGCGAACGCGCGCCTGTGGGAGGGTGCCAATCCCTGGCTGCGTGCCTGGGTCGAGGTTTCCGACGTTCACGAGCTGGTACCGGTCATCACGCCGCTTGGCGACCTGGAGGATCTGCGTGACATCGATGCCGGCCAGGCGCTGGCCGGGGACGGCGTGCGGCTGCGCACGATCGAGGAGCGCTACGGCGCCGGCAGCGTGTTGGTCAGTCATGCCGTGCCGCAGGGCGATGCGGACGTCGGGTTGGGTGCGGTCAAGGTCGAGAGTCGGCGCTTTCGGCGGGGCGAGCTGGACGGCACCTTCGTCGATTCCTTCAGCCAGCAATCGGGCGAGGACGAGGTCGCACTGCTGGAGCGGGCGGCCGGCGTCATCTCCGGCGGCCTGCAGCAGGAGTGGAAGCGCGGCAACGTGATCAGCTTCGACGATCTGCAGCGGCTGACCGTCGCGGTGCCGCTGGGCGACCTGCGCGACTGGCTGACGGTGCGCCGCCGGCTGGAGGGACTGGCCAGCGTTGCGGCTAGCGACCTCAGCAGCCTGACGCGCGCGCGCGCCGTCGTCGACCTGGCGTTCTACGGCTCGCTCGACCAGCTCCTGGGCCAGCTCGAGCAGCGCGATCTCGTGCTGACCCGCACCGCCGGCGGCGGCTTCGCGGGGAGTGGGGCCGTGGTGGTCTCAGGCGCCGACTCCGGCTCGACGGCGAGTGGCATGCGCGCGGGGCAGACGGTGCCAGGCGAGCCCCCCGAACCGCAATGGCGCCTGACGACGCGCGAACGGGCCGCCCTGGAGGAAGGCGCGGGCCTGCCGTCGGTAACACCGGATGCCTCGGCGGCGCCCGGCGCCCAGCCCGGATCTCCGCAGACCGGGACTCAGCCGCCCGCCGGCGGCGTGGTGCAATAAGGAGTGCTGCGGCCGCAGCAGCCCTCCCTATATCTCGGCCATGCCGGTCTGGATCCCCAACCTGATCACGGTCGCGCGGCTGTTCGCCGTGCCGGTCTTCGTCATCCTGCTGCTCGACGGCGACATGACGGCAGCGGTCTGGGTCTTCGTCGCCGCCGGCGTCTCGGACGCGCTCGACGGTTTCCTGGCCAAGCGCTTCGACGCGGCGAGCACGGTTGGGGCCTACCTGGATCCGATCGCCGACAAGGCGCTGCTGCTGGCCGCCTTCGTGACCCTGGGCGTGATTTCGGAAGTCCCGGGATGGCTGGTCGTCATGGTGGTCTTCCGCGACCTCGTCATCGTCGGCGGTGCCCTGCTCTATCACACGGTCACCCATGCCTTGACGATGGAGCCGCTGGGCGTCAGCAAGCTGAACACGGCCGTCCAGATCGCGCTCGCGGCGGTGGTTCTGGCGCGGCTGGGGCTGGGCTGGGATCTCGGTCCTGCCGAGACCGTCCTGATCTATGCGGCGGCGGCCACGACGGTGCTTTCGGGCCTTGCCTACATCTGGGTCTGGGGGCGTCGCTACGCCGCCTTCGAGCGCGAGGAGGGGGAGTGAGATGAGCCCGGAACGGCAGTTCCGCTACTGGTCCATCGGCTTGCTCGTCTTCGGGCTGCTGCTCTGGCTGCTCAGCCCGATCCTGCTGCCCTTCGTCGCCGGCATGGCGATCGCCTACTTCTTCGATCCGGTCTGCGACCGGCTGGAGCGCTGGGGGTTCAGCCGCACCTGGGCCACGGTCGCGGTGACCGCGCTGTTCGTCGTCGTCTTCCTGCTGGTCCTCGGCCTGCTGATCCCGGTGGCGATCAACCAGGCGATCGACGTGATGCGAGCGATCCCGACCGTCGTCGAGCTGCTGCGCGAACGCATCAACGAGCTGCTTGCGGCTCTGCAGACCGAACGCCCGGAGGTGCTGGAGCGCCTGCGCGAGACCGTCTCCTCGCGGATCGGCGACGTGATCTCCTGGATCACCGCCTTCGTCGGCAACGTCCTGTCCGGCGGACTGGCCCTGCTGAGCCTGTTGTCGCTGGTCTTCATCACGCCGGTGGTTGCCTTCTTCCTGTTGCGCGACTGGGACGTGATGGTCGCCCGCATCGACGGCTGGCTGCCGCGCCAGCATGCGCCGACCATCCGCCAGCTGGCGCGCCAGGTCGATGATATCCTGGCCGGCTACGTGCGCGGCGTCGCGACCGTCTGCCTGGTCCTCGGGACCTTCTACGCTATCGGCCTGAGCCTGATCGGGCTCAACGGCGGCCTGTTCGTCGGGCTGCTGGCCGGCGCCCTCTCCTTCATTCCCTATCTGGGCGCGATCGGCGGACTGCTGCTGTCCGTCGGGCTGGCATTGGTGCAGTTCGACAACTATTGGCTGGTGGCCGGCACGGCGGCGATTTTCCTGGTCGGCCAGGCGGTCGAGGGCAACGTCCTGACCCCCAAGCTGGTCGGCGAGAAGGTCGGGCTGCACCCGGTGATCGTCATCTTCGCCCTGCTCGCCGGCGGCGCGCTGTTCGGCTTCACCGGCGTGCTGATCGCCTTGCCGGTCGCCGCGGTGGCCGGCGTGCTGGTGCGCTTCGCCCTGGAGCAGTACCTGCGCAGCCCGCTCTACCGCGCCGGCGGAGAGGCCGCGCCGCCGGACGAGCAGGAGCGGCGGCCGTGAGCCAACTGCCCCTCGACCTGCGGCAACGCCCGGCGCTGGGCCGCGGCGATTTCCTGGTGACCCCGGCGAACGAGGCCGCAGTCGCCTGGATCGACCGCTGGCCGGACTGGCCGGCGGTCGCCCTCTGTCTGGTCGGGCCGCCTGCCAGCGGCAAGAGCCACCTGGCGGAGGTCTGGCGCCAGGTCAGCGGCGCGCGCGAGGTGGCGCCGGCGGAGCTGGCCCGACAGGGGCTCGACAGCATCCTCGGCGACAGCCGCGCCCTGCTGGTCGAGGCGGCCGACGTCGGTTTGGCGCTGGAGGCGGAGCGCCAGCTTTTCCACCTCTACAATCTTCTGGGCGAGCGGGGCGGGCACCTGCTGTTAACCGCCCGGCAGGCGCCGAAACGCTGGCCGCTGCGGCTGCCCGACCTGGCCTCGCGCCTGGCGACGGCAACGGTGGCCGAGCTGGGGGCGCCGGACGACGCGCTGCTGCAGGCGGTGCTGGTCAAGCTCTTCGCCGACCGGCAGTTGCCGGTGACGGCGGAGTTGGTGGATTACCTGGTGCGGCAGATTCCACGCAGCTTTGCCGCCGCACGTCTGGCCGTGGCGGCGATCGACCGCTATGCCTTGGCGCGGCGGCGCCGCCCGACCGTGGCGCTGGCCCGGGCCGCGCTCGCCGAAAGGGCGGCGGAGCTCGAGGCGCTGGAAGACTGAGACAGAGGGGATTCTCCGATGGATCTGGGATTGGCCGGACGGCGCGCGCTCGTGTGCGCCTCGAGCAAGGGGTTGGGCAAGGCTTGCGCCGTGCAGCTCGGCCTGGAGGGCGTCGAGCTGACGCTGGTGGCGCGCACCGCCTCGCCGCTGGAGGCGACTGCGGAGGAGATCCGCCAAGAGTCGGGCGTCGCGGTGCGGACGGTTGCCGTCGATATCACCACCGCGGAAGGACGCGACGCGGCGCTGCACGCCTGCCCGGAGCCCGACATCCTGATTACCAACGCCGGCGGCCCGCCGCCGGGCGACTTTCGGGATTGGGATCGCAACGATTGGATCGCCGCGCTGGACGCCAACATGCTGACGCCGATCGAGTTGATCAAGGCGACGGTGGACGGGATGATCGCGCGCAAGTTCGGCCGCATCGTCAACATCACCTCCTCCGCGGTGAAGGCACCGATCGACATCCTCGGCCTGTCGAACGGTGCGCGCGCCGGATTGACCGGCTTCGTCGCCGGCCTGGCGCGCAAGACGGTCGCCCACAACGTGACCATCAACAACCTGCTGCCGGGGCCCTTCGAGACGGAGCGGCTGCACAACACCCTGACGGCGCTGGCGACGAAGACCGGCACGAGCTTCGAGGAAGCGTACGAAACGCGGCGCCGCGGCAATCCCGCCCAACGCTTCGGCGATCCGGTCGAGTTCGGCCAGGCCTGCGCGTTCCTGTGCGGGGCGCAGTCGGGCTTCATTACCGGCCAAAATCTCCTGCTCGACGGCGGAGCTTTTCCCGGGACCTTCTGAGGTGGCCGCAAGAAGTTCGTTGTAATCGATTACCTTAGCGCCCGCGGTCTGGTCCTGCGGCGCCAAGCGGATTAGCTTGGCGATCGACGCGGCCGGGCCGATGGCCCGGCTTCGTTTCGGTATGGAATGTTACAGTTCGGTGAAGCCGATCGGCGCGCAGCGCCCGGCTGAGCGTCGGAGGCGGCGACGGAGCCGATGAGCGACGAGATCGAGTTGAAACTGCTGCTGGCCCCGGCGCAGCTCGCCAAGCTGAACCGCCTGCCGCTCGTCCGCTCACTGGCGACCGGTCGGGCACGGCGCGCGCAGCTCGACAGCACCTACTTCGACACGCCGGACTTCGCGTTGCGCGACGGCGACATGGCCCTGCGCGTGCGGCGGATCGGCGAGCGCCGCGTCCAGACCCTGAAGATGGCGCCGCAGACGGCGGCGCGTTTCGCCGAGGACGCCGGGCCGAGCGCCCAGGCCGGCATGCAGCACTACCTGGAATTCGAAGCCGAGGTGCCGGGCGACCTGCCGGAACTCGACAGGATCGAGCATACGGGGCTGCAGGCTTGGTTTGCAGACACCGGCTTGATGGAGCGCCTGGAGCCGGTTTTCACCACGGCGATCGAGCGGCGCACCTTGCCGCTGCGGATGGCGGACACCGAGATCGAGTTGGCCATGGACGTCGGCGAAATCCGCGCGCGCGGCCGCGGCGAGCCGATCGCCGAGGCGGAGCTGGAGCTCAAATGGGGCCAGCCGACGCGCCTGTTCGAGTTGGCGATGATGCTGGCGCAGGAGCTGCCCGTGCGGCTGGGCGGTCCGACCAAGGCGGCGCGCGGCTATGCCCTCTATGCCGGCGCGCAGCCGACGCCCTCGAAGGGCGAGAAGCCAAGCCTGACGCCGGGCATGTCGGTGAGCGAGGCCTTCGCTGCGGTGATGCGCTGCAACCTCGACCATATGCGTACCAACGAGGACGCGGTCTTCGTCGGCGCCGACCCCGAGGGCGTGCATCAGCATCGCGTCGCGGTACGGCGGGCGCGCGCCGCGCTGTCGGTCTTCAAGCCGGCGATGCACGCCGCCGCCCACGCGCTGCTGGCCGAGGAACTGCGCTGGCTGCAGCGCGAATTGGGGCCGGCGCGCGACCTGGACGTCTTCCGCGAGGACACGGTCGCCCCGCTGCTGCGCCGCCTGCCCAGCGAGCCGAGCCTGCCGGCGCTCGACAGGACGGTCGAGGAGGCGCGCCGCGCGGCCTATGCGCGCGCCCATGCGGCGCTGGAAGACCCGCGCTATGCCCGCCTGCTGTTGCGGCTCGAGCTGTTCCTCGCCGAGGGCACCTGGAAGCAGCCGGGCGAGGGCGGCCAAGCGGGGCCGGCGGACGCGCCGATCGGCGAGCTGGCGGCGGCCCTGCTCGACAAGCGCCAGCGCCAGCTCCGCAAGATCCACCGCAAGGCCAGGAGCGGCGACGAGGCGGCGCTGCATGCTGTGCGCATCGCCGCCAAGAAGCTGCGCTACGCCGGCGAGTTCTTCCGCAACCTCTACGGCCGTAAGGCGACCAAGGCCTACCTGGCCGCCGTAGCGGACATCCAGGAGACGCTGGGCGCCGTCAACGACGCCGTCGTCGGCCACCGCCTGCTGGACGAGCTGGAGCCGAAGCTGGCGAAAAGCGGCGAGGATCCGCGCCTGGCCGTCGGCATCGTCATGGGCTGGCAGGCGGCGCGGATCGAAGACGACCTGAAGCGCTTCGAGGCGGTCTGGCACGCCTGGCGCAAGACCAGGCCCTTCTGGCAGGCCGGCGCCAAGCGCTGAGCGCCTGGCCTGCCGTCAGGGCGCCGTGAAGGTCGCCGCCTTGTCGGGCCGATCCTGGAACAGCGTCAGTTGCTGCGTGATCTCGGCCATGTCGGACCGGCTGTAGCCGTCCGGCTTGTGCGCCCGTCCTGCGATGATCTTGGTGACGATGCCGTCCCAGTCCTGCGGATAGATCTCCGGGTAGGCGGCGGCGAGGTAAACCGTGAGCTGGGTGCGGTCCATGCCGTTGAAATCCACCGCCTCTTGGGCGTTGTAGGGCTGCAGCCAGGCCAGCAGGTTGGTGACCAGACGCTGCGAGACCGGGACCAGCGCGACGATCTGCGGGCCGCGGTCCTGAGGCGCATGGGCGTACTGCATCGCGTGGCCGATCAACGTGTAGAGGTTTTCCGGCAGCAGCGTGGTCGTCAGGTTTTCGTATTGGGTGCGAGCCGACTGGCCCTTGAGGTCCTCGAGGATGCCGGCGTAATCGGGCACGAAGTCCGCGTCTCTCAAGTAGCGCCGCAGGCTGAGTGCGGCCCGACGCATCGTGTCGACCTTGGCGTCGGCGTCCTGCGCCGCCTGGCCGATGGCCGTCAGGGCATCCTGGCTGGCGGGCAGGAAGGCGTGGCAGAGCTGCGCCAGGCGCTGCCCCTCGGCCATGGTGGCAATCAGGTAGAAGTCGGTGATCCCCTCGATCTGGCTGCGGATGGTGCCGAGCTGGTCGCCGGCGTTGACGGTGCGCTGGTTGAGCCGCGCCGGCAGGTTGAGCATGGCCGCCATGACGCTGGGGATCGTCCCCTGTTCGGTGAAGTAGTCGAGCAGCCGCACCGTCTCCGCCGCGCTGCCGGCGCCGAAGGTCTTCAGGCGGTTGAGGCGCAGGCTGACGGTACGGTCGTGGTCGTCGCCGGCGCGCACCGGCTGCAGGTCGCGGTCCAGGGCGCTCGCCTGGGTGACCAGTCCGGCCGGCTGGCTGAGATAGGCTTGGCGGACCGCCTGGCCGCCGGCGCGCGAGGCCAGGCCGAAGGCCGCTGCGCCGATCACCTCCAGGCCGGTGAAACGGCCGCCGTAGCTGTCGCGCAGGCCAAACACCGTCTCGAACCAGCGCCCGAAGCGCTGATTGCGGTCGTAGATCGGCTGCAGCCGCCCATCCGCCGCGACGATCGGATCCAGCACCTTGGCCGCGCCGACGCGGATCAGGCTGGCGCCGACCACCTCCTCCAGGCTGGGATCCTGGCCGAGCGCGAAGACGTAGTAGTCGACATCGAAGGTGTCGTTGGGCGGTGCGGTGCCGTCGTCAAGCCGCTTCGGATTCTCCAGGGTCAGCCTGACGGCGCTGTCGAAGGCATCGCCCGTCCAGGCGGCTGCGGTCACCCGGTTGTAGTTGAGCGCGCAGGCTTCGGCTCTCTGGATCGCAGCGCGGCCGGACTGGCCCTCGATCCGGTAGTGCCGGCTCGGCAGCCAGGCCGGGCGCGTGCCCCAGCCGCCGCGGATCATCCAGGTCAGGTCCAGGCCGGCGTCCAATGCGCCGATGGCCGCGTCGATGCCGGCGTTCGGCCCGACCACGGCGACGCGCGTATCCGGCGGCAGCGTGGTGCGGATGCGCATAAAGCTGTCGAGGTCCAGAAGCCGCGAGTTCGGGGGGTAGCGAAGGCGCGTGGGGCGCGGGTCGTTCGGGTCGACATTGATGAGGATCGCGTCGCGCGCGCCGGGCGGCACGTCGCCGGCCGGCGGTGGCATGTGTGGCCCGGCGCCGCCGCCGTAGACCACCTTCAAGGCGGTGCAGGTGTTGTTGGGCGCATCGTAGCGGGGATCCGAGTGCCCTTGCGTGGCGGCCTTGTAGGTGAGGGTGTAGACCGGGATCGTCTCGCCGGGCCCGCGTGCGAAAACCTGGGCGCCCTCGAGCTGGTACTGGATCGTTTCGTTGGCTTGCAGCGTGTAGGTGCTGCGTTCGATCCGGGTCACCATGCCGAAGATGTTGTCGACGATCCGATTTCGGTCCCGCGCCAGATCGCGCAGCGTCGTGTCGATGATCGTGCCGTTGTCGTCGGCCAGGTCCTGGCGGTCCGGCATCTCGTGCGGTTTCACCGGTGTACGGTCGCGCTGGGCGTAGAGGTAGGCGCGGTGGTTGAGCACACCGTCGCCGCGGATGATTCGGGCCCAGGCATCGGTACCGCCGATCAAGGCGAACCGGCTGAAGGGACGCAGCTCCGCCATCAGCAGGTAGGTGGCGACGCTGTAGCCGCCGCCGACGAAGACGATGTCGTAGTCGGGAAGTGCCACGGCGGTTTCCTCAGCTCTTGGACGAGGTCGAAGGGCTCGAGACTTCGTCGGGCGAGCCGCTTTGGTCTGTGCGCTGGAGGTCCGGCGCTGTGCTCTCCGTCTCGCCCAGGCTGTCGGCCCACTGCCGCATGCTCTCGTCCGCACTGCGAGTGTTTGGTGGAGGTTCCTCGTAGGTCTCCGGCGTCGGTGCGGGAGCCGGCGACGGCGAAGGGGCCGGCGCCGGGCTGGGCGCGGGTGCGGGCGCTGGTGCCGGAGTGGGCGCGGGGCTAGGGGACGGCGAAGGGCTCGGCGATGGCGCGGGCGCGGGACCCGGAGCGGTCGCGGCTGTCAGGGCGGTCGTCTCGGCGATCACCGAACCCACGGCATCCTGGGCGATGGCGATCTTGGCGTTGCTGGCCTGGTTGACCTCGGGTGGGGCGGTGCGTGCCGTATTGAGCTGGCCCAGCTTGGACTGCTTGGTGTTGGTGTCGTTCAGGGCCTGCAGCAGGCGTGCGGTCTGCTCGGAACTGTCGTGCAGCGCGACCAGCGTTTCGGACGACGGGTCGGACTGCGCCTGCACCGTCTGAAGTTGCTGCAGATAGGGGGTGAGCTGCTCGAGGGCCGGCTTCAGGTCGGGGCGCGTGTTGAAGTCGGGGCGCGCCTTCAGGTCGGCCGTGACGTCGCGTACGGCGGGCACGGCGGCGGCGAGGGCGGCGGTCAATCCGCTCGAGGTCGGCATGGCGCATCCGGTCCGAAGGGCAGGGCTTCGTCCTTCAGACGCCGGCATGCCGGGCGGCGTGACGCCCGTGCCCTCTGGTCCCTACAGGTCCTTGGGCCGAAGGAAGGCTTCGAGCCGACAGGTCTCAGGGGTCAGCCCGGTCCAATGCGGCGTGTCGATGGCGATGGCGGCGACCGCGGCGGTCGGGAACTTGTCGTGCAGGCGCGCGATGTCGGGGCCGGGGCCACGCGTCCCGACCAACCGCAGGGCCAGGTTCTCAAGCCCGGGGTTGTGGCCGATCACCGCCAGACAGGACGTGGCGTCGGGCGCGCGGTGAATGTTGCGTAGGATCTGGGCTGGGCTGGCGAGATAGAGGCCGCGCAGGATCCGCACCTCGGGGTCGCCACCCAAGGGTGCTGCGCTTAGCTCCCAGGTCTGCCGCGTTCTCAGCGCGGCGGAGCAAAGCACGAGGTCCGGCCGCCAACCGCGCTCGGCCATCGCCGCCGCCACCTTGGGTGCGGCTTTGCGACCACGTGGCGCCAAAGGCCGCTCGAAGTCTTCCAGCCGCGCATCGTTCCAGTCGGACTTAGCGTGGCGGTAGAGCAGAAGCCGCTTCATGCCGAATTCCTTCGTGGCGCCGGTGTTCGAGGCGATCGACTCGACCGCGGCCCACTCGAACGGTCAATCCGCCTCATGCGTCATGACCAGGCGGGCCGCCCGCGCCTCATCTTCGGCGGAATAGCCTGTCGTCGTGGCACATTCTTCTCAAGAGCCGGAGCCTCCGCCAAACCTAGGGCGGTTCGATCCAACGAGGTTCCGGGCGGCACACCTAGTACGAGCGCGGCAGCCCGAGGACGTGTTGGCCGAGGTAGGAGAGGATCATGTTAGTCGAAACGGGCGCGACCTGGTACAGCCGCGTCTCGCGCCACTTGCGCTCGACGTCGTAGTCCTCGGCGAAGCCGAAGCCGCCATGCGTCTGCAGGCAGGCCTCTCCGGCCGCCCAGCTCGCCTCGGCCGCCAGATACTTCGCCATGTTGGCCGCCGGACCGATCGACTGGCCGGAGTCGAAGGCCATCGCCGCCTTGCGGACCATCAGCGCGGCCGCCTCGGTCTGGGAATAGGCCTTGGCGATCGGGAACTGGACCCCCTGGTTTGCGCCGATCGGCCGGCCGAAGACGACGCGCTCGCACGCATACTTGACGGCGGTTTCGATGAACCATCGCGCGTCGCCGACGCATTCGGCCGCGATCAGCACGCGCTCGGCGTTCATGCCGTCCAGAACGTAGCGGAAGCCCTTGCCCTCCTCGCCGACCAGGTTGTCGGCCGGGACCTCCAGGTCGTCGAAGAATATCTCGGTGGTCGAGTGGTTGATCATCGTGCGGATCGGCCGGATCGTCAGGCCGTTGCCCCGCGCCTCGCGCATGTCCACGATGAAGGTCGATAGGCCCTCGTCGCGCTTTTCCACCTCTTCCCTTGACGAGGTTCGCGCCAGCAGCAGCATCAGGTCGGAATGCTCCGCCCGGCTGGTCCAGACCTTCTGGCCGTTGACGCGGTAGCGGTCGCCCTCGCGCACGGCGGTGGTGCGCAGGCTCAGCGTGTCGGTACCCGACGTCGGCTCGGTGACCCCGAAGGCCTGCAGGCGGACCTCGCCGCCGGCGATCTGCGGCAGCCACCGGCGCTTCTGTGCCGTAGAGCCATGCCGCAGGATCGTGCCCATGATGTACATCTGGGCGTGGCAGGCGGCCGAGTTGCCGCCGGACTTGTGGATCTCCTCCAGAATCGCCGCCGCGTGCACGAGGCCGAGGCTGGAGCCGCCGTATTCCTCGGGGATGAGCGCGGCCAAGTAACCGGCCTGGGTGAGCGCCTCGACGAAGGCCTGCGGGTAGGCGCGCTGGCGGTCGCAGGTGCGCCAGTAGGCGCCGTCGAAACGGCTGCAAAGCTGCGCCACGCCCGCGCGGATCGCTCTGGTCTCTTCGTCACCGTCACCGTCCTGCACGTCGTTCCCTTCTTCGGCCGCCCTTCGAGCGGCAGCGCTTTAGCCATGCCGGCAGTGTCTCAAACCGAGGCGGCCCGGCCGTTGCGCAGGCGATCGGATCGCGAATCTCAGTCGCGCTGGCGTTGCTGCCAGGCGGGGAAGTCGTCCTCGGCCGGATGCTTGCTGACCGCGACGGCGGCGGTGCCGTCGGGCTGCATGACATAGATCTCGCGGTTGCCGTCGCGCTCGGAGACGAAGGCGATCTGCTTGCCGTCGTGCCGCCAGACGGGAAAACCGTCGTAGCCCTCGTTGTCGGTCAGCCGCCGGGGGACGCCGCCGCGCGAGTCGACGATGTAGATCTCGGGGTTCCCGGCGCGCTCGGAGACGAAGGCGATCTGCTTGCCGTCGGGTGACCAGGCCGGAAACGTGTCGGCCGCGTCGTCCCGCGTCAGACGCCGCAAGCCTGTGCCGTCACCGTCCATCACGTAAATGTCGGCGTTGTCGTTGCGGTAGGAGACGAAGGCGATCTGCGCGCCGTCCCATGACCAGGCCGGGAACTCGTCGACGGCCGGGTCGTCGGTCAAGCGCGTCTGCTCCTCACCGTCGCCGTCCATCAGATAGATCTCGCGGTTGCCGTCGCGCTCGGAGACGAAGGCGATGCGCTCGCCGTCGTCCCGGGTCCACGACCAGCTAGGGAAGCCATCGTAGGCGGGTTGCCGGGTCAGGCGCTTCTGCCCGCTGCCGTCCGGCTCCATGACGTAGATCTCCCGGTTGCCGTCGCGCTCGCTTTCGAAGGCGATCCGCGGCGACTCCGACAGCCACGACCAGGCGACGAAGCCGTCTTCGGCAGGCGACCGGGTCAGGCGTGTCGCGGTTTCGCCGTCGAGATCCATGACGTAGATGTCGAGGTTGCCCCGACGCTCGGATTCGAAGGCGATGCGCTTGCCGTCCGGCGAAAGGGACGGGAAGCCGTCGTAGCCGGGGTGGTCGGTGAGTCGGCGCACCTTCATGGTGCCGGGTTCGACGAGGTAGAGTTCGGGGTTGCCGTCGCGGTCGGACTCGAAGGCGAGAGCGACGTCTGCCGGCGCCTCCGCCGCCTGTGCGTCGGCGGCGTGTGCGTAGGCCCCAGGCATCGCGCCGGTCAGGATGCCGGCGAGCAGACCGAAGTACACCGTGTGCCGGGCGTTCTTGCGCATCTTCTTTCTCCCTCTGCTCACGATCGCCGAGCGGTGGTCGGCGCTGCCTAAGCTTCAGTGCATCAGCGTCCGCCGCTCGAGCTCTTCGAGCGCCGAGCGGATGCGATCCTCGCTCGTCTGTGTCTGCACCCATGTCATGGTCTCGTGGATCCCGTCCTCGAGGGTGACCTGCGGTCGGTAGCCGAGATCCATCTCGATCTGCGAAATGTCGGCGAAGCAGTGTCGGATGTCGCCGGCCCGGTAGCGGTTGACGATGTCCGGCGGCAGGTCGCGGCCGAGTTGCTTGGCGAGGATCTTCACGATGTCGAGCACGGTGACGGCGCGCCCGGTTGCCACATTGTAGACCTTGCCCGCCGCCGCGTCGCTGTCGAGCGCAAGCAGGTTGGCACGCACCACGTCCGACACATGCACGAAGTCGCGGCTCTGGCGGCCGTCTTCGAACACCAACGGCCGATGCCCGTGCATCATCTGCGAGGAGAAGATCGCCAGCGCCCCGGTGTAGGGATTGGACAGCGCCTGACGCGGCCCGTAGGTGTTGAAGTAGCGCAGCGCAACCGCAGGGATGTCGTAGGCCGCCCCGGCGACCAGAAACAGCTCCTCGTGATCGCGCTTGGTCACCGCATAGACGGAGGTGGGCATCAACCGCTTCGTCTCCGGCGTCGGCACCGGGCTCAGTACGGCGCCGTCGCCCTCGTGCAGCTCCCAGTCGTGCACCTCGAGTTGCGCCGCCGGGCGCGGCAGCGGCTCGACGAGCCCGCCGTCGTGCGAGACGTAGGCGCCTTCTCCATAGATCGACATGGAGGAGGCGACGAGGATCTTGCGGATCCGGTCGCGCCGCTCCGCGACGGCCTGCAGCAATACGCCGGCGCCGTAGCTGTTCACAGAGACGTAGTGATCGATCTCGTACATCGACTGGCCGACACCGACCGCTGCGGCTTCGTGGAAGACGGCCTCGACGCCGTCGAGCGCCTTGGCGACCGCATCCGGGTTGCGCACGTCGCCGCGCAGGAATTCGGCGTGGGGCGAGAGGTAGGAGGGCGGCTCCGACGCGTCCCCGTGGACCTGCGGGCAGAGGTTGTCGAGTACGCGAACCTCATGGCCCGCGTTCAGCAGTGCATCCACCAGATGCGAACCGATGAAGCCCGCTCCCCCTGTCACCAAGACCCGCATGACGCCCCCCGGCGATTAGTCGGCTAATTCATCCGGGCTGAGCTAGCTACCGTGGGCGTTTCGCTGCGTTGATCTCGATCAAGACCCCTACGCGGTGCTTGCCGGACTCTCGTCCGGTGGCGCCCGACGACCTCTTTGGAGGGCCTGCCCGGACCGGGGCGGCACGGCATGCGCTTTCGAATTCGAGGCGCCACTCGAACGCGTGCCGGCGCGATCGCGCGAACTCGGCGAGATCTCTTCGAGCTTGCCCGTTTGCTGTCAGGTCGAACGTGGCTGGGGACTCGCCCACGGCCCACCCTTCACTCGTCCGGCGCCTGTGCGGTAAGCTCCGCGCTACAGTGTCAAAGGGCGCCGTTCGCAAGACCGGGCTCGACGAGGGCGGCCTGCTCCCCGTCTGCGCCCAGGCGGATCACCGCCTGCCCATGCCGCTGTTCGCGGATCCGTACCGTGGCCTGCTGCACCTGCCCGCCCGGCAGGGACACGACGACCTCGTAGCTGCCGGCAAAACCGCGAAAGTCGACCCGGCCCTGAGCGTCGGTGCGGGCCGTACCCTCAGTCCGCCAAGCGTGCAGCAGGTCCTTCAGGGCGAAGTACGCGGGCTTGGGTTTGAGGTCCGCATCGACGAGGCCGCCGTGATGGATCCAGGCGTCGGCGTCGCTCACGCCCCATGACCAGGTGATGCCCTGGATCAGCGGCTTGCCGAAGGCGATCGTGTAGACCTTGCGCAGATACTCGGCCTGCAGGGCTTCGTCCCAATCGCGCTGCCACCAGGAGGAACCGGGGATCTGCGCCGAAGGTGCGGAAAGCTCCTTGACGTAGATCGGCTTGCCGAAGCTCTCGTAGCGGTCCAGCAGGTCGGAGATGCTCACCAGGTCGAGGCCGACGAGCGCGTGACCGTCGGTGTTGACGCCGGAGTAGTAAAGTTCGAGACCGACCGCATCGCTCGAGACGTCCTCTTTCAGAAGGGCGGGGAAGGGGTCGCTGTCCCGGAACTCGAAGGGCAAGGCCGTGGAACCGTTGAGGATGCGCGCCTGCGGGTTGGCGTCCTTGACCGCCTGCGCGAACACCCGCTTGATCGCCAGCCGCTGGTCCCAATCCAGGCCGAAGACATTGGCGCTGGCGAGGTTCAACTCGTTGAGCTCCCAGAAGTCGATGCGTCCGGCATAGCGCTGCGCCAGCCGGTGGCCGTAGCGGTAGACCGCCTCCTTGAAGCTGTCGAAGTCGGCGGCGTCCAGGAACTCCGGCCAAAAGTCCGCATTGTTCGGGAACCAAATGCTGAGCGCGCCGAGCAGATCGAAACCCATCGCCTGCTGCGAGGGCAGTCGCTGGAACTGGTCGATGTTGTGCCAGTCGAAGCGTGCCGGACTCTGCTGAAGCAACCCCCAGCGTGCGGTGATGTAGGATTGGTTGATGCCGGCCTCGCGCATCAGGCCGGCAAGCTGTCGGTCGAACGCGCCGCTGTCGCCCAGGGGGTTGGCGCCGAAGACGAAGCTGCTGCCGGTCTGACGGTAGGCGACGGCGGCGTCGGGCACGGGGTTGCCCTGGGCGTCGAGCACCCGAATGGCGATCGTTCCCTTGCGGTAGGTCTCGATGTCGGCCTCGGCGCGCGCCAGGACCAGCCGCTCGTGGGCCTGCCGCGCGGTCTTGACGGCCAGGGAGAGCGCCCGCACGCCGCGCGCCCGCGCTGCGGCATCGCCGGCCATGGCGGTATGCCCGGCCGCTAGGTGCCGCGCGGCCTCGGCGATCGCCTCGACCGCTTCGCCCTCGCCGGCATCGCGGCGCAGTGCGGCCAGCGCGCTGCGGGCCATCTCCAGGTGCAGGTTCAGGCGCAGCGCCTCGCCCGAGCGTTCCACCTCGTAGCCGCGGCCCTCGTTGTCCAAGGTGTACAGCAGCTTGCCGACCTCGGGCACCTCCCACTCGACGATGATCTTGTAGCGCTTGCCGGGGCGCACCACGAGCGCCGGGTGCGCCTTTTCCCACTGCCAGTCGGAGCCACCATGGTGAACGGCGGCGAAGGCCCCGGGCGCCGGCATGCCGTCCATGCCGGTCAGGAACACGCGGTCCTGGGCGATCTGCCGGAAGCTGCCGTTGTCCAGGCGACGGCCGTCGGCGCCGTAAGCCTCGAGAACGAGGTTGCCGCCCGGCTGCAGACTGAAGTCCGCACCGGCGGGACCGGTCTGCTTGGTCTCGGGAATGTGGCTGAACGCGTAGCCGGAGGTCTTGCCGGCCCAGATCCGGTAGCTCGCCGCCCCGGCGACCTGCAGTTCGTAGCTGCCGTCGGGCGCGGTCACCGCCGTTCCCAAATTCGTATGTGTGCTATCAGATACGCTGATGAAGGCGTCGGCGATCGGACGACCGTTTTCGTCGGTAACGGCGCCACGCAGCGTCGCTTCTGCTGCCGCTTTTCCGGTGTTTCCCGACGCATGATCAGAAGAGAATGCGATCATCAGCATGAAACCGACCGCCAACGCTCTGACTGACGCCATTGGATCTTCCCCGCCAGGATCCGCAATGAGCAGCGATTTGGGCGTTTACGAACAATACACTAATCCGCCGGGTAAGTCGCGGCGTATATTGTTCTTGTTGCAGGCCAGGGCAATGAAAATTTCCCTAATAGGAGAACATACCTATAGGAAAATTAGCATTCAATGCACCAACTTGGATCGTATACTAACGAACGAGGGGTTAACATTTGGTTATCCCGCGGCAACGCTATCATGCTGCAGCGGCTGGCGGCGCTGTTGGGACAAGATTGAGGCGAAACCGCCGCGGCCCAGCCGTCCGGCGTCAGCACGCAATCGCCGGCATTTTGACTGCCGTTGTGCCGCTGTTCTGATGCGGGCTTGCCCCGCAATGCCATGGCATGTTTGACTTCGCTGGGGTTAATGGTAGGCGGTACAGCAGATGCCGGGGGGCGTCTTGGGCGGGCTCTCTTCGCCAAATCGAAACGCACTTGACTCGATGCCGGTGCGAGTCGGCGGCGCCACGGAGAACCGTGGCCGGTCCGAGGTATGCCTTGGCCGAGACCTTGAACCTGCGAAGCGCTGCCCCTCGTCACGCCCCCGTGTGTTCAGAAATCCTTGTCACGCCGCGTGCACGCTCGCGGGAGCGAGCGCCGGGCGTGTCGGCGAAGGAACGCTTTGGGACTTCGCCCAGCCTCGCCGATCCCACCGGCCAAGCTGCGCGACACCGGGCAAGGGCGAACGAGCCTCATGGGGTGACGAGCGGAGGCGAGATAGGATATGACCAATCTATTCGCTGCCTCGCATGCGAAAGCCACTTGGTGGAGACGAGATTCAGTGTCGACGATGCGTCTATGCACGGCCGCGTGCCTGGCTTTGTCGGCTGTCGGGCTGAGTCCGGCGACGGCGCTGGCAGGGCCCTGGCCGGTGCCGGAGGGAGAGGTCTTCGCCGTCAATACCCTGACGTTCCACCGCGCCGACAATGGCGACGACGGCCGCGGCTTGTCGAGCGGCGACGGTACGCTCACGCGTTGGGAATACAGTCCGTACATCGAGTATGGCCTGACCGATACGATCACCCTCGGGGCCAACCCGCGCTTCCAGCATGTCGAGCAGGAGACCGGGCAGGGCGACAACACCACGACGGGGTTCGGGGATCTCGATCTTTTCGCCCGCACGGTGGCCTGGCGCGACGACTACTCGATCCTGGCCTTTCAGGGGCTCGTCAAGGTGCCCACGGGATACGACAAGGACGCCAATCCCGCCCTCGGCAACGGCCAGGTCGATCTCGATCCTCGGGTCCTGTTCGGGCACGGGTTCTCGCTGGGGTCCTGGCCGAGCTTCGCGGAGGTGCAGCTCGGATACCGTTATCGCTTCGGGGATCCGTCCGACGAGGTGCGCGTGGATACGACCATCGGCACGAATCCGACCGATGACATCATGGTGATGTTGCAGACCTTCAACATCGTCGGGATCAGTAACGAGACGAACAACGGGTCGGACTTCGACCTGTACAAGGTGCAGTTTTCGGGCGTCTACGACGTCACGCCGAACGTTGCCCTGCAGCTCGGCGGCTACTCCGAAGTGGCCGGGCGCAACATCAATCTGGGCGAGGCTCTCTTCACCGCGGTGTGGCTGCGTTTCTAGGCGTGAGACGTGGTCTGGTCTGTGCACACTAGGGGTTAAAATGGACAAAGAAGACAAAATTGACCCGCTCTCAAGTAAAATAAGGCGGATTTTGATTGGAGGTGGCGCAGGATTTATTGGCTCTCATCTTTGCGATTTTCTGGTAAGCAAAGGATTTGAAGTCATATGTCTCGATAATTTTTTCACCGGCTCCAAACATAACATCGAACACCTGCTCGGCTGCGCAAACTTCGAGCTGATCCGTCACGACGTACGACATCCGATGGACCTCGAGGTCGACGCCATCTTCAATCTGGCCTGTCCGGCGTCGCCGCGGCACTACCAGGAAGAGCCGGTGCGCACCGTCGAGACCAGTGTCGTCGGGGCCATCAACATGCTGCGCTTGGCGCGCGAGCGGGGCGCAGTGTTGCTGCAGGCTTCGACCAGCGAGGTCTACGGCGACCCCGAAGTCCACCCTCAGTCGGAGAGCTATTGGGGCCATGTCAATCCGATCGGGCCGCGCGCCTGCTACGACGAGGGCAAGCGCTGCGCGGAAACGCTGTGTGTCGATTACCGTCGCCAATACGGTGTCCAAACGAAGATCGCGCGGATCTTCAACACCTATGGCCCGCGGCTTTCCCCGGGCGACGGTCGGGTGGTCTCGAACTTCATCGTGCAGGCGCTGAACGGCGAGCCGATCACGGTCTACGGCGACGGCGAGCAGACGCGCTCGTTCTGCTACGTCGACGATATGGTCACGGGCCTGGTGAAGCTGATGTGGAGCCCACAGGAGGTCTGCGGACCGATCAACCTGGGCAATCCCGGCGAGTTTACCGTCACGCGATTGGCGCAGATGATCATCGATATGACCGGCTCGAATTCGCCCGTGCAACACTGCCCGCTGCCGCCGGACGACCCGACGCGCCGTCAGCCCGACATCGCCCGCGCACGGGAGGAGTTGGGCTGGGCGCCGCAGATCGGCCTGCGGGAGGGCTTGGAACGGACGATTCCCTATTTCAGGGGGCTGCGGCAAAGACAGCCCGAAGCTTACGCCGGGGTTGTCGGGCTGTAGCCGCACGCAGCGCAATCCGCACCAGCCCTTGGGCAGGACTGCGGAGAGAGGGGGAGCGACAGACAGCACCTTGGGCGGCGGGGCGTTCAGGGATTGCAGGCGACACACCGCCACGCCGGCCAGGCGCGGCAGGGCGAACGTCGTCCTGCCGCAAGGCAAAGGCAGAGCGGCACGATGGGGGTGCTGATGTTCGAGGAATCCTGGGTTAACTACTACGCTGCCGCGCAGATTCTGTATCTCCTCAGCTTTTGCGTCATATTTTACTTCCTGTCTCGACCGATCAACTGGGTCGACAGCAGAAAGGTCTCCGAGCTTTCCGACGACGACCTGCCGTTCATGGTCCTCGCCTATCCGGTGCTGCGCGAGGACGTGGAGACGATGCACAGCACCCTGGTCACGCTCGGATGGACCGAGTATCCGCGCTCGCGCTACCGCATCATCGCCATCCCGAACAGCGACGACCACGAGACCATTGCCGCGTTGCGCGGCTTCGAGGCCGAGTTCGACTTTCTGGAGATCCTCGAAGTGCCGCCGACCAGCGATCCGAGCTGGGAGATCGTCTGGCAGGCCTGGCAGGAGAACCCGAAGGCCTACTGGTTCCACAAGGGACGGCGCCGGGGTCGGCGCGACCTCCCGCCGAAGAAGACCCGCCAACTGATCTATCTCTTCTATACGCTGGTCGAGGAGATGGGCACGGACTGGGTCCTCGACTACATCGACGCCGACAGCATGCCGCCACCGAACCATTTCAAGATCGCGGCGGCCGGCTTCAAGCATTACGACATGCTGCAGGCGACGAACGTGGCGGGCAATCTGCTCGACACGATGCCGGCCAGCCTGCACGCCTTCGATCACATGTGCTGGGACGGCTTCGTCTATCCCCACATGTCGGCCGACGGCAAGCACCCGTACTACGTACTCGGCAAGGGCCTGTTCTACCGGGCCGGCGACCTGATGGAGCTCGGCGGCTTCAATCCCTGGATCGCGATCGAGGATCCCGAGGTCGGCATGCGCCTCTGGCAGAACGGCCGGCGCCTGGGCATCGTCGCCGAGCCGCTGATCGAGGAGGTGCCGCGCACCATCCGCCGCGGCATCATCCAGCGCAATCGCTGGATGTGCGGCTTCTTTCAATCGCTTGGCCTGCCGCTGCGCCGGATGGGCATGCCCTTCTGGCGCCGCATGCAGGCACGGCTCAACATCCTTCCGGTGCTCTCCTTGCCGGTCAACGTCGTCGGCTTGCCGACCGGCGTCTACGCCCTCTATCTCTTCTGGGTCGGCGAAGATCCCTTTCCGCTGTGGATCATCGTCCTCTCGATCGTCAACATCGTGCTCTACGTCATCACGATGACCTTGCTGTATCGGAACGCCTGGCGGCGGACCGGACTGGTGCTGAAGAAGACGAGCCACCGGGTCTGGTACATGCTCCGCGTCAATCCGATCTCGCTGTGGGTCTACAACCTCATCTGGACGATTCCGATCCTGATCGGCTTCGGCATGTTCGTTGCCGACCGCGGCAAGGCCTGGGCGCGGACCGAGAAGTTCGATCGCGACCGCTGGGTCGCCGATCAGGGCGTCGATACCTGGTCGAAGCGATAGCGCTCCACATCGATCGGCCTCTTTTCCGCCAGGATCAGGTGCCGGGTCGGGCTTAGCCACCGCGGCTGACGCCGGCCCCTTCGGCAAGCCGGTGGGCTTGACGGGCACAGGCAGCACGCCCTCCGTGTCATAACAGGTCTTGTTCCTGGATGAGGCAGGCAAACCGAGACCAAGCGGTTAGCCTGTCCGAACAGTTCGCCGGATGCGCGTAGCGGCGCATCGACGGGAGGCGCCACGCCGCGTCAGTCCGCACGCACCAAGCGACTTCGGATCGGAGCGTTGCCTGTGACGATCGAGATCGACGCCGACACGGCCGCCGCGCTGTTCGCCCCGCTCGAACTGCCGTGCGGCGCGGTGCTGAAGAACCGGATTGCCAAGGCGGCCATGTCGGACTCGCTCGGCGACGGGCGCGGTGACCCGACGGAGGCCCAGATCCGACTCTACGAGCGCTGGGCCGAGGGCGGTGCGGCGCTCTCCATCATCGGAGAGGTGCAAGGCGATCCCTGCTTCGCCGAGAAGCCGGGCAACCTCGTCCTGACGCCGGACGCGGACGCTGCGCGCTTCGCCGAGCTGGCGCGGCGCGGTGGGACGCAGGGCGCGCAGCTCTGGCTGCAGCTCGGCCACGCCGGCGCGCTGGCGCATCCGCCGATCGGCACGCCCAAGGGGCCCAGTGACCTCGCGCTCCCCGGTCTCGCCTGTGCGGCCTTGACGGTCGCGGAAATCCGGGCGCTGCCGCCGCTGTTCGCCCGTACGGCGGCGCTGGCGCGTCAGCTCGGCTTCGGCGGGGTCGAAGTCCACGCCGCGCACGGCTTTCTGCTCAGCCAATTCCTCTCGCCGCTCTTCAATCGCCGCACCGACGCCTATGGCGGCACGTTGGCCAGGCGCATGCGGTTGCTCCTCGAAGTCGTGGCCGCAGTGCGCGAGGCGGTGGGGCCGCGCTTCCCCGTCGGCATCAAGCTGAATGCGACCGACCAGCTCGAGGGCGGGCTGACCGGGGAGGAGGCTCTCGCGGTGGTTGGCGCGCTCGACGAAGCGCAGGTGGATCTCCTCGACATCAGCGGCGGGACCTACTTCCCGGGTGCGCGCTCGGCCTCCGACCGGCGGCAGCAGGGGCCCTACTTCCTCGATTTCGCCCGCGCGGCGCGGGCGCGAACCCGCAGGCCGCTGATGGTCACCGGAGGCTTCAAGAGGCGGGCGGAGGCCGCTGCGGCCGTGTCGAGCGGTGCCGCCGATCTGGTCGGACTTGGGCGTGCGCTGATCCTCGATCCGGCCGTGCCGCTGCACTGGTGCACGCCGGCTGGCGGCGATCCGGGTTTCCCGCGCTTCGGGGCGAGCCCGGAGGGTGGGATTACGGCGTGGTACACCCTGCAGCTCACCTCGCTGGCCGGCGAGTCGGTGGCGGCTGGTACCGAGGATCCGTATGGCGCGTTGCGCCTCTATGAGGCGCGGGACGCCGAGCGTGTCGCCCTTTGGAATGCGCGGTTCGGCTGTCTCGCCTCGCCTGCCGCGCCCGGCGGCATCTGACGATCCCTGCGGTCGGATTGGCAGTGCCGAAGGTTCAGGCGGCTGTTTGCGCGACCGAGATGTCCGCGCTCGGCGATCTCCGGCATACTGGGACGCTCGCAACGGCGCTTCCAAGCGAGCGAGCCCGGTCGCCGCTTGCGCGAAGTCCTGACCCGACACGTTCCCGCCCGACCTGCGGAGAAAGCGCGGATGTCCCTCGAGCAGCTCTTGATCTTCCTTCCGGCCGCCTTCCTGTTGGGCGTCTCGCCAGGTGCGAACAATCTTCTCGCCTTCGCCTCGGCGACGCACGCCGGATGGCGGCTTGCCGCGTCAGGCATCCTCGGTCGGACGGCTGCCTGGGCGCTGCTGGTCGTCCTCGTCTCGTTCGGACTCGATGCGGTGCTGCAGGCCTCGCAGGCCGCCTTCCTGGCGATCAAGTGGCTGGGCGTTGCCTACCTCGCCTACCTCGGCTGGAAGTTCTGGACGGCCGAAACCGACACGACGCTTCGGCCGCCGGCGGCGAAGACCCTGATGCGGCGCGAGTTCCTGACGCTGATGGGCAATCCGAAGGCCTACCTGCTGCTGACGGCCTTTCTGCCCCAGTTCGTCGACCCGGCCGCGGCCCTCGTGCCGCAACTCCTTCTGCTTGGTTTGGTCTATCTTTCGATCGAGGCCCTGGCGGCCATGACCTGGGTCGCCCTGGGCAGCGCCGTCGGTCTCCACGCCTTGACACCGTTCCGGCGCCGGCTGATCAACCGGGCTTCGGCTGGTCTGCTGGGCCTCGCCGCGCTGGCGCTGGCGCGCGCCGAGCGTGCTTCCTAGCGGGCCGGCCGGTGTCTTCGTGTCGGCGGAAGCGCGCCTTCAGCGCCGTGTCGGAGGTGTCCGTCAGGGGCGGTAAGCCCAGGCTGGCCGGGCCGTGACGGCCGAGCCGGACAGACCGACCGCAGGCGCGTTCGGGACGGCGGGCGGCGGTGTCGTGCTGGTGGCGCTGGCGGCGAGCCTTTGGGGAACGGTCGGCGTCGCCTCGAAGGGCGTCTATGCCATCGCCGAGGTGACGCCGCTCTTCGTCGGCTTCCTGCGTCTGGCGCTGGCCGTCCCGGCACTGCTCGCCTTGTCGCTGCTGTTCGTCGGCTGGCGCACCTTCGCCTTCCGCGGGCGCGATCTCGGGATCGTGCTGCTGATCGGCGTCACCATGGCGCTGTATCAGCTCTTCTACTTCACGGCCGTCGCCACGACCGGCGTCGCCATCGCCACGCTGGTGACCATCTGCACTGCGCCGCTGATCGTCGCGCTGCTGTCCGGGGTCCTGCTCGGCGAAGCGCTGACGCGGCCGGTCGCGCTGGCGCTGCTGCTCGGCCTGAGCGGGACCGTGCTGCTCGTCGGCTTCCCCGACGATGTCGGGGTCGACCGGGCGGCCGTCTTCGCCGGCGTCGCCTGGGCGCTCGGCTCTGCGCTCAGCTATGCGGTCTTCGTGCTCTGCAGCCGTGCGTTGGCGCCGCGTCACCATCCCTTCACGCTGATCGCCGTCGGCTTCGGTGCCGGCGCCGTGATGCTTCTGCCCTTTGCACTTCACGACATTCCCGACGGTTCGCTGGCCGTCGAGGCCCTGGTGCTGCTCCTCTACATCGGCCTCGTCCCGACGGCCTTCGCCTATGTCCTCTATTTTCGCGGTATGAAGCGGACGGGCGCCACGGTCGCCAGCGTGGCCGCTCTCATGGAGCCGCTGACCGCGACGCTGCTCGCCTGGGCGCTGTTCGACGAGCGGCTCGGCCCCGTCGGCCTGCTCGGCGGCGCCTTGCTCCTGATCGCGATTCTTCTGCTGGGACGGGCGTCGCGCCGGTCGGCCGTCCGCCCTTGAGGCCAGGCGTATCGCCGTGACAGGGCCGAGGCGAAGCCTCAGCCCTTGATGCAAACGAGGGGGCGGAGCGCCGTCGCGCGGCGGGCCAGGCCCGCCAGTTCCGTGGCCTCCGTCGGCGCCGCCACGTCCTTGTAGGCCGCCGGGGCCTCCTCCGCGATGCCGCTCGTGGCCGTTGCCAAGGCCATCTCCTTCAGAAACTCGGCGCCGCTCGGCAGCGGCTCGAAGCTTCCCGCGCCAGCCGTGATTCCCGCTGGGGCGTCTCCGGCTGGCTCCGCCATTCGCTTCGCCTCAGCTCCGCGCGACCAGATAGCGGATCGCGTCGTTCAGGGTGAGCAGCTTCGGGTAGTCGATCTCGGGGATCGCGATCCCCAGGCGCTGGTGCAGGGCGATCATCAGGTTCAGGTGATCCATCGAGTCGATGTCCATCTCGTCGCGCAGGTCGCCGTCCGGATCGATGGTGTCGAGTTCGACCTCCGGCGCGATTCGGCCCAGCTCCTCCACCAGGACGCTACGGATCTGTTCTTCGCTCAGGCTCATAGGGACTGCGGCTCCTGCAGCAGGCTCGCGAGGGTGCGGAGGAACAGGCCGCCGCGGTGCCCGTCGGCGACGCGGTGATCGGCCGCCAGCGAGATGCTGACGGCCGGTCGCACGACCGGCGCTCCCTCGACCGCTAGGACAGTCTCGGTGACCCGACCGAAACCGATCAGGGCGACCTGTGGCGGATAGATGATCCCGAACAGCGTCTCCACGCCGCGGTCCCCAAGGCTGGAGACCGTGACCGTCGGGTCGGTCAGCTCGGACGAGCGCAGCCCGCCGCCGCGAACCCGCGCGACCAGATCGCGCATGCGCGCCATCAGCGCATCGAGACTCAGGCGGTCGCAGTCGTGGATCGCCGGCGCGATCAGGCCGCCGCCGCGGATTGCCACCGCTGTGCCGATGTGGACGCCGTCGCCCGGCCGGGCGCTGCCGTCCTCGAAGGTGCCGTTGAACACCGAATGCTCCAGCAGCGCCTTCGCCGTCGCCTTGAGAAACAGCGCGCCCATCAGCATGCGCTCGTCCGGCGGACGCGCCGCGTTGGTCTCGGCGAGCCAATCGGCGGCGGCCTTCAGGTCGACCTGGGTGGCCACGTAGAAATGCGGGATCTCCCGCTTGGAACGGGCCATGGCGGCGGCGATCGCCTTGCGCATCTCCGCAAGGTCGAGGCCGCGGGCGCGCCCGGCTTCTGGCGCCCGCCGCTCCGGCGTCGGCGCCTGGCGCTCGGCCTCGCGCGCACGCCGGACGTCGGCGCTGACGACGGCGTCTTCGGGGCCACTGCCGGTCAGGGCCGCGAGATCCATGCCGAAGCGCTGCGCCAGGCGCCGGGCGGCCGGCGAGGCGCGCACACGTTCCGCGGCGCGCGACGGCGGTGCTGCTTCGACGGCGGCCGGCGCGGGTGATGGCACAGCCGGCTGGGGCACGCCCTCCGGAGCGGGCGGCGCAGCCGTCGGTTGGGATACGCGCTCGGGGGCGGGCGCAGGGGCGGGCTCGGGCGTCGGCGCAGGCGCGCCGCTGGGCGGCGGTGCGGCGGCCGCGGCGGCCGCTGCCGGTTCCTCCAGGCTGAGGATCGGCGCACCGACCGGGACGGTCTGACCCTCGGCGACCTCCAGCCGCCCCACCGTGCCGCCCTCGAAGGCCTCGATCTCGATCGCGCCCTTCTGGGTTTCGACGACGGCGATGACGTCGCCGCGCGCGATCCTGTCGCCGGGCGCGACCAGCCACTCGGCCAAGCGGCCGCTTTCCATGTCGGCGCCGAGCGAGGGCATGCGGATCTCGCCCATGCCGCGGCCTCAGCGCCCCAGCGTCCGCTTCGCGGCGGCGACGATTTCCGGCACCTGCGGCAACGACGCCTGTTCCAGGTGCGCCGGGTAGGGGACCGGAACCTCGACGCCGCAGACCCGTTCGATCGGCGCGTCCAGCTCCCAGAAGACCTCCTCCATCAGCCTGGTGGAGATCTCGGCCGAGATGCCGCCGGAGCGCCAGCCTTCGTCGACGACCACCGCCCGGCGGGTCTTGGCGACGCTGGCAGCGATGGTCGCGGTGTCCAGCGGGCGCAGCACGCGCAGGTCGACCACTTCGGCCGAGATCGCCGCCATGGCGAGCTCCTCTGCCGCATCGAGCGCCTTGAACAGCGAGCCGCCGTAGGCGAGCAAGGTGACGTCGCTGCCCTCGCGGCGCACCGCGGCCTTGACGATCTCCACCGGACCGGCCTCCGGCGACAGCGTGCCGCTTCGGTTGTACAGCAGCACGTGCTCGAAGATCAGGACCGGGTCGGGATCCTCCAGCGCGGTCCACAGCATGCCGCGCGCATCCTCCAGGGTCGCCGGCGTCAGCACCTTGAGCCCGGGGATGTGGGCGTACCAGCCCTCCATGGAATGAGAGTGCTGGGCGGCGAGCTGGCGGCCGGCGCCGGTCGCCATGCGGATGACCAGGGGGACGTTGAAGGCCCCCCCGGACATGTGCAGCAGAGTGGCGGCGTTGTTGACGATCTGGTCGAGCGCCAGGAAGCTGAAGTTGACCGTCATGATCTCGACGATCGGGCGCATGCCGGCGATCGCCGCGCCGATCCCGGCGCCGGTGAAGCCGGCTTCGGACAGCGGGGTATCGCGGATCCGCTCCTCGCCGAACTCGGCGAGCAGGCCCTTGGAGACGGCATAGCAGCCGCCGTAGTGGCCGACGTCCTCGCCCATCAGAAAGACCCGCGGGTCGCGCTGCAGGGCCTCGCGGATGGCCTCACGCAGGCATTCGCGATAGGTGGTCTCGCGCATCCCGCTCATCGGCGCCGCGCCGCCGCGCTGTGCACGAAACGGGTCAGGTCTTCGACCGGCTCCCAGGTGCCGGCCTCGGCGAAGGCGACGGCCTCGGCGACCTCCGCCTCGATGCGCGAGTCGATCTCCTCCAGGTCCTGGGCGTGCAACGCACCGCTCTCCTCCAGCCAGCCGCGCAGCCGCGCGATCGGGTCCTTGGCGCGCCACTGCTCGACCTCCGCCTTGTCACGATAGAGCTGGGCATCGAACATCGAATGGGCGCGGAAGCGATAGGTCGCGGCCTCGAGGAACTGCGGACCGCCGCCGGCGCGGATGGCATGGGCGGCGCTGCGGGCAGCGGCCTCGACGGCGACCACGTCCATGCCGTCGACCGCTGCGGCCGGCACCCGATAGCTCTCCGCCTTCTTGGCGATCGCGGTCTCCGACTCGCTGTACCGCAGCGCTGTCCCCATGGCGTATTGGTTGTTCTCGCAGACGAAGAGCACCGGCAGCTTCCAGAGGGCGGCGAGGTTCAGGCTCTCGTGGAAGGTGCCTTCCGCCGCCGCGCCCTCGCCGAAGAAGCAGGCGGCGAGGCCCGGCTCGCCGCGCATCCGCTTGGCCAGGCCGATGCCGACCGCCAGCGGCAGGCCGCCGCCGACGATGGCGTTGCCGCCAAGGAAGTTGTGCGCCCGGTCGAAGATGTGCATGGAGCCGCCGCGTCCGCGGCTGGACCCTTCGGCCTTGCCGAACATCTCCGCCATGATTTCCGGCATCGGCACGCCACGGGCCAGCGCATGGCCATGCTCTCGGTAGGTGGCCACGACCCAGTCGTCCGGCCCGAGTGCGCGCATCGCACCGGCGGCGACCGCCTCCTCCCCGTCGTAGAGGTGCAGGAAGCCGCGGATCTTTTCGTAGGTGTAGAGCTCCGCGCAGCGGTCCTCGAAGCGGCGGATGCGCAGCATCTGATGCAGCAGGTCGAGCAGGTGCGCGCGGCTCAGATGCGGCCGGCTGGCGGTGAAGTCCTCGCCGGCCTCGAGCGTCGTCTCCTCGGCCTTCGGTCGTTCGCTCATCGCTGCTCGTCGCTTTCCAGGGTCGAGAGGTCGCCGACCTCCAGCCCCAGTTCGCGGGCCTTCAGCAGGCGGCGCATGATCTTGCCGCTGCGGGTCTTCGGCAGGTTCTTGCGGAAGGCGATCTGGCGCGGCGCGACCGCCGGCCCCAGGCGCTTGCGGGCATGCCCCTGCAGCTCCTTCTGCAGCGCCTCGCTCTCGTCGAAGCCCGGCTTGAGGGCGACGAAGGCCATCACCGCTTCGCCGGCGACCTCGTCGGGCAGCCCGATGACGCCCACCTCGGCCACCGCCGGATGCTCCATCAGGGCGCTTTCCACCTCGAACGGTCCGATCAGATGGCCGGCGGACTTGATCATGTCGTCGGCGCGGCCGAGGAACCAATAGTAGCCCTCAGCATCGCGCTGCGCCAAGTCGCCGCTGAGGTACCAGCCGCCGGCGAAGGCCTTCTTGTAGCGCGCTTCCTCGTGCAGGTAGCCGCGCATCATCGAGGGCCAACCAGGGCGAAAGGCCAGCTCGCCCGGCGTGTCGGGCTCGGCGATCTCGCGCACCTCGCCGTCCGCCTCGCGGGCGACGATCCCCGCCCGGATACCCGGCAGCGGGCGGCCCATCGAGCCGGGCTTGATGTCCACGGCGGCGTAGTTGGCGATCATGATCCCCCCGGTCTCGGTCTGCCACCAGTTGTCGTGGAAGGGCCGACCGAAGACCTCGTTGCTCCAGACCACCGCCTCGGGATTCAGCGGCTCGCCGACGCTCGCCATGAAGCGCAGCGCCGAGAGGTCGTAGTCCTTCGCGATCTCGCCGCCCAGGCGCATCAGCATGCGGATCGCCGTCGGTGCCGTGTACCAGACCGTGACCGCCTGATCCTGCAGGATGCCGTACCAGCGCTGGGCGTCGAACTCCGCCTCGTCGACGATCAGGCTGACGCCGTGCAGCAGCGGCGCCAGGATGCCGTAGCTGGTGCCGGTCACCCATCCGGGATCGGCCGTGCACCAGAAGACGTCGTCGGCGTGCAGATCGAGCGCATAGGCGCCGGTCGCATAGTGGTGCAGGGCCGCCTCGTGCACATGGATCACGCCCTTCGGCCGCCCTGTCGTGCCGCTGGTGAAGTGCAGCAGCGCCATGTCCTCCGCCTGGGTCGGCGCACAGTCGAAGTGCGGCGCGGCCTCGGCGAGCAGTGCGCGGAGCGCCTGCGTCGTCTCGTCCGGCGCAGCGTCCGTTTCGGTGATGAACACGGCCTTCAGACCGGGCAGGGCGTCGCGCCAAGGGGCCACCTTGCGCCTGTAGAGGGCTTCGCCGGTGACCAGCGCCGCGGCATCGCCGATCTCCATGCGCGCGCGGATCGGCTCCGGTCCGAACTGGGAGAACAGGGGGCAGAAGACGGCCCCGGCCTTCAGCGTGCCGAGCGCCGCAAGATAGAGCTCCGGCGTCCGGCGCATGAGCGCGAACACCCGCTCGCCGGGGCCGATGCCGGCGGAGCGCAGAACGTTGGCGAAGCGGTTGGCGCCGGCGTCGAGTTCGGCGTAGGTGAAGTCGCGCTGCGTGCCGTCGCGGCCTAGCCAGCGCAGCCCCAGGCGTTCGCCGCGGCCGGCGGCGATGTGCCGGTCGAGCGCCCAGAAGGAGATGTTGGCGCCGCCGCCAGGCCCGGGACCGAGCCGCTCGCGCACGGCCTCGTAGCTGAACTCGCGGCAGGCCTTGGCATAGTCGTCCAGGTTGGGCGCCTGGCGGAGCGCCTGGAGCTCCTTCACGATGCGTGGCAGCGGCATGCGGCGCGTCCCTTGCCGTTAGCGTCGTGCGTAGACCTATGTTCGGGGAGGAGGACGCCGGCCGTAATGATTTGGGTCAAAGGCGGCCGGAAGCCTTCGGTCGTATGCACGTTTCCTAGGCGGAGATCCCATCGAACTCGGCAGGGGCCGACCGACTTTGCACGGCGGCGAGATAGCGGTGCCGCCGGGCGCGGGTCATGTCGCAGAGCGTGGTCGCGAAGAAGGCCGTGGCGGCGCTGTCGCCTCGGGCGGCATGGAACACCACTAGCCGCAGGACCAGCCGGGCGTGGCCAGGCCCACGCTCGTCCCCCGCTATCGCGTCGTGCAGCATCTTGTGCCTCACCCTGTTCCCCCGGATCGGCCCAGCATGCGCCTGCGGGTGGACGCCGACGTTGACCTAGGTCAGACAACGGGAAACCGCTCAAGCGCGGGTGGCGCCGGTTTGCCTTGATGTTCGGCCGAAGGCGCGCGAGGCTGAGCGCATGACGAGGGAGAGTGCCCAGCCGATCCGCGGCCCTCAGGTCTCCGAGGATACCTGGGTCGAGGTGCTGCGCTCGGTCGACCAGACCTACCAGGAACTGGTCGAACACCAGGTCGAGCTGGAAGAGCGCAACGCCGAATTGGAGGGCATCCGCGCCTTCATGGCCTCCGTCCTGGGCGCGATGACCGACGTGCTGTTGGTCTGCGGTCCGGAGGGCCAAATCCTGGAGGTCAACCGCGCATTCCTGCAGCTCTCCGGACAGCCGCGCGAGGCGGTGCGCGGCATCCAGCTCGTCGAGCTGTTCGACCCCAGCGAGCGCGACGCGCTGCGGCGGGACCTGCACGTGCTGCGGGGGGGCGGCGTGGTGGCGACCGTCGAGCGACAGCTCTGCGTCGCCGCGGGCACGACGCCGCTCGACCTCAGCGCAACCGCCAGGCGGGACAAGCGCGGCCGCTTCATTGGGGCGGTCCTGATCGGCCGTCCGGTCGGCGAACTGCGCCGTGCCTACAAAGAAATGGAGGCCAGCCACCGCGCGCTCAAGGAAGCCCAGACGCAGCTCGTCCGCTCCGAGAAGCTGGCCTCGCTCGGCCGCCTGCTGGCCGGCGTCGCGCACGAGCTCAACAACCCGATCAGCTTCGTCTACGGCAACGCCCACGCCCTGGAGCGCTACACCGCCAAGTTCGAAACCTACTTCGAGCGCGTCGAGGCGGGGGCCAGTCGCGACGACCTGATGGCGCTACGCCAGGAGCTGAAGCTGGACCGCGCCGTGCGGCAGCTCCGCAGCGCGGTGTCCGGTGCCCTCGAGGGGGCGGAGCGGGTGCGCGACATCGTCGAGTCGTTGCGCCGCCTGTCGGCCGAGGGCACGGGCCAGATCGAGACCTTCGACCTGGCGGAGACATCTAAGATCGCCGCTCAGTGGGTCATCAAGGGCCGCTCCGCCGACGTGCCGCTGACCGTGCAGGCGGAGGACGCCGTGTTGGCGCGTGGGCGGCCGGGGCACATCCAGCAGGTGGTGATGAACCTGATTCAGAACGCCCTCGACGCCATGGAGGGCGTCGCCCAGCCCTGCATCGCCCTCAGCGTGCGGGGGGAAGGGGAGCGGGCGGTTCTGGAGGTCGGCGACTGCGGTCCCGGCGTGCCGGAGGACGTCAGCCTGCGCATTTTCGATCCCTTCTTCACCACCAAGCCCGTCGGCAAGGGCACGGGCCTGGGCCTGTCGATCAGCTACAAGATCGTGGAGGAGAACGACGGCACGCTGTCGGTCGCCAACCGCCCGGAGGGCGGCGCGGTGTTCCGGCTGACGTTGCCGCTTGGAGACGCCTGATGGCCGGATACAACGTCCTTTGGCTGCAGTCGGCCGGTTGCGGCGGCTGCACCATGTCCCTGCTGTGCGCCGAGAATCCGGGCCTGCTCGAGACCCTGGAGAGCTTCGGGATCGAGCTGCTCTGGCACCCGGCAGTCAGTGCCGAGACGGGGCCGGAGGCAGCGGCGATCCTGGGCGCTGCGGCGGCCGGCGAGGTGCGGCTGGACGCCCTATGCGTCGAGGGCGCCATCGCGCGCGGCCCGAACGGCACCGGCCGCTTCCACGTGCTCAGCGGCACCGGCCGCCCGATGCTGGAGTGGGTCCGGGACCTGGCGGCGGTCGCCGAGGACGTGATCGCCGTCGGCTCGTGCGCGGCCTTCGGCGGCGTGACCGCGGCCGGCGCCAACCCGAGCGATGCGGCCGGCCTGCAGTACGACGGCATGCTGGAAGGCGGGGTTCTCGGCACCGACTTCCGGGCTCGCTCCGGCCGACCGGTGATCAACGTGGCCGGTTGCCCGACGCACCCCAACTGGGTGACCGAGACCCTGATGCTGCTGGCCTGCGGCGGGTTGGCCGTGGCCGATCTCGACCCCTACCGGCGCCCGCGCTTCTACGCCGACCACCTGGTCCACCACGGCTGTCCGCGCAACGAGTTCTACGAGTTCAAGGCGAGCGCCGAGCGGCTGTCCGACATGGGCTGCATGATGGAGCACCTGGGCTGCGTCGGGACCCAGGCGCACGGCGACTGCAACACGCGGCCCTGGAACGGCGAGGGCTCCTGCACGCGCGGCGGCTATCCCTGCATCAACTGCACGGCGCCGGAGTTCGAGGAGCCGGGGCGCGTCTTCACCGAAACGCCGAAGGTCGCCGGCGTGCCGGTGGGCCTGCCGACCGACATGCCGAAGGCCTGGTTCATCGCGCTCGCCAGCCTGTCGAAGGCGGCCACCCCGGTGCGCCTGCGCGAGAATGCCATCGCCGACCACATCGTCACGCCTCCGGCGGTGCGCGACACGACACGTCGATGAGCGGGCGCAGATGAGCAGGCGCAGATGAGCGACCCGACGCGCCTTGTCGCCGGCCCCTTCAACCGGGTCGAGGGCGACCTGGAGATTCGGCTGGACGTCGAGGACGGGCAGGTGAGGGCGGCCTACGCCAACTCGCCCCTGTTCCGCGGCTTCGAGCGCATCCTGGCCGGCAAGGATCCGCGCGACGCGCTGACCATCACGCCGCGCATCTGCGGGATCTGCTCGATCAGTCAGTCGGCGGCGGCGGCGCGGGCCCTGGCCGCCGCGCAGGGGTTGGCGCCGGCCGAGGCGGGCCTGACGGCGGCGGCCCTGATCCACGGGGTGGAGAACCTGGCCGACCACCTGACCCACTTCGCCCTGTTCTTCATGCCCGACTTCGCCAAGCCGGCCTATGCCGAAGAGCCGTGGCACGCGCGGATGCTCGAGCGCTTCGCCGCCGGACGCGGCAGCGGCGTCCGCGCCGCCCTGGAGGCGCGCGCCCAGTTGCTCCACGTGATGGGCATCCTGGCCGGCAAATGGCCGCACACCTTGGCGATCCAGCCGGGCGGCGTGACCAAGGCGCCGGACGCCCGCGACCGAGTGCGCATCCTGGCGACGCTGCGGGCCTTCCGCGGCTATCTCGAGCGCGAGGTCTTTGCCGGGCCGCTGGAGGCCTTCGCCGAGCTGTCCGATGGCCAGGCACTGGAGAGCTGGCGGCGCGGCGGGCAGGGGGGCGACCTGCGCCTCTTCCTCGAGGCGGCGCAGGGTGTCGGGCTGGCACAGCTCGGCCGCGGCCCCGCGCGCTTCATGTCGTACGGCGCTTACGAGACGGCGGACGGCCCGCTGTTCGCGCGCGGCCTCTTCGTCAAGGGTCGCCGGCGGGCCCTGTCGCTCGACGGTCTCGTCGAGGAGACCGCGCATTCCTGGATGCTCGGCGTGCCGGCGCACCCCTACGGCGGCAGCACCGTGCCGGACGGCGAGATGGCCGAGCCGGCCTATAGCTGGTGCAAGGCGCCGCGCCTCGACGGCCAGACCGTCGAGGTGGGCGCCCTCGCCCGGCAGGTGGTCGACGGCCATCCCCTGGCGCTCGACCTGGCGGCGGAGGGGGCGGACGCGCGGGCGCGCGTCGTCGGGCGCCTGCTGGAGGTGGCGCGCAGCGTGCCGACGCTGGAGGCCTGGACGGCGGCGCTCAAGCCCGGCGAGCCCTACATGCGGCGCGGCGCGCCGGTGAGTGAAGGGCGCGGCGCCGGCCTGGTCGAGGCGGCGCGCGGCGCGCTCGGCCACTGGCTGGTGGTCGAACGCGGCCGGATCGCCAACTACCAGATCGTCGCGCCGACCACCTGGAACTTCAGTCCGCGCGATGCGGCCGGCGTGCCCGGCCCCGTCGAACAGGCCCTGGTCGGCGCGCCGGTGCGCCCGGGCGAGACGACGCCGATCGCCGTGCAGCACGTGGTCCGCAGCTTCGACCCCTGCATGGTCTGCACGGTGCACTGAGACGACCGGGGAATCCGAGACCATGCCGGCGGCGCGCATCCGGGTACGGGGGCAGGTCCAGGGGGTCGGCTTCCGCCCCTTCGTCTGGCGTCTCGCCGCCCGGCACGAGATCCGCGGCGAGGTCTCGAACGACGCCGAAGGCGTGCTGATCCATGCCGAAGGCGCCGCGCTGGACGTCTTCCTGGCTGCGCTGCGCGACGAAGCCCCGCCGCTGGCCCGCGTCGATGCCGTGGAGTGCGAGCCGGTCGAGCCGCACCTGGGCCTGAGCGGCTTTTCGATCCGGGAGACGCACGCCGGCGCCGTGCGCACCCACGTCACGCCCGATGCCGTGGTCTGCCCGGCCTGCAGCGCGGAGATCCTCGATCCCGACGAGCGCCGCCACGGCTATCCCTTCGCCAACTGCACCCATTGCGGCCCGCGCTTTTCCATCCTCGAGCAAATCCCCTACGACCGCGCGACCACGACGATGCGCGCTTTTGCCATGTGCCCGGCCTGCCGGCGAGAGTACGAAGACCCGGGCGACCGGCGTTTCCATGCGCAGCCGATCGCCTGCCCCGATTGCGGCCCGCGCGCCTGGCTGGAGGTGGCCGGCACCGAGCTTTCGGGCGAGGCGCTGGCGCTGGCGGCCGCGCGGCTGCGCGCCGGCCAAATCCTCGCGGTCAAGGGCATCGGCGGTTTCCACCTGGCCTGCGATGCGCGCAACGAGGTCGCGGTGGCGGAGCTGCGCCGGCGCAAGCGACGGCCCGGCAAGCCGTTCGCCCTGATGGCGCCCGACCTGGAGACGATCCGCCGCTTCGCCCGCGTTTCGGCTGCGGAGGGGGAGATTCTGGCCACGCCTGCCGCCCCCGTCGTGCTCCTGGAAGCGGCCGGCGAGGCCCTGGCGCCCTCGGTCGCGCCGGGGCAATGGGCGCTCGGCTGGATGCTGCCGACCGGGCCGCTCCACCTGCTGCTGCTGCGCGCCTTCGGTGGGCCGCTGGTGATGACCTCCGGCAATCTGTCCGGCGACCCGCAGGCGATCGGCAACGACGAGGCGCGGGAGAAGCTGACGCCCTTCGTCGACGCCTTTCTGATGCACGACCGCAAGATCGCGCGTCGCCTCGACGACTCCGTGGCACGCCGGGCCGGCGGCGCCTTGCGCATGCAGCGGCGTGCCCGCGGCTATGCGCCGGAGACCCTGCCGCTCCCCACCGGTCTTGCCGCGGCGCCGCCAATCCTGGCCTACGGCGGCCATCTCAAGGCGGCGCTCTGCCTGGTCCGCGACGGACAGGCGCTGCTCTCTCACCACCTCGGCGACCTGGACGACGCTTTGAGCTGCACGGAGTTCGACAAGGCCGAGCGGGACTACGCCGCTCTGTTCGATCACACGCCCCAGGTCCTGGCCTGCGACCAGCATCCCGACTACCGGACGACGCGCAGCGCCGAGGCGCGGGCCGACGTGGACGGGCTGCCGCTGGTCCGGGTGCAGCATCACCACGCCCATATCGCCGCCGCCATGGCCGAAGCCGGTTGGGAGCCCCGTGCCGGGCCGGTCCTGGGCGTCGCCTTCGACGGGCTCGGATGGGGGCCGGACGGCAGCGTCTGGGGCGGCGAGTGGCTGCTCTGCGACTATGCGCGCTTCGAGCGGCTGGCCTGGTTGCGGCCGGTGCCGCTGCCTGGCGGGACGGCGGCGCAACGCGAGCCCTGGCGCAACCTGATGGCCCAGCTCGATGCGTGCGACCTGCCGGCCGAGGCCGACGCGCTGCTGGCGGACAAGCCGCTGGCGACGCTGCGCGCGGCCGTCGACCGAGGGCTCAACGCACCGCTCAGTTCCTCCGCCGGACGCCTGTTCGATGCGGTCGCCTGTGCCGCCGGTCTGGCACCGGAGCGCCAGAGCTACGAAGGCGAAGCGGCGATGCTGCTGGAGGCGGCGGCGCGGCCGGCGCTCTCTGCGGCCCGGCCGTATCCCTTCGGGCGCGACGGTGCCGCGGTCGATCCGGCGCCGATGTGGGCTGCGCTGCTTGCCGACCGGGCGGCGGGCGTGCCGGCCGGCGTCCTCGCCGCGCGCTTCCATCTCGGACTGGCCGAGGCGGCAAGCGGAGTCGCCCGCGCCCTGGCGAAGGCGCATGGCGCCCGGGCGATCGCCCTGACCGGCGGTTGCTTCCAGAACGTGACGCTGCTCGAGCTCTGCCTCGGCCGGCTGGCCGGGTGCACGGTTCTGACCCACTCCGCCACGCCGTCGAACGACGGCGGACTGGCGTTGGGGCAGGCCGCGGTGGCCGCCGCGCAGGTCCTCGCGCAGCGGTAAGCGACTGGCCGCTCCGCCCCCGGGGCTGGAAGCGGCGATACCGTCGCCGCCCGCAGGAGTCGGCACAAAGTATTGAAAATAATAGAGAAAAAAAGTGGCATGGGGTTTGCTTCAGTCTTCCCGGTGCGAACCGAAAGATCGCTCGAGGAAAGGAGGCGCGCCCCGTGAATACCGCGACCGAAACCTTCTACGAGGTGATGCGCCGGCAAGGGATCACCCGCCGCAGCTTCATCAAGTACTGCTCGCTCACGGCCGCTGCCCTGGGGCTGGGCCCGTCCTTCGTGCCCAAGATCGCGCACGCGATGGAAACCAAGCCGCGCACGCCGGTGATCTGGGTGCACGGCCTCGAGTGCACCTGCTGCTCGGAGAGCTTCATCCGCTCGGCGCATCCACTGGTCAAGGACGTCGTGCTGTCGATGATCTCGCTCGACTACGACGACACGCTGATGGCCTCGGCGGGCCACCAGGCCGAAGCGGCGCTCGAGGACACGATCGAGAGGTACCGCGGCAACTACATCCTCGCGGTCGAGGGCAACCCGCCGCTCAACGAGGACGGCATGTACTGCATCGTCGGCGGCAAGCCCTTCGTCGAGCAGCTCCGTCACGCCGCCAAGGACGCCAAGGCGATCATCTCCTGGGGCGCCTGCGCCTCCTTCGGCTGCGTCCAGGCGGCCAAGCCCAACCCGACCCGCGCCACGCCGGTCCACAAGGTCATCACCGACAAGCCGATCATCAAGGTGCCCGGCTGCCCGCCGATCGCCGAGGTGATGACCGGCGTGATCACCTACATGCTGACCTTCGACCGCCTGCCCGAACTCGACCGCACCGGCCGGCCGAAGATGTTCTACAGCCAGCGCATCCACGACAAGTGCTACCGCCGCCCCCATTTCGACGCCGGCCAGTTCGTCGAGGCCTGGGACGACGAGGGGGCGCGCCGCGGCTATTGCCTCTACAAGGTCGGCTGCAAGGGCCCGACGACCTACAACGCCTGCTCGACCGTGCGCTGGAACGAGGGCGTCAGCTTCCCGATCCAATCCGGTCACGGCTGCATCGGCTGCTCCGAGGACGGCTTCTGGGACAAGGGCGGCTTCTACGACCGGCTCGAGAACATCCAGGCCTTCGGCATCGAGGGCAACGCCGACCAGATCGGCGGCTATGCGGCGGCCGGCGTGACCGGCGCCGTGGCGCTGCACGCCGCGGTCTCCGCACTCAAGCGCGCCCAGCACAAGCCTGAGACCGACACTTCTGGGAAGGAGGACGCGTAATGGTCGCCACCCCCAACGGTTTCGACCTGGACAACACCGGCCGCCGCGTCGTCGTCGACCCGGTGACCCGGATCGAAGGTCATATGCGCTGCGAGGTGAACCTCGACGAGAACAACGTCATCCGCAACGCCGTGTCCACCGGCACCATGTGGCGCGGCCTGGAGGTCATCCTCAAGGGCCGCGACCCGCGCGACGCCTGGGCCTTCACCGAGCGCATCTGCGGCGTCTGCACGGGAACCCACGCGTTGACCAGCGTGCGGGCGGTCGAGGACGCGCTGGGAATCGAGATCCCGGAGAACGCCAACTCGATCCGCAATATCATGCAACTCAACCTGCAGGTGCATGATCACATCGTTCACTTCTATCACCTGCACGCGCTGGATTGGGTCAATCCCATCAACGCGCTGAAGGCCGACCCCAAGGCGACCAGCGAGCTGCAGCAGGCGGTTTCGCCCTCGCACCCGATGTCGTCGCCCGGCTACTTCCGTGACGTGCAGAACCGGCTCAAGAACTTCGTCGAGTCGGGCCAGCTCGGGCTGTTCAAGAACGGCTATTGGAGCAACCCCGCCTATCGCCTGCCGCCCGAGGCGGACCTGATGGCGACCACTCACTATCTCGAGGCGCTGGACCTGCAGAAGGAGGTCGTCAAGATCCACACGATCTTCGGCGGCAAGAACCCGCACCCGAACTGGCTGGTCGGCGGCGTGCCCTGTCCGATCAACATGGACGGGGTCGGTTCGGTGGGCGCCATCAACATGGAGCGCCTGAACCTGGTCAGCTCCATCGTCGATCTCTGCGAGACCTTCGTTCGGAACGTCTACTTGCCGGACCTGATCGCGATCGGCGGCTTCTACAAGTCCTGGCTCTACGGCGGCGGTCTCTCGGGCAGCGCGGTGATGGCCTACGGCGACATCCCGGAGAACGCCAACAACTTCGATCCCGCGCAGATGCACCTGCCCAGCGGTGCGATCATCGACGGCGACCTCAGCCAGGTGCACGAGGTCGATGTGCGCGATCCCGAGCAGATCCAAGAATTCGTGCCGCACTCCTGGTACAGCTACGCCGACGAGAGCGTGGGGCTGCACCCCTGGGACGGCGTCACCGAGCCGAAGTTCGCCCTGGGACCCAACACCAAGGGCACCAAGACCAACATCCAGGCGCTGGACGAGGCGGCCAAGTACTCCTGGATCAAGGCGCCGCGCTGGCGGGGCCACGCCATGGAGGTCGGCCCGCTGGCCCGCTACGTGGTCGGCTACGCTTCGGGCCACGAGGACATCAAGGACCAGGTCGACCGACTGCTGACCACCATGGACCTGCCGGTCTCGGCGCTCTTCTCGACGCTCGGCCGGACCGCCGCCCGCGCGCTCGAGGCCGAGTACTGCGCCCGGCTGCAGCGTCACTTCTTCGACAAGCTGGTGGCCAACATCCGCAACGGCGATTCGAGTACCGCCAACGTCGAGAAGTGGGATCCCTCCTCCTGGCCCTCCGAGGCCAAGGGCGTCGGTATTTCCGAGGCGCCGCGCGGTGCACTCGGCCACTGGATCCGCGTCAAGGACGGCCGCATCGAGAACTACCAGTGCGTCGTGCCGACCACCTGGAACGGCTCGCCGCGGGACAACGAGGGCAATATCGGGGCGTTCGAGGCAGCGCTGATGAACACCCCGATGGAGCGTGCCGAGGAGCCGGTCGAGATCTTGCGCACGCTGCACAGTTTCGACCCGTGCCTGGCCTGTTCGACCCACGTGATCTCGCCGGACGGCGACGAGCTGACGGACGTCAAGGTCCGCTAAGGGAGGAAGTGACGATGAAACGTTTGGCCTTCTGCACGGGCGCCGCCGCACTCTTCGCTGCGGCGCCGGCCCTGGCCCACACCGGCCAGGGCGACGTCAGCGGACTAGCCGCCGGGTTCCTGCACCCTCTGCTCGGCCTCGATCATCTGCTCGCCATGGCGGCGGTCGGGATCTGGTCGGCGCTGGCGCTCTCGGGCCGCCGGGTCTGGGCCGCGCCGCTCGGCTTCGTGGCCGCCATGGTGGTCGGCGCCGGCCTGGCCTTCGCCGGCGTCGGCCTGCCGCTCGTCGAGGCCGCCATCGCGTTCTCCGTTCTGGCGCTCGGACTGATGGTGGCGCTGCGCCTGCCGCTCGGCGCGGCGGCTGGGGCAGGCCTGGTCGCGGCCTTCGCGCTGTTCCACGGGCATGCCCACGGCCTCGAGGCGGCCGGCGGTCTGACCGGCTACCTCGCCGGCTTCGTCACCGCCACGGCGCTGATCCACCTCGGCGGCATCGCTGTCGGCCGCGTGCTGGCCGATAGCCGCCTCGGGCCGCGCCTGGTCGGCGGCGCCATCGCGCTCACCGGCCTCGGCCTGGTCGCCGGCTAGGGGGAGGGCCCATGCCATGAACGTCCACGCCAAGCAACCGGCCCTGCACGACGCTGCGCCGATCGCCCCGCTCGGGACGGCAGACGGCGGGCGCGGCGGCGGCATCGGCCGCAAGGTCACCAGCATCTACGTCTACCAGGCGCCGGTGCGCATCTGGCACTGGGTCAACGCGCTGGCGATCCTGGTGCTCGCCGTCACCGGCTACCTGATCGGCTCGCCGCCGACCTCGATCGGCGGCGAGGCCTCCGACCACTACCTCTTCGGCTACATCCGCTTTGCCCACTTCGCGGCCGGCTACGTGCTCGCTGTCGGCTTCGCCGGGCGGATCTACTGGGCCTTCGTCGGCAACCACCATGCGCGTCAGCTCTTCACCCTGCCGGTCTGGTCGAAGCGTTGGTGGGGCGAAGTCGCCTTCGAGCTGCGCTGGTACCTCTTCCTGGAACGTCAGCCGAAGAAGTACGAGGGGCACAACCCCTTGGCGCAACTCGCGATGTTCTGCTTCGTCACGCTCGGCCTGAGCTTCATGATCGTGACCGGCTTCGCCCTCTATGCCGAAGGGCAGCAGGCCGGCGGCTGGGCCGATGTCGCCTTCGGCTGGGTCATCCCGCTTGTCGGCGGCTCGATGACCCTGCACACCCTGCATCACCTGGGCATGTGGTGGATCGTCATCTTCATGATCATCCACATCTACGTGGCGATCCGCGAGGACATCATGTCTCGCCAGTCGATCGTCTCGACGATGATCTCCGGGCATCGGACCTTCAAGGACGACGACCCGGACTGAGTGCGTATCTCCCTGTCTTCCTTCCGTACCCCACTTGCGGCCAGCCCTCGCGGGTTGGCCGTTTTTCTTTGCGGTGTCTTCTCTCCAGGGGTGGAAATTGATCTTCCGCAAGGCGACCCGGGTGGCAGCGGCGTTTCCATAACGGCATGGGACGCGGCCGAAGGTTGTTCGCTGCCAGCCCAGCAAAGCCGCGGATCTGCGGGGCCTGCGACAGCTTGGCACGCCGCTTGCTGATCCTCGGGCAATCAAGAAGCGCGCCAAAGGGCGCGGGGACATCAAGGCCGCACCCGAAACCGGCCGTGTCCCGGACCAGGGGAGACGACCGATGCACGCCAGCACCGCAGGCCCGGACTCCGGCCAAGCCGGCGCCTCGCCCCGCGTACTGGTGCTCGGTATCGGCAATCTGCTCTGGGCGGACGAGGGCTTCGGCGTTCGCGCCGCGGAGGCGCTGACCGAGCGCTACGTCTTCCCGCAAAGCGTGAGCGTGCTCGACGGCGGCACCCAGGGCCTCTACCTGCTGCCCTTCCTGGAGACGGCCGATGCGCTGATCGTTTTCGACGCGGTCGACTACGGCCTGGCACCGGGCACAATCAAGGTGGTGCGCGACGCTGAAGTGCCGGCCTTCCTCGGCGCCAAGAAGATGAGCCTGCATCAGACCGGCTTCCAGGAGGTCATCGCCACCGCGCAGCTTGTGGGCCGCTGTCCCGAGCGCCTCTTGCTGATCGGCGTGCAGCCGGTCGAGCTGGAGGACTTCGGCGGCGGCCTGCGCGACGCCGTGGCAGCCTGCATCGAGCCCGCCATCGACATCGCCCTGGAGGAACTGCGGGGCTACGGCATTGCCCCGGTCGCCCGGGAGCGGGCGGTGCGGGGCGACGATCCGCTGTCGCGCCAGACGTACGAGGGCGGTCGGCCGAGCGCCGAGGACGCCTGCCGCGTCGGCGATGCGCGCTTCCTCGCCGGGCAGGAGCTCTGAACCATGTGCCTCGGCATCCCCATGCGGATTGCGGCGGTCGAGGGCCTGAGCGCGCGCTGCGAAACGGGGGAGCGTTCGGAGCAGGTCGACCTCGCCCTGGTCGGCGTGCAGCCGGTCGGCACCTGGGTCTTGGTCTTTCTCGGCAGCGCCCGCGAGGTTCTTGCGCCCGAGGAGGCCGCGCTGATCCTGCGCGCCCTGAAGGGCCTGCAGCAGGCGGTTGCCGGCGGCGATGTCGGCGACGCCTTCGCCGATCTCGAAGCGCGCGAGCCCACCCTGCCACCGCATCTGGAAGCCGCCCGCCGCGCCGGCGCGCGCATGGCCTGAGGAGACGCCCGCGATGACCTCCCCCCTGATCCAGCGCCTGACCGACTGCTTCGGTTGGCCGCGGCTGGACGACATGGCGGCGATCGACGCCTTCTGCGCGCGCCCCGGCTATCACTGCCTCTTCGTGCCGGGCGACCCGGCCAAGAACCTCGAGACCAACGACGCCGCCGTCATCCTGCCGGAGCTGATCGCCGCCTTTCCGGGGCGTTTCGACGGCGCGGTCGTGGGCGACGCGGTCGAGCGTGCGCTGCGCGAGCGCGTCGAGGTCTGGCCGACCCCCAGCCTGCTGTTCTTCGAGGCCGGCCGCTATGCCGGCGCCATCCCAAAGGTGCGCGATTGGGACGATTACCTGACCCGCCTCGGCCTGATCTTGGCCGGCGGATCGCCCGACAGCCGCACCGCGGCGGCGGAATGAGGGGAGAAGGCCGATCATGATTCCCGGTTTCAACATCCCGCCCAGCGGCTTCGGTCCCGGCTCGCAGCCGGCCGGGGAAGACGGCGAGTTCGACTATCTGGCCCTGCCCTCCGGCATGCGCACCTACGAGGCCCATCTGCCGGAGATCGCCGATCCGGACACCGTGCGCCCGGCAATCCGCCTGCTCAAGCGGATCGCCGGAGCCTGCGAGGCGTCCGCGGCGGGCGGCCCGCCGGCGCGCTTTGCGCTTGCAGGTCTCGATGCCGCCAATTCGGCGCTGATCGCCGATACCTTCGGCGAGGGCGAGGTGTCCTGTCGGGTCGCCGGTGACCCGGAAATCACCGCGCAGGAGTCGGTCTTCGCCGGCGTCTGGGTGGTGGGCAGCGCCGATGGCCGTTGGATCGAGGTCGCCGCCGTGCCCGTCGACGTGCTGGAGCGCGCTTTCGAGCCGCAGGCGCCGGCGCTCGGCCCGCTGGCCGCGCGCGGACCCGGCGTCGTCAACGCCCCGGCGCTGGTCAGCGAGTTGATGGAGCGGAGCCGGGACAAGAATTCGGCAGGTGGCCCGCATGTCGTCAACCTGTCCCTGCTGCCGCACACGCCGGAGGACCTGCGGTTTCTCGACGAGGCTCTGGGACGCGGCGCGGCGACCCTGCTGTCGCGCGGCTACGGCAACTGCCGGGTGACGGCGACCGCGCTGCCGCAGGTCTGGAAGGTGCAGTTCTTCAACTCGATGGACGCCCTGATCCTGGACTCCTTCGAGGTCACGCGCATCCCGGACGTCGCGGTGGCGGCGCCGGAGGACTTCGCCGACAGCGCGGTCCGGCTGCGCGAGGTGCTGGAGGCGATCCGGTGAGCATGCACGAGACCCCGCGCTTCGAAGGTTCCTACCTCGGCGCCGCCGCCAAGATCTCCAGCCGTGCGATCATGGAGTGCAAGATCTGCTGGTCGCGCTACGAGCCGGAGGAGGGCGACGAGACGCGGCAGATCCCGCCCGGCACCTCCTTCCTGGCCCTGCCGGACGACTGGAAGTGCCCGACCTGCGATGCGCCGAAGGTGCAGTTCATGGTCGCCGAGGACCCCGGGCAGGATTCCGGCGAGCAGACAGCTCGGGGCGGCGACGATCCGGCGGCGCGCATGCGCCAGGCGGTGCCCGCGCTGGAGGCGGAGTTCCGCGAGATCCACAATGGCAAGATGCGCGACGTGCCCTTCGTCAATAAGGCGCTGCACGTCGAGGCGGTCGGCTTCCGTCCGTGGGATGGACACTTCCTCGGCGTGCTGGTCGCGCCCTGGTTCATGAACCTGACCCTGCTTCCGGGACCGGGCGACGACTGGTCGACGCTGACCACGGGGCAGAAGGAGCTCTTCGACTTCCCTTCCGGCACTTACGAGTTCATCCATGTCGTGCGGCCGGGCAGCGGCGGCTACAAGACCTGCTCGCTGTTCTCGCCGATGGCCGACTTCGCCAGCCAGCTCCAGGCCAAGGAGGTGGCGCGGGCGGTGATGCACGCCCTCTTCGACGCCGACAATCGTGAGGAGACCGATGGGCGCGCCACCATCCGGCAGCGGCGCGCCGGAGACCTGCAGGCGGCTGAAGCGGCATCCGCCGAGCCGGTGGCGCCGAAACGGGCGAGCCGTCGCGCCGTGCTCAGCGGCCGTCTCGCCGGTGAGGCCCAGAGCGGCAAGGCCGACAGCCCCGAGGAGAACGAAGGCCGATGACTCCGGGCGCCGGCCAGCTTCGCATCCGACTCCTGCGCGAGGCCGGCGCCCTGCGCAGCGAGGTCGCGGCCCCGCAGGCACTGCCGGTGGCGGCGCTGGTGCGCGGTAGGTCGGCGGAGCAGGCGGCGAGGCTGGTGCCGCTTCTCTTCAACGTCTGCGCGGCGGCCCAGGAAACCGCGGTCCGCTCGGCCTTCGGCCTGCCGGTCTCCGCCGAGCTGGCGCGGCGCGTCGCCGCCGAGACGCTGCGGGAGCACGCCGTCAAGCTGCTGCTGGTCTGGCCGCCGCTGCTTGGTGAGCGCCCGGCGCGCGCGGCGGCCGGCCATGCCGCGCACGCGCTGGACGAGCCCTTTGCCGGTCGCAGCCTGGCGCGCGGCCTCTTCGCGCCGCTGGAGACCGCGCCGGAAAGCTGGGCCGATCTGGAGAGCTGGATGGCCGCCGGCGCAACGGCCCCGGCGCGCAGCTTCCGCGCGGTCGCCGAGCGCTGGGACCTGGACTGGGGCCGGGTCGACGGACCTCTGCTCGACGTCGCGGCGCCGCCCGACTGGCCGGCCCCGCTGCAAGCGGGCCTTGCGGTGGAGAACGGCCCGGCCTGCCGCATGGCGGACTCCAGCCTGTTGCGGGAGATCGCGGCCCGGCGCGGGCATGGCCTGCTGTGGCGCATGGCCGCCCGCCTGGTCGAGGCGGCCCGGCTGCTGGGACAGGCCGCGCCCGAGGCGCTGGCCGCGCCCGGCGTCGCCAACGCGGCGCGCGGCGCCATGTACGTGCGCGCCGGCCTCGGCGGGGCCGGCGTAGAGCGCTTCGAGCGCCTGTCGCCGACCGACTTCGCGCTGGTGCCGGGCGGCCTTTTGGCGGCGGCACTGGACACCCTGCCGGACGCGGCCGACGCGCCGCTGGAGCCGGTCGCTCGTATGCTGGTCGAGACCGTCGATCCCTGCGTGCCGACGCACCTGGAGGTGGGCCATGCATGAGATGTCGCTGTGCGAAGGCATCCTGCAGGTGCTGGAGGAGCAGGCCGTGCTGCAGAGCTTCCGCGAGGTGCGCCGGGTGCGGCTGGAGATCGGCCGCTTCGCCGGGATCGAGCCGGAGGCCCTGCGCTTCGGCTTCGACGTGGTGACCAAGGGCTCGCTCGCCGAAGGCGCGGCCCTCGAGATCGTCGAGCTGCCCGGCCGCGCTCACTGCTTCGACTGCGGCAAGACGGTGGAGCTTGAGGATCGCCTGGCGCCCTGCCCGAAGTGCGGGGGCGGGCGGCTGTCGCCCACGGGCGGCGACGAGATGCGGATCAAGGACCTGGAGGTGACGTGATGTGCACGGTATGCGGCTGCAGCGGAACCGGCACCGGACTCGAGACGGGGCACGGCCACCGCCATCCTGGTCACCACACCGATCATACCCATGGTCATGCTCATGCACACGACCACGGTCATGACAGTGACCACCACCATGACAGTGACCACCACCATGACCACCACGGCGCGCACGGAGACCTGCATTACGGCCGGGGGCCGGCGCGGGCGCATGCGCCGGGGCTGAGCCAGAGCCGCATGGTCGAGATCGAGACCGACATCCTGGCCAAGAACGACGGCTTCGCCGCCGCCAACCGGGCGCGGCTCGCCGCGCTGCGGACCCTGGCGCTGAACCTCGTCTCCTCGCCGGGCTCGGGCAAGACGACCCTGCTGTGCCGCACCGTGGAGGCGCTGTCCGGCCGCATGCCGGTGGCGGTGATCGAGGGCGACCAGCAGACCAGCAACGACGCCGAGCGCATCCGCGCGACCGGCGCCCCGGCAATCCAGGTCAACACCGGCAAGGGCTGCCACCTGGACGCCCACATGGTCGGCCACGCGCTCGACCATCTGGGACTGCAGCCGGGCGGCGTGCTGTTCGTCGAGAACGTCGGCAACCTCGTCTGCCCGGCCGCCTTCGACCTCGGCGAGGCGGCGAAGGTCGCCATCCTTTCGGTCACCGAAGGCGAGGACAAGCCGCTGAAGTACCCCGACATGTTCGCCGCGGCGAAGCTGGTGATCCTCAACAAGGTGGACCTGGCGCCGCACTGCGACGTCGACCTCGACCTCTGCGAGGCCAACGCCCGCCGGGTCAACCCGGGCGTCGAGGTGCTGCGTCTGTCCGCGCGCACCGGCGCCGGCATGGAGGCTTGGCTCGCCTGGATCGCCGCCCGCCTGGAGGCCGCCACCGCGGCGGCGGCCGAGTGAGGGCCGGCCGATGAACGCCGCACGCAATCCCGCCATCCTGCTGGTCGACGACGAGCGCCGCTCCCTGGATGCCATGGAGATGGCGCTGGAGGACGAGTTCGAGGTCTTCACAGCGGAGTCCGCCGAGCAGGCGCTGCAAGTGCTCGCCGACGAGTACATCCAGGTGGTCTTCTGCGACCAGCGGATGCCCGGCATGAGCGGCGTCGAACTGCTCACCCGGATGCGCGAGCAGTGGCCCGAGACGATCCGGGTGATCGTCACCGGCTACACCGAGACCGAAGACATCATCCGGGCCATCAACCAGGCCGGCATCTACCAGTTTCTGACCAAGCCGTGGCATCCGGAGCAGCTTCTGATGGCCGCGCGCGGCGGGACACGCCTGTTCCAGCTCCAGCGCGACCACGATCGCATCAGCCTGGAAATGAAGCAGATCGCGCCGACCGCCGAGGCGCGGCTGGCGGAGCGTCGCGCCGCGGTCAAGCGCGGCTTCGGCTTCGAGCGGATCGTGCGCGCGCCCGGCTCGCCGATGGAGGGCGTCTGCCGGCTGGCGGCCCAGATCGCCAGCTTCGACGTGCCCGCCCTGATCCTCGGCGAGACCGGCACCGGCAAGGAGCTGCTGGCGCGCGCAATCCACTACGGCAGCCTGCGCTCGGACAAGCCCTTCTACGCCGTCAACTGTGGCGCGATCCCGGACGAGCTGCTGGAGTCCGAGCTGTTCGGCCACCGGCGCGGCGCCTTCACCGGCGCGCACGCCAACCGCATCGGCCTGCTCGAACAAGCCGACGGCGGCACCGTCTTCCTCGACGAGATCGGCGACACCTCGCCGGCCTTCCAGGTCAAGCTCCTGCGCTTCCTGCAGGAAGGCGAGATCCGGCCGGTCGGCTCCAACCAGACGCTGACGGTGGATGTGCGCATCGTCGCGGCGACCAACCGCGACCTGGAGGAGGAGGCGCGCGCCGGACGCTTCCGCGAAGACCTCTACTACCGCTTGGCGGTCAGCCCGCTCGGCGTACCGGCGCTGCGCGACCGGCCGCTCGACATTCCGCTGCTGGCCGAGCAGCTTCTCGCCCGCGCCATCAAGGCCCAGGGCAAGCAGGTCGCCGGTATCGAGCCCGAGGCGCTGAACCTGCTCGCGGCCTACGACTGGCCCGGCAACGTGCGCGAACTGGAGAACGAGGTCGTGCGCATGCTGATGCTGACGGCCGGCGACAGGCTGGCCGCCGCCGACATCTCTGCGCGCATCCTGCGCGCCGCTCCGGCCGGGGCCGCCGACCCGGTGGCCGACGCCGCCCTGGCCGTCTCCGGCACCCTGAAGGACCGCGTCGAACAGATGGAGGCGCGCATCCTGCGCGAGACCCTGACCCGCCTGCGCTGGAACAAGAGCCGCGCCGCCGAGGAGCTTGGGCTCAGCCGCGTCGGCCTGCGCGCCAAGCTGGAGCGCTACGGCATCGAGGCGCCGCTACGTGCCGTCGAGGACGAAGACGCCGGCCGCCGCGCCGGCGCCGCCGAGTAGAGGAGAAGGCCCATGTGCCTGGGAATTCCGGGGCAGATCGTCGAGATCGCCGACGCCGAGACTCTGATGGGCGTGGTCGACGTCTCCGGGGTGCGCCGCAAGGTCAACCTCGCCTGCGTCGTGGGCGAGGGCGGGCCGGACGGGCTGGTCGGCGAATGGGTGCTCGTCCACGTCGGCTTCGCCATGAGCCGGATCGATCCGGCCGAGGCGGCGGAGACGCTGCGCGCGCTGGAACAGCTCGGCGAGGCGATGGAGGAGATCGAGAAGATCCGCGCCGCAGAAGAGATGCTCGGGGAGGCTGCGCCATGAAGTACGCCGACGAATTTCGTGATCCGGTCAAGGCCAAGGCGGTCCTGGCGGCGATCGAGCGGGCGGTCGCCGAAACGGGGGCGACGCCGCAGGAGCCGCTGCGCGTCATGGAGATCTGCGGCGGCCACACCCACGCCATCTTCCGCTACGGACTGGACAAGCTGACGCCGGCGGCGATCGAGTTCGTGCACGGTCCGGGTTGTCCGGTCTGCGTGCTGCCGATGACGCGTGTCGACGAGTGCCTGGAGATCGCCGAGCGGCCGGAGGTGATCTTCACCACCTTCGGCGACGCCATGCGCGTGCCGGGCACCCGCGGCAGCCTGATGCAGGCCAAGGCGCGCGGCGCCGACATCCGCATGGTCTACTCGCCGCTCGACGCGCTGGAGCTGGCCCGACGCATCCCGGAGCGCGAGGTGGTCTTCTTCGGCCTCGGCTTCGAGACCACCATGCCCTCGACGGCCTTGACCGTGCAGCAGGCGGCACGCGAGGGGCGCACCAACTTCTCGCTCTTCTGCAACCACATCCTGGTGCCGCCGCCGATCAGGGCGCTGCTCGACGATCCCGACATGCGGCTCGACGGCTTCGTCGGGCCGGGCCATGTCTCGATGGTGATCGGCACTGCGCCCTACGACTTCATCGCGCGCGACTACGGCAAGCCCCTGGTGGTCGCCGGTTTCGAGCCGCTGGACCTGCTGCAGTCGGTGCTGATGGTGGTGCGGCAGATCGCCGAGGGCCGGGCCGAGGTGGAGAACCAGTATGCCCGGGTGGTTCCCAGCGGCGGCAACCCGGCAGCGCTGGCGGCGGTCGAGGCGGTCTTCGAGCCGCGCGACGCCTTCGAATGGCGCGGGCTCGGCGAGATCGACAAGTCCGGCGTGCGCATGCGCGAGGCCTACGCCGCGTTCGACGCCGAGGCGAAGTTCGGCGTCGGCTACGGCGCGGCCCGGCGCAACAGCCGCGACGCCGACCTGCCGGAACTGGCCGGCTGCCGCTGTGGCGAAGTCGTCAAGGGCATGGTCAAGCCCTGGGCCTGCCCGAAGTTCGGTACCGCCTGCACGCCGGAGACGCCGCTCGGCGCGCTGATGGTCTCCTCCGAGGGCGCCTGCGCCGCCTATCACCTCTATGCGGGCGTACGCGCCCGCGCCGTGGACGCCGAGAGCGAAAGGGCCGTGTCATGAGCTTGCGGCTGGCGGACGAACGCTACGCCCTCGGCCGGAAGAGCCCGAGCGTCACCCTGGCGCACGGCGGCGGCGGCAAGGCGATGCGCGACCTGATCCGCGACGTCTTCGTCGCAGCCTTCGACAACCCCGGCATGGGCGAGCTGGAGGACCAGGCCCGCCTGATCATGCCACCCGACCTCGCCGACGGACGTCTGGCCTTCACCACCGACGGCTTCGTCGTCGATCCGCTGTTCTTTCCCGGCGGCGACATCGGCACCCTGGCGGTCAACGGCACGGTGAACGACCTGGCCGTCGGCGGTGCCCGGCCGCTCTGGCTGTCGTGCGCCATGGTCATCGAGGAGGGGGTGGAGATCGACACGCTGCACCGCATTGCCGCCTCGATGCGCCGGGCCGCCGATGCGGCGGGCGTGGCGATCGTCACCGGCGACACCAAGGTCGTCGGCCGCGGCTCGGCCGACAAGGTCTTCGTCACGACCTCCGGGGTCGGGGCGATCCCGGCAGGCGTCGATCTGGCGGCCAGCCATGTGCGGCCGGGCGACGTGGCCATCGTCAACGGCTACCTGGGCGACCATGGCGCGGCCATCCTAAACGCGCGCGGCGACATGGCGCTCGAGAGTCCGGTGGAAAGCGACTGCGCGCCGCTCGGCGAACTGATGGCCGCCGTGCTCGCCGCCGCGCCCGCGACCCGCTGTGCGCGCGACTGCACCCGCGGTGGCCTCGCCTCGGCGCTGAACGAGATCGCCGGCGCGTCCGGCTGCGGCATCGACCTGGAGGAGACGGCGCTGCCGCTGCGTCCCGAGGTGCGCGGCTTCTGCGAGATCCTAGGGCTCGACCCGCTGTATCTCGCCAACGAGGGAACGCTGGTGCTGTTCGTCCCGCCGGAGCAGGCCGACGCCGCCCTGGCGGCCATGCGCCGCCTGCCCCAGGGCCGCGAGGCGCGCCTGGTCGGCCGCGCCGTCGGCGAGCACCCCAAGACGGTGGTGATGCAGACCCTGTTCGGGGGCGGACGCATCGTCGACATGCTGCTGGGCGAACAGTTGCCGCGGATCTGCTGAACGTCGCTTCCAGCCGCGCAAGTTTGTGCACGCACTGATCTCGCTCATTTCGTCGGCCGGCGTTCTGTGCGACTCAGCCCGCAGTCGCCGATCCACACGCGATGAGGAGAGGCTCTGCTGGACCGCGCTCATGTCATGCCGGCACAGGGGCTCGACGACCTGATCGGCCTCCTGTCCTCGCGGGGTTACGAGGTCTGGGGCGCGCGCGAGCGCGATGACGCCTTGGGCCTGATGCCGATCGAAACCGCTGCCGAGCTGCCCCGTGGCCGTGTCGAGGCCGCCGAGGCCGGGCGCGTTCGCCTGGTCGAGGGGCCGCGCGACGCCGTTTTCGACCATACCCTGCCGATGCACGGCCTCAAGCGGCTGGTCCACCCGGCCGAGGAAAAGCTGTACGCCACCGGCCCCGACCTGGTCGCCCGCGACGAAGCGGTAGCGGCCAATCCCGTCGCCGTGCTCGGCGTGCGGCCCTGCGACCTCGCCGCGCTAGAAACCCTGACGCAGGTCTTCGAAGGCGGTCCTTACAGCGATACGCGCTACCGCCAGCGCCGGGACGCACTGTTCCTGGTGGCGGTCAACTGCATGCGGCCGGCCGCCACCTGCTTCTGCGCCTCGATGCACACCGGCCCACGGGCCGAAGCGGGGTTCGACTTGTCGCTCGACGAGTTGCTCGACGGCGACCGTCACGTCTTCCTGGTCACCGCCGGCAGCGCTCGGGGCCGCGAGATCCTGGCCGAGCTTCCGGGCGAGGCCGCCTGCGCGGCCGACCTGGATGCGGCCGAGGCGGGCAGCCGTGCCTGTGCCGCCGCCCAGCAGCGGCGGATGGTGGAAGGCGTGGAGGGCCTGCTGAAGCGCAACCTCGAGCACCCGCACTGGAGCGAGGTCGCCGAGCGCTGCCTGAGCTGTGCCAACTGCACGATGGTCTGCCCGACCTGCTTCTGCAATACGCTGGAGGACCGCTCTTCCCTGGACGGCGCCGAGGCGGAGCGCTGGCGCCGCTGGGATAGCTGCTTCACCCTCGACTTCAGCTATCTGCACGGCGGCGCGGTGCGTCGAGAAACGGCATCGCGCTACCGCCAGTGGATGACCCACAAGCTGTCGCACTGGCACGACCAGTTCGGTATGTCGGGCTGCGTCGGCTGCGGCCGCTGCATCGGATGGTGCCCCGTCGGCATCGACATCACGGCGGAAGCGGCGGCCATTGCGGCGTCGGAGCAGGGCCAGACCCGAAGCGGAGATGAGACCTGATGGCCGAGGGCAAGCTCAAGTCGATCGCCGACCTGCTGGCGGCGCACCCGCTCTTCGCCGGCCTCGACCCGGCGATCGCCGACTTGCTGGCCGGCTGCGCGCGCAATGTCCATTTCGCCGCTGGCGCCTATCTTTTCCAGGCGGACGATGCGGCGGACACCTTCTACCTGTTGCGCGGCGGCGATGTGGCGCTCGAGCTGCGCATGCCGGGGCGCGGCCGCCTGACGGTGCAGACGCTGCATCCCGGCGAGGTGGTGGGCGCCTCCTGGATCCTGCCGCCCTATCGCTGGCGTTTCGATGCGCGGGCGATCGGCGACGTGCGGGCGACGAGCCTGGATGCGGCGTGCCTGCGGGCCAAGTGCGACGCCGACCCGCGCATCGGCTACGACGTGATGAAGCGTTTTCTCCCGATCGTCGCCGAGCGGCTGCAGACGACGCGATTGCGGCTGCTCGACCTCTACGCGCCGCCGGCCGAGGTGGGCCGTCAGCTATGACGGCGATCGCGCGGTCGTACCAGCCGCCGGCGGCCGAGGCCGACATGCTGCCGCGGCCGTTCCGCGTCGTCGCGCGCCAGCAGGAGCTGGCCGACTGCGTCAGCCTGGAGCTGGCCCCCGTCGAGGGTGCGCCGCTCGGCTTCGTACCAGGTCAGTTCACTATGCTCTATGTGCACGGCGTCGGCGAGATCCCGATCAGCATCTCCGGCGATCCCTCGGTGTCGGAGCGCCTGGTCCACACGATCCGCGACGTGGGCGCCGTAACCGGGGCGTTGTGCCGCCTGCAGGAGGGTGCGCGGGTCGGGGTGCGCGGCCCCTACGGCAGCGCCTGGCCGCTGGAGCGGGCGTTCGGTCGGCACCTGTTCGTCGTCGCCGGCGGCCTGGGCCTGGCGCCGCTGCGCCCTCTCGTCCACTGGGCGCTTGCCAACCGCCACCGGCTGAAGAGCGTAGCGTTGGTCTACGGGACCCGTTCCCCCGACAATCTGCTGTTCCTCGAGCAGCTTCGCGCGTGGGCGGCTTCCGAAGGCTTGGAGTTGGGGATCACGGTGGACCGGGCGACGGCCGATTGGCAGGGGCGTGTCGGGCTGGTCACCGACCTGCTTCCGGGGATGCTGCACGATCCGGCCGAAACCGTGGCGATGCTCTGCGGGCCGGAGCCGATGATGCGCTTCGCGGCCCAGGCGCTGGGGTCGGCCGGCGTACCGCAGGCCGACATCCACCTCTCGATGGAACGCAACATGAAGTGCGGCCTCGGTTGGTGCGGACACTGCCAGCTCGGCCCCTTCCTGATCTGCCGGGATGGCCCGGTCTTGCCCTATGCCGAGCTGCACCGGCTTCTCACCGTGTGGGAGCTTTAGGCATGAAGCCGACTCTGGCCGTCTGGAAGTTTTCGAGCTGCGACGGCTGCCAGCTCACGCTGCTCGATTGCGAGGACGAGCTGCTGGAGCTCGCCGAGACCGTCACCATCGCCCACTTTCTTGAGGCGACGCGCAGCCGGCAGCCCGGTCCCTACGACATCTCCCTGGTCGAGGGCTCGGTGACCACGGCCGGGGAGGTGGAGCGGATCCGGCAGATCCGGCGCGACAGCCGGCTGCTGGTCACCATCGGCGCCTGCGCCACCGCCGGCGGTGTCCAGGCGCTGCGCAACGCGCGCGACCACGCGGCCTTCAAGGCGGCGGTCTACCCGAGCCCGCAGTTCATCGACGCGCTCGACACCTCGACGCCGATCGCCGATCACGTGCCGGTCGACTTCGAGCTGCGCGGCTGCCCGATCGACAAGCGACAGCTCCTGGAGACCATCACGGCGCTGCTCAAGGGGCGCAAGCCGGTGCTCCCCGACTACAGCCAGTGCGTGGAATGCAAGCTGGCCGGCACCGTGTGCGTCATGGTCGCGCACGCCACCCCCTGCATGGGGCCGGTGACCCAGGGCGGCTGCGGCAACCTCTGTCCGCGCGTGGGGCGTGGCTGCTATGGCTGCTTCGGGCCCAAGGAGAACGCCAACACCGAGATGCTGGCGGCCGAGTTCGCCGCCCTCGGTGCCGACCGCCGGACGATCCGCGACCTGTTCGGCAACGTCACCGCCGGAGCGCCGGCCTTCGCCGCCGAGCGTGCGCGCCATGACGGCTAGCACCCGAACCCTGCAGGTCGACGCCCTCGCCCGCGTCGAGGGAGAGGGGCGCTTCCAGGTGCGGCTCGAGGGCGCACGGGTCGTCCAGGCGGAGTTCAGCATCTTCGAGCCGCCGCGCTATTTCGAGGCGCTGCTGGAGGGACGCTCCTTCCGCGACGCGCCCGACATCACCTCGCGCATCTGCGGCATCTGCCCGATCGCCTACATCATGAGCGCGAGCCAGGCGATGGAGGCGGCGCTCGGGTGGCAGATCCCGGAACCCATCGCCTCCCTGCGGCGCCTGATCTATTGCGGCGAGTGGATCCAGAGCCACGTCCTGCACACTCACATGCTGCATGCGCCGGACTTCCTGGGTCTGCCGGACTCCCTGGCGCTGGCCCAGCAGGACCGGCGGCTGGTGGAGAACGGGCTGGCGGTCAAGAAGCTGGGCAACCGCCTGATGGAGGTGATCGGCGGCCGCAGCGTGCATCCGGTCAACACCCGGGTCGGCGGCTTCTACCGGGCGCCGGAGGCCGCGAGCCTGCATGCGCTGTTGCCGGAGCTGGAGCGCTGCGAGGCGCTGTCGCTGGCGGCGCTCGAGACCTTCGCCAGCTTCGATTTCCCCGACCTCGAGCCGGACACGCTGTTCGTCGCGCTGCGCCACCCGAGCGTCTACCCGCTGGCGGAGGGGCGCATCGCCACGTCGGAGGGGCTGGAGATCGAGGTCGCGGAGTTCCCGGCCGCCTTCATCGAACGCCAGGTCGCCCATTCGAATGCGCTGCAGGGCCAGACACGGGACGGCGCAGCCTATCTCGTCGGCCCACTGGCCCGCTTCAACCTGAACGCCGAGCGCCTGCCGCCCGACCTGCTGGAGCACGCCGAGCGGGCCGGCCTGCGCCCCGGGTGCCGCAATCCCTTCAAGAGCCTGCTCGCCCGCCAGCTCGAGACGATCTACGCCCTGCGTGAGGCCGCCCGGCTGATCCGCGACTACGTCCCGCCCGAGCCGAGCTTCGTCGAGGGGCCGCTGCGTGCCGGCACCGGCCATGGCGCCACCGAGGCGCCGCGCGGCCTTTGCTATCATCGCTACGCGCTGGCCGAGGACGGCAGCATCCTGGCCGCCACCATCGTGCCGCCGACCTCGCAGAACCAGCGGCAGATCGAGTTGGATCTGATCGCGACGGTCGAGCGCTTCCATGACCGCGACGACACGGCCCTGCAGTGGCTCTGCGAGCAGGCGATCCGCAACTACGATCCCTGCATCTCCTGCGCCACCCACTTCCTCAAGCTGGATGTCGAGCGCGTCTGAGCGCCTGGTGATCGGCGTCGGGCACCCCGAGCGCCAGGACGACGGGGTCGGCCCCTACGTCGCCGAGCGCCTCAGTCGTCTCGGCTTGCCCGCCGTCGCGCACGAAGGCGACGGTACCGGACTGCTGGACCTTTGGGCGGAGCGGCGCTGCTGCTATCTGGTCGACGCCATGGCGGGCGCGGCGCCGGCGGGCAGCCTGGTGGTGTTTGGCGGATCGCAGGTCGGCAAGCTGGCGGCCGTGCCCTTCGTGCGGTCGACACATCAGCTCGGCGTGCCCGAAGCCGTCACCCTCGGGCGAACCTTGGGGCGCCTGCCTGGCCATCTGGTCGTCATCGGCATCACCGGCTGCCGCTTCGGCTTCGGAGCCGCGCTCTCCCCCGCGGTCCGGCGTTCGGCCGATGGATTGGTGGCTCGCCTCGCTCGGGCCTTGCGTCGGACCTCGCGTTGACACGCGAAGACGACCGGAGACGTGCCGATCGGGCTGGCGTCGATGGCCATATCCCAGACTGGGCTTAGCGGCGAACCGCTGAGAGCGCGACCGGCGCGTTCTTGCTGCGGCGGCCGACCGGTTCAGTCGGTGGCTTCGAGCGCGAACTTCGCGGTCACGTAGCCGAACAGGGCCTCGCAGGCTGCCTCGACGTCGAGGGCGGCGGTATCGAGGGAGAGGTCGGGCGTCGCGGGCGCCTCGTAGGGAGCGCTGACGCCGGTAAAGTCCTCGATCTCGCCGGCGCGGGCGCGTTTGTAGAGGCCCTTGGGATCGCGCTTCTCGCAGGTCTCCAGGTCGGCGGCGACGAAGACCTCGTGGAAGCCGCCGGGGACCAAGCGCTCGGCGGCGGTGCGGGCGCGGTCGCGGTCGCTCTGGTAGGGCGAGATGAAGGCGGTGATGCAGATCGCGCCGGCGTCGGCGAAGAGCGCCGCGGCCTCGCCGACGCGTCGGATGTTCTCGGCGCGGTCGTCCGGCGAGAAGCCCAAATTGGCGTTCAGGCCGCGACGCACGTTGTCGCCGTCGAGCACGTAGACGTGGTAGCCGCGTTCGAACAGCCGGCGCTCGAGTGCCATTGCCACGGTTGACTTGCCGGCGCCGGACAGGCCGGTCAGCCAGATCACGCCGCCGCGGTGGCGGTTGCGCGCCCAGCGCTGTTCGCGGGTCACCGCGTGCTCGACCGAGAAGAGGTTGGAGGCGCGCACCGCCATGACTCGCCGCTGGTCGGGATAGCCCTCCATCGAGATCAGGCCGCCGCCGACCGTCTCGCTGCCGTCGAGCAGCACGAAGCGGCCGGTGCGCTGCAGGGCCGCGGCCTCGTCGAGGGCGATCAGGGCACGGCTGCGCAGCACCACTTCGGCGATACCGTCGCGCGGCACTTCTTGGGCTTGGCGGCGTTCCAGACTGTCGGTGTCGATCGCCTGTTCGATCGAAGCGACCTCCACCGCGTAGCGTGCGGTGCCCAGCTTCAGGGTCAGGCCCTGACCTTCGGCGAGCGGGGTTCGGCCCAGCCAGAACAGCGTGGCGCGCAAGACCGTGGTGAGCTGCGGCGCGGCCTCCGGGTGGCTCAGCATCTCGCCGCGTTCGAGGAACAGCGGCTCTTCGAGCGTCAGGCCGACCGATTGGCCGGCGTGCGCCTCGACCGGCGGTTCGGCGTTCCAGGCCTCGAAGCTTCGGACACGGGCGGTCTTGTTCGAGGGGCTGAACAGCACCGTGTCGCCGACGCGCAGAACGCCGCTTTCGACCCGCCCGACCAGGATGCGCCGCTGGTCGAAGTGGTAGACGTCCTGGATCGGCAGGCGCAGCGGTTGCAGCCCGGGCTGGGTCACCGCATGGAAGCGGTCGAGCGCCTCCAGCAGGCTCGGGCCCTCGTACCAGTCGAAGCGCGGGCTCGCAGCCGCGACGTTGTCGCCCTCGCGCGCCGCGATCGGCACCAGGAAAGCCGGCTCGACCCCGATGCCCGCCAGATACTCCGAGACCTCCTGAGCCACCTGGGCGAAGCGCGCGCCGTCGTGGTCGACCAGGTCCATCTTGTTGATCGCCACCGCGACCTGGCGCACGCCCAGCAGATGCAGCAGGTAGCCGTGCCGGCGCGACTGCTCGCGCACGCCCTCGGCGGCGTCGATCACCAGCACGGCGGCATCCGCCTCGGCGGCGCCGCTGACCATGTTCTTGAGGAACTCGCGGTGGCCGGGCGCGTCGATGATGACATAGTCGCGCCGCGCCGTCTTGAAGCGGATCTGGGTGGTGTCGATGGTCACCGCCTGGTCGCGCTCGGCCTGGAAGGCATCGAGCACGAAGGACCACTCCAGCGCCATGTCACGGCGGCTGGCGAGCGCCTGCAGCTCCTCCAGCTTGCCCTCGGGCAGAGAGTCGGTGTCGTACAGCAGACGGCCGACAATAGTCGACTTGCCGTGGTCGACGTGGCCGACGACGACGAGCTTCAAGAGCTCGCGCGGGGCAGGGTGCGAGGGATGTGGCATGACGGAGGAGGCGCTCACATATAGCCGCTCGCGCGCAGCCGCTCGAAGGAGTCTTCGCTGTCGTGGTCCATGGTGCGCCCGGCGCGTTCCGGCTGGCGGGTGACCTCCAGCTCGGCGATGATCTCGGCGATGCTGGCGGCGTCGGAGCGGATAGGGCGGGTGATGTCCTTCTCCCCGAGCGAGCGGTAGCGCCAGCCGTCACGTGCGAAGTAGAGCGGCACGACGGGGATGTCCTCGCGCTCGATGTAGCGCCAGATGTCGATTTCGGTCCAGGCCAGCAGCGGATGGATGCGCAAGTGCGCACCGGGCGGGAGCTCGGTCTTGTAGTGGTCCCAAAACTCGGCGGGCTGCTCCTTGTAGTTCCAGGCGCCCTCGGCATCGCGCGGGCTGAACACCCGCTCCTTGCCGCGCAGCGCTTGTTCGTCCCGGCGGATGCCGAGGAAGACGCCGCGGAAGCCCTGCTCGGCGAGGATGCGCTTGAGGCCCAGCGTCTTGCGCGCGGCGTGGCGCGAGTTCAACGGCAGGCTGGGGTCGGTCTCCTCCAGCGGCGGGCACGCGGCGTTGACGTAGCTGAGCCCCCACTTGCCGACGTATTCGTCGCGGAAGGCATAGACCTCGTCGAGCTCGTTGCCGGTGTCCAGCAGGATGACCGGGAACGGCACGCGCCCGAAGAAGGCCTTGCGCGCGAGCCAGACCATCACGTTGGAGTCCTTGCCGAGCGACCAGAGCATCGACAGCGGCTCCACCTGCGCATAGGCCTCGCGCAGAATGTAGATCGAATGCGCTTCGAGCTGATCGAGACGGTCCATGAAGGTCTCTGGAGCGGGTGAGGTGAGGGCGCGGTGGCGGCGCTCGGCGCGGCTTGCCCGGGGCCGAGGCGCCTGCCGATGGAAGGCCTCGGCTTAGACCTTTCGGCCGCACCAGGCAATGCCTGCGTTGGCATCGCCACGGCCCGATTCAGGACGCCGTCGCACCTTTGTCGGACAGCGGCCTGCGTTCGGCGCCGAGCGTATCCGACAGCTCCTCGGCCGCCTGCCGCACGAAGCGCGCCTTGGCGTCGATGTCCCTGGGCTGCAAGCGGCTGCTCGGCCCGGAGATGGAGATGCCGGCGACCGGTTCGCCCGCCGCGTTGAAGACCGCCGCGGCGACGCAGCGCATGCCCTCCGTGCGCTCCTCGTCGTCGACGGCGTAGCCGCGCGCCCGCGCCGCCCGCAGGTCGGCGATCAGCCGGTCCGGATCGGTCAGGGTCTTCGGCGTGAAGGCGGTCAGCGCGACGCCGCTCAGCGCGCGCGCGATCTCCCCTTCGCCGAGCTGCGCCATCAGCGCCTTGCCGATCCCCGAAGCGTGCAGCGGCGACATCGTGCCCGGCGGGAAGAAAGCACGGATCGAGGCGTGTGTCTCGACCTGGCTGACGAAGAGTACCTGGTCGCCCCGTCGCATGCCCAGGTTGGCCGTCTCGCCGGTCCGTTCCATCAGCGCCCGCATGACCGGCCGCGCGCGCTCGACGATGTTGGTGCGGCGCAGGAAGGCAGAGCCGACACGGAAGGCGCCCGCGCCGACATGCCAGGTCTGGGAGGCCGGATCGAGCTCGACGAAGTCGCGCTGCTGCAAGGTGGTCAGGACCCGGTAGACGGTCGCCGGCGACTGGTCGAGCGCGGTGGCCAGCTCGGTCAGGGTGTAGCCGTTGGACGCGGACACCTGTTCGAGGATGCGCACGGCCCGGTCGAGCGACTGGATCGTGTTCTGCTCGGTCCCGTCATGGAACGCGCGCGGACGTCCGCGGGTGCGTCGGTCGGCCATGTTCATTCTCTTGCAAACTGCCTGTCGAAGGGTAAAATCTGACATATGAAATCATATTTCACAAGATGAAAAAATTTAAGAGCCTGAGAAACAAGCAAGCTTTAAGGTTTTTCGCAGTGGGAAAAAACATTTCAAAAAAATTGCACGCCTACGTGCTCTGGGTCTAGAAATGAGGGAACGAAACACGGAGGAGATGCCGGATGAGCAGCCAGAACCCGGTTTTCATTCCCGGCCCGACCAACATGCCGGAGGTGCTCCGCAAGGCGATCGACATGCCGACGCTGGACCACCGCTCGCCGTTGTTCGCCGAGATCCTGCATCCGGCCCTGGCCGGCGTGAAGCGGGTCTTCAAGACGACGACGGCCGAGGTCTTCATTTTCCCCTGCACCGGGACCGGCGGCTGGGAAACGGCGATCACCAACACGCTGTCGGCCGGCGACCGCGTGCTGGCGGCGCGCAACGGCATGTTCTCCCATCGCTGGATCGACATGTGCCAGCGTCACGGGCTCGAGGTCGTCGTGGTCGATACGCCCTGGGGCGAGGGTCTGCCGGCCGAACGCTACGCGGAAATTCTCGCGGCCGACACGGGCCACACGATCAAGGCCGTGCTCGCCACCCACAACGAGACGGCGACCGGCGTCGTTTCCGACATCGCCGCGGTGCGGCAGGCGATGGATGCCGCCGCCCACCCGGCGCTGCTGCTGGTCGACGGCGTCAGCTCGATCGGCTGCATGGACTTCCGCATGGACGCCTGGGGCGTGGACATCGCGGTCACCGGCTCGCAGAAGGGCTTCATGCTGCCGGCCGGCCTCGCCATCGTCGCCTTCAGCCGGAAGGCGCTGGCGGCCGTCGAAACGGCGGGCCTGCCGCGCACCTTCTTCGACATCCGCGACATGGAGAAGGGCTACACCGCCAACGGCTATCCCTACACGCCCGCGGTCGGCCTGATGAACGGCCTGAAGGTGGCGTGCGACATGCTGCTCGCCGAGGGACTGGAGGCCGTCTTCGCCCGCCACCGCCGCATCGCCGAGGGCGTGCGGCGCGCCGTCTTCGCCTGGGGCCTGGACCTTTGGGCGGCCCGGCCCGAGCTCTATTCCGACACGGTCAGCGCAATCCGCACGCCCGACGGCTTCGATGCCAACCGCTTCGTCACCCTGGCGATGGAGAAGTACGGTGTCGCCTTCGGCACCGGCCTGGGCGAGCTCTCCGGCAAGGCCTTCCGCATCGGCCACCTAGGTAGTCTGACCGACGTGATGACGCTGTCCGGCCTGGCCACGGCGGAAATGGCGATGGCCGACCTCGGCCTGTCGATCCAGCTTGGCAGCGGCGTAGCGGCGGCGCAGGATTACTACCGCTCGGAGCCCGGCAGCGTGCGCATGGCGGCGGAGTGAGCGCGATGAACCAGATGACCGAGATGTACATCCCGACCTACACCGACGTGATCACGGCGCACGACCGGATCCGCCCCTACATCCACCGCACGCCGGTGCTGACCTCGAGCTACTTCAACCAGCTCGTCGGCGCCGAGCTGTTCTTCAAGTGCGAGAACTTCCAGAAGGCCGGCGCCTTCAAGGTGCGCGGCGCGACGAATGCGGTGTTCGGCCTGCCGGATCACATGCTGGACAAGGGGGTCGCCACCCACTCCTCCGGGAACCACGCGCTCTCGCTGTCCTATGCGGCCGGCCGCCGCGGCATCCCCTGCACCGTGGTGATGCCGCGCACCGCGCCGGAGGCGAAGAAGGCGGCCGTGCGCGGCTATGGCGGCAAGATCGTCGAGTGCGAGCCCTCGACCTCCTCGCGCGAGGCGGTCTTCGCCGAGGTGGTGGCGGAGAGCGGCGCCGAGTTCGTGCACCCCTACAACGACCCGCGCGTGATCGCCGGGCAGGGCACCTGCTCGCGCGAGTTCATGGAGCAGACCGGCGGTGTCGACATGATGGTCGCGCCGATCGGCGGCGGCGGCATGATCTCGGGCACCTGCCTGACGCTTTCGACCGTCGCCCCGGACGTGAAGATCGTCGCTGCCGAGCCGGAGCAGGCGGACGACGCCTACCGCTCCTTCAAGGCCGGGCACATCATCGCAGACGACGCGCCGCAGACCATCGCCGACGGCTTGAAGGTGCCGCTGAAGGAACTGACCTGGCACTTCGTGTCCAACTACGTCAGCGACATCCTGACCGCCAGCGAGCAGGAAATCGTCGACGCGATGAAGCTGACCTGGCAGCGCATGAAGATCGTCATGGAACCGAGCTGTGCGGTGCCGCTGGCGACCATTCTGAAGAACAAGGAGATGTTCGCCGGCAAGCGGGTCGGCGTCATCATCACTGGCGGCAATGTCGATCTCGACAAGCTGCCCTGGATGACGAGCTGAGGGAGAGACGCAAGATGAACGAGATGAGCAAGATCGCCGACTACGACGTCGGCTACGACGTTCCGGCCGTTCCCGGCATGGACGAGAAGGATATCCAGACGCCCTGCCTGGTGCTCGACCTCGATGCGCTCGAGCGCAACATCAAGAAGATGGGCGACTTCGCCAAGCGGATGGGCGTGCGCCACCGGGTGCACGGCAAGATGCACAAGTCGGTCGACGTCGCCAAGCTGCAGGAGAAGCTGGGCGACGCCTGCGGCGTGTGCTGCCAGAAGGTGAGCGAGGCCGAGGTCTTCGCCCGCGGCGGCATCAAGGACGTTCTGGTCTCGAACCAGGTGCGCGATCCCGCCAAGATCGACCGCTTGGCGCGCATCCCGAAGCTGGGCGCGCGCGCGATCTGCTGCGTCGACGACATCGACAACGTCGCCGACCTCTCGGCGGCGGCGCAGAAGCACGGCACCACCATCGAGTGCCTGGTCGAGATCGACTGCGGCGCCGGGCGCTGCGGCGTCAGGGAGACGGCGGATGTGGTGAAGATCGCCAAGGCGATCGACGCCGCGCCGGGGCTCAAGTTCTCCGGCATCCAGGCCTACCAGGGCGCGATGCAGCACCTCGACAAGTACGAGGACCGCAAGGCCAAGATCGACATCGCCGTGGCCATGGTGAAGGACGCCGTCGAGGCGCTGAAGGCCGAGGGGCTGGCGTGCGACATCGTCGGCGGCGGCGGCACCGGCAGCTACTACTTCGAGGGCAACTCGGGCGTCTACAACGAGCTGCAGTGCGGCTCCTACGCCTTCATGGACGCCGATTACGGCCGCATCCTCGACAAGGACGGCAAGCGCATCGACCAGGGCGAGTGGGAGAACGCGCTGTTCCTCCTGACCTCGGTGATGAGCCACGCCAAGCCGGACAAGGCGATCTGCGACGCCGGCCTGAAGGCGCAGTCGGTCGACAGCGGCCTGCCGGTGATCTACGGCCGCGACGACGTAGAATACGTCAAGTGCTCCGACGAGCACGGCGTGATCAGCGATCCGAAGGGCGTGCTCAAGATCAACGAGAAGCTGAAGCTGGTGCCGGGCCACTGCGACCCGACCTGCAACGTGCACGACTGGTACGTCGGCGTGCGCAACGGCAAGGTCGAGACGCTCTGGCCGGTCTCGGCGCGCGGCAAGGCCTACTAGGCCGGCACCCCTCGCGCGTGCCATGGCGGGGGCCCTTCGCGGCCCCCGCTTTCGTGCGGCTCTCGTTCCCTCGACCTTCCCCGATTTCTTGACCTGGATGGACCGATGCTGATCGTTCCCGAGGCGGCCGTCGCCGATCTCATCACGCCCGAGGCTTCCTTCGACGCGGTCGAGGCCGTGTTCGCCGCCATGGCCAAGGGCGAGGCCTACAACTTCCCGGTCGTGCGCGAGGCGATCGGCTATGCCGACGCGCTCTACGGCTTCAAGTCCGGTTTCGACCGCGCCGGCCTGCACCTGGGCCTGAAGTCGGGCGGCTATTGGCCGGGCAATGCCGCCAAGGGGCTGACCAACCACCAGTCCACCGTCTTCCTGTTCGATCCCGACACCGGCCGGCCGACGGCCGTGGTCGGCGGCAACCTGCTGACGGCGCTGCGCACGGCGGCCGCCAGCTCGGTGTCGATCAAGCATCTGGCGCGGCCGGACGCCAAGATTCTGGGGATGATCGGCGCCGGCCATCAGTCGGCATTCCAGATGCGCGCGGCGGTGCGCCAGCGCGCCTTCGAGAAGGTGGTGGGCTGGAACTACCACCCGGAGATGCTCTCCCGCCTGCAGGAGACGGCCGACGAGCTCGGCCTGCCGTTCGAAGCCGTGGAGCCCGCCCAGCTCGGCGCCGAAGCCGACGTCATCATCGCCATCACCTCCAGCCCGGCCGCCAGCCTGCTCGACGCCCACGTCCGCCCAGGCACCCACCTGGCCTGCATGGGCACCGACACCAAGGGCAAGCAGGAGGTCGACCCGAAGATCCTGGCGAGGGCGAGCGTCTTCACCGACGAGGTGGCGCAGTCGGTGACCATCGGCGAGGCGCAACACGCGGTCGCGCAGGGGCTGATCGCCGAGGGCGACATCGTCGAGATCGGCCGGGTGATCAACGGCGACCATCCGGGCCGCACCAGCGCCGAGGAGATCACCTTGTTCGACGGCACTGGCGTCGGCCTGCAGGACCTGGCGGTCGCTGCCGCCGTGGTCGAGCGCGCCGCCGCCGAGGGCAAGGCGATCGACGTCGAGTTCTGAGTTCGGCTTCCGGACGGTGCCTTATCGAGTGCGGGCCGCGGCCAGCTCGCGGTAGAGCCGGGCGTAGGCGGCAGCGGAGTCTTCCCAGCCGACCGGGTGGCGCATAGCCCGGCGCATCATGCGGTGCCACACGTCCGTCTCCGAGAAGGCGTCACAGGCGCGCTCGATGGCATCGCCGAGCGCCTGGGCGGTGACCGGCGCGAACTGGAAGCCGGTGGCTACCCCCGATGCCAGCGCCGCCGTGTTGGCGTCGATCACGCTGTCGGCCAACCCGCCGGTGCGCGCGACCAGCGGCAGGCAACCGTAGCGCAGGCCGTAGAGTTGGGTCAGCCCGCAGGGCTCGAAGCGCGAGGGCACCAGGATGCAGTCGGCGCCGCCCTGCAGCAGGTGCGACAGGGGCTCGTCGTAGCCGATCCGCACGCCGACGCGGCCGGGGTGCGTGGCGGCCGCCGCCTCGAACCCTTCCTCCAGGTCGCGGTCGCCGGAGCCGAGCACGGCCAGGGCAGCGCCCCGGTCGAGCAGCCGCGGCAGCGCCTCCAGCAGCAGGTCGAGCCCCTTCTGGCGGGTCAGCCGGCTGATCACGCAGAACAGCGGCGCGCCTTCCTCGGTGGCGATGCCGAACCGCGCCTCTACGGCGGTCCGGTTGGCGTGCCGACGCGCCGAGTTGCGCGCCGTGTAGGTGCGAGCCAGCGCCGGATCGTGTGTCGGGTCCCAGGTCTCCAGGTCGACGCCGTTGAGGATGCCGACCAGTCGCCCGCGCCGCTCGGACAGCACGCCCTCCAGCCCGAGGCCGAACTCCGGCGTCATCAGCTCGCGCGCATAGGTCGGGCTGACGGTGGTGATGCGGTCCGACCAGACCAGGCCCGCCTTCAGGAAGCTGACGGCGCCATGGTACTCGTATCCCTGCATCCGGTACTCGCTGCGGGGCAGGCCGAGTTCGGCGATCCGTGTCGCCGGGAAGACGCCCTGAAAGGCGATGTTGTGGATGGTGGTCACCGTCCCGACGTCGCGCCCGCCGGCGAAATGCAGGTAGGCCGGCGCCAGGGCGGCCTGCCAGTCGTGCGCGTGCAGGATCTCCGGGCGCCAGTCGCCGGCGGCGCCCTGCGCGAGGGCGGCGGCGGCGGCGGCCAATGCGGCGAAGCGCAGATGGTTGTCCGGCCAGTCGCGACCGTCGCTGCCGAGGTAGGGGGTACCCCGACGCTCGAACAGCGCCGGTGCGTCCAGCAGGATCAGCGCCAGACCCTCGGCCTGCGCCGCCACCAGCCGGACCCCGCCGCCGGGCCGCAGCACCGGCCGGGCCAGCTCGCGACCGGCCGCCAGCAGCGGGCGCAGGGCCGCGTAGGCCGGCAGCAGCACGCGCACCTCGATCCCTTGCGACGCCAACGCCTTGGGCAGGGCGCCGATTACGTCGGCCAGCCCGCCGGTCTTGACGAAGGGCGCGCACTCGGACGCGGCGAAGAGCACCTGCATGGACGATCGAGCCTTGTGCGCGGCCTAGTTCTTGAGGGCGTCCAGCATCGCCTGGGTGATCAGGCAGACCCCGGACTCGGTCCGGCGGAAGCGCTTGGCGTCAAGCTGTGGATCCTCGCCGACTACCAGCCCCTCCGGGATCTTCACGCCACGGTCGACCACCACGTCGCTCAGGCGCGCATGACGGCCGATCTCGGCCTGGGGCAGGGCGACCACGCGCGACAGGCTGCCGTAGGAATGGCAGCGCACCTCGGTGAAAAGCAGGCTCTGGTCGACGTGCGTGCCGGAGACGATGCAGCCGCCCGAGACCAGCGAACTGGTGGCCGAGCCGCGCCGGCCCTCGCGGTCATGGATGAACTTGGCGGGCGGCACGATGGGGGCGTAGGTCCAGATCGGCCATGCGGTGTCGTAGAGGTCGAGTTCCGGCTCGAAGTCGGTCAGGTCGATGTTGGCGCGCCAGTAGGCATCGACCGTCCCGACGTCGCGCCAATAGGCCGGCTTGTCCGGGGCCGAGCGCACGCAGCTATCGCTGAACTTGTGTGCGACCGCCTTGCCCTCGCGGACGATCTTCGGGATCAGGTCCTTGCCGAAGTCGTGGCTGGACTCGCGATCTGCCGCGTCGGCGCGCAGATGCTCGAAGAGATCGCCGACCCGGAAGACGTAGATGCCCATGGAGGCCAGGGCGTGGTGCGGATCGTCCGGCATCGCGGGCGGGTCAGCCGGCTTTTCCACGAAGTCGATGATGCGCTGGGTCTCGTCGATGTGCATCACGCCGAAGGCCGAGGCTTCGGCCAGCGGCACCTCGACGCAGCCGACGGTGACGTCGGCGCCGCTTTCGAGGTGCTGCAGCAGCATCAGTTCGTAGTCCTGCTTGTAGATGTGGTCGCCGGCCAGGATCAGGATGAACTCGGGTTCGTAGCTCTCGATGATGTCGATGTTCTGATACACCGCGTCTGCGGTGCCCAGATACCAGTTGCGCTCGTCGACGCGCTGCGAGGCGGGCAAGATATCCAGGCCCTCGCCACGGTCGGCGCTGAGGAAGTTCCAGCCGCGCTGGAGGTGGCGGATCAGCGAATGCGCCTTGTACTGGGTCGCGACGCCGATCCGGCGGATGCCGGAGTTGATCGCGTTCGACAGCGCGAAGTCGACGATCCGGCTCTTGCCGCCGAAGAAGACCGCCGGCTTGGCCCGCTTGTCGGTCAGTTCCTTCAGACGGCTGCCGCGCCCGCCGGCCAGCACGAAGGCCATGCTGCGCCGGGCAATCTGATGCCGTGCCCCATCCATCGCTGCTGTCTCCCCCACTGCCTTGTCTTGCCACTCCGACACTCCTGCCGGCGGAATTCAACCGCCAATCGGGTCGGCAGCGACGCGGGGTGCGAAAGCTCGTAAGGGGAACCGCGGCGAGGGCCGCTTGTTGCGTCCTATGGGCTGGACAGAGTCTCCGCGCGCCGACCAGGATTTGGCTGTGCCGACCGGATGCGCAAGGAGGTCCGAAAGGCATGGGCGACCCGCCCCGATGCCGCGATGGAGGTCAGGGCGGCAGCATGCGCGAGGCGACGGGCGGGCCAGACCTGCCGGACAAGCGGCAGGTTGTCGGCCGCGCCTGGCACGCCGACGCGGCGGACGCGGTGCTTCGACGGCAACGGCGTCGGTGGCACGAACGCCTTGCGTTCGGTTTGGCCGGGCTCGGGCTGTCGACGAATTCGCTTGCCTCAGCTCGATATTTCGAATAATATCAAAAGATGCAAAACAAGCATGCCATCGAGGCCTTGTCGGCGCTGGCCCAGGAGACGCGTCTGGGCGTCTTCCGGCTGCTGGTGCAGGCGGGCCCGAACGGACTGGCGGCCGGCGAAATCGCCCGCGCGCTCGAGGTGCCGCCGGCGACGCTGTCGTTCCACCTGCGCGAGCTGGAGAGGGCCGGCCTCCTGCTCGGTCGGCGGCAGAGCCGGCAGATCTTCTACGCGGCGCACTACGAGGGCATGCGCCGGCTGCTCGACTTCCTGATGCAGGACTGCTGCGCCGGCCATCCGGAGATTTGCGGCATCGGCCCCACTGCGTGTCGACCCACCCCGAGCGAAACGGAAAGCGCGACATGAGCGACGACGTGCGCAACGTGCTGTTTCTCTGCACCGGCAACTCTGCGCGGAGCATCCTGGCCGAGGCGATCCTCGATCGCCTGGGGCAGGGCAGGTTCCGGGGCTACAGCGCTGGCAGCCACCCCAAGGGCGAGGTGCACCCCTATGCGCTCGACCTCCTCAAGCGGCAGAATTATCCAACCGAGGGCCTGTCGTCGAAGTCCTGGGACGTCTTCGCCGGGCCGCAGGCGCCGAAGATGGACTTCGTCTTCACCGTCTGCGATTCGGCCGCGGCCGAGGTCTGTCCGGTCTGGCCGGGCCAGCCGATGACAGCCCATTGGGGTCTGCCCGATCCTGCAGCAGTCGAGGGCACCGAGGCGGAGAAGCGCTACGCCTTCGCCGATACCTTCCGGATGCTCGAACAGCGTATCGGCATCTTCATCAACCTGCCGCTGGCTTCGCTCGACAAACTCAGCCTGCAGAAGCGCCTGGACGAGATCGGCCGGAGCAAGATCGTCGACCTCAAGCAGGGCGCCTGAGCCGCCTTTTCCCACGGAGATCCCATGTCCGTCGACACCTCCACCGCCGGGGCCGCGCCCGGCGGCATCGGCTTCTTCGAGAAGTGGTTGAGCGTCTGGGTCGCGCTGGCGATCGGCGCCGGCCTGCTGCTCGGCAACCTTGCGCCCGGGCTGTTCGAAACCCTGGCCGGCTGGGAAGTCGCCAAGGTCAATCTCGTCGTCGCCGTGCTGATCTGGGCGATGGTCTACCCGATGATGGTGGCCGTCGACTTCGCCAGCCTGCGGCATGTCGGCGACCGGCCCAAAGGGCTCGTCATCACCATCCTGGTCAACTGGCTGATCAAGCCCTTCACCATGGCCGGGCTCGGCGTGCTGTTCTTCGAGGTCGTCTTCGCCGACCTGATCGCGCCGGCCGACGCGCAGCAGTACATCGCCGGCCTGATCCTGCTGGGCGCTGCGCCCTGCACGGCCATGGTCTTCGTCTGGTCGCAACTCACCCGCGGCGACGCGACCTATACGCTGGTCCAGGTCTCTGTGAACGACGTCATCATGGTCTTCGCCTTCGCGCCCATCGTGGCGCTGCTGCTGGGCGTCACCGACATCGCCGTGCCCTGGGACACGCTGTTGCTGTCCGTCGGGCTCTACGTCGTCATCCCGCTGATCGCCGGCTATCTGACCCGGCGTTACCTGACCGCCCACGCGGCGCGTGGCGAAAGCGGCGAGGCGGCGGTGGCGCGCTTCACAGCCGGCATCAAGCCCGTGTCGGTGCTCGGCCTGCTGGCGACGGTGGTGCTGCTGTTCGGCTTTCAGGGCGAGACGATCCTGGCGCAGCCTTTGGTGATTGCGCTGATCGCCGTGCCGCTGCTGATCCAGTCCTATGGGATTTTCATCGTCGCCTATGCCGCTGCGTGGGTCTGGCGTGTGCCCTTCAAGGTGGCGGCGCCCTGCGCCCTGATCGGTACCTCCAACTTCTTCGAGTTGGCGGTCGCCGTCGCGATCAGTCTGTTCGGCCTGAACTCCGGCGCGGCGTTGGCCACCGTCGTCGGCGTGCTGGTCGAGGTTCCGGTGATGCTCTCGCTGGTCGCCTTCGCCAACCGCACCCGCGGCGCCTTCCCGCAGAATTGAGGCGCGCCCGATGAGCATCCGCATCTACCACAACCCGGACTGCGGCACCTCGCGCAACACGCTGGCGATGATCCGCCAGTCGGGCGAGGAGCCGGAGGTGATCGAGTACCTGAAGACGCCGCCGAGCCGCGCCGAGCTGCAGGACCTGATCCGCCGCATGGGCATTTCGGTGCGCGACCTGCTGCGCCGCAAGGGCACGCCCTACGGCGAGTTGGGCCTCGACGATCCGACCCTGACCGACGAGCAACTCCTGGATGCGATGATGGATCACCCGATCCTGATCAACCGGCCGATCGTGGTCACGGACAAGGGCGCCAAGCTGTGCCGCCCGTCCGAGACCGTCCTCGACATCTTGCCCAAGCCGGACATCGGTCCTTTCACCAAGGACGACGGCGAGGTGGTGATCGACGCCGAGGGTCGGCGCGTGCGCTGACCTTCTCGATGCGACGACCTAAATTCCCGCCTATGGATGACCTTCCCAACCTCAACCCCGAGCTGTTCGACGTGCCGGACCTGGCGCGACTGCAGCCGGCCGTACCCTCGACCCATTCGCCACGCTTCCTGCTGCTCTACGGATCCTTGCGCGAGCGCTCCTACAGCCGCTTCCTGGCCATGGAGGCGCAGCGCCTGCTCGACCGCATGGGTGCCGAGACCCGCATCTACCAGCCCCACGGACTGCCGCTCCCCGACGGCGCGTCGGCCGACCATCCCAAAGTCGCCGAGCTGCGCGAGGCGGCGGCCTGGTCGGAGGGCATGGTTTGGTGCTCGCCGGAGCGGCACGGGGCGATGAGCGCCGTTCTGAAGGCGCAGGTCGACTGGATCCCGCTGTCGCTGGGGGCGGTGCGCCCGACCCAGGGCAAGACGTTGGCGGTGATGCAGGTCTCCGGCGGATCGCAATCCTTCAATGCGGTTAATCAGATGCGGGTGCTCGGCCGCTGGATGCGCATGCTGACGATCCCCAACCAGTCGTCGGTTCCAAGAGCCTTTGCGGAGTTCGACCAGGGGGGACGCATGAAGCCATCGGCGCTGTACGACCGGGTCGTCGACGTCATCGAGGAACTGGTCAAGTTCACCCTCCTGACCCGCGATGTCGCCCCCTACCTGGTCGAGCGCTACAGCGAGCGGAAGGAGAGCGCGGCCGAGCTGTCGGCGCGGGTGAACCAGCGGGCGATCTGAGTCCCTGCACACACTGGAACGGCTGCTCCGACAGGCGGGTGCCGGCGAACGACATCGTCGGCCTCGACCCGACACGCGCTTGCCGCGGCCGCGGACGATGCGATGACATGGGCGATAGCCGCCGCTGCCGCTACCCGGCTATAAGGCGGGCCAAGTCGACAGAAACGCGGAGGCAGAGGTGAGCAATCGTCGCTATCGCATCGCCGTCATCCCCGGCGACGGCATCGGCCGCGAGGTGGTGCCGGAGGGCTTGCGGGTGCTCGAGAAGGCCGCCGGCGCCTTCCGTTTCGAGCTGGAGCAGCGGCAGTTCGACTTCGCCTCCTGCGACTACTACCGCCACCACGGCCGGATGATGCCGGAGGACTGGAAGCAGCAGCTCGAGGGCTTCGACGCCATCTACTTCGGTGCCGTCGGCTGGCCGGCGACGGTGCCCGACCACGTCTCCCTCTGGGGCTCGCTCTTGCAGTTCCGCCGCCACTACGACCAGTACGTCAACCTGCGCCCGGTCAAGCTGATGCCAGGCGTTCCCTGTCCGCTGGCCGGCCGCGAGCCCGGCGACATCGACTTCTGGGTTGTGCGCGAGAACACCGAGGGCGAGTACTCCTCGATCGGTGGGCGCATGTTCGAGGGCACCCCGCGCGAGTTCGTGGTGCAGGAGACGGTGATGACCCGCCACGGCGTCGACCGGGTGCTGCGCTACGCCTTCGAGCTGGCGGCCCGCCGCGAGAAGAAGCACCTGACCTCGGCCACTAAGTCGAACGGCATCTCCATTTCGATGCCGTATTGGGACGAGCGGGTGGAAGCCATGGCGGCGCACTATCCGCAAGTGCGCTGGGACAAGTACCATATCGACATCCTGACGGCGCAGTTCGTGCTGCATCCCGACTGGTTCGACGTGGTGGTCGCCTCCAACCTCTTCGGCGACATCCTGTCGGACCTCGGCCCCGCCTGTGCCGGCACCATCGGCATCGCGCCCTCCGCCAACGTCAATCCCGAGGGGGATTTCCCCTCGCTGTTCGAGCCGGTGCACGGCTCGGCGCCGGATATCGCCGGCCGGGGACTCGCCAATCCGGTCGGGCAGATCTGGTCGGGCGCCATGATGCTGGAGCACCTGGGCGAGCGCGAAGCGGCGACCGCCGTGGTGGCGGCCATCGAGGCGACGCTGACGAGCGAGAGCGGGCGCACGCGCGACCTCGGCGGCCGGCTGTCGACGGCCGAGGCCGGCGCCGCCGTTGCCGCGAACCTTTAGGGTCGCGCGATGATCCTTCCGGAGCCGGCCCATCGCATCCGTCTCAGCGCCCGAGCGCGCGCCGAACGGGCGCTTGCGCGCGTCCACGATCTGGCGCCCGCCGAACTGGGGCGCATCTTCACACGCCTGGATCCGGCGCTCATCCGCGCGGCCGCCGTGGAAGCCGATACGGCTGCCGAGGCCGGGGCACATGTGCCGCTGCACGGCCTGACGGTCTCGATCAAGGATCTCTTCGACGAGGCCGGCGAGGTCACCGGTGCAGGCTCGACCGTCCTGCTGAGCGCGGCTCCGGCGGCGGAGGACGCGCCTGCGGTCGCGCGCCTGAAGGCTGCGGGCGCCGTGCCCTTCGGCCGCACGACGATGACCGAGTTCGCCTACTCGGGCATCGGTCTCAATCCGCACTATGGGACCTGCGGCAACGCCGCCGATCCGCACCGTATCCCCGGCGGCTCCACCTCGGGTGGCGCCGTGGCGGCGGCGCGCGGCCTGTGCGACGTGGCCCTGGGCTCGGACACCGGCGGATCGGTGCGGGTGCCGGCCGCGCTCAACGGGCTGGCCGGCTTCAAGTCCTCGCAGGCGGCGGTACCGCGCGCGGGCGTCTTCCCCCTGTCCGGCAGCTTCGACTCCGTCGGGCCCTTGGCTGCCGATATCGAAACCTGCGCCGCGGCGCATGCGGTGCTCTCGGGTACCGAGGGACGGATCGACCCGCTGGCCGGGGTGCGCGGCCTGCGGGTCGGCGCCCTGCAGGGCTTCTGGACCGACGGCCTGGATGCGGCCGTCGCCGGCGGTCTGCAGGGGGCGCTCGACACGCTTTCGCAGGCGGGGGCGGAGATCGAGGACGCCCAGGCGCCTTTCCTGGAGGTCGCCGGGCGATGCAACCGCGTCATCGTCGCCTGCGAGGCCCATGCGATCCACGCCGGACGCATGGCGGCGCTGGAGGCGGGCGGCGATCCGCTGGTCCTGCGCCGGCTGCGCTTCGCCGAGACGGTAAGCGAGGAGCAGGAGGCCGAGGCGCGGGCGCTGCGGGCCGAGGCGGTGGCGGGCTGGCGGCGGCTGTGTGCCGACTACGACGTTCTGGTGGCGCCCACCGTCGCGACGGTGGCGCCGCTGCTGTGGGAGGCACACGAGGACTTCGACCGCCTCAACGGCCTGATGCTGCGCAACACCGGCGCGATCAACTTCGCGGACGGCTGCGCTGCCACGCTGCCCATGCAGGCGGCCGGGGAGCTGCCGACCGGGCTGATGGTCTGCGCGGCGCCAGGTGCGGACTGGCGCTGCCTGGACATCGCCGCCCGAATCGAACTGCTGGTCGCGCGGCCCGCACGCTGAGCTACTGGCCGGTGCGCCGGTCAACCTCCTCGGCCAGCGCCTTCAGGCGATCCGACACGGCGACTTCGTAGGACGGTGGCGCGTCAGGACGCCGAAGGTCCGCCGGCAGGTGTGCGAGCTGCGCCGCCGTGCGCTCGCGCAGGCTCTCCAGCGAGGGCAGCGGCGCCAGCAGGCGACCGGCGCGCACGAAGGGCACGACCTGCGGCCGCCAGTCCGCGCCCGGCGCCTCGTCCGCCGTTGTCAGCAGATCCTCGGCCAGGGTGCCGTCCTCGGCGAAGCGCCGGTAGACCTGGACCGGTCCCGGCCAATAGGCCTTCTTCTCCGAGCGCTTGCGCCGCGCGATGCCGTCATAGGCCTTCAGCTTGTAGGCGCAGTCGAGGGCCGGCTGGTCGTCTGAGGTCACCAGACTGGTGCCGATCCCGTAGGCGGCGATCGGCGCCTTACGGTCGATCAATTCGGCCAGTGCGTACTCGTCGAGGCCGCCGCTCGCAACGATCCGCACCTCGTGCAGTCCGGCCGCGTCGAGGATGGCGCGCACCGTCAGGGCATGCGCGCCCAGGTCGCCGCTGTCGATACGCACGCCGCGGACAGGGATTCCGGCGGCTGCCAGCTTGGGCGCCAGGGCGCAGACCTTCTCCGCCGCAGCTTCGGTGTCGAAGGTGTCGATCAGGAAGGTGGTCTGGTCGGGCCGGGCGCGTGCGAAGGACAGGAAGGCCGCCCGCTCGTTCTCGTGCGCCTGCACGAAGGAATGCGCCATGGTGCCGAACAGCGGCACACCGAAGTGACGCGCGGCCGGCACGCTGGCGGTGCCGGCGAACCCTGCCAGGTAGGCGGCCCGGGCGGCCAGCAGTCCCGCCTCGCCGCTGTGGGCGCGGCGCAGGCCGAAGTCGACCAGCGCCGCCTCCGGCGCCGCCAGCTTCATGCGCGCCGCCTTGGTGGCGACAAGCGTCTGGTACTGCAGGAAGTTGATCAGCCGCGTCTCGACGAGCTGCGCCTCGGGCATGGGCGCGGTGACCCGGATCAGGGGCTGGTCGGCGAAGCAGAGCGTGCCCTCGGGCAGGGCTTCGACGTCGCCGCTGAAGCGGAAGTCGCGCAGGAAGGCGATCAGTTGCTGGCTGAAGCGGCCGGAACCGTGCAGCCAGTCCAACTCGCCGCCATCGACCCGCGCCTCGAGCAAGAAACGGATCGCCTGCTCCAGGCCGGCGGTGAGCAGGAACCCGCGGGTCTCGGGCAGCTTGCGTACGAAGAGCTCGAAAACCGCGGGCGCCTCCATCCCCTCGGCCAGGTAAGCCTCCACCATGTTGAGCTGGTAGAGGTCGGTGAGCAGCAGGCTGCGGCCATAGTCGATGGCGGCGGCTGGGTCGGGCTGCGGCGCGCTCATCCGGTGCCGATCTGGCTCGCCTGGGCAATGTGGGCGCCGGCCGTGCGCATCCGCTCCATGGCGGCGTCGAGCGAGCCTTCGAGGTCGATGGCGCGGCAGGCGTCCTCGATCAGTACGGCCTCGAAGCCCTCGGCGCGCGCATCCAAGACCGACCAGCCGACGCAGAAATCGGTCGCCAGCCCGGCGAAGAACAGGCGCTGGAAGCCGCGCTCGCGCAGGAAGCCTGCGAGGCCGGTCTTGGTCCGGCGGTCGTTCTCGGCGAAGGCCGAGTAGCTGTCGATCTCCGGCCGGAAGCCCTTGCGCACGACCAGCTCCAGCGGCTGGGTCTCCAGGTCCGGGTGGAACTCGGCCCCGAAAGTGCCTTGCACGCAGTGGTCCGGCCAGAGGACCTGGTCGCCGTAGGGCAGCCCAACGGTCTCGAAGGGCTGCCGTCCCGGATGCGCCGAGGCGAAGGAGCGATGGTCGGCCGGGTGCCAGTCCTGGGTGGCGACGGCATGGGGAAAACGCGCGAGCAGGGCGTTGATGACCGGCACAACCGCATCGCCGTCCGGCACGGCGAGGGCGCCGCCCGGCACGAAGTCGTTCTGCACGTCGATCACGACGAGGCAATCCGCTTCGCCGGGTCGGTAGATTTCGGGGTCGGGCTGTTCTGCGGTCATGTTTTCGCTCGCTCGGGCGGACGCGGCCCGAGCGTGCAGACCTACCGGTGGAAACGCAACACCCGCACGTGAGCGCCAATTCCGCGAGCCGGGGGCAGTCCGGCGTCGCCGCTGGCCTTGAGGCGCCTCAGGCCGCGTCGTTGTAGCGGTTCGGGCGCATGCGGGCGGCGGCCGAGCGCATCTCCCGGCGCACCGCGTCGGCCTCGAGGCGCCAGAGTCGCAGAAGCGGTGCCATCGTCGAGTCGGCGAGAAGCTCGTCCAAGCGAGGCTCCTCGTTTCCGGTCCAGAGTCGCTGCTGTCCTGGCATCGTCATGGCCTCGTGCCGGTCCTTTCCGTGGCGTGGCGTCGCTGTCCGGCCCGGACCAGCGAGTGCGCTTGCGCCGCCCGCTGATACCAGGTCTGCGTGACAAGCAAATCACGAAAGCGAGGCTTTCGATGCGATCCTTATCACAGGCGAGGCTGGACGTAGGCTGACAATTCTGTGGCGCTTTGCGGGCGCCGGGGAACGCCGTGCCTAAGAGTCCGTTTGAGAATACTCTGTTTCGTCCTGCGCCCCCACCCGGCCGCCCATCCAGGATACTGTCGTTGGGCGGCCGGGTGGGGCGCGGGACGGTACAGTGCCGAGAATGGGCCTCCAGGCCCTTTCTCAAACGGTCTCTAACTGCTTTCGGCCAGGCAGGTGCGGAGCGAGTCCGCCAGGTCCCGCATCAGGTCGAAGTAGAGCTCGGCGCCGTCCGGCAGCGCGCTGCCCAGCGGGTCCAGGACGCCCGATCGCGCCGGCGTGCCCTCGACGACGACCTGAACGAGCTTCGGCTCGAACTGCGGTTCCGAGAAGACGCAAGTCGCCCCAAGGTCGCGCACCTTGTCGCGCATCTCGGCGACCCTCTGGGCCCCGGGGATGACCTCGGGCGAGACCGTGATCGAGCCGGCGACCGAGAGGTCGAAGCGGCGCTCCAGGTATTGGTAGGCGTCGTGGAAGACCAGGAACGGGCGGTTGCGAACCGGCGCCAGGACCGCGTCCATCTCTTCGACCAGGGCGTCGATCCGCGCGTTGGTCGCCGCGGCATTCTCGGCATAGCGCGCGGCATGGGTCGGATCGATCGCGGTCAGCGTTTCGGCGATGCGGTCGACCATGCGCTGCGCGTTGACCGGATCGAGCCAGTAGTGGCCGTCCATCGTGCCGTGGCTGTGGCCATGCTCGTCGCCATGATCGTGCTCGTGATCGTGGCTGTGCTCGTGCGCATGGCCGTGCCCGTGCCCGTGCCCGTCTTCGTCGTGCCCGTGTCCATGCCCGTGGTCGTCCTCGTGCGCATGGGCTTCGAAGGGGCCGGTCTCGCGAAAGCCGAGGCGGATCAGGCCCTCGGTCTCCTGCAGCGTGACGCGCGTCGCCTGCGCCGCCAGGCTGTCCAGCGGACCCTCTAGGAAGGTCTCCATGTCCGGACCGATCCAGACCACGGCATCGGCAGCCTGCAGCGCCTGCGCGTCCGAAGGCTTGAGGCTGTAGGTATGCGGCGAGCCGGCGCCGGCGACCAGAAGGTGTGGGGTGCCGATACCCCGCATGACCGAGGCCACCAGCGAATGCACCGGCTTGATCGAGGCCACCACCTGCGGGGCTTCGGCGGCCGCGGCCGGCTGAGCGAACAGGGCGGCGAGGCCGGCGGCGAGGAGAGGGCGAAGGGCGCGGGCACGGAACCTCATCGGGCAGCGTTCCTTTTCGAAGGGGCCCTGCGGTGGCAGGACGGCCTTGGGCGCGGACCCAGGCAAGACAGCGGTCTCGCAAACGGGCCTTGCCCCGCCGTCGTGGCACTGCCTAGGTTATGTTATAGTGTAACGTTTGATGTCCTCCTGGCAAGAGTTCCACGCGCGTGTCTCAACGTTCCGTCCGGCCTGCCGTGCCCCCTTGCGACGCGGAGCGCGCTCCCGCTGCGGCAGAGGTTCTGCTGCGTCTGCGGGGTGTGGGCGTGCGCCGTGGCACGCCGGGCGACCTGCGCTGGCTGGTCGAGGACGTCGACCTCGCCGTGCGCCGCGGCGAGATCGTCTGCCTGATCGGCCCGAACGGGGCCGGCAAGTCGACTCTCGTGCGCGTCGCCGTCGGCGTGCAGGCGCCGACGGTCGGGAGCGTAGAGCGGGCGCCCGGCCTGACCGTCGGCTACGTGCCGCAGAGGCTGGCCATCGACCGCACGCTGCCGCTGAGCGTGCGCCGCTTCATGAGCCTGACGGCACGCCACCGCGAGGCAGATGTCACGGAGGCGCTCTCGGCCACCGGTGTGACGCACCTGGCCGGCCGGCTGCTCCAGAACCTGTCCGGCGGCGAGTTCCAGCGCGTGCTGATCGCCCGGGCGCTGGTGCGCCGACCGGACCTGCTGGTGCTGGACGAGCCGGTGCAGGGCGTCGATTTCGCCGGCGAGATCGCGCTCTACGACCTGATCCGCGAAATCCGCGACCGCCTGGGCTGCGGCATCCTGCTGGTCTCCCACGACCTGCACATCGTCATGGCGGCGACCGATACGGTGGTCTGCCTCAATCGCCACGTCTGCTGCACGGGCACTCCGCAGACGGTGGCGGAAACGCCGGCCTATCGGGACCTCTTCGGGACTCGCGCCGCGCAGGCCCTGGCAGTCTACGAACACCATCACGACCACGCCCACGACGCCGGCGGCCAGGCCGTGCCCCTGGCGCGCGATCGACAGGGCTGAGGGCGCATGCTGGACGACTTCTTCCTGCGCGCCCTGCTCGCCGGCCTCGGCGTCGCCCTGGTCGCCGGACCGCTCGGCTGCTTCATCGTCTGGCGGCGCATGGCCTACTTCGGCGACACCATGGCGCACTCGGCGCTGCTCGGCATCGCCCTCGCCGCCCTCTTCGAGGTGGACCTGACGCTCGGCGTCTTCGCCGTCGCCGCCGGCGTGGCGCTGGCGCTGGTCGTCCTGGCGCGCAGCGAGCTTGTGCCGACGGACTCGCTGCTCGGGATCCTCTCGCACTCCACGCTGGCGCTTGGCCTGGTGCTGATCGCCTTCATGACCTGGCTGCGCATCGACCTGAGCGGGTATCTCTTCGGCGACATCCTAGCCGTCAACCGTGCGGACCTCGCCGTGATCTGGGGCGGCGGGCTGGCGGTTCTGGGGGTGCTGGCCTGGATCTGGCGGCCGCTGCTGGCCGGCACGGTGAATGCCGAGCTTGCGGCCGCCGAGGGCCTGCACCCCGAGCGCGCCCGGTTGGTCTTCATGCTGCTGATGGCCGGCGTCATCGCCACGGCGATGAAGGTGGTCGGCATCCTGCTGATCACGGCGCTGCTGATCATCCCGGCGGCGGCGGCACGCCGCTTCGCGCCGACACCCGAGGTCATGGCGATCCTGGCTGGGGCGCTGGGTGCTGCAGCGGCGTTGGCCGGGCTGTTCGCCTCGCTGCGCTTCGACACGCCCTCCGGCCCCTCGATCGTGGTGGCTGCCTTGGGCGTCTTCCTGTTCAGTCTGCTGCTCGGCGCCCTGCGCGACCGGCTGGCCGGGCTCAGGCCATGAGCTGGCCGCCGTTGACCTCGATCACTTGGCCGGTGACGTAGCCGGAAAGCTCAGGGGCGGCGAGGAAGAGGTAGGCGCCGACGCAGTCTTCGGCCGTGCCCAGGCGCTTCATCGGGATGGCGGCGGCCGTGGCCTCCAGCTTCTCCGGCGTCGAGTAGCGGCGGTGGAAGTCCGTCATGATGGTGCCCGGGGAAACGGCGTTGACCCGGATGCCGTCCGGCGCCAGCTCGCGCGCCAGCGCCCGCGTGTGGGTGGCGACGAAGGCCTTGGCCGCGGAGTAGACGCTGGAGCCGGGGCTGCCGCCGGTCCGCGCCGAGATCGACACGGTGTTGACGATGGCACCGGCTTTCGACTGGCGCAGCAACGGAATGGCGCCGGAGCACAGCAGCACCACGGCGCGCGCGTTCAGGTCGGTGACGGCGGCATAGTGGGCGGCGCTCATCTCCTGCGCCGGCACCCGTCCCAGCATGGTGCCGGCGTTGTTGATCAGAATGTCGAGGCCGCCGAGCCTGGCTTCCGCCGTCTCCAGCAGCTTCTGGGCCGCGGCTTCCTGCGCCAGGTTCGCGGCGGTGACCAGCAAGCGCTCGGCCTCTGCGTCCGACAGCTCGGGAAAGACTTCCGCCGATGCGCGTGACGTCGTGCCGGTGTGCGCCAGGACGGTGGCGCCGCAGGCCAACAACGCGCGGGCCACCGCCTGGCCGATGCCGCGGCCGGCCCCGGTGACCAGGGCGCGACGGCCGGAGAAGAGTGCGGAGGAAAGAGGCCGGGGCATCGCCTTTCGCTTTCTTTTTCGTTTTCATTTACCCGCCCATTCGTATCCTAAAGCGAAAGCGCTGGCGAGGGGGCGCAGTCGGGACTGTCGGCACACGGACGCCCGATTGTTCGACCGCGGGGGGACCGATGCTGTTGGAGCGTCAGAACAGGATCCTGGAGATCGCCAAGCTCAGCGGCCGGGTGACCGTCGAGGGGCTGGCCGAGCAGTTCGAGGTGTCGGCCCAGACCATCCGCAAGGACCTCAACGATCTTTGCGAGCGCGGACTGCTCGAGCGCGTGCACGGCGGTGCGGTGATCGGCTCGCGGGTGGAAAACGTCGGCTACGAGGCCCGGCGTCTGATCGCCCGCGACGCCAAGCGGGCAATCGGCCGTGCAGCGGCGCAGCTAATCCCCAACGAGTCCTCGATCCTGATCAACATCGGGACCACCACCGAGGAGGTCGCCAAGGCCCTGCAGCATCACGTCGGGATCATGGCGATCACAAATAATATAAATGTCGCCAATATCTTGCGCACACATTCTCAGAACGAGGTGATCATCGCCTCGGGCGTCGTCCGGCGCTCCGACGGCGGCATCGTCGGGGATGCGGCGGTCGAGTTCATCCGCCGCTTCAAGGTGGACTACGCCATCGTCGGCGTTTCCGCGATCGAGCCGAACGGCGATCTGATGGACTACGACTACCGCGAGGTCAGCGTTGCGCGCACCATCATGGACTGCGCGCGCAAGGTCATCCTGGTCGCCGATGCCACCAAGTGGGGGCGGGCGGCCCCGGTGCGCATCGCCGCCATGGACTCGGTCGACGTCTTCGTCACCGACCGGCTACCGGACTCGGGAGTCCGCCGCATGCTGGTCGAGGCTGGCGTCGAGTTGGTCGAGGCGCTGCAGTCGTGCGCCGCTTAGACCGGACCATTCCCCCGGCGGTTCCCGCAGCGACGCTGGTAAGCGAGTCAATCGCTTACCGCAGTTGCGAAAACCGCTCCGGAATCTTTCGGAATGAATTTCAAAAATCGGGTTTGTCTTTCGCTTTCCGAAACTTTAGTCTCCACACCGAAGGAAAAACGAAACTCGTTAGAACACGTACCGAGGGGTTCGCGTGCCGACTCGGCGCCAAGTTCGGCGGCGGCGCGCGCCATGGAGAGCCGCTTTGGACCGCTACGACATCGTCGTCATCGGGGGCGGGGTCAACGGCTGCGGCATCGCGCGCGATGCCGTGGGCCGCGGCTACTCCGTGCTGGTGTGCGAGCAGAGCGATCTCGGGGGCGGCACTTCGGCGGCCTCGACCAAGCTGGTGCATGGCGGCCTGCGCTATCTGGAGCACTACGAGTTCCGTCTGGTGCGCGAGGCGCTGATCGAGCGCGAGGTCTTGCTGCGCGCCGCGCCTCATATCATCTGGCCGCTGCGCTTCATCCTGCCGCATCACAAGGGCCTGCGTCCGGCCTGGCTGCTACGGCTCGGCCTGTTCCTCTACGATCACCTCGGCGGCCGCAAGCTGCTGCCACCGACGGCGGTGCGCGACCTGCGCCGGGAACCCGAGGGCGCGCCGCTCGACCCGCAGTACCGCAAAGGCTTCGAGTACTCCGACTGCTGGGTGGAAGATTCCCGGCTCGTGGTGCTGAACGCGATGGACGCGGCCGAGCGCGGCGCCGAAGTGCGGGTGCGCACCCGCTGCGCCGAGGCCAGGCGCGAAGGCGGCCACTGGCAGGTGGTCCTGGAGGATGCCGAGGGCAACCGCGAGACGGTGCACGCGGACGCACTGGTGAACGCCGCCGGACCCTGGGTCGATCAGGTGCTGAGCGGCAGCATGGGCAGCAACGCCCGCCGCAACGTCCGGCTGGTGCAAGGCAGCCACATCGTGGTGCGGCGCCTGTTCGACCACGACAAGGCCTACATCTTCCAGAATGCGGACGGCCGCATCGTCTTCGCCATTCCCTACGAGCGCGACTTCACCCTGATCGGCACCACCGACCGCGACTGGCAGGGCGATCCGAAGGACGTTCGGATCAGCGAGGAGGAGATCGCCTACCTCTGCGAGGCGGTCGACGCCTACCTGGCGACGCCGGTGACCCCGGAGGACGTGGTCTGGACCTACTCTGGCGTGCGCCCGCTCTACGACGACGGCGCGTCCAAGGCGCAGGAGGCGACGCGCGACTACGTGCTGAAGCTGGAGCGCGGGCCGGACGGCAGCGGCGCACCGCTGCTCAACGTCTTCGGCGGCAAGATCACCACCTTCCGCAAGCTGGCCGAGGCGGCGATCGGGCGGCTGCAGGAGGCGCTGCCGGCCAAGGGCAGGCCCTGGACGGCCAAGGCCGCTCTGCCGGGGGGCGACTTCCCGGTTAGCGATTTCGAGAAGCTGGTCGGCGAGATCCTCGCAGACTACCCCTTCCTTGCACGCGAGACGGCGCGCCGCCTGGTGCGCGCCTATGGTACGCGTGCGCGCCGGCTGCTCGGCACGGCCCGCAGCGCCGAGGACCTCGGCCGCGTGTTCGGCGCCGACCTGACCGAGGCCGAGGTCGACTATCTGATGCAGGCCGAATGGGCGCGCGCCGCCGCGGACGTGGTCTGGCGGCGCAGCAAACTCGGCTTGCGCATGACGCAACAAGAAATCGCCGCCCTCGACGAATGGATGGCGGACCGTGCCCGCAAGCTGAAGCTGCAGGCCGCGGAATAACGACGTTAGGGAGGTGCGGGGTCGATGGCCCTGGAGTTGCTGGACGTCGGCAAGACGGTGCGCGACGAGGCGCACCTTGCCGGAATATCCCTGACCCTCGAGAAGGGCACGCTCAACGTGCTTCTGGGGCCGACGCTGTCGGGCAAGACCAGCCTGATGCGCGTGATGGCCGGCCTCGACGTGCCGACCAGCGGGCGCGTGCGCATGGGCGGACGCGACGTCACCGGCGTGCCGGTGCGCAAGCGCAACGTCGCCATGGTCTACCAACAGTTCATCAATTATCCGACCCTGTCGGTCTACGAGAACATCGCCTCGCCGCTGAGGGTCGCCGACGTCGACCGCAAGGAGGTCGACCGGCAGGTGCGCGCGGCGGCCGAGTTGCTGCGCCTGACGCCGATGCTCGAGCGCACGCCGCTTGAGCTGTCCGGCGGACAGCAGCAACGCACCGCCCTGGCGCGCGCCCTGGTCAAGCGGGCCGAGTTGGTGCTGCTCGACGAGCCGCTGGCCAATCTCGACTACAAGCTGCGCGAGGACCTGCGCAGCGAGCTGCCGCGCATCTTCAAGGAATCCGGCGCGGTTTTCGTCTATGCGACGACCGAGCCGAGCGAGGCCTTGCTGCTCGGCGGCAACACCGCGACGCTTCACCAGGGCCGGGTAACCCAGTTCGGACCGACCCCGGATGTGTACCGCCGGCCGCGGGACCTGATCACGGCGACCACCTTTTCCGACCCGCCGATGAACACCGTGGCGGTCGCCAAGCGCGACGGGCGCCTGCGCTCGGCCGACAGCGCGCTCGATCTTCCGGTGCCGCGCGGTACCGAGCTGGCCGACGGCGACTACACGCTCGGCTTCCGCCCGCACAATGTCTACGTCGACCGGCCGCACGCCGGCGCGGTCTCGGTGACGGCCACCGTGGCGGTCACCGAGATCACCGGATCGGAGAGCTTCGTGCACGTCGACTTCGGCGCCGAACGCTGGGTGGCCATCTGGCACGGCGTGCATACCCTGCAGGTCGACAGCCGGATCGAGGTCTGGCTCGACCCGGCCCAAGTCTACCTGTTCGACCGCGACCAGCGGCTGGTGATGGCGCCGTCGCGCGCCGCTGCGGCGGCGGCCTGAGGCGGGAGCGCGGACGATGGCACGTATCGATCTAAACGGCCTGGGCCACAGCTACCTGAAGCGTCCGCAGGCGCGGGCCGACTGGGCGCTCAAGCGCATGGACCGCACCTGGGACGACGGCGGCGCCTATGCGCTGCTGGGCCCCTCCGGCTGCGGCAAGACCACGCTGCTCAACATCATCTCCGGGCTGCTAACGCCGAGCGAGGGACAGATCCTGTTCGACGGCCAGGACGTCACCCACCTGCCGACCGCGCAGCGCAACATTGCCCAGGTTTTCCAGTTCCCCGTCATCTACGACACCATGACGGTCTACGAGAACCTGGCCTTCCCGCTGAAGAACCGGAAGGTGCCGGCCGACCAGATCGATGCGCGCGTGCGCGAGATCGCCGGCATGCTGGAACTCAAGGACCGGCTGCACCGCAAGGCGCGCGGCCTGACGGCCGACGCCAAGCAGAAGATCTCGCTCGGCCGCGGCCTGGTCCGCTCCGACGTCGCCGCGATCCTGTTCGACGAGCCGCTGACGGTGATCGACCCGCAGCTCAAGTGGATGCTGCGCAGCCAGCTCAAGCACCTGCACCGGCGCTTCGACTACACGATGATCTACGTGACCCACGACCAGACCGAGGCGCTGACCTTCGCCGACAAGGTGGTGGTGATGTACGAGGGCGAGATCGTCCAGATGGGCACGCCGGAAGAGCTGTTCGAGCGTCCGGCGCACACCTTCGTCGGCTACTTCATCGGCTCGCCCGGCATGAACATCCTGCCGGCCGAGGTCGAGGGCGCGCGGGCGCGCGTGGCCGGGCACGAGATCGCCCTGCCGGGCCGCTTCGGCCGCCCCGCCGGCACGACCAAGCTGGAGATCGGCATCCGCCCGGAGTTCCTGCGCCTGGGCCGCGCCGCGGACGGCGAGGGCGTGCCGGCGCATCTGAAGGCGGTCGAGGACGTCGGCCGCTTCCGCATCGCGCGCACTCGCCTGGGCGATTACGAGGTCGCGGTGATGTGCGACGAGCACGACGAGATCCCGGCCGACGACCTGCGCGTCGTCTTCGACCCGCAGCGGGTCAACGTCTACGCCGACGGCCACCGCATGGAAGGGGAGGCCTGAGCCGGCCATGGACAAGCCGATCAACAACAAGGCCTGGCTGTTCGTCCTGCCGGTGCTGGTGCTGGTCGCCTTCTCGGCGGTCATCCCGCTGATGACGGTGGTCAACTATTCCTTCCAGGACACCTTCGGCAACAACCAGTTCTTCTGGGCCGGGCTGGAATGGTACCGCGAAGTGCTGTCGTCCGAACGCTTCCACAACGCCCTGTGGCGGCAGTTCCTCTTTACCGGCATCATCCTGGCGATCCAGATCCCCTTGGGGGTCGCCGTGGCGCTCGCCATGCCGCGCAAGGGCTGGGGCGTGCCGGTCTGCCTGGTGCTGATGGCGTTGCCGCTGCTGATCCCCTGGAACGTCGTCGGCACGATCTGGCAGATCTTCGGGCGCGTCGACATCGGCCTGCTCGGCTACACGCTGTTCAACCTCGGCATCGACTACAACTACACCCAGGATCCGCTGGACGCCTGGATCACGGTGGTGGTGATGGACGTCTGGCACTGGACCAGCCTGGTCGTGCTGCTGTGCTACGCGGGCCTGGTCTCGATCCCCGACGCCTATTACCAGGCGGCCAAGATCGACGGCGCCTCGCGCTGGGCGGTGTTCCGCTACATCCAGCTCCCGAAGATGCACCGCGTGCTGCTGATCGCGATTCTGCTGCGCTTTATGGACAGCTTCATGATCTATACCGAGCCCTTCGTGGTGACCGGCGGCGGGCCGGGCAGCGCCACCAGCTTCCTGTCGATCGACCTGGTGAAGATGGCGATCGGCCAGTTCGACGTGGGTCCGGCGGCCGCCATGTCGATCATCTACTTCCTGATCATCCTGGCGCTGTCCTACGTGTTCTACACCGTCATGACCAACGCCGGTCGGGAGCGCTGAGCCGATGACCGAGACCACCTCCGCGACGCCGCGCGGCGCCGCGCTGCCCGGCCGCCTGTCCGGCACGGCCGTCGGGGCCTTGCCGCAGCGGCGCGAGCTGCGCCTGAGCTGGCTGGTGCCGACCGTCTACATCATTTTCCTGATGCTGCCGATCTACTGGCTGCTGAACATGTCGCTGCAGACGAACGCCGAGATCGTCTCCAGCTTCAGCCTGTGGCCAAAGGACCCGACCTTGGCCAACTACGTGGAGATCTTCACGAACCCGGCGTGGTACATGGGCTACCTGAACTCGATCACCTACGTGGTGATGAACACGGTCATCTCCGTCGCCGTTGCGCTGCCGGCGGCCTACGCCTTCTCGCGCTACCGCTTTCTCGGCGACAAGCACCTGTTCTTCTGGCTGCTGACCAACCGCATGGCGCCGCCGGCGGTCTTCGCGCTGCCGTTCTTCCAGCTCTATTCGGCGGTCGGGCTGTTCGACACCCACATCGCGGTGGCGCTGGCGCACTGCCTGTTCAACGTGCCGCTGGCGGTGTGGATCCTGGAAGGCTTCATGTCGAGCGTGCCGAAGGAGATCGACGAGACCGCCTATGTCGACGGCTACTCGTTCCCGCGCTTCTTCGTGAAGATCTTCATGCCGCTGATCGCCAGCGGCATCGGCGTCGCCGCCTTCTTCTGCTTCATGTTCTCCTGGGTCGAGCTGCTGCTCAGCCGCACCCTGACGTCGGTCGACGCCAAGCCGATCGCCGCCACCATGACCCGAACCGTCAGCGCCGCCGGCATGGACTGGGGCGTGCTGGCCGCGGCCGGCGTGCTGACCATCGTGCCCGGCGCGCTCGTGATCTACTTCGTGCGCAACTACATCGCCAAGGGCTTCGCCCTGGGGCGGGTCTAGGCAGCAGGGAGCTTCGTCATGGACCTCTCATGGATGGCCTGGACCTGGCCGACAGCGATCTTCTTCGTCGTCATCGCACTGCTGCTGTTCGGCATGGGGCTCTGGGAGTTCGCCCGCCCCGGCGGCGCGCCGCGCGTCGGCATCCTGCGCTTCGAGACGACGCGCGGAGACCGGCTGTTCATCTCGCTGCTGGGCAGCGCCTTCATCAATCTCGCCTGGTTGGGGCTGATCGGCCCGAACCTCTGGTGGGCGTTGGCCCTCTGCCTCGTCTACGCGGTTCTGGTGTTCCGCTACGTGTGAGCAGGGGCAAGGTCGGCGGGCCGCCCGGTCCGCCGTTGTCAGGGACCGATTGCAACGGTCGAACTAGGGAGGAAGCGTAGGAGACATGAGACGGAATCTGCTGGGCGCCGCTGCGGCGGCCGCCCTCATGGCGACGGCCACGCCCGGCCACGCCGACATGGAGGCGGCGCGTGCCTTCCTCGATGCCGAGATCGGCGACCTCTCCACGCTCACGCGGGAGGAGCAGGAGGCCGAGATGCAGTGGTTCATCGACGCCGCTGCCCCGTTCCAGGGCATGGAGATCAGCGTCGTCTCGGAGACCATCACGACCCACGTCTACGAGGCCGAGGTTCTGGCACCGGCCTTCAGCGCCATCACCGGCATTCAGGTCACCCACGACCTGATCGGCGAGGGCGACGTGATCGAACGGCTGCAGACCCAGATGCAGACCGGCGAGAACATCTACGACATGTACGTCAACGACTCCGACCTGATCGGAACGCACTGGCGCTACCAGCAGGTCCGGAACCTGACCGACTGGATGGCCGGCGAGGGGGCCGACGTCACCAACCCCAACCTGGACATCGAGGACTTCGTCGGGATCAGCTTCACCACGGCGCCCGACGGCAAGATCTATCAGTTGCCGATCCAGCAGTTCGCGAACCTCTACTGGTTCCGTTACGACTGGTTCACGGACCCGCAGATCATGGCCGACTTCCGCGAGCAGTACGGCTACGAACTGGGTGTACCGGTCAACTGGTCGGCCTATGAGGACATCGCCGAGTTCTTCACCGGCTACGAGATCGACGGCGAAGCGGTCTATGGCCACATGGACTACGGCCGGCGCGACCCCTCGCTCGGCTGGCGCTTCACCGACGCCTGGCTGTCGATGGCCGGGGCCGGCGACACGGGCATCCCCAACGGCGTGCCGGTCGACGAATGGGGCATCCGCGTCGACGAGCAGTCGCGCCCGGTGGGCTCGTGCGTCGAGCGCGGCGGTGCCACCAACGGTCCGGCCGCGGTCTATTCGGTGCAGAAGTACGTCGACTGGCTGCGCAACTTCGCGCCGCCGGAAGCCGCAGGCATGACCTTCTCGGAAGCCGGCCCGGTGCCGGCGCAGGGCGAAATCGCCCAGCAGATCTTCTGGTACACCGCCTTTACCGCGGACATGGTGACGGAGGGTCTGCCGGTGGTGAACGAGGATGGTACGCCGAAGTGGCGCATGGCGCCCTCGCCGCGCGGCGCCTACTGGGAGGACGGCATGAAGCTGGGCTACCAGGACGCCGGCTCCATCACGCTGATGCAGTCGACGCCGACCGACCGTGCGAAGGCGGCCTGGCTCTACGGCCAGTTCATCGCCTCGAAGACGGTCGACGTGAAGAAGTCGCACGTCGGCCTGACCTTCGTGCGCGAGTCGACCATCCGGCACGACAGCTTCACCGAGCGCGCCCCGCTGCTGGGCGGCCTGATCGAGTTCTACCGTTCGCCGGCGCGCGTGCAGTGGACCCCGACGGGCACCAACGTGCCCGACTATCCGCGTCTGGCACAGCTCTGGTGGCAGTCGATCGGCAACGCTTCGGCCGGCGAGGCCACGGCGCAGGAAGCGATGGACAGTCTTTGTGCCGAGCAGGAGCGCGTCCTCGAACGCCTCGAGCGCTCCGGCGTGCTGGGCGACCTGGGGCCGAGGATGAACGAGCCCCGGGACGCGGCGGAGTGGCTTTCGGAACCAGGCGCTCCGAAGGCGCGGCTCGACAACGAGGATCCCGAGCCGATCACCGTCAACTACGACGAGCTGGTGAAGTCCTGGCGCGACGCCAACGCCCAGAACTGAGCCGGACCAGCCCGCTCGGCTGAAGCGGAACGGCGAAGGGGCCGGCCCCCATGCGGGGTCGGCCCCTTTTCCTTTCGTGTGATCCGTTGCGCCGCTCGCGACGACGGCGACCTCAGCCCTGCTGCGGCTGCGCCTCTTCGGGCGCCGGGCCGCGATTGCGCCGCTCGGCCATGAACTGGTCGAACTCCGCCTTGTCGCGGGCGCGGCGCAGGCGCTCCAGGAAGTCGTGGAACTCCTGCTGCTCCTCCTCGAGCCGGCGCAGCGTCTCTTCCTTGTACTCGTCGAAGGCTGAGTTGCCGCTGCTGTTGCGCTCGACACCGTACCAGCGGCCCCGCGCCTTGCCGAATTCGCCGAACTGCTTCTTGTTCCAGCACCCCATGCGACCGCTCCAGATCATGTATCCCAGGATGGCCAGTCCGACCGGCCAGAAGATGATGAAGCCCAGGACCATCACGGCGATCCAGGCGGGCTTCCCGTAGCCATCGAGCTTGGCTGCGATGTCCATGCCGCACGCTCCACGCGCTGTTGAGTCGAATGTTAATGTTATTGACATTCACATAGGTGGGCAAGCCCGGATCGGGTTCAAGAGCGGACCAGACGAATTTTTTGCGCCCGCGGGACCGTCGTCGGTGGGCTTTCGTCAGCGGGGGTCGTCCAGGCCCAGGCCCTGCAGATAGATCAGCATCGCCGCCTCCAAGAGGTCCTCCGGGCTCATCGGCAGGGACCTCCGGCTGGCGTCGCCGCGGGCGAACAGCGAGGCGATGCCGTGCGAGATCGCCCAGACGTGCAGCGCCATCATCAGGGCGGGCGGCCGGCGGTCCTTCGGCAGGCTGGCGCACAGGGCCTCGGAGGCGGTGCGCACGATGGCAAAGGCGCGATCGCCGGCTTGGCGCAGTTCCGGGTGATCGTCGAGCGGGATGCCGGCCTCGAACATGGCCGAGTAGTAGGCCGGCTCGCTGCGGGCGAAGGCGAGGTAGGCGCGTCCCATGTGGCCGAAGGCCATGCGCACGTCGGGGCGGCCGTCGTTCCAGGCCGTCCGCAGGAAGGCTTCGAAGCGCTCGAAGCCCTGGCGCGCGACGTCGGCCAACAGCGCGTCGCGATCGCGGAAATGTCGGTAGGGCGCCGCCGGGCTGACGCCGGCCGAACGCGCGGCCTCGGCGAAGGTGAAGCCGGCCGGGCCTTTGGAGGCGATCAGATCGAGCGCGGCCTGGACCAGCGCCTCGCGCAGATTGCCGTGATGATAGCCGCGTCGGGCCATGTGCCCTCGCTCTTTGCCCCGATACGGCTTCTTGATGTAAAGCCGATTCACATTTCTGGCAACGCGCGCCTGGCAACGCACGCCCGTCGGCGCGGGGCGGCTCAGCGCTGCGCCGTTTCCCACTGCGGGTGGATCCATACCGCCGCATCGGAGGCGGGCAGAGGTGGCCGGCAGCGGATCGCGTCGGCCAGCTTTTCGGCCAGCATGATCGTCGGCGCGTTCAGGTTGCCGCTGACGATATCTGGCATGATCGAGGCATCGGCGACGCGCAGGCCCTCCAGTCCATAGACCCGGCCGGCGCCGTTGACCACCGCCATGGGGTCGCTGTCGGGCCCCATCTTGCAGGTGCAGGCGGGGTGGTAGGCGCTCTCCGTCCTGGCGCGCACGAAGGCGTCGATCTCGGCGTCGCTGCGCACCTCCGGGCCGGGGGCCAGCTCGCGCTCGCGCAGGGGCTCGAAGGCCGGTTGCGCGAAGATCTCGCGCGTCAGCCGCACCGCCTCGCGCATCTCCTGCCGGTCGCTCTCGGTCTGCATGTAGTTGAAGACGAAGGCCGGGGGCTGGCGCGGATCGGCCGAGCGCAGCCAGAGCCGGCCGCGGCTGGTCGGTCGCATGGGGCCGACGTGCGCCTGGAAGCCGTGGCCGCCGGCCGGGCTGGAGCCGTCGTAGTTAATCGCCAGCGGCAGGAAGTGGTACTGCAGGTCGGGATGCTCGATGCCTGCGCGGCTGCGGATGAAGCCGCCGACCTCGAACTTGTTGCTGGCGCCGTGGCCGCCGCGGAACAGGATCCACTGCAGCCCGATCGCCAGCTTGTTCCAAGGCTTGAGCGCGGGGTAGAGGCTCACCGGCCGGCGGGCGGCATACTGGACGTAGATCTCCGGGTGGTCCTGCAGGTTCTCGCCCACGCCGGGCAAGTCGGCGACGACGCGAATGCCGAGCCCCCGCAGCGCATCGGCCGGGCCGATGCCGGACAGCATCAGGATCTGCGGCGAGCCGAAGGCGCCGCTCGCCAGGATCACTTCGCGCACGGCCCGCACCTGCCGCGGCCGGCCGCGCCGCGCGAAGCGGACCCCTGTCGTCCGTCCCGCTTCGACCTCGAGGCGCGTCACCAGCGCCCGGTCGATCACCGTCAGGTTCGGCCGCGCCATTGCAGGACGCAGGTAGGCCTTGGCGGCGCTCCAGCGCTCGCCCTGCCAAGCGGTCCGGTCCATCGGCCCCAGGCCTTCCTGCCGGTAGCCGTTCATGTCTTCGGTGACCGCATAGCCGGCCTGCCGCCCGGCGGCGATCCAGGCCGCCTCCAGGGCGCCGACCTCGCGTCCCGCGGTCACCTTCAGCGGCCCGTCGCCGCCACGGTAGTCGTCGGCGCCGTGCTCGTGGCTCTGCGCCTTGCGGAAGTAGGGCAGGCAGTCGGCGTAGGTCCAGCCGCGCAGACCGTACTGGCCCCAGCGGTCGTAGTCGCGCGCGTGCCCGCGCACATAGGCCATGCCGTTGATGGAGCTGGACCCGCCGAGCACCTTGCCGCGCGGATGGTAGATGCGCCGGCCGTCCATGTAGGGCTCGGGCTCCGAGTGGAAGGCCCAGTTGTAGCGCGTGCCCTTCAGCGGCTCGGCGAAGGCCAGCGGCATGTGTACCTGCCAGGACATCGGCCCGCGGTCGGGTCCGCCGGCCTCGAGCAGCAGCACCGAAACCTCGGGGTCTTCGCTCAGGCGATTGGCGAGTACGCAGCCGGCCGAGCCGGCGCCGACGATGACGTAGTCGTAGGCCTTGACGGACATGGTCGCTTCGCTCGAACGTTTTCGAGAGGGGGATCTCAGTACGGACAGTCGACGTCGCCCATCTCGACGTAGACGGACTTGAGCTGGCTGTAGTGCTCGATCGCCGCGCGGCCGTTCTCGCGGCCGATGCCGGACTGCTTGACGCCGCCGAAGGGCATCTCGATCGGCGTCAGGTTGTAGTTGTTGATCCAGCAGGTGCCGGCCTGCAGCCGGGCGACGGCCCGGTGGGCGCGCGCCAGGTCGCGGGTAAAGACGCCGGCAGCGAGACCGTAGGGCGTGGCATTGGCGCGCGCGATCGCCTCGTCCTCGCTGCCGAAGGTCAGGACCGACAGAACCGGGCCGAAGATCTCGTCATGCACGATCTTCATGTCGTCGGTGCAGCCGTCGAAGATCGCCGGAGTGACGAAGTTCCCCTCGGCCAGGGCCGGGTCGTCCGGGATCTCGCCGCCGCACAGCAGCCGCGCGCCCTCGGCCCGGCCGGCCTCGATGTAGCCGAGGACCTTGTCGCGGTGCTCGCGTGAGATCAGGGCGCCGACGTGGGTCGCCGGGTCCATAGGGTCGCCGATCCGCATGGCCTGCGTGCGGGCGACCAGCTTATCCAGGAAGGCATCGCGCGCGGACTCCTCGACGAAGACGCGCGTGCCGTTCGAACAGATCTCGCCCTGCGTGAAGAAGTTCGCCATCAGGGCGGCTGACACGGCGTTGTCGAGGTCGGCGTCGGCGAACACCAGCAGAGGCGACTTGCCGCCCAACTCCAGGGTGACCTGCTTCAGGCTTCCGGCAGCGTCGGCCATCACCTTCTTGCCGGTGCCCACCTCGCCGGTCAGCGAGACCTTGGCGATGCGCGGGTGGCGCGTCAGCAGTCGGCCCGTCTCGGCGAAGCCGTGCACCACGTTGAAGGCGCCGTCGGGCAGCCCGGCCTCCTTGAAGACCTCGGCCAGCTTCGTGGCCGTCAGCGGCGTCAGCTCGGCCGGCTTGAAGACCATGGCGTTGCCGCAGGCCAGCGCCGGCGCCGCCTTCCAGCAGGCGATCTGGATCGGGTAGTTCCACGCTCCGATGCCGGTGCACACCCCGAGCGGCTCGCGCCGCGTATAGAAGAAGCTGTGGTTCCACGCGGCACCCAAGTCGACGTGCTCGCCGTGCAGGGTCGCCGCCAGTCCGCCGTAGTACTCGAGGCAGTCGGCGCCGGAGGCGACGTCGACGCTCTGGGCTTCGGCAATCGGCTTGCCGGTGTCGAGCGTCTCCAGGACGGACAGCTCGCGGGTGCGCGCGCGCAGGATCTCGGCGGCGCGCTTCAGCACCCGGCCGCGCGCGGTGCCGCCCATCGCCGACCAGACGGCGAAACCGGCCTCGGCCGCGGCGACCGCCGCCTCGACCTCCGGTTCGCCGGCGATCTCGACGTGGCACAGCGGCTGGTTGGTCGCCGGGTTCAGCGTCTCGAAGCCGCGGCCGTCGGCGCTCGGGTACGGCGCGCCGCCGATCCACGCGCGTTGCCTGCTCAGCGTCGGCAGCGAGGGGGCGTCAGGCATCGGCGGTCTCCCGCTCCAGGTGGGCGTCGAGGTAGTCGCGCAGCAGCCGGCGGGCGGCGGCGCTGTCGGGCTGGCCGCCGCCAAGCGTGGCGCGCAGCCACAGGCCGTCGATCAGCCCGGACACGCCGTGGGCGAGCTCGCGGGCGCGATGCGCCGGCAGCAGCCCGCGCAGGGCATGGCTGAGGTTGTCGAGCATGCGGCGTTGATAGATGCGCTGGATGCGGGCGAGGGACGGCACGTGCATGGCCTGGGCCCAGAACGCCAGCCAGACCTTGGCCAGGCGGGGGTCGAACTGGCGCGGCGACAGGTTGGCCTCGATCACCGCGTCGACCCGAGCGCGCGGCGTGCGCGCCGCCCGCAGCCGGGCCACAGTGTCGCGGGTCAGGTCGTCGAACAGCGCGCGCAAGGTCGCCTCCAGCAGGCCATTCTTGTCGTCGAAGTAGTGGGCGACCAGTCCCGGCGAGACCCCGGCGCGCCTGGCGATCGCCTGCAGACTGGAGGCGGCGAAGCCGACCTCGTGGATCGTGTCGATCGTCGCCTCGATCAGTTGCCGGCGACGCACCGCCTCCATGCCGAGCTTCGGCATCCGCCCGCCCCCTGGCCTCGCCCTTTGCCGCCCGCGTCCCGGGCCTGCGATCCACCTGCGATCCTGCTTGGCGCATAGGCTAACATTTTTCATTGAACGTTCAATCAAGAAACGATTGAATTCTACTACTGGTGAAAGCCCTGCCGTAGCGTACTGCCGTTCGCAAGCCGCACAGGGCAGGCTGCCGGCCGGAGGGCACGCCATGGCCGCAATCGGGCCCGGCCAAGACGGCCTCAGGCTGCTAGGCTGGCGCCAGGAGTGAGGAAACGGGAAGGGAGACCAGGTTCCATGCGAATCCGAACGCTGCTGTCCACCACCACGCTCGCCGCCGCCGCCCTGGGGGCCGGCCTGGCGCTGTCCGCCGGCGCCGCCCGGGCGCAGGTTTCCGAGGCCTGCCAGACGGTCGTGTTCTCGGACGTCGGCTGGACCGACATCACCGCGACCACCGCCCTCGCCACCACGGTCTTGCAGGGTCTGGGCTACGAGACCGAGACCGAGGTGCTGTCCGTGCCGGTGACCTACGCCTCGCTGAAGAACGGCGACGTGGACGTGTTCCTCGGCAACTGGATGCCGACCATGGAAGCCGATCTCGCGCCCTACCGCGACGAGGGCTCGGTCGAAGTGGTCGGCGTCAACCTGGAGGGCGCCAAGTACACCCTGGCCACCCTGCGCTACACCGCCGACGCCGGCCTGACCGATTTCGCCGACATCGCCGCGTTCCAGGATCAGCTCGACGGCAAGATCTACGGCATCGAGCCGGGCAACGACGGCAACCGCCTGATCCAGGAGATGATCGACACCGACACCTTCGGGCTGGCGGACTTCGAAGTGGTGGAGTCGAGCGAGCAGGGCATGCTCAGCCAGGTCAAGCGCGCCGAGCGCGGCGAGGAGGCGGTGGTCTTCCTGGCCTGGGAGCCTCACCCGATGAACGCCAACCACGAGATCGTCTACCTGACCGGCGCCGACGAGATCTTCGGCCCGAACTTCGGCGGCGCAACGGTCTACACCAACGTGCGCGCCGGCTATCTGGAGGAATGCCCCAACGTCGGCCGCTTCCTCGAGAACCTCGCGTTCACCCTGGCGATGGAGAACGAGATCATGGGCGCCATCCTGGACCAAGGCGCGCCCGCAGACGAGGCCGCGAGCGCCTGGTTGCAGGCCAACCCCGGCGTGCTCGAGGCCTGGCTGGAAAACGTCACGACGGTCGCCGGCGAGCCCGGCCTGCCGGCGGTTCGGGAGTCCCTGAGGCTGTAGGCGCGCTATAGTCGCGATCGTCGCTTCCGACGGCCTGCGTCCCCAGATCGCTTGCGGGCGTAGGCCGCGGTCGCGCGCCGTCGCCCGCTGCCGCTGGCCCGGCTGCTGCCAGCCCACGAGGACAGCCGCCCATGGAAGAGTGGTTCACCGCCTGGAAGATCCCCGTCGGCGCGGTCGGCGAGGCGGTCTTCGACTTCCTTCAGACTCACTTCTACTGGGCCTTCCGGGCCATCTCGGACGGCCTCGGTTTCGTCATCGAGGGGGTCAACGACGGCCTGCAGGCGGTCCCGCCGCTGCTGCTGATCTCCATCCTCGCCGGCCTCGCCTGGGCGCTGCACCGGGATTGGAAGCTACCGGCGGCGGTCCTGGGCTTCCTGCTGCTGGTGGTCAACCTCGGCTACTGGGAGGCGACGGTCGAGACGCTGACCCTGGTGCTCTTCGCCACGACGATCTGCATGACGCTCGGCGTGCCGCTCGGCATCGCCGCGGCGCACCGGCGCTGGCTCTACACCGGCATCCGCCCGGTGCTCGACCTGATGCAGACCATCCCGACCTTCGTCTACCTGATCCCGACCCTGATCCTCTTCGGCCTCGGCATGGTGCCGGGCCTCATTTCCACCGTGATCTTCGCCATCCCGGCGCCGATCCGCCTGACCTACCTGGGCGTCTCCTCGGTGCCTAAGCAATTGCTAGAGGCGGGGGAGGCCTTCGGGGCGACGCGCCGGCAACTCCTCTGGAAGGTCGAGCTGCCGCATGCCCTGCCGACGATCATGGCGGGGCTGACCCAGTGCATCATGCTGAGCCTGTCGATGGTGGTGATCGCGGCGCTGGTCGGCGCCGACGGGCTCGGCAAGCCGGTGGTGCGCGCGCTCAACTCGGTGAACGTCGAGATGGGCATCGAGGCGGGCCTCGCCATCGTCGTCCTGGCCATCCTGCTCGACCGCTTCTGCAAGCAGCCGAAGCTCGGCGGTCGGCGGGACTGAACAGCTCGCCGATGCGCCTGCCAGACACCAAACCCGCGCGGGCGCTCGGCTTCCAGGAGGTCGACATCGTCTTCGGCGAGCGGCCGGGCGCGGCATTGCCGCTGATCGACCAAGGGCGCTCGCGCGACGAGATCCTGGAGGCGACCGGCTGCGTCCTCGGCGTCGCCCAAGCCTCGCTCGACGTCGCGCCCGGCGAGATCTGCGTGCTGATGGGGCTGTCCGGCTCCGGCAAGTCGACCCTCCTGCGCGCCGTCAACCGCCTGAACCCGGTCACCCGGGGCCAGGTGATGGTGCGCGACGCGGGGGCCGAGATCGACGTCGCGGCCTGCGACGAGGCGACATTGCGGCGCCTGCGCACCCGGCGGATCGCCATGGTCTTCCAGCAGTTCGCCCTGCTGCCCTGGCGGACCGTAGGCGAGAACGTCGGCTTCGGGCTCGAGTTGCGCGGCCTCGCCAGGGCCGAGCGCAGCCGCATCGTCGCCGAAAAGCTCGAGCTGGTCGGGCTCGCCCAATGGGCCGAGAAGTACGCCCACGAGCTGTCCGGCGGCATGCAGCAGCGCGTCGGCTTGGCGCGTGCCTTCGCCACAGACGGCGACCTGCTGTTGATGGACGAGCCCTTCAGCGCCCTCGACCCGCTGATCCGCACCCACCTGCAGGACGAGCTGCTGGAGCTGCAGCGGAACCTGAAGAAGACCATCCTCTTCGTCAGCCACGACCTGGACGAGGCGCTGAAGCTGGGCAACCGCATCGCCATCATGGAGGGCGGGCGCATCGTCCAGGTCGGCCGACCCGAAGCCATCGTGCTGGAGCCGGCAAACGACTATGTGCGGGAGTTCGTGGCTCACATGAACCCCCTCAACGTGCTGCGCGGCGCCTCGATGATGCGCCCGCTGGCCGAGCTGCCGTCGCGCGACGGCGCGCTGGAGCTGGATACCGAGGGACGCCTGCTCTGCTGGATCGAGGGGACGGCGGTCCGGGCCGAGGCGGCGGGCCGGCCGGTGACGGTCCACACTTGGCGCGGCGAGCCGCCGCTGGAGACGGTCGCGCCAGGCAGCCTGATTCTTGCGCCTGCCGACACGGAAATGCGCCATGTCATCGAGCTGCGCCAGGCGAGCGGGCGGCCGGTGCTGCTGACCGAGGCGGAGCGACCGGTCGGGGTCTGCGGCGATGCCGAGATCTACGCCGCGATCCTACGTCAGTCGGGCAAGTGATCCGTCCGCCCGATCGGCCTGCGTCAGCCCCTCCGGCCGACGCGGGAAGCCTTTACGGTCGCGACGGGGCGCGGCTTGGCCGGCGCCAGGGTCTGCGCGACGGCGGGATTCGAGGCATTGGCCGGCGCCGGCGCGTCGGCTGGCCTGCAACTGGCCGCATCGCGGATCAACTGGGTCAGGCGTCCGCTGCCGAAACTGCGCCACATCAGCATGAGGTTGTCGCTCCCCTTCCACAGGGCCAGCATGGTGTCGCGAATGCGAACCAATCGCAAGTTATTTTCGCCCCATGCGGTTGATCGACACGGACTGTGCTGCCAGGGGGTCTTGCATCCGGCACCGAAGCGTGCAGGATGCCCCTGCTCCGTAGGGGAGTAGCCGCCCCACAGACAGGGGATGCGCGTCAACAGACTCGGCCGGGCTGCCAAGCTCCGCCGTGGTGCGCGTGGCCGGCAACGGCTTGGCGAGACCTATGGCGAGGGCGCGCCTCCAGCGGGGAGCCGGGGCGGCGCCGTCGCCACAGGTACGCGCCGCGGCTCCCCCCATTCGGTGAACGCATGGCCGCCTTCCTGCTCATTTTCGCGACCGTTTTCCTGGCCGAGCTGGGCGACAAGACGCAACTCGCGACGCTGCTGTTCTCCACCGGCAAGCAGCACGCGCCCCTCCTGGTCTTCGCCGCCGCGAGCGCCGCGCTGATCGCCTCGACGGCGGTGGCCGTGGTGTTGGGGACGCTGGCCGAGCGCTATCTCGTGGGCCTGCCGCTCAAGATGATGGCGGGGCTCGGCTTCGTCGGCATCGGGCTCTGGATCTTGGCCGAGTATGTCCGTGGCACGTGAGCGCGGACGCCGGCCGCGAACTCCCGTCGGCCTGGCTCGTAGGCAAACGGGGCCGACCCGGCGTCGCAAGGACCGTCGCGCCAGCCCGGAGGTAACGCGAAGGCGGTGGCAGCAAGCATGACCCGCGCCAAGAATTGGTCACGCCGCATCGCCCGGTCGCGCTGGGGCGATGCGGCGCTGGGCTTCGCCAGCTTCTCGGAGACCGTGATCGTACCGATCCCGATGGAGCTGGTGTTGATGCCGCACATGCAGGCGAACCGGGACCGCTTGTGGTGGCTGGCCAGCGTCGCCCTGCTGGGCTGCCTCGCCGGCGCCGTCCTGGGGTATGCCGTCGGCCTTCTGCTGTTCGAGTCCGTGGGGCGCTGGGCGCTGGAGACATTCGGCTGGCAGGAGGACTTCGCCACCTTCCGCCGCTGGTTCGACGCCTATGGTTTCTGGGCCATCGTTGCCATCGGGGTGGTGCCGATCCCCTTCCAGACGGCGATGCTGCTGGCCGGCGTCACGCAGTATCCCTTCGTCCTGTTCGTCGCCGCGGCCGTGCTGGCGCGCGGCCTGCGCTACTACGGCCTGGCGGCGCTGGTCGCCCTGTTCGGGGCCTACGCGGAGGCCCTCTGGCGGCGTCACTCTCGGCCTCTCGGCTTCGGCCTGACGCTGTCGGCCGCGGCGGGCCTTGCGGCGCTGTTGCTCTTGGCCGGCAGCCCGCAATAGCGCCGCGCCCCTAGCTCTCGAAGCGGGTCTTGCCGCGGCGGTGCACGTCGATCGGCAGGTCCATGTGCAGCGGCTGGTGCGCGCGCTGGGCGCAGTTCTGACGCGGGCAGAGCCGGCAGTTGATGCCGATCGGGGTGACCAGGTCCGGGTCGTCGAGCTGGAAGCGCTGGGCGTAGACGAGCTGGCTGGCGTGCTCGATGGCGCAACCGAGCGTCACCGCCAGCCGGTGGTCCTGCGAGGTGTGGCCGAGGCTGGGGCGGTCGACCGTGCGGTTGATCGTGAAATAGCGGCTGCCGTCCGGCATCTCGACGAATTGCGGCAGGATCCGCCCGGGCGTGCGGAAGGACAGGTGGATGTCCCAGCGCGGACAGGCCCCGCCGTATTCCGCAAGATGGAAGGTGGTGGCGTTGAAGCGCTTCGTGACGTTGCCGGCCTTGTCGAGGCGCAAGAAGAAGAAGGGGACGCCGAGGGCGCCTTCGCGCTGCAGGGTGGTGACCCGGTGGCAGACCTGCTCGAAGGAGACCCCGAAGCGCAGCGCCAGATGGTCCAGGTCGTAGCGGCTGGCCAGCGCCTCCTCCAGCACCTCGACGTAGGGCATCAGCACCGCGGCAGCGAAGTAGTTGGCGAGCTCCACCCGACAGCGCGCTTGGGCGCGCGGATCGCCGATGCCCGCCTCGGCGATCACCACGTCGATCGTCTCGCGGTACTGCAGCAGGCCGGCCAAATGGGTGAGCTGGAAAACCTTGTTCGGATGGTCGAGTCCCTCCGACAGCAGCACTTCGCCGCGTCGCTCGTCGTAGGAGCGCAGCGTGTGCGGCAGCGTGGCGACCGGCACGGTGACCACGCGCAGGCCGAGGTCGCGCTTCAACCTCAGCTTCAGGTAGCCGTACATCTCGTCGGTCTCGATCGGCTCGCCGCGGCGGAAGTCCTCGGCGGCCCGCTCGAGCGCGTCGAAGTGGTTGCGATGGCGGCGAAAGAGGTCGTGGACGACGGTCTCCTGGGTGACGTCGGCGATCTGCTCGGCATCGCCGGTGCTGCCCACGCCCAGCGCCAGCAGGCGTTCGGTCAGGCTGCGGTAGCTCTTGTGCAGCGTCAGCAGGCTGGTGGCCAGCTTGGGGCTGTGGTCGACGGCGGCGCGCAGCTCCTGGAGGTCCGGCGTATCCGGTCCGAAGACCGGGTCCTGAAGCGCGTTGCGCAGGTCGCCGAGCAGGATGGTGGCGTCGTCGGCCAACAGGTCGCGCCAGTCGACGCCGTAGGCCTCCGACAGGCGCATCAGGACCTGGACCGACAGGCTACGCTGGTTGTTCTCCAAAAGGTTGACGTAGGCCGGGCTGACGCCGAGTTGGCGCGCCATCTCAGCCTGGCTTTGCCGACGCTCGCGGCGCAGTTGGCGCAGCCGTGGGCCGATGAAGGTTTTGCGCTGCTGCGCCGCCACGGCCATTGCCGCCTCCGGAGCCGTTCGCTGTGCATTTACAAATTTACAAAAATCTGTGTTGTCAACAACACATCTTTCACGTTGACCCGATTTTCTTTCCCATATTGCCCGTGCACCGCCATCGTCGGGGCTCAATCGGCGGCCGGACGCAACCTGGCTGCGGCGCCGCCGAACACGCGACACAACCAATGCCAGCTTGTGAGGACGCGGCCGATGACGACTGCCACGCACCGCGGTGCGACCCGCCCCAAGCCCGGCATGACGCACCTGTTCATCCCCGGACCGACCAACGTGCCAGAGGCGGTGCGCCTGGCGATGAATGTCCCGATGCAGGACATGCGTGCGGCCGACTTCGGCGAACTCACGCTGCCGCTGTTCGACGGACTAAAGCGGGTCTTCAAGACCGACGCCGGCCGGGTCTTCATATTCCCCTCGTCGGGCACCGGCGCCTGGGAGGCGGCGATCACCAACACGCTCAATCCGGGCGACAAAGTGCTGATGTCGCGCTTCGGCCAATTCTCCCACCTCTGGGCCGAGATGGCCGGGCGGCTCGGGCTGCGGCCCGAGGTGATCGACGTCCCCTGGGGCGCCGGCGTGCCGGTGGAGGATTACGCCGCCACGCTGGCCGCCGACACGCGGCACGAGATCAAGGCGGTCTTCGCCACCCACAACGAGACGGCGACGGGCGTCGCCTCCGACATTGCGGGCGTGCGCGCGGCCCTGGATGCCTGCGACCACCCGGCGCTGTTGTTCGTCGACGGCGTCAGCTCGATCGGCTCGATCGACTTCCGGATGGACGAGTGGGGCGTCGACCTCGCGGTCGCCGGTTCCCAGAAGGGCTTCATGATGCCGGCTGGCTTGGCCTTCCTCGGCGTCAGCGCGAAGGCTCTGGCCGCCAGCGCCGGCTGTACGCAGCGGCGCGCGTACTTCGAGTTCGCCGACATGGTGCGCATGAACGCCGACGGCTTCTTCCCCTATACGCCGCCGACCCAGCTCTTCCACGGGCTCAAGGCGGCGCTCGAACTGCTGTTCGCCGAGGGCCTGGAGGCGGTCTTCGCCCGTCACGCGCGGCTGGCCGAAGGCGTGCGCCAGGGCGTCTTCGCCTGGGGGCTCGACCTCTGCGCCCTGGAGCCGCGCTGGTACTCGGATACGGTCAGCGCCGTGCTGGTGCCGGAAGACGTCGACGCCCGCGAAGTGATCCGCATCGGCTACGAGCGCTACCGCACCTCGTTCGGCAGCGGGCTGTCGCAGCTCGCCGGCCACGTTTTCCGCATCGGTCACCTCGGCGACCTCAACGAAGTGAGCTGCCTGGCCGCCCTGGCCAGCGCCGAGATGAGCCTGCGCGACGCCGGCGCTGCCGTCGAACCGGGGGCGGGAGTCGCTGCGGCGCAGGAGTGGTTCCGCACCGGGGAGCGCCAGCCCCGGCTGCATGCGGTTGCCGCCGAATAGCGGCCGAGACCTTTCCACTAGATTTCTCACGCGGCGGGAATAACCTGAAGATAAGCTTCAACCGTAGACGGAAGCAGAGCCGGAGCCCGCTCGGATCGAACGGCGCCGGTCCCCGCCGCGCCGGCACGGTCGAAGCCCAAAGAACTGCACCGACTAGGGAGGAGAAACCTTGATGTTTCGAACCGCTTTGAAGACCGCCGCCGTCGCCGCCGGCGTCACGGCCGCGCTCTCGCTGGTTCCCACGACCGCCGTGCAGGCGGCCGACTGGCAGCCGAACAAGCCGGTCGAAATGGTGATCATGGCCGGACAGGGCGGCGGCGCCGACCGTCTCGCGCGGCTGTTCCAGTCGATCATCGAGAAGAACGATCTGTCCAACATGCCCTTCCTTCCCGTCAACAAGGGCGGCGGCTCGGGCGCCGAGGCGCTGCGCTACATGAAGGACAATGCGGGCGACGCCCACAAGGTGATGGCGACGCTCAACAGCTACTACACCACGCCGATCCGCACCGACATCGGAGTCGACATCGCGAACTATACCCCGTTGGCGCGCATGGCGGTCGATACCTTCGTGCTGTGGGTCAACGCCGACAGCGGCATCACCACCCTGGAGGAGTTCGTCGAGGCGGTGAAGGCCGCGGGCGGCGAGTGGAAGATGGGTGGCACCGGCACCGGCCAGGAGGACTCCCTGGTCACCGCCATGCTGGAGCAGGAGTTCGGCATCACGTTCACCTACGTGCCCTTCTCCGGCGGCGGCACCGTGGCCAAGAACCTGATCGGCAACCACATCGATTCCACGGTCAACAACCCGTCGGAGCAGATGGCCTTCTTCAAGGCCGGCAAGAGCACGCCGATCGCAGCCTTCACCGAAGACCGCCTGCAGGTCTTCCCGGACGTGCCGACCATGCGCGAGTTGGGCCACGACCTGGTCTACACCATGCAGCGCAGCTTCGTCGGCGCGCCGGACATGCCGGACGCCGCGCAGGCCTACTATGTCGACCTCTTCACCAAGCTGGCCGCCACCGAGGAGTGGCAGACCTACGCCGCCGAGCAGGCACTGCTGACCGACCTGCTCACCGGCCAGGCTCTGCAGGACTACTTCCTCGCCGAGCGCGAGAAGCACGCCAAGCTGCTCGAAGCGCTGGAAGGCGGCGGCTCCTGAGTCTCCCCTAGCCTCGGCGGGGCGGGCGCCGGCGCGCGCCCGTCCCGCCCGCTTTTTCTTTCCGAAAGGCTAGGACAGCCGGCGTGCCCGTGTCGGGCGCGCCGCGCGCCGAGTCCGAAGACCGGGCTTCGGCCCAGGGTCTTTCCGAGGTACCAGCACGCCCCGGCCGAACAGGGGCGGCATGCGCCAGTAACGACATCGAGGGGAGAACCGTCTCATGCGAGCGGCCGAGATCGTCATGGCGGCAGCGCTGATGGCGCTGTCGATCTATTTCATGGTGCACGCGACCGTCCTGCCGATCGGCTGGGCGCGCGGACAGGGGCCGGGCGGCGGCGCCTTTCCCTTCTGGCTGTCGCTCGTCATGCTGCTGTGCGCCGGCGGCATTCTGGTGCGCGAGCTGATGGCCGCCTACGCCGACCGCGGCGGCCACCGCGGCTTCGTCTCGCGCGGCGCGCTGCGCGACATCCTGATCGTCGCAGGCTCGCTGTTGGCGACCATCGCCTCGATCCATGTCGTCGGCGCCTACGTGGCCATCGTCGGCTTCCTGGTCTTCTATCTGCGCGTCATGGGCCGGGCGCGCTGGCGCACCATCGCGGCGCTCGCGGTGGCCACGCCGGTGGTCGTCTTCTTCTTCTTCGAGGTGGCGCTGAGGATCCTGTTGCCCAAGGGGATCACCGAGCCGCTGTTCATTCCCCTCTACGCGCAATTCTTCTGAGGCGCTGCGACTCATGGACGTCCTGACTCTGCTGGCGGAAGGCTTCGTCGTCTCCCTCAGCCCGCTCAACCTGGCCGTGGTGATCGTCGGCGTCACGGTCGGCCTGTTCATCGGCGCCATGCCCGGGCTCGGCTCGGTGAACGGCGTCGCCATCCTGCTGCCGATGACCTTCCTGGTGCCGCCGGCCTCAGCCATCATCTTCCTGGCGGCGATCTACTACGGTGCCATGTACGGCGGCGCCATCTCCTCGATTCTCCTCGGCATACCCGGCGCCTCGACCGCGGTCGCGACGACCTTCGACGGGCGGCCGCTGGCGCAGAAGGGCAAGGCCGGCCTGGCCTTGATCGCCGCCGCCGCCGGCTCCTTCGTCGGCGGCACCATCTCGGTGATCCTCTTCACGTTGTTCGCCGTGCCGCTTGCGGACGTGGCGCTCGCCTTCGGCCCGGCCGAGGAGTTCGCCCTCGTCCTGCTCGCCTTCACCACCTTCGTCGCCCTCGGCGGCGACGACGTGCTGAAGACGATCATCACCATCGTGCTCGGCCTGGTGCTCTCGACCGTCGGCCTCGACCTGATCTCCGGGCAGCCGCGGCTGATCTTCGGCGACCTGCCGGGCTTCTACTCCGGCATCTCCTTCCTGGTGCTGGCGATCGGCATCTACGGCGTCGGCGAGATCCTCTGGACCATCGAGCAGACCCGCCACAAGCCGCACGTCACGCCGGCGCGCATCGGTGTGCGCGACCTGCTGGCCGGGCTGCGCAGCCTCGGCGGCTCGGTCAAGGCGATGCTCAGCGGCTCCTTCCTCGGCTACTTCGTGGGCATGCTGCCGGCAGCCGGTGCGACGCCGGCCTCGCTGATGGCCTACGGCGTCGCCAAGACCACCTCGAAGCACCCCGAGGAATTCGGCAAGGGCGCGGTCGAGGGCGTGGTGGCGCCGGAGACGGCGAACAACGCGGCCAGCACCGGCTCGCTGCTGCCGATGCTGACGCTGGGCATCCCCGGCTCGCCGACCACGGCGCTGCTGCTCGGCGGCATGGTGATGTGGGGCCTGATGCCCGGTCCCATGCTGTTCCTGGAGGAGCCGGAGTTCGTCTGGGGTCTGATCTCCAGCCTCTACACCGCCAACTTCTTTGCCGTGGCGATCAACCTGGCGCTGATCCCGCTGTTCGTCTGGTCGCTGCGCATGCCGCTGCACGTGCTCTGCGCCATGGTCATCGTGCTGTGCATCGTCGGCGGCTATGCCCCCGACCAGCGCATGCACGACGTCTGGCTGATCGCGGTCTTCGGCATCGCCGGCTACCTGCTGCGCAAGCTCGACTACCCCCTGGCGCCGCTGGTGCTGGCCCTGGTGCTCGGCCCGCTGATGGAGAAGTCGATGCGCCAGGCGCTGATCTCGGCCCAGGGCGACCCCATGACCTTCATCGAGCGGCCGATCTCCGGCACTTTCGTGGCCATCGCCGTCGTGTTGTTCCTTCTGCCGCTGGTGCGTAGATTGCGGCGGCGCCTCGCCGGCTCCGGCACGCCCGCCTCCGGCCGCACCTCGGCCTAGAGCGCAGCCAGAACCGCAACAACCGAGAAGAAGCCTTCAGGGGAAGACATGTCCGATACGATCTGGGATCTGCTCGCGCCGCATCCGGCGGACGCGAAGGCGGTCGGCGCGGCCGATCGGGAGTGGTTGACGCACGGCGGTCTGCGCGACCTGGCCGAGGCCACGATCGCCCGCCTCAACGACTTGGGCATCGGGCGCGCTGACCGGGTCGCCATCGTCCTGCCGAACGGACCGGAGATGGCGACCGCCTTCGTCGCCATGGCGTGCGGCGTCACCACGGCGCCGCTGAACCCGGCCTACCGCGAGGAGGAGTACGACTTCTACATCACCGACCTGGGCGCCAAGGCGCTGGTCGTCGCGGCCGACTACGACGGGCCGGCGCTGCCGGTGGCGGCCAAGCACGGGGTGCGGGTCTTGCGCCTGACCAGTGCCGCCGACAAGCCGGCCGGCTGGTTCGAGCTGGCAGCCGAAGGGCAGGGCGATACCGGCACCGCCGACTCGCCCGGCTTGGCCTCCCAGGACGATGTGGCGCTGGTGCTGCACACCTCCGGCACCACCTCGCGGCCGAAGATCGTGCCGCTGCTGCAGAGCAACCTGGCGGCTTCGGCCCGGCACATCGGCGCGGCACTGCGGCTGACGCCCGAAGACCGCTGCCTCAACATCATGCCGCTGTTCCACATCCACGGCCTGATCGCCGCGGTGCTCTCCTCGCTGGCGGCCGGCGGCTCGATCTGGTGTTCGCCGGGCTTCAACGCGCTGCAGGTCTTCGCCTGGCTGCAGGCGGCCAGGCCGACCTGGTACACCGCCGTGCCGACGATGCATCAGGCGATCCTGGCGCGCGCCGCGCGCAACAAGCAGGCGCTGGCCGAGATCGACCTGCGCCTGATCCGCTCCTCCTCCTCCTCGCTGCCGCCGCAGGTGATGACGGCGCTCGAGGAAACCTTCGGCTGCCCGGTGATCGAGAGCTACGGCATGACCGAGGCGACGCACCAGATGGCCTCCAACCAGTTGCCGCCGGGCCAGCGCAAGCCGGGCTCGGTGGGCGTCGAGGCCGGTCCGTTGGTACGCTTGGCCGACGAGGCCGAGAACCGCCTGATCGACTCGAGCGGCATCGGCGAGGTGGTGATCTCCGGCCCCAACGTGACGCCCGGCTACGAGGCCAACCCGGCGGCCAACGAGACCTCCTTCTTCGCGTGCGACGGTCGCCGCTGGTTCCGCACCGGCGACCAGGGCAGCTTCGACGCCGACGGCTTCCTGCGCATCACCGGCCGCCTGAAGGAGATCATCAACCGCGGCGGCGAGAAGGTCTCGCCGCTGGAGGTGGACGAGGTGCTGATGGACCATCCCGCCGTCGCCCAGTGCGTCACCTTCGCCATGCCGCACCCCAAGCTGGGCGAGGAGGTCGCCGCCGCCGTGGTGCTGCGCGAGGGCGAGAGCGCCGACGAGCGGGCGATCCGCGACTTCGCCGCCCAGCGCCTGGCCGACTTCAAGGTGCCGCGCAAGGTGATGATCCTGGAGGAGATCCCCAAGGGCGCCACCGGCAAGCTGCAGCGCATCGGGCTGGCCGAGAAGCTGGGGCTGGCGTCATGAAGATCTGCGTCTTCGGCGCCGGCGCCATCGGCGGCTACATGGGCGCCAAGCTGGCCCAGGCCGGCGCCGATCTCAGCCTGGTCGCGCGCGGCCCGCACCTGGCGGCGATGCGGGACAAGGGCCTGACCCTGATCGAGGCCGGCGAGTCGACGACCGTCGAGGTCGCCGCCTCGGAGGATCCGGCCGAATTGGGCCCGCAGGACTACGTCATCGTCACCCTGAAGGCTCACTCGGTGCCGCCGGTGGTCGAGAAGATGCAGCCGCTGCTGGGACCGGACACCACCGTGGTGATGGGCGTCAACGGCGTGCCCTGGTGGTACTTCTACAAGCTGGAAGGGCCCTACGAGAACCGCCGGCTGCGCACGGTCGACCCGGGCGACGCCCAGTGGGACGGCCTCAAGCCGGAGCGCGTGCTCGGCTGCGTCGTCTATCCGGCCGCCGAGGTCGAGGAGCCGGGCGTCATCCGCCACATCGAGGGCAACCGCTTTTCGCTCGGCGAACCGGACGGCGCGAAGAGCGAGCGGGCGCAGGCCCTGTCCAAGGCGCTCGGCGCGGCTGGCCTGAAGGCGCCGGTGCGCCCGAAGATCCGCGACGAGATCTGGGTCAAGCTCTGGGGCAACCTCTCGTTCAATCCCATCTCGGCGCTGACCGGCGCCACCCTCGACGTGCTGTGCAGCGACGAGGGCGTCGGCGGCGGCACCCGGGCGGTCGCCCGCAACATGATGCTGGAGGCCCAGGCGGTGGCCGAGGCGTTGGGCGTGAAGTTCCCGATCGACGTCGACCGCCGCATCGAGGGCGGCCGGGAGGTGGGCGCGCACAAGACCTCCATGCTGCAGGACCTGGAGCGTGGCCGGCCGATGGAGATCGACGCCCTGGTCACCGCCGTGCACGAGATGGGCGAGCTGGTCGGCGTGCCGACCCCGACCCTCGACACGGTGCTCGCCCTGGTCCGCCTGCGCGCCCGCGTGGCGGGGTGCTATCCGGAGTAGCGGGGGCGCCCGATCTGGCCTGGCTGCGCGGCGCAATCTATGATCGCGGCATGCGCCGGTTTCTGCTCGCCCTCTGCCTGCCGATCGCGCTGGCCCTCGCCCCCGCCGCCGCGCCGGCCGAGCCTGTCGCGCCGCGCGACCGGGCGGTGCCGGAGGGCACCGAAGGGCTGAGCGGCGAGGAGATCTACTGGCGCGCGCTGGAGGCGGCGGAGGCGGGCGACAGCCTGCGCTACGAGCGGCTGCTGGCGGCGGCGGCGGACAAGGGCGACCGCTTCGCCGGCCAGGACCTCGTGCGCCTGCACTACCTGCGCGGCGCGCCGGATTGGCGGGAGACGGCGCTCCGCTACCTGCGCCCCATCCCCCGCGACCCGCTCGTCGACGAGCAACACCTCTACTGGCTGGCGGCGGCGGGCGAGCGCCGGGAGCCGCCGCTGCCGCAGGCCCAGACCGACCTCTGGTACCGGATCGCCGCCTGGTCCTCGACGGATCTGCTGTGGCCGAACCGCGCCGACCTGCAGACCAAGCTGGCGCGCGCCGAAGAGCGCTGGCTGCTCGGCGGCGAGATCTCCTGGCGCTACCGCGAGCTGGTCGGCGAGGCGCTGCGCCTGCGGCGCGCCGACGGCGCCCGCCTGTACGCGGCCAGCCGCACGGTCTGCGACGCCCCCCTCGAGGACGCCGAATTGCTGTGCATGCAGTATCTCGAAGCGGCCGCGGACAAGGATCATGCAAAAGCGCAGTTCGCCTACGCATCCAGGGTCCTGGATGCCCCACCGTACACACACCACGATACGGTCATCGTCTGGGCGGTCGGCTTGCTTTGTCGCGCCGGACAGAGCGGGATTGCCGAAGCCACTATTCGATTGGCACAGGCAGTCTTGGAACTTGAGGTGGCGCCGTCGCGGTTTCGTCTACAAGCCTACCTGCAACTAGAAGCGCTAGGTGAACCGCCTGCAGACCTCGGCGGGTTGCAGGATTTGCTGCGGATGTCTCTTACGAACGAGCAGCTCAAATGGCTCGCGGACATGGCGGCGTGGGGCCGGTCTGCACCGGGCTGTTGAGTGCGGGCGCGACGTTCCGGCCCATCCAGATCAAGCCACCGGATCTCCCCCGCAGTGCCGGGCGATCTCGCGCTTCAGTTCCTCCATCGCCGCCAGGGCTTCGGCGATCGCGGCGTTGAGCTCTTCGATCTGCTCCGTCAGCTCGCGCCGCCGTTGCTGCCATGCTTCGAGTGCCGCAGAGGTCTCGGCGATGTCCGGGTCCAGATAGGTCGACGAGGGTCCCGGTTGCGGGCGAAACGGCTCTTCCTTCTCTGACTGTTTACGGCGTTGCAGGGCCTCGACGCCACGCCCGACGACGACGGCCAGCCGGCCGTAGGGGTGCCTCGACAGCAGCCAGAGCCCGAGGTCGATCGCCAATTCCAGCGCACCCAAGGCCGCTTGCGTTCGTCGGTAAGCTTGCCAAAGCCTCTCGAGCTCCTGTTCGAGCCGCGTTACCTCTTTCTGAGCTTTGTCGAGCAGTTCGGGCAGGCCTTTCTTCTTTTCCAGCGCCGTCTCGTATTCGCCCTCGCGCACGCGCAGTTCGTGCCGCAGGGCGCGGCATTTCGCAGCACGGTCCGGCCCGTCCGGATGCTGGTCGCCGGGCGGCTTCGGCTTGACGCCGCCGGAGCCCGGCGCGTCGGGCTGCTCCGGCGTGCCCGGTTCCTCGGGCGGCGCCGGCGGGTTGGGCGTTGGCTCGGGTGTCGGATGTGGCTCCGGCGTTGGCTCCGGCTCCGGCGGCGTGTCGGCGTCCCGTTCGGGCGCCTGGAGTGGCAGGCCGGCGGCTTGGGCGAGGCTGCGCAGGGTCGGACCGTCGGGAGTGACGAGTCCGTCGACCATCAGGCCGTGCGCCTGCTGGAAGGCGCGGATGGCGGCGTCGAGGGCCTCGGTGACCTGCCCGCTCGGCTCGTGCGGCGGCTGCCAGTGGTACCAGCCGGTCCCCGCCAGGGCCTTCTGCAGGCCGACCACGTCGCGCCGGGCGTTGCCGGGGGTGTTGACGGGAGCGTTGCCGGGGCGCCGGGAGCCGGCCGCCTGCGGCGCGGCGCCGCCGGTCGAAACGCTGCGGCCGACGGGCCCGCGCGGGTGCAGGTCCTGGGGCTTCGGCTCGGGGGCGAACCAGTCGAGCCCGCGGCGGCCCTCGGCGTACTCGGGCTTGGGCGCGGTCTCGCGCTGCCGGCCGGTAGCGTCCCGCTGGACCTTGCCGCTGCCGTAAACCTGGGCGTACTGGCGCCGGACGTACTGAAAATAATCCTCGTCCTGGTCCTGCCAGTACAGCGGGTCGGCCACCAGGCCGGTCAGCGCCCGCTCGATCGGCGTCGGTTCCTCGGGCCGCCGCCGGCGCCGTGCGGCGCGCGGGGCATAGGGATCGTAGGGATCGTCGGGATCGCCGCGCGAACGGCCACTGGAATCGGGGGCGAGGGGAGATCGAAAGCTGCCGCGGGCCATGGTCCTGCTCCGGGTCGGTGGCACAGAGGGCATGGACCATAGCAAGAACACTCATCCAAGAGAAGAACAAAAAGGCATCAACTTGCGCGGCGGGAATCCGGCCGTCGGCGGCAGTTGGCCGGTGGTGTCGCGCGTGCGCTTGTCGTCTGGCAGAGCATGGCGCTGCGACCTATAGTGGCGGCATGCTTCGCACGCTCGCCCGGAGCCTGGCACCGTTGATCGCGGCCGTGTGGCTGGCCGCGGACCTTGGCGTGCCCGCGCAGGCCGAGCAAACCACGCCGCAGCCCGAGCCGCCGCGCGACCAAGTGGTGCCGGAGGGGATCGAGGGGCTGACGGCCGAGGAGATTGCTGAGTTAGCGATCGAGGCGGCACAGGCCGGGGACACCGAGCGCTATCTCGAACTCCTGGCGGCAGCGGCCTACGCTGGCGATGCACACTCCGCACGTCAGATGGCGCGCTTGGCATATGGGCGCCAGTGGCCGGGCTGGCCAGAGACGGCGCTTCGCTACGTCCGACCTATTGCCGATGGTGCTGTTCTGAAGGCTGAATCCTTCTATTGGTTGGGATTCGCCGGGGAGAACGCCATCCCGTCTCTGCCCGAGGAACAAACCGATCTCTGGTACCGGATCGCCGCTTGGCACATGGCGAACAGCTACGGGGACAGCCGTGCCGACCTGCAAGTGCTTCTCGACCATTATGGAGAGGACTGGCTGAGCGGCGGCGAGGTTTCGTGGCGGTTTCGCGAGCTGGTGGGCGAAGCCTACGCGTTTCAGGCCAAGAGCGGGTCCTGGTTCTACGAGCAAGCTCTCAGCTATTGCAGCATGGCCCTCGAGCATGCAGGGATCCTCTGCCTGGACTATTTGGAGGTTGCGGCGCGAAAGGACCACCCGCGCGCGCAGTTCGACTTCGCTTGGCAGGTGTTGAACGCCTCGCCGGAGACAGCGTCGGAATCACGTCGGGCATGGGCGATGTCGCTCTTGTGTTTGAGCGGACAAAGCGGGGTCCGTGAAGCCACCATCCTGCTGGCCCGAAAGATCGTCGAGAACGATCTCGGAGAAGGCCACTTCCGACCGCAAGCCTACTATCAGATTGGATTGATCGAGGAGCGAAATGAAGAGCTGGAGGAGCTTTTTCTGGAAATCGATAAGCGATTAAGTCACAATGAGCGATGGCAGTTGGAATACTCATATAAAAACGCCTTTCCCATTTCATGCTCACATCGCTGACGCTGGACCGATGGCCTGCGCTCAACTCTGTGGCGGTGCAGGTGGCCGGCCGCCACAGTTCCGAGCAATCTCTTCCTGTAGTCGGTCTATGGCTGCCCGAGCTTCAGCGATCTCGGCATTCAGGCTTTCGATCTCGTCTGTGAGATCACGCCGTTCCTTCTGAAGCCTCTGCAGCCTCTCGGAGCTCTGCACGATTTCGGGGTCAATCGGGCTGGGGGCACTCGGATTCCTGCGCCCCGCGTTCGCATGCTCCTTTAGCGCGCGCCGAAGCTCACGCATGCCGCGATGGACCGAGGTTGCTAGGAACCCGAGGGGGTGACGCCTGATCAACCACATGCCGAGTTCTATGGTTAACTCGATTGTAGCCTTCGTAGCCGCTTGCTGACGCTCCTTCTCCCAAAGCTGCGAAATCTTCTCTTCTAACGCTGTGATTCGTCCTTGAAGATCTTGTAGCGCTTCGGGCAGGCCTTTCTTCTTCTCCAGCGCCGTCTCGTATTCGCCCTCGCGCACGCGGAGTTCGTGCCGCAGGGCGCGGCATTTCGCAGCTCGGTCCGGCCCGTCCGGATGCTGGTCGCCGGGCGGCTTCGGCTTGACGCCGCCGGAGTCAGGTTCTTCCGGTTCCTCGGGCTCCTCTGGCGTTGGCGTCGGCGTTGGCTCCGGCTCCGGCGGCGTGTCGGCGTCCCGGTCGGGCGCCTGGAGGGGCAGGCCGGCGGCTTGGGCGAGGCTGCGCAGGGTCGGGCCGTCGGGAGTGACGAGTCCGTCGACCGTCAGGCCGTGCGCCTGCTGGAAGGCGCGGATGGCGGCGTCGAGGGCCTCGGTGACCTGCCCGCTCGGCTCGTGCGGCGGCTGCCAGTGGTACCAGCCGGTGCCGGCCCGCAGGCTCTTCGAGCCTGCATCCGTGAAAGGTTTGGGACCGCGCGAACGCGGTCCCCCGCCTTCTGCAGCCCGAGCAGGACGCGGCGTGCTTTAGTGGCGGCGCTGGCTAGGGGCTGGCGCGCTGCGGGCGGGCCCTGGCGGGGCGGCGGCGAAGCGCCTAGTCTGGTGGCATGCGCTGCCAAGTCGCCCTGTTGCTGTGCGTGTGTCTCGCGCTGGTGCTCGCGCCGGTGCCGGCGCAGGCGGCGCCGATGCAGGAGCGGGGCGCAGGGCAGGACGCCGAGGCGCCGCCCGCGTGGGATTGGCCGCCCGGCCCGAGCGTGATCTTCGATCCGACGACCGGCGAGACCCTGCGCATGCCGGACGAGCTGCGCGGCCTGCCACCGGAAGAGGTGTATGCGTTTTCCGAGGAGCTGCGCGCCGAAGGCGACGAGCGGCGAGCGGATACGCTCTTCGCCTTCGCCGGCTACATGGGATACCCTTTCGCGGCCGAGTGGCTGGCGCGTTTGGCTTTCGGTGAAGACTGGCCGGACGACCCGTCCCGCGTCTTCTACTTCGCCCATCTGGCGACCGAGCGTACCAACATGGCGAGGCGTGCCCACTTCTGGCTGGCGCTTGCCGGCGGCCATCCGGACATCGGCCTGGCGCCGGAGCAGCTCGAGATCTGGACCTTGGCGGCGGCGGCGGCCATGACGCGGAGTGACCAAGAGCTGTCTCACCTCGAGCGCCGCCTCGAGCTGTTGCGCAGCGCACTTGGAGATTACTCCGAGTTGTTGGCGCCCACGGAGAGCGCCGCGCGAGACCTGCGGGCCAGTTTCGACGCTGGACCGCACGCGCTTCTGGAGACGTACGCGCCCATCTGCGAAGGGCCTGACCTGCCCGGCCGTGACGTATTCTGTGCCGACATTTTTCTCTTCTTCCATGGCGACGATCCAAGGGCGATGCGACTGGGGAGCTTTGCGCTTTCGAACTTGGATCTTCGGTTCGAGCAATGGTTCCGCATCAGCAAAGCGCAGCGCCTGCTCTGTAAGCTGGCCTTGGAGGGTGACTCCGAGGCTGCGTATCGCCTCGGGATCCTGTTCCCCCATCATCAGTCCGCTAGCGGTCCGCAATCTCTCGACGTCGCCGTGCTCCTTGCCCGTGCCGCACCTAGACTGCCAGCCGCAGCACCCTTGCTCGAAAACCTGATGGCCGACATGAGCGCGCGCGATAGGAGGCAAGTCGCGGTCTTGGCCGATGTCGATCGACCCCCGATCCGGTGTTAGCTGTCTCGAAATCCGGCCCACGCGCCGTGCACGCGACCGCAGGGTTAGCTAAGCGCACGGCCGGCTACGCGCAGTGCCGGCGGATCAGCTCTTCCAGCGCCTCGATGCGCGCCGTCACCTCTGCCTTCCACGCTCGCTCGCGCTCCACCTCGTCCATGAGCCGAGCCTCCTCGGCCTTTGCCTCCAGATAGGCGTCCCAGAGGGCCCGCAGGTCGCCCGACGCCGCGAGGAGCTCCGGGTCCGGATCCGGCAAGTCGGGGCTTCCGCGGGGCCGGTCGGGCGCCTCCCGATCATCGCGCCGATCCCGCCTGTCGCGGTCGCCTCCGCCGGGTCGGCTGCGACCCCGGCCGTAGCGCCAGGACAAACCTTCCAGAATCCATTCTCCTACTTCCTCTGCCAAGTCTTTAAGCATAGAGTCTCGCCGCTTTTCTTGTACCTCTTTCAGTGTTTCTCGATATTCCACGACGATATCTGATATTTTCCTCCCTTGTTCGATCAGCGCTTTGTCGAGGCGCTGGATTTCCTCCTCGGCCACCTCGAGCACGATGCGCAGGCGGGCGAGATCGCGGCGCGACTGCGCGCACTTGGCCGCGTCGGGGTCGTCCGGCGTGTCGGGGTCGTCCGGCGTGTCGGGCTCCTCCGGCTCCTCGGGCGGCGTTGGCGTCGGCTCCGGCGTCGGCTCCGGCGTCGGCTCCGGGGCCGGCGTCGGCTCCGGCTCCGGCTCCGGCGGCGTGTCGGCGTCCCGGTCGGGCGCCTGGAGGGGCAGGCCGGCGGCTTGGGCGAGGCTGCGCAGGGTCGGGCCGTCGGGAGTGACGAGTCCGTCGACCGTCAGGCCGTGCGCCTGCTGGAAGGCGCGGATGGCGGCGTCGAGGGCCGCGGTGACCTGCCCGCTCGGCTCGTGCGGCGGCTGCCAGTGGTACCAGCCGGTCCCCGCCAGGGCCTTCTGCAGGCCGACCACGTCGCGCCGGGCGTTGCCGGGGGTGTTGACGGGAGCGTTGCCGGGGCGCCGGGAGCCGGCCGCCTGCGGCGCGGCGCCGCCGGTCGAAACGCTGCGGCCGACGGGCCCGCGCGGGTGCAGGTCCTGCGGCTTCGGCTTGGGCGCGAACCAGTCGAGCCCGCGGCGGCCCTCGGCGTACTCGGGCTTGGGCGCGGTCTCGCGCTGCCGGCCGGTGGCGTCGCGCTGGACCTTGCCGCTGCCGTAGACCTGGGCGTACTGGCGCCGGACGTGCTGAAAATAATCCTCGTCCAGGAGCGAGTTGCTCTGCAACTCGCTCCAGAACGTCGATTCTCGACCGAGGTCACTCGGTCCGGTCCTGCCAGTACAGCGGGTCGGCCACCAGGCCGCTCAGCGCCTGCTCGATCGGCGCCGGCTCCTCGGGCCGCCGCCGGCGGCGCCTTGCGGCGCGCGGGGCATAGGGATCGTAAGGGTCGCCGGTCGGATCGCCGGTCGGATCGCCACTGGAATCGGGGGTGAGGGGAGAACGGAAGCTGCCGCGGGCCATGGTCCTGCTCCGGGTCGGTGGCACAGAGGGAAGCGACCATAGCAAGAACACTCATCCAAGAGAAGAACAAAAAGGCATCAACTTGCGCGGCGGGAATCCGGCCGTCGGCGGCAGTTGGCCGGTGGTGTCGCGCGTGCGCTTGTCGTCTGGCAGAGCATGGCGCTGCGACCTATAGTGGCGGCATGCTTCGCACGCTCGCCCGGAGCCTGGCACCGTTGATCGCGGCCGTGTGGCTGGCCGCGGACCTTGGCGTGCCCGCGCAGGCCGAGCAAACCACGCCGCAGCCCGAGCCGCCGCGCGACCAAGTGGTGCCGGAGGGGATCGAGGGGCTGACGGCCGAGGAGATTGCTGAGTTAGCGATCGAGGCGGCACAGGCCGGGGACACCGAGCGCTATCTCGAACTCCTGGCGGCAGCGGCCTACGCTGGCGATGCACACTCCGCACGTCAGATGGCGCGCTTGGCATATGGGCGCCAGTGGCCGGGCTGGCCAGAGACGGCGCTTCGCTACGTCCGACCTATTGCCGATGGTGCTGTTCTGAAGGCTGAATCCTTCTATTGGTTGGGATTCGCCGGGGAGAACGCCATCCCGTCTCTGCCCGAGGAACAAACCGATCTCTGGTACCGGATCGCCGCTTGGCACATGGCGAACAGCTACGGGGACAGCCGTGCCGACCTGCAAGTGCTTCTCGACCATTATGGAGAGGACTGGCTGAGCGGCGGCGAGGTTTCGTGGCGGTTTCGCGAGCTGGTGGGCGAAGCCTACGCGTTTCAGGCCAAGAGCGGGTCCTGGTTCTACGAGCAAGCTCTCAGCTATTGCAGCATGGCCCTCGAGCATGCAGGGATCCTCTGCCTGGACTATTTGGAGGTTGCGGCGCGAAAGGACCACCCGCGCGCGCAGTTCGACTTCGCTTGGCAGGTGTTGAACGCCTCGCCGGAGACAGCGTCGGAATCACGTCGGGCATGGGCGATGTCGCTCTTGTGTTTGAGCGGACAAAGCGGGGTCCGTGAAGCCACCATCCTGCTGGCCCGAAAGATCGTCGAGAACGATCTCGGAGAAGGCCACTTCCGACCGCAAGCCTACTATCAGATTGGATTGATCGAGGAGCGAAATGAAGAGCTGGAGGAGCTTTTTCTGGAAATCGATAAGCGATTAAGTCACAATGAGCGATGGCAGTTGGAATACTCATATAAAAACGCCTTTCCCATTTCATGCTCACATCGCTGACGCTGGACCGATGGCCTGCGCTCAACTCTGTGGCGGTGCAGGTGGCCGGCCGCCACAGTTCCGAGCAATCTCTTCCTGTAGTCGGTCTATGGCTGCCCGAGCTTCAGCGATCTCGGCATTCAGGCTTTCGATCTCGTCTGTGAGATCACGCCGTTCCTTCTGAAGCCTCTGCAGCCTCTCGGAGCTCTGCACGATTTCGGGGTCAATCGGGCTGGGGGCACTCGGATTCCTGCGCCCCGCGTTCGCATGCTCCTTTAGCGCGCGCCGAAGCTCACGCATGCCGCGATGGACCGAGGTTGCTAGGAACCCGAGGGGGTGACGCCTGATCAACCACATGCCGAGTTCTATGGTTAACTCGATTGTAGCCTTCGTAGCCGCTTGCTGACGCTCCTTCTCCCAAAGCTGCGAAATCTTCTCTTCTAACGCTGTGATTCGTCCTTGAAGATCTTGTAGCGCTTCGGGCAGGCCTTTCTTCTTCTCCAGCGCCGTCTCGTATTCGCCCTCGCGCACGCGGAGTTCGTGCCGCAGGGCGCGGCATTTCGCAGCTCGGTCCGGCCCGTCCGGATGCTGGTCGCCGGGCGGCTTCGGCTTGACGCCGCCGGAGTCAGGTTCTTCCGGTTCCTCGGGCTCCTCTGGCGTTGGCGTCGGCGTTGGCTCCGGCTCCGGCGGCGTGTCGGCGTCCCGGTCGGGCGCCTGGAGGGGCAGGCCGGCGGCTTGGGCGAGGCTGCGCAGGGTCGGGCCGTCGGGCGTGACGAGTCCGTCGACCGTCAGGCCGTGCGCCTGCTGGAAGGCGCGGATGGCGGCGTCGAGGGCCTCGGTGACCTGCCCGCTCGGCTCGTGCGGCGGCTGCCAGTGGTACCAGCCGGTGCCGGCCCGCAGGCTCTTCGAGCCTGCATCCGTGAAAGGTTTGGGACCGCGCGAACGCGGTCCCCCGCCTTCTGCAGCCCGAGCAGGACGCGGCGTGCTTTAGTGGCGGCGCTGGCTAGGGGCTGGCGCGCTGCGGGCGGGCCCTGGCGGGGCGGCGGCGAAGCGCCTAGTCTGGTGGCATGCGCTGCCAAGTCGCCCTGTTGCTGTGCGTGTGTCTCGCGCTGGTGCTCGCGCCGGTGCCGGCGCAGGCGGCGCCGATGCAGGAGCGGGGCGCAGGGCAGGACGCCGAGGAGCCGCCCGCGTGGGATTGGCCGCCCGGCCCGAGCGTGATCTTCGATCCGACGACCGGCGAGACCCTGCGCATGCCGGACGAGCTGCGCGGCCTGCCACCGGAAGAGGTGTATGCGTTTTCCGAGGAGCTGCGCGCCGAAGGCGACGAGCGGCGAGCGGATACGCTCTTCGCCTTCGCCGGCTACATGGGGTATCCGCCCGCTGCGTCAAACCTGGCGCGTTTGGCTTTCGGTGAAGATTGGCCGGACGACCCGTCGCGCGTCTTCTACCTCGCCCATCTGGCGACCGAGCGCAGCACGCTACCCAGCTCTGCCTATTTTTGGCTCGCGATTGCCGGCGCCCATCCCAAGATCGCTCTCGGACCGGAGCAAATCGAGATCTGGACGCTCGTCACCGCTGCCTCCATGGCGTATCCAGATCAGGAGCCGGCGTTTCTCGATGAAGCGCTCGGTCGTCTGAGCCGGTGGCTCGGCAACTACACCGAGCTGCTGCGCCCGGTTGAGATGACAACTCGGCGCCTGCAGGCCAAGTTCGACGAAGGTTCAGCGGCGCTCGTGGACGCCTATGCGCCCGTCTGCGAGGGGCCCGACCTGCCCGGCCGGGACGTGTTCTGCGCCAACGTTTTCCTATTCGATCACGGTGACGATCCGAAAGCGATGCGCTTCGGCAGTTTCGCGCTCTCGAACCTCGATTTGCGCTTCGTTGCCTGGTACCGGATCAATGCAGCGCAAAGGCTACTTTGCAACCTGGCGAATGGCGGCGATATCGAGGCTCTGCGGCGGTTGGCACGGCTGTACCAATATCATCAGCCGGCCAGTCGGCCGCATCCGAGAGATGTTGCCGTCCTGTTTACCCGCGCCGCACCGACCATGCCGAGCGTTGCCTCAGCGCTCGAGAAGCTGCTGGCAGACATGAGCGCGGAAGACCGGACCCAGGTGGAAGCTCTGGCAGCGACCGACGGATTGCCGCCGAGGTGCTAACCGAGCCTTCGCCGCCGATTGACCTGATCGACGGAGTAAGCGGTGTGGTGGATTAGGTACACTGCTCGCGGATCAGTTTCTCCAAAGCGTCGATACGCCTTACGATGTTGCTCTTTCTCCGCCTTTCGCTCTCCAGCTCGCGAGCGAGCTTCGCGTGCTCCGCTTTCGCTTCCCGGTAATCGTCCCATAAGCCCCGCAGCTTGATCGAAGCTTCGAGGAGTTCCGGGTCCGGCTCTGGCAAATCGGGCACATCCTCGGTGTCGCCCCGGCGCTTGCCGTCGTTGCGTTCGTCTGGAGACCTGGTGTCTCTGGGGCGGCGGCGCCCGATTTTCAATCTTTGGAGAAAAAGCCCGAGCGCATACTCTGCAGCATCTTCGAGGATAGATCCTTTAGCCTTTTCGACTGCGTCATTGTAAGCAATTTGGAATTCTTCTGCTTTGTCCCATACGGTTTCCGCCTGCTCTGCTTGCATGGATTCGAGGCGCTGGATTTCCTCCTCGGCCACCTCGAGCACGATGCGCAGGCGGGCGAGATCGCGGCGCGACTGCGCGCACTTGGCCGCGTCGGGGTCGTCCGGCACGTCGGGGTCGTCCGGCGTGTCGGGCTCCTCCCGCTCCTCGGGCGGCGTTGGCGTCGGCTCCGCGTCTGGCTTTGGCTCCGGGTTCGGCGTTGGCGTCGGCGTTGGCTCCGGCTCCGGCGGCGTGTCGGCGTCCCGGTCGGGCGCCTGGAGTGGCAGGCCGGCGGCTTGGGCGAGGCTGCGCAGGGTCGGGCCGTCGGGCGTGACGAGTCCGTCGACCGTCAGGCCGTGCGCCTGCTGGAAGGCGCGGATGGCGGCGTCGAGGGCTTCGGTGACCTGCCCGCTCGGCTCGTGCGGCGGCTGCCAGTGGTACCAGCCGGTCCCCGCCAGGGCCTTCTGCAGGCCGACCACGTCGCGCCGGGCGTTGCCGGGGGTGTTGACGGGAGCGTTGCCGGGGCGCCGGGAGCCGGCCGCCTGCGGCGCGGCGCCGCCGGTCGAAACGCTGCGGCCGACGGGCCCGCGCGGGTGCAGGTCCTGGGGCTTCGGCTCGGGCGCGAACCAGTCGAGCCCGCGGCGGCCCTCGGCGTACTCGGGCTTGGGCGCGGTCTCGCGCTGCCGGCCGGTAGCGTCCCGCTGGACCTTGCCGCTGCCGTAAACCTGGGCGTACTGGCGCCGGACGTACTGAAAATAATCCTCGTCCTGGTCCTGCCAGTACAGCGGGTCGGCCACCAGGCCGCTCAGCGCCCGCTCGATCGGCGCCGGTTCCTCGGGCCGCCGCCGGCGCCGTGCGGCGCGCGGGGCATAGGGATCGTAGGGATCGTCGGGATCGCCGCGCGAACGGCCACTGGAATCGGGGGCGAGGGGAGATCGAAAGCTGCCGCGGGCCATGGTCCTGCTCCGGGTCGGTGGCACAGAGGGCATGGACCATAGCAAGAACATTTGCCCGAGAGAAGAACAAAAAGTGTATATTCAGGCATTGCCGCCGATGCCTTGCGGCACGCCGGCCGGCGTCCGACACTGTCGCTCCCGCTGGCGGTGCAGGAGGCGAGGCCAATGCGCAGTGCTGGCCCCGTGCGGGCCGTCCACGCCGTGTCCACCGGCCGCGGCTGGCAGCACCGCGAGCATCGCCGCGGCAGCCGCCTGCCGCGGCTGATCTGGGCGCTCGCCTCGCGAAGCTGGATCGAAGTGCCGATCTACTTCTTCGTGGTCGAGCACCGCGAAGGCCTGGTGCTGTTCGACACCGGCCTCGACCCGGCGATCGCAAGCGACCCGCACTACGTCGCCGGCCCGATCGGCCGCTTCTTCCTGCGCCGGCTGTTCCGAATCCGCATCGCACCGGAAGACGGTTTGGCGCCGCAACTGGCCGCGCTGGGCTACGCGGCGGAGCAGGTCCGCACGGTCGTCGTCTCGCACCTGCACTTCGACCATATCGGCGGGATCGCCGCCGTGCCGCAGGCGGAACTGCTCGTCGGCGAGGCGGAGTGGGCGCAGCTTTCGGGACCGCACCCGGAGCGCGACTTCATCCTGCGCGAGCACATCGCGTTGCCGGGGGCCAGGTGGCGGCAAGTCGGCTTTGCGCCGAGCGACGATCCGCTGCTCGCCGACTTTGCCGGCACCTACGACCTGCTGGGCGATGGCACCCTGGTCCTGCTGCCGACACCCGGGCACACCCCGGGTTCGCTATCGATGCTGCTGCGCGCGCCCGGTTGGCCGCCGCTGCTGTTCGTCGCCGACCTGACCTACGAAGCCGCCTTGCTGCTGCAGGACCGCCTGCCCGGCATCGGCGACCCGGCGCGGCTGCGCGCCTCCTTCGCCCAGGTGCGTGCCCTCAAGGCGGCGCTGCCGGACCTCGTCATCCTCGCCGCGCACGACCCGGCGGCCGGGGCGGCGCTGCGCGCGGCGACCTGAGCCGTGCCGGCGGCCGACATCAGGCGCGGCATCCGGCGCCGCCTCACGCAGGTGGCGCTGCTGCTCGCGGCGCAGCTCGCGATCCTGCTGGCGGCGGCGGGCGACCCGGTCTGGCTGTGGGCCTGGGTCTACCTGGCGCTCTATCTTGCCGGCGCGACGCTCAACACGGCGGCGCTGCTGCGGCGCAATCCGGCCATGCTGGCCGAGCGCGGCCGGGCCGCCGGCATGCAGACCTGGGAGAAGCGGATCGGCGGCGCCTGGGCGCTGGCCTACTTCCTGGCGCTGCCCGCCGTCGCCGGGCTGGACGTGCGCTTCGGCTGGTCGCCGCCCGTCGCCCTGTCGGCGCACCTGGCCGGCGCACTGCCGTTCGTCGCCGGCGGCGCGCTGGTCAGTTGGGCGATGCTGGAGAACGCCTTCTTCGCCACCGTGGCACGGCTGCAGCCGGAGCGGGGGCAGACGGTGTGCGACAGCGGGCCCTACCGCTGGGTGCGCCACCCGGGCTATCTCGGCGCCGTCCTGCAGGGGCTGTCGGCGCCGCTGCTGCTCGGCTCGCTCTGGGCGCTGGTGCCCGCCGTCGCTGCCGCCGCGCTGATGACCCTGCGCACCGCCTTCGAGGACCGCATGCTGCGGCACGGACTGGCGGGCTATCCGGCCTACGCCGCGCGGGTGCGATGGCTGCTGCTGCCGGGGGTTTGGTGATGTGGAGGACGCGTGCTTGCCGGTGGCACTGCTGGACCGGCCGCGTTCTTGGGCTAACTCTCGCGGCATGAGCCTGGGCGAGATCCTCGTGGCCGGCAAGGCGCTGATCTGGTTCGCGATCCCCCTGGCGCTGGGGGCCTGGGAACTGCGCTGCCTGGCGCGTGACCGGGCAGAGCGGGACGCACGCCGGCACGACGGCGGCCGATAGGGCGGCGGCGGCGGGCCGCCGCCGGGATGGCAACGGACTTTTCATCGCTTCGGCATCGGCTGGCGGCTGTCTGTCGCGCGCCTTTGGCTCATACTGGGGCGCGAATCCCAAGCCGGGCGATCCCTGCTTGGCCCACCGCATCGAAGGGGAGAAACCATGATCCGCACCTTGAGCCTGCTGCCTGCCGCCGCGCTGCTGGCGGCCGCCCTGGGCGCCGTGACCGCCGCCACGCCGGCTGCCGCACAGATCGTCGGCGAGAGCGTCGCCTACGAGATCGACGGCGAGCGCTTCGAGGGCTACGTCGCGCGCAACGCCGCGCTCGCTGGCGCACAGCCGGTGGTGGTGCTCGTCCACGACTGGGACGGCCTGGGCACCTACGAACGGCGCCGCGCCGAGATGCTGGCCGAACTCGGTTACGCCGCCGTCGCCATCGATCTCTACGGCGAGGGCGTGCGCCCCACCGACGTCGAGGACAAGCGCGCCCACTCCGGCGCCCTCTACCAGGACCGCACCCGCATGCGCCGGCTGATGACCGGCGGCGTCGCCGCGCTGGTCGGCGAGGGCATGGACGGCGAGCGGATGGTCGCCATGGGCTACTGCTTCGGCGGTGCGGCGGTCCTGGAGCTGGCGCGCAGCGGCGCCGAAGCGGAGGGCTTCGTCGCCTTCCACGGCGGCCTGGGCACGCCGGGGGACCAGGACTATAGCGCGGTGACGGCGCCAATCCTGATCCTGCACGGCACCGCCGATCCGGTCGCGCCGATGAGCCAGGTGGCCGAGCTGGCCGGCCTGATGGACGCGGCGGGCGCCGCCTACACCATGGAGCTCTACGGTGGCGTCGATCACGCCTTCACGGTTTGGGGCGGCGAACGCTACCATGGCGGTGCCGACCTCGCCTCCTGGGACGCCTTTACGGCCTTCCTCGAGGCCCGCTTCTAGGCGCCGAGACAGGGCGGTTAAGCCGCTGGAGCGTGGAAGAAAATCAAACGGCTGTCGGGTTTGTCCCGCAGCACTCCATCGGCCTGTCCCGAGCCGCCTTAAGTATGGCCGCCACGCCCCGCGTGTCGCGGCAAGCACGCGTCGCCGCGCCGCGCCGCAGACTGTGCCCTTGCCTTCTCCGCAGCTCTCGTACTAGGCTGGATATTGCTTGAAGCCGGCTGCGATCAGTCGGCTTTCGTTTTGCCTTTGCAGCGTCCGAGAGTCGCCTGTTCCAAACGTTCAGACTTGTCTTTCCGGAGCGCGACACAAAGGTTGCAGATGGCGCCTGAGAAACCAGCCCGACCGCGGGCATCTGGGGCGCGCTGTGTGAACCGCCCGCGAGGCTGCGGCTCGGTCGGTTTCCGGTGGAGCAGGTGCCGGGGCGGTAAGGTCCTTTTGGCGGCGACTGCACTCATCGTCCGCGCGACCCGATCGCGCCACGACCTGCGTCCCAGCGGGCCGAAATCAACCACAGGGAGTTCCGAACAATGAGGAAATCCATCATCGGATTGGCCTTCGGCCTGGCTGCGGTGCCCGCCACCGCCCAGGCCGAGTGCGGCGAGGTCTCGATCACCGAGATGAACTGGGCCTCGGCCCAGGTGGTCACCACCGTCGCTGCCTTCATCATGGATCAGGGCTACGGCTGCGAGGTCGCCAAGGTGCCCTCCGATACCGTGCCGGCCGTGACTTCGGTCGCGGAGAACGGCGAGCCCGACATCGTCACCGAGCTGTGGCTGAACTCGACGGGGGAGGCCTACGCCCGGCTGGAGGAGCAGGGCAAGGTCGAGCGCGTCGCCAAGGTGCTTGAGCCCGGCGGGGTCGAGGGCTGGTGGATCCCCACCTATCTCGCCGAAGAGCATCCGGAGTTGAAGACCCTCGAGGGCATCCTGGCGAACCCCGAGCTGGTCGGCGGGCGCTTCAACAACTGCCCGAGCGGCTGGGGCTGCCGAATCGTCAACGACAACATGATCAAGGCGCTCGACCTGGAGTCGCATGGCATCGAGGTCTTCGACCACGGCTCCGGCGAAACGTTGGCCACCTCGATGGCCGCGGCCTACCAGGACGGCGAGCCCTGGTTCGGCTACTACTGGGGCCCGACGGTGCCGCTCGGCAAGTTCGACATGACCAAGGTCGACCTCGGCCCGGTCAAGCCGGAGGTACACGCGCGCAACCAGAACCCGGACACTGAGGACCCCGGTGTCTCGGACTTCCCGGCCGCACCCGTGCTGACCAGCGTGACGGCGGATTTCAAGGAGCGCGAGCCGGAGATCGCCGAGCTGATGAGCAAGGTGGCCTTCCCGACCGACACCATGAGCGCGGTGCTCGCCTGGAAGGACGAGAACAACGCGTCGGCGGAAGAGGCGGCCGTCTACTTCCTGACGACCTACACCGATCTGTGGCGCGACTGGCTCAGCGACGAAGCGCGCGAGCGTCTGGCCAAGGTCCTGTAGGGCGATCGGGCGACCGCGTGCCGGAAGCGACGGGGCGGCCGCGCCGCCCCGTCGTCGCGTTTTCCGCAGCGGTCCACGCGTCCTGGCAGCGCGCTCCGACACGGCTTCGGGGCCGCTGCTTTCGCGCATGACCGGAACATGCAGGGGCATGCGGTTCAAGGGGGGCGAAAGAGCGAAACGTCATGGCCAGCTACGACTTCGTGTTCGACGCGCTGGGATTGCGCGACTGGTGCGACAAGGACGCCGCGGAGGGCGGCGGCCCGATGACCATGGACCAGCTTCTCGGCCAGGCGGCCGGTGGCGACGGTTCAGCACAGACATCGATCTGGGACCTGCCGTTCCCCTCGCTCGATGCCTTGCACGATGCCTGTAACGCGATGCCGCAGACGCGCAACGTCACCAAAGGGCTGGAAGAGGCGTTCCTTGGGGTCAAGGACAGCCTCAAGTTCATTCTCGACCCGCTGACCCAGCCGCTGAGCTGGATGCTCGAGGGCGCGCTCTACGGCATTCTGAATACCCCCTGGTACTTCGTCGTGCCGCTGCTGCTGGTCGTCGTCTGGGCGGTCAGCCGTTCGAGCAAGCTGGTCGCCTTCGTGGCCGCCTGCATCCTCGGCATGGCCTTTATCGACCACTACGACTACGCCATGCAGACGCTGTCGATCATCTTCGTCTGCGCCTTCCTGTGCGTGCTGTTCGGGGTGCCGATCGGCATCGCCATGTCGCGCAGCGACGGCATGCAGCGCGGCACCATCCCGATCCTCGACATGCTGCAGACGCTGCCGCCCTTCGTCTATCTGATCCCGTTGATCTTCCTGTTCAGCGTGACCGAGCCGAAGCTCTACGGCATCGCCATCATCCTCTACGCCATCGTGCCGGTGATCCGTCTGACCGACCTGGGAATCCGGCTTGTCGACAAGGACGTCATCGAGGCGGCCGACGCCTTCGGCATGACCGAACGCCAAAAGCTGTTCGGCGTGCAGGTTCCGCTCGCCCTGCCGACGATCATGGCCGGGGTCAACCAAACCATCATGATGTCGCTGGCGATGGTTGTGATCGCCTCGCTGGTCTCGGCCCCCGGCCTGGGCGTCCTGGTGCTGCGCGGCATCCGCAACTTGGAGCTGGGCGTCGGATTGGTCGCCGGCTTGGGCATCGTGCTGCTGGCGGTTATCCTCGACCGCGTGACCAAGGCGTCGCTGGCGCGGATCAACCCCGAACAGTCCGACTGAGGAGGACCGCGCGATGGGCGAAGACATCAAGGTCTCGATCCGCCACCTCTACAAGATCTTCGGCTCCGACCCGCTGGCGGCGCTGCAGGACGTCAAGGCCGGCATGGGCAAGCCCGAACTGCTGGAAAAGCGCAACCATGTGCTCGGCTTGAGGGACATCAACGTCGACATGCGGGCGGGCGAGATCACCGTGATCATGGGCCTGTCCGGGTCCGGCAAGTCGACCCTGATCCGCCATCTCAACCGCCTGATCGAGCCGACCGCCGGCGAGATCGAGGTCGATGGCGAGGACGTGCTGGCCTACAACGACGAGCAACTGCGTAAGTTGCGGCGCGAGCGCATGTCGATGGTCTTCCAGAAGTTCGCCCTGCTGCCGCACCGTACAGTGCTGGAGAACGCCGGCCTGGCGCTGGCCACGCGCGGCTACGGCCGCGAGGAGTTCGAGTCGGAGGCCAACCGCTGGCTCGACCGCGTTGGCCTGGGCGGCTACGGCAACCACCGCCCCAACCAGCTCTCGGGCGGCATGCAGCAGCGGGTCGGCATCGCCCGAGCGCTGACGTCGAACTCCGAGATCATGCTGATGGACGAAGCCTTCTCGGCGCTCGACCCGCTGATCCGCACCGACATGCAGGATCTGCTGATCGAACTGCAGAAGGAACTGCACAAGACCATCGTCTTCATCACTCACGATCTCGACGAGGCGCTGAAGCTCGCCGACCACCTGGTGATTCTGAACGAAGGCGAGGTGATCCAGCAGGACGAACCGCAGCAGATCCTGCTGCACCCGAGCGACCCCTACATCGAGGACTTCATCAGCGACATCAACCGCGCCCGCGTGCTGCGGGTGCGCTCCGTCATGGAGCCCAATCCCAACGCCGAGGGTGCTTCGGGCGACGTCGAAGCGGACGACAACCTGGAGAGCGTGATCGCCAAGGCCCAAGGCGACACCAACGCCAGCTTCCGCGTCATGCGCGACGGCAAGCCGGTCGGCGTACTGAACATGAAGAGCCTGGTGCGCGCGCTGGTGCCGACCAAGGCCTCGGAGAACGGGCTGCGCTCGACCGCCGCCTGAGCGGTTTGGGGCGCGCGCTGCCCTCTGTCAGTCGGCGTCGACCAAGCCGGCGCCGGCGCCGGTGGCGCGCGAGGTCTCGCTCGCCGGCACAAGACTAAGATGCACCAGCGTCTGTACGCGGGTCCATACGCCCTGGTCCACCGACACGCCTTCGTCCAGGACCGGTAGGAGCGCCCGCCGTCTGCCCTGCTCGCGGGGGCTGGCGCAAGCGGCCTGGATGAAAGGTAATGGTGCCTCCAGGTCGGCCCAGGCGCCGGCGACCAGGTAGGCTGCGCCGTTGCGGCAGAGCGCCGTGCCGTCGTCCCAGCGCAACAGCAGGCCCGGCCCCTTCGCTGCGCTGTAGACGCCGAAGGCGGCCAGCAGCAGCAACGGCTGCACGACCGGTTCGAAGCTCAGAGGGCCGAGCCCGGCACGCAGCAGGTCGGCGGCGCTCGGCCCCGAGTGCCAAGCCGCCGGCGGCTTCGCTCCGTCTCCGGCGAGATGCGGCGTCGGCGCGGCGGTCAGACGGCCGAGCCCGGTCTCGCCGGCGGACCAAGCCTCCAGCTCGGCCAGGACGACCGGTACGCCGTCAAAGCCCTGCGTGCACAGCCAGGCGGCGGAGGCACCCAGATCCTCGGCATAGCCTTGCGGCACCCCACAGCCGAGGGCGGCGCGCCGCAGGTAGGTCTCGACCTCGTTGAGCGACAGCCTCATGCGGCGGTGGCGTCGTCCGGCGCCAGCACGGGCAGGCACCAGGTGTCGGCCTCGGGTGCGCCCAGTTCCTCGGGCAGGGGGGCGCCCTGGTACATGGCGATCCGGGTCCAGCGGTCCGACTTCGGGTCGAACTTGGCGGCGCCGAAGAACGACAGCTTGCACCGCAGCAGGTCGATCGGCCGCATCGAGGCGGCGATCAGATTGTCGCGGATCTCGCCGTAGGGGTGCTGGGCGATCACCTGGGCGCGGCGGACCAAGTGGCGGAACTGTGGGTGGCGCAGCAGGAAGACCGCCAGCGGTTCCTGCGCGTCGCCCGTCTCCAGCGCGGCGGCCAGCGCCCGGATGTCGCGGGCGACGGCAATCGACATCTCCAGCTCGCTGCCGGCTTCGGCGGAGCGGTCGCCCAGGCGCGGCTCGAGCTTCTCGGCCGAGACGTACCAGAAGACGCGGCTGGCTTCGGGGTCGGCGAAGTCGATCGCCAGCGCCCAGTCGTAGTGCGTCTGCAGCAGCCGACGCAGCGCGCCCACCGACATCGCCGGGTCGAGCTGGCCGCCCTCGCTCGCGGTCATGCAGCAGGCCAACCCGTCCACCAGCTCGCCGTGCGGCTCCAGCATCAGGGCGAACAGCAGTTCTTGGGCTTCCGGTCCCAGCTCCGCCTCCGCCCAGCCGAACAGGCGGTCCCACGGGCGGAGTTCGTCCCAGAGCCGGGCTTCGGGCCGGCCCTGCACGGCCAGGCGGTCGAGATCCCGGCTGAGACGGGCGTTGGCCTCGGTCTGCTGCCGGTCTTCGACGTGCCACTCGGCGATATGGGCCCGCGCGCGCTCCAGCAGGTGGCCGAAGGCGGCAATGTCCTCGGGTGCGGCCGTCGGCAGGCTGCGCACCCGCGCCAGCGCCGTTTCGCGCGCCAGAATCCAGTTGTTGATCAGCACCGGGTGGTTGACCAGAAACGGGGCCATGCCCAGTCCGGTCGAGTTGCCGACGCCCAGGTAGCGCTTCAGATGGGGATGCAGCGCGACGGCGGTGATCGGCGCGCGGCAGCGCGCCACGTGCTCGGCCAGGGCCGTGGTGAAGCAGCGAATCAGGTAGACGGCGAGCATCTCCGCCTGGAAGGCGCCGGTGAACTCCGGCCTATCGGCGATTCGCCCGCGGTCGGCGATGCCGAACTTGCCGTTGCCGTAGACCGCCGTGGTGCGCATCAGGTAGCCGACGGCGCGGAGCATGTCCCGATCCGGCTGCTGCCCCGCGGTGAGACGTTGGACCACGTGCTCGAACATCCGCACCGACTTGTTGGCCCGGCTCAGAACCAGGTCGCGCGGGCTGAAGCGCCCGGCCTCCTGGCGCGGCGCGTTGGCGGCGAGACGGTCGATCTCGCCCGGGTCCGGCACGCCGTCGTAGAGCACGAAGGTAGCGTCCCAGGCCTCGGCGATGACCCGGTCGCTGCGCGCCTCGGCGGCGAGCGGCTGGGAAAACGCGACCAGACTGTAGGTGCGTTCTTCGACCCGCATCGAGAGCACGGCGGTGCCGTAGCCTTCCTCGTCCAGCTCCCAGCGGTCGTAGCGCAGGCGCGCGCCGCAGCGGCCGAGCCGACGTAGCAGCGTCGGCATGAAGCTGAGGCGGGTGGCGAAGAAACAGCCGAGGCGGGCCAGCCGCATCACCTGCGCCGGCGGCCGCAGTGGCACCTCGGGCTCGCCGGTCGCGCGGAGCTGCGGGTCAGCCGGCATGATGCGCCGGCTCGCGCGCCGCCACTGCCGGCGCCCGGCCGAAGGAACGGTCGAAGAAGGTCAGCCAGTTGCCGCCCATGATGCGCGCCACCTCGGCGGTGTCGAAGCCGACGGCGCGCAGGCCCGCGCCGATGCGCGCGAAGTCGCGATTGTCGCGGAACCAGGCGGGCTGCCGCGGAAAGCCGGCCTGCGCAGCCGAGCCCTCGCCGTAGTCGGTCTGCTTCGACCAGCGCCCGTTGCGCATCCAGGCGACCACGCTGTCGGGCTGGTCCTGGCACAGGTCGCTGCCCAGGCCGATGTGCGCGACGCCCATCAGGTCGGCGGTGCGCGCCACCATCTCGCAGAAGGACTCCAGCGTGCAGTCGGACTTGTGCTTGAGGTGGTGGGGATAGAGCGAAAAGCCCAGCATGCCGCCGCCCTCGGCCAGCGCCTTCAGAACCGTGTCGGACTTGTTGCGCAGGGCCGGGTGCCAGAAGGCGGGATTGGCGTGGGTGATCGCGATCGGCCGACTGCTCAGCTCGATCGCCTCGAGGGTCGAGCGCTCGGCGGAATGGCTCATGTCGAGGACCAAGCCGACGCGGTTCATCTCGGCGATCACTTGGCGGCCCATGCGGGTGATGCCGGGATCTTCCGCCTCGTAGCAGCCGGTCGCCAGCAGCGACTGGTTGTTGTAGCTGAGCTGCATGAAGCGCAGGCCGAGAGTGTGCAGGATCTCGACGAGCCCAATGTCGTCTTCCATCGGCGCGCAATTTTGGGCACCGAAGAAGATCGCCGTGCGTCCCTCGCGATCGGCCTGGCGCACGTCGTCGCCCGTGCGGCCCGGGAAGATCAGATCCGGGTAGGCCTCGAAGCGCCGGTTCCAGGCGGCGATGTTGGCCACGGTTTCGCGGAAGGTTTCGTGATAGCAGATCGTCACGTGAACGGCGGCGACGCCGCCTGCACGCATCTGTCGAAAGATTTCCTCCGACCAGGCACTGTACTGCAGAGCATCGATTAGAGGCGCTGAGGACATCGACACCTATCCGATCGAGACCGAACTACGCTGGCGCAGGCTTGCGTTTCAGGCAAACCGAATCTTCTGGGTTACAGTTAAGCCGATCTGAACCTGGGGGCATGGAGCGGGGGATGGCGATCACGCTGGCGAGCTTGCGGGTCTTCGTGGAAGTCGCGGAATGCGGCAACATCCGCGATGCGGCACACAACCTTGGACGCACTCCTTCTGCGGTTTCGATGGCCCTCAAGCAGCTCGAGGCCGACATCGGCGGTGCGCTCTTCGAAAGCGATCGGAAGACCCGACTGTCGCCGCTCGGTCGCTATACCTTCTCGATAGCCAAGCCTGAGGTCATGGGGTTCGAGCGCGCCGTCTCCGCCATCCGTGCCTACGCCCGGACCGAGGCTGGGCGGTTGGAGCTCGCCTGCGTGCCCTCGGTGGCCTCCAGCCTGCTGCCCGAGGTGATCGAGCGCTTCGCCGAAGACCATTGCGGCGTGGAGATCGAGTTGCGCGACGCCGACTCCGAAACCGTCGCACGCGAGGTGGTCGAGGAACGGGTCGAACTGGGGATCGCCAGCCCGCCGACGCGGCCGCTGCCGATCGTCTATCGACCGCTGTTCCGCGACTCCTTCGTCCTGGTCTGCCGCGACGACCACCCCCTCGGGCTCGACGGGGCGCCGGTCGGGTGGGGAAGCCTTGGGGGCCAACGGCTGATCGCGAACGGCAGCGCGGCGCGCATCGAGCATCCGGCGCATCGCGCGCTCAGCGCCGACTCGGTCCTCACCGTGCGCAATGTCCTCTCGCTGCTCGCCATGGTGCGCAAGGGCGCCGGCGTGACTCTCTTGCCCCGGCTGGCCGTGCCGGTCGGCATGAGCGGCATTGCCTGCGTGCCGCTGGCCGAGCCCGCCTGCACGCGCGAAGTGGGCGTGCTGACCCGCCAGGGCCAGTCGACCTCGCCGGCGGCCGCGGCCTTCCTCTCCGAGTTCCAGCGACTGCTCTCCGAGCGCGCAAGGGATGGCGGGTTGGTCGGATTGGTCCTCTTCGGGTCACCTTGATGCCGCGATTGGCATTTGATTTTTCAATTCTCAGCATCGGAAAAATCGGTTTTCCCTATTGATCCGGGTGTGCGATGAAGCGCGCCGTTCGACGCCTCGCGTCGCTCCGCCGATCCGATCGAGCCAATAGGACCAAGAAGAGCCGCCGCATGACCCGAGCCTTCTCTCTGACCGTCTGGAGCGTGTTCGCCGCCGCACTGGCGGGTGGCCTGGCCCTCTGGGCCGCGCCGGTGGAGGCCTGGACCCTCGGCCCGCTGCGCCTGGATGCGCTCACGTTCATGCTCGCCGCCGCCGTTACCTTCGTCAGCGGCATCGTGCACGCCTTCTCTCTGCGCTACATGGACGGCGCCAAGCGGCTGGACGCCTTCTTCGGCCGGCTGACCGGGCTGACCCTTGTCGTCCTGCTGCTGATCGCCGCCGACCACGTGCTGCTCTTCGCGCTGGCCTGGGCGGCAATGGGCTGGCTGCTCGCCGACCTGGTCGGCCATCTGCGCGAGTGGCCGCAGGCGCGCGTGGCCGCCCGCCTCTCGCGCGCGTGGTTCGCCATCGGCAGCGTGGCGCTGGCCACCGGCCTGGCGGCGCTGGCGATGGCCACCGGCCAGACCTCGATCCACGCCATCGTCGCGGCGGCGCCGACGCTCGACGCCGCGACGCTCGCCATCGCCCTGCTGCCGCTGGTGCTGGCCGCGGCGATCCAGTGCGGGCTCTGGCCGTTCCAGGGCTGGCTGCTGTCGTCGATGACGGCGCCGACGCCGGTCTCCGCCTTCATGCATGCCGGACTGGTCAATGCCGGCGGCATCCTGCTGGCGCGCTTCGCACCGGCGGTCAGCGCACAGACGGAGGTCATGACGCTGGTGTTTCTGCTGGGGGCGGCCAGCGCCCTGCTTGGCAGCCTCTTCGCGCTGGTCCAGAGCGACGTCAAGCGTGGCCTGGCGGCCTCGACCGTCGCCCAAATGGGCTTCATGGTGATGCAATGCGGCCTCGGCTTCTACGCTGCCGCGATGGCGCACCTGATCCTGCACGGCCTGTTCAAGGCCAGCCTGTTCCTCGGTGCCGGCTCGGCCGTGCGGCGCGTCGCGCCGGCGCCGGCCAAGCCGGGCCTCGACGGCCTGGGACTGGCGATCGCGGTGCCGGCGGCGTTGCTCGCCGGCGGGCTCTTCGCCTGGGTCAGCGGCAAGTCGGTCTGGCCGGCCGACAGCGGCGCGCTGCTGGTCGTCTTCGCGGTCCTGGCGGCGGCCCAGGCGGCGCTGTCGCTGCGCGCCTGGAGCCATGTTTCCCTAGCGGTCCGCCTGATCGCCATCCCCTCCGTGCTGGCCTGCGCCGGGCTGGTCTATGGCGCCACCGTGGCACTTGCCGAGACGCTGCTCGCCGGCGTCCCCGGCACCACCGCGCCGCAGCCGATCGGCGCCCTGGGCGTCTGCGTGGCGCTGGTCTTCGCCGCCGCCTGGCTCGCCGTCGCCGCCGGTCTGCACCGCCACAGCGCCTGGCTCTACACCCGCCTGCTCAGCGCGGCACAGCCGGCCGCGTCCACCGTCACCGACCGCCGGGAGGCCTATCGTGTCTAACGAGACCCGGATTTCCGCGCAGATCGAGAACGCGGCCGCCCATCTGACGCCCTACTGGCCGCTGCAGACCTTCATCGCGGCCAACCCGCTGCAGGGTCTGGAGCACCTTTCGTTCGAGGAGGCGGTCGAGCTCGGCGCCGATCTGTTCCGGGGCCGCGGCTATCCGACGGCCGAGATGGCGCGGACGGCGATGGCCGAAGGCCGGATCGACCGTGCGGTGCTGACGGAGGTGGCGGGGCGCCACGGCCGGCCCGAGCTGGTCGAGCGGCTGACTCAGGGGCGGGCGGAGGCAGCGGCGATCGGCGAGGCGGGCGAGGCCTCGCGCGTCAATTTCCTGACGATCAAGTGGCTCGCCGCGTTCCTCGACGAAGGCCAGGCCGCCTGGCCCATGCCGGGCCGCGAGAAGGGCTTCTGGCGCGCCTTCAAGACGCTGGCCCGGCACGATCCCTCGATCCCGCAGCGGCGGCGTCTGGCGCCCCTGCCGGAGCGTCCGTTGGCAGCGCTGGTTGCGCTGATGCGCGACGTGCCGGAGGAAGAGCGGGAGGCGTGGCTGACCGCGCACCTGGTGGCGTTGTCGGGCTGGTCGAGCTACGTCAAGTGGCGGGCTGGCCAGAGCGCTCATCCCTGGCAGCGGGTGGCGCCGATCACCCTGGCCGACTACCTGGCGGTGCGCATCGCTCTGGCCTGGTTGCTCGACGAGCCGACGCCGGCGCTGGCCGCACAGGGTACTGCCGTGCCGGAGGGTGCCGTGTGGCTGGAGGCCTGGGAGGAGAGCTACCGGCGGCGCCTGCTCGACGAACTGCAGCGAGAGTCCGTGGCAGGCAGTTCCTGTCCGCAGGCACCGAGCGCGCATCTGGTGTTCTGCATCGACGTGCGCTCGGAGGTCTTCCGCCGCCACCTGGAGCGGATCGGGCCCTACGACACGCTCGGCTTCGCCGGCTTCTTCGGCATCCCGATCGCCTATCGCCCCTTCGGCGAGAGCGAGCCCATCGCCTCGTGTCCGGTGCTGTTGACGCCGGCGCACACGGTTCCCGACGCGCCGGCCTGCGGTCACGAGACGGCAGGCGAGGCGCATCTGCACGGCCGCCGCCACATCGCGGGCGGCAAGACGCTGGTGCAGCAGCTCAAGGAGAGCGTCGCCACGCCCTTCGCCTTCGTCGAGGCGGCAGGCGGGGTGTTCGGCCTGGCGATGGCGGGGCGCACGCTGCAGCCGAGCCGCTTCGGCCGGCTGCTGGCGCGCCTGCGCGATGCGGTCAGCCCGCAGGCCTCGTTGGTGCCGCAAATCGAGCTGCTGCCGGCGGGCGAGGACCCCGAGGCGGCGACCGGCTTCAGCGAGGCCGAGCGGATCTTCTATGCCGAGGCAGCGCTCTCGATCATGGGCCTGACGCGCGGCTTCGCGCCGTTGGTTGTCCTGACCGGACACGGCGGCGCCACCGTCAACAATCCCTTCGCCTCGGGGCTCGACTGCGGTGCCTGCGGCGGCAACCATGGCGGACCGAACGCGCGCATCATGGCGGCGATCCTGAACGACCCCCAGGTGCGGGCGGGCCTCGTCGCGCGCGGCATCGAGATCCCCGAGGCCACGCTGTTCCTGGCGGCCGAGCACAACACCACAACCGACGCGGTGGAAATCTTCGACGCCCAGGCTGGCAAGGCGCAGCACCCCGAAGCCTTCGCCCGGCTGCTGCGCGACCTGGCGAAGGCGCAGGCCGCGGCGTCGGCCGAGCGTTGCCGGCGACTGACCCAGGCGGACGGCGACAGTGTCGCCGCCGTCGCCGAGCGGGCGGCGGACTGGGCGCAGGTGCGCCCCGAGTGGGCGCTGGCGAAGAACGCCGCCTTCATCGTCGGCCACCGCGACCTGACGCGCAGGCTGGACCTGGAGGGGCGCAGCTTCCTGCACTCCTACGACTGGCAGGCGGACGCTGAGGGCAAGGCCCTGGAGGTGATCCTCACCGCCCCCATGGTCGTCGCCGAGTGGATCAACACGCAGTACTATTTCTCCACCGTCGATCCCGTCGCCTATGGCGCCGGCTCGAAGATCACCCACAACGTGGTCGGGACCTTCGGCGTGATGCAGGGCAACGCCAGCGACCTGATGACCGGCCTGCCGCTGCAGTCGGTGATGGCCGCCGACGAGGTGCCCTACCACGAGCCGCTGCGGCTGATGACCGTGGTGCAGGCGCCGGTCGCGCGGGTCGAGGAGATCGTGCGCCGCAACACGATCCTGCAGACGCTCTTCGGCAACGGCTGGGTGGCGCTGACGGTGCTCGACCCGGAGACCGGCAGTCTTGTGCGCCGCAGCCGCAGCGGGACCTGGCTGCCCGCGCTGGAGGAGGGCGCCGCCGCATCGCCGGCCGGCGATCCGTCCGGCGTTGCGGCCCACGGGCCGCTCGAGGCGGTCTGAGGACCGCGCGACCATCGAGGCTCATTCGCAAGGAAAGGCGACCGCCATGGCTGTCACCAATACCGACCCCGACCTGGTGTTCCACGCGCTGAAGAAGATCGAGATCATCGTCAAGGGCGACAAGAAGCAGTTCGTCTCCGATCTGCTGGAGCGCGCCGGCGCCACCGGCTACACCCTGATCAAGGACATTGCCGGCAAGGGCGAACACGGCTTCCACGAAGGCCGCCTGCTGTTCAACGACACGGCCAGTCTGGTCATGTTCGTGGCCGTGGCCAGCGACGAGACCATCCGCGAGGTCGCCTCCGGCCTGAAGCCGCTGTTCGAGAAGAACTCCGGCGTCATGTTCATCTCCGATGCGCAGGTGGTGCGCCTGGAGCACTTCATGCGCAAGGAGCCGGCGGCGGGCTGAACCGGAACGGCGGCGGGGGTGGCCGGCCGGCGGGTGCGGCATACCTCCGTCGGCATGAGCAGTCTGGATGCCGTTTCCGCCCCGCATTCCGCCCCGCATTCCGCCGCGCCGCGCAGGCGATCGGCCGCCGAGGTGCCCGACTGGTTCCTGGGCGAGCTGCGCTCGGACCAGGCCGGCGAGACGGGGGCCGTCTGGATCTATCGCGGCATGCTGGCGACCGCGCGCGACCCGGCGGTACGCAGCTTCGCAGAGCGCCACCTGTCGACCGAGGCCGAGCACCTGGTGCTAATCGACGGCCTGCTGCCGCGGCGCGCGCGCAGCCGCCTGCTGCCGCTCTGGCGCCTGGCCGGCTGGGTCACCGGTGCTCTGCCGGCGGCGGTCGGTGCGCAGGCCGCCTTCGCCACGGTCGAGGCCGTCGAGACGTTCGTCGACCGGCACTACCAGGATCAGCTCGACCGGCTCGCCGAGGCCGGCGGCCATGCCGAGCTGTGCGCCCTCCTCGCCGCCTGTCAGGCCGACGAGCGGGACCATCGGGACGAGGGGGCGCACTTGGCCGGGGCGGATCGTCCCATCTGGCTGCGCGCCTGGTGCCGGCTCGTCGGGATCGGCTCCGCCGGCGCCGTGGCGCTCGCCCGGAAGGTCTGAGTCGTGCCACCCAGCGTTGCCGTCGTAGGCGCCGGCATGACCGGCCTGAGCTGCGCGCGCCGGCTGGCCGACGCCGGCTGCCGCGTGCAGCTGTTCGACAAGGGGCGCGGGCTCGGCGGGCGCCTGGCGACGCGCCGAATCGGCGAGGGCATGAGCTTCGATCACGGGGTCCAGTTCGTCACCGCGCGTGGGGCCGGCTTCGCGGCGCTGTTGCAGGCGCTGGAGCGACAGGGCGCCGCCGCGCGCTGGCGGCCGCGCCAGGCCGGTCCGGCCGCCGGTGCGACGGAATGGTGGGTCGGGCAACCCGGCATGTCGCGCCTCGTGCGGCCGCTCGCCGAGGGCCTGGAGGTGCACTTGGCCGCGCGTGTGGTCGCGCTGGAGGACGCGCCAGGCGGCTGGCACGTGCGCACCGAGGCCGGTGCGGTTCACGGGCCCTTCGACCGCCTGGTGCTTGCGCTGCCGCCGCTGCAGGCGGCTGCGCTGCTCGATGGGCATGCGCTCGCGGCGGGGCTGTCCGACATCGAAGTCGCGCCCTGCTGGGCCGTGCTGTTGGCCTTTTCCGGGCCGCTGCCGGCGTGCTTCGACGTCTGGCGGGCGGACGAGGGGCGCCTCGCCTTCGCGGCGCGCAACGCCTCGAAGCCCGGGCGTCTCGCGCAGCCGGAAGCCTGGGTGCTGCACGCGGGCCCCGACTGGTCGGCGGCGCACCTGGAGGCAGCGGCCGAGAGCGTCGTCGCGGCGCTGTCCGCGGCTTTCGTCGAGATCGCCGGCCCGCTGCCGGAGTCGGTCCATGCGAGCGCCCACCGTTGGCGCTACGCCCGGACCCTCAAGCCGCTCGGCCGCCCGTTCCTGGCGGACGAGCGGCTGCACGTCGGCGGCGACTGGTGCCTGGGCGCCCATGTCGAGGCCGCCTACGACAGCGGCTCGGCCATCGCGGAGGATCTGCTCGAGGGATGACCGCCACCATGCACCTGTCCAGCTTCGGGAGCGACCTCCAGGTCGCGGTGATCGGCGCCAGCGGCGGCATCGGTCGCGCCGTCGTCGAGGCTCTGGCGCAGGACCCCGGGATCGGACGCCTGCATGCCCTGTCCCGCCGGCGGCCCGAGGCGCTGCCGGCAGGAGCCGTCTGGCACGAGATCGACCTAACGGACGAGGACAGCGTGGCGCGCGCCGGCGAGAAGGTGGCGGAGACCAGCCCTCGCCTGCACCTCGTGTTCGTCGCGGCCGGCATCCTGCACGACGAGGCACGGGGGCTGACGCCCGAGAAGACCTGGCGCCACCTCGAGGCCGAGGCGCTGATGACGGCCTATCGCATCAACGCCGTCGGGCCGGCCCTGGCGGCCAAGCACTTCCTGCCGCGGCTGGACCGCGAGCGTCGCAGTGCCTTCGCTGCCCTTTCCGCCCGCGTCGGCTCGATCGAGGACAACCGCATCGGCGGCTGGCACGCCTACCGCGCCTCCAAGGCGGCGCTCAATCAGTTGATCCGCACCCTGGCCGTCGAGCTGGCACGGCGCAATCCGCTGGCGCTGTGCGTCGGCCTGCATCCCGGCACGGTCGACACCGGCCTGTCCAAACCGTTCCAGGCCAACGTGGCCGAGGGCAAGCTCTTCACGCCGGACTACGCGGCCGAGCGGCTGCTCGCCGTGCTCGACGGGCTGCAGGTAGAGGACAGCGGTCGTCTCTTCGCCTGGGACGGGGCGCGAATTCCCTTCTAGATGTTGCTTCCGGGCATCGACGCGGACCGGCCGGCGCGGCAAACTGCGCCCCCGAAGAATCACCGTGAGGGGGAGGAACGAGGTCCATGAAGACCGTTGCCGCCGTGGCCTACCAGGCCGGCAAGCCGCTGGAGATCGAAGAGGTCGACCTGGAGGGGCCGCGCGAGGGCGAGGTGCTGGTCGAGGTCAAGGCGACCGGCGTGTGCCACACCGACGCCTTCACCCTGTCCGGCGCCGACCCGGAGGGCGCCTTTCCGACCATCCTCGGCCACGAGGGCGCCGGCATCGTCCAGGAGGTAGGCCCCGGCGTCACCTCGCTGAAGCCGGGCGACCATGTCATCCCGCTCTATACGCCCGAGTGCCGCGAGTGCGAGTACTGCCTGAACCCCAAGACCAACCTGTGCCAGAAGATCCGCACCACCCAGGGCAAGGGCGTCATGCCGGACGGCACCAGCCGCTTTTCCAAGAACGCGCAGACCCTGCTGCACTACATGGGCTGCTCGACCTTCGCCAACCACACGGTGCTGCCGGAGATCGCGCTGGCCAAGATCCGGCCCGACGCGCCCTTCGACAAGGTCTGCTACATCGGCTGCGGCGTGACCACGGGCATCGGTGCGGTGATCTTCACCGCCAAGATGGAGCCGGGCGCCAACGTCGTGGTCTTCGGCCTCGGCGGCATCGGCCTGAATGTCATCCAGGGCGCGCGCCTGGTCGGCGCCAACATGATCGTCGGCGTCGACGTCAATCCGGCGAAGGAGACGATCGCCCGCCAGTTCGGCATGACCCACTTCGTCAACCCGAAGGAGGTCGAGGGCGACCTGGTCGCGCACCTGGTGGAGCTGACTGGCGGCGGCGCCGACTACAGCTTCGAGTGCGTCGGCAACGTCACCCTGATGCGTCAGGCGCTGGAGTGCGCCCACAAGGGCTGGGGCCAGTCGATCATCATCGGCGTCGCCGGTGCCGGGCAGGAGATCGCCACCCGGCCGTTCCAGCTCGTGACCGGCCGCGTCTGGAAGGGCAGCGCCTTCGGCGGCGCGCGTGGGCGCACCGACGTGCCGCGCATCGTCGACTGGTACATGGACAACAAGGTCAACATCGACGACCTGATCACCCACACCCTGCCGCACGCCGAGATCAACACCGCCTTCGAGTTGATGCACGCGGGCGAATCGATCCGTACGGTGCTGACGTACGACTAAGGCAGGTAGCGGCCTTCGGCCGCTCGCTCCATCCTATCGAATCACGGGCTTTTGCAGGGCCTCCGAGACGGACTGCGCCTGCGATCCCCGTCAGGCTGAGGCGTTGAAGCGATTCTTGGTCTTGCGCTCATCCCGAGAGGGCCGCGCCAGCAGCCCGTTTCGAAGGACACGTGCAGCCGCCGAAGGTCGCGACGTTCAAGTAACTCGTTGGGAGCCCCCATGACTCTGACCAAGCGCAGCGAGCATGCCTGCTTCGGCGGCAGCGTCGGTTTCTACAGCCACCCCTCGCAGGAAACCGGCACGGAGATGAACGTCTCCGTCTTCGTGCCGCCGCAGGCCGGACGGGTGCGCGTTCCGACGCTGACCTACCTGGCGGGCCTGACCTGTACCGAGGAGACCTTCATGATCAAGGCGGGCGCTCAGCGCCTGGCCGCCGAGTACGGGATCATGCTGGTCTGCCCGGACACCTCGCCGCGCGGCGTGGTGCCGGCCGAGCGGGACGGCGACTATGACTTCGGCTCCGGCGCCGGCTTCTACGTCGATGCGACCGAGGCGCCCTGGACGGCGCACTTCCGGATGTATTCCTACGTCACCAAGGAGCTGCCGGCGCTGATCGCCGCCGCCTTTCCGGCCGATGCCGAGCGCCAATCGATCTTCGGCCATTCCATGGGCGGCCACGGCGCCCTGGTCGCGGCGCTGCGCAATCCGGGCATGTACAAGTCCGTGTCGGCCTTCGCGCCGATCGCCAACCCCTCCAACTGTCCCTGGGGCCACAAGTGCTTCGGCGGCTACCTCGGGGAAGACCGCACGGCCTGGGCGGCCTACGACGCCACCGAGCTGGTCAAGACCGCGCCGGAGCGCCTGCCGCTGCTGGTCGATCAGGGCACGGCCGACCAGTTCCTGGACAGCCAACTCAGCCCGGACGCCTTCTCGGCGGCCTGTGCGGAGGCCGGCCATCCGCTGGAGCTGCGCAGGCAGCCAGGCTACGACCACGGCTACTACTTCATCTCCACCTTCATGGCCGACCACCTGGCGCACCACGCCAAGGCGCTGGCGGCCTAGAGCCGATCGTCACTGGTGGAAGCGGATCCGCTTCCACCAGTGACGTGAATCGCCCTCTAACTCTATGAATAGAGAAGAATTCACGTCTTGGATGGGATCGCCAAAGCGATTCCATCCAAGACGATCCTGCTCTAGGCGCGCTCAGGCCCCCACGCTGAGCGGCTCGCTCGGCGCCGCCAGCCGCTCGGCGACCATGCGTTGGAAGGCTTGGCTGGTCTTCTCGAAGGCGGGCGAGAAGACCGCGCCCGGCATGGCCGGAGAGGCGCAGCCGCGCTGCAGCCGGCTGACGATGCCCATGTCCTCGCGGTTGATGTCGGCGAAGAGCTTGTGCATCACGGCCTTCGCCGCGGCATAGCGCGGGTCTTGCGACTCCTCGCCGACAAAGAAGACGTAGAGGCGCTCCTTCGTGCGGTGTGGACCGTCCGGCGTCAGGACGTAGGCGAAGAGAAAATCCGCGTGCAGCCCCACAAGGACGTTCGGAAACAGCGAGGGGTATTCGCCGCGCTCGAAGGCGTCGGAAGGCAGATTCGGAAAGATCGGCAAGGGCCCGTGCGGGCGCGGCGGCGTGACCTTGCGGCTGCCCACGCCGACGAACAGGCGCCCGAAGATCTCGTACGAGCGGTCGATCCCCGAAAAGCCGTTGAGCGAGGGATGGACCCAGGGGAGGTGATAGCGCTCGACGTAGTTCTCGATCGCCAGCTTCCAGTTGGCAGGTAGCAAGAAGTCCTCGCTCGAGCCGAAACGCAGCAATGAGAAATCGTAGGCGGCCCAGCGCTCGGCCAGCGGCGCCAACTCCTCGTCCAGCGAGGGGGCGAGCGGGTCCAGGTTGACGAAGATCAGCCGCGCCCAGGTGGCGCAACGCACCGGCTTCAGTCCGTGCAACGACTTGTCCAGGCTGGGCGAGTCGTGGATGCCCTGGCCGCAGATGTGCGGCGTCTTCAGCAGCGTGCCGTCCAGCGCGTAGGTCCAGGAATGGTAAGGACAGGCCACCACCTTACGCCGCCCGGCTTCGGTCACCAGCAGGGCGCCGCGGTGGCTGCAGATGTTGTGGAAGCAGCGCAGATAGCCGCTTTCGTCGCGCACCAGGAACAGCGGCCGGCCGGCCACCTCGACCGGCATGACGTCGCCGACGCGTGGCAGGTCGTCCTCGGCGCCGACGCACACCCAGGTGCGCGCGAAGATCCGCTCCTGCTCCAGCGCATAGACCTCGGGATCGTGGAACATCCAGCCAGGCAGGCCGCGCGCCGTATCGACGGGCGCGGAGACGTTGCGCAGCACGCTCCTCAGGTTTTCCTGGGTCACGGTCATGGGGCAAGACTCCCATCGTGGATCGCCTACCGCCGATCAGCCTGCCCTTGTCTGGTCCCTCGACCTTTGGCAGCAGCGACTTCGCGCGGGGAATTCGCGACCTGCGCAAAGGGTCGGGAGCGCACACGCGGGCCGGATTGGCTTTTGCCGCTGCGCTTGCGTAACGTGACGGCGATGGCAGACAGGGACGATGTCCGGGACACATGACGGTAATTCCGTCGCTTCGCGTTCGGATCATTGGCAACGCTGTGTCGACGCGCGCGTATCGACCTTCGCGGCGCGGCGAGTTGTCGTGTCTGCGTCCGGCCATGGCGCGTACGGTCTTGGCGAGATCCACCCGCATGGCTCTGACTCGCCGTTTTGCCTGCATCGCCGTGCTCGCGGCGGCGGGTCTGACCGCGCTCGCGCCTTCGGCGCCAGCCCAGCGCACGGCCGATGCCGAGCCGAGCGCGGAAACCGGGGCGACGGAGCAGCCGGCCGGTGCGCAAGAGGGCGTCGACTATCGGGTGGCCTATAGCGGGACGTTGCCGGATCCGCTGCAGACCTTGATCGAAAGCGTCTCGCGCTTGGAGGAGCAGCGGGACCGTTTGCCGGTGACCCCGGCGGCGCTGCGTCGCCGCGTCCAGGACGAACGCGGACGGATCGAGGCGGCACTGCGCTCGGCCGGATACTACGCCTTCGAATTGGACGTCGACGTCGAGGCCGAGAGCAGGCCGGCCCAGGTGACTATCGCGATCCAGCCGGGGCCGCAGTTCACGCTGGCCAGCTACCGGATCGACTATCGGCCGGCACCGCCGCGACCCGCCGACGCGGACGACCTGCCGATACCTCAGGGACCGCAGGATCTCGACCTCGTGCTGGGCATGCCCGCCCAGGCGGCACCGTTACAGGCGGCGGAGGAGCGGATCCTGGTTCTGCTGGCGCGCAGCGGCTATCCCTACGCCAAGGTGGCCAAGACCCGCTACGTCGCCGACCATGCGGCCCAGACCCTGAGCGCCGAAGTCGTGGTCGAGACCGGGCCGCGCCTCGTCTTCGGCCCGCTCACGGTCTCCGGGCTGCAGGAGGTGGAGGAGGGCTACGTTCGCCGTCTCGCCCAATGGCCCGAAGGCGTCCTGTGGGACCAGCGGCGGGTGAATGCCGTGCGCCAGCGGGTTGCCGGGACCGATCTCTTCGAGACCGTGGTGCTCGACTATCCGGACGCGCCGCCTGCGGCCGACGGGGCGCTGCCCGTGGAGCTGGTGCTGCGCGAGCGTCCGCACCGCACGGTCGCGCTCGGCGCCGAGGTGACGACCAGCGAGGAGATCGCGCGCGCCACCGTGAGCTGGGAGCACCGCAACCTGTTCGGCGGTGGCGAGCGGCTGGAACTGGAGGCCATCGGATCCTTCCTGCGCCAGGAACTGCGGAGCAGTTTCCGCAGGCCGCGGTTCCTGCGCCTGGACCAGGACCTGATCGCCCGCTCGTCCCTGCGTCGCGAGGAGAGCGACGCCTTCACCGAGACGACGGCGGCGGTCTCGCTCGGCGTGATCCGCGAGATCGACGAGAACTGGACCGTGGAGCTCAACACGGCCTACGAGCTGTCGGAGCAGACCGACACCTTCGGCACGGACCGCTTCAGCCTCGTCGGCCTGCCCGGCGTCGTCACCTACGACACCCGCGACAACCTGCTCAATCCGACCGAGGGCGTGCATGTGGAGACTGCGCTGGCGCCGTGGACCAGCTTCGGCGAGCGCAGCAGCCAGTTCCTGGTGGCGGATATCGTCGGCTCGACCTACTGGACGCCCTTCGAGAGCGACCGTCTCGTCCTCGCCGCGCGCGCGCGCCTCGGCTCGCTGTTCTTCGAGAACGCCAGCCAAGTGCCGGCCAGCAAGCGCTTCTACGCCGGCGGCGGCGGTTCGGTACGCGGCTACGACTTCCGCGCCCTGGGACCGCAGGACGACGACGGGGACCCGATCGGCGGCAAGTCGGTGGTCGAAGTAGGTCTGGAAACGCGCTTGAAACTGACCGAGGAGATCGGCCTGGTGCCCTTCGTCGACGGCGGCCAGGTCTACGCGGACACCTTCCCCGACGCCGACTTCGACTGGCAGTGGGCGGCCGGGCTCGGCATCCGCTACTACCTGGGGCTCGGGCCGCTGCGACTGGACGTCGCCTTTCCCCTGAACGGCCGCGACGAGGACGACGTTTTCGAGTTCTACCTCTCGATCGGTCAGGCCTTCTGAGATGGCGGGCGAACTGAAAGCCGATCCGACGCGCAAGCCGGGCGGACCGTCGCGGGGACCGTCTGGCGGGCGACCGCGCGGCCGGCGTCGGCGCTGGCCCTGGGCTTTGGGCGGACTGCTCGTCTCGCCGCTGCTGCTGCTGGTCGCGCTGCTGGCGCTGCTGCAGCTCGCGCCGGTGCAGCGCGGCCTCGTCGCGCTGGTCGAGGACGCCGTGCCAAGCCTGCAAATCGGCGAGCTGGCGGGCACACCGCCCTTCGACGTCCGGGTCCGCGAGGTGACCCTGCGCGACGCCGAGGGCGGTTGGCTGCGCCTGGACCGCGGCCGACTCGCCTGGCGGCCGCTGGGCCTGCTGACCGGGACTCTGGACGTCACGACCCTCGGCCTCGGCACCTTGGAGGTCGCTCGCGCGCCGGTCACGGAGGAGACGTCCGAGGATCGGGGCACAGGCGGCGGCCTGCCGCAGTTGCCGATCGGCCTGCGGGTGCAGGACTTCGAGGTCGAGCGCCTGGTCCTCGGCGCCCCGCTGCTGGGCGAACGGCTGGAGCTGGGGATTTCGGGTCGGCTGGCAGCGCAGGACACCCGCCGGGTGGAGACGGCGCTGCGCGTCGAGCGGCTGGACGGCGAAGGTCGGGTCGAGCTCTCGGCCTTCTATGAGACGGACGCCCAGCGGCTGCAAGTGGACCTCGCGGCCGATGCGCCGGCCGGCGGTCTGGTCTCGCGGTTGAGCGGGCTGCCGGGCGCACCGCCGATCTCCGTGCGCCTCGCGGGGCAAGGGCCGCTGGCCGACTGGAGCGGGGCCTGGCGGGTGGCGGCCGGGCAGGTGGCGCAGGGCGAGGGCCTTCTGGAGGTGGCCGGCCTCGATCCGCCTGCCGTGCGGCTGTCGGGCCGGGCCGAACTGGCCGCGGCGCTGCCGCCGGACGTCCAGGTCTTGGTCATGCCGGCCGTCGAATTCGCGCTCACCGGCCGTTATGGCGACCGGCTCGATCTCGAAATCGATCGCATCGAGAGCGGTGCGCTGGCCCTCTTCGGTTCGGCGACGGCGGACTTCACCGCCGAGACCCTGGAGGCGGACCTCTCGGCCGAGCTGCTCGACCCGGCCGCCCTGTCGGCGCTGGCCGCGCCACTCGGGGTGGCCGGCGCGCGTCTGCGGGTGACCGCCAGGGGGGCCTTGGCCGCACCCCACGTGGAACTGACGGCGACGGCGGAGGATCTGCGGCTCCCGCCCTTCGCAGCCGAGACCGCCACCTTAGTGGTGCAAGGGCCGGGGACGCTCCCTGCCGAGCTGGTCGTCGATGGCGAGGCGGTCGGCCTGAGCGGCCCGCCGGCGGCGATCGACGCCGTGGGCGAGCGCCTCACCCTGTTCGCCCGCGCCGACGTTTCGACCGAGGCCGCGCGGCTGACTCGCTTGACGCTGCAGACGCCGGCGCTTACGGGCAACGGCGACGGTGCGCTGGAGTTTGCGGCGCTGCGCGGGGACCTGGCGCTGCGGCTCGCCTATCCGAGGCTGGAGCGCTTGCGGGCCCTCGCCGGCCTTTCGCTGCGCGGTGGGCTGGAGGCACAGCTCTACGGCAACCTGGCCGAGGGCGGTGCCGCTTCCGGCATGCTGACCGGCCGCTTCGCGGAATTGGACCTGGGAATTCCGGCTGCCGACGCGCTGCTGGGCCCGGCGCCCGAGCTCTGGGCGGAGGCCGCGCTCGGCGCCGGCGGCAGCCTGCGCCTGTCAGCCCTCAGCCTGGACGGTGCTGCGCTGGCATTGAGCGGGCTAGGGGAGGTGGAGGCCGACGAGCTGACCGCGCAACTCCGTGCCAGCCTGCCGGACCTCGCGCGGCTGCAGCCGGCGGGCCTGCCGCTGGCCGGGGCCGCCGAGCTGGATTTGGCTGCCGAAGGGCCGCTCGACGCGCCGCGGATCACCGCCCGGCTGAGCTCGGCCCGGCTGGAGGCCGGTGGCATTCCCTTGGGCGAGGTCGCATTGCGCGCCGAGACGACCGGCTTGCCGCCGGCGCTGTCCGGCCGTCTTGCGCTGGAGGCTGGCACGCCGGCGGGCGACGTGGCGCTCGAGACCGGCGTGCAAGTCGACGCCGAACGCCTGCAGCTCGAGGAGCTGCGTCTGGTGCGTGGGCCGGACAGCTTGACGGGGCGGCTCGCCATGCCGCTGTCCGGGCCGCCGGCCAGCGGCCGACTTTCCCTGAGCGTCGCCGATCTCGGCGCGTACGCAGCGCTCCGGCCCGAGCTACGCGCGGGCAGCCTGTCCACGCAGGCCGATCTGGCTGCGCAGGACGGCCAGATCGCCCAAGTGGAACTGCAACTGCGCGACCTCGGCCTGGCCGACGGGACACGCGTGGCCGTCGCCGAGGTCTCCGCCCGTCTGCGTGACCTGCTCGCCGTTCCCATGATCGAGGGCAGCGCCGAGGTGCGGCAGGCCATGGCCGGCGACCTGACGTTGGAGCGGATCGCGCTCGCCGCAGACGGCCGGCTGGACGCCCTCGCGTTCGAGTTGGAGGCGGCAGGGACGGCCGGCGAGGCGCCGGCGCGCGGCCTGACGGCGACGGCGGGCGGCACCCTCGCCCTGAGCGAGACGGTGCGCGTCGACCTGGCGCGTCTGCAGGCCGGCTACGGCGGTATCGAGGCACGGCTGCGCGGACCGGCCCGCCTGGTCTACGGCCCTCGGCAGCTCGAGGTGGACGGGCTCGCCCTCGCCCTGACCGAGGGGGAGATCGACCTCGACGCGCGGCTGGCGGACGAGCAGGTCGAGGCCGAGCTGGCGATGCGCGGCCTGCCGCTCGAACTGGCCGAGGCGGCGGGTCTGGACGTTCCGCTAGCAGGCAGCCTCCAGGCGAGCGCCAGCGTGTCCGGGACTCTGCCGCAACCGAGCGGCCGTCTGACGCTGCGCACCGAGAACCTGCGGGTCAAGGAGCGCCTCGCGGGCGAGACCGTGCCGCTCGACCTGCTGCTCGACGGCACGCTCGACGGCGGCCGGTTCGAGGCGCAGGCGGAGCTGTCGGGCTTCGCCGAGGAAAGCCTGCGCGCCAGCGCCAGCCTGCCGCTGCTCGTGCGCAATGCGCCGCCGGGCATCGAGCTGCCGCGCGACGCGCCGATCCGCGTGACCTCCGCCTGGAACGGCCGTCTGGCGCCGATCGTCGGCCTGCTGCCGGTCGATGTCGTCCGGATCGATGGCGAGGGCAGTTTGGATTTGGCGGTCGAGGGCACGCTCGCGGCGCCGCAGGCCAGCGGCCAGCTCTTGGTCAGTGACGGCGTCTACGAGAACTTCACCCTCGGCACGCTGCTGCGGCCCTTCACGCTGCGTCTGGAGGGCGAGGGCAGCCGGCTGGTGCTGCGCGAGTTCTCGGCGGATGACCCGGGCGGTGGCGGTATCTCCGTTAGCGGCTGGATCGATCTCGCCGGCGAGGTGCCGAGCTTCGACATCGCCGCGCAGATGCGCGAGCTGGACGTCGCCCGGCGCGACGACCTGAACGTGGTCACGGATGCCGACTTGGCGCTCGCCGGCGATCTACAGCAGGCCTCGCTGACCGGCGGCGTGACGCTGGCGCGAGCCGAGATTTCGCTGGCCGGGGAGGTGCCGGCCAGCATCCCGACGCTGGAGGTGCAGGAGATCAACACCGGCCGGACCCAGGAGGAGGAAGCGCCGCAAGAAAACGACGGCCAGGGCCTGGCCTTCCTGGGCCTGGACGTCGAGCTGTCGATTCCCGGCCGGTTGTTCATCCGCGGCCGCGGTCTGGACTCCGAGTGGCAGGGCCAGTTCCGCCTGACCGGCACGGCGGCCGAGCCGCGCCTGCAGGGCGACCTCCAGCCGGTACGCGGCTTCTTCGACCTCGCCGGCAAGCAGTTCGCCCTCGAGACCGGGCGCATCTCCTTCACTGGCGCCAGCGACTTCGACCCTCAGCTCGACCTGACGACGGTCTACGAGGAGGATGGCTTCACCGCCCGCATCCGCGTCACGGGCTCCGCCAGCGCGCCCGACCTCCAGCTCTCTTCGTCGCCGCCCCTGCCGGACGACGAAATCCTCGCCCGCATCCTCTTCGGACAGTCGACGGCACGTCTGACCGCCGTGCAGGCGGTGCAGATCGCCCAGGCCGCGGCCGCCCTGGCCGGCGGCGGCGGCGGCGTGCTGGATTACGCGCGCAGCACGCTGGGCGTCGACGTGCTGACCTTCGCGCCGGGGACCGACGACGGCGACCTGGGCGCGGTCGAGGCGGGCCGGTACCTCGGCGACGACGTCTTCGTCGGCGTGCGCCAGGGGGCCACGCCCGGCAGCTCCGGCGCCGTGGTCGAATGGGAGATCTTCCCCAGCCTGAAGCTGGAGAGCCAGGTCGGCGCCGGCACCGAGGCCAACAATCTCGGCCTGCAGTGGGAATGGGAGTATTGAGCGCTTAAGCGGTTGGCCTGTGGCCCTCGATCCGCTAGCTAGGGCGCCCGTTCCACGATCCGCACGCCAGGAGCCCGATCCGCCGATGTCCGAGCGCCCGCTGACGCTGTTCAACAGCTACACGCGCGAGCTGGAAACCTTCGCGCCGCTCGACCCCAAGAACGTCCGGATCTACTCCTGCGGCCCGACGGTCTACAACTACGCGCATCTGGGCAACCTGCGCGCCTACCTGTTCGTCGATACCCTGCGCCGCGCCCTGATGTGGAAGGGCTACGGCCTGACCCACGTGATGAACATCACCGATGTGGGGCACCTGACCGACGACGCCGACGACGGCGAGGACAAGATGGAGCGCGCGGCCGAGCGCGAGAAGAAGACCGTCTGGGACATCGCCGCCCACTACACGCAAGCCTTCGAGCGCGACCTGGGCCGCCTCAACGTCCCCGACCCCTCGGTCTGGTGCAGGGCGACCGACCACATCCAGGAGATGATCGACTTCGCCCGCGACATCGAGGCGGGTGGCTACACCTACGCGCTCGACGACGGCCTCTACTTCGACACCGCCAAGGTGCCGGACTACGGCCACCTGGGCCGGCTCGACCTGGAGGGGCTGGAGGCGGGCGCCCGCGTCGAGGGGCCGGGCGGCAAGCGCCATCCCAGCGACTTCGCGGTCTGGCGCCGTTCGCCCGGCGACAAGCAGCGGCTGATGGAGTGGCACTCCCCCTGGGGCGTCGGCGCGCCGGGCTGGCACCTCGAATGCTCGGTCATGTCGATCAAGTACCTGGGCCGCCGGTTCGACATCCACACCGGCGGCATCGACCACCGCCAGGTGCATCACTGCAACGAGATCGCCCAGAACCAGGCCTACACCCGCAGCGGCGAGACCGGCGCGCGCATGTGGATGCACAACGAGTTCCTGGTCGTGCGCGAGCAGAAGATGGCGAAGTCGGCCGGCGGCTTCCTCACCCTGCAGACCGTGGTCGACCGCGGCATCCATCCGCTCGCCTACCGGCTCTTCGCGCTGACGGCGTCCTACCGCTCGCAGCTCGAGTTCTCGTGGGAGGCGCTGGCCGGCGCCCGCGCCCAACTGCGCCGCCTGCTGCTGCGCATCGCCGAGCTGAAGGCCAAGGCCGGGGAGGCGGAGTGGATGACCACGGTCGCCGAGGCGAAGTTCTCCAGGGGCGCCGCGCTCGACTACCTGCGCGAGGCGGTCGAGGGCCCGCTGTCGGAGGCCGGGCGCACCTGGGTCGACAAGCTGGACGCCGCGGTCAGCGACGACCTGGCGACGCCGCGTGCCCTGGCCGACCTTGGCGAGCTGGTCGAGACCAAGGCGCTGCCGCCGGAGGAGCGCCTGCGCCTGGTCGCCACCTACGACCTGGTCCTGGGCCTGAACCTGCTGCACCTGGAGGCCAAGGACCTGGCCCTGAAGCCGGCCGGCGCCACCATCACCGAAGCCGAGATCGCCGCCGCCATCGAGAAGCGCACAGCGGCGCGCCAGGCCAAGGACTTCGCGACCTCCGACGCCCTCCGCGACGAGCTTCTGGCCCAGGGCGTCGCCCTGATGGACGGCAAGGAGGGCACGACCTGGGAGTGGGCGCCGCTGGTCGAGGCGGAGGTCGGTTGAAAGCCGGCCGCGTCGCGCCCATAACTCGCGCCATTCTTGCGCAGATCCCTTAGGAAAGCCCCTTCGCATGACCAGCCAGACGGCCGATCGCGTGACGCCGCGCTACACCCGGGAGTTCGCCTGCGACCTCGAGCTCGGGCGCGACACCGGCAAGGTGGGCTTCGTCTCGCTCGGCTGCGCCAAGGCGCTGGTCGATTCCGAGCGCATCCTCACGCGCCTGCGCGCCGAGGGCTACGAGATCGTGCCGACCTACGACGAGGCCGACTTGGTGGTGGTCAATACCTGCGGCTTCCTGACCTCGGCCAAGCAGGAGTCGCTGGACGCCATCGGCAACGCGGTGGCGGAGAACGGCCGCGTCGTGGTCACCGGCTGCCTGGGCGTCGAGCCGGAGCGCATCACCGCCGCCCACCCGGAGGTGTTGGCGGTCACCGGTCCGCAGCAGTACGAGCAGGTGGTCTCGGCCGTGCGCGAGGCGCTGCCGCTCAAGCGCGACGCCTTCACCTCCCTGGTGCCGCCGCAGGCGGTGCAGCTGACCCCGCGCCACTACAGCTACCTGAAGATCTCCGAGGGCTGTAACAACCGCTGCAGCTTCTGCATCATCCCGGCGATCCGCGGCGACCTGGTCAGCCGGCCGGTCGACGAGGTGCTGGACGAGGCCGAGCGGCTGGTGCGCAGCGGCGTGCGCGAGCTGCTGGTGGTCAGCCAGGACACCTCGGCCTACGGCGTCGACACCAGGTACGACGCGCGCACCTGGCACGGCGTCGAGTACCAGACCCGGATCCAGGACCTCTGCGAGGGGCTGGGGCGCCTGTCGACCGATCTCGGCGCCTGGGTGCGGCTGCACTACGTCTACCCCTATCCGCATGTCGACCGCCTGGTGCCGCTGATGGCCGAGGGCAAGATCCTGCCCTACCTGGACATCCCGTTTCAGCACGCCAGCCCGCGCGTGCTGAAGGACATGCGCCGGCCGGCGAACCAGGAGAAGGTGCTGGAGCGCCTGGCCAGGTGGCGCGAGATCTGCCCGGACATCGCCGTGCGCTCGACCTTCATCGTCGGCTTCCCAGGCGAGACGCAGGAGGACTTCGCGTTCCTGCTGGAGTGGCTGGACGAGGCGGAGATCGAGCGCGTCGGCTGCTTCCGCTACGAGGAGGTCGAGGGCGCCAAGGCCAACGCGCTGCCCGGCGCCGTGCCGGCCGAGGTCAAGCAGGAGCGCTACGAGCGCCTGATGCTTAAGCAGCAGGAGATCTCGACCCGGGCGCTCGCCAAGCGGGTCGGCCGCACCACCCGGGTCATCGTCGACGAGGTGGACGAGGAGGGCGCCATCGGCCGTACCGAGTGGGACGCGCCCCAGGTCGACGGCATCACTTTCCTGAACGGCGAGACCGACCTGAAGCCCGGCGACGTGGTGCCCGTGCGCATCGCCCACAGCGACGAATACGACTTCTGGGCCGAGCGCCTGGACGGCTAACGCTTGATCTAGCCGCCTTTTGGCCACAATCGCAAACGCCCGCGCCAGCGCTGCGGCATGAACGGCCGCCCAGGTTTCGTCGCGCTTGACGGCCGGGGCACGAAGATGACCCACTAATGCTAATGTGACAAGAAAGAACCGGAAGTCCGCCACGACGGGAGGGGTGGACGTGGCACAGGCAACACCCTTCGAACAGTGGTACGACGACTTGCACGCGATCTGCGGCCACTACGACGGTGTGCCGCAACGCGGGCAAAGCGCGGTGAACGGCCGCATCGCCGTCCATGCCTTCGATAGCCTGGATGTCGCCGACGTCTCCGGCGACGTGGCCCGCATCCAGCGCGAACGCACGGGCATCCGGCGCGACGAGAGCGAGCATATCTTCTTCGTGATCGAGATCGCGGGCCGGCTGCACGTCGACCACAACGCACGCTCCTCCTCGCTGGCGCCCGGTGACTGCGTCCTTCTGGACTCGACCAAGGAGGGCGTCCTGCATATGGCCGAGACGTCCAGTCGGCTGATGTCCGTGCATCTGCCGCGCCAGACCTTCCTCGGCGAGCGCCGGCCGGGGATCCGGATCGGGCAGCGCTTGACCGGCACCGATCCGGTGACCGCCGCGCTGAAACGCCATTTCTTCCGGTTCTTCCGCGAGAACGGCGCCGGGGCCCCGCGCGGCAACGCGACCTTGCTGTTCGACATGATCCACCTGGCCTTCACCCGCCCGGACCAGGGGCTCGGCGCGATCGAGCTGACGGACGGCCGGGACCGCTACGAGGTTGCGGGCGACTTGATCGACAGCTACCTGACCAGCGACGACCTGAGCCTGCCGTGGCTCGCGCGCCGGCTGAACCTCTCCGGGCGCCAGACCCAGCGCCTGTTCGCCGACCGCAACACCAGCTTCACCGAGGTCGTCCGCGCCAAGCGCTTCCGCTACGTCACGGAGCATCTGGACCGCTTGCCGGCCAGCCACGGCCGGATCGCGGAGGTCGCGTTCCGCGCCGGCTTCCGGGATTTGTCCAACTTCAATCGGGGATTTAGGGCGCGCTACGGACTGTCGCCGCGCGACTACCACAAGGCCCGGAAAGAGGGCGGGCGGGCGGCTTGACGCCGCCGCTGGCCGCGCCATGGCGCGAAATGCAAAGAATTCACCGCCCAGTTTGGGCATTATTCAGAACCAACCCGGCCGCCCAGAGACGCCGGGAAGCCTCGGGAGGGAAGACTCCATGGCGGGTTCCGCCGTTGCGCCGCAGTCCGATGCAGCCGGCCAGGTGGCCCCGGTCGACGGCAAGGCCTACGTCGTCGGGCGCCGAGACGGCGCGCTGATCGAGCTCACGATCCCGGCGCTTCTCGCCCGCACGGCCGCGGCACACGGATCGCGACTGGCGGTCGTCTTCCGCGATCAGGGCATCCGCTGGACCTGGGCGGACTTGGCCGCCCGCGTGGATAGTCTGGCCGGCGGACTGCATCGCCTGGGCCTAGCGAAGGGCGACCGCCTGGGGATCTGGGCGCCCAGCCGGTACGAATGGCTGCTGGCCCAGTTCGCGACCGCGCGCCTCGGCGTGATCCTGGTCAACATCAATCCCGCCTACCGGGTTTTCGAGCTGGAGTTCGCCCTTCGGAAGACCGGCTGCAAGGCGCTGATCCTGTCCGAGCGTTTCAAGAGTTCCGACTACGTCGGGATGCTGCGCGATGTCGCGCCGGAGTTGTCGGCGGCGCAGCCGGGCCGGCTGGCGGCGGGCGACTTGCCGGCCTTGCGCAGCGTGATCGTGGCTGGCGAGGACGCCCACCCCGGCTGTTTCGCCTTCGCGGAGGTGGAGGAGATGGGCCGGGCCGTCGCCACAGCCGACCTGGACACCGTCACAGCCACGCTGGACCGCAACGATCCGGTCAACATCCAGTTCACCAGCGGGACCACCGGCCTGCCCAAGGGGGCCACGCTGACCCACCGCAACATCGTCAACAACGCCCACTTCGTGACGGCGGCCATGGAGCTGACGGAACAGGACCGGCTATGCATCCCCGTTCCCTTCTACCACTGCTTCGGCATGGTCATGGGGACCCTGGGCTGTGTGAGCAAAGGTGCGGCCATGGTAATCCCCGGCGAGGGCTTCGACCCCGAGGCGACGTTGGCGGCGGTCGCCGAGAACGGCTGCACGGCGCTCTACGGCGTGCCGACCATGTTCGTCGCGATGCTGGAGCATCCGCGCTTCGCCGACTTCGACCTCTCGAGCTTGCGCACCGGCATCATGGCCGGCGCTCCCTGCCCGATCGAGGTGATGCGGCAGGTGCAGTCGAAGATGCATATGCGCGAGATCACCATCGCCTACGGGATGACGGAAACCAGCCCGGTGTCGTTCCAGTCGGGGGTCGACACCCCGCTCGAAAAGCGGGTCTCCTCGGTCGGGCGCATCCAGCCGCATCTGGAGGTGAAGATCGTCCGCGAGGACGGCTCGATCGCCGGCATCGGCGAGCAGGGCGAGCTGATGACCCGCGGCTACTCGGTGATGGAGGGCTACTGGGACGAGCCGGAGAAGACGGCCGAGGCGATCGACCCCGAGGGCTGGATGCACACCGGCGATCTCGCGACCCTGGACGCCGAGGGCTACTGCAACATCACCGGCCGGGTGAAGGACATGATCGTGCGCGGGGGCGAGAACGTCTATCCGCGCGAGGTCGAAGAGTTCCTCTACACCCACCCGGACGTCAGCCAGGTCCAGGTTTTCGGCATTCCCGACCGCAAGTTCGGGGAGATCGTGGCGGCCTGGATCGTGCCGAAGCCCGGCCGCCAGCCGAGCGAGGCGGAAATCCGCGCCTACTGCGAGAGCAAGATTGCCCACTTCAAGGTTCCCGCGGTGGTTCGGTTCAAGGATGCGCTGCCGATGACCGTCACGGGGAAACCGCAGAAGTTCGTCATGCGCGACGAAATGATCGAGGAATTGGGGCTGGAGGTTCAGAAGACCGCCTAAGGCGGCTGCCGGCCCGCACATCCATGGCTCGTCGGGTACACGGGAGGATAAGATGCGACGCCTTTTCGGGACTGCCTGCTGCGTGGCGGCCGGCGCAATCCTGGCCGCGGGTGCGGCCCAGGCCCAGGCCATCACCGAGGACCGGATCCGCAGCGCCGTGGGCGCGATCGACACCCAGGCGATCATCGACAACGACGCCCATACCCGGAACTGGCTGAACTACGGACTGAACTACGCCGAGAACCGCTACTCGCGGCTGACCGGCATCGACGCCGGCAACGTCGCCGAGCTGGGGCTCGCCTGGTCGTACGATCTGGCCTCCCGGCGCGGCGTCCAGGCGACGCCCATCGTCGTCGACGGCGTGTTGTACGTCACCGCCTCCTGGTCGGTCGTCCACGCGCTCGACGCCCTGACCGGCGCGCCGCTATGGGTCTACGACCCGGAGGTGCCGGGCGCCTTCGCCGACAAGGGCTGCTGCGACGTCGTGAACCGGGGGGTCGCGGTCTATGGCGGCAAGGTCTTCGTCGGCGCCTACGACGGCTATCTGCACGCCATCGACGCTGCCACCGGCGAGCGGGCTTGGCGGGTCGATACGATCGAGAACCGGGAGATGTCCTACACGATCACCGGCGCACCCAGGGTGATCGACGGCAAGGTGATCATCGGCAACGGCGGCGCCGAGTTTGGCGTACGCGGCTACGTCTCGGCCTATGACGCGGAGACCGGCGCGCTGGTCTGGCGCTGGTACACGGTGCCCGGCGATCCGGCGAAGCCGTTCGAGAACGAGGCCATGCGGATGGCCGCGGCGACCTGGGACCCCTCGGCCGAGTACTGGAAGGCCGGCGGCGGCGGCACGGTCTGGGACGCCATGGCCTACGATCCCGAACTGAACCTGCTCTACATCGGGACCGGCAACGGCTCGCCCTGGAACCAGCATCTGCGCAGCCCAGCCGGCGGCGACAACCTCTTCCTCGCCTCCATCGTGGCGCTGAACCCTGACACCGGCGAGTACGTCTGGCACTACCAGAACACGCCCGGCGACACCTGGGACTACACCTCGACCCAGCACATCATCCTGGCCGACCTGGAGATCGAGGGCGAGATGCGTCAGGTGCTGATGCAGGCGCCCAAGAACGGCTTCTTCTACGTGATCGACCGGACCGATGGGGAGTTCATCTCGGCCGAGCCCTTCGTCGATGTGACCTGGGCCACCGGCCACGACGAGGACGGCCGGCCGATCGAGGCGCCGGGCGCCCGCTCGAAGACCGATCCCTGGGAGACGATTCCCTCGGCCTACGGCGCTCACAACTGGCACCCCATGAGCTACAACCCCGACACCGGCCTGGTCTATATTCCGGCCCAGGGCGTGCCCCTGGTGCAGTCCACAGATCCGGCGTGGGAGCTGAACAGCCACAAGCCGATGTCCACCATGTCCGGCGTCGGCTGGAACCTGGGCTACCTCTTCAACGTGGTGGCGCCCGAGGCGACGCCCTTCGGCCATCTTCTGGCCTGGGACCCGGTCGCGCAGCGCGAGGTCTGGCGGGCGGAATACGTCAGCCCCTGGAACGGCGGAACGCTCACCACAGCCGGCAACTTGGTGTTCCAGGGCACGGCGGACGGCCGCTTCATCGCCTACAACGCCGAGAACGGCGCGGTCCTCTGGCAGACCCCGGTGACCTCGGGCGTGGTGGCCGCACCCATGACCTGGGAGCACGAGGGGACCCAGTACGTGACCGTTGCGGTCGGGTGGGGCGGCGTCTATGGCCTGATGCAGCGCGCCACCGACCGGGTCGGGCCGGGCCGGGTCTTCACCTTCCGCCTCGGCGGCGACGCGCCGATGCCGGAGGCCGAGATGGCCCAGCGCACGGAGCTCGTGTCCGGCGTGCCCTACGATCCCGAGCAGGTCTCCGAGGGGCTAGGCATCTACGTCGCCAACTGCCTCTTCTGTCACGGCGTTCCAGGCGTGAACAACGGCGGCGCGATCCCGAACCTGGGCTACTCGACGGCGGAGGTGCTCAAGAACGCCGAGGCCTGGATCCTCGACGGCGTTGCGGTCGACAACGGCATGCCGGCCTTCGACGACAAGCTGACGGCCGAAGACGTGGCCAAGATCGTGGCCTTCATCCAGGGCACCGCCGACGCCGTGCGGCCCCAGTAGCGGCGGTGGCGGTCGGTCCGGGTCAGCCCTGCCACCGCGGAGCGGCGGCCGACGGCCAATCCTCGGGCAGCCGTTCCGCTATGTGGGGCGGAGGCGGGGCCTCGGCCCGCACCGGCGGCTTGCGCGGGCGCAAGGGGATGGAGAGGGCGCGGGCGTGGAGCTGCGGCGGCCCCGCGCCCCGCCCGGTCGCGCCGCCGCCATAGAGACGGTCGCCGAGGACCGGGCAGCCCAGCGCCGCCAGATGGGCCCGGATCTGGTGCAGGCGGCCGGTCCGGGGCCGCACCTCCAGCCAGGCGACGCCTTGCAGCTCGGCCAGCAGCCGCCAGTCTGTGGTGAGACGGTATTGCCCTGACAGTTTGTGGAGCCGCTGAGACGCGTGACCGTCAAGGGTCGTGCGCGCCTCAGGGGCGTGGCCACCCCGCCAGCCTGGGTTCAGGATGGAGTTGCTAGACAACCATTCGACCTCAGGAGCACGAGATGACCACGAAAGAGAAGGTAGCACGGCGCAAGCTGTCGTTGCTGGAGCTTGCGCAGGAGTTGGACAACGTCGGTCGGGCCTGCCGGGTGATGGGCTACAGCCGCCAACAGTTCTACGAGATCCGCCGGAACTTCCAGACCTACGGTGCCGAAGGCCTGATCGATCGGCTGCCAGGGGCGCGGGGTCCGCATCCGAACCGAGTGTCGTCGGAGATCGAGACGGCGATCCTGGATCACGCGCTGGCACATCCGTGCCACGGGGCGTTGCGGGTGGAGCAGGAGCTCCGGCTGCGCGGGTTGCAGGTATCGGCCGGCGGAGTGCGCGGGGTGTGGCAGCGCCACAGGCTGCTGACCAAGCACGAGCGCCTGCTGCGGCTGGAGAAGGCGACGGCGGAGCAGAAGATCGCGCTCAGCGACGAACAGATCCGATTGCTGGAGCGCTTCTCGCCGGAGTTCCGCGAGCGTCACATCGAGGCGCCGCACACCGGCGCGCTGGTGGCGGTGGACACCTTCTTCGTCGGGGTGCTGAAGGGCGTGGGCCGGATCTATCTGCAGACGGCGATCGACTGCCACAGCCGCTACGCCTGGGCGCGGCTGAACACATCCAAGCTGCCGATCACGGCGGTGCATCTGATGAACAACGACGTTCTGCCGACCTTCGAGGCGGCGGGTGCGACGATCGAGGTGGTGCTCTCGGACAACGGCCGGGAGTTCTGCGGTCGGCCGGACCGGCATCCCTACGAGCTGTTCCTGCAGCTCGAGGAGATCGAGCACCGCACGACACGTGTGAAGCGGCCGCAATCGAACGGGATCGTGGAGCGCCTGCACCGCACGCTGCTGGACGAGCACTTTCGGGTCGAGGGCCGGCGGACCTGGTTCGACACGGTGGAGGAGATGCAGGCGGCGCTGGATAGCTACCTGGACGGCTACAATCACAAGCGCCCGCACCAGGGCCGCGGGATGAACGGCCGGACCCCGGCCCAGGCCTTCAAGGACGGTCTGCCGAAGACCCCAACCAGGAAGGAGGTGAAGACACCCGAGAGCTCAACCGAACCAAAAGCTGGACACCCGTATCAACCGTTCGATTTTGGCGCTTCAGCGATGATTTCGATGTCATGACGAACTTTGGGTTGCATTTCGGCCCCTGACGCCTCGATTTTGCGTCGTGAGAGGCCGTGAACAGCAGGTCCGGACAGACTCATCCTGCGGCAGCGCGGCGTTCATGGAAGATCAGCCGGTCCATGTTGTACGCGAGATTGGCCAGCGTCAGTTTGGCTTCGGCGCGTTTGATCCCGATGGTGCGGATAGACAGACCGTAGCGGTTCTTCTGATGGGCGAAGACATGCTCGACACAGGCTCGGATCGCGGACTTCTTCGCGTTGGCCCGCGCGGTCGTCGTTGGCATCGGCTTGCCTGCCGGTTTACGGCGGTGGATGCGGCTGACGAGCATCCGGCTCGACAGCCACTTCTCATTGCGTTGTGATCGATAGGCGCTGTCGGCCCAGACCTCGGCGGACGTGTTGTCGGTGCTGAGGACATTCCGCAACTGCCGACCATCTGGTGAGGAGGCCGACGTGACGGATTGTCCGCGGATGAAGCCGAACCGGCGATCGATGGCGATGTGCGATTTATAGCCGAAGACCGGTAGAGCGATCATCGGCAGCGGCGTGCCGTCGGGACGATATCGGACCTTGCCGCCGACCTTCAGCGTCCAGCGCGCGTCCGTGTCTTTCTGCGCAGCCTTGTTGGGCTCATCGGGCCAGATCTCCTCGGCGCTCTTACCTTCCTTGATCGCCGCCTTCTCCGGGTCGGTGTTCCGCTGCTTCGGTGCCGGGACCAGGCTGGCATCCACGATCTGGCCGGACATCGGAATGTAGCCCTTCTTGTGGAGTTGCCAGTCGAAGGCCTTCATCACACGCCGCAGCGTGCCCGTCTCAGTCAGCTTGTTGCGGAACAGGCGGATCGTGTTCTCGTCCGGCGTCGGCCCGCCAAGATCGAACCCGAGAAAGCGCATCCAGGATAGCCGGTCGCGGATCATGAACTCCATCCGCGCGTCGCTCAGATTATGTTGCGCCTGCAGGATCAGAACCTTGAACATCGAGACCGGGTCGAACGGAGGGCGACCGCCCTTGGCGCCGTCGCCATAGCCGAGCCCATCGACCAGCCAGCCCCGGAAATACTCGAAGTCCACCGTCGCATCGAGAACCTCCAACGGATCGCCGTCCCGGCTCAAAGCCTCAAGATGCTCCGACAAACTGAAAAAGCCACGCTGACGCATCAAACCCTCCCGGAAAATCACCGAGAGCAGTGAATCATGACACGCCCTATCGGGCTAGGTTTTTGCGGGTGTTCAGCTGCCTGACCCCAGCGCTGGCGGGACTGTCAGGCGATTACCCTCTCTGTACACCTCGCCTCCGCTCCTGGCGGGCTTCATTCTTTAGTGTATGCCGAACTTGCAACCGCACACCGGCCCCGGCCACGCGCCACTATGCTTTGTCCTCCGTCTCTTGCTGGGCAGTATCGTTTCGCATTCGTTGAATGTATTCCGAGAACTCCACCGCTGTGCCGAGCGCCCAAATAATTGCAATGCTACCGGGGATAAGTCCCCACCATTTGAAGCCAAAATACACCAAACCTAATGTAATAAGGCCTAAGCTTCCGAGTAGGCCAATGGCGACCAGCAGCCCGTTCCTTATCTCATGCAGTGTGCGAGGTTTTGGTGGAGGGGGTGGCGGTGTCCAGAATGCGCTTGGCTTAAAATTGACGGAATAAGTCTGTCGAAAGTCGGGAGTAACCGCTTCTGCCTCAATTGGCCGTAATAGGTCGTGCTCCACGGCTCGCTGTAGAATTATTGGCGTCGTTTCGAAAAATATCATCGGAAATACAGGCAATATGCTTTCACTATCTCCTGAGAAGTGTTTTTCAGTCACTGTCTCAACATCCTCAAAGTCTAACTCTCGGGCAAGTCGTCGAGCACATTCCACCTTGCTAGCAATTCGATTTAGGAAAGCTTCCATTCTGTGTTCTGAGTACTTCAAAAAAAACTGAATCACGATTCCCGCAAAGCCAAACATGAACGCCAACATGCCAAGCATGCGCCTCATTTCTTCTTCCGCGCCTACGGAAGGAAGATTTAGGACAACCAAATTCCCTTTTGTGAGTGTGATAAGGGCCGCAAACGCGCCTACCGCCCAACTAACCCACTTCAGCAAATTTAGGCTAAGTGTCCGCTGCTTGAATTGGCTTCTCGCTAATTCACTTGCCGGCTCTGCATTGTAGGTGGCTACCGCTGTCCGAATTTGCTGCGTAAGATTGGACGGGCTGATTGGCACAACCGCATTCCGAATTTTTATATACGCCAGCGCAGTATCCCTCGCTTCGTTGAGCAAAGTTTGTTCTTCCGGTATAGATTCCTGCACGTCGGGATGGGCTCGTTTCGAAAGCTGCCGAAATGCGCTTCGGACTTCCTCTTCCGAAGCGTCAATCGAGAGTTCCAAATGTTTGAATGCGTCTTCAATGTCCATAGTTGGTCCTTGAAGATGAGGCCGTAGCCAAAACGGCACAACAATACTACGCCTATCCTCTGCGCATCGCCCGCCTGAGCGTCGCCACATCGACGCCGAACAGCTCGGCCATCGCCGCCCGCGTCTCCCGACCGGATTCTACCATAGATCGGGCATGATCGATTTGCTGAGGGCTGAGCTTCCGCAGCCGGCCGATATGCTTGCCCCGCCGCCGCGCCGATTCCATCCCGGCCCGGGTCCGCTCGGATATCAGCTCCCGCTCGAATTCGGCGAGCGAGGCCAGGATATGGAGATAGAAGCGCCCGCCCGCGCTTGTCGTATCGATTTGCTCCTGGAGGGAGCGGAAGCCTACGCCCGCTTTTCGCAGATCGTTGATGACCTGGACCAGGTGGGGCAGGGACCGCCCCAGCCGGTCCAGTTTCCACACCACAAGCACATCGCCCTGACCGGCCTGCGCCAAGGCGGCCGATAGACCCGGCCGGTCAGCGGCCGCCCCCGACACCCCGTGGTCTTCATGGATAGTTCCGCAGGCCGCTCCGCTCAGGGCGTGAAGTTGCAAATCGAGATTTTGTTCCTCCGTCGAGACGCGGGCGTAACCGATATTCATGCTTTCCATTTTGCATGACCCTTTTGTCGGCTCAAAAAAATAGCGAAGTCAGGGGCTTACAAATCTGGGGATAAGCCGCGCAGAAGGGACCGGTTTTGTCGCCAGGCGTGAACGGATCGCCTTTCCATAAGAACAAAGTAAAAATTTAAGGATTCACGAATACAATAGTATTTGATACGGTATTTCTTAATAACAATAAGAAGGGGTCCCTTATTCATGTTTCATATTGGCGCGCGAATATTATTCTTAATCGTATTTCTCTTTATGATCTCAGCTTCAGATCAAGCCCATGCGCTTTGCGCCGATCCGGTCGCGGAGAAGGGCAGCATCGTCTTCAACGACAGCTATTCGACGATGATGTTTTGCGACGGCACCGTCTGGTGGGACATGAAGGCCGGGACGGGTGGCGTCTGGTTTCGATCCAGCAACAGCGATATCTCATACACAGAAGGCAGTGTGGGCGTGGGGACCAGCGCGCCGGACTCCGCGCTCCATGTCGCGGGCGCCCTCCTGCTGGAAAACAGCGGGACCTGCGACTCCGGCGGCGGCAACAAGGGCGCGTTGCGCCTGAATGCCGCCGCCGATGCGCTGGAGATATGTGACGGCTCGGGTACCTGGCTGCCGTTCACTTCCGGAAGCTCCGGCGGTAGTGGTTCCGGGGGCGGATCGGGTGGAGACGGCACCATGGCCGAAGGCTGGCCTGACGCTATTCAGTGCAGCGACGGCACAACTAAAACCATTCTTTATTACCGGAACCTGAATGACAGCCGCGTCGCCTACGCCCCGCCACAAGTAGATGCCAACCCCCAATACATTCTTTATGACAAGGACACCGGCGCCTATTTCTCCCACAGCAATATGGATGGCTTCGATTGCGCTGCCAATGGCTGGTCCATCGCCAGCATCGAGGCGGGCGGCAACGCATTTAATTTTGTCGGCGGCTCGATCTGGGCATCCAGCAGCACGACAATCAACTACAGCAGCGGCAATGTCGGCATAGGAACCGATACGCCATTATCTCCGCTCCACGTCAATGGCGGCATTCGGTTTGATGCGGGATCATTGCGTTTCCCGGATGGTACGACAATGAGTACGGCTGCCTCAGGTGACAGCAGCATTTATCTTGATGAGTCCAACAATTTGAGCGATCTCACCAATGCCGCCACAGCCCGGTCTAGGCCATACACTCATAAAATTCTTTGAGCGACGCGGCGTGGCATGATTCACCATGGCAAAGGAGACTTGCCATGGCGACCTACGCGCTGACGGATTTCGAGTGGTCGGTGATCCAACCCTTGCTGCCGAACAAGCCGCGCGGGGTTCGGCGGGTCGACGACCGGCGGGTTCTGAACGGGATCTTCTGGGTGTTGCGCACGGGCGCGCCGTGGCGCGCTCTGCCCAAGGATTTCGGCCCCTACACGACCTGCTACAACCGCTTCGTGCGGTGGCGCAAGGCCGGCGTGTTCGACCGGATTATGGCTGCGGTCACAGAAGCTTACGACGGCGAGGTGCAGATGATCGACACCACCTCGGTGCGCGTTCATCAGCACGCGGCGAACGCAAAAAAAGCCACCCGGATCGCTGTATGGGCCGCTCGCGCGGCGGCCTGACCACCAAGGTGCACGCGCTCACCGACGCGCGCGGCTTGCCGCTGATCCTCACCCTGAGCCCGGGACAGGCGGGCGATTGCCCCGGCGCCGCCGACCTGCTCGACCGCCTGCAGCCGGGCACGATCGTGCTGGCGGACAAGGCCTACGACGCCGACTGGCTGCGACGGGCCATCGAGGCGGCCGGCGCCGCCCCCAACATCCCGACGATGCCGCAACGCAAGTGGAAACCCTGCTTCAGCCCGCGACTCTACCGCCAGCGCAACCGCATCGAGCGATTCTTCAACCGCATCAAACACTTCCGCCGCGTCGCCACGCGCTACGAAAAACACGCCGCCAACTACCTCGCCATGCTCAAGCTCGCCGCCATCCAAATCGGGCTGCAAACTTACGAGTCCATGGCCTAGTGTGCGGCGCATGAGCGCCGAGACCTCCGCCGCTGCGACCTCGTCCGTCGAAACGCCGTCCGGCAAGGGCGCGGATGCGGAGAACTTTCCCGTCGGCTCGATCCTGATCGCCCCGCGGCTGCGCCCGCACGTGGCGCGCTACTACGCTTTCGCGCGCGCCGCCGACGATATCGCCGACAACGGGACGCTGGCGCCCGAGGACAAGCTGCGCCGGCTCGACGCTTTCCGGGTCACCCTGAAGGGCGCCACGCCGCCTGAAGGCAAGGTCGCCAAGGCCGAGCGGCTGCGCGAGAGCCTGCTGGCGACTGGCGTGCCGCTGGCACACGGCCTCGACCTGCTCGACGCCTTCTCGCGCGATGCGGTCAAGCCGCGCACCGACGACTGGGCCGACTTGATGCGCTACTGCGATGTCTCGGCCAACCCGGTCGGGCGCTTCCTGCTCGACCTGCACGGCGAGGACCGGGCGGGCTGGGCCGCCAGCGACGCCCTCTGCTCGGCGCTGCAGGTGCTGAATCACCTGCAGGACTGCGCGAAGGACTACGCCGAGATGGACCGCGTCTACCTGCCGGCCGACTGGATGGCAGCGGAAAGCGTGGCCCTGACCGACCTGACCAAGCCTGCCGCGACACCCGGGCTGCGGCTTGTGCTGGACCGATGCCTCGACGGCACCGAGGCCCTGCTGCGGCGCGCCGATGAGTTGGCGCCTCACTTGAAGAATACCAGATTAGCGCTTGAATCGGCAGCAATTGTCCGTTTGGCCTGGAAGCTATATGCCCGGCTGCGGCGGCAGGATCCCCTGGCCGTGCGCGTCGAGCTGAGCCGCCCGGCCCTGGCCGGGCAGGCCGCGCTGGGCGCCGGGCTCGAGCTGCTGCAGCGGGGTCTGCCGGGCGGCCGGCGCCCTCGGCCGACCACATAACATGAGCCGGGCGAGATGAGCCGCGTCCATATCGTCGGCGCCGGCTTGGCCGGCCTTGCAGCGGCCGTGCGGCTGAGCGCTGCCGGCGTGCCGATCGTTCTTTACGAGGCGGCGCCACAGGCCGGCGGGCGCTGCCGCAGCTACCGCGACCCGCAACTCGGCCGGGTGCTCGACAACGGCAACCACCTCCTGCTCTCGGCCAATCGGGCGGCCCTGGCCTACCTCGATGAAATCGGCGCGCGCGAGACCCTGGCGAGCCCGACCGACGGCCCCCTGCCCTTCCTCGACCTCGCCAGCGGCGAAGCCTGGCGGCTGGAGCCGAGCGACGGGCCCATCGCCTGGTGGGTCTTCCGGCCCTCGCGCCGCATTCCCGGCACCCGCGCGGCGGACTTCCTGAAGGCCGTCAAGCTGCGCCTGGCGGGGCCGGACGCCACGGTGGCGGAGGCGGTCGGCACGGCCGAACCGGCCAACGCCCGCTTCTGGCGGCCGCTGACGGTCGCCGTCCTGAACGCGCCGCCGGAAAAGGCCTCGGCACGCCTGCTCTGGACCGTGCTGGCCGAGACTTTCCTGAAGGGCGCGGCCTGGTGCAAACCGCTGATCGCGCGCGACAGCCTGGCCGACAGCCTGGTGGAGCCGGCACTGCGCACGCTCGCGGCACGCGGCACCGCCCCGCGCCACGGCTGGCGCCTGCGCGGCCTGGTCCGCGAGCGCGACCGCGTCGCGGCGCTCGACTTCGGCAGCGAGAGGATCGCCCTGGCAGCGGAGGAGCGCGTGATCCTGGCGACGCCCCCGACCGTGGTCGCCGACGTGCTGCCCGGCCTGCCCCTGCCGGAGGGCAGCGATCCGATCGTCAACGCCCATGTTGCGGTGTCGACCGACGCGCGCCTGCCCGACGGCGCTGGGATCCTCGGCTTGGTCGGCGGCGTCGCCGAGTGGATCTTCCTGCGCCCTGGCCTCGCCTCGGTCACGGTCAGCGCCGCCGCGCAGTGGGTCGACCGCCCCGCCGAGGAACTGGCCGCGCGGCTCTGGCCCGACGTGGCGCGCGCCCTGGACCTGCCGGACGCACCGCAGCCGCCGATCCGCATCGTCAAGGAACGGCGCGCGACCTTCAGCCAGACCCCCGCCAACCTGTGCCGCCGCCCGGACCCGGACGCGGCAGGCCTGGCCAACCTGCTGCTGGCCGGCGATTACACGGCGACCGGCCTGCCGGCCACCATCGAGGGGGCGGTGACCTCCGGCCAGACGGCGGCACGGCTGGCGCTGCAGCGATTGGGGGCGCGGGCGGCGTGCTGACCGGCCTGGCCCTGGCCTCGCTGCTCGCCTGGATCGTGCTGCTGCTCTTCTGGGGCGGCTTCTGGCGCGGGCGCGAGCGCTTCGTCTGCCCGCCCGAAAGCGCACAGCCCGCCGCGTGGCCGCCCGTCGTCGCCTGCATCCCGGCGCGCAACGAGGCCGACGTGCTGCCCCGGACCCTGCGCTCGGTGCTGGCCCAGGACTATCCCGGCCGCTTCCACGTCGTCCTGGCCGACGACGCCAGCGACGACGACACCGGCGAGACGGCACATCGGCTGGCCGACGAACTCGGCCTGCAAGAGCGTCTGACCGTGGTTGCGCCGCCCCCCCTGCCGACAGGCTGGACCGGCAAGCTGTGGGCGCTGAACGCTGCCGTGGGCGAGGCCACACAGCGGCAGCCCACCTACCTCTGGTTCACCGATGCCGACATCCTGCACGAGCCGGGCAACCTGCGCTGCCTCGTCGCCAAGGCCGCGGTGGAGGACCTCGACCTCACGTCCCAGATGGTCGAGCTGAAGTGCATCTCCTTCTGGGACCGTCTGCTGATCCCCGCCTTCGTCTTCTTCTTCGCCAAGCTCTACCCCTTCGGCTGGGTCAACGACCCCGCCAGCCGAACCGCCGCCGCTGCCGGCGGCTGCATGCTGGTGCGCCGCGCCGCCTTCGAGCGGGCCGGCGGGCTGGAGCCGGTGCGCGAGCAGATCATCGACGACTGCGCGCTGGGCCGCGCTCTGAAGCGCCGCGGTCGGCCGATGGACGCGGCCGGGCGGGCCGGGCGCGTCTGGCTGGGCACCAGCGGGCACGCGCGCTCGGCACGCGCCTACGAGACGCTGGGCGAGATCTGGGAGATGGTGGCACGCACCGCCTACACCCAACTCCACCATTCGCCCTGGCTGTTGGCCGGGACCGTCCTCGGCATGCTGCTGATCTACCTGGTGCCGCCGCTACTCGTCCTGACCTGGCCGCTGCATGGGGCGGCGACCGCCGGGCTGCCGGCGCTGGCAACCTGGATCGCCATGGCGCTGGCGCTGGTGCCGACCTTACGGCACTACCGACAGCCGCCCTGGCTCGCCCCCCTGCTGCCCCTGGCCGCCCTGCTCTACACGGGCATGACCCTCGATTCCGCGCGGCGCTTCCACGCCGGGCGCGGCGGCGCCTGGAAGGGCCGCGCCCAGGCGCACGCCGCCGGGCGGCCCGACGCACGGCACTGACGCCGAGGCATTGAGCCGCACAGCCGGCTCGGCCACACTGCACCGCACCATGAGCGCCTCCAGCGAGCTTCCCGACTTCTCCGCGCCCTTCGCCGCACCGGCCATGTCCCTGCCGGAGGCGGAGACCTGGGTGCGCGCGCGTGTCGAAGCGGCCGGCACCTCCTTCGTCTGGGGCCTCAAGCTGCTGTCGGCGCCGCGCCGGCGGGCGATGTTCGCGGTCTATGCCTTCTGCCGGGAAATCGACGACATCGCCGACGAGCCCGGTCCGCTGGAGGCCCGCCGCGCCGCCCTGGAAACCTGGCGGATGGAGATCGACCGGCTCTACGCGGGCCGGCCGGTGACCCATCCGATCGCCCTGGCGTTGGCGGCCCCGGTCGAGCGCTTCGCCTTGTCGCGTGCGGAGTTTCTCGCGCTGATCGACGGCATGCAGATGGACCTCGAGGACGCCCTGCAGGGCCCCGACTGGCCGCTGCTCGAGCTCTACTGCCGCCGGGTCGCCGGTGCCGTCGGCGTGCTGACCCTCGAGGTCCTGGGCGAGAACGACGAGAACGCCCAAGACTTAGCCGTCACGCTCGGCGAAGCCCTGCAGCTCACCAACATCCTGCGCGACCGCGCCGAGGACGCCGCCCGTGGACGCCTCTATCTGCCCGCCGAGCTGCTGGACGAGGCGGGGATCGCCACGCGCGACCCGGCCGCCGTGCTCGCCCATCCGAACCTGCCGCAGGTCTGCGAGCGGCTGGCAGAGACAGCTCACGCCCGCTTTGCCCGGGCACGCGGGCTGATCGCCCGCTGTCGGCGCAAGCCGAAGCCCGCGATCGTCATGATGGAGGTCTACTGGCGCCAGCTCCTGCGCATGCAGGCGACCGGCTGGCAGCTCGGCGACGGCGCGGCGGTCAAGCTGTCCAAGGGCCAGAAGCTGTGGGTCGCGCTGCGCTACGGCCTGCTGTGAGCTGCGTCACTAAGGCCTTGCCGCAAAAGGTTGTTTTCAGGCCGACGAAAGGGCACTATCCGCCGTCGTTCCGCGGTGCGGCATTTCCGGTTTGGGGTCGGAGTCGCAGCCGCCCGGTGCCGCCATTTCCGAAGGTCGTCCCGCGTGCGGGGCGGAAAGCCATCCTAGCGGCGTTGTCTTGTTCAGGCGAGCCTCCGGAGTCGGGCCGGCGCTCGCGGCATTGAGGGGAAGGTCCATTTCCATGGCATTGCCAGCGTTCGATCGTCTCGACACTTTGACGAAGGTGGACTCGACCGTGGACGAAGTGCGGGCCGCATTGGCGGAACGCCAGAAGCCGGACGGGCACTGGCTTTTTGAACTCGAGCCCGATGCCACCATTCCGGCCGAGTACGTGTTCCTGCAGCACTATCTGGACGAAATCGATCCGGGCGAGGAAGCCAAGATCGCCAAGCACATTCGCGAGATCCAGAATCCGGACGGGAGCTGGCCGTTGTTCCACGGCGGCAGCATGAACATCTCCGCCACGGTCAAGGCCTACTACGCGCTGAAGTTGATCGGCGAGGACATCGAGGCGCCGCACATGGCCCGGGCGCGCGAGCGCATCCTGGAAGCCGGAGGCGCCGCCAAGGCCAACGTCTTCACCCGCATCGCATTGGCCCTGTTCGGTCAGGTGCCGTGGCGGGCGGTGCCGGTGATGCCGGTCGAGATCATGCATCTGCCGCGCTGGTCGCCCTTCCATCTGGACAAGGTCAGCTACTGGTCGCGCACGGTCATCGTGCCGCTGCTGGTGCTGATGGCACTGAAGCCGCAGGCGCGCAATCCGCGCGGCGTGCACATCCGCGAGCTCTTCGTCACGCCGCCCGAGCAGGAGCGGGACTACATCGCCAACGTGGACGGCAGCCTGCTGGGCGCCGCCTTCGTCAACCTGGATCGGGTACTGCGCCGGGTCGAACCGCTGATGCCGGCCGGCAGCCGGCAGCGCGCCATCGACAAGGCGGTCGAGTGGACCCTCGAACGGCTGAACGGCGAGGACGGATTGGGCGCGATCTTCCCGGCCATGGCGAACAGTGTGATGATGCTGGACGCGCTCGGCTACAAGCCCGACAACGCCAATCTCGCGGTGGCCAAGCGATCCATCCGCAATCTTCTGCACGACCGCGGGGAGACGCTGTACTGCCAGCCCTGCGTCTCGCCTGTATGGGACACGGTGCTTTCCCTTCAGGCGATGCTGGAGGCCGGCGCGACCGGGCGGGACCCGGGCGTGCGCAAGGCCTGCGACTGGCTGGTCGAGCGGGAGGTGCGCGATCCGCGCGGCGACTGGCGCGTTCAGCGGCCTCACCTGGAGCCGTCCGGCTGGGCCTTTCAGTACGTCAATGCGCACTATCCGGACCTCGACGACACGGCCGTCGTCGTCATGGCGCTGCATCGTGCCGACCCCGTCGCCTATAAGGAGCCGATCGAGCGCGCCACCCGCTGGATCCTTGGCATGCAATCCTCGAACGGCGGCTGGGCGGCCTTCGACGCCGATAACACGCACTACTACCTGAATGCCATTCCCTTCGCCGATCATGGCGCGCTGCTGGACCCGCCGACGGTCGACGTCAGCGCCCGCTGCCTGTCGATGCTGGGCCAGCTCGGTTACGGCCTCGACCATCCGGCCGTCGCCAAGGGGGTGCAGTACATGCTGCGCGAGCAGGAGGCCGACGGCTCCTGGTTCGGCCGCTGGGGCTCCAACTACATCTACGGCACTTGGTCGGCGCTGTGCGCGCTCAACGCGGTCGGCTTCGACATGCAGCGGCCTGAAGTGCGCAAAGCTGTGGCCTGGCTGAAGGACCGTCAACTCGCCGACGGCGGCTGGGGCGAGAGCCTGGATACCTACGAGCCGGGCCAACGGGAGGCCTGCCAGGGCTCCACCGCCTCGCAGACCGCTTGGGCGCTGCTCGGTTTGATGGCCGCCGGCGACAGCCCTGACGAAGCGGTTGGCCGCGGTGTCGCTCACCTGCTGGAGACGCCGCGCGAGGAGGGGCGCTGGGACGAGCCCTTCTGGACCGGTACCGGCTTCCCGCGTGTCTTCTACCTGAAGTACCACGGATATGCAGCCTACTTCCCGCTCTGGGCGCTGGCCCGCTACGCCAACCTGCAGCGCAGCAACTCCGGCCGCGTCGAAGTCGGGATGTGAGCCAAGCGGCCGGCGCTGCGCGACCCCGACGGATCGGCATCCTCGTCGGTCTTGCAGAAGAGGCCGCACTCGTCCGTCGCGCCACCCGGACCTGGCCGAGCCGCCCGCTTGTGGTCCACGGCGGTGGGACGGCGGACGCCGCCCGACGACGGCTGCCCGAGCTGATGGGCCGCGGCGCCGAACTGCTTCTGTCGGTCGGCTATTCCGGCGGCCTGATGCCCGGTCTGACCCCCGGCACCCTGGTCATCCCTGAGACGGTGGTCGATGCGGCCGGCCGGCGCTGGAGCTGCGATACCGCCGCCGCCGGCCGACTGCGGGAGGCGGCGCGGCAGCTCGGCCTGCCGCTGGAGGAGGGCCTGATGCTGGGGGCCGATACGCCGGCCGCAACGGCCGACGTCAAGCGCGACCTGCATCGCGCCACGGCTGCCGTCGCCGTCGACCTCGAGAGCCACCTGCTGGCCGAGGCGGCGGCGGAGGCGGGGCTCGCCTTTGCCGTCGTCCGCACCGTGCTGGACGACGCCGCCACCGAACTGCCTCCGCCGATCCTGCAGGCGGTCGATCCGGACAGCGGAAGGCCGCGGCTCGGCTACCTCTTGGGTGCCGTCGTCAGGCGGCCGCGGATACTGCCGGCGCTGCTGCGGCTCGGGAGGGCGAACGCCGCCGCCAAGGCCTCACTGCGCAGCCTGCTGTCTCGCCCGCTCCCCCTGTGAGCGCGCCCGCTCCTCGGCGGCGCGACGCTCGGAGTTGGTCATCGCCTCGGCGACCAGATCCTCGAAGACGTACTCGGCCGGCCGCTGGCCGTCCATCCGGATCTCCGGCGCCATCGGCCCTTCGGTCTTCGGTCCGCGCAAAGACACCCAGGCCGCCTTCAGCGGGTTCTTGACCGCATCCATCGCCGCCGTCGGCTCGTAGCCGCAGTGCGCCATGCAGTCGGCACACTTCTCGTACTTGCCGGTACCGTAGGTATCCCAGTCGGTCTCCTCCATCAGCGCCTTGAAGCTGGGCGCATGACCCTCGTTCAGCAGGTAGCAGGGCCTCTGCCAGCCGAAGATGTTGCGCGTCGGCATGCCCCAGGGCGTGCAACGGTAATCCTGGTTCCCCGCCAGGAAATCCAGGTAGAGCGAGGAGTGGCTGAGCGGCCACTTCTTGCCCTTGCCGCGCGCCAGGATGTCGCGGAAGAGCTGCTTGGTCTTCTGCCGGGTCAGGAAGTGCTGGGTGTCCGGCGCCCGCTCGTAGGCGAAGCCCGGCGAGATGGTGATGCCATTGACCCCCATGTCCCGGGCGTAGTCGAGGAAGGCGGCGACCCGCTCCGGCTGCATGCCGTCGAAGATCGTGGCGTTGACGTTGACTTGGAAGCCGGCCTCCTGCGCAGTCTTGATCGCCCTGACGGCGCGTTCGAACACGCCGTCCTGGCAGACGGCGGCGTCGTGCTCCTCCTTCAGGCCGTCGAGGTGGACGCTGAAGAAGAGGTGGGGCGACGGCTGGAACAGGTGCAGCTTCTTCTCGAGCAGCAGCGCATTGGTGCACAGCGAGACGAACTTCCGGCGTTCCACCAACCCTGCGACGATCTCGCCGATCTCCTTGTGCAACAGGGGCTCGCCGCCGGGAATCGCCACCATCGGCGCGCCGCATTCGTCGGCGGCGTCCAGGCACTGCTGCACCGACAGACGGCGCTGCAGAATCTGCTTCGGATAGTCGATCTTGCCGCAGCCGGCGCAGGCCAGGTTGCACTGGAACAGCGGCTCCAGCATCAGCACGAGCGGATAGCGGGTGTTGCCCTGCAGCCGCTGCTTCAGGACGTACCAGCCGATGGCGAAGTGCTGGCGCCAGGGGATGGGCACGGTCGAACCTCCGTTCGCGAGTGCGCGGTGCGGATGTCGTGGCACCCGAATACCGCAGTTGATCGGTCAAGCTTTTGCGGAACTCGCTTGCATGGGCAAGGATTCCACCTCCGACGGCAAGCGAAAATGGACGTTCTCCGCCACCCCGTCCACCCTTTGGATGGTAAGGTCATAGCGCTCGGCAAGACGCTTCAACAACTCCTCGACGAGTACCTCGGGGGCAGAGGCGCCGGCTGTGATCCCGACCACATCCGCGGCCCCCAAAACTCCCGGATCGAAGTCCTCCGGCCGCTCGATCAGGAAGCTGGGCGTGCCGCCGGACGCCGCGACCTCGCGCAGGCGATTGGAGTTGCTGGAATTGGCGGCGCCGACCACCAGCACGGCGTCGACCCGCGCGGCCATGGCGCGCACGGCGGTCTGCCGGTTCTGGGTGGCATAGCAGATGTCGCCGGTGTTGGGGCCCAGAATGCCGGGAAATCGCCGTTCCAGCGCCGCGACGATCGCCCGCGTGTCGTCGAGGCTGAGCGTCGTCTGGGTGACGTAGGCCAGCCGCTGCGCGTCGCCCACCTGCAGCGCCTCGGCCTCCGCGACACTGGCGACCAGGTGCATGCGGCCCGCGACGCGGCCCAAGGTGCCGACCACTTCCGGGTGCCCGGCGTGACCGATCAGGATCACCTCGCGTCCCTGGTCGGCAAAGCGCTGCGCCTCCTTGTGCACCTTGGAGACCAGGGGACAGGTGGCGTCGATCACCTGCAGGCTCCGCCCCGCGGCATCCCGCTCGACCCGGCGCGCGACACCATGGGCGCTGAACACGGTCACCGCGCCTTCCGGGATCTCCTCGACCTCCTCGACGAACACCGCGCCCTGGCGCTCCAGCGACTCGACGACCCGGCGATTGTGGACGATCTCATGGCGCACGTAGACCGGTGCGCCATGGATCGCCAAGGCCCGCTCGACGATCTCGATGGCCCGCTCGACGCCGGCGCAGAACCCGCGCGGCTCGGCCAGAAGCACGGTCAGGCGGGCCTTGGCAGGCACCGCCCCGCAGGACGCGACCATGGAGACCTCCCGTCGCGCGCTCGTCAAGGAGCGCCCTCGATCATCGGGTCATGCCTGCCCCGCGGCGCCCGATCCCGCACAGCAGCATGCGGGAAAATCGCCTTAACGTTCAATAGGGTGACGCACATCTCGCCGGAACGTGAGGCGACGCGCCTCGACGACCTTAAAGGTCGCCAGGGCGGGAAGGCCGAGTACCAGGTCGCGAATCCGCTTGGTCAAGGCGACGCCGAGCACCAGGTCGCTCGCCAGCCCCAACAGCGCGCCGACGCCCAGCAACCCGCCCTCCTGCACGCCCAGGCCACCCGGGATCGCGAAGCCTGCCGCCTTGGCGAGTTGGCCAAGGCTTTCGAGCACGAAGGCGGAAAGCGCGCCCGCCTCGATGCCTAGGACGTCGAAGGTCAGCCACACCTGACCGGCACCGAGCAACCACCCGGCCAAGCGCCAGCCGCTGCAGGCGGCAAGACGTCGCCGATCGCCGTAGAAGGCAGCAAGCGCCGCATCGGTCGCACGGCCACCTTCGGCGACGGCGACGAGCCGACCGCCGGACAGCCTGGGGCCCAGCGCGGCCAGCCGGCCGAACAGGCCGCGACGCTGGGCCAACACGAAGGCGAGAACAAGCAGCGCGAAGATCCCAAGGCCGAGCACCGGTGCCAGGACATCGGCCGGCTGTGCGACCAGCAGCGCCAAGACCATGGCGCCGACCATGCCGTAGGGCACCAGGGTGAACAAGCCGACGGTCAAGGTGGCCACGGCCGCCGCCGCCGCCGTCGGGCCAGGCACGCCGGCCAGCGCCATCAGCCGCGCCCGCGCCGCCTCGCCGCCGATCTGCGCGACCGGCAATAGCGCATTGACGGCATCGCCGATCCACCAGGCGCGCCAAGCCGCCGCGAATCCGCAACGCGTCTCGCGCGGCAGCGCACTGCGCAGAGCCTGGGCATTGGCGGCGATCACCAAGAGCTGCGAGGCGACGATCAGGGCGATTGCCCAACCGCCGGACCGCAGCGCCGCCAGCGCGCCCTCCAGGTCTGCCAACCACAGCACCAGCGCGAAGAGGCCGAGGCCAGCCGCAAGCAGCAGCAGGCCGCGCAGCCTAGCGGAGGTAGCCATGCGTCTTGAACCAGACGACAGCGTCGGCGATCGCCGTGCGCGCCGGACGGTGAGTGTAGCCGAGCGCCCGTTCCGCCTTGGCGCTGTCGAAGAACATCAACTTCTCCGCCATGCGCACGCCGTCGACCGTGGCGAAGGGCTCGCCGCCGAAGCTGCGTGCCCAGGCTTCGGCGCCGTAGGCGAGCGGCAGGACGAGTCTGTGCGGCAGCCGAAGCCGGGCACGCCGGCGCCCGCAGACATCATCGACGATCTCCAGGATCTGGCGCAGTGTCATGTTGGCGCCGCCCAGGATGTAGCGCTCGCCGATCTCGCCCTTCTCGTAGGCCAGCCAATGTCCCTGCGCGACGTCGTCCACGTGGACGACGTTGAGCCCCGTCTCGACATAGGCGGGCATCTTGCCCTGCGCGGCCTCCAGCACAACACGGCCGGTCGGCGTCGGCTTGACGTCGCCGGGGCCGATCGGCGCGCTGGGGTTGACGATCACAACCGGCAGGCCTTCCTCGCGCACCAGCCGGGCGACGGCCTCTTCGGCCAGGAACTTGCTGCGCTTGTAGTCGCCGGTCATGTCGGCCAGGGTGGCGACACAGCTCTCGTCCGCCGGCGCCGCGCCGCCGCTCAGCTTCAGAGTTGCGACGCTGGAGGTGTAGACGATCCGCTCGACGCCGGCCTCACCGGCCAAGCGAATCAGCGCCTGGGAACCCTCGACGTTGGTCTCGAACAGCTCCCGCGGATTGCGCGTCCACAGGCGGTAGTCAGCGGCGACATGGAACAGGCCGCGGCATCCCTTGAGGGCGGGCTCGAGGCTGGCCGGGTCGCGCAGGTCGCCGACGACCGTCTCGACCGGCAGGCCCTCCAGGTTGCGGCGCGGGCTCGTTCCGCGCACCAGAGCGCGCACCTCCTCGCCGCTGGCCAACAGGTGGCGCACGACCGCCGCGCCGACGAAGCCGCTAGCACCGGTCACCAGAAACGTCATGCCTGCGTCCTCCCCTTCTTCGGACGCCGCAGCACCTCGATCATCGCCGGCAGCACCACCAGGGTGGCGATCAGGGTGACCGTAATCGCCAGCGTCAAGAGTTGACCCATCGAGGCCATGCCGAGGTGGCCGGATACCGCCAAGCTGCCGAAGGCGGCAATTGTGGTCAGCGCCGAGAAGAGGACACCGGAGGAGGTGGAACTGCGCAGGACGGCCTCGCCGCTGCCCTCCTCGCGCAGACGCAGGACGAAATGAATGGCGCTGGCGACGCCGAGGCCGAACAACAGCGGCAGGGCGATGATGTTGGCGAAGTTGAACGGGATGCCGAGCAAGGCAGCAGCCCCTGCCGTCCAGAGCGCGGCGAGCACCAGCGTCACGGCGATCAGCGCGATTTCGGATGGCCGCCGCAGCGTCACGCCGAGGATCAGCAGGACTGCGGCGAAGGCGAGGCCGGTCGCCGTCAGGAAGGCACGCAGGATGGCGTCGGCAGCGCCGGCGATGATCACAGGCGCCCCCGTCGCCTGCGGTGCCACCTCCAGCACGGCAGCGGCGAAGCGCCGCAGTGCGGCATTGTCGCGGATCGGCGTGGCCGGCCGGACCTCGAGTCGCAACGTCTCGTCCGACTGCCAGCGCTGCCGGATCTCCGCCGGCAAGTCGTCCAGGCCGATGGGTCGGGTCGGCGAGACCGCCGTCTGCAGGCGCTGCAACGCGGCCGGGAAGTGACGCATCAGCCGCGCATCGAGTTCGGTCACGGGCGCCCGCTCCGCCGCTTCCAGGGTCTCGAGGGCCGAGGCCAAGCGGGCAGCCGACAGCCCCAACGCGCCCTCGCCGGACCCCAACCGCTCGGCCAGCGCCCGCAGATCCCGAAAGGCCGCCGCCAGGGCCTCCGGTGGGGCCTCGCCGCGAGTCGGCTCGGCCAGCAGCAGCGGCTGGATGACGAAGGCGAGATCCTCCAGGGCGACCAGCTTGTCCTCCTGGCGGCGTGGGACGAAGTCCTGCAGGCGGTGCACGCCGCCCACCTCGGGCAGCGCGCGCAGGGCACGGGCGGTGACTTCCGCCTCGGCCGCACCTTCCACCACCACGTCGATGCGGTAGGGCGTGGTCTCGGGATCGCCGGCCAACTCGAAGAAGGTCTCCACCGATTCGAACTGCGGATCCTTCAGGTTGATCGGGTCGAAATCGAAGACCACGCCGGGTGCGGCGAAGCCCGCGCCGAGGCTGAGCACCGCCGCCGTCGCCAGTGTGGAGCGCGGCGCCAGGCGTGGCAGGCGCCGCCCGCCGCCGGCGCGCGGCGGACCGACCCGCCGCAGCGGCAGCAGCGCAAGCACCGCCGGCAGCACGGTAAAGGTGGCGACCAAGGCGATCAGCATGCCGGCACCGGCGATCAGGCCGAGCTCGGCCAGCCCCAGATAATCGGTCGGCAGGAAGGCGAAGAAGCCGGCCGCCGCGCAGACCGCCGAGAGGGCGATGCCGCGGCCCGCCGCGCCGAAGGCCCGGGGCATTGCCGCCGCGGCCTCGGCACGCACCTCCTCGCGATAGCGCAGGCAGGCATGGATGCCGAAGTCGACGGCTAGGCCGATGAACAGCACGGCGAAGGCGACGGAAATGAGATTGAGGCTGCCGACGGTGGCGGCCGCGAAAGCAGCGGTCCAAACCAGGCCGACCAGCAGGGTCGCCACCGTCGCCAACACCAGACGCAGCGAGCGCAATCCGAAGGCGAGCAGGAGGGCGACCAACGCCAACGACAGCAGGCCGGCGGCCGAACCGCCCAACTGCACCGCCTGCAGCTCCTGATGGTCGAGGGCCACAGGGCCGGTGAGGCGCACCCGGATGCCGCGCTCCGGCGTCAGGCCCGCTTCGCGTACCGCAGACTCGACCCGGCGGATGGCGCGTGCCGCCGGCTGCAGCGCGCCAGGCTCCAACTCCGGGCGGAGGATCAGGAAGCGGCGCGCCTTGGCAAGCTGGCCCGAATCGCCGGTGACCAGGGCCTGCCAGGACAGCGACAGCGGCCGCCCCTCGGCCTGTGCTTCGGCGACCGTGGCCATGCGAACCAGCAGGTCGGCAAGGGCGTCGGCCGAGCCGCCCTGCATCAGCATCTCGGGTCGCGCGGTCGCCTGCTCCAGTACGCGTGCCAAGCCGGTCAGATCGGGGCGTTCGGCGAGCAGGCTGAGCAGCGGCTGGGCGGCGACAATCCGGTCCGAGATGCCGTAGAGCGTCTCCAGGTCGAGGTAGAGCAGGCCGGCCTCCGCGAAGATCGGCTCGCTGCCCGGCCGGTAGACGTCGCGGAACGGCCGATCCGGGCCGCCCAAGGCTTCGGCAAGGTCTTCTGCGGCAGCGCTGGCGTCCTCCGGCGTCGGAGCGTCGATCACCACGACCAAAAGGTCGGAGAACTGCGGAAACAGACGGTCGAAGGCTTGGTCGTTCTGTCGAAACGGGACATCTTCGGCAATCATGTTTTCGGTGCCGGTGTCGATGCCAAGCCGCGTCGCTACGTACCATCCGCAAGCGAGCGTGACAGCCAGCGCGACGAGCAACGTCGCGCCGGCGCGGCGGCGGACCCCGCCGATCCAAACCGTCAGCCATCCGTCCGGCGGATTGACGACGTCCATGTTCGCCCCGATGTATAGCTCGCGCGGCGGCCCAACCGGTCGGTCAGGCCGCCGCGCCTCATGTTCAGGAGAGTTCTCGCGTGCTTCGGACGGCAAACAAAGCCTTCAGCTTCACCCAGGTCAATGCCCGTCTCGCCGGCCGCCCCAGGTTCGGTCGCCAGGTCGGCGCCCTTCTGATGGCGGTGGCGCTGGCGCTCGTCGCGCCTGCTGGGGCCGCACGGGCGGCGGACACACCAGAGCAGACGGTTCAGGACGTCAACGAGGCGCTGCTGTTCGCCATGCGCAACGCCGCGGACCTCGGCTTCGAAGGCCGGCACGCGTACCTTGCGCCCCTGCTGACACAGTCCTTCGACCTGTCGGCCATGGCGCAAATCGCCGTCGGGCGCCATTGGCCGAGCTTCAGCGACGCGGAGAAACAGGCCCTGATCGAGCGCTTCACGGAGCTGTCGATCTCCACCTTCGCCAGCCGCTTCGACGGCTACTCCGGCGAGCGGTGGCAGGTCGTCGGCACCAAGGATGCGCCGCGTGGCGGCGTGATCGTGGAGAACCGTCTGATCACCGGAGACGGCGAGACCATCCCGATCGACTACCTGGTGCATCAGACCGACGGCGGCTGGAAGATCCTCGACGTCTATCTCGACGGAAGCATCAGCGAACTGGCGCTGCGCCGCAGCGAGTTCACCTCCGTGCTCAAGTCCGACGGTGTCGACGGCCTCTTGCAGCAGATCGCCCAACAGGTCGACAAGCTGGGCACCGCGAGGACGCTCAGCACCAACTAGCCCGCCGCGACCTCGTCGTAGGCCGCCTGCCAGGCGGGCAGCAAGTCCTCTTCCAGGACCTGCCGCCACGACGGCCAGTGGCGCAGCACGTGGGCCCGCGCCCGGCGGCCCATCTCGGCACGGCCCTGCGGATCGTCGAGCAGTCCGGCGATGGCTCCCGCCCATCTGGCCGGGTCCTGGCCCGGCACGACAAGTCCCTCGCCCTCCGTACCCATGGTGCGGGCGCCGATCCCCTCGTGATCGGTCACCAGCACCGGCAGGCCGGAGGCGCGCGCCTCGATCACCACATTGCCGAAGACCTCGCTGTCGGACGGGAAGACGAAGAGGTCGCTGGACGCGTAGGCGCGGCTCAGATCGTCGCCGTGCAGACGTCCCGGCATGACCGCCGCTTGCCCCAAGATCTCGTGCACCGCCGCGCGGGCGGCGCCCTCGCCGGCGATCAGCACCATGACCGGACGTCCGGTGTCGCGCAGACGCTTGGCGGCGCGCGCCAAGGTCAGGACCCGCTTCGACTCGTCCAAACGCCCGACGAAGAGCAGCACCTGGACTTCCGGTGCGATCCCGAAGTTCTGCTGCAACCAGGCACGGTCGCGGAAGGCCGGGCTAAAGCGGTCGAGCTGTATCCCGCGGCGCAGGCGACCGATCCGCGCAGGATCGACCGCGTAGGCGAAGCGCGCGATGTCCTCCTGGCGCGAGATCAGCACCCGTCGGCAGGGCGCGAGCAGCCGCCCGACCTTTCGGGCCTGGCGGCGGGCGAAGAGGGCGTCAAGGCGAAAGCTGCTCAGCAGCATCCGGCCGAGACGGCTGCGGCCGAGGATTTCCTGCCCATAGTGCTCTGTAAAGCGCTGCAGGTCGGTGTGCAGCGAAGCGGTCAACGGCAGCCCGTGCCGCTGTGCCACGCGCACCGCCGTGCGGCTCAACGCAAAGGCGTGCGTATGGTGCAAAACGTCGTGCTGCGGCAGGAGCGTCGCAAGCCGCGGGTGGAACAACGCCAGGTCCGTATGTCCGGCGCCCTGCCTGAGGAACGCCACGCGCTCGGTTCCGAAGCGTGGGCGCACCGCATGGAAGCGGACATTGGCGGCCAGCGCCTCGACCGTCTCTTGCCGGCCCAGTACGTAGATCGCGAGGTCCAGGCGGTCCGGCAGCTCCGTCGCCGCCTCGGCGAAACGCTCCCAGCACTTGACGTGGCCGCCTGCCTCGTGCCCGCGGTGCAGGTCGAGCGTCACGCCGACGGACAGCGGCCGATCCGTCATTCGCTGGCTAGTTCGAGCGTTCGAGCACGAAGCGCGACAACTGCCGCAGGGTTTCCCCACGCGCGCCGAAGGGCGCCAGGCGTTCGGCGGCCGACTCGGCAAGCCGCGCCGCCTCGGCGCGCGCGCCCTCGATCCCGAGCATGCCGACGAAGGTGGCCTTTCCCATCTCCGCGTCCTGGCCGGCCGGCTTTCCGAGGTCCTCGGCCGTCGAGGTGACGTCCAGCAGGTCGTCGACGATCTGGAAGCAGAGGCCGAGATCGGCGGCGTAGCCGGCCAGCCGCTGCCGCGCGTCGGCGTCCGCCTGACCCAGAATACCGCCCGCCTGGGCGGAAAAGCCGATCAGTGCACCCGTCTTCAACGCCTGCAGGGTGGTGATGCCGGCCAGGTCCAGCCCGTGCCGCACGGGCGAGATGTCGATCATCTGTCCGCCGACCATGCCGTCCTTGCCGCTGGCGGCCGCCAGGGCGCCGACCAGCTCGATGCGCACGCCCGCGTCCGGGTGGGTGGCCGGGTCCGCCAGCACCGTGAAGGCCTCGGTCAGCAGGCCGTCGCCGGCGAGGATCGCCACGGCCTCGTCGAACCGCTTGTGCGTCGTCGCCCGTCCGCGGCGCAGGTCGCTGTCGTCCATCGTCGGCAGGTCGTCGTGCACCAGGCTGTAGCAGTGGACCATCTCGACCGCCGCCCCCGCGCGCAACGCCTGAGACTCCGACACGTCGAAGAGGGCGGCGCTCTCCACCACCAGGAAGGGCCGCAGGCGCTTGCCGCCGCCCAGGCTGGCGTAACGCATGGCGGCGATCACCGTCGCATAGGGCGCGGCCGACTCCGGCAGCAGCTCAGACAGCGTCGCCTCGAGGCGCGCCGCCCGCTCGCCCAGCCGTTGCTCGAGACTGATGCCGTCTCCGCCGTCCATGGTCGCCTCGCCGAGTACCGTCTTGTTCGTGGCGGCGTTCTAGCACAGGCCCGGCAAGCCGTCGCAAGCCCTGGCGCCACGCGCGAGGATCGTTCGAAACCGCTTTGGCGCGACCGGCCGCTTGCCGCGGCTTCGCGTCGCTCAGCCTGCCGCAGCGTTGGCACGCTCCAGCACGGCGGCCAGCAGGACGTTGCAGCCCGCCTCCAGGTCTTCCAGACTCGCGTTCTCGATCTCATTGTGGCTGATGCCGTCCTCGCAGGGCACGAAGATCATGCCGGTCGGCGCCACCTTGGCGACATAGACGGCATCGTGACCGGCGCCTGAAACCATGCGGCGGTGGGAATAGCCGGCCGCCTCGGCGCCGCGCTCCACCGCCTCCACGCAGGCCGGATCGAAGGGGGTGGGCGGCAGGGTCCAGATCTCCTCGATCTCCAGCTCCAGGCCGGCCGCCTCGGCGATCTCGGCGATTTCCTTGCGCAGGGTGGCGTCCATGGCAGCCAGGCGCTCGGCCTCCGGATGGCGGACGTCGATGGTAAGGAAGACCTGGCCGGGAATGACGTTGCGGGAGTTGGGGCGGTTGACCAGCATGCCGACCGTGGCGCAGGCGTCCGGCTGGAAGTCGAAGCCGATGCGGTCGACCAGTCCGACTATGCGCGCGGCGCCGACCAGGGCGTTGCGGCGCCGCGCCATCGGCGTCGGGCCGGCGTGCGCCTCCTGCCCCGTCACGGTCACCTCGTACCAGCGTTGGCCTTGGCCGCCGGTGACCACGCCGATGGTCTTGCCCTCGGCCTCAAGGATCGGGCCCTGCTCGATGTGCGCCTCGAAATAGGCGCCGATGGGATGCCGGCCGACCGGCTCCGCGCCGTGGTAGCCGATCCGCTCCAACTCCTCGCGCACCGTCGTGCCGTCGGGGTCGGTGGTGTTGAGGCACTTTTCCAGGTCGAACTCGCCGACGAAGGCGCCCGAGCCGAAGGTCGCCGGCGGGAAGCGCGAGCCCTCCTCGTTGGTCCAGACCGCCACCTCGATCGGCGCCTCGGTCTCGTAGCCGGCCTCGTTCAGGGTGCGCACCACCTCGAGACCGGCGAGCACGCCGTAGACACCGTCGAACTTGCCGCCGGTCGGCTGGCTGTCCAGGTGGCTGCCGGTGACGATCGGCGGAAGCGCGTCGTTGCGCCCGGGACGGCGGGCAAAGATGTTGCCGATGCCGTCGACCGTGACGCTGCAGCCGGACTCCTCGCACCAGCGCACGAAGAGGTCGCGGCCCTGCTTGTCCAGGTCGGTCAGCGCCAGGCGGCACACGCCGCCCTTCTCGGTAGCGCCGATCTTGGCCATCTCCATCAAGCTGTCCCAAAGGCGCTTTCCATCGATGCGCAGGTTCTTGTCCATCGTCTTCGCGTGCCTCCTTTCCGCGTCCCGCATGCTAGACCGAGCCTAGCCAGACGGACGCCGGCGAACCAGCGAAGGAAACGGCACAGCGTCAGCCATGCGAATCGTCGAAGGCAAGAAGCAGCGCGAGATGGCGTCAGAGGCCCTTGCGGCCTTGGCCGAAGGCTACGCGCAGGTGACCCTGGATCTCGGGACGGGCGACGGCGGCTTCGTGCTGCGCCGGGCGCGCGCCGAGCCTCGTACGCTGTGCATCGGCCTGGATGCGGTGGCCGAGGCGATGGCGGAGAGCGCCCGCCGCGCCCGAGCCAAACCGGCCAAGGGCGGGGCCGCCAACGCGCTCTTCGTCGTCGCCCGCGCCGAGGCGCTGCCGCCCGAACTGCTCGGCCGCTGCGACGAGATCACCGTCAACTATCCCTGGGGCTCGCTGCTGAAGGCAGTCAGCGCACCGATCCCGGCGGTGCTGTCCGGGATCGCCGCCTGCGCCAAGCCGGGCGCGCGCGTCGCCCTGCTGATCAACCTGGCCCCCTTCGAGGATCACGAGCAGCGCGAGCGGCTTGAGCTCGCGCCGCTGGACGCCGATCTGGCCGAGACGCGCCTGCGCCCGGCCTACCGGGCCGCCGGGCTGGAGATCGGGGAGATCAGAACTGTCCTTGGCGCGCTGCCCGAGCGCACGACTTGGGGTGGCAAGCTGGTCAAGGGCAGCGGTCGAAGCACGCTGTCGATCGAAGCGATAAAATCATGATTTCAATATTCTGATCTTACTTTTTCGAGCGACACGAGAAGATTGAAGGCGTCCCGCTTGGACAGGCCCGCGACCTGCGACAGGGCGGCGGCCAAGGCCTTGGTCCCCACACCCTGCCCCTGGAGCGCGTGCGCCAGGGCGAGCAGATCCGGGTCGAGGTCGGCCGCCGCCTCCGGCGTGCTTGCCACCGCGAGCCAGGCTTCCGCCTCCGGCGCGCGTGTGGCAGCGACCTGCGTCAGGTCGCCCGCCGTGATCTCCTCCAGCTCTTCGCCCGGTGCGACGATCAGCGCCGCGTCCCGGCCTTCCAGCAGCTTGCCGGCCAGGGACAGCGGACCGCCGGCCTGCCCGGCCGGCAGTCGCAGCAGCAGCGCGGCACCGCTGCGCGCCAGGCCGGCGAGCAGCGCGCGCCGAGCAGGCTTGCCGTCTGGCCAGGTTTCCAGGTGGCCCCATGCCGGCCCGGCCAGTCCGGACAGCGCCTGGGCACCCAACGCCTGCGGCCAGCCTCCCACCAGCGTCGTTAGCCCGCCGGCCGCGCGCGATGCGGAGACCGCTGCCGCCCAGACCTCTGGTTCGGCGCTCTCCAGCAGGACCCGCTGGCCGAGGGCAATCGCCTCGGCCACGCCGGCAACCTCCGCACTCCGGCGATCGGCGAGGCGCCGGACCGCCTTCAGCCGGGCGTCGTCCCGCCCGGACGGATGGGCCAGGAAGAGCGCACCCGGCGCCGCCGGGCCCTCGGCCGTCACCTCGACCTCAAGCTGCGCCCCGGGGTCAGCCAGGGCGGCGACGAGATCGCGATCGACACCCGCGGCCCCGGTGTCCGCCGCGTAAGCCAGGGTGCGGCGGGCCAGTGGCGCCGGCCGCGTGCGCAGGATCAGCGGCTCGACCGGCAACCAGGCGGGATTGAGCGTCGCGCGCACCTCGGCCATGCAATCGCCGCAGCGCAGGCGGAAAACGGCGGCGCCACTCATGTGCGCCAGGACCTCGAGGTCGCCGCGCAGACCGACCCCCAGGATGCAGGTGCCGCGCGGACTGACCTGTCCCTCGGGTACCAGCTCCAGCGTCTTGGCGTGGCTGGCCCTGATATTGGAGTGGCCGCGCGCAGTCAGGACGAGGCTGGAGAATTCAGGCATGGCGCCGAGAATAGCCGAGAAAATCCCCCGGCCGCACTTGATCTGGGGCGGCGGATCGGCTACATGGCGCGCTCTCCAACAGATCCTCAGTCACAGAGCAGACATGCCCACGATCAACCAGTTGATCCGCAAGCCGCGCCAGGACAAGGCGGGCGCCGGCCGTAGCTTGGGTCTCGAGAACAACCCGCAGCTCCGCGGCGTGTGCACCCGCGTCTACACGGTGACGCCGCGCAAGCCGAACTCGGCCCTGCGCAAGGTGGCGCGCGTGCGGATGACCAACGGACACGAGATCACCGCCTACATTCCGGGCGAAGGCCATAACCTGCAGGAGCACTCGGTGGTGCTGGTGCAGGGCGGCGGCCCGAACGACCTGCCGGGCGTCTACTTCCGCGTGATCCGCGGCGCGCTGGACACCCAGGGCGTCAAGGACCGCAAGCAGAAGCGCTCGCGCTACGGCGCCAAGCGCCCGAAGTAAGCGGCTCTCGCGGGGCCCCGCCCCGCGCTCGCAAGACACGGCACTGCGCCGGCCCCGTCGCCGGCGCAGTGCTTTTTTGCGTGTGGGGTTTGCTGCGGACAGCCCGCAGATCCTTCGAGACGCCGAGCTTCGGTCGGATCACTTTCGTGTGGTGAGACGGTATTGCCCTGACAGTTTGTGGAGCCGCTGAGACGCGTGACCGTCAAGAGTCGTGCGCGCCTCAGGGGCGTGGCCACCCCGCCAGCCTGGGTTCAGGATGGAGTTGCTAGACCCCCATTCGACCTCAGGAGCACGAGATGACCACGAAAGAGAAGGTAGCACGGCGCAAGCTGTCGTTGCTGGAGCTTGCGCAGGAGTTGGACAACGTCAGCCGGGCCTGCCGGGTGATGGGCTACAGCCGCCAACAGTTCTACGAGATCCGCCGGAACTTCCAGACCTACGGTGCCGAAGGCCTGATCGATCGGCTGCCAGGGGCGCGGGGTCCGCATCCGAACCGAGTGTCGTCGGAGATCGAGACGGCGATCCTGGATCACGCGCTGGCACATCCGTGCCACGGGGCGTTGCGGGTGGAGCAGGAGCTCCGGCTGCGCGGGTTGCAGGTATCGGCCGGCGGAGTGCGCGGGGTGTGGCAGCGCCACAGGCTGCTGACCAAGCACGAGCGCCTGCTGCGGCTGGAGAAGGCGACGGCGGAGCAGAAGATCGCGCTCAGCGACGAACAGATCCGATTGCTGGAGCGCTTCTCGCCGGAGTTCCGCGAGCGTCACATCGAGGCGCCGCACACCGGCGCGCTGGTGGCGGTGGACACCTTCTTCGTCGGCGTGCTGAAGGGCGTGGGCCGGATCTATCTGCAGACGGCGATCGACTGCCACAGCCGCTACGCCTGGGCGCGGCTGAACACATCCAAGCTGCCGATCACGGCGGTGCATCTGATGAACAACGACGTTCTGCCGACCTTCGAGGCGGCGGATGCGACGATCGAGGTGGTGCTCTCGGACAACGGCCGGGAGTTCTGCGGGCGGCCGGACCGGCATCCCTACGAGCTGTTCCTGCAGCTCGAGGAGATCGAGCACCGCACGACACGTGTGAAGCGGCCGCAATCGAACGGGATCGTGGAGCGCCTGCACCGCACGCTGCTGGACGAGCACTTTCGGGTCGAGGGCCGGCGGACCTGGTTCGACACGGTGGAGGAGATGCAGGCGGCGCTGGATAGCTACCTGGACGGCTACAATCACCAGCGCCCGCACCAGGGCCGCGGGATGAACGGCCGGACCCCGGCCCAGGCCTTCAAGGACGGTCTGCCGAAGACCCCAACCAGGAAGGAGGTGAAGACACCCGAGAGCTCAACCGAACCAAAAGCTGCCTGACCCCAGCGCTGGCGGGACTGTCAGGCGATTACCCTCTCTGTACACACCGACCACTCGAAATCCGTCAGCCCATAGGTCACCATGGCAAGTCTCCTTTGCCATGGTGAATCATGCCACACCGCGTCGCTCAAAGACCTTTATGAGTGTATGGCCTAGAGCGCGATCGTCACTGGTGGAAGCGGATCCGCTTCCACCAGTGACGTGAATCGCTCTCTAACTCTATGAATGGAGCAGGATTCACGTCTTGGATGGGATCGCCAAAGCGATTCCATCCAAGACGATCCTGCTCTAGGCGCAGCCGCCCCCGCCGGCAACGGCGCTGCGGTGGACATTTGCGCGCCGCTGCGCGAGACATCGAGAGTGTCCTGTGCGGTCCAGGGAGCCACGCCATTTCCGCCGATACTGCCCACACCGAGGCGCTGCCGCTCGACGGCCTGCCGGCCGCGCGCCTGCTGGTCAGCGAGGGCTGGTCGGACTACGCCCTGCTGGACAGCGGCGGCGGACGCAAGCTGGAGCGTTTCGGGCGTTACCGGGTCGACCGGCCGGAGCCGCAGGCGATGTGGATGCGGCGCCTGCCGGACAAGGACTGGGCCTCGGCCGACGCCGTCTTCGTCGGCGACAGCGAGGAGGGCGACGGCCGCTGGCGCTTCCGCGACGGCCCGCTGGAGACCTGGCAGACCGGCTTTCGCGACGTCGCCTTCCACGGCCGCTTCACGCCCTTCCGCCACGTCGGCTTCTTCCCGGAGCAGGCGCCGCACTGGGACTGGATGCTCGAACGGCTCGCCGGGCGCGACCGCCCGCGGCTGCTCAACCTCTTCGGCTACACCGGGGTCGCCTCGCTGCTGGCCGCGGCGGCCGGCGCCGAGGTGACCCACGTGGACGCCTCGAAGAAGGCGATCGGCTTCGCGCGCGAGAACCAGGCGTTGGCCGGGCTGCAGGACAAACCGATCCGCTGGCTCGTCGATGACGCGCTGAAGTTCGCTGCGCGCGAGGGCCGGCGCGGCCGCCTCTACGACGGCATCCTGGTCGACCCGCCGAAGTTCGGCCGCGGTCCGAAGAACGAGACCTGGCAGCTCTTCGAAAACCTGCCCGAGATGCTGCGGCTGTGCCGGGATATCCTGGCGCCGAAGAACGCCTTCCTGGTCCTGACGGCCTATGCCGTGCGCGCCTCCTTCCTCTCCTTGCACGAGCTGTGCGCCGAGGTCTTCCCGGAGGCGGCGCTGGACTCCGGCGAGCTGGTGCTGCGCGAGCAGGGCGGCGGCCGGCTGATCTCCACCTCCCTCTTCACGCGGGTGTCCCGTGACTAGCGCGCCCGAAGCGCGGGCGATCACCAGCCCGGCCAATCCCGAGATCAAGCGCATCCGCGGTCTGGCGCTGCGCAAGAGGCGCGAGGAGGAGAAGCTTTTCGTCGCCGAGGGCCTGCGCCACGTGATGGAGGCGCTCGAGGCCGGCTGGCCGGTCGCCACGCTGGTCTACCAGGCGGGAGTGGCCAAGCGCCCGAAGGTGGCCGAGGCGATCCGCGCGACGCTGGCGGCCGGCGGGCGCTGCCTGGAGGTCACCGAGGCGGTGCTCGCCAAGATGACCAAGCGGGACAACCCGCAGACCGTCGTCGGCGTGCTGCCCCAGCGCTGGCAGGCCCTGGACGAGATCGCGCCCGGCAAGCTCTGGATTGCGCTGGAGACGGTGCGCGATCCCGGCAATCTGGGCACCATCCTGCGCACCGCCGATGCGGTGGCGGCGGATGGCGTGATTCTGATCGGCGAGACCTGCGACCCCTACAGCAGCGAGTCGGTGCGCGCCTCCATGGGCTCGATCGTGCGCGTCCCGCTGGTCCGCGTGACGGCCAGGCAATTCCTGGACTGGCGCGAGACCTGGCCGGGCCGCGTGGTCGGCACCCACCTGGCGGGCGACGCGGACTACCGCGAGGTCGCCTACGAGCCGCCGGTGCTGCTGATCATGGGCAACGAGCAGGCGGGGCTGAGCGAGGCCATGGCGGCGGCTTGCGACCGTCTGGTCAAGATCCCCATGGCGGGTGGCGCCGACAGCCTGAACCTTTCGGTCGCCACCGCCGTGATGCTGTTCGAGATTGCCCGGGAGCGACTGCACCTATGACGCCGCAACGGCCGGTGGTCGCCGCCCTGGCGGTGGTCCTGCGCGCGAGTGCGGTGGTGCTGGTGCGCCGCCGCAATCCGCCCGACGCCGGCCTGTGGGGCTTTCCGGGCGGCAAGGTCGAGCTCGGCGAGACGGTCAGCGAGGCGGCGGTTCGCGAGCTGCGCGAGGAAACCGGCGTCATCGCCGAGGCATTGGAAGGTCTGGGGCCGCTGGACATCATCGGCCCGGCGGTGGGCGGGCGTCCGAGCCATCATTTCGTGCTGATCCCCGTGGTCTGCCGCTGGCTGGCCGGCGAACCCGCGGCGGACGAGGACGCGCTGGAGGCTTCCTGGTTCGAGATCGCCGAGCTGCTGCCCGACCGTCTGCCGATGAGCCGCGACGTCGCCGCGGTCGCCCGCCTGGCGGCGCGGCGGGGAGAAGGCGCCGGCTAGACGGCCCAACCGAAGGCGGCCCCGACGGCCATCGATCCCGCCACCGCAAGCAGCAGATAGAGCAGGAAGACTGGCAGGCGCACCAGGAAGAAGACCGGGATTGCGCCGTGTACGCTGACGATCCCGCCGGCGATCAGCAGCGTCATGGCCGCGCCGGGCGCCATGCCGGCCTCGAGCAGGCCGCGGATTAGCGGCAGCGCGGCGTAGCCGTCGAGATAGAGCGGCGCGCCGACGACGGCGGCCAGCGGAATGGCGAAAGCCGAGCCTTCGCCGACCAGCTCCACCACCGGGCCGACGGGCAGCAGGCTGCGGATCAGGTATTCGCCCAGGAAGGCGAGGCCGAGCCATACCACCATGAGCCGGGCGGTCTCGAAGGCCGTCCGGCCCATACGCCGCAGGCGTTCGGGCTCCCGCCACACCTTCAACTGCATTGCGTCGACGCAGCCGCTCTTGCAGGACAACGGCAGGCGCGCGCGCTCGCGCATCGGGGCTGACAAGCGCCCGCCGCGCACGGCCAAGTCGGTGAGGGCGCCGCCGCCCAGCCCGATGGCGAACGCGGACAGCGTCTTGCCGACGGCGAAACCGGTGCCGAGCGTCGCGGCCGTCACCGTCAGCATGGCCGGATCGGTGATCGGAGAGGCGAGCCAGAAGGCCATGATCGGCGCCAAGGGAATGCCGGCGCTCAAGAGGCCGGCCACTAGAGGCAGAACGGTCATGCCGCACACCGGCGTCAAGGCGCCGATGGCTGCGGCGAGCAGGATCATGCGCAGCGGATGGCCGGTGAAGGCGCGCGAGATCGCTTCGGTCGCGCCGGAGGCCAGGATGTAGGCCGTGAGTAGCACGCCGAAGGCGATGATCGGGGCGATCTCCAGCAGGCTCCCGGATGCGAAGACGACGGCCCGGCCGAAGCCGTCCGGCACCGCGGCAGCCCAGCCCGTCACGGCCAGCAACAGCAGCGAGATCAGCGGTCGGCCAAGTACGGCGGCGCGCAGGTCGGCGAAGGCTCGGGTGGCGCGAAGGCGTGGCATGTCAGACATGCGGTGGAGCCTGCCGTGGATCTAATCTTCGCAAAATCGAATTGTTTTCATGATTCCCTTCGTAAGTTGATATAACTTGACGATGAGTCCCGATCCGAACCATCTCAGGGCCTTCGTGGCGGTCGCCGTCGCCGGCTCCGTCACCGGGGCGGCGGCACGCCTCGGCCGGACGCAGTCGGCGGTCTCCGTCCAACTGCGCCAGCTTGAAGAGGGCTTGGCCGCCCGGCTGTTCGTGCGCCAGGCACGCGGCATGCGGCTGACCGAGGCGGGCGAGCGCCTGATGCCTGCGGCACAGCGGGCCCTGGCGGCACTGGACGACCTGCCGGCGGCTCTGCAAGTGCCCCTCGACGGTCGGGTAAGGGTGGCGCTGCCCGACGACTACGCCACCGGCCCGATCCAGGAAGTCCTGAGCGCCTTCGTCCGACGTCACCCCGAAGTCGAGCTGGCGATTACCTGCGCTCTCAGCACCGACCCGCGCGGCGGCATCTCCCGCGAAGAGGTGGATCTCGCAGTGGCCGCCAGCTCCGAGGTGCCGCCGGACGCCACTCTGCTGGCCGAAGTCCCCACCGTCTGGGCGGCACGCGACGACTTCCGACCGGGCGAGCACGCGGTGCTGCCGGTGGCGCTGTTCGACCGGCACTGCTGGTGGCGGGACGCCGCCGTCGAGGCGCTGAACCGGGCCGGCCGTGCCTGGCGGGTCGCGGTCACGAGCGAGAGCAGCGCCAGCATCAAGGGGGCCGTCGCCGCGGGGCTGGCGGTAGGGGCGATCGCCGCCTCCTCGCTCAAGCCGGGGATGCGGGCGGTCGCACCCGAGGAAGGCCTGCCGGCGCTGCCGGTCTCCTACCTGATCGCTCTGCGTCGCCCCGGGGCCGCCGCGCCGGCGGTGGCGGCGCTCGACGGGACCCTGCGCGAGGCCTTCCTGGCGGCCCCGCCGGGCTAAGCCGGTACGCCAAGCACGGCCAGGCAGTCGCCGGGCTCGCAGGCGCCCGGGAACCGGCGGCCGATCAGCAGGCCGTCGCGCTTGGCGCGGACCTCCTCCGGCGCGCCGCCGGTCTTCGTCCAGTCCCAGATGCGCGCCAGCAGGTCGCCGGCCTTCACCTCGGCGCCGAGGTCGACGCAGGGTTCCAGCAGGCCGCCACTCTCGGCGAGCGAGTAGCAGGCGCCGTCGGGCATTTCGAGGTGCAAGCTGTCGCGCGGCTCGGGCGTGCCCGGCAGGATGCCGAGATGCTGCAGGACCCCGCGGACGCCGCGCTCGGCGACCGCCACGGTCTTTGCCCGCGCCGTGCCGCCGCCGCCCAGTTCGGTGCTGATGAAGAGCTTGCCCAGCTCCTCGACTGCCGTGTCCAGCATGCCGAGCGCATCCAGCTCCAGGAGGGTCAGGGAGACGGGGGCGCCGAAGGCGACCATCGCGGCGGCGCAGCGCGCCTGCTGCGCCTCGTCCGGCAAACGGTGGATGGCGGCGAAGGGCAGGAAGTCCAGCGACTTGCCGCCGGAATGGATATCCAGCACCAGGTCGGCCAGAGGCAGCAGGTGGCGCTGGACGTAGTCGGCGATCTTCGCCGTCGGCCCGCCGGTCGGGCTGCCCGGAAAGCTGCGGTTGAGGTTGCCGCCGTCGAGGGGCGAGGTGCGCTTGCCGGCGCGCAGGGCGGGGTAGTTGAGCCCCGGCACCAGGACGATGCGGCCCGCGAAGTCCTCGCGTTCCAAGGCTGCGGCCAGCTTGAAGAGGGCGATCGGCCCCTCGTACTCGTCGCCGTGGTTGCCGCCAGTGATCAGTGCGGTCGGGCCAGTGCCGCGCTTGGCGACGCAGATCGGGATGCGGATCGCCCCCCAGGCGGAGTCGTCGCGCGAATGCGGCAGGACCAAGTGGCCGTGCTGCACCCCCTCGCGCTCGAAGTCGACGGTGGCGGAGATGGGGGAGGCGACCATCGGACCTCTCTCAGACATCCTTGACGATGAGCTGGCGCGGGACGTTGGCGAAGCACTCCGCGCCGCTCTCGGTGATCATGAAGGATTCGGTAATCTCCATGCCCCAGTCCTCGAACCACAGCGCCGGGATGAAGTGGAAGCACATGCCGGGCCGCAGGATCGTGCGGTCGCCGGGGCGCAGGCTCATGGTGCGCTCGCCCCAGTCGGGCGGATAGGACAGGCCGATGGAGTAGCCGCAACGACTCTCCTTCTCGATGCCGTAGCGGGCGATGACGCGGCGAAACGCGGCCTCGATGTCCTCGCAGGTGTTGCCGGGGCGCGCCGCCTCCAGCCCGGCGTGGATCCCCTCGACCACCGCCTGCTCGGCCTGCAGGAACTCGGGCGGCGGCGTGCCGAGGAAGACCGTGCGCGACAGCGGGCAGTGGTAGCGCTTGTAGCAGCCGGCGACTTCGAAGAAGGTGCCGGCGCCCGACTCGAAGGGCCGGTCGTCCCAGGTCAGGTGCGGCGCCGAGGCGTCGGCGCCGGTCGGCAGCATCGGCACGATCGCCGGGTAGTCGCCGCCGTAGCCGTCGACGCCCTTGATGCCGACCCGGTAGATCTCGGCGACCAGCTCGTTCTTCGGCAGCCCCGGCTCGATCACCTGCAGGATGCGGGCATGAATCGCCTCGACGATGCGCGCGGCGATGCGCATGTAGGCGATCTCCTGGCCCGACTTGACCGCACGCTGCCAGTTCACCAGCCCGGTGGCGTCGACCCACCAGGCGTTGGGCAGGTGGCGCTGCAGGGCACGAAACGCCGAGCCGGAAAAGTAGTAGTTGTCCATCTCCAGCCCGATCGCCTTGCGGTCGAGCCGGCGGTCCTGCAGCAGCCCCGCCAGGTAGTCCATCGGGTGCTTGTCGGGGTTCTGGACGTAGTGGTCGGGATAGGACCAGATGTTGTCCTCGGCCATGTAGACCGTCCGGCGGGCGCCGTTGCCGTCCTGGCCGCGGCCGTACCAGATCGGCTCGCCGTGTTCGGGCACGATGACGCACTGGTGGACGTAGAAGGACCAGCCGTCGTAGCCGGTCAGCCAGTGCATGTTGGAGGGGTCGCTCAGGATCAAGACCTCGATCCCCTTGGCCTCCATGGCCTCGCGCACCTTGGCCAGCCGTTCGGCGTACTCCGACCTGGCGAAATTCAACGTCACGTCCGGCATGAACCGACCCAGTCCCCGACCCGCAGGGCACGTTGGCGCAAGCACCGACCGTGCGGGTCGGTGCCGATAGGCCCTGGCGTTGTCTTCCGTGCCTGCTATCCTGCTTAAAGATCAAGACGAATCGAAGGCCTGTCGCGCCTGTGACCCCCCGCGCGTTGCTCGAAAGGCTGTTCCGCGCCGCCCTCGGTGCGGCCGATCCCGCGCGCGCCCTGCCGCCGCACCTGCCGCCGCGCCCCGAGGGCCGGGTGCGCGTCGTCGGCGCCGGCAAGGCTGCGGCCGCGATGGCGGCCGCCGTGGAATCGGTCTGGGACGGACCGCTCGAGGGGCTGGTCGTCACCCGCTACGGTCACCGCGTGCCGACCCGCGCCATCGAGGTGGTGGAAGCCGCGCATCCGGTACCCGACGCAGCCGGGCTGCAGGCTGCGCGGCGCATTCTCGCCATGGCCGAGGCGCTCGGCGAAGGCGACCTGCTGCTGGCGCTGATGTCGGGCGGCGGCTCGGCCCTGCTGACCCTGCCGGTGCCGGGCGTCTCGCTGGAGGACAAGCAGGCGGTCAACGCCGCCCTGCTGCGCTGCGGTGCGCCGATCGGCGAGATGAACTGCCTGCGCAAGCACCTTTCGGCGATCAAGGGCGGCCGTCTGGCGGCGGCGGCGCATCCGGCGCGCGTCCTGACCCTGGCGATCTCCGACGTGCCGGACGACGATCCCGGCACCATCGCCTCCGGCCCCACCGTGCCGGACCCGACCAGCTTCGCCGATGCGCGGGCCATCGTGGCGAAGTACGGCCTCGAGCTGCCGGACAGCGTGCGGCGCCGCCTGGAGGCCGGCGAGGACGAGACCCCGAAGCCCGGCGACCCACGCCTGGCGGCAGCCGAGTTCCGTCTGGTCGCGACGCCGCAGATGTCGCTCGAGGCGGCGGCGGCGGCGGCACGCCAGGCCGACGTGACGCCGGTCGTCCTGGGCGACTCGCTGGAAGGCGAGGCGCGCGAGGTGGCGACTGTAATGGCCGGCATCGCCAAGCAGGTGCGCCGTCACGGCCAACCGGTGCCTGCCCCCTGCGTGCTGCTGTCCGGCGGCGAGACCACCGTCACCTTGCGCGGCCGCGGCCGCGGCGGGCGCAACACGGAGTTCCTGCTGGCGCTGGCCGTTGCCCTGCAGGGACTCGAGGGCGTCTCGGCGGTCGCCTGCGACACCGACGGCGTCGACGGCAGCGAGGACAACGCAGGCGCCTTCGTCCTGCCGGACACCCTGGCGCGGGCGGAGGCGGCCGGGCTGGATGCCAAGGCCCACCTCGCCGACAACGATGCCTACGGCTTCTTCCAGGGTCTCGGCGACTTGCTTGTCACCGGGCCGACCCTGACCAACGTCAACGACTTCCGTGCCCTGCTCGTCCTCTAGGCTTCCCGGTTCCTTCATCTCGCTCTGTTAGGTTCACGCGCATGCGACGCCACCGTAACGCCAAGATCCTCGCCACCGTCGGGCCGGCCAGCGACAGCGACGACACGCTCCGCGCCATGTTCGCCGCCGGGGCCGACGTCTTTCGCCTGAACTTCAGCCACGGCACGCATGAAGAGCACGCCCGCCGCTACGCGATCATCCGCGGCCTGGAGAAGGAGAGCGGGCGGCCGATCGGCATTATGCAGGACCTGCAGGGGCCGAAGCTGCGCATCGGCCGCCTGGAGGCCGGCAAGGTGCGGTTGGAGCGCGGCGACGTCTATCGCTTCGACCTGGATCCGGCGCCGGGTGACCGGACCCGCGCGCCGCTGCCGCACCCCGAGATCTTCGCCTGCCTGGAGCCGGGCGCCACCATCTTGATCGACGACGGCCGCATGCGCCTGACCGCCCAGGAGGTCAAGAACGATTCCGCCGTCTTCGAGGTGGAAACCGGCGGCGAGCTGTCCGATCGCAAAGGAGTCAACGTGCCGGGCACCGTGATGCCGCTGTCGCCGCTGACCGAGAAGGATCGGCGCGACCTCGCCTTCGGCATGGAACTGGGCGTCGACTGGGTGGCGCTCAGCTTCGTGCAGCGGCCGGAAGACCTGGCGGAGGCGCGCCGCCTGATCGACGGGCGGGCTGCGCTGATGGCCAAGATCGAGAAGCCGGCGGCGCTGGCCCGGCTGGAGGAGCTTGTCGAGCTGTCCGACGCGATCATGGTGGCGCGCGGCGACCTGGGCGTGGAGATTCCGCCGGAGGAGGTGCCGGGCCGCCAGAAGGAAATCATCTACGCCTGCCGCTGGGCCGGCAAGCCGGTGGTGGTCGCCACCCAGATGCTGGACTCCATGGTCAACTCGCCGGCCCCGACGCGGGCCGAGGCCTCGGACGTGGCGACCGCGATCTACGACGGCGCCGACGCGGTGATGCTGTCGGCCGAGACGGCGGCCGGGCACTACGTCGTCGAGTCCGTCGCGATGATGGACCGGATCATTAGCAAGACCGAGCGCGACGTCAGCTACCGGCCGATCATCGAGGCGCTGCATCCGCCGCCCGAGCCGACGGCACCGGACGCCATCTCGGCCGCCGCGGCCCAGGTCGCGCAAACGATCTCGGCCGCGGCCATCGTCACCTACACCAGCAGCGGCTCGACCGCCCTGCGGGCGGCGCGCGAGCGTCCGACGGCGCCCTTGCTGACGCTGACCTCTCGGCTGTCGACGGCGCGGCGCCTCGCCGTGCTGTGGGGTGCCCAGTGCGTGCACACTGCGGACATCAGCAGCTTCCCGGAGATGGTCGAAAAGGCCAGCCGCATCGCCGTCGACAACGGTTTTGCCCAGCCCGGCAGCAAGTTGGCGATCACCGCGGGTGTGCCCTTCGGCACCCCAGGGGCGACCAACGTGCTACGCATCGCCTGGGTCGGCAACTGAGCGGGCGTGCGGCCCGCCTCAGCTTCGTCTGGGTTCAGCTACGGGTGGGTTCAGCTTCGTCTGGGCGGGGCGCGGCGCAGGTCCATGCGGCTGTGGCACTGGCCGTCCAGGTAGGCGGTCGTCACTTCCCAGCGGGCGCCGCGGCGGAAGGTCAGCGTCGCCCGGCCGTCGCGCGGCGCCTCGCTGAGCGGGCCATGCAGGTCCTGCAGCTCGGCCAGCAGATTGCGCATCTCCAGCGTGCAGTCTCCCGGTCGGCTGGCGGGCTGGCTGTGCTCCAGCCCGATCGCCGCCAACCTGCCGCGGCGCATCAGGAAGTCGACCTCCCACGTCTGGCCACCGAAAGGGGCGGGGGTGGCGGCGACCAGCTTGAGATCCGGGCGGCCGGCAGTGGAGCCGAGGGCCGGGTCGGCGGGATTCCGGGGCGTGTAGGCATCGGCAATGTCGTAGAAGAAGCGGAGCTCGACTTCCGACATCCAGAATAGTGCCTTGTGGTAGCCGATCAGCCAGCGCCGCGGCTCCTTGGCGCTGGCGACTTCTGCCACGGCCAGCGTGCCGCCGGAGGCGAGGCATAGGACGATGGCGGCCACCGCGCAGGCCAAGCGCCCGGCGCGCAGCCGCCCATCGGGATTTCTCGGCAAGTGTTGCCGGCGCATGGCGCGAGACCGTTGCTGACCCTGCCCGCACGGAGTTTAGGAGCCGGTCTCGCCGGCCCGCAACGGCCTTGCTCTCGCTCGTGCCTGGCGCAAGCTCGGACGTCGGTCGCTGGAGCCGTTGCCGCCAGGGCGAATCCCACGCCCGCCGCTCTCGGCATCCTCGTTTCAGCGCTCTGCCAGAAGGTGCGTCAGCGCGGCGAAATCGGATGGCGCGACGTCGCCCTCCTCCGGCGACACGGGTCGCTTGCCGTAGCCGGAAGGGATCAGTGCGATCGGGATGCCGGCGGCGCGGGCGGTTTCCAGGTCGGTGCGCGAGTCGCCGACGTACAGCGCGGTCTCCGGCCGCGCGCCCAGCCGCCGGACGACAGTCAGCAGCGGCAGGGGGTGCGGCTTCAGTTCCGGCGTGTCGCCGCCGCCGATCACCGCCCCGAACACCTCCGTCAGACCCAGGCGCTCCAGCAGATGCCGGGTCGGCACGGCGGGTTTGTTGGTGCACAGGCCGAGCGGCATGCCGCGCGCACGCAGGCTGTCGAGGCAGGCCTGCGCGCCCGGATAGAGCCGGGTGGTGTCGCCCAGCTCGTTCTCGTAGATCTCCAGGAAGCGCGCATAGGCGGCGTCGAAGTCCGTCTCGGCGATGGCATGGCCGACATGGGCGAAGGCGCGCGCCAGCAGCTTGCGGGCACCGTCGCCGACCATGCGCCGGGCCGCGTCGACGCCGACCGGCGGGAGCCCATGCTCGGCGAGCAGCCGGTCGAGCGCATCGGCCAGGTCGCCGGCGGAATCCACCAGCGTGCCGTCGAGGTCGAAGACGACGGCCTCTAGCCGCTGCGGTATGGCGCTCAAGACGGGGGCTCCGGCTTCGGTTGCGGGGAGATGCTGAGCCAGGCGACGGCGGCGGCGAGCACCGCCATGGCGGCGACAGCCAGCATGGCGCTTCGGAAGGCCTCCAGGAAGGCCGCATGGATCGCCGCGCGCACGGCGTCAGCTTGCGCCGGCGGCAGGTCGGGCGGCACGCCCAGACCGGCGAGGGCATCCGCCTGCGCGAGCAGGCCGGACTGTACCCCTGACGGCAGCTCGAGTGTTGCCAGCCGCGCGGCCAGCGCCGGTTCGAACAGCAGCACGGCGACCGCGCCCAGCACCGAGACGGCCAGCAGGCTGGCGACGCGGGCCGCGGCGTTGCTGATGCCGGAGGCGAGGCCGGCATAGCGGTCGTCGACGGCGTTCATCACCGTGGTCGTCAGCGGCGTCACGCAGGCGGCCATGCCCAGGCCCATCAGCACCATGCCCGGAAAGAAGGTGGTCCAGTAGCTGCCGCCGACCCCCGGCAGACTGTGCGCGACGAAGCCGCTGCCGGCGACCAGCGGGCCGATAGTCAGCAGCCGCCGGGTGCCGATGCGCGCGATCAGCGTGCCGGCGTAGCGCGACAGGACGCCGATCAGCAACGCGAATGGCAGGAAAGCGGCACCGGCCGCGGTGGCCGAGTAACCCTGCACCTGGATCAGGTTGAAGGGCAGCAGGAAGAGCGCGCCGCCCAGCGCGAAGTAGAGGAAGGCCGTCAGCGCGTTGACGCCGCTGAAGTCAGGCGAGCGGAACAGGTGCAGCGGCATCATCGGCGCCCGCCGGTTCGCCTCGACCGCCAGGAAGGCCACCAGCACCAGCACGCCGAGCAGCAGCACGCCACCCGAGGCGGGCTGCAGGAAACCGCGCTCGCCGGAGGCGATCAGGCCGTAGGTCAGCAGCCCGAAGCCGACCACCGCCAGACCGGCCCCCCACCAGTCGAGCCGCTTGGCCGAGGCCAGGTCGCGGCTTTCCGGAATGCAGCGCCAGGAGATCGCCAGCACGACGACCGACAGCGGAATGTTGATGTAGAAGATCGCCCGCCAGCTCAGGTTGTCGATCATCCAGCCGCCGACCAGCGGGCCCGCCGCAGTGGTGATGGCGGCGGCGCCGGCCCAGGTGCCGAAGGCCTTGCCGCGGATCTCGCGCGGGAAGCTGGCGCTGATGATCGACAGGCTGCCCGGCGTCAGCAGGGCGCTGCCGACGCCCTGGGCGATGCGCCCGGCGATCAGCCACTCGGCGGTGGGCGCCAGGCCGCAGGCGATCGAGGCGAGCGCGAAAAGGACGACGCCGAGGTTGAACATGCGCCGCCGGCCGTAGCGGTCGCCCAGCGCCCCACCGGTCAGCACCAGCGCGCCCATCATCAGGGTGTAGCCGCTGAGCGTCCACTGAAGCTGGGCCATGGCGGCACCGAACTCCGCCTGGATCGCCGGCAGCGCGACCACCACGACCGAGGAGTCGATGAACGACATGGCGGAGGCCAGGATCGTCGCCGCCAGCACGTAGGGTCGCGCCTGCACGGTGCAATGCACGGCGGCCTCGGACGCAGGAAGGCGCACGGCGCTCGCGGGCGCGTCGGTCATGCAGGGTCCCAAGCTGAGGTCGGATTCGCCGTCGCGGGGCACCCTGCCACAGCTTGCCGGAATTTGGCAGAGGACTCAGCCGGCCGCGCTCTGCGCCGCTCCGCCGTCGGCCGCCATGTTGGCGATCACCACCTCGGCCTTGTGCTGCAGATGCCGGCGTAGCAGCTCGGCCAGCCGCTTGCCGTCGCGCGCGGTCAGGGCGGCGAGGATCTGCTCGTGCTCCTCGACCGCCTGGGCCCAGCGCTGGGCGCTCATGTTGGCCATGTAGCGGGCGCGCCGGACCCGCCCGGCGAGGCTGCGGTGCAGGGCGGAGAGGGTGGCGTTGCCGGCCGCCTCCAGGATCCGTTCGTGGATCTGCTGGTTGAGCCTGAAGTAGTCGGCGAGTTCCTTGCGGTGGTAGTGGGCCACCATCTGGTGATGCAGGGCGGTGATCTCGGCGATGCCGGCGGCATCGACGTTGGCGCAGGCGAGCTCTCCGGCCAGCGCCTCCAGCGCGCCCATCACCGGGAACATCTCCTCGATGTCGGCTCGGCTGATCTGCACCACGGTGGCGCCGCGGTGCGGCGAGATCTCGACCAGGCCTTCGGAGGCGAGCACCTTCAGGGCTTCGCGCAGCGGCGTTCGGGAGACGCCGAACCGGGTGCAGAGCTCCTTCTCGGGCAGGCGCGCGCCGGGGCGCAGCTCGCCCTCGACGATCATGTCGCGCAGGCGCGCCACCAACTCGTCGTGCAGCGAGCGGCGGGTGATCGGCGCGACAGTGGTGAAGTCGCTGGGCTGCTCGCTCATGCCTCCAACGCGTCCTCCAGGATCAGCGCAACGTGACGTGCGTGCCGCCCGGTGCCGTCCGCGATCTGATGGCGGCAGGAGGTGCCGTCGGCGACCAGGACCGCGTCCGACTCGGCTGCGCGCATTGCCGGCAGCAGGCTAAGCTCGCCCATGGCGCGGGAGGTGTCCAGGGTCTCGGCCTGGTAGCCGAAGCTGCCGGCCATGCCGCAGCAGGACGACTCGACCGTCTCCACCGTCAGGCCGGGAATCATGCCCAGCACCCGCTCGACCGGCTTGACGGCGTTGAAGGCCTTCTGGTGGCAGTGGCCGTGCAGCAGCGCGGTCTTGCCCAACGGCTTCAGCTTCGGCCGGAAGCGGCCGGCCTCGGCCTCGTGTGCCAGGAACTCCTCCAGCAGCTTCGCCTCGCCCGCCAGCGTGCGGGCCTCCTCGCCGGGCAGCAGCGACAGGAACTCGTCGCGCAGCGTCAGCAGGCAGGAGGGCTCAAGGCCGACGACCGGGATGCCTTGCCGGGCCAGCGGCAGCAGCGCCGCCAAGGTGCGCTGGGCTTCGGCCCGCGCCTCCTCGACGAGGCCGGCGGCGAGGAAGGTGCGGCCGCAGCACAAGGGACGCTCGGGCTGGGCGAGGGCGCGCGGCAGGTGGACGCGGTAGCCGGCGGCCGTCAGCACCTTGACCGCGGCGCGCGCGTTCTCCGGCTCGAAGTGGCGGTTGAAGGTATCGGCGAAGAGCGCGACCGGGATGCCGTCCTCCGGTCCGACCGCGGTCTCGGGGGGATAGAAGGCGTCCGAGCGCCATTCCGGCAACGGCCGCTCGGCGGCAATGCCCAGCCAGCGCTCGCCCAGGCGGCGCAACACGCCGACGCGGTTGCGCAGGTTGGCCAGGCCGGCGAAGCGTCGCAGTTTCGGCGCATAACGCGGCAGGTAGGCGACCAGCTTCTCGCGCAGCGGCACGCCGTGTTTCTTCGCACGCTGGTGCAGCACCTCGATCTTCATCTTCGCCATGTCGACACCCGTCGGGCACTCGCGCTTGCAGCCCTTGCAGGAGACGCAGAGCTTCATGGTCTCCAGCATGGCGTCGCTGCTCAGCGCATCGGGGCCGAGCTGGCCGGAGATCGCCAGACGCAGGCTGTTGGCGCGTCCGCGTACCAGGTCCCGCTCGTTGCGGGTGACCCGATAGCTCGGGCACATCACGCCAGCGTCGAGCTTCCGGCAGGCGCCGTTGTTGTTGCACATCTCGACTGCGCCACCGAAGCCGCCGGAGGCCGAGGCCGCCCAGTCCGACCAGTCGAGGCCGGTGTCGAGCGGCGCGACCGCGTAGTCCGGCTTGAAGCGGAACAGGCTGCGGTCGTCCATCTTGGGCGGGCGCACGATCTTGCCCGGGTTCATCCGCCAGTCCGGATCGACCAGCGTCTTCACCTCCTCGAAGCTGCGCACCATGCGCGGCCCGAACATCGCTTCGTGGAACTCGCTGCGCACCAGACCGTCGCCGTGCTCGCCAGAGTGCGAACCCTTGTAGTCGCGCACCATCTCGAAGGCTTCCTCGGCGATCGCGCGCATGGCCTTGACGTCCCGGTCCTGCCTCAGGTTGAGGACCGGGCGCACGTGCAGGGTGCCGACCGAGGCGTGGGCGTACCAGGTGCCCTCGGTGCCGTGCTTGCGGAACACCTGGGTCAGGCGGTCGGTGTACTCCGCCAGGTCCTCCAGACGCACGGCGCAGTCCTCGACGAAGGAGATCGGCTTTCCGTCGCCCTTCATCGACATCATGATGTTGAGCGCCTGCTTGCGGACCTCCCAGATCGCCTGTTGGAAGCCCGGCTCGATCGCCTCGACCACCGCTTCGGGGAAGCCGAGGTCGCCCATCAGCTCGACGAGGCGCTGGAGGTTGCGCAGGTTGGCCTCGGCGTCGTCGCCGGCGAATTCGACCAGCAGCAGCGCATCCGGCTCGCCGCGCACGAAGTGCAGCATCGTCTCGCGGAAGACCGGGTTCTGCAGTCCCAGTTCGATCATCGTGCGGTCGACCAGCTCGACCGCGGTCGGTCCCAGGGCGACGATGTGCCGGGTGTTGTCCATCGCCTGGTAGAAGGTCGGGAAGTGCACCACGCCCAGGACCTTGTGGCGGGGCAGGGGGGAGAGCTTCAGCTCGATGCGGTTCGAGTAGGCCAGCGTGCCCTCGGAGCCGACCAGCAGGTGGGACAGGTTGATCTCCCGGTCCGGCATCAGGGCGTCGATGTTGTAGCCGCCGACGCGCCGCATCAGGTCGGGGAAGCGCGCCCGGATCTCCGCCGCCTCGCGCGCGCCGAGGTCGAGCAGCGCGGCGGTCAGGTCGCGCTGCCGGTCCGGGACGTTGGCGCCGAGCTTATCGGGGTCGACGACGCCGAAGTGCATCGGTGTGCCATCAGGCAACAAGGCGTCGATCGCCGACACATTGTCGCGCATCGTGCCGTAGCGCAGGGAGCGGGCGCCGCAGGAGTTGTTGCCGGTCATGCCGCCCAGCGTGGCGCGGCTGGAGGTGGAGACGTCGACCGGGAACCAGAGCCCATGCGGCTTGAGCCGTTTGTTGAGGCGGTCGAGCACCAGCCCTGGCTGCACCAGGGCGCGCTGCTGCTCGACATTCAGATCGAGCAGGCCGTTCAGGTGTTTCGACAGGTCGAGGACCAGGGCCTCGCCGACGGTCTGGCCGCACTGCGAGGTGCCGCCGCCGCGCGGCAGCACCGGGACGCCCTGCTCGGCGGCCACCTCGAGCACGGCGCGCACGTCGACCTCGGTCTTGGGCACGACCACGCCCAGCGGTTCGATCTGGTAGATCGAGGCGTCGGTGGCGTAGCGCCCGCGGCTGAAGGCATCGAACAGGACCTCGCCTTCGATGGCGGCGGCCAGCCGACGGGCCAGCGCAGGGTCGCCCTTGGCGCCGGATCGGGCGGAGGCGCGCGCCTGGGCAGCGGACTTTGTAGGGGCCGCGGCGAGGGACATGCTGGAACTCCCGGGATAACTGTTTCACTACGATATAGCGGATCGCATGCAATACGCAATGTGTGGAGGCAGATGTAACTTGCTTGCTGCTTTGCCGATTTCCAGGGGCTTTGGGGCTAAAGCGAGCGGGGTCATTGGCAGAATCGTGCTTGAGCCTCTGTATCTTGTATGCATAATGATCTCCATGCGTGTCTCAGGACGCCGCCGGCGGATCGCGTGCCGGCCGCCTGCGGACGCGCCAACGAGACGAACGATGACATCGGGAGCGCTGCCGCCGCCATGGCCCTGCATACCGGCCGACACTTCTTGCAGATCCCCGGCCCGACCAACGTGCCGGACCGCGTGCTGCGCGCGATGGACCATCCGACGATCGACCATCGCGGCCCCGAGTTCGCCGAGCTGGGCGCCGAGGTCTTGGCCGGCATGAAGCGCATCTTCCAGACCGACGGCGCGGTCGTGATCTACCCGGCCTCCGGCACCGGGGCGTGGGAGGCGGCGCTGGTCAACACGCTCTCGCCGGGCGACAAGGTCCTGATGTTCGAGACCGGCCACTTCGCCACGCTGTGGATGAAGATGGCGACGCGCCTGGGGCTGGAGGCGGAGTTCGTCCCCGGCGACTGGCGCCGCGGCGTCGATCCGGACCTGGTCGAGCAGACGTTGCGCGAGGACACCGCGCATGCAGTCAAGGCCGTCTGCGTCGTGCACAACGAAACCTCGACCGGCTGCACCAGCCGTATCGGCGAGGTGCGCCGCGCGATCGATGCGGCCGGCCATCCGGCATTGCTGCTGGTCGACACGATCTCCTCGCTCGCCTCGATCGACTACCGGCACGATGCGTGGGGCGTCGACGTCACGGTTTCCGGCTCGCAGAAGGGGCTGATGCTGCCGCCGGGCCTCAGCTTCAACGCCGTCAGCGACAAGGCGCTGCGGGCGTCGCAGACGGCGCGGCTGCAGAGGTCCTATTGGGCGTGGGACGAGATGCAGGGGCCGAACGCCAAGGGCTTCTTCCCCTATACGCCGGCGACCAACCTGCTCTATGGCCTGCGCGAGGCGCTGACCATGCTGCTGGACGAGGAGGGGCTGGAGAACGTCTTCGCCCGCCACGACCGGCATGCCGAAGCCACCCGCCGTACCGTGCGCGCCTGGGGGCTGGAAATCCTCTGCCGCGAGCCGCGCGAGTACTCCTCCGCGCTGACCGCCGTCGTGATGCCGCAGGGCCACGACGCCGACGCCTTCCGCAAGACGGTGCTGGAGCGCTTCGACATGTCGCTCGGCGCCGGCCTGTCCAAGCTGGCCGGCACGGTCTTCCGCATCGGCCACCTGGGCGCCTTCAACGACCTGATGCTGATGGGCACGCTGGCCGGAGTCGAGATGGGCCTGCAGGCGGCCGGGGTGCCCCATCGCAGTGGCGGCGTGCAAGCCGCGATGGATTATCTTGCGGGCAGCGAGTCGGCGGAAACGCCGCGGATGGCCGCTGCCGGAGAATAGTCCGAGGGGAGGGAGAGTTGCGACCTCGCGGTGCCGGGCACCGCCAAGACAAACAAGAGCGGCGCGGCTGCCGCCGAAACGCCAAGCGCACGGACCGCAGCGACGGTCCGCCAACGGGAGGAAGCGAATATGAAGATGTTGAAGATCGCCGGTGCCGTGCTGGTCTCCGCCAGCCTTGCCGCGCCGGTCGCCGCCAAGGAACTGAAGTTCGGCCACGTCGGCGCGCCGGGCTCGCTGTTCGCCGCCTCGGCCGAGCACTTCGCCGAGGTTGCCAACGGGAAGCTGCCGGAGGGCTGGTCGGTCGCCGTCTTCGGCTCGAGCCAGCTCGGCAAGGACCAGGAACTGCTGCAGAAGCTGAAGCTCGGCACGGTCGACTTCGCCCTGCCGTCCTCGGTGATGTCGTCGGTCTCCCCGGAGTTCGGGCTGTTCGAGATGCCCTATCTGGTGAAGGACCGCGAGCACATGCGGCGGATCGAAGAGCAGATCTTCTGGCCGAAGCTGCACCCGGCCGCCGAGGCCAAGGGCTACCAGGTGCTGGCCCTGTGGGAGAACGGTTTCCGGAACATCACCAACAACCTGCGCCCGATCAATACGCCGGCCGACCTGGAGGGCATCAAGCTGCGCACGCCGAACGGCGCCTGGCGAGTCAAGATGTTCCAGTCCTACGGCGCCAACCCGACGCCGATGGCCTTCTCCGAGGTCTTCGTCGCGCTGCAGACCGGCGTGATCGACGGCCAGGAGAACCCGCTGGCGCAGATCGCCTCGGCGAAGTTCCAGGAGGTGCAGGAGTACCTCTCGATGACCGGCCACGTCTACACGCCGGCCTACGTCACGGTCAGCAAGACGCACTTCGCCAAGCTGCCTGAAGACGTGCAGGCGGCGCTGAAGGAGGCCGCGACGGAGACGCAGGACTTCGTCTACGAGACGGCGGCGCAGCTCGACATCGACCTGCTCGAGGAGTTGAAGGCCGGCGGCATGCAGGTGAACGAGGCCGACAAGCAGGCCTTCATCGACGCCAGCACCGGCATTTACGAGGCCTTCGCCGAGGAGGTCGACGGTGCCAAGGAGATGATCGACACCGCGATCAGCTTGGGCGCCGGCTCGTAACCGTACCGGGTCCGCCTGGCTCGTGAGCGCAGGGCGGCCGTCGCGACGTTTCCTGACGCGGCGGCCGCCGGCCGCTCCCTTCCAATCCCTCACGCCGAAGAGCACCCGCGCATGTCGTCCGCCGGCTCGCCGCCGTTCGGCCTGCTCGACCGCATCGCCAAGATCGTCGAGCGGCTGCTGGAGATCGTCGTCATCCTGCTGATGGTGGCGCTCACCGCCCTGATCGTCGTCTCCGTCGTCTATCGCAAGATGGATGCCTCGCTGAGCTTCGCCGACGAGGTCGCCTCCATCATGCTGGCCTGGCTCACCTATTACGGTGCGGCCCTGGCGGCGCTCAAGCGCGGGCACATCGGCTTCGACGGCCTGCTGCTGGCACTGCCCCGGCCGGTGCGCCTGCCGATGGCGGCGGCCTCGGAAGCGCTGGTGATCTTCTTCTTCGCCCTGATGGCCTGGATGGGCTGGAAGGTGCTGGTGGTGCTGGAGGGCTCGACCCTGATCAGCCTGACCTGGGTGCCGGTGCAGCTCACCCAATCGGTGATCCCGATCGGCGGCGCGCTGTTCATCCTGTGCCAGCTTCTCAGCCTGCCGACCCACTGGCGACGCGTGAAGGCGGGCATCAGCCATGAGCGCGAGGAGATCGAGGAGATCACCCGCCACCACATGGAGGAGAGCCAGGGACAGGTCGCCCTCGGCGGCCCGGTGGTGCACGACGACACCGGCGCCCACGCCAGCTCTTCGCGCACGGGGAGGGCGCAGCCGTGATCCTTCCGATCATGCTCGGCGGCCTGTTCGGCCTGATCCTGATGGGTGTGCCGATCGCCGTCGCCCTCGGCCTCGTCGCCGTCGGCGCCATCTGGTACTCGAACGGCTTCGACATGCTGGTGAACGTCGCACTCGTCATGTACGACGGCGCCACCAGCTTCCCGCTGCTGGCCATTCCGATGTTCGTGCTGGCCGGCGCGATCATGAACGCCTCCGGCATCTCGCGCCGCCTGATCGCCTTCGCTTCGGCCCTGCTCGGCTTCATCAAGGGCGGCCTGGCGATGATCAACATCGGCGTGTCGATGTTCTTCGCCGAGATCTCCGGCTCGGCCGTCGCCGACGTGGCCGCCACCGGCTCGATCCTGATCCCGGCGATGAAGCGGCGCGGCTACCCCAAGGCCTTCGCCGCCGCGGTCACGTCCTCCTCCGCCTCGCTGGCGATCATCATCCCGCCCTCGATCCCGATGATCCTCTACGGCGTGATGGCGGACGCCTCGATCGTCCAGCTCTTCGTCGCCGGCATCGTGCCCGGCGTGCTCGGCGGCTTCTCGCTGATGCTGATCTCCTACTACCTGGCGCGCCGCTACGGCTGGCCGGTCGAGGAGATCTTCCAGCTCAACCGCGTCTGGGTCACCTTCAAGGAGGCCTTCGCCGCCCTCTTCCTGCCGGTCATCATTCTCGGCTCGATCTTCGGCGGCGTGGTCACGGCGACCGAAGGCGCCGGCCTGGCCGTCGCCGCGGCGCTGTTCATCGGCGGCGTCATCTACCGCGACCTCAACTTGTCGTTCCTGCGCGCCGCCCTGCTGGACGGCGCCATGCAGACCGCGGTGGTGATGCTGCTGGTCGCCGCCTCGGCGCTGGTCGGCGTCTACCTGACCGAACAGCAGCTTCCGCAGCAGCTCGCCCAGTGGGTGCTGTCGATCACCCAGGACCCGATCGCCATCCTGGCGATGATGAACGTCTTCTTCCTGATCATCGGCCTGTTCCTGCACTCGGCGGCGGCGATCATCCTGGTCGTGCCCGTGGTGGTGCCGCTGATCCAGATGGTCGGCATCGACCCGGTCCACTTCGGCTTGATCGTCTGCCTTAACCTCGCCATCGGTCAGCAGACGCCGCCGGTTGCCAGCGTGCTGATCACCGCTTGCTCGATCGCCCGGGCCAACGTCTGGGAGGTCAGCAAGGCCAACGTCTGGTTCGTCGGCGTGCTGCTGGCGGTGCTGCTGCTGGTCACCTACGTTCCGGCCGTGCCGATGACCCTGGTCGAGATCTTCTACAGGTAGGACACCCCATGTCACTTGCCGAAAGCGCCGCCGCCGAGGACACGGTCCTGGTCGAGCGGGACGGGCCGGTCGCGACCCTGGTGCTCAACCGGCCGCACAAGCTGAACGCTCTGACCAAACCGATGTGGGGCCGGCTCGGCGAGGCGCTGCACGCGCTCGACGCCGACGAGTCGCTGCGCTGCGTCGTGTTGCGGGGGGCGGGTGAGAAGGCCTTTTCGCCGGGCAACGACATTTCCGAGTTCGAGACCGAGCGGTCCAACCCGCAACAGGCCAAGGACTACGGCCGGCTGATGCACGGCACCCTGACCGCGCTGCGCGAGATGCGCCATCCGACGATCGCGCAGATCCACGGCATCTGCGTCGGCGGCGGGATGGAGATTGCCGGCCTGTGCGACCTGCGCATCTGCGGCGAATCGAGCCGCTTCGGCGCGCCGATCGCCAAGCTGGGTCTGGTGATGGCCTATCCCGAGATCCAGGCGCTGCGCGACCTGGTCGGCAAGCAGACCGCCCTGGAGATCCTGCTGGAGGGCCGCATCTTCGACGCCGCCGAGGCGAAGGAGAAAGGCATCGTCACCCGCGTGGTGCCCGACGCGCAGGTGACCGAGGCGGTGGCGGAATCGGCCGCGCGCGTTGCGGAGGGGGCCCCGCTGGTCGCCCGCTGGCACAAGCGGTTCCTGCGCCGCTTGGAGGATCCGACGCCGCTCAGCGAGGCCGAGTTCGACGAGGGTTTCGCCTGCTACGGGACGCGCGACTTCGCCATCGGCTACAAGGCCTTCCTGGAAAAAAAGAAACCCGAGTTCGAGGGGCGCTAAGGCGTGACGCAGTCGAAGGGCCCGCCGGCCAAGGGACCGCTGGAGGGCGTCAAGGTCGTCGAGCTGGCGCACATCATGGCCGGCCCGGTCTGCGGCCTGATGCTGGCCGACCTCGGCGCCGAGGTGGTGAAGGTCGAGAAGGTGCCGGGCGGCGACGACACCCGCCGCATGGTGCCGCCCGAGCAGGCGGGCGAATCCTCCGCCTTCATGATGGTCAACCGCAACAAGCGCGGCATCGCCCTGAACCTGAAAGATCCCGAGGGGGTGAAGGTTCTGCGCCGTCTGCTCGCAACCGCCGACGTGGTGGTGGAGAACTACCGCAAGGGCACGATGGAGCGGCTGGGGCTCGGCTACGACACGCTCAAGGAAATCAACCCCGGCCTGGTCTACGTCGAACTCTCCGGCTTCGGGCGGACCGGGCCCTATGCCGAGCGCGGCGGCTTCGATCTGATCGCCCAGGGCATGAGCGGGTTGATGTCGATCACCGGCGAGGGCCACGGCCGCCCGCCGGTCAAGGTCGGCGCGCCGGTCTCCGACATCGTCTGCGGCATCCTGGGGGCGCTCGGCGCGGCCTCGGCGCTGCACGCGCGCACCGCGACGGGGCAGGGGCAGCGGGTGGATACCTCGCTGTTCGAGGCGGCGATCGTGCAGACCTACTGGCAGTCGGCGATCGCGTTCGCCACCGACGTCTCGCCCGGCCCGCTCGGCTCGGCGCATCCGCTCAACGCGCCCTACCAGGCCTTCCCGACCGCCGACGGCTACATCAACGTCGGCGCGGCCAACCAGGCGAACTGGCTGCGCCTGCTGGCGGCGCTGGGCGCGGAGGAGCTGGCCGACGACGCGCGCTTCGCCGAGAACAAGGGACGGATGGCCAATCTGGACGACCTGGTCGCCGCGCTCTCGCCCTACTTCGCGGCCAAGACGACCGAGGAGTGGCTGGAGATCTTCTCCGCCAAGGGTTTTCCCGCCGGCCCGGTGCTGAGCGTCGGCGAGATGCACCGCGACCCCCAGGTGCTGGCGCGGGAGATGGTGGTCGACCTGGAGCATCCCGCGGCCGGCGCCATGCGGACCCTCGGCCTGCCGATCAAGTTCTCCGAGACGCCCGGCGGCGTACGCCGTCCGGCGCCGCTCTACGGCCAGCACAGCCGCGAGGTGCTGGCCGAGGCGGGCTACTCGGACGCCGAGATCGAGGCGCTGGTCGAGGCGGGCGTGCTGATCGCCGCTCCGGACTAGCTTCCGCGAGACGGCATCCCGGACGGCCGCCGCGCCGCATTGACCTGCGACCTGGCGGGGCGGACAATACGGCTAACGAAAATCGCATAAGGTTTCGGGAGGACGCGCATGGTCGCCGCGAGCACGGCATGGGCGACCGAGCTGAGCGAGCGGGAGGCGCGCGAGCGCGCCCAGGCCTTCGATCTGCGTAGGATCGACGCCGACTTCCTCGAGAATCCCTACCCCACCTACCACCTGCTGCGCGCCTACGATCCGATCCACCGCCAGCCGGACGGCAGCGTCTTCCTGACGCGCTGGGACGACGTCAACGCGGTCTATCGCGACCGGCGTTTCAGCTCGGACAAGAAGGTCGAGTTCAAGCCGAAGTACGGCGACTCGCCGCTCTACCTGCATCACACCACCAGTCTGGTGTTCAATGACCCGCCGCTGCACACCCGCGTGCGCAAGCTGCTTGGCCCTGCCTTCACGCCGCGCGCGCTCAAGCTGCTGGAGCCGCGATTCCACGAGATGGTCGACGCGATGCTGGACGTGGCCGAGGCGCGTGGCGGCATGGACGTGATCACCGACTATGCCGCCGGCCTGCCGGTGCAGATCATCGGGGACATGCTGGGGATTCCGGTCTCCGAGCGCGGGCCTTTGCGCGACTGGTCGCTGGCGATCCTCGGCGCGCTGGAGCCGGTGCCGAGCCAGGAAGCGCTCGACTGGGGCAACCGCTCGGTCACCGAGTTCAGCGACTACCTGGCCTTCCATATCGACCGCACCGGCAAGGGCAAGCTGGCCGAAGGCGGCGAAGTGCTGAGCATGCTGCTGGCCGAAGAGACCGAGAGCGGCGAGCGGCTGAGCGAGGTCGAGCTGATCCAGAACTGCATCTTCCTGCTCAACGCCGGGCACGAGACGACCACCAACCTGATCGGTAACGGCATCGCCGCGCTGCTGGAGCACCCCGACCAGATGGCCCGCCTGCGCGCCGAACCGAAGCTGATCGCCAGCGCGGTGGAGGAGTTCCTGCGCTTCGAGTCCTCCAATCAGCTCGGCAACCGGCGCTTGCTCGAGGACGCCGAGATCGGCGGCGAGAGGCTGGAGGCGGGCACGCTGGTGACGCTCGGCATCGGCGCCGCCAACCGCGATCCTGCGCAATTCCCCGAGCCGGACCGGCTGGACATCGCCCGCAGCCCGAACCGGCACCTGGCCTTCGGCGGCGGCATCCACGCCTGCGCCGGGATGACCCTGGCCCGCCTGGAGGGCAAGATCGCCATCGGCAAGCTGCTGCAGCGGGTGCCGGCGTTCCATCGCTGCGGCCCCTACCGCCGCGGCGGGCGGGCGCGCTTCCGCGGCTTCCTCAGCTACCCCATCGCCTTCGGGCGCGCATGAGCCAAGCAAGACCTCGACAGGGAGGAGACCTCACACCATGCGGATATCAGCGCTTCTGGCGGGCGCGGCCCTGGCCGGCGTTCTTGCGGCGGGCGGCACCCAGGCGGCCGAGTACGAGCTCAAGCTCAGCCACTTCCTGCCGCCGGTGCACGGCATCCACACCGACTTCCTGGAGCCCTGGGCGCGCGAGCTCGAGGCTTGCAGCAACGGCGGGCTGGCCGTCGAGATCTTCCCCGGCGGCACCCAGCTCGGCAACGTCGCCAAGCAGCAGGAGCAGGTGCTGGCCGGCGTGGTGGACCTGGCGCACGGCCTGCACGGCATCCCGCGTGGGCGCTTCCCGCGCACCTCGGTCATCGACCTGCCGTTCCTGACCGAAAGCGCCGACGCCGCCAGCCGCACCCTCTGGGCGCTCTATCCGGACTACCTGGCAGAGGAGTACGAGGGGCTAAAGGTGCTGGCCCTGCACGCCCATAACGGCGGGCTGATCCACACCCGCGACACGCAGGTCGCGAGCATGGAGGACATGCAGGGCCTGCGCATCCGCACGCCCAGCCCGGCGATTTCCATGATGCTGGAGCACCTGGGCGCGATCCCGCAGGGCATGCCGCCGGGCCAGGTCTACGAGAACCTGGAGAAGGGCGTGATCGACGGCACGGTCTTCCCCTGGGACCCGGTCAGGTCCTTCCGTCTGGCCGAGGTGCTGGACTACCACCTGGATGCCCGCGCCTACACCGTCTCCTTCTTCTTCGTCATGAACCAGCGCTCCTACGACCGTCTGCCGGCGGCGCTGCAGGCCTGCATCGACCAGTCCTCCGGCGACGCGCTGGTCGGCAGGTTCGGCGATTGGTGGGACGCCTGGGATGCGCCGGGCCTGGCCGCGGCTCAGGACAAGGGCAACGCCATCGCCAGCCTGAGCGACGAAGAGCGCGGCCGCTGGCGCGCGGCCCTGGCGCCGATGATCGAGGCCTATCTCGACCAGCTTGAAGAGCAGGGGGTCGGCAACGCGCGCGAAATCTACGCCAAGGCGCAGGACTACGTCGCGCAGTTCGAAGCCGAGTAGGCCAGCGGCGCGCGGGGTGCTCGCCGCCCTCGAAAGCTGGCTGACCCGCTTGACCCGGCTCGTCGCGCTGCTCGGCGCGGCGGGACTGGGCGGCGCCATGCTGGTGACCGTCGCCGACGTCGCCCTGCGGCCGACCGCGACCGGCATCGTCGGCGTCGTCGACCTGATCCAGCTCGGCGTCATGGCGGCGGCCTGGCTGGCCATACCCTACGCCTTCCTGACCGACTCCCACGTCTCGGTCGACCTGCTGGCGCAGAACCTGCCGGCCCGGCTCGCCGCCGCGCTGCGTGCCTTCGGTGCCGCTCTGGCCGCCGGGCTGATGGCCCTCATCCTGGTCTATAGTTGGCAGGCGGCCGCCCAGCAGGCGCAGTTCGGCGACGTCTCCTCGACGCTCGCGCTGCCCAAGACCTGGTACTGGGCGCCCTTGCTGGCGGGGGCGGCGCTGTCGGTCCTCGCCACCGCGCTGATCGCGCTGCAGGCTGCCGTCGCGGCGCTGACCGGGCGCGGCCTGGCCGCGGCCGCCCGCAAGCCGAAAGGCGGCGTCGAGTGAGCGATCCGCTGATCGGCCTGCTCGCCTTCGGCGTGGCGCTGCTCCTCGTGCTGCTGCGCGTGCCGGTAGCGATCGCCATGGGCGCGGTCGGCGTCGGCGGCTTCGCGCTGCTGAACGGCTGGTTCGGGGCCGGCTTCGTGCTCGGCGCCGCGCCCTTCGAGGCGGTCTTCCCCTACAGCCTCTCGGTCGTCCCGCTGTTCGTCGCCATGGGCGTCTTCGCCGCGCGCGCCGGCCTGTCCCAGAGCCTTTACACCGCGGCCGGCGCCTTCATCGGGCGGGCGCGCGGCGGGCTTGCAATGGCGACCATCGCCGCCTGCGCCGCCTTCGGCGCGATCTGCGGCTCCAGCCTCGCCACCGCGGCGACCATGGGCAAGGTCTCGCTGCCGGAGATGCGGCGCTTCGGCTATGCCGACAGCCTGGCCGCCGCCGCCGTCGCCGCCGGCGGCACGCTCGGCGTGCTGATCCCGCCCTCGATCCTGCTGGTGATCTACGGGCTGCTGACCGAGACCTCCATCGGCCAGCTCTTCGTCGGCGCGCTGATCCCCGGCCTGCTCGGCACGCTGCTCTACATGGGCGCGGTGCTGGTGCAGACGCGGGTGAACCCGGCCCTGGCGCCGCCGACAGAGCGCCCGGCGGCCGGCCACCGCCTGGCCTCGCTGAAGCGGACCTGGGCCGTTGCGCTGCTGTTCGTGGTGGTGATCGGCGGCATCTACTGGGGCTGGTTCTCGCCGACCGAGGCGGCGGCCGTGGGCGCATTCGGCGCGCTGGTTCTGACGGCCGTGACCGGTCAGCTCACCTGGCGCGTCCTGATCGAGGCGGCGGAGGAGACGGCGCGCACCACCGGCATGATCTTCCTGATCCTCGTCGGCGCCGCGCTGTTCAACTATTTCATCGAGACCAGCGGCCTGCCGCGCCTGCTGATCGGCTGGGTCGAGGCCTCGGGCCTGACGCCGCTGGCGGTGCTGCTGCTGATCATGCTGTTCTACCTGCTGCTCGGCTGCTTCATGGATTCGCTGTCCATGATTCTGCTGACCGTGCCCTTCGTCTTTCCGGTCGTCGCCGAGCTGGGGCTGGATCCCGTCTGGTTCGGCATCCTGCTGGTCACGGTGGCCGAGATCGGGCTGATCACCCCGCCGATCGGCATGAACCTCTTCGTCATCCAGGGCGTCGCGCCCGGCCTGCGCCAGGCCACCATCATCCGCGGCATTCTGCCGTTCCTGGCGGCCGATGCCGCGCGTCTGGCCTTGCTGATCGCCATCCCCGCGCTCAGCCTGTGGCTGCCCGGGCGCCTCTGATCGCGGCACCGCCGCCGGTTGGCGTCACGCGCCGTCACCAAAAATTCATGCCCCTGACATCTGAGGATTTAGCTTGTCGGGCAAGCAGTTACACGCATTTGCCCAGGCCGTAAGAAAACGTTTACGTGACGCGGTGTCCGGGGCTGACGCATGCACTTTTCCCGACAGCGATGGACCCCCTCATGAGCCCGGTCAAACCCCCGCCCGGCAGGCCCGCTCCCGCCAAGACGACGCCGACGATCCGCACCGTGGCGGCGCGCGCCGGCGTCTCGGTCGCCACCGTCAGCCGCGTCGTCAACGGCTTGGCGCCGGCCCATTCGCCGGCCACCCAACGAGTGCGCGCGGCGATCAAGGAGCTCGGCTTCACCCCGAGCCGGCTGGGCCGCGGGCTGAAGACGGCGCGGACCTCGACCATCGGGCTGGTCATCCCCAGCCTCGGCAATCCGGTGTTCGCCGGCTCGGTCGAGGGCGTGCAGGCGGCGGCGCGCGAAGCCGGTTACGGCGTGCTCCTGACCGCCACCAACTACGATCCCGGCGAGGAGGCCAGTGCGCTGGAAACCCTGCTCAGCCACAATGTCGATGGACTGATCCTGACGGTGGCGAAGGCGGACGGCAGCGCGCTGCTCGAGGACCTGGATGGGCGCGGCGTGCCCTACGTGCTGGTCTTCAACCAGCCGAGCGAGAGCCACCGCCTCGCGGTGACCGTCGACAACGTCGCCGCCGCCCGCCAGGTGGTCGAGCTGCTCAAGGGGCTGGGGCACCGGCGCATCGGCATGGTGGCCGGCAGCTTCACCAGCAGCGACCGAGCGCGCTTGCGCTGGCTCGGCTACGACGACGCCATGGTGCGTGCTGGCCTAAAGCCGGCGCCGGTGATCGAGGTGCCCTTCGGCGCCACCGACCTGACCGAGCAGGTGCGGGCCGTGCTGGCGGCGCCGGAGCCGCCGACCGCGCTGTTCTGCTCGACCGACCTGATCGCCGTCGCGGTGATCGGTGCCGCCACGCGCCTGGGGCTGGAGGTGCCGCGCGACCTCTCGGTCGTCGGCTTCGACGGGATCGCCGTGACCGCCGCGATGCGCCCGCAGCTGACCACCATCGTTCAGCCCACCGAGCGGATGGGCCGCGAAGCCTTCGGCCTGCTCGCGCGGCTGATGGCCGCCGCCCCTGACAGGCCCGACATCGCCACCCCTGTGCTGTTGCCGTACGAGTTGCGGCGCGGCGAGACGGTGGGCCCGGTACCGACCGGCAGGCCCGACCTGCGGTCGCCACAAGAGGCGCCGCCGGGCTGACCGGTGTGCGTCCGCACTTGACTGCGCCCGGTCGCCGCGCCGGGACCGACATGCCACGAGGAAAGGGACGAGCACCGATGCGTAATCTCACCATGGGCCTGGCCGCCGCCGGGCTGCTTGTCGCGCTGTTGCCCCAGGCCCACGCGGCCGACGCGATCTGCTACAACTGCCCGCCGCAGTGGGCCGACTGGGCCAGTCAGCTCGAGGCGATCGAGGAGAACCTCGGCTACGAGGTGCCGCACGACAACAAGAACTCCGGCCAGACCCTCAGCCAGCTTCTGGCCGAGAAGGACAACCCGGTCGCCGACATCGCCTATTACGGCGTCACCTTCGGCATCAAGGCCAAGGCCGAGGGCGTGGCCGCGCCCTACAAGCCGAAAGGCTTCGAGGAGATCCCCGAGGGGCTGAAGGATCCCGAAGGCCACTGGTTCACCGTGCACTTCGGCACCCTCGGCCTGTTCGTCAACGTCGATGCGCTGGGCGATGCGCCGGTGCCGCAGTGCTGGGCCGACCTGACCAAGCCGGAGTACGACGGCATGGTCGGCTACCTCGATCCCTCCAGCGCCTTCGTCGGCTATGCCGGCGCGGTCGCCGTGAACCGGGCCATGGGCGGTGACCTCGACAATTTCGACCCGGCCATCGCCTACTTCCAGGAGCTGGCCGAGAACGACCCGATCGTGCCGAAGCAGACCTCCTACGCGCGGGTCGTCTCGGGCGAGATCCCGATCCTGTTCGACTACGATTTCAACGCCTACCGCGCCAAGTACACCGAGGACGGCAGCTTCGAGTTCGTCATCCCGTGCGAGGGCTCGGTGGTGGTGCCCTACGTGATGAGCCTGGTGGCGAATGCCCCGAACCCCGAGACCGGCAAGGAGATCCTGGACTTCATCATGTCCGACCAGGGGCAGGCGATCTGGACCAACGCCTTCCTGAAGCCGGCCCGGCCGATCGAGCTGCCGGCGGAGATCGCCTCCAAGTTCCTGCCGGAGAGCGAGTACGAGCGGGCCACGCCGGTCGACTACGCCAAGATGGAGCAGGTCCAGAAGGGCTTCGGCGAGCGCTACCTCAACGAAGTGCGCTAGACTCCGGTCTCCTTCGCTCGGCGGGCTCCGGCTGCGGGGCCCGCCGAGCTTCGTTCGCCGCGAGCGCATGGCATGACCCGTGACCGCACCCGCCACCTCGTCCTGCTGCTGCCGCTCGGTATCCTGACGGGGGCCTTCTTCCTGCTGCCGACCGCCCGGCTGATCGCGGTCGGCGCCAGCGGCGAGGCGGGTCTGGCCGGCTACCTCGCGGTGCTGACGACGCCGCGCTACTTCGAGAGCTTCGTGGCGACCATCCTGCTTTCGCTCGGCGTGACCGCCGTCACCCTGGCGATCGCCACCGCGGCCGGCCTGTTCCTGCAGCGCAACGCCTTTCCCGGCCGCGAGGTGCTGGTCGCGCTGCTGACGTTTCCGTTGGCCTTTCCGGGTGTCGTGGTGGGCTTCATGGTGATCCTGCTGGCCGGCCGGCAGGGGGTGATCGGCGGGCTGACCGATGCTCTGACCGGCGAGAAGCTGGTCTTCGCCTACTCCATGGCAGGGCTGTTCATGGGCTACGTCTACTTCTCGATCCCGCGGGTGATCCTGACCGTGATGGCGGCGATCGAGAAGCTGGACCCGGCGCTGGAGGAGGCGGCGCGCTCGCTCGGGGCCGGGCCGTGGACGGTGCTGCGAGATGTCGTGCTGCCGGCGCTCAAGCCCGCCTTCCTCGCCTCCGGCGCGGTCTGCTTCGCCACCGCGATGGGGGCCTTCGGCACGGCCTTCACCCTGGCGACCGACATCGACGTGCTGCCGATGACGATCTACACGGAGTTCGTCCTCTACGCCAACTTCGCCACGGCCGCTGCGCTCTCGATCGTGCTCGGCGCGATCACCTGGCTGGCGCTGGCGCTCTCGCGCTCGCTCGCCGGCACCACCGTCGCGGCGGCGGGCTGAGCCGATGCTGCGCGGCGGAACCAGCCGGCGCGGGTGGGGGTTCTGGGCGCAGCTCGCCTTCACCCTGCTGGTCTGCACCTTCCTGATCCTGCCCGCGGTGCTGTCGATGCTGGCGGGGGTGACGGCCAACTTCTTCCAGGGCCTGTCGAGCGGGCTGACCCTCAAGTGGGTGGTGCAGGTCTTCGAGCTCTACAGCGACACGCTGCTGCTGACCCTGGGGATCGCGCTCGCCTGCCTGCTGGTCACGCTGCTGATCGGGGTGCCGGCCGCCTATGTCCTGACGGTGCGCCAGTCCTGGCTGACCCGCCTGGTCGAGGAGGTGGTCACCCTGCCGGTGGCGATTCCCGGCCTCGCCATCGCCCTGGCGCTGCTGCTGACCTACGGCGGCTTCGGCGACTTCCGCCAGTCCTGGGCCTTCATCCTGGTCGGCCACGTGCTCTACACGCTGCCCTTCATGCTGCGCGCCGTGATGGCCGTGCTCGCCTCGATCGACATCCGCACCCTGGAGGAGGGGGCGGCCAGCCTGGGCGCCGGCTTCTGGACGCGATTTTTCACCGTCGTCCTGCCGAACGCCAAGTCCGGCATCCTCGCCGGCTCGCTGATGGTGGTCACCTTGTCGATCGGCGAGTTCAACCTGACCTGGATGCTGCACACGCCGCTCACCAAGACCCTGCCGGTCGGACTCGCGGACTCCTACGCCTCGATGCGGCTGGAGGTGGGCAGCGCCTATACCCTGGTGTTCTTCGTCATGATCGTCCCGCTGCTGGTGGCTATCCAGGCGATGGCGCGCCTCGAGCGCCGCGCCAAGCGGACACGGCCGCTGCGCGAGGAGGCCCTGCCGCAAGCCGTCGCGGAGACGCCGCGATGAGCCTGAGCACCTCCATGCCCGTCCGCCTGGCAGGCTGCGGCAAGACCTTCGCCGACGGGACGCGCGCGCTGGAGCCCCTGGACCTGGGGATCGCCGGCGGCGAGACGCTGGTGCTGCTCGGCCCGTCCGGCTGCGGCAAGACGACGACGCTGCGCATCCTCGCCGGCCTGGAGGCGCCCGACCCCGGCGGCCGGGTGCTGTTCGGCGAGGCCGAGGTGACCCACCTGCCGATCGAAAAGCGCAACGTCGGCATGGTGTTCCAGTCCTACGCGCTGTTCCCCAACATGGACGTCGCCGGCAACGTCGGCTACGGCCTGCGGGTGCGGCGGCTGCCAGAGGCCGAGCGGCGGCGGCGGGTCGCCGAGGTGCTGGAAATGATGGCGATCTCCGAACTGGCGCACCGTCGGATCGACCAGCTTTCCGGCGGCCAGCGCCAACGGGTGGCGCTGGCCCGCGCGCTGGCGGTGCGACCCCAGGTGCTGCTGCTCGACGAACCACTGACGGCGCTCGACGCGGCGTTGCGCGAGCGTCTGCGCGTCGAGATCGACGCGCTGCTGCGGCGCCTCGGCATCACCGCGATCTACGTCACGCACGACCAGTCCGAAGCGATGGCGCTGGGCGACCGCATCGTCGTCATGGACCGCGGGCGCGTCGCCCAGGTGGGCCCGCCGCGCGAGATCTACTTCCGCCCGGCCAACCGCTTCGTCGCCGAGTTCATCGGCACGATGAACCTGCTGCGCGGCGAGCTGCGCGACGGGCGGCTGGTGCTGCCCGGCGGTGCGCTGCCGCTGGCCGGTAGCGAGGCTGCGGACGGTGCGGCGGGCGAGACCGAAGTCCTGTTCCGGCCCGAGGCTGCGCGGATCTGCGCGTCGGAGGCGGCGGCGCTCGTCGGCCGGGTCCGCTCGGCCCAGTTCCTTGGTGACCGGACACGCCTGGTCCTCGACGGCGTGGCGCGGCGCACGGTGATCGTCGAGGCGCCGGGGCGGCGCGAATTCCGCGACGGCGAGGCCGTCGGCCTGACGATCGATCCCACCGATCTGATTCGCCTGCCGGACTGACCGGAAAGCCGAAAACCTTGATTCTCCGGGCGCTTTGAAGAGCCGCCGACGCGGTGACTCGTATCCTGCGGCTCAAGTCTCGACTTGTCTATATAACCATATGCTGATATAGATATCGAGGTCGTACGGTCGCTAGAAGCCGACGCTTTTTGATCAGTTAACCGCTGCCATGGCACGATGTCGCCGTGGCGCGGTCGAACGGGAACCAGAGGCGCTCATGTCGAACTCCGTGTCGCAGGCGAACCGGTCGCAGACGGCGCATCTCATGCCGCACGTCTCCTTCGAGGTTTTTCCGCCCGCCCCGAAGGCGGAAGAGCGCTTCTGGACCACCGTGTCGCGCCTGCGCGCGCTGCGCCCGGCCTACATGTCGGTCACCTACGGTGCCGGCGGCTCGACCAAGGACCGTGGCGACCGGGTCGTCCGCCGCATGGTCCGCGAGCCCGGCCCTGAGCCGGCGGCGCACCTGACCTGCGTGGGCGCCAGCCGGACGGAGACGGACGCCATCGCCACCGGCTGGATCGAGGCTGGCGTGCGCCGCTTCGTGGCGCTGCGCGGCGACATGCCGGACATGCAGGCTTTCGAGCCGCATCCCGAGGGCTACGGCGGGGCCGCCGACCTGGTGGCCGCCCTCAAGCGCCACGGCGCCGAACATGTCTCGGTCGGCGCCTATCCCGAGCCGCATCCGGATTTCCGCTGCGAAGACAGCGACCTCGACCATCTGCGCGGCAAGTTCGCAGCGGGCGCCGACAACGCCATCACCCAGTACGTCTTCGAGCCGGAGACCTTCCTGCGCTACCGCGACCGCATGCGTTCGGCCGGGATCGAGCGGCCGCTGATCGTCGGCCTGATGCCGATCTTCGACTTCGCCAAGGTGCGCAGCTTCAGTGCCAAGTGCGGTGCCGTCGTGCCGGCCTGGCTGGAGGCCCGCTTCGCGCCGTTGGCCGACAGGCCGGATGCGCACCACGAGGCCGCGGTGGAGACGGCCGTGTCGTTCTGCCGGCGCCTGCAGGGCGAGGGCGTCGACGGTTTCCACGTCTACACCATCAACCGCGCCGACCTGACCATCGACATCTGCCGCGAGATGGGTTGGGCGAGCGAAGAGCGCTTGGCCGAGGCGGCAGCATGAGCGGAACCGCGGGCGATCTCCTGGCGCTCGAGCCGTGCAGCCGCGCGGCATCGGCCTGCGCGCCGGCACCGGAGCGCGACCTGTTCGGCAGCCCGCAGGCGCTTTGCGCGCTCGCGGCCACGCGCGCCGCCGATGTCGAGGCTGCAGCCGCCGCCGCCCTGAGGGACGGTGCGGAGGCCCTGCTGGTCGAGACCCGCACGTTGGAGGGCGACTTGCGAGAGGCGGCCTTCGCGCTCGCCTATGCGGCCGCCGATCTGGCCCGCCAGGCGGTGGTGCAGGCCGGCTGCGGCGCCGTCGTCGGCCTGGTGCGGCACGCCGATGCGGCGCAGATCGCCGGTCTGCTGGCCGGCGGCGCCGTAGCGCTGGTCGTGGAGGCGGGCGTTACCGCCGAGGAGGAGATCGCCGAAGGGCAGGCGGAAGCCGGGACGGATCGCCCGGTCTTTCGTGCCGCCGAGATCGCGGTACGGTCTGACACGGCGGGCGCTCGGCGCCTGTCCGGCCCCGGGCTGGCGCGGCTGCGCGCCGCGCTCGCGCACCCGGGACCGCGCCGCCCGGCGGCCGTGCGGGTCGAGGAAGACACCCAGACCCCCTCCAGCCTGAGCGCCCCGAACCGCCTCGGCTCGGCGGCCTGAACCCCCGACTGCCCCCTTAGCCCGCGCCCAAGGAGCCCCATGTCCGGCACGCCCAAGCTCGCCCCCGATCCCGACCGCCAGGCCGCCCTGCAAGCGACGCTCGAGCAGCGCATCCTGGTGCTCGACGGCGCCATGGGCACCGAGATCCAGGAGCTCAAGCTGGACGAGGCAGCGTTCCGCGGTGCCCGCTTCGCAGACTGGCCGAGCGAGCTGAAGGGCGACAACGACCTGCTGGTCCTGACCCAGCCGGACACGATCAAGGCGATCCACGGCGATTACCTGGAGGCGGGCGCCGACATCCTGGAGACCAACACCTTCAACGCCACGCGCCTCAGCCAGGCCGACTACGGCATGGAGGAGATTGTCCCCGAGCTGAACCGCGAGGCGGCACGCCTGGCGCGCGAGGCCGCCGCCGCCCACAGCACGCCGGACAAGCCGCGCTTCGTTGCCGGCGTCCTCGGCCCGACCTCACGCACCGCCTCGATCTCCCCCGACGTCACGGATCCCGGCTTCCGCAACGTCGACTTCGAGGAGCTGCGCGCCAATTACCGCGAGGCGGCGTCGGCGCTGCTGGAAGGCGGCGCCGACCTGATCCTGGTCGAGACGGTGTTCGACACGCTGAACGCCAAGGCCGCCCTCTTCGCGCTCGACGAGCTGTTCGAGGAGATGGGCGCAGGCTGGCCGGTCATGGTCTCGGGGACGATCACCGACCTCTCCGGGCGGACCCTCTCTGGCCAGACCGTCGAGGCGCTGTTCTACTCGGTGCGCCACGCGCACCTGCTGAGCATCGGCCTGAACTGCGCCCTCGGCCCCGCCGAACTGCGTGCCTACGTGGCGGAGCTGGCACGCATCGCCGACACCCGCGTTTCCGCGCATCCCAACGCGGGTCTGCCGAACGAACTGGGCGGCTACGACCTGGGGCCCGAGGCGATGGCCGAGCACCTGGAGGAGTGGATGGCCTCCGGCCTGCTGAACATCGTCGGCGGCTGCTGCGGTACACGGCCGAGCCACGTCGCACGCATCGCCGAGGCGGCGGCCAAGTACCCGCCGCGGCCGGTCCCGAAACTGAAGCCGGCCCTGCGCCTATCGGGGCTGGAGCCCTTCGTCGCCCAGACCGCAGAGCGCGACGAGCCGCGCGCCGACGAGGGAGTCGCGGCATGATCGGCAGTTTCATCAACGTCGGCGAGCGCACCAACGTCACCGGATCGGCCAGGTTCAAGAAGCTGATCATGGAGGACGACTACGAGGCCGCCCTCGATGTCGCCCGCCAGCAGGTCGAGAACGGCGCCCAGATCATCGACGTCAACATGGACGAGGGGCTGCTGGACTCCGAGGCGGCGATGGTGCGCTTCCTCAACCTGATCGCCTCGGAGCCTGACATCGCCCGCGTGCCGATCATGATCGACTCTTCGAAGTGGAGCGTGATCGAGGCGGGTCTGCGCTGCGTCCAGGGCCGCGCCATCGTCAACTCCCTGTCGTTGAAGGAGGGCGAGGAGGCCTTCCTGCAGCAGGCCCGGCTGGTGCGCCGCTACGGCGCCGCCGTGGTGGTCATGGCTTTCGACGAGGAGGGCCAGGCGGATACCGTCGAGCGCAAGGTCGCGATCTGCCAACGCGCCCATAAGCTGCTGACGGAGAGCGTCGGCTTCCCGCCCGAGGACATCATCTTCGACCCCAACATCTTCGCCGTGGCCACAGGCATCGCCGAGCACAACGACTACGGCCGCGCCTTCATCGAGGCGACCCGGCAGATCCGCCAATCCATGCCGGGCGTGCACGTCTCCGGCGGCGTATCCAACGTCTCCTTCAGCTTTCGCGGCAACAACCCAGTCCGCGAAGCGATGCACTCGTGCTTCCTCTACCACGCCATCGCCGCCGGCATGGACATGGGCATCGTCAATGCCGGGCAGATCACGCTCTACGACGACGTGCCGGGGGAGCTGCGCGAGGCGGTCGAGGACGTCATCCTGAACCGGCGCGAGGATGCGACCGAGCGCCTGCTGGACATCGCCGAGTCCTACCGGGGGCAGGGCGCGGCGAAGCGGGAAGTCACCCTGGAATGGCGCGAGGGCGACGTGCAGGCGCGCCTGACCCACGCGTTGGTGCACGGGATTCAGGACTGGATCGAGGAGGACGTCGAGGAGGCGCGCCGACAGGCCGAGCGCCCGCTGCACGTCATCGAAGGCCCGCTGATGGACGGCATGAACGTCGTCGGCGACCTCTTCGGCGCCGGCAAGATGTTCCTGCCCCAGGTGGTCAAGTCGGCGCGGGTGATGAAGAAGGCCGTGGCCTACCTGCTGCCCTATATCGAGGCCGAGAAGTCGGGCGCCCAGGAGAAGAAGGGCAAGATCCTGATGGCCACGGTCAAGGGTGACGTCCACGACATCGGCAAGAACATCGTCGGCGTTGTCCTGCAGTGCAACAACTACGATGTGATCGACCTCGGCGTCATGGTGCCCGCCGCCAAGATCCTGGAGACGGCGCGGCAGGAGGAGGTCGACATCGTCGGCCTGTCCGGCCTGATCACGCCGAGCCTGGACGAGATGTGCTTCGTCGCCGCCGAGATGCAGCGCCAGGACTTCGAGATCCCGCTGCTGATCGGCGGCGCGACCACCAGCAAGGTGCACACCGCCGTCAAGATCGCCCCGAACTTCCAGGGTCCGGTCGTCTACGTGCCCGACGCCTCGCGCGCCGTCGGCGTCGCCGGCAAGCTGCTCTCCAAGGCGCAGCGCGCCGGCTATGCGGCGGAGGTCGCCGAGGAGTACGAGGGGGTGCGCCGCAACTACGCCGGTAAGGGCGAGGGCGCCGAAAAGGCGACGCTGGACGCAGCGCGCGACAATCGCGCGCCGCTCGACTGGTCGAACTACGCGCCGCCGCGGCCCGGCTTCGTCGGCCTCAAGGCGTTCGAGGACTACCCGCTCGACGAGCTGATCGAGCGGATCGACTGGCAGCCCTTTTTCGCCACCTGGGAGCTGCACGGCCGCTTCCCCGAGATCCTCGACGATCCGACGGTGGGCGAGGCGGCGCGCGGCGTCTACGCCGACGCGCAGGACCGCCTGGCCAAACTGCGGGCCGCGGGCTGGATCAGGCCGCGCGGCGTGATCGGCTTTTTTCCGGCCAACGCGGTCGGCGACGATATCGAGATCTACGCCGACGAGGGTCGCACGGAGGTGCGCGCCGTGGCCCACTGCCTGCGCCAGCAGATGAAGCGTCCCAATGGAAATGGATCGCAGGGGCGCAAGCGACGGCCCAATCTCTGCCTGGCCGACTACGTGGCGCCGAAGGACTCGGGCCGCGCCGACTGGATCGGCGGCTTCGCGGTGACGGCAGGCCCGGAGATCGAGGCCGAGGCGCGGCGCCTCAAGGAGGCAGGCGACGACTACGAGTCGATCCTGCTGCAGGCCATCGGCGACCGCTTGGCCGAGGCCTTCGCCGAGCGCATGCACGAGCGCGTGCGCACCGAGTTCTGGGGCTACGCTCCGGACGAGAAGCTCAGCAACCAGGAACTGGTTGCCGAGACGTACCGCGGCATCCGGCCGGCGCCGGGCTACCCGGCCTGCCCGGACCACACGGAGAAGCGGACGCTCTTCGCCCTGCTGGAGGCGCCGCAACGCGCCGGCATCGAGTTGACCGAGAGCTTCGCCATGACGCCGCCGGCCTCGGTCTCAGGTTGGTACTTCGCCCATACCGAAGCGCGCTACTTCGGTATCGGCAAGATCGGCCGCGACCAGGTGGCCGACTACGCCGAGCGCAAGGGCTGGACCCTGGCCGAGGCGGAACGCTGGCTGGCGCCGATCCTCGGCTACGACCCGGCCTCGCGCGCCGAGGGCGACCGCGAGGCCGCCTGAGGCCGCGCATCCGTCCGTCTGCCATGCGCAGCCGGCGCTTTGCGTCGCTTCGCCGTCGGCGTTATCTCTTTGGGGAGCAATAGCTGGGCGAGCAATAGCGAAGGGACGATCGACATGGCGCCCAAGGTCTTCATCGACGGCGATGCCGGCACCACCGGCCTGCAGATCCGCGCCCGGCTGGAGGGCCGCAGCGACCTGGAGCTGGTTCGCCTGGACGAGGAGCGCCGCAAGGACCCGGCCGCCCGGCGGGAGATGCTGAACGACTGCGACCTCGCGATTCTCTGCCTGCCCGACGCGGCGGCGCGCGAAGCGGTCGCGATGATCGACAATCCGCGCACCCGCGTGCTCGACGCCAGCACCGCCCACCGCGTCGCCGACGACTGGGCCTTCGGCCTGCCGGAGATGGCGCCGGGGCAGGCCGAGACGGTTGCGCAGGCTCCTCGGGTGAGCAATCCCGGTTGCTACTCGACCGGCGCGATCCTGCTGCTGCGCCCGCTGGTCGACGCCGGCCTGCTGCCCACCGACTATCCGCTCACCGTCAATGCCGTCTCCGGCTATTCCGGCGGCGGAAAGGCCTTGATCGGCCGCTACGAAGGGACCGCGCCGGACGGCCCGGCCTACTTCTCCTACGGCCTCGGCCTGACCCACAAGCACCTGCCCGAGATGCAGGTCTACAGCCGTCTGGAACACGCGCCGCTGTTCCAACCCTCGGTCGCCCGCTATTACAAGGGTATGCTGGTCAACGTTCCGCTGCAGCTCTGGGCGCTGCCCGGCCGGCCGAGCGTCGAGACTCTGCACGCCGCGCTGGCGCAGGCCTATGGCGGCCAAGCCTTCGTGCGGGTCGCGCCGCTCGCCGAGTCGGCCGCGCGCACGGACCTGGACCCGCAGGCGCTCAACGGCACCAACGACGCGGAGATCCACGTCTTCGCCGAGGCTGCGCAGGAGCGCTGCCTGCTGTCCGTCGTGCTCGACAACCTCGGCAAGGGCGCATCGGGGGCCTGCGTGCAGAACCTCAACCTGATGCTGGGGCTGGAAGAGTCGGCCGGTTTGACGGTGCGTCTCGCAGCCTGACTTCCGATACCTACGCGCCTTTCGGTAGTCTGGAACTAACCCTTTCGTAGGCAGAGGTTTTGCTGTATCGCTTCACTTAAGCGGGTGGTTCGATGCGTGCATGCCATTGCGGGTGACGCACCGGACCCGACTTGCGGATGTTGGGGAGTTCCGAAGGTCGCAGGAGACCATGGTTGTCGGGGAATCGGTTGGGGGACGGCGGTCGATGGCACGGAGCGGCGAGACGAGCCTCCTGTCGGGCGTGGCCAAGGGTCTTGCAACTCTTGCAGTAGTTCTGGGCCTGAGTGCCTGTGCGGTCCAGACGGATCCGCTGACGCTCGAAGAGAACGTCGAGGGCGCGCAGGGCGACCTGCAGGACATGTTCGCGGTGCAGGAGCCGATTGACGGGCCGATCGGCATGTACGAGGCGATGGCGCGCGCCGTGCGCTATAATCTGGACGGCCGTCTGCGTGCCATGGAGCAGGCGCTGTCGCAGGAGCAGGTCGACGTCGCCTCGTTCGACCTGCTGCCGCAGATCGACGCCCAGGCGGGAATCACCTCGCGCTCCAACACCGACGCCTCCTCGAGCGAATCGATCGAGACCGGCACGGAGTCCCTGGAGCCCTCCACCTCGGTCGACGACACGCGCTTCACCGGCGACGTGCGGGCGGTCTGGAACGTCCTCGACTTCGGAGTCTCCTATTACTCGGCGCGCCAGGCCTCAGACCGCGCGAAGATCGCCATGGAGCGCCGCCGCAAGGTGGTGCACGACATCATCCAGGACGTGCGCACGTCCTATTGGCGGGCCGTCGCCGCCGAGCGCCTGCTGTCGCGCATCGACCCGCTGATGGTGCGGGTCGAGCGCGCTCTGGCCGACTCTGCGCGGATCGAGGAGCTCGCGCTGCAGTCGCCGATGGACGCGCTGACCTACCAGCGCAGCCTGCTCGACTCCATGCGCCAGCTTCAGCAGCTCCGCCGCGACCTGACCCTGGCCAAGACCGAGCTGGCGGCGCTGATGAACCTGCCGCCGCAGCAGGATTTCACGGTGCAGGTCCCGGACGCGACGGCCTTCCGGCCGATCGAGATCGGGCTGGAGCCGGAGGACATCGAGATCCTGGCGCTGACCTATCGCCCGGAACTGCGCGAGGAGCGCTACCAGACGCGGATCAGCCAGCAGGAGGCGCGCAAGGCGCTTTTGCGCATGCTGCCGGGCATCGAGTTCGACACGGCTCTGAACTTCGACACCAACTCCTTCCTGGTCAACAACACCTGGGCCTCCTATGGCGCCCGCATCACCTGGAACCTCTTCAACCTGATCAGCGGCCCAGCGCGGCTGGACGCCGCCGAGGCCGAGGAGGAGGTGAGCGAGGCGCGCCGCCAGGCCGTGTCGATGGCGGTGCTGGTCCAGGCCCACGTCGCCTGGATCAACTATCGCAACGCCGAAGAGGACTTCGAAACGGCCCAGGCGCTGCGCGAAGTCGACGCCCGCATGCTGGAGCAACTCGAGGCGCTCGGTGCGGCGGCGGCCACCGGCGATCTGCCGGTGATCCGCGGCGAGTTGGCGCTGCTGCTCAGCGACCTGCGCCGCGACCTCGCCTATGCCGAATTGAACAACGCCAGCGGCGCCATCCTGCTGTCGATCGGCGCCGATCCCCTGCCGGCCAGCGTGCCGGACGACTCCCTCGGCACTCTGGCCGCCGCCATCCGCGAGACCGAGGCCGCTTGGCGGCGCGGCGAGTTCCGTGTCAACACGGCGGAGATCGAGATCCCCCCGCTCGGCGCCGCGCCGCCGGCCGTCGTTCCCGCCGAGCAGGCGCCGGGCGGTGTGCCGACCGACCTGCTGTCCGGCGTGCCGGCCAAGGGGCCTGGTGAGGCGACGGCGGCATCCCTCGGAAGCTGACTGGAAGCTGGGTCGCCCTCGCCCGACGCGCCGGGAAGCGGTGCAGGCCACAGGCTAGGATATGCATCACACCTTAGCCGATTCAATCTAGCAGCGAGTGTGAAATCGGCGTAGAGTTGCACCGAGTTCGCAACGTCGGCGCGCGAATGCGACGTCTTCGACGGGACGTCTCGGACGTGAAGAGACACCTCGCCACTGATCCGGTTGCGGCGTCCTGACCGATCCAGGCTTCGGCCGGGCGCCGGAGGACAGCGGCGTACGCTGCACGCGAGAGCCCGAGCCGAAGCATGGCGGGCGCCGGTCGAGAGAGGAAACCCGCATGGGACTGCTGCCGCGATCGAGCCGTGCCTTCGCCGCGCCGCCGCGCGCCTCCTGGCGGTCGGGCGAGGCCTTGAGCTGCGAGACCTCGGTCTTCGCGCTGGCCCTGGAGCCGCGCTACATGTTCGACGCGGCGGGCCTGGCGACCGGGGCCGAGGCGGCCGAGCAGACTGCTGGGCAGACCGCTGGGCAGACCGCCGAGCAGGGCCAATCGGGCGACGGCGACGATGGGTCGGCGGGCGAGCGGGATGCCGACGCCGACGACCCGGCGCTGGACGCGGCGCTCGCCGCCTATACGCCGCCGGCGGATGAGGCGGGCGCGGACGGCACGGACGGCGGTGGGGCCGAGAGCCGGACGGCGAGCGAGTCGACCTCCGGCGAGGCGCTGCTGAGCGAGGGCGAGGGCGAGGGCGAGGGCGGCAGCGGGCCGACGGCGGTGCCGATGGAGGTGCCGAACGGCGAGACGGCCGGCGAGGCGCTGCTCGCCGCGGCCCCGGCCGACGCCCGCACCGAGATCGTCTTCGTCGACACCTCGGTCGGGGACTACGAGACGCTGGTCGCCGGCATCGGCGAAGCGGCCGAGGTGGTCGAGATCGGCACTGCCAGCCCGGCGCTGGGCCAGATCGCCGACGCGCTTGCCGGGCGCAGCGGCGTGGATGCCATCCACATCGTCAGCCACGGCCAGGTCGGCGCGCTCGCCTTCGGCGCCGGCACGGTCGATGCCGGCAACCTCGCCGACTATGCCGCCCAGCTCCAGGCCATCGGCGCGGCGCTCGGCGAGGCCGGCGATATCCTGCTCTACGGCTGCTACGTCGGCGCCGACGGGCAGGGGGCGGCCTTCCTCGACGCATTGGCCGAGGCCACCGGCGCCGACGTGGCGGCCTCCGACGACCTGACCGGCGCGGCCGAGCTGGGCGGCGACTGGGTGCTGGAGGCCGAAACCGGGGCGATCGAGACCGTGGCCATAGCGGCCCAGTCCTTTTCCGGCACCCTGAACGTCGTCGGCGCGAGCTATGACTACTTCTCCGGCTTTCGGACCGGTACGGTGCAGGATCCTGGCGGGCCGGAGATCGAGTTCGGCGGTGCCGGCACCGGCGTCCAGATCGACATAACCAGCAACCAGTTGATCCTCAACTTCAACACGAACGGCAGCCTGAACGTAAGCTCCGATCTCGTCTTCTTCGGCACCGGCTTCCAGTCGATCGATTCCGTCTCGGTGAACAGTTCGAGCATCTCGCCGACACCGTCCTTCACGTTGGCCGACCGCGATTCCGTCGCCGGAGACGCCTCCTTCACCGCAGGCACCGACGGCATCAACGACACGATCGTCATCGGAGCCTTCAGCTATACGAATGGCGACCAGATCATCGTCGACTTCACCTCCTCGTCGGCCAATGCGGCGCCGGCGCTTGGCGGGACGCCGCCCGACGCGACGGTGACGGAGGACGTGGCGACGGCGATCGACCTTTCGGCCTACAACGTGTCGGACGCGGACGGGGATACGCTGACGCTGACCCTGGCGGTCGACCGCGGGACGATCGCGTCGGTCGACGGAGACGGCGTCACGGCGGGGGTGACGGTGGCCAATTCGGGCACGGCGGCGATGACGCTGCAGGGCACGGCGGCGAGCCTGAACACCTACCTGAACGACAGCTCCAAGATCCGCTACACGACCGCCCTCAACGACACCACGGCGGCGACCCTGACGGTGACGCCGAACGACGGCACGGTCGACGGCACGCCGGACACGGTGACGATCAACGTGACGCCGGTCAACGACGCGCCGGTGCTGAACGCCGGGGCGTCGCCGGCGCTGACGGGGATCGTCGAGGACGCCGGCGACGACGACGGCAGCGGCGCCGACGGCGACGACGACGCGACCAACAACGCCAACAACCCGGGCACCAGCGTCGCGGCGATGGTGGTCGACGGCTCGATCACCGACCCGGACGGCGGCGCGGTGGAGGCGATCGCGGTGACCGCGGTCGACAACACCAACGGCGTCTGGCAGTACTCGACCGACAACGGCGCGAACTGGACCGCCTTCTCCGGGACCAGCGGCTCTTCCGTGGATCTCTCGAGCGCCGCGCGGCTGCTGGACGGCACGCTGGCGGACGCCGCCACCAACCTGATCCGCTTCGTGCCGGACGCCGACTACAACGGCACGGCGACCATCACCTTCCGGGCCTGGGACAGGTCCAGCGGCAGCGCCGGCGGCACGGCGGACACCACGACGAACGGCGGCGCCACCGCCTTCTCGGCGGCGAGCGACACGGCCTCGATCAGCGTCAGCGCGGTGAACGACGCGCCGACGATCAGCGGCCTGCCGGCCTCGGTCAGCTTCACCGAGGACACCCAGGGCAACTTCGACATCTCGGCGGCGACCTTCGCCGACGTCGACTCCGGCAGCGGCAACGTCACCCTGACGCTGGCGGCGGGCGCCGGCACCTTCGCCGCGACCAGCGGCGGCGGCGTGACGATCGGCGGCAGCGGCAGCGGCACGCTGACCCTGACCGGCACCGCCGCCAATATCGACAGCTATCTGAACGCCGCCGGCAACATCCAGTACACGCCGGCGAGCAACGCCAGCGGCAGCCCGGCGACGACGGTGACGGTGACCGCCAACGACGGCGGCAACACCGGCAGCGGCGGCGGCGGCAACGTCTCGCTCGGGACGATCAACGTCAACGTCTCGGCGGTGAACGACGACCCGACGATCAGCAGCCTGCCGGCCTCGGTGACCGTGACCGAGGACCAGGCGAGCAACTTCGACCTCTCGGCGGCGACCTTCGCCGACGTCGACTCCGGCGGGGCGGCGATCTCGTTGGTGCTGACCGCCGGGGCGGGCACCTTCACCGCCAGCGATAGCGGCGGCGTAACCGTGTCCGGCAGCGGCAGCGGTGCGCTGACCCTCAGCGGCACCGCCGCCAACATCGACACCTTCCTCAACACCGCCAGCAACATCCAGTACACCACGGCGAGCAACGCCAACGGCACGCCGGCGACGACGGTCACGCTGACCGCCAACGACGGCGGCAACACGGGCACCGGCGGGGGAACCAACGTCACCCTTGGCACGGTCAACGTGAACGTGACGGCGGTCAACGACGCGCCGGTCTTCGCCGGCCTGGACGGCGCGCCGAGCTTCACCGAGGACGGGTCCGCCGTGCAGCTCGACGCCGACGTGACGGTCAGCGACGTGGAGCTGGGGGCGCTGAACGGCGGCAACGGCGACTTCGCCGGGGCCAGCCTGACGATCGCGCGCAACGGCGGGGCGAACGCCGACGACCGCCTGTCGGTCGCCAGCGGCGGCAGCCTGACGGTGGCCGGCGGGCCGGACGGCGGCGGCACGATCACCGCCGGCGGCAACGTCATCGCCACCATCGCCAACACCGGCAACGGCCAGATCCAGATCAGCTTCGCCGACAACGGCACGATCCCGACGACGGCGCTGGTCAACGAGGTGCTGCAGGCGATCCGCTACCTCAACGCCGGCGACGACCCGCCGGCGAGCGTGCAGCTCGACTGGAGCTTCAGCGACGGCAACTCGGGCGACGCCCAGGGCACCGGCGCCAATCCCGGCACCGGCACCGGCTCGACCACGGTGTCGATCACCGGCGTGAACGACGAACCGACCCTGACGGCGACCGGCCAGGACCCGACCTACGTCGAGGGCGGCGGCGCCCCTGGCGCCGATCTTTACAGCACCGTCAACGCCTCGACGGTGGAATCCGGCCAGACCTTCACCAGCCTCACCCTGACGGTGACCAACGTCTCCGACGGGGCGAACGAGATCCTGCGCGTCGACGGCTCGGACGTGGCGCTCACCGACGGCAACAGCGTGACCACGGCGACCAACGGCCTGACGGTCAATGTCTCGGTCGCCGGCTCGACGGCGACGGTCAGCTTCACCGGCGCCAGCCTGAGCGCCGCGGCGCTTCAGACCCTGGTCGACGCGCTGGCCTACCGCAACGCCAGCGACAACCCGACGACCGCCGGCAACCGGGTGGTCACCATCACGCAGGTCACCGACAGCGGCGCCAGCGGCGGCGCCAACGACAACACGGCGGCGCTGACGCTCGCCTCGACGGTCAGCCTGACGGCGGTCAACAACCCGCCGGTCGTCGGCAGCGTCTTTGGCGAGACCTCGCAGGTCACCGCCGGCTCGGGCGCGCAGAACGTCAGCGGCTTCGACGACGCCACGGTGAGCAACCCCGACAGCGCCGACTACGACGGCGGCGTCCTGACGCTCGTCCAGGGCAGCGGCACGACCAACGGCTCCTGGGGCCTGGACGGCACGACGGCCACCGCCGGCGGCGACGGCAGCATCGCGGCCGGCGAGACCATCGCCGTCGGCGGCACCAGCATCGGCACGGTCGACGCCACCAACGACGGCCAGGGCGGCAACACCCTGGAGATCGCCTTGAACGCCGACGCCACCTCGGCGCGCATCCAGAGCCTGATCCGGGCGCTGACCTACAGCGCGCCGAGCGGCCTGGGCGACCGCGGCTTCACGCTGACGCTGAACGACGCCGACGGGACCAGCGACGGCGGCGACCAGGACGCCTCGGGCAGCTTCACCGTCTCGGTCACCCCCAACCCGCCGGTGGTCGCCAACCTGGACGGCGATAGCGTCTCGACGCCGAACGGCACGGCGGTGTCCATCGACCAGGGCGGCAACGCCACGGTGAGCGACCCGGACAGCGCCAACTTCAACGGCGGCAACCTGACGATCACGCGCACCAGCGGCAGCGGCGACTTCTCGCTGAACGCCGCCGCGGCGACCTCGGGCGGTGACGGCACCATCGCGGCCGGCCAGACCGTCGCCGTCGGCGGCACCGACATCGGCACGGTCACCACCGACGGCCAGGGCACCAACGACCTGGTGATCACCTTCAATTCCGCCGACGCCACGCCGGCGCGCGTGCAGGCGCTGATCCGCGCCCTGCAGTTCAGCTCGACCGACGGCGGCAGCAACACCTTCAGCCTGACGGTCACCGACGCCGGCAGCAGCGCGGCGACCTCGACGGCGGCCGGCTTCACGGTCGACGTCGAGGCGGCGCCGGTCAACAGCGTGCCGGGCGCGCAGACCGCGACCGACGGCACGGCCCTGGCGCTCGGCGGCATCTCGGTCGCCGACGCCGACAGCGCCAATGTGACCACCACCGTCTCGGTCGGCGCCGGCCAGGGCACCTTCACGACCAGCGGCGCGGCCACGATCGCCGGCGGCGGCACCAACTCGATCCAGATCAGCGGCACGCTGGCCGCCGTCAACGCCACCCTGGCCAACCTGGCCTACACGCCGGCGGTGGACAGCTCCGGCAACCAGACGATCACGGTGCTGACCAGCGACGGCACCAACAGCGACACCGACACCATCGCGGTCACCGTCAGCGACCGGCCGAACCTCGGCAACCTGGCCGGCGACAGCCAGACCGTGACGCCGGGCAGCACCGCCAACCTGGACGCCGGCGCCAACGCCACCGTGACCGACACCGACAGCGCCGACTTCGACGGCGGCAACCTGACGCTGAGCCGGGTGAGCGGCAGCCTGTCGGGCAACTTCTCGCTCGACGGCACCACGGCGACCGCCGACGGCGACGGCACCATCGCGGCCGGCGAGACGATCGCGGTCGGCGGCACCAGCATCGGCACCGTGACCAGCGATGGGCAGGGCACCAACAACCTGGTGATCGCGCTCAACGCCGACGCCACGCCGGCGCGGGTGGCGACGCTGCTGCAGAACCTCCGCTACACCTCCAGCGCCGCCGGCACCCACGGCTTCGACGTCACGCTCACCGACGCCGCCGGCGGCACCACCTCCGAGGCGGCGCGCGCCGAGCTGGTCTTCAACAGCGCGCCGGCGATCACCACCAACACCGGCCTCAGCCACACCGCCGGCACGGCGACCGTCCTGACCACCGCCATGCTGGCCGCCAGCGACGCCGAGGGCGACGCCGTCACCTACCCCCTGACCAGCGCGCCCGGCACCGGCAGCCTGCGCCTCGACGGCAGCGCGCTCGCCGCCGGCCAGAGCTTCACCGCCGCCCAGCTCGCCGCCGGCCAGGTCAGCTTCCTGGCGCCCGCCGACACCCCGGCCGGCAGCACCAGCTTCCAGGTGACCCCCGGCGACGGCACCAGCAGCGGCGCCGCCGCCAGCGTCGCCGTCGCCATCGCCGCCGCACCGGCCGCCGAGACCGGCACCGCCGAGACCGGCACCGGCGACACCGGCACCGGCGGCACCGGCACCGGCGGCACCGGCGACACCGGCGAGGCGGACGACGACGGCGACGCGGTCACCGTCGTCGTCGAGCGGCGCGGCCCGGTCCAGCTCGTCCTGGTCCAGACCCCGGCCGGCAACCTGCAGTTCGCCACCGCCCCGACCCAGGTCTCCGGCGCCGCCGTGCAGGCGATCTTCAGCACCTTCGAGCAGGGCAACTCGCCGCTGGCGCGCGCCTTCTACAGCTCGCTGCTCGGCGGCAGCGCCACCCCGGTCGCCCAGGCCTTCGCCTCGGCGGTCAGCGACCCGGCGGTGCGCGGCCTGCTCTCCGCCGCCGCCAACGAAGGCCGCGCCCTCTACTACTTCGACGGCAGCGACTGGCAGCTCCTCGACCTCTCCACCCTCGACGACGCCGGCGCCATCCAGCAGGCCGGCGGAGCGCCCGGCACCAACCCAGACGCCAGCCAGAGCGCCGCCGCAACGGCCGCCACCGCAACGGCCGCCACCGCAACGGCCGCCACCGCAACGGCCGCCACCGCCGGCCTGCCCGACGGCATCCAGCTCGCCGCGCAACTCGGCGACCAACTCGGCGACCAACTCGGCAACACCCAACTCGGCGCGCAACCCGGCGACACCCAACCCGGCGCGCAACCCGGCGACCCCCAACCCGGCGACCCCCAACCCGGCGACCCCCTCGCCCCCCGCGCCGCCGCACCCGCCGGCGCCGAAAGCTTCCAGCGCCAATTGGCCGCCGCCGCCCTCGGCTTCGAACGCGAAGCCGCCCGCCTCGCCGCCGCCCTCCTCGCAACCAAAACCTGAGGTGCGCAACCCGCCGACAGCGCTACTGCCGCCGGCTGCAGGAGACGGCCGGCGCGCCGCTCGAGCGGCGGGTGCCGCCTCGATCGCCCTCGTCTGTCTGGCGCTTGCCAGCGGCGATCGCGCGCGCGCGCAGTCGGACACGCAGGAGCTCTTCCTCGGCGGCCAGCCGGCGACGCCTCGGGCCGGCGAAACCGCACCGCCCGACGCCACGCCGACGGCGCGCGGCGTCGTCGAACCGGGCCACGAGGCGGTGATTTCCAGCGAACTGGCCGCGCGGATCTTCGAGCTGCCGTTCGAGGAAGGGGAGAGCTTCGCCGCCGGCGACACCCTGGTCGCCTTCGACTGTGCGCTGTTCGAGGCGCGCCGGCGCCAGGCGGTGGCGCAGCTCCAGGCGGCCCGGGCCAAGCTGCGCAACGCCGAGCAGTTGCAGGCGACCAACGCCATCGGCGCGGTCGAGGTGGACCTCGCCGCCGCGGAGGCAAGGCGTACCGCCGCGGCGGTGGCGGAGACCGACGTGGCGGTCGCCCGCTGCAGCATCGCCGCGCCCTTCGACGGCCGGGTGGTCGAGCGGCTGCGCAACCCGCATGAGGTGGCGGCGCCGGGCGACGAGCTGCTGGCGATCGTCTCGCGCGGCGCGCCGGAGACCACCTTGCTGGTGCCCTCGGACTGGCTCGTCTGGCTGCAGCCCGGCCAGGATTTCGAGTTCCGCGTCGACGAGACGGGCATGAGCCTGCCCGGTCGGATCCTGCGGCTCGGCGCGCGGATCGACCCGGTCAGCCAGACGGTGCCCGTGTATGGTAGTCTCGTCGCGCCCGCCTCCCAAGCGCCGCTGGTACCGGGCATGAGCGGTACCGCGCGATTTCCGGAGCCCGCGCCCCGATCCTCGGGGCAGAAGGATCGGTCCCGGGGCGACGGCTGACCCCCGGCTGCGGCGGCGAGGCGGCAGGCAGGCGCCGCGCAGGGCGGGAGTGCGACATCGGCCCGGCCTGCCGCGGCACAGCGCTGAAGGCATGAGATGGAAGCGGCCGACCGTTCGCAACTGGGCTTTTCGACCTTCCTGCAGCTCGAGCGGGCCGCACGCCACGCCGAGGACGAGGCGGCGCTCGGCTTCGTCCTGGTCAACGAGACGCGCAGGCTGGTCGCCTATCGCCAGGCGGCCCTGATCGACCTGCGCGGGCGGCGACCCCAAGTTCGCGCCGTCTCCGGCGTCGCCGTCGTCGAGCGCAATGCGCCGATGATCCGCTGGCTCGTCGCGCTCGCCCGCGCACTCGCGCGTCCGACTTTCGCCCCGCCCGACGCACGTGCGTCCGCGCGGCCGGTCGCTGCAACCGACCTGCCGCAGGAGGTCGCGCGCGACTGGCCGGACTTCGCGGCAGCCGCAGCACTCTGGTGTCCGCTGGTCGCGCCGGACGGCCGGCAGGTCGGCGCGCTCTGGCTGACGCGCGACGAGAGCTGGAGCGAGAACGACCGCGTGCTGCTGGACCGTCTCGGCGACGCCTACGCCCATGCCTGGGCGGCCCTGTCCGGCGGACGGCGGCGCTGGCGCACGCGAGTGCCGCGCGCGCTGCTCGCGCTGGTCCTGCTGGCCGGGCTCGGCGCGCTGCTGGCCGCGCCGGTTCCGCAGTCGGCGCTGGCGCCGGCCAGCGTGGTGGCGCGCGATGCGCAGGTCATCGCCGCGCCGCTCGACGGCGTGATCGCCGAGATGGCGGTCGAGCCGAACCAGCCCGTGGCCGCCGGCGACCTGCTGTTCCGCTTCGACGACACGACGCTCGCCAGCCGGCTCGAGGTCGCCGAGCGCAGTTTGGACGTCGCCCAGGCCGAGTTGCGCCGGGCCCGCCAGGGCGCCTTCGAGAGCCGCGAGCAGTCGGCCGAGATCGCCGTTCTGGAGTCGCGGGTCGAGCTCCGGGCGGCGGAGCTCGCCTATGCACGCGAGCTGATGGGTTACGTCGAGGTTCGGGCCGAGCGGGCCGGGATCGCCGTCTTCGCCGATGCCGACGACTGGACCGGTCGGCCGGTGGTGACCGGCGAACGTGTTCTGCAGATCGCCGATCCAACGAGTGCCGCGGTGCGCATCGATCTCGCCGTGGCCGACGCCATCGCCCTGGAGCCGGGGGCGCCGGTCGAGCTCTTCCTGGACGTCGACCCGTTGCGCAAGCTGCCGGCGCGACTGACCAGCGCCAGTTACGAGGCGAGCCCGCGGCCGGACGGCGCGCTCGCCTATCGGGTCGAGGCGGCGTTTACCCCCGAGGTTGCCCCGCCGCGCATCGGCTTGCACGGCACGGCGAAGATCAGCGGCGAGACGGTGCCGCTGGCGCTCTATCTCTTCCGCCGGCCGCTGTCGGTCGCCCGCCAGTGGATCGGGTTCTAGGCACTGCGCGATGAGCGACGTCGCACTGACGGGCGGTCTTGCCGCCGACGGGACGCCGGAGCCGATCGCTCTGCCGCCGTTGCGCGACGACCTGGAGCTGCTGGAAGGGCCACGCTCCTTCGACGGCGCGCCGACCTGGACGATCCACGATCCGGTGCGCAACCGCTACTTCCGGCTCGGCCATGCCGCCTTCCAGCTGCTCAGCCGCTGGCCGCTCGGCGAGGGGCGGCGGGCGATCGCGCACGTCAACGCCAACACCACCCTGCAGGTCGGCGAGGGCGAGCTGGAGCGTCTGCTGCGCTTCCTCGAGCACAACGACCTGATCGCCGACAGCTCGCCGAGCGCCGCGCGCGCCTTCGCCGAACGGCGTGCGCGCCAGCGCCAGCACTGGTCCGCCTGGCTGCTGAAGAACTACCTCTTCGTACGCATCCCGCTGGTCCGGCCGGACCGGCTGCTCGGGCGACTGCTGCCATTCGCCCGCCCCTTCTTCGGCCGCGGTTTCCTGCTGGCCAGTCTCCTTGCCGCGACGCTCGGTCTGGCGCTGGCCGTGCGTCAGTGGGACGCCTTCGTCCACACCTTCCTGCATTTCCTGACCTGGGAGGGCGCGCTCTACTATGCGGTGGCGCTGTTCTTCGCCAAGGTCTTGCACGAGCTGGGACATGCCTTCGCCGCCAAGATGAACGGCTGCCGCGTGCCGACCATGGGCGTCGCCTTCCTGGTGCTCTGGCCGGTGCTCTACACCGACGTGACCGACGCCTGGCGTCTGTCGAGCCGGCGCGAGCGCCTGCGCATCGGCGCGGCCGGTATGGGCTCGGAGTTGATCCTGGCGGCCTGGGCGACCCTCGCCTGGTCCTTCTTGCCGGACGGCCCGCTGCGCAGCGCCTGCTTCTTGCTGGCGACCGTCACCTGGGTGCTGACGCTGGTCATCAACCTCAACCCCTTCCTGCGCTTCGACGGCTACTACCTGCTGTCCGACTGGCTGGGGGTGCAGAACCTGCAGGAGCGGGGCTTCGCGCTCGGGCGCTGGCGCCTGCGCGAGGCACTCTTCGGCCTTGGCCTGCCGAAGCCCGAGCAGCTCGGCCGGGCCTTGGAGCGGCGCCTGATCGTCTATGCCTACGCCACCTGGATCTGGCGGTTCTTCCTGTTCCTCGCCATCGCCCTGCTGGTTTATCACCTGTTCTTCAAGCTGCTCGGGTTGTTCCTGATGGTCGTCGAGCTGGCCTGGTTCATCGGCCGGCCTCTGTGGAACGAAGCCAAGGTCTGGTGGGAGCTGCGCAGGCACATGCGCCCGACGCTCAATCTCGCTATCACGCTGCTTCTGCTGGCCGGCTTGGTGGCCGTATTGGCGGTGCCCTGGCAAACCAGCGTGCGGGCGCCGGCGCTGATCGAGGCACGCCAGGCGATGGTCGTCTTCCCGCCAGGCTCCGCCCGGCTCGAGGCGGTGCTCGTGACCGAGGGCGAGGCGGTACCGGCGGGTGCGCCGCTCTACCGACTATCCAACCCGCAGCTCGCCCAGGATCTGCGGCTGGCCGAATTGCGCCTGGCCTCCCTGCAGCACGAGATTCTGCGGCGTTCCGTCAGCCGCACCGGCACCGCCGAGGTCGGCGTGCTTGAAGGGCGGTTGGCGGAGACGCTGGCCGACTTGCGCGGTCTGCGCGCCCAGGCCGCCCGCCTGGACATCGCGGCACCGACGGCCGGCATCCTGACCGACGTGCCGCGCCACCTGAGGCCGGGGCGCTGGCTCTCCGGCGACGCGGCGCTGGGGCGGATCGTCGACCCGGCCGGTCTGCGGATCACCGCCTACGTGACGGCCGAACGGCTCGCCCGCCTCAGCCCGGACAGCGAGGCCACGGTCTATCCCGACGACCCGCTGCGCGCCCCGATCCACGCCCGGGTGGTCGAGATCGAGGCCGTCGACGTGTCCAGCCTGGACGATCCCTGGCTGTCCGCCGACCACGGCGGGCCGATCGCGGTCCAGCGTGACGCGCGAGACCGCCCCGTTCCGCTCGAGCCGGTCTACCGCGTGCACCTGCGCGCGGACTCGGCCGCCGGGGCACCCGACCAGAAGCTGATGGGCGTCGCCAGAATCGAGGGGGAGGCGGAAAGTCTCCTGGCGAGGGCCTGGCGCACTGCGGCCTCCGTGATCGTCCGCGAAAGCGGCTTCTGAGTCCGCGGTCTCGCCGTGGTGGGGTCGGTCGCAACCGGGCCTGCACATGCGGCGTCGACAGACGCCCGACGGCGCGCTCTCCCGGCGAGGTCCGATCGGCTTTCGCTTGCGTCGGCTGTGGCGGGGGTCCAATAAGGAGCAAGGATCGCATGGATGCACGGGGTGGGAACGATGGTCGCCGCATCGAGTCAGGCCGGGGCGCTCGGCGCCGAGGAGCGCGCGCGCCTGATCCGCGGCCACTTTCTGTTCGCCGGGATCGAGCCGCGACATCTCGACAGCCTCGTGCGGACCAGCCGCGTGCAACGCCTGGCGCGCGGGGAAACGCTGTTCCGCCAGGGCGACGACGGCGGCGCCCTGTATGCGGTGCATTCCGGCGCTATTCGCATCTCGGTCTCCGGCGCCGAGGGCAAGGAACTGACGCTCGCTCTGATGGAGCCGGGCGACGTCTTCGGCGAGATCGCGCTGCTCGACGGGCTGGCGCGCACGGCGGATGCGCGGGCGGTGGAGAAGTCAGAACTGGTGGTGATCCACCGGGCAGACTTCCTGTCGCTGTTGGAGCGCGAGCCGAAGCTTGCCCGCCCGATTATCGAGATGCTGTGCGAGCGGCTGCGCCAGACCAACGAGTTCGTCATCGACGCCGCCTTCCTCGACCTGCGTGCGCGGCTGGCCAAGCGCCTGCTGTCCCTGGCGATCGCGCATGGGCAGGAGACCGCCGACGGCATGCGCATCGGCCTGAAGCTCAGCCAGTCGGAGATCGCCCAACTGCTCGGCGTCACCCGGGAGGCGGTCAACAAGCAGCTCAATGCCTGGTCGCGCGACGGCATCCTGACCTTCGAAGCGGGGCACGTGACCCTGATGAAGCAGGACGTGCTGCGCGCCCTGGCCGCACCGCACTGAGCCGTAGTCAGCGGTCACCGGGCCGCACTCAGCCGTCGTAGTCCGGCTGGTTGTGCGGGTGGGCGGCCTTGACGGCCGGGTGCTCGGCGAGCGCGGCGTCGACCTCCAGAAGGGTCGGGCAGGCGCTGGTGTCGCAGTCGAAGCGACGGGCGTTGAAGAGCTGCGGCACCACGCAGACGTCGGCCAAGGTCGGCTGCGCGCCCAGGCAGTAGGGGCCGGTGACGCCGGAGTGAGCGCGGGCGCGCAGGACCAGTCGCTCGACCGCCGCCAGCCCGTTTTCGACCCAGGTGCGGTACCATGTCAGCTTGGCGTCCTCGCCGGCGCCCAGGTCCTCCTGCAGGTAGTGGAGCACCCGCAGGTTGTTGAGCGGATGGATGTCGCAGGCGATGGCCAGGGCGATGCCCCGCGCCTGGGCGCGTGCCATCGGGTCGCCGGGGAGCAACGGCGGCTCGGGGCAGATTTCATCGAGATACTCGAGGATCGCCAAGGATTGGACCAGCGGCTCGCCGTCCACCTCCAGCGTCGGCACCTGGGCCTGGGGGTTGCGCGCGCGATAGGCCTCCGCCCAGTTCTCGCCGCCGCCGCGCACCAGGTGCACGGGCACCTGCTCGACCTCGACGCCCTTGAGGCCGAGGGCGATGCGCACGCGGTAGGCGGCCGAGGAGCGCCAGTAGGTATAGAGGGTCAGGCTCATGCGGTGCCGCTCCCCGGCGAGGTTTGCGTGGTCGCGCCGGCCCTGGCGATGTCCAGTGCCTCGCGCACGATCGCCGCATCACCAATGTGGTTGGCCAGCAGCAGGATCAGCTTGGCGTCGAGCTTGCGGCTCTCGGCCTCGTCGAGGTCCCGGTGTGCCTCGAGCAGCGCCTCGTAGAGCTCGTCGGGCGCGGCGATGCGGCCTAGCGTGTTTAGCCTGCCCATGGCTTCACACCACCATCCGCTGCGCCGCCGCAGCGCGCTCCACGCGGCCCAAGGCCCGGTCGCGCGCCGCCCGCACCCCGGCCATGTCCAGCATTTCGCCGCGTGCGCAGGCGTGCTGGTCTGGGCGGAACAGCAACCACTGGCCCGGTGCCAGGCCCAGCCGCTCGGCCACGAGACCCTCGGCGTCGACCAGCGCCCCCGCGCGCCGGGCGGCCTGCGGCAGCATCACCGTCAGCACGCGGATCGGGACGTCCCCGGTCTCCAGAACGCTCTCTTCGGGGACCGCGGTCTCGTCGTCGGCGTAGATCAGCAAGGTGAAGTCCTCGTGCAGATGGGGCAGCAGCCAGTCCGCTCGCCCGTCGCGCAGGACCGGGGCGTCCGGTGCCGTCCAGCCCAGGCCGGCACCGCTGCTCAGCGGCGAGTCGCTCAGGACGGCCGGCTTGGAGAGGCGCCCGGAGTTCACCCAGGCGCGGGCGAAGGGTTGCTCGGCAGAGAGCTCCAGCACGGCGTCGCGGAAGGCGCGGCTGGCCGGGTTCTTCGGGGTGATGAAATCGGTCGAGCGGGTGGAATTCAGGATGTTCTCGTCCGTCGCCGGAATGCGCTCGGCGTCGTAGCTGTCGAGCAGGCTCTCCTGCGCCTTGCCCTGGAGGACGTAGGCCAGCTTCCAGCAGAGATTGTCGGTGTCCTGGATGCCGCCGTTGCCGCCGCGTGCTCCGAAGGGCGAGACCTGGTGCGCGGCGTCGCCGACGAAGAAGACGCGGCCATGGCGGAAGCGGTCGATGCGGCGGCACTGAAAGGTGTAGACGCTGATCCATTCGAGATCGAAGCGGGCGTCTTCGCCGAGCATCGCCTTCAGGCGAGGGATCACCTTCTCCGGCCGTTTCTCCGCCTCCGGGTCGGCATCCCAGCCGAGTTGCAGGTCGATGCGCCAGACGTCGTCGGGTTGCTTGTGCAGCAGGGCCGATTGGCCCTTGTGGAAGGGCGGGTCGAACCAGAACCAGCGCTCGGTCGGAAAGTCCGCCTGCATCACCACGTCGGCGATCAGGAAGCGGTCCTTGAAGACCTGGCCCTTGAACTCCAGTCCCAGCTCGCGGCGCACGAAGGATTTGGCGCCGTCCGCCGCGAGCAGCCAGTCGCAGGCAAGCGGGTAGGGGCCGTCGGGCGTCTCTATCTGCAGCGTGACGCCGTCGTCGCGTGCCTGCACCCCGGTGACCCGGTTGCGCCAGCGCAGGTCGACCAGGCCGGTCGCCGCCGCCCGCGCGACCAGCCACTCCTCCGCGTAGTACTGCTGCAGGTTCACGAAAGCCGGAAACTGATGGCCGCTCTCGGGCAGCAGATCGAAGCTGTAGACCTCGCGCTCGCCGAAGAAGACGCGGCCCAGGTTCCAGGTGATGCCCTTGTCGAGCATCTGCCGGCCGACGCCCAGCCGGTCGCAGATCTCCAGGGTGCGCTTGGAAAAGCAGATGGCGCGGCTGCCGAAGCTGACCGTCTCGTCGTCGTCCAGCACCACCGTGCGCACGCCGCGTTCGGCGAGGTCCACGGCAGCGGCGAGGCCGACCAGGCCGGCGCCGACGATTACAACGGGATGCCGGGCCTCCGGCCCGTCCTGATCGGGCGAGCGCCGGTAGGCGAACACCGGATTCTCGTAGGTCTTCGGCATGGGCGTCCTCCCTCGCGGCGGGGATGGCGCGGCGCCGCTGCTTGTCGCCGGACGGTCGCCGGAGTGGCTCAGCCTTGCTGCTTGGCGGCCTCGGCCGCCTTCTCGGCCTGCTCCAGGCTCTTCCACATTTCCACGTCGCGCTGCGCCGTCCAGATGCGCGGATCCTCGACGCCCGCAGCCTCGTCGTAGGCGCGGCTGACGTCGAAGGGCATGCAGTGCTCGAAGATCACCCACTCCCCGAACTCCGGCTCAAGCGCGGCGAAGGTGGCGTCGTAGATCTCCTTCAGCGGCTTGCCGGCCTGGACGCCGCGTTCGACGCTGCCGTAGAGCGCCGTCAGGAAGGCTTGGGTCCCGGCGATGCCGGCCTCGCACTCCTCGGCCGTCTTCAGGGCGGCGCCGCGGCCGGGTACCAGCTTTTCGGGGCCGAGCGCGCGCAGCGCCGCCAGGGTCTGCGGCCAGTCGCGCAGGTAAGCGTCGCCCGTGTAGGGCGTGGCACCGAACTCCACCAGGTCGCCGGCGAACAGCACCCTTTCCTTCGGCAGCCAGACCACCGTGTCGCCCCTGGTGTGGCCGCGGCCCAGGTGCATGATCTGCACCTCGCGCTCGCCCATGAAGAGGGTCAGCTTGCGGTCGAAGACCAGCGTCGGCCAGGTCAGGCCGGGGATGCTGGAGACGTCGCGGAACAGGCGCGGGAAGCGGCCGACCTCGGACTCGTAGTCCTGCTGGCCGCGCTCGACGATCAGCTCGTAGGTGCCCTGGCTGGCGATGGTGTGCCGGGCGCCGTAGGCCGAGGCGCCGAGCACGCGTACCGCGTGGTAGTGGGTCAGGCAGACGTAGTCGATCGGCTTGTCGGTGACGCTGCGGATCCTGGCGATGACGTCTTCGGCCATCTTCGGCGTGGCCTGGGTATCGACCACCATCACCGAGTCGTCTCCGACGATGACGCCTGTGTTGGGGTCGCCCTCGGCCGTATAGGCGTAGAGGCCGTCGGCCAGCTCCTCGAAGGTGATCGGCTTGTCTTCCAGGTCGGCTTGCGAGGCGAACGCGCGGGCCATGGGGGTCTCTCTCCGTTGAATACGTTTGCTTATCGGCCGTCGTAACGGCGGATCTCCTGATCGATGGCGCCGAACAGGCTGCGCCCCTCGGCGTCCAGCATCTCGATGCGCACCCGGTCGCCGAAGCGGAGGAATGGCGTCCGGATCTCGCCGGTCACGATCTTCTCGACCATGCGCAGCTCGGCCAGACAGGAGTAGCCGCGGCCGCCCTGCCCGACCGGCTTGCCGGGGCCGCCGTCGGCGTCGCGGTTGGACACCGTGCCCGAGCCGACGATGGTGCCGGCCGCCAGCGGCCGCGTCCGCGCGGCATGGGCGACCAGACGCGGGAAGCCGAAGGTCATGTCCTCGCCGGCCTCGGGGCGTCCCAGCACCTTGCCGTCGATCCGGCTGACAAGCGGCAGCTTCACCCTGCCGTCCGACCAGGCCTCTCCCAGCTCGTCCGGCGTCAGGGCGACCGGCGAGAAGGCGGTCGAGGGCTTCGACTGGAAGAAGCCGAAGCCCTTGGCCAGCTCGCCAGGGATCAGGTTGCGCAGCGAGAGGTCGTTGACCAGCATCAGCAGCTTGATGTGGCCGGCCGCCTGCTCCGGCTCGGTGCCCATCGGCACGTCGTCGGTGACGACCGCGATCTCGGCCTCCAGGTCGATGCCCCAGGCCTCGTCGGCCAGCTCGATCGGGTCGTGCGGCCCGAGGAAGGAGTCCGAGCCGCCCTGGTACATCAGCGGATCGTCCCAGAAGCTGTCCGGCAGCTCGGCGCCGCGCGCCTTGCGCACCAGCTCGACGTGATTGACGTAGGCCGAGCCGTCCACCCACTGGTAGGCACGGGGCAGGGGCGGGGCGCAGGCCGTCTCGTCGAAGGTGAAGACGCCCTGGGTGCGGCCGTCGTTGAGGTCGTCCGACTCCTGCTGCAGCTTCGGGGCAAGCCGCGCCCAGTCGTCGAGCGCGGCCTGCAACGTCTCCGCCGCCTGGGCGAGCGCCGCGCGCTCCAGGTCGCGGCTGACCACGATCAGCCGCCCGTCGCGACCTTGTTTCAGGCTTGCCAGCTTCATCGCACCTACTCGGCCGCCTTGGCGCTCTCGCCGCCGGGCGACTTCCAGGAGTCCTTGTAGCCCTCGAACTCCACGCCGGCCGGCAGGTCGCCAAGCTCCAGCGGATCGCGCGTGTCCAGCATCACCGCGTACTCGTTGGTGGCCGCCGACTTCTGCTTGAAGGCGTTCTGCAGCGCCTTGGGGTGCGGGCCGTGGGTGAAGCCGCAGGGATGGAAGGTCATCATGCCGGGATGGATGTTGTCGCGGCTGAAGAAGTCGCCGGCGTGGTAGAAGATCACCTCGTCGTAGTCGTCGTTGTTGTGGAAGAAGGGCACCTTGAGCGCGTCCGGGTCGCTTTCGAAGGGGCGCGGCGCGAAGGTGCAGACGACGAAGCGGTTGCCGACGAAGGTGGTGTGCGCCGAAGGCGGCAGGTGATAGCGGTGGCTCATCAGCGGCCGGATGTCCGCCACATTGAGGCGCACCGGCGCCAGGTCGCCCTTCCAGCCGACGGCGTCGAGCGGGTTGAAGGGGTAGGTGACGGTCGAGATCTGGCCTTGACGTCTGACCCGCACCCGCCACTCGGTCTCCGACTTTTGCGCCTCGAAGGCCTCGTCGATGGCGGGAACGTCGAGCACCGCCGGGTCGAAGATGGCGTGCGGTCCGACCAGGCCCTTGTCCGGCAGCATATAGCTGCCGTTGGTCGCCTCGATCAGCAGCGCCGTGACAGGCTCTTCGCAGTCGAGGCGCCACATGGTCGAGCGCGGCAGCACCACGTAGTCGCCGGCACGCACCTCCAGGTGGCCGTAGTCGCAGTAGAGATGGCCGCGGCCACTGTGCAGGAAAATCAGCTCGTCGCCGTCGGCGTTGCGCGCCAGATGGTCCATCGCCTTGGGCGCGCGCCAGAACCGCAGCTTGCAGGTGGCGTTGTGCAGCACCGTTTGGGCGTCCCAGGGCGAGGCCTGCTCGGCGTTCACCTTGGTCAGGTCGAAGGCGCGCGGCGCCAGCGGTCCCTGCCAGTCGGTCCAGCCGGTCGGCGGATGGGCGTGGTACATGTGCGTCGCCGGGCCGAAGAAGCCTTCCTTGCCCAACTCGCGCTCGTAGGAGCCTTCGGGCAGCGCGACGTGCGCCTGCCGGCTGGCCCGCCCCTCGGTGCGCGGGAACTCGATGTACTTCCGCATGACCGGACGCTCCCTTGCGCTACCTCATACGTGCGCTCGCATGGGCGCATAGTGGCACCCTCATGGACGTGTCGCGGGCAACCCAAGCCGTCCCGCGCCGTTCATCCGCGCCATTCCACTGCGCCGCACGGTTGATTTTGCCTTTGCCTCACAGTATCGTTTCAAACGAAACGACTGTCAAGGCGCGGGCTGATGCAGCAGGCACTTGGCTTTCGCTCGGCGGGCAGGGGGCATTCATGGCCAGCGCACCGAAGCTGCAGATCGCATCGCCGGAGGCGGCGGAGTCGGGTTTCCGGCTGGCCGGCTTTCTGCCCTACCGCCTGTCGGTGGTGACCAACCTCGTCAGCCGCGCCTTCGCCGACCGCTATTCCGCCGAGTTCGGCATCTCGATCCCGGAATGGCGGGTGATGGCGGTGCTGGGCGAGCGGGCCCCTGTCTCCTCCTTCGAGGTCTGCGCCGCCACGGCCATGGACAAGGCCAAGGTTAGCCGCGCCGTCTCGGCCCTCATCGCCAAGGCCCTGGTCCGCAAGGCCGCGCACCCCGAAGACCAACGGTTGCTGCGGCTGTCGTTGACTGCGAAGGGCCGCAAGGTTTACGCCGCCATCGTGCCGCGCGCGCGCCAGCTCGAAGCTGAGTTGGTCGCCGGGCTCAGCGGTGCGGAATTGGCGCAGCTCGAGGCCCTGCTCGACAAGCTGCAGGCCCGCATCGAGACGCTCGACGCCACGCCGCGGGGAGATTGAGCCGCATGCTGGAGGTCGCCCCGGACCCGATCGCCCAGCTTGTCGCCGAGTTCGCCGGGCGTCGGCCGGTGCGTGCCGGCTCGGTGATCGTGACGATCTACGGCGACGCCATCGCGCCGCGCGGCGGCGAGGCCTGGGTCGGCAGCCTGCTACCCCTGCTCGACAGCCTGGGCATCAACGGCAGCCAGGTGCGCACCGCCCTGTCGCGCTTGGCCGCCGACGGCTGGTTCGACCGCTTTCCGGTCGGCCGGCGCAGCTACTACGGGCTCTCGGCGGGAGGCCGCCGCCGGTTCGAGGAGGCGACGCGCCGCATCTACGGCGGTCCGCCGCGCGGCTGGGACGGGGATTGGCGCATCGTCGCCATACCCGGCGGCGCCGGCGAGCGGCGCGAACGCCTGCGCAAGGAGCTCGGCTGGATCGGCTTCGGCGAGCTGGCCCCGAACGCCCTGATCCACCCCAACCCGGACATGGCTGCCTTTGCGTCTGTGCTCGACCACCTGCCGCCGGACGAGCGGCCGGTGGTGATCTCCGGCCAGAGTGCCGCGGGAACCGAGGAGCGCACGCTGCGGCGGCTGGTCGAGGACTGTTGGAACCTGGACGAACTCGCGGCGGGCTACGCCGACTTCTGCATGCACTTCGCGCCGCTTGCGAAGGCGCTGGAGGAGGGGCTGCAGGCGGGTCCGCTGGCGGCGCTGCAGGCCCGCATCCTGCTGATTCACGGCTATCGTCGGCTGATTCTGCGCGACCCCATGCTGCCCCCGGCGCTGTTGCCCGAGGACTGGATCGGCTGGCGCGCCTACCGCCTGAGCGGCGTCATCTATCGGGCGTTGGTCGGCCCGGCGGAGCGCTGGCTGGATGCGGAGTTGGAGGCCCGGAAAGGTCCGCTGCCGACGCCGGATGCCCGCTTCTTCGAGCGCTTCGGAGGGCTGCCGCGCGGCTGAGGCCGGCTGCGCGCTGGTGGTTTGGCGTGACTGGTGATCCGGCGGAGTTATGTCACAGAAAAACGTTGTAACCGCATGTCTTTTGACATATGTTTATGGGTGAGAAGTATCGATGCCATGGAGGCAGCGCGCAGTGCTGCCGAATGTCCGTCCGAGGGAGGAAGCGAGCCGATGTACACCCAGGGCCTCGACATCAAGACGGGCGACACCTCGGTCCCGCTGGAGCGGGGCGACGGCCAACTCGACCGGCGCTTCCAGGCCAAGATCGACGCCGACGAAAAGATCGAGCCGAAGGACTGGATGCCCGAGGGCTACCGCAAGACCCTGGTGCGCCAGATCTCGCAGCACGCCCACTCCGAGGTCGTCGGCATGCTGCCCGAGGGCAACTGGATCACCCGTGCCCCGAGCCTGCGCCGCAAGGCGGCCCTGCTGGCCAAGATCCAGGACGAGGCCGGCCACGGCCTCTACCTCTACAGCGCCGCCGAAACGCTGGGCGTCAGTCGGCAGGAGTTGATCGACCAGCTCTTGGCGGGCAAGGCCAAGTACTCCTCCATCTTCAACTATCCGACCACCACCTGGGCCGACATCGGCGCCATCGGCTGGCTGGTCGACGGCGCGGCGATCATGAACCAGGTGCCGCTGCAGCGCTGCTCCTATGGCCCCTATTCGCGCGCCATGATCCGTATCTGTAAGGAGGAGTCGTTCCACCAGCGCCAGGGCTACGAGATCATGCTGACCCTGTGCCGCGGGACGGCCGAGCAGAAACGGATGGCCCAGGACGCGCTGGACCGCTGGTGGTGGCCCTCGCTGATGATGTTCGGTCCGTCCGACAAGGACTCGGAACACTCCGCCCAGTCGATGCGCTGGAAGATCAAGCGCGTGTCCAACGACGAGCTGCGCCAGAAGTTCGTCGACGTGACCGTGCCGCAGGCCGAGTTCCTGGGGCTGCGCGTACCCGATCCGGACCTGCGCTGGAACGCCGAGCGCGGCCACTACGATTTCGGCGAGATCGATTGGGACGAGTTCAAGCAGGTGCTGATGGGCAACGGCCCGTGCAACCGCGAGCGCATGCGCGCGCGTCGCAGCGCCCACGACAACGGACGCTGGGTGCGCGAGGCCGCCCTGGCGCATGCGGAGAAGCGCCGGGCGCGCGCCGCCGCCGCGCCGGTGGCCGAAGCGGCCGAGTAAGCGAGGAAATCGGAGGAAGCCTCATGAGCGAGAAGGACTGGCCTCTCTGGGAGGTCTTCATCCGCGCCAAGTCCGGCCTGGCCCACAAGCATGCCGGCTCGCTGCACGCCGCCGATGCGCAGATGGCGCTGGAGAATGCCCGCGACGTCTACACCCGGCGCGGCGAAGGGGTCAGCTTGTGGGTCGTACCCTCGGCGGCGATCACCGCCAGCGATCCGGAGGACAAGGAGGCTTTCTTCGAGCCCACAGGCGACAAGATCTACCGGCACCCGACCTTCTACGAGATCCCCGAAGACGTGAAGAACATGTAGCCGGCGCCGAGCCCCGCCGAAGCCTGGTCTCCGGAGGAACAGCATGACCGCGGACACGACCGACATGACGGCCGATCAGAAGGCCCTCTTCGAGTACCTGCTGCGCCTGGGCGACAACGCCGTGGTGCTGAGCCATCGCCTGGGCGAGTGGTGCGGCCACGCGCCGGTGCTGGAGGAAGACATCGCGCTGATCAACATCGCGCTCGACCTGCTGGGCCAGGCACGCTCGATCATGACCTACGCCGGCGAGGTCGAGGGGCAGGGGCACGACGAGGACGCGCTGGTCTATCGGCGCGACGAGATCGACTACCGCAACCTCCTGCTGGTCGAGCAACCGAACGAGGACGACTTCGCGGTCTGCATCGCCCGCCAGTTCCTGTTCGACGCCTGGCACTACGAGCTGCAGAAGGCGCTTCTGGCGTCCAGCGACGAGCAGCTGCGCGCCATCGCTGCCAAGTCGATCAAGGAGGTCAGCTATCACCTGCGCCACTCCTCGGAGTGGATGATCCGTCTGGGCGACGGAACCGAGGAAAGCCACCGGCGCATCCAGGACGCGCTGGACGCGCTGTGGCGCTTCACCGGCGAGCTGTTCGAGTCCGACGCGGTGGATGCGGCGATCGCCGCGGCCGGCATCGGACCGGACCCGCAGAACCTCTATCCGGCCTGGTCCGAGACGGTCGATCGTGTTCTGGCCGAGGCCACGCTGAGCCGGCCCGAGGACGGCTGGATGCAGAGCGGCGGTCGCGCCGGACGGCACAGCGAGCATCTCGGCTACATCCTGGCGGAGATGCAGTACCTGCAGCGCGCCAATCCGGACGCGCGCTGGTAGGAGGGTTGCGGCCATGAGCATGCCGGCGCGCGAAGCGCGGTCGCCCGAGGCGGAGCGCCTGTGGCAGATCCTCGAGGAAGTGGTCGACCCCGAGATTCCGGTGCTGACCATCGGCGACCTCGGACTGCTGCGCGATGCGCGGGTCGACGCCGACGGAGCGGTCACCGTCACGATCACGCCGACCTATTCCGGCTGCCCCGCGATGGACATGATCGAGCATGAGATCAAGCGCGTGCTCGGCGAACACGGCTACGGCCCGGTGGCGGTGGAGACCGTCCTGCATCCGGCCTGGACCACCGACTGGCTGAGCGAGGCCGGTCGCGAGAAGCTGCGCGCCTATGGCATCGCGCCGCCGGTGCGCGGCACCGCCAGCAAGCGGGCGCTGTTCGGCGACGAGCCGGAGGTTGCCTGCCCGCACTGCGGCTCCAAGGACACCGAGCAGGTCAGCCAGTTCGGCTCGACCGCCTGCAAGGCGCTGTGGCGCTGCCGGGCCTGCCTGGAGCCCTTCGACTACTTCAAGTGCATCTGAGTCTCGCGAGGATCTTTGCCATGCACCCCCGCTTTCACAGCCTGAAGGTCGCCGACGTGCGCCCCGAGACCGAGGATAGCGTCTCGGTCGCCTTCGAGGTGCCGGCGGAACTGGCCGAGGCCTACCGCTTCCGGCAGGGTCAGTACCTGACGCTGCGCACGCGAATCGGCGGCGAGGAGGTGCGCCGCAGCTACTCGATCTGCTCCGGCCTCGACGAGGGCGAGCTTCGAGTGGCGATCAAGAAGGTGGAGGGTGGCGCCTTTTCCACCTATGCCAACGAGAACCTGAAACCGGGGACGGAGCTCGACGTGATGACGCCGACCGGGCGCTTCACCACGCCGCTCGACCCGGCCGCCGCAAAGACCTACGCGCTCTTCGCCGCCGGCAGCGGCATCACGCCCATCCTGTCGATCGCCAAGACGCTGCTGTCGCGCGAGCCGCACGCCAAGGTGCTGCTGTTCTACGGCAACCGCACGGTGGCCTCGATCATCTTCCGCGAGCAGCTCGAGGACCTCAAGAACCGCTACCTCGGCCGCTTCGGGCTGTACCACGTACTGAGCCGCGAGAAGCAGGAGGCCGAACTCTTCACCGGGCGCCTCGACCGCGACAAGGTGAAGACCTTCTGCCGAACCCTGCTGAACCCGGCGGCCGTCGATGCCTTCTTCGTCTGCGGGCCGGACACCATGATCGCCGATGTCACCGGCGCGCTGGAGGAGATCGGCGTTCCCGAGGAAAAGGTGCACTTCGAGCTCTTCAACAGCCATCCCGCCGACGTCGTCAAGCCCAAGCCCGTCGAGCACGGCCGGCGCGAGGCGACCGGCGAGACGGCCCACGTCACGGTCATCCTGGACGGCGTCAGCCACGAGTTCGACCTGGGCTTCGACGGCACCTCCATCCTCGATGCCGCGACCGCTCGGGGCCTCGACCTGCCCTACTCCTGCAAGGGCGGGGTGTGCTGCACCTGCCGCGCCAAGCTGCAGGAGGGCAAGGTCGACATGGCGGTCAACTACGCCCTGGAAGACGAGGAGATCGCCCAGGGCTTCGTGCTGACCTGCCAGTCCCGCCCGCTGACCGACAGCGTGGTGCTGGACTACGACCAGGCCTAAGCGAAGACCTCCAGAAAGCGTCGCTGCAGCGACGCATCGACGTCCGACAGCGCAGCCGGTTGATCGAGGTCGGTCAGCGAAGTGACGCCGTGCTCGCGGATGCCGCAGGGCACGATCCCGGCGAAGTGGCTGAGGTCCGGTTCGACGTTCAACGAGATGCCGTGAAAGGTCACCCAGCGGCGTACGCGTACGCCGATGGCGGCGATCTTGTCCTCCCGCCCCGCGCCACGAGCGACCCAGATGCCGACGCGGCCCGCACGCCGTTCGCCGCGCACGTCGAAGTCGGCGAGGGTCCGGATCAGCCAGTCCTCCAAGGCGCAGACGTAGGCGCGTACGTCCGGCGTACGCTTCTTCAGGTCGAGCAGGACGTAGGCGACCCTTTGGCCGGGCCCGTGATAGGTATACTGACCGCCGCGCCCGGTCTTGAAGACGGGCAAGCGCGAGTCGAGCAGGTCGGCCGGATCGGCCGAGGTCCCGGCGGTGTAGAGCGGCGGATGCTCCAGCAGCCAGACCGCCTCCGGCGCCGCTCCGGCGCGAATGGCGGCGGCGCGGGCCTCCATCCAGTCGACGGCGTCAGCGTACGGCTCCGGCGCTGCGGAAACGCGCCACTCCAGCGGGCCGTACCGCGTCTCCAGGAATCCGCTGTGCGGCGGCTTTCCGCAGTCGGGCGCATCGGCTAACGTCTCGGCGCGGTCGCCGGTCGGGCGGTTGGCACTTTCTGGCACGGGACGGGCACTTCGCGATATGGCGGAAGACTTCAAGGATGCGGCTATGGCGTACCACCGGGACGTTCGTCCCGGCAAGCTGGAGGTGGTCGCGACCAAGCCGCTGGGCAACCAGCGCGACCTGGCGCTGGCCTACTCGCCCGGCGTCGCCGCGGCCTGCGAGGCGATCGTCGCGGACGAGCAGGTCGCGGCCGAGGTCACCGGCCGCGCCAATCTGGTGGCGGTGGTGACCAACGGCACGGCGGTGCTCGGTCTCGGTCAGATCGGGCCGCTCGCCTCCAAGCCGGTCATGGAGGGCAAGGCGGTCCTGTTCAAGAAGTTCGCCGGCATCGACGTCTTCGACATCGAGCTCGACGCGCGCGAGCCCGAGCGCCTGATCGACATCGTCGCGGCGCTGGAGCCGACCTTCGGCGGCATCAACCTGGAGGACATCAAGGCGCCGGAGTGCTTCGTGGTCGAGCGCGAGCTGCGCAAGCGCATGGATATTCCGGTCTTCCATGACGATCAGCACGGCACGGCGATCATCGTCAACGCCGCCATCTACAACGCCCTGAAGCTGCTCGGCAAGCAGGCGGGGGAGGTCAAGGTCGTCGCCTCGGGCGCCGGGGCCGCGGCGATCGCCTGCCTCGACCTGCTGGTGGCCCAGGGCGTCAAGCGCGAGAACATCTGGGTGACCGACATCGCCGGTGTGGTCTACGAGGGCCGCGTCGACGAGATGGATCCCTGGAAGGCGGTTTACGCCCAGAAAACCGACAAGCGCAGCCTGGGCGAGGTGATCGAAGGCGCCGACATCTTCCTCGGCCTCTCCGCACCGGGCGTGCTGAAGCCCGAGATGGTCGAGACGATGGCGGAGAACCCCGTGATCCTGGCGCTCGCCAACCCGGTGCCGGAGATCTGGCCGGAAGACGCGCGAAACGCACGGCCCGACGCCATCATCGCCACCGGACGCAGCGATTATCCGAACCAGGTCAACAACGTCTTGTGCTTTCCCTTCATCTTCCGCGGCGCGCTGGACGTCGGCGCGACCACGATCAACGAGGAGATGAAGCTGGCCTGCGTCAAGGCGATCGCCGGCTTGGCCGAGGCCGAGGCCTCGGAGGTGGTGGTCCAGGCCTACGGCGGGCAGGGCACCAGCTTCGGGCCCGACTACCTGATCCCGCGACCCTTCGATCCGCGCCTGATCCTGGAGATCGCCCCGGCGGTCGCCAAGGCGGCCATGGACAGCGGCGTGGCGCGCCGGCCGATCGCGGACTTCGGGGCCTACCGCGAGCGTCTGAACCATTTCGTCTTCCGCTCGGGCCTGCTGATGAGGCCGGTGTTCGAGCAGGCCAAGCAGGCGCGCAAGAGCGTCTTCTTCGCCGAAGGCGAGGCCGAACGGGCGTTGCGCGCCGCGCAGATCCTGCTCGACGAGGGGTTGGCGCGGCCGATCGTCTGCGGCCGGCCGGAGGTGGTCGTCAAGCGCATTCAGGAGCTCGGCCTGCGGATCCGCCCCGACGTCGACTTCGAGCTGGTCAACCCGCTGGACGACCCGCGCTACCGCGACTACTGGACAGAGTATCTGGAGGCGACCGAGCGGCGCGGCGTAACGCCGGACGAGGCCCGCACCATCATCCGGACGAACGCCACGGCGATCGGCTGCATCGCGGTCAAGCGGGGCGATGCGCACGGCCTGATCTGCGGCCTGGAGGGTCGCTATCAGCGCCACCTGCGCCAGGTCGAGGCGGTCATCGGGCTGGAGCCCGGCGCACGCGACTTCTCGGCCCTGGGCGTGCTGGTTACGGCGCGCGGCACGCTGTTCATCGCCGACACCCAGGTGAGCGTCGATCCGACGGTCGAGGAGATCGTGGAGATGGCCCGGCTCGGGGCCGAGGCGGTGCGGCGCTTCGGGATCGAGCCGAAGATCGCGCTGGTCAGCCACTCCAATTTCGGCAGCCACGACAATGCAAGCGCCGCCAAGATGCGCACGGCCCTGCGCCTGCTGCACAGGCGCTATCCGGAACTCGAGGCGGAGGGCGAGATGCATGCTGACGCGGCGCTGTCGGAAGACATCCGCAGCCGCATCTTTACCCATTCGCGGCTGCAGGGTGCGGCCAACCTGCTGATCCTGCCGTCGCTTGACGCCGCCAACATCGCCTTCAATCTCCTGAAGATCGCCGGCGAGGGCCTGCCGGTCGGACCGCTGCTGCTGGGGGCGGCGGCGCCGGTGGCGATCCTGACGCCTTCGGTGACGGCGCGCGGCGTGGTCAACGCCTCCGCAGTCGTCGCCGTCGATGCGCAGGCGCGCCATGCGATGGTGTCCGCGACCGAACCGGAACCGACCGGCTGAAGGAGCACCGATGGCCGACCCGACGATTCAGGATCGCACTCCGAAGGCGTCCGGCGGCGAAACGTTCGACGGGGAGGACGTCGGCCTTTCGGCAACGCTGATCCAGCAGGTCCGGTCGGCCCTCGGCGAAGGTGCGGTGGAGGAGGTCGAGCGGCTGGTCGAGCCGCTGCACCCGGCCGATGTCGCCGACCTGCTGGAGGCGCTCAGCCGCGAGGAGCGCAAGCTGCTGCTCGCCATCGTCGGCAAGGCCCTGGATGCCGACGTCCTGACCTACGTCGATTCCGAGCTGCGCGACGAGATCGTCGAGGACCTGGGGCCGAAGACGACCGCCCAGCTCCTGCGTCAGCTCGAGAGCGACGACGCGCTCGGGTTCTTCGAGGACCTGGAGGACGCGCAACGCACGCAGATCCTCAGCCGCGTGCCGCGCACGATCCAGCGTCTGCTGACCGAGGGCATGACCTTCCCGGAGGATTCGGCCGGCCGCCTGATGCAGCGCGAGGTGGTGGTGGTCCCCTCGATCTGGACGGTCGGCGACACCATCGACTGGATGCGCGCCAACAAGAAGCGCATCGTCAGCGACTTCTACGACCTCTATGTGGTCGACCCCCGCTACAAGCCGATCGGCAAGCTGCCGCTCAGCCGCGTGCTGCGCTCCAAGCGGCCGGAGAAGATCGCCGAACTGATGGACCCCGAGGTCTATCCGGTCAAGGTGACCATGGATCAGGAGGAGGTGGCCTACCTCTTCCGCCAGTACTCGCTGCTCTCCGCGCCGGTGATCGACGAGGCGGGACGCCTGGTCGGCGTCATCACCGGCGACGACATCGTCCACGTCATCGACCAGGAGGCCGAGGAGGACATCCTCAAGCTTGGCGGCGTCAGCGAGAGCGACCTCTATTCCGACGTCCTGCGCACCACCCGCAGCCGGTTTTCCTGGCTGGCGATCAATCTGCTGACGGCGATCGCCGCCTCCCTGGTCATCGCCCTGTTCGAGGCGACCATAGAGCAAGTGGTGGCGCTTGCCGTGCTGATGCCGATCGTCGCTTCGATGGGAGGTAACGCCGGCACCCAGACCCTGACGGTTGCGGTGCGCGCGATCGCCATGAAGGACCTTGCTGGCCGCAACATGACGCGCTTCATCAGCAAAGAGCTGCTGGTCGGCCTTTTCAACGGCGTGCTCTTCGCCGTGCTGATGGGGATCGTCGCCTGGCTGTGGTTCGGCCAGCCGCTGATCGGCGCGGTGATCGCCGCGGCGATGGTCATCAACCTGATCGTCGCCGGCCTGTTCGGCGCGCTGATCCCCGTCGTGCTCGACCGGCTCGGCGCCGACCCGGCGATCGCCTCTTCGGTTTTCCTCACCACGGTGACCGACGTGGTCGGCTTCTTCGCCTTCCTCGGGCTGGCCGGCCTGGTTCTGCTCTAGCTGTTCAGTCCCGGCGTGTGATGGTGCAGAATTCTCTTCTGCATGGAGGCGAGCGCTATGGGCCAGGTTGTTCACGGCAGCGCCACGACGACTGACGCCGTCCGAGCGGCGATACAGCGATCGAAAGCTTCGCTCCAAGAGCTGAGCGGCCGCTACGGCGTCAATCCGAAGACGATCGCGAAGTGGCGTAAGCGGGAGGGGGTCGAGGACGCGGCGATGGGGCCGAGGCGCCCGCGGTCGACCGTGCTCTCTCCGGAGGAGGAGGCGTTGATCGTCGCCTTTCGCAAGCACACGCTGCTGCCGCTGGACGACTGTCTATACGCCCTGCAGGCGACGGTCCCGCACCTCACCCGCTCCAGCCTGCATCGTCTGTTTCAGCGCCACGACATCAGTCGCCTGCCGAGCCTGGAGGGCGAGAAGCCGAAGAAGGCGTTCAAGGCCTATCCGATCGGCTACATCCATATCGACATCGCCGAGGTCCATACCGAAGAGGGCCGGCTCTATATGTTCGTGGCGATCGACCGGGTCAGCAAATTCGCCTACGCCGAACTCCACCAGAAAGCCAAGCGCAGGACCGCCGCCGACTTCCTGCGCCGCCTGATCGATCTCCTGCCGTTCGAGATCCACACTGTGCTCACCGATAACGGCACGCACTTCACCACGCCTGGCGATGGCGGCTCGGCCGTGCAGGAGATCAAGAAGGCACTCCAGCGGGGCGAGGCGTTCCGCGCCCATGCCTTCGAATTGGCCTGCGCGCGCGCCGACATCGAGCACCGGCTCACAAAGCCGAACCATCCCTGGACCAACGGCCAGGTCGAAAGCATGAACCGCACGATCAAGGAGGCGACTGTTCGGCGCTACGACTACGACAGCCATGAACAGCTGCGCGCGCACCTCGCCAACTTCCTCGACGCCTACAACTAAGGCAAACGCCTCAAGTCGCTCAGCGGGCTCACGCCTTTCGAGCGCATCTGCAAAGCATGGACGGACGAGCCGCAAAAGTTCAGACTCAACCCGATCCATCACACCACGGGACTGAACAGCTAGCGCCGGGCGGCCCGAAACGGCCATGCGCCGCCGAGCCGCCTCGCATGGCAGCAATGCTCACCTTGCCCCTCGATCCGGCCAGAGGCTTCCGCTTAGGCTCGGGTCGCGTCGAGGGGCGGCAGAGGCGTGACGGAGCGACAGGGTCTGGCAGAGAGCGACGGCGACGGCCGGACGGCGCAACGGCGCGGCCTGCTCGGCCTCGCGCTGATGACGCTCGCCATGCTGTCGATCCCGCTGGTCGACGGCCTCGCCAAGTACCTCAGCGCCGACCACTCGCCCCTCTACATCGCCTGGGCGCGCTACGCCGTCGCCTGCCTGCTCGTGCTGCCGCTGGCGCTCGCCATGAAGGGCCGGCAGGCATTGCCGCGCCGGCGGCTGGGTCCGCACTTCCTGCGCACCGTGTTTCTGATGGGGGCGATGACCTGCTACTTCGTCGCAATCGCCGAGATCCCGCTGGCGACCGCGATCAGCGCCTACTTCGTCGGCCCGATCATCGCTACTGTCCTGGCCGTCCTGCTGCTCGGCGAGCGGCTGACCTGGCGTAAGGGCGTCGCCGTGGTGCTCGGCTTCGCAGGCGCGCTCCTGATCGTACGGCCCGGCGGCGGGGTAGAGCCTGGCATCCTGCTGGCGCTGGCGGCCGGCGGTTTCTTCGCCTGCTACATGATCGCCACCCGCATGGCGTCCTTGTCGGCCGATCCGATCCAGACGCTCGCCTTCCAGTGCCTGGTCGGCGCACTCATCTTGACGCCGCAGGCGCTGTGGACCTGGAGCGTGCCCGATAGCGGCCAGCTCTGGCTGTTCGCCGCCATGGGCCTGTTCTCGGCCGGCAGCCACCTGCTCTCGATCACCGCCTTTCGCTATGCCGACGCCTCGTCGCTGGCGCCCCTGGTCTACCTGGAGTTGGTGGGTACGGCGGCGATCGGCTTTCTGGTCTTCGACGAGCTGCCGGACCTGCTCGTCTGGCTCGGCGCCAGCGTCATCGTGGCGAGCGGCCTTCTGCTGATCCGTCGCCGCGAGGCCTGAGAGACCGTTTGAGAATGGGCCTTGAGGCCCATTCTCGGCGCTGTACCGTCCCGCGCCCTCACCCGGCCGCCCAACGACAGCATCCTGGATGGGCGGCCGGGTGAGGGCGCGGGACGGTACAGTGCATTCTCAAACGGTCTCTGAGACGCGAAAGCGCCCGCCGGCAGCTCCGGCGGGCGCTCTCCCGATGCGATCCGGCGGATCGGTCGGCTTGCTACATCTTCGGCGAGACGACCTCGCGGGTGACGATCTCGCCGTCGTCGATCGCCCAGAAGGCGAAGGTGCCCGGCACGTCGCCCTTGGCGTCGAAGTCCTGGCTGCCGGCGGCGCCGACGTAGTCGACGTCCTCGCCGTCGGCGATCGCCTGCTTGGCCTTCTCCCACTCGCCCGGCATGATCGGCGTGCCCGGCGGGGTGGCGACCGTGCGCAGCGCCTCCTTGACCGCCGTGCGGTCGGTCGAGCCGGCCTGCTCCATGGCCAGGGCCAACAGGAAGGCGGCGTCGTAGGCGCTGTCGATGAAGGGCTTGGGCGGCAGTTCGCCGAACTCCGCCTCGTAGGCGTCGCGGAAGGCGATGGCGGCCGGGCTGTCGGTCTCGGCCTGCGGCGCGGTGCCGATGGACCCGTTCATGAAGTCGGCGCCGACCGCCTCGATGACGTTCGGCGTCTTCATGCCGTCGGTGAAGATGAAGTTGGAGAAGAAGCCGCCCTCGAGCGACTGGCGCAGGATGGCGATGCCGTTCTCCGGATAGCCGATCAGCACCAGGGCCTCGGAGCCGCCGCCGAAGGCCTGCTGCAGCTCGCCCCGGTAGGAGGCGTTGCCCGGCTCGTAGGCCAGCGCGGCATACACGGTGCCACCTTCCTTCTCGAAGGCCTCGCCGAAGGCAGTGGCTAGGCCCTCGCCGTAATCGTTGTTGATGAACAGGATGGAGACGGTCGCGTGACCCTGCGAGCGCACGATCTGGGCCAGGACGACGCCCTGCAGGCTGTCGGCCGGCACGGTACGGAAGAAGTAGTCGTTGTCCTCGATGTCGCTGAGCACCGGCGCGGTCGAGGCGCTGGAGATCTGCGGCACGCCGGCCGGACCGGTGACCGAGGTCGCCACCGGGCCGGAGTTGCCCGAGGACAGCGCCCCGACGATGCCCACGACGTTGTCCACGTTGACCAGCTTCTGCGCGGCGTCGACCGCGGCCTGGGCCGCCGTCTGGGTGTCGCCGACGACGACGCTCAGGGTGCGGCCGTCGAGCACGCCGCCTTGTTCGTTGATGTGCTTGAGCGCGAGTTCGATGCCGGACAGCGAAGAGGGCCCGTAGGCCTGCAGGTCGCCGGTCATGGGCATCAGGGCGCCGATCTGAACGTCCTGCGCGGCGGCAGGGCCGGCGGCGAGCAGGGCGCCCGCAAGGCCGGCTGCGGCCAGCGAAGACTTTCCGAAGGTCATTCTTCTGTCTCCCTGTTGTGCGTTGTCGGAAGCGTCGGCCCGGGTATGCGTCCTTAGCGCGCCCGGCGCTTCCCTTCGGTCCGCGGTCGCGCCGCCAAGTTTGGCGAGCCAATGCGCACGGACCGCGCACTATATCGGAGAGCGCCCGGTCGTTGTACAGGGGACCTTGGCTTCACGACCCCACGCTGCCGCACAGGGCGCCCCTCGGCCCGACGGTGGAGCCGGCCGGCGATCCGGTGGCGCACGTGACACGCCGTCCGGGCCGTTGCGCCGAAGATCGGCTATTTGCGCTTCTTGCGCCGACCGCCCTGGGTGCCGAGACCGATTTGCTTGGCGAAGGCGGAGCGCTGCTTGGCGTAGTTCGGCGCCACCATCGGGTAGTCGGCCGGCAGTCCCCACTTCGCCCGGTATTCCTCCGGCGACATGCCATAGGTCGTGCGGAGGTGGCGCTTGAGCATCTTCAGCTTCCGGCCGTCCTCCAGGCATACCAGATGATCAGGCTGGATAGACCGGTTGACCGGCACGGCCGGCGTCGGCGCCTCCGGCTCCACCGTTCCGCGGTTGAGGTCGGTCAAGGAGCCGTGCACCGCGCCGATCAGGCCGGTGACCTCGCTCGTCGCCACGGGGTTGTTGCGCACGTAGGCGGACACCACCGCAGCGGTCATGCGCAGCACTTCGGCCTGCGAGACCTCTTCGAGCTTGTCTTCAGTCATTTGTCGAACCCGACCTGTTTCCCCAATGCGCTGGACATTACGCCAACCCTTGCGGAAACAGAAGCTGAAAAAGACTTCGGTGCAATACTGTGAACTTCTTCGTTAATTTTTGCCGGCGCACGTTTCGCTTCGGGCAACGTCAACCGAAGGCCATGCGCACCGCTCGGGCCCTGGTCCGCCCCGACGCGCACGGCAGGCCTTGTGTCGGCCTTTTGTGCCATCCCGACATATGGTAGCTTGCCTCGCGTGGGCGGCTTGGCGTAGGTCTGTTTGGCAGCAGCCGGGCCGGCAGTGGAGTTCGTTAAGGTCCGGGCGGCGAAACGGCGACACTCTCGGAGTTGCGGGAAACCGATGGCCGACAGGACGATCGCGCTGGCTTCCGATCACGCTGGCTACGATCTGAAGCTCGAACTGGCATGCCTGGTCGCAGATCTCGGGTTCGAGCCGCTGGACCTCGGCACCCACGACCGCGAATCCGTCGACTATCCCGATTTCGGCGCCGAACTGGGGCGTGCGGTGGCCGACGGCCGCGCCGCGCTCGGGGTGCTGGTCTGCGGGACCGGCATCGGCATCTCGATCGCCGCCAACCGCAACCCCGCCGTGCGGGCAGCCCTGTGTCACGATACCACGACCGCCCGGCTTGCCCGGCAGCACAACGATGCCAACGTCTTGTCGATCGGTGCCCGAACGACGGGGCCGGAAACGGCCAAGGACATTCTGCGCGCGTTCCTGGAGACGCCCTTCGAAGGGGGACGGCACGCGCGGCGCGTGGACAAGCTCGCAACCTGCTGAGTGACCTCACGGTGCGGCGTGCGCCGGGCCTCACCCCTGACCCTCGTTGCCTGCAAGACCCATCCAAGGAAGGTTGACCGCCATGAGCCCCTCCGACGCCGCCAGCGAGCTGGACACGCCGCTCTACGCGGATTTCTTCAGTGCCCGCCTGCGCGACAGCGATCCCGACCTGGCCGCGGCGGTCCGGGACGAGCTGGGACGCCAGCAGAACCAGATCGAGCTGATCGCCAGCGAGAACATCGTCTCGCGCGCGGTGCTGGAGGCGCAGGGCTCGATCCTCACCAACAAGTATGCCGAAGGCTATCCCGGCAGGCGCTACTACGGCGGCTGCGAGCACGTCGACGTGGTGGAGACCTTGGCGATCGAGCGGGCCAAGACTCTGTTCGGCTGCGCCTTCGTCAACGTACAGCCGCATTCGGGCGCCCAGGCCAACCAGACCGTGATGCTGGCGCTGCTGAAGCCCGGCGACACCATCCTCGGCATGTCGCTGTCGGCGGGCGGTCACCTGACCCATGGCGCAGCGCCGAACCTGTCGGGCAAGTGGTTCCATGCCGTCCAGTATGGCGTGCGTAGAGACGACGGCCTGATCGACTTCGAGGAGGTCGAGCGGCTGGCGCGCGAGCATCGGCCGAAGATGATCATCGCCGGCGGCTCGGCCTATCCGCGCCATATCGACTTCGCGCGCTTCCGCGCCATCGCCGACGAGGTCGGTGCCTACTTCCTGGTCGACATGGCCCACTTCGCCGGGCTGGTGGCGGGCGGCGTGCACCCCAGTCCGCTGCCGCATGCTCACGTGGTGACCACCACGACCCATAAGACCCTGCGCGGCTCGCGCGGCGGCATGGTGCTCTCGAACGACCCGGACCTCGGCAAGAAGATCAACTCGGCGGCTTTCCCGGGCCTGCAGGGCGGGCCGCTGATGCATGCCATCGCCGGCAAGGCGGCCGCCTTCGGCGAGGCCTTGAAGCCCGAGTTCAAGGCCTACAGCCAGCAGATCGTCGACAATGCCAAGGCGCTGGCGGCCACCCTCATGGAGGCCGGCTTCGACACGGTGAGCGGCGGCACCGACAATCACCTCGTGCTCGTCGACCTGCGGCCCAAGCAGCTTACCGGCAAGGCGGCGGAAGAGAGCCTGGATCGCGCCGGGATCACCTGCAACAAGAACGGCGTGCCCTTCGACCCGGAAAAGCCGATGATCACCAGCGGCATCCGTCTGGGCACGCCGGCGGCTACGACGCGCGGCTTCGGTACCGCGGAGTTCGTCCAGGTCGGCCAGTTCATCGACGAAGTGCTGGAGGGCCTGCGCACGAACGGCGCCGAAGCCAACGGTGCGGTCGAGGCGGCGATGAAGGCCAAGGTCAAGGCGTTGTGCGAGCGCTTCCCGATCTACGCGGACCTCTCGGTGTGATCGGCGGCGCCGGCCAAAGGGGCGTTTTCGGGGGGAGTTGAGGGATGCGCTGCCCGTTCTGCGGCAACGAAGACACGCAGGTGAAGGACAGTCGGCCGACGGAGGACAACGCCGCCATCCGCCGGCGCCGGCAGTGCCCCAATTGCGGCGCCCGCTTCACCACCTTCGAGCGGGTGCAACTCCGCGAGCTGACGGTGGCCAAGAGCCACGGCCGCAAGGAGCCCTTCGACCGCGAAAAGATCCTGCGCTCCATGCTGATCGCGCTGCAGAAGCGGCCGGTCGACCGCGACCGGGTCGAGCGGGTCGCCAACGGCATCGTGCGCCGTCTCGAGTCGTCCGGCGAAAGCGAGATCCCCTCGAAGCTGATCGGCGAGATGGTGATGGACGCGCTGGCCACCCTGGACCCGATCGCCTACGTGCGCTTCGCCAGCGTCTACCGCAATTTCCGAGAGGTCGGCGACTTCGAGACCTTCATCGGCACCCTCGCCGAGCCGGAAGACCGGACCGGCTGATGGCCGAGGCCGGCTGGACGGCTGCCGACCGCGCCCACATGGCCGCGGCCCTGCGTCTGGCCGCTCGCGGTCTCGGCCGGGTCGCGCCAAATCCTTCCGTGGGCTGCGTCGTGGTCGCACAGGGCAGGGTGGTCGGGCGCGGCTGGACCCAGCCCGGCGGGCGTCCGCACGGCGAGACGGAGGCACTGCAGCGCGCCGGGGCCGCGGCGCAGGGCGCCACCACCTACATCAGCCTCGAGCCTTGCGCCCACCACGGCAAGACGCCGCCCTGCACGGACGCGCTGATCGCCGCCGGCATCGCGCGCGCCGTGATTTCCTGCGAGGATCCCGACCCGCGGGTTTCCGGCCGCGGGCTGGCGGCCCTGCGCGCGGCCGGCATCCGCGTCGACACGGGTCTGATGGCCGAAGAGGCCGCCGCGCTCAATCGGGGCTTCTTCCTGCGCCTCGCCGAGCGGCGACCGCTGGTCACGCTGAAGCTCGCCGCCAGTCTGGACGGTCGGATCGCCACGCGCAGCGGCGAGAGCCAGTGGATCACCGGGCCAGCGGCGCGGGCGCGCGGGCACCTGCTTCGGGCGAGCCACGATGCCGTCCTGGTCGGCTCCGGCACCGCGGCAGTGGACGACCCGGCGCTCACCGTCCGGCTGCCGGGGATGGCCGATGCGCATCCGTTGCGGGTTCTGCTCGACGGCCGCTTGGCCACGCCGCTGACCCATAAGCTGGTGGCGCAGGCGCGCGAGGTGCCGACTCTGTTGTTCACCCGGGCGGATAACCCGAAGGACCGCACGGCTGCCTACCGGCAGGCGGGCGTCGAGGTGGCGGCCGTCGAGCTCGACGGGGACGGGCGGCTCGATCTGGCCGCCGTGATGGCGACGCTCGCCGAGCGGGGCATCACCCGTCTGCTGGTGGAAGGCGGCAGCCACGTCGCGGCAGGTCTGTTGCGCGCCGGCCTGGTCGATCGCATTGCCAGCTTCCGCGCCGGTCTTGTGCTCGGCGGCGAAGGGCTGGCGGCGGTTGCCGGCACTGGGCTGGAGCACCTGGCCGAAGCGCCGCGCTTTACCCTGCAATCCGTCGAGCGGCTGGGGCCGGATCTGCTGGAAACCTGGGCGCGGGCAAGCTAAATCCCGACCATGTTCACCGGAATCGTCACCGACCTGGGGTCCGTGCGGCGCATCGAGCGCCGCGGCGACACACGCTTCGTCTTCGCCACCGGCTACGACACGGATGGGCTTGCGCCGGGCGCCTCCGTCGCCTGCAACGGCGCCTGCCTGACCGTGGTCGACAAGGGACAGGGCTGGTTCGCCGCCGACGTCTCGGCCGAGACGCTCTCGAAAACCACACTCGGCGACTGGCACGAGGGGACCCCGGTCAATTTCGAGCGCGCCCTGGCGATGGGCGACGAGTTGGGCGGGCATCTGGTCTCCGGGCACATCGACGGGACGGCGGAGATCGTCGGCATCGCCCGGGAGGGCGAATCCTGGCGTTTCCGCTTTCGCGTCGAGGCGGCGCTCGCCCCCTACGTCGCGCCGAAGGGCTCGGTCGCCCTCGACGGCGTGTCGCTGACCGTCAACGAGGTGGAAGACGGCCCTGACGGCACCTGCGTCTTCGGCATCAACGTCATCCCCCACACCTTCGCCGTCACTGGCTTCGGTCGGCGCCGGGTCGGCGAGCGGGTGAACCTGGAAATCGACCTGCTGGCGCGCTACGTTGCGCGGCTGCTGGCGCACCGGGCCCAACACGTCTGAGACGCCGGACTTCTCGGGCCGAATGTAGGATCGATGGCGGACCCCAAGCTGCAGGAACCCTGGCGCGCGACCTTTCGCGACATCCTCTCGCCGGTCGAGGAGATCATCGAGGAGGCGCGCAACGGCCGCATGTTCATCCTGGTCGACGACGAGGACCGGGAGAACGAGGGCGACCTGGTCATCCCGGCGCAGATGTGCACGCCCGAGGCCGTCAACTTCATGGCCAAGCACGCGCGCGGCCTGATCTGCCTGGCGATGACCCGCGAGCGGGTCGAGCAGCTCGGCCTGCCGATGATGGCGCGCAAGAACGAAACCCGGCACGAGACCGCCTTCACGGTCTCCATCGAGGCGCGCGAGGGCGTGACCACGGGCATCTCGGCGCCGGACCGGGCGCGCACCATCTCGGTGGCGATCGATCCGAACTCCGGCGCGCAGGACATCGTCACGCCCGGCCACATCTTCCCGGTGATGGCGCGCGACGGCGGCGTGCTGGTGCGCACCGGGCATACCGAGGCGGCCGTCGACCTGGCGCGGCTGGCGGGCCTGATCCCGGCCGGCGTGATCTGCGAGATCATGAACGAGGACGGGACGATGGCCAGGCGCGACGACCTGATCGCCTTCGCCCAGCGCCACAACCTGAAGGTCGCCACCATCGCCGACCTGATCGCCTATCGCCGGCGCCACGACGACATCATTGAGCGGCGTCTGCAGCGCGCCTTCCACAGCCGGCACGGCGGCGACTTCACCTTGAGCCTCTACCGCAACACAGTCACCGGCGCCGAACACGTGGCGCTTTCCACCGGAAAGATCGACGACGGCCAGCCGGTGCCCGTGCGCGTCCATGCCCTCAGCCTGCTGGACGACGTGCTGGGCGACAGCGCGCTCGACCGCGGCGGCGAGCTGGAGGCGGCCATGCGGGTGATCGGCGAGGAAGGGCGCGGCGTGGTCGTGTTGATCCGCCAGCCCTATGCCAGCAGCCTGGAGGACGAGGTCAAGGCGCGCCTGGGAGAGGGCGGGCGGCCTTCGGTGGAGCTGCGCGACTATGGCGAGGGAGCGCAGATTCTGCTGGACCTGGGCGTGCGCGACATGGTCCTGCTGCACAACACCAAGCACACCATCGTCGGCCTCGAGGGCTATGACCTTCGCGTCGTCGGCCAGCGGCCGCTGGACCCTGCGGCCGACTAGCCTCGGCACAGCGCGGGATTGGAAACGAGAACGAGGGCAATGGACGAGAGCCCCCACATCATGGTGGTCGAGGGCCGCTTCTATGCGGATATCGCCGACGAGTTGGCGGCCGGCGCCTTGGAGGCTCTGGACGCCGCCGGCGCCAGCTACGAACGCTTCGAGGTCCCCGGCGCCTTCGAGGTTCCTGCGGCCATCCAGTATGCGATCCGCTCGATGGACTTCTTCGCCGGCCGGCGGCGCTTCGACGGGTATGTGGCGCTCGGCTGCGTCATTCGCGGCGAGACCACGCACTACGACTATGTCTGCGGCGAATCGGCCCGCAAGCTGCAGGATCTGGCCGTGCAGTACAGCCTGGCGCTGGGCTACGGCATCCTGACGGTCGAGAACCGCGAGCAGGCCTGGGCACGCGCCTCCCGCCAGCAGAAGAACAAGGGCGGCGATGCCGCCGGAGCCTGCCTGCAGATGCTCGAGCTGAAGCGCCGTTTTCGCCTCTATCCGCGTTGACCGCCGCCCTGGACCCGAGAGCGATGCCCGCCGCTGCCGCCCGCCACGACGATCCCGCCCGCGCCCGCCGAATCGCCCGGTTGGCCGCGGTGCAGGCGCTCTATCAGGTGGAGGTGCTGGGCGTCGGCGCCGATGCGGTGTTGCTCGAGTTCCTCCAGCATCGCCTGGACGAGGAGATCGACGAGGGGCTGCGCCTGACCGACATGGAGCGCGGGCTGTTCGGCGATCTGGTCAAGGGCGTCACCGCGTGCCGGGCCGAGCTCGACGAAACGCTCGAATCCCTGCTGCAGCCGGACTGGTCGCTGGCGCGTCTCGAGATCCTGTTGCGGATCATCCTGCGCGCCGGTGCCTACGAGCTGGCGCACCGGCCGGAGGTGCCGCCGAAGGTGGCGATCACGGAGTACGTCGACCTGGCCCACGATTTCTTCGGCGGGCGCGAGCCCTCGCTGGTCAATGCGGTCCTCGACCGTCTGGCTCGCGTCGTGCGGGCCGAGGCCTTCGGCTGAACCGGGCCCGCATGCCCATCCGCGACGAGTTCGGGATCATCGCCCGCCACTTCGCGCCGCTGTCCCGCGGGCTGGTCGGCAGCTTCGGTCTGACCAACGACGGCGCGGTGATCGCGCCGGACCCGGCGCGCGGGCTGGTGGCCACGATCGACACCATGGTCGAGGGCGTCCACTACCTGCCCGACGACCCGGCCGAGCTGGTCGCTCGCAAGCTGCTGCGCGTCAATCTCTCCGACCTGGCGGCAATGGGGGCGGTCCCCGAGAGCTACCTGCTGACCGTGGCCCTGGACCGGCTCAAGGAAGAAGCCTGGATCGCGCGTTTCTGTGCCGGGCTGGCCGAGGATCAGGAGCGCTTCGGCGTCGCCATGCTGGGCGGCGACACCACCTCGACACCGGGACCGGCGACCCTGTCGCTCGCCGCCTTCGGCCGGGTCCGAGGCACGGAGGCGCTGGAGCGCGGCACCGCGCAGGCCGGCGAGGCGGTCTATGTAACGGGCACCTTGGGCGACGGTGCGCTCGGCCTGCTGGTCCGCCAGGGCACGCTGACGGGTCTGCGCGAGCCACATCGCGCCCACCTGGAGGGGCGCTATCGCCTGCCCGAGCCGCGCGTCTTGGTGGGCGCCCGGCTGATCGGTCTGGCGAGTGCTTGCCTAGACGTATCCGACGGGCTGGTCGGCGACCTGGCACACATCGCCGAACACTCCGGCATCGGCATCGAGCTCGAGTCGGCGGCGGTACCGCTGTCGGAGGCGGCGGCCGAGGTCCTCGGCGACGATCCGGACCTCTGGCCGCTGGTGCTGAGCGGCGGCGACGACTACGAGCTGGCCTTCACGGCGCCGGCGGAGGCCGATGCGGCCCTGCAGGCACTGGCCGCGGAGACGGGAATCCCGATCACGCGGATCGGCCGCACCTGTGCCGGCCAGGGCGTGCGCGTCCTCGACCGGGCCGGCCGGACGCTCGCCCTGGAAACCCAGGGCTGGACGCATTTCTGAGGTCGCGGTTGGGGGTTCTCCTTTACCGCGCCTTTACCCTGCGCGGCGAAGACTGGTGGCATGAAGCGCTTGCTCATCCCTCTCGTCCTGCTTGCTTTGCTCGGCGGCGGCGGTTTCGCCGGCTGGACCTATGGCAAGCCCTTGCTGGAGAAAATGAAGGAGGAGAAGGAGAAGGCGGCCGCGGCACCGCTGTTGGTCTCGATGGAGCCGCTGGTGGTGCCGGTCATCGAGAACAACATCGTCACCCATCACCTCACCGTATCGCTCTCCCTGGAGGTGGCCGGGCTGAGCGCCGACGAGAAGCTGCGCAACGCCCTACCGCGGGTGATCGACGCCTTCAACTCGGAGCTCTACGGGCTGCTCTCGCTGAGATTCGTGCGCGACGGCGGCGTCGACCTGCCGCTGGTCAAGCAGCGTCTGTTGCTGGCCAGCGAGCGGGTCTTGGGCTCCGGTGTCATCACCGACGTTCTGATCCGCGGCGTCGACCGGGTGCGCGGCCAGCGCAACGCGCAAACCTGAGACCCGGCGCCGCGCCTGGCACCGCGACCGGTCCACGGCTATTCTCGCGCTCGTCATGACCGCAGCCATCGAAACGCCACGCCGCGATCCGACCGTGCGCAACGTCGCCGTCCTAGCCGTCTGTCAGGCGCTGACCATGAGCTGCCTGAGCCTGCTCATGACGGTCTCGGCCGTGGTCGGCGACATGCTCGCCGCCGACCCGAAGCTGGCCACCTTTCCGCTTGCCCTGATGTTCCTGGCGGTGCTCGGCAGCACGATCCCCGCCTCCTTCTTCATGCAGCGCTTCGGGCGGCGGGCCGGCTTCACGCTGGGCGCCGCGGCGGGGTTCCTGGGCGCCCTGATCTGTGCCGCGGCGATCTGGCTGGGCAGCTTCGTGCTGCTGTGCGTCGGCTCGCTGTTCCTGGGCGCCATGGCCGTGCATGGCGGCTTCTACCGTTTCGCTGCGGCCGACACCGCCAGCGAGGCCTTCCGTCCCAAGGCGATCTCTCTGGTCATGGCGGGTGGCATCGGCGCGGCCATTCTCGGCCCGGAACTCGCCAAGCACACGCGTACGCTGTTCGAGCCGCTGCTGTTCTTCGGCGGCTACCTGGCGATCGCCGGCCTGAACGTCCTTGTAGGGCTCTTGCTGCGCCTGATCGACATCCCACGGCCGCCGCGCCGGACCCGCGCCACCAGCGGCCGGCCGCTGCTGGAAATCGCTACCCAGCCCGTTTTCCTGGTCGCCGTGCTGGCCGCGATGGTCGGCTACGGCGCGATGAACCTGATCATGGTCCCGACGCCGCTTGCCATGCTGGGCTGCGACCATCCCTTCGAGATCGCCGCCTTGGTGATCCAGCTTCACGTGCTGGGTATGTACGCGCCCTCCTTCGTCACTGGCCACCTGATCCAGCGTTTCGGGCACCTGCCGATCCTGGCGACCGGCGTGCTGCTGATCCTGGCTTGCGTCGCCGTGAATCTCGCCGGCGTCGAGGTCGCGCACTTCTCCATCGCCTTGATCTTTCTTGGAATCGGCTGGAACTTCCTGTTCGTCGGGGGCACCGCGCTGGTGACGACGACCTATCGGGTGGAGGAAAAGGCGAAGGTCCAGGCGTTGAACGACACGCTGGTCTGGGGCACCGTCGCCGCCACCGCCTTCTCCTCCGGCGCGTTGTACAATGCGCTCGGGTGGGAGGCGGTCAATCTGGCCGTCGTCGCCCCCCTGCTGCTGGTGCTCGCAGCCATCGCCTGGAAGGGCCTGCGGCGCCCCGCAACCGCTTGAGTCCGCGGTCCGCCGACTCAGTTGCCATGCCCTGGGACTTCTGCCATGGTCCGCGCGCCGTGCCGTGGGGGCAGGGCAAAACACGCACTTCGAGCCACATCGAGCGTCCGGTCCGGGGCGGTGCGTCGCGTACGTACGGGCGTCGAGGTCGAAGACCGGGTCGAGCCAACCAGGGGAAGGGTCCCGATGTCCCTGACACTTTTCGTCGTCGTTCTGTGCGGCCTCGGCGCCGTGCTCTATGGGGCGGTTACCGCCAAGGCCGTGCTGGCGAAGGACGCCGGCAACGAGCGCATGCAGGAGATCGCCGCCGCCATTCAGGAAGGCGCCGCCGCCTACCTCAACCGCCAGTACCGCACCATCGCTATCGTCGGCGTGGTGATCTTCGTTCTGGTCGCCATTCTCCTCGGCCCCATCGTCGGCATCGGCTTCCTGATCGGCGCGGTGCTCTCGGGGGCCGCCGGCTACATCGGCATGTACGTGTCGGTGCGCGCTAACGTACGCACGACCCAGGCCTCGGCCGCCGAGGGGCTACAGGGCGGTTTGGACGTCGCTTTCAAGTCGGGTGCCGTGACCGGCATGCTGGTCGCCGGCCTCGCGCTGCTCGGCCTGTCCGTCTACTTCGCCTTCCTGCTGATCATCGGCTACCAGACTTCGGACCGCGAGATCGTCGCGGCGCTCGTAGCCCTTGCCTTCGGCGCCTCGCTGATCTCGATCTTCGCGCGTCTCGGCGGCGGCATCTTCACCAAGGGCGCCGACGTCGGTGCCGACCTGGTCGGCAAGGTCGAGGCGGGCATCCCCGAGGACGACCCGCGCAACCCGGGCGTCATCGCCGACAACGTGGGCGACAACGTCGGCGACTGCGCCGGCATGGCCGCCGACCTCTTCGAGACCTACGTGGTGACCGTGGGCGCGACCATGGTGCTCGCCTCGATCCTCTTTGCCGGCGAGGCCTTCCTGGCGGACATGATGCTCTACCCGCTGCTGATCGGCGCGGCCTGCATCCTCACCTCGATCGCCGGCACCTTCTTCGTCAAGCTGGGCCCGAGCAAGAAGATCATGGCGGCCCTCTACAAGGGCTTCATCGCCTCGGTCGCGCTGTCCGTGGTCGCCTTCATCCCGGTGACCTGGGCGATGGTCGGCTTCGGCACCGAATACAGCTACGGCGATACCACCTTTACCGGCTTCGACCTGTTCCTCTGCGCCCTGGTCGGCCTCGCGGTCACCGGCCTGATCGTGGTCATTACCGAGTACTACACGGGCACCAACTTCCGCCCGGTGAAGTCGGTCGCCGAGGCCTCGGTCAAGGGCCATGGCACCAACGTCATTCAGGGCCTCGCCGTCTCCATGGAGGCGACCGCACTGCCGGCGCTGGTGATCGTCGTCGGCATCTACCTCACTTACATGGCGGCCGGTCTCTTCGGCATCGCCATCGCGGTCACCGCCATGCTGGCGCTCGCCGGCATGGTGGTTGCGCTCGACGCCTTCGGCCCGGTCACCGACAATGCCGGCGGCATCGCCGAGATGGCCGACCTGGACGCCAGCGTGCGCGAGACGACCGACGCGCTGGACGCGGTCGGCAACACCACCAAGGCCGTCACCAAAGGCTACGCGATCGGCTCGGCCGGCCTCGGCGCCCTGGTGCTCTTCGCCGCCTACACCGAGGACCTCAACTTCTTCATTCGAGAAGGCGTCGAGGCCTTCGAGGGGGTGACGGTCAACTTCTCCCTGTCGAACCCCTTCGTGGTCATCGGCCTGTTTGTCGGCGGCCTGCTGCCCTACCTCTTCGGCGCCATGGGCATGATGGCGGTCGGTCGCGCCGGCGGCTCGGTGGTCGAGGAGGTGCGCCGGCAGTTCAAGGAAAAGCCGGGCATCATGGACCACACCGAGAAGCCCGACTATGCGCGCTGCGTCGACATGCTGACCAAGACGGCGATCAAGGAGATGATCGTCCCCTCGATGCTGCCGGTGTTCTCGCCGCTGGTGCTCTACTTCGTGGTCTGGGCGGTCGCCGACCAGTCGGCGGCGCTCTCGGCGGTCGGCGCCATGCTGCTCGGCGTCATCGTCACCGGGCTGTTCGTCGCCATTTCCATGACGGCGGGCGGCGGCGCCTGGGACAACGCAAAGAAGTACATCGAGGACGGCAACTTCGGCGGCAAGGGCTCCGAGGCCCATAAGGCCGCCGTCACCGGCGACACCGTGGGCGATCCCTACAAGGACACCGCGGGACCGGCCGTCAACCCGATGATCAAGATCACCAACATCGTCGCTCTGCTTCTGCTCGCTGTGCTCGCGCACTGAGCGGCATCGGCAAGGCTGTCGAGTTGAAGGGCCCGGGGACGTCTCTCCGGGCCCTTCGCCTTCGTGCCGAGGCCGCCCGTCAACGGACGTCGCTGGCCCGTATGGGTAGGCAACCTAGCTGGCGACGGTTTCGCGCACGCTGGCGCTGGCGGCTGCCGAGCGTTCCGACCGTTCGGTCCGCCGCGTGCCGCTGGACGTTCCGCCCTGGCGCGTCTCGCCGATCCGATCGCGCTCGACGGAGACCGGCCCGCCTCCGAGCTTTGCGCGCGGCCAGGTGGCGGAGCTCTTGAAGCGACGCTGACGCGAAGCCTACTCCCCGGTAGAGCCGGGGAATTGGCCAATGTTGCCAATAAGCTGCTGCAAGAGGGTCAGCTCGCGGCCCTCGGTGGGCGTCTCGCGCTCGACCAGCTCGACGTCGCGCGCATCCTCGATGGTGTGCAGCTTGGTGCCCTCGACACGGCCGCGCTCGTCGAAGGTGACGGTCAGCACGCTGCGCTCCATCACGTCAGGCCGGAAGAAGGCCACTTGTTCCTGGCGTTGGCCGATGTAGTACCAGGTCCGGTCCTTGAAGGTGGACAGCGCCGAGGGGGTGCCCAGCACGCGGACCACGTCTTCACGGGTAGAGAGGCCCGGCTCGATTTCGAGAATCTGCTCGACGTCGGGCAGGTTGCCGCGCACGTCCACGCGCTCGGCGCAGGCAACCAAGGGCAGCGCCACAGCCGCTGGCAACAGCAGACGACACAGGCGCCGGGTCCGGGGCAGTGCGAGCATGCTTGCGATCCTCGTTTCTCTCGAGCGGCGCGCGCGGGCGCCAAATCCGACACCATACCTTGACCTTTCCGCGCGTTCCGCCATTTGTGGCAGCGCGGTGGCCGCTGTCGGCCCTCGCCGCGTTTCCTCTTCTCCAGGCAGGCGGGCCACCCGATTGTGCTGACACGCCTCTTCGGCAGCAACCCCCTCAAGACGCCCGGCGACCGCCGCGGCGACGAGGTCGCGCGCAGGCTCTACGAAGGGCTGGTCGCGCAGGCGCGGGATCCGCGCTTCTACACAGGTCTCGGCGTGCCGGACAGCGTCGACGGCCGCTTCGAGCTTCTGGCGCTGCACAGCTTCCTGGTGTTCCATCGACTGCGCGCGGACCGCGCCGCCACCGAGGATCTGGCCCAGCGTCTGTTCGACATCATGGCCTTCCACCTCGATCAATCGGTGCGCGCCAGCGGGCCGGGCGAACTGGGCAGCGCCAAGCGGCTGCGCGCCATGGGCGAAGCGCTGATGGGCCGCTACCGCGCCTATGAGGCCGGCATGGCGGCGCGCGAGCCGCAGGCCCTTGAGGAGGCCCTGCGCCGCAACCTCTTCGGCACCGTGCCTTCCCCCGACCCCTTGCAGGTGGCGGCGCTGGCCGCCTATGTCCGTCGTTCGGTCGCGGCTTCGGCAGGCCAACCGATCACGGCGCTGCAAGGAGGCGAAGTCGTCTTTGCGGAACCGTGCCCGCCAGACGCGCAGACGGCCTGAGGCCTGCAGCGGCGCCTTAGGCTAGGCAATTGACCGGACACGAGGCCTTGGCTAGGGTCCGCGGCCCCGCTCGGCCGGGCGCAGCGGTCAGGCCGGGAGGAGACGAACATGCGGGCATCTCCCGAGACGTCCCGAGGAACGGCGGAAATGCTGCCGGAGCCGGAGTTTTCCAGGCCCTTCGCGGTGGACAAGCTCGGGCCGCAGGCCGCGGTCGTGGAATTGGGGGCCAAACCGGCCGAACGGCAGGCCCTGGCCCGACGTTTCGATCTGCAGGCGCTCGATGCTTTGGGCGCCGAGTTGCGGCTCGAGCGCGCTGGCGGCGGCGGACTCGTGCGTGTCACCGGTCGGCTGCGTGCCCGTGGGGCGCAGACCTGTGTGGTGACGTTGGAGCCGGTGCCCTTCGCGCTCGATCAGGCGGTCGGGCTGGTCTTCGCGCCGGCGTCCGATGTGGCCGACCAGGGCGAGGTGGTCGTCGAGGCCGAGGGAGAGGACGCGCCGGAGCCGATCGTCGACGGTACCATCGACCTGGGCGAGGCGATGGCGCAGACGCTGGCGGTCGCCCTCGACCCCTATCCACGCGCGCCGGGCGCCAGCCTGGAGCGCAGCGAGTTCGGGCCGGATGGGGAGAATGGCACCGGCGAGGCGGAAGCGGCGACACAGGAGGCGCCATTCGCCGCCCTGCGTCGGTTGCGGGGTGACGCCGGGGCAGAGAAGGGTTAGGCGGTGCCGCGCGCTTGCCGCCGCAGCGGGTTTTGGGCTAAGAAACCGCGGAATCGTATGGGTTATCCGGCACCAGATGCGTCCGGCCGACCCGCAAGAAGCAACCGTGACGGTGCGCCGCCCTGGCGGCCGCCGAATCAGTGAGGAAGTCGGACTATGGCCGTACCGAAGAAGAAGATTTCGAAGTCGCGTCGCAATATGCGCCGCGCGCATGACGCGCTGAAGTCGCCGAGCTATGTGGAGGACCAGGACAGCGGCGAGCTGCGCCGGCCGCACCACATCGACTTGAAGACCGGCATGTACCGAGGCCGCCAGATCCTGGAGCCGAAGAGCGACTTCTAAGCCGGGCCGGTCGGGGCCGGCTGAGCGGCACGGACGGATGGGGCATCTTGAGCGCTCGGCTGACCATTGCCTTGGACGCCATGGGTGGCGACAACGCGCCGACTGCGGTCGTGCGGGGCGCGAATATGGCCTTGCGCCGCAATCCCAACCTCGAGTTCGTCTTCTACGGACGCGAATCCGATGTCACGCCGCAGCTCAACCGGCTGAAGCGCCTGAAGAAGGTCGCCCGCGTCGTCCACACCGACGACGTGGTCGACAGCACCGAGCGCGCCTCGGTGGCGCTGCGCAGCGGGCGCAAATCCTCGATGCGTCTGGCGATCAACGCGGTGAAGGACGGTGAGGCCGACGCCTGCGTGTCGGCGGGGAACACCGGCGCGCTGATGGCGATGGCGAAGTTCGTGCTGAAGACCGTGCCGGGCATCGACCGGCCGGCGATGGCCTCCTTCTTCCCGACCCTGCGGGGCGAATCGGTGATGTTGGACCTCGGCGCCAACGTGGCGTGCGATGCCAACAACCTGGTCGAGTTCACCGTAATGGGTAACGCCTTCGCCCGCTCGGTTCTGGGACTGGAGGCGCCGACCTACGGCCTGCTGAACGTCGGGTCGGAGGAGCAAAAGGGTCACGAGGAGCTGCGCGAGGCGGCCGCCCTGCTGCGCGGGGTCGAGCTGCCGGGTCACTTCTACGGCTTCGTCGAAGGCGACGACATCGCCACCGGCACCACCGACGTGGTGGTCACCGACGGGTTTTCCGGCAACATCGCGCTGAAGACCGCCGAAGGCACGGTGAAGCTGTACACCGAGTTCCTGCGCCGCACCTTCCGCTCCTCGCCGCTCGCCCAGCTCGGCTACCTGCTGGCCAAGCCGGCGATGCGCAAGCTGCGCAAGCGCGTCGACCCGCGCCGCTACAACGGGGCCGTCCTGCTGGGCCTGAACGGCATCGCGGTGAAGAGCCACGGCGGGTCCGACGCGCTCGGCTTCGCGCACGCCGTGAGCCTCGCCGTCGACCTCGCCCGCCACAAGTTCATCGACACCATCCGCACCGACATCGACAAGCTCGATCGCCGGACCTCAGCACCTGCCCAGGCCGCCGCCGTTTAGGCGGGCGCGTGGCGCATTTCCTCGGATCGTTCATGCCCTTGCGCTCGCACGTCATCGGCCACGGCGCGTATCTGCCGGAGACCGTCTGGACGAACGCCGACCTCACGTCCAAGGTCGACACCTCCGACGAGTGGATCGTCAAGCGCACCGGCATTCGGCAGCGACACATCGCGGCCGACGGCGAGCTGACCTCGGATCTGGCGACGGCCGCCTGCCGGCAAGCCCTGGAGCGTGCCGGGCTGGCGCCGCAGCGGCTCGACCTGCTGGTCTGCGCCACCGCTACCCCCGACGAGACCTTCCCGGCGACGGCCACCCGTGTGCAGGCGCAACTCGGCATGACCGGTGGTGCCGCCTTCGACGTCCAGGCGGTGTGCAGCGGTTTCGTCTACGCCCTGGCGGTGGCCGACAACTTCCTGCGGCTCGGCCAGGCGCAGACCGCCTTGGTGGTCGGGGCGGAGACCTTCAGCCGTATTCTCGACTGGACGGACCGCGGCACCTGCGTGCTGTTCGGCGATGGCGCCGGCGCGGTCCTGCTGCGGGCGGGCGAGGGGAGCGGCCGCAACACCGACCGCGGTGTGCTCTCGACCCACCTCTACTCCGACGGCCGCCATCATGACGCCCTCTATGTCGACGGCGGCGTGTCGTCCACCGGCACCGCAGGGCACCTGCGCATGGAGGGCAAGGAGGTCTTCCGCCACGCCGTGGTCCGCATGGCCGAGGCGATCGACACGGCCCTGGCCGCCAACGACCTGACGCCGGGCGACATCGATTGGCTGGTGCCCCACCAGGCGAACATCCGGATCATCGAATCGATGGCCAAGCGGCTGAATCTGCCGATGGAGCGCGTGGTCGCCACTGTCGAGCGCCACGCCAACACCTCGGCCGCCTCGATCCCCTTGGCGCTCGACGAGGCGGCTGGCGACGGTCGCCTCAAGCGGGGAGAGCTGATCCTGTTGGACGCGATGGGTGGCGGCTTCACGTGGGGTTCGGCCTTGGTACGCTGGTAGGCGCACGGCCGCCTATGCCACTTGCGGTCGCATCCGACTGCAAAGCTTCGCCTACGACATTTCATGCAAATCCTTGCTTCGTATAATTGACCGCTTCAACATCCTCGACTAACCTTCTGGTATTGCAGGCCGTAGGAGAGGCGAGATGTCGGGCTCGACCGTCACAAGGGCCGATCTGAGTGAGGCCGTTTACCAGGAGGTCGGGCTTTCTCGGAACGAGTCCTCCGAACTCGTGGAAGACGTTCTGGACGAGATCTCGGTTGCGCTGGTCGCCGGGGAAACCGTGAAGATCTCGTCGTTCGGCAGTTTCGCGGTACGGCAGAAGGGGGAGCGCGTCGGCCGCAACCCGAAAACCGGCGAAGAGGTGCCGATCTTGCCGCGCCGCGTTCTAGTGTTCCGCGCCTCCCACGTGCTCAAGAACCGCATCAACCAAGGCTGAAGCTGAGCACCGTGAGCGATCAGGCAGTTCGACCGCGCGGCGGACGCGCGAACGCAAGAGCTGGCGGTAAGTCGGCGGAGGCGTTCCGCACCATCAGCGAGGTCTCCGACGAGCTCGACGTCCCGCAACACGTCCTGCGCTTCTGGGAGACCAAGTTCAGCCAGGTCCGTCCGCTGAAGCGCGGCGGCGGGCGCCGCTACTACCGCCCCGACGATATCGAGCTGCTCCGCCGGATCCGCGATCTGCTCTACCGCGACGGCTTCACCATCAAGGGCGTGCAAAAGCTGCTGCGCGAGGGCCGCTCGGAGGCGGTGGCTCAGGTCGCCGCAGAGCCAGAAGTGGCCAAGCCCGCCGCAGCGGATGCGGCGGGGCGCGACGGCTTGGACCCGCAGACCCGGCGCGAGCTCGAAACCTTGCGGGCGGAGTTGGCGGAACTTCGCGCGTTGCTGCACGCGGCCTTGAAGATCTGAGGGCCGTGCCCTGGTTGCCGGACCGCGGCAGCCACGTGTTGTCAGGGCACCGGCCGGCCGTTATATAGCGGGTCCGCATCGGGCGCGGCCGCTGGCTGGCCCGTCGCACCCATCGGGACGTAGCGCAGCCTGGTAGCGCACCAGTCTGGGGGACTGGGGGTCGCAGGTTCAAATCCTGCCGTCCCGACCATTTTTCTCGAAGACTGATTGAGCTTGCCCCGTTAAATCGTTGTTTTTCAATATCAACGGAACAGACGGCGCCCTGACTGGGTCAGGCGGCAGACGAGCCAGTCGGGCTTGATCGGGTTCTCGAAGCAGGGCTCCGCCCAACCGCGCTCTATGCAGCTTCGGATCGTGCTGGCCGGATAGCGCTGGCCCTGACCGTCGAACAGCGGCAGCTTGCCGCCCGGCTGGTCCAGCCCGCGCGCGAGATAGGCCCGCTGCGCCGCCGTCGGCTTCGCGCGCCCCTTGCCGCTGGTGCCGCTGGCTGCCATCGACCGCTCCCCGGAATCGCTCCTAAGCTAGTTGGCGGCAGCCGCTTTCGCCAGTCAGGGACGACCCGCAGATGGAATACAAGCTTCTTTACGTCACCGCCGAGGATGCCGAGGAGGCCAAGGCGATCGGCCGCGCCCTGGTCGAGGCGCGCCTGGCGGCCTGTGCCAACGTCATTCCAGGCATGATCCCGATCTTCTGGTGGAACGACAGTGTGCAGGAAGGCAGCGAGGCGGTCCTGCTCGCCAAGACCCGCGCCGATCTGGTGCCGGCGGCCACCCGGCTGATCGTCGAGCGGCATTCCTACGACCTGCCCTGCGTGGTGGCCCTCGACCTGCAGCCGGGCCATCGGCCGTTTCTCGACTGGATCGGTGCTGAAACCAGCCAGACCTGAACGTGCGGCGGTGCGGAACCGTGCAGCACAGCTATTCCACAGCGGCGCTTGTCTTGCCGGTGCCGCGGGCGCGAAACTAACCAGCCAAGCACATGGACAGAGATCGCAGATGCGCGCCCCCTCCGCCCGGCTGTCGCTTGTCTTCAGCTGTCTCGGGCACCTCTACGTCCACCTCTTCACAGCCTTCTACTTCGTCATCGTGCTGTCGCTGGAAGAGGTCTGGAGCCTGCCGTACCACGAGCTGATCGAGCTCTGGACGCTGGGCGCGCTCCTGGTCGGCCTGGCGGCGCTGCCGGCCGGCTGGCTCGGCGACCGCTGGTCGGCGCGCGGCATGATGATCGTCTACTTCCTCGGCATGGGCGCGGCGGCGATCGTCTGCGGCCTGGTCGACCAGGCCTCGGCGCTGCTGATCGGCTTGACGGCCATCGGGCTGTTCGCCGCCATCTACCACCCCGTCGGCATCGCTTGGCTGGTCAAGTCGGCGCCCGCCGGCATGCAGGGCAAGGCGCTCGGGGTCAACGGCGTCTTCGGCGTCATCGGCGTCGCCTCGGCGGGCCTGGTCGCCGGCACTTTGATCGACCTCTTCTCCTGGCGCGCCGCCTTTCTCGTGCCGGGCGCCGTCTGTCTGGCGACCGGGCTCGCGCTTTGGGTGGCCTCGGCGCGCGGGCTGGTGGTCGAGGGGGTGGCCGACGGCCGGCCGCACACGCAGGCGGCGCGCGGCGAGGTACTGCGCGTCTTCCTCGTTCTGGTGCTGACCATGACCGTCATGGGCCTGATCTTCCAGGCGACCCAGGCGGCGCTGCCCAAGGTCTTCGACCTGCGCCTACGCGACATTGCCGGCGAGGGCGCCTTCGGCGTCGGCGCGCTGGTGGCGGCGGTCTATGCGGTCGGCGGCCTGATGCAGATCCTCGGCGGCCATCTGGCCGACAAGCTTCCGCTCAAGCCGGTCTACGTCACCGCTTTCCTGCTGCAAATCCCGGTGCTGGCGGCGATCGGCATGCTGGGCGGCGTGCCGCTGCTGCTGCTGGCCGCCGTCACGGTGCTGCTGTCGACCGGCGCCCTGCCGGCCGAGAACATGCTGCTGGCGCGCTATACGCCGGAGCGGCACCGCAGCCTGGCCTACGGCGCCAAGTTCGTGCTTGCCTTCGGCACCGCGCCGGCGGCGATCTGGGCGGTGGCCAGGGTCAAGGAGACGACCGGCGAGTTCACCTGGCTGTTCGCCGCCGCCGCCGGCTTGGCGTTGGTCGCCACCGTGGCCGCTATCCTGCTGCCCGGCGAGCGCAAGCGGCCTGAGGCAACGGCGCCGGCCGCGCAACCGGCGGAATAGGGGGAGTTGACATGTCGCTGGTCGATCGCCTCGACCATCTGGTGCTGACCGTGGAGGACATCGAGCGCACCTGCACCTTCTACGAACAGGCCCTCGGCCTGGCGCGCGAAAGCTTCGGCGAGGGGCGCACGGCGCTGCGCTTCGGGCAGCAAAAGATCAACCTGCACCCCAACCCCAGCCCGATCGACACCAAGGCCGGCAAGCCGACGCCCGGCTCGGCCGACATCTGCTTCATCGCCGCCGTGCCGATCGAGGAGGTGCAGCGCCGCCTGGAAAGCCTCGGCATTCCTTTGGTCGCCGGGCCGGTGCCGCGCGCCGGCGCCTGCGGCCCGCTGACCTCGCTCTACGTCCGCGATCCCGACGGCAACCTGGTGGAAATCGCCAGCTACGACTGACCCCGGCCAGGGTTGGCCCGCCGGGCCCGGTGGACGGCCAGGTCGAGGGCCGAGAGGAAGGCGCTGCGGTCCTTCTTCGAGAAGGGCGGCGGGCCGCCGACCTGCTCGCCGCCGGCGCGCAGGTCGGCCATCAGGTTGCGGGTGGCCAGCGCCATGCCGACCGAGTTCTGCGAGAAGACTCGGCCGTTCGGCGCCAGCACGTAGGCGCCCGCCTTGACGCAGCGGCTGGCTAGCGGCACGTCGCTGGTCACCACGATGCTGCCGGGCCCGGCGCGTTCGGCGATCCAGTCGTCGGCCGCATCGAAGGCCGCCCCGACCACGACGAGTCGAACCTGCGGCTGGTCGCGCGGCACGCTCATCACGTCGTTGGCGACAACGTACACCGGCAGCCCGTAGCGCTCAGCGACGCGGTAGATCTCGGCCTTCACCGGGCAGGCGTCGGCATCGACGTAGACGGGGATCTCGGCGCTCATCCTGCCGGCCAGGATAGCGCGCCTGCCTGCCAGCGCCATCCCGGTGTCGTCGCCAGGGGCGCAGAGGCGCCCGCGACGGGTTAGCTCTGGGCGGTAGAGCAGGGGAACCCGCCGATGGCCGAATACCTCCTGATGCGCGCACGGCGCATCCGCCGCACACCCTTTTCCGACCGCGTCGAGGCGGCCGGCGTGCAGGCCTACAGCGTCTACAACCACATGCTGCTGCCGGGCCGCTTCACCACGGCCGAGGACGAGTACCGCCACCTGAAGACCCGCGTGCAGGTGTGGGACGTCGGCTGCGAGCGACAGATCGAGGTGCGCGGCCGCGACGCCGCCCGCCTGCTGCAGATGCTCACGCCGCGCGACCTGCGCCCGCTGATGGCCGGGCAGTGCGCCTACACGCCGATGGTCGACGAGACGGGCGGCATGCTGAATGACCCGGTCACGGTGAAGCTGGCCGAGGACCGCTTCTGGATCTCCATCGCCGACAGCGACCTGCTGCTTTGGGTCAAGGCGCTGGCCTACGGCTTCAGGCTGGAGGTCGACGTGACCGAGCCGGACGTCTGGCCGCTGGCCGTGCAGGGTCCAAAGGCCGACGACCTCGTGTCGCGGGTTTTCGGCGAGGCGGTGCGCGACATCCGCTTCTTCCGCTTCTACCGACTGCCGTTCCACGGCCACGACCTGGTGATCGCGCGCTCCGGCTATTCCAAGCAAGGCGGCTTCGAGATCTACCTGGACCGCGGGGAGTTGGCCGAGCCCTTGTGGGACGCGCTGATGGAGGCCGGGCAGGACCTGCAGGTGCGCCCCGGCTGCCCCAACCTGATCGAGCGGATCGAAGGGCGTCTGCTGTCCTACGGCAACGACATGACGCGCGAGAACACCCCGCACGAATGCGGCCTCGGGCGCTTCTGCAATACGCTCACGGCGATCGGCTGCGTCGGGCGCGACGCCCTGCTGAGGGTCGCGATGGACGGCCCGTTGCGGCAGATCCGCAGCCTCGCCATCGAGGGGGAGCCGGTGCCGGCCTGCGTCGGCCCCTGGCCGCTTCACGACCCGACCAGCGGCGAGCGGGTCGGGCAGGTCACCTCGGCCGTCTGGTCGCCGGATTTCCGGACCAACGTCGCCATCGGCATGGTCGATTTGCGCTACTGGAACGAGGGCACGCGTCTGCAACTCGAGGCACCCGACGGACCGCGCTGGGCCAACGTGCGGGAGGCGCCCTTCGCCTGACGGCCGCTACTCCGCCGCCATCCTGCGGGCGTGGCCCAGGGCCTGGTCGAGGTCGGCGAGGATGTCGTCCAAGGTCTCCAGCCCGATCGACAGGCGGATCACCTCCGGCCCGGCGCCGGCGGCGACCTGCTGCTCGGGCGTGAGCTGCCGGTGGGTGGTGGAAGCCGGGTGGATGACCAGCGAGCGGGTGTCGCCGATATTGGCCAAGTGGCTCAGCAGCTCGCAGTTCTCGACCATCGCGCGGCCGGCCTCGTAGCCGCCCTCGATGCCGAAGGTGAAGACGGCGCCGGCGCCCTTGGGCAGGTATTTCTCCGCGAGGGCCTTGTACTTGCTGGACTCCAGGCCGGCGTAGCTGACCCAGGCGACCTGCGGGTGCGCCTCCAGGAACTGCGCCACTGCCAAGGCATTGGCGCACTGGCGCTCCATGCGCACGGACAGGGTCTCGATGCCCAGCAGGGTCAGCCAGGCGTTCATCGGCGACTGGCTGGGGCCCAGATCGCGCAGGCTGACGGCGTGGGTGTACATGGTGAAGGCGAGGTCGCCGAAGGTCTCCCAGAAGGTCAGGCCGTGATAGGCCTCCTCCGGCCGGCTGAGGCTCGGGAACTTGTCGTTCCGACCCCAGTCGAAGGTGCCGCTGTCGACCACCGCGCCGCCCATCGCCGTGCCGTTGCCCGAGAGGAACTTGGTGGTCGAATGGATCACCAGGTCGGCGCCCCAGTCGATCGGCCTGATCAGGTAGGGGGTCGCCATGGTGTTGTCGACGACCAGGGGGATGCCGGCGGCCTCGGCGATCTCGGCCAGCACCTCCAGGTCGCTGACCACGCCGCCGGGGTTGGCCAGCGCCTCGCAGAAGAGCGCCTTGGTGCGCGGGCCCACGGCGGCCCGCACTGCCGCCGGGTCGTCGAAGTCGACGAAATGGGCGTGCCAGTCGAACTTGCGGAAGGTCTTGGAGAGCTGAGTGATCGAACCGCCGTAGAGACGGGTCGAGGCGACGATCTCGTCGCCTGGCGCCATCAGCGCGAAGAAGGCCAGCACCTGGGCCGCGTGGCCGGAGGCGCAGGCGGTGGTGCCGCGGCCGCCCTCCAATGCAGCGATCCGCTCCTCCAGCGCCGCCACCGTCGGGTTGGTCAGGCGCGAGTAGATGAAGCCGAAAGTCTGCAGGTTGAACAGGTCGGCCGCGTGATCGGCATCCTCGAAGACGTAGGAGGTGTTCTGGTAGATCGGCGTCTGCCGCGCGCCGGTGACCGGGTCCGGCGGCGTACCGGCGTGGAGCTGCAGGGTCTCGAAGCCGGGCTTGTCGATGCTCATCGGGAGTCCTTTACGAAGCACGCAGCTTGCGGCGCTTGGAGGTGACGATCCCGGAGTTGAAACCGCCCCACGACAGCTCCGCGTTCAGCCGGCCGAACTCGATCTTCGGACAGCGGTTCATCACTACCTGCAGGCCGGCTGCCTCGGCCCGGGCGGCCGCGGCGTCGTTGCGCACGCCGAGCTGCATCCAGAGGGTACGGATGCCCTTCGCGTCCTTCAGGCGGATCGCTTCTTCGGCCACTTCCCCGGCCGCCTCGGAGTTGCGGAACACGTCGACCATGTCGAAGGATTCGGGGATGTCGGCCAGGCTGGCATAGCAGGTTTCCCCGAGAATCTGCTTGCCGGCCTGCCCCGGATTGACAGGGATCACCCGGTAGCCCTTCGTCTGCAGGTATTTCATGGCGAAGTGGCTGGGCCGGTTCCAGTTGGCCGACGCGCCGACCATGGCGATGGTCCGCGTCTCGCGCAGGATCCGGCGGATGTAGCTGTTGGGGTAAGTGTCGTGGTTCATCGCGGTCCGCGGAGCTCCGGAAGGGGGCCTGCAGGCTGTATAGCAGTCCCAGGGCACGGTCGGGTAGGGTGAGCGAGCCGAGGAAACGGCGTGAGCGATGTGAGCGATGCACGCGCGGCCCTGGAGGCCCTGTGGCCCGGACTGAGCGCCGGCCCGCACGAGACGGCGCGCGCGCACATGGTCTCGCGCGTCCCGCACGCAGAGGCAGGCGACAGCGCTGCCGTCGTCCTGGACGACCTGCGCGGCCGGCATTTCGACTGCGCCGAGGCGGTCTTCGTCACCGATCGCGACGGCCGCCTGCAGGGCCTGGTGCATATCAACGACCTGCTGTCCGCCACCCCCGACCAGGCGATGGCGGAGATCATGGAGCCGGAGCACGTCGCCGTGCATCCGGACGAGGACCAGGAGGCGGTGGCGCTGGCGGCGCTGCGGCTCGGCCTCGTCGCGGTGCCGGTGGTCGACGCGTCCGGCACCCTGATGGGGGCCGTCCCGCCACAGGCGCTCGCCCGTATCCTGCGCCGCGAGCACGACGAGGACCTGCAGCGCATCGCCGGCATCGCGCGCGACGGCGACACGATGGCGCGCGGCGCGCTGGAGGCGCCGCTGGGCGACCGCCTGCGCCGGCGGCTGCCCTGGCTGGTGATCGGCCTGCTCGCGTCCTCCTTCGCCACCCTGACGGTGGCCCAGTTCGAGGAGACCCTCGGCGCCAACGTCGCGGTCGCCTTCTTCGTGCCGGCCCTGGTCTACATCGCCGGCGCCATCGGCACCCAGGCGGTCTCGGTCGCGGTGCGCGGCCTGGGGGCCCGCCGCATGCCGATCGGCGCCTTGCTGTGGCGCGAGCTGGCGACCGGCGGGCTGATCGGCCTCGCCCTCGGGCTGATTTCGGTCCTGCCGATCTGGTGGATCTTCGGCGATGCGCTGCTCGCCCTGGCCGTTGCCCTGGCGGTGCTCGGCGCCGGGACCGTTTCGGCGGTGATCGGCCTGGCGCTGCCCTGGGCCTTCCAGAAGCTCGGCTTCGACCCGGCGCTCGGCAGCGGGCCGATCTGCACGATCCTGCAGGACGTGCTCAGCCTGCTGATCTACTTCCTCGTGGTCTCGGCGCTGCTGCTCTGACCGCGCTCAGCGCACGCCGTAGGCCTCCAGCGCGCTCAGCATGCAGGCGTCGAAGTGGCCGCTGGCCTCGTAGTGGCTGATCTCGAGCCGCTGCAGCTTGGGCGCCGGGCAGTCGACGTTGGAGGCAAGGAAGGCGACTTCCCAGTTCGCCCATTCGCGCCCGGACTCGAAGCGGTTGTCCAGCCAGGCGTCGACGCGGCCGAGCGGAGTCCCGCGGTCGGCGCGCTTGCGCTCCCACCAGATCCGCGCGTCGTCCGCGGCCCGCGCCTCGCCGTCGCGCTCCAGGCTGTCGCGCAGTCGCCGTTCCGACGCAGCGAGGCTGCCGCCGCTGTTCTCCTTGGCCGTCAGCAGCCAGCGCAGCGCCTCTTCGCGACCGCCGACCAGGCCGGGATCCTCGGCCACGGCGCGCGCCAGCGGGAAGAGGGCGGTGGGGTCGCCCATGTCGCTGGCGCGAATCAGCCAGCGGATACCGCGCTCGGGATCGGCCGACAGGCCGCGGCCCTCCAAGTAGCGTGCGCCGAGGTTGACGGCGGCCGAGCTGCGCCCGTCGCGCGCGGCCAGCTCGAGCCAGGCCACCCCTTCATCGGGCGCGGCCTGGTCCTCGGCGTAGACGCCGAATCGCACCGAGCCGAGCCATTCCATCGCCGCGGCCAAGCCCGCATCCGCGCCCTTCTCGGCATAGTGCATGCGGGTGGCGAGGTCCTGCCCGCGCGAGACCATGGCTTCCAGCGCGCCGGGATGTCCGGCGTCGGCGGCGGCCCCGAGCCAGGCTTGAACCTGGTCGCGCGCCGCCTCGGCACTACCCTGGCCCAGCCGCCAGCCCTCCATCGCCAGAGTCTTATGCAGTTGTGCGTCGGTCGCGAGCAGATAGCGGGCGTCGGCGTCGCCGGCTTCGGCCAGCGGTAGAAGCAGCTCGGCGGCGGACTCCGCGTCGCCGGCGAGCAGCACGTCGATCGCGATCTGCAGGTCCTGGATCGGCACCTGCTGCGCGCGGGCCGGCGCGAGTGGCAGGAGGCAGGCGAGAATCAGGGCGGGGAGGGCACGCAGCGTCATGAACGGCCATGTAGACCCGACCGGCCCGCGTCGGCAACAGTCGGCAGGATCAGCGCCAGAGAGGTTTCAGCGCCCGGTCCAGACCGGCTTGCGCTTTTCGATGAAGGCGTCCAGGCCCTCGCCGGCGTCCTCGGCCATCATGTTGCAGGCCATCACCTCGGCGGCGTAGGTATAGGCGTTCTCCAGCGTCTTCTCGCGCTGGCGGTAGAACATCTCCTTGCCCATCCGCACGGCAACGGGCGATTTGGCGAGGATCTTGCCGGCCAGCTCGGCCACGGCGGCGTCCAGCTCGCCGGCCGGCACCACGCGGTTGACCAAGCCCAGCGTGTGCGCCTCGGCGGCCGAGACGAAATCCCCGGTCACCAGCATCTCGAAGGCGGGTTTGGTGGGCACGTTGCGGCTCAGCGCGACGGCGGGCGTCGAGCAGAACAGGCCGGCGTTGATGCCGCTGGTGGCGAAGCGCGCCTCCTCGGCGGCGACGGCGAGGTCGCAGGTGGCGACGAGCTGACAGCCGGCGGCGGTGGCGATGCCGTGCACCTTGGCGATCACCGGCTGCGGCAGGCGGACGATGGCCAGCATCATCTCGCTGCAGGCGCCGAACAGGCGGCGATAGTAGTCCTGCTCCGGGTGGCTGCGCATCTGCTTGAGGTCGTGACCGGGGCAGAAGGCCTTGCCGGCGCCTTCGATCACCGCCACGTGCACGCTCTCGTCGCCGGCGATACGGCCCAGCTCCTCCGTCAAGGCCGCCAGAAGCTCCTCCGACAGGGCGTTGTAGGCCTGCGGGCGGTTCAGCGTCAGGGTGGCGACGCAGCCCTCGTCGCGGCGGAGCAACACCGGCGCTTCGGCCTGGGCAGCGGCGAGCTGCATGGCGTCCTCGGGCATGGGATCTCTCCGGTCGGGCAGGTCAGAGATGCTCTATTGGGGAGACTCTGGCCCTTCCGCCCCGCCCGGCGCAAGCGGTATGAGGGAAAGGCAGTCATATCTGGGGCGAAGAGGGGAACCATGTCCGGCAGGCGCGAACCGCTGATCGACCTGGAGCTGATCGCGCGGGAGCTCGACCCGCAGCTCCCGATCGTCGGGCAGCTCGGAATGCAGACGGTGGAGGTCGGTTGGGGTCGGTGCCTCGCGCGCCTGCCCGACCGCGTCGACCTGCTGCGGCCAGGCGGGACCATCAGCGGCCCGGCGATGATGGCGCTGGCCGACTACGCCATGTGGATCGCGGTGATGGCCGCGATCGGACGCGTCGAGATGGCGGTGACCACCAACCTCAACATCAACTTCCTGCGCAAACCGCAGCCGGGAGCGCTGCTCGGCGACTGCCGCCTGCTCAAGGTCGGCAAGCGGCTCGCCTACGGCGAGGTCTCGATCTACGGCGAAGGCGGCAATCCGACCGCCCCCGCCGCGCACGTCACCTCGACCTATTCGATCCCGCCGCGCGAGTGAGCCGGCGGCCGCTCAGGCGAAGGCCTTGAAGGCGATGATGGTGAAGGTGTCCTTGATGCCTGGCAGGGTCTGGATTGACTCGTTAACGAAATGGCCGATGTCCAGGTCGCGCGGCAGGTAGCACTTGACCATCAGGTCGTACTGGCCAGAGGTTGAGTGCACCTCCGAGACCTGCTCGACGGTCTGCACGAGCGCGTCGGCCACCTGGTAGGCGCGGCCGAGCTCGCACTTGATCTGGATGAAGATCGTCTGCATGGCGGCAAAGTTTACGGGCAAATCCGCCCGGCGTCAGCCGCTGCGGGGTGCCGGACGTCAGCCGTTGGCCACTTGCGGCACCGGTTTCATCAGAAAGGCCGGCACATGGTCGCCGAAGGCGGTGTCCTGGAACTCCTTCGGAAGGGCGCGCGGCTCGTCGCGACCCGGCCGCTTCTCGCCATGTCGGTTTCGCCCGCCGCGTGCCGTACGCGGCTCGCTGCCGTCGTCGTCGCGGCGCTTGCGGGCCCGCTCGGCACCGGCTTTGGCCGAGCGCTGGGCGGCCGCGTTGAGGGCACTGCCGGCATCCTCGGCGCCGGCCGACTCGGCGATCTGCGCGACCTCGGTGACGCGCGCGGCCTCTTCGCCCACCGTCTTCTCCTCGGCGACGACCGACTCTGCGCCTGCCGACTCCGCTTCGCCTTCCTCGCGCCGACGGCTGCGCCCGCGGCCGCCGCGGCGCCGGCCGCGCCTGCTCTCCCCGGCGACCTCCGGCTTCGCCTCGGCGCGGCGCGCACCGATTTCTTCGGAGACCTCCGACGGTTCGGCGGCCGCCGGTTTACCGGCGAAGTCGTCGTACTCGACTTTGCCCCCGATCAGTCTCTCGATCCCCGACAACAGCTTGGCGTCCAGACGGGTCACCAGCGTGTAGGCCTCGCCGCTGCGCCCGGCCCGGCCGGTGCGGCCGATGCGGTGGACATAGTCCTCGGAGTTCGAGGGGACGTCGAAGTTGAAGACGTGGCTGACCTTCGGGATGTCGAGGCCGCGGGCGGCGACGTCGGAGCACACGAGCAGGCGCACCTCGCCCTTCTTGAACCTGTCGAGGGTTTCCATGCGCGCCGGCTGGGCCATGTCGCCGTGCAGCTCCGCCGCGTCGTAGCCGTGCCGCTTGAGCGAGCGGAAGACGATGCCGACGTCGCGCTTGCGGTTGCAGAAGATGAGACCACTGACGAGGTTGTCGCCGGCCCGGTCGATCAGTCGGCGCAGGGCCGCCCGCTTGTCCTTGGCCTCGGCGCCGGTGCGCACCAGGCGCTGGGTGACGGTCTTGGCCGGGGAGGCGGGGGGCGACACCCGGATCTCTTTGGGGTTCATCAGGAAGGCGTCGGACAGCTTGCGGATCTCCGGCGCCATGGTGGCGGAGAAGAACAGCGTCTGGCGCAGCGGCGGCAGCATCTTGACGATGCGCTCAACGTCGGGGATGAAACCCATGTCGAGCATACGATCGGCCTCGTCGATCACCAGCAGCTTGACGTCGGCCAGCAGGATGTTGCCGCGCTCGAACATGTCGAGCAGGCGGCCGGGCGTGGCGATCAGCACGTCGGCGCCGCGCTCCAGCACGGCGAGCTGGTCCTTGAAGGACTCACCGCCGATCAGCAGGGCGTGGCTGAGGCGCGTGTACTTGCCGTACTTCTCGAAGTTCTCGCCGACCTGCGCGGCCAGCTCGCGCGTCGGCTCCAGAATCAGCGAGCGCGGCATGCGGGTCTTTGCGCGGCCGCTCGCCAGGATGTCGATCATCGGCAGGGTAAAGGAGGCGGTCTTGCCGGTGCCGGTCTGCGCGACGCCCATGACGTCGCGTCCCATCAGCACGTAGGGAATGGCCTTTTCCTGAATCGGCGTCGGCGTCTCGTACCCGGCTTCGGATACGGCGCGCAACACCTCGGGGCTCAGGCCGAGCTCTTCGAAGGTCATGCGTATCTTTTTCGTCTGTGCGGAATGCTATGCAGGGCGGCCGCCGCAGCCAAGCCGAGGAGCGGGCCGCCTTGCTCCTCAGATAGCCAGGGTTTTCGCGGATTCAACGGCAAAAGTCAACGAAACCCGCATTATTTCGCGCGCTCGGCAGCGTTTGGCCCGTCGAAGACGCAAATTCCGCCGCGCTTGGCGCCGAGGCCTGTCGTGGCTATTGTGCGGGATACTAGGCAATCGTCTTCCGGTTTACTCTCACGACATGTCTCAGGCTTGGACTCTCTCCGCCGCCGAGTCCGCACTGCTGATCGTCGACGTTCAGGCGCGCCTGGCCCCGGCGATCGCCGGGCAGGAGCGCATCCGACGGCGCATCCTCCTGCTGCTGGAGGCAGCGGCCGCCCTCGGCGTGCCGGTGCTGGCCAGCGAACAGGCGCCCGACAGCCTCGGCCCGACGGTGCCCGAGGTGCGCGCGCGGCTGCCGGCCGATGCGGTGCTGGCCAAGCGCCACTTCTCCTGCCTGCGCGAGCCTGACTTCGCTGGGCGCTGGCAGGCGCTTGGCCGTCGTCAGGCCGTGGTCTGCGGCATGGAGGCGCACGTCTGCGTGGCGCAGACGGCGCTCGACCTGGCGGCCCACGGCGTGCAGACCTTTGCCGTCGCCGATGCCGTGGGCAGCCGCAGCGAAGCCAACTGCCGCTCAGCCCTGCAGCGCTTCGGCCTTGCCGGCATCCTGCCGCTACCGGCGGAGTCGGTGGTCTTCGAGTGGCTGAACGACAGCGGCCACCCCGCCTTCGCCTCGCTGATCCGCCGCATCAAGGACGAGGGGTCTTCGTGAGGCCCGGTGCCCATCCGAATGCGGAACGCAGTTGGGCGCCGTGACCGAAAGGCAGGACCTCGTCCTCTTGCCAGGCCTGCTCTGCGACGCGCGCCTCTGGGCACCGCAGATCGAGGCACTGTCCGATATCGCCAGGCCGCTGGTCGTCGACCTGACGCGCGACGACTCGATTGCGGCGATGACGGAGCGGGTGCTGTCGGAAGCGCCTGCGCGTTTCGCCCTGGCCGGCCTCTCGATGGGCGGCTACGTCGCGCTGGAGACGCTCCGCCGGGCGCCGGAGCGCATCACGCACATCGCCCTGATCGATACCCGGGCGACCCAGGACACCCCGGAAGAGACCCAGCGCCGTCGCGACCTGTTGGCGCTGTCGGAGCGCGGGCAGTTCCGCGGCGTCACCCGCCAGCTTCTACCGCGGCTGATCCACACCGACCGCCTGGAGGACGCCGACGTGACTGGGACGGTCTATGCCATGGCCGAGGCGGTGGGCAAGGTCGGCTTCCTGCGCCAGCAGACGGCGATCATGGGCCGGCCCGACCTGCGGCCGGTGCTGCCGGGCGTGCGCGTGCCGAGCCTCGTGGTGGTCGGGCGGCAGGACATCCTGACGCCGCCGGCCATGGCGTTGGAGATCGCGGCCGGTATCCCCGACGCCCGGCTGCAGGTGATCGAGGACTGCGGCCACCTCGCGACCCTCGAGCGGCCCGTGGAAACCAATGCCGCCTTGCGGCGCTGGCTCACTCAGGCGCCCTGAGCGGTTTTCAGTCGCCGGGCCAGTCGGAATCGCGGCGCAATTCGTCGTTGGCGCTGGCCGGCGGGAAGAGGGCCAGGCCGAGCCCGCGGATGGCCCTCGCGAAGCCCGGGTCGTCGATGCCGGCGAGCGGTCCCACGGTGGCCACGGCGGAGGTCACGCGGTCGCCGCCCCAGCAGTAGACTGCGACGATGCGCATGCCGTTGTTTGCCTGGGCGGCGATCTCCGGCAGCGGCCCGCGGCAGAGCTGGGGCGCAGAGGTCGCCAGCGGCGCATCGAAGACCAGCGCGACCCGGTAGGCGCTGGCGAAGTCCTCCGGCGGTTCGCTGACGAAATCGACGACCGGCCCGAAGTGGCTCTGCTCCAGGAGCTCAGCCGTGCGCCCCGCAAAGATGGCTGGGTCGCCGCCGAAGGGATTGCCGGCGACATCGAGCTTCACGCCGCCGCGGCTCTGGGCGAAGCCGAGCGCCGCCGGATCGTAGCTGGAATCGACGTACTGCTGCGAGATGCTGGTGCCGCCGGGCGCCATCGCGGTACAGGCGCCAAGGCCGAGCGCGGCGAGCAATACAGCCGGGCGCGGCCGGCGGACGAGGTTGGACGCAAAGACCTGGAAGGCGGGCATGGCGCTCTCCCCTTGAGTGGACCCCGGCCGACCCTGCCCCAGGTAGTACGCGGCGGTAAGCGAATGCGCCCCCGCCCGCGCGCCGGGTTCGCAGGCTCAGGCCAGACGCCGGGGCGCTTTTCGCCGCATCTTCGAGTCCCTTGTCAGACGTCGAGGTCGTCGGCGGCGACGAAGCGCGCATTCTCCTGGATGAAGGCGAAGCGCAGCTCGGGCTTGCGGCCCATGAGCTGCTCGACCCGCTCGCGCGCCTGCCGCTCCTCGCCCTGCGGGTCCGGATCGGTCGCTTCGCTGACCACGACGCGCAGCAGCGTGCGGGTCTTCGGGTCCATGGTGGTCTCGCGAAGCTGCGCCGCCGGCATCTCGCCCAGGCCCTTGAAGCGGCTGACCTCGACCTTGGACTTGCCCTTGAAGTCGCTGTCCATCAGCTCCGCCCGATGGGTATCGTCGCGTGCGTAGCGCGTCACCCCGCCGACGCTCAGGCGGTAGAGGGGCGGCTGCGCCAGGTACAGGCGGCCGGCCGAGATCAGACCCGGCATCTCCTGGAAGAAGAAGGTGATCAGCAGGCTGGCGATGTGGGCGCCGTCGACGTCGGCGTCGGTCATGATGATGACCCGCTCGTAGCGCAGCTTGTCGAGGTCGAAGCTCGCCCGGGCGCCGCAGCCCAGAGCCAGCAGGATGTCGTTGACCTCCTGGTTGGCCTTCAGCTTGTCGGCCGAGGCGCTGGCGACGTTCAGGATCTTGCCGCGCAGGGGCAGCACCGCCTGGGTCTCGCGGGCGCGCGCCTGCTTGGCCGAGCCGCCCGCGGAATCGCCCTCGACCAGGAAGATCTCGGTGCCTTCGGCGCTGGTGCGGGAGCAGTCGGTGAGCTTTCCGGGCAGGCGCAGCTTGCGGGTCGCGCTCTGCCGCTTCAACTCCTTTTCCTGGCGCCGGCGCAGCCGCTCGTCGGCCCGCTCGGCGAAGCGTTCGATCAGGCGGCGCGCCTCGTCGGGCCGCGCCGACAGCCAGTGCTCGAAGCGGTCCTTGACGGCCCCCTCGACCAGGCGGGCGGCCTCGGCGGTCGCCAGCTTCTCCTTGGTCTGCCCCTGGAACTGCGGATCGCGGATGAAGACCGAGAGGAGCTGGAAGCCGCCGCCACAGACGTCGTCCGCGCTCACCCGGTCGATCTTCTTGATGCCGATCAGCTCGCCGTAGGCCTTGGCGCCGCGCAGCAGGGCGCTGCGCAGTCCCTGCTCGTGGGTGCCGCCCTCGGGCGTCGGTACCGTGTTGCAGTAGCTCGAGGAGAATCCCTCCTCGTCGGCCGGCCAGGCGACGGCCCATTCGACGCGGCCCTGGCCGTCGGGAAAGGGCGCTTCGCCGGCGAAGGGCTCCGGCACCAGCGTGCGGCGCTTGCCCAGGCTGGCGGTGAGGAAGTCCTTGAGGCCATCGGGAAAGTGCAGGCTCGCCTCGGCCGGCGTGCTGTCGCCCTCGGCCAGCAACTCCGGCGCGCAGCGCCAGCGGATCTCGACGCCGCGATACAGGTACGCCTTGGAGCGCGCCATCTTGTAGAGGCGGGACGGGGAGAAGCGGGCATGCGGGCCGAAGATCCCGAGGTCGGGCTCGAAGGCGACAGTCGTGCCGCGGCGGTTGGGGACGCCGCCGACCTTCTCGAGCGCCGTCTGCGGCCGGCCCTCGCCGTAGACCTGTCGCCACAGCGTCTTGTCGCGCGCCACCTCGACTTCCAGGCGCGCCGCCAGGGCGTTCACCACCGACAGGCCGACGCCGTGCAGGCCGCCCGACGTCTCGTAGGCCTTCTGGGTAAACTTGGCGCCCGAGTGCAGGGTCGTCAGGATGACCTCGAGCGCCGACTTGTCCTTGAACTTGGGGTGCGGGTCGATCGGGATGCCGCGGCCGTTGTCGCGCACCGTCACCCGGTTGCCGGCCGCCAGCTCCAGCTCGATCCGGCTGGCGTGGCCGGCCACCGCCTCGTCCATGGCGTTGTCGAGCAGCTCGGCGACCAGATGATGCAGCGCGCGCTCGTCGGTGCCGCCGACGTACATGCCCGGACGCCGGCGCACCGGCTCCAGGCCCTCCAGAACCTCGATATCGGCGGCGGTATAGCTGTCCTGCTTGGCGGCGAGGTTCTGGAAGAGGTCCGACATGGCGCGCAGTATAGGGAGCGGCTGGCGGCGGGTTCAAGCAGATGCGGTGGCTTCGATTCGATCCCGCTACGATATCTTGTGGATGTGTGATGCTCAGTCCAGGGGGAGATAGGTATGAGCGAGGCGCGCGGCTCGGCTGATCGCGAGGGACCGCCGGCGGGCGAGCCGGCCTTGAAGACGGTCGCCATGCCGGGCGACGCCAATCCGAACGGCGACATCTTCGGCGGCTGGGTGATGGCGCAGATGGACCTCGCCGGCGCCGTGCCCGCGGTGCGCCGGGCCCAGGGCCGGGTCGCCACCGTGGCGGTCGAGGGCATGCGCTTCCACAAGCCGGTCTTCATCGGCGATCTGGTGAGTTGCTACGCCGAGCTGGTCAGGGTCGGAAAGAGCTCGATGACGGTGCGGATCGAGACCTGGGCAGAGCGGCGGATCGCCCGCGACCGGGTCAAGGTCACCGAAGGTGTCTTCATTTATGTCGCCATCGACGAGCAAGGAAGAAAGCGCGATTTGCCAGGCGTTTAACGAAGATCGTTAAGAGCGAATGCGAATCGATCGGCCGCTCCGCTGCCTGCGTCCGGACCAGGTCCGAGCTCGAGGAGTCGAGGCGAGACGCTTCGGAGGTTCGCATTGCGGATCGGCGGCAGCGACGATCGGGCGTGAGGCTGGCTCCTGAGGATCTCGTTCGCAGGCAGACAGCGGTGGTTAAGCCCTCTTTAAGCGGCGTCCCGCATCATCTCCGGCATCGCGATGCGGGCACGGCAACGTCCGGACCGCCGGCGAGACGCTCGGGTCAGTCACGGCGAAGAGGGCGAGATGCTTTCGATCGGCGGCATCGCCATGGTGTTCATCATGGTGTTCGGCGGCTACACTCTGGCCGGCGGCAAGATGGAAGTCATTATCTACGCGCTGCCGTTCGAGATGATGATGATCGGCGGCGCCGCGATCGGTGCGTTCCTGATCGCCAACTCCGCCGATACCGCGAAGAAGGCGCTCGGCGGCCTCGGCCGGGTGTTCAAGGGCCCGCGCTGGGGGCGCGACGACTACCGCGACCTGCTGTGTCTGATGTATGGCCTGATCAAGGTGATGAAGGCGAAGGGCGCCGTCGCCCTCGAGCCGCACATCGAAACGCCGCACGAAAGCCCGATCTTTACGTCCTATCCGAAGATCCTGGCCGATACGACGGTCACCGCCCTGATCTGCGATACGCTGCGCATGGTCACGATGAACCTCGACGACCCACACCAGGCCGAGGACTTCATGGAGCGCCAGTTGGAAAAGCTGCACCACGAGCATTCCAAGCCGGCGCACGCCCTGCAGACGATGGCCGATGGCCTGCCCGCGCTGGGCATCGTTGCGGCGGTGCTGGGCGTCATCAAGACCATGGCCTCGATCGACCAGCCGGTGGAGATCCTCGGGCGTATGATCGGCGGCGCGCTGGTCGGCACCTTCCTCGGCGTTTTCCTGTCGTACGGCCTCGTCGGGCCGATCGCCGCGCGTCTGCAGCAGATCGTCGATCAGGACATGCAGTTCTACGCGATCGTCCGCGACACCATCACGGCCAACCTGCACGGTCATGCCGCCCAGGTCGCGGTCGAGATCGGCCGCGGCAACGTGCCGAGCAAGATTCAGCCGAGCTTCTACGACCTGGAGGAAGCGCTGAACGCCGTGCCGGCGGAGGCCGCGTAGCGCACACGGTCCGGCCGGCCGAAGAGCCGCGGCGCGGTCCGGCCCGGGATCACACAAAGGTGTCTGGCGCGCGTCGGCCGGCTTCGGCAGGCTGCTGCCATGCGTCTTCCACGGTCCATACGCGGGGTTTTCCTGCTTTGCGCGGGCGCGGTCGCGGCACTGGCATCGGGTGCCGCGCTCGCCGGCGAGGCGGACGTCGTCGATGCCGTGTTGCAGCGCCAGGCCGACGGCACCTACACCGCGGAGGTCGCCGTCCGGCACGCCGACACCGGCTGGGATCATTATGCCGACCGCTGGGAGGTGGTAGCGCCCGACGGGCGCGTGCTCGGAACGCGCACGCTCTATCATCCGCATGTCGAAGAGCAACCCTTCACGCGTTCGCTGCGCGGCCTGGAAGTCCCGGAAGGCGTGACGCTGGTCCGCATCCGCGCACACGACTCGGTGCACGGTTTCGGCGGCGTCGAAGTGGAGCTCGAGGTCCCGCGCTAGCGCCAAGGCGGGCCCAGCGACCCTTGTCCAGCGTCACTGCAAGGCGCCGGCCGGGCCGGGACGTTCGTCCGGGAAGCGGGCGGGGCGCAGGGCAGCCCTGGCTCGGAACCTCTACTCTGTCGGTTGCAGGCGTTCCCTGGATGGCGCAACCTCTTGGCATTCCAGAAGGCGCGGCCTGCAAGGCCGTGAGTTTTCCGCGAACTCCAGGGTGATTGCAGGCTCCAGGTGGACGACTCCGACAGCGATGGCGTGGCTTTGGGCGGCGGCTCGAGCGTATTGCGCGTGGGACAGGTGCCGAATCCTCAGGTGCAGCGCCTCTTCGACTACTGGCGCCGCTATTGCGAAGACGGCCACCTGATGCCGCGGCAGGCCTTCGACCCGGTGCATCTGGGGGGCCTGCTCGCCAATGTGCTGTTCGTCGAGCGGCGGCAGGTTCCCGCGGACCTGATCATCCGCGTCGCCGGACAGGAGATCGAGGAACGCTACGGCCGCTCGATGCGCGGCATGTCGATCTACGACACCTTCCCGATCGTCAAGCGCAAGGACACCTCGCACCAGTGGGCGGAACTGCTGCGCGACGCCCAGCCGAAGTACCGGCGTGGACCCATGGTGTTTCCGAACGAGCGCGCCTTCGAGGCCGAACGCCTCTTGCTGCCGCTGGGCGATGCGGGGCAGGGTCCCCCGGACCGGGTGGCCTACATTTTGGGGGTGATTCTCTACGCGCCGCTGTCGGAGGCGAAGCCGAAGCTGACCGCCGTCTCTGCCACCCTCATCGCCTGACCGGCATGGCGTGGAGGCGGTGGGCCGTCCGCCTCGGTCGGCCGTCGCCCGGGGCGAGGGACGCATGCGAAGCGGCGCGCAAGCCGTGGCTCCCGCGCCGCCTTTCACGTCCGCATGCCTGTGGCGGTCGCCGGCCGGGCCGGCCGCCGCCTCAGGCGGAGTAGTACATCGAAAACTCGACCGGGTGCGGCGTGTGTTCGAAGGTGTAGACTTCCTCCCACTTCAGCTCGAGGTAGCCCTCGAGCTGGTCCTTGTCGAAGACGTCGCCCTCGCACAGGAAGTCCATGTCGTCGGCCAGGGCGTTCAGCGCCTCGCGCAGAGAGCCGCAGACCGTCGGGATGTCCTTCAGCTCCTCGGGTGGCAGATCGTAGAGGTTCTTGTCCATGGCATCGCCCGGGTGGAGCTTGTTCTTGATGCCGTCCAGGCCGGCCATCAGCATTGCCGAGAACGCCAGGTAGGGGTTGGACAGGGCGTCCGGGAAGCGCACCTCGACACGCTTGGCCTTTTCCGCTGCGCCGAAGGGGATGCGGCAGGAGGCCGAGCGGTTGCGCGAGGAGTAGGCCAGCAGCACCGGCGCCTCGAAGCCCGGGATCAGACGCTTGTAGCTGTTGGTCGTCGAGTTGGTGAAGGCGTTGATCGCGCGGGCGTGCTTGATGATGCCGCCGATATAGTAGAGCGCGGTCTCCGACAGGCCCGCGTAGCCGTCGCCGGCGAACAACGGGCTGCCGTCCTTCCAGATCGACTGGTGGACGTGCATGCCGGAGCCGTTGTCGCCCATGACCGGCTTGGGCATGAAGGTCGCCGACTTGCCGTAGGTGTGGGCCACCATGTGCACGACGTACTTGTAGATCTGCATGCAGTCGGCCTGGCGCAGCAGCGTGTTGAACTTGATGCCCAGTTCGTGCTGCGAGGGTGCCACCTCGTGGTGGTGCTTTTCGACCTCGAGGCCCATCTCCTTCATCACCGAGACCATCTCGGCGCGCAGGTCGGTGCCGCTGTCGACCGGCGGCACCGGGAAGTAGCCGCCCTTGATGCCCGGCCGGTGGCCGAGGTTGCCCTCTTCCAGCTCCTCGCCGGACATGTAGGGACCTTCCTCGCTCTCGAAGCGGAAGAAGGTGTGGTTCATCTGCACGCCGAAGCGGACGTCGTCGAAGACGAAGAATTCCGCCTCCGGACCGAAGAAGGCGGTGTCGCCGATGCCGCTGGACTGCATGTAGGCCAGTGCCTTGCGCGCCGTCGACCGCGGGTCGCGGTTGTAGGGCTGCCCCGTCGTCGGATCGGTGACGTCGCAGAAGAGGATGAGCTGCGGCTGCGCGGTGAAGGGGTCCATGACCGCGCTCGCGAGATCCGGCTTCAGGTTCATGTCGGACTCGTTGATCTCCTTCCATCCGGCGATGGAGGAGCCGTCGAACATGATGCCGTCGGTCAGCATGTCCTCGTCGACGGTATCGATGTGCTGCGCGACGTGCTGCCACTTTCCGCGCGGATCGGTGAAGCGGAAATCGACGTACTGGACGTCCTTTTCCTTCAACATCTTCATAACGTTTTCGACGTCGGACATTGCTCTCCAGCCTTTCCCTAGTTGTCCTTGAACTGACTTGATTGTCCTGCGCGCGGGAGCGACAGGCACCTGCTGTTTCGCGGGGGCGCGGCGCGGCGGCCGTTTCGGGTTCCGGGGCGGGCCCGGCGCCCCCTTGGCCAAGCCCGCGCCCGCGAGACGGCTCCAGGCGTCCCGCCTGCCGGGCGCTAGACCGCCTCCACCCCGCGCTCGCCGGTGCGGATGCGGATCGCCTCGTCGACCGTCGAGACGAAGATCTTGCCGTCGCCGATCCGGCCGGTATGCGCGGCCTGCTGAATCGCCTCGACGGCGCGTTCCACCAGGGCGTCGTCCAGCACCACCTCGACCTTCACCTTTGGAAGGAAATCGACGACGTACTCGGCGCCGCGATAGAGCTCCGTGTGGCCCTTCTGGCGGCCGAAGCCCTTGGCCTCGATCACGGTGATGCCCTTGATCCCGACCTCGTGCAGGGATTCCTTCACCTCGTCGAGCTTGAACGGCTTGATGATGGCTTCGATCTTTTTCATGGCCTCTCGGTCGCTCGTTCTTTTTTCGCGGAGTGCCGGGCCGCGCACGCCTCCCGCTCCGCGCTGCGGGCGGCCGGCATCCAGGCGAGCTAAAGCACATGCCGTGCCAAGTCTGCTGCGGGTCGGCGCCATGCCGCCTGTCAGGCTATGAACGGCGATACATCGCCCGGTCTTGAGCAAGGTTGCTCGAAAAATGGGCAGAATTACCGCGCCGGAATTGCTCAAAAATGCGGCAGCGTGCCGAGCCCCTAGGCGGCGCCGCGGGCTTCCAGCAGGGCGGCCATCCGCTCCAGCCCGACCTCGATGTTTTGCATGGAATTGGCGTAGGAGACGCGAAGGTAGCCTTCTCCATTGGCGCCGAAGGAGGTGCCGGCGATGGTGGCCACAGCCGCTTCCTCCAACAACGCCGTCTCCAACGCCTTGGCGCTCAGTCCGGTGCGACTGACGTTGGGAAAGGCGTAGAAGGCGCCGCCGGGCTCGACACAGGTCACGCCGGGAAGCGCATTCAGGCCCGCGACGACGCGCTTGCGGCGTGCGTCGAAGGCGGCGGCCATCTGCGTCACCGCGTCCTGAGGACCGGTGAGCGCTGCCAGCCCGGCGAACTGCGCCGCGGCGTTGACGCAGGAGAAGGAATTGATCGCCAGCCGCTCGGCGTGGGCGAACAGGCATCGGGGCCAGTAGGCGTAGCCGAGCCGCCAGCCGGTCATCGCGTAGGTCTTCGACCAGCCGTCCAGCAGGATCAGCCGCTCGTCCAGCGCTTCGTAGGCAAGCAGGCTGGCGTGCGGCCGGCCGTCGTAGAGCAGCTTCGAGTAGATCTCGTCCGACAGTACGGCGATGTGCGGCATCTTCGCCAAGCCCTCGACCAGAGCCGCGACCTCAGCCGCGGGCGCGACGCCGCCGGTCGGGTTGGCGGGACTGTTCAGGATGACCAGGCGCGTCTTCGGCCCCATCAGGGCCAGCGCCTCGGACGCGGAAAAGGCAAAGCCGTTCTCCTCGCGCAGCGGCAGCGCCACGGGCGTTGCGCCGGTGTGGGCGATCAGCGAGCGGTAGATCGGAAATCCGGGGTCGGGATAGACGATCTCGACGCCCGGCTGGCCGAACATCAGGATGGCGAAGAACATCGTCACCTTGCCGCCCGGCACGATCAGCACGCGGTCCGGATCCAGCGGCCGGCCGGCGCGTCTCTCGAGCTCGGCCGCCACCGCCTGGCGCAGCTGCGGCAGGCCGGCGGCCGGGGTGTAGCCGTGGTGCCCGTCGCGCAACGCGCGGACCGCCGCCTCGACGATGTGCGGGGCCGGGGCGAAGTCCGGCTGGCCGATGCCGAGGTTGACGACCGTGCGGCCGGCCGCCTCGATCGCCTTGGCCCGGGCCAGCACCTCGAAGGCGCTCTCGGTGCCGAGGCGTTGAAGTGCCTCGACCGGGTGGAGCGTAGCATGACTGGCGGCGGCGGGCAGGGTGTCGGGACTCATTCGTGCGTCTCCTGTGCCGGCGCGCCGATCGGCGCGCCCAGCAAGGTGCGTTTCCGCGCGACCCTAGGCCGCCGGACGAAGCACGTCCAGCACCTGACCCGCGCGCATCGTTCTGCCCGCGCGCTTGACGCACCGGGGTCGCGCCGCTTATCTACGCCGCTCTGTGGCTGGCGGCTCCGCGAGACAGTCCGATGCCGCAGCGGCCGTTCTTCCTGTGGTGGCTGTAGCTCAGTTGGTTAGAGCGCCTGGTTGTGGTCCAGGAGGTCGCCGGTTCAAATCCGGTCAGCCACCCCAGCCCCTCTCTGTCCAGCCCGGAGACATGGGTAACGGATCGTTCCTAAGACATGGGTGACACCCTCGTGCCGAATGGGGTGTCGATGGTTTGTAGGGTCCTCTGTTCGAGGTCGATGTAGCCCAGGTCGTAGTGCAGGAAGGAGACGAGCCAGATTCCCTCGTCGACTTCCTTGAGTCCCAGCCGCTGCCCGGCGAGCACGGTCGAGACGTTGATCTTCTTGCGGTGCATGCAGATGCGCCCGCAGGCGGTGACTAGGACGTCACGGTCGTGGAAGGGATAGACGATCTCGTCCAATCCGCGATAGAGCCTTGTGGAGGGGCGGTAGAGCTCTGCCGGCGTGCGCATGCCGAGCGCTTCGTGCGGCCGTTGGGCATTGAATTCGCGGACGAAATCGTCGAAGCGTGCCTGCTGCTGCAGGACATTGTGGCGTGCCGGCTTGGTGGTTTCCGTCTTGAGCGTGAGATGCATGCGCTCGTGGCGTCCGTTGCGCTGGGGCTTGCCGGGCGGGATGCGTTCGATCGCGATGCCCAGCCTGAGCCACCAGACCGACAGGCGCGAGAGATTGTAGAGCCCGTTGGGGCTGGCGAAGGGCAGGCCGTTGTCGCTGCGGATCGCCTGGGGCAGGCCGTGCGCGGAGAACAGGCGCTCGAAGGCCGCGAAGGCACCGGGCTCCTTGGTGCTCTCGAGGGCATCGCAGGCGAGGATGTAGCGCGAGGCCTGGTCGGTCACCGTCAAAGGGTAACAGTAGCGGCCGTTGCCGAGCTTGAACTCGCCCTTGAAATCGACGCACCACAGATCGTTGGGCGCGTGCGCGGCCGACAGCGGCGTTCCTTTGGCCGCGTTGCGGCGTTTGCGCGCGCGCTGGACCAGGCCGTGACGGTCGAGCACGGCGTGCACCGTGCTCTGCGCCGGGATCCGCACGTCGCCGGCCAGGCGCCGGATCAGCAACTCGCGGATCTTGCGCGCGCCCCAATGCGGTTTATCGCGCTTGGTCGAAACGATCAGCGCCTCGACCGGCGCCGGTAGCTGGTTGGCGTAGCGCACCGGCCGCCGTGACCGGTCGCACAGGGCGTAGGCCCCCTCCTCGCGGTAGCGCGCATAGATCTTGTAGCCGGTCTTGCGGGAAATCCCGAACTCCCGACAGACGTCGCTCATCCGCTCGCCGTCGAGCAGGCGGGCAACGAAACGCAGACGCTCGTCCATAACCGAACTCTCTCTCCATGGCATCGACACCCCCCGCGCAAAGCGGAAAGTGTTACCCATGTGTCCGGTACGTTCCGTCACCTATGTCTCGGGTTGGGCACTCCCGAGCCGAGATCCGATCAGCCGCCGCGGCGTGTCAGCAGGCCCAGCGCAACGCCCGCCACGGCACCGAGCGTAGCCGCAGCCAAAGGATCGCACGTGGCCTCCCTGGTTGCAGGCTGAAGCCTCGGCTTGCCGGAGCTGGTCTGACTCGCAGCCAGCCAGGCTAGGCCGGCCGCCACGGTCAGAACGGGCAAGGGGTGGGCGGCGGCCTGCCGCCACACGGCCTGCGCTGCATCCTCGAGCAGGCCGAAGGAGAGCTCGCGGCCTTCATAGTACGCCCGCTGCTCGAGCGCCTGCAGGGTGCTATCGATCCGTCGTCTGGTTTCCCGTGCCGAGCGCTCCAGCTCCGGCAGGCTGTCGCCTTTGTCTGCATCGCTCATGGCGTGTGCTCGCGTACCACAGCGGCATCCTCGCGCAACTGGTGGACGGTCCGCCGCGGTCCGCGAGCGGCCGCGCGTAGGTGGCGGCGTCCGGCCAGGAGCAGGGCGAGGCCGAGCAGCAGCGCGAGGCCGCCGATCCCCAGAGCCGCGCCGAGCGGGCCAAGCCAGGTCTCGGCCAGCGCTGCCAGGGCCTGCAGGAGCAGAGTCAGACCGGCCACCGCAAGGACTGCGCCGCAAAGCAGCCAGACGACGGCCGCGCTCGCCTGGTCGAGCAGGTCCGCGGCCTCCGCACGGAACAGCCGGGCTTCCTGGCGGAGCAGCTGCGGGATGTCGCGCAGGAGGTCGCCCAGCAGGGCAGGCAGAGGGCGCGCCCGGTGGGTGTCTTCGGAGACGGAATCTTCGTTCGGCATCGGATTACGGGTCGGTAGAGAGGGATCGTCGAAGCCTCCACACTTGAATGACCGCGCGGCGATTTCGTTCCCTCCCCGGTTCGCTCGGTCGCGTTCCGCGGTTGCTTGCTGCGGCGCGGCCGGCGCGGCTAGGCTGTCCGCATGGAGCATGACTGGAGCGCAGGAAGGCAGTGACAGTCGCAAAGGACGCCGCGGTCGTCTTCGGACGGCACCGCCTGCTGCCGCGCCTCGTCATGGGCCTCTTGGCGGCGTTCTTTCTGGCAGCCGTCCCGGCAGTCGCGCAGATGCCGTCCGACGGCGAGGCAGTCGAGTTCCAGGAAGGGCTCGCGGCTTACGAGGCGGGGGATGCGGAGCGGGCCTTCGAGGTCTGGTCGGGCGCTGCCGCCGAGGGTGACGGTCTGGCGCAATACGGTCTCGGCAAGCTCTACGAGACTGGTCTGAGCGGCTTCCCGTCCGATCTGAGTCTGGCCGTGGAGTGGTACCAGAAGTCGGCCGATCAGGGCGTGCCCGCCGCCCTCAACAATCTCGCTCGCCTGTTCGCCGACGGCCGCGGCGTCGAGCGCGATACCGAGCGTGCCGTACTGTTGTGGGCGCAAGCCGCCCAACTCGGTCACCCGCATGCCCAGTACAATCTGGGCGTGGCGCTGTTCCGCGGCGAGTGGATCGAGCGGGACCAGGCGGCTGCCGTCGACTGGTTCCTGCAATCGGCCGCCGGCGGCCTTCCCGAGGCGCAGTTCGCGGCCGGCCAGGTCTACGAGCGCGGCATTCACCGCGACGCGGACCGGCAGCGCGCCTTGCAGTGGTATCGCCAGGCCGCCGAGCAGGGACATCTTGCAGCAGCGGAGAGTGTGCAGCGTTTGGAGAACGCCGGGGCGCCACCGACGGCGTCAGAGAGCCTCGCCGCATCGTCGCAACCCGCGGCAAGGCCGGTGCCGACGCCACCCGAGGCGGCGCTGCCGCCACTTCCGCCACGTCGTCCCGAGTTGGCGACGCGCGGCCCGCTCGACGCCCGGAGCGCCGCGGCGCCTCTGCCCGCCGGCCCGCCGGAGGCACTGGAGGCGGTCGAGCCCGAAGCGGCTCCGGCTACGCCGCAGGTTGCCGGACCTGCCGGAGTGCCGACTGTCGGCCCGCCGGGCGCTTGGCGCGTCTGGCTGGGTTCGGCCAGCTCGCCGGCCGAAGCGGGCGCCCTCGCGCGCAAGCTTACGGCAGACAGCCCCGCACTCGGCGAGGACGAGATCGAACTGGTGCCGAGCGACGGCGGCTTGCGCCTCTTGACCGGCCGCTTCGATGCCCGCGCCCAGGCCGTCGCGCTCTGTACCCGGCTGCGCAGCACCGCGCCCGCGGCCTTCTGCATTCCCGTCGAACAATAAGGATCAGACGATGTCCAGTCCCGGCACGGCGCCGATCTACGGCCGCCTGAAGCAGCGGCTGCAGGCAGGCGAGGCCTGCTTCGGTTTCTGGTGTCACCTGTTTTCCGGCATCGCCAGCGAACTGCTGGCCGAGGTCGGCTTCGATTGCGCGCTGATCGACCTGGAGCATGGGGCCGGCTCCTATCTCGACGCGATCGCCCAGATGCAGGCCATCAAGGGGGCCGGCTGCACGCCGCTGATCCGCGTGCCCTCCAACGAGCCCGTCGCGGTCAAGCGGGCGCTCGACGCCGGTGCCGCCGGGATCATGATTCCGGCCGTCTCGACCCGGGCCGAGGCGGAGGCCGCGGTCGCCGCCTGTCGCTATCCGCCGCAGGGGATCCGTGGCGCCGCACCGGGCATCATCCGCGCCACCGAGTTCGGACTGCGGGCGGCGGACTACGTCGAGCGGATCAACGAGGACCTGCTCGTCATCCTGCAGATCGAGACGGTGCGCGGGGTCGAGAACATCGACGCCATCGCGTCGGTCGCGGGCGTCGACGTGCTCTTCGTCGGGCCGATGGACCTTTCGGCCGATGCCGGGCACTTCGGGAAGACGGACCATCCCGAGGTGCAGGCGCTGATCGAGCGTATCGAGGCGGCCGGTGCCCGGCATGGGCGTGCGCTGGGCTCGATCATTGTGCCCGGCCGCTCGGCCGAGGCGCTACTGGCCAAGGGTCACCGCCTGATCCTCGGGCACAGCGACCTCGACTTTCTGCGCGACGGCGCGACCGCGGCGCTGCGTCACCTGCGCGGCCTTGCCGGTTGAGCCGCGGTCTGCGGAACGCGAAGCGGGCGGCGCCTCCTGGCACCGCCCGCTCGCTCGTGTGCGTCACCGCAGCGGCTCAGCCGGAGCGGTCTTCGTTGTAGTGCTCCGCGAGGTAGTCGAGGATCTCGCTACGCGTGGCCTGATCCAACTCGGCCATGCCCTGTTCCTCGACCATCCAGTCCAGCACCGTGTCCCAGCGCTCGCGCGACAGGCCCTGCTGGACGACGATCTGCATCGAGTGACAGGCACTGCACATGTAGAACACCGTGTCGCGGCCGGGCCCCTCGGGCATGTCCTCCGGCGCCTGGATGAGCGCCACCTGATCGTGCCCGGCCTGATCCTGTGCCAACGTGCGCGAGCCGGCGTCCAGAAGGACGCCGACCCCAACCACGGCCGCCAAGGCGGCCGGCAAACCGAACATACGCGACATCTCGCTCCTCAAGTTGGCGTCAGCTCGGCACCCGCACCGACACGCGGTGCATCGAGTTGTTGCCGTAGCCGCGCGGGTTCCAGGCGATGGCGAAGGGCTGGGCGACGCCGGCTTCGTCCGTCGCCCGGGCCCAGATCTCGTAGTAGCCCTTGGACGGGAAGCGCAGCACCTGCCGCCAGTTCTGCCAGGCGTACTTGTTGGCCGGCGGATCCAGGTCGGCGGCAATCCAGGTGGCGCCGAAGTCCATCGAGATGTCGACCCGTGCGACCTGACGCTCGCCGGCCCAGGCGTGACCGCGCACCTCGACCGAGCGGTTGTCCATCGGCAGCGTCCCCTCGGTGCGCGGTGAGGTGATGATCGACTTGACCGGCATCGATTCCATGATCCGCATGTCGGCCTCGTCGACCTCTTCGCCCGGCGACACCGGGAAGGCCGGCATGCGGTAGCTCCGGCCGCCCATCTTCGGGCCGTCGTGGACGTCGGCGCGGACCTGGATGCGGTTCAGCCACTTCTGGGAGGCCGAGCCGGGCCAGCCGGAGCAGACCGTGCGTGCCGGGAAGCCGTGCAGGGCCGGCACCGGCTCGCCGTTCATCTCGAAGGCGATCAGGCTGTGCGGTTCCATCGCCTTCCACAACGGCACGCCGCGCGAGATCGGCAGCTTGTTCGGATCGCCCGAAAGGTGCGGGTCGAGACCGAAGTGGCCGGTGTAGATCGCCGAGTCCTTGACCCCGGCGGCGCGCAGGACGTCGCGGTAGCGCACGCCGGTCCACACCGCGTTGCCGATGGCGCCGACCGTCCACTGATTGCCGCGGGCCGGCGGGTTGAAGGCGCTGCGGCCGTTGCCGCCGCACTCGAGCTGAAGCTGGTAGCTGACGACCTCGAAGTCGTTGCGCAGGTCGTCGAGAGTCAACTCGAGCGGGGTATCGACCTCGCCGTCCACCGTCAGCTTCCAGGCGCTGGCGTCGCCGTCGATGGCGTACTGTGGCACCGCGCCGTTGTTGCGGATGAAGAAGCGGTCGTTCGGCGTGATCGGGTCGTCCAGCAGATGCGCCGGCGTCTCGGCGTTGACCGGCCGGTCGTTCAGCAGCGTCAGTCCGTCCTTGGTCTCGAACAGGACCAGCTCGTCGCTTTGCGCGAGGGCCTCGGGAATGAGGCCAGCGGGCATGTTGCGGTGGAAGGGAATCGCCGTTCCGAGCACGGCGCCCATGGTGGCAAGACCGGCGCCCTTCAGGAATCCGCGGCGGTCGCTGTGGACGACGCGGCCGAAGGCGAGCGCGTCGGCGCGTTCGGGATCCTGCTGATACAGCTCGAAGAGCCCGCGTTCTTTCTTGGATGTCATGGCCAGTGTGTCTCCTCCCGGATATGCAGCCCTTTGGGTTGCCGTTCGTATGATCATATTTTAATCCTCGAATGCGACTGGTTTGCAAGTCGAATCGCAATTCAAGGTCTTGTTTTCTCGTCGTTATATCTCGGCAGAAATATCGCGCTGGAACCTTGGACGAAGAGCTCGGCGTACCGTCGCACGAGCATTTACCGGGGCCGGCCGACGCCGCATGCTGCGGGCGTCCGTGGTCGCGCGGGCGATACACGGTGAGGTCTGAGGGGGGTGAGATGCTGGCGGGCGAGACGGCTCTGCTGACCTGCGCGGAGATGAGCCGGGCCGACGCGGCCGCGATCGCCCGCGGCGTGCCTGGCGCGAGTCTGATGCAGGCGGCGGGCGAGGCGATTGCTCGTGTCGTGCGTGCCCACTGGTCGCCTTGCAATCTTCTGGTTCTCTGTGGGCCGGGCAACAACGGAGGCGACGGCTTCGTCGCGGCCCGATTGCTGCGCGAGGCCGGTTGGCCGGTTCGCCTGATGCTGCTCGGCGCGCCGGACCGCCTGTCCGGCGATGCGGCCCACCACGCCGACCTCTGGCCGGGCGAGGTGGAAGGCCTGAGCGAGCCGGCGGTGCGCGCTGCCGTCGGCGACTGGGCCGAACTGGCGATCGACGCCCTGTTCGGCGCCGGACTGGCCCGTCCCCTGGAGGGCGCAGGGGCTGCGGCGGTCGAGGCACTCAACCGTTCGCGCTTACCCTGCGTGGCCGTCGACGTGCCGAGCGGCCTTTCAGGCGACAGCGGTGCGCCGATGGGGGAGATCTGCCTCACCGCCAGCCGCACCGTCACCTTCTTCCGACGCAAGCCGGGGCATCTGCTGCTGCCCGGCCGACAGCTCTGCGGGGCCGTCCATGTCGCGGACATCGGCATTCCCGCCTACGTTCTGGACACGGTACGCCCGACGGCATGGGAGAACGGGGCGGCGCTGTGGGGCGGCGCCCTGCGGTGGCGCCAAGCCGCCTCGCACAAGTACGACTTCGGTCACCTGCTGATCGCCGGGGGCGCCGTCATGACCGGCGCGGCCAAGCTGGCCGGCCGGGCAGCGCTGCGCTGTGGCGCGGGCCTGGTGTCGATCGCCGCGCCGGCCGACGCCCGGGCCGTTTACCAGCAGCGTCTCGACAGCCTGATCGTCCTGCCGGCCGAGACGGCCGAGGACTTTGCCGCGCTGCTGGCCGACCCGCGCAAGTCGGCCGTGCTGCTCGGGCCCGGGTTGGGCACGGACGAGGCCGCGCGGGCCCGGGTCGAGGCGGCGCTGACGACCGGGCGTCCGCTGCTGCTGGATGCCGATGCGCTGACCTGCTTCGCCGATGCGCCGGCTGCATTGGCGGCGCAGATCCGCGGACCGCTCGTGGTGACCCCGCACGCCGGCGAGTTCGCGCGCCTGTTCGGTTCCCGAGAGGGCAACCGGCTAAGCTTGGCCCGCGCGGCGGCGCACGAGCTGGGCGCCGTCGTCGTGTTCAAGGGCGCCGACTGCGTCGTCGCTGCACCCGACGGACGCGCGGCAGTCAACGCCAATGCGCCGCCGGAGCTCGCCATCGCCGGCACGGGAGACGTCTTGAGCGGCATCGTGGCTGGGCTGCTGGCCCAGGGCTTGCCGGCCTTCGAGGCGGCGGCGGCCGGGGTCTGGATGCACGGCGCGGCGGCGAGCGGCTTCGGCCCGGGGCTGATCGCGGACGACCTGCCCGAACGGCTTCCCGCGGTGCTCGCTGGCCTGCAGGAGAAAGTCGGCCAAGCCGACGACCTTCGGGGTTGAAAATGCCGCTGCGGACTTGTTAACCAATCCTTCAGACAGACGTACGTACAGACGATTACGTGGAGTCCGCAAACCGGGCTCCACGGGCCTTTCGCAAGCCTCAGGACCGCAAGGGACAGACGCGTGAGCCTGATCGATATTGTCGGAGGTCTGATCGGTCGCGGCGGGCGCTGGCAGGATGCGGTGCGCGCCGGCGCGGTGTTTCGGCGTCGCAACCCGAACGGCGTCGTCGAAACGGCGAAGGTGCTCGACGTGGTGCCGGATCCCCAGGGGATCGCGCACGTCCACTACGAGCTGGAAGTCGCCAAGCACGATCGCCGGATCCTGGACGACCGCCGCACGCTCAATCTGGTCAGCTTCCACCAGGCCTTCGGCGAGCCGGTCGAGACCTGACCCATAGTCATGGTGCCGCGCCCGCCGGGCTCGCAGCCGGCGCAGGGCGCGTCCGTATCCGCACAGATCGGATTCCCCTAAAATGCTTTGCATCTCAGATAACTGAGGCGTAGTCTTGCGTCGTGGGGACAGCCTTTTGGGGGAAAGGCCGATGGTGCTTAAGTTTCGTGGCGGCCGCCTCGATGCCGCAACCCTGGCGCAGCAGACCAAGGGCTTCTTCATTCGGCGCGGTCGCGGCTTCGAGTTCGTCCGCACCGGCGCCACCTTCAAACGCCGCTTGGACGACGCCTCTGTCGAGACGGCGCAGATCATCTCGATCGGGCCAGATCCCAGCGGCATTCCGCACGTCCGCTACAGGGCGGCGCTGGAGCGGCCGTTCCAAGGCCGCGTGGACACGGGCCCGCGCACCTTGAACCTGGCGAGCTTCACGGCCCGCTTCAGCGAGCGGGCCTGAAGGATCTCCGCCCATCCTCGGGCGAACGACGGCGCCGCAAGGTCAGCGGTCAGCGCGGCGATTCCAGGGCGTGCACGATGTGATCCGCCAGCCGCGCGCCGGCCGGCGAGAGGTTCGGCGCGCGCAGCAGGGCGATCTCCGTATCGGCGAGGTCGGGCAGACCCGTCTCGCCGGCGAGCACGCGCAGCCGACCGGGCACCATGTCCTTCGGCAGCACCGTGACGCCGAGGCCCGCCTCGACCGCGGCGATGGCGCCCGCCAGGGAGGTGCTGGTGTAGGCAACGCGCCAGGGACGGCCGCTGCGGTCGAGCGCTTCGAGCGCGCGCTTGCGGTAGACGCAGGGCTGCGGCGAGAGCACCAAGGGCAGCGGCTGGTCGGCGTCGAAGGCATAGCCGGAGCCGCCCGACCAGACCAGCGGCTCGCGCCAGACGCGCTCGCCCGCACCGGGACCTTCGCGATCGCGCTTGACCAGGACCAGATCGAAGTCGCCCCGCTCGAAGCCCTCCAGTAGCAGCACCGTAAGTTGGCAGTGCACCTCGAGCGCGACGCGGGGATGGCTGCGCGCGAAGTCGGCCAGCACCCGGGGCAGGCGATGGGTGGCGAAGTCCTCCGGCGTGCCCAGGCGGACTCCGCCCTCGACCTCCGGTTCTGCCAGCGCCTCGCGCGCCTCTTCGGTCAGGGCCAGGATCCGGCGCGCGTAGCTGAGCAGCCGCTCGCCCTCGGCCGTCAGGCTGACCTGGCGTCCGTCGCGCTCCAAGAGACGCTTGCCGAGGCCGTCCTCCAGGCGCTTGATCTGCAGGGAGATGGTCGACTGCGTGCGGCCGACGCGCTCGGCGGCACGCGTGAAGCCGCCCAGCTCGACGATGGCGACGAAGCTGCGCAGCAGATCCAGGTCCAGGGTTTGCATGTATTCGATCCGCCGAAAATCGAGGGCAAGACCTATTTAGATTCTCAATGCGCTGAGCGGAAGAGGCGGGGTCCGCCGCGGCGCCGATCGCCGACGCCAATCTGGATGCCGCCCGTGCACCCGTCTATAAGGTGCGCTCAGACCCCGTCACACCGAAGAGACGCCTCCATGAGTTCCTCGACCGCTTCGCAGCCGCTGTCCGTCGACGAGTCCGACATCGCCGCCCGGCATGCCGGTCCGGTCGCCGATCTGCAAACGCTGGAGCTGCTGCGGGCCCTGGAGCGCAAGATCCTCTGGCTGTCGAGCTGGACGATCCACAACGCCAACCACATGCGGGAGTCCCGCGACGGGCTGAAGGTCGGCGGCCACCAGGCCTCCTCGGCCTCGCTGGTCACGCTGATGACCGCGCTCTACTTCGAGGTGCTGCGTCCCGAGGACCGGGTGGCGGTCAAGCCGCACGCCAGCCCGGTGTTCCACGCCATCCAGTACCTGCTGGGCAATCAGAGCGTGGAGGCGCTCAAGCGCTTCCGGGCCTTCGGCGGCGCGCAGTCCTACCCCTCGCGCACCAAGGACGCCGATGACGTCGACTTCTCGACCGGCTCGGTCGGTCTCGGCGTGGCGATGACCTCCTTCGCCAGCCTGGTCCAGGACTACGTGGCGCTGAAGGACATGTTGCCCGAAGGTCGACAGCCTGGACGCATGGTGGCCCTGGTGGGCGACGCGGAACTCGACGAAGGCAACGTCTACGAAGCGCTGCTGGAGGGCTGGAAGCACGACGTCCGGAACGTCTGGTGGGTCATCGACTACAACCGCCAGAGCCTGGACTCGGTGGTCACCGACCGCCTGTTCGGCCAGATCGACCAGCTCTTCCACACCATGGGCTGGCGGGTCGTCACCTTGAAGTACGGCAAGCGCCTGCAGGCCGCCTTCGCGCAGCCCGGCGGCGACGCCTTGCGCCAGTGGATCGACGACTGCCCTAACTCGCTCTACTCGGCGCTGGTCTATAAGGGCGGTGCCGCCTGGCGCGCACACCTGCAACGCGACCTGGGCGACGAGGCGGGCATCCGGGCGCTTCTGGAGGCGTACGACGACGCATCGCTGCATGACCTCATGACCAATCTCGCCGGGCACGACCTGGAGGCGGTGCTGGAGGCCTTCCGCGCCGTCGAGGCGGATGCGGCCGCCGGCGACGACCGCCCGACGTGCTTTATCGCCTACACGATCAAGGGCAGGGGGCTGCCCTTTGCCGGCCATAAGGACAACCACGCCGGCCTGATGAACCCCGAGCAGATGGATGCCTTCCGAGAAGCCAACCGCGTGCCGGAGGGACAGGAGTGGGAGCGCTTCGCCGGTCTGGAGGTTTCCGCCGACGCGCTCCAGGGCTTCCTCGACCGGGTTGCCTTCAACGCGCGTGGCGCCCGGCGCTACGCCGCGCCCTACATCGAGGTCCCGACGCTGCCGCGGCCGGAGGGCGCACGCCTGTCGACCCAGGAGGGCTTCGGTCGGATTCTGGCGGACCTGGCGCGCGAGGACAGCGCGCTGTCGCGGCGCCTCGTGACCACCTCCCCGGACGTTACGGTCTCGACCAACCTCGGCGGCTGGGTCAACCGACGCGGTATTTTCGACCGGCATCCGCGCGAAGACGTCTTCAAGGAGGAGAAGGTGGTCTCGGCCCAGCGCTGGGGCATGTCGCCGAACGGGCAGCACCTGGAACTGGGCATTGCCGAGAACAACTTCTTCATCTTGCTGGCCGCGCTCGGTCTCAGCCACTCCCTGTTCGGCAGCCGGCTGCTGCCGATCGGCACGCTCTACGACCCCTTCATCGCGCGCGGCCTGGATGCGCTGAACTACGCCTGCTACCAGGACGCCCGATTCATCGTTGTGGCGACGCCCTCCGGCATCACGTTGGCGCCGGAAGGCGGCGCGCACCAATCGGTCGGCACGCCGTTGATCGGCATGGCGCAGGACGGCTTGGCCAGTTTCGAGCCGGCCTATGTCGACGAGCTGACGGCGATCCTGCAGTGGTCCTTCGACTACCTGCAGCGTGACGACGCGCACCCGGGTCGCGACGCCCTGCCGGGCACCGACTGGCTGCGCGATTCCCAGGGCGGCTCGGTCTACCTGCGTCTGTCGACCCGCGGCCTGGACCAGCCGGAGCGGCCGATGACGCCGGGGCTGGCCCGCGACGTGGTCACCGGCGGCTACTGGCTGCGGCCGCCGGGCGAGGGCGCCGAACTCGCCATCGTCTTCACCGGTGCAATCGCGCCGGAGGCGATCGCGGCCTGGGAGCAGGCAGTCGAGGAGGTGCCGGGGGCCGGCCTGCTGTGCGTCACCTCGGCCGACCGCCTGAACGCCGAATGGTCGGCTGCCGAGCAGGCGCGCCAGCAGGGCGTCTTCGGAGCCTCCAGCCATGTCGAGGAGCTTTTGCGCCCCTTGGCGCGCGACGCCGCACTGGTCACCGTCCTGGACGGCCACCCGGCGACCCTGGCCTGGCTGGGCTCCGTGCGCGGCCAGAAGGTGCAGGCGCTGGGCGTCGAGCACTTCGGCCAGTCGGGCGACCTGCCCGATCTCTACGCCAGGTATCGGATCGACAGCGCAGCGATCCTGGATGCCTGTGCCGCCGGCCTGCTGGCGCGTTGTCTCTAGCGGCGCCTCAGCCGAGGCCGTCGCGCAGGCGTGCGGTATCGGCGAAGTAGACGAAGCTTTGCTTTTCGGCGACTTCGGCGCCGAGCCCTTCCAGCCATGGCCGGAAACCGGCCTCCTGGTTCTTCAGCGAGAGCTTTAGAAGCAGGCGGCCATCCGGCCGGAGCAGGTTGGTGGCGACGTCGCGGAGGAAAAAGCCCCATTCGGGCTCCTTCCACTGGTGCGGGCGCTTGTTGAACACCGTCATCAGCGCAGTGACCAGGTCGAAGCGGCCGCGCCCCAGGGCGACCGGCGTCATCGCCTGGACGATCAGCCTCTCGCGGTCCAGCCCGTGCAGTGCGACCAGCGCCTCGTACATCGGATTGACCGCGGTATCGGTGATCACCACCTCGTGGCCGAGGCTGCGCAGGACGACGGCGAAAAGGCCGTTGCCGCCGCCGATGTCGAGGACCCGCTGCGGCGGCGCTTCGTGCAGGCCGAAGCGCTCGGCGATGTCCATTTTCGACTTCAGCCAGTAGGGCAGGTCCAGGAACTTGCGTTCCCTATGAATGGCGCTGTCGTCGAGGAAGCGTCGCTGCAGGGCGTCGTAAGCCGCGAAGTCGAGGTCCGCGAGGACACGCTCCAGGACCGCGATGCGCCACGAGCCGGGCTTTCGCGCTTTCAGCTCGGCGAGCTGCTGAACCAGGTTCGGGTAGGCGGGCCGCCCGGCTTGGATCTTCTCGTTCATCTGGCGGCCTTCTTCGCGACTCGGTTGGGCCAGCGGATGTAACGACGGGCGGCACCGTCACTTCAAGCCCGCTTGCCCTCGAAACTGGGCCAAACAGGAGCCTGCCGCGGTGCGCCCGGCAAAGCCCGCGGGCCTCGCTTGTCGCGCGGAAAGCGCGCGTGCTATAGGTCCGCGCCCTTTCGCGCGGGAGGGCGGAGGACTAGCTAGAGCGCGGTGGTCGGTGCGTGCGCGGTGCGCAGGCGGGCGTGGCGGAATTGGTAGACGCGCCAGGTTTAGGTCCTGGTGGCTTCGGCCGTGGGAGTTCAAGTCTCTCCGCCCGCACCAACGCTGCCGGCGTACGATGGTCGTCGAAACTCCGGAATCGCCAGACCTAGAGGCTTTGGGACACAGGACATGCAGGTTACCGAGACGAACAGCGAGGGGCTGAAGCGCGAATTCACCATCGTGCTGAGCGCCCAGGACATCGACGAAAAGGTCGACACGCGTCTGGCGGAGCTGGCGAAGACCGCGCGCATCCCGGGCTTTCGGCCCGGCAAGGTGCCGGCCTCGCTGATGAAGAAGCGCTACGGCCAGGCGGTCATGGGCGAGGTGCTCGAGCAGGCGCTGCAGGACAGCAGCCAGCAGGCGATGACCGAGCGCGACATCACCCCGGCGCTGCAGCCGAAGGTGGAGGTGACCAGCTTCGAGCCGGGCCAGGATCTCGAATACAAGATCGAGATCGAGGTGATGCCGGATATCGAGCCGATGGACTTCTCCAAGCTGTCGCTCGAGACGGTCGAGATCGAGGTCCCCGATGCCGAGGTCGAAGAGACACTGGGGCGCCTGGCGAGCCAGCAGAAGAAGACCGAACCGCTGAGCGAGGCACGACCCTCGCAGAGCGGCGACGTGGTGGTCATCGACTTCAAGGGCTCGGTCGACGGCGAGACCAAGCCCGGCATGGAGGGCGAGGACCATCACCTCGAGCTTGGCTCCAACCAGTTCATCGCCGGCTTCGAGGACCAGCTCGTCGGCCTCGACAAGGGCGCCGAGACCACGGTGACCGTCACCTTCCCACAGGAGTACGTCAACGACGAGCTGGCCGGGCGCGAGGCGAAGTTCGAAGTCACGGTCAAGGACATCCTGGCCAGCGTGCCGACCGCCCTCGACGACGAGATGGCCAAGGCCTATGGCGCCGAGAGCCTGGAAGACCTGAAGGAGAAGATCCGCGACAGCCTGGACCAGCAGTACCAGCAGATGACGCGCAGCCGCACCAAGCGCAGCCTGCTGGACAAGCTGGCCGAGAACCATGATTTCCCGGTGCCGTCCGGGATGGTCGAGCTGGAGTTCGAGCAGATCTGGAAGCAGGTCGAGGCGGATCGCGAGAAGGGGGAGCTCGATCCCGACGATCAAGGCAAGGACGAGGAGACCCTGAAGCGCGAGTACCGCGACATCGCCGAGCGGCGCGTGCGCCTGGGCCTGCTGCTCAGCGAGGTCGGCAAGCGCAACGAAATCGACGTCAGCCAGGACGACCTTAACCGCGCCCTGATTGCCGAGGCACAGAAATACCCCGGCCAGGAGCGGGAGGTCATCGACTTCTTCCAGAAGAACCCGCAGGCGCTGGCCAACCTGCGCGCGCCGCTGTTCGAGGACAAGGTGGTCGACTTCATCCTCGACCTGGCCGACGTGGCCGTCCGCAAGGTCAGCCCGGACGAGCTGAAGCGGGAGCTCGACGCCGAAGCGGAATCGGGCGCGGCGGGCGAGGGCGAGGGCGAGGCCAAGCCGAAGAAGAAGGCGACCGCCAAGAAAGAGGCACCGGCCAAGAAGGCGGCCGGCGAAAGCGGGGCCGAGGCCGGCGGCGGCGAGGGCGCCTGAACGCACGCGCGGCGGTGGCCGCCCGCTGAGGTCGGCCGCCCCGCCGGCGGCGCTTGAGACGGCGCGGCCGGCGGTCTATATCGCGGTGTCGAATAGGGGCGGCGCGGCAGCCTGCCGTGCGATCCGCCCCTCCCGACAAACGGACCAAGGCGTTTGCCGATCTCTCGGAGATCGGCGGACGGAGCAGGAGCGATGATGGGCGAACGCGATCCGCACGATCTCTACATGAACACGCTGGTGCCGATGGTGGTCGAGCAGACCAACCGCGGCGAGCGCGCCTACGACATCTACTCGCGCCTGCTGAAGGAGCGGATCATCTTCATCACCGGTCCGATCCACGACCAGGTGGCGAGCCTAGTGTGCGCCCAACTGCTGCATCTGGAGTCGGAGAACCCGAAGAAGGACGTGGCGATGTACATCAACTCGCCCGGCGGCGTGGTCACCTCCGGCCTGGCGATGTACGACACCATGCAGTACATCCGCCCCGACGTCTCCACCGTGTGCATCGGTCAGGCGGCCTCGGCCGGCTCGCTGCTGCTGTGTGCCGGCGCCCGCGACAAGCGCTTTTCGCTGCCCAATGCCAAGATCATGGTGCACCAGCCCTCGGGCGGCTTTCAGGGACAGGCGACCGACATCGAGATTCACGCCCGCGAGATCCTCGCCACCCGCCAGCGGCTCAACGAGATCTACGTTCACCACACGGGCCAGGATATCGGCGTCATCGAAGACGCCATGGAGCGCGACCGCTTCATGACGCCGGCCGAGGCCAAGGACTTCGGCCTGATCGACCAGGTGGTCTCCCAGCGGCCGCTGCCCGAAGGCTCGCCGCCGAGCGCCGGCAGCGGCAACGGCGACGCCAAGGGCGAGGGCTGAGCCGGCGCCGCACGGCAGGGGCCGGGAGGGGGCTCTTCGGCGAATTTAACCCTTGGGCAAGGCGTGCGGGGCAGACTGGCGAGGTCTGCGGCCCCAGTCGTGCGCTCGCTCTGGCGCGTGCCGCGGCAGCCGCAGACCGGGCCGACGGCGGGAGACGTGCCACGAAAGCGTCACGGAAAATGCTTTGGGCCCTTGGCCCCCGGCGAAACGGGACCCACGTCAAGGCGGTCCCGGAGCGGCGTAGGCGCTTGGCGCCGGGGCGCCGCGGGCACGAGTTTGACGTTGTGCCCTTACGGTGCGTCTGTCTAACATGACCGGCGCGGAACCAAGGACGCGTAAGCGAGCATCATGAGCAAGTCGAGCGGCTCCGATTCGAAGAACACCCTGTACTGCTCCTTCTGCGGAAAGAGCCAGCACGAGGTCCGCAAGCTCATCGCCGGCCCGACGGTGTTCATCTGCGACGAGTGCGTCGAGCTCTGCATGGACATCATCCGGGAAGAGCACAAGACGACGCTGGTCAAGTCGCGCGAGGGCGTGCCCACGCCGCGCGACATCTGCAAGGTACTCGACGACTACGTGATCGGGCAGGACCACGCCAAGCGCGTACTGTCCGTGGCGGTGCACAACCATTACAAGCGGCTCGGCCACGGCGCCAAGCACAACGACGTCGAGCTGGCGAAGTCGAACATCCTGCTGATCGGGCCGACCGGCTGCGGCAAGACGCTGCTGGCGCAGACGCTGGCGCGCATCCTCGACGTGCCCTTCACCATGGCCGACGCCACGACGCTGACCGAGGCCGGCTACGTCGGCGAGGACGTCGAGAACATCATCCTGAAGCTGCTGCAGGCCGCCGACTACAACGTCGAGCGCGCGCAGCGCGGCATCGTCTACATCGACGAGGTCGACAAGATCAGCCGCAAGTCGGACAACCCCTCGATCACCCGCGACGTTTCCGGCGAGGGCGTGCAGCAGGCGCTGCTCAAGATCATGGAGGGCACCGTCGCCTCAGTGCCGCCGCAGGGCGGGCGCAAGCATCCGCAACAGGAGTTCCTGCAGGTCGACACCACCAACATCCTCTTCATCTGCGGCGGCGCCTTCGCGGGCCTTGACAGGATCATCGCCCAGCGCGGCAAGGGCTCGGCCGTCGGCTTCGGCGCCGACGTGCGCGGCCCGGACGAACGCTCGACCGGCCAGATCCTGCGCGAGGTGGAGCCCGAGGACCTGCTGAAGTTCGGCCTGATTCCCGAGTTCGTCGGCCGCCTGCCGGTGGTCGCCACGCTGGAGGACCTGGACGAGGACGCGCTGGTCGAGATCCTCTCGGCGCCGAAGAACGCGCTGGTCAAGCAGTACGAGCGGCTGTTCGAGATGGAGAACGTCCATCTCAAGTTTACCGAGGACGCCTTGCGCGCGGTCTCCGGCAAGGCGATCGCCCGCAAGACCGGCGCCCGCGGCCTGCGCTCGATCATGGAAAGCATCCTGCTGGAGACCATGTTCGAACTGCCCGGCTACGAGGGCGTCGAGGAAGTGGTGATCAACCGCGACGTCGTCGAGGGACGCGCGCGGCCGCTGCAGATCTACGCCGACCGTCGCGAGGACGTGGGCGGCACCAGCGCCTGACGCCGCGTCCCGTAAGCGCGGCGGGCCTGCGTGGCCGTAGGGGCCGAGGCCGCGATACGCATCGGATATGTGGCGGCGGACTGGCGGCACGATGCCAAGATCTTGATCGCGGCCGACGGCAAAGGCGCGGCCCCGGCCTTGAAACGGGTCCTTTTGGCGGACATTTTACCGAGTGGGCCGACCGGCGTGTCGCCCGATCCTGTCGAGGCCGCGTCGCCGCTCCTTCGGGGCGCGGCCATCACCCGACGACGCCCGCCGCGGGGTCGTCCTCAGCACGCGTGAGGTCTCATGCTCGAGCTTGCTTCCGGCAACGTCTATCCCGTCCTGCCGCTCCGCGACATCGTCGTCTTTCCGCACATGATCGTGCCTCTCTTCGTCGGGCGGGAGAAGTCCGTCAAGGCGCTCGAAGACGTGATGAAGGATGACAAGCAGATCCTGCTGGTCACCCAGAAGAACGCGGCGCAGGACGACCCCAGCCCTTCGGACATCTACCAGGTCGGCACGGTCGGCACGGTCCTGCAACTCCTGAAGCTGCCCGACGGGACGGTGAAGGTCCTGGTCGAAGGCGGTCAGCGCGCGCGCATTGCCCGCTTCACCGAGAACGAAGAGTTCTTCCAGGCCTACGCGGAGACCCTGCCGGACGAGCGGGGCGACGAGCGCGAGCTGGATGCGCTAGGGCGCACCGTGGTCTCGCAGTTCGAGCAGTACATCAAGCTGAACAAGAAGATTCCGCCCGAGGTGCTGGTCTCGATCAACCAGATCGACGAAGCCAGCAAGCTGGCCGACACGATCGCCAGCCACCTGACCCTGAAGATCCCCGAAAAGCAGGAGCTGCTGGAGGCCGGCACGGTCGCCGAGCGGCTGGAGAAGGTCTACGGCTTCATGGAGTCGGAGATCGGCGTCCTCCAGGTGGAAAAACGCATCCGCAACCGCGTCAAGCGGCAGATGGAAAAGACGCAGCGAGAATACTATCTTAACGAGCAACTCAAGGCGATCCAGAAGGAACTCGGCGAATCCGAGGACGGCAAGGACGAGGTGGCCGAGCTCGAAGAGCGAATCCGCAAGACCAAGTTCGGTAAGGAGGCGCGCGAAAAGGCGCTGGCCGAGGTCAAGAAGCTGCGCTCCATGAGCCCGATGTCGGCCGAAGCGACCGTGGTTCGCAACTACCTCGACTGGATGCTGGCCATCCCCTGGAAGAAGCGCAGCCGCATCAAGAAGGATCTGCACCTGGCGCAGGAGATCCTCGACCGCGATCATTACGGCCTCGAGAAGGTCAAGGACCGCATCGTCGAGTACCTGGCGGTGCAGCAGCGCATGCAGAAGGTGAAGGGCCCGATTCTCTGCCTGGTCGGTCCGCCGGGCGTCGGCAAGACCTCGCTCGGCAAGTCGATCGCCAAGTCGACCGGCCGCGACTTCGTGCGTATGTCCCTGGGCGGCGTGCGCGACGAAGCGGAGATCCGCGGTCATCGGCGGACCTACATCGGCTCGATGCCCGGCAAGGTCATCCAGGGCATGAAGAAGGCGAAGAAGTCCAATCCGCTCTTCCTGCTCGACGAGATCGACAAGCTGGGTGCCGATTGGCGCGGCGATCCCTCCTCGGCGCTGCTCGAGGTGCTGGACCCGGAGCAGAACTCCACCTTCCAGGACCACTACCTGGAGGTCGACTACGACCTGTCGGACGTGATGTTCGTGACCACGGCCAACACCCTACGTATGCCGCAGCCCTTGCTCGACCGCATGGAGGTGATCCGCATCCCGGGCTACACGGAGGACGAGAAGGTCGAGATCGCCAAGCGACACCTGCTGCCGAAGGCTCTGGAGAGCCACGGCATGAAGGAGGGCGAGTGGACGATCGGCGACGACGCCATTCGCGACCTGATTCGCTACTACACCCGCGAGGCCGGCGTGCGGAACCTGGAGCGCGAGCTCACCGGACTGATCCGCAAGGCGGTCAAGGAGATTGCCATGGAGGAAGGCGTCACCAAGGTCGAAGTGACGCCCGAGAGCCTGGACAAGTATGCCGGCGTGCGCCGCTACCGTTACGGCGAGGCGGAGACCGAGGACGCGGTCGGCGTCGCCACCGGCCTCGCCTGGACCGAGGTCGGCGGCGAGCTGCTGTCGATCGAGGCCGTCACGGTACGCGGCAAGGGGCGAGTGGTTACCACCGGCACCCTTGGCGACGTCATGAAGGAATCGATCCAGGCGGCCGAGTCCTTCGTCAAGAGCCGCGCCACCCAGTTCGGCATCAAGCCGACCGTGTTCGGCGGCAAGGACATCCACGTCCACGTGCCGGAGGGTGCGACTCCCAAGGACGGCCCCTCGGCCGGCGTCGCCATGGTTACGGCGATCGTCTCGGTGCTCTCGGGCATCCCGGTGCGCTCGGACGTCGCGATGACCGGCGAGATCACCCTGCGCGGCCGCGTGCTGCCGATCGGCGGTCTCAAGGAAAAGCTGCTGGCCGCCCTGCGCGGGAACATCAAGACCGTGCTGATCCCGGAGGAGAACAAGAAGGATCTCGCCGACATCCCCGACAAGGTTAGGGAAAGCCTCGAGATCGTGCCCTGCGGCAACATCGAAGAGGTGTTGAAGGTGGCGCTGACGGCGGAACCTACGCCGATCGAGTGGGAAGAGCCGGCCGAAGAGGCGTTGCCCAAACGCGAAGACGGCGACGAGCGGGACGCCGTTCTGACCCACTGAACCGACGGCAGATAGCCAAGGGTCGACGAGGGGCTGCAGCTTGCAGCCCCTCGTTGCATTCGGATCCAATCCGACACTATCGAGTCGCGCGCGGCGGAGCGCATGGGCGCGCCGCCCAGCCGCATCCGTGTGCCGAAGATACCGCTCGGAACCGCCGAAAAACCGCTCCATTCCTGGATTCTCGGGGGCTTTCCACATTGACGCCCGAAAGAGCGCATGGTTATTGTCCAGGCCTTGCGAACGTCCTGTTCGAAGATTGCTTTCCAGAAACCGGAGGGGGGTTTCAGCGTGAACAAGAATGAACTGATTGCCGCCGTGGCCGACGACGCGGGCCTGTCCAAGTCGGACAGCGAGAAGGCGGTCAACGCGGTGTTCGACGCGATTACCGCGTCGCTGAAGCAGGGCGACGAGGTCCGCCTGATGGGCTTCGGCAGCTTCGGCGTGACGCATCGCGCGGCCAGCGAGGGGCGCAATCCCCGCACCGGCGAGAAGATCACCATCCCGGCCTCGAAGCAGGTGAAGTTCAAGGTCGGCAAGGGCCTCAAGGACGCCGTCAACTGACGTGCCGGCGCCGATCCGTTCGGTGCCTGACGGACTCGCGTGTCGGCGGCCTTGCGTCGGCCAGAGCGACTCGACAACGGCGGCTGCCCGGGCCGGGAGCCGCCGTTTCGCGTTCCCGGGGACGTGGGGGGGATCGGGCGGGCCGGCTTGTCCGCGTGAGGCGCCTGCGTCACATTCGTGCCCACGTTCCCAAGCGCTTTCGGGCGGTTAGCTCAGCTGGAAGAGCGTCCGGTTTACACCCGGAAGGTCGGCAGTTCGAACCTGTCACCGCCCACCAAGCGCCCTGGCGCCTGCGACGCACAAGCCGATCATCCCTGGGTGGGCCACTGCCGGTGCAGCGCGTCTATCGCGAAAGTGTGGGCATGGCGCGGCCCGGCGGCGCTCGGCTCGGCGCCGCGCATGTGCGGATGATCCGCCGGCAGGTCGGGGTGAACGTGGGCCAGGATTTCGGGATCTCTGGCCGACCACAGACGCAGAGCGGCCAGCAATCCGAACAGGGCGGGGACCGTCAAGCCCAGGAATGCCGTCGCCAGGCCCGTCGCAGCGCCGAGCCAGCCGGCGAGCGGCTAGGTCAGCAGCCAGCATGCGTGCGACAAGGCGAACTGCGCCGCGAAGACGGCCGGACGATCTTCCGCTGCCGACGAGCGGCGCAGCAGCCGCCCGTCCGAGGTTAGGACGGCCGAGTAGGCGAGCCCGAGTCCGGGGACGAGCCAGACGGCCAGCACCGCAGCCTATGCCAGAGCCACGGCCAAGGCTCGGGCAGACGTGGGCTTCGACATGTCAAGTTAAGTTTACACGTAGAATGACAATTAATCTTGACACATTGGATGCCCATCTATAGCGTGTGGATGCTCGCTTAGAGCGGCAACAGGCGGCCAATGTCCTGAAAGGAGAAGGTTTAAATGGCCCACGAAACGCAGACGGCCGATCTCGACGATCCCGATCGGATCTGGCCGACAGGTTTGACGATCCGGGAGTCTGAGGAACTGCACAAGCACGTCATCGACGGTTCGCGCGTGTTCTTCCTGATCGCCGTGATCGCTCACGTGCTGGCCTGGGCGTACACGCCCTGGCTCGGCTGAGAGGAGGTTGATCCATGAACCAAGGACGTATCTGGTGCGTCGTCAAGCCGACCGTCGGCCTGCCGCTGTTCCTCGGCTCGGTCGCGGTCATCGCGCTGCTCGTGCACTACTTCGTGCTGTCGAACACTTCCTGGTTCGCGGCCTACTGGCAGGGCGGCTGACCACCGGCCCCTCTGTTGGACAGCGACAAACCTTCGGCAGGGGCTCGGGCGACTCGACCCGCGATTCTTGAATCCGGGAACAGCCCGTCGCCCCTGTCGGTCGTTTCGGGAGAGCGGGTATGACACCGATCGTGCGGATCTTCGAATCCGAAGCGGCGGCGCAGGACGCGGCCGCGCAACTGACCGAGGCGGGGCACGGCCGAAACCGGGTGCTGACCTTGAGATCCGTCGCAGCGCCGGCGACCGCTGCGCCAACGGGCGAAGCCGAGGCCCCGACGGTGCCGGCCACGACCGCGCCCGACGCCGAGGCCATGGTGCGCGCCGCTGTCGACGAGGGCTTGTTGGCGGTGCGCCACGTCCGGGTCTGTATCGACAACCTGGAGCGCGGCCGGTCGCTGGTCGCGGCGGCGATCAATTTCGGCTTCGGCCAGTACGCCATCGACATCATGGAGCGCTGCGGCGCGGTGGACAGTCACACGCTACCGGCTTACTACCCGCGCGATCCTTCTCCCCTGTCCGACCTGCTCGGCATTCCGACGCTGACCAAGGCGGCGCCCTGGACGGAGTTGAAGAGCTCGTCCTGGCACCTCTCCTCCCTGGTCGGCCTGGGTCTGCTCAGCCGCAAGGCGGCACCGCTGTCCTCGCTGTTCGGAATGAAGACGCTGACGACGCGCAAGCGCGAATGGCGCACCAGCATGGGTCTGCCGTTGCTCAGCAGCAATCCGGCACCGCTGTCCTCGATGCTGAAGATGTCGACGGTGACCTCGCGCAAGGGGCCGGACCGGGTGCGCTTGTCGCGCAATCCAGCGCCGCTGTCGTCCCTGCTCGGGCTCGCGACGCTGGTCCGGCACAACAAGTAGCGCAACGCAGACGAGACTGTTGGGCGATGAGCGGCAACAGGTGTGCCGAACAGGGCACCGCCGGAGTGCGCCGGGCGGGGCGACCTAGACTGTTGCGAGACGGTGCATGAGGTACCTTGGCCAACGAATGATGGCGGCGTGGGAATCGCTTGGCCCGCGCTACATGCCTTTCGCCGACATTGCGACGCCGGACCTGTCGCTCGGGCGGCTCGTCCGGCTGTCACTGTTCCAGGTCTCGGTCGGCATGACCCTGGTCCTGCTGGTCGGCACGCTCAATCGCGTGATGATCGTCGAACTGGCCGTTCCGGCAACGGTCGTCGGCGTGATGATCGCCCTACCGCTCGTCTTCGCGCCCTTCCGCGCGCTGATCGGCCATCGCTCCGACACCCACCGCTGCGAGCTGGGCTGGCGACGCGTGCCCTTCGTCTGGAAGGGCACCCTGCTGCAGTTCGGCGGCTTCGCCATCATGCCCTTCGCCCTGTTGGTGCTCGCCGGCAAGGGGCAGGCGGACACGCTGCCGATCTGGTTCGGCCAGTCGGCGGCGGCGCTTGCCTTCCTGCTGGTCGGCGCCGGCACCCACATCGTCCAGACCGCCGGCCTGGCGCTCGCAACCGACCTGACGCCGTCGGAGTCTCATCCGAAGGTGGTCGGTATGATGTACGTCATGCTGCTGGTGGGGATGATCGTCAGCGCCCTGCTGTTCGGGGCCGTGCTCGCCGATTTCACGCCCGGCCGGCTGGTTCAGGTGATCCAGGGCGCTGCCGTTGCCTGCCTGGTGCTGAACGCCACGGCCATGTGGAAGCAGGAGACGCGGCGCCCGCCGCGCGGCGCAGCCGCGCGTGCGCCGGACCCGACCTTCCGCGAGTCCTGGGTGCGCTTCTGTGCCGGCGAGAACACCCTTCGCCGCCTGGTCATCGTCGGGCTCGGCACGATGGCCTTCGGCATGGCCGACGTGCTGCTGGAGCCCTTCGGCGGCCAGGTGCTCAACTGGACCGTCGCCGAAACCACCAAGCTGACCGCCCTGCTGGCCTTCGGCGGCCTGCTAGGCTTCTGGTTCGCCTCCCACGTGCTGGGGCAGGGCGGCGACGCCTACCGCACGGCGCTCAACGGCGCGCTCGTCGGCGTGCCGGCCTTCGCGCTCGTCATCCTCGCGGCGCCGACCGGGCTGTCGGCCGCCTTCCTGGTCGGCAATTTCCTGATCGGCTTCGGCGCGGCGGTCTTCGGCCACGGCACGCTGACGGCCACCATGACCCAGGCGCCGAAGGACCAAGCGGGGCTCGCACTCGGTGCCTGGGGCGCGGTGCAGGCGACCGCGGCCGGCGTCGCCATGGCGCTCAGCGGCTCCATTCGCGATCTCGTCAACCTGGCGGTGGAGGCGGGTGGCTCGGTCGCCGGCTTCGCTGCCGAGGCGACCGGCTACATCACGGTCTACGGCCTGGAGATCGTGCTGCTGCTGGTCACCATCGCCGCCACGATCCCCTTGCTGCAAAAGCGCAGCGGATCGCGGCAACAGATCGGCGCGCCGGTGGCCCTCGGCCGCGGCAACGGACGGGCGCTGGGCGAGCCGGGCAGACGGCACGAGGGGGCAGGGTCATGAGCCGACGCGACATTCTGGAGTACCCGGACCCGCGCCTGCGACTCGAAGCGAGCCCGGTAACCGTGTTCGACACGGGGCTGTCGGAGCTGGTCGACGACCTGCTGGAGACCTTGCAGGCGACGAAGGCCGTGGCCCTCTCGGCGCCGCAGGTCGACGATGCGCGCGCCGTCTTGGTGATGAACCCTGATCAGGGCTGGGCCCCGCATGTCTACGTGAACCCGGAGATCCTGTCGAAGTCGGCCTGGGGCCTGGTCGAGGAGAGCTGCCTGTCCCTGCCCGGTGTGGTCGGCAACGTGGTGCGGGCGACCGAGCTGCGCGTGCGCGCCCAGGACCGCGACGGCCAGAGCTTCGAGCGCGACCTCTCGGGCCTGGCGGCGGTCTGCCTGCAGCACGAGATAGATCACCTCGTCGGCAAGCTCTTCGTCGACCGCATGACAGTGTTCCAGAAGCTCCGCTTTCACGCCTTCGCCGGCAAGCGGGCACGCCGACGCAGCCGGGCCGCCTGACCCGCGCGTCGGGTCACGGGAACGCGAAGCGCCGCAGCGCGACCGCGCCCAGGTCCGGCGAGGCGACGGAAGCCGTCCAGTCGAGCAGCAGATCCGCGACCGTCAGCCGGCTGCCGTTCACCTCGACGTTGCGGCGGGGCGCAGCGTCGAGTCCGACCATGACCTCCCGCGGGTCCGCCAGCAGGCCCGAGCCTTCCGCCTTCAGCGCCGCTTCCTTGCGGGTCCACAGGCGCAGGAAGGCGCTGCCGCGTTCGGGCCCCGGAAGCCGGCGAAAGGCCGCGAGCTCCAAGTCGCTCATGACCAGGCGTGCCATCCCCTCGAGGTCGCCGAGACGGCGCCCTTGCTCCACGTCGACGCCGACGGGCGCATGCGCGCAGACGGCGATCAAAGCGACCGAGCCGCTATGACTGAGATTGAAGTGGGAGCCGCCGCCACGCAGCCGCGGCTTGCCGCTGGCGCCGCGTTCGAAGGCGAGCCGCGCGGCCGGCAGCCCGCTCGCCGCGCCCAGGACCAGGCGCAGGGCGGCGCGGGCGGCGATCCAACGCCGGCGGTGCTCGCTGGACACGAAGGCGTCCGCGCGGGCCTGCTCGTCCGGTGCGAGCAGGGTCTCGGGGCCTGCGCTGCCGACAGCATCGAGGTCGACCGTCCAGACGATGGTGTCTCGGGGCACGGCTGTCACGCCTCGTCCGGGACCTGCGCAGCGCTCATCGCTTAGCGTTTCGGCTCCCCGGAGCCTGGGGTTGGCCGCAGGGCGCCGGCGATTTCGGCCAGCAGGGCGGCACGATGGTCGCGCAGGTAGAAGTGTCCGCCGCTGCGCACGGTCACCGCGCGCAGGTCGTCGCAGAGGTCCGCCCACCGCTCCAGGGACTCCGGCGTCGCCGTCTCGTCTTCGCGACCGCCGAAGACATGCACCGGCATCGCCAGCCGGCTCCCGGCATGCGCCGCCGGACCGCGCGGATAGGCCTCGCAGAGCGCAAAGTCGGCGCGCATGGTCGGCTCGAGCAGGTCCAGCAGCTCGGCGTGCGCCCAGACCTCGTCCGGGATCCCGCCCATCGCACGCACGGCGGCCAGGAACTCGGGCTTCGGCTTGTCGTAGAGGGGCGGGCGCCCGAGGTCGAGGTGCGGGGGACGGTGGGCGGACAGCAACAGGGCCTCGGGAAGCGGCACCTCCGGCGGCCGGTCGCGCATCAGGGCATAGGCCATCAGCGCGCCCATGGAATGGCCGAAGACGGCGTAAGGCCGCGCCGCCAGCCGGCGCAGGGTCGGCAGGAAGTCGGCGACGAAGGCCTCCATCGTCGCATGGGCCGGCTCGCCAATGCGGGCTTCGCGCCCCGGCAGACGGACGGCAACCAGGCTGACGTCGGCCGGCAGGTCGGCCGCCCAGGGGACATACATGGCCGGACCGCCGCCAGCACAGGGCAAGCAGATCAGCGTCATGCGCGCCCTCTCCGGCGGCGGGCCGAAGGCATAGTACCAGCGGTCGACTGCGGTGCGCCGCTGCGGGCCGATCAGGCTCACGGCCCGCCTCCCGCGTCAGGCCCGGCGCGGGGCCGGCGCGGATCGACCAGCCGTGGCGCCTCGTCCTGGCGTTGCATGATGGACATCTAGGGCTCGGGCATGGGATGGACGGTCAGAGGGAAGCGCAGGGCGCCGGCGATCATCGTCGGTCCGTACCGGGTTGCGCGCAAGAGCGCGGACTATGACAGCCCGGGGCGGCGGCATGGGCCGCGGCGAGGGCAGGCTCGCCGCTTCGCTCGGCTGCGCCGTCGGTGGCGGCCGACCGGGCGGTCTTTCGAGCTTCGCCGGCAGATCTGCGCCCGCTACGCCGGAAATGGGCACTTGGGCGCCCTTCGCTGCGGGGGTCAGGGCTGCTGAGCGCCGCTCGGGCGCGGCATGCTGAAGGTCTCCTTCACGGCCGCATAGTCCATGTAGCCGAGGCGGGCGAGCGGCTTGTAGCGGGTCGGGTCGACCAGGCCCGATTCCGTGACCGCGGCCTCGTCGATGTGCAGCCCGACGACCTGGCCGAAGACGACGTAGTTGCCCCGCATCGTGCCCTCGGCCGGAAACTCGAGGGTCTGGAGGTAGCGGCACTCCAGGCTGACCGGCGATTCGGCCAGGCGCGGCGGCTTCACCAGCCGGCTTTCCGCCAGCTTCAGCCCGGCGATCTCGGCCTCGCTGACCTCGGGCGGCATCGGCGCGGAGGTCTCGTTCATCCTCTCGCGCAACTCCCAGGTCGGCACGTTGACGACGAACTCCCCGGTCTCCTCGGCGTTGCGCTGCGAGTCCTTGACGCCCTCGGCGCGGTTCGGGCCGTTCGGCGCGAAGAAGACGATGGGCGGCTGGTCGCTCACCGCGTTGTAGAAGCTGTAGGGCGCGACGTTGACGATGCCCTCGGCCGACAGGCTGGAGATCCAGGCGATCGGCCGCGGCGCGACCAGCGCCTTGAAGGGATTGTGCGGCAGGCCGTGCTGTTTGTGCTGGCCGGGCTCGAAGAACATGGAAAGGGCGCTCCTGGCAGGCGAAACGGCCATCAGGTCAGCAGCTTGGCGAGGCGCGCGCAAGCGCTGTGGCGGCCCAGGTGCGCAGCCGCTGCAGGCGGCCTTGCGCAGGCCGTGCTGGTCAAGCCGGAAGGCGGCGCCTATGAGAACGCGCCATGATCCTCCTCCAACTCGTCGACATCGTCGTTCCGGTCTTCCTGGTGGTCGGCGTCGGCTACGCCTGGGCGCGGCTCGGGCGCGGCTTCGACAATGCCTTCGTCACCCAACTCGTGATGTACGTCGGCACGCCCTGCCTGCTGGTCGCCACCTTCGACGAGGTACGCCCCGACCCCGACGCCTTCTCGCGCATGGCGCTGGCCAGTCTGGCCGCCTTCGTCGGCATGGGCCTGAGCGCCTGGGCGGCCTTGGCGGCCTTGCGCCTGCCGGCGCGCGACTTCCTGCCGGCCTTGACCTTTCCCAACACCGGCAACCTCGGCCTGCCGCTGGTGCTCTTCGCCTTCGGCGACGAGGGTCTGGCCTTCGCCATCGTCGTCTTCGCCTTTTCCGCGGTCGGCCATTTCACCGTCGGCATCAGCGTCGCGCGGGGCGGAATTCGGCCGCGCGAGCTGCTCACCCTGCCGATCCTTCCGGCCCTGGTTCTCGGCTTCGCACTGGTCGTCCTGGACCTGCATCTCCCGCCCGTGCTCGGTCGCGCCGTAGACCTACTCGGCAACCTGACCATTCCCCTGATGCTCTTGGCCTTGGGCGTGTCATTGGCCCGGCTGCCGCTGCGCGGCTTCGCGCGGGCGTTTCTCCTGAGCGTCCTGCGCATAGGGATCGGCACGGCCTTCGGCTTTGCGATGGCCCTTGCCTTCGATCTCGGGCCGACGGCGACCGGCGCGCTGGTCCTGCAGTGCGCCATGCCGGTCGCGGTCTACAGCTACCTCTTCGCCGAGCGCTATGGACGGGCGTCGGGCGAGGTTGCCGGGGCGGTCATCGTCTCGACGCTGCTGACTTTGGTCACCGCTCCCCTGCTCGTCCTGGCGCTCGGATAGTTGGCGCGTCGCTGCCCGGCGAATCGCCGTCTGTCGCCTTGACAGCCCTGGGGGCGCGGCGTACATACGCGGCCTTCGGCGCACCGGGGGTGTAGCTCAGTCGGTTAGAGCGCTGGCCTGTCACGCCAGAGGCCGCGGGTTCGAGTCCCGTCACTCCCGCCACGTCGCAATGCGATCGCAGGCACCGGCCGCCTTCGGGGCGGCCTTTTTTGCGCCGTCATCTCGGCCGCGCCTCGACCCTGACCTCGCGGACAAGTGCCTGCGCCGGCGGCGAAATCAGAACGCAATTCGTCGTGCCGGGCGCTGCGGCGGCGCTGCGGCGCCTTTAGCCTGTCCATGCCATGAAACATCTCGCGTTTCTGCTGCAGCCGCCGGCCTTGCCGCCGGCTGCGCGCCACGCCGCCCTGCGCTCGTTGCTGGACCTGTGTGCGGTCTGGGCCTCGGGCCGGCAAACTGCCCTGTCGCGGCTGATCCACGAGCACGCCCGGGCCCATTTCGCGGCCGGTGCGGCCACGGCGCCGCTCGGCTTTGACGGCCGGCCGGTCTCCCCAGCCGGCGCGGCGCTGGCCGGCGGCATGACCATCGACGCGATGGATGCCCACGACGGTTACCGCGAAGCCAAGGGACATGCCGGCTGCGGCCTGCTTCCCGCGCTGACCTCGGCCTGGCTGGCGGAATCCCTGGACTTCGACCCGGACCTCTTCCTGCAGCGACTGGTTGCCGGTTACGAGATCGGGTGCCGGCTGGGCGCCTTCCAGCACCGCACGCTGCCGGACTATCACAGCTCCGGCTCTTGGGTGGCGGTCGCCGTCGCCGGCATGCTCGCGCCACTGCTCGGCTGCGACGCGGGCCGTCTCGCGCATGCGCTCGGCATTGCCGAGTATCACGGGCCGCGCGCACCGATGATGCGCCTGATCGACCATCCGACGATGCTCAAGGACTCCTCCGGCTGGGGGTCCATGGCCGGTGTCTGCGCCGCCTATCTGGCGCGCGACGGCTTCACGGGAGGCCCAGCCGAGTTGCCCAGGCAGGCCGAGGCGACCGGCGTGTTCGACGACTTGGGGCGGACCTGGCTGATCGAGGCGCAGTACTTCAAGCCCTGGCCGGTCTGCCGCTGGGCGCAGCCGGCCGTCCAGGCCGCGCTGCAGGTCCGCGAGCGAGTCGGGGCGCGGCGCATCGCCGCGCTGGAGGTCTTCACCTTCCGCGAGGCGGTGCGGCTTGCCGGCGCTGCGCCCGCGACCACCGAGGAAGCGCAGTACGCCATCGCCTTTCCCGTCGCCTGCGCGCTGCTGCACGGCGATATCGCCCCACATCACGTCGATGGTGGCGGTTTGCGGGACGCCGACGTGTTGGCGCTGGCCGAACGGTTGCGCCTCTCGCCGGACCCGGCCTGCGAGGCCGCCTTTCCCGGCCGGCGCAAGGCGCGACTGGTGGCGCGGCTCATTACGGGCGAAGTTCTGGAGACCGATTATGTCGAGGCCGCCGGCGATCCCGAGCGCCCGCTCGATGACGCGGACCTGGAAGCGAAGGCGCGGCGCTTCGTCGAGCCGGCCCTTGGCGCGGTGGCGGCAGAGGCCTTGGTCGCGCAGGTCGACCTCAGCCGCGACCGTCTCGATCTCGCCGGACTGCTGGCGCTGCTGGCGTCCGGCGGGGCTGCGCCGTGCGCCGCCGCGGTCGCGGAATAGGCGGTACTGAAGCAAATTTCCATAATTTTTAATGGGTTATGAGACTGTCCTGGCTTGCCGCAGTGCGACATTGCGTCCTTTCCCTCGCCCGGTAGCCTGTCTATATTGCGCCCCTGACCGAGCGGCGCCTTCTCGGATCCGGCTTGCGCACGCGGCGCCGCGCGAAGCGGCGGTACGGGAACGACAGCGCGGGGCGCGCCCGATAGCGCCTCTCAGCGTTGCCATTCGGAGCTATGGCGTGACCCGCCCGGAGCGGGCAGGCACCTGCCGCTAGGCATGACGGCGAGATGCGATGGAAGCCTTTCTGATCGAGTACCTGCCGATCCTGCTCTTCATGGGTATCGCTCTGGGCATGGGGCTGGCGATGGTGATCGCCTCCTACCTGCTCGCCCGGCAGCGGCCGGACAGCGAGAAGGTGTCGGCCTACGAGTGCGGCTTCGAGGCCTTCGACGATGCGCGCAGCAAGTTCGACGTGCGCTTCTACCTGGTCGCCATCCTCTTCATCATCTTCGACCTGGAGGTGGCGTTCCTGTTCCCCTGGGCCATCGCCCTGGGCGACATCGGATTGTTCGGGTTCTGGTCGATGGTCGTCTTCCTCGGGCTGCTGACCGTTGGCTTCGTCTACGAGTGGAAGAAGGGAGCGCTGGAATGGGAGTGATCGGCGTCGACCAGCCCGTCCCGCGCGGTACGGTCCAGGACCGCTTGCTGAAGCAGGCAACCGACGATCTGCAGGACAAGGGCTTCCTGGTCGCCAACCTGGACAAGCTGGCGGCCTGGGCGCAATCCGGATCGCTGTGGCCGATGACCTTCGGGCTGGCCTGCTGTGCCGTCGAGATGATGCACACGGCCTGCAGCCGCTACGACCTGGACCGCTTCGGGGCGGTGTTCCGGCCGAGCCCGCGGCAGTCCGACGTGATGATCGTCGCCGGCACGCTGTGCAACAAGATGGCGCCCGCCCTGCGCAAGGTCTACGACCAGATGGCCGAGCCGCGCTGGGTGATCTCGATGGGCTCCTGCGCCAACGGCGGCGGCTACTATCACTACAGCTACTCCGTCGTCCGCGGCTGCGACCGGGTGGTGCCGGTGGACGTCTACGTGCCCGGCTGCCCGCCGACCGCCGAGGCGCTGCTCTACGGGGTGCTGCAGCTTCAGAAGAAGATCAAGCGCGAGGCGGCGATCGCCCGCTGAGCCGGAAGGCTCGCGCCGCACCCGCGCGATCGAAGGAGAGACGATGACGTCAGCGCTTTCGCCGGCGCTTCAGGAGTTGGCCGATTACGTCTCGGCCGCAGCCGCCGAAGCGGTCGAGGACGTCGAGTCGATCCACGGCGAGTTGATCGTCTGGACCGGCCCCGAGCGCCTGATCGAGCTGCTGACCCGCCTGCGCGACGATCAGAACCTGCTGTTCAAGCAGCTCATGGACGTCACCGCGGTCGACTATCCCGACCGGCAGAAGCGCTTCGAGGTCGTCTACAACCTGCTGTCGCTCAAGCACAATCAGCGTATCCGCGTAAAGTTGGCGGCGGACGAGGAGACCGTCGTGCCCTCGGCGGTCGGCGTCTTCCAGTCGGCCACCTGGCTCGAGCGCGAGATCTGGGACCTCTTCGGCATCTTCTTCAGCGACCACCCGGACCTGCGCCGCATTCTGACCGACTACGGCTTCGAAGGGCACCCGCTGCGCAAGGACTTCCCGCTTACCGGCTACGTCGAGGTGCGCTACGACGAAGACCAGAAGCGGGTGGTCTACGAGCCGGTCAAGCTGACCCAGGAGTTCCGCGTCTTCGACTTCGCCTCGCCCTGGGAGGGCATGCAGTCGATCCTGCCGGGCGACGAGAAGGCCGAGGCCGATGCGGCCGGGGAGGGCAAGGCGTGACCGCGCAACCCGACGTCCAGATCAAGCCGCTGACCCTCAACTTCGGCCCGCAGCATCCGGCCGCCCACGGCGTTCTGCGCCTGGTGCTGGAGATGGACGGCGAGGTGATCGAGCGCGTCGACCCGCACATCGGCCTGCTGCATCGCGGCACCGAAAAGCTGATCGAATACAAGACCTACCTGCAGGCGATCCCCTACTTCGACCGGCTGGACTACGTCAGCCCGATGAACCAGGAGCACGCCTTCGCGCTCGCCGTGGAGAAGCTGCTGGGGATCGAGCCGCCGAAACGCGGCCAATACATCCGCGTCCTGTTCTGCGAGCTGACCCGCATCGCCAACCACCTTCTGAACATCGCCACCTTCGCCATCGACGTCGGCGCGATGACCCCGATCCTCTGGGCCTTCGAGGAACGCGAAAAGGTGATGGAGTTCTACGAGCGGGTCTGCGGCGCGCGCCTGCATGCGGCCTATTTCCGGCCTGGCGGCGTGCACCAGGACCTGCCGGCGGGGCTGGTCGAGGACATCGGCGCCTTCTGCGCGCGCTTTCCCAAGCACATCGACGACCTGGAAGGCCTGCTGACCGAGAACCGCATCTTCCGCCAGCGCACGGTCGACATCGGCGTGGTCTCGCCGGAGCAGGCGATGGATTGGGGCTTTTCCGGCCCGATGCTGCGCGGGTCGGGCATCGCCTGGGACCTGCGTCGGGCGCAGCCCTACGACGTGTACGAGGAGCTCGACTTCCAGATCCCGGTCGGCAAGGACGGCGACTGCTTCGCCCGCTACCTGGTGCGCATCGAGGAGATGCGCCAGTCGCTGAAGATCATCGAGCAGTGCCTCGACAAGATGCCCGACGGCCCGGTGATGATCGAGAACACCAAGGTCAGCCCGCCGCGCCGCGCCGAGATGAAGCGCTCGATGGAGGCGCTGATCCATCACTTCAAGCTCTACACCGAGGGCTACCACGTGCCGGCCGGCGAGACCTACACCGCGGTCGAGGCGCCGAAGGGCGAGTTTGCCGTGTTTCTGGTCTCCGACGGCTCCAACAAGCCCTACCGCTGCAAGATCCGGGCGCCGGGCTTCGTCCACCTCTCGTCCATGGACGAACTCTGCCGCGGCCACATGCTGGCGGACTCGGTGGCCATCCTCGGCACCATGGACATCGTCTTCGGCGAGGTCGACCGATGAGAGTGACCAGTTATCGCGACCCCGAGACCGGCGGCTTCGCGTTCTCCGAAGAGGCGAAGGCCAAGGCCGACGCCTATGTCGCCCGCTACCCAGAGGGCCGGCAGGCGAGCGCGGTGCTCTGGCTGCTCTACCTGGCGCAGGAGCAGAACGGCGGCTGGCTGGACGACGCGGCGATCGAGTACGTGGCGCGCTACCTGCAGATGGCGCCGATCCGCGTGCACGAGGTCGCCAGCTTCTTCACCATGTTCAACCACCAGCCGCTCGGCCGCCACCACATCCAGGTCTGCCGGACCACGTCCTGCTGGCTGCGCGGCTCGGACGAGATCGTCGCCGCCTGCCTGGAGGAGACCGGCTGCGGGCGGCTGGGCGCGACCAGCGACGACGGACTCTTCACCGTCAGCGAGGTCGAGTGCCTGGGCGCCTGCGCCAATGCGCCCATGTTCCAGGTGGGCGACCGGGACTATTTCGAGGACTTGACGCCGGACACCGCCCGCGCGGTCGTGCGCGCGCTGCGCGACGGCAAGCCGGTGCAGCCGGGCTCGCAGAGCGGGCGCACCTCCAGCGAGCCGCCGGCGGACAATCGCCGCACGCTGCTCGCCGAGGCGGGCCAGGGTTGAGGAGAGGGGCATGCTGAAGGATCAGGACCGCATCTTCCTCAACCTCTACGGCGAACGGGACTGGGGCCTGAAGGGCGCCCGCGCGCGCGGCATCTGGGACGGCACCAAGGATCTCCTGGCGCTCGGGCGCGAGACAATCGTCGAGATCGTCAAGGAGTCCGAGCTGCGCGGGCGTGGCGGCGCCGGCTTTCCGACCGGGCTCAAGTGGTCCTTCATGCCGAAGGACAGCGACGGCCGGCCGCACTACCTGGCCGTCAACGCCGACGAGTCCGAGCCCGGGAGCTGCAAGGACCGCGAGATCCTGCGCAACGACCCGCACATCTTGCTAGAGGGCTGCCTGGTCGCCGGCTTCGCCATGGGCGCCCATGCCGCCTATATCTACATCCGCGGCGAGTACTGGGAGCCGCTGCAGCGGCTCGAGGCGGCGATCGCCGAGGCTTACGAGGCCGGTCTCTTGGGCAAGGACGCCTGCGGCTCCGGCTGGGCCTTTGACGTCTACGTCACGCGCGGTGCCGGCGCCTACATCTGCGGCGAAGAGACGGCGATGCTGGAGTCGCTGGAGGGCAAGAAGGGCCAGCCGCGCCTGAAGCCGCCGTTCCCGGCCCAGGTCGGCCTCTACGGCTGCCCGACGACGGTCAACAACGTCGAGACCATCGCGGTTGCGCCGACCATCCTTCGCCGCGGCGCCGCCTGGTTCAAGGGAATCGGCCGGCCGAAGAACACCGGCACCAAGATCTTCTCCCTCTCCGGGCACGTGAACACACCGTGCAACGTCGAGGAGGAGATGGGCATCCCGCTCAAGGACCTGATCGAAAAGCACGGCGGTGGGGTGCGCGGCGGCTGGGACAACCTGCTCGCGGTGGTGCCCGGCGGCTCCTCGGTGCCCTGCATTCCCAAGCCGATCTGCGACGAGGTGCTGATGGACTTCGACTCGCTGCGCGAGGTGAAGTCGGGGCTCGGCACCGCCGCGGTCATCGTCATGGACAAGTCGACCGACATCGTCGAGGCGATCACCCGCTTCAGCCACTTCTACATGCACGAGTCCTGCGGCCAGTGCACGCCCTGCCGCGAGGGCACCGGCTGGATGTACCGGGTGATGAAGCGGATGATGAAGGGGCAGGCCGAGGTCGAGGAGATCGACATGCTGCTCGACGTCACCTACCAGGTCGAGGGCCACACCATCTGCGCCCTGGGCGATGCCGCGGCCTGGCCCATCCAGGGGCTGGTGCGCCACTTCCGCCCGGAGCTTGAGCGCCGCATCAAGGACTACAAGGCGAAGCGCCAGCCGGCGGTTGCGGCCGAGTAGAGATACGGCTCTGACAAGAGCTTAGGAGCGTTTCCTCATGCCAACGCTGACCATCAACGGCAAGGAGATCGAAGTCCCGCACGGCATCACCGTGCTGCAGGCTTGCGAGCTGGCCGGCTTCGAGATCCCGCGCTTTTGCTACCACGAGCGCCTGTCGGTCGCCGGCAACTGCCGCATGTGCCTGGTCGAGATGGAGCGCGCGCCCAAGCCGATCGCGAGCTGCGCCATGCCGGTCGGCGACGGCATGGTGATCCGCACGGACTCCGATAAGGTGCGCAAGGCGCGCAAGGGCGTGATGGAGTTCCTGCTGATCAACCATCCGCTCGACTGCCCGATCTGCGACCAGGGCGGCGAGTGCGACCTGCAGGACCAGGCGATGGCCTATGGCTACGACTCCTCGCGCTACGAGGAGAACAAGCGGGCGGTCAGCGAGAAGTACATGGGGCCGCTGATCAAGACGATCATGACCCGCTGCATCCATTGCACGCGCTGCGTGCGCTTCGCCACGGAGATCGGCGGCGTCGAGGAGATCGGGCTGATCGGCCGCGGCGAGCATGCCGAGATCAGCACCTTGGAAAAGGCGATCAACTCGGAGCTGTCCGGCAATCTGGTCGACGTCTGCCCGGTCGGCGCGCTGACCAACGCGCCCTACGCCTTTTCGGCCCGCCCCTGGGAGCTGCGCAAGACGCTGTCCGTCGACGTGCTGGACGCGGTCGGCTCGAACATCCGCGTCGATGCGCGCGGGCGCGAAGTGATGCGGGTGCTGCCGCGCCTGCACGAAGACGTCAACGAAGAGTGGATCAGCGACAAGACGCGCCAGGCGGTCGACGGCCTGCACTATCGGCGCCTCGACAGGCCCTACGTGCGGGGTGCCGACGGCAAGCTGAAGCCGGCCTCCTGGAACCAGGCGTTCGAGGCTATCGCGACCAAGCTCAAGGGCCTCGACGGCAAGAAGATCGCGGCCATTGCAGGCGATCTCTGCGACACCGAGTCGATGCTGGCCCTGAAGGATTTCATGCAGTCGCTCGGATCGCCGAACCTGGACTGCCGCCAGGACGGCGCCAAGCTCGGCGGCGGAGCGCGCGCCGAATACCTCTTCAACACGGGCATCGCCGGTATCGAGCAGGCCGATGCCATCCTGCTGGTCGGCACCAATCCGCGCTGGGAAGCGGCGATGGCGAATGCGCGCATCCGCAAGCGCTTCCTGCAGGCAGCCCCGCCGATCGGTCTGATCGGGCAGCCGGTCGACCTGACCTACCCGACGCAGCATCTGGGCGACGGCCCGCAGGTTCTGGCCGAGCTGGCCGAGGGCAAGGGGGCCTTCTTCGAGGTGCTGAAGCGGGCCGAGCGGCCGATGATCGTGCTGGGCTCCGGCGCGGTCGCGCGCCCCGACGGCGCCGCCGTGGTCGCCGCTGCACGCAAGCTGGCGGAGGCCGTCGGCGCGGCCGGGCCGCAGGCGCCCGAGGGCTGGAACGGCTACAACCTGCTGCAGCGCGCCGCCAGCCGGGTCGGCGGCCTCGACCTGGGCTTCCTGCCGGGCGAGGGCGGGCGCGATCTCGAGGGCATCCTGGCCGGGGCCGAGTCGGGCGAGGTCGAGGCGGTCTGGCTGCTCGGCGCGGACGAACTCGACATGGTGCGGCTCGGCGAGGCGTTCGTGGTGTACCAGGGGCACCACGGCGACCGCGGCGCCCACCGCGCCGACGTCATCCTGCCGGGCGCCGCCTACACCGAGAAGAACGGAACCTACGTCAACACCGAGGGCCGGGTGCAACTGGGCCGTCTGGCCGCCTTCCCGCCAGGCGAGGCACGCGAGGACTGGACCATCCTGCGCGCTCTGTCGGAGCGCGTCGGCGAGACCTTGCCCTACGACAGCCTCGGCGAGTTGCGGGCCCGGCTGGTGCAGCTCAACCCCGTGTTCGCCGCGCTCGACACCCGAGAGCCGGCCGCCTGGGAACCCTTCGGCACGTCCGGTCCGCTGGAGGCGGCGCCGTTTGACCTGCCGGTCGAGAACTTTTACATGACCTGCCCGATCAGCCGGGCCTCGAAGACGATGGCGGCCTGCACCGAGGCCTTCGTCGCTGCGCCGGCGTCTGTGGCGGCAGAGTAGGCCCGGTCGGGACGGCAAGGGTAGAGGGGCGCAAGGCGCGTGGACGGCTTCTTCGACAGCTACGTTCTGCCGACGGCGATCATCGTCGCGCAGATTGTCGCCATCCTGGTGCCGCTGCTCGGCGCGGTCGCCTACCTGACCTATGCCGAGCGCAAGGTCATCGCGGCCATGCAGCTACGCCGGGGCCCCAATGTGGTCGGCCCCTTCGGCCTGCTGCAGCCGATCGCCGACGGCATCAAGCTGCTGTTCAAGGAGACCATCCTGCCGGCCGGCGCCAACCGCGTCGTCTTCGTGCTGGCGCCGATGATCACCTTTTCCCTGGCGATGATCGCCTGGGCGGTGATCCCGGTGAACGAGGGCTGGGCGATCGCCGACATCAACGTCGGCGTGCTGTTCCTCTTCGCCGTCTCTTCGCTCGGCGTCTACGGCGTTATCATGGCCGGATGGGCCTCGAACTCGAAGTACCCCTTCCTCGGCGCGCTGCGCTCGGCCGCGCAGATGGTCTCCTACGAGGTCTCGATGGGCTTCGTGCTGATCACCGTGATCCTGTGCGCCGGCTCGCTCAACCTGACCGACATCGTCAACGCGCAGCAGGGGCTTTGGTACGCCATCCCGCTGCTGCCGATGTTCGTCATCTTCTTCGTCTCGGTGCTGGCCGAGACGAACCGTGCGCCCTTCGACCTACCGGAGGGCGAGTCGGAATTGGTCGCCGGATACTTCGTCGAGTACTCCTCGATGACCTTCGCCATGTTCTTCCTCGGCGAATACGCGAACATGATCCTCATGAGCGCGATGGTGACGCTCTTCTTCCTCGGCGGCTGGCTGCCGATCCTCGATATCGCGCCCTTCACCTGGATCCCCGGACCGGTCTGGTTCGCCGCCAAGGTGGCGCTGGTGCTGTTCTTCTTCCTGTGGATCCGTGCCACCTTCCCGCGCTACCGCTACGACCAGCTCATGCGACTGGGCTGGAAGGTATTCCTGCCGATCTCCCTCGCCTGGGTGGTCCTGACCGCGGGTGTGCTCGTCTACTTCGACTGGTTGCCGGCCTGAGGCGCGAAAGGACGTCGAACCGACCATGGCCATGCTCGACCGCACCGCGCGCAGCGTCCTGCTCGGCGAACTGCTGAGCGGAATGGCGCTGACCCTGCGCTACATGTTCCGGCCGAAGGTGACGCTGAACTACCCCTACGAGAAGGGGGCGCTCAGCCCGCGCTTCCGCGGCGAACATGCGCTGCGCCGCTATCCGAACGGCGAGGAGCGCTGCATCGCCTGCAAGCTGTGCGAAGCCATCTGCCCGGCGCTGGCCATCACCATCGAGGCCGAGCCGCGCGCGGACGGCAGCCGCCGGACGACGCGCTACGATATCGACATGACCAAGTGCATCTACTGCGGTTACTGCCAGGAAGCCTGCCCGGTGGACGCCATCGTCGAAGGCCCGAACTTCGAGTTCGCCGCCGAGACGCGCGAGGAGCTGTTCTATAACAAGGACAAGCTGATGGCGAACGGCGACCGCTGGGAACAGGAGATCGCACAGAACATCGCCCTCGACGCGCCCTACCGCTAGGGCGTAGACAGGGCGGCGTCCGCTGCGGTGCAGCAGACGCATCGCACGCCAGGAACGGCAGAGGCGACGACCGCAGGCCACCTTTGGCAGGGCAGGCGGCGGCGGCCGCCAGTGCCGGCTCACCGCCGGCCAAGGAGACATCGGGCGCTCCCTCTTGACGGCAGGAGGGGCGCCTCGGGGAAGCTCGGATGATCGTCCAGACGCTCTGTTTCTATCTGTTCGCCGCGGTCATGGTCGCTTCGGCGGTGATGGTGATCTCCGCGCGCAACCCTGTGCACTCGGTGCTCTACCTGATCCTCGCCTTCTTCAACGCGGCCGGGCTGTTCGTGCTGATCGGCGCCGAGTTCCTGGCGATGATCCTCGTGGTGGTCTACGTCGGCGCCGTCGCCGTGCTGTTCCTGTTCGTCGTCATGATGCTGGACGTGAACGTCGCCGAGCTGCGCCAGGGCTTCCTGCAATACCTGCCGATCGGCGGCCTGATCGGGCTGATCCTGCTGGTCGAGCTGGTCATGGTCGCCGGTTTCGTGATCACCGCCCCCGAGGTCGGCGAGGCGGTCGCCCGCGTGCCGATGCCGCCGCCCGAGCAGGTCACCAACACCGAGGCGCTGGGGCGGGTGCTCTATACCGACTACGTCTACCTCTTCCAGGCCTCCGGCCTGGTGCTGCTGGTCGCCATGATCGGCGCCATCGTGCTGACCCTGCGCCAGCGCGAGGGCGTCCGCCGCCAGGTGATCGCCGCGCAGATCGCGCGCAAGCGAAGCGAGGCGATCGAGGTCAAGGACGTGCCGAGCGGGAGCGGCATCTGACCATGTGGGAACTCACCCTGGCGCACTACCTGACGGTGGCGGCCATCGTCTTCACGCTCGGCATGTTCGGGATCTTCCTGAACCGCAAGAACGTGATCATCATCCTGATGTCGATCGAGCTGATGCTGCTGGCCGTCAACATCAACCTGGTGGCCTTCTCTTGGCATCTGGGCGATCTGGTCGGCCAGGTCTTCGCCATGCTGATCCTCACCGTGGCCGCCGCGGAGGCGGCGATCGGCCTCGCCATCCTGGTGGTCTACTTCCGCAACCGCGGCTCCATCGCGGTGGAAGACATCAACATGATGAAGGGCTGAGCCGGGCATGATCGACGCCCTCATCGTCTTCCTGCCGCTCGCCGGCGCGATCCTCGCCGGTCTGTTCGGCCGCGCCCTCGGCGACCGCGGCGCCCAGGCCGTCACCTGCGGCGCGCTGGTCGTCGCCGCGGCGCTCTCGGTGGTCGTATTCATCGACGTCGCGCTCGGCGGCAACGCGCGCACGACGGAGCTTTTTACCTGGTTCGACGCCGGCAGCTTCGAGCTGAGCTGGGCGCTGCGGGTCGATACCCTGACGGCGGTGATGTTCTGCGTGGTCACCATCGTCTCGGCCGTCGTCCACGTCTACTCGATCGGCTACATGGCGGAGGACAAGTCGATCCCCCGCTTCATGGCGTACCTGTCGCTCTTCACTTTCTTCATGCTGATGCTGGTGAGCGCAGACAACCTGGTGCAGATGTTCTTCGGCTGGGAGGGTGTCGGTCTCGCCTCCTACCTGCTGATCGGCTTCTGGTACGACCGGCCGAGCGCCAATGCGGCGGCCATCAAGGCCTTCCTGGTCAACCGCGTCGGCGACGTCGGCTACGCGCTGGGCATCGCCGGCATCTTCCTGCTGTTCGGCTCGGTGGAGTTCGACCAGATCTTCGGTGCCGCCGCCGACTACCAGGACACGGTGCTGACGGTCTTCGGCATCGAGTGGCACGCCCTGACGGTGATCTGCCTGCTGCTCTTCATCGGTGCCATGGGCAAGTCGGCGCAGCTCGGCCTGCACACCTGGCTGCCCGACGCCATGGAGGGCCCGACGCCCGTCTCGGCGCTGATCCACGCCGCCACCATGGTGACGGCCGGCGTCTTCCTGGTCTGCCGCATGTCGCCGGTCTTCGAGTACGCGCCGGACGCGCTGACGGTGGTCACCTACGTCGGCGCCGCCACCGCCTTCTTCGCCGCGACCGTCGGCCTGACTCAGACCGACATCAAGCGGGTGATCGCCTATTCGACCTGCTCGCAGCTCGGCTACATGTTCTTCGCCGCCGGCGTCTCGGCCTACGGCGCCGCCATGTTCCACCTGATGACCCACGCCTTCTTCAAGGCGCTGCTCTTCCTCGGCGCCGGCGCGGTGATCCACGCGATGCACCACGAGCAGGACATGTTCAAGATGGGCGGGCTCTACAAGAAGATTCCGCTCACCTACGGGCTGATGTGGATCGGCAGCCTGGCGCTGGTCGGCTTCGGCATTCCGGGCCTGGGCGTCGGCCTGGCAGGCTTCTATTCCAAGGACATCGTGCTGGAGGCGGCTTATGCGGCGCAGAGCGCCGCCGGCGGCTTCGCTTTCTGGCTCGGCATCGCCGCGGCGCTGATGACCGCCTTCTATTCCTTCCGCCTGCTGTTCCTGACCTTTCATGGGCAGACTCGCGCCGACCAGCACACCTTCGACCATGCCCACGAGGCACCGCGGGTGATGATCTGGCCGCTCTACCTGCTGGCGGCCGGCGCCATCGGCGCGGGCGCGATCTTCTACGGCTTCTTCGTCGGCGACGGGCGCGAGACCTTCTGGAACGGCGCCATCTTTGCGCTGAGCGACATCATCGAGGAGGCCCACCACGTCCCCTTCTGGGTCAAGGCCCTGCCGATGGCGGTGACCCTGGTCGGCATCGCGCTGGCCTGGGCGATGTACGTCTGGCGGCCGGACCTGCCGGCGGCGGGCGCACGCCTGTTCCGTCCGCTCTACCTCTTCTCCTTGCGTAAGTGGTACTTCGACGAGCTCTACGACGCGGTCTTCGTGCGGCCGGCCTGGTATCTGGGCGAGGGACTGTGGAAGGCGGGCGACGGGGCGCTGATCGACGGCGTCGGCCCGAACGGCGTGGCGGCGGTGACCCGCAGCCTGGCCCGGCGCGCCAGCCGGCTGCAGAGCGGCTACGTCTACCACTACGCCTTTGCCATGCTGATCGGCGTCGTCGCCCTGGTCACCTGGTACATCGTGACGGCGGGGGGCTGAGGCGATGGGTGGTTGGCCGCTTCTCTCCCTCGTCACCTTCCTGCCGCTGCTCGGCGCGGGCTTCATCCTCTTCATCCGCGGCGAGCCGGATATCGTCGCGCGCAACGCCCGCTACGTGGCGCTGTGGACGAGCCTGATCACCTTCGCGCTCAGCCTGTTCGTCTGGTTCGGCTTCGAGCGCGGCACGGCGGAGTTCCAGTTCGTCGAGAAGGTCGAGTGGTTGCCTGAGTTCAACATCGGCTACCACATGGGCGTCGACGGGATCTCCATGCCCTTTGTCCTGCTGTCGACCCTGCTGACGCCGCTCTGCGTGCTGGCGAGCTGGGACGCGGTGAAGACGCGTGTCAAGGAGTACATGATCGCCTTCCTGGTGCTGGAGACCATGATGGTGGGCATGTTCTGCGCCCTCGACTTCATCGTCTTCTACATTTTCTTCGAGGCGGTGTTGATCCCGATGTTCCTGATCATCGGGATTTGGGGCGGCCAGCGCCGGGTCTACGCCGCCTTCAAGTTCTTCCTCTACACGCTCGCCGGCTCGCTGCTGATGATGCTGGCAATGCTGACGATGTACTTCACCGCCGGCACCGCCGACATCCCGACGCTGATGGCCCACGGCTTTCCGCGGGAGATGCAGATCTGGCTGTGGCTGGCCTTCTTCGCCTCCTTCGCGGTCAAGGTGCCGATGTGGCCGGTGCACACCTGGCTGCCCGACGCCCACGTCGAGGCGCCGACGGCCGGCTCCGTCATCCTGGCGGGCGTGCTGCTGAAGATGGGCGCCTACGGCTTCCTGCGCTTTTCGCTGCCGATGCTGCCCGAGGCCTCGGCCTTCTTCACGCCGCTGGTGTTCACGCTGTCGGTGGTGGCCATCGTCTACACCTCGTTGGTGGCGCTGGCGCAGCAGGACATGAAGAAGCTGATCGCCTACTCCTCGGTCGCGCACATGGGCTTCGTGACCGTCGGCATCTTCACCGTGAACGAGCAAGGGGTGCAGGGCGCGATCTTCCAGATGCTCAGCCACGGCGTGGTCTCGGCCGCCTTGTTCCTGTGCGTCGGCGTCGTCTACGACCGCCTGCATACTCGCGAGATCTCGCGCTACGGCGGATTGGCCGACAACATGCCGAGCTACGCGCTCGTCTTCATGATCTTCATGCTGGCGAGCGTCGGACTGCCGGGGACCAGCGGCTTCATCGGCGAGTTCCTGGTCATCGTCGGCGCCTTCCAGGTCGACACCTGGGTCGCGCTGCTGACGGCCAGCGGCATGGTGCTGGGCGCCGCCTACATGCTCTGGCTCTACCGCAGCGTGATCTTCGGCGCCCTGACCAAGAAAGATCTGCTGAAGCTGCCTGACATGACCTGGCGGGAGAAGGCGGTCTTTGCGCCGCTGGTGGCGGCGGCCATCTTCTTCGGCATCTACCCGCTGCCGCTGCTCGAGGTGATGGACGCCTCGGTCGCCAACCTCGTCGAGAACTACCAGGTGGCGCTGGCGCGCGGCGAACCCTTGTCGCTGGCCAGCCTCTGGCCCCTCAAGTGACGCGGCCCCAGAACTGAAGCACTAGGCGCGATGGATACCGCAAGCCTCACCACGTCCCTGATCGCCGCGCTGCCCGAGGTGTTCCTCGCCTGCGCCGGGATCTTCATCCTCATGGTCGGCGTCTTCTCCGGCGCGCGCGCGACGCACACCGCCATGCTGCTGTCGGTCGCCGCGCTGGTCGGCGCCCTCGTGCTGGTGCTGTTCGGGCCGTCGCGCGCGGCCTTCGCCTTCAACGATCTCTTCGTCAACGACGGCTTCGGCGACTTCATGAAGATCGTCGTCCTGGGCGCCGCCGCCCTGACGCTGATCATCTCCTTCGGCTACATCCGCCGCGAGCAACTCGACCGCTTCGAGTATCCGGTCCTGCTGGTCTTCGCCGTCGTCGGCATGCTGATGATGATATCGGCCAACGACCTGATCTCGCTGTATGTCGGCCTGGAGCTGCAGTCGCTGGCGCTCTACGTCGTCGCCGCCTTCCGGCGCGACACCCTGCGGTCCTCCGAGGCCGGGCTGAAGTATTTCCTGCTCGGGGCGCTGTCTTCCGGCATGATGCTGTACGGCATGTCGCTGGTCTACGGCTTCACCGGCACCACCAGCTTCACGGTGCTGGCGGATCACTTCGCCGGACAGGCAGCGGCGGGGCAGGAGCTCTGGCTCGGCGCCCTTGTGGGTTTGGTCTTCGTCGTCGCCGGCCTCGCCTTCAAGATCTCGGCGGTCCCCTTCCACATGTGGACGCCGGACGTCTACGAGGGCGCGCCGACCTCGGTGACCGCCTTCTTCGCCGCGGCGCCGAAGGTGGCGGCCATGGCGCTGGTGGTGCGCGTGCTGATGGGGCCGTTCGGCGCCTGGGTCGAGCAGTGGCAGCAGATCGTCGTCTTCGTCTCCATCGCCTCGATGCTGCTGGGCGCGCTGGCGGCGATCCAACAGACCAACATCAAGCGGCTGATGGCCTATTCCTCGATCGGCCACGTCGGCTACGCCCTCGTCGGCCTCGCCGCCGGCACCGAGGCGGGCATACGCGGCGTCGCCATCTACATGGCCATCTACGTCTTGATGACCATCGGCACCTTCGCCTGCATCCTCTGCATGCGGCAGAAGGAGCGTATGGTCGAGGGTATCGACGACCTCAAGGGCCTGTCGAAGACCCATCCGCTGATGGCGCTGGCGCTCGCCATCTTCATGTTCTCCATGGCGGGAATTCCGCCGATGGCCGGCTTCTTCGGCAAGATCTACGTCTTCTTGCCGGCGATCGAGGCGGGCCTCTATGCCTTGGCGGTGATCGGCGTGCTGACCAGCGTCGTGGCCTGCTACTACTACCTGCGGATCGTGAAATTGATGTACTTCGACGAGCCGGCGGAGGGCTTCGACCGGCCGGTCGGCCGCGAGGTCGGGGCGGTGATTGCCGGTACGGCCGTGCTGGTGCTGTTTTTCTTCGTCGCGCCGGGTCCGCTGGTCGACGGCGCCGCCGCCGCGGCCGACGCCTTCTTCGCGGTCGCCGGATGATCCCGCCGAAGGACGCCGCCCGCACCCCGAAGCTGCCGCCGGCCTACCGGTTGGTCGCCAGAGAGTCCGTCCCGTCGACGATGGAGGAGGCCCGCGACCTGGCCGATGCCGGGGCGCAGGATGGCACCCTGGTGTGGGCACGCGAGCAGCTCCATGGCCGCGGCCGTCAGGGCCGGAACTGGGAAAGCCCGCCCGGCAACCTCTACATGACGCTGATCCTGCGCCCGGAGTGCAGCCCGAACCAGGCGGCGCAGCTCGGCTTCGCCGCCGGCGTCGCGTTGGGCGACGCCATCGGCAGCGTCTGCCCGCCGCTCGACGTGCTCTACAAGTGGCCGAACGACGTGCTGCTCAATGGCCGTAAGGTCGCCGGGGTGCTGCTGGAATCCAAGTCGTCGGCCGACGGGAAGCTGGACTGGCTGCTGCTCGGGCTGGGCGCGAACGTGGAGAGCTTCCCCAAGGACTCCGCCTATCCGGCGACCTCGCTGCGCTTCGAGGGCACGCCGGCAGAGGTCACCGCCGTGGACCTGCTGGAGGCCTTCGCGCGCCATTTCATGAACTGGGTGTCGCGTTGGTTGGAGGAGGGCTTCGGGCCGCTGCGCAACGCCTGGCTGGCGCACGCGGCGGCCAAGGGCGAGACGATCGAAGTCCGGCTGCCGCACGAGAGCCTCACCGGCGTCTTCGTGGACCTGGACCAGGACGGCCGTCTGCTGCTGCAGCTCTCGGACGGGACTCTGCGCACCGTCGCCGCCGGCGACGTCTTCCCGGTCGGGAGCTAGCGCCGTGCTTCTGGCCATCGACAGCGGCAACACCAACTGCGTCGTCGGGCTCTACGAGGGCGAGGCGCTGAAGGCCAAGTGGCGCATCGCGACCGACCCGCGCCGCACCTCGGACGAGTACGTCGTCTGGCTGACCACCTTGATGGGCTTGGCCGGGCTGGAGCGTACCGCGGTCACCGGCGCCATCGTCTCCAACGTCGTGCCGGCCGCCCAGCGCGCCTTCGACCGCCTGTGCCGCCTGCATTTCGGCGTCGAGCCGATCACGGTGGAGGCGGCCGTGCGGGCGACCGACGTGCCGCTGCGCGTCGCCCGGCCGGAGCAGCTCGGCGCCGACCGCATCGCCAACGCCGTCGCGGCCCATGCCAGCTACCAGGGCGCTCTGATCGTCATCGACTTCGGGACCGCCACCACCTTCGACGTCATCGATCCGGACGGCGGGATCGAGGGCGTCATCATCGCGCCCGGCATCAACCTGTCCATGGAGGCGCTGTACCAGGCGGCGGCGCGCCTGCCGCGCATCACCCTGGCCAAGCCGCCGCGCATCGTCGGCACCGACACGGTCGGGGCCATGCAGTCGGGCGTCTTCTGGGGCTACGTCGGCTTGATCGAGGGGCTGGTGGCGCGCATTCGGGCGGAGCGCGGCGCCGACCTGACGACGGTCGCGACCGGCGGCCTGGCGCCGCTGTTCGAGGAGTACACCGCGGCGATCCAGCACAAGGACCCGGACCTGACCCTGCGCGGCCTCCGCCTGCTCTACGACGCCAGCCAAGGGGCCTCATGAGCGACATTCCCGTTCCCGGCACCGACGAGCTGTACTTCCTGCCCCTGGGCGGGACCGGCGAGATCGGCATGAACCTGAACCTCTACGGCCATGCCGGAAAATGGCTGATGGTCGACTGCGGGGTCGCCTTCGGCGAGCACGACCTGCCGGGGATCGAGGTGGTCATGCCCGACCCCGACTTCATCGTCGAGCGCGCCGGCGACCTGGTCGGGCTGGTCCTGACCCACGCGCACGAGGACCACCTGGGCGCGGTGCCCTGGCTGTGGCCGGAGTTGCGCTGCCCGATCTACGCCACGCCCTTCACCGCCGCCCTGCTGCGCCGCAAGCTGGTCGACGAAGGGCTGCAGGAGACGCCGGAGATCCGCGAGATCCCGCTCGGCGCGCGGCTGGACATCGGGCCGTTCGACGTCGAGCTGGTGACCCTGACCCACTCGATTCCCGAGCCGAATGCGGTCGTCCTGCGCACGTCGGCGGGCCTGGTGGTGCACACCGGAGACTGGAAGCTCGACCCGGACCCGCTGATCGGCGCGGACTACGACGACAAGCGCCTGCGCGAGGTGGCGGAGGAGGGGGTGCTGGCGCTCGTCTGCGACTCCACCAACGCCATGGTCCCGGGCGAAGCCGGCTCGGAACTGGACGTGCGGGCCGAGCTGGAGGAGCTGATCGGCAAGTTCGACGGCAAGGTCGCCGTCGCCTGCTTCGCCAGCAATGTGGCACGCCTGGAAAGCGTCATCCGTGCCGCCGATAAGAACGGCCGTCGGGTGGCGCTGGCCGGCCGGTCGATGCATCGCATCTGGGCGGCGGCGCGCGAGGCGGGCTACCTCAAGGACCTGCCGCCGCTCGTCGACGTGCGCGACATCGGCTATCTGCCGGACGAGGAGGTGCTGCTGCTGGTCACCGGCAGCCAGGGCGAGCCGCGGGCCGCGCTCTGGCGCATCGCCAACGACGACCACCCGGACATCTCGCTGGGCAAGGGCGACACGGTGATCTTCTCCTCCCGAGTCATTCCGGGCAACGAGAAGTCGATCCACGCCCTCTTCAACATGCTGACCGAGCGGGGCATCCATATCGTCGGGGCCGACGACCGGACGGTGCATGTGTCCGGTCACCCGTGCCGCGACGAGCTGACCCAGATGTACCAGTGGACGCGGCCCGAGATCGCGGTGCCGGTGCACGGCGAGCACCGGCACCTGGTCGCTCATGCCGAGTTGGCGCGGCAGTGTCAGGTGCCGCAGGCGCTGGTCGGGCGCAACGGCGCGCTGGTCCGCCTCGCGCCGGGGCCGGCGGAAATCCTCGACCAAGTCCATTCCGGCCGCCTGCTGCTCGACGGCGACATCCTGCGCCCGGTCGACAGCCCGGTGATCCGCACGCGCCGGCGCATGGTGGTCAACGGCGCCGCCGTTGTGACGGTGGTGATCGATGCCGGCGGCACGCTGCTGACGGCGCCGCGGGTGTCGGCCGGCGGCCTCTACGATCCCGAGGAGGAGGTCGAGGTGACCGAGGCGGTGGAGGCGGCGGCGCGGCAGGCTCTGCACGCCCTCAGCCGGCACGATCGCCACGACGACCGGGCGACGGCCGAGGCGGTGCGCATCGGCGTGCGCCGGACCCTGCAGCGCGAGCTCGGCAAGAAGCCGGTGGTCGAGGTGCAGGTGATCAGGATGAGCGAGTAGGGAGACCGCGCGATGATCGGACGCTTGAACCACGTGGCCATCGCGGTGCCTGACCTGGAGGTGGCGCGCGCGAGCTACGCCAACACTTTGGGCGCCAAGGTTTCCAAGCCCCAGGACGAGCCCGACCACGGCGTCACCGTCGTCTTCGTCGAACTGCCGAACACCAAGATCGAGCTGCTGCATCCGCTTGGCGAGAACTCGCCGATCGCCGGCTTCCTGGAGAAGAACCCGGCCGGCGGCATCCACCATGTCTGCTACGAGGTTGAGGACATCCTGGCGGCGCGCGACAAGCTGAAGGCCGAGGGCGCGCGGGTGCTGGGCGACGGCGAGCCGAAGATCGGCGCCCATGGCAAGCCGGTGCTCTTCCTGCACCCGAAGGACTTCTTCGGGACCCTCGTCGAGCTCGAGCAGGTCTGAGGGGCGGGAGAGTCTAACCTCGTCCCATGGGCTGGTTCACCGGCATCATCGTCTTCGTCATCGTCTGGTGGGTGGTGATCTTCATGGTCCTGCCCTGGGGGGCGAAGCCGCCCGAGTCCCCGGAGCCGGGGCATGCGCCGAGCGCCCCGGAAAACCCGCGGCTCCTCAAGAAGGCGCTGGTCACAACGGCGATCACGGGCGCGATCTGGCTGCTCATCTTCGCCGTGGTCGAATCCGGCCTGATCTCCTTCCGCGAGATCGTCGGCGGCGACCCCTTCCAGGTCGAAAGCGACCGCTAGAGCGGATTCCGATCAATCTGGTTCATAGCCTGCGGCGGTGAAGAAGCCCCGACAGTCCGCTGGTGTGACGGCGTCGATGGCATCGCGGATCGCGTCCCACAGGTCTGTGACGGTCCGTGCTGCGATCTTTTTCAGGAAGGCTTTGACCTTCGAGAAGGCCATTTCGATGGGATTGAAATCGGGGCTGTAGGGCGGCAGGAAGTGCAGTTCCGCTCCGGCGTTTTCGATGGCTTTGCGAATAGCCGGCGGCTTATGAGCCGGCAGGTTGTCCATGACGACGATGTCGCCGGGGGCGAGTGTGGGGACCAGACAGTGTTCGACATAGGCGAGGAAGGCCGCACCGTTCATCGCTCCCCCCAAAGTCATTGGCGCGGTCATGCCCGACAGTCGCAAAGCGCCCACAAAAGTCGTTGTTTTCCAATGGCCATGGGGGATTGGCGCACGGCATCGCTCGCCTTTGGGGGCACGGCCATAGAGCCGGGCCATCTTGGTCGACGTGCCGCATTCATCGATGAAGACAAGACGTTCGGGATCGAGATCGGGTTGCCCTTCGAACCAGGCGAGACGCCGCCGCGCTACATCGGCGCGGTCCTGCTCGGCGGCATGCGCTGTCTTTTTTTGCGCGTCATGCCGTGGCGTTGGAAGAACCGGCACACAACGCTCCAGGCGGGCTTGTATCCATGCGCGGCGGCCAGACGCTCCGACACTTCGCCAAGCGTTATGTCCGGCGTCTCGTTAACCCAACCGAGGATCAACGCGCTGTAAGCGTCAATCCGGTGCGTGCGCTTGTCACCGCCGCGTTTACCCGGCGCCAGGTGACCAAGGGTGCGCGCGCGCTGCGTCCAGCGGACCGCGGATGACACCGAGACACCGAAACGCTCCGCCGCGGCACGCCGGGACTGCCCGCTTTCAACCGCGTCGACCACACGCTGACGAAGATCCAAGGAAAGAGATTTGCCCATGATGGCTGGCCTCCAATCCAGCCCTCAGGGTGAATCACATCCGACAGCCCTTGGGAATCCCAATACGATTCCAATGCCGAGAAAACGGCTCTAGGCCTCAACTCAGCGGCAGCATCACCCGATCGCGATAGGCTGGGCGGGCGCGCAGCCGCTCGTACCAGGCCTCCAGGTGCGGCAGGCTCTGGTGCGGTACGTCCATGGCGTGCCAGCGGTAGACCGCGCAGCCGAGCGGCACGTCCGCCATCGTGAAGGCCTCGCCCAGGAGGTAGTCGCGCTCGGCAAGCTGTGCGTCGAGCAGACGAAAGGCGGCCTGACACTTCTCGATGCCGGCGGCAATGGCGGTCTTGTCGGCCGTCTCGGGCGTGCGCACCAGGCCCCAGAACACCGGCGTCATCGCCGCCACGACCGTGAAGGTGGCCCAATCCATCCATTGCCCGGCGAGGGCACGCTGCTGCTCGTCGCGCGCGCAGAGGCGGTCCATTCCGAAGCGGGCCGCCAGATAACGCACGATGGCGTTGGACTCCCAGAGCACGAAGCCGTCGTGCTCGATCGTCGGCACCAGGCGGTTGGGATTGAGCGCTGCGAACCAGGTCTCCTCGACCTTGCCGTGCGCGCCGCCGGCCGGAACGTGCTCGTAGTCCAGCGCCAGTTCGTCGGCGGTCCAGAGAACCTTCTGCACGTTGATCGAGTTGGGGCGCCCGTAGATCCGAAGCATGCGCTCGCTACCCTCGCTGGATCGGCCCGTATCGCGTGTTCCGTGGAACCGCGGCAGTCGCAAACGGCGCAAAGCGAAAAACAAAAAGGCAAGCCGTCCGCGGGGGAGGCTTGCCTGAATTTCGATCCGTTCGCTACCGCCTTGTGGTCGGGCTGCCTGTGCTGGCGCCCGGTGGCTTCGGAACGGCGTTCCTCCTTAAACTTGGGCCGTGGAACGAGCCATTCCCGATGTTCGTTCACCGGTGTTTCGAGAAAGGTGTCATAGCTGATCGGAACCGCGGCGTCACTTACTTTTTCCGCCCGCCCGCCAGTGTTTGGAAACATTCGTTCCGCCACTGGCGGGCGAGAGTCGCTTTGCATCAAAGAAAGGCAAACTTGAGCACGAATGCTGCCGCGATGATCAGCACTGCGACGGAGCAATCGGACACGCGTCCGGTCAGGATCTTCACGGCGGCGTAGGCGATGAAGCCGAGGCCGATGCCGTGGGCGATCGAGAAGGTCAGCGGCATCGACAGGGCGGTCAGCACGGCCGGCGCGTATTCTGTCGCGTCCTCCCAGTCGATCTCGGCCAGGCCGCGGGCCATCAGGCAGGCGACGAACAGCAGTGCCGGCGCGGTCGCGTAGGCGGGCACCGTGCCGGCCAGCGGGGCGAAAAAGAGGGTGAGCAGGAAAAGGATCGCCACCACCACGGCGGTCAGCCCGGTCCGCCCGCCGGCTTTGATGCCCGAGGCGGACTCGATATAGCTGGTGGTCGTCGAGGTACCGAGCGCCGCGCCGACGACCGTGGCGGAGGAGTCAGCCATCAGAGCCTGGCGCAGGCGCGGCAGGCGGCCCTGCGCATCGAGCAGGCCGGCGCGGTGGGCGACGCCGACCAGCGTGCCGGCGGTGTCGAACAGGTCGACGAAGAGGAACGTGAAGACCACGCTGAGCAGCGCGATCTGGAAGGCGCCGGCGAGGTCGAGCTGCAGGAAGGTGGGCGAGGGATCCGGCGGCACGTCGACGATGCCCTGGAAGGGGCTGACTCCGAGTGCTACGCCGATCGCCGTCACGGCGAGGATGCCGATGATCACCGCGCCAGGCACCCGTAGGTTGTCGAGCGCCACCATGAGCGCGAAACCGAGCAGGGCTAGAAGCGCCGGCCAGGCGGTCAGGTCGCCGATAGTCACCAGCGTCGCCGGATGATCGACGACGATGCCGGCGTTCTTCAGGGCGATGATGCCGAGGAACAGGCCGATGCCGGCGGAGATCGCCATCTTCAGGCCCTTGGGGATGGCGTTGATGATCCACTCGCGCACCGGCAGGATCGAGAGGATCACGAAAAGGATGCCCGACAGGAACACTGCCCCCAGCGCAACCTGCCACGTGTAGCCCATGCCGAGCACGACGCCGTAGGTGAAGAAGGCGTTGAGCCCCATGCCGGGCGCCAGGGCGATCGGATAGTTGGCGTACAGCCCCATGATCAGGGTGCCGATCGCCGCCGCCACGCAGGTGGCGACGAAGACCGCGCCGAAGTCCATTCCGGCTTCCGACAGGATCGACGGGTTGACGAAGGCGATGTAGGCCATCGTCAGGAAGGTGGTGACGCCGGCGATCACCTCGGTGCGTACCGTGGTGCCGTGCCCGCGCAGATCGAAAAGACGCTCCAGCATGTGGTCCGACCCCCAAATCTTGCCCCCGGCGCGCCACGCGCAGCGCAGCCGCCTGGACGGTCCCGTTCGCCGTCTCTTGCCTTGAGCTCGTTCCCCCCGTTGCCGTCCGTCCGTCTGAGCCGCGTCGGCGGCTGCGGGCTTAGGCTTTTGGCAACGGGCGGAGATTAGCCTCTCGGCATGCGCAAAGGCTACGGATTCATTGCAGCCTGCCTGGGTCTCGGCGCGGCCGCCGCCGGCGCCGAGCCGCTGACCGTGACGATCACCCGCTTGGACTGCAGCCGGCTCGTCCGCTACATGCCCGACGCCGAGGTTCCGGCCGAGTACCAGCCGGGCGTCGATGCCCGCGGCGAGCCTGTGGCGCCGGCAGACCTTTACGGCGCCAACCCGATCCAGCTCCCCGACGCCTTCACCTTCACGATCGAGGTCAAGCCGCTCGATACCCTGGACCAGCGCCGGCTGGAGAGTCGCAGGCGCGTCGTGGCCGCACGGTTGGCCGCCGATCCCGGCAACACGGCATTGCAGGAGGAGCTGGCCGCGCTCGACCGCGAAGCGGCGCGCCTGGACGGCCGGCCGGAGGCCGCCACCACGCTCGGCGTCGGTCAGGTGACGGTGCGACGCGACGGGCGGGTCTACTTCGACGGCCAGCCTTTGCAGGACGAAACGGCCTGGGAGCTGGCCGCGCTGTGCCGTGCGGTCCTGGCGGAGCGGCCCCGCTAGCGCCGGCGCGTCGCCACCTTTTCGCCGCAGCCGGCAGACAGGGTCGGGCAATGGACAAGCCCACGGCCATTGCGTAGGTTCGCCGCGCCTTGCGGCCAGACCCTAGGCGAACCGCAAACTCTCAGACGAGCCGACCCGCATGCGCCGTTCCGCCTTCTTCCTGCCGACCCTGCGCGAGACCCCGAAGGAAGCCGAGATCGTCTCCCACCGCCTGATGCTGCGCGCCGGCATGGTCCGCCAGGCCTCGGCCGGCATCTATTCCTGGCTGCCGCTGGGCTTCCGGGTGTTGAAGCGGATCGAGCAGATCGTGCGCGAGGAGGAGGATCGGGCCGGCGCACAGGAACTGCTGATGCCGACGATCCAGGCGGCCGACCTGTGGAAGCAGTCGGGCCGCTACGAGGCCTATGGCCCGGAGATGCTGCGCATCCAAGACCGGCACGAGCGTGAGATGCTTTACGGCCCGACCAACGAGGAGCTGATCACCGAGATCTTCGCCCACTCGGTGAAAAGCTACCGCGACCTGCCGAGGCTGCTCTACCACATCCAGTGGAAGTTCCGCGACGAGGTGCGGCCGCGCTTCGGGGTGATGCGCGGCCGCGAGTTCCTGATGAAGGACGCCTACTCCTTCGACCTGGACTACGAGGGCGCGCGCCGCTCCTACAACAAGTTCTTCGTCGCCTACTTGCGCACCTTCGCGCGCCTGGGCCTGAAGGCGATCCCGATGGAGGCCGACACCGGCCCGATCGGCGGCAACCTGTCCCACGAGTTCATCATCCTGGCCGAAACCGGCGAGAGCGAGGTCTTCTGCGACCAGGAATTCCTGGACGCCGACGTGCTCGGCAGCGCCATCGACTACACGGACGACGCCGCGGTGGCGGGGGTGGTCGAGCGCTTCACCAGCCTCTACGCCCGCACCGACGAGAAGCACGATGCCGAGGCCTTCGCCGCGGCGGTGCCGGAAGACCGCCGCTACGAGGGTCGCGGCATCGAGGTCGGCCACATCTTCTACTTCGGGACCAAGTACTCGGCGCCGCTGGGCGCCAAGGTGGCCTTGCCGGAGGCCGGCGAAACGGCGGTCCACATGGGCTCCTACGGCGTCGGCGTTTCGCGGCTGGTCGGCGCCATCATCGAGGCGAGCCACGACGAGGCCGGCATCGTCTGGCCGGACAGTGTCGCTCCCTTCGATGTCGCACTCGTCAACCTGAAGGCGGCGGACGCGGACTGCGCCCGGGCCTGCGACGCGGCTTACGAAAAGCTGCAGGCCGCCGGGCTGGATCCGCTCTACGAGGACACCGACGAGCGCGCCGGCGCCAAGTTCGCGGAGATGGACCTGATCGGCCTGCCCTGGCAGCTCATCGTCGGCCCGCGCGGCCTGGCCGGCGGCGTGGTCGAACTGAAGCGCCGGGCCACCGGCGAGCGCCAGGAGGTCTCGCTGGACTCCGCCCTCGCGCGCCTGACCGGCGGCTAGAGGCGCCATGGTCTTCGGAGCCGTCGAACGCCTGATGGCGCTACGCTACCTGCGCTCGCGCCGGCAGGAGAGCTTCATTTCGGTGATCGCGGTGATCTCGCTGCTCGGCATCGCGCTGGGGGTGGCCACCCTGATCATCGTCATGGCGGTGATGAACGGCTTCCGGGAGGAGCTTCTGGGCCGCATTCTGGGGGTCAACGGCCACCTGACGGTCTATGCCGGCTCCAGCGACGGCATCGACGACTACGCCGGTCTGAGCGAGCGGCTGCGCCGGCTGGCCGACGTCGAGAACGTGACGCCCCAGGTCCAGGGCCAGGTGATGGTGCTGGCCGAGGGGCGGGCGAACGGCGCCATGGTCCGCGGCGTCTCGGCCGAGGCGCTGGCCGCCCGGCCGCTGATCGCCGACGCCCTGACGGACATCGACCTTGCCGGCTTCGCCGAGACCGACGGCGTGGTGGTCGGCATCCGCATGGCCAACTCCCTCGGCCTCCAAGTCGGCGACCGCATCACCCTGGTCAGCCCGGAGATGAACCGCACCGCCTTCGGATCGGTGCCGCGGATGAAGGCCTATCCCGTCGCCGGCTTCTTCGAGGTCGGCATGTTCGAGTACGACAGCTCCTTCGTCTACATGCCGCTGGAGCTTGCGCAGACCTTCTTCCGCTTGCCGAACAGCGTGAACGCGATCGAGGTGATGGTCGCCGATCCCGATCGCGTCGCCCAGGTGCGCCGGGCCATCCAGCAGGAGATGACCCAGGCCTACCGACTGGTCGACTGGCAGACGGCGAACTCCAGCTTCTTCAACGCGGTGCAGGTCGAGCGGAACGTCATGTTCCTGATCCTCTCGCTGATCATCCTGGTCGCGGCTTTCAACATCCTGTCCGGCCAGTACATGCTGGTGAAGGGCAAGGGCCGCGACATCGCCATTTTGCGCACCATGGGCGCACCGCGCGGCCTGGTGCTGCGCGTCTTCTTCATGTCGGGTGCGGCGGTCGGCTTGTTCGGCACGCTGGCGGGCCTCGTCCTCGGGCTGGTCTTCATCGACAACATCACGGTGATCCAGGACTGGGTGGAATCGCTGGCCGACACCCAGGTGTTCAATCCCGAGATCTACTTCCTGACCAAGCTGCCGGCGGTGATCGACTGGGGCGAGGTTGGGCAGGTGGTGGCGATGGCGTTGGCGCTGTCCTTCCTGGCGCCGATCGTGCCGGCGTGGCAGGCCGCCCGCCTCGATCCGGTGGAAGCCCTGCGCTATGAATGACGGCGCCGCGCTGGAACTCGCCGGCGTCGTCAAGTCGTTCCGCCAGGCCGGCCGCGAGCTGCCGGTGCTGTGCGGTCTCGACCTCAGGCTGGCACGCGGCGAGATGGTGGCGCTGCTCGGCCCCTCGGGCTCGGGCAAGTCGACGCTGCTGCACATCTGCGGCCTGCTCGACCGGCCGGATGCCGGCGTCATCCGCATCGCCGGCCAGGAGGCGCAGGGGCTGGGCGACCGCGAGCGCACCCGCCTGCGCCGCCAGCACATCGGCTTCGTCTATCAGTACCATCACCTGCTGCCGGAGTTCTCCGCGCTGGAGAACCTGGTGGTGCCGCAGATGATCGCCGGGCTGTCGAAGCGCGAGGCAAAGGCGCGCGCCACCGAGCTGCTGGAGCTGGTCGGGCTCGGCGAACGGCTGGAGCACCGGCCGGCGCGCCTGTCGGGCGGCGAGCAGCAGCGGGTCGCCGTCGCCCGCGGCCTGATCAACGCGCCCAAGCTGCTGCTGGCCGACGAGCCGACCGGCAACCTGGACCCGCACACCGCCGACGCCGTCTTCGAGCTGCTGGTCAAGCTGGTGCGCGGGGCCGGCCTGGCGATCCTGCTGGCGACCCACAACTACGAGCTGGCCGCCCGCATGGACCGGATCGTCCGCCTGGAGGACGGCCGCCTGGTCCAGGGCCCCCCGCCGGCGGAGTAGTCCCCAGGTTACCCATCCGGCGCACCTTCCGCCGGCGCTGCGAATCGCGGCACACTTCGCGTCATGTCCGACCCTGCCTTCATCCATCTGCGCACGCACTCCGCCTATTCGCTCTCCGAGGGGGCGATCAAGGTGAAGGAGCTGGTCAGGCTCTGCGTCGAGCAGGGCATGCCGGCGGTCGGCCTGAGCGACACCAACAACCTCTTCGGCGCGCTGGAGTTCGCGCTGGAGGCGACCAAGGCGGGCGTTCAGCCGATCGTCGGCTGCCAGCTCGGCATGGCCCGCCCCGATGCGCCCGCGAACGGCGCGACGCCGCCGAAGCCCGACCAGATCGTGCTGCTGGTCTCCAACGAGGCCGGCTACCGCAACCTGCTGAAGCTGGTCAGCAAGGCCTTTCTGGAGACGCCCGCAGGCGAGGAACCGCATGTCGGGCTGACCGACCTGGAGGCGCACGGCGCCGGGCTGATCGCCCTGACCGGCGGTCCGATGGGCACGGTGGCCCGCCTGCTGTTCGAGGAGCAGGACCGTCTTGCCGAAGACATTCTTTTAAGACTTTCCAGCGCGTTTTCCGATAGACTTTACGTGGAACTTCAACGGCACGGGCAGCAGCGGGAGCTGGCGACCGAGGATCGCCTGGTCGAGCTGGCCTACCGGCACGACCTGCCGCTGGTCGCCACCAACGAGCCCTTCTTCGCCACCGCCGAGATGTACGAGGCGCACGACGCGCTGCTGTGTATCGCCGAGGGCGCCACCGTCTCTCAGGAAGAGCGGCGCAAGGTGACACCCGAGCACCGCTTCAAGAGCGCGGAGGAGATGACGGCGCTCTTCCCAGACCTGCCAGAGGCAGTGCGGAACACCGTCACCGTCGCCAGACGCTGCAGCTTTTACCCGAAGCCGATCAAGCCGATCCTGCCGGCGTACGATACGGCAGGTGGGCGCAGCGAGGCAGAGGAACTGCGCGCCCAGGCCGAGGCCGGGCTGGCCGAGCATCTGCAGACCCACGTCTTCCCACGGCTGGCGAGCGAGGCGGAGCGGGCGCGCGCGAAAACGCTCTACGAGGAGCGGCTGGCGCACGAGCTGGGCATCATCGTGCAGATGGGCTTTCCCGGCTATTTCCTGATCGTCGCCGACTTCATCCAGTGGGCCAAGGGCCAGGGCATCCCCGTCGGCCCCGGCCGCGGCTCCGGCGCCGGCTCGCTGGTCGCCTGGTCGCTGAAAATCACCGACCTGGACCCGATCCGCTGGAACCTGCTGTTCGAACGCTTCTTGAACCCCGAGCGCGTGTCGATGCCGGACTTCGACATCGACTTCTGCCAGGACCAGCGCGACGAGGTGATCGACTACGTCCAGCGCAAGTACGGCCGCGACCGGGTCGCCCAGATCATCACCTTCGGAAAGCTGCAGGCGCGCGCGGTGCTGCGCGACGTCGGCCGCGTGCTGCAGATGCCCTACGGCCAGGTCGACCGGATCTGCAAACTGGTGCCGAACAACCCGGCCAATCCGGTGACCCTGGAACAGGCCATCGCCGGCGAGCCCGATCTGCAGTTCCAGCGCGACAGCGACCCGACGGTGGCTCGGCTGATCGATATCGGCCTCAAGCTGGAGGGGCTGTACCGCCACGCCTCGACCCACGCCGCCGGCGTGGTGATCGGCGACCGGCCGCTGGACGAGCTGATCCCGCTCTACCGCGACCCGCGCTCGGACATGCCGGTCACCCAGTTCAACATGAAGTACGTCGAGCAGGCGGGCCTGGTAAAGTTCGACTTCCTGGGCCTCAAGACCCTGACCGTGCTGAACAAGGCGGCGGAGTTGGTGCGCGCCAGCGAGCCCGGGTTCGACCTGGCGGCCCTGCCGCTCGACGACGCCGAGGCCTACCGGACGATGGCCAAGGGCGACACGGTCGGGGTGTTCCAGCTCGAAAGCTCGGGCATGCGCGACGCCTTGCGCAAGCTGAAGCCCGACCGCTTCGAGGACGTGGTCGCCATGGTCTCGCTCTATCGGCCCGGGCCGATGGAGAACATCCCGAGCTACATCAAGCGAAAGGCCGGCGACGAGCCGCCCGACTACCTCTACCCGACCCTGGAGTCGATCCTGAAGGAGACCTTCGGGATCATCATCTATCAGGAGCAGGTGATGCAGATCGCCCAGGAGCTGGCCGGCTACAGCCTGGGCGGTGCCGACCTGCTGCGGCGGGCGATGGGCAAGAAGATCGCTGCCGAGATGGACGCCCAGCGCAAGATCTTCGTCGAGGGCGCACTGGCGCGCGGCGTCGCCGAGCAGACCGCCTCCGGCATCTTCGACCTGGTCGCCAAGTTCGCCGGCTACGGCTTCAACAAGTCGCATGCGGCGGCCTACGCGCTGGTCGCCTACCAGACCGCCTACATGAAGGCCAACCACCCGGTCGAGTTTCTCGCCGCCTGCATGACCTACGACATGACCAACACCGACAAGCTCGGCGGCTACCGGCAAGAGCTCGACCGGCTGGGCATCGGGCTGTTGCCGCCGGACGTCAACCGCTCCGAGCCGGACTTCGCGGTCGAGGTCACCGGGAGCAACGGCAGCGCCCGCAAGGCCATCCGCTACGCGCTGGCCGCCCTGAAGAACGTCGGGCGCGGCGCCATGTCGGAACTCTCGAAAGAGCGGGAGGCCGGGGGTCCCTTTGCCGGCCTCTCGGACTTCGCCCGCCGGCTCGATCCACGCCAGTTGAACAAGCGCACGGTGGAAAACCTGGCGGCGGCCGGCGCCTTCGACTCGTTGGAGCCGAACCGCCACGCCGTCTTCCAGGCGGCCGAGACGATCATGCGCCACGCCGCTGCGGCGGCCGACGAGCGCAGCAGCGACCAGGTCAGCCTGTTCGGCGGCGGCGGCGACAGCCAGGCCGGCGAGCTCAAGCTGCCCAAAGTGGTCGACTGGTCCGGCATGGAGCGGCTGCAGCGCGAGTTCGACGCCATCGGTTTTTACCTCTCGGCCCATCCGCTCGACAGCTATCAGGCGCTGCTCGGCCGCAAGCAGGTGATCTCCTATGCCGATCTGGTGAAGGCCCCCGACCAGGGCGAGCCGCGCAAACGCCTGGCCGGCATCGTCGTCGGCAAGCAGGAGCGCACCTCCAAGAAGGGCAGTCGCTTCGCCTTCGTGCAGATGTCGGACAGTTCCGGCCAGTTCGAGGTGATGGTCTTCGCCGAGGCGCTGTCGCAGAGCCGCGAGCGGCTCGACAGCGGCCGGCCTCTGCTGGTCGAGGCGATCGCCGAGCGCAACACCGGCGGCGGCGAGGACGAGGAGGCCGGCTTCCGCCTGATCGCCCAGCGCTTCGAGGACCTGGAAGAGTCCCTGGCCAAGACGGCCGCCGGCTTACGCGTCTTTGCCGAAAGCCCGGAACCCCTGGCCCACCTGAGAAAGCTGCTCGAGCGCGAGGGCCGAGGGCAGAGCCCGATCTGCCTGGTCCTGGCCCTGGAACACGGTCAGGAGGCCGAACTGGACTTGCCCGGCAGATACAATCTCCCGCCGGCCGCGCGCCAAGCCATCAAGGCCATACCCGGGCTGACCGTGACCGACCTGTAGGCCCGGCGCCCGCCCTCTTGAAAGCCGCGCTCAGGCTTGCAATTTGCGGCGTCGGCGGGTATCACCCGCGCCATATCCAAACCCCACACGCGGGCTTTCCGGGTCGCGGTCGAAGCGAAGCCGCTTCGTGCGACCTGCTCCGGTGTCTCGAAAGGCCCGGTTCCTGCCATTTTCGGTGGAGCCGACCACGCCTGGAGGGATCCCAGCCCGCGGAGGTCTAACCGGACGAACGAGGACCCCTATCCAATGGCTTTGCCCGACTTCACCATGCGCCAGCTTCTGGAGGCCGGCGTCCACTTCGGTCACACCACGCGCCGCTGGAACCCGAAGATGCAGACCTACATCTTCGGCGCGCGCAACAATGTCCATATCCTCGATCTGCAGCAGACGGTGCCGCTGCTGCACCAGGCCCTGGTCTTCCTGCGCGGCGTCGCCGCCGGCAACGGCCGCGTTCTGTTCGTCGGCACCAAGCGTCAGGCCAGCGAGGTGGTCGCCGACGCCGCGCGGCGCAGCGGGCAGTACTACGTGAACCACCGCTGGCTCGGCGGCATGTTGACCAACTGGAAGACCATCTCCCACTCGATCAAGCGCCTGAAGGACCTGGACGCGCGCCTGTCCGAGGAGGAGACCGGCCTGACCAAGCGCGAGCTGCTGATCATGACGCGCGACCGCGACAAGCTGGACCGCGCGCTGGGCGGCATCCGCGACATGGGCGGCCTGCCGGACGCCATCTTCGTGATCGACACCAACAAGGAGCACCTGGCCATCCAGGAGGCCAACGTGCTGAACATCCCGGTGGTGGCGATCCTCGACTCCAACTCCGACCCGACCGGCGTCGCCTATCCGGTGCCCGGCAACGACGATGCGATCCGCGCCATCCAGACCTACTGCGATCTGGCGGTGGACGCGATCCTGGACGGCCTGCAAGCGGAGGTCGCCAGCGCCGGCGGGGATGTCGGCGCTTCGTCCGAGGTTCCCTACGAGCCGGCGGTCGCAGAGGGCGGCGAGCCCGCCTCGCCTGAGACGACGAGCGAAGAGGCCTCCGTCGAGACGGGTCGCGGCGCCGACACGGAGACGGCGGGGGCCGCCGCCGCGGGCGAAGCGGAGACGCCGACGGAAGGTGAGACCAAGCCCGCCTGACGAGTCGCATCGGGCGGTCGCAGAACCCGGGAACGGCGGCTTGCAACGGCCGCCGTTCTTGTGTGGAGAAGCAAACGGGCGCCCGGCGGCACCGCTGGCCGGCGCGAAAGGCAAGAGGGTTGAGACGAGATGGCTGAGATCACCGCTGCCCTGGTCAAGGAGCTGCGCGATAAGACCGGCGCCGGCATGATGGACTGCAAGAAGGCGCTGACCGAGACCGGCGGCGACCTGGAGGCTGCTGTCGATTGGCTGCGCAAGAAGGGGCTGTCGGCCGCTGCCAAGAAGGCCGGACGCACTGCGGCCGAGGGGCTGGTGGCAGCGGCGGTCTCCGGCACCAAGGGGGCTGCCGTCGAAGTCAATGCCGAGACCGACTTCGTCGCCCGCAACGAGCAGTTTCAGGCCTTCGCCGCTCAGGTGGCCGAGCTGGCGCTCGAGGCCGGCGGCGACATCGAGGCGCTGAAGGCGATGGACTATCCCGGCAGCGGCCGTTCCGTCGCCGAGGAACTGACCAATCTGATCGCCACCATCGGCGAAAACATGAACCTGCGCCGCACTGCGGCGCTGGAAGTCTCCGACGGCGTCGTCTGCCCGTACATTCATTCCGCGGTGGCCGAAGGCCTCGGCAAGATCGCCGTGCTGGTCGCGCTGGAGTCCACCGCCGACAAGGCGAAGCTGACCGAGCTGGGCCGGCAGATCGCCATGCACGTGGCGGCCGCCAACCCCCAGGCGCTCGATGTCGAGAGCGTCGACCAGGCGATGCTGGACCGCGAGCGCGAGGTGCTTTCCGAACAGGCGCGCGCCTCGGGCAAGCCGGAGGAGATCGTCGCCAAGATGGTCGAAGGCCGGATGCGCAAGTACTACGAGGAGGTCGTCCTGCTCGAGCAGGTCTACGTCATCGACCAGGAGAGCAAGGTCAAGAAGGTGGTCGAGCAGGCCGGCAAGGACCTGGGCGCACCGGTCCGGCTCGCCGGCTTCGTGCGCTTCCAGCTCGGCGAAGGCATCGAGAAGGAGGAGGCCGATTTCGCGGCGGAAGTGGCGGCGGCGCGCGGCGGCTGAACGGCGCACTGCGGCGGGGCGGCTTCGCGGGACTCCACCCCCTCGCGTAAGAGGTGTGCCGTGACGCGGCGATGGCGAAGCAGGTGGCGACGATGAGCGGTGAGCCGGTCTACAGGCGGGTGTTGCTGAAGCTGTCGGGCGAGGCCCTGATGGGCCGCCGCGACTACGGCCTCGACCCCGAGACCGTTGACCGGCTGGCAGAAGAGATCGCCAACGTCCATGCCAAGGGCGTCGAGTTTTGCCTGGTCATCGGCGGCGGCAACATCTTCCGGGGCGTGTCCGGCGCGGCGACCGGCATGGACCGGGCAGCCGCCGACCACATGGGCATGCTGGCGACCGTGATAAACTCTCTGGCGGTGCAGAACGCGCTGGAAAAGCGCGAGGTGCCGACCCGCGTCCAGTCGGCCATCCCTATGGCCGCGGTCTGCGAGCCCTACATCCGCCGCCGGGCGATCCGCCATATGGAAAAGGGGCGGGTGGTGATCCTCGCCGCCGGCACGGGCAACCCCTTCTTCACCACCGACACCGCCGCGGCGCTGCGCGCCTGCGAGGTCGGCTGTCAGGCGCTGCTCAAGGGAACCAAGGTCGACGGCGTCTACGACGACGACCCGATGACGAATCCCCAGGCGAAGCGCTACGACCGCCTGACCTATCACGAGGTGTTGTCGCGCGATCTCGCGGTGATGGATCACTCCGCCATTTCGCTGGCGCGCGAAAACCACATTCCGATACTAGTATTCTCGATCGTCGAGCCTGGGGCGCTGGCGCGGGTGCTGACCGGCCAAGGGCGCTTTACCATCGTGGAAGACCCGGCCGGGGAAAACGCGGCAGACTGATTGACCGATCGAGAGAACATTCACGGAGACTTCCAGCGATGTCGAGCAGCGACCTGGGCGAACTGAAGAAGCGGATGGACGGGGCCCTCGAGGCCCTGAAGCGCGAGTTCGCCGGCCTGCGCACCGGGCGGGCGCACACCAGCCTGCTGGATCCGGTCTCGGTCGAGGCCTATGGCGCCCAGATGCCGCTCAACCAGGTCGGCACCGTCTCGGTGCCGGAGCCGCGCATGCTGACCGTTCAGGTGTGGGACAAGGGCATGGTCTCGAAGGTCGAGAAGGCGGTTCGCGAGGCGGGACTCGGCCTCAATCCCTCGAACGACGGCAATCTGGTCCGCGTGCCGATCCCGCCCTTGTCGGAGGAGCGGCGCCAGGAGCTGGGCAAGGTCGCCGGGCGCTATGCCGAGCAGGCCCGCGTCGCGGTGCGCAACGTGCGCCGTGACGGCATGGAAGCGCTCAAGCAGCAGCAAAAGGACGGCGAGATCTCGGAAGACGAGCAACGCCGCAAGGCAGACGAGATCCAGAAGGCGACCGATAGCCATATCAAGCTGATCGACGAGGCGCTGGCGGCCAAGGAAACCGAGATCATGCAGGTCTGACCACGCCACCATGTCCAAGGTCGCCACCTCCAGTCTCGACTTCGACGGACGACAGATCGCGCCGCCCACGCATGTCGCCATCATCATGGACGGCAACGGGCGCTGGGCGCGGGCCCGCGGCCTGCCGCGCACGGCGGGACACCAGCGCGGTGCCGAGGCCGTGCGGCGGACGGTGGAGGCAGCGGGCGAGCTGGGGGTTTCCTACCTTACCCTCTTCGGTTTCTCCTCGGAGAACTGGGCCCGCCCCAGCGGCGAGGTGAACGACTTGATGGGTCTGTTGCGCCGCTATCTAAGCGGCGAGATCGCCGAACTGCACGACAAGGGCGCACGGCTGCGCGTGATCGGCAACCGGGAGCGCCTCGGCAGGGACATCGTCACGCTGATCGAGGAGGCGGAACGGCGCACCGCCAACAATCGCGCCATCAATCTGACCATCGCCCTGAGCTATAGCGGGCGCGACGAGTTGACCGAGGTGGCACGCCGCATCGCCGTCGAAGCTGCGGCCGGAACCCTCGATCCGCAGCAGGTGGATGCGCAGGCGGTCGCCAGCCGCCTGTTCACCGCGGACCTGCCGGACCCCGATCTCCTGATCCGTACCAGCGGCGAGCAGAGGATCAGCAACTTCCTCTTGTGGCAGCTGGCCTATGCCGAGATGGTGTTCGTCGATCGCCTTTGGCCCGACTTCGACCGCGGCGATCTCGCAGCCGCGATCGCCGAGTTCCAGCGGCGCGATCGCCGCTACGGCGCCGCGGTTGGCACCTGAGGTGCCGCGGGGGCTGACCGCGAGGGTCCTTTCGGCGCTGCTGCTGGCGCCGCCCGTCCTCGCCGCCCTCTGGTACGGCAGCCCCTGGTCCGATGCCTTGCTGCTGATCTGCGGCGTCATTATGGTCTGGGAGTGGGCCCGCATGTGTGGCGCGCGCTCGGTCGGCTGGCTGGAGGGGGTCTCGATCGCCGCCGTTGTCGCCGCAGTGGTGACGGGAGCTCTCTACGGAGTTGCCTGGGCCGGTGCGGCGGTCGGTGCCGGTGCGCTGGCTGCGGGCGTCGCGGCGGGGCTGCGCCGGGGACGCCAAGTCCACGACGGCAGCTCCGGCTGGTTCGGCCTAGGCATCGTGTATGTCGCCGTGCCGGTCGTCGCCTTTCAGTGGCTGCGCGGACTGGACAGCGGGCAGATGCTGATCATCTGGCTGATTCTGGTGGTCTGGGCCACCGACATCGGCGCTTTCGCAGTGGGGCGAACGCTTCGCGGACCCAAGCTTTGGCCGCGGATCAGCCCCAACAAGACCTGGTCCGGCGGCATCGGCGGCGTGGTCGCCGCCAGCCTCGTCGGCCTGGTCTTCGCGCTGGCGACCGACAACCGCCACCCGACGTTGCTGACGGCGTTCAGCGCCGTGACCTCGGTGGCTGCGCAGGTCGGGGATTTCTTCGAATCCTTCGTCAAGCGCCGCTTTCGGCGCAAGGATACCTCTTCTCTGATTCCCGGCCACGGCGGCCTGCTGGACCGGGTGGACGGGCTGATCGGCGGTACCTTGGCGGTGGCCGGCGCCATCGCTTTGTGGGAGATTTGAGCATGATGAGCGATGCGCCGCGCAGCTTGACCGTCCTGGGTGCCACCGGATCGATCGGCACCAACACCCTGGATCTGGTGCGTCGCGAGCCGCAACGTTTCGCCGTGGAGGCCCTGACCGCCAACGGCTCGGCCGCGCAGTTGGCGCGCCTTGCAGTGGAGGTCGGCGCCAAGCTCGCCGTGGTGGCCGATCCGGACGCTTACGGCGAGCTGAAGGACCTGCTTGCGGGCAGCGGAATTACGGCGGCGGCCGGGGCCGAGGCATTGGTCGAGGCGGCCGAGCGACCGGCCGAGTTCGTCATGTCGGCGATCGTCGGTGCCGCCGGCCTGCCGCCGACGCTTGCCGCAGTGCGCCGGGGTGCCTGCATCGGCCTGGCCAACAAGGAAACCCTGGTCTGCGCCGGGGCCCTGATGAAGCGCGAGATCGAGCGGGCCGGGGCTACGCTGCTGCCCGTCGACTCCGAGCACAACGCCATCTTCCAGGTGCTCGACCGCGAGCGCCCCCAGGGCGTCGAGAAGATCGTTCTGACCGCTTCGGGTGGCCCCTTCCGGACGTGGGACACCACGGCCATGGCGCGCGTCACGCCGGAACAGGCGGTGGCCCATCCGAACTGGGCGATGGGCGCGAAGATCTCCGTCGACTCGGCGACGATGATGAACAAGGGACTGGAGGTCATCGAGGCGGCCTACCTGTTCGACCAGCCGATCGACAAGATCGAGGTGCTGGTGCATCCGCAGTCGGTCATTCACTCCATGGTGGCCTACATCGACGGTTCGGTGCTGGCGCAGCTCGGCGCACCGGACATGCGCACGCCGATCGCCTATGCCCTGGCCTGGCCCGCCCGCATGGCGGCGCCGGTCGAGCGCCTCGACCTCGCCCGGATCGCGCAGCTCACCTTCGAGGCACCCGACGAGGCGCGCTTTCCGGCGCTGCGTCTAGCTCGCGAAGCCCTGAGCGCCGGCGCCGGGGCACCCTCCGTCCTGAACGCCGCCAACGAGGTGGCGGTCGCAGCCTTCCTGCAGCGGCGCTTGGGCTTCCTGAACATCCCGGCGGTTGTCGAAGCGATCCTGGACCGCCTCGCCGGCCGACAGATTCCCGACCTGGAGGCCGTCTTCGCTCTCGATGCGGAGGCGCGACGGCTGGCGGGCGAAGTGCTGGCGCGCCAAGCGGTTCCGGCCTGATAGGGCGACGCGCCGCGGCGTAGCGGCGACGGACCGACTTGAAATTCGCCGGGCCGAGCGACAGGTGCTATAAACCACAGCCCGAAGCGAGAATCAGAGTTGGCTTCAGGCCATCGGGAGAACTGGCCGCACCATGGATATCGTTGCATTCGTAACGGATTACGCGATCCCCTTCATTTTGGTTCTAAGCATCCTCGTGTTCGTGCACGAGCTCGGGCACTATTGGGTGGCGCGGCGCTGCGGGGTGCGCGTCGAGGCCTTTTCGATCGGCTTCGGTCCGGAACTCTTCGGTTGGACCGACAAGGCCGGTACGCGCTGGAAGGTCAGCGCCCTGCCATTGGGTGGCTACGTGAAGATGTTCGGCGACGCGGACGTGACGTCGCGACCCGGCGGTGACGCGGTCGAGGCGGAGGAGGGTACCGGCGATTGGGCGCAAGGCAAGACCCGGCCTCTGACGAGCGAAGAGCGCGCGGTCTCCTTCCATCACAAGCGGCTGGGTCAGCGAGCGGCCATCGTCGCCGCGGGCCCGATGGCGAACTTCCTGTTTGCCATCATCGTGTTGGCCGTGCTCTTCGCCACCACCGGCCAGCGCACGACGCCCGCCGTCATCGGCGGCGTGCTGGAGGACAGCGCGGCAGCCGAAGCCGGATTGCAGGTCGGGGACCGGATCGTCGCCATCGACGGCGACGGGATCGAGCGCTTCGAGGAAATCCAGCGGGTCGTGCAGCTCAACCTCGACTCGCCGTTGCTGGTCACGGTCGATCGCGGCGGGGTGACCCGCCAGCTCACCGTCAGGCCGCAAATCGTCGAGATCCAGGACAACTTCGGCAATACCGTGGAGATCGCCCGCGTCGGCATCGAAGCGAGCGGCACCGAGATGGTGCGCCACGACCCACTGACCGCGACTTGGCGCGCGGTCGAAGAGACCGGATCGCTGACCTGGGGCACGCTGCGCTACGTCGGCCAGATGATTACCGGCAGCCGCAGTGCGGACGAACTGGGCGGCCCGATCATGATCGGCGAGATGTCCGGCCGCGTGGCGGAGTTCGGGCTGGTCGCACTGGTCTCCTTCATGGCGCTGCTGTCGATCAATCTCGGGCTGATCAACCTCTTTCCGGTACCGATGCTGGACGGCGGCCATCTGCTGTTCTATGCCATCGAGGCCGTGCGGGGCCGTCCGTTGGGGGAACGGGCGCAGGAATACGGTTTTCGTATCGGCCTGGCTCTGGTATTGACGCTGATGCTGTTCGTAACCTTCAACGATCTCAGTCGCTTAAACGTCTTCTAGGGGGCAGGCGGCGGCTTGGTTTGCGGGCTGCAAGCGCAGGCGGCGGAGCGGCCGGCCATAGGGAGGGGGAGTATTCTTGGCACGTCTGAGACCGGTTTTGGCCTGCCTCCTGCTGCTGACTGCGCCGTTGGTCGCCGAGCGCGCCGCCGCGCAATCGATCTTGCAGGGCGGCCTGATCGAGGAGATCCGGATCGAGGGCACGCAGCGCATCGACCCCCAGACGGTCCGCTCCTACATGGCGGTCGACCCTGGCGACAGCTTCGACCCCCTCGCGCTCGACGAGTCGCTCAAGCAAATCTTCGCCACCGGGCTGTTCGCCGACGTGACCTTGCGGCGCGAGGCCAATACCCTGGTCGTGGACGTGGTCGAGAACCCGATCATCAACCGCATCGCCTTCGAGGGGAACGACGACCTCGAGGACGACGAGCTGGAAAGCGAGATCGAGCTTCGGCCACGCGTCGTCTATACCCGCACCCGCGTGCAGAACGACGTGCAGCGCATCCTCGACCTCTATCGCCGCAACGGCCGCTTTGCCGCCCGGGTCGAGCCGAAGATCATCCGCCTGCCGCAGAACCGCGTCGATCTGGTCTTCGAGATCAACGAGGGCGAGGTCACCGGGATCAAGTCGGTGAACTTCATCGGCAACCGGGAGTTTTCCGACGGCACGCTGCGCAGCGAGATCAGCACCAGCGAAAGTGCCTGGTACCGGTTCCTGTCCACCAGCGACACCTACGACCCCGACCGCCTGAATTTCGACCGGGAACTTCTGCGCCGCTTCTATCTGTCGGAGGGCTACGCGGATTTCCGGGTGATCTCCGTAGTGGCCGAGTTGGACGAAGACCGCAGCGGCTTCATCGTCACCTTCACGGTCGAGGAGGGGCCGCGCTACGCCTTTGGCGCCGTCGACCTGACCACGACGCTGAAGAACCTCGACGTCGACCAGTTGCGCAGCGAGCTCGAGGCCGAGCCCGGCGACACCTACGACGCCACTGCCGTCGAGGAGGACGTCGACGCGCTGACCGACGTGGTCGGCAACCTCGGTTACGCCTTCGTCGATGTGCGCCCGCGTACCCGGCGCGACCGCGAGAACCTGACCATCGACATCACCTACGACATCCAGGAGGGGCCCAAGGTCTTCGTCGAGCGCATCGACATCGAGGGCAATACACGGACCCTCGACCGGGTGATTCGGCGCGAGTTCCGGCTGGTCGAGGGCGACGCCTTCAATGCGTCCAAGCTGCGCCGTTCGCGCCAGCGCATCGAGAATCTGGGATTCTTCCGCAGCGTCAACGTCGAGCAGGAACCGGGCAGTGCGCCAGACCGCTCTGTCGTCAAGGTCGAAGTCGAAGAGCAGTCGACCGGCGAAATCACCGTCGGTGCCGGCCTCTCCAGCGCCGTGGGGCCCCTCGGCAACATCCAGCTCCGCGAGCGCAACCTGCTGGGCGCCGGACAGGATCTACGCCTCGCCTTTACGCTCTCGGGCGCCTCCTCCGAGCTCGACCTGAGCTTCACCGAGCCGTACTTCCTCGAACGTCCGATCGCCGCCGGCTTCGACCTCTTCCGCACGACGCGGGAGTTCGAGGAGAGCGATTTCGATCTGGAGCGCATCGGCTTCGGCCTGCGTGCCGGATACGACCTGACGGAGCGCACGCGCCATGTGGTGCGCTACCGTCTGGAGAACCAAGAGATCACCGATGTCGGCGACGACGCCTCCTTCCTGATTCGCTCGGAAGAGGGACAAACGCTCCGCTCGATCGTCGGTCAGGACCTGACCTGGGACCGCCGCGATAGTCGCTTCGACCCGCGCAACGGCTTCCTGGTCGGGATGTCGAACGAGTTCGCCGGCGTCGGCGGCGATGTGACCTTCCTGCGCAATACCGTCGAGGGAGCCTACTACCAGCCGCTGTTCGAGGGCTTCACGCTGAAACTCGCCGGCGAAGTCGGCTACATGTTCGGCATCGGCGAGGACACCCGCGTCGCCGACCGTTTCTTCATCGGCGGCGAAAGCTTTCGCGGTTTCGAACCTGGCGGCGCCGGGCCACGCGACACCAGTTCGGACGACGCCTTGGGCGGTAATGCCTACTACAAGGGTACGGTCGAGGTCGCGTTCCCGCTCGGTCTGCCCGAGGAATTCGAGATCCGCGGCCGCTTCTTTACCGATATCGGCGCCTCCTTCGACGCAGACAGCGACGCGGCAGTGGTCGAAGACAGCAGCATGCCGCGCATCAGCATCGGCCCCGGCCTATCGTGGCGCTCGCCGTTCGGACCTCTGCGCATCGATCTCGGTTTCCCGATCGTCAAGGAGGACTTCGACCAGGAGCAGTTGCTGAGCTTCAGCTTCGGGACGCAGTTCTGAGTATGGCGCGGCCGCGCCGCATCGGACATATCCTCCTCGCCGTCGGCAGCCTCGCGGTCGTTCTCCTTGCCGGTACAGGCGTCTTGGCACAGACCGCGGACGAGCCTGGGACTGCCCCTCAGCCGCCGCCCCCAGGGCAAGGCCAGGCGATGCCGCAGACCTGGACGCAGCCGACACCGGCTCTGTCGTTGGACGATCTTGCCATTCTGGTGGTGGACATGCAGGAGGTGCGCCAACGCTCCACCGCCGTGCAGGACCTGCGCCGTCAGATCCAGCAGCGCCGCGAGACCTACGAACGGGACTTGACAGAGTTGGAGCGCGAGCTTCAGCAGGACCAGCGCGACCTGCTCGAACAGCGCAGCGTGATGAGCGGAGAAGACTACAACGCCGCGGTTCAAGATCTGGAAGCGCGCCTGAACGAGGCGCGGCGCGCCATGCGCCAGACGAAGACGGACCTCGATCGCCTCTACAGCCGCGGCATGCTGGAGGTCGATCGCGCCATCGTCGCGGTCGCAGAGGAGGTCGCCGTCGAGCGACGTGCACGCCTGGTTCTGCCCAAATCGGGCGTGCTGCTCGTGCGCAACGAGCTGGACGTGACCGAGGACGTTGTCGACCGGCTGAACCGGCGCCTGCCGAGCCTGGACGTCGCCGCCCTCCAGCCGCTGCCGTGACCCGCCGCCCCGGCGTCGGGTGACGGTGCACGCCGGGAGGCTTTATCCGGCCGGTGGCTGGAGCTAGTCTGCCGCTCTCGACTCGTCCCCGGGATTCGTCCGTTCGCCGGGGGTGCCCCGCAGGACTTCACTCGGCCACGAAAGGCCCGCATGGCGGATCCGCGTTTCTTCAGCAATAGAGGACCTTTGACGCTCGGCCGACTGGCCGAGATCGCCGAGGCGGAACTCGGCGGGGCGGCGGAGCCCGATCGCCGGATCTCTGACGTCGCGCCGCTCGACATGGCAGGGCCCGACGAGGTCAGCTTCCTGGACAACCGGCGCTACGTGGCGGCCTTCACCGCCTCCAAGGCAGGCGCCTGCGTCGTCCACCCGGACTTCGCCGGACGCGCACCGGAGGGTATGGCGCTGCTCGTCACTCGCGCGCCTTACAAGGGCTATGCGCGGATCGCCGCCACCTTCTATCCGGCGCCGGAGACGGTGCCCGGCATCCATCCCACGGCCCTGATCGACGACACGGCCGAACTCGGAGAGGACGTCGCCGTCGGCCCTTTTGCGGTGGTCGGTGCCCGGGTCAAGCTCGGCGCCGGCTGTCGCTTGCATGCGCACGTCGTAATCGAGGCGGGGGTGGAGGTCGGCGCCGGCAGCGAGGTCATGCAGGGCGCCACCCTGTCGCACTGCCTCGTCGGGCGAAACTGCCTGATCCATGCCGGCGCGCGGCTCGGCAACCGCGGCTTCGGTTTCGCGCTCGACCCGCAGGGCTACGTCGACGTCCCCCAGCTCGGCCGGGTGATCGTCGGCGACGGGGTGGAGATCGGCGCCAACGCCACCATCGACCGCGGGGCGGGGCCGGATACCGTGATCGGCGACGGCTGCAAGATTGATAATCTGGTTCAGCTGGGGCACAACGTGCGCCTCGGTCGCGGCTGCGTCCTGGTGGCGCAATCGGGGGTCGCCGGGTCTTCCCGACTGGAGGATTTCGTCATGATCGCCGCACAGGGGGGCGTCGGCGGCCATTTGACCTTGCATTCCAAGGCTCAGTTGGCGGCGAAGTCCGGCTTGATGCACGACATACCGGAAGGCGAGACCTACGGCGGCCTGCCGGCCATGCCGCTCAAGGATTACTTCAAGCTGGTCACGCTCTGGCGGCGCCAGCTCAAGGAGACGGAAAAGAAGAAGGATGGCTGAGGATTCTGCGCCCGTCGCGGGCGTGGCCGATGGGCGCAAGGTCGGCGCGCGCGAGGTCGGGCCCGCCGACATCCTGGACGTGATGCGGATGATCCCGCATCGCTATCCCTTCTTGATGGTCGACCGCGTCGTCGACATTCGACTGAACGAGAGCGCCGTCGGCATCAAGAACGTTTCGATCAACGAGCCACATTTTCAGGGCCACTTCCCGCGGCAGCCGGTGATGCCGGGTGTGCTGATCGTCGAGTCGATGGCCCAGACGGCGGCCGTCCTGGTGGTCGAGACGCTCGAGGGCGCGGCGGCCGGAAAGCTGGTCTACTTCATGAGCGTCGACGAGGCCCGCTTCCGCAAGCCCGTGTTTCCCGGCGATCAGCTCCGGGTCCATGTCACCAAGGTCAAGAACCGCGGTCCGGTCTGGAAGTTTTCCGGCGAGGCCAAGGTCGAAGGCACCCTGATGGCCCAGGCGACCTTCACTGCGATGATCATGGACGATTGATGTCCACCCTGAGCGCTGCCGGCATCCACCCAACCGCGATCGTCGATCCCACGGCGCGGATCGGCGCCGAGGTGCGCATCGGGCCCTACTGCGTCATCGGGCCGGAGGTGCAGCTCGGCGACGGCTCGGTGCTGCACAGCCACGTGGTGGTCGACGGGCGCACGCGTATCGGCGCGGGCACGCAGGTGTTCCCCTTCGCCTCGCTCGGACATCGGCCGCAGGACCTCAAGTACGCCGGCGAGGCCTCGGCGCTGGAGATCGGCAGCGCCTGCATGATCCGCGAGCACGTCACCATGAACCCCGGCACCGCCGGTGGCGGGATGGTCACCAAGGTCGGCGACAACTGCCTGTTCATGGTCGGCGCGCACGTGGCGCACGACTGCCAGGTCGGCAACAACGTGATCATGGCCAACAACGCCACGCTGGCCGGTCACGTGCACGTCGGGGACTACGCCATCGTCGGCGGCCTGTCGGCGGTGCACCAGTTCGTGCGCATCGGGGCACACGCCATGATCGGGGGCATGTCGGGGATCGAGCAGGACGTAATCCCCTACGGCCTCGCGATGGGCGAGAGGGCGCGGCTGTCCGGCGTCAACATCGTCGGCCTGAAGCGCCGCGGCTTCGACAAGCCGGCGATCCAGAGCCTTCTTGCCGCCTATGACGCCCTGTTTGCCGGCGAGGGGACCCTGGCCGAGCGCGCCCGGCGGGTTGCCGAGGCGCATCCAGAAAACCCGGTCGTACAGGGAATCGTGGCGTTCGTCGAAGCGGACTCCTCGCGCGCGCTTTGCCAACCGAAGCGGGACAATGCCCGGTGAGACGGCGCCACCGGCCGGGCGTGCCGCGAAACTCGGCATCCTGGCCGGCGGCGGAGAGCTGCCGCGCCGCCTGATCGCCGCCGCAAGGGCGCAGGGGCGCCAGGTCTTCCTGGTCGCCTTCCAAGGCCAGACCGACCCGCAGACCGCTGAAGCGGCGCCTTGCATGTGGGCACACCTCGGCAGTGCCGGTGAGATCCTCGACCGGCTGCGGGCCGAGGGCGTCGAGGAACTGGTGCTGGCCGGCCCGATCCGCCGCCCCAGCTTGCTGTCCCTACGGCTCGACGCGCGCGCGGCGAAGTTCATGGCGCAGATCGGGCGGCGCGCCTTCGGCGACGACGGGCTGCTCGGCGCTGTCGTGCGCGCACTGGAAGAGGAGGAGGGCTTCCGGATCGTCGGCGTCCACGACATTCTGCAGGATGTGCTCGCCGACGCGGGGCGCTATGGCGCGCATGCCCCCGACAGCCAAGCCGAGGCGGACATCCGGTGCGGGGTCGAGGTGGTGCAGGCGCTGGGCGCGCTCGACGTCGGTCAGGCGGCGGTCGTTCAGCAAGGGGTCGTCCTGGGGGTCGAGGCGATCGAGGGAACGGACGCCTTGCTTCGGCGCGCCGGCGAGCTGCGGCGCGCGGGGCCGGGCGGCGTGCTGGTGAAGCTCGCCAAGCCGCAGCAGGAGACGCGCATCGACCTGCCGACGGTCGGTCTCGTGACCGTGGAGGGCGCGCGCACGGCTGGCCTCCGCGGTATCGCGGTGCAGGCGGGACGGTCTCTGGTGGTCGACCGTGCCCGTACGGTCGCCGCCTGCGACGCCGCCGGTCTGTTTCTGCTCGGGATCGAGCTCTGACATGGCGGAGGCGGACGGACCCACGGGGCCGCTGATCTTCCTGGTCGCGGGCGAGCCTTCGGGCGACCAGCTCGGCGCCCGCCTGATGGCGGCCCTGAAGGCGGAGACCGGCGGGGCCGTGCGCTTCGCCGGCGTCGGTGGGCCGCGCATGCGGGCGGAGGGGCTGCAGAGCCTGTTTCCCATCGACGATCTGGCGGTGATGGGCCTCGTCGAGGTACTGCCGCACCTGCGCCGGATCCTGCGGCGGATTTCCGAGACGGTCGCCGCGGCCCGGCGCCTGCGTCCCGATGCGCTGGTGACGATCGACGCGCCGGGCTTCTCGCTGCGCGTGGCGAAGCGCCTCGAGGGGGCGGGGTTCCCGCTGATCCACTACGTCGCGCCCTCGGTCTGGGCCTGGAAGCCTTGGCGCGCGCGCAAGATTGCCGGCTTCCTGGATCACCTGTTGGCGCTACTGCCCTTCGAGCCGCCGTACTTCGAGGCGCACGGCCTGGCAACGACGGTGGTCGGCCACCCCGCCATCGAGGCGGCGGCCGAACCGGCCGACGGCCCCGCCTTCCGCCGTCGCCACGGCATCGCCGGGAACGCGCCGCTGTTGGCCGTCCTGCCCGGCAGCCGGGCAGGGGAGGTCTCCCGCCTGGCCCCGGTGTTCGCCGCCACCCTGGCCCGCCTGGCACCCGATTTTCCCGGGTTGTGCGCCGTGGTGCCCACCGTGCCCAATGTGGCGGCGCGGGTGCGCGCGGCGACGGCGGCTTGGCCGGTCGAAACGTACGTACTCGAGCAGCCGTCGGAGAAGTACGCGGCCTTCGCCGCGGCCGACGCCGCCCTGGCGGCCTCCGGGACGGTGACCGTCGAGCTGGCGGTGGCGCGCTGTCCGACCGTCGTCGCCTACAAGGTCAGTCCGGTGACCGCAGCCATCGTTCGACGGATGCTCAAGGTCCGCTACGCCTCGATCGCGAACCTCGTGCTCGATCGGCCGGTGCAGCCCGAGTTGCTGCAGGAGAATTGCACGCCCGAGAAGTTGGGGGCGGCGCTGCACCCCTTGCTGGCCGAGGGCAAGGCGCGCCAGCGCCAACTCGCCGATCTGGACGCCGTGGTCGCTGCGCTCTCGGGTACCGGCAAGGGGCCACCCAGCCGGCAGGCGGCGCGCTGCGTCCTGCAGGTCGTGTCCGCGCGTCGTTAACCGCCGGCGCAGTCGATGCAGGTCGGCACCGCCGGGTCGAGGGCCAGGCGTTTCGGTGCGATCTCCTCGCCGCACTGCACGCAGGCGCCGTACTCGCCGTCGGCGAGACGCTGCAGGGCGGCGTAGATGCGGCGGACCTCCTGCTGCCGTCTGGCCTCGGTGGCCTGGGCCATGGCTTGGCCCTGCATGGCGTCCATGCGGCTGAGCCGGCCGACGCGGGTCTGGTCGAGCTCGACGGCGGCCCGGCTCTCGCCGCTGCCGGCGCTCAGTCCCTCGAGTTCGGCCAAGCGTGCACGCAGGCGCCGCTCGACCTCGGCCGGGTCGTCGATCCAGGCATCGCTCATTGAACCAGCCTCGCACGCGGAGGCGGGTGCCCGCAAACCCGGGCGCCCCTCGAGGTCGTGCGAAGCAGCGTCAGCGCTGGTCGATCGGGATGAAGGGACGCTCGGTGTAGCCGGTGTAGAGCTGGCGCGGACGGCTGATGCGGTGCGCCGGATCCTCGATCATCTCGGTCCACTGGGCGACCCAGCCGACGGTGCGCGCGAGCGCGAAGAGCACCGTGAACATGGTGGTCGGGAAGCCCATGGCCTGCAGGATGATGCCGGAATAGAAGTCGACGTTCGGGAAGAGCTTCTTCTGGACGAAGTAGTCGTCCTCCAGGGCGATCCGCTCCAACTCCATGGCCAGCGCCAGCAGCGGTTCGTCACGCTTGCCGAGCTCGTCCAACACCTCGTGGCAGGACTGTTGCATCACTTTCGCGCGCGGGTCGTAGTTCTTGTAGACCCGGTGGCCGAAGCCCATCAGACGGAAAGGATCGTCCTTGTCCTTGGCGCGCTCGATGAACTCGGGGATGCGGTCCTTGTGGCCGATCTCCTGCAGCATACGCAGCACCGCCTCGTTGGCGCCGCCGTGCGCCGGACCCCACAGGCTGGCGATGCCGGCGGCGATGCAGGCGAAGGGGTTGGCCGCCGAGGAACCGGCGATGCGCACGGTGGAGGTCGAGGCGTTTTGCTCGTGGTCGGCGTGCAGGATGAAGATGCGGTCCATGGCGCGGGCGAGGACCGGGTTGACCTTGTAGTCCTCCGCCGGCACGGAGAAAGTCATGTGCAGGAAATTCTCCGCGTAATTCAGGTTGTTGCGCGGATACATGAAAGGCTGGCCGACCGAGTACTTGTAGGCCCAGGCCGCGATCGTCGGCATCTTCGCGATCAGCCGGTGCTGCGCGACCATCCGCTGGTGCGGGTCGGTAATGTCCGTGGAGTCGTGGTAGAAGGCCGAGAGCGCGCCGACCACGCCGACCATCGTTGCCATCGGATGCGAATCGCGCCGGAAGCCGCGATAGAAGTTCACCATCTGCTCGTGCAGCATGGTGTGGTAGGTGATGTCGTGGTCGAACTTCTTGAGCTGCGCCTCGTCCGGCAGCTCCCCGTGCAGCAGCAGGTAGCACACCTCCATGAAGGTACACTTGGAGGCCAGATCCTCGATCCGGTAGCCGCGGTGCAGCAGGACGCCGGCGTCGCCGTCGATGAACGTGATGGCGCTGTCGCAGGAGCCCGTCGAGGTGAAGCCGGGGTCGTAGGTGAACATCCCGGTTTCCGCGTAGAACTTGCGGACGTCCACCACGTCGGGCCCGGTCGAGCCCTTGAGCACCGGCAGCTCCCAGGACTTGCCCGTGGCATTGTCGGTGAGCGTCATGGTGTGGCCTTCGACCGGCTTGGCGGCCGCTGCTGTGCCGTTCGTCATGTTCCTGGATCCTCACGCTAGGGCCAGCCGGCCTTCGCCATCCGGCCTTCTTCGTTGCGCCGCAGCATACGGGCTTGCCCGCAGCGAGGCAATTCCGGCGCCATGCGCCCCTGGAATGGTCCGCCTGTCCGCTCAGCTTGCCTTGTCGGCAAGGCGGGACAGGCTTTCCTCGCGCCCGAGGATCTCCAGCACCTCGAAGATCGGCGGCGACACGTTCGAGCCCGTCAGGGCTGCCCGCAAGGGTTGGGCGGCGGCGCCGAGCTTCAAGCCTTCGGCCTCGGCAAACTCCCGCACCTCCTGCTCCAAGGACTCCGCCGTCCAGCGCTCGCAGGCGCGCAGGCGGGCGAGCAGGCGGCCGAGGATTTGCGGGGCATCTCCCGACAGCAGCTTCTGCGCCTTGGCGTTCGGTTCGATCGGCCGATCGGCCACGTAGAAGGCAGACAGTTCAGCAATTTCCGCAACGGTCTTCGCGCGCGGCTTCAAACCGGGCATGCCGGCACGCAGGCGCGCGCGCCCGATCTCCGAGACCGGAGCGAGGCGGGCGGCGACCAGCTCGGCCAGGCGTGCATCGTCCGCTTCGCGCAGATAGTGGCCGTTGAGGTGGTCCAGCTTCTGCAGGTCGAAGCGCGCCGGCGAGCGGCCGACGCCGTCCAGGTCGAACCAGGCGATGGCCTGCTCGGTGGAGATGATCTCGTCGTCGCCGTGACCCCAGCCTAGCCGCAGCAGATAGTTGCGCAGCGCCTCGGGCAGATAGCCCATGTCGCGATAGGCCTCGACGCCCAGCGCGCCGTGGCGCTTCGACAGCTTGGCGCCGTCCGGCCCGTGGATCAGCGGAATGTGGGCGAAGCGCGGCGGCTCCCACCCCAGCAGGCGGTAGAGCTGGGTCTGGCGGAAGGCGTTGGTCAGGTGGTCGTCGCCGCGAATGACGTCGGTGATGCCCATGTCGTGGTCGTCGACGACGACCGAGAGCATGTAGGTCGGGCTGCCGTCGGCGCGCAGCAGCACCATGTCGTCGAGCTGCGCGTTGGCGACGGTGACCTCGCCCTGGACCAGGTCCGCGATTTTCGTCTCGCCTTCCTGCGGCGCCTTCATCCGGACCACCGGGTCGACGCCGGCCGGTGCCTCGGCGGGATCGCGCTCGCGCCAGCGGCCGTCGTACTTCATCGGCCGACCTTCCTTGCGCGCCTGTTCGCGCATCTCCTCCAGTTCTTCCTTCGAGGCGTAGCAGCGGTAGGCCTTGCCCTCTGCAAGCAGGCGCTCGGCGGCGGCGCGATGTGATTCGGCGCGCTGCGACTGGTAGATCTCCGGCTCGTCCCAGGTCAGGCCGAGCCAGGACAGGCCGTCGAGGATGGCGTCGATCGCCTCCTGGGTCGAGCGGGCGCGGTCGGTATCTTCGATGCGCAGCAGGAACCTGCCGCCGTGATGGCGGGCGTAGAGCCAGTTGAAAAGGGCCGTACGGGCCCCGCCGATGTGCAGGAATCCGGTGGGCGAGGGCGCGAAGCGGGTGACGACACTCATCGCTGCGGGCGGGTCTTTCGCTGTTGAGAAAGCCGGGTGCGGCGCTCGTCTAACACAGCCGGTCAGGGCGTGCCCAGCGCCTCGGCGCGCGCCAGCAACCGCGGCAGGTCGGCCGGCATGGCGGGCTCGGCCGGGCGGATCGCCAGGCTCAGCGCACTGCGCCGCGCCGGCGTCTCGCCGACCCTGTCGAGCTCAAGCTCCGCGGCGCCGGGGCCGAGTTCGATCCGGGTCGCCACCGCATGGGGGCTCGAAGCCCGGGTGCTGCCTGCGATAGGCTTTGTGGAAGAACTCGGCGATCGGGGTCTGAAGCTTGCCGCCACGCGTGCTGAGGCCATGGCTACGGAGCAGAAGCGTGCCCTCCACGCGGGCGGCGCGCACCTTGCCGCACCCGGTCCAGCCATGATCCGCCATCTGGCTCATCGCCGGCCAGCCTGCGGCGCAGGCGGATGAAGAGCAAGTCGGCGATCGGCTGGCTGCGGCTGCTCGGGCTGATCCCGGGCTGGTCGGCGGCGGCGCTGGGCTGGCTGGCCGCGCAGTTCCTGGCCGAGCGCGACCGCTGGGCGCTGTGGCTGCCGGTCGCCCTGGGCGCCGGCATCGGCCTCTACTTCGCCCTGCCGCGCGAACCGGCGGGCTGGATTGGCCCGGCCGGTCTGGTGCTGGCGGCGGCGGGGATCGCGGCGGGGCGGCAGCGGCCCGTCGTGCTGCTGCTGGCGGCGGTGGCCGCGGCCGGTGCCGGCGGCTTCGCCATGGCGCAGTTCCGCACGGCCTGGGTCGCCGCGCCTGTGCTGAGCCGCGATCTGGGACCGGTGGAACTGACCGGGCGGATCCTCGAGATCGAGCGTGGGCCGAGTCGCACGCGCCTGGTGCTGGAGCGGCTTGAGGTGGCGCGGCTGGACCCGACGGCGACGCCGGCGCGCGTGCGCGTCAGCGTCTCCGGCAGCGGCGCCGACGTTCTGGCGCCGGGCGACTGGGTGCGCGGCCTGGTCGTGCTGCGTCCGCCGCCCGAGCCCGCTGCGCCGGGGGGCTACGACTTCGCTCGCCGGGCCTGGTTCGAACGGCTCGGCGCGGTCGGCTTCGCCCTCGGGGCTCCCGACCGGGTGGCGCAACCGGCAGGCTGGCCGGTCGAGCGGCGCGCCTTCGAGGGCTGGCGTCTGTTTTGGGAAGAACTGCGCCAGACGATCGCCGCGCGCATCCAGGCCGTGCTGCCGGGCGAGCGCGGCGCGCTTGCCGTGGCCCTGACCGTCGGCAAGCGCGAGGCGATCCCGCCGGACCTGCTGGCGGCGATGCGCGATTCCGGACTGGCCCACCTGTTGGCGATCTCCGGCCTGCACATCGGGCTCGTCGCCGGCGCGGCCTTCTTCGGGCTGCGCGCACTGCTGGCGACTTGGCCGGCGGTGGCGCTGCGCCATCCGATCAAGAAATGGGCGGCGGCGGGCGGCCTGCTGGTGGCCCTCGTCTACCTCTTCCTCGCCGGCGCCACGATCCCGACCCAGCGCGCCTTCATGATGGTCGGCCTCGTCTTCCTGGCCGTCCTGCTCGACCGCTCGGCTGTGTCCCTGCGGCTGGTCGCCTGGGCGGCTGCCGCCGTGCTGCTGATCGCGCCGGAGAGCCTGCTGTCCGCCTCGTTCCAGATGTCCTTCGCCGCCGTAGTCGCCCTCGTCGCGGGCTACGAGGCCTACGCGGCCCGGCGGGCGCGCCGCGTTGCGGCACCGACCGCCGAGGCGGGCCGGCGGCTCTGGGAACGCCCGGCCGCTTACCTGGGCGGCGTCGCGCTTTCTTCCGTCATCGCCATCGCCGCCACCGGCACATACGCCTGGTACCACTTCAATCGCATGGCCTGGTTCGGTCTGGCGGCCAATCTGGTGGCGGTGCCGCTGACCGCCCTGTTCGTCATGCCGGCGGCGCTGATTGCGCTGCTGCTGATGCCCTTCGGCCTGGAGGCGGTTCCGCTGTGGGTCATGGGGCAGGGACTCGGCCTGCTGATCGCCGTCGCCTACGAGACGGCCGGTTGGCCGGGTGCCGTCCAGCTCCTGCCGGCGCTGCCGACGTGGGGCCTGGTCGCGGTCACCCTGGGCGGCCTCTGGCTCTGCCTGTGGCGCCGGCCCTGGCGCCTGGTCGGGCTGGCGGCCGTGCTGCTCGGCCTGAGCGGGGCGGCGGTGCGCACGCCGCCGGACCTGCTGGTCTCCAGCGACGGCGGCCTGATCGCAGCGCGCGGCCCGGACGGCCGCTTGGCGCTCTCGCAGACGGCGCGCAACAGCTTCGTCTGGGAGCAGTGGCTGCGCCGCTCCGGCCAGGCCGTGCCGGAGCCCTGGCCGCCGCCGGGCGGCTGGCTGACCTGCGACTCCGCCGGCTGCATCTATCGGCGTTTCGGCTGGGAGGTGGCGCTGGCGCGCGACGCCGCCGCGCTTGGCGAAGACTGCGGGCGGGCTGACCTGGTGATCGCGCCCTTTCCGGTGCCGGCCGCCTGCCGCCGCGCGCGCGACGGGCCGCAGAGGGTGGTCGACCGCTATCGGCTGTGGCGCGACGGCGGCCACGCGTTGACCCTGGGCGAAGGCAGCCTGACGGTCGAAACCGTGCGTGGCGACCGGGGCGAGCGGCCCTGGACCGGACGCGTCTCGGCAGAATGAGGGCACGTGCGCCCGGTGGTGCAGCGCTCGGCTGCCAGCGCGGCTCAGTAGCGGCGCAGCAGGCCGATCAGTCGCCCCTGGACGCGCACCCGGTCCGGCGGAAACAGGCGCGGCTCGTAGTTGCGGTTGGCCGGTTCCAGGGCGATCGCGCCGCCGCGCCGGCGGAAGCGCTTCAGGGTCACCTCGGCATCGTCCACCAGGGCGACGACGATGGCGCCGTTCTCGGCCTGCTCGCTCCGTTCGATCACCACGGTGTCGCCGTCGAGGATGCCGGCCTCGACCATCGAGTCGCCCTCGACCTCCAGGGCGTAGTGCTCGCCGCGCCCGAGCAGATCGGCGGGAACGTCGACGAAGGCGTTGTGTTCGCGCAGCGCCTCGATCGGCGTGCCGGCGGCGATCCGGCCGTAGAGCGGCAGGCTGACCGCGTCGCTGTCGGTGGCGACGCGCGCGCCGCTCAGGCCCGGCTTGCGCAGGCCGCCGTCGATCACGTTGGGCGCAAAGCCTGTCTTGCCGGCCAGGTCCTCGGGCAGGCGCACCACCTCGATGGCGCGGGCACGGTGGGCGAGCCGGCGGATGAAGCCGCGCTCCTCCAAGCCGGTGATCAGGCGGTGGATGCCCGACTTCGACTTCAGCCCGAGCGCCTCCTTCATCTCGTCGAACGAGGGCGAGACGCCATGCTCGCTGAGATGGGCGTGCAGGAAGAGCAGCAGCTCGTGTTGCTTGCGGGTCAGCATGATCGGTGCGGCCTCTGATGCTCGCGACGCTCCGCTCGGGTCGCACGCGATGGGACGCGCAGATCGGCAGATCGTCCGGTTGATGTCGCCACCCGCCCCCGCAGCCCATGCTTCCCTGGATCGGCTGCTTGCTGGACGAGTCGCTATTTGTTCTAATCGCGTTCCGTTCGTACGTCAAGCGTTCCCGAATTAGCGCCTCGGACCGCCGTGTCAGACCGCCGTGTCAGACCGCCGTGTCACACCGCCGTGAGGCCGCCGGGAAACGGCAGCACCTCGACGGCGGCGCCGGCTGCCAGCGGGGCGGCGTGCGGCGCCCGCACGATCAGGCCGTCCGCCTTCGCCAGTGTGGCCAGCATCGAGCTGTCCTGCCTGGCGAAGGGCTCGGCCCGCAGCCGTCCGTCTGCGTCCCGCCACAGCTTTGCACGCAAATAGTCCTGGCGTCGATCATTGGCGCCGAGATCGTGGGTCAGCACGGCCGGCACCAAGGGATGCGGTGGCCGCTCGAGGCCCAACAGGCGGTCGAGAATCGGCCGCGCGAAGAGCAGGCCACAGACCAGGCTGGAGACCGGGTTGCCGGGCAGGCCGAGCATCGGCGTGCCCTTCAGGTGCCCGAACATCAGCGGCTTGCCCGGCCGCATGGCGATCCGCCAGAAGCCGAGGTCGAGGCCGTCCTCGCCTAGCACGTCGCGGATCAGGTCGTGCTCGCCGACCGAGGCGCCGCCGGTAGTGATCAGCAGGTCGGCGCCGGCCGCACCGGCCGCCAAAGCCCGGAGGGATTCCGCCGAGTCGCGCGCGATGCCGAGGTTGAGGGCGGTACCGCCGCAGCTTTCGACCAGGGCGGCCAGTGCCAGCCCGTTGGAGGAGACGATCTGGTTCGGCCCGAGCGGATCCCCCGGCATCACCACCTCGTCGCCGGTGGCCAGGATGGCGACGCGCGGACGGCGGCGCACCCGCACCCAGGGGCGGTTCATCGCCGCCAGCAGGCCGAGGTCGCGCACGCTGACAACACGGCCGGCGGCCACGCCCACCGCGCCGGCCCGGAAGTCGAGGCCGGCCGGCCTGACGTAGGTGCCCTTGGCCGCCGACTGCCTGACCGTGACCTCCTGGCCCTGCGCTTCGGCATCTTCCTGGATGACGATGGTGTCCGCTCCGGCAGGCAGAGGTGCGCCGGTGAAGATGCGCACCGCCTCGCCCGGCTGCAGCGTCCCCGCATAGCTGCCGCCGGCCGGCACGTGGCCGACGACGCGCAGACGCGCCGGCACCTCGGCGACGTCCGCGGCGCGCACGGCATAGCCGTCCATGGCGCTCATGTCGGCCGGCGGCTGGGTCACCCGCGCGGCGACGTCCTCCGCCAGCACGCGGCCGAGCGCCTCGGGTAGCGCGAGGGTTTCGGCGGGCAGCGGCGCGAAGGCCGCCAGGATCCGGCTGAGCGCCTCCTCGACCGAGATCATCCGCCGCGCTCCCTTGTCGGACCTTCGATCTTCACGCCGCCTCGAAGTCGCCCGACTTGCCGCCGGACTTGTGGGTGAGGCGCAGGTTCTCGATGCGCATGCCGCGGTCGACCGCCTTGCACATGTCATAGACGGTCAGCGCCGCCACGCCGGCGGCGGTCAGCGCCTCCATCTCGACGCCGGTGCGGCCCTTCAGCTTGCAGGTCGCCTCGACCTCGACCGCGTTGCGCTCGGGCAGCAGCCGCAGCTCGACCGAGACGGAGGTCAGCGCCAGGGGGTGGCACAGGGGGATCAGCTCGGGCGTCCGTTTGGCGCCCATGATGCCGGCGAGGCGCGCGACGGACAGCACGTCGCCCTTCTTCATCCCGCCGGTCTCGATCAGGCGCAGGGTTTCCGCGCGCATCACCACCTCGGCCTTGGCGGTGGCGGTGCGTTCGGTCTCCGCCTTGCCGCCGACGTCGACCATGTGGGCGCGGCCCTGCTCGTCGAAGTGGGTGAAGTCGCTCATGCCGGCGTCTCGGCCGGGGCGAGCAGGCGGCGCACGGCCGCGGCGACGTCGGGCTGGCGCATGAAGGACTCGCCGATCAGGAAGGCGCGCGCCCCCTGGGTGCCCAGGTGGCGCAGGTCGTCGGCGGTGTAGATGCCGCTCTCGGCCACCAGCAGGCGGTCGGTCGGCACGCGCGGCGCCAGGGCGGCGAAGATCGCCAGCGAGACCTCCAGGGTCTTCAGGTTGCGGTTGTTGATGCCGATCAGCGGCGAGGAAAGCGCCAAGGCGCGCTCCAGTTCGGGCGCATCGTGAACCTCGACAAGGACGTCCATGCCCAGGTTTAGCGCCGTGCGCTCCAGCTCGGCGGCCTGGGCATCCTCCAGCGCGGCCATGATCAGCAGCACGCAGTCAGCGCCAAGCGCCCGCGACTCCACGATCTGGTAAGGCTCCAGCATGAAGTCCTTGCGCAGGCAGGGCAGGGGCACGGCGGCGCGCGCCGCCTGCAGGTGCGCATCCTCGCCCTGGAAATACGGCGTGTCGGTCAGCACCGACAGGCAGGCGGCCCCACCCTCGCGGTAGGCTCGGGCGAGGTTGGCGGGATCGAAATCGTCGCGAATCAAGCCTTTGGAGGGTGAGGCTTTCTTGATCTCGCAGATGAGCGCCGGGGTGCCGGCTGCTGCCTTGTCCTCCAGCGCCCGGCGGAAGCCGCGCGGCGCGTCCGCTGCCGCTGCCGCTGTCTCGAGCTCGGCCAGAGGCCGCGCCGCCTGGCGCGCCGCCACCGCCGCGCGCTTGTCGGCGCAAATCCTCGCCAGCACGTCGCTCATGCCGCGCTTCCCTTGCCCGGCTGCCGTGGCGCCGGGCGGTTGGTTACCTCCACCAGCTTGGCCAGCACGGCGCGGGCGCGCCCACTGTCCAGCGCTTCGGCCGCCATGGCGGCGCCCTGACGCAGGTCATCGGCCTTGCCGGCGACGATCAGCCCGCCGGCCACGGTCAGCAGGACAGTGTCGCGGAACGGGCCGCGCTCGCCGTCCAGAAGCGCCGCGATGGCGTGGGCGTTGACCTGTGCGTCGCCGCCGCGGATGTCGTCCAGGCCGGCGCGCGGCAGGCCGGCGTCTTCCGGCGTCACCTCGAAGCTGCGGATCCGCCCGCCGGCCAGCTCGGCAACGTAGGTCGTCCCGGTGGTCGTCAGCTCGTCGAAGCCGCCCTCGCCATGCACGACCCAGGCCGTCTCGTGACCGAGCGCCTGCAGCACCTGCGCGATCGGCTCGACCCAGGCGCGGTCGAAGACGCCCAGGAGCTGTCGGCGCACCCGGCAGGGGTTCGAAAGCGGGCCGAGCAGGTTGAAGATCGTGCGCGTGCCCAGCTCGACGCGGGTCGGCCCGACGTGGCGCATGGCGCTGTGGTGGCGCGGCGCCATCAGGAAGGTGATGCCGGCTTCGTGAAGCGCCGCCTGCACCAGGGCCATGTCGGCCTCGACCTCGACCCCGAGCGCGGTCAACACGTCGGCGGCGCCTGACTTGGAAGACAGGGCGCGGTTGCCGTGCTTGGCGACCGGCACGCCGCAGGCCGCCAGCACCAGGGCGGCGGCGGTGGAGATGTTGAAGGTGCCCTTGGCGTCGCCGCCGGTGCCGCAGGTGTCGACCGCTCCGGCCGGCGCCTCCAGGGTCAGCATGCGCGCGCGCATCGAGCGGGCGGCGCCGACGATCTCGCCGACCGTCTCGCCGCGCACCCGCAGCGCCATCAGCAGGCCGCCCATCTGCGCCGGCGTGGCGTCGCCGGACATCATGATGTCGAAGGCCCGCTCGGCCTGGTCTTCGCTGAGCGGACGGCCGTTCGCGGTGGCACCGATCAGCGCCTTCATATCCAGGAGATCGCCCGACATGCGCGGAGGTTTACGCGTTGCGGCCGCTCAGGCGCAAGAAGTTGGCGAGCAGCGCGTGGCCGTGCTCCGAGGCGATGGATTCGGGATGGAACTGCACGCCGTAGACCGGCAGCTCGCGGTGGCGCATGCCCATGACGATGCCGTCTTCGGTCTCGGCGGTGACCTGCAGGCTGTCCGGCAGGTCCTCGCGCGCGACCACCAGGGAATGGTAGCGCGTCGCCGTGAAGTCCGCCGGCAGTCCTTCGAAGAGGTCGCTGCCGGCGTGACGCACGCGGCTGGTCTTGCCGTGCATCGGCACCGGGCCGCGCACCACGCGCCCGCCGAAGGCCTGGCCGATCGCCTGGTGGCCCAGGCAAACACCCAGGATCGGCACCTGTCCGGCGCCCTGGCGTATGACCTCCAGGCAGATGCCGGCGCGGTCCGGATCGCACGGCCCGGGCGACAACACGATGCCCTCCGGCCGCATCTCGAGGGCCTCCTCGGCGCTCAGGGCGTCATTGCGCCGGACCTCGATCTCCGCGCCAAGTTCGCCGAGGAAGTGGTACAGGTTGTATGTGAAGCTGTCGTAGTTGTCGATAAGCAGAAACATTTCAGGATCTTGTGCCAAGGTTCTCGTGCCGCTTCGCGAAGCGTTCACCCTCAAGGTAGCACCGCCGCAGACAACCTCACAGACCCCAATGCCGCACAGTGCCGGCCCTGATTCGCCAAGTCTTGACCTTCCGGTTACTAGAACCTCCATGTTGGGGCGATGGCACAGGCTTCGCTCGAAACCGATCGTCACGACAGCGCATTGCGCACCCTGGTGCTGCCCGTCGAGGGCATGCACTGCGGCGGCTGTGCGGGGCGCGTCAAGCGCGCCCTCGAGGAGCTCGAGGGCGTCGCCCGGGCCACGGTCGATCATGCCCAGGGACGCGCCGAGGTCAGCCTGCTTCCAGACGGTCCGTCGCGGGCCAGTCTGTCCGTGGCGGTGAGCGCTGCAGGTTATCGGGTTCCGGATCTGCCCGAGACGCCGACGCCGGAGCCCGATGGGACCAGTGCCGAAACGGCGCCAAAGGATTGCGACGGCGTCGCGCGAGAGCGGGTGCCGGAGGTGCGCGAACGGCAGACCCTCGACCTTGCGGTGACCGGGATGACCTGCGCGTCTTGCGTGCGCAGCGTCGAGGGGGCGCTCTCTGCCGTGCCGGGCGTGACCGAGGCACAGGTGAACTTCGCCACCGGGCGGGCGCGGGTCAGCGCCGCTCCCACCGTCGCCCTGGAGGACCTGACCCAAGCGGTTCAGCGGGTCGGCTACGGCGCCGAGCCGCTCTCGGCGGCCGGCGAGGCCGAGCCGTCGCAGGCCGGCGACTGGTGGCTCTTCGCCCTCTGCGCGGCGCTGACCGTGCCGCTGGTCGGGCAGATGCTGCTGCCGCTGTTCGGCAGCCATGCCGTGATCCCGCCGCTGGCCCAGCTTGTGCTCGCCACGCCGGTACAGGCGCTCGCCGGTGCGCGCTTCTACCGCGGCGCCTTCGGCGCGCTGCGTCATGGCCAGGCCAACATGGACCTGCTGGTGGCGCTCGGGACCTCGGCCGCGTTCGGCCTGAGCCTTTGGATGATGGCCGAAGAGCCGGCCACGCTGCTCAGCACCCGGGCGCCGCACCTCTACTTCGAGGCGGCGGCGGCGATCCTGACGCTGGTGCTGCTCGGGCGCCTGCTGGAAGAGCGCGCCAAGCGCCGCACCTCCGCCGCCCTGCGCGCGCTGCAGAAGCTGCGGCCGGACACCGCGCGCGTCGAGCGCGACGGTGGGATCGAGGAGGTGCCGGCGAGCCTGCTGCAGCTCGGCGACCTGGTAGTGGTGCGGCCGGGCGAGCGGATCCCCGCCGACGGCACGGTCGCCGAAGGGCGCAGCGAGGCCGACGAGTCGATGCTGACCGGCGAGAGCCTGCCGGTCGAGAAGGAGCCGGGCGACAAGGTGATCGGCGCCACGCTCAACGGCTCCGGCCTGCTGCGGGTGACCGTCACCGCGGCGGCGGCGGACTCGGCCCTGGCGCGCATCGTCGAGGCGATGCAGTCGGCCCAGGCCAGCAAACCGGCGGTGCAGCGCCTGGTCGACCGGATCTCCGCCGTCTTCGTGCCGGCGGTGGTGGTGCTCGCCCTCGTCACCAGCTTCGGCTGGCTGCTGGCCGGCGCCTCGGCCGAGACCGCGATCGTGAATGCCGTTTCCGTCCTCGTCATCGCCTGTCCCTGCGCCCTGGGTCTCGCCACTCCTATCGCCATCGTCATGGGTACCGGCGTGGCCGCGCGCCGCGGCGTGCTGATCAAGGAGGCGGAGGCGCTCGAGCGCGCCCGCGACCTGACCACCGTCGTGTTCGACAAGACCGGCACCCTGACCGAGGGGCGGCCGGAGCTGATGCACCTGCAGCCGGCGGACGGCACCACCCGCAGCGAGCTGCTGCGCCTGGCCGCCGCCGCACAGCAGGGCAGCGAGCACCCGCTCGCTCACGCGCTGCGCCGGGCGGCCTCGGAGGACGGCGTCGGCCTGCCGAGCCTCACGGATTTCCGCGGCTTGCCGGGGCGCGGGCTGCAGGCCACCGTCGAGGGACGGACCCTGCTGATCGGCAGCCGCCGGCTGATGCAGGAGCATGGTGTCGCGACCGGCACGCTCGACGCCGCGGCGGAGGAGCAGGAGGGTCAGGGGCGCAGCGTCGGCTGGATCGCGGAGCAGACCCCAGGGGCGAGCGTGCTGCTCGGCCTCGCCGCCTTCGGCGATCAGCCGCGGGCCGGCTCGGCCGAGGCCGTGGCGCAGCTCAAGCGCCTGGGGCTCGAGGTCGTGCTGCTGACCGGCGACAACCGCCGCGCGGCCGAAGCCATGGCCGGCACGCTCGGCATCGACCGGGTCGTGGCCGAGGTGCTTCCGGAAGACAAGGCCGGCGAGATCGCGCGTCTGCGCGCCGAAGGCCGCTCGGTCGCCATGGTCGGCGATGGTGTCAACGACGCCCCGGCGCTCGCCGCCGCCGACCTCGGCATGGCGATGGGCGAGGGCAGCGACGTGGCGCTCGAGGCCGCGGCCGTCGCCCTGCTGCGCTCCGACCCGTTGCTGGTGCCGGAGGCCGTGGTGCTGGCCCGCGCCACGCGCGCCAAGATCCGCCAGAACCTTTTCTGGGCCTTCATCTACAACACGCTGGGCCTGCCGCTGGCCGCCTTCGGGCTGCTCTCGCCGGTGGTGGCCGGAGCGGCGATGGCCGCCTCCTCGGTATCGGTGGTGGGCAACACGCTGCTGCTGGGTCGGCTGAGCCGCGGCGTGCTGAATCGCGGGTAGGAGGGTGCAATGAACATCGGCGAGGCCGCGGCGCGCTCTGGCGTTCCGTCCAAGACCATTCGCTACTACGAGTCGGTGGGCCTGATTCCGCCCGCCCACCGGACCGCCTCGGGCTACCGCATCTACACCGAGGCGGACGTCCAGACGCTGCGCTTCGTCAGCCGGGCGCGCGGACTCGGCTTCTCCGTCGCCGATTGCGCCAATCTCCTGGCCCTGTGGCAGGACACCGCGCGGGCGAGCGCCGACGTCAAGGCCCTGGCCCGCCAGCAGGTCGACCGCATCGAGGCGAAGGTCGCCGAGCTTCAGTCGATGAAGGAGACCCTTGAGGATCTGATGGAGCGCTGTCACGGCGATGCCAGACCGGACTGCCCGATCCTCAGCGATCTCGCCGGCAGCGCAAGTCGGTGCCATGTCCAGGAAACCCGAAAGACAGCTTGATCCGGCGCTGCCCAAGCGCTTTGACTGACACTTCGGACCGTTTCGGGTAGTGTCGCGCGATCCGCACGGCCCAAGCGAGGTGGGGGGCGGTTGAGCCGGAAGACCCGTCAGCACGAACTCGAGCTGCCGTTCCGTTCGGTGCGGCGGACCCGTGCGGCCGTGCGTCGGACCCGCCGCGCTGCGGGCCTGCCGCCGGACACGCTGGCCGAACGGACGGGCGCCACGCTGCGCCGCCTGGCCGGCAGCCAGGGCGTTCGGCTTGGCGGGCTCTGGTCCGCAGCCCTTGCGGTCGGTGTCGCGGGCGGCGTCTGGCTCGGGCTGGAACGCCCGCAGGGCGCCGACGACCGGGTGTCCCAGGCGCTGCGCGCGCAGCTCACCGTGGCGCGGCTGGGTCCGCCGGCGCCTGAGATCGCCCTTCCGGCGCAGACACAGCCGCCGGCGGAGCCTGAGGACGCGCCGCTGGCCGAGGCCGGTGACGGACCGACACCCAGCAGGGCCTTAGCCGTCGCCGCAAGGGCGGCCGCCGCCGAAATCCCCTACGCGCCGGCCGCCGTGGCGGAACCCGCGGCGCCCGCCCCGCCGCCGCTGCGTCTGGTCAGCCTGCCGGTGCCGGCGTCCCCCGAGACCGACGACGGCGCCGAGCCGGCCTGGCAGGTGAATGCGGTGCCGGTCGCGCTGACGCCGGACGACCGCCCGATGATCGCGGTGGTGATCGATGACCTGGGACTGAAGCGTGGCGCAACCCGCCAGACCGTTGCCCTTCCAGGACCCTTGAGCCTGTCGTTCCTCGCCTATGCCGAGGACCTGCCGGCACAGATGACCGCCGGGCGCGCCGCCGGCCACGAGCTGCTGCTGCACACGCCGATGGAGCCGCTCGGCGACCAGGACCCCGGGCCGAACGCGCTGATGGCCGAGCTGCCGGCGGCTGAGAACCTGCGCCGCCTCGCCGCTGCTCTGGAAGCGGCGCCGGGGATCGTTGGGATCAACAACCACATGGGCAGCCGCTTCACCGCGTCCGCCGAGGCGCTGCGGCCGGTCATGGCGGAGCTGCAGCGTCGCGGCTTGTTGTTCGTCGACAGCCGCACGACCGCGCAATCGCTCGCCCAGCAGGTGGCGACGCGGATGGGCGTGCCGAGCGTCGCGCGCGATGTCTTCCTCGACCACGACGTCGAGGCTGGCCGCCCCTACGTGGAGGCACGTCTGGCGCAGGTCGAGGCCGTGGCGCGCAGCCACGGCATGGCCGTTGCCATCGGCCATCCGCACGTGGATACGCTGGCCGCTCTGCGCGTCTGGCTGCCGCAGCTCGCCGCGAAGGGTTTTCAGCTCGTGCCGGTATCCGCCGTAGTACGGGCGCGTATGGTGCGGCAGCTCGCGGCCGCCGAGGCGGGTCAGCCGCTCAGCACCTCCGAGAGGGGTCTGAAGGGCCTTCGCTGGTAGCGCCCGGTTTCCTCCAGGATCAGCGCTCCGTCCAGGCAGGTCAGGCCGCGCGCCAGCCAGGGATCGCGCCGGCAGGCTTCCGGCACGCCGTATTCGCCGATCGCCAGCAGGAATGGCAGGATGGCCCGGGCGTAGCCGGCCGAGGCCGCGACCGGGACGGCGCCGGGGATGTTGTCGACCGCGAAGTGCAGGATGCCTTCGGCGCGATAGGCCGGCGCCTCCCACGAGGTGGGGCGGCTGGTCTCGATGGCGCCGGCCTCGTCGCAGGAGACGTCGCAGATCACCGCGGTGCGCTTGAGCTTTGCGAGGTCCGCGCGGGAGACCAGGTGGTCGCGGCGGCTCTTGTCCCAGCGCACGCAGTTGACCAGCAGGTCCAGCTCGGGCAGCAGGCCGGGCAGGGCTTCGATCCCCGCCGTGTCCAGCCCTTCGTGCGCCAGCGCCAGGCTGGCCCGGTAGCGCGCGCCGGTGTCCTGGTCGAGGCCGACGACCCGGCAGCCGAGCCGGCATAAGACGCGCGCCGCGCCGAGACCGGCGCCGCCCAGGCCAACCACCACCGCACTCACCGGCGACGCGCCGTAGTGCCCGACGAAGTGGCGCCCGCTGCCGCCGAAGGGCGCGAAGCACAGGCGCAGTCCCTCCAGCGCGCCGACCTCGCCCGCGAGGGGCGAGTTCGGCGTGCCGTAGCGGTGCATTTCCTCGGCCGAAAGGGCAGTCAGGCCGACCTCCAGCAGGCGGTCGGTCAGCGGGCGGTTGAGCGCCGTGTGCAGATTGGTGAAGACGATGTGCCGGGGTTCCAGCAGCGGGTACTCGGGCGGCAGGATCTCCTTGACCTTGACGATCAGCTCGGCCTCGCCCCAGAGCGCTGCCGGCGTTCCGACCAGGCGGGCGCCGGCCGCCGCATAGTCGTCGTCCTCCGCGCCGCTGAGCCGGCCCGCATCCCGCTCGACCAGGACCGTATGGCCCGCCTCCACCAGGCTGCGCACCTGCTCCGGTAGAAGCGCGACACGGCCCTCCTGGGGCTTGATCTCGCGGGCGAGGCCGACTCGCATGCCTCCGGCCTTTCGTCTCGGGCTCGGCTCAGGTGGGAATCAGCCCAGAGCGCCGCGGGTCGTCGATGACCTTGCGCTCTTGGGCATACGGCACGAAGCCCATGCGCTGGTAAAGCGGCAGGGCCTTCGGATGGTCCAGCGTGTTGGTGTTGACCCACAGCCGCGTCGGCTCTTGGGTCCAGGCGATGTCGATGGCGCTGGCCAGCAGGTAGGGGCCAAGGCGGCGGCCGATGAACTCCGGCATCAGCCCGAAGTAGGCGAGCTCGGTCTCCGGCATCTTGCGGCGGTCGAGCTCGGCGTAGCCGGCCGGCTGGCCCTCGACGTAGAGCACGTAGATCTCGACCAGGTCGTCCTGGACGATCTCGGCCAGCTCGGCGTCGTTCAGCACCCGCCGTTCCCACCAGAGCCATGGGGCGCCCACCGTATCGTAAAGGAAGCGGTAGAAGGCGACCGTCGGCCTGTGGCAGCGCATCAGGGCGACGGAAAGGTTCGAGGGCGGGTGCGCCGGCGGCAGGCTGGGCCGGCTGCGCATCTCCAGGTAGGTGATCGTGTTGACCAGTTTGCCGTCTTCCGGCCCGGCCTCGGCGCTGGTGTCCGGCACTGCCATGGGCGTGCGGTCGAGGCGCCGGACCTGCACGGTCGCCGGCGCGGCGAGATAGCCGATCGCCGGCCCGACCCGCCGGGCGTCGTCGTCGGCTGGACCGAGCAGGACGCGCGCCTCCTCGGCACCGCGCGCCTGCAGCCAGTCCTCGCCGGCGCGCATCAGCCGCCGCGCGACGCCTTGGCCGCGCAGTTCCGGCAGCACCGCGAGCTTCAGCAGCCAGCCCGTCGCCCCCTCCAGGCGCGCGGCCACGCAGCCCTCGACGCGCCCTTCGAACCGGGCGACGAGCAGGCAGCCGGCGGCGCCGTCGTGGCCGGGCACGTCGTCGGGCAGACCGCAGAGCCGCCAGAGGGCGCGGCACTCCTCCAGATCGGGTTCGCGCGCTTCGCCGATGTCGGGGGTGGGCGACGCCACGGTCGTGCCCGTCAGGCCGTCTCGCCCGGCCCGGTCTCGACCGGCGTATCCGACTCCGGCAGGCCCCACTCGGCCCAGGAGCCGTCGTAGACGGCGACGTCGCGGTGGCCGATGACGGCGAGGCCGAGGGCAAGGACGCAGGCAGTGACGCCAGAGCCGCAGGTGGTGGCGATGGGCCTGCCAAGGTCGAGGCCGGCGGCGGCGAAGCGCTGGCGCAGCTCCGGTTCGGGCAGCAGCGTGCCGCTCGGCTGGTCGATCAGGTCGGTGAAGGGCAGGTTGCGCGAGCGCGGGATGTGCCCCTTGCGCCGGCCTGGCCAGATCTCATCGGCCGAGCCGTCGAAGCGGTTGGCGGCACGCGCGTCCACGAGCTGGTCGCGACCGGTCTCGATGTTGCGCAGGATCTGGCCGAGGTCACGCACCTGGGTGCGGTCGAAGCGGGCGGTGAAGTGGCGTTCGTCCGGATGGACCGGCCGGTCGTCGAGCGGTCGTCCCTCCGCCTTCCACTTCGGCAGGCCGCCGTCGAGCACGGCGACGTCGCGGTGGCCCATGACCCGGAAGGTCCACCAGACGCGTGGCGCCGAGCGCAGGCCATGGCGATCGTAGACGACGACGCGGTTGCCATCGCCAAGGCCCAGCCGGCGAACCCGCGAGGCGAATTTCTCCGGGCTCGGCAGCATATGGGGCAGCGGCGAGGTCTCGTCCTTGATCTCGTCGATGTCGAAGAAGACGGCGCCGGGGATGTGTTCGGCCTCGTAGTCGGCGCGCGCGTCGCCGTCTTCGACCGGCAGGTAGTAGCTCGCGTCGACGATGCGCACATCGGGCGCGTTCATGTGCTCGGCGAGCCAGTCGGTCGAGACCAGGGCGGAGGTGTCGGGACGCAGCATCGGTGTGGATTCCTCCCTGGGGTGGTGGTTCGGCCGGCGGCTCAGCCGGCGAAGCGGATGTTGATCCGCCGGTTCTGCTTGCCCTTGTTCTCGATCTTGCCGATCTCGACGGCGCCGATTTCGCCGGTGCGCGCGACGTGGGTGCCGCCGCAGGGCTGCAGGTCGACGCCCTCGATTTCGAGCAGGCGCACGCGCCCGGCGCCGCTCGGCGGTTTCACCGACATGGTCCGCACCAGCTCCGGCTTTGCGGCCAACTCGGCGTCGGTGATCCAGACCGGCCGGACCGGGTGGTCCTCGCGGATCAGGCGGTTGAGCTCCTCGGTCAGCCAGGCCTTGTCCGGGCTGCCCTCGGGCAGGTTGAAGTCCAACCGGCTCTTCTCGGCCCCGACCTGGCCGCCGGTCACCTCGCCGTGCACCAGGCTGCACAGCAGGTGCATGCAGGTGTGCATCCGCATGTGGGCGTAGCGGCGCGCCCAGTCGATCTCGGCGGTCACGGTCTCGCCGGGGACGGGCAGGGCGGCGCCTTCGGCCGGGATCAGCACCACCTCTTCGTGGGTCTCGCCCTTGCGGCTGTCGACGATGACGACCTCGCCCCCGTCCGCCGTGCGCAGCACGCCGGTGTCGCCGGGCTGGCCGCCGCCTTCCGGATAAAAGACGGTCCGGTCGAGGCGGATGCCCTCCGGGCCGGCCGAGACAGTCTCGGCCTTGCAAGAGGTCAGGTAGGCGTCGTCGCGGAACAGCAGCTGCATGGCTTGTCGCCCCTCGCTCTCAGCGGTCCATCCAGGGCGGGACCGGCAGGCCCTTCTCGCGCAGGAAGGGTGGGTTGAACATCTTCGAGGCGTAGCGCATGCCGCCGTCGCAGAGGATGGTGACGATGGTCTTGCCCGGCCCCAACTCTTGGGCCAGGCGGATGGCGCCGGCGACGTTGATGCCGCTGGAACCGCCGAGCAGCAGGCCCTCGTGCTGCAGCAGGTCGTAGGCGATCGGCAGCGCCTCCGTGTCGGGGATGCGGTAGGCGTGGTCGACCGGCGCGCCCTCCAGGTTCGCGGTGATGCGGCCCTGGCCGATGCCTTCGGTGATCGAGGTGCCCTCCGCCTTCAGCTGGCCTTGCGCGTAGTGGCCGTAGATGGCCGAGCCGCCGGGGTCGGCCAGGCCGATCTGTACATTGGGGTTGCGCTCCTTCAGCGCCATGCCGGTGCCGGCCAGGGTGCCGCCGGTGCCGACCGCGCAGATGAAGCCGTCGACCGTGCCGTCGGTCTGCGTCCAGATTTCCGGGCCGGTCGTCTCGTAGTGCCCCTTGCGGTTGGCGACGTTGTCGAACTGGTTGGCCCAGATGGCGCCGTTCGGCTCGCTCTTGGCCAACTCTTCGGCCAGGCGCTGCGAGACGTGCACGTAGTTGCCGGGATCCTTGTAGGGGACCGCCGGCACTTCGCGCAGGTCGGCACCGCACAGGCGCAGCGTATCCTTCTTCTCCTGGCTCTGGGTCTCGGGAATCACGATGACGCAACGATAGCCGCGCGCGTTGCCGACCAGCGTCAGGCCGATGCCGGTGTTTCCAGCAGTCCCTTCGACAATGACGCCCCCAGGCCGCAGCAGCCCCTTTTCCTCTGCGTCCTTGACGATGGCCCAAGCGGCGCGGTCCTTCACCGATCCGCCGGGATTGAGGAATTCGGCCTTGCCGAGGATGGTACAGCCGGTGGCCTCGGAGGCCGCCCTCAGCTTGATGAGCGGCGTCCTGCCGATCGCGTCGATGAAGCCGTCGCGCGTGTCCATGGCGCCCGGCGCCCCCTCCCGGTTCCCGATTTCTGCCCTTGCGAGCGCGTCTGCGGCGCGACTGTATGCCGAGCCGAAAAGCCGCCGCAAGCCGGCTAGCCGATCCAGGCTTCGCGCACGCGCCCGGAGTTCAGCTTCAACCACTGCAGGGCCATGATCGCCGGGGTGTTCTGGATGCGCCCGGCCTCGACCAGCGCGTAGGCCTCCTCTAAGGGACCGGCGACCGCCTGGATGTCCTCGTGCTCCTCGTCGAGCCCGTGCAGGCCGCCGGCTTCGGCCAGGTCGGCGCGGCCGATGAAGAGCTCGACGCTCTCGGTGCTGGCGCCGGCCGAGGTCATGAAGCGGAACAGGTGCCAAAGCCGGTCCACCGCGACCCCGGCCTCCTCGAGCGTCTCGCGGCGAGCCACCTCCTCGGCGGGCTCGTCGCTCTCGATGATCCCGGCCACCGGCTCGATCTGCCAGGCCGGCGCCCCGGCGAGCAGGGCCGGCAGGCGTACCTGCCGGATCAACAGTACGCGGTCGTGGTGCGGATCGTACGGCAGCACCGCAGCCGCGTGGCCGCGCTCGAAGACCTCGCGCCGAACGACGTGGGACCAGCCGCCGCCGAACAGGCGGTGGCGGAAGCGGTAGACATCGACCTTGAAGTAGCCGTCGAAGCCGCATTCGTGCTCGAGGATTTCAATGTCGCCGGGTCCGAAGCCGTCGTCGAACATGGGGCAGGGGCTCGCTGTCTCGTGATCGCGCCGCGACGCCGGCTATGGCACCCTGGGACGTCCGAGGCAACGGGCAATGCGACGGACAGGAACCGAGCACGGCGACGGGGAGACGGGATGCGCAGCGAAAAGTTCACCTTTCCCGGAAGCGATGGCCATCGATTGGCGGCACGGCTGGATCTCCCGGTCGGTGCGCCGAAGGCCTATGCGCTGTTCGCCCACTGCTTCACTTGCACCAAGGACATCTTCGCCGCACAGCGGATCTCGGAAAGCCTGACCGCCGAAGGATTCGCGGTGCTGCGTTTCGACTTCACCGGCCTCGGCCACAGCGAAGGCGAGTTCGCCAACACCAACTTCTCCTCCAACGTCGGGGACCTGCTGGCAGCGGCCGACCATCTGCGGCGCGAGCGTCAGGCGCCCGCCCTGCTGATCGGCCACAGCCTGGGCGGCGCCGCCGTGCTGGCGGCGGCGGGCGAGGTACCGGAGTGCAAGGCGATCGCGACCATCGGCGCCCCGGCGGAGCCCAGCCATGTGGAGCACCACTTCACCCAGCAGCGGGCGGAGATCGAGGAAGCGGGCGAGGCCGAGGTCCTGTTGGCGGGCCGCCCTTTCCGGATCAAGCGGCAGTTTCTCGAGGATATCGCCAAGCAGCGGCTGGCCGAGCGGGTGGGCCGCCTGCGACGTGCGCTGCTGATCTTCCACGCGCCGCTGGACCAGACGGTGGGGATCGACAACGCGACCCAGATCTTCGTCGCGGCCAAGCACCCGAAGTCCTTCGTTTCGCTCGACGACGCCGACCACCTGCTGAGCCGCCGTCGCGACGCTGTCTATGTCGCCGAGGTGATAGCCGCTTGGGCGGCCCGCTACGTCGAAGGCATCGAGCCGCACCCCGAGCGCGCCGACGAGCGGGTGGACGAAGGCACCGTGCTGGTCCGCGAGACCGGCGAAGGCCGCTTCAGCCAGCATGTCCTGGCGGGCCGGCATCGCCTGCGCGCTGACGAACCGGCTCAGATGGGCGGCGACGACACGGGGCCGACTCCCTACGACCTGCTGCTCGCCGCCCTCGGCACGTGCACGAGCATGACGATCCGCATGTACGCCAATCGCAAGAAATGGCCGCTGACGCGCACCCAGGTCAGCCTGACTCACGAAAAGGTGCATGCCGAGGATTGTGCCGACTGCGAGGAGCGGGACCGCAAGATCGACCGCATCGTCCGCCAGATTCGTCTCGAGGGAGAGCTGGACGACGCGCAGCGAGCGCGCCTGTTGGAGATGGCCGACCGCTGTCCGGTGCACCGCACCCTGCACGGACGAATTGAGGTACAGACAGTGGCCGAGGCTCCCTAGCTGTCGTCCCCGGCCAATAGGCGCCAAGCCATGGGGTGTGGTGACAGAGAGGGCCCGAATGGCGGTTTTACGCAACTCCCCGTCGGATTGCGGCAACTTGCGCCTTGGGCAGGGCCGGAAACTCTGATAGCGTCATTGTATTGAGTTTTGTTTGAAGCTCGCAGGGCCAAACGCGGGCAAACAAAAGAATACCCGGGACGGCAGGCGCGCCAGACCGGGAGCAGGGAAGGCGATGACACGGCGTCGCGGTGGGGTGTACCGGAAGGATCGCGCATTGGTGGTACCCTGGGCAGGGCCGGCCAGGCATTGGCACGAGTGCCGCCTGGCGAGCCTCGTCGTGACCAGCCGCAAGGGCCCCGTCTGAGTGGTACGCCGCCGATCCGGCGCCATTCCTTCCCGAAGCTGTGCGGAGCGTCGTCGGCCCTTGGCCGCGGTGCAGATGAAGTTCAATCGCGGGCCGTAAGCGACGAACGGCGGCGGCCGGCAACGTTAGGGAGACGAGCATGGCCAAGAAAGACCTTCGGGACGAGAACGGCAAGCGTATCCATCCGTACATCCCCGAGTTGTGCGAGCAGTTGCGCACCGGTGACTGCGACCGGCGCGAGTTCCTGCGCACCGCGAGCCTGCTCGGCGTCTCGGCCACGGCCGCCTATGCGATGGCCGGCAAGATCCTGGGCGAGGAGGCGCCGGTGAAGTCGGCGGCGGCGCAGGAGCCGAAAATGGGTGGCACCCTGCGCTCGGCGATGGCGGTACAGCGCATGGACGATCCCTCGACCTACGACTGGGAGGAAATGTCCAACCAGACACGGTTCATTTGTGAGTTCCTGACGCGGACTGGCACTGACAACGTCACGCGGCCCTACCTGGCCGAGAGTTGGGAGGCCTCCGATGATCTGAAGACCTGGACCTTCAAGTTGCGCCAGGGCGTCAAGTGGTCGAACGGCGACGACTTCAACGCCGACGACGTGGTCCATAACTTCACACGCTGGCTCGACCCCGAAGTCGGTTCTTCCAATATCGGCCTGTTCTCCGGCATGGTCGAAGAGACTGCCGACGGCGGCAAGAGGATGATCGACGGCGCGGTCGAAAAGATCGACCAGCACACCGTGCGCCTGAACCTCTCGGCGCCCAATCTGGCGGTCCCAGAGAACCTCTACAACTACCCGACGGCGATCGTGCACCGTGGCTTCGGCGTCGACTACGAAGCTGATCTTGCTTCCAACCCTATCGGGACGGGGCCCTACGAGCTGTCCGAGTTCCGTGTCGGCGAGGTGTGCCGCTTGCGTAAGCGCGCGGGTTACTGGGCCGGCGACGTGTTTCTCGACGAGATCCACTACATCGACACGGGCGACGATCCGAGCGCTTCGATCGCTGCGTTGGCGTCGGGCCAGGTGGATCACGTCCACGAGGTCGATATCAGCGCCATCGACCTGATCGAGCGCATTCCCAACGCGGTTTTGCACGAGGCGGTGACGGCGCAAACCGGCGTGGCGCGCATGCAGGTGGACAAGGCGCCGTTCGACAACCTCAAGGTTCGTCAAGCGGTCGCTGCCTGCATGGATCACGCCAAAGTCCTGGAGGTGGCCTACCGCGGACGCGGCAAGATCGGCGAAAACCATCACGTCTGCCCGATCCATCCTGAGTACTTCCAGCTTCCGGCGCTGACCCGCGACGTCGAGAAGGCGAAAGCGCTGCTTGCCGAAGCGGGCGTCGAGCTGCCACTGCGTCTCAAGATCGACCTGGGTCAGGCCGACGCTTGGCACTTGGCGGCGATGCAGGAGTTCAAGCAGCAACTCGAGCCGGCCGGCATCATCCTTGAACTGAACCCGATGCCGGGTGCCTCCTACTGGGACATCTGGGACAAGACGCCGTTCGGCTTCACATCCTGGACGCACCGTCCGCTCGGCGTGATGGTGCTGAATCTCGGCTACCGATCGGGCGTGCCCTGGAACGAGTCGAACTACGCGAACCCGGCGTTCGACGCCGCGCTCGACGAGGCTTCGGCGACCCTCGGCGCCAAGGAGCGTCAAGCCAAGATGGAGAAGGTCCAGAAGATCCTGCAGGACGACGCCGTGATCGCCCAGCCGCTGTGGCGCTCGGTGTTCTCGGCCACCACCAGCATGGTCAAGGGCTACAGCATTCACCCGACGCTGTACCACCAGTTCGAAGGCGTCTGGCTAGATACCTAAGGCGTCGTCCGACCCGGCCGCACCGGCAGGTTCCGGTGCGGCCGGGTCGGGTCGTCGTCACGATCCAGTTTCGGGCTCCGGCCGCCGGGCAGTTCGCTTGCTTCGGCCGCCAGGATCGGGGGGAGCCGCTAGATGTTGATCTTCATCACCCGCCGCGTCGCCAGCATGGTGCTGACCATGATCGCGGTCTCAATGCTGCTGTTCGCCGCCTTGGAGGTGAACATCGAGAACGTGGCGGTGAAGGTTCTGGGGCCGTACTCGTCGCTGGAACAGCGCGAGATCTGGCTCGAGCGCAACGGCTACTTCGACCCGATCTACGTGCGTTATGCCCGCTGGCTCGGCGACTTCGCGGTGGGCGACTTCGGCGAGTCCATCCGCTTCAAGACCGAAGTCTCGGAGGTGATGGTACCGCGGCTCATCAACACCGCGATCCTGGCCCTGTGCGTCTTCGCCGTGGTGATCCCCGTCGCCCTCGTGCTCGGAGTCCTCTCGGGCATGCGCGAGGGCTCGAAACTCGACCGAAGTATCTCGGTGACGTCGATCGTCACCACCTCCGTCCCCGAGTTCGCCTCCGCCCCGCTGCTTTCGGTAGTCTTCGTGTTCTGGCTGGGCTTGCTGCCGGGGACCAGCGGCATGGCGGCCGGTTTCGATCCCATCCAGTTGATCCTGCCGGCGGCGGTGCTGATCATCTACGACTTCGGCTACGTGACTCGCATGACGCGGGCGTCGATGGCCGAGGTGATGACCACGAACTACATCCGCACGGCCGTGCTCAAAGGTCTGCCCTACCGACGGGTGATCGTGCGGCATGCCCTGCGCAACGCCCTGATCGCCCCCTTTACGGTGATCATGCTGCAGGTCAACTGGCTGCTCTCCGGCGTGATCGTGGTGGAGTACTTCTTCGCCTACAAGGGCTTCGGGGCGTTGTTGCTGGAGGCGTCGCTGAACCAGGACATCTACCTGATCGAAGCCTGTGCCATGGTTGCGGTCTTCGTTGCGGTGATGACCCAGGCGTTGGCGGACATCGGCTACACCTACCTCAACCCGCGCATCCGCTTCAGTTAGGGCAGGGATCGGCAGTATGACCGACGCAACCGCAAATCAGGGCGCCGGGGGCCGGGCGCCACGGGTCACCCCCTCCCGCCTGTCGCGCGTCGTCGCCGGCATCGCGCTCTTGCGCGAGAGCACGGTCGGCATGGTCGGTGTCGGCCTGGTGCTGCTGTGGATCACCATGGCGTTGTTGGCCACTCTCAACAGCCTGCTCGTCGAGGCGGGCGTCCTGCAACTCGGATTCGTCTTCCCGCCGAACGCCACGCTGGCGCCGCTGATGCCACCGATGTCGGACTTCGTCGTGCGCGCCGGCGCGACCGTGAACGAACTTCCGGTCGAGCAGATCTGCAGCGAAATCACCAGCGGCGAGAACCAGGGTTCCTACAGCTGCGGCACCTTCTGGCTGGGCACCGACCACCTGGGGCGGGACATCTGGAGTCGCATCTTCTACGGCTCCCAAACGGTTCTGACCTGGGCGCCGATCGCCACCTTTTGCGCCTACGCCGTCGGCATTCCGATGGGCCTGGCGGCCGGCTACCGCGGCGGCTGGGTGGACGACTTCCTGTCGTTCGTCGCCAACGTCATCCTGTCCTTCCCCGTCCTGGTCCTCTTCGTCCTCTTCATCACCCTGGTCGGCGCCTCGGCCATCAACATCGTGGTCGCCATCACCTTCGCCTCGGCGCCCGGCATCATGCGCATCGTGCGCGGCCTGACCCTCGATCTGCGCACCCGCGAGTACGTCTTCGCGGCGCAGACGCGCGGCGAGCCGACTTGGTGGATCCTCTTCGTCGAGATTCTGCCGAACGCACGCGGGCCGTTGATCGTCGATTCGATGCTGCGCCTGGGCTACGTCATCATCACGATCGGCGTGCTCGGCTTCCTCGGCCTGGGGCTGCCGCCGCCAGATCCGGACTGGGGCGGCATGATCAACGAGACCCGTCAGATGGCCATGTCCTTCCCCTGGATGGTGATCTTCCCGTGCCTGGCGATCTCATCGCTGGTGCTGGGCTTCAATCTGCTGGCCGACGGCCTGCGCGAGATCTCTCTGCGTGACTAGGAACCGGTAAGGAGGCCACCCGATGCGTCCGAAGGACCAGCAGTTCGGGGACGTGGTCCTCGAGTGCAAGAACCTGTCGATCTCCTACTTCACGCGGGCCGGCGAAATCCCGGCCGTGATCGACTTCAACATGACCCTGCGCCAGGGCGAGTCGATCGGCCTCGTCGGCGAGTCCGGCTGCGGGAAGTCGACGGTCGCGCTCGCCGTCATGCAGTACATGGGCAAGAACGGCGGCATCGTCGGCGGCGACATCCTCTACAAAGGCCGCAGCCTGACGAGCTTCAGCAGCGAAGAGTTGCGGCAGCTCCGCGGCAACGAGATCGCCATGGTCTACCAGGAACCCATGGCCTCGCTGAACCCCTCCATGCTGATCGGCACGCAGCTCATGGAGGTGCCGCTCTACCACGACAACGTCACCGAGGCCGAGGCGCGCGAGCGCGCGCTGCAGATGCTGGACGACGTCAAGCTGCCGGATCCCGAGCGCGTCATGCGCTCCTATCCGCACCAGATCTCCGGCGGCCAGCAACAGCGCGTGGTGATCGCCATGGCGCTGCTCTCCAAGCCATCGCTGCTGGTGCTCGACGAGCCGACGACGGCCCTCGACGTGACGGTCGAGGCGGGCATCATCGAGCTGATCGGCGAGATCGCCGGCAAGTACAACACCTCGATGATTTTCATCTCGCATAACCTGGGATTGATTCTCGAAACCTGCGATCGGGTCAACGTGATGTACTCCGGCCAGGTCGTGGAGGAGGGGCCGGTCGATGAGGTCTTCGACCGCATGCGCCATCCCTACACCCAGGGCCTGTTCGGTTGCATCCCGCTGCCCGGTGCCGACAAGACGGCGCGGCCCCTGGTGCCGATTCGCGGCCAGCTTCCGCTGCCGCACATGCGCCCCAATGGTTGCTATTTCGGACCACGCTGCGACCACTTCGTCGAGGGTACCTGCGACGGCGGCCTGATCGAGATGGAGACGGTCTCCAGCAACACCCATCACCAGGTGCGCTGCCCCCGCTGGGACCAGATCGACTGGTCGAGCTACTCGCCCGAAGGCCTGTCCGGCGAGGCGTTGCAGGCCGGCGAGCCGGTGCTCAACATCCGCGGCATGCGCAAGTACTACGAGGTGCGGGACAGCTCGATCTCGGCGCTGATCAGCGGCAAGCGCGTTCGCTACGTCAAGGCGAACGAGCGGGTCGACTTCGATGCGAAGGAGTGCCAGACCGTCGCCATCGTCGGCGAATCCGGCTGCGGCAAGTCGACCTTCGCCAAGGTGATGCTGGGCCTGGAGACGGCGACCGACGGCGAGGTGGTGTTCCAGGGCAACGACCTAGCCAACAAGCCGGTCCAGTCGCGCAGCCCGCAGGAGATCGGCTCCGTCCAAATGATCTTCCAGAACCCCTTCGACACGCTGAACCCGAGCCATACCGTCGGCGGGCAGTTGGCGCGGGTGATCAAGAAGTTCGGCGTCGAAAGCGATCCGGAGAAGGTGCGCCAGCGCGTCTTCGAGTTGCTGGACCTGGTCAAGCTGCCGCGCGACTTCGCCAAGCGCCGTCCGCGCCAGCTCTCCGGCGGCCAAAAGCAGCGCGTCGGCATCGCACGCGCCTTCGCCGGCAATCCCAAGATGGTCGTGGCGGACGAGCCGGTCTCGGCGCTCGACGTCTCGGTGGCGGCAGCGGTGACCGGCTTGCTGATGGACATCCAGCGCACCTACCGCACCACGCTGCTTTTCATCAGCCACGACCTCAGCCTGGTGCGCTACCTGGCCGACCGCGTGGTGGTGATGTATCTTGGCAACATCGTCGAGCAGGGCACGACCGACGAGGTCTTCGCGCCGCCCTACCACCCCTATACCGAGGCGCTGCTGTCGGCCGTGCCGATCGCCGATACCTCGATCGAGAAGAAGCGCATCATTCTCGAGGGTACCTTGCCGTCGGTCCTCAACCCGCCGAAGGGCTGCCCCTTCAACACCCGCTGTCCGCGCAAGATCGGACGGATCTGCGAGACCGACGTGCCGCCCGTCATCGAGGATCGCCCGGGGCACCTGATCGCCTGCCACATCCCGATCGAAGAGCTGCGCGAGGTCGACCCGGTAATCGTGCAGACCGGCAGCGACGACAAGACCGCTGCCGAGTAACGCGGCAGGCTTATCGCCGTCGCAAGATCGCCGGGTATCCGAACTTCTGGAGGTTGGCTCGGCCGGGGAAATGCCCGCGCCGCGACCGGATAGTCGGCCAAGCTGCAATTAAAAGTCGTAGCATTGCCCTATTTTTCTGCTCACCTAGATTGAAATCTTGCGGGCGCCACCCGCTATGACGAAACTCTTTCAAAGCTACACAACAGCGATTCCCATGCACACGATCCAAGAGCAATCGTTGCAGCAGCTATATGCCTATTGGGCGGCGAAACGGCACGGACGCCGCATGCCGTGTCGGTCCGACATCGATCCCGTCGATATCCCGCGTCTCCTGCCGAACCTCATGCTGCTCGACGTCGTCCCGGCGGCGTCGCCTTCGGTTCCCGTGCATCGCTACCGTTTCCGCTTGGCGGGCACGGCGATTTGCCAGGTCGCTGGCTTCGACCTGACCGGATGTTGGCTCGACGAGCTACTCCGCCCCGGATCCTATACGGACTACGTCATGGGGCTGGCCGATCAGGTCGTGTGCTCCGGCTGTGCCTCGTACAGCCGGACGACGCTGATCCTGGAGGGCGGCTCGCGGCGCTCGACCGCGCGCATGATCTGTCCACTCGGCAGCGGCGAGCGCGCCAGCATGCTCCTGGCGGCGCAAGTCTTCGACGCAATACCGCGTTGGGCACCGCTCTCGGAGGCGGACACCGACTACGAGTTTGTCGAGCTTGCCCGAGACCTCTTGCCCTAGAGCGCGATCGACGAAGCGGCTCTCGCGAAAAAATGGCCCCGCCGGGGATGCGCGCGGGGCCGAGGGGAGGGATGGAGGAGACGGGATGTCTCTGACACTCCCAAGGTGGGCCTGCCGCACTGCCGCCGCAGTGACACGGATCACAGCCTCGCGCGCCCAAGGCCCGGAAGCCTTCGCCCCAGACTGCGCCGCAACCAAATCCGGATGAGTGCCCAACCCGAGACATAGGTGACGGAACGTACCGGACACATGGGTAACACTTTCCGCTTTGCGCGGGGGGTGTCGATGCCATGGAGAGAGAGTTCGGTTATGGACGAGCGTCTGCGTTTCGTTGCCCGCCTGCTCGACGGCGAGCGGATGAGCGACGTCTGTCGGGAGTTCGGGATTTCCCGCAAGACCGGCTACAAGATCTATGCGCGCTACCGCGAGGAGGGGGCCTACGCCCTGTGCGACCGGTCACGGCGGCCGGTGCGCTACGCCAACCAGCTACCGGCGCCGGTCGAGGCGCTGATCGTTTCGACCAAGCGCGACAAACCGCATTGGGGCGCGCGCAAGATCCGCGAGTTGCTGATCCGGCGCCTGGCCGGCGACGTGCGGATCCCGGCGCAGAGCACGGTGCACGCCGTGCTCGACCGTCACGGCCTGGTCCAGCGCGCGCGCAAACGCCGCAACGCGGCCAAAGGAACGCCGCTGTCGGCCGCGCACGCGCCCAACGATCTGTGGTGCGTCGATTTCAAGGGCGAGTTCAAGCTCGGCAACGGCCGCTACTGTTACCCTTTGACGGTGACCGACCAGGCCTCGCGCTACATCCTCGCCTGCGATGCCCTCGAGAGCACCAAGGAGCCCGGTGCCTTCGCGGCCTTCGAGCGCCTGTTCTCCGCGCACGGCCTGCCCCAGGCGATCCGCAGCGACAACGGCCTGCCCTTCGCCAGCCCCAACGGGCTCTACAATCTCTCGCGCCTGTCGGTCTGGTGGCTCAGGCTGGGCATCGCGATCGAACGCATCCCGCCCGGCAAGCCCCAGCGCAACGGACGCCACGAGCGCATGCATCTCACGCTCAAGACGGAAACCACCAAGCCGGCACGCCACAATGTCCTGCAGCAGCAGGCACGCTTCGACGATTTCGTCCGCGAATTCAATGCCCAACGGCCGCACGAAGCGCTCGGCATGCGCACGCCGGCAGAGCTCTACCGCCCCTCCACAAGGCTCTATCGCGGATTGGACGAGATCGTCTATCCCTTCCACGACCGTGACGTCCTAGTCACCGCCTGCGGGCGCATCTGCATGCACCGCAAGAAGATCAAACTCTCGACCGTGCTCGCCGGGCAGCGGCTGGGACTCAAGGAAGTCGACGAGGAAATCTGGCTCGTCTCCTTCCTGCACTACGACCTGGGCTACATCGACCTCGAACAGAGGACCCTACAAACCATCGACACCCCATTCGGCACGAGGGTGTCACCCATGTCTTAGGAACGATCCGTTACCCATGTCTCCGGGCTGGACAGTTCCAGGGTGGCGGAGACGGAGGGAGAGAATTTAAACACCCTCTTCGAAACTCTGGCCGAATACGAAGCCCAGCTAGAGCCGCTTCGCCACGAATTTGCCGCCGACCATGACAAGGTAGAACCGGTAGGGCCGCAGCTATGAGCGCTCCCGCCTCCAAGTCATTCGCCAGCGCTGCGGCATCCTCTGCCGCTTCCGGCAAGCAGCAACGCCCTGCGCCGTTCTCGATCCGCCTGAGCGCCGAAGAACGCGCGGCTCTCGAACGCAAAGCCGGGAGCCGTCCGCTCGGGGCGTACATCCGCTCCAAGCTGCTGGATGGCGAAGAGTCACGCCGTAAGCCTGCCCGCACCGCCTCGATAGACTACGCGCTGCTGGGCCAGGTACTTGGCAAGCTTGGTAAGTCCGAACAAACCACCTGCCTGTTTCTGCTGGCCGTGGCCGCCGAAGCCGAGCGAGTCGCCATGGGCGAGGAAGAGCGCGCCGCTCTGGATCGGGCTTGCGCCGATGTGCGGGAGATGCGGGCGCTGCTGATCAAGGCTCTTGGCCTGCGGGTCGAAGAGCCGTGATCCTGGTCGGCAATCAGCGCGGCGGCGGGCGCGATCTGGCCCGGCATTTGATGAAGACCGAGAACGAACAGGTCGAAGTGGCCGAGCTGCGCGGCTTTGTGGCGGGCGATCTCGATGGCGCGTTCCGGGAGACCTATGCGATCAGCCGGGGCACTAGATGCAGGCAATATCTCTTCTCACTGAGCCTCAACCCGCCCAAGGGCGCGGAAGTTTCAGACAAAGCGTTCTTCGGCGCAATCACACAGGCCGAGACCAAGCTCGGTCTTGAAGGGCAGCCCCGCGCTGTTGTCTTCCATGAAAAGCGCGGCGATGACGGGGCGCTCCGCCGCCACGCCCATGCGGTGTGGAGCCGGATCGATACAGACGAGATGAAGGCGATCCCGCTGCCGCACTCAAAGCGCAAGCTCCAGGATGTGGCGCGTGATCTCCATCTTGAGCATGGCTGGACCATGCCGCGCGGCCTGGCGGTCAGTGGTCAGCGCGATCCACGCAACTTCACCCTGGCCGAATGGCAGCAGGCACGGCGGATCAAGGAAGACCCGCGAGAGATCAAGACGGCGTTTCAGGATGCCTGGGCGATCTCCGATTCCAAAGCAGCTCTCACCCATGCCCTGCAAGAGCGGGGCTACTGGCTCGCCAGAGGCGACAAGCGCGGCCATGTCGCCGTGGATCGTCACGGCGAGGTGCACAGCATCGCCAAGCGCGTGGGTGTGAAGACGGCTGCCGTGCGCGAACGGCTGGGCGATACGGACGCTCTGCCTTCCGTAGCAGATGCCAAGATCGAGATCGCACGGGCGATGCAGGCCAAGATGGAGGCCTACCAGCGCGAGGTCGAGGAGAAGGAGGAACGCGAAAAGCAGGAGGCCATCCGCAGGCGCGAAGCCTTGAAAGCCCGTCAGGAGGCCGAGCGGCGAACGGCTCAAGAGGCGGCGCAGCGCAAGCAGGAGGCGGAAGAGCGCGAACGTCAGGCCCGCCTGCGCGGCGGCTTGCTGGGCCTGTGGGACAGGCTACGCGGTGAACGCAAGCGGACATTGGAGCGCAATGCCCAGGAGGCCGCGCTTGCCCGCCAGCGGGATCGGGTTGAGAGAGACAAGCTCACCGCCGCTCAGCTCGCCCAGCGCCGCGAAGTGGTCAAGGAACGGGCGCAGCAGCGCGAGACGAACGAGGCCGTCACACGCGATCTCACGGAAGACGCCAAGGTCTTCCGACAAATGGAGAGTGACGCCGATGCCGAGCGCGACGCCCGCAAAGAGGCTTTCAAGGAACGCAGGCGCAGCGAAGACCGTCCGCGCCGCCGCTCAAGGCAACGCGAAGGGCCGAGCTTGGAGTGATAGCCGATAGGAATTGGAAGGCAGGGTGCGTCTCGCACCCCTGCCTCTCTGGCGAAGAGTGGGGTAGCAAGGGCAAGGAGGTTCCGAACGAGGGTCCGCGCCCGATAAGGGCGTGGAGACGTTTGGATGCCTTGCCCGCGCGAGGGGCGAAGCCCCTTAGCAATCGACTCAAAGGGCCGCGCCAGGTGCTCTCCACCTCCTTTACCCAACCTGCGTTTTGCACAGCCTGACTGAACCTTTCCAACCGTCTTCAAAGTGGGGCCGGTCAGTTTTGGGTACTTTCGGATATGTTTTTGGGTACTGTGCTGTGCGCCTATTACTACCCAATCTTGCATTTTTGGATATTTATGGGTAAAATTATGGGTATGAGTTTGAATATCGAGTCATTGTTGATCACGCCGCAATTCCTCTCGCTGATTGCCGAGCTGGACGAGTTCAAGGGCGCCTGGAGGGCGCTGGGCACGCTGGCCCCCGAACGCCTCTCGGCCCTGCGCCATGTCGCGACCATCGAGAGCATCGGCTCCTCGACCCGTATCGAGGGCGCGAAGCTCTCGGACCGCGAGGTCGAACGCCTGCTTTCCAATCTCGAAGTCCGGCCCTTCGAGACCCGTGACGAGCAGGAGGTGGCGGGCTATGCCCAGACGATGGAAACGGTGTTCGCCCATGCGGACTCCATCGCCTTGAGCGAGAACCACATCAAGCAGCTTCACCGCGACCTGCTGCGCCATAGCGCCAAGGATGAGCGCCACCGCGGCGAGTACAAGACCGCGCCGAACCATGTCAGCGCCTTTAATGAAGAAGGGCGCGAGATCGGGGTGATCTTCGAGACCGCCAGCCCCTTCGATACGCCAGTGCGCATGCGCGAGCTGGTCGAATGGACAAAGCAAGCCCTGGAGGACCGTTCGCTGCACCCGCTGCTGGTGATCGGGGTCTTCACGGTGGTCTTCCTGGAGATCCACCCTTTTCAGGACGGCAACGGCCGTCTCTCGCGCATCCTGACCACACTGCTGCTGCTGCGCGCGGGCTATGCCTATGTGCCGTATTCCTCGCTCGAGAGCGTCATTGAGCAGAGCAAGGAAGGCTATTACCTGGCCCTGCGCCAGACCCAGGCGACCATCCGCACGGACGCGCCGGACTGGCAGCCCTGGCTGTCCTTCTTCCTCAACAGCCTGCGCCAGCAAAAGCTGCGCCTGGAAAGGAAGCTGGAACGCGAACGCATCACAGCCGCCGCGCTGCCTGCCCTTTCCCTCGAAATCCTGGAGCTCGCCAAAGAGCACGGCAGGCTCACGATCAGCGAAGTCGTCACGCTGACCGGCGCCAACCGCAACACGGTCAAGAAGCACCTGCAGGCACTCGTCGCCGCCAATCACCTGGCCCAGCACGGCAGGGGCAAGGGCACATGGTACGGGCGAGCATAATTTGGATGCTCTGCTCGCCTATCAGCGAGCACCTCTAGGCCATGGACTCGTAAGTTCGCAGCCAGATTTGGATGGCGGCGAGCTTGAGCATGGCGAGGTAGTTGGCGGCGTGTTTTTCGTAGCGCGTGGCGAGGCGGCGGAAGTGTTTGATGCGGTTGAAGAATCGCTCGATGCGGTTGCGCTGGCGGTAGAGTCGCGGGCTGAAGCAGGGTTTCCACTTGCGGTGCGGCATCGCCGGGATGTTGGGGGCGGCGCCGGGCGCCTCGATGGCCCGTCGCAGCCAGTCGGCGTCGTAGGCCTTGTCCGCCAGCAGGATCGTGCCCGGCTGCAGGCGGTCGAGCAGGTCGGCGGCGCCGGGGCAGTCGCCCGCCTGTCCCGGGCTCAGGGTGAGGATCAGCGGCAAGCCGCGCGCGTCGGTGAGCGCGTGCACCTTGGTGGTCAGGCCGCCGCGCGAGCGGCCCATACAGCGATCCGGGTGGCTTTTTTTGAGTTCGCCGCGTGCTGATGAACGCGCACCGAGGTGGTGTCGATCATCTGCACCTCGCCGTCGTAAGCTTCTGTGATCGCAGCCATAATTCGGTCGAACACACCGGCCTTGCGCCACCGCACGAAGCGGTTGTAGCAGGTCGTGTAGGGGCCGAAATCCTTGGGCAGAGCGCGCCATGGCGCGCCCGTGCGCAACACCCAAAAGATCCCGTTCAGAACCCGCCGGTCGTCGACCCGCGGAACCCCGCGCGGCTTGTTCGGCAGCAGGGGTTGGATCACCGACCACTCGAAATCCGTCAGCGCGTAGTTCGCCATGGCAAATCTCCTTTGCCATGGTGAATCATGCCACGCCGCGTCGCTCAAAGACTTTTATGAGTGTATGGCCTAGGGTACCGGGGAGACACTAGCGAATAGCTGGGTCGGCGACCGCTAATCCGATTTACGACACCGAGCATCTCTGGCAGCATTCCTATGCGCGAAGCACATCCGTAGGATGCACAGGTGAGAAATGCTGTACGAACGTCCGCGCGGAGACGTTTGGATGCCTTGTCCTTGCGGTACATAAAATCCTCTATGCGATTCCGAAATCGCAACAATAGCGCAGGATGTTATTTATTGTGTTACAATTATACATGTGAATTCGAGGCGCAATCAAAAATAAGGAGATAAACTCTGCCGCAGATACTAGCAAGTGATTTATACAGTATTGTTGCGGGCGACCCTGAAGAGTTGGGTGTTCATCTCCAACTCGTGGAAAGAGATGTGGCAGTCGAAGACTGTGCCGCTCGATTGCATTGTCATTGTCTGACGGTCGATGGCAATGGACGCGTCAAACCCGAGCGGTTGGCCGAATTTATGCGGAACGCCATTGTCGATTATGCAATTCCAAAATCCAGAATGGATGACGCGCGTGCTCGCGATGCAAAGCATAAATCCGGAAGTGCTGTTGCCGCCCTGCATCATGAGGCAATCGGAACATTCACTGACCTAAGTAACACAGGTGAAGGCGGTGAAATGCTGCTCTACCTGCTCGCTGAGCGTTTTCTCAAAGTACCGCAAGTGCTGTGCAAGATGGACCTTAAGACCGACTCTCACATGCATTACCACGGGGCAGACGGTGTCTATGCCTCTGTAAACGAAGACGGGCTACTAAAACTATTCTGGGGTGAATCCAAAGTCTACGCGAACCCCACTGATGCGATCCGAGATTGCTTGAAATCGCTTGCTCCGTTCTTGATAGAAATTGATCACGAAGGCGCCGGGCGGGAACGTGACCTCGTTCTCTTGAGCGATAAAGCCGATTTGAACGATCCAGAGCTGACGGCTGCGTTCAAGAAATATTTTGACCGCACATCGCCACTATCCAATCGTGTAGAGTATTGCGGCATCGCTTTAATTGCATTTGATGCCGACTTCTATCCTAAAGACGGTGTCAAAGCTATAGCTGATAAAATCGCATCGGCAGCAAAATTAGAAATGAAAAAATGGATCAAGAACGTCAAAAATAGAGTCTCTGCGGAAAAGTTGGAGAGCTTCGATATTCAGTTCTTTTGTGTTCCACTGCCATCCGCAGACGGGTTTCGTGAATCATTCCTTAAGGCACTTGGAATCGATAAATGAAGGATACAGAGCTTTTTGATTGGTTGGTTCACGAGGCTCTGCAGGCAGACATAGCCAAGCTCACGCAGCTCACTGTTGTAAGGGAAATCACAAATCTGGAAGAAAGTTTTGTGTGCGAAAATCCACAGCAGGAGTTCAATTGGCAGGAGCTTTTGCTTGCTGGAAGTCTGCTAGCCAGATCGGATCAGCGCGAGCATCAGGAGGCTGCGCTGCGGATTGCGACTGCGGCGGTCACGCTGGAAAATGCACGAGATACCCAAGACGCTGGAGCCATTCTCCTAGAGAAGCTTTCCAATCATCGGGCCGTTGAGCTGAACACCCGCAAAAACCTAGCCCGATAGGGCGTGTCATGATTCACTGCTCTCGGTGATTTTCCGGGAGGGTTTGATGCGTCAGCGTGGCTTTTTCAGTTTGTCGGAGCATCTTGAGGCTTTGAGCCGGGACGGCGATCCGTTGGAGGTTCTCGATGCGACGGTGGACTTCGAGTATTTCCGGGGCTGGCTGGTCGATGGGCTCGGCTATGGCGACGGCGCCAAGGGCGGTCGCCCTCCGTTCGACCCGGTCTCGATGTTCAAGGTTCTGATCCTGCAGGCGCAGCATAATCTGAGCGACGCGCGGATGGAGTTCATGATCCGCGACCGGCTATCCTGGATGCGCTTTCTCGGGTTCGATCTTGGCGGGCCGACGACGGACGAGAACACGATCCGCCTGTTCCGCAACAAGCTGACTGAGACGGGCACGCTGCGGCGTGTGATGAAGGCCTTCGACTGGCAACTCCACAAGAAGGGCTACATTCCGATGTCCGGCCAGATCGTGGATGCCAGCCTGGTCCCGGCACCGAAGCAGCGGAACACCGACCCGGAGAAGGCGGCGATCAAGGAAGGTAAGAGCGCCGAGGAGATCTGGCCCGATGAGCCCAACAAGGCTGCGCAGAAAGACACGGACGCGCGCTGGACGCTGAAGGTCGGCGGCAAGGTCCGATATCGTCCCGACGGCACGCCGCTGCCGATGATCGCTCTACCGGTCTTCGGCTATAAATCGCACATCGCCATCGATCGCCGGTTCGGCTTCATCCGCGGACAATCCGTCACGTCGGCCTCCTCACCAGATGGTCGGCAGTTGCGGAATGTCCTCAGCACCGACAACACGTCCGCCGAGGTCTGGGCCGACAGCGCCTATCGATCACAACGCAATGAGAAGTGGCTGTCGAGCCGGATGCTCGTCAGCCGCATCCACCGCCGTAAACCGGCAGGCAAGCCGATGCCAACGACGACCGCGCGGGCCAACGCGAAGAAGTCCGCGATCCGAGCCTGTGTCGAGCATGTCTTCGCCCATCAGAAGAACCGCTACGGTCTGTCTATCCGCACCATCGGGATCAAACGCGCCGAAGCCAAACTGACGCTGGCCAATCTCGCGTACAACATGGACCGGCTGATCTTCCATGAACGCCGCGCTGCCGCAGGATGAGTCTGTCCGGACCTGCTGTTCACGGCCTCTCACGACGCAAAATCGAGGCGTCAGGGGCCGAAATGCAACCCAAAGTTCGTCATGACATCGAAATCATCGCTGAAGCGCCAAAATCGAACGGTTGATACGGGTGTCCAGCTGGCACAGAAGCGAAACAGGGTCGCGCCTGGCCTAGAAAGCAGGCTTGGCGTAGCTTTGCGTCTCGAAGCAAATAGAAGACGCTTCGAAGACTCTATTCTTCTTGAATCAAGCGGTGATTGGATAAGCGTCAATTATTTTCAGCGCGAACTATGGAAGGGCGCATCATCTGGTGGAGGCTGGCTATCGGCATCTGCTCCCACGGCGTCCGGTAAAACATTTCTGTTGCTTCAGTGGCTACTGGATCATCTGCACACTACTGAAACACGAGTCGCGGTCTATATGGCACCAACGCGTGCACTTGTTAGTGAAATTGAGCTGAGCTTAAAAACTATATGCCGTTCAGATGCAGAAATAGAAATTTCTTCGCTGCCCCTTACTGAAGTATATATTTCAGCGACTGGGGTTGGAAAGAAAGCCATTTTTGTATTTACCCAGGAGCGGCTACATCTATTGGCGAATTTGCTTGAGGAGAACGTCAAAGTCGATCTTCTGGTCATTGATGAAGCACACAAGATCGGTGACAACCAGCGTGGTGTAATTTTAGAGGACGCTATTGAGCGAATTGCACGAGTAAATCCGTCGATGAAAGTCATTTTTATTAGTCCTTCAACGCAGAACCCCGGTGAACTTCTTGAGGATGCACCAGAGAGCGCGACAAAATCATCGATTGATAGCGATATGCCAACTGTGTTGCAAAACGTCATTCTGGCAGAACAAGCTCCGCGCAAACCGAAAGACTGGAATCTCGACCTTGTCAGAGGTGACACACATATACGTCTTGGTACTTTAAAGCTGGAAAATAAACCCGCTGGGCTTAAGAAGCGACTGGCTTTCATAGCGGCAGCCGCTGGAGGGCGCGGCGGCACTCTGGTTTACTGCAATGGTGCGGCAGAAGCAGAAGACGTTGCCCTTCTTATTAGCCAATTGGAAGGCGACCAGAAGATTGACGATCAAGAGTTGCTTGATCTGGCTGACTTGGCGCGGAAAGGCGTTCACCGAAACTACCAGCTTGCGCCGCTGGTGGAACGGGGCGTGGCCTTTCACTACGGCAATATGCCCTCGCTCATCCGTACTGAAATCGAGAGGCTCTTCCGCATCGGCAAGATCAGATTTCTGGCTTGCACGTCGACTCTCATTGAAGGTGTGAACCTGTCATGTAGGACCATAGTGGTGCGCGGCCCACGAAAAGGTCGGGGTCACCCTATGGAGCCGCATGATTTCTGGAACCTTGCAGGCCGTGCAGGTCGCTGGGGCAATGAATTTCAGGGCAATATCATTTGCATTGATCCACGTGACGAAAAGGCTTGGCCGATTGGCGTGCCAAAGCGGTCACGCTATCCGATCAAGAGAGAAACTGACGCCGTTTTGGCGTCACCTGACAAACTTGCAGAGTATTTGGAGAGCCGAAATGTCGAGACTCTGAGCGACCTGCAACAGGGTGAGGAATTTGAACAGGTCGGAGCGTATCTCCTAAGCACCTACATTCGGCTCGGTTCGCTATCGAAAGCCACGTTCGCTAAGCGCCACTCCGAAGAAGTGCTTCAGAAGCTGGAAAAGAGCCTTCAGAATATTTCAGAATTAATCAGTATCACACAAGAAACTTTGATCAGGCACCCTGGCGTCAGCGCCGTTGGATTACAGCGCCTTCTTGAGAGCTTCCGAAAGTATGAAGGGAACGTGGAGAATCTTCTGCTCGCCCCATCTGAGAGTGTTGACGCCTATGACAGATATATAACAGTCATGCGTGGGATAAATGAAAACGTGTATCCAGTGTTTTTGCCAGATGGCTTGATCCCTCTGCACGCTCTCATCGTTGTTGAATGGCTAAGAGGGTTTTCGCTTTCTACTATTATTAGGAGGCGAATCGAATACCATCAAAGGAATAATAAAGCATTCAAGCTGCCAGTTTTGATTAGAGACACTATGGCAATAGTAGAAGAAACAGCCAGGTTTAAGGCACCAAAGTATATTTCCGCTTACGTTGACGTTTTGCGAATTTTTCTCGCGGAAATTGAGCGGGGCGATCTGATAGATGAAGATTTTGATGTCGGTGTTGCTCTTGAATTCGGTGTGTCCAGCAAGACACTGCTTTCATTGATGGAGCTCGGATTGTCGCGCATGTCTGCGGTGGCGCTCTACGAAAAAATCGCGCGAGACGATTTGGACCGGGATGGTTGCCTTTTGTGGATCAATGAGCATGCGCCAAACTTTGCGGGTATGGATGTACAGAGAGGGTAATCGCCTGACAGTCCCGCCAGCGCTGGGGTCAGGCAGCTTTTGGTTCGGTTGAGCTCTCGGGTGTCTTCACCTCCTTCCTGGTTGGGGTCTTCGGCAGACCGTCCTTGAAGGCCTGGGCCGGGGTCCGGCCGTTCATCCCGCGGCCCTGGTGCGGGCGCTTGTGATTGTAGCCGTCCAGGTAGCTATCCAGCGCCGCCTGCATCTCCTCCACCGTGTCGAACCAGGTCCGCCGGCCCTCGACCCGAAAGTGCTCGTCCAGCAGCGTGCGGTGCAGGCGCTCCACGATCCCGTTCGATTGCGGCCGCTTCACACGTGTCGTGCGGTGCTCGATCTCCTCGAGCTGCAGGAACAGCTCGTAGGGATGCCGGTCCGGCCGCCCGCAGAACTCCCGGCCGTTGTCCGAGAGCACCACCTCGATCGTCGCATCCGCCGCCTCGAAGGTCGGCAGAACGTCGTTGTTCATCAGATGCACCGCCGTGATCGGCAGCTTGGATGTGTTCAGCCGCGCCCAGGCGTAGCGGCTGTGGCAGTCGATCGCCGTCTGCAGATAGATCCGGCCCACGCCCTTCAGCACGCCGACGAAGAAGGTGTCCACCGCCACCAGCGCGCCGGTGTGCGGCGCCTCGATGTGACGCTCGCGGAACTCCGGCGAGAAGCGCTCCAGCAATCGGATCTGTTCGTCGCTGAGCGCGATCTTCTGCTCCGCCGTCGCCTTCTCCAGCCGCAGCAGGCGCTCGTGCTTGGTCAGCAGCCTGTGGCGCTGCCACACCCCGCGCACTCCGCCGGCCGATACCTGCAACCCGCGCAGCCGGAGCTCCTGCTCCACCCGCAACGCCCCGTGGCACGGATGTGCCAGCGCGTGATCCAGGATCGCCGTCTCGATCTCCGACGACACTCGGTTCGGATGCGGACCCCGCGCCCCTGGCAGCCGATCGATCAGGCCTTCGGCACCGTAGGTCTGGAAGTTCCGGCGGATCTCGTAGAACTGTTGGCGGCTGTAGCCCATCACCCGGCAGGCCCGGCTGACGTTGTCCAACTCCTGCGCAAGCTCCAGCAACGACAGCTTGCGCCGTGCTACCTTCTCTTTCGTGGTCATCTCGTGCTCCTGAGGTCGAATGGGGGTCTAGCAACTCCATCCTGAACCCAGGCTGGCGGGGTGGCCACGCCCCTGAGGCGCGCACGACTCTTGACGGTCACGCGTCTCAGCGGCTCCACAAACTGTCAGGGCAATACCGTCTCACCACAGTATGGATTTGCCCAACCTCATTGTGCGAGAGACGTTGGAAGTAACTGGTATTGCAAATTCTGTCGATAACCAGGAAACACTTGAATAAAGCGCGGAGTCAACATGCCTGCAAAACCAGTCAAAATTGGATCACTTTTCTTCACTAGCAAGAAGGACGCAAATCAATTCTTTAGAAAAATGCTGTATAAATATAATTTAGGGGATAAAGTCTCTGCTGATGACGCGGTGCATTTAAATAATCTTCTGAGTATGCATCCCGAAGCCGATCATAAGATAGGTTCTGGAGTTGACAGCTTCAGCGTGAGATCTGCTGACTTTGGAACACGTTGCTTTTGGGTAAACAGAACTGATGGAAGCACAGAAAAATTCTCTTTTAAGGCGTGTTATTAAATTCAACTAACGCATTATAAAGTGGGTAATTTTGTAAAATTATATTGCGCCTAAGCCGATTAGTATTTCGAGTTTTAGAGCGCTTGCGCTCCTGCTAAATGAAGAGGGTAAGTTTTTGTAGGAAAATATGTCTTACTCGCACCGGCGCCTGCTTCCAGCCAGAGGCTTTTCCCTCTCTCAATAGCATTGAGAGCAGTGGTCGGACTTTGTGAGTGATTCACCGGCTGTGTGATCGAACTGGCTTGCAGGAGCCACCAGGCAGGGGATTGCACAAGGGGCGGCACGCCCCTTTGCCGAGGGCTGCGCCAGCGGCCCGAGCAGATGGCGCGGTAGTACCGCGCACATCTTGCGCGTAGCGCGTTCTGCGATTTGGGCGGCTTTTGGTCGAGGGTGGCCAATGGCACCTGGTTTTGCCTGCGGCTTGCGCTCCTGCACAGAGAGCACTGACGCCTAGGTGCCTTCCTCGTTCATGAAGGCCGCAACCATCTCTCGGATCGCCCTGGCTTCCTGACCTTTGTCATGCTCTTGCGCATCCAGCGCCTGTTGCACCGGATGGACACCGAATCCTATCGCTGCGAACTCGGAGACGATCTGCCAGACAAATTCGAGGTATTCGCGCTTAGCCTCTTCCGTCATGTCGGTGCCGTCGAGGAAATGCATGAATTCGCTCGGATCGAAGGTCGCGTCGTGTTTGTCCATGAGCCCCGTCCCGACCTAACTCGTCTCTAAGCCGCTGCGCACGAACCCTCGCCCGATGGTGCGGGGGTGGACGCCGAAGCGGGCGGCCATGTCCTCGATGCTGGTCGCGCCCTGCAAGACCTGCCTGTGGATGGCGGCCAAGTCGTCGAGGCTAAGCTTCGGACGTCTTCCGAGCCGTTTGCCGTTGTTGCGGGCGGCCTCGATCCCGGCGCAAGTGTTCTCCACGATGATGTCGCGGGGGAACTCCGCCACGGCGCTGAAGATGTGGAAAACCAGCTTCCCGCCCGGCGTCGTTGTGTTGATCCCCTCGGAGAGCGAGACGAAGTGCACGCCGCTTTCCTGGAACCGTACGAGGAGATCGGCCAGGTGAAGGACGGAGCGGCCCAGCCGGTCGAGCTTGAAGACCACCACGCTATCCCCCGGCTGTAGTGCTTCCAGCATGGCGTCCAGGCCGGGACGCGAGCCTTTTGCGCCCGAGACGCCGTGATCCTCGAAGATGAGGTCGCACTTCACGGCCTCCAGCCCTTCGCGCTGCATCCGGAGCTTCTGGTCTTTGGTGGAGACGCGGGCATAGCCGATCAGGCGGCCCGAACATGCGATCTGCGGCCAAACGCTCATGAGGCACCGCCTTTCCGGGCCCCTGGCCCCGCGACAGAAATGATCCTTTCTGTCCGCGCCAGCCAAGCCGGGAGCCAGCGTGCCGTCGTATCCCCGCCCTTCGCCAAGAATGCGGGAATTCCGCCAAAAATCAAGTTTTGATTCTGTAAAACAGTCATATCATATCCTTTCTGACAAAAATCATCAATTATGTCTGGCAGAGACTTGCCCATTAGAGCAAGTATACTCTCTACTTTTACAGTCTGTTTTCCACAGAAATTCGCTCTATGTCTAGCGATTGCCTTGCTGGCCCTGGGACTGACCTTAACAGGAGGCGCAGCGGCGCAGAGCTTCACCAGTGAGGAATTCCTAGCCTGGCCCGAGGAAAGCCAAAGCTTCTATTTCCGTACATCCGTTGGTATGGCCGCCGTCGTTGCCTCTCAAATGGATGGGGCGCAGGCTGGCTGTATCTCTGAGTGGTACTTTGCCGATCCCTCAGCCCGGCACGCCGCCATGATCGACACGATGAGCAAGAACGGCAGCTTTCACCCTCAAGCTGTGATTCTCGCAACGCTCCAGAGGCAGTGCGGGGAATTCAGGTAAGGCGCTATAAATTCGGCAGTGGCCCAGCCGCAAATCCGAACTCGGAGTCGGGAACCTCGGCGCGCATATTGTTCATTTGAAGCGCCTCAGGTGCCTTGCTCTCGATGTCCTCTTGTATGCGCTCCAGCTCTTTTGCGCTGGGCGGATTATCCTCGTCCGTAAGGCGCTCGCGTGCTTGGCCCAGCACGTCGGTCTGATAGCGCCGCCATGACTCGATGCTATCTTCGGCAGCACTCACCGCGTCTCTTGCGGCTTGATAGTCCTCGTAGGAGGGCTCATCCCCTTGCCAGAGGATGGCATCGAGATCGGCGCCGGTAACGCGCTTGCCTGCGGCGGTCACAACGTTGCCGTCCGCATCGCGGAAGACCTTCGTCCCGTCCGGCAGGGCGGCGGCCCGCTCCGTGATGTCCTGCAACTCCTGCGCGGCGCTTTCCAGCGCGTTTCGGGCGGCGGTCAGCGCAGCTTCGGTGGCGCGCTCGGCATCCCGCAGCTTGTCGAAGGTTTCGTTGTAGAGGGCGGCATAGTCAGGGTCGGCCAGGAGCGCGCTCAGCGTTGCTAGCTGCGCTTCATTCTGCCGGGCCTTGCGGGCGCGGCCCTCGCGAGAATCCGGGTTGCTGGCATGGTCACCCGGCAAGGCATCATACCGGTATCCGGCCTTTACCCCGGCCAGCTCCGCATTGTGATCGTCCAGCTTGCTTGCGGCTGTCTTATTGCGCTCAACCCGCTTGTCGTCTTCGTTTGCCCCCATGAATACACACCTCTTCAATTCTCATAATTATACCATTTTCGGGGGTAAAATCGCAAATTTATGAACACTGAAGGATGTTCCAGCTTTTAAATTTCAAGAAAATGATGCGGGTTTCGGTATAATCAGTTAAAAGCCTGGCCGTCACTATACAGGGTAGAGATTGACTTGCCGCTACAATCCGGAAAGGCATCGCCGGTAACGGAATCAAAACTGCCATCCGAATTAAATCTGATATATCTACTGGTCATGCCTTGATGATTATATACTACATCACCTGCGCCTGTTCCTGATGCTATACTGTGTAACTCCATGATCCAGTAGTCACCATTTGAACCCTGGCACATAATGTTATCCGGCCAGCCATCGACCATGCTGGAAGCGCTGCCAGAGCCGCCGCCGATGAAGTTGAAGGCGCGGTCGTTGGCGTAAAGGTCGGAAATAGACCACGCGTTGGTCACGCAATCGTATCCAGCCATCGTTGTGTTATAAGAGTATGCGCCAGCCGAAGTGAAGCCGACCTCAATTTGTTGAGTATTAACAACGTTCCTATATACATAAGCACTATTGTTCGGCAGCATGCTCGCAAACATGACCCGGGTTATCGTACCGTTAGAACAAACAATCGCATCCGGCCAACCATCGATTATGCTGGAGGCGCTGCCACTTCCGCCGCCGGAGCCACCGCCCATTAAAGGAATCCAACGAACATTAACGGTATCAGAGCAATCACCGGCTCCATTTAACACAGTGACGCGCCAATAATCACCATTTTTCACAGGCATGGTGAAACTGTTGTCAGAAACTATGCTTGCTGACGTCACATCTTGGATCGCAGCCGTTACGACTTCAGTTGTTGGCGGGTTGGCAGAGTCTGTAGACCCTCTTATAGAACATCTATCCCCGGGACTGACGTAGACCTTTGCCACCACTAACCCATCTGTATCTGCCTGATACACGGTGCCAAGGGTCTTTCCTTCCCATGTTCCAAGTAAGTCACCGCCGCCATTACTCGTTCCGGCAGCAATCCAGTTCGTACCGTCGCAAATCAGAACGACATCCTTGCCGTCGAAATCGCGGTCGGCAATCAGCATGGAGGCCCCTTGCGGAAAGGTGGAACAACTGTCGCCCGGGGACGGATCGGCCGGATCGCTGGTTTCAAGCTGCGCAAAGGCGGCATGGGGAAGGAGTAGCAGCAGGGCAAGAAATAAAATGAGGCGCATTACAATATTGTATTATAATTTTTCTTAAAAAAGAATAAAAATTGTTAGATACTTCTTAGATACTGCCGCGCTCTGCAATATGGCGAAGGATGGTTTTGTACAATTCGTTGAGTGTGTTTGGGCCCTCCACAAACATGCTGGATTTGATGGCCCCGTTCTCGACCGTGCTGGAGGCCATGCGCGCGGAAAGCACTATGGTGACGTGGTACATGCGCAGACGGAAATTCTCGGTGGGGTCCGCGCTCTTCTCGCGGGAGAGGCCTATCAGCACCTGATAATAGGCGCGCACCGTCTCGATCCGCTCAAGCAGCGATGCGACGATCTGCGGAGTGAGGACGCCCTGTAAGAGTTCCGAGTGGCGGACGGGGCAATGGCGACACTGGCGCTCGGCGCGTTTGCTGTAGCGATAGTTCCGAAAGCATTCCTCATCGAAGTAGCACTCCGCGAAGCAGCGCCAGATTTCCGCCTCTACGCGCTCTGCGTCCCTGAACTCGTAGACCGGCAGGAGATCGAAGTTGTGCCACTTGCGGTACCGGGGGTCGGTCAGCAGCGCACGGATCGCCTTGTAGAGCTCCCGCACGGTTTTGACGGATAGCCCGGTGCGCCTGGCGACCACCGGTACGGGCACGCTCTGGCAAAAGCCGAGGCACACGCCCGGAATCTTGTTCCAGCCGATCTTGGAGCGTGGCCGGATCGGCTTGGCCGAGCGGAAGAACTCAGGCGGGCTTAGCGCTGATGCCTTCAAAGCTCGGCCTCTGAGCGATCTCTTGGATTTCAGGGAGATAGAGTAAGCGCGCCTCCGGCTTCTTCCAAATCTGTGTAGAGGCGCAGGCAAGCCCGTTGCGGGTCGTTGACGGCGGCTTCATCCTCATAGGCATCCCCCTTCGAAAAACCTCCTTCCAAAGCCGCTCAGCGATTTGAAGCGGGACTCCGTCCCGTCCTTCGGATCGCTGAGGCGAATGGCTCTAACAAGGAAGGAGGTAGCCATGTTCACCAAGCTCAAGCCCGTCCGCGACATCAACGTGCGCGGGCGTCAGTACAAGAAGGTGATCGACTGGGAGGCCGTCGGGGGCGCGATCATCCTCGCGGTGCTCGCCGTCCTCGCCCTCAACGCCTTCATCGGCTGACGCATCCGGCCCCCGGCGGTTTCCCGCCGGGGGTCTTTTCGCTTTCTGTGCTTGGGAGATTTTCCGATGTCCGATGTCTACAACAACCGCGCCGCGTCCGGCGGCCCTGAAGGTGGCCCACCGGGGCAGGACCTGCTGGTCGTCACGCTGGCGCTGCTCGCATCCGTGCTGGGCACGCCGTATCTCTTCCACTTCGCAGGCCCCTTCGTCGAAAAGCTGGTCTACGGGGCCTACGGATCGCGCGATCTGGCGAGCCTCATGTACTTCGCAAGCTTCGCGCTCTCCGGGGTCGTGATCTTCGCCGTGTGCCGCATGGCGCTCTGGTACGCCATTGCCGGGGTCGTTGCCTTCGGCTCGATGCGCATGGCCGGTCTGGCGATCTAGGCCATGGCCGCGCCTTCCGATAGCGGCGCGGCCCCTTACGGCTCGGCGCGGTTTGCGACCTCCCAGGAGATCGCCCGCGCCGGGCTGTTCGCCCGCCAGCCGCACTCGCTGCTGATCGGCTTCTTCGAGGGCCGCGCGCTTTGGTATTCCGACATGGGCGGCGGCATGTGCGTCGCCGGTCCGCGTTCCGGCAAGCTGCGCGACCTGCTCGCCTACAACATCTGCGCGGGCATCCACGCCCCGACCATGGCCGTCCTGGACGTCAAGGGCGAGCTGGCCAGCGTCGCGCGCGATCAGACGCAAGACCGCAAATTCTGCCTGCACTGGAACCCGCACCGGCTGCACGGCCTGCCGCAGGACCGGATCAACCCGCTCGACTACCTGCGCAAGGATAGTCCTTCGCTGATCTCCGATACGAAGCGCTTCGTGGAGAACGCGCTGCCTGCGAGCGGCAGCCCGCACAGCGTCTACTTCGAAGGCCGGGCAAGAGAGTTCGTCGAAGCGCTCTGCCTGGCGCTCGTCTTCCGGGACGGCGTGCTGACCTATCCGGCGCTCTACCGCGCGATCAACCTCCTGGTGATGGGCGGAGAGGACTGGCTCGATCTCGCCTTCGAGCTGGCGGATAGCGACATCGAATTCCTGCGCCGCATCGAAGGCGAGATCGCGCAATCCCGCGACGACAGCTCGGGCGGCTTCCGGGGGATCCTGGGCGAGATCACCAAGGCCTTCGCGTGCCTGTCCGATCCCGTGCTGATGGACTCGGTCTCGCCGCCCTTCACCGCCTCGCTCGGCGATCTGTGTTCGAGCGACCGGGCCTATCAGCTCTACCTCATGCCGCCGGGCGATATGGTCGAGCCCTGGGCGCCAATCATCAAAAGCGTCTTCGTGGCCGCGCGCACCTATAAGGCCCGCGCGCCTGCCGCGCCGCGCCAGACCTGGGTGCTGGACGAAATCGGCAATCTCGGCGCCTTCCCCCAGGCCGTGCAGCTCTTCACGCGCGATGCCGGGCTCGGCATCCGGCCCTGGGGCTTCTGGCAGTCCACCCAGCAGATGGCCGCGCTCGGCCCCGGCGCCGAGAAGATCATTCCGGCCTCGGCGGGTTTGCAGAACTGGTTCGGCGTGCGCGACCTGGAGACCGCCACCACGCTCTCGCGCATGCTGGGCAACCGGACGCTGCGCTACACCGACGAACAGGCGCGCGAACGATCCCTACACGCCAAGCGGCAAGCCGCCATGGCGGCCTTCAGCGGGCGCGATCCCTTCCGGGCGGCTTTTGAGGCGGCCCACCACGCCCGCATGGCGGAGCTGCCTGCGCTTAAGGCCCTGCCGCTGATGTGTCCCGACGAAGTGCTCGGCCTGCCGCAAGGCAAGCAGATCGTCTTCGTGGACGGGCTGGCGCATCCGGTGCTGGCCGACCGCGTCCCGTACTACGCCATGCCCTTCATGGCGGGGCGCTATCACCCCAACCCGTACTTCCCGCCGCAAGACCGCGTGCAGGTCATGACCCCGCGCGGCCCGGCCTGGCGGCGGGTGATCGTCGAGCCCGTGCCGCGGCGCTTCGCGCACTACCCGCAATACCGCAACGGACTCTGGAGCCGCATAGGGAGCCGCATCGCATGACCAGTTTCGCCAAGACCGTCTCGGCCACGCCCATCGACGCGCCGTCCGCGCGCCGGGGCTTCGATAACGCGCGTAGCGAGCCCGCTGCGCAGGACAAGGAGCGCGGCTCCGTCATGGTGGCCAGGGACAGGCCGCACCCCGTGCCGCGTCCTTCGCCGGACATGGCCTCGGACTCTGATCGCGCGGCCTTCAACGCCGCCTGGGCGCGCGAACAGCGCCGCGCCGCCTTTATCCAGGAGCGCACCGACCCCAAGACCGGCGGGCGGGTGCGCGTCCTGAACAAGAGATTCAACCGCTGAAGAAGGAGAGACCCCGATGGATAGAGACACCCGCAATCAATCCCGCGAAGACGACGCGCCGGAGCGCCCGGCCGACACGATCCGCGACGGCAGCCTTAAGGCCAGCATCTGGCGCAATGAGGGCGACAAGGGGCCGTACTACGCCACCGAGTTCGCCCGCACCTACACGGACGCGGACGGCAATCCGCGCGACAGCCGCAGCTTCGTCGGCGGCGATCTGCTGAAGCTCTCCGAACTCGCCCGCAAGGCATACGACCGTACGACAGAGCTCCGCCGCGAGGACCGGGAGCAGGACCGCGCGGACTTCCGCGAAGCGAGGCGCAGCGGCCAGGTGCGGGCGCCGCGTCGGGACCGATAACCGAAGACTTCGCGCAACTTTTTCTTGTGCTGCGGCAAGTGATCGACTATAAATGTTCTGTATTTGTTCTGTCGCGCGGCAAAGGAAAGGAGGCGGGTCGACGAACGAGAATTCGAGCGAAGAAGGAGACGGCGCGATGACCGAACGCAGCGACGACAACACGACCCCAGAGACGCAGAAGGCACGGCCCGTCATCGCCTTCGACTACGAACTCTACGAGCACTACCTCGCCGATACCGACCTCAGCGAGGACCAGAAGCGCGAATTCCTCGAAACCATGTGGAATCTCATTGTCGAGTTCATGTCGCTCGGCTTCGAGATTCACCCCGTCCAGCAAGCCCAAAACGCCTGTGGAAAACTTTCCGAAAGTCGCAGTAAACCGCCAATTTCAGGCGGTTCTGGGGTACAATCGAAAGGTAAATTTCCAGGTACCGATTTTAGCGATGCCGCCAAGGGGAGCGCCCCAGAAGCGGCGGAAAGAATTCGAAAATGAAGAACGATTCAAACCAAGCCAGAGCCGTCATCTATTGCCGCGTCTCCAGCGCCGCCCAGGTGGCCAAGGGCGCGGGAAACGCCAGCCAGGAAACCCGTTGCCGCGAATTCGCCCGGATGAAGGGCTACCGCGTGGCGGAAGTCTTCGCCGATGAGGCGGTTTCCGGCGGGATTATCGACCGGCCCGGCATGCTGGCGATGCTGGCCTATCTCAAGGCGCATAGGCGCGAGGGCGAGCATGTCGTTCTCATCGACGACATCAGCCGCCTTGCCCGCTCGATCCGGGGGCACCTCGATCTGAGGGAAGCGATTTCCGAAACGGGGGCACGGCTGGAAAGCCCGTCTGTCGAGTTCGGCGAGGACTCGGATTCCATCCTGGTCGAGAACCTGCTCGCGTCCGTCTCGCAGCATCAGCGCCAGAAGAACACCGAACAGACCGCCAACCGCATGCGCGCGCGGCTGCTGAACGGCTATTGGACGTTCAGTTGTCCGCCGGGCTACCGCTACGAAGCGCGGCCCGGCGAGGGCAAGATGCTGGTGCGCGCCGAGCCCCTGGCCTCGATCATCGCCGAGGCGATGGAAGGCTATGCCTGCGGACGCTTCCAAACTCAGGCCGAGGTGAAGCGGTTTTTCGAGGGCTTTCCGGCCTTCCCGAAGACAAGGTACGGCACGGTGACGAACGAGAACGTCAACCGCATCCTGACCCGCGTCCTCTACGCGGGCTATCTGCATCGTCCCGAATGGGGCGTATCCCTGCGCCGCGCTCGGCACGATGGGCTGGTCTCGCTGGAAACCTTCGAGCGCATCCAGGAGCGTTTGAACGGCAAGGCTAAGCTTCCGGCCAGGGCCGATCTAAACGCGGATTTTCCGTTGCGGGGCTTCGTGCTCTGCGGTGACTGCGAACAGCCGCTCACCGCTTGTTGGTCGAAGAGCAAGACCGGCAGAAAGCACCCGTACTACATGTGCTTCAATCGCTCCTGCGAGAGCCACCGCAAATCCATCCGCAAGGATGAAATCGAGGGGCGCTTCGCCGCCTTGCTGGAAGGCCTCCAGCCTTCGCCCACCATGGTCGAGATGGTGCGCGATATGGCCGGGCGTGTCTGGGACCGGCTGGGCCAGCAGGCGCGGGAGATAGGCCTACAGACCAAGCGCCGCATGGCGGAGATCGAAAAGCAATCCACGGCGCTGCTGGACCGGATTGTCGAGGCTTCCAGCCAGCCGCTCATTACACGCTACGAACAGCGCCTTGCCGAGTTGGAGCGCGAACGTCTGGTGATGGCCGAGAAGCTCGAAAGCCAAGCCAAGCCGCGCAAGACCTTCGGGGAGATGTTCGAACTCACCCTGAGCTTGCTCGCAAACCCCTATAATATCTGGGAAAATGGGTCTCTGGACCGCCGCCAGGCGGTGCTGAGAGTGACCTTCGAAGACCGCCTCGTTTACTGCCGGAATGGAGGGTTTCGAACCCCGAAAACATCCATTGTTTTCAGGATATTAGATCAGTTTTCCGGGCAAAAAGAGGTAATGGCGGAGGGGGTGGGATTCGAACCCACGAGGGGCGTAAACCCCTGCCGGTTTTCAAGACCGGTGCATTCGACCGCTCTGCCACCCCTCCGCTATCGGGCTGTCTAGCAAAGGCGGGCGCTGGGGCAAAGGCACAGCGCCGCGGCCCGGCATGGAGCGACGGGCAGGCTGACGAGCCCTTGCGGCCCGCCGCCCCGAAGTGGGACCGTGCCGCCAACCGCGCCAGATGCGTGCCGTGTCTGCCACCCTGGGGAGCCGTGCCAAGGATGACCGAACGCCTGCTGGGCTACGCCCGCGAAGTCCACCCGCTGGTCGAGAAGCTGCGCCAGACCTTCTTCTGGTGGCACCTTATCGCCGACTTCGCCGCCGGTCTCTGCTTCGTCATCGGCAGCGTGTTCTTCTTCTACGACAGCCTGCTGTACGCCGGCACCTGGCTGTTCCTGATCGGCAGCCTGCTGTTCGTCGCCAAGCCGGCGATCCGGCTGGTGCACGAAATCCGGCGCAAGCGGCTGGTGGCGCGCCTGGCCGACGTGCTCGAATCGGAGCTGTGACAAGTACGGAACGCACGCGGCCTGGGACCTGTTGGACTGGATAGAAAGGCGCACGCGAGCGGCTGAGCCGAATGGGCCGCCGTACGCGCTGCAGGTTCGACTTCGAGCCACGAAAGGAGGTCCAGCATGCAGGTCCGCGACGTGATGACCCCATCGGTCCGGGTGGCCGATCCGAAGACGACGATCAACGAGGCGGCACGGCTGATGCGCGACGAGGACGTCGGCGCCCTGCCGGTCGGCAGCGAACGCCTGGAGGGCATGGTCACCGACCGGGACATCGTCGTGCGCGCACTGGCCAACGACGTGGATCCGGTCTCCACGCCGGTCGAGAAGCTGATGAGCGACGAGGTGCTCTACTGCTTCGACGATCAGGACATCGAGGAAGTCGCCCGCAACATGGGCGAGCAGCAGGTCCGACGCCTGCCGGTGGTCGATCACGACAAGCGGCTGGTCGGCTTCGTCTCGCTCAGCGATTTGGCCCGCGGCGCCGATGCCGCCTCGATCGAGGCCGCTTTCGAGCAGATTGCCCGGTAGACCTCAGCCGAGCCGGAGCTTCGAAGGACGAGGAGTCGTAGCCAATCGAGGTTGCGGCCCTTCTTCTGAGTCCGGCCGGGTATGCGTGCCGGGCGGCGGCAGGCTGCAGACTGTGCTATGGCTTGCATCGTGCCGCTTGACGCGCTTGGTCGCCTCCTCTGGGGTCTCCTCAACCCCGCCACCCTGCTGCTGCTACTGCTGCTGGCGGGCCCGCTGCTGTTGCTGCTCGGCCGTCGCCGGACGGGCACGTCCTGCGTGGTGGCTGCGGCCGGTCTGGCGCTCGCCGTCGCGGTCACGCCGCTCGACCGGTGGCTCTTGGGGCCGCTCGAACGGCGCTTCGCCCAGCCCGACCCGATGCCGGCACGGATCGACGGGCTGGTCGTGCTCGGCGGCGGGCTCGACATGCGCAGCGCACTCGCCGGACCCGACAGCGCGCTTACGGGAGCCGGCGACCGGCTGCTGGCGGCGGCACGTCTGGCCCGGCGTTATCCCGAGGCGCGCCTGGTCTACGCCAGCGGAGCGCAGTGGCCGGTGCCGGGCGCCGTCAGCGAAGCGGCGCTCGCCGCCGGCCTGCTGCGCGACCTCGGCATCGCCGACGGACGCCTGGTGCTGGAGCAGCGCTCGCGCAACACCCGAGAAAATGCCGTCTTCGCCAGGCGGCTGGTCGATCCGGCACCCGGCGAGACCTGGCTGTTGGTCACCAGCGCCGTCCACATGCCGCGCGCGCTCGGCAGTTTCCGGGCGGCGGGCTGGGATCTCGTGCCCTACCCGGTGGATCGACTGGTGGTGCCGGCGAGCCGATTGGACGACGGCGGGCTGGGCTGGTTCGACGGCGGGCTGGCCGACGGCCTGGTTTTCGTCCATATCGCGCTCAGGGAGTACGTCGGGCTGCTGGGCTATCGCCTGCTCGGCTACACCGAAACCCTGTTTCCTGCCCCGAAATCGTCACGCTGAGGCACGATTGTCGCGACTCGCCGGCCATGGCAGAGAGTGACCGTCACCGCTTCGAACGGACCCGCCGCAGCATGCGCCGCCTCAGTCTGACGCTCCTCCTCCTGATGATCGGGCTCACGCCCGCGGCGGCGGCGGAGCAGCCGTTTTCCGCATGGTTGGCCGACTTCCGTGCCCGCGCCGAGGCCCAGGGCATTCCACCGGCGACCCTCGAGCGCGCCTTTGCCGGGGTACAGCCGATCCCGCGCGTCATCGAGCTGGATCGCCGGCAGCCGGAGTTCGTCCTCAGCTTCTGGCGCTACCTCGGCAATGCGGTGACCGAACAGCGGGTCGCGCAGGGCCGCGAGTTGCTGGATACGCACGCCGTGCTGCTGGATCAGGTCGCCCGCACCTACGGGGTGCCGGCGCGCTTTCTTGTTGCCTTCTGGGGGCTGGAGACGAACTACGGCGCCACCTTCGGCAGCTTTCCGGTGATCCACGCGCTGGCGACGCTGGCCTGGGACGGGCGACGGCGCAACTTCTTCGAGACAGAGCTGTTGACGGCGCTGCGCATCGTCGCCGCTGGCGATATCGAGCCGGCGCGCATGGAAGGCTCCTGGGCCGGCGCCATGGGGCACCTGCAGTTCATGCCCACGACCTTCTGGGCGCATGCGCGCGACGGTGACGGCGATGCCCGCCGGGATATCTGGGGCTCTTTACACGACGTCTTTGCGTCCGGCGCCAACTATCTGTCCTCGCTGGGTTGGCAAGCCGACGAGACCTGGGGCCGGGAGGTGCGGCTGCCGGCCGACTTCGACTATGCGCTCGTCTCGATCGCCACGCGGCCCGAGGTGGTCAAGCCGCTGGCAGACTGGACGGCGCTCGGCGTGCGGCGGGCCGACGGTGGGCCCTTGCCCCAGGCCGACATGCGCGGCGGCCTGATCCTGCCGGCGGGCGCCGAGGGGCCCGCCTTTCTCGTCTACGAGAACTACCGGCACATCCTCTCGTGGAACCGCTCGATCCTCTATGCGGTGGCGGTCGGGCACCTGGCCGACCGGCTGATCGGCCTGCCGCCGCTGAGCGCGCAACCGCCCGCAGGCGACCAGCGCCTGGCGGTCGAGGAGGTGAGGGAGATCCAACGCCGCCTGGGCAGGCTCGGCTTCGATGCGGGCGAGCCAGATGGACGGGTCGGCCCGATGACCCGCGAAGCCATACGCGCCTTCCAGAGGTCGATCGGCGTGCCCGCCGATGCCTTCGCCTCTCCGGCCTTGCTGCAGGAGCTGCGCCGGCGCGAACGTGGATGAACCGCGGCGGTGCATTTTCCTTCGTAATTATCCCCTTGACCTACGTAAGCCCGATCCCCACATTCGGTGGCAGGAGGGATCGAGCGATGGCCAAGCACAGCGAAAGCAAACTGATCACGGTGCAGCAGTTCTTCCGGCAGTTCCCGGACGACGACACCTGCCTTGATCACCTGATGCTGGTCCGCTTCGGTGAGACGATGGACTGCCCCAAGTGCGGTAAGCACGGGAAGTTCCACCGCCTGCGCAAGGAGCCGGCCTATTCGTGCCAGTGGTGCGGCCACCACGTTCACCCGATGCAGGGCACGCCGTTCGAGCGCACCCGCACGCCGCTCCAAAAGTGGTTCTACGCCATGTATCTGTTCACCACGACGCGCCACGGCGTGCCGGCGAAGGAGCTGCAGCGCCAGCTTGGCGTGACCTACAAAACGGCTTGGCGCATGGGCCACGAGATCCGCAAGTACATGGGCGCCGTTGACGGCGACGACGGGCTGTCCGGCCATGTCGAAGTCGACGAAACCATGATCGGCGGGCGCCGCTCCGGCGGTAAGCGCGGTCGCGGCGCGCCGGGCAAGACCACCGTCATGGGCATGCTGGAGCGCGGCGGCTCGGTCATGACCCAGGTTGTCGAGAACGTGCGCCGCGTGACGCTGGAGCGGCACATCCTGGCGAACATCCAGGCCGGTGCGCAGATCAGCACTGACGAACTGTCGTCCTACGCCAAGCTGTCGCAGCACGGCTACCGGCACCGCTCGGTCAACCACCGCCTTGACCAGTGGGTTGACGGCGACTGCCACACGAACGGGATCGAGGGCTTCTGGTCGCAGATCAAGCGCAGCGTTCGCGGCACTCATATCCACGTCTCCCGCAAGCACCTGCCGAAGTACCTCGGCGAGTTCGAGTTTCGGTACAACATGCGAGCTACTCCGGCTCTGATGTTCCCGCGTCTGCTGCTGAGCTTCTAGGCGGCCTGCCCTTTGCCATCGCATCCAGCAGGCGCGTGAAGGCCTCGGCGTCGCCCTCGCTCTGATGCTCGGCGCAGAACTGGTCGAGCCGGCCGAGCTTGCGGGCTTCCTCAAGGCTCAAGTGCTTGCCGCGGGACATCAGCGCCACCTCCTTATCTCTCGAATTGCGCGCCTCAAATCGGATCGACGCACTCTCAGGTCGTCGAAAACGGGGTCGTGTTTTCCGTGAAGGGAAAGCGACGATACCCCCTCAGGGAAGTGATACATCCCCATGTCTTTTTGAGGGATTATCTCAAATTCTGAGTCCGGGTTACGCTTGCCAAACAGATCGAGACCAACACCAGAACCAGTTAACGCATAGGCATAATATTGAAGAATTCCAGCATGGCCATTTTGCTGATTTTCGGCGATCTCTGCCGCCTTCGACTTTATTGTCTTCTTGTACACGATACGGCTAGCTTCTTTCAACGGAACGAGCTTTGAGAAAGGCCTGATCTTTCTGTGCCCATTTGGAAGCCGCCAATTGCAGACCCATTCATCCGGCATAGGCGTGCCGAAGTAGGCCGGCTTTGGTCGAGATAGGGTTACGCGAAGAACTGTGTAATGAATAAAAATAACGGCAAATATGCCAAGGCCCGCTATTATAAACCACAAATCTATAGATGGCGCTGTCAGCCATTCTGGTGGAGCGCTTTCACTAAAAATCTCCCACCACGCAAGGATATTTGACCTTGCGTCTTGCGGAGAAACTCCAGCCGCCGCCATCATCAACGTGGCCAAGCCGCCAAGGAACCAGTAGATGCGAGAGCGCAAACGCATACCCCCGACTCTGGCCGCGCGGCACTACCTAGGTCAAGGGGATAGTCACGTTTTCCTTAGCCACGACGCGGGGTCAGCGGTTATAGGCGTAACGGTCCCGGTGCCTGACGGCGGTGCCGGCGTGGCGAACAAGGGAGCGTTGCGTGCGATGATGCCTGCCTTCGCGCGGTGGCGCCTGGGTGGCCTGCGGGCCGCGGGGTCTGGGGTGCGGCGTCGCTTAGCCCTGGCGGTGGCCGGCTTGGCCGTGTCCGGTTTGGCCGCTTGCGGCAGTACCGACCCGCATCCGGAGCCGGGCAAGCCATCGACCGCGACCAACGTGCTCAGCAAGGGCTACTACAAGGTCGGCCGGCCGTATCGGGTCGCCGGCGTGTGGTATACGCCGGCGGTCGACTATGGGTACGACGAGACCGGCATCGCCTCCTGGTACGGACCCGGCTTCCACGGGCGGCAGACGGCCAACGGGGAACGCTACGACCAGTACGACCTGACCGCGGCACACCCGACTCTGCCGATGCCCTCCCTGGTGCGCGTCACCAACCTGGAGAACGGGCGGCAGATCGACCTGCGCGTCAACGACCGTGGCCCCTTCAAGAACGGCCGCATCCTTGACGTCTCCAAGCGAGGCGCCGAACTGCTGGGGTTTCTGCGCCAAGGCACCGCCAAGGTCCGGGTACAGGTGCTGGAGCGCGAGAGCCGCCAGCTCGCCGCCTTGGCCCGCAACGGCGAGATCGCCGGCAGCGACCTGATCGCCAAGGGTCCCGGCGGACAGGTGCCGGCTATGGTTCCGCCCGGCGAAGTGAGCGAGGCACCCGCCGCACCGGTGCCGACGGTCAGTGCCGAGCCGCTGCCGGCGCCCGAGGCGGTCCGCGTCACTCGGGTCGCTACCGCTCTACCGTCTTCGCCGACCGTGACCCAGGTTGCGGTGCAGCCCTCGCGCCTGTTCGTCCAGGCAGGCGCCTTTTCCGAACAGGTCAATGCGGTACGCTTGGCACAGCGTCTCGACCCCTTCGGCGCGCCGCAGATCAGCGAGACAGAGGTGGGGGGCCAGCGCTTCTGGCGGGTTCGCATCGGGCCGCTCGACGGCGTGGCCGAGGCCGACAGTGTCCTGACGGCCTTGATCGACGGCGGCTTCACGCAGTCGCGCGTCGTGGTCGACTGACGGCCGCGCGCCTGCGACAGCCATAGTTCGGGCGCATTCCGCCGCTATGCGGGCGCCGCGAAACGCCAGTCCCGACGGAGCTTCTGCCGATGATCCGCCCGCTCTCCGGTCTTGCCCATAGACTGCTCGTCGTCGCTGTCGTCTTCGCGGCCCTCGCCGCGCAGCCGGCCTTGGCGTTCGAGACGGCGGCCGAGGAAGCGATCCTCATCGACCTGACGGCCGACACCGTGCTGTTCGAGAAGAACCCGGACCGGCCGATCCCGCCGGCCTCGATGAGCAAGATCATGACCGCCTACATGGTTTTCGAGCGCCTGAAGTCCGGCGACCTGAGCCTCGACGACACCTTTCTGGTCTCGGAGAAGGCCTGGCGGAAGGGCGGTTCCAAGATGTTCGTCGAGGTCGGCGACCGCGTCGCCGTTCGCGACCTGCTGCGCGGCATGATCGTGCAGTCGGGCAACGATGCCTCGATCGTGCTGGCCGAAGGCATCGCCGGCTCGGAGGCGGCCTTCGCCGAGCAGATGAACGCGGCGGCGCGCGAGCTGGGCCTGGACGATTCGAACTTCGCCAATGCGACCGGCTGGCCGGACCAGGAGCACCGCATGTCGGCGCGCGATCTGGCCACGCTGGCCAGCGTGTTGATCCGCGAGTTCCCCGAGTACTACGACCTCTATGCGGAGACCGAGTTCACCTGGCACGACATCAGCCAGACCAACCGCAATCCGCTGCTCTACCGGAACATCGGCGCCGACGGCCTGAAGACCGGCCACACCGAGGAGGCCGGCTACTGCCTGACCGCCTCGGCGGAGCGCAATGGCCGGCGCCTGGTGATGGTGGTGACCGGCCTGGACAGCGCCCGTCAGCGCGCCGAGGAGTCGGAACGCCTGCTGGAATGGGGCTTTCGCGAGTTCGCCGCCGAGCGGCTGTTCGAGGTCGGCGAGGTGGTCGAAGAGGCGGAGGTCTGGCTGGGCGAGCAAACCATGGTGCCGTTGGTGGTCGCCGAAGATGCGGTGATGGCCCTACGGCGCGACGCCCGCGACGAACTGGAAGTCCGGGTCAGCTACGAGGGCCCGATCCCGGCGCCGATCGAGCAGGGGGCGCGGCTCGCCACCCTGACGGTCGAGGCACCCGGAATGCCGGCGCGCAGCTTTCCCCTGCTGGCCGGCGAGAGCGTCGAACGGCTCGGGCCGATCGGCCGCCTGCTGGCCGGCGTGAAGCACTTGATCCTGGGCCAGCTCTAGGCTCCCCTGCCGGGTATGCAGCCACGCGGTCGCTTCATCACCTTCGAGGGCGGGGAGGGCGCCGGGAAGTCCACGCAGGTGCGGCGGCTGGCCGACCGGCTGAGCGCGGCCGGGCTGGCGGCGGCGGCCACGCGCGAGCCGGGCGGTAGCCCCGGCGCCGAGGAGATCCGCGAGTTGCTGATCCACGGCGAGACGGCCCGCTGGGACGCGACGACGGAAACGCTGCTCCACTTTGCTGCTCGGCGCGATCATCTGACCAAGACCGTCTGGCCGCAGCTCGAGCGCGGCTGCTGGGTCGTCTGCGACCGCTTCGCCGACTCCACCCGCGCCTATCAGGGCGCCGCAGGGGCCGACCCGGCCCTGATCGAAACGCTCTATGCGCGCACTGTCGGCGACTTTGCACCCGACCTGACCCTGATCCTGGATCTGCCCGTCGACCTCGGCCTCGCCCGGGCCGCCGCACGGCAGGCCGGCGGTGCGCGCTACGAGGCGATGGGCGCGGCGTTTCACGAAGACCTGCGTCGCCGCTTCCTGGCCATCGCCGAGGCCGAGCCCGATCGCTGCCGCATCATCGATGCGAGCGGCGGTGCGGAGACGGTCGCAGAGCGGGTCTGGCAGGCGGTGGCGTCCCGGCTACCGGTGCCGCGGTGAGCCCGGCAGCCGCAAAGGCGACGGACGAGGCGCAGCGGAGCTGGCCTGAACCGCGCGCCAATCCCCGCCTGCTCGCGCAAGAAGCTGCGGAAACCGCGCTCCTTGCGGCCTACCGCAGCGGCCGGCTGCCGCATGCCTGGCTGCTGACCGGCCCGCGGGGTGTCGGCAAGGCCACCCTGGCCTATCGCTTCGCGCGCTTTCTGCTTGCCGAGCAAGGCGGCGACGCCGAGGTGGGGCCCGGGCTGTTCGGGGAGACGCCGCCGCCGCCAACCAGCCTCGCCATTGACGCTGAGGCGCCGATCTTCCGCCGTGTCGCCGCCGGCGGGCATCCGGATCTAGTCACGCTGGTGCGCACGCCGAACCCGCAGACCAAGAAGCTGCGCGGCGACATTGTCGTCGACGACGTGCGCGCCGCGACCGGCTTCCTGCGCCACACCTCCAGCGAGGGCGGCTGGCGGATCTGCATCGTCGATGCAGCCGACGAGATGAATATCAATGCAGCCAATGCCTTGCTGAAGGTTCTTGAGGAGCCGCCGCAGCAGGCACTGCTGCTGCTGCTGGCCCACGCGCCCGGACGGCTGTTGCCGACGATCCGTTCGCGCTGCCGCCCGTTGGCCTTGACCCCCTTGCCCGAGACCACGGTAGTCGATCTGCTCGCCGACTTCGCACCAGAGCTGTCGGCCGAAGACGCTCTGGCCCTGACGCGGCTGTCCGAGGGCTCGATCGGCCGGGCGCTCGACCTGGCCGGCGAGGGCGGGCTGGAGCTGTACCGGGAGATGCTGGAGCTGCTGCAGGGCCTGCCACGGCTGGACGTGGCGCGCCTGCACGGCCTCGGCGAGCGGCTGGCGCGCGACCAGAGCGGAACGCTGTTCCGCACGCTCGGGGCGCTGCTTTCGGGCTGGATCGGCCGGCTGGTGCTGGCGCGGGCCGAGGGCACCGCGCCGCTGGAGGTGGTGCCGGGCGAGGCGCGCCTGCTGGCCGAACTCGGCGCCGGGCGCAGCCTTGCCTCCTGGTTAGACCTGTGGGAGAACCTGCGCCGCCGCTTCGCCCAGGCCGAGGCCGCGTCGCTCGATCGCAAGCAGGCGCTGATCGCCGCCTTCCTGGAGATCGAGACGCTGGCGTCGTGATCCTTGCGTCCTGTGCCGGGCGGCCTACCTGACCGCCAGGAGCAGACCGGGACCATGTCCGAAGAGCGTACGCGCTACTACCTCACGACGCCGATCTACTACGTGAACGACGTGCCGCACCTGGGGCACGCGTACACGACGCTCGCGTGCGATGCGCTGGCGCGCTTCATGCGGCTGGACGGGCGCGACGTGATGTTCCTGACCGGTACGGACGAGCACGGCCAGAAGGTCGAGAAATCTGCGCAGCGCGCCGGCAAGGACCCACAGACCTTCACCGACGAGGTGAGCCAGAACTTCCGCCAGCTCGCCGCGGACATGAACTACTCGAACGACGATTTCATCCGCACGACCGAGCAGCGCCACCTGCGCGCCAGCCAGGCGATCTGGTCGAAGCTGGTCGAGTCCGGCGATATCTACCTCGACAAGTACGCCGGCTGGTACGCGGTGCGCGACGAAGCCTTCTACGGCGAGGACGAACTGACGCGTACGGACGACGGCCGGCTGGTCGCGCCGTCGGGCGCCGAGGTGGAGTGGGTCGAGGAGCCCAGCTACTTCTTCCGCCTGTCCGCCTGGCAGGGCCGGCTGCTCGAGCTGTACGACTCGCGGCCCGACTTCATCCTGCCGGAGAGCCGGCGCAACGAGGTGGTGTCCTTCGTCAAGGGCGGCCTGCGCGACCTCTCGGTCAGTCGCACGACCTTTTCCTGGGGCGTGCCGGTGCCCGGCGACGACGCCCACATCATGTACGTCTGGCTGGATGCGCTGACCAACTACATCACTGCGGTCGGCTATCCGGACACCGACAGCCAGACGTTCAGAACGTACTGGCCGGCCGATGTACATATGGTCGGCAAGGACATCCTGCGCTTCCACGCGGTCTACTGGCCGGCCTTCCTGATGGCCGCCGGGCTGGCGCCGCCGAAGCGGGTCTTCGCCCACGGCTGGTTGCTGAACCGCGGCGAGAAGATGTCGAAGTCGGTCGGCAACGTGCTGCGCCCGCAGGAGATGGTGGCGCGCTACGGCCTGGATCCGGTGCGCTACTACCTGCTGCGCGAGGTGCCCTTCGGGCAAGACGGCTATATCAGCCACGAGACTATGGTCGGGCGGATCAACAACGACCTGGCGAACGACTTCGGCAACCTGTCCCAGCGCGTGCTCTCTATGGTCGCCAAGAACTGCCACACCGTGGTGCCGCAGCCAGGGGACTTCGCCGAGGCCGACGAGGCCCTGCTGGAGCAGGCGCGCACCCTGCACGGCAAGCTCGTCGAGCTGTACGAGGTGCAGGCCTTCCACCGCGCCCTTGAGCAGACCTGGCAGGTGGTGGGCGCGGCCAACCGCTACGTCGACGAACAGGCGCCCTGGGCGCTGCGCAAGACCGATCCGGCGCGCATGGCCACCGTGCTCTATGTGCTGATGGAAGCCGTACGGCGCCTGGCGATCCTGACCCAGCCGGTCATGCCGCAGGCGATGGCCACCATGCTGGACCAACTCGCCGTGCCCGGCGAGCACCGCGCCTTTGCCGACCTGGAGCGCCGGCTCGAGCCGGGCACGCCGCTGCCCCCGCCGCAGCCGGTATTTCCGCGCTATGTCGAACCCGAAACGCAGGCGGAGACCGCGCCCTGATGCTGGTCGATTCCCACTGCCATCTGGACTACCTGGAGCGCGACGGCGACCTGGAGGAGGTCGTCGCCCGCGCCCGGCGTGCCGGGGTCGGGCGCATGGTCACCATCTGCACCAAGCTGAGCGAGTTCGAGCGGGTGCGGGCCATCGCCGCGCACTTTCCCGATGTCGTCTGCAGCGTGGGAGTCCATCCTCACGAAGCCGGGGAGGAGGGGGTGGACAGCCCCACGCCGCTGGTCGAGCGCGCCCAGGATCCGCTGGTCGTCGGCATCGGCGAAACCGGTTTGGATTACTTTTACGAGCACAGCCCGCGCGCGGCCCAGGCGATCTCCTTCCGCGCGCACGTGCAAGCGGCGCGGCAAACCGGGCTGCCGCTTATCGTGCATGCGCGCGACGCCGACGACGACACCGTGGCCATTCTGCGCGAGGAGCGGGCAGCGGGCGGACCCTTTCCCGGGCTGATCCACTGCTTCACCGCCGGACCCGGGCTCGCCGCGGCAGCTCTGGAGCTGGGGCTCTACATCTCGCTCGCCGGCATCGTCACCTTCAAGAAGGCCGAGGAGCTGCGCCGCACCGTTGCCGAGGTCCCCTTGGACCGGCTCCTGGTCGAGACGGACTCGCCCTACCTGGCGCCGGTGCCGCACCGCGGCAAACGCAACGAGCCGGCGAACGTCGTCCATACGGCCGCGGCCCTGGCGGACCTGAAGGGCGTGCTGGCCGAGGAGCTGGCAGAAGTCACCACCGAGAACTTTTTCCGTCTGTTCGGCAAGGTCGAGCGGCCGGTCGCGGCATGAAGGTCACGATGCTGGGATGCGGCGGCTCGGGCGGTGTCCCGCTGGCAAGCGGCGCGCCGGGCGGACACTTTGGCGAAGGGGTCGATCCCGACGAGCCGAAGAACCGCCGGCGCCGCGTCTCGGTGCTGGTGGAAGCTCAAGGCCGCAAGATCCTGATCGATTGCTCGCCCGACCTGCGTGCGCAGATCCTCGACTTCGGGATCGACCGGTTGGACGCCGTGCTCTTTACCCACGCGCACGCCGACCACTGCCACGGCCTGGACGAGCTGCGCGCGCTTTCCTATGCCCAGAAGCGACCGATCCCGGCCTACATGAGTGCTGCCACGCGCGCCGCCCTGACTGGACGGTTCGACTATGCCTTTTCCTCGAGCCACGGGCAGTCGCAGCTCTACCCGGCAATCATGGAGGACCACGAGTTCGACGGCGCGTTTAGGGCGGCGGGCGTGTCGGTCGTGGCCTTCGACCAGAAGCACGGCCGTGTCTTCAGCAGCGGCTTCCGGATCGGCGACTTCGCCTACTCGACGGACTGCGCGGAGCTCGACGAGCAGGCCTTCGTGGCGCTGGAAGGCGTCGATACCTGGATCGTCGATTGCCTTCGCTTCGCGCCGCACCCGACCCATGCCCACTTCGAACGGACAATGGCCTGGATCGAACGGGTGCGGCCACGCCGCGCCGTGCTGACCCACATGAACCACACGATGGACTATGCGACCGTGGCCGCGCGCTGCCCCGCGGGCGTCGAGCCGGGCTATGACGGCCTGGTCCTGGACCTGCCGGAGGCGCCATGATCCTCGACCTGCAACGGCTCAAGCCGCCGAAACGCCCCAACTGGTGTCTGAAGGTGCCGCACGGCTGGGCCCAGCCGCACGCCCAGGGCCGCACGCCACGCTTCGACGTGCCGGTGGAGGTGTTGCGCGAGGCCCTGGTCGCCGTCGCAGCGCAGCAGCCGCGTTGCCACCTGCTGAAGCTGGACAAGGACGCGCGGCAGGCGGAATTCGAGCAGAAGAGCCGTCTGTTCGGCTTTGCCGACCGCATCGTCGTCGAGTTCGTGCCGCTCGGGCAATCCGCTTCGACCCTGGCGATCTACTCGCGCTCCGTGACCGGCTACTGGGACCTCGGTGTCAACGGCAAGCGGGTGGAGCGCTGGCTGGCCGTGCTGCCGGAACAGGTCTCTCGCCTGCGCAACGCCGCGCCGCGCGACAGCGAGGACTACTGAGCGACGGCGCGCCAGTCGGGCCAGACGATGCGGTAGGTCTCGGCCGCGTGGCCCATCAGGTCCTCGACCGCGCGCGCAGCGATGCGCCCGCCGAGCCGCTGGTAGAAGCGGACCGCCGCTGCGTTCTCGGCGAAGACGAGCAGATGCATGCCGCTGTAGCCGCGCGCTTGCAGCATCGGGACGGCCGCCCGCATCAGGCCTTCGCCGAGGCCTTGGCCGCGCAGCTCCGGCCGGACGTGCAGGTTGTCGAGGTAGGCGCTGGCGTCGCCCGGCGTCTCCTCGGCGGCGTAGAAGAAACCGCTCAAGACACCGGCCGGGCTCTCGGCCACCAGCAAGAGCGCGCGCGGATCCGGAGAGTCGATCAGCTTGCCGCGCCACTTCGCCACAAGGTCGTCAGCCAGCGCACCGTCCAGATAGGCGTCGGGCAACAGCCCGCGGTAGGCGTCCCGCCACGAGGCGAGTTGCAGCGCGACGACGGCCTCCAGATCCTCGGCCGTCCCCGCGCGCAGCGTGGCTTGCGGCGCCTCGGCACTCACCGGCGGGCCGCCGGTTCCATCCAGAAGGTCTCGGTGCGGTAGACGCCGAACTGTGCGCCCGGATCCCAGTTGTAGATCGCCTGCTCCGGGACATTGTGCAAGCCGTTACGCACCACGATCGGCTGCGGGATCTTGGCGACCAGGCCGAAGGTGAAGACTTGTTCGGCGTTGATCTCCAGGATCCGCTCCCAGGCTTCGCGCCGCTGGGCCTTGGACGGCGCGGTCTGCCAATCCTCGTAGAGTTCCATAAGCTCTTCGGCCTCCGGCATGTCCGGTGCACCGCCGGATTGGCCCTTGGTCTCGAAGTGCTGCCCCCATTTCGGCCAATGATAGCTGTGCTGGCGCACCGGCACGAACTCGCTGGGCGGCAGGTCGGCGGTGGGAATGCCGTTCTCGTAGCCGTACCACATGGCCATCAGGGTATCGCCGGCGAAGATGCGGTTGCGCAGGACTTCGCGCTGCAGCGGCTTGATGAACATCTTGACGCCGATCTGGCCCCAGGTGTCCTGGATCAGTTCCAGCACGTCGGTTTCCTGCAGGTTCTCGCCGGCCGTCTCGACGACGATCTCCATCGGTCGGCCGTCCGGCAGCAGCCGGATGCCGGCATCGTTGCGCTCGGTCAGGCCGACCTCGTCGAGCAGGGCGTTGGCGCGGTCCAGGTCGAACTCGGCCCAGGCCGTGCGCAGCCCTTCCTCGTACAGCGGGGAGGCCGGCAGCACCGACTGGTTGCCGGTCAGGCCCAGCCCGAAATAGACGACCTGGTTGATCAGGTCGCGGTCGATGGCCAGCGAGAGCGCCCGGCGCACCCGGGCGTCGCGCAACAGTTTGCGCCACTCCGGGTCGTTGGCGTTCAGGTTAGGGTAGAGCGCCAGTTCGGAGGGGCGCACCGTGTCCCACAGGCGCACGCTGTAGCCGCCGCGCTCTTCGCCTTCCTTGAGGAAGGTGTAGTCGGAGAAGTTCAGGCCGCGGGACTGCAGATCGCTGTCGCCCGCACCGGTCTTGACCGGCAACAGCGAGCCGGCCACCACGTCCATCACGAAGCGGTCGAGGTAGGGCAGTTGCAGGCCGTTCGGGTCGACCCGATGGAAGTAGGGATTGCGCTCGGCCACGAAGCGCTGGCTCGGCGGCGCGGTGACCAGGCGCCAGGGCTGCAGCACCGGCAGCTCCGGATTGTTGAAGTCGTAAAGGTCGTCGAAGCGGTTGTGGAGCTGCGCCCAGTTGCGCAGCCCCAGCTCCTCGGCCTTTACCTGCACCTGCTGTGGGTCGGTGTGCGCCGGATGAAACTGCTTCAGGTAGTGGCTCGGGGCGTAGATGAAGAGCGGGCGCGCGCCGGCGAGCGCCGGCAGGAAGAAGGGGTTGGGCGCCGACCAGGTGTAGCGCACGGTCTGCGCATCCAGCACCTCGAAGACCGGCGGCGCGTCGTCGACGAGCAGTCGGGCAGGGGGGCCGGCGGGGAAGCGCTCCGGATTGTTCGCCATGTCCTCCCACCAGTAGCGGAAGTCCTCGGCGGTGAATGGCGCGCCGTCCGACCACTTGTGCCCGGGCCGGAGGTGCAGGGTGAAAATGCGGCCGTCCTCGACCTCGACTCGCTCCAGCAGATCGGGGACGAGGTCGAAGTTCTCATCAAAGCCGACCAGCCGGGCGTAGCCGTAGACCGTGAAGAGCCGCATGTCCTTCTCGCGACCGACCAGCATCAGCAACCTGCCGCCGGGCTCGCCGAGGCTCTTGCCCTCGCCGAAGTCCACCACGAGCGGGCGCTCCGGCAGCCGTGCCTCGACCGGCGGCAGCTCGCCGGCGGCCACCGGCTCTTCGAACATCGGCGGCTCGGAGAAGCCGGCCGGCATGGGGGCATCCTGGCGTTCCAGCACGTCGGTCTGGGCGGCGATCGCGACCGTCGGTGTGGCGCCGGCCGTCAGCAGGGCGGCGAGCAGGCTGGCGGCCAGGTGGCGGGCGCCCGCCGGCAGCGGGAAGCGAAAGGTCGCGGTGGTCATGCGGCGGTTCCTCGACTTGCGCTGCGACGGACACGGGGGGCCGCCGTCACGCGAACGACTTCAGGCGAACGGCTTCAGGCGAACATACGTCATACCGGAGGGCGGATTGTAGCGTGTGATCGCCGTAAGGTCGGGCAGCATCACCAGCTTGTCGATCCGGCGCGCGACGTCCAGTGTATCTTTTCTTTCAAAGCGGTAGCGGTAGGTCTTCCCACGCCTGCGCCAGACCAGGGTCTCGCCGTCCTGCAGCTCGGGGTCGAGGGCCATGGCCAGGGTGGGGATCGGCGGGCCGCCGGTGGCGTATAGGTTCTCGGCCGGGAAGTTGTCGTCCAGCAGGATGTGGCGGAAGCCGCGCGCGTGGGCCTCGGCCAGGCGCCGGCAGTGGTCGATGTGGTCGTCGAACCAGGCCAAGGCTCGCTCGGACGCGAAGTCCGGCAGCTCTACATCCGTCCAATCGCGCTCGCAAAAGCGCACCCCCTCGGCGCGGTGGCGGAGCTGGCCGAGGTCGACGTCACAGGAGACGATCTCCGCCTGCGGCAGGGCCTGGCGCAGCAGCCAGGCCGAATGCCCCCGAAAACTCCCGCTTTCCAGCACGAAAGCCGGCCGCAGGAAGCGGGCGACCAGGTACAGGCACAGCGAGTCGTTGAACTGCATCCCGCCCTTGTTGGACACCACAGGGCGTGTCGGATACAGGTCCTGAAAGTCGGTGACGGCACACGCCACCGGCTCGGCCATCTCCGGCTCCGGACGCTCGGCAATCGCCGCGATCGCCGGGGTCAAGGCGACGGCGAGATGGCGACCGCGCTTTTCCCTTAGGCTGAGTGAGACGAGGTCGGCGCGGTCCTCGCGGGCGTGCTCCGGCCGTTCGGCGGGTGGGCCGCACTCGGGGGGCGCAGGTGTGACGGAGATGCGTGGATCGGCGGGCATGATGCCGCGCAATCTAACGAAGCCTTGGGCTGGGCGCGACAGTCCAAAGACTTACTTAAGTGCGGTAACGTTCACGCTTGGCGCTCCTCCGTTTCGTCTGGAAGATCGGCGTTGTGCGTGGTGAGTCGTGGCGGCAGCGACGACCTGCAAGCCGCCGCGTCGAGTGGAGCAACGCATGGAGCACCGTATCGCCGAGCCCAAACGGCCAGACACGCAGGGGCTGGCCGCCCGCAAGCGACGTGACCGGCTGATGCTGGCGATCGGGGCGGCGATCGGCTTAGCCTTCTTCGCTTTGCTGGTGAACATCTGAACGTCGTTCAGCTCTGGCGCGCCACCGCCGGAGCTTTCCCTTTCGTGGCGCGCGAGCCGGCAGCTCGCGCGTCCGTAGGCATGGCCCAGGCGGGGGGCCTGCTGGTCCTCGTGAGCAGAGGCGATGCTCGTCAGCAGCCTGGAGGCCCTACCGTCAGGGTCGCAAGCCGACCTGCTTTCCCGCTGTAGAATATATTTTCCATAATATAAATTATGCGAAAAAGTCTGTTGAAGATCGCGAGAGAACGCTCTCCCGCGCCTGCTTGGGTTCCATCCCACGCCCTACCGCCCCACGCCCTACCGCCCCACGCCCTACCGAATCGCCGCGCCTGGGCTGGCGCTCTCGTGCCTCGTTTCGTCGCGCTCTCGCATCGTCGCGTCTGACGAAGACGGCTCAGCGGATCGCGCATGAGCCGACGCCCCGGGCTGGCGCCGCCGGCGCGGCGGGTGCGGGCTGAGCAACTCCCGCAAAACATAAAGCCCCGGAACTTTTTCGCTGACGATCTTGATGCTGACCAGCAAAGGTACGGCGATCAGCATGCCGGCGATGCCCCAGACCCAGCCCCAGATCATCAGGAAAAGAAACACCGCGATTGGGTTCAGGGCCAACCGCCGCCCGACGATGGACGGCGTCACGAAGTTGCCCTCGAAGGCGTTGAAGGCCAGGAAGACGGCCGGTGGCAGCAGCACCGACCAGGGATCGGCGAAGGTCAGCAGGGAGGCCAACAGAATCGCCGAGGCGGTGACGATGCCGCCGAGATACGGCACGAAGTTGAAGACGGCTGCGGTCGCCCCCCACAGGAGCGGGTTCGGCATGCCCAAAAGGTACATCGCGCCCGCGGTGCAGATGCCGAGGCAGATGTTGATGGCGGTGACCGTCAGCAGGTAGCGCGACACCTCCTGCCGCAGGGCGTTCCAGACGCCGACCGCCAGCCGTTTCGCCCGCAGGCTCGGCAGCACGTGTACGGCCTTGCGCAGCAGCATGTTGCCGTTGACCAGCATGAAATACAGCAGCACCAGCATCAGCGCGATGGTGACCAGAACCTCGCCCGTCCCGGTCGCCAACAGCTCCGCCAAGCTGGGGCCCTGCACCACCACCTTCTCGGCGTCGCCGGCCTGGTCGGACAGCTCGGCCACCTTCTGCGTGGTCTTCTGCATGTCCTCAAGCGTGCCGATCATGTTGCGGAACACCCAGCGTGCCCGGTTCACCGCTTGTGGGATGCGCGCGAGCCATTCGCCGGCAGGGTTGATCAGGCGGTCGAGCAGCAGCAGCAGGACACTGAAGCTGAGAAGCACCGCCACCGCTGCCCCGACGCCGCGTGGCACGCCCAGCCGCTTCAATCGCGCGACGATCGGCGACAGCACCATCGCCAAGAGGATCGACAGGGTGATCGGGACAAGGACGGCCTGCGCGTACTCCAACATCAGGATGGCGGCGCACCCGGCAAGGACCAGCGATGCGATACGCAGGCTTACCAGAGTCTTGCCGATCGCCGGAGACCAAGGTTCGGGCGAGGCAGGCGGCTGGAGGGGCATCGGGGCACGCTGGATCCGGTTCGGGGTTCCGCTCTGCCCGGCGCGGCACGAAGCACGCTGTCGGACTGACCTGTCGAAGCGAACCCCGGCGGAAGACCGGAGTTCCCTGGCAGGCGGTTCAGATGCCGGCGCCCCCGCCCCGGCCCCTGCTGGCAGGTTGCCGACAGGCCGCCGACCGCCGCCTGTAAGGACGCCGAGGGTTCGCGCGGCATCGCCAGTCGAGCCAGTCCCGTCCCTCTGCGATGCGCCGGGCACCGCCCGTGTCCCACAGGATCGGCTACAGGACACTCGAAGTCTGTGGGCATCCGGCACGCGCAGGCTGTGACCAGTCTGTGGTCAGGTAACAGCCACGGCGACAGAAACGAGAAAGGGCGGCCGCGCGCAGGCGACCGCCCTCTCGCCTCGCTCGAGGCTACGTTGGCCAGGCCTAGTTCATCTTCTTCTCGGCCTGCTCGATCTCCTGCTCGAGGCTGTTCAGCACCTCGGCACCGCTGTCGCCGGTCATCTCCAGGAACTTCTCGCGCGCTTCCCCGGCGCGCTCCTCGAAGGCCGCCCGCTCCTCGTCGGTCAGACGGATCATCGTCAGCTCGGGCTTGGAATCCTTGATCTTCTCGAGACGGGTCTCGTTGAACTCCCGCTGGGTCTCGAAGATGAAGTCGACCAGCTCGGCCACCGTCTCATCGATCATGGTGCGCTGCGCGTCGCTCAGGCTCTCGTACCAGTCGTTGTTGGTGACCACCGTGGTGGTGAAGGTCTGCTGGCCGGCCCAGATCATGTAGTCCTGAACCTCGTAGAACTTCATCTCCTGGATCGCGAAGATCGGGTTGACCTGGCCGTCGATCTGCTTGAGCTGCAGCCCGCCGTAGACCTCCGAATAGGGCATCGGCGTCGGGTTGGCGCCGAACGCCTGGTAGGCCTCCGTCAGCATCGGCGAGACCATGGTGCGCATCTTGAAGCCGTCGAAATCCTCGGGGTTGCGGATCTCGCGGTTGGCGGTCCAGACCATCTCGCCCTCGGGGTACATGGTCAGCAGCTCGAGATTCTGCTCCTCGAAGTCGTCCTCCAAGTTCTGGTAGAGGGTCTCGCTGTTGGCCAGAACCTCCTTGTTCACCTGGTCGTTCTGGCTCAGCAGGTAGGGCACCGAGAAGACCTGGATCTCCGGGATCAGGGTGCCGAGGTGGCCTGGCGAGGCGTTGGCGAACTGGATGGCGCCGTTCGCCACCAGCTCGGTCAGGTCGGCCGAAGTGCCGAGCGTGCCGTAGGGATAGACGGTGACGGTGATCTCGCCGCCGGACTTCTCCTCGATCCGCTTGGCGAACTCCTGGGCGTAAGCGTCCTGGACGCTGCCCTTGATCTCCTCGATGGCAAACTTCCACTCGGCCGCCGCGGCGCCGGGCGCCTGGGCGCCGAGCGCCAGCGCGAATGCCGTGCCCGCGGCGAAAAGCAGTTTGCGAGTCATCTCGATAGAGCCTCCGTGTCCGGGTGATTGTGCAGGCCAGTGTCGGTCCTGCAGGGCGTTCCTGCCGAATTCTCCGGTTCGGCGGGCGCCACATCGCGTGCAGGCGGACGACGGCGGGCACCGCTGCAGGTGCGATCCGCCGCACCGCCGGATTGCCTTGACGCTAGCGCATTCCCGGCCGGTTTGCAAATTAGCGCCGAAAAACCCGAAATATCCGCGCGGATATGTGAGTAAATCATCTCCTGAGGATAAAAATGCTGAACGCAGAACGGGTGACTCGGGTTCCTACTCGGCTGATGATCGAGAAAAGTTTCCTTTGTGTTTTCGGACTAAATACCCTTTGTTCGAGACGAATATCACAAGATGGTTCGATGACAATTTATTGGCGTATCCCGCTTTCTTTTCGAAAGCCGATGTGCTTGGCTTTGCTCGCAACGAAGGTGGATGCAGAATGAGTCACCAACCGCCCCCGGGGAATCCTCCGCCTGAATCCGGGGATTCCTCCCTGAAACGGGCCGTGCCGAGTCCGCCGCCGGCTGGCCGGCCGCGCGGCGGGTTCGGCGGCGCGCTCAGTCTCCTGGACCGGGTTCTGGAGCGGTTCGAAGCCTTCATCCTCGCCTATGGCATCATCCTGATGGCCATCAACGTCGTCGCCAACGTGATCGGCCGTCAGCTCATCGGGCAGTCGATCTACTTCTCCGAGGAGCTCAACCAGTTCCTCATCGTTCTGGTGACCTTCGTCGGGCTCGGCTACGCCGCACGGCGCGGCCGGCACATCCGCATGTCGGCGGTTTACGACAATCTGAGCGATCCGCTGCGGAAGGCCCTGATGGTGCTGATCGCCGCCTCCACCGCGGCAATCATGTTCCTGCTCGCCTGGTACGCCTATCAGTACGTCGCCAATGTCGCCGAACGCGGGCGCGTCACGGCGGCGCTGCGCATCCCGCTTTACATCACCTATCTCTGGGTGCCGCTCGGCTTTTTCATCACCGGCATCCAATACAGCCTGACGGTGGTGCGCAACCTGACCAGCAGCGAGATCTGGGTCTCCTACTCCGAACAGGACGTCTACGAGGAGGAGGATCCGACGGTGGGGAGCGGAACATGACCGAAGCCGTCGTCGCCGTCATGATCGTGCTGCTGCTGCTCGGGTTCCCAATGATGATCCCGTTGATCGCGGCGGCGCTCGTCGGGTTCTTCTTCTTCTTCGGCGGCATCAATCCGGAAATCATGATCCAGCAGATGATCGGCGGCGTGAAGCCGACGGCCCTTATCGCCGTGCCGATGTTCATCTTCGCCGCCGACATCGTCACCAAAGGGCATGCCGCCGACCGGCTGCTCGACCTGGTGATGCGCTTCGTCGGCCATCTGCGCGGCGGGCTGGCGATCACGGCGGCGGCGACTTGCACCTTGTTCGGCGCCGTCTCCGGCTCGACGCAGGCGACCGTGGTGGCGATCGGCGGGCCGTTGCGCCCGAAAATGCTGAAGGCCGGCTACAAGGACAGCTTCGTCATGGCGCTGACGATCAACGCCAGCGACATCGCCCTGCTGATCCCGCCGTCCATCGGCATGATCATCTACGGCGTCGTCTCCGGCAGCTCGATCGGCGAGTTGTTCATCGCCGGCATCGGGCCGGGGCTGCTGATCCTGTTGCTGTTCTCGATCTATTGCTACATCGCCGCCTGGCGCCAGGGCATCCCGCTGGAGATCCGCGCGAGCTGGCCGGAGCGCTTGGATGCGGCGAAGAACGCGCTCTTCCCGCTCGGCTTTCCGGTCATCATTATCGGCGGCATCTACTCCGGCATGTTCAGCCCGACCGAGGCGGCGGCCGTGTCGGTGCTGTACGCCGTGCTTCTGGAGTGCGTCATCTTCCGGGCCGTGAAGGTCAGCGAGCTGCCCGAGGTGGCTCTGTCGACCGGCGTCATCACCGCTGTCGTCTTCATCCTTGTCGCTGCCGGCGCCGCCTTCTCCTGGACCATCTCCTTCGCGCAGATTCCCAACACCATCCTGGAAGGCATCGGCCTGGCGGAGATGAGCGCCACGGGCGTGCTCGTCACCATTTCCATCGCCTTCTTCATCGGCTGCATGTTCGTCGACCCGATCGTGGTGATCCTGATCCTGGTGCCGATCTTCGCGCCGGTCGTCGAGTCCACCGGCCTGGACCCGATTCTGGTCGGCACCATCGTCACCCTGCAGGCCGCCATCGGCTCGGCCACGCCGCCCTTCGGCTGCGACATCTTTACCGCCATCGCGATCTTCAAGCGGCCCTACTTGGAGGTGATCAAGGGCACGCCGCCCTTTATCGTCATTCTGCTGGCCGTTGCGGCGGCGCTGATCGCGTTTCCGGAGATCGCTCTCTTCCTGCGCGACCTGGCCTTTGGAGATCGCTGATGTTCGAGCGCATCCTGGTCGCCGTCGACGGTTCGGAGCATGCCTTGAAAGCCGTGGATCTCGCGGTCGATCTGGCCCAGAAGTACGGTGCCGAGCTGGCTATCGTGTCCGTCTACCGGCCGCTCAAGGTGCCCGACTCGACCCATTCCCTTGTGCGCTCGCGGGCCGCAGCCCAGCCCACCGCCGAACTGAAGGCGTTGGCCAAGGAAGTGGTGGCCGAGGCGGTGGAGCGCGCCGACAAGCTGGGCGTACCGGGACGCGGAATGGTGGAACGCGGGCATCCGGCCCGCACCATCGTCGAGACGGCCGAGCGCTTCGACGCCGACGCCATCGTCATGGGCAGCCGCGGGCTCGGCGACATGGGCGGCCTGCTGCTCGGCAGCGTCTCCCACAAGGTCTCCAGCCTCGCCAAGTGCAGCGTCATCATCATTAAGTAGCGCCGCCTTCGGTCTTCGGGCCGCACGCCTTGCCCGTTCATCTGCAATCGCTAGACTGCGCGGCGACATGAGCGACACGGCCGCCCTCCCCGATCCTGCCGACGACCCGGTACAACGTTTGCGCGCCGTGATGGCGCGTCTGCGCGATCCCGAGTCCGGTTGTCCCTGGGACCTGCGGCAGAGCTACGCCACCATTGCGCCCTACACCATCGAGGAGGCCTACGAGGTGGCCGACGCAATCGAGCGCGGCGACCTGGACGACCTGAAGGACGAGCTGGGCGACCTGCTGCTGCAAGTGGTCTTCCACGCGCAGATGGCGGCGGAGGATGGCGCCTTCGACTTCGACGCCGTCGCCGAGAGCATCGCGGAGAAGATGATCCGCCGCCACCCGCACGTCTTTGGCAGCGTCACGGCCACTGCGTCCGAGAGCGTCGCGACCAATTGGGAAGCGATCAAGGCGGCCGAGCGCGCCGCCAAGGCCGGCGACGGCCCCCATTCGGCGCTCGACGGCGTCGCCCGCGGCCTGCCGGCCCTGCTGCGGGCCGTCAAGCTGCAGAAGCGTGCCGCCCGCGTCGGCTTCGATTGGGACGAGCTGGCTCCAGTCCTCGACAAGGTCGAGGAGGAACTGAAGGAGCTGCGGTACGAGCTTGCCGCGCCGGCGCCGGATGCCCTGCGCCTGCAAGACGAGATCGGCGACCTGCTATTCGCCGTCGTCAACCTCGCACGTCACGTGAAGATCGACCCCGAAGCCGCTCTCAGACATACAAATGCCAAGTTCGAGCGGCGGTTTCGCGCGCTCGAGGCGGAGATCACCGCCTCCGGCGGCGATCTGGCCGCGGCCGGCCTCGCTGCGATGGAAGCCGCCTGGCAGCGCGCGAAGGTTGCCGAACAGACATCCCGAAAAGAGGACCCCTCATGATCAAGACCGTCGACCCGAAGACCCTCACCGTGTTCGTTACTGGCGCCACCGCCGGGTTCGGCGCCGCCTGCGCCCGGCGCTTCGCCGGCGCCGGGGCGCGCGTGGTGCTGACGGGGCGCCGTGCCGAGCGTCTGGAGGCGCTGACCAAGGAACTGGGCGACCTGGCGCACCCCGTGGTGCTCGACGTGCAGGACCAGGCGGCCGTCGAGCAGACTGTCGCCGATCTGCCGGCCGAGTTCGCACGCATCAACGTGCTGGTCAATAACGCCGGCCTGGCGCTCGGCCTGGAGCCGGCGCAGGAGGCGCGGATGTCCGACTGGGAGACGATGATCGACACCAACATCAAGGGCCTGCTGTATTGCACGCGCGCCATCCTGCCGGGCATGGTCGAGCGCGACGAGGGGCACGTCATCAACCTTTCCTCGGTCGCCGGCAGCTACCCCTACCCCGGCGGCAATGTCTACGGGGCGACCAAGGCCTTCGTGAAGCAGTTCTCGCTCAACCTGCGCTCCGACCTGCTGGGCAAGAACGTGCGCGTCACCTCGGTCGAGCCGGGCATGGCCGAGACGGAATTCTCGGAAGTTCGCTTCAAGGGCGATGCCGGCAAGGCGCAGACGGTCTACGAAGGCATGCAGCCGATGACCAGCGAGGATATCGCCGAGACGATCTTCTTCACCGCCACCCTGCCGCGGCACGTCAACCTCAACCGGATCGAGATGATGCCGGTGATGCAGGCCTTCGCACCCTTCAGTGTGCACCGCACCAGCGTCTGAGACGTCGGGTCAGGAGCTGCGCTCCAGCATCTGCAGGGGATCTACGGCGTTGGTGCCCTTGCGCACCTCGAAATGGAGCTGCGGCTGGTCGACGGCGCCGCTGTCCCCCACCCGTCCGATCGGCTGGCCCCGCCGCACCGTCTCGCCCAAGCGCACGGTGACGGCATCGGCGTGGGCATAGGCGGTGACCCAGCCGTCGGCGTGCTTGACCAGCACCAGGTTGCCGAAGCCCTTGAGTTCGGAGCCGACGTAGGCGACGACCCCGTTCTCCGCCGCCAGGAAGGGGGCGCCGCGCGGCGCCGCGATGTTGATTCCGTCGTTGTGGCGGCCGCCGGCCTGCGGGCCGTAGCGCGCGAGAATGCGTCCGCGCACCGGCCAGACGAAGGCGTCGCCCGCCCGCGGAGGCGGCTGGGGAAGCGCCGCCGACGAGGCCGGGACGCTCGGCCCCGAGGGCGCGGTGGTGGGGGCCACGGCGGCCGTGGACGCGGTGTCACGCGAGGTCTCCGGCCGGCGGGGTGGCACCGGCGGGCCGCCAGTCGAGGACGGCGCGGCAGCAGGGAGACCAGGCTCACCCCGGGGGGTTTCGCTGGTCGCGGTCGATGCGGCGGGAAGATTGGGGTCGGCGGGCGCGGTGGCAACCTGCAGCCTGCCCAGATCCGGCAGCACGAGACGCTGGCCGACGCGGATCTCGAAGGGCGGGCCGATGCCGTTCAGGCGCGTCAGTTCGCTCGTGTCGACGCCGTGCAGGCGCGAGATGCCATAGACCGTCTCTCCAGCCTTGACCACGTGGACGCGGGCGCGCGGCACGATCAGATTGCGGCCGACGACGAGGGTGTAGGGCGGCTGCAGCCCGTTCGCATCGATCAGGGCGCGCAGCGGCAAGCCGGCGCGTTGCGCGATACTGTAGACCGTGTCGCCGGCTTCGACCCGATAGAGCCCGGCCGGGATCGGCAGCGCCGCCGCCGCGGCGAAGTCGACCGGCGGGGCCGGACGTCGCGGCGGCAGCGGCGGCGGGTCGGTGGGTGTCGGGCCGCGCGGCAGGCTGGCGGCCTGCAGGCAGCCGCCGAGCGCCAGCCCCGCCGCCACGGCGAGCACAAGGGCGCGGCGCGGCCGGCGCGTCATGCGCTCTGGCCGCCGGCCACCGCCGGCGGGGCGGCGACCAGCGGCACGAAGCGTACCAGGCCGAGGCGGGTTTCGCGCACCCCCGTCTCGGTCTTTTGCAGCTTGACCAGCTCCTGCTGACGTCCGGTCTCGCCGACGGGCAGCAGCATGATGCCGCCGGGGCGAAGCTGCTCCAGCAGCGGCTCGGGCGGCAGCGCCGCGGCACAGGTGACGACGATCCGCGGGAAGTCTTGCGGCTCCGGCCAGCCGCGGCTGCCGTCGCCCAGGCGCGTCACCACGTTGGTCAGACGCAGCTCGGCGAAACGCGCCTGTGCCTCGTCGAGCAGCGGCTTGTGGCGCTCGATCGTGTAGACCCGCCGCGCCAGTCGGGCCAGGATCGCCGCCTGATAGCCGGAGCCGGTCCCGATCTCCAGCACCGTCATGCTCCGGTCGACGGCAAGCTGTGCCGTCATCTGCGCGACCACTTCCGGCTGGCTGAGCGTCTGCCCCTGGCCGATCGGCAGGGCGACGTTCTCGTAGGCTTGGTCGCGGAAGGCGTGCGGGACGAAGCGCTCCCGCGGCACGCGTTCGAGCGCGGCCAGCACGGCCGTGTCGGCGATGCCCGCCCGACGCAGCTCCATCAGAAGCCGGATCTTGCGGGCCGCCAGCGTCACGCGAAACTCTCCTTCAGCGCGGCCAGTGCGGCGTGGTGCGTCAGATCCAGGTGCAGCGGCGTCACGGCGATGGCCCCCTCGGCGATCGCCGCCAGATCGCTCTCCCGGTCGCTGGTGCTGTCGTCCGCCCAGTCGCCGATCCAGAGGTAAGGCCGGCCGCCGGGGTCGCGGCCCTCGACCAGCCCGACCGAGGCATCGCGGCGACCGGTATGGGTCACCCGCACCGCGTTGATCTCGTTCGCCCGGCGCGGTGGGAAGTTGACGTTGATGAGCTGGTCGCGCTGCCACGGCCGGTCGTAGAGGCGCTCGATCAGGCGCGGGAGCCAGGCCTCCGCCGGGGCGAAGTCGACCGGCTGGCCGGAGATGCCGACCTGGCTGAAGGCGATCGCCCGGAAGCCCAGGAAGGCGGCCTCCATGGCCGCAGCGACGGTGCCCGAATAGCCGACGTCCTCGGCCAGATTGGCGCCGTGGTTGACGCCGGAGAGCACGATGTCGGGCGGGCCGTCGAGCAGGATCTTCTTGGCCGCCACCAGCACGCAGTCGGTCGGCGTACCGTCGACGGCCAGCCGCCGCTCGCCGAAGCGGCGGACGCGCAAGGGGCGGCGCGTGGTCAGGGAATGGCTGGTGGCGGACTGCTCCACCTCGGGCGCGACCACCCAGACGTCGTCGCTGAGGCTGCGCGCCGCCGCCTCCAGCACCTTCAGGCCCGGCGCGTGGATGCCATCGTCGTTGGTGACCAGAATGCGTGCGCGCGCGAGCTCAGCCATCGGCGGCGATCGTCTCCAGGCCGCCCATGTAGGGCCGCAGGACCTCGGGCACCGCGATGCCGCCGTCGGCCCGCTGATAGGTCTCCAGGACGGCGATCAGCGCGCGGCCGACCGCAACGCCGGAGCCATTGAGCGAATGGACCAGGCGCGTGCCCTTCTCGCCTACGGGCCGGAACCGCGACTTCATGCGCCGCGCCTGGAAGTCCCAGGTGTTGGAGCAGCTCGAGATCTCGCGGTAGGCGCCCTGCCCCGGCAGCCAGACCTCGATGTCGTAGGTCTTGCGCGCCGCGAAGCCGGTGTCGCCGCTGCACAGGGTGACGACCCGGTAGTGCAGGCCCAGACGCTTCAGGACCTCCTCGGCGCAGGCGGTCATCCGCTCGTGCTCAGCCTGCGAGCCCTCGGGATGCGTTATCGAAACCAGCTCGACCTTCTCGAACTGATGCTGGCGCAGCATGCCGCGCGTGTCGCGGCCCGCCGCCCCGGCTTCCGAGCGGAAACAGGGCGTCAGCGCGGTGAAGCGCAGCGGCAAGGCCTCCTCCGCCAGGATCTGGTCGGCCGCTAGGTTGGTCAGCGGCACCTCGGCGGTCGGGATCAGCCAATAGCCCTCTTCGGTGCGGAACTGGTCCTCGCCGAACTTGGGCAACTGTCCGGTACCGAACAGCACATGGTCGCGCACCAGCAGCGGCGGCTGGACCTCCGTGTAGCCGTGCTCGCGGGTGTGCAGGTCCAGCATGAACTGGGCGAGTGCCCGGTGCAGCCGGGCGATCGCCGCCTTGACCACGACGAAGCGGGCGCCGGACAGGCGGGCGGCGGCCTCGAAGTCCAACCCACCGAGCGCCTCGCCAAGCTCGTAGTGCTCCTTGGGCGCGAAATCGAAAATCGGCTTCTCGCCGTGGGCCCGCAGCACCTCGTTGGCGCTCTCGTCCGGCCCGTCCGGCACCTCGGGAGCGAGCGCGTTGGGCAGCCCGGCGAGCAGACCCTCCAACTCCTCGCCGAGGTGGCGCTCCTGCTCTTCCGCCTCGGCCAGCCGGTCCTTGAGCTGTCCCACTTCGGCCATCAGGGCTTGCGCCTCGGCCTCCGCGCCAGCCTTCTTCTTCTGGCCGATCTGCTTGGACGCCTCGTTGCGCCGCGCCTGCATCTCCTGCAACTCGGCCTGCACCTGCCGGTGGCGAGCATCCAAATCGAGCACGCTTTCGGCGAGCGGCTGCAGGCCGCGGCGGGCGAGCGCGGAGTCGAAGTCCTGCGGGGCTTCGCGGATCCAGCGGAGGTCGTGCATGCGAAATCTGTCCGGCAAGCTCGAGCGGCGGCGAGTGGCGGTGGACGCCACCAGCGACTCGGCGGCTTATAGGCTTTCGCGCCGCGTCGCGTCCAGGGCCGCCCTCGGGTCGGAGGGCGCGCCGAGCGCCTAGCTTTCCAGCTCGCGGTCGATAGCTTCCTGGCGTTCGCGGCGCTTCTTCTCGACCAACTTGGCCATCCAGATCGAGGCCTCGTAGAGCAGGATGATCGGCACCGCCAGGGAGATCTGGGAGATCGGGTCGGGCGGCGTCATCAGCGCAGCAACGATGAAGACGCCGACGATGGCGTACTTGCGCTTGCGCGCCATGCCCTCGGAGGTCGCCAGCCCGACGCGGGCCATCAGCGTCATCAGCACCGGAAGCTGGAAGCAGATGCCGAAGGCGAAGATCAGCTTCATGGTCAGCGAGAGATACTCGTTGACCTTGGCCTCGAGCTCGATCGGCAGGGTGCCGGGGCCGCCAGGCGTCTCGAACTGGATGAAGAACTCCCAGGCCAGCGGCAGGATCGCGAAGTAGACCAATGCCCCGCCGGTGAAGAAGAGGATCGGCGAGGCGATCAGGAAGGGGGCGAAGGCCTGCTTCTCGTGCTTGTAGAGCCCCGGTGCCACGAACATCCAGATTTGGGTCAGGAAGATCGGGCAGGTGATGAAGGCGGCGGCGAAGAAGGAGACCTTGACGTAGGTGAAGAAGACCTCCGTCAGGTTGGTGAAGATCATCCGGCGCTGGCTCTGGTCCATGCCGCGGTCGAGCAGGATGTCGGCCAGCGGCTGCACCAGGATGCGGTAAATCTCTTCGGCCAGGAACCAGCAGGCGACGAAGGCGACGACCAGGGCGCCGACCGAGTACAGCAGACGCGTGCGCAGCTCGACCAGATGGTCGAGCAGCGGCATCTTCTGCATTTGCTCGTCGGTGGTGTCCGCCATACTCCGCCTATCCGGTCAGCCCGCCGAGCCGCCGGCCTTGCTGGGGCTGGGCGCCGCAGCTTCGCTTTCGCCCGCCGGCTCGTCCTGCGGCGGCAGCACGGAGTTGCCAGGGGCGACTTTGGCTGGATGCCTGACCACCCTGCCGCTCGCCTGAGACTGCTCGGCCTCCGCCTCTCCGGCCGTTTCCGGCTCGCCCGTAGCGACCTGGGTGCCGCGTGCAGCGGCGCCCTCCTTGGGAGCGCCTGGGCCCGACGCATCCTCGGCCTCCTCTGCGGCCTTGCCCTTAGACGCGACGGCGGCCGCCTTCGGATCGTCGAGGCGTGTCGTCTGACGAGCGGTATCTTCGAGCTGCCTGGCTTCCGCGCCGAGCTCGCCTTCGGGATCGACGTGCTCGCGGATCGTCTTGCCGATGTTGGAGCGCTTGGTCGCCTCCAGCGTCTTGCGCGCCTCGTCGAGTTCGGATTCGCGGATCATCTCGTCGACGCCCGCCTGGAACTCGCGGGCGAGCGAACGCGCCTTGCGCACCCATTGCCCGACGGTGCGCATCGCCTTGGGAAGATCCTTCGGACCGATGATGATGAGTGCCAACACGGCGATCACCAGCATCTCGGTCCAGCCGATGTCGAACATGGCTTAGCTCAACGCTGGCGGGAAAGGAGTCCGCCCCGCGTCCCGCCCGGCGCAGCCTGTTCCGCGGGGGCGGTGCGAGGACGGGTCGAGACGGTCGTCAGCCGTTGGCGACCTTCTTGTCCGCCTCGGACTTCTCCGTTGCAGCCGTAGCCTCGCCGGCCTTCGGCTCGTCGGTCTTCTCCAGCTTGGCGGTCGTGGCTTCGGCCTCGTCCTCGTCGGACTTGGCTTCCTCCTTGAGGCCGCGCTTGAACTGATTGATGCCGGAGCCGACGTCCTTCATCAGACGCGGGATCTTTCCGGCTCCGAACAGCAGAACCACGATCAGCACGATAATCGCGATCTGCCAAAAGCTGATACCCATCAAGGTCTCCTTCGGGACGTCCCGTCAGCCCGGATCGAGCCCGGACTATCGCAAAAAGGCTGTAAGGCCGCAACGCCGCCCGCAGCACCGTCCTCGGTGCTCCGGCGATCCCCGGCGTGCGCCCTATGTAGACCCCGAAAGCGGAAAAACGAAGGCCAAAGCGGGCTCGAGCTGCAGGCTGAAGCTGTCGTCGACCGTCGGCAGGAAACGGCCGGGGACCAAGGCGTGCAGATGCAGCCTGCCGTCGTCGGGCGTCTCCACAGAGAAGTGCAGCAACGAGGCGCGGCCGATCAGTCGGGCGGCGACCACCCGCGCCGCGGCATGGATCGGTGCCGCCGTCGCGCCCGGCGGCAGCACGCGGATTGCCTCGGGCCTGACCAGAACCTCGACGGGCCGGCCGGCCTCGATCCCCGGATTAGGCACCGGGCCGAGGGGCGTGGAGACCTGCCCAGCCTCGACACGGCCAGGCAAGCGGTTGACCTCGCTGAAGAACTCCGCGGCGAAGGCACAGTTGGGTTGGTAGTAGAGGGTCACCGGGTCGCCGACCTGTACCAGACGTCCATGGTTCATCAGGGCGATCCGGTCGGCCATGAACATGGCTTCTTCCGGATCGTGGGTGACCATCAGCGTCGCCGTGCCGGCCGCCTTCAGGACATGCAGCGTCTGGTCGCGCACTTCTTGGCGCAGCCGCTGGTCGAGGCCGGAGAAGGGCTCGTCCAGCAGCATCACGCGCGGCTGCGGCGCCAGCGCCCGGGCCAGCGCCACCCGTTGCTGTTGACCGCCGGAAAGCTCGTGCGGAAAGCTCTGGCCGTAGCTTGCCAGCCCCACCTGGCCGAGCGCTCGCTCGACAGCGGCGGTCCGCTCGCGCGCGGGCATGCGTTGCAGGCCGAAGGCAACGTTGTCGGCGACGCTCAGATGCGGAAACAGCGCATAGTCCTGGAAGACCAGGCCGACCGAGCGCTCCTCCGGCGGCACCGCCCGGCCCGGTTCGGCGACGCTGCGCCCGGACATCAGGATGCGGCCCTGCTGAAGATCTTCCAGGCCGGCGGCCAGCCGCAAGGCCGTCGTCTTGCCGCAGCCAGAGGGGCCGAGCAGGCAAACCAACTCGCCCGGCTCCAGGCCGAGGCTGAGGTCGTCGACGGCGAGCAGGCTGCCGTAGCGGTGCGAAACGTGCTCGAGCCCGAGGGCGATCTCCGGCTGCTCGCCGGCCTCAGCGCGCAGCGCCGTCATCTTCCGCCTCCTCTTCCGGAAGGTCGCTGCCGTACTCGGCCGCCAGGATTTCGTCCGGCGCCAGCGCCTCGTCCAGCAGCTCTTCGTCGGGCTCGTCGTCCGGCTCGGGCGCCGGACCGGCCGGCGGCAACTCGCCGCGCGCGCCCAGTGCGGTGATGGCCGGGCGGGCGTCCAGCAGCCCCGCTGCCTTCAGTTCCTCAAGGCCCGGCAGCACCTCCAGAGATTCCAGACCGAACTGGTCCAGGAAGCTCTCCGTGGTGCCCCAGGTCACCGGCTTGCCCGGCGTGCGACGCCGTCCGCGCGGCTTGATCCAGCCCGCTTCCAGCAGCGTGTCGAGGGTGCCCTTGGACAGCGCGACGCCGCGGATCTCCTCCATCTCCGCGCGGGTCACCGGCTGGTGGTAGGCGATCACCGCCAGGGTCTCGATCGCCGCACGCGACAGCTTACGCCGCGATTCGCTCTCGATCCGCATCTTCGGGGCCAGGTCTTGCGCGGTGCGGAAGGCCCACTTGTCGCCGACCCGCTGCAGCGTGACACCGCGCGCCTCGTAGAACCCGCGCAAGTCCTCCAGCAAGGCCCCAACATCGGTGCCGTCAGCGAAATGCCGCTCGAGGTCCTTTTCGCCCAGCGGCTGACTGGCTGCGAACAGCAGCGCCTCGAGTAGGCGGATCTGCTGGAACCGGTCTTCGCTCATCTCAACCCCGGTCGCCGTCACCGCCGGGGGTCTGGCCGGAATCCCCGCTCCGCTGCTCGCCGGTCGACGTGGGCGTCGACATCTCGCTCTCGCCGCGTCCCGGGCGCAGGAAGATCGGGCCGTAGGTACCGTCCTGGCGGATCTCGACCTCGCCGCTCTTGGCGAGCTGCAGACTGGCGACGAACGTGCTGGCGATGGCCGAGCGTCGGCGCAGCGAGTTGGTGCCGCCGCGCAGGTCCGGCGGCAGGAAGGCGTGCAGCGTCCGCCAACCCGGCACGCCGTGCCCGAGCAGCCGGGCCAGGCGGTCGACCGCCTCCTCCACCGAGTAGAGGTCCATCGCCAGGATGCGTAGGGACTGCCGGCCGCGGTCGCGGCGCACCTGTCCGTAGGCACTGAGCAACTCGAACAGGCTGACGTCCCAGACGACGGTGTTGACCCGTTCCAACGGCTCCGGCATGCCGCGTGGAAAGACCTCGCTGCCCAACTGCGGCCGGCCGAGCAGCTTGCGACCGGCCTCCTGCATGGCCTCCAACCGCTGAAGTTGGAACTTCAGGGCGGCCGCCATCTCGGCGCCCGACGGTTCCTCGGACTCCGGCTCTGGCTCGGGCAACAGCATGCGCGACTTCAGGTAGGCCAGCCAGGCGGCCATCACCAGATAGTCGGCCGCCAACTCCAGGCGCAACCGGCGCGCCTCCTGGACGAAGGCCAGGTACTGCTCGGCCAGCGCCAGGATCGAGATCTTGGTGATGTCGACCTTCTGGTCGCGCGCGAGCTGTAGCAGAAGGTCGATCGGGCCTTCGAAGCCCTCCAGGTCGAGCAACAGGCGTGCGCCGGGCGGAGCCGGGCGCTCCGGATCCTCCTCGAACGGAACGTCAGCCAAGCCGCGCGCCGGTTCGGCGTCGCGGTCCGGCGTCTCGTCGGGCGTCTGGCTGGGGGTCTCGTCGGCGCTCACGCGGCGGCAGGCTCCGGTCGGGTCCATGCTGTGGGCGGGCCATGGTGCGCGCACAGGCTTAGACCATCGCCGCGCGGCTTGCCAACGACTCTCGCGCCCGGCCCGGCAGTCAGCGCACCACGCGGGTGCTGAGTAGGTCCTCGAGCTCGGCGACCGCATCCAGGGGGTCGAGCGGGCTCGGCACGCGCCGCTGCGCTTCGGCCGCCTCGATGCGCCGCAGGGAAGTTTCGCCCAAGGGTCGTGCGGCACGTGCCGCCTGCTGCATCTCCTCGCGCCGGCCGTTGCAGTGCAGGGCCACGTCGCAGCCGGCCTCCAGGCAGGCACGGGTGCGGCTCTCCAGATCGCCCGCCAGGGCCTGCATCGAGAGATCGTCCGACACGAGCACGCCGTCGAAGCCGATTTCGCCGCGGATCGTCTCGGCGATCACCTTCGGCGAGACGGTCGCCGGGCGATCGGGGTCCAGCGCGCTGTAGACCACATGTGCCGTCATCGCCCAGGGTGCGCCGTTCAACTCCGCGAAGGGCGCGAAGTCGCTACGCGACAGATCGTCATGCGACACCTCGACAACGGGGAGCCGGTGATGGCTGTCGACCAGCGCCCGTCCGTGGCCGGGGATGTGCTTGATCACCGGGATCACGCCGCCGCCGAGCAGGCCGGCACAGGCGGCACGGCCCAGCTTGGCGACGGTCTGCGGATCGGCGGCGAAGGCGCGGTCGCCGATGACGGCGTGCGCATCCTTCACACGAAGGTCGAGAAGCGGCGTGCAATCCACCGTAATACCGAGTGAAAGAAGGTCATGAGCGATCAGCCGCGCATTGAGGGCGACCGCCTTCTCGGCGGCTTCGGGATCGCGTGTGGCCAGACGTCCGAACACCGCCGGGGGCGGCGCCTGGCGCCAGATCGGCGGCTTCAGCCGCTGCACGCGGCCGCCCTCCTGGTCGATCAGGACCGGCGAGCCGGCGCGGTCGACCACCTCGCGGAAGCTCTCGACCAGATTGCGCACCTGCTCGGCGTCGCGCACGTTGCGGGCAAACAGGATCAGGCCGAGTGGGTTGACCTCGGCGAAGAAGCTCCGCTCCCAGTCCGTCAACTCCAGGCCTTCGCAACCGTAGACGGCGGCAGTGATGGGCGGAGCGGTCACGGTCAGTGCCGCTTGGCCAGGCAATCGGTGCCCTGCGCCTGCAGCAGGCCGCAGAGATCGCGCGCCGTCGCCCGGTTGGGCAACGGTCCGGCCTGCAGGCGGATGAAGGTCCCGCTGCCGGTCTCCACCGTCTGCGTCGCCAGTGCGAGGCCGCCGAGCAGGTCCGGGTGCTTCGCCTGCAAGCGCTGCCATTCCCCCTCGACCGCGGCCTGCTCGCGCAGGGCGGCAAGCTGAAGGACCCAATCGCCGGACTGCACCGTCGCCGCCGCCGCCGTCGGCGTCGCCGGGGCAGGCTCGGCCGCAGGCATCTCCGGCTCCGCTTCGGGCGCAGGCTTAGGCGGTACGACGGGGCTCTCGGCCACCTCGACCGCCGCATCCGCGGCTGGGGCGTCGAGGGCGGTTTCGTCCTCGGCTGGCGGCGGCGTCTGGACCTGGTCCTCGGCCACGGTCTCGCCCGGCGGCTCGGAGACGGGGATTTCGGGCGCGCCGGTCTCCGGTGACGGCTCGGGGACCGAGGCCTGCGGAGCTGCGGGGTCGCCGGCGCTCTCCTGCTCCCCGAGCGGCTCTAAGGGCGGGCTGATAGCCGGCGGAGCGGGCGGTTCGCTGGGCAGGTCTTCGGCCGGACCGGTGTCGGCGTCGGTCTCGCTTGCGGAGGCCGGCCCCGTCTCTGCCGTTGCCGTCTCTGCCGTTGCCGTCTCTGCCGTTGCCGTCTCTGCCGTCGCCGTCTCTGCCGTTGCCGTCTCTGTCGTCTGCGTTTCGGCCGGTTCCGGGGGTTGCGGCGTCTCGGGGCGGGGTAAGAGACGCTCGACCGTCTCGTCACCGTCCGCCTGGTCGGCACCGGAGCGCTGGTTGAGGAGGTCAGCGTCCTGGTGCGGCACCTCCATGCCGCCGGGCTCCTCGGGCTTCTCCTTTACGTTTGTCAGGTCGCGCTCGGCAGTGACGACGGGCAGTTGTTCCGGCGGCACCTCGCCGGTGCCCCAGGTGTAGGCGTACCAGACGATGGCGCCGAAGCCGGCGAGAGCCAGTACGGCGACCAGTAGGGGCAGCATCCGGCTGCGGCGCTGCGGCCTTTCCGGCGGCGGCTCAGGCGCGCCGCCCCCGGCCCGGTTCGCCTGGTGGGCCGGCGGCACCTTCGGCGCCTCGTCCGGGCGGACCGGCATCGTGTAGGGATTCTCGTCCTCGCCAGCCATCTGACCGCTCTCCGCCTCGCTCGCCTCGCGGCGGGTTCCGCCCTGTTCAGCGCAGCTCCTCGACCGGCTGCACGCCGATCACCTGCAGTCCCGAAGCGATGGTCGCGCGCACGGCCTCGACCAGGGCCAGCCGGGCCGCCGTCAGCTCGGGATCTTCCTCCAGCAGGAAACGCAGGCTCGCATCGTCCTTGCCTTTGGTCCACAGGGCATGGAAGCCGGAGGCGAGATCGTAAAGGTAAAAGGCGACACGATGCGGCTCGCACGCGAAGGCCGCCTGCTCCACCACGCGCGGCCAATGCGCCATCTGCTTGATTAAGGCCAGTTCGGCGGAGTCGGTCAAACCGGCCAGTCCGACCTGCGCCAGCGTAGGACCCTGCGGCAGGTGCGGCATCGCCTCGGCGGCGTGGCGCAGCACCGAGCGGCAGCGCGCGTGCGCGTACTGCACGTAGAAGACGGGGTTGTCGCGCGACTGCTCCAGCACTTTCTCGAGGTCGAAGTCGAGCTGGGCGTCGGACTTGCGCGTCAGCATGACGAAGCGCACGACCCCGGCGCCGACCTCCTCGATCAGCTCGCGCAGCGTCACGAAGCTGCCCGAGCGCTTCGACATCTTCACCTCGATGCCGCCCTTCGACAGCTTGACGAGTTGGCAGAGCACGATCTCGAGCCGCGCTTGCTCCTCGGTCAGGGCGCGCACGGCGGCCTGCATGCGCTTGACGTAGCCGCCGTGATCGGCACCCCAGACGTCGATCTGGCGGTGGAAGCCGCGCCGGAACTTGTCCAGGTGATAGGCCATGTCGTTGGCGAAGTAGGTCCAACTTCCGTCCGACTTGCGCAGCGGACGGTCGACGTCGTCGCCGAAGGCGGTGGCGCGGAAGAGCGTCTGCGGCCGCGGCTCCCAATCCTCCGGCTTCTTGCCCTTGGGGGGCTCCAGCACGCCGATGTAGACCAGATCGCGCGCCTCCAGGGTGCGCATCACCTCGTCGACCGCGCCGGCCTCCACCAGGCTGCGTTCCGATGTGAAGACGGACTGGTTGACGCCCAGGGCGTGCAGGTCGCGCTTGACCTGCCGCATCAGCAGGTCGATGGCGAAGCCGCGTACGACCGGCAGCCAGTCCGTCTCGTCGGCCTCCAGCCACCTGGGCCCGTCGCGCTCGGCCAGCGCACCGCCGACCTCCTTCAGATAGTCGCCCGGATACATGCCGGGCGGGATCTCGCCGATCTCCTCGCCCAGTGCCTCGCGGTAGCGCAGGTACGCCGAGCGCGCGAGCGTATCGACCTGAGCCCCGGCGTCGTTGATGTAGTACTCCCGGGCGACCGCGAAGCCGGCCTTCTCCAGCAGACCGGCCAGGGCGTCACCGACCACCGCACCGCGCGCGTGCCCCACGGTCAGCGGGCCGGTCGGGTTGGCCGAGACGTACTCGACGTTGACCTTCTGCCCGGCGCCAAGGTCCGAGCGGCCGTAATGGAGGCCGGCGCGCAGGATCTCGGCCACGCGTGCGCGCCAGAAGTCGTCCGCCAGGCGCAGGTTGATGAAGCCCGGCCCGGCCACCTCGACCGTCTCGACGGAGCCCGCGCCGCGCAGCCGCTCGGCCAGTCCTTCGGCCAGCTCGCGCGGCTTCAGGCCGGCCGGCTTGGCCAGCACCATGGCGGCGTTGGTCGAGAGGTCGCCGTGGCTGGGGTCGCGCGGCGGCTCCACCGTGACCTTCGCGGTGTCGAGCCCCTTCGGCAGCCGTCCGGCTGCGACCAGTTCATCCAGCGCCGTCTCTACGACGCCGCGAAAGTAATTGAAAACGTTCATGTACCTAGGGCAGATCGCAGTTAAGGTCGGGCGTAGGGATCGAACAGCTTGCGGTGCGCCTCCAGGGCATAGCGGTCCGTCATTCCCGCAATGTAGTCGGCCACGACGCGCGCCCGCGCCGTCTCGTCACGAGCGCTCTCCGCCTCGCGGCGCCAATCTTCGGGCAGGGTATTGGGCTCCTGCATGTAGAGGCCGAAGAGCTCGCCGACCACCCGCTTCGCCTTCGAGGTCTGGCGGTTGACGAGATAGTGGCGGTACATGCGGGTGAAGAGGAAGGCCCGGAGAACGCGGTCGTTCTGGCGCATCGCTCCGGAAAAGGCAACCGTCGGCCCGCCGGCGCCGCGCACCTCGGCGACGCTGCGCGGCGCCTGCCGCTCCAACCGCCGCCGCGTCTCGCTCAGCAGGTCTTCGACCATCAGGTTGATCAGACGGCGGATGCTCTCGTGGATCCAGCGTGCCGGCACGATCCCGGGATAGAGCCGGCGCACCTCCGCGAAGACCGGCCCGACCAGGGGCAGCTCCAGCAAATCCTCGATGTCGAAAAGGCCGGCGCGCAGCCCGTCGTCGATGTCGTGGTTGTTGTAGGCGATGTCGTCGGCCAGTGCGGCGACCTGCGCCTCTAGGCTCGGCCAGCCCTGCAGCTCGAGATCCCACGCCTGGCTGAAGGCGGCGAGCGAGGCGCGCGGCTCGGCGACCGGCCCGTTGTGCTTGACCACGCCCTCCAGGGTCTCCCAGGTCAGGTTGAGGCCGTCGAACTCGGCGTAGCGCGCCTCCAGTTCGGTCAGGATGCGGAAGGCCTGCTCGTTGTGGTCGAAGCCACCGTGCTGTGCCGTTACCGCGGCCAGGGCCTCCTCGCCGGCATGGCCGAAGGGCGTATGGCCCAGGTCGTGCGCCAGGGCGACCGCCTCGGCCAGATCCTCGTTGAGTCCGAGCTGGCGGGAGACCGAGCGGGCGATCTGCGCCACCTCCAGCGAGTGGGTCAGACGCGTCCGGTAGTAGTCGCCTTCGTGGTAGACGAAGACCTGGGTCTTGTACTGCAGCTTGCGGAAGGCGCCGGAATGGACGATGCGGTCGCGGTCGCGCTGGAAGGCCGTGCGGGTCGGGCTCTCCGGCTCGGAGCGCAGGCGCCCGCGGCTGGCGGCCGGGTCGCAGGCATGAGAGGCCAAGGCAATGGGCGTGGGCTGGCTCATGGCGCACGTCCCTACCCCACTCGTCCGAGGCCGGCAACGCTCGTTCGCCGGGCATAGCGTCCCTTAACAGCCGCCGCCCGATGCATTACATCTAGAGGCACAAACCAAGTCGGAGACTCTGATATGCCGGACAGCGCAGGGATTCCCGCCTTCAGCGTCAGCCCCAATGCCGCCAAGCGCATCACCGTGCTGGCCGCGCAGGAAGCCGAACCGCACACCATGCTGCGCGTCTCGGTCTCGGGCGGCGGCTGCTCGGGCTTCCAGTATGGCTTCGATTTCGACAGCCAGGTGAATGCCGACGACCAGGTGTTCGAGCGCGACGGGGCGAAGGTCGTGATCGACGAGACCTCGCTGGAGCTGCTGCAGGGCAGCCAGATCGATTTCGTCGAGGACTTGATGGGCAGCTATTTCAAGATCGAAAACCCACAGGCCGAATCCTCCTGCGGTTGCGGCTCGTCGTTTTCCATCGCGCTCTAGCGTTTCCGTCCTGACCGCGGGCCCTGCGGCCTGCTAGAACGGCCTCGGCGCTGCGCGGGGCCGTTCGCCTTCAGGCGCGCTGCCGCACCCGTCAGGCCGCACCGCCGCGAAGGTCACCCATGGTCAAGATCGCAAGCTGGAACGTGAACTCGATCAAAGTCCGCGTGGCGGCGGTGCTGGACTGGCTGGACGAGGCGAAACCCGACATCCTGCTGATGCAGGAGTTGAAGTGCCGGACGGAAGACTTTCCGGCAATGGAGTTTTCCAGCCGCGGCTTCAAGAGCCTGGCGCTCGGGCAAAAGAGCTACAACGGCGTCGCCATCGTCTCCCGCGACGAGATCTCGCAAGCGCGCGAGGGCCTGGAGGGCGACGCCGAGGATGCCCAGGCCCGCTATCTCGAGGCTACCACCTGCGGCCTGCGGGTCGCCTCGATCTACCTGCCCAACGGCAATCCGGTCGGCGGCGAGAAGTTCGCCTACAAGCTCGCCTGGATGGCGCGCCTGACCGAGCGCTCGCAAGCGCTGTTGGCCGCCGAAGAGCCGACCGTCCTGGGCGGCGACTACAACGTCATCCCCGAGCCGCTCGACTGCCACGACCCGGCGGCCTGGGCGGACGATGCGCTGTTCCGACCGGAAAGCCGAGCCGCCCTCCGCCGCATCGCCTATCTCGGCTACACCGATGCCTACCGCGCCCTGCACGGCAACCGGCCGGGCGCCTATACCTTCTGGGACTATCAGGGCGGCGCCTGGCCGGCGGACGAGGGCATCCGCATCGACCATCTGCTGCTCAGCCCCACCGCTGCCGATCGCCTGGCCGCCTGCGAAATCGACCACGGTCCGCGCGGCAAGGACAAGCCGAGCGACCACACGCCGATTTGGTGCGAGCTGAGGGAGTAGCCGCGGCCATGCCCTTCCTGCCGCTCTACGACAGCAACCCGCGGGTCTACGTCCAGACGCCCTGGGTGACCTACGGCCTGATCGCGACCTGCGTTCTGGTGTTCCTGATGCAGGTCGGCGGCGGTGAGCGGCAGTACATGGCGATGCTGTACGGCTACGGGTTCGTGCCGGCGGTGTTCAGCGGCGCCGCGGAGCTGGCGCCCGGGCTGCAGGCCGTGCCGAGCGCGCTGACCCTGGTGACCAGCCAGTTCCTGCACGGCGACTGGCTGCACCTGATCTTCAACATGCTGTTCCTCTGGGTCTTCGGCGACAACATCGAGGACGCGCTGGGGCACGCCAAGTACCTGGCGTTCTACCTGCTCTGCGGGGTTGCCGCGGCGCTTGCCCACTTCGTCTTCAATTTCGGCTCCGAGGTGCCGACCGTCGGCGCCTCGGGCGCGATCTCCGGCTTGCTCGGCGCCTATCTGCTGCTCTATCCGCGGGCCTGGGTTCTGGTGCCCTTCGGCTTCATCCCGATCTTGCTCCCGGCGGGGCTGATGCTGGTCGTCTGGTTCGGCTTCCAGCTCTTGGGCGTCGTCGATGCGGCCGCCAGCAACGTCGCCTGGTGGGCGCATATCGGCGGTTTCGTGGTCGGCGTCGCCCTGGCACCGGCGATGAAGCGGCAGGTCGTCCCGCTGTTCGGCGGACAGAAGCCGCCGAAGAACCTGCAGTTCGACCGCAGCGGCGGTTGGCGGCGCCGGCGTGGGAGCGGCGGATCGGGGCCCAAGTCCCGCGGCCCTTGGTCATGAGCGGCGAGCCGGCCCTGATCGTCGTCGGCGCCGGCGCTGCCGGCCTGGCGGCGGCCAAGGCGGCCCGGAATTGCGGTGCGAGCGTCAAGGTGCTGGAGGCCGCAGGGCGCATCGGCGGCCGCGCCCACACTCGCACGACCCGCAACGGCTATCCCTGGGATGCCGGCGCCCATTGGCTGCACCACGCCGAGCGCAACCCCTTCACCGCGCTGGCCGACCGGCTCGGCCACGCCTACCTCGCCAGGTTCGCAGGCTTCCGGATCTTCGGCGCAGCGGGCTTTCTCGACGATCGGGAGGTGGCCGACTGGACCGCCTGGTCGGACGCGGCCTTCGCGGCGGTGGAGGCGCTTGGGGCAAGCGGCCAGGACGTCGCCGCCGCCGAAGCGGTCCCCGAGCATCCACGCTGGAGGCATCTCTTTGCGAACTGGTACGCCGCTCTCGCCGGCGCCCCGCCGGATCAGGAGTCCGCGCTGGACTACGCCCGCTCGGCCGACAGCGAAAACAACTGGCCGCTCGAGCGGGGCTACGGCGCCCTGGTCGCCGCCTGGGGCGCCGACGTGCCGGTCGAGCTGGACACGCCGGTTACCCGCATCGACACCCGCGGCAAAGGGGTTGTCGTCGAGACACCAAAGGGCACGCTGCGCGGCAAGGCGGCCGTCGTCGCCCTGCCGCTCGGGGCGCTGCGCGCGGGGCGGGTGCGGTTCGTCCCCGAACTTCCTTTGCCGGTCCGCGAGGCGCTGCAGGGCCTGCATCCGGGCTACGCCAACAAGGTGGCGCTCGAGCTCGACGAAGCGCTGCTCGCCGACGTCGCGCCGACCAGCTACCTTTCCTTCGACGAGGGGCCGGAGACGATCCGCTTCCAGCTGCGCAGCTTCGGCCGGCCCATGGTGGTCGGCTACCTGGCGGGCCCCTTCGCCGCCGAAATCGAGGCCGAAGGGCCACAGGCGATGATCGCTTTCGCGCGCGAGCGGCTGGTCCGGGTGTTCGGCAGCGGCGCGGCGCGGCGGATCGACACGGCGCAGACGACGGACTGGCTGCACAATCCCCTAAGCCTCGGCGCCTACTCCTGCGCGCTGCCGGGTCACGCCGCCGCGCGAACCCAGGTTCAGCAGCCCGTCACCGAACGCCTCGCCCTGGCCGGCGAGTACGCCCACACGAGCCTTTACGGCTGTGTCGAGGGTGCGCGCGCGAGCGGCGAGCGGGCCGCGGCGCAGGTCTTGTCCGGCCTCGGGCTCAGCCCCCCGCGTGCGCAGCCTGTGTCGGCCCCATCGGCATGAGGCGGATGCTCGGCCGCAGGTTGCGGTAGGACAGCGCCAGGTGGTCCACCGGGTTCGGGCCGGGGGCCGCGGCGACGAGCACCTCGCTGGCGATCGGCTGGAAGTCGGCCCGGAAGTGCACCGAGGACTTCAGCGCCACGATCCGCCTGGCTTCCGGCGCGACGCCAGCGTGGCGGAACATCTCCCGGTCGGCGGCCTGCGCCTTCTTCGAGGTCACCACCACCTCGACGCCTTCCAGCTCGAGCAGGACCGTCGGGCCGAGCCGCATGCGCGCGCCGCGATAAAACGGCCCGGTACAGGTGAAGCTGCCGTCGCCGACGCGCTTGACCCGGTAGTCGGCGGTCAGCGGCGCGTGTCCCGGCAGGCCGGAGTGGGCGCCGAGCTCCAGGCGCACATGCGCGCCCTCCCCCGCCTCTGCCGCCTGGCGGGCGCTCGCGGGGTCGAACAGCAGTCCGAGCACGGCGCTGGGCGCGCGCTGCCGGACCAGCTCGGCCAGCAGCCCGACCGTATCGCCGTTGCCGCCGGCGCCCGGATTATCCTGGGTGTCGGCCAGGACCACCGGCCCGTCCCCCTTCGCGGAGCGCCGCACCGCGTAGGCCACCGCCTCGCCCGCCGGCAGGATGCGCCCGGCAAAGGCCGATTCCTGGGCAGCGGCGGCCTCGTAGAGCGCATCGGCGGCGTCCCGGGCTGCCTCGGCGCTCTCGCCGTATGCGACGACGCTGGGTCCGGCATGGTGAATGTCGGCCGGCGAGAAGCCGCAGGCAAAGGACAGGCTGGCGACACCCGCCCCTTCCAGCTCGGCGATCCGGCCATAGAGGCTGCCGGCCGGCTCGATCAGGGTGCAGCCGCTGGTCAAGGGGATCAGGAAGGGAAGCTGCCGGTAGGCCTTGAAGCGCGGACCGCGCCGCGGGCCGGCATTCATCAGGCGATGCAACAGACGCAGGGCGCGGGCGCCGGTCTCCGCCATGTCGACGTGCGGGTAGGTGCGATAGATGACCAGTCCGTCGGCCAGTTCGACCATCTCCGGCGTCACGTTGGCGTGCAGGTCGAGGCTGACGACGATGGGCAGCTCGGGGCCGACGCGGTCGCGCAGGCGGCGCAGCAGCTCGCCCTCGCCGTCCTGATGCGTCTCGGTCACCATGGCGCCGTGCAGGTCGAGGTAGATGCCGTCGAGGCCGCGCAGCACCTCCAGGTCCTCGAGGATCTGCCCGGCGATCCGCTCGTAGGCGTCGCGGGTCACCCGGTCCGAGGGCGTCGCCGCGGCCCAGGACAGCGGTTCGACCTGATGACCCAGGCTGCGCGCCTCCTCGATCGCCCCTGCCGCCGGCAGGTTGACGCCGGAAAGCGCCTCCAGCAGGCCCTGCCCACGCGACAGCGGTGGCCAGGCGCCGCCGGCGGCGAAGGCCTCGAATTCCGCCTTGGCGGGGGCGAAGGTGTTGGTCTCGTGCTGAAAGCCAGCGACCGCGATCTTCATGCCGTCCTCCCGCTCGTGCGCGCCATGGCCGACCTCCATAGCATGACCAGACGCCGGCGTGCGGTCCGCCTGACCAGGCGCCCCGGCGCCGCCAGCCGGGCGCGGCCATCGGCGTTCAGGACGAAGACCCACCTGCGCCGCGCGCAGGCGTTGCGCAGCCACAGCGTGGTGACCACGGCCACGGCCGCGCCGGCGATCACGTCGCTGACGTAGTGCGCGTTGACCAGCACCCGCGTCAGCCCGAGCGTCAGGCCGAACAGGATCAGGGCGACGCGGTAGCGCGGCAGGAACAGCGCAAGGACGAGCGCCACCGCCATCAGCGTATTGGCATGGCCCGAGGGGAAGGAGTGGAAGTCGGGGTCGAAGCTGAAGGGCTGGAAGGTGTACAGCTCGTGCCGCTCCAGCATGCGGGGCCGGGCGCGTCCGAGCAGCACCTTGAAGAGATTGATGACGATGCCGGAGCCGGCCACGGCGACAAAGAAGAACAGGCTCGCCTGCGCACCCCAGGCGGTCACCGCCCGTCGGATCCGGCCGACCGCCCCCCAGCGGCGCCAGCCGAGATAGATCGCCAGCAGGCCGCTGCCCCACAGCCAGCCGTCCGACTTGCCGAGGTCGGTCAGCGTGCGGCTGAACTCGAGAATCCAGGGATCGAGGGCCCGCACCGCCTCCGAGATCGGCCGGTCGACGGTGACGATGAGCAACGCGCAGGCAGCGAGCGTGTTGCCGAACAGCGGCGAGCGCCAGAACGGCACCGTGCCGGTCGGCGACAGCAGCGAAGGACGCGGAACCTGCGGCGGCGGGCGGCGCGGGCTCATGGCTGCAACGTGTACAGGGTGATCGTCAGCTCGTCGCCCCGCGAGTAGTTCAGCCCCTCCAGGCTGCCGAGCGCGCGGGCGTCCCGTCCTGCGGCCGCGAGGACGGCGCGGAACTCCGCTTCCTCCTTCTGGCTAACCGCGGCCAGGCCGCACGCGGGATCGGCCAGCAGGGCCTCGGCCGCCCCGTCGCCGCCGATCCCGACCTTGGTCTCCGTGCCGAGCAGGAAGACCAGGCTCGGCTCGCCGTAGCCGCCGCTGGCCAGGACCGTGTCCGGGCAGGGCTTCACCGCCGCCACCATCTCGGCCAGGCGCGGCGAGAGGCGGAGCGGGTCGAGGCCGTCGAGCACGAACTCCCAGACCGGTGCCATGAACAGGAAGCTGCCGACGACGAGGCCTGCCATCAGCTTGCGCAGCGGCGCGGTGTCGAGGTTGCGCAGCACCCAGACCGTCATGGCGGTCAGGGGAAGCGCGACGGCTACGGCCACGAGGTCGACACGGCCGGTCAGGTGGATCGGCCCGCCCATCACCGCCATGCCCAGGACGGCGGAGACCGCCACGAAGAGGCCGATGGCGATGCGCCGGGACCAGCGCCGCAGCTTCGGCCGGGCGACGTCCCAGCCGTCCAGCCCGGCGGCCGCGGCCAGCAGGGCGATCGCCGGGAACGTCGGCATCGTGTAGTGGAGCAGCTTGGTCGCCACGAGTTCGAAGACGATCCAGGTCGGCACGATCCAGGCGAGCAGGAATCGCACCTCCGCCTTGCGGCGGTTGACCCAGACCCAGGGCACGGCCAGCCCGGCGAGCAGGCTGTAGGGCCAAAAGGTGACCCAGAAGGTCAGCAGGTAATAGCCGGGCGGCGCGCCGTGCGATTCCTGGCCCGTCGCCACCTTGCCGAGCAGGTCGCCGCCCACCGCCTCGCGGAAGAAGGCACCGTCCGTGGCGACCCAAATGGCGATCAGCCACGGCATCACCACCAGCAGCGCCAAGGGCAGACCCCAGTGCAGGCGCAGGCGCGCCAGCGGCCCGAAGCTGCGCTCCAGGCCGCACAGGGCGGCGACGCTCAGGGCGCTGACCATCAGGTTGATCGGTCCCTTGACCAATCCGCCGAGGCCGATGGCCAGCCAGAACAGCGCCACCAGCCAAGCGCTGCTGCGCACCCCCTGCTTCCAATCGAGGTAGAGTCGCGCCAGGGCACCTTGCGCCAGCACGATCGTCGCCAGCAGCATGGCATCGGTCTTGGCCATCCGCGCCTCGACCGAGAGCAGCACGCAGCCGGCCATCATTAGCGCCGCGAGCAGGGCGGCCTGTGGCCCGACCAGGCGCACGCCGGCCCAGGCCGTCAGCAGCACGGCGAGCGTCGCACCGAGCAGCGAAGGGATGCGGTAGACCCAGATCTCCGCTGCCTCGGGGCCTCCGGCCAGCGAGGCGGCGGCAGCCTGCATCCAGTAGATGCCGACCGGCTTCTTGTGCCGGCCCTCGTCCTGGAAGCGGATGTCGACGAAATCGCCGGATTCCAGCATTTGCTTGCTGGCCTGGGCGAACCGCGCCTCGTCCCGGTCGATCGGCGGCAGGTCGAAGAATCCGGGCAGGAAGAAGGCAAGACACACCAGGGCCAGGGCCAGATACATCCAACCGTCCAGCCTGCGCGCCGCGCCGGCCGCGCCGATCGCCTCCACCCCCCGCCCGGTCATGATCGCTCGACGTGCTCTCCGGCGGCAGATGTCCGGCTGCGCTCCAGCGCTTCAGCCTGCGCGGCGACCTCCCGCCGGCGTTCGCCCTTCTCCTTCCAGATGAAGTAGAGGTTGCGGGTGTAGACCGTCACGCCGGCGCACTGGCCGAGGATGATGACGGGGTCGGCCCGGTGGATGCCGTAGGCCAGCACGATCATCCCGCCGCCGATGGAAAAGTACCAGAAGACCTCGGGCACGACACTGCGCCGCGCGCGCTCGGTGGCGATCCATTGCATCAGGAAGCGCATGAAGAACAGGGACTGGCCGAGCAGGCCGATCAGCACCCAGGTCAGCTCGATGCTGGTCAGCTGGTCCCACCAGGCGGAAATCTCAGACACGCGACCGGGATCCTTCCCTCGACAGGCGTTGGTGGCGGCTTCGGCGGGTCAGGCGCGCGGCGGCACCAGGGGCCGCTTGGTGCGCCGCAGCAGCCAGACGACGCCGGCCATGTCGACCAGGCCGACCAGGCCGCGCCGCCAGTTGGTGTATTTCGACACGCCGCGCCGGCGCGGCCGATGGTTGACCGGCACGTGGCGGACCTCCCAGCCCCAGCCCTTGACCAGCGCCGGCATGAAGCGATGGCGGGAATCGAAGTAGGGCAACGCCTCGAAGACGTCGCGCCGCACCACCTTGAGGCCGCAGCCGGTGTCCGGGCAGTCGTCCTTCAGGATGCTGCCGCGCAGCCGGTTGGCGAACCTAGAGGCCAGGCGCTTCGACAGGCTGTCCCGGCGCTTCTCGCGCACGCCCTGCACCAGGCCGAGGCGCCCGCCGGCATCGCCACGCGCGATTTCCAGCAGCTTGGGGATGTCGGCCGGGTCGTTCTGCCCATCGCCGTCGAGGGTGACGACCCATGCGCCCTGCCCCGCCCTGAGGCCCGTCCAGATGCCGCGCGACTGGCCGCCGCGCAAGGCGTGCCGGGGCGCCAGCAGATCGGCGTAGCGACTCTGCAGCTCGGCCATCACGGCCGGGGTGTCGTCGTCGCTGGCATCGTCGACCACGATGACCTGGAAGGCCGCGCCAAGCTTGGAGACGGCGGCATAGATCTCCGGTACCAGGTCGCGCAGGTTCTCCGCCTCGTTGTAGGCCGGTACCACCACGGAGAAGGCCACCTCCGCCGGGGCGTCCTGCCCCGAAGGCGCGGGCTCGGGCCCGGGCGCCACCTGCGGGTCGCTCCTGTGCTGCGGCAAAGCTGCGCCCATCGCGCGTGCGGCCCTTCTTCCAGCGTTCCGGCTGGTACTAGCCCTGGCCCGGCATAGGGTCAAGCGACGCCGGATGGGCGGCTCCGGAATCTGGCCGCTGCGGCAGTGCGTCCTATCTCGGCACGATGGCCGAAGATCAGGATCGCCAACGCCTTGAGCTGCCCGAAGCGCTGGGCGGCCGCCGCGTGGTGCGCACGGAACGCCAGCGCTGGGCGCGGCCGGGCACGGCTGAGGGAGAGCTGATCCTGGGATACGATTCGCACGGCGCGCCGGTGCGGATCGAATACCACTGGTGGCGCTGGTTCAGCCGCGCCAACCCTGCGCTGGCGGACGTCTACACGGCCGAGCTCTTCGTGCGCCGGGCCGAGGGCGATTGGCTGTACCTGCAGCGTCCCGGCGAGGCCGGCTTCGTGCGCGCGCCACACGAGCGGGTCAGGGCGGTGCTGGCGAAGCATCTCGGGGTGAGCGTCTAGACCGGGCCCGGCGCAGGCTCAGCAGCGCATTGCCGAGCACCGCCGAGAGGACGACCGCACCGCCCAGGAAGGTCGCCCGGCTCGGCACCTCGGCCATGCCGATCCACACCCAAAGCGGCGCCAGGACGATCTGCAGCCGGCCGAGCAGGGCGACCTCGCCGGCCGGGACGTGGCGCGCGCCGAGGGTGGTGAGCACGTACTGCAGGCCGAGCTGGACGACGCCGAGCACGGCGGCCACCGCCAGATCGTGCGCAGAGATCGCCAGGGTCTCAGCCGCCAGGCCGGAGACGATCAGCGCGAGAACGCCGGCCAGCGCGACCGCCGGCAGCATGTCGAGATTGCGTTGCGCCCGGAAGCAGACCAGGGTCACCGCGTAGCCAGCCACCGGGATCAGCGCCAGCAGGGCGCCTGTCGGGTCTCCGACGCGCACGGCGTCGCCGACCATCACGCCGATGCCGAGCACCGCCGCCGCCATGGCGATCCAGGTTGCCAGCGGCAGGCGCTCGCGCAGCAGCAGCCAAGCCAAGGCGGCAGCGAAGATCGGCGAGGTCGAGCCGATGAAGACCACCTTGGCCACCGTGGTGTTCATCAGCGCGAAGATGTAGGCGACGAAGGCAGCCGAAAGCGCCACCCCGGCGATCAGGCCAGGCCGGCCGATGGCACGAACGGCCTGCGGAAGCTGTCGGCCATGGCGCCAGGTCAGAAAGCCGAGGATGAAGACCAGGAAGAAGGCTTGGCGCCAGAACTGCAGCGTCCAGCCGTCCGCCTCCTCGACGAGGCGCACCAGGATGCCGGCGAGCGAGGTGAAGAGACTGGCGCCGATTACGCAGACCACGCCGTAGGCACGGCGGCTGTCGGCCTCGCTCACCGCCGTCTCCGCAACACGATACGCAAACGCCGACGCGACGGCCCGCCGGGGCCGCCGCGTCCTGCGAAACGATATGAAAAACGCCGGTTAAACGTCTGCATATACGTGGGTTTCGGCCTTTGCGCCGGGGTGAGTAATGGCACCCTTCTCGGCCGAACCGACCGTCTGGGCGTACTTCCAGATGGCGCCGGCATTGTAGTTGTGGCCGCGCGGCTGCCAGGACCTGCGGCGCTCGGCCAGCTCCTCTTCCGACACCTCGACATCGAGGATGCCGGCTTCGGCGTCGATGTTGATGATGTCGCCGTCGCGCAGCAGGCCGATCGGCCCGCCGACCGCCGCTTCCGGCCCGACGTGGCCGATGCAGAAGCCCCGGGTGGCGCCGGAGAAGCGGCCGTCGGTGATCAGTGCCACCTTGTCGCCCATGCCCTGGCCGTAGATCGCCGCGGTGGTCGCCAGCATCTCGCGCATGCCCGGGCCGCCCTTCGGCCCTTCGTAGCGGATGACGAAGACGTCGCCTTCCTTGTAGCGGCGCTCCTGCACCGCCTTGAAGGCGTCCTCCTCGCAGTCGAAGCAGAGCGCCGTGCCGCGGAACTTCAGGTTCTTCATGCCGGCGACCTTCACGATCGCACCTTCCGGCGCCAGCGTGCCCTTCAGCCCGACAACGCCGCCCCAGCTCGACAGCGGGTTGGAGAGGCGGCGGATGACGTCCTGGTCGTCGGGGAAGACGACGCCCTCCAGGTTCTCGGCGATGGTCTTGCCGGTCACCGTGATGCAGTCGCCGTGCAGGTAGCCGCCGTCCAGCAGCTCGCGCATCACCACCGGCACGCCGCCGATCTCGTACATGTCCTTGGCGACGTAGCGGCCGCCCGGCTTGAGGTCGGCGATGTAGGGCGTGCGTCGGAAAACCTCGGCCACGGCATGCAGATCGAAGTCGATGCCGCACTCGTGGGCGATCGCCGGCAGGTGCAACGCCGCGTTGGTCGAGCCGCCGGTGGCGGCGACGATGACGGCCGCGTTCTCCAGCGCCTTGCGGGTGACGATGTCACGCGGGCGCAGGCCGCTGGCCAGAAGCTCCATCACCGCGCGGCCGGAGGCCTCGGCATAGGCGTCGCGGCTCTCGTAGGGCGCCGGCGCGCCGGCCGAGCCGGGCAGCGCCAGGCCCATCGCCTCGGAGACGCAGGCCATGGTGTTGGCGGTGTACTGGCCGCCGCAGGAGCCGGCCGAGGGGCAGGTCACGCACTCCATCTTGCGCAGTTCCGCCTCGTCCATCTCGCCGGCCGAGTGCTTGCCGACCGCCTCGAAAAGGTCCTGGACGGTGACGTCCTTGCCCTTCCAGCGGCCCGGCAGGATCGAGCCGCCGTACATGAAGACGCTGGGCACGTTGAGCCGGACCATCGCCATCATCATGCCCGGCAGGGACTTGTCGCAGCCGGCGAGGCCGACCAGAGCGTCGTAGCTGTGGCCGCGCATGGTCAGCTCGACCGAATCGGCGATCACCTCGCGGCTGACCAGCGAGGCCTTCATGCCCTGGTGCCCCATGGCAATGCCGTCGGTTACCGTGATGGTGCAGAATTCGCGCGGCGTACCGGCGGCCGCCTTGACCCCGAACTTCACCGCCTGGGCCTGGCGCGACAGGGCGATGTTGCAGGGCGCGGCCTCGTTCCAGCAGGTGGCGACGCCGACGAGGGGCTGCATGATCTCCTCCTCGGACAGCCCCATGGCGTAGAGGTAGGAGCGGTGCGGCGCCTTGTCCGGCCCGACCGTGACGTGCCGGCTCGGCAGCTTGGACTTGTCGATGGGTGTCTTGGTGCGCTCGTCGAGCGGCATGGCGCCCTCCCTTGTCTCTCGTTCGGTAATCTCGTCCGGCCCGCCTCGTCGTCCGACACGGAGCCGGAGCGAATTCTATCCGGTGCGCGAGGGTAATCGTGGCCAGTTGCAGCCTCTACCGCATTTTGCGCGACAGAGGGTTGCGCCACGTCATTTGCTGGTGACGGCGAAGACCCCGTCCCATTCGGGCGGCGGCGGATCCGCCTCGAGCGCGTCCAGGCGGGCGGCATAGACGGCGAAAAGCGGCTGCAGCCACCCCGGCGCCAGCCTGGTTGCCTCCGCGAAATGCGCGCGCGCGGCCGGCCAGTCGCGCGCGCGGTAAGCGGCCAGGGCGGCCGCCTGGGCCGTGCTCAAGGCATCCGTCTCGGCGGTCGGCTCGGGACCGAGCAGCGTGTGGACCCTAATGGCCGCGGCGCGGCCGACGACGCGCACGCGGTCGAGTTCCAGCCAGGCGAAGCCGGGGGCGGCCTGGCGCACGCTCTCGCCAGCGACGATGTCGAGGCCGTAGGTCTTGCTCAGCGCTTCCAGGCGCGAAGCGGTGTTCACCGTGTCGCCGATCGCCGAATAGTCGAAACGCTGGGCGGAGCCCATGTTCCCCACGCTGGCGGGCCCACTGTTGAGGCCGATGCCGACCCCCAACGCCGGCGCCTGCAGTTCGTCGCGCAACTTCTCGAACCGCCGGCGGATGTCGAGCGCGGCCCGGCAGGCGCGCGCAGCATGGTCCGGCTGGTCCAGCGGCGCATTCCAGAAGGCCATCAGCGCATCGCCCATGTACTTGTCGACCGTGCCGCCGGCCTGCATCACGGCGTCCGTCATCGGCGTCAAAAAGCGGTTGAGGAAGGCGGTGACCTCCTCGGCCGAAAGCCGTTCCGACATGGCCGTGAAACCGCGCAGGTCGAGGAACAGCAGGCTCAACTCGCGCACCTCCCCGCCCAAGCGCAGGCGCCTCGGGTCGCGGGCGAGCTGCTCGACCAATGCCGGCGCCAGATACTGAGCGAAGGCGGTGCGGACGCGGGCGCGCTCCCGGTCGCTGAGCAGGTACTGTGCGCTGACGCTCACCAGGTAGGCAACCAGCACCGCCAGCAGCGGCGCGACGGGGTCGAGCAACAGCTTGCCTTCGGCAAAGGCCAGCCAGGATCCCGTCAAGGCGGCGGCGCCAGTCAGCACGGCCAGAAACATCCCCCACACGGCCCCAACGTAAGGGGCGGCGGCGACGATCGACCCCGCGAGCAGAACGAGGGCGAGAAGCTCTGCCCCGCGTGCCCAGTCGGGCCGCGCGAGGTAGTCCCCGAACAGCATCTGCTCGATCATTTGGGCCTGAATCTCGACGCCCGGCTCCACCGGTCGCAGGGGTGTCGCCCGCAGGTCCCGCAAGCCGGGCGCCGAGGTGCCGATCAGCACGATCATGCCCTCGAACGCCGCCCGGAGCTCGCTCGGCGTCGCTTCCAGGGCGAAGGCGGCCGAGAGCGTGCGATCCGGGACCGGTCCGGTATAACGCACCCAAAGCTCGCCATTCCGGGTTGTCGGCACCACGAGGGGGCCGATCTTCAGGTCCAGGACTCCTTGCTGACCAGCCGAAGTCTCGCCGCTGGCGTCGCTCGACCGGGCGATCAGCGTGCTGGCGCCCAAGGCCAGCCGCAGGGCCTCCACCGACAAGGCCGGGTAGATGCGGCCGTCGAGCGCGACCAACAGCGGCACGCGGCGCACCACGTTGTCCAGCTCCGGGACGAGCGAGAGCACACCGTAGCCGGCGACGGCCGCCTCGAAGGCCGGCAAGCTGCGGACCGCACCGTCGAAGCGCGGCACGATGGCCGCGGGATCGCTGCCGCTGTGGGCGAAGCCGGTCTTGCGCGGCGGCGGTTCGCGTGCATCGACCGGCTCGCCCCGGGTGACGATGAAACCGCCGACGCTGCGGGTCGCCGAGAGCGCGCCGGCGAACAGGTCGTCGTGGTCGGGGAGCCGTGCCAGTTCCGCGCGCAGCCGCGCCAGCCCAGGCGTTTGCGGCCACAACTCCACGACCCGGTCCGGCGAAGTGCGGTCGGGTTCGCTGAAGACCATGTCGAAGGCAACCACCGCGGCTCCGGCCGCGGCCAGGCGCTCGGTCAGATTGGCCAGCAGGCTGCGCGGCCACGGCCACTGGCCGTAGTGGGCCAGGGCGGCCTCGTCGATATCGACCACCCGCACCGGCGCATCGCGATACTCCCGCGGCGCTAGCTGTTGATAGAGGTCGAAGGCCTTGAGGCGCGCGATCTGGAGCGGTGTCGGATCGAGCGCGCCCAGGACAAGTAACGCCAGGACCGCCACGGCACCGAACAGCATCGGAAGAACACGACGCACCATGGCTGCCCGTCAGGTCCGCCATGCCCTGCAAGGTGCGGGGCCGGCCCGTCCTACACCGCTGGATGCGGCGTCGGTCAATTCTGCCCTGTCGGCAGGTCGATCGCCGGTGCCGGTCCCGACACCCTCGGAGCATCGGTCACCGAGCCGGCGCCGCGATTGCCGTTTCTGTCGTCGTAGGTGACGGAGCCGCTCGCCGTGGAGGCGATGCCGCTACTGGTGGTGAAGATGGTGATGCTGCCGGAAAAGCGTTCGTCCGGCGGCGTGGCCGTCCCGCTGAAGACGGCGAGCCCGTTCTCGCCCGCATCGAAGCTGTCCGGCCCGATGTGCTCCGCCCAATCGATGCTGCCGGCCTGGGCACGAACGTAGGAGTTGCCGCCGAAGATGCGACGGTTGTCGAAATCGATCTCCAGTGCGACCTCCAGGGTCCCGTCGATCGGTGCCGACAGGACTTGGCCGTTTTGCACAGTCTGGCTGAACTCTCCGGTGCCGGCGAAATGACTGACGCCACCGCTCAAGGAGTCCAGCTCGGCGATCGTCGTGATCCGCGGCAGGGTCTCGGTCACCGTCTCCACGGGCGTTTCCACAGGATCGCTCGGCGAATCCGATACGGTCTCGACAGTCTCCGGTTCCGGCTCCGCTTCCGTGTCCGCCGTCTCCGGCGCGGTCTGGGCTTGGCTTTCCGCAACCGTCGGGGCGAGGGCGTCGGACTGCGCCTGACTGCCGGTCAGGGCGATCGAAAGCCCAGCCGTCTGCAGGCCCTCAGCCTTCGTCGCACCGGCGGTCGCCGCCGGATTGCCTGCGCCGACGGCATCGCCAGCGCCTTGGTTCTGAGCCGCGCCGCTGGCGCCCGGCTTCTGCGTGCCGCCGTCGCCACCTTGTCCGCCGGCGCCCAGGCCGGCAATGGCACCCTGGATCTGGGCGCGCAGGGCCGGATCGGGGCGGAACGGCGCCTGCGGCGCGCCGCCCGCCGGCACGAAGGTGGCGAAACCGCTGCGCGCCAAGGTGACCGTCTGGCCGCCGGCCGTCACTTCCGCCAGCCCCTGACGCTGGAAGGCGTCGTTGTTCTGGGCCGGGCCGTCCAGGAAGACATAGGCGCCAGCGTCGGTTTCCACCGTCGTGACGATCGTGCCGCGCACGCCGATGGTCGCGCTCGGCAGCTTGAGTTCGACGTTTTCCGGTTCGGTATCGGAGATCTTGCCGCTGACGAAGCGCAGGCCGCCGCGCAGCAGCGAGGCCGAGAGCGCCGCGGCACCCCGGTCGGGATCGTAGACGTAGCGGTCGATCACCAGCTCCGCCCGCTCGCCGACGGTGAAGACGGATTCGTCGAGCAGCAGGATCTGCAGGCCCGATTGGCTTCCCGTCGTCACCGCGTCGCCGAGGAAGACCTGCTCGCCGCTCGCCGGCCGCCGGGTCTCGGCGGTCAGGATGGACGTCAGAGCCACCTCGCCGCGCACCGCCGCCGACACGCCGGCCTGTTCCGGGGCTGCGGCGTACATCGGTGTCGGCTCGACGACGACGGTGGCCAGGACGAGAAGGCAGAGGACAGCACCGCGCATAGGCATCGCTCGGATCCTTGCAGTCAAGCGAAGCCGGACAGGCGCTTAGAAGCGGAAACGGCGCGACAGCAGCACCTGCGCCCGGCTATTGGTGTAATCGTAGTTCTGGAGGTTAGCCTCCGTCATCGAGGTCTCGGCCGATAGTAACAGGTTCACAGGCGCCAAGACCTCGGGTAGCTCCTCGCCGAAGAGGGTGCCCAGGGGCACGCCGTAGGTCAGGCCAACACGCACCGTGTTCTCCTCCCGCGGCTCGCTCGACACGAAGGCGTCGTTCTCGTCATAGCGCCGGACCTCGTAGTCCAGTTCCCCGAGCACGAACTGGCCGCCGCCGAGCAGCACGGTGGCTTCGATGTCGGGACCGAGGCCAAGGTAGGCCTCGTAGGGCTCGCGCGCCGCCTTGCGGGTCAGGTCGAAGCCGACCTCGATGCCGACGTCAGTCGTGTTCCAGCCGGCGTAAATTCGGCCGCCGGCGCGCAGGCCGCTGCGCTCGCCGGCGGTCGGCGCCGCCTCGGTGTCCGAGAAGGCCTCCACCTGCCCGAAGGTGTCCAGGCCGATCCGCAGGTCCGGCCGCAGGCGATAGGTCGCCCCGAGTTGCCCTCCGACCGCAGCGAGATAGCGCGCATCGTCGAGACGGAACGCGGAGCCGCGCAACGCCGGCACCAGCGTCAAGCGGCCGAAATCCAGCGAAATGCCGCCGTCGGCCGCGACCACCTCGAGATCGTACTCGTTCTCGGCGCGCTGCTCCTGTGCGTAGACCGTGGCGTTGGCCACCAGTGCATGCTTGCGCTGTAGTCCGAGGTCGTGGGCGATGGCGCCTTGCAGGACAGCGATGGCCGCAATGTCGTCCTGGGTCTGCGGCGCGCTGACCGGAATGTCCCGGAACAGCCGGATGCCACCGTCCGGCGCGGCGTTGCGGTTGCTGTCGTAGACGGCGCCGAGGGTCACCGTCAGCTCCGCCGTCGTGGTCTGCTGGGCGGTGCGCACGCGCTCCAGGTAGCTTTGCGCCTGCTGGGCCGCACGGCCCGAAAGCCCCTGGTCGAGCGCCGCCGCTAGCGCGCTCTCGGCGCCGGCCAGATCGCCCAGGCGATAGAGCACGATACCGTAGAGCGTGCGCACTTCGGCAGCGTCCGGGCGCAGTAACAGCACGCGCTGTAGCGTCGCCGAGCCCCCTTTGAGGTTCCCCGCATCGATCTGGGTGCGCGCATAGTCGAGGTTGAGCTGAACATCGTCGGGATTCGCCAGGACGTCCCCATAGGTCACAGTGCGACCCGTATTGAGTCCCCGCCGACTTGCTGCCCCGGCCTCGCCAGCTCGTTCGAGGCTACGCAACCGCTGTTCGGTCGCCGACGGCTCGGGCGGCTGCGTGGCCTGCGCCCAGGCCTCGTGCCCAGTGCAGAGAGCTGCGAGCGCCGCGACGGCGATTGCCGCCACCATGCCGATACGCACAGGCTGCCCCCCGACCGTGGCCTGAGCCCGGCAGCCCTCCGGGCTCCTTCCAGACTTTTCTTCTAAACCATGTCGCCGGCGAGTGGAACCGCCTCGCGGTTTCGATGATTACGAGTGAGAAATGCTGGAATACCGATTTCGCAGGAGAGTGACCGCAAAGGCCATGATCCTTGCACCGCGCCTGACACGGTGCCTCAGCTTGCCTCAAGGCGGCTGAGCGCGCCCTCCAGCTTCTGTCGGGTCTGCGCGTAATCCTCCCGCCGCTGGCGCTGCTCTTCGACCACCTCCACCGGAGCCTTCTCCAGAAACTGCGGATTCTCCAGCTTGCGGTCGATCTTCTGCAACTCGCCGGCCACCTTGTCGATTTCCTTGGCCAGACGGGCGCGCTCGGCCTCCAGGTCGATCACTTCGGCCAGCGGCAGCACCACGACGGCCTCGTCGAGGACGATCTGAACCGCGCCCTTCGGCAGGTCGCCGAGGGCAAGCTCGATGCCGGAGGCGCGTGCTAGGCGCTGGACCACCTCCGCATAGCGCTCGAGGCGGTTGCGCGTGGTCTCCCCGGCGTCCTTGACCAACAGCTCGACCTGGGCGGCGGCCGGCACGTTCATCTCGCTGCGCACGGCACGTACCTCGCCGATCAGGCGGATCAGCCAGCCGATCTCGGCCTCCGCCTCCGGCGCCAGCAGACCCGGGTCGCTGTCAGGCAGGGCGCTGCGGATCAACAGCTCGCCGTCGCCGAACTCCTCCCAAAGCTCTTCGGTCACGAAGGGCATGAAGGGATGCAGCAGCCGCAGCAGGTTGTTCATCGTCCAGCCGAGGGTCGCGCGCGTCTCGGCTGCCGCCTTCGCATCCGTGCCCTGCAGGATCGGCTTGGCGAACTCAAGGTACCAGTCGCAGACTTCGTGCCAGACGAAGGCGTAAAGCAGGCTGGCCGCGTCGTTCAGGCGGTAGGCGTCGAGGGCTTCGTCGAGCTTGCCACGCGTCGCCGTCAGGCGGCTGACGATCCAGCGGTTGAGGGTAAGCTCGACCTGTGCCGGCACGAAGCCCTCGGGGACCGCGGCCTGCTGCATCTGTGCGAAGCGCGCGGCGTTCCACAGCTTGGTCGCGAAGTTGCGATAGCCCTCGACCCGCTCCGGCGCCAGCTTGACGTCGCGCCCCGGCACCGCCAGAGCTGCCAGGGTGAAGCGCAGGGCGTCGCATCCGTAGGTCTCGATCATTTCCAGGGGGTCGATGATGTTCCCCTTGGACTTGCTCATCTTCTGGCCGTACTGGTCGCGCACCAGGGCATGGATGTAAACGTCGCGGAACGGCACCTCGCCCATGAAGTGCAGGCCCATCATCATCATCCGGGCGACCCAGAAGAAGATGATGTCGAAGCCGGTGACCAGCACGTCGCCGGGGTAGTAGCGCGCCAGCTCGGGCGTCTTCTCCGGCCAGCCCAGGGTCGAGAACGGCCAGAGCGCCGAGGAGAACCAAGTGTCGAGCACGTCCGGGTCGCGCGTCAGCTCGACCGGCTCGCCGTAGTGGGCCTGCGCGGCGGCCTGGGCCTCCGCCTCGCGCTCCTCGACGAAGATCGTCCCGTCCGGGCCGTACCAGGCGGGAATCTGGTGGCCCCACCAGATCTGGCGCGAGATGCACCAGGGCTGGATGTTGCGCATCCATTCGAAATAGACGCTCTCCCACTGCTTCGGCACGAAGCGGGTGCGCCCCTGCTCCACGGCGGCGATGCAGGGCTGTGCGAGGGTCTTGGCGTCGCAGAACCACTGGTCGGTCAACCAGGGCTCGATGGCAACGCCCGAGCGGTCGCCGTGCGGCACGTTGTGCAGATGGTTCTCGACCTTTTCCAGCAGGCCCGCCGCTTCCATGTCGGCGACCACCCGCTTGCGTGCCTCGTAGCGGTCGAGCCCGCGATAGGCTTCGGGCACGTTGTCGTTCACCCGGGCGTCGCGGTCGAAGACGTTGATCATCTCCAGGCCGTGCCTGCGGCCCACCTCGAAGTCGTTGAAGTCGTGCGCCGGGGTCATCTTCACGGCACCCGAACCGGCCTCGGGATCGGCATAGTCGTCGGCGACGATGGGAATGCGCCGGCCGACCAGCGGCAGGATCACGTGCCGGCCGACCAGGTCGCGGTAGCGCGCGTCTTCCGTATGCACGGCCACACCGCTGTCGCCCAGCATCGTCTCGGGACGCGTGGTCGCCACCACGATGTGGCGGTCCGCCTCGCCCTCCAGGGGGTAACGGAAGTGCCAGAGCCTGCCGTCGACCTCCTGCTGCTGCACCTCCAGGTCGGAGATCGCCGTGTGCAGCTTTGGGTCCCAGTTCACCAGCCGCTTGTCGCGGTAGATCAGGCCTTCTTTGTAGAGCTGGACGAAGACCTTGCGGACCGCGGCCGAAAGGCCGTCGTCCATGGTGAAGCGCTCGCGCGCCCAGTCCGCCGAGGCGCCCAAGCGACGGAGCTGGCGGGTGATGGTGCCGCCGGACTGCCCCTTCCACTCCCAGACCTTGTCGAGGAACCGCTCGCGCCCGAGGTCTTGCCGAGTGACGCCCTGCTCGGCGAGCTGGCGTTCGACCACCATCTGGGTGGCGATGCCGGCGTGGTCCGTTCCGGGCTGCCACAGGGCGTCGCGTCCGCTCATCCGGTACCAGCGGATCAGGATGTCCTGGATCGTGAAGGTCAGCGCATGGCCCATGTGCAAGCTGCCGGTGACGTTCGGCGGCGGCATCATGATGGTGTAGGGTTGGGTGTTGCCGTCGACCTGACAGGCGAATGCGGCCGCCCGGTCCCAACGCTCGTACTGCTTCGCCTCCACGCCCGCCGGGCGGAAGGTCTTCTCCAACTCGGCCATTCGTGCCGTCTCCCGGACCTGAACCGCGCGGCCGCCGTGGCGCCGCGCGGGCTGACATACCGCTCCTCGGCCGCCGTTTCCACCCTACCAGCAGACAGGGGCAGCATGCGCGGATTGGAGATCTCGAACGCCACCTTCTCCGACGGCTCGACCGTCGAAGCCCAGGCGCATAGAGGACGATCCTAGATCAGGGCCGCGGTCGTTCAGGAATCCTCGGCCCGCCGCGCCAAGCGTCGGACTTCCTCGCGCACGACGCGCTCGACCAGGTCCGGCAGGTTGGCGTCGAGCCAGGTGCGCAGGTGCTCGGAGATCGCGTCACGCACAACCTGCTCCAAGGTGCGCTCGCCCCCCGGCAGGGACAGCGGCTGGGGCTCGCGTTCCTCGGCGTGCGCGAGCTCGGACAAGGCCGCGAGCGTGGCGGTTTCCGTCGCCTCGGAGACCAGACGGTCGCGCTCTCGTTCGCTCATCGCTTCCTCCGCGGGTTCCTCGGGCCGTTCGCTGTCGTCGTCGCCGTAGAGCTCGAGACTGACGTCCTCCTCCGCGGCCGGCGGTTCGGTAGGTTCTTCAGGGGAGGGTTTCGGCACGACCTCCGGTTGTGCTGGCGTCGGGCGGGTCGCTGCGCGCTGCTGGGCCAGATCGACCACTGTGCCGTCGTCCTGGATGGCTTCCGTCAACTCCAGAGGCTCCTCCTCGGCTTCCGGCTCCGCCATCTCGCTTTCCGACGACCGCAGATCGATCGGGCCGCCGACCGGCGACTGTTCAGGCTGTTCCGTCGCCTCGTCGGACTGTTTTGCCGCGGACTTGGCGGCTTTCGGCGTCTCCGCGGCCGCGGCCTGCCCTGCTTCGGCTTCGCTGCCGTCGTCGGAGATGATCCGGCGGATCGAGGCCAGGATCTCCTCCATCGAGGGTTCCTGGGACTGCTCCTGCTTGGACGGTTCGCTCACTAGACCCTCCTCGGCCCTGCAGGGCTTCGGCTACTCGTTCTCGCCTGCACCGCGGGTCGACCCGGGCGCCAGGTTGGGCGCGTCGAGGCCAAACCACAGATCCCGAACCTGCCTATAGTCGTCGGTCGGGTCGTAGATGTCGACCGGCAAGCCAAGCTCGAAGGCGTTCAGGCGGCCGACGGCGGAAAGCAACTGGAAGCCGGCGACGATCTCGTCCCGCTGCGCGCCGACCAGGCTGACCTGCGCGTCCAGCAGTTCCTGCTCCGCGTCGAGGACGTCGAGGGTTGTACGCGCGCCGACGGCGTTTTCCTGCCGCACCCCTTCGAGGGCGATTGCGGCGGCCTCGACCTGGGATTCGAACGAGGCGATCTGGGCACGTGAGGTGGTCAGGGCTTCCCACGCGCTCACCGCCTCCTGACGAACGCTACGGTTGGTCTCCTCGATCTGCAGGCGGCGCTGGCTGGCCAACTGCTTGGCCTGACGCACCCGGCTGGAGACGAAGCCGGACTGGTAGATCGGGACGGTGATCTGCGCCAGGATCGCCGCCTCCTTGCGCTCGCTGTCCTCGGTCGTCGATTCCTCGTTGTAGCTGACGTTGCCGGCGAGCGAGAGTTCGGGAAGCAGCTCGCCGAAGGTCTCGCGCACGCTGAAGTCCGCCGCCCGCTCCTGAAACTCGGCCGTCAAGATCTCCGGGTTCTGCTCCAACGCCCGAGCGACCGACTGGTCGAGGGAGCCCGGCAGGCCCTGCAACGGCGCCGGCGCCCGCAACTCGCCGGGCAGCTCGCCGACGAACTCTTCGTAGACGGCTTCGCTACGGCTGAGATTGCCTTCGGCCTGGATGCGCTGCGCACGGGCGCGCGACAACCGCGATTCTGACTGTGCCACATCGGTGCGGGTGATCTCGCCAACCTGGAAGCGGTCCTGGCTTGCCTCAAGCTGGCGGGTCAGAACCCGCTCGTTGTTGATGTTGAGGCGGAGGACCGCGCGGTCGCGCCAGACATCCATGAAGGCCGCAGCGGTCGACAGCAGCACCTGCTGCTCGACCGCGGCGAGACGGGCGCGTTCGGCCAGCACCTCGTTCTCGGCACGGTTGGTGGCCGCCACCGTACGCCCGCCGCGGTAGAGGGGCTGATTGACCGTCAGCCGAGCCTCGCGGGGCGTGGTGGTGAACTCCTCGTCGCCCGCCGCCGGTTCGACCTCCTGCCAGCGCTGCCCGGCGGAGCCGCTCAACGTTACCGAGGGGCGCCAGTTCGACAGCGCCTGAGGAACGCCCTCGTTGGTCGCACGCAATTGCGCCCGCGCCGCATCCAGGGTCGGGTTCGTCCGGTAGGCCTGGGCCAGCGCATCGAGCAGAGTCTGGTCCTGAGCACCGGCCGCTGACGGAAGCAGCACGACACCGAAGGCCAGAGCACCGGCGAGCGTTATCCGGCGCGCGATCTCCGCCGGACTGCCTTGGCCGTGGCCGCTTCGCTCTCCGCGCTTCGTCATGCCGCCCATACGTGCCGCCGTCTCCCGCTCTACCGACCCGCGCACTCTGGCGCCTGATCCATGAAACGCAAGAGCTTTTTAGGTGTGGTTAAGAGCAAGGCAAAAGAAAGACGCGCCTGGACCGAGCGACCGCCAGACCTACAGAAAACCTGCGCGCGCGCGGCTAAGGCGGCTCAGAAGACGAAGCCTGCCTTACGCTCGAATCCAGGCAGAACCGGCGTGTTGGCGTCGAAAAGCACCCGGCCGGATACCGCCCCCAGGTCCTTGCGCATCAGCATCGCTCGGCCGACCCCGTCGCGATCCTGGACGACGCCGACCAGACGTCCGCCTTCCGCGAGCTGGTCCTCTATAGCCCCGGGCACCTCCCCTGCGGCACCATCCAGCAGGATCACGTCATAGGGCGCCTGCTTGGCATAGCCCTCGGCCAGCTTGCCTTCGACCACCACAGCATTCGTCACCTGCTGTCCGTCCAAGACCGCGGCGGCCGCACGCGCCAACTCGGGAACCTCCTCGAGCGCGACCACGGTTGCGGCCAACTGGGAAAGGATGGCCGAGGCGTAGCCGGTCGCGCATCCGAGATCGAGCACGATGTCTGCCGACCCGATTTCGGCCGCCTGGATCAGGCGGGCAAGCACCATCGGCTCCATGAGATAGCGGCGGTGGCCGACCGGAAGGTCTTCGTCGACGTAGGCGAAGCCGCGTGCGCGCTCGGGCACATACAGCTCGCGCGGCACGGTCTCGAAGGCGTCGAGGATGCGGGTATCCCAGACCCGATTCGGGCGCAATTGGCTTTCGACCATGTTGAGGCGTGCGGCGACGGTATCGGCCATGGAGCATCTTCGGGCTGCGTTGCGGAGCGGCTGCGGTTATACGGCGGTGCAGCGGGTGGCATCAATGGCTGGCTGGCGTTCGCGCGCCGCCGGCGCGGCGCCTTGACCGTTCCGGGACCGCGCCGTATGTACGGAAGCGCAGCGGTGGCCCGGTGGGAGAGTGGTGATCCAGCGGACTGCAAATCCGTACACGCCGGTTCGATTCCGGCCCGGGCCTCCAATGCCGGCAGACTGCAGATCCGTCCGGCGCTTGGCCCCGCCGCCGTCAGGGCTTAGCCTCTTCGGATGGAACCCGTCACCGCCTACCCGTCGATCGGTTTGTCGGATGCGCCGCTGAGCGCGCGCATCCAGGCCTGCCTGCCGGCCGACCTGCACCCGGTTAGCGCCGACTTCCTCGACGCCTGGCTGGTCGGCGAGATGCCGACGCGCGAGTTCCTGCGCTGGTTTCACATGCCTAACTCGGACTATCTACCCGTCGCAGAGTGCCTCTTGCGAGCGGTCTTCGGCGCCTGACGCGCACCGCCGACATCCGGTGGCTTCACTCGCTTTGGGGGCCTTGAAGGCCGGGGCCGCGTGTCTACTTCGGCGTCCGAGGCGCGTCCTGGCGCGCCGGGATGCGCTTCAGCAAAGCGTTTGCACGCTTTTCGGGCCTTTGCTATAAGCCCGGCCTCACGTTGCCCCGCGCGCAGACCGACGGGCCGACGACGTGGTGATCCGCGGTAGCTCAGTCGGTAGAGCAAGTGGCTGTTAACCACTGGGTCGCAGGTTCGAGTCCTGCCCGCGGAGCCACCCCACCTCTTGTCCAGCCCGGAGACATGGGTAACGGATCGTTCCTAAGACATGGGTGACACCCTCGTGCCGAATGGGGTGTCGATGGTTTGTAGGGTCCTCTGTTCGAGGTCGATGTAGCCCAGGTCGTAGTGCAGGAAGGAGACGAGCCAGATTCCCTCGTCGACTTCCTTGAGTCCCAGCCGCTGCCCGGCGAGCACGGTCGAGACGTTGATCTTCTTGCGGTGCATGCAGATGCGCCCGCAGGCGGTGACTAGGACGTCACGGTCGTGGAAGGGATAGACGATCTCGTCCAATCCGCGATAGAGCCTTGTGGAGGGGCGGTAGAGCTCTGCCGGCGTGCGCATGCCGAGCGCTTCGTGCGGCCGTTGGGCATTGAATTCGCGGACGAAATCGTCGAAGCGTGCCTGCTGCTGCAGGACATTGTGGCGTGCCGGCTTGGTGGTTTCCGTCTTGAGCGTGAGATGCATGCGCTCGTGGCGTCCGTTGCGCTGGGGCTTGCCGGGCGGGATGCGTTCGATCGCGATGCCCAGCCTGAGCCACCAGACCGACAGGCGCGAGAGATTGTAGAGCCCGTTGGGGCTGGCGAAGGGCAGGCCGTTGTCGCTGCGGATCGCCTGGGGCAGGCCGTGCGCGGAGAACAGGCGCTCGAAGGCCGCGAAGGCACCGGGCTCCTTGGTGCTCTCGAGGGCATCGCAGGCGAGGATGTAGCGCGAGGCCTGGTCGGTCACCGTCAAAGGGTAACAGTAGCGGCCGTTGCCGAGCTTGAACTCGCCCTTGAAATCGACGCACCACAGATCGTTGGGCGCGTGCGCGGCCGACAGCGGCGTTCCTTTGGCCGCGTTGCGGCGTTTGCGCGCGCGCTGGACCAGGCCGTGACGGTCGAGCACGGCGTGCACCGTGCTCTGCGCCGGGATCCGCACGTCGCCGGCCAGGCGCCGGATCAGCAACTCGCGGATCTTGCGCGCGCCCCAATGCGGTTTGTCGCGCTTGGTCGAAACGATCAGCGCCTCGACCGGCGCCGGTAGCTGGTTGGCGTAGCGCACCGGCCGCCGTGACCGGTCGCACAGGGCGTAGGCCCCCTCCTCGCGGTAGCGCGCATAGATCTTGTAGCCGGTCTTGCGGGAAATCCCGAACTCCCGACAGACGTCGCTCATCCGCTCGCCGTCGAGCAGGCGGGCAACGAAACGCAGACGCTCGTCCATAACCGAACTCTCTCTCCATGGCATCGACACCCCCCGCGCAAAGCGGAAAGTGTTACCCATGTGTCCGGTACGTTCCGTCACCTATGTCTCGGGTTGGGCAAACAAGAGTGCGAACACCGTTCGCCGCCGGACCGGCGAGATGGCGCCAGGCGGTCGACGGCGACGGCCTCTGCTCTTCGGCGTTTCATGCAGCCGCGCTTCGGCGGTCGCTCGGCAGCGGGTAGCGCAGGGCCAGCGTGTCCGCGGTGAGGGCGTTGCCGTCCAAGAAGTCCAGCACCTCGGGCTCGATCTTCGGCTTCGCGATGGCCGCAAAGCGCTGCACGAGGCCGGCGACGCCGCAGACCGTGAAGAGGTGCACCAGTTCGACCGGCGTCCAGTGATCGATCGCCGGCTGAACGTAGCGCCGCGGCGTTGTGACGGGTACCTGGCCGGCGAGCCAGGCGACCGTCAGGGCCGCGCGCTCCTTCTCGCTGAAGAGATCCCGACCGGGTGCCCGGCGTGTCGCCGCGTCGAAGCAATGCCGGACACGCTCGAGCGCATGGGCGTCGTCGGCAGCGGCGCGATGCGCCAGCAGACCTTCGGCGGCGGCGAGGTAGTCGTGCCCTTTGGCGATCGCCGAGACCCGCGCCATGAGGTGCTTGAGCTCGGATGGCACAGGCGAGTGGTCGCGGTCCTGCATCAACTCCGCGTAGAACAAGGCGTGGCGGGCCCTGAGCTTCTCGGGCCACAGCCGCATCCAGGACGGCATCAGGCCGAGCTCGCGCCGGGCATAGGCTTCGACCCCGCCGGCGTCCGCCACGACAGCCTCGTACTTCGCGACCATCTGCTCGACGCTGGGGCCGCCCTCAGGGAGCTCGTGGTCGAGGTTGTTCGAGGTGCGATGCGCGCTGACGCCGTGACGACCGGGCTCGATACCCGCCTTCTCCGCGGACTGCTTCGCCCATTCGGCCTCGATATCGACTCCGGTGAGGTCGTTGAAGGTGTTGAGGAAGCCGAAGGCCGACGCAATGATCGCCGTGCCGATCACGTTGGCCTCGGCGTCGGCCTTCGACACGCGCGCCCGATCGGCGAGTGCGCGGGCTCGTGCCAGTTGCTCGTCGGAGACCGTGTTGCCGGTCGCCGCTGCGGCAAGGTCCGCGAGCGCTGCCTCGAAGGGGCCGATCGGCGAGCCCTCGGGCGGCTCGCCCTTGCGGGCGGCCTCGATGAGCTTCGGCACGCCGAGGGACTTCTCGCCGCCTGCCGAGGTCATGTGGACTTGGCAGTAGTTGCAGCCCGACGCAGCCGACGTCGAGAACCCCGTCGCCATCATCACCGGCGTGCCGAGGATCTGCTGTCCGGTTTCGATTGTCCCGACATTGTGGGCGTAGACGAACAGCTTGTAGCTCTCCGGCCAATGATGCTGGAAATAGAAGCAGTTCGGCCAGAATCCGAAGAAGTCCTTGTAGAAGCGCAGGATCGCCCACTGCTCGGGGTCGTCGGAACGGGTGCCGTCGCTTTCTGGGATGTGGTCCTTGAGGACGATGTCCTCCGCCCCCTCGGCCAGCTCGTCACCGGAAAGCGCTTCCATGTCGATCCGCCCATCGGCCGACGCGACGAGAGGCGCGAGGCGCCCGGAAGTATCGAGCGCCGTCAGGTCGCGCGCACCGTTGATGTGGCGATCGCCCGCGAAAATCTGCGGAACGGTTGAGACGCCGGAGAGGTAGACGCTGAGATCGGCCGTTCGCCGTCGTGCGCTGACGTCGTGCTCTCTGTAGCCAAGACCGGCGCGGGCGAGCGTTTCCTTGGCCTGCGCGCAGTAGGGACAATTCGGCTTGCTGAAAAGCTCCAGCATCTCGGTCATGGTCGGTTCTCCATTGGCTCGGCTCCATGCCATCGAGATGAGACTGGACTGTTGGACCTAGAACCGACCATTCTTGAACGCACCGTTCGGATTTCGGAACGAACAGATGGCCGGGTTCGACCTGGACGACCTCCATGGCTTTGGTCTGATCGCGAGCGCCGGCGGTCTCAGCCCGGCCTCGCGCCGCTTCGGCGTCCCCAAGGCCACGCTGTCGCGCGCACTCCATAGACTCGAGGCTGCGGCGGGCGCGCCGCTGTTCGACCGGGTCGGCCGGGGCCTGCGCCTCACGCCGCTCGGCCAAGGCTTGCTCCCTGCCGCACAAGACGCCTTGGCACTGCAGTCCACTGCGAACGACGCGGTGCGCGCGGGCCAAGGCGAACCTGTCGGGCCCCTGCGCATCGCCGCGAGTGCCTTGTCTGGGCAGAAGCTGCTCGCGCCTGTGCTCGCCGAGCTCGCCGAACGTCATCCGGCCGTCCAGATCAGCCTTAGGGTGACGAGCCAAGGACCGGACCCGGTCGCCGAGGAACTGGACGTGGTCATCCGGGTCGGTCGCCCGTCCGAGCCCTATCTGGTATGCCGCAAGATCGTCGGCTCGCCGTTGGCCCTCTATGCCTTCGGGACCCGGGCTGCGGGGATCGACTTTTGCGACCCGAATGCGGTTGAGGGCCTGGGACGTGTCCACATAGCGATCGACGAGTTTCCACGCGAGTGGGAGCTGACCGGGCCAAGTGGCGACACGGTGCGCCTAACCGGCGAGCCGTTGATTTCCGTCAGCGAGCCCACCGTCGCGCTCAGCATCCTCAGCGCCGGCCTCGGCGTCGCCTTCTTGCCGATGCTCTACGCCGAGCCGCTTGCGCGCGCCGGCGTGCTGGTCCGGGCGCTTCCAGGGTTCGCCGGGCCGGAGATGGAGCTCTTCGCCGCGCTTCCGCCCAGGCGCTCCAACATGCCGGCTGTGCGCGCCTTTCTCGATCTTCTGGTCCGCCATGTCGGACGGATCGAGGAAACGGCGAGCGAGTAAGGATCAGTGACAGGGCTCGGCGCTCAGAGCCTGGGGCCGCGGTCGATGTAGCAGTTGAAGACCAGAGACGTGGTCACCGCGCCGAACCGGGCGACCCGGTCGGTGACCCGCTCCAGCTCTTCGGGGGATTGAACGAGGACCCTCAGGACGAAGCAGTCCTCGCCAGTGACGCGATAGGCTTGAACGATAGCCGGGATGCCTTCGAAGCTTGCGAGGCATGTCTCGATCATCTCGTTTCCGGTCCGCAGCCGGACAAAGGCTTCGATGCCCAAGCCGACCGCGGCCGGATCGATATGCGCGCGATAGCCCTTCAGGACGCCCCGGTCATGCAAACGCTGGACGCGCTCGGAAACGGAGGGTTGTGAAAGGCCCACCCTGCGACCGACCTCCGCCAGGGGTGTGCGAGCGTCGGCCTGCAGGACCCGCAGGATGCGTCGGTCCATCGCGTCGAGCGGTTGCCTCGAAACCATCGGATATTCGTGCGGCGACTTCGGCAAATTCCTGGAACTTCCGGTCTCTGGCCAATGACAGCCCAAGGCGGTTCGATGCGGATGTCGTTAATCTGCACACATCGGCGCAGTCGCAGCGAGGCCCATGGCGACGATCTTCACACTACCCGGAATCGGCGGGTCCGGCGCCGACCACTGGCAGACGCTCTGGGAGCGCGCGGACCCGGCGATCGTGCGCATCGAACAGAGGGACTGGGACCGCCCCGATCTCGCCGGCTGGACGGCGCGTGCCGCAGCCACGCTCGCCTCCGGCACGCCACCTGCCCTCCTGATTGCCCACAGTCTCGGCTGCCTCCTGATCCCTCATCTGGCCGAAGCCCCGGATCTGGCCGGCGGCCGGATCGCCGGGGCCCTGCTGGTCTGTCCGCCGGATCCGGCCGCAGCGGCCTTTCCGACGGCGGCGGCCTCCTTCGCTCGGATACCGGGACGTAAACTGCCGTTTCCGAGCCTGCTCGTGAGCACCACGAACGATCCCTACGGCACGCCCGCCTATGCCCGTCGTTTGGCCGGTCTGTGGGGCGGCGGCCTCGTCGTTCTCGAGGGGCTCGGCCACATCAACGCCGAAAGCCGGGTCGGCGACTGGACGAGCGGCCGGAACCTTCTGTGCGCGTTCGCCGCCGGTCTCGGACTGCCCGATGCGGTTCGCTAGACTGGAAACCTACTTCGCGAGCGGCCAAAGCAGGGCAAGACGCAGCCGCAAGCGGCGAAGTTTGCCGCCGGCGGCTGCGGAGCCGGTACCAGTCAGCAGTCCGTAGGGTCCGGCCACGGCCAGCGTGCCAGGGCTACGTGCCCAGGCCAAGGACCTCTCCCATGGGGCCCAGCCGCACGGTAAGCAGCTCCACGTCGCTCAGGGCCACGTGCGGTCCCTGCTCGACGCCCCCCGGGGTTGCCCAGAAAGTGCCGGCGGCACACTCGGTCTGACCGGTTCTGATCCGACCCGAGACGACCAGCACGTACTCGTCCGCCGGATGGGTATGCACGGGGATGACCGCTGCCTTCGCCAGACGGGCGCGGTGGATCGAACCGCCATCGACCGGCGTTGCCAGGATCTGAAGCTGTACGCCCGGCAAGCCCTCGATCGTGGACCATCCCTCGTCCGACGGTGCCCGGAAGTCCTGGTGAAGCATGTCGTGTCCTCCAGATTGGGGCTCAGTTCGGTTCTGCGGCCAATCCGTCGATGACGAAACTTGCCAGGTGTGCATGTCCCTGGCCGCTCGGATGTATGGAATCGGCAAACAGATAGGTCCGGGCGGCATTCGCCACGACGAGGTGCGAGGGCCCGCTGTTGGCGCTGTTCCCGGTCGGGGTGGGCGCGGCGGCCGTCGCGTCGACGCTCGGTTCCGTGACGTTGGTGAAGCCAAAGGCCACAGGGTCGGCGATCATGCCGTTGAAGAATCCGAAGATGTCGGGCATCTCGGCCTCGAGTTGCTGCCGCGCTGCGGCTTCGGCCATGGCACGATTGAAGGCTTCGGACAAGGCGGTCACGAAGCCGGCGCCTTCGCCCTGACCGGCGCCGAACAGCGGCACCGCCCCAAGGTCGGCGACGTTGAGGACGACGAGGCGCTTCGGACTGACGGCTTCGATCCGCTTGGCCTGGGCGACCAGGGCGGAGCCCGCAGCCTCGACCTGGGCGACGGCCTGCTCGGGAGTCATGCGACCCTCGCTCACCGCGCTCGCCGCGAGGATGACGTCGGGCCCTCCGCCATTCATCAGAACCACACTCTCGCCGAGGTCCCCTTCGGCGTGTTCGAGCAGGCGGTCGACCTGCCAGACCACAGGTTTCGAGGCGCCGTCGTAGAGGCCCCCTTCGCCGGTGACGAGGGCGCCCGACTGCGCGTAGTTGGTGCCGCCTTCATTCCGGCGATGGTCCGCTCCATCGAAGAAATAGGCCGGTGCGGCGGAGAGGCCGTAAGCCTCGGCGACCCATTCGACCCATAGGAAGCCTGGTGTCGTGGTGAAGCGTCCTGTCGCGGTAACGGGCGCGAAAGTGCCGGTGTCGTTGAGCGAGTCGCCGACGACGTAGACGCGCTCGGCCGCGGCAGCGTGGCGGCCGTCCCCGGCCGACAGACCGAGCGCTAGCGCGATGGCAAGGATGGCGGTACGCATGGTCCCCTCCGAAGTCTCTGGTAGTCCATCTTCAACATGTACATGTCGTATTTGACATGTAAAAAAAGACATGTCAAGGAGAGAAGATGTCTTTGCGCCATGCCTTGCTCGGGTTGCTCGCCGAGGCACCGATGAGCGGCTACGACCTGACCAAGCGATTCGAGCATTCGCTCGGGCGGGTTTGGCCGGTCCGGCACAACCAGATCTACACGGAACTCAAGGCCCTGCAGGACGAGGGTCTCATCGAGCTTTCCGACTATGGACCGCGGGGCCGTAAGATTTATGCGATTACGCAGGCAGGGCTGGGCGAGATCCGGCGCTGGCTCACCGAACCGCTCGACGCCGCGGCGCGCTCAATGCGCTTCGAGCCGCTGCTGCGCCTGGGGTTCGTCTGGATCCTAGAAGAAAACGATCTTCAGAGTGTGCTGGCTGCCGAAGAGGATCACTATCGCCAGCAGGCCGCCTGGCTCGACGAGATGATGGCGACGCTCCCGGACTTGGATTCCGACGGCTCCATCGCCTCCCGGCGTGCTGTCGCCCGTGTCGGAAAGGCGCTCTATGGCGCAATGGCGGAGGCCGCAGCCGCACTTCGCGACACGCTCCCGTCCGACGGCGGCAGAGCGGGACCCGAGGCTTAAGGCTCAACTTCGCAGCCCAGCCATGGGCGCCATTCGCGCGCCGCCCCCCCGCCCGCAGATCGACCGCACCGACAAGAGGCGGGCTGATTGCGTCCGAGCGGGACGCTGCACTCACCACGACCGAGCCGGCGGAAGGGCCACGAAACTCCTGGACTCTCGTTGCGGATGAGAGAGAGAGCGGGAGAGAGCAAGCCATATCTATTGACTCATAGCTATGTTGCTATGCAAATACCGAAATGGTCGACCGTCTCGAGCAATCCAAAGCTCTCGCCAACGAGTCGCGCGTCGCTATTCTCGATTGGCTTCGTTCGCCTTGGGATCACTTTTCCCATCAGGTCGCGGGCGATCCGCGCGAGATCGGGGTGTGCGTCACGCTTCTCACCGAGAAGCTTGGCATGGCCCAGCCGACGGTCAGCCGTCACTTGGAGCTGTTGCGCCGTGCGGAGTTCGTGACGGTGGAGCGCATAGGCCGATGGGCCTTCTACAAGCGGAACGAGGCGGCGATCGTCGCCTACAAGGAGTGGCTGGATGAGTATGTGTGAAGCCGCCGACGCAAAGCTCCTGCCGGGCTTCGAGCGACGCTTCGTCGAGATCGACGGCAACTCTATCCTTGCCCTCATCGGTGGGACCGGGCCGGGCCTCCTGATGCTGCACGGGGATCCGCAGACGCATCTGTGCTGGCACGGCATCGCACCACGCCTGCTGGACCGGTTCACTGTCGTGCTCACGGACCTTCGGGGGCGCGGAGAGAGTCACAAGCCCGCGCCGGGCCAAACGCCGCATCCCTTCGCCAAGCGGACCATGGCCGCCGAGCAGGTCGCGGTGATGCGCGATCTGGGGTTCGAGCGCTTCTCGCTCGTCGGGCACGACCGCGGGGCGCGGGTCGCGCGCCGCATGGCACTCGATCATCCGCACGTCGTCGAGCGCCTGTGCGTCATGGACATCGTGCCGGCTTTGGACTTCTACGAGAACGCGACGGCCGAGATCGCACAGGACTACTTCTACTTCTTCTTCCTGACGCAGCCCTTCCCGCAGCCCGACCGGCTGATCGAAGGACACGCCGAAGCGTTCCAGCGTCAGATCCTCTTCGGTCTCGGCGACACGCCGGTGCCTTACGACGGCGATGCACTGGCGGTGTATCTCGAACGCTCGACGGACCCACGTTCGATTTTCGCCATGTGCGAGTGCTTCCGGGCAGGCTATGGCATCGACCGAGAGCACGACGCCGCGGACCGCGAGGCGGGCCGAAAGATCGTCTGTCCAACCTTAGTCCTGTGGGGCGAACAGGGCGTGACCGGTCGCCACTTCGATCTTCGCGCGATCTGGGACAGCTGGTGCCAGGACGCACGCTTCTCGCCGATGCCAAGCGGCCACTTCATTCCCGAGGAAGCGCCCGACGAAGCGTTCGCTACGCTCCTGCCCTTCCTCATGGAGGGGCGCACGGCCTGATCCAGCGGATCTTCGCCGCATGGACGGTCATCGGCGCAGGCAATGGGCATTTGCGCAGTCTGCACGCCCAGACAGCCCACAGATCGACCGCACCGGCGAGAGGCAGGCCGGTTGCGCGGGTGGCGCAGCCGGCCTACCAGCCGATGGCGCCGGTGAGCAGGCCGAGGCCGAGCACGGCGAGTGTGCCGCCGACCGTGAGGGCGAGCAGCATGGCGATCATTGCCTCGATGGCGCGGCCCAAGGCGCGGTCGATCCAGGCGTAGGTCTGCAGCGACATCTTTCGGGTCCTCTCTGCGGCGGACCCATGGGGTGGTCCGCGGCCTCGTGCATGCCCGGAAGATGGCCGCTCCCTGCCCCTCGGCTTGTGAGGGCCGCCACAGGCGGTCTCGGAGCTGTGAGGTGCCTCACAGAACCAGCAGTAAAAGGGCGACGGCCAGCGCTGCCAGGCCCCAGTAGACCAGCAGCACGAGCAGGCCTTCGCGCGACAGCAGCAGGGCGAAGGCGCGGCGGTCCCCGGTCGCGCCGGGGGCCCGAAACACGATCGCCGCCGCGACCACGAGGGCCGCGACGGCGATCAGGACCAGGCCGGCGCGCAGCAGCATCGCGTGGCTGCGGCCGGCCGTCGGTCGGTGCTCTGCGCGTTACGCAGCGAGCGCCGGCGGGTGGTTGCGTCCGATCAGGCCGCGGTCGGCCGCGGCCCGGCGGGTGGCGGCCGCCAGCTTTTCCAGGGCGCGCGCCTCGATCTGGCGGATACGCTCGCGCGACACGCCGTAGACCTGGCTCAGCTCCTCCAGGGTGCGCGGCTCCTCGCTGAGTCGGCGCTCCTGCAGGATGTGCCGCTCGCGATCGTTCAGGCCCGCCATCGCGCTGTCGAGCAGCAGCCGGCGCTTGTCGCGCTCGTCCTCGTCGGCGATCAGCGCCTCCGGCGTCGGGGCCTGATCGTCGGTCAGGAAGTCCATCCGCGAGTCCTCGCCCTCGGAGGTGAGCGGCGCGTCCAGCGAGACGTCGCCGATGCCCAGCCGCTGGTCCATCTCGCGCACGTCGTTCTCCGAAACGCCGAGCGTATCGGCGATCTCGGTGACCGCCTCGCCCGAAAGCTCGCCAGTCTCGCCGAGTTGCGCGCGCTTGGCCTTCATGCGGCGCAGGTTGAAGAACAGCTTCTTCTGGTCGCCAGTGCGCACGGTGCGCACGATCGAGCCGCTCTTCAGCACGAGCTCGTGCATGGAGGCGCGGATCCACCAGGCGGCGTAGGTGGCAAAGCGCACCTGCCGTTCCGGGTCGTAGCGCTGAGCCGCCTGCATCAGCCCGACATTGCCCTCCGCGATGAGGTCCTCGATCGGCACCCCGTAACCGCGCAGGCCGCGGGCCAGCTTGATCACGAGCCGTAGATGGCTACCCAGCAGCTTGTTGAGGGCCGCATGGTCGCCGGTCTCGCGCCAGCGCGAGACCAGCTCGTTCTCTTCCGGCTGCGTCAGCAGGGGATAGCGGGCCGCTTCGGCCATCAGCATATCCAGCTCGCTGCGCTGGGTGCGGTCCTTGATGTTCCTATTCGCCATGGCACTTCTCCTCTTCCGGCGCGGGTTGGAGTGCGCCCCGGCGGCACCCGCACAATGGCCGAGTAGCCGCACGGTCGCCCGCACGCCGCTTTCCGACGATCCTGTTCGGAAGTCACGCCGGAGTATATGGAACGCGCTTAGAACATTTCAAGTTTCCGATGCATCTGCTTGCCGTTTCGTTACGGGCCAGCCTTAACGCTCGAGTCCGCGTGACGCGTTCATGCCGCCATCTGACGCTTGAAGGCCTCCCACGTGACGGCCGGCCAGACCTCGGTGTGGGCCTGCGCTTCGCGGCGAACGATCTGCGAGACTTGGGCCGCGGTCTCCGAATCCGGTGATTCGAACAAGTCCAGATAGTCGTATGGCCCTAGAATCACGAAGCTTTCGCGCCATTCGACCCGCGGGCAAGCGGCCGCGACAGCAGTCTTGACGCGACGCTCCAGATCGAGTGGATCGTGCTGAGACATTGCGGCCGGTTCGACGCGGGTCAACAGGACGAATGTGGACATTACCTTGCTCCCTCGGTATGGGCGCACGCGCGCTGCGCATGCCTGCGGTCGGACTTTCCTCTCACTCAACGCCCGGAGCAGGGTCCTTGATGCACGTCGACCGTCGTTCCCTGCCGCTTTCGACGTGGTGCAGGCCGCCGGGCGGCGAGCCCGCCGGACAGGTGCCGTGAGCGCGCCGGACGCCCTCTGGATCCTGCTCGGCGCCTTGATCATGGACGCCCTGCTGGGCGACCCGGACTGGCTTTGGCGGCGCGCGCCGCATCCGGTGGTCCTTGCGGGCCGCGCCGTCGCCTTTCTCGACCGACGCCTGAACGATCCGCGCCTGGCGTCTGGCCGGCGGCGCGGCCACGGCGTCTTCGCCGTCGCACTGCTGGCCGTCGTCAGTGCCGCGCTCGGCCTGGCCCTGCACGACCTCGCCACGGCCCTGCCCTTCGGCTGGCTGCTGGAGCTGGCCCTCGTCTTCGTGCTGCTGGCGCAGAACAGTCTCTATCGGCACGTGGCCGCGGTCGCCGCCGGCTTCCAGGCGGAGGGTCTGGCCGGTGCGCGGGCCGCCGTGCGCCATATCGTCGGCCGCGACCCGGAGGCGCTGGACGAGGCCGGCGTCAGCCGGGCAGCGATCGAGAGCCTGGCCGAGAACTTCTCCGACGGCGTGGTTGCGCCGGCGCTGTGGTACGCTCTGCTCGGCCTGCCGGGTCTCTTCGCCTACAAGGCGATCAACACGGCGGACTCGATGATCGGCCACAAGACCGCGGCCCATCGCGAATTCGGTTGGGCGGCGGCGCGGCTCGACGACCTAGTCAACCTCCCGGCCTCGCGCCTCTCCGCCCTGCTGATCGCCCTCGCCGGCCTGCCGCACGGGCGCTGGCGCAGCGCCTGGCGTGCGGTCTTCGCCGACGCCGCCTGGCATCGCTCGCCGAATGCCGGCTGGCCCGAGGCGGCGATGGCCGGCGCCCTCGGCATCGCGCTGGCCGGACCGCGCAGCTATCACGGCGAGCCGGTCGAGGATGCCTGGATGAACGCCGGCGGCCGTCGCGCCGTGCGTCCCGACGACATCGAGCGCGGACTACGGCTGTACCTGCGCGCCTGCCTGGCCGGATGGCTCCTGGTCGCCGCGGCCGCCCTGCTCATCGGCTAGCCGCGATCTTCCAGAATTCATTGAGGGACAGGTGCCGGAGGAGATGCTCCGCCAACGCCTCGAGCGTATCCTCGACGGCGGCCTCGAAGCCGACCGCGGCAAAGTCCTTCGCGCCCAAGTCGGCGAGGAAGGCGCGGCGGAAGCCGTCGGCGGCGAAAAGGCCGTGCAGGTAACTGCCCATCGCCCGGCCGTCGCGCGAGACGGCGCCCTCGCCGCGCCCCTCGACCTCGAGCCAGGGTCGGGCGCGGTCCGGCCCCTCGGTGACGCCGATGTGCATCTCGTAGCCGCGAATTGGCTCGCCGCTCGCCAGGTGACGTCCTTCGACCTCGACAAGGCGCTTTTCCGGCCTCATGCGGGTCTCCAGGTCGAGCAGCCCAAGTCCCTCCGCACTGCCGGCCGGTCCCTCGATGCCCTCGGGGTCGTGCAGGCGCCGGCCGAGCATCTGGTAGCCGCCGCACAGGCCGAGCACGCGGCCGCCGCGCCGGATATGGGCCGCCAGGTCGATATCCCAGCCCTGCTGCCGCAGGAACGCCAGGTCTCCCAGGGTCGACTTGGAGCCCGGGAGGATCACCAGGTCGGCGTCACCCGGCAGTGCCTCTCCTGATGGCACGATCGTGAGACGCACCGAGGGCTCCAGCTTCAGCGGGTCGAGGTCGTCGAAGTTGGCAATTCGGGAAAGGCGCGGGACGGCGACGTGCAGCGGCCCGTCGCCGTGGCCGCCCGCCCCCTCGAGGGCCACCGCGTCCTCGGCCGGAAGCCGGCCGGCCCGGTCGAAGTAGGGCACGACACCGAGGCTTGGCCATGCGGTTCGTTTGGTAATGATCGCAAGGCCGTCATCGAACAGGCTGACATCGCCTCTGAACTTGTTAATCAGGTACCCGCGCACCCGCGCCCGCTCCGCCTCGGGCAGGACGGCATGGGTGCCGACGAGACTGGCGATGACGCCGCCGCGGTCGATGTCGGCGACCAGCAGGACCGGCAGGTCCGCCGCCTCGGCAAAGCCCATGTTGGCAATGTCTCCGGCGCGCAGGTTGACCTCGGCCGGACTGCCGGCGCCCTCGACCAGAATCAGGTCGGCATCCGTTTCCAGGCGCCTGTAGCTCTCCAGAACGGCCTGCAGAAGCTGAGGTTTGAGCCTCTGGTACTCGCGCGCTTTGGCGGTGGCGATTCGCCGGCCGCATAGCACCACCTGAGCACCGACCTCGCTTTCCGGCTTCAGCAGCACCGGATTCATGTCGACGCTCGGCGGCACGCCGCAGGCGCGCGCCTGCAGGGCCTGGGCGCGGCCGATTTCGCCGCCCTCGGCGGTCACGGCCGCGTTGTTCGACATGTTCTGCGGCTTGAAGGGGCGTACCCGTAGGCCCTGACGGGCGAACAGCCGGCATAGCCCGGCGACCAGGAGCGACTTGCCGACGTCGGAGCCGGTGCCCTGCAACATCAGGGCCGGGGTTCGGGCCATCTCGGCTAGAACTCGATGCCGGCCTGCGCCTTCACGCCGCTGCGGAAGGGGTGCTTCACCAGGCTCATCTCGGTCACCAAGTCGGCGGCCTCGAGCAGAGGCTCCTTGGCGTTCCGCCCTGTGACGATGACGTGGGTGTCGGGGTGGCGCACCGCCAGCCCCTCCAACACCTCCTCGAGCGGCAGATAGTCGTAGCGCAGCACGATGTTCAGCTCGTCCAGCAGCACCAGCCTGTAGGACGGATCGGCCAGCAGCGCCCCGGCGGCCTCCCAGGCGGCGCGGGCGGCGGCGATGTCGCGCTGGCGGTCCTGGGTCTCCCAGGTAAAGCCCTCGCCCATCGTGCGCACCGTGACCTGGTCGGCAAAGGCCTCCAGCACGCGGCGTTCGCCAGTTTCCCACTTGCCCTTGACGAACTGCACGATGCCGACCTTGAAGCCGTGACCGAGCGCACGCATGACCATGCCGAAGGCCGCCGTCGACTTGCCCTTGCCCTTGCCGGTGTGGACGATCAGCAGCCCCTTCTCGATGGTCTTGGTGGCGACGATCTTGTCGCGCGCCGCCTTCTTCTTGGCCATCTTCTCGGCGTGGCGCGCGTCGATCTCTGCCTCGCTCATTCCCTCGGTCTTCACCGCCCGTCTCCTCCGCTCAGCGCTTCGAGACGATGATAGGCGGCGTTGGCGCGCGGACGCCAGAGACCGCGGTCGATCGCCTCCTTGAAACGCGCCGCCAGTTCCGTCAGCGCCGCGGGGTTGGCCTCGGCCAGGAAGGCCTGCACCTCGCCCTCGTCGAGGTAGGCCTCGTAGAGCGCCTCGAAGTGCTGGTCGCTGACCGCGTGGGTCGTGGCGGCGAAGGCGAAGAGGTAGTCGAGCGTCGCAGCGATCTCGAAGGCGCCTTTGTAGCCGTGGCGCATCACCCCGGCGATCCACTTGGGGTTGGCCGCCCGTCCGCGCACGATCCGTCCGATCTCCTCCTCCAGGGTACGGATCACCGGCCGCTCCGGGCGGGAGTGGTCATTGTGGTAAACGCGCGGGGACTCACCGCGCGCCGCCTCTACCGCGGCATGCAGGCCGCCCTCGAACTGGTAGTAGTCGTCGGAATCCAGCAGGTCATGCTCGCGGTTGTCCTGGTTGTGCAGCACCGCCTCGACGCCGGCCAGGCGGCGTCGGAAGGTCTCGCCCTCCGCCAGGCCCTCGGCGTCGGCGCCATAGGCATAGCCGCCCCAGACCGTGAAGGCCTCGGCGAGGTCGGCCGCTGTCCGCCAGCCCTTCTCGTCGATCAGCGCCTGCAGCCCGGCGCCATAGGCGCCCGGCTTGGAGCCGAAGACGCGGAAGGTCGCCCGGCGCCGCGCCGCGGCCTCGTCGAGACCTGCCGCCGTCAGCTCGGCGACCTCGGCCCGCGCCTTGGCGGCCAGTGGGTTCATGGCCGGCGGCTCGTCGAGGGCGGCGACCTGCCGCACGGCGGCGTCGAACAGCTCGATCTGCGCCGGAAAGGCGTCTCGGAAAAAACCGGAGACGCGCAGCGTGACGTCGACCCGCGGCCGGTCGAGCAGCGACAGCGGCAGGATCTCGAAGCCGGTGACCCGGCGCGAAGCGGTATCCCAGGTCGGTCGCACGCCCATCAGCGCCAGCGCCTGCGCCAGGTCGTCGCCGCCGGTGCGCATGTTCGCCGTGCCCCAGGCGGAGAGCGCTACGCTCGTCGGCCAGCAGCCCTGTTGCTGCCGGTGGCGCTCCAGCAGCAGGCAGGCCGACTTCCAGCCGAGTTGCCAGGCCGCCGGCGTCGGCACCACGCGGGTATCGACGGAATAGAAGTTGCGGCCGGTGGGCAGCACCTCCGGCCGGCCGCGGGTCGGCGCGCCGCTCGGTCCCGGTGCCACGAACTCTCCGTTCAGGCCCGTCAGCAGCCCGGCCAACTCGGCGGTGCCACAGCCTTTCACGAGCGTTCGCAGCTGGCCGTTCAGGTAGCTCAGAACGGCCGCAGTGCGCGCCCAGTCCGCATCCGCCGGCCGGCCGTCGACCAGGGCTTGGGCCAGCGCCTCGAGGCGCTCGAGCGTGTCGCCGTTGGTCCGCCAACTGCCTTCGGCCAGTGCGGCTAGGACATCCGGCTTCGGGCCCGCGAAGGCATCGCCGAGGCTGCAGGTCAGCGGATCGAAGCCTTCCAGGCCGAGGTCGGCCGCCAGCGCCCGGTGCAGCGAGGCATGGCGCCCATGCCCGTCGCCGCGCGGCAGACGCACCAGGGCGACCATCAGGTCCCGGAGCTGCACTCCGCCAGGCGCTCGCCCGAAGACGTGCAGGCCGTCGCGGATCTGCAATTCCTTCAGTTCGCACAGGTGGTTGTCGAGCTTGGCGAGGGCGCTGTCGGTCGGCTCGTCGGGCGCGATCCCACAGTCGCGGTCGAGCCCGAGGCCGCGGGTGGCGTCCAGGATCTGGCCGCGCAGCACCTCGAGCCGGCGCGGGTCGACGCCCGCGGCCTCGTAGTACTCGTCGACCAGAGCCTCCAGGTCGGCGAGCGGCCCATAGGTCTCGGCGCGCGTCAGCGGCGGCGTCAGGTGGTCGAGGATGACCGCCTGGGCGCGCCGCTTGGCCTGGGTGCCCTCGCCGGGATCGTTGACGATGAAGGGGTAGAGATGCGGCAGCGGCCCGAGGACCGCTTCGGGAAAGCAGTTCTTCGAGAGCGCCAGGGCCTTGCCCGGCAGCCACTCCAGGTTGCCGTGCTTGCCGAAGTGGACGACCGCCTGCACGCCGGCGACGTGCTGCAGCCAGAGATAGAAGGCGAAGTAGCCGTGCGGCGGCACCAGGTCGGGGCTGTGGTAGGTCGCCACGGGATCGATGTTGTAGCCGCGCGCCGGCTGCACCCCGACCAGCACCTTGCCGAAGCGGTGCAGCGCCAGCCGGAAGGCGCCGTCCGAAACGAAAGGATCGGTCTCCGGCGCGCCCCAGGCCTCCGCCACGGCCTCCTGCACCGCCTGCGGCAGCGCGGCGAAGAGACGCCGGTAGGTAGCGAGGTCGAGCGCGACGCCGCCGTCGCGCGCTTCGCGCCGGGCATTCGTCGGACCGGCCTGCAACTGGCGGATCAAGGCCTGACCGTCGGCCGGCAGCATGCCCAGGTCGTAGCCCGCCGCCGCCATGGCCTGCAGCGCGGCGTGCGTCGCCGCCGGGGTGTCCAGCCCGACGCCGTTGCCCAGCCGACCGTCGCGGTTCGGGTAGTTGGCGAGCAGCACCGCCACACGCCGCTCGCCCGGCGGTGTCGCCGCCAGATCGCTCCACCCCCGCGCCAGCGCGGCGGTGAAGGCGATGCGGTCGGGCACCGGCTTGTGCCGGACGACCGCGCATTGGGTCGCGTCGTCGCGCCGCGCCTCGGTCTTGAAGGAGACGGCGCGCGCCAGGATCCGCCCGTCGACTTCGGGCAGCGCCACGTTCATGGCGATGTCGCGCGCCGACAGGCCTGCCGTGCCGCTGCGCCATCGGCCCTCGCTGGAGCCAGCCAGCACGACCTGCAGCACCGGCCCCGGCACTGCGTCGAAGGGTGTCTCCGCCCGCGCGGCACCGGGCGCGGACAGCGCGAAGCCGGTGCAGTTCAGCACCATCCGGGCGCCGGACTCGGCCAGCAGCAGGCGCACGGTCTCGGCGCACAGCGTGTCCTTGAGGGATTGGGCGTAGACCGGCACGGCGTTCAGCCCCTCGGCCTGCAACGCCGCGATCAAGGCGTCGATCGGTGCCAGGTCGCCGGCCTGCACCAGCGCGCGATAGAAGGCGAGCGCGACCGCTGGTGCCGCCGGATCGCGCCACTGTCCGCGCAGCGCCGCCAGGTCGGGGGACGCCAGGCCCGGCCAGTAGAGGCCGGCGCGCAGCAGCGGCGCCGGTTCGTCCCAGGAAGCCGGATGGCCAAGCAGATCCGCGGCGTAGGCCAGCAGGTTGGCCGCGTTGTCCGGTCCGCCCTCCAGGCAATAGCGCCAGAGGCGGTCGTAGGCCTCGGCGGAGACGGTGCTGGCGGCGGCGAGTTGCGCGTCCGGCTTGTCGTCGCCAGGGAGGATCGCGAGCGCCTGGCCGGTCTCGGCGGCGGCGACGCGCAACTGCTCGACGCCGTAGGGCCAGTAGCCCTGACCGCCCAAAAGGCGGACGACGACCAGACCCGCATGCCGGACCACCTGCTCGACGTAGAGGTCAACGGACATGGGATGGCCGAGCTGCAGCAGGTTGGCGAGCCGCAGGCTCGGGCCCTGCGGCCGGCGCCGCCGCGCCTCGGCAAGCAGCGCCAGTTCGCTGTCGGCGGCGGACAGAAAGACGATGTCGCCCGGGCTCTGGCCCAGGTCGACCGCTTCCGTCCCGTCCCCGGTTTCGCCCGGCGTGGCCGCCAGCAGGTGCATCAGGCGGGCTCGCGCTCGCCGGTGTGAAGCGTTGCGCGGATGCCGGTCTCGTCCATGCCGCGGCCGCCGATCACCACCAGCCGGCTGCCCCGCCGCTCCGAGGGGTGCCAGTCGCGGTCGTAGTAGGTCTCGATGCGCGGCCCGACCCCCTGCACGACCAGCCGCATCGGCTTGCCAGCGACCTCGGCGAAACCCTTGATGCGGTAGATGTCGTGTGCGGCGACGACCGGCTGCAGCCGGGCGATCAGCTCCTGCGGGCTCGCCACCGCCCCCAGCTCGACCGCGAAGCTGGCGAAGTCGTCATGGTCGTGGTCGTCGTGGTCCTCGTGGTGCGACGGCCGGGCGGCCAGGTCGTCCTCCGCCGCTGCGGTCAGGCCCAGCAGCACGGCGGGATCGACCGCGCCATGGCTGGCGTGCAGCAGCTTGACGCCCGGGCGCATGTCGCGCCGCGCGGCGGTCTCGACGTCCGCCAGGGTCCCGGGCGCCAGGAGGTCGACCTTGTTGAGCACGACCAAATCGGCGCAGGCCACCTGTTCCTCGAACAGCTCTTCAAGCGGGCTTTCGTGGTCCAGATTGGCGTCGGCGGCGCGCTGCGCCTGCACGGCAGCGGGGTCGCCGGCGAAGCGCCCGGCCGCCACCGCCGGCGCATCGACCAAAGCCACCACGCCATCCACGGTGACGCGCGTGCGTACCTCCGGCCAGGCGAAGGCCTTGACCAACGGCTTGGGCAGCGCGAGGCCGGAGGTTTCGATGACGATGTGCTCGGGTGGTGCCGCACGGGCCAGCAGCGCCTGGATCGTCGGCAGGAAGTCGTCCGCCACGGTGCAGCAGATGCAGCCGTTGGCCAGCTCGATGACGTCCTCGTCTGCGCAGGCTTCGATGCCGCAGCCCCGCACGATCTCGCCGTCGACTCCCAGGTCTCCGAACTCGTTGATGACCAGCGCGATCCGGCGTCCTCCGGCGTTCTGCAGCAGATGCCGAATCGTCGTGGTCTTGCCGGCGCCGAGGAAGCCGGTGAGGATGGTGGCGGGTATTTTTTGCATTTTCTTCAATCCTTTATCAGAGAATGGTCCGCGAAAGATTTAAGCGTCAGCGGCAAGCCGGCAACCGTGAAGAGGACCTGGTCGCAGATTGCCGCCACCTCCTGGTGCAGGTGCCCGGCGGCATCGCGGAAGCGGCGTGCCAAAGCGTTGTCCGGCACGATCCCGAGCCCGACTTCGTTCGAGACGAGCACGACGGGCCCCTCGACTGCGCTCAGCGCCGTACACAGCGCCCGGCCTTCAGCGGCCGGATCACGCTCGGCGAACAGCAGATTGGACAGCCAAAGGGTAAGGCAATCGACCAGCACGGCGCGGTCGGGCGCAGTCTCGGCCGTCAGTGCCACGGCAAGCTCGAGCGGCGCCTCGACCGTGTGCCAGCGTGGACCGCGGCGCGCCCGGTGCTGGGCAATGCGCGCGGCCATCTCCTCGTCGTGCGCCGCGCCGGTCGCCAGGTAGATGCAGGGCCCGGATTGGGATTCGCACAGACGTTCGGCCAAGCGGCTCTTGCCCGAGCGCGCCCCGCCCAGCACCAGCGTCGCCAAGGGACGTGACGTTCCCGAAAAATCCTGCACTGCAGCCCTCTCGCCCGCGCGCCCCTCCACCCGCGCCAATCGCGGGCGACTGCAGGACGGCGGCACGCTACGGGCGGCCCGTGTGCGGCGTCAACGCAATGCCGCCTGCGCGCCCGGATCAGGCGTTGGCCGCGGCCGGTATGTCGGTGGTCTCCGTCGCGACACGGTTGCGGCCGTCGCGCTTGGCCGCATAGAGCGCGGCATCGGCGCGCTGAATGAGATCGGTCAGCGGTTCGCCGAGTCGGTACTCCGCCACGCCGAGCGACATTGTCACCTTGCCGAAGGAACGGCCACCGTTCTTGGTCTTCAGCTCCTTGCCGGCAAGCCGGCCGCGGATCCGCTCGGCGAGAACGGCAGCGTCCTGCAGCCCGGTCTGCGGCAAGATCACCGCGAACTCCTCGCCGCCGTAGCGGGCCGGCGTGTCCCGCCCCTGGACGTTCTGCTTCAGGGTGCGCGCCACCAGCTTGATGACCTCGTCGCCGATGGCGTGGCCGTAGGTGTCGTTGAACCGCTTGAAGTGATCGATGTCGCAGAGAATGACGCACAAGGGCTCGCAGATCTCCATCGCCTTCAGCGCATCGCGGCGCAACTGGGCATCGAAGTGCTTGCGGTTGTAGAGCCCGGTCAGGCCGTCGGTCAGCGCCTCCAGGCGCACGTCTTCCATGCGCTTGCGCAGTTCCTGTATCTCGCCGGTGGCCACGTTGAGCTGGGCTTCGAGGGCCTGCGTCCGGGCCCGTGCCGTCTCGGTCTCGCGCAGCATCTCCTGGATCAGCGAGGCCAGATCGCCGCCGGCCTGCAGGTCGCTGCCGAAGGCGGCGAGCTTGTCGCCGAAGCTCGCGACGTCCACCCCGGCGGCGCGCAGATCCTCGATGACGCGGTGCGTCACGCCCTCGATCTGCTTCGACGTCGCCCGGACGGCATCGGCCTGCCCGTCGTTGCCGAAAAAGGACTCGAAGAGCTCTTCGTTACGTGCAGACGTGAAGCCTTCGTCTTGCTGCAGGAAGGCTTCGACCGCCCGGCTGAGTTCCGGATGGCGGCCAGAGCAGTGGGCGTACCAGACCGTGAAGTTCATCGGATTGGGTGGAATGCCGTGCGCCTGCATGGCCTCCATCGCCTGCGCCGCCAGAGCCTTGGCTTCCTCACCCTTCTCCGCGAACAGCATGGCGAACCCCCGATGGCCGTCCCGCCCACCCAAACGCCGGCCGCTGGCCGTCCGGCAAGGATCGGCACCGTGTGTTTACCGGGCAAAGCGTTAGGAAAGGCTTATCGTCCCTTCGTCCTCTGGCGATAACGGCTTAGGAAATTCTCGCCAAGCGCGAGAATTGCCTTGTGGCCGTACGCACGAGATCGACGGAATCGCGGGAGATTGACCCACCTCATGGGGCGCCGGCGTGGCAGCCCCCTATCGTTCCGCGCGAACCGCTTGGCCGTCGCGGCGGTCGCGCGATGCTCGACAGGGAGAGCGCTGCCCATGCCCCAGGACCCCTCCGATCGCACCTACATCCGCTGGTTTTCCGAACTGGGCCTCGACGACGTCCCACTGGTCGGCGGCAAGAACGCCTCGCTCGGCGAGATGTATCGGGAGCTGACCCCGCTGGGCGTTCGGGTGCCCAACGGTTTCGCCGTGACCGCCGAGGCCTACCGAAAGGTGATCTCCGACAACGGCCTGGAGCCGCGGTTGCACGAACTGCTGGACGATCTGGACAAGACGGATGTCGCCGAGCTCGCCCGTCGCGCCCGCGCGATCCGCGAGATGATCTACGCCGCGCCGCTACCGGCCGAGCTGGAGGAGCAGATCCGTCAGGGTTGGCGTGACCTGGTCGCCGAATATGGCCCAGACGTCAGCGTGGCCGTACGCTCCTCCGCGACAGCCGAGGATTTGCCGACTGCCAGCTTCGCCGGGCAGCACGACACCTACCTGAACGTGCACGGCGAGGTCCTGCTGCTGGATGCCTACAGGCGCTGCCTCGCCTCGCTGTTCACCGACCGCGCCATCTCCTACCGCATCGATCGTGGCTTCGACCACTTCAAGGTCGCGCTGTCGGTAACGGTCATGAAGATGATCCGCTCCGACCTCGCCGCTTCCGGCGTGATCTTCTCTGTCGACACGGAGACCGGCTTCCCCGACGTCGTCTTCATCACCGGCGCCTACGGCCTCGGCGAGACGGTGGTGCAGGGTTCGGTCGATCCCGACGAGTTCTACGTCCACAAGCCGACCTACCGCGAGGGTTATCGCGCCGTCCTGCGCCGCAACCGTGGCGAGAAGCAGATCAAGATGATCTACGCCCCCGGCCACACCCGAGAGTCCAGCCGCACCGTGCCGACGCCGGACGAGGACCGCGCCCGCCTGTGCATCGCCGATCCCGACGTGCTGGAGTTGGCCGACGCCGCGATCAAGATCGAGGACCACTATTCGCGCCGCGCCGGCCACCTTATGCCGATGGACATCGAATGGGCCAAGGACGGCCTGGACGACCAGATCTACATCGTCCAGGCCCGTCCGGAGACGGTCACCAGCCAGCGCCAGGGCCACATCCTGGAGGACTACGCCCTGACCGGCACGGCGCCGGTGCTGGTCAGCGGCCGCGCCATCGGGGCCAAGATCGCCAGCGGCCAAGTGCGCGTGATCAAGAACCAGAGCGAACTGCATCGCTTCCGCCCCGGCGAGGTCCTGGTCGCGGACACCACCACGCCGGACTGGGAGCCGGTGATGCAGACAGCCGCGGCCATCGTCACCAACCGCGGCGGCCGCACCTGCCATGCGGCGATCGTCGCCCGCGAGCTCGGCATCTCGGCGGTGGTCGGTGCGGAAGGCGCGACCGAGACCCTGCGCGACGGGCAGAGCGTGACGGTTTCCTGCGCCGAAGGCGACGTCGGCCGGGTCTACGACGGCGAGGTGCCCTTCGAGACCTCCAGCGTCGACCTGGGCGAGCTGCGCCAGCCGAAGACCGACATCATGCTCAACCTCGGCAACCCCGAATTGGCCTTCAAGACAAGTTTCTTGCCCAACGCCGGCGTTGGTCTCGCGCGTATGGAGTTCATCATCACCGACTCCATCAAGGCGCACCCGATGGCGCTCCTCTACCCGGAGAAGGTCGAGGATTCGCGCGAGCGCGCCGCGGTCGAGGCGCTGATCGCGCAGCACGCCTCGGGCGCCGAGTTCTTCGTCGAGCGGCTTTCGGAGGGGGTCGGCACCATCGCCGCCGCCTTCTACCCGAAGCCGGTGATCGTGCGCATGAGCGACTTCAAGACCAACGAGTACGCGGCCCTGTTGGGCGGGCGCGGCTTCGAGGTGAGCGAGGCCAACCCGATGATCGGCTTCCGCGGCGCCTCGCGCTACGCGCATCCGGCCTACGCCGAGGGCTTCGCCCTGGAGTGCCGGGCGATGAAGCGGGTGCGCGCGGAGATGGGGCTGACGAACCTGAAGCTGATGATCCCCTTCTGCCGGCGGGTGGAGGAAGGCCGCCGGGTGCTCGACCTGATGGCCGAGCACGGGTTGAAGCGCGGCGAAAACGGCCTGGAGATCTACGTCATGTGCGAGATCCCCAACAACGTCATCCAGGTGGCGGACTTCGCCGAGATCTTCGATGGCTTCTCGATCGGCTCGAACGACCTGACGCAGCTCACGCTCGGCGTCGACCGGGACAGCGAGATCGTCGCCTTCGACTTCGACGAGCGCGATCCCGGCGTGATGCGCATGCTGCAGATGGCTGTCGAGGGCGCGCGTGCGGCCGGCCGCCACAGCGGGATCTGCGGCCAAGCCCCTTCCGACTATCCGGAGGTCGCCGAGTTCCTGGTGCGCATCGGCATCGACTCCATCAGCCTCAACCCCGACACGGTGCTCAAGACCACCATGCGGATCCTGGAGCTGGAAGACGAGCTGGCGCGCAAGGAGGACGCGGCACAGTGATCGAGAGAACTGAGACGACCAGGGCGGCCCTCGCAGCCGAGATGGTCGCTATAGAAGCCGTCCCCTCGCCGCGTTAGGCGGTTCAGCCGCGTACGGCGGCGCGGTCTTCGGCGTCCCATGAGAGCAGATGCTGGCGCAGGGCCTCGCATTCCGCGGCCACCTTCGGCCCGAAGACGGGATCCGCGGCACCCGGCGCAGCAGCCTCGATCTCCGCCCAATCCCCCGGGGCTAGGCTGGCGCGCGCTAAGGGGAAGAAGAGCTCCTCCTCGGTACGCATGTGCGCGCGCATGGCCAGCAGGAATTCGCGTGCCAGCGTATCGAAACCTTGGCGCGACACCTCGGCCTCGCCGAGGATCGTCGCCAGAGCCTTGGTGAAGCGGTCGGTCAACTCGCGCAAGCGCGCATGCTCGGCCCGCAGGTCGCCGACCTTCGCCGCAGCCGGCGGATCGCGCCGTTCCAGCTTGCTCAGCACGAGGTCTTCGCGCGGGTGGTGCTCGAGGTCTGGGTAGAGGCGCATGTACTCCAGGACGCCCTGGATCACCTCGTAGTCGACCTCTTCGTCGGCAGCGAAGAGTGCAACCTGGTGCTCCAGCACCTCGAGCAGTCGCACGATGTTCGCGTGATCTTGCCGCAGACGGCTGAGCGTCTGGGGCTCGCCCGGGTCGGCCATGGCAGCATGCTCCCTCTGCGCCAGAGTCGGCGACTGGGCGGCATCCTCGGCCCCGCAACGGCACACGGCCATGATCTGCCGCAACTCGAGATCCCGCCTGCCGGGAGAAGCCCGGCCGCTTGCCCGAGATCCCGATCCGCTACTTGAAGAACGTGATGTCGGTCCGGTTGCCCAGGGACAACAGGCTGTAGCAATCCGGCGCCGCGCCCCCGGCGACCTCGCACGGCTGAACCCCGTTCACCAGGATCTGCGAGACCGTATCGCATTGCAGGTCGGTGGCGACGAACGCGGCGACCTGAGTGCCGTCGGGCGCCACCGGCGGCGTGTCGACCAGCAGGCGCCTGGAGATCACCCCGTCGGTGTCGAAAAAGTACAGATCCAGACTGAAGGTTCGAAAGGTGAAGTCCGTGCTGTTGCGCAGAAGCAGGAAGAACTGGCAACCGCGCTCGATCTGCTCGGCCTTGTTGAGCTCGACCGACATCGCATCCCGCGCGGCGCCCGGCACTTGCGCCTCGCCATCGGCCGTCGCGTCCGTCTGGGACTGCGCCTGCGCGCCCTGCGCCCCCAACGCCAGGACGATCGCCACCGCCACAGTCAAGAAATTGAAATACTTCATCTTCTGCCCTCCGCCGCTGCCGCCTGCTTGCGTCTAGTCCTACACGAGCCCGGCCCCTTTCGGCTAGAGCGTTGGCGAGCCCGGCGACGACGCGGCGTCGGATTCCTCCTTCTCGCTGCCTGACACCCGTACGGGCCGGCGGCGCAGGCGTTGCAACCTGGCCGGCAGCCGCAGGCGCAGCCGCCGCAGGCGCGCCAACAACGTCGGGTCTTCCTCCTCAGGCTCCAGGGCGATGCCGACCCGTTTCGGCTCTGCGCCGATCTGGTCGACGACGATGAACTCCACCTGGCCGAAGCGCAGCCGGTCGCCGCGCCCCAATTCCTCGCCCAGGCGGCGGCGCATCAGCGCCCCCACCGTCTGGTTGGGATCGGCGCCGGCCAATTCGATGCCATAGGCGGCGCAGAGGTCGCCCAGCCGCGTGCCGGCATCGACCAGGAAGTCGCCCTGATCGACCGAAAGCAGACCCGCCGTCGAGGCGAAACGGCGCGAGAAGAACCGGTCCAGGGTGGCGGCCGTCTCCGGCGGCGAAATCGTCAGGACGAAGTCGCCCGCCTGAAGTTGCGTCACCTCCGGCAGACGCTGGACCACGCCGTCGCGGATCAAGGCCACCAGGCGCGTGCGGCGCGGCAGGTCGAGCGCGGCGAGCGGATAGTCGGCGGCCCGGCTGTGCGGCATGACCTCGTAGGCGATCAGGTCGCGGTCCATGCGGTCGGTGCGCCGGGCCAGGTCGAGGTCGAGGCGCATCGCCGGCTCCGGCTCCGGCGGCAGCGCCACGTGCAGACGCCGTGCTACCCAGGGGATCGACCAGCCCTGCAGCAGCAGGGAGACGAGCACCACCACGAAGGCGATGTTGAAGGCTTGGCCGCTGCTGTCGAAGCCCTCCAGGAAGGGGAACAACGCGAGGAAGATCGGCACCGCTCCGCGCAGGCCCACCCAGGCCGAGAAGGCCTGCTCGCGCAATGGAAAGCGGAACGGGGTCAGGCAGACGAGCGTGGCCAGCGGGCGGGCCACCAGCATCAGGAAGAACGCCAGGACGAGGGCGGCCCCGAGGTCGGGCAGCAGCTCGCTCGGGGTGACCAGCAACCCGAGCAGCAGGAACAGCACGATCTGCGACAGCCACGACATGCCGTCCAGGAAACGGCCGACCAACTGGTCCGCCCGCACCCGTCGGTTCCCGAAGACGATGCCGGCGATGTAGACGGCCAGGAAACCGCTTCCGCCGGTGAGCTGGGTGCCGCTGAAGATCAGCAGCGCGCCGGCCAGGGCGAGGATCGGATAGAGTCCGCCGGAAAGCTCCAGCCGGTTCATCAGCCACACCAACGCGAACCCGCCGGCCGCCCCCAACGCCCCGCCGAGCCCCATCTGCATCGCGAAGTCGGCCGCCACCCACCAACCGAATTCCAGCTCGCCCACCGCCAGCATGCTGGTGAAGGTGATCACCAGGAACACCGCCATGGGGTCGTTGCTGCCCGACTCCACCTCCAGGGTCGCGCGTAGGCGGTCGCGCAGGGCGATTCCCGAGCGCCCGAGGAGCATGAAGACGGCAGCGGCGTCGGTGGCCGAGACGATGGAGCCGAGCAGCAGCGCCAGCACCCACTCGAAGCCCAGCAGGTAGTGGGCCGCGGCGGCCACCAGTCCGGCGGTCAGGACGACGCCGACCGTGGCCAGCGCCAGGGCCGGCCCCAGACCGCGGGCGATGGTGGCCCGCGGCGTGCGCAGGCCGCCGTCGAAGAGGATGATGGCGAGCGCCGTCGAGCCGAGCGCGAAGGCGAGCTGCGGGTCGTCGAAGGTGAGTCCCCCGGGCCCCTCCGAGCCAGCGAGCATGCCGATCGCCAGGAACACCAGCAAGAGCGGCGCGCCGACGCGCGCCGAGAGCAGCCCGGCGAAGATACTACCCAGCAGCATCAGCGAGCCGATCAACAGCCAGGCGATTCCGTAATCCAAGCGCCTACGGCCCCCGCCGTTTGTGGTCGCGTCGCGCGACCGTCCAGCGGCAGTTTAACAGGCCGCAAGCGCCTCGCACCCCCGCAGGCACCCTGCTAAGGTCGTACCATGCGACTCGTACTCCTAGTTCTCGCAACGCTCTTGCTGACCGGATGCGCTGGCGGCAGCGATGCGTCGCCGCCAACCCTCTCGGACGCCGAACTGGCGTCGCCGGATGCCTTCACCCGCAGCGTTCGGGTGGGCACCACCAGCTACCTCTACCGCCGGCGCACCGAGGATCCCAGCTTGTTCGACGTCCGAGTGGCCGGCCTGCGCCGTGCCAACCCGGATAACTTCCTGACGGCGGTGAGCACCGTGTACGGCTGCACCAGCCTGCGCCTGCTCGGCGTCAACCGACAGGGCACGGCAGCCCTGGTCAAGGGCTCCGCCTGTAAGCGGAGCCAATACTTCGCCCAGTAAGGCGCTAGCGCGCGCACCGCTGCGGCGGGGGTTGCGAAGCCGCGGCGCGGCGCCATTATGTCCGGCAGTTCCGAAGCCCCGGCGCTTCCCTCCAACCGACAGGTCCCGGTCTGCGCGTGTCCGCCCGCCACCCCGCCCCGCCCGCTGCCCATGCTGCCGATCCCGAGCCCGAACCGAGCGCCGGTGTGCTGCAGCCCGGCGACCCAGGCGACCCCAAGCAGCTCCGCCAGGCTCTCGGTTGGTTCGCCACGGGCGTGACGATCGCCACGACGCTTGACCCGTCGGGCGCCCCGGTCGGGCTGACCTGCAACTCCTTCAACTCGGTGTCGCTCGAACCGCCGCTGGTACTCTGGAGTCTCGGCCGCACTTCCTTCAGCCGCCCCGCTTTCGAGCGCAACGAGACCTTCGCCATCAACGTATTGCCGCGCGAGGCGGCGGCCATGGCCCAACGCTTCGCCCGGCCGCTTGAAGACAAGTGGGCCGGCGTCGCCTGGGCAGCCGGCACCTCGGGGGTGCCGCGCCTGCCGAACGCCCTTGCCTGCTTTGACTGCCGCGTCCGCGAGCGCTTCCAGGGCGGCGACCATCTGATCTTCCTCGGCGAGATCGTCGCGATGGACAGCCGCGACGCCGGCGAACCGCTGGTCTTCCTGCGCGGCCGCTTCGGCGGCTTCGCGCCACCGAGGGCCTAGGTACCAATGCGGCTGTACCGGCATTTCGAGCGCGTCCCCGAGGTCGGCCGCGGCGCCGTGGTCGCCATCGGCAATTTCGACGGCGTGCATCGCGGCCACCAGGCGGTGATCGATTCCGCGCGCCAGGCCGCCGAACGCGCCCGGGCACCGCTCGGGGTGATGACTTTCGAGCCACACCCGCGCCTGTTCTTCCAGCCGGAACAGCAGCCCTTCCGCCTGACCGCCTTCCGCACCAAGGCGCGCCTGATGCGTGCGCTCGGCGTCCAGCGTCTCTATGCCCTGCCCTTCACCAAGGCGCTGGCCGGGCTCGAGCCACAGGATTTCGTCGAGCGAGTTCTGGTCGGCGGGCTCGGCGTCCGCCACCTGGTGGTCGGCGACAACTTCCGCTTCGGGCGCAAGCGGGCGGGCGACGTGGAACTTCTCAGCGCCCTGGGAGCGCGGCACGGCTTCGGCACCAGCGTCCTGCAACCGGTCGGCGGCTCCGTGGCGGCAGCCTACTCCTCGACACAGGTGCGCGCGTACCTGCGCGAGGGGAAGTCGACGCGGGCGGCGGTGATGCTCGGGCGCTACTGGGAGATCGAGGGCCGCGTGCGTCACGGCGCCAAGCGTGGCCGCGATTTCGGGTTTCCCACCGCCAACATCCGACTGCAGGGCAATCTCTTGCGGCCGGCCTTCGGCATCTATGCCGTGCGCGCCTGCATCGTCACTGAGCGCACGGCCGTGGCCTGGCTGCCGGGTGTGGCGAACCTCGGGATCGCCCCGATGTACGGGTATGACGAGCCGCTGCTGGAAGTCCATCTCTTCGACTATTCCGGCGAAATCTACGGGGCACATATGCGCGTTGCACTTGTCGACTACTTGCGCCCAGAACGCCGCTTCGACAGCGTCGAGGCGCTGAAGCGCCAGATGGGCGAGGATTCCCGGCGCGCCCGCCAGACGCTGGCCTGGGAGAGCTGGGACGGCGACTGGCCTGCCGGGCCGTTCCTGCGCCGCGGCGGGCCGCCGGGCGAGCGCCTCGACGCCGGAAAGGCTCGCGAATAGCGCGAGCCGCGGAAGTCCCTTTCGCCCTCCACTGCCCCTCTTCTTGTCAAGCGAAAAGGGCTTGTGCGACTCGCCATAACACTCTCAGGCTTCATCCTGCTCGGGTGCATTCGCCAGGATGTACGCGAGTCAGGCGTCGGTCGGAGCCATGGTCGGTTCGGGCACAGGTTCCGGGACCTATCGCCAAGACCTGTGTATTGGAGGCTCGTCTCGCGGCCGCTGTCGCGAAGGGCGGCGGGCCTCCGGGTGCGAGAGGGGACCCGTAATGGCAAGCACCGCGCGATCGAAGACGACCAGGACGAAGGCCGCCGCAACACCTGTCGCTGCGAACAAGCCGGCCGCCAAGCCCGCGACCCGAAAGCCTGCGCCGAAGCTCAGCCGGCTGGACCGCCTCGTCGGGAAAATCTCCAAGCGGATCGAAACCGTGTCCGGACAGGTCGACAAGCAAATTTCGGCCATCGAAAACTCTATCGGCAAAGACATTTCGAGTGCGAAGTTGAAGCAGCACCTGAAGTCGCTGGCCGGAGAGCTCGATAAGCTGGAGAAGGCTTCGAGCAAAAAGCTGGAGAAGTTGGAGAAGACGGTCGAGCAGGAGCTGAAGAAGCTGACCGGCAGCTTCGAGAAGAAGGCCAAGGCCCAGGCGGCCAAGGCGAAGAAGGAAGCGGCCACCGGCAAGAACGCGACGACGGCCAAGGGCGCCGCCGAGAAGTCCGGTACGGCGGCAAAGTCCGCCACCCGGAAACCCGCAACCGCGAAACCTGCGGGCGGGACTGGCAAGACGGCAGCCAAGCCGGCCACCGGCACGAGGACGAGAGGCGGCGGCACCGCCGGGGTGAAGACCTCCGCCCCGCGTTCGGCCAACACGAAATCGGCCAACACGAAGTCGGCCAACACGAAGTCGGCCGGCGCATCCAAGGCCCCGCGCAAGTCGGCCGGCTCGCCCTCTGCCGCCAAGGCGGCGGGCGGTGCGAAGAAGACCGCGAAGACAGGAGCAGCGGCAGCGAAGTCGAGGGCTTCCAAGGCCCCGGCGGCGAAGTCCGCGACCGCCAAGTCGAGCACCGCAAAGCCGGCCGCCAAGGGGACGAGCCGCTCGGCGGCCAAGCCCAGGCGTGCCGCCGCAACCAGGACCGGCCCGACACCGGCTGTACCGAGCAGCAGCGGCTCCGGCGGCTGAGCGCGCTTGCGAGTCGATCGCCGTCCAGGGAAGGCGTCGGAGTCGGCGCCTTTCCTTGCGGCGGTCCGCCCTTCTGCGGCTTTACCACTGCGCCTGAGCGGAGGTTACGAGGAGACGCCCCGACAGCGTCGCTTTTGCGGCCGTTCGCCCGGCGTGGCCGTCGGCGCCACGACACCACCCGAGGGCATTCGGTTCGCCTCGAGCAGGCGATGCAGGGTCAGCAGGCCGACGACCCGCGCACCTTCGGTCACCGGCATCTGCTCCAGCTTGCCGTCCAGGACGAGCGTCAGGGCCTCCTCGAGCGAAGCCTCCGGTGCGACCGTCGGCGGCATGCCCACGACAACCTGCGCAAGCGTGGTCCGGTCGGGGTCGTGGCCGAGGGCGACCACTTGCACACCGGCATCCCGCGCGCCGAAGACCCCTAAGGGCCGGTCGCCGTCGCAGACCAGCAGACAGCCGACACCAGTCAGCCGCATGAGCTGACAGGCTTCACGCACACTGGTGTCTGCCGACACCCTGACGACCCGGTCGCGCCCCAAGAGATCGCCAACCCGACGATACTGCATGCCCGCTCCTCGTCCCGCGCGGCGGCACGGCATGCGATCGGTCGATTGGAAGCTCCCGGCCGACTCACACACGCCGTCGAACGCGCCCTGGAGGCGTCAGTCGCCTCCACGTGGTTCATCGCCAGGAAGCGAAACTCTAGCGTGGCTGCGGGGAATGGCAATGGGCTACGGACGACCGCGCGAAAACCGCGCAGCCACGCGCACGACCCCCGAACCGCCGCGCCTTACGCGGTGGTGTCGAGGGCTTTGGGATTCGCTTCCCGTACACGGGCTAGGACGCTGTCGTGCAGCAGCTTGTGAACCTCCGGATCGCCGTCGAAGCGTCCGGCCCGCAGCGCCGCCGCCAGCTCGCGGCCGAGCGTCGCCGGATCCCCGGCTTTGCCGAGCAAACGGGCCAAAGCCGCTGTCTCATCCTGCAGCCAGCCGTCGCCCTGCTCCAGCTCGCGGCGCACGATACCGATGGCCGCCGTCACCAGCAGCGCCATGTAGCGCTGCTCGCCGGAGAGCTGGGGTGCCAGGTCTTCGGCAAGGACCCGCCCCGCCTCGGCCAAAAGCTCGGCGCCGCTCGGACGGTCACGCATCGCTCGCACTCCAGGTGCCGGGTTCGGTCAGCCGCAGCAGCGCCATGTCCAGCTCCGCCGCCCGCCGGCCGGTCAGTGCCAGGTCGAGGCTCGCTTCGGCGCCGGAGACATGCCGTTCGCCCTGCTGCAGGGCGATGACATCCCAGCGGATGTGCGCCATCACCTCCCAATAGGCCACGCGCTGCGGGTCGATACCGACGCCGGCCTCGGCTTCGTACCCGCGATAGAAGGATTCGCGCGGGGCGATGCCGCCGGCCTCCAGCTCCGGCTTGCCGAAGCGCCAGCAGGCGGCGCAGAACCAGCCCAGGTCGCAGGCCGGATCGCCCCATTCGGCGAACTCCCAGTCCAGGACGGCGGTCAACCCGGCCTCGTCGACCATGTAATTCCCGGTTCGGAAGTCGCGGTGCACCAGGCAGACCGTCTCGGGCGGCGGCGGCGCATGCAGTTCGGCCCAGCGCAGCGCCCACTCGACGGTCGGGCGCGGGATCTCCAGCGCATCAAGGAAGTGGCGCAAGCGAGCCACGTCGGCCAGGGCCGGGTCGGGCGGTGGCGCACCGAGGAATTCGAGCCCCTCGTGAGGCGGCCGGATGCTGTGGATGCGGGCCAGTTCGCGGCCCAGACGCTCGGCCAGCGCGTCGCGATCCGGCGCCAGGCGCAGGTCCTTGACGACTTTGCTGCCCAGCGCGACGCCCTCGGCCTTGCGCATTACCTGAAAGGCCTTGCCGAGCACCTGCGGATCTTCGCAGAGCCACAGCGGCTCCGGCACCGTGACGCCGGCCGCCAGCGCGGCGCGCAGCAGCGCGAACTCCTCGGCGCGGCTGTGGCTGACGGCGACGCCGGAGGGGGCGTCAGTGCGAAGCACCAACTCCTGCCGCCCGGCGAAGGCACCACCCTGCACATCGATTTCCAGCAGCCAGTTCTCCTGGATGGCGCCGCCGCTCAGCGGACGTGCCTCGGCGATCGAGACGTGGTCGGCCCCGGCCGCTTGCCGCATCCAGGCCTCCAAGGCCTCCTTGCTTTCCTGGAGCACAGTCCCGCCTAGGCCTCCGCCCCATCCCAGGCGAAGAAGTCCTGGCCCTCCTGCATCAGGAAGCGCGAGAGCACCATGCGGTGCACCTCGCTGGCGCCGTCGACGAGACGCGCCTGGCGGGCGTAGCGGTACATCCACTCCAGCGGCGTGTCCTTGGAGTAGCCGCGCGCGCCGCAGAGCTGGATCGCCGTGTCGACGGCGGTGTGCAGGGTGTCGGCCACCTGGATCTTGGCCATGGAGACCTCCTTGCGGGCGAAGTCGCCGCTGTCGAGCTTGGCGGCGGCGCGCATGGTCAGAAGCCGGCCGATCTCGATCTGCATGGCGGCATGCCCGAGCAGGCCTTGCACCGATTCCCGCTCGGCCAGCTTGACGCCGAAGCCCGCGCGCTCCTGCACGTAGGCCGTGGCGATCTCCAACGCACGCTTGGCCATGCCGAGCCAGCGCATGCAGTGGGTCAGCCGTGCGGTACCCAGGCGGATCTGGGTGACCTTCAGGCCGTCGCCGACCTGCAGCAGCAGGTTCTCCTCGGGGATCTCGAGGCCCTCGAAGATCAGTTCGCAGTGGCCGCCGTGCTCCTCCGGCCCCATGATCGGGATGCGCCGTTCGATGCGCCAGCCAGGCTGGTCGCGGTCGAACAGGAAGGCGCTGAGGTGCTTGCGCGTGTCGGCGGTTTCCGGGTTGGTGCGGGCGACCAGGATGAAGTGCTGCGCCACGCCAGCGCCGGTGATGTACCACTTGTGGCCGTTGACCACCCATCGATCGCCCTTCTTCTCGGCGAGCGTGCGGATCATGCCAGGGTCCGAGCCGCCACCGGGATGCGGCTCGGTCATGGCGAAGGCCGATCGCACCCGCCCGTCGACGATCGGCTGCAGCCAACGCTCCTTCTGCGCCGCGGTGCCGACCTTCTCCAGCACGATCATGTTGCCGTCGTCGGGTGCGGCGGAATTGAAGCAGACCGGGCCGAAGATGGAGCGGCCCATCTCCTCGTAGCAGGCGGCCATGCCGACCACGGGCAGGCCCTGCCCGCGGCGCGCCTTGGGCATCTGCAGCGACCAGAGACCGGCGGCGCGGGCCTTGGCCTGCATCTCCTGCAGCAAGTCGAAGCGGATGTTCTCGTGCGCGTCGTAGCTGGCCGGATCGGCCTCCAGCGGCAGGATTTCCTCTGCCACGAAGGCGCGGATCTCCCGGCGCAGGCGCTCCGCCTCGGGCGGCAGGGCGAAGTCCATCGGTGCTCCTCTCGTGTGGTCCCGCTCGTGCTACACCACCGCCGACTGCCCGCCGTCGACCGCGATCACGGCCCCAGTCATGGCTCGCGAGGCATCCGAGGCGAGCAGCAGCAGCGGCCCGTCCAGGTCGCCCAGCTCGACGAAGCGGCGCTGCGGAATGCGCTTGAGCAGCGCCTCCCCGGCCTCGCTCTCCAGGAAAGCGCGGTTGATGTCCGTCTTCACGTAGCCCGGCGCCAGCGCGTTCACCCGCACCTCGTGGCGCGCCAGCTCGGCGGCCAGCGCGCGGGTCAGGTTGATCAGCCCGGCCTTCGCCGCGCAGTAGCTGGCGACCTGCCCCGTGCCGCCGAGCCCGAGGATCGAGGCGATGTTGACGATGCTGCCGCCGTGGCCCAGCCGCACCATGTGGCGGGCGGCCTCCTGCGCCACCAGCCAGGCGCCGGTCAGGTTGGTGCCGACCACGCGGTCCCAGTCATCTTCGCTCATGTCCAGGGCCGGTTTCGAGTCGGCGACGCCGGCGTTGTTCACCAGCACATGGATCGGTCCCAGCTCGGTCTCGGCGCAGCCCACGGCGGCGCGCACCGAGGCGCCGTCGCGCACGTCCAGCGCGATCGGCAGGGCTCGGCCACCGAAGGCCTCGATCTCGGCCTCCAGCTCTTCCAGCTTGTCGGTGCGGCGGGCGGCGATGCCGACGCGCGCACCGGCGCTCGCCAGGGTCCGCGCGAAGTGCCGGCCGAGGCCGCTGGAGGCGCCGGTGACGAGGATGTTCTTGCCGGTAAGGTCGAAGGAATGCATGGGGTTACGAGAGGGCCTTGGCGTCTTCTCGAAGGACGAACTTCTGGATCTTGCCGGTCGAGGTTTTCGGCAATTCGCGGAAGATCACTGTTTTCGGCGCCTTGTAGTGGGCCAGGCTCTCGCGGCAGAAGGCGACGATCTCCTCCGCGCTCGCCTCCTCGCCTGGCTTCAGGGTGACGAAGGCGCAGGGCGTTTCGCCCCAAGTCTCGTCGGGACGGGCGACGACCGCGGCCTCCAGCACCTTCGGATGCCGGTACAGAGCCTCCTCCACCTCCAGCGAGGAGATGTTCTCGCCGCCCGAGATGATGATGTCCTTGGAGCGGTCCTTGACCTCGATGTAGCCGTCCGGGTGCAGCACCCCGAGGTCGCCGGTGTGGAACCAGCCGCCGGCGAAGGCCGTGTCGGTGGCCGTCGGGTTCTTCAGGTAGCCCTTCATCACCGTGTTGCCGCGCAACATCAGCTCGCCCATGCTCTCACCGTCGTGCGGCACCTGCTGCATGGTCTCGGGGTCGAGGACCGTCGCCTCCTCCAGCGTCAAGTAGTTGACTCCCTGGCGCGCCATGCGGCTGGCCCGCGCCTCCAGGTTCAGCTCCGCCCAGTCGTCCTGCGCGGCGCAGAAGGTCGCCGGGCCGTAGGATTCGGTCAGGCCGTAGGCATGCACCACGCGGAAGCCCTGCTTTTCCATGTTGGCGATGACCGTGGAGGGCGGTGCGGCGCCGCCGGTGACCACCAGGACCGGGTTGGGCAGGTCGCGCCGCGCCTCGGCCGGGGCATGCGCCAGCATGTTCAGCACGATCGGCGCGCCGCACATGTGGGTGACGCCCTCGCGCTCGATCAGCGCGTAGACCAGCTTGGGGTCCACTCGCCGCAGGCACACGTGTGTCGCGTGCGCCGCCGTGACGCCCCAGGTGAAGGTCCAGCCCGAGCAGTGGAACATCGGCAGCGTCCAGAGATAGACGCTCGAGCGGTCCAGGCCGTAGGTCATCGCCTGGCCCATGGCGTTCAGGTAGGCGCCGCGGTGATGGTAGACCACGCCCTTCGGGTTGCCGGTGGTGCCCGAGGTGTAGAGCAGGCAGAGCGCCTGCCATTCGTCGTCGGGCAGGCGCCAAGGGAAGTCCGGGTCGCCTTCGGCGAGCAACGCTTCGTAATCCAGCTCGCCCAGCGCCTTGCCGCGTTCGCCGCCCTGCGCCTCGGTCAGCGGGTCGTCGATGTCGATCACCAGCGGGCGCTTGGACGCCTGGTTCAGCGCGCGCTCCATCACCGGCGCGAACTCCCGGTCGGTGATCAGCGCCTTCGCCTCGCCGTGCTCCAGGATGAAGGCGAGGTTCGCGGCGTCGAGCCGGATGTTCAGCGGATTGAGCACGCAGCCGGCCAGCGGCACGCCGAAATGCGCCTCCAGCAGCGCCGGCACGTTGGGCGCCATGATCGCCACGGTGTCGCCCTTGCCGAGGCCGCGCTTCTGCAGCGCCGAGGCCAGGCGGCGGGCCCGCGCACCGGTCTCGCGGTAGGTGTAGACGCGGTCGTGCACGACCGCCGGCTTGTCCGGATAGACCGCCGCCGCGCGCTTCAGGAAACTGAGCGGCGAGAGTGCCGCCCAGTTGGCGGCGGTGCGCGCCAGGTCGCGCTCGTAGATCGACGGATGGCCCTCTGCGGCCATGGTGCCTCCCCTGCCGTCGTGTCGTTCGCCCTTCGCCGGCGAGCATAGAGAGGCGCGGCCCGGCAAACCAGACCCAGGATATCGGCGCCAGTGGGCTCCTCGCCGGGGCGAAGCTTGCGCGCCGTCCATCGAGGCGCCAAGTTCGCGGCCATGGAACTGGACATCTTCTCCGACCTTGTCTGCCCTTGGTGCTTCATCGGCAAGCGCCGCCTGGAAGCGGCGCTTGCCGCGCGCCCCCAGCCAGGGCTCGAGGTGCGTTGGCGGGCCTTCCAACTCAATCCCGGCATGCCGCCCGAGGGTATGGACCGCCAATCCTATCTGGAGGCCAAGTTCGGCGGCGCCGAGAACGCCCGGCGCATCTACGATCAGATCGCTGCCGTCGGGGCAGAGGTCGGCATCGAGTTCGCCTTCGAGCCGATCCAGCGCACGCCGAATACGGTAGACGCTCACCGCCTGATCCGCATGGGTGCGGCCGTAGACCGGGAGGACGCCGTCGTCGAGGGTCTGTTCCGCGGCTACTTCCTGGAGGGCCGCGATATCGGCGAGACCGGTGTGCTTGTGGAGATCGCCGACGAGGCCGGACTCGACCGCCTGGAGGCTGCAGAATACCTGACCGGCGAGTGGGAACGCGCGAACGTCGAGGCCGAGGACATGGCCGGCCGGCAGGCCGGAATCACCGGCGTGCCGACCTTCATCGTGAATCGCAAGCATGCGGTCCCCGGCGCCCAGCCGCCGGAGGTCCTGCACAAGTTGTTCGATCTCGGACGCGAGGGCGCTGAAGCACGCGTCTGAGGCGACACCCCCAAGCCGTACGCACCTCTCCAAAAACGGGTGCAGTTCAGAGCGCGTTCGCGCAGCGTGCTTGTCACGGGTGCGGCGCTACGGCATAGTTTGTTAGCTTTTTGTTCCATGACGTGAACTCTTCGCTCACGGCCGGCCATCAAGGGGGACACGATGCAGGCACCACTTCAACTCGACCCGTTCCTGATCGTTACGCTGGTCTTCGGCGGCCTAATCGTTCTCCTTGTCCTGTTGGGCGTGCGTGTCGTGCCGCAAGGCTATGAATTCACGGTCGAACGCTTCGGCCGTTGGCGGGCGACGTTGCAGCCAGGCCTCAATTTCATCGTGCCGCTGGTCGACAAGATTGGCCGCCGGATCAACATGATGGAGACGGTTCTCAATATACCTTCGCAGTCCGTGATTACGCGCGACAATGCGGAGGTCGAAGTCGATGCAGTGGTCTTTTTCCGCGTCGTCGACGCCGCCAAGGCGGCCTATCAGGTCGACGACCTGCAGTCCGCCATCGAGAACCTCTCGATGACCAACATCCGCACCGTCCTCGGCTCGTTGGAGATGGACGAGGCGCTGTCCGAACGCGAGGCGATGAACCGCAAGCTGCTGACGGTGATCGACGAGGCGACGAGCTTCTGGGGCGTGCAGGTGCGGCGTGTGGAGATCCGCGACATCTCGCCGCCGCAGAACCTGGTGGTCGCCATGTCGCGCCAGATGGAGGCCGAGCGGCACCGGCGTGCCGAGGTCACCCTGGCCGAAGGCAAGAAGGCGGCGGCGATCCTGGAGGCCGAGGGTCGCCGTGAGGCCGCCTTCCGCGACGCCGAAGCCCGCGAGCGCGAGGCGGAGGCCGAGGCGCGCTCGACCGCCATGGTCTCCGAGGCGATCCGCCAGGGCGATGCCCAGGCGCTGCAGTACTTCGTCGGCCTGCAGTACGTCGAGGCGCTGAAAGCCTTCGCCACGTCGAGCAATCAGAAGATCCTCTTCATGCCGATCGAGACGAGCGGGGTGCTCGGCAGCCTGGCGGGCGTCGCCGAGCTGCTGCGCGACAGCCTGGCCACCCCGAGCGAGGCGGCGGCGCCCCGTCCCGGCGGACGCAGCGCCCTGCCGCGATCCCGACCTCCCGCCACACCGGATGAGGGCGGCTCCGGAGCGCCGGCATGAGCCTGGTCTGGTGGCATTGGATGGTGTTGGGCCTGGCGCTGCTCGGCGCCGAGATCCTGGCACCTGGGTTCGTACTGATCTGGTTCGGGATCGGCGCCCTGCTCGTCGGGCTGCTGCTTGCTGTCGCCCCCGACCTGCCGCTGGCCTGGCAGATCGCCATCTTCGCGGTGGCCTCGGGCGCCGCGCTCGGCGCCTCGCGCGCCTGGGTGCGCCGCCACGGCCAGCAGCCCTCCGAGGCCCGCCTGAACCGGCCCGACGAGGGCCTCGTCGGTCAGCGCTTCCTGCTCGACGAAGCCATCGAACGCGGACGCGGTCATCTGTGGGTCGGCGACGTGCGCTGGCGGGTGCTGGGGCCCGACCTGCCGGCCGGGCGGCAGGTGCGCGTGGTCGGCTGGGATGAGCCCTCCGGCGCGCTGCAGGTCGAGCCGGCCGAGCCGGCTGAGCCGAGTTAGGCCGCCGCCTTGCCCAGCGCTTCCAGCAGGCGGCGCACGCCGCGCATGCGCTGCGCCGGGCCGTCCCAGGCACGCTTGTAGACCAGCTTGTGGTCCGGGCGCAGCTTCACCGTCCCGGCCTGGCCCTGGATGAACTGCACCAGTCCTTGCGGATTGGCGAACTGGTCGCCGCGGAAGGCGATCACCGCCCCCTTCGGCCCGGCGTCCACCTTCTCGACGCCGGCCTCGCGGCACAGCCGCTTGATGGCGATGACGTCGAGCAGGTTCTGCACCTCCTCGGGTAGCGGACCGAAGCGGTCGACCAATTCGGCGGCGAAGGCGTCGATCTCCGCCTTGTCGACCAGGTGCGACAGGCGCCGGTAAAGCCCCAGGCGGACGTGCAGGTTGGGCACGTAGATCTCGGGGATCAGCACCGCGGTGCCCAGGTTGATCTGCGGCGTCCAGGTCTCCGCCGCGGCCTGCGCCTCGCCGCTGCGCTCGCGGGCCGCCGCCACCGCCTCCTCCAGCATCTGCTGATAGAGCTCGATGCCGACCTCCTTGACATGGCCGGACTGCTCCTCGCCCAGCAGGTTGCCGGCGCCGCGGATGTCCATGTCGTGGCTGGCCAGGGTGAAACCGGCGCCCAGCGTGTCCAGCGTCTGCATGACGTGCAGGCGCTTTTCGGCCGCCGCCGAGAGGATGCGGCCCGGCGGCAGGGTCAGATAGGCGTAGCCGCGCTGCTTGCCGCGGCCGATGCGCCCGCGAAGCTGGTAGAGCTGGGCCAGGCCGAACATGTCGGCGCGGTGGATCACCATGGTGTTGGCGGTCGGGATGTCGAGGCCGGACTCGACGATGTTGGTCGACAGCAGCACGTCGAACTTGCGGTCGACGAAGCCCGACATGGTCTCCTCCAGCCGCGTCGGCGCCATGCGCCCGTGGGCGAGTGCGACCTTCACCTCGGGCACCAGCTTGGCCAGCCGTTCGGTGAGTTCGTCCAGATCCTCGATGCGCGGGCAGACGTAGAAGGTCTGGCCGCCGCGGTGGTACTCGCGCAGGATCGCCTCGCGCACCACCACGGGGTCGTAGGGCAGCACGAAGGTGCGCACCGCCAAGCGGTCGACCGGCGGCGTGGCGATCAGGCTCATCTCCTTCACGCCGGACAGGGCGAGCTGCAGGGTGCGCGGGATCGGCGTCGCCGTCAGGGTCAGCACATGCACCTCGGCACGGAGCTGCTTCAGCCGCTCCTTCTGCTTGACCCCGAAGTGCTGCTCCTCGTCGACGATCAGCAGGCCGAGATCCTTGAACCTCACCGACTGGGCGAGCAGCGCGTGGGTGCCGACGACGATGTCGACCGTGCCCGCCTCCAGCTCCTTCTTCACCGCCGCCGCGTCCTTGGCGCTGACCAGGCGGCTGAGCTGGGCGATGCGCACCGGCAGGCCGGCGAATCGCGCCCTCACGGTCTCGTAGTGCTGGCGGGCGAGCAGCGTGGTCGGCACGGTGACCGCGACCTGCTGGCCGTTCATCACGGCGACGAAGGCGGCGCGCAGCGCCACCTCGGTCTTGCCGAAGCCGACGTCGCCGCAGACCAGCCGGTCCATCGGCTTGCCCGAGTTCAGGTCGTTCAGCACGTCCTCGATGGCGCGGAGCTGGTCGTCGGTCTCGGGGTAGGGAAAGCGCGTTGCGAACTCCTCGTAGAGACCTTCCGGCCTGGCCAGCGCCTCGGTCCGCTTCAGCTCGCGCTCGGCGGCGATCTTGATGAGGTTGTCGGCAATCTCGCGGATGCGCTCCTTGACCCGCGCCTTGCGCGCCTGCCAGCCGCCCTGCCCCAGCCGGTCCAGCTCAATGATGCCTTCCTGGGAGCCGTAGCGCGACAGCACCTCGATGTTCTCGACCGGGACGTAGAGCTTGTCGCCGCCGTGGTAGACGACGCGCAGGCAGTCGTGCGCGGCGCCGCCGATGTCCAGCGTCTCCAGCCCTTCGTAGCGGCCGATGCCGAACTCCACGTGCACCACATGGTCGCCCTCGGCCAGGGTCGAGACCTCGGTCAGGAAGTTCTCCGGCCGCTTGCGGCGGGCCGGAGCGCGGGCGATGCGCTCGCCCAGGACGTCGGTCTCGGTCAGGACCGCCAGGTCGCCGTGGCCGAAGCCGCGCTCCAGGCCCAGCGCCACCACGCCGAGCGTGCCGGCCGGAAGCTGCTGGGCCGCACGCCAGGTCTCCACCGGGGTCTGCGGTGTGACCCCGTGGTCGGCCAGGACGTGGGCCAGGCGGTCCCGGCTGCCCTTGGAATAGCCGACCAGCAGCACCCGCCGCCCGGCCGCCTGCTCGGCCTCCACGTAGGCCTTGACGGCTTCATAGAGCCTGGACTCGCCAGCCGTGCGCTCGCCGGCGAAGTCCGGCGCGCGCCGGCCGCCAAGGTCGACGGTCCCGGCGGCCTCCTCCGGTGCGGCGAAGGGCGAGAAGTCGCCGCTGCGCCGCCCGGCCAGCTTGTCGCCCCACTCCGCGTCGCTCAGGTAGAGCGCGTCGGGCGGCAGCGGATTGTAGACCCCGGCCGTCGCCGCCTCGGCCCGGCCCAGGCTCTGGCGGGCGTCATAGAAGTCGGCAATCGTCTCCAGGCGCGTATCCTTGGTCTCCTCGGCCTGGTGATCGAGGGTGACGCGCGCCTCCGGCAGGTAGTCGAACAGCGTCTCCAGCTTGGCGTAGAACAGCGGCAACCAGTGCTCCATGCCCGGATGCGGGCGGCCCTCGCTGATCGCCTCGTAGAGCGGGTCGCCACCGGTCTGGGCGCCGAAGGCCCGGCGGTAACCGCTGCGGAAGCGCTCGATCGTCTCGCCTTCCAGCAGCACCTCGCCGACCGGCTTTAGGCTGAGCTGCGCGGCCGCGCCCTGGGCCTTACCGCCGGAGATCTGGGTCAGCGGGTCGAAGGGCCGCACCGACTCCAGTTCGTCGCCGAAAAAGTCCAGCCGCAGCGGCTGCTCGGCGCCGGGCGGGAAGACGTCCAGGATGCCGCCGCGCAGGGCGTACTCGCCCGGCTCGCCGACCGTCTCGACGCGCAGGTAGCCGTTGTCGGCGAAAAAGCGGGTCAGCGCCTCCACCGCGATCCGGTCGCCCGGCTTCGCCTCCAGGCTGCGGCCGGCCAAGGCTTCGCGCGGCGGCAGGCGCTGGATCAGCGCGTTGACCGTGGTCACCACCACCAGCCCGCGGATGCCGCTGGCCTCGGTGCGCGGCCCGCCGGCCATCAGGCGGGTCAGGGTCGCCAGCCGCTCGGCCACCAGGTCGCGGTGCGGGCTGACCCGGTCGTAGGGCAGGCAGTCCCAGGCCGGAAAGCGCAGGATCTCGGCGCGCGGTGCGAAGAAGCCGACGGCCTCGGCAAGGCGCGCGAGGCGGGCGTCGTCGCGCGCCACGTGCAGGTGGATGCGCGTCGGTTCGGCCTGCACAGACTCGGCGATCGCCAGGGCGTCCAGGCCCTCGGGCGCGTTGACGAGTCTGCGGCGCCCGGGGGCGTTCAGGGCCTTGTGCAGCACGGCAGGAGGTACCGGTTCGAAGCTAGGGCGGCGTCAGCGGGCGGGGGCGTACTCGAAGGCGCGCATCATCCGCATCACGTCGTGGTCCAGCTCGGCCGGCGGCTCGGCGCGGCCGGTCATCCAGGCATAGACGTCCGGGTCGGCCTCCAGCAGGACGCCCTCGAAGCGGTCGAGCTGGGCCTGGTCGAAGCCGGCCAGATGCGCGTCGGCGAAGCTGCCGACCAGCAGGTCCATCTCGCGGGTGCCCCGGTGCCAGGCGCGGAATCGCAGGCGTTTGCGGCGGGTCTCCAGGGGTTCGCCGGCTGCGGAAAGGTCTTGCATCGCGTCCCTCGTCGTTCTGGCGCTAGGATATAGAGGCTTGGGGCGCACCTGTCAGCCGGCGCGCGCCCTCTTTCGTTTTTCCATCGCTTGCGTCAAGACACGCGCGTGCGGCCCTCCAGTCTCAATCCCCTCTTCGCCGAGATCACCGCCCTGCCCGGCGTCGGGCCGCGGCTCGGCAAGCTGTTCGCCAGGCTGGCCGGCGCGCGTGTGGTCGATCTCTGCTGGCACCTGCCCAGCGGCCTGATCGACCGCTCCTACCAGCCGAAGCTGGGGGCCGCCGAGATCGGCCGGGTCGCCACCGTCACGGTCAAGGTGGTGGCGCACGAACCCGGCCGCACCGCGCGCCAGCCGACCCGGGTGCGCTGCGAGGACGAGACCTCGACCCTCGACCTGGTGTTCTTCCACGGCAAGCCCGACTGGCTGGCCAAGCAACTTCCGGTCGGCGCGACGCGGGTGGTCAGCGGGCGGATCGAGGCCTATGGCGGTCACTTGCAGATGGTCCACCCGGACCACATCGCATCGCTCGAGGAGAAGGACAGCCTGGCCGGGGTCGAGCCGGTCTACCCGCTGACCGCCGGCCTGGCGCCCAAGGTGGTCGCCAAGGCCGCCCAGGCGGCGGCGTTGCGGGCGCCCGACCTGCCGGAGTGGCTGGATCCGGCGCTGAAGCGCCGCGAAGGCTGGCCGGACTGGCAGGCGGCGCTGCGGGCCGCGCACCACCCGGAGCGCGAGGCCGACCTGCAGCCGGAGGCCAAGCCACGCCGGCGCCTGGCCTACGACGAGCTGCTGGCCAACCAGCTCGCGCTCGCCATCGTGCGGCGCAACCAGCACAAGGCGCGCGGCCGCAGCATCCGCGGCGACGGCAACCTGACCGAGAAGGCCTTGAGCGCCCTGCCCTTCGAGCTGACCGCGCCGCAGCGCCAGGCCTGGGCCGAGATCGCTGGCGACATGGCGGCGGAGACCCGCATGCTGCGCCTGCTGCAGGGCGACGTCGGCAGCGGCAAGACCGTGGTGGCGCTGCTCGCCATGCTGACCGCCGTGGAGGCCGGGCACCAGGCGGCGCTGATGGCGCCGACCGAGCTGCTGGCCCGCCAGCACTACGAGACGATCCGCCCGCTGGCCGCCGCCGCCGGGGTCGAGGTGCTGGTACTCACCGGCCGCGACAAGGGCAAGGCGCGCGAGGCGGCGCTGCTGGCGCTCGCCGACGGCAGCGCCAAGCTGGCGATCGGCACCCACGCCCTGTTCCAGAAGCAAGTCGGCTTCGCCGACCTGGGCCTGGCGGTGATCGACGAGCAACACCGCTTCGGCGTCCACCAGCGCCTCTCGCTCGCCGCCAAGGGGCGGGCCGTCGACGTGCTGGTGATGACGGCCACGCCGATCCCGCGCACCCTGGTGCTGACCGCCTACGGCGACATGGACGGCTCGCGCATCACCGGCAAGCCGCCCGGCCGCCAGCCGGTCGATACCCGCACTCTGCCGCTGGAGCGCCTGGAGGAGGTGGTCGAGGCGGTCGGCCGCAAGGTGGCCGCCGGCGGCAAGGTCTACTGGGTCTGCCCGCTGGTGGAGGAGAGCGAGACCAGCGACATGGCGGCGGCGGAGCAGCGCTACGCGATGCTGCGGGAGCGGTTCGGCGGCAAGGTCGGGCTGGTGCACGGCCGCATGAAGGGACCCGACAAGGACGCGGTGATGCAGGGCTTCGCCGAGGGGCCGCTCCAGCTCCTGGTCGCCACCACGGTGATCGAGGTCGGAGTCAACGTGCCGAGCGCCACCGTCATGGTGATCGAGCACGCCGAGCGCTTCGGCCTCGCTCAGCTTCACCAGCTCCGCGGGCGCATCGGCCGCGGCTCCGAGAAGTCGACCTGCCTGCTGCTCTATCAGGCGCCGCTCGGCGAGACGGCGCACGAGCGCCTGAAGGTGCTGCGCGAGACTGACGACGGCTTCGCGATCGCCGAGACCGACCTGGAGCTGCGCGGCGCCGGCGAATTGCTCGGCACCCGCCAGTCCGGGCTGCCCCAATTCAAGCTCGCCGACCTGGCGGTGCATGCCGACCTGCTGGCCACCGCCCGCGACGACGCCCGCTTGATCATGGAGCGCGACCCCGAGCTGCACGGCGCGCGCGGCCAGGCGCTGCGCGTCCTGCTCTATCTTTTCGAAAGGGATGAGGGAATTCGGTATCTCAGGTCGGGATGAACAGAGACCGCCGTTGCGGTCGCGAAGGGGCATGCGCCGGTCGCCGCGACGCGTGGGGGTGCTTTCGGGTCGACGACAGCAGGGCAATCCAGGGAGGAAAGCATGATCGGCTACACGATGGTCGGGACGAACGACGTGTCGCGCGCAATCACGTTCTACGCGCCGCTGTTCGCGGAGATGGGCCTGGAGCTCTGCTGGCGCGACGAGACCTGCGCCACCTGGGGGCGCGAGGACGACGAGAGCCGTCCCCGCTTCATCGTTGGCCGCCCCTTCGACGGGCGGCGGGCAAGCGTCGGCAACGGCGCGATGACCGCCTTCCTGATCGAGACGCCGCAGAAGATCGACCGCCTTCACGCGCTGGCGTTGGGCAACGGCGGCAGCGACGAGGGACCGCCCGGCCCGCGCCCGCAGTACAGTGCCCGCTTCTATGCCGCCTACGTGCGCGATCCGGACGGCAACAAACTCGCCTTCGTCTGCTACGACGCCGACCCGGACGCCCTGTCCACGATGCCGGATCGCTGAGCCGAACTCGGTCCCCTAGCGCCCGCCCGAGACCGTCTCCAGCGGGTCGGACATCTGGGCGCCGATGGCGGCGCCGGTGTCGCCGGCCTTGCGGTCGGGGGGCGTGACGATGCCGGCGGAGACGATCAGCTTCAGGCCTTCCTCGACCGTCATGGTCAGGTCGGTCACCTCGTCGCGCGGCACGAACAGCAGGAAGCCGGAGGTCGGGTTCGGCGTCGTCGGCAGGAAGACGTTGACCACGTGCTCCGACGTGATCTCCTGCACGTGACCCTCGGTCTTGCCGGTGACGAAGCCGATCGCCCAGCTCCCCTCGCGCGGGTACTGGATCAGCACGCAGTCGCGGAAGGCGTCGGAGCGCGCGGCCAGCACGGTCTCGAAGATCTGCTTCACGGCGGCGTAGAGGCTGCGTACCACGGGCACGCGGCCGAGCACCCACTCGCTGGTGCGCATCAGCCAGCGTCCGACCCAGCCGGCGGCGAACATGCCGATCAGCACCAGCCCCAGCATCACGATGGCCAGTCCGAGGCCGGGAATGCCGAAGGGCAGGTAGGCCTCGGGCAGCCAGCCGGGCGGCAGCATCGGCGTCACCCGGGCGTCGACGAAGGAGACGAACTGCCAGGCCAGCCAGAAGGTGATCGCCATCGGCGCAGTGATCAGGATACCGGCCAGGAAGTAGTTGCGCAGGCGTTGGAGGACGCCGGGGCGGATCGACTTCGCCCTGGCCTGCGCCTCCAGGAGCTGGGCGATGGCGTCCTGGCGTTGCTGGCGGTCGCCGGCCGGCGGCACGACGATGCCCCCGGAAACCACCAGCTTGAGGCCCTGCTCCACGGTCATGTCGAGGATGTGCACCTCGTCGCGCGGCAGGAACAGCAGGAAGCCCGTCGTCGGGTTGGGGGTCGCCGGCACGAAGACGGTGACCAGGGTCTCGTCGGTCAGCCGCTGCACCTCGCCCTGGGTGACGCCGGTGACGAAGCCGATCGCCCAGCAGCCCCGCATCGGGTATTCGACCAGCGCCACCTCGCGGAACGCCTGGCTGCGCTGGGCCAGCACCGTCTCGAAGATCTGCTTGACGGCGCCGTAGATCGAGCGGACCACCGGCACCTGGTCGAGCAGGCGCTCGAACTGCCGCACGAGCATGCGCCCGACGATGCCGGTGAAGAGCATGCCGACGAGGGTCAGGAAGACCACCACGAACAGCAGGCCCAGTCCCGGCAGGCCGAACGGCAGGTAGCTCTCTGGGTTCCAGTCCGCAGGGATCAGCGGCGTGACGTTGGCGTCGACGAAGGAGATGAACTCCCACGTCACCCAGACGGTGATGCCGATCGGGGCGGTGACCAGAACGCCGGCGAAGAAGTAGTTGCGCAGGCGCGCGGCCAGGCCCGGGCGGGTGGCGTGGCGGTGCGGATCGGGAGGCCGGGTGGCGCTCATGCGGCTCCTGACGGCTCGGATGGGATGCGGGACATGGGCGGTCTGGCGGACATCGGCGACCCGCGCTTCAGAAAAAGCCCTGCAGGGCGGCCAGGGTCGCCTCCGGCGCCTCCTCCGGCACGAAGTGGCCGCAGGGCAGTGCCTGCCCCTCGACCCGCTCCGCCTGGCGGCGCCAGATATCCAGCACGTCGTAGGTGTGGTGGACCACGCCCCTGTCGCCCCAAAGCACGAGCAGCGGGCTCTCGATCCGCGCCTCGCCGTTGGCCTCGTCGTGGGCGAGGTCGATGGTGGCGCCGGCGCGATAGTCCTCGCAGGTGGCGTGGATGCCGGCCGGGTCGAAGCAGCGCTCGTATTCGGCCAGCGCCCGTTCGTCGAAAACCTGCATGCCCGACTTGCCCCAGGCGCCCAGGCAGTGGCGCAGCCAGCCGGTCGGGTCGGCGCCGATCATACGTTCCGGCAAGTCGTAGGGCTGGATCAGGAAGAACCAGTGGAAGTAGGCGCTGGCGAAGGCCATGTCGGTGCTGCGGTACATCGTCAGGGTCGGCGCGACGTCGATGACGCAGGCGCGGATGACGCGCTGCGGCCAGTCGAGGCACAGGCGGTGCACGACGCGCGCGCCGCGGTCGTGTCCGACCACGGCGAAGCGCCCGAAGCCCAAGCCATCGGCCACCTGGACGATGTCGGCGGCCATCGCCCGCTTGGCGTACATCGCATGGTCGCCACCGCCCGGCGGCTTGGCGCTGTCGCCGTAGCCGCGCAGGTCGGGGCAGACGACGGTGAAGCGCTCCGCCAGCTTCGGCGCCAAGCCGTGCCACATCGCATGCGTCTGCGGATAGCCGTGCAGCAGGAAGAGCGGCGGCCCGGCGCCGCCGATGCGCAGGGCGATTTCGACCTCGCGCACCGCAATGCGCCGCTGCTCGAATCCGGGAAAGAACTCAGCGCCCACCGACAGCCGTAACCCCTCGCTTCGCCTCGGCTCATCCGGCGGCGTTATCGCGCGCCGGCTACCGCACCGCACAATAGCCTAAAGGCGGATGGCGGCGGAGAAAAGGCGCCCTGCCACGTTCGTGCAGCGACAATGCGAAACGGCGCCCGGGCGGTGTTCCGCGGGCGCCGTCTCTTCGCGTCGGTCTCGCGCGCCGTCTGGCGAAGCGAGGAGTGGTGCGGCTGAGTGGACTCGAACCACCACGGCCTTTCGGCCACAGGTACCTGAAACCTGCGCGTCTACCAATTCCGCCACAGCCGCATGTTCGTGGCGCCGGCACCCGGCGCACCTTGCCTGAGCCGGCCCGTTCGACCCGTCCGTCCGGTTGCACCGGGCCGACGCGATGGTGCGGCTGAGAGGACTTGAACCTCCACGGGGTTTCCCCCACAGCGCCCTCAACGCTGCGCGTCTACCGATTCCGCCACAGCCGCGCGGGTCTCGCGGGCAGCCCCAAGAAAGGTCCTTGCACGGACTGCCGATCCGCGCGCCGATGCGGCCTCAACAGGCAGCCCCGGCGCGCGAGACGCGCTATCTAGCGCGTTCGCACGTTCGGCACAAGGGGCGAGCCGGCGAAATTTCGGCCTGAGGAAATGCGCGAAGACGGCTGGCCCCGGACGGCATTTCCGCCTATGTCGCGGAGCATGCGCAGCTTGGTCATCGGCGCCGCTCTGTTCGGCATCCTTGCCCTTTCGATCTACTACGCCGCCGTCACTTGGGTAGACCTGGGCGAGGTCGCGCTCGGCTGGTTCGGCTGGCTGATGCTGCTGCTCGGTTCGCTGATGGCATTGGCGCTCGGCGGCGGGCTGATGACCCTGGTCTTCCTCAGCGCCCGGCGCGGTCACGACGACGCGCACCACCACCAGAGCGTCTTTCGCCGACCCACGCCCGACGCCTCCGACCGCGACGAGCCGCCCGCTCGTCGCCCGTGACCCCGCCCGCCTGCCGCGACCGAAGCCGTTGCGCCGCCGCTTCCGAGGCCGCATCATCGTCCCTGGCATCACTGCGGCAGCGCAAGGGGAAGGCGGGCGTGGACCTCATCTATTTCCTGGAATCGGGCGGTGTCCTGCTGGTCGCCGGACTGATCGTCCTGTTCTGCGTCGCCCGCAAGAAGGCCGGCGGCAACGCCTGGCCCCAGTCGCTGGCCTTCGCCAACGCACTGGTCATCTCTGTCGTCGGCCTGACCGCGCTCGGCGTCGTGTTGCTGATCAGCAGCTTCGCCTGACCCGCGGCGTCAGGCACCGGCCAGGCGCCGCAGAACCCCCGAGAAAAAGCCGCGCTCACCGCTGTCGCTCCGCGCCGGCCGGACCAAAGGCGCGAGCCGGCACAACACGGCTGTAGCGTCAGCCCCGCTTCCGACAGAGTCGAGGGCGAAGGGCAGCGCCACAAGTTCCAGGCCGGCCGCCTCGTCCAGTTCATGCCGCGGCGCCGACGCCCGGGCCGCTTCGCGCGCCGCGCCGCGCATCCACTCGAGCCCGGACAAGTCCACGTCCGGCGCCGTGCCCGGCAACCGGCGCGCGACCTCGACCTGCGCCCCGCGCACGGCCAAGAGCACACCGCCGGGGCAGAGTTGCGCCATCTGGCCTTCGATCTGGCCCAGTGCCGGAAGCCCGGCGCCGGTACGCCAAGCCCGCCATCGCGCCACCAGAACGCGCGCCGGTGGCGACGGTGGCGGCGGCGTCCCGGCCGGCGGAACGGGGGCGACGGGCTCGGCTGGCTTGGACACATCGGGAAAGCGCCGCGCACGGCCCCCGCGCACGGCGACTCCGAGCAGCGAGGCCGCCGGCTCGGAGGCCCCCGTGCCAGCCTCGGGACCCGGCCCGCCGTGCGCGCTCATGGCCGCTCTCCCGCGTCGAGCCGGGCGAGCAGCGCCTGCTCCAGATAGCGCTGCCGGCTGAGACCGCACTCCGCGGCTGCGGCGGCGAGCCGCGCGTGCAGGTCCGGCCCGAGCCGGAAGGTGAAGCGGCGACGGGGTGCGGATCCCACGGCGCGCCGTCGACTCGCCCCTCGCTCCGCCGGCGAGGCGCCGTCCCTGGCGGTAAGCGGCACCAGGATCAGCCGGTGCCGGGCACCGAAGGCTCGGGCGGACTCGTCGCGTCCGGCAAGAGGCGCGGGCGCCGCCTCGCCCTTGCGGGCGAAGAGCCCCCCATCCAGCTCCGCCAGGCTCATGCCCCGGCCGGCCAGGCGGCCGCCTCTCCGGCATGCGGGCGGACTTGTCCCTCACATGAAGGACGGCCACCAAGACTCTGAAATCCGGCAGAAAGCAACGTCGTTCGCGCGCCGCACATGCGTGCCGCCAGATAGTCCCAGAGCTGCCCGACCTCGCGGGTCGACTTCGGCGCGTTCAGCTCCATGACCGTGCGCCCGTCGATCATGGCGGCGGCAAACTCGACCCGGTTGTGCAGGGTGACCGGCGCCACGGTGCCGTGCTGCGAGAGCACCACGGCGGCCTCCGCAGTGATCCGTGCCCGCGCCTTGGCGGCGTTCAGCACGAAGACGAGCGGCTTGGCGTGCTGCTCGACCAGCTCGATCGTGGCGCCGGCCGCCCTCAAGTCGTGCGGACTCGGCCGCGTCGGCACGACGATCAGGTCGGCGAGCCGCACCACCTTCTCGATCGTCTCGGTGATCGCCGGCGGTGTGTCGACCACCAGCAGCTTCACGCCGGCCGACCGCGCCCGGGCGACGTCCTCGCCGAGCCGCTCGACGCTGGCCTGCAGAAAGGCCGGGCTCGCCGCCCGGCGTTCGTTCCACCAGTCGGTCAGGCTGCCCTGCGGATCGGCGTCGACGAGGGCCACCGGCCCGGCGCCGCGCCGCTCGGCCTCGACGGCGACGTGGCCGGCCAAGGTGGTCTTGCCGGAGCCACCCTTCTGGGAGGCGAATGCCAAGATCTTCATGCCGGAACTCCTGTCCTGCCGCACCGCCTAGCCCTGCCGTCAGGCACGAGGCTGAGCGGGCGGTCACACGGGGGTGTCCGGCCCAAACGTCCGATGCGTTGCAGTGTCGGACAGATTCCTTAGCCCAACCTTACCCTCCGGCATTCGAGATATCTCGGGAACGGCGACTAGCCCTTCGGGCCGAACAGCAGCCAGGCGATGAAGCCCAACAAGGGGAAGACCAGCAGGACGACGATCCAGACGACCTTGGCGAAGGTGGAGGCGTCGCTCTGCACCGTCTTGACGACGGCGTAGACGATCAGGATCAGGCCGATCAGGCCGAGAATGCCGGCGACTTCGATGCCCATGGTCGATCAGGTTCCTTTCGTTTCGGGAGAGGAGAAGGCGCCGCCCGGGCGCCGGGCGATGCGTCGGACAGCCAATGGCGTCAGCGCGCTCGCGGCGGCGATCCAGCCCAGGCAAAGCAGAACGATTGTCTCGATCGCCAGCCCGCCATCCAGCAACCAGCCCATGACGGCCGGCGACGCGGCAGTGGACAGTACCATCAACGAGACGCTCAGCGCGCGGATCGCGCCCAGGTGGCCGGTGCCGTAGATCTCCGGTAGCAGCGCGTTCGATGTGGTGTTGAAAGCGCCGGTCGAAAGGCCGGCGAGCGCCATGTAGGCGAAGATCGCAACCGGGGCGTCGACGAGACCGAGGGCCAGTAGCCCTCCGGCCAGTGGCAGCAGAACCAAGGCGAAGAGGCGCAGCGCGCCAAAACGGTCGACCAGCAGGCCAGTGCCGAGCGCCGCCAGCAGGGTGAAGCCGGCGTACACCGCGAAGCCGGAGGCGAAGAGTTGCAGGGTCCAGCCCTTCGCCGCCACCAGCGTCGTCTGATTGAAGAAGACGCCAGTGTTGATGAAAGAGGGGGCCAGGAAGGCCGGCAGCAGCAGGTGGAAGGTCGGGTCGCGCAGCACCTCCGCGCGCGACCACTGGCGATGCCCGGCCTCGCGTCCTGCCGAGCGGCGGCTGTGGGCGGCGTGCCGGACGCCGTGGCCGCGCAGCAGCCACAGCACCAGCGGCACCAGGCCGACAGCCAGCGTCAGTCCGACCAGTCCCCACGTCTGGCGCCATCCCACGACCGCCACCAGGGCCACGGCGAGCGGCGGAAAGACCGCTTCGCCACCGGCGAAGCCGAGGGAGGCGAGCGACAAGGCACGCCCCCGCCCCCGCTCGAAGTAGCGGGCCATGGCCGTCGCCGAGATATGGCTCATCAACCCCTGTCCGCAGAAGCGCAGTGCGAGCAGCGCAAGGTAGAGGAAGAGGAGAGAAGCGGCCGGGACCACTGACATGAACAGGCTGGCCGCGGCCATGCCGGCAGCGACGAGGCTCGCGTAGAGCCGCAGGTCGACCCTGTCGATCCACTGCCCGACCGGCAGCATCAGGGCGGCGGACGTCAAGGTTGCGAGGCCATAGAGGGTGCCGAGCCCGCCGTGGCCGAGCCCGAAGAGCGCCCGCAGCTCGTCGTTGAAGATGGCGATGAAGTAGGTCTGGCCGAATGAGGAGAAGAAGGCCGTGGCGAAGCCGAATGCCAGGAAGCGCCCGTTGGCGAGGACAAAGGCGAGGTAGCTCAAGCGGAGGGACCCGTGCGGTTCGGCGGAAGGGGGCGGCCTTGGCTGCACGAGGCATGCCGCAGGCGCGGCCCGGGCACAATCCCGTCCGCGCGCAATACGGCAAAGTGCCGACCGCATGCCAACGTCGCCGGCAGCCTTCCCGTTGCGGCTTCCCGCCCCCGATCCGGCCGCCCCGACGGCATTACCTGACGACCGGCAGACAGACGGCGGTCAGCCACTCGCTGGCCGGCAGACTCCTGGGGTCGTTGAGATACTCCTCGAAGCACGGCGTGTCGGCCGGCTCGTGCCCGCTTCCGGGCAACCACGCGCCGTAGAGGTACTGGTAGGCCCGCTCCAGGTCGGCGTAGGGACCCTTGTGCAGCAGGCACGCCACCTCGCCGGCAGGGATCGTCGTCTCCTCCAGGCCCTGCGGACAGAGCGCGCTTGCGTCCACCGCCAAGCCCGCGAACGCACGCCGCCGCTCAGCCGGTACGGCGGCGGGATCGTCGTAGTAGATGCCGAAGCTGCGCGTCTGTGAGCCAATCAGACCGTGCGCCCCGGCCAGCGCGAACAGCCGGTCGAAAGTGGCGCCGATCTCGTTGTAGTCGCCCTCGTGAGGCTGGCCGAACAGGCGGTAGCCGGCACAGGTCTTCAGTTCGATAGGGTACTGCGAGGTCGTCATGGACGCGTTCTCCTGGGCGGACGGCATCGCCGGCAGAGGCGCATAGGGATGGCTTCCGCCGGGGGCCGCGCGTTGGGCACGAAAGGCCGTGGGGCTTTGCCCGTAGGCCGCGGAAAAGGCCCGGGAGAAGGCTTCGGACGAGGCGTAGCCGGCCGCCCGCGCGATACGGACGAGCGGTGCGGCATCCCGGCCCAATGCCACGGCGGCGCGGTGCAGGCGCAGGCGTCGGACCGTCTGCTCCGGCGTTTCCCCTGCCACCAGCCGGTAGATCCGTGAAAGTGGTGCGGCGAGAAGCAGGCAACGTCGGCCAAGCGGCCCAGATCGAGCGGTTCGTCCAGGTGCCGGCCGATGTAGCGGACCACCCGTTCCATGCGGGCGGCGTAGTCCAGCCGGGTGGCATCGCGCTGCATGCGTCTGTTCTCCCTGAGGCCAGGGACGACGCTAGTCGCTCGCACCTGATCCAGGTTGCGCACTTGCGGTCGCTTGGCCGGCTATTCGGGCAGGTCGATGTAGACGACCTCGAGCGACGGGCCGGAAGGCGGCTCGCTCGTATGAGGCTCGGTTACTTCGGTCATGCCGATCAGCCCGGTGACCTTGTCGTCCGCACCGTCCGCCAAGGGCAGCAGCAGCCGCCCGCCGTAGGCATAGCGGTCGGCCGCCTTGTAGATCAGGCCGTGCATGTAGACGGCGCAGCCGCGTTCGGCCAGCGGCTTCCAGCGCGCGCGGACGCGGCGCGCCATCTCCGGCGACAGCATGTCGTCGAGCCCCAGGCCGCGCAGGCTGCGCTTGCCGAAGGCGCGCTCGATCTCCTCGCCGGCCAGGCGGTAGCGCCATTCCTGGGGCGCGGACACGCGCTCGACGACGAAGATCTGGCTCAGCGCCCAGGGAATGTCCAGCGGATCGATGTCCTGTCGCCTGGGCATGCGCCGTCCGGCGCACCGGCCGGCCCAATAGACGGCCAGGCGCTGCAGACCGGGTTCCCCTACGGCCGTGAAGGATGCCGCGTTCGAGAAGGCCGCTTCGTCATCTTCCGGTTCGGCGTCGAGCGCGCTCGCCCCCGTTGCCAAGAGGGCTCTCCTTCACGGCAGTTCGGCGCGCCGCCCAAAGGCGCGGTTCGGATCCAAAGAAACGAATACGGGCTTTCGGCGAATATGTACAGAAATGTGCGCGAGATTGGCCCAGGTGGGACCGCGACGCACGGTGCGACGGTCCCGAGCCAGCGATTTGGAGAAAGTTCCCCCGCCGGTCCCGAAGCCGCCGGCAACCCCATCGTGCGGTGGTGAGCCCGGTTGGATTCGAACCAACGACCTAGTGATTAAAAGTCACTTGCTCTGCCAACTGAGCTACGGGCCCGTCCGGTCGGAAGGCGGGAAGTCCTATCCTCCCACAGGGTGAGCGCAACCATAATCGCGTGGTCCGCACGGTCAACCTGCCGGATCGCGCTTGCGTCAGATTTCCCGCAGCGTCTGCATCTTCTTGCCGTCCCCGTCGCCGTCGCGGGACTCCTGATGGAAACGCTCGGCCAAGCGTACGGCGACGCGGGGCGGCACGAAGCTGCGCACGTCGCCGCCGAGGCGCCCGATCTCCTTGACGAAGCGCGAGGAGATGAACTGCTGGCGCTCGCTGGCCATCAGGAAGACGGTCTCGATCTCGCCGTTCAGCCGGGCGTTCATACCGGCCATCTGGAACTCGTACTCGAAGTCGGAGACCGCGCGCAGGCCGCGCAGGATGGCGCTGGCGCCGATGTCCTGGCAGAAGTGCATCAACAGGCTGTCGAAGGCGCGTGCCTCGACGAGCGTGCCGTCGGCGTCCAAGTCGGCGAGCTCCTCGCGCACCATCGCCAGTCGTTCGTCGATGCCGAACATCGGCCCCTTGCCGGCGTTGCGGGCGACGGCGACGACCAGCACGTCGACCAGCTTGACGCCGCGCCTGATGATGTCGAGGTGGCCGAGCGTGATGGGATCGAAGGTGCCCGGATAGACCGCGATCCGCTTACGCCCCGTGCTGTGTGCCATTTGCTTCGCTCGCTCCCCCGGACAGTCGCTTTCCCGGTCAATCGCTTCCCCAGCCCCCGGCGACCTGCCGCCTATTCCTCGTCCGGCGCCTCGCCCCCTTCGCCGACCGGGGCCGCCGCGTCTGCAGTTTCGGCCGATGTCTCGTCGCCTGCGTCCCCGTTCTCCAGTTCGGCGACCCGCGCCACCGAGACGACATGCTCGCCTTCGGCCACCCGGAACAAGCGCACGCCGCGGGTACTGCGCCCGGCAATGCGCACGTCGTGGATCGGCGAGCGGATGAGCTGGCCGGCGTCGGTCACCAGCATGATCTGGTCTTCCGGCTCGACCGGGAAGGTCGCCGCGACGCTCGCGGGCTCACTGCCCTTGGGGCGGGCTAGGTCGATGTTCGCGATGCCCTGGCCGCCCCGTCCGGCCCGCCGGTACTCGTAGGCACTGGTGCGCTTGCCGAACCCGTCGGTGGCGGTCGTCAAGAGGAACTGCTCGGCCGCTTGCAGCGCGTCGAGGCGTTCCTCGCCGAGTTCGACAGCGGTCTCCTCGCCTTCGGTCTCGACCTCGCCGGCCTCCTCGTCGCCCGGCTCCCCGTCCGCCGCCCGTCGCTGAGCCGCGGCCCAGCGCAAGTAGGTGTCGCGCTCCCCGACCCCGACCTCGGCGTGGCGCAAGACGGACAGCGAGATGACCTCGTCGCCGCCGAGCAGCTTGATGCCGCGCACGCCGACCGAATCGCGGCCGGCGAAGACGCGCACGTCGGTGACCGGGAAACGGATCGCCTTGCCGCCGCGCGTCGCGAGCAGCACGTCGTCGCTTTCTTCCGCGACCTGCACGCCGATCAGCCGGGTGCCCGGGTCCAGCTTCATGGCGATCTTGCCGTTGGCCTTGACGCTGGTGAAGTCGGACAGGCGGTTGCGCCGGACGGTGCCCGCCGAGGTCGCGAAGACGGCGAAGAGCTGGTCCCAGGTCGCCTCGTCCTCCGGCAGCGGAAGGTAGGCGCCGATCGTCTCGCCCTCCTCCAGCGGCAGCAGGTTGACGAAGGGCTTGCCGCGCGCCTGCGGCGTGCCGAGCGGCAGGCGGTAGACCTTCAGCTTGTAGGCCATGCCGCGCGAGGAGAAGAACAGCACCGGCGTGTGGGTGTCGCAGACGAACAGGCTGGCGACGAAGTCCTCCTCGCGCATCGCCATGCCGGCGCGGCCCTTGCCGCCGCGCTTTTGCGCCCGGTAGGTCGACAGCGGCACGCGCTTGACATAGCCGGCGTGCGTGACGGTGACGACCATCTCTTCGCGCGGGATCAGGTCCTCGATGTCGTGCTCGAACTCCGACTCTTCGATGCCGGTGCGCCGGCCCTCCTGGCCGAACCGGGTGCGGATCTCGACCAACTCCTCGCGCAGCATCTCCAGAAGGTGCGGCCGCGATTCCAGGATCTGCAGGAAACCGCGCACCTTGTCCGCCAGCTCCTGCATCTCGTCGCCGATCTTGTCGCGTTCCAGCGCGGTCAGCCGCTGCAGGCGCAGATCCAGGATTGCCTTGGCCTGCGCCTCGGTCAGGCGCGTGGTGCCGGCCTTAGGGCCTGTCTCGAGCACCGTCACGTTGGGATCCTGGATCAGGCGGATGTAGGGGGCCGCGCGCTCCGCCGGCCAGTCGCGCGCCATCATGGCCCGGCGGGCCGCCACAGGGTCGCTGGCGCCGCGGATCAAGGCGATCATCTCGTCGATGTTGTCGACCGCCACGATCAGCCCGGCCAGCATGACCATGCGCTCGCGCGCCTTGTTCAGCTCGTAGGCCGTGCGCCGTCGGATCACCTCCTCGCGGAACTCGACGAAGGCGGCGATCACCTCCTTCAGGGTCATCTGTCGGGGGCGGCCGCCGTCGATCGCCAGCATGTTGACGCCGAAGGATGTCTGCAGCGGCGTGAAGCGGAAGAGCTGGTTGAGCGTCACCTGCGGGTCGGCGTCGCGCTTCAGCTCGACCACCACGCGCAGGCCGTGGCGGTCCGACTCGTCGCGCAGGCCGGAGATGCCCTCGACCTGCTTCTCGCGCACCACCTCGGCGATGCGCTCGATCATCCGCGCCTTGTTCACCTGGTAGGGCACGTCGGTGATGACGATGCGTTGCGCCTCCTCGAGGCTGGGCTCGAAATCGGTGCGTCCGCGCATCAGCACCGAGCCGCGCCCCTCGGTGTAGGCCTTGAGGATCCCGGCGCGCCCGACGATCAGGCCGCCGGTCGGGAAATCCGGGCCCTGGACGATCTCGATCAGCTCCTCGATCGAGACCTCCGGGTTGTCGACGTAGGCACAGCAGGCCTGCAGCACGTCGCCCAGGTTGTGCGGCGGGATGTTGGTCGCCATGCCGACCGCGATGCCGCCGGCGCCGTTGACCAGCAGGTTGGGAAAGCGCGCCGGCAGGACGGTCGGCTCGCTGGTGCTCTCGTCGTAGTTCGCCTGGAAGTCGACCGTGTCCTTGTCGATGTCCTCCAGCAGCGCTTCGCTGGCCAGGCGCGCCAGGCGCGCCTCGGTGTAGCGCATGGCCGCCGGCGGGTCGCCGTCCATCGAGCCGAAGTTGCCCTGGCCGTCGATCAACTCCTCGCGCATCGAGAAGTCCTGGGCCATGCGCACCATGGCGTCGTAGATCGCCTGGTCGCCGTGCGGGTGATACTTGCCCATGACGTCGCCGACGATGCGCGCCGACTTGCGGTAGGGGCGGTTCCAGTCGTAACCGCCGGTCTTGCCGGTGTAGAGGATGCGCCGGTGGACCGGCTTCAGCCCGTCGCGCACGTCGGGCAGCGCGCGGCTGACGATGACGCTCATCGCATAGTCGAGGTAGGAGCGCTTCATCTCCTCCTCGATCGTCACCGGCGTATAGCCCTCGCCGCCGCCGGCCGTGCCGCCGCCGCCGCTCGGCGGCAGGCCGCCGCCCGCGCCTTGGCCGCCGCCCGCGGCGGGATTCACGCTGTCGTCGCCGGACGCAAGGTCCGCCGCCCGGGAAGCGCCCGCGTCTTGCGAGCCATCGAAATCGCTCAAGTTTCCGCCCTGATGTGGTCGATCTTTTGTGTCGAGAGGCTGGAGCTGCTAGGGACCTGCGCTAAGTTCGTCGAAACCTTCGGAAAGGCAGCGCGAGTCGCTCCATCGGTAGACGGTAAACCTAGCAGATTCCGCACCCGCGAACAAACCGGCGAAAGGGGCGATGCAGCCTTGCAAAGGCCGGGCAGCGCCGCAAGTCCAGGGCAGCGTCCGCCGGCGCGACTTGCCGCCTCGGGAATTCGTAAAAGAATTTATTGGACAGAAAGTTGAGGCTGTTCTCTCGAGCGATCTCTCAGCAAAAGGTCCCGCCTTGCCCAACGCCTCCTCCCGTTCGACCCCGGACCTGCCGCTCAGCCGGCGCCGCTTCTGGATGCTCGCGATCGCCTTTCTCGGCTTCGTCGCGGTCTTCTCCGCCGCCGCCGTAGCGATCGACCCGGCGCAAGTGGTGGCCCAGATCGCGCGCCTGAGCCCGGCGCTGCTCGCCGGCCTCCTGCTGCTCTCCGTACTCAACTACATCCTGCGCTTGGCCCGCTGGCGCCTGTTCGCGCATCGCCTCGGCCTGCACCATCCGCTCGGCGAGGAAGCGCTGATCTACCTGGCCAGCTTCTCCCTGACTGCCACGCCCGGCAAGGCGGGCGAGCTGCTGCGCGTCTGGCTGCTCAAGCGCCGCGCCAGTTGGCCTTACGCGCGCAGCCTGCCGCTGTTCCTGGCCGACCGCCTGAGCGACCTTCTGGCGCTGCTTGTCCTTGCCCTGTCGGGTCTGAGCTGGGCGGTCGGCGCGCCTTTGGCCGTGACTTTCACGTGCGCGGTCGTCGGCCTGCTGCTCTGGCTGTTCCTGCGTCCGGCGCCGCTGATCGCCGCGGTGAACGCACTCTATGCACGCTTCGGCGGCAGGTTGCCGCGGGCACGGCGGCGCTTCGGGCAGCTTCGCCGCACGCTGCGGCAAGGCACGCGCCTGCGCTCGGGGCCGATCTGGTTGGCCGGCCTCGGCCTCGGCCTGCTCGGCTGGGGCGCCGAGGCCGCCGGCCTCTGGCTGCTGCTCGACGCCCTGGGCAGCCCGATCGCGCCGCTGGACGCCGCCGCCGTCTTCGCCCTGGCGCTGATCGTCGGCGGGCTCTCCATGCTGCCGGGCGGGCTCGGCGGCACCGAGGCCGGCATGGTCGCGCTGCTGCTGAGCCTGGGCGTGCCGGCGGAGACCGCCGTCGCCGCGACCCTGATCGTGCGGATCACCACGCTGTGGTTCGCGGTCGGGCTCGGCCTGCTCGCCCTGCCGGCGGCGCTGCGCCTGCCGCGGGCCGTGCCGGCGGCGGCCTGACGCCATGGCCGCGCGCACAGCCCCTCGCCCCCCGCCCGCCGCACCCGACGTGCCGGAGACGGCACTCGTGGTGGGCACGGCGCTCGCGGCCTCGGCGGCCTTGGTGGCCGTCGCGGTTCTCGGCTTCGGCGCCGGCGTCGACGACTGGCCGGGCCTGGCCGGTGCGGCGGCGGCCATCCTGTTTGCCGGCCTGGCCGTGCTGGCGGGCGCGCCGCGCGGCTGGCGCTGGGTCGGCGCAACGGTCTGCGCCCACCTGGGCCTGCATCCCTGGCTGGCCTACGAGGCGGCGCGCCATCCCTTGACCGCGCTCGGGCTCGCGGTCGTGGCCCTGACCGCCTGGGTGGCGCTCGGCGTGGCCGGGACGCCCGCGCTGCGGCGCTGGCCGGGCGCGCTGTTCCTGGCGCTGCTGGTCGGGCTCTCGGCCCTGGTGCGGCCGGACCTGATCGCGCTCACCCTGCCGCTGGCCGGCCTCGCCCTCTGGCTGGCGGACCCCGAGCTGCGACCACGGCGATCGCTCGCCGTCTTCGCCCTCGCCGCGCCGCTCGCCGTCGCCGCCGGCATGCTGGCGCGCTGGCAGTTCTTCGATCTCGAAAGCGTCTGGATGCCCGGCGGCTTTGCGGCCTTTGCCGAGTTCCTGCGGGTCAACGCGGTCGGCGCCAGCGCCGGCCTCGCGGCGCTCGCCCTGCTCGGCGCGCGGGCCTGGCGCCCGGCCGCCCTGCTGTATGGCCCGGTGCTGGTCTTCGCCGCCCTGAGCGTCTGGCTGCAGCCGAGCCTGGCGGGCGCCCAGGCGCTCCACCTGCCCCTGCTGCCGCTGCTCGCCGTCGCCTTCGCCGTGCTGCTCGCCCGCGCCCTCGACGAGATCCCGCAAATCCGCCCGCGCGACGGCCTCGGCAAGGTCGCCGCCCTGATCCTCGGCCTGATCTACATCGCCCACCTGCTAGCGGTGGACACCGGCCAGGCGCAGGTAAACAACACACTACTAACAATAATAAATAACTACCCAACCCATGAATAGCGTGTAAATTTTCCAGATAGACAGTTCGCGTAAAATTTATTCAGACTTGATACGCTTTTCCTTGGCTTATATTTAATCCCGGACGATAAAGCATTGGAATTTTGTAGTTACCGCCAAATGACTCGAAAAAACCAAGCTGAACACCCGCAAAAACCTAGCCCGATAGGGCGTGTCATGATTCACTGCTCTCGGTGATTTTCCGGGAGGGTTTGATGCGTCAGCGTGGCTTTTTCAGTTTGTCGGAGCATCTTGAGGCTTTGAGCCGGGACGGCGATCCGTTGGAGGTTCTCGATGCGACGGTGGACTTCGAGTATTTCCGGGGCTGGCTGGTCGATGGGCTCGGCTATGGCGACGGCGCCAAGGGCGGTCGCCCTCCGTTCGACCCGGTCTCGATGTTCAAGGTTCTGATCCTGCAGGCGCAGCATAATCTGAGCGACGCGCGGATGGAGTTCATGATCCGCGACCGGCTATCCTGGATGCGCTTTCTCGGGTTCGATCTTGGCGGGCCGACGCCGGACGAGAACACGATCCGCCTGTTCCGCAACAAGCTGACTGAGACGGGCACGCTGCGGCGTGTGATGAAGGCCTTCGACTGGCAACTCCACAAGAAGGGCTACATTCCGATGTCCGGCCAGATCGTGGATGCCAGCCTGGTCCCGGCACCGAAGCAGCGGAACACCGACCCGGAGAAGGCGGCGATCAAGGAAGGTAAGAGCGCCGAGGAGATCTGGCCCGATGAGCCCAACAAGGCTGCGCAGAAAGACACGGACGCGCGCTGGACGCTGAAGGTCGGCGGCAAGGTCCGATATCGTCCCGACGGCACGCCGCTGCCGATGATCGCTCTACCGGTCTTCGGCTATAAATCGCACATCGCCATCGATCGCCGGTTCGGCTTCATCCGCGGACAATCCGTCACGTCGGCCTCCTCACCAGATGGTCGGCAGTTGCGGAATGTCCTCAGCACCGACAACACGTCCGCCGAGGTCTGGGCCGACAGCGCCTATCGATCACAACGCAATGAGAAGTGGCTGTCGAGCCGGATGCTCGTCAGCCGCATCCACCGCCGTAAACCGGCAGGCAAGCCGATGCCAACGACGACCGCGCGGGCCAACGCGAAGAAGTCCGCGATCCGAGCCTGTGTCGAGCATGTCTTCGCCCATCAGAAGAACCGCTACGGTCTGTCTATCCGCACCATCGGGATCAAACGCGCCGAAGCCAAACTGACGCTGGCCAATCTCGCGTACAACATGGACCGGCTGATCTTCCATGAACGCCGCGCTGCCGCAGGATGAGTCTGTCCGGACCTGCTGTTCACGGCCTCTCACGACGCAAAATCGAGGCGTCAGGGGCCGAAATGCAACCCAAAGTTCGTCATGACATCGAAATCATCGCTGAAGCGCCAAAATCGAACGGTTGATACGGGTGTCCAGCTGCTTTAACTCCTCAATGGCCCCGACAGCTACAGAATCATACAATTCTCCCATTACTTCCATTATGGTACCGTCATTGTGTTCTGCTTTTCCATTTCGGAATGCTTCGATGTATGGTGAAAGAAACTCACTTTCTGCCAAGAGGGTATCCTGCACCCGCATTTCACTGACGGCGACGAAAGCGCGTCTGATAGACTCTGCCTCAATGAGCGGATTCTTCTCGTTGTATTCACGCGGCTCTCTTTGTTCCCGTCGCAACTGAAATTCTTTAGCTTTGTTCACTAGGTCAATGAGATTTCTAGGAGAAATGGAGTCATTTCCATCACGAATGCGGGCGAGGATCCAGTTCCACGAAGTTGGCTTCTTCTCGCCAACATCTACTTGTGCAGGAAAAATTCGACCGACTAGCTCAATATCGCCAATTTCACCTGTCTCTTCTATTGCCTCCATAAATGGTTTACACCGACGTAACCTTTGACATAGAAGCGAATACAAATCATCAGAGTTCCAAGTAATGTCACGTCTACGCGCGTTAACATGGGTGAGGTTCACAAATTGCTGTCCTATGATCTTTCTGAATAGGTCGTTTCTAACAAAGAGTTTCAATCTAATCGATTCATAGTCATTCATATCTAAATACGTCCTAAGAAGAGCCCGAAGGGCCGGGATCTCGAGATCGGGAAACCCAGCAAATGCTTCGTCTAATCGATCAAGCACCATCCACATTCGTATACCTAAATCATTAATGCAATCATTTAGAATTCTTAATGCGTCGTCACTTTCCACAATATATCCCTGATCGACCTGCTGCTTAACAACCTGCGTAAATTCAACTTTCGGCACAACTATCGGCAAACCGTACTCTGTCACCGATATTTGCATTTCAGCCGATTTCAAAATGTTGCTGATCTTGGAGAACACTGTTCCGGCTGTCGCATCATGCGTCCTTAGGTCAAGTGCCCTAAGAATTCGTTCGAGCTCTTCCATTGAGTCAGTATAGCTACCCTCACATACGTCTAGAGTGTAATTTCCCAAAAGAGCAACTATGTAATTTTTCCATACAGTCCGATACTGCCCTTCTTTCAGTCGTTTTGACTGCGAAAGTCGTTGAAAAACAGGGTTGCCGGTGTCATTAAAACCTGCAATCAACTCGACGTCTTCTATTTCAGGAATCGCGCGATACCGCTCTTTCACGATCCGGAATATTGCCGTTTTTCCTGAACCTTTATCTCCCGATACGATATCATACTTGTCATTAATGAAGTCTCGGTATATCTCGGTTTCAACAAAGTAATTATGAAGCTCTTTGTCAAACTCTGCTACTGAGCTGCCAATATCAAGTATCGAAAGCAGATCTCTAACTTGCATAATAGCGTCCTCTGAGTCGAAAGCATGAAGTCAGAACGGAATGTCGTCGTCCAGGTCGCCGGGGCCGGGTGCCGGGGCGCCGCCACCGCCGCCGCCTCCCCCATAGCCGCCGCGCTCGCCGCCATAGCCGCCGCCCTGGCCGCCGGCGAAGTCGTCGCCGCCGCCGGCGCCGCGGCTGTCGAGCATGGTGAGTTCGCTGCGGTAGGGGCGCAAGACGACCTCGGTGCTGTAGCGCTCCTGGCCGCTCTGGTCGGTCCACTTGCGGGTCTCGAGCTGGCCTTCCAGGTAGATCTTCGAGCCCTTCTTGAGGAAGCGCTCGGCGACGCCCACCAGCGGCTCGCTGAAGATCACCACGCGGTGCCACTCGGTCCGCTCGCGCTGCTCGCCGGAGCCGCGGTCGCGCCAGCGCTCGCTGGTGGCGACCGAGAGGTTGGCCACCTTGCCGCCGCTCTGCATGGTGCGGATTTCGGGATCGCGCCCCAGATTGCCGACCAGGATGACCTTGTTGACGCTTCCTGACATGCCCGAAGAACTCCCGCACGAAAGACCGAGGTGATGGGGCTGGCGGTCGGAGCCGCCTGCCGCGGCTGCGGAGCCTAGCCAAGTGCCCGCGTCAGGGAAACATCCAAGCAACCCCGGTCTGTGGAAAAGCCGAAGCCGCCGGTCTCGCCAAGTGCCGAGCCCTTGTCCATATTGGCAGGCGTGCCGCGCCGGCACCCCTCCAGCACCCTCTCCAGCGCCCAGGGCAGACCCTCTTCCATGGCCAAAAAGCCCGCCTCCGCCGCCTCGACCGTAGCCGCCGACCTCGCCGACGTGGTGGGGGCCGGCAGCGAGGCGCAGACCATCGCGGTGCGCGGCGCGCGCGAGCACAATCTCAAGAACGTCGACGTCGTCCTGCCGCGCAACAAGCTGGTGGTGCTGACCGGCCTGTCCGGCTCCGGCAAGTCCTCGCTCGCCTTCGACACGATCTACGCCGAGGGGCAGCGCCGCTACGTCGAGAGCCTGTCGGCCTACGCCCGGCAGTTCCTCGAGCTGATGCAGAAGCCCGACGTGGACTCCATCGAGGGCCTGTCGCCGGCGATCTCCATCGAGCAGAAGACCACCTCGAAGAACCCGCGTTCGACCGTCGGCACGGTCACCGAGATCTACGACTACATGCGCCTGCTCTTCGCCCGCGTCGGCGTGCCCTATTCGCCCGCCACCGGCCTGCCGATCGAAAGCCAGACGGTCAGCCAGATGGTCGACCGGATCCTGGAGATGCCGGAAGGCACCCGGCTCTACCTGCTGGCGCCGATCGTGCGCGGCCGCAAGGGCGAGTACCGCAAGGAGCTGGCGGAGCTGCAGAAGCGCGGCTTCCAGCGGGTCAAGATCGACGGGACGCTGCACGAGATCGAGGATGCCCCGAAGCTCGACAAGAAGCGCAAGCACGATATCGAGGTGGTGGTCGACCGCCTGGTGGTGCGCGAAGGCCTGGAGAGCCGCCTGGCGGATTCGCTGGAGACGGGCTTGGCGCTAGCCGACGGCCTGGCCTTCGCCGAGGACGCCGACAGCGGCGAGCGGACCACCTTCTCCGCCCGCTTCGCCTGCCCGGTGTCGGGCTTCACCATCGACGAGATCGAGCCGCGGCTGTTCTCCTTCAACAATCCCTTCGGCGCCTGCCCGTCCTGCGACGGCCTGGGCCAGACCAGCTTCGTCGACCCCGACCTGGTGGTCCCCGACCCGCACCTGACCCTGGCCGGCGGTGCCATCGCGCCCTGGGCCGGCTCCAGCTCGCCGTACTACGGCCAGACGCTGGACAGCCTGGCGCGCCACTTCGGGGTCTCGACGCGCGAGGCCTGGGAAGACCTGCCGCAGCGGGTGCGCGACGCGATCCTGTTCGGCACCGACGGCGAGGCCGTCACCATGCGCTACGACGACGGCCTGCGCAGCTACCAGACCCAGAAGGCCTTCGAGGGCGTCATCCCCAACCTGGAGCGGCGCTGGCGCGAGACCGACAGCGATTGGGTGCGCGAGGAGATCGGCAAGTACCAGGCGGCCAAGCCCTGCGCGGCGTGCCACGGCTACCGTCTGAAGCCCGAGGCCCTGGCGGTGAAGGTCGACGGTCTGCATATCGGCGAAATCACCGAAAAGTCCGTGGCCGACGCCGGCGCCTGGTTCGCCGACCTGGAAAGACGGCTGCGACCGCAGCAGCGCGAGATCGCCCGGCGCATCCTCAAGGAGATCAACGAGCGGCTGGGCTTCCTGAACGACGTGGGCCTCAGCTACCTGACCCTTTCGCGCGCTTCGGCCACCCTGTCCGGCGGCGAGAGCCAGCGCATTCGTCTGGCCAGCCAGATCGGCTCCGGCCTGACCGGCGTGCTCTACGTGCTGGACGAGCCTTCGATCGGCCTGCACCAGCGCGACAACGCACGCCTGCTGGACACCCTGCGGCGGCTGCGCGACCTGGGCAACACGGTGATCGTCGTCGAGCACGACGAGGACGCCATCCGCACCGCCGACTGGGTGGTCGACATGGGCCCCGGCGCCGGCCAGCACGGCGGCCAAGTGGTCGCGGAGGGGCCGCCGGAGAAGATCGAGCAGTCGTCCGAGAGCCTGACCGGCCAGTACCTGACCGGCCTGCGCCAGATTGCCGTGCCGGCCAAGCGCCGCAAGGGTCACAGGGGCCAGCGCCTGCGCGTGATCGGCGCCAGCGGGCACAACCTGCAGCGCGTCACCGCCGAGATTCCCCTCGGGACGCTGAGCTGCGTCACCGGCGTGTCGGGCTCCGGCAAGTCGACCCTGATCGTCGAGACGCTCTACAAGGCGCTGGCCCGCCGCCTGAACGGCGCGCGCGAGGTGCCGGCGCTGCACGAGGGCGTCGAGGGGCTGGAGTTCCTGGACAAGATCATCGACATCGACCAGTCGCCGATCGGCCGCACGCCACGCTCCAACCCCGCCACCTACACCGGCGCCTTCACGCCGATACGAGACTGGTTCGCCGGCCTGCCCGAGGCGAACGCCCGCGGCTACGCGCCGGGCCGCTTCTCCTTCAACGTCAAGGGCGGGCGCTGCGAAGCCTGCCAGGGCGACGGCGTCATCAAGATCGAGATGCACTTCCTGCCCGACGTCTACGTCACCTGCGACGTCTGCAAGGGCAAGCGCTACAACCGCGAGACCCTGGAGGTCACCTTCCGCGGCAAGTCGATCGCCGACGTACTCGAGATGACGGTCGAGGAGGGTCTGGAGTTCTTCAAGGCCGTGCCGGTCATCCGCAACAAGCTGGAGACCCTGTCGCGGGTCGGCCTCGACTACGTCAAACTGGGCCAGCCGGCCACCACCCTGTCGGGCGGCGAGGCGCAGCGCGTCAAGCTGGCCAAGGAGCTGTCCAAGCGGTCGACCGGCAAGACGATCTACATTCTCGACGAACCGACCACGGGCCTGCACTTCGAGGACGTGCGGCGCCTGCTGGAAGTGCTGCAGGCGCTGGTCGAGGCGGGCAACACCGTGGTGGTGATCGAGCATAACCTGGAGGTCGTCAAGGTCGCCGACTGGCTGGTCGACCTGGGCCCGGACGGCGGCGACGGCGGCGGGCGCGTCGTCGCCCAGGGCACACCCGAGGAGATCGCCCGCACCGAGGGCAGCCACACCGGCGCCTTCCTGCGCCCCTATCTTCCGAAGCTACCGAAGCCGGGCGGCCGCAAGCGCGCGTGAGCGCCGGCGTCTGCTAGACCGATCCCATGCCGAAGGACCTGACCGCCACCGCCGAAATCGACGTCGCCCCGGTGATCGACTGGCTGACCGGACACGCGCTGCAGCAGGTGCGCCGGGCCAGCTTCCTGCTGGCCGGCACCTGCCAGCGGCTGCGCGCCGCCGGCGTGCCGATCGACCGGGTCAGCCTGCACATCCGCCAGCTTCATCCGCTGTTCGCCGCACGCACCCTGGTCTGGACGGCGGAGACCGGCGGGACGGTCCAGGTCGACCGGGCCCACGGCGTGCAGAACACCGACCTTTTCCTCAGAAGCCCGGTGAAGCCGATCTACGAGGGTGGTGCGCCGTTGCGCCGCCGCCTGGACGTGGAGGCCGAGAAGCTCGACTTCCCGATCCTGAACGACCTGAAGCAGCAGGGGTATCGCGACTACACGATCCGGCCGATCCGCTTTTCGCGCGGGCGCAACATGGCCGTCAGTTTCTCGACCCGCAGCGGCGAAGGGTTCGACACCACGCAGATCGAGGCCATCGACCGCGTGCTGCCGACCTTCGGCCTGGCGCTCGAGCTTCTGGAGACCCAGCGCACGGCACAGCTCCTGCTGGAGACCTACATCGGGCCCGTGGCCGGCGAGAACGTGCTGGAAGGCTCGATCCGCCGCGGCGACGGCGACGTGGTGCATGCGGTGGTCTGGTTCTCCGACATGCGCGACTTCACCGGCCTGTCCGAGAACGAGCCGATGGACGAGGTGCTGGGGACGCTCAACGCCTACTTCGATGCGGTCTGTACCGCCATCGTCGGCCACGGCGGCGAGATCCTGAAGTTCATCGGCGACGGCGTCCTGGCGATCTTCCCCATCGCCGACCGTGAACAGGCCGCCCATCAAGCGGCCGCGGCGGCGATCGCCGCCGCCCGGGAGGCGTTGGCGACCCGCAGGGCGCGCGACGGCCACGGTTTCGGAATCGCCCTGCACATCGGCAACCTGCTCTACGGCAACGTCGGCGCGCGCGACCGCCTGGATTTCACGGTGATCGGTCCCGCCGTGAACCTGGCGACCCGTCTGGAGCCACTGACCAAAGGCCAGAAGCCGCCGCTGGTGGTGTCGCAGGACTTCATGGAGGTCTGGCGCGGCCACGCCCGTTCACTCGGGACGGCGCACCTCAAAGGCATCGCCTACCCGCAGGAAGCCTTCGTTCCGGACCTCGAAAGCGACACGTAGGTCTAGAGCGCGATCGTCACTGGTGGAAGCGGATCCGCTTCCACCAGTGACGTGAATCGCTCTCTAACTCTATGAATAGAGCAGGATTCACGTCTTGGATGGGATCGCCAAAGCGATTCCATCCAAGACGATCCTGCTCTAGGAGCCCGAGCCGCGGCGCTGGCAGATGACGCGGATCTCCGCCAAGACCCCTTCAGTGATCAGCTCCGTCGTGCCGATCGACGACCAGGCCGGATAGGGCGGTTTGACGAATTCGTCCTTCACCTTTGTGAAGACCGCGAGGTGCCTGCGCAGATCCACTTGGTAGGTCGTCATCTCGACGACGTCCTCGAACCCCAGGTTCGCGGCAAGCAGCGTATCGCCCAGGAACCGGAAGGCGTCGCGGAACTGCGTTTCCGGATCCTCGGCGACCGATCCGTCCGGGCGGCATCCCGTCACGCCGGAGAAGAACACGAAGCCGCCGGCGTCGAGGGCCGGCGATAGGTGCCAGGTGTCGTGGAAATGCGCGAAGTCGGGTGCCGAGTAGGTCTTGCGCAAGCTCTTCGATCCTTCTTCCTTCGGGTGCGCCGCGTGGCGAACTCAGAAGCGCACGCCCAGGGTGACGGCGCCGAACAGGTCGTAGCGCTCCTCGCCCTTCTGTTCGGGGCTGCGCAGCACGGTGGTGAAGACCAGGCGTGCCCGGTCGTACGACAGGGCCGCGCCGCCCTGCAGGTCGAAGACGAAACTGTTCTTCTCGACCGAGTGGCTGTCGGCCACGGTGTTGCCGTCCAGGAAGATGTTGCGGCCGACCGCGCGTCCCTCGGCACCGCCGAAGAGGTACCAGCCGAAGGAGTCCTGACGGGTGAAGAAGTCCGAGCCGGGGACCGAGGGGCGGATGCGCGGCGGCCCGAAGTCCTCGTCCGGCAGCCCGGCGCCGATTCGTAGCGTGGCGCCGGCGGCGCCATAGGTCATCACGTTGCCGACCGTCGCGCCCAGATGCGGCAGGGCGTCGAGCTGCACGCCGAGCAGTTCGACGGGCGCGCGCAGGCGCCACTTCCGCTCGTACGACAGCATCACGCCGGGCTCGTTCTCGAGCTGATTGTCCCAGCCGTCGGACTCGGCGACGTTGATGATGCGGTGAAACTCGTTCTGGACGAACTCGGCCTGCGCCCAGGGTCCGACCACGCCGATGTCCAGGTTCAGCGCCTCGTAGTTCTCGAATTTACGATCGTGGGTGACGACGCCGAAGCCGAGGTAGAGCCAGCCGGCGTAGGGCCGGTCGCTCTCGACCAATGCCTCGGCGTCGGTGTCCGCCGGCGTGAAGATGCTCTGGCCGAGAGAGAGCTTCCAGCGGCGCTTCGGAAAGGGCCGGAAGAAGGGCACGTCGCGCGCCAGGCTCTCCAGCTCCTCCGATGCGGCGTCGCCATCGCCCCAACAACCGACGCCGACCTCCGGGAACAGCAGCGAAAGCCGCAGGCCGTTGGTGTAGTTGCGATCGGTGGCGGCGATCCGGTCGTTCTCGACCTGCGCGCTGGCGATCACGTCGCAGGCCGACTCAAGACCCTGCGCAGCCGCACCGACCGGCGTGAGGAGCGCAGCCAGGGCCACCAGCAGAGCGCATGGGATCGTGCGGAAGCGGCGCGCGACGAGGGGCATGCGAAAGGCGATCCTGGAGTCTGCAGGCGACGACAGGGTGCCGAAGCCATTGTGGAAACCGCAGGCGACAAGAGCCGTTGCCGCAAGCGCCGCGTTTCGCGCAAGCTAACGCCAAGCGCAGCCGGTTGCACCCGCTACGACCCTCGTCTATCTCTCGAAGCTATGATGGCACACACGCCCATCCATGTCGTCGGCGGCGGTCTCGCGGGCTCCGAGGCCGCTTGGCAGATCGCGCGCCAGGGCGTGCCCGTGGTGCTGCACGAGATGCGCCCCGCACGCGGCACCGAAGCGCACAAGACCGACGGCCTGGCCGAGCTGGTCTGCTCCAACTCCTTCCGATCCGACGACGCGCTCCACAACGCGGTCGGCCTGCTGCACGAGGAGATGCGGCGCTGCGGCTCGCTGATCATGGCGAGCGGCGACGCCCACAAGCTGCCGGCGGGCGGCGCACTGGCGGTCGATCGCGACGGATTCTCCGCCGCGGTGACCGCTGCGCTGGAGTCCGACCCGCTGATCGCCATTCAGCGCGAAGAGGTCGCTGGCCTGCCCCCATCCGAATGGGATTCGGTGATTCTGGCGACCGGCCCCCTCACCTCGGCGGCTCTGGCCGAGGCCATCGGGGCGCTCTCGGGCGAAGCCTACCTGGCCTTCTTCGATGCCATCGCGCCGATCGTCTACAAGGACACGATCGACTTCTCGAAGGCCTGGATGCAGTCCCGCTACGACAAGCCGGGCCCCGGCGGCTCGGGCAAGGACTACATAAACTGCCCCTTCACGAAACAGGAGTACGAGACCTTCGTCGCCGCTCTGCTGGCCGGCGAGACGACCGAATTCAAGGACTGGGAGAAGGACACGCCCTATTTCGAGGGCTGCCTGCCGATCGAGGTGATGGCCGCGCGCGGAATCGACACGCTGCGTTACGGCCCGATGAAGCCGGTCGGCCTGACCGATCCGCGCACGGGGCGCCAGCCCTATGCCGTGCTGCAGCTCCGCCAGGACAACGCGCTCGGCACGCTCTACAATCTGGTCGGCTTCCAGACCAAGCTGAAGTACGGGCAGCAGGCTGAGATCTTCCGCACGATCCCTGGCCTGGAGCAGGCCGGCTTCGCCCGGCTCGGCGGGCTGCACCGCAACACCTTCATCAACGCACCGCGCCTGCTCGACGGCGAACTACGCCTGAGGGCCGAGCCGCGTCTGCGCTTCGCCGGCCAGATCACCGGTGTCGAGGGCTATGTCGAGTCGGCCGCCGTGGGCATCCTCGCAGGTCGTTTCGCGGCGGCCGAACGCAAGGGCGAGACGCTTGCGCCGCCGCCGGCCACCACCGCCCTGGGCGCGCTGCTGAACCATATCACCGGCGGCGCGGACGCCGAGACCTTCCAGCCGATGAACGTCAACTTCGGCCTCTTCCCGCCGCTCGAACGCGGCCCCGACGGCAAGAAGATCAAGAAGCGGGAGCGCAAGCCGGCTCTGGCGCGCCGGGCGCTGTCCGAGCTCGACACCTGGCTGGGCCGTCCCGCGCCCGCCGAAGCCGCCGCCGAGTAGCCGCCCATGGCCGTGTTCGCCCACCTGCGCGAGCTGCTGCACACCCAGGCGGAGCGGATGCGCCACAAGCCCTTTCTGAAGGCCACCATGGCCGGCGCCGCCCTGGTCGCCACCGCCGACGGTGAGGTCTCCTTCGCCGAACGGATGCGCATGGACCGATTGCTTGAGGAGTTGGAGGGGCTGCGGGTTCACGACGTGCACGCCGCCGTCGACCTGTTCAACGACTTCGTGGCGGTGCTGGAGGCCGACCGAGCCGAGGGCCGCACCCAGGTCTTCGAGGCGGTGCGCCGCCTGGCCGAAGACCCCGAGGCAGGACGGCTTCTGCTGCGCGTCTGCCTGCTGATCTCGGAGGCCGACGGCGACTACCTGGCCAGCGAGCGGCGCGCGCTCGAGGATCTCGCCGATTGCCTCGGCCTGGCGCCGCCGCAGGCGACGGTCTGAGGCGCGAGGCTCAGTAGCGACCGCGCAACGCCGCTCTCCCGAGCACCAGGGCCCGCCACCCCGGCACCGCTTGTACAAGCGGATGGAACGGATCGAAGTCCGCACGCTCCAACCGCGCCAAGTAGGTGTCCGCCAGGCGGGCCGGCAGCAAAGCCGGCAGGGCCGCTTTCGGCACTTCTCCGCGCAGCCGGCGCGCCTCGGCCAGCCGCTCGCGGGCGCGCTTGGCCAGCCGCATCGCCACGCCCGACAGCGCATCCGAGCCCTGAAGCTCGAACAGCGCGCGGCGTTCGACGCCGGCGACGTTCAGATGGTCCTCGGGCAGGTAAAGCCGCTTCTGTGCGGCATGGAAGGGCACTGCGCGCAGCAGACCGGTCAGCGCCCAGGCGATGCCCACCTGACGGGCAGCCTGACGGCTCGCCTCGGTCTCGGCATCGAGGATCTGCAAGGCCAGCAATTGTAGGGTCGCGCTGGTATCCTCGGCATAGCGCTCCAGAGCCGCCAGGTCGGCAGGCGGCGCCGGCTCCAGATCGCGTTCGCGCGCCGCGAGCAGCCGTTCGAACGGCGCCTGGTCCAGGCGACGGCTGCGAATCGCCTCGGCCAGCGGCTCGGCGACCTGGTGCTTGCGCCCACCGCCCGCGTAGGCTTCCTCGAGCGCCTCGCGCCACCACTGCAGGCGGATCTGGCCGAGTATCGGCTCGCTCACCAGCTCGGCCGTCTTGGCCACCTCGAGGTTGAAGGCGTAGAGGGCAAAGAGGTCGGGGCGCCGGTCGGCCGGCGCGAAAAGGCTGACGAGAAACCGGTCGCGGTCGTGCGTGCGCACCTCGCCGCCGCAGTAGCCGAGATCGCGGTGAGAGGTATCGTGCGCCATCGGAAGCCCTGCCGGTCGTCGGGAGCGGATGCATCCGCCGTCGGAACCCGCTAAAGCTAGGAATGGTTCACATCGGCGTACGTCCGCCTATGTATGCCGGGCGGGCCTCGGTAAAACTCCCAATCGTTCAAGGGGTTCTGTTCCCCGGGATGTCGGCGCCCACCCGATCCGAGCCGGACGCAAAAACCGGTTTCATCCACCTGAGGAGAGACGTCATGCCCTTCGACCTGCCCGAGCTGCCCTACGCGAAGGACGCGCTCGAGCCGCACTACTCCGCCAAGACCCTCGAATTCCACCACGGCAAGCACCACAACGCCTACGTTACCAAGACCAACGAGCTGGTCGCCGGTACCGAGCTGGACGGCAAGCCGATCGAAGAGGTGATCGCCGCCGCCAAGGCCAAGGGCGACACCACCCTGTTCAACCAGTCGGCCCAGATCTGGAACCACACCTTCTTCTGGCACGGCATGAAGCCGGGCGGCGGCGGTGCGCCCAGCGGTGCGGTGGCCGAGGCGATCGACAAGGCCTTCGGCAGCTACGAGGAGTTCGTCAAGCAGTTCAAGGCCAAGGCCGCAGGCAACTTCGGCTCCGGCTGGACCTGGCTGGTCAAGACTGCGAACGGCGTGGAGATCGTCAACACCGACGACGCCGACACGCCGCTGGCGCACGACGGCATGACGCCGCTGCTGACCGTGGACGTCTGGGAGCACGCCTACTACCTCGACTACCAGAACCGCCGGCCGGACTACGTGCAGGCCTACTTCGACCATCTGGTCAACTGGGACTTCGCCAACCTGAACATGGCGAAGTAGCCACGCAGCGCGAGTTCGCTGACGTCCGAGGGCCGGCGCCCCATTCGGGAGCCGGCCCTCTTCGCGTCCGGCCGCTTGATCCGGCTCATGGTGGCGGGAACGCCGAAGAGGCAACCTAGCGGGCATGTCGCGAAAGCTGCTTCTGATTGACGGACATCCCGACCCGGATCCGGGGCGGCTCATCCACGCGCTGACGCAGGCCTACGCGCGCGGCGCCGAGGCTGCCGGGCACGAGGTGCGGCAGATCCGGGTCGCCGAGCTGGACTTTCCCCTCATTCGCACTGGGCGTGCGTTCCTCGAGGATGCACCGCCGCCCGACATCGCGGCGGTACAGACGGACATTGCCTGGGCCGAGCATCTGGTCATTCTTTACCCGCTCTGGCTCGGCACTCTGCCTGCGCTCCTGAAGGGCTTCTTCGAGCAGGCGCTGCGCCCCGGCTTCGCCTTCGACCCCGAGCGCGGCCCCTTCGACCCGAAGCTCGAGGGCCGCACCGCACGCATCGTCGTCACCATGGAGATGCCTGCGCTCGTCTACCGCTGGCTCTACCGCGCGCACAGCCTGAAGAGCCTCGAACGCAACATCCTGAAGCTGTGCGGCATCAAGACGGTCGGCGAGACGCTGCTCGGCGGCTTGGAGACGACGTCGGACGCCACCCGCCAGGGCTGGGTGGCGAAGCTGGAAAAGCTCGGCCGGCGCGGCCACTAGACCGCGATTAAGGCGGCTGCGACGCGTCGACTTTCGGTCTGCAGGAGGTTGAATGTGCGCGCCGCCGCGCCGGTGTCCATGAGTTCCGGCACCGGGCCTCGGTCGCGAATGGCGCGGCGCAAGGCCGATGGCAGGAACCGCATCTTGGCGCCGGTGCCGATCAGCAGCACTTCATAGGCCGGCTCGCTGTCCAGCAGGAAGGCCAGGCTTTCCGGCGTGATCTCGCTGGCGGCCGTTACGGCCCAGGGCGCCACGGCGCTCGCTCCCACTTGGATCGAGCCCTGGTGCAAGGTCCCGGCCACCTGGAAGCCGGCGGGCCCGTAGCCCTCGACAAGCAACCGGCCCTCGCCGGGATCGGGCGTGATGTCGGCGTCGCGCATGGCGCTCAGGTGGCCGACTTGGCGCCGGTGTCAAGCGGCTCGCTGCCCTCGCTTTCCTTGTCGCCGGCATCGCCGCCGGTCATCTGCTCGCGGCGCAGCCCCATGTAGTAGAGCAGCGGCACGGCGAGTCCGATCGAGGAGTAGGTGCCGATCACCACGCCCCAGATCAGGCCCGAGGTGAAACCGCGGATCACCTCCCCGCCGAAGGCCGCCAGGGCGATCAGCGCCAGCAAGGTGGTGACCGAGGTCAGCAAGGTGCGCGACAGCGTCTTGTTCACCGCCATATTGAGCAGCTCCGGCATCGCCATCTTCTTGTATTTTCGGAGCTTCTCGCGAACCCGGTCGAACACCACGACGGTGTCGTTGATCGAATAGCCGGCGATCGTCAGCACCGCCGCCAAGGTCGCCAGATTGAACTCGATCTGCGTCACCGCGAAGAAGCCGATGGTAGCGATGACGTCGTGCGCCAGCGCGACCAGCGCGGCCAGGCCGAATTGCCACTCGAACCGCAGCCAGATGTAGATGCCGATCGCCGCGAGTGCGAGAACGGTCGCGAGAATGCCGGCCTGGCGCAGCTCGGCGCCGACCTTCGGGCCGACGAACTCGATGCGGCGGTATTCCGCCACCCGCTCTCCGAGCACCTGCTGGACCTGCTCTATGGCGGCGCGCTGCTCCTCCTCCCCGCCGTCCTGCCGGCTGATGTTGAGCAACAGGACGTCGGGCGCGCCGAACTCCTGCAGTGTGATCTCGCCGAGATCGAGGTCCCCCAACTCGGCGCGCAGCGCGCCCAGATCGGCGGGCTCGCGGGTTTCCACCTCCATCAGGATGCCGCCGCGGAAATCGACGCCGAAGTTCAGACCCTGCGTCAGGAAGGCGGTCAGGGAGCCGAGCACCAGGAAGGCGGAGAAGGCCAGGAACAGCGCCCGCTTGCCGAGGAAGTCGAGCTTCGGTTCGATCGGGAGGAGCTTGATGAGAGCAGGCATGGAGCCGGGTGTCCTAGAGGTCTTCGGCCGTCAGATCGGCAACGCCCTGGCGGCGGTCTTGCGGCGGCGCAGCCAGGTCACGACGAACAGGCGGGTCACCATGATGGCGGTGAACATGGAGGTCAGGATGCCGATCGCCAGGGTGACCGCGAAGCCCTTGATCGGACCGGAGCCGAACTGGAACAGCAGCAGCGCTGCGATCAGCGTCGTCAGGTTGGAGTCGATAATTGTCGTCAGTGCCCGCTTGTAACCGGCATCGATCGCCGAGACCGGCCCACGGCCAAGCCGCGCCTCCTCCCGGATGCGCTCGAATATCAGCACGTTGGCGTCGACCGCCATGCCGATGGTCAGCACGATGCCGGCGATGCCGGGCAGCGTCAGCGTCGCCCCGAGACCGGAGAGGGCGGCGGCGATCAGCACCAGGTTGAAGGCCAAGGCGACGTTGGCGAAGAGGCCGAACAGCCCGTAGCTGGCGCCCATGAAGACCATCACCAGGATCAGGCCGAGGACGGCGGCCAACTCGCCCGCGCGGATCGAGTCGGCGCCAAGGCCGGGGCCGACCGAGCGCTGCTCGATCACCGTCAGCGGCGCCGGCAGGGCGCCGGCGCGCAGCAGCAGGGCCAGGTCCTGCGCCTCCTGCACCGAGAAGCTGCCGCTGATGACGCCGCTGCCCCCCAGAATCGGCTCGCGGATCACCGGTGCCGAGATCACCTTGTTGTCAAGGACGATCGCGAACGGCCGACCGACGTTCTCCTGCGTCGCCTGGCCGAAGCGCTGCGCGCCGGTCGAATCGAAACGGAAGTTGACCACCGGCTGACCGTCCTGGAAGGTCGGTTGCGCATCGGTCAGGTTTTCGCCCGAGACCATGATGCGTTTGCGCACCACGATGTCGCCGCCGCCGGCGGCGCCGTCCTCGAACGGCAGGAGTTCGGAGCCCGGCGGGACCGGGTCGATGCCGGGCCGCACCTCCTCGTTGACGAGCTGGAAGGTCAGCTTGGCGGTCTGGCCCAGGATGTCGATCAGACGCTCGGGGTTCTCGACGCCCGGCACCTGCACCAGGATGCGCTCGTCGCCCTGGCGCTGGATTGCGGGTTCGCGCGTGCCCATCTCGTCGATGCGCCGGCGGACGATCTCGATCGACTGCTGCAGCACGTTGATGCGGCGCTCGTCCTTGACCTGCTGTGTCAGCTCGATCTCGCCCTCGCCCGTGTCGCCGTCGGTCGACAGGCGCGCCTCGCCGACGAACTGTGCGAGGGCTTCGCGCGCCGGTTCTGCCTGGGTCGGATCGCGCAGCAGGAAGGACACCAGGTCGCCCTCGGCGCGCAGGCCGGTGTAGCCGATACGTTCGCGGCGCAGCTCGCTGCGCACCGTGTCGACGAGATTGTCGAGCTGCTCCTGGAAGACGGCCTCCATCTCGACTTCCAGCAGCAGCGACGAGCCGCCCTGGAGATCGAGGCCGAGGTTGACCTGGTCGCTCGGCAGCCAACTCGGCAGCGCCTCGGTCGTGGCGCGCGAGAAGAGATTCGGAGCGGCAAACAGCAGACCGAACACGATCACGCCGAGCACGACCAGAACTTGCCAGCGAGAGTACTGGACCATGGATCCCTTGAACCCTATCGGCGCCGCCGGCGCTGCCGCGCGGCGCATCGTCAATCAGCCGGGCTACTTGCGCTGCTCGGCCTCGTCGGCACCGTCGTCGGCCGCCTCGGAGTCCGCAGATTCCGGCTCCTCGTCCTTCTTCTTGCGGCCGCGACTGGGCACCCTTGACGCCGGCTCCGTCTTGGCGACGACATCCTGAACGGTGCCGCGCAGCATGCGCACCTTCACGCCCTCGGCGATCTCGACCTCCATCTCGGCGTCGTCGATGATCTTGGAGACCGTGCCGTAGAGCCCGCCGGCGGTGACCACCCGGTCGCCGCGCTTGAGCGCCGCGACCATCGCCTTGTGCTCCTTCTGCCGCTTCTGCTGAGGACGGATCAGCAGGAAGTAGAAGACCACGAAAATCAGGATCAGCGGCAGGAAGGTCAGCAGCGCGTCGCCGCCGCCGGCCGGTGCGCCCTGAGCGTAAGCGGGAGAAATTAGCATGCAATCCTCGTCTGGCGTGTCGGATGCGCTCCACGGCCACCCGCCTGCATCGCGCACTTGGCGATGCGAAGCGACCCGCGGGACCGCCGTCTGGCCGATCGGACCCGGCCGAAAAGTCGCGCGGACTATAGCCGTGTGCCCGCATTTTGCAACGCCACGGGGCGTTTTTTCCCGGCCTCGCCCGGGCGCTCTGACCGCGCGGCGATGGCGCGGTCCTGAGCCGCGTGCCGGGCGATTGACCCCGCCGCCGACGGCGACTAGCTTCGCCGCCCGCTGCCTGCCCTGCCATGCCCGGCAGGCCGTCGCGCTGCTCATGTAGGGGTTCTGGATGCCGGCGTCCAACATCGATGATCTCGCACCGCTGCTCGGCCGCATCGCCGAAGCGCTGGAGCGTCTGGCCCCGGCCCCGCTCCCGGAGACCGAGGATGCCGAGGCCGACGGTTTCATCTGGGAGCCCGCCACCGGCCGCCTGGCGCCGGTGGGCAAGATCAACCGCGTCGCCTTCCCCCTGCTGGTCGGCATCGACCGGCAGGCCGCCCAGCTTCTCGACAACACCGAGCGCTTCGCCCGCGGGCTGCCGGCCAACAACGCCCTGCTCTGGGGCGCGCGCGGCATGGGCAAGTCTTCCCTGGTCAAGGCGGCGCACGCCCAGGTCAACGCCAAGCTCCAAGCCGCGCCCAGCCTCGCGCTCGTCGAGATCCACCGGGAAGACATCCCCAGCCTGCCGCACCTGCTCCATCTGCTGCGCGCGCGGGCGCCGCGACGCTTCCTGCTGTTCTGCGACGACCTGTCCTTCGATCAGGAGGACGCCAGCTACAAGTCGCTGAAGGCCGTCCTGGAGGGCGGCATCGAGGGCCGGCCCGCCAACGTGATTTTCTACGCCACCTCGAACCGGCGCCATCTGATGGCCAGGGACATGATCGACAACGAGCGCTCGACCGCGATCAATCCCGGCGAGGCGGTGGAGGAGAAGGTCAGCCTGTCCGACCGCTTCGGTCTCTGGCTGGGCTTCCACAACTGCGACCAGGCCACCTTCCTGGCAATGGTCGAAGGCTATGCCGCTCATTTCGACCTGCGCGTCGAACGCGAGCGCCTGCGCGCAGAAGCCAAGGAGTGGGCGGTCACCCGCGGCGCGCGCTCCGGGCGCGTGGCCTGGCAGTTCATCCAGGACCTCGCCGGCCGCCTCGGTCAGCCGATCGAATTCTAGACAAAGAAGGCACCTTCCTGGGTTGAAGGCAGTCTGGCGTCTCACGGGTACCGTACTACATTATGGGAAGCGGCGCGGTGCAGCGCCGCGAAGCCAAAGTCGTCCAGAGCGTGGGAGGATAGGAATGTCGAACCTGCAACCGCTTAGGCGCCTGCACGTCTCAGCGGCCAGAACCGCGGGCTTCTGTGCCGCCGCCGTCGTCGCCGCCACCGCGGCCACCGTCGCGTCAGCTCAAGACCGAACCCCCTCGCCCGACGGGGCCATGGCCTACATCATTTCGCCGGCGGACGGGGCGACCGTCTCCAGCCCGGTGCTGGTCCAGTTCGGGCTGCGCGGCATGGGTGTGTCGCCGGCGGGTGTGGAGGGCGTCGCGAAAACGGGGCACCATCACGTGCTGGTGAACAAGGCGCTCGACGCCGTCACGCTGTCCGACCCGCTGCCGACGGACGAGAACCATCGCCACTTCGGCGGCGGCCAAACGGAGACGATGCTGGACCTGCCGCCGGGCACGCACACCCTGCAGCTCCTGCTCGCGGACTGGCAGCACATCCCCCACGATCCGCCGGTCTATTCGGAACCGATCACTGTGACGGTGGAGTAGCCGGGGCGAGGGTTCCGGCGGCGCCCGGGGACACCTCCTCCGGGCGCCAGTCGGCGCCGAACAGGGCACCGCGCAGGGCCATCCAGCTCGCCGCGTCGGGCGCCGATAGAAGCCCGATCGAGTGGGCGTCGTGCGGCCGGTAGGGCTGCCCGTCGAGCAGAGTGCTGTACCCGCCCGACTCGCGGTGTATGAGCACGCCCGCCAGGTGGTCCCAGGGCTTGGTGCTGCTGAACAGGCTGAAGTGGGCGTCGCCGGCAGCCAGCCGCAGATACTCTTGGCCGGAGCAGCGCAAGCTGCGGATCTGCTGCACGCGCCCGCGGTTGCGTTCGATTCGCTGCTTGAGGTGCGGATTGCCGCGAAACCCGGCGTGCAGCGTCCCGCGCATCTCGGCCGGCGTGGCCGGGGCGGGCGCCACCCTTAGCCGCCGGCCCGCCTGCATCGCGCCGCCGCCGTGCTCGGCGACAGCGGTCTCGCCGCGGACCGGGTCGTGGATCCAACCCGCCACGGTGTCGTCGCCCCGGCAGAGCGCGACGATCACCGCAAAGTGCGGCTCGCCGTGCGCGAAGTTGTAGGTGCCGTCGACCGGATCGACCACCCAGACCGGGTCTACGCTGTGCGCGAGTTCGGCGATCGCGGTCTCGCCGCGCGCCACCATCTCCTCGCCCAGCACCCAAGAGCCGGGGAGCAGGTCGGGCAGACGCCGCTCGAACGCCGCCTCCGCCTCCTCGTCGGCCACCGTCACCAGGTCGTTGACGCCCTTGTCGCGGACCTCGTGGGTTGCCAGCGCGCGAAATCGCGGCAGCACCAGTTCGGCCGCCACCTCGGCGACGACGGCCTCGACGCGCTGAAGATCGAGCTGCATGACAGGGAAGATAGCCTCGCTGCGACGGCGCACAAGAAAGGGCCGCGGAGCGTTGCGCTCCGCGGCCCGATCTTGTGCCTCGGACCGAAGGGTCCGGACGGGGTCCGGATGGTCGGGGGCTTAGAAGCCCATGCCGCCCATGCCGCCCATGCCGCCCATGCCACCCATGTCGGGGGCACCGCCGGCGTCGTCCTTCTTCTCCGGCTTCTCCGCGACCATCGCCTCCGTGGTGATCATCAGGCCGGCGACCGAGGAAGCGTCCTGCAGCGCGGTGCGGACCACCTTGGTCGGGTCGATGATGCCGGCCTTGACCAAGTCGGTGTAGACGCCGTTGTAGGCGTCGAAGCCGTAGTCCTTCGACTTCTGCTCGAGCAGCTTGCCGACGATGACCGAGCCGTCGTGGCCGGCGTTCTCGGTGATCTGCCGGATCGGCGCCTGCAGGGCCTTTCGCACGATGTCGACGCCGACGCGCTGGTCGTCGTTCTCGGGGCTCAGCTTCTCGATCGCGCGCGAGGCGTAGAGCAGCGCGGTGCCTCCGCCGGGGACGATGCCCTCCTCGACCGCCGCACGGGTGGCGTGCATGGCGTCGTCGACGCGGTCCTTCTTCTCCTTCACCTCGACCTCGGTGGCGCCGCCGACGCGGATCACCGCGACGCCGCCGGCCAGCTTCGCCAGCCGCTCCTGCAGCTTCTCGCGATCATAGTCGGAGCTGGTCTCCTCCACCTGAGCGCGGATCTGATTGCAGCGGGCCTCGATGTCCTTCTTCTTGCCGGCGCCGTCGACGATCGTGGTCTCCTCTTTGGTGATCGCGACCTTCTTGGCCTGGCCGAGCATCTTGATGTCGACGCTCTCCAGCTTGATGCCCAGGTCCTCGCTGACGACCTGGCCGCCGGTAAGGGTGGCGATGTCCTCGAGCATGGCCTTGCGGCGGTCGCCGAAGCCCGGCGCCTTGACCGCCGCGACCTTCAGGCCGCCGCGCAGCTTGTTGACCACCAGGGTCGCCAGCGCCTCGCCCTCGACGTCCTCGGCGATGATCAGCAGCGGGCGGCTCGACTGCACCACCGACTCGAGCAGCGGCAGCATCGGCTGCAGGCCCGACAGCTTCTTCTCGTGCAGAAGGATGTAGGGGTTCTCGAGCTCGCAGATCATCTTCTCGGCGTTGGTCACGAAGTACGGCGAGAGATAGCCGCGGTCGAACTGCATGCCCTCGACCACGTCGAGCTCGGTCTCCAGGCTCTTGGCCTCCTCGACCGTGATCACGCCTTCATTGCCGACCTTCTGCATGGCGGTGGAGATCATCTGACCGATCTCCTTGTCGCCATTGGCCGAAATCGTCCCGACCTGGGCGACCTCGTCGGGGTTGGAGATCTTCTTGGAGCGCTTCTTGAGGTCGGCGACGACCGCGTCGACGGCCATGTCGACGCCGCGCTTCAGGTCCATCGGGTTCATGCCGGCGGCCACCGCCTTCGAGCCCTCGCGCACGATCGACTGGGCCAGCACGGTGGCGGTGGTGGTGCCGTCGCCGGCGATGTCGTTGGTCTTCGAGGCCACCTCGCGCACCATCTGCGCGCCCATGTTCTCGAACTTGTCGGCGAGCTCGATCTCCTTGGCGACGGTCACGCCGTCCTTGGTCGTGCGCGGCGCGCCGAACGACTTGTCGAGCACCACGTTGCGGCCCTTCGGGCCGAGGGTGACCTTCACCGCGTCGGCCAGGATGTCGACGCCGCGCAGCATGCGCTGGCGGGCGTCGGCGGAAAAGCGGACTTCCTTGGCTGCCATGTCTGGCTCCTTTCGTGTTCTTTGTCCTGGTGCGTGAGAGCTGCGTCGGACCGGTCGGTCGCGCTTACTCGATCACGCCCATGATGTCGGACTCGCGCATGATCAGGAGGTTCTTGCCGTCGATCTTGACCTCCGTGCCCGACCACTTGCCATAGAGAACGCGGTCGTTCTTCTCGACGTCGAGCGCATGCAACTGGCCGTCCTCGCCACGGCTGCCGGGGCCGACGGCGATGACCTTGCCCTGCATCGGCTTTTCCTTGGCGGTATCGGGAATGATGATGCCGCCGGCGGTCTTCTCCTCTTCCTCGAGAGGTTCGACGACCACGCGGTCGTGCAGCGGCCGAAACTTCATAGAGGTCCTCCCCCTGGATGCGGGTTGCGAAGCGAGGCACCGGACCTTGGTCGGCCCGGCGCCAGAAATGGCGAAGCCGGCAGGCGCCCGAGATGCGGTCGAACCGCCGTCCGGGCCGGCACCGACCGGCTGTTAGCACTCTCAACGAGCGAGTGCTGGGTTGCATATAAGAGAGGCGCTAGGGGTGTCAACACAAACCCAGCCAGAGCGCGGGTTCCCCGAACCGCCCGCGGCTAGGCGCCGGCCGCCGGCCGGATCTCGCTGTGCGCCCCGTGCCGGCGCCGGAAACGATCGAGGTCGGCCGGGTCGAGGCGCACCGTCAGGTGAGCGCGCTGTGCCTCGTCCTGCCGAGCGCAGACGTGGCCGTGCCGGTACAGCCAGGCAATGGCCGCCCCGTCGCTGAGATCGACGGAACACAGCACCGTCCGGTGACCCGCCTGCAGCCGCCGCTCGATGACTGCAAGCAAATGGTCCAGGCCCTCGCCGCCGACCGCCGAGACGCAGACCTGATCGCTGCGGCGTGCCGTCTGCGATCGCAGGACCTCGCGCGACTCGACATCCAGCAGGTCGATCTTGTTGAGCACCTCGAGGACCGGCTGGCCGCCCTCGTCCTCCGGCTCGACGCCAAGGTCTCTCAACACCTCGAGCACGCTGAGACGCTGCGCCTCGCTGTCCGGGTGCGCGATGTCGCGCACGTGCAGGATCAGATCCGCCTCTAGCACCTCCTCGAGCGTCGCGCGGAAGGCGGCGACGAGATCGGTCGGCAGGTCGGAGATGAAGCCGACGGTGTCGGAGAGAATAACCTCCTGCCCGCCGGGCAGCTCGAGACGCCGCATGGTCGGGTCGAGCGTGGCGAACAGCAGGTCGCGGGCGAAGACCTGCGCCTGGGTCAAGCGGTTGAACAGCGTCGACTTGCCGGCGTTCGTGTAGCCCACCAGCGCGACCACCGGATAGGGCACCTTGCGGCGGGCCGAGCGGTGCAAGTCGCGGGTGCGCTTGACCTGCTCCAGCTCGCGGCGCAGCCGGGCGATCCGGTCGGTGATCAGCCGGCGGTCGATCTCGAGCTGGCTCTCGCCGGGACCGCCCATGAAGCCGAAACCGCCGCGCTGGCGTTCCAGGTGGGTCCAGGACCGCACCAGCCGCGAGCGCTGGTAGCTGAGGTGCGCCAACTCGACCTGGAGCTGACCCTCCTTGGTGCGCGCCCGCTCGCCGAAGATCTCCAGGATCAGGCCGGTGCGGTCGATGACCTTGCACTTCAGGTTGCGCTCGAGATTGCGCTGCTGCACCGGCGAGAGCTGAGCGTCGACCACCGTGACCGAGACCTCGGCGACCGCGATCTCGGCCGCCAGACGCTCGATCTGGCCGCTGCCGAACAGGCTGGCCGGCCGGCGTCGGTCGACCCGGACCACCTGGCGCAGCGCCACGTTCAGGTCGATCGCTTCGGCCAGGCCGACCGCCTCGGCAAGGCGTGCCTCGGCCGAGCGCGGATCGTCCACCGCCTGCCCGTCGCGGATGTTCGGGTGGATCACGCAGGCGCGCGTGCCAGCCGGCTGGCGCCCCGCGCCGCCACCCGCCGACCCGTCGTCCGCGGCCCTACGCCCACTGCCACTGCCGTTGCGGCTGACCGTCAAGGCGCGGCTCCTGCACCGCCGAGACTGCGCATCAGGCCTCGGCCTGCGCCTCTTCCCGGTCGGCCGGCTCGAACAGGTTGATCGGCGTCGAGGGCATCACCGTGGAAATGGCGTGCTTGTAGACGAGCTGGGAGTGGGCATCGCGCCGCAAGAGAACGCAGAAATTGTCGAACCACGTGACGATGCCTTGCAGTTTCACACCGTTGACCAAAAAAATCGTGACCGGAACCTTCTGCTTACGGATGTGGTTGAGAAACACATCCTGCACGTTTTGCGACTTCTCACCGGCCATCGCACCTGTCCTTGTTGGTTCGTTCAAGCCCGGTTTTTGCTACGTGCGGCCGCTGCCGGGCCCGGCCAGGCGTGCCGCACGGGTCGAACTCGCCTCTTGCGCGCGCTGCGTCGCAAAAAGCTTGCCGTTGATGGCACGTAGTATGCAGAAGGCCTCTTTAAAAGGAAACCGAGGTGCCTTTCTTTGTTACCGAGGGGCACAAGCGCCTCAGCGCGGCGCCATGAGCGCGAGAAAATCCGGGAAATCGGCGGCGTGGGCGGCGGGCTCGTGGCCCGGGAACTCGTCCGGCCCGGGCGGTACTTCGCGGATCAGCACCGGGGTGCAGCCGGCGGCGACGGCACACTGCAGGTCGACGTCGGTGTCGCCGACGAACCAGACCTCGGGACCGGCGGCCAGGCCGGAGCCGGCCAGGGCCAGATCGACCGGATCTCGTGCCGGCTTGTCGCGCGGCGCGTCGGTCGCGCCGACCAGGCGATGGAAGTGTGCCTCCCAGCCGAGCCGCTCGGCCTCAAGGCGCAGGTAGCGGCCGGTCTTGTTGCTGACGACGCCGAGCAAAAGGTCGTCGCGCCCCGCAAGCTGGGCCAACATCTCGCCGGCGCCCGGACGTTCGCGCAGATGCGCCAGGTGGTCGCGCTCGAAGGTCTCGTAGAACAGCCTGGTCGCGTCCTCCGCGCGCGCACCGAACAGCGCGGGGAAGGCCTCGCGCGCCGATTGGCGGACGTTGGCGCGGGTCTCCTCCAAGGTCCAGGGGCGCCGGCCCATGGCCTCGAAGGTGACGACCAGGGCGTGATGGATGGTCGACCAGGTGTCGACCAGGGTATTGTCCCAGTCGAACAACAGCGCGCGCGGCGGCGGCAGCGGTCTCACGCGGCGTGTGTCTCGGCCGGCACACGCCCCTCGACATGGGCGATGTAGGCCTCGCGTAGGCGCATGGTCAGCAGGCCGGGGTGCCCGTTGCCGACCGGCTTGCCGTCGATCGAGGTCACCGGCATGACGTAGTTGGTCGAGGAGGTTATGAACGCCTCGCGCGCCTTCAGCGCCTCCTCCACCGTGAAGGGCCGCTCCTCGAAGGTGACGCCTGCCTCGGCCACCCGCTGGAGCAGGGCGATCCGCGTGATGCCATTGAGGATGTCGTAGGTCGCCGCGCGGGTAACCAGCTTGTTGTCCTGTGTGACGATCCAGGCGTTGGTCGAGGTCCCCTCGGTCACGTGGCCGTCCGGCGCCACCATCCAGGCCTCCACCGCGCCCGCCTCGTGCGCCTGCTGCTTGGCCAGGCAGTTGGGCAGCAGCGAGACCGACTTGATGTCGCGCCTGGCCCAGCGCAGGTCCGGTACGGTGATCACGGAAATGCCCTTCTCAAGCTTCTCGCGCGGGGCTGGCCGCATCTGCCGTACGGTCATCACCAGCGCCGGCTGCGCGCCGGTCGGGAACTTGTGGTCGCGCGGCGCCACGCCGCGCGTCACCTGCATGTACAAAAAGCCGTTGGTCAGGCCGTTGCGGCGCATCATCTTTTGGCTGATCAGCTTGATCGCCTCGCGGCTCGCCGGCATGGCGATGCGCAGCTCGCGCAGAGAGCGTTCCAGCCGGTCGAGGTGTAGCTCCTCGTCGACCAGAATGCCCTTGTGCACCGGCACCACCTCGTAGACGCCGTCGGCGAACTGGTAGCCGCGGTCCTCGATGTGCACGGCCGCCTTGGCGTGCGGCACGTAGCGGCCATTGACATAGGCGATGCGAGGCATGACTCCTCCGGTGGATTGGGGCGGAACGCCCTCGAAGTCTAAGATCTGCTCAGAAGAATTCCAGCTTCACGGCGAACAGCTTTTCGACCTTCTTCACCGCGCTGCTGGCGGCGAAGATGGTCACCAAGTCGCCGGCGTGGATCACCGTGTCGCCGCGCGGGATGATCACCTCGTCGCCGCGCAGGATGGCCCCGACGATGACCCCTTCCGGCAGCTTGGCCTGGCGTAGCGGCGTGCCGACCAGGCGGCTGGTCTCCAGCGCTTCGGCCTCGATGATCTCGCCGAGGCTCTCGGAGATCGAGTAGACCGAGCGGATGCGCCCGCGGCGGACGTGCTGCAGGATCGTCGACACGGTGATGCCGCGCGGGCTGACCACCGTGTCGATCCCCAAAGGACCCACCAGTTGGCCGTAACTCGCCGAATTCACAAGGGTCACCGCCCGCTTGCTGCCGTGGCGCTTAGCCAGGAGCGAGGCCAGGATGTTGACCTCGTCGTCGTTGGTTACGGCGATCACTGTCTCGGTGGTGGCGATGTTGCACTCGTCGAGGATCTCGACGTTCAGGGCGTCGCCGTGGATCACCACCGAGCGCTTCAGGGTCTGCGCCACAACCTCGGCACGCTGCTTGCTCATCTCGATCAGGCGGAGCTGCACCTGCGGCTGCTCGCGCTCCATGATCTGGGCGAGGTTCAGGCCGATGTTGCCGCCGCCGAAGATGACGACCCGGCGGGCCTGGCGCTCGTCGTGGCCGAAGGTCAGCAGCGCGCGGGTCAGATGCGCGGTGTCGCAGACGAAATAGACGTCGTCACCGGGCTTCAGTTCGCTATCGCCGCCCGCCACCCAGCCCTTGCCGTCGCGCTCGATCCCGACGATCGAGATGTGCAGGTCAGGGAAGAGTTGAGTGAGCTGGCGCAGCGGCGTGTTGATGATCGGCGTGTCCTCCAGGACGTGCACGCCGATCAGCGAGATGCGCCCGTCGGCCAGGGTGATGGCATCGAAGGCCCCGGGGATCGACAGCCGCCGGCTGATCGCGCGCGCCACCTCGATCTCCGGCGAGATGATCACGTCGATCGGCATGTTGTCGTGGCTGAAGAGGTCCGACCACACGGGGTCGAGGTAGCTCTGGTGGCGCACCCGCGCGATCTTCGTGGGCACCTCGAACAGCGAATGGCAGACTTGGCAGGCCACCATGTTGACCTCGTCGGCATAGGTCACGGCGATCACCAGGTCGGCATCGGCGGCCCCTGCCCGCTCCAGCACCTCCGGATGGCTGGCAAAGCCGACCAGGCCGGTGACGTCCAGGCTGTCGGAGATGCGCTGGACCAGCTCGGGCGAGACGTCGATCACCGTCACGTCGGCGTTCTCGCTCGCCAGGTAGCGGGCGATGTTGAAACCGACCTGTCCGGCGCCGCAGACGATGACCTTCATCGCTCGATGACCATGGCAAGAGGGGCCTTGAGGCGGGCGAAGGCGCTCAGCGCTCGCCGCCGTTGATGCCGAGGGAGCGCAGTTTGCGGTGCAGCGCCGAGCGTTCCATGCCGACGAAGGCGGCGGTGCGCGAGATGTTGCCGCCGAAGCGGGTCACCTGGGCCTCCAGATACTGCCGTTCGAACTGCTCGCGCGCCTGACGCAAAGGCAGCGCCATGATCTCCGCGGCGCCCGAGCCCTGCAAGACCTGTGGGGCCGAAGCGCCGACATCCGGCGGCAGGTGCTCGGCACGGATCGGCGCCTCCGCTCCGCCCGGCGCCATGATCAGCAGCCAGTCGATGACGTTGCGCAACTGCCGCACGTTGCCCGGCCACTCGTAGGTCTGCAAGGCGGTCAAGGCATCGTCGCCGAGCCGGCGTACGACGATCCCGGCGGTACTGGCCGAGCGTAGCAGGAAGTGCTCGACCAGGGCCGGAATGTCGTCGCGCCGCTCGCGCAGCGAGGGAACCTCCAGCGGCACCACGTTGAGGCGATAGAAAAGGTCCTCGCGAAACCGCCCTTCGCCGATCAGGCGCCCGAGATCCCGGTTGGTCGCCGCGATGACACGCACGTCCACCTCGACCCGGCGGTTGCCGCCGACCCGGTGGAAGGTCTGGTCCTGCAGCACCCGGACGATCTTACCCTGAGTCTCCAGCGGCATGTCGGCGACCTCGTCGAGCAACAGGGTCCCGCCGTGGGCACGCTCGAAGGTGCCCAGCTTCACCGCGCTCTCGCTGCCGTTGGAGCCGGCCTCGATGCCGAACAGCTCCTGCTCGATACGCTCGGGGTGCATGGTGGCGCAGTTGAGGACCACGAAGGGGCCGCCGGCCCGCTTGGAGGTCTCGTGCAGTTGCCGTGCTGCCACCTCCTTACCGGCACCGGCCGGCCCGGTGATCAGCACGCGGCTGCCTGTCGGCGCCACCCGCAGCAGCCCTTGACGGAGCTGCTGGATGGCGTGGCAGCGGCCGATCAGCTCGTTCTCGGCGCTGCCGCGTAGACGCAGCTCGGCGTTCTCCTCGCGCAGGCGTGCCGCCTCGAGCGCGCGCTGGACGATGAGCAGCAGCCGATCCGCCTTGAAAGGCTTCTCGATGAAGTCGTAGGCACCCTCCTTGATGGCTTGCACCGCCGTCTCGATGGTGCCGTGGCCGGAGATCATCACGACCTGTAGGCCGGGCTGCTCGCGCTGCAGCACGCGCAGCAGCTCCAGGCCGTCGAGGCGCGAGTTGTTCAGCCAGATGTCGAGCACCACGAGGTTCGGCCGCCGCGCTCGGATCGCATCCAGCGCGGAATCTGCATCCGCGGCCGTGCGCACCCGGTAGCCCTCGTCCTCCAGAATGCCTTGGATCAGCAGGCGGATGTCGGCCTCGTCGTCGACGATCAGGATTTCGTCGGCCATCTCAGGACCCCGTCTGACCTTGCGCCGGCGCGGGCTCCCGGGCGCCCAAGGACGTCTCGGCCCTGCCGGTCTTGTCCCCCGTATCGTCCGGCGTCGCGAACACCAGACGCACGAGCGCGCCCTTGCCGGCCGGGTTGTCGGCCAGTGTCAGGTCGCCGCCGTGGTCTTCCATGATCTTCTTGACGATCGCCAGTCCCAGTCCGGTCCCCTTCTCGCGGGTCGTGACGTAAGGCTCGGTCAGGCGCTCGCGGTTCTCTCGCGGCAGGCCTCGGCCGTTGTCCGCCACCTCGACGGCCACGCCGTCTTCGACCTCGCAAAGGACGACCCGGATCACTCCGGCCTCTGGCTCGCAACCGGCAGCCCGTTCGGCCTCGATCCGCGCTTCCACGGATTCGGCCGCGTTCTTCAGGATATTGGTCAGCGCGCGGTTGATCTGCGCGGCATCCAAAGCGCGCAGTACCGGACGGTTCGGCAGGTCCAGCTCGAAACCCACGCCTACATGCCCGGTATCTTGCAGCACCACCGCTTCGCGCACCAGGCGGCGCAGGTCCTCCTCGCGCATCTGCGGCGCCGGCATGCGGGCGAAGGAGGAGAACTCGTCGACCATGCGGCCGATATCGCTGACATGGCGCACGATCGTGTCGGACAGCGCGCTGAAGGTCTCGGGATCCTGCTCGATCTGCTTGAGGTACTTCCGCTTGAGGCGCTCGGCGGAGAGCTGGATCGGCGTCAGCGGGTTCTTGATCTCGTGCGCGATGCGGCGGGCGACGTCGGCCCACGCCGCCTTGCGCTGGGCCGACAGCAGTTCGCTGACATCGTCGAAGGTCACCACGTAGCCGTTGATCGCGGCGTTGCCGTTGCCGGTCTCCCCGGCCTCGGCGAGCACCCGAACGAAGAGCGTGCGCGAGCCGTCCTGCCGCGGCAGCACCACCTGGCGCTCCTGGACCCGGCCCGGACGCCGACGCGCCCGCACCAGGAGGTCGCGCACGTCACGCGAGAGGTTGGCCAGACGGCGCCCACGAAGCTGCTCCGCATCGACCTGCAGCAGGTCGCAGGCTGCGCGGTTCGGCAGCATGACCCGCCCCTGAGCGTCGAGCGAGATCACGCCGGAGGACACGCCCGAGAGCACCGTCTCGATGAAGCGGCGGCGCTCCTCCATGTGCCGGTTCGCCTCCAGCAGTTCGCCGCGCTGGCGGTCGAGCTCGGCCGTCATGCGGTTGAAGCTGCGCGCCAGCACGCCGACCTCGTCGCTCTGTTCGGGCTCGGCGACGCGGGCTGCGAGGTCGCCCTGCCCCACCCGCTCGGCGGCGGCGATCAAGCGACCGATCGGTGTGCTCAGGCGGTTGGCGAAGGCGAGACCGACCCAGACGGCCGCCATCAGGAGCAACAAGGCAACGACCATGAAGATCGCCGCGAAGGTGACGATCATCCGGCTACGCTCGCCCTCGAGCTGCTGGTAGATCTGCACTGCCGCCGCCGACTGGTCCATGTGGGCCAGAACTTTGGGGTCGATGAAGCGGCCGACGACCAGGTAGGTCTGGTCCAGCGCGTCGAGGGCGACCAGGGCGCGCACCCGGTCGTCGCTTTCCGCGGTGACGATCACCGCCTCGCCACGGTCAGCCGCGTCGAGGGCCCAGGCCGGCAGACGCGGGTTGAATTCGAGCGCCAGGGAAATGCCGCCCTGGGCCAGCACCCGCCCGTCGCGGGTCAGCACCACGGCTTCGGACAGCGAACGCAGCGCCGCCTGGGTGCGCACCACCTCGCCGAGCCCTTCAGGATCGTAGCCGAAAGCGGCGATGTGCCGGTCGATCTCCGCCGCCATCGAGACGCAGTCGGCGTTGATCGCCCGCCCGTGCTCCTCGAGATAGGAGCGCGCCACCGCCATCGACTCGCTGACGGCCGTGCTGACGCGGTTGCTGAACCAGCCTTGCAGGCCGTAGTCGAACAGCATCACCGAGAACACGGCGACGATCACGGTCGGCGCCGCCGTGACCAGCGCGAACAGGCCGACCAGCCGGGCGTGCAGCCGCGCCCCCGCGGTGCCGCGCCGCCGGGCGATCCAGAGGATGACCAGGCGCCGGGCGATCAGCACGCCGAAGGCGAGCAGCAGCGCCAGGTTCAGATTGATCATCAAGAGGACGTCGCGGGGGTCGGTCAGCGCCTCGAGGCGCCCGGTCATCGCGCCGAAGGTGGCGAAGCCGGCGGCTACCGAGGCGATCAGCAGGGCCACCGCCAGGCGCTGTTCCAGCTTGATCCGCCCGGCCCAGGCCGAGAAGCGACGCCAAAGCTGGGTGCCCGCACGTGCCGCTTCGACCGGCGCGGTCGGCGAAACGGCCGCGTCCTTGGAGGGCGAGGCGCCGGCAGTGCTGGAATAGTCCGCCTGAAGGGTCATGGCGGGGCGATCGGCTCCGGCATCGCTGCAGAGACTGAACAGCGCCTATTGGGCCACGCTGTTGCCAGAACGCAACAGATAATTCGCCGTGCGCTCTATTTCAGGCCGCGCACCACCTCGATCTCGAGATCCTTGATCTTCTTGCGCAGCGTGTTGCGGTTGAGCCCGAGCAGCTTGGCCGCCTTGAGTTGGTTGCCCCGCGTGGCCGTCAGCGTCAGCTCGATGAGCGGCCGCTCGACCTCGCGCAGCACACGGTCGTAGAGGCCCGAGGCCGGCAGCTCCGTCTTGTGGGCGGCGAAGTAGTCGCGCAAGTGCCGCTCGACGCTCTCGCCCAGCGACTCCGCTTGCAGAGCGGCGGGCACCCGTTGGCCGCTAGCGATCTCCCCCGGGGACTCGGCCAGCTCGCCACGGATCACCCCGACGTCGATCACCTCCTGGCTGTAGAGCGCGGCGAGCCGGCGGATCAGGTTCTCCAGCTCGCGTACGTTACCCGGCCAGGTATGGTTGCGCAGATAGGCCATGGCGTCTGCGGTCAGCGTCTTCGCCGGCAGGCCCTCGGCGCCGGCCAGGCGGAAGAAGTGGCGCACCAGTTCCGGAATGTCCCCGGTGCGTTCGCGCAAGGGCGGCAGCCGGATCGGCACCACGTTCAGCCGGTAGAACAGGTCCTCGCGGAAGTCGCCGGCGCGCACCATCTGGCGCAGGTCACGGTGGGTGGCGCTGACGATGCGCACATCGGCGCGGATCGGGGTGCGCCCGCCGACCGTGGTGTACTCGCCCTCCTGCAGGACGCGCAGCAGCCGGGTCTGCGCCTCCAGCGGCATGTCGCCGATCTCGTCGAGGAACAGCGTGCCGCCCGCCGCCTGCTCGAAGCGGCCGGCTGCGCGCGCCTGGGCGCCGGTGAAGGCGCCCTTCTCGTGGCCGAACAGCTCGCTCTCGATCAGCTCGCGCGGGATCGCCGCCATGTTGACCGCGACGAAGGGGCCGTCGCGCCGCTTGCCGTAGTCGTGCAGGGCGCGCGCCACCAGCTCCTTGCCGGTGCCGGACTCGCCATAGATCATCACCGTCAGGTCGGTGCCCATCAGGCGGGCGAGCACCCGGTAGATCTCCTGCATCGCCGGCGAGCGCCCGATCAACGGCAGGCGCTCTTCCTCCTCAGCCGGCAGGCTCTGGGTGCCGCCTGCGCCATCCCTGGGTTGAGACAGGGCACGCTCGACGGCGTTGACCAGCTCGCGCAAGTCGAAGGGCTTGGGCAGGTACTCGAAGGCGCCGCGCTCGGTCGCCTTGACGGCCGTCAGCAGCGTGTTCTGCGCGCTCATCACCAGGATGCGCAGGTCGGGACGAAGCTGTTTGATGCGCGGGATCAGGTCGAGGCCGTTCTCGTCCGGCATCACCACGTCGGTGATCACCAGGTCCCCCTCGCCGTCCTGAATCCACTGCCAGAGCGTCGCCGCGTTGCCGGTCGTGCGCACCGCGTAGCCTTCGCGCCCGAGCGCCTGCGAAAGCACCGTGCGGATCGCGCGGTCGTCGTCGGCAACGAGGATCTGGGTCTCGGCCATGACGCGCCTGGTCCTACGGCGCCTTGGGCAGCATCAGCCGGAAGGCCGTGCCCTTCTCGTCGCTGTCGAACTCGATGGTGCCGCCGTGGGCGCCGACCACCTTGGCGACCAGCGCCAGTCCCAGGCCCTTGCCTGCCGGCTTGGTGGTGACGAAGGCGTCGAAGAGATTCGGGCGAAGGTCCTCGGGTATCCCGGGTCCGTTGTCCTGCACCGTCACCACCAACGGCAGGTCGACGCGGCTGCCGCTGCCCGGGATCGCCAAGCGCACGCCCTGCTGATAGCGCGTCGACAGGCGCACTTCGCCGCCCTTCTTGGGCGCCGCCTCTACGGCGTTCTTCACCAGGTTCAGAAGCGCCTGGATCAGCAGGTCGCGGTTGCCGAAGACCGGCGGCAAGGAGGGGTCGTAGCTCTCGTGCAAGGTCACCTGGCCGGCGAAGCCGGTCTCGGCGACCTTGCGCACGTGACCCAGCACCTCGTGGATGTTCACCGCACCGCGCTCGATCGGGCGCTCGTCGGCGAACATCTCCATGCGGTCGACCAGGGAGACGATGCGATCCGCCTCCTCGCAGATCAGCCGCGTCAACACCTTGTCCGGCTCGCTGGCCGAGGCTTCGAGAAGCTGTGCCGCCCCGCGGATGCCGGACAGCGGGTTCTTGATCTCGTGGCCGAGCAGCGCCGCCATGCCGGTGATCGAGCGCGCGGCGCTGCGGTGGATGAGCTGGTGGTCCAGCTTGCGCTCGATGGAGCGCTCCTGCAGGGCGACCACCACGTGGCCCTCGTGCTCGCTGATCGCCGCAACGTCGACGGCGACCAGGTGCGCGCCGATCCGCGGCGTATCGATGGTCACGCCGAACTCGGTGATGGAATGTCCGCCGGCGCGCGCCTGCTCGACCAGCATGAAGATCGGATGGTCAGTCGGCAGCAGGTCGGTGAGCGGACGCCCGGCCAAGGTCTTCGAGGAATGGCCGAGGAACTGTTCCGCCGCCAAGTTGACGTAGGCGAAGGCGTTGGCGTCGTCCAAGACGAAGACCGGCTCCGACAGGGCGTTGAGGATGACGCTGTGGTCGAGGCCGGCACCCCGCACCAGGCGCGCCAGGTTGGGGGCGGTCATCGAGGGCATCAGGCGGCAAGCCTCCGATCGTCGGCCAAGCCGGACTGGGGCGCCGGCGCGTCGGGCATCTCACCGGCGTAGAGCCGGTCGATCAGCTCCCGCACCCTGGTCGGTTCCTGCGCGGCGTTGACGGCCCGGCGGAAGGCGTTGGCGCCCGGCAATCCGGCGGCGTACCAAGCCAGGTGCTTGCGGGCGACGCGCGTGCCCCGTTCGGCGCCGTGGTGCGTCAGCAAACCCTCGAAGTGGTCCTGCGCGATCGCCATCTGCTCGGCCAGTCCGGGATCCCGCACGACCCGCCCGTCGGTCAGCCAAGCCGTGGCCTGACGCAGGAACCAGGGACGCCCCTGTGCGCCGCGGCCGATCATCACGCCGGCCGCACCCGATTGCGCCAGCGCGGCATCGGCGTCCTCCAAGCTGGCGATGTCGCCGTTGACCAGCACCGGCACGTCCGGCACCGCCTCCACCGTCGCTCGCACGGCGCGCCAGTCGGCGGCGCCCGTGTAGAGTTGGCAGCGGGTGCGTCCGTGTACCGTCAGCATCCGCACGCCCGCCTCGCGGGCCCGGCGGGCCAGATCCGGGGCGTTGAGGTGCGCGGCGTCCCAGCCCAGCCGCATCTTGACGGTGACCGGCCGGTCGACGGCCGCCACCACTGCCTCCATGATGCGCGCGGCCAGATCGGGCTCGCGCATCAGCGCCGAGCCAGCCAGCTTGTTGACCACCTTCTTCACCGGGCAGCCGAAGTTGATGTCGATCAGCGCCGCGCCGCGATCGGCGTTCAGCTTCGCCGCCTCGGCCATCACCTCGGGCTCGTGCCCGGCGAGCTGCACCGCCATCGGGAACTCTTCGGGGGTCGAACGCGACAGCTTCAGGGATTCCTTCGTCTGCCTCACCATCGATTGGCTGGCAATCATCTCCGAAACCACCAGTCCGGCGCCCAGGCGCTTGACCAGGCGGCGGAACGGCAGGTCAGTCACGCCGGACATGGGGGCCAGCACCACCGGTGCGAAGGACAGGCCAGCGAAGGAGATTTCCGGGACTAGGGTCGCTCGTTTGCCCATGAGAGAGGCATTTGTCTCGCACTGCTTATTTTCTAGGCGAGTTGTACCGCGTCTGCCGCGCGGCTGCACGTCTTTTTGTGCTGCAGCGCAGCACGTCGCGGGCAGTCGGTCGTAGCGGAGGTCGCCGCGACCGGCGATCGTCGCAAGCGCGACTAGCCGATCAGCACGTCGGTGACGAACTTGACGCCGGGATAGGCCAGGGTCAGCAGCAGATACGAGACCAGGACGAGCCGGCCCGAACGCTGGCCCCGCAGCCCGGTCCGGGCCTGCAGGAACAGCAGGACGGCGATCACCGCGAAGGCGAGAAGCGACAGCAGGGTCTTGTGGTCGAATGGCAGACCCTGCCCCTCTGCCCAAGCCAGCGCCAGGCCGGTCAGGATACCGAGGCCGAGCACCGTTTCCGCGGCGGCCAGCAGGTTTACCTGCAGCCGCTCCCCATCGGCCACGGAGGGCAGGCGCCGCGTCAGCGAGCTCGGTTGCTTGCGCTTCAGGGAGCGCTCCTGCAGGAAGACGGCCGCGGCGGCGACGGCCGCGAGCGTCGCCAGGGCGTAGGTCGCGACCGAGATGGCGATGTGCACCAGCAGCCAGGCATCGGGGCGCAAACCGCTGGCATCGCCGCCCGGATGGCCGAGGCTCCAGATCGTCGCCAGAACGCCAAGGGCGACCAGATACGGCAGCAGCAGCGGGGCCAGACGCCACGCCTGCGGCAAAAAGATCGCCGCGAAGAGGAAAGCGGCGGCCGAGGTGGAGATCGACAGCCACAGCGCCAGACCCAGTCCGCGCGACCAGCCGTCGCCGAGTTGCGCCAGGGTCGCCGCGACCGGCCCCGCGACGGCGACCGCCAGCACCGACCAGTAGACCAGGTCTGGCCGCTCGGTCTGCCAGCGCCACGGCAGGATGGCAGCCGGAAGCAGCGCCGCGAGGGCGGTGATGTGGATGACCAGCAACGTCGGCATGCGCGGGTTATATCACCCCTTGGCCGGCGCGACAGCAGCGCCTAACCTCCCGCCGCATTTCGGCAGGGACGCGGGCTTTTCCAAGAGGGATCGATGCAATCGGGCGGGACGGTCGCAGCACTCGTGGTGGCGGCGGGGCGGGGCAGCCGCTTCGGCGCAGGGGCGCCGAAGCAGTACACCCGGCTCGGCGAACGGCCGATCCTCAGCCACGCCCTGGCGCGCCTGGCCGCGCACCCGGCGATCGGCGCGGTGCGCGCCGTGATCCATCGCGACGACGCGGGGGCCTATGCCGAGGCCGCCGCCGGCCTGGACCTGCTGCCACCGGTGCACGGCGGCGCCGAACGTCAGGATTCCGTGCGCCTGGGCCTGGAAAGCCTGGCCGAGCTGACGCCGCAATGGGTGCTGATCCACGATGCGGCACGGCCGCTGCTGCCGGCAGCGGTGATCGACCGTCTTCTGACGGCCCTGAAGACGGCGCCGGCCGCCCTGCCCGTTCTGCCTGTCGCCGACACCCTGAAACGGGGCGCCGCGGGCCACGTTCGCGAAACCGTCGCGCGGGAGGATCTGTATCGCGCTCAGACGCCGCAAGCCTTCGCCTTCGCCGAGATCCTTGCCGCCCACCGTGCCGCCGCTGGCCAGGCGCTGACCGATGACGCCGCCGTGGCCGAGGCCGCCGGCCTGGCGGTGGCCCTTGTCGAGGGCGCGCCGGAGCTGATGAAGATCACCACTGCGGGCGATCTGGCGGAGGCCGCCCGCTGGCTCGGTGTGGCGGCCGGCGAACCCGACGCGCGGCCGGAGGTCCGCCTGGGGCAGGGCTTCGATGTGCACCGATTCGGCCCCGGCGACGCGGTCATGCTCTGCGGCGTGTCGATCCCGCACGTCCAGGCCCTGGCGGGGCACTCCGATGCGGACGTCGGCCTGCACGCCTTGACCGACGCCATCCTCGGCGCACTGGCCGACGGCGACATCGGCAGCCACTTCCCGCCCAGCGATCCTACGTGGCGCGGTGCCGATTCGGCCCGCTTCCTTCGCCATGCCGGCACCCTGGTCGCGGCGCGCGGCGGGCGGATCCTGCACTGCGACGTGACCCTGATCTGCGAGGCGCCGAAGGTGGGGCCGCACCGCGAAGCCATGCGCGCACGCATCGCCGAGAGTCTCGGGATCGCCGTCGGTCGCGTCAGCGTCAAGGCGACGACGACCGAGAAACTCGGTTTCACCGGCCGCCGCGAGGGAATCGCTGCACAGGCCGCCGCTACCGTGGAGCTGCCCCCCGGCACATGAGCGATCCCGGTCCCGACAATCCCGGCCCGAACCTGCCCGAAGCGACGATCGAGCGGCCGCCGTTCTGGCGCCTGGAAAGCCTGATCGCCACCTGGTTCGGCAGCGGTCTGCTGCCGACGGCGCCCGGTACCTGGGGCTCGCTCGCCGCCCTACCCCCGGCGCTGGCGATCGTCTGGCTGGGTGGTCCCTGGAGCCTGCTGGCCGCTGCGGTTGCCCTCTTCGCGATCGGCATCTGGGCGAGTGCCGCCTATGCCGGCAAGCGCCAGGACCCCGGCGAGGTGGTGGTCGACGAGGTCGCCGCGCAGTGGCTCGTCCTCGTGCCCTGCGCGCTCGATCCGCGGCTTTATCCGCTCGCCTTCGTCGCCTTCCGGATCGCCGACATCTTCAAGCCCTGGCCGGCAAGCTGGGCCGACAAGCGGATCAAGGGCGGCCTCGGGATCATGCTTGACGACGTTCTGGCCGCGCCCTACGCCATGCTGGTGTGCTATGCCGCCTGGGTATTGTTGGGGAGGGAATCCTGGTTCCCCTGGACCTACTAGACGAGGCGGCGGCGCTGCTCGCGCGCTATAAGGCCGCCGGCAAGACGTTGGCGACCGCCGAGTCCTGCACCGGCGGCCTGATCGTCGCCTGTCTCACCGAGATCGCCGGCAGCTCGGCCGTCGTCGAGCGCGGCTTCGTCACCTACACCAACGAGGCCAAGATGGCGATGCTGGGTGTGCCGGCGGCGACGCTGGAGACCTGCGGCGCGGTCAGCGAGGAGACCGCCGGGGCAATGGCCATCGGGGCGCTAGTGCACAGCCGCGCCGACGTGGCGATTTCTGTCACCGGCGTCGCAGGGCCGAGCGGCGGCAGCGCCGAGAAGCCGGTCGGCACGGTCTGCTTCGGGCTGGCCCTGCCGCACCGCCCTCCCCTGACCGAGCGCCAGCAATTTTCCGGCGACCGCAACGCGATCCGGGTGGCAAGCGTGCGGCGCGCGTTCCATTTGCTGACCCATGCCCTCTAGCCGCCTGCCGCAACGCCCCTTCACGCCCGATCAGCGCGAGGAACTTCCGGAACCGGTCGGCACTCCGCCCCCGGCTGCAGCGGGGCGCCCAGATCTGATCGACGTCGTCGCCACGTTGCTCTGCTTCATCGGCGCCGGCCTAGGGGTTTCGCTGCTGACCGGCCTGATCGGCTTCGACCAGGCGGCGGACAGTCAGCGCACCTGGATGACGCCGCTCGTCCTGGCGACCCAGACGCTGGTCTTCCTTGTCGCGTTCCTGGCGGTCGTCTGGCAGGGGCGTGGCCTTTCCCTGCGCGACATCGGATTGGGGCCGATGCCCCCGGGCTGGCTGAAACGCGGCGCACTTTGGGGCATCGGCATCATTCCCGCGGCGATGCTGGTGAACGCCATAACCTTTTTTTCGATCGGCGGCGGCCAGAGCAACCCGCAGGTGGAGGCCTTGGCGCCGGCCGGATCGTCGCTGCTCGGATTTCTGCTGATCTTCCCCCTGGCCGCCGTGCTGGTGCCCCTGATCGAGGAGATCGCCTTCCGCGGCGTCCTCTACGGCTGGCTGCGGCTGAAGCTGCCGCTGAACGGCGCGATGGCCGTCTCGGCTTTGGTCTTCTCCATCTCGCACGGCATCCCGCAGCTCATCCCTGCCCTCGCGCTGGTCGGCTTCTTCCTGGCGCGCCTGCGCGAGCGCGAGGACAGCCTGTGGCCCTGCATCGCCATGCACGGCGTGTTCAACGGGGTGATGACGGTGATCCTCTTCGCGGCGCTCAGTAGCGGCGTCGAGCCGCCCTGAGCGACCCGAGCCGACCCCACGGTCGTCCGCTCAGCCGTAGAGATCCCTGGCCCGGCTCTCGAAAGCGGCGACCATCCGGCGCACCGCCTCGTTGAACAGCGGCTGGATCATCTTCTGCAGGAAGCGCGAGCGGAACTCGAAGTCGACGTAGAAGTCGATCATGCAGCCGTCGGCGTGCTCCAGGAACTTCCAGGTGTTGTTCAGGTACCTGAAGGGTCCCTCGACGTACTCGACGTGGATCCGCCTGCCCTCCGGGTCGTCGGGATAGAGGTCGACCCGGCTGGTGAAGCGCTCGCGCACCATCCTGAAGCCGATCACCAGGTCGGCGACGATGCGACGGTCCTCGCGCTGGCGCACGCGCGCGGCCAGACACCAGGGCAGGAAGTCCGGATACTTGTTGACGTCCGCGACCAGCTCGAAGAGCTGTTCGGGCGTGTAGGGCAGCACGCGCTGTTCGGCGTGGGTGGGCATCTTGGCTTGTCGGCTAGACGATCGCGGCGGGTTCGAGCGCGGCAACCTAGGCCGGCCGGCGCGGCACGGCAAGCCGTCCGCCCTTCGCGCCCGGCGTGCGCTCGCGCGGCGAGGCCGCGGCTCAGCCCGCCGCCGCCAGCTTCCTCTCGCGCGCGGCGCGCAGCCGGGCGAAGTCCTCGTCGGCGTGGTAGGAGCTACGGGTCAACGGGCTGGCCGAGACCACGAGGAAGCCCTTGGCGAAGGCGGCGGTCTCGTAGGCCTTGAACTCCTCGGGCGTGACGAAGCGGTCGACCGCGTGGTGCTTGGGGGTCGGCTGCAGGTACTGGCCGATGGTCAGAAAGTCCACGTCCGCCGAGCGCAAATCGTCCATCACCTGCTGCACCTCGACCTTCTCCTCGCCAAGGCCGACCATCAGCCCGGACTTGGTGAAGATCGTCGGGTCGATCTCTTTGACCCGGTCGAGCAGGCGCAGCGAGTGGAAGTAGCGCGCGCCGGGCCGCACGCCGGGATACAGACGCGGCACGGTCTCGAGGTTGTGGTTGAAGACGTCCGGCTTGGCCGCGACGACCACTTCCAGCGCACCCTCCTTGCGCAGGAAGTCCGGCGTCAGGATCTCGATGGTGGTGGCGGGCGCCGCATCGCGGATCGCCGCGATCACCTGCGCGAAGTGCTGTGCGCCGCCGTCGTCCAGGTCGTCGCGGTCGACCGAGGTGACGACCACGTGCTGCAGGCCGAGCTTCTTGACCGCCTCGGCGACGCGGTAGGGCTCGAACGGATCGAGCGCACCCGGCTTGCCGGTCGCCACGTTGCAGAAGGTGCAGGCGCGCGTGCAGATGTCGCCCATGATCATCATGGTGGCGTGCTTCTTGGCCCAGCACTCCCCGATGTTCGGGCAGGCCGCCTCCTCGCACACGGTATGCAGCTTGTGCTCGCGCACCACCTGGCGGGTGTCGTGGTATGCGCGGCTCACCGGCGCCTTGACGCGCAGCCAGGCCGGCTTGCTGCGCTGCACCGGATTGTCCGGCTTGTGCGCCTTCTCGGGATGGCGCACGCGGGTCTTTTCGGTCGTTTCGGTCATGACTTCACCTGATGAGGAAGCAAAAAAGCTTCGGCCAAACCGTCCAGATGCTCTTTGAGATAGTTCCGAAGCCAGTCCTCATCGGCGTTCAATGCTCGCTGCGCCTCCACCCACGCGCGGACCCCCTCAGCCGTCTCCTCAGATAGGCGTGTCCCGGAATCCAGAAAGGCATCAACGATCGCCTGACCTGCAAGATTACGGGCTGATGACAAATCGACGCCGCGAAAATTGGCATTGTCCAATCGCGCACCACGGAAGTCCGTCGCCTCGAAAACCGCGCCGCGGGCATCGACACGGCAGAGGTCAGCCGCTGCAAGGCATGCGCCCATCAAGTTGGCGTTGCGCAGATTGGCCCCCTTCAAGTCGGCGGCGCTCAAATCCGCACGAGAAAGGTCGATCCCCCGCAAATCCGCATCGCTCAGGACAATCGCAGATAGCTTTGCGTCGCTGAAGTCGGCCCCGGCCAGATCGACGCCCGGCAAGCGTGCTGCGCGCAGATCGATGTCGAGCGTGTCCGAATAAGACAGGTTCTTGGCTTCGGCTCGATCCGTCATTGCCTTCGCGTCCGTCGCGCTATCGAAGTCACGTACGATAGAGCTTCTCGGACCTCCTCACTCACGTCCGGCACGTCCTCGGTCTGCCGCCTGATGAACAACTGAAACAGCCGTCCTACCGCGACCACGTACTCCGGAACATGCTCGGCGATCCGACGCAGAGTATAGACCGCCCCAAGCCGAACGTCCGGTTGTTCGTCCGACAGCTGCTCGACGGCCTTCGAGAACAGCTCCGCGACATGCTGCCGCTGTGCGATCGCAGCTTGCTGCTGCGAGGCGCGTGCCGACTGGCTGGCTGCCCATCCCCTCCATACAGCGATGCCGATGCCGAGAACACCACCGATGAGTATGGCCCAATTGCGGACGATCTCGCTGACGTCGACTGTCCAGAGAGCGTCCATGCGTCACCCTTCAGAAATGGATCGCGCGGCCGTAGGCATCAAGCACGGACTCGTGCATCATTTCCGAAAGGGTGGGGTGCGGGAAGACCGCGTGCATCAGGTCGGTCTCGGTGGTCTCGAGCTGCATGGCCACCGCGTAGCCCTGGATCAGCTCGGTGACCTCGGCGCCGATCATGTGGGCGCCCAGCAGCTCGCCGGTGTCCGCGTCGAACACCGTCTTGACCAGGCCCTCCGGCTCGCCGAGCGCGATCGCCTTGCCGTTGCCGATGAAGGGGAAGCGGCCGACCTTGACCTTGTGGCCGGCGGCCTTGGCCTTCTCCTCGCTCAGCCCGACGCTGGCGATCTGCGGGTGGCAGTAGGTGCAGCCGGGAATGCGCCGCACGTTCAGCGGGTGGACGTCGTTCTTGCCGGCGATCTTCTCGACGCAGATGACGCCCTCGTGGCTCGCCTTGTGCGCCAGCCACGGCGCGCCGCAGACGTCGCCGATGGCGTAGACGCCTGGCTCGCCGGTGCGCATCCACTCGTCGATCACGACGTGTCCGCGCTCGACCTCGATCTTGGTACCCTCCAGGCCGATGTTCTCGACGTTACCGACGATGCCGACGGCGGAGATGACCTTCTCGACCTCCAGGGTCTGGGTCTCGCCGCCCTGCTCGACCGTCGCCTTGACCAGGCCGCCGTTCTTCGGCTTGTCCAGCTTGGTCACCTTGGCCTCGGTCAGGATCTTCAGACCCTGCTTCTCGAAGCTCTTGCGGGCGAAGGCGGAGATCTCCGGGTCCTCGGCCGGGACGATGCGGTCGAGCAGCTCGACCACCGTCACCTCGGCGCCCATGGTGCTGTAGAAGCTGGCGAACTCGATGCCGATTGCGCCGGAGCCGACGACCAGCACCGACTTGGGCATGGCCTCGGGCACCATGGCTTCCTTGTAGGTCCAGACTTGGGTGCCGTCGGCCTCCAGCCCTGGAAGCTGGCGGGCGCGCGCGCCGGTGGCCAGGATCAGGTGCTTGGCGGTCAGATCGGCGACGGCCTTGCCGTCCTTCTCGACGTGCAGCTTGCGCTTGCTGCCGGATGTTCCGTTCAGCTTGCCGTGACCGTCGAAGACCGCGACCTTATTCTTCTTCAGCAGGTGCTTGACGCCGCCCGTGAGTTGGCCGGCCACTTGCCGCGAGCGCTTGACCACGGCGGCCATGTCGAAGCCGATGGTGTCGGCGCTCAGGCCGTAGGCCTTAGCGTTCTGGAAGGTATGGTAGACCTCGGAGGTGCGCAGCAGCGCCTTGGTCGGGATGCAGCCCCAGTTCAGGCAAATGCCGCCCAGGTGCTCGCGCTCGACCACGGCCGTCTTCATGCCGAGCTGCGCGGCCCGGATGGCGGCAACGTAGCCGCCCGGTCCGCCGCCCACGACGATAAGGTCGAAATCCGTGTCGGCCATCAGATCCTCTCCAGGTCGGTGACGGTACGCGCACTCGGTGCCGCGTCGCCGGTGTTGACGACGCCGGCCCGCTCGAGCAGCAGCACCGAGCAAGCGGCGGCAGCGTGTGGCTTGTGCTCGACCCCTTTGGGCACCACCAGGAATTCGCCGGCCGAGAGCTCCACCGAGCCGTCGTGGAAGTCCATGCGGAAGCTGCCCTCGAGCACCAGGAACAGCTCGTCCTCGTCGGCGTGGCTGTGCCAAACGAAGTCGCCGTGGATCTTGACGACCTTGATCTCGTAGTCGTCGAGCGTTCCGACCAACTTCGGCGACCAGGTTTCTGCGACCTTCGCCAGCTTCTCCGCGAGGTTGACCTTCTCCGCCGGCATCGGCGCCTCCCTGCCCTACAGCAGCATGGTCAGCGGGTCTTCGATCAACTTCTTGAAGGCCGCCAGGAACTGCGCACCGACTGCGCCGTCGACCACGCGGTGGTCGACCGACAGCGTGCAGGACATCACCGTCGCCGCGGCGATCGCGCCATTCTTGACAATGGCGCGCTGCTCGCCGGCGCCGACCGCCAGGATGCAGCCCTGCGGCGGGTTGATCACCGCCTCGAACTGCTTGATGCCGAACATGCCCAGGTTGGAGACCGAAAAGGTGCCGCCCTGGTACTCTTCCGGCTTCAGCTTGCCGTCGCGCGCCTTCTTGGCCAACTCGCGCATCTCGCTGGAGATCTGCGCCAGGCCCTTGCCGTCAGCGCACTTGACGATCGGCGTGATCAGGCCGACCGGCGTGGCCACGGCGACGGAGATGTCGGCCCGCTCGAAGAAGACCAGGCCCGAGGGGTCGAAGGCGGCGTTGGCCTGGGGCACCTGTTTGAGCGCCAGCGCCGAAGCGCGGATGACGAAGTCGTTGACGGAGAGCTTGTAGGTGCCCTCGCCCTCCGGCGCGCGGGCATTAAGGTCCGCACGCACCTTCAACAGTGGGTCGAGTTCGCAGTCGAGGGTGAGGTAGAAGTGCGGGACCGTCTGCTTCGACTCGGTCAGGCGCTGGGCGATCACTTTGCGCATGCCGGACAGAGGTTCCTGCCGGTAGGGGATGCCGTAGCTGTCGGCGAAGCTCTTGCCGAAGGTGCCCTGTGGAGGCGCGGCGGCGGGTGCGCCCGCCGCGGCAGCGGGTGCCGGTGTGACGGCCGCAACCTCCGGCGCGGCCTTACCCGTGCCGGACGAGACCGCGGCCTCGATGTCCGCCTTGACGATCCGGCCGTGCGGCCCGGAACCCTTGAGTTGCGCCAAATCGAGGCCAGCCTGCTCGGCCATGCGCCGGGCCAGCGGCGAAGCGAAGATGCGGCTCCCGCCGGCGGCCGGGGCGGAGCTCGGGCCAGGCGATTGGGCCGGAGCGGGTGCCGACGCGGCCTGCGGCGCGGGAGCGGGTGCCGGAGCCGGGCTTGGCGCTGGCGCCTCGCCGTCCCCGCCTGGGCTGGCCGGTGCCTTGGCCTTCGCCGCCGCCACATCGATGTCCCCGGCGCTCTCGCCCTCCTCCAGGAGGATGGCGATAACCGCGTTCACAGCCACGTTCTCGGTACCTTCGTCGACGAGGACCTTGCCGACGGTGCCCTCCTCGACGGCCTCGACCTCCATTGTGGCCTTGTCGGTCTCGATCTCGGCGATGACGTCACCGGAACTTACCGCGTCGCCTTCCTTGACGTGCCACTTGGCCAGCGTGCCCTCGGTCATCGTCGGCGAGAGAGCCGGCATCAAGACATTGATCGGCATGGCGCTTTTCGTTCCTCCCGAACGCGCGTAGAGCCTGGCGGGGCCGACCCCGGCTCAGTCGCGGTAGCAGACCTGTTTGGCTGCGCCGACGACCCTGTCCGCCTGCGGCAGCGCGAGCTTTTCCAGATTGGCCGCATAGGGCAGCGGCACGTCGGCGCCGCAGACGCGCGCCAGCGGGGCATCCAGATAGTCGAAGGCCTGCTCCATCATCACCGCGGCGATCTCCGAGCCGATGCCGGCGAAGGGCCAGCCCTCCTCGGCACAGACGATGCGGTTGGTCTTCTTGACCGACTGCACGAGCGTCCCAGTATCCATCGGCCGGATGGTGCGCAGGTCGATGACCTCGGCCTCGATGCCCTCGCCGGCGAGCTGCTCGGCGGCCTCCAGGCAGCGGCCGACCATAATCGAGTGAGCGACGATCGTGACGTCGCGGCCCGGCCGCACGATCTTCGCCTTGCCGATCGGCACCACCCAATCCTCGCTGTCGGGCACCTCGAAGGACTGGCCGTAGAGGATCTCGTTCTCCAGGAAGACCACCGGGTTGGGGTCGCGGATCGCCGCCTTCAGCAGGCCTTTGGCATCCGCCGCCGACCAGGGCGACACCACCTTGAGGCCCGGCACGTGGGCGTACCAGGAGGTGTAGTCCTGGCTGTGCTGGGCGGCGACGCGGGCGGCGGCGCCGTTCGGGCCGCGGAAGACGATGGGGTTCTGGATCTGGCCGCCCGACATGTAGAGGGTCTTGGCCGAGGAGTTGATGATCTGGTCCATCGCCTGCATGGCGAAATTGAAGGTCATGAACTCAACGATGGGGCGCAGGCCGTACATCGCCGCGCCGGCGGCCAGGCCGGTGAAGCCGTGCTCGGTGATCGGCGTGTCGATCACCCGCTTTTCGCCGAACTCGGCCAGCAGGCCCTGGGTCACCTTGTAGGCGCCCTGATACTCGGCGACCTCCTCGCCCATGACGAAGACGCGTGCGTCGCGGCGCATTTCTTCGGCCATGGCGTCGCGCAGCGCCTCGCGCACCGTCAGCGTCTTGGTCGGGCCGCTCCACTCCGGTTCCGCCTCGGGCACGCTTTCCGCAGAGGCCGGCGCCGGCTCGGGCACCGCCGCCGGCGCTTCCGCTTCGGCCGGCGTTGGGGCGGGCGCCGGCGCCGGGGCACTCGCCGCCTGCTCCAGCGCGCCCTCGCCCTCGCCTTCTTCCAGCAGCAGCGCGATCGGCGTGTTGACCGCGACGTTGTCGGTGCCTTCGGCGACGAGGATCTTGCCGAGGGTGCCCTCCTCGACCGCCTCGACCTCCATGGTCGCCTTGTCGGTCTCGATCTCGGCCAGGACGTCACCGGAGGCAACGGCATCGCCCTCCTGCTTGACCCACTTGGCCAGCTTGCCCTCGGTCATGGTCGGCGAGAGCGCCGGCATCAGCACTTCGATCGGCATGCCGTCGATTTCCTTCCCCTCGGGCGCCCGCCCGCTACGCACACCGCCTCCGGCGCGCGATGGCGGGCCGCCTGCGTGATCCCTGCGCCCCTACTCTGCGGCCTCTGCTTCGGTGTAGACCTCGGTCCAGAGTTCGGCCTCGTCCGGTTCGGGCGAGTTCTGGGCGAACTCGGCCGCTTCGGAGATGAGATTCTTCACCTCTCGATCGATGGCCTTCAGTTCGTCCTCGTCGCAGTAGCCCTCTTCGATCAGCGTATGCTTGAGCCGATCGATCGGGTCGCGCTCGGTGCGCATCTTCTGGACCTCGTCCTTGGAACGGTACTTCGCGGGGTCGGACATCGAATGACCCCGATAGCGATAGGTCAGCATCTCCAGGATGTAGGGCCCTTCGCCGCCGCGCACCTTCGGGATTACCTTTTCGGCCGCCTCGCGCACCGCCAGCACGTCCATGCCGTCGACCTGCATCCCCGGAATCCCGTAGGCCTGGCCACGGTGGTAGAGTTCTTGCGCCTTGGCCGAGGAGCGCTCGGTCGAGGTGCCCATGCCGTATTTGTTGTTCTCGATGACGTAGATGACCGGAAGCTGCCAAAGCGCCGCCATGTTGAAGGACTCGTAGACCTGCCCCTGGTTGACCGCGCCGTCGCCCAGGTAGGTCAGGCAGACCGCCTTCTCCTCCAAGTACTTGTGGGCGAAGGCGATGCCGGTGCCGATCGGCACCTGGGCGCCGACGATGCCGTGGCCGCCGAAGAAGTTCTTCTCCCGGCTGAACATGTGCATCGAGCCGCCCTTGCCCTTGGAGTATCCGGTGCGGCGACCCGTCAACTCGGCCATGACGCCCTTCGGGTCCATGCCGCAGGCCAGCATGTGGGCGTGATCGCGGTAGGAGGTGACCACCGTGTCCGTCTCGGTGATCGCGCTCTGCAGGCCGACTACGACCGCTTCCTGCCCGATGTAGAGGTGGCAGAAGCCGCCGATCAGGCCCATGCCATACATCTGGCCGGCCTTCTCCTCGAAGCGGCGCGCCACCAGCATCTCGCGGTAGAGACCGATCAGAGTGTCCCTGTCGTGCCTCTTGGCACGTCGTGCCTGCTGGCGGGTCACGCTCTCCGAGCCGCTCGCCGCCTTGCCGGTGCGGGCGCCGCCCGTGCTCTTGCGTCTGCCGCCGCCGCGCGACGTGGAGGAAGCTGGCTTGGCGGCCGGCGCGGACCCGGCCCCGGAGGATTGCTTGGCCATGGGGTTTCGCGCGCTCTCCCTGTTGCGCCGCACGGCGCGGGTTTCCCCTCACGCCGCGTCCTAGGGGCAAGTTACGTCGCGTGCACAGAAAAAGCAAGAATCAGTGTAATATCTTGATATAATTGATAAAATGGAAAAATAACTTGTTTTCGATTAATTTTGCTCCATTTCCGGCCGGAGCAGCACCACCGTTTCGCCCGCGTAGCCATAGTTCAACAGCACCCGCGCCCGCTCCTCCAGCAGATCCGGGTCCAGGCTGGCTCCGCGCAGACGGTCGGTCCGGGCTTCCAGCTCCCGCCGTTCGTGGGCGACCGCGTCCGCCACGGCCTCCGCTTCGGCGAGGTCCTGGGAAAGCTGCAGGTAGGCGAGCAGGCCGCGTTCGCCCTGCACGCCGTGATAGCCGAAATAGCCGATCACGCCGACCGCAAGGACCTGCGGCAGGATCGTCTTGAGACGGCGGCGGATCTCCTGGGCGAGCTGCATGACCGCGAGGGAATCACGTCCGCCGACTCCGGTCAAACCCTGTGTCAAGTCCATCTGTGGATTTCCCGGGGCCTGTGGCCGCCGGGAGTCGCAATTCCCGTTTCGGACTCGCTTCGGACTCGCGCGTTCCGCCGACCCCGTTCGACTCAGCGCCGCGGCAACGCGTCCTTCCCGGCATAGCGGGCGGCCACTCCAAGCCGTTCCTCGATGCGCAGAAGCTGGTTGTACTTGGCCAGCCGGTCGGAGCGCGAAAGGGAACCCGTCTTGATCTGCCCGCAGTTGGTGGCAACGGCCAGGTCGGCGATGGTGGCGTCCTCGGTCTCGCCCGAGCGGTGGGACATCATCGCGCCGAAGCCTGCGCGGTGCGCCGTCTCCACCGCCTCCAGGGTCTCGCTGAGGGTGCCGATCTGGTTGACCTTGACCAGGATGGCGTTGGCCACGCCGTCGGCGATGCCGCGGCGCAGGCGCACCGGATTGGTGACGAAGAGGTCGTCGCCGACGAGTTGGCAGGCGCCGCCGATCTTCGCCGTCAGGGCCGCCCAGCCGTCCCAGTCGTCCTCCGCCATGCCGTCCTCGATGGAGACGATGGGATAGGCCTCGACCAGGCCGGCCAGCTCCTCGACCATGCCGGCGGCGTCCAGGTCGCGCCCCTCGCCCACCATCTTGTAGGTGCCGTTCTCGAAGAACTCGGTGGCGGCGCAGTCGAGCGCCAAGGCCACCTCCTCGCCGGGCTTGTAGCCGGCCGCCTCGATCGCCCCCACGATGGCATCGAGCGCCTCCCGGGCCGAGCGTAGATTGGGCGCGAAGCCGCCCTCGTCGCCGACGTTGGTGTTGTGCCCCGCCGCCTTCAGCTTGCCCTTGAGCGCCTGGAAGACCTCGGCACCGGCACGCAGCGCCTCGGCGAAGCTCTCCGCCCCCCAGGGCACGATCATGAACTCCTGGAAGTCGATCGGGTTGTCGGCGTGGGCGCCGCCGTTGACGATGTTCATGAAGGGCACCGGCAGGGTGCGCGCGAAGCTGCCGCCGACGTAGCGGTAGAGCGGCAGGCCGCTCTCCTCCGCCGCGGCCTTGGCCACCGCCAGGGAGACGCCGAGCGTCGCATTGGCGCCCAAGCGCCCCTTGTTCTCGGTCCCGTCGAGCTCGATCAGGGTGCGGTCGATCTCGACCTGGTCCTCGGCGTCCAGGCCGGAGAGCACGTCGAAAATCTCGTGGTTGACCGCCTCGACGGCGTTCAGCACGCCCTTGCCGCCGTAGCGCTCGGTGTCGCCGTCGCGCAGCTCGACCGCCTCGTGCGCGCCTGTCGAGGCACCGGAGGGCACGGCGGCGCGTCCGAAGGCGCCGGTCTCAAGGGCGACGTCGACCTCGACCGTCGGATTACCGCGGGAATCCAGGATCTCGCGGGCACGGATGTCGACGATGGCGGTCATTGCGGCTTCCCTCTTTGCAGGTTTGTCGCAGCGCAGCGACAGCGCGCCGATGCATAGCGGCGCGGCCCCCGACGAGCAAGGGGATGCGCTAACGCTGCTCGCTGCCGAAGTAGTAGCCGATGACCAAGGTAACGACCGGCAGAATGACCGAAGAAAGCAGCGTCAGCAAATTCTCTCCGGCGCTCTCCCAACTCGCGAGCGAGAACAATGACGCGACACCGAAAAAGACCGCGGTGCCGATGCAGACGATAAGGAAAAGCCAGACGATCAACTTAGCTATATGAGATCGGTCTTGAGCCTGGAGCCGTTTGGCGCTCTCCGCTGCGCTCTCCTCAAGGCTGTCGACCTCAGCGTCGACCTCGTCGATCTCACTCAACAGGTCTCTGCCCATAGTCCCGCCTGTCCGAAGATCAATCGACCAGAGTTTTCGCTTCGCGAACCAAGAGGCGCGCCCGGTCGAGGATCGCCCGCGCCTCTGTCTCGAGCCGCTCCCGTTCGGCAGGATCTTGTGTGGCTTGCGCTCGCTCGGCCAGTTTCCGGGCCCTGGCAAGCTCCACTCGCGAGGTCGTGGCGAGACTAAGGGCTGCCGTATTCGCTGCCACTGTCTGGCTCTTGGAGGCTCTGGAGAGTTTCATCGTGCCGTTCGCCCTGAGGAGATGACCCCGAACACTATACAGGAACTGTACGAACCGGCGACAGACGCTACCTGTCCTTCGCCAACCGGTCGAAGGCCACCAGCTGGCCGAGCAGGCCCTCCAGCTCCTGCAGCGGCACCATGTTGGGGCCGTCGGAGGGGGCGTTGTCCGGGTCCTGGTGGGTTTCCATGAACAGTCCGGCGACGCCCACCGCCATGGCGGCGCGCGCCAGGACCGGGACGAACTCGCGCTGGCCGCCGGAACTACCGCCCTGCCCGCCCGGCTGCTGCACGCTGTGGGTGGCGTCGAAGACCACGGGGTAGCCGGTCTCCGCCATGATCGGCAGGCTGCGGAAGTCGGTGACCAGGGTGTTGTAGCCGAAGGAGGCGCCGCGTTCGGTCAGCAGGATCTTCTCGTTGCCGGACAGTGCGATCTTCTCGGCGACGTTGCGCATGTCCCAGGGGGCCAGGAACTGCCCCTTCTTGACGTTGACCGCCCGGCCGGTCTCGGCGGCGGCGACCAACAGGTCGGTCTGGCGGCACAGGAAGGCCGGGATCTGCAAGACGTCGACCGCCTCGGCGACGCGCGCACAGTGCTCCGGCAGGTGCACGTCGGTCAGTACGGGGCAGCCGCGGGTCTCGCGCACCTCGGCCAGGATCGGCAGGCTCTCCTCCAGCCCCAGCCCCCGGTTCGACTTCAGCGAGGTGCGGTTCGCCTTGTCGAAGCTGGTCTTGTAGATCAGCCCGATGCCCAGGCGGTCGGCGATCTCCTTGATCGCCGCCGACATCTCCAGGGCGTGCTGGCGCGATTCCAGCGCACACGGCCCGGCGATCAGCACGAACGGCAGGTCGTTGCCCAGAGTCAAGCCGTCGATCTTCACATGGCGGGGCGCGGAAGCCATCGACTGAGGACTTTCTCTACATCAGGCGCGACTGCTCGACGGCAGCGCGCACGAAGGAGGTGAACAAGGGGTGTGGCTCGAAGGGTCGCGACTTCAATTCTGGGTGGAACTGTACCCCGACGTACCAGGGATGGCTCGGCAGCTCGACGATCTCCGGAAGTTGGCCGTCGGGCGAAAGGCCGGAGAACAGCAGCCCCGTCGCCTCGAGCCGGTCCTTGTAATTGATGTTGACCTCGTAGCGGTGGCGGTGGCGCTCGGAGATCTGTCCGGTGCCGTAGATCTCGCGCACCTTGCTGCCGGCCAACAGCTGGGCGTCGTAGGCCCCCAGGCGCATGGTGCCGCCGAGGTCGGCCTCCACGGAGCGCCGTTCGACCTCGTTGCCGCGCAGCCACTCGGTCATCAGGCCGATCACCGGCGTCTCCGCCGGACCGAACTCGCTTGAGCCGGCGCCGGGCAGCTCGGCAAGAGTCCGCGCCGCCTCGATCACCGCCATCTGCATGCCCAGACAGATGCCGAAGTAGGGCACCTTGCGCTCGCGCGCAAAGCGCACCGCGGCGATCTTGCCCTCGGTGCCGCGCTCGCCGAAGCCGCCGGGCACCAGGATGCCGTTGACGTTTTCGAGCTCGACCACATAGCCCGGCTTCTCGAAGATCTCGGCGTCCAGCCAGTGGACCTTGACCCGCACCCGGTTGGCGACGCCGCCGTGGGTCAGCGCCTCGGCCAGCGACTTGTAGGCGTCAATCAGCGAGGTGTACTTGCCGACCACACCGATGGTCACCTCGCCGTCGGGATGGCGGATGGCGTCGCAGACCGCATCCCAGCCGGAGAGGTCGGGCTCCGGCGTGGTCAGCCCGAAGTGGTGGCAGACCTCGCGGTCGATGCCCTCTTCGTGGTAGGCGCGCGGCACAGCATAGATGGTGTCGACGTCGAGCGCCTGGATCACCGCCTGTTCGCGAAGGTTGCAGAACAGCGCCAGTTTGCGCCGCTCGTCGCGGCCCAGCGGCATCTCCGAGCGGCAGACCAGGATATCAGGCTGAATGCCGAGCGACTGCAGCTCTTTCACCGAGTGCTGGGTCGGCTTGGTCTTCAGCTCGCCGGCCGAGGCGATGAAGGGCACCAGGGTCAGATGCATGAACAGGCTGCGCTCACGCCCCAGCTCGTTGCCGAGCTGGCGGATCGCCTCGAAGAAGGGCAGCCCCTCGATGTCGCCGACCGTGCCGCCGATCTCGCAGATCACGAAGTCCTCGTCTGTCAGGTCGCCCCGCACGAACTCCTTGATCGCCTCGGTGACGTGCGGAATGACCTGGACCGTTGCGCCCAGGTAGTCGCCGCGCCGCTCCTTGGCGATGATCTGGGAGTAGATCTGACCGGTCGTCACGTTGTCGCTCTTGCGCGAGGCAACCCCGGTAAAGCGCTCGTAGTGCCCCAGGTCCAGGTCGGTCTCGGCGCCGTCGTCGGTGACGTAGACTTCGCCGTGCTGGTAGGGGCTCATGGTGCCCGGATCGACGTTCAGGTAGGGGTCGAGCTTGCGCAGACGGACCTTGAAGCCGCGCGCCTGCAACAGCGCGCCCAGTGCCGCCGATGCCAGACCCTTTCCGAGAGAGGAGACCACGCCGCCGGTAATGAAGATGAACCGCGTCATGGACCGCCACTATCCTCGGTGAAGCCGCGCACGGCAAGCGCCGAAGCCGTTTGTCGCAAGCGGCATAGAGATTCTGCGGATTTGCTCATAGGGATTGGGGCGTCGGCGCGCCGTGGCACCGTCTGCATCCGAATACCCGGCCGCCCCGAGTCGCGGCCACCTGGCGGCTGAACTCTACTGGACCGGAACGCTGGGCTCGGCCGGTGCGGAGTCCTCGATCGGCGGCGGCAGCAGTTCCTCGACCGGCTGATCGAGAATGGAGCCGCTTTCGCCGTGGCCGCCGGCCAGGATCGCCAGGCCTATCGAGGTGGCCATGAAACAGGCGGCGAGGATCGCCGTGGTCCGGGTCAGGAAGTTGGCGGTGCCGCGCCCGGTCATCAGGCCGCTCATGCCGGCACCGCCGCCACCGCCGCCGCCGCCGCCGATGCCCAGGCCGCCGCCCTCGCTGCGCTGCATCAGGACGACGCCGATCAGGACGACGGCGAGGACCAGGTGCACGACGAGAAGAATCAGTTCCATGGTGCTTCGAATCCGAGAATCAAACGCGCCGAGCGGCGCCAGCCCCCGCCGGGCGGCGCCGTTCGGCCAGGGTCTATCCAAGTCGGTGCGCTATGTAGGGGATCGGCGCGGCAAACGCCAGCCCGGATCGCTCTTCACGCCGGGCAGGCGGCGGCAATCTCCCAGAAATCCTCCGCTTTCAGGCTGGCGCCGCCGACCAGCGCCCCGTCGACGTCGTCCAGCGCCAGCAGGTCGGCGGCGTTGCCCGGCTTGACCGACCCGCCGTAGAGCAGCCGAATCGCCTCGGCGCGCGCGCTGCCGAGCAGCTCCGCCAACTGCCCGCGCAGCGCGGCATGCACCTCTTGCACCTGCTCCGGCGTGGCGGTGCGCCCGGTGCCGATCGCCCAGACCGGCTCGTAGGCGACGACCAGGCCGCGCTCCGCCCCGGCCAGCGCCTGGGCCGGGACGGAGCCCTGCACCTGGCGCGCGATCACCGCCAAGGTCTCGCCGGCGTCGCGTTGCGCCTCGGTCTCGCCGACGCAGACGATCGGCGTCAGGCCGGCCGCCAGCGCCGCTTCGGCCTTGGCCCGGACCAGCGCATCGTCCTCGTCGTGGTCGGCGCGACGCTCGGAGTGCCCGAGAACGACGTGGCTGCATCCGACATCGGACAGCATGGCCGCGGCGACGTCGCCGGTATGCGCGCCGGACTCGGCGGGATGGCAGTCCTGACCGCCCAGGGCGATGCCGCTGCCGGCGATCGCGTCGCGCAGCGGCCAGAGCAGGGTGAAGGGCGGACAGATGAGCAGGTCGCAGGCCGGCGGCGGCGGATCGCCGTAGTCGGTCGCCTGCTGCAGGCGTTGGGCCAGCGTCTCGGCCAGCTTCAGGCCCTCGGCGCTCAACCCGTTCATCTTCCAGTTCCCGGCGATCAGCATGCGCCGCATGGCGCGCTCCTCCCTGCTTCCTTCGTGGCGTGGCGAGCCCATAGCACGCCCAGGAGAGTCCCGACCAGATTCGGCCAGTCGCTCGCCGCGCGCCGGCGCGGCGCGGCTTGCCGTCCCGCAGTCGCGGCAATAGGATGCGCCGCCCGAAACGCCCCGAAATCCGAGCGGACTTGCGGTCTCATGAACCTGCTGCGCGGCATCGTCGCCAAGATCTTCGTCTACACGCTGTTCGGCCTCTTGATCGTCAGCTTCGCGATCTGGGGCATCGGCGACATCTTCCGCGGCAGCGGCCAGACAGCCACGGTCGCCACCGTCGGCGAACGCGAGATCGAAGAGGCGGAGTTCCGTCGCCTCTTGGCGCAGGAATACGGTATCCTGCAGCAGCGCCTCGGGCAGCGGCTCGACCCGGAAATGGCCCAGGCCATCGGCCTGCCGCGCCAGGTGCTCAACCAGCTCGTCATCGACAGCCTCTTCGCCTACCAGGCAGATGACCTAGGGCTGGCCGTGACAGATGCGACACTGCGCGCAACCATCCTCAACGACCCGCGCTTCCAGGACCAGCTCGGCAGCTTCGACCGCAACCGCTTCGAGGCCTTCCTGCGCAACCAGCGCCTGAGCGAGCCGCAGTACCTGGAGCGGCTGCGCGCCCAGGTCGTGCGCGAGCGCGTCGTCGCCGCGCTGAGCAGCGGCGTCGCGGCGCCGCGCGCCCTGGCCGAGGCGCTCTACCGCTACCGCAATCAGACCCGCGTGGCCGACTACGTCGAGCTACGGCGCGAGAGCGTCGGCGCGATCGAGGAGCCGGACGCCGCGACGCTGCAAAGCTTCTACGAGGAACGGCAGAGCGACTACATGGCGCCGGAGTACCGCAGCGCCACCTACATCCACCTGCGCCCGCGCGCCCTCTTCGCCGAGCTGGGCGTGGGCGAGGCGGAACTGCGCACGGCCTACGAGGAGCGACGCCCGCAGCTCGGCACACCCGCCCGCCGCAGCGTCTCCCAGATTGTCTTCGACACCCGCGAGGAGGCCGAGGCGGCCATCGACCGCCTGGAGCAAGGCGCGGCCTTCGAGGCGGTCGCCGAAGAGTTGACCGGCCAGCCGCCGATCGGCTTCGGCAGCGTTACCCGCGGCGACCTGCCGGGCGCCCTGGCCGATGCGGCCTTCGAACTGGAAGCCGGCGGACATTCGCTGCCGGTGGAGACCGATTTCGGCTGGCACGTGCTGAACGTCAGCGATGTACAGCCCGGCCAGACTCCGAGCTTCGAAGAGGTGCGCGAGGAGCTGCGAGACGACCTGCTGATGGCACAAGCCATCGACGCCTTGGTCTCGATCGCCAACCAGCTCGACGACGAACTGGCCGGCGGCGCGACGCTGGAGGAAGCGTCGCGGACCCTCAACCTGCCACTGGAGACGGTGGAGTCGGTCAGCGCCCAGGGTCAGGCGCCGGACGGCACGGCCGTGGAGGGGCTGGCCGGCACCGTGCGCTTCCTGGAGACCGTTTTCGGCACCGAGGCCGGGGAGAGCTCGCTGTTGGTGGAGACCGACGCAGGCGGCTACTTCGTGCTGGGCGTCGACGGCGTGACCCCGGCGGCGCCGCGCCCGCTGGAGGAGATCCGCGAGCGGGTGGTCGCTGACTGGACGGCGGCAGAGCGCGACCAACGGTTGCTGGAGCGGGCCGGCAAGCTGGCCGGACGGCTCGGCGAGGGCCAGACCTTGGCCGGCGTCGCCGAGGACGAGGGGCTGCAGGTCATGACCACCCCGCCGCTGACCCGCGACGAGGTCGACCCCGACGTGACGCCCTCCGGCCGCCTGGCCAGCCAGCTCTTCGGGCTGGAGCCCGGCCAGGCCACCGTCGCCGGCTCGCCGAACGGACAGCTGGTGGCGGTGCTGCGCGAGATCGTGCCAGCCGATCCGTCCGCCAACCCCGAGGCGGTGACCCGGTTGCAGGCCCAGCTCGCCAACCCGCTCGCCAACGACCTGCTGAACCTCTACGGCAACGCGCTGCAGCGTGACTACGGCGTGACGATCGACCAGGCCGCGATCGACCGCGTGCTGGCGGATTTCTGACCCCATGGAGTCCACACCCTCTTTCGAGGACTTTCGCAGCGCCTACGAGCAGGGTCGCCCGCAGGTGGTGTTCACGCGGCTGATCGCCGATCTGGAGACGCCGGTCTCCGCCTTTCTCAAGCTCACCGACAACCGGCCCTATTCCTTCCTGTTCGAATCGGTGGAGGGCGGCGCCACCATCGGCCGCTACTCCTTCATCACCATGAAGCCGGACCTGATCTGGCGCTGTCGGCGGCAGATGGCCGAGATCAACCGCAACGCCCGCACCGACCCGGAGGACTTCGCGCCGGCCGAGGGCGCGCCGCTGGACTCCCTGCGCAACCTGGTGGCGGAAAGCCGCATCGAGCTGCCGCCGGAGCTGCCGCCCATGGCCTCCAGCCTGATCGGCTACATGGGCTACGATTCCGTGCGCCTGACCGAGAAGATCCCGGACGAGAATCCCGACGTCCTGGGTATCCCCGACGCCCTCTTCGTCCGCCCCACGGTGACGGCCGTGTTCGACCGCGTCGAGGACGTGGTGACGGTGATCGCCCCGGTCTGGCCGCGCAGTGGCATCGATGCGCGCGCCGCCTACGACCTGGCCCGCGAGCGCCTGGCCGAGGCGACCGAGGATTTCGGCCGCTCCCTGCCCTACCGGCGCGAGCGCGGCGACACGGCCGAGGAGGAGTTGCCGCAGCCCGCCTCGAACATGACGCCCGAGGCCTTTCGCGGCATGGTCGAGCGGGCCAAGGAGTACATCGTCGCCGGCGACATCTTCCAGGTCGTCCCCTCGCAGCGATTCCACCTGCCTTTCCGGCTGCCGCCCTTCGCGCTCTACCGCGCCCTGCGCCGGCTCAATCCCTCGCCCTTCCTGTTCTTCATGGATTTCGGCAGCTTCTCGGCGGTCGGCTCCTCACCCGAGATCCTGGTGCGCCTGCGCGGCGACACCGTGACCCTGCGACCGCTCGCCGGTACCCGCCGGCGCGGCGCGACGGTGGAGGAGGACCGCGCGCTGGCCGAAGACCTGCTGAGCGATCCCAAGGAGCTGGCCGAACACCTGATGCTGCTCGACCTCGGCCGCAACGACGTCGGCCGCGTGGCGCAGATCGGCACGGTCAAGGTGCCGGCCAAGTTCACCGTCGAGCATTACAGCCACGTCATGCACATCAGCTCGACCGTGGAAGGCAAGATCCGGCCGGGCCTCGACGCCCTCGATGCTCTGATGGCCGGCTTTCCCGCCGGCACGGTATCCGGTGCGCCCAAGGTGCGGGCGATGGAGATCATCGACGAGCTGGAGCCCGAGCGCCGCGGCCTCTACGCGGGCGCCGTCGGCTACTTCGGCGCCGGCGGCGACATGGACACCTGCATCGCCCTGCGCACGGCGCTGCTCAAGGACGGCACGATGTACGTCCAGGCCGGCGGGGGCGTGGTCGCCGACAGCGACCCGCAGGAGGAGTTCCAGGAGTCGGTGAACAAGGCGCGCGCCCTGATGCGCGCGGCCGAAGAGGCGCTGAGGTTCGCGCGCGCGGGTTAGGCCGCTGCGCGTGCCACGGCGCCGGCGACGGCACGGCGTATATGCGCGATCGCCGCTCGCGCCGTCACGCCGTGCCGGTCGACCGCCGGATCGTAGGCCGTCACCGCCAGAGAACCGAGCGGGATCCGTGCCGTCGCTGCCGCAACGACGTCACCGACCTGCATTGATGTCAGGCCGCCGGGCGGGCGAAAGTGATTGGCCGGCGTCGTCTCCGCGTCGTGCACGTCCAAATCGAGATGCAAATGCAGCGGCGCCCCCTGTTCGGCAAGGGCGTCCAGGGCCGGGCCGATGGCGGCTTGCGCACCAGCCGTGCGGATCGCCGCGTCGTCAATCACGCAGATGCCCGAGGCGGCCAGCAGCTCGACCTCGTCGTCATCCAGGTCCCGAGTGCCGGCCAGGATTACCCGTTCGTCAGCCAGAGGCCGGAAGCCGGGAACGCTGGTCGCCAGCTTCTGCCACGCACGGCCGGTCAGGATCGCCACGCCCATGCCATCCAGGAAGCCGGTGGTCGAGGTTTCCGGCGTGTTGATGTCGCCGTGCGCGTCGAGCCAGAGGACCGCCGGTTGCGACGGCCCGTGACCGGCCACCGCACCGACCGTCGTGTTGCAGTTCCCGGCCAGCACCACCGGCAGCGCATGTTCCGCGAGCGCCCGGCGCACAGCTGCGGCGACGCCCCGCATCGCGGCGAAGCCGCCGGCGATCTCGCTCGGAAACTCTTCCTCGAGTTCGATCGGCCTTACGGTGACGGCGTGTCGATCCGTCTCCAGCGCCGGCACCAGACCCGCGTCGAGCAGGCGGTCGGGACCGCATCCCATGCGGCGCCGGAACAGCCCGGAATCGTACGGCGAGACGATCAGCTCGATCTGCAACGTCCGAGACCTCGGCCGGCTGGAAGAAGAGTGCCCAAGTTGACGTGGCGGTCGCGTCAGGGTCAAGCCCAGGCCCAGGCCCAGGCTGGCCTGCCGGCGAATGCGGTCAGTGGCTGAGGATCTGGCTGAGGAACAGCTTGGTGCGCTCGGACTGCGGGTTGTTGAAGAACTCTTCCGGCTCGTTCTGCTCGATGATCTCGCCGCCGTCCATGAAGATGACGCGGTTGGCCACCTTGCGGGCGAAGCCCATCTCGTGGGTCACGCACAGCATGGTCATGCCGGACTCGGCCAGGCCGATCATCACGTCCAGCACCTCGGAGATCATCTCCGGGTCGAGCGCCGAGGTCGGCTCGTCGAACAGCATCACCGCAGGATTCATGCACAGGGCGCGCGCGATGGCGACGCGCTGCTGCTGGCCGCCCGAGAGCTGACCGGGGTACTTCAGCGCCTGCTCCGGGATCTTCACCCGGGTCAGGTACTGCATGGCGGCCTCCTCGGCCTCCTTCTTCGGCAACTGACGCACCCACATGGGCGCCAGGGTGCAGTTCTCCAGCACCGTCAAATGCGGGAAGAGATTGAAGTGCTGGAAGACCATGCCGACCTCGCGGCGCACCTCCGCGATGTTCTTGACGTCGTTGGTCAGCTCCACGTCGTTGACAACGATCTCGCCGCGCTGGTGCTCCTCGAGGCGGTTGATGCAGCGGATCAGGGTCGACTTGCCGGAACCCGAGGGGCCGCAGATGACGATCCGCTCGCCCTTGTTCACCGTCAGGTTGATGTCCTTGAGCACGTGGAACTCGCCGAACCACTTGTGCATGTGGGTGATCTGGATGGCGATCTCCTCGCCGATCTGCATCTTGGAGCGGTCGATGGCCCGTTCCCGCTCGGCGCGGTGCTGCTCTGCAGCGGATTGAATATCGCTCATGGCACGGACTCCAGGTGTGTTCGGGCGGCTAGCGTCGCTTGTGCCCGGTCTCGAGCTTGCCCTCGAGGTAGATCGAGTAGCGCGACATGCCGAAGCAGAAGATGAAGAAGACGATGCCGACGAAGGCATAGGTCTCCTGGAAGAAGCCGATCCAGTCGGCGTCCGAGTTGGTGGACTTGGCGACCTGCAGCAGGTCGAGGATGCCGATGATGCCCAGCAGCGTGGTGTCCTTGAACAGGCCGATGAAGGTGTTGACGATGCCGGGAATGACGATCTTCAGGGCCTGCGGCAGGATGATCAGCCGCATCGACTTGCCCCAGTTCAGTCCGAGCGCGTCGGCGGCCTCGTACTGACCCTTCGGGATCGCCTGCAGGCCGCCGCGCACCACCTCCGCCATGTAGGCCGAGGCGAAGAGCGCGACGCCGATCAGCGCGCGCAGGAACTTGTCGAAATTGACGCCCTCCGGCAGGAACAGCGGCAGCATCACCGAACTCATGAAGAGGATGGTGATCAGCGGCACACCACGCACCAGCTCGATGAAGGACACGCAGATCATGCGCACCGCCGGCATCTTCGAGCGCCGGCCGAGCGCCAGCAGGATGCCGATCGGCAGCGAGGCCGTGATGCCGACGACGCCGGAGACCAGGGTGGCGAGCAGTCCGCCCCACTTGTCGGTCGACTCGACGATCAGGATCACGCCGTCATAGACCGACTGGCCGCCGAGGAACAGCAGGAAGCCGGCGGTCAGGCTACAGGCCGCCGCGATCGGCGCCCAGGCGCGCCATTCCGCCTCGCCGATGCGTCCGCCCGAAAAGCGCAGCAGGGCGCGCAGTCCGGTGGCGAAGAGGAAGGCCGCCACCGCCCACCAGAAGGGCGCCAGGCCGACGCCCAGAACATAGAGCTTGCCGCCGAAGAGCTGACTGACCGGGCCGGCCGCCCGCCGAACCACTTCGCCTTCGGTCACCCCCTCGAGCTGCGCTGCCATCTCGGCCGTCGCGGCGACCTGGTCCGTGGCGGCAACGAAGTCGACCGTGCTGCGATCCTCGGTGCCGGCGAAGAGGACGAAGGCGGCCAGGGCCGGTGCGACGAAGGCGAAGGCCATGAGCTGTCTTCGATTGGGCAGGTTGGGCAGCCAGACGACGAGTGCCGCCGTCACCAGGATTAGGGCACCGAGTGCGAGCTGCAGACCCGAAGCGGCCAGGTTGACGCCGGTGAGCAGGTAGTAGGCGACGAAGGGATAGGCACCGGCCCAGTACAGCAGCGGCTTGCGGTAGGGCATGCCGGTGAACAGCAGCGGCAAACAGGCGAAGATCAGCCCGATGCCGGCGAGCAGCGGGCGCCAGTTCTCCTCCCGGTCGTAGAAGCCGGTCATGAACAGGACCCAGCGCTGCTTGATCACGACCCAACAGGCGCCGTCGTAGCCCCTGCCCCATTCCGCCAGGGGCTGCGCCTGCGCAAAGAGCGGTTGCAGCGCCGCGACGTTGCCGTTGTTCACCGCCGTCTCGATCTGCGGCAGCAAGGCGCGTGGCTGCACCTGGTCGATCACAGGCCCGAGCGAGGCCGGAATCAGCGCGGGATCGGCTTCCTCGTAGCGGCGTACGAAGCTGCCGAGCGAGGAGACGACGTTGCCCAGCGTGTTTTCGGCGAAGCGCTTGCGCACCTCCAGGCGCGCACGCTCGTCGTCGCTCAGCCCAGGACGCTCGGGGTCGAGGTTGTATTCCTCCGCCTCGAAGGCCCGCATGTTTTCCCCGACCAGCGCGGCGCTACGCCCCAGGTCGCAGACCTGCCGGTTGGTGCCGCTGACCACGGCGTCGACGACCGCCCAGTTCACCACCGGCACCAACACCACATAGAGCAGCGCCAGCGTCAGCAGCGTTGCCACGCCGTTGACCGGGCCGGAGAAGAGATTTTCGCGCAGCCAGCCGATCACGCCGACGGTGCCCAGCGGCGGCGGCAGGTCGGGGTGGTGACCCGGGCGGTAGGTGCGGCCCTCGTCCTGCGGGACCTGGCTTTCCGACATCACCATGGGCCTAGCGCTCCACCAGCGCGATGCGGCGGTTGTAGATGTTCATGAACAGCGAGATCAGCAGCGAGATGGTGACGTAGACGGCCATGGTGATGGCGATGCATTCGACCGCCTGGCCAGTCTGGTTCAGGGTGATGCCGCTGAGGGTGGCGACCAGCTCGGGATAGCCGATGGCGACGCCGAGCGAGGAGTTCTTCGTCAGGTTCAGGTACTGGCTGGTCAGCGGCGGCACGATCACGCGCAGCGCCTGCGGTATGATGATCAGCCGCATGGTCCAGTTCGGCTTGAGGCCGAGCGCATAGGCCGCTTCGGTCTGGCCGTGGCTGATCGCCAGGATGCCCGCGCGCACGATCTCCGCGATGAAGGCGGCCGTATAGGTCGACAGCGCCAGCAGCAACGCGACGAACTCGGGCGCGATGGTGAAGCCCCCGGTGAAGCGGAAGCGGCCGAGCTCGGGAATGTCGAAGCTCATCGGCATGCCGGCGGCGAAATAGGCGAGGACCGGGAGGCCGAGGATCAGCCCCAGGCCGGTCCAGAACACCGGGAAGATCTGCCCGGTCGCCTCCTGCCGCCGCTTGGCCCAACGCTTGAGCGCCACGGTGCCGACGACGGCCAGGATCATGGCGATCGGAATTGCCCCGAAGCCGGGCTCCAGAATCGGCGCCGGGGCCTGCATGCCACGGTTGTTGACGTAGGCGCCGAAGCCGAGGTTGATCGATTCCCGGACCGTCGGCAGCGCCAGCATGACCGCGTACCAGAAGTAGATCTGCAGCAAGAGCGGAATGTTGCGGACGATCTCGACGTACCAGTAGACCGCCTTGCTGAGCAGCCAGTTCGGCGTCAGACGCAACACGCCCAGGATGAACCCGAGGACGGTGGCGATGACGATGCCGACCGAAGAGACAAGCAGCGTATTCAGCAGTCCGACGAGGAAGGCGCGCCCGTGGGTGTCGGTCGGGCCGTACTCGATCAGCGTGTTCTCGAGATTGTAGCCGGCCTGTGTCGACAGGAAGCCGAACCCGGTCGCGATGCCACGGTTCTCCAGGTTGACCGCCGTGTTGTGGATGATGAAGGCCAGGAAGGTTCCGGTCAGACCGATGACCAGGCCCTGATAAAGAATCGCGCGAAACCGCTGGTCGGTCCAGAGCGACCCGGATCCCTTCCCCGAATGGCCGGCCGTCTCGACAGCCATGTTTCACCTACCCCCGCACCGGGCCCGTGGGTCCGCGGCGGACCCGCCGGCGGCCCCTGCACCAAGGCGCGCAGCGATCCCGTAGACCTGCCGGCAAACATACCGGCCGCGGGCGGCCTGCACGGGTTGCCCCCATGTCCGTGGCGCGATCCGCGTCCTGCGCCTCCTCAATCCGGCGCGGCGGTCGTCGGGTTAAGCGATTACGGACCGTGACGACGTTCGGAGCGCACGCGCCACTGCCTCGACAGCGCGCCACGGCGTCCTACGCCCGTTCCGCCGGTCTCCCAAACGGCGGCCCACGATCGCGGATGGCATCCGAACTCGCCCACCGATCGCCGTCCGCAACCGGCTCGCATTCCGAAGCCATTTCGGCGCCGCGCCTTGCCGCCTCGCAGACGAAGGGCGAGCCGACGCGGTCGCAGAAGCGAACGGCCCGCAGCCGGTCTGGCTGCGGGCCGTGGGGATCACCGGAAGGGCGGCGAGTAGAGGATGCCACCGTCCTTCCAGAGGGCGTTCAGGCCGCGCTCGAGGCCCAACGGCGTGTTGACGCCGATGTGCTTCTCGAAGATCTCGCCGTAGTTGCCCACCATCTTGATGGCGTTATAGGCGAAGTCGTTCGGCAGGCCGAGCATGGCGCCCAACTCGCCCTCCGAGCCCAGCAGGCGCCGGATCTCCGGATTCTCCGCGTCGAGCATATCATCGACGTTCTCCGAGGTGACGCCCAGTTCCTCGGCGGTGATCAGGGCGTTCAGGACCCAGCGGTTGATGTCGCCCCACTGGTTGTCGCCGTGGCGGACCAGCGGTCCCAGCGGCTCCTTGGAGATGATCTCCGGCAGAATCTTGTGGGCCGCCGGGTCGCTCATCGAGGAGCGTTGCGCGGCGAGGCCGGAAGCGTCGGTGGTGTAGACGTCGCAGCGAGCCGCCTCGTAGGCCTCGCGGGCCTGGTCGGAGGTGTCGACCGTCACCGGCTCGAACGACATGTTGTTGGTGCGGAAGAAGTCCGCCAGGTTGAGCTCGGTGGTGGTGCCGGTCTGGATGCACACGCTTGCGCCGTCCAGCTCGAGCGCCGAGTCGACGCCCAGGTCGCGGCGGACCATGAAGCCCTGGCCGTCGTAGTAGTTCACGCCGACGAACTCGAAGCCCAGGTTGACGTCGCGGCTGAGCGTCCAGGTGGTGTTGCGGGCCAGCAGGTCGATCTCGCCGGACTGCAGCGCCGTGAAACGCTCCTTCGCGGTGGTCGGGGTATAGCCGACCATGTCCGGGTCGCCGAAGATCGCCGCCGAGACGGCACGGCAGAAGTCGACGTCGAAGCCTTCCCACTCGCCCTCGTCGTTGGGGGCAGCGAAGCCGGCCAAGCCCGTGGTGACGCCGCACTGAAGCGTGCCACGCTCCTTCACGTCCTCCAGCGTCTGCGCGGCAGCGGCGCCGGCGCCGAGGACGGCGACCGCGGCAGCGGTCGTCATCAGCTTGATGAGTTTCATGTTGAGGACCTTCCCTGTTCGGACCGTTCACTTTTGCTTTGGCTGGGCGGTCGACCGCAAAAATCGGATATTGCACCGCACAACGGGAGAATATCCTTTCGCGGCCACTCCCTGGCGTCAAGATGAAACATTCCCCCGGGGATGGCAATTGCCGATGCTGTATACGGACGTTTCGCCGACGCCTACGCACGCCGCCGGCAGCATTTGCAATCCCTCGCCAGATCGGCTGGTATCGACCCGTATCGCGCCCGCAATCTCCGGCTCGGCGCTCCCCTCTTAAGGCCGATACGCCGCATGACCGCTCGCAATCCGCATCCTCCCCGCCATCCGGCGACGCATTTGGCCCACGCCGGGCGCGACGTGCACGCGCACGGCGGCCGCACGGTGAACCCGCCGGTCGCGCGCGCCTCGACGATCCTGTTCGACGATCTGGCGAGTCTGCGCGAAGGCTACCTGCGGCGCCAGGAGCCGGACTTCGTACAGTACGGACGCAGCGGGACGGAGACGCATATCGCGCTGCGCCAGGCTTGGTCCGGTCTGGAGGGCGCCGAGGACACGCTGCTGCTGCCCTCCGGGTTGGCGGCGGTCGTGGCGACGCTGATGGCCTTCGTCGAGGCCGGCGACCATATCCTGATGATCGACAACGTCTACGCGCCCGGGCGCAAGGCCTGCGAGGGTCTGCTGCGGCCGATGGGCGTGGAGACCAGCTATTTCGACCCGGCGGTCGGCGCCGGCATCGCCGCGCTGATCCGACCGAACACCAAGCTGATCTACCTCGAGACGCCCGGCTCCCACTCCTTCGAACTGTGCGACGTGCCCGCCATCGTCGCCGTCGCGCGAGAGCGCGGCATCGCCACGGCGCTGGACAACACCTGGGCGACGCCCCTGTTGTACCGGCCGCTGGAGCATGGCGTCGACGTCTCGGTGCAGGCGGGCACCAAGTACCTCGGCGGGCACTCCGACGTCATGTTGGGGCTGGCCGCCGCGCGGGCCGAGGTGGCGCAGCGGCTGCGCACGGTCTGCGACCTGATGGGCTACAGCGTCGGCGCCGACGAGGCCTACCTGGCGCTGCGCGGCTTCCGCACCCTGGAGGTGCGCCTGCGCCGGCACGAGGCCAGCGCCCTGGAGGTGGCGCGCTGGCTGCAGCAGCGCCCCGAGGTCGAGCGCGTGCTGCATCCGGCCCTGCCCGAGCATCCGCAGCACGCCCTTTTCGCGCGTGACTTCGACGGCGCCTGCGGGCTGTTCGGCATGGTGCTGGTGCCGGGCTACGACGAGCGGGCGATCGCCGCGATGCTCGACGGGCTCGCCTACTTCGGCCTCGGCTATTCCTGGGGCGGCTTCGAGAGCCTGATCGTGCCCAGCCCGATCGAGAAGATGCGCACGGCGACCGCTTGGGACGCACCGGGTCGCACCCTGCGCCTACACATCGGCCTGGAGGACCCGGGCGACCTGATCGCCGACCTGCAGGCCGGCTTCGAGCGGCTGGGCCGTGCCGCCCGCGCGGCGGAGTAGCCCGGTTTGGAAGGCCCGCGCCTGCGCGTCCTGCTCGGCCAGGCCATCGCCATCGGGCCCGGCAAGGCCGATTTGCTGGAGGCCATCGATCGCGAAGGCTCGATCAGCCGGGCCGCCAAGACGATGGGCATGTCGTACCGCCGCGCCTGGCTGCTGGTGGAGACGATGAACGCCTGCTTCACCGCGCCGCTGGTGGAGGCGGCCCGCGGCGGCAGCGGCGGTGGCGGTGCCGGCCTGACCGCGCTCGGCCGCGAGGTGCTGGAGCGCTACCGCGCGCTGGAGGACAAGGCCGCCGCCGCCGTTGCGGAAGATCTCGCCGAGTTCGCCGCGCTGATGGCGCCAGCGCCGCATGGACGCGACGGCCGGCCTCCGGACCGGGACGACACCTAGTGGTCTGATGGATGCGGTTGCATCCGTCAGCGCCGAACCACTAGGTGGAACCGCTCGCCCCAGGGTGGTGTGTCTTTTGCTCTTGCCGTCGCGACGAGGTTTCCGGACTATGTCGCGCGTTATATCGCACCGAATATTTCGCCGTCGGGGCCGTGACGAGGAAGGAGCCTGTATGCGCCTGCTTGCGATCCTGGTCGCTCTCGCCGCACTGGCCATGCCCGCACTGGCCATGCCCGCACAGGCCGCCGAGCGGCTGACCGTCTTCGCAGCCGCCAGTACGACCGACGCGGTGAGCGAGGTGCTGGCGCGCTTCACCGAGGCCACCGGAGCCCAGGCCGTTGCCTCCTTCGCCGCCTCCTCCACCCTGGCCAAGCAGATCGCCGCCGGCGCTCCGGCGGACGTCGTCCTCTCGGCCAACGTGGCTTGGATGGACTTCCTCGAAGAGGCCGCTGCGATCCGTCCCGAATCGCGCATCGACCTGCTCGGCAACAGCCTTGTCCTGGTCACCGCCGAGGGCTCGGGCTTCGCCTGCGACCCAGCAGCCGGCTGCGACTTGGCCGCAGCGCTGGGCGGCGGGCGGCTGGCGGTCGGCGACCCGGACCACGTTCCGGCCGGGATCTACGCCAAAGAGGCGCTGCAGAGCCTGGGTCAGTGGCATGACGTCGAGTCGAGGCTGGCGCGTGCCTCCGACGTGCGCGCCGCCCTCGCCCTTGTGGCGCGCGGGGAGACGCCTGCCGGCATCGTCTATACCACCGATGCCGCCCTGTTCGCGGGCGTCGAGGTTGCCGCCCGGCTCCCGGCCGACACGCACGCGCCGATCGTCTACCCGGCGGCCGTCGTGGCGGCGAGCGAACATCCCGCCGCTGCCGACCTGATGCGCTTTCTCGCAGGACCCGAGGCGCGCGCCATCTTCGTCCGCCACGGCTTCACGGTCGTCGCACCGCCGCCGCCCGCCGGCTGAGCATGCTGGAGCTCTCCGCCGCCGAGATCTCCGCGCTGCAACTCTCGCTCCAGGTCGGCGTCTGGAGCGTGCTCGGGAGCCTCTTGCCGGCCTTGGCCGTGGCCTGGCTGCTGGCCCGTCGCAACTTCCCCGGCAAGCTGCTTCTCGACGGGCTGGTGCATCTGCCGCTGGTGGTTCCGCCGGTCGTCGTCGGCTACCTGCTACTGGTGCTGCTCGGGCGTAACGGCCCGCTCGGCCGTCTGCTGGACGCCTGGTTCGGCCTCACCGTTGCCTTCACCTGGCAAGGAGCGGCGATCGCTGCGGCGGTCATGGGATTTCCGCTAATTGTGCGCGCCATGCGCCTGTCGCTGGAGGCCGTCGATACCCGCCTGGAAGCTGCGGCACGCACGCTCGGTGCGCCGCGGTGGGAGGTCTTCGCGACGGTGACCCTGCCCTTGATGGCCCCCGGCGTGCTGACCGGCGCCATCCTCGGCTTCGCCCGCGCGCTGGGCGAGTTCGGCGCCACGATCACCTTCGTCTCGAACATCCCCGGCGAGACCCGCACCTTGCCGCTGGCCCTCTACACCTTCACGCAGACCCCGGACGGCGAGGTCGCCGCCCTGCGCCTGGCCGTGATCTCCGTCGTCCTGGCGCTGCTGGCGCTCGGTGCTTCGGAGCTGCTCGCCCGACGTCTGCAGCGACGCCTGTCCGCCTGATGCTGGAACTGCATGTCACAAAGCGGCTAGGTGCCGTGCATGTCGCCGCCGAACTGGCCTGCCCGAGCCAGGGGGTCGTCGCGTTGTTCGGCCGCTCGGGCGCAGGCAAGACGAGCCTGGTCAACATGCTGGCCGGCCTGCTGCGCCCCGACAGCGGGCGCATCGCGCTGCGCGACGCGGTGCTGTTCGACAGTGCCAGCGGCATTGACCTGCCGCCGGAACGGCGCCGCATCGGCTACGTGTTCCAGGAGGGGCGGCTGTTCCCGCACATGCGCGTGCGCGAAAACCTGCTCTACGGCTGGCGCCGTGCCCCGGCGGACGAGCGACGCATCCGTCTCGCCGAGGTTGTCGATCTGCTCGGGCTGGAGACCTTGCTCGAACGCCGCCCCGGCGCCCTTTCGGGCGGGGAGAAGCAGCGGGTGGCGCTGGGCCGGGCGCTGCTGGCGAACCCGCGGCTGCTGCTGATGGACGAACCGCTTGCCAGCCTCGACCAGGCGCGCAAGCAGGAGGTGCTGCCCTTCGTCGAGCGGCTGCGCGACGACCTCGACCTGCCGATCGTCTACGTCAGCCACGCCATGGAGGAGATCGTGCGCCTGGCCGACACCCTGGTCCTGGTCTCCGACGGCAGGGTGGTCGCCAGCGGCAGCGTGGAGGAGATGACCAGCCGGCTCGACCTGCGCCCGCTGACCGGCCGCTACGAGGCCGGTACCGTGATCGCGGCTACGGTCGCCGGCCACGATCCACGGGACGACCTCAGCGATCTGGCCTTCGCCGGCGGCCTCCTGACCGTGCCGCGGTTGGACCTGCCTGTGGGCACCCACCTGCGCCTGCGCATCCGCGCGCGCGACGTCGCGCTCTCCCTCGAGCGACCGCGCGGCCTGTCGATCCAGAATGTCTTTCCCGCCACGGTGGTCGACATCGGCGAGGAAGAGGGCGCGCAGCTCGACGTCCGGCTGGACGTCGAGGGCGCCGCGCTCTGGGCGCGCATCACCGGGCGCGCAAAGCGGCAGCTCGCGTTGGCCCCGGGCACGCGTATCTACGCCCTGGTCAAGTCGGCCGCTCTGGATCGGCACGCCCTGGGTCGACAGCCGGCCGGGGGCCGCTTCCTGGCGCCCGGCTCCAAGCTCAATGGAGCTTGAGGCTTTCGTAGCGCTTGTGGCAGAGCGTCCAGGATCGCTCGCCGCTGTCGGCGTCGTAGGCCGCGGCGGTGACCTTGTCCTCGATCATGTCCTCGACGGTTTCGCACTCGTCGATCGCGCGCAGCGCCCGCCAACCCTCGGCGTCCTTCACCGCCTGCATCGATCCGATCATCTCCTCGACCGACTCCAGCACCGCGTCGGCCTCGGCGAAGTCGGGGGTCTCAACGTCCGGAAGCTGCGCGTCCCCCTGGGCCAACGCGCGCTCCGCCAGGCCGGCGCCGCCCACCATGCCCAAGGCCAGCGCTAGCGCGAGGCTCGTCATCCGCATCGTCTTCCCCTCCAATCCGCCTTCTTGTTCTTGGCGGGCCCAGGGTGGCCACGCCTCGCTTCTTGCATATGCCATCCGGGGCGATGCGAACAACCCGAAGCTTGCCCGCTGCCCCGATCTCAGCCGCCGAGAACGATCTGCGTGCGGTCCGAAGCGAAGCGGGTCAGGCCGAATTCGACCGGTCGCCCCTCGCTGTCGATGTTGACGCTCTCGGTGACCAGGATCGGCCGCGTGTTCGGTTGCTGCAGCAGGCGCGCGTCGGCGGCCTCGGGCATGCGAGCGGTGACGCGCGTGACCTTGCGCTCGTAATCGGCGACGCCGGATCCGGCCAGTGCCCGGGTGATCGAGCCTGTCTCCAAATAGTGATCTACCAGGCGGGGAAAGCGGGCCGCCGGAAAGTAGTGGGTGCCGACCGCCAGGGGCCGGCCGTCGAGCTCGCGCAGGGTCTCCAGCCGCAGCACCTGGGCGCCGGGCGCGATGTCCAGGTCGCGCGCGACCTGGCCCGGCGCCGCTTCGCGCGCGCTGCCCAGCAGACGTCCGCCCGCCTGGCGGTTCTGCGCGCTGACGATCTCGGAAAAGCGGGTACGGCGGCCCACCAGATAGTCGAGCACGTGCTCCTGCACAAAGGTGCCGCGGCCCTGCTCGATGCGCACAAGGCCGCGCTCGGCGAGGTCCGACATCGCCCGGCGCACGGTATGCCGGTTGACGCCGAAGCGCTCGGCCAATTGCGGCTCGGTCGGCAGGCGTGCGCCCTCGGCGAGCGCGCCGGATTGGATCTGGCCGGCCAAGGACTCGGAGATCTGGCGCCACATGGCGATCCCGCCGCCCCGCTGCAAAGCTGTAGGGCGCACGGCTGGTTCCTTCGCTGCCAAGTTTTCGGCCCCCCGGCTGGCTGTCAGAAAAGCTTCACGCCGCGCGGACTTTGCAGGCGGCGCCGTTTACAGTAAGTCTAGCGGCGAAAGATACGGACGACTAGACCTTTATCGGATTGGTCGCATGCCGACCTCGCACACAGCCGCTTCCGAGACCGAAACCACGTCGGCCGAACCCGCCGCGGAGGCTGGGCAGACGCAGCAGCCACCCCGCGGGCGGCCCGATCCGGCGCGCCAGCGCTGGTTGTCGGTGCTGGCCAAGTCGCCCCGCGAGGAGCTGGAGGCCTTGGCGCCGGACTCGCTGCACAGCCTGACCTGGCGCAGCCTGCGGGCACCGGAGATCGGCACGCTGATGCTGCGCGGCCGCACCGGCGGCGACGGCGCCGCCTTCAATCTCGGCGAGACCACGGTGACGCGCTGCTCGCTGGAAGTCGAGCACGCGGGCCAAAGCCTGATCGGCCACGGCTACGTGCTCGGCCGCGACAAGCGCCATGCCCAGCTCGTCGCCCTGCTCGACGCGCTGCTGCAGCACCCCCAACAGCGCGAGGCCCTGGAAACCTGCGTGGTGGCGCCGCTGGAGGCGATGCAGGACGCCCGGCGGCGGCGTCAGGCGCGCAAGGCTGCGGCGACCAAGGTCAACTTCTTCACCCTGGTCCGGGGAGACGACTGATGGCCAGCGATACCGCCACGCCGCTGCGGCCCGGCTTCGCCGACCCGACGCTGAATGCGCAGCAGGTCTTTCGCCGCCTGCTCGAGGCCATGGCACAGCCGGGCACGCTGAGCGAGCTCGATTGTCCGCTCGAGCCGCCGCGCCCGCTGGCGCCGGCGACCGCCGCAGCGGCGCTGACGTTGTTCGACGGCGACACCCGCGTCTGGCTCGACGGCCAGGCGCGCAGCCCCGAAGTGGAGACCTTCCTGCGCTTCCACTGCGGCTGCCCGCTGGTCGCGGACCCAAAGGCGGCGGATTTCGCCATCTGCCTCGCCTGGCCGCAGGACTTCGGCACCTTCGCCTGGGGCGAGGCCGCCTATCCCGATCGTTCCGCGACCCTGATCGTCCAGGTCGAGCGGCTGGAGGAGGGGCCCGGCCTGCGCCTGAGCGGTCCCGGGATCCGGGAGACCGCGGAGGTCGCGGTTTCCCCCTGCCCGGCGGACCTTGCGCCGCGTTGGGCCGCCATGCGGGCCGAGTTTCCGCTCGGCCTCGATTTGATCCTGACCGCTGGCCGCCGCTTCTGCGGCCTGCCCCGCAGCCTGACCATCGCGGAGGCCTGAGCCATGTATGTGGCGGTCAAAGGGGGCGAAAAGGCGATCGAGAACGCCCATGCCTGGCTCGCCGAGCTGCGCCGTGGCGACCCGGCCCTCGCCGAGCTCGGCGTCGAGCAGATCGTTCAGCAGCTCCGGCTCGCAGTCGACCGGGTCATGACCGAAGGCTCGCTCTACGATCCCGAACTCGCAGCGCTGGCGATCAAGCAGGCGCGCGGCGACCTGATCGAGGCGATCTTCCTGCTGCGCGCCTACCGCACGACCCTTCCCCGCTTCGCCGCCGCGTGCCCCCTGGACACCGCCCGGATGGCGCTGAAGCGGCGCGTGTCGGCCACCTTCAAGGACCTGCCTGGGGGGCAGGTGCTCGGGCCGACCTTCGACTATACCCATCGCCTGCTTGACTTCGCGCTGGCCGCCGAGGGTGCAGCACCGGAGCCGGCGCCCGAAGCCGAACCCGATGTCGCGGGCACCCTCCCGCGCGTCACCGACCTGCTGGCCGGCGAAGACCTGATCGAGACGGCGCAGTCCGCCGAGGATGAAGAGCGGCACGTCGCCGACATCACCCGCGAGTCCCTGAGCCTGCCGGCCGGGCGCGACCTGCGCCTGCAGATGCTGGCGCGCGGCGACGAGGGCTTCCTGCTGGCGCTCGCCTATTCCACCCAGCGCGGCTTCGGCAACTCTCACCCCTTCGCGGCCGAGATCCGCGGCGGCCAGGTGGACGTGTCGCTGGTGCCGGAGGAGCTCGGCTTCGAGATCGAGATCGGCGAGATCGAGGTCACCGAGTGCCAGATGGTCAACCAGTTCCTCGGCGGCGAGGAAACGCCGCCGCAATTCACCCGCGGTTACGGCCTGGCGTTCGGGCAGTCGGAGCGCAAGGCCATGGCCATGGCCTTGGTCGACCGGGCGCTGCGCGCGGCGGAACTGGGCGAGGAAAGCGACGCGCCGGCGAACGACGCCGAGTTCGTGCTCTATCACTGCGACAACGTGCAGGCGACCGGGTTCACCGAGCACCTGAAGCTGCCGCACTACGTCGATTTCCAGTCGGAACTCTCGATGCTGCGCCGCCTGCGCGCCGAGTTCCTCGCCCGCGAAGACAGCGGCGAGGGAGACGACCAGGAGGCGGCCGAATGAACACGAAAGCCGCCGGCTACAACTACGCCTACTTGGACGAGCAGACCAAGCGCATGATCCGCCGCGCCATCCTGAAGGCGGTGGCGATCCCAGGCTATCAGGTCCCATTCGGCAGCCGCGAGATGCCGATGCCCTATGGCTGGGGCACCGGCGGCGTGCAGGTCACCGCCGCCCTTATCGGCCCACTGGACGTGCTGAAGGTCATCGACCAGGGCGCCGACGACACCACCAACGCCGTGTCGATCCGCAAGTTCTTCGCCGCCGTGGCCGAAGTGGCGACGACCACGGCCACCGAACGCGCCACGATCGTACAGACCCGCCACCGCATTCCGGAGACGCCGCTGCGCGAGGGCCAGATCCTGGTGCTGCAAGTGCCGATTCCCGAGCCGCTGCGCTGGCTCGAGCCGCGCGAGGCGGAGACGCGCAAGATGCATGCGCTGGAGGAATACGGCGCCATGCACGTCAGCCTGTACGAGGACCTCGCCCGGCACGGCCGTATCGCCAAGACCTACGACTATCCGGTCCTGGTGGAGGGTCGCTACCTGATGCGGCCCTCGCCGATCCCCAAGTTCGACAACCCCAAGCTCGACCGCTCGCCGGCGCTGATGCTGTTCGGGGCAGGGCGCGAACGCCGCATCTACGCGCTGCCGCCCCACACGCGGGTCGAAAGCCTCGCCTTCGAGGACCATCCCTTCGAGGTCGAGACCTGGGAGGCGCGCTGCCGCCTCTGCGGCGCCGAGGACAGCTACCTCGACGAGGTGATCGTCGACGACGCCGGCGGGCGGATGTTCGTCTGCTCGGACACCGACTACTGCAATCGGCGCCAGGCCGCCCAGGGCAAGCCGAACCCGGAGATGCTGGGAGGCAAGGCATGAGCGTCGCCGAACGGACCGGGCCGCAACCGCTGCTGCGGGTGCGCGGCATGAGCAAACGCTACGGCCGGCGCATCGGCTGCGCCGACGTTGACTTCGACCTGTATCCCGGCGAGGTGATCGGCGTCGTCGGCGAGTCGGGTTCCGGCAAGACGACCCTGCTGAACTGCCTGTCGGCGCAGCTCGAGCCGAGTGCCGGAAGCCTCGTCTACGACACCCGCGAGCGCGGGCCGGTCGCAGTCTTCGACCTGAGCGAGGCCGAACGACGGCGCCTGCTGCGTACCGACTGGGGGCTGGTACGCCAGAACCCGCGCGAGGGGCTGCGCATGTCGGTGTCGGCCGGCGCCAATGTCGGCGAGCGGCTGATGGCGGTCGGCGCCCGCAACTACGGCCAGATCCGCGGCACGGCGGAACACTGGCTGGCGCAGCTCGAGATCGCGGCCGACCGCATCGACGACCGGCCCGGCACCTTCTCCGGCGGCATGCAGCAGCGCCTGCAGATCGCCCGCAACCTGGTGACGCGGCCTCGGCTGGTCTTCATGGACGAGCCGACCGGCGGCCTCGACGTCTCGGTTCAGGCGCGCCTGCTCGATCTGCTGCGCCGCCTGGTCGGCGATCTCGACCTCGCCTGCGTGCTGGTCACCCACGACCTGGGCGTGGTGCGTCTGCTGGCCCACCGCCTGCTCGTGATGCAGCAGGGGCACGTGGTCGAACAGGGGCTGACGGACCAGGTGCTGGACGACCCGCAGCACCCCTACACCCAGATGCTCGTCTCCTCGATCCTGCCGGTGTGAGCCCATGCAGCCGATGTTGGACATCCGCGGTCTCGCCAAGAGCTTCACGCTGCACACGCAGGGCGGCGCGCGCATCCGGGCGCTCGCCGGCTTCGACCTGCAAGTGACGTCGGGCGAGTGCGTCGCCCTGACCGGTCCGTCGGGCGCCGGCAAGTCCTCCGTCCTGCGCTGTGTCACCGGCAACTACCTCGCCGAGGCCGGGAGCATTCGCGTGCGCCTGGGCGCCGATTGGGTCGAGGTGATCGGCGCGCCGGCGCGCCGGCTGCTCGAGCTGCGCCGCACCACCATCGGCCACGTCAGCCAGTTCCTCCGGGTGATCCCGCGCGTGCCGACCCTGGACCTGGTGGCCGAGCCGGCGGTTGCCGCAGGCGCCACGCGCGCAGAGGCGGAACAGCGCGCCCGGCGGCTGCTCGCGCGGCTGAACCTTCCAGAGCGGCTCTGGAACCTCGCGCCGGCGACCTTCTCCGGCGGCGAACAGCAGCGGGTCAACATCGCACGCGCCTTCGCCCATCCCTACCCTCTGCTGCTGCTGGACGAGCCGACCGCCTCGCTTGACGCGGAGAATCGCCAGGCCGTCATCGACCTGATAGACGATGTACGCCGTAATGGCGCCGCAGTCCTCGGTATCTTCCATGATCGCGAGGCGCGCGCCGCGCTCGCCACCCGCCACGTCTCACTGGCCGAAGGACGCGCCGCCGCATGAAGCACGAGCTGAACCTCGCCAACGCCCGTCTGGTGCTGGCCGATCGCGTGATCGAAGGCTCGCTCTCCCTGCGCGACGGGAAGATCGCGGCGATCGACGAAGGCAAGGTCGCCCGCGCCCCGGCCAGCGACCTGGAGGGCGACTGGCTGCTGCCCGGCCTGGTCGAGCTGCACACCGACAACCTGGAAGGCCACGTCAAGCCACGGCCCAAGGTGGTCTGGCCGATGATGCCGGCGCTGCTGGCGCACGACGCCGAGCTGACGGCGGCCGGCATTACCACGGTGTTCGACTCCCTGCGGCTGGGCGACGACGCCGACGACGACCGCTGCTATGCGACCTTGAAGGAGAGCGTCGCGGCGATCCATGCCGCGGAGGACGCGCGACTGCTGCGCTGCGACCACCGCATCCACATCCGCCTGGAGATCTGCAAGGAAGGCGTGGTCGAGGATTTCCGCGACTTCATGCACGAACCGCTGCTGGCGATGTGCTCGCTGATGGACCATACGCCCGGTCAGCGCCAGTTCGCCGACATCGAGGCCTATCGCACCTACTACATGGGTAAGAACGGCTTGGGTGAGGCGGAGATGGAGGCCTATGTCGAGCAGCGCCTCGCCGAACACGACCTCTGGGCCGAGCCCAACCGCCAGGCGCTGGCCAAGATGATTCGCGACACCGGCACGGCACTGGCCAGTCACGACGACGCCACGCCCGAGCACGTCGCCGAGGCCGCGGCGCTCGGGCTGACCATCAGCGAGTTCCCGACGACCGTCGCTGCGGCCGAGGCTTGCCGCGCACACGGCCTCTGGACCATCGCCGGCGCGCCGAACCTGGTGCGCGGCAAGTCCCACTCCGGCAACGTCGCCGCTGCCGAGTTGGCGCGCCGCGATCTGCTCGACGCTCTGGCCAGCGATTACGTGCCGGCCAGCCTGCTGCTCGGCGTCTTCCGCCTGCACGACGAGTTGGGGTGGGACCTGGCGCGCGCCGCCACCGTCGCCAGCCTGAACCCGGCGCGCATGAGCGGCCTGGACGACCGTGGCGAGATCGCCGTCGGCAAGCGCGCGGACCTGATCTGGGTGACGCGCAGCCACGGCCTGCCCGTAGTGCGCGGCGTCTGGCGCGCCGGCCGGCGGGTGATGTAGCGCCGCGCAATGGCCGAGCGCTGCGCCGTCTACTTCGCGCCGCCGCCGGGCAGCGCCCTGGCGGACTTCGCCGCGGCCTGGTTCGGGCGAACGGACAACCGGGAGATCACCGCCTCACCGCGCTACTACGGCTTCCACGCCACCCTCAAGCCACCCTTCCGCTTCGTGGACGGCCACGGCCGGGCGGACCTGGAAGCGGCGCTGGCGGACTTCGCCGCCACGCAGCCTATCGTCGAAGTCGGTCACCTTGAGGTCGGCGACCTCTCCGGCTTCCTGGCACTGGTGCCGGTGCAGGCTCCACAGGCGCTGGGCGACCTCGCGATGGCCTGCGTCGAGCGCTTCGACCGCTTCCGCGCCGTACCGAGCCCAGCCGAGCTGGCGCGCCGCCGGGCCAAGCCCCTGACGCCACGCCAGGACGAGCTGCTGGAGCGCTGGGGTTATCCTTACGTCGCCGAGCAGTTTCGCTTCCACATGACCCTGACCCAGAAGCTGCCGGAGACCGAACGCGCCCGCTGGAAAGCCGAGCTGAAGGCACTCGCCGCGCCGGTCCTGGTCCAGCCGCTGGTCATCGACTCTCTGGCGTTGTTCCGGCAGCCTGATTCGGAATCGCCCTTCGCCGAAACCGCCCGGGTCCGCCTGAGCGGCCCGGCGGGCTAGGAGCGTTCAGGCATTGCAGGTGGGGCCACGTGTATAGAGTCCGCACCCCGGGATACAGCAAGCACGACCCGCGGATGCGTTGGGCCTTGCCGGACCGCGTGTTCTTCGCCTGCGGCGCCTGCCACATCCTGGCGTACGCCTTCCTGGAACGCTACGGCACACCGGAGACCAAAGCCGTCTGGCTCAAGCCGGCTTTCGGCCATACGGGCAATCACGCCTTCGTTGCGACCGACGCTTGGGTCTTCGACTACCATGGCCTGTCCGACCGAACCGCCTTCCTCAAACACACCTTTCGTCGGGCCCGCCGCCTCTGGCCGTGTTGGGACGCGAGCCTGATCGAGCTGCCGCCCGAGGTTCTGGTCTCGGAAACCGAGTCCCGGGAGTACGAGGGACTGTGGCTCCGCGAACCGGCGCAGTTCCTGCACGATGCGCTGCCCCGCGCCCGCGCCTTCCTCGACCGCTGCCGCAGCCTGCGGGCTGGGCGCACCACAGCGCCCCTCGAACGGCTGGACCCGCGCCGGAACCCTGATGGCGCTGGCGGCCGTTGAACCGGTATGCCGGAGCTGCCCGATGTCGAAGTTTACCGCCGCCGCCTGGAGCGGGATGGCCTGCACCGTCGGATCAAGGCGGTCGAGGTCGGCGATACCCGTCTGCTGGCCAATGTCAGCGCCACCGCCCTGCGGGACGTCCTGATCGGGCACGCTTTCGAGGAGACGCGGCGGCACGGCAAGCATCTGCTGGTCCGGCTCGACGACGGGCGTTGGCTGACCCTTCACTTCGGCATAACCGGCGACCTGCAGCCCTTCGCGCCGAGCCGCGAGCAGGCGCCGGCCTACACCCAGCTTCGACTGGACTTCGCGCGTGGCGCGTTCGCCTACGTCAGTCGCCGCAAGCTCGGGCGCATCGGCCTCGTCGAGGATGCCGAGGCCTTCCTGCGCGCCGAGGCGCTGGGGCCCGATGCCCTGGAGGTCAACGAAGAGACTTTCCTCGAGCGGCTCTCGGGCCGACGCGGCGCCGTCAAGGCGGCGCTGATGGACCAGAGCGTGCTTGCCGGCATCGGCAACGTCTACGCCGACGAGATCCTGTTCCAGGCGCACCTGCACCCGAAGACGAAGCTGGCCGCGCTGGACCGCCCCGGGCGGCGGGCGCTGTACCACGCCATGCGCAAGGTGCTGACGACGGCCGTCAAGGCGGAAGCCGGCGCCGAACGACTTCTCGACCGCCTGCCGAACGACTTCCTGCTGCCGCGCAGGGAGGCGGGGCAGGACTGCCCACGCTGCGGCGACGCCCTGAAGGCCTTGCAGGTAGGCGGCCGACGCAGCACCTTCTGCCCGCGCTGCCAGCCGCCCCCCGACGCCGACGCTTGACCTGCCGCAGCGCGATCCGACATTCGGCGGCGTAGCTTTTACATTCCCGCCCCCACCAGCGCGAGGACCGCGTGTTCGGCCGCACCTTCAATCTCTTCGACCTCTTCGGCTTCCGCGTCCAGATCGACGTGACCTGGCTGTTCCTGGCCTTGCTGGTCACCTGGTCGCTGGCGGTCGGCTTTTTCCCGGCGCTCTATCCCGGCCTCGGACAGTCGACCTACCTGTCGATGGCGATCGTCGGCATGATCGGGCTGGCGGCCTCCCTGGTGCTGCACGAAGCGGCGCATGCCCTGGTGGCGCGGGCCTACGGCCTGCCGATCAAGTACATCACCCTGTTCATCTTCGGCGGCGTCGCCCAGCTCGAGCGCGAGCCGGAGACGCCCAAGAGCGAGTTCCTGATGGCAATCGCGGGGCCGCTGATGAGCCTGGCCCTGGCCGGCGCCTTCTGGTTCGGCTGGGTTGCCGGCGAGGGGGCCGGCTTTCCGGTGGGGCTGAACGGCGTGCTGCACTACCTCTTCGTCATCAACCTGCTGCTCGGCGGCTTCAACATGATCCCCGCCTTCCCGCTCGACGGCGGGCGGGCCCTGCGCGCGGCGCTGTGGGGCTGGCGCGGCGACCTGCTGTGGGCGACCCGGGTCGCCGCGACCACCGGCAACGTCTTCGGCCTGGCGCTGATCGGCTTCGGGATCGTGCGGGCGCTCTACGGCGACATCGTCGGCGGCGTCTGGATGTTCCTGATCGGGATGTTCGTGCGTGCGGCGGCGCGCGGCAGCTACATGGAGGTGATCACCCACCGCCTGCTCGACGAGGTGCCGGTGACGCGCTTCCTGCACGAGCCCGCCGTGCCGGTCCCGGCGGACACCAGCCTGGACGACTTCGTGCATGCCTACGTCTACGACACCCATGCCGACTTCTACCCGGTGGTCGAGGGCGAGCGGCTGGTCGGCGGCCTCAACGCCAAGGCGCTCAGCCGGGTGCCGAAGCGCCGCTGGCGGGAGTTGAGCGTCGGCGACGTGATGACGCCGCTGGCCAAGCAGCCGGTGCTGCCGCCGAGCGCCGACGTCGGCGCCGCGCTGACCGCCATGCGCAAGTCCGGCGCCGAGCATGTGATGGTGGCCGAGGGCGAGCGTCTGCACGGCGTTGTCGCAATGAGCGAACTGCAGCGCTATCTGTCTTTCAAGCTCGAGGTCGAGCAATCGGGTTGAGACCGGGAGACGCCTGCATGACCACCCCGCTGATCGGCGTGACCGCCGACTTCAAGGAGATCGACGGCAAGCCCTTCCACGCCGTGGGCGACAAGTACGTCCGCGCCGTCTCCGACTGCACCGACGGCACGCCCTACATCTTGCCGGCGCTGGGCCATCACCTTGACATCGCCGAGGTGGTGCGGCGGATGGACGGGCTGGTGCTGACCGGCAGCCCGGCCAACGTGCATCCCACCCACTACGGGCACGAGCCGCACGAGCGCTACGAGCCCTACGACGAGGCGCGCGACGCCACCACGCTGCCGCTGATCCGCGAGGCGCTGGCCCAGCGCCTGCCGATCTTCGCCATCTGCCGCGGCTTCCAGGAGCTGAACGTGGTGCTCGGCGGCACGCTGTACCCGAGGATCCACGAGGTCGAGGGCAAGCTGGACCACCGCCGGCCGCAGCACCCGGACGACGACGTGCAGTACGGCCCGCGCCACAGCGTCAAGCTGGCGTCGGGCGGCCAGCTCCAGGCGATCCTGGGCACCACCGAGATCCAGGTGAACTCGCTGCACAACCAGGGCATCGACCGGCTGGCGCCGGGCCTGGCGGTGGAGGCGACCGCGCCCGACGGCATCATCGAGGCGGTGCGCATCGAGCAGGCGGAGACCTTCGCCATCGCCGTGCAATGGCACCCCGAGTACAAGGCGACGGAGAATGCCGAGTCCGTGAAGCTCTACGCCGCCTTCAACGACGCCGTACGCGCCCGCCTGCACCGCAAGGCGGCGGCCTGACCGGCCGCGCCGCCGGCGCAGCTACTCGGCCGCGGCCTCTCCGGCGTCGGCCGGTACCGTCCAGGGCGTCGGGAAGGTGACGTAGTTGATCAGCACGGTCATCCGCCGGCCCTCGATCTGCCGCTTTTCGAAGCCGTGCCAGGAATCGACGCCGGGCTTGGGGAAGAAGCAGTAGGCCTGGTTGTCGACGAAGGGCATCGAGGTCACCCAGCGCTGCTCGGCGTCGTAGAAGTCGGTGCCGAGGTTCGGCTGCTTGCCCTGCGGGTCCACGTAGACCTGGATGGTCACCATCTTCTCGACAATGTCGCAGTGCGGCTCCAGCCAGAAGCCGTCCAGGTCGCAGCAGATCTCGAAGCGCAGGTATTGGCCGGCGACGTCGACGCCGTAGCGCTCGCGCAGCAGCGCCACCGCCTCCGGGCTGCGCAGCTCCGCGATCGTCGCGCGCGCCCAGGGGTGCTCGTTCAGGTTCTCCGGCGTGATGAAGAGTCGCGCCTGGTTGTTGCCGGCGCGCGTGCCGTCGAAGATCCCGGTGTGGTCGACCTCGGTCTCGGCAATGGCCGCGCAGGCGCCCGGCTCCAGACAGTCCTTCAGGATGTAGTACTCGAACGGCTCGCTGTGGGCCTCGGCCGTCTTCAAGGCAGTCAGGATCGACACCGCGTTCGCGCCCCTTGTTCCCTATGGCCCGTGCTATGGCGCAAAGACAGCCATGTGACAAGGGGCGTGCCTTGCGGTGGGTCAATCCGCTGGCACGCATCTACCCGCGCGACGGCGTATACCCGTCGCGTTGCAGGCCGACCGGCAGGTCGCCATGGCGTGAAAAGGCGTGCGACGACTCATTGTCCTTTAAGGAAATGGACCTACTTCGGCGAAGCCCGGCCATATTGGATAAAATTCGGGCTCTCGAGCAACGATCGGCGAAGCCATGAGCCTACTGACGGAGCAAGTCCCGGCGACGGAGGTCGACTGGTCGTACGCCACCTGCCCGCTGGATGCGGACCCCGCCAGCTTCGGCCCCTTTGCCGCGCTGGTGGCGACGTGGCAATCGCGCACCTCGAGACAGCGCCCGGTGCCAAGGCGGGCCGACTTCGATTTCGAGGACTTCGCCGCCTGGTTCGGCCGCGTCTTCATCGCCAAGGTCGAGCGCGAGCCCTTCGCCCTGCGCTTCGCGCTCTGGGGCACCCAGCTCGCCGAATGGTGGGGCGTCGACTACACCGGCAAACGGCTCGGCGAAGCCTCGCTCGCCCCTCACCTCTGGGAATCCACCGAACTCGCCTACTTCGCGGCCATGGACCGCGCGCCCTTCCTGGGCATCGCCTCGGGCTACCTCAGCCTGCACGGGCGCTCCTTCATCAAGGTGGCCGCGGTCGACCTGCCCTGCACCGAGGGAGCCGGCCTCAGCCATGTGATCTCCGCCCACCTGCGCATCGACCCGGATCTGACCCTGAGGGACCTGCTGCCCGGCTGCCCGCTGACGCCCTTCGTTCCGGCTTCCGGCTAGTACACCTCCATGTACTCGTTGCGCTCCCAGTCGGTGACGTGCGCGTGGAAGCGGGCGAGCTCGTGGCGCTTGACGGTGGTGAAGACCTTGACGAAGGGCGCGCCCAGCAGCTCGCACATCGCCGTGTCCGCCGCTAGCGCGTCGAGCGCGACGTCCAGGCGCTTGGGCAGCTTCTCCAGGCTTTCGTCCTCCTCGCTCGGGCCGGCGACCTCGGGCGCCAGCGGATAGCCGTTCTTCATCCCGAGCAGCCCCGCGGCCAGGGTGGCGGCCGCGCTGAGGTAGGGGTTCGACAGTCCGCTGGCCGCGCGCATCTCGATGTGCGCCGCGTCGTCCTTGCTGGCCTTGACCCGGACCATCGCCGTGCGGTCCTCGATGCCCCAGGAGATGTTGGAGGGTGCGAAGGTGTGCGGCGCCAAGCGGTGGTAGCAGTTCGGCGTCGGCCCGATCAGCGGCATCATCGCCTTGGCGTGCTTGAGGATGCCGGCGGTGAAGGCTTTGGCGCTCTGCGACAGGCCGTCGGGGTCGGTGTGGTCGAGGAAGGCGTTGTCGCCGCTGTCCTTGTCCAGCAGCCCGATGTGGACGTGGCAGCCGCAGCCCGCCCGCTCGGCCCAGGGCTTCGACATGAAGGTGGCGTGGTAGCCCAGCTTCTGGCTCAGTTCCTTTACCGTCGCCTTGAAGGTGAAGGCCTTGTCGGCGCCCTCCAGGCCGACGCCCGGGCCGAAGTTCACCTCGAACTGGCTGGCGGCGTACTCGCAGTTGTGGGTGATGACGTCGATGCCCTGGACGATCAGCGCGTCGAGCAGCGGCTCGATCCCCTCGACCCAGTGGTTGCGGGTGGAGTTGAAGATGTGCAGCCCCTCGAAGAAGGGCTCCATGGTCTCGCCGTCGAGCAGGTAGAACTCGAACTCGTGGCCCATCTTGACCGAGACGCCGCGGGCGGCCGCCTCGTCCAGCAGCCGCTTCAGCACGAAGCGCGGCGCCGCCTCGACCGGGCTGCCGTCGAGGAAGGTCAGGTCGCAGATCACCTTCCACATGCCCTCGATCCAGGGCACCGGGCGTAGGGTCGAGAAGTCCGGCCACAGCTTGGTGTCGGCGTAGTTGATCTCCTCGTTCAGGCCGCTACCCGGCACCACGCTGGCCGCCGTGTCCAGCGCCAGGGTGCCGCCGTAGAGGTTCAGCCCGCGCTCGGCGTAGCCCTGCACCTTGTCGATCGGCACGGTTTTCGAGCGGCTGGTGCCGTGGGTGTCCGGCAGCTCGAAGCGCACGTACTTGGCGCCCTGGTCCTTCAGCGTGCTGACGATCTCGGATACGTTTTCGGCCATGGTCCAGCCGCGCCTCCCCTTCGCTCTCTGCCCTGATCCGCGCCGGCCCGGCGCCCTCTGCGGGCCGTTCCTCCCCGGCCTCGCGCGGCAGTTTGCCTGCCGTCGGCGCGGCAGGCTAGCGCGGCCTTTCTGGCAAGCACAACACCGCCGTTGCGAAGTCCCACATTTCGGGCGCAAGCTGCGTCGGTGGACGACCGCGCACAGCGCGCCGATCTCGAGACGAATCCGGGAGGAAGCATGCGCTTGGCAGGACGCAAGGCCCTGGTCACCGGCGCCGGCGGCGGCATCGGCCGCGCCGCCGCACTCGCCTTCGCCCGCGAGGGGGCTCAGGTCGCCTGCTGCGATCTGCAGCAAGACGCCGCCGCGGCGACCGCGCAGGCGGTGCGCGCCGCCGGCGGGACCGCCGTGCCGGTGCTCGCCGACCTGACCGAGGAGGATTCGGCGCGCGAGGCGGTCGAGGCGGCCGAGCGCCAGCTCGGCGGTCTGGATGCGATTTTCAACAACGCCGGCCTGGTGCACGCCGAGGACAAGGGCGTCGCCGATACGCCGCTGGAAGCCTGGCAGACCACGCTGGCGGTCAACCTGACCAGCGTCTTCCTGGTCTGCAAGGCGGCGGTGCCGGCGCTGCTGCGCGCCGGCGGCGGCGCGGTGGTCAACAACGCCTCGATCGTCGCGCTGGTCGGCTCGGCCTTCCCGCAGATCGCCTATACCGCGGCCAAAGGCGGCGTCGTGTCGATGACCCGAGAGCTGGCGGTCTGCCACGCGCGCCAGGGCCTGCGCTTCAACGCCATCTGCCCGGGGCCGACCGGTACGCCGCTGGTCCGCACCTTCCTGTCGGACGAGGCCGCCTGGGCCAAGCGGCGGCCCTACATGCCGCAGGGGCGCATCGCCGAGCCGGAGGAGATCGCCGCCGTCGCCCTCTTCCTGCTCAGCCGCGAGGCGAGCTACGTCAACGGGGCCGTGCTGCCGGCCGACGGCGGCATCACCGCCGCTTATGTCGTCGACGACTGCCAACCCTGGCAGGGCTGAGCCGTCCGCCGCCGCGCCCGCGCTTGCACCCCCTGCCCCGCCCTCTTACCTTCGCGCTCACGCGTGCAGCGTCCGTCGCGTCGGTCTTCGGCGAGCGGAAGACGCACGGCACCAGGGGCCCCTGTAGCTCAGTCCGGTAGAGCAACTGATTTGTAATCAGTAGGCCGCGGGTTCGAATCCTGCCGGGGGCACCATGCCGCGGGCCGCGGGTCAGTCGTGGCGACGCTCCGGGCTCCCCGCCAGCAGTCCCGGGCGCACGAAGGCCGTGACGTGGGGCCAGCCGAAGCTGTCGGCCGGCAGGTGGCGCAGACCCGCCGACTCGATCCGGGAGATCAGGGGCTTCTGCTCCTCGGGCTCGGCATGGATCTCGATGAGCAGCGCGCGGACCTGCGCCAGCCACTCCGGCGTCTCGCGAAAGAGCGCGAACTCGGCGCCCTCGACATCGACCTTCAGCAGGTCCGGCCGCCCGCCCGCTTGCGCTACGGCCCGCAGGACCGTGGCCATGGACACGGTGCGCACCGCTACGCCGTGCCCGCCTGTCTGTTCGCTTTCCAGCTTGCCGAGGTTGGCTGCATCGGATCTCCGAAACGCCGCCTCGCCGTCCTCGGCCGACACCGCCGCCTCGATCACCGTGGCCGCCAGGCCGTTCTGGGCGAGGTTGCGGCGCAACAGCGCGAGGTTCCGGGCATCCGGCTCGACCGCCACCACCCGGCGCACGCCGTAGGCGTGGCGGCACCAGAGGCTGGTCAGGCCGATGTTGGCGCCGAGATCGACGAGCGTGTTGAAGGGACCGGCCAGCGGCAGCCGGTAGACCCGGTCGAGGAAAACCTCGCGCAGGGTGTCCAGGTCGCCGCGGTTCAGCCCGTAGCTGACGATCAGGCCTTCGATGCGCACGCTGTGCACCGTCGACAGCGGACCGGTCAGGTGCAAGAGCGGGGCGATCAGGAAGTCCAGCGCAAGCCGGCAGCCGGAGCGCCGGTCCCGGCACGCGGCGAACGCGCGGCGCGCCAGCAGCACTCGACGGTAGATGCGACCCAGCATGTCCGAGCTTCTCCAAAGACGGATCGCCGGGTAGCCGCGTCCCGCTGGCCTGTCAATCGCCCTGACCGCGCAGCGTCGGACCGCCGTGCGGCAACTAGAGCCGTTTTCTCGGCATTGGAATCGTATTGGGATTCCCAAGGGCTGTCGGATGTGATTCACCCTGAGGGCTGGATTGGAGGCCAGCCATCATGGGCAAATCTCTTTCCTTGGATCTTCGTCAGCGTGTGGTCGACGCGGTTGAAAGCGGGCAGTCCCGGCGTGCCGCGGCGGAGCGTTTCGGTGTCTCGGTGTCATCCGCGGTCCGCTGGACGCAGCGCGCGCGCACCCTTGGTCACCTGGCGCCGGGTAAACGCGGCGGTGACAAGCGCACGCACCGGATTGACGCTTACAGCGCGTTGATCCTCGGTTGGGTTAACGAGACGCCGGACATAACGCTTGGCGAAGTGTCGGAGCGTCTGGCCGCCGCGCATGGATACAAGCCCGCCTGGAGCGTTGTGTGCCGGTTCTTCCAACGCCACGGCATGACGCGCAAAAAAAGACAGCGCATGCCGCCGAGCAGGACCGCGCCGATGTAGCGCGGCGGCGTCTCGCCTGGTTCGAAGGGCAACCCGATCTCGATCCCGAACGTCTTGTCTTCATCGATGAATGCGGCACGTCGACCAAGATGGCCCGGCTCTATGGCCGTGCCCCCAAAGGCGAGCGATGCCGTGCGCCAATCCCCCATGGCCATTGGAAAACAACGACTTTTGTGGGCGCTTTGCGACTGTCGGGCATGACCGCGCCAATGACTTTGGGGGGAGCGATGAACGGTGCGGCCTTCCTCGCCTATGTCGAACACTGTCTGGTCCCCACACTCGCCCCCGGCGACATCGTCGTCATGGACAACCTGCCGGCTCATAAGCCGCCGGCTATTCGCAAAGCCATCGAAAACGCCGGAGCGGAACTGCACTTCCTGCCGCCCTACAGCCCCGATTTCAATCCCATCGAAATGGCCTTCTCGAAGGTCAAAGCCTTCCTGAAAAAGATCGCAGCACGGACCGTCACAGACCTGTGGGACGCGATCCGCGATGCCATCGACGCCGTCACACCAGCGGACTGTCGGGGCTTCTTCACCGCCGCAGGCTATGAACCAGATTGATCGGAATCCGCTCTAGAAGCCGTTGGTGAAGAACTGCGCCATGCCGAGCTTGAAGGTGGCCGCGCAAATCAGCGCGAAGACGACTTTCGGCCAGACCTGCGCCTTGACCACCGCCGGGACCGCAAAGATCAAGGTGGCAATCAACAGCGCGATGAAGAGGAATTCCATCAACCGACTCCCCAATTCTCATGTGATTTGCGTGCTCTTAAGGGGCGCGCATGTTTGCACACGGCTTATGGGACAATCGGCCGCCGCAAGCAAGGGCAAAGCCGACCTCTCGCGGTGCCGTACAACGGCTCAGGCCGTCAGCCGGGCGAGGTCGGGCAGCGGGCGCGCGCAGCCGGGGATCTGCTGCAGCGCCGCCTCCAGGGCAGCGCCGATCGACAACAGCCGCCGCTCGTCCCAGCGCCGGCCGACCAGCTGCAGTCCGAACGGCATGCCGTCTTCGTCCAGGCCGCACGGCAAGCACAGCACCGGATGCCCCGTCAGGGTCAGGCCGTAGGCGATGGCGACCCAATGGATGTAGGTCTCCAGCGGCTTGCCGTCGATCTCGCTCGGGTGGTTCTGGCCCTTGGGGAAAGGCTTGGCCGAGGCGCCCGGGACGATCAGCAGGTCGACCTCCTGCATCAGGCGACAGAAGTCGCGGTAGATCTCGCCATGCCGCCGGCTGGCCCAGGCGACGTCGCGGGCGTCGTAGGTCAGGCCCAGCTCGACGTTGGCGGTGACGTTCGGCCCGACCTTGTCCGGGGTCTGCTCGACCTTCTCCAGGTGCGCCGCCAAGAAGCCGACGGCGCGCAGCACCTCGAAGGTGCGGTCGGCCTCGGCCATCTCGGGATCGCGGTCCTGCGCCTCGCGGAACAGGTGACGGAAGGCGCCGGTGCGATCACGGAACAGCGTGCGCACGGCGCCGTCGACCGGGGCGAAACCCAGATCCTCGCTGATCGCGACCTTCAGGCCGCCGAGGTCGACCGGCGTCAGGTCGGCCAGGCCGGCGGCATCGATCGACCGGCTCAGCGGATCGCGCGCATCCTCGCCGGCGAGGCCGGACAGCAGCAGCGCCAGATCGGCGACGTTGCGCCCCATCGGCCCCTCGACCGAGAGCGGCGAAGTCGGCACCGCCGTGTCGCCGCGCGCCACCAGGCCCGGGGTCGGGCGCAGCCCGGCCACGCCGCAGAAGGCGGCCGGCGTGCGCAGGCTGCCGCCCAGGTCGGAACCGTTGGCCAGCGGCAGCATGGAGGTCGCCAGCACCACGGCCGAGCCGCCGGAGGAGCCGGCGCAGGACTTGCCCGGATCGAAGGGATTGCCGGTGAAGCCGTAGACCGCGTTGGTGGTGTTGGCGCCGGCGCCGAACTCCGGCGTGTTGGTCTTGCCGGCGACGATGCCGCCGGCCGCGCGCAAGCGCGCCACCGGCGCGTCGTCGAAGTCGGGCACGAAGTCGGCGAACAGCGGCGAGCCGAAGGTGGTGCGCAGCCCCTTGGTCTCGTTCAGGTCCTTGATGCCGACCGGCAGGCCGGTCAGCGGCCTCACGCCTTCGCCGGCGCGGAAGGCCGCCTCGGCCGCCCGTGCCGCCGCCCGCGCGGCGGCCTCGTCGAGCGCCACGACGGCATTCAGGGTCGGGTTCACGGCCGCGATGCGCGCGAGGCAGGAGTCGAGCAGCTCCACCGGAGAGATCTCGCGCCGCTGCATGCGGGCGCGCAGTTCGACGGCGCTGTGGTCGCAGAGGTCGTTCGGCTGGGTCATGGAAGTCGCCTTTCCGGCTTGTTGTCTGGTTCGCTTCTTAAGATTCCGGCATTTCAAGCCGCTGCGTGTGGCGCCGGCAAGGGCGGTTAGCGCAGCACAGGGTAGCCCTGCGCTTCGGCCGCCGACTCGATCTCCAGGATGCGGGCGTAGTCGCCAGCCTCGGGCGCGGCGATGCCGGCCAGGCGCAGGGCCGCACAGGCCTCGGCGAGCCCTTCGTCCTCCACCGTTTCGGTCAAGGCGACGGCGATGCGGTGTACGTCCGCGGCATAGGCGGGACCGGTGACGAAGGGCAGCGTCGGCGCCGGCGTCGACCAGGCCAGCACGCGCAGCGGCGCCACCGCCTCCGGCCGTACATCGCCCAGCAGCGCCCAGGTCACGCAGTCGATCGCCGCCACGTCGGCCATGCCCGATGCCACCGCCGCCATCGAGCCAGCGTGCGCGCCGGTCACGATCACCTTCTCGAAGAAGCGTCCTTTGCGAGCATGGGGCGCGACCAGCGTGCGCAGCGCCGACATGCCCGATTGCGAGTCCCAGCCGTTGATGGCGGCGCGCCGGCCGGCCAGGTCGCCGATGCCGCGCACCGGATCGGCGGCGCGCACCACAACGGCACTGCGGTAGGTCGGCCCGAAGCGGCTTTCCGGCTCGCAGCCCTCGGCCTCGTAGACCGGCACGCCGACCACCTCAAGGCGCCCGCGCAAGGCGTGCGTCAGGGGATAGCCGCAGGTCTGCCCCAAGAGGAGGTTCGGCGATTCCCAGGCATCGCTGGCTGCTTCTGGCCGCCACAGCGCCTCCGGCACTGCCGCCAGCCCGGCGGCGCGCAGGTGGCCGGCCAGTCCCTGCCAGAAGCGGTCGGTGGCCCAGCGCAGCTCCGGCAGGTCGTACATCGGCAGAGCGGCCAGGGGCCGGGCGCGCGGAGCCGCGGCTGGGTCGGCGGCGAAGGCGCTCATTTCGTCCGGCGCAGCAGGCTCTGGACCAGGGCGATGACGTCTGGCGGCTGCACGGTGGCGGCGCGCACCAGGTCGTCGAACTGGCGCGCCATCATGCGGATGTGCTCGGTCGCGTTCAGCACCAGGTAGATCCCACCGGCGTAGATCACCGCCCGCTTCGGCCCGTAGACCGTGAAGGGGATGGAGAAGCGCTGCAGCCCGTCGTAGAGGAACCAGCGAAAGGTCGGGTAGAGCTCGTCCAGCAACTGCGCCATCTGCTCCATCTGCGCCCGCCGGTCGGCGACTGGCATGCCGCGCCAGATGAACTCGCCGCGCGCGAAGGACTCCAGCATCTGCGCGCTGCAGCAGACCTCCATATCGGTCTCTGGCCTGCGGCTGTATTCCAGCCGCGCCTCGGCACGCTCGCGCTGGACGACGCGCATGCGTCGGTCGTGCTGGCGGTATTCGTAGTCGATGGTGGCTTCGGTCTTAAGCAGGTCCGGGATGGTCGCCGGCACGTAGCGGATCTTCGCGCCGATCGCCTCGCGGTGCCAGCGCGACAGCCGCTCGTCCACCGGGTCGCCCGCACCCCCCTCGATCTCCACCTGGCTGTCGACCAGTTGGGTGCCCGCCTCCTTCGACTGGGTCAGGCCCAGCAGCCAGTCGACCGTCACGCCCGCCTCGCGCGCGATCGCCACCACCGTCTCGGTGCGCGGCAGCCGCTCGTTCTCGGGCGAAAGGAGCTGCGACAAGGTCGAGCGGTCCAGCGCGATGGCGCTGGCAAAGGCAGCCCGCGACTTGCCCGTGCGCTCGATCACCTCGAGCAGGCGGTCGCGGAAGACCTGGATCAGATCGTGTCTCGGCGTGCTCATGCCGGTTGGCCCGCAGTCTATCGGACGTCCCGTGCCCAAGCGCATCGCGGAAGAACGCGCACTGGCCCGACACACCCTTGCGTGAAGCGATAAAGTGTTTTATGAAATCAACATTCGTTGTGTTTTGTCATCGCATCTGTTTTTTGCCTTCATTTTGAGTTTCGGCCCCTCGCCCCTGGGGTGAGCACAGCACCTGTTGGAGCCAGCATGACCCAGCGTGTCGACCGGACCTGCCCGTCCGGACCCGCGCAGCTAAGCACGCAGGCGCGCGGCGCGTCCATGCCGCACCCGGCGCCGGACTTGCGCAAGCGGCAGCGCCGTGCGGCGCCGGGCCGCGGCGCGGGCTTGCGCGTGGAATGGCCGACTTTGGCGGTCGCCGCCGCGATCTACGGCGGCTTCGGGCTGCTGACCTGGTTCCATGCCGCCCTTCCCTGGTGGGTGGAGCTGCCGCTCGGCGCCTACCTGGTCGCCTGGCACGCCTCCCTGCAGCACGAGGTGGTTCATGGCCATCCCACGACCCGCGGCTGGCTCAACCGCTCGCTCGTGTTTCCCAACCTGTGGCTCTGGCTGCCCTACGAGATCTACCGCGAGACGCATCTGCGCCACCACCGCGACCGCTGGCTGACCGACCCGGTCGAGGACCCGGAGAGCTACTACGTCACGCCGCAGCGCTGGGCGGCGCTCGGCCCGTCGCAGCGCGGCCTGCTGACGGCGCGCAACAGCCTGCTGGGCCGCTTGCTCTTAGGGCCCGCGCTGTGCCTGGCCGGCTTCTACCGACGCGAGGCGGGCCGCCTGCTGCGCGGCGATGCCCGCCGCTGGCGGATCTGGGCCGGCCACGCCGCCGCCGTTGCCCTGGTGCTGGCCTGGGTGATTGGCGCTACCGGCATGCCGCTGGCGCAGTTCCTGCTGCTCTACGTCTATCCCGGCATCGCGCTGGCGCACCTGCGCTCCTTCCTCGAGCACCGCGCCCACCCCGAGGTCGCCGCGCGCACCGCCGTGGTCGAGGCCGGCCCGCTGCTCTCGCTGCTGTTCCTCAACAACAATCTGCACAGCGTGCACCACGCCCGCCCGCGCCTGCCCTGGTACCGCATTCCCGCGGTCTGGCGGGCCGAGCGTGCGGCGATCCTGGCCGCCAACCGCGGCTACCGCTTCGCCGGCTACGGCGAGATCCTGCGCCGCTGGGCCTTCAGCGCCAAGGAGCCGGCGGCGCATCCGCAGGACCGCGTGCGGCCGGACGGCGGCGTCGGCGCGCGCGTCGCTTTCGCGGTCGAAACCGACGCCTCCGGCATGGACGCCGAGGGCCGCGCGGCGCTATAGGCCAATTTGCCCCGCCCGGCCCTTTGGCGCCGGTCCACCAGACGAGAAAGCGAGCGATCCCCAATGCCCGTCCTGCCCGAGAGCAAGCGTTTCGTCATCGTCGGCGCCGGCATGCACGGCCTGTCGACCGCCTGGCACCTGGCCATGGAGCTGGAGCGCCGCGGCCAGGGCAGCGGCAAGGATATCGTCGTGCTGGACAAGACCGCGCCGGGCGCCGGCGCGACGGGCATCGCCTGCGGCTGCGTGCGCAACCTCTACATGACCAAGGAACTGCACCCGATCCTGCGCCATTCGGTCGACGTCTGGCAGTCGGACCCGATCCGCTTCGGCTTCCAGCAGGTCGGCTACGTCTCCGCCGGCGAGGCGAACCAGCAGGCCGACTACGAGGAGATGGTCGCGCACCACAACGCCGTCGGCTACCGGTCGGACCTTTACGTCGGGCAGGAGGCCAAGCGCTTCCTCACGTCGATCTGGCCCGACTTCAACACCGACAAGATCGAGGTGGCGCACTTCGAGCATCCCTCGGGCTACGCCGGGACCCGCCAGGCCGTCGCCGGGCTGGCGGAGAAGTGCGCCCAGCACGGCGTCGAGATCCTCTCGGGCGTCGAGGTCACCGGCTACGACCTCGCCGGCCGGACGATCCGCAAGCTGCACACCAACCTGGGCGAGATCGCGGCCGAAGCGGTGGTGCTGAGCATGGGCGCCTGGATCGGCAAGCACTGGGAGATGCTCGGCCTGCCCGAGACCATCGAGGCCCGCTACCCGGACGGCGGCCTCAACGAGAAGGACATGTGGACCTACTGGCGGCTGCTGGAGGGCGAGGTCTACATCGACACGCCCTACCGCACCGCCGACGACCGCGACCCGCCGGTCCTGCACGTGGAGCTGATGAACACGCCGGTGATCAACGAGACCACCGGCGAGGAGATGAGCGATCACCTCTACGTCTACTGGAAGAACGCCGCCGAACGGATGGAAACCATTGGCATTCAGGGCGGCACGATTCCGATCAAGATCGGCAATGCGGCCACGCTCGACCCCTACGGCCACGCCAACGACGACTACCAGGCCGATCCCTGGTTCGCCGACTATTTCGTCTCGGCAATGGGCTACCTGATGCCGCGCTTCAAGGGGCATCGGGGCAAGTTCAAGGACCGCCGCAACGGCGGCATCGGCGCCTTCACGCCGGACAACGTGCCGATCTTCGACTGGGTGCTCGACAACGGCTTCATGATCGCCGACTCGAATCACGGCTTCAAGATGATCGGCGTCGGCAAGCTGGTCGCCAAGCTGCTGGCCGGCGAGAACCGGGTGCCGGAGCTGGAGCCCTTCAGCTACGGCCGCTTCGCCGGCGGCAAGACCTTCGGCTCCTCCAACAGCCATTGCCCCTGGGTTTGACTCGGGGGGCTGACCCGGAGGCTTGCTTCTACCGCCCCCTTGTCCAACCGCCGGCCGCCTTGTCGACCCAGCGGCCGGTCTCGTCCTGCTGCCAATAGCTCAGCGTGTGCCCGGCCTCGCGGAACCGCTTCCATTGCGCGCGCGCCGCCTGCACAGCCAGGTCGTCGTGGCCGTCGAACAGCAGCATGCAGCGCTCGAAGCCCGAGACCTCCGGCCAGTCGGCGCCGTAGACGAGGAACAGGAAGGAGGCGCCGGCCGGGTTCTCCTCGGCTGCGGTGATCCAGATCGGCTGCTTCTCGGCATGCCCGTCGGCGGTGGTCCCGTGCGGCAGGAAGCCGCGGTCGTCGTAGGTCCAGAGATGCTCGGCCAGTTTCTCGACCTGGTCGGGATCGCCGCAGCGAACCACCGCGGTCTTGCAGCGCTCCAGCGTCATCTCCAGCAGGCGCGGTAGGGCCTGCAACAGCGGTCGGCGGGTCAGGTGGTAGAAGCGGACCTCGGTCATGGCCCGGCGGTTCTACCGCAGCCAAGCGACCGCGGTCACCTGTGCCGCGGAGCGCGGGGCTAGTGGTTCGACTCTGACGGATGCAACCGCATCCGTCAGAGCAGTCGAACCGCAACGCTTTGGTTTGGTGGACCGATCGAAACGCTTGGGAGTCAAGCGTTTCGATCGGTCCACTAGGTCACCGCCAGGGGGCGCTGCTCGGCCGCATAGCCGTCGTCGACCGGCTCGCTCTCGACCGCCTCGCCGCCCGTTTCGCTCGAGGTCTCGGCCTCGGCGCCGATCTCCTCGCCGCCGCCCGCAAGCTCCCGCCCGGGGGCTCGGTCGACCGCCGGCTCGGGGGCGGCCTCGCCGGGTGCCTCGGCTTCCAGCCTGTCGGGCACGACGGCTCCGGTCCCTGCCAGGGCGCCGATCAGTCCGGCGGCGGACCCGGCACTCACCTTGGCGCCGCGCAGGACCAACCGCTCGGCGCTGACCGAGTCGACGCGCGCGTCCGAGAGCGTCAGATCCACCAAAGGACGCGGCGCCGCACCCTCCGTGCTTTCCAGGGAAAGCGACAGGGTGGCGTCCGGGATCGGCACGGCCTCGTCGCGCAGCGCCTCGAACGCGCCGGTCGGCGTGTCGTCCGGGAGCTGCGCGCGCAGCTCGATCGGCCGCTCGGCGTCGCTCTGCGGCGCGTAGTCGAAGGCGAAGCCGGCGAGCGCGACGCGACCCAACCGACCCTCGCCGCCGGAAGGGTCCGCAGTCGCGCCGAGATCGAGCAGCATGGTCACGGTCATCGAAGCCCTCTCCGCGGTCGTGCTTGGCGCCAAGAACAAGACGTCCGCGGGCGGCCGGATGTGAAGCGCTCACCCAAGCAGGCTGAGCAGCGCGATGGCGGCGATGATGCCGAGCGCCAGCAGCCGGAACGTCCGTTCGCTGGCGAAGCGGAAGCCGTGCGCGCCGAGCCAGATCGAGGCGGCGAAGACCGGCATCAGGAAGACGGCGACGACGAAGACGTCCCGCGTGAAGAGGCCGCCGACCGTAAAGCTGACGTAGCTGGTCACCGTCAGGATCGCCAGGAAGATGATGATGTTCGCGCGCACCACCGCCGCATCGGCGCGACTGCCCAGCCAGAAGAGGATGACCGGCGGCCCGGGCACGCCGACCGCGCCGCCCATCAGGCCCGCCACGCTGCCGACCCCGGCGGAAACGGGCGGCGTCGGCCGCCGCCCGTAGCGCCAGCCGCTGGCCAACAGCGCGACAAGCAGGAGGATCATCGCGGACATGACCCAGCGCAGGATCTCCTGGTCGGCGACGATCAGCACGTAGACGCCGAACGGCAGGCAGATCGCCGCGCCCAGCGAGGCCGGCGCCACCTCGCGCCAGGCGGCCCGCCGCACGGCGTTGGGGATCAGGCCGAGGGTGCCCGGCAAGTCGACCAGGGACATGATCGGAATCGCCACCGTGGGGCCGAACACCAGGCTGAGCGGCGGCACCATGACCAGCGCCGTGCCGAAGCCGCTGAAGCCGCGCACCAGACCGGCGGTCACCGTCGCGCCGAGCACGATGGCCCAATCGCGCGTGCTGAGGCGCAGCAACGGCTCGGCCAACTCCTCCCACACGAAACAGCCCTCCCGAAGCTTGATCTCCCGCTTCTACACCGCTTGCGCGATCGGCAGGGCTGCACTGGCGGAAGGGCCGGGTTGCGCGCGTTCCGCCGCACTATTCCTCGACGCGGAAGCCGATCTTCATGCTGACCTGGAAGTGGGCGACCTTGCCGTCCTCGATATGGCCCCGGGTGTCGGTGACCTGGAACCAGCGCAGGTGTTTGACGGTGCGCCCGGCCTTCTCGATGCCGGTGCGGATGGCGTCGTCGAGGCTCTCGCTCGACGAGCCGACCACCTCGATCACCTTGTAGATGTTGTCGTCCTGCATGATCTGCCGTCCTTTCCAGTGCGCTTGGGGAAAACCCATAGACGACAACGGCTTGTGCGGCGCGCCCGTTCCGGCCGCGCGCCCGGCGCAAAGCGGCTCTGCAACGCCGCCTGCGGCATGGACGGCCGAATGCGGATCGGATCAAATGCCCGCCCATGACCGAAGCCCAGCCGAGTTCGCCGGCCGGCGGCGACCCGCTTCTGCAGCCCTTTGGCCTGCGCCACCTGACGCTGCGCAACCGGATCGTCTCGACCAGCCACGAGCCGAACTACGCCGAAGACGGCCTGCCGACCGAGCGCTACCGCCTGTACCACGCGGAGAAGGCCAAGGGCGGCATCGCCATGACGATGATCGGCGGCTCCGCCGTCGTCGCGCCCGATTCGCCGCCGGCCTTCGGCAACCTGAGGCTCTATGACCCGGCGATCGTGCCGCTGTTCCGCCGGCTGGCGGATTCGTGCCACGCCCACGACACCGCCGTGATGTGCCAGATCACCCACCTCGGGCGGCGCAGCTCGAACTACGCCGGCGACTGGCTGCCGCTGCTCGCCCCCTCGCCGATCCGCGAAGCCGCGCACCGCGCCTTTCCCAAGGCGATGGAGGACTGGGACATCGCGCGGGTGGTCGCCGACTACGCCCGCGGCGCGCTGGCCTGCAAGGAGGGCGGGCTGGACGGCATCGAGGTCGAAGCCTACGGCCACCTGCTCGACGCCTTCTGGTCGCCGCTGACCAACCGGCGCGACGACGCCTGGGGCGGCAGCCTCGACAACCGCCTGCGCTTCGCCTTCCGGGTCCTGGAGGCGATCCGCGATGCGGTGGGCGCAGAATTCCTCGTCGGCATCCGCATGGTCCTCGACGAGGATGCCGACGGCGGGCTGGAGCGCGGCGAGGGCTTCGAGATCGCACGGCGCCTGGCGGCCAGCGGCCTGATCGACTTCGTCAACGCGATCAAGGGCCACATCGATACCGACGAGGGACTGAGCCACGTCATCCCGGGCATGGGCACGCCGGCGGCCCCGCACCTGCCGCTGGTCGCCGACCTGAAGCGCGAGCTCGGCCTTCCGGTGTTGCACGCCGCCCGGATCAACGACGTCGCCACGGCCCGGCATGCGGTGGCGAGCGGTGCCCTCGATCTGGTCGGCATGACCCGCGCCCACATGGCCGACCCGCACATCGTCGCCAAGCTCGCGCGCGGCGAGGAGGCGCGGGTCCGCCCTTGCGTCGGCGTCGGCTACTGCATCGACAGGATCTACGAGGGCGGTCCGGCGCTCTGCCTGCACAACCCGGCAACCGGACGGGAGGCGGAGTTGCCGCACGAGGTCGCACCGGCGGCACAGTCGCGGCGCGCGGTCGTCGTGGGCGGCGGGCCGGCCGGCCTGGAGGCGGCCCGGGTGTTGGCCCTGCGCGGTCACGCCGTCACCCTGTTCGAGGCGGCGGAGGCGCTCGGCGGCCAACTCCTCCTGGCCAGCCGTCTGGCGCGGCGGCGCGACCTGATTGGCATCGTCGACTGGTTGGCGGCGGAGGCCGCGCGCGCCAGCGCAAGGCTGCGCACCGGCGTCTACGCCGAGGCCGAGACGGTGCTGGCGGAAGACCCCGAGATCGTCGTCGTCGCCACCGGGGGGCTGCCCGACACCGGCTTTCTCGGCGACGGCGAGGCGCACGCCACCACCACCTGGGACCTGCTAGGCGGCCAGGTGCCGCCAGGCCAGGAGGTGCTGGTGTTCGACGACGGTGGCAGCCATGCCGGCGTCTCGGCCGCCGAGTTCGCCGCGCGCGCCGGCGCCAAAGTGCGCTACGTCACGCCCGAGCGGATCGTCGCCCCGGAGGTCGGCGGCACCAACTACCCGGCCTACTTCAAGGCCTTCGGGGAACACGGGGTGGAGATCGTGCTGAACCGCCGGCTGCGCGCGATCCGGCCCGCCGGCAATCGCCTGGCGGCCGAGCTGTGGGACGAGTACGCGCGGCAGTCCAACGAGGTCACGGTCGACCAAGTGGTGGTGGAGCACGGCGTGCTGCCGCTCGACGAGCTCTACTTCGCGCTCAAGTCGCGCTCGGCGAACCTCGGCGCCGTCGACCAGGCCGCGCTGCTCGCCGGCCGCCCTGCCCTGCCGACATGCAATCCCGAAGGCCGCTTCAGGCTGATCCGCGTCGGCGACGCCGTCGCCAGCCGCAACGTGCACGCCGCGCTGCTCGACTCCCTGCGCGTGTGCCGGGAGCTGTAGCCCGATGACCGCAAGCGCACACGACGCCGTGGCGCATGCCAAGGCGATGCAGGGCCGCGCCCTGGTGCTGTTGGCCGGCGTGTTCCTTTCGACCGCGGGCATTTTCCTGCGCGCGATGGAGTCGGCGGGCGATTGGGAAATCGTCTTCTACCGCTCGCTGGCGACCGCGATCTTCCTGCTGCTGGTTCTGGGGGTACGCGACGGCGGGCGCCTGGTCGCCAGTTTGCGCGCCGCCGGCTGGGCGCCGGTCCTCGCCGGCTTCTTCATCTCCATCGCCTTCCTCTGCTTCATCCTCTCGATGACCCGTACGACGGTGGCGAACACCCTGTTCCTGCTGTCGGCGGCGCCGCTGCTGGCCGCCTTCCTCGGCTGGGTGATGCTGCGCGAGTCGGTGCGGCGGGCGACCTGGATCGCCATGCTGGCCGCGATGGTCGGCGTCGGCATCATGGTCGCCAACGGTCTGGCCGGCGGAGCGCCGCTGGGCGACCTACTGGCGCTCGGCGCGGCCGTCGGCTTCGCCTGCTTCACCGTCACCCTGCGCCGCACGCCCGAGGCGGACATGCTGCCCGCGGTCTTCTACGGCAGCCTCTTCGCCATGCTGTGGACCGCCCCGACCGCCTTCGTCTTCGGCCAGGGCCTCGGCATCTCCACCCATGACCTGCTGCTGTGCGTCGGGCTCGGCGTGGTGCAGATGGGCTTCGGACTGATCGCCTTCATCGTCGGCGCGCGTCATCTCAGCGCAGCGGAGGCGACGTTGCTGTCGCTCAGCGAGGTGGTCCTGGGCCCGCTGCTGGTCTGGTGGTTCTTCGCCGAAGTGCCGGCATCGCTGACCCTGGTAGGTGGCGCCATCGTGCTGACCGCGCTGGCCGGCAACGCCTTGTCCGGCGCGCGGCGCAAGCGGCCGCCGGTCGGCGTCGCCTGATGCGCGCCCTGTCCGCGGCGGAGATTCAGGCCCGCCTGGTCTACCGCGACGGCCTGATCCTGATCCTCGACAAACCCGCCGGCCTGCCGGTCCACCGCCCCCCTTCCACCGGCACGGGGCGCAGCGGGGTCAGCCTGGAGGACAGCTTCGAACACCTGCGCTTCGGCCTGCCGCAGCCGCCGGCGCTGGCGCACCGCCTGGACGCCGCCACCAGCGGCTGCCTCGCGCTCGGCCGCCACCGCAAGGCGCTGGCGGCTCTCTCGGCACTGTTCCGCGACAACAAGGTGGAGAAGACCTACTGGGCCCTGGTTTTCGGCCGTCCGACCGAGGCGGCCGGCCGGATCGACCTGGCGCTGGTCCGGCACGAGGGTCCGCCCCGTATGGTCCCCGGCCCCGCCGGCCTGCCGAGCCTCACCGAGTGGCGCCTGCTAGCCGAGCTGGGCGACGCGAGCTGGTTGGAGGTGCGCCCGCGCAGCGGCCGCATGCACCAGATCCGCGCCCACCTGGCCGCCATCGGCCATCCGATCCTCGGCGACCGGCTGTACGGCACGAGCGGCCCGCAAGCCGGTCCCCTGCAGCTCCACGCCCGCCGCCTCGTCATCCCGCTGCGCCGCTCCAGGCCGCGGATCGACGTGCAGGCTCCGCCCCCGCCGCATATGGCCGCCCGCCTGCCGACCACGGCAGCCGCGGGGACACCCGAGGCTCCGTCAAGCGCTTGATATGCAAGTCAGTTTCTACTCGCACGCCCTGATCCGCCGTTGCCTCACGCTTGCCCCGCCGTGACCATCCGCCTCGCCTCTCGCGGCACCCGGGCCAACGTCGAGGCCGCCAACCGGCGGCACAGTGCGACGCTGGTCGAGGCCGAGGGATTTCGGCTGATGCTCGACTGCGGCGACGACTGGCGCGGCCGCCACGACGAGCTCGCCCCGGATGCAGGCACCGTCGCGCATACACACCCGGACCTCGCCGGGGACCTGCAGGTCGAGGCACCCTAGCCAGCGCACGCGGCCTCGCCTCGGCGCACTTCGCGTACGACGGGATGCGGGTCGAGCTGAACGCCCGTACAGTGGCGGACGCTTGACGTGCCGAGTCTGCAGCGCCATTCCAGGAGGATCGACTTTGCACCCGCTCGAGCCTCCCGCGACCAGTGCGACACGCGCCTGAAGGACGGCAGATGCCCCACGGACACCATCCGCACTCCGCGCCCCCGGTGAACGGGGCCACCAGCCTGTTCGTGCGACGCTTTCTGGCGCGCCCGGGAGCAGTCGCGGCCTTCCTGCCGTCCTCGCCCGCGTTCAGCCGCGCGATCGCCCGGCACCTGGCCCGCGCTGCCGACGAGTACGTCGTCGAGCTGGGCGCCGGCACCGGCTCGGTGACGCGCGCGTTGCTGGCGGCCGGCGTGCCGGAGGAGCGTCTGATCCTGGTCGAGATCGACCCGGAGATGGCCGCCTACCTGCACCGCGCCTTTCCACGGGCGACAGTGATCGCCGGCTCCGCCTTCGATCTGCCCGACGCCCTGCCGGCGAGCGCTTCCGGGCGGATCGGCGACGTCGTCTGCGGCGTGCCGCTGGCGCTCTTCTCGCTGGACCAACAACGCCGGTTGACCGGCATGATGCTCGATCTGTTACCTGCGGGCCGGTACTTTCTGATGCTGACCTATCGCCCGGCCGCGCCCATTCCGGGACCGCGTCTCGGCCTGACCGGCAAGCGCCTGGAGACGGTCTTGCTCAACCTGCCGCCTGGCTCGGTCTGGGGCTACGCCCGCAACCGCCCACCGACGGCGTGAGGCGCGCCCGCCGCACGGAGCACGACATGGGCCGCATCGAACGCCGCGTGGCGGAGCGTACGCTCGAACTGCCGCTGCTGTGGCAGCCGCTCGGCAGCTCCGCGTTCTTCCGACGCGACGGGCGTCCGTCTCCCTGACGGACCAGGCCTGCGAAGGAAAACGCAAGGTGGTGCTCGAAGGGCCTGTCGGGCCGCGCCGGCTTCGAGGTCGACACCATCGTCGCCCCGCACGCCTGGCGCCGCGTCTCAGGGCGAGATCGCCAACACCGCGACGCTGCCGAGAAGTGGAGGAATACGGACAGCACAGAGAGGAGCCGGACCAGCTCGGGTCCCGCGGCGATCCGCTTGACGAAGACGTTCCAGATGGCGCGGCGCAATTCGGAGACCCTGAGATGGACCGTATCGCGCGAGACGCGTTGGCGTGTCAGTATCCGGCGCGGAAGATCGTCACGTTGAACGTGGACCCTCTGGTGGAGATCGGTGGCGGCATCCATTGCGCCACGCAACTGACGCCCGCGGTATGGGTTCGTGCGCCCGTCATTCGGAAGTCATGGAGGCAGGTGCGTCCGTGATAACGGCGCTGGCGGCAGTTGCGACGCTCATTGGGGTCAAGTTTCGGCTCGACCACGCAGATCGCCTGCCAAAGACCAAATCTGTACGCGAAGCTTATCGCGCCCATCCAGCTCTAGTCCTTCATGTGTCCAGCCAGCAGGGCACGACGCGCGGCGATGGCCTCGGCGACAAAGTCGAGGAAGGCGCGCACGCGAGCGCTCTTTCTCAGGTCCGCATGGGTGAGCAGCCAGAGATCGGTCGCGGCATCGGGTATCGGCGCTCCGAAGCGCACCAGCTCCGGGTCGCGATCGCCGACATAGCAGGGCAGCACCGCCAATCCGCTGGCCTCGCGGGCGGCCGCATGCATGCCTGCAACCGTGTCGATGCGGTAGCGGCATTTCAGCCCGACGTCCTGGCGAGCCATCCAATCCTCGACAGGACCGTAGAACATCGGCGCCAGCGCACCGATCCACGGCAGGCTTGTCACGTCCGCTTTGTCCCGCTCCGCTAGCCGCCTGTGTCCGTAGACCGCCAGAGCGATGGTCGCAATGCGTCGCCCGTGCAGCGGCTCGGGCGGAGCGGCCGTCGGTCGGATCGCGACGTCGGCCTCTCGCCTGGCGAGATCGAAGACCTCGTTGGAAACGGAAACGCATAGCGCGATATCCGGATAGGCTGCCCGGAAGCGCTCGAAGATGTCCGCGAGCAGCCAGATCAGAAGCGTGTCCGTCGTCGTTACGCGCACGGTCCCCGACGGCAGCAGATCGCGTCCCAGGACTCGCCGCTCGATCGCCAGCGCATGGTGTTCCATGCGTTCGGCTGCCGCGACCACCTCCTCGCCCGCAGCGGTCGGCTGATAGCCCTCGCGCAGGCGCAGGAAGAGCTCGACGCCAAGCTCCGCCTCCACCTTGTTGAGGCGACGGAAGATGGTCGTATGGCTCGCACCGAGCAGCCGTGCGGCGCCCGACAAGCTTCCAGCGCGCGCGATGGCGAGCACCAGCCTGAGCGCGTCCCATGAGACCGTCTTGTTCACTTCTGCAAATCCAACTGGCGAAACCGAAGGGTTAGCGTTCGACCATGCACGACCTAGCATGGTCAGGAACTCTGCAGCCAAGACTGTCGCTTCCATGCATCTTCTGATCGTCCATTGCCACCCCGAGACCAAGGCCTTCAACCGCGCGCTGACCGACGAAGCTGTCGAAGCCGCGCGCAGCATCGGGGCTACGGTCGAGGTGTCGGATCTCTACGGCGCAGGCTTCGATCCGGTGGAGCGGGCGCAACACTACCCACACAGGCAGGATGCCGATTGCTTCGCGCCCCTCGGCGAGCAGAAGCACGCGGCGGAACTCGGTGTCTTGCCGGCGGACGTTCGCCGCGAGATCGAGCGCCTGGAGCGCGCCGACCTCGTGATCCTGCAGTTCCCGATTTGGTGGCATGGCCCGCCCGCGATGCTCAAGGGCTGGTTCGACCGCGTGTTCGTCAACGGCAGCCTCTACACCGGCCGCATGCGCTACGATGCCGGATACTTCCGCGGTCGTCGCGCCGTCTGCTCCCTGACCACCGGCGCCCCCGGCCAGGCCTTCGGCCCGCTTGCACGGGCCGGAGATCTGGAAGCGATGCTCTATCCCGTGCAGTACTCGCTCTACTACATGGGATTCTCCGTGCTGGCACCGCACGTCGTGCACGGCGTTCAGGGACACGGCTACAGCTACCAGGACGCCGGAGACTTTCGACGGCATCTCGATCAGGCGCGAGAAGACTGGCGCGCTCGCGTGCGCAGCCTCTCGAACGAGACGCCCCTTTCCTTTCCCGGCTGGGACAATTGGGACGATCAGGGCCGTCCGCTCGCTAGCGAGGATTTCGACGGGCCGCCACGTGGCGCGCCCTTCGGTCGCAACGGACGGGACCAGCCCTGAAAGCCATAGGAGACCAGGTGCTTTCTCTAAGCCGAACGTTCGAATTCGAGGGCCACTCGATCGCCTAGGATTCGATCGGCCAAGGCGAACCGCTCATCCTGATCCATGGTTTTCCCTGGTCGGCTCAAGCATGGCGTCGCATCGCGCCGTGGCTCGCCGACGGATACGAGGTTTGCTACTTCGACATGGCGGGGTGCGGCGCATCCTCGAAGGCCGAGGGCGACGACGTATCGCCCGACGTGCAGAACCGACTGCTCGCTGCCCTCGTCGATCATTGGTCGCTGTCGCAGCCCCATGTGGTCGGTCACGACTTCGGCGGTCTTGCAGCCTTGCGCGGAAACCTGGTGAACGGGCTGCAGTACGCCAGGCAGACGCTGATCGACAACGTTGCTCTGTTGCCGTCCGGCTCGCCCTTTTTCGCCCACGCTCAGACGTACGACGGCGCGATTTCGGCCCTGCAGGGATTCGTTCACCGCGCGACCTTCGGCGCTTTCGTCAACTTCGGCTCCTTGCCGGGCCTGCCGGAAACGGTCGTCGAGATGTACTTCCAGCTTTGGTCGGGCGCCGAGGGCCAGGCGGCCTTCTACCGGCAGATCGCGCAGTCGCACCCTCGGACTCTGGAGGAGATCCAGGACCGTCTTGCTCCGCGAGCCTTCCCGGTGCACGTCCTGTGGGGCGAGTTCGACCGAAAAATTGCGGTCGATCGCGGGGCGCGGCTCGCCGAATTGCTGGGCGCCGAGAACTTTACGCCGATTCCCGATGCGGCCCACAGTGTTCAAAAGGACGCGCCCGAAGCGGTGGTCGGGCGGGTTCGTAGCCTGCTCTAAGGCGTGCTGGCGCGGGCACCGCGCTTTGGCGTTGTCCAGGTTGGGCAGACGCGGAAAGGGCGTGCCCCGAGGCCTCGAACGGCGTGCCGCGGCAGATGTGGGCCGCGATCTCGAGCTTTGCAGGCGGAGTGCAGAGCACGGGACCGCGCCACGCCCTTCGGCTGGTCGCGTAACATGCTGGCTGCATTGGCGGCGTGGTCCGACGCGCGCCGCTGTCGCCCGTAGCTTTCCAAATGGGCGTTTCCCGCTGCGGTCCGACATTGCGCGGCGTCAGACCGTTGGGCAACATCGTGGCAAATCTGCCGTCGGCATTGGATCTCGACATGAGCCTCACGGACCTGCTGGTGCCGACGTATTCTCAGATGCTCGGCGCTCTTCTGACTTGGCTCGACAGGGCCGGGGCGCACTCCTCAGAGCCTGACAAACTCCTCGGAAACCGTCTTGCGCCAGACATGCTTCCGCTCTCGTCGCAGGTGCGGTTCTGTTGCTTGCAGGCCTACGAAGCTGTCGCGCGACTGCGCGGCGATCCCCTCCCCGAAATCTGGAAGCAACTTGCCGAAGAAGGACAGAATGCGGGCGAGCGTCCCGGTACCATGGACCAGGCCCGAGCCCACGTCGCTGAGACTCGGTCCTTCCTGTCCGGTCTGGGACCTCGAGCTCTCGATCCTGAGGGAGACCGCAAGATCGCCATCGAACTCCCGAATGGGATGATCTTCGATATGACAGGCGGTGAGTACGCCAGGGACTGGGCCTTGCCGCAGTTCAACTTCCATCTGATCACAGCCTACGGCGTGCTGCGAAACTCTGGCGTACCACTGGGAAAAGCTGACTATGTCCAACACGCCTTCGCGTACCTGCGGCCGGGCACGATGCCGAACGCCTAGCATCGCGCCCGTGCCCGGATCCGTGACCCCAGGTTCTCGATGCTACCCGCGCATCACGACAGAAAAAGGAAGCGCTGCGGGATAGGTTCTTCACGGCTGGGCAAACGGAGAGGTCGAGGCAAAGCTCGAACGCGGAGCCTACGGTCAGGATTGGCGTGGCGGCTGCCCGCAACCAAAGAGTGGCGGAGGGGAAGGGATTCGAACCCTCGAAGGGGCTATTCACCCCTTAACGGTTTAGCAAACCGTCGCCTTCAGCCACTCGGCCACCCCTCCGCAAAACGAGTGGCCGTCTACCACGACGTATGCGGAAGCCGGGTTCTAGCTTCGCCCGGCTCGGCTTGTCAACGCGCCCGAAGTGGCGCCCGGGGCGGCTCTGCGCAAGGTCTTGCCAAGGTCTCTCGCCGGGGGTCTGGCCTTGCCCGGTCTTGCCGGCCTCCACGCATCAAGCGCGGGGCGGCGCGCTCACAGCATGCGCTGCCAGCGCAGGTAGGCGATGCGCATCAGTTCGAGGGTGGCGTCCTTGCGGGTCGCGGCGCGCCCGTCGTCCGGGTCGTCTGCGCCCGCGGCGTCGGCGCGCACCTCCGCCGCCTGGCGATAGAGCTCGCGAGCGTCGCAGAAGGCGGTCCAGAGATCGGCCTGCCGGCCGGCCCGCTGCCGCCGGCGGTCGGGCCGGCGCTGGCGCCCGGCGGCCTCAGCGTCTTCCAGCAGGGCTCTCAGCCGCTCCGCCAGTCGGGTCTCGCCCTGCGCGTAGGCCTGGTTGTAGGCGAGCAGCAGCTTGTCGGTCAGCCGACGCTCGAAGCGTGGCCGTCCTTCGGCGACCAGCAGACGGGCGGCATCGAGCGCATCCGTCTCGACGAAGGTCTCCTGCATTCCCGTTCCCCCTCCCGATGCAGGCCGTCAGCCGACCAGCCCCAGCGCGGCCGACGGTGCGAGCGATGTATATCCGAAAGGCACAACGTTCGGTTACCCGAAAAGCGCCCAGCCTGCGACGCCGCCCGTGACGCCGCCCAGCCGGTCATTGGATACGATCCTCGGGGTTTCACGATTTTTTAGGCAAAGGCCGTCCAGTCTCGCCAGCGTCAACGCGGCCATGCCGAGCGGCAGGGGGCAAACGCGGCGGGCCCAGCCCCGACGATCCACGCCGCAGCGGGTATGCGGAGGTGCCGAGATGAGCCTATCGAAGCAGTGCCTGGAAACCTTGATCGACCTGGTGGAAATCAAGCTGAGCTGCATGGAGGTCTGGGACCGCGACGACGCGCGCGAGCTGGCCCGCCTGAAGCAGGCCCGCGGCGAGCTGATGCAGCTCAGCGGACGGGAGATCGCGGCCGAAGGCGGCGAAGTCGTGGCCTTGCCGCAGCGCCGCCGCGGCCGGCCCCGCAACGTCGACCGGGCGCAGCAGGCCGCCGTCTCCTGACCCGGACGATGACGGCGGACGGGCCGGCGCGGCGCGTCGTTCAGCTCGCCGGAACCGCCATGCCGCGGGCCACGGCCGGGCGTTCGCCGAGCGTGGCGAACCAGCGCGCGACGTTGGGGAAGTCGGCGAGGTCGACCTGCTGCCACTCGTGGCGCGCGGCCCAGGGGTAGGTCGCGATGTCGGCGACGGAATAGCTCTCGCCGGCGAGAAAGGGCGCCTCGCCCAGGCGTTTGTCGAGCACGCCGTAGAGGCGGCGGGTCTCGTTGCCGTAGCGGGTCTTGGCGTAGGGCACGTCCTCCGGCGCAAAACGCAGGAAGTGGTGCGCCTGCCCCAGCATCGGCCCGAAACCGCCCATCTGCCACATCAACCACTGCAGCGCTCGCCAGCGCGCCCGTTCGTCCACCGGCATCAGCGCGCCGGTCTTCTCCGCCAGATACAGCAGGATCGCCCCGGTCTCGAACAGCGCGATCGCCTGCCCGTCCGGTCCTTCGGGATCGACGATCGCCGGGATCTTGTTGTTCGGGCTGATGCGCAGGAAGTCCGGCGCGAACTGCTCGTCCTTGGTGATGTTCACGGTGTGCACCGCGTAGCGCAGCCCGAGCTCCTCCAGCGCGATGGAAACCTTGCGGCCGTTCGGCGTGCTCCAGGTGTAGAGCTGGATGGTCATTGCGGCTCCCCCTCCTCGTCGATGCGCGCGAGCGCCTGCTCCAGGTCGGCGACCAGGTCGTCCGGATGCTCGATGCCGACCGACAGGCGCAGCAGGTCCTCGGGCAAGCTCGAGGCATCGCCCTCGATGGTCTTGCGGTGCTCGATCAGGCTCTCGACCCCGCCCAGCGAGGTGGCCGGCAGGAACACGCGCGTGCCGGTGGCGACCCGCAGCGCGCCGGCCCGCCCGCCGGCCACCCGGAGCGACAGCATGCCGCCGAAGCCACCCTCCATCTGGCGGCAGGCGACCTCGTGTCCAGGATGCTCCGGCAGGCCGGGATAGAGCACCTGCCGCACCTTCGGGTGCCGCTGCAGCCGGCTGGCCTGGTGCAGCGCCGTGGCGCTTGCGTGGCGGACCCGCAGATAGAGGGTGCGCAGGCCGCGCAGCAGCAGCCAGGCCTCGAAGGCGCCCAGCACGGCGCCGACCCCGGTGCGGTTGCTGGTTATCCGCTGCCAGAGGTCGTCGGCGACGCGTGTGGCCAGGGCGCCGGCCAGCACGTCGCTGTGGCCGTTCAGGTATTTGGTCGCCGAGTGCATGACGATGTCGGCGCCGTGCGCGAGCGGACGCTGCAGCGGCGGCGGCGCGGCGGTGCCGTCGACCGCCAGGCGGGCGCCGGCGGCATGCGCCTTCTCAGCCAGGGCGGCGATGTCCAGCACCTCCCATAAGGGGTTGCTCGGCGTCTCCGCCCAGACCAGTTCGGCGCCACCCTCGAGCGCTGCGTCCAACTGGGCCAGGTCGGTCATGTCGATCTGCCGCAACTCGATCCCGAAGCGCGGGCAGAAGTCCTCCAGCCACTGCCGGAAGCCCCAGTAGATGTTGGCGTGGCAGACCAGCCGGTCGCCCGGCTTCAGGGCCATGACGACGGCCGCCGCGGCGCCCAGGCCGGAGGCGAAGACGAGCGCCGCCGCGCCGCCCTCCAGGCGGGCCAGCAGCGCTTCCAGCTGGTCCACGGCCGGGCCGCCGTAGCGCGAATAGCTGACGGCGCCGCGCAGGCCGTAATCGGCGTCGCGGGCGAAGGTGGTCGAGGGGTGCAGCGGCGGCACCACCGCGCCGGTCGCGGGGTCGAGGAAGTGCAGCGACTGGGCCGCGAGGGTTTCCGGTTTGAGGTCGGGGTCGGTCTCTTCGCTCATGGCTGGCGACCATGCCGCATCGCAGCGACGGCCGCTAGTGGTCCGATCGAAACGCTCGAGTCCCGAGCGTTCCGTGAATCGGTCCACCAAACCAAGGCGTTGCGGTTCGACTGCTCTGACGCATGCGGTCGCATCCCTCCGCGTCGAACCGCTAGAGCGCGATCGTCACTGGTGGAAGCGGATCCGCTTCCACCAGTGACGTGAATCGCTCTCTAACTCTATGAATAGAGCAGGATTCACGTCTTGGATGGGATCGCCAAAGCGATTCCATCCAAGACGATCATGCTCTAGGGCGAGGTCGGCGCGCATGCTCAGCGCCGCTGGAATTGGGTGGCGCCGAAGAGGATTTCCTTCGCCTTCTCGTCGAAGCCCTCGGTACGCAGGTCGGCCAGCACCTCGACGCCGCGCTGCACCGCCGGGCGCGCCTCGATCTCGGCGAACCAGCGCCGGAAGTTGGCGAGACCGGAGGTGTCGACGCCCTGGCGCTCGGGCCGGCGGGTCCAGGGCCAGGCGGCGATGTCGGCGATGGAGTAGGCTTCGCCGCCCAGGAAGCGCGCTTCGCCCAGGCGCTTGTCCAGTACGTTGTAGAGCCGTTGCGCCTCGTTGCTGTAGCGCGCCTTGGCATACGGCATGTCTTCGGGCGCGTACTGCAGGAAGTGGTGCGCCTGGCCGAGCATCGGGCCCAAGCCGCCCATCTGCCACATCAGCCACTGCAGCACGATATAGCGCGCTGCGCCCGAGGCCGGCAGAAGCTTGCCGGTCTTCTCGGCCAGATAGACCAGGATGGCGCCGGACTCGAACAGTGAGATCGGCGCTCCGTCCGGTCCCTCGGGATCGACGATCGCCGGAATCCGGTTGTTCGGGCTGATCTTCAGGAAAGCCGGGTCGAACTGCTCGCCCTTGGAGATGTCGATCGGGTGCGCCTGGTAGGCGAGCCCCAGTTCCTCCAGCGCGATGTGCACCTTGTGGCCGTTCGGCGTGGCCCAGGAATAGACCTCGATGGTCATGGCGAATCCTCGTGACGTGGCTCCTCGCCACCTGGGCGGCCGCAACGGCGCCGCGGCCCGACCATGCCGGTATGCCGCGGCGGGCACAAGCCGCGCCCGCCGTCACACCAGCGTGTCCTTCGCCCCTTCGATGTCTGCCCTGGCACGAGCCGCCGACCCAAGATGTCCATCCCCTCGCACGCCTTCGCCTGCTATCGTCATGGGCGAGCACCGTCCCGAAGCCGCGCCACCGAGGGAGGAAACGCATGAGTGCAATGCGCATCGCTGCAAGCCTGTTCGGCACGCTGCTGCTGCTCGCCGCCGGCGGCCCGGCCCTGGCCTACGACGAGCCGGTGGAAAAGCGCGAGTTCGTGCTGCGGGACTTCACCACCGAGCAGGGCGAGACGATCGCCGAGGTGCGCATCGGCTGGGAAGCCTACGGCGAGCTGAACGCGGCCAAGGACAACGTCATCCTGATCTGCCACTACTTCTCCGGCACCTCGGCGGCGGCCGGGAAATACACGGCCGAGCAGGAAAGGCCCGGCTACTGGGACGCCATCATCGGCCCCGGCAAGCCCATCGACACCGACGCCTACTACGTCGTCTCCAGCGACACTCTGGTCAACCTGAACGTCGCCGACCCGAACGTGATCACCACCGGCCCGGCCAGCCTCGACCCGGCCACGGGCGAGCCCTACGGCCTGGACTTCCCGGTCGTCTCCATGCGCGACTTCGTCAACGTTCAGAAGGCGCTGCTCGACAGCCTGGGCATCGAGCGGCTGCATGCGGTCATGGGCGCCTCGGGCGGCTCGGTGCAGACCATGGAGTGGGCGGCGGCCTATCCCGAGATGGTGCCGCGCGCCATCCCGGTGATCAGCCCCGGCCTGGAGATGCCGCCCTATGTGGTCGGCCTGCTGAAGATGTGGAACATGCCGATCGAGATGGACCCCAACTGGAACGGCGGCGACTACTACGGCGGCACCCCGCCGCTGGAGGGACTGTCCAACGCACTGCAGCTCGTCACCCTCAACGCGCTGCACTTCGACTGGGCCGAGAGCACCTTCGGGCGCTCGCCGGCGAGCGAAGAGATCGATCCGGAAGCCGCGTTCGCCCACGAGTATAAGGTGGAGGCGGGGCTCCAGGCCTCCGGCGACGCCCGCGCGGCGACCACCGACGCCAACCACTTCCTCTACATGTCGAAGGCCAACATGACCTTCTCGGTCGCCGACGAGATCGAGAAGATCGAGGCCAAGACCCTCTTCATCCCGGCCGAGGGCGACATGATCTTCCCGCCCTTCCTGTCCGAGCTGGCGGCCGAGCGGCTACGCGCCCAGGGCCTGGAGGCCGAGGTCTTCACCGTCACCGGCCCCTTCGGACACCTGAACGGCGTCTTCAACATCGACCAGGCGGGCGAGGCCATCCGGGCGTTCCTCGAAGAGTGAGCGAGCAGCGGCACGGGACCAAGGTGCCGTGCCGCGGCCACGCCACCCGTTCCCCCGCCCGGCCACCCAACGGCCGTATCCTGGACGGGGTGGCCGGGCGGGGGAGCGGGATGGCACGGAGCAGCTAAAGCCCCACTTGCCCGAAGCCGGCTGCGGAGACATGGTAGCGGCCCGTTTCCCAGCCGGTTCCTCCGTCCCTCCATGACCGCCATCAAATCCAGCGTCGACACGCGCAGCGAAGAGTTCCGCAGCAACGCCCAGGCGATGCGCCGGCAGGTCGAGGCGCTGCGCGCCCTGGTCGAACAGATCAAGCTGGGCGGCGGCGAGCGCGCCCGCGAGCGGCACGTCGGCCGCGGCAAGCTGCTGCCGCGCGAGCGGGTGCGCAGCCTGCTCGACCCCGGCTCGCCCTTCCTGGAGATCGGCCAGCTCGCCGCGCACCAGGTCTACGGCGAGGAGGTGCCGGCCGCCGGTCTGATCGCCGGCGTCGGGCGCGTCTCCGGCCGCGAGTGCATGATCGTCGCCAACGACGCCACGGTGAAGGGCGGCACCTACTACCCGCTGACCGTCAAGAAGCACCTGCGCGCCCAGGAGATCGCCGAACAGAACCGCCTGCCCTGCCTCTACCTGGTCGATTCCGGCGGCGCCAACCTGCCGCGCCAGGACGAGGTCTTCCCCGACCGCGACCACTTCGGCCGCATCTTCTTCAACCAGGCCAACATGTCGGCCAAGGGCATCCCGCAGGTCGCCGTGGTCATGGGCTCCTGCACCGCCGGCGGCGCCTACGTACCGGCGATGGCCGACGAGTCGATCATCGTCAAGAACCAGGGCACCATCTTCCTGGGCGGCCCGCCGCTGGTGAAGGCGGCGACCGGCGAGGTGGTCAGCGCCGAGGAGCTGGGCGGCGCCGAGGTGCATTCGCGCACCTCTGGCGTCACCGACCACATGGCCCAGAACGACGCCCACGCGCTCGGCCTGGCCCGCCGCATCGTCGCCAACCTGAACCGGCCGAAGCGCCATCCGCTGGAGCTCAGCGAACCGAAGGACCCGCTCTACGACCCGGCCGAGCTCTACGGCATCGTCCCGCCCGACCTGCGCCGCCCCTTCGAGGTGCGCGAGGTGATCGCCCGCCTGGTCGACGGCTCGGAGCTGGACGAGTTCAAGCCGCTCTACGGCACCTCGCTGGTCTGCGGCTTCGCCCGCATCCTCGGCTATCCGGTCGGGATCGTCGCCAACAACGGCATCCTGTTCAGCGAATCGGCGCTCAAGGGCGCGCACTTCGTCGAGCTCTGCTCCCAGCGCGGGATCCCGCTGATCTTCCTGCAGAACATCTCCGGCTTCATGGTCGGGCGGAAGTACGAGTCCGGCGGCATCGCCAAGGACGGCGCCAAGCTGGTCACCGCCGTGGCCTGCGCGAGCGTGCCGAAGTTCACCCTGATCGTCGGCGGCAGCTTCGGCGCCGGCAACTACGGCATGTGCGGCCGCGCCTACGCCCCGCGCCTGCTGTGGATGTGGCCGAACGCGCGCATCTCGGTGATGGGCGGCGAGCAGGCGGCGAGCGTGCTCGCCACCGTCAAGCGCGACGGCCTGGAGGCCAAGGGCGAGACCTGGCCGGCCGAGGAGGAGGAAGCCTTCAAGGCACCGATCCGCCAGCAGTACGAAGACCAAGGCCACCCGTACTACGCCAGCGCCCGCCTTTGGGACGACGGCATCGTCGACCCCGCCGACAGCCGCACGGCGCTGGCGCTGGGCCTTTCCATGAGCCTCAACGCGCCGATCCCCGACACGCGGTTCGGCGTCTTCCGGATGTAGCGGAGCCCCGTTTCGATGCAGCACCCCCTGTTCCTGGAGTCCTTCGACGAGCGCGGCGTCGCGCGCCTGACGCTGACCCGCACGGAGGTGCACAACGCCTTCAACGACCAGCTCATCGCCGAGATGACCACGGCGCTGAAGGGCATGGAGGAGGATCCGCGCGTGCGCGTCGTCGTGCTGGCGGCCGAGGGCAAGTCCTTCTCCGCCGGCGCCGACCTCAACTGGATGCAGGCCATGGCCGGCTATTCGGAGGCCGAGAACCTGCGCGACGCCGAGGCGCTGGCGGAGCTGCTGCGTACGCTCAACTTCCTGACCAAGCCGACCGTCGCCCTGGTGCAGGGCCCGGCCTTCGGCGGCGGCGTCGGGCTGGTCAGCGCCTGCGACATCGCCATCGCCTCGGAGGAAGCCTCCTTCGCGCTGACCGAGGTGAAGCTCGGCCTGATCCCCTCGGTCATCAGCCCCTACGTGGTCGCCGCCATCGGCCAGCGCGCCGCCCGCCGCTACCTGCTGACCGCCGAGCGCTTCTCGGCCGAAACCGCCTACTACCTGGGCCTTGTCCACCGGGTGGTGCCGCCGCACGGCCTGGAGCAGGCCGGCGAGGACATGGTCGAGGCGCTGCTGAAGAACGGCCCCCAGGCGGTCGCCGCGTGCAAGGACCTGATCTTCGCCGTCGCCGAGCGCCCGGCAACGCCGGAGGTGATCGCCGATACGGCCCGACGGATCGCCCGCGTGCGGGTTTCCGCCGAGGGCCAGGAGGGCCTCGCCGCCTTCCTGGAAAAGCGCAAGCCGAGCTGGATCCGCGACGAGGACTGAGGCGCAGCGGGCGACGCGGCCGTGATCGACCGCTTCTCAGGAGCCCTGCGCAGCACGGCGTCTCGACGGATGAGGTCGGCGAACACCCGGCGAGGGATCCTTCGACTCGCATCGCTATCGGGATGCGGCCCAGGATGAAGAGAATTCTGTAGTTTATTGAAATGCCTTCATCCAGAGCCGGGCTGCGCAGCAGCGCGAGTCGAAGGATCCGTCCCGCCGCCCGCCCGAAGCCCGACAGCCGCTCACGCCAGCGGCGCCTCCCGCATGGTCGCGGGGATCGGCAGCCCCATCAGCTTGAGGATGGTCGGCGCGACGGCGAGCTGGCTGACCTCGCCCGCCTGTTCGCCGCCGGCCTCGCCGCCGTCCTGCTCTCCGCCGTCCTGGCCGCAGATGTCCCAGAAGGGCACGGTGCGCATGCCGTCCTCGGCGCCGCCGTGGCGGCCTTCCGCGCTCATGCCGTGGTCGGAGGTGACCAGCACCCGGTAGCCGGCGGCACGCCAGACGGGGACGGCCAGTGCCAGCTCGTTGTCGATGTTCCAGATCTGGTGGCGGTACTCGAAGCTGTCGGCGCCGAAGGCGTGGCCGACCGAGTCGATGGCCGTCGAGTGCACGAGCAGGTAGTCGGGCACGTGCCGCCGGATCAGCAGGCTCGCGGTGTTGCAGAGGTCGTGGTCGCCCGGCACGTGCGGGTTGAAGCGCGTGTGCCGCACGTCGGTATAGAAGCGCCCGTGGGTGACGTGGCCGGGCCCGTCGGTCACCTCCAGGTGCTCGACCGGGTCGAAGGGCGCGGCGTTGAACAGCAGGGCGTAGAGCCGCTCGGCCACCGCCGCCGTGGTCAGCCCGGCCGCGCGCGCGACCGAGAAGACATGCGGGCTCGGCGCCATCGCCTCCAGGTCGTTCGAGACCCGGCCATGCTCTGCCGGCGGCCTTCCGGTGTGCAGGCTGGCATAGGCCGGCATGGACAGGCTCGGCAGCACGCTGCGCATCCGCCACAGGCGGGCTTGTCCCGCCTCGACCAGCCCCATCAGGTAGCCGCACTGGGCGCGCGCCGGCACCCAGCCGAGCGCGTCGATCATCACCAGTACGATTTTCCGCCCCGCCATGGCCGACTTGCCTCGCCCCGATTCGCGGCCCTGGACCCTAGCCGGCCTCGGTGACGGACGCGTGACCGACCATGTCGGCCAGGGCGGCGACCAGGGCCGCGAAGCCGTGCCGCGCCGCCGCGCTCATGCCCCGCGCGCGCATGTAGCCGTGGATCAGGCCGGGCTGCAGGTCGAGACGCACGGGGCTGCCGTCGCGCAGCAGCCGCTCGGCGAAGACTTCGGCGTCGTCGCGCAGCGGGTCGTACTGCGCCGCCTGCACGAAGGTCGGCGGCAGTCCGCCGTAGTCGCGCTGCAGCAGCGGCGCGGCCATCGGGTCGCGGGTATGCTCGGCGCCCAGCCAGGTCGCATGGTAGTAGCGCATCTGCGCCCGGCTGAGGCCGGGGGCGTCGGGCGTGCGGCAGCGCCGCGGATCGTCGAACGGCAGACCCAGGTCCGGATAGATCAGCAGCTGCCCGGCGAGCACCGGAGCGCCCGCGTCGCGCGCCCGGAACGCCAGGCCAGCCGCCAGGTTGCCGCCGGCCGAGTCGCCGCCCACCGCGATCCGCGCGCCGTCCAGGCCCAGGCCCTCGGCGGCCTCGACCAGGAAGGCCAGCGCCGCTTGAGCATCTTCGGCCGCCGCCGGGAAGGGATGCTCGGGCGCCAGGCGGTAGTCGACGGCCAGCACCGCCGCGCCGCTGCCGGCCGCCAGCTCCGCGCAACCGCTGTCGTGGCTGTCCAGGCCGCCGAAGACATAGCCGCCGCCATGGAAGTAGAGCAGCACGCCCGGCCGCTGGACCGATATAGGGCGGTAGAGGCGCAACGGGATCGCGCCGTCCGGACCTGGCGCCGACAGCTCGCTCACCTCCAGGTCCTCGGGCCGCTCGCGCGCGAACATGCGGCAGAGCTCGTCGTAGCAGGCGCGCTGTTCCTCGATCGGCAGCTCCGCGAAGTAGGGCGGCAAGGCCACGTCGGACAGCTCGACGAAACGCAGGATGTCGGAGTCAATGCTCATGCCCGCCCTCTCTCGCTCGCCGCCGATCTTAGCGGGGCGGCGGGCCGCAAGGCAAAGAGGGCCCGGACACGGGTCCGGGCCCTCGATGCGGCAGAGCGAATCGCCTGCGGCGGATCAGTCGCGCCGCACGCGCCGCACCAGGTGCCAGGCCAGCGGCAGCGTGGCGGCCGCCAGCGCCAGCTTGACGGCGGCGCCCGGCAGGAAGGGCAGCAGCCCTGCCTCGACCGCGCGCTCCACGCCGATCAGGGTGCTCAGGTAGGCAAGGCCCAGCGCGAAGGTGATCACGGTGCCCAGCGCCATCGCCGGCACCGAAAGCAGCAGGCGACGGTCCCAGCCGCGCTCGGCCAGCCAGCCCATCGCCACGGCCGAGACGAAGAAGCCGATCAGATACCCGCCGGTCGGCCCGGCCAGGTAGGCGACGCCGCCGCCGGCCGAGAAGACCGGCAGCCCGACGGTGCCCTGCAGCAGGTAGAGCGCAACCGTCGCACCGCCCAGCTTCCAGCCGTAGGCCATGGCGATCACCATGACCGCGTAGGTCTGCATGGTCATCGGCACCGGATACATCGGCACCTGCACCTTGGCGCTAACGGTCAAGAGCGCGGCGCCGAGCAGCGCCAGCACCAGGTCGCGGCCCAGGCGCTGGGCCCGCTCCTCCACCGGCCAGAGCGAGTTGGCCAGCGTGTCGGCCGCAAGGCGGCGCGTGAAGGTCTCCGCATGTGCCATGATCGCGCGTTCCTTAATCCCCTGTTGGCACTTCCCGTCGGGCGGAAGTGGCCTGTTTCTCGAATGCTGCGGTCCCCTGGTTTTGGCGTCGCCGCAGCCGGAAGACCCGCCTCCGCCAGCTTCGGCCCGTCACGCTCGGTCGTGGGCTCCGCGCGCATTCCGCCCGAGCGTTCTCGGTCGAGCGAAAAAACGCTACCGAATGCCGGCGCGAGACGCCACGGCTTTTGCAACACTCCGTCCCGATGTCACAAGTCCCATCCGCTATCTGGCTGATATTTTTCCATAATCCGCAAAGACTTCTGGCGACGTCCGGTCACAGGACGTGAGCGGTGAGCAGGAACGGCTGGCACGAGCGGCGGCCACGAGCGGCGGGCAAGGCATCGCTCAATGCAGTGCTGCACATCCGCGTTGCCTTCACCGGATTGCCGCGCCATATCAGCCGCATGATCGGCGGCACGGTTCTTCGCTGTTTTCGGCTCGCAGGCATAGCCGCCATCGGCGCCTTCCTGCTCGCCGCGCCAGGGCACGCCGAGCCGCACCTGCCGAGCGTCTGGCCGATGGCGGAGCGCGGACCTCAAGGCACCCCGGTGTCCTTTGACAGCCTCAGCCCCTACACCCTGGCCGACGCGCAGGAAGCGCCGCGGGAAACCGCGCTCGGCCGCCTTTTCCTGCCCGAGACCGCCTCGCCGGAGGATCCGGCTCCGGCCGTCGTATTGCTGCATGGGGCCGGCGGCGTGATCTCCACCCGCGAGCCGACCTACGGTCGACAGTTGGCGCAGATGGGCATCGCCGCGCTGGTGGTGGACGCCTTCGCGGCGCGCCGCGACCGGGCCACCGGCTTCGTCGAGCGCCTGCTGGAGATCACCGAGGTCATGCTGGTGGCCGACGCCTATGCCGCTCTCGCCTACCTGGACGCCCTGCCGGAGATCGATGCGCGGCGCAGCGTACTCGTGGGCTTCTCCTACGGCGGCATGGCGAGCGTGTTCGCCGCCTATGCCCAGGTGGCGGAGGCCTTCGACGCCGTCTACGGACTGGACGGCCTGCGCTACGCCGGCCATGCCGCCTACTACGCGCCCTGCATCGCCCGCTTCACGCGCAACGAGACGACGGGGGCCCCGGTGCTGATGCTGTGGGGCGAGGGCGACGCCATCGTCGACCCGACGCGCTGCGCGGAGATCGCCGAGGACCTGCGCGGCGGCGGCAGCATGGTGGAGACCGTCGCCTACCCGGACGCCTACCACCAGTGGGACGGACGCTGGAGCGGCCCGCGCGCCATCGGCCGCAATCTCGCCCCCTGCGACTTTCGGGTCGACCGCAGCGGCATCGCCTGGGACCGCAACACCTACCTGCCGATCAGCAACCGCCTGCTGCGCCAGACCTCGCTCGGCCTGTGCAGCGACTCGGAGGGCTACCTGATCGGCCGCGACGACACCGTGCGGGCGCGCTCCAACGCCGATCTCGCGGCCTTTCTCGAAGCCGCCTTCGGTCCGCGCGGAGACTGATCTGGCGCCGGTCCGCCAGGCGCTTACAGGGCGTTGCGGACGAAGAGCTCGACGAGGCACCAGACCAAGAACACGAACCATCCGAACAGAAAGGCGCCGACGACGACCTCGAGCCATCGGATGCTTTGGCCGTGGATCGAGATGCCGTCGCGATACACCGCCCCCTGGTTCCAGATGGCGAGCATGCGGCTCACCGTATCCAGATCGTAGCGCTTCTCGATGGCCGCCGCCCGCTCGGCCAGCCGGCCCATGTAGAGCTTCACGCGCCTGACCAGATTGAGCAGCATGGCCGACCAGACGACGCCGAGGAAGCCGATGAAGATGAGGACGATGTCCAGGCCATCCGGTTGCTGCGACCGAAAGACGAAGAAAAGCGCCGTCAGGGCTGCGGCCTTCGCCGCAAGGTAGATGTTGATCACGCTGACAAGCAGTCGAATCGAAGCGCGCAGGTGTTCGTTCAACTCGCGATACTCGACCTCCGACCAGTCAGCCATCGCGTCGACCTTCGGCAACGCCGCAAGAATTGATCTGACTGCAATCATAGCGTGCTGTTCATTGTGCTGTAAATCCCTGGCGGGCGGGATACTCCGACAATTCGAAGCCCTTCTCGACACCGCGAGAACGGTCGCCCTATCGTGGATGCGTGCGATACCCTCAAACCGAATGGACCCCGCCCCAGCCAATGCGACGTCCGCCGCTTGCGCCCGACCGCCTAAACACGCGCTGCGACCCGCAGTCGCTCGGCTTCGCGGATACGCGCGCGGTGGAGGGCTACGACGGCGTGCTCGGTCAGGAGCGGGCGCTGGAGGCGATCCGCTTCGCAGCCGACATCGCGCACGAGGGCTACAACCTCTTCGTCATGGGCCCACCCGGCACCGGCAAGCATTCGACGGTCGAGCGGCTGCTGGGCGAGCGGGCGGCCGGCGACCCGCCACCGCGGGACTGGGTCTACGTCAACGACTTCGACCAGCCGAGCCGGCCGAACGCACTCAGCCTGCCGCCCGGCCGCGGCCACGACCTGCGCGAGGCCATGGCAGGGCTGATCGAAGACCTGCGCACGGCGATCCCGGCCGCCTTCGAGAGCGAGGAGTCGCAGAACCGCCGCCAGGCCATCGAGCAGGAATTCCGCGAGCACCAGGAGGAAGCCTTCGAGCGGCTGCGCAGGCGCGCCGAGGAGAAGCACATCGCCCTGGTGCGCACGCCCAACGGCTTCGCGCTGGCGCCGCTGCGCCAGGGCAAGGTTGTCACCCCCGACGAATTCAAGGCCCTGGACCAGGCCGAGCAGCGGCGCATCCAGGCGGACAGCGAGGAACTGCAGTCGGAGCTCGAAGCCATTCTCAAGCAGATTCCGCGCTGGGACCGGGAGCGCCGCGAGGCGCTGCGCAAGGTGAACGAGGAGCTGACCGCCGATGCGGTCGGCGTTCCGATGGAAGAGCTGCGCCAGCGCTTCGCCGACCTGCCCGAGGTGGTCGAGCATCTCGAGGCGGTGCGCCGCGACCTTGTCGAGAACTTCCATCGGATCTTCTTCGCCGAGCGCGCCAGCCAGCAGCAGCAGGGGCTGGCCGAGGCGATGGCGCCGCCGGCGGTCAGCTCGAACGACGTCGGCGGCTTCAACCGCTACCAGGTCAACCTGCTGGTCGGTTACCCCGCGGAAGTCGCCGGCGCGCCGGTGGTCTACGAGGACAATCCGACCCTCGGCAATCTGATTGGCCGGGTCGAGCAGATCGCCATGATGGGCGCCCTCGTCACCGACTTCAGCCTGATCCGGGCCGGCGCCCTGCACCGCGCCAACGGGGGCTACCTCGTCCTCGATGCCGAGAAGGTGCTGACCCAGCCCTTCGCCTGGGACGCGCTCAAGCGCGCACTGAAGGCGCGCCGCATCGTCATCGAGAACGCCTGGCAGATCATGTCGATGACCTCGACCGTGGCGCTGGAGCCCGAGCCGATCCCGCTCGACCTCAAGGTCGCCCTCGTCGGCGATCCGCTGATCTACTACCTGCTCAGCGCCTACGACCGGCAGTTCCCGGCGATGTTCAAGGTGGCGGCGGACTTCGACGACCGGCTCGGCCGCGACCACGACGGCGAAGCCCGGTTCGCCCGCCTGATCGCCGGCATGATCGCGCAGGAGGAGCTACGCCCCTTCACCGCGGCGGCCGTCGCCCGCGTGATCGAGCAGGCGGCGCGTCTGGCCGACGATGCCGAGAAGCTGAGCCTGCGCCTGGAGCCGGTGCTGGACCTGCTGCGCGAAGCCGACTGGCAGGCTCGCCAGGCGGGCGCCGAGCTGGCTGACGCGGCACACGTCCAGGCCGCCATCGATGCGCAGATCCGCCGCGCCGACCGCATCCGCGAGCGCGCGCAGGAGGCGATCGCCCGCGACATCCTGCTGATCGATACGCAGGGCACCGCCATCGGCCAGGTCAACGGCCTGTCGGTCCTGCAGCTCGGCGGCTTCGCCTTCGGCAAGCCCTCGCGCCTGACGGCCCGCGTCCACCTGGGGGCGGGACGCGTCGTCGACATCGAGCGCGAGGCGAAGCTCGGCGGCGCGCTGCACACCAAGGGCGTCCTCATCCTCGCCGGCTACCTGGCGGGTCTCTTCGCCCGCGACCTGCCGCTCTCGCTGCACGCCACCCTTGTCTTCGAGCAGTCCTACGGCGGGGTCGAGGGGGACAGCGCCGCCTCGGCCGAGCTTTACGCCCTGCTCTCGGCGCTGGCCGAGGTGCCGTTGCGCCAGGACCTGGCGGTCACCGGCTCGGTCAACCAGCACGGCGAGGTGCAGGCGATCGGCGGCGTCAACGAGAAGATCGAGGGCTTCTTCGACGTCTGCGCGACCAAAGGTCTGACCGGCACGCAAGGGGTGCTGATCCCCAAGGCCAACGTCCAGCACCTGATGCTGCGTCCGGAGGTCGTGGAGGCCGTGGCCGAAGAACGCTTCGCGATCTACGCCGTGCGCAGCGTCGCCGAGGGGATCGCGTTGCTGACCGGCCTCGAGGCGGGCGAGCGCGATGCCGACGGCCGCTTTCCGCCGGACAGCCTGTTCGGCAAGGTGGAGGCCCGCCTGCGCACCTTTGCCCGCGCCCGCAAGGCCTTCGCCCAGGAAGCGGCGGAGGCGGCGGAGACGGAACGGCCTGAAGACGCGGAGGCACCGAAGCCATGAGCGTCACCGCCATCGGCTTTCAGCGCATCGTCGTCGCGCTCGACACGGCCCCGGAAGGGCTTTACGCGCTGGAGGCCGCGGCGATGCTGGCCTCCGGCCTGGACCGTCCGGTCGAGGCGGTGTTCATCGAGGACACCGACCTGCTGTCGCTGGCCGCCCTGCCCTTCACCTGGGAGACCTCGATGAGCGGGCGGCGCAACCCCGGCTTCGAGCCCCGCCGGGTCGAGCTGGAACTGCGCAGCCGGGCGCGCCGCCTGCGCCAGCAGATCGAGCGGATGGCCCTGTCTCGTCGCCTCAGCGTCAGCTTCCGCGTGGTGCGCGGCCGGCGCACCGAGGAACTGCGGCGCCTGCGGCAGTCGGGCAACCTGCTGGCGCTCGGACTGGCGGACATGATCGAGATCGACAGCCCGGCGCTGCTGGCGGGGCCGGGCAGCCGCCTGCGCCCCGGTCCGGTCGTCCTGCTGGCGGGGCAGGCCGCCGACGCCGAAACCCGAGCGCTGGCCGAGGCCCTGGCCCGGGCGACCGAGCAACCGCTGCAGATCCTCAGTACTTCGATGGCCGTGGCCGCAGACACCCAGGAAGTCGAGCGCGTCCCGATCGTCGACCTCCCAGGCCGCCTGCAACTCCTGCACCGCGGCCTCTTGGTGGCGCGCGCGGCGGACTTGCCGATGCCGCCGAGCCGCCTGATCCGCCGGCTCTCCGTCCCGCTGGTCCTCGTCTAGTTCGGCGTCGCGGCGAAACGGGGGTTCAGCAGGTCGATCGCCGCGCTCGGTTCGTCGACCACGCCGAGCATCAGCAGCGGGACGTGCTCGGCGGGCGTCAGGCTGACCCTTAGCTCTCCGGAGTCTTCCAAGAAGGTTTCGAGCGCCGACAGCAGCTCGTCACTGCGCGGCCCGAAGCGCATCATCCGCAGGCCGCGCGCCACCTCGCCGAGGATCCATCGACGCGCCTCGGCTTCCGTCATACCGCGTTGCGCCCCGTAGGCGGCCAGCGCCGGCCGCAACAGCCCGAGATCGGTCAGCGCCACCTCGGCGCCGGCCAGGGTCGCCCCCAGCAGCAGAACCTGCATGTCGGCCTCGGACAGCCCCGCGTGCGGCGGCGGGTCGACGTTGCCGAGATCGAGGGCGAGCTGCGCCGCCGCCAGATCGTGCAGGCGGATCGACTGGTCGAGCGCGAACCGGTCGGCTTCGGCGTCGTAGCTCTGGCGGCCCTCGGCGGAGACAACGAGCCGCTCCGAAAGAGGCAGGCCGGGCAGGCGCCGCTCCACCTCGGCCCTGATCTCCGGCTCCAGAGGCAGGCTGAGATCCACCAGCTCGCTGCGTCCGCCGACCAGGTGCCGGTCGTAGACCACCGGGTCGCTGAAGCGTAGCGCCGCCAGTTCGATGGCACCGGACAGGCTGTCCGCCTCGATGCGCAGGTTCTCCGCCGCAAAGCCGCCGAGGCCGCCGAGAATCCGCCCGGCGAGGGCAACGACGGCATCCTGGTCCATCTCATTAGCCCGTGCCGGGTCGAGGGTCAGCAGTTCGGTCGTGTCCAGGCCGGACAGCGCAAAGCTGCCGAGCGTCATGCGGCCGCCGTCCGGCCCGGTCACGGCGAGCGCAAGGTCGCTGTGCCGCAACTCGCCGACCCGCCCGCCGACGACGTCCTGCGCGACGGTTTCGCGCACGCTCAGCTCGGCGTCGGCGGTGGCAAAGGCGAGGCCATCGATCCGCAGGCTGCCGATCTGCGTGGCCAGCACCGCGGCGACGGCATCGGCCGGCTGACCGGTGACGAGGAGGTCGTCGACGACGATCCGCTCGCCGGTCAGCGCGAGGTCGGGGTCGGCGGCGTCCGTCAGGCGCACCTCCTCGAAGACGACGCGCGCCGCGCGGGTCTGCTCGGCCTCCGGTTCCAGGCCAGTGATCCGCGCCCGCGCCGCGCGCAGCTCGCCGAACCCCCCCGCTCCCTCGAAGTCGAGCACCGGCGCCTGCATCGCCACAGCGCGCTCCAGCAGGTCCACCTCGTAGCTGCCGTGGCCGAAGCTCGCACCTGGAGGCAGACCGTCGCGGAACTGGGCGATGCTACGCTCCACCGCCTCGTTCGCCGAGGTCAGCAACAACGCATAGCCGCCGCCCGCCAGCCCGACCACCAGGACGGCGGCGCCGATGCCGAACCATGCCCGTCTGCTCACTGCCGCAAACTCCCATCGTTGCGATCGCCCGGACCCAGGGCGAAATCCTGAGGCAAAGTGCCGGGCAATCGTGGCCATGCCGTGGAGAACGCGCCGAGACCCACCCTACTCGCTTCCCGCGGCCGCCAGTGTCGTGCGCTCTGCGGCGCGGCGCGCCGGTGCCATGAGGAACCACACGAGCGCTGCCAGTTCCAATGCCAACAACCCGGCGAAGACCGTGCCATAGGCCTCGGCCGGCGGCACGCCGTCGGCGCGCGGCGTCCAAAACTCGAGGGCCCAGCCGACCGCCGCCTGGAGCGCGAAGGCCGACAGGAAGATCGGCAGGTTCAAAGCCGTGTTGGCGCGCCCGGCGTAGGCCAAGGGGAAGTGCTGCGAGAGCAGCGGGTAGACCAGCGTGCCGAGGTTGCTGGTCAGGCCGAACACGATCCAGGGCCAATAGGCCTGGGGTGCCAGCTCCAGGATCAGCACGAGCTGCAGGCCCAGGAACAGCGCGGCACCGCCGCCGACCAGCCAGGTCAGGGGAATGCGCGCCCGCCCCGCCAGGTCGCCCAGCAGGCCGCCGATGACGAAGCCGACGGTCAGCGCCGCCGCCATGACCAGCAGACGGGCCGCCACGCCGGCGTCGGGCAGGCCGGCCACGTGCGCCAGCCACGGGCCGGCCCAGAGCGACTGCAGCGCCATGGCGGTGCCGATCGTCGTCATCACCAGCGGCGCGACCGACCAGAACAGGCCGTCGGCATAGACGTGCCGCAGTCCGGCCATCGCCTCGCCCAGTCCGCCCGACGCCGGCGCGTCGCGCCGCTCAGGCACGATCAGGAAGATCAGCGCCGCGACCAGCAGAGTGGCGGCCGCCAGACCCAGGAAGAGCCCGCGCCAGTCGGTGAAGCCGAGCGCCCACTCGACCGGGGCGGTCGCGGCGATAGCGCCGAGGCCGCCCATCGCCAGGAAGCAGCCGTTGACGAAGGGCCAGCGCGCCCGCGGGAACCAGAGCGTGATGGCCTTGAGCGCGCCCATCAGGCCGCCGGCCACGCCGAGGCCGATCAGGGCACGGCCCAGGATCAGTCCCGCCTCGTCCGCCGCCTGGGAAAAGACCAAGGCGCCGGCCGCCGCGACCAGCAGCAGGGCGGCCTGCACCCGGCGCGGCCCGAAGCGGTCGAGCAGCACCCCCAGCGGCAACTGGAACAGCGCGAAGGCGAGGAAATAGGCGGCGGTCAGCACCCCGAGCGCGCCCGGCTCCAGCCCCAGGTCCGCCGTCAGGCGTCCGGCGATTACCGCATTGACCGAGCGGTAGAGGTAGGACAGGAAGTAGCCGCCAGCGAACGGCAGGAAGACCGTCAGCACGGCCCGCAGCAGCGCCCTCTCCGCCATCAGGCCGCAGCGCTCCGCGCCGCCGGGCGGCCGGCCAGCAGGGCCAGGCCGGCCAGCAGCGCGACCAGGGCGAGGCCGCCGAAGGTCAGCGCGTAGCTGTCCAGCAGCTTGTAGGCGACCGCGAACAGCGAGGGGCCGAAGAGTACGCCGCCGAAGGTCGGCACCAGGGCGCCGGCGGTGGCGCTGCCGACCTCGCCGGGCGGCGCGAGACGTGCGATCTCGGCCATGAAGACGCCGTTCCAACCGATTGCCGTGGCGCCGAAGACCAGAAACAGCGCATAGAGCGCCGGCACCGGCCAGTCGGACGTTACGCCGGCCGAGACCAGCGCCGCCACGAGCATGCCGGCGGCGAGGCCGAGCATCACGCCATTGCCGTCGCCGATCCGGTCGGCCAGCGCGCCCCAGACGAGACGGCCGCCGAAACCGGCGGCCTGGGTCGCCGCCAGCAGCGCGCCGGCCGGCACCAGGCCCATGCCCGCCTCCTCGACCAGGAAGACCACCAGGTAGGCGCTGAGGCTGAGCTGCACGGCGCTGAGGAAGAAGACGCCGATCGACAACCAGCGCAGGCCGGGCCGACGCATCACCAGCAGCAGACCGCCCAGCGGTCGGCGCAGCACCCGAACCGAGCGGTCGCGGTCGTCGTCGAGCCGGGCGCGCAGCGGCGCCATGGCGAATGCCAGCAGCAGTCCCGCCGCCGCGATGGTCGCGATCGCGACCTGCCAGCCGAACGCCACGGCGACGGCCGGGGTGGCAAGTCCCGCGAGGATGCCGCCGGCCGGGACGCCGGTCTGCTTGATGGAGAAGACCAGGTTGCGCCGCTCGGGCGGCGTCGCCCGGGCCAGCAGGTGCGAGGTCGCGGGGTTGATCAGGCTGTAGCCGAGCCCAAGCAGCATGCCGGCCAAGCCGAGGGCGGCCAGGCTGCCGCTCGCCGCCGCTGCGCAAGCCAGGGCGAAGCAAACCAGCGCCACCTGCCCCTGCCGCACGGCGCCGTAGCGCCGCACCGTCTGGCCGGCGACCAGCGAGACCAGCATCGCAACACCGTAGGCCAGCGACACCAGATAGCCGATCAGCACCGGCTCGATCCGCAGCGTCGCGCCGATCTCGGTCGCCATGGCCGGGAACGCGAGCACCGCCCAGGAGCCCAGGGTCTGCACCGCCAGCGTCAGCAAGACGACCCAGGCCAGCGCGATCTCAGCCGCAGACCTTTGCGATCCGGCGGGCCGGCTCCCGCCCTCGGCCGTGCTCACGAAGGGTCGGCGACGCCGGCCAGGGGCCGCGCCGTCGGACCGCGGAAACTGTCGAGGAAGAGCGCGCGGAAGTCGGACATGCGAAGCGCCAGTCTAGCCGGCGGCGGCTCCGGCGGTACCAAGCCGGGCGCAAGTCCGGCCTGCAGCAGGCGCATTGCCAACGCGGGTCGGTCGGTGACGAGGTGCAACGGCACCAGGCTGTCGGGCTGGCGCGTTGCGCGAGCGGCACCGGGCGGCTCGGAGACCACCGCGCCGGCCTCGTGGTCGCCCAGGATCAGCACCAGACGAGGCCGGTCCCAAGGCCGCTGCAGCCAGGCGCCGATCGCCCGCAGCACGTAGTCGACCGCCTCGACGTAGGCCGCGCGCACGGCCGTGCCGTCCAGCCACAGCTCGCGCGGCGGAATCGCCGGCTCGGACCAGGCCGCGAAGACGCGGCCGTCGCCGATCGCTCGCCAGTCCTCCAGCACCGGCGGGATCGGCGTCCAGGGCGCGTGGCTGGAGATCAGCGCGACCTGCGCATAGGCCGGGGCCCGCTCCTGCCCGGCCAGCACCGTGCGGTCGAGGACCGAGAGGGTGTACTGGTCCGGCATGGTGACCCAGGCGTAGGGCGGCCCGGCGTAGCCCATGTCGGCGCGGAAGTAGGTGCGGTCGAAGCGGAAGAAGTCCGCCTCGGGCCAGGCCTTGACGATCGCCGGCATGACCAGGCTGGTCTCGTAGCCGGCCTGGCGGAAGACGTCGGTCAGCAGGCGGCGCGGGCTGGTCACCAGCAGGTCCCAGCGGTCCTGACTGTCGACCCACAGCCCGCTGGCCAGGGCGGCATGCGCCAGCCACGACTGACCGCCGATCGTCGGCGAGGCCAGCCACCCGGAAGCCTGGCTGAGACCGCGGTCCCGCAAGTCCGCTTCGAGCCCGCGCAAGGTCTCGCGCAGACGCGGCGCGTAGCGCGGGTCGTCCAGCGCCGCCCGCCCGTAGGACTCGACGAACAGCACCACCACGTCGGCGCCGCCCATGCCGTCGAGGGCGGGCAGTTCGGCCGCCAAGGGGTCGTCGGCCAGCTCGGCCTGGAAGCGCGCCCGCTCCTCCGCCATGCGCAGCATGCGGTCCACCTGGAAGGCGACGGCGTCGTAGAGGAAGCTGGAGGTCAGGTGCGGTGCCTGCGGCTGCGCCGCCATGCCGGTCAGCAGCAGCGCGCCGCCGGCCAGGGCAAGGCGCGGCGCACCGGCTTGCAGAAGGCCGCCGGCCAAACGTTGAAGGGACCAGAACACCAGGACCGGCAGCGCCAGCAAGGCAAGCCCGGCCGCCACCGCCAGCGACAAACTCATGGCGCCGGACATCAGCTCCAGCGCCGGTTGCACGAGCTGCACGTCGAGCCAGAGTTTGAGCGGGCGACCGAGAAGGGTGAAGGCGGCGCGCTCCATGGCCAGCACGGTCCAGGCCAGCGTCAGACCGGCCGCCACTGGCCAGCGCAGCCAAGCCAATCGCCCCGGCGGCAGCGCCAGCAGCAGCAGGGCGACCGCCAGCGGCTCCAAGGGGACGGCGAGCGCCCAGGCCGGCGCGCCGATCAGCAGCGGCGCTTGGCACAGGGCCGCCAGCGCCAGGGCCAGAGCCGCAGGACGTAACCAGCCGTCGTGCCGTTTGCGAAGCGGCGCCCCTGGGCGGCTGCGGCACAGCGCGCTAGCTTCTGCTGCGTTGCTTTCCCCAGCCGCCCGCCTCACGCGACCGTCCCCTTCCATGACCGATCCCGATCCACTTGCCGCGACCGCCTTCTGGTCCCTAGCCGCCGGCCAGGGCGCCCTGCGCCGCGAGACCCTGGCGCCGCCGCGCGACGGCGAGGCGCTGGTCCGTACGCTGTTTAGCGGCATCAGCCGCGGCACGGAAAGCCTGGTGTTCCGCGGCGAGGTGCCCGAGAGCGAATGGCAGCGCATGCGCGCGCCGTTTCAGGCGGGCGATTTCCCGTTCCCGGTGAAATACGGCTACGCCGCGGTCGGGCAAGTCGAGCGCGGGCCGGCCGAGCTGGCGGGGCGAACCGTCTTCTGCCTGCAACCGCATCAGGACCGCTTTGTCGCCCCCGCAAACGCGCTGGTCCCCCTACCCGCCGCACTGCCGCCCCGCCGCGCCGTGCTCGGCGCCAACATGGAAACCGCCCTCAACGGCCTATGGGACGCACGGCCCTGTCTCGGCGACACCGTGGCCGTGGTCGGCGCAGGTGTCGTCGGCTGCCTGCTGGCCGCCCTGGTCGCGCGGATCCCTGGCACGCGCGTGCGGCTGGTCGATCCCGACCCAGGTAAACTGGCGGTCGCCGAACGTCTCGGCCTTCACCTCTTGACGCCCGAGGAGGCGGAACGCGAGCTGACCGAGGCGTGCGACCTGGTGTTCCATGTCTCCGGCAACCCGGCTGGGCTCCCCGCCTGCCTGACACTCGCCGGCTTCGAGGCGACGGTGGTCGAGCTCTCCTGGTACGGAAGCCAGAGCGTGTCCCTGCCGCTCGGCCGCGACTTCCACGCCCGGCGCCTGCGGCTGATCTCCTCCCAGGTCGGCACGCCGGCGCCGGCGCGGCGGGCGCGCCGCAGCCACCGGCAGCGCCTGTTCCAAGCCCTCGAGCTGCTGTGCGACCCGGTCTTCGAGGCGCTGGTCGACGGCGAGGTGGCCTTCGCGGATCTGCCGGAAGAGATGTCGCGGCTCGCCCATGGCGCACCCGCCCTTTGCCGCGTGGTCCGGTACGATTGATTTTCTCCAAGGAGTTACAGATGTTTTCTCTAACGGTGCGCGAGCACATCATGATCGCCCATTCCTTCCACGGCGAGGTCTTCGGGCCGGCCCAGAAGCTGCACGGCGCGACCTATCTGGTGGATGCCGAGTTCCGCCGACGCGAACTGGACGCCGACGGCCTCGTCGTCGACATCGGTCTCGCGGCAGACATGCTGAAGCAGGTGCTGGCGCCGCTGAACTACCGCAACCTGGACGACCTGCCCGACTTCGCCGGCCGCAACACCACGACGGAATTCCTCGCCAAGGCGATCTTCGATCGGCTGGCCGCGCGCACCGCCGAGGGGGCGCTCGGCACCGGCGGGCAGGGCCTGAGTGGCCTGAAGGTCACGCTCTGGGAAAGCCATATCGCCTGGGCCGCCTACGAGGGTGCGTTGCCGGCGGCAATGGGCCAGTCTGCGTGAGAAAACTGGTCTTCGCCCTGCCCGGCGATCCCGAGACGCTGACCGGCGGCTACATCTACGACAAGCGGCTGATCGCCGGCCTGCGCGAGCTGGGCTGGGACGTGGAGCTGCTGCGGCTGCCCGAAGTACTTGGGCAGCCGGCGGCGATCCCGCGGGCCGAGCAGCTTCTGGGCGGACTGCCACGGGGCGTGCCGGCGATCGTCGACGGCCTGGCGCTGGGCGTTCTGCCCGGTGCTGCGGCCGCCGTCGCCGCCCGCGGTGCCCTGGTCGCCCTGGTCCACCATCCCCTGGCGGAGGAGACCGGCGTGGCGCCGGCGGCCGCGGCCGCCCTGCGCGAGAGCGAACGGGCCGCCTTGGCGTGGGCCGCCGTCGCGATCGCGACCTCGGCCACGACCGCCCGCAGCCTGACCGAAGCCTATGGCGTGCCCGCCGCACGGGTGAGCGTGGCGCGACCGGGCGTCGATCCGGCTCCCCTGTCCGACGGCACCGGCAGTCCGGTCGCGCTGCTTTCGGTCGGAACCCTGACGCCGCGCAAGGGGCATGCGGTGCTGCTGGGGGCGCTGGAGCGCATCTCGGCCACGAACTGGCATCTGACCCTGGTCGGCTCTGACCAGCGTGACACCGCGGAAGCGAAGCGAATTCGTAGGCTTGCAGCCAATAGTCGGCATTGTGCGCGACTCTGCCTGGCTGGCGAGGTCGACGCGGGCACACTGGCCCGGCTGTTCCATGAGGCGGACCTCTTCGTCCTGCCCTCCTACCACGAGGGCTATGGCATGGCCTTCGCGGAGGCCCTGGCCCGAGGCGTCCCCGTTGTCGCCACCTGCGCCGGCGCCCTGCCGGAGACCGTGCCGCCAGCGGCCGGCCGCCTTGTTTCGCCCGGCGATGTCGGCGCGCTCGCGGAGGAGCTGCGCCGGCTGATCGCGGAACCTCAGGCGCGCGCCGCCCTGCGGGCCGGCGCCGTGGCCGCGCGCGCCGACCTGCCGAGCTGGCGGGACACCGCTGCGAGCGTCAGCGATCTCTTGGAGTCACTGGCGTGACCGCCTTCGCTGCCGACTGGCTGGCGCTGCGCGAGCCGGCGGACCGGGTCGCGCGCGACCTGGAGCTGCTGGCGCGTCTGGCGGACTGGAGCGCCGACCGCGGTCGGCTCAGCGTCCTGGACCTCGGTTGCGGCACCGGCGCCAGCCTGCGCGCGGTGGCCCCACTCCTGGCGGTGCCGCAGAGCTGGCTGCTGGTGGACCAGGATCCGGACCTGCTGGCGCGCTGTCCGGAAACCGTCGGGATGGCGACTGCGGCGACCGCCCGCTTCGATCTCGCTGCGGACCTCGATCTGCTGCCCTGGGACGCGGTCGATCTGGTCACGGCCTCGGCGCTGCTCGACCTGGTGTCAGCGGACTGGCTGCGCCGGCTGGTCGCGCTTGCCAGGGACAAGGCGATCTATATGGCACTCAGCGTCGACGGGCGGATCGAGCTGACGCCGGCGGTCGCGGACGACGCGCACATCCTCGAGCTGGTGGCGGCCCATCACCGGCGCGACAAGTCCTTCGGCCCGGCCCTGGGGCACACCGCCGCCGCCGCCCTGCGCGACGTCCTGCACGCCGCGGGCCGCGCGGCCGAGCTCCGCAGCGCCGATTGGGTCCTCGGTCCCGAGCGGGCCGCCCTGCAGGCGGCGCTGCTCGACGGCTACGCCGCGGCCGCCGCAGAACAGGCGCCGCACCTGGCCGAGCGAATCCGCCATTGGCGCGCCCTTCGCGCCGCCCTGTCCGAACAACACCTGCGCATCGGCCACCAGGATCTGCTCAGCCTGCCGGCGGCGGGCTAGAGCAGGATCGCGATCCTGCTCTAGCCGGCGCGCCGCTCTTCCCGGGCCTCGCGGGCGAGATCGCCGCGGCGCTGGTCCGACTCGCTCAGCAGCCCCTCGTTGCGGAACAGCAGGACGAGCACCAGCAACAGCCCGATCAGGCCCATGCGCAGGGCGCCGGCCTGGGTGACCATCTCCGGCGGCAGCAGGTCGGTGGCGAACTGGCTGCCGGACCAGATCGCCCAGATGATGAAGGCGCCGAGCACCGCACCCTTGGTGTTGCCCGAGCCGCCGGCGATCAGCATCACCCAGACCAGGAAGGTGGTCTGCAGCGGCTCGAAGGCCTCGGGGCTGACGAAGCCGACGAAGTGCGCCCAGAGCGCGCCGGCCAACCCCATGATGGCAGAGCCGAGCACAAAGGCCTGCAGGCGGAAGGCCTTCACCGTCTTGCCCGAGGCCAGGACCGTCAGCTCGTTCTCGCGGATCGCGCGGAGAACGCGCCCCCAGGGCGCCCGCCGCGCCCGCTCGATCAGGAAGAAGACGACTGCCAGCAGGACCAGCACCAGCAGCATCTGCGCCACCGGCATCCAGACCTGGCCAAGCTCGGCGAAGGGACGCGGCACGCCGCCGACACCGCGCACGCCGTTGGTCAGCCACTCCTCGTTCTTCAGGAACAGGCGGACGATCTCGGCGATGCCGATGGTGGCGATCGCCAGGTAGTCGGCACGCAGGTTGAGCGTGATCAGCCCGACGAAGAAGGCGAGCACGGCGGAGGTCACCATGGCGCCCACGAAGCCGACCGGCAGCGGCAGGCCGAGCCCGCCGTCGAAGGTCGCCGAGGGCTCGACCGTCAGCAGCACGGAGGTGTAGGCGCCGACCGCGACGAAGGCGACGATGCCGATGTTGAACAGCCCGGTCAGGCCCCACTGTACGTTCAGGGCAAGGCTGAGGATCGCGTAGATCCCCGCGATCGAGACGAAGAAGACGGCGTAGCTGAGCAGCGCGTCCATGAGCGGCGTCCCTTCCCTGCCCGTCTCAGGTGCTGCGGCCGGCAAAGATGCCGCGCGGCCGGAAGATCAGCACCAGCACCATGATGGCGAAGGAGACCGCCGGCTTGTAGCTGGGGTCGATCACCAGGGTCGAAAGCTCCTGTGCCAGGCCGATGGTCATCCCGCCGGCGATCGCTCCATAGGGGCGCCCGATCCCGCCCAGGATCGCCGCGGCGAAGACCGGCAGCAGCAGGCGCCAGCCGACCACCGGGTGGAGTTGGGCGTCCATGCCGGCGAAGATGCCGCCGACGGCGGCCAGGAAGATGCCGATGCCCCAAGTCCAGAGCACGATCTTCTCGGTGTCGATGCCGGTCACGCGCGCCAGGTCCGGGTTGTCGGACATCGCCCGCATCGCCTTGCCGACGCGTGTGTACTGCAGGAAGACGTGCAGGGCACTGACCAGGATCAGCGCGCCCCCCATGATGATCAGGTGGTCCGGCTTGATGCGGATCGCCCCGTCGCCGAAGGGGATGACGTAGGGAAGCTGGATCCCCGGGCTGTAGACCTGGACGTTCGGGCCCCAGATGATCTGCACCGCCGAGCGCAGGATCAGCGCCACGCCGACGCTGGCGATCAGCAGGATGACGGGCCGCGTGCGCCGCAACCTCCGGTAGATAAGACGGTCGGCGACGAGGGCGACGAGGATCGTGGCCAAGGCGGCGATCGGGATCGAGAGCAGGATCGGCAGGTGCGCCATCGCCACCAGGCTGAGCGCGAAGTAGGCGCCGAGCGTCATGAAGTCGCCGTGCGCGAAGTGGGCGAACTTCAGGATGCCGTAGGTCAGCGACAGGCCGATCGCACCCAGCGTCAGGATGCTGCCAAGCACCAGGCCGAAGACGACGAGTTGCAGGAGCTCCGCCATCGCGCCGGCTCAGCCTCCCAGGAACATCTCGGCGACCTCGCGGTTCGCCAGGAGGTTTTCGCCAGTGTCGTCGTAGCGGTTGCGGCCGGCGGCCAGCACGTAGCCGCGGTGCGCCATCCTCAGCGCCTGCTTGGCGTTCTGCTCGACCATCAGGATCGAGACCCCGAGCTCGCGGTTGACCTCGCGGATCGAGGCGAACATGTCGTCGATCACCGCCGGCGCCAGCCCCGCCGTCGGCTCGTCCAGCAGCAGCAGCTTCGGCTCCAGCATCAGGGCGCGGCCCATGGCCACCATCTGGCGCTGGCCGCCGGAGAGCTGGCCGGCCAGCTGGCGGCTGCGTTCGCGCAGGATGGGAAACAGCTCGTAGACCTTCTGGCGCGCCGGCTCGAAGTCGTCGCGCCGAGTGAAGGCGCCCATGTCGAGATTCTCGGCGACGGTCAGACTGGGGAAGACGTTGTCGCTCTGCGGCACGAAGCCGACGCCCCGCTCGACGATCTTGTTGGGCTGCAGGTTGGTGATCTCGGCGCCGTCGAAGGTCACGTGACCCTCGCGCAGATGCACCAGGCCGAAGATCGCCTTCATCGCCGTCGACTTGCCGGCGCCGTTCGGGCCGATGATGACGACGATCTCGCCCGGCTCGACGACGAGGTCCACCCCCTGCAGGATGTCGACGCCGCCGTAGCCGCCGGTCATCCCGCGCGCCTCCAGCCTCCCACTGGCCGCCGCCTCAGGCATGGGCGCCCCCCAGATAGGCTTCCAGCACCTCGGGGTCGCGGCGGATCTCGTCCATGCTGCCTTCGGCCAGCACCTTGCCCTGGGCCATGACGATCACCGGATGGCAGAGCTCGGCGATCATGTCCATGTCGTGCTCGATGACCACGAAGGTGTAGCCCCGCTCCTCGTTGAGCTGGCGAATCGCCGCGGTCAGCTTGCCGAGCAGTGTGCGGTTGACGCCTGCCGCCGGCTCGTCAAGCAGCACCACCCGCGGCTCGGTCATCATGGTGCGGCCAAGCTCCAAGAGCTTCTTCTGGCCGCCCGACAGCCGGCCGGCGAGCTCGTGCCGCAGCTCGTACAGGCTGAGGAACGCCAGTACCTCCTCGGCCCGGGCGCGGATCTCGCGCTCCTCGCGGCGCACCCGGCCCGGCGACAGCCAGGCGGAGAGCAGCCGCTCGCCGCTCTGCGCCTCCGGCACCAGCATGAGGTTCTCCAGAACGGTCATGCGCGGCAGTTCGTGCGGGATCTGGAAGGTGCGCACCAGCCCCTTGCGGAAGAGCTGCGGCGGGCTCATGCCGGTGATGTCCTCGCCGTCCATCAGGACCCGCCCCTCGTTGGGCTTGAGGAAGCCGGCGATAATGGAGAACAACGTCGTCTTGCCGGCCCCGTTCGGGCCGATGACGGCGGTGATCGAGCCGGCGGGCACCTCCAGGGTGCACCCGTCGACGGCCGTCAGCCCGCCGAAGCGCTTGACGATGTTCTCGACCTTGATCACGGAGGCTCCGCCCGTTGCTCGCGCCGCCCGCGATCCGGCTGCGGGGCGTTGCGGGCGGCAAGTGCTAGACGAGCGGGCAAGGGCTGTCCAGAGGCAATGCCCTCGGCCGGCGGGGGTACCTCTAGGCGTAGATTCCGCCGCGGCGACGCCCGGGGGGTGTGGCGTCGCTGGCCGGATCGCCGCCTGCGCCACCTCCGCCTCTGGCCATCACATAGTCGAGCTTGCGCACGGCGAGTTGCTCCAGCGCCGCCTCGCCGCGGGCCGGATCGCCGACGATCGAAACCTCGACGCCGGTTTCGGCATCCACCGCGGAAACCTTCACGTAGGCGCCGCAGGGGACGAACTCGACGATGATCTCGCGCGCCCTGCTCATTCCGGCAGGCTGCGCCACGCCCGGTCAAGGAAGGGTTAACCCAGCGAGACGTTCAAGCCCGCTTCGTCATGAAGCCTTCTGGGTAGGACCGGCGTCAGTCAGCGCCAGCACCTCGACCGGCTCGGCCAGGCTGCGCAGGCTCTGCCGGCCGAGGCTCTGCCACCTGCCTTCGGCCGCGGCGGCGGCGAAGTCGCGGCTGGCGACGACCGGGTGCCCGCAGGACTTGGTGAATTCCTCGAGCCGGGCCGCGAGGTTGACGGCCGGACCGACGGCGGTGAATTCCAACCGCTCGCGGGTGCCGATGTTGCCGAGCAGCAGGCCGCCGAGATGCAGCCCCAGCCCGAAGCGCAACACGGGTTGGCCGATGGAGCCGCGCTCGGAATTCAGGGTCTCGACGTCGTCGAGCGCACGTTCCGCCGCCGCCAGGGCGCGGCGGCAGGCCGCTTCGGCGCCGCCATGCTCGACCGGAAAGATCGCCAGTACGGCGTCGCCGATCAGCAGCAGCACCTGTCCGCCCTCCGCCATCACCGCGCCGGCGGTCGCCTCGAAGTAGGTGTCGAGGGTGGCGAGGAAGTCCGCCGGCTCCATCCGCTCGGCCAGCTCGGTCGAGCCGCGCAGGTCGGCGTACCAGATCGCCGCCTCGATCCGCTGCCCGTCGCCGCGGCGGATCTGGCCGTCGAGCACACGTCCGGCCGCGGCCTCGCCCAGATAGGCGCAGAGGACGTTGCGGGCGAGCTGCTCGCGCATGACCACCTTGAGGGCGACGGAGAGCGCGTCCTGCACGCGTCTCAGCGCCCCCAACTCCCCATCGCTGAAGCCGCCGGGCCGTGCGGTGGCAAAGGAGCCGACGACGCCGTCGACCCTCTCCTTGTCGAAGGGGCTGAGCCAGGCGAGGTAGTCCGTGAACCCAAGCTCGGCCAAGTCGTTGAGCACCGGGAAGTCGAGCATCGCCTCGGGGCCGTCCAGCCGCCGGCGCATTGCCGGTAGGCCCTTGTCGATCAGCCAGTAGTAGGGACTGCGCTGCCACTCGGCGTTGGACAGGCCGGTGCCGTGGGCGAAGTGTTCTTCGCTCAGGCCCTCCTCGGGACCCCAGGTGAAGGTGAGCGACTCGAAAAGGGGGTGCAGGGTGGTCAGACCGACATTGGCGCGAGCCACCGGCAGGCCGGCTGCCTTGAGCCGGTCGAAGGCGCCCTCCAGCAGGCCACTCAAGGTGCAGCCGGCCAGCGCCCGCTCCATCAGCCAGGCGGTTACCTCCTCGACCATCACCGAGCCGGACTGCAGGCGTGCGGTCGGCCTGGGCATTTCGCCCGACGTCGGTCCGAAGATCGCGTGACTGTCGTTCATATCGGACCCCGCTCCCTTCCGAATGGCCGCCCGAGTCCCGCATCGCCGGCGGCATCCCGCTCTCCCGCGCATGGCGGGCATGAGCCCCTACACGGGGCAGACTTCCCACGATATCTTGCCTGCGGAGACCAATGCGAGAAAACCGCCGCCGTGGCGGTGCCAAGACTTACCCGGAGGATCCGTACGATGAGCCCCGCCGAACCCGCCGCCAAGCTCGAGAGCGCAGCCCCCCAGCCGGCCGCGCGCTTCCAGTGGGACGATCCGTTCCTGCTCGACGCGCAGCTCACCGAAGAGGAGCGGATGATCCGCGAGGCGGCGCACCAGTATTGCCAGGAGCGGCTGATGCCCCGGGTGCTGGAGGCCAACCGCCACGAGCGCTTCGACCGGGAGATCATGACCGAACTGGGCGAGCTCGGTTTCCTCGGCTCGACGCTGCCCGAGGACTACGGCTGCGCCGGCGCCAACTACGTCGCCTACGGCCTGGTCGCCCGCGAGGTCGAGCGTGTCGACAGCGGCTACCGCTCGGCGATGTCGGTGCAGTCGTCCCTGGTGATGCACCCGATCTATGCCTGGGGCGACGAGAACCAGCGGCAGAAGTACCTGCCCAAGCTGGCGACCGGCGAGTGGGTCGGCTGCTTCGGCCTGACCGAGCCGGATGCCGGCTCCGACCCCGCCTCGATGCGCACCACGGCGAAGAAGGTCGATGGCGGCTTCGTGCTGAAGGGCGCGAAGATGTGGATCACCAACTCGCCGATCGCCGACGTCTTCGTCGTCTGGGCCAAATCGGAGGCGCACGACGGCAAGATCAAGGGCTTCGTCCTGGAAAAGGGCATGCAGGGCCTGTCCGCGCCGAAGATCGAGGGCAAGTTCAGCCTGCGCGCCTCGATCACCGGCGAGATCGTCATGGACCAGGTCTTCGTGCCCGACGAGAACCTGCTGCCCAACGCCAGCGGCCTGCGCGGCCCCTTCGAGTGCCTGAACCGCGCGCGCTACGGCATCGCCTGGGGGGCGCTGGGTGCGGCCGAGTTCTGCTGGCACGCGGCCCGCTCCTACACGCTAGAGCGCCAGATGTTCGGCAAGCCGCTGGCCGCGACCCAGCTCGTCCAGAAGAAGCTGGCCGACATGCAGACCGAGATCGCGCTCGGCCTGCAGGGCGCGCTGCGCGTCGGCCGCCTGATGGACGAGGGCCAGCTCATGCCGGAGGCCATCAGCCTGATCAAGCGCAACTCCTGCGGCAAGGCGCTGGACATCGCCCGCGTCTCCCGCGACATGCACGGCGGCAACGGCGTCGCCGACGAGTACCACGTCATCCGTCACGTCATGAACCTGGAGGCGGTCAACACCTACGAGGGCACCCATGACGTGCACGCCCTGATCCTCGGGCGCGCCCAGACCGGCATCCAGGCCTTCGGATGAGCCGGGACATCGCCTCGGCCGAGGAGCTGCGGGCGCACTACGGCACGCCCAAGAGCACGACGGAGCTGAAGCGGCTGGACTGCCTGGACGTTCATTGCCGGGCGCTGATCGCCGCCTCGCCCTTCGTCGTGCTCGGCACCTCCGATGCCGCGGGCAACCAGGACGTCAGCCCGCGCGGCGACCCGCCGGGCTTCGTCAAGGTGCTGGACGACACCCATCTGCTGCTGCCCGACCGGCCGGGCAACAAGCTGCTGGACAGCCTGCAGAACGTGCTCGCCAACCCCAAGGTCGGCCTGCTGTTCATGGTGCCGGGCATGAGCGAGACCTTGCGGGTCAACGGTACCGCCGAGATCGTCACCGACCCGGACCTGCTGTCGGCCTGCGCGGTCGACGGCAAGGCGCCGCCCTCGGGCCTGAAGGTGGTCGTGCAGGAGGCCTACCTGCACTGCGCCAAGGCCTTCATCCGCTCGAAGCTGTGGGACGCCAGCCGCCACGTCGACCGCGGCAGCTTCCCGACGCTCGGGCGCATGCTGGCCGACCAGATCGCCGGCCTCGATGCCGACAGGCTCGACGAGACCGTCGAGGAGGCCTACCGCACCCGCCTGTACTGACAAGCGCGCCGGGCCCGGGCCCACATCCTGCACGGCAATCCGAGGGCGTACCTCCCTAGCTCGTTTACCGAAAAGATGGTAATTTGCAACCGTCGCTTGGTGGGGCTGGGGGGGCTCTGGGGATGTTGAAGCGAGATCGGCGCCTTTGCGGCGTCGTTGCCGCCGGCGGACTGCTCGCCGTTCTCAGCGGGTGCGACATCGGCCGCTTCGCAGAGGATGCGGAGACCGTCTGGTTTGGGGAGGACCTCTCGCTCGGCAACGCCGAGATCGTCGCCTACTACAATGAGAAGGACCGGCTGTTCGACCTGATCGCCAGCGACTGCCGCCTACGTTTTCCCGACGGCCGCGTGACGCGCACGCTGCCGCCCGAGCAGACGCCTTCGGACGGTCCGGACGACCAGCCCGACGACGGCGAGGCAGGCGACGACGAGGCCAGGAGTGACGCGGCGGCGCTTGAAGAGGCAGAGAGTAGCGAGGAAGCCGACGACGAGTCGGACGGTGCGGCAGACGACGGCGGGTCGGACGACAAGGAGCCGCTGCCATCCGTCCCGCAATCGGAGACGCGAACGGCCTCCGCGGATCTTGGGTGTGAAGAGATCCTCCGCGCACACGGCAAGGCCGCCCCGCAGATATCCTCCCGCGAGCGGCTGAACCTGTATCTGACTGCCGGGCTGGATTACGTCGATCACCGCTGCGACCTCTACTTTCAGGCGCTGCGCCGCCTGCAGCGCGACTTCAACGCCACCTCGAACCAGATCGCCATCCTCGGCGGCGCCGCCGCCAGCGCCCTCGGCCTGTTCGAGGCGGCGGCGAGGGAAATCGCCGCGGTCGCGCTGGGCACCACGACGGCCGTCGCCACCCTCGACAACGTCCGCAACCGGCTGCTGTACAAGATCGATGCCACGGCGACGATGGACCTGGTCGAACGCGCGCAGGCGACGTACCGCGGCGCCCTGCGCCCCAGCAGCATCACCGACACCCTGACGGCGACGATCGCCATCCGCGAGTACGCGCGGCTGTGCATGCCCGACGAGATCGAGCAGCGTGTGGTCGCCGCCGTGCGCACGGCCGACCTGACCACCGACGCACCCCAGACAGCACCCGGTCTGTCCGTCCTGCGCGCGCGACTGGCGGACGAGCTGAACGTCGGCGCCCTCGGCCCGGCACAGGTCGCGCGCCTCTACTGGCTGCTGCAGCTCGACGGCGCCGCCGACGAGGCCCAGCGGACCGCGGCCGTCTCGGGCCTCAGCCCGGCCCTGGTCTCGAACGTCCTGACGGCGGAGAACGAGATCCGCCCCGGCCTGGACTCGGCGCTCGCGCTGCTCGACGCCCTCGCCGCCTTGGATCCGGCCCTGGTGGCCGAGGCGCGCGCGCTCCAGCGGGCCGCCCGCCAGGCGGGGGAAGAGCAAACCGAGCCCGCGCCGCCGCCGCAACCGCCGCAGCCGCCGGCCGAGGCGCCGTACCAGTACGAACTGTTCGCGCCCCCGCAGGTCCGCGTCGAATAAGCGCCCTCGCTCAGACCGCGAGCAGCCGGCGGCAGAAGACGGTCAATTCCGCCATGTCGTAGGCGCGGCAGTTGCTGGCCAGCATCGGCTGGTTTTCCGGCTTCGCGGCCTCTGCGGCCAGCACCTCGGGACCCAGGTCGAGCGCCGAAAGGTCGCGCTCCAGCCCGACCTCGTCGAGCAGCCGGGCATAGGCCTCGGGCAAGTCGGCGAGGGCGACCGGGTCCGCGCCCTCCAGGCCCAGCGCCCGGCCGACGGCGGCATGCGGCTCCGGCGCCGCCTCGGCGTTGCTGGCGAGCGCCACGCCCAGCGACAGCCCGACGGCGCGGCCGTGATGCACCCGTCCGAGACTGCCGAGGGCATGGCCGAGGGCGTGCGCGACGCCCGTTCCGGCCGTGTCGATCGCCTGGCCGGCGAGAAAGGCCGCGAGCTGCACCCGTCCGCGCGCCTGCAGGTCGTCGCCTTGCACGACGGCGCGGCGCAGGTGGCGGCCGACCAGGCGCACCGCCTCCAGTGCCGGCGCCTGCGAGAAGCTGCTGGCGTGGCGGTTGGTGGCCGCCTCCACGGCATGCACCAGCGCGTCGATGCCGGTCGCCGCGGTCAGGTGCGGCGGCAGACCCACGGTCATCTCCGGGTCGAGGACGGCGACCCGCGGCAGCAGCTCGGCCCCCCAGGCCCAGAGCTTGGTGCCGGACTCCTCCGAGAAGATGGCCACCCGCGTCGCCTCCGCGCCGGTGCCGGCGGTGGTCGGGACGGCCAGTACCGGCAGCGCGCCGGCGGGCAAGGGCTGCGCGGCCAGGGCGTAGCTGCGGACCTCTGCCGTGCCGCCGGCGACCGCCGCCGCCAGCTTGGCGACGTCCAGGGCCGAGCCGCCGCCCAGACCGACGACGGCGCCGGCCCGCGTGGCGCGCGCCAGGGCGGCCGCCGCATCGACTTGCCCGGCCTTCGGATCGCTGGTGAAGGCGTCGAAGCGCGCGACCGCATGACCGGCGGCCTCGAGCAGCGCCTGCACGCGCGCGCCGAGCGCAGCGACGCCGGGGGCGAGCACCAGCAGCAGCGGCCCCTCCCGGCCGGCCAGCGCCGTCGCCTCCGCGCCGATCCGCTCGACCGCGCCCGACCCGCTCAGCACCCGCGGCCCGCGTGTCCACTCGATCACTCCGGTCATGCGACCCCCGTCATGTGACACCCTTGGCGTCCGGCGCGAGTCGGCGGACGCTACACCCGGGCCCGACCCCGTGTCGCGGGGAATTCGTTGACCTTCGCAGCCGTCCGCCGCAGGCTCCCGCGAACGCGGCTCGGCACGCCTGGAAGGCAGGTTCATGGAGATCGTCCGCATCGTTCGCAGCGTCCATCGCCTGCCGCTCGACCCGCCGTTCCTGGCCTCCTGGGACACGCGGCCACGCCGTCACTTCGACCTGCAGCTCGTGCGGGTGGAGACCGACGAGGGCCTGGTCGGCATCGGCGCCGGCGACGCCATGCCCGGCTTTGCCGGCCACGAGGAACTCTTCGTCGGCCAGGACCCGCGCGAGCTGGACCGGCATTTCCGGGTGATCGAGAACCTCTCGTTCCACTATGGCCGCTGCTGGCCGCTCGACGTCGCGCTTTGGGACCTGTTCGGCAAGATCGTCGAGGAGCCGGTGTGGCGGCTGCTGGGCGCCGCCACCGACCGCGTCCGGCTCTATGCCTCCTCCGGCTCGCTGCGCGACGCGGGCGAGCTGGTGGATCTCGCCCAGGCGGTGCGCGAGGAGGGTTTCGGGGCCCTGAAGATCCGCTTCCAGCGGCCGAGCTGGCGCCAGGACGTCGCCGTGGTCGAGCGGGTGCGCGATGCCGTCGGCGAAGATCTGGCCCTGATGGTCGACTGCAACCAGGCTTGGCGCATGCCCTGGGACACCGCCCAGCCCTGGACGTACAAGGACGCCCTGCTGGTCGCCGAGGAGCTGGAAGACCTGGAGGTCTACTGGATGGAGGAGCCGCTGCACCGCGGCGACTACGCCGGCATGGCCAGGCTGCGCGAGGCGGTGGACGTCCGGATCGCCGGCGGCGAGCTGACCCGCGAGCTGCACGAGCTGCGCGAGCTGGTTGCGCGGCGCTGCCTCGACGTGCTGCAGACCGATGCCGTCTGCACCGGCGGGATCAGCGGCTTGCGGCGCATCGCCCAGATGGCGCAGGACGCCGGCCTGGAGTTCACGCCGCACACCTGGGGCCACGGCATCGGCCTCTTGGCCAACGCCCATCTCGCCGCCGGCGTCGGCGGCTGCCGTTATCTGGAATATCCCTTCGATCCGCCGACCTGGACGCCGGAACGCCGCGACTTCGGTCTGCTGGAGCCGGTCACGGCGGACGAGGACGGCATGCTGGTGCTCGGCGAAGCGCCGGGCCTAGGCATCGAACTCGACGAAGACCTGCTGGCGGACACGCGGATCGGGTGAGCGCAATACGTCTGAAATCTCCGGACCGTTGCCGCCTCGGGCTGGTGCTCGGCAGCGGCTCGGCGCGCGGCTGGGCGCACATCGGCATTCTGCAGGAGCTGGAGGCCGCGGGGATCCGCCCCGACATCGTGGTCGGCTCGTCGATCGGCGCCCTGGTCGGCGGCGCCTACGTCACCGGCGGTCTGGCGCGCCTGGCCGATTGGGCGTTGGCTTTCAACCGCCTCGACGCGCTGCGCACGCTCGACCTGCGGATCGCCAACGGCGGCCTGCTTGGCGGCGGGCGGCTGATGCGCAAACTGCTGAAGCCGCATCACAACGATCCGATCGAGACTCTCTCGCCGCGCTTCGCCTGCGTCGCCACGGATCTCGGCAGCGGCCTCGAGGTGGCGATCGAGGAGGGGCCGCTGCACGAAGGCGTGCTCGCCTCGCTCGCCATGCCGGGCCTCTTCACCCCGGTCCGGCGCGCCGAGCGCTTCCTGGTCGACGGCGGCATCGTCGACCCGGTGCCGGTGACGCTGGCGCGCTCGCTCGGCGCCGAGGCGGTGATCGCCGTCAACCTCAACGCCGGCATGGCAAACCGACGCCAGCAGCGCCGACGGCAGCGCCGCAGCGCCGGGCGGCCGCGCTTTCCGCTGCCCGGCGTCAAGACGCTGCTGCGCACGCTGCCCGCCGACTCCGGCGTCCGCGCCCTGCTCGCGCATACGCCTCAGTCGGCCCTGCAGGCCGACATTCCGCGCTATCTGGACGTGGTCTTCGGCTCCATCCACATCCTGCAGGACTACGTGACCCGCAGCCGTCTGACCGCCGACCCACCGGAGCTGCTTGTCAGCCCGGCGCTGCAGGACATGGCGTTGTTAGAGTTCCACCGCGCCGAGGAGGCGATCGCCGCCGGGCGCACGGCGATGCGCGCCGCCCTGCCGCAGCTCGCCGCCTACGCCTGATCGGCGCGTTCGGCCGCTCCCCACGGCCGCAAGCGGAGGCGCACCCTGGGTCGCAACGCCAAGCCTGGGGGATCGCGCCCGGATTTGTCAGCATGGGACGGTCCTCCCCCTGCTGGAGATCCCGCCCATGCTGTTTTTCCTCACCCTGCTGCTGGTCTGCCAACTGATCGGCGAAGTCGCCGTGCGGCTGGTCGGCCTGCCGATCCCCGGCCCCGTCATCGGCCTCGTGCTGCTGTTCGGCGGACTGCTGATCCGCGGTGGCGAGCCGCCCGAAGCCCTCAGCCAGGTCACGAGCGGCCTGCTCGACAACCTCGCCCTGCTGTTCGTGCCGGCCGGCGTCGGCGTCATGCTGCACCTCGGCCTGGTGCGCGACGAGTGGCTGCCGATCGTCGGCGCCCTGATCGGCAGCGCGATCGCCACGGTCGCCGTCACGGCACTCCTGATGAGCCTCGTCGCGCGCCTGACAGGCGCCGCGCCGTCGGCCGAGGAGCGCAAGGAATGAATGCCGAACAGACGGCGCCCCTGGCCGAGGAGCTCTACAGGGTCTGGGTCTACCTCTCGGCCTCGCCGCTGCTGTTCCTGACCCTGACGCTCACGGCCTACGTGATCGGCGACGCGGTCTACCGCCGGGCCGGCCTGAGCCCCTGGGCCAATCCGGTGCTGATCGCCGTGCTGCTGCTGGTCGGCCTGTTGCTGGCGACCGGCACCAGCTACGCCGACTATTTCGAGGGCGCACAGTTCGTGCACTTCCTGCTCGGCCCGGCGACCGTGGCCTTGGCGGTGCCGCTGTACCGCAACGTCCGCGCGTTACGGCGGGCATTGTTGCCGCTGGCCGTCGCCCTGCTCGGCGGCACGCTGACCGCCGTCGGCTCGGCCGTCGGCATCGCCTGGGCGCTCGGGGCGACGCGCGAAACGCTGCTCAGCCTGGCCCCCAAGTCGGTGACCACCCCGATCGCCATGGGCATATCCGAGGCGATCGGCGGCCTGCCGTCGCTGACCGCGGTGCTGGTGATCCTGACAGGCATCCTTGGTGCCGTGCTCGCCACGGCGACCCTCAATCTGCTGCGGATCACGGACTGGCGGGCCCGCGGCTTCGCCATCGGGCTGGCCGCCCACGGCATCGGCACGGCGCGGGCGCTCAGCCTGAACGAGGTGGCCGGCGCCTTCGCATCCCTGGCGATGGGGCTCAACGGACTGGCGACGGCGATCCTGGTGCCGGTGCTGATCCGCCTGTTGATCGGTTAGCAACTATGTGGGAATGCACTGTTCCGTCCCGCTCGCTCAGGCGGCCGAACTGATCCGGCTGATGCGCTGGGGCGCCGAGAGGAAGCGGAGCAGGCGGTCGAGGGTCTTGGTCGAGTCGATCAGCGTCGACTCGGCGATGCTGCTGTCCGCCATGTCCTCGGCGTGTCGACCGAAAAGGTCGCTCAGCAGCTTGCAGATGCTGCGCCCTTGCTCGGAGGCGCGCACGTTGAAGGAACGGCGGTCGTGCAGCGAGCGCTCCTGGATCAGGTAACCGTTCTCGACCATCTTCTTCACGTTGTAGGACACGTTGGAACCCAGGTAGTAGCCGCGCAAGGTCAGCTCGCCGACCGTGACCTCCTCCTCGCCGATGTTGAATAGGATCAGCGCCTGAACGTTGTTCAGGTCGCGGATGCCACGCTGGTCCAGCTCAGCCTTGATGACCTCGAGCAATTGACGGTGCAGCCGTTCGACGACTTGCAGGGTGTCCAAATAGGCGGCCAGCACGGCGGCATCCTCCATCGGCCCGAGAAGTCCCGGACCGAAGTCAACACGCCAGCCGGTTAAAGGCGCCTTAAAGCCTAAGTTGGCTAAACTTGCATCCGTGTGCCGCCGTCCGGGTCAGGCCGTCTGCTCGAAGAGCTCGCGGCCGATCAGCCAGCGGCGGATTTCGCTGGTCCCGGCGCCGATCTCGTAAAGCTTGGCGTCGCGCAGCAGGCGGCCGGTCGGATACTCGTTGATGTAGCCGTTGCCGCCCAGCACCTGGATCGCCTCCAGCGCCATCCAGGTCGCCTTCTCCGCCGCATACAGGATTGCGCCTGCGGCGTCCATGCGCGTGGTCTTGCCGGCGTCGCAGGCCTTGGCGACGGTGTAGACGTAGCTCTTGCAGACGTTCATCGTCGTGTAGAGGTCGGCCAGCTTGCCCTGCATGAGCTGGAACTCGCCGATCGGCTTGCCGAACTGCTTGCGCTCGTGGACGTAGGGGATCACGGCGTCCAGGCAGGCCTGCATGATACCGAGCGGCCCGGCCGCCAGGACCGCGCGTTCGTAGTCCAGACCGCTCATCAGCACATTGACGCCCGTGCCGACCGCGCCCAGCACGTTCTCCTCGGGCACTTCGCAGTCTTCGAAGACCAGTTCGCAGGTGGGCGAACCGCGCATGCCGAGCTTGTCCAGCTTCTGGGCGATGGAAAAACCGGGAAAGTCCTTCTCGACCAGGAAGGCAGTGATGCCGCGCGGGCCAGCCTCCGGGTCGGTCTTGGCGTAGATCACCAGGGTTTCCGCCTCGCTGGCGTTGGTGATCCACATCTTCGAACCGTTGAGGATGTAGCGCTCGCCCTTCTTCTCGGCTCGGGTGCGCATGCCGACCACATCGGAACCGGCGCCCGTCTCCGACATCGCCAGGCTGCCGACGTGCTCGCCGGAGATCAGCTTGGGCAGGTAGCGGCGCTTTTGCTCCTCCGTGCCGTTGCGGCGGATTTGGTTGACGCAGAGGTTGGAGTGAGCGCCGTAGGACAGGCCGACCGAGGCGCTGGCCCGGCTGACCTCCTCCATCGCCACGACGTGCTCGAGGTAGCCGAGGCCGGCGCCGCCGTACTCCTCCTCGACCGTGATGCCGTGCAGGCCGAGCGCGCCCATCTCCGGCCAGAGCTGGCGCGGGAACGTGTCGGTCCGGTCGATCTCGGCGGCGAGTGGCGCGATCTTCTCCTGCGCGAAGGCCATCACGCTGTCGCGCAGCATGTCGGCGGTCTCGCCGAGATGGAAGTCGAGCTGGGGCGGCTGGTTGGGGATCATGATCGCTCCTCCGCAATCCTTCGTGACGTCGGGTCAGCCGGCGGCCAGGCCGGCGCCGGCGTCCACCCGCATGCAGGTCTGCTGCATCTTGGCGCAGATCTTCTCGCCGGCCTCGCCGAGCACGTAACCCTCGATGTCGCAGACCGTCAGGGTCCGGCCGGGCCTGAAGACGCGGCCGCGCGCGACCAGCCGCGATCCGGCGGCCGGGGCCAGCAGGTTGATCTTGAACTCGACGGTCAGCACGGCGCTGCCGGCGGGAAACAGGCTGAAGGCGGCATAGCCGCCGGCGGAATCCATCAGCGTCGAGGTGACGCCGGCATGGAAGAAGCCGTGCTGCTGCGCTAGGCCTTCTTGGAAGTCGCAAGCGATCTCGACCAGACCCGGCTCGACACGCGTCAACTCGGTGCCCAGCGTCGTCATGATGCGCTGGCGCGCGAAGGACTCGCGCAGCTTGGCCTCCCAGTCCGGGTCCTGCGGCTGCAAGGCGCTCACGATCGGCCTGCTCGAGTCAGTTCGCGCAGCCGTGCGCGGCAGTCGCCTTCGACCCGGTCGAGCTCGGCGAGCGCCGCCTCCAGGTCGCGGCGCTTGGAGTCCAGCTCGGCGCGGCGCTGGGCAATGCGCTCGAGCAGCAGGTTGAGCTGGCCCGCTTCGCCCCGCTCGGCGTCGTCGTAGAGGTCGACGATCTCACGGATCTCGCCGAGCGAGAAACCCAGCCGCTTGCCGCGCAGGATCAGGCGAAGCCGGGTCCGGTCGCGCTGGGAATAGATGCGCTTCTGCCCGTCGCGGCTTGGCGCGATCAGCCCCTCCGCCTCATAGAAACGGATGGTGCGCGCCGTCACCTCGAACTCGCGCGCGAGTTCGGCGATGCTCCAGCGCGGCGCGGCAGCCGATGGCCTGTCCAGCGTCGTCGTCATGTCGCACGGCAATACTTGACGTTTACGTAAACGTCAAGCGCGCTGGGAGAGCAACTTGATCCCGAACCCGAGGAAGATCGCCCCGCTGACCGCCGTCAGCGCCCGTTCGCCGCGGCGATAGGCCTGGGCAAAGGGCGGGAGGCTGACCAGCAAGGCCATGCCGCCGTACCAAGCGAAGGCGACTAGGCCGACCGCAGCCACCAGTGCGACCCGCAGGGCGTCGGGCGCGTCCAGCGGCACACTCACTGCGAAGAGGCTGGAATAGAACACCGCCGACTTCGGGTTCGACAGCGTCACCAGCAGACCGTGCCGCACGCCCCACCAGCCGGACGCGCGGGTGCGCAGCGGCAAAGCGACCGGCGCACGCGTCGGACGCCAGGCGCTGTAGAGGAGGTTCGCGCCCATCCAGATCAGATAGAGCGCGCCGAGCGTGAGCAGCAGCCCGTAGAGCCAGGGCGCCATGGCGAACACCAGGCTGATCCCCAGCAGACTGGCGAGCGCCCAGATCATCGAGGCGAGCGTGATGCCGGTGACCACCGCCAGTCCGGCGCCGCGCCCACTGGCCAGGCTCGCCCGCAGCGTCGCCAGCAAGTTAGGCCCCGGCGTCACCGCGGCGACGAGGTAGAGCGCCATCACGGCGACGAAGACGCCGAACGGGCCGCCACCCAAGAGGCCGAGTCCAGTGGTCTCCACTGCCGCCACTCCTAGAGCCGGACGCCGAGGTCGTACTCGTCCCACAGCGGTGCGATCTTCGGGCGCGCCATGACGGCGTCCAACAACCGGGCGAGCTTCGGGCTGCGTGCCAGCAAGGCCTTCGGATCCCGATGCCAAGCCAGGATCATGGCTGCGTAGGGATCGAAGAGCGAGAAGGTCTCGCCGAGCAGATAGGGCCCCTCGCCAAGCGCCGCCTCGACGATCTCCCAGTCCCGGTCGAGGCGCGCCGAACCCGCCGCGCGCACGGCAGCGACGGCATCCGGGTCTGTAGTGTAGCGCTCGGGATACGCCTCCAGCAGGTCGGCGGGGTAGGCCTCGCAGGCCAGGAACAGCAGCCAGCGCAGCACCCAGGCGCGGTCGGGGCTATCGGGCGGCGGCAGCAGGCCGGCTTCCGGCACCAAGTCGGCGAACCACAGGCAGATCGCCGCGGACTCGGTGATCACGCGGCCGTCTTCCAGCACCAGGGTCGGCACTTGGCCCATCGGATTGAGCGCGCGAAGCCCGGCGTACGCCGACGCGTCGTTGCGGACGTCCGTCCGCACTCGCTCGAGGGCGATTCCGGCCTCGGCCGCCACCGCCTCCGGCGCAAAGGAGCCGCAACGCACGTTCCAGTACAGCTTCATCCCAGCCCTCTCGATTCTGACTATGCCGCGAGCGTGCCGCCTCGCCTGGTGCGGGACAAAGGAGAATGCCTCATGGCACGCATGAGCCATTCTCGCGTCTCGACATGGACGCGGTCCGCCGGCCCTCGCTGACGCGACGCGAAGACCGCCGCCGTGCTCAAAGTCGGTTACTCATTTCGTACTCGGACCAAAGCGGCGCGATCCTCGGACGCTCCATGACCGCATCCAGCAGGCGGCCGAGCTTCGGACAGCGTGCGACCTGGGTGCGCGGCTCGCGGTGCCAGGCGAGCAGCATGGCCGCGTAGATGTCGAAAACGGTCAGAGTGTCGCCGAGCAAATAAGGCCCCTCCCCGAGCGCCGTCTCGACGAGGCTCCAAGCCCGATCCATGTGTGCGGAGGCAGCGTCCCGCACCGCCCCGATCCCGCCCGGCTCCGTGGTGTAGCGCTCCGGATCGGCTTCGCGCTGATCGGCCGGATAGACTTCGCACGCCAGGTACAGCAGCCAGCGCAGCACCCAGGGACGCTCCAGGCTTCGGCCCGGCGGAAGCAGACCGGCCGCCGGTGCGCGATCGGCGAACCAGATGCAAAGGGCGGCGGACTCGGTCATCACGCGGCCGTCGTCCAGCACGACCGTCGGGATCTGCGCCATCGGATTGAGATCGCACATCTCCTGGTAGCCCGACGGCGCCGCCCGCTCGTCCGCGCGCACCCGCTCGTAGGCAATGCCGGCCTCTGCAGCCACCGCCTCCGGCGCGAAGGAGCCGCAGCGGACGTTCCAGTACAGCCTCATTGCACTTCCTCCAAGCGATCTCGGAAAAACTGCCCGGCAATCGAGAACGGCACAAAGCAGAAAGCCTCATGGCGCGCATGAGGCTTTCTCGTACACGGCAAGGGCGGAAGCGATCAGTCCTCGGCAGCGATCAGCTTGATGATGGCCGAGTAGTCGAGGTCGCCGTGGCCGGCGTTGGCGAAGAGCGTGTAGAGCGCCGCCGCCTCCGCCCCCAGCGGCGTCGCCGCACCGGCCTCCTGCGCCGCCGCCTGGGCGAGCTGCAGATCCTTGTGCATCATCGCGGTCGAGAAACCCGGCATGTAGTCGCGGTTCGCCGCCGCCGTCTCGACCACGCCCGGCACCGGGTTGTGGTTCAGCATCGCCCAGTTCGAGCCCGAGGAGGTGGAGGAGATGTCGAACAGCACCTTGGGATCGAGCCCCAGTTTCTCGGCCAGGGTGAAGGCCTCGGCGTTGGCGATCATGGTGATGCCGAGGATCATGTTGTTGCAGACCTTGGCGACCTGGCCGTTGCCCGGCCCGCCGGCGTGGATCACCCGGCCGCCGACGATCTCCAGGTAGGGCTTGGCCGCCGCGAAGGCCGCGTCCGGGCCGCCGACCATCATCGTCAGGGTGCCCGCTTCGGCCCCGCCGACACCGCCGGAGACCGGCGCGTCGACCATCGGCATCCCCGCCTCGGCCGCCGCGGCGTGCACCGCGCGGGCACTGGCGACGTCGATCGTCGAGCTGTCGATCATCACCGTACCTTTCCGCGCGGCGGCGATGACGCCCGCCTGATCGTCCGCGCCCAGATAGACCGCGCGCACGTGGCGGCCGGCCGGCAGCATGGTGAAGACCGCCTCGACCCCGTCGGCCGCCGCGGCTGCGCTGTCGACCGTCTCGATCCCGGCGTCGCGCGCCGCCTCGACCGCCGCGGGCATCACGTCGAAGCCCTTCACCGCGTGGCCCGCCGCCTTCAGGTTCCGCGCCATCGGCCCGCCCATGTTGCCGAGGCCGATGAAGCCGATCTCCGCCATTCTTCCGTTCCTCCCGTTTTTCGTCCGGTCGGCTGCGCCTAGCCGAAAGTCAGGTCGCGCTCGCCGAGCGGGCGGAACCAGCTCTCCACCATCTCGTCGGTCACCTCGGCCAACGTCGCCGGCTGCCACTTCGGTGCGTGGTCCTTGTCCACCAGGACGGCGCGGATGCCCTCGTAGAAGTCGTGCCCAGCCATGGCCGCCTGGCTCAGGCGGTACTCCATGGTCATACAGGAATCGAAATCGAGATCCTTGCCGCGGATCAGTTGCTCGGCCGTCACCTTCATGGAGGTCGGCGAGCGGCCGTTGAGGATCTCGAGCTGCGCCTTGGCCCAGTCGCCGCCGTCGGCCTCGAGCGCCGCCAGGATGTCGGCGATGCGGTCGCTGGCGAACAGCCGGTCGATCTCTTCCCGATGTTCGGCGAGCGGCGCCGGTCCCGGGTCGCCATCGAACTCGGCCACCGTGGCGTCCACTGCGCCGCGCGCGTCGTCCGTCTTGACGAGGTCGCTGGCCAGCGCCTCGACCAGATCCTCGTGCTGAACGCTCGGGACGTACTCGCTGGCAACGCCGGTATAGACGCTGTCGGCCGTCTTCAGGCGGGCGCCGGTCAGCGCCATCCAGAGGCCGATGCGGCCCGGCAGGCGCGGCAGGAACCAGCTGCCGCCGACGTCGGGGAAGAGCCCGATGGCCGTCTCCGGCATCGCCGCCAGGGTGCGGTCGCCGGCGATGCGGTGCGAGCCGTGCACCGACACGCCGATGCCGCCGCCCATGACGATGCCGTCGATCAGCGCGACGTAGGGCTTGGGAAAGACGTGGATCGTGCGGTTGAGCCTGTATTCCTCGTAGAAGAAGTCGCGGGTCAGCCGATCGCCGTCCTTACCGGCCTGCCAGACCGCGCGCACGTCGCCGCCGGCGCAGAAGGCCTTCTCGCCGGCGCCGCGCACGACCACGGCCTTGACCGTCTCGTCGCTCGCCCAAGCCGCCATCTGCGGCTGCATCGCCCGGATCATCCCGAGCGTCAGCGCGTTCAGCGCCTTCGGCCGGTTCAGCGTGACCAGGGCCAGCGGCCCCTTGCGCTCGAACAGGATCTCGGGCTCTTCGCTCATGGTGCGCGCGCGTGCCTCCCTCTTGCGTGTCGTGTCCGCCCGTCGGCGTGCGGGCGGCGGGACAGAAGCGCATGCGCGGCGGCTTGTCCAGCGGCGCACTGAGAGACCGTTCGAGGAGGCTTGGTCAGATCAGGTCAACGAAGACCGCGCTGCGCAGGAATTCGGCCTCGATGCTCAACAGTTCGCCGGCCCGCACCGGGCGCGGGCGCTCCAGGAGTTGCAGGCGCTGGGACCAGTGCGAGCCGCCGTCTTGGGGCGCCGAGCCGTAGACCAGCGGTCCGTCCGGTCCGACGCCCAGATCCAACTCGAACCACAGCATGAAGCCGACGGCGCTGCCGCCGTCGCTCGCCTCGACCTGCCGGCTGGCCGTGCCGGCGAGTTCGATCCGGCCGGCGAAGTCGAAGCTGAAGAGCTCGACCGGCGGGCTGAGCGCGCGATGCGGCACAAGGCGCATGTCCTCGACCATCATGCGGCGCGGCGCATGCCGGTTGAAGGCGGACATGTCGAAGCCTTCAACGGTGTCGACGCGCTGGCGCGCGGCCAGGCGCTCGCTCTCGACGAGCTGGGCAAAGAGGCGCGCACCGCCCGGCAGCACCGGGGCTTCGGGGGCCAGCAGCGCCTCGCGCGCATGTCCGATGGAGCGCAGCGCCTCCTCGCCCAACAGCCCGGCGTCAAAGATCTCGCAGACCAGGAGATCGGCCGGACGCGGCAGGTCGACCCCGACCTGGCCGAGGAAGGAGAACTTCTCGACCACGCCGATACGGTCGGACAGGCCGTTGGTGGCGACGATCTCACGTGCCATGGCGGCGAGGTCCGGCATCGCCTCGAAACTGACCACCTGCGCCCCGGCGCGCGCCGCCAGCATGGCCAGCAACCCGGCGCCGCAGCCGATCTCCAGGACCAGCATACCGGGCTTCACCGCGCGCTCGATGGCCGCGCGATAGACCCGGTTGCGGCGCGGGTCGTTGAGCATCGGGAAGTGCCAGCCGATCGCCCGCGACTGGGCGTTCTGCATGTTCTGGAGCAAGTTGTCGATCGGCGCCTGGAAGGGCGCCAGGGCGGCGGCGCGCGCGGTCTCGCGGTAGCCGGCGTCGCACTCCCCCGCCGCCCACAGGGCCTGACCGAGCCCGACCTGGGCATTGAGGTGGCGCGGCTGCAGTCCCAGCGCCTCACGGAACCTGGCCACCGCCGTCGCCGGCGCCCCGCGGCGCAGCTCCAGCTCGCCGAGATTGCTGATGACGTCGGGGTTCTGCGGCTTCAACGCCAGGGCCTTGCCGAGCGTGGCCGCCGCCTCCTCCAGTCGGCCGGCCGCAAGATGCAGTGCGCCGAGATTGTTGAGCAGCGCCACCTCGCTCGGGTCCTTGGCCAGCGCGGTGTCCAGGTGCCGCCGGGCCCCGTCCAGATCGCCCTGCTGATGCAGGATCATCGCCAGGTTGGCGTTGGCGTGCAGGTCGTCGGGGGCCTCCTGCAGATAGCGCCGGTAGTCCTCAGCCGCCACGGCAAGCTGGCCCGACTGCTGCGCGCGGAAGGCCCGCTCGAGCAGCGCCCGGCCGGTCGCGCTCTCAACTTCCGTATCGGACGACATCTGCAGTCCCTCCCGCCAAGCGAGAGGAGCTTTTCCATCCCGTGGACGTCGGCGTCAATGGGCGAAGGCGGCTAGTCGGCCAGGAGCTTGCGGGCGACGATCAGGCGCATGATCTCGTTGGTGCCTTCCAGGATCTGGTGGACGCGCAGGTCCCGCAGGTAGCGTTCGATCGGGTACTCCCGGATGTAGCCGTAGCCGCCGTGGAGTTGCAGGGCTTCATTGACGATGGCGAAGCCGGCGTCGGTGGCGAAGCGCTTGGCCATGGCGCAGTGCCGGGTGGCGTCCGGGTCGCCGGCGTCCAGCAGGCTCGCCGCCTTGTGCAGCAGCAGGCGCGCCGCCTCCAGCTCGGTCACCATGTCGGCCAGCTTGAACTGCAGCGCCTGGAAGTCGGCGAGCGGCTGGCCGAACTGCTTGCGCTCCTTCATGTAGGCGCGCGCCGTCTCCAGGCAGAAGCGCGCGCCGCCGAGCGAGCAGGCGCCGATGTTCAGCCGGCCGCCGTCCAGCCCGGCCATGGCGATCTTGAAGCCGATCCCCTCCGCGCCCAGACGGTTGGCCGCCGGCACGCGAGCGTTCTCGAAGATCACCGCGCGAGTCGGCTGGCTGTTCCAGCCGAGCTTCGCCTCCTTTTTGCCGAACGAAAGGCCGGGCGTGTCCTTCGGCACCACCAGGGCGGAGATGCCCTTCGGTCCCTCGCCGCCGGTGCGGCACATGACGACGTAGACGTCGGCGTCGCCGCCGCCGGAGATGAAGGCCTTCTGGCCGTTCAGCACATAGTGGTCGCCGTCACGCTCGGCACGAGTCTTCAGGTTGCCGGCGTCCGAGCCGTGCCCGGGCTCGGTCAGGCAGTAGCTGGCGAAGTGCTCCATGGTCGTCAGCTTCGGCAGCCATGCCTGGCGCTGCGCGTCGCTGCCGAAGCGGTCGATCATCCAGGCGGCCATGTTGTGGATCGAGATGTAGGCCGCGGTTGAGGGACAGGCCGCCGCCAACTCCTCGAAGATCAGCGCCGCGTCCTGACGGCTCAGCGCCGAGCCGCCGACGTCGTCGCGCACGTAGATGCCGGCGAAACCGAGGGCGGCCGCCTGGCGCAGCGTGTCGACGGGAAACACCTCGCCCTCGTCCCAAGCGGCCGCGTGCGGCGCCATCGCCTCCATGGCGAACTTGCGCGCCATGTCCTGGAAGGCCTGCTGTTCCTCGCTGAGCTGGAAGTCCATCGTCTCGTCCGCCTCGGCCCCGGTGTCGCCGTCGCCCGAAAGGGCGGGCGCGGATGATAGGCCGCCCCCCTATGCTGTCAACGCGGCGGCGACGTCCAGGCGCGGGCAGCTTAAGTAAAATCTAATGGCGCTGGGCATCCGGGTATGCAGGATGCCGCAGCATCTCCGCGGCGGATCGTGCTGGCAGCAGGTCCTGGCGCGGCAATAAGAAGGCGGAATGGGACGATCCATGCTAATCACGCAAGAAGAAGCCGACATGCACATTGGCGCACGCCTACGCCAATTGCGCCGTGCCCACGGCTTGAGCCAGGCGAAACTGGGCGAAATGCTGGGCCTGAGCTTCCAGCAGGTGCAAAAGTACGAACGTGGGATCAACCGCATCGGCAGCGGTCGCCTCTGGCAGGTCAGCCAGATGCTCGATGTGCCGATCACCTACTTCTTCGAGGGCCTGTCCGAACGCGAAAGCGGCGAGCCCTCCGCCGATGCGGCAATGGGCGGCAGCAGTCTGCCGCGCAACACGCTGCGCCTGGCGCGCGCCCTGAACGACATGCCGGAAGGCGACGTGAAGACCGGCTTCCTAAAGTTGATAAAGGCCTTCACCAAAGCAGGCTAAAAAGGGCAAACTGCCGTCCATCGGCGGCGCGCCGGCTCCACCGGCCGGACTGCGCGGGCTTCGCGGGTCGGAGACGATGGGCGATGGCAGGGCGCGGCAACGAGCGACGCGCACGGGCGGGCGGCGAAGCGCCGCGCGTGGACGGCGTCTACTGGATCGACGACGAGGGGATCTGGCGCCGCCCGGATCCGACCAGCACGCTGACCCATGTGCGCGAGCCGATTTCGGAGCGGCACCAGGGGCACGCCTTTCGCTGGCTGGGTATGGTCCGCGCCCTGGTCCGCGGCAGCGAGTTGCACCTTAAGTGGGATGTCCGCCGCGTCGACGCTGCCAGCCTGGACGCGGCCGAGGCGTGCCTGGCCGCCGGCCGGCATGCGCCGGTGCGCCTGGAATTCTTCCATGGCGGCTGGCATCGGGAGACCTTTACCGACCCGCAAGCTGCGCTGCAGCGGCTGCGACGTGCGCGCGACTTCCGCCACGTGGACTTCATCGCGCCGCTGACCGTGGTGCGCGAGATTTCCCGCCCGCAGGGTCCGACCCGCGAGGATCTGCTGCGCCCCGACACCCCGCTGATCGAGCGCGCCCTGGCGGCCTGGGAGGCATCGCAGGCGGTCTGGGATCCGGAAAGGCCAATCGCCTGGCTGAGAGACCATCTCAGCGTCATGAGCCCGCCGCGCGAGCGCGTCAACGCGACGCTTGTCCATCATCTCGGCATTCAGCACGGCATCTCGCAGTTCCTGGGGCGCGAGGCCGCCGCCGCCATCCAGGGCACGCGCTGCGCCTTTCCCTGGGTGGCGCGGGAACAGCTCGGACGCCTCCTGGCCAGCTATCGCGAGGCCGATCTGAGCGGGCGCCCGCATCTGGAGGACATCCGCGTATTGACGCGGCGCACGGACGAGGAGCCGGCCTGGGTGCCGTACCGCCGCCTGGTGCTGCCGTGCCACACGCGCGACGGCAGGCCGATGATCCTCTCGCTGTGCGAGATCCGCCAGGACATTACCATCCCCTTCATGGGCGCGGTCGGCGGCAAGGCGGCGTAGCGCGGTCCGCTGCGCCGGCGGCGCTTAGGGCTTGACGCCGCCGCACGCTTTGCGCATGGTCTGGATCCAGCGCCGATTTGAGCTTCAGCTTGCGGGCGCTTTACAAGTGCGGCTAAAGCGAGCGTGGACCGAAACGCCCCGCCCGGCTTTGCCGCGGCGGGTTTTTTCGTGGCGCGCTCGCCGCGCCGCCGGTGTCGGTGCGTCCGGCATCGAAGGCCTAGCCGGCCCAACCGGCTCCCGGGATTTGAGGGGCAGCTTGCTCCGGGTCACAAAACGCTAAAGCGCCACCCAGTGTGGGCCCCTCGCCATCCGCTCCGCCGGCGCCGTTCGGCGGCGGCAGACGACGATCTCAGACGCGCCCGTTCCGCGAGCGCCCACAAGGAGACCTTGAGCATGAGCGATACCAGCAAGACGGTTACCTCCAGCAACCCCGAGACCCAGGTGCTGCACGCCGGCTGGCGGGCGGATGCGGCGACCGGCGCCGTGGCCGTGCCGATCTACCAGACCACCAGCTACCAGTTCGCCAGCACCGAGCATGCGGAGAACCTCTTCGCGCTGAAGGAACTGGGCAACATCTACACGCGCATCATGAACCCGACCTGCGACGTGCTGGAGAAGCGCGTGGCCGCGCTCGAAGGCGGCGTCGGCGGACTCGCCGTCGCCTCCGGCCAGGCCGCCAGCGCCATGGCGATCCAGAACATCGCCCAGGCCGGCGACAACGTGGTCACCTCGACCGACCTCTACGGCGGCACCTGGAACCTCTTCGCCCACACGCTGCCCCAGCAGGGTATCGAGGTCCGCTTCGTCGACCCGAAGGATCCCGAGAACTTCCGCCGGGCGACCGACGAGAAGACCCGCGCCTATTATGCCGAGACCCTGCCGAACCCGAAGCTGACCGTCTTCCCGATCGCCGAGGTGGCCGCGATCGGCCGCGATCTGGGCGTGCCGCTCATCGTCGACAACACTGCGGCCCCGGTGCTTTGCAAGCCGATCGAGCACGGTGCGGCGATCGTCGTCTACTCGACGACCAAGTGGCTGGGCGGCCACGGCACCTCGATCGGCGGACTGATCGTCGACGGCGGCCACTTCGACTGGGAGGGCAACGCCGAGCGCTTCCCGCTGCTCAACCAGCCCGACCCCAGCTACCACGGCGCCGTCTGGACCCAGGCCGTCAAGCCGCTGGGGCCGATCGCCTACATCATAAAGGCGCGCGTCACCTTGCTGCGCGATGCCGGCGCGGCGATGAGCCCCTTCAACGCCTTCCAGTTCCTGCAGGGGCTGGAGACCCTGCCGCTGCGCATCCGCGAGCACAGCCGCAACGGCCAGAAGGTCGCCGAGTTCCTGCGCGACCATCAGGCCGTGAAGTCGGTGACCTACCCCGCCCTGCAGACCGACGCCGAGCAGAAACGGCGGGCCGATACCTATCTCAAGGGCGGCTACGGCGGTTTGGTCGGCTTCGAACTGACCGGCGGCACGGAACAGGGCCGCAAGTTCATCGAGAGCCTGGAGCTGTTCTACCACGTCGCCAACATCGGCGATGCGCGCAGCCTGGCGATCCACCCGGCGACCACCACCCACTCCCAGCTTACGCCGGACGAGCAGGCCGCGAGCGGCGTCACGCCGGGCTACGTCCGCCTGTCGGTCGGCATCGAACACATCGACGACATCCTCGCCGACCTGGACCAGGCACTGACTGTCGCGACCGGCACCACCGCCAAGGCGGCCGAGTAGCGCCGCGCCTCGCGCCATGACGATCCAAGGGGCGGTCCCGCGCGGCCGCCCCGTCGCCCCGCTGAGGATTCCGCAAGAGATGAACCGGCTTTCGCCGCCGGCCCTGCTCGTCGTCGACGCGCAGGCGGCGCTCGACGACCCCCGCTGGGGCCGCCGCAACAACCCGGATGCCGAGCGCACGATCGGCTCGCTGCTGGCGGCTTGGCGAGCCGAGGGTGCACCGGTGGTGCATGTACACCACCTGCCGACGGACCCGAATTCGACCTTCCAGGGGACCGGAAGCACCACCAAGCCGGAAGCCCTGCCACTGGACGGCGAATGGGTGGTCTGGAAGTCGACGCCCTCGGCCTTCGCCGCCACCAGCCTCGTCCGCCTGCTGGAGACTGCCGGCATCGACAGGTTGGCGATCTGCGGCTTCGTCACGGAGAACTCGGTAGAGGCGACGGCGCGCGCTGCAGGGACCCTCGGCTACCGCACCCAGGTGATCGCCGATGCCTGCGCCACCTTCGACAAACGCGACCTGGACGGCCGCCTGTGGTGCGCGGAAGAGGTGCATGCCCTGAGCCTGGCCAACCTCAACGGGGACTACGCCAAGGTCGTCTCCGCGTCCGACTTTCTCTAGCGGCCGCTCTGCGGCAATGCTCGCGCGATCTCCCGCACCGCGGCCCAGCCTTCCGCCAAGTGACGCCTCTGGGTATAGGTCTGACCGACCGACCAGCGGATGGCGAAGCGCTCGCCGCTCTCGCTCGGCACGCGCACCTGAGTCAGATAGAGCCGGCCGTCGTCGTTCACCGCATGCAGCAGGCGCTCGTTGAGCGCGTCGAGCGCGGCAGGGTCATCGACGCCGGCCGGCATATAGCGGAAGGTGAAGAGGGCTAGGCGCAGGCGCGTCGTCAACTCGAAGTCCGGCGCCGCTGCGACCTCGCCCGCCAGCTCCTCGGCCCAGGCGATGTGGTCGCGGATCATGCCTTGCAGGCGCTCCACCCCGTAGGAGCGGATGACGAACCAGAGCTTGAGGGCGCGGAAGCGGCGGCCGAGCGGCACCGACCAGTCGCGGTAGTCGATCACCTGGCCGGCCTCGCGCGACTGCAGGAAGGCGGGCAGGATCGATAGGGTGCGGATCAGCGCCTCCGGCTCCCGCACGAAGTGGGCCGAACAGTCGAAGTTGGTGAACAGCCACTTGTGCGGGTTGAAGACGAAGCTGTCGGCGTGCTCGATGCCGTCGAGCATCCAGCGCTGCTCCGGCAGGATCAGGGCGGAGCCGGCCCAGGCGGCGTCGACGTGGAGGAAGACGCCGTGCCGCCGGCAGATCTCGCCGATCGGCCGCAGCGGATCGACGGCACCCACCCCCGTCGCCCCAGCGAGGCGACGACGCAGGCCGACACCAGCCCGGCCGCCTTGTCGGCCGCAATCGCCGCCTCCAGCGCCGCCGGCTGCATGGCGAACTCGTCGTCGACCGGAATCTTGCGCAGGAAGTCGCTGCCGATACCGGCGATCCGCACCCCCTTCTCGGTCGCACTGTGGGTCTGGCCCGAGGTGTAGACGGCCACTTGCGGGGCCGCATGCAGTCCCTGGGCATTGCTGCGCCAGCCGGTCGCGCGCTCCCGCGCCGTCAGCAAGGCGCAGAGGATGGCACCGGAGGCCGAGTCCTGGATCACGCCGTGGAAGCCCTCGGGCAGGCCGGTCATCTGGCGCAGCCAGTCGAGGACCTTGGTCTCCATCTCGGTGGCCGCCGGCGAGGTCTGCCAGAGCATGCATTGCGCGCCCAGCGTCGCCGTCAGCATCTCGGCCAGGATCGAGGGCGGGCTGGCGTTGGCCGGGAAGTAGGCGAAGAAGCGCGGGTGCTGCCAATGGGTGATGCCGGGCAGCACGTCGCGCTGGAAGTCGGCGAAGATCGCCTCCATCGGTTCGCCCTGTCGCGGCGGCGCGTCCGGCAGCCGGGCGGCGATCTCGCCGGGCCGCGTCTGGGCGCGCACGGGGTAGCGCTCGACGCCTTCCAGGTAATCGGCCATCCAGTCGACGAAGGCATGGCCGTGCCGCCGGAACTCTTCGAAGTCCATGCGTCCGGGCCCTAACCGAAGGCCAAGCTGCGCATGTTCAGCACGCCTTGCTCGCCGTAGGGGGCGTAGGCGCGCGCCTTGTCCAGGAAGCGCATGTAGCTTTCGTGCACCCTGGCCGTCAGCGCATCGCTCGCCGCGACCTCCTCCAGCACTTCGCGGCTGACCTCGCCAAGGCGTTCAACGACCGCATCCGGGAAGCGCCGCACCTCGACCTGGTGGTCCTCCAGCATCGCCTCGAAGGCTTGGACGTTGTGGAACGTGAAATCTGCCAGGGTCTCGATCGAGGTCGTCCAGGCGGCGGTGCGCACGACCGCCTGTAGGTCCGGCTCCAGCGCGTCGAAGACGGCGCGGTTGAAGATCACCTCCAGGCCCGGCCCCGGCTCGTGAAATCCTGGCATGTAGTAGTACTTGGCGAAGCGGTGCAGGCCGAAGGCAATGTCGTTCCAGGGGCCGATCCAATCGGCGCCGTCGACCGTGCCGGCCGCCAGCGCCGGCATGATCTCGCCCGGAGGGGTCAGCACCGGCGCGGCGCCGAGCCGGCGCAGCACCTCCCCGCCCAGCCCGGCGATGCGGAACTTGAGGCCCTGGAAGTCCTCGACTGCACTGATCTCCTTGTTGAACCAGCCGCCCGCCTGGGTGCCGGAGGAGCCGGCGTAGAAGGGCACCACGCCGAAGGGGGCGTAGGCCTCGTCCCATAGGGCCTGCCCTTCGCCGAAGCGCAGCCAGGCGGTGAACTCGACGGCCGTCATGCCGAACGGCACGCCGGTGAAGTAATGCAGCGCCTGAGACTTGCCGACCCAGTAGTAGGGCGTGGAATGCGCCAGATCGGCGGTGCCTTGGCGCACGGCATCCAGCGCCTCGAACGTCGGCACCAGCTCCCCGGCTGGATAGAGCTTGATCTCCAACCGACCGCCGGACAGGGCGGCCAGCCGCTCGGCGAAGCGCGTGGCGTTGACGCCCACACCAGGGGCGTTGGCTGGCCAAGTGGTGACCATGGTCAGGCTCCGGGTGGCGGACTGCGCCAGCGCCGGCGCGGCCAAGGGCATGGCAGCGGTCGCCGTGGCGGCGGTCTGCAGGAAGCGGCGGCGGGACGCGGGCATGGAGCGATCCTTCCGGGGATGGCGGACGATCCGCCATTCTGCCTGCCGCGGCAGCGCGTCGCCATCACTTGAGCGGCATCAAAGCGGCCCCTATGCTCCACCGTTAAGCACACAGACGGACAACCATGTGCGGCGGACGGACCGATGCCCGAAGACAGCCCGAATTTCCTGCGCCAGGCGGTGCCGACCCAGCCCAAGGCGGCAATCACCGGCGCCTATCCCACCCTGCGCCTGCGCCGTAACCGCACGCACGATTGGAGCCGGCGGCTGGTGGCCGAGACCCACCTGAGCGTCGACGATCTGATCTGGCCGGTCTTCGTGCGCGACGAAAGCTGCCCGGACGCCGAGATCGCGGCGATGCCGGGCGTGCGTCGCTTCACCCTGTCGGAGTTGAGCGACGCGGTCGGCCATGCGGCCGAACTCGGCATCCCGGCCATCGCGCTGTTCCCCTACGTCGAGGACGCGAAGAAGACGCCCGAATGCCACGAGGCGGTCAACGGCGACAACCTGGTCTGCCGCGCCGTACGGCAGATCAAGGCCGAAGTGCCCGGTGTGGGCGTCATCTGCGACGTCGCGCTCGATCCCTACAACGCGCTCGGCCACGACGGCTTGGTGCGCGGCGGCCGCGTGCTCAACGACGAGTCGATCGACCTGTTGTGCCGCCAGGCGCAGGTCCAGGCGGATGCCGGCTGCGACGTGGTCGCGCCCTCCGACATGATGGACGGCCGGATCGGGCGGATCCGCGCCTGCCTGGACGTGGCGGGGCACCAGGACGTGGCGATCTGCGCCTATGCCGCCAAGTACGCCAGCGCCTTCTACGGGCCCTTCAGGCAAGCGATCGGCTCCGGCGCGGCGCTGAAGGGCGACAAGAAGACCTACCAGATGGACCCCGCCAACTCCGACGAGGCGCTGCGCGAGGTGGCGCTCGACCTCGACGAGGGCGCCGACCTGGTGATGGTCAAGCCGGGCATGCCCTATCTCGACATCATCCGCCGGGTGAAGGAGAACTTCTCCGTCCCCACCCTCGCCTACCAGGTGAGCGGCGAATACTCGATGATCCAGGCCGCCGCCCAGAACGGCTGGATCGCCGGCGAGGCGGCGATGATGGAGTCCCTGCTCGCCTTCAAGCGCGCCGGGGCCGATGGCGTCTTCACCTATTTCGCGCCGACGGCGGCGGAGAAGCTGCGCGCCGGCTGAGCGGCCCGCTCCGCCAGGAAGTCCTGAAAGGTGCGGTCGTGCCACGGCACCCGGCTGCGCCGGCCGTGGAAGCCGACGTGGCCGCCGTGCCGCGGGGTCAGGACCGTAAGTGCCGGGTTCTCCCGCCACGGCTCGGCCAGATAGCACTCGCCGGGGATCCAGGGGTCGTCCAGCGCGGCGAGCACGAGCGTCGGCACGGCGATGGCGCGCCAGAAGCGCTTGGCCGCACAACGCGCGTAGTAGTCCTCGGCCCCCGCAAAACCGTTGGCCGGGGCAACCACGCAATCGTCGAATTCCCAGACCGAACGCACCTCGGCCAGCAGCGCGGGATCGGCAAGGCTCTCGGCCTTCATCCGGCCCAGGATGTAGCGGTGATAGAGGGCGTTGCGCGGCTCCATCATGCGCACCTGGGCAGCCTTCAGGTCGATCGGGGCCGAGACGCTGCAAGCCGCGCGCACCGGCACCGGCAGATCGCCCTCTCCCAGCAGCTTCAGGAGCATATTGCCGCCCAGCGAGTAGCCCATAAGCCCAACGCCGGAGGCAAGCTCCGGTATCTGCGAGGCGAGGCCGGCGAGGGCGCGGCGCAGGTCCTCGCTGCGGCCGGCATGGTAGTGCTGGCGGGCCAGCGCCCGGCCCGGCCCGGCGCCGCGCAAGTTGAGCCGCACGACGGGATGGCCGGCGGAAAGGAAATGGCGGGCACTGGCGCGCAGGTAGATGCTGTCATCGCAGCCGGTCAGCCCGTGCAGCAGAACGAGCGGAAGCCGCTCGGCGCCGGAGCCGGGCAACTGCACCGTGGCCAACAAGGCCTCGCCGTCGCTCAAATCCAACCGCAGCGCCTGCGCAGGCCAAGACGAGAGGTCGATGCGCGGACGCACCAACGTGTTCCGCAAGGTCTGCAAGTCGCCTGTCAGCCAGGGGAATCGGGGCACGAAAGGTTCGGTCATGGCGATAATCTATCCTGCCCGCAGGCCGAGGCCACCGCCGCCCGGCTTTGCCCCGGGGCGGAGAAAAATCGGTCCCGTTAACCAAATCGTTCTCGGAGTCCGCTAGACACTATACGGCCTTGCTGCATTCACCGGATGCGAGGCGAAGCGGCAACGTGCAGGCTGCCGCTTGGGGATCTCGCGGCGCTTGGGGAGATCGCGCCTTGGACCTTGCCTCCGCCGACGGCGCCGGAACGAACCTCGCCGCCTGGGCGGACTTCGACAAGCTGGCCAACTCCGCGCGGCTGCAGGAGGCGGCGGGCTGGTGGGATGCCCTGGCCGGCAACGGGCCCGCGCCGGCCGCGGCGGCCAAGGAAAGCCTGCCCGCGACCCTTCGGCCATCCGCCGTCCTTATGGATGTTCTGGACGGTGCACGCGACTTCCGGCTCTCTCTGGTCGGCGAGCGGGTCAAGCGATTCACCGAGACCCACCGGGTCGGCGCAAGGGCCTCAACGGTCTTCGGTCCGCTCGACTCCAGCAAGGTCATGGCAGATCTGCAGGCCGCCGTCGGTAAACGCCGACCCGTCTTGGGCGCCCCTGGCTATGCCGGTTCGGACACCTCGATCACCCGCGCCTTGCACCTGGTGCTGCCGCTGACGGATGCGACTGGCGCGGTCACGCAGTTGCTGGTCGTCGTCGACTTCCTGGCCGAAGGCCCGCTGACCGCCCCTCATCCGGATGCGCTGGCACCGCCACCGGGCTGGCGCCGGCGTGCGCTTGGCGCGTTCGCCGTCCTCTTCGCCGCGTTCCTCGGCGCCGGCGGATACCTCTACCACCTGCTGGAGGGTCTGGAACACGACCGCCTGCTGCGTCAGAGCCAGCATCTTCAGGGGATTGTCGGCGGCGCCTTGCGGGAACTGGAACGCGACATCGCCACTGTGGCGGCGAGGATCGCCGACGGCAAGATTCGCGATCTGGCGGACTTCCAGCGTCTGAACGACACGCTTTTTTCCACGCACCCGGCCGGCGAGGCCATTCGCGCGGTGGCCTTGGCCGTCGAGGTCGACGCCGAGGCGCCCGAGACGTTTAGCGGCCTCGTGCAACGGCTCGTCTCCCCGGATTTGGCTCGCCTGCCTTGGCCGCCAACCTCACAGGCGCAACGCTATCCGGCCCTGCTGATCTGGCGCGACCATAAGGACCCGAAGATCCTGGGCTACGATGCCTATAGCAACACGGAACGGCGGGCGGCCCTGCAGCGCACCTTTTCGTCCGGCGGCCCGCAGGTCTCGGCACCCGTAGTCCTCTCGCAGGACGCGGGCGGCGGGCCGGCACCAGTCAGCGCGCTGTTGGTCCACCGGATCGCCGGGCCTTTCGTCTTGCAGGCCCGGGACGATACGCTCGTGCAGCCGACATCCGCCGCCATCGCGATCGGCGTGACTCTCAACGATGTCGTCGTCGCCGCGCTCGGCCCGGACCGCGATGACATCAACCTTCTGGTCTTCGATGCCGGCCTCGCCTCCGGTGCGCCCTCGGCCGCAAACGGCGAGGCCGTGCCGATCTTGTCCGTTCCCGACGAGTTGATGGTCGAGCCGCTTGAGGGCCGCGGCACGACGGCGCACCTGACATTCGCCGGCCGCTCGATCGGCCTGTGGCTCGAACCGCGGGCCTTTTTCGCCCGGAATCTCGCCGAGAGCGTCTCAGCCGGCCTGATCGCCCTGGGCTTCCTGCTGTCCGGCTCGGCCGCCCTCTTCGTCTATCGCGCCGGCATCAGCCAGGCCACCCTGGAGCGCCAAGTCGCCCAGCGTACGCTGGAAATCGCCACGCTCAACCGCGAGCTGACCGCCAAGGCCAACCAGGCCATCACCGCCGACACCGCGAAATCGCGTCTGCTCGCCACGCTCAGCCACGAACTGCGCACGCCGCTGAACGGCATTCTGGGCTTCACCGATCTGTTGCGTCTGCGCTTCGACAGCTTATCGCCGGAACGACAGCACAGCTACATCGATACCGTCGCCGAGGCCGGCCAGCACATGCAACGGGTGATCACCCGCTTCCTCGAGCTGTCGCAGGACACGCCGCGGGCGGAAAGCCTGAACATTGAGCGACTGCCGCTCGACGAACTCGGGTCCTGGCTCGAAGCCATGCTGCGCCCGACGGCGGAGAAGTTCGGGGTTCGCCTGGAGGTGGCGCTCGGAAACGGTCGGCCGGCGGCCGTGCATGCCGACCGGGTGGCGCTGCGCCAGGCGCTGCTGAACTTCATCGACAATGCCGTGAAGTTCACGCCGGCCGGCGGATCGGTGCGCGTCGAGGCGGTGCTCGCAGACAACGGCGCCGTTCTGCGGGTGGCCGACACCGGCGTCGGCATGCCGCCGGCTCGCCTGGCGGCTCTGGAGGAGCCGCTCGCCGGGGGCGGCACGGTCCCTGTCCACGGCAGCGCCGGGCTCGGCCTCGGCCTGACGCTGTCGCGCAGTCTGCTCGCGTTGATGGACTTCGACATGGAAGTCCGCTCCAGCGTCGGCGAGGGAACCACCGTCGAAGTCCGCATTCCCGCCCATGCCGTCGAGCTGGCAGAACGCCGCCCAACACCGACCAAGATCGCCTGAGGGCCAATACGACCTCTGCCGGCGGGTCGGGCTGGAGCCTGTCGGCGACGCCCGCGTCGATGACGCCACGGCTCAGGCGCTGCCGGCCTGGCGCGCCGGCTCCAGGCCGGCGTCCAGCGCCGCGTCGTAGGCACCCTCCAGCCAGAGGCGGATGGTCTCCACCTCGGCACGGCTGAGCAGGGCCGGCGCGTGCCCGGCCTCCGGCACCTCGACAAGGGTCGCCTGGGGGCCGCGCAAGGTCATCTGCGCCGCCGTATTCGCGCTCAGCAGATCGGAGAAGAGACCGCGCAGCAACAAGACCGGACAGGAGATCGAGTCCCAGACCGGCCAGATGTCGACGTCCTCGAGCGGGCCGGCGACGAAGGCGTCGCCGATGCGCGGGTCGTAGTTCGGGATGTAGCCGCCGCCGGGCCTCTCGCGCAGCGAATCGCCGATCAGCTTGCGCCACTGCGCCTCGCTGAGGTCGCCGAAGGTGGCGTAGGCCTTGCGCAGGTGTTTGTCGGCCTCGGCCAAGTCGGCGAAGACCCATTCGCGCCCGACGTACTCGGCAATGCGCTCCAACGCGGCCTTCGGGATCAGCGGCCCGACGTCGTTGACCACCAGCCGGCGAATCGGCTGGCCGCCGGGCTGCGCCGCCAGCATCATGCCGATCAGCCCGCCCATGGAGGTGCCCACCCAGTCGACCTCATCCACCTGCAGGCGGGCGAGCAGCGCGTTCATGTCCTGGAGGTACTGGGGATAGCCGTAGTCGGCCGGGTTGCGCAGCCAGTCGCTCTCGCCGCGTCCGGCCACGTCTGGGCAGACCACGCGCCAGCCGGCCGATGCCAGGTGCGCCGCCAGAGCGTCGAAATCGCGACCGCTGCGAGTCAGGCCATGCACGCAGACCGCCGTCCGCTCGGCGTCGGCGGCGCCCCATTCCCGATAGGCGAGTCGGTGGAAGCCTGCCGACGACAGGCCCTTTATCGACTTTTGCTGCGGTTCCACGCCCCCTCCCCGCTCGCCGGTCGGCTCGGACAGCTATCCCAACGATTCTAGACGCTGCTGTCCATGGCTCTGTGAACGCCCGCCGGCGCGCTCACGCCGCGTGGCCCTCCATCCGTGCCGCGAGGGGTGCGTCGCCCACCGTCACGAAGGTCTCCGGGTAGAAGCCGTTGAAGTGGGTGGCGAGTGCGTTGGAATAGGCGCCGACCTGGTCGACCTCGATCCAGTCGCCCTCGCGTACGTCGGCCGGCAGAGCGAAGCGCTGCGGCAGCACGTCGAGGGAATCGCAGGTCGGGCCGTTGACGACGAACTCGTGCAACTCGTCCGCCGGCGCCGGACCGTCCGGGCGCACCAGGCGCACCGGCAGGCGGATGCCGGCGTCGACCATCTCCGACAGGCTGCCGTAGATGCCGTCGTTGACGTAGAGCCGCGCGTCCTTGCGGAGCTGCACCTGGATCAGTAGCGAGCAGCCCGAGGCGACCAGCGCCCGCCCCGGCTCGCAGAGAACCTCGAGCCCGGAAAATCCGTTGTGTTCGAGACCGCGGCGGATCTCCTCGAAGTAGAGCGACAACTCCGGTGCCACCATCTCGACGTAGTCGGCGGGAAAGCCGCCGCCGACGTCCAGGCAGGCCAGCTCCACACCGGCTTCGGCGGCGACCCGGCCGCAGATCTCCAGCGCCGTGCCGTAGGCGCCGGGCGTGCGGCACTGGCTGCCGACGTGGAAGGCGAGCCCGGCCCGGCAGCCGGCTTCCCTCGCCCGCCGCAGCAGGGCCACCGCCTCGCTTTCGGCACAGCCGAACTTGGCGGCCAGGTGGTAGAGCGTGCCGGCCGCCGGCGGCGTCGCCAGGCGCACCACGACGACCAGGTCCTCGCGGCGCCCTTGAGCGGTTTCCTCCAGCACCTTCTCCAGCTCGCTCGGGTGGTCGACCACGAAGTGCTGCACGCCGTAGACCTCGTAGGCGGTGCGGATTACTGCCCGGCCCTTCACGGGGTGCATGAAGTAGGTCTGCGCGTCGGGATAGGTCTCGGCGATCTGGGCGATCTCGGGCAGGCTGGCGGTGTCGAAGTGGCGGATGCCCGCACGGTAGAGCGCACGCAACACGGCCGGTGCCGGATTGCACTTCACGGCATAGAGGACGGTGCCCGGAAAGCCCTCCAGGAAGGCGCGCGCGTTCTCGGCCAGGCGCCGCGGCCTCAGCAGGTAGACCGGGTAGCTCGGCCGCAGGGCGCGGGCCACGGCCTCGGCGTCGGCGTAGTGGGCGGCGCGGCCGGCGGACGCGGGCGCGGTGGGCTGCGCAGGCATGGCGGGCGGCCTCTCGCTGCGGGTAAACGCCAGACCGCCTTCATGGCCCCGCCGGCCGTCCGGCGCAAGACCCGCCTCGCCTACTCCGCCGCCAACACCGTCTCCAGCGCCGGCGTCTCGACCAGGCGCTCGATGACCATGCGCTGGAAGAGCTGGCTAGTCTTCTCGAACACCGGAGAGAAGACGGCACCGCCCATCGCCGGCGAGGCGCAGCCGCGGTGCAGGCGGCTGACGATGTCCATGTCTTCGACGTTGATCCCGGCGATGACCTCGGTGCGGTGCTCGCGCGCGGCTGCGTACTCCGGCTGCATGGCGGCGTCGCCGGCAAAGAACATGTAGAGCCGCTCCTTGGTGCTGTGCGGCCCGTCGGGCGTCAGCACGTAGGCGTACATGAAGTCGGCGTGCATCCCCAACATGACGTTGGGAAAGACGCAGGGGTACTCGGCGCGGCGTAGCTCGCTTTCCGGCAGCCCTCGGAAGCTCGGCAGCGGCCCGTGCGGCGTCGGTGGCGCGAAGCCGGTGCTGCCGACGCCGACGAAGCGCGCGTGCAGCAGCTCGTAGGAGTAGCGGATTCCCGAGAAGCCGTTCAGGGTTGGATGCACCCACGGCAGGTGGTAGCGCTCGACGAAGTTCTCGATGCCCAGCTTCCAGTTGGCCGGCAGCACGAAGTCGCGGGTGGCACCCAGGCGCAGCTCGGCGAAGTCGTAGGCCGCCCAGCGCGCGCTCAGCGGCGCCAGGTCCTCGTCCAGCGAGGGCGCCATGGGATCGAGGTTGACGAAGACCAGCTTGGCCCAGACGGCGCAGCGCACCGGCTTCAGGCCATGCAGCGACCTGTCGAGGCTGGGCGAGTCGTGGATACCCTGGCCGCAGATGTGGGGCGTCTTGTGGAGTTGGCCGTCCAGACCGTAGGTCCAGGCGTGATAGGGGCAGGCGATCACCTTGCGCCGGCCCTTCTCCGTGACCAGCAGTGCGCCGCGGTGGCTGCAGATGTTGTGGAAGGCACGGATCTGGTCGCTCTCGTCGCGCACCAGCACCAGCGGGCGGCCGGCCACCTCGACCGGCTTAACGTCGCCGATGCGCGCCAACTCGTCCTCGGCGCCGACACAGACCCAAGACTTGGCGAAGATCCGCTCCTGCTCCAGGGCGTAGATTTCGGGGTCGTGGAACATGAAGCCCGGCAGCCCGCGCGCCTGCTCGACCGGCTGGGCGAGATGATCGCGCACCGAGGCGAGAACCGCAGGATCTACCGCAGAAGCAGGGGCCATGGACGTCGCGCTCCGGATCGAAAAGGCGGGGCGCGCCCGAGCGCACGCCCCGTCGATGGAACGCGATGATTTCCCCACGCCGCCAAACCGATCTGACGCGAAAGCGACCTCAGGATATGTGTTTTGCGACCAGCGACTTACCGCGCTGCACAGCTGTGTTCCACACGCCACAGCTGGTGAACTTCTGGTCTGTTTCAACAGCGTCAAGCCGGTGTCGCCGGCAGGCGATTGATAGAGACGCCGGCATACTCTTCGCCCGACCCGGCCTCAGTCGCTCTGCGCCGCCGTCGCCCGCTTGCGGGCGTAGCTGCGGCGCGCCTTGGCCCGGTTGCCGCAGGTCTCCATCTGGCACCAACGCCGCCGTGCATTGCGGGTCTCGTCGAGGAAAAGCCAGCCGCAATCCATCCCCGGGCAGAGCTTGAGGCGCGCGACCTCGCGCGGATCGGCCAGAATGCTCGCGGCCGAAACGGCGAGGAGTTGCAGCAGGCTCATGCCGGCAGGGGTCGGCAGAGGAGAACCCGGCCGCTGCACGATCGGCGCCCCCGCCGTGCCGGCAAGCACCTCATTGAGGCATGCCAGCCCGGACGCCGCGTCTTCGGTCGCCAGGAAGACCGCCCGCAGCCCACGGCGGAAGGCATGCAGCTCCGCCACCGATGCCGGCAGCGCCGGCTCCGGCAGGCCGAGCGCGCGCATCCAGAGCACCGCGTCCCGCAGCGTCTCCAGTTTCTCGTGCGCCACCGCCCCCTCGGCGGTCCAATCGGCGGTGTTCAGGAAGTCCAGCGCCAGACGCCCGGCGACGGGGCGCACCGGGTGCCCCTTGCTATAACTCATACGAGTTTTCTAACCATTGTAGCGGTTGACAAGCAAGCGTCGAGGCGGTCTAACCGACCGATGGATAAACCGCGGACCGACACGCCGAGCGAGGCTGCCTCCGGCGGAATCTGCCTGAGCGGCGCTGGCGTCCGCCTGGGCCTGCGCCGTCTGCTGCCGGTCTCCCTCTTCGTCGTGCCCTTTGGCCTGGCGTTCGGGGCAGCGGCGATCGAGCAGGGCATGACCGCCGCGCAGGCACTGGTCATGAGCGCTCTTGTCTTCGCCGGCGCCTCGCAGTTCGCCGCCCTCGACCTGTGGGGCGAGACCTTGCCCTTCCTCTCGCTGGCGCTGGTCGTCCTGGCGGTGAATGCCCGGCACATCATCCTCGGCGCCGCCCTGTCGCCCTGGGTCAACGCCCTATCGCGTAGCAAGCGCATCCTCGCGCTGTCGCTGATGAGCGATGCCAACTTCGCCGACAGCCATGCCGCCTTCAGAGGCGGCATCCGCGACGTCGGCGTCCTGCTGGGCGGCGGCCTCATGCTCTGGACGAGTTGGATGATCGGAACCGGGGCCGGCGCGCTGGCCGGCTCCAGCCTGGGATCGCTCGACCGTTTCGGGGTCGATGTCGTTATGGCCGCCTTCTTCGCCGCCGTGGTCGTCGGCGGCCTCAAGACGCCGGCCAGCGTCGTGCCGGTTGTCGTCGCCTGTACGGTCGCCGTGGCCACGCTGCCCCTGCTGCCGGCCGGCTGGAACATCGTCGCCGCGGCGCTGTGCGGCGGCCTGGCCGGAGCCTTGCGCCGTGCCGGGTGAGCTTGCCGCCTACGCAGCCATCCTGATGATGGCGGCGGTCACCCTGGCCACCCGACTGCTGGGTGCCGCCTTCATGGAGCGGGTCTCCGCCTCGCCGCGCGTCGAGCGCTTCCTCGAGGCGCTCTCCTCGTCGGTCTTGGCGGCCGTGGTGGCGACAGTCGTGGCGCAGGGCGGCCTGCGCGAGGCCGCCGCGGTCGCGCTGGCCGCGCTTGTCATGCTGAGCGTGAAGAGCGCCATCTGGGCCATGCTCGCCGGTATGGGTGCCGCCGCGCTCTGGACGGCGTTGCTGGGCTGACGCCAGCCACCTAGCCCAACCCGAGACGCCGCAGCGCGGCGGCGCCGCCGCCTTCGCGGGCGCGCTTGGCCAGCGCCTTGACGTCGGCGCTCATGACGATGGAGTTCTTGGCGACGTAGGCCTCGTGGTTCTTCTCGATGTCGTCGAGGACGTAGCGATAGTTGACCATCAGGCCGGCGGCCTGGCGCAGGCCCTTGGGCGAGGTGTCACCCAGCCAGTTGATGCGTTCCAGCCGCGCCCCGTTGCGCAGATGGAAGCGGGCGACCGGGTCGAGCGGCGCGCCGTCGTCGCGCTTCTCGGTGAAGTAGCGGGCGGCAAGGCGCATCAGCGGGCCTTCCAGCGCCTTGACCGTCACCTCGTCGGTTGGCCAGTCGGGCCGCTCCAGCACGGCGCGCAGCGCCTCGGCCGTGTCGTCGCTGCCGCCGAGCGCCCGCAGGCCGCCGCGCTCGTCCTCGCTCATCGCCTGCTCCAGCACCTCGGCCGACTGCGCATCCAGCCACTTGCGCAGGCCCGGCACCGGCGAGAGCGTGGCGAAGGTCTTCAGGTTGGGCAGATCCTCGCTGAGCCGCCGCACCACCAGCTTGATCAGGTAGTCGCCGAAGGCGATGCCCTGTAGCCCGCGCTGGGTGTTGGAGATGGAATAGAAGATCGCCGTATCCGCCTCGCCCGGGTCGGACAGCGGCGCGTCCTCGTCGAGCAGCGACTGCACCGACCCGGCGATGCCCTTGACCAGTGCCACCTCGACGAAGGCGAGCGGCTCGTCCGGCATGCGCGGATGGAACAGCGCGAAGCAGCGGCGGTCGGAGTCCAGCCGATTGCGCAGGTCGTCCCAACTGCGAATCTCGTGCACCGCCTCGTAGGCGATCAGCTTCTCCAGCAGCGCGGCCGGCGAGTTCCAGTCGATCCGCCGGAGGTCGAGGAAGCCGACGTCGAACCAGGAGGTCAGCAGTTCGTAGAGATCGCTGTCCAGGCCGCGCAGCCAGGCGTCCTGGCGGGCAATTGGCAGCAGGTCGGCGCGCAGGTCGGCGAGGAACTTGACCCCTTCCGGCAGGCCGTTGAACTGGGTCAGCAGCTTGACGCGTGGCGGTACCAGCGCCTGGCGCAGCTCGAGCTGTGCAGCCAGACGCGCCTCCTCGTCCGGGGCCATGCCGTAGTCCGCCATGGCCTTCTCGACCGCCATCTGGTCGGTCGCGAAGCGGCCGGCGAGCACCTGCAGGAAGGTGCGCCGCCCTTCCGTATCGAGCTGCAGGTAGGTGCGGCCCAGCTCCGCCGCGCGGGCGCGTGCCGCCACCTCGCCGCCGCGCGCCTGGAGGCACTCGGCCATCAGCCGTTCCAGGGATTCCGGGTCGCGCGCGGCGTTGGCCGGCAACGCGATGCCGACCGAGCGCGCCGCCGTCGCCGCGATGTCGCGCCAGGCGGTGCTCAGGTTGCCGAAGGTGCGCTCGAAGAAGCTTTCCTTGACGGCCTGCTGCTGGTCGCTCGTCGCCATGACCCCCTTACCCCTAGCTCGCGCGGCTATTTGATCGCGGGTCCCATCACCAGGTCTGGAAGCCACGTGGCAATGCCCGGGAAGACGCACAAGAGCACGATGGCGACCACCATGCAGCCGACGTAGGGCAGCGAGCCCTTGAGGATCGTCTGCAGCTTGATGTCCGGCGCAATGCCGTTGATGACGTAGAGGTTGAGGCCGACCGGGGGGCTGATCAAGCCGATCTCCATGTTGATGGTCAGCACCACCGCGAACCAATAGGGGTCGAAGCCGGCCGCCGCCACGATCGGCAGAAGGATCGGTGCCGCCATCAGGATCACCGCGACAGGCGGCAGGAAGAAGCCGGCGATCAACAGGAAGATGTTGATGGCGAACATCAGCACCCAGCGGTTGACGTCGAGCTGGGTGATCCACTCGGCGATCGACTGGGTGATGAAGAGGCTGGAGAGCATGTAGCTGAACAGGCCGGAGGCGCCGATGATCAAGAGGATCATCACCGACTCCTTGGTGCAGTCGCGCAGCACCGTCCACAGCGCCGTGGCCTGCCACATGCGGTAGACGACGACCGCCACGACGATGACCAGCAGGGCGCCCACCGCCGCCGTCTCCGACGGCGTAGCCACGCCGCCGTAGAGCGCGAAGAGCACGCCCAGGATGATGGCGACGAAGGGGATGACGCGCGGCAGGGCGGCGAACTTCTGCGCCCAGGTGTAGACTGTCGGGCTCAGCACCTCGCCGGCGCCCTTGCGCCAGGTGTCGTAGATCGACCAGGCCATGAACAGGCCGACCAGCATCAATCCAGGCAGCGCCCCGGCGAGGAACAGCCGGCCGATCGAGGTCTCGGTCGCGATGCCGTAGACGATCATCGTCACGCTTGGCGGGATCAGGATCCCCAGCGTGCCGCCGGCGGCGATCGATCCCGACGCGACCGTGTCCGGATAGCCGCGCTTGCGCATCTCCGGGATGCCCATCTTGCCGATCGCCGCGCAGGTCGCCGGCGAGGAACCGGAGAGTGCCGAGAAGATGGCGCAAGCGCCCAGGTTGGAGACGACGAGGCCGCCCGGCACCCGGGTCAGCCAGCGCTCCAGAGCCTCGTAAAGGTCGCTGCCGGCCCGGCTGGAGGCCACCGCCGCGCCCATCAGGATGAACATCGGGATCGACAGCAGGGCGAAGTTGTTGAGCTTGCCGAAGAGGATCTCCGGCAGCAGCGTCACCGACATCCAGCCGTTCCAGTCGAAGGCCCAGATGAAGCCGATCGAGACGACGATCAGCCCCATGGCCACGGAGATGCCGGAGAAGAGGACGACGATGGTGGCCAGGGCGACCAGGGCGCCGAGCGTCAGCGGATCGAGTTCCATGGATGCGGTTCCGGCTCAGCGCGGCAGGTCGCGGGTGGCGGCCTCGGCCGCGGCGGCGGTGCCGAGCGCGTCCTCCGGCAGGTCGAAGGGCCGCGCGTGCCCGGTCAACAGCGCCAGGATGTCGGCGACGTACTGCAGCGCCATCAGCCCAAAGCCGATCGGCACGGCCGCATAGGGGATGTCGAGGGGCACGCCCCACACCGTATCGGAGACCCAGCCGCCGGCCCAGGCCTCGTGCCACATGTGGAAGCCGTACCAGGCGAGCAGCAGGCTGACGGCCAGCGAAAGGGAATAGGTGAGGAGCGCCAGCGCCATGCGCGCGCGGCCGCGCAGATAGATCGGCAGCAGGTCGACGTTCACGTGGCCGCGCAGCCGCTGCACGTAGGGCATCCCCAGCAGGGTCGCCGCCAGCATGCAGTAGGTGACGAACTCCGTCTGCCAGATGGTCGAGGCGTTCTCGACGTAGCGCAGGTAGACCATCTGGCAGACCACCAGGATCGAGATGGCGATCATGGTGGCGGCCAGCACCCCGGTCAGGAACGAAATCCAGGAGACGAAACGCAGGAAGGCGGCCATCGGGTCCCCTTCGGAACGGGCGTGGGCTCGGGCAACGGCCACTCGGCCAATCGTGGCGCGGCCGGCGGCAGACGCGCGGGCCCGGGCGGCACGGCACCCGGGCCCCTCGCCTCAGGCGCGGGGGGCGCCTAGTCGACCGACAGCGCCAGGTCGAGCAGGCGCTGACCGTCCGGCACCTCCTCGAGGAAGGCCTTGTAGGAGGACTCCGTGGCGATGTCGCGCCAGGCGTTGAAGTTCTCCTCGGTCATCTCGGCGATCTCCACGCCGTTCTCGGAGAAGACGCGTCGGGCGTTGGCGTCCTGACCCTTGGCCTCCTCAGCGTAGAAGGCTTCGGCCTTCGCGGCCCCTGCCTCCAGGGCGGCGCGCTGCTCGTCGCTCAGGCGCTCCCAGGTGCGCATGGAGATCAGCACCGGCTGGTACATGAACCAGAGCGCGTAGTCGCCGACCGGGGTGAAGCAGGACACCTGCTCGTAGATCCGGTAGGACACGAAGCTGGACGAGCTGGTGTTGGCGGCGTCCAGCACCCCGGTCTGCATCGCGTTGTAGATCTCCGAGGAAGCCATCGAGGCGATCGAGGCGCCGGCCGCTGCCAGCATCTGCTCGAAGGACTTGCCGGCGGCGCGGGTCTGCAGGCCCTGGACGTCCTCCGGTGCGGTGATGCACTTGTCCTTCCCGGCGAAGCCGCCGGCCAGATAGCCGTCGACCAGGATCTTCACCCCATCCTCTTCGGCGATCTGCTTGAGCTCGTCCATGAACGCCGATTCGTTGAGGCGGGCGGCATGATCGTGGCTCTTCACCAGCCCCGGCATCAGGGTCAGGTTGAACTCGGGGTGGATGCCGCCGGCATAGGCCAGCGGGAAAACGGTCATGTCGAGCTGGCCGCGGCTGGTCGGCTGCCACTGTTCGCGCGCCTTGAACAGGCTCTGGGTCGGGAAGATCTGGATCTCCAACCCGACGTCGGCCTCCTCGACATGGTTCTTGATGATCTCCGCCACCTTGTGGCGGACATCGGCGGTCGACCACTGGTGCGACAGGCGCAGAGTGGTCTGGGCTTCGGCGGCGCCGCTGAAGCCGACCGAGGCGAGCAGCGCCACCGCGGCGGCGCCGGTCAGGATCTTGCGCATTTCCTCCCTATCCTTCCTTTTGCTGCGCCCACTGGCCCATCGTTCGTGGATGGTCTGTGCCGCGGGCACGCGTGTCCGCTGGAGCAGGTTCGTGTCGCACAGCCACTCGGCGGAGCAAGCTCCTTGCGCGGTAAGCCGTGCCGACGCAGGGATCCTAGCCTGATGTATACAAGAACGCAATTCTTGTATGCACCGCGGCGTCTCTTGTATATCTTCGCCCACCTACGAAGGCGTCGTGCAAGACTGCCTGCTGTGATGCGGGCGGCCGCTGTCGGTCAACCAGCGGCGGGAGCGCGGCCGGCGCACACCAGACCGGCCGGGCCACGGCCGGGGAACCGGGAGGAGAGCGAGGTGGCCGCGGAACGCCGCGCCGACCGCATCCGGCAGAGCCTGGAGCAGGACATCGTCACCGGCGCGCTGCCGCCCGGGGCGCGCCTGGACGAGGTTCGCCTCGCCGAGCGCTTCGAGGTGTCGCGCACGCCGGTGCGCGAGGCCCTGATGCAGCTCGCCGCCAGCGGCCTGGTCGACATCCGTCCGCGCCAGGGCGCACTGGTCGCGGCGCTGGGCCTGAAGCGCATGGTCGAGATGTTCGAGGTGATGGCCGAGATGGAAGGGCTGTGCGCCCGCCTCGCCGCGCGCCGCATGAGCGCCGCCGAACGCGCCGACCTGCAGCGCCTGCACGCCGATACCCGACGCTTCGTCGAGGCCGACGACCCGGACGCCTACTATGCGGCCAACCTGGATTTTCACGAGGCGATCTACGCCGGGAGTCACAACGCCTTCCTGGCCGAGCAGACGCGCGGACTGCGCCAGCGCCTGACTCCCTACCGACGCATCCAGCTCCGCCGCCAGGGTCGCCTGACCGACAGCTTCGCCGAGCACGAGGCCGTGGTGCAGGCAATCTGCGCCGGCGACGCCGAGCAGGCCGAGCGACTGCTGGCCAAACATGTCACGGTGCAGGGCGGCGCCTTCACCGATTTCCTGACGACGCTGCCGGAGGCCGGCGGACAGGCGGCCGAACTGGCGCGCACACACCGCAGTACGGGATGAGTTCGCGGATGAGCGAAAACCTCTACGACATTTTGGCACAAGGATTTCCGGCCGACAGGAGCCAGCCGGCCATGCTGCTGGCCGACGGCACGGCGCTGAGCTACGCCCACCTGGAAGAGCAGGCCGGTCGCTACGCGCGCCTGCTGTGCGACCTCGGCGTCAAGCCCGGCGACCGTATCGCGGTGCAAACCGACAAGTCGGCGAACGCTGTCTTCCTCTACCTCGGCGCCGTCCGGATGGGCGCCGTCTACCTGCCGCTGAACGTCGGCTACACCGCCGCCGAGATGGCATACTTCCTGGGCGATGCGCGGCCCGCCCTGGTCGTCTGTCGGCCCCAGGCCGAGGCGGCGATGCGCGAGATCGCGGCAAAGACCGGCGTGCCCAACGTGCACACCCTGGACGCCGCCGGGGGCGGCAGCCTGACCGAGGCCGCGGCCGACCTGGAGCCGCTGGCGGAAAGCTATCCGGCCAAAGCGGACGAGCTGGCCGCCATCCTTTACACTTCGGGGACCACCGGGCGCTCCAAGGGCGCCATGCTGACCCACCGCAACCTCTCCTCGAACGCCCTGGTGCTGCGCGAGACCTGGGGCTTCCGGCCGGACGACGTGCTGCTGCACATGCTGCCGATCTTCCACGTGCACGGCCTCTTCGTCGCCATCAACACGACCCTTGCCGCCGGCGCGCGCATGCACTTCCTGCCGAAGTTCGACGCCGACCAGGCGATTGGGCTGCTGCCGGGATGCACCGTGATGATGGGCGTGCCGACCTTCTACGTGCGGCTGGTCGGTCACGCAGCGTTCGACAAGCAGGCGGCGGCGAACATGCGCCTGTTCGTCTCCGGCTCCGCCCCCCTGCTGGAAGAGACCTTCCAGGCCTTCGAGCAGCGCACCGGCAGGCGCATCCTGGAGCGCTACGGCATGACCGAGTGCGGCATGATCACCTCCAACCCCTACCAGGAGGCGCCCGGGCGCGAGCGGCGCGCCGGCACCGTCGGATTCCCGCTGCCCGAGGTCGAGGTGCGCATCGCCGACGACGCGGGACACATCCTCGGCACCGAGGAGATCGGCGTGCTCGAGGTCAAGGGACCGAACGTCTTCGCCGGCTACTGGCAGTTGCCGGAGAAGACGGCCGAGGAGTTCCGCCCCGATGGCTTCTTCGTCACCGGCGACATGGCGAAGATCGACGCCGAGGGCTACGTCCATATCGTCGGCCGCGCCAAGGACCTGGTGATCTCCGGCGGCTACAACGTCTACCCCAAGGAGATCGAGCTGGTCATCGACCAGCTTCCCGGCGTCGTCGAATCCGCCGTCATCGGCCTGCCCCACCCCGACTTCGGCGAGGCGGTCACGGCCGTGGTCAAGCGCACCGGCGAGATCGGCGAGGAGGAGATCATCGCCGCCTGCGCCAAAGACCTGGCCAAGTTCAAGGTTCCCAAGCGGGTCTTCTTCGTCGAGGACCTGCCGCGCAACACCATGGGCAAGGTCCAGAAGGCCGACCTGCGCAAGACCTTCGGCGAAACCTTCAAGGCGGCGTGACGTCTCGACCACTTGCGTTCGCCGCCGCTCTGCGCTTGAACAGGCGCAAACGAACGGTCACGCCTGCGCGAGGGAGACGCCCCCATGCCCGACGCTTCCGCCCTGGTTGCCCAGACCGATCCCTTCGCGCTCGTGCGCGAGCTGGAGGGCAAGCACCTGATCGACGGGAAGCTGGTCGGCCCGGCCACCGGCAAGACCTTCGACGTCCTCAATCCGGCCAACCTGCAGGTGATCGGCCAGGCCGCCGAGGGCGAGGCCGAGGACGTGGACCGCGCGGTGCAGGCGGCGGCCCGCGTGCAGAAGGCCTGGGCCGCCACGCCAGCGCGCGAGCGCGGCAAGCTGATCGCCGCGTGCGGCCGCCTGTTGGAGCAGCACAAGGAGGAGCTGGCCAAGCTGGTGGCGCTGGAAACCGGCAAGGCGCTGCGCACCGAAAGCCGCGTCGAGGCCGGCGTGCTGGCCGACGCCTTCGTCTTCTACGGCGGGCTGGCCAGCGAGCTGAAGGGCGAGTCCGTACCCTTCAATCCGGACATGCTGACGGTCACCACGCGCGAGCCGATCGGCGTGGTCGGGGCGATCATCCCTTGGAACGTCCCGATGATGCTGATGGCCTTCAAGATCGCACCGGCCCTGGTCGCCGGCAACGCGGTGGTGGTCAAGTCGGCCGAGGAGGCGCCCTACGCCGTCCTGCGCATCTGCCAGATCATGAACCAGGTCCTGCCCAAGGGGCTGTTCAACCTGCTCTCCGGCTTCGGGCCGGAATGCGGCCAGCCGCTGGTGGCGCATCCGAAGGTCGGCAAGGTCACCTTCACCGGCTCGGTCGAGGCCGGCAAGGCGGTCTACCGCACCGCCGCCGAGAAGCTGATCCCGGTGACCCTCGAGCTGGGCGGCAAGTCGCCGATGATCGTCATGGCCGACGCCGACCTGGACAAGGCGGTGGCCGGCGCCATCGCCGGCATGCGCTTCACCCGCCAGGGCCAGTCCTGCACCGCGGCCAGCCGCATCTACGTGCACCGCTCGATCCGCCACAGCTTCGTCGACGCACTCAAGACCAAGGTCGACGCCCTGGTCATGGGCGATCCGCTGGACGAGAAGACCGACATCGGCACCATCGTCAGCCAGCAACAGTTCGAGCGGGTCAAATCCTACATCGCCCAGGGCGAGGCCGAGGGCGGCACGGCGCACCGCTGCTCGGCGCTGCCGGCCGACGCGGCGCTGTCGCAAGGCTACTACGTGCAGCCGGTGATCTTCACCGAGCTGAAGGAAAACTCGCGCCTGGTCGGCGAGGAGATCTTCGGCCCGGTCGCCTGCGTGCTCGACTTCGACGGCTACGAGGAGGTGCTGCAGCGCGCCAACGCCAGCGAGTACGGCCTGGCAGCGACCGTCTGGACCCGCGACCTGCACACCGCGCTCGACGCCACCAAGCGGCTGGAGGCGGGCTTCGTCCAGGTCAATCAGAACCTGGTGGTCATGCCGAACCTCTCCTACGGCGGCGTCAAGCACTCCGGGCTCGGCAAGGAGGCCTCGCTGGAGGCGATGCTGGAGCACTTCACGCACAAGAAGACGATCATCTTCAACATGCAGTAAAAGGACAGGCGAAGCCCGAGGGCGCCGCAGCGGGGCGAAGACCCCGAGCCAGACAAGAACCGGCGGCGGACCCGTGACCCGTGGGGGGAGGAAGACAGGGATGACCGAGGTCGACCTGGACGAGTACCTGTTCGCGCCCGCGCCGGTGATCAGCCTGCCGGTGCGCGGCGCAGCCGAACGCTTTCCCGTGCATCGCCTCTACTGCGTCGGCCGGAACTACGCCGAGCACGCCCGCGAGATGGGCCACGATCCTGCGCGCGAGCCGCCCTTCTTCTTCACCAAGCCCCCCGAAGCCGTCGTCGAGCCCGGCGAACCGCTGCCCTACCCGCCGGCCACCGCCGACCTGCACCACGAGGTCGAGTTGGTGGTGGCGCTGCACCGCGGCGGCCGCGACATCGCCGAGGCGGACGCCCTCGACCATGTCTTCGGCTATGCGGTCGGCATCGACCTGACGCGCCGGGATCTGCAGGGCGAGGCGAAGAAGCTGGCCCGGCCGTGGGACAGCGCCAAGGCCTTCGCCGCCAGCGCGCCCTGCTCGGCCATCGTGCCGGCCTCGCGCATCGGCCATCCCGCCGCCGGCCGGATCGCGCTCTCGGTGGACGGCGCGCTGCGGCAGGAGGGCGACCTGGCGCAGATGATCTGGAAGACGCCGGAGATCGTCGCCGCCCTCTCGCGTCTATGGGAGTTGCGCGCCGGCGACCTGATCTTCACAGGAACGCCGGCCGGCGTCGGCCCCCTCCAGCGCGGCCAGCGCATCGACTGCGAGATCGCCGCGGTCGGCCGGCTGCGCACGGACGTGGCCTGAACCGCACTGTCGCTGGCGCCGGGACCGGCTGCGCGATAGCGTTGCACCTGCGAATCCGAAGCGGGAATCTCTTTTCGATGCAGCGCACGCGACGCGGCTGGCTGGCGGCGACCAGCTTCTCGGTCGCCATGATCCTGCTGGTTACGCTGGCGATCTCGCCGGGGCTGAGCTGGTTCGGGCTGGTGGTTCTGGCGGCGATCGCCACGGCGGTGTCCCTCTTTTACGTCGCCTTCGCCAGCGGGCGCTTCTTCACGCTGGCTTTCGCCAACTACCTGGCGCTCTACACCTGCGTCTTCGTGTTCTTCACGCAGGTGAACTGGTTGCCGCACCTCGATCTTTGGGCGATGAAGGTCGGCTACGTCCTGCCGGTGGCGGCCTTCGTGCTGGGCGCCCTGCTGCGGCGCAGCGAGATCCACTCCATCGTCTCGGCCGAGCATCTGCGCAACCAGCGCCACTTCGGGCGCATTTTCGCCTGGCTGCTGCCCGTTTTCGCCATCGGAGGCGTGACCTTCGCGCTGCCCGGCAGCGGCCTGCCGACGGCTTGGTACGAGGCGCTGTTCCTCGTCGCCATGGGCGCGATCGCGGTCATCGTGCTGTTCGTCAGCCGCGAGGTCGCGATCTTCCTGCTCGACACCGGCCTGATGTTCGAGGACTTCTTCAAGCGCATCAGCGGCCTCGTCGTGCCGACCTTCGCCTTCGTCACTTTCTACACGCTTCTGGTGGTAATTTTCGCCTGCCTCTACCGCATCGTCGATGCCTTCACCCTCGCCAAGCATTTCAGGATCGATGGCGACCTGCGCGAAATCGGCTTCCTGGAGAGCCTCTACTTCTCGGTGATAACACTCAGCACCGTGGGTTACGGCGATATCATTCCGGCGACCGATGTCATTCGGGTCGTGGCCGCGGTCCAGATCGTGCTCGGCGTGCTGCTGCTTCTGTTCGGATTCACGGAGATACGCCGCTACACCGTGGAGCAGGAGGAACGCGAGCGGGAGCGCGGGCGCGAGCGGCGCTTCTAGTGGGCCTTGTCTACTCGGGTTCCAGCTCGCTTCGCCCGACCTCGGCGAGGGCGCCTGCCGCCTGGGCGATCCGCTCGAAACGCACCACGGCTGCTTCGGCCTCGGCCTCGGCCAGGCGCAGTGCGTTCAGCCCATCGCGCCGGCCCTTCAACGTGGCGATAACGGCGGCGCCCAGGGTGGCGTTGAGGATCATCCCGGTGGTGCGCAACTGGTCGACCGCATCGAGCAGCGCCAGGGTGCCGGCCAGCACCTCGCCCGCCCCGTCAATGCCCACTTGAGCCACGGCGGAGCCTTCCAGCGCCAGGCGGTTGGCAGCATGAAGATCCGCGATGGTCTCGCTGTCGGTAGTCGCTTCGGCCATGGCCTCATCCATTCCCCGCTGTCCGCCGCCGGATCGCGGCCGATGCTGCGGACCTCTCAGGTCACCGTGTATCCTGACCCGGTCTGCGCATCCCCCTCACCGGCCTCCGCTTGCCCGTCGGGCCCGTCCTCGCCGTAGGCCCAGGCCGCCGTCAACAGCGCATCGGTTTGCTCCTGGTCGGGCTGCGCCTCGGCGGCAGCGCCCTGGCACGCCTCGTCCAAGGCGTCCTGCTCCAGGTCGCGCTCGGCCTCCAGGCCCAGCGCCTGCTCGCTGCCCGCGACCAGCGGCGGCAGGTCGATCGCCGTCTGCAGAATGGCGGCGGAGGTCGTGGCGCTCTGCGCGCGCTCCAGGAGCTGGTAGGCCTGCTGCTGGGCGACGGCGTTCTGCAGCGCCCCGGCCGTCGCCTCGACCAGCGCGATGTAGGCGAAGCCAGTCGCCTCCGCCGGGGCGGCGGCCAGCGCCAGCGCGTCGTTGAGATGCTGCGCGTGGGCATCCTGGGCAGAGCTGGAGGTCTCCGGCATCAGGCGGCCTCCGGGCTGCGCGCGCGCGTTGGCGCGTCGTCGCTGTCCACTTCGGGTCGGGCGAGCACGGCGTAGATGGCCTCGACGCCGCGCTCGGTGACGCTGCGGCCCGCCTCGTTCACGCGGCTGCGCTCTGCCAAACCGGTCTCGAAGCCTTGCTGCAGTGCCGTCACCAACGCCACAAAGCCGCGCGACAGCGCCGCGGCGGCACCGGCTGACTCTTCCCTCTCGCTCCGCTCTGCCATCGGGTCCCCCTCGTCGATCTCGGGCGCTGGCGTCTTGACGGCTGCCGCGCGAAGCGGGCAGATGCCGCGTCAGACGCCGGGTGCGACCGCACGCGCGTGCCGCTCCTGCCATAGACGCGCCAAGCCGGTCGGATGTGACGGCGCAAACCCGAAGACCTTGCGACCGACGGAGCCCAAAGGATGAAGTTGCCCACGCTCAGCGAGATCGACGCCGCCGCCGAGACGGTCTACGCCGCGCTGCCGCCGACGCCGCAGTACGCTTGGCCGTTGCTGGCCGAGCGCGCCGGCTGCGAACTGTGGGTCAAGCACGAGAACCACACGCCGACCGGCGCCTTCAAGGTCCGCGGCGGACTGGTCTACATGGCCGACCTGGCCGCGCGGTCCCCCGAAGTCCAGGGTGTCATCACCGCCACCCGCGGCAACCACGGCCAGTCCGTCGCCTTTGCCGCGTCCCGCCACGGGATCCGCGCCGTCGTCTGCGTGCCGGAGGGCAACTCGGTCGAAAAGAACGCGGCCATGCGCGCCTTCGGCGCCGAGCTGATCGTGCACGGCCAGGACTTCCAGGAGGCGCGCGAGCACGCCGAGGCGCTGTCGGCCGCGCAGGGCCTTCACATGCTTCCGTCCTTCGACGAGCGCCTCATCCGCGGCGTCGCCACCTACCCGCTGGAGCTGTTCCGCGCCGTGCCCGACCTGGACACGGTTTACGTGCCGATCGGCCTCGGCTCGGGGATCAGCGCCACGATCGCGGCGTGCGACGCGCTGGGCTTGACAACCGAGGTGGTCGGCGTGGTGGCCGAGGGGGCACCCGCCTACAAGCTGTCCTTCGAGGCCGGCCGCCCGGTCTCCACCAACCAGGCGGTCACCCTGGCCGACGGCATGGCCTGCCGCGTGCCCGAGGCGGAGGCGGTCGACGTCGTTCTGAAGGGCGCTGCCCGGGTCGTCGCTCTGTCGGAGGCGGAGATCGCCGCGGCGATGCGGGCGCTCTACACCGATACCCACAACGTCGCCGAGGGCGCCGGCGCGGCGGCGCTTGCCGCCTGCCTGCAGGAGCGCGCGCGCAACCGCGGCAAGAAGGTCGCCGTCATGCTGTGCGGCGGCAACGTCGACGCCACGCTGTTCCGCGAGGTGCTGGCCGGAGTGTGAACTCTACCAACCGCCTTTCTCGAGCCACTCTTCGATGCGGGGAAACTTGTCGTAACCCCAGAAGGGCTCGCCATCGACCAGCACGTAGGGCGAGCCGCACACCCCGGCCGCCAGGGCGCCCTCGACCTCCTGCCGCAGCCGCGCCTTGATCACCGAGTCCTGCATCGCCGCCTGGACGGCGTCGCGCTCCAGCCCCTCCGCCTCGGCCACGGCCAGGACCCCCTCTGGCTTGGAGATGTCCTGACCGGCCACGAACGCATGCTCGAAGAGCGCGCGCCCGAAGCGACGCGCCGCATTGGGATTGCGCTCCCACAACCAGTAAAACGCCCGCGCCGCCGAGATCGAGGCGAAGGGAAAGCTGTCTGGCAGCCTGAAGTCGACACCGAGTCGCCGGGTCTCCCGCTGCATGTCGCGCTTCGCGTACGCTCCCTTGAGCGGAATGTTCAACAGCGGCTGCATGCCGTTCTGCTTGAAGACGGCGCCCAGCAACATGGGTTTCCACACCGCCGCACGGCCGTGCCGCGCCGCAAGACCATCGATCTCGCGCGCGGCCAGGAATCCGTAGGGACTGGAGAAATCGAAGTAGAAGATCAGCGGCTCGGCCACCTGCGCGCCTCCCGATGCAGCGAGATTCCGCGTCAGTAGCTTAGGCCGAGACGGCGAAGGTTGACGAGCCTGCGATTCAACGATCCCCGTATGTGCTCATCAGGAAGCGCCGAGGCGCGCAAGCCCTCAGGCCGAGATCTGGCCGGAGCGCGCGCAAGTGCGGATCATCGCCAGGAGCTGGTCGCGCAGGGCCGGATCCTCGATCTCCTCGAGCTGCCGCGCCGCGGTGATCGTGCGCCGCGACACCAGGGCGTTGGCGTCCTCGGCGTCGGACCCGGCGTACTCCTCCAGCCCCTCGAAGAAGAAGCTGATGGGAAGGTCGAGCACCTTGCCGATCTTCCACAGGCGTCCGCAACTGACGCGGTTGCTCCCGACCTCGTACTTCTGCAGCTGCTGATACGAGATCCCGAGTGCTTGGGCCAGCTTCTCCATGCTGAGCCCCCGCAGGGCGCGGGCCTGGCGAATACGCCGACCCACGTGTTTGTCGATATCGCGTGCCATGCGCCGGAATATAGAGATTCGCCCGCCGCGTGCGACACTTAGAAAAACTAAAGGTAGAGCCGAAGCCGTAAAAAGCCTAAATCAGTGGGTGCGGCCGAGCGGCGGCACACGCGCACACAGCAGGTCGATGACGTCGCGCCAGAGGCGGCAGGCCTCGACGTCCCCAGCCTCGATGGCGCCCCGCGCAGACAACGCGGCCTGCAGCGGCGCCTCCTCGCCATAGCGGTCCAGGAAGGCGTCGGCGATTTCCGGGGCCGTGCAGCCGGACGGCTCGTCGGCGTCCCGTCGGAACTTCAGCACTGCGGACATCATGCATCTCCTTTGGAGGGCCCTGCCCCGATCGCCCGGCCGCGGCGACCGAGCAGCGTGATTGCCAAGAGCACGAGCGCGGCGCCCAGCCAGCCGACGGCGGACAGACGCTCGCCGGAGGCGACCAGCCAGACGGTGGAGGCGACCGGCGTCAGATACGCCAGGACGGCGACGCGGCCGCTCTGGTCACGGCGTACCGCCAGCGACCAGAAGGCGTAGCCGAGCGCCATCGGACCAATGCCGATGTAGACGCCGAGCGCCACCGCCCAGAGCGCCGGGATTGGCTCGGCCCGCACCAGCGACACGACGGCCATGCCGATGGCGCCCAGCACCAGCGCCGGCAAGATGGCGGTAACCCGCCACTCGCGAAGCCGCGCGACTCCCAAGGTGTAAACGGCCATGCAGAGCGCCGAGAGCGCGGCGAAGAGATAGCCTGGAGCCGCAGCGATCTCGAAGGCGAGGACCCCAGGCCCGCCGATCAGCAGGCCGACGCCGAAGAAGCCGAGCAGCGCCAAGGCGACCAGCCGGCCCGAGCCGGCCGGACGCATCACCAGCGCCAGCCACACGGCCGTCAACAAAGGCCAAGCATAAGCGATCAGGTTCGCCTGGGCGATCGGCGCATGGGCAAAGGCCAGGTACTGGAAGGCGATCGTGCCGACGATGCCGACCAGGGCGAGGCCGGGTGCGATCCACCGATGCAGCGGATCGCCTTGCCCTATTCCGTCGGCACTGGCCAGCCGGCGCGCCGGCGCGCCGACACCCGCCTGAGGCAGCCGCAGCGCCGCGAGCGAGATCGCCACCGCGGCGCTGGCGAACTGCAGGAAGACGACCTGGGCGACGCTCAGCTCCAGCAGCGCATACTTCGCGGCCAACGCGTTGGTCGACCAGAAGAAGACGGCGATCAGACCCAACAGGCCGCCGGAGGCGGCCGCGACCCGAAATTCGCCCGCACGCGCCAGGCTCATCCGCTCGGCGAGGCCTTGCCCCTGGCCATCTGCGGGCCGACGCCCGAGCCCGCCATGCTGCCGGCGAGCCTCTCCTGGTAGAGTCGGTAGGCCGGCAACTGACGCTCCCTGACGTCGCGCGTCATCTCCTCCAGCCACGCCGTATCCTCGTCGTTGTCGGCCGCGAGGTAGAACAGACGATTGTCGTCGACGAAGGGGCGCTCGACCGACCGAAGGTTTAGGTTCAGCGTGACCCGGGTGCCGACCCGGATCGGCGCCGTCCGGTGCAAAACGCCGAGAAGCTGGGCCAGGGTGCTGAAGCCCATCTTGTGCTGCAGCTTCATGACCCGCTCCCGCGGAAGTTCCTCGCCCCGCTCCAGCATCGCCCGGCCGACCTCGGGGTTGCCGAGGTAGAGCTCCAGCTCGCCGCCTTGCAGGTGCTCGTCGATCTGCAGGGGAATCAACTCGGTCACCGGCACGCCGTCGCAATGCCAGTCGATCGTGCCGTCCCCGTCGCTCGGGCCCATGAAGGTGATGGTCGAGGAGATGACGGAAATCGGGTAGGGCTCGACGGCGGTGCCGGCCAGCGTGCTGAGCCGCTGCAGCCGTTGGCGCTGATGCACCAGCTCTCCGATTTCCGGGATGTAGCGGTGCGCACCGCGGATGTAGGTGAGGTTAAGGTGCTTGTTGGCGCAGAGTTCGTCCTTCAGCTCCAGCGCGCGCGTCAGGATGCGGGACAGCAGGCCGGTGTCGTAGCCATGGCGGGCCTGAACCGCGCCGAGGTCGGAGATCTGCCAAGCCGACTCGTGGCCGAGGATGGCCTCGCGGCTGATCGCCTGGCGAATCTGCAAGGGCAGTGACGGTGCCGCCGCCGCGACCTGACGCGGCTGCATAAAGCTCTGCGCAGATTCGTGTGCGGACACGTCGGCGACGATCGCCGGCCCCTGAGGCACGGCGCCGAGTTCGTTGAGGCTCATTGCAGCTACCCGTATTTGGTTTGTTTACCGGCAGCTTGACCCAACGCACGGTTGGCTTAAACTGAGGGTTCCTAAACCAATCAGGAAGTGGAGCTTAACGTGAGTGCCGCTCCGAAGAGGCTTTCGCAGATCAATCTCAATACGCTGCGCATTGCCGAAGCGGCAGCGCGCCACGCCAACTTCACGCGGGCGGCCGAGGAGAACTTCATCACCCCGTCCGCCGTCAGCCAACAGATCCGCAAGCTCGAAGAACAGCTCGAGTTCCGCATCTTCCAGCGGCGCAACAACGCCGTCTCCCTGACACCCGAGGGTCAGGAATTCATCATGGCGGTGCGCGACGCGCTCGACCGCATCATCCTCTCGCGCAATGACGTGGTGCGGCGGCGCGAGCAGGATACGCTGAAGATTTCGGTGCTTCCGACCTTCGCCGTGCGTTGGCTGCTGCCCCGCCTGAGCGCTTATCAGAAGGCGCACCGGGACACCCAGATCTTCGTCTCGAACTCCTACAAGTGCGTGGACTTCCGCGCGGAGGATTTCGACTGCGCCGTGCGCTTCGGCCAGGGGCAGTGGCCCGGATTGCATGCCGAGCCGCTGTTCTTCGAAGAGCTCATGCCGGTCTGTCAGCCGGCGCTGTGGAACGCCTGCTTCCCCAACGTTGCCGAGACGGACGACCTGCGGCTCTTGCGTCACTTCCCGCTGCTGCAATCCGAGACCTGCGTGGCTTACTGGGACGAGTATCTGCGGGTGCTGAGTGGCGACACGATCCTGCAGGAAGCTTCGAGGATCCGCTTCGATTCCTGTCTCCTCGCAGTGGAGGCTGCGGCCTGCGGCATGGGCTTCGCCATCATGAACAAGGTCTACGTCGAGCGGGACTTGGAGAGCGGACGGTTGATTGCACCCTTCCGACAGACGCTGCACCGCGACGACGGTTGGTTCTTCGTCTGCCCCGAGAGGACAAAGGATCAGCCGAACGTCCGTAGCTTCGCGGAATGGCTGCATGCGCAGGCCGCAGCCTACGGCTCTCCGGCGCCTCAAGCCGCGGCGGAATAGCGTCGCGGAATAGCGTCAAAGCCGCGAGGCGCTACTGGGAGACGAGCTGGCGAGCGATGACAAGCCGCTGGACGTCCGATGTCCCCTCGTAGATCTGGCACACGCGCACGTCCCGGTAGATCCGCTCGACAGGATAGTCCTCCAGATAGCCGTAGCCGCCGTGGATCTGCAGCGCGGCGGAGCACACCTGCTCGGCGATCTCCGAGGCGAAGAGCTTGGCCATCGAGGCCTCCTTGAGGCAGGGCCGGCCGGCGTCCTTGAGTTGCGCGGCATGCAGCGTCATCAGTTCGGCCGCCTGGATCTGGGTCGCCATGTCCGCCAGCCGGAAACCGATCGCCTGGTGCTCGACGATCTTGACGCCGAAGGCTTCGCGCTCCTGGGCATAGGCCAGCGCCGCCTCGTAGGCCGCACGCGCCATACCGATGGCCTGGGCCGCGATACCGATGCGCCCGCCTTCCAGGTTCGACAGTGCGATCCTGTAGCCCTGCCCCTCCTCGCCGAGCAGCAGGTCGGGCGTCAGCTCCAGCTCCTCGAAGACGATCTGGCAAGTGTCGCTGGCGCGTTGCCCCAGCTTCTTCTCGACCCGCGCAACCTGATAGCCAGGCGTGTCCGTCGGGACGATGAAGGCGCTGATGCCGCGTTTGCCCGCGTCGGGATCGGTCACGGCGAAAGCGATCGCCACGTCGGCGGTGCTGCCGTTGGTGATGAACTGCTTGGTCCCGTTCAGCACCCACTTGTTGCCGTCCTTACGGGCGCGGGTCTGGATCGCCGAAGCGTCAGAGCCGACCGCCGGCTCGGTCAGACAGAAGGCACTCAACTTCTCGCCGCGTGCCATCGGACGCAGGAACCGCTCCTTCTGCTCCGCGGTGCCGAAGCGGTGGATCGGCATACAGCCGACGGAGTTGTGCACCGCCATGATCGTGGAAACCGACCCGTCGCCGGCGGCGATCTCCTGCACTGCCAAGGCCATCGAGACACTGTCGGCGCCGGCGCCGTCATAGTCCGCCGGAACGTTGATGCCGAGGAAGCCCAGTTCGGCCAAGTGCGCCACTGCCTCCCGGGGAAAGCGGGCTTCGCGATCCCAGGTCGCCGCATTCGGGGCCAAGACGTCGTGCGCGAACTGCCGGGCGGTGTCGCGAATCATGGTCTGCTCTTCGCTGAGGATCATGGGGCCGGTTCGCCTCCCTTTCGACGCCCGCCGACGATCGGGCCGGACGCTTGCGATGCAGAATGGCCGCCATTCGCCTCGGCTTTCAAGCGAACCGCGGCTGCAGCTTCGGCCATAGCGGCATGTCCGGGCGACAGTGCCATCCCGCCGCTTGATCTAGATCAATTGCTGACGTCGTTATCGCTAGTATACATATGATTGAGGGTCGCAGGTGCGGCGGCCCAACGAACCGGAGAGAGGAGCTCGCCTCACTCATCCAGCCCTGCCGTCGGCGGGTTCCTAACCGGTTCGGCCGTGTCGCGGTGAAGCCCCCGACGACCGCGGTACGAAAATGCAGAAGAAACGGCACCCGGCAGCGGGAGGCGGTCAGCAGACCCCTCCCGCTGTGCGATTCGGCAAGCTGGTGTCGTGCATGCCGACCCCCTTGGCCTCACCGCCGGCTCTCGCTTCAAAAGCGATAACGCACGGAAATCCTTTGCCCGCAAAAGCTGTAACCGATACGATATGGAGATTATCGGCTCCGGGCACGCCAGCCGGCTCTCGGGACATGGGGGATCAGACATGGCCGTTAAGGTTGAGATCAACGCGCCCGACAACGTTCTGCTGACCAAGGACACCAAGACGGTCCAGCTCGACGTCGGCGTGACCTTGCGAAACCTGGCCGAACAGGACTTCGTCGCCACCGTCAGCAACAGCAACGACGTGATCTTCTGGCATTTGCTCGACTCGAATCAACGGGAAGTCGCGCGGATGCCGCAGTCGGGCAAGCCGCTCGTCTCCAAGGAAGGCCACACGGTGATGGAAAAGCGTGTGCCGGGCGGCACCATCGTGACCTTCCCCGAGACCATCGAAGTGGATGCGAAGAAGCTGAAGCACGGCGGCACCTATTTCCTTCGTGTGCGCACATGGGGCAAGACAGGCGAGCATGAGCTGCACGTCTGCGCCCTCGAGCAGGCGCCTACGGCGACCACGGAGCCGACGCCGGATCCGGCCGGCGCGGCAAAGAAGAAGGCCGGCGCCAAGAAGCCGGCCGCGAAGAAGCCCGCGGCGAGCAAGACGGCCGCCAAGAAACCGGCGGCCAAGAAGGGCAAGAAGGCGGCCTGACGCCCATCCCAGCCGGCCCGAACGAGCCGGCGCGGATCTGCAGTCCCGCTGCCGTGGGACGGCGGGGCTTGCCGCAGGACCGTCGGAAGCCCTGCGCACGAGCTTGAAGCCTAGGTGTTTAGTCCCGTGGTGTGATGGTAGGTTGCCATCAAACATGGAGGGGGACGAGCTATGGGCGAGGTTGTTCACGGGAGCGCCACGACCACGCAGGCCGTCCGAGCGGCAATACAGCGATCGCAAGCTTCGGTCTCGGAGCTAGCCGAGCGGTATGGGCTCAACGAGAAGACGGTCCGCAAGTGGCGCAAGCGGTCTACCGTGGAGGACGCGCGAATGGGGCCGAAGGAGGTGCGCTCCTCGGTTCTCAGCCCCGAGGAGGAAGCGATGTGCGTGGCCTTTCGTCGACATACGCTGCTGCCGTTGGACGACTGTCTGTATGCGCTCCAGGCCTCGATCCCGCATCTCAGCCGATCCGCGCTGCACCGGCTCTTCCAGCGCCACGACATCAGCCGCCTACCGGAGATCGAAGGCGACAGGCCGAAGCGGTCCAGGTTCCAGCGCTACCCCATCGGCTACCTGCACATCGACATCGCCGAGCTGCGCACCGAGGACGGCAAGCTCTGGATGTTCGTCGCCATCGACCGCACCAGCAAGTTCGCCTTCGCAAAGCTGGTCCCGAAGGCCGGAAAGATGGCCGCGGCCGCCTTCCTCCGCGAGGTCATCCAGGCGTTGCCCTATAGGGTCCACACGGTGCTCACCGACAACGGCGTCCAGTTCGCCAACCGCAAGCAAGATCGCTACGCCTTCCGGCACGCCTTCGGCATCGCCTGCGTCGAGCATGGCATCGAGCACCGCCTGACGAAGGTGAACCACCCGTGGACCAACGGACAGCTCGAGCGGAGGAACCGGACGATCAAGGAGGCGACCGTCAAGCGCTACCACTACGACAGCCACGACCAGCTCCGCCAGCACCTCGCCGACTTCGTCGCGGCCTACAACTTCGCACGCCGCCTCAAGACCCTACGCGGCCGAACGCCCTACGAGCACATCGTCAAATGCTGGACCGACGAGCCAGAACGGTTCAAGGGCGATCCGCGCCACCACATGCCGGCACCGAACACCTAGGACGCAGATCGAAGTCGAACAGCACGTCGGCGCCGAGCGGATAGCTTCGGCAGGCCGGCCGCAGAGCCAGATCCAGGTCCTCGATCGGCGGCAGCGTCACGCCGGGCCGGCCGGAGCCCAGAAGCATCGGCGCCACCGTGACCTGCAGACGGTCGAGCACGCCGGCGGCGAGCCAGCGCGAGACGGTCAGGCCGCCGCCCTCGACGAACAGGCGCCGCAGGCCGCGCGCGCGCAGGATCCCGACGACGCCGGCCGGATCCAGCCGCCCGTCGGCGGCCAGCGGTGCGGCCAAGACTTCGGCCTGACCGCGGTTCGCATCCGGTTCGGCGGCAATCAGCAAGGTCTCGCAGGCGGCATCGCGGAACAGCGTCAACTCCGCCGGCAGACGGCGCCTGGGATCGAGCACGACGCGCACGGGATGCGGTCCGGGAACCCGGCGGGTGGTCAGTCGCGGATCGTCGAGCGCCGCCGTCGCCCCGCCGACGATCACCGCATCCGCCAGCGCGCGCAGGCGGTGCAGGTGGTCCAGGTTCTCCGGCCCGGTGATGTATTGGGAGGTGCCGCCTTCGGTGGCGATACGCCCGTCCAGGGACTGGCCGAGATGGCCGAGCACCCAGCTTTCGGCCAGCAGCGGTCGGTAGAGCGGCCATAGCGGCCAGCCGGCGAGCGGGCGCCGTGGCGCGGCGCCCGCAGCCCGCGCCAAGAGCTCCTGCCAGATGGTCTCCGCGCCGGATGTCGGAACGCTCCCGTCGGCGCTCATGTGCCCACCAGACGCGCGTAGACGTCGCCCGAAGGCCGATGCGGCGCCTGCCCGGCCAGCCAACGGCGGATCTGTGCGGCGTCGCCCCAGGGGCCGAGCCGCAGGCTCTCGCCGACGCTGGCGGCGTAACGGTAGCGGCCGAGGGCTTCGAGCCGGGCGATGCAGGCTTCGGCGACCTGCGGCACGGCCGGCGTGTACTCGAAGGACAGCGCCGGCAGCGGCTGCGACAAGCCGGCCAGAACGGCCGCCTCGTGACCCTCCACATCGAGCTTGCAGAAGGTGGGCCGTCCGTGGCGGGCGATCAGGCTATCCAACGTCTCCACCGAAACCTCCACCTCGGCGTCCCAGCGCACGTGCGCGAAGCCCGGCGCCTCGGCCACCCGGCCGCGCCAGCCGTGGTCCAGCGTGGCGAGCGTCGGGTGGCGGCGGCTGAGTTGCAGGCGCGCCCGACCGGGCGCTGCGGCCAGCGCGCAGCGCTCGACCACGACGTCCGAACGGCCGCCGAAGCGGCGTTCCAGCCAGTCGGCGAAGAGCGGCTGCGGCTCGACGGCGACCACCCGGGCGCCGAGCGCGCGCAGGCTGCGCGTCCGGTTGCCGACGTGCGCGCCGACATCGAAGACCAGGTCGCCCGGCCGGACGAAGGCGCGGTAGAGCCGCCGCTCGCCTGCCGCCCGGCCGGGGCGCCCGTAGTAGACGGCCAGAGAGCGCGCGAAGCCCCAGCCGCTCGCCAGATCATCGGCCAGCCGCATTCCGCTCAGTCCTGACGGATCGCCTCGGCCTCGATCAGGATCTCGACCTCGTCGCCGACCAGCCCGTTCTCGAGCGCATAGGTCATGCCGAAGTCGCTGCGCTGGATCGTGGTGCGCGCCGAGACGCCGGTGACGTAGTTGTCGTTGAAGGGGTACTTGCCGGATCTGTTCCACGTCACCTCCAGCGTGACCGGCCGGGTCACGCCGCGGATCGTCAGGTCGCCGACGACCGTTCCGCTGCGCGCGCCGGTCTGCTCGGCCGCAGTCATCACGAAGGTGATCTCCGGGTGCTCGTCGGCGGCCAGGAAGTCGTCGCTGCGCACGTGATCGTCGCGGCGTTCGTGGGCGGTGAAGACACTGTCCCCCTCGATCGTCACTTCCAGGTCGCTGACCGACGGCACGCTCTCGTCGAAGACGAAGCTGCCCTCCACCTCGAGGAACTGGCCGAGCGTCCTGGCAAAGCCGATGTGCTTGACCAGGAAGGCAACGGCGACGTGATCCGGGTCGAGCTTGTAGCGTGCCGGCTCGGCGTGGGCAGCCGGCGCCGCCAGGATGAGCGTGCCGAGCAGGACCGTCAGCAGGCGTTTCATTGCGCGTTCTCCTCTTTGCGGTTGCGCCGGATCAGCCAGGCCGCGTCGACGAGGAACGAGGCACTGACCAGCGCCAGCCCCAGCGCGGCGGCGGCGGTCCCTGCCCAGCCGACCAGCGGCGGGCTCAAGGCGGCGATCAGCAGCACGGCCTGCAGGACGAAGACCGTCTTGCGCCGCCAGGACGGCGGCAGCGGCCGCCGCCAGCGGGGCCGCAGCCAGAGCGTCAGATGGAAGGCGTAGTGCCACAGGCCCGAAGCCAGCACCCAGGCGCCGGCCTGGCCGTCGAGCCACACCAGCAGGGCGAGCACCAGCACGAAGAGGCCGTCGGTCTCCTGGTCGAAGCGCGCACCGAACACCGAGGCGCAGTCCCGCCGCCGGGCGAGCCAGCCGTCCAGCCCGTCGAGCGCCAGAGCGGCCAGCGCGATCGCGGCCGGCAACCAGCCGAGGCTGGAGGCCTGCACCTGGCCGACCAGCCCGGCCAGCAGGCAGACCAGCACGGCGCGCAGCAGCGTGACCAGGTTGGCCGGCCCGAAGTCCGTCCTCGGCAGATGCGCCGGCAAGCCGAGGCGGACCGCTGCGGCCACGCCCAGGTAGACGGCAAGCGCCTGCCACAGAACGACGGACGTCAAGCCGCCGTAGGTCACCAGGAGCTCTCCCACCAGAGCCGCTAGCGCCAGTCCCAGCGCGAGCGCGAGGAATGCGGAGGCTTTCAGCCGGCGCAGTCCTGCTCCTGAGCCTTTTGGAAGTTGTATCAGGGACATGTCGGCACGAACCCGTGGCTCGCCAGCGAGGTTCCAGAAATTGTGACGCTACCTTTACGTTGCAACGAGGTATGGCGCGCCGCGGCAGCGACCAGCCCCCGACTGCGTACGGCAGAACGCGCCGCAGGCGGGCGACTCAAGCGGCGTGGCGGCGGCTGCGGCGTTGGCCACCGGGTACGCCGCGCAGTGGCGGCGTCGGAGCCGGCAGCGGCTCCGAGAACTCGCGCAGCAGAGCCTCGGCCCGATCTATGGTTTCCGGCGCTCGCCACTCCTCGGGGATGCGGAACAGACCCCTGGTCGCCGCGGAGATCGGCGGGCGCGCGGTCGCCCAGGCCAAGAGCGGCGCGCTCGCCCAGGCCACGGCCGGGAGCAGCAGCCAGAGGGTGCCCGCTCCGGTCGCCGCCGGCAGCGCCAGCAGCACGAGCAGAGATGCACCGAACAAGTGTCCGCGAAACCAGACGAAGAGCTGGCCGAGACCGGGACAGACCTCTGACCGACGCTGCCGCGCCCACCCGCTGTCGCGCCCGCGCAGCAGTTCGGCGAGGGAGCGGGCGTGAAACAGCAGCATCGCTGGGGCGAGCAGGAAGGTGACCAAGGTCTCGGCCACGGTAGAACCGAGGATGCCCGCCATGCCTCCCATGCCCCGGCGACGCGGCCCATCGAGGCAGGCGTCGAGGACCGCCAGGGTTTTCGGCAGGAACAGCAAGGTCGCACTGGCGGCGAGCGCCCCCGAGGCGAAGAACGGATCGAGCACGAGCAGGCGGGCGGCGCCGAGCAGCGCACCGACCGCCACCAGGGCCAGCCAAAGCGGCGCGATCAGGTAACTGGCGATCCCGAGCGCCAGGTGCAGGCGGCTGACCGGATGCAGCCGCGGCCAGCGGAGCACCCGCAGGTGCTGCAGGTTGCCTTGGCACCAGCGCCGCTCGCGCGAAAGATGATCGAGCAGGGAAGGCGGCGTCTCCTCCCAGCTCCCGCCAAGATCAGGAAGCATCCAGACGCCCCAGCCGCCACGCCGCAGCAGTGCCGCCTCGACAAAGTCGTGGCTGAGAATATGACCGCCCCACGGCGGACCGCCCGCCAGCCGCGGCAGCCGCGCGCATTCGATCCAGGCGCTGGCGCGTACCAGCGCGTTGTGGCCCCAGAAGTTCCCCTCGCTGCCCTGCCAAAGAGCTTGGCCGGTGGCCGCGATCGGACCCATCAAGGCGGTGGAGAACTGCTGCAGCCGGGCGAAGAGGCTGTGGCGGCGCGCCAGGCGGGGGGCCGTCTGCAACAGGCCGGCGCCAGGATTCGCCTGCATGGTGCGGACCAGCATGGTCACGCTGTGCGCACTCATCAGGCTATCGGCGTCGAGAATGAGGAAGTGGTCGAAGCGCGAAGCCCAGCGCCGGGCGAAGTCGGCGAGGTTGCCGGCCTTGCGGCCGGCGTTGTCCGCACGACGCCGATAGTGGACGGCCATGGGCAGGGCAGCGGCGAGTCGCGCCTGCATGCCGCGCTCGGCTGTCGCCACGGCCTCGCTGCGCGTGTCGCTCAGCACGAAGATGTCGAAGTGCGACGCCAAGCCGAGCGAGGCCAGCTCTTCCCCCAGGGTCTGGAGGTTGGCTCCCCAGGCGGCAGGCTCCTCTTCGTAGACCGGCATGACGATGGCGGTGCGGGTGGTCAGCGGCGCCCTTGGCGAGGCCGGCTTCAAGCCCGCCGGCCGCCAGTGGAGCCGGCGTCCCAGAAACCCAAGCACCGCATGGCCGCAGGCCCAGGAGATCCAGAGCGTCGGCAGCAGGGCGAGCAGAAGCGCCAGCCCGTCGAGCGGACCGATGCCATCGACGGCGAACGCGGCGGCCGCCAGCGAAAGCACGGCGCCGGTTCCCGTCAGCGCGACGCCGAGCAGCAGGGAACGCGCAAGACCGGCGGCACAGAGCGACTTCAGGGCGGCTGCCCTCCCCTCCGCCCGCTGTCGGAGCGGACGCAAGGCCGGTGCCTCGGCACTCGACGGATTCGTCTCGGAGGTCGAAGGGTCGTGGATCGTCATGTCTGCCTAACGGAACACATTTCCGAACGCCTGCGCGGAGAACTTAGGCTGCCATGCCTTTCCGCACAGCGCGGACCGCCGCAACAGGACCAGCGTTGGAGCGAATTCCAGGAAAACTAACGAAACGGCGGAGAAACGCTTCGGTAAAACTCTGTGAGTTAACTGTGTCTTGAGATGATTGCCGTAGAGCGGCTCACCGTATGCTTGCACATAGATATGTGGTATCAGTCGCATAGTCGGTCGAGGGGATAGAGCCGATGGATATTCTGCTGGTCGATGACGATGCCGATCTGCGCGGCATGCTGGCGGCCATGCTCATGCGTGATCGCTTCACCGCCCGCGAGGCAGAGACGGCGGCGCAGATGCGCGCGCAGATGGAAGACCGCCTGCCAGACCTCGTCCTTCTCGATGTTCGCCTGCCCGACGGTGACGGCTTCGAGCTCCTGCGGGAATTGCGGCAGAACAGCAACGTGCCGGTGATCATGCTCACCGGCGTCGATACGCCGGTCGATCGCGTGCTCGGCCTCGAATTCGGCGCCGACGACTACGTCTGCAAGCCCTTCGAGCCGCGCGAGCTGATGGCGCGCATCAAGACGGTCCTGCGCCGCAGCGGCAACCGGGAGGAGGTGACCGGCGACAGCGAGGCTGTCACGCTGCATTTCGCCGGATTGACGCTCGACCTCACTCATCGTCGCCTGGCGCGCGACAGCGACGGCTCCGAGATCGAGCTGACCAGCGGCGAGTTCGACCTGCTGCGCGCCCTGGCCGAGGCGCCCAACCGACCGCTCTCGCGTGACCGTCTTCTCGACCTGACACGCTCGCGCGAATGGTCGCCGTTCGACCGCTCGATCGACGTGCTGATCGGACGCATTCGCAAGAAGCTCGAGCAGGATCCGGCGCAGCCGACGCTGATCAAGACGGTCCGCACGGTCGGTTACATCCTCGCCGCCCGCGTCGAGCGGCGCAATGGCGGGGCCGCGCGCATCGCTTCCTGAGGGGCAGCCCCTCGCTCAGGCGGCGGTCCCGGCGCCGCACTCGAGCGCCCGCGAGATCGCGGCGACCAGGGCTTCCGGCGAAAAGGGCTTCCGCAGCGTGGCCACGGCGCCGAGCTGGTTCGCGGCCTCCAGATAGCGCTCGCCGTCGGCCAGGTAGCTGCCCCCTCCGGAAATCGCGATGACCGGGATATCGCTGGCGAGCCGCTTCAAAGCAAGCAGCGTCTCGATGCCGTCGCCCTCTGGCATGAAGATGTCGGTCACCACGATATCGACCGATGCGACCAACGGGGCCGCCGCCTTGAGCGCCGCATGTCCTCCAGAGGCCGACACCACCCGATAGCCGCGACGCTGCAGTTGCAGCACGAGCAGCTCGCGGAGCTCCGCCTCGTCTTCAATGAGCAGGACCGTCGCCACTGGTTCGTCTCCTCGCACCTGACCCTGCGCGTCCCTAGACGAAGCCGATGAATGCCGTGTGTGCGATGCGTAAATGGACAGTAATTCGCCGCGAACAGGCATCGCCGACGATCTGGGCGGCGGGCCCGCGGTCAGGCCGCCGCGCGCTTGGCGCTGAGCGCATCCGCGACCGCGGCCGTCAGGGCCGCCGGATCGATCGGCTTGTGCAACAGCCGCAGGGCCCCGGCTGCCCTGGCCGCCTCGTCGTCGAGCCCCTCGGCATAGCCGGTCATCAGCAAGACCGCCACCTCAGGATGGTTGCGGTGGATGTGCCACGAGAGCTCCAGACCCGACATCCCCGGCATGTTCTGATCGGTCACCACGAGATCGAAGCGCTCGCCCTCGGCCAGCCGGTCGACTGCGGCCTCCGCCGAGGCGACGGTTTCGATGGAGATCTTCCCGCGCCGTTCCAGAGCCAGGCGGGCGACGTCGGCGATGTCGGGTTCGTCGTCGACGAGCAGTAGACGCGCCGGCACGCCGACACCCGCCGGGGCGTCCTCGCGCCGAGGCACTTCGGCCGTTTCGCCCGGTGCCTGGGCCGGCAGGAAAACGGACACGCGCGTGCCCCAGCCGGGCGCACTCTCGACGGCGATCGCGCCGCCGTGCCCCAGCACGATGCCGTGCACGGCGGCCAGGCCCAGGCCAGTGCCCTTGTCCTGGCGCTTCGTGGTGTAGAAGGGCTCGAACATGCGCTCCAGGGTTTGCGCGGTCATGCCCGCACCGTTGTCGGTGACCTCGATGACGCGATAGCGCGCCGGCGGCAGCATGCCGACCCATAGGCGGTTGACGCCGTCCAGCCCGACTTCGCTTGCCATCGGCGCATCCAGGCTGACTTCGCCCGTCGCGTCGTTAAGCCACCCGGCGCGGCCGCCGTCCGTCGTCATGCCGTACAGGCGAACGCCGATGCGCCCGGTGCCGGCGTGCCCACCCTCCTGGATGGCGTCGCGCGCGTTGACACACAGGTTCATGAGGACCTGCGAGAGCTGGGCCGGATTGGCGAGCACGCTGGGCGTCGGACCTTCGCTCACGACCGAGATCTCGATTTCCGACGACACCGTCCCGCGCAACAGGTTGACCGTCTCGCCGGCCAGCTCATCGAGCCGCACTTCGCTGCGCTTGCCCCCGGACGGCCGACCGAAGTCGAGGATCTGTTGGACCAGCCCGGCGGCACGCTGACTGCCGCGAACGATTTTCTCGGCATACTCGTGCTGTGGCGTGCCCGGCTTCATGTCCTCGCGCAGAAAGTTGGCATAGCCCTGAACCGACATCAGGATGTTGTTGAAGTCGTGGGCGATGCCGCCGGCCAGGCGCCCGAGCGCCTCCATCTTCTGGGCGCGGAAGACCCGCGCCTGCAGGTCGAGACGATCGCGTTCGGCCTCGCGCAGATCCGTGATGTCGGTGCGCAAGCTCACCCGGCCGCCGTCGCCGGTGACGTACTCGCGCACCAGAATGTGGGTGCCGTCGGGATTGACGATCTCGAAGCCCTCGCCGGGCGTCTCCAGTTGGGCGATGCGGCGCGAGGCCAAGGCTTCGGCCTGCGTCCGGTCGCCATAGTGGCCGCACTCGGCGGAACGGCGGATCACGTCCCGCATATCGTCGCCGACCCGGAAGTAGCGGAGTTCGGGCGGTACCAACTCGTAATAGCGCTGATTGACCAGCACGACCCGCCGATCGCGGTCGAGCAGCAGGAAACCTTGCGAAATGCTGGCAATCGCGTGCTGCAGGCGGCTGCCCGCGCGATTCGCGTCCTGGGAGGCCTGCGCCGCCGCCCGCGCCAAGCGCTTTGCCGTCCCGATTTGCCAGACCAAGCCGGCGATCAGCAGCGTGCCCGCCAACAACAGCACCAGGTAGGTGACGGTGACCTCTCGTTGGACCTCGCTCAAGCGGTCGCTGTTGGCATCGAAGTAGTCGTGATGCAGGACCTTGAGCGTCAAATCCTGGATCGGCTCCGCGTAACGCTCCAGACGGTCGTAGGCGGCTCCAAACGTCTCGGGGCGCTGCGGATTGAGCGCCCGCAGCTCGCCTTCCAGAGTCGGAAGATCGGCGAATACGTCCCTAATCTCGGACAGCAAGGGCTCCAGCGAACGCAAGCCGCGGCCCTGCTCGGAATCGAGCACGACCGGAAAGCGCGACCAGAAGATCTCGAAACGCAGCATCATCTCGTCGCGGTTCGCCGCGGTCGGCTGCGCCTGGAAGCCGCGCACCCGGTCGAGCAGGCGAAGGTGCTCCATCTGGAGTTGCGCCGAGATCCAGGCACCCGACCGGTAGAGGGAAAAGACCGTGCTGCGCTCTTCCAAGAGGCGCACACCGAGGTAGCCGGTCGCCCCGGCAAAGGCCAACACCAACAGAACGAGCGGCAGGATCAGCAGCCGTCCCGACCGCTCGCGAAGCGCGTGCAACCGCTTGCTCAGGTTCAGCGAATTGGGCGGGCGGGCCATGGAAAAAACGTCGCATCCTAGGCTTTACTCGACGATCCAATCCTGCGCACGGCCGGTAAACGGCTCACCCTGTGCGCGACGCCATTGCGTAACGTTTTGTAACGCTGGTGGAAGTGCCTAGGGCGCTTAGCGTCGGACGACGGCGAAGGCCTCGTTCTCGAACCAGAGGCCGCCGTGGCGCTGCAGTACCTGTTCCGTCGCCTCCAGGTAGCGGCCGGAAGTAATCGCCTCGGTCAGCCGCTCGTCCTCGATCTGCGCGACGTAGACGGCGGCGTTCCAGGCGGCCAGCAGCGTCGAGGTGCCGATCGCCGAGGCCAACTCGCGGGTCCCGAGCTGCAGGCTGTAGGTGAAGGTTTCCTGGCCGGGCTGCTCCTCCGGAGCCGGGATCAGGTAGCCCTCCCCCAGCGCCTCGGACAGGCTGCGGATCAGACGGTGCCGCGGCGTCGCGAAGGGCGCCTCGTCGGGCCAGACCGCACGCACGATCTGCATCCCGGGGTCGCGCCCGGTCGACTGCACGACGACGAGGCGACCCGACGGCGCCAGCGCCCTGGCCAGCGGCGTGAGCACGTTGCGGACCTTCTTGTCGGCCGAAAGCCGTGCGCGGAAGGGCTGCGAGGCAATGGCGAGATCGTAGGGCGGCTGCGCGGTATCCGCACGCGGAATCACGCTGTCCAGAACGAAGCGCTGGTCGGCCCGGTAGAAGACGAGGACGGCGGGCCGGCGGTAGACCGGGTTGCCGCTGAGCGGGCTGGTGCGGGTCGCCCAGGCCTGGCGCACGAAGTCGGCCTGATCCTGAATCTGCGCATCGATCTCGTGCGCGGACGTACCCGTCAGCGGCACCTCGCGCCAGATCAGGCCCGCGCGGTCGTCGGCCTTGTGCGGATGCAGCCAAGGCGCCTCGCCGTAGAGCATGTTGGTCACGGCCAGGACCGTCTGCGGATGCTCGACCAGCCGGTCCGCCATCTTCTGCAGCATCAGCCGCACATCCTCGCCGCTGATCTCCTTGGCTACGGCACAGAAGGGCACGGTCGGATAGCGGTGATGCAGACCGCGCAGGACCATCGAGAGCACCGTGCCGTCGCCGGTTCCGGCATCGAACAGGCGCAGGGCGGGCGGCCGCGGCCGGAGGTGCATCAGCTCCTGGGAGATCCGCTCCGCAGTGCGCTGCTTCTCGTTCGTGGTGGTGACGAAGAGGAGGTATTTCTGCCGATTGTCGTAGAAGCGGAAGCCGGCGCCGGCGTCCGCCCGACCGTCGTCCGTCTCCCCCGCCAGGCTAGGCTGGGCCCGTGCCATTCCGCTATGCTCCGGCCGAACTCGGGATCTGGCGCCAGCATGGCAGGCTTGCCGGGGCCCGAGGGTGCGCATGCGCCCTCCGCTGTCGGCAAAGCGACTTGGCTACCGTGCGCTGCCGCGTTGACGTGCGTCATGGCGGCAGCGGGGTGGCACCGACACACCTTCCTCTGCGATGTCCAATCAGTCCTCCCCCGAAGAGCTCGCGCCCGGCCTGATCCTGCGGCGCGGCTTTCCCGGCCGTCTGCGGCTTGCCGTTGCCGGGCTGAAAGACGACGCGTCCCTGGCCCACAGGCTGCAGCGCGCGCTTCCCGGTCAGGCCGGCATCTCGGAAGCCAAGGCGAGTGCGGTGACGGGCACCCTTCTGCTCGCCTTTCCGCCGGATCAAGGCCGCGACGCGATCGTCGCAGCCGTCGCAGCGGTCCTGAGGGGCGAGGCGCCGGCGCCGCAAGCCGAGACGCCGAAGCCGCCGAACAGCGCGCACGACGTCGAAAGCGACTGGCACGTGCGCTCCGCGGCGGAGGCCCTCGCCGCCTTCGAGAGCTCGGCGGAGACGGGTTTGAGCGAGGACCGGGCGCGCCTGGTGTTCCGTCGCGTCGGACCCAACGTCCTGGTCGAGGCGAAGGGGCGCAGCTCCGGCGCCATCCTGGCCGACCAGATCTTCAACCTGCCGACCGGCCTGCTGCTCGGATCCGCCGTGGTTTCGGCCTTCACCGGCGGGCTGCTGGACGCCGGCGCGATCGCCGTGGTCAGCGTGGTGAACGCTGCGATCGGCTTCGCCACCGAGCGCGACGCCGAACGGACGATCGCAAGCCTCGGCAAGAACGCGGTGCCCGACGCGCCCGTGCTCCGCGATGGCCGGCAACGGCAGGTTCCCGTCGGCGAGCTCGTTCCGGGCGACCTGCTGCTGCTGGCCCCGGGCGAGATGGTGGCCGCCGACGGGCGGCTTGTGCGCGCCAGCGGTCTGTCCGTCGACGAGTCGGCCCTGACCGGGGAGTCGGTGCCCGTCGGCAAGACGGCCGCCGCGATGGCGCGGCGGGATTTGCCCTTAGGCGAGCGCCGCAACCTGGTCTTCAAGGGGACGGCGGTGACAGGCGGGGAAGGCCGCGCCGTGATCACCGCAACCGGCACTGCCACCGAGATCGGCCGCATCCAGGCGATGGCCGGTGCGGCGCGGCCGCCGGAGACGCCGATGCAGCGCCAACTCGGCGAGATGGACCGCCAGCTCGTCTGGATCTCGCTCGGCGCCTGCGCGGGGATGGTCGGGCTGGGCCTGCTGCGCGGCTACGGGCTGGCCCAGATGACCAAGGCGGCGATCACCCTGGCGGTCGCCGCCATTCCCGAGGGCCTGCCGACGGTGGCGACCGTGACCATGGCCCTCGGCATCCGCGAGATGCGGCGGCACAAGGCCGTCGTCCGCCGCCTCGACGCGATCGAGACGCTGGGCGCGGTGGGTGCCGTGTGCTTCGACAAGACCGGCACGCTGACCGAGAACCGCATGGTTGCGCAGGAGGTCGAGGCCGGCGAGGCCGCCCTGCCCCGCCTGCTCGAGGTCTGCGCCCTGAACAGCGAGGCGGAGCTCACCGACGACGGAGGACTCAGCGGCTCCTCGACCGAACGTGCCCTGCTCCAGCTCGCCTGCTCCCACGGTCTCGACGTCGAGCGTCTGCGCGCCGACCATCCGCTGCTGGGGACCAGCCACCGCAGCGAGAGCCAGCGCTGGATGCGCACCGATCACCGCGCGCCGGACGGCACGCGCTTCGCCACGATCAAGGGCAGCCCCGCCGAGGTCCTGACGCTTTGCACGGCCGACGCCGAGGGCGGCCCGCTGGACGAGGCCGTACGCCAGCGGCTGCTGGATACCAACGAGCGCCTCGGCAGACGCGGACTGCGCGTGCTCGGCTTCGCCCGCGGCGATCCCGAGCTGGAGCGGCTGCACTGGCTCGGCCTCGTCGGCTTGGCCGACCCGGTGCGCCCGGAGATGGCCGAGCTGATGGCCAGGTTCCACGCCGCCGGCATCCGCACCGTCATGATCACCGGCGACCAGACGGCGACCGCCTATGCCATCGCCAGGCAACTCGATCTCAACCAGGGCGGCCCGGTCGAGATCCTGGAAGGCACCGAGCTCGACAAGCTGGAGCCGCAGATGCTGCAGGCCCTGGCCGAGCGCACCCAGGTCTATGCGCGCGTCAGCCCGGCCAACAAGCTGCAGATCGTCCAGGCGCTGCAGGCCAGCGGGCAGGTCGTGGCGATGACCGGCGACGGCATCAACGATTCGCCGGCCTTGCGTGCGGCGGACATCGGATTGGCCATGGGCAGCGGCACGCCGGCGGCGCACGAGGTGGCCGACCTGGTGCTGCAGGACGACCGGCTGGCCACCATGCACGTGGCGCTGGGCGAAGGCCGCACGATCTACCGCAACATCCGCAAGGCGATCCGCTTCCTGCTGTCGACCAATCTTTCCGAGATCCTGGTGATGCTGGGTGCCACCGCGCTGCGCCTGGGCCAACCGCTGACGCCGATGCAGCTCCTGTGGATCAACCTGATCTCCGACGTCTTCCCCGGCCTCGGCCTGGCCCTGGAGCCGCAGGACCCGAAGGTCCTTGAGCAGCCGCCGCGCGACCCGCGCGAGGCGATCCTGACGCGGCGAGACTTCCGGCAGGTCGGCACCGAGGGGGCGGTGATCACGGCGGCGGCGCTGCTGGCCAACCTGACGGTACGCGCCACTGCCGGACCCGGCCCGCGGGCCAGCGGCACGACCTTCCTCGCACTGACGGCGGCGCAGTTGGCGCATGCCCTCTCGTGCCGCTCGGAGGAACACTCGATCTGGCGGCCAGAGCCGCTGCCCGCCAATCCGGCCTTGAACCGCACCATGCTCGCGCTCGGCCTGCTGACAGTCGGCGCGCTGGCGCTGCCCTGGTCGCGCCGGCTGCTCGGCGTCGCCGGCCTGCGGGCGAGCGACTGGCTGATCGCCGCCGGCACGGCCGGCGCGTCCTACCTGTGCAACGAAGCGATCAAGCTGCGGCGCCTCGAGTGGCAATCGGCGCCACGACAGCAACACACCGCGGAAGACTGAGCCATGGCAGACGACTTCATATTCACGTCCGGTTCGCTGACGGTGGGACATCCGGACAAGCTGTGCGACAAGATCTCTGACGCGGTGGTCGACCGCTTCTTGCGCGATGACCCCTTGGCCCAGGTGAACGCCGAGTGCGCGGTGGCCACCGGCATCCTCTTCCTCGCCCTGCGCTATGCCAGCCGCGAGCCGGTCGAGGTCGCCGGCGTCGCCCGCGAGGCGATCCGCAGCGCCGGCTATACGCGCGGCGGCTTCCGGGCGAGCAGTTGTTCGATCATGACCTCGATGGCGGAGATCGAGCGCGACAGAGCGGCGCTGGACGAACGCGAACTCGACCCGGCCGACTACGATGCCTTTCCCGCAGACCACCAGGTTACCCTCTTCGGCTTCGCCTGCGACCAGAGCGCGAGCCGCCTGCCGCTGCCGATCCACCTCGCCCACGCCATCGCCCGGCGCCTCGACCGGGCGCGCGGCGACGGCACCCTGGCCGGCCTGATGCCCGACGGTCAGAGTCAGGTTTCCGTCGAGTACCGCGAGCGCCGGCCCGTGCGCGTTCCGGCGGTCACCCTGGTCACCGGGTCTTGGCCGGAGGGCTACGACTCGCTGGAACGTCTGCGCCGCGACGTCGAGGAGACGGTCATCCGCCCGGTGCTGGCGGAAGCGGCGCCCGGCTTGACCGAAGACACCCGGATCCTAATCAACCCGCACGGCAAGCTGCTGCACGGCGGGCCCGAGATCCACGCCGGCCTGACCGGCCGCAAGACCGCCATCGACACCTACGGCGAATACGCCCGGCATTCCGGCAGCGCGCTTTCCGGCAAGGACCCCGGCCGCATCGAGCGCGCCGGCGCCTACGCGGCCCGCCAGGCGGCGCTCTGCGTCGTCGCCGCCGGTCTGGCCCGGGAATGCGAAGTGCAATTGAGTTACGGCATCGGCCGGGCGCAACCGGTCGGGCTGGACGTGGAGACCTTCGGCACGGCGACCCTGGCCGACGAGGAGATCAAGCGCCGGCTCCTGGCCACCTTCGACTTCCGCCCGGCGGCGATCCTCGCGCGCCTGGGCTTGCGCCACCTGCCTTCGGAGCGCAGCGGCCCGTTCTACGAGGCGCTGGCGACCTATGGCCAGATGGGACGCGCCGAGCTGTCGCCCCCCTGGGAGGACACCGCGCAAGCCGAGGCCCTGAAGAGCTAGGCTCCGCCCTCCCCGCTAGCCTCGCCACCGGTGTCGGTCCCGCCGACAAACGGCAGGCGGGCGACCTGCGCCGCCATGAAGGCCAACGTGACGGCCGGGGCCAGCACTTGGCCGCGCAACAATTGCACCACCGCCAGAACGCCGATCAGCGCCGCCAGCACGAGGCGCCAGTCCGGCTCGGCGCTCGAAGGCCCCGGGTAAGGCGAAAAGGGACGCTCGGCCGGCCGCAGGAGGTCGCGCCCCTGCGCCCAGTCCAGCAGCGTCTGTCGGTCGCTGGCATGCCGGATCAGCACGCTCGCGGTGGTCGCGTTGGTCTCGACGCTCTCGACGGCGGGCGCATGGGCGAGCTCCGTCCCGAGCCTCGCGAAGAAGACGGTGTCGCCGCGCTGCGCCGGCAGCTTCAGCCGCAGGCGTCCCGGCGAGTCGTGGGCAACCGCCGCCTCAGGCGGTATCTCCGGCGTCTCCGGTGCCGCCATGCTGGCCACCTCAGCCGTCCCCCTTGGCGGCCGAGCCGCTGTCCGCACCGTTGCCCGAGCCGTTACCCGCGGCCCCGCCGGCCGAACCGGCCGCAGCGGATGCAGCCGCAGCGCCGCCCGCCGCGCCGCCCGCTCCCATCCGCTCGGTCATGATCTCGTGCTTGGCTTCGGCCATCACGTCTTCGGCGAACTCGCCGAACTCGGCCAGACCCTCGCGGGTGCGCAGGTAGGCCTCCATCGCCGACTTGGCCGCCTTCTTGGCGTAGGGGCGCGCGGCGCGGGCGGCGTGCGGAAACACACTCGGCGCCAGCACGGCCAGGCCGACGCCCACGCCGATCCCGACGGCCAGGCCGAAGATCGCAGTCTTGCCGAATTCGCCGGCCATCGTATCGCTCCTACTCGCAAAGCTTGAGGGCGCACGAACGATGCCGCGGCCCCGGTACGCCCTCCTTGATACAGATCACGCCAGCTCCGTCCAAGACTGCTAGCTTCGCCGCATGAGCCCGAAAGACGGCGCACCCGCTCCCGACTTCCTGGACGACGGCCGGGCCGCCGAGCTGCGGCGCTATCGCTGGGTCGCCACGCTGCTGCTCGTGCTGATGGCCGGCGTCTTCCTGGCCACCAAGGCGGTGGACGAGCCCGGCTTCTGGATCCTCCTGATCCGCGCCGGGGCCGAGGCGGCGATGGTCGGCGGTCTGGCCGACTGGTTCGCGGTCACCGCGCTGTTCCGCCGTCCGCTCGGCCTGCCCATCCCGCACACCGCCGTCATCCCGGCCAACAAGAACCGCATCGGCGACGGCCTCGGCGTCTTCGTGGAGCGCAACTTCCTGCAGCCTGAGCTGGTGGTCGCCAAGCTGCGCAGCCTGACGCCGAGCGCCCGCCTGGGCGCCTGGCTGGCCGAACCGGAAACGGCCGACAAGCTGGCCGAGCGGCTGGCCGCCACGGTGCCGAGCCTGGTCGACTCGCTGAGCGACAAGGAGGTACGCGGCTTTCTCTCCAAGGCGCTGGAGAAGCAGATCGCCGCCATCGACCTGGCCGACCTGTTGGGCCGCGGGATCGAGATCCTGCGCGAGTCCGACCGTCACCATGCGGTCTTTGACGAGGTGGTGACCGGCGCGCGCCAGTACCTGCTGCACAACCAGGCGCGCATCTTCGAAGCGGTGGAAGACCGTTCGGCCTGGTGGGTGCCGCGGCAGGTCGACGGCAAGGTCGCGCGCGCCTTGTTGCGGGGCATCGGCGAGCTGCTCGACGACCTGCACCAGCGCGACCACCCGGTGCGCCGGCAGTTCGAGGCCCGTTTCGACCGCTTCGTGGAGGAACTGCGCCACGACCCGGCCCGCCGCGCCCAACTCGAAGCGCTGCAGCACGATCTGCTGCAGAGCCCGCGCACTCAGGCCTATCTGGGCGAGATCTGGAGCGCGCTGCGCGGGATGCTGGTGACGGATGCCGCCGTCGGGCGCGAGTCCGTGCTGCGCCAGGCGCTGGCCGGCGGCCTGCAGTCGCTCGGCGCCTCCCTGCTCGCCGACGCCGACATGCAGCAGCGCCTCGATCAGCGCATCGTCGAAGGCGTGCAGGCCTGGGTGCTGCCCTGGCGGCACGAGATCGGCCACTTCATCGCCGAGGTGGTGAAGTCCTGGGACGGGGATACCGTCGCCGGGCGCATCGAAACCGCCGTCGGCCGCGACCTGCAGTACATCCGCATCAACGGCACGCTGGTCGGCGGCCTGGTCGGGATCGCGATCTTCCTGCTGTCCTGGTACGTGCTTTAGCGGCCTAACCGGCTGCGTAAGCTTGCTTCAGCCGCTCGACCACCGCGCGGGCCGCCGCCTCGTCGTCGCCGTAGAGCTGGTCCCACCACTCCGGCGGTAGAACCTCTGGGTCGTATTCGACGGTCAAACTGCGCGCGAAGAGGCTGGCGTCGACGTCGCGGATGCCGCGGATCGCGGCGATCACGTCCCTCCCGCGGTCGACCAGGTCCGGCGCGCTGGACACGATCGAGAAGTCGAACTTCAGGCGGACGCGCCCAGGCACATGACTTTCGATGTGCAGGTGCTCGCGGCCCTTGAGCAGCAGGTCGAAGTCTTCGGGGGCAACGGTGGCTGACACGGCGGCGGAATGACCCTCGCGGCTGGAACGTTTGTCAAGGCGGGACGGCGCTCGCGCGGCACTCTATCCGCGGCCGGCCGCCGCCGCCAGAGCGCTGACTCTGGAATCACTGGAAACTGGAGGCCGTCGATGGCCGAGATGTCTGACGAAGAAGCCAAGAAGAAGATCGAGCGACACCTGATGAATCACTCGGACCGATCGGCCGAGGAGGTGGCGCTGGCACTGCAGATCCCGCAGGAGCAGGCGCGCTGCCTGATGCAGGACCAGATGATGCCGGAGACGGCGCCCGAGACCGGCAAGAAGACCTCGCCGTAGCTACAGGCTTCGCCGCCTCAGGTGTAGCGCTTGCGGATGTACTGGCTGCCGACGTCGAGCAGCGAGACGGTGACGATGATGATGATCATGATCGCCGCGGTTTCGCTGTAATAGAAGCCGCGGATGTACTCCCAGAGAAGCTGGCCGATGCCGCCGGCGCCGACCAGGCCGAGGACGGTCGCCGAGCGCACGTTCGATTCGAAGCGGTAGAGCGAGTAGCTGATCCACAGCGGCAGCACCTGCGGGATGACGCCGAAGACGACCTCCTGCACCGGATGCGCCCCGGTGGCGCGGATACCTTCAACCGGCCGCGGGTCGATCGCCTCGACCGCCTCCGAGAACAGCTTGGCCAGCACGCCGGTGGTGTGCACGAACAGCGCCATGACGCCGGCGAAGGGGCCGAGCCCGACCGCGACGACGAACAGCATGGCGAAGACCATCTCGTTGATGGCGCGGAAGGCGTCCATCAGTCGGCGCACCGGATGGTACACCCACCAGGGCACCAGGTTCTCGGAACTGAGGATGCCGAGCGGCACCCCGAAGATCACCGCCAGCAGCGTGCCCCAGACGGCGATCTGCACGGTGACCACCATCTGCTCGAGGAAGGTCCGCCAGTAGCGGAAGTCGGGCTCCATGAAGGCGCCGGCGAACTCGGCCATGTTGCCGCTGTATTCGACCAGCGCGTAGGGGTTCATCTCGGAGCCGTTCCAGCTCCACCAGAGGATGGCGACGACGACGCCCCAGACCAGCATGGTCAGCAGCGACTTCTTGGGGTCGCGCCGGGGCAGCTCGACCTTCAGTTCCTCGAGCCGTTCGGCGCCCTGGCGCGGCGCGGCGGCCGATTGCTGTCCGGCGATGCTCGACATGGGCTATGGCCTCGCGGGGATCTTGTGAGCGCCGCTGGAATGGCCGCGTGCCGCGGCCGGACGGCACGCGGCCGGCGGCGCCCCGCAGGACGCCGCCGGGCCGGCTCGACCTGGACCGCGGCTACTCGGCCTCGCGCGGAGCGACCACCTGCGCGTAGACCTCCAGCTCCTCGAGCTGGGCGTCAATCGCGGCGATCTCCTGGGCCTTCTCGTCCGCGCTCATGGTCTCGTCGTTCTCGATCCGCACCTTGTTGCGGAACAGCTCGAGCTGACGGATCGGGATGAGCTGGGCGTTCGAGGAGGCGAGGAATGGACCCCAGCCGTCCGAGAGGTTGGCCAGGATGTCGCGCTCGCGCTTGACCTTCTCCATATCGCCCATGCGGCCGTACTGCATGAAGAAGTAGTAGATCTCCTGCTTCAGCTCCTCCGGCAGGTTGGCGCGCCAGACCATCGGGTCGGAGGGGATCAGCGGAGAGCGCCAGATCTCCTTGATCTGGGCGGCCGCCTGGGGCTGCGACTTGGCCAGGCGGGCGTACAGCGATTCGGTGTTGTTGGTGGCGACATCGACCTGCTTGTTGGCCACCGCCAGCGCGTTGGTCTCGTGGTTGGCGTTGCGCACCGTGTTGAAGCACTCGCGCGGATCGACGTTGTTGAGCGCGAAGACGTAGTAGCTCGGCACCAGGAAGCCCGAGGTCGAGTTGGGGTCGCCAATGCCGAAGTCAAGCGTGCCGTCGCACGCCAGGACGTCTTCCAGGCTGTCGATGTCGCTGTCGACGTGGGCCAGCAGCAGCGAGTAGTAGCCCTCGGAGCCGTCGTCTTTGATCGTCTGGGCGAAGATTTCGCCGCCGGCACGGTCGACGGCCTCCATCGCGGACTTGTTGCCGAACCAGGCGACGTCGACCTTGTCGAAGCGCATGCCCTCGATGACGCCGGCATAGTCGCTAGCGAAGAAGGGGTTCACCTCCAGGCCGAGATAGGCGGACATGTCCTCCAGGAAGGGACCGAAGCTGGTCTGCAGCGCCTGGGAGGACTCGGTGGAGATGATGCCGAAGTTGATCTCGGTGATCTCCTCGGCGGCGGCCGGCCCGGCCGCCAGGACCGCGGCCACGGTGGCCGAGGCCATCAGCTTACGCAGCATGTCGACGCACTCCTCTGCTTGCGTTCGGTTGGTGTCTTGCGCGATCTTGCGCTTGCTGGATCCCGGAGGTCCTGGTGGTTCGACTCTGACGGATGCGACCGCATCCGTCAGAGCAGTCGGCCCACAACGCTTTGGTTTGGTGGTCCGATTCACGAAACGCTTGGGACTCGAGCGTTTCGATCGGACCACTAGGACGGGTCCGGGCGTCGCTCGCCGCCGCTTCGGGCAGCCAGCCCGTGGATGGGGTCCGGCTTCGGCTCAAACCGCCTTGGCCTCCCGCCGCACCTCGCGCAGCTCCGCCTGGGCGCGGGCCTCGGTCCCCTGCTCGCCTTCGTCGTCCAGGGACGCGGTCTTGTTGCCGAAGGCTCCGGTCAGGATCAGTTCCTCTCGACTGGTGCCGTAGAGATCCTTCAGGAAATCCGGCGTCAGACGGTCGGTCGCGCCGTCGTAGACGATGCGCCCGTCGCGCATGGCAATGGCGCGCTGGCAGAAGCGGATCGCGTAGTCGACCTGGTGCAGGCTGACCAGAACGGTGATCCCGTCTTCGCGGTTGATCTCCGCCAGCATGGCCATGACCTTGCGCGCCGAGGCCGGGTCAAGGCTGGCGATCGGCTCGTCGGCCAGCACCACGCGCGCCTGCTGCACCAGGCAGCGCGCGATGGCGCCGCGCTGCTGCTGGCCGCCGGAGAGGTTGGCGGCCCGCTGCGCGGCGAAAGGATCCATACCCACACGCTTGAGCGCGCGCATGGCCAGCAGCCGCTCGTCGCGGGTGAACAGCCCGAGGCAGCCGCGCCAGGTCGGCATGCGGCCGAGCGCGCCGGTGGCCACGTTCGTCAGCAGCGGCAGGCGGTTGACCAGATTGAACTGCTGGAAGACGACGCCGATCTCGGCGCGCAGCCGGCGCGCCTCGCGAGACAGGTGGCCGCCCTGCTGCATGGTGCGCCCCAGCACCTTGACGTGACCGTGGCCGGCACCCTGCCCTTTTCCGGGATCACCTTTCAGCAGGCCGGCGATGTGCCGGATCAGGGTGGATTTTCCCGAGCCCGAGGCGCCGATCAGCGCCACCATCTCGCCCGGTTCGATGGCCAGATCGACCGCATCGAGCGCACGCAGCTTGCCGAAATGCTTGGTCAGGCGCTGGACTTCGACGGCCGTCATACAGATCCCCGCAGCCACAAGGCCGCGCCGGAACCCGCGCAGCCGAAGGGGCGCTACCGCTCGCTGACGCTTGGGCCGCCCCTGCTACGGACGGGAGACTTGCCTGTCTTCCTTATCCGACGAATGACGGTTGGATGATCCTTGGATGAAGCCGTGATTGCGCATTTATGACGCAGATCATCCACAGGAACGCCGGCAGCTACGTACCATCGCGTGAAACCGGCACGTCGGCGCCTGGGCTGCGCGGCGACGGGAACGCAGACGGAGCGGCCCGAGTGCCGGGAAAGGGTCAGACCTTTGGTGCCGAACGAGATGTGCGATCCGCTGGTCCACAGATGGGACGACCCGACGTTCGTCCCCAGGCCGATCGCGCGCAGCGAGGTCGCCTCGCCGATCCTGCGCGACGGCCTGGACTACTGGCAGTCCAAGCGCGGACCCTCGGGGTTACCGGGCCGGCGCGACCTCGACCCGACGGAGATCCCGCGCCTGCTGCCCTACGTGGAGCTGTCCGAGGTGGTCGAGGGCGGCGCCGACTTCCGCTTCCGGCTGGTCGGCAGCCATCTGGTCGACACCGACGACATCAATCCGACCGGCAAGACGTTCAGCGCCTTCTTCCGCAACCCGACCTATGCCCGCTACCAGCTCGCTCTGTACCGCTGGGTGGTGCGTCATAAGCGACCGCTCTATTCGGGCAGCCGTATTCCGCTGCCGGCGCGCGGCCACTCCGTGCTCACCGAACGGCTTTACCTGCCGCTGTGCGGCGACGGGCAGCGGGTCGACCTGGTGCTCAACTTCCAAGTCTGCGAGGGCGTCGCCGACGCCGGCCTGGCGCTGGAGGACGCCCTCGACCCGGCCCACGGCGAAAGCTTCGTCTACGCCGTGCAGCTCGACGACTGAAGCGACCCCGAAGTAGCGACCCCGCAGTGGCGCCTCGCACTCATCGCCAAAGAGGCACTGTCGGCCTCGCCTACGGGCTGGACATTCATGCCCAACCCGAGACATAGGTGACGGAACGTACCGGACACATGGGTAACACTTTCCGCTTTGCGCGGGGGGTGTCGATGCCATGGAGAGAGAGTTCGGTTATGGACGAGCGTCTGCGTTTCGTTGCCCGCCTGCTCGACGGCGAGCGGATGAGCGACGTCTGTCGGGAGTTCGGGATTTCCCGCAAGACCGGCTACAAGATCTATGCGCGCTACCGCGAGGAGGGGGCCTACGCCCTGTGCGACCGGTCACGGCGGCCGGTGCGCTACGCCAACCAGCTACCGGCGCCGGTCGAGGCGCTGATCGTTTCGACCAAGCGCGACAAACCGCATTGGGGCGCGCGCAAGATCCGCGAGTTGCTGATCCGGCGCCTGGCCGGCGACGTGCGGATCCCGGCGCAGAGCACGGTGCACGCCGTGCTCGACCGTCACGGCCTGGTCCAGCGCGCGCGCAAACGCCGCAACGCGGCCAAAGGAACGCCGCTGTCGGCCGCGCACGCGCCCAACGATCTGTGGTGCGTCGATTTCAAGGGCGAGTTCAAGCTCGGCAACGGCCGCTACTGTTACCCTTTGACGGTGACCGACCAGGCCTCGCGCTACATCCTCGCCTGCGATGCCCTCGAGAGCACCAAGGAGCCCGGTGCCTTCGCGGCCTTCGAGCGCCTGTTCTCCGCGCACGGCCTGCCCCAGGCGATCCGCAGCGACAACGGCCTGCCCTTCGCCAGCCCCAACGGGCTCTACAATCTCTCGCGCCTGTCGGTCTGGTGGCTCAGGCTGGGCATCGCGATCGAACGCATCCCGCCCGGCAAGCCCCAGCGCAACGGACGCCACGAGCGCATGCATCTCACGCTCAAGACGGAAACCACCAAGCCGGCACGCCACAATGTCCTGCAGCAGCAGGCACGCTTCGACGATTTCGTCCGCGAATTCAATGCCCAACGGCCGCACGAAGCGCTCGGCATGCGCACGCCGGCAGAGCTCTACCGCCCCTCCACAAGGCTCTATCGCGGATTGGACGAGATCGTCTATCCCTTCCACGACCGTGACGTCCTAGTCACCGCCTGCGGGCGCATCTGCATGCACCGCAAGAAGATCAACGTCTCGACCGTGCTCGCCGGGCAGCGGCTGGGACTCAAGGAAGTCGACGAGGGAATCTGGCTCGTCTCCTTCCTGCACTACGACCTGGGCTACATCGACCTCGAACAGAGGACCCTACAAACCATCGACACCCCATTCGGCACGAGGGTGTCACCCATGTCTTAGGAACGATCCGTTACCCATGTCTCCGGGCTGGACAATCAGGGAAATGGCGCGCCCGGCAGGATTCGAACCTGCGACCTGATGCTTAGAAGGCACCTGCTCTATCCGGCTGAGCTACGGGCGCGTGCCGCCGCACGGGCGAAAGCGTTGTCGCGCGCGTGTGCGGCCCCCTCAGTGCGTCCAGCGCAACGCCCGCTCGTACTTGAAGTTGTCGGCGTAGGCCTTGGGGCGGATCTCGCGTTCGCGCTCGCGCTCGACCGTATACATGTAGCCGTGGCGCTTGGCGTAGTCGACCGCCTCCTCCTCGCTCTGGAAGAACAGGCGGAGCTGCTGGCGGGTGTCGCCCGAGGCGGTCCAGCCCATCAGCGGCTCGATGCGCCTTTGCTCCTGCGGCTCGAACTCCAGCACCCAGCGCTTGGTGTTGGCGCGGCCCGACTGGGTCGCCGGCTTCGGGCTCTTGTAGATGCGCACCTGCATGGCAGCTTCGTCTTCCGCTGATCGTCCGATGGCCGAGTGTGGCCGGGGTAGGCCGCCCGGGTGGTCGGGGAGACTGGATTCGAACCAGCGGCCCTCTGCTCCCAAAGCAGATGCGCTACCAGGCTGCGCTACTCCCCGAGGTCCCGGCGGGCCCTGCCCTGCGCTTATATCACCCCCAGATAGGCCGGCAAACCCGCCGGCGCAAAGCCCGCAATCGCCAGGAGCCCTTTACATGCTCACCGCCTTTCCGCCCGGCAGCCGGGCCCGCGCCGTGTTGCCCTACCGACGTCCCTACGAGGCGCCATTCCGGGCGGCAGCCGGCACCGCCGTCGATCCGGACCCGACGCAGGAGACCGACATCGAAGGCTGGGTCTGGGCGAGCGACCCGGAGGGTCGTGGCGGCTGGGTGCCGCTCGCCTGGCTCGACCGCAGCCGGCAGCCCTGGAGGCTGACCCGCGACTTCGACGCCCTGGAACTGAGCGTCGAGGTCGGCGAGGAGGTGGCGATCCACTTCGCCGAGAGCGGCTTCGTGATGGCGACGGCACCTTCGGGCGAAACCGGCTGGCTGCCCGACGGCGTGCTGGAACGCCTGGGCTGAGCGTCCGGGCGCCCGCGCGCCCTTTAACCCGCCCCACGGCTGGGCTACATCAGGCGCCACGCCCGCACATTCCGAAAGCCCCCCGGACCGCATGGACTCCCTCGCCCCACAGACCCGGCCTTCGGCCGCCGGCACCGCCGACCCCGTCGCGCGCCGGCGCACCTTCGCGATCATCTCGCACCCGGACGCCGGCAAGACGACCCTGACGGAAAAGCTGCTGCTGTTCGGCGGCGCCATCCAGCTGGCCGGGGCGGTCAAGGCACGCGGCGAGCGGCGGCGCGCCCGCTCGGACTGGATGAAGGTGGAGCAGGAGCGCGGCATCTCCGTCACCTCGGCGGTGATGACCTACGACTACGCCGGCTGCACCTTCAACCTGCTCGACACGCCGGGCCACGAGGACTTCTCGGAGGACACCTACCGCACCCTGACGGCGGTCGATTCGGCGGTCATGGTGATCGACGCCGCCAAGGGCATCGAGGAGCAGACCCGCAAGCTCTTCGAGGTGTGCCGCCTCAGGGACATGCCGATCGCCACCTTCGTCAACAAGATGGATCGCGAGGCGCGCGACCCGTTCGAGATCCTCGACGAGATCGAGCAGGACCTGGCGCTCGACGTGGTGCCGGCCTCCTGGCCCATCGGCATGGGCAAGACCTTCCTCGGCTGTTACGACCTGTTCCGCGACCGCCTGATCCTGCTGTCGCGCTCGAAGGGCGAGCGGCCGGACGAGGGCGAGACCTGCTCCGGCCTGGACGACCCCAAGCTGGACGCGCTGCTGCCCGCCTGGGCGGTCGCCGAGCTGCGCGAGCAGGTGGAGATGGCGCGCGGCCTCTGCCCCGAGTTCGACCTGCAGGCCTACCGCGAGGGCACCCAGACGCCGGTCTACTTCGGCTCGGCGCTCAACAACTTCGGGGTGCGCGAGCTGCTGCTCGGCCTGGCCGAGATGGCCCCCGCCCCGCGCCCGCAGCCGACCGCCGAGCGCGCGATCCAGCCGAACGAATCCAAGGTCAGCGGCTTCGTCTTCAAGATCCAGGCGAACATGGACCCCAAGCACCGCGACCGCATCGCCTTCTTCCGGCTCGCCTCCGGCCACTTCAAGCGCGGCATGAAGCTGCGCCAGGTGCGCACCGGCAAGACGCTGACGGTGCACAACCCGGTGCTGTTCATGGCGCAGGACCGCGAGACGGCGGAGGAGGCCTGGGCGGGCGACATCATCGGTATCCCCAACCACGGCAACCTGCATCTGGGCGAGGCGCTGACCGAAGGCGAGGAGCTGCACTTCACCGGCATCCCGGCCTTCGCGCCGGAGCTGCTGCAGCGGGTGCGCCCGACCGACCCGCTGAAGGCCAAGCACGTCGGCCGTGCCCTGCAGCAGCTCGCCGAGGAGGGGGCCGCGCGCGTGTTCAAGCCGCGTCTCGGCTCCGACTGGATCGTCGGGGTGGTCGGCGCGCTGCAGTTCGACGTGCTGGCCGACCGCATCCGCACGGAATACGACGTGCCGGTGATCTTCGAACCGACCAGTTGGTTCACCGCCCGCTGGCTGGAGGCGGACGACGCGCAGACCCTCAAGAAATTCTGCGACGCCAATCAGTCGTCCCTGGCCGATGACCACGACGGCCAGCCGGTGTTCCTGGCGCGCAACGCCTGGCACCTCAACGACGCCCAGGACAACAATCCGCAGATCCGCTTCCTGAAGACCCGCGAACGGGTGTATTAGGCCCGAGCGACGTAACGATCCGCCAACTGGTTCGCCCGGTCGGCGTTACCGCTCCAGCAGTTCGCCGGTGCGGGCGTAGTCGGGCGAGGCGACGACGCGCAGCGCCGCGCAATACAGATCCAGGCTGTCGAAGTACGAAATGTCCGGATCGGCCCGGGCCTGCATCCACTCGTACACCGGGCCGCGGTCCAACCCCTCCTCCATCCAATCCGTGGCGATGGTTAGCGCGGGGCCGTCGGTGAAGTTCGTGGGCTTGTCGCCCAGGTTTTCCCAGGGCAGCACGAAGATCCGCCCGAATGCGCCGAGCGCAAAACCATTCCATTGAAGAGGGCCGTCATCGTGGAAGATGTGCAAGACGCGAACGTATTCGAGCTGGAACTCGGTCCGCAGCCGCGAATCCATGTAAGGCCGCCTGTAGTCGCAGATCGGCCGGTAGGTCCAGGGCGCGAGGACGACGGCGGACAAGACCACCGCAAGCAAGACTCTAGCGATCATCGGAATTCCGCGGCGCGTTAGCCGTCGCGAAGGCCTTCATGACCCGGCACCACGCTCGTCTCGTTTCCGGGTGGCTCGGTCCGTGCGCCTCGGAGTGGTACAGATCGTACCACGGCCTGGTCACCTCGGAATCGGGTAGCAGGCGACGACTGTGCTCGATTCGGCGCCGCAGGGCGACTTCCGTCGCGTCGTCGAGGAGCGAGCCGTATCGCTCCCAAGGAAGCAGAAACAGGCGCTGGCCAATATACAGGAAAATTCCGCTAAACGAGGTTCCGCGCGAGTCCGCCAAAGCATGCATCTCGTACAACACCTGGATCGAAAGGTTGTAGTTCAGCCGCGATCCGAAGGCGTATCCGGTCAGGCCGCAGTGCGGCCTGACCGGTTGAAACAGGAGCGCGACGACCGCCACGACAGCCGCCAGGACGGCCAAGCGCCGGAGGTGCCTGCGCCGCCCCGCTGCCCTCGTCATTCGGTCTCGTCCACGATCTCGAAGGTCGGATCGGCAAGCACATGGCGGTTGTCGGAATCCGTCCCCACAATCCTCACCGTGCCCTTCACGCTCTGCGTCCACTCGCCTTCGACGAAGAAGGGCGTGCCCCGGCCGGCCTCTTGCAGATCGCGGGCGCCGACCCACTCGCCGGGTCCGAAGCGACCGAAGTCGTAGAGGTCCCTCAGCTTGTGCGTGATCCTACCCTCGACGTAGATCGTGTCGCCTTCGCGGCGCATCTCGAATTCCACGTCCGTGGCGACCTTGTTGGCACCGAATGCGAGCACGTCGTCCAACTCATCGCTGCGGTCCGCGCCGGCGAGTTCCTCCATAGCGCGACCGCCTCCGCGAAGGAGGGACTCGAGGGTCGATCGCTCGTAGTCCCAGGTATCTTTCAGCTCGATCGGAGGAGCTCCGTCTTCGATCGTGCGAACCCGCCGGTTGAAGTCTGGACTGCCGGTGTCGCCAAGGAAGGTCCGCTCCACGACCCGGCGGTTGTTCCTCTCTTCCGCCGCGCGCACGAATGGGCTCGTCCGGACCTCTTCGCGCGCAACGCCTGGCACCTCAACGACGCCGCCGAGACCAACCCGCATATCCGTTTCCTGAAGACGCGCGAGCGGGTGTACTAGAGCTAGGTAAATGGGGCGGCCATAAGCTGACCGCCCCATATCCGCTTAGCACTTCTTGCTGCCCTTGGCGGACCCAGAAGGCTTGCGGGCCTCGGTGACCGTGGTACGTGGATTCTTCGAAGCGTAGTTCGAAGTCACGTAGCGACCGGTCACAGCGCTCCGAGAGGAGCCCTTACCTTTGCCTGCCATGATTTCCTCCTTTGGCTAGGCATTCGGTCGGCCCCTTGCGCGGAATCGTGCAACGCACTAGCGTCGCTCTGTCACTTTGCCGCGGGTCGCAGCCGACCTAAGGTGCGATCCTGCATAGGACTTGAACGGCCCGAAGTTGCAGCTTCGGGCCGTTCGCCTCTGTCCCGAGCATCACGACACATAATGCAGTGGGCTGTGAAGGCTGCGCAACAGGCTCGAAACAAGAACAAAGATCAAACTGATGGGCTTTGGAGAAACCTTGCCACAAGTCCTTGTGTGGAGAACACAAACCTGTGGGTGAAGGCACCTCCATATATCGTTGATGTAACAACATATTGCGAAAACAAGCCATCCATTCCACAATATATAGCTTGAACTTGCTCACTGTGGATAACTCGAAAGGACGCCCCTTGTCCCCGCGCACCATCGGTATGAGCGAAGATCTCTACGACTACCTGCTGAAGGTATCGCTGCGCGAGCCGCAGGTCCTGGAACGCCTGCGCAAGGAAACGGCAGAGATGTCCGGTGCCGCCATGCAGATCTCGCCGGAGCAGGGGCAGTTCATGCAACTTCTGGCCGAGCTGACCGGCGCGCGCAGCTATCTGGAAGTCGGCACCTTCACCGGCTACTCCTCGCTCGCCGTGGCGCTGGCGATGCCGGCCGAGGGCGAGCTGGTCTGCTGCGACGTCAGCGAGGACTACACCGCGATGGCGCGGCGCTACTGGGAGGAGGCCGGCGTGACCGAGCGCATCGACCTGCGGATCGCCCCGGCGCTCGACACCCTGGCGGCGCTCGAAGCCGAGAAACGCCAGTTCGACCTGATGTTCATCGACGCCGACAAGGAGGCCTACGCCGACTACTTCGAGGCCGGCCTGAAGCTGGTGCGGTCCGGCGGCCTGATCATGGTCGACAACGTGCTGTGGGGCGGCAGCGTCATTGACTCCGGCAAGCAGGACGGCGACACCAAGGCGATCCGCGCCTTCAACCTCGCGCTCCAGGCGGACGAGCGGGTCAGCCTCTCGCTGGTTCCCATCGGAGACGGACTGACGCTCGCCCGGGTGCGGTGAGTGCCCGTCAACGGGCAGGAAGTTAAAGCGAAGTGCTCAGCAGACGCGCCCCAGGCATTTAGCTTGGCGTTAATCCTTTTTGTCCCAGACTCGGCCCCCTTCGATACCATCGTCGAACGAGCCGTCGCGTCTGGGTACTTCGCAGTGAGGTCGGCCGGCGGCGAGACGACAAGGGGACAGCCACGCCATGCGCTCACGTCTTCCGACCTTTGCCGCCCTCGGCGCGGGCTTGGCTGCGGCACTCGCCGCCGCCGCACCCGCCGCCGCCGAGGAGAGTCGTCAGTGCCGCGACCGCACCGAGGTGCTGCAGCACCTGGGGGCGAAGTACAAGGAGGCGCCGGTCGCCGTCGGCGTCACCAGCACCGGCGGGCTGATCGAAGTGCTCTCGAGCGGCGAGGAGGGCACCTGGACCATCATCGTCACGGCGCCCAGCGGACTGAGCTGCCTGATTGCCGCCGGCGAAGGCTGGACTCCACTGGCGGAGCAGACAAGGAACGGACCGGAAGCATGATGTTTCAAAATGCTCTCGGAAAGAATTAACGTTTTAAGTTAATCCAGCGCCGAGGTTTCCACCCGGTGGCCGGGTCCGATGCCGAGGCGCGCGGCGGTGCCGCCCGGCACCTCCAGCACGGCGATCACCGGCAGGTTCGAGGAGATGACGTCGGTCGAATGCGGCACGGCGTTCTCGTGCACGCCCAGCACCCGGCCATTCGCCCCGATCCAGATCATGTCGAGCGGGATCAGGGTGTTCTTCATCCAGAAATTGGCGACCTTCGGCCGGCGGTGCACGAAGAGCATGCCGGCGTCCGGCGCCAGTGCCTCGCGGAACATCAGCCCGCGCGCCTGCTCTTCCGCACTGCGAGCGACCTCCACCCGAAACGCGTGACGCTCGCGGCCGCTGGGCGATTCGATCGCCAGCGGCACGACCTCCATCTCCTGCGCGGCAGCCGGCGCGCGACCGAACGACAGCAGCACGAGCAGCCCCAGGACAAAGGCGAGCGAGCAGCGCATGGCCGCCGGCTTTAGCGCGCCGCACCGAAGCCGGCAAGCGCTTTGCCGCCCTGCGCTCACGGCGCCAGCACCGCGGCGGGCATCGCCCGCACCTCCGGCCGGATGGGCCCGGGGCGCGGCGGATCGACGAGCGTGGTGAACCAGGTCTCCGGCGGATTGCGGCCCATCCGGTGGCGCCATTGCAGGCCGCGCAGCACCGCTTCCGCTGCCGTCGGCAGGCGCGCTGGAATGGGCAGGTCGTTGAGCATCGCCCAGACGCCGGCCCAGGCGCGGCCGACGGACCAGGGATTGTAGCCCCCGCCGCCGAGAACCAATAGGCGCGGCGCCAGCGGCTTGACCGCCTGCACCGCGCGCCAGAGCGCGCCGTTGGACAGCGCCAAACGGCTGAGCGGATCCTCCTCCAGCGCATCGGCGCCGCACTGCAGGACGACCGCTTCCGGCTCGAAGGCATCGGCCAGCGGCAGCACGGCCGCTTCCAGCAGATAGAGGAATTCGCTGTCGTTGGCGCCGGGCGGCAGCGGCAGGTTGCGCGCCTGCCCGCCGGCCCGGTCGGCCAAGCTCCCCAGCCCGGGGTCGCCGTCGCGGGCGAGCGGCCAGCGGCCGGCCTCGTGCAGCGAAACGGTGAAGACTCGCGGATCGTCGTGGAAGGCGTCCTGCACCCCGTCGCCGTGGTGGGCGTCGATGTCCAGGTAGAGCACCCGCCGCAGGCCGCCGTCGAGCAGGCGCAGGATGCCCAGCACCGGATCGTTGAAGTAGCAGAAGCCGCTCGCCCGGTCCGGCCGGCCGTGATGGGTGCCGCCGGCGGGCGAGTGCATGATGCCGCCCTCGCGCAGCAGCAGTTCGGCGGCCAGGATCGAACCGCCGCAGGCGGTCGCCGGTCGACTGAAGACTTCCGGAAAAATCGGATTGCCGAAGGCACCCAGTTGGTGGCGGGCCTTGATCTCCTCGCCGACCGCCTGGTCGCGCTCGGCCCGCCGAACTGCGGCCACGTAGTCGGGATGGTGGAAGCGGGCGAGTTGGGCCGGCGTGGCCTGCGGCGAGGTCAGATACTGCCCGTCGCTCAGCCAGCCGAGCGCGCGGCAGAGGTCGAGGCAGGTGGAGACGCGCGGAATCGCCAGCGGGTGCTTCCGGCCGTAGGTCGAGCGACGGTAGATCTCGTGCCCGATCAGCCGCGGCGGCGGCGCGGTTCGGGGCAGCGGCGGCGGCCTGTCGGCCAGGGCGAGCGGTTCGGCCATTCCCTTGAGGGTATGGTGGTGCGCCCGGCCGCTGTCCAGTGGCGTGGCCGTTCGACAGCCCCCTGGCGCGAACGCGCGGAGCGGGCCATATTGCGGGGCACTCGATCACCGGGGGAGCCGGGCAGCCGGCTGAGAGGTCCCGCAGGCGGGACGACCCCAGGAACCTGATCCGGTTCGCACCGGCGTAGGGAGGTGACCTGCCGTGTACGATTCCCCACCGCTCGCCCCGTCTCCGACGACCGCCCCCGGCGTCGCGATCGAGGGCGCGCGCCTGGTCTACGGCGGGGTGCCGCTGTTCGACGGCCTCGACCTGCACCTGCCGGCCGGTCGAATCACCGCCCTGCTCGGGCCGTCCGGCGTCGGCAAGTCCAGTCTGCTCAGGCTGATCGCCGGCCTGGAGCACGGCGCCGCGGGCCAGGTGCACGACGGTGCCGGTGCGCCGCTCGCCGGACGGGTCGCCTACATGGCGCAGCAGGACCTGCTGATGCCCTGGCTCGACCTGGTCGGCAACGTCGCCATCGGCGCGCGGCTGCGCCGTGCCCGGCCCGAGAGCGCGCGCGCGGCGCGGCTGCTGGGCGAGCTCGGGCTCGGCGACCGCCTGAGCGCCCGGCCGGCGGCGCTGTCCGGCGGCATGCGCCAGCGCGTAGCGCTGGCCCGCACCCTGTTCGAAGACAGGCCCGTCGTGCTGATGGACGAGCCCTTCAGCGCGCTCGACGCCATCACCCGGCACGAGTTGCAGGCCCTGGCGGCCGAAAAGCTGGCCGGCCGGACGGTGCTGCTTGTCACCCACGATCCGCTGGAGGCGCTGCGCCTGGGCCACGCCGTCCAGGTCATGGCGGGCCGGCCGGCGCGCCTGGAGCCGGCGTTGGTGCCGCCCGGCGCCCCGCCGCGCGATCCCGGCGACCCGGAGCTGTTGCGGCGCCAGGCCGAATTGCTGGCGCGCCTGGCGCGGGCACGCGCCGCATGACCCTGCTTCGCCCCCTGCTGATCTTCGCCGCCCTTCTGGGTCTGTGGCAGGCCGGCGTATGGCTCAGCGGCGTGCCCCACTTCCTTCTGCCGGGGCCGGACCGCGTCGCCGGCGTGCTGCTCGCGCGGTGGCCCGAGCTGCTCGACAACGCCCTGGTGACGGCGATCGAGATCCTGCTCGGCCTGCTGCTCGGCACGCTGCTCGGCTGCCTGTCCGCCCTGTCCATCGCGCTGCTGCCGCCGCTGCGGCGCTGGCTGCTGCCGCTGCTGGTGGTCAGCCAGGCGATCCCCGTCTTCGCCCTCGCCCCACTGCTGGTGCTCTGGTTCGGTTATGGGCTGGGCCCGAAGATCGCCATGGCCACGCTGATCATCTACTTCCCGGTTACCGCCGCCTTCTACGACGGACTGCGCCGCACCGAGCCAGGCTGGCTCGACCTGGCCCAGACCATGGGGGGCAGCCGCCTGGCGGTGCTGCTGCGCATCCGCCTGCCGGCGGCCCTGCCGGCGCTGGGCTCAGGCCTGCGCGTGGCCGCCGCCACGGCGCCGATCGGCGCCGTCGTCGGCGAGTGGGTCGGCTCCGGCGCGGGGCTCGGCCGCATGATGCTCGACGCCAACGGCCGCATGCAGACCGATGTGATGTTCGCCGCGCTCTTCGTTCTGGCGGTGCTGGCGCTGGCGATCTACGCCGCCGTGGACCGCGCCTGCCGGGCGGCGGTGCCCTGGGCGCCGGAACGGCTCTAAACGGCGGTCGCCGCGGTGCGGTTGCCGCCACCGGGCCCCTCGGCTAGCGTGCGCGCTCCAATCGAGCCGGACGGCCGACCCGCAACGGCCGCCGCCCCCGCGAAGAGGACGCCCATGTCGATCAAGACCATCCTGGTCCATCTCGCCAACGACGGACACCACACCGCGCGCCTGGAGGTGGCGCTCCGGCTGGCCAAGCGGCATGGCGCCCATATCAACGCGCTGTTCATTACCTTTCCGGTCGGCATGCCGCCGGTGATCGCCGGACGCAGCGCCTCGGCCATCTTCATTTCCGAGGCCCGCGAGCGGGCGCGCCAGCGGGCCTTCGAGCTGGAAAAGGAATTCGAGCAGTCCTGCGCCGCCAAGGGCGTCTCGCATACCTGGATCGTCGAGGACGGCACGCACCTGGCGGCCCTCTCCTACCACGCGCACGTCGCAGACCTGCTGGTCGTCAGCCATTCTGACAGCGGACAGTACCTGGAGGATCGCTTCCGGATGCGCCTGGCGGAGGAATTGATCATGGACGTCGGCTGCCCGGTGCTGCTGCTGCCGCGGCACGACCCGGTGAAGCCGTTCGGCGATCACGTCCTGGTCGGCTGGCGCTCCAACCGGGAGGCCGTGCGCGCGGTGCGCGGCACGCTCGACTTCATGCGCGAGGCCAAGTCGGTGACGGTCGTGACGGTCGGACCGACGCCGGAGGACAAGCTGTCCGAGGAGGAATTGGTGTGCTATCTCGGCCGCCACGGCATCCAGGCGAAGGGCGTCAACGTTCCCGACGTCGGCGGCGTCGGCGAGACCTTGCTGACGGAAGCCGGGCGGCGCGGTTGCGACACCCTGATCATGGGCGCCTACGGCCATTCGCATCTGCGCGAAGTGGTGCTCGGCGGCGCCACCCGCTACGTCCTGCGTCACGCCGAGATCCCGGTCCTGACCGTGCATTGAAGCCTCCGGTTCCGGTTGCCGGTCGGCGGGGCTGTGGCAAGGTTGTGACAAGCATCCGTCCGAACTCTCGGAACTGAACCGGGCTTCGGTGCGTCTCGTAAGCGCATGTGGCTGTCATCAAGCCGCCGATCGCAACGATCTGCCGCCTTCAGAAGCGGCAGTCACCCCCTTCCTCAACAGGAGGACGACACAGCGATGACCAGTTTCCGCACCACCCTTCGCGCCGGCGCCATGGCGCTTGCCGTTGCCGGCAGCGTTGGCCTGGCGCTCAACGAGGCCGAGGCCGCCAATATCGTCGAGACGGCCCAGGCGGCCGGCAGCTTCGAGACGCTGCTGGCGGCTGCCGAGGCCGCGGGCGCGGTGCCCATCCTCACCGGCGAGGGGCCCTACACGGTCTTCGCGCCGACCGACGAGGCCTTCGCCAAGCTGCCTGCCGGCACGGTGGAGAGCCTGCTGCAGCCGGAGAACAAGGCGCAGCTTCGCGAGATCATCAACCTGCACATCGTGCCCGGCCGCGTGATGGCCGGCGACGTGCTGGGCAACCAGGTCGCGCCGATCACCATGGCGCTCGACTACATCTACATCAACGGCGTCACCGCCAACGGCGTGTTCGTCGATACGGCGAGCGCCAGCTACCCCTCGCCGAACCCGGCCCAGGTGGTGCAGCCCGACATCGTAGCGGACAACGGCGTCATCCACGTGATCGACAGCGTGCTGCTGCCGTAGCGGCGTTCCACGCGAAGGAGTCACGGGGGCGGCCGGACGGCCGCCCCCGTTTTCGTTTCTTGGCCGCCTCCAAGCGCTTCAGAGCAGACCTTCCGAGAAATAGATCAGCGTGATCACGAAGAACAGCGGCACCAGGAAAGCCACCGACCAGAGCATGTAGCCGAAGAAGCTCGGCATCGGTACGCCGCGCTCCTCGGCGATCGAGCGCACCATGAAGTTAGGCGCGTTGCCGATGTAGGTCATCGCGCCCATGAAGACAGCGCCCGCCGAGATGGCGAGCAGCGTGTTCGACCACTCGGTCATCAGCTTCTCGACAGCCGGCGAGCCGCCGGCGGTGTTGAAGAAGACCAGGTAGGTCGGTGCGTTGTCCAGGAAGCTGGAGAGGATGCCGGTCATCCAGAAGTACATGTAGTCGATCGGCTCGCCGCCGTCCTTGGTGACCGAGCGGATCACCTCGGCCAGTGCGCCGTTCTCGCCGGCGCGCAGCATCGCGATCGCCGGGATGATGGTGATGAAGATCCCGGCGAACAGCTTGGCGACCTCGACGATCGGGAACCAGGAGAAGCCGTTGGCCTCGCGGCTGTGCAGCGGCGTCAGACGCCAGGAAAGATAGGCGAGGAAGAGCAACAGCGCGTCGCGTGCGATGTTCTGTAGCGCCCAGTCGACGTGGTAGACGGTGAGATAGATGCCGGGCTGCCAGACGCCGCTGAGCAGCACGCCGCCCATCACCGCCAGCAGCAGTACGATGTTGAAACTGCCCTCGAGCGCCAGCGGCTCCTTCTCGGCGCCCTCCTCGGACGGCGCCTGGGACAGGTCCTCCTTGCGGAACAGATAGCTGTCGAAGACGTAGTAGATCGCCAGCAAGGGGATCGCCAGCGACAGCATCGGCAACAGCATGTGTGTCGTCGGCCAGAAGAAGTCGACACCCTTGAGGAATCCGAGGAACAGCGGCGGGTCGCCCAGCGGCGTCAGCGATCCGCCGATGTTCGCCACCAGGAAGATGAAGAAGACCACCGTGTGGACGCGGTGCCTGCGCCAGTCGTTGGCGCGCAGCACCGGCCGGATCAGCAGCATGGCGGCTCCGGTAGTGCCCATGAAGCTGGCCAGCAGCGTGCCGAGCGCCAGGATCGCGGTGTTGACGGCCGGCGTGCCGCGCAGGCTGCCCTTCAGGCGCACGCCGCCGGCCACCGTGAACAGGGCCAGCAGCAGGATGATGAAGGGAATGTATTCCAACAGCGCTACGTGGACGATCTCGAACAGCGTGAGCTGCCAGCCGTAGACGAGGGCGAAGGGAATTAGGAAGGCGAGCCCCCAGAAGGCCGAGACCTTGCCGAAGTTACGGTGCCACCACATCGGCGCGACCAACGGGAAGACCGCGATCGACAGCAAGATGCCGACGAAGGGGATGTCCCAGACCAGCGTCAGGCTGGCGCCTTCCAGGTGCGGCACCGCGCTCTCCCCGCCCGCGCCGGCCGCCTCTGCGGCCAACGCCGGATCGGCGCCGACAAGCCAAAGCGCCGCGGCCAGGCCGGTGGCGGCAACGGAACCGAGCGCGCTCACGGCGCGTGCCGAGACGGTGCAGCCGACGGCACGGCAAATGGCATCGACAACAACTGAGTGAGGCAAGAGCAGGTCCTTCGCGGCGACGGCGCCCTGCGTCCCCGAATGCGGAGCGGCGCCGGGATCGGATACGCCAACGCGGCGGGCCGCGTGGGGCCGGCACACGAGGCGCGTGCTGCCCCGCCGACCGGCGGCGGAGTATGCCCGAAGCCCGAAATCGCCGCAAAGACCCATTCAGGCGGTGTAGATTTCCGCACGCGGCGCCGCGGAATCGCGCGGCGGCGCTGGAGGCCGGCTTGCGATGGCCGGGGACTTGATGGTCTAATCCGCCCGCCCAAGCGGCCTTGTCACGGGCTGCAGGGAACAGGGAACCGGAAAACAAGGCTCCGCCGCCGGGGCCGACAACGGGAGGCACGCAACATGCGAATCGACAAGTTCCGGCGCGGCTTGATGAAGGCGACGGCCATCGCCGCCATCGGCGCCGCGTCGCTCGGCCTGGGGCTGGCCAGCCCGGCCCAGGCGCAGGAGAAGGATTACATCCTGGCCACCGCAAGCACCGGCGGCACCTACTATCCGGTCGGCGTCGCACTTTCCACACTGATCAAGGTCAAGCTGCAGCCGAGCCAGGGCATCAACCTTTCGGCGATCAACTCCGCCGGGTCCGGCGAGAACGTGCGGCTGATCCGCGAGGGCGAGGCACAGTTCGCCATTCTTCAGGGCCTGTTCGGCTTCTACGCCGTGAACGGCACCGGTCCGGTCGAGGGAGACGGCCCGCAGGAACACCTGCGCAGCGTCACCATGCTGTGGCCGAACGTCGAGCACTTCGTCGTCGATGCCGAGCACGCCAAGACCGGCACGATCTCCGACGTGCTGGAGATGCAGGGCATGCCGATGGCGATGGGCCGGCAGAACTCCGGCACCATCGGCTCGAACCGGATGCTGCTCGGCAACCTGGGCGTCGACATGGACGAAGCCTACGAACTGGTCTACGTCGGCTATGGCCCGAGCGCCGAGGCGCTGCAGAACGGTGAGGTCGAGGGAATGTCGACACCGGCCGGCGACCCCGTGGGCGCGGTGACCCAGGCCTTCGCGGCGATGGGCGACGAGATCGCCCTGCTCGAGTTCACCGACGAACAGGCGGCAGAGGCCGACGGCGGCATGGGCCTGTGGACTCGCTACGTGATTCCGGCCGGCACCTACCCCGGCCTGGACGAGGACACCAACACCATCGCCCAGCCGAACTTCCTCGGCACTCATATGGATCTGCCGGAGGAGGACGTCTACCTGATCACCAAGACGATCTACGAGAACCTGCCCTTCCTGCAGAACATCCATCCGGCGACCAAGGCGATGGCGCTGGAAAACGCCATCGCCGGCCTGCCGGCGCCGCTGCATCCGGGCGCCCTGCGCTACTACGAGGAGCAGGGCGTGGAGGTGCCGGACCGTCTGCGCCCCTAGGCGCACGACTGCGAAAGCCCAACGGCTTTAGCGTGCGGCGCCGGTCCGCCAGTCGGGCCGGCGCCGTTCGCGCCTTTGGCGGCGCCAGCGCGCCGGCGGGACTCGCGGCATGAGCCGGGACACCAGCATCGACACCGACACTGCGTCCGGACAGGACGACAGCGAGCTCGGCGAGCGCAAGATGGCGGTCCGCCAGCCTGGGCCGTCCCTGCAGCGCTTCGTCTACTGGTTCTCCATCGCCGTCGCCCTGCTGCATCTCTTCATGAACGGTCTGGGCACGCTGCTGATCGAGGCCGGGACCTGGATCGGCGCCACGCTCGGCCTGCAGATCGCCGCCTTCGACGGCCTGGGCGGTACGCTGCGCCAGCTTGCGGTGCCGGCACCGCTGTTGAAGAACGCCCTGCATTTCGCCAGCTTCGGCTTGCTCGCCACGATCTTCTATCCGATGCTCGCGCGGCGGCGCTTCGCCACCTCGCGCGCCGGGATAGCCTGCGACATCCTGCTCGGCGTGCTGGGCGGCGCCGCGGGTCTGTTCCTGATCGTGCAGGAAATGGCGATCTACGACCGCGGCGTGCGCCTGATCACGGCTGAGTGGATCGCCGGCGGCATCCTGATTCTCGTCGCCCTCGAGCTGGCGCGCCGCACCACCGGCTGGATCGTCCCGGTGCTCTCCGTCCTGGCGCTCTCCTACGCCACCTGGCTCGGCCCGGAGGTGCCCGGCGTCCTGAAGTTTGCCGGCCTGTCCGCCGAAACCGTGCTGTTCCGTACCGTCTACGGCGACGACGGCATCTTCGGCAACATCGCCGGCATCTCCTCCGGCATCGTCGTGATGTTCATCATCTTCGGCGCCTTCCTGCTGAAGTCCGGGGCCGGCCAGGCGATCGTCGACCTCTCGCGCGTCGTGGCCGGGCGCCTGGCCGGCGGCCCCGGCCTGGTCGCTGTCTTCGCCTCGGCGCTGACCGGCACGATCTCGGGCTCGGCGGTCGCCAACACCGCGCAGACCGGCACGATCACCATTCCGCTGATGCAGCGCTCCGGCTACCCGAGCCGCTTCGCCGCCGGCGTCGAGGCCTCCGCCTCCACCGGCGGCCAACTCATGCCGCCGATCATGGGGGCCGGCGCCTTCGTCATGGCGAACTACACCCAGATTCCCTACGCCGACATCATCGCGGTCGCCGCGCTGCCGGCCCTGCTCTACTTCCTGTCGGTCGGCTTCTACGTGCGCATCGAGGCCAAGCGCGTCGGTCTGAAGCCGGACCCCAACCATGGCCTCGACGTGCGCGAGGTGCTGATCCGCGGTGCCTTCAAGCTGCTGGCGCCGATCGGCGTGCTGGTCGCGCTCCTGATCGAAGGCTTCACGCCGACCTACTGCGCCGGCATCGCCACCGTGGCGGTGGTCGTCGGCTCCTGGTTCACGCGCGAGCGGATGGGCCTGCGCGCGATCGGCGACGCGTTGGCGATGGGCGTACGCAACGTAACAATGATCGCCGTGCTGCTGGTCTCGATCGGCATCTTCGTCAACATCATCCCGACGACGGGCCTGGGCAACACTCTGTCGCTGATGATCGCCGAATGGTCGGGCGGCAGCCTGCTGATCGCCTTCGTCCTGCTCGCCCTCGCCTCGCTGGTGCTGGGCATGGGTCTGCCGGTGACCGCGGCCTACGTCGTCCTGGCCACGCTGTCGGCACCGGCACTTCGGGATCTGATCGTCTACAACCAGATCCTCGAAATGATCGCCGACGGCACGCTGCCCGAAGCGGCCAGGATCAGCTTCATGCTGGTCGACCCGCAGGCCATGACCAAGCTGGCCGAGCCGATGAGCATGGCGGCGGCCGAGGCCTTCCTGGCCGACGCCGGCCCGCAGATCATGCAGAGCGTGCGCGAGCAGGCGCTCTCGCCGGAGGCCCTGACCCTGGCCCTGCTGTCGGGTCACATGATCATCTTCTGGCTCAGCCAGGACTCGAACGTCACGCCGCCGGTGTGTTTGACCGCCTTCACGGCGGCGGCGATCGCCAAGACCGACCCGATGAAGACCGGGTTCGAATCCTGGAAGATCGCCAAGGGCCTGTATCTCGTCCCGCTGCTGTTCGCCTATACGCCATTCCTGGGCGGGCCGATCGAGGAGGTGCTGGAGATCTTCGTCTTCGCCACCTTCGGCCTTTATGCCGTGGCCGCCGCCTTTCAGGGCTACCTGGAGGGGCCGCTTTCCTGGCCGGAGCGCGCCCTGTTGCTCGGCGCCGGCGCGCTGCTGTTCTGGCCGGACGTTTGGTGGACGCATGCCGCGGGCGTTGTGCTGTTTGTCATGCTCTTCGCCTGGAATTGGCGCCAGAGCCGCAGGGTGGTAGCGTCGTCTCGGGGGACTTGAGGGAGGCTGAAATCATGCAGATGACCGGCGAGTATCGGATCGAGGCGCCGCGCGACAAGGTCTGGGCCGCGCTGAACGATCCGGAAGTTCTGAAGGCGTCCATTCCCGGCTGCGAAGAGATGCAGCAGACCGGCGACGACAGCTTCGAGGCGAAAGTCCGCGCCAAGGTGGGGCCGGTCAGCGCGCGCTTCGCCGGCGCGGTCAAGCTGTCGGACATCAACCCGCCGGAGAGCTACACGATTTCCGGCGAGGGCAAGGGCGGCGCGGCCGGCTTCGCCAGCGGCGGCGCCAAGGTCCGCCTGGCCGAGGTCGACGGCGGCGCAACGCAGCTCCACTACGAGGTCGACGCCAAGGTCGGCGGCAAGCTGGCGCAGCTCGGCTCGCGGCTGATCGACTCCACCGCGAAGAAGATGGCCGACCAGTTCTTCGCCAACTTCGCAACGACGGTCGCCGGCCAGGCGCCGGAGGGCGGCACCGCAACCGGCGGCGCCGAACCGCCGAAGCCGGAAGCCGCTGCACCCGCACCTGCCGCCGAGCCGACGCCCGAGCAGCAGGCCGAGATGCAGGAAAAGGCCATGCAGGGGGCCGCGCCAGGGCACGTCGCGCCGTCGGACGCGCCGGCCGAGAGCATGGATGAGGTCAAGCGCCGGGCGACCGAAGCCTCGACAAAGGCGGTGGAGACGGTGCGCAGCCAGAAGTCGATGTCGCCCATCGTCTGGATCGTCGGCGTCATCGCAATCGTCGCCATTCTCTGGGCCGTGTTCGCCCTCTAGAGCCCCAGCAGCCGGAGCGCGGCCGGCGGCGTCGGGGCCGCATGCGCGCGGTACGGGCGCACCCGGTGCGACAGGGGGCGGACCGGGCCCGTCTGGGTTGGCACAAGACGTTGTATGCGAACGGAAATCCGTGGCTGCCTTGGCAGCGGTTTGTCTTGACCTGCTCCGAGCGGCCCCACACACTAATCGTCAAGCGGGATCGCAGCGGCATGTCGGGGGACGGGCTCTCGGCAGCCGGAGCGCGGCCGGGATGCCGGCCGGCCGCCGACGAGAAGGCCTGGACCGGGCATGCTCGAGCTCGCGTCACCGGTCCATCACAGGGAGGATCGAATGCTCACCGTAACGATGACGGTGAACGGGCAGAAGGTCGCCAAAGACGTCGACCCGCGCACGCTGCTCGTTCAATTCCTGCGCGAACAACTCAACCTGACTGGCACGCACGTGGGCTGCGACACCAGCCAGTGCGGCGCCTGCGTCGTCCTTGTCGACGGCAAGTCGATGAAGGCCTGCACGATGCTCGCCGCCCAGGCCGACGGCTGCGAGGTGACGACCATCGAAGGGCTGGCGAAGAACGGCGAGCTGCACCCCATGCAGGCGGCCTTCAAGGAGCACCACGGCCTGCAGTGCGGCTTCTGCACGCCCGGCATGATCATCAGCGCGGTCGACCTGCTGCAGCAGAACCCGGACCCCAGCGAGCACGAGATCCGCGAGTGGCTGGAAGGCAATATCTGCCGCTGCACCGGCTACCACAACATCGTCAAGGCGATCCAGCACGCTGCGCAGGACATGAGGAGCTAGCACCATGCCCGATTCCGGCATCGGCGCCGCCGTCAAGCGACGCGAGGATTTCCGCTTCATCACCGGCCGCGGCCGCTACGTCGACGACATCAACCGCCCGGGCCAGCTCTACGCCAGCTTCGTGCGCGCACCCATCGCCCACGCCAACGTCCGCGGCATCGACACGGCCGAGGCGGAGAAGGCACCGGGCGTCGTCGCCGTCTTCACGGGCGAGGACCTGGAGGCCGACGGCGTCGGCTCGCTGCCCTGCGGCTGGGTGGTGACCGACAAGCACGGCGAGCCGCACAAGGCGCCGCCGCACTGGCCGCTGGTACGCGGCAAGGTGCGCTACGTCGGCGACCACGTCGCCGTGGTCATCGCCGAGACCCTGGCGCAGGCGCGCGACGCGGCCGAGCTGGTCGAGGTCGACTACGAGGACCTCGACCCTGTGGTCGACCTCGCGCAGGCCGGCGAAGGCGCGCAGCTCCACGACGAGGCGCCCGGCAACCTCTGCTACGATTGGGAGCTGGGCGACAAGGCGGCGGTCGACGCGGCCTTCGAGCAGGCCGCGCACGTCACCAAGCTGGACCTCGTCAACAACCGCCTGATCCCCAACGCCATGGAACCGCGGGCGGCGATCGGCGAGTACGATGTCGGCTCAGACAGCTACACGATCTACTCGACGAGCCAGAACCCGCACCTGCTGCGCCTGATCCTCTGTGCGTTCGTGCTGAATCTGCCGGAGCACAAGGTCCGCGTGGTGGCGCCCGACGTCGGCGGCGGCTTCGGCTCGAAGATCTATGCCTATGCCGAGGAGACGGTCTGCACCTGGGCCTCGAAAAAACTGAACGGCAAGCCGGTCAAGTGGACGGCCGAGCGCAGCGAGTCCTTCCTTTCGGACGCGCACGGCCGCGACCACGTCACCCACGCCGAGCTGGCGATGGACGCCGAGGGCAAGTTCCTGGCGCTCAAGGTCGACACCAAGGCGAACCTCGGCGCCTACCTGTCGAGCTTCGCCACGGCGGTGCCGACCTACCTCTACGCCACGCTGCTGGCCGGCCAGTACGCGACCCCGGCGGTCCACTGCAACGTGCGCGGCTACTTCACCTCGACCGCACCGGTCGACGCCTACCGCGGCGCCGGCCGGCCGGAGGCGACCTACGTGATCGAGCGCATCGTCGAGGTGGCGGCGCGCGACATGAAAATGGACCCGGCCGAGCTGCGCCGGAAGAACTTTATCCAACCCGACCAGTTCCCGTACCAGACGCCGGTCGCGCTGGTCTACGACATCGGCGACTACGAGCCGACGCTGGACAAGGCGCTGGAGATGATCGGCTATCGGGACTTCGCACAGCGGCGGGCGGAGTCCGAGGCCCGCGGTAAGCTCCGCGGCATCGGCTTCTCCGCCTACATCGAGGCCTGCGGCATCGCCCCCTCCGCGGTGGTCGGTTCGCTCGGCGCCGGCGTCGGGCTCTGGGAGTCGGCGCAGGTCCGCTTCAATCCGACCGGCAGCGTCAGCGTCTTCACCGGCGCGCACAGCCACGGCCAGGGCCACGAAACCACCTTCGCCCAGCTCGTCTCCGAGAAGCTCGGCGTGCCCTACGAGCAGATCGACATCGTGCACGGCGACACCGGCCAGATCCCGATGGGCATGGGCACCTACGGCTCGCGCTCGCTGGCGGTCGGCGGCTCGGCCATCGTCAAGGCCTGCGACAAGATCGTCGAGAAGGGCAAGAAGATCGCCGCCCACCTGATGGAGGCGAGCGTCGACGACATCGAGTTCGACGGCGGGCAGTTCAAGGTCGCCGGCACCGACAAGGCTAAGGGCATCGGCGAGATCGCCTTCACCGCCTACGTGCCGCACAACTACCCGGAGGGCGTCGAGCCGGGCCTGGACGAAACCGCGTTCTACGACCCGCTCAACTTCACCTACCCGGCCGGCGTGCACATCGCCGAGGTCGAGGTCGACCCGGACACTGGCGAGACGAAGATCGTCGATTGGGTCGCGGTGGACGATTTCGGCAAGGTGCTCAATCCGATGATCGTCGAGGGCCAAGTCCACGGCGGTATCGCCCAGGGCGTCGGCCAGGCGCTGCTGGAGAGCGCCGTCTACGACGACAGCGGCCAGCTCGTGACCGGTTCCTACATGGACTACACCATGCCGCGCGCGGACGACTTCTGCGAGTTCCGGGTCGGCATGACCGTGTCGGAGTGCACCCACAACCCGCTGGGCGTGAAGGGCTGCGGCGAGGCCGGTGCGATCGCCGCCCCGGCGGCGCTGATGAACGCCATCACCGACGCGCTCGGCGCGGAGATCGACATGCCGGCTACCCGCGAGAAGGTCTGGCGCCACGCCCAGGCCAAGCTCAAGGCGGCGGCCGAGTAAGGGGGAGACAGTCGCGATGTACGCCTTCAACTACCATCGCCCCAACAGCCTGGATGCCGCAGCCCAGGCACTTGCGGCCAACGAGGACGCCAAGCTGCTGGCGGGCGGACAGACCATGCTGCCGACCATGAAGCAGCGCCTGGCGATGCCCAGCGACTTGATCGACCTCTCCGGGATCGCCGAGCTCAGAGGCGTGTGCGAGGACGGCGACGCGGTCGTCGTCGGCGCCATGACCACCCACGCGGAGGTCGCGGCGAACGAAATCGTCCGCTCGAAGATCCCCGCGCTCGCCAAGCTGGCGGACGGCATCGGCGATCCGCAGGTGCGCAACCGCGGCACCCTCGGCGGTTCGATCGCCAACGCCGACCCGGCCGCCGACTATCCGGCCGCCGTGGTCGGGCTGGGTGCCACGGTGAAGACCAACAAGCGCGAGATCGCCGCCGACGACTTCTTCGTCGGGCTGTTCGAGACCGCGCTGGAGCCGGGCGAGCTGGTCGTCTCCGTCCGATTCCCGGTGCCGGAGGCGGCGGCCTACGCCAAGTTCGACCATCCGGCCTCGCGCTACGCCATCGTCGGCGTCATGGTCGCCAGGACCGGCGGCGGCGTGCGGGTCGGCATAACCGGCGCTGCGCCGAGCGCCTTCCGCCAAACGGAGATGGAGCAGGCGCTCGCCGGCAACTTCGCGCCGGACGCGCTGGACGGCATCTCGGTGAGCGCCGACGGGCTGAACGGCGATATCCACGCTTCCGCCGAGTATCGGGCGCACCTGGTGGGCGTTATGGCCAAGCGGGCCGTCATCGCCGCCAGGGGCTGACACGGCTTCGGTGCCGACGCGAAGGGGCTGCCGCCGCCGCGGCAGCCCCTTCCGCATTGCGATACGATCCGATTTCGCCCCGGTGCCATCGGGGCTAGCCTAGGGCCATGCGGCAGCTCGGCTTCCTGCTGGTCCTGCTTCTCGTCTTCCTGCTGGCTGCGGCCGGCGGCGCCTGGGTCTTTCGGGTCGAGCTGGCTCAGGCGCTGGCCCTGCGCTGGCTGGCCGCCCAGGGCATCGAGGCCAAGCTGACGGTGCAGGCCGTGGAGCCGGAGCGAATCGTCCTGCGCGACTTGGCGCTCGGGCGGCTGCCCGCGGCTACCGCCGAACATCTCGCCGTCGAGCTGGACTGGCCGGGGGCAGCAGCCCCTCGCATCGCCGCGCTCGAGTTGACGGACGCCACGCTGCGCCTCGACCTGACCGGCGGACCGCCGTTGGGCGAGCTTCAGGACCTGCTGGCCCCGCAGCCCCGTACGGCCGATGCGCAGCCGAGCGCCGGGCTGCCCCCGACCAGGATCGACAACCTGACCCTGCGCGCCGCAACGGCTCTCGGCCCCGCGGAGATGCGGATTGACGGTCGCCTCGCGCCGGCCCCGGGCGGCATGCGCGCCGAAGCGACCCTGCAGGGCACGACGCCGGTCGCGGTCTTCGGCGGCCAGGTCGAGGCCCTGGGCACGCCGCAGGCGGTGCGGCGGCTGCAGGCCGATGTCCGCTTCGCCGCCGAAGCGCAGGGACTTGACGGTCGGGTGCTCGCCGATCTGCGAGACCTGCCGACGGCGCCAAGCGGCAACCTGCTGGTCGACCTCGCCGCCGGGCCGCGCGCGGCCGAACTTCTGGCGCCCTTGATGAGCCGCCCCCTCGGCTGGCAAGGGCTGCAACTGACGCTCGATCTTCACGGAAGCTTTCCGGCGCTCGCAACCGACACAGCGATGCTCGCCTGGGCCGAGGCGGGCGACTGGTCGGCTGCGCTGACCCTGACCGGCCAAGGCGCCGACTGGCCAGGCATCTTCGGCGACGGCGAGATCCTCCTGGCACTCGACGCCAGCCAGAGCGGCGGCAGTCTCGCCGTGCTGCCGGCCGAAACCGCCGAAATCGGCGCCGGCAGTCTCGATCCCGGACTATTGGAAGCGCTCGCATTGCCGGCGGACCTGCGCACCCAGCTCGGCGCGGGTGTCCGCCTGCGGCTGCTGCCGGTGGAGCCGGGAGCGCCATTGGTCACCGTGCAGCGCGGCAGCGAGGGCTTGATCCTCGATCCGGCGTTCCGGGCGGTGCTCGAAAGCGGCTCGGCGGCCGCCGTCGCGGGCTTGCGAGCTCACTTGACTACGGATCTGAATTTTCGCCCACAAATAATCGATATACAGGAATTCAACCTCTCACTCTCCGATTGGACCGTTGGTGGCCAGAGGATCGCCTCCGCCGCTGCGGCCGGCCGCCTGAACGGTCCCCCGGAGGAATTGCGCGGGGCGCTCGACCTGCAAGGCGAGATGGCGCCTCGCCTGGCCGGTCTCGCGGTCGACAGCGCGTCGGTGTCCTGGCCCTTGTCCCTGGCCGCGGATCTGAGCAGCGGCACGGCGTCCGCCAGCGGCCCGCTGCAGGTCACGGCCGAGACCGCCGCGCGCGACGACCTGCGGCTGGCCAGCCTGCGCGCCGCCCTGGACGCCGACCTGGACTTAAGCGGCGAACCACGCTCCCTGACGCTCACGGCGCCGGGACGGATCGAGGCGGAGGACCTGCGGTTCGGTGCCCGACGCATTGCTCGGCTGCGGGCCGAGCTGCAAGAGAACCGGGTGGACTGGTCGCCGCAGACGGGCATTCGGCATGCCGCGACCGGGCGTTGGGCGCCCATGGCGCTGCAGATTGCCCAGAACGGAGAGACGTTGCTGGAGGCGGGCATCGATCCGGGGCTTTGGCAGGTCGTGGGCGCGATTCCGCCGGATGCAGCCTATGCCGGCAGCTTCGTCGCCAGTCAGGTCGCCTTCGACCTTGCCGCCCCGCCGCTGCGGCTGAACGACGTGCGCCTGGAAGCGCCACTGCCCCCGCAGCCCGATCGGACCTTTGCGTTGACCGGACGCCTCAGCCATACGGCAACGCCGCCGCTGATGCCGCCGCTGGACCTGACGGGCACGCTCGCGCCGGCCGACGAGGCCGGCTACGCGCTCGACCTGCGCGGGCGCGGCCTGAAGGGCGCGCTGGACGCCACGTTGCAGGCCCAGGTACGCCCGCAGGCGCCCTTGATCGACGCCCGTCTGCAGCTTGCGCCTTTGGCTTTCGCGCCGGGCGACGTGCAGCCGCGCGACCTGACGCCGCTGCTGGCGCCGCTGGCCGATGCCCGAGGCTCGCTCGCCGCGACGGCGCGTCTGCTGTGGGGACCGGGCGGGCTCGACAGCGGCGCCACCCTAGAGATCGAAAACCTGGACTTTACCTACGACGGCACCCTCGGAGTGAGCGGTCTGGCCGGCACGCTGGACTTCGACTCCCTGCGGCCGCTGCGCGCACCGCCCCCTCAGGTTTTGACTGCCGACCGCCTGGAGGCCGGGCTCGTCCTGGAAGACCTCCGGGCCGATCTCGGTATCCTGCCCGGCGGCGCAGACGGGGCGCCGCGGGTGCAGATCGTCGCGGCGGAGGCCGCCGCCCTGGGCGGCCGCCTTACGATGCGCGAGGGGCTGATCGATCCCGCCGCCGGCCGCCAGGAGGCGCGCCTGGTGGTCGAAGGCGTCGCCATCGCGGAACTGGCCTCCCTGCTCGATGCCGAAGGGATATCCGCCACCGGGACGCTCAGCGGCGAGATCCCGCTCGTCGTGAGCGACGGGACGATCACCATCGCCGGCGGCCGCCTTGCCAGCCAGTCCGAAGGTGTCCTGCAGGTCACCTCGCAGGCCGTGCGCGAGACCTTGGCGGCCCAGAGCCGGGAGACCGGACTGCTGGCGCAGGCGCTCGAGAACTTCCGCTACGAGGAGCTGAGCCTGAGCCTCGAGAAGCCGGCCGAAGGCGACAGCACCGTGACCTTGAAGCTGCTGGGCGCCAATCCGGACGTCCTGGGCGGTCAGCCCTTCGACGTCAACGTCAACATTACGACCGACCTGGAGCAGATCCTGCGCGATCTTCTGGAGGTCCTGCGCTTCGTGTCCGGCCAGACGGACGCGTGGAACGAGCCGCGCTGAGGCGCGTACCACTCGACAGATGCGCGGTTCGTGCCGCCGGCCTGGACAGGCCGCGCCGGTGCCGCCAGCATGGCGCAGGGAGCAGGAGGAGAGTGCAGGTGCCCACCCCATCGACTTGGCCGCAAGGCCTCCGTAGGCGGACCCCTGGCGCAGCCGTGGCGGCCGGCGCCCTGCTCGCCGGCCTGCTGCTGGGCGCCTGCCAGCCGCGCCTGGCCGTCGAGGGTGGCCGGGAGCCGATCACCATCAACATCAACGCCGACATCCGCCTGCGCGTCGAGCGCATGGCCGAGGAGGACATCAGGCAGAACCCGGGCCTTTTCTAGATGCCTGGAAAGCTTGACAGGCCGCACATGAAAGCGAAGCTGACATCCATGGCACGCACCACGCCCCCGCGCCCTTCCCTCACCCGCCGCGCCCTCTGCACCGCGGCTATCCTGGGTATCGGCCTGGCCGCCGTCGGGCTTCCCGCCCCCGCTCTGGCGCAGAGCGCCGACGAGCTGAAGCGCCAGGGCCTCGCCGGGGAATCCCTGGACGGCTTCCTTGTCGCCCGCGACTCTTCCGTGGCCGATCGGGTAGCGCAGATCAACGCCGAGCGCCGCCGCCTCTACGAGCAGCGCGCCGCCCAGGAAGGCATCGAGGTCTCGGCCGTCGCGCGCATCTACGCCCAGCAGATCATCGAGGCCTCGCCGCCCGGCACCTGGTACCAGTCGGGCAGCGGCCAGTGGGTGCAGAAGTAGCCCGCTTCCGCCCTTAGCCCTCTCCAGCGAACGGACAGACCGTGACGGACGCCCAACGAGCCACCCCACCGCAACACCCGCCCCTGCCGCACGATGTCGACGCGACGCTGGAGCTGCTGACCGCCGGCAACTACGTCGCCGACCGCAGCCTGGCCACAGTGCTCTTCCTCGCCCTCAAGCTGGGCCGGCCGCTGTTCCTGGAGGGCGAGGCCGGCGTCGGCAAGACCGAGATCGCCAAGGTGCTGGCCGACACTCTGCAGCGCGACCTGGTCCGCCTGCAGTGCTACGAGGGCCTCGACGTCGCCTCGGCGGTCTACGAGTGGGACTACCCGCGCCAGATGGTCGAGATCCGCCTGGCGGAAGCGGCCGAGAGCCTTGACCGCGAATCCCTGGAATCGACGATCTTCTCCGAGCGCTTCCTGATCGAGCGACCGCTGCTGAAGGCGATCAAGCCGAACGTCAGCGGGCCGCCGGTGCTGCTGATCGACGAGCTCGACCGCACCGACGAGCCCTTCGAAGCCTTCCTGCTGGAGGTGCTGAGCGATTTCCAGATCACCATCCCCGAGCTGGGCACCATCAAGGCGCCGCAGCCGCCGATCGTCGTCATCACCTCCAACCGCACGCGCGAAATCCACGACGCCCTGAAGCGGCGGTGCCTCTATCACTGGGTCCCCTACCCCGACGCCCAGCGCGAGCTGGAGATCCTGCGGGTCAAGGCACCGCATGCACCGGAGGCGCTGACGCGCCAGATCGTCGGCTTCGTCCAGAAGCTGCGCGACATGGACCTCTTCAAGCTGCCCGGCATCGCCGAGACGATCGACTGGGCGGAGGCGCTGACCCAGCTCGACAAGGTCGCGCTGGACCCGCAGGCGATCGACGACACCCTGGGCGTGCTGCTGAAGTACCAGGACGATATCGCGAAAATCGAAGGCAGCGAGGCCGCCCGCCTGCTCGAAGAGGTCAAGCGCGACCAGGCCAGCCTGCCGGGGCTCTGAGGCCATGGCGCGCCAAGCCGACCCCTTCGCCGACGCCAAGCGGCAGCTCGAGGCGCGAAGCAAGGTCCAACAGCTCGGCGCCGGCGACTTGGCGGATCTGCCAGGCGGGCGACTGGCCGAGAACATCATGTACTTCGCGCGCACCCTGCGCGCCGCCGGGCTGCCGGTCGGGCCGGGCAAGACCCTGGCCGCGCTGGAGGCGGTCGAAGCGGTCGGGCTGAATCGGCGCGACGACTTCTACTGGACGCTGCACAGCATCTTCGTCAACCGGCGTGACCAGCAGGAGGTCTTCGACCAGGCCTTCCACGTCTTCTGGCGCAATCCGAAGTTCCTCGAGCGGCTGCGCAGCCTGTTCCTGCCCGACCTGGCGCTGGAAGGCGAGGAGCCTGAGGGGCGCGAGCTGTCGCGCCGCGTCGCCGAGGCCCTGCAGAAGGAGAAGCCGGGCGCCGGTGGCGACGAGCAGGAGGAGGAGAAGGTCGAGATCGACGCGGTCCTGACCTATTCCGACAAGGAGGTCCTGCGGCAGATGGACTTCGAATCCATGACGGCGGAGGAGATCGCCCGCGCCCGCGAGGCGATCCGCGGCATGCGCCTGCCGATCATGGACGTGAGGACGCGCCGCTTCCGCCCGAGCGGCGGCGGCGGCCGCGCGGACCTGCGCGCCACGCTGCGCTCGGCCCTGCGCCAGGGCAGCGACACCATTCCCCTGAAGTTCAAGACGCAGCGCCGGCGCCACCCGCCGCTGGTCATACTGTGCGACATCTCCGGCTCGATGAGCCGCTATTCGCGTATGGCGCTGCACTTTATGCACGCCGTCACCAACGACCGCGATCGGGTGCACAGTTTCGTCTTCGGCACGCGCCTGTCGAACATCACCCGCTACCTGCGCAACGCGGACGTCGATGCCGCCCTGACCGCCTGCGGCGAGGTGGTGGACGACTGGTCCGGCGGTACGCGCATCGGCGCCTGCTTGACCGAGTTCAACCGCGTCTGGTCGCGCCGAGTGCTCGGCCAGGGCGCCGTCGTGCTGTTGATCACCGACGGTCTCGACCGCGAGGGCGCCAAGGGTCTCGCCGCCGAGATGGAGCGGCTGCACAAGTCCTGCCGCCGGCTGATCTGGCTGAACCCCCTCTTGCGCTACGAGGGTTACGAACCCAAAACCATGGGGGCACGGGCGATCATGCCCCACGTCGACGACTTCCGCTCGGTGCACAACCTCGAGTCGCTGGAGCAACTCGCCGAGGTTCTGAGCCGCGAGCCGAAGCGCCGCTACGAAGGCATCTCGGAGCAGGCCGCATGAGCGAGTCCACGACCCCTGTATATCCCTCGACCGACGCCGTGTTGCGCCAGGCGGCCGCGTGGCGCGCAGGCGGACGGAAGGCCGCGCTGGCCACGGTGGTCGCCACCTGGGGCTCCTCGCCGCGGCCGGTCGGCAGCCAACTCGCGATCGACGAGGAGGGCAACATGCTCGGCTCCGTGTCGGGCGGCTGCATCGAGGGCGCCGTGGTCACCGAGGCGCTCGAGGTGATGGATGCGGGCGCGCCGCGCCTGCTCGAGTTCGGCGTCAGCGACGAGAACGCCTGGGAGGTCGGCCTCGCCTGCGGCGGCACGGTCCAGGTCTTCGTCGAGCGCGTGGAGTAGCCGCGCCATGCGCCGCGAGCTGCTCGACGCCCTGCTGCAGGCGCGCACCGCGAAGAAGGCGGCCGTGCTGGTGACCCATCTGGCCGACGGCCGTCAGGCGCTGGTCGCGGGCGACGCGGTATCCGGCGACCTGCCGCTCGCGCCCGCCGATCTGGCGGCCGCCCGCCAGGCACTGCGCGACGACCGCTCGGGCCGTCTGTCGGAGTCCGAGCTCTTCCTGCAGGTCTTCAACCCGCCGCTCCGCCTGCTCGTCGTCGGTGCCGTCCACATCGCCCAGGCGCTGGTGCCGATGGCTCAGATCCTCGGCTACGACGTGACCATTGTCGATCCGCGTCCGGCCTTCGCAACCGAGCAGCGCTTTCCCGGCACGACCCTGGTCGACGAGTGGCCGGACGACGCCATGGCGCAGCTCGCCCCCGACCGGCGCACCGCGGTGGTGACCCTGACCCACGACCCGAAGCTGGACGATCCCGCCCTGACCGAGGCGCTGAAGAGCGACAGCTTCTACATCGCCGCGCTGGGCTCCACCCGCACCCATGCCAAGCGTCTGGAGCGGCTGCGCGCCGCCGGTCTTGGCGAAGACACGCTGGCCCGTATTCACGCACCCGCCGGTCTCGCCATCGGCGCCAAGAGCCCGGCCGAGATCGCCCTGTCGGTCTGCGCCCAGATGACCGCCGCGCTGCGCGGCGCCCCGCCGCTGGTCAAGGCGGAGGCGCAGCAGGCCGCGCAGTGACGGCGCGGCCATGATCTTCGGTCCCACGCCGACCGACCAGGCCGAGGGGGCCATCCTCGCCCATTCGCTGAAGCAGGGCGACCTCAGCTTCAAGAAGGGCCGGCGTCTCTCGGCGGACGACGTCGAGGCGCTGCGCGCCGCCCAGGTGCACGAGGTCATCGCGGCGCGGCTGGAGGCCGGCGACGTGCACGAGGACGCTGCGGCGCGCCGACTGGCCGAGGCCGTGGCGGGCACCGGTTGCACGGTCACCGAAGCCTTCACCGGCCGCTGCAACCTGATCGCCGGCGCGCGCGGCCTGATCCAGGTGGCGACCGAGCGGCTCGACGCACTGAACCTGGTCGACGAGGCCCTGACGGTCGCCACGCTCGGCGACCTGGAGCCGGTCGAACCGCGCCAGATGCTGGCGACGGTCAAGGTCATCCCCTTTGCGGCGCCGGCCATGGCGCTGTCGCGTTGCCTGGAGATCGCCGACAAGGGCCCGCCCCTGGTCCGCGTCGCCCCCTTCGCGGCCAAGCGCGTCGGGCTGGTGCAGACGCGCCTGCCGGGCATGAAGGCGAGTCTGCTCGACAAGACGCGGGAGGCGGTCGACGCCCGCCTGGCCGCGCTCGGCAGCAAGCCCTGCCTGGAAAGCCGCTGCGGTCACCGGGAAGACGAGGTCGCCGCCGCGGTCGCGGCACAGCGCCAGGCCGGGTGCGAGATCGTGCTGGTCTCCGGCGCCTCGGCCATCGTCGACCGGCGCGACATCGTCCCCGCCGGCATCGAACGTGCCGGCGGCCGGGTGCTGCACTTCGGCATGCCGGTGGACCCCGGCAACCTGCTTCTGCTCGCCGATTGGGACGGCCTGCCCGTGCTGGGGCTGCCGGGTTGCGCGCGCTCGCCCAAGGTCAACGGCTTCGACTGGGTCCTGCAGCGCCTGTGCGCCGGCCTGGAGGTACGCCCTGCCGACGTCATGCGCATGGGCACAGGCGGCCTGCTGAAGGAGATCGGTGGTCGGCCGCTGCCGCGCGCCGAGGCCGTGGAAGGAGCGGGCGTCAAACACGCGCCGCGCATCGCCGCGCTGGTGCTTGCGGCTGGCCAGTCCCGCCGCTACGGCGCGGAAAACAAACTCCTGGTCGACCTCGAGGGCAAGCCGCTGGTGCGCCGCGCCGTCGAGGCGGCGCAGGCGAGCCAGGCCGAGCGCGTGCTGCTGGTGACCGGCCATGCCTGCGACGACGTCGAGGCCGCGGTCGCCGAGACCGGCGTCGCGACGGTGCACAACCCCGACTACGCCGAGGGGCTCAGCACCTCTTTGCGCTGCGGCCTCGCGGGCCTCCCGGAGGAGATCGACGGCGTGCTCGTGCTGCTGGGGGACATGCCGCGGGTCGAGGCCGTAATCCTCGACAAGCTGATTGCCGCCTTCGACCCGGTCGAGGGCCGCGCCATCTGTATCCCAACGGTGCGAGGCAAACGCGGCAACCCGGTGCTCTTCGCCCGCCGCTTCTTCGCCGAGGCGATGGAGATCGCCGGCGACGTCGGAGCCAAACCACTGATCGCCGCCCACGCGGAATCGGTCGCCGAGGTGCCGGTCGAGGGCGAGGCCGTACTGCTGGACGTCGATACGCCGGAGGCGCTGGCCCGGCTTCGGTCCTGAGCCGTCCGTCTCACTCCGCCCCGATCACGAAGTCGCGTACGGCCGCCACCGCCTCGGGCCGATCGAAGTGGCCGGCGTGGCCGAGGTCCGGCAAGGCGACGAAGCGCTTCGGCTCCATGGCGGCCTCGTAGAGCCGCTGGCCGTGGGCGAAGGGCACGGTACGATCCGCCTCGCCGTGCAGGATTAGCAAGGGCGCGGCAATCCGCGCGATGCGGCCAAGGCTGTCGTAGCGGTCCCTGACCAGCCATTGGGCCGGCACGAAGGGGTAGTGCGCCTGCGCCGCCTCGGCCATCGAGGTGAAGGGCGCCTCCAGGATCAGCCCGCGCACCGGCGTGCCGGCCTCGGCCAGTTCCGCGGCGATGCGGCTGGCAACGCCGCTGCCGAGCGACTCGCCGTAGAGCACGATCTCTCCAGGCGGTACGCCCGTCTCCTGCAACCAGGCGACGAGCGAGCGCGCATCGGCATAGAGGCCGGCTTCGTGCGGCGCGCCCGGGTTGCCGCCGAAACCCCGGTAGCCGGCCAGCAGCAGGCCGACGCCATGCCCCGCCAGGAAGTCGAACTTTGCGCTGCGGTGCCCGGCGTGGCCGGCATTGCCTTGCAGCAGCAAGAGCGTCGGCCGCTCGAACTCGCCCGGAAGATAAAGGTGCGAGAGGCTCAGGCCGTCTTCCGTCTGCGTCTTGATCAGCCGCCAGTTCGGCCCGGCCAGCTCGGCCGCCAGCGGCTCGCCGTCGGGATGGTACATCAGCCCGCGCTGCATCAGGAACAGCAGGACGCACAGTGTGACGTAACCAGCGGCGACGGTGCCTGCGGCCCCGAGCAGCCAGCTCACCGGCCCGCGCCCGCCGCTATTGCGCGTAGCCCGGATCGTCGGCATCGAGTATCCGCTTCAGCGCGGCGAAATGGGATTCGGCATAGGCGCCGCCGGCCTCGAACTCGGCCTTGGTGCTGGCTGCCACATTGTCGGTGACACGTTTCAGGGGACGCCCGGTGGACATCGCCAGGACCTGCACGCGGCAGGCCTGCTCCAGATAATAGAGGTCGTCGAAGGCACGGGCGATGGTCTCGCCGATTACCAGTACGCCGTGATTGCCCATGAAGAGCACGCGCTTGTCGCCGAGCGCAGCGGCGATGCGCTCGCCTTCGGCCGGGTCCTCGGCCAGGCCGTTGTAGTCCCGGTCGTAGGCCACCGCGCCGTAGAAGCGTAGGGAGTTCTGGTGGATGGGCGCCAACTCCCCGCCCTCCACGCAGGTCAGCGCGGTGGCATAGGGCATGTGCGTGTGCAGCACGCAATGGGCATGCGGGTGCCGGGCGTGCACCCGGCCGTGAATGGTGAAGGCGGTCAGCTCGGCCTGGGTCTCGCCTTCGAGGGTCCGCCCTGCGCCGTCCACCAGCAAGATGTCTCGCGCGCGCATCTGCGACCAATGCACGCCATGCGGGTTGAGGAGGTAGCGGTCCGGGGTGCCCGGCACGGCGAAGCTGAAATGGTTGCAGACCCCTTCGTTGAAGCCGAAGCGAGCCGCCAGCCGCAGCGCCGCTGCCAAGTCCTTCTTGGCCTGTGCCATCTCCGTAGTCATACCCACGCTCCCCTGCCCGCTCGGCGCCACCATACGGCAGCGCGTCGCCGCCTCCAACTCCGCAGGGATCGCCAGGACGAACCGGAGCGACCGCGCGCCGCGCGCCGGCTCAATTGGCCACGCGGCGAAGCTCGGGCGGCGGCGGGCAAAGGGCATCCTCAGGGGCGAGCGGCAACGTAACCGTGACCGTCGTGCCGACACCGAGGGCGCTCTCGATGAGCAGCCGGCCGTGCATCAACTCGACCAGGCCCTTGGACAAGGCCAGACCGAGACCCGTCCCCTCGTCTGCCGCCGTGAAGGCGGAGCGCACCTGTTCGAAAGGTTGCGCGATACGCGGCAGGTCCTTCTCGGCGATGCCGATGCCCCGGTCGGCAACGGCGATGCGCAGGACATCTCCGTCGCGCCCGACGCGGATCTCGACACGAGACTCGACTCGCGAGAATTTGACGGCATTGCTCAACAGGTTCAATAGAACTTGCCGAAGGGCTAGGCGGTCGGCCAGGACCGGCGGCAGCGCAGCCTCGGCCAGCAGCTCGACCTCAATCTTGCGCGCGTGCGCACGCACCTTGGTCAGGCGGATCGCGGTGGCGATCTCGTCGTGGAGGTCGAGCGGCTCCAGATCCACTTCGCGCCGGCCGGCCTCGACCTTCGACAGGTCCAGCACGTGGTTGATGAGATCGAGCAGGTGCGCGGCGCTGCGGTGGATGTCCTCGGCATATCCCTGATAGCGCTCCGGCATGGGCCCTAAGCGCTGGTCTTGCATCACCTCGGAAAAGCCAAGCACGGCGTTCAGCGGCGTGCGCAACTCGTGGCTCATGTTCGCCAGGAAGCGACTCTTGGTTTGGTCGGCTTCGCGAAGATCCTCCGAAAGCTGCGACAGCGCCTCGTTGGTGTCCTGCAGCCGGCGCTGCTGCATAGCCAGCGTCACCAGGAAACAGATGACGATGCCGGCGAGTGTCGCGAACACCGCAGCGATGGCCAGGATCAGGCGCCGAATCACCTCGCGATCCTCGACCTCGCGTTGCCCATAGAGATGGTTGCCCTCGACGGCCAAGCGTCGCAGGTCCTCGCCAAGCGGCTCCACGACGGTCCGCAGCTCCTCGGCCACGGCAGCGACAGGGCGCCCGCTGGCGCCCGCCATGACCGCATCGGCCTGGGCGACGATCGTTTGGACATGCTCCAGGATCGGCAGCAGGTGCGGCTCCTCGGCCAACTGCCGGTAAAAGGTGCCCTGCTCCAAGATCCGCAAGCGGCTGACGAAGAGATCCAGGCGCAGCTGCAGATCTGCGACACCGGACTCGTCGGGTCGGGCTATCGCTTCGTCGAGTGAGAGCCGCAGCAGGTTGTACTCGCGCTCCGCCTGGGCCGTGCCCCAGATCAGGTTGTCCGCCGGCGAGTTGACGCGCGCGTCGATCGCGTCCAGGACAACCCAGAACAGCATTGCCAGGGCCATCAGCGCGGCTCCGGCCAGGGCCGCCACCAGCGCCGGCACATTGGTCGCGGCTCCGACTCTGCGGCGCCGGCCAGGCAGGTTATCCGTAGCGGCCACCGGGTCCGCTACCTGAAGGTCAAGCTGCGCAGCTGCCAGATCGATCGCGACTGGTAGGTCACGGGATCGAGGTCCGGGCGCGCGCTAAAGGGAAAGACGATCCACAAGGGCCCCTTGTCGCGCACGCTCATCGCTTCGCCGTCGCGCAGATACGCGATCAGCAAGAGGTCGGGCTTGCGGAAATCGGCGATTGGGATCTCGACCTGGTAGTCGTTGAGCGCCACGGCGGTCACCGCCTCGCCCTGCGCGCCCAACAGCTCCAACAACTGCGGTCCGGAAATCCCCTCGAAGGTGATCTGGCCGTCGGCCCACGGGGTCTCCGTCGTCATGGTGGCACCACCGAAACGCTTGAGCAGCGCGATATCGAAATCCGCCGCCCCGTCGCGATTGGTATTCGAGATGCGGCCGTCGACGGTCAGTACGACCGGCCCGTGGGGTTCGGGCAGCGGTTCGGCGCGGCCACCGGCCATCGGCAGCGCGACAAGGTAACAGATGGCCAATGCGAGAAGTCGTGCCATGCTCGTGGCTTCACCGTGTCACCCGCGAGTCACCCGCAGCCGGGCGATGCAGATTATATACAAGATCGGTGAACCGAGATACCGCAGCCCCCTTGACAAGTCGTGAATCTAGTGCAGCACCAGGATGGCACCAGAGGCATGAGCTCCCGGCGTACCGCAGACACGGCTCCGCCGGCCGGGACGATGCAGTCCGGCGCCGAGGCGGCGTTCGACGCTGCGCAGGCGGTCGGACCCGACGCTGCGATGGTCCAGCGTGCGCGCGAGCGCCTGCGCACACTTTCGGCCCTGCGCAGCAACGCCGCCGGACTGCGCCATCTCGTCTTGCATGCTAGCCTTCTTTTTGCTTCGGCCTCGCTCGTGCTGGTCGCCCCGGACAGCGTGTGGCTGCTTCCGGCCATGCTGTTGCACGGCACACTGCTGGTCTTTCTGTTCTGTCCGCTGCACGAGGCCTCCCACCGCTCCGCCTTTCGCAGCCGGCGGCTGAACGTCGCCGTCGCCTGGCTGGCCGGGGCGCTGCTGTTGATGCCGCCGAGCTGGTTTCGCCACTTCCACATGGCGCATCACCGCTTCACCCAGGACCCGCTGCGCGACCCGGAGCTGGCGCAGCCCAAGCCACGCAGCCTGTCCGGCTGGCTGTGGCACGTCAGCGGCCTGCCGCTTTGGACCGGACTCCTGCGCACCCTGCTGGCGCTCGCGGCAGGACGGGCCGACCTGTCCTACCTGCCGGAGCGCGAACGTCGGCGCACGGTCTACGAAGCGCGACTGCTGCTAGCCGGCTACGCGGCCGTCGCAATTGCGGGCGCGGCCGCCCAGTCATGGCTGCCGCTGTTGCTCTGGGTCGGGCCGGCACTGCTGGGGCAGCCGCTGCTGCGGCTGTTCCTGCTGGCCGAGCACGCGGGCTGTCCGCAGGTCGCCGACATGTTCGCCAACACGCGCACGACCCTGACCAACCGGGCGATGCGCGCGCTCTGCTGGAACATGAACTTCCATGCCGAGCACCACGCCTACCCCTCCATCCCCTTCCACGCCCTACCCGAGGCGCACGCCCTGCTGCACCCGAGGCTGCAGGTGACGGCGCCCGGCTATCTGGCGGCCAATCGCGAAATCCTTGCCGAGATCACAGAAGCAGCGCACCGGCAAGAGCGCCCAGAGCCACGACCGCCCAGGGCGGCGCCTTGAGCAGCGTCAGCAGGGCCAGGGCGGCCAGCACGAAGACGAAATCGAGCGCATTGCCGACCGAGCCGGTCCACAGCGGATCGTAGAGGGCCGCCAGCAGGATCCCGACGACGGCGGCGTTAGCGCCGGTGACGCCGCCGGCGACCCGCGGGCGTTCGCGCAGGCGCTGCCAGAACGGCAGGACCCCGAAGATCAGCAGCGCACCCGGCAGGAAGATGGCGACCAGCGCGATCAGGCCGCCCAGCAGCCCGGTCGGATCGCCCGTCTTGGCGGCGCCCAGGTAGGCCCCGAAGGTGAAGAGCGGTCCGGGCAGGGCCTGCGCGACTCCGTAGCCGGCCAGGAACAGGTCGGCGTCCAGCCAGCCGCGCGGGACCGTTTCCGCCTGCAGCAGCGGCAACACCACATGCCCGCCGCCGAACACCAGCGCCCCGGCGCGGTAGAAGGAATCGAAAACGGCCAAAAGACCGTCGCTGCCGGCCGCCAGGGGCGGCACCGCCAGCAACAGCAGGAAGAAGCAGACCAGCATGACCGCACCCGCGGTCCGCCCGACATTGAGGCCGCCGTGGGCAGCCTCGGGGAGCGGGCGAGCGAAGGCCGCCGCGCCCACTGCGGCCCCCAAGACGATCGCGCCGACCTGGCCCCAGACCGACGGGACCAGCAGCGCGACGGCGGCACCGGCGAGCGCCAAGCCGGCGCGCGGCCGGTCCGGACAGAGATTGTTCGCCATCTGCCAGAGCGCCTGGATGACGACCGCCACCGCCACCAGCTTGAGGCCGTGCAGCCAGCCGGCGCCGCGCACGTCGCCAAGGGCGACGACGCCGTATGCGAAGGCGATCATGATCAGCGCCGAGGGCAGCGTGAAGGCGGTCCAGGCGGCCAAGCCCCCCAACCAGCCGGCCCGATGCGCCCCGAGCGCCATGCCGACCTGGCTCGAGGCCGGACCCGGGAGGAACTGGGCCAGGGCGACGTATTCGCCGTAGGCGCGGTCGTCCAACCACTTGCGCCGCTCGACGAACTCGCTGCGGAAATAGCCGAGGTGCGCCACCGGGCCGCCGAAGGCCGTCACGCCGAGCTTGGCGAAGGCCGCGAAGACCTCGCCGACACCGCCACGCCCGGCGGACGTGCCTGCCTCGCCTTGGTCCATCTGCCTTCGCCCCCTGCCCGCTTTGGCCGGAAGGTATCGCCAGGCAGCGACATCGTCAGCCGCCATGAGAGGGTGTCACAAAACCTTCGCGCCGAAGCCCTATCGTGGCACCCTCGCAGGATACCTATCGGCGCGCAGCAATGCGCCAAGCACCAATCGGGGGTAGATCGACGCCATGAAGACAAGAACGCTCAGCCTGTTGCCCCTTGCCGCCGTCACGGCAGCGGGGCTGCTCATCGGCGGCGCCTATGCCGCCTACGCGGCCAGCGCCGAGGACGCGGTGGACTACCGCCAGGGCGTGTTCCAGGCGCTCAAGTGGAACATCGGTCCGCTCGCCGCCATGGCGAAGGGCGAGGCCGAATTCGACGCGGCGGAAGCCGAGATGCGGGCCGGACGAATCGCCCTGCTGGCAACCTGGATCGTCGAGGGCTTCCCGGAAGGTTCCGACATGGTGGCCGAAACGGACGCTCTGCCGGAAATCTGGGAGAACACGGGCGACTTTGCAGACAAGGCGGGCGACCTCAATGCAGCCGCTGCGCAGCTCGCCGAAGCAGCCCCGTCGCTGGACGACGCCAGCGAGCTCGGTCCCCTGGTGGGGCAGATCGGCCAAGCCTGCAAGGCCTGCCACGACGAATACCGGGCCGAATAGGCACCACAACGCCATGCAGCCGCCAAAGGGGCCCCGCCAGCGGGGCCCCTTTCTCTTTCGCACCGGCTTGTCCGCCTTCAGACCGTCGACGCAAACGCTTACCCGCCGTTAACCTTTCTTGCAGCATGGTCTACAGGCGCGTCGCCGAAGAGGTCGGAGCCTTGCAAGCGCTCGCCCGCTTGCCGGGCAAGTCGGCGAACGAAAGGGTTGGAAGGGCCGACACATGAGGCGCCCGACACTCCGCCGTCTGCTGGACCGGGTGGTCCTGGCCAGCGTGGTTCCGGCGCTGCTGCTGATCGCCGCAGTCGCCTGGCAGGGATGGAGCCTGCACACGGAAACCGTCGACGTGATGGTCTCCCAGGTGGCCGCCGGCGCGGCGCGCCGCTTCGAGCACCACACGACGACGGTCGAGGATATGCTCGACGCCTTGGCGGCCGCCGAGCACGTGCGCGAAGGACTGCCGCAGGACTGTTCGGCCTACCTGGCGCGCGCGCTGCCCGACGACGGCTCCTTCACCGTGATGCTCCGCGTCGATCGCACCGGCGAGGTCACCTGCTCCAACGTCGCGCAGGCGGTCGGCAGCCTCAACGTCGCCGACTCGGACGGCTTCCAGGCGCTGTGGGACCGCTCCAGCCTGTTCCTCGTCCCCAGCTACACGGGCAAGGTCAGCGGCAAGGAGGTGATGGTCCTGACCAAGCGCTACACGCGCGCGGACGGAACGGCGTTTCTGCTGTCCACCGGAATCTCGCTCGACTGGCTCGGCCGTCACCTGACCGCTTCGGGCCTGCCGGAAGGCCATTCCTACGGCCTGATCCACGACGGCCGCCTGATCATGCGTCACCCGGAGCCGGAGGTCTTCAGGGGGCACCTCATCCCGGAAGCGGCGGCGTGGCCGCACAACGGCCCCGGCGAAGTCAGGTTGATGCGCAGCGACGGGGTCGACGGGCGCCAGCGCGTCTACGCGATCGTCACGCTCGGCACGCCGGAACAGCGCCTGTTCCTCGGCGTCGGCGTGCCGACCGACAGCATCTACGGCAATGCCGCAACGGTGGTCGGGCTGGCCCTCGGGGCGACCATGCTGGGCGCCCTGCTCGCCTTCGTCCTCTTGCGGCGGGGACTGCGACGCTTCTTCGACGGCACGATCCAGCCGCTGCAGGCAACCGTACGTCGCCTCTCGTCCGGGGACCTTTCGGCGCGCGTCGTCCTGCGCGAGCCTGTCGTCGAGATGGCCGAGTTGGGCCGCGCCCTCAACGACATGGCGAGCGCCCTGCAACAGCGCGACCGCGAGCTGATCGAGGCGAAGGAGGCGGCCGAACGCGCCGACCGCCTGAAGAGCTACTTCGTCGCCAACATGAGCCACGAGATCCGCACACCATTGAACGCGGTGATCGGCTACTCCGAGATCATGGAACACCAGATCTATGGACCCATCGAGAACCCGCGCTATAGAGAGTACCTTTCCACCGTCGGAGAATCGGCGCGCTACCTGCTGACGCTGATCGACGGCATCCTGGATTTCTCCAAGATGGAGGCCGGCCAGTGGGAGTTGAGCCCGGATGACGCGGCCGTCGGCGAGCTCGCCGAGGAGGTGGCGCGCATGCTCGAGCCGATGGCCGACCGGCGGGGAATCGCGCTTGAGGTAGCGTTCAGCGGCGCGGTCCTGCACGGCGTCGATCGTCGCTCGCTGCTGCAATGCCTGCTCAACCTGGCGACCAACGCGGTCAAGTTCGCGCCCGCCGGCAGTAGGGTTCGGCTGCTCGACCGGATCGCCGAGGATTACCGAATCTTCATCCTCGACGAAGGCGAGGGCATCCCGGACGACATGCTCGAGCGGGTGTTCGAACCTTTCGTGCAGACGCGCGACCCGCACGTCACCGGCGCCGGCGGCACGGGCCTTGGGCTGCCGCTCACGCGGCGCCTGTCGGAGGCCATGGGCGGTAGGACCTGGCTGGAGAATCGCCGCGACGGCGGGACCTGCGCGGTCATCCACTTCCCCCGCGAGCGCCTCCAAGAAACGAGCGACCTGCGGCCAGAGACCCAGCCGCAGCCGAGCGAGACCGTTGCCACGGCAAGCGGCTGAGCGCGTCTCAGCTCTTCAGCGCCGGCAAGCCCCACACCAGCGCCGACACCAGAGCGGCGCTGACGGCCAGCACCGCCAGGCCGCGTCCGACGGCGAGGGGAACGTTGTCGGCCGCTGCGGTCGCCCGTTTGGTGCCGGAGATCATCGCGCGCACAAGGCGCTGTCCCGCTACGCCTTCGTAGAAGACGACCGCCAAGAGATGCAGCACCACCAAGCCGACCAGCAGGTCGAAAGCGACGTGATGCACAGACGTCATCAGGTCGACCGCCTCGCCCGACACGAGTCCGGCCAGGGGTCCCTCCACGAAGATGTCGTCGCTGGCGAACAGCCCGCTGCCCGCCTGCGCCAGCAGCACCGCAAGGAACGCCAGCACCGACAGCCCGCCGAGCGGATTGTGACCTGCGAAGGCACGGCGACGCCCCCGCACAAGGTCCCCAAGGTAAGCCCAGGTCCTTGCGGGAGAGTGCAGGAAGTCGGCGAAGCGCGCATGCCGCGTACCGACGAGGCCCCAAGCGACCCGAAAGACCAGCAGTGTCAGCACGGCATAGCCGAAGTACATGTGCCACTGCATGCCGAAGCCGCGCCAGACCTCGCCGGTCAGGTAGCTGGCGACGACGAGCGCGACCAGGCTCCAGTGGAACAAGCGCGTGGGCATGTCCCAGACCCGGACCCGCTGGCCGCCTTGCGCCTCCCGCGGCGTCTCGGCGTGTTCGTCCATCGGCCGCCTCCCTTTCGCTCCACAGGCGCTCTACGGCTTGACATTCCCGCAGGGGAAGCCTTCATCCGAAAGCGCGTCTCGAGTTGCCTCGAAAACCTGTTCAGGATCGCAATGCCCGTGCCGCTGTCGTCGATCGTGCGCGCCGCCGCTTTCCTCGCCGTTCTGGGCGCCGGCTCGACTGCGAGCGACGATAGCGCGCTGGCTCACGCAAGCAAGACGAAGACGGAGCCCGCGGACGGCGCAACCGTGGAGACCCTCGCGGAGGCGGTCCTGCACTTTAGCGAACCCGTGCGTCTGACGGCCGTGTCGCTGACCGATGCGGCGGGCGCCGAGATGGCGCTGCCGACGTCCCGCAGCTTGACGCCCGAGGCCGAGAAGCGGCTGCCGATGCCCGAGCTTCCGCCGGGCCGCTACCGGCTGGAGTGGCGCGCGCTGTCCGGCGACGGCCACCCGATCGGCGGCGGTTTCGACTTCACGGTGGCAGACTAGACGGTGGAGTCCGCGCCCGATGGGCTAGCGCTCGCCCGTTTGGCGCTCAAGTGGTTCGGCTATGCGGCGCTGCTCGGCGGCGGCGGCGCCACCCTGTTCTCCCTGGCCTTCCCCCGCAGCTCGGCGACCGGCTTCGCCGTGGGCTTGAGCGGCATCGGCGGCCTGCTGGCGTTGCTGACGATCCCGCCACGCCTCCTGCTGGAGGTCGTCTTTCTGGGCGGCGGCTGGGTAGCCAGTTCCGATCTCGAGCTTTGGCGACTCGTGCTGACGACGCCCAGCGGCCAAGCGCTGCTCGCGCAGGCAGCAGGCCTCGTGTTGCTGATCCTCGGTGCCGCACTGCCGGGTCTGCGCTGGCCTGCAGGCGTGGGTGGCGGGCTGCTGGTCCTACTCGGGATCGCCTGGGTCGGGCATGCGGCAGACCTGGCGCCGGCGTGGCCGGCGCAGCTCCTCCTCGTACTGCACCTCGCGGGCCTCGCGTTCTGGCTCGGGAGTCTCTGGCCGCTGCTGCGTGTGGCCGGCGCCGCGGACGGCGTGGACGTCATGGAGCGCTTCTCGCGGCTCGCCACCTGGACCGTCGCCGCACTCCTTCTCGCCGGGCTCGCCCTTTCGGTTTGGCTTGTCGGCGGCTTCGCGGCCCTGATCTTCAGCCCCTACGGCCAGCTTCTATTGGCCAAGCTGGCGGGGGTGGCGATCCTGCTGGCGCTCGCCGCCGCCAACAAGTTGCGGCTGGTGCCGGCCCTTCGGGCCGGCCGCCCCGGCGCCGCCGCTGCGTTGGTGCGCTCGATCCGAATCGAAATCGCTGTCGTGGTTCTGATTCTCGGTGTGACGGCAGCCCTGACGACGTTGACCGGACCGCCGGCTTGACCTTCTTGCTACGGGAAGGCGCATAGACTCCGCATGAAACGCTTCCTGATCCCTGCCTTGCTGACCGTTGCCGGTCTGGCCGTCGGGCTGGTCGTCTTCCTGCGGCAACCCGGCCCTTCTCAAGCGGTCCTGAAGCCCGCCGACACTGAACTGGTGCGGCTCGGCGCCGAGATCTATGCGGCGGAATGCGCCACATGCCACGGGGCGGAGTTGGAGGGCCAGGCCAATTGGCGTACGCGCCGAGCCGACGGGCGCCTGCCGGCACCGCCGCACGATCCGAGCGGCCACACCTGGCACCACCCGGACGCGCACCTCTTCGCAATGACCAAGCTCGGCGTCCAGGCCCTGGTCGGCCCGGACTACGAGAGCGACATGCCGGCCTATGCCGGAACCCTGAGCGACCGGGAGATCCTGGCCGTGCTCAGCTACATCAAGAGCACCTGGCCGGAAGACATTCAGGCCCGGCACGACGAGATCAACCGGCGCTTCGACGCCCAGAACTAGACCCGGCACAGGCCCAGACGATGCACCTCACACGACTCCCCCTGTCCCGGCGCCAGACGCTCGGCCTGCTCGGCGGCAGCGCCGCCGCCCTGCTGCCGCTACCCGCCTGGGCCGAGAGCGCCGCCGTGCGGCGCCTCACCGCTGCTCCTGGCGCGGTGCAACTGGTCGGCCGCCGCTATCCGGCGACCGAGGTCTGGGCCTACGACGGACAGGTGCCCGGGCCGATCCTACGATTGCCGCAAGGCGACCGGCTGGAAGTCGATCTGGTCAACCGGCTGCCGGAGGACACCACCATTCATTGGCACGGCCTGCGCCTCCCCAACGCTATGGACGGCGTGCCCGGCATCACCCAGCCGCCGGTGGCACCGGCGGAGCGCTTCCACTACGCCTTCGACCTGAAGGACGCCGGCACCTTCTGGTACCACCCACATGCCAATTCCAGCGAGCAGGTCGGCCGCGGGCTCGCCGGCGTTCTGATCGTCGAGGAGCCGGAGCCGCCGCAGGTCGACCGCGAGGAGCTGTGGGTGCTGGACGACTGGCGCCTGGGCGAAGACGCCCAGGTCCTGCCGTTCGGCGGCAACCTGCACGATGCCGCCCATGCCGGACGGATCGGCAATACCGTGACCCTCAACGGCGCCATCCCGGCGAGCTGGCCGGTGCGCAGCGGCGAGCGGGTGCGCTTGCGGCTGGTCAACGTCGCCAATGCCCGCACCTTCGGGCTGCGCTTCGAGGGGCACGCCCCGCAGATCGTCGCCACCGACGGGCAGCCCTGCACCCCGCATGCGCCGGCCGATGGCGTGGTCACGCTCGGCGCCGGCGGTCGCTGCGACCTGATCCTGGACATGGGCGGCGATCCGGGCGCCCGGTTCCGGCTTCTCGACGAGCATTACGCCCGCTTCGCCTACGAGCTGCTGGAGATCGCCTATACCGAGGCGGCGCCGCTGCGCACGAACCCGCTCGACGCCTCCGTCGCCCTGCCGGCCAACCCTTTGCCGCAGCCCGAGCTGGCAGCCGCCGGCGGACTGGAGGTCGTCCTGGCGGGCGGCGCCATGGGCGGGCTCGCCGCCGCCACCCTGGCCGGCGAGCGGCTGAGCCTTCGCGAGCTCGCGCGGCGCGGCAAGGTCTGGGCGCTCAACGGACAGGTGCACGCGGGGCATGACGACCCGCCGCTGTTCCGTCTCGATCGGGGGCGCAGCTACCGACTGCGCATCGCCAACGACAGCAGCTTCGAGCATCCCATGCACCTGCACGGGCATCACCTCAAGCTGCTCGGCCGCGACGGCCGCCCGGCCGCGCCCGAGACCTGGCACGACACCTTGATGGTCGCCCCCGGCGAGACCGTAGAGACGGCCCTCGTGGCGGAGGCGCCGGGGCGCTGGATGTTTCACTGCCACGTGCTGGAGCACCAGCTCGCCGGCATGATGGCGACGATCGAGATCGCCTAATCGCTTAAGGTGCGTGAGGTCGGCGGGCCGGCTCGTCCGCTCAGTCGGCTCAGGCCTCGGACGGCAGCTTGAATCCCCGCTGACCCTCGAAGTGGACGCCGGCGAGCACCATTTCGCACCGTCGGCCACGCGTGACCAGCGGCAGCAGAATCCACTCGAAGCGGATGTAGTCCCGCTGTTGCCAGACAACGGCGGTAGTGCCGTGGCGCGGTTCCCAGCCTATCGCCACAGCCTCGTACTCCTGCCGCCAGAAGTCCTGCCAATCGCCGAGCATCAGCTCGTCCAGCCAGCGGCCCGTGACGTTCTCGCCGTAAAGCTGGGTGAAACGCGTGCCGGCGAGACGGAAACGGAACCGAAGCGCCGGGGCCTCGACCACTTCGACCAGCAGAAGATCGGGCAGCAGCCGAGGGATTTCGGTGGGGTCGATGTCCGCACGCGCCGGCGGACGGTCTCCCGCGTGCTGCGCGAGCCAGTAGTCGTACAACTGGCGTAGATCCGCCGACAGAATCGCGCCAGGCGCATCCAATCGCATGAGACACCCCCCGAGGGGAACGATACAGGCGGATGGTATGCGGACCTAGTCAAATCGCATACGTGAGCAATACGCTCGGAGACTTCGGCCTGCGGTTGCGGTTGCACATCGCCGGCCTACCCGGCTCTCAGAGACCGTTTGAGAATGGGCCTGGAGACCCATTCTCGGCTCTGTACCGTACCGCGCGCCCACCCGGCCGCCCATCCAGGATACTGTCGTTCAGCGGCCGGGTGGGGGCGCGGGACGGTACAGCGCATTCTCAAACGGTCTCTCAGATCAACCGCGCCGGGACTTTCGCTCGTCGTAGAACGTCCGCTACATGACTGGTCAGTCCGACGCGGCCCAGGATCTCCAGTCCCGTATCGCCAGGCAGCCTCTCAAGCGTCGCCCGCAGGGCTTCCAGCCCCTCGGCCGCGTCGAACTTCTGCCAACGGCCCGGCTCGCCCGGAACGATGGTCGCTCCCTGACTGGCCGTCGCGCCGCGGTGAAGCTGGACGACCCAAACCCGGGTGCCGTCGTGCACCCATTCGAAGCGCACCGGCCCGAAGACCCGCTCCAGCCGGCCGGCCGTCTGCGCGATGGCCGCGTGTACGGCATCGGGCAGTTCCTGCGGCGCCTGGCGGCCGAGCATGAAGGCATCGCCGCTGCCGGCGACGCCTTCGGCGACCCCAGTGCCGGCCGCATCCACGTAGTAGGCGCCCGACCAGGCCGATGGCACGCCGGCCTGCACCAGGGCACTGGAGAGCAGGTGGCGGTGCTCGCTGCGCTGCAAGTCCGGATCGAACCAGTCCTGCGGCTCCGGATCCTCGTCCTGCAGGAGCGCGAAGGGTTCGATCCAGCCGTGCCGGGTGGCGTAGTGGCCGGGCACCGGCTCGAGCGGACAGGTGCGGACCCAGACGTCGCGGCCGCCGGTATCCTCGCCGAAGGAGAAGCTGCGCCCGGCGAGGCGGCGGGCGTAGACCGAGGTCAGCGGCACGTCGGCGCCGGCCAGCCAGGCCATCATCAGGCCGAAGGCTTTGTCGCCGATCAGGCGGGAGAAGCGGTTGGGCCAGACCATCCGTGGCTGCAAGTCATGGCGCCCGATCTCCTCGACCTCCCATCCCAGGGTCTGCGTCTGGCGCCAGCCGCGCGGACGCGGATGGACGGAGAACTCCAGGCGCTCGCCCTCGCCGATGTCCAGCTCCGGCGCGAAGCCGTAGACCGTCGCCAGCATTCGGCGGCCCCAGTCCAACGGCAGCGAGCAGGTGCCGGACTTCTCGACGCAGCGCGGCGTGTCGTCAGGGGCGAATTCGACGATGCCCCCCTCGACGACGCCGGAGACGCCGCCGTCGTGCACATCCACCGTTTCGTTGAGGATGACGTAGTAGCCATCCTCCAGAGCGCGCTCGGCGGTCTCCACAACTTCGTCGAGGCGGTCGAGGCCGTAATGGAAGGGCTTGCTGCGCGGATCGCTCGGCAGGTAGCTGCGCAGGTTCACCGAGCGGTCCGGACTGTTGCGCAGCAGCTCCTCGGCTGCGGCGCGCAGGCTCGGCAGGGGCGCATTGGCACCGCGCCCGCGCATCCGGCAGGCGGTCTGGCGCGGGCCCTCGGGCGTCGGCTCGAAGGCGACGAACTGCGCCACGTTGATGCGCTCGGCGAGCTGCTCCAGCGCCTCGTCCTTGCGCAACGCGTCCAGTTCGAATTCAGCCCCGCCCATCGCGACTCCCCCGCAGCGCCGTCAGACCCCGATTAGCGCAGCCGCCCCGCCGTGGAAAGGGAAGCCTGCGGCGCGCCCTCGCTTTCCGACCGGACATTCCGGCCGGCCATCGGCACGCCGCCGAAACGCCGCGGTCAGGCGGTCGCCGCACGCCGGCCGCCCCCGCCGAGGCGGTTCCACAGCAGGAAGCCGGCGATCGCCATATTGGCCAGGTTCCAAGCGACGCCGTTGAGGAACGCGGCTTGGTAGGAGCCGGTCAGGTCGTAGATCTCGCCGGACATCCAGCCGCCGATCGCCATGCCGACCACGGTCGCCATCAGCACCAGGCTGACCCGCGCACCGGCCTCGCGGGCCGGGAAGTAGTCCCGCACGATCAGGGCGTAGCTGGGGACGATCCCGCCCTGCGCCAGACCGAACAGCGCCGAGACGATGTAGAGCGACATCAGCCCGTCGAAGGGGATGTAGAAGACCAGCGCCAGACACTGCAGGAAGGAGCCGAGCAGCAGCGTGCCGAGCCCGCCGATCCGGTCGGCGATCAGCCCCGACGCCAGGCGGCTGACGATGCCGAGCCCGAGCATCAGCGAGAGCATTTCGGTACCGCGCGCCACGCCGTAGCCGAGGTCGGCGCAATAGGCGACGATGTGCACCTGCGGCATCGACATGGCGATGCAGCAGGCTATGCCGGCGAAGCAGAGCAGCGCCTGCAGCACCGGCCTGGGCAGCGGTGCGGCGACCACCGCCTTCATCCCGACCGGCGCCGGCCCGTCGTCGATCTCCGCCCGGCGGCGCAGCAGCAGCGAAAGCGGCAGCATGGTAACCAGGCAGACCACGGCGACGAAGAGATGCGCCTCGCGCCAGCCGGCAACCTCCATGATCGCGCTCAAAACGGGCGGCCAGAGCGTGCCGGCGAGATAGTTGCCGCTGGCGACGATGGCCACCGCGATGCCGCGCCGGCGGTAGAACCAGTGCGAGACGTCGGCGACCAGCGGCCCGAAGGTGGCGGCGCTGCCGAACATGCCGATCATCACTGCCTGGACCAGGATGAACTGCCAGTAGCTGTCCGCCTGCGAAGCCAAGGCATAGCCGAGCGAGAGCGTCAGCGTGCCGATCAGCAGCGGCGCGATGATGCCGAAGCGGTCGGCCAGTCGGCCCATCAGCACGCCGCCGACGGCGAAGCCGATCAGGGTAGCGGTGTAGGGAAAGGAGGCGCCACCGCGGTCGACGCCGAATTCGGCCTGGATCGCCGGCAGCACGACCACCGTGGACCACAGGCCCACGCCGCCGATGCTGCTGAGCGCCACGGCCGCCGCCAACCGCTTCCAGGAGGCACGGCTGTCGGGCGCGAAGGCCGGTCGGGCCGCCGGCGGGGCCCCGCTTCTTTCGGTCATGGCAACTCGCCCGCCCGTGACCGCAGCGCGCGGCCCCAGGTCCGCTTAGACGAGCAGAACCCCCGCCGGCAAGCCGCGCGGCGGCGGAGCGCCCCTGCATCAGGCGCATGCCCGACGAGGCTTCAGCGGCGCTAGCGGTCGGCGGCCCAACTGTCGCGGGCCAGGGCCGTGACGCGCGAAATCTCGTCGGCCGGCACCGCGCCGGGGTTGCCTTCCTCCAAGGGATCGAAGTGGAACAGATAGAGCCGCGCGGCGAACTCCTCGATCGGCAGGGAGGACTCGCCGTAGCGCTCTCCGTTGCCCTCCGTCGAGACCACGACGCCACCACCCCAGTCCTGGCCGCTGTCGTTGTTAGGATTGAAGAAGTAGACCCGCATCGTGCCGTGCTGGTCGAGGCCGACGCGGTAGATCGCAATGGCGTGCCACCCGATGAAGCGTCCGGCGCTGTCGGTGAAGGCGATGCCGGCCGGCTGCGGATGAATGACCGGCTGGCTGCCGTTGTAGAAGGGGTGGTAGGCGGCATAGAAGCCGCGCACGAAGCCGTCGAAGTCGGCCAGGCTGCCGCTGGCGATGTCGACGGCAATGGCGCAGCCGCGCCCCACCCACCAGCCGTGCAGCTCGGGGTTGATCCAGCGGTGGGCGTCGCCGCCGCGCGGCAGGCAGACCCGCCCCATCTCGGCGTAGATGCGGTCGAGATGCGGCACCAGCACCAGCGAGACCGGATCGACATCGGCCGGCGGCACCGCGGCCAGACCGGCGCCGGCCGTCCTGGAGGAGATCGGCTGACCCTCGAAGTGCAGGATCACTTCCTCGTCGCGGACCGCCCAGGTGATCACCTGCAGCAGGTAGTCGGGATCGGTAAAGGCCCACATGGACAGCGCGCGCGCCGCCTGGCAGGTGGGATTGTTGCCTTGTCCGACGCCGAGCGGCTGGCCGAGCATACTGAGGACACCGGCGAGCAGCACGGTCTCCGGCGGCTGCGCGCTGCCGTAGACGTTGGTCAGGATCTGGCGGGCACTGCCCGACAGGGGCAAGGCGATCTGGCGCCACAGCGCCGGTCCGATCGGGGGCATGTAGAACAGCCCGCGCTCGAGCATCAGGGCCAAGCCGTAGGCCGCCTGGGAGGTTTCCGGATGGATCGCCCGCTCGATCAGGCTGCGTACGAGCTGCGAATAGCAGCGGTAGCCGTCGGCGCCAGTGCTCGACAGGCCGAGCGCCGGCACCACCAGATCGTGGTGCTCTGCCGCTACGTGGCGCAGAAAGGCGGCGTGGTAGGCCGACACCAGACCGGTGTCGTGCATCGCCCGTGCCAGGGCCGCGGCCTCCTGCGTCAGCGCCGCCGCATCCATCGTCGCGACGCGCTCCAGATAGACCGGCAGGCCGGGATCCTCGCGGCAGGCGGCGGTTGGCCCGAAGAGCGCGCTGATCAAGCGATCGGCACCCCAGCCGGCCGCAGCGCCCCTCTCGGACTGACCGTTCGCCAGCCAGACCGAGATCTGGGCTATCATCGCCTTGATGTCGTCGACGACGATGGGCCGCTGCGCCAGCAACCGCCAGATCTCGGCGATCAGGCGGTCGAGGATCTCGCCGTAGCCGATGCGCCCGACGACGAAGTCGAAGAGGTTGTGCACTACCTCGGCGATCCGTCCCGCACGGCTGCGACTGGCTTCGCTCGGCGTCCCGAACAGCGCGTCGAGGTTGAGGCCCAGGGTGCGGGCCAGGAAATTCTGCGCCTGCTCGGAGGACAGCCCCGGATGGAAGTACTGCCGCTCGGCGACCGCCAGCATGCGCAGCTCGCTGACGCATTCCAGCGTGGCGGTGGGCGCGTCGCCCAACCGCAACGTGCGGGCGGCCAGCGCCGGCTGCAGGATCTCTGGGTCGGCCCAGTCGGTGCCGTGGAACAGGCCCGCCCGCTCCAGCCGCTCGGCGCGCCCGTAGACGGCCTCGACGCCTCCTGGCTCCAACATCAGGCGGCGGGTAAGGTCGAGCACCGCGCCCCGCTGGGTCTGTTTGGCGAAGGGGCGCGCCGCCGCCAAGCGTTCCCCAGCGGCGTCCAGCTTCGCCGTGAGCTGGGTCAGTCTTTCGGCTGACGTCGCATTCGGGGTTGCTGGGCTGGACATGGCAGGACTCATCGCGGAGGGAGATCGGTGTCGTGCGCGCCCCGGCGTTCGCCGAGGCGGAAGCCGCCGCGACTCTGCTGGCAAGGTCGAGCTAAGCCGGCAAGACTACACGAAACTCGCCGGAGCGCACCCGCCCCCTCGACCTAGACGTAGAAGTCGCGTTCTTCCTGCGCCTTCAAGAGGTCGCGCATACGGTGGGGGTCGTCGCCGAAGAAGTAGACCAGACCCCAATGGGTGCCGAAGGCGGTGCGCTTGGGTACCTTGGTCTCGCCGACCGGCAGCAGCTCGTGGCTCTCGAAGTAGGGATCGTTCTCCGTCTCCTCGGGAATTTGCAGCTCGCTGATCACCCGGCGCCGCGGATAGACGCCGAAACATCCGGCGTGCCCCTTGGCACCCTTCACCGGAGCCGGGAAGAAACTCTCCAGCTCCTCCTTCGGGGTCTTGGGATCGAAGACCACCACCAGGGCCTGATAGGCGTTGAAGCCGTAGGCGCGCTCCATCAGCTCGAAGGCGTTGAAGCCGGGCGGTCGGTAGGCGACTTCGCCGAAGTACATGGTGCCGTCGTTGGTCACGAAGTACTCCGGATGGATGAAGCCGAAGTCGATGTCGAAGGCCTCGATCAGCTTCTCGATCTCGCGGGTAATCTTCTCGCGATAGGCCTCCAGCTCCGGGGTCGCCGGGACGAAGACCGAATAGCCGAGCGGAACGTACTCGGAGATGTTCAGGAACTGGATCTTGCGGTCCTTGATCCAGGCCTCGACCGCGAACTCCCAGCCGTCCAGGTGGCTTTCCAGCAGCGCCGGGAACTCGTCGTCGCTGATCGTCTCGATGTCGTCGCCAGTGCGGATGACCCGGTGGCCCAGGCAGCCGGCCTTGTCGAAGGCCTTGAAGTGGATCGGGTCGTTCGGGTCGCCGTCCAGCTTGAGCAGGGTCTGGTTGACGCGGCGCAGGAAACGGAAGACGTCCTGTCGGTCGTGCGCCTCCTCGAAGATGCCGACCCGGATGCCGGCGAGCTGCGCGCGGCGCTTCATCAGCGACTTGTCGCGGAACAGCAGCGACTGGCCGTGCAGGCGCGGATTGCCCGTCAGCACCGCATTGATCGCTCCGGCCCACTCCACGGTCTCCTCGAACAGCGGGATGGCGACGTCGACGCCCTCCTCCTTCAGCCGTTCGGCGAGTTCGAACGACCGCTCGTTCAGCCGCTCGAAGTCCCACGGAATGAAGGGGATGTCGTTCTTCTCGGCGTAGTCCTCGGCCCATTTCGGCGCCACGATCACATAGCGTCGGTCGAATCGGTCGATCGCGTCGATCGCGTTCAGGCTCCAGCCGAGGATCGCTACGTAACCCTTGTTCGGATCCTTGCCCGTCATCGTGCGCTCCTGCTCGCTGTCAAACAAAAGCCCGCCGAAGACGGCGGGCGCGAAAGCATTGGTTGAACCAGACTATAGTTCGATGCGACGACACTTTCAAGTGAGATCGCGGCAGAAGCCCTTTCTCATAAAAAAACTGAGATCTATGATGAAATAAAAATCCACCCTTATCACAGTAACGTGTTCTCGTTTTTTTGCTTGTTTGGCCGAAAAGGAAATTTAATTTCAAAAGATGAGTTTTTCCTGACATTTCGATGGAACTGTCTGCTTTGCCAGGCCGATTGGGGAACCGCAGTCGGTGTCCGGAAACGGCCTTGTGATCGGGCGGCACGGCTGCAAGGCCTCGGCACGCGCACCAAATAGCACCTCATGCAGATCAACGCCGACTTCGCCCGCCCCGCTCTGGTGCGCTTCGACCAAGCGGATTGGATCTCAAGCCCAAGCCCGGGCGTTGAGCGCATCCCGCTCGACCGCATCGGCGGCGAGGTGGCACGCGCCACGTCTCTCGTGCGCTATGCGCCCGGCTCGCGCTTCCCGACCCACACCCATCACGGCGGCGAGGAGTTTTTCGTGCTGGAGGGCACCTTCAGCGACGAGACGGGCGACTTCCCGACCGGAAGCTATGTCCGCAACCCGATCGGAACCGCGCACGCGCCGCACAGCGACGCGGGTTGCGTCATCTGGGTGAAGCTCTGGCAGTTCCAGCCGGCCGACACCATGCAGGTTCGCCTCGATGCCACCGCGGGCACCGGCCTCCTGCTGCCCGAGGACGCCGATGCGCTGCTTCGCCGTGACCTGCACGCCTTCGGGACGGAGGAGGTCTTCCTCCAGCACTTGCCGCCGGGCCACCTTCTGCCGCTCGAAACGCAGCTCGGCGGCGCAGAGGTGCTGGTGCTGCGCGGCGAGGTCGCAATTGCCGGAGAACGGCTCCAGCGCTGGTCCTGGACCCGCCAGCCGCGCGGCGCGCACGCACGCCTCGCCGCCGGCGGCGAGGGCGCCTGCCTGCTGATCAAGCAAGGCCACCTGGGGGTCGACACCCCGCCGCTGCCGGAGGCGGCGGCCGCTTCCTACTAACGCGTCAGCGCACAGCCCGGTTCAGACCGCCGTCGACCAGGAGCATCTGTCCGGTGATGTAGCTCGCGGCCGACGACCCCAGGAAGTGGCACGCCTCGCCGATTTCCAGAAAGCCGCCCGTGCGGCCCAGGGGGATCCGCGACAACGCCTCGTCGGTCATCGTCACGTTCTCGCAGAAGCCGGGCAGCACGGCGTTCATGCGGATGTTATCCCGGCCGTAGCGATCCGCATAGGCCTTGACGAAGGCATGCAGCGCGCCGCGCAGCGCGCTCATCGGATACATCGGCCGCGGCTGCAAGGCGTTCATCGAGGAGATCGCCACCAGGGAACCGCCACGCTGCGCCTGCATGAGCGGCGTCAGCAGGCGCGCCAGGCGCACGACGCCGACGACGTACATGTCCAGGCTCTCGTGCCACAGGTCGTCCGGCAACTCGAGCAGGGGCTCGTCGTGCTCGGGACTGAAGTTCGCCTCTTCGATCAGGCGGGGCACGCCGCCGCCGTGGCCCATGTTGTAGACCGCCGCATCGACCCGACCCCAGGTCTCCAAGGTCGTGTCCACCAGGCGCTTCAGGTCCGCAGTCTGCATCACGGAGCCGCGCACGGCGAGGCCCCCGAGCTCCGCGGCGAGCCGCTCGCAGCGCTCCGATGGCGACATCAACGCCACCCGCCAGCGGTGCGCGGCGAAAACCCGCGCCACGCCGGCACCGATGCCCTGTCCGGATCCCGTGACGATCGCTACCCGCGCCATCGCTTCGCTCATCGCTGCACCTCCGCAAATGCTCTGACGGTCATGGCTGCCGCGCCGACCGCCTTGATCGGGACGGCGAAGAAGCGGAATTCGGAGAGCGGCAGCGCCCCCAGGTTCGCCAGGTTCTCCACCACCAGGATGTCGCGCTTCAGGAATTCGCTATGCGCCGGGCGTTCCGGATCCCTCGGACTGTCGATGTTGAACGCGTCCACGCCGACGAGCTTGGGTCCGCGCTCGATCAAGGCGGCGATCAGGCGACGATCGATGTAGGGCCAGACCTCGTAGCCGTCGGTGCCCCAGAAGCGGTCCCAACCGAAGCGGATCAGGGCCGCCCTGCCCTCGATGTCCTCCGGCAGTTCCACCTGCTCCGGCCCGACAGGCTCCCCGCCCTGCGCCGCCGACACGTCCACGCGCACGCCCTCCAGCACGACCTCGTCGAGACGCAGCGCAGCGATGTCCCGGCCGCCCGGCCAGCGGTGACGCGGCGAGTCGAGATAGGTGCCGATCGAGGTGGTGAAGGCCACCTCCGTTAGCTCGAAGCTGGCCTTGCCTTCGTAGAAGGGCCGCGAGTCCTCGTGCGTCAGGAAGGGGCGCAGGCTGGCAGTGAAGCGGCGCGTCTCGCCGTCGGGCCGCCGCATGGTGAAACCCGGCATCCCGTCGGCGAAGCTGTGGGACAGATCGATGAAGCGAGTCATTCCGGACCGCGACCTCATGCTCTGGTTGTCTATCAGGTTCTCTCACATCTAAATCATTTGATCCCAACACTGGCGCGAATAAATTTTCGGCTCTGTCAGAAAAAATCCACAAGAAGGTGAAGCTTGCCACGGCATCTCCCCTCGCTGAAGGCCCTGACCTCGTTCGAGGCCGCCGCGCGCACCGGCAGCCTCTCCAAGGCGGCACGTGAGCTGAACGTCACGCACGGCGCCATCAGCCGGGCCGTGCGCCTGCTCGAACGGGAGTTGGGCCGTCCGCTGCTCCAGCGCAGCGGCAGCGGCGTGACGGCGACCGACGCGGGCGAGCGTCTGGCCAGGGAGGTCGCGACCGCCTGGGCGCGCGTTCGCAGCACCTGGGAGTCCCTAGGCCAGTCGGCGGACGGCGACACCGTCACCGTGACGCTCTCCACCTCACTCGCCCTGAAGTGGCTCGTGCCCCGCCTCAGCGCCTTTCAGATGCGCGCACCCGACGTCACCTTGCGCCTCGTTACGGACGACCGCGTGCTCGACTTGGCACGGCACGGTATCGACGGTGCCCTGCGGTTCGGCACCGGCCCCTGGCCGGACTGCCAAGTGCGCTTCAGCGTGACCGAGCGGCTCGTGCCGGTCGCCTCGCCGTCGCTCCTGGAGCAGGCCGGAGTGGCGCCCGGCGGCCTGGACGTGGAGTGCGTCCTTCGGCTGCCCATGCTGAACGACGAGGTCCACCCGGGCTGGGACGCTTGGGCAACGCTGGCTTGTCAGCCGCCGCCGCCGCCCACCGGCAGCCGCGGCCAGTTCCAGGACACGGCCGTCCTGATCGGCGCCGCCATCTCCGGGCGGGGCGCGGCGCTGGTCCGTCACCTGCTGGCGAACGATGACCTCGAGGCGGGCCGGCTCGTGCGCCTGCCGGGTCCCTCGGTGGAGTTGGCCGGGCGCCTGAGCGTCCTGGCGGCTCCCGGCCCGGTCAGCCCGGCCTGGCAGGCCTTCGAGGCATGGCTGCGGGAGGAGCTCCAGGTGGCAAAGGCCCACTGAGCGGGTCGGGCTGATGGCCGTCTGGGTCCAACGCGCCTCGGCAGGGAACCGGAAACCCCATCTCGGCAGCGACGACGCCCAGTCTATCCTTCAGTGGCCCGAGCTCGCTTGAGCCTGCCGTTCGCGGCGAAAGACGTAGACGCCCGCGCCGAGGATGATCGCGGTGCCGAGCCAGGTGAGAGTGTCCGGGAAGTTGCCGAAGACGAGGAAACCCAGCAGCGTCGCCCCCACGATCTCGAGGTATTGCAGCGGCGCGAGCAAGCTTGCCTCGGCGTTGCGGAAGGCGAAGGTGATCAGCAGGAATGTCAGTGCGGCAAGCGCCCCGGCGCCGAGCACGGCGCCGACGGCCCAACCCGGAACCGTCGAGAGCGACGTCCCCTCGCGCCAGAACACCGACGTCGCGAGATGTACGAACAGCATGACCGCCGCGGAGGAAAAGGTCGCGCCGAGCTGGAGGGAAAGCGCTGAGCGCGTGCGTGTCGCCTTGCGGACGACGATCATGTTGAACGCATACGCGAGCGCCGCCAGCACCGGCAGCAAGACCACAGGGCCGAACACCGCAAAGTTCGGCTTGATCACGATCAGTGCCCCGATCAAGCCCACGGCCACGGCCGCATAGCGCCGCGGCCCGGCCCTCTCTCCCAGAAACGGCCGTGCCAGGATCGTCAGGAGGAGCGGCTCGATGAAGAAGATCGCGATGGCGGTTGCGATCGGCATCGTCTCGAAGGCCGTAATGAGACAAAACAGCACGACGACGACAAGGGCACCCGATGCCACGGCGGGAAGCGAGAACATGTTCCCCGAGAGACGTTGTCTCATCAGGAACGCGACCGGCAAGAAGAAGACGGCTTGCGCCACCGTCCGCCAGACGGTGACATCGAACGGCGTAGCGACGCTGGTCAAGAGCTTCGAGATAGCGTCGCCGATCGGCAGCAGCGCCATGGCGACGCACATCGCGATCATGCCGTTGCGCTTTGCGGCGGCCTCGCTTCGGCAGGCAGTGAAGCTTCTGTCGGACATCTCCCTCTTCTCGCTCGCGGCAACGACCGGCGGCCGCAGGTCGCCACACACCCCATTGGCCGAGCCTCAAGATTGGCGGGCCTTTCAAGTCAAAACTGGGAAAGTCACGTGTCTTCTCCTGACAGAAACCGTCAATCTGCAGATTCAGCAAATTATATATCACCAGGAATCGTGAAACGACTTAGTTTTAGTTGAGTTTTTCTCGTCTTATTTAAACGACAGACACCCTCTTTCTACAGATTTTCACACCACTTTTCTCGCGATAAAGAATCGTCGAGCTGTGAACTCAGGTCGTATGACTGTGGTCGCGCGCGAGCGACGTCGTGGACCACGCACGAGCTCGAACGCGCTGGTCGGCCTCCCGGTCACGACCGAGCGGTGGTCCCGCCGTCGCGCGACGACCACGCCATTCGTGTTGCCACAAAGCCCCGCGCCAGCATTCCTCATGACGCAGCGCATCTCGCAGTGCCTGCCGCCACTGCCGCCAGGCGGCGCCTGTCGCATGAAGGCTCGTTTGCCAGGAAATTGGGAGACGTGCAGTGTTCGCAGAAGAGGAGTGCTGGGTGATGCGGGTCGAACCCGCCAGCACCAGGCATACGGGCGAGGTCGTCTCCAAGCGTACGAAGGGAATCGAAGAGCAACTCGAGTGAGCCGACACTGGCTCAGTAGGTGGCGCGCCCGCCCGATACGTCCCAAACGGCGCCGGTCGAGAAGCTGCAGGCGTTCGAGGACAGGAAGAGGACTAGGCGGGCGATCTCCTCCGGCGCGCCGAAGCGGCCGAGCGGGATCTTGGCGAGCACGGCGTCCTTGTGCGCTTGCGGGATCTCGTCGAAGAAGGGCGTGCGTACGGCGGCTGGGGCGATGCAGTTGACCAGCACGCCGGTTCCCGCGACCTCCTTGCCCAGCGCCTTGGTCAAGGCGACGACGCCGGCCTTGGCGGAGCTGTAGGCCGCGGCGTTGGCGTTGCCTTCCTTGGCGGCGATCGAGGCGAGATTGACCACGCGTCCCCAGCCGGCCTCCAGCATGTCGGGCAGCAGGCGCCGGGTGACCAGGAAGACGCTGTCCAGGTTGAGCGCGTGGATCCGGCGCCAGTCCTCCAGACTCAGCTCCAGCAGTGGACAGGTCGGCCCGGCCGCGCCGGCGCAGTTCACCAGGATGTGGACGGGTCCGAGCACCGCCCTGCTGGCGGCAACGGCCGCCTCCACCGAGGCTGGGTCGGTGACGTCGGCCTGGATCCGGTGCACGGACCCTGACGACTGCGCGCCGGCCGGCGGCGCCTTCAGGTCCCAGGCGGCGACGCGCGCGCCGGCGTCACGCAGCGCAGTCACGCAGGCGGCGCCGATGCCGCCTGCGCCGCCGGTGACCACGGCCGCGCGCCCGCGCAGATCGATATCCAAGGCGTGCGGCACGCTGCTCAGACGCCGAACAGGAAGATCAGGGCGAAGCCCGCGGCGGCGGCGGCCAGGCGCAACAGGATGCCGCGGCTGGGCCCGACCACGCCGAAGGCGATCAGCGACAGGCCGGCGCCGATCTTGACCAGCGCCAGCAGCGCAAGCAACGGCGCTTCGGCCAGCAGCAGCAGCGAGGGGTTGGCGACGAACCCCATGGGCACGAGGAACAGCCCCAGCCCCAGCGTCATCGAGCGGAAGGCCACCGGCAGCCATGGCGTGTCGGCGATGCCGGCGGCGATGAAGACGTTGCCGCACACCGGCGGCGTGATCGTGCAAAGCAGCGCGTACCAGAAGACGAAAAGGTGGGCGTAGAGCTCCGGCAGGCCGAGCTCGACCAGCGCCGGCCCCGCCACCGCGACGCAGATCACGTAGGCCGCGGTGGTCGGCAGCTCCATGCCGAGCACGAGGCTGGCCAGCGCCGTGAGCAGCAGCGCGATCCACAGCTCCCCGCCCGAGGCGGAGAGGATCAGCGAAGTGATCTTCACGCCCAGCCCGGTCATGTGGAAGACGCCGACGATCAGGCTGGCGCAGACGATGATCGCGGCGATCGTCGCGATCTGGCAACCGGCATCGACGCAGCCTGTCCACAAGCGGTTGGCGAAGCGGCGCAAATCGACGTTGCCGAGCGAGTCGGTGGCCAACAGCAGAAGAGTGGCCGCGGTCGCGAAGACCGCGGCATAGGGCGCGGTGTAGCCCGTGAAGGCGAGCATGTAGACGAGGATGCCGAAGGGGACCAGGAAGAAGGGCACGGTGCGCACGACCAGCGACCAGCCCGGCAGCTCGTCCCGGTTCAGGCCCCGCAGACCGTAGCGCAGGGCGAAAAAGTGCACACCCGTCCAGGCGGTCAGGAAGAAGAGGACCGCCGGCGGGGTCGCCGCCACCATGATGCTGGTGTAGTCGGTGCGCAGCAGCTCGGCCATGACGAAGATGCCGGCCCCCATCAGCGGCGGCATGATCTGGCCGCCGGTCGAGGCCACGGCCTCGGTGGCGGCCGCCATCGACGGCGGGTAGCCCAGGCGCTTCATCGCCGGAATCGTGATCATGCCGGTCGAGGCGGTGTTCGCCGCGGCCACGCCGGAGATCGTCCCGTACATGGCGCTCGACAGCACCGCGATCTTCGCCGCACCCGCGCGAAAGCGCCCCGCGATTTGCGTCGCCAGCGCCATGAAGCCGGTGCCGGCCGTGCCAGCGGAAACAAAGGCGCCCAGGACGATGAAGGGTGCGATGACCTCGGCGGAGATGCCGGTCAGGTTCGACCACATGCCGCCGCCGGTGATCACCAGGGTGCCGAGGTAGTAGTCGGGCGGCAGCCCGGCGTGGCCGAACTGTCCCGGTATCAGATACCCGAAATAGCCGTAGAGCAGCACCAGGACGGTGATCGCCGGCAGTACCCACTTGATGGCCCGCCTGGCCATCTCCAGCGCGACGACGATCACCGCCACCGCCGCGACCCGCTGCAGGTCGTTGGCGAGCGAGCCGTACTGGTCGACCAGTCGGTCGCTCTCGACCGCGATGAAGCCGGCCGAGAACAGGCCCGCCAGGCCGAAGGCATAGCCGCTCCAGCGCGCCAGCCGGCTGGGCGCGGCTGCGAACAGGAAGATCCACGGCAGCGCCAAAATGAAGTGCAGCGGCCGGGTGATCAGGTTCGGGATCAGGCCCGAAAAGACGAGATAGAGGTGGAAGCCGACCGATGCCAGGCCGCAGGCGAGCATCGCCCAGTCGCGCGCCGACAGCCGCGACAGCGGCCCTGCGAGCGGACCGCTCTCGGGGATCCCGCGCTCCTCCTCGACGACGAGCACGGGCCCCGAGGACGCTCCCACTGGGGTGGCGGACACCGGTCGTTCCAACGCCTGGACGGCCTAGAGCATGGTCTCCGGCACTTCGACGCCCTGCTCCTCGTAGTAGCGGCGGGCGCCGGGATGCAGCGGTGCGCCCATCTGCGAGAGCATCTCGACCGTCACGCCGTCCCACCAGGGATTCTCGCCGGCCAGCCGGTCCTTCCACTCCCAGAAGGTCTTGGTCAGGAAGTAGGCGACCTCGTCGCTCATGTTGACAGTGCCGTAGCCGCCGACCGGCACGCCGACGGTCTGCACCGGCGCATCCTGCCCGTCGTATGTGCCGGCGGCGATCGTCAAGGGGCCGGACAGGGGGTCGAGCTCGATGACGGTCTGGCGCTCCGCGTCGCTGAGCGACAGCAGCTTCACCGGCGTGGTGGTGGCGAGCTCCACCAGCCCCGGCGTCGGATGCGAGCTGCAGGTGGAATAGCCGTCGACCTTGGCGTTGCGCATGGCCGGACCGGCGGCGTCCAGCTCGACGTCGACCAGGTCCACCTTGTCGGTCAGCTCGAGCGCGTCGAGGATCGCCTTCGTCCGCTTCTCGCAGAACGAGCCCTTGCCGCCGGCGATGAACTGCTTGCCCGCCAGATCGCTCAGGCTGTCGACCCCGGCGTCCTCGCGCACGACGAAGTGGATCGTCACGAAGGGCATGACGAAGAGGGTACGGGCGGTATCGAAAGCTTCGCCCTCGAAGGGCGCCCGGCCTTCGCGCGCCGCCGCCAGCAGGCTGGGTGGCGTGGTGAAGAAGAAGTTGCCGGGTCGGACGTTGGATTCCTTGACGTTCTGGACCGAGCCCTGGCTTTCCTCGACGGTCGGCTGGATGTCGCCGCCGCTCGCCTCCTTCAGCATCTCGGCAAGCTGGACCATCATCACGTAGTACGACGAGGTCGACTTGGCCGACTTCAGCGTGATTCGTTCTGCGGCTGAGGCCGCGCCGGCGAGCAGCGACAGTCCGGCCACGGCGGCGACGCCGGCCGCCAGAATTCCCTTCAACCTCATGCAGCGTTCCTTCCCTGATGGCGTGTTCCGCGCTTCGCGCGCGTCGTCTCTTATCAGCCGTCGCCGCAAACCCTATAGGGATTTTGCGACAAGACAGGCGAAACTCTGCGGGGCGAACGACCGGACGGTCAAGCCGAACGGGGGCACGACGCCCCAAGAGCCCGGAAAGCGAGCAGGGGCGGAGAAGGTAATGCATCTTCTGGTCACCGGAGCGGCCGGCGAACTGGGAACCGCCGTTCTCCAGGCCCTGGAGGCGGGTGTTCGGCACGGGGATGTCGCACCGCCCGATCGGGTGCTGACGGCCGACCTCGCCGAGCGCCTGCCCTGCCCCCCAGAGTCCCTGCCGGTCGAGCACGCCCCCATCGATCTCGCCGACCCGGCGGCCGTCGAAACGCTCCCGCTCGCGGAGATCGACTCCGTCGTGCACTGCGCCTCGCCGACCGGCGTCCGTGCGGAGCGGGACTTGGCCGGAACGCTGGCCCTGAACGTCGAGCTGACGCGCCGACTGGCTTTCGCTCTGCCGAGCGGCGCGCGGCTGCTGTTCGCCAGCTCGGTTGCCGCTATCGGCGACTTCGGCGCGGCTGGGCCCGCTGGCGAAGACGCGCCGCTGCGCCCGCGTGGCGGCTATGGCACCGCGAAGGCCATGACCGAACTGCTGCTCCAGCATCTTCGCGACAGCGGCCGGTGCGACGCGCGCGCGCTGCGCCTGCCGACGCTCCTGGTGCGCCGCGCGCAGCGCCGGGGCCGCCCGTCCACCGGGTTCCTCAGCGACCTGGTGAAGGCGTTTCGCGCGGACGCGCCCTTCACGGCGCCGGCGCCCCTGGACTTCCCGATCGCCGTCGCCGCCGGACGCACGGCTGCTGCAGCCATGGTCACGGCGCTGCGGATGGATGCGCCGGCCTGGGGCCGCCGGGCCGTGGCGAACCTGCCCGCCGTCCCCGCTACAGCGAACGAGGTGCTCGCGGTCCTGCGCGAGCTGCATCGCCGTCCCGGCCCGCCCGTCGCGGCTGCGCCGGACCCAGACTTGATGGCGCGGATCGGCGGCTGGCCTTCGGCGCTCGTGTCGCGCCTGCCCCAGTGGGCCGAGCCCGCGCCGCCGGATCGGTCGCTCGAACGCCTTCTGACGGAAGATCGGACCGCAGGGCACACGGATCAGCGGCCACAGCTCGCCTAGAAACCGCTCGCGACGCTCAAGACAAGGCCGAGCCTCAGCGCTATGCGCGCCTTGACACTTCTATTTTTCTAGTTATTTTTAAGAAATGGAAGAAACCTCACAGATCGCCCGCGCGCTTGCCGCACTCGGCCACGAAACGCGACTGTCGATCTATCGCTTGCTCGTGCGGGCCGGTCACGACGGCTTGAACGTTGGCGAGATCCGCAGCCTGGTCGCGATACCCATGTCGACGCTGACGCACCACCTGTCCCATCTCGTCGACGCCGGGCTCGTGGTCCAGGAGCGGCGCGGGCGTGAGGTGATCAACCGGGCCGACTTCGAGACGATGCGACGAACCCTGTCCTTCCTCACCGACGAGTGCTGCACCGGGGTCTCGCTGTCGAAGAGCGACGCGGCCTGACGTCCAACCCTTCGTTTGCCCTTAAATATCTAATTTTCTAGGAAAAACGCGATGCCGGAACTCGTTCTCGCCTCCCGCAACCGCCTCGCCGGAGCCGGTCGGCAAGTCGTCCAGCACGAGCAGGCCTGGCTTGCGACGGCTCTGATCCTGGCGGGCCTGCTGGTGGTCGCTCCGGACCAGGCGACGGAGAGCGCCGCCTTCACGCTCGGGAGCCTGCTGGACGTCACGCCCTTCCTCGTCCTGTCGATCGGCCTGGCCGCCTATGCCGGCGCCACTGGCGCCGATGCCCTGATCGCCCGCGCCTTCACCGGCTCTCCGCTCGTCATGATCGCCCTGGCCGCCGCGGCCGGCGGTCTATCGCCCTTCTGCTCCTGCGGCGTCATTCCGCTGATTGCCGCCCTTCTGTCGATGGGCGTTCCGCTTTCGGCCGTGATGGCCTTCTGGCTGGCGTCGCCGATCATGGACCCCTCGATGTTCGTCCTGACTTCGGGCGTTCTCGGTATCGAGTTCGCGATCGCCAAGACGCTGGCCGCGATCGGTCTGGGCCTGGCCGGCGGCTTTGCGGTCCATGCCATGGTCGGTGCTGGCGGCCTGCGCGATCCCCTGCGCCCGGGCATCGGCAACGGCGGCTGCGGCGGATCGGCGGTCCGGGCGCCAGGGCCGGTCGTCTGGCGCTTCTGGAGCGAGCGCGAGCGCTTGCGGAAGTTCGCCCGCGAGGGCCTGAAGGCCACGCTGTTCCTGGCCAAGTGGCTGACCCTGGCCTTCCTGCTGGAGAGCCTGATGCTGCGCTACGTCCCGGCCGATCTCGTGACCAGCGTCCTGGGGGGCGAGGGCCTGGCCCCGATCAGCCTCGCCACGCTGGTCGGCGTGCCGGCCTATCTCAACGGCTATGCCGCGCTGCCGCTCGTCGGCGGGCTGGTCGATCAGGGCATGGCCCCGGGGGCCGGCCTGGCGTTCCTGGTGGCCGGCGGCGTAACCTCCCTGCCGGCCGCCATCGCCGTCTGGGCCCTGGTGAAGAAGCCGCTCTTCCTGCTCTACGTCGGCTTCGCGCTCGGCGGATCCTTCGCTGCCGGTTTGCTGTACCAGGGTTGGCAGGTGCTCTGAGACCGGCGGGCGTCGAGGCCCCCCCCCGGCAAACGGTCCCGGCCTGCCGTCAGGGAATGTAGATCTCGCCCGCCATGTAGGTCACGGCCTGGCCGCGCAACACGACGCGCGCGCCGGCCAGCTCGGCTTCGATGCGGCCGCCTCGGGCCGAGCGCTGGATCGCCGTGAAGCGGGTCCTGCCGAGGCGGTCGGCCCAAAACGGCACCAGCGTCGCATGGGTCGAACCTGTCACCGGGTCCTCGGGAATGCCGGCGCCGGGCGCGAAGTAGCGGGAAACGAAATCGACCTCCTCGCCCGGTCCCGTGATGCACAGCCCCAGTGGAAAGAACGCTGCGACGCGGCCCAGCTCCGGCACCCAGGCGCGCACCGCAGCCTCCGACCCGAGCTCGACGAAGAGGTTCTCGACGTTACGGAAGGCCGAAACCAGGTCGTCGCCGAAGAAGTCGCGCGCCCAGTCCGGCACCGGGTCGAGCCGCTCGTACGAAAAGACGGGCAGATCCATTCGGTAGCCGCCGCCGTCGGCCTCGACGACGAGTTCGCCCGCCTGAGTGTCGAACACGGCCCGCCCGTCCAAGCCGAACTCCGTCATCAGGCAGTGCGCCGTCGCAAGGGTGGCATGCCCACAGAAACCCGCCTCGTGGACCGGCGTGAACCAACGCAGTGCGAAACGCTCGCCCGCGCGGACGGCGAAGGCCGTCTCCGCCAGGTTGTTCTCCGCCGCAATCGACTGCATCAGCCCCTCGTCCAGCGGCTCGTCGAGGACCATGACGGCCGCCGGATTGCCGCCGAAGACGCGGTCCGTGAAGGCGTCGACCTGATACATATTGAAGCGACGCATGCCTTTGGCTCCCCGGCCGTTCGTTCGTCCAACTTCTTGGCGCCTGCCGACGTCCGCCAGACATCGCGCTTGCCCAGCCAGCCTTCCACAGCGCGGTACCAGCTCCCACAGCATTTTTGATATGGAGACAATGTGAGCCCGCGACTTCCGAGACGGCGCAGATGCGAGACCGCAGCCCGATCCCGGTCCGGCAGCGCAGCGGGTCCTGCAGGCGACAGCCGCAGGTCCGCACGAGCGCAGTCCTGTCGCTTCACACGCACGGGATTTCGGGATCGATTGGCGCTAAGGCGCGCACGGTTCCGCCGCGCCCCAAGGGACCGGAGCGGCACAGCCGCTGGCTCAGCCGTAGATCCCGATCGGCGGTTCCAAGGGCACTGCGTCCGTGTCGTATCCCAGGTGCTGCTGGGCGGCACGCCCGAGACGCCAGTCCCGCGCAATGGCCGGGTCCGCATCGGGCCGCGGAGGAAAGTCCCACCAGCCCGCCGGTTCGGCACCCGCGATCGACGGGTCCTGGGCGATCGGCACCTCGACCAACGTCGGCCCGTCGGCCAGGAGGGCTCTTCTCACTTCGTCGGCGAGATCGTCGAGGCTGTCGGCCCGCGTTGTCCGTGCCAGCCCATACGCCCGGCCCAGCGCCGCGAAGTCGGCGATCCAGGCGGCATTGCCACCGCCTCCGCCTCGCGTGAAGGCGGCCCCGACGTTGCGCCCGAACAGCGCATTCTGGCCGTCGCGGATCGACATGAAGCCGGCATTGTTGAGAACCAGGAAAAGCACCGGCACGCCCAGCATGGCGGCGGTCGCCAGTTCGGGCGAGGACATCAGCATGTCGCCGTCGCCGACAACGGCGACGACCGGCCTGCCCGGCTCAGTCAGCGCCGCGGCGATCGCCGCCGGGATTGCGAACCCCATGGTCGAGTAGCCGCCGGACGTCAGGTGGGTGTAGGGTTCGTACACTGGAAATCCCTGCCGCACGGCGCCCTGACAGTGCCCGGAACCGACCGTGACGATGGTTTCCCGCGGCAGAACGGCACGCAGGCGCTCCAGCACCGCCAACATGCCGAAAGGGGCCGCTCGCGCCGCGCGGCGGCGGGCCAGGACATCGCTCCACGCGCGCGTCTCGCGCGCCAGACGGTCCAGCCAGTCGGCCCTGGCGGTGTTCGTATCCCGGTTGGCTTGGCCGAGTTCGTCCAGAAGGTCGACCAGCGCCGCATCGGCGTCGGCGGTCATGGCCACCTCGACGGGGTAAGCGCGCCCGATGACGTCCGGGTCTATGTCGACGTGGATCAGCCGGCTGGGCGGGAACGCAAAGGTGACGCCGCGCCGGTAGGAGGAGGAGGTCCAGTCCGTGAAGCGGCAGCCGAGCGCCAGGACGACGTCCGCGCCGCTCGCCGCCGAGTTGCCGGGCACAGATCCGGACACGCCGGTCGGGCCGAGACAAAGCGGGTGGTCCTCGGGAAATGCGCCCTTGCCGTTCCAAGTGAAAACGACCGGCGCCTGCAGCCGCTCGGCCAGCCTCCGCAGCGCCGGTGCCGCCCGCGCCGTCAGGACGCCGCCACCGGCGACGATGCAGGGACGCTCCGCCTGCGACAGCAGCGCCGCCGCACGGATCACGTCGGCGTGGTGCGGCCGCGCCCCCGGCCTGGCGCTGCGCCCCGACAGAGGCTGTACCCGCACGTCCGTCTCGGCAACCTGGACGTCGAGCGGGACGTCGAGCGCCGCGGGACCCGGGCGCCCGCTTAGCATCGCGTTGAAGGCTCGGTGCAGGAAGCTGGCCGTCAGATCCGGATGCATCAGGTCGAAGGCCGCCTTGGTGACCGGCTCGCAAAGCCGTGGGAAATCCGGGACCTGCTTGCGCTCCAGCGCCTGCATGACGGCCTGCCCACGCACGTGGGTCGCCGCGCTGCCGGTGACGAGCAAAGCGGCGCTGGAATCCGCGTAGGCCGTCGCCAGACCGGTCACCGTGTTGGTCGCCCCCGGCCCGATCGAGGCCGCAGCAGCCGCCGGCTGGCCCGTCAGGCGGAAGTGGGCGTCGGCCATGTGGACGGCGCTCTGCTCGTTCATCGTCTGGACGAAGGCAGGGCGCTCGGCCCCGCCGCTCAACGCGTGGGTCAGTGCCCAGTTGCCGTGCCCCGGGATGCCGGCGACCCAGGGCACGTCATAGGCGTGCATCGCCTCGGCGATGACTTCCGCGACCGTCCGTGTCATTTTGGCCTCGTCGATTTAGCCTTCACCAAAAAAATGACTGCATTTTTTAGATGAGTCAACGCGAAGCTTCCGAACCGCTGCGGCGGGTGCAGCACCGGAGCCGGGAAACCTGCGAGATCGTCGGCCACCGGATCCGCGAACTGCGCAAGGTCCGGCGGATGGCGCTGAGGGACCTGTCGCAGGCGACCGGCCTGTCGGTCGGCTATCTCAGCCAACTCGAACGGAATCTGGCGACGCCCTCGATCCGGGCATTGAGCGACGTGGCCCGCGCCCTCGAGGTCGGCATCAACTGGTTCTTTCCCGACCCCGAGGCCGAGGCCTCCCCCGAGGCCGCGACGGTGGTGCGCGGGGCGAAGCGCCGGGCGCTGCGGTTCGCCTCGGGGATCAAGGACGAGCTGCTCTCGCCGTCGCTTTCGGGTGCGCTGGAGATGCTGCTGTGCACCTTCGAGCCGGGCGCCTCCTCCGGCGAGAAGCTCTACGAGCACGAGGGCGAGGAAGCCGGCTACGTGGCCGAGGGGCAACTCGAAATCACGATCGAGGAACGGCTGCTGCACCTGCAAGCCGGCGACAGCTTCCAGTTCGAAAGCCGGCGCCCGCACCGCTACCGCAATCCCGGACCGGGGCGCACCGTGGTCGTCTGGGCGATGACTCCGCCCCGCTATTGACGGCGGCCGACCTGCCCGTTGCGCCGCCTGCCGAAACCTTCAGGTCTCGACGACGATGTCCGGCTCGGCCTTGACCGGGAAGTTGACCGAGTTGGCGATGAAGCATTTCGCGTGCGCCTCGTGGTGTAGGTCGGCCGCGGTCCGGACATCCGCGCCGGGCGCCAAACGGATACGCGGTCGCAGCACCACTTCGACGAAGCGGCCGCCGCCGTCCGGCGACTCCGCCATGACGCCTTCGGCCGTGTCCTCGTAGGCCAGCACCGTGATGCCGCCGACCGCGCAAAGATGCAGGTACCACAGCATGTGGCACGCCGAGAGCGAGCCGACTAGCGACTCCTCCGGGTTCCAGCGGTCGCGATCGCCGCGGAAGGCCGGATCGGCCGACCCGGCGATGGCCGGCTTGCCCTCGGCCCTCAAGAGATGATCGCGACCGTAGGCCTTGTAGTCGCGCGTGCCAACGCCGCGTGCGCCGGTCCAGGAAAGGCTGACGGTGTACTCGTGGGATCGGCTCATGACGGGCTCCTTCCAGTGAGCGAGAGGTTGGGAACGGCAGGCGCCGGCCCATTGTCGATCGGCAGGCCGGGCCGACGTCTCATGCGGCGATCGCGGGCCGGCGCACCACAAGCCGATGGGTGGCGCCGATCTGGAAGCTCCAGTCGACGGCCTCGATCGTCGCGCTGTGTCCCTGGCGCGCTACGGAAGCCAGGATCTGGGGCAGAAGCCGGCTGCTTTGGCCATCCATGCGCACCAGCGGGAACAGGCGGATCTCGCGGGCGACCCGGAGCATCTCCTTGACCGATGCAAGGGTGAACGCCCGTCCCTGCGTCGCCTCGTTCAGGAAGAGGAAGTGCGAGCAGAGGGCGACGTCAAATGCGGCGTCCGCGAACGGCAGCTTCGGCAAGCTGGCCTCCACGTAGCGATCCCCACCGTGCCTCTCGAAGTCCTTCAGGAAGGCCCGCATGGTCTCGACGCGCCGCGCCTCCAGTCGGCGCGGTGTTCCGATCCGGTCCCACCGGTAGCCGCTGAGATTCCGGTTGATTTGCTCCATGACCAGGGTCCGCGCCGCCTGAAAACGCTCGGAAATCGCAGCCGCGGAAGACACGTAGAGCGGATCCGCCGCGGTCACCCGCCAGCCATCCGCATTCGCTTCCGCGGCAAAGCTGGCCGGTCCCGCGGCGACGTCGAGGATTCGCGCACCACGCGGGATCGCATGGATCGCGAAGATCTCGTCGTACTCCTCGAGATTGCGACCCCAAGGCACGGCCTCATGAAGATGGAACGGCATCCCGGCTCCCCCGCACATCGATCAGAGCGGGAGATCGACGATGAAGACGACAGAGCCGGCCAGCAGCAGGCCCATCGAAACGTTGAAGATCCGCAGACGGCGGTCCGTGTCGAGCACGCGCGCGATGCCGATGCCGAAGGCGACCCAGGCCGGGATGCCGATGCAGGAGGCGCTCAGGAAGGCCAGAACGATGACCAGGCTCGCGAGCAGCGGCGGCATCGCCGGGTCGAGAAAGGCGCCGGCTGCGCCGACCCCCATGGTCCAGGACTTCGGATTGACGAACTGGAAGCCGGCCGCCTCGAAGAAGGTCAGCGGACGCCCCTGCACCCGCGCCTCGGCGCGCCGGGCCGTCGCGATACGCCAGGCCAGCCAGAGCAGCCACGCCGCACCGGCAAGCTGCAGCGCCACGTGCAGGCGGGGGGCGGCCTGAACCACGGCGCCGAAACCGGCCAGACAGAGTGCCAGCAGCGCCCCCATGCCGAAAACGATGCCGGCCTGATGCGGGAGGCTGCGAAGAAAGCCGAAGTTCGCGCCCGAGGCGGCGAGCATCATGTTGTTGGGCCCTGGCGTCCAGGCGGTGGCTGCCGCGAAGGCGAACACGGCTGCAGCGAGTTCGATCGCGTTCATGCCCTGCAATCCGTAGCCGAAGGCCGGCGCAGCCCGCCGACCGACGATCTTCGTCTCACATTAGTCTCCGCGGCCATGGCGGTTCAATTGTCTCATTTGCGGACCTGGTGAAGTGCCGAGGTGGAGCTTAGCGCCATTTGCTCGCGGCGTGGGTGCGCACGGCCTGCGCGAAGGCGACGAGCAGCGGGTGGTCGCGGTCCTCAAGCGCGACCCGCTCCGGCTGATAGGCGGTGCCGAAGAAGAAGGGGTGCTCCTTCAGCTCCAGCGCTCGCGGATCGCCCGCCTCGCTCCAGCCGACAATCTGCAAGGCGGAACCGGCGACCAGAGCGGCATAGGCGAGATCGAGTCCGTAACTGCACTGAAATTTCTCCTGCGCCCTGTCGCCCCCGTAGATCCGCCGCAGCTCCGCGCCCTCATCGAAGCGGACGGAGTCCTTGCGATCGATCAGCGGACAGCTCATCGCGACGACCACGGGCAAGGACGTGGCGGCGTCGATCTCGGTACTGCCGGCTTCCGCGTACCCGAGCGCGTTGCGGGCGAACTCCAAGGCGGCGTGCTGATAGCCGCCACAGGTGCCGAGGAAGGGAAGGCCCTTGCGGCGCGCCCAGGAGATGGCGGTCAGGGCACCCTCCAGACTCGCGTAAGGACTCCCTGGCACGCACCAGATCCCCTCGACCTCGTCGAGGGGATCGGGGCCGCGCGCGAGCGCCTTCGTGTCCACCTAACGCCATGCCAGCTTTGTCAGCTTGCGCGACAGTGCCGACTCGATCGCCCGGTGGGCGGTCAAGGCCTCGTTGCGTTCGCCGATCAGAGCCACTCGCGGTTTCATCTCACCCCTCCAGTCTTGCCGTATCGCTCGAAACCGAGCCACAGTCGCGCCCGCGGCGAAGCCGCGTGACGCGCTCGTCAGACGAGTGCGGCGCCCAGCGGCTTGCCGACCAAGTCGCGGCAGGCGTTGGCGAGAATCCGCAACCCGGCCTGTCCCTCCATCGACATGATCGACTCGGGATGGAACTGCACCGCCAGAAGCGGCTCGGAGCGATGGCGCACAGCCATCACCACGCCGTCGTCAGTGTGTGCGATCTCTTTGAGTTCCTTCGGCAGACTGCCGGCTTTCACGTAGAGGGAATGGTAGCGTCCGAGATCCAGGGCCTGCGGCAGACCTGCGAACAGCGGGTCCTCGGCGGTCCAGACCCGCGAGGTCTTGCCGTGCACCGGCTGGCGGGACAGCCGCAATTCGCCGCCGAAGTGCTCGACCAGACCCTGCATGCCGAGGCACACGCCAAAGAGCGGCAGTCCTTTGCGCCGCGCAGCCCGGATGGTCCGGTCGAGATCGAAGTCCTTCGGGCGGCCTGGCCCCGGAGAGAGCACGACGAGATGGGGCTCGGCGGCCATGATCGTCTGCAACGCGCGCGCCGGTCGCTGGGTCGCCACGGATGCGCCGAGTTGTCTGAGGAAGTCGGCGAGCGTCAGTACGAAGCTGTCCTCGTGATCGACCACCAATACCCGCCGACCCGTCAACACCGGCTCCACCGCAGCCGTGGCATCGGCCGAATTCGTGCGCTCGTCCTCGAGTGCCGCAAGCATGGCCGAGATCTTCAGCCTGCATTCCGCATCCTCGTCTTCGGGGACCGAGTCCCATAGCAGGGTCGCCCCAACCCGTGCCTCTGCGATCCCCTCCTTCAAGCGCAGCGAGCGCAGCGTCAGGCCGGTGTTCATGTCGCCGTTGAAGTTGACCACGCCGACCGCGCCGCCATACCAGTGCCGCGGCGTCTTCTCCGTCTCTTCGATGAAGCGGACCGCTGCACGCTTCGGTGCGCCGGTGACGGTCACCGCCCAGGCGTGCGAAAGGAAGGCGTCGAGGGCGTCGCAGTCCAGGCGCAGACGCCCCTCGACATGGTCGACCGTGTGAATCAGGCGCGAGTACAACTCCAATTGGCGCCGGCCGATTACCCGCACGCTGCCCGGCTCGCAGACCCGGCTCTTGTCATTGCGATCGACGTCGGTACACATCGTCAGCTCCGACTCGTCCTTCTTGGAGTTCAGCAGGCGCAGGATCTGTCGGGCATCGGCGAGTGCGTCCTGTCCGCGCGCGATGGTGCCCGATATCGGACAGGTCTCCACACTGCGTCTGCGCACCCGGACGAACATCTCTGGCGAGGCTGCGATCAGGAATTCTCCCTCGCCCAGGTTCACGAGACATCCGTAAGGTGCCGGGTTGGCGGTCTTGAGACGCGCGAAGACCTCGCTGGGCGCGCGCTCGCAGCGGCGGAAGAAGGTCTGAGTCAGGACCGCCTCGAACATGTCGCCAGACAGGAAACGCGCCCGCGCCGACTCCACGGCTTCGGCGTACGCGCCGGGCAAGTGGTCGCAGGCCGTGCGAGGATGCGCCGGCGCGCCCAGCTCAGATGGCGCGCCGGTGCGCGCCAGCCCGTCCGTGCTTCGCCCTTCGACTTCGAACTCGTAGCGCACGACGCGGCAGGTCTCCGCGGCATGGTCGACCAAGGTCAGCTCGTCCGGCAGATAGAGCACCAGGTCGCGCTGCCCGGCAGTCCGCTCGAGGCACCGGGGCACCGGCTCCAACTGCTGGAGCAGATCGAAGCCGAAGGCACCGTACAGGCCCAGGTACGGATCGTCCGGCGCAGCGAAGGCGCCGACCACGCGCCGCAGCGCCTGGAAAAGTGCCGATCCACGTGTACGCCGCTCCTCCGTCGCCGGTGCGCACGGGGCGGGCAACTGCATTTCGGCCACCTCCCGGGTCCAGGTCATGCCCGCGGCTGCGGCAACGGCTGGCGCCAGCACGGCGCCACGGTCGTTGAGCGCCCGCACCCGTAGCCGCGATCCGGCGACCTCCAGAGCGATGGGCGGATCGACGAAGCCGATATCCCAGCGCGTGTAGCGGCTGGGGTATTCGAAGCTCGACGAGAGGACGGCACCGCGCGCGCGGTCGAGCCGGGCGGTCAGACTGTCGATCGCGGATTCGTCCCGGCCGGCCTCGACATGGCGGCGCACGCGAACGCCACAGGGCGTCGTAAAGCTGAGGCTTGTCTGGGCAGACGGCATTTCGGTCTCCGTTCGTGGGTAAGACCGCCGTCGCAAGCCGAAAACGAAAGAGGCCGCCTTGCGAGGCGGCCGATGGAAGGAATGCACAGGGTCGGGCCGCCGGGACTCAGCGCGGCCACCACCAGGAACTGCGGAAAGAATCTGGATGCTCGTTCATCGGCAAAACTCTGCGCATTCCCGGTGCGACCTGCAAGGAAAATCTCATTGCGAGGAGCCGGGGTTGCCTACGCTGGTTTACCGGCGAACGAGAACCATGCGGAGCGTGCGACCGTGGGACTTGTCCCCTAAATCGCTTGACTGCCGTTGCACCCTCTATGAATGAGACTGGTAGCGACATGGAGCGGTTCCCGACCCGAGGAGCGAAAGACCATGATCACCTGCTATCTCGTTTACGAAATCGACCCTGCGAAGCTGAGCGACTTCGAGCGCTATTCGCGGTTCTGGCTCGAGGCGGTGCCGGAGTTCGGCGGCGTCCACCACGGCTACTGGCTGCCGCACGAAGGTGCCAGCGACGAAGCGGTCGCTCTCTTCAGCTTCCAGAGCCTTGCCGCCTACGAGGATTACCGCCGGCGCAGCAAGGACGATCCCAGGTGTCAGGAGATGTTCCGCTTCGCCGAGCAGACCGGCTGCATCCGCCGATACAAGCGCAACTTCCTGCGGCCGCTGGCACCGGAAGGGTCCGGTCGACCCGCCCAAACCTGACGGTCGCCCTTTGCCTGATCGCGCCTAGCTGATCGCACCTGCCTGATCGCGCTTGCCCGAACGCTGGGCGCGACGCACCGTCGAAGCCTGGGCATGAAGCCTGGGCATGAAGCCTGGGCATATCGATATCGAACCGCTTCGATTCGCACGGGCGGCTTCAATGCAACGTGCGCGCAGCCGCCCAACGGACGACGTAGGCGGCGAGCTCCGTCATCCGTTCGAGGTCCTCCCAATCGGCGACGCCGCCGCTGACGGCTCCGGCGACGTCGTCGACGCTGGGGTCGCGGTAGCTGTAGACCAGCGCCTTCGCCAGAAGCAGCCGATCGCAGACTCTTGTCGCCTGCGGACTGCAACAGGGCATCTGCGCCATCACCTCGTACAGGTCGCTCATCGCCGTCTCCTCAGCGCAGAAGACGAAATGTCACTATGACAATATTTCGTGCTCAGTCTTCAGGCATCCCTTTCACTTGGATTCGCATGTGAAAAGGCAGGCGCGCTTAGGTTTGTCGAGAGCTGCGGCAAAAACAAGACTTACTCAATACCTGAATTTCAACCCGGCCATGTGGCCCGAGAATAGCTCGCGTCTCGACCCGTCGACGGCCGCCGTCGCGAACAGCCCTTCGCGGGGGAAGGTCCCCGGTCCGCGGCCGCCGGCGACGAACGCGCGCAGGGCCACGCCCGTCCGCCGGTCCGCATTCCGGCCGCCCTCCGAGCGCGGGCCGACTCCGGCGAAGATCAGGGATCGTCCGACATCGCTTCGACGTACTCGGGCACGGCGAGGCCGGGCAGTTGCCGCGGGTCCGGCTCCGCTTGGCCGTACGCCTGACGGATCGGAACGACGCCGCACCAGACTGGCCAGGCGTAGTCCTCCTCGTCGTCGGCCGGCGGGCCGCTGCGCACCTTCGCCGCACCCTCCTCGATCGGCATCGACAGCACGGTGGTCGCCTTGAGCTCTTGCTCTGTCATCGGTCGCAGGGCGTCCCATCGGCCGGGCCAGAGCCCCTCGACGAAGGCACGGAGCCGCGCCGCCTTGCGCTCCGGGTCGACGACTTCGCGCGCACGGCCGAACAGCATGACCGAGCGGTAATTCGCCGAGTGGTTCATGCCGGAGCGGGCCAACACGTAGCCGTCCAGCAGGGAGACCGTCAGACAGACCTCCGTGTTCGTGGACGTCCGCAACGTCCGGCTGGCGCTGGAGCCGTGCCAATAGACGTGGTCTCCCTCTCGCCACTGCAAGGTGGGCGTCACCACAGGACGGCCGGCCACCAGATAGCCCACGTGGCAGAGCGGCGAGGCATCCAGTATGGCGTGGATGTCGCTGCGCCGATGGCTGCCGCGCCGATGCTTGCGCTTCGGCCGCGACAGCGCAGTTGGCGTCAAAGTCTCATCGGTCACGACGCAGTCTCCTCGTATCTCTCGCACGCCCCTTGCCCCCGTGCCGCCTGGGACGCGCGGTCGGATGCACGACGCCGGCACGGCCCGTGTCGAACCCTGCTGTCTCCGTTCGAACGCTCTGCGGTGCCGTCGCAGGGATGCGGCCAGGACGACGGGATGCCGCGACGTCGATGACCATCGGCACTGCTCTTAGCTTTGTGGGTAAGTGCTTGCGCGCGGGCCAAGACGCACAATCCGGCATCGGAGGCGCCGTCAGTCGGAGATCTCGTGACACAGCGCCTCAATAGGTCCGCTGCCGTTCCCCGAAATGCGCGGCCAAGCGCTCGAAAAGCGTCGGTACGAGGGCAACGGGGTCGCTCGCCTGATCGATGCAGACGGAGACGTGGCCTCCGGGAACGGCGCGGACGAACTGCCAGAAGTTGCCGTAGCGAACGAGAACGTAGGACAGACCGCCGCAGCCGAGTTGACCGCGGTTGCCGGCGGCCAGCAGCAGGACCGGGTTGGTCAGCCACTCCTCGTAGGTGTCGGACTCCGACGAAGAGGCGCCGGCAAGACCCGCGTCTTTCTGGCGCATTCGCAGGTCGTCGCCTTGCTTGACGGCGACATAGCGGATGGCGGGATCCGCGTTGAGAAGATCCTCGACGATGTCCATGCCCGTCAATCCCGTCGACACTCCAACGTCGCGACGCCGCGGTATATCTGCTTAGCGCCGCGCGCCCGGTGACTCGCCGCATTCTCCAGGTGGCGCCGTCGCCCCACCGGACCGTCAATCAATGTGACGAGATGAACTCTCATATCGCAACGCGCGTCAATCCCCCAATGTTCATGTCTCAAATAATTGCCTATCCGTCCGTCTGGAAAGTGACACGGCCAGCAGGCTCTACGGGTCGATGCCGTGTTCGAGATGCCGCATTCCCCATGCGGGACGCTGCGAGAAAGGGGCTGCGAGGCTTCGCCGCGCGCTACTTGCGAGCCAGTTGCTCGATCATCTTGAGGAGACGTTCGCGCTCGGAAAGCTGCTCCTGGCGCCGGCATTCGAGTTCGCCCCACAAGCGCTCGACCTCCTTGCGGAGAAACAGCAACTCGGCGTCGCGCCCAACTTCGCTCGGGACCGCGCCAGGGGCCGCCCGCATTAGCCTGCCTGCCTTGCGCGACGACGCATGAGAGACCGGCGCCGACCGAGTCCGAGTCCCGCGCACGTCGGCCGCAGCTTTCGTCTTCGCAGCGCCGGTGCCGGGCTTGCGCCCACGCCGCGGTCTGGCCGCTGAGTCCTCGACAAAGCGCTTCAACGCCTCCCCATCCACGTAGCGCACCTTGCCGCGCGTTTCGGAGGGAACCGTACCGTCGTTGATGAGGCGATAAATGTGCGCGCGAGAAAGTCCGCTGTGGCCGACCGCGTCGGCGACCTTCATGTATACCGCCATGCCTTTTGTCTCCCGTCTTTTCGGTCCATCGACAGGTTGCCTCAGGAAGCATCTTTCCGGACGCAGATGCAATGGCCTTCGGTGTGGGTAGGCTCTAGCTCCCTGGTCCCGTTGGATTCGCACCTCCCCGAAACGCAAGTGCGAAGGGCCGCGCGCCGTGGGCGGTTCCCATGCGTTTTGCGGTATTGTGCAGTCTCGGCGTTTTTGAGAGCGTCGGATCTCGACTAGCGAGGCAGCAGAGGATCGCCGAATGTCCAGCGCTTTCAACACCCCGGTTCGCACCGCAGCGTTCTTGCCGGCCCTGGCGGGTTCGCCGTCGGTGGGGCGAAAGACCGTTCTGTTCTTCGCGGCGACGATTGTCCTCGCCGTCTCCTCCTGGATCGAGGTGCCGATGGTGCCGGTCCCGATGACGTTGCAGACGCTTGCCGTCGTCCTCGTCGGTGCGGCCTTCGGCGCCAAGCTCGGTTTCCTGGCCGTCGCGGCCTGGCTGGCGGAGGGCGCGATCGGCCTTCCCGTGCTGGCAGGCGGCGCCGCCGGCGCGCACCACTTCGCAGGGCCTACCGCCGGCTATCTCTTCGCCTTTCCGCTGATGGCCTATCTGGTCGGTCTGTGCGCGGAACGCGGCTGGACCGGTCACCGGTTGGTGCCCACTTTCGCGGTGATGCTCGGGGGGCATGCGCTCTGTTTCGCGCTGGGCTGGGCCTGGCTGGGTGTCCTGATCGGCGCGGAGCCGGCCTTCACGCACGGCGTGGCGCCCTTCCTTCTCGGTGCCCTGGTCAAGAGCGCGCTCGCCGCCGCCCTGCTGCGCACCTGGAAGTCCGCCCATACCAGGCTGGCCGGATGATCGTCCGGCTGCGCGCGCACCATCTGCTCTGCATCCTGACCTACCGGGGCAAGGGCTATTCCCCGGCCTTCGTCAGGACCATGAGCCGGGTGGTCGCGCGCCTGTCCCGCGGCGCGCGCGTCGGGATCGTGGCGGGGCCGGACGACATCTGCCGCGGACTGCGCGGCGGTCGGGCTCGGCACTGCGTGCGGCCCTCCGCGCGCCGCCGGGATCGCCTGGCCGCGGCCGACCTGCGCCGGGCGGGCGAAGCGGTCCGGTGCGGCCGCTCCATAGGCCGGCTCGGGAATCGGCGCTTGGCCGCATGGCGCGCCGGCTTTGCCGCCGGCCGCACACGCCGCGCCTGTGCCGCCTGCCCCTGGGCGTCCTTGTGCGACGCCACGGCCGAGGCCGGGTTCGCCGAGGCGTTTCTGGACCGGCGGAAACGCGGGAGAGTGGCGTCCCCAACGGGAGTCGAACCCGTGTCTTCAGCGTGAAAGGCTGATGTCCTAGGCCACTAGACGATGGGGACGCTGGCCGTGAATCGGTCTGGACGTGGCCAGGGGCGGCAAGCGCGCCCCGTGGGTCCCGTCACTTACTCAGCGGCGGCGGGGATTGCAAGTCCGTCGTGGCCGTCGGCGAGGCGACCGGCTCGGCGTTCGGCGGCTTGGGTCGCCTTCGGCTGCAACGGCGCCTCGGCGATGGGCGGGCCGGCGATCTCGCGCAGCAGCTTCTGCTTGATGGCGCGCGCGAAGTCCTTGTAGTCGGTGGCGCTCAGCAGGAAGGCGCCGGAGCCGCCGATGACGTTCAACTCAAAATAGCGATCGACGCTGGGGTCCTCGTTGAGGATCGCCAAGCCGTTGACCGTGATACCCTGCGAAATCGCGGCGTCGCGCATCTGGGTCGTCTGGATGCCCTGGTTGGTGCGTCCGTCGCCGGAGACGTCGATCACCCGGCGCAGCCCCTCGTAGGCGTTGAAGGTCAGCAGGTTGACCGAAAACTCGATGGCGTTGCCGATCGCCGTCGACCCGCCCGAGACGAAGCGCGGCGTCGCCGCGAGCTCGTCGGCGAACTCGATGGCGCTGCCGGCGTCGTAGACCTGCATCCAGTCGGTCGCCAATACCTGCCGGTCGCGGCCCGACCACTGCACCAGGGCGACGGCGATGCCGCGCTCGCCGGCGGCACGGATGGCGCCCTGCACCTCCGGATCGCGAAAGGCATCGGCCAGCCCCTGCATCTGCAGGTCGAATTCCCAGGAGGTGACGGAGGAGGAAGCATCGACTGCCAGCACCAACTCCAGCTCGACCACCTGATTGGCCGCGGCCGGCGCCGAGGCGATGGCCCAGGCGACCGCGCCGAGGGCGGCGAGCCCTATGGTGCGGCTGAAGCGTCTCACGCCACTCAGTATAGGCCGTTCCGGCAGCAGAGGAAGCCTGGAGAGCCCGCCGGGCGGTCAAACCTCGGCGAGGGCCGCGTCCTCGAGGATCAGCTGCACCGCGCCGGGCCCGGCCCAGTCGTCGGGCCGCAGCTTGCCGGCCAAGTGCACTGGCCGGCCGCGCGCCTGCGCCAGGCCCTGCCCCAGGTCGCTCTCGAAGGCGCGGAAGCAGATCGCCTTCAGACTGCCGCCTTCGGCGCCGGCGACGCGCAGGCGCAGGTGGGACTCGCCCACCGGCCGGGCGTCGACGACGCGGGCGGCGGCGAAGGCGAAGCGCGGCTCGGGGTTGCCCTGGCCGAAGGGGGCGCAGCGCTGCAGCTCGGCGACCAGCTCCGCACCGGCGGCACCCACCGAAAGGACGCCGTCGCAACCAAGCGCCGGCTGCCAGCCGATCTGCGCCATGCGCCGCGACAGCCGCGCGTCGAGGAAGTCCGCCAGAGCCGGCAGCACTTCCTCCGCCACCGTCAAGCCGGCCGCCATGGGGTGCCCACCGCCATCGATCAGCAGGCCGGTCTGGCGTGCGGCGATCACCGCCGCGCCCAGGTCGACCTCCGGCACCGAGCGCGCCGAGCCCTTGCCGAGCCCCTGCTCGTCCAGCGCAACGACGAGCGCCGGCCGGTCGTAGCGCTCCTTCAGGCGCCCGGCGACGATGCCGATAACGCCCGGATGCCAGCCCCGTCCGGCCGCCAGCACCACGCCGTCCCGGCGCGGCGCTCGTTCGACCTGATCGATCGCCTGTTCCAGCACCTGGCGCTCGATCTCCTGCCGCTCGCGATTGAAGCCGTCGAGCTCGGCGGCCATCGCAGCGGCTTCGCGGGGATCGCAGCAGGTCAGCAGGCGCGCGCCGAGGTCGGCCTGCCCCACTCGGCCGCCGGCGTTGACCCGCGGGCCGAGCAGGAAGCCGGCGTGGTAGGTGCCCGGCGCCGCGTCCAGGCGGGCCACGTCGGCCAAGGCCGCAAGCCCCGGATTGGCGCGGCCTCGCATGACCTTGAGGCCCTGGGCGACGAAGGCCCGGTTCAGGCCGGTCAGCGGAACCACGTCGCAGATCGTCCCGAGCGCGACGAGGTCCAGCAGCGCCATCAGGTTGGGCTCGGGCCGCGCGCCGTAGTGGCCGGCCGCGCGCAGTGCGCGGTTGACGGCGACGGCCAGCAGGAAGCTGACGCCGACGGCGGCGAGCTGGCCCAGGCCGCTGATGTCGTCCAGGCGGTTCGGGTTGACCACGGCCAGCGCCGGCGGCAGCTGGGGCTCAGCGACGTGATGGTCGCAGACGATCACCTGGAGTCCGACCTCGGCCGCCACGGCCAGCGCCGCGTGGGCGGTGGTGCCGCAGTCGACCGTGACGCAGACCCCAGCGCCCTCCGCCTTCAGGCGGCGCAGCGCCGGGGCGTTCGGGCCGTAGCCCTCGGCCACCCGGTCGGGAATGTAGGTTCGCGTGCGCCCGCCCACGGCGGTGAAGAAGCGCTGCAGCAGCGCCGCCGAAGTGGCGCCGTCGACGTCGTAGTCGCCGAAGATGGCGATGATCTCGCCGCCCCGAACGGCCTGCGCCAGCCGCTCGGCGGCGACGTCCATATCGGCGAGCCGGGAGGGGTCGGCGAGTTGGTCGCGCAGCGAGGGCTCCAGGAACAGCGGCGCCTCTTCGGGGCCGACGCCGCGGTTGGCGAGCACGCGGGCGACCACCTCGGGCAGGTCCAGGCGCTGCGCCATCGCCAGCGCCTGGCGGGCGTCGCCGCCGCGCTGCTCCCAACGCTTGCCGGTCAGCGAGCGCTCGACGCCGAGCAGGCCGGACCGCCGGTCGGCCTGTCGCAGTATCCCGGAGTCCGGTGCCATGCCCTCCACCGGCCCCCTTACACGCCGAGGTTGTCGTACCAGGTCTTGCGCGAGAAGTTGTGATGCGCCTCGATAAAGCGGACCGTGCCCGTGCTCGAGCGCATGATCATCGAGTGGGTCGAGGCGCCGGCATGGTAGCGGCGCACGCCCTTGAGCATCGAGCCGTCGGTCACGCCGGTGGCGGCGAACATCACATCGCCGGAGGCCAGGTCGTGCAGGCCATACTTGCGGTCGAAGTCGGTGATGCCGATACGTGTCGCCCGTCCCCGCTCATCGTCGTTGCGGAAGACCAGGCGACCCTGGAACTGGCCGCCGATGCAGCGCAGGGCGGCCGCTGCCAACACGCCTTCGGGCGCGCCGCCCTGGCCCATGTAGATGTCGACGCCCGACTCGCGCTGGCTGGTGGCGATCACGCCGGAGACGTCGCCGTCGCCGATCAGCATGATGCGTGCGCCCGCTTCGCGCACCTTGGCGATCAGCTCGGCGTGGCGCGGCCGGTCGAGGATGCAGACCACGAGGTCCTCGATCTCGACGTCCTTGGCCTTGGCCAGCGCCTTCAAGTTCTCCGTCGGCTCGGCGTCCAGGTCGACCAGCCCGTCGGGCAGGCCACCGCCTATCGCGATCTTGTCCATGTAGACGTCAGGCGCGTTCAGGAAGCCGCCCTCCGCGGCCATGGCAATTACCGCCAACGCGTTGTGGCCACCCTTGGCGGTGATGGTGGTCCCTTCGAGCGGGTCGAGCGCAATGTCGATGGTCGGCCCGCCCTTGCCGACCTCCTCGCCGATGAACAGCATCGGCGCCTCGTCGCGCTCGCCCTCGCCGATCACCACCTTGCCCGACATGGCCAGCCCGTTCAGCGCTTCGCGCATCGCGTTGACGGCGGCCTGGTCGGCCGCCTTTTCGTCGCCGCGCCCCATCAGGCGCGAGGCCGCCAGGGCAGCCGCCTCGGTCACGCGCACGGCCTCCAGGGCCAGGTTGCGGTCCATGAAGCTCATCGCTCCTCTCACCCTCTCGCTCGCCGGTGCCGTCCCGCCCGGACCACGCGACTCGGCGTGTCGCTCGTCAGTTTACAAGGATTCGATGCGGATCACCCGCGGCGCCTCGAGCGTGGTCTCCTGCGCCGCGATCTCGTCGAGGGTGCTGCGCACGTTGGCCTCGCGGGCCTCGTGCGTGGCGATCACCAGCGGCACCGCCTCGCCGGGCGCGCGGCCGCGCTGCAGCAGGGCTTCGACGGAGATCTCCTGATCGCGCAGCACGGCGGCGATGCTGGCGATGACGCCCGGCCGGTCGACCACCATCAGCCGAAGGTAGTAGGCACCGACGTGCGCGGACATCGGCTGCGGAACGTTGCGGGCCAGGCGCTCGGCCGGCACCCCGAAGACCGGCAGGCGCGCGCCGCGGGCCAGATCCATGATGTCGGCGACGACGGCCGAGGCGGTCGGGCCGCCCCCGGCCCCGCGCCCCTCGGCGACGATACGGTCGACGAAGTCGCCGGTGGCGGACACCGCGTTGAAGACGCCGTCGACATGCGCCAGGGGCGTGCCTGTGGCGATCATGCAGGGGTGGACGCGCTGGACGATGCCCGCCTCGGTCGCCTCAGCGATGCCCAAGAGCTTGATGCGGTAGCCGAGCTCCTCGGCGAACTGCATGTCGAGGGCCGAGATGCCGCGGATGCCCTCCACGTGCACCGAGCCGAAGTCGACCTCGCAGCCGAAGGCGAGCGCCGCCAGGATCGCCAGCTTGTGGGCGGCGTCGATGCCATCGACGTCGAAGGCCGGATCGGCCTCGGCGTAGCCGAGCTTCTGCGCTTCGGCCAGCACCTCGCCGAACTCCCGGCCGGTGTCGCGCATGCTGCTGAGAATGAAGTTGCAGGTACCGTTGAGGATGCCGTGGACGCGCTCGATCCGGTTGGCCGCCAGCCCCTCGCGCAGGGTCTTGATCGCAGGAATGCCACCGGCGACCGCCGCCTCGTAGGCCAGGCAGGCACCGTTCGCCTCGGCCAGCCGCGCCAGCGCGGTGCCATGGTGGGCGATCAGCGCCTTGTTCGCCGTGACCACGTCCGCCCCGCGCGTCAGCGCCCTCTCGACCACCGTCTTGGCGATACCGTCGGAGCCGCCGATCAACTCGACGACCACGTCGACCTCGGGATCGGTCGCCAGCGCCGCGGCATCCTCGTACCAGCGCACGCTGGCGACGTCGAAGCCTCGGTCCTTGCGGCGGTCCCGTGCCGAGACCGCCGTGACATGGAACGGCCGCCCGCAGCGCGTCGCGATCATCTCGCCGTGTCGCGTCAAGAGCTGCAGCACCGGCGCGCCGACGTTGCCCAGGCCGGCGACCCCGATCCTCAAGGCGTTACTCATAGAATCTCCCGTCAGGCTTGAACCCGGCCGACCTCAACCGGCGGCGCGAACGGCCTCGCCGCCCTCAGCCGCCACGGCGTCGCCGGGCGTCTCGTCGGCCCCGTAGCGGCGGAGGAAGGCCTTGATGTTGCGCACGGCCTGGCGGGTGCGATGAAGGTTCTCGACCACGGCCAGGCGCACGTGACCGTCGCCGTATTCGCCGAAACCGACGCCGGGCGCAACAGCCACCTTGGCTTCGCGCAGCAGAAGCTTGGAGAACTCCAGCGAGCCGAGATCGGCGAAGGCCGGCGGCAGCGGCGCCCAGGCGAACATGGTCGCCGGCGGACGCGGCACCGCCCAGCCCGCCGCCGCGAGACCGTCGATCAGCACGTCCCGCCGCTCCCGGTAGCGCTGGCGCATCTCCTCGATGCAATCCTGGGGGCCGTTGAGCGCCGCGGTCGCGGCGACCTGGATCGGCGTGAAGGCGCCGTAGTCGACGTAGGACTTCACGCGTGCCAGCGCGGCGATCAGCTTCGGGTTGCCGCTGCAGAAGCCGATCCGCCAGCCGGGCATGGAGTAGGTCTTCGACAGGCTGGTGAACTCGACTGCGATCTCCTTGGCGCCCGGCACCTGTAGGATCGAGGGCGGCGGCGCGCCGTCGAAGTAGACCTCGGCATAGGCCAGGTCGGAGATGATCCAGATGCCCTCGCGTCGGCAGAACTCGACGATCGGCTCGTAGAAGGACAGGTCGACCGTCTCCGCCGTGGGGTTGCTCGGGTAGTTGACGATCAGCGCCAGCGGCTTGGGCACGCTGTGGCGCACCGCGCGTTGGAGCGCCGGCAGGAAGTCCGGGCCCGCCCCGGTCTGCAGCGAGCGGATCGCGGCGCCGGCGATGATGAAGCCGAAGGCGTGGATCGGATAGCTGGGGTTTGGGGCCAGGATGACGTCGCCCGGGCTGGTGATCGCCTGCGCCAGATTGGCCAAGCCTTCCTTCGAGCCGAGGGTGACGATGGTCTCGCGCTCGGGGTCGAGCTCGACGCCGAAGCGGCGCGCGTAATAGGCGGCCACCGCCCTGCGCAGGCCCGGGATGCCGCGGGACGTCGAGTAGCGGTGGGCGCGCGGGTCGGCCAGCGTCTCCGCCAGCTTATCGACGACGTGCTGCGGCGGCGGCATGTCGGGGTTGCCCATGCCGAAGTCGATGATGTCCTCGCCGCGCGCGCGGGCGGCCGCCTTCAGGGCGTTGACCTCGGCGAAGACGTAGGGCGGCAGGCGCTTGATGCGGTGAAACTCTTCCATCGGGGCTTGGGCTCTCGGGGTCAGGCGAGGGAGCGGGGCAGGCTCGGGGCCGTGGCCGGCCGCCGCGCCGCGCCGCTCCCGGCCCGGCCGCTCAGTACTCCAGGTAGATCTCGACGCGGCGGTTGCCGGCCTCGCCGGTCGGCATGAACTCGTAGAACACAGGCTGCTGCGCGCCGACGGCATCGATGACCAGGGCTGCGTCCGGCACGCCCAGACGGTTGAGTTCGTTGGCCACCGCCGCGGCGCGCTGCTGCGAGATCTCGAAGTTGGCCATGGCGTGGCGCGCCGGCTCCATCACGCCGGTGCGCATGGAGGCATGGCCGATCACCCGGAGCTGGCCGCCGGTGCCCTCCAGCATCGAACGGATCTGACGCAGCACCTCGCGGTCGCGGCCGTCCAGGTTGGCCGAGCCGTGGGCGAAGTAGATCACGCCGACCAGTTCGCGGCGCAGCGGCGCCTGCTGCTGGAACTGCGCCTGGAACTGCGGGACGGCAGACATCTGCGGCGCCGCCGCCGACTGCTGTTGCTCGAAGCCGGCCCGCGGCCCCGTCGGCGGCGCCGGCGGCGCGTCGCTGCGGGCGGGCGGCTGCTGCATCTGCGCGGCGCTCGCAGCGCCGCGGTCGTCCGTCGGAACGCCGGACGGGCTCGGCGCCTGGACGGGCCCCTGGTAGTAGGACGCGCCCTCGCGGTCGGCCTGCAGGCCCTGCTGCAGGGCGCGTCGCTGCGCCTCCGGGCTGGTCGCCCGCCGCTCCGGGATCGAGCCGAAGCTCGGCGTTTCCGCCTGCGCGCTCTCGGCCGGCACCTCGACCCGCGTCGGCTGCGGCTCCTCGCCGAAAAACTCGTCCCACACGCCGCAGCCGCCCAGCAGCAACGGCAGCGCCAAGATCGCCGCCCAGGACAAGGGCCGGCCGCCGCGCGCAGTCCGCCGCACCGACATCTCTCTCGCCGCCTCCGCCATACCGATCACGCCTCACTTCCACCGCAGCCCGCTGCCGCACGCCCTGGAGCGCCACACCTGCGCCAGCCCGTCGCCGGCGGCCCCGGCCGGGCAGCACTTGGACGGCCGGAGTCGGCTGCTTACCTTGCGCGCGAAGCGGCGGCAAGGTAACACAGACCGCCCATGCGCCAAGGCATTATGCGCGCGAACCCGCTGCCTTTCGGCGAGGCGCGGCAGGCGCGCAGCGGCCTGTGGCGCAGGCCGAAAGCTGCGCGCCCGCGCAGCGGGACACCGAGAAGCGACAGGACATCCGAGATGGCCGACGACAAGCAGGCAAGCGACGTGAAGCTGCCCGACCCGGTGGAGCTGTCCCGCGCCATGGCCGGCATCGCCGAGCGCAGTCAGAAGCTGGTGCACGAGTTCCTCGAGCGGCAGTCGAAGGACGGCAACGGCTTCGCCGGCGGCCAGAGCCTGGATCCGCTGAACGTCGGCGGCGCCTTCTTCGACATGACGGCGCGCCTGATGACCGATCCGGCCAAGCTGATGCAGATGCAGCTCGGCTTCTGGCAGGACTACATGAAGCTGTGGCAGTCGACGGCGCAGCGCATGCTGGGCCACGAGCCGGAGCCGGTGATCGCCCCGGACCGCAGCGACCGGCGCTTCCGCGATCCCTTGTGGGAGGAGAGCCAGCTCTTCGACTTCATCAAGCAGTCCTACCTGCTCACTGCGCGCTGGATGCAGTCGACCGTCAACGAGGTCGAGGGACTGGATTCGAAGACGGCGAAGAAGGTCGACTTCTATACCCGGCAGTTCGTCGACGCGATGGCGCCCAGCAACTTCGTGATGACCAATCCCGAAGTGATCCGCGCGACCATCGAGAGCGGCGGCGAGAACCTGGTCAAGGGCCTGGGGAACCTGCTGGACGATCTGGAGCGGGGCAAGGGCACGCTGTCGATCAAGATGACCGACCTAGAGGCCTTCCAGGTCGGCGACAACATCGCGGTGACCGAGGGCAAGGTCGTCTACCAGAACGACCTGATGCAGCTCATCCAGTACGCGCCGAGGACCGAGAAGGTCCACAAGCGGCCGCTGCTGATCATCCCGCCCTGGATCAACAAGTTCTACATCCTCGACCTGCGCGAGAAGAACTCCTTCGTGAAGTGGGCGGTCGAACAGGGGCTGACGGTCTTCGTCGTCTCATGGGTCAACCCCGACGAGAAGCTCGCCCAGAAAACCTTCGAGGACTACATGCTCGAAGGCCCCTTCGCCGCCATGGACGCCATCGAGCAGGCGACCGGCGAGACGGAGCTCAACGTCATCGGCTACTGCCTGGGCGGCACGCTGTTGGCCGCCACCATGGCCTATCTCTCGGCCAAGCCGAAATCGAAGCCCGGCCCGGACGTCGGGCGGATCAAGAGCTGCACCTTCTTCACCACGATGACCGACTTCGCCGATGCGGGCGAGCTCGGCGTCTTCATCGACGAGGAGCAGCTCGCGGCCCTCGAGAGCCAGATGCAGCACAAGGGCTACCTGGACGGCTCGTCCATGGCGACCACCTTCAACATGCTGCGCGCCAACGACCTGATCTGGTCCTTCGTCGTCAACAACTACCTGCTGGGCAAGGATCCCTTGCCCTTCGACCTGCTGTACTGGAACAGCGATTCCACCCGCATGCCGGCGGCCATGCACTCCTTCTACCTGCGCCGCATGTACCAGGAGAACCGGCTGGTCAAGCCGGGCGGGATCGAGCTGCAGGGCGTGCCGATCGACCTCGGCAAGATCAAGACGCCGGTCTTCATGCTCTCGGCGCGCGAGGACCACATCGCGCCCTGGAAGTCGACCTACGCGCTGACCCAGCACGTCGGCGGCCCGGCCAAGTTCGTGCTGGCCGCCTCCGGCCACATCGCCGGCGTCATCAACCCGCCGGCGGCCGACAAGTACTGCTACTGGACCAGTACCAGGAACCCCGAGGACCCTGACACCTGGTTCGCCAAGGCGAGCGAGCACGCCGGCTCCTGGTGGCCGGAATGGCAGAAGTGGGTGGCCAAGCACGCCGGGCCGAAGGTGCCGGCCCGCGTGCCCGGCGACGGCGCGCTGACGCCGATCGAGGACGCCCCCGGCTCCTACGTCAAGGTCCGCGCGCTGGCCAAGTAGCGGAGCCGCCCATGCGCCGCCTCGCCCCCCTCGCCCTCGTCGCCCTCGCCCTGTTTGCCGCACCGCAGGTGGCGGCGGAGCCGCTGGGCGCGGGCGAGATCGGGCGATTCATCGGCGAGGCCACGCCGGTCTGCACCTTCCGTCCGGCGGCGGCCTGCGTCGAGGCCGGCTGGAGCTTCGCCGACCGCGACGGCGACGGCGCGCTCGGCCTCGACGAGGTGCATGCCGTGCGCGACGGCGTCCAGAGCTGGTTCCTCGGCATCCGCGAGGACCTGCCGCAGCGCACCGCCGCCGGTATCGCCGTCGGACTCCTGGCGCTGCAGGTGGTCGGGGTCGAGACGCTGCACGGCAGCTACGACGCCGACGGCGACGGCCGCCTGACCCGCACCGAGGCGCTGACCGACGTCACCCTGGACGAGCGCCCCCTGCCCGTCATCCTGCAGGATCGCGCCGCCGTCGACTGGCAGCGCTTCCTGGACCGTTTGGGCGCCGGCGGTCTGGTCGTCGGCGACCTGATCCCCAAGGCCGAGGCGGCGGAATAGCGCGCGCCGCGGCCGGCAAACGCCCGCCGGGCGCCCGGCCCTAAGCTTCGTCTCGCGCCTTGTGCTTGGGCTTGCGGCTGTAGGCCCTGGCCGAGGGCTTCACACTCGGACGCTTCGCCCAGAGCTGCGGGACCAAGGGGTTGCGCGGGCGCCTGAGTTTTCGTTTCACTTTAATCTTCCGCGCCATCGCCTTGATTTTTCTCGACTCTTTCGCACAGATAAGTGGCACCCATCTGCGCATAGTGCGCCGCCTGCGGCCCCCAGCCGTCGATCTCCTCCTGGCTCAAGGCGCGCATGAGCTTGGCTGGACTGCCGGCCCAGAGCTGGCGGGCGGCGACCCGCTTGTTCGGCGTGACGAGCGCGCCGGCCGCGACCATGGCCTCACTCTCGACCACGGCGAGGTCCATCACAGTGGCGCGCATGCCGATGAAGGCGCGGTCCTCGATCGTGCAGGCATGGATCAGGGCGCAGTGGCCGATGGTCACCTCGTCGCCGATCACCGTCGGCATGCCGCCGCCGGACTCCCGATAGTCGCTGCCGTCGCGCGGCCGGTTGACGTGCACCACCGTGCCGTCTTGGATGTTCGTGTCGCGGCCCACGGTGATGCGGTTGACGTCGCCGCGCAGCACGCAGCCGTACCAGATCGAGCTGCCCGGCCCGATCTCCACGTCGCCGATCACCACCGCGGTCTCGGCCACGAAGGCCTCGGGATGGATCTTCGGCGCGACGCCGCGGTAGGGCAGGATCAAGGGGGACATCGGACGGCTCCGGTCTGTCGGCAACGGGCCGGCGCTTGTAGCAAGTCCGGCCGTCGGCGTCAGCCGTGGCGCGCTTATCCGGGACGGCGCGACAGCGCCAGCCAGAGGCCGCCGCCGATCAATGCGCTGCCGCTGAGGATCTCCAGCAGGCGCACCCGCCGCTGGGTCAGCCAGCGGCCGGCGCGCCCGGCCAGCACCGCGTAGCCGCCGTCCAGCAAGGTGGCGACCAGCATGAAGGTCGCGCCCAGCAGCAGCGTCTGCAGCACCACGTCGCCCTGCGGCCGGACGAACTGGGGGATGAAGGCACCGAAGAACAGCAGCGCCTTGGGATTGGCCCAGATCACCAGCACGCCCTGCCAGAAGAAGGAGCGGCGCGTCTCCGGCACTGCCGCCGGATCGACGCTGAGCGCGCTGCGATTCAGCAGCATGCGGGCGCCGAGATAGATCAGGTAGGCCGCGCCCAACCATTTCACGATCTCGAAGAGGAAACCCATCGCCGCGACCACCGCCTGCAGGCCGGCCGCCAGCACCAGCAGCATCACCGCCAGACCGGCCTGGGTGCCGGCGACGTTGGCCAGGCCCGCCCCGGCGCCGTGGCGCAGCGAGTTGGCGATGATCACCGTCACCGTCGGGCCGGGCACGATCACCACGGCCACGCAGGCGAGCACGAAGGTCAGGTAGGCGGTCGGATCGAGCATGCCGGCAAGCAAGCCCCACCGCGCCGCAGCGGTCAAGCGCGAAGCGGCCGCCTACCGCGTCCCGCGGCGCCGGGGCGCACGGCGCGCTTGTGCCACAGCGGTCGCAAGTCTTACGACACAGCGACGGCTAGTAGCAGACCGTGGCCTGCCCATCTGCCCCAGGCACGGCCGAAGCGCCGGCCGGAACCACGGCCGGAACCACGGCCGGAACCACGAGGGAGCGACCGACGATGACTCAGACCGCCGCCTACACGCCGCCCAAGGTCTGGACCTGGGAGGCCGAGAACGGCGGCGCGTTCGCTAAGACCAACCGGCCGGTCGCCGGGCCCACCCACGACCAGGAGCTGCCGGTCGGCGATCACCCGCTGCAGCTCTACTCCCTGGCCACGCCGAACGGCGTCAAGGTGACGATCCTGCTGGAGGAGCTGCTGGCGCTCGGCCACGCCGGCGCCGAGTACGACGCCTGGAAGATCGACATCAAGGAGGGCGAGCAGTTCGGCAGCGGCTTCGTTGCGGTCAATCCCAACTCCAAGATCCCCGCCCTGCTCGACCGCAGCACCGAGCCGGCGACCCGCGTGTTCGAGTCCGGCGCCATCCTGCTCTATCTCGCGCGCAAGTTCGGCGCCTTCCTGCCACAGGCGCACGCGGCCCAGACCGAAGCGCTCAACTGGCTGTTCTGGCAGATGGGCAGCGCGCCCTACCTGGGCGGCGGTTTCGGGCACTTCTACGCCTACGCGCCGGAGAAGATGCGCTACCCCATCGACCGCTTCGCCATGGAGGTCAAGCGCCAGCTCGACGTGCTCGACCGGCACCTGGCCGCGCACCGCTACATGGCCGGCGAGGACTACTCCATCGCCGACATCGCCATCTGGCCGTGGTACGGCGTGCTGGCCCAGGGCAAGCTCTACGACGCCGGCGACTTCCTCGACGTGCCGTCCTACACGAACGTCCAGCGCTGGACGGCCGAGATCGCCGCCCGCCCCGCCGTCCAGCGCGGCCGCGTCGTCAATCGCACCTGGGGCGAGGAGAACGAGCAGCTTCCCGAGCGCCACAGCACCGCGGACTTCGAAAAGCTCGGGTTGTGAGCCGGCCGGCATCCAACCCTTTGCACACGAAAAGGGGCCTCTCCCGCGGGAGAGGCCCTTCTCGTTCTGATCGGCGGATGCGCGCAGAAAGCCTGCGCGCGCTCAGCGCTTGGAGAACTGGAAGCTGCGGCGGGCCTTGGCCTTGCCGTACTTCTTGCGCTCCACCTCGCGGTCGTCACGGGTCAGGAAGCCGCCCTGCTTGAGCACCGGGCGCAGGCTCGGCTCGAAGTTGACCAGCGCGCGGCTGATGCCGTGGCGCACGGCGCCGGCCTGGCCGGACAGCCCGCCGCCGGCGACGGTGCAGACCACGTCGAACTGGTCGTCGCGGTTGGTCGCGCCGAAGGGCTGGTTGATGATCATGCGCAGCACCGGGCGCGCGAAGTAGACCTCGATCTCGCGCCCGTTGACGGTGACCTTGCCGGTGCCCGGCTTGACCCAGACGCGGGCGACGGCGTTCTTGCGCCGGCCGGTGGCGTAGGCGCGGCCCCACTGGTCGAGCTTGGGCTCCGCCGGCGCTTCGGCCTGCGGCGTGACGCCGGGCGCGCTGCCCAGCTGGGACAGGTCGGTGAGGGTCTGTTCCTCGGCCATGACGGGCTCAGCCTCGCTTGTTCTTCGGGTTCATCGCGGCGACGTCCAGCGCCTCGGGCTGCTGGGCGACGTGCGGATGCTCGGGGCCGGCGTAGACGCGCAGGTTCTTCATCTGCGTGCGGCCGAGCGGGCCGCGCGGGACCATGCGCTCGATGGCCTTGTAGATGACGCGCTCGGGAAAGCGGCCGGTCAGCACGTCGTCCGCCAGGCTCTCCTTGATGCCGCCGGGATAGCCGGTGTGGCGGTAGTAGCGCTTCTGGAAGCGCTTGCGGCCGGTCAGCACGACCTTTTCCGCGTTGACGACGATCACGTTGTCGCCGCAGTCCATGTGCGGGGTGTAGATCGCCTTGTGCTTGCCGCGCAGGATGTTGGCGACGCGGCTGGCGAGCCGACCGAGAACCACGCCATCGGCATCGATGACGAGCCACTTCTTCTCGATGTCGGACGGCTTGGCTGAAAAGGTCTTCATCGCTGCCAGTCCTGTGAGTGAGCCGGGTGGCACGCGCGGGCGCGCCGTGCCAGAAGGTGCGGTGCGGAGCGGAAGGGCGGCCGAAAGCTGCCGGAGGTGCCGATCCCGGCCGCGCGCTGCGGAGCGTGAGATACGCAGGGACGGGTTCGGTGTCAATGGCGAAAAACGGCGTGAAACGAATGACTTGCTTATCAGGTATTAAAATACCTTTCCGCGATCCCTTGTCAGCCGTGGGATCGCGACGATGAGCGATCCGAACGCGCCTGCGCTCTCCATCGGGCCGCGCCTGACCGGGCGCGTCGCCCTGGTGACCGGGGCCGCCGGCGGCATCGGCCGTGCAACCGTCGCCCGTCTTGCGGCCGAGGGGGCGCGGGTCGCCGCCAGCGACCTGAGTGCGCCCGAGGTGCCGGAGGCGGCAATCTCCCTGGCCCTGGACGTCACCGACCGGGACGCCTGGGACGCGGCCGTCGCGGCGGTGCAGGCCGATCTCGGCCCGCTCGACATCCTGGTCAACGGCGCCGGCCTGGCGGTCACCAAGGACCTGGAGGCGACGACGCCGGTCGAGCTGCGCCGCAGCTTGGCCGTCAACCTGGAAGGCCCCTTCTTCGGCCTGCAGGCCGCGGTGGCGGCGATGAAGGACCGGCAGGCCCCCTACCCCGGCGTGATCGTCAATCTTTCTTCGATTGCCGGGCAGGTGGCCGCCGTGCCGCTGGCCGCCTACTCTGCCGCGAAGGCCGGGCTGGTCGGGCTGACCCGGACGGCCGCCATCCACTGCGCCGAGGCCGGCTACCCGATCCGGGTCGTCGCGCTGTGCCCCGGCTTCGTCGAGACCGCCATGCTGGAGGGCATCGCCGGCGCCCTGGGCGAGACCGAGACAGTCCTCGCGAAACTGGCCGCCCGCCAGCCCAGCGGCCGCCTGGGCACGCCGGCGGAGGTCGCCGCGGCCGTCGCCTTTCTGGCCAGCGACGACGCCGGCTTCGTCAACGGCGAGGCGCTGGTCGCCGACGGTGGCTTTGCCGCACGATAGGAGACGCAGACATGACCGAAACCGCCATCACCGGCATCTCCGCCATCACGCTCGCCACCCACGACATGGCGCGGTCGTGCCGCTTCTACGAGAGGCTGGGCTTCGCGCTGAAGTACGGCGGGCCGGAGAGCGCCTTCACCTCCTACTATGCCGGCAGCGGCTTCCTGAACCTGATCGCCGCCGACCCGGACCAGCCGGTGCAGTGGTGGGGCCGCGTCATCTTCTACGTCGAGGACGTGGACGCCTTTCACGCCAACGCCCTCGCCCAGGGGATCAGCCCCCAGTTCGGCCCCAAGGACGCGCCCTGGGGGGAGCGCTACTTTCACCTCGCCGACCCGGACGGCCACGAATTGAGCTTCGCCAAGCCCCTCTAGCCATTATCCTCCGTCTCGGCAGGGGGAGGAGCAGCATGAGCGAGACGGCGCCACCGCACGGCTTTCCAGACAGCGAGTTCGAAGCGCGCACGGCGCGCGCCCAGGCGATCGTGGCGGCGCACGGCTTCGACGCGCTGGTCGTCTGCACGCCGCCGAACGTACGCTACTTCACCGGCTTCGACAGCCAGTTCTGGGAGAGCCCGACGCGGCCCTGGTTCGTCGTTGTGCCGGCCGAGGGCCGACCCGTCGCCGTGGTCCCGGAGATCGGCGCGCCCGCCTTCGCCGCCACCTGGCTGGAGCGGGTGGAGAGCTGGCCGGCGCCGCGGCCGGACGACGACGGCACTTCGCTGCTGGCCGGCGTGCTGGACGCCCTGCCCCGCCGGCACGGGCGCATCGGCTTCGAGCTCGGCCGCGAGCAGGCGCTGCGCATGCCGGTCGCCCAGTTCCTGGAGTTGCGCGGGCGCCTGCGCGACCTGGAGCTGGCCAACGGCGGGCCGTGTCTGTGGGAGATCCGCATGGTCAAGACGCCGGCGGAGACCGCACGCATCCGCCACGTCTGCCGCCTGGCCAGCGCCGCCTTTGCCGCCGTCCCCCAACTCGTCCGCATCGGCGACAGCGAGCGGGAGGCCTGCCGCAAGCTGCGCATCAAGCTGCTGCGCCGCGGCGCCGACGCCGTGCCCTTCCTGCCAGGTATCTCCGGGCCCGGCGGCGTGGCGCAGATCGTTTGCGGACCCAGCGACCGCATGCTGCAGGAAGGCGACATCCTGTTCTTCGACACCGGCGCCACGTATGACGGCTACTTCTGCGACTTCGACCGCAATTACGCGGTCGGGCGCGTGGACGACGCGGCCAAGCGCGCGCACGAGGCCATGTGGCGGGCGACCGAGGCCGGCATCGCCGCCGCCCGCCCCGGCGCCACGGCGGAGCAAGTCTTCGAAGCCATGGCGCCGATCTGTGCGGCGGCCGGCTCGCTCGGCAACAACGTCGGGCGCATGGGCCATGGCCTCGGGCTGCAGCTCACCGAGCCGCCGTCGAACATGCCGGGCGACGCGACGGTGCTGCAGCCGGGCATGGTGCTGACCATCGAGCCGGGCATCGAATATGCGCCCGGCCGCATGATCACCCACGAAGAGAACCTGGCGGTCACCGAGGACGGCGCCGAACTCCTGACCGAGCGGGCGCCGCGCGAGCTGCCCGTCATCGGCTGACCCGTCCCGGGCCGGCGGGCAGACGCTCACCTCTTTGTGAACCCGTTCACATGACGGTCGCTGGCGTCGGATGGGTCCGCGACCACATCTTGGATGGCAGGCGCGCAGCGACGCGACAACCCAGGAGAGACGGAATGGCGACCTTTACGCTCAACGGCGTCGAGACCACCCTCGACGCCGATCCCAACATGCCGCTGTTGTGGGCCCTGCGCGAGAAGGCGGGACTGACGGGGACCAAGTTCGGCTGCGGCCTGGCGCAGTGCGGCGCCTGCACGGTACATCTGGACGGCGTGCCGGTGCGCTCCTGCCAGACCTTCGTCGGCGACGTCGAGGGCGCCGAGGTCGTCACCGTCGAAGGCGCCGAGGGCCCGGTCGCCGAGGCGGTGCGTGCCGCTTGGGTTGCGCTCGACGTGCCGCAGTGCGGCTACTGCCAGTCGGGGCAGATCCTCGCCGCCGTCGCGCTGCTGAGCGAAACGCCCAAGCCGAGCGACGCCGACATCGACGGCGCGCTGGACGGCAACCTCTGCCGCTGCGCCACCTATCACCGCATCCGCGCCGCGATCCACGACGCGGCCAGCCGCCTGGAGGCTTGAGCCAGATGCTGTCCAATGCCCGTCCCGACCTGCGCTTCGCCTTGAAGAAGCTGCAGAGCGCCCCGGTCTCGCGCCGCCGCTTCCTGATCGGCGCCACCGCAACGGCAACCGGCCTCGCCGTCGGCTTCCACAGCCTGCCAAGCGGCGCCGCCGAGGGCGGCACGCCGGCCCAGAGTGCCACGCCGTCGCCCTTCGCCAGCTACATCGAACTGTCCGAAGAGGGTGTCGTGACGGTGCTCTCCTCCCAGTTCGAGATGGGCCAGGGCTCGTACCACGGCCTCGCTACCCTGGTGGTCGAAGAGCTGGACTGCGGCTGGCAGGCCGTGAGCGTCGTCGGCGCCAGCGGCAACACCCAGCTTTACGGCAACCTGATGTGGGGCGGCGTCGCCCAGGGCACCGGCGGCTCGACCTCGATCGCGACCTCCTGGACGCGCTACCGCACGGCCGCGGCCACCATGAAGGCGATGCTGGTCGCCGCCGCCGCCGAGGCCTGGGGCGTCCCGGCCGACGAGATCGAGGCGGCCGAGGGCCGCTTGGTCCATACCGCCAGCGGCCGGGCGGCCGGCTACGGCGACTTCGCCCGGCCAGCGGCCGCCCTGCCGGTGCCGCAGGAGGTGACGCTGAAGGCACCCGGCGCCTGGAGCCAGATCGGCAACCCCGAGGTCAAGCGCTACGACCGCCGGGCCAAGACCGACGGCACCCAGGACTTCACCCTCGACGTGCGGCTGCCCGGCATGCTGACGGCGGTGATGATCCACCCGCCGAAGTTCGGCGCCACCCTGAAAAGCTTCGATGCGAGCGGGGCCCGCGAGATGCCCGGCGTCGTCGAGGTGGTCGAAGTGTCGCGCGGGATCGCCGTCGTGGCAGAGGACACCTGGAGCGCGATCGACGCCAGCCATGCCGTCACCGCCGAATGGGACGAAAGTGCCGCGGAGCAGCGCGGCTCGGCCGAGATCCTGGCGCAGTACCGCGAGCTCGCCAGGCAGGCGCCGCAGGCGCTCGCCCGCGAGGAGGGTGACGCGCTCGGGACCTTGGCCGGTGCCGAGCGGGTGATCGAGGCCGAGTTCGAGTTCCCCTTCCTGGCACACGCGGCGCTGGAGCCGATGAACGCCGTGGCGCGGATGAACGAGGGCGGCAGCCTGGAGGTCTGGGGCGGCCATCAGATCCCCGACCTCTATCGGTTCCTCGCCTCCCAGATCGCCGAGATCTCGCCCGAGCAGGTGCGCCTGCACGTCCTGAAGACCGGCGGCGGCTTTGGCCGGCGCGCCGTCGGCGACGGCGACGTGGTGGTCGAGGCGGTCGAGGTGGCCAAGGCGCTCGGCTGGCGCGCGCCGGTGAAGGTGCAGTGGACCCGCGAGAACGACATGCGCGGCGGGCGCTACCGCCCGGCCTACGTCCACCGCCTGCGCGCCGCGCTCGGCCCGGACGGCAAGCCGCTCGCCTGGGACAACCACATCGTCGGCCAGTCGATCGTCGCCGGCACACCCTTCGCCGGCCTGATCCGCGACGGCGTCGACGCCACCTCGGTGGAGGGCGCCAGCACCCTGCCCTACGCCATCCCCAACCTGCGCGTCGGCCTGACGACGACCGACGTCAAGGTGCCGGTGCTCTGGTGGCGCGCGGTCGGCTCGACCCACACGGCCTATGCGACCGAGGTCTTCATCGACGAGCTCGCGGAGGCCGCCGGTGCCGACCCCGTTCAGTACCGCCTCGACCTGCTGGCCGACCACCCGCGCCATGCCGCAGTGCTGCGCCTGGCGGCCGAGAAGGCGGGCTGGGGCCAGGCGCTGCCGGAGGGCCGCTTCCACGGCGTCGCGGTGCACGAAAGCTTCGCCAGCTTCGTCGCCCAGGTGGCCGAGGTCTCGATGGAGGGTGGGCAGGTCCGGGTCCACAAGGTGGTCTGCGCCGTCGACTGCGGCATCGCGGTCAACCCCGACACCATCAAGGCGCAGATGGAAGGCGGCATCGGCTTCGGCCTGGGCGCGATCCTGCAGGAGGAGCTGACCCTGACCGAAGGCGCCGTCGACCAGGCGAACTACGACAGCTACCGCCCCCTGCGCCTGTCGCAGATGCCGGAGGTGGAGGTGCACATCGTCGAGAGCGACGCCTCGCCCACCGGCGTCGGCGAGCCCGGCCTGCCGCCGATCGGCCCGGCCGTCGCCAATGCGGTGGCCAAGGCCAGCGGCCGGCGCATCCGCGTCCTGCCCTTCGAAAAGGGGCTGAACGCCTGAACCGGCCGCGCCGCGGCGTGACGTGTCCAGCAAACGGGCGGAGCCGGCCGGCTCCGCCCGTTTCGTACGCGCGTCCTATGCGCGCCGGCGCCACCACCGGTCCACAGCCTCGCGGGTCCGCACCCGAACGCGCCCGTCGCGCCGCCGCCCGCGGAAGGCCGCCGCAGGACCGCCGCGCTGCCGCGTCCCTGCCGCAGCCGTGCCGCGATCCTTTCGCGAAATCGGCGATAGACTTGCGCGTTTTGGTGTTGCGAACGAAACAAGAATATCGTAAGCTGTTTTTATTGCGCGGCCGCACGCAGCCAGACCCGACCGATCCCGCACGCCCCCCGCTCCCGCACCCCCGCGACACGCCGCCGGCAGCCCGGCCGGACGGGACGGCCGCCGAGAGCCCCGGCCGGTTGGCGCTGCGCCGCAAGCTGGCGCCCGACGTCAGCGTCGACCCGGCCGACGTGGCGCCGGCGAAGACGGCGCTGCAGCGCCTCGGCTACGACCGGGCCCCGCAACAGGGCCTCACCCCCTACCCCGACCGCGATCTGTTCGAGGGCATCGGCAAGTTCCAGGCCGACCGCGGCCTGACCCGCGACGGCACCATGGCCCCCGGCGGCGAGACCGAGCGCGCGGTCAACCGCCAGCTCGCCGCCCTCGACCGCGAGCTGCGCGGCGTCGGCCCCGTGGCTGCGGCCTCGACGCGCGGCGCCACGGCACGACAGCAACAGACCGCCGGGGGCGGCGCGTCCCTCGACGCGCAGCAAGCGGTGTTCGGGATCGGCGGCCCGGTCGGCCCGGCCTGGAAGCTCGGCGGCGGCGCCAACGCCCCGCAGGACGTGATCGCCACCAAGCGCGGCCTCGCCTGGGCCGGCTTCTACCCGCCCGTGCGCGCTGGCGACTCCGACGTCAAGGCGAAAGCGGACCTGTTCGAGGCCATCGCCCGCTTCCAGCAGGCCCCCAAACGCTACGGCGACCCGAAGGTTGCTTGCCGCGGCGGCGAGACCAGAGGCATGGAATGCAACGGGCGGAGCCGGCCGGCTCCGCCCGTTTTCCCTGGTGCGGCGCGTGGACGGCCTATTGCAGACCACACTCGGCGGCGTAGGCGTCCTGGTGGTCGCTGAAGGCGCGGCCGATGGTGCGGTTGGTCAGCACGCCGTCCTCCATCACCACCTCGCGCACGTAGATGTCCTGGATCGGGTGGTTGTTGTTGCCGAAGCGGAAGGCGCCGCGGGTGGATTCGAAGTCCGCCGCCTCGATCGCCGCGCGCAGCGCGTCGAGGTCGCCGGCACCGCCGGTCGCCGCCAGCGCCGCGGCGATCAGCCGTGCGGTGTCGTAGCCCTGGCTGGCGTAGAGCGAGGGCAGCCGGCCGTAGGCTTCCTGGAAGGCGGCGACGAACTGCCGGTTGGCGGCGTTGTCCAGGTCCTTGTTCCACTGGCTGGAGTTCTTCACCCCCAGCGCCGCTTCGCCGACCGCGCCCAGGATCGCCTGGTCGAAGCTGAAGGCTGGGCCGAACAGCGGCACGCTCTCGCTCAGGCCGGCCTGGGCGTACTGCTTGATGAAGCTGATGCCCATGCCGCCCGGCAGGAAGAAGAACACGCCGTCCGGCGCCGCCGCCCGGATCTGCGCCAGCTCGGCGGCGTAGTCGGTCTGGCCGAGCTGGGTGTAGAGTTCGCCGGCGAGATCGCCCTGGTAGTAGCGCTTGAAGCCGGTCAGCGCGTCCTGGCCGGCCGGATAGTTGGGCGCCAGGATGAAGACGTTGCGGAAGCCCTGGTCGTAGACGTACTGGCCCATCGCCTCGTGCAGGTTGTCGTTCTGCCAGGCCACGTTGAAGTAGTTCTCGTGGCAGCCGCGCCCGGCGAGCTGCGAGGGGCCGGCGTTGGGGCTGAGGTAGAGCACCTCCTCGCGCACCACGCCCGGGACCACGGCGATGGCGAGGTTCGACCAGATGATGCCGGTCATGAGGTCGACCTCGTCGCGCTCGACCATGCGGTCGGCGATCTCCTTGGCCAGGTCCGGCTTGCGCGCGTCGTCCTCGACGATCACTTCGACCGGCACGCCGCCGAGCGTGCCGCCCTCCTGCTCGACCGCCAGCAGGAAGCCGTCGCGCACGTCGATGCCCAGCGCGCTGCCGCCGCCCGACAGGGTAGTGATCATGCCGATCTTGACCGGCGCGTCCTGGGCGCCCGCCGGGACCGGCGCCGCCAGCGCGCCGGCGAACAGGGCGGCCGCCGCGGCGCCGGCCAGAGTCTTGGCCAGAGTCTTGGCCGGAGTCTTGGATGTCATGGATGTCGCTCCCTGATCCCCGCAGCCGCGCTCCCGTCAACGGGCCGGCCGCCCCCTTGCTTGGCCCGCCGCGGTTCGCCCCGCGCAGGCGGGCGGACTGTAGCGCAGCCTGCGCCGCGGCGCCAAGCGGGGCGGTTTCGCCGCGCCGCGCACAAGCCCGCCGCCGGAAACCGGCCGCAGAGGCGCCACGGCCGCGTCACGACCGCGCCACGGCTGCGCCACGGCTGCGCCACTGGGGCCTGCGATCTTTTCGCGAGATCGGGCGCGGAAATGCGTGCTTGGGCGTTGCGAACGAAGCGGGAATATTCTACCTTGCCTGCCTGCGTGATTGCACGCAGCCAGACCCGACCGATCCCGCACGCCCCAAGGCTGCCGCCGGCAGCCGGGCCGGCCGATCGGTCCGGGCGCAGCCGCAGCCGGCGTGCCAGCAGACAGGAGCCTTGCACGCCATGTCGTTCTTCGATCCCTACGCCCCCCGCTCCCGCACCCCCGTGACACGCCGCCGGCAGCCCCGCCGGCCGGACGAGACGGCCGCCGAAACGGCCGCCGAGAGCTCCGGCCGGCTGGCGCTGCGCCGCAAGCTGGCGCCCGACGTCAGCGTCGATCCGACCGACGTGGCGCCGGCCAAGCGCGCCCTGCAGCGCCTCGGCCACTACCGGGCCCCGGACCAGGGCATCACCCCCTACCCCGACCGCGACCTCTTCGCCGGCATCGCCCGCTTCCAGGCCGAGCGCGGCCTGACCCGCGACGGCACCATGGCCCCCGGCGGCGAGACCGAGCGCGCGGTCAACCGCCAGCTCGCCGCCCTCGACCGCGAGGTGCGCGGCGCCGGCCCCGCGGCTGCGGCCTCGACGCGCGGCGCCACGGCACGACAGCAACAGACCGCAGGGCGCGGCACGGGCTTCGCCGGGCAGCAGCCGGAGCCGGAGATCCCGCCCCGCGCCGTCACCACCGTGCCGCGCCACACGCCGCAAGCGGTGTTCGGGATCGGCGGCCCGGTCGGCCCGGCCTGGAAGCTCGGCGGCGGCGCCAACGCCCCGCAGGACGTGATCGCCACCAAGCGCGGCCTCGCCTGGGCCGGCTTCTACCCGCCCGAGCGCGCTGGCGACTCCGACGTCAAGGCGAAAGCGGACCTGTTCGAGGCCATCGCCCGCTTCCAGCAGGCCCCTAAGCGCTACCGGGACCTGAAGGTCGATTCCTGGCTCGGCCGCGGCGGCGAGACCGAAGCCGCCCTCGAACGCGCCATCGCCCCGCGCCTCCGCCTCATGCAGGCGCAGGCGGAGAGCGAGGCGGAGCAGATGCCGGAGGCGGCGGATCGCCCCGAGGCGCGCGCCTGGACCGAAAACCGGGACGCCCTCATCGAACAGTACGAGGACCGGCGACTCGACGCGATCGGGAACCGCATCGACACAATGGTGGAAGCGGGCGATGCGGTCGGGCTGAACCGCGCCGCCGTGCTTTGGCGCCACTTTCGCGAGGGCAGCGGGGAACCCGTCCGCATCCCACTCGAGGAAACCTTGAGCGATCCGTTTTTCGTGGATGCCGCGGAGAAGAATCGTGATCGGACGGCACGCAACACTTTCACCGGAACGACAAGCAACAACTCGGAATTGAATACTAAGCTGCGCGGCCTCGAAGACGGTGGCGTCGAAAGAGACTTGACCGACACTTGGGTCGTGAACCAATCCGATCCGGAAGCCTTCAGACAGATATTCGAGGAAGGCTTTCCAAAAGGCCCGGACAGCTTCGCCCAGTTCGGACGCCGCCGGCTAGAATCCGAGGTGGTCTTCAACGCCGTTCGAAGAGGTGACCAGATCCTGGTCGCCGGGACCGTCGAACATTCGAGGCACGAGCCTTACGACTTCCACAAGGGGCGCTTGGGCGACATGCTCGGCGCCAAGGACCTGCAAGATGCCGGCAGGGGCACGCCGTTCGAGATCGAAGGGAGCTGGAAGCAAGCCTTCGAGGGCACGATCCAGGTATTGGGCCAAGACGAGAACGGCCTGATCCTCGGCGTGCCGCGGATCGTCTGGGGTGAGCCCAATGATTAGACGCTGGCGCCTGTACCTGTTCGGCGGTCTTTTCTTTGCGGTTGCGGTGACGGCCTATGTGTGGATTTTCCATGGCCGCTTCCAGTACGAGCCGTTATGCTGGCACAGTGGTAAGTCGTTCCACGGTCCCTTGGACGCCGAGTACATGAGCCTGTTCATCGAAGTTCTACACGAGCTGAGGGGTGGGCCAGGACTCGCGTGGGATGGCGAGCTTGTGATCCGAGACCGTCGAATTTACTTCAACCGCTTCAGGATAGACTACGACTTGCCACTGAACGCCGCTCTCAGGGCATTGAAATCTTTAGTCGAGCGCAAGATCGACCGAGGCGTGCGCGTGCCCGAGTTCGCGCTTTCCTGGCGAGAGATCGAGAGGCTGCCGCTCCAGGAGCGCGTAGCAGCCGACGGCCGGGACGAGCTCTTCTGCAAGACGCTCCAGTGGGTCGCCTTGGATCGGTCCCACAGCGACGCCGCGGCCGACAGGCACTGACCTGTCACCCGGGCGTCGAAGCCTTGGGCAAGCCCATCTTCACGATCGAGCACATAGACGAGAGCAAAGGAGGACCTGTTCGAGGCCATCGCCCGCTTCCAGCAGGCCCCTAAGCGCTACCGGGACCTGAAAGTCGACTCCTGGCTCGGCCGCGGCGGCGAGACCGCACCGATGGCTTGACCGCGGCGGCGGGTTTTCCGATGGTCTGCCGCGTTTTTCGCCGGGGCCTTTGCGCGCCGTCCACCCGCTCCGCCACGCCGCTGTCAGGTCCCGCCCCGGCCATGTCCCTGCTTCTGGTTCTCGAGCAGTTGCTGAACGGCCTGCAGTTCGGCGTCATGCTGTTCCTGATCGCCGCCGGGCTGACGCTGGTGCTGGGGATCATGAACCTGGTCAACCTGGCGCACGGCTCGCTCTACATGGTGGGCGCCTTCGTCTGCGCCTGGGTCAGCCTGCAGACCGGCTCTTTCCTGCTCGGGCTGCTGGCGGCGCTACCGGCGACGGCGCTGGTCGGGATCGCGGTCGAACTGCTGGTGCTGCGCCGGCTTTACGCCCGCGACCACCTGGACCAGGTGCTGGCGACCTTCGGGCTCATCCTCTTCTTTAACGAGGGCGTCAAGATCGTCTTCGGCGCCCGGCCGCTGCGGCTCGACCTGCCGGAGTGGCTGTCGGGGTCGGTGGAGCTCCTGCCGGGCGTGCCCTACCCCGCCTTCCGGCTGGCGATCATCGCCGTCGGCCTGCTGGTCGGCCTGTTCCTTTTCTGGCTGGTCGCGCGCACGCGGCTCGGCATGCTGATCCGCGCCGGCGCGTCGAACCGCGAAATGGTGCAGGCGCTGGGGGTGGACATCGCCCAGCTCTACACCCTGGTTTTCGGCCTGGGCGCGGTGCTGGCGGCGCTCGGCGGCGTGATGGCCGGGCCGATCTACGCGGTCGAGGTCGGCATGGGCGAGCCGATGCTGATCATGGTTTTCGTGGTCATCGTCATCGGCGGCATCGGCTCGATCCGCGGCGCCTTCGTCGGCGCGCTGCTTGTCGGGATGACCTTCATGCTGTGCCGCGCCTTCCTGCCCGGGCTGTTCGGGCTGTTCCTGGACCCGGCGGGCGCGGCGGCCGTCGGCGGGGCGCTCGCCTCCATGGCGATCTACATCCTGATGGCCGCCGTGCTGATCGCCCGGCCGCGCGGCCTCTTCCCGGCGCACGGCTAGGCGCGCGCAATGACCCGCTCCGACCTCGTGGCGCTGATCGGGCTCGCCGGCTTCGCGCTGTTTCCGGCGCTGGCCTGGGCCGGCGGCGTGCTCTGGGCGGTGGATCTGGCCAGCCGCATGCTGATCTACGGCTTGGCGGCGCTGGCGCTCAACCTGGTGCTCGGCTACGGCGGTCTGGTCAGCTTCGGCCACGCCGCCTTCGTCGGGGCCGGCGCCTACGTGGTCGCCATCCTCTCGTTCCACAGCATGATGGGCGGCAGCATCCTCGGCTACGGCGGCACCGAGAGCGGCTTCGTCGCCTTCGCACTGGCGATCCTGGTCTCCGGCCTATTGGCGCTGGCGATCGGCACGCTGAGCCTGAAGACGAGCGGGCTCTACTTCATCATGATCACCCTCGCGTTTGCGCAGATGATCTACTACCTCTTCATCTCGCTGCCCGACTACGGCGGCGAGGACGGGCTCAGCCTCTGGGCGCGCAGCGACTTCGGGCCGCTCGACATCGGCGACGACGTCGTCTTCTTCTATCTCTGCTTGGTCCTGGTCCTGCTCTTCGCGCTGCTCAAGCGCCGGTTGGTGGCTTCGCGCTTCGGCTGGACCCTGATGGGCCTGCGCGACAACGAGCGGCGCATGTGTGCGCTCGGCACGCCAAGCTTTCGCTACCGGCTGGCGGCATTCACCCTTTCCGGCGCAGTCGCCGGTCTCGCCGGCGCGCTGCTCGCCAACCAGACCGAGTTCGTCAGTCCGGCCTTCCTGTCGTGGCATCTCTCCGGCGAGCTGCTGGTGATCGTCATCCTCGGCGGCATGGGCACGCTCTACGGCCCGCTGGCCGGGGCCGTCGCCTTCCTGCTGCTGGAGTTCGCCCTCAAGGAGGTGACCGAGCACTGGCAGCTCGCGCTCGGCCCGATCCTGATCCTGGTGGTGCTCTACGCCCGCCGCGGCCTCTGGGGCCTGGTCGAGGGCCGCAAGGATGGCTGAGCCGCTGCTGGAGGCGCGCGGCCTGCGCAAGGCCTTCGGCGCGGTGCAGGCCTGCGACGACGTGGAGCTCGAGGTCGCGGCGGGCGAGCTGCGCGCCGTCATCGGTCCGAACGGCGCCGGCAAGACCACGCTGATCTCCCTGCTGGCCGGCGAACTGGCGCCCGATGCCGGCGCGATCCGCTTCCAGGGGCAGGATGTCACGGCCATGCCGGCGCCGGCGCGCGCCCAGGCCGGCCTCGCCCGCTCCTACCAAATCACCAGCCTGTTCCCCCGCTTCACCGCGCTTCAGAACGCGGTGCTGGCGGTGCAGGCCAAAGGCGGGCACGCCTTCCGCTTCTGGCGTCCGGCGATGCGGGAGGCCGAACTGCGCGAGCCGGCTCTGGCGGCGCTGGCGCGCGTCGGCCTGGCCGAGCGTGCGGACGTGCCGGTGGCCGCCTTGGCGCACGGCGAGCAGCGCCAGCTCGAGATCGCTCTGGCCCTGGCGACCCGGCCGAAGCTGGTGTTGCTGGACGAGCCGACCGCCGGCATGAGCCGCGAGGAGACTCAGGAGATGGTCCGCCTGCTGGAGGGGCTGAAGGGCGAACTGACCATCGTGCTGATCGAGCACGATATGGACGCGGTCTTCGCGCTCGCCGAGCGCATCACCGTGCTGGTCTATGGGCGGCCGATCGCCACCGGCACGCCCACAGAAATCCGCGCCGACCGCGCCGTGCGTGCGGCCTATCTGGGCGAGGAAACCGGCTGATGCTGGAAGTCGCCGGGTTGAGCGCCGCCTACGGGCCGAGCCGTGTGCTCTTCGGCCTGGACTTCGCGGTGGGCGCCGGCGAGGTGGCGACGCTGTTGGGCCGCAACGGCATGGGCAAGACCACCACGGTGCGCTGCCTGATGGGCCTGCTCAGGCCGACCGGCGGCTCGATCCGCTTCGCAGGCGCGGAGCTGCGCGGCAGCCCGCCGCACAAGGCCGCACGCGCCGGCCTCGGCCTGGTTCCGGAGGGCCGGCAGATCTTCCCAAACCTGACGGTCGAGGAGAACCTGGTGGCGACCGCCCGGCCAGGCCACTGGACGCTGTCGCGCGTGCGCGACCTCTTCCCCGTCCTGGCCGAGCGGCGGGCCGCCATGGGCACCCAGCTCTCCGGCGGCGAGCAGCAGATGCTGGCCGTCGCCCGGGCGCTGATGACCAACCCCAAGCTGCTGATCCTCGACGAGGCGACCGAGGGCCTGGCGCCGCTGATCCGCGCCGAGATCTGGCGTGTGCTCGGCGAACTCAAGCGCCAGGGCCAGGCCATCTTGGTCATCGACAAGAACCTGGAGGCGCTGCTCGCGCTCGCCGACCGGCACACCCTGATCGAAAAGGGCCAAGTCGCCTGGACCGGCAGTTCGGCGGAACTGGCCGGGGATCGCACGCTGCAGATGCGGTACCTGGGGGTCTAGCCCGGGTCTCGGCCCAGCCCTACCCCGCGACGCCGATGCGCGGCGGGCCGCCGTGCTCCGACTGGCTGGGCCCGAAAGCCTTGTCCAGGGTTCGGGTGGAATCCTCCGCAAGGCGGCGCGCCTCAGTCAGCAGGCCGAGGATCTTCACGTTGTTGTCGAGCACGTGACGCGCCTCGGGCCGGCCGTCGTCGGCGATCTTCTCGGCGCGGTAGAGTACGTCCTTCGACAGCGCGGCGAGGATGTCCTCCAGCTTATAGCCCTCGGGCTTGACGTCGGATTTCAGGAAGTGAGTCATGCGGCGTGCCGCCTCTCGCGGCTCAAGTGGCTGCTGCCGAGACAATGCCCGGCAAGCCTTGCCGAAAGGTGAAGGCCGCGCAGGCTTGGCGCACGCCGGCCGTCTGGGGCACTCTCCGGCCGGCCACGCGAGAGACGCCCGAAGGAGCGCCACCATGCCCGAGCCGCGCGAAGAGATCGGCCCCTTCGACTACATCGTGGTCGGCGCCGGCTCGGCCGGCTGCGTGCTGGCCAACCGCCTATCGGCCGACCCGGAGGTCAAGGTCCTGCTGCTGGAGGCCGGCGGCAAGGACGACTGGATCTGGTTCAAGATTCCGATCGGCTATCTCTACTGCATGGGCGATCCGCGCGCCGACTGGGGCTACAGAACCGAGCCCGAGCCGGGCCTCAACGGCCGCGCGCTCAACTACCCGCGCGGCAAGGTGCTGGGCGGCTGCTCCTCGATCAACGGCATGCTCTACCTGCGCGGCCAGGCGGCCGACTACGACGGCTGGCGCCAGATGGGCAACCTCGGCTGGGCTTGGGACGACGTGCGCCCCTACTTCCTGCGCTCCGAGGACCATTTCGCCGGCGCCAACGCGGACCACGGCGCCGGCGGCGAGTGGCGGGTCGAACGGCAGCGCCTGTCCTGGGAGATCCTGGAGGCCTTCGCGCAGGCGGCCGAGCTGTGCGGCATCCCGCGCACCGACGACTTCAACCGCGGCGACAACGAGGGCGTCGGCCTGTTCCACGTCAACCAGCGGCGCGGCGTGCGCTGGTCGACCGCCACCGGCTTCCTGAAGCCTGCGTCGCGGCGGCCCAACCTGACCGTCCTGACCCATGCCCAGGCCGAGCGGCTGACGCTGGAGGGCGGCCGCGTCACCGGCCTGACATTCCGCCGCGACGGCCGCCCGGCGCATGCGACCGCCGCAGGCGAGGTTATTCTGGCGAGCGGCTCGATCGGCAGCCCGCAGATTCTCGAGCTCTCCGGCATCGGCGATCCCGAGCTTCTGCAGGCGCATGGCATTGCGGTGCGGCACGCCCTGCCCGGCGTCGGCGAGAACCTGCAGGACCACCTGCAGATCCGAACGGTCTACAAGGTCCAGGGCACCAGGACCCTGAACCAGGTGGCCAACTCCCTGCTCGGCAAGATGGGCATGGGGCTGGAGTACCTGCTCAGGCGCACGGGGCCGCTGACCATGGCGCCCAGCCAACTCGGCGCCTTCGCCAAGTCCGACTCCAGCCAAGCGACGCCGAACCTGGAGTACCACGTCCAGCCGCTCAGCCTGGATGCCTTCGGCGAGCCGCTGCACCGCTTCCCCGCCTTTACCGCAAGCGTGTGCAACCTGCGCCCGGAAAGCCGCGGCTCGATTCACATCAAGGGTCCGGACCCGCAAACCGCCCCGGCGATCCGGCCGAACTATCTCTCCACGCCCGCCGACCGGAGAGTGGCGGCCGAGTCGATCCGCCTGACCCGCAAGATCTGCGCGCAGGAACCGCTGCAGCGCTTCCAGGCCGAGGAGTTCAAGCCGGGCCTCGACTTCGCCAGGGACGAGGAACTGGCGAGCGCCGCCGGCGACATCGCCACGACCATCTTCCACCCGGTGGGCACCTGCAAGATGGGCAGCGACAGTCTGGCCGTCGTCGACGCCCGCCTTCGGGTCCACGGGCTGCAGCGCCTACGGGTGGTCGACGCCTCGATCATGCCGACCATCACTTCGGGCAACACCAACTCGCCGGTCGTCATGATCGCCGAAAAGGCCGCCGACATGATCCGGGAGGACCGGCGCAGCGCCGCCCGCAGCGCGGCGTGAAGCGTGTCGGCTCGACCCCACCGCCGTCGCCGACCGTCCTCGCCGCCCGCTTCGCCGCCTTCTACGGCGGCCTGTTCCTCGTCCTCGGCATCTACCTGCCGTACTTTCCCCTCTGGCTGGAGGCGCACGGCTTTTCCGACGCCGCGATCGGCCTGGTGCTGGCGATCCCCGCCTGGCTGCGCATCGCCACCACGCCCGGCCTCGCCGTGCTGGCCGACCGGCAGGGGCGGCGGCGGCGCATGGTCCTGGTTCTGGCGGCGCTGACCCTGCTGTCCTTCGCGTCGCTGGATCTGGCCGCCGGCTTCGCCGCCATCGTGCTGCTGCACACCTTCGCCGCGATCGTGCATCAGCCGCAGATGCCCCTGGTCGAGGGGCTGGCGGTGCGCGCCGCCGAGCGCCACGGCTTCGCCTACGGCCGCGCGCGCCTGTGGGGCTCGCTCGCCTTCGTCGCCGCCAACCTGGGCGGCGGCGCGCTGATCGGCGCCTACGGCCCGGCCTGGGTGCTGCACCTGATCGTTCTCGGCGCCCTCTTGACGCTGGTCGCCGCCTGGCTGCTGCCGGCTTCGGTCGAGGCCACCCGCCGCGCAGCCTCGGCGTGGGAAGGCGGCCGGCCGCTCGCGCTGCTGCGCCGGCCCGACTTCCTGCTGCTGCTCGCCGCCGGAGCCGCCATCCAGGGCAGCCACGCGGTCTACTACGCCTACTCGGCGCTCGACTGGTCGCGGGCGGGCCTGTCGGAGACCCTGGTCGGCGCGCTCTGGGCGCTCGGCGTGTTGGCCGAGGTGGTGCTGTTCTGGTTCGGCCGGCCGCTGATCGATCGCTTCGGCCCGCTCCGCCTGCTCGCGCTGGCCGGCGCGGCGGGATTGGTGCGCTGGCCGCTCACGGGGCTGACCGGCGATCCGCTGCTGCTGGCGCCGATCCAACTTCTGCACGCCCTAACCTTCGGCGCCGCCCATCTTGGTGCCCTGACCTGGCTGGCCCGTTCCGTGCCCGACGCCCAGGCCGGCAGCGCCCAGGCGGTCTACGCCACCGCCGTCGGATCGATCGGCCTGGGCAGCCTGATGTTCGCCGCCGGCTGGCTCTACACGGCCTTCGGGTCGGGTGCCTATTTCGCCATGGCGCTGACATCCGGGCTTGGTATGGTGGCGGCTATCGGACTTCGGCGACTCGCAAGGACTTCATGAGCGACAGCGACGCGAGCCAGTTCCCCAACCTGCGCGTGGTCGACCATCCTCTGGTGCAGCACAAGCTGAGCGTTCTGCGCGACAAGGACACGACGCCGCTCGTCTTCCGCCAACTCCTGCACGAGCTCGGCCTGCTGCTCGGCTACGAGTTGACGCGCGACCTGCCGCTGGAGCACCGCCCGATCGAGACGCCGATCGCGCCGATGAACGCACCGCACCTGGCCGGCGAGATTACCATCGTCTCGATCCTGCGCGCCGGCCTGGGCCTCGCCGAGGGCCTGCGCCAGCTCATCCCCTCGGCGCGCGAGGGCCACATCGGCGTCTTTCGCGACCCGGAAACGAAGGCGCCGCAGGAGTACTACGTCAAGCTGCCGGACACCCCCGGCCGCGTGCTGCTGATCGACCCGATGCTCGCGACCGGCGGCTCGGCAGCGCATGCCATCGACGTCCTTCTGGAACGCGGCGTCGCCGAACGCGACATCCGCTTCCTTTGTCTGGTGGCAGCGCCCGAGGGCGTCCAGCACCTCGCCAAACGATACCCGCAAGTGCCGCTCGTGACAGGCGCACTTGACAGCCACCTCGACAGCCACGCCTACATCGTCCCGGGGCTGGGCGATGCCGGCGACCGGCTGTTCGGCACGCTTTGAGCGGCAAGTCATTGATTCTCGACAGCGATCAAATCTGACCGATTTTGTCGGATTTGTGCTTGAATTCGCCGGGCAAGATGGTACTTCTGGAATTCGGAGCGGATCGCTCGGGATTGTCGCCGAGAATCGCATCCGGGTGCCGAAAGGACGCCTTAGCGCATGTTTCGCCTCAACCGCTTGACCGATTATGCCGTGGTCGCCCTGGCGCAGATGGCGCTCCGGCCCGACCGGCTGGTCAATGCCACGCGCCTCGCCGAGGACACCGGCATGTCGCAGCCGACGGCTGCGAAGGTGCTGAACCTCTTGGCCAAGGGCGGCCTGCTGGCCTCGCAGCGCGGCGCCGCCGGCGGCTACACGCTGGCCCGGCCGGCCCGGGACATCTCGGTCGCCGAGATCATCCAGACGATGGACGGGCCGATCGCGCTGACCGCCTGCGTCGAGGGCGCGACGGACACCTGCGGCGTCGAGTCCCTGTGCCCGATGCGCGGCAACTGGGAGCGGGTCAACACGGCGATCCGCACGGCGTTGGACGGCGTCACGCTGGCCGATATGGCACTGCCCTTCGAGATGCCGGCTCGCCGCGACGCGCGGGCGGCCGAGCGGGCGAGCGCGTGAAGCCGGCAAGGACAGGGACGCCGGCGTGCCGCGCCGGCAAGGTAAACCGAGACTAGAGAGACCGGAATCATGGCGGCAAGCGTCGAGACGATCGAACAGGTCAAGTCGCTGGGCGAGCGATACAAGTACGGCTGGTCGACCGACCTGGAGATGGAGACCGCGCCCAAGGGGCTGAACGAAGACATCATCCGCTTCATCTCGGCCAAGAAGGACGAGCCGGAGTGGATGCTCGAATGGCGCCTGAAGGCCTTCCGGCACTGGCTGACCATGCCGGAGCCGGGGTGGGCCAAGGTCGGCTTCCCGCCGATCGACTATCAGGACGTCTACTACTACGCCGCGCCTAAGCAGACGGAAAAGCCGAAGTCGCTCGACGAGGTCGATCCCAAGCTGCTGGAGACCTACGAGAAGCTGGGCATCCCGCTGAAGGAGCAGGAGATGCTGGCCGGCGTTGCGGTCGACGCGGTGTTCGACAGCGTCTCCGTCGCCACCACCTTCAAGAAGAAGCTGGAGGAGGTCGGCGTCATCTTCTGCTCGATCTCCGAGGCGGTGCAGAACCATCCCGAGCTGGTGCGGAAGTACCTCGGCTCGGTGGTGCCCTACGCCGACAACAAGCACGCCTGCCTGAACGCGGCGGTCTTCACCGACGGCTCTTTCGTCTACATCCCCGAGGGCGTGCGATGCCCCATGGAGCTGTCGACCTACTTCCGCATCAACGCCGAGAACACCGGCCAGTTCGAGCGCACCCTGATCATCGCCGACAAGGGCTCCTACGTGAGCTACCTGGAGGGTTGCACGGCGCCGCAGCGCGACGAGAACCAGCTGCACGCCGCCGTCGTCGAGCTGGTCGCGCTGGAGGATGCCGAGATCAAGTACTCCACCGTGCAGAACTGGTTCCCCGGCGACGAAGAGGGCAAGGGCGGCATCTACAACTTCGTCACCAAGCGCGGTCTGTGCGAGGGCGCCCGCTCGAAGATCTCCTGGACCCAGGTCGAGACCGGCTCCGCGATCACCTGGAAGTACCCGAGCTGCATCCTCAAGGGCGACAACTCGGTCGGCGAGTTCTACTCCATCGCCATCACCAACAACCTGCAGCAGGCCGACACCGGCACCAAGATGATCCACCTGGGCAAGAACACCTCCTCGCGGATCATCTCCAAGGGCATCTCGGCCGGCCGCTCCAACCAGACCTACCGCGGGCTGGTGCGTATGGGCGGCAAGGCGGAGAACGCGCGCAACTACACCCAGTGCGACTCCCTGCTGATCGGCGAACGCTGCGGCGCGCATACGGTGCCCTACATCGAGAGCAAGAACCGCTCGGCCAAGGTCGAGCACGAGGCCACCACCTCGCGCATCAGCGAGGACCAGCTCTTCTACTGCACCCAGCGCGGTATCGGCGAGGAGGAGGCGGTGGCCCTGGTGGTCAACGGCTTCTGCCGCGAGGTGCTGCAGCAGCTTCCCATGGAGTTCGCCGTCGAGGCGCAGAAGCTGGTCGGCATCAGCCTGGAAGGCTCCGTCGGCTGACGACCGGCCAACACTCCGCAACGCTTGCAAGAAACGAGACCCATGCTCGAGATCAACAACCTGCACGCCACCGTCGACGGCGCCGAGATCCTCAAGGGCATCGACCTGACGATCCGCGCCGGCGAGGTGCATGCCATCATGGGGCCGAACGGCTCCGGCAAGTCGACCCTGTCCTACGTGCTGGCGGGCCGCGACGGCTACGAGGTGACCGAGGGCTCGGTCACCTTCAACGGCAAGGACCTGCTGGAGATGCCGACCGAGGAGCGCGCCGGCGAGGGCGTCTTCCTGGCCTTCCAGTACCCGGTCGAGATTCCCGGCGTGCCGAATACCACCTTCCTGAAGGAGGCGGTGAACGCGGTGCGCAAGTACCGCGGCGAGCCCGAGCTCGACGCCATGGAGTTCGTCAAGCACCTGCGCGCCAAGGCGAAGGAACTGGGCATGAATCCCGAGTTCCTGAAGCGCGCCGTCAACGCGGGCTTTTCCGGCGGCGAGAAGAAGCGCAACGAGATGCTGCAGATGGCGATGCTGGAGCCGAGCCTCTGCCTGCTCGACGAGACCGACAGCGGCCTCGACATCGATGCGCTCAAGGCCGTCTCCGAGGCGATCAACGCCATGCGCAGCCCCGAGCGCGCCATGCTGGTGATCACCCACTACCAGCGCCTGCTGACCTATGTCGTGCCCGATCACGTGCACGTGCTCTCCAAGGGCCGCATCGTCCGCTCGGGCGGCCCGGAGCTGGCGCAGGAGCTGGAAGAGAAGGGCTACGGCGAGTCGATCGAGGCGGCCTAGGCGACGCCCCGTCCCGCCCCACCCGCGAGGCAAAGAAACGGTTCCGATGGCACAGCAAGAGATCCTCTCCACCGAGCCCTACCTGGCCCGCTTCAACGCTGCCAAGGCGCGCCTGCCCGGCGCCGGCCAGTCCTGGCTGGACGAGCTGCGCGAGACGGCCGCGGCGCGTTTCCGCGACCTCGGCTTTCCGACCCAGCGGCACGAGATCTGGAAGTACACGCCGCTGAAGGCGCTGCAGGGCATCGGCTTCACCCCCGCCGGCGAGGTGGCGCGCCCGGCCAGCCTCGACCATGTGCCGAGCCTGCTTCCGGCCAAGGCGCCGCGCTACCGCGCGACGCTGGTCGGCGGGGTCGTCCGCCCGGAGCTGTCGAGCCCGGACGAAGAGCTGCCGGCCGGCGCCACGATCGAGCGGCTGGCTGCCGCCCTGGAGCGCGACCCGGCGGGCCTCGCCGAGCTGCTCGGCCGCGTCGCCGACGACCGCGACCAGCCGCTGCTCGCCCTCAACACCGCGCTGTTCGAGGACGGCGTGGTGATCCGCCTGGGCCGCAACCTGGTGCTCGACCGCCCGCTGGAGCTCACCCTGGTGGGTCCGCTGGCCGAGGTTCCGACGCAGGTGCACCCGCGCATCCTGATCGTGCTGGAGGAGGGCGCACAGGCGACGGTCCTGGAGCATCACCTGGGTTTCGGCACCGAGCCGGTCTTCCACAACGGCGTCAGCGAGATCGCCCTCGGCCCCAACGCCCGGCTGACCCACATCAAGGTGCAGGCCGCGCCCCTCGAGACCTTCCACTTCGCGACGACCCATCTGCGGCAGGAGCGCGACAGCGCCTACGACGGCTTCACCCTGAACCGCGGCGCCGGCCTGTCGCGCCTGGAGACGCGGGTCAAGCTGGTCGGCGAGGGCGCCGATTGCCGCCTGAACGGCGCCTATCTGCTGCGCGGCCGCCAGCACGGCGACATCACCACCGTGGTCGACCACCAGGTGCCGCACTGCACCAGCCGCGAGGTGGTCAAGGGCGCCATCGACGACCGCGGCCGCGGCGTCTTTCAGGGGCTGATCAAGGTCGCACCGCACGCCCAGAAGACCGACGGGCGCATGCTGAACAAGACCCTGCTGCTGTCCGAGAAGGCGGAGATCGACACCAAGCCGGAGCTGGAGATCTTCGCCGACGACGTGCAGTGCGCGCACGGCGCCACCGCCGGCGCGATCGATGACATGGCGCTGTTCTACCTGCGCAGCCGCGGCCTGGACGAAGCGGCCGCCCGGGCTCTGCTGGTCGAGTCGTTCCTCGCCGAGACGGTCGAGGAGCTGGGCGACGAGAGCCTGCGGCCGCTGCTGCTGGAGCGCATCCGCGACTGGTTGCAGGTGCGCCGCGAGAGCCTGGAGGAGGTGGCCGCATGAGCGAGGTGCTGAACCGCGAGACGCCGCTCGCCGCCGCCGAACATGCCGTGCCCGGCGCCAATCGGGATGCCGCCTACGACGTCGCGCGCATCCGCGCCGATTTCCCGATCCTGACCCGCGAAGTCTACGGCAAGCCGTTGGTCTATCTGGACAACGGCGCTTCGGCACAGAAGCCGGTCCAGGTGCTCGACGCCATGGACGAGGCCTACCGGCGCTACTACGCGAACGTCCACCGCGGTATCCATCGCCTGAGCCAGGAGGCGACCGACGCCTTCGAGGCGGCGCGCGACAAGGTGGCCCGCTTCGTCGGCGCGCCCAACCACGACGAGATCGTCTTCACGCGCGGCGCCACCGAGGCCATCAACCTGGTCGCCAATTCCTGGGGTCAGCGCCACATCGGCGAGGGCGACGAGATCGTGCTCACCGTTCTCGAGCACCACGCCAACATCGTGCCCTGGCAGATGCTGCGCGAGCGCACCGGCTGCGTGCTCAAGGTGGTGCCGCTGACACCCGAGGGTTCGCCCGACCTGCAGGTCTACGAGAGCCTGCTGGGGCCGCGCACCAAGCTGGTCGCGGTCGCCCACATCTCGAACGTGCTGGGCACGGTGCTGCCGGTGCGCCAGATGATCGACATGGCGCACGCGGCCGGCGCCAAGGTGCTGCTCGACGGCTGCCAGGCGGCGCCGCACATGCCGATCGACATGCGCGCGCTGGGCTGCGACTTCTACGTCTTTTCCTCGCACAAACTCTATGGCCCGACCGGCATCGGTGTGCTCTGGGCGCCGTTCGAGACCCTGAACGAGATGCCGCCCTACCAGGGTGGCGGCGAAATGATCGACCGCGTCACCTTCGAGGAGACGACCTTCAAGAGCCCGCCGCACCGCTTCGAGGCCGGCACGCCAGCGATCGTCGAGGCGATCGGCCTGGGAGCGGCGGTTGACTACGTCGAGGGCATCGGACTGGACGCCATCGCGGCGCATGAAGAAAGCCTGCTGCGCTACGCCACCGAGCGCCTCTCCGCCATAGACGGGCTGACCCTCTACGGCACGGCGAAGGAGAAGGCCGCCATCCTCTCCTTCAACCTGGAGGGCCCGCACGCGCACGATGTGGGGACCATCCTCGACCGCTCCGGCGTGGCGGTGCGCTGCGGCCACCACTGCGCGCAACCCCTGATGGATTTCCTGGACGTCCCGGCCACCAGCCGTGCCTCCTTCGGCCTCTACAACACCCACGCCGAGGTGGACGCGCTCGCCGCGGCGATCGAGAAGGTCAAGGACTTCTTCTGAAGCAGCAGGATCGAGCCATGAGCAACGAGACCGACACCAAGCCGAAGCAGGACAGCCAGGCCGCCCCGGAGCGCCTCGAGCCGCTCGCGCAAGCGCACTACAACCCCTACCTCTGGCCGGGGGCGATGCAGGACGACGAGGCGGCCGAAGAGGGAGCGACGACGACGGCCGGCGAGCCCAAGGCAGCCGACGAGCCGGTCGCCTCGGAAGAAGCGGTGATCGAGGCACTGCGGCAGGTCTACGACCCCGAGATCCCCGTGAACATCTTCGACCTGGGGCTGATCTACGAGCACAAGATCGACCCCGAAAGCGGCGACGTCGCGATCCTGATGACGCTGACCGCCCCCTCCTGCCCGGTCGCCGGAACCCTGCCGGGCGAGGTCGCCAACCGGGTGGCGGCAGTTCCGGGCGTCGGCGAGGCCAGCGTGACGATCACCTGGGACCCGCCCTGGAACCATCACAAGATGAGCGAGGACGCCAAGCTGGCGCTCGGCATCTTCTAACTCTTCCGTCGCGGGGGCGAAATCTTACATACTGAAGGGCAAGACGGATTTCGATCCGAGGAGTGATGCACCCATGGGCCCGATGCTGACGCTGACCGACCGCGCCGCCGAGCGCGTCAAGACGCTGATCGCGAACTCCCCTGACGAGGCCGTTCTCGGCCTGCGCGTCGGCGTGAAGACGCGTGGTTGCTCCGGCATGAGCTACTTCGTCGAGTACGCCAAGGAGCAGAAGCGCTTCGAGGACGTGGTCGAGGACAAGGGCGTCAAGATATTCGTCGACCCGACGGCGGCGATGTTCATCCTGGGCAGCGAGATGGACTACCAGGAGGACAAGCTCCAGTCCGGCTTCGTCTTCAACAATCCGAACGAGAAGAGCCGCTGCGGCTGCGGCGAAAGCTTCTCGGTCTGAGGTTTCTGCCGTTTCTGCCCGCGCGGCCGCTTGCGGCCGAGCCTCGTCTGCGGGCTTCGTCGCCCCACTTTCCCGGTGCCAACTGCAGCTTGCGCCTGAAGCGCGGCTCGGAAAGACTTGCGCCAGATTGCCGCGTCGGCTATCTGCGCTGGCGATTCTTGCGGGTCGGTCAAAGTCCTTCCTATCGGGTGCTCTCGCATGCCGAACGTCCTGTCGCCGGCACTGGTGGCGGTCTACGCCCTCGTCGCCTCGGCCCTCTACGTGCATTTCAGGGGACGAGACCGGCATCCCTTCACGCGTCAATTGACCGACCACTCGACCTTCCTGGCGCCCTTCAACCTACTGATTTATCTCTTTTCGGCCGTCCCCAACCGACCGTTCATCGAGACCGAGCGCTTTTCCGACCTGGCGCTGCTGCGCGAGAATTGGCAGGTGTTCCGCGAGGAGGCGCTGAACCTTTACGAGCAGGGCGGCATCGCGGCTTCCGAAAGCTACGACGACCTCGGCTTCAACTCTTTCTTCAAGAAGGGCTGGAGACGTTTCTACCTGAGCTGGTACGGAGAGCCCTTGCCCTCGGCGCAGGCCATGTGCCCGCGCTCGGTCGCTCTGCTGGCGCAGGTGCCGAGCGTCAAAGCGGCGATGTTCGCCGTGCTGCCGCCGGGCGGCAAGCTGGTGCGGCACCGCGACCCCTACGCCGGCTCGCTGCGCTACCACCTCGGCCTCGCGACGCCCAACAGCGCCGCCTGCCGCATCCTCATCGACGGCACCCCCTACCACTGGCGCGACGGCGAGGACCTGGTCTTCGACGAGACCTACATCCACAGTGCGGTCAACGAGTCCGACCAGACCCGGATCATCCTGTTCTGCGACATCGAACGGCCGCTGCACACCGCCGCCGCGCGCGCCGTCAACCGCTTCATCGCGACGCGCGTGCTGCCGGCCACGGCGACCAAGAACCAGCCGGGCGAGCGGGTCGGCGCGCTGAACAAGCTCTTCGGCCTGGTCTACCCGGTGCGGCTCAGGATCAAGCGCTTCAAGCACGCCAACCGCCGCCTGTACTACCGTCTGAAGTACGCCGGCGTGGCCCTTGCGCTCGGGCTCGTCGTCTGGTCGGCAATCTGAGCCGCAGCGCGCCGCCTCAACTGGTCGGGTCGGTGGAGCGGCTGGCCAGGGCCCGCGCCGGGAAGCCGGCGGCCTCCAGCGCCGCGACGATTTCGGTGACGTGCTCGGCATCGCGGGTTTCCAGCGTCACGTCGATGTCGGCCCGCTTGGCCGGCACGTCGGCGAACAGCCGCTGGTGATGGACCTCGATGATGTTGGCGCCGGTCGTGCCGATGACCTGGGACAGCCGCGCCAACTGCCCCGGCTGGTCGACGATGGCGATGCGCAGCCGCACCAGCCGCCCGTCGCGCACCAGGCCGCGGATCAGCACGCCGGACAGCAGGCGCATGTCGATGTTGCCGCCGCAGATCACCACGCCGACCCGCTTGCCGGCGAAGCGTCGGGGCTCTGCGATCACGGCGGCGAGCCCGGCAGCGCCGGCGCCCTCTGCGACCAGCTTCTGCTCTTCGGCCAGGTGGTGGACCGCGCTCTCCAGCGCCGCCTCGTCGACCGTCAGGATCTCGCTGACGAGGTCGCGCACGATCCGCCGGGTCAGTTCGCCCGGCGTTTTCACCGCGATGCCGTCGGCGAGCGTCGTGCCGCCGCACGACACCGGCTCGCCGCGCAGGACCTGCAGCATCGAGGGGAACAGGGCCGCCTCCACGCCGATCACCTCGATCGTCGGCCGCAGCGCTTTGGCGGCTGTCGCGATCCCCGAGATCAACCCGCCGCCGCCGATCGGCACCACAAGTGTGTCGAGGCTCGGCGCGTCCGCCAGCATCTCCAGGCCGATGGTCCCCTGCCCGGCGACGATCAGCGGGTCGTCGTAGGGGTGCACGAAGGTCAGCCCCTGCTCCTCGGCGATCTGCCGCGCCGTTGCGAAGGAGACGTCCAGCGTATCGCCGGTCAACACGACCCGGGCCCCGTAGGCGCGCGTGCGCTGCACCTTGGTGAAGGGCGCGAACTCGGGCATCACCACGGTCGCGGGGATGCCCAGGCGCTGGGCATGGTAGGCGACGCCCTGGGCATGGTTGCCCGCCGACATGGCGATGACGCCACGCGCCCGCTGGGCGGAGTCGAGGGCGCTGAGCTTGTTGCAGGCGCCGCGGTCCTTGAAGGAGCCGGTGACCTGGAAGTTCTCGCACTTCAGGTGCAGCTCGCAGCCGAGGCGGCCGGAGAGGCGAAAGGCCGGCACCAGTGGCGTGCGCACCACCTGCCCGTCGATCGTCTCGGCCGCCCGGTGGATGTCCTCGAGGGTTACGGTGGCCTCGTGCAGGGCCATGGCAGTTTCCTCCGCGCGCCGGGCGTTTGCCGACAGTCTAGCGCGGACGGAGCACGAGGCGCCCGCCCTCGGCGCGTTCGTTACCGACCAGTTTTACGAAACCGCCGTCGCGCCACATCGGCGCGATGTCGAGGAGGTGCGGCGAGAAGGGGTTGCCCGACTGCCCGGCGGTGATGACGAAGCGCGACTCGTCGAGATTCGCCAAGTCGTAGACCGCCCGCAGACCGGCGCCGTGCACCATGCGCATCGGCGTCCGCTCCTCCCAGGCCGGCGTGGCGCGCTTGACGGTGTAGTTGCCGCCACCCACCGGGAAGCGCTCGCGATAGGCAGCGCCGAGCAGCGGCACGTGGCCGAGCAGCACGTGCTGCAGACGGGCGACGTGCCAGTCGCCCCATTCCAGGTCGGCCGGCGCGTCCGCCTCGGCGCCGATCTCCTCCAGCCAGGCCAGTGCCGCCTCCAGCCCCTGCCGACGTGCCCAAGCGCAGTCCTCGACGGTGGGCGTCGCGGTGTCATCGCACCAGCGCGGTGCCGCCTGCAGCGCATGCGCGATGCCTTCCGGATTCCAGTAAGCGTAGCCCTTGTAGGCCTTGCCCAATTCGTCGGCGAAAATCGTCGCGTTGAGCGCGCGCAGCCAGGCGTAGAGCAGCAGAGGCTGCGGCTGTCCCGGCGTCATTTCGAAATCCCAGCCGGCCAGCAACGCCACCGCTCGCCCGGCGGCGCCATCGTCCTGCGGCAGGCCGTCGATCAGCAGGGGCACCAGTTCGCGCGCCATGACCGAGTGGGCATCGCGTTGCAACAGCCAGCTCTCCTCGGTCGAATGGACCTGCTGGCCGTCCAGCACCTCGGCGATCCGGCGGGCGCGATAGCTCGGCTCGAAGCGGGTGGCCAGCAGGTAGGGGTAGTCCGGCCCGGCGATGCGGTTGTTGGCATTGATCAGCACACCGTCGGCGGGATTGACGGCATGGGGCAGCTCTTCGAAGGGGATCATGCCGCGCCAAAGCTGCCGGCGCTCGGCGCCGCGCACCGGCAAGCTGCCGTCGAAGCCGTCGCGCACAGGCACCAGGGCGGGGGCATAGAAGCCGATGTCGCCGGCGGTGTTGGCCCAGAAGACATTCTGCTGCGGGCCGGTCCAGGACCGCATCGCCCCGGCGAACTCGTCCCAGGTGCGGGCGAAATTGAGTTTGTAGAGCGCTTCCGGCGAGGTGTCGGGGCGCTGCAGGAAGGGCCAGGCGAGCGCCAGCACCTCGCCCTGCCCGACGGCATCGGCCGCCTCTTCGCGCGCATCCGAGACGACGGGGCCGTGGCGCGTCGCGCGGAAGGTCTCGGTGACGTCCGTACCGAAGCGCACGACGAAGGTCTCCTCGCGCGTCTCGAAGGGCAGCGGCCCGTCCGGCGTCAGGTAGCGGCCGGGGTCCTGCGGATCGAGCGTCTCGACGACCAGGTCCTGGACGTCGCTGTGGGTGGTGGTGAAGCCCCAAGCGGCATGGCCGTTGTGGCCCAGCACCATCAGCGGCACGCCGGGCGAGGTGGCGCCGGCGAGCACGCCCTCGGGCGTCTCCAGGCGCGCCAGGTACCAGGTGGCCGGCACCTGCAGGCCCAGATGCGGGTCGTTGGCGAGAATCGGCTTGCCGCTCGCCGTCCGCGCGCCGGCCACCGCCCAGACGTTGCTGGCGCCTAGGGTCCAGTCGCGCGGCACTGCATCCAGCAGGGTCGAGAAGTCCCGGAACCCAGCGCCGGAGATCGTCGCGGTGCCGGAGTCGAGGTCCGGGAAGAGGTCGCCCAGGGCCTCCGGCCCGACCGCAGCGGCGAGGCGCGCGTTGTCCAACTCCTGCCACCAGTTGCCCGACAGGCGGAAGGCCATCAGCTTGCCCCACAGCAGGGAATGCCAGGGCTCCCAGGCCTCCGGTCGGCCGGCGAGCAGGAATTCCGGCGGCAGCGGACCGTCGTGCGTCTCCAAGTAGGCGTTGACGCCCTCGGCGTAGAAGTTCAGCGCCCGCTTCACCTCGGGGCTGACGCCTGGCCAGGTTTGCTGCGCCCGGCCAGCGAGGTCGAGCGCCCGCATCAGTCGGTCGAAGTCGAGCGTCATGGAGCCGGCGACTTCGGAGAGCCGTCCGGTGGCGATGCGGCGCAGCAGTTCCATCTGCACCAGGCGGTCCTGGGCGTGGACGTAGCCGAGCGCGAACCAGGCGTCGGGCCAGCTCTCGGCCTCGATGGTCACGATGCCCAACTCGTCGCGCAGGATCTCGACCGGCTCGTCCGGGCTGCCGACCACCACCGTGCCCTCGGTCTTCGGCAGGGAGAACTGCAGCCAAGCCCAGCCGCCAGCCAGCACCAGGACCAGGGCGGCCACCAGTCCGACGAGGCCGCGAGCGGCCCACTTCAACACCTTACGCATGAACGCTCCCGCAGCGTGACGATGTCTGGCTATATGGACCGTCTTTGCGACGAAAACAGCACCGCAGGAAGGCTCAATCGCGGGCGGGAAACCAGGTGGCCGATCGGGTAGAGCCCACCGGGGCAGGATCCTGGGGGCCGGCTTGCCGGCTCGCCGTCGCGTTCACGAGAGCTGTGCCGGCCGCCGGAGCGTGCACCCTTGCCCGAACCGCTCCCGGCGCCCATCCTGCCGTACTCTAGCCCCCGGCACGAGAGCGCTCTGTCATGGCCGACACGCACTTCCCCGGACCGGTCTACTCCAGCGCCCTGGAGATGATCGGCAACACACCGCTGGTCCGCGTCAACAACCTGGAGACCGGCCCCTGCACGCTCTTCTTGAAGCTGGAAAGCCAGAACCCCGGCGGCTCGATCAAGGACCGCATCGGCCGCTCGATGATCGAGGCGGCGGAAGCCGACGGCCGGCTCGGGCCCGGTGGCACGATCGTCGAGGCGACCGCCGGCAACACGGGCCTGGGCTTGGCGCTCGTCGCCGCCCAGAAGGGCTACCGCCTGATCATCGTCATGCCGGACAAGATGGCGCAGGAGAAGATCTTCCACCTCAAGGCACTGGGCGCCGAGGTCCGCATGACCCGCTCCGACGTCGGCAAGGGGCACCCGGAATACTACCAGGACCTGGCCAAGCGCATCGCCGAGCAAGAAGGCGCCTGGTTCGTCGACCAATTCGGCAACGAGGCTAACCCGCGGGCGCACGAGACGACCACGGGTCCGGAGATCCTGGCGCAGATGGACGGCGACGTGGACGCGGTGGTCTGCGGCGTCGGCTCCGGCGGGACGATCACCGGCCTGTCGCGCTTTTTTGCCGAGGCCTCGCCGAAGACCGAGATGGTGCTGGCCGACCCGGAGGGCTCGATCCTCGCCGACTACATCCGCACCGGCGAGGTGAAGGGCGAGGTCGGGAGCTGGATCGTCGAGGGCATCGGCGAGGACTTCGTGCCGCCCGTCTCCGACTTCTCTCGGGTGCACACCGCCTACAGCATTCCCGACAAGGAGGCGCTGCTGGCGGCGCGCGAGCTGCTGCGCGCCGAGGGGCTGCTGGCCGGCTCCTCCTCGGGCACGCTGATCGCCGCCGCCCTGCGCCATTGCCGCGCCCAGAGCGCGCCGAAGCGCGTGGTCGCGTTCCTCTGCGACAGCGGCAACAAGTACCTTTCCAAAATGTATAACGACTTCTGGATGCGCGATCAGGGCTTCCTGGAAGAGCCCAGCACCGGCGACCTGCGCGATCTGATCGCCCGCAAGCACACCGAGCACGCCACCGTGACGGCGGCGCCGGGCGACACTCTGGCGCAGGCGCTCGGCCGCATGAAGCTCTACGACGTTTCGCAGCTTCCGGTGCTGGACGAGGCCGGACGGCCGGTCGGCATCGTCGACGAGAGCGATGTCCTGCTGCAGGTCTACGCCGACAGGAGCGGCTTCGCCGAGCCGGTTTCGGCGGCGATGACCGCCAAGCTGGAGACCCTGCCGCCGACCGCCGCCCTGGAGGACCTGCTGCCGATCTTCGCCCGCGACCACGTCGCCATCGTCGCGGAGGGACAGCGCTTCTACGGCCTGATCACCCGCATCGACCTGCTCAACCACCTGCGGCGGCAGATGCCGTGACGTCGATATCCGCCTGACGGCGGCTGTCGCATCACCCGAAAGGACCGCCATGCCGGACATCACCAAGCCGAACCGCCCGAGCTTCGAGACCCGCGCCATCCATGCCGGCCAGGCACCGGACCCGACGACCGGCGCGATCATGACCCCGATCTACGCCACCAGCACCTACGTGCAGCAGAGCCCGGGCGTCCATAAGGGCTACGAGTACTCGCGCAGCCAGAATCCGACGCGCATGGCCTACGAGCGCTGCGTCGCCGACCTGGAGAGCGGCGCACGGGGCTTCGCCTTCGCCAGCGGCATGGCGGCGACGGCCACGGCACTGGAGCTGCTCGACAGCGGCGACCACGTCGTCGTCATGGACGACGTCTACGGCGGCACCTATCGGCTGTTCGAGAACGTGCGCCGCCGTTCGGCCGGGCTGGACTTCAGCTTCGTCGACCTGACCGACCGCGGCGCGCTGGAAGCGGCGATCCGGCCGAACACCCGCATGGTCTGGATCGAAACGCCGACCAACCCCCTGCTGAAGCTGGTCGACCTCGAGGCGATCGCCGAGGTTGCGCGCGCCCGCGGCCTGGTCACGGTCGCGGACAACACCTTTGCGAGCCCCTGGGTGCAGCGCCCGCTGGAGCACGGCATCGACTTGGTGATGCACTCGGCCACCAAGTACCTGGGCGGCCACAGCGACCTGGTCGGCGGCGTTCTGGTGGCCCGCGAAAGCGGCGAGCTGGCCGAGCGGCTGGGCTATCTGCAGAACGCCGTCGGCGGCATCCAGGGCCCCTTCGAGTCCTTCCTCGCGCTGCGCGGCCTGAAGACGCTGCACCTGCGCATGGAACGCCACTGTGCGAGCGCCCAGACAGTCGCGGAATTCCTGCACGCCCACCCCAAGGTGGCCCGGGTCGCCTACCCAGGCCTGCCCAATCACCCGCAGCACGCCCTGGCCCAGCGCCAGATGCGCGCCGGCGGCGGCATGGTCACGGCGGTGCTCGAAGGCGGTCTGGATGCCGCCAAGCGCTTCCTGGAGCGGGTGCGGGTCTTCGCTCTGGCGGAATCGCTCGGTGGCGTCGAGAGCCTGATCGAGCATCCGGCGATCATGACCCACGCCTCCATCCCAACGGAAAAGCGTACAGCGCTCGGCATCGACGACGGCTTGATCCGCCTTTCGGTCGGGGTCGAAGGGCAAGACGACCTGCTGAACGACCTACGCGACGCCCTGGCCTGACCCGGACGGTTCCGACTCCGGTCGGCACCTCGGCGGAACCGCGGCTTCCAAGCAGCCGTTCACTTGCACAGCGCCCGACCTGCACTTCGTGGGAGGACTGCCATGAGACAGGCGCAAGAAGGCCGAGCACAAGCACCGGCGGAGCGGCGCAACACGAAGACGCGCACGACGTAGCGCCGCTGGGTGTTTCGCGGTTACGTCGCCCTGACCGTTCTGTTCGCCATCTGGATCGGCGCAGCCGATCCGTTTGCCGTCAGCGGCGCGCTGAACGACGGGCTGTTGGCTTGGATCATTCCGCCTTTGCTGTTTCTCGGACTGGCGGCTGGGCTCGGCTGGCTGATTCTGCTGGTTTCGAGCCGGCGTACGCCGGCCGCCGACCGCGACGTGGCTGCCCGGCGTGCGCGCGAGTAGCGACTCCGGATCCTGAGTCGGCGCGCGCACCGGAAGAGCGCCAAGAAGCGCGACACCACTTGCAACGCATCGGTCAGGCGGCCGTCGAGAGTTCGAGAGCATACGCCCGCATCCCGCAAGACGAGTGCACTTCCCGTACCCGTGCCGCCTGCGGCGTCAGCCGGCGGACTTCCTTGGCGATATGCGCCGGAACAGCAGGGAATTTCGGCTTCGCTGTCCCGCTGGACCTCGCCACTTTCGAGGCACGCACCTCAGGACAGCGAGCGGGTTCGAAGTCCTGAACCGATGGAGACGCGGCAGCCCCTTTCGAGCGTAAGGCCGCTTCGATGCGGCCCCACCCGTCGGTCCCGGCGCCATCCGGAAGTCAAGAACGACATGAAACCGGCGGAAAGCCTGCGGTCGCTCTCACCAGGTTTGCTGGATAAAGAGGTACCGGAACGCTTTTACAATATAACCGCTGCAGCATGATAAGAAAATAGTGGGAAATACGCCTCTTGGTGTTGAATAAAAATATTGGATTTCTCCAACACATCGCAGGGATTTAACCTATGATAACATCCCTACACTCCACATTTATCCAAAATGACTGAATGTATTATTTTTGCCACAGCGCATTCTATTGTTTACAACGCTAAAGTGAGTCACCATCTACGTCGTGAACCCGACATGCCGATCCCCAAGGAAATCGCGCACGCGTAAAGAACGAAGACGTGCGGGGGTCCCCGAAACCCTGAGGAGGGGGACATGCAAGACCGCATCGACCTGATCGAAGCCGAGATCCCGAGGCTTCGCCGCTACGCCCGCTATCTTACCGGGGAGGCCGAACGCGCCGACGATCTGGTGCAGGACTGCCTGGCCAGGGCGCTCGAGAAGCTGCACCTATGGCAGCCCGGCACCAACATGCGGGCCTGGTTGTTCACCATGATGCACAATCTCCACGTCAGCAACGTGCGCCGGGCGCAGCGGCGCCCGCAGTCTTGCGAGGTGACGCCGGAGAACCCGGGCCCGCCGACGGCCGGCAACCAGTTCGACAACGTTCAACTCCGCGAACTCGCCGACGCACTCGAGCGGATCTCGGACGAGCACCGTGAGGTCCTGCTCCTCGTCGTCGTCGAGGGTATGGCCTATCAGGATGCCGCCGAAGTGCTTGACGTGGCCGTCGGAACCGTGCGCTCGCGGCTGTCGCGCGCCCGCGACGCCCTGCGCGAAGCGCTCGAGTACATCGATCCGAAGGCGGCTGAACGCGCGCGCAAAGAGCTGACGCACGTCGGGGGCCTGAACCTCGGGTACTGAGACCTGCAAGCCAGCCGCCACCTGCGGAACCGAACGCAGTCTCGTTCGCGAACCTTGGACGAGCGTCCCCGCAGGCGACGGCATCTCGAGACAGGAGGACCTCCATGGCCGGACCTTTGGCCGGGAAGACGATCGCCATCCTCGCCACCGACGGCTTCGAGAAGTCGGAGCTCTTCGACCCGCGGGACCGCTTCGCTGCGGCCGGCGCAGAGGTGCATGTGGTTGCCCCGCACGCGGGCGAGATCCGGAGTTGGGACAAGATCGAGTGGGGCGAAAGCGTCCCCGTGGACCGCACAGTCGAACAGGTCTCGGCGGAGGCCTACGACGCGCTCGTCCTGCCGGGCGGGCAGATCAACCCCGATGTCCTGCGCACCAAGCCGCAGGCCGTCGCCCTGGTCCAGGCCTTCGCAAGACAGGAAAAGCCGATCGGCGCCATCTGCCATGGTCCCTGGATGCTGATCGAGGCGGAGCTGGTGCGCGGCCGCCAGGCCACCTCCTATCCCTCGATCCGCGCCGACATGCGCAACGCTGGAGCCGATTGGAGCGACCGCGAGGTCGTGGTCGACGGGAACTTCGTGACCAGCCGCAAGCCGGACGATCTGCCGGCCTTCTGCGATGCCCTGGCGCACCTGATCCGCGGCGCGGCACTGCCCGGCGCCGTCGCCTGAGGGCGCCCGGCGGTCGACGCGCTAGGGGAACAATCCGATTTCTCGGTCGTTCGCTAGGCGAGTCTGATAACTAGGGTCCCGAGAGACCCGCGCATCGCCGAGCTTGTCATGCAGATGTCCCCGAGTTCTTGAGCGGCGGTGCGCGATTCCCCTCAGGAAGAGCGGACTGACCGATCCCCATGGCGCGTTATCGCAAAGAAGAGCCCCAAACGGAACACGGCGAAGTCGACGACCTTTCCAGCTTCGCGGATTTGTCGCTTCTGGATCGTCTGAAGGAAGTCCACGGCGAAGTGTTGGCGGCAAAGCCGCCGAAACGCCTGCTCGATGTCTTGGCAAAGGCGCGAAAGGCGCTGAAAGAGGACTAGCCGGATCCGGGCCGAGATTGGTAGCTCGGCAACCCCGATGCCGGGGCGGCCCGCCTTCGCCTAACCCTCCCTTAACCTTGCTGCGTCAGTCTTCGTATCCGCAACGCCGGTCCACTGGCTGGCGCGGCTCCGGGATTCGGCTGGCGGGTAGGCGACGGGAATGGCGAGCGGCGACAACCTCGCACCCATCATCATCAAGAAGGTCAAGAAGGGCGGCGGGCACGGCCATCACGGCGGCGCCTGGAAGGTCGCCTATGCCGACTTCGTCACCGCCATGATGGCCTTCTTCCTGCTGCTCTGGCTGATCGCCTCGACTTCCGAAGAGCAGCGCCAGGGCATCGCCGACTACTTCACTCCCACCATCGTCTCCGACGCCACCACCAGCGGCTCGGGCGACATTCTCGGCGGGCAGACCCTGACCACCGAGGGCTCGGCGCGCGACAGCCGCACGCCGATGGGAATCATCGTCGCGCTCGACGGTACCGGCGCCGACGGGCAGGACGAGGACGCGGGCCAGGACGGCGAGGAGCCGGCCGCCGGTGACACGGCGACCCCCGCGGAGCGGACCGACACGGCCGCGGCCGCCGAGGGCGCAGACGGAACGATGGACCCCGGCGCCCTGGACGACGCCAGCCTGGACGCCGCATCCGCCGAGCGGGAAGCACGCGAGTTCGCCGAGATCGAGCGCCAGCTCCGCAATGCCATCGCCAGCGTGCCGGAACTGAACGCCCTGGCCGAGAACCTGCTGGTCGACCAGACGCCTGAGGGCCTGCGCATCCAGCTCGTCGACCGGCAGAACACCTCGATGTTCGCCTCCGGCTCGGCCCTGCCGCTGGCCCACACCCGCAGCCTGCTGAGTCTGGTCGCCGACGCGGTCAAGGATCTGCCGAACCAGGTCGCCATCAAGGGCCACACCGACGCGACCCCCTTCCGCGGCGACGGCAGCTATTCCAACTGGGAATTGTCCAGCGACCGCGCCCACGCCAGCCGCCGGGCCATGGCTGCCTTCGGCCTGCCCGCCGAGCGGGTTGCCTACGTGGTCGGCAAGGCGGACCGCGAGCCGCTGAACGCCGAGGACCCCTATGCGCCGGTGAACCGCCGCATCTCCATCGTGCTGCTGCGCGACGGCCGCGGCGTCGGCGAGACCCAGGCCGACCGCGTCCCGACCCCGGCCGAGATTCCCTTCGAGGCGCCCTCTATCCTGCAGCGCAGCGACGCGGGTCCAGACCCCTATGCCAACGACCTGCGCTTCGGCGGCACCCGGACGCAGTAGGCGGGCCAGACGCGCCGACCGGCCCGCCCCCGTTGCAGCGCCGCCGCGCCGGTCCCACATCCCAGACGAAGCGACCCAACGGACCACGCCGGAGCGACAGCCCCCCGATGAGCCGCAATCTGCCCGCGCGCCGCGCCTGGAGCCTGCGCCCTGGAGAGCGCGGAGCGCGGTTCTTCGACGATCCGCTGCTTTACGACGGCGTGCTGCTGCGCCGCGCCCTGGCGTATCTTCTCGATCTGATGCTGCTGGCCATTCTCGCCGTCGCAGCGTGGGTCTCGCTCGGCATCGTCGGCATCCTTTCCCTCGGTCTGCTGTTGCCGCTGCAGGCGGCGGCGCTAAGCTTTCTGCCGCTCGCCTACCACACGCTGTTCATCGGCGCTGCCGGCGCAACCCCCGGCATGCGCCTGCTTGGCCTGGAGGTACGCAGCTTCGACGGCGGGCCTCCCGACTACCTGCAGGCCTTCGTGATGACCGTGGTCTTCTACGTCTCGGTCTCGGCGACCGCCTGGCTGGTGCTGCTGGTCGCCCTGTTCAACGAGCGCCGGCGCACACTGCACGACTTCCTATCCGGGACCCTGGTGGTGCGCCGGATGGCAACCCCGGCGGCAGCTTCGGACCGCTCGGTCGCGCGGCGCTGAGCGTGCGCGCCGCAGCTTTTTCCAGCAGGGCTTAACAGCAGGGCAGCGGACTTGCCATAATGGGGTCTCAGAGGGCGCCGGCGCGGTCTGCGCGCCGCGCCTTCTCGCTGTCTGACCTACCCGATGCGGAGGATCATGGCCCTGGCCGCTGCCACCCAGTCGTTGGCCGACTACGATCCGGACGGCTTCTATTGCGAGGTCTTCGGGCTGCCCGACCGGCCGCTGGCAGAGACCTCGCCGGTGCGCCAGAGGCTGGACCGCATTCCCCTGGAGCAGCTTCGCGCGCGCGCAGCCGACGCGGAGCGCGAGCTCTACAACTTCGGCATCACCTTCACGGTCTACACGCAGAAGGATGCAGTCGACCGCATCCTGCCGTTCGACGTCATCCCGCGGGTGATCTCGGCCGCCGACTGGGCGACCATCGACTCCGGCGTCAAGCAGCGTGTGGCCGTGATCAATGCGTTCCTGAGCGACATCTACGGCGAAGGCAAGGCAGTCAAGGACGGCGCGATACCCGGTGAGTTGGTCTATCGCAATCCGAATTACCGCCCGGAGATGGAAGGCTTCCGGCCGCCACTGGGAACCTACGCGCACATCGACGGCACCGACATCGTACGCGACCACCTGGGCGATTTTCGGGTGTTGGAGGACAACGCGCGTACGCCCTCGGGCGTCTCCTACGTGGTCGAGAACCGCCACCTGATGCAGCGCGCCTTCCCCGACCTCATGGCAAACATGGGCATCCGCCCGGTTTCCAACTACGGTGAATGCCTGCACGAGGCCCTGGCTTCTCTGGCGCCGCCCGCGGTGTTCGACCCTCAGGTCGCGCTGCTGTCGCCGGGCGTGTTCAACTCCGCCTACTTCGAGCACATCTTCCTGGCCCGCGAGATGGGCGTGCCGCTGGTCGAGGGTCGCGATCTTGTGATCGAGGCCGACGACCGCGTCTACATGAGGACCATCGCAGGCTTGAAGCCGGTGCACGTCATATATCGGCGGATCAACGACGACTTCCTCGACCCGCAGGCCTTCAATCCGGACTCGATGCTGGGCGTGCCCGGCCTTTTCGCCGCCTACCGCAAGGGCACCGTCGCTTTGGCCAACGCCGTCGGCACGGGCGTCGCCGACGACAAGGCGGTGTACGCCTACATGCCGCGGCTGATCCGCTACTACCTCGACGAGGAGCCGATTCTGGCCAACGTCGAGACCCACATCTGCCGCGAGCGCGAGGGCCTGCAGTACACCCTGGATCACCTCTCCGAACTGGTGGTCAAGCCGGTCGGCGAAGCCGGCGGCTACGGCATCACGGTCGGCCCACGTGCCTCCGCCGAGGAGCTGGAAGCTTGCCGCGCCAGCCTGCTGGCCGACCCCGCGAACTACATCAGCCAGCCGATGGTCCGGCTCTCGGTTTGCCCGACCCTGACCGAGGAGGGCGTGCAGCCCCGTCACGTCGATCTGCGGCCCTTCGCCATCACCGGCGAGTCGACCTGGGTGCTGCCGGGCGGCCTCACCCGCGTCGCCCTGCGCAAGGGCTCCATCGTCGTCAACTCCTCACAGGGCGGCGGCTCCAAGGACACCTGGGTGCTGGAGTAGGAACCGGAGACCATGCCCAGCGGCTCGTCCCTCCTCTCGCGCTACGCCGAAGCCATCTACTGGATGGCGCGCTACGTCGAGCGGGCGGAGAACCTGGCGCGCATTCTCGACGTGCAGGAAAGCTTCAGCCGGGACAGCCGCGGCAGCCACAACTGGTCCTCGGTCGTCGCCCTGAACGCCGACGACGCGGCCTTCTACGCGCGCCGTGCCGAGCCTTCCACCGAGGCGGTGCTGGATTTCTACATCCTCGACGAGAGCCATCCGGGTTCGCTGGTGTCGATCGTGCGGGCCGCGCGGGAGAACGCACGCACGCTGCGCCCACTGATCTCCACCGAGATGTGGATCAACCTCAACACCTTCTACAACCGCATGCGTTCCCTGCGGTCGGAGGACGTGGCCGAGGAGCGCCTGGCGCGCCTCTGCGCCACCGTCAAGGAGGCCTGCCAGACCCATACCGGAATCACAGAGGGCACCTTTTATCGGGACGAGGGCTGGTACTTCTACCAGATGGGCCGGATGATCGAGCGCGCCGACCAGACCACTCGGCTGGTCGACGTGAAGTACCACCTGCTGCTGCCCAGCCCCGCCGACGTCGGCACGCCGCTCGATATCAGCCAGTGGAACGCCCTGCTGCGCTCGGCCGCCGCCTACCACGCCTTTCGACGCATGCACCCCTCGGGCATGACGCCGGCCTCGGTGTCCCACTTCCTGCTGTTCAATCCCTTCTTCCCGCGCTCGCTACTGGCCTGCACGGAGGCACTCGACGACACCCTCACGCAACTGCGCTCGACCTATGGCCTGCGCGGCGGGCGCAGCGCGCTGGAGACGCTCGACGAACTCCGCGCCGTCCTGCGCGACAGTACGATCGACGCTGTGATGCGCAAGGGCCTGCACGAGTTCCTCGACTGGATGCAGACCCGGCTGATCGAGGTTAGTCTTGCCCTGGGAGAGGACTTCTTCGGATATCCTCCGGCCGCACAGGCGCAGAAGGCGAGCGGCTAGCCGCCGCAAGACCCGCAAGGACTGGTCCCGAGACGGGGAAAGGGCTACCTGAAACGCATGCCGAACGAGGCCTTGAACAGCGGGCTTTCGCCGGAGCCGGACACGGGCCTGCCGCAAACGCAGGATGCGCCCGCCCGGCGGCTTTCGGGGTCCGTGCCGGCCGTCCGCCGGCCGAGCCTTCCCGTCCCGCGCCAATCCTACTTTGTGCTGCGCGAGACCCCTTGCCCGTATCTGCCGGGCCGCCAGGAACGCAAACTGGTGACCGAGCTGCCGCCCGGCGACACCGCCCTTTACAGCGAGCTCAGCCGCGCCGGCTTCCGCCGATCGCACCGCTTCGCCTACCGTCCCGCCTGCAGAAGCTGCGAGGCCTGCATGCCGGTGCGGGTGCCGGTGGCGGGCTTCCGCCCCAGCCGCTCCCAGAAGCGCATCGCCCGGCGCAACGACGATCTGGTCCTCGCCAACCGCCCGGCACGCGCAGACGCCGAGCAGTACGACCTCTTCGTCGCCTATCTACAGGCGCGCCATGGCGACGGCGAGATGGCGAGCATGTCGTATGCCGACTATCGGTCCATGGTCGAGGACACGGTCCTGGCCACCCGTCTCGTCGAGCTGCGGGACGCGCAAAGGCGTCTGCGCGCCGCCTGCCTGGTCGACTGGCTGGAGGACGGGCCTTCGGCGGTCTACAGCTTCTTCGATCCGGCCGAACCGGACCGCTCGCTCGGCACCGAGGTCATCCTGCGGCTGATCGGTGAGACCGAACGCCGCGGGCTGCCTTACGTCTACCTCGGCTACTGGATTTCCGAGAGCCCGAAGATGGCCTACAAGGCGCGCTTCGTGCCGATGGAGGGGTTGGGCGCGCAGGGCTGGCAAGTCCTGGAGACGCCAGCACGCTGACGGCCGGGCCGATCCATGCGATTCCCCCTCCCGCCGCCTGCAGGAGTGTGCAGAATGGCAGGACCCGAAGACGGGAACGCGGCCATGTCCTTGAAGTCCGAGACCCTTCGCGACATTGCCATGAAGGGCGGCGGTTACTATTCGCAGGCCACGACCGGCGCCCGCGACGTGATCGACGGCGCCGTGGAGTTGCTGCTGGGAGCGGTCGCGCGCATGGACCTGCGACGGGCGCGCCCCTTCACCATGACCGACATGGGCTGTGCCGACGGCGGCACCTCGATCACGGCGGTCGGGCGCACGCTGAGGAGGGTGCGGGCGTTGGCCCCGGAGCGGCCGATCCAGGTGATCTACACCGACCTGCCACGCAACGACTTCAGCCAGGTCTTCCAGACCGTGCACGGCCTGACCGAGATCCCGACCTACGCCAACGACATCGACAACCTCTACGTCTTCGCTTCGGCGACGTCCTTCCACCGGCCGATCGTGCCGCCCGCCACGCTGGACCTCGGCTTCTCGGCGACCGCCAGCCACTATATCAGCGAGACCCCGTGCCGGATCGCCAATCACGTGCACATGGTCGGCGCGGAGGGCGCGACGCGCGCCGCCTACGCCGAACAGGGCCGGCGCGACTGGCAGTCGATGCTGGAGATCCGCGCGCGCGAATTGGTGCCCGGCGGCCGGCTGGTGCTGTTGAACTTCGGTATCGACGAGCAGGGGCGCCATCTCGGCAGTACCGGCGGCGTCAAGATGTTCGACACCTTCGCCCGTCTGTGGCGCGAGCTGACGGAGGCGGACACGATCGGCGAGGAAGAGTTTCTGAATACCAACTTTCCGCAGCACTACCGCACCGTCGCCGAATTCACCGCACCCTTCGAAGATCCCGCGAACCCGGTCTATCGGGCGGGACTGCGGATCGAGCACGTCGAGACCCGTATCGTCCCCTGCCCCTATGCCAGCGCCTTCGCCGAGCACGGCGATGCCGCCCGCTTCGCCCGCGAGTACATCCCAACCCTTCGCTCCTGGAGCGAGACATGCTTCGCGGCCGGCCTCGACCCGAGCCGACCGTTGGAGGAACGAGCGGCCATCCTGGACCACTTCTACGACAGCTACGAGGCCCTGGTGCGCGCCGCACCGGAAGGGCACGGCATGGATTACGTGCACTGCTACCTGGTCGCCGCCAAGTCCGCCGCAGCGGCCTGAGCGCGCCGGCGCCGCTTATCCCCAATTTGTTGCGAGATCGGGCGAACCCGCTTAAGGTCCGGCGCAGCTACGCCGTTTTTGCAGGTGCGCCATGCGGCGGGGCGATCCGCCGGCCGGGCAATCCGCCGGCGGCGGGTCACTGGCAACACAGGGAGGACAAAACGAATGGAGCGCCGTAAGTTTCTCAAGGGCGCCGGCGTCGCCGGTGTCGCCGCCGCCGGTGCGGCGGCGAGCGGTTTCCCGACGCCCGCGATCTCGCAAGGCATGCGCGAGCTGCGCATGGTCACCACCTGGCCGAAGAACTTCCCCGGTCTGGGCACGGGCGCCCAGCGCCTGGCGGACCGGATCACCGCCGCCACCGACGGCCGCATCACCGTGAAGCTGTTCGCCGCCGGCGAGCTGGTGCCCGCATTCGAGTCGTTCGACGCCGTCTCGGAAGGCACCGCCGACCTGTGGCATGGCGCGGCCTACTACTGGCAGGGCAAGTCGAAGGGCTTCAACTTCTTCACCGCCGTGCCAATGGGGCTGACCTACACCGAGATGAACGCCTGGCTGTACCATGGCGGCGGTCACGAGTTGTGGGTCGAACTGGGCAACGAATTCAACCTGATGCCCTTCCCGGCCGGCTCCACCGGTTCGCAGATGGGCGGCTGGTTCCGCAACGAGGTCACCTCGGTCGACGACTTCAACGGGCTGAAGTTCCGCATGCCGGGCGCGGGCGGCGAGGTGCTGCGTCAGCTCGGCGCCGCCGTCGTCAACCTGCCGGGCGGCGAGATCTTTCCGGCCCTGCAGTCGGGCGCCATCGACGCGACCGAGTGGGTCGGCCCGTGGAACGACCTGGCGTTCGGCTTCTACCGCGTGGCCAAGTTCTACTACTACCCGGGCTTCCACGAGCCGGGCTCCACGCTGGAGTGCACCTTCAACCTCGACGTCTGGAACTCCTTCTCGGAGAGCGACCAGGCGCTCGTGGCGGCCTGCTGCGCGGCCGAGAACGATATCATGATGGCCGAGTTCAACGCCCGGAACGGCGACGCGCTGAACACCCTGATCAACGAGCACGGCGTGCAGCTGCGCAAGTTCGACCAGGAAATCTTCAACGCGTTCGCTGTGGCCTCGGCCGACGTGTTGGCGGACATGGCCGCCGAGTCGGCGATGGTCGACCGCATCTACACCTCGTACCAGGACTTCAAGGCCAAGGCGATGGAGTGGACGGCGCTGTCCGACCAGAGCTACGCCGACATGCGCAAGATCGCGACCGACAGCATGTAGGTTCGGGGCGTTCAGCACGGCAATGCGGCGGCCCGCCTCGGCGACGAGGCGGGCCGCTTCATTTTTCCATCACAACCGCGCTGAAAACTGAGCTATACAGGCCGCGTTCGGCAGCGATGCGGCGGCCACAAGCCGTACGCTGCGGACCGCACGGCTGCGGCAGAGACGAAGCGCACACAAGCGCACCGGGGCCGGCTTCGGGAACAGGGAACACAATCAGGCTCGTCATGTCGGTTACTGGCCAGTCGGGGCGCGCGGCGGGGTCGTCGCGCCCTCCCATGATCGTCGCGGCTTTGCTGCTCGTGCTGTTTTTCCTGCCCTGGGCGCAGTGGAGCATCCAGGGGGAGGAGCGCAGCCTTGCGGGTTACGAGGTCCTGCTACAGGGCTTCGCGGCCCCCACACTCAGCCGGCAGGCGGCCGAAGCGCGCATCGCCGAAGAGGATGCCGCGCTGGTCGGCGCCATCGAGCGGGCCGAGGAACGCGCCGCCGAGGCGATGGCAGAAGCGCGCGAAGCCCAGGCCGAAGCGGACGCCCAGCCTGCCGACACCACCCTGCAAAGCCGTGCGGAACGCCGTCTGAGCAGCGCCGAGCGGGCGCAGGAACGCGTCGGCGATGCCGAGGCCGCGCTCCAGCGCTACCGGGGCATCGACCAGCAGCTCTGGACGCACAGTCTGTTCTTCGTCTACCCGATTTTGCTGCTGCTATTGCCGCTGGGCGCGCTGGCCACTGTGGCGCTGGCGTCAGCGGGGCGCAGCGCCACGACGCCGGCCATGCTGACCGCCCTCGGCGGGGCCTGGGCGCTGATGGCGCCGCATCTCTGGTTCGGCATGGCGGTCATCGATCAGCTCAGCGTCTTCGGCGCGCTGGTGTTCCTGCTGAGCCTCGCGATGGTGCCGGTGACCCTCGGGTTGGAGCGCACCGCGGACTGGATCGATCGGCTGAACATGACGGTCGGCACCAGCGTCGCCTGGCTGGCGCTGTTCATGGTGGTGGTTCAGTTCGCGCTGGTACTGATGCGCTACGTCTTCGGCATCGGCTCGATCATGACCCAGGAATCGGTGATCTATGCCCACGGCGCCCTGTTCATGATCGCCTCCGCCTACACGCTGCTGGTCGGCGGCCACGTACGAGTGGACGTTTTCTACCGCGAGGCGCCGCCACGCAAGAAGGCCTTGGTCGACCTGCTCGGCGTGGTCTGCCTGCTGATCCCGGTCTGCCTGCTGATCTGGCGTTACGCCCTACCCTACGTGCTCAGCTCCTGGGCCGTCTTCGAGGGCTCGCGCGAGACCAGCGGCATCCAGGGCGTCTACCTGCTGAAGACCTGCATGCTGGTCTTCGTCGTGCTGATGATCCTGCAGGGCCTGTCCCTCGCCTTTCGCTCCGCCCTCGTCATCGCCGGGCTGCGCGAGTCCGCCGGCGCCGCCACGGCCGGAGGGCACTGAGCGATGAAGGAAGCGCTCGACATCCTGATGTTCATTACCGTCTGCGCGGTGCTGCTGACGGGCTTTCCGGTCGCCTTCACCCTCGCCGGCACGGCGCTGATCTTCGGCATGCTGGGCCTGGTCTTCGGCGTCTTCGACCCGACGACCTTCTTCGGCGCCATGCCGCAGCGCATCTTCGGCGTGATGACGAACGAGGTGCTGATCGCGGTGCCGCTGTTCGTCTTCATGGGCGTCATGCTGGAGCGTTCGAAGGTCGCCGAGGAACTGCTGGAAAACATGGGCCGGCTGTTCGGCACCCTGCGCGGCGGCCTCGGCATCTCGGTTTCGGTCGTCGGCATGCTGCTCGCCGCCTCGACCGGCATCGTCGGCGCGACGGTGGTGACCATGGGCCTGCTGAGCCTGCCGACCATGCTGCGCAACGGCTACGACCCCAAGCTGGCCTGCGGCTCGATCTGCGCCGCCGGCACGCTGGGCCAGATCATCCCGCCCTCCATTGTGCTCGTCCTGCTGGGCGACGTCGTCTCCAACGCCTACCAGGAGACCCAGCTCTCGATGGGCAACTTCTCGCCGCAGACCGTCTCGGTCGGCGACCTCTTCGCCGGCGCTCTGCTGCCGGGCCTGATGCTGGTCGGCTTCTATGTCACGTATCAGCTCGTCAAGGCGCTGATCGACCCTGCCTCCTCGCCTGCCTTGCCCTACGACGAACGCCGGCGCGAGATGAGCCAGGGCCAGATCGTCTCCCAGGTGATGCATGCCCTGATCCCGCCGGTCGTGCTGATCGTCGCCGTGCTCGGCTCGATCCTGGCCGGCATCGCCAGCCCCACGGAGGCGGCGGGCGTCGGCGCCGTCGGCGCGTTGATGTTGGCCGGACTGAGGCTCGACGAGAAGCACGGCTGGTCGATCTACCTGTCCGGCCTGTGCCTGGTGGCCCTGCTGGTGCTGACCGGCTATGCCGACCTGCGCGTCATGCGCGACGAGATTCCGACCGACGACCTGCTGCTGATCGGCCTGGCGATCCTGCTCACCCTCGGCATCGCCTACGGCATGATCGTCAGCCTGATGCGGGTCTGGCGCGCCAACGTGCTGCGCGACGTCATGCAGGGCACGACACAGGTCTCTGCGATGGTCTTCACCATCCTGATCGGCGCGGCGCTGTTCAGCCTGGTGTTCCGGGGCCTGGGCGGCGAGGAAATGGTACACGAGTTCCTGACCGGCATGCCCGGGGGTCAGTGGGGCGCGATCGTCATCGTGATGATCGTCATGTTCATCATGGGCTTCTTCCTGGACTTCATCGAGATCACCTTCGTGGTCGTGCCGATCGTCGCGCCGGTGCTTTTCACCTTCGGCGTCGACCCGGTCTGGCTGGGCGTGCTGATCGCCATGAACCTGCAGACCTCGTTCCTGACGCCGCCCTTCGGCTTCGCCCTGTTCTATCTGCGCGGCGTGGCGCCGCCGGAAATCCAGACGATGCAGATCTACCGCGGCGTCGTCCCCTTCGTGCTGATCCAGATCGTCGCGCTGTTCATTCTCTCGGTCTTCCCCGAACTCGCGACCTGGTTCCCGACCGTGGTGTTCGGATAGGGCCGACGGCATCCTTCAGCCGCGAAGGTTGTCGCTGACGCCGCCGTCGTCGGCCACGGCGCTTGTGGCGGACCAACGCTCCTTCAGGTCTGCGAGCTGCTCCGAGGTGGTGATCAGCAGCACCTCGTCGCCGTCGCGCAATGCGGTGTCCGGATCCGGCAGCAGGAAGTCGTCGCCGCGATAGACGCAGATCGCCCGGGTCTTCTTCGGAAGCTGCAGCTCCTGCACGTTCGCCGGCCCCTCGTCGCCGACGCTCAGCGGGAAGAAGCGCACCTCGCCGCGCAGCATCGCGGAGACCTCCATCAGGTTCTTGCCCTCCAGGTTGTCGGCCAGATGGCGGGCGATCGTCTCATCCGGCACGATGGTGTCGGACAGGCCGAGCTCGCTGCAGATCGGCTCGTAGTCGGGGTCGAGGATCTGCGGCACGACCCGTGGGAAGCCGAGGGAGCGACCGACCAGAGCGGCCAGGATGTTGTCCTGGTCGTTGTCGGTCAGACAGTAGAGCACGTCGGTCGCCTCCGGCCCGAGTTCGCGCAGAATCGCCGGGCGGGTTCCGTCGCCGTGCAGATAGCCGGCGTCCAGCCCTTCGGCGAGTTGGTCGATCCGCTCCTTGTCGGCCTCGACGATCACCACTTCATGCCCGCGCCGCAACAGTCGGCGGGCGGTCGAAACAGCCAGCGAGGTCGAGCCGATCAGTGCGATGCGCATGGGAGCTTCCTTCCTCAAGTTTGCGGCCGCGGCCCGATCCAGGTGCGCGGATAGACCAAGACGAGCAGCGCGACGATCTCCAGGCGGCCGAGCAGCATCACCGCGCAGAGCACGCCCTTGAGCCATGCCTCCAGACCGGGGGCAGTCACGCCGGCGCTCAGACCCACCGTGCCGACCGCCGAGACCACCTCGAAGAGCGCGGGCATCGGTGCATGGCCGGCGATCACGAAGAGGAACCAGGCTACCAGCGGCACCATCAGATACAGACCGATGATCGCCAGGGAGGTTTGCAGCGTGTGGGCGGCGATCACCTCGCCCTCGGCGCGCGGATGCACCACCGTGTGCGGCGTGGTGGCGGTGCGCAGCATCAGGACCTGTAGCAGACGAAGGACCAGAAGCAGGCGCAGCACCTTGACGCCACCGGCCGTCGAACCGCCGTCGCCGCCGACCCACATGGCGACGATGGTGACGAGCTGGCTGGCCGGGTCGAGCTGCGAAAGATCCGCCGGCGAGAAACCGGCCGTGGTCTGCGCCGAAAGGGCGATCAGCGGCGCGCTGCGGATGACCTCGGCGAGCGGGCGTTCGCCGGCCAGCCAGCCGGCGAGCACGAGCAGGCCGGTACCCAGCAGGATCAACAGCACCATCAGCATGACGGTCTCGTCGCGCAGGACCGCCATCGGTCCGACACGCCAGACCCGCCTGTAGAGGCTGAAGGCGATGGCCCCGCCGAAGGCGAAGACCAGCGCCACGAACTGCGCGCCCCATCCGCCGAGCCCCGCGAAGCCGGCGTCGGCGGGGGAGAAGCCGGCGGTCGAGACGGCCGTCAGAGCATAGAGAGCGGCGGCGCGCAGATCGCCGGTCAACGCGAAGAGCGCGGCGACGGCGGCCAGGGTCAGCAAGACGTAGATTCGCAGGCTGTCTCGCGCCCGCGTGCGCGAGCTCGCCGCCAAGTCGTCCTCTTCCGCGCTCTGGGCCGGCACCGCACGGAACACCGTGGCTGGGTCGAGGACGAAAGCGAACGCGAGCACGACGATGCCGAGGCCCGAGTACCATTGAACCCACGCACGGGCGACCAGGAAGGCCTCGCCATGTGCCTCGACGCTGGCCAGCGTACTGAGACCGGTCGTGGTGATCGCCGAGACGGCCTCGAACAGCGCGTCGACCGGTGCGATACCGATGTACCAGAAGGGACCGGCGATCAGCAGGGCACCGACCAGGAAGGCGAAGGCGGTGAGCACCAGCGCCTCGTTGCGCTGGATCACCCCGGCCGCGCGCAGACGTCTGAGCGCGACGCCTCCCAGCAGGCAAACGGCGAGAGAAACCGCCATGCCTGCGGCCAGCCGCCGGTCGCCGAGCGCCAGCGCGACCAGCGCGGGCACCGCGAACAGGCCGCCCATAGCCAGCAGGACCTGACCGAAATGAAAACCGACCACCCTCGGGCGGACGGCGAAGGCGAGACTGGCGGCTTGAGAGCGCATGGTCCGAGAGCGAACGGGCACGGCGACGGGGCGAGCGCCTTCGACCCAACCGACCGAATCGCGCCGCCATTCGCCGCATTAACGCCGCCGCGACGGGAACGCTCCCCGAGGCGAGCGCCGGGCGCTCAGTCGAAACGTCCGTGCTTGGGAAAGCCGGCGGGCGGCAGGCGGCCGGCGGATGCGCGCTTGCCAAGGTAGTGGTGCAGGTCGAAGGTACGGCTGCGCTCGGGCCCGAGTTGCACCTCCAGGCCTACGTCCAGCGCGAAGGGCTTGGCGTCCTTCAGGCCGCCGTCGCGGTACTTCTGCAAGGTGACGCCGCGCCCGCGCGCCATTTCCGGCAGCTCGGCCAGCGGGAAGGCCAGCAGCTTGCGGTTCTCGCCGATCACCGCCAGGTGGTCGGCCTCCAGCGGCACCGGCCGCAGAACCTGGGCCTCCGCCCCGGCCGCCAGGTTCAGCACCTGCTTGCCGTTCTTGGTCTGGGCGACGAGTTCGTCCTCCGACACCAGGAAGCCGCGGCCGTCGGAGGCGGCGACCAGCAGCTTGCGGCCCGCCTCGTGGACCAAGACCGCCAGGACGTCCTGGTCGTTGGGCAGGTCGATCATCAGCCGCAGCGGCTCGCCGAAACCACGCCCGCCCGGCAGCTTGTCGGTGCCCAGCGTGTACATGCGGCCGTTGGTGGCGAAGACCAGCAGCTTGTCGGTGGTCTGGCAGGGCACGGCGAAGCGGGGATTGTCGCCTTCCTTGTACTTGGCGTCGGCCGCCGCCGTGCCGTGCCCTTTCATGGCGCGGATCCAGCCCTTGGCGGAGAGCAGCACCGTCACCGGCTCGCGCTCGATCACCGCCTCCAGCGGCACGACCACCGCACTGGGCGGCTCGGCCACGTCGGTGCGCCGGCGGCCGAGCGGCGTGTCGGGCGCGAAATCCTTCTTGAGCTGTCTGAATTCGTACTCCAGCACCTTCAGGCGCCGCGCCTCGTCGCCCAGCAGGTCGCGCAGGTCGGCCTGCTCCTCGCTGAGTTGCGTATGCTCGCGGCGGATCTCCATCTCCTCCAGCTTGCGCAGGGCGCGCAGGCGCATGTTGAGGATCGCCTCGGCCTGGCTGTCGGCGAGATCGAAGGCGCGCATCAGCTCGGCTTTCGGCTCGTCCTCCTCGCGGATGATGCGGATCACCTCGTCGAGATTTAGGTAAGCGACCAGGTAGCCGGCGAGTACGTCCAGGCGCCTGGCGATCTTCTCCAGCCGGTGCGCGGTGCGCCGCTGCAGGACGACGTGGCGATGGTCGATGTAGGCCTGCAGCACCTCGCGCAGGGACATCACCCGCGGCGTCTGGCTGGCATCCAGCACGTTCAGGTTGAGCGGAACGCGCACCTCCAGCTCGCTGGCCCGGAAGAGGGATTCCTTCAGGTGCTCGGGATCGACGTTGCGGCTCTTGGGCTCGAAGACGAGGCGAATGTCCTCCGCCGACTCGTCGCGGATGTCGCCCAGCAGCGGCAGCTTGCGCTGCTCCAGCAACTCGGCGACACGCTCGATCAGCTTGGCCTTGGAGACCTGGTAGGGAATCTCGGTCACCACGAGCTGGTAGCGCCCGCCCGACAGCGGCTCCGGCTCGGCGAAGCGGGCGCGCAGGCGGAAGCTGCCGCGGCCCGTGCGGTACGCCTCGACGATCGAGTCGCGCGGCTCGACCAGCAGGCCGCCGGTGGGGAAGTCCGGCCCCTGCACCTTGTCCACCAGGGTCTCGATGCCGGCATTCGGGTGACGCACGAGATGCACCAGCGCCTCGGCCAGCTCGGCCACGTTGTGCGGTGGCACCGAGGTCGCCATGCCGACCGCGATGCCCTGTGCGCCGTTGGCCAGCAGGTTGGGGAAGTTGGCTGGCAGCACGACCGGCTCTTGCGCCTCGCCGTCGTAGGTCGGGCGGAAGTCGACCGCGTCCTCGTCGATGCCCTCCAGCAGGCGCGCGGCCACCGCGGTCAGGCGCGCCTCGGTGTAGCGCATGGCCGCCGCGTTATCGCCGTCGATGTTGCCGAAGTTGCCCTGCCCGTCGATCAGCGGGTAGCGCAGGGCGAAGTCCTGAGCCAGGCGTACCAGCGCGTCGTAGACCGCCTGGTCGCCGTGCGGGTGGTACTTGCCGATGACGTCGCCGACGACGCGCGCCGACTTCTTGAAGGGAGTGTCGGGATTGAGCCGCAACTCGCGCATGGCGTGGAGCAGGCGGCGATGCACCGGCTTCAGGCCGTCACGCACGTCGGGCAGCGAGCGGCTCATGATGGTGGAGAGCGCGTAGGCCAGGTAGCGCTCGCTCAGCGCCTCGGCGAGACGTACCTCGCGGACCTCGCCGGACTCGGCCGTGGATTGGGGCGGCATCGGGAACCTCGTGGCGTTGCGCGCCCGGAGCGCGGCCGGCCGGCGCCGTCAAGCAAAGCCAGCCACCGCAGGGCACGGACTCCAGCCATCGTAGGTCCGTCGTCGCCCAGCTACAATATGTGCGTTCTTCGGTGGCGCTGCGCCTTCACGCCGTCTCAGGCGACCGCTGCCTCGCGTGCGTGTATCTGCTCCGCCACGGCTTCCGACGGCGCCTTCTCCGATGCGGAGTGCCCAGACCCGGATTCGCCCAGTCCGCGCAGCAGCCGTCCCAGCTCGCTTTCGGGCAGCCAAGCCGGCAGCTCGTTGCGCGTCGACTTGCCCGCGCGATAGCGCTCCACGTATCCGGACGCCTCTAGGCGGCGCAGAGTCCGCGAGACGACCTCCGTGCGCAAACCGGCGATCTCGGCGACTTCCGCATTGATCAGCGCCGCATCGGCGTGCAGCAGGGCCTTCAGGACCCTCGCCTCGTTCTGAGACAGGCACTCGCGCTGTGCGGCCAAGTGCTCCAGGCGATCGCGGGTCTGGCGCATGAGCGTGAGCAGCCCGCGCGCAAAGAAGCGGCGCGCAACGGCCTCGCTGGTGTCTAGGCGTTCGTCCCGTTCGATTCGGCGCAGGTCGTCGATCACCGGGACCAGCAGCCCCTCGGACCGCTCGATGCAGTTGGGCTCGCGGGTCACGAAGTAGCCGGCCACCCGGCTCGAAAAGGACGCGAGATCGGCGTCGACGCGCTGCCAGGCGCCGCTTTCGACGTTGGCGCGCAGGTCTGTGACGATCTCCGACAGGACCTCGACCTGTGCCGAGGCATCGGACTCTGCCGAGACTTCGAAAGACATGGAAAGCTCCTAAGTCGCACGAAACCACACCCGGCGCGGCGAGCCTGCCGGGTGCGCTTCGGTTGCTCTGGTGGTCCCTGGGCATGCAACGGCACCCCGGATTGAAGGGAAACGCTGGCAAGACTCTAGGCCGCGTCACTCTAATCGTCAAATGATTATCAATTGATTTCCGTGAAGCGGGTCACATCCCATTCCACGACAGCCACGCCCGGCCCGGTTGCCGGCAAGTCGGTGGTCAACAGACGCCCCTTCGGCCGGACGCCGGCGCTCTTCCCCTCGATACAGACGGCGAAACCGCAGGGATTCCGCTCGGGATAGCCGTTCTTCGTTTCACGGTTGTAGGCGTTTTGACGCAGAGTCAGGACCAGACTGTTGGAAATCGCCGTGCCGACACCCGAGCCGACCCCGTTGCAGCCCGCCTCGACCGACCAGCAGTCCCGAGCCAGGTCGAGGCTCTGGTCCAGCACCGGCGCGAGCTTGAGGTCGAGAAAGCCGTGTCGACCCAACCAGCCGCCGGGCTGACCCCGCCTCAGGTCCTCGCAGATCAGGATCGAAAGCCGGCCGAAGTTCTCGATCTCGACGATCAGGATCCGCCCGCCCGGCTGCATGTACTCCTTCGCCTGGCCGACACCCTCCGGCACCGGCACGCCATAGCGGGCGCACTGGTCCGCATTCAGGTTCCAGCGCGTCAGCTTGTCCTGCTGTGCGACCACCTCGCCGTCCCGGTCCAGCAGACAGGCCCGGTTGAACGGCAGGCCGCCGGCCGGATCCTCCGCCACGATCCCCACCAGCACGTAGCACAGCGAGGTCCCGCTCGGCAGGTCGGCCAACGCCGCCTGCACGGCGGCCAACCCCTCGGCCTTCAGAACGGTCTCGGGGAAGACGGCGAAGTGGCATCCCTGTCCGTCGAGCGCCCGGATCGAGGCGGCCGCCCGCGCGGCAAGGTCGCCGGGCACGACCCGGTACCACCACGCGCCGCCGTCGGACAGCGCCTCCAGCGCCAAATCGCCGGCCTCCAGGGCGAGCGGCGCGAAGCCGACCTTCCAGGTTGCCCCGCGCGGCAGCCTGGCTTCGCCCGGCAGCACGCGCAGCAGCTCGATGCCGATCTCGTTCGGCGCGTTTTCGTCGTCGGGCTCGGTGCCGGGGACCGCCGGCGGCAGGACGATCAAGTTCCGGAAGAGGTCGAGGATCCGATCCTCGCGCGACCCGGCAAGCTCGTCCGGCTCGGCCTCGTCGCCGGACCAGCGGCCCCACAGGGAGCGCTTGAACAGCACGTGGCCGGCCGTCGGGTCTGCGTTCAGCGGGTCGCCCCGCTCCAGTCTACGGAACAGCCGGTCCTCGTCGGGGCTCAGCGTCGCCTCACGCCAGCGCCGCCGCACCTCGCCCGCCCAATAGTCGATGGCCTGCGCGATGCTTAGCCAATCGTCGGTCGACTCGGCCGAGATGTCACGCCCCTGGCGGTCGAGTTCGCGGAGGACATAGCGCAACGACATGGCGTCGAGGGAGGCGTCGGCCTCCGCCCGGGCCTCGGCTTCTTCGAGGTCGTCGGCGGCCCGCAACCGCGCGACGGCATCGAGGAAAATGTCGGGGAATTCGGAAGACATCGACCGCAGGCAGCAGCAAACCGCAGGAAGCGCAATCAGAAGTTATCCGACTTCTGATGCCGGAGGACGGTCCTGTCAACAGCCGAAGGCCGAAGGGCGGCGCCAAAGCGCTATAAAGGCAGGTTGTCGTGCTTCTTCCAGGGGTCCTGGACCTGCTTGTTCTCCAGCATCTTCAGCGCGCCGCAGATGCGCCGGCGGGTGCCGTGCGGCATGATCACGTCGTCGATGAAGCCGCGCGAGGCGGCGACGAAGGGATTGGCGAACAGCTTGCGGTACTCTTCGGTGCGCTGCTCGATCTTTTCGGGGTCGCCGGCGTCGGCGCGGAAGATGATCTCCACCGCCCCCTTCGGCCCCATCACCGCGATCTCCGCCGAGGGCCAGGCATAGTTGACGTCGCCGCGCAGGTGCTTGGAGCTCATCACGTCGTAGGCACCACCGTAGGCCTTGCGGGTGATCACCGTGACCTTCGGCACGGTCGCCTGGGTGAAGGCGAACAGCAGCTTGGCCCCGTGCTTGATGATGCCGCCGTACTCCTGGCTGGTGCCGGGCAGGAAGCCGGGGACGTCGACGAAGGTGACGATCGGGATGTTGAAGCAGTCGCAGAAGCGCACGAAGCGCGCCGCCTTACGCGAGGAATCGATGTCCAGGCAGCCGGCCAGCACCATCGGCTGGTTGGCGACGACGCCGACCGGCCGGCCGTCCATGCGCGCGAAGCCGATAATGATGTTCGCGGCATAGCCCGGCTGCAGCTCGAAGAACTCGCCCTCGTCGACGACCTTCCGGATCAGCTCCTTCATGTCGTAGGGCTTGTTCGGGCTCGGCGGCACCAGGGTGTCGAGCGAGTAGTCGTCGCGGTCGACGGGATCCTCGGTCGGGCGGCGCGGCGGCTTCTCCCGGTTGTTCTCCGGCAGGAAGCCGAAGAAGCGGCGCAGCTCCAGCAGCGCCTCCACGTCGTTCTCGAAGGCCGCGTCGGCCACGCCGGATTTCGTGGTGTGGGTGATGGCGCCGCCCAGCTCCTCCTGGGTCACGCTCTCGTGGGTCACGGTCTTCACCACGTCCGGCCCGGTGACGAACATGTAGGAGGTGTCCTTCACCATGAAGATGAAGTCGGTCATCGCCGGCGAGTAGACCGCGCCGCCGGCGCAGGGGCCCATGATCATGGAGATCTGCGGGATCACCCCGGAGCCGACGACGTTGCCGATGAAGACCTCGGCATAGCCGGCCAGGCTGTCGACGCCCTCCTGGATGCGCGCGCCGCCGGAATCGTTCAGGCCGATCACCGGCGCGCCGACCTCCAGCGCCTTGTCCATGATCTTGCGGATCTTCATGGCGTGGGTCTCGGACAGCGAGCCGCCGAAGACCGTGAAGTCCTGGCTGAAGACGAAGACCAGGCGGCCGTCGATGGTGCCGTGGCCGGTGACCACGCCGTCGCCGGAGACCCGCTGCTCGGACATGCCGAACTCATTGCAGCGGTGCTCGACGAACATGTCCCACTCCTCGAAGGAGCCTTCGTCGAGCAGGACCTCGATGCGCTCGCGCGCGGTCAGTTTGCCCTTGGCGTGCTGGTTGTCGATGCGGCGCTGCCCGCCGCCCTCGCGCGCCGCCGCCCGGCGCCGCTCAAGCTCCTGCAGAATCTCCTGCATGCCCCCGCCCGTCTGCTGTGGTTTCGATCCGCGCCGGCCGCCCCGGCTTTGTGACGCTTTCGTGAGGGGCATAGCATCCCCCCGTCGATTTCGCTAGCGCAGCATACCGCCGATGCGGGGGCACACCGGAGCTAGCTCCGGGAGCCGTCGGCGTCAGGGGCGCGCGCGGGTGCTGGCGCCGACGCGGGTGTTGGCGCCGGCGCTGGGGCCGGTCCAGGCGCCGGGGCCGGTCCAGGCGCTGGGGCCACAGGCGGAGCGGGTGCAGACGCCGCGGGTTCAGGCTCGGGCGCCGGCGCCGAGATGGCTGCAGGCGCCGGGGTCACCGGCGGGGCAGGCGCCCCGCCCCCGGCCACGCCACCCTGCGCGCCTGCGGCCGACCACTTGCTCACGGAATCGACGGCCCGCTTGAAGGTATCCTGGCCGACCAGGCGCAGAAGCTCCAAGGCGATCAGCCGCCGTTTGGTCTCCGCATCGCTCGGTCCGGTAAGGATGTTGCCCACCTCGAGGGCGAAGGCGTCCGGCTGCACCTCCGTCACGTTCTCGAGCTTGAGGACCAGCGGCATGACCTGGTCGAGCATGTCATCGGCCGTCAGCGCGCCGAGATGCTGTTCCAGGAAATCGAGGTCGCTGCTGGGCGTGCCGATGTAGACGCGCAACTGCTGTACGGCCGTGCGCAGCACCTTTTCGCCCACCACGTCGAGCAGAAGCAGACCGAGATTCATGATCTTGATCTGCTCTGGAATGTTGGAATTGGCGAGCGCCTCGACCTGCAGACCGACGGTTTGCTGCTCTTCTGCGGAGACGTTCTGCATCAGGGCGAAGCAGAAGGTGGGCAAGGTCTCCTTGGTCTGCTGGAACGACAGCGGGATGGTCGGAGCCGAGCCGTCGGCCGGCGCATCGCCGATCATGATGTCCTGCACCTTCTTGGCGCGCGGTTCGGCCAGCACGCGATCGAGGGTCCGGTCAGCCGCCGTCTGCAGGATTTCGACAAAGGCGCTCGGACCGAAGGGCAGGTCCGTGTCACCCACGCGCACCTTGAAGAGGGAGGTACGCAACAGCGCCAAGCCGCCGACGCCGGCCAGCAAGATCTCCTTGAGCAGGCGCAGCGGGTCGTCCGGCGCGAAGAGGGGCGTCTCCTCCGACCGATTCAGCTCGGTGACGACGTAGAAGACCAGGCAGCTCACCAGGCCATTCAGCGCCATGATCCCGATGGACGGAAAGGTCGCCAAGGCGCGAAACGGCGCCTGGCGATAGCGCGCGATGATCTCCGCCGCGCCGACGACGGCGCTGAGCAGGAACACAAGGAGATAGTAACCGCCCCCGACCCCGTTCTCCATTTCCCCCGCCCCCTTGTCTCTCTGGAGACACCCTGGGGCGAACCGGCATCAGAACTTGCCGCGCACCGACAGGACCGTGTGGCCGGTCTTCGTCAGTTCGACCCGGTCGCGCTCGCCTTCCGTATAGCGGCGTTCGAGATACCCCATGCTCTCCAACTGATCGAACAGGCGCAGCGCGCGCCCCGGCGCGATGTCCAGCCGGGAAATCAGGTCGTCCACATGGACGACTCCGTCCGCGACCAGCCGCAGGGTCTCCATCATCTGGGCGTCCAGATCCGACCGCGCTCCGCCTTTCGACCGCCGGAGCGTCCGCAGGAACACCGTCGGATCGCTGCGCTTCTTCATCATCTCCGGTTCACCCCGTTCACGGTGCCGCCACTCTACTGCAAGGACGCCGACAAGGCTAATGCAAGGCGTCGAGGAATTGCCGTGCCGCCACCAGATCCGCCTGCAATGCGGCTCGACGGTCGGCGGCGATCGGATCCTCGCCCCACTGCTCGATGCTGTAGGTTTCGTCCAGCTCGGCCGCCGCGAAGGCCTCCTGCGGCGTCAGCCGTCCGGCCGCCAGGGCGAGGCCGACGACCAGCGACCCGGCGGATCGTACCGCCAAGGCCAAAGCGGCGAGTCCGAAGGCGTCGTACCCCTCGGCCGCGCGGCGTAGGGCGGCGAGGCTTTCCGCCGGTTGCGGGCGGTGCACGACCCCCTCAGCGAGGACCAGGGGCGCGCCGTAGGTCACCTCCACCCAATCGAGCAGCGGCTGCCAGACGGCGGCCTGGCGCATCACCAGCTCGCCCGGCGCCTCGGCGCGGTAGCACAGCAGCTCGGCCTCGGCGAAGCCGACGAGTTCGTCCAGCGCACGCGCCCGATCCCGCGCCACCAGGTCGATCGCGGTGCAGGCGATCTGGGTCAGCGGCATGCGTGCCGGAACGATCTCCGCCTCCTGTGCCGCCCACTCGTCCGCCAGCGCCTGCGCCAGCGCTTCGCGCGGCACCGTCAGCAGCGCGCCCTGGGGGGTGCACACCGGCCGGCCGTCGAGCAAAACACCGTGGCCTTCGGCAAGGGCGCCGGTTGAGGCATTCTTGTAAAAACGCTTCATATCAGACGGAAATATATCGCAAACCTACTCACCGAATAGCCCGCGCAGCCGATCCACACCTTCCTCGATCGCGCGGCCCGCGTCCTCGGGCACGCCCTCCGGCACCAGCTCCTGCACCGCCTCGCCGACGTCCTCCACCGACTGCGGAACGGCCGGCCGGCTCTCGGCCGGTTGCGCGCCGGCGGCGGCTTGGGCGTCAGGGTCGAGCGCCAACAGGCAGGGATTGGCTGCCGCCTGCGCGCCGTCGCTCGCCGCGTCGCCCCCGGCGGCATCGGTCAGCCCACCGAGCACCGCGAGCGGGTTGTCGATCGCGGCGGCGGCGCCCACGATCCCGGCCAGCGCGCCGGCCGGATCGGGGATCACCCGGGGATTCTTCAGGGTGCCTTGGACCTTGAAGGGGATGGCCAAAGACACCAGCGCCGGCACGCGGCTGCTGGTATCGAAGGCTAGGTCCAGCTCCTCGCTGCGCAGGTCGACCGAGCCGGTGCCGGCCAGCGAGAAGGTCGCGGTGTCCAGCACCATCGCCTGGCTGTCGGCAACGCCGTCGCGGATGTCGAAGCGGCTGACGATGCAGTTCAGCGCCGTGGTGTCGGACTCGCCCAGCAAGGGCCCGAGAACGCTGGAGAAATCGGCGCCGATGATGGCCAGCAGCCGGTTGGAGATGGTGCCGCCTTCGTTGACCACCTCCGTGGTGCCGTTCAGGCTGCTGGCGATCGCGCGCGGGCTGGCGCCGGCGCCCTGCAGGTCGATGCGGATGTCCATGGTGCCCTCGACCTCGTCGGTCAGGCCTCGGTCGTTGAGCAGGCGGCCGAAATCGAACTCGTCGATCGCGACCTGGGTGCTGAGCCGGGGCGTTTCCTGCGCCGCGTCGAGGCCGAGGCGCCCGTCGAGGCGGCTTTGCTGATAGCCGGCCTGCAACGGCGCGATCTGCAGGGTGCCGCCGGTCAGATCCAGTCCGAGCGTGACGTCGCTGAGTTCCAGCTCCGGATCGACCCGCAGGACTCCCACCTTGAGCTGCAGGGCCGCATCCGCCGCCCTCAGGCCATCCAGCGGCAGCGGCGTATCCGGGATCACGTAGGGGCTGTCCGCCGCACCGCCTGTCGCATCGCCGGCTGCGTCGCCGCCGTCCTGCGTGCTTGCGGCCTCCGTTTGCGCCTCGCTCTGTCCTTCGGCCTGGAAATCGGCCAGGTCGAGCACTGCGGCGGTCAGGTCGGCCATGACCTTGGGGCGCTCGCCGGAAAGGTCGGCCGCCAAGCGGCCGGTGAGGTCGCTGTTCCCGAGGGTGAGCTGCAGGCCGTCCAGGCCGACCGTCTGGCCCTCCATCACCGTGCGTCCCTCCAGGCTGAAGGGTCCCAGCGGCGGGATCTCTGCGCCGCCGGCGAGCGGCGCGAAGGAAGCGAGGCTGTCGCCACTGACCGAAACGCTCAGGTCGGGATTGGGGGCCGAGGCTGGCGTTGCGATCGAGCCCTTGGCCGAGACTTGGTTGCCGGCCACGCTGCCCGTGAGGTCGACCGGGAAGCCCGCGTCGGACATCAAAGCCTGGAGGCTGCCGACCGTGCCGCTCAGCTCGATCGGCACGCCCTGGTAGCTGGCGTCCAGTTCGACGCTCTGACCGGCGGGATCCTGCCCCACGGTCAAGGCGGCCAGCTCGAGGGTCATGCTCTCGCCGGTCGTCCCGTCGCGGTAGACCAGGGTGCCCTGCTCGACGCTGACGGCGACGATCTGCGGCATCAGCGGCTGCTCGCCCTCGCCGGCCGGGGCTGCGGCAGGCGCCCCGGCGTCCGGCGCGGCCATGACCCAGTTGCCTTCGCCGGCCGGATTGGTCTCCAGCAGGATGTCGGGCCGCACCAGCACCACCCGGTTGACCTGGACGTCGCCGGAGAGCAGCGGCATCAGCTCGACCTCCAGCTCGAAGCGGTCGAGCGTGACCATCTCGGGTCGGCTGCCCCATGCCGCGTTTGACAGCGTCACGTCCTGTACGGTGACCGCCGGCTGCAGGCCGATGGCCAAGTCGATCGGCCCGCCGATGGTGAGTTGACGGCCGGTCGCCTTCTCCACCTCCGCGGCCACGCGCGCCTTCAGCGTCTCGAAGTCCAGGGTCGAGAGATAGATGTAGCCGCCGACCAGGACGGCCACGATCAACCCCAGCAGACCGAACAGGAGGTACTTGATCTTCATCGCTCAATCTCCTCCGTATGGCTTCGTGCGCACTGCCGCAGGGCGGCGGGCAGGTCCGACGCGCGCTCGATGATGACTGCGGCGCCGGCCGCCCGCAACTCCGCGTCGCCGTGATGTCCCCAGGATACACCGATCGCCGGTATGCCGGCATTCTGTGCCATTTCCATGTCGAACGTGCTGTCGCCGACCATGATCGTGCGCCGGTGGTCGACGCCGCATTCCGTCACCGCACGCGCCACCATGCCGGGGTGCGGCTTACTGGGCGCGGTGTCCGGCGTCTGCAGGGTGGAAAAGTGGCCGCTCAGGCCATGTCGTGCGAGCGCCGCGCGCAGGCCGCGCAGGTTCTTGCCGGTAGCGATGCCGAAATGCAGCTCCGGCCGGCGCAAGTCGTCGAGCATCTCGCGGACGCCGGGAAACAGCGGCTCGTCGTAGGCCGGATCGGCGTGCAGCGCCAGCGCCGCCTCGCGGTAGCTGCGGGTGACCTCGAGGACCAGGTGCTCGGCGCCCTCGGGCAGCAGCCGCTCGAGCGCCAGTTCGAGCGACAGGCCGACGACGCGCGCGACCCGCCGATCCTCGGGCGCCGGCAGGCCATGCGCCGCGAAGGCGTGACGGGCGCAGTGCAGAATGCCGGCGCGGCTGTCCACCAGCGTGCCGTCGAGATCGAAAAGAATGAGTTGCCAGTCCAAATGCTTGCGTACCTTTCTTAACCCCAGCTCTCGATGTCCTGGACAAGGCTCTCGGCGGCCGCCTCTTGCGGGTCGAGACCGAGCTGCCGCCACACCGCCAGGCGGTCGGGGGGCAGCGGTGCCTGCACCCGCAGGGTCGTGCCGTCGTCCGGATGCGGCACCGCGAGCTCGCGCGCATGCAGCATGATCGTCTTCGGCATCTCCAGCCCGGCCGGGAAGGCCGCCTTGCCGCCGTACTTGCCGTCCCCCAGGATCGGGCATCCCAGTGCCGCGCAGTGGACCCGAAGCTGGTGCGTGCGGCCGGTCAGCGGCTGCAGCAGCAGCCAGGTGACGCCCTTGGCGGCGGCGACCGTGGCGTAGCGGGTCTCCGCCGGCTTGCCGCCGGGTTCCACGGTCATCTTCTCGCCGCCCGGCCCGCCGCGCTTGTCGAGCGGCAGGCGCACCAGGCTGCGGCGCTTCGGCGGCCGGCCGACCACCAGCGCCCAGTAGATCTTGCGCACGGCGTCCTGCCGGAAGGCCGCCGTCAGCGCCCGCGCAGCGGCGGCGGTGCGGGCGAGCAGCAGCACGCCGGAGGTGTCGCGGTCGAGCCGGTGCACCAGGCGGGGCCGCTCCGCCGCCTCGAAGGTCAGCAGGTCGAGCAGGGCGTCCAGGTTCTTGGCCTGCTTCGGCCCGCCTTGCACCGCCAGTCCGGCCGGCTTGTTGAGCGCCAGCACCTGCGCGTCGCGGTGCAGCACGGCGGCGCGCAGCGCCTCCGCCTCCGCCTTGCTGACCGTCGGCTGCGACGGTGGCGGCTTCGGCCCGGCCGGTTCCGGCTGCAGCGGCGGGATCCGCACGGCCTGCCCCGGCTCCAGGCGGGTGCTCGCCTTGGCGCGCCTGCCGTCGACGCGGACCTGTCCGGTGCGCAGCAGTTTCTCCAGCCGACCATGGCCCAGGCCGGGGTAATGCCGCTTGAACCAGCGATCCAGGCGCTGGTCGGCGTCCTCGGCGCCGACGATCCGGGTTTCCACCGCGCTCATGTGGCCAGGCACCGCACCAACCAGAGGCCGAAGAACAGCCCGCCGACCGACAGAACGACGGAGAGCGTCACATACAGCGCAGCCAGGCCGAGCTGGCCCCGTTCGTAGAGCAGCGCCACGTCCAACGAGAAGGTGGAGAAGGTCGTGAAGGCGCCAAGCAGACCGACGGCCAGGAAGGCCCGCAGCGCCGGTGCCGGCTGCCAGACCAGCGCCGAGACCTCCACCAGCACCCCCATCAGGAAGGAGCCGAGCACGTTGACCACCAGAATGCCGGTCGGAAAGCCGCCGCCGGCCAGGTGCATCACCTGCTGCGCCAGCAGATGCCGGGCCACGGCCCCCAAGGCGCCGCCGGCGGCAATGGCGAGAATCAACGGCATGTTGGCGGCCGCGCCCCTGACGACTTCCGATAACGGCTGTCTATCAGGCTCGGCGCGCGCCCGCTAGGCCGCCGCGGCGCGGGCGCCCTTGAGCCAGGCGAGGCAGGCCTCGGTGGACATCTGGTAGACGCCCAGGCGGCCGAGTTCCCTGAGCGCCTCGTCGCTGGCGTCGCACACCGCATCGCTGGCCACCACGACCCGGAAGTCGCGCGCCGAGGCCTCGTAGACCGTGGCCCGCGTGCCCGTCGGGAAGTTGCAGCCGCAGATCACCAGCGTGGTGATGCCGAGCCGGCCCAGCTCCTCCTGCAAGCGGGTTCCATAGAAGGCGCCCCAGCGCGGTTTGTAGAACACCTGCTCGTGCGGCGCGATCTCCTGCGTCTCGCCGGAGAGCAGGGTCTCGGCGTCCAGGCGCACCGCGTCGTTCGGCTTGATGCAGTCCCACAGCTCGGCGCCGCGGGTGCCCGGCATCAGCACGCGCAGGCCCTCCTCCACGGCGCCGCGGCGGCAGAGATCGACGTTCGAGCCGTCGGGCCGGTACAGCCGCACCCCGTGCAGGATCGGCTTGCCGGCGGCACGGAACCCCTCGATGAGCTGCTTGATGTTGGGCGTGTGGGCGCCGACGCCGCTGGACTTGACCGGCGAGTCTGGCAAGGCGAAGTCCCGTTGCAGGTCGACGGTGAGCAGCGCCGTATGATCGCGTTCGAGGACGTTGTACTCGGGCATGGGGGCGTGGGAGGTCCTTCTTGGTCCTTCCGGGCCGGACGGCCGCACGTGTTTGTTCCGGTGACAATACGCCCGGCGGGTGCAGGAACAACCGAGCGCTTTGCATGACGGTTGCGCAGACCTTGCAGGGCTTGGCTACGGATCCTCGGCCTCCTGGACCCGCTGAGCGCGCAAGCGATCCCAATACTCCAGGCGCTTGGCGATCTCGCGCTCGAAGCCGCGCTCGACCGGGCGATAGAAGCGCTGGCGCGGCATGTCCTGGGGAAAGTAGTCCTGGCCGGAAAAGCCCGCCTCGGCGTCGTGGTCGTAGGCGTAGCCCGCCCCGTAGCCGAGGTCGCGCATCAGGCGCGTGGGCGCGTTGAGGATGTGCATCGGCGGCATCAGCGAGCCGGTCTCCCGGGCGCTGCGCGCCGAAGCCTTGAAGGCGCGGTAGACGGCGTTCGACTTCGGGGCGGTGCCCAGATAGACCACGCACTGGGCGATGGCCAGCTCGCCCTCCGGCGAACCCAGCCGCTCGTAAGCTTCCCAGGCGGCGATCGCCTGCGGCAGGGCGTTCGGATCGGCCAGCCCGATGTCCTCCACCGCGAAGCGCACCAGGCGGCGCGCGACGTAGTGCGGATCCTCGCCGCCGGCCAGCATGCGGGCCAACCAATAGAGCGCCGCGTCGGTGTCCGAGCCGCGCAGCGACTTGTGCAGGGCCGAAATCAGGTTGTAATGCGCCTCCTGGCTCTTGTCGTAGAGCGGCATGCGCCGCTGCACCAGCTCTGCGAGACCGGCCGAATCGCGCTTGGGCTCCGGCGGCAGTGCGGCAAGCTCCTCCACGAGGTTCAGCAGGTAGCGGCCGTCGCCGTCGGCCAGCGCCAGCAGCGCCTCGCGCGCCTCTTCGGTCAGCGGCAAGGGCCGTCCGATCTCGGTTTCCGCCCGGCGCACCAGCTCGCACAGGGCGGCATGGTCCAGCCGCTTGAGCACCAGGACCTGGCAACGCGACAGCAGCGCCGCATTGAGCTCGAACGAGGGGTTCTCGGTGGTCGCGCCGACCAGCACCACGGTGCCGTCCTCGACGTAGGGCAGGAAGCCGTCCTGCTGGGCGCGGTTGAAGCGGTGGATCTCGTCGACGAACAGCAGGGTGCCCTGCCCCGCCTGGCGGCGCTGGCGCGCCCGCTCGAAGACCTTGCGCAGGTCGGCGACGCCGGAGAAGACCGCCGAAAGCGGCTCGAACTCCAGGTCGGTCGCCTCAGCCAGCAGCCGGGCGATCGTCGTCTTGCCGCAACCCGGCGGACCCCAGAGGATCAGCGAGGCGAGCCGGCGCTGCCGCAGCATGCGGCCCAGCGGCGCCTCCGCTGCCAGCAGGTGATCCTGGCCGACCACCTCTTCCAGGCTGGACGGACGCAGGCGGTCGGCGAGCGGGCGCGGCGCCTGGCTCTCGAACAGGCCCATCCCGGCGATCAGCCCGAAAACTCGACGGTGCGCAGCCGGCCGTTGCGCTCGACCGTCATGCGCCACAGGCCGGAGGCTGCTTCCAGGGCGGCGGCCGCCTGGGCCACGGTGCGCACCTGCTGTCGGTTGACTTCGTGGATCACGTCGCCCGGACGAAAACCGAAGCGCCGCGCCGTCGCGTTGCCCGGAACTTCCAGCACGACGACGCCCTGCCAGACGCCGGACAGCTCCAGTTCCTCGGCCAGCGCCGGCGAGAGGTTCGCAACCACCGCGCCGCGCAACGGATGCCGGCCGTCCAGGCGAGTCGGATTGCGCGGCGGCGTCTCCGGCGCCGGTTCGAGGGACATCCCCAGGGTCAGCCGCTGCCCGTTGCGCCAGACCTCCAGGTCGGCCTGCTCGCCCAGCTCCAGGGTGGCCAGCCGGAAACGCAGGGCCTGGGCATCGCCCACCGGCTTGCCCTCCACCCCCAGCACCACGTCGCCCTCGGTCAGCCCGGCCCGATCTGCCGGACCGCCGGGGAAGATCTCGCTGACCATGACGCCGCCGGCGCGCTCCAGCCCGACCGCATCGGCCAGGTCTCCGGTCACGGTCTGGCCCTGGGCGCCGGCCCAGGGACGCCGTAGCACGCCATCGCCGCGCGCCGCCGCGACGACGGTGCGCACCATGTTGCTGGGCACGGCGAAGCCGATGCCGACCGAGCCGCCGCCACGCGAATAGATCGCCGTGTTGATGCCGATCAGCCGGCCGTCGAGCGTGACCAGGGCGCCGCCCGAGTTGCCCGGGTTGATGGCGGCGTCGGTCTGGATGAAGAAGCTGTAGTCGGAGACGCCGACCTGGGTGCGCGCGGTCGCCGAGACGATGCCGCTGGTCACCGTCTGGCCGACGCCGAAGGGATTGCCGATCGCCAGCACCAAGTCGCCGACCTCGATGCTGTCGGAATCGCGAAACTCCGCCTGCGGCAAGGCGGCGCCCGCCGCATCGAGCTGCAGCACCGCCAGGTCGGTGCGCGCGTCGTCCAGCACCAACTCGGCGGCAAACTCGCGCCGGTCGGCCAGGACGACGCGGATCTCGTCGGCCCCGGCGATGACGTGGTGGTTGGTGACCACAAGGCCCGTGGCGTCGACGATCACGCCCGAGCCCAGCGAGTTCTCCTTGCGCGCGCGCTCGCGGCCGAAGACGCCGAAGTCGTCGCCGAAGAAGCGCCGGAAGAAGGGGTCGTTGAACAGCGGCGAGCGGCGCTGCGCCACCGTCTTACTGGCGAAGATGTTGACCACCGCGGGCGCCACCGTCTTCACCACCGGTGCGAAGGAGAGTTGGATCTCTTCGCGCGATTGCGGCACCACCCGCTCCTGCGCGGCGGCGGGTGCGGCCGCGGGCGCGCTTGCGGCCATGGCCATCAGGACGATCGCCAGCGCGGCGCGGCCGAGCGGCGGGCGTCGGCGTGCAGGGGCTGCGCGACGGGGTGTCACGAAGGAATGCAAAAGCTGGCGGTCCACGGCGGGCGCCTCTTGCACTGGCACGGCTCGACAACTCATCTCTTTGCAAGAGACAAGACATAAGGACACCGGGTGGCTGCGAGCAAGCCTCGCCCCGCCCGGCTCCGAGCATGCGGAGGTGCAAAATGACCTGCCTGAAGGGCCTGCGGGCCTTCGCTCTGGCCGCCTTCCTTGCCGCAAGCGGCCCAGGCGGCGCGCTCGCCCAGGACGGCGACCCGGTCGACGCGAGCTCTCTCGGTCCCGACGCGGCGATGAACCGCCTTGAGCAGAAGGGCTACACCGAGCTGCGCTCAGTCGACCGTGACGCCTTCGACAACGAAATCGAGCTGGAAGGGCTCAATCCCGAGGGCGAGCGCGTCCGGGTGACGGTGGATACCACCGTCGGCAGCATCCTCTACGAGCACCGCTTGACGACACGCGAGTAGGCTGCCCGGTAAGTGCCGAGTGCGGTCGCGGCGCCGGGGTCAGCCGGCGCGGACGTGAGCCAGGAAGCCGTCGACCTCGCGGCGCAGGCTCTCGCTGCGGCCGGACAGCTCGGCCATGGCCGTGGCCAGTCCGTTCGCGTTCTCGCCTGCCTGGATCGCCACTTCCTCGACCTCCGCGACGGAGGCTTGGGAGCGCGTCGCCCCGGCCGCTGCCGCCTGAGCAGCGCTGGAGATGTCGCGCGTCGCCGCGTCCTGCTCCTCGACGGCCTGAGCGACGCTGCGCGTCACCTCGTCCATGCCTTCTACCGCCTCGACGATGTCGCCGATCGCGGCCACCGCCTCGCCGGCGATCCGCTCCATGGCGCCGATGCGCTCCCCGATCTCCTCGGTGGCCTTGCCGGTCTGGGTCGCGAGCTGCTTCACCTCGTTGGCGACCACCGCGAAGCCCTTGCCGGCCTCGCCGGCGCGCGCGGCCTCGATGGTGGCGTTCAAGGCCAGTAGGTTGGTCTGCTCGGCGATGTCCCGGATCAGGGCGACGACGCTGCCGATCGCCTTGGCGCTCTCCGCCAGACTGCGCATTGTGCGGTCAGTCGCCTGCGAGCGGGACTGGGCGGTTTCGGCCCGGCGCGCCGCCTCTTCCACGCGCCGGCCGATGTCCGCCACCGAGGTCGAGACGCGGTCGGTCGCCGCCCCCATGCTGGCCAGGCTTTCGCCGGCCTGGCGGGTCTGGCGGGCCACATCGGACGCGCGATCGCGGCTCAGGTTGGCGCTGTCGGCCAAAGCCCGGGCGTTTCCGGCGGCCGTCTCGATCGCCTCGCCGACCTCGCGCACGATGCCGGTGACCTGCCGCTCGAAAGCCTCGGCAAGGCGCTCCATCTCGGCTTGCCGCTGCTCCTGCGCAGTTGCCTCAGTCTCGGCCTGGCGCGCGCGCAGCCGCTCGATCTCCGCCTGATTGTCGCGGAACACCCGAACCGCCTCGGTCATCCGGCCGATTTCGTCGCCCCCGGACCAGCGCTCCAGGTCGATGTCGGTGCGTCCGTCCGCAACCGCGCCAATGGCGTCGGTCAGGCCCTCGATCCGGCCGGCGACGCGCCGGCTGACGTACCAGAGGAAGCCGCCGGCCAGCAGCAAGACCGCGACCAGGGCAATGGCGTCGCGCACGATGCCGGCCATCTGCTTGGACGCGTAGCCCTCCCAAAAGGCGATGTTCGCATCGCCAGCCGCGTACGACAGCGCCACAGCCTCGTCGAGCGCAGCGGTCGAGCGGGAAAAGAACTGCGCAAAGTCAATCGGATATGGCTGGCCGCCGCGCGAGGCGAGGATGATGGCGTCGCGCAGCTTCGCATAGCCGTCGTAGTGGCCATCGGCCAGGGTAGCGACGGCAGCCTGCAGCGCCGGCGACAGCTCCGAAGACGCGGCCAGCGCCTGCAGCTCGCGCCAGGCCGCCGCCGCCTTCGCCCACATCTGGGCCATGGCCGCCTCCTCGGCCGGCAGGAAAGGCCGGTCGTTGGCCAGGGCAATGGCCTGGTACGTGCGGTCCCGCCCGCTGTATTCGCGGATCGCCCAGGCCAGGCGCTGGATGCGCTCCTGCAGCACCACTTGGCTGGGCACGGTGCCCTGCTGGCTGCGCAGCATCTCGCCGAGGCGAGCCATCTCCTCGATGGCCGCCGGCATCACCTGTGGCAAGCGTTGCATGAATTCGGCATCACGCTCGTCGAACGGCACCGCAAGATTGGCATCCGCCGCCTCGCGCAGCTCCGCGATGGCCGCCCGGTGACGCGAGAGGGACGCCAGAAAGGCACCGACAGCGGCATCGTCCGCCCGCTCGGCCAAGCTCTCCGCCACCGCGTCGAAGAGCGGGCCCGAGGCGGCGCGCTGCTGCTCGACGAGGGCGCGGAAATCAGCCGGAATCGGCGTCGGCAGCGAGAGCGTCGCCTGCAGCAGGCTGCGCTCGAGCGACAGTTCGATCACCGCCTTGTTGAGAGTCGCCAGAGTGACCGTGGCGTGCTTCAGATCGGCGGTGCGGCGCCATTCCAGGACGTAGGCCCTGAGGTCGAGCCCGACCATGGCGACGACGACAGCGGACAGCAACACTGTGAAAGCGAGCGTGATGCGCTTGATGGACATGACGACAAGGTCCCCGTTCACCTGCCGGTCTGGATCGCATTCCGCGACATTCGGAATGCCGTTCGAGGTTGGACGCTAGCAGTCAGGTCTTAATTTTTGGTTCCGGGGGAATATTATAGTTTTCCTTCTTATCAATATTTCCCACCAAACGAATGAATAATGAGCTCGACCCTAGATGTAAACGAGGCGACTTCCAGTGGAAGCCGCCTCCGTTCAAATCTAGCGTGGAGAAACGCGTCAGGGCCGCCGGCTCAGGCCGCCTCCTCATCGTCCTCTTCCGCCCGTTCGGCGGTCGGGCCCGAGTCCTGACCCTTGGCGTCCGGATTGCGGTCGACCAGCTCGATGACCGCCATCGGCGCCATGTCGCCGTAGCGGAAGCCGGCCTTGAGCACCCGGGTGTAGCCGCCCGGCCGCTCCTTGTAGCGCTCGGCCAGTTCGTCGAACAGCTTGGCGACCATCGCGTCGTTGCGCAGGGTCGCGAAGGCCTGGCGGCGGCGCGCCAGCCCGCCCTTCTTGCCCAGCGTGATCAGTCGCTCGACGACACGCCGCAGGTCCTTGGCCTTCGGCAAGGTGGTGACGATCTGCTCGTGCTTGATCAGCGAGCCCGCCATGTTGGCGAACATCGCCTTGCGGTGCGACGGGGTCCGGTTGAGCTTGCGGCCCTGGTTACCGTGACGCATGGGCTAACCTCCTTGCCGATGCTGGGCCTCGCCGGGTCCTGGACCCTCGAGCGAAGCGGATTGCGCTGCCCGCCGCCCTCGCCCCGGCCTGCTCGGCCGGGGCTGCGGTACGGACGGGGTGGGCCGGCGCGGCCCGGGAAACGAAGCTGCTGGGGAACGACGCCCTAGAAGGGCTCCTCCAGCTTCTTGGCCAGTTCCTCGATGTTGTCCGGCGGCCAGTCCGGAATCTCCATGCCCAGGTGCAGTCCCATCTGGGACAGCACTTCCTTGATCTCGTTCAGCGACTTGCGGCCGAAGTTCGGGGTGCGCAGCATCTCGGCTTCGGTCTTCTGCACCAGGTCGCCGATATAGACGATGTTGTCGTTCTTCAGGCAGTTCGCCGAGCGGACCGAGAGTTCCAACTCGTCGACCTTGCGCAGCAGGTTCTTGTTGAACGGCGGCTCCGCCCGCTCCTCGGCGATCTCGCGCGACTTCGGCTCTTCGAAGTTGATGAAGAGCTGGAGCTGGTCCTGCAGGATGCGCGCCGCCAGCGCGACCGCGTCCTCCGGCGTGACCGCGCCGTTGGTCTCGACCTCCATGGTCAGCTTGTCGTAGTCGGTCACCTGCCCGACGCGGGTGTTCTCCACCCGATAGGCGACCCGGCGCACCGGCGAGAACAGCGAGTCGACCGGCACCAGGCCGATCGGCGAGTCCTCCTGGCGGTTCTGGCTGCCCGGGACGTAGCCTTTGCCGGTGGTGACCGTCATCTCCATGTCGATGCGCGCCCCGTCGTCCAGGGTGCAGATCACCAGGTCCGGGTTCATCACCTCGATGTCGGCGCCGGTCTCGATCTGCCCGGCCGTCACCTCGCCCGGGCCGTCGGCGCGCAGGCGGATGCGCTTCGGTCCCTCGCCGTGCATGCGCAGGGCCAGCGCCTTGACGTTCAGGACCACGTCGGTGACGTCCTCGCGCACGCCGGGGATCGAGGAGAACTCGTGCAGCACGCCGTCGATCTGGATGGCCGTGACGGCTGCGCCCTGCAGCGACGACAGCAGCACGCGGCGCAGCGCGTTGCCCAGCGTCAAGCCGAATCCGCGCTCCAGCGGCTCCGCCACCACCTTGGCGAAACGCCGCGCGTCGGTGCCGGGCTGGATGTCCAGCTTGTTCGGCTTGATCAGTTCGGTCCAGTTCTTCTGCATCATGGCGGTCGATCGAGCCCCTGGCGGGCCCCTCCTGCGAGCGAATGCCGAACGGCAAACCGGCGGCGCCGCGCCCGCGACCGGCGGGCGGTCGGCGCGGCCCGCCGGTCGGGCCGTCTGACGTGCCGCCCTGTCCCGGGCCGGGCCGAGGCTCGCGAACTCGACCGGACCCCATGCGTCGGGCGGCGGTGAAACTACCGAGGCGCCTGTCGCGGCACCCGCGCGAAATCGATCAGACGCGGCGGCGCTTCGGCGGCCGGCAGCCGTTGTGCGGCACCGGGGTCACGTCGCGGATCGCGGTGATCTGGAAGCCGGTGGCCTGCAGCGCGCGTAGCGCCGACTCGCGGCCGGAGCCCGGCCCCTTCACGTTGACCTCCAGCGTGCGCATGCCGTGTTCCTGCGCCTTGCGTCCGGCGTCTTCCGCGGCCATTTGCGCCGCGAAGGGAGTCGACTTGCGCGATCCCTTGAAGCCGACCGAACCGGCGGATGACCAGGAGATCGTGTTGCCCTGAACGTCGGTGATGGTCACCGTGGTGTTGTTGAAGCTCGCGACCACGTGCGCGATGCCGTTGGTGATGTTCTTGCGCTCGCGACGACGCACGCGAGCCTGCTGCGGCTTTGCCATGATTTCCGTTCCGATGCCTTAGCGAGTGGCCTTCTTCTTGCCCGCGATCGGACGGGCTGGCCCCTTGCGGGTACGCGCGTTGGTGTGGGTGCGCTGGCCGCGGACCGGAAGGCCCTTGCGGTGCCGCAGGCCGCGATAGCAGCCAAGGTCCATCAGCCGCTTGATGTTCATCGCGGTCTCGCGCCGCAGATCGCCCTCGACCAGGTAGTCCTGGTCGATCGTCTCGCGGATGCGCACGACCTCGTCGTCGGTCAGCTCGTTGACGCGGCGCGCGTCGAGAATGCCGACCTTCTGGCAGATCTCCTGCGCCTTGGCCGGGCCGATGCCATGGATATAGGTCAGCGCGACGTGCACGCGCTTGTTCGTCGGAATGTTGACGCCAGCAATACGGGCCACGTGGTGGTCTCCCCAAAAACACAACGCCCGCTCTGATCGGCGGACGCACGTCCAACTTCTTCAGCCAAAACGAAGGCCTCGGCGGCGCGGGCCTGCCGAGGGAGAACGGATTATAGGAACTCCGCCCGCCCCGTCAAGCCGCCGCCGGTGGCTTTCGCCCCGAGGCCCCCCGCTCCCGGTCTTCGGCGACCGCTAGCCGACCGCCTCGGACAGGATCGCCTCGATCTCCTCCGTCACCGTGTCGACGGGCTTCATGCCGTCGACAGTGATCAGCCGGCCCTGCCGCTCGTAGTACGGCAGGATCGGCGCGGTCTGGGCGTGATAGACCTCCAGCCGCTTCTTCAGCGTCTCGACCGTGTCGTCGGAGCGCACCGTCTCCGACTGCGCGATGCGGGTTTGGATGCGCTCGACCAACACCTCGTCGGCGACGCGGATCTCGATCACGGCATGCAGCTTCAGCCCCTTGGCGGCGAGCGTCTCGTCGAGTGCCTCGGCCTGCGGCACGGTGCGCGGAAAGCCGTCCAGGATGAAGCCCTTGTCGCAATCCGGCTGCGCGATGCGCTCGGCGATCATCTTGACCATCAGCGCGTCCGGCATGAGCTGTCCGGCGTCCATGATCTCCTTGGCCTTCTGCCCGATCTCGCTGCCCGAGGCTGCGGCGGCGCGCAGCATGTCGCCGGTCGAGAGCTGCTTCAGGCCGTGCCGTTCCTCCAGGCGCTTGGCCTGGGTGCCCTTGCCCGCCCCCGGCGGGCCCAGCAGGATGATGTTCACCCGCGCCTCCCCCTCAGCTTGGCCTTCTTGACGAGGCCTTCGTACTGGTGCGCCAGGAGGTGCGAGTGGATCTGCGCCACCGTGTCCATGGTCACGGACACCACGATCAGCAGGCTGGTGCCGCCGAAGTAGAAGGGCACCGAGTATTGGCTGATCAGCAGTTCGGGCAGCAGGCAGACCACCGCCAGGTAGATCGAGCCCACCGTGACCAGACGCATCAGCACGTGGTTCAGGTAGTCCGCCGTGTTCTTGCCCGGGCGGATACCGGGAATGAAGCCGCCGTGCTTCTTGAGATTGTCGGCCGTGTCCGCCGGGTTGAAGACGATCGCCGTATAGAAGAAAGCGAAGAAGACGATCAGCCCCACGTAGAGCGCCATGTACAGCGGCTGGCCATGGCCCAGGTAAGCCGTCACCGTGCCGAGCCAGCCCCCGGCCTCGCCGCCGGAGAAGCCGGCCACGGTCAGCGGCATCAGCAGCAGCGAGGACGCGAAGATCGGCGGAATGACGCCGGCCGTGTTCAGCTTCAGCGGCAGGTGCGAGGCCTCGCCGCCGAACATCTTGTTGCCGACCTGGCGCTTCGGATACTGCACCAGGATGCGCCGCTGGGCGCGCTCCATGAAGACGATGAAGGTGATCACCGCCACCGCCATCAGCAGGATGAACAGGATGAAGCCCGTCGAGAGCGCGCCGGTGCGCCCGAGCTCCAGCGTCGAGGCCAGCGCGAAGGGCAGGTTGGCGACAATGCCCGCGAAGATGATCAGCGAGATGCCGTTGCCGACGCCGCGCTGGGTGATCTGCTCGCCCAGCCACATCAGGAAGATGGTGCCGCCCGTCAAGGTGATGACGGTGGTCAGGCGGAAGAACAGGCCCGGGTCGATCACCGCCGAGCCGCCGGGGCCGCCCATGGATTCCAGGCCGACGGCAATGCCGTAGGATTGGAACATGGCCAGCACCACCGTGCCGTAGCGGGTGTACTGGTTGATCTTCTTGCGGCCGGTCTCGCCTTCCTTTTTGAGCTGCTCGAGCGTCGGGTTCACCGCCGTCAGGAGCTGCATGATGATGGCCGCCGAGATGTAGGGCATGATGTTGAGGGCGAAGATGGTCATCCGCCCCAACGCGCCGCCGGCGAACATGTCGAAAACGCCCAGCACGCCGCCCTGGTGCTGCTCGAAGATCAGCGCGAGCTGGTTCGGGTCGATGCCCGGTACCGGGATGTAGGTGCCCAGCCGATAGATGATCAGCGCACCCAGCGTGAACCAGATGCGCTGCTTCAGCTCGGTCGCCTTGGCGATGGCGCCGAAGTTGATGTTGGCGGCAAGCTGTTCGGCAGCGGAAGCCATGGATCCTCGTCTCGTCTCCTGCGGCGTCAGACCGCCGGCGGGCTTGCCGACGACCGGGTCAGGCCTCGGCGGATGCCTCAGCCGCGGCCGGCTTCGCCTCGGTCAGGGTCACCGTACCGCCGGCCTGCTCGACCGCCGCGATCGCCCCCTTCGAGGCACCCGCGACGCTCACATTGATCTTGGCCTTCAGCTCCCCGTTCGCAAGCAGACGCACGCCATCGCGCGATTTCTTGAACAGGCCGGCCGCCTGCATCGCCGCGACGTCGATCGGCTGGCTGGCGTCCAGCCGGCCGGCATCGATCGCCTTCTGCAGGCGGCCCAGGCTGACCTCATTGTAGTCGCGGCGGAACAGGTTGGTGAAGCCGCGCTTCGGCAGGCGCCGATGCAGCGGCATCTGGCCGCCCTCGAACCCCTTGATCGACACGCCGCTGCGCGCCTTGGCACCCTTGTGGCCCTTGCCCGCGGTCTTGCCCAGGCCGGAGCCGATGCCGCGTCCGACGCGCTTGCGCGCCGTGCGCGCGCCCGGATTGTCAGCCAGCTCGTTGAGCTTCATCTCGCCGCTTCCCTCTGTTTCGTCCGACCGGAGCCGGCCCTACTCGCCGACGACCTCGACCAGATGATGCACTTTGCCGATCATGCCGCGCACGGCCGGGGTGTCCTCCAGCTCGCGCTCGTGGCCGATCCGGCGCAGACCGAGTCCCTTCAGGGTCTCCGCCTGACCGGGCTTGCGGCCGTGGCCGCTGCGGATCTGCCGCACCTTCACCGTCTTCTTGGCCGCCATCGTTCTTACTCCGTGATCTCGGCGCCGACCGAAGCCGCGTCGTCGCGCTTGCCGACGATGTCCGAGACCTTCTTGCCGCGGCGTTGGGCGACCATGCGCGGAGACTGCATGGACTTCATCGCCTCGAAGGTCGCCTGGATCATGTTGTAGGGGTTCTGCGTTCCGGTCGACTTGGCGACCACGTCCTGCACGCCCAGGCATTCGAAGATGGCGCGCATCGGGCCGCCGGCGATGATACCGGTGCCCGGCGGTGCGGCGCGCATCACCACCTTGCCGGCGCCGAAGATGCCCTTCATGTCGTGGTGCAGCGTGCGCCCCTCGCGCAGCGGCACCCGAATCATGCCCTTCTTGGCCGCCTCGGTCGCCTTGCGGATCGCCTCGGGCACCTCGCGCGCCTTGCCGTGGCCGAAGCCGACGCGCCCGCGCTGGTCGCCGACCACCACCAGAGCCGCGAAACCGAAGCGCCGGCCGCCCTTGACCACCTTGGCCACGCGGTTGATGCCGACGAGCTTGTCGACGAACTCGGAATCTTCCCGCCGATCGTCGCGTTGGGGTCGTGCCATGTCCTAAATCCCGTTCCTGCTCGCGGCCTCAGAAGTCCAGACCGCCCTCGCGGGCGGCGTCGGCCAGCGCTTTGACCCGGCCGTGGTAGAGATAGCCGCCGCGGTCGAACACCACCTGCCCGACGCCGTTTGCCTTGGCCCGTTCGGCCACCAGCTTGCCGACGGCCGTAGCCGCCGCCACGTCGGCGCCGGTCTTGAGCTGGCCCTTCAGGTCCTTGTCCAGGGTCGAGGCGGCCGCCAGGGTCTGGCCGTTGGCGTCGTCGATCACCTGGGCGTAGATGTGCTTGGACGAGCGGAAGACGCTGAGGCGCGGTCGGCCACGCGACTTCTTGCGCAGGTCGTCGCGCACCCGGCGCGCGCGGCGCCGCAGAGTCACGAATTTGTTCAGCATGGCCGTTACTTCTTCTTGCCTTCCTTGCGGATAATCTGCTCGTCGGCGTAGCGCACGCCCTTGCCCTTGTAGGGCTCCGGCCCGCGCATGGCGCGCACTTCGGCCGCCATTTGCCCGACGAGCTGCTTGTCGGCCCCGTGGATCGAGATCGAGGTCGGCTTCTCGCACTTGACCGTCAGGCCCTCGGGGATCGGGTAGTTGATGTCGTGGCTGTAGCCGAGCTGCAGGTTCAGGGTCTTGCCCTGAACCTGGGCGCGGTAGCCGACGCCGGTGATCTCCAAGTTCTTGGTGAAACCGTCGGTTACGCCGGTCACCAGGTTCTGGACCCGCGCACGCGCGGTGCCCCACATGGCGCGCGCCTTCTTCGAGTTGTTGAGCGGCGTCACCGTGACCCTGCCCTCCTCCAAGGCGATGGCGACGTCGTCGCTCGCCTCGTAGGTGAGCTGGCCCAGCTTGCCCTTGGCCGTGACCGTCCGGCCGTCGACCTTGAGATCGACTCCGCTCGGCACCTCGACCGGGTTCTTGCCTACGCGCGACATGAGACCTTCACTCCGTTCGTCCGTCGTCCGCAGCGCCTCTAGAAGACGCGGCAGAGCACCTCGCCGCCGACGTTCTGGCTGCGCGCCTCGTGGTCCGCCATGACGCCCTTCGGCGTCGAGAGGATGGCGATGCCCAGCCCGTTGTAGAAGCGCGGCAGCTCCTTGATCTTCGAGTAGACCCGCCGGCCCGGCTTGGAGACGCGGGCGATCTCGCGGATCACGGGCTCGCCGTCGTGGTACTTAAGCTGAACCTCGATCTGCGGGTGCCCGCGCTCGTCGCTGCCCTCGCTGAAGCCGCGGATGTAGCCTTCGCGCTGCAGCACGTCGAGCACGTTCAGGCGCAGCCTGGAATGCGGGGTCAGGACCACCGACTTCCCGGTGCGCTGCGCGTTGCGAATGCGGGTCAGCAGGTCCCCGAGGGGATCGCTCATGGCCATGACGCCGCTACTCCTTCCTTACCAGCTCGACTTGACCATGCCCGGGATCTGGCCGGTCGAGGCCAGGTCGCGCAGGGCGATACGCGACATCTTCAGGCGCCGGTAGTAGCCGCGCGGACGGCCAGACACCTCGCACCGATTGCGGATGCGCGTCTTGGAGGAATTGCGCGGCAGCTCCGCCAGCTTGAGGAATGCCTGGAAGCGCTCTTCCGGCGGCAGCGTGCGGTCATAGGCGATCGCCTTCAGGCGGGCGCGCTTCGCCGTCGCCTGCTTGACCATCTTCTCGCGCCGCTTGTTCTTCTGGACCGCTGACTTTTTCGCCATAGCGTCTAACCCTTTCGCCGTATCCGCCGCAGAAGGCTCTACTGCCGGAACGGCATGTCGAAGTTGGCGAGGAGGGTGCGTGCCTCCTCGTCGGTCTTGGCCGTGGTGCAGATGATGATGTCCATGCCCCGCACGTCGTCGATCTTGTCGTACTCGATCTCGGGGAAGACCAACTGCTCCTTCAGCCCCATCGCGAAGTTGCCGCCGCCGTCGAAGGCCTTGCCGTTGAGGCCGCGGAAGTCGCGCACCCGCGGCAGGGCGATGTTGACCAGGCGGTCGAGGAACTCGTACATGCGCTCGCGCCGCAGCGTGACCTTGCAGCCGATCGGCATGCCCTCGCGCAGCTTGAAACCGGCGATCGACTTGCGCGCGCGCGTGACCACCGGCTTCTGACCGGAGATCGCGGCCAGCTCCTGAACGGCGGTGTCCAGCTTCTTGCGGTCCGCGACGGCCTCGCCGACGCCCATGTTGATGACGATCTTCTCGATCCGCGGCACCTGCAGGTCGTTGGCGTAGCCGAACTTCTCCTTCATCGCCGGCTTGACGACCGTGTCGTAGTGCTCTTTCAAGCGCGCAGCCATGGTTTGCGTCCTCAACCTTCTCAGCCGTCGATCGGCGCGCCGGAGCGCTTGGCGTAGCGCACCTTGCGGCCCTCGACGAAGCGGTAGCCGACGCGGGTCGGCGTATCGCCGGACTCGGGGTCCACATGGGCGACGTTCGAGACGTGGATCGGCGCCTCCATCTCGACGATGCCGCCCTGCGGGTTCTGGGCGCTCGGGCGCTGGTGGCGCCTGACCAGATTGGCGCCCTGCACGACCACGCGGTCGTCCGCGCGCTCGACCTTCAGCACCTCGCCGACGACGCCCTTGGAGCGGCCGGAGATGACGATCACCCGATCGCCCTTCTTGATCTTGAACTTCTTCATCACAGCACCTCGGGTGCCAGGGAGACGATCTTCATGAACTTCTTGGCGCGCAACTCGCGAGTGACCGGCCCGAAGATGCGCGTGCCGATCGGCTCGTTCTGCTTGTTCAGCAGCACCGCGGCGTTGCGGTCGAAGCGGATCACCGTGCCGTCGGCGCGGCGCAGATCCTTGGCGGTGCGCACGATGACGGCGCGGTGCACGTCGCCCTTCTTCACGCGGCCGCGCGGGATCGCCTCCTTGACCGAGACGACGATGACGTCGCCGACGCTGGCGAAGCGGCGGTTGGAGCCGCCCAGCACCTTGATGCACTGCACCCTGCGCGCGCCGGAGTTGTCGGCCACGTCGAGGTTCGTCTGCATCTGGATCATGACTTATCTCCCAAAACCAAACGCGCTCAACGAACCTCAGGCCTCGGCCCCGGCGGCGGCCGTCTCGCCCGCGCCGTTCTCGCCGTAGACCACCTTCCACCGCTTGGTCTTGGAGATCGGCGCGCACTCGACGATGCGCACCGTCTCGCCGGTCTGGCAGCGGTTCTCCTCGTCGTGCGCATGGTAGCGCTTCGAGGACTTGATGAACTTCTTGTAGAGCGGGTGCATCACGCGGCGCTCGACCAGGACGGTCACGGTCTTGTCCGTCTTGTTCGACACCACGGTGCCCTGCAGCACGCGACGCGGCATGGTCGACTACTCCTTACCCGCCTGCGCCGCAGCCGTGCGCTGGCGCAGGATCGTCTTGATGCGCGCGATGTCACGGCGCACGTGCCGCTTGCGCGCGGTGTTCTCGAGCTGACCGCTGGCCGCCTGGAAGCGCAGGTTGAACGCCTCCTTGCGCAGGCCGAGCAACTCGCCCTTCAACTCGTCGTCGCTCTTCGTGCGCAGATCCGACGCCTTCATCGTGTCTGTCCTCTTACCCTGTCACCCGACTCAGTCGGCCGTCGGACGCGAAATGAACTTGGTCTGCACCGGCAGTTTGGCCGCTGCGCGCCGGAAGGCCTCCCGCGCTAGGTCCTCGGAGACGCCGTCGAGCTCGAACATGATGCGGCCCGGCTTGACGCGCGCCGCCCACCACTCGGGCGAACCCTTGCCCTTGCCCTGGCGCACCTCGGCCGGCTTCTGCGAGACCGGTACGTCCGGGAAGATCCGGATCCAAAGCTTGCCGACGCGCTTCATGTGGCGGGTGATCGCGCGGCGCGCCGCCTCGATCTGCCGCGCCGAGATGCGCTCGGGCGTGGTCGCCTTGAGGCCGAACTGGCCGAAGGCCAGCGTGGTGCCGCCCTTGGCCGTGCCGTGGATGCGGCCCTTGTGCTGCTTGCGGTACTTCGTGCGCTTCGGCTGCAGCATCTCTCTTCAGTCCTTCTCGACGCTCGTTCCGTGTCGCCGTGCGGTCAGGCGCGCCCGGCGGGGCCGGTCTGCAGTTCGGTGTGGCGCTTCTCGCTGGCCAGCGGATCGTGGGCCATGATCTCGCCCTTGAAGATCCAGACCTTGACGCCGCAGGTGCCGTAGGTGGTCACCGCCGTGGAGGTGCCGTAGTCGATGTCGGCGCGCAGGGTGTGCAGCGGCACGCGGCCTTCGCGGTACCATTCGGTCCGGGCGATCTCGGCGCCGCCCAGACGGCCACCGCAGTTGATGCGGATGCCCTGTGCGCCCAGGCGCATGGCGGCCTGGACCGCGCGCTTCATGGCGCGGCGGAAGGCGACGCGGCGCTCCAGCTGCTGGGCGATCGAGTCGGCGACGAGCTGTGCGTCGATCTCCGGCTTGCGGATCTCGATGATCGAGAGGTGCACCTCGCCGCCGGTCATCTTCGACAGCTCGCCGCGCAGCTTCTCGATGTCGGCGCCCTTCTTGCCGATCACCACGCCCGGGCGGGCGGTATGGATGGTGATGCGCGCCCGCTTGGCCGGCCGCTCGATGACGATCCTCGACACGCCGGCCTGGCTGAGGCGCTTCTTGAGGAACTTGCGCAGGCGCAGGTCCTCGTGCAGCAGATCGGCGTAGTCCTTGCCGGCGATCCAGCGCGAATCCCAGGTCCGGTTGATGCCCAGGCGCAGCCCGATCGGATTGACTTTCTGACCCATGACTCGGCCTCCTCGCGCTCGCGCACCACCACCCGCAGGCGGCTGAAGGGCTTCTGGATGCGGCCGACGCGACCGCGCGCCCGCGGTCGGAACCGGCGCATGACCATCGACTTGCCGACACTGGCCTCGGCCACCACCAAGCTGTCGACGTCGAGCTGGTGGTTGTTCTCGGCGTTGGCGATGGCGCTCTCCAGCACCTTCTTGACATCGCGCGCGACGCGCCGCTTGCTGAACTCCAGCTCGGCCAGGGCACGCTGCACCGGCTTGCCGCGAATCAGGCCGGCGACGAGGTTCAGCTTCTGGGCGGAGATGCGCAGGTTGCGCGCCACCGCCATCGCCTCGTTGTCGGCCAGCTGGCGCTCCAGTCTGGGCTTGCCCATGGCCTTACTTCCTCTTCGCCTTCTTGTCCGCGGCGTGCCCGTAGAAGGTACGGGTCGGTGCGAACTCGCCGAACTTGTGGCCGACCATGTTCTCGGTCACCAGCACCGGCAGGAACTTCTGGCCGTTGTAGACGCCGAAGGTCAGGCCGACGAACTGCGGCATGATGGTCGAGCGCCGCGACCAGGTCTTGATGATGTCGTTGCGGCCGGACTCGCGCGACTTGTCTGCCTTCTTCAGCAGATAGGCGTCGACGAACGGGCCCTTCCAAACTGAACGCGCCATGCTCTCGCGCTCCCTACTTCTTGGCGTGCCGGCGCCGGACGATCAGCGCATCGGTCTTCTTGTTCCGGCGGGTGCGGTGGCCCTTGGTCGGCTTGCCGCTCGGGGTCACCGGATGACGACCGCCCGAGGTGCGGCCCTCGCCGCCGCCGTGCGGATGGTCGACCGGGTTCATGGCCACGCCGCGCACCGAAGGGCGCTTGCCCAGCCAGCGATTGCGCCCGGCCTTGCCCAGGCTGACGTTCTGTTGGTCGGGGTTCGACACCGCGCCGATCGAGGCCATGCACTCGCCGCGCACCATGCGCACCTCGCCGCTCGACAGACGCAGCAAGGCGTAGCCCTGGTCGCGCCCGACCAGTTGGACGTAGGTGCCGGCCGCGCGGGCGAGCTGGCCGCCCTTGCCCGGCTTCAACTCGACGTTGTGAACCACAGTACCTACCGGCACGCTCTTCAGCGGCATGGCGTTGCCCGGCTTCACGTCGGTGCGCGCGTCGGCCAGCACCGTGTCGCCCGGCGCCAAGCGCTGCGGCGCCAGGATGTAGGCCTGCTCGCCGTCCTCGTAGCTGATCAGCGCGATGAAGGCGCTGCGGTTGGGATCGTACTCCAGCCGCTCGACGGACGCAGGCACCCCCCACTTGCGCCGCTTGAAGTCGACCAGCCGGTAGACGCGCTTGTGCCCGCCGCCGCGACGTCGCGCCGTCACGTGGCCCTGGTTGTTGCGCCCGCCGGATTTGGTCAGGCCGACGGTCAGCTTCTTGACCGGCTTGCCCTTCCACAGCTCGCTGCGATCGACGACCGTCAGCTGCCGCTGCCCCGGTGTGGTCGGATTGAACTTCTTGAGCGCCATGACTTGGTCCCAGCCCCTAGATCCCGGTGGTCACGTCGATGCTGTGACCCTCTTCGAGCGTGACGTACGCCTTCTTGAAATCGCTGCGCTGGCCGAGGCGGCCGCGGAAACGCTTGACCTTGCCCTTCTGGATCGTCGTGTTGACGGCCTTCACCTTGACCTTGAAGAGATCCTCCACGGCCGCCTTGATCTCCGGCTTGCTGGCGTCCAGCGGCACCTGGAAAGTGACCTGGCCGTGCTCGCCGCCCAGAGTCGTCTTCTCGGTCACCACCGGCCGGCGGATCAGCTCGTATTTGCGCTCCTGAGAGAGCTGCAGGTCGAGCTTCTTGCGCGGACGTGCCCTGCTCATTTCAGCCGTGCCTCCAGTGCCTCCACCGCGGCGCGCGTCAGCACCAGGCGGTCGCGCCGCAGGATGTCGTAGACGTTGGCGCCCTGCTGCGGCAGCAGGTCGACGCCCTTGATATTGCGCGCGGCGCGCTCGAACTGAACGTCCACTTCGGCGCCGTCGATGATCAATGCGTTGTCCCAGCCCAGCTTGCCGAAGGCCTCGGCCAGCGCCTTGGTCTTGTGCGTCTCGCTCTTGGCGGACTCGAGGACGATCAGTTTGCCGTCCTTCGCCTTGGCCGAGAGGGCGCACTTCAAACCCAGGGCGCGAACCTTCTTCGGCAGGCCGATGGCGTGGCTGCGTGGGGTCGGGCCGTGCACGACGCCGCCGCCGCGCATGATGTTGGTCTTCAGGTTGCCGCGCCGCGCCCGGCCGGTGCCCTTCTGGCGATAGGCCTTCTTCGTCGTTCCGGCGACCTCGCTGCGGCCCTTGGCCTTGTGCGTGCCGGCGCGACGCTTGGCGAGCTGCCAGGTGACGACCCGGTGCAGGATGTCGCGGCGCACCTCGACCCCGAAGACCGAGTCGTCCAGCTCGATCTGACCGGCGGTCTCGTTGGCGAGCGTGGTGACGTCCACCTTCATCGTTACGAGTCCTTCTTCTCTTCGCCGGACTGCGCACCGGTTTCGGCGCCGCCCTCCGCCGGGCTCTCACCTGAAGTCTCGCTCGCCGTCTCGGCGGACGCCGCAGGTGCCGCAGCCTCCGCGGCCGCAGTCTCCTCGGCCGGGGCCTCGGCGGCCGGCTCGGACTGCGCCTCTTCGGCCGGGGCCGCCGTCTTCACGGCGCCGGGGAAGGGCGCACTGTCGGGCAGCTTGCGCTTGACCGCATCGCGCACCGTCACCCAGCCGCCTTCCGAGCCCGGCACCGCGCCACGCACCAGGATCAGGCCGCGCTCGACGTCGACCTTGACCACCTCCAGGTTCTGCGTGGTCACGCGGCGGTCGCCCATGTGGCCGGCCATCTTCTTGTTCTTGAAGACCTTGCCGGGATCCTGGTTGTTGCCGGTCGAGCCGTGCGCGCGGTGCGAAATCGACACGCCGTGGCTGGCGCGCATGCCGCCGAAGCCCCAGCGCTTCATCGCACCGGCGAAGCCCTTGCCGATCGAGGTGCCGCTGACGTCGACAAACTGGCCGGGCACGAAGTGGTCGGCGCCCAGCTCGCTGCCGACCTCGATCAGCGCGTCGTCGGCGACGCGGAACTCCACCAGCCGCTTGCGCGGCGCGACCTTCGCCTTGGCGAAGCGCTCGCGCTCCGGCTTGCTGACGCGGTTGACCTTGGCGGCGCCGGCACCGAGCTGCAGCGCGACGTAGCCGTCCTTGTCGGCGGTACGCTGGCCGGTGACGTAGCAGCCGTCGACCTTGAGCACGGTCACCGGAACGTGCGCGCCGTCGGCGTCGAAGACGCGGGTCATCCCGACCTTCTGGGCGATGAGACCGGTACGCATGAACCTAGCCCTTCAACTTGATCTCGACGTCGACGCCAGAAGCCAGGTCGAGCTTCATCAGCGCGTCCACGGTCTGCGGGGTCGGGTCGACGATGTCGAGCAGCCGCTTGTGGGTGCGGATCTCGAACTGCTCGCGGCTTTTCTTGTCGATGTGCGGCGAGCGCAGCACCGTGAACCGCTCGATCTTGGTGGGCAGGGGGATCGGACCACGCACCTGCGCACCGGTGCGCTTGGCCGTGTTGACGATCTCTCCCGTCGACTGATCCAGCACCCGATGATCGAACGCCTTCAGGCGGATGCGGATGTTCTGGCTTTCCATGGCTCGCTCGACCGCTCTCGTTCAGGAAATGGCGAAGGGCCCCGCACCGGCGGCGCGGGACCCTTCCCGCATTGACCCCTTGCCTACTCGATGATCTTGGAGACGACGCCGGCGCCGACGGTTCGGCCGCCCTCGCGGATGGCGAAGCGCAGGCCCTCGTCCATGGCGATCGGCGCGATCAGCGTCACCTCCATCGAGACGTTGTCGCCCGGCATCACCATCTCCGTGCCCTCCGGCAGCGTGCACCACACCGGTCACGTCCGTGGTCCGGAAGTAGAACTGCGGGCGGTAGTTGGTGAAGAACGGCGTGTGCCGCCCGCCCTCGTCCTTGGTCAGGATGTAGGCCTCGCAGGCGAACTTCGTGTGCGGCGTGATCGTCCCCGGCTTGGCCAGAACCTGACCGCGCTCCACGTCCTCGCGACCGATGCCGCGCAGCAGCGCGCCGATGTTGTCGCCCGCCTCGCCCTGGTCCAGCAGCTTGCGGAACATCTCGACGCCCGTGACCGTCGTCTTCTTGGTGTCGCGCAGGCCGACGATCTCGACCTCCTCGCCCACCTTCACGATCCCCCGCTCGACGCGACCCGTCACCACCGTGCCGCGGCCCGAGATCGAGAACACGTCCTCGATCGGCATCAGGAACGGCTGGTCCTTCGGACGCTCCGGCGTCGGAATGTAGGCGTCAACCGCCGCCATCAGCTCCATCACCGCCTGCTTGCCCAGCGTCTCGTCGCTCTCCTCGAGCGCCGCCAGCGCCGAGCCCTTGACAATCGGAATGTCGTCGCCCGGAAAATCGTAGCTGCTCAGAAGCTCGCGAACCTCCAGCTCGACAAGCTCCAAAAGCTCCTCGTCGTCCACCATGTCGCACTTGTTCAAAAACACAACCAGCGCCGGAACGCCAACCTGGCGCGCCAGAAGAATGTGCTCGCGCGTCTGCGGCATCGGACCGTCCGCCGCAGAAACCACCAAAATCGCACCGTCCATCTGCGCCGCACCCGTGATCATGTTCTTCACGTAGTCCGCGTGACCCGGGCAATCGACATGCGCATAGTGACGGTTCTCCGTCTCGTACTCCACGTGCGCCGTCGAAATCGTGATCCCACGCGCCTTCTCCTCAGGCGCCTTGTCGATCGCGTCGTACGCCATGAACGTCGCACCGCCCGTCTCCGCCATCACCTTCGTGATCGCCGCCGTCAGCGACGTCTTGCCATGGTCCACGTGACCAATCGTCCCGATGTTGCAGTGCGGCTTCGTACGCTCAAACTTCGCTTTCGACATCGTTCCTGCTCCACCTCTCGGCGCGGCCCGGCCATGCGGCGGACCGAAGGTTCGTTGGACGGTTGCGGGCTACGCCAGCTTCGCCTTGACTTCGTCGGCGACGGCCTGCGGCACCTTCTCGTAGTGGTCGAAGTACATGGTGTACTGCGCGCGACCCTGGCTCATGGACCGCAGCGTGTTGATGTAGCCGAACATGTTGGCGAGCGGCACCATGGCGCTGATGACGCGGGCGATGCCGCGCTGGTCCATGCTGGTGACGTTGCCGCGACGGCTGTTCAGGTCGCCGATGATGTCGCCCATGTACTCCTCGGGCGTCACCACCTCAACCTGCATGATAGGCTCCAGCAGCGTCGGCCCGGCCTTGGCGATGCCCTCGCGGAACGCCTGGCGCGAGGCGATCTCGAAGGCCAGCACCGAGGAGTCGACGTCGTGGTAGGCGCCGTCGATCAGGGAGGCCTTGTAGTCGATCACCGGAAAGCCGGCGACGACGCCGCTGTCGTTCGAGGACTTCAGGCCCTTCTCCACCCCGGGCACGTACTCTTTCGGCACGGATCCGCCGACCACCGCGTTCTCGAAGACGAACCCGGAGCCCGGCTCGAGCGGCTCGAACACCAGCTTGACACGGGCGAACTGGCCGGAGCCGCCGGTCTGCTTCTTGTGGGTGTAGTCGACTTCGGTCTGCCGCGTGATGGTCTCGCGGTAGGCCACCTGCGGCGCGCCGACGTTGGCGTCCACCTTGAACTCGCGGCGCATGCGGTCGACGATGATGTCGAGGTGCAACTCGCCCATGCCCTTGATGACCGTCTGACCGCTCTCGGCGTCGGTCGAAACCTGGAAGGAGGGATCTTCCTGCGCCAAGCGGTTCAGGGCGATCGACATCTTCTCCATGTCGGCCTTGGTCTTCGGCTCGACCGCCACCTCGATCACCGGATCGGGGAACTCCATGCGCTCCAGCACGATCGACTTGGAGGGATCGCAGAGCGTGTCGCCGGTGGTTGTGTCCTTCAGACCGGCAATCGCGACGATGTCGCCCGCCAACGCCTCGTCGACTTCCTCGCGGTGGTTGGCGTGCATCAGCAGCATGCGGCCGACCCGTTCGCGGTTCTCCTTCACCGAGTTCAGCACCGAGCTGCCCTTGGTGATCTTGCCGGAGTAGACGCGCACGAAGGTCAGGGAGCCGACGAAGGGGTCGGTCATGATCTTGAAGGCGAGCGCCGACATCGGCGCGTCGTCCTCGGGCGGGCGGGTATCCGCCTCCTCGGTGCCCGGCCTGACGCCGTGCACGTCGCCGATGTCCAGCGGCGAAGGCATGAAGTCGACGACCGCGTCCAGCATCGGCTGCACGCCCTTGTTCTTGAAGGCGGAGCCGCACAGCACCGGCACGAAGGCGAGGTCGACGGTGCCCTTGCGGATCAGCTTCTTGAGGGTATCGGCATCCGGCTCGCTGCCCTCCAGGTAGGCCTCCATCACGGCCTCGTCCTGCTCGACCGCCAACTCGACCAGCTTCTCGCGATACTCCGCCGCCTGCTCGGCCAGCTCGGCCGGGATGTCGCGAACCTCCCACTCGGCGCCGAGCGTCTCTTCCTTCCAGACCAGGGCCTTCATGTTGATCAAGTCGACCACGCCGACGAAGTCGCTCTCGGCGCCGATCGGAAGCTGGACCACCAGCGGCGTCGCCCCGAGGCGGTCGACGATCATGTCGACGCAGCGGAAGAAGTCGGCGCCCATGCGGTCCATCTTGTTGACGAAGCACATGCGCGGCACGCGGTACTTGTCGGCCTGGCGCCAGACCGTCTCGGACTGCGGCTCGACGCCGGCGACCGAGTCGAACACGGCGACGGCGCCGTCGAGCACGCGCAGGGAGCGCTCGACCTCAATGGTGAAGTCGACGTGGCCCGGGGTGTCGATGATGTTGACGCGGTGCTCGCGCCAGAAGCAGGTGGTCGCGGCCGAGGTGATGGTGATGCCGCGCTCCTGCTCCTGCTCCATCCAGTCCATCGTCGCCGCGCCCTCGTGCACCTCGCCGATCTTATGGGAGCGGCCGGTGTAGTAGAGGATGCGCTCGGTCGTGGTCGTCTTGCCGGCATCGATGTGCGCCATGATGCCGATGTTGCGGTACCGCTCGAGCGGAGTGATGCGGGACGACATGGGAGCTTCTTCCTTCGGGTCTCGGTCGGTCGGCGCGGGGCCCGCAGCCTGACCTGCAGCAGTCGTTACCAGCGATAATGCGAGAAGGCGCGGTTGGCCTCGGCCATCCGGTGCGTGTCTTCGCGCTTCTTGACCGCGGCGCCGCGGTTGTTGGCGGCGTCCAGCAGCTCGTTGGCCAGGCGCGCCGTCATTGTCGTCTCCGAACGGCTGCGCGAGGCGTTGATCAGCCAGCGGATGGCGAGCGCCTGGGCGCGGTCCGGGCGCACCTCGACGGGCACTTGGTAGGTGGCGCCGCCGACACGGCGCGAGCGCACCTCGATGTCCGGCTTCACGTTGTCCAGCGCCTCGTGGAAAACGCGCAGAGGGTCGTTGCCGCCCTTGGAGGCGACGCGGTCGAAGGCGCCGTAGACGATGCGCTCGGCAACCGACTTCTTGCCGTGCCGCATGAGGTTGCTCATGAACTTCGTCAGCACCCGGTCGCCGTACTTGGCGTCGGGGAGAACCTCTCGCTTTTCGGCCCGATGGCGACGGGACATCGCAAACTACTCCTCAGTGGCGGCGAAAGGCGCCGCTGCGCAGCCGACCCGTCGCCCTCGCCCGCGCGCTCGGCAGGCGAAAAACAGCGACGAGCCGCCGGCGAAGCGTCGCCGAACGACCCTCGTCTTTCGTGTCCAACCGGTTTCGCGTCTGCGAACCAGGCACCGAAACGGGGCGAAGAAGAGCACCCATCCCGCTGTTGCGGCTGTCATGAACCGGGCCGGCTCGACCCGCTGACCTGACCTGCCGTGTTCAAACCGCGTCTACCGCCCTGGGGGCGATACATCCGGCTTGCCGTGTCGGAACGGCGCGGAACATACGCACGCCCCCCGGTCCCGTCAAGGACCAGAAACCCGGAAAACCGCGAGATTATCGACCCTGGCCGAAGTGACGGCGGCCGGACTGCCGCCACTTGCGCGCGCGCAGAGAGCCTGCATGTCGCGCGCTGCCGAACTTCGGCAAGAATCGCTCGCATTCCCATGCCGCCGCACAGGAATCCGAAAGCGGATCGGGCGGAGCGCAAGCGCGCTCCGCCCGATGTGGCAAATCCCACGCCGGCCGGCTGGCCGACGCACCGTTGGCGACCGTCAGGCGACCGATGCGGAGCTGTCCTCGCCGGCCTCGGCCTCGGCCGCCTCGGCGGCTTCCGCCGCAGCCAACTCGGCCTGGCTGCGCTCGGCCTCGATGACGGCGTCCCGCTCGGCGGCGATCCGCTTCAGGCGATTGACCACCGACCCGGTGCCGGCCGGGATCAGGCGTCCGACGATGACGTTCTCCTTCAACCCGACCAGGTTGTCGAGCTTGCCGTAGACGGCGGCCTCGGTGAGGACCCGCGTGGTCTCCTGGAAGGAGGCCGCGGAGATGAAGGAGCGGGTCTGCAGGCTCGCCTTCGTTATGCCCTGCAGGACCGGCGTGCCCTTGGCGGGGATGCCGTTTTCCAGAAGCACCCGGTTGTTGGCCTCCTCGAACTCGTCGCGATCCACCTGCTCGCCGACCAGGAAGGTGGTGTCGCCGGGCTCGCTGATCTCGACCTTCTGCAGCATCTGGCGGACGATCACCTCGATGTGCTTGTCGCTGATCTTCACGCCCTGCAGCCGGTAGACGCTCTGGATCTCGTTGACCAGGTACTCGGCCAGTGCCTCGACCCCCAGGATCTCAAGGATGTCGTGCGGCACCGGGTTGCCGTCCATCAGCAGGTCGCCGACGCGCACGTAGTCGCCCTCCTGAACCGCCAGGTGCTTGCCCTTGGGGATCAGGTACTCCGTCGGCTCGCCGCCGTCCTCCGGCCGGACGACGATGCGCCGCTTGGTCTTGTAGTCGCGGCCGAACTCGACGCGGCCTTCGGACTCGCTGATGATCGCGTAGTCCTTCGGCTTGCGCGCCTCGAACAGCTCGGCCACGCGCGGCAGACCGCCGGTGATGTCGCGGGTCTTCGTCGACTCGCGTGGAATGCGCGCCAGCACGTCGCCGGCCCGCACCCGGGCGCCGTTCTCGACCGACAGGATGGCGTCGACCGACATGAAGTAGCGCGCCTCGGTGCCGTTCGGCAGGGTCACCACCTCGCCCTTGTCGTCGCGCAGGGTGATGCGCGGGCGCAGGTCGGAGCCGCGCGGCTGCTGCTTCCAATCGACCACCACCCGGCTGGAGATGCCGGTGGTCTCGTCGGTCACCTCGCGCATCGACAGGCCGTCGACCAGGTCGACGTAGTTCACGATGCCCTCGCGCTCGGTGATGATGGGGATCGTATAGGGATCCCATTCGGCAAGCTTCTGGCCCTTGCTCACGCCCGCGCCGTCGTCCACCAGCAGGCGGGCGCCGTAGGGCACCCGGTAGCGGCTGCGCTCGCGGCCGCCCTCGTCGACCAGCACGACCTCCAGGTTGCGGCCCATGACGACGGGCACGCCCTCGGAGTTGGCGACGACGTTCTTGTTCTTGATCTCGATCTTGGCGTCGTGGCTGGCCTCGACGCTCGACTGCTCGGCGCCGCGCTGGGCGGCACCGCCGATGTGGAAGGTGCGCATGGTCAACTGGGTGCCCGGCTCGCCGATCGACTGGGCGGCGATCACGCCGATCGCCTCGCCCATGTTGACCTCGGTGCCGCGCGCCAGATCGCGTCCGTAGCACTTGCCGCAGATGCCGCCGCGCGACTCGCAGGTCAGCGGCGAGCGGATGCGCACCGCATCGATGCCGGCCGTGTCGATCTTCTCGACCAGGTCTTCGGCGATCATCTCGTTGCGCTTGACGATCACCTCGCCCGACAGCGGGTCGATGATGTCGTCGGCGGCGAAGCGGCCGAGGATGCGGTCGGACAGCGGCGCGATCGTCTCGCCACCCTCGACCACTGCCGTGACCGTCAGGCCCTGGTTGGTGCCGCAGTCCTCTTCGGTGATGATGGCGTCCTGTGCGACGTCCACGAGGCGCCGGGTCAGGTAGCCGGAGTTGGCCGTCTTCAGCGCCGTGTCGGCCAGGCCCTTGCGGGCGCCGTGGGTGGAGTTGAAGTACTCCAGCACGGTCAGGCCTTCCTTGAAGTTGGAGATGATCGGCGTCTCGATGATCTCGCCCGACGGCTTGGCCATCAGGCCGCGCATGCCGGCGAGCTGCTTGATCTGCGCCGCCGAGCCGCGGGCGCCCGAGTGGGCCATCATGTAGACCGAGTTGATGTCCTTGCCCTTCTGCCGGGACATGACCTTCATCATCTCGTCGGCGACCTTGTCGGTCGTGTTCGACCAGACGTCGACCACCTTGTTGTACTTCTCGCCGCGGGTGATCAGGCCCTCCTGATACTGCGACTCGAACTCCTTGACCTGCTCGGTCGCCTCCTCGACCAGGCTGTGCTTGGCCTCTGGGATGATCAGGTCGTCCTTGCCGAAGGAGATGCCGGCGCGGCAGGCCTGGGTGAAGCCGAGCTTCATCACCCGGTCGCAGAAGATCACCGACTCCTTCTGGCCGCAGTGCCGGTAGACCGTGTCGATGACCTCGCCGATCTCCTTCTTGGTCAGCACGCGGTTGATCAGCCGGAACGGCACGTTCTTGTGCCGCGGCAGGATCTCGTAGAGCTGCAGGCGGCCCGGCGTGGTCTCGACGGTCTGCAGGGCGGTCTCCCCCTCATCGTCCACCAACGGCAGGCGCGCCTTGATCTTGGCGTGCAGCGAAATGGCACCGGCCTGCAGCGCGTGCTCGACCTCGCCCATGTCGGAGAAGACCATGCCCTCACCGGCCTCGCCTTCGGACTCCATGGCCAGGTAGTAGATGCCCAGCACGATGTCCTGGCTGGGCACGATGATCGGCTTGCCGTTGGCCGGACTGAGGATGTTGTTGGTCGACATCATCAGCACGCGGGCCTCGAGCTGCGCTTCCAGCGACAGCGGCACGTGCACGGCCATCTGGTCGCCGTCGAAGTCGGCGTTGAAGGCGGTGCAGACCAGCGGGTGGAGCTGGATCGCCTTGCCCTCGATCAGCACCGGCTCGAAGGCCTGGATGCCCAGGCGATGCAGCGTCGGTGCGCGGTTGAGCAGCACCGGATGCTCGCGGATCACCTCTTCGAGGATGTCCCAGACCTCCGGCCGCTCCTTCTCCACCATCCGCTTGGCCGCCTTGATGGTGGAGGCCATGCCGTAGAGCTCGAGCTTCGAGTAGATGAAGGGCTTGAACAGCTCCAACGCCATCTTCTTGGGCAGGCCGCACTGGTGCAGCTTCAGCTCCGGCCCGACGACGATGACCGAGCGGCCGGAGTAGTCGACGCGCTTGCCCAGCAGGTTCTGGCGGAAGCGGCCCTGCTTGCCCTTCAGCATGTCGGACAGCGACTTCAGCGGGCGCTTGTTTGCGCCGGTGATGACGCGGCCGCGGCGGCCGTTATCGAACAGCGCGTCGACCGCCTCCTGCAGCATGCGCTTTTCGTTGCGCACGATGATGTCGGGCGCGCGCAGTTCGATCAGCCGCTTCAGGCGGTTGTTGCGGTTGATCACGCGGCGGTAGAGGTCATTCAGGTCGGAGGTGGCGAAGCGGCCGCCGTCGAGCGGGACCAGCGGACGCAGCTCCGGCGGGATCACGGGGATCACGTCCATGATCATCCACTCGGGCCGCGCGCGCGAATCCATGAAGGCCTCGATCAGCTTGAGGCGCTTGACGTACTTCTTGCGCTTGACCTCGCTGGAGGTCTCCTTGAGGTCGACGCGCAGCTTGTCGCGCTCGCTCTCCAGGTCGATGGCGCCGAGCATCGACTTCAGCGCCTCGGCACCGATCATCGCCGTGAAGGCGTCCTCGCCGTACTCGTCCTGGTAGTCGAGGAACTCTTCCTCGTTGAGGAGCTGGTGCAGCTTGAGCGGCGTCAGGCCCGGCTCGGTGACCACGTAGTTCTCGAAGTAGAGGACCCGCTCGAGGTCCTTCAGGGTCATGTCGATCAGAAGACCGATGCGGCTGGGCAGCGACTTGAGGAACCAGATGTGCGCCACCGGGCTGGCCAGCTCGATGTGGCCCATGCGCTCGCGGCGGACCTTGGAGAGGGTCACCTCGACGCCGCACTTCTCGCAGATGACGCCGCGGAACTTCATCCGCTTGTACTTGCCGCACAGGCACTCGTAGTCCTTGATCGGCCCGAAGATGCGCGCGCAGAACAGGCCGTCGCGCTCCGGCTTGAAGGTGCGGTAGTTGATGGTCTCCGGCTTCTTGATCTCGCCGAACGACCAGGAGCGGATCTGCTCGGGGCTGGCGATCGAGATGCGGATCTGATCGAAGCTCTGCGGGCCGCTAGGCTGGCCGAAGATGTTCATCAACTCGTTCATGGGTGGACTCCGCTCTTAGCGTTCCGGTGCACGGGGGCCGTGCGAAATTCACAGTGCGACGCCGGAGCCCGGCCGCGCGCGGCGGCCGGGACAGGGATGCCGGCTTAGTAGGTGCTTTGCCGCAGGTCGACGTTGAGACCCAGGGACTTAAGCTCCTTGACCAGGACGTTGAAGGACTCGGGAATGCCGGCCTCGAAGGTGTCCTCGCCCTTGACGATGGCCTCGTAGACCTTGGTGCGGCCGGCCACGTCGTCCGACTTCACCGTCAGCATCTCCTGCAGCGTGTAGGCCGCGCCGTAGGCCTCCAGCGCCCAGACCTCCATCTCGCCGAAGCGCTGGCCGCCGAACTGCGCCTTGCCGCCCAGCGGCTGCTGGGTGACCAGGCTGTAGGGGCCGATGGAGCGGGCGTGGATCTTGTCGTCGACCAGGTGGTGCAGCTTCAGCATGTAGATGTAGCCCACCGTGACCTTGCGGTCGAACTGCTCGCCGGTGCGGCCGTCCCACAAGGTGACCTGGCCGGAGGAATCGAGCCCGGCCGACTGCAGCATCTCGACGATGTCGGCCTCGCGCGCGCCGTCGAAGACCGGCGTGGCGATCGGCACACCGCCCGAGAGGTTGCGGCCGAGCTCGAGCAGGCTCTCCTCGTCCAGCTCGCCGGCCTCCTCCTTGAGGACCTTTTCGCCGTAGACGGTCTTCAGCCGCTTCTTCAGCTCCTCGGTCTTGCCGCTGTGCTGTGCCGTCTCGACTGCCTCGCGGATCTGCCGGCCGAGGCCGGCGCAGGCCCAGCCCAGGTGCGTTTCCAGGATCTGGCCGACGTTCATGCGGCTGGGCACGCCCAGCGGGTTGAGCACGATGTCGACATGCGTGCCGTCCTCCAGGAAGGGCATGTCCTCGATCGGCACGATGCGCGAGATCACGCCCTTGTTGCCGTGACGGCCGGCCATCTTGTCGCCGGGCTGCAGCTTGCGCTTGGCGGCGATGAAGACCTTGACCATCTTCATCACCCCGGGCGCCAACTCGTCGCCGCGCTGCAGCTTTTCGACCTTGTCCTCGAAGCGCGCCTCCAGCGTCTTGATGGACTCGTCGAACTGCTTGATCAGCGCCTCGATGTCCTTCTGGCGCTCGTCGTTCTTGACCGCGATCTGGCGCCACTGGCCAGGCGTGTACTCGGAGAGCACCTTCTCGGTGATCTTGGTGCCTTCCTTGAAGCCCTTCGGCCCCTTCACGCCGGTGTGGTTGAGCAGCAAGTCCTTCAGGCGGCCGTAGAAGCTGCGCTCCAGGATCGCCTTCTCGTCGTCGCGGTCCTTGGCCAGCCGTTCGATCTCGGCCTTCTCGATGGCCAGGGCGCGCTCGTCCTTGTCGACGCCGCGGCGCGAGAAGACGCGCACCTCGACCACGGTGCCGGTGACGCCCGGCGGCACCCGCAGGGAGGTGTCGCGCACGTCGGAGGCCTTTTCGCCGAAGATCGCGCGCAGCAGCTTCTCCTCCGGCGTCATCGGCGACTCGCCCTTCGGCGTGACCTTGCCAACCAGGATGTCGCCCGCCTGCACCTCGGCGCCGATGTAGCAGATGCCCGCCTCGTCGAGGTTGCGCAGCGCGTCCTCGCCGACGTTGGGGATATCGCGGGTGATCTCCTCCTGGCCCAGCTTGGTGTCGCGCGCCATGACGTCGAACTCCTCGATGTGGATCGAGGTGAAGACGTCGTCGCGCACGATGCGCTCGCAGATCAGGATCGAGTCCTCGAAGTTGTAGCCGTTCCACGGCATGAAGGCGCCCAGCACGTTGCGACCGAGCGCCAGCTCGCCGAGGTTGGTCGAGGGGCCGTCGCCGATGATGTCCCCGCGCTGCACCACGTCGCCGACCTTGACCAGCGGCTTCTGGGTGATCGAGGTGTTCTGGTTGGAGCGCTGGAACTTCAGCAGGTTGTAGATGTCGACGCCCGGCTCTCCCGAGGCGGTGTCCTCGGTGACGCGCACCACGATGCGGGTGGCGTCGACCTGGTCGACCACGCCGCCGCGCCGGGCGACGATGGTGACGCCCGAGTCGCGTGCGACCGTGCCCTCCATGCCGGTGCCGACCAGGGGCGCCTCGCTCTGCAGCAGCGGCACCGCCTGGCGCTGCATGTTCGAGCCCATCAGCGCGCGGTTGGCGTCGTCGTTCTCCAGGAACGGGATCAGCGCCGCCGCCACCGAGACGAGCTGCTTGGGCGAGACGTCGATGAACTCGATTTCCTCCGACCGCGCCATGATGTAGTCGGCGCCGGCGCGGCAGGAAATCAGGTCCTCGACCAGCTTGCCGTTCTTGTCGACCTGGGCGTTGGCCTGGGCGATCGTGTACTTGCCCTCCTCCATCGCCGAGAGATAAACGACCTCGTCGCTGACCTTGCCCTTGACCACCTTGCGGTAGGGGCTCTCGATGAAGCCGTACTGGTTCACCCGGGCGTAGGTCGCCAGCGAGTTGATCAGACCGATGTTCGGGCCTTCCGGCGTCTCGATCGGGCAGATCCGGCCGTAGTGGGTCGGATGCACGTCGCGCACCTCGAAGCCGGCGCGTTCGCGGGTCAGGCCGCCCGGGCCGAGGGCCGATAGACGGCGCTTGTGGGTGACCTCCGACAGCGGGTTGGTCTGGTCCATGAACTGGCTGAGCTGCGAGGAGCCGAAGAACTCGCGCACCGCCGCCGCCGCCGGCTTGGCGTTGATCAGGTCGTGCGGCATGACCGAATCGATCTCGACCGAGGACATGCGCTCCTTGATCGCCCGCTCCATGCGCAGCAGGCCGACGCGATACTGGTTCTCGAGCAGCTCGCCGACCGAGCGCACGCGCCGGTTGCCCAGATGGTCGATGTCGTCGATCTCGCCGCGTCCGTCCTTCAGCTCGTGCAGGATCTTCAGGATCGCCAGGATGTCATGCTTGCGCAGCACGCGGAGCTGGTCGTCGGTCTCGAAGCCCAGGCGCGCGTTCATCTTGACGCGGCCGACCGCCGAAAGGTCGTAGCGCTCGGAATCGAAGAACAGGCTCTGGAACATCGCCTCGGCGGTTTCCAGGGTCGGCGGCTCGCCCGGGCGCATAACGCGGTAGATGTCGATCAGCGCGTCCTCGCGGGTGCGGTTCTTGTCGACCGCCAGGGTGCCGCGCATGTAGGCGCCGGTGTTGACGTGGTCGATCGCCAGCAGCGGCAGCTTCTTGATGCCCGCCTCGATCAGCTTGCCGATCAGCTCGGCAGTCAACTCGTCGCCGGCCTCGGCGAGCACCAGGCCGTTCGACTCGTCGATCAGGTCTTCGGAGAGGTACTGGCCGGCCAGTTCCTCGTCGCCGACACGGATCTCCTTCAGGCCCTCGTCGATCAGCTTGCGCGCCTTGCGCGGCGTCAGCTTCTCGCCGGCCTCCAGCACCGCCGCGCCGGTCTTGGCGTCGACCAGCGGGTGCGCCAGCTTCTGGCCGCGCAGCCGCTCGGGATCGAAGGCGGTCTTCCAGGCGTCCTTGGCGCGGGTATAGACGGTCTGCTCGTAGAAGGTGCGGAGGATCTCCTCGGCGCTCATGCCGATCGCCTCGTAGGGCTCGAGTTCGCGCCCCTCGGCGCGGCGCTCCTCGCGCATCTTCTCCGTGCCCGCTGAATCCAGGGCATAGAGCAGCGTCGTCGCCGGCAGCTTGCGGCGCCGGTCGATGCGCACATAGACGATGTCCTTGGCGTCGAACTCGAAGTCGAGCCAGGAACCGCGATAGGGGATGACGCGGGCGGCAAACAGGTACTTGCCCGAGGAGTGGGTCTTGCCCCGGTCATGGTCGAAGAAGACGCCCGGCGAGCGGTGCATCTGCGAGACGATGACGCGCTCGGTGCCGTTGACGATGAAGGTGCCGTTCGACGTCATCAGCGGCATGTCGCCCATGTAGACGTCCTGCTCCTTGATGTCGCGGATCGAGCGGGCGCCGGTCTCCTCGTCGACGTCCCAGACGACCAGGCGCAGCGTGACCTTCAGCGGCGCCGCATAGGTCATGCCGCGCTGCTGGCACTCCTCGACGTCGTACTTCGGATCCTCCAGTTCGTAGCGCACGAACTGCAGCTCCGCGCGCTCGGAGAAGTCCCTGATCGGGAAGACCGACTTGAAGACCTCCTGCAGGCCGCTCTCGCTGCGGTCCTCCGGCTTGGCGCCGATCTGCAGGAACTGATCGTAGGAGCTCTTCTGGACCTCGATCAGGTTCGGCATCTGGGCGATCTCCGGGATCCGCCCGAAGCTCTTGCGAATGCGCTTGCGACCCGTGAACGACACCGCCATGCTAATCCTTGTCCCTTCTCAGACGGGGCGGCGCGGCGACCGGCTCGCACTGCCCCTCGTAAATGTCCGGGTCCTCAGACCCTGCCGCCGGCACGCCCGGGCGCTCCGCTGCGCCCCGCACCCGGCACCACCTTCGGCCCGATCCGGCTGTCGGCGCAGGGACCGGCCAGACGCCGCCTTCGACGCCCGTTCGGTCCCTGCGCCGACAGCCCGCCGGCCCCATCCGTCGCCGCCGCGAACCCGCTCAGGCCCGCCTGACGGCGAAGACGCGACGACCGGCGCGGCGCGAAGGGGCTCTTCGCGCCGGCCGGACGCCGCAACACACCCGCTCGAGCGAGGGTCTTACTTGACCTCGACCGTGGCGCCGGCCGCCTCGAGCTTCGACTTGATCTCCTCGGCCTCCTCCTTGGAGGCCGCTTCCTTGACCGGCTTCGGCGCGCCCTCGACCAGATCCTTGGCCTCCTTCAGGCCGAGGCCGGTGATCGCGCGGACCTCCTTGATGACGTTGATCTTCTTGTCGCCGGCGGCGGCAAGGATCACGTCGAACTCGGTCTTCTCCTCGGCAGCGGCAGCGGCCTCGCCGGCACCGGCCGCACCCGGGACGGCCGCCATCGCAACCGGCGCGGCGGCGGAGACGCCCCATTCCTCTTCCAGCTTCTTCGCCAGCTCGGCCGCCTCCAGGACGGTGAGCTTGGAGAGTTCTTCGACGAGCTTGTCCAAATCGGCCATGTCTCAGGTTTCCTTCAGGCTTGAGCTATCTCTGCGGTCTCTTGGCTCGTGAAACGGCGGTTCCGTCAGGCCGCTTCGTCCTTGGCGCCGTAGGCGGCGAACACGCGGGCGAGCTGCGATCCCGGCGCGTTGATCACGCCCGCCACCTTGGTGGCCGGGGCCTGAATCACGCCGATCAGCTTGCCGCGCAGTTCGTCCAGACTCGGCAGGTCGGCCAGCGCCTTGACGCCCGCGGCGTCGAGGTACTGCCCTTCCAGGCCGCCGCCCACAATCGTCACCTTGTCGTTCGTCTTGGCGAACGCGTTGACGACCTTGGCCGCCGCCACCGGGTCGTCCGACAGCGCGATGGCCGTCGGACCGGTGAACAGCGACGTCAGCGCCGCGAACTTCGTGCCCTCGAAAGCGCGCTTCGCGAGCCGGTTCTTGACAACCCGGTAGTGCGCTCCCGCTTCCCGCGCCTTGCGCCGCAACGAGGACGACTCGGCCACGGTCAGACCCAACTGATGAGTCACGACCACGGCAGAGACCTCGCCGAGGCGCTCGTGCAGGGAGGCGACCAGCGCTTCCTTATCTGCTCGCTCCACGAGTTACCGCTCCCTCGGTTCTGGGCCGCTGCGTCCCCGGTGGCCGGGGGCGCCGAGCGGCCCGACTGCGCGAAGGCACCGCCTGCTTCGGGATGGCTTCCCGCGGCATTCGGTGCCCGGTTCGCCTGTCCCGGAAAGCTCAAGCCGCTCCCTCGCCCGCCGTTCGGCCAACTGCCCGATCCGGCCGGCTTGGACCAGCCCGCACTCCCCGTCTATGCAGGCCGACGCCTCCGGAGGCGTCCCCTTAAGCCCGGACCGGATCCGGGCACCTGCAGTCTCGGACAGGTCGGAAGGACCGGCGTCGCCGCCTGCCCCTCCGGCTTACCGCCGCACCCTTACGGCTGCGGCGGAACGCTCCATGGCGCTGCGGCGGCCCGGTGCGGCCGCCGCCGCGCAAATCCTCACTCGGCCGCCGCCGGCAGCGCCGACAGGCTGGCCGTATCGACCTTGACGCCGGGCCCCATGGTGGACGAGAGCGCCACCTTCTTGATGTAGGTCCCCTTGGCGCCGCTCGGCTTGGCCTTGGTGATGGCGTCGATGAAGGCGCGCACGTTCTCCAGCAGCGCCGCCTCCTCGAAGGAGGCCTTGCCGACGCCGGCGTGCACGACGCCGGCGCGGTCGGCGCGGAACTCGACCTGGCCGCCCTTGGCCGCCTTGACCGCCTCGGCGACGTCGGCCGTGACCGTGCCCAGCTTCGGGTTCGGCATCAGGCCGCGCGGGCCGAGCACGCGTCCGAGCTTGCCGACGATCGGCATCATGTCCGGCGTGGCGACGACGCGGTCGAAGGGCATGTCGCCGTTCTGCACCCGCTCGGCCAGATCCTCGGCACCGACCACGTCGGCGCCGGCGGCCTGCGCCTCCTCGGCCTTCGCTGCGCGCGCGAAAACCGCCACGCGCACGGTCTTGCCGGTGCCGTTCGGCAGGCTGACGACGCCGCGCACGTTCTGGTCGGCGTGGCGCGGGTCGACGCCCAGGTTCATGGCGATCTCGACCGTCTCGTCGAACTTCGCCTTGGCCCGCGCCTTGATCAGACCGACCGCCTCCTCGAGCGGGTACAGCTTGTTGCGTTCCACACCCTTGAGGGCCTCGTCCATTCGCTTTGCGATCTTTGCCATGACGCCTACTCCACCACCTCGAGGCCCATCGAGCGCGCGGAGCCGGCGATGATCTTCACCGCCTCCTCGACGTCGTAGGCGTTGAGATCCGCCTTCTTCGCCTCGGCGATCTCGCGCAACTGCTCCATCGTGACCTTGCCGATGCTGCCCTTGCCGGCGGTCGCCGAGCCTTTCTGCAGCCCGGCCGCCTTCTTGAGGAAATAACTGGCCGGCGGCGTCTTGGTCTCGAAGGTGAAGGAGCGGTCGGCATAGGCGGTGATCAGCACCGGCACCGGCATCCCCTTTTCGAGGTTGTCGGTTGCGGCGTTGAACGCCTTGCAGAACTCCATGATGTTCAGCCCGCGCTGACCCAGCGCCGGGCCGACCGGAGGCGAGGGGTTGGCCTGCCCCGCCGGGATCTGCAGCTTGATGTAGCCTGCGATCTTCTTGGCCATTTCCTACACACCCTTGTCCTGGCAGGGCTTCGCGGTTGCGCGGCCATGGCTGGCCTCCCGCGCCTGCACGCTGTCCGCAGCCGCCGCCCGCCGGCGGCTGCCGCACCCTACGCTCAGACCTTCTCGACCTGAGCGTATTCCAACTCGACCGGCGTCGAGCGGCCGAAGATCGACACCGCGACCTTCAGGCGGGCCCGTTCTTCGTCGACTTCCTCGACCACCCCGTTGAAGGAGGTGAAGGGGCCGTCGCTGACCCGCACGCTCTCGCCGATCTCGAAGGTGACCGAGGGTTTGGGTCGCTCGACTCCCTCGCGCACCTGGCTGACCAGGCGGTTGGCCTCGACGTCGCTGATCGGCAGCGGCTTGCCGCGGCCGCCCAGGAATCCGGTTACCTTCGGCGTCGACTTCACCAGGTGCCAGGTCTCGTCGTTGAGCTCCATACGGACGAGCACGTAGCCCGGCAGGAACTTGCGCTCGGTGCTGACCTTCTGGCCGCGGCGCACCTCGATGACCTCCTCGGTCGGCACCAGGACCTCGCTGATCTCCTCCTCCAGCCCCTTCTTCGCCGCCTGTTCGCGGATCGACTCCGCCACCTTCTTCTCGAAGCCAGAATAGGCGTTCACGACGTACCAACGCTGCGCCATGCTGCCGTCTCAGCCTCCGAACCCGAGAATCAGCCGGACGACCCAGGAAAGCGCCTGATCGACGACGAAAAAGAAGATCGCGGCAAGGAAAACGAAGATGAAGACCATGACGGTCGTCACCGTGGTTTCCTTGCGCGTCGGCCAGGTCACCTTGGAAACTTCCTGGCGCACCTCGCGGATGAATTGGCCGGGACTGGTCTTGGCCATGATGTATCTATCTTTACCCTTGTCTCGACCGCCGGCCCTCGCGGGCGCGACGATCGCCTTCTGGATCCCGGGCCCGCTCTAGCTAGGCAGCCCGTCCGCAGCCTGCGCTGCGACGTTTTGACCGCCCCGAACGGCGCACCTCCGGTGCGCCACCGCGTACGCGGTGGCAGGAGTGGAGGGACTCGAACCCCCAGCCCCCGGTTTTGGAGACCGGTGCTCTACCAGTTGAGCTACACTCCTTCGTGCCGCCTGTCCGCCGGCGGCCTTCTCGTCCGCCGGCGCCCTTGCTGAGTCGCTTGCCTACTCGATGATCTTGGAGACGACGCCGGCGCCGACGGTTCGGCCGCCCTCGCGGATGGCGAAGCGCAGGCCCTCGTCCATGGCGATCGGCGCGATCAGCGTCACCTCCATCGAGACGTTGTCGCCCGGCATCACCATCTCCGTGCCCTCCGGCAGCGTGCACACCCCGGTCACGTCCGTGGTCCGGAAGTAGAACTGCGGGCGGTAGTTGGTGAAGAACGGCGTGTGCCGCCCGCCCTCGTCCTTGGTCAGGATGTAGGCCTCGCACGCGAACTTCGTGTGCGGCGTGATCGTCCCCGGCTTGGCCAGAACCTGACCGCGCTCCACGTCCTCGCGACCGATGCCGCGCAGCAGCGCGCCGATGTTGTCCCCCGCCTCGCCCTGGTCCAGCAGCTTGCGGAACATCTCCACGCCCGTCACCGTCGTCTTCTTGGTGTCGCGCAGGCCGACGATCTCGACCTCCTCGCCCACCTTCACGATCCCCCGCTCGACGCGGCCCGTCACCACCGTGCCGCGGCCCGAGATCGAGAACACGTCCTCGATCGGCATCAGGAACGGCTGGTCCTTCGGACGCTCCGGCGTCGGAATGTAGGCGTCAACCGCCGCCATCAGCTCCATCACCGCCTGCTTGCCCAGCGTCTCGTCGCTCTCCTCGAGCGCCGCCAGCGCCGAGCCCTTGACAATCGGAATGTCGTCGCCCGGAAAATCGTAGCTGCTCAGAAGCTCGCGAACCTCCAGCTCGACCAGCTCCAAAAGCTCCTCGTCGTCCACCATGTCGCACTTGTTCAAAAACACAACCAGCGCCGGAACGCCAACCTGGCGCGCCAGAAGAATGTGCTCGCGCGTCTGCGGCATCGGACCGTCCGCCGCAGAAACCACCAAAATCGCACCGTCCATCTGCGCCGCACCCGTGATCATGTTCTTCACGTAGTCCGCGTGACCCGGGCAATCCACGTGCGCGTAGTGACGGGTCTCCGTCTCGTACTCCACGTGCGCCGTCGAAATCGTGATCCCACGCGCCTTCTCCTCAGGCGCCTTGTCGATCGCGTCGTACGCCATGAACGTCGCACCGCCCGTCTCCGCCAGGACCTTCGTGATCGCCGCCGTCAGAGACGTCTTGCCATGGTCCACGTGACCAATCGTCCCGATGTTGCAGTGCGGCTTCGTACGCTCAAACTTCGCTTTCGACATCGTTCCTTTCGGCCCCTGGTTCCGCGGCTACCCGTGGCAGCGGCGAGGTTTCACATCCTTCGGCCCCGGCGGCCGCGCCGCGTGCGCTGCTCAAGCCCTGAGGTCCGCCCAACCGGCTTTGGCGCCTGTTCATCGCCACTCTCCCACCGCGCCCGCCGACGCGGCTGGAGCGGGTGACGGGAATCGAACCCGCACAACCAGCTTGGAAGGCTGGGGCTCTACCATTGAGCTACACCCGCAACTTCCGTAACGCGTCCCCGTGTCGTTCGGGCGTCGAGCGCAATCGGCGGGGGGCTGGTGGAGGGGGTTGGATTCGAACCAACGTAGGCTAAGCCAACGGATTTACAATCCGCCCCCTTTAACCACTCGGGCACCCCTCCAGCACTCGCGCCAACGGCGCGACGGAGTCGCGCACTATGGACATTTCATGTCGTGTGTCAACGGCGATTGGCGACAAAAAGGCCCGCGTGCCGCCCGGACGAAGTCCGGCCGATCGCGGGTCTTGCCGAGCGCCGTGCTCGCAGCGCAAAAGTTAAGCGTGATGACGAAGAAGCGCAAGCCCTCGCGCACTCGACCTGCAGGTCGGCACCCGGCGGAAGCCGGCACCGCCCATCCTGCGCCGCCGCCGACCGCGCGCTCCTCCCAGCTACGCGCCGGCAGGCAGAGGCGTGCGCGTACGGCGGGGCGCGAGGCCGCCCTGGCGTCTCCGCCCGATACCTACTGGCTTTACGGCCAGCACGCGCTGCACGCCGCCCTGACCAATCCCGCGCGCCGCAAGCTGCGGCTCGCCGGCCTGCCGGCGGCGCTGGAGCGGCTGCGGGCCGAGGCCGCGGGGATCCCATGCGAGCCCCTCGACCGCGAGCGCCTGGCCACGCTGTTGCCGCCGGGAGCGGTCGAGCAGGGCGCGGCCGTGCTGGTCGAGCCGCTGGTGCCGCCGGCCCTGCCGACGTTGCTGGCCTCCCTGCCGGCCATGGGACGCCAGATTGTGGTCGCCCTCGACCAGGTGACCGACCCGCAGAACGCCGGCGCCATCCTGCGCTCGGCGGCGGCCTTCGGGGCCACCGCGGTCTTGACCACCAGCCGCAACGCCGCTGCCGAATCGGGCGCGCTCGCCAAGGCGGCTTCGGGCGCTCTGGAGCTGGTGCCGTACCTTCAGGAGCCCAACCTGGCGCGGGCGCTGGACGAACTGAAGGCCGCCGGCTTCTGGACGCTGGGACTGGCTGGCGAAGCCGAGAAGGTGCTCGGCCGTACCGAATTGCCGGAACGCCTGGTGCTGGTACTCGGCGCCGAGGGGCCCGGCCTGCGCCGCCTCACCCGCGCGCGCTGCGACTTCCTGCTGCGGCTGCCCACCCGCGGCCCGCTGCGCGACCTCAACGTCTCGAACGCCGCAGCCGTGGCGCTCTACGCCCTGCTGGGGGAGGCGGCGTGATCCGCTACGACGCCGAGGGCCGCGTCCACCGCAGCTTTCGGCCGCATCTGCTGCTGCTCGCCGCCTGTCTCGCCGCGACCGCCTGGGACCAGATGCGCGGGGGCTTCTGGACCGCTCTGGTGATCGGCGAAGTCCTGGAGCCGGTCACCCTGCTGCTCGCCGGAGTGGCCGGCTGGTGGCTGCTGCGGCATCGCATCCTCTTCCCGGTATTGCTGGCGTTCGGCCTGATCGTCGGCTTCGGCGTCACCGCCGTCAGCTTCGAGCACCCCGGACGCAGCGCCCACTTCTCGCTGGTGGCGGCGCGCCTGATCGCCGTGGTGCTGACCGGTTACGCTTTCAATGCCGCCCGCCTGCTGATCGACCCGCCGAGACCGCGCATCTAGCGCCGTGCAAAGCCGATCTGCGCAGCCGCCGGCTTCCGTCGCCCGGCAGCCGTGCTAGTCTGCGCTAGTCTGCCCAAGCAGCCAAACGCCCAAGCCAATGAGGTCCCCAATGGACGGCTCCGTGCTCGGCATCAACCCGGATGCCGCCCCGAACAACCTCGACCCCTACTGGATGCCCTTCACCTGGAACCGCCAGTTCAAGAAGGATCCCATGCTGCTGGTGCGCGCCGAGGGCATCCACTACACCAGCGTCGAGGGGCGGCAGATTCTGGACGGGACCGCCGGCCTGTGGTGCGTGAACGCCGGCCACCGCCGGGAGCGGATCGTGCGCGCCGTCCAGCAGACGGTGGAGCACCTGGATTACGCGCCCTCCTTCCAGGTCGGACACCCACTGCCCTTCGAACTGGCCCAGCGGGTGCTGCAGCTCCTGCCCGGCGGCTACGACCATGTCTTCTTCTGCAACTCGGGCTCCGAGGCGGTGGACAGCGCGCTGAAGATCGCGCTCGCCTACCACCGGGTGCGCGGCGACGCCGCCCGCACCCGCCTGATCGGCCGCGCGCGCGGCTATCATGGGACCGGCTTTGGCGGCATATCGGTCGGCGGCATCGTCAAGAATCGCATGTTCTGGGGTCCGCTGCTGAACGGTGTCGACCACCTGCCCGATACCCACGACCTGGCGCACAACGCCTTCACCCGCGGCATGCCCGAGCACGGTGCCCACTTCGCCGACGAGTTGGAGAAGATCTGCGCCCTGCACGACCCCTCCACGATCGCCGCGGTGATCGTCGAGCCGGTGGCGGGCTCGACCGGCGTGCTGATCCCGCCGAAAGGCTACCTGCAGCGCCTGCGCGAGATCTGCGACCGCCACGGCATCCTGCTCATCTTCGACGAGGTCATCACTGGCTTCGGGCGCCTGGGCACCGGCTTCGCCACCGAGTACTTCGGGGTCGAGCCAGACCTGATCACCTGCGCCAAGGGCCTGACGAACGGCACCATCCCGATGGGCGGCGTGATCGCCCGCCGGGGCATCTACGACGCCTTCATGGACTGGGCCGACGCCACCGGCAACACCATCGAGCTGTTCCACGGCTATACCTATACCGGCCATCCCGTCGCCGCCGCCGCGGGCCTCGCCACGCTGGAGGTCTACAAGGAGGAGGGGCTGTTCCAGCGCTGCGCCGAGCTGGCGCCCTACTGGGAGGAACAGCTCCACGGCCTGAAGGGGACGCGCCACGTCATCGACCTGCGCAACCTGGGCCTGATCGCCGGCATCGAGCTGGAGCCGCGCCCGGGCGCCCCGGGCAAGCGTGCCTACGAGGCTTTCCGTCGCGCCTTCGACGCCGGACTGCTGATCCGCGTCACCGGCGACATCGTCGCGCTTTCGCCGCCGTTGATCGTCGACAAGCCGGACATCGACCGCATGTTCGAAACCGTTCGGGACGTGCTGCAGCAGATCGACTGAGGCCGCGACCGCGAGTCTCGGAGGGGCGCCGCACCGGCCCGGGCGGCGCCCCTCTTGCCGTTCTCAATTCACACTGGATAATCGCAAAAAAACAGGCGGAGGTTGCTCTCATGCACGTCGGCGTGCCGAAGGAAGTGAAGGCAAAGGAGTACCGCGTCGGCCTGATGCCCGCGTCCGTGCGCGAGCTGATACACCACGGCCACGAGGTGTCGGTCGAGACCGGGGCCGGCGCCGGGATCGGCTTCGAGGATGCGGCCTACGCGGCGGCCGGGGCGGAGGTGGTGGACACTGCCGAGGAGGTCTTCGCCACCGCCGAGATGATCGTCAAGGTCAAGGAACCGCAGGCCAGGGAGATCGCCCGCCTGCGTCCCGAGCAGATCCTTTTCACCTACCTGCACCTGGCGCCGGACCTGCCGCAGACCGAGGGGCTGGTTGCCTCCGGCGCCGTTTGCATCGCCTACGAGACGGTGACCGACAGCGCCGGCCGCCTGCCGCTGCTGGCGCCGATGAGCGAGGTCGCCGGGCGCATGTCGGTACAGGTCGGCGCCCACTGCCTGGAGAAGGAACAGGGCGGCGCCGGCCTGCTGCTCGGCGGCGTGCCCGGCACGCCGGCCGCCAAGGTGGTGGTGCTCGGCGGCGGTGTCTCGGGGACCAACGCGGCGCGCATGGCCATGGGCATGGAGGCGCACGTCACGGTGATCGACAAGTCGCTGCCGACGCTGGACCGCTTGGACATGCGCTTCGGCGGGCAGCTCAACACCGTCTTCTCCACCGTCGAGACGATCGAACAGCACGTGCTGGGGGCCGACCTGGTGATCGGCGCGGTGTTGGTGCCCGGCGCCGCCGCGCCGAAGCTGGTGACGCGGGAGATGGTCGCGGCGATGAAGCCGGGATCCGTGCTGGTCGACATCGCCATCGACCAGGGCGGCTGCTTCGCCACCTCGCAGCCTACCACCCACGACGACCCGACCTACATCGTCGACGACGTGGTGCACTACTGCGTCGCCAACATGCCGGGGGCGGTGGCCCGCACCGCGACCAACGCGCTGAACAACGCCACCCTGCCCTTCGTGCTTGCTCTAGCGGACAAGGGCGTGCGCCAGGCGCTGGCCGACGATGCGCATCTTCTCAGGGGGCTCAACGTCGCGCGTGGCACCGTGACCTACAAGGCGGTCGCGGAGGCCCACGGCCTGCCGTTCACCGCGCCGCAGGAAGTCATGGAGTTGTAGCCGCAACACCCTGTCTTCGGCACCGTTTCCGTCCCATATTCCGGCCATCGAGCACCTGTCAGGATCGCTTTCCCATGCGGCGCACGGTTCTTCTCGCGCGGCGGCTCACCCGCTCGCGCCACGGCCAGGCCGGGCTCTTCGTCCTGTCGGCGGCGGAGACCGTGTTCCTGCCGCTGGTGCTCGAGGCGGTCATGGCGCCGATGATGCTGGTCGACCGGCGGCGCGCCTGGACGACCGGGATCGTCGCCTTGGCCGGCTGCGTGCTCGGCGCGCTGATCGCCTACTTCGTCGGCGCCTGGCTCTACGACTGGATCGGCGACGACCTGGTGGGCCTGACCGGCGGCCAGCAGGCCTTCGCCGAGTTCAAGGACTTCATGCAGCTACACGGCTTCTGGGCGATCCTGCTGGCCGGCCTGACGCCGATCCCCTTCCAGCTCGCCGTGCTGGCAAGCGGCGTCACCGGCTACTCCCTGCCCGGCTTTCTGGCCGCGGTCCTTCTGGCGCGCGGGATGCGCTACCTGGGGATGGCCGCGCTGATCGCCTGGCTGGGCGCCGACGCCCTGAAGCTGTTCAGCCGCTGGCGCCGCATGCTGCCCTGGCGCAAGAGTCGGGCGGCCGGCGGCAAGGAACCGCAGACGGTCCCGCAGCACGGCGCGACGGAGGCCGGCGCGCCGGAGGCCCAGGAAGGCAGCAGGCCGTAACGCGGCGCCCGACGGCTGCGCCGTTGCTGGTACGTCGACCCATGCCGATGACGCTGGACGCTCCGCGCGGGCCGGTGGTAGCTCAGTCCGCACCCCGCCCCCCAAAGAGACGCCCAGTCCATGTCCTACATCGAAGAATTCCTGAAGGAACACCGCATCGAGGAAGTCGAGTGCCTGGTGCCCGACATGGCCGGCATCGCACGCGGCAAGATCCTGCCGGCCAACAAGTTCGTGCGCGGCATGAACCGGGGCTTGCGCATCCCCGAGGCGATCTTCGTTCAGACGGTCAACGGACGCTATCCGGAGAACTCCGAGGACGTCATCGACGACGCCATGTCGGACGTCTACCTGGAGCCCGACGTCGACACCATCCGGGTCGTGCCCTGGTACGAGGAGCCCACAGCGCAGATCATCTGCGACCCCTACTACTTCGACGGCCGGCCGGTGCCCTTCGCCACGCGCCACGTCCTCAAGCGCGTGCTGGCGCTGTTCGAGGCGCGCAACTGGAAGCCGGTCGTCGCGCCGGAGCTCGAATTCTATCTCGTCGACATCAACGACGATCCGGACTATCCGCTGCAGCCGCCGATCGGCCGCTCGCGCCGGCGCGAGACCTCGCGCCAGTCTTACGGCGTCGACGCGGTCAACGAGTTCGACCCGCTGTTCGAGGAGGTCTACGACTTCTGCGAGGCGCAGTACATCGACATCGACACGCTGACTCACGAGGCTGGGCCGGCGCAGATGGAGATGAACTTCAACCACCTGAACGCGCTCGCCGCGGCCGACCAGGCCTTCCTGTTCAAGCGCACGGTGCGCGAGGCCGGCCTGCGCCACCAGGTCTACGCCACCTTCATGGCCAAGCCGATGCAGGGCGAGCCGGGCAGCTCCATGCACATCCACCAGTCGCTGGTCGACCGCGCCGGCGGGCGCAACCTCTTCAGCACGGCCAAGGGCAGCATGTCGAAGCTGTTCCTCAGCTACATCGGCGGCCTGCAGCGCTACCTGCCCTCCTGCATGCCGCTGCTGGCGCCCAACGTGAACTCGTACCGCCGGCTGATCCCGCACGCCGACGCGCCGATCAACACCCATTGGGGCATGGACAACCGCACCGTCGGCTTCCGCGTCCCCAACGCCGCGCCGGAAGCGCGCCGGGTGGAGAACCGGGTGGCCGGCGCCGACGCCAACCCCTACCTGGCGATCGCCGCCTCGCTGGCCTGCGGCTACCTGGGCATGGAGGCACGGCTGAAGCCCTCGCGCCCGCAGGAGGGCAGCGCCTACCGCCTGGCGCACACCCTGCCGCGCACGCTGTACGACGCGCTCTACCGCTTCAACCGCGCGAAAGCGCTCAAGGAGATCCTGGGCGAGGAGTTCGTCACCGCCGTGGCGACGGTGAAGAACGCCGAGCTGGACGCCTACCAGGAGGTCATCTCCTCCTGGGAGCGCGAGCACCTGCTGCTCAACGTTTGAGTGGGCGCTGCGGCGGCGCGCGAGGGCAGCGGCGTCGCGAGCCCGACCGCGACATGCGGTTCGATGCGTGTTAGGGTCCGCGTCAAGGGGTCCGCGCTGGCATCGAGGGGAGAGGCGCCGTGGCGGGGAAGCGTTTCCGAGTCGCCTTGGTCAAGCCGTCGCACTACGACGACGACGGCTACGTCATCCAGTGGGCCAAGTCCTTCATCCCGTCCAACTCGCTCGCCTCGGTCTATGGCCTGATGCGCGAGGCGCACGCGCGACGGGCCCTGGGCCCCGACGTCGAGATCGAGATCGCCGCCCAGGACGAGACCAATACGGTCATCGACACGCAGCGCCTGATCGCCTGGCTGCAGGCGGCCGAGGCCGGCGGCTTCCTGGGTCTGGTCGGCGTGCAGTCGAACCAGTTCCCGCGCGCGCTGGATATCGCGCGCCCCTTCCGCCAAGCCGGCCTTCCGGTCGCCATCGGCGGCTTCCACGTCTCCGGCTGCAAGGCCATGCTGCCGGAGATGCCGCCCGACATCCGCGAAGCGCTCGATCTCGGCTGCGTGCTCTACTGCGGCGAAGCGGAAGGGCGGATGGACGACTTCCTGCGCGCCATGGCCGCGGGCACAGCGGAGCAGGTCTACGACTACATGCACGACCTGCCGGGCATGGAGGCCGCGACCCTGCCGTTCCTGCCGGAGGAGGTGGTCCGCCGCAATACCGGCGCCTATGCCTCCTTCGACGCCGGCCGGGGCTGCCCCTTCCAGTGCTCCTTCTGCACCATCATCAACGTGCAGGGGCGCAAGAGCCGCTTCCGCACCGCCGACGACATCGAGCGGATCGTCCGCGAGAACGCCGCCCAGGGCATCAAGCGCTTCTTCATCACCGACGACAACTTCGCCCGGAACAAGAACTGGGAGGAGATCCTCGACCGCTGCATCCACCTGCGCGAAGTCGAGGGCATGAACTTCAAGTTCATCATCCAGGTCGACACCCTGTGCCACAAGACGCCGCGCTTCATCGAGAAGGCGGTGCGCGCCGGCGCCCACCGGGTCTTCATCGGCCTGGAGAACGTCAACCCGGACAACCTGACCGCGGCCAAGAAGCGCCAGAACAAGATCTGGGAATACCGGGCGATGCTGCAGGAGTGGAAGCGGCACGGCGCCATGACCTACGCCGGCTACATCCTGGGCTTCCCCGACGACACGGCCGAGAAGATCAAGGTCGACCTGGAGATCATCCAGCGCGAGCTGCCGCTCGACCTGGTCGAGTTCTTCGTCCTGACGCCGCTGCCCGGCTCCGAGGACCACAAGACCCTGCTGCGCGCCGGCGCCTGGATGGACCCGGACATGAACAAGTACGACCTGGAGCACGTGGTCAGCCGGCACCCGAAGATGAGCGCGGAGGAGTGGCAGGGCATCTACGAGGACTCCTGGCAGCTCTTCTACACGCGCGAGCACGTCGAGACGATCCTGCGCCGCGGCGCCGCCAACGGCCTGCGCATGGACAAGCTGGTGCTGCCGCTGGTCTGGTTCTCGGGCTTCGTGCCGATCGAGCGGGTGCACCCGCTGCAGGGCGGCTGGTTCCGCCGCAAGATGCGCACCCAGCGCCGCCCCGGGCTGCCGATCGAAAGCCGCCTGAGCTTCTACCCCAAGCGCGCCTGGGAGGTCGTCAGCCGGCACGCCCGCTGGGTCGCGCTGTTCCTGCGCTACGAGCGCATCCGCCGGCGCATCGCCCGCGAGGGGGACTTCGCCGCCTACCGCGACACCGCCCTGCTGCCGACCGACGACGAGGCCCTGGCCGACCTGCAGTTGATGCAGGTGCACGGCGAGCACATCGCCAAGACCTACGGCGCCCCCGAGCTGCAGCGCGAGAAGCCCCGCGAGGTGGTCAACGGCTGACGGCCGTCCACCCGGCCGAGCGCGCCCGCCCCTTACGCCGCCCCCTCGTCGCGGGGCCAGGCGTAGGTGTCGGCGACCACGGCGCGGTAGTTGGCGTCCAGCTCCGGCTCCAGCAGCAGCAGGGCGGCCAGGCGGCGGGCGGTGTCGCGCAGGTGCTCCAGCTCCTCGGTCTTCAGCGGCCGGCCGAGCAGCTCGTGCTCGCGGTAGCTCAGCCACTTCTTGAGGACCTGATAGCCGCCGATGGTGTAGCGCCAGACGCCTTCGGGCACGCAGGCCCACCAGGCGGTCTCGTTCAGGTATACGTCGACGCAGCCCGCGCCCAGCAGGGCCAGGGTCCGCTCGGCCGAGAGCCCGAGCGCCGCGCCGCCGGCCAGGATCGCAGCGCGCTCGGCCTCGGTATAGGCGCGCGGGCGGGCCTCGCCCGGGCCGGGGAAGACGGCGCCGGACTTCTGGCGATAGCCCCAGCGCGCGCGGACCCGGAAGTCGTCGTCCTCGCCCGGCGGGGTCGCCTTGCGCAGCGCCGCGACCGCGCGCAGCTCCGGCCGGACCTCGCCCGCCGTGACGCCGTCGACCGCCGTCGCGCTGTCCAGCAGCGCCGCCACCCGCCGCCCCAGCGCCGCCGAAGCCGCCAGCCGCGCGGCGGAGGCCGGCAAGGGGATGCGGGGCCACCCCTCCCGGAGCGCATCGGCGTTGTCGGCCTCATAGGCGTCGGCGTGCATGACGGCGAAGAGATGGAAGAACAGCGCCTCCGCGCTCGCGCGTTCGGCCGGTGCCAGCCCCAGCCCCTCGAGATAGCGCCGCGCGGCACCCGAAAGGTTGGTGCGAACATCCGCTGGTTCCTCGGCCGGTAACGACTGATCAGGTGTGATATCCGAAATCAGCAAAGAAAAGCAGTTACTAGCTCGCTCCATCAAATGATAGCTCGCAATTGATCTAGAAAATTGAGGTCTAATTCTTTCTCTTCTGAGTTTCTCGCTCGCAATAAGCCAGACATTCGACATGAATACTTGGCACATGTATGGTGGACGACTACGATCCAGAAGATTTGTGCTGGGTTCATAGATCAAGAATCGATGATCAAATGGCCTGTAATCCATTTGCGCAACAAACATACCTGGGTCAGATCGAGATAGAATTTCCTCTCGCACTTGCCTTGGATCAAATGTTCTTGTTTTAATCATCGAGTGGGGAAATTTCATTCTAAAGTATCTATCTTCAATTTGTTTATTTAGAAAATCCTTCAGGCGCTGCTCGGCCTCTTCTTGGTTAAATGCAACCAAAAATCCGTCTCTTGCAGTATTGATGCCAGAAAAATACGCAGAAAATACCTCATCTAAGCTCGGCCAATCAAAGTATTCCCTGATGTAAATTGTTGGCCGAAAACGCAAACCTATGTCGTAGCTCACATCTACGGCAGCGTAGCCTGGCAGAGCGTCTTTCGGCCCAGGCTCCGTCCCGGCAAGCGCTTCAAGCTGTTGCCATTTTTCCCGTCCCCAGAAGTCACGATAGGTAACCTTTGCCATCGCATTCTGGCTTCGGCTCTGGGTATCGCGGTGCAGACGCAGCAACGAGGCAATCGCAGTGCCGACCTGGATGCCTTCGCGATTGTGCTCCGTCGAGAAGATCGACGGGTCGGGCCGACCATCGGGTGTAACTTTGCCGGTCTTGTACTTGTCGCCATTGAGGCAGTCGATCCAGATACGGTCGAAAGCGCTCAGCAGACGCTCGCGCATGCCCGTGAAGCTCAGGCCGTCGAGCCAGGAGTAGTTGGAGATGAAGCAGACCATGCCCCGGCCGCTCATCTCGGCGATGCGGCGGTCCGCCATCCGGAAGAAACGGACATAAAGGTCGTTCAGGCCCTGCCCTTCGGGCGGGCGCACCTTACGAACGCTGCGGTAGAAGCGGGTCAGCTCGCGTTCCTCGACCGACTCGCTCACGCCGGCGAAACCGTTGTACGGCGGGTTGCCCAGGACGACCAGGATGGGGGCCTCGCGCTTGACCTTGCGGGCGGCGTCCAGTTCGTTCTGGAAGTGCGGCAGCGGCAGGTAGCCGGGCGGGTCCTGAGTCTTGTCCCAGCCGGTCAGCGCGTTGGTCAGCAGGACCTTGGCGCGCTCGGCCCGGCGGGTGCCCTGCTCCTCGGCCAGCGGCGCGCCGATCTGCTGCATCAGCAGCTCGACCTGCAGATGGGCGACGACGAAGGGCGCCGGCATGATCTCGAAGCCGACGACGCGCTCCATCGCCGCCCGCTTGACCTTCTGACCCACCAGGGCGTCGTCGCCCTTGGCTTTGAGGGTACGCTCGATCCGGCCCAGCACGGCGACCAGGTAGCTGCCGGTGCCGCAGCAGGGGTCGAGCACCACGACCCGCTCGTCGGCCAGCCCGTCGGGGCAGTCCAGTTCGGTGCGCAAGGTGCGGTCGACTCGCTCGACCATGTAGTCGACGACCTCGTGCGGCGTGTACCAGACGCCGAGCTGGCGCCGCAGCTCGGGGTCGTAGGCCTCCAGGAAGGGCTCGTAGAAGTACTGCACCGCCTGGTCCTGGCGGAAGCGCTCGAAGAACTTCGCCTCGTCCACCCGGGCCAGCGCCTCGGCGGCCCACTCCAGGATTTCCTTGACGTGCAGGCGGTGCACGGCCGAAGGCGTGATCAGCTCGCCGACCAGGTCCTGGATCACCGGCAGGCGCTGCAGCCAGACCGCGTGCTCCATCGAGAAGGGCCCGCGCGCCTGCGGGTCCGGCGTCTTGCGCCGCCACATCACCCAGGCGCTGAACAGGCCGTAGAACAGCGTCTGCACCAGGGTGGAGCGGAAGAAGTGCTCGCCCTTGTCGCCCTCGAAGGCGATGCCGAGGGCGCGCTCCAGCGACTTGCGCACGGCGTCCAGCGCGTCCAGGTCCTCGGCCCGGCCGATCGAGGGGATCGCCTCCAGCCGGACCAGCGCCTCGCGGGCGTAGGAGGCGAGGATGGCGGCGACGTCGCGCGGCTGGAACAGGCTGACCCTGGCCTGCAGCGCGCGCCAGAGGAACTCGGCGCAGGCGCGCGCCTTCTCCGCCGGCAGGTCGGCCGGGCGGCGGCAGAGCGCCCAGAATTCCGCCTCGCTGTCCGCCAGGACGAAGCGCTCCTGCGGCGCCAGGCGGCCGGCCGGATCGTGGCCGACCACCTGGAAGGCGCGCAGGGTGGTGGCCAACACCAGGCCGTGCCGCTGCCAGTAGTCCTCGACCTGCCGCGAGCGCACCAGGCCGTGCAGCTCGGCGCGCGGAAGCTTGACCTCGACCACGCCGCGGTCGGGCGGCACCGCGAGCGGCGTCGCTTCGTCCGGCGCCGCGCGGCGCACCGCCGACTGGGAGAACAGCCCGAAGTCGGGCGACCCGGCGGCGGCGACGGCGGCGCTCTCGATCAGCGCGAAGACCTTCGGCTTTACCGTGGCGCCGACCGCGGTCAGCAGGGCCTGCAGCGGCGTGTAGAAGGTGCGCTCGCTCGGGTTGCCGTACTGCCTGGCCTGCCAGCAGTCGGCCAGGTAGGCGCGCACGGCCTGAACGGCATCGAAGGACATAGGCGGGCGGCTGCACCGAAGGGTTGACGTCGGCGCCAGCTTCGCCCGCCCGCCCCGCGCCGGGCAAGGGGCGGCGTGCCCGGGGTCTAGCGGATGCCGCGCGCGCGAGCGGCGGTCTCGCACGCCGCAAGCTCGTACTCCAGCTTCACGCGGCTTTCGTGCAGCCTTGGCACGCGGTCTCTGATCAGCGCGATCTCCCGCTCGTCTTGCCGCAGGTCCCGTTGGAGGCGAAGGATGAAGTAGCCGTTGACGCACGCAACGAGCAACGTCGCCGGCGCAAACGCAGAGCCTGCCGTGTTCGCCGCCAAGCTCGCATAGTGGCCGTTCAGGGCCATTCTCGCCCGTTCGAGCTGGCGTCCCTTCTCGTCGAGTTTCGCGCGCTCGGCATCGTGATCGCGGACTGCGAGCGCCAGGTCGGTGCGCAGCCGCTCGAGGCGGCGCGCGAGCGCCGCGTTGTCCAGTCTGCCGAGATCGACGCTCATGCTTCACGCACGGGCCGACAGGTCTACGGCTCTTGCCGCGGGGCAGGCGGAACCGCCGTTCCCCGTCGCCGCCACGGACCCGTCTCAGCCGGCGCCGGTGCCTGCGATCGCAGCCCCACCGCTTCCCCCCTCCTCCGACCCGTCGTCGTGCGCGGCAGAGCGTCGGGTCCGCGCGAAGCCGGCTTCCATGGCTCGAAGCTCGGCCATGGCGAGGTCGAGCGTTGCCGCGGCCCGCGCATGCGCGGCGTTGGCCGCGACATAGACCGAGGCTCCGAAAACGGCGAAGGCGACGATGAGCGCAGCGTGAATAACGGCGTCTTCGGCGCCGAAGGGGGTCGGCAGCCCGCGCCCGGCCAGCGATGCCGCAACCAAGGCGGCGCCGGCGGCGAGCGTGGCCAGCGGCAGCGCGCGCCCGAACCGGCTGCCGGCACGCATCCCCCCGCGGCTCGCCTCGCGCTCTCTCCGGATCGCATCCAGTTCCGCGCGAACCGCCTCCAGATCGCGAACGGCCTCGTCGACCCCGTCGGACGTCCCACCGTCTGCTGGCGTCATGATGATCTCCTCGTCGCCGGCACCTTCCGACTCTAGGCCGAGAAGACACGCCTCGGCAAAGAGATACCGCGTCTCTCCTCGGCCGCTACGGCGTCAGCACGATGCGGCCCTCGATGCTGCCCTGCTTCATGCGCTCGAAGACGCTGTTGATGTTCTCCAGCGGCTCGACCGCGACCGTGGAGTGGACCAAGCCCTCGGCGGCGAAGCCCAGGCATTCCTGCAGGTCCAGGCGGGTGCCGACGATCGAGCCGCGCAGGGTGATGCGCTTCAGCACGACGTCGAAGATCGGCACCGGGAAGTCGCCCGGCGGCAGGCCGTTGAGGGCGATCGTGCCGCCGCGCCGGGCCATCCCGAGGGCCTGGGCGAAGGCCGGCCGCGAGACGGCGGTGACGAGGACGCCATGGCAGCCGCCGATGGTCCGTGCCACCTCGTCGGCCGGGTCCTGGGTGGCGGCGTTGATCGTCATGTTGGCGCCCAGCTTCTTGGCCAGCTCCAGCTTGTCGTCGGCGATGTCCACCGCGACCACGTGGCGCCCCATCGCCTTGGCGTACTGCACCGCCATGTGGCCGAGCCCGCCGATGCCCGAGATGGCCACCCAGTCGCCCGGCTTGGTGTCGGTCTCCTTCAGCCCCTTGTAGACCGTCACGCCGGCGCAGAGCACCGGCGCCAGCTCGGCCAACTCGACGTTGCCCGGCAGCTTGCCGACGAAGCGCGGGTCGGCCTTGGCGTACTCGGCATAGCCGCCGTCGACGCTATAGCCGGTGTTCTGCTGGCTCTCGCACAGGGTCTCCCAGCCGCCGACGCAATGCTCGCAGAAGCCGCACGCGGTGTGCAGCCAGGGCACGCCGACGAGGTCGCCTTCCTTGACGTTGGTCACCTCGCGGCCGACGGCAGCCACCGTGCCGCAGCCCTCGTGCCCCGGGATCAGCGGCAGGGTCGGCTTGACCGGCCAGTCGCCCTCTGCGGCGTGCAGGTCGGTGTGACAGACGCCGCTGGCCTGAATCCGCACCAGAATCTCGTGCGGGCCGATCTCCGGGATCGGCACCTCCTCGATCTGCAGGGGCGCCCCGAATTCGTGCACCACAGCCGCCTTCATCGTCTTGGCCATGACCGCCAAATCTCCTTTGTCCTGTCCCCATTCGAGCCCGTCGGCGAAGCAGCCGCCATTTCCCCATAAGCGGGCGCGCGCTTCACATCATTTCCACCTGATGCAGGCCAAATGCATTTACGCAGAAGCAATGGGAATTCAGCCGGCGTCGCGCTTGGAAGCCGCAGCGGCGGAGGTTACCCTTAGGGCGATGCAGACTTCGCGCACCCGCTTCCGCCTGGAGGGCGCGACCTCCGGCTCGCACAGCCGCTGCCGGCGCAGCGAGCTGATGATCCTCTGCGCGCGCATCGGCTACAATCCGTAGGGCTGTTTCCGCAAACCATTCATTTAGCCGAAACAGACCTTTACGGAGCGTTTTTGACATGCCGATGGAGCCCTTGCGCAACACCACCGTCCGCTGGCGCGAGCTGGACGTCCGCCACCACCTGAGCCCCTTCACCGACTACAAGACGCTCAAGCACGGCGAGGGCGGCAGCCGCATCATCACCCATGCCAAGGGCGTCTACCTGACCGACTCCGAGGGCCAGGAGCTGCTGGACGGCATGGCCGGCCTGTGGTGCGTGAACGTCGGCTACGGCCGTCACGAGCTGGCGGAGGCGGCCTACCGCCAGATGCTGGAGCTGCCCTACTACAACACCTTCTTCAAGACGGCGACGCCGCCGGCGGTGGAGCTGTCGGAGAAGCTGGCGCAGATCGCGCCGGCCGGCCTCAACCGGGCCTTCTTCGGCTCCAGCGGCTCGGAATCGAACGACACGGTGGTCCGCCTGGTGCGCCGCTACTGGAACCTCAAGGGCCAGCCGGAGAAGGCCGCCATCGTCAGCCGCACCTACGCCTACCACGGCTCGACCATGGCCTCGGCCAGCCTGGGCGGCATGGCGCCGATGCAGGAGGGCTTCGGCCTGCCGCTGCCCGGCTTCCACCATGTCATGCCGCCCTACTGGTTCGACTTCGCCGAGCCGGGCGAGAGCCCGGCCGACTTCGGACGGCGCGCCGCCAAGGCGGTCGAGGACAAGATCCTGGAGATCGGACCCGACAAGGTGGGTGCCTTCGTCGGCGAGCCGATCCAGGGCGCCGGCGGCGTCATCGTTCCGCCGGAGACCTACTGGCCGGAGATCCAGCGCATCTGCCGCGCGTACGACATCCTGCTGGTCGTCGACGAGGTGATCTGCGGCTTCGGGCGCACCGGCCACTGGTTCGCCAGCGAGCACTTCGGGATCGAGCCGGACCTGATGACCCTGGCCAAGGGCATCACCTCCGGCTACGTGCCGCTGTCGGCCGTGCTGGTCTCCGACCGGGTCGGCGAGGTGCTGGAGGCCGGCGCGGGCGAGTTCGCGCACGGCTACACCTACTCCGGCCACCCGGTCGCCTGCGCGGTGGCGCTGGCCAACATCGATCTCATCGAGCGCGACGGCCTGATCGCCAAGGTGCGCGAGGAGACCGGGCCCTACCTGGCGGAAAAGCTCCAGGGCCTGGCCGACCACCCGCTGGTCGGCGAGGTGCGCAGCCTCGGGCTGATCGGGGCGATCGAGCTGGTCGAGGACAAGGCGACCCGCCGCCACTTCAACCCGCTCGGCCGCGTCGGCACCCTTTGCCGCGACCACTGCTTCGCCAACGGCCTGGTGATGCGCGCCGTGCGCGACGCCATGGTGCTCTCGCCGCCGCTGATCATCGAGCCGGCCCAGATCGACGAGCTGGTCGTCAAGGCGCGGCACTGCCTCGACCTGACGGCCAGGGACCTCGGCCTCATCGCCTGATAAGGGGGGACGGGAAGATGCCCCGCACCGTCACCGTCGCCGCCACCCAGATGGGCTGTTCCTGGGACACGGCCGCCAACCTGGACCGGGCCGAGGCCCTGGTGCGGCAGGCGGCCGGCCAGGGCGCGCAGGTCGTGCTGCTGCAGGAGCTGTTCGAGACGCCCTACTTCTGCCCGGACCAGAAGCAGAGCCTCTTCGCGCTCGCCCAGCCCTTCGAGGGCAACGCGCTGATCGCCCGCTTCGCCGCCCTGGCGAAGGAGCTGGGGGTGGTGCTGCCGATCAGCTTCTTCGAGCGGGCCAACAACGCCCACTACAACTCGATCGCCATCGCCGACGCCGATGGCACCGTGCTGGGAATCTACCGAAAGTCCCATATCCCCGATGGTCCGGGCTATCAGGAGAAGTTCTACTTCAACCTCGGCGACACCGGCTTCCGGGTCTGGGACACGGCGGTCGGGCGCATCGGCGTCGGCATCTGCTGGGACCAGTGGTTCCCCGAGTGCGCCCGGGCCATGGCGCTGATGGGCGCCGAGATCCTATTCTACCCCACCGCCATCGGCAACGAACCGCAGGACCCCAGCCTGGTCTCCAAGGACCACTGGCAGCGCACCATGCAGGGCCACGCCGCCGCCAACATGACGCCGCTGGTCGCCAGCAACCGCATCGGCGAGGAGCAGGCGGACGCGGCGCTGATGCGCTTCTACGGCGCCTCCTTCATCGCCGACGAGACCGGCGCCAAGCTGGCCGAGGCCGGCGCCGAGGAAGCCGTCCTGACCGCCAGCTTCGACCTGGAGGCGGTGCGCGCGGCCCGCGCCTCCTGGGGCTTCTTCCGCGACCGCCGCCCCGAGCTCTACGGCCCGCTGCTCACGTTGGACGGCTGGACGGCGCGATAGGCCGGACGCGCTCTCAAACCGCTTCACCCTGAGCCTGTCGAAGGGCGAAGTGGTCGGGCCGTCTGGCCCGACACACGATGCTCGCAGACAGCGCGACGCCACAGCCGCCTTGCGGCGGCTGCCCTTCGTCCTTCGACAGGCTCAGGGTGAAGGGCACCACGAAAGAGAACGCGCCCGAAGCCCCGCCTCAGCTCCCCAGCTCGATCCAGACGGTCTTCAGCTCGGTGTACTTGTCCAGCGCGTGCAGGGACTTGTCGCGGCCGAAGCCGGACTGCTTGTAGCCGCCGAAGGGGGTGGTGATGTCGCCGCCGTCGAAGCAGTTGATCCAGACCGAGCCGGCGCGCAGGCCGCGGGCCATCTTGTGCGCCGTGTCGATGTTCTTCGTCCAGACCGCGGCGGCCAGGCCGTAGACCGTCTCGTTGGCGATGCGCAGCCCCTCCTCCGGGTCCGAGAAGGTCAGCGTCGAGAGCACCGGCCCGAAGATCTCCTCCTGGGCGATGGTCATCTTGTTGTCGACCTGGTCGAAGATCGTCGGCTCGACGTAGTAGCCGCCCTCCTCGGTCTGCAGCTGCTTGCCGCCGAGCACGAGCTGCGCGCCCTCCTGCTGGCCCAGGCCGATGTAGCGCAGCACCTTGTCCATCTGCTCGCGGTCGACGATGGCGCCCATCCTGGTCTGCGGGTCGAGCGGGTTGCCGACCTTGATGCCCTTGGCGATGTCCATGACCTTCTCCATCAGGGCGTCCTTGACGCTCTCCTGCACCAGCAGGCGCGAGCCCGCGTTGCAGACTTCGCCCTGATTGAAGAAGATGCCCCAGGCCGCCGCCTCCGCCGCCTGGTCGAGGTCGCTGGTGTCGGCCAGGACGATGTGCGGGGTCTTGCCGCCGCACTCCAGCGACACGCGCTTCATGTTCGACTGGCCGGAGTATTGCAGCAACAGTTTCCCGACCTCGCCGGAGCCGGTGAAGGCAATACCGTCGACGTCCATGTGCAGGCCGAGCGCCTTGCCCGCCTGCTCGCCCAGGCCAGGCACGACCTGGAAGATGCCCTCGGGAATGCCGGCCTCGGCGCCCAGCTCGGCCAGGCGGATGGCGCTCAGGGAGGACTGCTCGGCCGGCTTGAGGATCAGCGCGTTGCCGCTGACCAGGGCGGGGCCGATCTTCCAGGCGGCCATGATCATCGGGAAGTTCCAGGGCACGATGGCGGCCACCACGCCCATCGGCTCGCGCCGGATCATCGCCAGGATCTTCGGGTCGGTCGGCGCCACTTCGTCGTAGATCTTGTCGGCGCTCTCGGCATACCAGCGGATGCAGTTGGCGGTGGCCGGGACGTCGATCGCGCGCGAGTCGCCGATCGGCTTGCCCATGTCGAGCGTCTCGAGCAGGGCCAGCTCGTCGCGGTTCGCCTCGATCAGCTCGGCGAACTTCAGCAGCACCGCCTTGCGCGCCTTCGGCGCCAGACCGCTCCAGACGCCCGACTCGAAGGCGGCGCGCGCGGCGGTGACGGCGCGGTCGACGTCCTCCGCACCGCAGGCAGCGACCTTGGTGAGCACGCGGCCGTCCACCGGGCTGATGCAGTCGAAGGTCTCGCCGCCGGCGGCATCGACGTAGCGCCCGCCGATGAAGGCCTGGTTGCGGAACTGCAGCCCGGCGGCGCGGGCCTTGAGGTCGTCGAGCGACAGCACGGCGGACATGGAAGACACCTCGTGGCGTTGGCATGGAAAAACCGGCGCGAGCCTACGCTTCGCCCGCGCGCCCGGCAACGGGGCTCAGAGACCGTTTGAGAATGGGCCTCCAGGCCCATTCTCAAACGGTCTCCCAGGGCTCGCGCTCGGCGAAGGCATGCAGCTTGTGATTCAACGGCGCCAGCGCCTGTTGGGTTTCGCGGTAGAGGCCGAACAGCTCCGTGTAGAGCGCATGTCGGGCCGCATCCGGCTCCGCGCGGGCAAGCGTCGTCACGCAGGCCGCGACGGCGGCGCGCGGGTCCGCGAAGAGGCCAGCGCCCACGCCGGCGACCAGCGCGGCGCCGAAGGAGGCGTCGCCGTTGCCGGGGATCGACATGGGCAGGCCGGTGACATCCGCCATGATCTGGCGCCAGGTGGCACTCTTGGCGCCGCCGCCGATCAGCCTGACCCCTTCCCCGTTCGCGCCCATGACCTGGCCGACGTCGCGCGCCTGCTCGACCAGGTCGCGGATCGAAAAGGCGATGCCTTCGTAGACCGCGCGGGCGATCTCGGCCCGGCCGTGCCGCATGGTCAGGCCGACGAAGTCGGCGCGCAGCAGCGGGTCCCAGTAGGGCGCGCGCTCGCCCTGCAGGTAGGGATGGAACAGCAGGCCGCGGCTGCCCGGCGGCACCTCGGCGGCCAGGCTGTCCATCTCGGCGAAGACGGCGCCGCCGTCCGCCTGCCCGGAGGTCGGCGCGAACAGGGTGTCGCGCACCCAGCGGTGCGCGGAGGCGCAGGAGTTCGTGCCCGTGGCCGTGTAGTACATGCCCGGCAGAATGTGCGGGTAGCAGGAGATCGGCGGGTTCGCCATGGGATGGTCGGCGGCGTAGAACAGCACCCCGGCGGTGGCCAGCTTGATCGCCCCCATCCCCGGCTCGACCGCGCCGACCCCGAAGAACTCCACCGTCGTGTCGTTCGAGCCGCAGACCACCGGCGTGCCCGGCCTCAGGCCGGCCGCCTGTGCAGCGGCTTGGGAGACGCCGCCGACCACCTGCCAGGGGGCGACGACCGGCGGCAGGGTCTGCATCGGCCAGTCGATCAGGGCGCACAGCTCCTCCGACCAGCCGCCGCTGCGCACGTCGGCCATCAGCGCGCCGATCACGTCGGAGAAGTCGGTCTCCCAGGTGCCGGTCACCTTGAGGCGCAGGTAGTCCTTGGCGATGCACAGGCGCCGCGTCTTGGCCTTCACCTCCGGTTCGTGCCGGCCGATCCAGTCGAGCATGGCCAGCGACCAGGTGGCGTTCGCCTTGTTCAGCGAGCGCGCCAGGATCAGGTCGCCGGCCCGCGCGTGCAGCGCCGTCGCCTCGGCGCTGGCGCGCGTGTCCGACCAGAGGATGGCCGGCCGCAGCGGCCGGTCGTCGCCGTCCAGCAGCACCGGGATGTGGGCGCCCGCCGAAAGCCCGATCGCGGCGATGTCGCCAGCGGCGATGCCGGCCGCGGCCATCGCGGCGGGCACGGCGGCATTGAAGGCGTCGACCCAGTCCTCCGGGTCCTGCTCGGCCCAGCCGAAGTGCGGATGCCGCGTGGCGACCGGATGCGCCGCTTCGCCCAGCAGGCGGCCGTCCGTGGCGATCAGGCTCGCCTTCAGGCTGCCCGCGCCCAAATCCACGCCGAGAAGTACCTGCTCGCCCATCGGCCCCCATCGCGCCCTTGCATGCCGGTTATGCGGGCGCTTGCCGCCCGCGCCGTGCCTCGCCCAGGTTATGACAGACGCTCGGCCTATGCCTCAATGGCCAGTGCGTTGCACCTGCCAAATTTCACGTGGTACTTTCCACATTCCCGATGCCACGGATCGCCGCCATGACCGAGAGCTCGCCCAACGCCGTCGCCACCACGCTGGATCCCGGCCTACTCGGCGCCCGCGTCCCGCTCGAAAGCCTGCCGGTCGTCGACCTCGCGCCCTTCCTGCAGGGCGATGCGCAGCAGCGCCGCGCCGTCGCCCGCCAGATCGGCGAGGCCTGCCGCAACATCGGCTTCTTCTACATCGTCGGGCACGGCGTGCCGGTCGAGCTGCGCGCCCAGGTCTTCGCCGAGGCCAAGCGCTTCTTCGACCAGCCGCAGGACAAGAAGCTGGAGATCGACATCGAGCGCTCGGCCTGCCACCGCGGCTACTTCAAGCTCGGCGGCGAGAACCTGGATCCCGCCAGGCAGAAGCAGGGCGGCGACCTGAAGGAAGGGATCAAGATCGGCCAGGATCTGCCGCGCGACCATCCGCTGGTACGCGCCGGCACGCCGCTGCACGGCCCCAACCAGTGGCCGGCCGAGCTGCCCGGCTTCCAGCAGACGATGCAGACCTACTTCGCGACGCTGAGCGGACTCGGGCGGCAGCTCATGCACGCCTTCGCGCTCGCGCTCGAGCTGCCGGAGGACTTTTTCGACACCGATCTGGAGCTGCCGATGGTGACGCTGGGGCCGCTGCACTACCCGCCGCAGCGCGGACAGATCAGCGAGGCCCAGATCGGCGCCGGGGCGCACACCGATTTCGGCTGCCTCACCATCCTGGCGCAGGACCCGGTCGGCGGCCTGCAGGTGCGCAACGCCGCCGGCGCGTGGATCGACGCGCCCTTCGTCGAGGATTCCTTCGTCGTCAACATCGGCGACATGATGGCGCGCTGGACCAACGACATCTTCGCCTCGACCCTGCACCGGGTGATCAACACCTCGGGGCAGGAGCGCTACTCGATCCCCTTCTTCTTCGACCCCGACCACGATGCCGACGTCTCCTGTCTGGAGACCTGCTGCGGGCCCGACCGGCCGGCCAAGTACCCGCCGACCACGGGGCTCCAACACCTCCTGGACATGATCAACGCGACCTTCGACTATCACCGCGACAAACCGACGAACTGATCCAGGCAGTGCGAGGGGTAGCGTGCGGATCCTGACCGTCCTCAACAACAGCCACGATCCGGCCGGGATCTTCGGCGAGGCGATCCTTCGGCGTGGCGGCTGGTACGACGCACTGCTGGCCCCTGAGGGGCGGCTGTCCGCGAACCCCACGGTCGGGCGCGCCGTCCCCACCGAGCCTGGCGACTACGACGGCCTGATCGTCCTGGGAGGGCTGATGAGCGCCGACGAGGATGCGGAGCACCCGCATCTCGTGCCGCTGATGGAGCTGATGCGCGGCTTCGTCGCCGCCGGGCGGCCGGTGCTCGGCATCTGTTTGGGCGCTCAGCTCATGGCGCGCGCCTGGGGCGGCCGCTGCTTCCGCATGGACGCGCCCGAGATCGGCTTCGTGCCGCTCGCCGCCACCCCAGCCGCAACACAGGATCGGCTGCTCGCCGGGCTCGACCCGCATCCCTGCCTGATGCAGTGGCACCAGGACAGCTTCGAGCTGCCGCCCGGGGCCGAGCTCCTCGTGACCGGCGAGGCTTGCCGCAACCAGGCCTTCCGCCTGGGCGAGTTGGCCTATGGCCTGCAGTTCCACTGCGAGGCGACCGTGGACATGCTGCGCCAATGGGCCATGGCCCTCGCCCACCACGCCGAGCGCGCGCCGGCTGGCTTCTTTGCGGGCTTCGATGCCGAGGTGCAGCGCCACCAGGCTGCTGCGCGCGCCTGGACCGAAAGCCTGGCCGAGCGCTGGATCGACCTGGTCGTCGAGACGCGGCAGCGGCGCCTCGCCGCATGACCGACGGCCTCGACGTGCGCGCCCTCGGCGCGGCCGACATTCCGGCAGCGCTGGCATTGAACAACACGGCCGAGCCGCACGTCCCGACGGTCGGAGAAGCCCGCTTCCGCTGGCTGCTCGAGCTGGCGAGCCTGGCGGTGGGGGCGTATCGCGGCGGCGATCTCCTGGGCTTGCTGATCGCTCTCTCGCCGCGCGCGGCGCACGACAGCCCCTACTACGCCTGGTTCGACGCCCGCTATGAGGCCTTCCTCTACATCGACCGCATCGTCGTCGGCCAAGCGGCGCGCGGCCTGGGCGCCGGACGCGCCCTCTACGCCGCGGCCGAGGGCTTCCAGCCGCGCCCGCCGCGGCTGACCTGTGAGGTCAACGAGCTGCCGCCCAATCCGGTCTCGCTGGCCTTCCACACCGCGCTCGGCTTCCGCCCGGTCGGCACGGTCGAGACCAGCCCGAGCAAGAAGGTGGTCATGCTCGAAAAGCCGCTGGCCTGAGCGCCTCCGGCTCGGCCACCGGCGCCACCACCAGTTCGACGCCCTTGTGGCGCAATCCCTGGGCGAGCTCGCCCGGCAAGGGCCGGTCGCTGACGACGCGGTCGAGATCCTCCGGCCCACAGATGCGCAGCAGCCCGAAGCGGTCGACCTTGCTGTGGTCGACCAGCAGCGTGGTCTGGCTGGCTCGCTCGATCATCGCGCGCTTCACCCAACACAGCTCGGCCGAAACGTCGTTCGGCCCCTCCAGCGTCAGGCCGCCGGCGCCGATCACGGCATGGTCGGCGCGGTAGCGCGCCAGGAACTCGCCGACTTCGGGGCCGTAGGTGCCGCTTTCGCTGGCATTGTAGTGGCCTGGGCAGAGCACGACCTGGAAGCTGCGGTTGCTGGCCAGTGCGGCGGCCAGCCCCGTGCCGTTGGTGATCACCGTCAGGCGCTTGCGCTCGATCGCCAGGCGGCGCACGAAGTGCGCAGTCGTCGCTCCGGAATCGACCATCAGGACCTGGCCGTCCTCGATGCATTCGACGGCGGCCCTGGCGATGCGCTGACGCTCGGGCACCAGAAGGCCGTGCCGCTCGTCGAGGCTGGGCTCGCGCGCCAGGGTGGTCGCGGCGGCGCCGCCGTAGGTGCGGCTGACCAGTCCTTCTTCCGACAGGCTGTCGACGTCGCGCCGCACCGTCTCCGTGGTCACACCGAACAGCCGCGCCAGCTCCGAGATGCGCACGGTGGGATTGGCCTGCAGCTCCGCGACGATGCGGCGTCGGCGTTCGTCCTTGCTGGTGCGGCGGGCGGCCATGGGCGGGGCACGGGCTCGCGAAGGTTCAGCTATCTGGAAGGTAGCAATCGGCCGCGCGCTGCGGCAAGCGCGGGCCGGAACGCCCTCCAGGGCGGCGTTGACGGCAGTGTTGACGGTAGTGTTGACGGTAGTGTTGACGGCAGCTCGGCAAGGGATATAGATAGACCGTTCTGTCTATTTGGAGTCTCCTGATGTCGGTCGCGCGCCAGCGCCTCGTCGAGACCGCCCGCGACCTCTTCGCGCGGCACGGCATTCCCAACGTCGGCATCAACCAGGTGATCGCCGCCGCCAAGGTCGCGCGCATGAGCCTCTACAACCACTTCGCCTCGAAGGACGAGCTGGTCCTGGCCGCCTTCGAAGCGGAGGCCGCGCGCCGCCGGCAGGCCATCGAGGCCGCCCAGGCCGACGCCCCGACGCCCCGCGCGCGCGTTTTGGCGCTGTTCGACGTCGCCGAAGCGTTGGCGAGCGAGGCCGGCTTCCGGGGCTGCGCCTTCCTGAACCTCGCCGTCGAAACGGCCGCGCCCGAGAGCCGCGGCCACGCGCTGGCACGCCGGCACAAGGAATGGATCCGCGACAATCTCGCCGTCCAGCTTCGCCAGGCTGGGGCCGCCGCGCCGGAGGCGCTGGCAGAGCAGATCCTGGTCCTGTGGGACGGCGGCATCGTGGGCGCCTACGTCCGACGTACGCCGGCGCCCCTGCGTGCGGCGCGCACGGCGGCCCTAACGCTGATGAGCCAGGCGGCAGCCGGATGAGCGACAACGGCCTGCGTCCGTGGGCGATCCTGCTCGGCCTCGCCCTCGGCGTCTGCGTGAGCAACGGTTTCGCGCGCTTCGCCTATGGCCTGATCCTGCCGGCGATGCAGGCCGACCTGGGATGGAGCTACGCCGAGGCCGGCTGGATCAACACGGCGAACGCCCTCGGTTACGTGCTGGGCGCGATCGCCACCCTGGCCCTGATCGCGCGCATGCCGCCGGCCCGCCTGTTCGGCCTCGGCATGCTCGGCACCGCGCTCTTCGTCCTGGCCAGCGGATTGACCGCCGACGTCTACTCCCAGACCGTCTGGCGCGTCCTCGCCGGCCTCTTCGGCGCCCCGGTCTTCATCGCGGGCGGCGCGCTGGCTGCCGCCCTCTTCCCGACCGACAGGAAGCGCAACGCGCTGGCCATCGCCCTCTACTTCGGCGGCGGCGGGGTGGGCATGATCCTGAGCGGCGGGGCGCTCCCGAGCCTGCTGGCAAGCCAGGGCGACGCGGCCTGGCCCTGGGCCTGGATCCTGCTCGGCGCCGCCAGCCTGGCGATCTGCCCGATCAGCCTCTGGGCCGCCCACCGCCTCGGCGCGCCACCCAAAGGCGCGGCCGTGCGCGCCCCGCTGCCCGTGAGCCGCATGGGATGGCTGCTGGCCGGCTACGGCCTCTTCGCCACCGGCTACATCGTCTACCTGACCTTCCTCGTCGCCTGGATGCGCACCCTTGAGGCCGGGCCCGGCCTGACCTCCGCCGTCTGGATCGTCGTCGGCCTCGGGATCGTCCTCTCGCCCTTCGTCTGGAACGCCGTGCTGGCCCGCTTCGCCTCCGGCGTGCCGCTGGCGCTGGCGACGGGCGTGACGGCGGCGGCCACGCTGCTGCCGGTGGTGGCGACCGATCCGGCCGGCCTGCTGGCCTCCGCGGCGATCTTCGGCCTCGCCGTCTTCATCGCGCCCAGCGCGGTGACCAGCTTCAGCCGCAAGAACCTGCCGCAGGCTGCCTGGGGACCGGCCGTCAGCCTCTTCACCCTGGTCTTCGCGGTGGGCCAGACTCTGGGGCCGGTGGCGGCCGGCGCGATCGGCGACGGCACCGGCAGCATCGGCCTGGCGCTGTTGTCGGCCGGAGCGATCCTGGCGTTGGGCGCCGCGCTCGCCGCCCTGCAGCGCCCGCTGCCCGGTGCTGGCTGACCGGCCGTACCCGGCTCAGCCGACGCTCGCCGCCTGTTGCAGGCCCGGACCGCTGTCCGCCGCCGCCAGGATGTCCTCGAGTTGGCTGCGCAGCAGGCCCTTGCGCGGCGAGAAGGAGCCGTCGAAGGCGGCCGAGCCGATGGTGAAGGCATCCGCCCCCGCCGCGGCCAGGGCGCGGATGCGTTCGGGACTGTCGACGCTGCCGGCGACGACCAGTTCGCCGCGCCGACCCAGCCCCCGGCGCGCGGCGCGCACCAGCTCGAGGGGGTCCGCCTCGGTCGCGCGGTAGGCCAGCAGGTCCACGCCGGGACAGCCGCGCTCGACAAACGCGCGGCACTGGCGCTCGACCAGCTCGGGCGTGCCGCCAAGCTGCGTCGGATGGCCCACCGGAAGGCCAGGGAAGGGGTAGTAGCCGATGCCCGAGCCCTCGAGGATCTCCAGCACCGCGTCCAGCTCGGTACCGCCCATCAGGCGGTCGATGCCGATCTCGCGGGCGGTCCGCGCGCTCTGCAGCACCTCCTCGCGGCTGGTCGAGACCACCTCCATGTAGCTGAGGGCGCCGCTGTCCTTGATGCGCCGGTTCAACGCCTCCAGCGTCGGCCGATCGACGCCGACGTCCTTGAAGCCGATGTGCGTGACGCCGACGGCGCGGATCTCCTCGAACACCGCGAGGCAGTCCTCGACCGTCCGGTCCTGGCGCGTCAGCATGAAGATGAAGTCCATCGGGCCGCTCCTCCCGAAGCCGTGCGCCGCAAGGCGGCCAGGGGCCGCCGCGCGCGAGGTTTGGCGGCAGAATGCCGGAGCGATGTGGGGTTGCCAACAGACAATCTGTGAAGTCCCAATTTCCACTCCCCGAATGCAGCCCCTGCAGCGCGCCCTCGCCATGCCGTCCGGGCCGCGTCCCTTCGAGCCGCGCGACCGCGGATGCATGAATTTGCCGTATTGTGCGCTGCGGCAGAGACGCGTAGCATTCTTATGGAAAGCGGCGCGCGGAGCCGGAGCCGCGACCCGGAATGCGGCAAATCGCAATTTCGTGTTGTGACTTGCCAAATATGTGGGTCAGGATATCCGCGAGGCTTCATTCGACCGGCCGCAGCACAACGAACGGCCGGCGATCAGGCGAAGGTCGTCCCGCCGCCGCGGCGGCGGCGCGGGCGCGCGACATCGACAGGGACCACGCACAAGCCTGGGAGCGACGAACATGGCCCGTTATCCCCTCACCCGCCGAAACTTCCTGCAGATGACCGGCGTCACCGCGGCGATGGCCGCCGGCCTGGCGCCCACATTCCGGACCGCGCGGGCGGAGCGCACCGACGAGCTGAACATCTACGCCTGGGAAGGCTACACCTCGGACGACGTGCTCGACCCCTTCCGTCGCGAGTTCGACGCCAGGGTGCGCGCCGAGGGCCTGATCTCCGATCCGGATGCGATCAACAAGCTGCGCGCCGGCGAGACGGAGATCTGGGACATCATCAACGTCAACAATCCCTGGGCGCGCGAGTGGATGTACCCGGAAGGCCTGATCAAGCCGATCGACAAGGAGATCTTCGCCCCCTACCACGAGAAGATGCTTCCGGGCTTCGAGTGGCCCTTCAAGTGGGTGCTCGATCAGTCTGGCGAAGACATGCTGGGCGTCTGCCAGCGCTTCGGCCCCTTCAGCTTCGTCGTCAACACCGACAAGATCAGCCGCGAGATGGCCGAGGACGAAGGCTGGAACATCTTCCTCGACCCGGCCATGGCCGACCGTTACGGCGTGCTGACCTACGACAACTGGAATGTCTTCCACATGTGCATCGCGGCGGGCTTCTCGCCCTTCAAGACGCACACGCCGGAAGAGTTCGAGGCCTTCGAGAAGGTCGCCCGCCAGGTGTTCAACGGCGCCAAGCTGCTGTCCGACGACCTAGTGCAGATGAACCTGGCGCTGATCAACGGCGAGATCGACGCCTACTTCACCGGCGGCACCTATACGGCTTCGCCGGCGCGCTACGACGGCGCCACCAACGTCCGCGGCATCACGCCGAAGTCGGGCCCGATGGACGGCAAGGGCGGCATCGTCTGGATCGAGGTGACCAGCCTGGTCAACAACCCCAACCCCTCGACGCTGGCGCCGACCTTCCTGGAGTTCATCCAGCGCCCGGAGATGAGCAAGCAGGTCGCCTTCGCCGAGGGCACCTACAACCCGGTTTCCCAGATGGGCGACGCCGCGGTGATGGAGCAGTTCGACGCCGACGAGCTCGACGCCATCCAGTGGGACAGCCTGGAGGAGGAGCGGGCGCGCTCGGTCGACTACGACATCAACCCGGACTACGCGGAGATGTACCCGATCTACGCGGCGGCGCGGCGCGAGCGCCAGGGCTGAGACCTGTGCGCGGGCGGGCCGGCGGCCCAGAGGCTTGCGGCCCAGAGGCTTGCGGCCCAGAGGCTTGCGGCCCGCCCCTGCGTATCCTGCTAGGATTCCCGTCCCCACGGCCCGGCACGGCGGGCCGCGACCGATAGGCTTGAGCACGCGATGGACATGGCCGCGCCGCGCGAAACCCAGAGCGAGTCCCCGATCCTGCGCCTGCAGAGCGTCGACAAGCTGTTCGGCGACTTCGTCGCGGTCGAACGGGTCGACCTGGACATTCGCGAGGGCGAGTTCTTCACCATCGTCGGCCCCTCCGGCTCCGGCAAGACGACGCTGATCCGCATGCTGGTCGGCATGGACAAGCCGAGCGGCGGCGACATCCTGCTGCGCGGGCGGCGCATCAACGACGTGCCGGCCAACAAGCGGCCGACCTGCATGGTGTTCCAGTCGCTCGCCCTCTTCCCGCACAAGAGCGTCGGGCAGAACATCGAGTTCCCGCTGAAGATCCGCGGGGTGCCGCCCGCCGAACGGCGCGAGCGGGCCGAGCAGCTCCTGCGCCAGCTCCACCTGCCGCTCGACTACCACCGCAAGCCGGTCGGCCAGTGCTCAGGCGGCGAGCAGCAGCGCGTCGCGCTGGCCCGCGCGCTCGCCTTCGATCCCGAGATCCTGTTCTTCGACGAGCCCCTCAGCGCCATCGACTACCGCCTGCGCAAGGCGCTGGAGAAGGAGCTGAAGGACATCCACCGAGAGACCGGCAAGACCTTCGTCTACATCACCCACTCCCTGGAGGAGGCGATGGTGATGAGCGACCGCATCGCCATCATGCGCGGCGGCCGGATCGTCCAGGTCGGCACGCCGGACGAGATCTACAACCGGCCGCGCAACCGCTTCGTCAGCGAGTTCATGGGCGAGGTCAACGTGATCGAGGTGGAGCGGGCCGGCGAGCGACTGCGCGATACGGCCACCGGTACCGAGCTGGTCGGCCCGCACCTGCCGGAGGGCTTCCGGCACGGCTTCCTGGTGGTGCGGCCCGAGACCTTCCGCTTCCTCGACGGCGCCGGTGGAGCGGCGACGCCGAACCGGCTTGAGGGCACGCTCTACAACGAGTATTCCCTCGGCTCGCGCCTGCAGTACCAGGTGCGCGTCGGCGCCAGCGTCTTCCTGGTCGAGAAGCTGCGCGAGCAGCGCTACCTGGGCCAACTCGACGACCGCGTCACCATCGGCTGGGACCCGGCCGAGGCGATGCTGTTCGAGGAGTGATCCCGATGGCCCTGGACACCGACGCGCGCAGCCTGGAAAGCGAGCTGGAAGACAGCGGCCATGCCCGCCGCGCACAAGCCGGCGGTGCCGCCGCGCGCCTCGGCGCTTGGGTGAAGCAGCCGGGCCCGCTGCTGGGCGGACCGCTGATGCTGTTCCTGGCGTTGGGCTTCGTCGGGCCGCTGCTGCTGGTCGCCGCCTTCTCCCTGATCCCGCCGAAGACCTTCGACCTGAGCGGCGGCTGGACGACCCAGAACTACGTCGACATCGTCACCGAGTCCTACTGGATCTCCTTTGCCTGGTCGTTCGGGCTGGCGGCGGTCACGGTCGTCTGCCTGCTCGCCGTCTGCTACCCGCTGGCCTATGCGATGACCAAGGTGTTCGGGCGCGCGGCCAGCCTGCTGACCCTGCTGCTGGTCATCCCGCTGTTCGTCAGCGAGAACATCCGCCTGTTCGGCTGGGTGCTGTCGCTGGTCAAGGGCGGCGTGCTGCCGGGCGCGGCCGACCTGTGGCTGGGCATCGACATCTCCGGCCTGCTCTACACCGTGCCGGCGATCGTGCTCGGGCTGGTTTACGTCTACCTGCCCTTCATGCTGTTTCCCATGGTGCTGGGCCTGTCGATGGTGCCCGACCGGCTGCGGGAAGCGGCGATCGACCTGGGCGCCAGCCGCTGGCAGCTCTTCCGCGAAGTGGAGCTGCCGCTGGCGATGCCGGGCATCCTGATCGGCTGTCTGCTGACCTTCATCCTGGCGCTCGGCTCGCTTGCGGAGTCGAAGATCCTCGGCGGCTCGGTGGTGGTGATGATCGCCGACGATATCGAGAGCGCCTTCACCTTCGCCCAGAACTGGCCGAAGGGGGCGGCGCTGTCGGTGCTGCTGATGGTGCTCGCCGGCGGGCTGATCTTCGCCGTGCTGAGCCGCCTCGACCTCGACAAGATCCTGGGCCGCGGGTGAGGCGGCGACGGCGATGAGCGCGATGTCCACCTCTCGCCCGATGAAGTGGCTGCTGGCCGTGTGGATCGGCACCGTTCTCGTGTTCCTCTACCTGCCGATGGCGGCGATCGCGCTGGCCTCCTTTTCGCGCCAGCGCTACTTCCGCTTTCCCATCCCCCGGTTCGACACCCGCTGGTACGAGGACGCCTTCACCTCTTTGTCGGTGCGCGACCTGCTGTGGACCAGCCTGACGGTGGCCGCCATCGTCACGGTGATCTCGGTGGTGCTGGCCTTCCTCGGCGCGCTCGCCTTCGCGCGCTACGACTGGAAGGGCCGGAGCGTCTACCAGAAGCTCCTGCTGCTGCCGATCTTCTTCCCACAGGCGGTGCTCGGCCTGGCGCTGCTGCTCTGGTACTCGGCGCTGGGCATCCCGACGAGCTGGATGACGGCCGTCTTCGCCCATCTGGTCTGGATCCTGCCGATCGCCACGCTGGTCATCTCGATCCAGGTCTACGGCTTCAATCCGGCGTGGGAAGAGGCGGCGCGCGATCTCGGCGCGTCGCGCTGGCAGGTCTTCCGCGAGGTCACCCTGCCGATCCTGTGGCCCGGCATCTTCTCCGGCGCGCTGTTCAGCTTCCTGCTGTCCTGGGGCAACTTCCCGCTGTCGCTCTTCACCACCGGCGCCGACTCGACGATCCCCGAGTGGCTGTATTCCAAGATGGTCTCGGGCTACACACCGCTGGTGCCGACGCTCGGCACCTTGACGGTCGTCGGCGCCGCCCTGCTGCTGCTCGGGGCCTACACCGTCATCATGCTGGTCCGCCGCTCGCGCCAAGCGAGGGCGACGGCGGAGGGTTAGGTCGACGCGACGGCGGCGCGTTCGCGCAACGCTTGCAGGAAAAGGTAGCCGACAAACGCTGTGTAGGCGAGTCCAGCCAACCAGACCAGCAGCAGCGTCCAACCGGCACCGGTCTGGGATGAGGCGGGAAACAATCGGCAGAGCAGCCAGCCGAGCAGCGGAACTGCCTGCATCGCATGGGTGGCGTAGAAGTGCGCCGGTCGCAGGTCGCCGGCGCCCGAGCGCCAACCGAGCAGCCCGCCGAGCCAGCTCGACCCCGCGTCCACGGTCGGCACAGGCGCGCCGGTCGCGCCCGGCCAACCAGCCATGGTGCCAGCGACCAACACAGTCAGCACGAAGGTCAGGATCAGGCCGAGACCGACGGCATGGCGCAGCGGCGGCGCCAACTCGCTGTCGCCATAGCCAAGGATCAGGCTGCCGAACACCAGCGCAGCCGAAGTCAGCACTGCGGCAACCGCTCCCATGAACGGATAGACGGCCCGCAGGAAGGCGACGTCAGTGTTGAAATGCGAGCGCAAGCCGAAGGCTGCAGCGCCAGCGATCCACAGCATCTCCAGCGCGACGCAGCCGACCACGACCGCCGTGAAGAGACGGAACCAGTCGCGCTCCGCCACGCCGCGCGGCAACCAGCCGGCGCACCAGGCCAGGGTCAGCAGGAACACCGTCAGCGAAATCTCGAACTTCAGCGGCTTTAGCCAGACGTTCTGGCCGTCGAGCATCCGTGGATCGAGGAGCAGCGCCGCAAGCGTGACCAGGGTCAGGCCGGTCAGCACGATGGCGGCCCAGGTGAAAAGCGGCTGCCGAGCCACCAGCTCCTCGATCAGTGCGGGCACGCCCGGACCCGCCGCCTGGAACGGCCTCCCGTCCGCCATGCCTGACCACTCCCGCCATCGCTCTGGTACCGAGTATACGCAGCCGCGCCGCCGGCAGACCTGCGCCGGAGAGCGTCGGCGGCAGGGCAATCAGACGCCCAAGTAGGCTTCCTTAACCCGCTCGTTGGCGAGCAGGGCGCGGCCGGTGTCGCTGAGCACCACGTTTCCGGTCTCCAGCACGTAGCCGCGGTCGGCGATCCTCAGCGCGGCGAAGGCGTTCTGCTCGACCAGGAAGACCGTGGTGCCTTGTCGCTTCAGGTCGACCACCGCCGCGAGGATCTGCTCGACCAGCAGCGGCGCCAGGCCCATCGAGGGCTCGTCGAGCAGCATCAGGCGCGGCTTGGTCAGTAGCGCCCGCCCCATCGCCAGCATCTGCTGCTGCCCGCCGGAGAGCGTCCCGGCCGGCTGGCGCCGCCGCTCCTTGAGGATCGGGAACATGCCGTAGACCCGCTCCAGGTCCGCGGCCACCTGTCGGTCGCGGCGCAGCACGGCGCCGAGCCGCAGGTTGTCCTCGACGCTCAGCGGACCCCAGACCTGCCGCCCCTCCGGCACTTGGGCGATGCCGCGTTGCACCCGGGCGTGCGGCTTCAGCCGCGTGATGTCCTCGCCCTCGAAGATCACCCGCCCGCCGCTGGCCGGCTGCACCCCGGAGAGAGTGCGCAGCAGCGTGGTCTTGCCGGCGCCGTTGCCGCCGACCAGGGCCACCAGCTCGCCCTCGGCCACCTGCAGGTCGACGCCCTTGAGCGCCTGGATGCGCCCGTAGTGGCTGGTCAGGGCCTCCACCTTCAGCATCGGCTCAGGCATGCGCCGCCGCCTCCTCGGCCTGCTGCCCGAGGTAGGCCGCGATCACCTCGGGGTTCTGCCGCACCTCCTCGGCCGTGCCCTCGGCCAGCTTGCGGCCGTAGTCGAGCACCAGGATGTGGTTGGAGATGTTCATCACCAGGTGCATGTCGTGCTCGACCAGCACCACGGTCACCCCCTGTCCGGCGACCGTCTGGATGACGGCATCGATCTCCTGGGTCTCCACCGCGTTGCAGCCGGCCGCCGGTTCGTCGAGCAGCAGCATCTTCGGTTGGCCCGCCAGGGCGCGCGCGATCTCCAGGCGCTTGAGCGCGCCGTAAGGTAGCGCACCGGCCGGCGCGTCGGCCTGCTCGCCCAGGCCGACCAGCTCCAGCAGTTCCATCGACTTCGCCCGGCTGCGGCGATTCTCCTCCACCACGCCCGGCAGGCGGAGCAGGTGGCCGAGCAGGTTCTTCGACTCGTGCAGGTGGCGGCCGAGCATGACGTTCTCGACGGCGCTCATGCGCTCGAAGATCTGCAGGTTCTGGAAGGTGCGACACATGCCGCGCCGGGCCAGCAGGTGCGGTGGCAGTCCGGTCACCTCCTCGCCGTCCAGCAGGATGCACCCCTCGCTCGGCGTATAGATGCCGGTGATCAGATTGAACAGCGTGGTCTTGCCGGCGCCGTTCGGGCCGATGATCGAGTGGATCGTGCCCGGCGCGATCTCGAAGCTGAGCTTGTCGATGGCGCGCAGACCGCCGAAGTCGATCGACAGGTGCTCGACGGCGAGCTGGCTCATCCGGTCCGCCTCCGCGCCAGCAGGTCGAGGGTCGAGGGCAGGATGCCGCGGCGCAGGAAGATCATCACCGCCATCAGGATGGCGCCGAGGATCATGTGCTCGTACTCGGCGAACACCGTCAGGAACTGCGGCAGCGAGGTCAGTACGGCGGCGCCGAGGATGCCGCCGAAGGTCGACCCCATGCCGCCGAGCACCACCATGATCACCAGCTCGATGGAATGGATGAAGCCGGCCTTGTCCGGCGTGACGAAGCCGGAGTAGAGGGCTGACATCGAGCCGGCCAAGCTCGCCAGCATCGCCGAGTAGACGAAGGCGATGACCTTGAAGCGGGCGACGTCGACGCCGGCCACCTGGGCGGCGATCTGGCTGTCGTGCAGCGCCCGCAGCGCCCGGCCGGTGGGGCTGTCGATCAGGTTGAGGGTCAGCCAGACGGACAGCAGCAGCATCGCGGCGGTGATCAGGTACCACCAGTCCTTGCCCGAGATGCGCTCGCCGAAGATCCGCAGGCGCTCGACCGCCATGCCGTCGGGGCCGCCGGTGAGCTGCGACTCGTTGGTCAGCAGCATGAAGACCAGGATGCCGAGACCCAGCGTCGCCATCGCCAGGTAGTGCCCCTTCAGGCGCAGGATGGGCCGGGCGACCAGGAAAGCCAGCAGGCCGACGCTCAGCATGCCGACGACAGGGGCGGCCAAGGGCGGGACGCCGAAGTGCGCCGGCAACACCGCCGAGGCGTAGGCGCCCAGGCCGAAGAAGCCGGCGTGGCCCAGGCTGATCTGCCCGGCGTAGCCGATCAGCAGGTTAAGGCCGACCACGACGATGGCGTTCAGCCCGATCTGGATCGCCACGTCCAGGTAGAAGTTGTTGGGCGCCGCCAAGTAGACCAGGACCATGATCGCCGCCAGCAGCAGCAGCCCGCCGGTGCGCGGTTGCATCAGCCAGGCCGGCATGGCGCTACACCCGTTCCGTGCCGCGGCGGCCGAACAGCCCGCTCGGCATCACGAACAGCACGCACAGGATGATCAGGAAGGCGACGGCGTCCTTGTACTCCGAAGAGAGATAGCCGGCGCCCATCGCCTCGGCGATGCCGACCAGCAGGCCGCCGACCACGGCGCCGAGGGGATTGCCCATGCCGCCCAGGATCGCCGCCGCGAAGCCCTTGAGCGCCAGCATGGTGCCGGCATCGAAAGACGTCAGGGTGATCGGCGTGACCAGAATGCCGGCCAGCGCGCCGATCGCCGCGGAGAGCGCGAAAGAGGCGAGCAGCACCACCTCGACGTTGATGCCGACCAGACGCGCAGCCAGGCGGTTATGGCTGGTCGCCAGGATCGACTTTCCGAAGGTGGTGCGGGTGAAGAAGTACCAGAGCACGACCACGATCACCGCCGCGCCGCCCATCACCCACAGGGATTGGGGCGTCAGGGTGGCGCCGAGCACGTCGATCGGCTGGTCGCCGGAGAAGCTCGGCAGGCGGTGGAACTGCTTGTCGAAGACGACCTGCGCCAGGCCGCGCAGGAAGATCGAGGCGCCGATGGTGATGATGATCAGCGTCACCACGTTGGCGCCGCGCGCCGGCTCGATCGCCAGCTTGTTGAGCGCCACGCCGACCAGGCTGGCAGCGATCACCGCCGCCACGGCGGCCAGCGGCAGCGGCAGTCCCCACAGGGAGAAGAAGACCGTGCACATACCGCCCAGCATGACGAACTCGCCCTGGGCGAAATTGATCACGTCGGAGGCGTTGTAGATGATCGTGAAGCCCAGTGCGACCATGGCATAGACCGCGCCGACCGTCAGGCCGCCGAAGAGGAACTGCAGGAAGGTTTCCATCGCCCGAGAGATGTCCTCTGCTCGCGAGCCGTGAGAGCGGGTTCCGGCCGGTGCGAGGCCGGCCGGAACCGCCAGGGAGCCGTCTACTCGACGATGGTCCAGTCGCCGTTCTGGATCTCCAGCATCCGGAAGGCGGTCAGGTCGAGGCCCATGTGGTCCTCGGCGCTCATGTTGACCTCGCCGGCGGTACCCATGAAGCCGCTGGTCTGCTCGATGGCATCGCGGATCGCCACCGGATCGGCGTTCCCGGCCCGCTCGATCGCCTCGACCAGGATCATCAGGCCGTCGTAGGCGTGGCCGCCGAAGGTGGAGACCGGCTGGTTCCACTCGGCCTCGAAGGCGGTCTTGTAATCGACCACGACCTGCTTCTGCGGGTCGTCGTCCGCCAGCTGATCCGCCACCAGCAGGGCCGCGGCCGGCAGGCGCACGCCTTCGGCGGCGGCGCCGGCGAGCTCGATGAAGGACTTCGAAGCCACACCGTGGCTCTGGTAGAGCGGCACCTCGATGCCGAGCTGCGCGAAGTTCTTGGTGACGATCGCCGGGCCCTGGCCGAAACCGGCGTTGAGCACCGCCTGCAGCCCCTCGGCATTGCGGATGTTGGTGAGCTGCGGCGTCATGTCGGTATCGCGCGGCCCGTAGGTCTCGTCGGCCACGATCTCGATCCCGTAGTCGTCGGCAACATCGATACACTGGCCGCGCATCGACTTGCCGAAGCCGCCGGTGCCGCTGATCAGACCGACCTTGCTGAGACCACGCGCCTGCAGGTCCTCGAAGATCTTCTCGCAGGCCATGCGGTCGGTGTGCGGCGTCTTAAAGACGAAGGGCTTGACCGGCTCGACGATGACGATACCGCCGGCGAGCGAGATGAAGGGGATCTCGGCTTCCTCGAACAGCGGGACCATCGCCATCGTGGTCCCCGTCGTCGAGCCGCCGACCATGGCGACGATCCCGTCGTCCTCGATCAGGCGGGTGGCCAGCGTGCGCGCCTTGTTGGCGTCGCCCTCACTGTCGTAGACGACCAGCTCGAGCTGCTCGCCGTTGACGCCGCCGGCCGCGTTGATCTTATCGACGTACATCCGCAGCGTCTTGTCCTCGGGGTCGCCGAGGAAGGAGGCCGGGCCGGTGATCGAGAGCACCGAGCCGATCTTGATCTGGGCGGCGGCCTCGCCGGCCGCGAAGCCGGCGGAGAGCGCGACGACGGCTGCCGCCGCGGTCGCGCCCTTCAGGAATCGGGAAAGCCTCATTGCATTCACTCCCTTGCTCGGCGGGCGATGGGCAGCGCCCGCTCTTGGTTTCTTCGACCGTCCGCCCTTCTCGCTCGGGGCGGTGGCGGCAGATCAGGACGCGCCGGATGCGCGCGTCTGCTTCAGGGGCGCCAGACCGCTCGACTTCACGCGCGGACGGTCGGGCTCCGCTCGGGACAAGGGCACCGCCGGGGTCAGCGCGGCGCGGCAGCGCTCGGCCAGCTCCTGGTACTCGCGGGTGCCTTCCGCCTTCCAGGCGATCTCCTCGTCCGAGAGCTGGCGCAGCACCTTGGCCGGGATGCCGCCGGCGATGCTGCGCGCCGGCACCTCGAAGCCGGCCTTGACGAAGGCCATGGCGGCGACGAAGGCGTCCTCGCCGACGATGGCGCCGTCCATCACCACGGCATTCATGCCGACCAGCGCATTGCGCCGGACGATGCAGCCGTGCAGCACGGCGCCGTGGCCGATGTGCCCGTCCTCTTCGATCACCGTGTCCATCTGCGGAAAGCAGTGCAGGGTGCAGTTGTCCTGCACGTTGGAGCCGGGCGCCATGACGATGCGGCCCATGTCGCCGCGCAGGCTGGCGCCGGGGCCGATGTAACAGTGCGGGCCGACGATGACGTCGCCGATCAGCACCGCCGTGGGATGCACGAAGGCGCTCGGATCGATCACCGGAACCAGCCCCTCGAAGGCGTAGACCTGGGCCATGACGGCGGTCCTCAGGCGGCGTGCGGGCGGCGCACGGCGACCACCCGGAAGCGGTTGGCGACGAAGGCGGCGTCGGTCAGGCAGGCGTTGCCGGCCGGGTTGGCGCCGCTGACATGGTAGTCGCTGAAGGCGGCCGACTGGTTGACCAGGATCTGCCCGGTCAGGTTCTCCGACAGCGACACGCCGGCTTCGGCGAAGGCGTCTTCGGCCGCGCGCAGGAAATCGGGGTCGGTGGAATGCACCGCCGCAGTGATGGCCCCCTTGGCCTTGACCAGTGCGGCGGCGCGGGCAAGCGACTCCTTGGCGTCCGGCGCGGCGATGACGAAGGAGACCGGGCCGAAGCACTCCTGCTCGTAGGCCGCACTTTCGCTCGCCGATACCTTCAGCACCAGCGGCGACAGCATACGGGCCTGCGGGAATTGCGGGTGGGTCAGCGGCTCGCCCCGGTGCACGACCTCGCCGAGCGTCTCGGCCGCCTTCGCCCGCTCCAGCGTCGCCTCGTTCTGGATCGCACCGAGGATGCCGGCGGCACGCTCGGGATCGCCGAGCAGCTTGTCGAGCGCGGCGGCGATGCCCTCGGCGACCTCGTCGAGGGATTTGGTGCCCTGGTCGGTCTCGATACCCGCGGCCGGCACGTAGATGTTCTGCGGCGCCGTGCACATCTGCCCGGTATAGAGCGACAGCGAGAAGGCCAGGTTGCCGCACATCCCCTTGAAGTCGTCGGTCGACTCGACCACCACCGGATTGACGCCGGCCTGCTCGGTAAAGAGCTGCTTGCCGCGGCAGTTCTCTTCCAGCCATCGGCCAAAGGCCGGACCGCCGGTGTAATCGACGATGCCGACTTCCGGCCGCGTCGCCAGTTCCTTGGCGATCGGCGCTGCAGCCGTATCGACAGCCAGCAGAACGACGTTGGGGTCGAAGCCGGCCTCGCGCAGCACCTCGCGGGCGATCTGCGCGGTCAGCGCCAGCGGCAGCACGGCACCGGGGTGCGGCTTGACGATCAGCGAGTTGCCGGTCACCAGGCTGGCGAAGATGGCGGAATAGCTGTTCCAGGTCGGGAAGGTCGAGCAGCCGATGGTCAGCGCGATGCCGCGCGGAATGACGCGGAACTGCTTGTCGAGCTGTAGCGGCGGGTTTTTGCCCTGCGGTTTCTCCCACAGCACCTGGCCCGGGATCTTGCGCAGCTCGTCGTAGGCATAGGCCACCGCCTCCAGCCCACGGTCCTGGGCGTGCGGCCCGCCGGCCTGGAAAGCCATGACGAAGGCCTGGCCGCTGGTGTGCATCACGGCGTTGGCCATCTCGAAGCTGCGCCGGTTGAGCCGGTGCAGCGTCTCCAGTGCCACGCCGACGCGCTGTGCGACGGGCGCTTCCGCCCAGGCCGGCCGCGCCGCTTCGGAAGCCGTGACGAGCTGTTCCACGCTCGCGCCCGGGTAAGCGATGCCGAGTGCAAAGCCGTAGGGGCTGACCTCCTCGCCGACCCAGGAACCGTCGCTGGGCTGGTCCAGCGCGAAGCGCGAGTCGAGCGTCGCCTTGAAGGCCGCCTCGCCGTCCGCCTTCGCGGTTTCGCCGTAGATCTTGCCGCTCGGCATTTCCGGATAGGGCGACCAGTAGCCCCGCTCGGCAATCGCGGAGAGCGCCTTGTCGAGGGTCTCGCGATGGGCGGCGAAGAAATCGGCCATGCGGCCACCTCCCGTTTCGTCTCGTCGGTCCGCGCAACGGTTCGTTCGGACTGCGGGGCGGGTTGGCTCCCGCACCTCGCGCCGCCAGCCATCAGCCGAAACGTTGACAGGATGCCGGGCGACGCTGATATTAATTGACCGACCGGTCGGTCATTTCAAGAGCGAATCTAGCAGTCGCCACATCTGGACTGCCGAAGTCGCCGCAAGACATAACTCCGGCGCCGCGTATTCACGGTGCCGAACGGGAGGACTGCCAGATGGACAGCGTGCTCTACGAGCCGCGCGAGGGCTATGCGCTCATAACCCTGAATCGCCCCGACAAGCTCAACAGCTTCAACGAGGAGATGCACAGCCGTCTGGCGGAGGCGCTCGACCGGCTGCGCGACGAGGGCCGGCGCGCCGTGATCCTGACCGGCGCCGGGCGCGGTTTCTGCGCTGGCCAGGATCTGAGCGACCGCAACTTCCCGACCGGCGAAGTCCCCGACCTCGGTGCCACGCTCGACCGGCTGTACAATCCCTTGGTGCGAAAGATCCGCGCGCTCGAGCTGCCGGTGATCTGCGCCGTCAACGGTGTCGCCGCCGGCGCCGGCGCCAACCTGGCGCTGGCCTGCGACATCGTGCTCGCCGCGCGCTCGACCAAGTTCATCCAGGCCTTCGCCAAGATCGGCCTGGTGCCTGACAGCGGCGGCACCTGGAGCCTGACCCGACTGCTCGGCGAAGCGCGGGCCAAGGCGCTGGCGATGACCGCCGCACCGCTCCCGGCCGAACAGGCGGAGGCCTGGGGCCTGATCTGGCGGACGATGGACGACGATGCGCTGATGGACGAGGCGCACGCGCTCGCCGCGCAGTTCGCCGCCGCGCCGACCCGCGGCCTGGCGCTGATCAAGCAGGCGATCCAGGCCGCCGCCACCAACGACATGGACGCCCAGCTCGACCTGGAGCGCGACCTGCAGCGCGAGGCCGGCCGCACGACCGACTACCGCGAAGGGGTCGCCGCCTTTCTGGAAAAGCGCGCGCCGAAGTTCACGGGACGCTGAGCCGGCATGCCCGCCCTTCCGCAGGACACGCCGGTCGGGATCGTCGGCGCCGGGGCGATGGGCGCCGGGATCGCCCAGGTCGCCGCGCAGGCCGGTCATCCGGTGCGCCTGTTCGACATCGCCGACGGCGCCGCCGAGACGGCGATCGGAGATATCGCCGGTCGCCTGCGCCGCAGCGCCGAGAAGGGCCGCATGAGCGCCGAAGCGGCCGAGGCTGCCATCGCGCGGCTGCGGCCGGCCGGGGCTATGGCCGAGCTCTCCGGCTGCGGCCTGCTCGTCGAAGCGGTGGCCGAGCGGCTGGACGTCAAGCGCAACGTCTTCGACGCGTTGGAAGCCGTCTGCGACCGCGAGGCCATCCTCGCCACCAACACCTCGTCGCTGTCGATCGACGCGATCGCGCGGCAGCTTCAAGCGCCTGGCCGCGTCGTCGGCATGCACTTCTTCAACCCGGCGCCGCTCATGCAGCTCGTCGAGGTGGTCTCTGGCCTGCTGACCGACGCGGAAGTGGCGGAGACGATCTTCGCTACTGCCGCCGCTTGGCGCAAGGCACCGGTCCACGCCCGCTCGACGCCGGGCCTCATCGTCAACCGGGTCGCCCGCCCCTTCTACGCCGAGGCGTTGCGCCTGCTCGAGGAGCGGGCGAGCGACCCCGCCACCCTGGATGCGGTGATGCGCGAGGGCGGGGGCTTCCGCATGGGGCCGTTGGAGCTGACCGACCTGATCGGCCAGGACGTCAACAGCGCCGTCACCCAGGCGGTCTTCGACGCCTATTTCCAGGATCCGCGCTACAGGCCGTCCCGGGTGCAGGTGGCACTGGTCGAGGCCGGGCGACTGGGCCGCAAGAGCGGCCGAGGCTTCTACGACTATTCCGGCGATACGCGGGCCGCGCCGACAAGCGAAGCCGTGCAGTCCGCCCCGCCCGAAATCACGGTGGCCGGCGACCTCGCGCATGCCGAGCCGCTGGTCCGGCGCCTCCAGGACGCCGGCGTCGCGGTCGCGCGAGCGGACGACGGCCTGGGCGAGATCCGCCTGCCCTCCGGCGGCTATCTGCTTCCCTCCGACGGGCGTCTGGCGAGCGAGGTGGCGGCCGAGTACGGCGCCTCGGTCGTGCTGTTCGACCTCTGCCTGGATTACGCGACGGCGCCGCGCATCGCCGTCGCCGCCAGCGACGCTTGCCAGGCGGCGACCCTCAACGAGGCGATCGGGTTGCTGCAGGCGGCCGGCTTCGCCGTCAGCCGTCTCGACGACGCCCCTGGCCTGGTCGTGCTGCGCACGGTGGCCATGCTGGCCAACGAGGCGGCCGAAGCGCTGCACCACGGCATCGCCGGGGCGGCAGGCATCGACACCGCCATGACCAAGGGCACCAACTATCCGCTCGGGCCGCTCGCCTGGGCCGACGCGCTGGGGGCAGACTTCGTCGTCGCCGTGCTCGACAACCTCGCCGCCGTCTACGGCGACGCCCGCTACCGCGCCAGCCCGCGACTCAGGCGCCTGGCGCTTTCCGGAGGCCGCTTCCATGACTGACCCGCAGCAACTGGCGGAGGCCTGCGCCGAGGCGATGTTCGCCAAGGACTACGCCGCCCAGCACCTGGGCATGACGGTCGAAGCCGTCGGGCCCGGCACCGCCACCGTGACCATGACGATCGACGAGCGCATGATCAACGGCCATGCGATCTGCCACGGCGGCCTGATCTTCGCCTTGGCCGACACCGCCTTCGCCTATGCCTGCAACGCCTACAACAAGGTGACGGTCGCCCAGCACTGCTCGGTCACCTTCCTGGCGCCGGCCAAGCTGGGCGACAGCCTGTCGGCGGCGGCGGTGGAGCGCACCCTGGCCGGCCGCAGCGGCATCTACGACATTCGAGTCACAAACCAGGAGGGCTCCCTGATCGCCGAGTTCCGCGGCCACTCGCGGACGATCCAGGGCGCCCTGCTGCCAGAGGAAGGACAAGTGGAATGAGCGAGGCCTTTATCTGCGACGGCGTGCGTACGCCCATCGGGCGCTACGGCGGTGCGCTGGCGCCGGTCCGGTCCGACGACCTGGCGGCCCACGTACTCCGCGAGCTGGCGGCGCGCCATCCTCAGGTCGACTGGGGCGCGCTGGACGACGTGATCCTGGGCTGCGCCAACCAGGCGGGCGAGGACAACCGCAATGTCGCGCGCATGGGGACGCTGCTCGCCGGGCTGCCGATCGCCGTTTCCGGAACGACGATCAACCGTCTCTGCGGCTCCGGCCTGGATGCGGTGGGTCAGGCCGCCCGCGCCATACGCAGCGGCGAAGCGGACCTGATGATCGCCGGCGGCGCCGAGTCGATGAGCCGCGCCCCCTTCGTGATGCCGAAGGCCGAAACAGCCTTCGCCCGCAGCGCCGAGGTCCACGACACGACCATCGGCTGGCGCTTCGTCAATCCGAAGATGCAGGCAGAGCACGGCATCGACTCCATGCCGGAGACGGCGGAGAACGTCGCCGAGGAGTTCCAGGTAACGCGCGCCGACCAGGACGCCTTCGCGCTGCGCAGCCAGCAGCGCGCAAGGGCGGCGCAGGACAATGGCCGCTTCGACCGGGAGATCGTACCGGTGGCGGTGCCGCAGCGCAGGGGCGAGCCGGTCTCGGTCGCGCGCGACGAGCACCCGCGCGACACCAGCCTGGAAAAGCTGGCCGCCCTGCCCACGCCCTTCCGCAAGGGCGGCACGGTAACCGCCGGCAACGCCTCCGGCGTCAACGACGGCGCCGCGGCGTTGCTTGTCGCCTCGGAAGCTGCCGTGGCGCGCTACGGCCTGACGCCGATCGCCCGCGTGACCGGCATGGCCACGGTCGGCGTGCCGCCGCGCATCATGGGCATCGGCCCGGCGCCGGCGACCGAGAAGCTGCTCGGCCGGGCCAAGTTGCGGGTAAGCGACGTCGACCTGATCGAGCTCAACGAGGCCTTCGCCAGCCAGGCGCTGGCGGTGCTGCGCCGGCTCGGCCTGCCGGACGACGCCGAGCACGTCAACCCGAACGGCGGCGCCATCGCGCTCGGCCACCCGCTGGGCATGTCGGGCGCGCGCCTGGCGCTGACCGCCGCCGTCGAGCTGCGCGAGCGCCAGGCCAGGCGCGCCGTCGCCACCATGTGCATCGGCGTCGGCCAGGGCATCGCCGCGCTGCTGGAAGCGGCCTGACGCCGCCGAGAGCGAACCACGAAGAAAGGCTGGAGACCCGCGCCATGGAGGACCTGACGCCCCCGAGGGAGCTGCTCGACCCGATCGAGATCGCCTCGCGCGACGAGATCGCCGCGCTGCAGCTCGAGCGCCTGACTTGGAGCCTGCGCCACGCCTACGAGAAGGTGCCGCACTACCGTGCCGCCTTCGCGGCCGCCGGCGTCCACCCGGACGACCTGACGAGTCTGCAGGATCTGGCGAAGTTCCCCTTCACCACCAAGGCGGACCTGCGCGACAACTACCCCTTCGGCCTCTTCGCCGTGCCGCGCGAGCAGGTGGTGCGCATCCACGCCTCCTCCGGCACCACCGGCAAGCCCACCGTCGTCGGCTATACCCGCAACGACATCGAGGTCTGGTCGCAGGTCATGGCGCGCTCGATCCGCGCCTCGGGCGGGCGGCCCGGCGACGTCGTCCACGTCGCCTACGGCTACGGCCTGTTCACCGGCGGCCTGGGCGCCCACTACGGCGCCGAGAAGCTGGGCTGCACCGTCGTGCCGATCTCCGGCGGCATGACCGAGCGGCAGGTTTCCCTGATCGAGGACTTCAAGCCGAAGATCATCATGGTCACCCCCTCCTACATGCTTTCGATCCTCGACGAGTTCGATCGGCGCGGGCTGGACGCCCGCCTCTCCTCCCTGCAGGTCGGCATCTTCGGCGCCGAGCCTTGGACCCAGAAGATGCGCAGCGAGATCGAAGAGCGCTTCGACATGCACGCGGTCGACATCTACGGCCTGTCCGAGGTGATCGGCCCCGGCGTCGCCAACGAGTGCGTCGAGACCAAGGACGGCCTGCACATCTGGGAGGATCACTTCTACCCCGAGGTGATCGATCCGGTGACCGGCGAAGTGCTGCCCGACGGGCAGATGGGCGAGCTGGTCTTCACCTCCCTGACCAAGGAGGCGCTGCCGATCGTGCGCTACCGCACGCGCGACCTGACGCGCCTGATGCCGGGCAGCGCACGCTCGATGCGGCGCATGGAGAAGATCACCGGCCGCTCGGACGACATGATCATCCTGCGTGGCGTCAACGTCTTCCCCACCCAGGTCGAGGAGATGATCCTGCAGACCAGGGGGCTCGCGCCGCACTACCAGATCGAGCTGACCCGCCAGGGCCGCATGGACACGATGACGGTGCTGGTGGAGGCGCGCGAAGACTGCACCGGCGCGGCGCGCGAGGCGGCTGCCAAGGAGCTGATCCACCACATCAAGTCCAACGTCGGCGTAAGCTGCGGCGTGCGCGTCTTCGATCCCGGCCAGGTCGAGCGCTCCGTCGGCAAGGCCAAGCGGCTGGTCGACCTGCGGCCGAAGGACTGAGCCGGTGGCACGGGTCCGGGCGGCCGAATACGACGAGCGGCGCGACGCGATCCTCGATCGCGCGGCGCACCTCTTCGCCGTCCGTGGCTTCGCGCGCACCTCGATGAACGCGATCTCGGACGCCTGCGGAGCTTCCAAGGCCTTGCTCTATCACTACTACGACGGCAAGGACGCACTGCTCTACGACATCCTCGACAGCCATATCCGCTTCCTGCTGGAAACGGTCGAAGCGGTCGCGGCCGCCGAGCCCGATCCAGAGCAGCGCTTGTATGCCCTGACCGAGAACCTGATGCAGGGCTATGCCGATGCCGACGCCAAGCACAAGGTGCTGCTCAACGAGATGAGCAGCCTGGACGCGGACAAGCGCGACACCATCCGGCGCATGGAGCGGCGAATCGTCGAGGTCTTCGCCGAGACCATCGCCGCCATCAATCCGGCACTCGCCGCACCGGAGCGCCTCAAGCCGGTGACCATGTCCCTGCTCGGCATGCTCAACTGGCACTACACCTGGTTCAAGCCGGGCGGCACCCTGACCCGCGAAGCCTACGCCCGCATGGCCACCGATCTCTTTCTCAATGGCGTGAAGCGCGTGCGGTAGTGCAAGCTCGGAGTGGTCGGTCCAGCCCTTGAGGGGGCACGCCCGAAACGGCCCGGCCTCTATCGATAGTCCGGGTTCGCATAGTCGAAACGGCAGCCCGCATCCCAGGCCGAACGCTGGTTTCCGTGTGCCGGCACCCCGCCGGCATCCTTCAGCATGCGCGCTAGGTGCATCAGGTTCCAGGTCATGAAGGTCGTGTTGCGGTTGGTGAAGTCGTTCTCCGGTCCGCCCGATCCCGCGTCCATGTAGGATGGACCCGGGCCCGCCTCGCCGAGCCAGGCAGCATCCGCCTGCGGCGGGATGACGTAGCCGAGGTGCTGCAAGGAATAGAGGATGTTCATCGAGCAGTGCTTGGCGCCGTCCTCGTTGCCGGTGATGAGGCAGCCGCCGACGCGCCCGTAGTAGGCGTACTGCCCGGCGTCGTTCAGCAGGTGCGAGTTGCCGTACAGCCGTTCGATGACCTTGGTGCAGACCGACGACTTCTCGCCGAGCCAAATCGGCGAGGTGATCACCAGCATGTCGGCCGCCTGCACCTTTTCGAAGATCGCCGGCCAATCGTCCTTGGGCCAGCCGTGCTCCGTCATGTCCGGATAGACGCCGGTTGCGATCTCGAAATCGACCGGTCGCAATTCCTCGACCGCCACCCGGTTCTTCTCGAGGATCGCGCGCGAGATGCGGATCAGACCGTCCGTGTGCGACAGCTCGGGAGACCGCTTCAATGTGCAGTTGAGAAACAGGGCTTTCAGATCGGAGAAATCCCAGGTGCTCTCCGAGCACCAGCGTTCCTGGAGGTCGTTCAGCATGCGGCCAGCTCCCCTGTCGCCTAAAGGTGCGTCATCCTGAAAAGTCCACCCTGCGCCGGCCGCTCAGTCCCCGCCGGCAACCGGCCCTCATCTCGCGGCGGGCAAGACTCGCCCGCAACTATATCCGATTCGAGTGCCGCGGGGCGCTCACCCGCGAAGCCTGCGTCCCCGTGGCCGCCCGTCTGCTCCTGACCGGGCACGACCGGTGTGCGGTAGGTGCAGCCGCAAGAGTGGCGGCTGCCGACTTCAGGCCCCTACCCCGCCCGCTCGGCGGCCCAGCGCTGGGAGCCCTTGGAGAGGTGCTCGGCCGCCTCGACGCGCGGCATCCAGACCATCGTATGGTCGTCCTCGACCGGCTCGGCGAGCTTGGCGCCCAGCTCGGCGCGGAAGAAGACGCAAAGCTTCTCGAAGTGGCTTTCGTAGTCGACCTCGTAGGCGAACTCGCGCGCCTCGCAGAGCCGGGCGCCGACGGTGACCGCGTGGCCGGTCTCCTCCAGCACCTCACGGACCAGCGCCTCTTCCGCCGTCTCGCCGGGGTCGAGGCCGCCGCCGGGCAGGATGATCTCGCCGCGCTGGTCGATCACCAGAAGCCGGTCGTCGCTGCCGAGGATCAAGGCATAGGCCCCTGGCCGCGGGGTGTAGAAGCGCCCTGGCTCGATGCTGCCGAAGGTGATCATGCCAAGGCTCCCCTACGCCGAGGGCGCCTTGCGGAAGCCCGGCGCGATCTCGCCGTGGAAGTCGTCGGTCTCGATCTGCGCGACGCGCGCCGGCGGCGGCCCTAGGCGGCAGGCCGCCAGCATGTCTTCGACCTGGGTCTTCGGCCCGGCGAAGACCGCCTCGACGCGCCCGTCGGCCAGGTTGCGCACCCAGCCCGACAGACCGCGCTTCTTCGCCTCCTCCTCGGTCCAGGCGCGGAACCAGACGCCTTGCACCTTGCCGGCGATCAGGGCGCGCACGCGGGTGTCACCGACCCCGCTCACGCCGCCTCCAGGCCCGCCCGGCGCATCAGGTCCGGGTCGCGGATCGACAGCTCCTGGCCGGCCAGGTCGGCCGCCGCCTCGGAACACAGGAAGGCGATGACCTGGGCCGGATGCTCGACCGGCGCCAGATCCGAGCGCTTCAGCTTGGCCACCGGGCCGATGCCGGAGCCGCGGATCACCTCCTGCATCCGCGTGTCGACCACACCGGGCCCGAAGCCGTAGATCCGCAGGCCATGGCCGGCATAGGCGTGCGCCAGGCTGCGCGTCAGCATGTGCAGCGCCGCCTTGGCGGTGCAGTAGGCGGCCCAGCCCTCCAGCGGGCTGTGCGCGGCGCCGGAGGAGATGTTGACGAGTGTACCGGCGCGCCGCTCCAGCATGCCGGGGAGGACGCCCTGGGCGAAGGCCAGCGCGCCGCCGACGTTGACCCGCAGGTTGGCCATGAAGGCCTCCGGATTGATCTCGTGCGGCGCACCGATCGGCTCCAGCATACCGGCGTTGTTGATCAGGATGTCGATCGGCCCCAGCTCGCTGGTGCAGGCGGCCACGGTGGCCTGCACCGCCGCGAAGTCGCCGACGTCGCAGGCGAACGCTGCGGCACGCCCGGCCCCGGCGTTGATCTCCCCGGCGATCTGCTGGATCGCCTCGCCGCTGCGCGCGGTGAGCGCCACGGCCGCGCCGGCCGCCGCCAACCGGCGCGCCGTCGCCGCGCCGATGCCGCGGCTGGCGCCGGTCACCAGCGCCACGCGCCCGCTCAGATCGGTCATCTTTCGCTCTCCCTCAGGTCTGTTGGGCCGCTTGTCGTTCGGGATAGAGCGTGGCGAACACGATATCAACGGCACGTCGGGCGGACCGCTCCCACTCGGCGCGGCCCGTCCACTGGTCCTGCAGCGTCAAGGCCGGATCGCTGCGGTCCTCGTGCACCAGGCGGTTGCGCAAGGCGCGCAGCCAGCGCAGCTCCTCGGCAGGTGCGGCGCGGCGTACCTTTGAGGCCTCGACTTGGGTGTCGACAATGGTCGCAGCCAGGACGACGGTCGCCGCCCACGCGCCGGCACAGAAGCAGGCCTGCAGGTCGATCAGCAACGCCACCGCCTGTTCCGAGACGCGCCCCGCACCGCGGGCAGACGCCGCAGCCTGGCGTCGCTCGAACCAGAGGCGCCGCTCGTCCCACACCAGCGGATCGGGCGGGTCGAGCTGTTCCATGAAAGGACCGCCGCTCCGGGCTACTCGAACTCGATGATCGCCTGGTCGACCGAAAGGTTGTCGCCTGGCGCGGCGTGCAGCTTGGCGACCTTGCCGTCGCGCTCGGCGCGCAGGACGTTTTCCATCTTCATCGCCTCGACCACCGCCAGCTCCTCGCCGGCCTTGATCTCCTGCCCCTCGGCGACGGCGAGCGAGACCAGCAGGCCGGGCATCGGCGAGAGCAGGAAGGCGCTCATGTCCGGCGGCACCTTCACCGGCATGAGCGCCGCCAGCTCCGCCAGGCGCGGGCGCAGCACCAGGACGTCGACGGTGGCGCCGTCGTGGGTCAATTTCCAGCGCGGCCCGGCGGCGTCGACCTGAACGGTGATCGGCAATCCGTCCAGCCGGCCCTGGAACAGCGGCTGACCGGGCCGCCACTCGCTTTCGATGTGGTGACGGCCGCCGTCGTACGCGACCGCGAAGCCCTCGCCCTCGACCGTCACGGTGGCGGCGTGCGGATCGCGCTCGACCATCACCGTGCGGCGGATCGGGCCGAGCGCCTGCAGGCTGGGCGGCGCGCCGAGGTCGTCGCGAGCGGCGATGCCGGCGTTGCGCTGCTCGGCACGGAGCTGCAGCACGGCAGCGACCGCGACCAGGCGGTTGCGCTGGACGTCCGGCAGGGCGCGGCCTTGGAAGCCCTCGGGGTACTCCTCGGCGATGTAGTTGGTGGTCAGCCGGCCGGCCTGGAAGCGCTCGGCCGCCATGACGGCGGACAGGAAGGGAATGTTGTGGTTGACGCCGCGGATGTAGAAGGCGTCAAGGGCTCGGCGCATTTCCTCGACCGCCGCCTCGCGGCTGTCGCCCCAGGTCGCCAGCTTGGCGATCATGGGATCGTAGAACATGGTGATCTCCGAGCCCTCGCCGACGCCGGTGTCGACGCGCACAGCCTTGCTCTCGGTCGGTGCGCGGTACTGCACCAGGCGGCCGATCGAGGGCAGGAAGTTGCGCACCGGATCTTCGGCATAGACGCGCGCCTCGATCGCCCAGCCGTCCAGCTTCACCTCGGACTGGCCGAAGTCCAGCTTCTCGCCGGCGGCGATGCGGATCATCCACTCCACCAGATCGAGGCCGGTGATCATCTCGGTCACCGGGTGCTCGACCTGCAGGCGCGTATTCATCTCCAGGAAGTAGAAGTTGCGGTCCTTGTCGACGATGAACTCGACCGTCCCGGCGCTGGTGTAGCCGACCGCCTCGCACAGGGCGACGGACTGCTCGCCCATGCGCTTGCGGGTCTCCGGGTCGATGAAGGGGCTCGGCGCCTCCTCGATCACCTTCTGGTGCCGGCGCTGGATCGAGCACTCGCGCTCGCCGAGGTAGAGGGTGGTGCCCTGCCCGTCGGCCAGCACCTGGATCTCGATGTGGCGCGGCTGCTCGACGTACTTCTCGATGAAGACGCGGTCGTCGCCGAAACTGGAGCGTGCCTCGTTCTGGGCACCGCGGAAGCCCTCGACCACCTCCTGGTCGCTGCGGGCGATGCGCATGCCCTTGCCGCCACCGCCGGCCGAGGCCTTCAGCATCACCGGATAGCCGATGTCGCGGGAGATCTCGACCGCCTGCTCGCCGGATTCGATGATGCCCATGAAGCCGGGCACGGTGCTCACCCCAGCCTCGGCGGCCAGGCGCTTCGACTCGATCTTGTCGCCCATCGCCGCGATGGCGCCGGCCGGCGGGCCGATGAAGACCAGGCCGGCAGCCTCCAAGGCGGTGACGAAGTCCGCCTTCTCCGAAAGGAAGCCGAAGCCCGGATGGATCGCCTGGGCGCCGGTGTCCTTGGCGGCCTGGATGATCCGCTCGGCCCGCAGGTAGCTCTCGGCGGCAGCCGAGCCGCCGATGTGCACCGCCTCGTCGGCCATGCGCACGTGCAGGCCTTCGGCATCGGCGTCCGAATAGACAGCGACCGTGGCGATGCCCATCCGCCGGCAGGTCTTGACGACGCGACAGGCGATCTCGCCGCGGTTGGCAATCAGGATCTTCTCGAACATCGGCCCCCGGTCACCCCGCTGGAAAACTGCGGATCAGGTTAGAGCCCGCCGGGCCGTTCGCTGTCAACCGAAGCGCGCAGCCTCAAAAGCGCCCGGCCGCGTAGGGCGAAAGGTCGATCGGCGGGCGCCGGCCGGCGACCAGGTCGGCCACCAGCGCACCGCTGCGCGCGCCCAGGGTCAGGCCGAGGTGGCCGTGGCCGAAAGCGAGGATGGCGTTGGCCGCCGCCGGGGCCGGCCCCAGCACCGGCAGGGAGTCCGGCAGGGACGGGCGAAAACCCATCCAGCGGCTGGCGTCGCGGGTGTCGAGCTGCGGGAAGAGCCGGCGGCCGCGGGCCGCCAGCACCTGCGCCCGGCGCCAGTCCGGCGGCGCCCGCAGCCCACCCATCTCGACGGTGCCGCCGAGACGCAGGCCGCCGGCCAGCGGCGTGCAGGCCATGCCGAACTCGGTCGAGTAGACCGGGCGCGACAGCTCGATGTTCGGCGTCGGCAAGGTCAGGTGGTAGCCGCGTTCGGTGTCGAGCGGCACCTTGGCGCCGAGCCGCCGCGCCAGCTCCTTCGACCAGGCGCCGGCGGCGACGACCACGGCGTCGCAGGCGAGCGTGTCGTCGGTCGTCTCCACCGCCTCGACCCCCGCCGGCCCCAGGCGGAAACCGGTGACATCCCGGCGCAGGAGCCGCCCGCCGTCGCGCTGGACCGCCTCGGCCAGCGCCAGGACGAGGCGGTAGTTGTCCAGGACGTGGCCGACGTCGGGATAGTAGAAGCCGCCCGCCAGGTCGCGGTCGAGCGCCGGTTCGAGTTGGCGCATCTCCGCCACTGACAGCTCGGCCACCTCGACGCCGCGCCGGCGCTGCAGCTCGGCGAGCGGCCTGTAGCCGGTCAAGCCGGCCTCGGTCGTGTAGGCGCCGATCCAGCCGCGGCGCACCAGCATCTCCTCGGCACCGATCTCCGCCAGCAGCCGCCGATAGGCGGGAATGGAGTCCTCGAGCAGCGCCGCCAGCGCCATGGAGATTTCCTCGACCCGGCGCGGCTGGCTGGCGGCGAGAAAGCGCAGCAGCCAGGGCACGAGCTGCGGCAGGTAGCCCCAGCGCAGGGCCAGCGGCCCCATCGGATCGGCCAGCATCCTCGGCACGCGGCGCCAGATGCCGGGCGTCGCCACCGGCAGGACGGATTCGACGGCCAGCACCGCGGCATTGCCGAAGGAGGCGCCTTCGCCGGGCGGGTTGCGGTCGACCAGGGTGACGGCATGGCCCTCGCGCTGGAGGAAGCGCGCGCAGCAGACGCCGAGGATGCCCGCGCCGACGACGACCACGTGCTTCGGCGCAGCGGGCGCAGGCGAGTGTGGCGACACCGAGGGAGGGCTCGAAGGCATGCAAATGTTTCAGGACCGTGACAGATGCGCAGGGGTGTGCCGCGCCCCGGCGGCCCGGTCAAGCGGTGCCAAGCCCCAGGATCTGCGTTAAACGTTTACGGGCCGATGGCAGATCGCGGTTCTGCGGCTCGAACACGTTCTTTGCGAGAAAATACTCGGTGATCTGCAACCCCTGCGCCACCTCGGCATCGCCGCCGCCGCCCCGCCCGACAAGGAATCCGGGCAGCGGCAGCAGGCGCTCGGCATAGGGCTCCCCAGCGGCCAGCGAGACGGCGCGGCCGGTGCGCGGACTGACGTAGGCGAGCTGGTCGTTGGCGCCACCGGCGGCACAGCGTGCCAGGTCCAACCCGTAGCCCAGATCCCTCAGCAACAGCAGCTCCCACTGTACGTAGACCTCGCGCCAGTGGGCACCGCTGGTCGCGTCGCCGGCCAGCGCGGCGATCAGGGCCAAGACCCCATGATAGGTCGCCGGATGGGGCGCGCGCTCGGGCAGGGCGCGCTCGCAGAGGGCGGCGGCGGAGGCAAGGGCCGCCAGACGGGCGCGGTCGTCCATCACCGTCGCGGCATGGGCGCCGGTCAGCTCCAGGGTCAGGTTGCCGATGTGCTCGGCCAGGCGCGCCGACCAGCGGGCGCTGACCGCGTTGCCGGGCTGCAGCACCGGGCGCATCTGCCGCCCTTGCCCGCCGCGCACGAAGCCGGCATGCCGGCCATGCCGCTCGGTCAGCAGCGAGACCACGGCTCCGCTCTCCCCGTGCGGCCGCGCCTCGAGCACGATCGCCTCGTCGCTCCACTCCAGCATGGCGGAATCATAGGGACGAGATGGCAGAAGGTCAGGGCATGTCGTTGCGTGCCGCGACCAGCCTGAGACCGGCATAACCGAAGAAGGCCGCGACCACGGCTTCGATACCGCGTCGGGCGCGGCGGTAGACCGCGCGGACCGCTGGCCGCGCAAAGGCCAGGGCATAAGCAGCGTAGATCGCGCCGCCAAGGACGGCGCATGCGGCCGTGGTCACGAGCAGCGCTGCCGTGCCGGTGCCCGCCTGCATGCCCAGGGCAAGCACCGCCATCCAGGCCAGGACGGCCTTCGGGTTGGTCAGATTCAGCAAGAGGCCGCGGCCGAACAGGCGTCCGCCTTCGCCCTGCAGCGTCGGGACATGCTCCGGCCGTGGCGCAATGGCGCTGCGCGCGGATAGCCACGCCAGATAAAGCAGATAGGCACCGCCGGCCAGGCGCAAGACGAAGAGTGCGGTGGCCGACTCGGTCAAAACAGCGCCGAGACCCGCCGCCGCCACGACGCCCCAGAAGGCCAGCCCCAGGGAGAGGCCCAATCCGGCCCAAAGCGCGGCGCGCGTGCCCCGTGCCATCGCGGTCGTCGATACGGCCAGGGTCGCAGGCCCGGGCGAGGCGGCCGCGACGAGGAATGCCAGCAGAGATGTCCAGATATCGGCCTCGATCATGTCTCGCCTCCATCGGCGGAAGCTCTACGCCTGCCAGTCGAGGCCCCACTCGCGATAGCGGGCGGGGTCGTCGATCCAACGCTCGCGCACCTTGACGAAGAGATAGAGATGGACGGGCCGACCGAACAGCGCCTGCAGTTCCGCCTGGGCCTGTTCGCGCACCTTGCGGATGGTGCGCCCGCCGGCGCCGATGGCGATGCGCTTCTGGGCCTCGCGTTGTAGGTAGACGGTCTGGTCGATCTTGACCGAGCCGTCCTTGAACTCCTCCCAGGCCTCGGTCTCGACCGTCAGGCTGTAGGGCAGCTCCTGATGCAGGTTGAGGAACAGCTTCTCGCGCGTCACCTCGGCGGCGAGCAGGCGCATCGGCAGGTCGGAGACCTGGTCCTCGGGAAACAGCCAGGGCCCTTCCGGCGCCTGCTCGCTCAGATAGTCCAGCAGGTCCTCGACCCCGTCGCCGCCGAGCGCCGAGATCATGAAGGTGCGTTCGAAGCCACCGAGGCGGTTCATCTCCTCGGCCAGCCCCAAGAGCTGTTCGCGCGGCACGGCGTCGATCTTGTTGAGCACCAGGACCCGCCGGCGCGCCTTTTCTGTCAGCCCCTTGACGATCGCCTCGGCCGCTTCGTCGGGATGCCGGCGCTGGGCGTCGAACAGGTAGACCACCAGGTCGGCGTCCTGCACGCCCGCCCAGGCGGCCGCCACCATGGCCCGCTGCAGCCGGTCCTTCGGCGCGAAGATGCCGGGCGTGTCCATGAAGATGAGCTGGGTGCCGTCGCGCAGGGCGATGCCGCGCACCCGGGTGCGGGTGGTCTGCACCTTGTGGGTGACGATTGAGACCTTCGTCCCGACGGCGCGGTTCAACAGAGTGGACTTCCCGGCGTTCGGCGCGCCGACAAGGGCGACGACGGCGCAGCATGTTGCCACCGGCGCGCTCACCCCACCGCCTCCAGCTCCGCCAGCAGCGCCGCCGCCGCGGCCTGCTCGGCCGCGCGCTTGGACCGGCCCTCGGCCTCGGCGCTTCGGCCGTCGCCGAGCGTGACCCGCAACGTAAAGACGGGCGCATGGTCGGGGCCGCTGCGCGCCACCTCTTCGTAGCACGGCAGCGGCAGGCCCAGCCCCTGCGCCCACTCCTGCAGGCGTGTCTTGGCATCCTGTGGCGGCGTCAGGTCGGCCTCCAACAGCGGTGCCCAGATCGGCTCGACCAGTCGGCGCGCCGCCTCCAGCCCGCCGTCCAGGTAAAGCGCCGCAATCACCGCTTCGCAGGCGTCCGACAGGGTCGCCGGGTTCTCGCGCCCGCCCGACTCCTCTTCGCCGCGTGACAGGCGCAGGTGCGGCCCCAGGTCGAGGCCGCCAGGCCCAGCCACCTCAGCCAGGGTCTCGCGCCGCACCAGGGCGGCGAAGCGCTTGCCGAGCGCCCCCTCGTTCTCGTGCGGGAAGCGGCGGTAGAGCAACTCCGCGACCAGGCAGCCGAGTACGCGGTCGCCCAGAAACTCCAGGCGTTCGTAAGACTCGACGCCGCCGCCGGCGCGGCTGGAATGGGTCAGCGCCCGCGCGAGGTGTCCCGGATCGGCGAAGGCGTGGCCCAAGCGGGCGGCCAGGTCGGACGACGGCGCTGCGGCGCTAGTGGATGCCATCGAACAGCCGGCCCCAGCGGATGGCGAAGGGCCACTTCCAGACCTCCCAAAGCCGCGCCGAACCGTCGAAGGAGAAGAACAGGAACTCGGCGCGGCCGACCAGGTTCTCGCGCGGCACGAAGCCGACGAGCCGCTGGGCGCGGCTGTCCTGGCTGGAATCCCGGTTGTCGCCCATCGCGAAGTAGTGCCCCTCGGGAACCCGGTAGACGGGCGTGTCGTCGAAGGGCATGTCGTCGCCGCGCTCCCAGATCAGGTGGCGGCGGCCGTTCGGCAGGGTCTCGCGATACTCGGTGACCGTGCCGACCATGCCGGGGACGACGCTTTCGCCCAGCTTCTCGCGCTTCACCGCCTGCCCATTGATGTGCAGGACGCCGCCGCGCACCTGGATCTCGTCGCCCGGCAGCCCGACGATGCGCTTGATGTAGTCGGTGCGGTTGTCGGTCGGCAGCTTGAAGACGGCCACGTCGCCGCGCTCGACATCACCGCTCAGGACGCGGCCCTCGAAGGGGATCAGGCCCCAGGGCAGGGAGTACTGGCTGTAGCCGTAGGAGAACTTGGAGACGAAGAGGTAGTCGCCGACCAGCAGCGTCGGCAGCATCGAGCCCGACGGAATGTTGAAGGGTTCGTAGGCAAAGGTCCGCAGCACCAGCGCGATCAGAACCGCATAGACGATGGTCTTGACGGTTTCGAAAAAGCCTTCGCCGGCGCTCTTCTTCGCCATGGAACTCATATCTCGCTGCCTGGAGCTGGGGGGCGGCTGGGACGGTCGGGCGGCAGCATATAGCGCTAGTCGGCGCGCGTGGGAACCGCGGAGATGATGACCAGCGCCTGAGCCAGCGGATAGTCGTCGGTGATGGTGACGTCGATCTGCGCTTCGGTGCCCGGCGGCAGCAGCTCCGCCAGGCGTCGCGCGGCGCCGCCGGTCAGCGCCATGGTGGGCTTGCCGGTCGGCAGGTTGACCACACCCATGTCCTTCCAGTGCACGCCACGGCGCGGCACGCCGGTGCCGAGCGCCTTGGCGCAGGCCTCCTTGGCGGCGAAGCGCTTGGCGTAGGTCGCCGCCTTCAGCCGCCGGCGTTCCGCCTTGGCGACCTCGGTCTCGGTGAAGACGCGACCGGTGAAGCGGCCGCCGAAGCGCTCCAGGGTGCGCTCGACCCGCCGAATGTCGATCAGGTCGTTGCCGATGCCCACGATCATGGCGACGGCAGTGCTCAGGCGGTGCGCGGGCCGAGAGCTTCGGCGCGCGCCTTGTCCATCACGGCGCGCATCCGCTTGATCGCCGAGTCCAGGCCGCTGAAGATCGCCTCGCCGACCAGGTAGTGGCCGATGTTGAGTTCCACCACATTGGGGATCGCCGCGATCGGCGGCACGGTATCGAAGGTCAGACCATGGCCGGCGTGGCATTCCAGGCCGAGTTCTTCGGCCATGGCCGCCCCGCTGCGCAGGCGCTCCAGTTCGGCCAGGGTCTGCTCGGCCTCGGGACCGTGCTCGATCCAGGCCTCGCAGTAGGCGCCGGTGTGCAGCTCCACCACCGGGGCGCCGAGCCGCTTGGCCGCCTCGAGTTGCCGTCCCTCGGCATCGACGAACAGCGAGACGCGGATCTCGGCCATGCCGAGTTCGTCGACGAAGCGGCGCAGGGAATTCATTTGCGCAGCGGCGTCCAGGCCGCCCTCGGTCGTCACCTCATTGCGCTTCTCCGGCACGATGCAGGCGGCGTGCGGCCTGTGGCGCAGGGCGATCTGCAGCATCTCGTCCGTCGCCGCCATCTCCAGGTTCAACGGCAGCGCGATCTTCTCCGACAGCGCGGCGATGTCGTCGTCGGAGATGTGCCGGCGATCCTCGCGCAGGTGTGCGGTGATGCCGTCCGCCCCGGCCGCGGCCGCCAGCAGCGCGGCACGCAGGGGATCGGGGTGCAAACCGCCGCGCGCGTTGCGGATGGTCGCCACGTGATCGATGTTGACACCCAGCCTGAGGCGCTCGGGCATGTCGCGCCATCCTCCGTCAGGGATTTCCAGTCGTAGCCCTAAATTAGGGCCGATCGTCGCATCTGGCAAAGGATCCGCCCACAGGGCTGCAATGCGGCCTCGGACGCAGCGCTAGCCGCGGGCGCGCTCCACCGAGGAGATCGCCGGCATCGCGCGCAGCGCCGCCATGATGTTGGTCAGGTGCTTGACGTCGCTGACCTCGACGTCGATCAGCAGCTCGTAGAAGTCGAGCGCGCGGCGGGTGAACTTCAGGTTGGAGATGTTGCCCTCGTTGCGGCCGATCACGGTCGACAGCCCGCCGAGCACGCCAGGCTCGTTGCTGACCGTCAAGTGCAGGCGGCCGGTGAAGGGCTCCTCGCCGGGATCCTGTTCCCAGCCGAGATCGACCCAGCGTTCGGGCGTGTCCTGGAACTGCTGCAGGGTGTCGCAGTCGATGGTGTGGACCGTGACGCCCTTGCCGGTGGTCACGATGCCGACGATGCGGTCGCCCGGCAGCGGATGGCAGCAATGGGCGAAGTGCACCGCCATGCCGGGGATCAGACCCTTGATCGGGATGGCGAAGTGGTCGCCGCCGCGCGCCCGCCGCGCCTTGGCGATCGGCACCACCTTGTCCTTGTCCGGCTTGGCCGCCTCGCGCACGCCCGGGAAGACGGCGACCACCACCTCGCGTGCCGAGAGGTGGCCCTGGCCGACGGCGATGCAGATCTCCTCCACCGAGTCCTGCTTGAACTTCTTCAGAACGCCGGCCACGGCCTTTTCGGTGTAGTCGTAGCCCTCGGCCTTGAAGGCGCGCTCCAGCATCTGTCGGCCGAGCTGCAGGTACTGGCTGCGCTGCTCGTTGCGGATGAAGCGGCGGATGCAGGCCTTGGCCTTGCCGCTGACGGCGATGTTCTCCCAGTCCGGCGAGGGCGTCTGCGCCTTCGAGGTGACGATGTCCACCTGGTCGCCGTTGCCCAGGCGGTGGCGCAGCGGCACCAGCCGCCCGTTGACTCGGGCGCCGACGGTGCGGTTGCCCACCTCGGTGTGGACGGCATAGGCGAAGTCGATCGGCGTGGCGCCGCGCGGCAGGGCGATGAGGTCGCCCTTGGGCGTGAAGCAGAAGACCTGGTCCTGGAACATCTCCAGCTTGGTGTGCTCCAGGAATTCCTCGGGATTCTGCGCGTGCTCGAGGATATCGAGCAGTTCGCGCAGCCAGCGGTACTGCCGGCCTTCAACCTGCTGGCTTTCGGCGTCCTTCTGCTTGTAGACCCAGTGCGCGGCGACGCCGTACTCGGCGATCTCGTGCATTTCCAAGGTGCGGATCTGCACCTCGATCCGCTGCTGCTCCGGGCCGAAGTAGAGGCCGGTGTGCAGGGATCGATAGCCGTTCGGTTTCGGTGTCGAGATGTAGTCCTTGATGCGCCCGGGCATCACCGGGTAGCGCGAATGCAGCGCTCCCAGCGCCTGATAGCACTGCGCGATGTCCTTGACGACGACGCGAAAGGCCATGATGTCGGCCAAGTGCTCGAAGCCGACGTTGCGGTGCTGCATCTTGCGCCAGATCGAGTACGGCGTCTTGATCCGGCCGGAGACGCGCGCCTCCAGCCCGTCCTCGGCCATGTCGCGGGTCAGCCGATCGATGATCCGTCGGGAGATGTCCTCGCCGTCCGACTTCAGGTACTCGAGCCGATTGAGGATCGATTCGCGCGCATCTCTGTTCAGTTCCGCGAAGGCCAGGTCCTCCAACTCGTCCTTGAAGCGGTTGAGGCCGATACGCTCGGCGAGCGGCGCGTAGATATCGGCCGTCTCCCGCGCGATCCGACGGCGTTTTTCCTCCGACTTGATGAAGCGCAGCGTGCGCATATTGTGCAGACGGTCGGCCAGCTTGACCAGCAGGACGCGGATGTCTTCCGACATCGCGACGACCAGCTTGCGGAAGTTCTCCGCGTCCTTCGACTGCTCCGACTGCAGCTCGATGCGCGTCAGCTTGGTCACGCCGTCGACCAAGCGGCCGATCTCCTCGCCGAACATACGCTCGATGTCCTCGAGCGTGCCCTCAGTGTCCTCGACGACGTCGTGCAACAGCGCGGTGACGATGGAATCGGCATCCAACTTCAACTCGGTGAGGATGCCGGCGACCTCGATCGGGTGAGAGAAATACGGATCGCCCGAGGCCCGCGTCTGCGAGCCGTGCATCTTCATCGCATAGACATAGGCGCGGTTGAGCCGGTCCTCGTCGGCCGCAGGGTCGTACGACATGACGCGTTCGACCAGCTCGAACTGGCGGAGCATTGCCGTTCCTCGATGGGCGGGCGGCCCGCAGGATGCCGCACCGCGAAAGACTCCCAGTGTCAGGAGTTAAGATTACGGTTTTACGGAACAAGCGCCAAGCCGGGCCGCCGCAAGCAAGTGTCGGCAAGAAAAAAGCCGCCGCGATCCGGGCCGCGACGGCTTCTTCGACGCACTCGCCGCGCAGCCCCGGCGGCTCAGGCCCCCGGCTGCGCGTCCGCATCCCCGGTCGGTCCCTCGTCCTCGGCCGGCTCCTCGGCCTCGGCCCCAGCGGTCCGTAGCACCGCCTCCTCCTCGCTCGCCTCGGCGCCGAGGCCAGCCGCCATGGCGATTTCTTCCATGTCGTCCTCTTCCGGGGTGTCTTCCTTGTGGTAGCGCTGCATCAGGGTGATGCGGCTTTCCTTCAGGTACTCCGGATCGACCGTCTCTTCGGCGATCTCGCGCAGGGCGACGACAGGGTTCTTGTCGTTGTCCCGCTCGAGGGTCAGCGGCGCTCCCGAGGAGATGTCGCGCGAGCGCTGCGCCGCCAGGACCACCAGGTCGAAGCGGTTGGGAACCTTCTCGACACAATCTTCGACGGTCACGCGCGCCATGCGGACAAACCTCCTTCACGGGATCGGTGCGGGCAAATGCCGGGCAAGGGCGGGTTATAGGGGTGCCGCCACGCGCTCGCAAGCCCAGCGGGATCTGTCGGTCCCTAGAGGCGCGCCCGGCGGTTGCGCAGGCCCTGGCCGCACTTGCGCCGACAGATCGGCTGCGCGCCTGACTGCCAGGCCTGCTCGTAGAAGCTGGCGAAGGGCTCGTCGTGGAGAATCTCGACGAGCGGACGGTGGTGGATGCTGAAGTCGGTCTCCGGGCGGCCGGTGGCCGCGCGCAGGTCGCGCTCGTCCGCCGAATGCTCGACCCAGCAGCAGGCGGAGACGTAGCCGTCGGCTGCGATGTAGGGACGGTTCAAGGCCTGCGCCTTGCAGCGGATGCCGGCGATCCCGCTAGCCGCCCGCGCCGCCTTGCTGCCGGGCGGCGGCGCTGGCCGGACCTCGATTTCCTCCGGCCGCTTCGAGGCGGTGCGTAGGGTCGCGCCGAAATCCGCAGCACTGCGGGTCGGCGGCTCGAGGCTGCGGCGTTCGCCGTTCGGGAGCACGTAGTCGAAGCGGGCGGTACGGCCGAAGCGGATGGTGTCGATCAGGACGAAATCGCGGAAGCCCATCTGCCGCGCCAGGTGGCGCGCCTCCTCGACCTGATGCTCGTTGTGACGGAAGAGGATGTAGTACCAGTCCGCCGTCGCTCCGGCCGCCAGGTAGGCCCGCGCGTTCTCCATGATCTTCGCGAAATCCGTGTTCACCCGGTAGAGCGGATTGGTGTCGGCCAGGCCGTCGACATGCAGCTCCAGGACCGAGCCGGTGCGGCGCATCGCCTGCCCCAGACGCCGCCACCAGTCCTGCGTGCGCAGGCTGCCGTTGGTCGAAAGCACGACCCGCACACCGTTCGCGGTCAGATGCTCGACGATTTCCAGGCAGTCGCGTGCGGCGAGCGCATCGCCCAGGCTGCCGCCGAGTTGGACCTCGCCGACCTGCCGGCAGAAGTCGGCGGTGAAATGCCGGCGGAGATCGGCCAACGTCAGCTCGATCTTGCGCACCTTCCGGGGATCGGGCCGACAGCCGTTCATCGCGTCGGTGCGCCCGCACATCGGACAGCCGGCGTTGCACTTGTCGGTCAGCTCGAGGTGAAAATCGTAAGGTCGCGCCGGGTCGAACATGGCCTCCGCCAGGACGGTGGACTCAGGCTGTACGGACTCCATCGACATGGGTCCACCTATCCGCTTGTCCAACGCCGGATGGCGGCCCTGGGTATCACCATCCTGCGACCGGCCGCCGCGCCCGATTCAGCCCGCCGACTCGTCTTCGATCGGCTCGGCCGGCGTATCGGGCGGCATCTGGGCGATCAACTCGGCAATCGTCTCGCCGGTCGAAGGATGGCGCCACTGCGGCGCCAGTTCGGCGAGCGGCCGGAGCACGAACCCGCGCGTGCGCATGCGCGGGTGCGGCAACTCCGGCGGCGTCGCGGAGCCGCGCCGCATGCCGTGCCAGTCGATCAGATCGAGATCCAATACCCGCGCGGCATTGCGCGCGCCGCGGCGGCGCCCGAATTCGGCCTCGACCCGATGCAGGACGGCCAACACCTCGTCCGGCGAAAGGTCGGTCGCGATCTCGGCCACCGCGTTGACGTACCAGGGCTGATCGGACGGTGGCCAAGGCGGAGACCGGTACCAGCGGCTGCGCCGCACCACCGCGATGCCGTGGCGGCTCAGCGCGGTCAAGGCCGCCTGCAGGACCGCACGCGGCGGGCCATACACTGCATGCGGGAGGTTGGCGCCCAGAGCAATAACGATCACGGGAATCGGAAACCTTGCACTTTCATGGCGAAACGCAAACGCAGGCGCGGTTTTGCTTGCTGTATAGGCGCGGAGATGCGAGTGTCCAGCTTGGCGTCGTTGCGCCGGAATTTTGATACGATTTCTGCCGTGTCCGACGCCTATTTGTCGATAACGTCATTACCAATGGAGACGATCGCGCAATGCAGTTCTATCCAGAAGAGCGAGTCGCGCTCTTCATAGACGGCGCCAACCTTTACGCGACCGCCCGCACGCTGGGCTTCGATATCGACTACAAGCGCCTCTACAATCTCTTTGCCAAGGAATGCCGGCTCGTCCGGGCGTTCTACTATACTGCCCTGGTCGAGGACCAGGAGTACTCCCCGATCCGCCCTCTGATCGATTGGCTGGACTACAACGGCTACTCCATGGTCACCAAGCCGACCAAGGAGTTCACGGACGCCATGGGGCGGCGCAAGATCAAGGGCAACATGGACATCGAGTTGGCCGTCGACATGATGGAGATGGCCGAACGCCTCGACCATGTCGTGCTGTTCTCCGGCGACGGCGACTTCCGCAGCCTGATCGAGGCGGTCCAGCGGCGCGGCGTACGCGCCACGGTGATCTCCTCGATCCGCTCCTCGCCGCCGATGATCGCCGACGAGTTGCGCCGCCAGGCCGACAACTTCATCGATCTGGGCGACCTGCAGACCTCCGTCGAACGACAGCTTCCCGCCGACCACCCGCGCATGCGCGAACGCGCCGAGCGAATGGCCCAACAGCGCGAGGAGGTCGAGGCGCTGGACGAGGAGGAGTACGAGGACAGCTAGAACGACGACCCGAGACGCTGTGCCGCCGTCCGGCATGCTCTGTCCCGATCCCGACTGCCAGCGCTGCCCGCGCCTGGTGCGCTTCCGCGCCGACAACCGAAGCCGGCACGCTGACTTCTTCAATCGGCCGGTGCCGAGCTTCGGCCCAGTCGACGCACGTCTGCTGATCGTCGGTCTGGCGCCGGGCCTGAAGGGCGCCAACCGCACCGGGCGCCCCTTCACCGGCGACTTTGCCGGCAGCCTTCTATACCCCACGCTACGGCGCCACGGTCTGGCGCAGGGCGGCTTCGACCGCGACGCGCACGACGACCTGCGCCTGCTGGGCTGCCGCATCACCAACGCCGTGCGCTGCGTGCCGCCGGAAAACAGGCCGACGCCGGAGGAAATGGCGCAGTGCCGGCCGTTTCTCGGCGCCGAGATCGCGGGGTTGCCGGCTCTCGCCGGGATCCTGGCGCTCGGGCAGTTCGCGCACACCGCCGTGCTCGCCGCGCTCGGCCTGAAGAAGTCCGCCAGGCCGTTCCGCCACGGCGCCGTGCATGCGCTGGGCGAGGGGCTGCCCTGGCTCGCCGACAGCTATCACTGCTCGCGCTACAACCAGAACACCGGCCGCCTGACCGCCGAGATGTTCGATGCGGTCGTCGCCGACATGGCCCGCCGCATCGCGTGAGACCCGGCCCTCAGACGAGCGCCACCCGGTCCATCTTCTCCGGATAGAAGCAGAGCAGGCCGGCGATGGCGGCCATCTCCGGGATCGGGCTGCGGTAGGTCCAGACTGCGTCCTCGGCCAGCTTGCCGCCCACCTCAACGGAATAGTAGCTCGCTTGGCCCTTCCAGGGGCAGTGGGTGGAGGTGGTCGTCGGCCGCAGCAGCTCCATGCGCACGTCGCCCGCGGGCACGTAGTAGCGCGGCGGATAGCTGCCCTCCATCAGCACCTTGGCGCGGTCGCTGCGGGCGACGGTGGTGCCGTTGAAGACCGCCTCGACCGTCTCGGACAGATCGACGATTTCGATTCGGGGTTTCCGCTTGGCTTCGGCCATGATCGAACTCCCTCGTCCTTGTGGCGGGCTGCGCCGCCCGGCTGGCGGCGACGCCATGCCTCGATGACATGCTCAGCCGGCAGCACGCTGTCACGAGCGTACGCCGAACCTAACCCGATTTTACCATGAATGCCGATTTCACCACGAATGGGTGAGAGCGCCCCTTTGGGCTTAGCTCCGGCGCCGGCGCCGCGCCGGCTTGGCGTAGGGGTTCTCGCCGGCGCGCGCGAAGATGCGGATCGGCGTGCCCGGCAGCTCGAAGTCGGTGCGCAAGGCGTTCTCCAGGTAGCGCAGGTAGCTGTCCGGCAGCTCCTTGGGCAGGGAGCAGAAGAGCACGAAGGTCGGCGGACGGGTCTTGGCCTGGGTGACGTATTTGAGGCGGATGCGCCGCCCCTTCGGCGCCGGCGGCGGATGCTGCGTCGTCGCCGCCTCCAGCCAGCGGTTGAGCTGGCCGGTCGGCAGGCGGGCGTTCCAGACCTCGTAGGCGCCCAGCACCGCCTGCATCAGCTTGTCGAGCCCGCGCCCTTCGAGCGCCGAGATCGGCACGATCGGCACGCCCTTGGTCTGCGGCAGGGAGCGCTCGAGCCGGTCGCGCAGCAGGCGCATGGCGCCGATCCGATCCTCGCAGGCGTCCCACTTGTTGACCGCGATGACCAGCGCCCGTCCTTCTTCGATCACCGTCGCGGCGATGGTGAGGTCCTGGCGCTCCAGCGGCGAGACCTCGGGGCCGACGGCGCCGTCGAGCAGCAGCACCGCGACGTTGGCGTAGTCGATCGCCCGCTTGGTGTCGCCGGCCGAGAGGCGTTCGACCTTGTCGGTGACGCGGGCCCGCTTGCGCAGGCCGGCGGTATCGACCAGCCGCACCGGCCGGCCGCCGTAGTCCCACTCCAGCGCGATGGAATCCCGGGTGATGCCGGCCTCCGGCCCGGTGAGCATACGCTCCTCCCCGATCAGGCGGTTGACCAGCGTGGACTTGCCGACGTTGGGCCGGCCGACGATCGCCATCTGCAGCGGGCCGTAGTCTCGCGCGCCCTCCTCTTCCGCACCGAAATCGGCCTCCTGCGCCGCGACGTCCTTCGGCGAGGCCGGCAGCGCCACCGCCGCCTCCTCGCCCTGCGGCACGTAGAGCTTCAGCACCTCGTGCAGGTCGGCGAGGCCGAGGCCGTGCTCGGCCGAGAGCGCCAACGGCTCGCCGAGGCCAAGGCCGTAGGCCTCCAGGAGACCGCTTTCGGCCGCACGTCCCTCGCACTTGTTGGCGACCAGCACCGTCTTGCCGGACGCCCGGCGCAGCAGCTCGGCGAAGTGCGCGTCCAGCGGGGTGACGCCGGCGCGCGCATCGATCAGGAACAGCACGAGGTGGGCCTCGGCGATCGCCGCCTCGGTCTGCCGGCGCATGCGCGCCTCCAGCGAGTCGGCGGCCGCCTCCTCCAGGCCGGCCGTGTCGATCACCCGGAAGTCCAGGTCATAGAGCCGCGCCTGCCCTTCGCGCCGGTCGCGGGTGACGCCCGGTTGGTCGTCGACCAGGGCCAGGCGCTTACCGACCAGGCGGTTGAACAGAGTCGACTTGCCGACGTTCGGCCGGCCGACGATGGCGACGGTGAAGGACATGGCGGGTGCGATCTGGGAAAGCTGCGGCGTCGGAGCGCCCGCATATGGGGTGCGCGAGACCCGCTTGTCCAGTTCCGAAGCCGCGCCGGCTCAGCGCAGGGCCAACAGCTCGCCGCCCTCGGTCACCAGGTAGAGCGTGGTGTTGGCGACTGCCGGCGGCACCGCGATGCCGCCCGGCAGCTCGATCGTGCCGATGCGCTCGCCGCTGTAGGGCGAGAGGGAGACCGCCTGGCCCTGATCGTTGGCCAGCACCAGCCGGTCGCCGGCGAGCGCCGGTCCGGTCCAGACGATCGGGTCTTCGAGATCCTCCTCGTCCTCGAAGCGGCGCAACTGGTGAACCCAGCGAATCTGCCCGCGGTCGCGGGTCAGACAGACGACCTGGGCCTCGTTGGTCAGCAGGTAGACGAAGTTGCCGGCGACCCAGGGCTTGTCGGTGCCGCCGATCTCCTGCTCCCAGACGCGCAGGCCGCGGCGCAGGTCGATCGCCGCCATGCGGTCGGAATGGCCGACGGCGATCACCGTCTCGCGGTCGATCACCGGCATGCCGCGGATGTGCGCGAGGCCGGCGACCTGGGCCGAGCGGCGCGCCGACATCAGCCCGTCCGACCAGAGCACGCGACCGCGGTCAGCCAGCAGCGCGAAGATCTCGCCGGAGGTGTAGGGCACGACGACGACCTCGCCGGCAACCGCCGGCGGGGCAGCGCCGACCAGCCCGGCGATCTCCTGGATGCCGGTGTGGCGCCACAGCTCCTCGCCGTTGCCGGCATCCAGCGCCACCAGCTCGTTATCCAGGGTGACGACGAAGACGCGGCCTTCGGCCACTGTCGGCGCCGCGCGCACCGGGGCGCCCGCCTCCACCGCCCAGGCGACGGCGCCGGACCCTGCCTCGAGCGCGAAGACCTGGCCGAAGCCGGTGGTGACGAAGACCCGGTTGCCGGCGAGCGCGAGGCCGCCGCCGAAGTAGCCGTCGTCCTCCTCCTCCGGCTCCAGGTCGACCCGCCAGACCTGGCGGCCGCTGCCGGCATCGGCGGCGGTGACCTGGGAGCGGGCGTCCATCGCGAAGACGCGCCCGCCGGCGATCACCGGCTGGGCGAGGATCTTGGCGTCGTCGTCCTCGCCATCGCCCAGGTCGAGGCGCCAGACCAGCCGCGGGGAATCCCCGAGCTCGAGGTGTTGAGGATTGTGGGCCGGGCCGCCGCCGGCCTGGGGCCAGGCGGCGTTCACTCGCGGCGGCGGCAGGCTGATCTGTAGCCCGGCGATCGCCGGATCCGGCTCGATCACCTCGTCGTCGAGCAGGACCGCGACCCGTTCGCCGGGCAGCGGCACCTCGTCGGCCTCGAACCAGTCCTCGACCAGGCTGCAGCCGGCGACCGCCAGCAGCAGCAGGCCGGCGAACGCAAGTCTCTGAACACGCACGAGCTTCGGCACCATGCGGGGGCTCCGCGCGCTCACGAGTCGAGAACGGCGAGCAACTGCGCGGCACGCTCGCGCAGTTGCGGCGGCGCCTCGGAGAGCTGGTTCAGAGTCTGCAGGTACTCGCGCGCACCGGCTGCATCTTCCGCCGCCAGCGCCGCCAGCGCAGCCAGTTCCAGCGCAGCAGGACGGTAGACGGCGCCCTCCGCGAGCAGCGGGTCAAGGCGCGCTTCCACCTCCGCCAGCGGCCGGCTGCCGATCGCATGCTGCACGGCGAGCAGGCGGGCGGCCTCGCGCCAGGCCTGCGGGACGTCCGCGTCCTCCGCGATGCGGTCCCACGCCGTGAGCGCGCCGTCCAGGTCGCCCGCTTCGGCGCGCAGGCGCGCGGCCTGGAACCCCGCCAACAAGCCGTAGGACTCATCGGACTCCGCCGCCAGAGTCTCCAGTCTGCCCAGGCCGGCGACGGCGTCGGCGCCAGACGCTTCGGCGAGCGCGTCGCCGTAGCGCTGGGCCAACTCCAGGCGCGCCTCCTGCTGCCACTGCTGCCAGAGTTGCCAGCCGACCAGCGCCACCAGGCCGCCCAGGACCAGCCCGGCGATCCATGGACCGTGCTTCTTGGCGAAGGCCTGGGCCTTGTCCTTGCGGACTTCCTCCTCGACCTCGCGGAAGATATCGCTCAAACCTGTGCACTCCCTGGCCGGCGGCGCGCTGCCGGCGCCCAAAAGCCCCATTGCCGGCGCAGCGCCGGCAGCCGCTTCGACCCCGCCCCGCTTGATAATGGCTCGCGCCTCGGGTGACAAGCAGCGGACTCCGCGGTGCGCTGTCGCTCGCCACCGATCGCGGCGCTTTACCGGGCGTTTACGCACCGGCGCGTACTCTACTCTCTATGTCTCTCGCCGCTCCCCTTCGGCGCCGGGCCCATGGCAGCTTGGCCGCCGTCTGTCTGCTCGCGCTGAGCGCCTGCGAGCCCAGCATGCTGTTCAGCGGCGCCGGTGTGGTCTCCTTCGTCGCAACCGACAAGACCTTGGCCGACCACGCGGTCAGCCTGGCGCTCGACCGCGACTGCTCGGCGGTGCGCTCGAGCCGCGGCGAGAGCTACTGCGCCCCGGCCGCCTACGAGATGGCCACCGAGCACTGCTACCGCACTCTCGGCAAGGTCACCTGCTATCTGGTCCCCGACCCCCATGCCAGCGAGGCGGCCTGGGTGATCGACGTCCCCGAGCCGCCGCACAGGGGCACCAGCCTGGACCTGGCCGACATTTTCGGGGACACTGGCGACGGTAACAAAACCGACTCCGTCGCGCCGTCGGCGCCACCGGCGAGCGCCGTTCAGGTCGGCGCCGAAGATCGGGGCCGCACCCAGCGCTGAGCCGATTCCTAGGGTCGAGGCGTCAGGCGCGCGGGCGGGGCCGACGCGACGCGAAAGGATGCTTGGCGGGAGGGGTGCGCATGGGCGATCTGCTGGTCCTGGAGAGCTATCGACGGGACGCCCGACGACGGGCCGGCAGGAGAAGCACCAAGGCGACCTACTTCACCCGCCAGGAACTCAACGGCCTGCTTTCGGTCTACTCCCGGCGCGTCGCCAGCGGCGAATGGCGCGACTACGCCATCGACCACCGCCCCGGTCTCGCCGTCTTCTCGATCTTCCGCCACACGCAAGAACGCCCGCTCTACGCCGTGGCCAAGCGCCCGCTCGGCAAGACCACCGAGTACCTGGTCTTCTCCGACCGCGAACGCCTCGCCCGCGCCACCAGCCTTAACGAAGCCCTGGCGGTGTTCGAGAAGAAGCTCAGGGTGGTCGGGTAGGGCGCGGAGCCGCACGGCCTCGCGCCTCAGGCAAGCGTACCGCCTTGTGCTCGCGCTGTCCCCATCGCGCATCGCCCCCGGCCCCACACCCCGACCCTGCATCGCCGGCGAGGAACTCGCGGGCCGGCTGTCGTCCCGGCTCGGCGTCGCGTCGGCGCCCGAGGCCGAGGCCGAGACCGCAGCGGAGGGCGACAAGGCGGCGGCGCTTGCCGCGCTCGCGGCGCGCGACGACCTGACGGCGCAGCAGAGGCACCAGGCACAGCGGGATATCGTGAAAGGGAGGATCGAGGTCGAGTTCCGCACCCCGTCGCCGGGCCTGCAAGTGCGCAGTGTCAGCAGCGACGATCCGGCCCTCGAGGTGTCCGCCGAAACCGGCCCGATTCTGGTGTATCCGTGATCCCCCCCCTGCCGCATTACCAGCCGCTAGTGCAGACCGCCACGGCGAGAAAGAGCTCGCCGGCCAGGTTGCCTACGACTTGGCCGTCCGTGACGACGACGGCGAGCTCGCCTCCGGCGACCGGGCCCATGTCCAGCGCGGTCCAGCAGGCATCCGTGACAAGCATCTCTGCGGCGCCGCGGAGTGCCGGGACGGGATAGTCGGGCCGATTTGCCTCGTCCAGTGTGTACAGAGAGGGTAATCGCCTGACAGTCCCGCCAGCGCTGGGGTCAGGCAGCTTTTGGTTCGGTTGAGCTCTCGGGTGTCTTCACCTCCTTCCTGGTTGGGGTCTTCGGCAGACCGTCCTTGAAGGCCTGGGCCGGGGTCCGGCCGTTCATCCCGCGGCCCTGGTGCGGGCGCTTGTGATTGTAGCCGTCCAGGTAGCTATCCAGCGCAGCCTGCATCTCCTCCACCGTGTCGAACCAGGTCCGCCGGCCCTCGACCCGAAAGTGCTCGTCCAGCAGCGTGCGGTGCAGGCGCTCCACGATCCCGTTCGATTGCGGCCGCTTCACACGTGTCGTGCGGTGCTCGATCTCCTCGAGCTGCAGGAACAGCTCGTAGGGATGCCGGTCCGGCCGCCCGCAGAACTCCCGGCCGTTGTCCGAGAGCACCACCTCGATCGTCGCATCCGCCGCCTCGAAGGTCGGCAGAACGTCGTTGTTCATCAGATGCACCGCCGTGATCGGCAGCTTGGATGTGTTCAGCCGCGCCCAGGCGTAGCGGCTGTGGCAGTCGATCGCCGTCTGCAGATAGATCCGGCCCACGCCCTTCAGCACGCCGACGAAGAAGGTGTCCACCGCCACCAGCGCGCCGGTGTGCGGCGCCTCGATGTGACGCTCGCGGAACTCCGGCGAGAAGCGCTCCAGCAATCGGATCTGTTCGTCGCTGAGCGCGATCTTCTGCTCCGCCGTCGCCTTCTCCAGCCGCAGCAGGCGCTCGTGCTTGGTCAGCAGCCTGTGGCGCTGCCACACCCCGCGCACTCCGCCGGCCGATACCTGCAACCCGCGCAGCCGGAGCTCCTGCTCCACCCGCAACGCCCCGTGGCACGGATGTGCCAGCGCGTGATCCAGGATCGCCGTCTCGATCTCCGACGACACTCGGTTCGGATGCGGACCCCGCGCCCCTGGCAGCCGATCGATCAGGCCTTCGGCACCGTAGGTCTGGAAGTTCCGGCGGATCTCGTAGAACTGTTGGCGGCTGTAGCCCATCACCCGGCAGGCCCGGCTGACGTTGTCCAACTCCTGCGCAAGCTCCAGCAACGACAGCTTGCGCCGTGCTACCTTCTCTTTCGTGGTCATCTCGTGCTCCTGAGGTCGAATGGGGGTCTAGCAACTCCATCCTGAACCCAGGCTGGCGGGGTGGCCACGCCCCTGAGGCGCGCACGACTCTTGACGGTCACGCGTCTCAGCGGCTCCACAAACTGTCAGGGCAATACCGTCTCACCACATCCAGTGCGGTCGCGAGCGTCCGGGCTATGGCGTCCAGCCTGTCCCGGTCGAGGGCGAGCGTATGCCAGAGACCCTGGTCGTCTTCACCGACCGTGTCCATTGGCGCGACCTGGAGACGGTACTGCGCCTGGTTCAGGAGGTAGGGGGCCATCAGCTTTGTGCGGTCGACCGAGAGAACGGCCATCGGTCGGCCTTTGCGGTCGATGTCCCACGCCACCTCTACGACCCTTGGATCCGCGTTCATGGACGCTTCGACGCTTGCTCGAAGGTCCGGGTCGAACGCCCCCGCCGGCATGGCGATCAGCAGCAGGGCGAAGGCGAAGACGCGCATGGGTGGGGATCCATGAGGGGTGGCCTGCGCGTGAGGGTAGCATGAGCGCGTTCCCGGACGAACTGAGCCCGGCCAGCTTCCGCGGCGTCCCCTTCCTGGTCGAGACGGCCGACCTGCATCGCAGTTTGGGAACGCCAACGCATACATTGCGCCTCTCGCTTGCTGGCGCTATCTATTGTTGCACTCCAAAAGCCAGATAACTCGAAATTATGGTAAACTTGGCGCGACTGACCGGGCAGGAGCAGGTCGAAGCAGAGGTTTCTCGGCTTTTGAATCGGGTCAACGCGCAGTCGCTATCGTCGGTCCTCCGGGTCCGGAAAGACGTGGACTGCACATGCCATAGGACGACGCTTCGGCTCCGAGGCTGTACAGCCGCTCTTCGCCCAGGTGACGCGGCCAGAGAGCACCACTTCCGCCTACAGGCCTTTCGAGCAACTCCGTCCAGCCGGTATCGACACGACCGAAGCCGCCCTCGGCGCTGCGCGGACGGCCATCGGTGCCGGCGTCCAGTTGGTCGGAGGCGGTGGGCTAGGCTGGTCTCTCTTCGACTGGGTGCATAGCACCTTGAAACCGGTGGCCTCTCCGGCACGCTTCTCCCTGACGGAGGCCGAGCGCGGGCACATCGCATCCCTGCGAAGATTAGCGCGGAACCGGGACTTTCTCCTCATTGCAGATAATGTGCAGTGGTGGGATCCGCCGTCGCAGGAGCTCCTCAACAAGCTGCTCGAGGAGGAATTCTGGTCGCCCGAGAGCTTCATCGCCAAGTCGAATGTCCTGCTTACGCTGACCAGTTCTGTAGAAACGCCCGACAGGCCGATCGGCGACATCGGGAACCTTCAATTCTATGGCCTCGCCAAGGTTGTCTTGCCACGATGCGACTTGGTCGCCTTCCGGGCTGCCTTGCGGACCTTCGGCCTGCGCGCGCAGTTGCCGGATGAAATTGTGAGTAACTTGTTTCGGCTTGCCGGGGCAACCTGAAGATCGCAAGAATACTTGCCGCTTCTATCGATAACGCAACGTCCGCGGTGGACCTGCTCGGCATGGACTCCGCCTCGGCTTTACTGGTGCGTGCTCTGGAGCTGCGCCTCGGCGATCCCTCGTTCGACCGAAGTAGGTTTCTGCCGGTACTCAAGTCGCTTAGTCTCATACCGGACGATTTTACCGAGAATCATGTGTTATGCTTACATAAAGATCAGCTTTCGCGTGAAGAAGTATTTGCTCTACTAGGAGAAGCAGTTCAAATGAACTGCTGGATTATTACGACTGCACGTATACGTTTTCGCATCCGACAGTTCGGCAATATCTCAATCAAGCGCTTCCAGATACGGAAGCGGCCAGAGTATCCCTTCGATTGGGGAATTGCCTTCGGCTCCTGCGCCCAGCCGACTATCGGCTGCAAGGAATAGCGTTCGCCCAGGGCGGCGATCAGGGCGAGGCGGAAATCTGTTTCGCATTAGCGAAGCTCGGCGCTAAACGCATGCGCCAGCCGATCGAGTTGTCGCTTTCCGCGGAACACGCGGCAGAACTCCAAGCTTCGCGACATGGACTCTTTGTCGAGAAGCTCTGCTGCGCCTACGACGCGGCTGCCAGCGGCAACTTCCACGAAGCCAGCGACAACCTCGCCCGGTCGGGTGAGCCGCATGCCTTTCCCTTATACTTGGAGAAGGTTTACCTGGAATCGTTGTGTCGAATGGAGCTTCGCCGTATCGATCTGGCCCGAGAAACGGCCTCCACGCTGGCCACTTGCCTTTCCGAGTTGAAGGCGCGCCAGCTAGCTCAGGATGCCACGCAGTCGACCTTTCCCGAGATCGAGCTGCGGCTCCAGCTTCTCCAGATCCAGGCGCATGTGCTCGCTGCCGACGTACCACAAGCGCGCAAAGCAACTGAGACTGCCAAGATCGAGTTGCATAAGCGCGCTGCATTCGACCCTGACGCACGCGTCAAGCTGCATCAGATCCTGCGCAAGGCCAACGCCATACATCTATGTTCGGTGGCCGAACCGCAGGTGCGCCAGGCCGTCAACTTCTTTGCGCCCTCTAGCGAGGGTGAACTTCCGCAGTATCCGCTAGAATACTATCGATCCTTAACTAATTTAAGTGGGGTGCTCATCCAGATGGGCAATGGAAGGAGGCAATAGACTATTCTCGCCTTGCAATCACGTCACGGAAAGAATGCCGGACAGGACTTTCCCAGGCGGATGTTCCGGCAAACAATCTCGTGGTCGCCGCCTTCCGTGACGAACGACTCTCGGCAGACGAGGCGGCCGAACTTCAGAAGAAGATTAGCCCCCCGGTCGGAGGCCTGGTGGACAACTTCCAGCATAGGAGTAATCTCGCAACATACCTAGCTTTGGCCGGTAAGCAGGAAGAGGCGAAATTGGTAATTAGAGATTTGGAACAAGAACTGGAATTCTTCGAGATATCTGAGCCATATATGTACTTCCATCTACGAACGAAGCTCGGATCGATCCAAATGCTCGAGGGCCAATTCATGTTGGCCAAGGTTCTCCTCGACGAAACCGATGCGTTTATCGACTCATGGAACTGGCCCGCCCGCGCAGCTCTGAAGCGGCGCAATCAGCTCCTGCGGCACCTGGTTGGTTCGCGGCAATCATTCGAGGCATCCCGTCTTGACTCCTACTGCATCGACACCGATCCGGTTGGCTCGGGCGATGGCTGGTCTCACTTCGGCAGAGTGTTCCTCCTGTCAGAATTGCAGTTCTGGTCCGATCAATAGCGACCTATTCCGTGTGGCCGTGCCTCTCTCAACAAACTGCTGCCGACCATCGCCCCGAGCGCTTCCTCAAAGGTCAAGCCGAGCCATTGCAAGGACTTTACAAAGGCGCTTCTTGGTAACGGCGGAGGCGACTCGTTGGTATCAAACACCCATCCGTTACCGTCTTCGTCCACACGCATGTCGATGCGGGCAAGGCCCGAAAGTCCCAGGATGTCGAACGCGAGCTTTGCCGTTTTCTCCAACGCGGCAAGCTGGCGTGCATCCAGTCTGCGAAAGGAAAATTTGAAGCCACGCCGGTCATCTTTTCGTCTTCGAAGGTCCGGGCGAACGCCCCGTATTCAACGCCTCGCCCGTGCATAACCTACAGGGACGGTGACCATGGCTCAGGAATGCAGATGATCGGAAACCCGACCTCATAGCCGAACTTGAACTCCTGAGCGACACAGGATTGCCGAAAATCTTGACTGCGTTCACGGATAAACTCTTCGGCTCGCTCGTCGAAGATCCAAATAGAATCTTTATCAATGCCAATGCTGCCACCTTCTGAGACCGGCTTTACAATGATTTCGTGCCGTAGTCTGGCTTTCTCTCGCTGATCCAATCATTCTGCGGATAGCGGAACAGCCATGTCCGCGGCACGCGAATTCCAGCCGCGCTAAGAATGCGATTGGAGTGGAATTTGTGCCTAGCGACGGTACAGGCGTGCGCCGTTGAGTTCCAACATCGAAGACCAACATAGGCGCAGAACGAGGGGATTAAAGCACGACGACTTTCCCCAATCCCACCTTCGGCGGTGGTTACCGCAAGTGTATTTGGGGGAAGATTTCTAAGTGCAGACATATGAAAAAATCACGCTCACTATGAAAAACACTGACTCGAATCCATCCTGAGGCGCGACAGTTATCGCGATCTCGTCTGTGTAATACTGTGATGAGTGATTTAGCCCATCGCTCTTATAGTCCCGAAGCCTGTCGATGCGATGGTCTCAGGATGTGTATCTCCGGCCAGCGGCGCGTCGCCTCGACCATCCGCCGAGACCGCTTCACGTTGGGACGCCGTTCATAATTTCGAGTTATGTAGACCCCCCCTCCAACTTCCCCAACGGGTCCGCGGCTTCCAGGGCGGCGATCAGGCTGCGGTCGGTGACGTGGGTGTAGATCTGGGTGGTGGCGATGCTGCTGTGGCCGAGCAGGCGCTGCACCAGGCGGATGTCGACGCCCTCCTCGATCAGGCAGGTCGCCGCGGTGTGGCGGAAGCGGTGCGGCGTCACGTGCGGCGCGATGCCGGCCACCGCGCACAGCCGCCTCAGGCGCAGGCGCAGGGCCTGGGGTGTCAGGGCACGGCCGTGCCGGTTGAGCAGCAGCGGTGCCGCAGCGGCGGCGGCGACGGCGCCGCGCCCGGCGGACACAGCCGCCGCGGTCTCGGCCGCCCAGCGGGCCGCGCGCAGCCGGACGAGGTCGTCCGCCAGGGCCGCATTGCCGACGAAAACCGAGCGCTCACGGCTGCCTTTGCCGTGAATTCGGATGGCACGCCCGTCGGTCTGCACGTCCTGCAGGCGGATCGCGGTCAGTTCGCCGACCCGCACGCCGGTGGCCGTCATCAGCCGCAGCGCGAGGGCGGTCGTGGCCGACGCGTGCAACGCCATCGACGCCGGCGGCGGCCGGTCGCGCACTTGCCGCGCGCAGGGCGCCAGCCGCGCCGTCTCCGCGCCGTCCCCAGACCGGCCTGCGCCGGCCGGTCCGCCATCGCCCGTCTCGCCCTCCAGCCGGCCGGTCCTCGGGGTTCCCGAAGTCTCGGCCCGTCGTTGGCCGCTCGCCAGTCGGTGCAGTTGGCTCCTCTGGGCAAGCGCATGCGGCCACGCATCCGTCGAGGTCTCGCCCTCCAGCCGCCCGGCGCCGGCGATCAGGCGGGCGACCTCCTGCCGCGGGATCGCGCGGGGCAGACGCTTGGGCGTCGGCAGCTTCAGGTCCAGGGTGCGAAACGGCGAGACGGCGATATGGCCCTCCGCCTCGAGCCAGCGGCACAGGGCGCGAAGGCCGGCGATGCGGCGCCGGACGCTCGCCGGCTGAAGAGCGCGACCGTCGCGCAGGTACCGCAGATAGCGATCGAGGAAGTCGGCGTCGAGGTCCGCAACCCTCGCCTCCGGCCCGGCAAAGCGCCGCGCCTCCTGCAGATCCTGGGCGTAGGCCAACAGGGTGTTCTGCGACATCCCGCGTAGGTAGCGGGCGTGCTCCAGAAAGGTCGCACAGGCGCACGCGAGGCTTGCGGGCTCGCACGGCGGACTCGCCTCAGTGGTCACGGCAGGGGGCTCGATCGAAGAGGGACTGGAAGGAAACGGGCCGCGGACGCTAGCAGACCTTGTCCAGTCTTGCACACCCTCGCATGCATGTGGTGCCGGTCCGGCGACTTCGGCCCGCTCTGCGCGTCCGCCGGCCCGGCTCAGCCGCTGGCCGCGCGGCCTTCCTCGGCGGCCACCGACGCGTGCGCATAGGGCAGCGCCTGCCAGAAGGCGGCGACGGCGGCGAAGGCGCGCAGGGCCAGGGCGTGCGAAAGGGTCAGGCGACCGCTCGGGTCGCCGTCGCCGAAGACGTCGAGCTGGCTGAAGTAGTCCGGGTAGTGCTCGGCCAGTTCCAGCCGCGCCGCTCGCGAGGACTCGGCGATCGCCTCGGCCACCTCGGCGACCTCCTGCACCCCGTCCCAGACCTCGGCCTCCAGCTCGCAGTCCAGCTCGTCGCGCAGCAGGTGGCGCACATGCAGGATGAAGGCCTCGGCCGAGCGCGAGTCCTCGGCCGGTGTCCAGAGCTCGGAATCCAGCCCGAGCCGCGAGAGCTGATCGCGCACCAGGTCGCGGATGCGCCCGCGCCAGGCGCGGTACTCGACCACGAAGACGCGCCGGAACAGGCCGTCCTCAAGCGCCGCCAGGTACCAGGCGTCGTGGTCGCGGTAGGCCGCCGGATCGGGCGCCGGACTGGCCTCCAGGGCGGCCACCAGGGCTTCGACGTAGGCGCGGCGGTGGCGGATGTCGGCAAGGGCGCCGGCGACCGTATCGGCCTCGGCGGGCAGGACCAGACGACTCATCGCTCGTTCGGAACAGGTCTCACAGTGGCGCCAGCCTAGCCCCTCTCGTCGGCTTAGGCCAGCAGCGCGCGCCGCGCCGCGGCGAAGCCGCGCAGCGCCGCCGCCTCGGCCCGGTGGTGTCCCTCGCGCACGACCCACCGGCCGCCGACCGCGACGTCGCGCACCGGATTGCGGTTGCCGGCGAAGACCAGCGCATCCAGAAGCGTGTCGCCGGACAGGCCGACCAGAGCCGGCGTCTGCGGGTCGAGCACCAGCAGGTCGGCCCGGCAGCCGGGCGCGAGCCGGCCGACCGGCCGCCCCAGCGCCCGGGCGCCGCCGGCCAGGGCGCCGCCGTACAGCGCCGCGCCGATCGCCGGGCCGGCGCCGCGCAGGACGTTGCGCCGCCGCGCGTGCAGGCGTTGGCCGTACTCCAGCAGGCGCAGCTCCTCGATCGGGCTGTGGGAGACGTGACTGTCCGAGCCGATGCCCCAGAGTCCGCCGGCGGTCCAGTAGCGCGGCCCGTCGAACAGGCCGTCGCCCAGGTTGGCCTCGGTGGTCGGGCACAGCCCGGCGACCGCGCCGCTGCGCGCCAGGCCGGCCGTCTCCGCCGGCTCCATGTGGGTGGCGTGCACAAGGCACCAACGGGCATCCACGCCGGCATGCTCCAGCAGCCAGGCGACCGGCCGCTGGCCGCACCAGGCCAGACAGTCCTCGACCTCCTTGGTCTGCTCGGCGACGTGGATGTGGATCGGCGCCTCCGGATCCAGCGCCGCTAGTCCCGCGAGCGTCGCCTGCAGGGTCTCCGGCGTCACCGCGCGCAGCGAATGCGGCGCCAGGCCGACCCGCACCTGGGGATCGGCGCCAGCCGCTTCGCGTAAGGCCGCAACAATACGCAACAAGCCGTCGGGATCGTTGAGAAATCGTTTTTGCCCCTCCCCCGCCGGCTGGCCGCCGAAGCCGCCGTAGCCGTAGAGCACCGGCAGCAGCGTCACGCCGATCCCGGCCGAGCGCGCCGCCGCCAGGATGCGCAGGCCGGTCTCGGCCCGCACATCGTAGGGCCGCCCGTCCGGCGCGTGGTGCAGGTAGTGGAACTCGCCGACCGCGGTATAGCCGGCCTTGACCAACTCGACGTAGAGCAGCGTGGCGACCGCCTCGATCTGCTCGGGCGTCAGATGCGCGACGAAGCGGTACATCAGCGCGCGCCAGGTCCAGAAGGAGTCCTCCGGGTCCCGCGCCCGCTCGGCGAGCCCGGCCAGCGCGCGCTGGAAAGCATGGGAGTGCAGGTTCGGCATGCCCGGCACGACCGGTCCGGCCGCCCGCTCGACGCCGTCGGCGCGCGCGTTCGGCACCACCGCGGACAGGTAGCCGGCGCCGTCGACCTCGAACAGGACGTCTTCGGCCCAGCCCTCGGGCAGCAGGGCGGTCTCGGCGAAGAGACTGTGCAGTTGCATGGACCGGCGCCCGTCGGAAGGGTATTTCAGGATCCGCTACCTACAGGATGGCGTCACCCGCCGCCAGCCCGCCCGCCGAGCCGACCGGAAGGATCCCACCCGCATGGACCCCGAGCTTGAGAAGTGGGACGTGCTTTTCACCGACGCACGTCTGGCCACCATGGTGCCGAACGGCACGCCCTACGGCACGCTGGAAGGGATGGCGCTGGCGGTACAGGACGGGCGCATCGCCTGGATCGGGCCGATGGCCGAGCTGCCGCACCAGGGGGCCAAGCGCCTGGTGCCGCTGGAGGGGCGCTGGATGACGCCGGGTCTGGTCGACTGCCACACCCATCTGGTGCACGGCGGCAACCGCGCGGCCGAGTTCGAGTTGCGCCTGACCGGCGCCAGCTACGAAGAGATCGCCCGCGCCGGCGGCGGCATCGCCAGCACCGTGGCGGCGACCCGCGCCGCCGAGGAGGACAGCCTGCTCGACCAGGCCCGCCCGCGGCTGGAGGCTCTGCTGGCCGAGGGTGTGACCACGGTGGAGATCAAGTCGGGCTACGGCCTCAGCCTGGACGAGGAGGCGAAGATGCTGCGCGTCGCCCGGCGGCTGGGCGGCGAATTTCCGGTGACCGTGCGCACCAGCTTCCTGGGCGCCCACGCCCTGCCGCCGGAGTACCGGGACGACCGCGCCGGCTATGTCGAGGCGGTGGCCGCCATGCTGGAGCCGATCGCCCGCGCCGGCCTGGCCGACGCGGTCGACGCCTTCTGCGAGGGCATCGCCTTCACGCCCGAGGAGTGCGCGCGGGTCTTCGAAGCGGCCCAGGCGCTCGGCCTGCCGGTCAAGCTGCACGCCGACCAGCTTTCCGACACCGGCGGGGCGGCCCTGGCCGCGCGCTTCAGGGCGCTCTCGGCCGACCACCTGGAATACACCAGCCACTCGGGGGTAGCCGCCATGGCCGCCGCGGGCACGGTCGCCGTCATCCTGCCGGCCGCCTTCTATACCCTGCACGAGACCCAACTGCCGCCGATCCAGGCCTTCCGCGACGCCGGCGTGCCGATGGCGCTGGCGACCGACTGCAACCCGGGCAGCGCGCCGCTGACCTCGCCGCTGCTGGCGATGAACCTGGCCTGCACCCTGTTCCGCCTGACGCCGGAGGAAGCGCTGACCGGCTTCACCCGCACCGGCGCCGTCGCGCTCGGGATGGGCGCCAGCCACGGCACCCTGGAGGTCGGCAAGGCCGCCGACCTGGCGGTCTGGCAGATCGAGCGCCCAGGCGAGTTGGCCTACCGCCTCGGCTTCAACCCGCTCGCCTACGCCATCCGGGCCGGCAAGCCGCGGCACCTGCCGGCGGTCTAGGCTGACTCGACATTCATCGCATCCAGAGTAGTGCGGCGGCGATTTGCAGGAAGCTGAGGAAGTAGGCTGCGCGCCGGTCGAAGCGTGTGGCGATTCTGCGGAAGTGTTTGAACTTGTTGAAGCAGCGCTCGATGTTTAGTCCCGTGGTGTGATGGTAGGTTGCCATCCAACATGGAGGGGGACGAGCTATGGGCGAGGTTGTTCACGGGAGCGCCACGACCACGCAGGCCGTCCGAGCGGCAATACAGCGATCGCAAGCTTCGGTCTCGGAGCTAGCCGAGCGGTATGGGCTCAACGAGAAGACGGTCCGCAAGTGGCGCAAGCGGTCTACCGTGGAGGACGCGCGAATGGGGCCGAAGGAGGTGCGCTCCTCGGTTCTCAGCCCCGAGGAGGAAGCGATGTGCGTGGCCTTTCGTCGACATACGCTGCTGCCGTTGGACGACTGTCTGTATGCGCTCCAGGCCTCGATCCCGCATCTCAGCCGATCCGCGCTGCACCGGCTCTTCCAGCGCCACGACATCAGCCGCCTACCGGAGATCGAAGGCGACAGGCCGAAGCGGTCCAGGTTCCAGCGCTACCCCATCGGCTACCTGCACATCGACATCGCCGAGCTGCGCACCGAGGACGGCAAGCTCTGGATGTTCGTCGCCATCGACCGCACCAGCAAGTTCGCCTTCGCAAAGCTGGTCCCGAAGGCCGGAAAGATGGCCGCGGCCGCCTTCCTCCGCGAGGTCATCCAGGCGTTGCCCTATAGGGTCCACACGGTGCTCACCGACAACGGCGTCCAGTTCGCCAACCGCAAGCAAGATCGCTACGCCTTCCGGCACGCCTTCGGCATCGCCTGCGTCGAGCATGGCATCGAGCACCGCCTGACGAAGGTGAACCACCCGTGGACCAACGGACAGCTCGAGCGGAGGAACCGGACGATCAAGGAGGCGACCGTCAAGCGCTACCACTACGACAGCCACGACCAGCTCCGCCAGCACCTCGCCGACTTCGTCGCGGCCTACAACTTCGCACGCCGCCTCAAGACCCTACGCGGCCGAACGCCCTACGAGCACATCGTCAAATGCTGGACCGACGAGCCAGAACGGTTCAAGGGCGATCCGCGCCACCACATGCCGGCACCGAACACCTAGAGACATGTTGAAGCAGACAATCGGTACGGTCGCACTGGCCGGCACGTTCCTGGTGGCCGCCGCGGCGGCGCAGGCCGACGTCATCCGCTATGCCGTCTTCCAGATGGCCGAAGTCGCCGTGCCGCGCCACCTGTTCCGCCGCATCCTGCACCTGATCGACGATCTCCGACCACGAGAGCCAGCGCCATGCTGAGGGCTGGGACAGACCGCACGAGACGACCGACAGGCGAAGTGCGCCCGCGTCATTGCAAAATAGGCTGGAATCGCGCGACTGGGGTCGGTCATGACGGTCGGGGCGACGATAATGCTGGAACGGACGCTATCACCACGCCATTCCGCCTACCGGATGCGCCGAAATCGGAATATTCTATCGTCCGTCAGGGGCGGATCGGCCGCTCAAATGGGAAATGTCGGCTAAGGTGATCTTGCGACCGTATGGAACCGTGCAGCGGTTCGGCTGGTGGCGCGAAATCACCCTGGATTTGATGTGTTGGCGCAGATGCGGGACCGCGGTCCTCGGGGCGCCGATGTGCGTTCTGCGGCGCCTTCCAGATGGCGCGCGCCCTGCCGACCGGCGGGGCCATGCCGCGGCTTCGTGCGACGAAGCCTCATGCCCGCACGCGGCCTCGCGCCGCCGGGCCGTCCGTACGGACGATTGCCGAACGCGCCCGCCGACGCCGAGGATGCCGGCGACGGGGGCGCCGCGAAGGAGAGACGAGCAGATGACCCTGGCTTCACGCAGCCGCTCACGCCGACCCGCAATCCTGCCCGTACCACCGCGCGCGCCGCGCCGCCGAGCACAGCGCCCCGCCTGGCTCCGCAAGACCCGCGTGGCGCTCGGGGCCGGCTTGCTGGCCGGCGGGTTGGCCGCCGGGCTGGCCGTGCCGGGGCCGGCCGCCGCACAGGACGCCACGGCGAAGGCCGAGCAGTTGATCGACGAGCTGCGGGCGCTGATCGAGCAGGGGCGGCAGCAGCGCGCCGCCGACCGCGCCTACCTGCAGGAACTCGAGGACCTGGTCGCCCGCTACGACTGGCCCTGGCAGCGCACCCTGCTGGCCGACGACTTCTCGCAGGAGGGCCCGGCGCCGGCCGCGCCCTGGCGGGTGATCGAGCCGGAATGGCGGCTCGACTGGCGCCACGGGCTGCGCTCGGTGGTGCGGCCGCCCGCACAGGCCCAGGGCCAGGCGCAGCCCCAGGCCCAGCAACGCCAGGAGGAGCAGCGCCAGCCGACCGCCGAGGAGGCCGCCAAGCAGATCATCGGCGGCCTGCTGCAGGAGGCGCTGCGGGGACGCGACGGCCAGCGCGAGCAGAGCTCGGCCGAACAACAGCCGCAGCAGTCGACCGACGACCCGGGCTACGCCGCGGTCCAGGCGCCGCTGAACCTGCCCAATGCCTTCGCCGTCACCCTGCAGGTCAGCCGGCGCGCGCTCGGCGAGGTCGCGCAGCCGCGGCTGGACGTCGGGGTCTACCAGGGCCAGCGCACCGACACGGGCTACCGCCTGGTGCTGCGCCCCGGGGCCGGCGATGGCGCCGCCAGCCTGAGCCTGCTCAAGCTCGGCACGGGCGGAACCAGTTCCACCCTGGAGATCTGGAACGGCGACCTCGGGCTCGCCGGGGATCAGGCACGCACCCTGCAGTGGACCCGCGACCGCCAGGGGCGCATGCAGGTCGCCCTCGACGGCCAGACCGTCTTCAGCGTCGTCGACCGTGGCTACAACGACCCCTTCGACGGCGTGGTGGTGATCAACAGCGGCGGCGACTTCGCCTTACGCCAGGCCCGTGTCCAGGCCGTGCCGCAGGGCTGACGCCGGACGCCAGGCGGCGGGCCTGAAGGGGGGGGGGGCTGAAGCGAGTGGCCTGAAGCAGCGGGCCCGGATCGAGGTTCCGCCGGAGCTCTGGCGACCGCGCCGGGAGAGACAGGCTCAGTATCGGTGGGTGAGAGACCGAGAGGGAGCCGACCAGGTCCTACCCCTTACCTTGAGCCGGTTTCCGGCAGTGGGCCGGACGCATTCGCTCTATCGAGGCTATTCGCTTTAAGAGGTGTGCTAAGGTGACGCCTGCACACGCAACCGGAGTGACCGGTGGCGCTCGGCCGACCGACGTGCCCGGCGGAGCCGCATCGGATCGCTTGCCGACGTCGGGCTCGAGCGGGACAGACGACCGGGTGCAGGTCCCAGCCCCGCTTCCTTTCCCAGCGCGACACCGAGCCCCCGGAACGGCATCGTGGCGCGGTGCCGCCAAGATGAGTGCGCGGGAAGGTTGCGATCCGGCGGGCCACCACCTTCTCGTTGCACGACGTTTTTGCGATTGAGACACCTTGTATTTCAGATTCTTGTATCTATTTAAATAACAATCGAAATCATATTTATTTAATATTTACCGTTTTACATGGTTTCACGCTGCGCGATCCGCCCTCAAGAACCGAAGGAGCCACAATGGAAAAAAGCACAAAAACAGGCGAAACGGATATTCCGTATAGCGAGTTGTTTTTATCCGAGCATGGGATAACGTTGAAAAACGTCACGTATTTTCATTATCGCGATTTTCGGTACACCAGCCTGGCCGACGCACTAGAGCGGTTTCCAGCCGATGGGAATCGAGGAGGGCTTCCCGAATCGTGCGGGACGTGATTCAAGATGCGTGCTGGGGAGGGAGGCCAGCATGCATGGGTCGAGGGCTATCGATGGACCTGCGTGAGCGGGTGGTGGCGGCGATCGAGCGTGACGGGATGAGCTGCCGGCAGGCCGCGGCGCGGTTCGGGGTGGCGCCGTCGACGGCGGTCCGCTGGCGCCAGTTGATGCGGGCGACCGGGAGCGCGGCGCCGAAGCCGCAGGGCGGCGACCGGCATTCGCACCGGATCGAGGCCCATGCGCCGTTCATCCTCGATCTCTGGGAAGAGCGGCGTGACATCACGCTGGTGGAAGTCCAGCGCCGGCTGGCCGAGCGCGGCACGCCGGTGGGTATCGGCACGGTCCACCGCTTCTTCCGGCGCCACGGGCTGACGCGCAAAAAAAGACCGGCCACGCCGTCGAACAGGATCGCCCGGACATCCTGACCAAGCGACAGGCCTGGTTCGAGGAGCAGCCCGATCTCGATCCCGCGCGGCTCGTCTTCATCGACGAGACCTGGGCCTCGACGGCCATGGCCCGCAGCCACGGCCGCGCGCCGCGGGGCGAGCGGCTGCGCATGGGCCTGCCCTTCGGCCACTGGAAGACGACGACCTTCGTCGCCGGCCTGCGGCTGTCGGGCATCGTCGCCCCGATGGTCCTGGACGGACCGATCAACCGCCGCGCCTTCGAGGCCTATGTCGGGCAGGTCCTGGTGCCCGAGCTGAGCGCGGGCGATGTCGTGATCATGGACAACCTGAGCAGCCACAAGTCCCCGGCGATCCGCGCCGCCATCGAGGCCGCCGGGGCGGAGCTGCGCTTCCTGCCGCCCTACAGCCCGGACTTCAACCCGATCGAGATGGCCTTCGCCAAGCTGAAGGCAGGGCTGCGCAAGGCCGCCGAACGCACCGTCGACGGCCTGTGGCACGCCATTGGCGTCCTGATCGACCGCTTCACCCCGACCGAATGCGCCAACTTCTTCAACGCTGCTGGCTATGTGCCAGACTGAAAGGAAAACGCTCTAGCACAAGCGAAGAGAGACCGGGCATCGGAGACCGTCAACCCGTCGGCCGGCCAGTAGACGGGGGGCCGGTGGATTTTCTTGTGTTCCGATCAGCACGACCGGAGCACGCCCCAAGATCTCTCTTGAGCGAGTTCTGTGGTTCCGGCAGCGGTGCCGGCACTGCACGGGGGGGATGAGAAACCGGGGATGAGAGTATGTAGACCAGGAGGCAGAGGTTCTATGCGAACGTTCCTGTCCAGAAGCAAGAACCCGGGATGCAAAACGCGGGCAGACGATAAAAACGCGGGGCACGCCGGCGGCGTCCCGCGTGCGCGACAAGACGCTCAGGCGAGCATCGCGCGCTTGCCTGCCAGAGTCCAAGTTAAGGACCGGAACGGCGTGTGGGAACTACGGGTCGATGGGATCTTCCGGGGCGACTACCTCAAGAAAGAGCATGCCGTGGCCGCCGTGGCTCTGGCGAACTGGACTCTCAGATAGGGCATCTAGCCTTCCGGCTGAGATCGGAGCCCAAAGGATACTGGGCGCGATCTCGAAAATTCTGCTCCCTGAACCGTCGGAAGACCGCGGCCGATGTATTCTCGAGACAAAAGGCTTCGGCCGGCAGCGCAGAAGCGCCGCGTAATTTGGCTCGCAAGAGTCCATTTCAGCAAAGCGAATTCGATACCGGGACCACACCTCAGAGGGCCGCAGAGCGAATTCTCCCATGGGAAACTCACACATTCGCCGCCGCACCAAGCGCTTCCAAACCCCGGTTCTGACGGATAGCCTGGTTCAGGCGGTCACGTCTCTTGGAGGCTTCTTCGCGGTTTGCGCCGCGATGTACGCCTTGCTTGGCGTCTCCGTGTTGGCTGCCTTCGCTCTGGCGCCGATCGGGGCCGGCTTTCTCGTTCGCATATTTATCATCCAGCACGACTGCGGGCATTCCTCATTCTTCCGCAGTCAGCGCGCGAATCGCCTTCTCGGCCTCGCCTGCAGCCTTCTGACGCTGACCCCCTACGCTGCCTGGCGGCGGCAACACGCCGGCCACCATAGCGTCTGGAACGATCTCGACCGGCGGAACAGCGGGGCGGACATCTATTCCGCCTGCCTCACCGTCAAGGAGTACCAGGCGCTGACCCTGCGGCAACGCTGGTGGTTCCGAACGACGCGACATCCCGTCGTCGCCAACGTTCTTTTGCCGCCGCTGGTCTTCCTCGTCCTTTACCGAGTCCCGTTCGATACGCCGAAGACTTGGCGTCGCGAACGCCGAAGCATCTATCTCCACAACGCCGCGCTGCTCGCCGGCTACGGAGGACTCGTCCCGTTCCTGGGAATCGAGGCCGTCCTGACCGTGCAACTTCCCATAGCGTCGCTCGGGGCCATCGCGGGGGTGTGGCTGTTCTCGGTGCAGCATCGCGCGCAGACGACGGTCTGGGTGCGGCACGAAGATTGGGACCCTGTCGTCGCCTCTCTGCGGGGATCCACCCTGTTGCGCCTGCCCGCCCCCCTGCAGTGGTTCACCGGCAACATCGGGTACCACCATGTGCATCACCTGAATCCGCACATCCCCAACTACCGCCTGCAGGCCTGTCACGACGCCCTGAGCGAATTGCACCATGTACCGACACTAACGCTGGGCGACGGTCTGCGCGCGACGCGGTTCGTTCTCTGGGACGAAGATCGGGGGCGAATGACCACGCTTCGCGACTTGGAGTGCCAAGCGGCTGCGTGACGGCGTTGGCCGGCTCGCCGGTCGCCAGCAAGGCCAGGCACGTTCCAGGGGCGACGGCGCCTCGTCTTTTGCGCCCGAAGATGCGGCAGCCGAGCGGCTGACTTTCACTCGGAGGATAAGCGCGGCGAGCGACGCCCCCTGCTGGCCCGGGCCGCTCTACACGCAGTCGGCTGGGAGAGGCGGGTCTGGAGCGGCGGCGGCGGATAGCGCCATCGCATGCCGCTCGTCCGCGCCAACGACCGGAGGAACGCGGATGCACAATATCGTCTTCCGAAAGATCGCCAGGTTCCGGGAGAACTACTGGTTCTGGCCGAGCACGATGACGTTCGTGGCCCTGGTCCTCGGCTTCGCCCTTCCTCTTCTCGACGCCTGGGTCGGGCCGGAGTGGATCCGCGGGGTCGGCCTCATCCGTCCCACCCAGGTCGACGGCGCGCGTGCCCTCCTGACGACACTCGCCGGCGCCACGCTGGGCGTGGCGGGCGTCGCCTTCTCCGTCACCATCGTCGCCGTGTCCTTCGCGAGTTCGAACTACGGCCCTCGCCTCATCGGCAACTTCATGGCGGACAAGACGAACCAGATCGTCCTGGGCGTCTTCGTCGCCACGTTCGTCTACTGCATCACCGTCCTGACCACCGTCCACGGCCGCTCCGAGCTGCCAGGCGCCACGCTGGACGCCTTCGTTCCCCAGATCTCCGTGTTCTTCGCCCTCGTACTGACGCTCGTCTCCATCGGCGCCCTGATCGGCTACATCCACCACATTCCGGAATCCATCAACATCATGAACCTCACGGCGACGATCGGGGACAGGCTGCAGCGCTCGGTATCGCGAATGCTGGACGAGGAAGATCGGCGCAAGGGACAGGGCGAGGACGCCGTCGATGTCGAGGCTTGGAGGAAGGCGCCTCACGACGGAGGCGGGACAACCGTATGCGCGGCCACCGCGGGCTACCTGCAGCAAGTCGACCTGAAGAGCCTGGAGGCGTTTGCACACGAGACGAAGATGCAGATCGTCCTGTACCGGGCGGCGGGCGATTTCCTCGTCAAGGGCGAGCCGGTCATGGGCGCGCCGATGGACGGCGATAAGCGCGATACCGTCGCCCGCCGCTTGCAGGCCTGCTACACGCAGGGATCCAACAGGACCGACGTTCAGGATATCCTCTTCCTCTCGGATCAGCTGGTGGAGGTCCTTGGGCGCGCCTTGTCGCCGGGCGTCAACGACCCGCACACGGCCATAATCTGCCTGGAATGGCTGCGCGCGGGCCTCGTCGTCTTTGCTGAGAGAGAGCCGGCCCAGCCGTCCAAGCCCAGCGATCCGGTGCTCTATCGGCGTGTCGAGTTCGAAGACATGCTGGACCGCTCGTTCGATACGATGCGGCAGTACGTGGCCGCCGACAGGAACGTCACGCTGCACGCCCTCGACGTCCTGGGGGACCTGGCTTCGAAGGGCTGCCGCCCCGCGATGGCTGCCGCCTGCGTGCGACAGATGTACCGACTGGCTCAATCGGCGAAGGAAGTCCTCGCCGAGACCATTCCCCAGCAGGAAATCGAGGCGGCCTTGACGCGATCGCTCCAGGCCGCGGCCATTCGCTGGCCGGCGGTTGGCCAAGTGGACTCCCGTTCTCGATAACTGACCGAGGAGGAGCGGTCCTGCCGGAAAACCGCTGTCGGCGATCCTCGGGCTCGCTTTCCCGGACTGGCTCGCCGCAGACGGGCCTGCACGCCACCCCGGGGCTGCTCGAGCCAGCCGACACGCGCCACCTGACTTGAGCTGGGCACGTCGTCCCCCGGACGGCTCTCCGGCGCTGCCCCTTCACATCGACGCGAACCGCGAACCTGCGTGATGGCACGCACTTAGGGGCGCGGCCGACACCGGTTTCGGAAAACAAAAGGCCGGAATAATCTACCCAAAAATAATAAATTTTTTGAATTACTTGTTAATGCGCGCCCCCGTCTCCACATTGTATTTTACTCTAAAATCAATTTCTCAGAAATCAGGAGCGCAAAATGTCCTTTAAGAAATTTTCGGTCAAGCAGACCGAATCGGAGAAAGACAAGCCTGCCGTTCAAGTCGAGAAGGCGCACGACAAGGCAAGCACGGCCGAGAAGAAGGAGAGGGGCGCCGCTCCCGTACGAAAATCGTAGAGCATCGAGGCCGGAGGGGGGGGCCCCCCTCCGGCCTCGTCGTGTCCAGCGGACTGCCGACCTTGCAAGGAGGAGAGCCGATGACGATCCGTACGACGAAAAGGCACGTTACATTCGTCCAGCCGTGGTTCTTGGACGACGACCCGAAAGAGGTGTTCCCGGAGGGCACCTACGAGGTCGAGACGGACGAGGAACTCATCGAGGGTCTCTCGTTCACTGCCTACCGGCGGCTCGTGTCCGTGGTGCGTTTGCCGCAAAGCTTAAGGAGCGCGGGGGTATCGCAAGCCTTGACGACGCGTCCGGACCAACTCGACGCGGCACTGGCGCGCGACAACCGCTCGTCTCGCAGCCACCCCTGAACGGCTGTCGGGTGGTTGTCGATGAGTGGTGCGTTGCTCTCAACCGCTACTGCCCGATCAGATTTTGCCTGAGCGACGACCATACCCCCCTGTCTCGCCTGACGATGCAGTCTTGGACAGAGACCGAGGTTGGCGTTGCCTGGACGCGCGCCCACTTAGCGCCCGGCAATTCCAAGGAAGAAATTGCAGGCTCGCAATGGACGAGGGGGCCGGTTCCGCGGAAGCGGGCCCGCGGCAGCGCTCTTAGAGGCTGCTTTGGACCTCTCGAAGGACCGCCGATGAAGACGCTGCGGTTTGCCTTCAGTTTTCCTGCCCGACGCCATGCAATTCCGAGATTGCCTGCAACCGGCGTTCGGCATCCACCATGTAGTCGCGTGTGATGGGCACAGCGTACAGGCTTGGCGAAATCTGCATCTGGAACACCATGTTCGTGCGCCGCCGAAAGCCGATTTCGCATAGCACGAGATAGAACTCCCACATGCGGCAGAAACGCTCGTCGTAGAGCGCTCGAACCTCAGATCGCCGGGCCGTGAAACGCGCCCGCCAATGGCGCAGCGTTTCGGCGTAATGAAGTCGCAGGATCTCGACATCGCTGACCCACAGCCGCGACCCTTCCACCGCGGTGAAAACCTCCGACAAGGCCGGCAAGTCCGCCCCCGGGAAAATGTACCTTCCGATGAAGGGGTTTATCGGTGCCGGCGTGTCGGCATAGCCGATGGAGTGGAGCAGCGCCACGCCATCGTCGGCGAGGAGCGCGCGAATGCGGGCAAAGAATTCCGGGTAGTTTCGCTTGCCGACGTGCTCGAACATCCCCACCGAGACGATCCGGTCGAAGCGGCCCTCAAGCTCGCGGTAGTCCTTCAACTCGAAACGCAGGCGGCTACGGGCCGACGACCGTTCGGCCCGCTCGCGGCTGTGGGCGAGCTGCTCGCTGCTCAGCGTGATGCCGGTGACATCGGCGCCGAAGGTGTCGGCGAGGTACAGCGAAAGACCGCCCCATCCGGACCCAATGTCGAGCACCGTCAAGCCTGGCCGGTCCAGGCAGAGCTTGGCCGCGATGTGCCGCTTCTTGTTCTCCTGCGCGGTCTCCAGGCTATCGTCGGGCGACATGAAGTAGGCGCAGGAATACTGACGGTCCTCGTCCAGGAAGACTCCGTAGAGCTCGGAGGAGAGGTCGTAGTGGTGCGCCACGTTCTTCCGCGACCGGGCGATCGGGTTGGTTTGCTTGAGGCCGGCGCGGAGCCACCCGAGAAGTTCGACCCATCGGCTGCGGCCGGACGTGCCGTAGTTGGATGCGAGCACGTCGAGGAAAGCGTACAAACTCCCCGCCTCGACGATCAACGCGCCGTCCATGTACGCCTTGCCGAGCATCAGCGGCGGATTCAACGCCAGTCGGTAGTCGCTGCTCCACGAGGTCACCCGCAGCGTCGCTTCGGGAGGCGAACCGTCGCCGACCGTGTGCCGGCAGCCGGAGGGGTCGATCACGCAGAGGCTGCCCTTGCGGACGAACGACCTGAGCATCGCCGTGAACATCTCGACGAGTCCCTGAACTCGAAACCTGGCGGCCGGTCAGCTGCGCGCCCCGCATCCGAAAATAAAGTTAAGCGAGACGCAGAGCAACGGACTATGCCCGCCCAGGAAGGCGTCGCCGGAGGTCGCCTTTCATACAGCCGCACCTTCGCTCGGCGGAACTCGCTCGCTCCCTCTGCCGTTTTGTCTTTTATGCGCGTCTTCGCAAGTCCGGTCGGCAGCGGTTCGCTCTGGTTCGACAACCTCGCCACCGCAGATCAGGTTCCTGTCGCATACGACCCTCAGGCGCGCGCCTTCCTGCCGATGCCGCCTTTCTGCCGGAACCGGACGATCATCGGCTGCAACTGGGTCGCACCGGAAGAGGGCGCATTCTGCCGATCCTGTGCGATGACCGCGCTGGCTCCCGATACCTCCATCCCCAACGCCATCCCCAACTGGGCGAAAACAGAGGCGGCCAAACGTTGGGTCCTCGACAATCTGGGCCGGTGGCATTGGTTCCGCCCGGAGGATCCCGGTGCGCGTCCCGTCTTCCACATGCTCGCCGAAGGTGCCACGCCGGTTCCGATGGGACACGTCGCGGGCGTTGTGACGATCAGCGTCGCCGAGGCCGATCCGGTGCTGCGCGTGACCCGCCGCGAGGCGCTGGAGGAGCCCTATCGCACCATGATCGGCCACATGCGGCACGAGATCGCCCATATGCTTTGGTGGCGGCTCAGTTTGCGGGAGGATTTCATCGCGGCCTTCCGCTCCACGTTCGGCGACGAGCGAGCGGACTACGCCGCTTCGCTGCAGCGCCATTACAGCGAAGGCCCGCCCGCAGGCTGGGAATCGAGCTACCTGACGAGCTACGCCTCGGCCCATCCGCACGAAGATTGGGCGGAAACGGCGGCGCACATGCTCCACCTGATCGATATAACCGACAGCTTCGCGGCGGCGGGCCTATCCGCACCGAATTTCCCGCCCCCCGGGTGGGATCCCTATTCTGAACCGGATGCCTTCCGGCTCGTCGACGTCGCGGCAAACCTCGTGGCAGGTATCAACCACGTCAACCGTTCCATGGGGCTATCAGACGTCTACCCCTTCGTGCTTTCGAACGTGGCGCTTCACAAGCTCGCCTTCGTGCACGACTGGCTGCGCCGCGGCGCGCAGGGGCTTTGAGTCACCGCGCTGCCGAACTGGGGGCGGTAGTCGTGGGGTGTCGAGCGAGGCGGCGTGATACCGCGACGACGTGCTGCCGCCCGCCGTAAACGTTCGGGAGGCCCCAACGCCGACGCTGCGGCCTCTGGATGCACCCATCGCCGCGCACGGCCAATCCCGCCACGAGGCTCTCGGGCAACGGGACCGAACCGACCGCGCGGGTCGTGCGCGACCGGACCCGCATCGCCTGGGACGACGTCGAGCCGGGAAAACCGCCCCAGGCATGCGCTCGGCGCCCGTCTCTAGCGGCGATGCCGAAAGCGGCCTCGAAACGAAAGTACCGCCGCCAGTGGATCTGGCGACGGTACGCTCGAGGTGGTTGCGGGGGCAGGATTTGAACCTGCGACCTTCAGGTTATGAGCCTGACGAGCTACCGGGCTGCTCCACCCCGCGGTTGTTGGTTTTTGGGCTGTTGGGTTGCGCGTTTGGGGGGCGCGTTGGGCCGGCTTGGTTTGCTTTGCCGGTGCATTGCGGGAGGTTCGAGGTTTGGGGTGCCGAGGTTGGGCGTGTGCTGCGGCTTTGGCTGACCTGGCGGCGACCTACTCTCCCACGCCTTGAGGCGCAGTACCATCGGCGCTGAGGGTTTTCACGGCCGAGTTCGGGATGGGATCGGGTGTTTGGCCCCTCGCCATAGCCACCAGGTCGGCGAAAGCCGCGGCGGGTTTTCGGTTCGGACGCGTGTCGGTTTGCCGGGTGCGTTCTGCCGGGTGCGTTCTGCCGGGTGCGTTCTGCCGGGTCGGGGTTTCGGGGATCGATCCGGGCAGAGCTGGAGAGGGAGATGAGCAAGCCGGTCGAGCGATTAGTACCGGTCGGCTTCACGCATTGCTGCGCGTCCACCTCCGGCCTATCGACGTGGTGGTCTACCACGGCTCTTCAGGCGAGACCTGGTTTCGAGGGGGGCTTCCCACTTAGATGCTTTCAGCGGTTATCCCGTCCGCACATAGCTACCCGGCTGTGCCGCTGGCGCGACAACCGGTCCACCAGAGGTGCGTCCATCCCGGTCCTCTCGTACTAGGGACAGCTCCTCTCAAGTCTCGAACACCCACGGCAGATAGGGACCGAACTGTCTCACGACGTTCTAAACCCAGCTCACGTACCGCTTTAAATGGCGAACAGCCAAACCCTTGGGACCTACTACCGCCCCAGGATGCGATGAGCCGACATCGAGGTGCCAAACCTCCCCGTCGATGTGAACTCTTGGGGGAGATCAGCCTGTTATCCCCGGCGTACCTTTTATCCGTTGAGCGATGGCCCTTCCACGCGGGACCACCGGATCACTAAGACCGACTTTCGTCCCTGCTCGACTTGTAGGTCTCACAGTCAGGCAGGCTTATGCCATTGCACTCGACAGCCGATTTCCGACCGGCCTGAGCCCACCATCGCGCGCCTCCGTTACTCTTTGGGAGGCGACCGCCCCAGTCAAACTACCCACCATGCAGGGTCCCGGACCCGGATCACGGGCCGCGGTTAGGCGCTAAGACAGGCAAGGGTGGTATTTCAAGGGTGGCTCCACCCGAGCTGGCGCCCGGGCTTCCAAGCCTCCCGCCTATCCTACACAAGCCGGTCCTAGCGTCACTGCAAAGCTGTAGTAAAGGTGCACGGGGTCTTTCCGTCTAGCCGCAGGTACTCCGCATCTTCACGGAGAATTCAATTTCACTGAGTCTGTGTTGGAGACAGTGGGGAAGTCGTTACGCCATTCGTGCGGGTCGGAACTTACCCGACAAGGAATTTCGCTACCTTAGGACCGTTATAGTTACGGCCGCCGTTTACCGGGGCTTCGATTCGGAGCGTGAACCCCTCCTCTTAACCTTCCGGCACCGGGCAGGCGTCAGACCCTATACGTCGCCTTGATCGGCTTCGCAGAGCCCTGTGTTTTTAGTAAACAGTCGCCACCCCCTGGTCTGTGCCCCCCGACCCTGGTTGCCCAAGGCCGGGGCCCCCTTCTCCCGAAGTTACGGGGGTATTTTGCCGAGTTCCTTCAACGCAGTTCTCTCAAGCGCCTTGGTATTCTCTACCAGTCCACCTGTGTCGGTTTCGGGTACGGTCGCATGCGGGGGCTGTTTCCCGGGACGCCTTGGCCGCCCGGACAATCCGATCAGCCCGGACAACGTACGGCATCCGTCACCACCCGCTGGCCCAGGACTATTAACCTGGTTCCCATCGCCTACGGCTTTCGCCCTCGGCTTAGGGGCCGGCTCACCCTGCGCGGATTAGCCTTGCGCAGGAACCCTTGGACTTTCGGCGGGAGTGTTTCTCACACTCCTTATCGCTACTCATGTCAGCATTCGCACTTGCGATACCTCCAAGGGCCCTCGCGGGTCCCGCTTCGCGGGCCTAGGCAACGCTCCGCTACCACTCGCCGAAACGAGTCCGCAGCTTCGGTGCACGGCTTGAGCCCCGGTACATTTTCGGCGCAGGACGGCTTGTTTAGACCAGTGAGCTATTACGCTTTCTTTAAAGGATGGCTGCTTCTAAGCCAACCTCCTGGTTGTCTTGGCCTTCCCACATCCTTTCCCACTTAGCCATGACTTAGGGACCTTAGCTGGCGGTCTGGGCTGTTTCCCTCTCGTCCCAGGACCTTAGCACCCTGAGACTGTCTGCCGGGCTGACCTTCTCGGTATTCGGAGTTTGGTTAGGTTTGGTAAGGCTCGCGCCCCCCTAGCCCATCCAGTGCTCTACCCCCGAGAGGAAACACCCGACGCTCTACCTAAATAGATTTCGCGGAGAACCAGCTATCTCCGAGTTTGATTGGCCTTTCACCCCTAACCACAGGTCATCCCCGTTCTTTTCAACGTACGTGGGTTCGGCCCTCCAGTGGGTGTTACCCCACCTTCAGCCTGCCCATGGCTAGATCACCCGGTTTCGGGTCTGATCCTACGAACTGAACGCCCTGTTCAGACTCGCTTTCGCTGCGCCTACACCTATCGGCTTAAGCTCGCTCGCAAGACCAACTCGCTGACCCATTATACAAAAGGTACGCGGTCAGGGGACATGCCCCCTCCCACTGCTTGTAGGCATTCGGTTTCAGGGTCTGTTTCACTCCCCTCTCGGGGTTCTTTTCACCTTTCCCTCACGGTACTAGTTCACTATCGGTCGTCAAGGAGTACTTAGGCTTGGAGGGTGGTCCCCCCATCTTCAGACAGGATTTCACGTGTCCCGCCCTACTCGAGGACCGCAAAGAGCCTTGACCCGTACGGGGCTGTCACCCGCTCTGGCCCGACGTTCCAGTCGGTTCCGGTTCTCTCTTCGCGGCCACTGGGCTGATCCGCGTTCGCTCGCCACTACTAGCGGAGTCTCGGTTGATGTCCTTTCCTCCGGGTACTGAGATGTTTCAGTTCCCCGGGTTCGCCACGCACGGCTATGGATTCACCGCACGTCGACCCTAAAGGGCCGGGTTTCCCCATTCGGAAATCCGCGGATCAAAGATCGCTCTCATCTCCCCGCGGCTTATCGCAGAGTGCCACGTCCTTCTTCGCCTCTCGACACCGAGGCATCCACCAAATGCCCTTAAGACGCTTGCTCAACTCTCCAGCTCCACCCCGATCGACCCGCCGCGAGCCGGCCCCCGACAAGGGACCGCCTCCCGGCCAACCGCCCGAGGCAGAACGCTTCGGCAGACACGCCCGGCCATGACCCGGCCCCCTTTCGGTTTTTCGTCGGCCCGCCCGCGCCCACCAGGGCTCGCGCATCGCCGACGCCCACCGAACGGGCGCCGCACACATCCGGCACGCGTCCACGCGTCTTTTTCTCGAACCTTCCACAATGTCAAACAGCCCGGAGATCCCCGGCCGCCCCACGAGGGCGCGCCCCGCGACCTCCAAATCCGTCGCGTTCTTTGCGAGAACCTGTCCGCTCCTTCCTCTAACCGCCCCTCTCGCGCCCGCAGCGCCAAACCGCCCGCAGCGCCAGACCTGGTGGAGCCGGCCGGGATCGAACCGGCGACCTGAAGCTTGCAAAGCTACCGCTCTCCCAACTGAGCTACGGCCCCGAAACGCCGGCCCCGCAGCCTCGGCTCCAGAGACCTCGGCTCCAGAGACCTCGGCTCCAGAGGCGCCGGGGACGCGCGCCTGCGTTTGGTGGGCCTGGGAAGACTTGAACTTCCGACCTCACGCTTATCAAGCGCGCGCTCTGACCAACTGAGCTACAGGCCCGGCCGGACCCGGGCGGCACGGCACGGCCGATGCGGCACGGCGCCGCCCTGCGGCGGGACGAGAGGCGAGGAGGAAAGGGATGCGGAGACAGCGGCGCGTGCGCCCGGGCCCGGCCCGGCGGCTCTTGCCTGCTTGCGTCGTGTCAGGACAGCCCGGAGCCGAGGCCAAACCCCGGCTGCCGCAGGCATCCTTAGAAAGGAGGTGATCCAGCCGCACGTTCCCGTACGGCTACCTTGTTACGACTTCACCCCAGTCGCTGACCTTACCGTGGTCGGCTGCCTCCTTGCGGTTAGCGCACCGCCTTCGGGTAAAGCCAACTCCCATGGTGTGACGGGCGGTGTGTACAAGGCCCGGGAACGAATTCACCGCTGTATAGCTGACCAGCGATTACTAGCGATTCCAACTTCATGCACGCGAGTTGCAGAGTACAATCCGAACTGAGACGGCTTTTGGAGATTCGCTCCGGCTCGCGCCTTCGCTGCCCTCTGTCACCGCCATTGTAGCACGTGTGTAGCCCAGCCCATAAGGGCCATGAGGACTTGACGTCATCCCCGCCTTCCTCCGGTTTATAACCGGCAGTCTCCTCAGAGTGCCCGGCCGAGCCGATGGCAACTAAGGACAAGGGTTGCGCTCGTTGCGGGACTTAACCCAACATCTCACGACACGAGCTGACGACAGCCATGCACCACCTGTGCGGGGTCCGGCCGAACCGAAGGACGCCGTCTCCGGCGCCCGCGACCCCCATGTCAAGGGCTGGTAAGGTTCTTCGCGTTGCATCGAATTAAACCACATGCTCCACCGCTTGTGCGGGCCCCCGTCAATTCCTTTGAGTTTTAACCTTGCGACCGTACTCCCCAGGCGGTGCGCTTAACGCGTTAACTGCGCCACCGAGAGACTAGGTCCCCCGACGGCTAGCGGACATCGTTTACGGCGTGGACTACCAGGGTATCTAATCCTGTTTGCTCCCCACGCTTTCGCGCCTCAGCGTCAGTAGCGAGCCAGGTGACCGCCTTCGCCATCGGTGTTCTTTCCAATCTCTACGCATTTCACCGCTCCACTGGAAATTCCGTCACCCTCTCCCGCACTCGAGACAACCAGTTTCAAAGGCACGTCCCAGGTTGAGCCCGGGCCTTTCACCTCTGACTTGGCCGTCCGCCTACGCGCGCTTTACGCCCAGTAATTCCGAACAACGCTTGCCCCCTCCGTATTACCGCGGCTGCTGGCACGGAGTTAGCCGGGGCTTCTTCTGTCGCTACCGTCATCATCTTCCCCACTGAAAGAGCTTTACAACCCTAAGGCCTTCTTCACACACGCGGCATGGCTGGATCAGGCTTGCGCCCATTGTCCAAGATTCCCCACTGCTGCCTCCCGTAAGAGTCTGGACCGTGTCTCAGTTCCAGTGTGGCTGATCATCCTCTCAGACCAGCTACTGATCGTAGCCTTGGTGGGCCTTTACCCCACCAACCAGCTAATCGGACGCGGGCCCATCCCAGGGCGATGAATCTTTCACCTTGCGGTCGTATACGGTATTAGCCGCCGTTTCCAGCGGTTATTCCGTACCCCGGGGTAGGTTCCCACGCGTTACTCACCCGTGCGCCACTCCCCCCGAAGGGGGCGTTCGACTTGCATGTGTTAGGCATACCGCCAGCGTTCATCCTGAGCCAGGATCAAACTCTCAGATTAACCTCGCCGAACACGCCAAAACGCCAAAGCAAAACGCCGGCCTTCCGGCCAGCACCGCCACAGCGCCAAAACGCACCCGGCTCATCCAAGGGATCCGCTCGAGCTCGAAACGCAAGGCCCCAAAGGCACAACGGCAAACCGACGTCTCCGCCAGAACCGCCAAACCAGGAACCCCGCGCCCCAAACGCTCGACTTCGCGTAACTTGAGCTACGCACTCGAACATCCAGGATACGCATGCGAAAAACCTTCGCAGCGCTCGCCTCGATACGGCCCCGGCAAAAAACCACCAGACCCAAAACCAAGACGCACAACGCCACTGCCCGCGCATCCCTTCCGCTCTCGCAAACAACAATGTCAAACAGCCTGCGGGTCCGACCGACAGCCGGCCCCGCGCATCGTCCCCTCAGCGACTTCCGTCGCCGGCACGAGGGCGATGAGTATAGGAGCGACGACGACGCCCTGCAACGCTGATGCGCGGCACTACGGCTTCGTCGTTTCGGAAGCCTCCGCTGCGGCGCCCAGATGGCGCTGCCGCCGAAGCGAAAGGGGATATAGGGCGGGGGACCGCCGCTGTCCAGAGAAAAAGGCCGCCGGCCGGCCACGGCGGCACACACGGCCCTTGGCCGGAGCCGGTGGATGGGAGAGGACCAAGCCTAGATCAGGCCGAGTTGGCGCAGCTCGGCCCAGAGCTCGGGCGGCAGGTCGCGCTCGCCGGCGTCTTGTGCGGCGAGGTCGCGTGGCGCCCGCTCGGGCGGGAGGTAGCGCCAACCCTGAAACGGCCGCTGCGCGCGCGGCTCGACCCGCACCAGTACCGGGTCGAGCAGCAGACGCGTGAAGGGCCGCCCGCCCTCGTCCACCGCCTCCTCCAGGTCGAGCAGCCGCTGGCGGCATTGCACGAGGCCGCGGATCACCCAGTAGATCGAGCCGCCGTCGAGCAGCGCGTCGCGGCGCTTCGGGCGCATCCGGGTGCCGTGCCAGATTCGGCCGTACTGGCGCAGGCGCCCGGCCTGCCAGCGCACCATGCTCTCGACGTCTTCGCTGCCGACCGACAGCTTGATGAGATGCAAGGTCATGGGCGCAAGACTGGCGCAGGCCTTCGCCAGCGCCAAGCCACGCGCCGCCGCCGGCTGTGGAAAACCTTCAGGCGGCCTTGCCGGCGAGCGCCTGGGCGACCTTGGAGACCGGCGCGCGGCCGAGATGATCGGAGACGAATCCCCCGGCTGCCACCGCGGCTTCGAAGTCGACGCCGGTATCGAGTCCCAGACCCTCGAGCAGGTACAGGAGGTCTTCGGTCGCCAGATTGCCCGAAGCCCCCTTGGCGTAGGGACAGCCGCCGAGCCCGGCGATGGAGGAATCCACCGTGCGCACACCGGCCTCCAAGCTGGCCAGAACGTTGGCCAGGGCCTGGCCGTAGGTGTCGTGGAAGTGCACGGCCAGCCGTGCCAGCGGGACGTCTCGCGCCGTCCGCTCGATCAGCGCCTTGGCCCGACCGGCGGTGCCGACGCCGATGGTGTCGCCGAGCGAAACCTCGTAGCAGCCGAGCTCGACCAGCGCAGCCGCCACCTCGGCCACCTTGGCCGGATCGATGTGGCCTTCGTAGGGGCAGCCGAGCACGCAGGAGACGTAGCCGCGCACCTTCAGCCCGCGGCCGCGGGCGGTCGCGCAGACCGGCCGGAAGCGCGCCAGGGACTCGGCGATCGAGCAGTTGATGTTGCGCCGGCTGAAGCTCTCCGAGGCGGCGCCGAACACGGCGATCTCCTCGACCCCGCTGGCCAGCGCCCGCTCCAGCCCTTTCTCGTTGGGCACCAGCACCGGATAGCTGGTGCCGGGCCGGCGCTTCAGTCGCGCCAGCACATCGGCGGTGTCGGCCATCTGCGGCACCCACTTGGGGCTGACGAAAGCGCCCGCCTCGACCGCCGGCAGGCCGGCCGCGGCCAGGCGCTCGATCAGCGCGACCTTGACCTCGGTGGGCACCACCGTCGGCTCGTTCTGCAGGCCGTCGCGCGGCCCGACCTCGACGATACGGATGCGCTCCCCGCTCATGCCGGCACCTCCGCGCCGCCCGACGAACCACCTTCGACCGCTTCGCCGGGCGCGAACTCGATCAGCTCGACGCCTTCTTCCACAAGATCGCCGGCGGCATAGCGCACGCTGGCGACGGTGCCATCGGCTGGGGCCGCGAGCGTATGCTCCATCTTCATCGCCTCCAGCACCAGGAGCGGCTGCCCGGCGCTGACGCTGGCGCCGGGCTCGACCAGAACCTGCACCACCTTGCCGGGCATCGGCGCGACCAGGCGGTCGTCGCGGGTCTCGTCGGCCGCGCCGACGGCGAGCGGATCGTGCAGCGTCAGGCGATGCGCCCGCCCGCCCAGGAGCAGCGTCAGCTCGCGGCCCTTCCAGACGGCCGTCGCCGTCAGCTTGAGGCCCGAGAGCTGCGCGGCGATGCGGCCACCGCCGTCGGCGCGCGGCTCCTCCAAACGGGCCCGTGCCTCCAGCGTCCGCCCGTCGACCTCGATCTCGTACGCCCCGTGCGGCAGGTAACGTACGGTACAGGCGTGCGGGCCGGCGGCGTCCTCGAAGACCAGCGGCCGGTGCGTGCCGGCGTTGAGGCGCCAACCGTCGGTGCGCCACCAGGGCGACCAGGGATCGGCCGAGCCGGCGGCGGCGCTGCGCGCCTCCTCGCCGCGCGCCAACAGCTCCGCCAGGCAGGCCAGCGCCAGCACCTCGCGCGAGGCGGTGGCCACCTCGAGCTGCAGCTCAGCGGCGTGTCGCGCGATGAAGCCGGTGTCGAGGTCGGCCGCAGCGAAGGCCGCATGACCGGCGAGTCGCTGCAGGAAGTCGAGGTTGGTCGTGGTGCCGACCACCTCGGTCAGCGCCAGCGCGCCCTTCAGGCGGCGCAGGGCGGCGGTCCGGGTGCCGTCCCAGACGATCAGCTTGGCGATCATCGGGTCGTAGTGGACGCCGATCTCGTCGCCCTCGCGCACGCCCGCGTCGACGCGCACGTGCACCCCCTCCGGCGGAAAGCGCAGGTGCGCCAGGCGGCCGGTCGCCGGCAGAAAGTCGCGCGCCGGATCCTCGGCGTAGAGGCGGACCTCGAAGGCATGGCCGTGCAGGCGCACCTGGTCCTGCGCCAGCGGCAGCGGCTCGCCGGCGGCCACCCGGAGCTGCCATTCAACCAGATCCTGGCCGGTGATCATCTCGGTCACCGGATGCTCGACCTGCAGCCGCGTGTTCATCTCCATGAAGTAGAAGGCCTCGCCCTCGGCGATGAACTCGACCGTGCCGGCCCCAACGTAGCCGATCGCCGCCGCCGCCGCCTTCGCCGCCTCGCCCATCTCCAGCCGGCGCTCCGGCGTCATGCCGGGGGCCGGCGCCTCCTCGATCACCTTCTGATGACGGCGCTGGATCGAGCAGTCGCGCTCGCCGAGATGGATCACGTTGCCCAGCGCGTCTGCAAACACCTGGATCTCGATGTGGCGCGGCTTGGTCAGGTACTTCTCGACCAGGACGCGGTCATCGCTGAACGCGGCCGCAGCCTCGCGCTTGGCGGAATTCAGCGCCGTCTCGAAGTCGCCCGGCGCCTCGACGACGCGCATGCCCTTGCCGCCGCCGCCGGCCGAGGCCTTGATCAGGACCGGATAGCCGATGCGTGCGGCCTCGGCCGCCAGCAGGTCGTGCGACTGCTCGGCGCCGTGATAGCCGGGGACAAGCGGAACGCCGGCCTTGTCCATGATCGCCTTGGCTTCGGACTTGGAGCCCATGGCGCGGATCGCCGCCGGCGGCGGGCCGACGAAGGTGAGCCCCGCCTTGCCGCAGGCTTCGGCGAAGTGGGCGTTTTCCGACAGGAAGCCGTAGCCTGGATGCACCGCCTCGGCGCCGCTGCGCGCGGCGGCCTCGAGGATCGCATCGACATTCAGGTAGCTCTCGCGCGCCGGCGCCGGGCCCAGCCGGTGCGCCTCGTCGGCCAGGGCGACGTGCGGCGCATGCCCATCGGCGTCCGAATAGACCGCGATGCAGCGCAGGCCGAGCCGCCGGGCGGTGCGGATGATGCGGCAGGCGATCTCGCCGCGGTTGGCGATCAGCAGCGCGGAAAACATCGCGACGAAAGGTCCTCGGATCCGGTCAGGGTTTCTGGCTTTCCTCCGCGTCGACCGTGCGGCGGCCGCGCGGGGTGATGATCTCGCTCAGCTTGGCATAGTTCTCGCGCCGGTACTCCTCCATGATCCGCCCGGCCTCGGCGCCGGCGCCCAAAGCGTTGAGCACGATGCCGCCGAGCTGCAGCGAGGCCTCGATGGTCTCCGGGACCACGGCCGTCGCGCCCTGGCGCTCCAGCTCGCGGCGATGGCGCAGATCGCGGGCGCGCACGAAGATCGGGATGTCGGGCGCCCGCTCATGCAGCGCCGCCACCGTATGGCTGGCGGCCTCCGGGTTGTCCAGGGTGATGACGGCGGCCTTGGCGCGCTCCAGCCCGGCGGTGTGCAGCACGTCCACGCGGCTGGCGTCGCCATAGTAGACCGGCAGGTCCATGCCGCGGCAGCGCCGCACCCGGTCGTGGTCCATGTCCAGCCCGATGTAGGCAACGTTGGCCTCGGCCAACACCTGGGCGATGGTCTGGCCGACCCGGCCGAAGCCGGCGATCACCACATGGTCGTGCAACTCCTCCGCCTCCTCGACGATGTCCGGCAGGTCGCCGGCCAGAGCCTGGCGACGGGCGATGCGTTGGGCGGCGAGCTGGCCGATCCAGGCGACCAGCGGCGTCAGCACCATGCTGACCGCGACCACGGCGATGGCGAGCTGGCCGATCAGCGAGGGAACGACCCCGATGGCCATACCGCCGCCGACCAGCACGAAACCGAACTCGCCACCCTGGGAGAGCAGCAGGCCGGTGCGCACGGCGATCTCGTCGGGCAGCCCGAAGGCGCGATTGAGACCGTAGATGATCGCCGCCTTGCCGAGCATCAGGGCGACCACCGAGCCGGCGACCAGCGTCCAATCGTCGGCGATCAGCCCGAGGTCGATCTGCAGGCCGACGGAGATGAAGAAGAGCCCGAGCAGCAGGCCGCGGAACGGCCGGATGTCCGCCTCGACCTGGTGGCGGTACTCCGTGCCGGAGAGCAGCAGGCCGGCGAGGAAAGCACCCAGCGCCATCGACACGCCCGCCAGGGTCATCAGGTAGCCGGTGCCGAGCAGCACCAGCAGCGTGGTGGCGACGAAGAGTTCCGGGCTGCGGGTCTTGGCCACCGTCCGGTAGACCGGGCGCAGCAGGAAGCGGCCGGCCAGCAGGGTCAGGCCGACCGCGGCCGTGGCCTTGACGGCCGCCAGTGCCAGCGCGACCCAGACGTTGGCCTCCTGCTCGCCCAGCAGCGGCAGCAGCGCCAGCAGCGGCACGATGGCCAGATCCTGCAGCAGCAGGATGGAGAAGGCGACGCGGCCGAAGCGGGCGGCCAGCTCGCCGCGCTCGATCAGCATCTGCAGCACGAAGGCGGTCGAGGAAAGCGCCAGGCCGCCGCCGATCACCACTGCCGCCGCCACCTCCTGCCCGAGCAGGACCAGGACGCCGGCGATCAGCGCCCCGGTCGCCACCACCTGCGCGGTGCCGAGCCCGAACACGTAGCGCTGCAGGATCTTCAGGCGCTCGATGGAGAGTTCGAGGCCGATGGCGAAGAGCAGGAAGACGATCCCGAACTCGGCCAACACGGCGACCATCTCGGTTTCCTCGATCAGGCCGAGGACCGAGGGGCCGATCAGCACGCCGGCAAAGAGGTAGCCGAGCACCGGGCTGGAACGCAGGGCGCGGGCCAGCGGCACGATCACCACGGCGGCGAGCAGGAAATAGAGGATGTCGTGCAGGTAGCTGAGATCGTGCTCGGGCATCGCAGCGGGCGCGGCTGGAGGGACGCCGCGCAGCATAGCGGCGCCGGCGCGCCGATGCACCCGCCGGCCTTAGGGCCTGGCTCAGGCCGCGGATCTACGCTCGGTCACCACCAGGGCGACGCCGACCACGGCGACGGCCATGCCGGCGAGAGCGACCGGCCCCAGGCGCTCGTCGAACAGGAAGAAGGCCATCACGGCGGTCACCGGCGGCACCAGGTAGAACAGGCTGGCGACGCGCGAGGCCTCGCCGAGGCGGATCAGCAGCATCAGCAGGCTGACCGCGCCGACCGAGAGCACAAGCGCGAGCCAGCCGATCGCCAGGATCAACTCGGGGTGCCAGACGACGGCATTGGTCTCGAACAGCAGCGCCGCCGCGCCGACGGCCAGCGCCGCGGCCGCGTACTGGATCGCCGAGCCGGCGCGCAGGTCCACATCGGCGCAGTAGCGCTTCTGGTAGACCACCCCCAGGGTGATCGCGAGCAGCGAGGCGAGCGCGCAGGCGACGGCGTCAAGCCCGAAGCCGGCGAAGAGCGTGCCGCCCCCGCCAGGCGCCAGCTTGCCGGACAGCACCATGGCGACGCCGGCGAGGCCGAGCACCAGCCCGAGGATCTGACGCGCCGTGACCCGCTCGCCGAGCAGCGGGCCGACCAGCGCCGCCGTCAGGAGCGGCTGCAGCGAAACCAACAGCGCCGCAAGGCCGGCGGTCATCCCCAGCGAGATGGCGACGAAGACGCCGCCGAGGTAGATCCCGTGCATCAGCAGCCCGACGACCGCGACATGGCCGGCCGTGCGCCAGCCGGGCCAGGCGGCGTCGAGCAGCACCGCGGCCGGCACCATGATCGCCACCACCAACACGAAGCGCAGGGCCAGGAAGGTCAGCGGCTCGACGTAGGGCAGGCCCAGCTTGGCGAAGACGAAGCCGGTGGCCCACAAGCAGACGAAGACCGCCGGCGCCGCGCGGGTCGCCAGCGCCAGGGTTGCAGAGGTGGGAGTCGCAGAGCTCGCCATGGCGGCAAGCGCTAGCACGGGTGCGAAAAACGCACATCCGGTGCCGCCGCATAGCGCTTATGCCGGTTCGGCCACGCTGGGTTCAGGCCAAAGGGTCGGAAACACGTCTTTGGGCAGCGGGTCGCCGGCCGCGAGCGTGTCGGCGATTTCCGGAAAGGGCGGCGAGACCTCGCCGCTGCGCCGGCCGAACACGCAGTCGTCGCCCAGCCAGCGCGCGGCGAAAGCACGCCGGCGGGTCGAGACCGAGGCGTTCGGCGGCGCGGCGTGCAGGGTCAGGAAATGGAAAGCGATGGCGTCGCCGGGCTGCAGGTCCCAGCCGAGGATCTCGTAGTCCTCGCGGTGGCCGGCGATGTCGGGCGTCGGCTCCATCCAGGGCTCGTCGCGGTGATACTGGACCCCCGAGAACTTCGTCGGCACGAACCAGCGGCCCCAAGCGTGGCTGCCGGCGACGAACTCCGGGCAGGTCGCGCGCGGCACGGGGTCGAGCGGGATCCAGAAGCTGACGGTCTGGCGGCCGTCGATGCAGTAGTAGGGCTGGTCGTGATGCCAGGGCGTTGCCTCGCGGGTGCCCGGCTCCTTCACCAGCACATGCTCGTGGAAGAAGCGCGCGGTCCGCGAGCCCATCAGGGCCGCCGCCAACTCCGCCGTCGGGCCGCGCTCGACGAAATCGCGGTACTCCGGGATGCGCCGCCAGTTGCAGTAGTCGCCCCAGAATCCGCCCGACGCGTCGTCCGGTGTATAGCCGCGCTGGTAGGGCCCGGGTTCCGCCCGGTTACGCTCCATTCCAGCGCGCAGCGTCTCGATCCAGTCCGGTCCGATCACGTCGCGCAGGGCGACGGCGCCCTGGGTGCGGAAGGACTCGACGGCGGCGGGATCCGGCATGGCTCGCCCTACCCGCCCAGCTTGCCCTTCAGCAGCTTGTTGACGACGCCGGGGTTGGCCTTGCCCTGGGTCGCCTTCATCACCTGGCCGACGAACCAGCCGACGACCTTCTGGTTGCCCTCTGCGACCTGGGCGGCCTGGTCCGGGTTGTCGGCGACGATCTTATCGACGATCGCCTCGATCTCGCCGGTGTCGGTGATCTGCTTCAGGCCCTTGGCCTCGACGATCTCGCCGGCTGGTCTGCCGGTCTGCCACATCTCCTCGAAGACGTCCTTGGCGATGCGCCCGGAGATCGTGTCGTCGGCGATCAGGTCGAGCAGGCCGCCCAGCTTTTCGGCGTCGACCGGCGCCTCGGCCAGGCCGACGCCCGAGGCGTTGAGCGCGCCGAAGTAGGCGCCGGTCACCCAGTTGGCCACGGTCTTGGGGTCGCGCCGGCCTTTCGGGCCCTGCAGCACGGCCTCGAAGAAGGCGGCGTTCGCCTGCTCGGCGACCAGCACCTGGGCGTCGTAGGCCGACAGCCCGAAGTCCTCCATGAAGCGCCGCTTCTTGGCGTCGGGAAGTTCGGGCAGCGCCGCCTTGATCTCGGCCACCCACGCGGGGTCGAGCTCCAGCGGCAGCAGGTCCGGGTCCGGGAAGTAGCGGTAGTCGTGCGCCTCCTCCTTCGAGCGCATCGAGCGGGTCTCGCCGCTGCGGTGGTCGAACAGGCGGGTTTCCTGCACCACCGTGCCGCCGCTCTCCAGCACCTCGACCTGGCGGCGCGCCTCGATCTCGATGGCCTGCTGCACGAAGCGGATGGAGTTGACGTTCTTGGTCTCGGTGCGCGTGCCCAAGGGATCGCCCGGCCGGCGCACCGAGAGGTTGACGTCACATCGCATCGAGCCCTCGTCCATGTTGCCGTCGCAGGTGCCGAGGTAGCGCAGGATCGAACGCAGCTTGCGCAGGTAGGCCCCCGCCTCGGCCGGCGAGCGCAGGTCGGGCTTGGAGACGATCTCCATCAGCGCCACGCCGGCGCGGTTGAGATCGACGTAGGTCTTGTAGGGGTCCTGGTCGTGCAGCGACTTGCCGGCGTCCTGCTCCAGGTGCAGGCGCTCGATGCCGACCTCGCGCACCTCCCCATCCTCCAGGTCCAGCAGGATCGTGCCCTCGCCCACGATGGGATGGGCGTACTGGCTGATCTGGTAGCCGGCCGGCAGGTCCGGATAGAAGTAGTTCTTCCGCTCGAAGACCGAGAAGTGGTTGATATGGGCCTTGAGGCCGAGGCCGGTGCGGATCGCCTGCTCGACGCAGACCCGGTTCAGCACCGGCAGCATGCCCGGCATGGCCGCGTCGACCAGCGAGACCTGGCTGTTCGGCGCCGCCCCGAAGGCGGTCGAGGCGCCGGAGAAGAGCTTGGCCTCGGAGATGACCTGGGCGTGCACCTCCAGCCCGATCACCATCTCCCACGTGCCGGTGTCGCCTTCGATCAGCATCGCTCGCTACCCGTTGTCCTGTGTTCTTGGGCTCTGTCTTACCCCGCCCGGCCCCGCTCGAACAACAGCGCCATCTCGATCTCGTCGTGCCAGTGGCCGTCGATCTTGAGGGCGCGCGGATGGCGGCCCCAGGCCCGGAAGCCGAGGTTCTCGTAGAGGGTCAGCGCCCGGCGGTTCTCGGCGTTGACCGCGGTCTTCAGCACGTCGATCTGCGGCAGGCCGCGGGCGTGCTCGATCACTGCCTGGCAGACCGCGATGGCGTAGCCGTAGCCGCGCGCCTTGGGCGTGACGTAGACGCCGGTCAGGAAGGCCAGGTGGCGCATATGCGTCGGCAGGGCGAAGTTGGTGCCGGTGAAGCAGGCCGCGGTGGCGACGAGCTTGGCGTCGCGCCAAGCACCGAAGATCGCCGCGTGCTCCAGCAGCTCCGGCCAATGGTGCGGCGGCTTCCTGGCCTCCTCGTCGTAGCTCTCGGCGAAGGCCTCCGGATGGCGGCGCAGGCCCTCCAGCCGCAGGTGCCGCAGGCGCTCGGCGTCCTCCGGCCCGAGACGCCGCACGTCGGAAATCATACCTCGCCTTCGGCTCGGGCGTTCGGTTGCCACGCAGGCTTGCCTCGCTTCGCTGCGGGCGCGCCCTATTGAACACTACTGGCGCGCTTGCCTCGGTCCGTTCGGACCCCGGTTCCCAGCGTCCCCTAGGCCGCGACGAAGGCGGGCATGGCGTCGAAGGCGGCCGCCGCCTCCAGCACGCCGCCGGCGCGCAGCACCGTTTCCTCGTCGAAGGCGCGGCCGACGAGCTGCAGGCCGAGCGGCAGGCCGTCCGCCGACAGGCCGGCCGGCACCGAGATGCCCGGCAGCCCGGCCAGCGAGGCCGGCACGGTGAAGACGTCGTTCAGGTACATCGCCACCGGGTCGTCCATCTTCTCGCCCATGGCGAAGGCGGCGCTCGGTGCGGTCGGGGTCAGCAGCAGGTCGACGTGATTGTAGGCCTCGGCGAAGTCGCGGGCGATCAGGCTGCGCACCTGGCGGGCCTTGTTGTAGTAGGCGTCGTAGTAGCCGGCCGAAAGCACGTAGGTGCCGATCAGCAGGCGGCGCTTGACCTCCTCGCCGAAACCGGCGGCGCGCGTCGCCTCGTACATCTCCACCAGGGGCGCGTCGCCCGCCTCGCGCAGGCCGTAGCGCACGCCGTCGTAGCGCGCCAGGTTGGACGAAGCCTCGGCCGGGGCGATGATGTAGTAGGTCGGCAGGGCGTACTTGGTGTGCGGCAGGCTGACCTCGCGCACCTCGGCGCCGGCCGCCGTCAGCCAGTCGATGCCCTGCTGCCAGATCGCCTCGATCTCCGCCGGCATGCCGTCCACCCGGTACTCCTTGGGCACGCCGATGCGCAGGCCCTTGACGTCGCCGGTCAGCGCCGCCTCGTAGTCCGGCACGCTGCGGTCGACCGAGGTGGAGTCCTTGGGGTCGTGCCCGGCCATAGCGCGCAGCATGATCGCCGCGTCGCGCACCGTGCGGGTCATCGGCCCGGCCTGATCGAGGGAGGAGGCGAAGGCGACGATGCCCCAGCGCGAGCAGCGTCCGTAGGTCGGCTTCAGCCCGACGATGCCGCTGAACGATGCCGGCTGGCGGATCGAGCCGCCGGTGTCGGTGCCGGTGGCGCCCAAGGCGCAGCGGGCCGCGACGGCGGCCGCCGAGCCGCCGGAGGAGCCGCCGGGCACCAGCTTCGCGTTGCTGTCGCTGCGCCGCCAGGGGTTCTCGGCGCCGCCGTAGTGGCTGGTCATGTTCGACGAGCCCATGGCGAACTCGTCGAGGTTGGTCTTGCCGAGCAGCACCGCACCCTCGCGCCAGAGGTTGGCGGTCACGGTCGACTCGTAGGTCGGCTGGAAGCCGTCGAGGATGTGGCTGCCGGCGGTCGTCAGCACGCCCTCGGTGCAGAAAAGGTCCTTGATCGCCAGCGGGATGCCCTCGAGCAGCCCGGCCTCGCCCCTGGCGCGGCGCGCGTCGGAGGCTTCCGCCATGGCGAGCGCGCGGTCCGGCGTCTCGGTGATGAAGGCGTTGAGCGGGCGCGCCGCCTCGACCGCGGCGGCGTGCGCCTCGGTCAGCTCCTTGGACGAAAGCTCCTTCTTGCCCAGCAGGTCGCGCGCCTCGGCCAGGCTGATGCGGGTCAGCTCGCTCATTCCACCACCTTCGGCACCACGAAGAAGCCGTGCGCCGCCTCGGGCGCGTTCTTGACGATGTCGTCCGGCTTGCCGCCGTCGGTGACCGCATCCTCGCGCAGCGGCAGGCGCATCTCGACCACCGAGGTCATCGGCTGAACGCCCTCGGTATCGACCTCGCCGAGTTGTTCCACCCAATCCAGGATGTTGCCGAGCTCGCCGACCAGGGACTGGGCCTGCGCCTCGTCGATGCGGATGCGGGCCAGCCGGGCGATGCCGTACACCGTGGCCTTGTCGATCGCCATGGGATGAAAACGCCTCGTCACTATGGGGTCGGGCCTTGCCGATGGCCGGCAAAGGGCCGTGCGGCGAAAGCGCGGCGGAAGCTAGCACCGGCGCCATCGCCTCACAAGGCAGGGCGGAAGGGGGGCGGAGCAAGCCTCTGGAAACGGCGCTTGTGCGCCGCTCTTGTGCTCTAGCGCGACCAGCGCCTAGACAGAGCGCCATGCCCCTCGTCGATCTCTACGCCCTGCCCGACCTGCTGCCGCCGCGCGCGCGGCTGCTCGGCCTCGACCTGGGCAGCAAGACCATCGGCCTGGCGATCTCCGACGGCGCGCTGCGCCTCGCCTCGCCGCTGGAGACGATCCGGCGCGGCAAGTTCGCCGCCGACGCCGCGCGCCTGAAGCAGATCGTGGCAGAGCGGCGGGTCGGCGGCCTGGTGCTCGGCCTGCCGGTCAACATGGACGGCAGCGAGGGGCCGCGCTGCCAGTCGACGCGCCAATTCGCCCGCAATCTCGACCGGATCGCCGGGCTCGACCTGCCCATCGCCCTGTGGGACGAGCGCCTCTCGACGGCAGCGGTCGAGCGCTTCCTGGTCGGCGAGGCGGACATGACCCGCAAGCGCCGCAGCCAGGTCGTCGACAAAATGGCCGCCGCCTACATTCTGCAGGGCGCGCTCGATGCCTTGGCCCGTGGACCGCTGCCGAACCGGGGCGAGCACGGAGCCGCCGGGGCGTGATCCAGATCGCCCTCGTGATCCTGCCGGTCTTCCTGCTGATCTTCCTCGGCTGGGTGTTGCGCCGCCGCGCCTTTCCCGGCGAGGCCTTCTGGGCGCCGGCCGAGCGTCTGACCTATTTCCTGCTGTTCCCCGTACTGCTGGCGACCACCCTCGCCCGCGCCGATTTTTCGGAGCTGGCCGTGCTGCCCATGGCGGCCGCCATCGTCGCCGCCATCCTGGTCATGACCGCCGCGCTGCTGCTGGCGCGACCCTGCCTCGGGCTCGACGGGCCGGGCTTCACCAGCCTGTTCCAGGGCGCGGTGCGGATGAACACCTACATCGGCCTGGCGGTCACCTTCGGCGTCGCCGGCGAGGCGGGGCTGGCGGCGGCGGCCGTCGCGGTCGCCGCCATCGTGCCGCTGGTCAACCTGCTGTGCGTGGCCATGCTGGCGCGCTACGGCACCGCGGCGCAGCCGACCCTGGGCGGAGTTGCCCGGCAGATCGCGACCAACCCGCTGATCCTCGGCTGCGCCGCCGGCGGCCTGCTCAACCTGACGGGGCTGGGCCTGCCGCCGGTGCTCGGCGAGGTCATGCAGATCCTGGCGCGCGCCGCCCTGCCCCTCGGCCTGCTGTGCGTCGGCGCGGCGCTCGACCTGCGCGCGGCACGGGCCGCCGGCCGGCCGGTGCTGGTCAGCAGCGTCCTCAAGCTCGCGGTCCTGCCGGCGCTGACCTGGGCCGGCTGCTGGGCGCTCGGCGTCGAGGGCACGGCCGCCTTCGTCGCCGTGCTGTTCAACGGCCTGCCGACGGCGACCAGTGCCTATGTCCTTGCGCGCCAGATGGGCGGCGACGCCACCTTGATGGCCAGCCTGATCACCGCCCAGACCCTGCTGGCCATGCTCACGCTGCCGGTCGTCCTTGCGCCGCTGGCGCCTTGACGGCCCAGCCGGCGCCACGCGACAACCGCCGCCGTCGTGTCAATCGTATCCGGGATACCGTCCGCCATGACCGCCTCGCGACCTGCGCCGCTGACCGGCCTGCGCGTTTTCGACCTGACCCGCATCCTCGCCGGGCCGACCGCCACCCAGCTGCTCGGCGACCTGGGCGCCGACATCGTCAAGATCGAGCGGCCCGGCCAGGGCGACGACACCCGCAAGTGGGGCCCGCCCTTCGTCGAGGAACGCGAGGCCGAGGGCGACCACCCGCGGACGGCCGCCTACTACCTCTCGGCCAACCGCAACAAGCGCTCGCTGACCATCGACATCGCCAGCGAAGAGGGCCAGGCGCTGGCGCGCAAGCTGGCGGCCGAGTGCGACATCTTCGTCGAGAACTTCAAGGTCGGCGGGCTACAGAAGTACGGCCTGGACTACGAGAGCATCCGGCAGGTCAGGCCGGACATCATCTATTGCTCGATCACCGGCTTCGGGCAGACCGGCCCCTATGCGCCGCGCGCCGGCTACGACTATCTGGCCCAGGGCATGGGCGGGCTGATGTCGCTGACCGGAGAGCCGGAGGGCGAACCGATCAAGGTCGGCGTCGGCATCGCCGACGTGATGTGCGGGATGTACGCCGTCGCCGCCATCCTCAGCGCCCTGCATCATCGCCACCGGACCGGCGAGGGGCAGTACATCGACCTGGCGCTGCTCGACAGCCAGGTCGCCTGGCTGGTCAACGAGGGGCTGAACTACCTGACCAGCGGCGAGCTGCCCAAGCGCCTGGGCAACGAGCACCCCAACATCGTGCCCTACAAGGTGCTGCCCTGCGCCGACGGCTTTTTCATCCTGGCGGTCGGCAACGACGCCCAGTTCCGCCGCTTCTGCGGCTTCGCCGGCCGGCCGGACCTGCCCGACGAGCCGCGCTTCGCCACCAACTACCAGCGCGTCACCCATCGGCGCGCGCTCTACGAGATCCTGGAGGCGCTCGGCCCCGCCAAGACCCTGGACGAGTGGGTCGAGGGCCTGTCCGAGCTCAGCGTGCCCTGCGGCCCGGTGAACACGCTCGACCGGGTGTTCGCCGACCCGCAGATCCGCCACCGCGGCATGAAACTGCGGATGGAGGATGCGCAGACCCTAAAGGGCCACGTCGACCTGATCGCCAACCCGATCAAGTTCTCGACCACGCCGGTCAGCTACCGCTACCCGCCACCGCGCATGGGCGAGCATACCGAGGAACTGCTGAAGGAGATCCTCGACCTGCCCGACGCGGAGATCGCCCGGCTGCGCGCAAGCGGCGCGATCTAGCCCTGCTTGTTCGCAGGCGTGCGGCTTGCGCTGCATCAAGGCGCTCTCGGCCGCTGGAGCCAACCATCGCGCCTCCGAAACCTTGCATGCGGGGGAGGTAGCATATGGCGGAGCAAGCGCGCGACACGGAAGCCGTCGGGGTGTTCCACGACGCCGAGAGCCTGCAGGCGGCGATCGACGAGTTGCTGACGCACGGCTTCGACCGCGCCGAACTGAGTGTCCTGGCCGGTCATGATGCGGTTGCGCGCACCCTGGGGCACGACTACCGGGACGTGCGCGAGCTGGAGGACGACCCGCAGGTGCCGACCACCGCCTTCGTCCCCAAGGAGACCCTGGGCGACGCCAAGGGCGCGGTGATCGGCGGCTTCCTCTATCTGCCTGCGGTGATCGGCACGGTCGCCGTGGTCGCCTCGGGCGGGACCCTGGCGGCGGCGATCGCCGCAGCGGCGATCGGCGGCGGTCTCGGCGGCGGCATCGGCGTGGCACTCTCGCGGCTGATCGACCGCCACCATGCGCGCCACCTCGAAGACCAACTCCAGCGTGGCGGGCTGCTGCTCTGGGTGCGTACCCGCGATGCGGCGCACGAGGCGCGGGCGCAGGACATCCTGCGCCGCCACGCCGGCGACGACGTACACCTGCACAAGCTGCCGAAACTGGTCTTTTCGACCGCAGGCTAGCGCACGCAGGCCAACAGCGGGCCGAGTTGGCGCATGCGGGTCTGGATGCGGCCCGCCTGACGGCTGACGAAGTCGCTCGGCCGGCCGGCGGAGCGCTCCAGCGGGTTCGGCAGGACGGCGGCCAGCAGCGCCGCCTGGCGCGAGGTCAGCTCCGCGGCACTGCGGCCGAAGTGCGCGCGGGCGGCGGCTTCGGCCCCGTAGATCCCCGGTCCGAACTCGACGTTGTTGAGGTAGAGCTCGAGAATTCGCCGCTTCGGCAGCAGGGCTTCGACCCACAGGGTCAGGTAGGCCTCCAGCCCCTTGCGCAGCCAATCGCGTCCAGGCCAGAGGAACAGGTTCTTGGCCGTCTGCATGGAAATCGTCGAGGCGCCGCGCAGCCGCCCGCCGTCGCGCCACTCGGCGACCGCCTCCTCCAGCGCCGTCAGATCGAACCCCCAATGGCTGCAGAAGCGGTTGTCTTCCGCCGCCACCACCGCCTCGCGCAGCGGCACGGCGATCTGCTCCAATGGCACCCAGTCGCGCTGCCAGCCGTGGCCCTCCAGCGCGCGGATCGCCATCAGCGGCGTGCCCGGTGGCGGGACGACTCGGTAGAGCAGCGTCATGGCCGCCGGCAAGGCGACGAGCGCCAGCAGCAGCCAGATCAGGAGCTTGCGCAGCCTGCGCATCCGCCGTGCCGAAGCGCTGCTTGTCAGAGCCGGGCCGGCGGTGCCATAAGCCCCGCTCGATGCAAGACTTCGAAGCCATCGCGCGGCCTGGCTACGCGCATCGCCATCTGCTCGGCATCGAGGGCCTGACCCCGGCGGAGATCGAGACGCTGCTGGACCTGGCGGCCGACTACGCCGCGCAGGACGCCGGCGCGCACCAGCGCTCGCCGCTGCTCTCCGGTCATACGGTGATCAACCTCTTCTTCGAGACCTCGACGCGCACCCGCACCTCCTTCGAGCTGGCGGCCAAGAGGCTGTCCGCCGACGTCATCAACATGTCCGTCACCTGGTCCTCGATCAAGAAAGGCGAGACCCTGCTCGACACGGCGATGACGCTGAACGCCATGCACCCCGACGTGCTGATCGTCCGGCATCCGGAGTCCGGCGCGGTCAAGCTGCTCAGCGAGAAGGTCAACGGTGCCGTCATCAACGCCGGCGACGGCAGCCACGAGCACCCGACCCAGGCGCTGCTGGACGCCCTGACCATCCGCCGCCGCAGAGGACGCCTGGCCGGCCTGACGGTGGCGATCTGCGGCGACATCCTGCACAGCCGGGTGGCGCGCTCCAACATTCATCTGCTCACCACCATGGGCGCGCGCGTGCGCGTCATCGCGCCGCCGACGCTGATGCCGGGCGGCATCGAGCGGCTGGGCGTCGAGTCCTTCATGGACATGCGCGAGGGCCTGCGGGACTGCGACATCGTGATGATGCTGCGGCTGCAGACCGAGCGCATGCAGGGCTCCTACGTGCCTTCGATCCGGGAGTACTTCCGCTTCTACGGCCTGGACCGCGAGAAGCTGGCGATGGCCAAGCCGGATGCGCTGATCATGCACCCCGGGCCGATGAACCGCGGAGTGGAGATCGACAGCAGCGTCGCCGACGACATCGACCGTTCGCTGATCCAGGAGCAGGTGGAGATGGGCGTGGCCGTGCGCATGGCCTGCCTGCACGCCCTGGTCGCGGGCACCCGGACGCCGGTCAGGGCGGAGGGCTGAGCCATGGCGACGCGCAGCGAGGCCGGCCCGACCGCCTACGTCAACGCCCGATTGCTCGACCCGAAGAGCGGGCTGGACGCGCCGGGCGCGCTCTATGCCGACCGCGGCGTGATCGTGGACCTCGGCCGCCGTCTCTTCACCGAGGGCGTGCCGGAGGGCGTCGCGATCGTCGACTGCGGCGGCGCCTGCCTGGCGCCCGGCCTGGTCGACATGCGGGTGCAGCTCGGCGAGCCGGGCAACGAGCACAAGGAGACGATCGAGACCGCAAGCCGGGCGGCGGCGGCCGGCGGCGTCACCTCGATGGTCGCCCTGCCCAACACCGACCCGGTGGTTGACGACGTCGCCGGCATCGAGTTCATCGCCCGGCGCGCGCGCGAGGAGAAGCTGGTCAAGGTCTACGGTTACGGCGCCGTGACGCGCGGGCTGGAGGGTCGCGAACTGGTCGAGATGGGCCTGCTCAGCGAGTACGGAGCGCTCGGCTTTACCGACGGACTGCAGGCGGTTGCGAATGCCCAGGTGATGCGCCGGGCGCTCAGCTACTCGCGCAGCGTCGGGACCGTCATCCTGCAGCATCCAGAGGAGCCGGCCCTGGCGACCGGCGTGATGAACGCCGGCGAGCTGGCGACGCGCCTGGGCCTGGCGGGCTCCCACACGCTCAGCGAAGTGATGATGATCGAGCGCGATCTGCGCCTGGTCGAGATGACCGGCGGGCGCTACCACGTCGCCAACGTCACCTGCGCCGAAGCGGTCGAGGTGATCCGCCGCGCCAAGGCCCGCGGCCTGCCGGTCACCTGCAGCACGGCGCCGCACTACTTCACCCTCAACGAGACCGCGGTCGGCGACTACCGCACCTTTGCCAAGGTCGCCCCGCCGCTGCGCGGCGAGGCGGATCGGGCGGCGGTGACCGCGGCGGTGGCCGACGGCACCATCGACGCCATCGCCAGCGACCACGCGCCGCACGACCAGGACACCAAGCGCCAGCCCTTCGCCATGGCCAGCCCCGGCATCGTCGGCCTGGAGAGCTTGCTGCCGCTTTCCCTCGCCCTGGTGCACGCCGGGCGGATGACGCTGCTGGAGCTACTCCGCCGCCTGACCGACGGACCGGCCGGGATCCTGCGCGGGCGCGCCGACCTGGAGCCCGGTCTGCCGTGCGACCTGGTCGTCTTCGACCCCGACCGGCCGGCGACCGTCGACCCCGACCGCTTCCGGTCGAAGTCGAAGAACTCGCCCTTCGAGAATCACATGGTGCAGGGCGTCGTGCTGCGCACCGTCGTTGACGGCCGCACCATCTACAGCGAGGCCGGCGGCGGCAGCGCCGCCTGAGGCGACAGGCCGATGCCCGATCCGATCTCCTGGGACTTCGCCTGGCCCTACCTGCTGGCCGCGCTGGCCGGCGGCTACTTGCTGGGATCGGTCCCCTTCGGCCTGGTGCTGACCCGCCTGTCCGGCCTCGGCGACCTACGCACGATCGGCTCGAAGAACATCGGCGCCACCAATGTGCTGCGCACCGGGCGCAAGGACTTGGCGCTGCTGACCCTGCTGCTCGACGGCGGCAAGGGCGCCGGCGCGGCCTGGGTCGGCTGGTATCTGGGCGGGCCCGACCCGATGCTGATGGCCGGGCTGGGCGCCGTGCTGGGGCACAACTTCCCGGTCTGGCTGGGTTTCCGCGGCGGCAAGGGGGTGGCGACCTCGATCGCGCTGCTGCTGCTGGTCGCCTGGCCGGCGGGGCTGGCGCTGTGCGCCACCTGGTTGCTGGTCGCCGCCGTCACCCGCTACTCCTCGCTTGCGGCGCTGATCGGCTTCGCGCTCTCGCCTGCCTACGTCTGGTATCTCGTCGGCGACCTGCAACGGGTTGAGTTCGCCGCCATCCTGGCCGCGCTCATCGTGCTGCGCCACCACGCCAACATCCGCCGCCTGTTGCGCGGCGAAGAAAGCAGGATCGGAGCCAAGAAAGACGCCGGCGACGGCGGCTGACGTTCCGCCTTGCAGGTTGACCCAACGGCCGCTTTCAACCGAAAGTCGCCGCCGATGGACCGTCCCCTGCAAACCCTTTCCGAGGCCGAGCGCCTGGCCTGGCTGCGGCTGATCCGCAGCGAGAACGTCGGGCCGATCACCTTCCGGCTGCTGCTCGACCGCTTCGGCACCGCCGGCGCCGCCCTGGAGGCCCTGCCCGAGCTGGCCAAGCGCGGCGGACGGGCCAAGCCGATCCGCGTCTGCCCCGCCGCCGAGGCCGAGCGCGAGCTGGCGGCGCTCGCCAGGCTTGAGGCGCGCCTGGTCGCGCGCTGCGAGCCCGACTACCCGCCGGCGCTGGCGGCGGCCGACGACGCGCCGCCGCTGATCGCCGTGCGCGGCCACCTCCATCTGCTGCAGAGGACGGCCGTCGCGCTGGTCGGCGCCCGCAACGCCTCGGCCAACGGCCGCACCCTCGCCAAGCGCATGGCCGCCGGTTTGGCCGAAGCGGGCTGGCTGGTGGTCTCCGGCTTCGCCCGCGGCATCGACACCGCGGCGCACGAAGGCGCGCTCGCCCACGGTACCGCCGCGGTGCTGGCCGGCGGTCCCGACGTGATCTATCCGCCGGAAAACGCCGCCCTCTACGAGCGAATGCTGGCCGAAGGCGCGATCCTCTCGGAGATGCCGCCGGGCGCCGAGCCGCAGGGCCGCCACTTCCCGCGCCGCAACCGCATCATCGCCGGCCTGAGCATGGGGACCGTCGTGGTCGAGGCGGCGCAGAAGAGCGGCTCGCTGCACACCGCGCGACTCGCCGCCGAATACGGGCGCGAGGTGATGGCCGTGCCGGGCTCGCCCCTCGACCCGCGCGCCTCCGGCTGCAACCGGCTGCTGCGCGAAGGCGCCACGCTGGTCGAATCGGCCGAGCATGTCATCGAGGCGCTGAAAGCCAGCGCCCCACCCGCCCAAGAACCCTTCCACCCCGGCTTCCTGGTCGAGCCCATGGCCATGCCCAGCCCCGAGGAACAAACCCAAGCTTTTGATATCGTTCTCGAATTACTTTCACCTGCGCCAGTGTCTGTTGACGAAATCATACGCCAATGCCAATTGTCTGCCGCGCTGGTCGGCACCGTCCTGCTGGAACTGGAGTTGGCCGGCCGGATCGAGCGCCATCCCGGCAACCGCGTCGCGCTGATCGCCTGAGCACGGGCGGTCCGCCCCCGGCGGCACGCGGCGGCCAGCCCGCTCCCGCACCCTGACGGAATGTCGCATGCACCTCGTCGTCGTCGAATCGCCCGCCAAGGCCAAGACCATCGAGCGCTATCTGGGCGGGGACTTCCGCGTTCTGGCGAGCTACGGGCACGTCCGCGACCTGCCGCCCAAGGACGGCTCAGTGCGGCCCGACGAGGACTTCGCCATGGACTGGCAGGTGGACGAGCGGGGCGACAAGCAGATCAAGGCGATCGCCAAGGAGCTGAAGAACGCCGACCAGCTCTACCTCGCCACCGACCCGGACCGCGAGGGTGAGGCGATCTCCTGGCACATTATCGAGGAACTCAACCGACGCCGCGCGCTCAACGGCAAACCGGTCAAGCGCGTGGTCTTCAACGAGATCACCAAGGGCGCGATCATCGAGGCGTTCCGCCATCCGCGCGAGCTCGACACCCAGCTCATCGAGGCCTACCTGGCGCGCCGCGCGCTGGATTATCTGGTCGGCTTCACGCTCTCGCCCGTGCTTTGGCGCAAGCTGCCCGGCAGCAAGTCGGCCGGGCGCGTGCAGTCGGTGGCCCTGCGGCTGGTGTGCGAGCGAGAGGCCGAGATCGAGGCCTTCCGCGCGCAGGAATACTGGACCGTCGCCGCCACCCTGGACGGCGTCGACACGCCGGCCTTCGAGACGCGCCTGACCCATCTGAACGGCGCCAAGCTCGACAAGTTCGACCTGGGCAGCGAAGCCGCCGCGATGACTGCCGTGCGCGCCCTGGAGACGGCCGGGCACTTCACCGTCGAGAGCGTCGAGACCCGGCGCAGCAAGCGCCATCCGCAGCCGCCCTTCACCACCTCGACCCTGCAGCAGGAGGCCTCGCGCAAGCTCGGCTTCGGCGCCACCCGCACCATGCGCACCGCCCAGCGCCTCTACGAAGGCGCCGATCTCGGCGGCGAGACGGTGGGGCTGATTACCTACATGCGGACCGACGGCGTCGGCATGTCGAACGACGCCATCTCCCAGGCCCGCGACCTGATCGCGCAGCGACACGGCGAGCGCTACGTCCCCGACCAGGCGCGCATCTACAAGACCAAGGCGAAGAACGCCCAGGAGGCGCACGAGGCGATCCGCCCGACCGACCTGACCCGCCTGCCGAAGGAGGTCGCCCGCTATCTGGGCGACGACGAGGCGCGCCTCTACGAGCTGATCTGGACCCGTGCGCTCGCCAGCCAGATGCAGTCGGCCGAGCTCGATCAGATGACGGTGCAGGTCGACGTCGACCGCGGCACGGCCAAGCTGCGCGCCACGGGTACAGTGGTGGTGTTCGACGGCTTCCTGACGCTCTACCAGGAAGGCCGCGACGAGCCGGCCGAGGAGGAGAGCGAGGGCAAGCGCCTGCCCGCCCTGAGCCAGGGCCAGGACCTGAACCGCAAGGCGGTGACGCCCGAGCAGCATTTCACCCAGCCGCCGCCGCGCTACTCCGAGGCAAGCCTGGTGAAAAAGCTGGAGGAGCTCGGCATCGGCCGGCCCTCGACCTACGCCTCCATCCTCCAGGTGCTGCAGGACCGCGAGTATGTCCGCCTCGACAAGAAGCGCTTCGTGCCGGAGGACCGCGGCCGCATCGTCACCGCCTTCTTGAGCGCCTTCTTCCGGCGCTACGTCGAGTACGACTTCACCGCCAGCCTGGAGGAAGACCTCGATCGCATCTCCGCCGGCGACAGCCAGTGGCAGGAGGTGCTGCGCCGCTTCTGGGAGGCCTTCAGCCAGGCGGTCGAGGAGACCAAGGGCCTGCGCATCTCCGACGTGATCGAAGAGCTCGACCGCGACCTCGGCTCGCACTTCTTCCCGCAGGATCCCGAACATCCGGAGAAGGATCCGCGCACCTGCCCCGCCTGCGGCAGCGGTCGGCTCGGCCTGCGCCTGGGCAAGACCGGCGGCTTCATCGGCTGTTCCAATTACCCGGAATGCCGCCTCACCCGGCCGCTGGCCCAGCAGGCGGAGGAGGGCAGCGGCGGCACGGCGCCGGGCGAGGCCGGCCCCAAGGTCCTGGGCGAGGATCCGCAGAGCGGCGCGGAGATCAGCCTGCGCAAGGGGCCCTACGGCTTCTACGTTCAGCTCGGGGAACAAGGCGAAGACAAGAAGGCCAAGCCCAAGCGGACTTCCCTGCCGCGCGGACTGGCCCCCGCCGACGTCGATCTGGAGGCGGCGCGCAAGCTGTTGTCGCTGCCGCGCAGCCTCGGCACCCATGAGGGCGAGGAGATCACCGCCGGGATCGGCCGCTTCGGGCCCTACGTGAAGCGCGGCAGCACCTACAAGTCGATCCCGGCCGACGAGGACGTCCTGACCATCGGCCTCAACCGCGCCGTCGACCTGCTGGCCCAGGCGAAGGGCGCCGGCGCCCAGGCGCTGAAGACGCTCGGCGAGCACCCGAGCGACGGCAAACCGGTGACGCTGCATGCGGGGCGCTACGGCCCCTATGTCAAGCACGGCCGCACCAACGCCTCGCTGCCCAAGGACATGGACAAGGACGAGATCGACCTGCTGCAGGCGGTCGAGCTGCTCGGCAGGCAGACGGCGAAGAAGAAGGGCGGCGGCAAGGCGGCGGCCGGCAAGAGCAGTGCGGCCGGGAAGACCTCGTCCAAGACCGCCGCGAAGAAGAGCGGCGCAAGGACGAAAAAGGCGGCCGAGAGCTAGCGGGCGCGCCCCACCGGGCCTAGGTTGGGCCGAACGGCCCGCACAGAGCCGCCGAACAAGGACGCCCCGTGGCCCGCGAAGATTTCGTCGAGGATTTCCCGCCTGCCGAGGAGATCCTCAAGTACATCCAGGAGAGCCCCACTCCCGTCGACAAGCGCGACCTAGCCCGCGCCTTCAACCTGAAGGGCGCGCAGCGCCGGCGCCTGCGCGAAGTGCTCGCCGAACTGCAGGAGCAGGGCAAACTGGAGGACAAGGGCAAGAAGAAGCTGGCCCCGCCCGACCGGCTGCCGCCCGTCGGCGTGGTCGAGGTCGCCGACATCGACGAGGACGGCGAGTTGATCGCCCGCCCGGCCAACTGGCACGAGGAGGAGGTGGGCCCGCCGCCGCGCATCTATCTGGGCGCCGGCACCCGCAGCCGCGCGGCCTTGGCGATCGGCGACCGGGCGCTCGCCAAGCTGGAGCGCGTCGAGGACGGCGTCTACGAAGGCAAGGTCATCCGCCGCATCGGCCGCTCGCCGCGTCGCGTGCTCGGCATCTACGAGACGACGGCCCAGGGCGGGCGGCTGAGCCCCACCGACAAGCGGGCCAAGCAGGACTACGTGCTGAAGCCGGAAGACGCGGCCGGCGCCGCCCCGGGCGAGCTGGTCTTGGCCGAGGTCAAGGGCTACCACCCGCGCATGGGCCTGCGCGACGTGCGCGTGGTCGAGCGGCTGGGCAGCCTCGACAACCAGCGCGCCCTCTCGCTGATCGCCATCCACGAGCACGGCCTGCGCACGGCCTTCCCCGAGGAGGCGGTGGCAGAAGCGGAGGCAGCGGGCGCGGTCGGCCCGAAGGGCCGCGAGGACCTGCGTCCGGTGCCGCTGGTCACCATCGATGGCGCCGACGCCCGCGACTTCGACGACGCGGTGTATGCCGAGCCTGATGCAGACAAGAAGAACCCTAACGGCTGGCGGGTGCTGGTCGCCATCGCCGACGTCGCCCACTACGTGCATGCCGACAGCGCGCTCGACCGCGAGGCGCGGGCGCGCGGCAACTCCGCATACTTCCCCGACCGCGTCGTGCCGATGCTGCCCGAGGCCCTTTCCAACGGCTGGTGCTCCCTGCGGCCGGACGAGGAGCGCGGCTGCCTGGCCGTCTGGATGACGCTGGACGCAGAGGGCAAGCTCCTGAAGTGGCGCTTCCTGCGCGGCCTGATGCGCTCGGCCGCGCGCCTGACCTACGAACAAGTGCAGGCGGCGATCGACGGCGCCCCGGACGGCACCGCCGCCCCCCTGCTCGACCCGGTGATCCGGCCGCTCTACGGCGCCTTCGGCGCCTTGCTGGCCAACCGCCGCCAGCGCGGCACCCTCGAGCTGGACGTGCCGGAGCGCAGGATCGTTATCGGCGCCGACGGCAACGTTGCCGGTGTCGAGACCCGTAGCCGCCTGGACAGCCACCGGGTGATCGAAGAGCTGATGATCTGCGCCAACGTGGCGGCGGCGAGCGAGCTGGAGCGGCTGCGCCAGCCCTGCATGTACCGCGTCCACGACGAGCCCGACCCCGAGAAGGTGGAGGCGCTGCGCGAGGTGCTCGACGGCGTCGGCGTCCGCCTGGCGAAAGGCCAGGTGATCCGCCCGCGTACCTTCCAGAAGGTGCTCGATCAGGCGGCGCAGACGCCCTACTACCACATGGTCAGCGAACTGGTGCTGCGCTGCCAGGCGCAGGCCAACTACAGCCCCGACAACCTCGGTCACTTCGGCCTGGCGCTGCAGCGCTACGCCCACTTCACCTCGCCGATCCGCCGCTATGCCGACCTGCTGGTCCACCGCGCGATGATCCGCGGCCTGGGGCTGGGCGAGGACGGCCTGAGCGAGGCCCAAGCCGGCAGGTTCAAGGAGATCGGCGAACACATCTCACAGACCGAACGGGCGGCCGCGGCGGCCGAGCGCGACGCCAACGACCGCATGACGGCCGCCTTCCTGTCGGAGCGGGTCGGCGAGATCTTCGAAGCGCGGGTCAACGGCGTCACCCGCTTCGGCCTCTTCGTCACCCTGGACGAAAGCGGCGCCGACGGCCTGGTGCCGATCTCCAGCCTGCCCGACGACTTCTACGTGCACGACGAGCGGCGCCACTGCCTGGTCGGCCGGCGCTGGGGGCGCACCTTTACCCTTGGCGAGGCCGTGACGGTTCGCCTGATCGAGGCGGACGCCACCACCGGCGGCCTGATGATGCACCTCGTCGAAGGCCCGGGCGAGGTCGCCGACACAAGAGAGGAGCCCGTTTACGAAGGCGCGCGGCCGAAGCGGCCCGCCGGCGGTCGCAAGCCGGACAAGCTGGCGCCGCCCAAGGCGAAGGGCCGCGCCGCCGGCGAGCAGACGGCCGGCGCGACCGAGGGCGCCGCGGCCCGCCGCACGCCGCAGGCGCGGCGGGCCCGGATCCGGCGCCGGCGGTGATCGCATTCACTGCCGCGGTGTCACGCCGGCCGGCAAGCTGTCGTTTACGCTTGGCGCCCTATCTTTGTCACAAGGGCGCGACAGACTGCGACGCGGTATCGAAGGCGCTGCGCCGCGTCACAGCGATTTTTCGGCTGCAGCGCGGCCAACGGCTGGCATAACATGTGCGGCCGGGACTTGCGCGAGGAGCGCAACGGGGGAGTCATGTCCATCCGCCGCAGAATCGGTTCGGTCGCGATCGCCGGCGCCACCTTGCTGGCGCTGGGCGCCTGCACGACACAGGAGCTGCACAGCCAGCCGGCGGTCTACGACACGGCGCGGGCCGAGCGCATGTTCAACGCCGGCTACCAGGACGTGACGGCCGTCTACATCGAGGACATCGAGGTCGACGACCTGGCCCTGGCCGGCCTGAGCGCGATCGACCAACTCGACCCGAAGGTGACCTATCGCGGTACCGGCTCTGCCGTCGAGCTGTCGTACGACGGCACCCTCCGTCATACCTTTCCGGCGCCGGCACCGCGCGACGGCAGCGGCTGGGCAAGCGTCACGGCGCAGGCCCTGGCGGCGGCACACAAGGTGTCCCCGGTTCTTGCCGAGACGCGGCCGGAAGAGGTCTACGAGACCGTCTTCGACGGCATGGTGGCCGAGCTGGACGCCTATTCGCGCTATGCCGGACGGGAAGAGGCGCGCGAGAACCGGGCGAGCCGCGACGGCTTCGGCGGCGTCGGCGTGCGCATCCGTGTCGAGGAGGAGGGTGTGCGCCTGGTCTCGGTGATGGAGGACACCCCGGCGGAAGCGGCCGGCCTTCAGGACGAGGACCTGATCGTCGCGATCGAGGACGTGCCCACCCCCGGCATGGACCAGCGCGAGGTGGTCCGCGCCCTGCGCGGGCCGATCGGCACCCACGTCCGTGTCACCGTTGCGCGGGAGGGCGCTCCGGCCGCCTTCGAGGTCGATATCGAGCGCGATCACATCGTGCCGCAGACCGTCACATACCGGACCGCCGATGGTGTGGCGGTGATCCGCATCGCCGGCTTCAACCAGTCCACAACCCGCACCCTGCGGGAGAAGATCTTCCGCGCCGAACGGGAGCTGGGCGACAAGCTGCGCGGCTTCGTCATCGATCTGCGCGACAATCCCGGCGGCCTGCTCGACCAGGCCGTCTCGGTCGCCGACCTCTTCGTGCCGCAGGGGCGGATCGTCTCCACCCACGGCCGTCACCCGGACAGCCATCAGTATTTCGACGCGCGCCGCGACGACCTGATCGGCGATCTGCCGATCGTCGTGCTGATCAACGGCAATTCGGCCTCCGCCTCGGAGATCGTCGCCGCCGCGCTGCAGGACAGCGGCAAGGCGCTGGTCGTCGGCTCCAACTCTTTCGGCAAGGGTACGGTGCAGACCGTCCTGCGGCTGCCCAACGACGGCGAGCTGACGCTGACATGGGCACGGTTCCACGCACCGAGCGGCTATGCGCTGCACAAGCGCGGCGTGCTGCCGGACATCTGCATCGCCGACGACACCTCCGACCCGGGCATGGTCGTCGCCCAGTTGCGCCGCGGCGAACTGCTGATTCCCGCTGCCCAGCGCCAGGCGCCGATCGACCTGCACGACGAGGCGGCGCTCGAGGCGCTGCGTGCGCTCTGCCCGACGCGCGACAGCGAAGGCGAGCTCGATGTCGAGGTGGCGCTGGAGTTGATCGGCGACCCCGCGCTCTATGCCGCGACCAGCGAAGGCCCGCTCAGCACCGCCAGCCGCGTGCGCGAGGCCACCCGCGTCGAATAGCCGACCGGTGCTTCCGGAGTGAGCTTTCGGCCCTGCACATCAGGCCCCGCCACCCCTCGAGACGCCGCCGGCGTCGTCGCCGTCCGACGGCCACGTCAGGGCGCGCCGGAGATCCTGCTCGGCAGGCGGCACGCGCGCACCCGCTTCATGCCGGGCGTCTACGTCGGGCCGGGCGGCCGCCTCGACGCCGGCGATGCCCGTCCGAGCGGTTTTCCGGAGACGTCGCCGCGGGCGGAAGGCGCGGTCGATGCGGCGACGCGGCGCCGGTTGCTGGCCTTCGCGCGTTGCGCGCTGCGCGAGACGGCGGAGGAAACCGGCCTGCTGTTCGGCCGGCCGGACGACGGGAGCGCAGCGGCGCAGCCGGCGTGGCGAGCCTTCGCCGCGGCCGGGCTGTCCCCCGCCTTCGGCGCGCTGCGGCTGATCGCGCGGGCGATCACACCAAGCGACTCGCCGATCCGCTTCCACACCCGCTTCTTCCTGATCGACGGGGCGCTGGCCTGCGGCGGACGTACCGGGGACGGCGAGTTGGAGGACGTCGGCTGGGTGCCGGCCACGCGCATCGAAAATCTGCCGATGGCCGAGGTCACCGCGCTGGTGCTGGCCGAAGCGCTGCGCCAATGCGAGACCCCGGGACCGGCACGCGCCTACACTTGGCGGGGTTCTCGTCGCGTCTTTCGCTAGAGCAGGATCGTCTTGGATGGAATCGCTTTGGCGATCCCATCCAAGACGATCCTGCTCTATTCATAGAGTTAGCGAGCGATTCACGTCACGGGTGGAAGCGGATCCGCTTCCACCCGTGACGATCGCGCTCTAGTTGTTGGCGCGCAGCAGCCGGGCCTTCTGGCGCTCCCAGTCTCGCTTCTTGATGTCCTCGCGCTTGTCCGCCTTCTTCTTGCCGCGCGCCAGCCCGAGGTTCAGCTTGGCGATGCCACGCGCGTTGAAGTAGATCGACAGCGGCACGAGGGTGTAGCCCTCGCGCTTGACCTGGCCCATCAGCTTGTCGAGCTGGCGCTTGTGGAGCAGCAGCTTGCGCGGCCGCATCGGATCGTGCCCGAAGCGCGCGGCTGGGGCGTATTCGGAGATGTGCGCGTTCATCAGCCAGAGCTCGCCGCCCTGGTCGACGGCAAAGGCCTGACCGATGTTGGCCCGCCCCTCGCGCAGCGACTTCACTTCGGAGCCGGTGAGCTGCAGGCCCGCCTCGAGCGTTTCCTCGATGTGGTACTCGTGGCGGGCCTTGCGGTTCTGGGCGACGGTTCTGGGCGGCGGCATGAAGATCAGACGGCAGGACCCGGCTAGTTGATCAGCCCGGCGTGCACCATGGCGCCGCGCACCTTGGCCTGGGTCTCGGGCGCCACCGGCACCAGCGGCAGGCGCACCTCCTCGCGGCAGTGCCCGAGCAGCGACAGGGCGTACTTCACCGGCTGCGGGTTCGGCTCCACGAAGAGCGCGCCGAACAGCGGCATGAGGCGGTCGTTCAACGCCTGTGCCTTGGCCGCCTGCCCGGCCCGCCAGGCGTCGTGCAGCTCCCGGCACAGGCGGGGCGCGACGTTGGACGCCACGGAGATGCAGCCGTGCCCCCCCATCGCCAGGAACGGCAGGATCGTCGCATCCTCGCCCGAGAGCATGGCAAAGTCGCCCGGAATCGCCTGGCGGGTCTTCCAAGGGCGCAGCACGTCGGCGGTGGCGTCCTTGACGCCGACGATGCGCGGCAGCTCGGCGAGGCGCGCCATGGTCTCGACCGACACGTCGACGACCGAGCGCCCTGGAATGTTGTAGACCAGGATCGGCAGCTCGCTGGCGTCATGGATCGCCTTGAAGTGCTGGTACATCCCCTCCTGGTTCGGCTTGTTGTAGTAGGGCGTCACCACAAGCGCCGCATCGGCGCCGGCGGCCTGCGCATGCCGGGTGAAGTCGATCGCCTCGGCGGTCGAGTTGGACCCCGTCCCTGCGATCACCGGCACGCGCCCGCGCACCTGGTCGACGCAGATCTCCACGACCTGCTTGTGCTCGTCGTGGGTCAGGGTCGGCGATTCGCCCGTGGTGCCGACGGGCACCAGCGCCTCGGTCCCCTCGTCGATCTGCCAGTCGACGAATTTGCGGAAGCTGGCCTCGTCCACCTTGCCGCCGGCGAACGGCGTGACCATTGCGGTGAGGGAGCCCGTAAACATCGGACTGGCCATGATTCCACTTCCTTCAGACGCCTTGAGCCGAGTTCGGCGGTAAAGGGCGGTGCGCACACGCCGCCGCCGCCCGAGTGCCGCGAATAAAACCTGCAAACCTACGCGGCCCGGCACCATATAGGGCCGATGCGCAGGCAGCAAGCGGGCCGAATTCGGCCACCGCATGCCCGCGGATATCTTCCGGGACTCCGCGTTTGCTGGTAGCTTCGCGCCTGCAGCATCCGGATGGAGCCTGATCCGTTGCGCCGCCGTATCGTCGCACTCCTGCTCGTCACAGCGATTGTCGCAACGCTCGGGGGCACCGCCGCCGCGGAGGTGCTGTCGCGCGCCGATCGCGAGCTCTACCGCACCGCCTTCGCCGCCGCCGAGGCACGCCAGTACGATGCGGCCATCGCCGCCACGGCCACGGCCGAGGATCTCTTGCCGCGCGCCGTGCTGCAATGGCTGCGCCTGAAGGATCCGGCGACGCGCGCCAGCTTCGCCGAGATCGCGGCCTTTAGGGAGAGCCACCCGGGCTGGCCGGGAAGCTGGGCGCTGCGCCGGGCGGCGGAGGAGGCCATGCCGCCCGGCCTGCCCGCCTCCCAGGTGCTCGCCTGGTTCGCTGCGCATCCGCCAGTGACCGCCAAGGGCAAAGCCCGGCATGCTGCGGCGCTGATGGACATCGGACGCCAAGCGGAAGCGGTCGAAGTCGCGCGCACGGCCTGGCGCGACGACGACTTTCCGCGCGACCTGGAACTGGCGTTCCATGCCCGGTTCGGTCGCCATTTCACCGCCGAAGACGAACGCGCCCGCTTCGAGCGGCTGGTCTTCGAGCGGCGCAGCGCCCCCGCCCAGCGCCAGGCCAGGCGCCTGGGGCCCGGCTTCGCGGAGCTGGCGACGGCGCGCCTGAAGCTGGCGGCGCGCGAGCCCGGCGTGGATGCCGCGATCGCCCGCGTGCCGGCCGGCCTGCGGGACGACGAGGGACTGATCTTCGAACGCGCACGCTGGCGCATGCGCGCCGACCGCTTCCGCGATGCGCTGGAGCTGGTCGATCCCGTGCCCGTCACGGTGCGCCAGCCCGAGCGCTGGTGGGAGCTGCGCCACTGGATGGCCCGTCGGGCGCTGCGTCTAGGCGAGATCTCTGTCGCCTACCGGCTGGCGGCGAACAGCGGCCTGAGCGAGGGCGTCGACTTCGCCGAGGCGGAGTTCCTGGCCGGCTGGATCGCCCTCGACTGGTTGCGCGACCCCACGCTCGCCTTCCCGCACTTCGAACGGCTGCATGCCGGCGTGTCGTCGCCGATCAGCTCGGCGCGCGGCGCCTTCTGGGCCGGCGAGGCGATGGACGCGGCCGGCGATGCGGCGGCAGCAGCGCGCTGGTGGCGCCAGGCGGCGATCCATGGCGAGACCTTCTACGGCCAGATGGCGATCGCCCGCCTGGGCGGCGCGCCGACGGTCGTCGGCAATCCGTCCCCGCGCGTTCCCGAGGAGCTGCGTCGCCGCTTCGCAGCTGGCGAGATCCCGCAGACCGTCGCCCGGCTGCACGAGTTGGGCCAGGACGACCTAGTCTTCCAGTTCTTCGCGGCCCTGCGCCAGGACGCGGCAGACGCCGTCGACTGGCACCTGATCGCCGATCTGGCCGAGCGGCTGGATCGGCACGACCAACGGGTCTGGACGGCAAAGCAGGCGCGCCGAGACGGGCATATCCTGGGCGCGCACCTCTTCCCGTTGCTCCCGGACATCGACTTGGGTCCGCCGGAAGAAGCGGCGCTGGTGCTCGGCCTGATGCGCCAGGAGAGCTCCTTCTGGACCAAGGCGGTCAGCCGTGCCGGGGCGCGCGGGCTGATGCAGCTCATGCCGGCGACCGCCAAGACGACGGCGGGCAAGCTGGGCCTGGATTACAGTCTTTCGCGGCTGACGGAAGATCCGGAGTTCAACGTTACGCTCGGCCGGGTGTTCCTGATCGACATGGTCGCGCGCTACGACGGCTACTTGCCGCTGGTGCTGGCTGCCTACAACGCGGGGCCCGGGCGCGCCGATAGCTGGATCCGCGAGTACGGCGACCCGCGCGATCCGCGGGTGGACCCGCTGACGTGGATCGAGAGCATCCCCTTCTCAGAGACGCGGAACTACGTCCAGCGGGTCCTCGAAGCGGCCATGGTCTACCGCGAAAAGCTCGGCCTGCCCGCCAGGCCGCTGCCCGAAGCCTTCAGGCTGGCGCAGTCCAGCCTGACCGATTAGGGTCTGCTGCGACAACGAGAACATCGTCGGGGAGGCACTTCGCCCATGGCGTCCTTCGAGGGCATCCGGGCCTGCGTGTTCGACGCCTACGGCACGCTGTTCGACGTGCATTCGGCGGCGGCGGGCGAGGCGGCGGCGCTCGGCGACAAGATGCAGCCGCTCTCCCAGACCTGGCGTCAGAAGCAGCTCGAGTACACTTGGCTGCGCAGCCTGATGGACGCGCATGCGGATTTCTGGCAGGTCACGCGCGAGGGCCTGGACTTCGCCATGGCGCTGCACGGCATCGACGACCCGACGCTGGCCGAGCGGCTGATGGATCTCTACCTTCGGCTCGACGCCTATCCCGACGTGCGGCCGACCCTGGAGACGCTGCGGGCGGCCGGTCTCAAGACCGCCATCCTGTCGAACGGCGAGCCGCGCATGCTGGCGGCTGCCGTCCAGCATGCCGGGATCGTCGATCTGCTCGACGAGGTGCTGTCGGTCGAGGACGTCGGGGTGTACAAGCCCGATGCGCGAGTCTACCAGCTTGCGGTCGACCGGCTCGCTGCGGGCCGGCCAGAGGCGATCGCCTTCGTCTCGACCAACGGCTGGGATGCGCGCGGCGCTGCCAACTTCGGGTTTCAGGTCGCCTGGATGAACCGATTCGGCGCCCAACTCGACCGCCTGCCCGGCGAGCCGAAGGCGATCGTCGGCGGCCTGGGCGAGCTGCCCCGCCTGCTCGGCCTGTGACGGAGCGGCCGTGGGCACAGGCTATCGCGACGGCTGCTTCAGCGCCCAGGACGGGCTGCGCCTCTATTACAGGGACTATCCGGCGCCAGCCGGCCAAAGGCGAACACCGGTGCTGTGCCTCGGCGGACTCTCGCGCAACTCCAGGGACTTCGCATTCGTTGCGGAGAGACTGGCGAAGCACCGGCGGGTGGTCTGCCCGGACTATCGCGGCCGCGGCCGCTCGGCCTATGCCCGCGACTGGAGGACCTACCATCCGAGAGTCTATCTCTCCGATCTGGTCCATCTGCTCAGCGTCGCCCGGCTGCACGGCTTCGCCGTGGTCGGCACATCGATGGGCGGCCTGCTGGCCATGGGGCTCGCCTCCGTCGTGCCGGGCGCCCTGCGCGGCGCCGTGCTCAACGACATCGGGCCGGCCTTCGCCGAAGGCTCGCTCGACAAGATTCTCCGCTACGTCGGCCAGGATGCGCCACAATCGGATCTGGAAAACGCGGTGGCCTTCCTGCGCGAGGCCTTCGCCGGGGACGTCGTTTTCCGCGACGAGAGCACCTGGCGGCACTTTGCGGAGGCAACCTTTCGGCGCGGCGAGGACGGGCTGCTGCACGTCGACTGGGATACGGCGATCGTCGAGCCGCTGAAGCGCTCCCTGGGCGAGTTGCCGGACCTGTGGAAGGTCTTCGCGGCGCTCGGACGGGTTCCCGTCCTGGCGCTGCGCGGCGAGCTCTCGACGGTGCTTTCGCCGGCGACGCTGGAGGAGATGGCGGTGCGCCATCCAGGGCTGCGGGCCCTGACGGTGCGCGGCGTCGGCCATACGCCCTCCCTGGAGGAACCCGAAGTCGTGGAGGCGCTCGATGACTTCCTTGCAGACCTCGATGCCGACGCCGGCATCCGTGCAACATGAAGCGATCGGCTTCGCGGACATCGCCGAAGCGCGCCGCCGCCTCGCCGGTCAGGCCGTGGTCACACCGTTGTTGGCGGTGCCGGAACTGAGCGAACGGCTCGGCTACCGCGTGCTGCTCAAGTGCGAGAACCTGCAGCGCACCGGCTCCTTCAAGTTCCGCGGCGCCTACAACCGGATCGCGGCCATGACGCCGGCGGACCGGGCGCGCGGCCTGATCGCCTTCTCCTCGGGCAACCACGCCCAAGGGGTCGCGGCGGCCGCCCGCCTGTTCGACGTGCCAGCGACCATCCTGATGCCGGCGGACGCCCCTGCGATCAAGATCGCCAAGACGCGCGGCTATGGCGCCGAGGTCCTGCTCTACGAGCGTTACCGCGAGGACCGCGAGGCGATCGGGCGAAGGCTGCAGGACGAGCGCGGGCTGGTCTTGGTCAAGCCCTACGACGACCCGCTGGTCATGGCCGGCCAGGGCACCTGTGGACTTGAGATGGCCGAGCAGGCCGAGGCCGAGGGCCTGCGCCTCGACCGGGTGCTGGTCTGCTGCGGCGGCGGTGGCCTAGCCGCCGGCATCGCCGTCGCGCTTCAGGCCAAGAGCCCCGACACACGGCTCTATACCTGCGAGCCCGAGGACTTCGACGACACCGCGCGCTCGCTTGCCGCGGGCCGCCGGCTCGACACTCTGCCCGGCGGCCGCTCGATCTGCGACGCCCTGCTCTCGCAAAGTCCGGGAGAACTGACGTTTCCGGTGCTGGCGCGCCGCGCCGCAGGTGGTCTGACGGTAAGCGACGCCGAGGTGGAGGCGGCGATGGCCTACGCCTTCCGTCGCTTGAAGCTGGTGGTCGAGCCGGGCGGCGCGGTCTGCCTCGCCGCCCTGCTCTTCGGCAAGCTCGAGATCGGCACGGCGGAAATGGTCGCTGTCACCCTTTCGGGCGGCAATGTCGACCCGGAGCGGCTGTTCGGGGCCCTGGAGCGCTTCCCGGAGACGTGAGTCGCAAAAACAGCGGCTAGCTCGCCGCCTTGGACTCGCCGTCGATCGCCTCTGCCTTGCCCTTCGGCGTCGCCGTCGGCGTTGGCTGGGCGGCCTCTCCTTCGAGCGCGCGCAGCGGCTTGTCCGCGCCGATGTCGCGCCGGCAGTGGCCGTCGATATAGGCCCCCGCTTCGACCGCCAGACTCTCGTGGACCACGTCGCCGGTCACCCGGGCCGTCTTGGTCAGGACCACCGACTTCGCCCGCACCTCGCCCTCGATAGTGCCGCAGATCCGCACGGTTTCCGCCTCGACGGCGCCCTTGACCTGGGCATGCTCGCCGAGGGTGAGGGTTCGGCTGCGAATGTCGCCCTCGACCGTGCCGTCGATCTGCACGTCGCCGTGGCTGATCAGGTTGCCTTCGATCGTCAGGTCGGCGCTGATGATCGAGGGAACGCCGCCCGAAGGACGGCGAGACGGCGAAGCACCATTGAGGCCGCTACTCGCCGAGGCCGAGCCGGTGGCCGGCAGGGCCGTCGCGCCGGCGCTGCCGTTCGAGGTCTTCTTACCCTTTGAAAACATGCCTGCCTGCCTTCAGGAAGTTTGCCGGGTCGTAGGGGCGATCCTGGAACAGGATCTCGTAGTGAAGGTGTGCGCCGGTGCTTCGGCCCGAATTGCCCATCTGGCCGATCTGCTGCCCGAACCCGAGGCGCGCACCGACCTCCACGTCGATCCGGCGCAAATGCGCGTAGCGGGTCTTGAAGCCGTATCCGTGGTCGATCTCGACCATGCGGCCGTAAGCGCCCTTCCAGCCGGCGAAGCTTACCGTGCCGGGCGCCGTCGCCAGGATCGGCGCACGGTAGGGCCCGACGAGATCCAGCCCTTCGTGGCGGGCGCGCTTGCCGTTGATCGGGTCCTTGCGGGTGCCGAAGCCGCTCGACAGGCGGAACTCGCGCATCGGTGCGGCGACCGGAACAACTTCGAACAGCATCTTGATCGCGTCCCAGCGGTCGAGGCGCTGCTCCAACAGGCTGTAGGTGGCCTCCAAGCGGTCGGCGTGCGGATCGGGCGGCCCGGCCAGCGCGGCCGGCAGGTAGGGACCGCCGACGTTCCGCGGAACCTCGCCCATGGTCTCCATGCGGGCGAAGCGGACCTCTCGCTCCATCTCGGCGATCAGTCCTTCGACGTCGATGCCGGTCATCGCCAGCGCCTGCTCGAGCGCCTCGACCGAACGGGCTGTGCGGTCGTCCAGCCGAGACAGCAGATCCTGCTGCTGCTCGCGCAGCTCGCCCATCTGGCCGAAGGTGCCGACCAATTGCGCCGCGATGCGGTTGCGCTCGTCGAGCAGCCTGTTGCTGCGCTCCATCTCGGCGCGCAGCGCCACACTCATTTCCCCGAGGCGAGCCTGCAGTTCGCCTTCACGGGTCCGCGAAGCGGCCACTTGTGCCTGCAGCGCCGAAAGCTCCAACTTCAGGCTGTCGCGCAGACTCTCGAGGCCTGCCAAGGTCGCCGTCCGGCTCGCCGCGCGCTCGCGCAGCCCGGCGATTACCAGGCGAAGTTCGCCGTTGCTTCGCTGCGACGCCGCCAACTCCGCCTCGGTCTCTGCGAGACGCAAGTCGAGCCGGGCGCGCGCGTTGTCGAGCTGCTCGCGCTCGGCGCGGCTGGCGTGCAGGTTGGCCCGCAGGTTGGCGACCTGGCCCTGCAGAGACTCGTTGCGATGCGCGATGTCCTTGAGCTCGGCCTCGAAGTCCTGCAGCCGGTCGCGCAGGGATTCGCGCGCCAACGCGATCCGCTCTTCGGCGTTGCTGCCCCGCGTCAGACTGCCCTCGATCCCGGCCAGCTTGTCCGGCGTCAGACCGTCCTCTTGCAGAAGGTCGAGGAGGTACTTCTGATTGGCTTCCAGGCCGGCGGTGATGCGGGTGAACTGCCCATGGTAGTCGCTGATCTCGGTCATCAGATCGAGGTAGGCGAGTTGCTGGTCCTCGATCCGCTGGCTCTTCTCGGCCAGGAGGATCTGCTGCACGCCGATCCCGGTCGTGGAGACCGCGAGCCAGGCGGAAAGACCGAGCACGGCGAGCGTCGCGACCTTCTGGCTGCGCGCCGAGACCCGCAGGTAGCGGACCCGATCCCTGCCGCGAATGAAGATTTCCCGATCGATGAAGTACCGCTCCAGGCGGGCGTTCAGCCGCGACCAGACACCCGGCCGGCGGCTCAGATAGCCGTCATGGAACGGATCGCCCGACCCGGACGCGACAGCGGCGGCCCCGGCGGCCTCCGCATCGCGCGAAGTCGGCATATCGACATGCTTGGCGTCGTCCGACACGCGAGCTCCCTCTCCCTCGATCCCCATTCGGCGCGCCGTCGCGGCTCTGTCGGCCGCTGGTTCTCAGCACGCCTCGCACGCGGACCGCGCCCCATACCCCATGTCACCCAGGGCAAGCGTCCGCGCATCGGCCCCGCGCGCCTAGCATGACAACTCCGCCCCTCGAGCGTACATGCGGCATTGCCAAGGCCGTCGCAGACTAACTTTCTGTTCGCAACGAGACAAGTTAAAGCAAAGCGTCAAAAGGCGCGCGAATCCGGACCATGCAAAAACAACTTACTTTCAGGTCTCTATGCGCGTTTTCTGAGGCAAAGTATCATACGCGCCGCCATTCGCCGCAATCCTGGCCGCTTCACTTCTCGTAGTGCTTCGCCACCAGCTCGTCGAGCAGGCGCACGCCGAAGGCCGTCGCACCTTTCGGCACGGTCGGTCTGTCCTTGTCGGACCAGGTGACGCCGGCGATGTCGATGTGCGCCCAGGCGGTGCCGTCCTGGATGAAGCGTTGCAGGAACTGCGCAGCCGTGATCGAACCGCCCCAGCGACCGCCCACGTTCTTCATGTCGGCCGCATCGCTGTCGATCAGACGGTCGTAGTCTTCTCCGAGCGGCAGGCGCCAGCACGGCTCGCCCACCGCCTTGCCCGCAGCGAGAATGCGCTCGGACAGCTCGTCGTCGTTGCTGAACAGACCGGCCTGAGTCTTGCCGAGGGCGACCATGATGGCGCCGGTCAAGGTCGCCAGGTCGACGATGGCCTTCGGTTTGAAGGTCTCCTGAACGTACCAAAGCGCATCGCAGAGGACGAGACGCCCTTCGGCATCGGTGTTGATCACCTCGATGGTCTGGCCCGACATGGAGTGGACGATGTCGCCGGGCCGCTGCGCCTTGCCGTCCGGCATGTTCTCGACCAGGCCACAGACTCCGATCACGTCGACCTTCGCCTTTCGCGCGGCGAGCGCGTGCATGAGGCCGACGGTCACGCCCGCACCGCCCATGTCCCACTTCATGTCTTCCATGCCGGCCGGCGGTTTCAAGGAGATGCCGCCGGTATCGAAGCATACGCCCTTGCCGACGATCGCCAGCGGCGCGGCCTCGGCCGGCTTGGTCTTGCCCTTGCCCTTGGACTTGCCTTTCGCAGCGGCCTTGCCGGCGCCCATCCAACGCATGATCAGGAGCTGGGATTCGCGTTCGGAGCCGTGACCGACGCCGAGCAGGGCACCCATCCCCAGCTTCTCCATCTCCTTCTCGCCCAGGACCTCGCACTCCACCCCTACTTTCTCCAGGATTTTGCGAGCCTGCTTGGCGAAACTTTCCGGGTAAAGGACGTTGGCCGGTTCGGAGACCAGGTCGCGGGTGGTGAAGACGCCTTCGGCGATGCCGGCGAGCTTGCCGTAGTGCCTTTTGGCTCCAGCCTGCGCCGCAGCCATCACGGTCAGCTTGCCGAGACTCGGCTTCTGTTCCGGCTTCTGCTTGGTCTTGTACTTGTCGAAGCGGTAGCTGCGCAGCTGCGCGCCGAAGGCCACCCGCGCGGCCGCCTCCGCCGGCTCCAGACCGAGGTCGGCAAGCGCGTCGACCACGACCGCCGCCTCCTTCTCGCCGGTGCCGTTCAGGCGCGCCGTCATGTCGCCGCCGATCCGCTCGAAGTCGAGCGGCTTTGCCTCCTCGGGCTTACCGACACCGAGCAGCAGAACGCGCGACACGCCAACGCCGGCCGGCGCCACCACCTCCAGGATCTCGCCCTTCTTGCCGTCGAAGCGGCTGGCCTTGATCGCCCGGGTCAGGGCACCGTCCAGTTGGCCGTTCAGTTCGTCGAGCGCCGAGGCGAGCGTGCCGCCCTCCGTCACCAGACCGGCGTAGGCACCGGATTTGGGCAGGGCGGGCGCGGCAAAGGTGATACGCATGGAGCCTCCGTCGGGACAGCGCGTGCGGCACACGGCACATGTGGGATATCCGGCCCTGCGGACGGGCGGACCGGCCGAGACCGCCGCAGCAAAGCGTTAGAGTGGCACCGTGCCTCTGTCAACGCTGCCCGGCCCGGCCCGCCCCCGGCGACGCGGCGTCGCGTGCACGGGCCCGCCGAACGCTGGACGCGGCGCGCGCAAACGGGCTATGCGTACGGGCTTTCCCGGAGGGATGAATTCGGGCAGTGGGGCAGCGGCGCACGAGCCCGGCAGTGTTCGGCCCGGGCCAGCAGGAGACAGGCGTGCGGGCAGCGACAAGAGGGACCTCGGCGGACTCGGGACGGTCGACGCCATGAGCGCCGTCGCCATGGCGGTGCGCCGCCAACGTCGCCTGTCCCCGACGCTGAGCGGCTACATCGCACGCCAGTTCGCCCTCTGGTTCTGCGTGTTCCTGCTCGGCATCGCCGGCATCGTTCTTCTGGCCGGCACTGCCGACCGCCTCGACCGCCTCGCCGGACGAGAGGGGGCGACATTCACGGTCGTCTTCTCGATCGCGCTGCTGCGGCTGCCCTCCCTGATCCAGGAGGTCATGCCCTTCGTCGTCCTGGGCGCCGCCATGTTCACCTTCTGGCGCCTGACCCGAACGAACGAGCTTGTGGTCGCCCGCGCCGCCGGCGTCTCCGTCTGGCAATTCCTGCTGCCCGCGGTCGCGCTTTCTGTCCTGATCGGCGCAGCGACAACCACGCTCCTGAACCCCTTCGGCGCGGCGCTGCTGGCCCGTGCCGAGATCATGGAGGCCGCTTTCGGCCGCAGCGATCAGCGGGCGACCATGGCACTGCGCGGCGGCGGCGTGTGGTTGCAGCAGGTCGGCGACGACGGCCGCACCATGCTGCACGCCAGCGGTGCCAGCGAAGAGACCATGACGCTCTACGAGGTCATCGTCTTCCGCTTCGGCCGGGACGGCGGCTTCACCAGCCGCCTGGACGCCGACTCGGCGACCCTCGAGCCGGGCAACTGGCTGATGCGCGACGTCTGGATGAGCGAGCCCGGCCTGCCCACCGAGTTCCGCGAGACCCTGCGCGTGCCGACGGATCTGACCACACGCAAGATCCTCGACAGCTTCGCGCCGGCCGAGACCATGTCCTTCTGGCAGCTTCCCGAATTCATCCAATTGCTGCGCGAGGCCGGCTTTTCGACCCAGAAGCACCGGCTCGAGTTCAACAAGCTGCTCGCCCTGCCTTTGCTATTCACCGCGATGGTCGTACTGGCCGCCAGCTTTTCGCTGCGCCCGCAACGGCGGGGCCGCGTCGGCCTCATCGTCCTCGCCGGCGTGATCAGCGGTTTTCTATTGTATTTCCTGTCCAGTCTCGTCTTCGCCCTCGGCCTGTCCGGCAAGCTGCCGGTCTGGGTGGCGGCCTGGACGCCGGCGGTGATCGCCCTCGCCCTATCCCTGCCCTTGCTGCTGCACTTGGAAGACGGCTAGAGGAGGCTCGGGGCAGCGCGATGCGGGGGGGAATGCAGACAGCGGAGAACACGGCCGGGCTGGGTGCGCGCCGGCGTCGTCGCCTCGACGCCTTCGCGGCGGCGATGCTGGCCGCCGGCGCCTTCGGCGCCGCCCCGGGCGCCTTCGCCCAATCGCCCGTGTCGACGCCCGGTTCCACCGAACCGCTCGTTTCCGAGCAGCCGGCCCTGATCACCGCCGACCAGCTCATCTACAACGACGAACTCGGCACCGTCACGGCCTCGGGCAACGTCGAGATCGAGCAGGAAGGGCGCATCCTGCTCGCCGATACGGTCAGCTACAACCAGAGCACCGAGATCGTGGTCGCCTCCGGCAACGTCTCGCTGCTCAGCGAGAATGGCGACGTCTACTTCTCGGAGTACGCCGAGCTGACCGGCGACCTGCAGGAAGGCTTCATCCAGGGCATCCGTGCCCTGCTGGCCGACGGGGTGACGCGCGTCGCCGCCGCCCGCGGCATCCGCACGGAAGACAACCGCACGGTGTTCGAGCGGAGCAAGTACACGCCTTGCCGGCTTTGCCGGGAAAACCCCGACGCCCCGCCGACCTGGCAATTGAGCGCGCGCAAGGTCATCCACGATCAGGAGGCCCAGGAGGTGCGCTACCGGGACGTCACGCTCGACGTCTTCGGCTTGCCCGTGTTCTACAGCCCCTACTTCGAGCACCCGGACCCCACGGTACGTCGCAAGTCCGGCTTTCTGACGCCGTCCTACCAATCCTCCGAGTTTCTCGGCAACCAGGTCGTCGCCCCCTACTTCTGGGCGATCGACGACAACGTCGACGTGACGATCACCCCGACCTTCGCGACCAAACAGTACCCCTACCTCAACCTCGAGTACCGTCATCTCTTCCCGAACGGATCGCTCGACATCACCGGAAGCGGCACCGTCGCCGACCGCGAGGATGCCGACGGGACGACGCACCGCGACGTCGTGCGCGGCCACATCGACGCCGCCGGCAAGTTCACGCTGTCGCGCAACTGGCGCACCGGCTTCGACATCTTCCGGCTGACCGACGATACCTACGACCAGCTCTACGGCGTCGGCGTGCCGGAGACCCGCGCGCGCGTCGCCTCGAACGCCTACTTGGAGGGCTTCGGCGGCCGCAACTATTTCGCCGCCAATGCCTTTGCCTACCAGTCCCTCCGTTCGGAAGAGGACGACCGCCTGCAGCCCTTCGTCGTTCCAGAGCTCGACTTCAACTACATGTCCCAGCCCTTGTTCGCCGACAGCTACCTGACCGCCGACGCCAACCTGCTCTATCTGACCCGCGAGGAAGGCCGCCAGGTCGCGCGCGCCTCGCTGGTGAACGCCTGGACCCTGCCCTATACCTCGGACTGGGGCGACGTCTGGACCTTCCGCTCGCGGCTGCAGACGGATGCCTACTGGACGGTCGGCAACGACCCGGACAGCCCGAGCACCTTCGATACGACCGGACAGGATTCCGCCTTCACCGGCCGGGTCTTCCCGCAGGCGAGCCTTGAGTGGCGCTACCCATGGGTGGTGCAGTCGGGCGGCTGGGAGCAGATCGTCCAGCCGATCGCGCAGGTGGTCGCCGGACCCAACGGCGAGTGGTTCAACCGGGGCGACATCCCAAACGAGGATTCGCTGGACTTCGAGTTCGACGACACGACGCTGTTCCAGCCGGACCGGTTCAACGGCCTGGACCGCGTCGACCCCGGCGTACGATTCGACTACGGCTTCCAGTACGGTGTCTATACCGGCTCGGAATCCTACTCCGAGGTCTTTCTCGGCCAGTCGTGGCGGTTGCAGGAGAACGACGTCTTCGCGGAGAACTCGGGCATCGGCGAGGCCGGCTTCTCCGACATCGTCGGCCGTTTCTTCTTCCAACCGATCCAGGAAGTCTCCGCCGCCTACCGTTTTCGGCTCGATCAGGAGACCTTGGACCCGCAGGTGCACGAGGTGACCGGGGCTGCGGGTATTCCCAAGTTGCGCCTGTCGGCCCAGTACTCCTTCGTCAACACGCAGTTCGACGAGGACGGCACCGTCATCTTCGACGAGCGCGAGAGCCTGACCCTCGGTCTCAGCTCGCGCATCCTGTCCAGCGTCACCGCTACGGCGAGCGTGACCCGCGACCTAACGGTGGGCCTCAACCAGACCGCCACGCTGGCGGTGACCTACCTCGACGACTGCTTCTTCTTCAGCGTGTCGGCGGAGCGGCGCAACTTCGAGGATCGCGACCTCGAGCCCGACGACCGCATTTTCGTCACCATCGGCCTGGCGCAACTCGGCCAGTTCGGTACGACGTTCGAGGCCGGCGGGCTGAACTCCGACGAGGAGTAGACAAGAGGACCAGAGGCCAAGCGCTACCGGCCGGCGTTGTGAGCGCGGTCCCGAGTTTCTATAGTCGGCAGGGGGCGGAGCGGGCGGCCTCGCCCGGGCTGGGGCGTTGCAGTGTGAGTGCGGAAACGTCGATGAGAAATTCCCTTGCCGTCCTCGTCCTAACGGTGTTCGTCCTGGCGCCGTTCGGATTCCTCGCATCTGCCGCGCCCGCCGGCGCCCAGAGCAGTCTGCGCGCCGCAGCCGTCGTCAACGACGAGGTCATCTCGATGCTCGACGTCATTCTGCGCCTGCGCATGGCGATCGTGCAGTCGGGGCTGGAGGACACCCCCGAGGTCCGCGACCGTCTGACCACGCCGGTCTTGCGCGGCCTGATCGACGAACGTCTGCAGATTCAGGAGGCACGCCGGCTGGAGATCGAGGTGCCACTGGAGCAGGTGGAGGCCGGGCTCGACCGCTTGGCCGAGCAGAACAACATGACCCGCGGCCAGTTCATGAGCACGCTGCGCGAGCAGGGCGTGCTCGAGGAGGCCCTGCGCGACCAGCTTCGCGCCCAGCTCGCCTGGCGGGAGGTCGTCAACCGGCGCCTGGCCCCACAGGTCACGGTAACCGACGAGGATATCGAGGACATGTTGCAGCGCATCAAGGAGGACGTCAGCCAGACCCGCGTGCGCATCGCCGAGATCTTCATCCCCTTCGACTCGCCGGCCGAAGAGGGCGACGCACGGGCGACCGCTCAGCGGCTGCTCGACGAACTGCAGCAGGGCGCCGCCTTCCAGCGCGTCGCCCAGCAGTTTTCCCAGGCACCGACGGCCTCGGTCGGCGGCGACCTCGGCTGGGTCACGCTGCAGGAGCTGTCTTCGGAGGTGGCCGACGCCGTGCGCGACATGCAGCCGCGCCAGGTGGCCGGTCCGATCCGCACGATCGGCGGCTACTACCTGATCGCCCTGGTCGGCCGCCAGGCGGCGCAGGACGTTCAGGAGCGGGTGCAGCTGGCGCGCTTCCTGATTCCCGCAGAGACGGACGACGACGTGCAGGCCGCGACCGCCCAGGCTGCGCGCCTGGCCGAGGAGGTGCAGAGCTGCGCGCAGGCGAGCCGCATCGCCGAGGATTACGACGGCGAAGGCGTGTTGCCCACACAGCCGACCGACGCGCTCGACGAGCGGGTGCGCAGCGCCGTCGCCGGACTGCGGATCGGCGACACCAGCGTGCCGCTGCGCGAGGCCGAAGGCGTGGCGGTCTACACCCTGTGCCTGCGCGAGGGCTCGGGGATAAACCGGGAGGCGATCGAGGCGGATCTGCGCAGCCAGCGGCTGGAGCTGTTGGGCCGGCGCTACATGCGCGACCTGCGGCGCGACGCCAACGTCGAGATCCGCATCTGACCCACACGGCCGCGCCCGAGCAGGCGGCGCTGACCGCCCTGCCGCCCCTGCGGAAGGTCGTCGCCGCCCACGGACTGGCGGCACGCAAGAGTCTGGGCCAGCACTTCCTGCTCGACCTCAACCTGACCCGCCGCATCGCCCGCAGCGCCGGCGACCTGAGCGTGGGCACGACGATCGAGGTCGGTCCCGGGCCCGGCGGGCTGACCCGCGCGCTGCTGCTGGAAGGCGCTGGCCGCGTGGTGGCGGTCGAGAAGGATCCACGCTGCCGCGAGGCGCTCGCCGAGATCGCTGCCGCTGCCGCTCCTGGGCGTCTGCGGGTGATCGAGGCCGATGCGCTGAGAGTCCGTTTGGCCGAGCTGGGGCCACCGCCGCGGCAGATCGTGGCCAACCTGCCCTACAACATCGGCACTGCCCTGCTGGTCGCCTGGCTCGGCGAGCTGGCCGAGAACCCGGAGGCCTGGACGGGCGCCACCGTCATGCTGCAGCGCGAAGTCGCCGCGCGGCTGGCGGCGGCACCGCGCAGCAAGGGCTACGGGCGCCTGGCGGTGATCGCGCAGTGGCTGACCGAACCACGCCTTCTATTCGACGTGCCGCCGTCCGCCTTCGTGCCGCCGCCGAAGGTGGTTTCCAGCGTCGTGCAGCTCGTCCCCCGGGCGCAGCCGCTGGCGCCGGCGCGCCGGCGCGACCTGGAGCGCGTGACCCAGGCCGCCTTCGGCCAGCGCCGCAAGATGCTGCGCCAGTCGCTGAAGCCTCTGGGCGATGCCGCCGCACTGCTCGCCGCCACGGGCCTGCCGGAAACGGCGCGGGCCGAGGAGCTGGCGGTGGAGGACTTCTGCGCCCTCGCGCGGGCGCTGGCGGGTCAGCCCTTGAGCTGACGGACGAAATCGCGCAGGCCGACCCGGCGCCGGCGTCGCAGGCGCTCGGCGTGCAGTATCGTGCGCACCTGTTGCAGCGCCGCCTCGGCATTCTCGTTGACGACCACGTAGTCGTACTCGTCCCAGTGGTCCATTTCGCCTAGCGCATTGCTCAGGCGGCGCCGGATCGCGCCTTCGCTGTCGGCCGCCCGCGCGAAGAGCCGACGCTCGAGCTCCGGCAGGCTGGGCGGCAAGACGAAGACGCTTGCGACGTCGCCGTCCATCGCCCGGCGAACCTGATTGGCGCCCTGCCAGTCGATGTCCAGCAGGACGTCCGCGCCGCGCGCCAGGACGCTCTCGACGGCGCTGCGCATGGTGCCGTAGCGGTTGCCGTGCACCTCGGCGTGCTCGAGAAAGGCGTCCTGTTCGACCATGTGGGCGAAGGTCTCGCGGCTGACGAAGCGGTAGTCCCGTCCGTCCACCTCGCCGGCGCGCGGCGCTCGGGTCGTCGCGGAGACCGAAAGCGAGAGATCCGGTTCGCTGGCCAGCAGCCCGCGCGCGATCGTCGTCTTGCCGGCGCCGGAGGGCGAGGACAGCACCAGGACGAGGCCTCGGCGCGCGATCGGCATTGGTTCGTCCGCGTCCACCGCTGCGCCCTACTCGAGGTTCTGGATCTGCTCGCGGAGCTGCTCGATTGCGCCCTTCAGATCGAGGCCGATCCGCGTCAGCTCGACGTCGGCGGACTTGCTGCACAAGGTGTTGGCCTCGCGATTCAGCTCCTGGCAGAGAAAGTCCAAGCGCCGGCCGACGGCGCCGCCGGCCGCCATCAGCTCGCGGATGGCGGCGAGGTGCGCGGCCAGCCGGTCCAGCTCCTCGCGCACGTCGGCCTTGCCGACGAGCAGCGCCGCCTCCTGCGCCAGACGCTCCTCGGGCAACGCCGGCTCGACTGCCAGCAGTTCGCCGACCAAGGCGCGCAGTCGGGCGCGAATCGCCTCAGGCTGGGCCGCGGCACAGTTCCGGGCCGCCGCCTCGAGCGCCTCCAGTCGGTCGAGATGGCCGGCGACCGTCTGCGCCAGACGCTCGCCTTCGCCGCGGCGCATCGCCGCCAGCTCGTCGAGCGCCTCGCCGAAGGCCGACAGCAGCGCGGCGGCGCGCCGCTCCTGCACCGACTCGTCCTCGTCTTCTTCGACCGTCTCCATGACGCCGCGCAGGGCCAGCAGGCCGTCGAGCCGAGCCGGCGCCGCGGGCACCTCCGTCTCGAGCTCGCGCGTCAGGGCAACGATTTGGTCCAAGAGTTCGCGATTGACCTGCAGCTTGACCGGTGCCTGCTGTGCCTTCAGCGTGAGGTTCGCCTGAAGGCTGCCGCGCGCCAGCTTCTCGGCCGCCTGGGCCCGCGCCTGCGGCTCCAGGGACTCCCAACCGCCCGGCAGGCGAAAGCGCTGGTCAAGACCGCGGGCGTTGACCGAGCGCAGCTCCCAGGTCCAGGCGACGCGTGCATCGCCCCCGTGACTGCGGGCAAAGCCGGTCATGGACTGAAGCGGTCGGTCTGGCATGGGGCGGTCCGTTGCGGCAGGGTGACGGCGGGAAAAGCGCCGCGCCAGGCGGCGTGGGGCGCCTTATAGACCGCACCCTGCCAGCCAACAACCCGGGACCGTCGCCATGCGCGACCCGCAGCATATCCTGATCACCGGCGCCTCCAGCGGCATCGGCGCAGCGCTCGCACGGCACTACGCGACAGCCGGCCGGCGCCTGACCCTGAGCGGGCGCAACCGCCAGCGGCTGGAGACCGTGGCGGCCGACTGTCGGGCGGCTGGGGCGGAGGTGGCCGCGAAGCCCGCCGACGTCACCGACGCCGAAGCCATGCGTGGCCTCGTCGAGGCGGCCTGGGCGCTGCAGCCGGTCGATCTGCTGATCGCCAACGCCGGCGTCTCCGCCGGCACCGGCAGCGCGCTCGGGGAACCGCGTGAGCAGGTGCGCCGCATCTTCGCCACCAACCTGGACGGCGTGCTCAATTCCGTCGAGCCGGCACTGTCGATGATGCAGGAGCGTGGCCGCGGCCAGATCGCGCTGATGGCCTCGCTCGCCGGATTTCGCGGCTTTCCGGGCGCACCGGCCTACTGCGCCAGCAAGGCGGCGGTCCGGGTCTATGGCGAGGCGCTGCGCGGCCACCTCGCCTCGGCCGGCATCGGCGTCTCGGTCATCTGTCCGGGCTACGTGAAGAGCCCGATGACCGAGGTCAACGCGTTCCCCATGCCCTTCTTGATGTCGGCGGAGAAGGCGGCCGCCCGCATCGCCAGCGGCCTGGCCCGCAATCGGGCCCGCATCGCATTTCCCCGGCGACTCTATGCGCTGGTCTGGCTGCTGGCGGCGCTGCCGCCAGCCTGGACCGACGGGCTGCTGGCCCGCCTGCCGAAGAAGGTCTGACTCTGCTACTCCGTCCTGCCGTCGCGGATGCGGCGCCAGTTCGCGACGTTGCGGTTGTGCTCGGCGAGCGTCTGAGCGAAGGCGTGGCCGCCGCTGCCGTCGGCGACGAAGTAGAGATAGTCGCTGTCCGCCGGGTTGAGTGCCGCCTCGAGCGACTCGCGGCCGGGATTCGCGATGGGGCCAGGCGGGAGGCCAGCATTCACGTAGGTGTTGTAGGGGTGTTGGATCTCCCAGTCCGCCCGCGTCAGCGGCCGCTCCATCGGCCCGTGAAGGTCGGTCACCGCGTAGATCACCGTCGGGTCCGACTGCAGCCGCATGCCGCGATCCAGCCGATTGACGAAGACGCTGGCGACCAGCGCCCGCTCGCCCTCGACACCGGTCTCCTTCTCGATGATCGAGGCCAGCGCCAGCGCCTCCTCTGGCGTCTCCAGCGGTAGCCCCTCCTGGCGGCCGCGCCACAGCTCGTCCAGCGTCGCCTGCATCGCCGCGCGCATGCGGGCAACCATGTCGGCACGGCCGTCGCCCCAGGCGTAGTGGTAGGTCTCCGGCAGCAGGCTGCCCTCCGGCGGCACCTCGGGCACCTCGCCGACCAGGCCCTCGGCCTCTTGGATCAGGACGACGACCTCGGCCGACGTCAGCCCTTCGGGCACGGTCAGGCGGCGCACCACGGTGTCGCCGGCGTTGAGCTTGTCCAGCACGTCGCGCATCGTCGCGCCCGGCTCGAACTGGTACTCGCCGGCCTTCAGACGGGTGGCCCTGTCGGTCAGCTTGGCGCCCAGGCGAAAGACCAGAGGTTCGGAGATCACCTCGGCCTCGCTGAGGGTTCGGGCGATGGCCTCCAGTCCGCTGCCAGGCACGATCACCACGCGGGTGGTCTCGTCCAGCGGGCCGGGCTGGGTGAAGGTGGCATAGCCGTGGTAGGCGAGCAGCCCGGCGCCGGCGAGGCCGACAGCGACAAGCAGGCCAAGGGCGAGGCGCAGGAAGCCCATCGCCCGCTTCCCCCTCCGCTAGCCGTCGAACCGTGACAAGATCAGGCTGGCGTTGGTGCCGCCGAAGCCGAAGGAATTGCTGAGCGCATGGCGCACGAGACGCTCCTTGGCCTGATGCGGGACCAGGTCGACGCCGTCGGCTTCCGCGGCCGGCTCGTTGAGGTTCAGCGTCGGCGGGACGACGCCGTTGCGGATCGCCAGCGTGCAGAAGATGGCTTCGACGGCGCCCGCGGCCCCCAGCAAGTGGCCGATCGCCGACTTGGTCGAGGACATCGACAGGCTGTGCGCAGCCTCGCCGAACAAGCGCTTCACCGCGCCCAGCTCGATCACGTCGCCGAGCGGCGTCGAGGTACCGTGGGCGTTGATGTAGTCGACCTCCGCCGGGTCCATCTGGGCGCGCCGCAACGCCGCGCGCATGGCCCGGTAGCCGCCGTTGCCGTCGTCCGGCGGCGCGGTGATATGGTAGGCGTCGCCCGACATGCCGTAGCCGGTGACCTCGGCATATATCGGTGCACCGCGCGCCTTTGCATGCTCCAGCTCCTCCAGCACGACGACACCGGCGCCCTCGCCCATGACGAAGCCGTCGCGCCCCTTGTCCCAGGGCCGCGAGGCCTCTGCGGGCGTGTCGTTGTAGCTGGTGGAAAGCGCGCGCGAGGCGCAGAAGCCGGCGATCCCGATGCGGCCGACCGCGGCCTCGGCGCCGCCGGCGACCATCACGTCGGCGTCGTCCAGCGCGATCAGGCGCGCGGCGTCGCCGATGGCGTGGGCGCCGGTCGAGCAGGCGGTGACCACGGCATGGTTCGGGCCCTTGAAGCCGTAGCGGATCGAGACCTGGCCGGAGACCAGGTTGATCAGCGCCGCGGGGATGAAGAAGGGCGACAGTCGGCGCGGGCCGCGCTCGTGCACCGTCACCGCACCCTCGCAGATCGTCTCCAGCCCGCCGATGCCGGAGCCGATCATCACGCCGGTGCGCTCCAGCGATTCCTCGTCGTCCGGGATCCAGCCGGCGTCGTCGATCGCCTCCTGGGCGGCGGCCATGCCGTAGACGATGAAGCGGTCGACCTTGCGCTGCTCCTTCTGCGGCATGTACTCGTCGGCATTGAAGCCGCCGCTCGACTTGTCGCCGAGGGGCGGCTGGCCGCCGATCTTCGAGGGCAGGTCGGAGACGTCGAAGCTCTGGATGGCGTTGATGCCGGACTGGCCGGCGATGAGCCGCGGCCAGACATGCTCGACGCCGGTCCCCAGCGGGGTGACGAGTCCGAGACCGGTTATGACGACACGTCGCATTCGATGAGATACCGGAGAAAATGACCGCTCCCGGCAGTGCCGGCCGCCCCTGCGGCGGCACCGGCCGCGAAGCTTAGGACTCGGCGTGCTCCTGGATGAAGTCGATGGCGTCCTTGACGGTCACGATTTTCTCGGCGGCATCGTCGGGGATCTCGCACCCGAACTCCTCCTCGAAGGCCATGACCAATTCGACCGTGTCGAGGCTGTCGGCACCCAGGTCGTCGATGAAGCTGGCGTTCTCGGTGACCTTGTCTTCCTCGACGCCGAGATGCTCGACGACGATCTTCTTCACGCGGCTCGCGATATCGCTCATGACCCTCTCACCCTTGGATTCCACGGACCCGGCGCGGGTCCAAACGTTTCTTCAGCATTCCGGAAAGTTGCGGGGCTCCGGCCTGGAAATCCGCGAAAGACCCAGCGATCACGGCCCGATGGCCCAGCCCGAATCCCTGTCCGGCCGTCGAAAAGCGCCGCGTCTTATCACAGGCACCCGGCTTTGCCAATGTGCCTCGGGCCCGTTCTGCGGCCAAGCGGGCTCATCGCCGGGCAGGCAGCTCATCGCCCGGCCGACGCGCTCATATCATTGCCATCCCGCCGTTCACATGCAAGGTCTGGCCGGTCACATAACCGGCCTCCACGGAGGCCAGGTAGACCACCGCAGCGGCGACATCGTCGGGGCTGCCCAGCGACGCGGCGGGCACTGCCGCCAGGATGCGCTCCTTCTGCTCGTCGGTCAGCGCGTCGGTCATGGCGGTGGCGATGAAGCCCGGCGCCACGCAGTTCACGGTGACGCCGCGGGCCGCGACCTCGGCGGCGAGCGACTTCGACATGCCGATCAGGCCGGCTTTCGAGGCGGCGTAGTTGGCCTGGCCCGGGTTGCCGGTGACGCCGACCACCGAGGTGATGCTGACGATGCGTCCCCAGCGCCGCTTCATCATCCCGCGCAGCGCCGCGCGCGACAGGCGAAAGGCGGCGGTCAGGTTGACCTCCAGGACCGTCTGCCAGTCCTCGTCCTTCATGCGCAGGGCGAGCTGGTCGCGGGTCAGACCGGCGTTGTTGACCAGGATGTCGAGGCCGCCGAGCGCCTTTTCCACCGCACCGGGCAGCGCCGCCGTCGCCTCGGCGTCGTCGAGCCGGCAGGGCGTCACGGCGACCCGCTCGCCGAGTTCGCCGGCGAGCGTCTCGATCGCCTCGGTGCGGGTGCCCGACAGCGCGACGGCCGCGCCCTGGGCGTGCAGCCGGCGCGCGATCGCCGCGCCGATGCCGCCGCTGGCGCCGGTCACCAGCGCCGTCTTGCCGCTGAGGTCGAACATGGCCGGGCTCCTTCTCTAAAGACTGCCGAGAAAGGCGTCGATGTCGGCCGGGCCGTTCAGCGCCGTGCCGGATAGCGCCCGGTCGATGCGCCGGGTCAGGCCGGTCAGCACCTTGCCGGCGCCACACTCCACCAACTGCTCGACGCCGGCGTCGCGCATCGCCTCCACCGACTCGCGCCAGCGGACCAGGCCGGTGACCTGCTCGACGAGCTGCCGGCGCAGGGTCTCAGGCTCCTGCTCGGGACGCGCCGTGACGTTGGCGACCAGCGGCACCTGCGGCGGCGCCAGCGTCACGGCGGCCAGGGCTTCCGCCATAACGTCGGCGGCCGGCGCCATCAGCGGGCAATGGAAGGGCGCGGAGACCGGCAGCATGACGCTGCGCCGGCCGCCGCGCTCGGCGGCCAGCTCGACCGCGCGCTCGACCGCGGCCCGGTGACCCGAGACGACCACCTGTCCCGGCGCATTGTCGTTGGCGGGCAGGCAGACATCGGTCTCGCCGGCGGCCGCCTCCGCCAGCTCGCGCACGGCATCCAGGTCGAGGCCAAGGATGGCGGCCATCGCGCCCTCGCCCACCGGCACGGCCCTCTGCATGGCCTGGCCGCGCCGCCGGAGCAGGCGGGCGGCGTCGGCGAACTCAAGGCTGCCGGCCGCGGCCAGCGCCGAGTACTCGCCGAGGGAATGGCCGGCCACGTAGTCGGCCAGCTCCGCCAGGGACTTGCCGCCGTCCTGTTCGAGCACGCGCACCACGGCGAGCGAGACCGCCATAAGGGCGGGCTGGGCGTTCTCCGTCAGGGTGAGGTCGCTCTCCGGCCCCTCGAACATCAGGCGGCTGAGGCGCTGCTCCAGGGCATCGTCGACCTCCTCGAAGACGAGGCGGGCGCTGGCGAAGCTCTCGGCCAGGTCGCGGCCCATGCCGACCTGCTGGCTGCCCTGACCGGGAAAGACGAAGGCGCGCTTTGGCATCGGATCCTTGCGGCAGAAGACGAGCGACCGTCGCTCGCAATACGGCACTGCCGCAGGCGGCGGCAGGCAAGGGGCGGCTTTCTGGTACGGCCCCGGGGCCCTGTCAAGCGGCACGCATCCTCGCCGGCGCGACCGATCGGCCGGCGTTGCGCCCCGGCCCGCTTGCGCCGCGCCGTGCAATCGCTATATTCCGCGCTTTCCGGCCGGCGGGCGGTCACGCGCGCCACCGGAAAGCTCCTTGCCGGCTGCCGCTCTCCCCCGCACAGGTGCGGATGCACGCAGTCGGCTAGGGCCGGAATGGCCGAGCGGAGGCTCCGACGGCGCCGGCCCGCGAAACAGCCGAAAGGAGTCGCATCGGTGTCGTTTTACGAAAGCGTGTGGATCGCGCGCCAGGACCTGTCCGCCCAACAGGTGGAGCAACTGGCCGACGAACTGACCGAGGTGGTCAAGTCGAACGGCGGCGACGTCGCCAAACGCGAGAACTGGGGTCTGCGCAACCTCGCCTACAAGATCAAGAAGAACCGCAAGGGCCACTACGTCCTGATGAACCTGGACGCGCCGGCCGCGGCCGTCAGCGAGCTGGAGCGCGTCATGCGCTTCAACGAGGACGTGCTTCGTTACCTGACCGTCAAGGTCAAGGAGCTGGATCCCGAGCCCTCCGCCGTTCTACAGAATCGTGGCCGCGACGACCGCCGCGGCGGGCGCGACGGCGATCGTGGCCGCGACCGGGATCGGGGGCCGCGTCGCGATCGCGACGGCGATCGTGGCGAGCGCCGCGAACAGCGAGCCGGAGAGTAAGCGAACATGGCCGTCGAAATCGTCAGCAAGAGCGCCGGCCCGCGCCGGCCCTTCTTCCGCCGCCGCAAGTCCTGTCCCTTCTCCGGCCCCAACGCGCCGAAGATCGACTACAAGGACGTGCGGCTCCTGCAGCGCTTCGTTTCGGAGCGCGGCAAGATCGTGCCGAGCCGCATCACCGCGGTGTCCGCTAAGAAGCAGCGCGAGCTGGCCCGCGCCATCAAGCGGGCGCGCTATCTCGGCCTGCTGCCCTACGTGATCCAGTAGGCGGCGGGAAAGGAGAGCGACCGATGGAAGTCATCCTGCTCGAACGCATCGAGAAGCTGGGACAGATGGGCGACGTGGTGCGCGTCAAGCCCGGCTTCGCGCGCAACTACCTGCTGCCCCAGCGCAAGGCGCTGCGGGCCAGCAAGGAGAACATGGCCTACTTCGAGTCCCAGCGCACCCAGCTCGAGGCCGAGAACCTCAAGCGCCGCGAAGAGGCCAAGGCGATCGCCAAGAAGATCGACGGCGCTCAAGTGATCCTGATCCGCCAGGCCGGCGAGACCGGCCAACTCTACGGCTCGGTCAGTTCGCGCGACTTGGCCGACGCGATCCGCGAAGGCGGCGTTACCGTCGGACGCGGGCAGATCGTGCTGGACAAGCCGATCAAGACGCTGGGCATGCACGACATCCGCGTGCGCCTGCATCCGGAGGTGACGATCACCATCACCGCCAACGTCGCCCGCTCCAACGAGGAGGCGGAGACCCAGGCGGCGGCCGGGGAAGCGGTCAGCCCGGAAGCGCAAGAGGAGGCGCTGGCCGCCGCCGAGGAGGCGCTGGAGGAACGGATCGAGGAAGCCGACGTCGCTGCCGAAGGCGAGGAGCCGGCAGAGCCGAGGTCTTCCGCCGTCTGAGGCCACCTCGGGCACGCGAGGAATCGCGAAGCGAGAGCGCCGCCGGCCACCCGCCGGCGGCGCTCTTCTCGTTCTGCGGCATAGCTCTTCTGACGCCACGGCACGTCGGCACATTCCGCCGAGATGGCAGCATTTCGGAGGATCGCGGCGTTTTCCCATTTCCGGGCGGCGCAAGTGCCTGCCTGGACAAGGCTTGTCATCGATCGCTAACATTCGTTCGGGGGTAGGACAGCCGACCGCATGGCCCGGCAACACGATGCGGCGGGTGTCCCCGGGAAGAGGCAGACCGGTTCGTCGATGCCCTCGGGCGGCGTCGCGCCGGATATGGGTCGGAGGCCGTCGCGATGCTGACGCACCGCTTCTTCGACGCGATCATCCGCCGTGGCGGTTTGGAGGTCGTCTTCGCCGACGGAAGCCGCCAGCGCTACGGCGACGGTACCGGCGAGGCGGTTCGCATCCGCCTGACGGACCGCGCGAGCGAACGCAAGCTGCTGCTGAATCCCAAGCTGGCGTTCGGCGAAGCCTACATGGACGGCCGGATGGTGCTGGAGCAGGGCAGTCTCAAGGCCCTGCTAACGGTGGCCGTCGACAACATGGAGCATCTGGAGCGCCACGGGGTCTTCCGCTGGCTGACCGACGCGGACCGGATGCTGCGCAAGCTCAACACGCTCAATCCGGTCGGCCGTGCGCACGAGAACGTCAAGCACCACTACGACCTTTCGCGCCGGCTCTACGACCTCTTCCTCGACGCCGACCGGCAGTATTCCTGCGCCTACCACCTGGAGCCCGGAGAGACCCTCGAGCAGGCCCAGCTCGACAAGAAGATCCACATCGCCGCCAAGCTGAAGCTGGACCGGCCGGGGCTGAAGGTGCTCGACATCGGCTGTGGCTGGGGCGGCATGGCGCTGTATCTGGCCGAGGCGACCGGCGCCGAGGTGCTGGGCATCACCCTCTCCCGGGAGCAGCTCCAGCTTGCCCGGGCGCGCACCGCCGAGCGCGGCCTGGAGGACCGGGTCCGCTTCGAGCTGGTCGATTACCGCCACGTCGAGGGACAGTTCGACCGCATCGTTTCGGTCGGCATGTTCGAGCATGTCGGGTTGCCGCACTACGATGCCTTCTTCGCCAAGATGGCCGAGCTGCTGGCTCCGGACGGCGTGGCGCTGCTGCACTCGATCGGCTCGATGCACCGGCCGAGCGCCACCAACCCTTGGCTGCGCAAGTACATCTTCCCGGGCGGCTACACGCCGTCTCTCAGCGAGGTACTGCCCAGCGTCGAGCGCGCCGGCCTGTGGAGCACAGACATCGAGATCCTGCGGCTGCACTACGCCGAGACGCTGCGCGAATGGCATCGCCGCTTCCAGGCGAACCGGGCGGCCGCGGCCGAGCTCTACGACGAGCGTTTCTGCCGCATGTGGGAGTTCTACCTGATCGGCTGCGAGCTCTCCTTCGAGCGGATGGGCCAGATCGTGTTCCAGATCCAGCTCGCCAAGCAGGTCGATGCCCTGCCGATCACCCGCGACTACATATTGGAGTGGGAACGCGCCGAGCGCGGCCGGCGCAAGGCGCCCGCCCCGGCCCCGGACAAGCAGGCGGCGGAGTAGGCCGCCGCGGGATAGGCCGCCGCGGGACAGGCCGCCGGTGCGTCGGCGCACGCGACCGGCCGCCGTGTCCGCGCCATAATTCCCGGCGCGAATCGGGCTAAAGTGGTTGGCTGTTCGTGAGCGCGGTCCTCTGCGGTCCTGGGGCGGCATGCGGCCTACGCCCGTTGTTCACCCTTTTCACAGGCCGGCGACGGCTGCGGCGCCCGCGGGCAGTCGCTAGTTTCGGGTGGCCATGAGCATTTCCAGTCCCAACCTACACACCCTGCCGGGTGCCGAGACGCAGCCGAACCGGCTGCCGCCCGCCAATCTGGAAGCCGAGCAGGCGTTGCTCGCCGCCGTCCTGGCGAACAACCACGCCTTCGAGCGCGTCTCGGAATACCTGCTGCCCGAGCACTTCGCGGACCCGGCGCACGCCCGCATCTTTGCCGCCTGCCGCACGCTGATCGACCGCGGCCAGCAGGCCAGCGCCATCACCCTGCGCAACGTCTTCGACCAGGACGGCGACCTGGCAGACGTCGGCGGGGCCGAGTATCTGGCGCAGCTCCAGGCCAGCTACATCACCATCGACGTGCGCCACTACGGCCGGCTGATCTACGACCTCTACCTGCGCCGCGAGCTGATCGAGCTCGGCGAAGTCATCGTCAACGAGGCCTTCCGGCACGACCTGGAAATCTCCGCCCTCGACCAGGTCGAGGAGGCCGAACAGAAGCTCTACTATCTGAGCGAGCAGGGCCAGATCGAGGGCGGGCTGCAGCCCTTCCGCAGCGGCCTGGCCGAGGCGATCGAGGCGGCCGAGGCCGCCTACAAGCGCGACACGACGCTGGTCGGCGTGACCAGCGGCTTCGACGACCTGGACGAGTACCTGGGCGGGCTTCACCGCTCGGATCTGCTGATCCTCGCCGGACGCCCCTCGATGGGCAAGACGGCGCTCGCCACCAACATCGCCGTCAACGCCGCGCGCAGCCGGCGGGTGCGCACCAACGAGGACGGGTATGAGGTCGAGGAGCCGGAGGTCGTCGCCTTCTTCTCGCTGGAGATGTCGGCCGAGCAGCTCGCTTCGCGCATCATCGCCGAGGCGGCGGACGTGCGCAGCGACCTGATGCGCAAGGGCCAGCTCAACGAGGAGGACATGCGCCGGGTGCTCGACGTGCACCGCGAGCTGGAGCGCCTGCCGCTCTACATCGACGACACCCCCGGCATCACGGTGGCCGCCATGCGCAGCCGCGCGCGCCGCCTGAAGCGGCAAGTCGGACTGAGCATGATCGTGGTCGACTACCTGCAGCTCCTGCAGCCACCGGCCGGCATGCGCAGTGACAACCGGGTGCAGGAGGTCAGCGAGATCACCCGCAACCTGAAGATCGTCGCCAAGGAGTTGAACGTACCGGTGCTGGCCCTCTCGCAGCTTTCCCGCCAGGTGGAGAACCGCGACGACAAGCGCCCGCAGCTCGCCGACCTGCGCGAATCCGGCTCGATCGAGCAGGACGCCGACGTGGTGATGTTCATCTATCGGGAGGAGTACTACCTGGACCGCGAGCGCCCGGGGCAGCGCCTGAACGAGACGGAAGAGAAGTACCAGGAGCGCCTGGACCGTCACAGCGAGCGCCTGGACAAGGCGCGCAACAAGGCCGAGGTGCTCATCGCCAAGCAGCGCCACGGCCCGATCGGCGCCGTAACGCTGCACTTCAATCCCGAGCGCGTCCGCTTCTCCAACCTCGCCGAAGACGACCGCCTGCCAGAGGCGCATTGAGCGGCATGAGCAGCGATCCCGCCGCGCGGGCCGGCGCGATCCTGGAGGTCGACCTGGCCGCGTTGGCCGAGAACTGGCGCCGGGTCGCGGCCCAGTCGGCGCCAGCCGAGGCGGCTGCCGTGGTGAAGGCGAACGCCTACGGCCTGGGCCTGCGACAGGCGGGACCGGCGCTCTGGCGGGCCGGGGCTCGCACCTTCTTCACCGCTCAGCTCGACGAGGCGCTGACCCTGCGACCGCTGCTGCCGCAGGCGGCGATCTACGTCCTGAACGGCCTGATGCGCGGCGCCGAGGGCGACTACCTGGCGCACGATCTGCGGCCCGTGCTCAACACGCTCGAGGAGTTGGCGCGCTGGCGCCGGGCCTGCGGCGCGCGGCCGCGCCCGGCCGCCCTGCACCTCGACACCGGCATGAGCCGCCTCGGGCTGGATGCGCGCGAGCTGGCGGTCCTGACGGCGGAGCCGGAGCGCGCGGCCGGCCTGCAGCTCACCCACCTGATGAGCCACCTGGCCTCCGCCGAGGCCGCAGACCAGAGCCAGAGTGAAGAGCAGTTGCGCGAGTTCGCGCACGCCCTGGCGGCGCTGCGCCCGGCCCTGGGCGCGGCCGGCGGCAGCCTCGCCAACTCGCCAGGCGTCTTCCTCGGCCCCCGCTATCGCTTCGCGCTGACCCGCCCCGGTTCCGCCCTCTACGGCGTCAACCCGACGCCGAAAGAACCGAATCCCATGCGACAAGTGGTTCGTTTGAAAGGAAAAATCCTTCAGGTCCGGGAAATTGACGCTCCCCGGGGGGTCGGATATGGTGCGACGTGGCGGGCCCAGGATCGTACGCGGATCGCCACTCTGGCGGTCGGCTATGCGGACGGGTACCTGCGGTCTCTGTCCAATCGGGGCCGCGCCGTGATCGAGGGGCACGAGGTACCTGTGGTGGGGCGCGTTTCCATGGACCTGATCACCCTGGACGTCTCGGCGCTGCCGGAGCGCACGGCACAGCCGGGCGGCTTTGCCGAACTGGTCGGGCCGGCCATGCCGGTCGACCGAGTGGCCGAGGCCGCCGGCACGATCGGCTACGAGATCCTGACGTCGCTCGGCGGGCGCTATCATAGAGTCTACAGCAGCGGCGACACGGCGGAGCTCGGTGCATGATCCCGGTGCTGCAGCCGCTCGGGCGCACTTTTCTGGTCTTTCTGGAAGCCGCCGGTCGGCTGGCGCTCTTCACCGGCGAGGCGGTGTCCCATTGCCTGCGCCCCCCCTTCTATCCGCGCGCCGTCCTGCGCCAGATCCTGGACATCGGCTACTACTCGCTGCCGGTCGTGGGCCTGACCGCAATCTTCACCGGCATGGTGCTGGCGCTGCAGAGCTACACCGGCTTTGCGCGCTTTTCCGCCGAGTCGGCCATCCCCAACGTGGTGGTCGTCTCGATCACCCGCGAGCTGGGGCCGGTGCTCGCCGGCCTGATGGTCGCCGGCCGGGTGGGCGCGGCCATGGCGGCCGAGATCGGCACGATGCGCGTGACCGAGCAAATCGACGCCCTGACGACGCTGGCCACCAACCCCTTCAAGTACCTGATCGCCCCGCGCCTGATCGCCGCCACCTTCGTTCTGCCGATCCTGGTGCTGATCGCCGACATTATCGGCGTGTTCGGCGGCTATCTGGTATCGACCTACAAGCTCGGCTTCAATGGCGCGACCTACATCAGCAACACGATCGAGTTCCTGGAATTCCAGGACGTCTTCTCCGGTCTGGTGAAGGCGGCGGTCTTCGGTTTCCTGATCGCACTGATGGGCTGCTACAACGGCTTCCACTCGCGCGGCGGCGCCCAGGGCGTCGGCGCGGCCACCACCAACGCCGTGGTCTCGGCCTCGATCCTGATCCTCTCCTTCAACTACCTGATCACCGAGGCCTTCTTCGCGCGATGAGCGACACGCCGAAGATCCGCATCCGCGACCTGCACATGGCCTTCGGCGGCAACCGGGTGCTGCAGGGGCTCGACCTCGACGTAGCGCCAGGCGATTCGTTGGTGGTGATCGGCGGATCGGGAACCGGCAAGTCGGTACTGCTCAAATGCATTCTCGGTCTGCTCGCGCCGCAGCAGGGCTCGATCCAGGTCGACGGCCAGGAGGTGGTCGGGCTGCGCGGCGACGAGCTGGAGGCCGTACGACACAAGATCGGCATGCTGTTCCAGTCCGCCGCCTTGTTCGACTCCCTGAGCGTCTGGGAGAATGTCGCTTTCGGGTTGATCCACGCCGAGAAGACGCCGCGCAAGGAGGCCCGCGAAGTGGCGCTGAGGCGCATGGCCGAAGTGGGGCTGAAGCCGCAGGTCGCCGACCTGATGCCGGCGGAGCTCTCAGGCGGCATGAAGAAGCGTGTCGGCCTCGCCCGCGCGATCACCACCGAGCCGGAGATCATCTTCTTCGACGAGCCGACCACGGGGCTCGACCCCATCATCGGGGCGATGATCGACAAGCTGATCGTCGAGGCGACCCGCGCCGTCGGCGCGACCGGCCTGACCATCACCCACGACATGGCCAGCGCCCGCCGCATCTCGAACCGCATGGCGATGCTCTACGAGGGCAGGATCATCTGGGACGGCCTGACGGAGGATGTGGACAACTCCGGCAATCCCTACGTCGAGCAGTTCATCAACGGGCGTGCCGAAGGCCCGATCGAGATGAAGATCCAGGACCACTTCGGCTGAGAGCCGCCCTGTCCGTGGCAAAGCGCACGAGCCACTACGTCTGCCAGTCCTGCGGTGCCAGCTACCCGAAGTGGGCCGGCCGCTGCGAGTCTTGCGGCGAGTGGAGCACGCTGGTCGAAGAGGCGCTGCCCGAGGGTCCGCCCGGCGGTCTGGAGGCCGGTGGCACGCGCCTCGGCGGCAAGCGGCTCGGCCGCGGCGTCGAGTTCGTGCCGCTCAAGGGCCAGGACAGCCAGGCGCCGCGCCGGGCCAGCGGCATCGCCGAGTTCGACCGCGTGCTCGGCGGCGGCCTGGTGCGCGGCTCGGCCGTGCTGATCGGCGGCGACCCCGGCATCGGCAAGTCGACCCTGCTGCTGCAGGCCGCGGCGGCCCTCGCGCGCTCCGGGGCCGCCGGCTGCGCCTACGTCTCCGGCGAGGAGGCGATCGAGCAGGTGCGCCTGCGCGCAGAGCGGCTGGGCCTGGCCGAGGCGCCGGTCGAGCTCGCTGCGGCGACCAGCGTGCGCGACCTGAAGGCGGCGCTCGACCGGCCGGAGGCGCCCGCCGTGGTGGTGGTCGACTCGATCCAGACCATGTACGTAGACACCCTGGACAGCGCGCCCGGAACCGTCGGGCAGGTGCGCGCCAGCGCCCAGGAACTGATCCGCGTGGCCAAACGGCGCGGCTTCGCCTTGCTGCTGGTCGGCCACGTCACCAAGGAGGGCGCGATCGCCGGCCCCAAGGTGCTGGAGCACATGGTCGACACGGTGCTGACCTTCGAGGGCGAGCGCGGCCACCAGTTCCGCATCCTGCGTGCGGTCAAGAACCGCTTCGGCCCGACCGACGAGATCGGCGTGTTCGAGATGACCGACGGCGGCCTGATGCAGGTGACCAACCCCTCCGAGCTGTTCCTGGCCGAGCGGCAGGGCGAGGTCTCGGGCGCCTGCGTATTAGCCGGGATCGAGGGTACGCGCCCGCTGCTGGTCGAGATCCAGGCGCTGGTCTCCCCCTCCCCCCTCGGCACGCCGCGCCGCGCGGTCGTCGGCTGGGACGGCAACCGTCTGGCCATGGTGCTGGCCGTGCTGGAAGCGCGCTCCGGCATCTCCTTCGCCGGCAAGGACGTCTATCTCAACGTCGCCGGCGGCCTGCGCGTCGCCGAGCCGGCGGCCGACCTGTCGGTCGCCGCAGCCCTGTTGTCGGCCCTCAGCGACCGCCCCGCACCGTCAGAGACCGTGGTCTTCGGCGAGATCGGGCTGTCGGGCGAGGTGCGCGCCGTCGGCCAGACCGACGTGCGGCTGAAGGAAGCCGCCAAGCTCGGCTTTACCCGCGCCCTCTGTCCGCCGGCGCGCGGGCGCAAGACGCGGCCGCCCGAAGGCATCGCGGTGAGCGAGATCTCGACTCTGGGCGACCTGGTCGAGCTGTTCCTCGACGCGGCGCCGCACGCGCGGCTTCGCGAGGCCTGAGGAACGGCGATGGAGAGCCTGCCGATCAATGCCGGCGACCTGATCGTCCTGGTCGTCGTCGGTCTGGCGGCGCTGATCGGCCTGCTGGCCGGCTTCGTCTATGCCGTGCTGTGGATTGCCGCCTGGGCCGGGGCCATCGCCGTCGCCATCCTCTTCTATCCGCTCGCAGAGCCCTTCGCGGCGCAACTGATCGGCCCGGGGCTCTTCGCGTCCGTCGGCGCCGGGCTGACGCTCTTCCTGGTCTCCCTGGTGCTGTTCATCGTCGGCGCCTACCTCGTCTCCAAGGCCGTCCGCGCCTCGGCGCTCGGCGTGCTCGACCGCACGCTGGGGCTGGTGTTCGGCCTGGCCTGCGGTTTCTTCGCGGTCAGCGCGCTATGGCTGGGCTACGCCTGGCTCATACCTCCCCAGGACCGACCGGCCTGGATACAGGAGGCCAAGTCCCTACCTGTGGTGCGCACCGGTGCGGAGGTGCTGGCCGGCGTGCTGCCGGCCGACTACCGACGGCGCCTGGAGGCGGAAGGCGAAGCGGCGCCCTTCGAGCCGCCGATCCAGCCGGGCACCGCCGGCGATTCGGCCTCGGAGGCTGGCGCCGGCGCGAACTCGGGGTATAACGAGCAGGAACGGCAGGAGCTGGACCGGCTCATCGAGCAGCAGCAATAGGCGCGGCCGAACCGCAACGGACGGCAGATGCGCCATGGAGGCCGGCAAGTCCGAGCATGATCACGACGCATCCGTACGACGACGACAAGCTGCGCGAGGAGTGCGGCGTCTTCGGCATCTGGGGTCATGTCGAGGCGGCCAACTTCACCGCGCTCGGCCTGCACGCCCTGCAGCACCGCGGGCAGGAAGCGGCCGGCATCGTTTCCTTCGACCGCAAGCAGTTCCACGCACACCGCGGCCTCGGCCACGTCGGCGACATCTTCGGCACCGAGGAGGTGATGGCGAGCCTTAAGGGCCGCGCCGCCATCGGCCACAATCGCTACGCGACCACCGGCGACACGGTGCTGCGCAACGTGCAGCCGCTGTTCGCCGAGCTGGCCTTCGGCGGCTTCGCCCTGGCCCACAACGGCAACCTGACCAACGCCGCGACCCTGCGTCACGAATTGGTGCAGCGCGGCGCGCTGTTCCAGTCGACCATGGACACCGAGGTCATCATCCACCTGATGGCCCTGCAGACCGGCGCCAGCGTCATCGAACGCCTTGTGCATGCGCTTTCCCGCGTGGAAGGCGCCTACTCGCTGGTCGCCATATGCGACGACATGGTGATCGGCGTGCGCGATCCGCTGGGCGTGCGCCCGCTGGTGATCGGCCAGCTTCCCGAGGAGCGCGCCTACGTCATCGCCTCGGAGACCTGTGCGCTCGACATCATCGGCGCCGACTTCGTGCGCGACGTGGAGCCGGGCGAGTTGGTCATTCTCGACCAGTACGGCCTGAGCGCGCGTCAAGTGTTTCCCAAGAGCGCCCGACGCTTCTGCATCTTCGAGCACATCTATTTCGCCCGGCCGGACTCGATCGTCGAGGGCAGCTCGATCTACGACGCGCGCCAGCGCATCGGCGCCGAATTGGCCAAAGAGAGCCCGGTCGCCGCCGACGTCGTCATCCCGGTGCCGGACTCGGGCGTGCCGGCGGCGCTGGGCTTCTCGCAACAATCTCGCATCCCCTTCGAACTCGGCATCATCCGCAACCACTACGTGGGGCGCACCTTCATCGAGCCCGGGCAGCAGATCCGCGACCTCGGCGTCAAGCTGAAGCACAACGCCAACCGCGCCAAGATCCACGGCAAGCGCGTGATTCTGGTGGACGACTCCATCGTGCGCGGCACGACAAGCCGCAAGATCGTGCAAATGGTGCGGGCCGCCGGCGCCACCGAGATCCACTTCCGCATCGCCGCACCGCCGACCACAAATCCTTGCTTCTACGGCGTCGACACGCCAGAGAAGGAGGAACTGCTGGCCTCGTCCCTTTCGGTCGAGCAGATGGCCGACCACATCGGCGTCAACAGCCTGGCCTTCGTGTCGATCGACGGGCTCTACCGGGCGATGGGCGAGCCGGCCCGCAACGCTGCGCAGCCGCAGTACTGCGATGCCTGCTTCACCGGCGCGTACCCGACGCGCCTGACCGACCGCGAGGATCGCGTCAGCCCACAGCCGCTGCTGTTCAAGGAGCTCAGCCGGGCGTGATCCGCGCGCTGGCAGCCGGGGCTGCCGGCCGGCTGGCCAACGTGGCCTTCGGCGGCAGCGGCGCTCTTGGCCTCGGCCAGGCGCCCGCCTTCTTCGACCAGTACCTCCAGCGGCTCGGCGGGCGGCTCGATCAGGCGATCGAGACGGTCGAGCGTATCCGCGCCGATGCCATGGCCCGTGGCGAGACGCTGGAGGAGTACATCGCCCTGTCGCTGGCGGATGCCTCCGGCCGCGCCCAGGACGCCGGCCGACGGGCGCAGGAAGCGGTCGAGGCCATGACGGCGTTGCGCGAGGCCTATGCCGAACTCAGCTTCGTGGCACCGTTGTTCCGTCCCTTGGTGTTCACCCAGCATCTTGACACCGAGATCGCCCGCGGCACCCTTCGCGACTTCGCGCCCGCGCTGCCGCTCTCGGCCGAGGGACTGGCCTACGCCGGCGTCGGCCTGGCGCTCGGACTCGGCGTTCTGTCAGGCCTGCAGGCCGTGGGCCGCGCGGCCGCCCGACCCAAGAGAGCGAGACAAGCATGAGCCAATCGGACCGCCGCTTCGCCGGACAGGTGGCCCTCGTGACAGGCGCCTCGCGGGGCCTCGGGCGCGCGCTTGCCCTGGGACTGGGGCGCGAAGGCGCGCAGGTCCTGGCCTGCGCCACCGAGCGCAGCGTCGGCGCCCTGGAGGAGCTGGACGACGCGATCCAGGCCGCCGGCGGCCCGCGCCCGACGCTGGTGCCCTTCGACCTGAAGGAGGGCGAGCGCATCGATGCGTTGCCCGGCGCACTGACCCAGCGCTACGGCCGGCTCGACCTGCTGATCGGCAACGCCGGCGTCCTCGGCGGCCTGTCGCCGGTCGGGCATGTGGCGCCGAAGACCTGGCGCGACACCTTCGCGGTCAATCTCGATGCCAATGCGCGGCTGCTGGCCGCTCTCGACCGGCTGTTGCGCCACAGCCACGGCCGCGCGCTCTTCGTCTCCTGCCGGGTGGTCGAGGACGCACCGGCCTACTGGTCCACCTACGTCGCCAGCAAGGCGGCCCTGGAGAAGCTGGTCGCGGTCTACGCCAAGGAGGTGCAGAAGTTCGGCGTCGCCGCCGCCTGCGTAGCACCAGGTCCTTTGCGGACGCGGCTGCGCGCCCAGGGCTTTCCCGGCGAAGACCCGCAGAGCGTGCCGACGCCTGAGGAGATGGCAGCACGGATCCTCGATCTGCTCGCCGCCGACCGGCTGCAGGGCGGCACCGTGCACCGGCTCGACGAGCAGGCGGTCCCACCGGCTTGACAGGGCGCGCGCGGTGGCTATGTTCGCGCCTTCACGGCGCGCGCCCGGCGCCGCCTTGAGGGAATAGTTTGGTTGCGTCCGCCCCCGCCGCCGCCGGCGGCCGCACGCAAGGAGGTCACGATGGCCAAGCCCGTCACCCAGTGGGTCAAGATGGTGAGCACCGCGGATACGGGCTACTTCTACGTCAAGAAGAAGAACCCGCGGAACATCACCGAGAAGATGACGATGCGCAAGTACGACCCGGTCGCGCGCAAGCACGTCGACTTCAAGGAATCCAAGATGAAGTGAGCCGGCCTTTCGCCGGTTTCGGATCGAAGACGGCCGCCCGCTGGGGCGGCCGTTTCCTTTTGCCTGGTGATCTCAACCGCTGGCGGCGGCGCGTTTGATCTCCGGCGTCGCCGGTCCGTTGGCGCCGAACACCTGGTTGCGCCCGTTCTGCTTGGCACGGTAGAGCGCGGCGTCTGCGCGCTCGATCAGGCGATCAGGCGTTTCGGCCGGGTCGAGGGTGGAGGCGACGCCGGCGGAGATGGTGACCCGCAGGACCAGGTCGCCGTCGCGCACCTCCGTCTCGGCGATCTGCGCGCGGAGGCGGTCGGCGACCTTGAGCGCGATCTCCGCCTCGGTGGCGGCCATCACCAGCACGAACTCCTCCCCGCCGTAGCGCGCCAGCAGGTCGGTTTCGCGCACGCAGTCGGCGACCGCACCGGCAATCGCCTTCAGCACCTCGTCGCCCGCCCCGTGGCCGTGGTTGTCATTCACCTGCTTGAAGTGATCGATATCGAACAGCATGACGGAAACCGGCTTTCCCGTCTGGGCGATCTCCATGAGATTGCGGTCCAGGTGAGCGTTCATGTATCTGCGGTTGTAGATGCCAGTCAACGAATCGGTGAAGGCGAGACTGACGCTGCGGTCGAGCATCGCGCGCAGACGGTCATGGTAACGGCGGCGGCGGATCTGCGTGCGCACCCGGGCGCGCAGCTCGTTGCGGTCGATCGGCTTGATCACGTAGTCGGTGACGCCGAGGTCCAGACCCTTGGCGAGGCGCTGCAGGTCCATGTCGTCGAGGATCATCAGGATCGGCACGTGGCGAGTCGCCTCGCGACTGCGCAACTGGCTGCATAGGCGAAGACCGTCCTCGCCGCCGATGTCGAGTGCGGTGATGATCAACTCGAAGCGGCCCTCGCGACTGCGTTCCAGCGCCGCGGCGGGACTGTCGGCGAGCGCGACGCCATAGCCCGCCTCTTCCAGATGGCCGCGAATCCGTGCAGCGGCGCGGTGGCTGGCCTCGATCAGCAGCACCTCGCCGCCGGCCTCTGCCGCCGGATCGGCTTCGTCGAGCAGGTCGGCCTCGCCGGCCGCGGCCTGGCGCGTGCGCAGCTCGTCCATCAGCATCTTGAGCCGCACCAGCGAGCGCACCCGGGCAAACAGGGCGACGTCGTTGACCGGTTTCGACAGGAAGTCGTCGGCGCCCGCCTCGAGACCGCGCACGCGGTCCTCCACCTCGGTCAGGGCGGTGATCATGACTATGGGAATGTGCCGGGTGGCGCGATCCGCCTTCAGGCGACGGCAGACCTCGAAGCCGTCCATGCCCGGCATCATCACGTCCAGCAGGATCAGGTCCGGAGCTTCGGACGCCGCGACTTCCAGGGCGCCCGGCCCGTCGCTGGCGGTGACGACGTCGAAGTACTCCGCCGTCAGGCGCGCTTCGAGCAGCTTGACGTTCGGAGCGATGTCGTCAACGACGAGAATCCGCGCGCTCATGGCTCGCGCTCCCGGGCTTCGTCTGACGCGGCCGCGCCCGGCCGGCCACGGACTTCGGCCTGCTAGGTCAGGAACCGCTCTACGGTTTGCAGGAAGTTGGTCACCGAGATCGGTTTGGCGATGTAGGCTTCGCAGCCGCCTTCGCGGATTTTTTCCTCGTCGCCCTTCATGGCGAAGGCGGTTACGGCGACCACCGGGATCGACTTCAGGGCGTCGTCTTCCTTGATCCACTTGGTCACTTCCAGTCCCGAGACCTCGGGAAGCTGGATGTCCATCAGGATCAGGTCGGGGTGGTGCTTGCGCGCCAGGCGCAGCGCCTCCATGCCGTCCTTCGTCTGCAGGATATTGTAGCCGTGGGCCTCCAGCAGGTCGTGGAAGAGCTTCATGTTCAGATCGTTGTCCTCGACGACCAGTACCGTCTTGGCGCCGGTGTTCTCCGTCGTCTCGGTCTGATTCCGCATCTCTGCCCCGGTCGCTGTCGCTGTGGTCGTTGCCACGGGCCGACTCCCATCGTGCCGTATCCTAGGGCCAACTTCCGCCCTAAGCTATCTCCGGACGCAGGTGTCGCACGCGGGTAGTTAACAGAAGGTAAGGGCGTACTTCCCGCCGGATGGCCTTACCATCAAGAATAGCAAGAATGCGCATCGGCATCGATCTTGGCGGCACGAAGATCTCCGGCATCCTGCTCGACCGGGAGGGCCGCGAGCGCCTGCGCCTGCGCCGCGACACGCCACGCGGCGACTATGCCGGCACGATCGACGCTCTTTGTCGGATCACGGCCGAACTGGAGGCGGCGGCCGGCCGGCGGTGCAGCGTCGGCGTCGGCATTCCAGGGGCGACCTCGCCGCGCACAGGCCTCGTGAAGAACGCAAATTCCACCTGGCTCATCGGCAAGCCCTTCTCCGAAGACCTGGCCGCCGCCCTCGGGCGTCCCGTCCGCCTGCAGAACGACGCCAACTGCCTGGCGGTCTCCGAGGCCGTCGACGGCGCCGCGGCCGGCGCACAGCTCGCCTTCGCAGCGATCCTCGGCACCGGGGTCGGCGGCGGCATCGCCTGGCAGGGCCGGCCCTGGACGGGGCGCGACGCCATCGCCGGGGAATGGGGGCACAACCCCCTGCCCTGGCCGAGCGTCGCAGAGCTGCCGGGCCCGCCCTGCTACTGCGGGCGGCGCGGATGCCTCGAGACCTGGGTCTCCGGCCCCGGACTGGCCGGCGATCACGGCGGCGGTCTGACCGGCCGGGAGGTGGCGGCGCTGGCCTCCAGCGGCGATGCCGGAGGCTTGGCGGCGCTGCAGCGCTGGCAGGGACGGCTGGCGCGCGGCCTGGCGAGCGTGGTCAACCTGCTCGACCCGGAGGTGATCGTGCTCGGCGGTGGGCTTTCGCAGATCCCCGGCCTGAGCGACGCCCTGCCGCCGTTGATCCGCCCCTACGTCTTCTCCGACGCCTTCGATACGCCGATCCGCGTCGCCCGGCACGGCGACGACAGCGGCGTGCGCGGCGCCGCCTGGCTGTGGCCCGCCGAGGAGCCGGTGCCGTGAGCGCGCCCTGGCCACAGCTCTGCCGAGACTGCTTCGCCTGGAGCGAGGCGCCCACGCAAACGCGCTCGGGCGCTCGCTGTCCCGCCTGCGGCAGCCGTCGCACCGTGGCCCACCCCGAGCTGCGTACGCTCGGCCTGGCGCACCTCGACTGCGACGCGTTCTACGCCTCCATCGAGAAGCGCGACGATCCCGACCTGCGCGACAAGCCGGTGCTCATCGGCGGCGGCCGGCGCGGGGTAGTGGCGGCCGCCTGCTACGTCGCGCGGCTGTACGGGGTGAAGTCGGCGATGCCGATGTTCAAGGCGCTGTCGGCCTGCCCAGATGCCGTGGTGATCCGCCCGAACATGGCGAAGTACCGGGCCGAGGGCCACAGGATCCGCGCCATGATGCTGGAGCTGACGCCGCAGGTGGAGCCGCTGTCGATCGACGAGGCCTTCCTCGACCTGACCAGCACCGAGGCGCTGCACCGCGCGCCGCCGGCCGAGACCCTGGCGCGCCTGGCGGCCCGGGTCGAGCGGGAGCTCGACCTGACGGTTTCCATCGGACTGGCGCCGAACAAGCTGCTGGCCAAGATCGCCAGCGACCTGGATAAGCCGCGCGGCTTCGCCGTGCTGGGCAAGGCGGAGGGCCGGGCCTTCCTGGCCGAGCAGCCGGTCGGCATCCTGTGGGGCGTCGGGCCCGCCCTGCAAAAGTCCCTGGCCCGGCAAGGCATCGCCAAGGTCGGCGATCTGCTCGGCTACGAGGAGCTGGAGCTGGTCGCCCTCTTCGGGTCGATCGGCAAGCGCCTCTACCGCTTCGCCCGCGGCGAGGATCCCCGCGCCGTCGAGCCCAACGCGCCGGCCAAGTCGATCTCGGCGGAAACCACCTTCGAGGCCGACCTGGATCGTCCCGAGCAGCTCGCCGCCCGGCTCTGGCCGCTCTGCGAGAAAGTCTCGCGGCGGCTGAAGGCGGCCGGCGTGGCCGGCCACGGGGTCGCGCTGAAGCTGAAGACCCACGACTTCCGAACGTTGACGCGCAGCCGCCGCCTGTCCGACCCGACGCAGCTCGCCGAGCGGCTGTATCGCGAGGCATACGCCATGCTACTCGCCGAGGCCGACGGCCGGCGCTTCCGCCTGATCGGCGTCGGCGCCGATCTGCTCGTCGCGGGCACGCTTGCCGATCCGCCGAGCCTGCTGGAGCCCGAGCGGCTACGCAACGCCAAGGTCGAACAGGCGATCGACGCGGTGCGCGCCAAGCTGGGTGAAGGCGCGATCGCCAAGGGCCGCGGCTGGCCCAAGGCCTGAAACGCCGGCTCAGCACTCCGGCGACGGCAGCGCCTCCAGCTCCGTCAAGTTGGCGCGCAGGGCGAAGTCGCCATAGTCGAAGACGAAGCTGTCGGCGATACCGTTGGGAAAGACGCGCAGACTGACTTCCGTGTCCGGCAGTTCGACGTCGCCGTACGGAGGATAGTAGGCCATCACCAGCCGGTAAGAGACGCGCCCAGCAGTCAGCGGCGAGTCGAGCGTCGTCGAGCGTTCGGCCGGCACGACGCCGGCCGACGCGGTGGAGACGCCGGCCAAACCGTCGTCGTCCGAGGAGGCGTCGAAGACGAGCAGGTAGAGTGGCAGCTCGCCGGCGAGGGCCGCGTCCAGCATGCGGAAGGTGTGGTCGGTCGGGAAGACCGTGCCGGCCGGCAAGTCCACCGTCCGCGCCACCGGCTCCTCGAAGACCGCGGTGCCGGGTCCGCGTGCGCCCTCCAGCCAGGCGGTGCCGACCAGCCGTTCGTAGGCCTCCCCATCCTGGAAGCGTTCGATGGCGAAGTCGTAGGCCAGACCGTCGCGCGCCTCCCAGGTGGTCAGCGCCCAGCCGAAGTCGATCGCGGCACCGTCCGCTTCGCTGAGGACCACGCGGGTGCGCTGCTCCACCGCCCATCCGTCGCACACCTGCGCCCACTCGAAATCGAGCCGCCCGCCGGCGGAGGCGATGCTGCCGTCGCCGCGTCCGGGAATCAGCAGAAGCTCGTAGCTCGCCCGGTGCGGCTGGAACTGGACGGCGGCCGGGGACGCCGCCTGCGCCGCCGCAGTTCCGCCCATAGCGACGACGACAACTGCCATGATGGCCGTGGGTTTGCGCCTCATGTCCGACAGATTAGACTGCGCCGGCCGCGCCGCAACAGCGCCGCCAAGAAGTTTTCCGTATCCGCGTTCTCCGGGGGAATCGCCGCAAATGGCCGACAAGCTCCGCGCACTCGCCGTGCGCGCCCTGCCCGCTGCCGTCACCGAGCGCCTGACGCGCGATTACGACGCCCGCCTCAATCCCGACGACCGCACCATGAGCCCGGAAGAGATCGCCACCGCGGCGGAAGGCTGCTTCGCCGTCATCTGCGTGGCCACCGACACCTTCGGGCGGGAGGTCATCGACAAGCTGCCCGACAGCGTGAAGATCATCGCCACCTTCTCCGTCGGCTACGAACACGTCGATCTGACTGCGGCAAAGAAACGCGGCATCGTGGTGACCAACACGCCGGACGTCCTGACCGACGCCACCGCCGACATCGCCATGCTCTGCCTGCTCGGCGCCGCACGGCGGGCCTGGGAGGCCGAAACCATGCTGCGGCAGGGACGCTGGACCGGATGGACGACCACGCAACTGGTCGGCGTGCACGTCACCGGCAAGCGACTCGGCATCTTCGGCATGGGACGGATCGGGCGCGCCGTCGCCCAGCGGGGCCGCGGCTTCGGAATGGAAATCCACTATACGAACCGCAGCCGCCTGCCGGCCGAGCTGGAACACGGCGCCGAGTTCCACGACACCCCCGAAGAACTGCTGCGCCACAGCGACTTTCTGTCGATCAACGCCCCCTCGACGGCGGACACCTACCACTTCCTGAACGCGGAGCGAATCGCATTGCTTCCGGACAGCGCGGTCGTGGTGAACACCGCGCGCGGCACGCTGGTCGACGACGAGGCGCTGATCGCGGCCCTCAAGTCGGGCAAGCTGGCAGCGGCGGGCCTGGACGTCTTCGAGGGCGAGCCGAAGGTCGACCCACGCTACTTCGACCTGCCCAACGCCTTCCTGCTGCCGCATATCGGCAGCGCGACGGTCGAGACGCGCAACGCCATGGGCTTCATCTGCCTGGACAATCTCGACGCCGTCGCGGCCGGCCGGCCGGCCCCCAATGCCCTGACCTGATAGCGCCCCGACCTGATAGCGCCCCGACCTGATAGCGCCCCGACCTGATAGCGCCCCGACCTGATAGCGCCGTGGCCTGGGAACGCCCTGACGAGCGCTGGGGCGTCCGGTTCAGCGCCCGTCCAGCAAGCGGTCGAGGAACCCCTCAAGCCAGACACCGAGCGGCTCGTGGTGACGCTCTGCATGACTGAGCTGCACTTCGCGCGCCTGGGCGCCCGGCCAGGACAACATGTGGCCGGCCTCGTCCATCCAGTGCGCCATCATCTCGAGCGTGACCTCGGGATGGAACTGCAAGCCGTAGGTGCGCGCGTTCAGCCGGAAGGCCTGGTTCTCGAAGGTGCGTCCGGTCGCCAGCAGCTCGGCCCCGGCGGGCAGCGCGAAGCCTTCGGTGTGCCAGTGGTAGACGTGCAGCGGCGCGTCCAGCACCTCGCGCCCGCGCGGCGTCGGATGCACCTCGACATAGCCGATCTCGTGCAGCCCCTCGCGATGGGGCGCCACCTGCGCGCCTTGGCTGCGGGCCAGCATCTGCGCGCCCAGGCAGATGCCGAGAAACGGCCGTTCGCTGGCCACCCAGCCGTCGATCCAGCGCAGCTCCTCGGACAGGTAGTCGGTCTCTTCCGCAGCGCTGGCCATCTGCGGACCGCCGTAGACGACGCAGACCGCATGGCCTTCGTCCAGAGCCGGGAAGGGGTCGCCGAGCGCCACGAACCGCTGGTCGAGCGCGAAGCCACGCGCGGCCAGGGCGCGCGCCACCCGGTCGTCGCGCTCGCTCTTCGTATGGCGGATCAAGACAGCCTGGCGGGTCATGCCCGCAAGGATAGTCGCTGCCTGCGCGGCGAAAAAGGTCGATCCGCACGCTCGGGGCGTTGCCTTTTCCGCGCAACCCGCTGAGGCTTATGGAAATTGCCGAGGTTCCTTATCGAGTCGATGTCCAGCGCGTCCAAACCGACTCAGCCGCCGTCCGAGCCCGTCGGCGGGCCGTTTGCGCCGCAGACCGGCGCCGGGCCGCAGCGCTTCGCCTTCGTGCTGGTGCCGAACTACTCGATCCTCGCCTTCACCTCCGCCCTCGAGCCGCTGCGTGCGGCCAATCGCCTGACCGGGCGCCAACTCTATACCTGGACCTTGTTGAGCGGCGACGGCGAGGCGGTGCGCGCCTCCAGCCGCGTCGGGGTCCTGGTCGATGCCGCCCTGGACGACGGCCAGCGCTTCGACACGGTGCTGGTCTGCGCCGGCCTGGGCGCGGAGGGCTATCGCGACGCGCGGCTCGAGGGCTGGCTGCGGCGGCTGGCCCGCCAGGGCTGCCGCATCGGTGCCGTATCGACAGGCGCCTACATCCTGGCGCGCGCCGGCCTGCTGCAGGGCGTGCGCTGCACCATCCACTGGGAGAACCTGCCAGCCTTCGAGGAGGAGTTCCCGGAGCTGGAGGCGACCAGCGAGCTGTTCGAGATCGACGGCCAGCGCATGACCTGCTCGGGCGGCACCGCTGCGCTGGACATGATGCTCTCGGTGATCGGCCTCGACCACGGGCGCGACTTGGCCACCCAGGTCGCGGAACAGTTCATCCACGAGCGCATCCGCAGCCGCGAGGAGAAGCAGCGCATGGCCCTGCGCGCCCGCCTCGGGGTCAGTCACCCCAAGCTGCTGCGCGTGGTGCAGATCATGGAAGAGCACATCGAGGATCCGCTGCCCCGCTCCGACCTGGCGCGCATGGCGGGATTATCGACGCGCCAGCTCGAGCGGCTGTTCCGCCGCTACCTCGGGCGCACGCCGACCCGGCATTATCTGGAACTTCGGCTCGACCGGGCCCGCCTGCTGCTCGCTCAGACATCGATGTCGGTGCTGGAGGTAGCCACGGCTTGCGGCTTCGTCTCCGCCTCGCATTTCTCGAAGTGCTACCGGGAATTCTTCGATCGCAGTCCGCGGGAGGAGCGCAGTAGCGGCGTCCGCGTATGAGCGGTGTTTCCGGGCGCCCGCTCCGCGCCGGCCCGGTCGATTGGAACGGACCCTACTTTTTTGGTCCAGCGGCGATCCATTGGCGGGGATTGCGCGTATACGAAAGATGCGGACCCATGCGATGGTGCGATGCACAATCCACGGCGATCGGCACCAGCCCCCCTGTCCGGGGTCATTGCAGCCGAGAACAAGCCGGGCCGCCAGGGAGTAGACGCCACAGCCCGTTGCGGACGTCGTCCGCACGAGGCGGGCAGGAACGGAGCGAGCGATTCGTAGGCCGGCCGCACCTGTGGCGTGACTTAAGGGGATTGGAAGACGTGAAAGCGATGGCTGTCGACGTGACCGAAGACACGCAAACTCAGCGCTTGAATCTCGACGATCAAGTTGCGCATCTCCTGCGGCGCGCTCACCAGCGCGCTTCGTCCCTGTTCCTCAGCGTCCTGGGCGAGCATCAACTGACGCCGACGCAGTTCTTCGCGATGGCGCGCCTGCACGAACGCGGCCAGCTCTCGCAGAACCGCCTGGGCCGTCTGGCGGCCATGGACCCGGCGACCATCCAGGGTGTCATCCGGCGCCTCGAGGAACGCGGCTACATCCAGCGCACGCCGGACGCGAACGATCGCCGCCGGATGGTCCTGACGCTGACCTCGCGCGGCAGCGAACTGGTGTCCGGACTGCTGAACCACGCAGATACGGTGAGCGAGTCGATCCTCGAGCCGCTCGACGCCCAGGAACGGGGCCTTTTCCTCGACTTGCTGCGTCGGGTGACCTAAGGGCGTCAAACGGCGCGCGGAGTCGTCCGCCTCGGTCCGGACGAGGCCGTGCCGACGCCGCGCTGTCGCGAAAACGCGACCGGCCGTCGCTGCAAGCACACCCCTGCCTGCCGGCAAGACGCAAGTGTATCTCGTCGAGCCGGCGAGGGTAGCGGAGGTGGCCATGTCGACGATCGCGCAGGTGCAGCCGGCCCCGACGAGGTCCGAGGCGACGCTTCCTCAGGCCGTTTCGGACCTGCTCGAGGGCTTCACCATCGAGACGACGCCCGGTGCCGCGACCAAGATCGACGACTACCGGGCGCATCTGCGCCCTGGCACGGTCGTCGCCGTCACCTTGCTGCCCGGCAGCGATTTCCGCGACACCCTGGCGACTGCGGTGCGCCTGCATCGCGAGGGCTTCGAGCCGGCACCGCACATCCCGGCGCGCTCGATCCCAGGCGCGCTGGAGCTGGACGAGTGGCTGGCCCGCCTGGCCGGCGAGGCCGGCACCACCCGTGCGGTTGTGCTTGCCGGCGCCGTGGCGACGCCGCTAGGTCCCTTCGAGTCCTCCATGGACGTGCTCGAGACCGGCCTGCTCGACCGGCACGGCTTTCGCCACATCGGCGTCGCCGGGCACCCGGAAGGCAGCCCTGACATCTCCGACTCTGCCCTCGCCGAGGCCCTGGCGTGGAAGAACGAATTCTCCGCGCGCAGCGACGCCTGCTTGGAGATCGTCACCCAGTTCCTGTTCGACGCGCAGCCCGCGATCGCCTGGGAGCGGCGCATCCGCGAGGCGGGCAACCGCATCCCCATCCGTATCGGCCTGCCCGGCCTGGCGACCCTGAAGACCCTGATCGGCCATGCCCGCGCCTGCGGCATCGGCCCCTCGATGCAGGTGTTGCTGCGCCAGGCCCGCAACATCGCCCGGCTGATGAGCGTCAGCGCGCCCGACCGGCTGGTGGTCGAGCTGGCCCGACACCGGATGAGCGAACGCGACACGCTGATCCAGGGCGTGCACCTCTACCCGCTCGGCGGCCTGCGCCGCTCGGCCGCCTGGAGCTATGCCGTTGCCGACGGCGCCTTCTCGCTGAACCGCGACGCGAGCGGCTTTGAGGTCGACCGCCCCGTCGACTAACCTGCCTGTGGCTCACTTCAGGGAGGCACGCGATGGACCAGGTCAGCTTCACCCGCATGGAGGACGGCACGGCGGCCGACTACGCGCTGATCCTGCGCGAGGAGGAGAGGCTGAAGGCCGCGCAGTTCGCTGACCACGTGCTGGGCCTGCTGAAGGCGATGCAGGGCCCGAAGCTGGGCTACAAGATCGACCGTTACCAGCACTCCCTGCAGTCGGCCACGCGGGCCGAACGCGACGGCGCCGACGAGGAGACGGTGGTCGCCGCCCTGCTGCACGACATCGGCGACACGGTGGCACCGGACAACCACGCCGAATTGGCCGCTACGGTGCTGAAGCCCTACCTCACCCACCGGACCTGGTGGGTCATCCAGCACCACGGCATTTTCCAGGGCTACTATTTCTGGCACCACATCGGCGGCGACCGCAATGCGCGCGAGGCCTACCGCGGGCATCCGTACTTCCAGGACTGCGCCGACTTCTGCGCCAAGTGGGACCAGACCGCCTTCGACCCGGACTACGACACCGCGCCGCTGGAGCACTTCGAGCCCAAGGTCCGCCGCGTGCTGGCGCGCGAGCCCTGGAGGCTCTGGAAAGAGACCGCGCCGGCGGCGTGAAACGAAGGGAGACCGAGAAATGTCCACGCCGAGCCCTACCGTCAGCGGATCCTGCCTGTGCGGCGCGGTGCGCTACCGGGTGACCGACGGGCTGAAACAGGCGATGGGCTGCCATTGCCGGGAGTGCCGCAAGAGCACCGGGCACTTTCTCGCCTTCACCGCCGCCTGGACGGACAAGTTCGAGTTGGAGGGCGAGGATTCACTGGGCTGGTATCGCTCCAGCGAGCATAGCCGCCGCGGTTTCTGCCGCACCTGCGGCTCGCCGCTCTTCTTCTACACCGAGGAATCCGACCGCATTGCGATCACCCTCGGCAGCCTCGACGAGGCCCCGAGCCTTGGCCCAATGGCGGCGCATCTCTTCGTCTCGGAGAAGCCGGACTACTACGCTCTCGACGACGACGCGCCGCAGTACGAGAAGGGCGGCGACAAGGTGCCGATGCCGCCGCGGGAGTGAGGCGGCAGTGCCGAGAGCGCGCTAGAGCGCGATCGTCACTGGTGGAAGCGGATCCGCTTCCACCAGTGACGTGAATCGCTCTCTAACTCTATGAATAGAGCAGGATTCACGTCTTGGATGGGATCGCCAAAGCGATTCCATCCAAGACAATCCTGCTCTAGGCGACCCGGCCTTCCAGGTGCTCCGGCGCCGGCGGCAGGCCGCGCTCCTTGCGCGGGGTGCGGCCGAAGAAGTCGCGGTAGCACTTGGAGAAGTGCGAGGCCGAGACGAAGCCGCAGGCGAGCGCCACGTCGATCACGCTCATTTCGGTCTGCAGCAGCAGCAGGCGGGCGCGGTTGAGGCGAAGCTCCAGGTAGTAGCGCGCCGGCGAGCGCCCAAGGTACTTCCGGAACAGCCGCTCCAACTGACGGGTCGAGAGGCCGGCGGCGCGCGCGAGTTGGCTGCGCGACATCGGCTCCTCCAGGTTCTCCTCCATGGTCGCGATGATCGACAGCAGCTTGGGGTGCCGCACGCCGAGGCGGGCGCGCAGGCTCATGCGCTGGTGGTCGCTCTGGTCGCGGATGCGCTCGTGCATGAACTGGTCGGCCACCTGAGTCGCCAGTTCCTGCCCGTGCTGCAGGGCAATCGTATTCAGCATCATGTCGGCCGCAGCCGTGCCGCCGGCGCAGGTGAAGCGGTTGCGGTCGATCTCGAACAGCTCGTCGGTCACCTCCAGCTCGGGAAAGGCTTCGACGAAGCCGGCGAGGTTCTCCCAGTGGATAGTGCATTGGTAGCCGTCGAGCAGTCCGGCCTTGGCGAGCACGACGGTGGCGGTGCAGATCGCCCCGACGTCGACGCCCTGGCGGTCCAGCCGCCGCAGCCAGGCATACAGCCGCTTGTCCTCGATGCGGCCCGGCTCGAGGCCGGAGACCAGTGCGACGGTGCCGAACTGTACCGCCGACTCGAGGTCGCCGGCGACGGCGAACTCCATGCCGTTGGAGGCCTGCACCGGCTGTCCGTCGATGGAGAAGGTCGGCCAGCGGTAGAGCGCCTTGCCGGCGGCCCGGTTGGCCAGCCGCAAGGGCTCGATCGCGCAGGCAAGTGCGATCATCGAAAACCGCGGCAGCAGGACGAAAGCGATGCTCTGCGGGAGCTCCCGCGGCGTGTTGCCCAGCATGTGCGACCGTCGTCTTAGCGCGTGTCTGAGGGCTGAGGGTTCTTGGTCCGCCGCCGCAAATGTCGCATTCGCGACCAACGATGCGACGTGTCAATGTGACATAAACAAGTCGATGTCGCGAAGAGAAAAGATGCGGGCGGCGGCGCGCGAGAGGCGCGGTTTGTGAAGCCCCATCAACGGGTCAGAAGCGGCAGTTCCCCTCGACTTCCGACCGCCCGCGACCGGATGGGCGGGAACCGACAGGCAGGCGATCCATGCGCACCCGCTACAACGTCTTCTCCCTCGCGCGCAACGCCATGCGGCACCACGCCGACTGGCCCAAGGCCTGGCGCTCGCCGGAGCCCAAGCCGGCCTACGACGCGGTGATCGTCGGCGGCGGCGGCCATGGCCTGGCGACGGCCTACTACCTGGCCAAGGAGCACAGGCTGACCGACGTCGCGGTGCTGGAGCGCGGCTGGCTGGGCGGCGGCAACACCGGGCGCAACACCACCATCGTGCGCTCGAACTACCTGTGGGACGAGTCGGCCGCGCTCTACGAGCACGCCATGAAGCTGTGGGAGGGCCTGAGCCAGGACCTCAACTACAACGTGATGTTCTCCCAGCGCGGCGTGCTGAACCTGGCGCACAATCAGCACGACCTGCGCGAGGTCTCGCGGCGGGTCAACGCCAATCGCCTGAACGGCATCGATTCGGAGTTCCTCGACGCCAAGGGGGTCAAGGACTACTGCCCGGTCATCGACCTGCGCGGCGGCGGGCGCTACCCGGTGCTCGGCGCCAGCCTGCAGCGCCGCGGCGGCACCGCCCGCCACGACGCGGTCGCCTGGGGCTATGCCCGTGCCGCCGACGCGCTGGGCGTCGACATCATCCAGGAATGCCCGGTCGAGGGCTTCCGCATCTCCAACGGCCGTATCCAGGGCGTGCAGACCGGCAAGGGCTACATCGAGGCCAAGAAGGTCGGCCTGGTGCCGGCCGGTCATGCCAGCGTGCTGGCCGAGCGGGCCGGCTTCCGCCTGCCGGTCACCTCCGTGCCGCTGCAGGCGCTGGTCAGCGAGCCGGTCAAACCGGTCATCGACTGCGTCGTCATGTCCGGCGCGGTGCACGCCTACGTCAGCCAGTCGGACAAGGGCGAGCTGGTGATCGGCGCCGGCGTCGACAAGTACGTCGGCTACGGCCAGCGCGGCAGCATTCCGGTGACCGAGGAAACGATCGCCGCGGTTTGCGAACTGTTCCCGATCTTCCGGCGCATGCGCATGTTGCGCAACTGGGGCGGCATCGTCGACACCTGCCCGGATGCCAGCCCGATCATCGGCAAAACCCCGGTCGAGGGGCTCTACATCAACTGCGGCTGGGGCACCGGCGGCTTCAAGGCGACGCCCGGCTCCGGCCACGTCTTCGCGCACACCATCGCAACCGACCGACCGCACGCGATCAACGCGCCCTTCGGCCTGGAGCGCTTCCGCACCGGCTACTTGATCGACGAGCACGGCGCCGCCGCCGTCGCTCATTGACGCAACCGCCCCTCCTGCAAGGGTTCCCGCGGCCATGCTGCTGATCGACTGTCCCCACTGCGGCCCGCGCGCCGAGGTCGAGTTCTCCTACGGCAACGAGGCGCACATCGCCCGGCCGCTGGAGCCCGAGGCTTTGTCCGACGAGGCCTGGGCCGACTACCTCTTCATGAAGACCAACCGGAAAGGGATCATGCTGGAGCGCTGGGTGCACAGCCATGGCTGCCGCCGCTGGTTCAACGTGGCGCGCGACACGCTGACCTACGAGATTCTGGCGGTCTATCCAATGGGTGCCGCGCCGCCCGCCCTGCCCGAGCGCAACTACCTGTAACCCCCTGTCTGGAAAACCCCTTCTCTGGAAAGAGTGCGGCCGATGGCCCAAATCTCTCGACTTCCGCACGGCGGCCTGATCGACCGCAGCCGCACGCTGGAGTTCACCTTCGAGGGGCGCCGCTACCGCGGCCACCCGGGCGACACTCTGGCCTCGGCGCTGCTGGCGAACGGCGTGCACTTCGTCGCGCGCTCCTTCAAGTACCATCGGCCACGCGGCATCTTCTCCGCCGGCGCCGAGGAGCCGAATGCGCTGGTGCAGCTCGGCACCGACCCGCGCACCGAGCCGAACCTGCGCGCCACCCAGGTCGAACTCTATGACGGCCTGACGGCCGATCCGCAGCACTGCTGGCCCTCGCTCGACTTCGACGTCGGCGAGGTCAACGACAAGCTGGCGCGCTTCTTCCCGGCCGGCTTCTACTACAAGACCTTCATGTGGCCGCAGGCCATGTGGATGAAGTACGAGGCCGTCATCCGCAGCGCCGCCGGCCTCGGCAAGGCGCCGAGCAAGCCCGACCCCGACCGCTACGACAAGACCTACGCCCATACCGACGTCCTGGTGGTCGGCGGTGGCCCGGCCGGCCTCTGCGCGGCGCTGGCGGCGGCGCGCACGGGCGCCCGCGTGGTGCTGGCCGAGCAGGACGCGCGGCTGGGCGGCTGGCTGCTCGGCGAGCCGGAACTGGAGATCGACGGCCGGCCGGCGCTCGACTGGGTCGCCGGCGTCGGGGCTGAGCTGGCGGGCTACCCGGACGTGACGGTGCTGACCCGCACCCAGTGCTTCGGCGCCTACGACCACAACTTCTTCGCCCTCAACGAGAAGGTCACCGACCACCTGGCCGAGGCCGAGCGCGACCCGGCCCTGCCGCGCCAGCGCCTGATCAAGCTGCGCGCCAGGCAGGCGATCTTCTGCACCGGCGCCATCGAGCGCCCGCTGGTGTTCCGCGACAACGACCGTCCCGGCATCATGCTGGCGGGCGCGGCCAAGACCTACGTGAACCGCTACGCGGTTAAGCCGGGCGAGAAGGCGGTGGTCTTCACCAACAACGACAGCGGCTACGGCGCCGCGCTCGCGCTGCACGCCGCCGGCGGCAAGGTGGCCGTGGTCGACCTGCGCGAAGTGCCGAGCGGCCTGTTGTGCGAGCGGGCGCAGGCGAAGGGCCTCGACGTCTTCTCCGGCCATGCGGTGATCGGCACCGACGGCGGCAGGCGGGTCTCCGGCTGCCGCATCGCCCCCCTGGACGAAAGCGGCAAGCGGGTCTTCGGCCGAGGCACGCCGCTGGACTGCGACCTGCTGGTCTCGTCCGGCGGCTGGTCGCCGAGCGTCCACCTCTTCGCCCAGGCCAAGGGCAAGCTGGTCTGGGACGAGGGTCAGGCCTGCTTCGTGCCCGGCGAGGCGGCGCGTCCAGACCAGCGCGTCGCCGGCGCAGCCAACGGCGCCTTCGACCTCGGCGCCTGCCTGGAACAGGGCCACACGGCCGGCGCCACCGCCGCGGCGTCCGCCGGCTTCGAGGGAGATGCCGGCGCCGCACCGCGCGGCGAGGCCCCCGGCTTCCTGCCGGCGCGCTTCCTCTACCTCGTCCCGTCCGACACGCCGCTCGGCCAGGGCGGCAAGCACTTCGTCGACCTGCAGAACGACGTCGCCGCCAGCGACCTGACCCTGGCACTGCGCGAGGGCTACAGCTCGATCGAGCACGTCAAGCGCTACACCACGACCGGGATGGGCACGGACCAGGGCAAGACCGGCAACCTCAACGCCATCGGCATCGTCGCCGAGCAGCTCGGCAAGCCGCTGCCCGAGGTCGGCGTCACCACCTTCCGCCTGCCCTACACGCCGGTCACCTTCGGCATCTTCGCCGGGCGCGACGTGGACGACCTGCTCGATCCGGTGCGCACCACGCCGATGCACGCCTGGCACACGGCCAACGGGGCGGTCTTCGAGGACGTGGGCCAGTGGAAGCGACCCTGGTACTACGCCAAGCCCGGCGAGCGCATGCACGACGCCGTGCAACGCGAGTCGAAGGCGGTGCGCGACTCTCTGGGAATGCTCGACGCCTCGACGCTGGGCAAGATCGACATCCAGGGGCCGGACGCCGCCGAGTTCCTCAACCGCGTCTACACCAACGCCTGGAGCAAGCTGGCCGTCGGCAAGGCCCGCTACGGCCTGATGCTGAAGGAAGACGGCATGGTGATGGACGACGGGGTGACCGCCCGGCTGGGTGAGCAGCACTTCCTGATGTCGACCACCACCGGCAATGCGGCGTCCGTGCTGGCCCACCTGGAGGAGTGGCTGCAGACCGAGTGGCCCGACCTGAAGGTCTATCTCACCAGCGTCACCGAACAGTGGGCGACCCTGCAGCTTGCCGGGCCGCACGCGCGTGACCTGCTGGCCAAGTTCACCGAGCTCGACCTCTCGCCCGAGGCCTTCGGCTTCATGCAGGTGAAGACCGCCGAAGTGATGGGGGTTCCCGCGCGCATCTTCCGCATCTCCTTCACCGGCGAGCTGTCCTACGAGGTCAACGTGCCCGCGTCCACCGGCCTGGCCGTCTGGGAGGCCTTCATGCGCGAAGGCGCCGAATTCGGCATCACCCCCTTCGGCACCGAGACCATGCACGTGCTGCGCGCCGAAAAGGGCTTCATCATCGTCGGCCAGGAGGCCGACGGCTCGGTCACGCCGCCCGACTTGGGCATGGAGGGGCTGTGCTCGAAGACCAAGGACTTCATCGGCAAGCGCTCGCTCGCGCGGCCCGACATGCAGCTCCCCGACCGCAAGCAGCTCGTCGGGCTGGAAACGCTCGATCCCCAGGAGGTCCTGCCCGAGGGCGCCCAGCTCACCGAGACGGTCCCCGACACGCCGCGGCCGAAGTCGCCGGTGCCGATGCTCGGCCACGTTACATCCAGCTACCTGAGCCCCAACCTCGGCCGCTCGATCGCCCTGGCGCTGGTCAAGGGCGGGCGCGACCGCATGGGCGCTATGCTCTACGCGCCGCTCGCCGACGGCCGGGCCATCGCCTGCCGGATCGTCGCCCCAGTATTCCACGATCCCGACGGGGAGAAGATGCGTGCCTGAGGCCCTTCTGCGCCGCTCGGCGCTCGCCCACCTGGAGCCGACCGAGACCACAGCGCGCGCGCCGGCGCACGGCATCGCCCTGCGCGAAAAGCCGCTGCCGGCGCTGCTGAACCTGCGCCTCGACCCACGCGAAACAGGGGCGACAGAGCGGGTACAGACGGCGCTCGGCCTGGCCCTGCCCGAGATGGGCAGGAGCAGCAGCGAAGGCGGCCATGTCGCCTACCGCCTCGGCCCGGACGAATTCTGGATCGCCGCCGAGGGCACCTCCGCCGAAGTGGAATCGCGTTTGCGCAGCGCACTCGAGGGCCTGCACGCCGCCGTCACCGAGATCGGCGAGGGCTGGGCGCAGATCGAGGTCTCGGGCCGCCAGGCGCGGGCCCTGATGGCCAAGGGCTGCCCGCTGGACTTCCATCCACGCGTTTTCCTCGCCGGCGAGGTCAAGCAGTCGCTGATCGCCAAGGCCGACTGCGTCTACCGGCTGGTCGCCGACGAGGATTCGGGCGGGCCCGTCTTCGAACTCACCGTCCGCCGCAGCTTCGCCGACTACGTCTGGCGCTGGCTGCACGACGCGGCCGGGGAATATGGAGTGAGCGTGGTAGGCGCTTCGCCCCGATCGCCTTCATCCTGAGGAGCGGCGCAATGCGCCGTGTTTCATGCGTTCACCAAGATGCGGTCGGGACGGACCGTCGCTTCGTCCTTCGAGACGGCCGCTTTCGCGGCCTCCTCGGGATGAAGCCGAGAGGGAGCCGGGGCGGCTCTCCCTAAAGATACCACTCGGCCAGATCGATGCTGGTCTCGACGCCGAGCTTGTCGTAGGTGGTCTCCAGCCACCTCTCGGCCGTCTCGCGGCCGATGTCGCGCAGCCACTCCAGGAACTGGCGCGACGGCGTCAGCTTGGAGTGGACGCTCAAGTCGCGCATGGTCGCCTCCGCCTCGATGGCGTGGATCAGCATGCGCTTCATCGGGCGATGCACGACCTGGCCCTTGTCGATCATGTCGGTGACGAAGGCGATGGCCCGCATCTCGCGCATCAGCGAGGAGTTGAAGGAGACCTCGTTGACGCGATTGAGGATGTCGAAGGCCTCGGTCGGCACCTCGGGGCGGTACAGCGGATTGATGTGAACGATCGCCACGTCGCGACTTTGGCAATTGTAGATCAGCGGGTAGATCGCCGGGTTACCCGTGTAGCCACCGTCCCAATAGGCCTCGCCCTCGATCTCGACGGCCTGGAACAGCATCGGCAGGCAGGCCGAAGCCATCACCGCCTCGGCGCTGATCTCGGTGGACCCGAAGACGCGGATCTTCCCGCTGCGCACGTTGGTGGCCGAGACGAAAAGGCGGATCGGGCAGTAGCTCTGCAGTCCGGCGAAGTCGACCTGTTCGCGCAGCAGGCTCAGCAGCGGGTTCAGGTTCAGCGGGTTGAACTGGTAGGGCGAGACCAGGCGGGTCATCACCTCGAAGGCCAAGTGCCCCGGTGTCGGCGCGCCCCAGTCGCCGAACAGCAGGCCGAAGGGGTTGACCTGGGTCGGCGCGAAGGCGGCAAGGTCGGCGATCCGTCGCCAAAAGCTGGCCAGCGCCTCACGCCCGCCGACGCGCCCGCCGCTCATCAGCCCGTGGGCAACGACGGCGGCGTTCATCGCGCCGGCCGAGGTGGCGGTCAGCCCCTCGAAGTCGACGCGCTCGTCCTCCAGCAGGCGGTCGAGCACGCCCCAGGCGAAGGCGCCGTGCGCACCCCCGCCCTGCAGCGCGAGGTTGATCGTCTTCGGCGCGGCGGCGGGCGCAGGCATGCCGGCGACCGCCCCCTGCCTAGCCGTTGTTGCGGTAGTTCGGTGCCTCGCGGGTCACCACCACGTCGTGGACGTGGCTCTCGCGCAGCCCTGCGTTGGTGATGCGCAGCATCCGGCACTTGCGCTGCATCTCGGCCATGCTGGCGTTGCCGGTGTAGCCCATGGCCGCCCGCAGTCCGCCGACGAGTTGGTGGATCACCGCGCCGATCGGCCCCTTGTAGGGGACCTGCCCCTCGACGCCCTCGGGCACCAGCTTCAGTGCGTCGGCCACCTCCTGCTGGAAGTAGCGGTCGGCCGAGCCGCGCGCCATGGCGCCCAGCGAACCCATCCCGCGGTAGGCCTTGTAGGAGCGGCCCTGGTAGAGGAAGACCTCGCCGGGGCTCTCCTCCGTACCGGCGAACAGCGAGCCGATCATCACGCAGTCGGCGCCGGCGGCGATCGCCTTGGCGAGGTCGCCCGAGAACTTGATGCCGCCGTCCGAGATTACGGGCACCTCCGCCTTGCGCGCGACCTCGACCGTGTCGAAGAGGGCGGTGAGCTGCGGCACCCCGACGCCGGCGACCACGCGGGTGGTGCAGATCGAGCCCGGGCCGATGCCGACCTTCACCGCGTCGGCGCCGGCATCGATCAGCGCCTGGGCGCCGTCGGCGGTCGCCACGTTGCCGGCGACCACCTGCGCGGCGTTGGAGAGGCGCTTGATCTGGCCGACGGCGTCGAGCACGCCGCGCGAGTGGCCATGCGCGGTATCGACGACGATGACGTCCACCTCGGACGCCAGCAGGGTTTCCGCCCGCGCCAGGCCGTCCTTGCCGACGCCGACGGCGGCGGCGCAGCGCAGCCGGCCCTGGTCGTCCTTGCAGGCCTGGGGGTGCATCTGCGCCTTCTCGATGTCCTTGACGGTGACCAGGCCGACGCAGCGGTAGTCGGCGTCGACCACCAGCAGCTTCTCGATGCGCCACTTGTGCAGCAGGCGCTTGGCCTCCTCGCGGTTGACGCCCTCGTTGACCGTGATCAGGTTGTCCTTGGTCATCAGCTCGCTGACCGGCACGGCGGCGTTGTCGGCGAAGCGCACGTCGCGGTTGGTCAGAATGCCGACCAGCTTCTTGCTGGCCCGCTCGACGACCGGGATGCCGGAGATGCCGTGTGTCTCCATCAGCGCCAGGGCGTTGCGCAGCGGCTCGTCCGGGAAGATGGTGACCGGATTGACCACCATGCCGCTTTCGAACTTCTTGACCCGGCGGACCTCGTCGGCCTGCTCGGTCGGCGTCATGTTCTTGTGGATCACCCCCATGCCACCGGCCTGAGCCATGGCGATGGCCAGACGCCCTTCGGTCACCGTATCCATCGCCGAGGAGATCAGCGGGATGTTGAGATCGATCGAGCGGGTCAGGCGGGTGCGGGTATCCGTGTGGGCCGGCAGGACAGCCGACTCCGCCGGCTGCAGCAGAACGTCGTCGAAGGTCAAACCTTCGCGGATTTCCATGGCCAACCCCACTCCCGGAAGACGATTGGCGGCGCACTATACACACTGCCCTGGCGCTGCCAAGGCGCGCGGCCCGGGCCCGGCGGCATAGCCCCCTTGCGCCAGGCCGTCAGTTGGACTTGGCTAGCCGTGACATGGAACTGGGATGCCCTGCCGAGCGATCAAGAGGGTGTGGCCGGCGGTTGCCGGACGCGCCTGGCGCCGGCGCGCGCATCCGGATGGCGGAGGACGTACTGCACATGAAGGCACCGATCACCCGAATCGTCGTCGCGGACGGATGCCGCGCGCGCCTCTTCACCAACCGCGGCGTCGGGAAGGGCTTGGAGCCCGCCGATCCGGCAGAGCTGGGCGCCGACCACCCGCCTGCCCGGGACATCGTCAGCGACCGCCCCGGCGCCACCAGGGACCGGCACGGCGAGGCCCTGCACGCCTATGCCCCGACCACGGATCCCAAGGACCACGAGAAGGAGAAGTTCGTGTTGCACCTGGGTCGGCTGCTCAGCGAGCAGGCCGGGCGCGGCGAGTACGACCGGCTCGTGCTGGTGGCCGAGCCGAAAACGCTGGGCCAACTCCGCAACAGCCTGAGCAAGGTCGCGCAAGAGCGCGTGGCCGCCGAGCTCGACAAGGACTACACCCACGACAGCCCGAAACAACTCGAGCAGCACCTGGGCAAGATCTTGGCGCTCTAGTTGTGGAGCCTCAATAGGTTGTTCCTGTCGAAGCCGAGTCGGCTGATTGGCGGTTTGTTCATCAAGCTGGCATGTGGTCGGTGCCAGTTGTAGGCGTGCGTCCAGGGGCACAGGTCTTGAGCGCGTTGGTCTGATGTTTCGTAGGCTGTGGCATAGGCCCACTCGCGCAGGGCGGTCTGGATGAAGCGCTCGGCCTTGCCATTGGTTTTGGGTGTGTAGGGTCTTGTGCGGATGTGTTTGAGGCCGAGGCTTCGGCAAGCCTTGGCGAAGGCCTGTGATATGTAGCAGCTTCCATTGTCGGTCATGACGCGCTCAACGGTGATGCCGAGGCGCCGGTAGTAGCCGACGGCGGCCTTGAGGAAGGCGATGGCGCTCTCCTTTTTCTCATCGGGCATGGTGTCGGTGAAGGCGATGCGGGAGTGGTCGTCGATGGCGACGTGGACGAACTCCCAGCCGACGCCGCGGCTGTTGGACTGGCCGGTCCTGTCACCGGTGATGCGGTGTCCGGTGCGCTCGAAGCGTCCGAGCTTCTTGATGTCGAGGTGGATCATCTCGCCGGGTCTTGCACGTTCGTAGCGCCTGGGCGGTTCGGCCGGCTCCAGGGCCTTGAGCTTGTTGAGGCCACAGCGCTTGAGGACGCGGCTGACCGTGGCCGGCGAGACGCCGAGCTCGGCGGCGATCCGCCGGCTTGTCCAGCGTTGCCGGCGCAACGCCTCGATGCGGCTGATGGCCTCTTTGGAGGTCGGTTGATTGAGTCGGCGCGGCCTGGAGGATCTGTCGCGCAGCCCCGGCTCTCCCTCTGCCTGGAAGCGTCGGACCCATTTGCGAACGGTCTTCGAGGTGACGCCAAAGGCGGCGGCGACATCGCACAAGGGCTGGCGATGAACGAGCACGCGGCGGACCAGATCGGCTCGACTGCGTGGCGTCAAACGGGCATTCTCATGGCTGTTCATCCGGGCCTCCTTCCGGGAGAGTCTGAAATCTCGCAATTCCAGCTTCCTCGGTTCGGTCCGGATGGACAACCTGCTGAAAGCTCACATCTAGTCGGGCTAATCTTCGGACTCCTGCCGGCCGTGAAAGTCCTGCGCGACGACATAGAGTTCGGACGACTCGGCACGGCTGGCCGGCGGCTTGATGTGGCGCACGCTGCGGAAGTTGCGCTTGAGGCGATGCAGCAGTTCGCGCTCGCTGCCGCCCTGGAAGACCTTGGCGACGAAACCGCCGCCTGGCGCCAGCACCTCGAGCGCGAAGTCGAGGGCGGCCTCGGCCAACGCCATCACCCGCAAGTGGTCGGTCTGGGCATGCCCGGTCGTGGGCGCCGCCATGTCGGACAGCACGAGGTCGGCCGGTCCGTCGAGCGCGGCCTTGAGCCGCTCTGGTGCTGCCTCTTCGAGGAAGTCGAGCTGAAGTATCTCGGCGCCCGGCAGCGGCGCCGTCTCCAGGTAGTCGATAGCGACCACTTTGGCGCCCGGCCCGGCCTTCTGGAGCGCCACCTGGGTCCAGCCGCCCGGCGCCGCGCCCAGATCGACGATGCGGCGGGCTCCCTTCAGCAGCCCGGCCTTCTCGTCGAGCTGCAGCAGCTTGAAGGCGGCCCGGCTGCGGTAACCGCGCGCCTTGGCCTCGGCGACGTAGGGGTCGTTGAGCTGACGCTCCAGCCAGCGGGTCGAGGAGGCACGGCGGCCGCGCGCTGTGCGTACCCGCTCGCGCAACTGGCGCGCGCCGCCGAGCTTGCCCCCGCCGCCCTTGGCGCCGCGCGATCCGCCGGAGCCACTCTTGCCGCGGCCGCCGGACACCTCAGCCGGCGCTCCCGGCCGGCGTGCCGGCCCAGACGCCGTCCTCGCGCATCATCAGATAGAGCAGACCCTCGCGCAGGCCGCGGTCGGCGACGGTGATGCCGTCGGTCGGGCAGAGCCGGCAGAAGGCCTCCAGGATGGCGCAGCCGGCAACGACGAGATCCGCCCGGTCCTTGCCGATGCAGGGGTGGCCGACGCGTGTCTCGTAGCCCATGGCGCGGACCCGTTCGCTGACCTGGAGCACCACCGGCATCGGCAGGAAGGCGCCATCGACCTGGGCCCGGTCGTAGCGCGGCAGGCCGCGATGCACCCCGGTCAGCGTGGTCACGGTGCCGGAGGTGCCGATCGTCTGCAGCCCGCCGTTTGTCGCCAGGTCGCACAGGCCGTGCCGCGTCACGAAGTCCGTCAGGCCAGCCTGCACCTCGGCGACCATGGCATCGTAGATCGGGCGCCCCACCTCGTGACCGCCGAAGCGCTCGGCCAGGTCGACGACGCCGAGGGGCAGCGAGTGCCAGGCCTGCAAGGTCGGCAGCGGGGCCGCTCCGACCGCGCCCTCGGTCCCGGTGCCGTCCATCCGCAGCCAGCAAATCTCCGTCGAGCCGCCGCCGATATCGATGATCGCCGCATAGCGCTTGCGACGGTCGAGCAGGGGCGCGCAGCCGTAGAGCGCCAGGTTGGCCTCCTCCTCGGCGCCGATCACCTCCAGGTCGAGGCCGCATCGCACCCGTGCGGCGGTCAGGAAGTCCCCGCCGTTGGCGGCGCGGCGGCAGGCCTCCGTCGCCACTGCGCGCAGCCGCCGAACCCCGCGCCGGCGCAGCTTCGACGCACAGACCTCGAGCGCCGAAAGGGTGCGCTGAATCGCAGCACTGCCGAGGCGGCCGCCCGGCGTCAGCCCCTCGCCCAGACGGACGATGCGGGAGAAGGCGTCGATCACGCGGAAGCCACCGGCCGTGGGCCGCGCAATCAGCAGCCGGCAGTTGTTGGTTCCCAGGTCCAGCGCACCATAGGCAGCGGCGTCGTCCAGGATCGGATCGGCGGACGCCTGCAGGTTCGCGCGCTCAGCCTCCTGCTGTGCGACGCCACGCACGACGGAAACGCGCTGCGGTCCGACGAGGCGCGTGCGCGCGCCGGCCTCCTTCGTGCCGGCCTCCTTCGTAGCGTCTCGAACCTGCCTCACTCGCCCGGTGACCCGTGTGTCGGCGGCGTCCAGTCCGCGTCGCCTGCTCCGCCGCCTCGTTCGCTACAGACTCCGATCCTGAAGTCCGAACGTTCGACTCTACTTGCCCGGCGGCCCCGTCAACAAGCAAAGCCTGCGGGCGCGCCCGCGAGCCCTCGGCATGGCCATGGGCGCAGCGGCCCCGCGCGCCGCCCTTTTTGCGACCAGGGGTCTTGAAATGCTGCGGAGTGTTGGTCTAGATAGCCGGCCACGTCGTAGCCGGCCCTACCCGCGCTGCCCGGCCGAGGGTCTGGGCCACCGGCGCCGGTTGGGGGATAGTTTAATGGTAGAACAGCGGACTCTGACTCCGTTAGTCCAGGTTCGAGTCCTGGTCCCCCAGCCAAACTCCTTCTCGATCCGTTGAGACCGGAGCATCTCCCGGACGCGCCGACGGAGCGTGGCCCGCGCGGTTCGAAACGCGATGTCGGGCAGAAACGCGAGATGTCGAGGCGGGGCGCCTCTATTCCCGGACGTCCCCGCCGGTCAGCACGCGCTCCAGCCAGGCGCCGGCCGCCAGCAGACGCGCGTCGGCACCAAACGACCCGACGAGTTGCACGCCGAGCGGCAGTCCGCTTGGCCCGGTGCCAGCCGGCAGCGTCAGGCAGGGCACACCGAGCAACGTCCAGATGCGGTTGAAGAGCGGATCGCCGGTCGCAGCCAGCCCCTTAGGCGCTTCGCCGGGGGCGGGCAGCGTCAGCACCGCATCGAACTCCCCGGCCAGCGCGTCGAACGCCGCCCGCGCCTTGGGGGTGCGCATCCGCGCCTGCAGGTAGGCCTCCGGGCTCATCGCAGCGCCCGCATCCGTCAGATCGCGCAGCGGCAGGCTGAGGCGGTCGCGCGCCGTGCGCCGCTCGTGCGCCAGGGCGCGTGCGCCTTCCCAGGCCATGACGGTGTGCTGGTCGGCGAGCAGGTGCGCGCAGGCCGGTGGCATCGCGACGTCGCGCACCTCGGCCGCGGCACGGCGCGCCGCCGCCGCAGCGCGTTCCAGCGTCGCCTTCGCCGCATCGTCCGCCGCGTCCCACTGGGCGGTACGGCAGACCGCCAGCCTTGGGGTGCCCGGGTCCGCCGGCGGACGCAGTGCCAGATCCGAGATGACCTCCGCCAACAGCGCAACGTCTTCGACGTCGCGGGCAAAGACACCGACGGTGTCGAGCGACCAGCCGAGTTGCTTCACGCCGTAGGTCGGGACCGCGCCGAAGCTGGGCTTGTAGCCGACGATGCCGCAGAAGGCGGCCGGCCGGATCAGCGAGCCGGCCGTCTGGGTGCCGAGCGCAAAGGGCACCATGCCGGCGGCCACGGCCGCCGCCGAACCGCTGGACGAGCCGCCGGGCGTGTGCGCCGGGTTGCGCGGATTCGCCGTCGGACCGGGGTGGAAGTAGGCGAACTCCGTGGTGACGGTCTTGCCGGGCAGCACACAGCCGGCCGCACGCGCCAGGGCCACGGCGGCCGCATCGACGGCCGGGCGATGGCCGGCGTAGAGCAGGGAGCCGTAGGCGGTCGGAAAGTCGGCCGTGTCGAACACGTCCTTGACCCCGAGCGGGACGCCCGCAAGCCGGCCGGAGGCTGCCTCGGCAGCGCCCCGCGCCGCCGCCGCGTCAAAGCAGACCCAGGCCTTGATCTCCGGCTCGCGCGCCGCGCTGCGCTCCAGGCAGGCCTCCAGATAGTCACGCAGGACGATCCGGCCCGCCGCCGCCTCGACCAGAACCCACCCGGCCGTGCGATCGGCGAGTTCCATCGGTCCGCTCCTCAGGTGGCGGCCTGAACCGGCACGGCGTCATCGAAGGCGCCGAAGCTCCAGTGCCGACCGGGTGCGGCCTCGAAGAGGCTCTTCGTGTAGTCGTGCTGCGGGTCGGCGAAGATCTCGGCCGTGCGGCCGTACTCGACGACCACGCCGCGGTGCATCACGGCGACGCTGTCGCAGACCTGGGCGGCGACGCGCAGGTCGTGGGTGATGAAGAGCATCGCCAGGTCGAACTTCTTCCGAACCTCGTCGAGCAGTTCGAGAACCTGGGCCTGGACCGACACGTCGAGGGCCGAGACCGCCTCGTCGGCGACGAGCACCTCCGGCTCCATAGCGAGCGCGCGCGCGATGCAGATGCGTTGACGCTGGCCGCCGGAGAACTGGTGCGGGAAGCGGTCGACCGCCTTGGGGTCGAGCCCGACCAGCCCCATCAGTTCGCGCGCGCGGTCCCAGGCTTCGCGTTTCGGGAGCCCGAAGTTCATCGGTCCCTCGACGATCGACTGCCCCACCGTCCGCCGCGGGTTGAGCGAGCGGTAGGGGTCCTGGAAAACGATCTGCACCCGCCGCCGGTGATGGCGCAGCAGGCGGGTCGAAAGCTGGGCGATGTCGTCGTCGTCGATGTAGACGTGGCCGCTGGACGGGTCGATCAACCGCACGATGCACCGCGCCACGGTCGACTTGCCGGAGCCGGACTCGCCGACGATGCCGAGCGTCTCGCCCTTGCGAACCTCGAGGTTCACGTCCTTTGCGGCGTGTACCTCCCGGCTCTTCTGGAAGAAGCCGCCGCCGCCGTAGACCTTGTTCAGGTCGCGCGTGGAAAGCACGACGCGCCCGCGCTCGACCGGCTCCTTGTGCTGTGGCGTCAGGCTGGGGACCGAGGAGATGAGCATACGGGTATAGGGGTGCTGCGGCGACTTCAACAGGCGTTCGGTCGCCCCCTCCTCCACCACCTGGCCGGTCTGCATCACCACCACCCGGTCGGCGATGTCGGCGACGACGCCGAAGTCATGGGTGATGAACAGCACGCCAGTGTCGTGCTCTTGCTGGATATCCTTGATCAAACTCAGAATCTGCGCCTGCGTGGTGACGTCCAGGGCGGTCGTCGGCTCGTCGGCGATCAGCAGCGCCGGCTCGAGCGCGAGCGCGGCGGCGATCATGATGCGCTGGCGCTGACCTCCGGAAAGCTGGTGCGGGTAGCTGCCGCGCATCTTGTCCGGATCGGGCAGGCGCACGGCGTTCATCACTTCGAGCACGCGCTCGAGCCGCTGCTTGTCCGACATGTCGGTGTGGATGCGCAGCACCTCCTCGATCTGGTCGCCGACCCGATGCACTGGGTTCAGCGCGGTCATCGGCTCCTGGAAGATCATCGACATGCGCGCGCCGCGCAGCTCGCGCAGTTGGTTGGGCGACATGGCCAGCAGGTTGTCGCCCTGCAGGCGGATGGCGCCCTTGACCGGCGTCAGCTGCTTGCGCGGCAGCAGGCCCATGACGGTGTGGGCCGTCACCGACTTGCCCGAGCCCGACTCGCCGACGACGCACAGGATCTCGCGCTTGGCCACCGCGAAGCTGACGTCTTCCACGGCATAGGGGCGGTCCGCGCCCGGTGGCAGCGTCACCGAAAGGCCCTCGACCTCGAGGACGGGCTGGTTCGTCTGCGTCATCGCCGCCCCCTCACATCTTCTTCGCGATGCGCGGGTCCAGACGGTCGCGCAGGCCGTCGCCCAGGATGTTGACGGCCAGCACCGTCACCGCCAGCGCGATGCCGGGGAAGAAGATGATCCAGGGCGTGAGCTGGAAGTAGGCCCGGCCCTCGGCCATGATGTTGCCCCAGCTCGGCACCTCGGGCGGCGTCCCGGCGCCGAGGAACGAGAGGATCGCCTCCAGCAGCATGGCCGAGGCGCAGACGTAGGTCGCCTGCACGATCAGCGGCGGGATGGTGTTGGGCAGCACGTGGCGCACCAGGATCTTGGGCAGCGGCGTGCCGGTGGAAATCGCCGCCTCTACGTAGGGCTCCTCGCGCACCGACAGCACGACCGCGCGCACCAGACGCACGACGCGGGGGATCTCCGGGATGGTGATGGCGATGGTCACGGTGATCAGGCTGGCCCCGGACAGCGAGACCAGGGCGATCGCCAGCAGGATCCCGGGGATGGCCATCAGCCCGTCCATCACGCGCATCAGGATGGCGTCGAGGATGCGGATGTAGCCGGAAATCAGCCCGATGATCAGCCCGAAGAAGACGCTGAGCGCCGCCGCCGACAGGCCGACGACGAGCGAGATGCGCGCACCGTAGACCGTACGGCTGTAGATGTCGCGGCCGAACATGTCGGTGCCGAACCAGTGCGCCGCGTTCGGCGCCTGCAGCCGATCGATCGGATTGAGTTGGATCGGGTCGATGGGCGCCACGACGGGCGCGAACACGGCGACGAAGATCATGAAGACCAGCAGGCCGCCGCCGATCCCGATGGTTGGATAGCGCTGGAAGACCTGCTGGCGGAAGCGCGCGACACGGGCGCGAACGCCGCCCGCCGAGGGGTCGCGGTCGAGAAGAAGGGTCAATACCGGATCCTCGGGTCGATCAGCGTGTAGAGGATGTCGATGGCCAGGTTGATCAGGATGTAGGCGAAGCTGAACAACAGGATCAGGGCCTGGATGATCGGGTAGTCGCGCTTGAGGATCGCATCGACCACGAGCCGGCCGAGACCGGGGATGTTGTAGACGCTTTCGGTCACCACCACGCCGCCGATCAGCAACGCGATGCCGATGCCGATGATGGTGACGATGGGTACGGCCGCGTTGCGAAGGGCGTGGACGATCAGAACCTTCCATTCGAGCTGGCCCTTGGCGCGGGCGGTGCGGACGTAGTCCTCGTCCAGCACCTCCAGCATGGAAGCGCGGGTGATGCGCGCGATCAGCGCAATGTAGATGACGCTGAGCGTGAGCGAGGGCAGGATGATCGACTTCACGAAGGGCACGAAACCCTCGCCGATCGGCTTGTAGCCCTGCACCGGCAACAGCCCCAATTTCAGCGAGACGACGTAGATCAGGATGTAGCCGAGCACGAAGACCGGAATGGAAAAGCCTGCGACGGCGAACACCATGATCGAGCGGTCGATCCAGGTGCCGGCCTTCCAGGCGGCGACGACGCCCATCGGCACGGCGACGACGACCGTGATCAGCAGGGTCGAAAGCGCCAGCATCAGCGTCGGCTCCAGGCGCTGGCCGATCAGGCGCGTCACCGGCAGGTCCGAGAAGATCGAGATGCCGAGGTCGCCCTGCAGCAGCGACCAGAGCCAGGTGAAGAACTGGATGTGCAGCGGCTGGTCGAGCCCCAGCTTCGCCCGGATGCGCTTGATGTCTTCCGGGCTGGCGTAGTCGCCGGCGATCACCGTGGCCGGGTCGCCGGGGCTGAGGTGCAGCATCAAAAAGACGAAGAGGGCCACCACCCCCATGACGGGGATGGTGGCCAACAGGCGCCGGACGATGAAGCCGAGCATGGGTTTGCTAGCGACCTTCCGCTGTTTCGGTCCGGTCTACTGCTTCGCGACGTTCCAGAAGAACTGCACCGGCGACTTGATCAGGCCCGAGATGTTGTCCCGGTAGGCCACCGGGTTGAACCAGGTCCCGAAGTTCGCGTGGGTGACGATGGTCATCGCCCGGGCATGGATTTCGTCCGCCAGCGCCTTCTGCTTGACCGGGTCGGTCTCCTTGGAGAAGGCGTCGCGCAGTTCCTCCAACTTCGGGTCGTCCGGCCAACCGAACCAGGCGCGCTCGGTGCCGCCGGCCGACATGCCGGTGTGGGTCACCGGGTTGGAGATGTCGCCGCCGATCCACCAGGTGTGGAAGACGTTCCAGCCGCCGTCGGACGGCGGATCCTGCACGGCGCGGCGCGAGGTCAGCGTGGCCCAGTCCATCGCCTGCATGTCAACCTCGAAGCCGATGTCGCGCAGGGTCTGGGCGGTCACCAGGCTGGCGGCGTTGAGCACCGGGATGTCGGTCGCCTGAAGCAGGACCACCGGCGTGCCGTCGTAGCCGGCCTCCTCCAACATCTGGCGCGCCTGGTCCTTCGTGCCTTCGACCATCAGCTCTGCGCCGGCCCGGGTCTCGAGCGGCGAGCCGCAGGCGTAGAGCGAGTTGCAGACGCTGTAGTACTGCGGATCGCCGATCGCCGCCTTCATGTAGGTCTCCTGGTCGACCGCCGCGACGACCGCCTGCCGCAGCTCCGCATTGTCGAACGGCGGATGCAGATGGTTCATCCGCAGCATGCCCTGGTTACCCAGCGGATCGAGCACCTCGACGACGATGTTCTCGTTCTGCTGCAGCAGCGGGACCAGATCGACCGGCGGGTTCTCCCAGTAGTCGACCTCGCCGTTCAGCAAGGCGTTGAGCGCCGTCGTCTGGTCGGGGATGTACAGCCACTCGACACGGTCGACCTTGGCCACCTTTCCGCCGGCGGCTGCGCTCGGAGGCTCGTCGCGCGGGACGTACTCCTCGTTCTTCAGGTAGACGACCTTGGAGCCGGGCACCCACTCGTCGGCGGAGAAGATGTACGGCCCGGAGCCGATGATCTCCGGCACCTGCTCGAAGGGGTCCGTCTCGGCCAGCGCCTTTGGCATCATGAAGGGCACGTTGGAGCTGATCTTGCCGATCGACTCCAGCACCAGGCCGTAGGGCTCGCTCAGCGTCATGACGATGGTCTTGTCGTCGGCGGCCTCGAGCGAGGCCACCACGTCCATCAGCTTCTGGCCCATGCCGTCGCGCGCGCCCCAGCGCTTCAGCGAGGCGACGCAGTCCTCTGCCGTCACCGGCTCGCCGTTGTGCCACATGAGGCCGTCGCGCAGGACGAAGGTCCAGGTCAACTTGTCGTCGCTGACGGTCCAGGTGTCGACCATCTGCGGCTGCGGCTCCAGGTTTTCGTTCATCGCAAACAGCGTGTCGTAGACCATGTAGCCGTGATTGCGGGTGATGTAGGCCGTCGTCCAGATCGGGTCGACGTTCTTCAGGTCGGCGTGCGGGATGACCCGCAGCACCGTTTCCGCCTGGGCCGCGTGCACGTTGAGGCCAAGAGCTGCGCCCAGAGCCACCGCCGCGGCGGTCAGGACGCCGAAACGGCGCCGTGTTATGCTTACCATTGCGTGCCTCCTCCTTGTGTCGTGGAACCGGTTCCGCTGGCGCGATCTCGACGCGCGGCCGGAATCGCTTTGCGACCGCACGGTCACCGTGTGCCGTCCAGGTTCTCCGTTCCCTCTCCCAACCTACAAATCCTGTGCCACCCACCGCAGCGATGCGAGTCCGAAGTAATCGCCGCCGGAAAATGTGCGCCTGGCGTGCAGCACCCGATGCCCGGTACTGCCGGGGATTTATTTGCCGCTGCACAAGGGGAGATACGGTGGCGCAAATTTTCGGCAGACGAGACTCGGTGTTGCCCAAATGCGAGGCATCATGCCGCTGAGAGTGCAGCGACCCGTCGCATGCGTTTGCATGAAGTTCCGCTGCTCAGAACATTGACCGGCAAGGAAAAATGCTGCTTGGCTAAGCGCGATTGCGGCCTTTACCGGAGACACCGCCCCGCTATGACCGACCTGCTCAGCGCCGCCGCGGCCGAGCCCAAGGACTTCGCAGCGAACCCCAAGGCCGATCCCACCCACACCTACGGTGCTCGGCAGAGCGCCGTGCTGAACCGGGCAGCGTTCCAGCGCGCGGTGGCGGAAATCTCCGCCTGGCCGGGCTATGCGCCGACCCCGCTGGTCGGGCTGCCGGGCCTGGCGAAGCGGATGGGCGTGGGCGCTCTCGCCTACAAGGACGAAAGCTCGAGGTTCGGGCTCGGCAGCTTCAAGGCGCTGGGCGGCGCGTATGCCGTGCTGCGACTGCTCAAGCGCTCGCTGGCGGCCGAAACAGGGTCCGAGCCGACCACCGAGGACATCCTCTCCGGCCGCCACGCCGAGCACATCGCCCGCATCACCGTGTGTTGCGCCACCGACGGCAACCATGGCCGCTCGGTCGCCTGGGGCGCGCAGACCTTCGGCTGCCGCTGCGTCATCTTCGTGCACGCAACCGTGAGCCAGGGCCGGGTCGACGCGATCGCGCAGTACGGCGCCGAGGTGCGCCGCCTGCCCGGCACCTACGACGAGGCGATCCGCCAGACGGCGCGGCAGGCCGAGGCCAACGGCTGGACCGTGGTCTCCGACACCTCCTATCCCGGCTACACGGACATCCCGCGCGACGTAATGCAGGGCTACGCGCTGATGGCCGACGAAGCCCTGCGCCAGATGCCCGCACCGCCGACCCACGTGCTCGTCCAGGCCGGCGTCGGCGGTATGGCGGCGGCGATCTGCGCCCACATCTGGGAGACCCTCGGGCCGACCCGACCGCGCTTTGTCGTCGTCGAACCGGACAAGGCCGCCTGCTGCCTGGCCAGCGTGCGCGCCGGCACCGCCAGTTCGGTCTCGGGCGAGCTGGACACCATCATGGCGGGCTTGGCCTGCGGCGAGACCTCCATCCTGGCCTGGGAAATCCTGGACGAGGGCGCCGATCTCTTCGCCACCGTGACCGACGAGGCCGCGCGCCTGCTGATGCGCCTGCTGGCCGAGGGGGTCGAGGGCGATCCGCCGCTGGTCGCCGGCGAATCGGCCGTTGCCGGGCTGGCGCTCGTGGCGGCGGCGACCGGCAACCCCGCGCTGCGCGAAGCGCTCGGCCTGTCTGCGGACAGCCGCGTGCTGGTCTTCGGCAGCGAGGGCGACACCGACCCGGTGCTATACCGCGAGATCGTCGGTCGCGACGCGGCCCGAGTGCGGCCCCCGGAGCCCGCAGCGACGTGAGCGCGCCGGCCGACCCCGCTGGCGCGTACGCCCGACTACGCCCGGATTCCGCGCGTCTGCTCGACCGCATCGCCCGCCTGGCGGAGGTCGGCGCCATCGACGGCGGCGGCGTCTGCCGCCTGGCTCTGACGGACGAGGACAAGGCCGGCCGGGACCTCGTCGTCGGGTGGATGCGCGCGCTTGGCCTCGGCGTCAGCGTGGACGCCATCGGCAACATCGTCGGCCTGCGGCCCGGCCGCAGCGCTGGCCCGGCCGTGATGACCGGCTCGCACATCGACACGGTGCGCACCGGCGGACGCTACGACGGCAACCTGGGCGTCCTCGCCGGCCTGGAGGTGGTGGAGACCCTGAACGAAGCGGGGATCGAGACCGAGCGCCCGCTCGCCGTCGCCGCCTTCACCAACGAAGAAGGCGCGCGCTTCGCACCCGACATGATGGGCAGCCTGGTCTACGTCGGCGGCCTGGACCTGGACGCCGCGCTGGCGACGGAGGGCATCGACGGCGCATGCGTCGGGGCGGAGCTGGCGCGCATCGGCTACCGGGGCACGGCACCCGTCGGCGCGCCTGAGGTGCACGCCTTCGTCGAGCTTCACGTCGAACAGGGCCCGGTGCTGGAACGCGAGGGCGTAACCCTGGGCGCCGTCGAGTCCGTCCAGGGCATCTCCTGGACCGAATTCGCCCTCCGCGGCGTCTCCAACCACGCCGGCACCACGCCGATGGCGCTGCGCAGCGACGCCGGCTATGTCGCCGCCGAGACGGCCGCCTTCGTGCGTCGCCTGGCGCGCGAGTTGGGGGGCGACCAGGTGGGCACCGTCGGCTTGATCGAGCTCGGGCCCAACCTGGTGAACGTGATCGCCAACAGCGCCCGCTTCACGGTCGATCTGCGCAACACCGACGAGGCGCGGCTGCAGGAGGCCGAGCGCCGCTTGCATGCCTTCGTCGACGACCTGGCCGCCGCGGAGAGAGTCGAAGTGACGCGCCGCACACTTGCGCGTTTCGAGCCCGTGCCCTTCGACCCACAGGTCATCGCGCGTATCGAGGCGACCGCCGCGCGGCTCGGTCACACCATCCGGCGCATGCCCTCGGGCGCCGGACACGACGCCCAGATGCTGGCGCGCGTGTGCCCGGCCGCGATGATCTTCGTGCCCAGCGTCGGCGGGATCAGCCACAACGTGCGGGAGTTCACGGCCAAAGGCGACATCGCAGCCGGCGCCGAAACCCTGCTGCACGTGCTGCTCGAGCTGGCAGGCTGACCCGGGGTGACCGGCTGCGAGCCCCTGTTCGGCACCTTCTCTCTCGTGGCGCGCGCGCCGGCAGGGGATGGCACCTTCGGCGCGGCCATCGCCTCGGGCGCACCGGCCGTGGGTTCCTTCTGTCTGTTCGCCGAGCACGGACTGGGGCTGGTCGCGACACAGGCCTGGACCAACCCCTACTTGGGGCCGGCGATCCTGGAGCGGCTGCGCGAAGGCGACGGCGCCGCCGCGGCGCTGGCGAGCGCGCTCGCCGACGACCCAGGCGCCCGGCGCCGCCAGGTCGGGCTGGTCGCGATGCGAGGTCCGGGGCAGGCCTTCAGCGGGAGCGAGACCGTGGCCTGGAGCGGACAGCTTTGCGGCGACGGCGTCGCGACCCAGGGCAACATGCTGGCCGGCCCGGCGGTTTTGGACGCCATGCTGGAGGCTTTCAGCGGGGCCGGCGGCCCCTTCGTCGAGCGGCTGCTCGCCGCCCTGTCGGCGGGCGCTGCGGCCGGCGGCGACCGGCGCGGCCTAGAGTCGGCGGCAGTCCTGGTGACCGGCCCTGAGATCTATGCCGCCACGGACCTGCGGGTCGACGCGCACGAGACGCCCGTGGCGGAGTTGGAGCGGGTCTACGCGGTGGCGCGCCGGCGGCTGCTGCCCTCTCTGGCTGCGATGCCGACCCGCAGCGACCCGCTCGGCGACATCGCCCGCATCGAGGCGCTGCTGGCGCCCGAGGACGAGGCGTGAGTCAGCCGGGCCGCACGGGCCGGTACCTCAGGCGCACCCGGGCCTGGCCGCTCATCGCAACGATGCGGCCGTCGTCCAGCGTGACATTGGGTTCGTCCAACAGGACGCCGATCTCCGCGCCATCGCGCAACACCGCGGCCCCGTAGTAGAGCGCTGCGCCGTTCGCGCCGCCGCGCAGCAGCGTCGCATCCGGCGTGACCGCGCGCACGGCCGCACCGGAACCGTCGACATGCACTTCCGGGCGCGCGCCGAGCTCCACCGGCAGACCGGCCGTCACCTCCAGCCAGGCCGCACTGGAGTCGTGCGGCACCATGGTCGCCAGCGCGACCTCGGCGGCCACAGCGGCGACCGCCGGCCCAGGCCGGATGGCGTTGTGCAGCACCTCGACACAGGCCCCGCCCCGACCCTCGCGACGCGCATGGCCGAGGTCGTCGCGGGCCGCCACCCGCTCGGCATTCGCGGCGTACAACGCGCCCGAGAGATCCAGGGCGATCAGTCCCACATCGGCCGCCGGATTGTCTGCAAGGATACCGTCGACGGCCTGCTGCGGCGTCCGGCCTGCGGCCATGGCGGCCAGCACCGCCGCATTGATCGGACGGCCGTCGAGGCCGCGGGCCGCCGGAAGTCGATGCCCGCTGACCAGGCCGACGGTCGGGTCGGCCGCCAGGAAGGCGGCCAGCGGCGCCGGCCGATCGGGACCGCTGGAGATCAGCCCGACGAAACGGGCCTCGGCGAGGGCCTCGTGCGGCGGCGCATCCGTGCGCTCGCCATCGGGGAACAGCGTGCGGGTTCCGCCGCGCTGGGTCTCCGCGCGGTGCAAGCGCCCTTGCGCGTCAATGGCGGCGAAGGCGCAGAACCCGCCGATCGAGCCCCAAGACACCCGCTCGACAGCGGCGAGCGCGGCGAGGGCGGCGGCGCCGGCACGCGGTCCGAAGGCACACAGCCCGATGGTCATCGGCGCCGCCTCACGACACCGGGAAGTGGCAGGCCGCACGATGGGTGGCGGCCCGAGGCTCCAGCGCGGGTTCGACCTCCGCGCAACGCGGCTCGGCGCGCGGGCAGCGCGTCCGGAAACGGCAGCCGCTCGGCACCGCCATGGGGCTCGGGATCTCGCCCTCCAGCACCATCGGCGCGCTGCCCCCATCCTCAGACAAGACGGCTGACAGGAGCGCTTGGGTGTAGGGGTGCTTGGGTGCCCGGAAGAGCGCCTCGGCCGGCGCCGCCTCGACGATCTTGCCCAGGTACATGACCGCCACCCTGTGACTGAGGTACTCCACCACGTTGAGGTCGTGGGAGATGAAGAGATAGCTCAGTCCGAATTCGCGCTGCAGGTCAGTCAGAAGGTTGATGATCTGCGCCTGGATCGAGAGGTCGAGCGCGGAGACCGGCTCGTCCAGCACGATCAGCTTCGGGCGCACCGCCAGGGCCCGGGCGATGCCGATCCTCTGGCGCTGGCCGCCGGAGAACTGGTGCGGGTAGCGGTTGGCGTGGTTCGGGTCGAGCCCGACCATGTCGAGCAGCTCGAACACCCGCTCGCGCAGCCGGCGCCGGTCGCCCCCGTCCTCGCCGAGCAGCGCGATCGGCTGGCCGACGATTTCGGCGACGGTCTTGCGCGGATTGAGCGAGGAGAAGGGGTCCTGGAAGACCATCTGCACCTGCTGGCGGAACCAGCGGGTGCGGTCGTCGGTCATCCCCGCGACGTCCTCCCCGGCATAGGCGATGCGGCCGGCGGTGGGGGCGAGCAGACGCATCACCATCTTGCCGGTGGTCGACTTCCCGCAGCCGGACTCGCCGACCAGTCCCAGCGTCTCCCCCTCTGCAATGCTGAAGCTGACCCCGTCGACGGCGCGCAGCTCCGCGGCCGGCCGGCGCGACAGGAAGCCGCCGCCGATCGGAAAGCGCTTGGCGAGGTCGCGGACCTCCAGCAGGGGCTCGCTCATGTCGGGCTCTCCCGTCGGATGCAACGCACACGGCGCCCCGGCTCGGCATCGCCGGCCACAGATTGCAGCGCCGGCAGCCCGGCCCAGCAGGCGTCGACCGTCTCCGCACAGCGGTTGGCGAAGGGGCAGCCCGGCAAGGGATTGGCGAGGTCGGGCGGGATGCCGGGAATGGCGGTCAGCCGCCCGCGCTCGCCCAGGCGCGGCCGGCTGCGCAGCAGCGCCTGGGTATAGGGGTGTCGCGGCCGCTGCAACACGGCCTCGCGGCTGCCGGTCTCCATCACCCGGCCCGCGTACATGACCACCACCCGATCGGCGCACTGGGCCACGACGCCGAAGTCGTGGGTGATCAGCACGATGCCCATGCCGTTGTCGCGCTGCAGTTCCGTGAGAAGCTGCAGGATCTGCGCCTGCACGGTGACGTCGAGCGCGGTCGTCGGCTCGTCGGCGATCAGCAGCGCCGGCTGGCAGGACAGGGCTATGGCGATCATCACGCGCTGGCGCAGGCCGCCGGACAGTTCGAAGGGATAGGCCTTAAGACGGCGCGGCGGGTCCGGCACGTGCACCTTGTCCAGCGTTTCCAGCGCGATATCCCGCGCCTCGCCCCGCGACAGGTCGCGGTGGCGGCGCAGTGTCTCGACCATCTGGTCCTCGACCGTGAACACCGGGTCGAGAGAGGTCATCGGGTCCTGGAAGATCATGGCGATGCGGTCGCCGCGGATGTCCTGCATCGCCTTGCGCGGCAGTCCGACGAGGTCGCGCCCCTGCAGCAGGATCTGACCGCCGACGATGCGCCCGGGCGGGTTGGGCACGAGTCCCATGATCGACATGGAGGTGACCGACTTGCCGCTGCCCGACTCGCCGACCACCGCCACCACCTCTCCGGGCGCCACGGAGAAGCTGACGTCGTCGACCGCCTTGACCACGCCGCGATCGGTGAAGAAGTGGGTCGAGAGGTTGCGGACCTCGAGCAGCGGCGCGGCGGAGCCGGACCGGAGGGCCGGGCTTGGCGCGGTGCCGCGGTCTTCGACGAGCGTCACGAAGCGGCTTCCCCTGTCACAGGCGCAGGCGCGGGTCGAGGGCGTCGCGCAACCCGTCGCCGACCAGGTTGAAGGCCAGTGCGACCAGCAGCAGGACGATGCCGGGGATGGTGCTGACGTGGGGCGCGACGCTGAGCACGTCGCGGCCAGAGGCCGTCATGATGCCCCAGTCGGCGATGGGCGGCTGCACGCCGAGGCCGAGAAAGCTGAGCCCGGCGGCGAAGACGACCTGCAACCCCATGGTCGTGGTGCCGTAGACGATGACGGGCGACATCACGTTGGGCAGAACCTCCGAGAAGATGATGCGCGTGTCGCTGGCGCCGCAGGCGCGCGCGGCCTGCACGAAGTCCTCTTCGCTGACCACCATGGTGGCGGTGTAGACCACCCGCGTGATGTAGGGGATCAGCACGATCACGATGGACAGCATGACGTTCATCATGCCTGGGCCCAGGATCCCGGCGATGGCGATCGCCAGCATCACGGTGGGGAAGGCATAGAAGATGTCGAGCACACGCATGATCACCTCGCCCACACCCTTTCGGTAGAAGCCGGCGATCAGTCCCAGGATGACGCTGATGAACGTCGCAATGGCCACCGGGATCAGGGCGATGGGCAAGGATACGCGGCCGCCGTACAGCAGCCGGGTGAGGATGTCGCGCCCCTGACCGTCGAGGCCGAGCAAATGGCCCTCGGTCAGGGGCGGCTCCAGGCGCAGGGAGGGATTCGCCTCGTTGGGGCCGTAGGGCGCCAGCCAGGGCGCGAAGATCGTGGCGAGGGCGACCAGCAGCAGGAAGACGGCGCTGGCCATCGCCAGCTTGTCGCGCTTGAGCGCCGTCCACAGCAGCCTCAGCGAGGATTCCGGCTTGCGTGCATCGCGCTTGGCGCGCGCCTCCCAGGCCTCGCGCGCGGCGCGCCCGGCCTCCAGTTCCGCCCGGGAGAAGTCCTGCATGGCGTCGGTCATGCGGCGCGCCTCCCCTCACCGGGCCCGAAGCTTGGGATTGAGATAAGCGACGATGATGTCGGCCACGAGGTTGAGCAGCACGAAGAAAAAGGCGATGAACAGCATCGCACCCTGCACCAGCGGGACGTCGCGGCCCAGGATCGCCTCGTAGAGCTGCAGCCCGATGCCGGGCCAAGTGAAGATCACCTCGGTGAACAGCGTGCCGCCAAGCAGGAAACCGGCCTGGAGACCGGTGATCGAGATGATCGGCGGCAGCGCGTTGCGCAGCGCGTGACGCCAGACGACGACCCGCTCGCTCATGCCCTTGGCACGCACGGCCGTGATGTAGTCGGAGCGGATGACCTCCAGCGTGGAGGAGCGGGCCAGACGCGTGATGACGGCCAGCGGGATCGCCGCCGTGGCGATGGAGGGCAGCACCAGATGGTGCAGCAGATCGAGCAGCCCGCCGTCTCCGCGCAAGTCGTACATGCCGCTGGTCGGAAACCAACCGAGGTTCAACGCGAAAACGTACATCAGCACCAGCGCCAGCCAGAAGGTCGGCGTCGCCGCCCCGAGGACCGCCCCGACGGTGCCGATCCGGTCGAGCCAGGAGTACTGATGCACCGCCGAGAGCACGCCGACGGGCACGCCGACGACGATGGCGATCAGCAGGCTGGCCGCGGCCAGGATCAGGGTATTGAAGAACTTCGGAACGACGATGTCGACCACGGGCACCTGCAGTATGATGGAGCGGCCCATATCGCCCTGCAGGATTGCGAAAAGCCATTGCACGTACTGCTCGTGCAAGGGCTTGTCGAGGCCGAGCTCGGCGCGGATCGCGGCGATCGACTCGGCCGTGGCGCGTGGGCCCAGCAGCGTCGCCGCAACGTCGCCCGGCACGAGCTGCAGGAAGAGGAAGATCACGATCGACACACCGAACAGGATCGGCACGACCGCCAGCAGGCGCTTGACGACGTAGTTGGCCACAACCGGCTCCCACCGCTGCACTGGCGACCGGCGGCGGCCTCCACCGAAGGCCCGCCGCCGGTCCAGCAGACCTCAGACCAGGCTCAGTTGTCGAGCCAGACCGTGCGGAAGTCCTGCCAGTTCTGCGGTGCGTGGACGTAGCCCTTGACGTAGGGCTGCATCACGTAGGGCGTGGAGTCGTGCACGATAGGTACGATCGCCGCCTCCTCCATGACGAGGTCGTGCGCCTGCTTGTAGAGGTCGTAGCGCTTGGCGTCGTCCATCTCGGTCAACGCCTGGTCGAGCAGAGCGTCGACCTCCGCGTTCTCGTACCAACCGACGTTCGACCCGTTCGGCGCGAACCACTTGGAGTGGGAGACCACCTCGACCCAGATCGGCGTGGTCATGCCCCAGGACATCCAGTAGGCGTGCTGATCCTCCTGCTGGCCTCGCCACCAGAACGACAGATAGGTCTGCCATTCGTAGGTCTCGAGCGCGACGTCGAAGCCGGCCTCTTGCAGGTTGCGCTGGACCCACTCGGCGATCGGCACCGGAATGATGTTGCCGGATCCGCCGGTCGGGATCAGCCAGGTCATGGTCGGCCCGCCGTCCGGGCAGGACGAGGCGGCCAGCAGCTCCTTGGCCTTCTCCGGGTCGTAGGGATAGGGCTTGTAGTCGGGGTCGAAGGAGTTGTTGCCCGGTACCACGAAGCCGTAGGCCGGCAGCGCCGTGCCGCCCAGCAGATCGTTGGCGATGCCCTCGCGATTGATCGCGAACTGGATGGCCTTGCGGTAGTTCGGGTCGTCCAGGCACTCCTCGCGCATGTTCAGCGTGAAATAGATGACATGCGGCGACGGACCCTGCTTGACCGTGAAGCCCTTTTCCTCGAGGCGCTGGATCGAGTCCGGCGGCAGGCTCATGGCGATGTCGATCTCGCCCGCCTCCAGCGCTGCGACCCGCGAAGCAGCATCGGTGTAGGGCACGAAGATCAGGCGATCGAGATAGGGCGCACGGAAGCGCGGATCGTCGCTGTCGGCGCCCCAATAGTCCTCGTAGCGCTCCATGACGATCTTCTCGCCGCGCACCCGTTCGACGAACTCGAAGGGGCCAGTGCCGACCGGATGCTCGCCGACGTTCTCGTTGCCCCACTTCGCCCAGTTGCTGGGGCTCATCAGACTGACGTTGCCGCAGCCGCCGTCGACCTGCTTGCCCAGAAACTCGCCGTAGGGCGCGGCCATGACCAGCTTGATCGTGTGCTCGCCGACCACCTCCATGGACTCCAGCGCCTGCCAGGAGAAGGCGGTGCAGCCGTTGGCCTTGGCGGAGAACTGCTCCGAGTCCTCGTTCCACATGCGGTCGATGTTCCACTTGACCGCCTCGGCGTTCAGCGCCGTGCCGTCGTGGAAGGTGACGCCCTCGCGCAGCTTGACGGTCCATTCCGTACCGTCCTCGCTGACCTCCCAGCTTTCGGCCAACTCGCCGATGATCTCCGGCACCGGTCCCTCGGCCCTGGTCAGGTCCTCGGTCCACAGCGCGTCGAACATGTTCTTGTTGACACGCCAGGTAACCCAGCCTCCGGCAGCCTGGTTGTCCAGAAAATCGGCCTCCGAATCGAGCCCGACGATCAGGGTGCCTCCGCGCTTTGGTTCTTCGGCCGTCACCGGACCTGCGGAGACGCCAAGCGCGAGGGCGCCCAGGGCGGCGGCGAGGGACGCACTGCTGGCTCCTCGGCGGCGCACGGATTTCAAGCTCATGGTCTTCTCCCAATCCCAGACGTTAAGCCCCGGCGATCCGTCAGCTCTTCCGGCCGCGTCTCGAAACGCCTGCAGGGCAAGGCCGCTCGGCTCGGCCGGCGGCGCTCCCACGCCACACGGCCTGCCACGACGCGTGCGGCGACGGCGGGGCACGGCCTCAGCCCACCCCGGCTTCGTCGATGGTTTCAAGGCGGCGGCGCGGGAGTCAACGAAATTCGAAAATGAGTTTTCAATTTCTTGCGAATTTGAAAAGATATTTTTGGCCGCTCGGCGAAGCGCCGGCAGGAAGCAAAGCGCGAGGACGAAATGCCTCTGATCGGGAAGATCCGTGACGTCTACGACGACCTCCCGGCCAGCGAGCGCGCGCTGGCGGAGACTCTGCTGGAGTTTCCCGGCGATATCACGGTCTACTCGGCCAGCGAGCTGGCCAGTCGCGCCAAGGTCTCGAACGCGGCCGTCAGCCGCCTGATGAAGCGCCTGGGCTTCGCCGACTATCGCGAGGCGCAGCGGGCCGTCCGCGCGGCGCAGGCGTCCGGCCAGCCGATCTACCTGAACACCTCGCTGGTCGAACCGCAGAACATGAGCCGCAGCCTGGCCCGACAGATGGAGCAGGACATCCGCAACCTGCGCGTTACCTACGAGCAGACCGACACGCTGGCGCTCTCCGCCGCCATCGCCGCCACGGTGGCGGCCCGACGGGTGTGGTGCGTCGGCTGGCGCAACAGCCACTTCTTCGCCGCCTATCTGAGGCGCCAGCTTGTCCAGACGCGCAGCGACGTCACGCTGCTGCCGCATCCCGGCCAGACGGCTATCGAGGATCTCGCCTCGGCGACGCCCGAGGACGTCGCGCTGGTGGTTGGGGTGCGGCGGCGCGCGGCGCTGACCGACCAGGTGCTGGCCTATCTCCACGACCGCGAGGTGGCCTGCGCCTACTTCACAGACCACCGGGCAGTGACCGCGCCGCGCCTGGCCACCTGGACGTTCCGCTGCCAGAGCCGCGGAGTCTCGCTGTTCGATTCCTACGTCGCGATGATCAGTCTGATGAACCACTTCTGCACCGAAGTCGTCGCGGAGTCGGGCGAACGCGGCCGCACCCAGCTCGCCCGGGTCGAGGAGGCGCTGGACTTCACCGGCGAAATCCTGAGTGGAAATTGAGTCGGCCCGATCCCGCCACACGGCGCCGAACGTGTGTCCGCATTGCCCACGGCGCACGGCAATGGCTCAATCGTGCCCGCGTCCAGGCCGCCCGGCAGGGCCAACTCGAAAGGCCAGAGTATGTCCCGTATCCTGACAATCGGCGCCGCACAGCTCGGCCCGATCGCGCTCGACGAGACCCGCAGCCAGGTGGTCGAGCGGCTGATCGCCCACCTGCGTACTGCCAAGGACCGCGGCTGCGACCTGGTGGTGTTTCCCGAGTTGGCGCTGACGACCTTCTTCCCGCGCTGGTTCATGCAGGATCAGGCCGACATCGACCGCTTCTTCGAGACCGAGATGCCGAGCGCACAGACCCGGCCGCTGTTCGACGAGGCCCGGCGCCTTGGGCTCGCCTTCTGTCTGGGCTACGCGGAACTGGCGCACGAAGACGGCCGCACCCGACACTTCAACACCGCCATCCTGGTCGACAAGCAGGGCGCGATCGTCGGCAAGTACCGCAAGATCCATCTGCCCGGACATGACGCGCACGAGCCCTGGCGCGCCTTCCAGCACCTGGAGAAGCGCTACTTCGAGCCCGGCAACCTTGGCTTTCCGGTGTTCGAGGCCCTGGGCGGGCGCATCGGCATGTGCATCTGCAACGACCGCCGCTGGCCGGAGACCTATCGCGTAATGGGCCTGCAGGGTGTGGAGATGGTCCTGCTCGGCTACAACACGCCGGTCCACAACCCGCCGGCGCCGGAGCACGACCGTCTGGGCTGGTTCCACAATTCGCTGGTGATGCAGTCCGCGGCCTATCAAAACGCCACCTGGGTCGTCGGCGTCGCCAAGGCCGGCAACGAGGAAGGCGTGCCGATGATCGCCGGGACCCAGATCGTCGCGCCGACCGGCGAGCAGGTCGCCCTCGCCGTCACCGAGGAGGACGAACTGATCGTTGCCGACTGCGACCTCGACCTCGGCCTGTCGTACAAGCGCAGCGTGTTCGATTTCGCCCGGCATCGCGAGCCGGAAACCTACCGCCTGATCGTCGAGACCAAGGGACCGGTCCCGCCACGCGGCGCCATTCCCATGCCAAGCGACAAGAACAGCAAGGAAAATCGAAGATGAGCGATGCGCACGCGGCCGATCTGGTCATCCGCAATGCCCTGCTGGTCGACGGCACCGGCGCGCCGCCTCGCGCCGGCGGCCTTGCCGTCACCGACGGGCGGATCGTCGCGCTCGACGATGTCTCGGCCTGGTCCGGCGCCCGAGAGGTGGACGCCGGCGGCCGCACGCTCGCCCCCGGCTTCATCGACGTGCACACCCACGACGACCGGGCCCTGATCGCCAACCCGACGATGGACTGCAAGGTCAGCCAGGGCGTCACCACCGTGGTCGCAGGCAACTGCGGCGTCAGCCTGGCGCCGCTGACGGTCGACCGCCGGCCGCCGCCGCCGCTGGACTTGGTGGGCGACACGGCCGAGAGCTTCTTCGCCGACTTCGCCGCCTACCTGGACCACCTCGACGCCGAGCCGCCGGCGACCAACGCCTTGGCCCAGGTCGGCCACGCCTCCCTGCGGGTCGGCGCGATGGACGACGTCACCCGCCCGGCCACGGCCGAAGAGATCCGCCTCATGCGCGGGCGACTGGAGAAGAGCCTGGCCGCCGGGGCCATCGGGATGTCCACCGGGCTGTTCTATCCGCCGGCGATCGCCGCGCCGACCGAGGAAGTGATCGAGCTGGCCCGCGCCCTGCACGAGGCCAAGGCGCTGCACACCACCCACATGCGCGACGAGTCGGACCGCATCGTCGACTCTCTGGAGGAGACGTTCCGTATCGGCCGCGATGCCGATGTGCCCGTCGTCATCTCCCACCACAAGTGCGCCGGCCAGGCCAACCACGGCCGCTCGGTGGAAACGCTGAAGCTGATCGACGCGGCACGCGGCCGCCAACACGTCGGGCTCGACGCCTATCCCTACGTCGCCGGTTCGACCATGCTCGATTCCGGGCGCCTGATGGGGGCCAGCAAGGTGGTCGTGACCTGGTCGGTGCCCTGTCCGGACGCGGCCGGCCGCGACCTGGCCGAGATCGCGGCGGATTGGGGCGTCGAGATCGCCGAGGCCGTCTCGCGCCTGACGCCGGCGGGCGGCATCTTCTTCATGATGGACGAGGAAGACGTCCAGCGCATCCTCGCCTACCCGCACACCATGATCGGCTCGGACGGACTGCCGCACGACAGCCATCCCCACCCGCGGCTATGGGGCACCTTCCCACGCGTGTTGGGTCACTATTGCCGCGAACTCAAGCTGTTCAGCCTCGAGGAGGCGGTGCGCAAGATGACCGGCCTGCCGGCTGGCGAGTTCGGCCTGACCGACCGCGGCACGCTGGCGGTCGGAATGGCGGCCGACCTGGTGCTCTTCGATCCGGCCGAGGTGATCGACACCGCGACCTTCGAGGCACCGAAGACACCGGCCAAGGGCATCGCCGAAACCTGGGTCAACGGGACCAGCGTCTGGCGAGACGGCACGGTGACCGGGGCGCGCCCGGGCCGCGCCTTGCGCCTGCAGTCGCTCACCATGCCGGATGCCGCCTGATGGTCGACGCACGGCGTGTCGGCCTCGTCGGCCTCGGCAATATGGGCTTGCCCATGGCGCGCACGCTCGCCGGCGCCGGCTTCGCGGTGGCGGCGACGGACAGCGCGCCGGAGCGGCGGGCCGCATTCCAGCCCTCGCGCGAAACCGTCGCGGACCTCGCCCGGGAGAGCGATCTGCTGCTGCTCTCGCTGCCGAACTCCGGGATCGTCGAGGCAGTGGTGGAAACCGCGCGGCCGCACTTGGCCGCGGGCGCGCTTGTCGTCGACACCTCCACGGCCGCACCGGCCTCGACACGGGCGTTGCAGGCACGCCTGGCGACGCACGGCATCGGCTATGTCGACGCGCCGGTCTCCGGCGGGCCGGCCGGCGCCAGGGACGGGCAGCTCCTGGTCATGGTCGGCGGCAGCGCCGCGGACCTGGACGCGGCCATGCCGGTGCTGGGAGCCCTGGCCCGCGAGGTGGTGCGCTGCGGCGGCCCGGGCGCCGGCAACGTCACCAAGCTCGTCAACAACCTGCTGTGCGCCGCGCACCTGGCGCTGGCCGGCGAGGCGCTCGCTCTGGCGGAGGCCGGCGGCCTGCAGCCGGCAGCGCTGCTCGCCGCCCTCAACCTTGGCTCGGGCCGCAGCGGCGTCAGCGAAGTCAACCTGCCCCGCTGGGTGCTGACCGAGAGCTTCGACTCCGGCTTTTCCATGGGGCTGATGCGCAAGGACCTGAGGCTGGCCCTCGAGCTGGCCGAGGAGCTGGGGGTCTCGCCCGATCTGGCCCGGGCCGCCGCGCGCCTGTGGGAAACCAGCCGCGACACACTTGCCGAACAGGAGGACTTCAACCGCATGGTCGTCTACGCCGGCAACCGCGCCCGAAAGCGCAGCGGGGAGCGCGCCCGCCAATGACCGGCCTGCTGGACAAGCACCTGAGCCTCTGGTTCGGCCGCGCCGAACGCTTCGGATCGCTGATCGGCGGCGAGGCGGTTGCCGGGAGCGGCGCCGAGATCGCGCTGGTCGACCCGGCCACCGCCCAGCCGCTGTTCGCCTACGCCGACTGCGCCGGCGAGGGCGCGACGGCGGCCGTCGATGTCGCCGAGGCGGGCTTCGCCGCCTGGCAGGCCCTCACCGCGAGCGCGCGCGGCCGCGTGCTCTGGCGGATGGCGGAGCTCGTGCGCCAGCGGGCCGAGAGCCTGGCGGTCCTGGAGGCGGTCATCGCCGGCAAGCCGATCCGCGACTGCAGGGCCGAGGTCGTCAAGGTGGCCGAGATGTTCGGCTATTACGCCGGCTGGGCCGACAAGCTGCACGGCGAGACCATCCCGGTGCCGACCAGCCACCTCAACTACACCCGGCGCGAGGCGCTGGGCGTGGTGGCGCAGATCACGCCCTGGAACGCGCCGATCTTCACGGCCGGCTGGCAGCTTGCCCCGGCGCTGGCGGCCGGCAACGCCGTGGTCCTGAAGCCCAGCGAGCTGACGCCCGTGACCTCCGTCTGTCTCGGCCTGCTGCTGCACGAAGCCGGCGTGCCGCATGGCACCGTCAACGTCCTCGCCGGCTACGGGCACACGGCCGGGGGCGCGCTGGTCGGCGATCGGCGCGTCGCCAAGACGGTCTTCGTCGGCTCACCCGCGACCGGTCGTGCGATCGCCGAGACGTCTGCCAGGAACCTGCGGCCCTGCGTGCTCGAACTGGGCGGCAAGTCGGCAAACATCGTCTTCTCCGATGCTGACCTGACCCGAGCGGCGAAGGGTGCCCAGGCGGCCTGCTTCGCCGCGGCGGGTCAGAGCTGCACGGCCGGTTCGCGCCTGTTGGTCCAGCGACCGGTCGCCGAACGCCTGATGGCGATGGTGGCGCGTGGGGCGGCACGCCTGCAGGTCGGGGCGCCGCTGGAGGACTCCACCGAGGTGGGGCCGATCCAGAATGCCCGCCAGCACGCGCGGATCGCGGAGCTGGTGCAGGCCGGCCTGAACGCCGGTGCCGAGGCACTGACCGGCGGCGGACGCCCGGCCGGCCTGGACGCGGGCCACTTCTACGCGCCGACCGTCCTGGGCGGCGTCAGGCCGGACATGCCCGTCGCGCGCGAGGAGGTCTTCGGGCCCGTGCTGTCCTGCCTGGTCTTCGACGAGGAGGACGAGGCCATTGCGCTGGCCAACGCCACGTCCTTCGACCTGGCCGGAGCGGTCTGGACCGGGGATGTCGCCCGCGCCCACCGGGTCGCCGCCAAGGTGCGGGCCGGCAGCTTCTGGATCAACGGCTACCGCACCCTTTCGGTGATGTCGCCGTTCGGCGGCATGCAGGGCTCCGGCTATGGCCGCTCCAGCGGCCACGAGGGGCTGCTGGAGTACACCCAAACCAAGAGCGTGTGGGTGGAGACCGACGATAGTGCCCCTCAACCCTTCGGCTACGCGGATTGACATATCGCGGCGCCCGCAATCAGCATCGACAGCTCGCACGCACGAAAAACGGTCCCACAAGGCCTGCATCCGGCCTGCGCCGGCAATCGCATGGTGCGAGTCCCGGAATGCATTGGCCTTTGCATTTCCGTGCCGGCCCCTCCGTGCCTGCACCGGAATTTCGTACCCAAAAGCACCGTCCCGAGGCTCGACGCGATGTCCTTCGGACGCACGCCGGATTGCGCGTCCTGCGCACCCGTGACTGCGCTTCCGATTTCGGCACTGCTCTCACCTGTCCCCAACTTATTCATCCAAATGAATTCTCGGGATCAGCTCGAGCCATGCCCCGAACCTACCGTCTGTGAAGCCGCCTTCGCCCTATCCCACCGTCCGGTTGCCTGCGGCGCCCGGGCGGGTATCACTCCAGGGGGGCGCCATCCTGACCCTGTGCCGCCACCCGGCTTAACGTCTTATCAAGCAAGATTCGGAAAGATCCGGCGAAGCTGAGGATGTGTTCCGACGGGTGGCTGCCTCGCCCTTCTGAGCGCGGCAATGCAGATCGAAGCGGGGACACGGACGGCCCGGACGGCACGTCGCCGAGAGCCCGGAGATCTGATGTGGAGCGGACGGTCGCGCCGCCAGGGAGTGGGAGGGGCATGGCCATGCGGGGGGCGGCAATCGGCCCAACGCCGAGCGCTGGAAGCGCTCATGCCGGCAGCCGGCACTGGACCGCCCGCCGCTTCGGCCGACTCAGTCGGAGCTTGGGACTCAACGGCCTGCGCTGGGCGCACGCCGCCATCGCTCTGCTGGTCTTGACCTTTGCGGGCGTCGTCCTGGTCCTCAACTACCGTACCGAAGCACTGCGCGTGGACAGCGAGGCCGAGCGGCTGCGCGACCTGCTGGTCACTCAAGTGCACGGCAGCCTCCAGGCATCCGCCAACAACATGGTGATGCTGGCCCGCCTCTCGCATCATTACGGCTCCGACATGGCTCAGCTTTCCGCCATGCTGAGCGGGGAGATCGAGAATCTGGTCGGCGTGCGCACCCTGCTAATGCTCGATGCCGAGGGACGCATCGTCGGCGACTCGCGCCAAGCGGCGCCAGCCCTGGGGGTCGACGTCTCGGACCGCGAGTACTTCCAGACGCACGCGAGATCGGGCGACAGCGATCTCTTCGTCGCCGCGCCCGTTCTTAGCCGGATCGACGGGCGCTGGAGCCTGCCGGTATCGCGCGCCGTGCGCAGTGCGGCGGGCGGGCTTGAGGGAGTGGCGGTGGTCTCCTTCTCCGTCGACGCCTTGGCGCATCTCTTTGCGCACACCGCTGCCGACACGAAAACGGCGGTCCTGCTTTTGCGCTCGGACGGCACGATCCTGGCACGCTCGCCGACACGGAACGATCTGCTCGGAACGCGGCTGACGAACCACCGGCTGATGCACGAGGTGCAGGACGGCGCCCTGGAAGGCGGCTTCGTCGCCGACTCGCCGATCGACGGAACCCCGCGCCGCGTCGTCTACGCCAAGGTCGTGCCTTTCGACCTGGTGTTGGCTGTCGGGTACGACCAATCGCAGTTCGTTTCGGTTCTGGCCGCCAAGTCCACACCCTGGCTGCTGCTCGTTGCGCTGGCGCTACTGGTGGTTGCCGGCAGCTATCTCTACAGTCGGCGCCTCTATCGCTCGCTGCTTGCGGAGAAGGAGGCGGCGGACCTAGCCAACTACAACAAGACGCGGATTCTGGCGGTGACCAGCCACGAGCTGCGCACGCCGCTGAACGCCATCATCGGGTTCTCAGACCTGGTGGGCGAAGACCGCTTTGGCCTGGGCATGCCAGAGCGATACCGCGACTATCTGAGCGACGTGAGGCGCGCGGCGCGCGGCCTGCTCGCAACGGTCAGCGACCTGCTGGACGCCAGCCAGGCAAGCCAAGGCGAGCTGCGCTTGACGCCGCGGCGCTTCGACCTGATCGCCGGGCTGGAAGATTGCCTGGCACAGTTGCGCGCCTTCGCCGCCGAGCGGGGGCAGAGGATCGACTGCGATTTCCCCGACGCGCCGGTCGAGATCGAAGCCGATCCCGACCGCATCCGACAGGTGGTCGCCAACCTTTTGCACAACGCGATCAAGTATGCCCCGCCGGGCAGCCGCGTCTGGCTGTCGCTGACCGTCGGACCGGACGCGGTCGAGTTCGAGGTGACGGACTCCGGCCACGGCGTCGCGCCGGACCAGCAAGCCGATCTCTTCTCGCCCTTCTCGCGCGGCAGCGACCCGCGGGTGGCGACCGCCGAAGGCGCCGGCCTCGGTCTCTACATCGTCCGCAAGATCGTCCAACTGCACGACGGCACCGTGACCTATCGGGATGCCGTGCCGCACGGCGCCACCTTCTCGGTCCGCTTGCCGCGAGTCGCGGCCACCATGCCTGCCGCCGCCGGCGAGCCGCTGCAAAGCGACGGCGCTTCGGGCGACAAGGCGCCGACGGTGGCGGCCTGAGCGCCGCGGCACGGCCCTGCAGGTTCGGCTATTCCGCGGCGGCCCGCCGCGCCGCGGCCGTTGCCGGCATGTCGACTTCGCCGTTCTGGCCTAGCGCTACGCCGAACAGCTCTAGGGCCTGCGTTGGCGTGTAGTAGCCGCGGCGCACGTCGCGGGCGACCAAGGCGGGGTCGCGGGCCTGGGGGTCGCCGTAGCCGCCGCCACCGGGCGTCGAGACCTCGACCCGATCGCCGGCCTTCACGGCGATGCCCTGGTCCTTGGAAAGATGCGGGGGCACATACGGCTCGCCGGCCCGCCAGACCGTGACGCGGTTCGGCGCACCGTCACGCCCTCCGAGCACGCCCTGCGGCCCAACCCGTCCATGGTCCATGACGAAGCTGGCACGCGCCTCGCCGCGGCGAAGGCGCACCGTGTAGTCGACGCCGAAACCACCGCGCCGCTCCCCCGCCCCGCCGGAGCCCTCGCGCAGGGCGTACTTCTCGAACAGGATCGGATAGACCTGCTCGACCACCTCGATCGGCGGCGTCTTGGAGATGCCGATCGTCGAGCAGCCGTTGCTGAGCCCGTCCAGCTCCGCGCCGCCGCCGTAGCCGCCGCCGGAGATCTGGTACATCACGTAAGCACGCTCGCGCGCCGGGTCCCAGCCGCCCAGCGCGAAGTTGCCGGACGAGCCCGCCGGCGCCGCCGTCACGCGCTCGGGAATCGCCTCGACCAGGGCGGCGAAGACTGCTTCGGCAATACGCTGCGAGACCTCGGCGGCGCAGCCGGAAACCGGCCGCGGGTACTTGGCGTAGAGGAAGGTGCCCTCGGGGTCGTCGATGCGCAGCGGCGCGAATGTACCGGCGTTGATCGGCACCTCCGGGAAGATGTGCTTCATCGCCAGGTAGATCGAAGATCGAGTTGTGGCGATCACCGAATTCATCGGCCCCAGGCAGGGCGGCGAAGAGCCCGAAAGGTCGAAATGCAACTCGCCGTCGCGTTTCGTCACCTTGAGGCGGACGAAGAGCGGTGCGTCGACCACGCCGTCGGAATCGACCACCGCCTCGCCCTCGTAGGTGCCGTCGGGGATGCCCGCGATCTTCGCGCGCATCTGCTGTTCGGCACGCTGCTTCAACTCGGCGATCGCCTGCTTCACCGTCGCCGCCCCGTAGCGGGCTATCATCGTGCGCAGTCGGCGCATGCCGACCGTCAGGGCCGCCGCCTGGGCCTTGATGTCGCCGATGCGCTGGTCGGCGATGCGGATGTTGGAGGTGATGATGGCGTAGATCTCGCGGTCCAACTCGCCCTTCTTGAACAGCTTGACCGGCGGCAGGCGCAGCCCCTCCTGCTCGACCTCGGTGGCGTTGGCGGAGAAGCCGCCCGGCACGGCGCCGCCGATGTCCGGCCAGTGGCCGGTATTGGCCAGCCAGGCGAAGAGCTCGCCCTCGTGGAAGAAGGGCGCGACGAAGCGCACGTCCATCAAGTGCGTGCCGCCGAGATAAGGGTCGTTGACGATATAGATGTCGCCGTCTTCCGGTGGCGCCGTCTCGCCGGCGGCGATCTTGTCAAGCACCGCCATCGTCGAATACTGCATGGTGCCGACGAAGACGGGCAGACCCAGGTCGCCCTGGGCGATCAGCTCGCCGGTCTCGGCATGGTAGATGCCGTCCGAACGGTCGTTGGCCTCGGCGATCACCGGCGAGAAAGCGGCGCGGCTGAACGCCAGGTCCATCTCGTTGCAGACCTGCTGCAGGCCGTTCTGGATCACCGTGAGGGTGACGGGGTCGAGGCCTGTCATCGGCCACCTCTCCTCGGATTCGCCGCTTCGGCGCAGCTTGCCGGCACGGCCCCAGCGGCGACGCGCACGGCGACGGTGGGCACATGCTCGCCGCGCGACGCCCCGCCGCACTTAGGGACACCAGACCTCGACATCGGATCAATCACTCCTTTCCGTGTGCGGCCCGGCCGGCCGCTCCGGCGTTCAGGCTAACCGCTGACAGGGCCGTGCGCACACAGAGTCTCGAGTCTTGTGCCCGGCCTGCGCGCCAGATGTGGAGCGGCAACGCCCTGCGGCACGCAGACCAGACCCTGCGATGGGTCTTCGGGGGAGACGCGCTCGACGTTCCGATGGAACGCCGGTTCCAACTTCTGGCGGCCCGCCCCCTCCATGCCGAGAGCCCGACGGGCCAACGGCGAAGCGCACGCTCTTGCAGTCGAGAGGTCAGTCCTTCAACAGCGGGCTCAGGACTTCGATCAGGGCGTCGCTGGAGACGGGCTTGCGCAGGAACGCGGCCGCGCCGGCAGCGGCCGCGGTCTCGGCATCGAGGGTCTCGCTGTAGCCCGTGCAGAGGATGACCGGCAAGTTCGGGCGATGCACATGCAGCGCGCGCATCAGCTCGACCCCGGACATGCCGGGCATGGTCTGGTCGCTGATCACCGCGTCGACGGTCTGACTGTCCAGAAGGCGCAGGGCCGACGCTCCGCTGTCCGCTTCCAAAGTGGCGAAACCGCGGCGGGCCAGTCCTGTGGCGAGCATGCTGCGCACGCCTTCCTCGTCGTCGACCACGAGGATGCGGTAGGTTCCCGTCCGCAACTGCTGTGTCTCGACGGTAGCCGGCGCCGAGCTCTGAGCGGCAGGCAGCAGAATGCGGAACAAGGTCCCCCGACCAGGCTTGCTCTCGACCGCGATCGCGCCGCCGTGCCCGGTGACCAGGCCGTGAACGGCAGCCAAGCCCAGTCCGGTTCCCTGGCCGCGTTTCTTGGTGGTGAAGAAGGGTTCGAAGATCGACTGCATGACCTCGAATGGCATGCCGCAGCCACTGTCCCGAACGGTGAACTCGACGACCTCTTTCCCGGCGGCGGGTTGTCCGAGCCAGAGACGGCCGGTGCCGTCGCGTTCGCGCTCAAGCTGCACTTCGGTTTCCGGCTCGGGGCCATCCTTGGCCGCGTTCCGCGGTTTCGGCCAGACGGGCCGGTGGCAGCGCAGCGAGAAGTCGATGCGCCCGTCCGCCGTACCGATCGAATCCCGCGCATTGACGGCGAGGTTCATCAACACCTGGATTAGCTGGGAGCGATCGCCCTCGACCACGAACGCGCCGGCCGGAATGTCGGTCGAGAGCCGAATCGTCGGAGGCAGCGTCGAGGCGAGCAGTTGCACCGTTTCGGTCACGACCTCGTCGGCCCGCACCATGTCGCGGCTGACCTCCCGCGGGCGTCCGAACGCGAGGATCTGCGAGATCAGGTCCTGCGCGCGCTTGCCGGCGGCGACGATGGCACCGGCATACCGCGCCTGCTCGCTGTCCGGCATCAGGTCTTCCTGAAGGAAGGCCGCATAGCCGAGCATGGAGGCGAGGATGTTGTTGAAGTCGTGCGCGATGCCGCCCGCCAGGCGTCCCAGCGAGTCCATCTTCTGAGATTGGAAGAGCTGGGTTTGCAGGCGGTTCCGCTCGGCCTCCGCGGCGCGCCGTTCGCCGATGTCGCGCGTGACGCACAGAAGCCCGCCGGTCTCTAGCAGACTGAGCGACACTTCCTGCTCCAGTCGCGAACCGTCCAGTTTCCGCCCCTCGGTCTCGCCCCGCCAGGTTCCGGCCGCTATCAGATCGGGAATGTGGTCTTCCCGAAACATGCGCACGACCTCAGGGTCGTAGAGGCATTCCCAGGGGCGGCCGAGGAAATCGTCCGGTGTTCCCCCGAACATCGCCGCATGCGCGGGGTTCATGAAGATGAACGCGCCGGAGGCATCGGTCATCGCGATGCCGTCGTTCGCCGCCTCGATGGCCAGGACGCGCTCGTGCAACGCCGCCTGGGTCCGCTTGATCGGCGTGATATCGGTGCGCAGGCTGACCACGGTACCGCTGGCGGTTTCCCGCTCGTTCACCAGGAAGGTGCGGCCGTCGCGCAGGTTCTGCTCCCAGAAATGCCCCTGGCGTTCGCGCATCTGGCGAATGCGCCATTCCACCCAGGCGTCCGCCGAGCCGTCGATCTCCAGCCCCTCCAGTTCCGCAAAGCGCTGGATCAACTCATGAAATATCGCACCCGGCTGCAGCAGGTCGGTAAGCGCCGGATAGAGCTCGGCATAGCGGCGATTGGCCAGGACGATCCGGTCGTCCCGGTCGACCAGCAAGAAACCTTGGTCCAGGCTCTCGATGGCTTCGCGCAGGGTGCGCTCGGCCTCTGCGGCGCGGCGCTGCGCCGCGGCAAGCTCACGCGCCTGCCGTTCGCTGGCCACCCGCGCCTGCTCGCTTTCCGAAAGCAGACGCTCGGTGCGGCGCCGCTCGTTGATGTCTGTGGCAGAGACGACGAGGGCGCGCTCGCCGCTAGCCGGATCGTGGGCCGGGTTGAGGCGCAGTGCGAACCAGCGGTCGCCGAGGGGGGTGCGCAGCACGGCCTCGTCGTCGAAGATCGCACCGCCCTCGGCCCAAGCGATCGCCTCGGCGCCGTGCTTCGGGTCGGAAAAGACATCCGCCAACCGGCACGGCTCGTCGTCGCGCCAGCCCAGTTGGACGTGCGCGGCCGGATTCGCCGCGATCAGGCGCCCGTCGCTGCCGAACATGGCAACGGCGGCACCGGCGTGCCGAAGCGCCTCCAGCGAGCGGGTTACTCCCTCCGCCGGGGTTCGGCTGAGCACGGTCGCCTCGACCAACATCGCCGCCCGAAAACCCGGGAGGTCGAAATGCGAACAGAGACATCGCGCGGCAACCGGCCCGCCAGGCGGGTAGAAGGTCCAGTCTTCCTCGACCGTCTCGCCCGCCTCGAACCGGCGACGATAGCTCTGCAAGCGTTCGGCGACCGCTGGCGAATGCTCGGAGAAGTCGGCCTGTAGCAGTTCGTCCAGACGCCTCCGGTTCCAAAGGTGCACGGCCGCGGCGTTGGCCGCCAGGATGCGCCAGGAATCCAGGTCGAAGATCCAAGCCGGCCGTTTGAAAGTATCCAGCCGCAACCGCTCGCTGAGGCCGGCGTCGGGCCCGGCGGCCATAACCGTGTCTTCTGGATCAGTCGTACGCGCCACGGCCGCATCCTGCTGCAGTGCTCCAAGACCATAAGCGCTTGCGACCGGGAATCCCAGACGCGCCCGGTCAGTCCTCGGGCAGCGGGATGAACTCCGGGTCGTCCGGCACACGCTCGAAGCGGCCGGCGCGCCAGTCGACCTTGCCCTGCTCGATCAAGGCGGGGTCGCTCGCCACGAAATTCCACCAGATGTGGCGCTCGCCCGTAAGGCGTGCACCACCGACGAGCAGCGCGCGAACCGGCTCGAGCGCGCGCAGACGCACCCGGCTTCCCGGCCGAAGCACCTGCATCGTCCCGGCCGGACAGGGCGTGCCGTCGATGTCGAGGCAGCCCGACACGGGATAGAGCGCCCGCTCCTCGTGCTCGTCCGGCACCTCCAGTTCGGCGCCCAGCGTCATATCCAGGGCGGCGTAGAGCACGGGCGAGAAGACCTCGACCGGTGCGGTCAGGCCAAAGGCGCTGCCGGCGACGATGCGCAGGCGAACTCCGCCGGCGACACGCTCGGGCAGCGTGTCCGCAGGATGATGGCTGAAGCCCGGCGCAGTCCGCTCGTGTTCGAGCGGCAGCGCCAACCAGGTCTGGATGCCGTGCAGGCGCTGTCCGGCGGCGCGAACCTGGTCCGTGACCCGTTCGGAGTGCACGATGCCGCGCCCGGCGGTCATCCAGTTGACGGCGCCCGGTCGGATCGGCTGAAGCGAGCCCAGGCTGTCGCGGTGCAGGATCTCGCCCTCGAACAGATAGGTGACGGTCGCCAAGCCGATGTGCGGATGTGGACGAACGTCCAGGCCGCGGCCCGGCGGCAGATCGACCGGTCCCATCTCGTCGAAAAAGATGAAAGGTCCGACCATGCGGCGTTTGGCGAAGGGCAGCACGCGGCGCACGACGAAGCCGTCGCCCAGGTCGCGTTCGCGCGGTGCGATCTCGATCGCGCGCCAGTCCGTCGTCATGCCTCGCCCCCCGGACGACTCTCGGTGGTGGCATTAAATCCGAAGCGCCGCGCAAAGGGGACAAGAACTTTGCCTCGACGTCGCTTCCGAACTTGCCCGGCGGCGAGTGCGGTGTGCTTAACTTCCGGTGCTTTCGGATACGTGCCAGGGAGGAGAATGCGCGGCATGAGCGGACGTATGAGCTTCGAGGCGCTGCAGGCGGCGGTCGAGGCGGGGGAGATCGACACCGTCGTCGTGGCCATGCCGGACATGTTCGGCCGGCTGGTCGGCAAGCGCTTCCACGCCGCCTACTTCGCCGAACACGCCCACGAGGAGACTCACGCCTGCAATTACCTGTTGGCCAACGACATCGACATGGAGCCGGTGCCCGGCTATGCGGCGACCAATTGGGAGAAGGGCTACGGCGACTTCGTCCTCAAGCCCGACATGAAAACCCTGCGCCGCATCCCCTGGCTGGAGGCCACGGCCCTGGTGCTCTGCGACGTCGTCGACCACCACGGCGAGCCCGTGCCGCACGGCCCGCGCGCGATGCTGAAGCGCCAAGTGGAGCGGCTGGCGACACAGGACCGCCGCGCCTTCTTCGCCAGCGAGCTGGAATTCTACCTCTTCGAGGAGACCTACGCTTCGGCCCGCGACAAGCACTTCCGCGATCTCGCGACCGCTGGAAGCTACATCGAGGACTACCACGTCTTCCAGACGACCAAGGAAGAGCCGGTAATGCGGGCCATACGCAACGGCCTACATGACGCTGGCATCCCGGTCGAGAACACAAAGGGCGAGTGGGGGCCCGGTCAGGCCGAGGTCAACGTGCGCTACGCCGACGCGCTGGAGATGGCCGACCGTCACGTCGTCCTGAAGAACGGCATCAAGGAAATCGCCCATCTCGCCGGCAAGTCGGTCACCTTCATGGCGAAGTGGCATTACGAGTTGGCCGGCAACTCGTGCCACGTGCATTCCAGCGTGTGGGACGGCAAGGGCACGACGCCGCTGTTCCACGATGCCGCGGCCACGCACGGCATGTCGGCGCTGATGCGCAGCTACCTGGCGGGACAGCTCGCCCACGCTCGCGAGATCACCTACTTCCTGGCCCCCTTTATCAACTCCTACAAGCGCTTCCAGGTCGGCACCTTCGCGCCCACCCGCGCGGTCTGGAGCCGCGACAACCGCACCGCCGGCTTCCGGCTGGTCGGCGAGGACACCAAGAACGTGCGGGTCGAATGCCGGATCGGCGGCGGCGACCTGAACCCCTATCTCGCCTTCGCTGCCCTGCTGGCCGCCGGGATAGAGGGCATGGACCGCGGTCTGGAGCTGGAGGCACCGCACCAGGGCGACGCCTACACCGGCGAGAGCCTGCGGGAGATCCCGAAGACGCTGCGCGAGGCAACCGAGGAATTGGACCGCTCGGAGATGCTGCGCGCGGCCTTCGGCGACGAAGTGGTCGAGCATTATCTGGTTACGGCGCGCTGGGAGCAGTTCGAGTATGACCGGCGCGTCACCGACTGGGAGCTGCTGCGCGGCTTCGAGCGCACCTGAGGCGCCCTCAAGCCTCCGTCGCGGCTGCGCGGTAGGCCTCCAGCAGAGCCGGCCAGCCCATCGGCGAGGCCATCGCCGCTGCCATGTCGGCGCCGGCCGGGCCGTGCCGTGCGAAGCCCCGATGCTCCACCTCGACGAGCGTGCGGCCCGGCTCCACCGGGGTGAAGCGCACCTCCACCTCGCTCGCCTTCGCCGGATCCGGCTCCGGAGACCAGGGCTGGGTCGCCGGCGAGATCTGCCAGGCGAGCACTAGGCGCTGCGGCGGCTGCCAGGCGCGCACGCCGCCCCAGGAGACCGTCTGACCGGAGTCCGTACGCTCGAACCAGCCGGCCTGGCGGGTCATGCCCAGTTCCGGCACGCGCGCGCCGGAGAAGGTGTTCTCCCGCGGCCACCAGCGGTCCAATCCATCCGTGAAGAGCGCGAAGGCGCGGTCGGTGGCGAGGTCGACCGTCACACAGGCGCGCGCAACCTCTTCTCGCCGACTCGCATGCTCGTTCTCCGACATTGGCTTGGGCCTTCCCTTCCGACGTCGCAGTTGCGGCGGTTTGTCACGGCCGCGTCGCTTCAGCGGTTTCCTCCCCGCTCCGCCTCATGTTAGGCGGACGACCTCCCGTAAACAAAACCAATCCATGGCGCGCCGCAGACGCAAGCCCTTCGGCATGCCCGCATGGCGCCGTCGACATGGCAAAGGACCGATCCATGAAGCTGAACGAACATCAGATGGCCGTGGTGCGCGACCAACTGGGCGCCGATCCGCTACCCGAGACGCACCCGTCCTACCCCGCCCTCACCCAGGCCTTCGGCGAGCACAGCTTCTACGTCAGCGACCAGGGCCTGCTGGTCGTCCAACAGGTGCCGGAAGCGCCGCAGACGGGGCGCCTGGTGCTGGTCGCCGCCTGGACGGACGACAGCAAGTCCGAGTTGGGGGCGATCGAGCCGCAGCCGACCGAGCTGGCCATCGACTTCGCGGACGGCACCGCGCCGCCGACGCCGAACGGCGCCGCCTGAGAACGCCGTGCGCCTCAGGCGCGGCTGTAGGTGAAGGTCTCGGCGAGTCGCTTGACCAGCCACTCGCCCGCCAGCACCGGTGCGTGGCGCGGGGCCTCGTCGGGCGCGACGGTGCCCGGCAGGGCCTCGACCCAGGCGTCGTAGTTGGGATCGAAGAAGTAGGGCAGCGAGTAGCGCTCCCGACCGCTGGTGTTGATCACCCGGTGGATCGTCGCCTTGAAGCGGTCGTTGGTCCAGCGGGCCAATTGCTCGCCGATGTTGACGACGAAGGTGCCGGGGATCGGCGGTGCGTCGATCCACTCGCCGGCGGCGTTGAGCAGTTGCAGGCCGCCCACCTCGTCCTGCGCCAGGATGGTCAGGCAGCCGTAGTCACTGTGCGCGCCGCAGCCGAGCTCGCGTTTCTCGATGCGGCCGGCCTGCGGCGGATAGTGCAGCAGACGCAGGATCGCCATGGGGTCGTCGATCTTGTCGGCAAACCAGTCATACGGCAGCCCGAGCCCGAGGGCGAAGCCGCCCATCAGCCGCGTCGCCAGCGCCTGCATGGCCGTCTTGTAGGCCTCGATGGTCGGGCGGAACGCCGGGAGGCGCTGCGGGTCCGGCCAGACGTTGGCGCCGTGCAGCGGCCGTCCGGCGCGCACGCCGGGGTGGTCCGGCGGCAGGTCGACGGAGAGGTCGAAGCCCTCCTTGCGGTCGGCGCTGTCGTCCGGGTCGGTGTTCTCCTCGTACAGCGGGAAGTAGCCGCGGTGTACGGGCGACAGGCGCACGTGCATGCGCATCTTTTCGGCCTCGGGGAGGTCGAAAAGGGCCCGCGTCTGGGCGAAGGCGGCGTCGCGGAGCGCCTCGCCGACGCCGTGACTCCTCACGTAGAAGAAACCGACACGCTGACTCGCCGCGGAGATCTCGGCGCCAACCGCGTCCGCCGCGGTGCCGTCGATCAGGCCGGCGATGTCGACGACGGGCACTTCTGTAAAATCGACGCGCCGGCCACGCAGCTCCTCGGCCAATGTGAAGGACTCTCCGACCGCCGCCATCGCGCATTCCCCCGCCCCTGTGGAGTTATGCGAAATGTGCGACCGTGCGCTGCGTCCCGTCAACGCCGATCCGTATCCGATACCCGCGGCACGCGCTTGACTCGACCGAAAGCCTTCCGGTCAACTCGCATGCAATCATAGGCGGGCGGAGGACGCCGAGGGTCCGCGTCCCAGCGGGCCGCCACCGTCGTTCGCGCCGGCAACCCGACAAGGGGAAGGTATGGGGGTCTATCTGCGTCCGCGCGCGCTCGACGAAGCGCTCGAATCACTCGCAGGGCGCGCACTGACGCCGCTCGCCGGCGGCACCGACGTCTACCCCGCGCACGCGCACCAGGCAGCCTGGAACGGCGCCCCCGACATCGACATCCTGGACATCTCGGCGCTCGACGAGCTTAGGGGCATCGTCGAGGACGAAGCCGGCTGGCGGCTCGGTGCGCTGACCACCTGGAGCGAGGCGATCGAGGCGGTGGCGTCGGGACGCCTGCCCGCCTGCTTCGAGGGTCTGGCGCGGGCCGCGCGCACCGTCGGCGGTGTGCAGATCCAGAATCGCGGCACGCTGGCCGGCAATCTCTGCAATGCCTCCCCGGCCGCGGACGGCGTGCCGCCGCTGCTCAGCCTCGATGCCGAGGTGGAGCTGGCCTCCCTCGCCGGCCGCCGGCGTCTGCCGCTGGCCGAGTTCGTGCTGGGCAACCGCCAAACCGCCCGACGCGCCGACGAGCTGCTGGTCGCCCTGCACGTGCCCCGGCCGCAGCCTTGGGCCCACGCGACCTTCCTGAAGCTGGGCGCCAGGCGCTACCTGGTCATCTCCATCGTCATGGTCGCCGCCGTGCTGGAGGCGGCGGACGGGCGGGTGGCGCGCGCCCGGGTCGCCGTCGGAAGCTGCTCGGCCGCCGCCCAGCGCCTTGCCGCCCTGGAAGCCGCGCTGGTGGGACAACCCTGCGACGGCAGCTTGGCGGATGCGGTCGAGCCGGCGCATCTGGCGGTGCTGTCGCCGATCGACGACGTGCGCGGATCCGCCGGCTATCGACAAGAGGCGGCCCTGACCCTGGTGCGGCGCGCCCTGAACGAACTCGACGGACACCGGCGGGAGGCAGCCGCATGAGCCCGGATGCCGGCGGCACGGTCGCCAGCTTCGACCTGACCGTGAACGGCACGCGCCGCTCGGTCGCAGCCGGGCCATTCACCCGCCTGACGACGGTCCTGCGCGACGAGCTGGGCCTGACCGGCACCAAGGTCGGCTGCGACGCCGGCGACTGCGGCGCCTGCACCGTGCTGCTCGACGGCCGGCAGGTCTGCGCCTGCCTGGTGCCGCTCGGCCAGGCGGCCGGGCGCGAGGTGATCACGGTCGAGGGACTGGCGCGCGACGGACAGCTTTCCGCCCTGCAACGCAGTTTTCATCTGCATGGTGCCGCGCAGTGCGGCGTCTGCACGCCGGGCATGCTGATGGCGGCAGCCGATTTGCTGGCGCGCGTGGCGCGGCCGACGGTGCAACAGGTGGAAGACGCACTCGGCGGCGTGCTGTGCCGCTGCACCGGCTACCGCAAGATCGTCGAGGCGGTGCTGGCGGTGCCCGACCTGCCGGCCGAAGGCAACGCGCCGAGCGAAGCGCCGGCGGTCGGCCAAGGTCTGGCGCGCCGCGACGGCCCGCCCAAGGTTGCGGGCACCGACCGCTTCGGCGCCGATGCGGCGCCGGCCGGGGCGCTCTGGCTGCGCGCCGTGCGCTCCCCGCACGCCCGCGCGCGCTTCACGCTCGGCGACCTGCAGCCGCTCTACGACCGCTGGCCGGGGCTGCTCCGGGTGCTCACCGCAGCCGACGTGCCGGGGGAGAACGCCTACGGCATCTATCCGCACCTTAAGGACCAGCCGGTGCTGGCCGCCGGCGCCGTGCGCTACCGCGGCGAGGCGGTGCTGGCCCTGCTGGGGGACCGCGACACGGTCGAGAACGTTCCGGTCGAGGCGATTCCCCTGACGTGGGAGCCGCTGGACCCGGTGATCGGCACCGAGGCGGCCACCGCCGCGGACGCGCCGCAACTGCATGCGGAGAGCGCCGGCAACGTGCTGATCCGGGGCTTTGTCGAAAAGGGTACGCCGGACGCCGCCTTCTCCGGCGCAGCCGCCGCAAGCGAGGGCACCTGGCGCACCGGCTTCGTCGAGCATGCCTACATCGAGCCGGAAGCCGGCTACGCAGAGCCGACGCCGGACGGCCGCCTGACGGTCTACGGCTGCACCCAGGCGCCCTACATGGACCGCGACGAGGTGGCCCGCGTGACCGGCCTGCAGCCCGAGCAGGTCCGCATCCTCCCCAGCGCCTGCGGCGGCGGCTTCGGCGGCAAGCTCGACGTGGCCATCCAGCCGCTGCTGGCGGTGGCGGCGCAGGTCACCGGCCGGCCCGTGCGCGGCGTCTTCAGCCGCACCGAGTCGATGGCGGCGACGACCAAGCGCCACCCCAGCGTGATCCGCGCCCGCGCCGCAGCCGAGGCCGACGGCAGGTTGCGCGCCCTCGACTTCGAGGGCGACTTCAACACCGGCGCCTACGCCTCCTGGGGACCGACCGTGGCCGGCCGCGTGCCGGTGCACGCCAGCGGCCCCTACTGCGTGCCGCACGTGCGGGTGCGCAGCCGCGCCATCTACACGAACGAGACGCCGGCCGGCGCCTTCCGCGGCTTCGGCGTGCCGCAGGCCGCTATCGCGCACGAATGCCTGATGGACGACCTGGCCGAACGGCTCGCGATCGATCCGCTGGAGTTCCGCCACATCAACGCCCTGCGGCCAGGCGACGCCACCGCGACCGGCCAGGTTCTCGAGCATTCCGCCGGGCTGGCCGCTTGCCTGGACGCGTTGCGCCCGCAGTGGCAGGCGCTGCGCGCCAAGGCCGAGGCGTTCAACGTGACGACCGACGGCCGCACCCGGCGCGGCGTCGGCGTCGGCTGCATGTGGTACGGCTGCGGCAACACGGCGCTCGCCAACCCTTCCGAGATGCGCGTGGTGCTCGGCCGCGACGGGCGGCTGACGCTCTACAACGGCGCGGTCGACATCGGCCAGGGCTCGGCCACCGTCATGCTGCAGATCTGCGCCGACGCGCTCGGCCTGCCGCCGGCAGCCTTGGAGCAGGTGGTCGGAGACACCGACCTGACGCCCGACGCCGGCAAGACTTCCGCCTCGCGCCAGACCTTCGTGTCCGGCAAGGCGGCGCAGATCGCCGGCGAAGACCTGCGCGCGCAACTCCTGCGCCTGGCCAATGCCGGGCCGGAGGCGAAGCTGCGGCTCGCCGACGGCGTGGTCGAGGTGGACGACGGTGGCCCCACGCGAACCATCGAGCTGGCGCGCCTGTCGGCCGACCTGGAGGGCCGCGGGCGTTTCGACCCGCCGACCACGCCGCTCGACGAGAAGGGCCAAGGTGTGCCCTACGCCACCTACGGCTTTGCCGCCCAGCTCGCCGCGCTCTCGGTCGACCTCGACCTGGGCACCGTAAAGTTGCACCGCATCGTCGCGGCGCACGACCTGGGCAAGGCGGTCAACCCCATGCTGGTCGAAGGCCAGATCCACGGCGGCATCGCCCAGGGCATCGGCCTGGCGCTGATGGAGGAATACCTGCCGGGGCGCACCGAGAACCTGCACGACTACCTGATCCCGAGCTTCGGCGACGTGCCGGAGATCGAGATCCACCTGGTGGAGGACGCCGAGCCGCTCGGCCCCTTCGGCGCCAAGGGCATCGGCGAGCCGGCGCTGGTGCCGACCGCCCCGGCGATCTTCGGCGCCATCCGTCACGCCACCGGCGTGGTGGTGCGCCAGGCGCCGGCGCTGCCGCACCGCCTGCGCGCGCTGCTGCGGGAGGCGGGCCATGGCTAACGGCCCACCGTCACAATCCCAGAAGTACGGGGCCCGCGAGGGCGGTCCAAAGAACCAGAAGTTCGGTGCCCAGGAGGGCACCGAGGGGATCGTGCGCTGCGACGCCTGCCCGGTGCTGTGCCGTATCCGGCCAGGGCGGGTCGGCGCCTGCGGGCGCTACGCCAACGAGAACGGCCTGCTGACCCGCACCGACCCGCTGGTGCTCAGCCAACGCGTCGCCGAGGCAGGCGGCGCCATGGTGCCCTTCCAGGGCCCCGCCGAGAGCGGCCAGGAATGGGACGGCCGCCTGCTGGCAGACGCCGAGACCTTCGTCACCGGGATCGGCAGCGGCACCACCTATCCAGACTACAAGCCGGCCCCCTTCATCGTCTCCAGCCAGTACAAGGGCGTCGATACAGTCACCGTGGTGACCGAGGGTATCTTCAGCTATTGCGGCGTCAAGGTGAAGATCGACACCGACCGCCACCTGGGCGACGAGACGGCGCCGATCCGGGTCGCCGGCGAAATGGTGGGCCACGTCACCACCGCCGAGTACGGCTCGCAGATGCTCTCGCTCGGCGGCGTGCGGCACCTGACCGGCGGCAGCAAGAAGGAAGGCAACGTCACCTGCGACACGCTGCTGAAGCTGTGCAACGGCGAGGCCGTGGAGCTGACGATCGAGGGTGGCGCGACGCTGGAAGTGCAGGCCAACGCCGCGCCGGTTGTCGACGGCCACCGCGAGGAGCGCATGCGCGTCGGCTGCGGCTCGGCCACCATCGGCATCTTCGCCCAGCAATGGCATGGCCATGCGACGAGGTGATCGTCGTCGACGACCACATCACCGGTGTGCTGAGCGAGCACCAAGCCGGCAAGTGCCTGGACATGCCGCCCACCGGCATCCGCGTGCGCGGCCGCAAGTCGACGCCGGGCCGCTACTTCCAGGTCGCGCATCCGGGCAGCGGCTGGGGCGGCACCGACATCGTCCAGCCGCTGTCGATCGTCGAGAGTATCGACCCGAAGACCGCCTGGCCCGGCCTGCGCCTGCTGCTGACTTCGACGACCGGCGAGGACGCGCTCTACTGCGTGCTGGACGAGGAGCTCAAGCCGATCCCGCGGGAGATTCCGGCGCCGGTGCGCAAGGTGGTCGAGCGGATCGGCGAGAACTGCGAGCCGGCGCTCTGCTCCGTCGTCTTCATGGCCGGCGCCGGCGGCTCGCTGCGCGCCGGCGTCACCGAGAACCCGGTCCATCTGACCCAATCGGTCAAGCAGGCCCTGACCCGCGTCACCATGGGTGGCGCGCCGGTCTACATCTGGCCGGGCGGCGGCATCACGGTGATGGTCGACGTCACCCGCATGCCGGAGAACGCCTTCGGCTACGTGCCGACGCCGGCCATCGTCGCGCCCATGGAATTCACCATGAGCCGGGCCGACTACGAGGCGCTGGGCGGCCACGCCGGGGCGGTGATCGCCCTCAGCGACGTGCTGGCCGAGCAAGGCGAGGCGGCCAAGGCCGCACGCTGGCGCAGCGAGAACCCCTGGCCGCTCGAGCGGGGTGGGAGATGAGCGCGACGGCCCTTCCGCTCGCGCGCCGCCCCGTGGCGCAGGATCTCGCCGGCGGCCGCCTGCACCTGAGCGAGGGACCGATCGACCTGGTGATCGACGCCGAGGGGCCAGACCGCGCCCGCGCCCTGGCCCAGGCGCAAGCCGCCTTCGACGGGCTGCTGGCGAGCCTGGTCGCCGAGTTGCCAGAACTGCGGCGTCCGCTGGACGCCCGGCCGCATCGGCTGCGGCATCCGGTGGCCCGGGCGATGCTGCGCGCCTGCCGCCCGCACGCGCATCTCTGGGTGACCCCAATGGCCGCCGTCGCCGGCGCGGTCGCCGACCATGTCCTGGCGGCCATGCGGGCCGGCTGCACGCTGCGGCGCGCCTGGGTCAACGACGGCGGCGACATCGCGGTCCACCTGGCGCCGGGCGAGAGGCTGGATATCGGGTTGGTCACCGACCTCGCCGACTTGGGCCCCGGCGGCGCACTGCGCCTGACCTACGCCCAGCCGCTGCGCGGCCTCGCCACCTCGGGCCGGCAGGGACGCAGCCTGTCGCGCGGCATCGCCGACGCCGTCACCGTGCTCGCCCGCACCGCCGCCGAGGCCGACGTGGCCGCCACCCTGATCGCCAACGCGGTCGACCTGGACGACCACCCGGCGGTTGTCCGCCGGCCGGCCGTCGACCTGGTCGCCGACAGCGACCTGGGCGCGCTGCCGGTGGTCACGGCCGTCGGACCGCTGGCGCCGGAAGAGATCGAGTCCGCCCTGTCGAGCGGCGCGGCGCTGGCCGCGGAGATGCGCGCGGCGGGCCTGATCGGGGCGGCTCTGCTATCCTTGCGCGGCCGCAGCGTCGCGGCTCCCGACCTCCGACACGAAGGGCTCCGATGCCGTCCGAGCTGATCGCCATCCGCAAGATCGTCACCCAGGTCGAGGAAGAGCGCCACGAGTTCGGCCCGCCGCCGGCAGAGCCGCTGCTGCGGGGCTGGGTCGCGGTGGCGATGGCCAACCCCTACGCCGGCGGCTATGTCGAAGAGATCACGCCGCTGATGGAGGCGCTGAAGGAGACCGGCAAGGCGATGGCCGAGCGGCTGGTCGCCGCGCTCGGTACGGGGCCGCAGGGCGTCGAAGCCTACGGCAAGGGTGCCGTGGTCGGCAGTGCGGGCGAGTTGGAGCATGGCGCGCTGTGGCACGTACCCGGCGGCTGGGGCATGCGCGAGGTGCTGGGCCACACCAAGGCCATCGTGCCCTCGGCCAAGAAGGTCGGGACGCTGGGCACCGCCATCGACATTCCGGTCCATCACGTCAACGCCGCCTACGTGCGCAGCCACTTCACCGCCGTCGAGGTGCGCGTGCCGGACGCGCCGCGCCCGGACGAGCTGTTGTACGTGCTGGCCATGACCACCGGCGCGCGCCCGCACGCGCGGGTCGGCGGTCTCGCGGCCGAGGAGATCACCGGGGAGGACGGTCTGCGCTGACCGGCCGCCTGCCCAAGACGAGAAGAGGGAGAACAGGGACATGTTGAGACGCACCTTCCTGGCCGCGGCCGCCGCGGTCGCCCTGGCCGCAATGGCCTTCACCCCCGGCGCACAGGCGCAGGACAGCGTCAAGGTGGGCGAGCTCTTCTCCTACGCCCGCATCGCCGCCTTCGCCGAGCCCTACCGCAAGGGCTGGCAGTTGGCGGTGGAGGAGATCAACGCCGCCGGCGGCGTCATGGGCGGCAAGACGCTGGAGGTGATCAGCCGCGACGACGGCGGCACCACGGCGGACGCGGTGCGCGTGGCCGACGAGTTGGTGACCAACGAGGGCGTCGATTTCCTGTTCGGCACCTTCTTCTCGAACATCGGCCTGGCGGTCGGCGACTACGCCAAGCAGAAGCAGATCCTCTTCATCGCCGCCGAGCCGCTGACCGACGCCCTGACCATGGCACAGGGCAACCGCTACACCTTCCGCATGCGGCCGAACACCTACATGCAGACCAAGATGCTGGTCGAGGCGGCGCGCGACAGCGGCGCCAAGACCTGGGCCATCGTCGCGCCGAACTACGAATACGGCCAGTCGGCGGCGGAGAACTTCAAGAAGCTGCTGCCGGAGATCATTCCCGGCGCCGAGGTGGTCGAGGAGCAGTACCCGGCGCTCGGCAAGATCGACGCCGGCGCCACCGCGCAGGCCATCTTGCGCACCAACCCGGACGGCATCTTCAACGCCACCTTCGCCGGCGACCTGGCGAAGTTCGTGCGCGAGGGCCAGCTCCGCGGCCTGTTCGAGGGACGCACCGTGCTCAGCCTGCTGACCGGCGAGCCGGAGTACCTGGCGCCGATGGGCGCCGAGGCGCCGGAGGGCTGGATCGTCACCGGCTACCCCTGGGAGCAGATCGACACGCCCGAGCACACGGCCTTCGTCGAGGCCTACCAGGCGACGTACGACGACTACCCGCGCCTCGCCTCCCTGCTCGGCTACATGATCCCCTACACCATCAAGGCGATGCTGGATGAGGCCGACTCGACCGACACGGAGGCCATGGTCGATGCCCTCAAGGGCCTGGAGGTCGACACGCCCATCGGGCCGATCACCATGCGCGCCATCGACAATCAGGCGACGGCGGGCGCCTTCGTCGGCACCATCGCCGTCGAGGACGGCCAGGGCAAGATGGTCGACTGGCACTACGCCGACGGTGCCGACTACGCCCACTCCGAGGAAGAGGTGAAGGCGGTCCGTCCCGGCGAGTGAGCCCCGCCGCCGCCTTCGGCCGGCTCCCGTCGCGGGAGCCGGCCGTTTCGCGCGCGTTCTGCCGAGCCCCTTGACCGAAACCAGGACGACCCTGCCCCGATGGATCCCGCCTTCTTCTTCATCCAGTTCCTGAGCGGTCTGGCGAGCGCCTCCAACCTGTTCCTGATCGCCTGCGGCCTGACGATCATCTTCGGCGTCACGCGGATCGTGAACTTCGCGCACGGCAGCTTCTACATGCTGGGCGCCTACTTTGCCTACACGCTGACCCAGCAGATGATGGCCCTGCTCGGCGACGCGCTGGGTTTCTGGCTGGCGCTGCCGATCGCCGCCGTCGCCGTCGGCCTGTGTGCGGTCGTCATGGAGTTGATCCTGCTGCGGCGGATCTACCGCTCCCACGAGCTGTTCCAGTTGCTCGCCACCTTCGGCGTGGTGCTGATCGTGCAGGACCTGGTGCAGGAGGTCTGGGGGCCGGAAGAGCTGTTCGGTCCGCGCGCGCCGGGCTTCACCTCTTTCGTGGTGATCTTCGGGTTCCGCTTCCCCGAGTACCAGCTTGTCTTGATCGCCGCCGGGCCGCTGGTGCTGGGCGCGCTCTGGCTGCTGTTCAACCGCACCCGCTGGGGCACCCTGGTGCGCGCCGCCACCCAGGACCGCGAGATGGTCGGCGCGCTGGGGGTCAACCAGGCGCGGCTGTTCACCGGCGTGCTGTTCCTCGGCGGCTTCCTGGCCGGGCTCGCCGGCGCCCTGCAGTTGCCGGTCGAGCCGGCCAACCCCTTCATGGACGTCAACATCATCGCCGAGGCCTTCGTGGTCACGGTGATCGGCGGTATGGGCAACGTCCTGGGCGCCTTCCTGGCGGCGCTGATCATCGCCCAGCTCCAGGCTTTCGGCATCCTGGTCTTCCCGGAAATCACCCTGGTATTGCCCTTCCTGGTCATGGCGCTGGTCCTGGTGGTGCGGCCCTGGGGTCTGCTCGGCAAGCCGGAGACCAGCACCAGCCACGGCTTCGCCGGCGACCGTCCGCTGCGCCCGCTGAGCCGCACCCAGCAGGCGCTGGTCGCCGCCCTTATCGCCGTGCTGCTGCTGCTGCCGCTGGTGGTCGGCGAGTACAGCCAGAAGCTGGCGCTCGAGGTCTTCATCTACGCGCTCTTCGCCTTCTCCCTGAACTTCATCATGGGCGCCGGCGGCATGGTCTCCTTCGGCCATGCCGCCTACTTCGGCCTCGGCGGCTACGGCGCGGCGCTGCTGGTGCATCACCTCGGGCTCAACATGGAGCTGGCGATCCTCGCCGCGCCGATCGCCGCCGGGCTCGGCGCCCTGCTGTTCGGCTGGTTCGTGGTCCGCCTGTCGGGCGTCTACCTGGCGATGCTGACACTTGCCTTCGCCCAGATCGTCTGGTCGACCGCCTTCCAGTGGGTCGAGCTGACCGGCGGCGACAACGGGCTGATCGGCATCTGGCCGTCGCAGTGGGCGAGCGACCGCACGGTCTACTACTACCTGACCCTGCTGGTCTGCGGCGCCGCCATCGCATTCCTCTGGCGCGCCAGCCATGCGCCCTTCGGCTACACCCTGCGCGCCGGGCGCGACAGCACCGTGCGGGCCGACGCCATCGGCATCGACCTGAAACGTCACCAGTGGCTGGCCTTCGCGCTCGCCGGCACCTGCGCCGGCATCGCCGGCGGCATGTTCGTCTTCTCCAAGGGCAACATCGACCCCGGCTCGCTGGCCATCCCCACCTCGGTGGACGCGCTGGTCATGGTGCTGCTGGGCGGCATCCAGACGCTGACCGGCCCGCTGGTCGGCGGCGCCGTGTTCCACCTGCTGGAGGCCTACATCCTGCCGCTGACCGACTACTGGCGCGCCTTCCTGGGCGCCGTCATCCTGGTGCTGGTGATCGCCTTCCCGATGGGTCTGGCCGGCTTCCTGCGCGACCGGCTGACCCGCGAGGAGAGTGCGTCGTGACGGCTGTCCTGGAGGTCGACGACCTGCGCAAGGCCTTCGGCGGCGTCGTTGCCGTCGACCGCGTTTCCTTCACCGTCGAGGCGGGCAAGCTCTTCGCCATCATCGGGCCGAACGGCGCCGGCAAGTCGACCTGCTTCAACATGGTCGGCGGTCAGTTGCCGCCGGACGCCGGGCGCGTGCGTCTGGGCGGCGAGGACATCACCGGCCTGCCGCCGCGGCGGATCTGGCGGCTCGGCGTCGGGCGCACCTTCCAGGTGGCCGCCACCTTCACCGCGATGACCGTGGTGGAGAACGTGCAGATGGCCTTCATCAGCCACCGCCGCCGCCTGCGCGCGCTGATCCCCGCCGCCCGCCGGCTCTACCGCGACGAAGCGATGGCGGTGCTGGAGCGGGTCGGCGTCGCCGACCAGGCCGAGCGCCAGTGCGGCCTGCTGGCCTACGGCGACATCAAGCGGGTCGAGCTGGCGATCGCCCTGGCGCACGAGCCGCGCCTGCTGTTGATGGACGAGCCGACCGCCGGCATGGCGGCGCGCGAGCGCATCGACCTGATGGCCCTGACGGCCGAGATCGTACGCGAGCGCGGCATCTCCGTGCTGTTCACCGAGCACGACATGGACGTGGTCTTCGCCCATGCCGACACCCTGCTGGTGCTCGACCGCGGGCGCACGGTGGCGACCGGCACGCCGCAGGAGGTTCGCGAGAACCCGGAGGTGCAGCGCATCTACCTGGGTGGCGCCGGGGTGGCGGCGGCACAGCGGGCGATGGAGGCGCGGGCATGACGGATGCGTCCGTGCTGAAGGTCGAGGGGCTGAACGCCTTCTACGGCCGCGCCCACATCCTGTTCGACGTGGCACTGGAGGTGGGCAAGGGCGAGGTGGTCGCCCTGCTCGGCCGCAACGGCGCCGGCAAGTCGACCACCCTCAAGTCGATCATGGGGCTGCTCGCCGAGGTGCGCGGTACGCGCAGCCTGGACGGACAGAACCTGGCACGCCTGCCGAGCTTCCGCATCGCCCAGAGCGGCCTGGGCTACGTGCCCGAGGAACGCCGCATCTTCACCGGCCTGACGGTAATGGAAAACCTGGAGGTGGGCCGCCAGCCGCCACGCCAGGGCGCCCCGGAGTGGACGCCCGAGAAGCTCTTCGCGCTGTTCCCCAACCTGGCCGAGATGCGCGACCGCCCGGGGGGCCGCATGTCCGGCGGCGAGCAGCAGATGCTGACGATCGCCCGCACCCTGATGGGCAACCCGCGCGCCATCCTGCTGGACGAACCCTCGGAAGGGCTGGCGCCGGTGATCGTCGAGCAGATGGCGCGCACCATCGCCGAACTGAAGCGCGAGGGCCTGACCGTCCTGCTCAGCGAGCAGAACCTCTACTTCGCCAAGGAGCTGTCCGACCGCGCCTATGTCATCGAGGGCGGGCGCATCCGCTACCAGTGCACCATGGCCGAACTGATGGCCGACGATGCGGTCAGACACGCCTACCTAACCATTTGAGGACGAAAGCTCCATGAGCGCAGTGGTCGTCGGCGTCGATGTCGGCGGGACCTTCACCGACCTGATCCTGATGGAGCGCGGCGCCGAGGGGCAGCCGCGCCTCGGCTTGGCCAAGGTGCCGACCACGGTCGACAACCAGGCCTTCGGCGTACTGGCGGCGCTGGAGCGCGCCGGCGCCGAGCTTTCGGCGGTGTCCGAGCTGGTGCACGGCACGACGACGACGACCAATGCGCTGCTGGAGCGCAAGATCGCAAGGGTCGGCCTGATCACCACGGCCGGCTTCCGCGACGTGCTGGAGCTGGGGCGGCGGACCCGGCCACAGCCCTACGGCATGTTCGGCCGCTTCGAGCCGCTGATCCCGCGCGAGCTGCGCCTGGAGGTGGCCGAACGCGTGGACGCCGACGGCGAGGTGCTGACGCCGCTGGACGAAGCGGCCGTCCGCGACGCCTGCGAGCGCTTGCGCGGCGAAGGCTGCGAGGCGCTGGTGATCCACTTCCTGCACGCCTACCGCAACCCGACGCACGAGCTGCGCGCCGGCGAGATCGCGCGCGAGATCTGGCCCAACCGCCACGTCACCCTCGGCCACGCCCTGCTCAGCGAGTACCGCGAGTACGAGCGCGGGGTCACCGCAGCGGTGAATGCCAGCGTGCAGCCGGTGCTCGACCGCTACCTGGCGAAGCTGACCGGCGAACTGGCGGACCGGGGCTACCGCCGCGAGCTGCTGCTCATGCAGGGCAACGGCGGCACGGTGGCCGCCCGGATCGCCGCCGAAGAGGCGGTGAAGACCGTGATGTCCGGCCCGGCGACCGGCGTGATGGCCGCCGCCTTCACCGCCCGCAGCGCCGGTCTCGCCAACCTGATCACCTACGACATGGGCGGCACCTCGACCGACGTCGGGCTGATCCTGGACGGGGTGCCGGCGGTCTCCAGCGAGCTGGAGCTGGAGTACGCCATGCCGATCCACGTGCCGATGGTCGATGTCCACACCATCGGCTCGGGCGGCGGCAGCCTAGCCTACGTCGACGAGGCGGGCCTGCTGCAGGTCGGGCCGGAGAGCGCCGGCGCCACGCCGGGTCCCATCTGCTTCGGGCGCGGCGGCAGCAAGCCGACGATCACCGACGCCAATCTGCTGCTCGGCCGGCTCGATCCCGCGCATCTGCTGTCCGTGGAGACCGCGCCGTCCCTGGAGGCCCTGCGCGAGATCTTCGTGCGCGAGATCGGCGCGCCGCTGGGGCTGGACGCCGATGCCGCCGCCGCTGCGGTAGTGCGCATCGCCAACGACAAGATGGCCGGCGCCATCCGCATGGTCTCGCTCAGCCGCGGCCACGATCCGCGCGACTTCGCGCTCTTCGCCTTCGGCGGCGCCGGGCCGCTGCATGCCACGGCCCTGGCCCGCGAACTGGCGATCCCGAACGTCCTGATCCCGGCGCGGCCGGGCATCACCAATGCACTCGGCTGCATCGTTGCCGACCTGCGGCACGACTACGTGCGCACCCTCAACCAGCCGCTGCCGGCGATCGACATGGCCGAGGTGCACCGCGTGTTCGCCGCGCAGACGGCCGAAGGTCTGGCGACCATCGAGAAGGAGGGCGTACGCGTCGAGCAGACTCATGCGCTCTACTTCGCCGACATGCAGTTCCAAGGACAGACCCATCTTCTGACCGTCGCCGTTGAGGATCCGAAGGTGACGCGCGAGGCTCTGCACGAAGCCTTCGCCAAAGCCTACTGGCAGCGCTTCGCCGTGGAGCTGCCGGAGATCCGGCCGGTGCTGGTCAACCTGCATACCGCGGTGATCGGCAAACGCCCCGCCGTAGAGCTGGCGGCGCTGCTGCCGCCCGAGGCAAAGGCCAACCGCGTCGAGGACGCGCAGATCGGCCGGCGGCCGGTCTGGTTCGCTCAGGGCCTCGCCGGCGGCGGCTGGCAGGAGACGCCGGTCTATGCCCGCGACAAGCTGCCCTTCGGCGCCGAGATCGCCGGGCCGGCCATCGTCCAGCAACTGGACACCACGCTCGTCGTCGAGCCGCAGGACCGCCTTGGAATCGATGCCATGGGCAACGTCCTAGTCGCTGTCGGCCGGGCATAGGCAAGCGCGGTTCTGGCACGCTTTAGCCGGCCGATTCTCGCGACCGCAATCCGCTTTGGCGCGTCCGGGTCAAGTCTGGATCGGGTCGAAGACAGCGCCGCCGACAAGCATGTCCACCGCCTTCCCATCGCCGGACAGCGGCAGCAGGAGGCGTTCGTAGGCCAGGCGCCGGCCCTGCTTGCCCTTGATGTCGTTCCGGGTCAGCACCGGGCGCGCCGCGAAGACGGCGGTGCGGTAGTCCTGCTCGATCCGTGGCCAATCGTCGCCCAGGTAACCGTCCTCGACGCGCAGCCCCGTGGTGTCGCGCCCCATCTGGTCCACCAGCGCGGTGCCGACCAGACGGTAGCGCAGATCGAAGGGCTCGTGCTGGACGTCGATCAGCATGAGGTGCGGCAGAAGCTGCGGGATATCCAGGGGATCCAGGTCCGCGCGAGCCGGCAGCCGGGCCCCGTCATGACGGCTGTACCAGTATCGGTAGAGGCCCTGCAGCTCGGGCCGGCCGATCGTCGCCGGGTCGAAGGGCGTAGGCGCACCATCTGCCGTCATCCCGCTCCGCCTCCCGATCCGGCCATCTCACAACCGCGCCGCATGGTGCGCCAGTCCCAGGAACGCGGGATCCGGATGCACCACCATTCGCAGTGGCACTGCGTCCAAATACCCTCGGAAGCGGCCTTTCGACAAGAAGGCTTCGCGCAGGCCGCCAGCCCTCGCCTGCTCCCGCACATGGGGAAGAATGCCGCCGGTCAGGAAGACCCCGCCGCGGGCGCCGAAAGTCAAGGCCACGTCGCCGGCTACCGTGCCGAGGAATCGAAGAAACAACTCGACGGCTTCGCTGGCGGCGGGGGCGCCCTGTCGTGCCGCTTCGGTGACCGCTTCCGGCGAAGCGGCCGCCGCCTCGCCGCCGCGCGCCGCAAGCAGGCGTTGCAGCGCCAACAGCCCGGCACCGCTCAACACGCGCTCGGCCGAGACATGGCCGTAGTGCCGCGCCAGCGCCTCGACAATACGCCATTCGCGCGCGTCGCGCGCCGGCAGCGTGACGTGGCCGCCTTCGCCGACCAGCGGCGTGCCGTCGGCCAGCAGTGCGGCGACGCCGAGGCCGGTTCCCGGACCGACGACCGCCAGGGTCGTCTCGCCGGAGCGCGCGACATCGGGCCCGCCGAGGTCGAGCAAATCTTCGGGCGCCAGATGCGGCAAAGCCAGCGCCTGGGCGGCAAAGTCGTTGACCAGAATCACCTGCCGCAGGCCGAGGTCGCCGGCGAGGGCCTCGGCGTGGAAGGTCCAAGCGCCGTTGGTCAGGTGCCCTCGCCCGTCCGAGACCGGCCCGGCAATGGCCAGCACGGCCGCGCGCATCGGCTTCGGTCCCCGCTGCAGAACCTGCGCGAGCGCGCTTCGTGCGTCCGCAAAGCCAGCCACCTTGAGCCGTGCCAACTCGCACCAGCCGCCATGGCGGGCGACGGCGAAGCGCGCGTTCGTACCGCCGATATCGCCGATCAGGACGGCCTGGTTCGCGTCGCTCATGCTCCCAGATCGGACAGGTAGTCGGCCCACCAGGCGTGGATGTCGTAGGTCTGCAGCCGCTCGAACATGCCGTGAAAGCGCGCGCGCCGCTCATCCAGCGGCATCGCCAGTGCGGTCTGGATGGCCTCGGCGACGCCCTCCAGGTCGTAGGGATTGACGATTAGAGCGCCGTCGAGCTCCTCGGCCGCGCCGGCGAAGCGCGAGAGCACCAGGACGCCGGGGTTCTCCGGATCCTGCGAGGCAACGTACTCTTTTGCGACCAGGTTCATGCCGTCGCGCAGCGGCGTCACCAGCCCGACCGCCGCCGTCCGATAGAAGCCGGCCAGCATGCGGCGTCCGAAGCCCTTGTTGAGGTAGCGGATCGGCGTCCAGTCGAACTCCGAGTAGGCGGCGTTCAGGGCCCCGCAGGCCGCCTCCATCTCGCGCCGGATCTGTCCGTACTCGGGCACGTCGATGCGCGAGGGCGGTGCGATCTGCAGCATGACCACGCGGCCGCGGTTGGCCGGATAGGCGCGCAGCAGGTGTTCGTAGGCCTGGACGCGCACCAGCAGGCCCTTCGAGTAGTCCAGGCGGTCGACCCCGATGATCAGTTCGCGTTCGCGGATACTGGCCTGCAACCTTCGGATCTGGCGCGATTCCGCATTCTCCGCCGCCGCCTCGGCCAGGTCGGCGGTGTCGATCGAGATCGGGTAGGTGCCGGTCCGGATACGCCGCCCGAACGCCAGCACGGTGCCGTCTGGCTCGATCTGCGCACCCAGCTCACGGCTGAGGTAAGCCAGGAAGGCCCGGCGGTAGTTCTCGGTCTGGAAGCCGATCAGGTTGTAGGCGCACAGCGACTTCACCAGCGCGCGGTGATTGGGCAGCGCCAGCAACACCTCGATCGCCGGCCAGGGGATATGCAGGAAGAAGCCCATGGCCTGCTCGCACCCCATTCCGCGCAGGTGCTCGGCCATCGGGATCAGGTGGTAGTCGTGAATCCACAGAAGGTCGTCGTCTTTCAAGAGCGGCACGAGCCGATGGGCGAACAAGGAATTGACCCGCTGGTAGCCGGCCAGATAACGGCGGTTGAAATCGGCCAGGTCGAGACGGTAGTGGAACAGCGGCCAGAGCGAGCGATTGGCGAAGCCGTTGTAGTATTCCTCGTAGTCGCGCTTGGAGAGGTCGACCGTCGCGTAGGTGACCGGGCCGGACTCGAAGATGCTGGGCCCGCCGGGATCTCGTTCGATGGTCTTGCCTGACCAACCGAACCAGACCCCGCCCTTTTCCTCGAGGGCGGCACGGATGCCCACCGCGAGCCCGCCCTCGCTGCCGGTGCGCCCGCCGCGCGGGGCCGAGACGCGGTTGGAAACGACGACGAGCCGCCGGTCCGCGCTGGGTGCCTGGGATCTCGCGCCGGGCGCCGCCCGCCGGGCCCACCTGGCCGCGTAAGCCCGCTGCTGCACGCTCTCAACCGCCGTCACGCCGTTGCCTCCCCGCCCCGGCTGCGCGACCGAACTGCCAGCCGCCCAATCTCCCGGAGCACGTGAGCCGGGCGGCGACCGCAACGCGCAGCCCAAGTCGTTTGACCGCATTCTGGGAGATCCGGCATCCGGCGACATTGCCACATATCAAGCCACGAGGCGTGACATATTCGACTATTCTTCCATATCCAGGACCAGGCGACCGCCGCTCCCACGGCGACCAAGTCGTGCGGCCGGCGGCCGAGCGATCCCACCGCCGGAAATCCCAACGTCCGAATACCCCCGTGCGGTTCCTCGTGCGGGCGTCGCTGTCGGCCGTCCGATCGCGATACGGCTACCGTGCTGTTGTGCCGCTAGCCGACCAGAGCGGCGATGCGGTCCTGGGGGACCACATAGGTGATCCGCCAGTTCGGGTCGTCGGTACGGCCGGACATGAAATCCGTCAGGCTGTAGGTCGGCGCGCGTCCCACCTCGACGCAGCCCTGGCCCTCGAAGAACTTCCGGGCCGAGGTGTTGCGCGCATATGTCGAGACCAGCGTGCCCAGGCCGCAGTAGCGCACGGCATGGCGGAACAGCTCCAGGCCGATCCGCTGCCCCTGAAAGGCCGGATGGACGAAGAGGTTGGAGACCTCCGGCGGGTGCGGCGGCATCTCCCGCACGCATTCGACGAAACCGGCGATCACCTTACCGCGGCTCTCGTTGCGCTCGGCGACGAAAAGCGCGTAGCTCGGCTTCATGCGATAGGGGATGTTGCGCGAGTAGTCACCTTCCGGCAGCCAGCCGACACCTGCGTTCAGGCAGGCGACGAGCAGTTCGCCGACGGGGGTCAGATCCTCCAGAGTGGCCGCGCGGATCTCCATGAGTTGCGGTGTATCGCAACCAATCCGCGTTCGGAAAGAGGCAAATTCAGTCGCCGGAGTGGCGCCGGCCAAAGCCGCTCAGAATCACTAGGAAGCGTGGTCGAGCAGCGCTCCCAACATGCGGTCGCCGACCTTGAGCACCTGCAGGTTAGCCTCATAGGCGCGCTGCGCGGCTATCTGGCGGACCGCTTCGCCCTCCAGGGAGACGTCGGCGCGGGCGATCCGGCCGTCCGCACCTGCGGCCGGGTGGTCGGGCGCGTGGGCCGGCAAGTAACCCGGTGACAGGAAGCGGGTCTGGCCGCGCACGCCGCCGCCGGCGACGCTGAGAGCCTCCACGCGCACCGGGCCCGGCGCGTCGGCGGCCTCGGCCGGCGCGACCGCGGTCTGTGCATTGGCGACATTGTGGGCGGAGGCCGCCACGCGCTTGCTGGCGACCTGGGCGCCCGACAGGGCAGCGGCATGGATCGGCGTCATGGAACCTGCTCCGGGCGTATCTCGCCTCGCTTCCGACATTGCACGGTCGGCCAGACGCAAGCCTCTGTCAAATAAAGGTTTTTGAGCCGCATTCGAGACAAATTGCGGCGGCCGCGGAATGGCCCGGGTTGTGCCTCGTCTGTATTGGCCCGATATATGACGAAGCGATACACTCAGGCGTGGAACCACCTCGGACGGCCGCCGTGGACACCAAGACCCTCTGCCTCGCCGTGCTGCATCGGCAGCCGGCCAGCGGCTACGAGATCAAGAAGACGCTCGATGCGGCGCCTTACAGCCACTTCCAGGACTCCAGCTTCGGCGCCCTCTACCCGGCATTGGCGCGGCTGCAGGAGGAGGGCGCCATCGCCGTGAACGCGCAGGCGCAGGACAAGCGCCCGGACAAGAAGGTCTACAGCCTGACCGAAGTCGGCCGCGCGCGGCTCGTCGAAGCGCTGATGCGGCCGCCCGCAGATGACAAGTATCGCTCGGACTTCCTGCTGGTGCTGTTCATGGGCGACCTGTTGCCGCAAGACCACGTGATCGAGGTCATAGACGCGCGCATCGCCGAGTTGGAGAACCAGGTAGGCCTGATGCGCACCTGCGACATGGCGGAGAGCGCGCCGGGACAACGCTTCGTCCACGGCTTTGGCCTCGCCTACTACGAGTTCGCAGCCGACTGGCTGCGGCGCAACCGCGACCGTCTGGCCGAGGACCTGGCTCCACGGCGCAGCGACAACAAGCCTGCCGCGCCGCAGCGGCGAACGGCGGGCGCCCGGGGATGAACGCAGCCCGGCGGGGCGACGTACAACGAGACACGCGAAGACGGAACTTGGCAGGGCATGCGCCTCAATCCTTCCTACCTGGTCGCCGGGCTGCTCGCCCTCGGCGTCGTCGTCTGGGTCGCCTCCGGAGTGATGGGCGGCAGCGGCGAACCCGAGGTCAGCAAGCCGCCCGTCGACCTCGACACGGTGCGCGAGATGACCCGCGTGCGTGTGGCTGACAGCAGCGCCGCACCGCGCCTGATCGAGTTGAGGCTGAACGGCCATACCGAGGCGGTCCGTGCCGTCGACGTCAAGGCCGAGACCTACGGCGAGGTGGAAGAGCTGCTGGTCGAGAAGGGGGAGCGGGTCGAAGCCGGCCAGCTCATCGCCCGCCTGGACCCGCGCGATCGACAGGCTCGGCTGCGCGAGGCCCAGGCCCTGCGCAACCAGCGGCGCATCGAGTACAGCGCCGCACGGCAACTGGCAGACAAGGGATTCCGTGCCGAGACGCAGCTCGCCGAGGCGCGCGCCGCACTGGATGCCGCCGAAGCGGCGGTCGAGGCGGCGGAAATCGAAATCTCCAGCCTGGAGATACTCGCCCCCTTCGACGGCGTGCTCGACGACCGATACGTCGATATCGGCGACTACATCGACACTGGCGATCCGATCGCCCGGGTGGTGGACCTGGATCCGATCCTGGTTGTCGCCAACGCCAACGAACGCGACGTGCGACGGCTGTCGCTCGGCGAGCCCGGCTCGGGGAGTCTCGCCACCGGCGACGAGGTCTGGGGTCGCATCCGCTTCATCGCCGCCGAGGCCAATCCGCAGACCCGCACCTTTCGCATCGAGCTCGAGGTGCCGAACGCGGCCGGCGAGGTGCCGGCAGGAATGACGGCGGAGCTGCGCCTGCCGGTGGAGCGCGTCCCGGCCCACCGCATCACGCCGGCCATCCTGACCCTCGACGACGCCGGCGTGCTCGGCCTGCGCACCGTGGTCGAGGACGGCGACGGCGACGCGGAGACCATGGTGGTCCGCTTCGTGCCCATCGACATCGTCGAAGACACCGCCGAGGGCCTGTTCGTCGCCGGGCTGCCGGAGCAGGTGACGCTGATCACGGTCGGCCAGGAGTTCGTCAAGGACGGCGAGTCGGTCCTCGCCATTCCCGGCGCCGAGGGAACGGACGGCCGGGTGACGCCGCTGACCGCAGAGCGCAGCGCGCCCCCGGCTGCGGAACGCTAGTCCCATGCGCGCGATCATCGACGCCGCCCTCGGCCATTCGCGCACCGTGCTGGCCAGCATGGTCCTGCTGCTGGTCGCCGGCGCCTATGCCTACGAGGCCGTCCCCAAGGAGGCCGAGCCGGACGTCAACATCCCCATCGTCTACGTCTCGCTGCATCACGACGGCATCAGCCCGGAGGACTCCGAGCGCCTGCTGGTCAAGCCGATGGAGCAGGAGTTGCAGGGCCTGGAGGGGATCAAGGAACTGCGCTCCTTCGCCTACGAGGGCGGCGCCAACGTGGTCATGGAATTCGAGGCCGGCTTCGACGCCGACCAGGCCATGGACGAGGTTCGCGAAAAGGTCGATCTCGCCAAGCCCGAACTGCCGGGAGAGACCGACGAGCCGACGGTTCACGAAGTCAACCTCAGTCTCTTCCCGGTGCTGACGATCTCCCTTTCGGGCAACGTGCCCGAGCGCACCCTCCTGCGGCTGGCGCGCGGTCTGCAGGACAAGATCGAGACGATCCCCACCGTGCTGGAGGCCGAGATCGCCGGCGACCGCGACGAGCAGGTCGAGCTGCTGGTCGACCCCCTGCGCCTGGAGCAGTACGGCCTCGACGCCGCCTTCGTCCTGGACCTGGTAAACCGCTCTAACCGGCTGGTCGCCGCCGGTTCGATGGACACCGGCGACGGGCGCTTCGCCGTCAAGGTGCCGGGACTGTTCGAGACCGTCGACGACATCCGCAACATGCCGGTCAAGGCCGAAGGCGACTCGGTCGTCACCTTCGGCGATATCGGCACCATCCGCCCGACCTTCAAAGACCGCGAGGGCTTCGCGCGCATCAACGGGCAGCCGGCGATCGCGCTGGAGGTCTCCAAGCGGGTCGGCTCCAACATCATCGAGACCATCGAGCAGGTGCGCGCGGTGGTCGAGGGCGAACGCCGCGCCTGGCCGGACGAAGTGCAGGTCTACTACAGCCAGGACAAGTCCTCGAACATCCGGACCATGCTGAACGACCTGCAGAACAACGTGCTGGCGGCGATCCTGCTGGTGATGATCGTCGTCGTCGCCGCGCTCGGCCTGCGCTCCGGCGCGCTGGTCGGGCTCGCCATCCCGGGCTCCTTCCTGACCGGCCTGCTGGTCCTCTATCTTTCCGGCCTGACCGTGAACATCGTCGTGCTGTTCAGCCTCATCCTGGCGGTCGGCATGCTGGTCGACGGCGCCATCGTGGTGACCGAGTACGCCGACCGGAAGAAGTCGGAGGGGCTGGACAAGACCGCCGCCTACGGTCTGGCCGCCAAGCGCATGGCCTGGCCGATCATCGCCTCGACGGCGACGACGCTCGCCGCCTTCCTGCCCCTGCTGTTCTGGCCGGGCGTGGTCGGCGAGTTCATGAAGTACATGCCGCTGACCCTGATCGCGGTGCTGACCGCCTCGCTGGCCATGGCGCTGATCTTCGTGCCGACCCTCGGCTCGGTGCTCGGCGGGCGCAAGGGCAGCGCCGACCCGGCGATGATGAAGGCGCTGGCGGCCGGCGAGTCCGGCGACCTGACCCAGCTCACCGGCTTCACCGGCGCCTACATCCGTTTCCTCAAGCGCGCGCTGCGGCATCCGGGCAAGATCGCCCTCGCCGCGGTGGCGATGCTGGTCGGCGTGCAACTTGCCTACAGCAGCTTCGGCAGGGGCGTCGAGTTCTTCCCCAACGTGGAGCCGGAGAACGCTGCCGTCTGGGTGCACGGGCGCGGCAACCTCGCTATCGAGGAACGCGACCAGCTCGTGCGCGAGGTCGAGCGCCAGGTCATGGACATCCAGCGCGAGACCGGCGCCTTCCACACCATCTATGCCCGCACCATCGCCTCCTCTGGCCGCCAGAACGACGACGAGCCGGAGGATCTGATCGGCATCGTCAACCTGGAGTTCGTCGACTGGTTCAAGCGGCCGGCGGCGCGCGAGGTGCTCGACCTGATCCGTGCGCGCAGCCGCAGCCTGCCCGGCATCTACGTGGAGACACGCGAAGAGGAGGCCGGCCCGCCGGTGGGCAAGCCGATCCAGCTCCAGGTCAGCGCCGACAATCCTGCCAAGCTGGACCCGGCCGCCCAACGCCTCGCCCAGGTGCTGCGCGACACGCCCGGCCTGGTCGACATCGAGGACGGCCGGCCGATCCCCGGCATCGAGTGGGAACTGGACGTCGACCGCGCCGAGGCGGCGAAGTACGGTGCCGACGTCTCGCTGATCGGCAACTACGTCCGGATGGTCACCAACGGCTTCAAGCTGGCGGAATACCGCCCGGACACGACGGACGAGGAGGTCGACATCGTGCTGCGCCTGCCGGAGGCCTACCGCACGATCGACCATCTGGAGCGCATCAGGATACAGACCCAGAGGGGACTGATTCCGATCGCCAACTTCGTCGAGAAACGGCCTGAGCCGAAGGTCTCGCTGCTCAATCGGGTCGACGGCAATCGGGTGATGACGGTCAAGGCCGACGTCGGGGTCGATCCGGTCACCGGCGAGCCGATCCTGGCCGACGACAAGGTCAAGCAGATCCGCGCCTGGCTGGCGGAGAATCGCGATCAACTGCCCGCCGGCGTGGAAGTGACCTTCAAGGGCGAGGACGAGGAGCAGCAGGAGAGCGCCACCTTCCTGATGAAGGCCTTCGGAGTCGCCCTTTTTCTGATGGCGATCATCCTGGTCACCCAATTCAATTCCTTCTATTCCGCCTTCCTGATCCTCTCGGCGGTGGTCATGTCGACCATCGGCGTGTTCATCGGCCTGATGATCACCGACCAGCCCTTCGGTATCGTCATGAGCGGCATTGGGGTGATCGCGCTGGCCGGCATCGTGGTCAACAACAACATCGTCCTGATCGACACCTACGACCGCCTGAAGCAGGAGTCCGCGGACCCGATGGAGGCGATCCTGCGCACCGGCGCCCAGCGTCTGCGCCCGGTAATGCTGACCACCGTGACCACCATTCTCGGCCTGATGCCGATGGTGCTGGGCGTCAACATCGACTTCCTCGGCAGGGTCGTCCAGATCGGCGCCCCCTCGACACAGTGGTGGACGCAACTCGCCACGGCGATCGTCTTCGGGCTCGGTTTCGCGACGCTGCTGACCCTGGTGTTCACGCCCTGCATGCTGATGCTGCGCACCAACGTCCGGCGCTGGCTGCTCACCCGCCGGCCGGAGGGTTCGGCTGGGCGCAGCGCGGAGGCGCACGGGCCGGAGTTGGCCGGCGCCGCGCCCAAGGCGGCCGAGTAGCCGACTGCGCGCTCCCGCCAGGATGGCGCAATGCCCGAGATTTACTGGCGGTTAAGGGCTGACGCGGCACTCTCCAGGCGTCGACTGGAAGAACCGGAGTCCGCGCAGTATGGCCGCCGATCTCGCTTCGGAGACCTTGCCGAATCCCGCGCAGATGAAGATCGCGCCGGACAGCGCCGGCGTGCTGCAGGATGCGGTCCGCGTAGCCCAAGTCATGCCGCTGCCGCTGGAACTCGGCAGCGTGGAGCTCACCGAAGACGGCCGCGTCACCCCCAGCCCGGGCGAGCGCATGCTGCAGTTCAGCTTCGTCTACAAGGGCCTGCCCTTTCGCGGCGAGGTCGCCAAGACCGGCACCGGACCGCTGCGGCTGATCGGCGATTTCGGAAAGGTGCCCTACACCGTGGAACGACCGGACAGCCGCCGTCGGGTGCGCGACCTGGTGCTGCAGGGCCAAGCCGACCCCCGGTCGCGTTTCCAGATTTCGCGCCGGCAGGACATCCAACTGGCCTTGGAAATCGGCGCGCCGACTCCGCGCACGCCCGTCAGCATCGTGGCCGCGGTCGCCGCGGCCTTGCTCGGCGCCATTCCGGCGATCGACGCAATGTCGGCGGCGCTGGCCAGCCGTCGCGCCCATTGACCACAGCGCGCACTTCCGTCTGCAGCTAGCCGGCCTGGCCGCCGCGCGGCAGCACGAAGATCTGCCCCGGATAAATCAGGTCCGGGTCGCGGATCTGGTCCTCGTTCGCCTCGAAGATCACCGTATAGCGCGGCCCGGCGCCGTAGGTGCGCCGCGCGATCGTCCAGAGGTTGTTGCCCGGCTGGATCACCACGAAGCGCTCCTCGGCCGGCAGGTCGGCAGTATCGAAAGCGGCACGCGCAAAGGGCGACTCGACCCGCGCCGTCACCGCCCCCTCGGCATCGAGCTGATCGATCCTGAGCGTGTAGAGGCCGGCGGCGACCTGCTTGCTCGGGCTCAGCCGCCAGCGGCCGTCATCCCCCACCCGCGTCTCGCCGAGCGGCGCATTGTCCAGATAGACGAGAATACGCTGGCCCGGCAGACCGCTGCCGGTCACCGAAAGGCCGCCGTCGGCGTCGTAGTCGACCGCCTCCAGCCAAAGGCCGCCGGCCATCTCCTGCGGCGGCGGCTCGGGAAGCTGCAGGACCCGCGTCGGACCCATCTCCGCGGTCGGCACCTCGACCACCAGCGGCACGCTCTCGGCCGGCGCCTGCGGCGCGGTTTCGCCGGGGGGCGGCGCAGGCTCGGGAATCGAGACCACCACCATCTGATCGGCGGTCACCTGCGCGCCCTCGGCGGTCTCCGCCTCCAACTCCAGAGCGTAGTCGCCGGGCGGCAAGGGGCGGTCGGGCAGGATCACGAACTCGCCGCGCGAATCGCTGCGCCCACGCGCCACCTCGCGGCCGTTCTTGCGGACGACCACCTCGCTGTCCGGCGGCGCCCTGCCGGCCATGACGCTGGAGCCGTCGCGTTCGATGCGCACCACGTCGAAACTCGGTTTGAGCGGGCCCGACTCCGCCTCGGGCTCCTCCTCGACCGGAACCGGCACCGACGGGCGCTCGGCGTCTTGCGCCTCGGGCACCGGCGGCAGGGCGGCCTGCTGGGATGCGCCGGGATCCTCCACCGGCGGTTCCGTCAGCTCTCTCGGCGCAGCCTCCTGTTGTCGCCGGACCTCCCGCATCGCCTCCGAGGGCTCGGCCTCCGGTTGCCGCGCCTCTGGCTCGACAGAATCCCTCGCGGCCGTGACCGTGTCACGGCCATCGTCGGTCTCTGCGGCTGGCATGACTTGGCCAGCGTCGGCAGCCGCTTCGGGTGCGGACCGCTCGACGTTCGGCTCGGATGCCGTCGCGTCCCGGCTGTCGCGGCTGGCGATGTCGCCGGGCGCCTCGGTGACCTCCGCCGCTTCCTCGTCGCGCCGGGCGGCCTCGGTGTCGGGCGCTGCTTCCGGCGGCCGGTCTTCTGCGGCGCCGCGCGGTTCCGGCTCGGCCTGCGGATCGGGCTCCTCGATCGCCGGACGAGCTTCCGGTTGCGATCGGTCCGCGGGCGCAGGCGCAGGCTCGGAAACGCTCGACTGCGGCGCGGCCGGATCGGGCGCTGGGGTCGCAGGCGCCTCGGCCTGTTGCGACGGCGCGCTCACCTCGGCGGTGTCACGCGGGCCCAACCACCACCACAGCCCGGCGGCGACCGCCGCCAGCAGCAGGACACCCAGACCCAAACGCGCAGCAGCCACCCACCGGCCTCCTCAGGCGTGCGCCAGCCGTGACGCACGAAAGACATATGCCGCAAAACCTAGCCCTGCACGGGGAGATGCGCAATTCCGCACGCCGGGGCACCCCCCGGCTGGATGCGCCGCGCGCAGCCCGTTACCTTGCGCGGAACCCCCGGCGAACCGAGATCACCGCCTTATGACACGACCCTACAGCGTTTGCGTCTACTGCGGCTCGTCCAACCGCGCCGACCCCGAGCTCTACGATTCGGCCGCCGAGCTCGGTCGTGGGATTGCCGAGCGCGGCTGGCGCCTGGTCTACGGCGGCGGTCGCGTCGGGCTGATGGGTGCGGCGGCCGAGGCGGCGCTGGCGGCCGGCGGCGAGGTGATCGGGATCATCCCCGGTTTCCTGCACGACGCCGAGGTCGGCCATCACGGTCTGACCGAATTGCTGGTCGTGGATTCCATGCACGTACGCAAGATGCGGATGTTCGAGCTGAGCGACGCCTTCTGCGTGTTGCCCGGCGGGCTCGGCACGCTGGACGAGACCTTCGAGATCCTGACCTGGCGGCAGCTCGGGCTGCACGACAAGCCGATCGTCCTCGCCAACCTCGCGGGATTCTGGAACCCGCTGCTCGACCTGGTCGGATCCCAGGTCTCGCAGCGGCTGGTCCGCGAGGAACATGCGCGCCTGTTCACCGCGGTCGACGACATCGAAGGCGTGTTTGCCGCCCTGGGACGGCGCGGACAGGCGGCGGTCGGCGCCGTCGGCAAGCTGGTCTGACGCCGGCCAGCCCGCAGCGCACCCGGACTCGCCCGGGCTGCCCGACCAGCGCCTTGCCCCCGCCCCTTGTCCAGGCGGATTCCGCTGCTATGGTGCGCCGCGCAATCAGGGCAAGCGCACTTCAGCTCAGCGCCGGCCCCGACAAGCACTTCCGCATCCCCACGAGGCGCCGCCTGCATGGACAAGATCAAGGTCACGAACCCCATCGTCGAGCTCGACGGCGACGAGATGACCCGGATCATCTGGTCCTTCATCAAGGACAAGCTGATCCTGCCCTACCTCGACGTGGATCTGCACTACTACGACCTGTCGGTCCAGGAGCGCGACCGCACCGACGACCAGATCACGGTGGATGCCGCCAAGGCGATCCAGCGGCACGGCGTCGGCGTCAAGTGCGCGACCATCACCCCGGACGAGGCGCGCGTCGCCGAGTTCGACCTGAAGAAGATGTGGCGCTCGCCCAACGGCACGATCCGCAATATCCTGGGCGGCACCGTCTTCCGCGAGCCGATCATCTGCGCCAACGTGCCGCGTCTGGTACCCGGTTGGACCCAGCCGATCATCATCGGCCGCCACGCCTTCGGCGACCAGTACCGCGCCACCGACTTCCGGGTGCCTGGCAAGGGCAAGCTGACCCTGACCTTCCAGCCCGAAGACGGCGGCGCGCCGCTGGTCCACGAGGTGCACGACTTCCCGGGCAGCGGCGTCGCCATGGGGATGTACAACGAGGACGAGTCGATCCGCGGCTTCGCGCGCGCCTGCTTCAACTACGGCCTGACGCGGGGCTACCCGGTCTATCTCTCGACCAAGAACACCATCCTCAAGGCCTACGACGGCCGCTTCAAGGATCTCTTTCAGGAGCTCTTCGACGCCGAGTTCGCCGACCGGTTCCGCGCCGCCGGCATCACTTACGAGCACCGGCTGATCGACGACATGGTCGCCGCCGCACTGAAGTGGAACGGCGGCTTCGTCTGGGCCTGCAAGAACTACGACGGCGACGTGCAGTCCGACACGGTAGCCCAGGGCTTCGGCTCGCTCGGGCTGATGACCTCGGTCCTGACGACGCCGGACGGCAAGACCGTCGAAGCCGAGGCGGCGCACGGCACCGTCACCCGCCACTACCGCCTGCACCAGCAGGGCAAGGAAACCTCGACCAACCCGATCGCCTCGATCTTCGCCTGGACGCGCGGGCTGAAGTACCGCGGCACCTTCGACGAGACGCCGGAGCTGGTCGATTTCGCGGAGAGGCTGGAGCGGGTCTGCATCGAGACCGTCGAGGCGGGCCACATGACCAAGGACCTGGCACTGCTGATCAGCCCCGAGCAGACCTGGCTGACCACCAACCAGTTCCTCGACACCCTCGACGATAACCTGCAGAAGGCAATGGGCATTTGACCATGGCTGAGACACTCACCCGACGCGCCCTCGTCAAGGGCCTCGTCCTTGCGTTCACCCTGTCGATCGGAGGCTTCATGGCCGACGCCAACGCGCAATTCAACCTCGAGCAGCTGGACCCCGAAAACGCCCTGCGCCTGGAGTTGAAGAACGGGCCCGTCATCATCGAGCTGCTGCCCGAGGTGGCGCCGCAACACGTCGAGCGGATCAAGACCCTCACCCGCGAAGGCTTCTACGACGGCCTGAAGTTCCACCGGGTGATCGAGGGCTTCATGGCGCAGACCGGCGATCCGACCGGAACCGGCAGCGGCGGCTCGCAGTTGCCCGACCTGCCGGCCGAGTTCTCCGCGGTGCCCTTCGAGGAGGGCACGCTCGGCATGGCGCGCACCCAGGACCCGAACAGCGCCAACAGCCAGTTCTTCATCGTCTTCGAGCGCGCCGACTGGCTGGACCGCCAGTACAGCGTGTTCGGACGTGTGGTCGACGGCATGGAGCACGTCCACGCCATCAAGAAGGGCGAGCGCGCCCGCAACGGCCTGGTCGCCGACCCCGACACCATCGTCTCGATGAAGGTGCTCGCCGACGTGCAGTAGCGCGGCGAAACCCATTCGAGTTGCAGCGGCCGGCCCTCTAAGGGGGCGGCCGTTCTCGCTTCACCCGCGGCGAAAGGCCTAATTGGTCAGTGCCGCCTCGATCGCCTGCACCGCCTCGGCCGCCTTGGCGCCTTCCGGGCCGCCGGCCTGGGCCATGTCGGGCCGTCCGCCGCCGCCCTTGCCGCCGATGGCGGCGGAGCCGGCGCGCACCAGCTCGACCGCGCTCAGCCGCTCGGTCAGGTCGTCGGTGACGCCGACCACCAGCGAGCCCTTGCCGTCGTTCACCGCGACGACGACCACGACGCCGCTGCCGATCTGCTTCTTGAGGGCATCGGCCATCGGCTTGAGATCCTTGGGCGGCACATCCTCCAGCACGCGGGCGGCCAGCTTGATGCCGGCGATCTCCTTGGCCTCGGGCGCCGCAGCGGCGCCGCCGCCGGTCGCCAGCTTGCGGCGCGTCTCGGCCAGTTCGCGCTCCAGCTTGCGGCGCTCCTCCAGCAGGCCGGCGATGCGCTCCGGCAGCTCCGCCGGTGCCACGCGCAGCGCCGCAGCCGCTTCGCCGACCAGTTCTTCCTGGCGTTCGGCCCAGGTTACCGCCGCCTCGCCGGCCACCGCCTCCAGCCGGCGCACACCGGCTGACAAGGCGGATTCCCCGACGATCTTGAAGAAGCCGATGTCCCCCGTGCGCGCGACGTGGGTACCGCCGCACAGCTCGGTCGAGAACTGGCGCGCCTCGCCCGCCAGGTTGTCGGCGCCGCCCATCGAGACGACGCGGACCTCCTCGCCGTACTTCTCGCCGAACAGCGCCAGCGCCCCCGCGTCGATCGCCTCGTCCGGCGTCATGTAGCGGGTCAGCACCTCGGCGTTGGCGCGCACGCGCGCGTTGACGAGCTGCTCGACGACGCGGATGTCCTCCGCCGTCAGCGGCTTGGGGTGGCTGATGTCGAAACGCAGCCGCTCGGGCGCGACCAACGAGCCCTTCTGGGTGACGTGCTCGCCTAGGCGGCGGCGCAGCGCCTCGTGCAGCAGGTGGGTGGCGGAGTGGTGCGCACGCAACTGTGCCCGGCGCGCGCCGTCGACGCGCAGCTCCAGCGCCTGGTCCGGCTTGAGCGTGCCATGGCGCACCTCGCCGACGTGGACGTGCAGGTCGCCCGCCCGCTTCTGGGTGTCCTGGACCGCCACCTCTATACCGCCGGCGCCGCCTTCGGCCGCGGCGAAGAGCACGCCGCTGTCGCCCATCTGGCCGCCGCTTTCGCCGTAGAAGGGGGTCTGGTTGAGCACAACCTGCACCGGCGTGCCAGCCGGCGCCTCCTGCACCTCCTGGCCCTCGACCAGGATGGCGGCGACGACGCCTTCGGCGACCTCGGTGTCGTAGCCGAGGAACTCGGTGGCGCCGATCCGCTCGCGAAGCTCGAACCAGAGTTTGTCCGTTGCCGCCTCGCCGGAGCCGGCCCAGGACTTGCGTGCCTGCGCGCGCTGGCGCGCCATCGCCGCGTCGTAGCCGGCCTGGTCGACCCGGCGGTCCTGGCCGCGCAGGATGTCCTGGGTCAGGTCGAGCGGGAACCCGTAGGTGTCGTAGAGCTTGAAGGCGACCTCGCCGGACAGCGGCTCGCTCGCCCCCAGCTTGCCCGTCTCTTCCTCCAGCAGCTTGAGACCGCGGCCGAGCGTGTCCTTGAAGCGCGTCTCCTCCAGCTTCAGGGTCTCGGTGATCAGCGCCCGGGCGCGGTGCAGCTCTGGGAAGGCGGCGCCCATCTCGGCGACCAGCACCGGCACCAGGCGGTGCATCAGCGGCTCGCGCGCGCCCAGCATATGGGCGTGGCGCATGGCCCGCCGCATGATCCGGCGCAGCACGTAGCCGCGGCCTTCGTTGGACGGCAGCACGCCGTCGGCGATCAGGAAGGAGCAGGCGCGCAGGTGATCGGCGATCACCCGGTGGGAAACCGCCTGCGGCCCGTCCGGATGAACGCCGGTGGCCTCGGCCGACGCCCGGATCAGGTGGCGCAGCAGGTCGACGTCGTAGTTGTCGTGCTTGCCCTGCAGGACCGCCGCGATGCGCTCCAGACCCATGCCGGTGTCGATCGAGGGGCGCGGAAGGTCGACCCGCTGGTCGGGCGTCACCTGCTCGAACTGCATGAAAACCAGGTTCCAGATCTCGATGAAGCGGTCGCCGTCCTCGTCCGGGCTGCCCGGCGGCCCGCCGGGGATCTCCGCGCCGTGGTCGTAGAAGATCTCGGAACAGGGGCCGCAGGGGCCGGTATCGCCCATCGACCAGAAGTTGTCGCTGGTCGGGATGCGGATGATCTTCTCATCGGGCAGGCCGGCGATCTTCTTCCACAGATCGAAGGCCTCGTCGTCCTCGGCGTAGACCGTAACCAGCAGCTGCTCGGCCGGTAGGCCGAACTCCTTGGTGATCAGGTTCCAGGCCAGCTCGATCGCCCGATCCTTGAAGTAGTCGCCGAAGGAGAAGTTCCCCAGCATCTCGAAGAATGTGTGGTGCCGCGCGGTGTAGCCGACGTTGTCCAGGTCGTTGTGCTTGCCGCCGGCGCGCACGCACTTCTGCGAGGTCACGGCGCGCCGGTAGGGCCGCGTCTCCTGACCGGTGAAGACGTTCTTGAACTGCACCATGCCGGCGTTCGTGAACATCAGGGTCGGATCGTTGCGGGGCACGAGCGGCGAGGACTCCACCACCGCGTGATCGTGGCGCGCGAAGTAGTCGAGGAAGGCCTTGCGGATATCGTTGGCGCTGATCATGGCTTGAAAGTGGGATCAAGGCAGTTGCGGCACAAGTTGGAAGCCTTCGAAACTCCGGCCGGCGCGGGAAGAGCCCCGGCTTCGGCCTCCGTCGCACGGTGCGGGCGGCGCGAAGGTGCGCGGTTGTAGCGCCGCGGCGACCAGCCTGTCCACCGGCGGCGCAACGCCCGCGTTCTCGCCCTTTAAGTCGGGACGCCCTGCCGCTAGAGTGCGCGCCATGCCTATCTGCCGCCTCTCATCGCTTCGCCTCGGCTGCACCGGCGCCCTGGCCGCGCTCGCGCTCGCCGCCTTGCTCCTGTCCGCTGCGCCCCCCGTCCAGGCGCAGGAGGCGCAGCCGCAGCCCGAGACCCAGCGTTTTCAGGACTGGACCGTCGCCTGCTTCGACGTGCAGGGCCAGCGCCGCTGTCGGATGGTGCAGAACGTCGGCAACGGCGAGGGCGCGACCGTTATGCAGGTCTCGATCATCCTGCTGCCCGACGGGCGCGCCGGCCTGATCTTCCGAGTGCCTCTCGGAACCTGGCTGCCGGAAAACTTCCGCTTCAGCATCGACGGAGGCCAGGATGTGCAAGTGCCCTTCGTACGCTGCCTGCCGCCGCCGGACAACTGCGTGGTGGAGATCGGGCTTAACGACCAGACCCTGAGCCAGATGCGGGCTGGCACGCGCATCAACGCCCGCTTTTACGACCCGCAACGCCGGCCGGTGGACGCCAATGTCTCGCTCCTCGGCTTCACCGCCGCCTTCAACGCCCTCTCCCAGTAAACCAGGCTCCGGCGGCCGCTCCCGACAGTGCCTAGGCCGGCCGCCTCGCCGCGCCGGGTCTCAACTGCGCGAGGGATAGATGCCGTAGAGCGCGATACAGAAGTTGATCACCTGGAACGGCATGCGGTTTTCGTGGCTCTCGCTCGCGCCGGCGTTGAAGAGCGTAATCGATCCCACCGGCAGGCTCTCCAGGCCGCCGACGGTCGTGTCCGGTGACGAGTCCGAGTACATCTGAACAGCCGTGCTGCTCGGCCCCGACGAGAAGCCGGCATTCGCGACCTTATGACCGTTCGGCGAATCCTGATTCCCCGAGCCGTCGACGCCGGCGACGATCGGCGTCGGCACGCTCTGCATCTGTGCAGAGTGATTGTGGACGGGCAACTCCAGAAGGTTCAAAGTCACGGTCTCGGTGCCGAATCTCGCACCGAGAGGATAGGGGCTGAGGCCGGGCCCGGTGCCGGCACCGACCGACATGCGCCCGCGCATGTCCGGCAGACCGAAGCTCGTGCGCCCGTCTCCGCCGTAGGTCGTACCGAGAAGGCTGAAGAGGGCATCGTTCGCCGAGATCGCCAGCAGTTGGCCTTGGCAGAAGGCCCAGGACCGCGGTGCGTAGATCCCCGGCCAAGGCATGATCTCGGAAAGCAAAGGGGTGCTCATGGTGTCGCTCCTTCCTGCGAGGCTCGGCGTGGGCTGAGGTGTCCGATGCCTTGGCTAACTGCGAGAGGGAAACACCCCCTGGAGCGAAATGACGTAATTGATCACCTGGAACGGCTGGCGGTTCTCGTGCGACTGACTGCCGCCCGTATTGCCGACGATGATGGGACCTGCCGTCCCGGCGGAGACGCCCCCGAGCGTGGTATTGGGCGTTTGGTCGGAGTAGGCCTGGACAGCGGTCGAACTCGGCCCGCTCGAGAACTGCGCCTGCGCCAAGACGTGATTGGCGGCGGGCGAATCCTGATTTGCCGGACCGTCATAGGCTTCCAGCTCTGCCGCGCCTGGGGACGCCTGAGCTTGGTGACTGTGCACCGGCATCTCGAGCTGCGTCAGCGTCACCGACTCCACGCCGCCGAGCTGGCCCTCCTGGTAGAACGACAGGCCGGGGCCGCGGCCGGCGCCGATCGGCGCGCGTCCGCGCAGGTCGGGCAGCCCGAAGGTCGTCCGCCCGTCGCCGCCGTAGAGCGTGCCGATCAGGCTGAAGAGCGCGGTGTTGGAGGAGATGGCGAGAAGCTGACCGTGGCAGTACGCCCAATTGCGTGGCGCGAAATTCGCCGGCCAGACCATGATCTGCGAGATGAACGGATCCGACATTTGGTCCCCCGTTGCTGAACGCGTGTTCGCGGCCGCTTGGACGTCGCTGTCTCGCCAGGCTCCCGACCGATCGAACGGCGCCCGGCATCCCCGACCTCGCTCCGACTCGCGGTCCGGAAGCGCGACCTCACTGTATGCAACCTTAACGGATGCAGGATCGGAAGACGAGAAGAAATGTCAGGCGTTTAACGATTCATCGGGGAAAATTTCGCTCTAGAAGAGATTCCGCCGGCACCGTTCTCGCCGACCGTGGAAAGCTGGTGCGGGCACGCCAAGCCAGCCGGGCATGCCGCCCGCCCTCGGCCCCAGGCCGCAACTGCCGTAACCGATGCCACTGCGGTGCAGGAAGCCGCCCCGGCGGCGGACCGTCGCGGACACGCCGCAAGGCGTGGCGCAACGGCCCGGCCGACCTTCGGACGACCGCCGGACGCCCTTTGGCTCACGCTCGCAACGCCACGGCAGCCTGCGCCGCCGCGAGCTTCACTCGGGCGCGTCGTCGGAAGCGTCGTGTCCCTCGAGCATGGAGTCGGCGACCAAGCCGGCATTGGCGCGCACCGCTTGCTCGATCTTCGCCGCCACCTCCGGATTGTCCTTGAGGAAGGTCTTGGCGTTCTCGCGCCCCTGGCCGATGCGCTGGCCGTCGCTGGAGAACCAGGCCCCTGACTTCTCCACCACGCCCGCCTGCACGCCGAGGTCGAGCAATTCGCCGGTCTTGGAGATGCCTTCGCCGTACATGATGTCGAATTCGACGACGCGGAACGGCGGCGCCAGCTTGTTCTTGACCACCTTCACCCGCGTCTGGTTGCCGACCACGGTGTCGCGGTCCTTGATCGAGCCGATCCGGCGGATGTCGAGGCGGACCGAGGCATAGAACTTCAGCGCGTTGCCGCCGGTGGTGGTCTCCGGGCTGCCGAACATGACGCCGATCTTCATGCGGATCTGGTTGATGAAGATCACCATGGTGTGGCTGCGCGAGATCGAACCGGTCAGCTTGCGCAGCGCCTGGCTCATCAGCCGGGCCTGCAGGCCGGGCATCTGGTCGCCCATCTCGCCTTCCAGCTCCGCCCGCGGCACCAGGGCGGCGACCGAGTCGATGACCAGCACGTCGACCGCCCCGGAGCGCACCAGCGTATCGGCGATCTCCAGCGCCTGCTCTCCGGCGTCCGGCTGGCTGATCAGCAGCTCGTCGATGTCGACGCCGAGCTTCGTCGCATAGGAGGGGTCGAGTGCGTGCTCGGCGTCGACGAAGGCGCAGGTACCGCCCAGCTTCTGCGCCTCGGCCACCACATGCAGCGCCAGGGTGGTCTTGCCCGAGGACTCCGGACCGTAGATCTCGACGATGCGCCCGCGCGGCAGGCCGCCGATGCCTAGCGCGATGTCGAGGCCGAGCGAGCCGGTGGAGACCGTCTCGACATTGACCACCTCGCGCTGGCCCAGCTTCATCACAGAGCCCTTGCCGAAGGCGCGCTCGATCTGGCTGAGCGCCTGGTCCAATGCTTTCGTTTTGTCCACCTTGTCCCCGTCGATCAGTCGCAGTGCCGACTGGCTCATGGCCTCACGCTCCCCTTATCCCACGGTGGCCCGGTGCACCGCAATCGGAGCGCAAATGTACCTTTAACGTTCCATTCCAACAAGCACAAAATAGATCACACGCAGAACGTTTTTGGCCTATAGAGGCGACAGCCCTGCCGGCCAACCGGAACCACACGCGGCCCGCCGGTACGACTCGACCGCGGCCTCAGGCGCTGCCTTCGCCCATCACCTCCTTCACCTTGCCGGCGAGCTGCTTGAGGGTGAAGGGCTTGGGCAGGAAGTGGATCCCCTCCTCCTGACCCAGTCGCTGGCGGAAGCTGTCCTCGGCATAGCCGGAAATGAAGATCACTTTCAGGTTGGGGCGCGACTCTCGCACTTCGCGCACCAGGCTCGGCCCGTCCAGCCGCGGCATCACCACGTCGGTGACCAGCAGGTCGAGCCCCGACAGCGCCACATCGCTGCGCAGCATCTCGAGCGCCGCCTCGCCGGAGCGCGCCTCAAAGACCTCGTAGCCCTTGTTGCGCAGGGCGCGCGCGGAGAAAGAGCGCACCGCATCCTCATCCTCGACCAGCAGGACGCTGCCGATGCCGGTGAGGTCGCGGGCGACGCGCGCATCCGGCTCGTGGGCCGCCTCGTTTCGGCGTTGGGCATGGCGCGGAAGGTAGATGGTGAAGACCGTGCCCTGCCCGATCTGGGAGTCGACGAAGACATAGCCGCCGGTCTGCTTGACGATGCCGTATACGGTCGAGAGACCGAGGCCGGTGCCCTCGCCGACCTCCTTGGTCGAAAAGAAGGGGTCGAAGATGCGGTCGAGGTTCTCCTTGGGAATGCCGCAGCCGGTGTCGCTGACCTCGATCACCACGTAGTCGCCCGCCGCCATCTCCTCGCCCTTGCGGCGATGCGTCTGCTTGAATGCCGTCGTGTAAGTCCGGATCACCAGCTTGCCGCCACCGGCCATAGCGTCGCGCGCGTTGACCGCGAGGTTGATGATCACCTGTTCCAGTTGGCCCTGGTCGGCACGGATCTGGCCGAGGTCGCGGCCATGCACCATGTCCAGCTCGATCGACTCGCCGATCAGCCGGCGCAGCAGGTGGCTGAGTTCGGCCAGGATGTCGGTCACGTTGAGCATCCGCGGCTGCAGGGTCTGCTGGCGCGAGAAGGCCAGGAGCTGGCGCACGAGGTTGGCCGCGCGATTGGCGTTCTGCTTGATCTGCATGATGTCGGCAAAGGACTGATCGCCCGGCCGGTGACGCAGCAAAAGCAGGTCGGAAAAGCCGATCATTGCCGTCAAGAGATTGTTGAAATCGTGCGCGACGCCGCCGGCCAATTGGCCGACCGCCTGCATCTTCTGCGATTGGGCGAACTGCACCTCCAGCGCCTTCTGCTCGGTGATGTCGACGAGAAGGCAAACGAAGCCGGCGGCTGCGCCACTGCCGTCGTCGACGACGCTGACCGACAGGGTGCAACTCAGCTCGCGCGCGCCGCGCAGGCGAAGTTCCGCCTGCTGTCCGCCGCGCTCGCGCGCCGCCAGCAGTGCCGCGCGCAGCTTGCCGCGGTCCTCTTCCTCCACCCATCGGGCGAGCGGTTCGCCGAGGATCGCGGCCTGCGCCGGCTCGCCGAGCAGCGCGGCGAAGGCCGGGTTGCTCTCACGCAGCCGGCCGCCGCGGTCCAACTCGACGATGGCGATCGGCGCCTCGTCGAAGAACCGCTTGAAGCGGCGTTCCGAGCGTTCCAACGCCTGGGCGGCCGCACGCCCGGCGGTCAGATGGCGTACCACCGAACGGGTATGCAGTTCGCCCTCCTCGCCCCTTTCGTCGGCGGCCGCGAGGCCCTGCACGATCTGCGCTTCGAAGGGCTGGCCGCCGGCGCCCTGCAGCCGGACCTCGCCCTGCAGCGCGCCTTCGGCGAAGGGGGCATAGGCGGGCGCGTCGGCCGGCGGCGGATCGGCCAGGATCTCGTGCAGGGTCATGCCGGCGGTCAGCATCTCGGCGGGACGGCCGAGCCACTCGGCGAAAGTTTGGTTAACGAAGCGGAAGCGACCCTGGGCGTCGACCGAGTAGAAGCCGATCGGGGCCCGCTCGAAGAGGTCGACCAGACGCGCCTGCTCGGCGCGGATCGTCGCTTCCATCTGGCGCCGGGCCGTGATGTCCTCCACCTGCCAAAGCAGCGCGCCGCCAAGTCCGGCAAGCGGTCGCACCGTCACCCGCACCCAGACCTCCCCTTCCGACCGTCGCGGGCGCAGGCGCAGCTCGGCAGAGCCGGCCGCGCCGTTGCTCGCATTCGCGGCCAGACGGGTCAAGGCATCGGCACCCGCCCCACCAGGGTCGATCCCATCGTCGAGCGCATCTGGCGCCGCGGGCAGACGCTCTGCAAGGACCGCGTCCAGGGAGCGTTCGCCGCCGCAGAACTCGCGGGCAGCGGCGTTGCTATGGAGCACCTGGGCGCGCCGGTCGACCAGCTGCAGCGGGTTGGGCAGGCCCTCGATCATCTCGGCAAGCTGCCTGTGCGCGGCCGCCCGGCGTCGGGCGAGCAGCCCGACAGCGACGGCCGAGGCCAGGCCGACACCGACCAGCAAGATCCAAACGAAGACCGCGTCCATGACCCGCACCTACGTTTCGCCGGCGCGCCTCCCGAGCGGTACCGGCAGCCGCGCCAGTATAGCCCGGTCTCGAGCGCCCGCCATCGGTGCGCCCGCCCGCAGCCCGCGGCCTTACCATGGGCAGTCCGAACGCCGCCTTAAGGCGCCGCTGCCACCGGCCGGCGGATCGCGCGGTCGAGGAAACGCTAGCGTTGCCCGGCGCTCCGGCGCACCGCATTTCCGGAGGAGACGGTCAGATCAGGACGAAGCCGATGGCCGTGTTGACGACGTCCTTGATCACCTTGAGGGCGGCGTTGACGATCCGCTCGGCGGTGATCAGGACTTGGTTGGTCACCAGGGCGATGGCGGCGATGACGTTGTTGCGCACCATCTTCATCAGCAGGCGCGCCGTCTTCTGGGTGATCTCGCCGGCCGCGAAGGCCTTGCCGATCTCCTTGATCCGCTTGGCGAGCGCCTTGAACTCGATCTTCACGGTGGCGCGGATCTCGCTCCAGCCGGAGCCGGCGATGTCCTTGGCGGCGTCGAACATCGGAGGAAACAGGTTGGAGACGCTGAGCGCGTCCAGGTTCACGGGCATCTCTGTGCCTCCCTGCTCGGCGAGCTAGTTGGCGCGGTTCTTCTTCAGCACTTCGTTCTTGATCGCGATGCGAGCCGACTGATCGATCAGCGGTCCGGCAATGTCGGCCACGACCTGCGGCAGCCAGGTGTTCTCCTCGTGGATCTCCATCAGCAGCAGGTGGTTGGCCTGCACCACCTTCACGGCGACCACGGTGCAGTTGCCGGCTGCAACCCCTTCGGCGTCCCCGCCGAGGTCATCCAATATATCGTCGATCTCGGCGGCCTCGCCGAAGGGCAGTTCAGCCTCGCGCAGCAGCCCGGCGCTGCCTTCGACCACTTCGCGAATGCCGAGCCCGACCATGTTGGCCGGCAGGCACCGGCCTTCCTCGTCCAGCGCTTCGGCCCGGTCGACGAAGGACTGCAGGCGCGCGCGGGTCTGCGCGTAGAAGACCCGCACATCCGTATTGTCGAAGCGCCCCTCCGGCTGGCCGCTGAGCGCCGCCATCCTGGCAACGAAGGCCGCCATCTCCGCCTGATAACTCGACAGGCCCCGGTCCAGGACCGGATCGTAGTCCTCGACGAAGCGGACGGTGCAGCCGGTTGCGACCAGCAGCAGAACCAGGGCCAGCGCCTGGCCCGCCCAGCGCGGCAGGAGGATGCCACGCGCTTGCTGTGGGACACTGTGGCTTCGCATCGTGATTGGCCCCCCGAACATGCAGGCGCGGGACGACGCGTCGGCAGACGCGGCGCTGGTGGCTTCACCCTGGCCAAGACTGAAGCCGATTCGACGGCCGCTTCCCCTTGCGACCGGTCCGACAACGCCCCGCCAGCGCTTGGCCGACGCCTGGCCGACTCGGCCCCGGCCTTCGGCCGATTTTCACACGATGATACCCGCACTGGCAGAACTTCACAATCTCGCCAACGCCAAATCGGCGATTCGGAGAAGGGCGCGCCGGCCCCAGGCCGCCTTCATCGGCGCCGGCCGCGCTTCAGGCGCATGACGTAGCCGATGATCTCGGCTACGGCCCTGTAGTGCTCCGGCGGAATCTCCTGGTCGAGATCGACCGAATCGTGGAGCGCACGGGCCAGCGGCCGGTTCTCGACGCGCGGGATGTCGTGTTCCTCGGCGACCTCCCGGATCTTCAGCGCCAAATGGTCCACGCCCTTGGCCACCACCACCGGCGCCGTCATGCTGTCCATGTCGTACTTCAGCGCCACGGCGAAATGGGTCGGGTTGGTGATCACCACGTCGGCCGACGGCACCGCCGCCATCATGCGGCCGCGGGCGCGCTCCTGCCGGATCTGGCGCAGGCGCGCCTTGACCATCGGGTCGCCCTCGGTCTGCTTGAACTCGTCCTTCACCTCCTGGCGCGTCATCCGCAGCTTCTTGGTGTGCTGGTAGCGCTGAAAGGCGAAGTCGAGCGCCGCGATCACCGTCATCATCGCCAGCGTGGCGATCAACACCCGCAGCGCCGTGTCCTGCAGCACCTCCAGCAGCACCAGCATCTCCATCTCGGCCAGCTCGTTGAGCTGGTCGCGCTTCGGCCACAGCGCGACGACGACCACGCCACCGACCAAGGAGATCTTCAACAAGCCCTTGGCGAACTCCATCAGGGTGCGGCTAGAGAACTGCCGCTTGAAGCCCTCGATCAGCGAGATCTTCGACAGCTTGGGCTTGAGCGGCTCGACCGAGACGATGAAGCCGGTCTGCATCAGACCGGCACCCAGCGCCGCCGCCAGGATCACCAGCACCGGCACCAGCAGGGCCATGGCGATCTGGCCCAGGATGTCGATCAGCACCTGGCGACTGCCGTCATGCGTCAGGTCGAAGGCGTGCGGGCGTTCGAGCAGGACGGTCAGGCTCTCGGCGACCGAGCCGGCCATCCAGGCGCCGAAGATGCCGACGACCGCGGCAAACGCCAGGATCATGAACCAGTGGTTCACCTCCTGGGATTTGGCGGCCTCGCCCTTCTCGCGCGCCTCCCTGAGTTTTTTCGGCGTCGGTTCTTCGGTTTTTTGCGCGTCGTCCTGTTCTTCCGCCATTTCGGCCGCTCTCCGTCGTCAGGGCAGCAGCAGGTCGACCACGGTCGACTCGAAGCCGGTCAGGAAGACCCGCAGCATCACCGGCAGCGCCAGCGCCATGACGACAAGGCCAAGCGCGATCTGCAGCGGGATGGCGACGAAGAAGATCTGCATCTGCGGCATCAGGCGCGCCAGCAGGCCGAGCCCCAGGTAGAAGACGCCGGAGACGACGATGAAGGGGGCGGAGATCTGGAAGGCCAGGAGGAACGCCTGGCTGACCACACGCGCCACCACGTCCGAGAAGTCGCCAAGCGGCAGCGGCTGACCCGGGGGAAACAGCATGTACGACTCGACCACCGCGGTCAGCAGCAGGTGGTGGATGTCGAGCGCGAAGATCAGCAGCAGCGCCACCAGCGTCAGGAAGGTCCCGGCGATCGAGCCCTGCTGCGCAGAGGTCGGGTCCATCACCAGGGCGTTGGCCATGGACGAGGAAAAGGCGATCATCATGCCGGCCGTCACCAGCGCGCTCATCAACAGGCGGGTCACGGTCCCCAGGAACAACCCGATCACGAGTTCGCCGAGGATCAGCAGCACCATTTCCGGCACACGCTCGGGCATCGCCGGAAGGCCGGGGGCTGCCAGGGGAAAGGCGATGAGGGAAATCAGCAGCGCGAGCATCAGGCGCGTGCGCGCAGCCACGTAGGGTTCGCCGATGCCGGGCAGCAGCATCAGGGCCGCGCCGATGCGCACGAAGACCAGCAGCAGCCCGAAGACCTGGACCGGCAACAGCTCCTGGAGCAGCGGGATCTCGAACATGCCGCGTCGCGCCCCGCGCCTCAGCCCATCGCCACGATGCGGTCCATCAGGGCGACCGTGAACTCGCTGAGCGCGCCCAGCATGAAGGGCGCCAGCAGCGCCAGCGCGACGAACAGCACCAGGATCTTCGGCACGAAGGACAAGGTCATCTCCTGCATCTGCGTCAGGGCCTGGATCAGCGAGATGATCAGCCCGACGACGAGCGCCAGGAGAAGCGCGGGTCCGCCGACCTTGAGGGCGACCCAAATGGCCTCGCGGGACACGGCGATGACGTCGACGGCTTCCATGACCAGACCCTGCGCAGCATGACGGACTTCAGACGGCGGGCGGAACCCCGGCGCCGGTCAGATCGGCATGCGCAGAATGTCCTGGTAGGCCTGAACGGCGCGGTCGCGCAGGGTGACCACCGTCTGCAACGTCATCTCGGCCTTGCTGACAGCGACCACAACGTCGTTGATGTCGGCCTGTCCGGCGGCGGACTTCAGCGTCGCCGTCTCGCCGGCCTGCAGCCGCTCCTGCGCGCCCTCGGCGGCCGAGCGCAGCAGGCTGGCGAAGTCCTGGCCGACGTCGCCCTGCGGCTTCAGGCCGTCGTCGCCGCCCGGTCCCCTCAGCGCCTGGGACTGGGCCCGCTGATAGGCGGCCAAGGCCTCGGAGAAGTTCACGCTCATCGCTCGTCACAAGCGGCCCGGCCATGCCGCGCCGCCCCCTTCGTCCGTCCGGCCCCTCCTGGGCGGGATGGCGGCCGCCGTCCTGGCGGCCGGTCGCGGTCGGGTCGGGCCGCACCGCTGCGCGGCCCCGGGTACTCGGGACCTGCCTAGCGCAGGATGCCGATGGTCTGTTCCAGCATGGTGCGCGAGCTCTGGATGACGCGCAGGTTGGCCTCGTAGGTGCGCTGGGCCTCGCGCATGTCCGCCATCTCGATCAGCGAATTGACGTTCGGCAGCATGACGTAGCCGTCGGGGTCGGCGGCCGGGTGTCCGGGCTCGTGACGGCGGCCGAACTCCGACATGTCGAGGACGACGTCCTTGACCTTGACCAGGTCGGCGCCGAGTTCGCGGTCGAGCTCGTTGGCGAAGGTCACGGTCTTGCGGCGATAGGGCTCCGCACCCGGCTCCTGGCCGGTCGAGTTCGCGTTGGCGATGTTCTCGGAGATCACCCGCAGGCGCGTGCCCTGCGCACGCATGCCGGCGGCCGAGATGTCGAGCGTCTTGTAAAGGTCCATCGCCGATGCCTTCGTGCTGCGCCGCCGCGTCAGTTCCCGCGGCCCAGCGCCATGGAGAACATGCGCAGGTGCTTGCTGTAGAGGTTGGTCATGGTCTGATAGTCGAGCTGGGTCTGCTGCACCTTGACCAGCTGCTCTTCGAGGACCACGGCGTTACCGGAGGGTGCCGTCTCGTAGCGCTCACGCGGCTCGAAGGCGCGTGCCTCGCCCTGCGCCGCGCCGCTGGCGGCCGTCAGGTGCTGGGCGTCGGTGCGTCGCGGCTCGAGAACCGCCAGTTTGCCGCGGACCAAGCGCTCGAAAGGACCTTCTCTCAGGTCCTGCGGCGCATAGTCCGGGGTGTCGGCATTGGCAATGTTGTCCGCCAGCACCTTCTGGCGCTGGGACAGCCAATCCATCTTGCGAGCAATGACATCGAACAGTCCGGGGCGCTCGGCCACCGCGGGCTCCTCCGCATCGCGCCGGGTCGGCACCATGGCGGCCGAGCCCGACTGTCGAGACGTGCAATCGAGCCTCGACTGTCGGGCTTGCCTTGTTAATATTCGGTAAAACAGGTTTAATCCGAAAACGTGCCGGCCTCGAGCCGGGCGAAAGGTCGAGATCGGCGGCAAGGCTTCCCGCGCAGACATGCTGTATTTGACGCGCAAGATCGGCGAGTCCGTCGTCATCAACGACGACATCGAGGTCACGGTCGTCGACATCCGCGGCAAGTCGATCAAGCTCGGCTTTACGTTTCCTGCACACGCAAGCGTGCTTCGCCGCGAGATCTACGAACGCATCCAGGAGGAGAATCGCGCCGCCGCCGGCGGGCGTGACGCTCTCGCCGATGCCTTTGGCGCCGCACCGCGCGGAGCGGGGTCGAGCGGCGACGCACATACGGCGCCGGCCGGCGAGGGACAGCCGGCGCCCGCCGGCGAAGGACACGCGGCTGCCGACGACGAAGCGGCCTGCGGCGCTCGGCGGCAGGCTGCGCGCGAAAGCACCCATAACGAATAGCCGCATTCGCGCCGGACGGCAGCGCGAAAGCCTGCGCGGCAACTTGGCAGCTCGGCCCGGCCACTGTCGAGTGACGCTGAAGGCTTCCGCCGACATCTACAAAACTATTTATTAATTATGTTCGGTGAGGATGCCGCCCGAGGTTGACTCGCGGCCAGGCAGCCGGCGCTGCGCCACTCCGGCGAGCGCCCCGTTCCGGCCGCGGCAGGCAGGAACTCGGGAAGCGCCGTGAGCAAGACCGCGACCATTCTCGACCAGCTCGAACGGGTGTCCGAGCGTCTGGAAGCCGCACGCCAGTTCGTGCTGGCCGGCGAGCCGGTCATGCTGGATCCGATCGAAGCGGAAATCCGCCGCATCTGCACGGCCGTCGCCGAGTTGCCGGACGGCGAGCGCAACGCCTACCGCCGGCCGCTGGTCGGCCTGCTGAGCGAATTGGACGACCTGTCCGGCCAGATGCGCGAGGCGCTGGAGCGCATGGGGCAAGAGCTCGGACGCACCGGCCGGCGCCGCGCCGCCGTATCGGCCTACGGCAAACTCGATGCGGGCGGCAAGCCGGGCGGCTCGGGACGCTAGATGCAGCTCGGCGACTACCTCAACTTCGCGATCGCCCTGGCGCTCGTCCTGGCTCTGATCCTGGGGCTGAGTTGGCTGGTGAAGCGATTCGGCTTGGGCGGCCCGCTGGTCCGCGGCCTGCCGAGCGGCGCCGGTCGGCGGCTCGCCGTCGTCGAGGTGCTGACCCTCGATGCGCGCCGCAAGATGGTGCTGGTCAAGCGCGACGGACAGGAGCACCTGCTGCTGCTCGGCGCCGGCAACGACCTGGTGGTCGAGCGGGTTGCACCGGAGAGTGCCGAGTGATGCCGCGCCGCCTGCCGATGCTGGCCACCCTCGGCCTGCTTCTTGCGACACTGCCGACGCAGCCGGCACTCGCACAGGCGCTGACGCTGGACTTCGGCGAGACCGGGGGCAGCCAGACGCAGACCATCCTGCAGCTCATCGCCCTCGTCACCATCCTCTCGCTGGCGCCGTCGATCCTGGTCATGGTGACGTCATTCACCCGGATCGTCGTCGTCCTCTCGTTCCTGCGCTCGGCTTTGGGCATTCAGCAGACGCCCCCGAACTCCGTGCTGATCTCGCTGGCGCTGTTCCTGACCGCCTTCATCATGATGCCGACCCTGGAGGCGATCTACGAGCAGGCGGTCGCGCCGCTGCTCGCCGAGGAAATCGGCACGCTGGAGGCGCTGGACCTGGCGGCCGGGCCGCTGCGCGAGTTCATGCTGGGTCACGTCCGACCCGAGGACCTGCAGCTCTTCATCGACATCTCCGGCGTCGAGACGCCGGCGAGCCCCGAAGAGACGCCGATGCGCAGTCTGATCCCGGCCTTCATGATCAGCGAGCTGCGCCGCGCCTTCGAGATCGGCTTCCTGCTGTTCCTGCCGTTCCTGATCATCGACATGGTGGTGGCCTCGATCCTGATGTCGATGGGCATGCTGATGTTGCCGCCGGTGATGATCTCCCTGCCCTTCAAACTGATCTTCTTCGTGCTGGTGGACGGCTGGTACCTGGTGGCCGGCTCGCTGGTGCAGAGCTATGGAGGCTAGAGCGATCATGGCGCAGGCAAACGTCTCTGCCGGCACCTACGACGTGCAGGTCTACGCCAATGGCCAATGGCGTTCGGTGGCCGCCTTCGACGACCGCCTGACCGCCATCGACCAAGCCAAAGAGCTCGCCGAGAACCCTCGCTTCCTGAGCGTCAAGGTGATGAAGGAGCAGTTCGACGAACTGCGCCAGCTCTACGTACAGCAGACGGTGTATCGCTCGGCTCCGGTCCGCGAGGAGACCCCGGAGCACAAGGAACGCAAGGGCGAGCAGGCCTTCAAGCGCCTGGGTGAGCGCCACCGTCAGCGGCTGACCCGCGAGCAGGCGATCCGCCAAGCCAAGCAGGCGCAGCGGCGTCAGACCTGGAGGCAGGTCAAGTTCGCCCTCGGGTTGACCTTCCGCCTGCTGCTGATCCTGGGTGCCGGCCTCGGTATCCTCTATTACATCCTGACGCAGTACTGAGCCCGCCCAGACCGCACCCGCCAGGCGCCTGTCGCCACGGTCGCGCTGCCCCCGGCGCCGCCAAGCCTCAGTTCAGGTCGCTGAGCTGGGTCTCGCGCAGCCGCGCCCGGTAGCTCGACATGAAGGCCTGGACGCGGTCGACCTGAGCGAGCTGCTGGGCGATGGTGGCGACGCTTTGCGGATCGAGATCCTCGGCCAGCAGCGCGAAGGCCTCGGCGTGCGGCCCCTCGGCCATCGCCGGCGCCCAGGCCTGACGCAGGCTCTGCAGCTCCTGACGCTCCCCGGCCAGCGTGTAGGCGACGGCGAGATTGAGCACTTGGCCGCTCGTCTCGACCGGCAGCGTTTCCGTGGCTTCGCCGGCCGGCGGCAGGGTGGCGGCGAGGGCGACGGCGGCGGAGGCCCAGTCCCGCTCTGCCCAGAGCACTTCCGCACGCAGCCGCAGGGCGTCCAGGCTCGAGTCGCCCTCCAGCAGGGCGAGGGCCTCCGCGCTCCGTCCGAGGTCTGACAAGGCGCGTGCGCGAAGATGGCGGCGTTGGCGCTGCAGCTCCTCCGGCACCGCCGACGTGGCACTGATCTCCAGTGCCTTTAGAGCCTCGCGCGGTTTGCGGTCGAGCAAGCGGATCAGGGCGAGACGCGCGCCGACGCGCGTCTTCTCCTCGCCGCTCAGCCGGAACTGCACCTGCCCCTCCAGCAGTCCGGCCGCACGGTCCAGCAGGTCGACGGCGACGAGACGGTCGGCGAGCTGTTCGATCAGGCGATTGCCCGGCGCCCCTGGGGGAGTCAGTTCGCGGAACTCCTCGTAGAGGCTGAGCGAGGTCAGTGGCGGAATCTCCGGCCGGTCCGGGCCCAAGAAGAGCCGTGCGAAGAGCGCGCTCAGCTCCTTTGCCGCCGCCTCGGCCCGGCTGGTGCCGGGGAAGTAGGTGGCCGCCTGGCGCAGCGCCCGCAGCGCCTCGCGCCAGCGCCCTTCGCGCTGATACAGCTCTCCCAGCCGCTGCAGGAGGGCAAACTCGAAGGCATCGCCGCGCCAGGCGAAGCGCAACTGCTCGAGCTGCTCGATCGCCTCGTCGGCCGGCATTTCTCCTGCGGCCAGGGCCGCGTCGATCAGGGCCAGACGCGCCTGCACCGAGGGCGCACCGAGACCGCCGGCGGCCAGACGCTTGAACGTCTCGCGCGCCTCGTCCCGCTCGCCCTCGGCGTCGAGCAACATAGCGAAGAGGAAGTCGTGACGGGCGCGCTCCAGATCCGTGACGAGATCGGCTCCCGCGCGCTCGAGCTGGGTCGCCGCAGCGCCGGGGTCGCCCGCCTCGAGGGTCGCCTCGGCCGCGGCCAGCCGCAGGCGCAGCCGCACCGGTCGCGGGTAATCCTCGAGCAGAGACTCGGCTTCGCGGAACAGTTCGGCCGCCGCCGGCCAGTCCTGAGCTTCGCCCGCCAGCGCCGCACGCCAGAGGTCGGCCTCGGGCTCGTTCAGCAGCGCCGGTTCGCCGAGCAGTTCCTGCGCCCGCTGATGATCGCCGACCAGCAGGCGACTGGCCGCCTCCAACAGCAGAAGCTGAGGGTCGGCGCGAAGTTCGGCGTTCTCGCGGCGGATCAGACTGAGCACGCCAAGCGCCTCGCTACCCAACCCATGCGCGAAGTAGAAGCGGGCCAGCGCCAAGCGGGCGAGGCCGAGCGAGGGTCCGCGGGCGTCGATCACGGCGCGCTGCAGCTTCTGGCGGCGGTCGTTGAAGGTATCGGCCCCGCCCAGGCGCCAGGCGGCCAGATCGAACAGACGCGGCGGCATGGCCCCCGGCAAGTCCGCGACTTCGGCAGGACCGGGCTGCCGGCCGGGAGTGACGCTCGGACCGGGCGCCGCGATCCGCACGCCGTCGTCGGCCAGCGCGACCTCCAGGTCTTCGATGCGCGGCCGGATCGCCAACCCCTGCATCGTCGGCAGTAGCTCGAACGCAGCGAACTCCCGGCCTTCCGGCGTCGCCTGTCCCTCGGCGGCGAGCGGGACGAGAACCAGCGGATCCCCGCTCGCCGGATCGCTGGCCTGCATGCGCACGCGCGGCCGGTCGACGGCGAGGTGAACCTGCGCCTGCGCACCGTCGCGGCGCACCTGGATGGGCGCACCACCCGGCCGATCGCCGCCGGCCCGCCGGAACTCGACCAGCCAGCCGGCCCCGTCGGACCAAAGCTGAGGCATGTAGAAGGGGGAGTCCTCGAAGTGCAGGAGCGTCCCCCCGTCCGTCTCCACGGCAGCGACCGGTCCCAACTCGGGCGCCAGTTCGGCCAGGGCAGCGGCCAGATCGACCGGAGCCCTGTCGGCGAAGCCCAGCAACACGCCGGCACCGCGCTTCAGCGCGACGGCGCCGGTATCGTCGGGCCAGGCGAAGCGCAGCAGGACAGGCGGCGTCGCCGGCGCCGCCGTGCCGGGCATCGGCCGTGCCTCCGGCGCCTCGACCGCCTCGCGGCTGACGAAGCCAGGCGACTCGGGCACCGGCGTCGCAGCGACTTCGGCTGCGGGTACCGGCGGCGCGGCCGGCTCTGGCAACGGAGCGCTGGCGGCGCTCGGCGGAGCTTGCGGCTGCGGGGTCGCGTCCGGCCGTTCACTCTGCGCGGTCGCCGCGGCTGCGGCTGCCGGCTCCGCCGCCGGCGTTGGCTCGGTTGACGTGGGCAGCAGAGGGGTCGGAGCATCTTGCGGCGCTGCGGGCGCGGACGTCGAAACCGATTCGTCGGTGGCGGCCAACGCCGGCGCTGGCGGCGCGTCTGCCTCGGGTGCCGGTCCTTGCTCGTTCGGCCGCATCAGGTCGACAACCACGCGCGGGCCGTCTGCGAAGACGCGCAAGCGGGTGCCCGGAGCCACCTGGAGGGCGACGCGTGTCTCGCCCTCGACGCGCCGATCGGCGAAGCGGCGCAGCAGGCTGGGCGGCCTGGCCTGCAGGCGGCTGACGTCCAGTCGGGCGCTCTCCTCGAAGACCAGCTCCGCAGACTCGCCGGACTGCGTGGACCTGTAGCCCACGACACTCGGCCAATCGAAGACCAGCCGCTCGAAGTCGGTGTGCTGGCCGACGCGCACGCGAACCTCGGGCGGCGAAGCCGTCGACGCCGGCTGGCTTGGCGCGCTTTCGGCTGTGCGCTCGGCCTGGGCCGGCTCCGATGCGGCCTGGGCCGTGCTGGCCGGCGGCGTGGGGCCGCCGGAGACCTGGCCGCCGGCGCCGCCGTTCGCCAGGTCGAGCACCACCTTCGGACCGAGCGTGAAGCCGGTGAGGCCGTAGCTGCCCTCGAGCTCGAACGAGAGGCTGCGTCCGTCGGGAGCGACCGAAACCTCTTCCAGGTAGCGGAACAGGTGCCGCTCGGCCGAGGCCGTATCGAAGGCGGCCGGGCGATCGAAGCGCACTGTCAGGCGCCCGTCGGCGATCTCGGCGGCATACCCTACGGGAGCCCCCCAGTCGAACACCAGGCGCCCGAAATCCGCATGTACGCCGCCGCGCACCTTCACCTGCTCGGCAGCAAGACTCGGTGCGGCCAGGACCAGCGACAGCAAGACCACGGCCAACAGGCAGCGGGGGTTCATCGGTAGTCTCCGGCACGTTCGTGGATCAGGATTTCGACCCGGCGGGCCAGGGCCAGGCGCTCCTCGCGCTCGAGGGATACCGGCAGGGTGTCGTAGCGGCTGTGGCCATAGCCGAGAACCACCACCTCGCCGCGCACGCCGGCGCTGCGCAGCAAGGCGGCCACGGCAGCCGCGCGGGACAGCGAGAGCTCCCAGTTGGACGGCCAAGGCCCGTTGCGGACGGCGCGCGGATCGGCATGGCCTGCGACCTCGATCACGTTCTCGATGTGCCGCAGCAGGCCGCCCATCTCGAAGAGGGCCGAGCGCGCCCCGGCCCGCGGCGTCGCTGTGCCGGCCGCGAACAGCAGGTCGCCCGGCAGGGAGACGACCAGATGGTCGGCGCGACGCTCGACCCGTCCGCCGGCCAGGTCCGGCATCTCGGCCAGACGCCGCTCCAAGAGGGCGCTCAGATAGTCCAGATTGGCGCCCGGCGCGACCCGGACGTCCGGCATGTCGAGCAACTCGTCCGGCCGCACGACCGCCGGCACGTCGATCCGCCGAAGCTGTTCGGCCAGGCTGTCCGACACGCTGCGCCAAGCGGCGGCCTCGATCGACATCATGGCGAACAGCATGACGAAGAAGGTGAGCATCAGGGCGACGAGGTCGGTAAAGGTGACCAACCAGGCCGGACGGCTGCCCTTGCCCCGCGCCAGCGCCTCGGCAGCCTCGGGGAGTGGCGGGATCTCGCCGCCGCGTCTCATCGCACCGCTCCGGCCGACGGCAGGTCGCGGACCCTCATCACCAAGCGGACCTTGCCTTCGGAGCCCGGCAAGAGGCCGACGGAGAGCTTGTCCGCCGGCATGCCGCGCCGCGCGAAGTCGCGCGCAAGGGTTCCGGCACGCCGCGGCGCCAGGGTCGCTGGGGTCGAGGACAGGCCGCTAAGCGCGTCGCGGTCGACCCCGACCAGCATCTCCAGATCGTAGTCGGTCGCGGCCGGCCGCTCCGGTCCGAGCAGCCGTGCCAGACGGCTGAGCAGGACGGTCGGCCCTGCGCGCAGCCGCGCCTCCTCGGCGAAGAACAGCGCCTCGGTCGGGATCTCGACGCGTAGCTCACCGAACAGCTCGCTTCGCTCGACGCGCGCCATCGGCAGGGTGGAAGAGAAGAGGTTGCGGATCCGCTCGGTCAACTCGGCGGCGCCGGAAATCGGGCCTAGCCCGGAGCCGAGCTCGATATGCGGAACGTCGCTGCGGATGCGGCCGTCGAAGGCGTCGTTCACCGAGCTGACAACGAGTTCCACCTTCTCCTGCTCGAACCTGGCGATGGCCGTCAGCATGATGAAGAAGGCGAGAAGCAGCAGCTTCAGGCTGAGCAGCGCGACGACGTTGGCGTCGCCGGCCTGACCGCTGTTGGGGCGCCGCAGCGCAGGCATGCCCACTCCTTCCAGCCGCTGGAGAAACCCCGGCGGTGGGGGCCGGATGGCCCCGCATCGCACTCGCGATGCCAGTCTAGGTGCGGAATGGTTAACGGAGCCTAACGCAACGTCCCGCAAAGACACCCCGGTTAGAGGCGCCCGAGTGCGGCAGCCAGGGCCCCGCCGGGTCGCCGCCTGCCCGCCGTCAATCGAAGCTGGCGAGCAGGGCGTCGATGTCCTCCTGGCTGATCGCCTCCTCGGCGGACTGCGGGCCGTTCATCAGGTGCTTTTCCGCGCCTTCCTCGGCCGGCGCCTCGACCGGTTTGACGGGCGCCTTCTCGCCTTGGCGTTTGAGGTCCTCGCCGAAGGCCTCGAGCAGGGCATGCACCTTGCCCTCGATCTGGGTCAGCGTGCCGACCACTTTCTTGATGCGCTGGCCGGTGATGTCCTGAAACCCGCACGCCTCGTAGACCTGGGTGACGGCGTCGACCACCTTCTCGGCCAACTCGGGGGGCATGTCGCCGGTCAGCCCTTCGATCGCCTCGACCTGCTCCATGATGGTATTGGTGGCCTGCTCCGTGGCGCCGACCACGGCTTCCAGTTCCTGGCCGGCGACCGGCAGGTGCTCGTCGGTGATCTCGTCGGGCCGCAGCGAGGCGATCTCCTCGCGCGCGCGCTGGATGTAGATCGCGAGCTGCTCGATCTCGGCGTAGAGTTTCAGGTTGACCGAGGAGAGGTCGCCGTCGGCGGTCGACATGATGGCGTCCACAATCTCGACCAGGTCTCTCGGATCGATCTCCGGATGGCGACGGCCGAAGTCGGCCAAGCGCATGCGGAGGTCGTTCTGTTGCGCCAGCGCGGTCATGCCCGGAGCGTCCCGAGGCGCGCGGATCAGAAGTTGCCGAGCACGGCGCTGAGCTTCTGCTTCAGCGTCGCGGCGTTGAACGGCTTGACGATGTAGTTGGTCACACCGGCCTGCTTGGCGGCGACGACGTTCTCCGTCTTGCTCTCGGCGGTGATCATGACGAAGGGCAGGCTGGCCAGCTTGCCGTCGGCACGAACCTCCTTGAGAAGCTGCAGGCCGCTCATCGGCTCCATGTTCCAGTCGGAGATGACCAGACCGTAGTTCTTGTCGCGGAGCTTCTGCAGCGCCGCGGCCCCGTCGGTCGCCTCGTCGACGTTGTCGAAGCCGAGCTGCTTGAGCAGGTTGCGGATGATCCGAAGCATCGTCTTGTAGTCGTCGACGATGAGGATCGGCATGTTCATATCGACGCCGCTCATACCACTCTCCCGAAGCGGTCCCGACGCCGCGGTCGCTGTCCGGCGGCGGGATCGTTAATACTAGGGCAACGCTAGCCTTTTGGTCTTAACGGCGAGTAAAAAGCGTTTTTCTTTCCGCCCTCTAAAGCGCCGGCTGCCGTCTCGCTGCGCGATTTCTCCGGCTATTCGCGTGGCAGCGGCAGGTCACGGCGCTGGGCCAGTTCGAGCGTCACCGCCTTGGCCGTCTCCGGGTTCATCTCAGCAAGAATCGGGGCGGTCTTGCGTTCCTTCATGTTCTCGATCACATCGAGCAGCACCGGCATCTCGAGCTCCTCGAAGATGCGTGCGGCGTCCTTCGGCTTCATCGACTCGTAGATCTTCACCAGCGAGTCGAGTTGCGCCTGCTCCTGTTCGTCGTGCTGGACCAACAGCCCCTCGATCACCGACTGAAGCTGCTCCAGCTCCGCGATCTTCTGTTCGATCCGCGTCTCGGCCGCGCTCAGCAGCGCCTCGCGCGTTTCCAGCTCCGCTTCGCGCCGCTCCAGCTCGGCACGGCGCTGCGACAGCGCCTGGAGCAGCTCGATCTCGCTGTCGGTCAGCGCGAAGGGATCGCTCGGCAGGTTGGCGAGCAGATCCTGGGGGTCCGCCGCTTCCTCGGCCGTCCCGCTGGCCTGCGCCTGCGCGGCGGGCTCAGCCTGCGCGGCTGCCGCCGGTTCGGCCATGGCCTCCGGCGGTCCCGGCAGCGGATCGGTCGGTGCGGCGGGCGGCGGGCTCTCCTGGGCCCAGGCGGTCAGGCCTTCGCGCAAGCCCTCCAGCCGCAGGGCCAAGGTGAGTACGGCGACAGCGATGACGAGGGGAAGCAGACGCAAGCGCATCGGTCGGATCTCGGTCGTCTCGGGTTTGGCGCGGCAAGGATCAGCGCACGCGATCGAGCGTACGCAACAGCTCGGACTCCGGTCCGTCCTCCACGGCGGCCGGACGCGCGCCGGCGGTGCGTGGCCGCGTCGCCGGTGCGGCGGGAGGAGCGTCGGCGGCCTTGATCGCCCCGGTCACGCCCTTCTCCAGCCGATCGGCCAACTTGCCGCCCTTGTCGATCATGAAGGCCAGGTCGTCCGCCAGCTTGCGCGCCTCCTCCAGGCGACCCTCGGCCGCCGCGACCCGCCGGTCGAGCACGCTCTGCGCATCCTCGGCGCGTGCGCGCAGGGCGCCGACGCCCTGCTCGGCTTGCTGTGTCGCCTCGGCGAACTCTCCGATCAGACGTTCCATCTCGCCGCGCGACTGCCGCAGTTCGGTGAGCTTGCGGTTGAGGACGACCGCGTAAGCGATGGTTGCCATCAGCAGCGCGGCCAGCATGCCGTCGAAGATCAGCGAGAAGCTCACGCCTCGTCCTCCCCTTCCTGCTCGCGCACCAGCTTGTCGGCGATACGCACCGCGATCTGGCCGCTGCGGCGGCCCATGTGACCGGTGAACATCGACACCTCGCCGCAATGCAGGTGGACCTTGGAGCTGGGCAGGCAGTTCAGCTCGAGGCGGCTGCCGACCTGCCAGTTCAGCACGTCGCCGAGCTTCAGTTCGACCGTGTCCAGCACCGCTTCGATGCTGACCTCGGTCTGCCACAGCTCCGCCGTCAGGTGGCTTTCCCAAATCGAGTCGCGGCCGAACTTCTCGCCCATGAACATCTGCAGCAGCAGCTCGCGCACCGGCTCGATGGTGGCATGGGGCAGCACCAGCTCGACGCGCCCGCCGCGATCCTCCATGTCGATGCGCAGCTTGGTGACGATAGCGGCGTTGCCGTGGCGCGCGATGGCGGCGAAACGCGGGTTGGTCTCCAGGCGCTCGAAGCGGAAGGTGACCGGCGAGAGGGGATCGAAGGCGGCCGAGAGATCCGAGAGTATGACGTGCATCATCCGCTCGACGAGGTTGCGCTCGATCGTCGTGTAGGGCCGCCCCTCGATGCGCATGGCGGCGGTGCCGCGTCGGCCGCCCAGCAGCACGTCGACGATCGAATAGATCAGCGAGCTGTCGACCACCATCAGGCCGAAGTTGTCCCACTCCTCCGCCTTGAAGACGGCCAGCATGGCCGGCAGCGGGATGGAGTTGAGGTAGTCGCCGAAACGCGCCGAGGTGATGTTGTCGAGGCTGACCTCCACGTTGTCGGAGGTGAAGTTGCGCAGCGAGGTCGACATCATCCGCACGAGGCGGTCGAACACCACCTCGAGCATCGGCAGGCGCTCGTAGGAGACCAGGGCCGAGTTGAGGATGGCCTTGATGCCGGCGCCGTCCTCGTCGCCTGCGCCGGAGTCGTCGACTCCCAGCAGGGAGTCGATCTCGCTCTGGTCGAGTACCCGTGACGAGCCGCCACCGCCGCCGCCCATGGCCGCAGCCATCGGGTCGTCGCCTGCCTCCTCCTCGCCGGCCATGGCCTCCCATTCGGCCATGAGGGCGTCCTGATCGACCTCGTCTTCGCTCACGCCGGGGTCGTCCTCTTCCGCCATCGGATCACTGCACCAGCATCTGCTTGAACAGAACGTCGCGAATCTCGACCGGATGCGCGGCGGCATTGACCCGCAGCAGCAGCTCCTCGCGCAGGCGCTGCAGACCGGCCGAACCGCTGAGATCCTCGATGCGCAGCTCGCGCAGGTAGACCTGGAAGCTGTCGACGATGCGCGGCTGGACCTGTTGCAGCGCGGCCGTGTCTTTCTCCGAGGTGACTTCCAGCGCGACCGAAATCTTCAGGAAACTGGCGCGTCGGGTTCCGGTGTTGAGGTTCACGAGCATGTCGGGCAGGTCGTAGAAGACGGCCGGACCGGAAGGCTCCTTCGCCGCGCTCTCCTCGACGGCCGGCTCTTCCGTGCCGCCGCCGAACAGGCCCATGAAGTAGGCGGCCGCGCCGCCGCCGATCAGCAGCAACAGGACCGGCACGGCCACGAAGAGAACCAGTTTCTTGCCGCTGAGGCCTCCCTTGCGGGGTACCGCCTCGATGTCGAGGCCTTCGTCTGTGTCGGCGATCGCCTGATCGGCCATTCTTCGGCCCACCCCTTCGTCCTGAAGCCCGGCGCGGCACCCTCGCGCACCGCCCGCTACGTCCGGTGACCACCCTAGCGAAGCGCTGGTTAACGCGGGGTTGACCGGCCGGCAGGGAACGCCCCGCCGACCGGCAATTCCTGCCGCACGGCATCCCCCGCTCCTGCCCCCGCTCACGACATCGACGTCCGTGCGAACCGCGAAGGCCGCAGGAGGCCGCGGTTCTGCGGCACTGGCACGGCGCCTGCATTGCGCCGGGCAGTCCCAGGGCTGCGCCGTCAGGACGGCCCGGGACCGGCAAAGCGGTTCAGGACGGAAGAGTAGGAGTCATGGAAACACCCGGCTACGTCGCGCTGTCACGTCAGGCCGTCTTGCGCCGGCAGTTGGACGTGATCGCCAACAACATCGCCAACATGGACAGCCCCGCCTTTCGTGGCGAGTCGATGCTGTTCGTCGAGTACCTGGCGGACACCAAGGACAAGGCGCCCGCCGGGCTGCGCAAGATCTCCTACGTCCAGGACATCGCCACGGTGCCAGACCTGGCCGAGGGCGCCAAGGTCGCGACCGACAATCCGCTCGACCTGGCGATCAACGGCAAGGGCTACTTCGTCGTCGAAACCGACGAGGGCGAGCGCTACACCCGCAACGGCAACTTCATCCTGAATGCCGACGGCGAGATCGTCACCACCGGCGGCCAGCCGCTGCTGAACGAGGGCGGCCAGTCGATGGTGATCCCGCCGACCGCCGGACGCATCGAGATCGCCCGGGACGGCACGGTCTCCTACCACGACCAGAACGGCGGCGAGGTGGTGCAGGTCGGCCGCATCCGCCTGGTCGAGTTCGAGAACGAGTACGCCCTGAAAAAGGATGCCCAGGCCCTGTACCGGGCCGAGGAGGCGCAAGCGGTGCCGGCCGAGAATGCCGAGATCGTCCAGGGCTTCGTCGAGAAATCCAACGTCAACGGCGTGATCGAGATGACCAAGATGATCCACACAGTGAACAGTTACCAGTCCGCAGGCCGCATGGTCGAGGCCGAGCACGAGCGCCAGCGCCGAGCGATCCAGACCCTGGCCGGGCGCTCCGCCTGAGGCCGCCGGACCCGCTGAAGGGAGACGAACGACATGCGATCCTTGAGCATCGGCGCGACGGGCATGTTGGCCCAGCAGATGAACGTCGAGGTCATCTCCAACAACATCGCCAACATGAACACGACCGGCTACAAGCGCGGCCGGACCGAGTTCCACGACCTGCTATATCAGGATCTGCGCCGCGTCGGCTCGGCCTCCTCCGACGCCGGCACCATCGTGCCCTCCGGCGTCCAGGTCGGCCTCGGCGTCAAGGCGGCGGCGGTCTACCGGATCACCGAACAAGGCAACATCTCGATCACCGACAACACCTTCGACCTGGCGATCAACGGCAAGGGCTACTTCCAGGTCGAGCTGCCGAGCGGCGAGACCGGCTATACGCGCGCCGGCTCGTTCCAGCTCTCGCCCGACGGCGACCTGGTGACGCCAGACGGCTACCTGGTGCAGCCCGGCATCACCATCCCGATCGACAGCACCGGCGTCACCGTCAACGCCAGCGGCGAGGTCTGGGCCGACATCGAGGGCCAGGTGGCGCCGACTCTGGTCGGCCAGCTCGAGCTGGCAAATTTCGCCAACGAGGCCGGCCTGGAGGCGATCGGCGACAATCTCTTCAAGGAGACGGCGGCCTCCGGCGCCGCCAACGTGGCCGCCCCTGGCACCGCCGGCTACGGCACGATCCTGCAGGGCGCGCTGGAGACCTCCAACGTCAACGTGGTGCAGGAGATCACCAACCTGATCACCGCGCAGCGCGCCTACGAGATGAACTCCAAGGTCATCCAGGCCTCCGACGAGATGATGCGCAGCGTCAGCCAGATGCGCTGATCCGCCCAGCCGAAGGAACCCTGATCATGCCGCTCCGCACCCTCCCACGCACCGCCCGCAAGCGCGAAGGCCGCCACGGCCGCTGCCGCCGTCTGATCCGCGGCAGCGCCGCCGCCGCGGCCGTCGTCTCCAGCCTGTTCTCCGCCGCCGCGGCCCTGTCCGCCGAGCGTGCGGCCGTCGGCCTGCAGACGGCCAACGTCGCCCCGACGGCGGCGCCTGCGGCGGCCGTCGCGCTCAAGCCGCAGGTGACGGTCGACGGCGACCTCGTCCGACTCGGCGACCTGTTCCATGGCGAGGTGCCGCAAGCCGACGTGCCGATCGCCCGCGCACCCGAACCCGGTCAGCAGATCGAGCTGCAGGCGCAGTGGCTCTGGTCTGTGGCCAAGGCCTACGGGGTCGCCTGGCGGCCGCGCTCGGTGCTGGAGACGGTAACGCTGAGCCGCACCTCCTACCTGCTCGACGCAGCGGCGGCCGAAGGCCTGCTGCTGGACGACTTCGCCCGGCGCGGACTCGACCCGACGCACCTTTCCGTCCAGCTCGACAATCCCCGCTTCGCCCGGCACCTGCCGACAGAAGCGGCCGGTCGGCTGGCGGTGGCGCACCTGGACCACGACCCGCGCAGCGGCCGCTTCGCCGTCACCCTGCGTGCCGATCTGGACGAGGGACGCAGTACCGACGTCAACCTCACCGGTCGGATGCTGGAGATGGTGCAGGTGCCGGTCCTGGCGCGTCGGGTCGCCGCGGGCGAGGTGATCACCGCACGCGACCTGGACACCCAGGCGATGCCGGCCGACCGCATCGCCGGCAACGTGGTGACCGACGCAAGCGCACTGATCGGCTCCAGCCCGCGGCGCGGCCTGCGCCCGGGTCAGCCGGTGCGGGTCAGCGAAATCGGCGCCCCGATCCTGGTGGAGAAGAACCAGATGGTGCTGCTGCGCGTCCAGACCGCCTCGATGCAGCTCACCGCCCAGGGACGCGCCATGCAGGAGGGGGCGCGCGGCGACACGGTACGCGTGCTCAACGTCAAGTCGAATGCCGTGGTTACCGGCACGGTCGCCGAGGCCGGGCTGGTCATGGTCACGCCGCTGAGCGCCACGATCGGCAACTGAGACCCCGCCAAAGGAAGCAGCGAGAGCCGCGGACCGCCCGGTACCGCAGCCCCAGGACGGAAGAAAGGACCCCGACCATGCTCACCGTAGCCCGCGCTCGACCCACCGCCGCGCCGCACGCCGGCACCCCCCGCCGACCGCACCGCATCGGGCTTGCGCTGGCGGGACTGACCGCAGCCAGCCTGCTGCTCTCCGGCTGCAACCTGCTCAGCCGCCTGTCGGAAGTCGGCTCGGCGCCAGACCTCAGCAAGATCGAGAACCCGGCAGTTTATCACGGCAACCAGCCCGTGGCGGTGCCGATGCCGCGTCCGGTCGCCCTGGACCACCAGGCCAACTCCCTCTGGCGGCCGGGCAGCCGCGCCTTCTTCAAGGACCAGCGCGCCGGCGAGGTGGGCGACATCCTGACCGTGGTCATCGACATCGAGGATCGCGCCGCGCTCAGCAACTCTTCGCAGCGGACCCGCGAGAGCGGCGAGTCCGCCGGACTGGGAGCCTTCCTCGGCTTCGATCAGCAGCTTGGCCAGATCCTGCCCGACGAGGTGGACAACGAGAACCTGGTCGATGCCTCGGCCGACTCGCTCAGCCGCGGCGCCGGCACGATCGACCGGGAGGAGAGCATCAACGTCCAGGTGGCGGCCATGATCACCCAGGTGCTGCCGAACGGCAATCTGGTGATCGCCGGCCGGCAGGAAACCCGGGTGAACTACGAGCTGCGCCAGCTCCAGGTCACCGGCATCGTGCGGCCCGAAGACATCACCGCCACCAACACGATCTCCTTCCAGCAGATCGCCGAGGCGCGGATCAGCTACGGCGGCCGCGGCCACCTTTCGGACGTTCAGCAGCCGCGCTACGGCCAGCAGATCTACGACATCCTCTTCCCCTGGTGACCCAGGGGTACGCCGACCCAAGCGATCCTTCCGTCCCGCTTGGTCCACTCGGGCCGGCTGCCACCAGCAGCCGGCCCTTTTTCTTTCGATCCTTGACGGCCGAGGAGTCTGCGCCGCAACCGCAACAAAAATCGGTTAGTCTATGCGTCTGGTTTCTCCTAAACGCCGAACTCTCACAACCCGGACACCCATCTTGGAGTCTCCTACCTCACCACCTGGCTCGCCGGACGCAGACCTCGCCGCCTTGTCCGGCACCACCCGCGCGGTCTACGAGCGGAACGCCGCGCGGTTCGACCGCGAGCGTTCCAAGGGCCTGCACGAGCGGACGTGGCTGGACCGCTTCGCGGACGGCCTGCCGGCCGGCGGACGGATCCTCGATATCGGCTGCGGCGCAGGCGAGCCCATCGCGGCCTACCTCGCCAGCCGCGGCTTTCGCGTCACCGGCGTCGACGTCGCCGACGCCATGCTGCAGATCGCACGCACCCGCTGGCCCGGCGGGGACTGGCGACACGCGGACATGCGCAACCTCGACCTGGGCGAGCGTTTCGACGGGATCGTCGGCTGGAACAGTTTCTTTCACCTGACCCAGACCGAGCAGCGGCGCACCCTGCCGCGACTGGCGCAACATCTCCTGCCGGGCGGCGCCCTGATGCTGACCGTCGGTCCGCGGGCGGGCGAAGCGGTCGGTCGCGTGGGCGACGAGGCGGTTTACCACGCGAGCCTGGCACCGAGCGAGTATGAGGCGGTGCTGACGGACCTGGGTCTGAGGGTGACGCACTTCGTCAAGGAGGACGCCTCCTGCGACCTACAGACGGTACTGCTGGCAAAGAGCGTGCGGCCATGACCCCAAGCGGCCATGTGCACGACACGCGAGCGTCCGAGATGCTCGGGGCGGTCCCCGTCATGCCGGTGCGCGACCCCGAGGCCGCCGCACGCTTCTACGCCGAGAAGATGGACTTCGCGATCGGCCACCTCGAGGCCGGCTACGCGATTCTGAATATGGACCGCATTCAGATCCACCTCTGGGCCGCCACGGACGAGAGCTGGCGCGGCCGCGACGGAGGCACGCCGATCATGAGCGGCGCCGAGAGCTTCCTCGCCGGCACAGCCAGTTGCCGGGTGCGGGTCGCCGACATCGACCGTTTGCACGAACGCTACAGGGCAGCCGGCGTGCTGCACCCGAACGGGCCGCTCGGCGACAAGCCCTACGGGCTGCGGGAGTTCGCAGTCCTGGACCTGGACGGCAACCTGATTACCTTCTTCGAGCCGATCCGGGCCTGAGCGCGACGGCTGAGCGCGACGGCCCCGCGGCTCAGTCGTCGCGCTGGGTGCGCTCCATGCGCTCGTGCCGCTCTTGCGCCTCGACCGAGAGGGTGGCGATGGGCCGGGCCTCCAGGCGCTTGATGGCGATCGGCTCGCCGGTTTCCTCGCAGTAGCCGTACTCGTTGCTCTCGATGCGCTTCAGCGCGGCGTCGATCTTGGAGATCAGCTTGCGTTCGCGATCCCGAGTGCGCAATTCGAGCGAGCGGTCGGTCTCCAGCGAGGCTCGGTCGGCGATGTCGGGCTCGGACAAGCCGCCTTCCTGCAGGTGGTTGATGGTCTCGCCCGACTCGCGCAGGAGCTCGGTCTTCCAGCGCAGCAGCTTGCGCCGGAAATACTCCTGCATCTTGGGGTTCATGAACTCCTCGTCCTCGCTGGGACGGTATTCGGGCTCGAGGGTCACCGTGCTCATCGCGCCTACCTGCCTCGGGCAATACGGGGGGCCGCAAACCGGCGCGGAGTATAGGCAAAAAGCCGATCTCGACAAGCGCCGTCTGCTGCTCTGCAAGCGGCTCCCACAGGTCTGAAATAATTGAGATTTTCCAAATGCTGCCCAGGCCTGGCCGCCGGCTTCGGGCACCGACTCGCGGATCAGTGGCCGAGCTTGGCCAACTCTACCGCTGCGCGAACCTCGATCTCGGCGAGGACCTGCTCCAGACGGGCGTCCTCGACGGGCGGCCGCGTCTGTCCGAGCAGGGCGGACAGGCGCTTCAGCCCCGCGAGCGGGATGCGCCCCATCAGTAGCCCCAGGCGGATCTGCTCCAGCTCGTCCAGCAGTTGCTCGCCGCGCTTGCGCGCCCGGGCGCGGCCGGTCAGGGCGTCGGGCGCCTGCTGCAGGGCCAGCAGCGTGTCCACCGCACCGAGGCCAGGCGCGCCGGCAGTGTGCGTGGCCCGCTCCGCGCCGCCCTTCAGGGCGTCAGCGAAACCGCCGCCGCCGCCGCTGCGAACGCTGCGCTTCTGGGTGTGGGTGCGAAGGCTGGAAAGCGGATCGATCTTCATGCTGGGTCGTGGCGCTCCCGTGACGGTCGCAAGACTGCCGCCATCGCGGTTAAGCGCACGTTAAGCGCCCGGTCCCGCACCGGAAAATCTTGCCGCCCGGCACGCGCGGCAGCCCACCTTGCCCGCGCCACCGGCGCGGATGCGCGCCGCAGAGAGCCTGAAAACCGGCGGAATCCCGCGCGACGAGGGAACCGAGCCGAGTTGGCACGACATTCGCATAAGTGAGCGCGACCGCAGCCGGCCAGACCCCGAAGAGCCGGCACGGTCAGGGACGACACGGACAGCTTGGCAGAACCGATGACCTCACCAGCCGCCCGATTCCCGCGATTCCGTCGCCTCGCCGCCGGCCTGAGCGCCGCGGCAGCGCTGCTGCTGCTCGCAGTCCCGGCCGGCGCGCAGTCGCGGATCAAGGACATCGCCGAGTTCGAGGGCATCCGCGACAACCTGCTGGTCGGCTACGGCCTGGTCGTCGGCCTGGACGGCACCGGCGACGACCTGGGCAGCGCGGTCTTCACCCGCGAGAGCCTGATCGGCATGCTGCAGCGCCTGGGCGTCAACGCACGCGACCAGGACCTCGACACCGACAACGTGGCGGCGGTGATGGTGACCGCCAACCTGCCGCCGTTCGCCCGCCAGGGCACGCGCATCGACATCTCGGTCTCGGCGCTCGGCGACTCCGAGAGCCTGCAGGGCGGCACCCTTCTGGTCACGCCGCTGGTCGGCGCCGACGGCGAGGTCTACGCCGTGGCGCAGGGCCCGGTCGCGGTCGGCGGCTTCCAGGCGCAGGGCGCCGCCGAGCAGATCGTGCGCGGCGTACCGACGACCGGCCGGATCGCCAACGGCGCCATCGTCGAGCGCGAGGTAGAATTCGATCTCGCCAGCCTCGACACGGTCCAGGTCTCGCTGCGCAATCCGGACCTGACCACGGCCCGGCGCATCGCCACCGCCATCAACGACTTCACCGGCCTGCCGGTCGCCCGCCCCTCCGACCCCGGCACGGTGAACGTGCAGGTGCCGCCGACCTATGCCGGCGACACCGTGGCGATGCTGACCGACATCGAACAGCTTCCCGTCGCCGTCGACCAGGTGGCGCGCGTGGTCATCGACGAGCGCTCCGGCGTGATCGTGATGGGCGAGAACGTGCGCATCTCCGAGGTCGCCATCGCCCAAGGCAACCTGACGATCCGGGTCACCGAGACGCCGCAGGTCAGCCAGCCCGGCCCCTTGGCCGAAGCGGGTCAGACGGCGGTGGTGCCGCGCACCAACATCGAAATCGACGAGGACGAGGAGCGTCGCCTCGCGGTGCTGCCGGCCGGCGTCACCCTGCAGGAGCTGGTCAACGGTCTGAACGCGCTCGGTGTCGGTCCGCGCGACATGATCACCATCCTGCAGGCCATCAAGGCGGCCGGCGCGCTGCAGGCCGAGATCGAGGTGATGTGATGATGGACGTCAACACGCTTCTCGCCGCCCAGGGCGCCCAGCCGGTCGGAGCCGACGGCGCGGCGGAGCGCGCGCGCAGGGAGGCCCAGGCCGAGCAGGTCGGCCAGAAGTTCGAGGCCATGTTCCTGGCCCAGATGCTGGCGCCGATGTTCGACGGCGTCGGCGAAGGCGGCCTGTTCGGCGGCCAGAGCGCCAAGGCCTACAAGTCGGTGCTGATGGACGAGTACGGCAAGGCCATGGCGGCCAACGGCGGGGTCGGCATCGCCGACCGGGTGAAGGCGGAAATCCTCAAGCTGCAGGAGGCGACGCGATGAGCGCTGAACTGGCGATTCATACGCTGCCGGCACCGCGCGACGCGGCGGCCACCACCGACGCGGTGACGGCGTTGCTGAGCGTGACCAGCCGGCTGATCGGCGTGTTGGAGCAGGAAATCGAGATGCTGCGGGGCATGAAGCCGCGGGAAATGCAGAGCTTGCAGCACGACAAGATCGTCCTCGCCGCCGCCTACGAGGCCGCCGTGCGCGACCTGCAGGCCGACGAGGCCGCCATGACTGGCATCGCACCCGCCGTGCGCGCGGAACTGCGCGAGACCACGGAGCGCTTCCAGACGGCGTTGCAGGCCAACGAGCGGGCCTTGCGCGCCGCCAAGGACGCCACCGACCGCCTGCTCAAGCACATCGTCGCCGAGGCCGAGCGTCAGCGCGGCCAGGCCAACGCCTACGGCGCGCGTGGCGGCAAGGCGGTCGCCCAGCCCGCCGGCGCCGCCCTGTCGCTGAGCGTCGACCAGCGGCTGTAAGCCCCGCACACCCCCAACCGGACCGGCGGACCCGACCATGTCCCTGACCGTCTCCCTGCGCACCGCGCTCTCCGGCCTGCAGATCAATCAGGCGGCGATTACGACGACGTCGAACAACGTCGCCAACGCCAACACCGAGGGCTACACCCGCAAGGAAGTCGAGCCGACCGCGCGCACGATTATCGGCCAGGGCGCGGGCGTCGAACTGGGCGCCCTGCGTCGCTCGGTGGACGACCGCCTGGTGCGCGAGATCCGCGAGGGCGCCGCCATGCTCGGCACGCTCGACGTCAAGGGAACCTATCTCCAGCGCATCCAGGACCTGTTCGGCAAGCCGGCCGACAACTCATCGCTCGCCAACCGGCTCGACGCCCTCGGCGCCGCCATGGCGAACCTCTCGGTCACGCCGGAGAGCGAGAGCGAGCGTATCAACCTGATCAACGAGGCCGAGCGGGTCGCCCAGCAGCTTCGCGACATGAGCGCCGAGGTGCAGGACCTGCGCCTGGAGGCGGACCAGGACATCGCGCGTGCCGTCGAGGTGATCAACGACCAGCTCGAGTCGGTCGCCCGGCTGAACAACGAGATTTCGCAGCTCAAGGGCCTGGGCCAGCCGACGGTGGAGCTCGAAGACCAGCGCGACAACGCCATCGACACCATCAGCCAGTACATGGAGATCAACTACTTCGAGCGCGGGACCGGCGAGGTCGTGGTCTACACGCCGGACGGCACGATCCTGGCGGACAACGCGGCCAAGAGCCTGAGCCACGACGCCGCCTCGACCATGGGACCGCTGGTCACCTACGCCGGCGGCAGCATCGACGGCATCGACGTCGGCTCGCTGGACCTGACGCCGCTGCTCGACGAGGGCGAGATCGCCGGGCTCATCCAGCTTCGCGACACCGACCTGCCGAACCTGCAGGCCGAACTGGACCGCATGACCCAGATGCTGCGCGACCAGGTGAACGCGATCCACAATCGCGGCAGCGGCCTGCCGGCGGCCAACACCCTGACCGGCCAGCGCGCCTTCGCCGCCCCGGCGACCGACCAGATCACGCTGACGGCCGACGTGCGCTTTTCCATCGTCGACGCCGACGGCGTGGTGCAGGCGGCGCACACCCTCACCGCCGGCACCTACTCAATCAACGCCCTGACGACCGACGTGACCACCGGCCTTGGCGGCGCCGGCACGCTGAGCCTCACCGCGGATGGCACGGTGCAGTTCGATGCCGCCAATGCCGCCCACGGCGTCGCGCTGGCCGACTTCGGCGCCGTCGGCGACCAGGACATCACCTTCGACGACGGCACGCCGACCGCCTTCGCCGACACCGGCCTGTCCCACTTCCTGGGTCTGAACGACTTCTTCACCACCGGCGACACGGTCTTCGATGCGGATTCCAGTGTGGTCCAGACCGGGATCGCCGCCACGCTGCAGGTGCGCAGCGACATCGTGACCAGCCCGCAACTGATCTCCCGCGGTCAGCTCTCGACCGCCGCGGCGGCCGGCGAAACCGGCATCGGCAACGGCGACAACCGCATCGCCACCGAGCTGGCCGAGATGTTCGACGCCGAAATCTCCGTCCCGGCGGCCGGCAACCTGGCGCTGACCCGCACCACCCTGGCCGGTTACGGCGCCGACATCCTGTCGAACGCCGCCATGGAGGCCAGCGCCGTCGAGGACAACAAGGCCTTCCGCGAAGCCCTGTCGCAGGAGCTCGACTACCGGCGCAGCGCCGTCAGTGGCGTCAACATCGACGAGGAGATGGCCAAGCTGGTGCTCTACCAGAACGCCTACACCGCCTCCGCGCGGGTGATCGACACCGCTCGCCGCATGTTCGAAACCCTCGAAGGCATCATGCGCTAAGCGCGAGGACGTCCGATGATCTACCGCGTCTCCACCTTCGGCACGCACGAGCTCAGCGTCTACAACGCGATGAATACCCAGTCGCGTCTGCAGAGCGGGCAGATCGCGGTGACCACCGGCATGAAATCACAGGACTATGCCGGCCTGAATGTCGACACCCGGCGCCTGCTGTCGATGGAATCGGCGGTCGCCCGGATCGAGGCCTACGAGCGGAACATCTCCACGGTCGAGCGCCGGCTGCAGGCGATGGAGACGAACGTCTCGCAGCTGCACGACATCGCAAGCGAGGCGAAGACGCTGCTGATCAACGCGCTCAACGCCCAGGACGCGGAGGAACTGCAGCTCGACGTGCGGGCCGGCGACATGCTGGAGCAGATCGCCGGGCTGCTGAACCTGAAGTTCGAGGAACGCTATCTCTTCGCCGGCGGCCGGACCGGGACCGAGCCGGTCGACCTCGGCGCCTTCGACCCGACCGACGCGGGCTACGACCCCAACGACCCGACCCCGGACAACGCCGGCTACTACGCCGGCGACACCACGGCCCCGACCGCGCGCATCGACGAGTCTCTGACGCTCGACTATGGCGTCACCGCGGCCGAGCGTTCCTTCGAGCGCCTGATCCGCGGCCTCAAGCTGGCCGAGAACGCCGGCGCCCCGGGCAGCATCGATCGGCCGACGCTCGAGCAGGCTCTCGCGCTTGTGAACGAGGCGGCGCGCGACATTCCCGACGTGCGCGGGCGCATCGGCGCCAACCTGAAGACCCTGGAGTCGGTGCGCGACAAGCAGGAGCAGCTGCGCATCTACGCCGAGGAGACGATCAGCCAGACCGAGGCCGCCGACCTGGCCGAAACCATGACCCGGATCACCGCCGACCAAGTGCTGCTGGAGGCCTCCTATTCCGTCACCGCCCGGCTGGCGCAACTCAGCCTGGCCAGCTTCCTGCGTTAACCGAGCCGCAACCTCGCGCCATGGAGACTTCAGTCATGTCGCCTTCCGCTCACGCCCTGGCCGCCACGGCCTTCGCCCAGGATCCCGTCATGCCGCGCACCGCCGTGGAGACGCGCTTCGGCACCTTCGAGTTCGACGAGGCCAATACGCTGTTCATGCCGTGCGGTCCCCTTGGCTTCGCCGGCCACCGCCACTTCGGCCTGGCCAACTTGCCGGACCCCAAGCTCGGCGCCTTCAAGCTGCTGCAGTCGCTGGACGATGCCGAGGTCAGCTTCATCGTCACGCCGCTGGAACTCGACCCAGCGCTGATCCCGGCCGCCGACCTGGCGGCGGGCGCTCAATCCGTCGGTTTCGATCCGCAGACGGCCGACCCGGTGCTGATCGTCACCGCCCGCGCGGAGCCGGAGGGCACCAAGCTGAGCGTCAACCTGCGCGCCCCCATCCTGCTGGACCTGAACCGTCGGCTGGCGCGGCAGGTCGTGCTCGGCAACGCCGACCTGCCGGTCCGCCACGCCATCAACGGCCCGCAGGCCTAGGCCCCCTGACCGTTCAGCCCGACCCCAGATCCCGCTCCAGCGCCGCGCGGATCGGCGGTAAGGTGTCGGCCAGCGGGGTGCCCGGCGGTGCGATGAACATCTCCATGCGCGGATACCAGGGCAGGCGGTCGGTGCCGAGCCGGATCCAGCTCCCCTCCAGCGAGGTGAAGCGGTAGGCGCGGCAGCCGAGCGCGCCCGCCATATTGGCGACCGTGGTGCTAGGCGTGACCACGGCGTCGAGGGCGGTCATCAGCGCCGCCACCTCGTCCAAGTCGTCGGTCAGGTCGATCTCCGCATCGAGAGAGATCAGCTTGCCGGCCAGCGGCCCGCCCATCGCCGCCCGCTCCTCCTCCGCCAGACCGTACTGCAGGCTGACGAACTGCACCGCCGGCGTGTCCAGAAGAGGCTGCAGCTCCTCCAGCGCCAGATAGCCGGCCATGCGGCGCGTCAAGAGCAGCATCGAACGCCAGCAGACGCCGACCTTCGGCATCGGCCCCAAAGCCTCGAGCCGCGCGCGCCAATGCGCGACCCGCTGCGGGTCGGCCTCTACGAAGCCGGCACTCTGCGGGAAGCGCTCCAGGCTGCGCCGGTAGCGCGCCGGCAGGCTGCCCAATTGCAAGGCGAAATCCAGGTCGGCGTCGAAGGCCTCGATTCCCTGGCTCTCGTCGGCCCGCTCGGCCGGCCGCACCTCGACCTGCGGGAACGAGCGCGCGACCAGCGGCAGAATCTTGGGGTGCACCTCAACGGCGATACGGGCATCGGCCCCCGCCTCGGCGATCAGGTCGGGCAGGCACGAGAGATAGAAGAGCTGGTCGCCGACGCCCTGTTCGGCGATCACGCCAAGGCGCTTGCCGGCGAGCGCCTGCCCCTCCCACAGCGGCCGCCGGGTCTGGCGCCAGCCGCAGCGCACCCGCGCGTGCACGCCCATCTCGTAGTGGTCCCAGCCGGCTTCCAGGTGGCCCAGGCCGAGCAGCGCATAGGCCTTGTTGTAGAGCGTCGCCGGCGACAGCGGACCGAGGCGTCCGGCCCGCTCGAAAGCCTCCAGCGCGGCGGCGTAGTCGCCGCGCCGGTTCTTCAGGATGCCGAGATTGTTCCAGGCGTGCGGATACGCCGGGTCGCTCTCGTTGGCCCGGCGCAGCACCGCGTCGGCGGCGTCCAGTTCGTGCCGGTCGATGTGCACCCGGGCCTGCATGGTCAGGGCCGGCGCGTGCGCCGGGTCGAGGGCGAGCGCCCGGCCCAGCTCGGCCTCGGCCTCGGGGATGCGGTCGATCTGCAGCAGCACCTCGGCCAGAGCGACGGCCTGGGCGGGATCGTCCGGCGCCAGCTCGAGACCGCGCCGGCCGGCGGCAACCGCCTCTCCCTCGCGGCCCAGCTTGACCAGGACGAGGGCGCGCAGGCGATGCAGCTTGGCCAGCGCCGGATGCCGCGAGACCGCACGCTCGACCAGCGCCAGGGCCTCGGCATTGCGGCCCAGGCCGTACAACAGGTTGGCGTAGGTGCCGAGCACCTCCGCGTCGTTGACGTCCAGCAGCATCGCCTCCTGCAGCGCCGCCTCCGCCCCGGCATAGTCGGACAGGGCGATGCGGGCGTGCGCCAGGCTGAGGCGCGCGTCGAGGCGCGAGAGATCGAGTTCCACCGCCTTCTGCGCGGCGAGCGCGGCATTGGCCGGATCGCCGGCCGCGAGCAGGATGGCCGCGAGGCGCGCGAATGCTGGCGCGCTGTCGGGCCAGCGGTCGAGCGCCAGGTTGCAGGCCTCGACCGCACCGCCGGGCAGGCCATGGCGGCTCAGGCGCTCGGCGGCCTTGATCAGCAGATGCGGCGTGCCCGTGCCGCGTTGCAGGGCCTTGAGGCCGCGCAGGACCGCGCTGTCTCCGCCCGGCAGCCAGGCGGCGACCAGCAGCTCGGCAAGGATGTCTGCAAAGCCCTCGGGCAAGGCGTCGGCAGGCCTGGCGGCCAGCTTGAGCAACAGGCGTTCGGCCTCGCCGCGCCGCCCGAGCCGAACCAGGGCGCCGGCCAGCTTGGCCCTGGTGTCGAGCGGCCGCGCGTCGATCTTCAAGGCCTCGCGGTAGGCCTTCTCCGCCTCCTTGTCGCGGTCTGCCGCTGCCAGGGCATCGGCCAGGGCCGTCTTCAGCCCGGCGTCGCGCGGCCGTTGGCGCACGGCGGCCCGCAGCCGTTCGATCTCGCTGCCGGAGACCATCGGCTGCGCCGGAACCGCGGCGAGCGTGCGGCGGGGAAGGCTCATCGGGACCTCGCTGGCCTGCGGGCGCTGGAGCGCCTCCATCGCCGCGACCGTGCCGGCTTATGCTTTCGGAAGTCTTAAGGGATCGGTACGCCCGGCAGAAACTGCCCGGCAGATTCTGCGTGGGTCGGAAATTCCTGCCGCGTTAACCGGGTCGAAACTGCCGGGTGGGCAAACTGTGCAGCCTCGACGAGGCAAGTTCTGCCGCGCTTTCGGCAGGTTTCGCCGAGTTGGCACGGCGATTGCTGGTCGCTCAGCGGACGCGCAGTCGTCCGTCTTTCGGGACCGCTCGGTCCCACCCTGACAGGAAGTCGGGGGTACATCATCCAAGTAGGAGACATCGGACTATGAGCACTCTCAACGTCATCTCGAACTTCGCGGCCAACGTCGCCCACCGTCATCTGTCGCAGTCCAGCATGGACGCGACCAACTCGGTGGCGAAGCTGTCGGCCGGTTCCCGCGTTCTGGCCGCCAAGGACGACGCTGCGGCGTTGGCCATCGGCTCCCGCCTGAACTCGGAGGTCAACAGCCTCAAGCAGGCCGGCGTCAACGCCGGCCAGGCGATCTCCATGCTGCAGATCGCCGACGGCGCCATGTCGCGTACCAACGACATCCTGGTGCGCATGAAGACCCTGGCCGTGCAGGCCAGCTCGGGTCAGCTCTCCGACACCGAGCGCGGCATGCTGAACGAGGAGTACACGGCGCTGCGGTCGGAAGTCGATCGTATCGCCAACGACACCGAGTTCAACGGCACCAAGCTGCTCTCCGGCAGCGAGACCTTCTCGGCCACCCTCGCCGGTACGGCGACGGCCGTGGAGGTCGCGGACGGCTTCGAGCTGATCAGCTTCACCAACGACACCGGCGCCTTCAGCACCGGCAACGTGGTGCAGATCGCCTACGACGCCACGGCCGACCAGTTCACGATCTCCAACCTGAGCACCAGCGTGGACTACACCTCCGACTCGGGCGTCTCCGCGCCGAGCGCTGGCGAATTCAGCGAGGTGACGATCAACGGTGCCGGCATCACCCTGACCCTGAACTCGCTGTTCGACGACACCTCCAACATCACGGCGGGCGTCACAACGCAGTTCACGGTCGCGGGCGGGACGTCCAACACCCTGTCGCTCGACTTCCGCGTCGGCACGGGCACGGACTCCAGCGAGGACGAGATCACCGTCACCCTGGATTCGGCGACGGCGAACGCCCTGGACAGCAACCTGGGCTCCTCGACCATCGACACCAACGCCAACGCCGAGAACGCCATCGGCTACATCGACAACGCGATCGACACCCTGGCGCAGAACCGTGCCGAGCTGGGTGCCAGCCAGAACCGTCTGGAGTTCGCCTCGGCGAACATCGCCACCTCGATGGAGAACACCGAGGCCGCGCGCTCGGCGCTGATGGACCTGGACGTCGCAGCGGAGATGACGAAGTTCACCTCCAAGCAGATCCTGGTTCAGTCGGGCGTGTCGATGCTGGCTCAGGCCAACCAGATGCCCCAGAACCTGGTGCGTCTGCTGGGCTGATCCGCAGCCTTCCGGCCGGGGAGGGGTCCGCCCCTCCCCGCGCCTTTCCCTTCCCAGGCCGGCTTGGCCGCGGTCTCTCCCCAGCGTTTTCTTGGCACCGATTTTGCTTAGGAATTTCTCAAGGTCGATCGTTTAGGAGCTTTGTCAGCCAAGTGGATGCGAGGCGGCGCCGAGCGAAGATCCGCGCCGGAGGGATCCGGCCGCACGGCGCCGAGACACTGCCATGGACGTCACGTCGTTCGTTCCCCTGTCCCCCGCTGCCGGCAAGCCGGCCGTCGGAGGGGCGGCACCGGCACCCGAAGCCGCCCGCGGCTATCGGGTGGAAGCGCTCGACCGTCTGATGGACCAGGCCGTGCGCGGTAGCGAAGACGTTGCGCGCGAGCCGCTCGGCCGGACGCCGCCGAAGCTGAAGGTCACCCTCAACATCGACGAGGCGACCAACCGCGTGGTGGCCGCCCTGATCGACCCGGAAAGCGGCGAGGTCAAGCAGGAGCTGCCGCCCGAAGAGCTGCTGCGCAGCGCCGCTCAACTGCACGAGCTGCTGGACCGACTGATCGATATCGAGGCCTGAGACCGCCATGTCGGACGCCAGCATCAACGCCAACAGCCTGATCACCGACGCCAACGGCCGCGTGCGCTTTTCCGGCCTGTCCTCGGGTATCGACTTCAACGCCGCGGTCGATGCCATGATGCAGGCGCGGCGCATCCCGGTGGACCGCCTGGAAGCGCAGATCGAGGAGCGCACGGCCAAGGTCACGGCGCTGGATTCCCTGCGCACGCTGATGACCAGCATGCGCACCTCGCTCGACACGCTCTACGGGCGGGTCAGTCTGGGCAACGCTGGAAACGTCTTCGAGACCAAGTCGACCTTCGCCTCGACCTCGCGCGAGGACGGCGGCACGCCGTCGAGCGCCGCCAATCTGATCGGTGTCGCCGTCACCAATGCCGCAGAGGCCGGCGCCCACGAAATCGAGATCGACCAGATTGCCCGCGCCCACCGGATCGGCAGCCTGACCTTAAGCAGCACCAGCGACGACCTGGGCACGGCCAGCGGCGGCGCCGCAGGCTCGGTCGCCGGCAGCTTCGACATCAACGGCGTGACCATCACGGTCGACGCCACCGACACGCTGCTGTCGCTGCGCGATCGCATCAACGGCGCCAACTCCGGCGACAATGCCAGCGGCGTACGCGCCTCGATCGTCTCGGTCAACAGCGGCGAGAACGTCCTGGTGCTGACCGCCGAGGACACCGGCGAGACCATTGCCCTCGACAACGAGACCGGCGGCGTACTCGCCGAGCTCGGCATCTCGGCTGACGGCGGCACGACGCTCAGCAACGAACTGCAGAGCCCGCGCACGGCCCAGTTCTACGCCGATGGGCTGCTCGACCAGGACAAGTGGCATTCCCAGCGGCTGACCGCGGGGGCGGCCTTGTCGACCTTCGGCGTCGGCACCGGCGGGCCCTACAGCTTCGAGATCCGCGACGCCAGCAACACGCTCCTCGGTACCGTCAACTACGACGGGACCGACACGGTGAGCGACCTGGCCGCCACGATCGACGCCATCGCCGGCGTCAGCGCGAGCGTGGTGACGACCGGCGGCGCGACCCGCCTGCAGATTACCGACGACGGCGGCAATCCGATCACGCTGACCGGCGACAGCGGCAGCGCCATCGAGGATCTCGGCCTGACCAACCGTCAGCTCATTGAGCGCTCCAGCAACACCATCTCGGATCTCTTCGCAGGCACCACCCTGACGCTGTTCGGTGCCGAGCGCGGCACCACGATCCGCGTCGAGGTCGAGCGCGACCTGAACGCGATCAAGACGGCGATCAGCGACTTCGTCGGCGCCTACAACGAGCTCAAGGGCTTCATCAACCAGCAGCAGCTCGCCGACCCGGAGACCGGCGAGGCGACGGAAGAGGCGGGGCCGCTGTTCCGCAACCCGACCCTGGGCGAGATCGAGCGCAAGCTGGCCGCGGCAATCGGCTCCGGTGCCGAAGGCGTGTCCGCCGAGTTCAGCGTGCTGGCGCAGATCGGCATCGACTTCGTCAACAACAACGCGGTCAACGACCCGCTGCTGAACGACACGCTGCAGGTCGACCAGACCAAGCTGGACGAAGCGCTGCTCAACAACATCGACGAGATCGAGCGGCTGTTCAATTTCGACTTCTCGAGCTCCGATCCGCGCGTCACGATGCTGAACTTCACCGGCAACACCAGCTACTCGGCGAGCGGCTACACCCTGAACGTCGGCAATGTCGGCTCGGCCAACGAACGCTCGGCGGAGGTCACGGACTCGGCCGCCCTGCTGAACGACGGCGCCAATTCGCTGGGCGCCACCACCTCGGGCAGCTTCGAGATCAACGGCACGGCTGTCGCATACGACGTGACGACCGACTCGCTCGACAGTCTGGCCGACGCGATCAACGCGGCCGGGATCGCCGGCGTCAGCGCCTCGGTGATCACCGGCGACGGCGGCGGCCAACAGCTCTCCATCGTCTCGACGACCGACCCTCTGACGGTCGGGGCCGACACCGGCGACCTGTTGGCCAACCTCTCGCTGACCACCGAGAGCTATCTGGTCGGCCAGGCCAACGTCGATGGCGCCGGCGACGGCACTGACGACGGCACGGTCACGGTGAGCGGCCGCACCATCACGGTGACCGACCAGAGCGGCGCTGAAGGCCTCCGCCTGCTCTACAACGGCACCGGAGACGCCAGCGGGATCGACCTCGACTTCAGCATCGGCCTCGGCGCCCAGATGTTTTTCGAGCTGGACGCCCTGCTCGATTCCGAAAGCGGCTCGCTACAGGCCGAGCGTGACGCGTTGAACGCGCAGAACCGCCTGGCCGAAGACCGGGTCGATCAAATGCTCGAGCGCCTGGAGTTCCAGCGCGAGCGCCTGCTCGAGCGCTTCATCGTCATGGAGGAGAATCTGGCACGGATGAACTCCATCCTCGACCAGATCCGCGAGATCACCGAGGCCGGACGCAACAACACCTGATGCCCGCCGCCCGTTCCCAGTATCCGACACGAGGTCAGGACGCGCCATGAGCTACGCTCTCGCCCGCAACTACCAGACCCAGGCCCTGATGACCGCTTCTCCGGCCGAACTGGTCGCCATGCTGTACGAGCGGGCGATCCAACTGCTGCGCGAGACCGAGCGGGCCATCCAGGACGGCCGGATCGAGGCACGGCACAATGCCAACGCCAAGGCGATGGACGTCATCCACCATCTGGACATGACGCTCGACCGCGAGCAGGGCGGCGAGATCGCCGAGCGGCTGGGCAGCCTCTACGCCTTCATCCTGCGCAAGCTGGCCGAGGTTGACCGGCTGAACGACGCCGACATCCCGCGCGAAATGATCGCTCTGCTCGAACCGATCCGCGATTCCTGGCGCGCGCTGGCACGCGACGGTACGCCGATGCCGAAGGCTCAGGACACCTCCCACCGGGCCGTGGGCGAGGCCCCGCGCCCGCTGCAACCGGCCGCACCTGCGCCGGCTGCCGCAGGAGGTTTCAACTTCTCGGCCTGAGCGCCTGCGGCGCCCGCCGGGGCACCACGCCGTCCCGTCCTAATCATGCCCACGCGCTCCCCGGCGACGGCTCCGGGGAGCGCGTTTCGCTTTGAGGGCCGGCACAAGCCGCCGGCTTCCGGCTGTCGCTAGGCAGGAACTGCGCGGCGAGCCCGGCAGAAATCGCCGCCGCCGGCGGGAACGGCCCGCGTGGACGGTGGATCGATCGCCTCAATCGATTCTGATGCTTGCATATTTTTTCTTTTTGAATCAGCCGCTTAAGTGTTCTCTATCCGAGTTGGCACAGCCTTTGCTGTGTGCGGGTGCCGGCAAGGCTCGCGTGCACTGCGCTCCTAGGCCGGCACTGTCTGCAACCGCCCGCGGCACCGCGGGCACGAGCCAAGGAGGGACGACGCTCGACCCCATCGAAGGCGATCTGCCGGCCGCACATGCGGCCCGGGCCTTCGGCGAGCGAGCAAAGTTCGAGCCCACGCGAGCGAGAGAACACGGAGACCCCAAACCATGCCCCTCAACGTCATTTCCAACTTCGCTGCCAACGTGGCGCATCGCCACTTGCAGCAGTCGGACATGGAGGCGACGAACTCCCTGGCGAAGCTGTCGGCCGGTACGCGCGTGCTGTCGGCCAAGGACGACGCCGCCTCCTTGGCCATCGGCTCGCGCCTGCGCGCCGAAGTCAGCGCGCTACGCCAGGCTTCCGTCAATGCCGGCCAGGCCATCTCGATGCTGCAGATCGCCGACGGCGCCATGGCGCGCGTCGACGACATCCTGGTGCGCATGAAGACCCTGGCCGTGCAGGCCAGCTCGGGTCAGCTCTCCGACACCGAGCGCGGCATGCTGAACGAGGAATACGTCTCGCTGCGCGCCGAGGTGGACCGCATCGCCGCCGACACCGAGTTCAACGGCAACAAGCTGCTGAACGGCAGCGAGACCTTCTCGGCCACACTGGCCGGCACGGCCACGGCGATCGAGGTCGCGGACGGCTTCGAGCAGATCATGTTCACCAACGACACCGGCGCCTTCAGCACCGGCAACGTGGTGCAGATCGCCTACGACGCCACCTCCGACCAGTTCACCGTCACCAACGTGAGCACCAGCACCAGCTACACCTCCGATCCTGGCGTGTCCGCGCCGGGCGTCGGCAACTTCAGCGACGTCGTCATCAACGGCGCCGGCCTGACCATCCAGCTCAACTCGCTGTTCGACGACACCTCCGACATCACGGCAGGCGTCACCACCCAGTTCACGGTGGCCGGGGGCACGTCCGACACCCTGAGCCTGGAGTTCAAGATCGGCACCGGCACCGACACCTCGGACGACGTGCAGATCAACCTCTCCTCTGTGACCGCTGCCGCCCTGGCGAGCGGACTGGACACCTCTTCGGTCGACACCTCCGCCAACGCGACGACCGCGATCACCGCGGTCAACACGGCGATCGACAACCTGGCGGAAGCCCGCGCGCAGTTGGGTGCGGCGCAGAACCGGCTGGAATTCGCCTCGGCCAACATCTCGACCACGATGGAGAACACCGAGGCCTCGCGCTCGGCGCTCCTGGACCTCGATGTCGCCGCCGAGATGAGCACCTTCACCTCCAAGCAGATCCTGGTGCAGGCCGGCGTGTCGATGCTCGCCCAGGCCAATCAGCTTCCGCAGAACCTGATGCGGCTGTTCCAGTAAACCCCGCGCAGCCCCCGCCTGCGCCTGGCTCGGCGGCGAGCTGACACCTCGCCGCCTGGGCGCCGGACGCCGGAAGCGGGCCGCTGCGCCGATACGACGAAAGGAGAGTTCCCATGGCCAAACTGGCGACGCGGATTCGCACGGAGGATCTGCTGAAGATGTCCCCGAACCGCATGGTCGCGGCCGTCTTCGACGAAACTATCGTCGTCCTGCAGGAAGCCAAGGCGGCGATTGCCGGCGGCGACATCGAGAGCCGCTGCAATGCCGTTTCCATGGCTCACGAGTTGGTCGGCACCCTCTACCTCTGCCTCGACAGCGAGCGCGGCGGGGAGGTGGCCGAAAATCTCGGCCGTCTCTACGGCTTCATGCTGCAGCGCCTGCATCGGATCAACTTCGACAACGACCCCAGGATCGCCGACGAACTGATCGCCTTGCTGCAGCCGCTGCGGGATTCCTGGCTGGAGCTCGACCGCCTGGTCGGCACCGTCGCGATGCCGGGCACGACCCAGACCGCCGCCACGTTCTGAACCGCAGCGTCGTTTTTCCCTCCCCTCCTTCTCCAGATCCCGCGCTTCGGAATCTAACCGCCATGCAGCCTCTCGCCGCCCCAACTGCCGTTCCGCGTCCGTACGATGCCGGCCCGTCCCAGGCGCAGCGCCTGATGGCCCTCGGGGTCGGCAACGGAGCGGCCGACTTCCTCTCGCTGCTGATGCAAGACAGGGATGCACCGCCGGTGCCCGCCTTCGAGGAGCGGTCGCCGGAGAACAAGGAGCGTGAGCGGGATCCGCAGCAGCGCCAGGCCGAGGAGGTCGACGGCGAAGGCCCGGCAGCGGCCGCCGCGCCCGTCGAGTTCTTCCGGACCGCCGGCTCGCGAGGAGAAGTGGAGCGCACACGGTCCGAACCCAGCACCTTGCAGGCCGCTACGCCGCGGCCGCCGGAGCGACCGGAAACGCAACGGGAGGCACGCCCGCTGCGGGCCGAGATCAAAGCCGCAGTCGAGTCGGCTGCCCTCGAGTCGCGGCCGCGGGCATCGCTGACGGCAGGCACCTCGCCGGTCGCACTCGCGGCACAGGATCAGACCGCGGCACCCGCCGCCGGCGAGAGCCGGGGCGCCCAGCCGACGGCGGCGCAGGCGGAACAGTCCGCCCAACGTCCGGACTTCGCCCAGATGGCCCGCGAGGCCGCGCGTGGCCGCAGCGAAGGCGGCACGGCGCAGACCAACACGCAGGCCGCCACCACGATAGCCGGACTGGACGCGCTGGCGCGCAAGGCGGCCCAGCAGCAAGCTGCCGGCACCGGACCTGCCGCAGGATCCGCCGCAGGAACCGCCACCGCCGGACAGACGCCGTCGTCGCAGCAGATTGCCAGCGGTCAGGGCCTTGCCCAGGCCGCCCACCTGCCCCTCCAGGCGGCGGAGCACGCCCAAGGCGCGTCGCGCCTGGGGCAGGCCGCCAACAGCGCCGGCAAGCCGCAAAGCTTCGTGCAGAGCCTCGCCACGCTCGACAACCTGAGCGGCATCCCTGGCAGCACCCAGCCCGCAGTCAAGACCGAAACCGCGGTGGCAGCGAAGCCGGCACAGGCCAGCGCAAGGACGCAGCAACCGGCGGTCGATCAGGTCGCGGTGCAGATCCAGAAGGCGGCGGCCTCCGGCAAGGACCGCATCCAGATCAAGCTCAACCCGGCCGAGCTGGGACGCGTCGACGTCAAGCTCGAATTCCAGGCCGACGGCGGTGTGCGCGCCCTCGTTTCGGTCGAGCGGCCCGAGACCCTCGAGCTCCTCCAGCGCGATGCGCGCGGGCTGGAGCGTGCCCTCGCCGAGGCCGGCTTCAAGGGCGGTCAGACCAGCCTGAGCTTCGAGATGCAGTCCGGCGGACAGGGCCAGGGACACGGCAACGGCGGCTTCGGCGACCGGCTCTCTGACGAGGCGGGCAGCCGCGGCGGTGCAGCGGCGGAGGCCCCGGCCCTTGCGAACGCCGACGGGACCCCACCGCCGGCGGCGGCCAGCGGCGCGGCCGGCGACGGCAGCGTCGATATCCGAATCTAGGAGCCGAGCCAGATGACCGAGATCAGCGGCGCCCTCGGCGTTCCCGGCACCGGCGGCGGCGACGCCGCGGCCGCACGGGACGAGCTGGGCGAGACTTTCGACAACTTCCTGACGCTGCTGACCACTCAGCTGCAGTACCAGGACCCCCTCTCGCCGATGGACTCCAACCAGTTCACCGAGCAACTGGTGCATTTCACCAACGTCGAGCAATCGATCGCCCAGACCGAGAAGCTCGAGGAGCTGCTGGCGCTCAGCGGCTTCAACAAGACCGCCCAGGCCGTCGGCTTCATCGGCAAGCAGGTCGAAGTGGAAGACAGCTTCATCGAAGTCGTCGGCGGGGCCGGCGGCACCATGGAGTACGAGCTGGCGGACAACGCCGCGCGCACCCGCATCAGCATCGCCGACGAGAACGGCACGCTGGTGCGCAGCTTCGAGGGCCAGACCGAGGCCGGGCGCCACACCCTGAGCTGGGACGGTCGCGACAGCGCCGGCCAGCAACTGCCGGACGGCGTCTACTCCGTCTACGTCACCGCGGTCGACCGCGACAACGCCACCGTCGAGGTCGCCCCGCTGTCCTACGCCACCGTCAAGGGCGTGCGCAGCGAAGACGGCAAGACCTGGCTCGAAGCCAACGGCGCCGAGATCGCCCTCGACGACGTGCGCGCCATTCGCAGCGCGCAGACGGATGCGACCGTCAACTGACCGATAGAGCCACGAGTCCCGAAGACCACAGCGAACAACGGCATTCGCAAGGAGCCTGAGAAATGAGCATCTACGGCGCTATGTACTCCGGCGTCTCCGGCCTGGCGGCCCAATCCAACGCCTTGGGGATGATCTCTGACAACATCTCCAACGTGAACACGATCGGCTATAAGAACAGCAAGGCCGCCTTCGCCACCCTGGTCACCGAGTCGGCGAGTGTGACCAAGTTTACGCCGGGCGGCGTGCGATCCATGCCCGTGGCGCAGATCGATCGGCAGGGACTGCTTCAAGCCTCTGCGTCGGCCACCGACCTGGCGATCGCCGGCAACGGCTTCTTCGTCGTCAACGAGGCGGCCGACCCGACCGCCGGCAACAGCGTGCTCTATACGCGTGCCGGCAACTTCCGGGCCGACGCCGACGGCAACCTGGTGAATGCGGCCGGCTATTACCTGCAGGGCTGGGCGCTCGACTCGGCCGGTGTGCCGGTCGGCAACACCTCGGTGCTCAGCAGCCTGACCACGATCAATGTCGCCAACCTCTCCGGCGCCGCCACGCCGACCGCCAACATGGAACTCGGCATCAACCTGCCGTCGATCGCCGGTACCGGCGACACGCACGACGTCACCGTGCAGATCTACGATTCGCTGGGCAACGCCCACGACATCACCCTGACCTTCACCAAGACGGCGACGGCCAACCAGTGGACCTACGCGACCGGCAACCCGGTGCTGAGCGGCACGACCACGGCCAGCGGCACGACGGCCGGCGGCACCGGGACGATCACCTTCAACGGCGACGGCACGCCGACCGCGGACATCGCACCGAGCTTCACGGTGAGCGCCTGGACCACCGGGGCAAACAACTCGACCATCACGGTCGACGGCGGCACCGCCAACGAGAGCGACGGCATCACCCAGTTCGCCGGCGAATACACCATCTCCTTCCTGGATCAGGACGGCGTGCGCTTCGGGCAGTACACCGGCGTGTCGATCGACGAGCGCGGCGTCGTCACCGCCCAGTTCGACAACGGCGAACGCCGCTCGATCTACCAACTCCCCGTCGCCATGTTCGCCAACCCCAACGGCCTGGAGGCGCGCGACGGCAACGCCTACATCCAGACCGACCGCTCCGGCGACTACATCCTCGGAACCGCCAATACCGGCGGCGCCGGCAAGGTCGCGCCCAGCGCCCTGGAGTCCTCGACCGTCGACCTGGCCGAGGAGTTCACCGACATGATCATCACCCAGCGCGCCTACTCGGCGAGCGCGAAGATCATCACCACCGCCGACGAGATGTTGGAGGAGTTGATCCGCATCCGACGTTAAGACCCGATGGTTGAGCGCGCCGGTGGCCCGGACCGCCGGCGTCTCAACCCCCGCCGTCTTCCGGGCCTGGGCCCGGGGTCCCCGCCGGCCCGATCGCGGACGCGTCACGCTCCCCGGTCGGGCCGGTTGCGGTTTCGACCAATGCGTGCGGGACCGTTTCGCTGTCGCACCGGGCATGCCGACCGCGGGTTGCCCGGCATTTGACTTAACCTTTGGATTTAGCGCTTTTTTAAAGCGCACGGTCTAGCCTCGTGGTCATCGCAAAGGACGTTGCGAAGAGAGGAACGATAGCGCATGTCTGACACCCGTCCAGGTAGGTCGGCTGTCGCCATCGGCCCGACCGGGGAGCCGATGACGCTCGACGATCTGCCGCCGCCGAACACCAAGCGCTGGGTGATCCGCCGCAAGGCCGAAGTGGTCGCCGGTGTCCGCGCCGGACTGCTCAGCCTCGAGGAAGCCTGCGAGCGCTACAAGCTGTCGGTGGAGGAGTTTCTCTCCTGGCAGCGGCTGATCGAGCGGCACGGCGTACGCGGCCTGCGCACCACGCGGCTACAGGACTACCGCCGGCCCGACGTCTTTAGCGGACAGGAGATGCCGCTGTCCGATTATCGCGCCGAGGCCGTTTCAGGCTCCCGCTACCAGGCGGCCGAGTAGCCGACGGCACCTCACGGCGGCAAGGCATCTGGCCGTGGCCGGACCGGAAGTCCGGTCGGTCGCGGCCGAAGTCCCTTGGCAAAGTCGGGGGTTTTACTTTTGATTTACCAATATTGAAGAGTGCAAGGTCGGGTGGGCAAAATTTACCCCGAGTCCCGATCCAGAGTAGGCAAGTTTTTCCCGTCATTAACCACGCTTAAACCCTCGACCACCTAGCGTAGCGTCACCGGCTGGGTGGAAGGCCTGCGGGCCCTCCGTCGCACTGTCGCAGGCGCCCGGCCGGTTGCCATGACGAGCGACCAGGACGGTGACGCCGGTGAACCCCTTCTTGCAGACCTTGCGTAACCTCGGCCCCGCACGCCTTGCAATGATGGCCGGGGTGGCGGCGGCGATCCTCGCCTTCTTCGTCTACTTCACGGGCCGGCTGTCGCAATCCGAGATGGCCCTGCTGTACGGCGACCTGGAGCAGGCGGACAGCGCCGACATCGTCACCGCCCTCGAAAGCATGGGTGTACCCTACGAGCTGTCGCGCGACGGCAGCCGCATTCTGGTGCCGGAGGATCAGGTCGCCCGCTTGCGCCTCAACATGGCCGAGCAGGGGCTCGGCGGCGGCGGCTCGATCGGCTACGAGCTGTTCGACGGAGCCGACGGCTTCGGCACCACCTCCTTCGAGCAGAACCTGAGGCACAAGCGCGCGCTCGAAGGCGAGCTCGCCCGCTCCATCGCCTCGATCGCCGCGGTCAACAGCGCGCGGGTCCACCTCGTCCTGCCCGAGCGCGAGCTGTTCAGCCGCGAGCGGCGCGAACCCTCGGCCTCGATCGTCGTCAGCCTGCGTGGCAATCGCGGCCTCGGCGCCCAGCAGATCCGGGCGATCCAGCAGCTCGTTTCATCGGCGGTCCCACAGATGCCGCCCGGCGCCGTCTCGATCGTCGACGACCAGGGCAACCTGCTCGCGCGCCGCACGGACGGCGACTCGGCCGACCAGCTCGCCACCACCGCCGAGGAAATGCGGCTCAACATGGAGAATCGTCTAGCCGGCGCCATCGAGTCGCTGCTCGAGCGCTCGGTCGGTCCCGGCAACGTGCGCGCCGAGGTCTCGGTGGAGCTGGACTTCGACCGCGTGACCGAGAACAGCGAGATCTACGACCCCGACAGCCAGGTGGTGCGCTCCACCCAACTCATCGAGGAGTCCTCGCAGGACAGCGAGCCGGGCGATGCGCCGGTGACGGTCGGCAACAACCTCCCCGATGCCGGACTGGAAGAGGGCGCCGTCGGCGGGGCCCAGAGCCTGAGCAATCGGACCGAGGAGACGGTCAACTACGAGATCAGCCGCGTGGTAAAGACCCACGTGCGCGAGACCGGCCAGATCCGCCGGCTGTCCGTCGCCGTGCTGGTCAACGGCAAGCCGGTGACCGGCGAGGACGGCACTGTCACCTTCGAGCCGCGCAGCCAGGACGAGCTCGACCAGCTCGCCGCGCTCGCCCGCTCCGCCGTTGGCTACAACGGCGAGCGCGGCGACACGCTGGAGATCGCCAACCTACCGTTTGCCGACATGGTGCCGCTCGAGCCCGGCGGGCCGATGGCCGACAGCTTCCTCGGCATCGACCAGCAGGACCTCCTGCGCATGGCCGAGCTGATCGTCCTGGGTGTGGTCGCGGTCCTGGTGCTGCTGCTGGTGGTCAAGCCGCTTGTGGGTCGGCTGCTCGAGCGGGCGCCGGCGGTGGCCGGCGACGCCGGCGGTTTGCTGGCGGGCGAACTGACCGGCGGCGGCAACCTGCCCGTGCCGGCCGGCGCCGGCGGTGGGGCTATGTCGGTGGGCGGGATGGCCGGCGCCGACGGGCAGGCGCGTTCGATGCTCAGCGGCCCGGCCGGCGGGCAGGGCGTGACGGTAGCGCAGGAGACCGGCGTCAGTCAGGCGGGTCAAGGCGACGACGGCAGCGACCTCGACCACATGATCGACATCAACCGCGTGGACGGGCGCGTACGCGCCTCCTCGGTGCGCAAGATCGGCGAGATCGTCGAGAAGCACCCCGAGGAGGCCGTGGCCATCCTGCGCAACTGGCTCTACCAGGAGGCTTGAGGCGCCATGCCCGCACCCGGCACCAGCCTGCGCCTGCGTGACGACTACCGCACGCTGAGCGGCCCGGAGAAAGCGGGCCTGCTGATGATGGCGATCGGCGAGGAGAACGCCGCCCGCCTGTTCGGCATGCTCGACGACGAGGAGATCAAGGAGCTCTCGGGGATCATGGCCAACCTCGGCACGGTCGCCGCTCCCGTGGTCGAGCGACTCTTCGTCGAGTTCGCCGACCAGATCTCCTCCACCGGCTCGCTGATCGGCAACTTCGACTCCACCGAGCGCCTGCTGCTGAAGGTGCTCGACAAGGAACGAGTCGACACGATCATGGAGGAGATCCGCGGTCCGGCCGGCCGCACCATGTGGGACAAGCTGGGCAACGTGAACGAGAACGTCCTGGCGAACTACCTGAAGAACGAGTACCCGCAGACGGTTGCCGTGGTGCTCTCCAAGATCAAGGCCGAGCACGCCGCACGTGTGCTGGCGCTGCTGCCCGAGCCCTTCGCGCTCGAGGTGGTGATGCGCATGCTGCGGATGGAAGCGGTGCAGCGCGAGGTGCTGGAAGACGTGGAGCGCACCCTGCGCAACGAGTTCATGAGCAACCTGGCACGCACCAACCGCCGCGACAGCCACGAGCTTATGGCGGAAATCTTCAACTGCCTCGACCGCAATACCGAGTCCCGCTTCCTCGGCGCGCTCGAAGAGCGCAACCGCGATTCCGCCGAGCGCATCCGCGCACTGATGTTCACCTTCGAAGACCTCGGCAAGCTCGACGGCGGCGGTATCCAGACGCTGCTGCGCGAGGCCGACAAGGACAAGCTGGCGCGCGCGCTCAAGGGCTCTTCGGACAGCCTGCGCGACCTCTTCTTCTCCAACATGTCGGAGCGCGCCGCGAAGATCATGCGCGAGGACATGCAGGCGATGGGACCGATCCGCCTGCGCGAGGTCGACGAGGCGCAGCTCTACATGGTGCAGCTCGCCAAGGACCTGTCCGCGCGCGGCGACATCGTCATCGCTGACAGCAAGGGCGACGACGAGCTCGTCTACTAGGCAGGCTCGGCAGGATCGAACGGACAGGACGATGACCGCGGTGCGCAAGTTCCTCTTCGACACCAGCTTCGATGCGGCCGGCCAGGCACAGACCGCGTCCGAGCTGACGCCCGCCCGCCCAGCCCCGGAGCCGGTCACGGAGCCCGCTGCCGCGCCCAACGAGGCCGAGCTCGAGGCAGTGCAGACCGAGGCGCACGCGGCCGGCTTTGCCGAGGGCGAGAAGGCCGGGCACGCAGCCGGCTTCGCCGAGGGACGCGAGACCGGCCACGCCGAGGCGCGGCAAGCCGGCGCCCATCTTGCCGCCGAAACCCTGGGTGGGATCGAACGGCGCCTGGAGACCCTGTTGGCGCAGCACGAGGAGGCCCGAACCGCTGCGCGCGACCTGGCCCTGCAGGTGGTCCGTGCGGCCTTCGCCAAGCTGTTCCCACGCTTCGTCGAGCAGCATGGCCTGACCGAGATCGAGGCGCTGCTGACCGACTGTCTCGCCCGTCTCGGCGAAGAGCCGCGCGTCGTGGTCCGCGTCGCCGATGGGCTCTACGACGAACTCGACGGCCGCCTGACGGCCCTGTCCGCCAAAGCCGGCTTCGAGGGCCGCATCGTTCTGCTCAGCGAGCCCAGCCTCGCGAGTGGCGACCTCCGCGTCGAGTGGGCCGACGGCGGCGCCGAGCGCAGCGCCGCGGCGCTGGCGGCCGAGATCGACGCGATCCTGCAAGACGCCCTCTCGGGCGCCGAGGAGCCCCAGGCTCCGACCGACGATCCCGCGGTCGGCCTTGCCGCCGCATCCGAGCCGTCCGGCCCCCAGGCGCCGGCGGACGAACCCCTGGAGGGCTAGACCATGGCCGACGACGAATCCCTGGAACTGAGCGATCTGGACGATCAGCAGATGCCCGCGGCCGACGACGACGGCGCGCTGCCGACCGACACCGCCAAGCCGCCGACCAACGCGCGGGAGCTGGAAGCCGTCTACGACATCCCGGTGCAGGTCTCCGCGGTGCTCGGCAAGTCCACCATGCAGGTCAGCCAGCTTCTGAAGCTGGGCCGCGGTGCGGTGGTGGAGCTGGACCGCAAGGTCGGCGAGGCGATCGACATCTACGTCAACAACCGCCTGGTCGCCCGCGGCGAGGTGGTGGTCGTCGAGGACCGCCTGGGCGTCACCATGACCGAAATCATCAAGATGGACCGGAGCTGAGCCGCGCCGCTCAGACAGGAAGGATCGCCGCGAGCCATGGCCAACGTCGAAGCGACCCAGGCGCCTGCCCGCCCCGCCGCCGCTCGAACCAGTCGGCCGTCCGCCAGCAAGGCCGGCGCACGCTCGGCCGTTCGCATGCCCGCCCGCGGGGCGCGCGCCAGCCTGGATCTCGCCACGCTACTCGGCGCGCTGGGCGGATTCGCCATGATCGTCACCGCGATGGCAGTGGGCGGCTCGCCGGAATCCTTCGTCGATCTCCCGGCCATGCTGATCGTCGTCGGCGGCACCTTCCTGGTGACCACGATCAGCTACACCTTCCGCGAGGTTTTGCGGGCCCAGTCGGTCATGCTGCGCGCCCTGGTCTACCATGTGCAGAACCCGAAGGCGGCGGCCCTGCAGATGCTGACCCTGGCCGAGGAGGCACGCGCGACGGGGCCGCTCGGCCTGCAGAATCGGCTCGACGGCCTGCGCTACGACTCTTTCCTGCACAAGGCCGTCTCGCTGGTCGTGGACGGCACGCCGGGCGACGAGGTCGAGCGCATCCTGCGGCAGGAGGTCGAGGCGACCAGCCAGCGGCATCTGAAGTCCGCGGGCGTGCTGCGCCGCGCCGGCGAGGTCGCGCCGGCGATGGGGCTGATCGGCACGCTGGTCGGCCTCGTGCAGATGCTGGGCAATCTGGAAGACCCCAGCACCATCGGCCCCAGCATGGCAGTGGCGCTGCTGACCACCTTCTACGGCGCCATTCTGGCCAACATGGTCTTCCTGCCGCTGGCCAACAAGCTCGACCGCAACTCGGGCGCCGAGGTCATGGTCAAGCAGATCTTCGCCGTCGGCGCCGCCTCGATCGGGCGCCAGGAGAATCCGCGGCGCCTGGAAATGACCTTCAACACCATGCTGCCGCCGGCCGAGCGCGTGCAGTTCTTCGACTGAAGCCAAGCGAGCAAGGGTCCGCCGGAAGGGGCGGCTGCAACAGGAGTTTTCGGACGATGCGTCTTCTGATCGTGGGCAGCCTGGACGGCTACATCGCCAGCGCCGGAAAGATCGCGCTCGACAGCGGCGCCAAGGTGGCGCACGTCGACGACGTCGACCAGGCGATGGCCAGCCTGCGCGCCGGCAAGGGCGCCGACCTGCTGATGATCGACGTCGGCCTCGACGTGGCGGCCATGGTGAAGGCGCTGGAGCAGGAGCGCATCGCCATTCCGGTGATCGCCTGCGGCGTGCGCGCCGACCCGCAGAAGGCGGCCGCCGCGATCCGCGCCGGCGCCAAGGAGTACGTTCCGCTGCCGCCGGACGCCGAGCTGATCGCCGCCGTTTTGGCGGCGGTGGCCGAGGAGACCACCGCCTTCATCTACGCCGATCCGCGCATGGCGGAGGTGCTGCGCCTGGCCGAGCAGGTCGCGGGCAGCCAGGCGAGCGTGCTGATCACCGGCGAGTCGGGCACCGGCAAGGAGGTGATGGCGCGCTACATCCACACCAAGTCCAAGCGTGCCGGCAAGACCTTCGTCTCCGTCAACTGCGCGGCGATCCCCGAGAACCTGCTGGAGTCCGAGCTGTTCGGCCACGAGAAGGGCGCCTTCACCGGGGCCGTGGCGCGCCGGATCGGCAAGTTCGAGGAGGCCGACGGCGGCACCCTGCTGCTCGACGAGATCAGCGAGATGCACCCGCGCCTGCAGGCCAAGCTGCTGCGCGCGATCCAGGAACGCGAGATCGACCGGGTCGGCGGCACCCAGCCGATCAAGGTCGACATTCGCCTGCTCGCCACCTCCAACCGCGACCTGGAGGAGGAGGTCAAGGCCGGCACCTTCCGCGAGGACCTCTACTTCCGGCTCAACGTGGTCGCCGTGGAGATGCCGGCCCTGCGCGAGCGGCCGCAGGACATCCAGGTGCTGGCCGACCATTTCGTGCGCAAGTACAGCGAGGCGAACGCCGTACCCAAACCGCTGTTCTCGCCGGAAGCACGCGAGGTCTTGGCCGGCCACCATTGGCGCGGCAACGTTCGCGAGCTGGAGAACACCATGCACCGGGCGGTGCTGCTGGCCCGTGACGGCAAGATCGCGCCGGAGTCCATCGTGCTGACCGGTGGCAAGCTGGCGCGCGAGGACGCCGTCAGCCGGGCCGCCAATGCCGCATCGACGGTGACCGGCGGACCGGCGCCCCTGCCGAACGCCGCCGGTGCCGCAGTCGAGGAGGGCGAGGACGCCGTGCCGGTCAAGCTGGTCGGCAAGACCGTCGCCGAGGTCGAGCGCGACCTGATCATCAACACGCTGGAGCATTGCCTGGGCAACCGGACCCATGCGGCCAACATCCTGGGCATCTCGATCCGCACCCTGCGCAACAAGCTGAAGCTCTATTCCCAGGAAGGCTTCGCCGTGCCGATGCCCGGCGAGGGCGAGGCACGCTCCGCCTGAACCTTCTGCAGCCCTAGAGGATCATTCGGCGGATGGCGGATACCAGCCAGTCGGGGAACGGCGGCCTGCTGAACGGCGCGCGCGGCGGCAAGCTCACCCGCGGCCTGGCCGAGGCGCTCAAGCACGGCGACGTCGCGCTGGCGCTCGGGGTGGTGTGCATCCTCGTGGTGCTCATCCTGCCGATGCCCTCGTGGCTGCTCGACATGTCGCTAGCCATCTCCATGACCTTCTCGGTCCTGGTGCTGATGGTCGTGCTGTTCATCAACCGCGCGCTCGACTTCAGCTCGTTTCCCACGGTGCTGCTGATCGCGACGATGCTGCGGCTGTCGCTCAACCTCGCCTCGACCCGGCTGATCCTCAGCGACGGTCACGAGGGCACGGACGCCGCCGGCCAGGTCATCGAAGCCTTCGGCAACTTCGTGATGGGCGGCAACTTCGTGATCGGGATCATCGTCTTCGCGATCCTGATCATCGTGAACTTCATGGTCATCACCAAGGGCTCGGGCCGCATCGCCGAGGTCTCCGCCCGCTTCAGCCTGGACGCCATGCCGGGCAAGCAGATGGCGATCGACGCCGACCTCTCGGCTGGGCTGATCGACGAGAACGAGGCGCGCCGGCGCCGCAAGGAGCTGGAGGACGAGAGCAACTTCTACGGCGCCATGGACGGTGCCTCGAAGTTCGTGCGCGGCGACGCCATCGCCGGCCTGCTGATCACCTTCATCAACGTCGTCGGCGGCATCGTCATCGGCGTTGCGCAGATGGGCCTGAGCTTCGGCGAGGCGGCCGAGAACTACACCGTGCTGACCGTCGGCGACGGGCTGGTCTCGCAGATTCCGGCACTGATCGTCTCCACCGCCGCCGGTCTGCTGGTCTCCAAGGCGGCCGCGACCGGCTCGGCCGACGAGGCGTTGTTCGGCCAGCTCGGCGGCTACCCCAAGGCGCTCGGCCTGGCCGGCTTCCTGATGCTGGCGCTGGCGCTGCTACCCGGCATCCCCTTCCTGCCCTTCATGCTGCTCGCCGGGATCGCCGGCGGCGGCGCCTGGTTGCTGCACAAGCGCAACGGCGCGGTCGAGCTGCAGCGCCTGCAGGAGGAGGCCGAGGCGGCCGCACCCGAACCGGTCGCCGAGGAGACGATCGGCCAGACCCTGCAGATCGACCAGATCCGCCTGGAGCTCGGCTATGGGCTGCTGAGCCTGCTGAGCGCCGAGGGCGGGCGCCGTCTGACCGACCAGATCAAGGCACTGCGCCGCCAACTCGCGCAGGAGGCCGGCTTCGTGCTGCCCTCCGTGCGCATCCAGGACAACCTGCAGCTTCCGCCCAACAGCTACGTGGTGCGCGTCAAGGAGATCGAGGCCGGCGCCGGCGAGCTGCGGCCGGGCGCGTTGCTGGTGATGGACCCGCGTGGCGAGCCGATCTCGCTGCCCGGCGAAGAGACGGTCGAGCCGACCTTCGGCCTGCCTGCCATGTGGGTCGAGGAATCCGCCCGCGAAGAGGCGCTGTTCCGCGGCTATACCGTGGTCGACCCGACGACGGTGATCACCACCCACTTGACCGAGCTGGTCAAGGACAACATGGCCGAGCTGCTGTCCTACGCCGAAACCCAGAAGCTGCTCGACGAACTCGACGGCGAGCAGAAGAAGCTGGTCGAGGACCTGGTCCCCAACACCATCTCGGTCGGCGGCGTACAGCGCGTGCTGCAGAACCTGCTCGGCGAGCGCATCTCGATCCGCGACCTGCCGACGATCCTGGAGGGCATCCAGGAGGCCTGCGGCTATACCCGCAGCGTGCTGCATATCACAGAGCACGTGCGCGCCCGGCTGGCCCGCCAGATCTCCAACGCCGCGGCGGCCGAGGACGGGCTGCTGCCGCTGGTCACGCTGTCGCCGGGCTGGGAGCAGGCCTTCGCCGAGGCGCTGATCGGCGAGGGCGAGGAAAAGCACCTGGCGATGGCGCCCTCGAAGCTGCAGGAATTCATCTCCCAGGTGCGCCAGACCTTCGAACGGCAGGCGATGCTGGGCGAGACGCCCGCCCTGCTGACCAGCCCGGGCGTGCGCCCCTACGTGCGCTCGATCGTCGAACGCTTCCGTCCCCAGACCATGGTGCTGAGCCAGAACGAGATCCACCCCAAGGCCAAGCTGAAGACCGTCGCCCAGATCTGATCCCCGGCACACCGACCCCGACCGCCGCCTCCAGGACCACGCCCGCCGATGCGCCTGAAAACCTACACCGCCGCCACCTTGTTCGAGGCCATGGGCCTGGTGCGCGATCGCCTGGGCGACGAGGCGGTGATCCTGGCCACACAGGAGGTCGAGGGCGGCTTCAAGGTAACGGCTGCACTCGACGACGATCCGGGCTTCGAGCAGGAGGGCGGTTCCGGCCTGATCGGCGCCGAGTGGATGTCCGAGTTGGCCGAGCGCCTGGAGGCCCACCGGGTGCCGCTCGGACTGGGCGACCGGCTGCTGTCGGCCGCCGGCCTGGTACCCGCCGCCGGCCCGGCCGCGATGCTGGCAAACGCGCTGGAGACGGTGTTCGACTTCGCGCCGCTGCCGTTCCGCAAGCCGGGGCGGGCCGGCGGCGTGCCGCTGCTGATGCTGGGGCCGCCGGGCGCCGGCAAGACGGCCACCGCGGCCAAGCTCTGCGCGCACGCGCGGCTGGCCGGTCGCCCCGCGCACCTGGTCAGCATGGACACGGTCAGCGCCGGTGCGCGCGAGCAGGCCAGCGCCTTCGCCGAGGCGATCGGCGTGCCCCTGTCGAGCGCAGAGACGCCGGAGCAGCTTCGGGCCGTCGTCGCCAAGATCCCCGCTGAACGCCTGATCGTCGTCGATACGATCGGCGCCAACCCCTTCCGCGAGGACGAAGTGGAGGCCCTGGCGCAGGCCCTGCGCACGGCCGACGCCCTTGGCGTGCTGGTCCAGCCGGCCGGCGGCGACGCGCTGGAGGCCGCCGAGAGCGCCATGGTCTTCGCCGCGGCCGGCGCCCGGCTCTTCGTGCCGACGCGCCTGGACGCGGCCCGCCGCTTCGGCGGCGTCCTGGCCGCGGCACAGGCCGCCAATCTCTCCCTCATGGCCGGCGGCGTATCGCCCAGCCTCGGCTCCGGTCTTCGCCCGCTCACCCCCCGCGGCCTCGCCCGCCTGCTGGCGCCCGACTGGGCGGCGGACCAGGCCGAAGACAGCCTGCCTCTCACCGGAACGCACCCATGACCCTCGCCCGTACCAGCGCCGAGACCGGCCCCGGCACGCCGGCCCCCGTCGCGCCGATCCCAAACCTGGTGGCCATCGCCTCCGGCAAGGGCGGCGTCGGCAAGACCTGGCTGTCGATCGGCCTGGCTACCGCCTTCGCGCGCCAGCGGCAGCGCGCCCTGCTGTTCGACGGCGACCTGGGGCTGGCCAACGTCGACGTGCAGCTCGGCCTGACCCCCGAGCGCGATCTCGGCGGCGTCCTGCAGGGCCGCTATGCCATGCCCGACGCCGCCACCCCGGTGGCCGACGCCGGCTTCGCGGTGATCGCCGGGCGCTCCGGCTCGGGCAGCCTGGCGGCGCTCGACCCGCAGCGTCTCGGTCGCCTGGCCGGCGAGTTGGCGCAGACGGCCACAGGCTACGACCGCGTACTGCTGGACCTGGGCGCCGGCATCGAGCGAACGGTGCGCTTCCTGGCCGCGCGCGCCCGGACCTGTCTGGTCGTCACCAACGACGAGCCGACCGCCCTGACCGACGCCTATGCCTTCATCAAGCTGCTGGCGATGAGCCGGCCGGGCGCCGACCTGCGCGTCGTCGTCAACATGGCCGCCAGCAAGTCCGAGGGCGAGCGCACCTACGGCACGCTGCGCAAGGCCTGCGAGTCCTTCCTGAAGATCTCGCCGCCGCTGGCCGGCATCGTGCGCCGCGACCCGCACGCGCGCGAGGCGATTCGCAGCCAAGTGCCGCTGCTGGTGCGCCACCCCAACGCCCCGGCCGCCCAGGACATCGAGGCGATCGCACAGGCGCTGTTGTCGCCGCCGGGATGAACCTTCCGCGCCCTTATGCCGGGCCGCGGGTTCAATCGCGCTTGACGAGGCTCAGCGGCGAGGCCCCCGTACGTTCTGTCAGGAGCGCCTCGGTCCAGGGGCCGTCCGGCATCTCGGCGGCGAGCTGGGTGATGTGCTCGTTCCACCATCGCCGCTGCAAGCGCAGGTCGTCGTAGTCGTACTGGGCCTCGCGCCAGCGCCCGTCGTCGCGGGTATAGGTCAGCATGTCGATGGGGTAGCCGACGTCGGCCGAAGAGAAGCGGGTCGAGTCGAAGGAGAGATAGGCGAGCTTGAGCACCGTGCGCATCGGCGTGTCGAAGCTCAGCGCGCGGTCGAGGATCGGCTTGCCGTAGGCGGTCGCGCCGATCGAGAGGTAGGGCGTGCGCGCATCCACCTCGATCCAGTTGCCCTCCGGATAGACGAGGTACATGGACGGCTCGGGGTCGTCCGGCAGGCAGCCGGCCAGGATGCCGTGCAGATTGAACTTCAGCTCGGAGCGTTCGAGCGCCTCGCGGTCCTCCTCGGCGACTTCGCGCAGGGCCGCACAGTAGGCGGCGACGGCATCGAGCGTCGAGGCGAAGCCGTGCTTGTGGTCGCGGCGCTGGTCGCGATCGAAGTAGGCTAGGGTCTTGTCCCTCAGCGAGCGGAGGCCCGAGGTCATGATGGCCACGGCGCGCCCTTCAGGGCCGTGCAGCGTCGCCTTGCGGGCGTTGCTGACCTGGGTGCCGGCGGTGATGCGGCCGTCCGCCAGCAGCACCAGCCCTTCGCTCACCTTGATGCCCAGGCAATAGGTCACGCCGTTCGTCCCCCGACCGCCGAGCCCGCAGCGGAGTCGGCGACGCGAATGCTCGCAGGCTTTCGGCAATGCAGCAAGGCCGGCGCCGGGTCCCAGGGCGCGCGACGGCACTCTTTCGCTCGACAGTCGCAGCGGCGACCGCTATCTGACATCCAGTGCGCCGCAGTCCAACCCCGTGGCTGCGGGTGGCATGCGCGGCGCCTACAAACAAATTCCGGAGCCTTCAGAAGGCGCTCCGTGCACAGGGAGGTACAACGTGGAACTGAATTCCCTCATCAAGGCCGGCGGCTTGGCCGCCGCGCTCGTCGCGCTCGGTGCCTCGGCGGCCACGGCGCAGGACCGCGAGGGCTGGCCCGACAGCTTCACCGTCGGCACGGCCAGCCAGGGCGGCACCTACTTCGCCTACGGCTCGGGCTGGGCCAATCTGGTGGCCGAGACGCTGGGCATCTCCGGCGGCGGCGAGGTCACCGGCGGGCCGACCCAGAACATGGCGCTGGTGCACACCGGCGACGTCGCCTTCGGCATGACCACGATGGGTCCGGCGGCCGAGGCCCTGGCCGGCAATTCCCCGCTGGCGCCGGGCATGCCGCTGGACAACGTCCGGGCCATCTTCCCGATGTACCAGACGCCCTTCTCGATCACCACGCTGGCCTCCTCGGGCATCGAGAGCATCTCCGACATCCCGGACGGCGCCCGGATCGGTTTCGGTCCCTCGGGATCGACCTCCGATACCTACTTCCCGCGCATGCTGGAGGAGCTGGGCGTAACCTTCGAGCGGCGCAACGGCGGCTGGAACGACCTGGGCGGCCAGCTTCAGGACGGCCTGCTGGACGTGATCGCCTTCGCGGCCGGCATTCCGATCCCGGCGGTCAGCCAACTCGAGGTGCAGACCGAAATCAACATCGTCGACTTCACCGAGGAGGAGCAGGCACAGATTCTGGAGGCCTTCCCGGTCTCCGCGTTCACCATCCAGCCGGGCACCTACCAGTCGCTCGACCGGGAGGCCCGTGCGGTCTCCATGTGGAATTTCGCGATCGCCAACGCCGACCTGCCGGAGAGCTTCGTCTACGAGGTCGTCAAGACCGTGATGGAGAACCACGACAGGATGATGGAGATCCACAAGGCGGCACGCTCGACCGTTCCGGAGAACTACGACAAGAACCGGGTCCTGAAGTGGCATCCGGGCGCCGTGAAGTGGTTCGAAGAGAACGGCTTCGATATTCCGGACGAGCTGCAAGGCTGAGCTGGATACCCGCAAGACCGGGCCGCGCATCTGGCGCGGCCCGGCGCCTTTTCCGACCCTCGCAGTTGCGGCGCAACGCCGGCGCCAGACCGGCGGACAGGCCGTTCGCGGAGCGGCGCTGCCATGGCCACCGAATCCACGACCTCCGACGACGCGCGGCCCGATCCCCAGGTCGTCGCCGCCGGCACCGACGACGAGCCGATTCCCGGCAACCGGCGCGTCTTTTCCGGCTGGCGCCTCTGGCTGGCCGGAGGCTTCGCGGCGGCCTACGCCTTCTGGCACGTCTACACGCTCAACGTCGCGCCGATGGAGACCTGGGCGTTCCGCATCAGCCACGTGATGGGGGCGCTGATCCTTGGCTTCCTGATCTTCGCTGCGCAGCACTTCCCCCACCAGCGGCCGGAGACGCGCAGGGCGGGCACGGTCGTCGCCGGGCTCTGCGCGCTGCCGCTAATCTACGCCATCGTGCAGGTGGGGCGGATGCACCTGACGCTGGCCGGCGGCGCGCCCGCCATCGATCCGGCGGTCGAGGTGTATCACTTCGGCATCCCGGTGGTTGTCGGCACCGCCGCCGCGGTCTTCGGAAGCTGGCTCTTTCGTGGGCCGCAGGACCGCTTCGATGCCTTCGACCTGGTCTTGATCCTCGCCGCCGTCGCCAGCTCCGGCTACCTTCTGGTGCACCTTGACGGCACCTCGCTGCGCATGCGCGCCGGCACCCCCTTCGCCTCGCCCGGCAACCTCTATGCTGCGCTGGCAGGCGTCCTGTTGATTCTCGAACTGACCCGACGCGTCGCCGGGCTGGCGCTGGTGGTCATCGCCCTGCTCTTCATCGGCTATGCCTTCGCCGGCCCCTGGCTGCCCGGCTTCCTGGCGCACCAGGGTTTCGAGGTCCAACGCTTCTTCAGCTACCTCTACACCGACGCCGGCATCCTGGGGCCGACCACCGCAGTCTCCTCCACCTACATCATCCTCTTCATCATCTTCGCCGCCTTCCTACAGGCCTCGAAGGTCGGCGACTACTTCGTCAACTTCGCCTTTTCGCTGGCCGGGCGGGCGCGCGGCGGGCCGGCGAAGGTGGCAATCTTCGCCTCCGGCCTGATGGGGATGATCAACGGCACCAGCGCCGGCAACGTGGTCGCCACGGGCTCGCTGACCATCCCCTTGATGAAGCGCATCGGCTACCCGCCGAAGTCCGCCGGCGCGGTCGAGGCGGCGGCCTCCACCGGCGGCCAGATCATGCCGCCGATCATGGGCGCCGGCGCCTTCATCATGGCCGAGATCACCGGCATCCCCTACACCGAGATCGCGGTGGCCGCCATCATTCCCGCGATCCTCTACTTCGCCTCGGTCTACTTCATGGTCGACTTCGAGGCCGGGCGGCGCGGCATGCGCGGGATGCGCGAGGAGGAACTGCCGCGCCTCAGGGAGATGCTCAAGCGGGTCTTCCTGTTCCTGCCGATCCTGATCCTGATCTTCGCCCTCTTCCAGGGTTACTCCGTGATCCGGGCCGGCACCCTGGCGATGGCGGCGGCGGCCGTGGTCTCCTGGCTGACGCCCTTCCGCATGGGGCCGCGCAGCCTCTACCGCGCCTTCGAGATGGGCGGGTCCATGTCGGTGCAGATCATCGCCGTGTGCGCCTGCGCCGGCATCATCGTCGGCGTCATCTCACTGACGGGCGTCGGTCAGCGCTTCTCCAACCTGCTGCTCGCCCTGGCCGAAGGCAACCAGCTCATCGCCCTCGGCTTCGCGATGCTCATCTCGATCCTGCTCGGGATGGGCATGCCGACGACGGCGGCCTATGCCGTCGCCGCCTCGGTGGTGGCGCCGGGCCTGGTGGAGATGGGCATCCAGCCGCTGACGGCGCATTTCTTCGTCTTCTACTTCGCCGTCATCTCGGCGATCACGCCGCCGGTGGCGCTCGCCTCCTACGCGGCGGCCGGGATTTCCGGCGGCAACGCGATGGAGACCTCGGTCACCTCCTTCAAGATCGGCCTGGCCGCCTTCATCGTGCCCTTCATGTTCTTCTACAATCCGGCCCTGCTGTTCGACGGCGCGACCGTCGACGTCGCCCGGGCGCTGCTGACGGCCTGCATCGGCGTCGCGTTGCTGGCCGGCGGCGTACAGGCCTACTTCTTCGGGCGGCCGGTCAACGCGCTGCTGCGCGTCGGCCTGATCCTCGCCGCTCTCTTCATGATCGAGGGCGGCTGGGTGACCGACCTGGTCGGCATCGCCGTCGGCGCGGCCGTGATCGCCGTGCAGCGCCTCACCGCGCCACCGGCGCCGGCCCAGGGGTGAAGAGGGGACTGTCGGCGTGTCCGAGCTGGAGAAGCGCCTGAGCGAGTTGGGCCACGCCCTGCCCGAGGCGCCGGGCGCCATCGGCAATTTCGCAGCCGGCGTGCTGCATGGCGACGTGCTCTATGTCTCGGGCACCTATGGCACGGTGAAGGATGCGGACGGCGCCGACCTCATCCCCACGCCCGGCAAGCTCGGCGCCGAGCTGAGCATCGACCAAGGGTACGAGTCCGCGCGCCTGATGGCACTCAACCATCTGGCGCTCGCCAAGCAGGTCACTGGCGACCTGGACCGCCTGATCAGGCCCCTGCGCCTGGTCGGCTACGTCAACGCGGCACCCGGATTCCAGGACGCGCCGAAGGTGCTGAACGGCGCCTCCGACCTGCTGGTCGCGCTGTTCGGGCCGGAGCTGGGGCCGCACGCGCGCATGGCTCTCTACCAGCACGAACTGGCCCGCAACGCGCCGATCGCCGGCGAGATCATGTTCGCCGTCAGGATCTGAAGCGCCGAGCGCGAAGCCCGCGGCTGCGAAGACGGCCGGCCATTCATCCTGGAGACCGGCAGCGGGCAAGCCGCATGGCGCAAACCGACGAGGAGGCGAACCGGCGTTTGCCGCATTGCGAAAGACCGCGGCCCCGCCCTATCCTGCCGCCATGCCCTTGGATGCCGAACTCCGGCAGGGCTGGGCGACCAGCGTCTGCCCGCACGACTGCCCCTCGACCTGCGCGCTGGAGGTGGAGGTGCTGGACGAACGCCGCATCGGCAAGGTGCGCGGCGGCCGGCACAATCCCTACACCGCCGGCGTCATCTGCGCCAAGGTCGCGCGCTATGCCGAGCGGGTCCATCACCCCGACCGCCTGCTGACGCCGCTGCAGCGGATCGGCGACAAGGGCGTCGGGCGCCAAGCCTTCCGCGAAATCTCCTGGGAGGCCGCCCTGGACCTGGTGGCCGAGGGCCTGCTGAAGGCCGAAGCGCGCCACGGACCGGAGGCGGTCTGGCCCTACTTCTACGCCGGAACCATGGGCCACGTGATGCGCGACGGCATCGAGCGGCTGCGCCACGTCAAGGGCTATTCCCGCCAATGGTCGACCATTTGCACGACGCTCGCCGAGTCCGGCTGGCTGGCCGGCGTCGGCGCCAAGAAGGGCGTGGACGCGCGCGAGATCGCCAAGTCGGACCTGGTGGCGATCTGGGGCGGCAACCCGGTCAACACCCAGGTCAACGTCATGACCCACGTCGCCAAGGCGAAGAAGGCCAACGGCGCCAAGCTGGTGGTGATCGACCCCTACCGCACCGGCACCGCCGAGCAGGCCGACCTGCACCTGGCGCTCAAGCCCGGCACCGACGCGGCGCTCGCCTGCGCCGTGATCCACGTGCTGCTGCGCGACGGACTGGCCGACCGGGACTACCTCGCACGCTACACCGACTGGGACGCGGCGGCCGAAGCGCACTTCGCAGCGCGCGGGCCCGACTGGGCGGCGCCGATCACCGGGCTTTCGGTCGAGGAGATCGAGACCTTCGCCAGGCTCTACGGCGCGACCAGGAAGAGCTACCTGCGCCTCGGCTACGGCTTTTCGCGCGCGCGCAACGGCGCCGCCAACCTGCACGCCGCCTCCTGCCTGCCGGCGGTCACCGGCGCCTGGGCCGTCGCGGGCGGCGGCGCGCTCTGGGGCAACGGCGCCATCTACCATCTCGACAAGACGCTGATCGAGGGGCTGGACGCGCGCGAGGCCAGGCCGGCGCGCTGGCTCGACCAGTCGCGCTTCGGGCCGGTGCTGACCGGCGACCGGCGCGACCTGGGCGAGGGCCCGCCGGTCACCGCGCTGTTCGTGCAGAACACCAACCCGATCGTGGTCTGCCCGGAGTCCGCCAAGTGCCGGCAAGGGCTGACGCGCGACGACCTCTTCGTCGCGGTGCACGAGCAGTTCATGACCGAGACGGCGGCGATGGCCGACGTGGTGCTGCCGGCGACCATGTTCCTGGAGCACGACGATTACTACACCGCCAGCGGCCACACCTTCCTGCAGGTCGCCAAGGCGGTGATCGACCCGCCCGAGGGCTGCCGCTCCAATCACGCGGTGATCTGCGCCCTGGCCGAGCGCCTGGGGGCCGAGCATCCGGGCTTTCAAATGAGCGCCTGGGAACTGATCGACGCCACCTTCCGCGCCTCGGGCCATCCGGGCGCCGAGGAAGTGCATGCCATGGGCGGCCTGGACTGCGCCGAGGACTTCCGCCCCGCCCACTTCCTCGACGGCTTCCCGCAGCCGGAGGGCCGCTTCCGCTTCGCGCCCGACTGGGCCGGCCTACACGGCCCTCTCGGCCCCGGTGGCGCCGGCATGCCCGCCCTGCCCGACCATTGGCAATCCTGGGACGCCGCCGACCCGGACAAGCCCTATCGCCTGGTGGCGGCCCCGGCGCGCAGCTACCTCAACACCAGCTTCACCGAGACCCCCGGCTCCCAGGCGCGCGAAGGCCGGCCCGAGGTGCTGATGCACCCGGACACGGTGGCCAAGCTGGGCTTGTCGGACGGCGTGCGCGTACGCATCGGCAACGACCTGGGCTCGGTCGTGGTGCCCGTCCGCCCCTTCGACGGGCTGCAGCCGGACGTGCTGGTGATCGAGTCGATCTGGCCGAACGCCGCCTTCGAGGAAGGCATCGGCGTCAACGCCCTGATTAGCGCCGACATGGGCGCGCCGCGCGGCGGCGCCGTCTTTCACGACACCGCCGTGTGGGTGCGTCCGGCCTGAGTCAGCGCCAGCGCTGCAGGGCACGGCGCCGCGCCGCCAGCGCGCCGTGCACCCGCCGCTCGCGCACGGCCATATCCAGCGGATCGAGCGCCGCGGCGCTGGCCGCCGAGGCCTTCAGGTGGCCCGGCCGCGAGGCCAGCAGGTCGAAGCCGAGCTGCGGGCCGCGCTGGGCCGGGCGCTGGGCCTGTGGCTGGGCCGGCGCGGCGCTCTGCGGCTGTGTCGGCCGGTGGCTCGCCGCCTGCCAGGCGGCCAGCCGCGCCTCTGCCGCCTCCGCCTCGTCGGGCCCCTGCCGGGCGCGCTCGGGTCGCGCCGCCGCCGCGCGGTCCGAGCCGGAGAGGCCGGCCGCAGGCCCGCCCGCAAGCCCGGACGAGGTGCGCCCGGTCGAAGCGCGCCCGGCCGAGGCGTGCCCGGTCGCGCCAGACCCCGCAGCCGGCCGCGGCGCCAGGGCGGAACGCGGCTTGGGCGCGTTCAGCAGCTCGGGCTCCGGATAGGTGCCGTCGGTGCGCGCGCGCAGGGTGCCGCGGCCGTAGAGGTGCTCGTAGAAGGCCTTCACCTGCCCGAAGACCTCCGCGTGCTCCGGCCGCCAGGGTTGCCGGTAGGCCGGGTGGTCGATCAGCAGGTGGGCATCCGCCTCCGCCCAGTCGGACACCGGAATGCGCAGCAGGTCGAGCGGCTCGGCGTCGGGCGCCGGCAGCCGCCAGCGCGGGTCCTCCCACTCCGCCGTCGCGGTCTCTCCGGCCGGCGCCGGCGCATCGGGCCGGGCGGGCAGGATCTCCCGCCTGACGTCTGCCGTGCTGTCGGCCAACAGCGTCCGCGGCGACACCGGCGCGCCGCGCTCGGCGGGCAGGGTTTGGGGCGTGTCGTCGCGGCCGCTGCGCTGCTGTCCGCCGCCGGGCCAGTGGTCCGGGTTGCGCAGGCGGTCCGGATCGTCGCTGCGCCAGTCGGCCGGCCGGCCGTCCAGCGTCCTGCGGTAGCCGTGCGGCGGGATCACCCGCACCGCCCCCTCCTCGCCCCAGCCGTGCGTGCCCGGAATGTCGCGCAGCGGGCCGAAGAAGTGGTTGTCGATGTTGCCGCGGTAGCCGGGCTGGCCCTCGCGCCGCTCGTCGCCGGTCGGCAGATAGGGGCGCGGGTCGGCATAGACCCGCACCGGGCCGATGTGCCGCCCGCCGGTGTGCGTGGCGAAGGGATCGTTCTCGATCGCGAAGCCGCTGACGTTGGCCCGCGCCGCGATCTCGGGGTCGACCGGCCCCTGTGTCGCCGCCTCGATCAGCGGCACCCCGCCGATCGCGTTGAAGGTGTAGGCATGGACGGTGTTGGGACTGCCGTCCGGCAATCCGGCCGCATGGGCATAGGCGAACCCCTGCGTCAGCCGGCCGCCGAGCGATTGGCCAGCGAGGATGACGCGGCCGCTGGCGGCGGCATTGGCAATTTCGCCCTTCATTTCGTTGGCATCGAAAGAGTCGAACTGATCCGCCCCAGTACCGAGCGCGGCTCCGGCATCGGCCAGCACCGCCTGGAGTTCGACCTTCGACATTCGCTCGAACTCCAGCCCCGCCGAGGCGAAGATTGGCGGTCCCCCGAGGTCCGACGTCAATTGAACCGCCTTAAAGCCAGTTCCAGCATCGGAATAGACCCTTTCGACTCGATACCCGCCGTCTCTTAAAGATCGATACTGCTCTCCATCCGGGATAGGGAACGCCTCGCCGTCGTCGCCGGCTTCGTAGACCAGTTCGGAGGCCGCTAAGGCAAGGTCCTCCTCGCGAAACCGTCGCGCAGACATGGTTTGTTCTCCTCTCTCAAGTTACCAAGGCGTGTATTCGAGCTCGATGGAGGGTGCGGCCTCGATGGCTTCGGAGGCCGCGCAGAGGTCGATCACCTTGGCCGTATCGTCGCGCCGCCAATTAGGCTCGGCCTCTAGACGGCGCTCGACGTAGCCGGTGGTAGGCGAGTGATGGAATGCCACTTGGCAACCGTTGGGACTTACGGAGAGAAGGTCCGACTGACCCAGATTGTTGAAGTTGCGGATATGGCCAGACAGAATCTTCCGAACATTTCCCGCCGCGTCGGTGAAGATCAATCCGCTCTTGTACTGTCCGCCCGCTGTGCGGTATCCGCTCCGGTCCAATATCGCGACGTAGCCATCGCGTACTCGGCGCCAAGGCGACTTCCCATTCTCGTCCGGCAGGCATTCCTCCCGCGTGGCGCCCGTTGCCGGAACGTACGTATGTATAATTTCGCACTCCAATCCGAGCGATGGATTCACTAACCCGGCAACCGAATAGCTGATGACATAGCGTTGGCTCCAGGTCTCATGATCCAACTTCAACGCATAGCTCAAGCGGGTTCCGTCTCGGGGCAAGGAGAGCAGCCGCATTTCTTCGGTCACTATTTTCAGACCCTTTATCCGGAACGCGAGATCGTAGTTCAGATAGTAGCCGTCGCCCGGCAGCAGAGGCTCGTAGAGCCGCCAGCTCTCCGGCAGGCCCGCAGGCATGCGTTCCATGGGGATGCGCTCGATGCCGCAGGTAAAGCGGTTTGCGACGAGCGGGTCGGGGACGCCCTCGACCTCCCGGTAGGGCACGACGAGCCGGTGCGCGCCGTCCACCCGGCCCCACCAGTCCTGATGCAGCCGCTGGCCGCTCTGGGGGTCGGGCGCCTTGCCGGCCGGATAGCGCACCCAGCCGTCGCGCAGGCAGCGCAGGCGCCAGAAGCTCGCGAGTTCGCCCACGGGCGCCTTCAGCGCGACCGGCTCCAGCGCCTGTCCCGAAGGATCCTCGAACGGCCGCCAGATCGCCAGGCGCTGCGGATTGCCGGGCGGCTCGGCCAGCACCAGGCGCGCGTCGTCCAGCCAACCGGCCGGGCGCCAGTGCAGCCCGCTGTCGATCGCGTAGTCCGGGATCGGCGGCCCCTCGTCCTGCCAGGGGTTGGCCAGGTTGTAGCGCGCATCGTAGATCGCCGCGCAGCCGCCCAGCGCCAGCAGCAGCGCGCCCGCCGAGACCCGACGCACCGCCTGCGCCAGCCCCCGCCGCGCCCTTGCGGCCGCGCCGCGCCGCGCGCTCGTCCCCTCCCCTGCGGCGCCGTGTCTGTCCATGCGCAGAACATGTCGTGACAACAGATCAGGCTCAACCGAAGAACGAATGGATCGCGCGATCTTCCCCAGCCGACACGTCTCCGGCGATATCCGCCCGCATCAGCCGGGAGCGCTGTGGACACGAAGAGTTCTCGCCCCCTTGCGGGCACCGGCCCCGGGACGCTTTCCCCTAGCCGAACACCCGGTCGAAGATCGCGTCGACGCGCCTGGTGTGGTAGGCGAGGTCGAAGCAGGCCTCCAGCGCCGCGGCGTCGAGCGGCACCTCCGGGTCGGCCTTCAGCTCGGCGAGGAAGTCGGCGCCCTCGGTCCAGACCTTCATGGCGTTGCGCTGGACCAGGGTGTAGGCCTCTTCCCGGCTGACGCCGGCTTGCGTCAGCCCCAGCAGGACCCGCTGCGAGTGGACCAGGCCGCCGAGCTTGTCGAGGTTGGCCCGCATCGCCTCGGGATAGACCAGCAGCTTCTCGACCACCCCAGCCAGGCGGTTGAGCGCGAAGTCCAGGGTGACGGTGGCGTCCGGCCCGATCATGCGCTCGACCGAGGAGTGGGAGATGTCGCGCTCGTGCCAGAGCGCCACGTTCTCCATCGCCGGCAGCGCGTAGCTGCGCACCATGCGCGCCAGGCCGGTCAGGTTCTCGGTCAGCACCGGGTTGCGCTTGTGCGGCATCGCCGAGGAGCCCTTCTGCCCGGCCGAGAAGAACTCCTCGGCCTCGCGCACCTCGGTGCGCTGCAGGTGGCGCACCTCGGTCGCCAGGTTCTCCACACAGGAGGCGATCACCCCCAGGGTCGCGAAGAAGGCGGCGTGGCGATCGCGCGGGATCACCTGGGTGGAGACCGGCTCCGGCGTCAGGCCGAGCTTGTCGGCGACGTGCGCCTCGACCGCCGGGTCGATGTTGGCGAAGGTGCCGACGGCACCGGAGATGGCGCAGGTGGCGATCTCGGCGCGTGCCGCCTCCAACCGCGCCCGGCCGCGCGCGAAGGCGGCGTAGTGGCCGGCCAGCTTCAGGCCGAAGGTGGTCGGCTCGGCATGGACGCCGTGGCTGCGGCCGATGCAGACCGTGTGCTTGTGCTCCTCGGCCCGCGCCTTCAACGCCGCCAGCAGGCGGTCCAGGTCGGCCAGCAGGATGTCGGCCGCCTGGGCGAGTTGGACGGCCAGCGTGGTGTCCAGCAGGTCGGAGGAGGTCATGCCCTGGTGGACGAAGCGCGCCTCCTCGCCCACCGCCTGGGCCAGGTAGGTCAGGAAGGCGATGACGTCGTGCCTGGTCTCCGCCTCGATGGCGTCGACCTTCGCGGTGTCGGCTTCGCTCCAGCCCTCGATCAGCGGCGTGCCCCGCTGCCAGACCGTCTCGGCCGCCGCCTTGGGGATGACGCCCAACTCGGCCAGGGCGTCGCAGGCGTGCGCCTCGACCTCGAACCAGATGCGGAACTTGTTGGCCGGAGCCCAGATGGCGGCCATCTCCGGACGGCTGTAGCGCGGAATCATTCGGCGGCGGGCTCCGGCAGGACGAGGTGATGGGCGAAGGCGCGCTGCCAGGCCTCCGGCCAGAGGTGGTTGGTGTCGATGTAAAGCTGACCCTGCGCCTGGCCGCCGCGCTCGCTCGCCGCGCGCAGGTCGAGCAGCGGCAGGCCGAGCCGGTCGGCGGCCTGGCGCAAGGTGCCGACGAAGCGCCGGTTCGCCGCCGCGAAGCGCAGGCGCACGTCTTCGGGCAAGAGCGAGAGGGGCGCGTTGCTGGCCGGTGGCGTGACCAGGATCGGCAGCGTCCCGCGCACCTTGCCTTCAGCGGCGACATAGGCCGCCAGCCGCGCCGCCAGCTCCTGCAGGCGCGCCTGCAGCTCGGTCTCGCTCAAGGCGTGTGCGCGCGAAAACAGCCCCTGGGTCAGCCGCAAGTCGAGCTCGCCGAGGCAGACGGCCGGGATCGCCCCTTTCGGCAGCCGGTCCCAGGCCGCCGAGAGCGCCGCCTTGAGAGGCGCCGTCTGTGCCTCCGGCGGTTCGGCCAGCAGGGCGCTCGGCGCCGCCTCCAGCAACACTTCCGGCAGCAGCAGCGCCTTGTGGCCCTGCCAGGGGACCACGAGGTGGCCGGCGCTGAGCACATGGCTGTCGCCGATCAGGCCGACGATATGCGCCACCTCGCCGGCATACAGCTCAGGCTTCTCCTCCGGCTGGCGCAGCAGCGTGGACAGCAGCTCGCCCAGACTTGCGAACATGGCAACGCCGGAGGTGCCTTCGGTGGCGGCCTCTGCGGCACTGCGGGCGGCCGGTCGCTCCGCCTCGGCTTGGGCAAGCGCGCGGCGGGCGGCATTGGAATTGTTCTCGCGGTAGGCGGCAAGGGCCAGCAGCACGGCCTCGCTGTGCCGTTGCGCTGGCGTCTGCGCCATCGGCAGCCGGGCGAGATCGCGGTTACGTCCGGCGGCATAGAGGCTGCGGGCCAGCAGGCAAGCCGGATCCGCCTCGGCGCCCTGACGGCCTGCCGACAAACGCGCTGGCAGCAGGGTCTCGTTGACGGCAGCGAAGTCGCCTTGCCCGTACGCCAGCGCCGCCAGCAGCGCGCGACCGCCGGCGACCTGCGGATCGACCGACAGCGCGCGTCGAGCCAGCTCCAGGGCGCCGGCAGGGTCGCTCGCTTCGAGCCGCAGTCGAGCCAGCATGAGCAGACCCACCGCATCGTCGGGGCGCCCATCGAGCAGCACCTCGAGACGGCGCTCGGCCTCCGCGGTGCGCCCGGCGGCTTGTAGCGCCTCAGCCAGCCCCCAGCTCGCCGCCGCGTTTTCCGGCGCAAGTTCGACGGCCCGGCTGAGGGCGGCGATGGCGGACTCGCGCTGGTTCATTCGGAACAGCGCCACGCCGTAGAGGCGCTGCGCCTCCGCATGCTCCGGCCGAATCTGCAGCAGGTTGGCGGCGCGCTCCGCGGCGCTGTGCACATAACCGCGGGTCAGCAGACCGAGAATCTCGGCAATGTCGGTATCGACGGGCGGCGCCTCGGCGCGACCGTTGTCGGGGGTGTCCGTGGCCATGAAGGAATCGATAGGTGGGTCCAGGGCTTCGGGCCGCACCATGCCCAAGCCGCCCGACCCACGCAAGCCGTGGCACATGCGCGGCCGTCGGCGTGGTTTCAGGCCATGCGGTCGTTTCGAAAAACGTCAAAATTTCCCTTGCGCCGGAAGAACTTTATTTCTATAATTCTAGAAACATGGAGGACACCATGATCCGCATTTCCATCCTGATCCGCGAACTCGTCGCCGCCTATCGCGAAGCGCGCGCCATCCGTTCGGCCGCGCGCGAGCTCTCGGCGCTCGGCCCGGAGATTCTTGCCGACATCGGCATTCCCGAGCACTGCCGCCACAGGATCGCCGCCGAGTTGGCGCTGGGCCGGGAGCGCCCGGCCGCCACGCCGGCGCCAGGCCGAGTAATCGCCTTTCCGGCCCCTGCCTGCCGGACTGCCGACGCACCACCGTCGTGCTGCGCCGCCTGAGGCGCCCCATCGAGAAAGCTGCAAGGAGGTATCCAGCCATGAAGCGCATCCACATCGGGCTCTCGGTCGCCGACGTGCCCGCATCCGTGGCCTTCTACACGCGTCTGTTCGGCGCCGAGCCGACGCTGGTCAAGGACGACTATGCCAAGTGGCAGCTCGAAGACCCGCGGGTCAACTTCTCGGTCTCCAAGCGCTGCGAGCAGCCTGGCGACTATCACCTGGGCATCCAGGTCGAGACCGCGGCGGAGTTGGCCGATATCTCCGACCGACTGCGCCAAGCGGGCGAAACGCTGATGGCGGAGGGTCCGGCCACCTGCTGCTACCACCGCTCCGACAAGGCGTGGGTGAGCGATCCGCAGAACGTGCGCTGGGAGACATTCCTGACGCACGGCGAGGCGACGGTCTACGGCGAGGACAGCTTCACGCCACAGGTCGCGGAAGCGGGCCGGGGCCGCAACGCGGGGTGCTGCGACTGAGCCATGCCGAGAGCGGGATGGTGACCGTCCCAGAGCTGGTCTAGCCTTTCGGCGCACAACGCGACCGGAGCGCCGAATGATCACCCCCGCGTACGTGCGCATCTTCGCGCGCTACAACGCCTGGCAGAACGAAAACCTGATCGCGGCGGCGGACATGCTCGACGCGGTGGCACGGACGGCCGAGCGCGGTGCCTTCTTCGGCTCGATCGAGGCCACATTCAACCACCTGCTCTGGGCCGACCGCATCTGGATGCACCGGCTCGCCGGCCTGCCCAGGCCAAACGCGCGCTCGATCGCCGAGTCGGTGCAGGAAGTGCCGGATTGGCCAGCCTTCGTCGCCGCCAGGCGCAGCATGGACGCGGAAATCGAGGCGTGGGCCGAGACGCTGACGGAGGCAGACGTTGGGGGTGATCTGATCTGGTTCTCGGGCTCGGCCGGCCGCGAGCTTTCGAGGTCCACTGGCCTCGTCGTGGCGCACCTCTTCAATCACCAGACCCACCACCGCGGCCAGCTCCACGCGATGCTGACCGCGGCCGGCGCGACGCCGGGCGATACCGACCTTGCGCTGATGCCTTAGGCTGGCTCGGCGGCCGCCCAGCCTCAGCTGTCCTGGGCGGTGCTGGCGTTCGGTTCGGACTGCAGCAGCAGGAAGCGCTCCAGACCCATCTTCTCGATCAGGCCGAGCTGGGTCTCCAGCCAGTCGACGTGCTCTTCCTCGTTCTCCAGGATCTTCTCGAAGAGCTCGCGGGTCACATAGTCGCGTACCTCCTCGCAGTGCTGGATGGCGTCGCGCAAGTCGGGAATCGCGGCCTGCTCGAGCGCCAGGTCGCATTCGAGGATCTCTTTCGTGTCCTCGCCGATCCGCAGCTTGTTCAGGTCTTGCAGGTTGGGCAGGCCTTCGAGGAAGAGGATGCGCTGGATCAGCTCGTCCGCGTGCTCCATCTCCTCGATGGATTCCTTGTATTCCTTCGTGGCGAGCTCGGAGATGCCCCAGTCCTGCAGCATGCGCGAGTGCAGGAAGTACTGGTTGATGGCGGTCAGTTCGTTGACCAGGATCTTGTTGAGGTGCTCGATGACCTTTGTATCGCCCTTCACGTCGATCTCCCCATTGGCGTCGCCAAGCCGGCGGTTCGGCTGGAACCTCGCCCCGGTCTAAATGGCCATTCTTTTTGCTGAAATGAGATAAATCAGTCGCGCTTGGTCTGCACTCGCAGCATGCGCCTACTCCGCCGCGATCAGCAGCGGCTCCATCGCCCGAACCGGCTCGGAGCGCTCCCGGCCGACCAGCTCGCGCATCGTGTCGACACAACGCCCGCACTTCGGGCGTACGCCGTGATGCAGGTAGACCTTGGCGCAACTCGACGCGCCGGCATCGACCGCCTCGCGCACCTTGCGGCAGTTGATGTTGTGGCAGACGCAGACGATCACGGCGGATGCGGGCCCTTTACGATTGCGAACGACTTGCACTCGCAGATTTGGGCATCTGAGAACGAATGTCAATTGCAATTCGGCTTGACGCCGACCGCGTCCGAAGGCCGCGTTGATGCCCTACATGGGGAGTTCCTCTTCGCCCAGGCTCATCAGCGAGGCATTGCCGCCGGCGGCCGTGGTGTCGATCGAGACCACCCGCTCGACGGCGAAGCGCTTCAGGTAGTTGGGGCCACCGGCCTTGGGCCCCGTCCCCGACAGCCCTTCGCCGCCGAAGGGCTGCACGCCGACAATGGCGCCGATCATGTTACGATTGACGTAGGCGTTGCCGACCTTGGCCCGCCGCAGGATGAAGTCGGCGGTGGAGTCGATGCGGCTGTGGATCCCCAGCGTCAGGCCGTAGCGGCTCTCGTTGATCGCCTCGACCACCTTGTCGAGTCGGCTCGCCCGGTAGCGGACGACATGGACGATCGGCCCGAAATTCTCGCGCTGCAGACGGCCGAGAGACTCGATCTCGAAGCAGGCCGGGGCCACGAAGCAGCCGTGTGCGGTCTGTGGCCCCAGGGGTGAGCGGGCGACCAGGCGGCCCGCGGTGGTCATCGCCTTGTCGTGGCCGGCCAGCATGTCGCGCGCCTCCTCGTCGATCACCGGGCCAACGTCGGTCGCGAGATGGGCCGGATCGCCGACCCGCAGCTCGGCCATGGCGCCCGAGAGCATCTTCAGGGTGCGCTCGGCGATCTCCTCCTGCAGGTAGAGGACGCGCAGCGCGGAGCAGCGCTGGCCGGCGGATTGGAAGCCGGAAATCACGACGTCCTTGACCACCTGCTCGGGCAGCGCGGTGGAATCGACGATCATCGCATTCTGCCCGCCAGTCTCGGCGATCAGCGGCACCATCGGCCCCTCGCGCGCCGCGAGCGCCCGGTTGATCGCCTGGCCCGTCTCGACCGACCCGGTGAAGGCGACCCCGCCGACACGCCCGTCCTTGACCAGCCGCCCGCCGATCTCGGCCCCGTCGCCGGGCAGCAGGTGCAACACGTCGCCGGGTACGCCGGCCCGATGCATCAGCTTGACCGCCGCCGCCGCCATCAGGCCGGTCTGCTCGGCCGGCTTGGCCAGGACCGCGTTGCCCGCCATCAGCGCCGCGGCGATCTGCCCGGTGAAGATCGCCAGCGGGAAGTTCCAGGGACTGATGCACAGGAAGACGCCGCGTCCGGCGTAGCGCAGCTCGTTGCGCTCGCCGGTCGGCCCCGGCATGCGCTGGGGCATGGCGAAGACCTCGGCGCCGCGCAGGGCGTAGTAGCGGCAGAAGTCGACCGCTTCGCGCACCTCGGCCAAGGCGTCGCCGACGGTCTTGCCGGCTTCGCGCACGGCGATCGCCATCAGCTCCGCGCGGTTCTCCTCGTAGAGGTCGGCGATCCGGCTGAGCACCTTGGCGCGGGCTTCGGCCGGCGTACGATCCCAGGGCTCGGCGGCGCGTGCGGCGCGCGCCAGCGCCTGCTCGGCGATCTCCGGCGTCGCCCAGACCGCCTCGCCGACCTGGCGGCGGCGGTCGGCCGGGTCGAGCACGGGACGCGGCCGGCCGGACTGCTCGACGCCGCCGACCAGCGGCGTGCAGCGCCAGGGCGTCGCCGCGTGGCGGGCCATCGCCTGGCCGAGCTCGGCGACGACGAGCGGGTCGGCCAGGTCAAGGCCCGCGGAGTTCCGGCGCGGCTGCGGGGCCTCGCCGCGGAAGAGGTCGCGCGGCAGCGGGATCTGCGGGTGCGGGATCCGCTCCAGGCTCTCCACCCTGGCGACGGGGTCGGCGACGATCTCCTCGATCGGCAGGTGCTCGTCCTGGATGCGGTTGACGAAGGAGCTGTTGGCGCCGTTCTCCAACAGGCGCCGCACCAGGTAGGCCAGCAGGTCCTCGTGGCTGCCGACCGGGGCGTAGATACGGCACGGCACCCCCAGCTTGTCCGGCCCGACGATCTGCTCGTACAGCGTCTCGCCCATGCCGTGGAGGCGCTGGAACTCGAAGCTGTCGCCGGGCGGCCGGTTACCGGCCATCTCCAGGATCGCCGCCAGCGTGTGGGCGTTGTGGGTGGCGAACTGCGGATAGAAGGCCTGCTCGTCGGCCAGCAGCTTGGCTGCACAGGCCAGGTAGGAGACGTCGGTCGAGACCTTTCGGGTGAAGACCGGGTAGCCTTCCAACCCGCGTTCCTGCGCCAGCTTGATCTCGGTGTCCCAGTAGGCGCCCTTGACCAGCCGGACGTTGAGGCGCCGCCCGGCCCGGCGCGACAGCTCGGCCAGCCAGTCGACCAGGGCCGCACCGCGCTTCTGGTAGGCCTGGATGGCGAGGCCGAAGCCGGTCCAGTCCTTGAGGTCGGGGTCGCAGGCGACCTCGGCGATCACGTCGAGCGAAAGGTCCAGGCGGTCCGCCTCCTCGGCATCGATGCAAAAGCCCATGTTCTGCTCGGCGGCCATCACCGCCAGCTCTTTGAGGCGGGGGCGCAGCTCCGCCATCACCCGGTCGCGCTGGGCGAACTCGTAGCGCGGGTGCAGCGCCGAAAGCTTGACCGAGATACCGGGGCCCTCGTTGACCGCCTTGTCGGCACCGGCCCTGCCGATCGCACGGATCGCCGCGGCATAGGCTTCGAAGTAGCGCTCGGCATCGGCCATGGTGCGGGCGGCCTCGCCGAGCATGTCGTAGGAGTAGCGGTAGCCCTGACCCTCCAGCTCGCGCGCGCGGCTCAAAGCCTCCTTGATGGTACGGCCCATGACGAACTGGCGCCCGAGGATGCGCATCGCCTCGCGCACCGCCGCGCGGATCACCGGCTCGCCGGAGCGATGGATCATGCGGCGCAGGAAGCTGCCCAGGTCGACCCGTTCGCCGTCGTCGAGGCGGACGACGCGCCCGGTCAGCATCAGCGCCCAGGTCGAGGCGTTGACGAAGACCGACTCGCTCTTGCCCAGGTGGGTCTCCCACTCGGCCGTACCGATCTTGTCGGCGATCAGCTTGTCGAGGGTGAAGGCGTCGGGCACCCGCAGCATGGCCTCGGCGAGGCACATCAGCACCACGCCTTCCTTGCTGGACAGCTCGTATTCGTGCAGGAAGGCGTCGATGCCGCCCTGGCTGACGCGCGCGGCGCGCACCGCCTGAACGAGCTGCCGCGCGGTCTCCGCCACCCGGTCGCGGGCGGGCGCGTCCAGGCGCGCAATCTCGGCCAGGCGGCGCACCACGCCAGCCTCGTCCGCCAGGGTGTCGGCGCGCAGCGCCTGGCGCAGCGGGCTCGCCTCGGCGAGCGCCGGATCGATCAGCATGCAAAATCCCCGTTCCTGCGTGACATCGGCTCGGTCGTCAGGCGCAGACTAGACCGAACGCGGGTCGGGATCAGCCCCACGACATCCAGCCTCTGGTGCGCCATAGCTTCACGGCGGCCCGGCGGGCGAAGCCCGCTTGCCCGCCGCCGGCCCGCCCGCCAGCATGTCGGGCACCGAGAACCGGAGGAGACGAGAGGATGCTGCAGGCCGAGGTCGCAGGGCTGAGGGTGATCGTCACCGCCGGCGGCGCCGGCATCGGCCGCGCCATGGTGGAGAGCTTCGCCGCCCAGGGCGCCCAGGTCTTCACCTGCGACATCGACGGCGCGGCGCTGGAGGAGCTGGGGCGGGCGTGCCCGCAGGTCGGCCGCGAAATCGCCGACGTGGCCAACCCCGATGCGGTCGCCGCTCTGTTCGACGCGGCCCTTGGCCGGCTCGGCGGGCTCGACGTGCTGATCAACAACGCCGGAATCGCCGGCCCGACGGCGCCGGTCGAGGAGATCGCGCCGGAAGACTGGCGGCGCACCCAGGCGGTCAATCTGGACGGCCTGTTCCATTGCCTGCAGCAGGGCGTGCCGGCCCTCAAGGCGGCCGGCGGCGGCTGCATCGTCAACCTCTCCTCGGCCGCCGGCGTGCGCGGCTATCCCCTGCGCACGGCCTATGTCGCCAGCAAGTGGGCGGTGGTGGGGATCACCAAGTCGCTGGCCATGGAGCTGGGGCGCTTCGGCATCCGCGTGAACGCGCTCTGCCCCGGTCCCGTGGAGGGAGAGCGGATCGACCGGGTGATCGCCGCCAAGGCCGCGGCGCGCGGCATCCCCGAGGCCGAGATGCGGGCGATCATGACCCAGGACACCTCGCTGAAAAGCTTCGTGACGGCGCAGGACATCGCCGACATGGCGCTCTACCTGGCCAGCCCCTCCGGCGCACGCCTGTCCGGCCAGGCGCTCAGCATCGACGGCAACATCGAGGTGCTGCGGTAGGCGGTCGCTCTAAAAGGGGATCCAGAGGTTCAGCGCCACCATCTCCGTCCCGGGATTGACGTCGCCGAAGAGCTCGCCGTGGCTCATGTGATGGAAGCTGGCGCCGAGCCGCCAACCGCCCTCGGAGCGGTAGCCGACTTCGAAACCGCTGCGCAGCACGGCGACGCTGCCAAGGTCCTTGCCGCCGCCTTCGAAATAGAGGGCCGGGCCGGTCTCGAACCAGACGTAGAACATCTCATAGGGCAGCACGAAGTCGTGGCCGATGGCGCCATAGACGATGGCACCGCCGTCGCTCGTCCCCGCCGCGCCGATCACCGGCCGAAAGCGGTAGAAATGCCAGTCGGGCAGATATTCGACACGGCCCTCGATGGCGGTGTCCTCGTCGTCGACCAGGTCGAAGGCGCCGATGCCGGCGCGCACGTACTGGCGATCCTTGTCGGCCTGCGGCGTGTCGTAGATGACGCCGAGGGCGACCGAAGCGACGGCGACGCCGGTGATCCAGCCGACCGCCGGGTCGGCCGCCGCGCGCTGCGGCGCGGCGAGGCCGGCAAGCAGGGCCACCGCGGCCAAGATTGAGGCTAGGCGCTTCACGGAAACGATCCCCCCTTCCCCCGGGTTTGCCCCCGTATAGCCGAAGCCAAGGGCAGCCCGCAATGGCGGGCGGCGGAGACGAGGAGGGTCGGCGGGAGGCGGCGTCTCTCGCCAGCCACCGTCGATCGAGCGCTGGCGCGGGCCGCTTGCCGACGCTCTGTCGTCGAAGTGCAAGGGGCCGGCACAGTGTCCGGCCCCGCTCTTGTGAGTCACAACGGCTCTTGTTAACCGCTGGACCGCAATTCCTCAGATGTCCATTCATCTTGCACGTTCTCCCGGGCACACGCAATCTGGAATTGCGCGCACCACCATCGGGAGAAGTGCCTTGCGCTATCGGCTCGGCCTCGACCTCGGGGCGAACTCGCTTGGATGGACGGTCCTCTTGCTCGGCCGGGAAGGGGCGCCGAACGGTCTCGTCGCCGCAGGCGTCCATCTCTTCACCGACGGCCGCGATCCCCAGACCAAGGAAACGCTGGCCGCCGAGCGGCGAGCCCACCGGGCAATGCGCCGGCGCCGCGACCGCTACCTGCGCCGTCGCTTGCGCCTGCTCGCCGCGCTGCGCCAAGCGGGGCTGATGCCGTCCGACCCGGCGGCGGCGAAAGCGCTGGAGCGCGAAGACCCGCTCACTCTGCGCAAGGTCGGGCTGGAGCGCCGATTGACACCGCACGAATTGGGGCGCGCGCTGTTCCACCTGAACCAGCGGCGGGGCTTCAAGTCGAACCGGCAGACCGATCAGGACGACAAGGACGCCGGCCTGATCCAAAGGGGCGCGAGCGCCCTGGAGGCGGCCATGCGGGAGAGCGGCTGCCGCACGGTCGGGGAGTACCTCTACGTGCGCCGTTCGCGGGGCGAGTGGGTGCGCGCCCGGCCCACCGGCACGGGCAAGGAGCGGACCTATCCCTTCTATCCGCAGCGCCGGATGCTGGAGGCGGAGTTCCGCGCCCTCTGGGAGACCCAGGCGAAGCACCATCCGGAGCTATTGAGCGATGCGCTGCGCGAAGAGTTGTTTCGGATCGTGTTCCAGCAGCGCGCGCTGAAGCCCGTCGACCCAGGGCGATGCAGCCAGTTTCCGGACGAGAAGCGCGCACCCTGGGCGCAACCGCTGGCCCAGCGCTTCCGTTTGCTGCAGGAGCTGGCCAACCTGCGCGTCATCGATGCCGAGCAATGCGCCCGGCCCTTGACGCTTCGCGAGCGCGACCGCGTGCTCGCAGAGCTGACCGGCCAGGGCAAGGATCGCAAGCCGAAGGCCAAGATGGGCTTCGACCGGCTCCGCAAACTGCTGTCTCTGCCGCCGTACCCGGAGAGCCGCTTCAGCCTGGAGGACGAGCGGCGCCGCGAGCTGAAGGGCGACGAGGTCGGCACCGCCCTGGCGCGGCCGACGCATCTCGGCCCGGCGGTCTGGGCAGGGCTGAAGGAGGAGCGCCGGGCCGCCTTGGTGACGGCGCTGCTGGAGACCGAGGACGAGGAAGAGTTGGTCGCCTGGCTGATGGCCGAGCACGCCCTGAGCGAGGAGCGTGCGCGCCACATCGCCCGAAAGTCCCCGCTGCCCGGGAGCCACTGCCGCTACTCCCTGAAGGCCCTGGCGCAACTGGTGACGATCCTCGAGCGCGAGGCGCGTCCCGACGAGATCTCCGGGCAGCCGCGACCGATCCGCTACGACGAGGCCACGCAGCTTGCCGGCTGGCACCACAGCGACCGGCGCACCGGCGAGATCCACGACCGGATGCCGTACTACGCAGCGGTACTGCCGACCGCTGTGGTCGACGCGCCGGCGACGGCGGAACCCGAGGCGGTGCGGCACGGTTGGGTCGCCAACCCCACCGTGCACATCGCGCTCAACCAGCTTCGCAAGGTGGTGAACGCCCTGATCGCGCGCTACGGGCACCCGCACGAGATCGTCGTCGAGCTCGGGCGCGAGCTCAAGCTCAACAAGGAGCAGCGCAAGCGGATCAACTCGGAGATCCAGGAGAACACACGCAGACGCGAGCGATGGCGCACGCGTCTGGCCCAGGAACTGGACATGGCCAAACCGCGCGGCGGCGACTTCCTGAAGATGCGGCTGTGGGAGGAGATGCCGCCGGAGCGGCGGATCTGCGTACTCTCCGGGCAGCAGATCTCGCTCGGCCAGCTCTTCTCCGACGAGATCGAGGTCGAGCACATCCTGCCCTACTCGCGCTCGCTCGACGACGGCTTCATGAACAAGATGCTGTGCTTCCGGGATTGGAACCGCACGAAGGGCAACCGCACCCCCTACGAGGCCTTCGGCAGCACGGCGCAGTGGCCGGAGATCGCGCAGCGCATCCGGGTCCTCTCGAAGGCCAAGCAGGACCGCTTCCGCGCCGACGCCATCGCCGAGCCGGGGGAGTTCCTGGCCCGCCACCTGAACGACACGCGCTACCTCAGCCGCCTGGCGACCCACTACCTGCGCACCGTCTGCCACCCGGACCGGGTCTGGTGCGTGCCCGGCCGCCTGACCGCCATGCTGCGCGCCCGGTGGGGGCTGAACGCCGTCCTCACCGACGCCAACTTCAAGGACCGGACCGACCAGCGGCACCACGCCATCGACGCCTTCGTCGTCGCCATGACCGACCGCGGCCTGCTGAACCGGATTGCCCGGCTGGCGGGCCAGGCCGAGGAGGCGGGGTTGGACCGCCTGCTGGAGGAGCTGCCGCCGCCCTGGCCCGGCTTCTCGCTTTCGGACTTCCGAAGCCGTATCCGCAAGATCGTTGTCAGCTACCGGCCGAATCGCAGCCACGCAGGGTCGATGCACAACGACACCGCCTACGGCCTGTGCGGCGAGCCCGACGCGAAGGGCCGGCGTCGGGTACGGCACCGCGTCCCGCTCGCCTCTCTGAAGAGCCGCAGCGAGGTCGAGGGCCTGTGCGATCCGGCCTTGCGCGCGCGCCTGCTGGCCTACCTCGACGCGCCCGAGCGCCGTGACGAGAAGCTCGCCGCCGTCCTCGAGGCCTTCGGCGCCGAGACGGGCGTCCGGCGCGTGCGCCTCTACGACAGCATGACGGTGATCCCGATCCTCGATCGCACGGGCCGCGCCTACAAGGGCTACAAGGGCGACAACAACTGGTGCTGGGTGATCTTCGAGACGCCGAGGGGCACCTGGAGCGGGCGCCCGATCAGCGTCTTCGAGGCCTACCGCGAAATGGCCGGCAAGCCCCCGGAGGCGCCGCCCGGCCCCGAGGTCATGCGGCTGTTCAAGGACGACCCCATCGCGATCGACGATCCGTCCGGCGACGCCAGGCGCCTCGTCCTGCGCGTGGTGAAGTTCAGCGGCAACGCCTTGGTGACCGCCGAGCATCACGAGGGCGGCAAGCTGCAACAAAGGAACGCCTCGGCCGACGACCCCTTCAAGTGGTTCGAGAAGTCTGCCGAGTGGTACCGGCAGCACAACATGCGCCAGGTGCGGGTCAGCCCGATCGGTCGCGTCCACGACTTCGGCCGCCCCCCGAGGCCTCGGGCGCGTCTGGAGGACCGGCGGTGACGGTCGGCCGCGTGGTCGAAGTGCAGCAGGACGGGCGCCACCTCGCATTGCACCGCGGCTTTCTGGTGGTCAAGGACGGCGGCACCGAACTGGGGCGCATCGCGCTCGACCAGATCGCCGCCGTGGTCGGCAACGCGCACGGCCTGACCTGGTCTAGCAACCTGGCCCTAGCCCTGGCCGAGCGCGGCATCCCCCTGGTGCTGTGCGGCACGAACCACACGCCGGCCGCCGTCGTCTGGCCGCTGGACAGCCACCATGCGCAGGCCGGGCGTGTCCGCGCCCAGGTCGAGGCGGGCAAGCCGCTGGTCAAGCGCCTTTGGCGCGACATCGTCCGGCTCAAGCTGCGCGGCCAGGCAGACGCGCTGGAACTCGCCGGCGCCGGCGGCGGCCCCGCCCTGCGCAGCCTGGCCGGCCGCGTGCGCTCGGGCGACCCAGATAACCTGGAGGCGCAGGCTGCGCGCCGCTACTGGCCGGCCCTGTTCGGCCCAGCCTTCCGCCGCGACCGCGCTGCCGGCGGCGTGAACGGCATGCTCAACTACGGCTACGCGATCCTGCGGTCGGGCGTCGCGCGCGCCGTCATGGCGGCCGGCCTGCACCCCTCGATCGGGCTGCACCACAGCAACCGCTACAATCCCATGTGCCTGGTCGACGACCTGCTGGAGCCCTTCCGGCCGCTGGCGGACCTGGCGGTGCATGGCCTGGCGGCGCGCGGCGTGCAAGAGGTCGACGGCGAGGTCAAGCGCACCCTCGCCGCGCTGATGGTGGCCGATGTCCGGACCGAGGCCGGCGTCAGCCCGCTGATGACGGTGCAGCAGCGCTTCGGCCAGTCGCTCGCGGCCTGCCTCGAAGGCGACGCCAGGGGCCTGACGCTGCCTGGGCTGATCGATCCCGGCCAGCCCTTGTTCGCCGCCGCGCGGCGCGCGCAATGCGGCGACGCGGACGATCCCGAGCCCGAAACGCGGACTCCCCCATGCTGAGCGGTTATCGACTGATGTGGATGCTGGTGATGTTCGACCTTCCGGTGATGACGGAGGGTCAGCGCAAGTCCGCGACGAAGTTCCGACAGTTCCTGCTCGACCAGGGCTTCGAGATGGCCCAGTACTCCGTCTACATGCGATACTGCGCCGGCAAGGAGCAGGTGGAAGCACAGGTCCGGAGCATCCGGCGCAACCTGCCGCGGCACGGACAGATCTCGATCCTCAGCTTCACGGACAAGCAGTATGAGCAGATGGTCCACTTCGACGGCGCCGCCGCGCATCGCCGGAAAATGCCGGATCAGCTCGCCCTGTTCTGACCGTCGCCGCCGAACCTTCGGCGAACGGAGCCGCCAAAAGCGCCGTCAATTCAACGGGCTATGGCGGCTCCGAGTTTAGCCACTGAGGAATTGCGGTCCAGCGGCAACATGGGCTCGACTGGCAAGGCGTTCTTTGTTAGTTTAGCCACTGAGGAATTGCGGTCCAGCGGCAACATGATCACGCGGCCGGCGCCAGGGATGGTCAGTTTAGCCACTGAGGAATTGCGGTCCAGCGGCAACCGGCTACGGCTATGCCGCCATCCGTACCGCGAGTTTAGCCACTGAGGAATTGCGGTCCAGCGGCAACGCGAGGCGATCCGCTGCCGACGCGTGGATGAGTTTAGCCACTGAGGAATTGCGGTCCAGCGGCAACTGATCCGGCTGTCCTCGTGGAAGGCCGCCCGGAGTTTAGCCACTGAGGAATTGCGGTCCAGCGGCAACGGAAGGCCGCAGACTACGCCGAACGGCTGAAGTTTAGCCACTGAGGAATTGCGGTCCAGCGGCAACGTGCAACAGGCAATAGCTCTCGACCGGGATAGTTTAGCCACTGAGGAATTGCGGTCCAGCGGCAACCGGCGACGCTATGGATACGGTCGGCAAGGCGAGTTTAGCCACTGAGGAATTGCGGTCCAGCGGCAACTGCACGTCCACGTTCTTGAACGCGCCAGTCAGTTTAGCCACTGAGGAATTGCGGTCCAGCGGCAACGACCTGCTTGGCCTTGCCCTCGCTCACGCCAGTTTAGCCACTGAGGAATTGCGGTCCAGCGGCAACGAGATCGGCGCGCTGCCGACCGGGCGCGGCAGTTTAGCCACTGAGGAATTGCGGTCCAGCGGCAACTACGCCGGCGAGCTGGTCTGGAACCGCGTGAGTTTAGCCACTGAGGAATTGCGGTCCAGCGGCAACCAGACCTTGCGGATGACGCCGAGGGCGGCGAGTTTAGCCACTGAGGAATTGCGGTCCAGCGGCAACTAGATCGCGACCGGGTGCGTGTGCGCAATCAGTTTAGCCACTGAGGAATTGCGGTCCAGCGGCAACGCAGGAGGCGAAGAACGAGTACGTCGACCTAGTTTAGCCACTGAGGAATTGCGGTCCAGCGGCAACAACTTTGCGACGATCGACTCGGCGACCAGGAGTTTAGCCACTGAGGAATTGCGGTCCAGCGGCAACCAAGGCGACGGCCGACAACACGGGCGCGGCAGTTTAGCCACTGAGGAATTGCGGTCCAGCGGCAACGGCAAGCACGTCGTCTCGACCTTCACCGCCAGTTTAGCCGCTGAGGAATTGCGGTCCAGCGGCAACATCGGAACCAGGGTCTTCACGCTGGCGAGCAGTTTAGCCACTGAGGAATTGCGGTCCAGCGGCAACGGCGAAGGCCGGGTCAGCTCTTCCAGGATCAGTTTAGCCACTGAGGAATTGCGGTCCAGCGGCAACCGGCCAGGCGCGCTTCGAGAACCGCACGCTAGTTTAGCCACTGAGGAATTGCGGTCCAGCGGCAACCCCGGTCGTCGGGTCCTTCACCATGCGCACAGTTTAGCCACTGAGGAATTGCGGTCCAGCGGCAACCAGTTCCTTCATGGCGGTGCGGATGTCGCAGTTTAGCCACTGAGGAATTGCGGTCCAGCGGTCAGACGAAACGCGGGAGCCGCGTCGGCGGCTCCCGCGTTCGCTTCCTCTGCCGAAACGCCGCGCCGCTCGGCGCGGAGCGGATCAGCGCGAGTAGAACTCGATGACCAGCTTCGGCTCCATCTGCACCGGGTAGGGCACGTCGGTCAGCTTGGGGCCGCGCACGAAGCGCGCGCTCATCTTCTGGTGGTCGACCTCGACGTAGTCGGGGATGTCGCGCTCGGCCGAGGCGGTGGCCTCCAGCACGATGGGGATCTCGCGCGACTTCTCGCGCACCTCGACCACGTCGCCGTCGCGCAGGCGATAGCTCGGGATGGTCACGCGCTGGCCGTTGACGGCGATGTGGCCGTGGTTGACGAACTGGCGGGCGGCGAAGACGGTCGGCACGAACTTGGCGCGGTAGACCACGGCGTCCAGGCGGCGCTCCAGCAGCTCGATCAGGTTCTCGCCGGTGTCGCCCTTGCGGCGGGTGGCTTCCCCGAAGTAGCGGCGGAACTGCTTCTCGCCGATGTTGCCGTAGTAGCCCTTCAGCTTCTGCTTGGCGAAGAGCTGGATGCCGAAGTCGGTCGGCTTCTTGCGGCGCTGACCGTGCTGGCCCGGGCCGTACTCGCGGCGATTGACCGGCGACTTCGGCCGGCCCCAGAGGTTTTCGCCCAGGCGGCGGTTGATCTTGTACTTGGACTGCAGGCGCTTGCCCATGGTGTCAGGCTCCGTTGGTTCGGGTCGTCTTGTCCCGGTAGTCCCGCGAAAGCGCCACAACGGCGCTCCGCAGGCGGGGCGCGGCCTTCTACGCCGAGGCCGGCCCGCATTCCCGGGAAGGAAAGGCGCGTGGTTATAGCCATTCGCGCGCCGCTGTCAAATGCGCCGCAGGAGGGCTAGGATCAAGTCCTTCCGTGTGTTTCCTTTCCCGGACGGATGCCATGCCCAGCCACTTGACCGACGCGCAGCGTCGCAGCTTCGCCGAGCGCGGCTATGCGATCGCGCAAGGCGGGATCTCGCCGCAGACCCTGGCCGACCTGCGCGGGCAGCTCGACGCCTGGATCGAGGAGAGCCGCGGCCACGCCCGGAACTACGGCGAGACGGAGATCGGCAAGAAGCGCTTCGACCTGGAGGAGGGGCACAGCGCCGAGGCGCCGCGCCTGCGCCGGGTGATGAACCCCTGCGACGTCTCCGAAGTCTACGAGTCGGCGATCCGCAACGCGCCCTTCGTCGACATGGTGGCCGACCTGATCGGCCCGAACGTGAAGTTCCACCACTGCAAGCTCAACATCAAGCTGCCGGGCATGGCGACGCGGGTCGACTACCACAGCGACCATGCTTTCGAGCCGCACACCAACACCGACATGGTGACCGTGCTGCTGCTGCTCGACGACATGAGCGAGGCGAACGGCTGCCTGCGCATCGTCCCCGGCAGCCATCGCCGGTTCTACGACCACTTCCGCGACGGCGAATTCGTCGGCGCCATCGACCCGGCGCTGGCCGAGGAGCTGGCGCCGCACGCGGCGCCGGTCGAGGGCAAGGCCGGCGATGTCTGCCTGATGCATTCGATGGCGCTGCATGGCTCCGGCCCCAATCTCGGGACCGCCCCACGCCGCCTGCTGATCGCGGAATACCTGGCCGCCGACGCCTGGCCGCTGACCCGCAGCAACGTCAAGTCGCGCTTCACCGGCGAGATCGTGCGCGGCAGCCCGAGCGAGACCTGCCGGCTGGAGGCCGGCGTCTTCAAGCTGCCGCCCTACTACGAAGAGGATTCCTTCTTCTCCGTCCAGGGCCAGAAGACGGCGGCCGCGCAGTAGCGCCCGGATGAGCGGAGGCGGCGGCGCAAGCACACACCTGAAGGGCATGGCCATCGCCGCGCTGGGGGTGCTGGTTCTCTCGCCGGACACCCTGCTGCTGCGGGTCATCGAAGCCGACGCCTACACCATCGCCTTCTGGCGCAACCTGCTGGTCGGCACCAACGTCCTGGTGCTCTACGCGGTCTCCGAGGGGCGTGGCTGGTTCGCCAGGCTGCGCCACTTCGGCTGGGCCGGCGCGCTGGCGGCGCTGCTGTTCTCGATCAACCAGATCGGCTTCGTTTTCGCCGTCGCCAACACCGGCGTCGCCAACGTGCTGCTGATCGTCGCCACCGCGCCGCTGTTCGCCGCCCTCTTTTCCCGCCTGTTCCTGGGCGAGGCCACCGCACTGCGCACCTGGCTGGCGATCGCCGGCGCGGCGGCCGGCATGGCGCTGATCTTCGCCGGGGAGGCCGGGCTGTTCGGCGCCGGCGCCGGCGCCACGGTCGGGCCGGACCCGCTGTTCGGCAATCTCTGCGCGCTGGCGGTCGCGGTCTGCCTGGGCGGCGCCTTCACGGTGGTGCGCCACCGGCGCGAAGTCACCTCCCTGCCCTCCATGGTCGTCGCCGGCTACCTCTCCGCGCTGATCATGGTCTGGTTCGCCGAGCCCTTTGCCATGGACCCGGTCAGCTTCGGCTGGCAGGTGACGATGGGCCTGGTGGTCGCCTGCGCCTTCGCGCTGATCACCACGGCGCCGCGCTTCGCGCCCTCGCCGGTGGTCAGCCTGATGCTCTTGCTGGAGGCTGTGCTCGGCCCGCTGCTGGTCTGGGCCGTGCTCGCCGAGTTGCCCAGCCGCTGGGCGCTGATCGGCGGGGCGCTGGTGATGGCCGCCCTGTTGGGCCACGGTCTGGCCGAGCTGCTGGCCTGGCGGCGCGCCCGGCGCCGCACGCTCTTGCGCCCGACGCCCGGATCGGCAAACTCGCGAATCGGATACGAGCCCGGGGAGTGACGCGACCATGAGCCAGTTCGCCGAGATCGCCGACAACGGCGACGAAGACGGCCGCAACCCGACGATCGAGCAGCCGATCTCTCCGGACGGCCGCGCCGAGCCGGGCAAGCGCTACGCCGTGCCCGCCCGCCACGGCCGCGCGGTGCGCCTGGACAAGGGCCAGCGCATCAAGATCGTCAATACCCACGGCAGCCAGGTCTGCGACACCTGGGGGTTTTCCGTCGCCGACCCCTCCGAGTTCCTCTCGATGGAGCACATGCGCGCCTGGATCGGTCGCCTGGTCCCACGGCCCGGCGACGAACTGGCGAGCAACCGGCGCCGTCCGATCCTGGTGCTGGAGGAGGACAGCTCGCCCGGCGTGCACGACACGCTGATCGCCGCCTGCGACCTCTTCCGCTACAGGACCCTGGGCGTCGAAGGCTATCACGACAACTGCGCCGACAACCTGCGCATGGCGACCAAGGCGATCGGCCTGCGCGTGCGCGAGGTGCCGAGCCCGCTGAACCTCTGGATGAACATCCCGATCCTGGCCAACGGCGGCGTCGGCTTCTACCCCACCGTCAGCAAGCCGGGCGATTACGTGATCCTGCGCGCCGAGATGGATTGCGTCGTCGCCATGTCCTCCTGCCCGCAGGACATCATCCCGATCAACGGCCAGGCCTGCACCCCGGTCGAGATCCACTTCGAGGTGCTGTAGGCGGCCGCGCTTCAACCGCGGCCGGGCATGCGCCATATTGGCAGCTTGAGGAGGGCACCGCCCATGACCAAGCTGCTCGACCGCGCCCTGGCCGAACTGCAGGAACTGCCGGACGTCCTGCAGGACGAGATCGCCGTCCGCCTGCTCGACCGGATCGACTATGAGAAGCGCAAGCTGGCATTCCTGGCGCAGCGCAAGACTGAAATCGAATCCGACGCGCGCCCCGATGTAGCCCACAAGGATGTCGAAGCTTGGCTAAGAACCTGGGGCACAGCGAATGAGGGCGATCCACCGATCTGACCGAAATGCGACGCAGGATCGCTTGGACAGCAAGGGCGCTCGACGATCTGTCTGGAGTACGCGCCTACATTGCTCGGGAGAACCCCTCAGCCGCAAAACGGACAGACCAGCGCATCGTGCAATCCTGCGCACCCCTGCAGCGGTTTCCCGAGTTGGGCCGCGAATCCGAGCTACCGGGGCTGCGCGACCTTGTCGTGCCCGGAACGCCTTATCTCGTCTTCTACAGCTTCTACAGCGTGACGGGACAGACCGTGCGGATCGACGTGGTCTGGGACGGACGCCGCGGTATGCGGCCATACGACTGACGTGGACGCCGCTGGCGGGTCGTTCCGGCGCTGCAGCGAAGCGGGAGCGCCTGCACCGGGCGCGGCCGGTCATGGGTTCCGCGCCAGGGCCAGGTTCACCCCGAGCGCGACCAGCACACCGCCGCCGAACCGCTGTAGCGCGATGAAGATGCGTTCCGACGCGCGCAGCCTGCTGGCGAGCGCATGCGACGTCTCGATCAGCACGATGTCCGTCACGCTGAACATCGCGTTCACGATCACGCCGAGGACGACGATCTGCGCCCAGACCGGCAAGTCGGCTCCGGGATCGGTGAACTGCGGCAGGAAGGCGAGGTAAAACAGTGCCGTCTTGGGGTTCAGCGCCTCGACGAAGAGGCTGTCGCGCAGGGCCTTGCGCGCCGTCGGTGCGGCCGTCGCGCGCGACGGCGAGGCCAAGGGCTTGGCGCCCCTCAGGTACTTCAGGCCGAGCCAGATCAGGTAGGCCGCGCCGACGAGCTTCATCGCCGTGAAGAGCTGCGGCACGACGGCGAGCAGGGCCGAGACGCCGAAGGCGGCGGCCCCGATGTGCCCGAGCCCGGCGAGGTGGAACCCGGCGCCCGACCACCACCCGGCCCTGCGACCGAGGGCGAGCGTCTGGGCAGCGGCGTAGAGCATCCCCGGACCCGGCACGCAGGCGAAGACGGCGGAGGCCAGGAAGAAGGGAATCAGGATCTCCGCGGACGGCATGGGCGCACCTCCCTCGCATGTGCGCCCAGTGTCGCCGACCCGGCGCGATCCGCGAGGGCGGCGAATGGTCACCCGTGACGTCGCTGCAAGCTCTTCGGCACCCGAGGATGCCCGCCGGCTCTATGCCTCCTCGTCCGCCCGCTGCTTCTCCGCCAGCGCCTCGGTGCCGCGCTTGAGCTTGGCGCCGAGCAGAGCCGAGAGAATGCCGTGCAGGGTGCGCACCTCCTGCTCGCTCGGCCGGGCGCGCTGGAACAGGGCGTGGACGTTGCGGCGCATGCCGGGGCGCTTTTCCGGCGGATAGTAGAAGCCGAGCCGGTCGAGCAGCTCGTCGAGCCGGTCGAGGAAACCGAACAGGGTGGTCTTGTCGGCCGGCCGGCCGCCGCCGTAGTCGAGCTGGCGGTCGGGCGTGCCTTTGCCGGCGATCCACCACTCGTAGCCGACCAGCAGGACGCACTGCGCCAGGTTCAGCGAACTGTAGCCGGGATTGAGCGGCGCCGTGACGATCGCGTCGGCCAGCGCGATGTCGTCGTTCTCCAGCCCGGTGCGCTCCGGCCCGAACAGCAGGCCGCAGCCCAGCCCCGCGTCCATCTCGGCCCGCAGCGTGGCGGCGGTCGCACGGGGCGTCATCACCTCCTTGACCAGGCCGCGCGGCCGGGCGGTGGTGGCATAGACGCGCTCCAGGTCGGCGATGGCGTCGCGCGTGGTCTCGAACACGCGGGCAGCCTCCAGCACCCGGTCGGCGCCGGAGGCGGCGGCCGTCGCCTTGGGGTTCGGCCAGCCCTGCTTGGGCGCCACCAGCCGCAGGTCGGTCAGGCCGCAGTTCAGCATCGCACGGGCGGTCATGCCGATGTTCTCGCCGAGCTGCGGCGCCACCAGAATTACCGCCGGACCCGGCGGCAAGTCCTGGATCTCGCGCGAATTGGTGCCAGCCATCAGCCGACCCCCGGCTCGCGTACGCCTTCGCGCCGCAGCTTCCAGACGATGGCGTCGAGCAGCGCGTTGCAGGAGGCGTCGATGACGTTGGTGGACACGCCCACGGTGGTCCAGCGGCCGTTGCGCCCGGCGCTTTCGATCATCACCCGGGTCACCGCCTCGGTGCCGGCCTGAGGCGTCAGGATGCGCACCTTGTAGTCGGTCAGCCGCATGGTCTCGAGCTGCGGGTAGGTCGGCAGCAGAGCCTTGCGCAGCGCCTTGTCGAGCGCATCGACCGGGCCGTTGCCGTTGGCCACGGTCATCATCTGGGTGCCGGCCACCTCCAGGGTGACCGTCGCCTCGGACTCGGTGACCAGCTCGCCGCGGGCGTTCCAGCGGCGGTCGTCCATCACGCGGAAGCGCTGCAGCTCGAAGTAGTCGGGCACCTGGCCAAGGGCGCGGCGCGCCAGCAACTCGAAGGAGGCCTCGGCACCGTCGTAGGCGAAGCCCTGGAACTCGCGCGCCTTCACCTCCTCGACCAGGGCGGCGATCTTCGGGTCGTCGGCATCGACCGCGACCCCGATCTCGGCGAAGCGCGCCAGGATGTTGGCGCGCCCGGCCTGGTCGGAGACCACGATGTGCCGCCGGTTGCCGACCAGCGCCGGGTCGATGTGCTCGTAGGTCCGCGGGTCCTTGGCGACGGCCGAGACGTGCAGCCCGCCTTTGTGCGCGAAGGCGCGGCTGCCGACGTAGGGCGCGCCGGCGTCGGGCGCGCGGTTCAGCCGCTCGTCGAGCAGGCGCGAGACGCCGGTCAGCAACGCCAGGGTTTCGTGCGAGACGCCGACCTCGTAGCCGGTCTTCAGCGCGAAGGTCGGGATCAGCGCGCAGAGATTGGCGTTGCCGCAGCGCTCGCCGAGGCCATTCAGGGTGCCCTGTACCTGGCGCGCGCCGGCGTCCACCGCGGCCAGGGAGTTGGCGACGGCGTTGCCGGTATCGTCGTGGCAGTGGATGCCCAGGTCGGCCTCGGGCAAAGCCGCCTTCACCGCCGCCACGATCTCCGCGATCTCGCGCGGCAAGGTGCCGCCGTTGGTGTCGCACAGCACCAGCCAGCGCGCCCCGCCTTCCTGCGCGGCCTTGAGGCAGGCCAGGGCGTAGTCGCGATTGCTCTTGAAGCCGTCGAAGAAGTGCTCGGCGTCGAAGTGCGCCTCCTCCTTGTGGCGCGCCATGTGCCCGAGGCTGTCGGCGATCAGCCGCAGGTTTTCCTCGCGCGGGATCTCCAGCGCCAGGTCGACGTGGAAGTCCCAGGCCTTGCCGACGATGCAGGCGGCCGGCGTCTTGGCGTCGACCAGGGCCGCAAGGCCGGGGTCGTTCTCCACCGAGCGGCCGGGCCGGCGGGTCATGCCGAACGCCACCAGCTTGGCGCGTGCGAGTTTCGGCGGATCGGCGAAGAAGGTGTCGTCGGTCGGGTTCGCCCCCGGCCAGCCGCCCTCGACGTAGTCGACGCCGAGGCGATCGAGCGCCCCGGCGATGGCGATCTTGTCCGCCGCGGTGAAGTCGACGCCCTGGGTCTGGGCGCCGTCGCGCAAGGTGGAGTCGAACAGGTAGACGCGGTCGCTGGTGCGGCTGGAACTCATCGTCAGGTGCGGCCCCTCGTGAAGAGCCGGCTTTAAGGCACGAAGCGGCCGGCCGGGTCAATTCCCCGGCGGCGACGCCCGGCCGGCGGCAACGCTAGCGGCGCAGTTCGAAGACGCCGAAGGGGCGCTGGTCCTCGATCGAGCCGATGCCCATGGCGGCGTAGCTCGGGCAGCCCTTGGGGCCGCCCAGCTCGCTGCGGCAGACGCGGCCCTCGCCCAACAGGGCGCGCGTCGCCTCGACGTCGCTCTGGCCGACCGGGAATTCGGCGCCGATCGGCGGCGTGCGCCAGACGCGGCGGATCAGGTAGCCGGCGTCCTGCCCCTGTATGGCTCGGAGCAAATGGACCTCGCCCCCACCCTGCGGCCGGCCGCCCGCGTCCAGGGTCTGCGCGCAGGCGAGGAGCTGCCAAGCCTCGGCCCAGCCCGCCTCGGTGGTCACCGCCTCGGTACCGCTGCGGCGCAGGTCGCGGCAGCGGGTGGCGAGGGCGCGTTCGGCCTCGACCAGCAGCCCCTCCGGCGGCGCGGATCGGCCGACGAAGACGCTCATCACCACCCCCTCGGTCCAGCCGGACCGCGCCTGCCCCTCGGGCAGGAAGGTAATGGCGTGGAACGGCGGCGCGGAGTCGACGAGTTGCCAGCTCCAGCGCTCGGGCAGCGGATGGATATAGAACTCGGCGGCACCCCCTTTCAGCACCGCCTGCGGGCCGGCCGGGATCGCGCCGTAGGGATCCTCGCTCTGTGCGGCGGCGGATCCGGCGCAGGCGAGCAGCAGGGCGAAGGCATGGGCGAAAAGGCGGCGCGGCATCGTCGCTCCGAAGGTCGCGGGGGACAGGACTGAGCGGCGCCAGCATAGGCGAGCCGGTGTGGCCGTTCCAAGGCACTGCGGTGCACGAACGGTCGGTTGCGCCGCCGGCCGACGAGGCGCCAACACATACCACCCATGGCGTACGGCACAAATCAAGCCACAAACCCTAGTGACCAAGTATCGATCTTGTGGTTAGATACCTGTCCCGAACGAGATCTGGTGGCTGCGGGTGTGTTGCGGCGCGTCAGCGGACGTCTTCGGGACCAGCACAATTCGGGTCGAACCACCCAAGACGCTCGAAGGGGGGCAGCATGCGGGTCGCGCGCCGATTCACGAAGGCCGGGGACGAGGTCTACGCCGGCATTCCGTTCAAGATCACCAGCAGCGAGATCCGCAACCCGGACGGCTCGCTGGTCTTCCAGAACGAGCGGGTCGAGGTGCCCGAGTCCTGGTCGCAGGTGGCGAGCGACATCCTGGCCCAGAAGTACTTCCGCAAGCGCGGCGTGCCGCGCCGCCTGAAGGCGGTCGAGGAGCCCGACGTGCCGGCCTTCCTGTGGCGGCGCGTCGCCGACGAGGAAGCGCTGGCCGAACTGCCCGAGACGGAGCGCTATGGCGGCGAGGAATCGGCCCGCCAGGTCTTCGACCGCCTGGCCGGCACCTGGACCTACTGGGGCTGGAAGGGCGGCTACTTCGACACCGAGGAGGATGCCCGCACCTTCTACGACGAGCTCTGCGTCATGCTGGCGCGACAGATGTGCGCGCCGAACTCGCCGCAGTGGTTCAACACGGGCCTCTACTGGGCCTACGGCATCGACGGGCCGAGCCAGGGGCACTACTACGTCGACTACCGCAGCGGCGCGCTGACCAAGGCGGCCAGCGCCTATGAGCACCCGCAGCCGCACGCCTGCTTCATCCAGTCGGTCGCCGACGACCTGGTCAACGACGGCGGCATCATGGACCTCTGGACCCGCGAGGCGCGGCTGTTCAAATACGGCTCGGGCACCGGCTCCAACTTTTCCAAGCTGCGCGGCGAAAGCGAACCGCTGGCCGGCGGCGGCCGGTCCTCCGGCCTGATGAGCTTCCTGAAGATCGGCGACCGCGCGGCCGGCGCCATCAAGTCGGGCGGCACCACCCGGCGCGCCGCCAAGATGGTCACCGTCGACCTCGATCACCCGGACATCGAGGATTACATCGCCTGGAAGGTGACCGAGGAGCAGAAGGTGGCCGCCCTGGTCGCCGGCTCCAAGCTCTGCAACAAACACCTCAACGCGGTGCTGCAGGCTTGCCAGCTCGGCAGCGGCGAGGCGCGCTTCGACCCGAAGCTGAACAAGACCCTCCGGCAGGCGATCCGCGAAGCCCGCAAGGCGATGATCCCGGAGAACTACGTTCGCCGGGTCATCCAGTTCGCCCAGCAGGGTTACGAGAAGATCGAGTTCCGCACCTACGACACGGATTGGGATTCCGATGCCTACCTGACCGTCAGCGGCCAGAACTCCAACAACTCCGTGCGCGTGCCCAACGCCTTCTTGGAGGCGGTCGAGCGCGGCGGCAAGTGGGAGCTGATCCGGCGCACCGACGGCAAGGTCGCCAAGACGCTGGATGCGCGCGAACTCTGGGCGAGGATCGGCGAGGCGGCCTGGCAGTGCGCCGACCCCGGCGTGCAGTTCGACACCACCATCAACGAGTGGCACACCTGCCCCGCCGGCGGGCGCATCGAGGCCTCCAACCCCTGCTCGGAGTACATGTTCCTCGACGACACGGCCTGCAACCTGGCGTCGCTGAACCTCATGAGCTTCCGCAAGGCGGACGGCAGCTTCGACGTCGCGGCTTTCCGCCATGCCACCGAGCTGTGGACCGTGGTGCTGGAGATCAGCGTCCTGATGGCGCAGTTCCCCAGCAAGGAGATCGCCGAGCTCTCCTACAAGTACCGCACGCTCGGCCTGGGCTACGCCAACCTGGGCGGCCTGCTGATGGCCATGGGCCTGTCCTACGACAGCGACGAGGGGCGCGCTCTGTGCGGCGCCATCACCGCGCTGATGACCGGGACCGCCTACGCCACCTCGGCCGAGATGGCGGGCGAACTGGGCGCCTTCCCCGGCTACGAGGCCGACCGGGAGGCCATGCTGCGGGTGATGCGCAACCACCGCCGCGCCGCGCACGGCCAGGCCAGCGGCTACGAGGGCCTGTCGGTCCTGCCGGTCCCGCTCGACCACGAGAACTGCCCGGACCTGGCGCTCGCCTCGGCCGCAGCCGAAGCCTGGGACAAGGCGCTGGAGCTGGGCGAGGCCAACGGCTACCGCAACGCCCAGTCCACGGTGATCGCGCCGACCGGCACCATCGGCCTGGTGATGGACTGCGACACCACCGGCATCGAGCCCGACTTCGCCCTGGTCAAGTTCAAGAAGCTGGCCGGCGGCGGCTACTTCAAGATCATCAACCGCACCGTGCCCGAGGCGCTGAAGAAGCTGGGCTACGCAGAGGCGCAGATCCAGGACATCGTCCGCTTCGCGGTGGGTCACGGCACGCTGGAGGGCGCGCCCGGCGTCGACCACGAGCGCCTGAAGGTGCGCGGCTTCACCCAGGCGGCATTGGACGCTCTGGAATCCGCCCTGGGCAGCGCCTTCGACATCAAGTTCGCCTTCAACAAGTGGACCCTTGGCGAGGACTTCTGCCGCACCGCGCTGGGGCTGAGCGACGCCCAGATGGACGACTTCGGCTTCGACCTGTTGGCCCAACTGGGCTTCACCAAGGCCGAGATCGAGGCCGCCAACGTTTATTGCTGCGGCGCCATGACCTTGGAGGGCGCACCCCACCTGAAAGCCGAGCATCTGGGCGTGTTCGACTGCGCCAACCCCTGCGGCAAAACCGGCACCCGCTTCCTGTCGGTCGAGTCCCACATCCGCATGATGGCGGCGGCGCAGCCCTTCATCTCCGGCGCCATCTCCAAGACCGTCAACATGCCGAACGACGCGCTGGTCGAGGATTGCCAGGCCGCCTACGAGTTGTCCTGGAAGCTGGGCCTGAAGGCCAACGCGCTCTACCGCGACGGCTCCAAGCTCAGCCAGCCGCTGGCCACCGGCCTGGTCGACGCAGATGCCGACGACGACGCCGAGGACCTGGCCGAGGAGCTGGCCGCCGCGCCGACCGCCGCCAAGGCCGGCCTGGTCGCAGAGCGGATCGTCGAGCGCATCGTCGAGCGAGCGGTCGAGCGCAAGCGCCTGCCCGGACGGCGCAAGGGCTACACCCAGAAGGCCATGGTCGGCGGCCACAAGGTCTATCTGCGCACCGGCGAGTACGAGGACGGCAGCCTGGGCGAGATCTTCGTCGACATGCACAAGGAAGGCGCCGCCTTCCGCAGCCTGATGAACAACTTCGCCATCGCCATTTCGATCGGCCTGCAGTACGGCGTGCCGCTCGAGGAGTACGTGGAGGCCTACACCTTCACCCGCTTCGAGCCCTCCGGCATGGTCGAGGGCAACGACGCCATCAAGATGGCGACCTCGGTGCTCGACTACATCTTCCGCGAGCTGGCGATCAGCTACCTGGGCCGCACCGACCTGGCGCACGTCGCGCCGGACGACGTGCTGCCCGACGCCACCGGCACCGGCGAGGCGCAGTCGAGCGTCGAGACCCAGGTGCAGCAGGCGATCACCGAGACGGTGCGCCGGGTCACCTCGCGCGGCTTCGTGCGCAACCAGCTCGTCGTCCTGCCCGGCGGCGCCCAGAGCGCCGAGGCGCAGGCACGGATGGAGGCCACGGGGACCGACGGCTACGGCGTCGAGGCCTTTGCGGTTCCCGCACCCAACGGGGCGGGCAACGGCGCGATGAGCGTGCACAGCGAGGGGTACCTGCGCGAGGAGGTCTCGGTCAGCCGCAGCATCGGCGAGCAGATCGACCGGCGCATGGAGCGCATCCGCGAGGCCCGCATGAAGGGCTACGAGGGCGACGCCTGCGGCGAGTGCGGCAACTTCACCCTGGTGCGCAACGGCACGTGCCTGAAGTGCACCACCTGCGGCGCGACGAGCGGGTGTTCGTGAGCCCTCGCCCTACCCCACGCCCTCCGCGAGGCCGCCCGTAACGGCAAAACCCTGCCTTGATCGAACGGCCGGCTTAACGGTTCGTTAGGCATGTTCTGGCAAGAACCGACTCACCACAATCAAGCGGGAGTCGGCATATGCCGCAGATCCAGGGACTCGCCTATTTCGGCCAAGACTTCGATTGCGGCGGCTTGGCCAAGCTGCAGTCGCTGTTCGACATCTCCCACATCGAGCGCGGCGGTGAGCCGGTCGCCATGCTGCGCGCCCCGCTCGCTTCGGACGCGATCCAGGCGACGCTGGACGGAACCGGTCTGGTCGCCGTCGGGCGAACGGGACAGGGCCGATGGCGCGCGCAGGGCGAGTATGTCGTAACAGAGGTGCTGCACGTCGGACCGCGCGACGCGCTGTAGCGAGGCTTAGCCACCTGTGAGGCTGGCTCAGCCGAGGGGTACGCCGAGGTCGTCCGCGAACTGCCGCAGCGAGATAAAGCGGATGCGGTTGGCGTAGAGTCGTGGCGCGTGCCGCCGGATCTCCTCCAGCAATACGTCGAAGAAGTGCCGCTGAAGTTGGCCCGTCACACGCAAGCGATTCAGTTCGAGCCGCGTCTCGCTGACGTAACCGGCGCTTCCAGGAATCTTCTGTAGCACCCGCTGCATGCGCGGTGCGTTGGTCAGCGCATTGATCGTGCGGGGGAAGTCGTAGATCGCGTTGCCCAACAGATAGGCGGCAACCGTGCGGCGCCGCCCGGACACGACGACCTCCCAATGGGTTTCCTGCACGCTCTCGCCGCCGTTCCAGTCTCGTGCAATCCGAGCGAAGCTCTGCAGCTCGTCGTTGAAAGTTAGCAGATTTTCGGGACGCACGACGTTCAGCGTGCGGATCGCGGCATTCTCTTCCTGGCTCATCACCCCGCCGGAGTTCGAAAGGATGGGATCGATCAGGTTGAGGAAGTAGCCGCGAGCGATCGTAGCTGCGCCGGCGGCTTCGACCAGGGGCGCAGAGTAGAACTTCGTCAGGGGATTGAGGGCGAAGTCCTGATCGTCGGTCTCGTCGAAGAACATTTTCAGCCGGCCTTCGAACGCCTTCTCGAGCGTTTCCACCTCGAAGTCCGGCACGCGCAAGATGTTCGCGCCACGCAGATAGAAGGGGACCTTGCCGCCCGCGCCGCCGTCGTAATCGAGAATAATGACCGGCGTGCCGAGCGCGTGAAAGAAGGCGAGTTCGTACATCACGCTGGGACTCCGCGCAGTGATGTCGGCGACCGCCAGGTCTGCGGAGTCTATTCGGTTGAAGACGTAGGTCTCGATTTCGCTGCCGCCATCCTCCGGCGTAAAGACGTTGGACTCCAGTTCGGAAGGCTTGACGCAGGCGGGCAGAACCGTATCCAGCGCCTGCTTGATCGCACGCATATGCTGAGAAATCGGGGTGGCCTGTTCCTTGGGGTCGTCCTTCTCGGCGCCCATTGGCCCGATGACGAAGACCTCGAAGACAGGCTTCATGGCTTCCTCTCAGAACGGGTAAATGTGTGCGGCGAACACAATCAGGACCACCGGCGCTAGCATTTCCAGACGGGTGAGCCCCAGTTTCTTGCTGAAATCCGGCATCCTCTCCCACTCCCGCGTAAAGGGAGCGAACGGCAGCTCCTTTTCCATCTCCTCGATAACGCGGAACTTCGTGCGCGAGTGGCTGCGGTAGGTGGCGATGGTGGAGATCCAGATGACGGCGACGAAGGCGATCATCGCCGCCGCCAAGGGGGCGGGGAACTCCGTGAAGGTCGAGAAGGCCGTGACAATGGCCAGGGAGATCGAGAGGTAGACTTGGTTGGCGCTCTGCCGCTTACCTTCGGAGACCATCAGTGCCTCGACATAACCGCGGTAGATCTCGACCCGATCCGACGCGGACATCACTTCGTCACCACTACCGTATCGTGCTTGCCGCCGCGCGACTCGAGGGCGGCGGTTTCGACCGCGAAGCCGTTGGCTTCTGCGAAGGTGGTCAAGACCTCGATAATCTGCGCGTGTCGCCGCGCGACGGCTTCACTGTCGGGGCGGTCGCGCTCGGGCGGAGGCGGACAGATGTCGAGCACCTGGATGCGCATCCCCGGCCCGGGTCCACGAAACCAGCGGCGGAGAAGAAAGAGGGCCGTCACAGCGCGTTCGGTATCCTCAGGTGCCAGTATGAAGTCGCTAAATGTGAGGCTTGAGCTATCGTTGGGAGACGATGTCACTCGGAAGAAAAATCGCGGCGATTTAGACGAAATAATTTGCACGGAGAATTCGTCCCGTCTTACAGAAAATTCTTCGAATTTCATCCCATTCCTGCAGGACATAACAATGACGCAAGTCATACACTACAAAGGCAAGATATCATCCGGCGAAAGTTCGACAATCAATATTGCAACTGGGAATGTATCGGCTTTTGGGACATTCCCCCCTTGCGCGGACCGCAGTTGTCGCGGCCTGCGGTTGCTGCGACGGCGGTCGACATCGTCCCGATCGACTCCACCGCCGCTTCCCTTCCCCTCCCCGCCTCGGCTAGTCTCCGGCGCGCGGTTGCGGCGTCCGCCGGCGGCCGGCATCACGACAGAGCGAACGAGGGGAGGCACGGCGACATGGCCGGAACGATCGACGCGAAGCTGAAGGACCTGGGGATCGAGCTGCCGGAGCCGGCGGCGCCGGTGGCCAACTACGTGCCCTTCGTGCAGGTGGGCAACACCCTGTTCCTGTCCGGCCAGGTGCCGCTGGTCGGTGGCAAGCTGGAGTACGTCGGCAAGGTCGGCGCCGAGATCTCGGAAGACGACGGCAAGGCCGCGGCGCGCGTCTGCGCCGTCAACCTGATCGCCCAGATGAAGGCGGCCTGCGGCGGCGACCTGGAGAAGGTCAAGCGCGTCGTGCGCCTGGGCGGCTTCGTCAACTCGACGCCCGAGTTCGGCAACCAGCCCGAGGTGGTCAACGGCGCCAGCGACCTGATGGTCGCGGTCTTCGGCGACAAGGGCAAGCACTGCCGCACCGCGGTTTCCGCCGGCGGCCTGCCGCGCAACGTGGCGGTCGAGGTCGACGCCGTCGTCGAACTGGAATAGCCCGGACGTCATGACCGACGGCCCCGCCCAGCTCCGCGAGGTCGAGGAGTTCCTCGCGGACTTCCCCGACACGCTGGCGGTCGACGTGATCTTCGCCGACCTGTCCAGCGTGGTCCGGGGCAAGCGCTACCCGGTGGCCGACCTGCCGCGCATCTTCACCGACGGCCTGGCCTTCCCGGCCTCCAGCTACCTGCTGGACACCTCCGGCGCCAACACGGATGCCGGCGGCAAGGGCTTTTCCGACGGCGATCCGGACTGCCGGGCGGTGCCGATCCCCAACACGCTGGACCGCGTGCCCTGGTCGGCCCAGCCGCTGGCCCAGGTGCTGCTGACCTTCCTGGACAAGCAGAACGCGCCGCTGGTCTTCGAGCCGCGCAACGTGCTGGGCCGGGTCGTCCGGCAGATGCAGGCGCAGCTCGGGCTGACCGCCTGCGTCGCCTTCGAGCTGGAGTTCTACCTGATCGACCGGGCGCGTGGCCCGCTCGGCGCGCCGCAGCCGCCGATCTCCCCCGCCACCGGCGAGCGCGACCGCGCCACCCAGGTCTACGGCATGGACCAGGTGGACGCCTTCGGCCGGGTGCTGACCGACATCGTCGACTCCTGCCGCGCCCAGGGCGTGCCGACCGGCGCGATTTCGGCCGAGTACGCGCCCGGCCAGTTCGAGATCAACCTGCGCCACGTCGCCGATCCGCTGGAGGCGGCCGACGACTGCGTGCTGTTCAAGCGGGTGGTCAAAGGCGTCGCACGCAAGCACGACATGCAAGCCACCTTCATGGCCAAGCCCTATCCCGACGAGGCCGGCAACGGCATGCATCTGCACGTCAGCCTGTTCGACGCGCAAGGGCGCAACGTGCTGGACGACGGCGACGGCGGGATCAGCGAGACCTTCCGCCACGCGCTCGGCGGCGTGCTGGAGAGCCTGCCCGAGGCGATGGCCTTCCTCGCGCCCAACCTCAACTCCTTCCGGCGCTTCCAACCGAACATCTACGTGCCGATCCGCCGCTCATGGGGCGAGGAAAACCGCTCGGTCGCGCTGCGCGTGCCGCTCGGCAAGGGCAGCGCCAAGCGCGTCGAGCACCGCATGCCGGGCGCCGACGCCAACCCCTACCTGGCGCTGGCCACAGTACTGGCCGGCATGCACCATGGCATCGTCAACCAGACCGACCCCGGTCCGCCGGCCGCAGGCAACGCCGGCACCGCCTTCGACCCCGGCCTGCCGATGCGCCCGCGCCGCGCCCTCGACCGGCTGAAGCGCGGCAAGATCCTGCGCGACTACCTGGGCAAGGACTACGTCGACCTTTACGTCGAGGCCAAGGAGGCCGAGTACGAGACCTTCGAGGCCGCGATCACGCCTCAAGAGTATCAGTGGTACCTGTTAGCGGATTGATTTTATTGATTTTCTAGACGTCCGACACCCCTCCCGCCTTCCGGATTGCCCGCCACACGACCTCCGGCGTCGCCGGCATGTCGATGCTTTCGATCCCCAGCGGGCTCAAGGCGTCGATCAGCGCATTGATCACGGCAGCGGGCGCGCCGGTCGTTCCGGCCTCGCCGGCCCCCTTCACCCCGATCGGGTTGTGCGGGCACGGCACCTCGTTCAACGCCGTCTCGATGCTCGGCAGGTCGTCGGCGCGCGGCAGGCAGTAGTCCATGTAGGAGGCGGTGACGAGCTGACCGTCCTCGTCGTAGGCCACGCGCTCCAGCAAGGTCTGGCCGATCGCCTGGGCGACGCCGCCGTGTAGCTGGCCGTCGACGATCATCGGGTTGATGCAGCGCCCCACGTCGTGCACGCCAAACAGCCGGTCGACCCTGGTCTGCCCGGTCTCCGGGTCGACCTCGACCTCGCAGACGAACACCCCGTTCGGGAAGGTGAAGTTCGGCGGGTCGTAGAAGGTCGTCTCCTCGATGCAGGGCTCCATCTTGTCGAGCGGATAGTTGGCCGGCACGTGGGCGGCGAGCGACATTTCCACCCAGCCGAGCTGCCGGTCGGTGCCAGCGACCTTGAAGGCCGAGGCCTCGAAGACGATGTCCTCTTCAGCGGCCTCCAGCAGGTGCGCGGCGATCCGCTTGCCCTTCTCGATCACCTTGTCGGCGGTCAGCGACAGCGCGCCGCCGCCAACGGCCATGGAGCGCGAGCCGTAGGTGCCCATGCCGAAGGGCACCTGGGCGGTGTCGCCGTGCACCACGTCGACCTGACCCACGTCGATGCCGAACTTCTCGGCGACGACTTGGGCGAAGGTGGTCTCGTGACCCTGGCCGTGGCTGTGGGCGCCGGTGAAGACCGTCACGCCCCCCGTCGGGTGGACCCGGATCTTGGCCGCCTCGAACAGGCCGGCGCGGCAGCCGAGCGCCGTCACCGCCGCCGAGGGCGCCGCGCCGGAGGATTCGATCCAGCAGGCGAGCCCGCGCCCACGCAGCAGGCCGCGCGAGCGGCTTTCGGCACGCCGCGCTTCGAAGCCGTGCCAGTCGGCCCGCTCCAGCGCCATGTCCAGCCCCTTGGCGAAGGCCCCGCTGTCGTAGACGACGCCGACCGGCGAGCTAAAGGGGAAGCCCTCTTCGGGGATGAAGTTGCGCCGGCGGATCTCGGCGGGATCGAGGTGCATGACCTGGGCCGCGCGGTCCACCACCCGCTCCAGCGCATACATGCACTCCGATCGGCCGGCGCCGCGGTAGGCGTCAACCGGCGTGGTGTGGGTGAAGACGCCGCGCACCCGCGCATGGATCGCCGGCGTGCGGTACTGGCCGGAGAACATCAACGCGTAGAAGTAGGTCGGGATCGAGGGCGCGAAGGTCGAAAGGTAAGCGCCGAGATTGGCCACCGTATCGACCCGCAGGGCCAGGAAGGTGCCGTTCTCGTCCAGCGCCAGTTCGGCCGTAGTGACGTGGTCGCGCGCGTGCGCGTCTGTCAGGAATGCCTCGGTGCGATCCGCCGTCCACTTCACCGGGCGGCGCAGCTTCCTCGATGCCCAGGTGCAGAGCGCCTCCTCGGCATAGTGGTAGATCTTCGAGCCGAAGCCGCCGCCCACGTCCGGTGCCACGACCCGAAGCTTGTGCTCCGGGATCTGCAGCACGAAGGCGCCCATCAGCAGCCGGATGACGTGCGGGTTCTGACTGGTCATGTAGAGGGTGTAGGAGTCGCCGTTGCCGTCGTAGACGGCGTTGCAGGCGCGGGTCTCCATGGCGTTGGGTACGACTCGGCTGTTGACCAGCTCGACCTTGGCCGTCGTGTGGGCCTTGGCGAAGGCGGCTTCGACCGCGGCGCCGTCGCCGATCTCCCAGTCGTAGCAGAGATTGGACGCGAACTGGTCGTGCACCTTCGCCGCGCCCTCGGCCAGGGCGGCGACAGGCGCGGTGACGGCCGGCAGCGCCTCGTACTCGACCGCGATCGCTTCCATGGCGTCGCGCGCCTGGTGCAGGGTCTCGGCCACGACCATCGCAATGCTGTCGCCGACGTGGCGCACCTTGTCGGCCACCAGAAGTGGGTGCGCCGGCTCGCGCATAGGCTGGCCGTGACGGTCCGTCACCCCCCAACCGCAGGGCAGGCCGCCCAGGCCGGCTGCCGCGACGTCCGCCCCGGTGAATACCGCCAGCACGCCGGGCATGGCCTTGGCCGCCGCCGTATCGATGGCCGCGATGCGCGCATGGGCCGCCGGCGAGCGCAGAATTGACGCGTAGGTCTGGCGCGGCAGCACGATGTCGTCGGTGTAGCGGCCTTCGCCGCGCAGGTAGCGCTCGTCTTCCTTACGCTTGACTGCAACTCCAATCGATCCCTCGGGCATGATTGCCGCCTCCCAGACCGGAAGAGAAAACGGGCGGAGCCGCCCGGCCCCGCCCCGTCGCAAGCCTTAGCGCGCAGCCCCGCGCCGCACTATGTGCCAGGCTGCCGGCAGGAGTGCCGTCGCCAGCGCGATCTTCAGCAACTCGCCGGCCAGGAAGGGGGTCAGGCCGGCCGTCACGGCCGCCTGGAAGCCGATCAAGGCGGACAGGTAGCCGACGCCGCAGGCGAACAGCAGCACGTCGCCCAGCAGCATGGCGGCGAAGCTCGTCGCCAAGCTTCGGTCCCAGCCACGCTCGGCCAGCCAGCCGGTCGCGACAGCCGCCACCAGGAAGCCGGCCAGATAGCCGCCCGTCGGGCCGGCGAGGTAGGCGAGCCCGGCCCCACCGGCGAAGACCGGCAGGCCGAGCGCGCCCTGCAGCAGGTAGGCGAGAACCGCGGCACCGCCAAGGCGCCAGCCCAAGGCCGCGCCCAGCGCCAACGCCACGCCGCTCTGCAAGGTCATCGGCACGGGCCAGAAGGGAATCTGGATCTTGGCGCTGATGGTCATCAGCGCCGATCCGGCCGCGATGAGCAGGATAGCGCGCAGCACCCGGTTGCCGGCCGTGACGGGCCAGACGGCCTGGGCCAGGGTGGCGGAAGCGATCGAAGCGTTCGTCATGGCACGGTCATCCTTGTCGCAGTTCGGCTCAGGAGAGCGCCTCGCGCACCTGCGCCAGCATCGCCTGGCGGTCGTGGCGCGCCTGCAGGGCGGTGTCCATGTCGACCTGCACGAAGTGGGTCGGGGTGTGGGGCTGCATCTGGCCGATCAGGTCCATGTCGGCCGAGATCACCGTGCCGAGCATGAAGTAGCCGCCACCGGAGACCGCGTCCCGGTGCAGGATGATCGGCTCGGTGCCGCCCGGTACCTGGATCGAACCGTAGGGATAGCAGGCATCCGTGATGTTGGAGGGGTCAGAGCCGGCGCCGAACGGTTGCTCGCGCTGCACGAACTCCAGCGCCGAACCCTCGCGGAAGCGGTAGCCCATGCGGTCGCACTCCGGCGCCACCTTCCAGGTGTCTTCGAAGAAGGAGCGCTGGCTCTCCTCGACGATGCGGTGCCAATAGAGGCCCGGAATGACGCGCAGCTCCGCAGGATTGCCGGGGACGCGGCGGAGCCTCTCCGGCACGCTGCGGCCAGCCTTGCCAGCGCCCTGCCCGATCGGCAACGCGTCGCCGGGCGCGATGGGCTTGCCGTCGACGCCGCCGAGCGAGCCGATCACGTAGGTCGAGCGGCTGCCCAGCATGATCGGCACGTCGATCCCGCCAGAGACCGCGATGTAGGCGCGCGCACCGCCCTTCAGGTAGTCGAAGGACAGACGCTGGCCGGCCTTGACCTGGAAGCTGCTCCAAGGCTCGCGGATCTCGCCGTCGATCCTCGGGGCCATGTCGGCGCCAGTGACGGCGACAACCGCGTCCTCAGTGAACTCCAGCTCCGGTCCGATGAACACCGCCTCCAGACCGGCCGCACCCTCGTCGTTGCCGACCAGCATGTTGGCGCAGCGCATGGCGTAGCGGTCCATGGCACCGGAAATGGGGATGCCCAGGTGGTAGTAGCCGGGGCGGCCCAGGTCCTGGATCGTCGTGACGAGGCCCTGGGAAACGACCTTAATTGGCATAGAGCGCCTCCAGCATCTTCGCGTTGTAGGCGTCGTGGTCCGCGTTGAACGCGTCGAGCGAGAAGGTGAGCTCCGCGACGCGCGGCATCCAGCGCCTGGCCTCCACCTCGCCCAGGATGCCGTCGTAGGTCTCGCGGTCGATCGGTGCGAACTTCACCAGGTCGCCCGGACTGAAGAAGACGAGGAAGTCGCGCAAGTGCGGCTGCTGCTGCGTCGGGTCGTAGATCGGCATCGGCGTGATGCCGAACATCTGGTAGCCGCCAGCGCCGCGCACCGAGTAGACGCAGGAGAAGCAGCCGCCATAGCCGACCGTCTGCTTCGGCGTGTCGGTGCGCGGGCGCACGTACTTCGGAACCTGGATCTGCTTGTCGCGCCCCACCGTCTGGTAGAGGAACGGCAGCCCGGCGACGAACCCCACCATGGAGACGAACCAGGGCGCGCCGGAATGGGCGGCAATGAAGTCGTCGACTGTGGCGTAGCCGTTGATGCGCGCGGCGTATTCCAGGTCGGTGCCGTTGGGGTCCTGGTGCCGCTCGCGGAAGCGCATCAGCGTTTCGTGCGTCCAGGGGTCCTTGTAGTAGACCGGCATTTCGACGATGCGGGTCTTCATCGTGGACTCGGCCTTGTCGGCGGCCGCCTCGAGCTGCTTCAGCTCGGCCAGCATGTCGTCCGGCTTGATCCGGTCCGGATCGAACTTGATCTGGAAGGACGCGTTTGCCGGGCAGATCTCGGTGACGCCGTCGATCTTCGCCTCGCGCACGGCATTGGTGATCGCGATGCTCTTGAAGAAGGCGTCCAGCGACATGGCTTCGTCGACCTCGACGAAGATGTGCTCGTCGCCCCCATGCGAGTAGCGGTTAGCCATGGGCCGCTTGCTCCCCCCTTCCGGTTAGTCCTGTGCCGCCGGCCCGGGCGTCTCTGCCAGCCGGTGTGCGTTGTCTTCCAGCCAGCCTTCCAGCCAGCGCGTATGAAACTTGGCCGCCTGGACCTGCGGGTCGTCGGCCAGAGCGAGATGAAGCGGGGCCGTGGTCTTCACGCCCTCGACGCGCAATTCGGCGAGCGCGCGCTTCAACCGTGCCAGCGCCTTGGGCCGGTCCTCCGCCCAGACGATCAGCTTGCCGAGCAGCGAGTCGTAGAAGGGCGGGATGGCGTAGCCGTTGTAGAGCAGCGTGTCGAAGCGCACCCCTGGGCCGCCCGGCACGCGCAGATCCTGCACGACACCGGGGAAGGGCATGAAGTTCTTGGCCGGATCTTCGGCGTTGATGCGCACCTCGATCGCGTGGCCCTCCAACGGGATGTCCTCCTGCCGGTGGGTCAGCGGCGCGCCGCCGGCGATCTGCAGCATCTCGGCGATCAGGTCGACGCCGGTGACGCACTCGGTGACCGGGTGCTCCACCTGGATGCGGGTATTCATCTCGATGAAGTAGAAGGCCTCGGCCGCCTCGTCGTAGAGGAACTCGAGGGTGCCGGCGCCCTTGTAGTGCACGGCCCTGGCAAGCCGCACCGCAGCCTCGCAGAGCTGCCCGCGGACCTCGGGGCGCAACTCGACCGCCGGCGCCTCTTCCCAGACCTTCTGCCGGCGCCGCTGAAGGGAGCACTCGCGCTCGAAGCAGTGGATCACGTTCTCGCCGTCGCCGAGGATCTGGACCTCCACGTGGCGGGCGTGCTGGATCGCCTTCTCCACGTACAGCCCGCCGTCGCCGAAGGCGGCCTGGGCCTCGGTCGCCGCCTGGTGAACCAGGCGGTCGAACTCGTGCTCGTCGTGGGCAATGCGGATGCCGCGGCCGCCGCCGCCGGCCGCCGCCTTGATAAGCACGGGGAACCCGGTCTCGGCGAGCACCGCCCTGGCGGCCTCGGGGCTCTCCAGACGGCCTTCGCTTCCCGGCACCGTCGGTACGCCAGCCTCGGCCGCGGCCGTGCGTGCGGCGACCTTGTCGCCCATCAGCCCGATCGTCCTGGCGCTCGGTCCGACAAAGGTCAGGCCGGCGTCCTCGACGGCCTGAGCGAAGGCCGGGTTCTCCGCCAGAAAGCCGTAACCTGGGTGGACGGCGTCCGCCCCCGTGCGCTTGGCGGCCGCGACGATCGCTTCGACGTTCAGATAGGATTTGCTCGCCGGCGCCGGCCCGATCTCGACCGCCTCGTCGGCCAGCTGCACGGCCAGAGAGTCGGCGTCGGCTTCGGAGTGGGCCTGCACCGTGCGAATGCCGAGCTCGCGCGCCGCGCGGCCGATGCGCACGGCGATCTCGCCGCGGTTCGCGATCAGGAGGGTGCGGATGGGCATCGCCGGCTGTGCCGCTACTCGACCGACACCAGCGGCTGGCCGGCCTGTACCGGACCTTCGTTCTCGACCAGGAACTCGGCGATCTTGCCCTCGGCGTCCGAGGTCACCTCGTGGAAGGACTTCATGACCTCGACCAGGCCGATCACCTCGCCCTTGGCGACCGTGTCCCCAACTTCCTTGAAGGGTGGCTGGTCGGGGGCCGGGCGACGGTAGAAGGTCCCAGGCAGGGGCGACACGATCTGGCTGGCCATGGCGGTTCTTCGTTCCTCTCCCATTTCGGCGCGGGCCGAGACGGCCGGCGCCGGTATCGATTGTCGGCTCGTTGCCCCAGGAGGGCTACGGGCTCAGGCGGCTTGCACCATGAAGGGCGCGACGGCCTCGCGCACGGCCCGGGCCACGGCGATGGCGTTCGGCGTATCGGAATGCACGCAGATCGAGTCGGCACGCACGGCGACGTCCTTGCCGTTGACCGAGGCGGTCTTGCCGTCCTTCACCGCCCGCACGCAGCGCTCGGCGGCGGTCGCCGGGTCCACCGCATGGTGCTCACGGGTGATGATCAGGCCGCCTTCGTCGGAGTAGTCGAGGTCGGCGTAGTACTCGGCGATGAAGCTGTGGCCGCGGCGCGTGTACACCCCCTCGTGCAGACAGCCGATCATGCCGAACAGCGGCACCTTGAACACGTCGGCGGCGTCGCACACCGCCTCGGCGATGTGCTCCTGGCGCGCGGCCATGCCGTACAGCGAGCCGTGCGGCTTGATATGGTTCAGGCCCATGCCCTCGGCTTCGAGGAAGCCCTTCAGCGCACCGACCTGGTAGATGATGCAGTTGGCCATCTCCTCGCGGCCCATCTTCATCTCGCGCCGGCCGAAGCCCTGCAGGTCCGGCAGCGACGGGTGCGCGCCGACGCGCACGCCATGCTCCTTGGCGAGCCGCACCGTGGCGCGCATATGATTGAAGTCGGAGCCGTGGAAGCCGCAGGCGACGTTGGCGACAGTGATCATCGGCATCATCGCCGCGTCGTCGCCCATCTTATAGAGCCCGAAGCTCTCGCCCATGTCGCAGTTGATGCTCACACTCATCGTACCCTCCATTGCATCCCGCACCGCCCGCAAGCCCAGGTCGCGCGGCCGCCTCAGGTCCGGCGGAACCGGTCGAGGAAGATGGCACCGATCAACACCGCGCCCAGGACGATCATCTGGATGTAGCCGTCGACGCGCACGAGGTTCATGCCGTTCGACAGCACGGTGATGAACAGCGCGCCGATCAAAGCCGCCTCGACGCCGCCGACGCCGCCGCGCAGGGAGACGCCGCCGATCACGGCGGCGGCGATGCTTTCGCCGACCAGGCGCAGGCCACCGCCCAGGTTAGGCTCGCCCGATCCGGTTCGCGCCGTCAGCATCAGCGAGCCGAAGGCGGCGAGCGCGCCGGCCAGCACGTAGGCCGCCGTCAAGTAGCGCCGGGTCGGCAGGCCGGCGACCTCCGCGGCGCGCGGGTTGCTGCCGATCAGGAACAGCGAGCGGCCGAGCACGGTGCGCGAGAACATCAGCGCCATGGCGATGCCGATCACTGCGGCGTAGATGATCGGCATCTCCACGCCCAGGATCGTGCCGGAGTAGAAGATCTGGCTGAAGGCGTCGGGCACGTTGAAGACGGGGCGTCCGTCAGAGGCCATCGAGGCGACGCCGAGGCAGATGTTGAGGCTGCCCAGGGTCGCGATGAAGGGGTTGACCCGCAGCCAGGCGACGACCAGGCCGTTGAACACGCCGACCAGCGCGCCGAACCCGAGGCCGACCAGCAGGCCGGCGAAGATCGCCACCGCCACGCCGTTGCCCTCGGCGCCGACCAGCCCGGTCAGCGTCAGAGCACTGAGCACGCTGACTGCCGAGACGTTGGTCCCGAGCGACAGGTCGAAGCCGCGCGTGACGATCACGCACATCTGCGCCAGCGCGAAGACGAAGAGATATGAGGCCTGCTGCAGGACGTTCGCCAGGTTGCCGAACGACAGCACGCGCGGCTCGGCCGCCGCGAACCCGAGCAGCATGAGCAGCAGCACGACCGGCAGCAGCGCCTGGGTCATGCGAATGCGCCGCTGCAGGCGCCTGGTCGCGTCCTCCGCGCTCGCGGTCGCGTCGCTGCGGTCGACCGGCTTCGCCTCAGCCACGGATCTGCCTCCGCTTGCCCAGTTCGTCGATAGCGACCGCCGCGACCAGGATCAGACCCAGGATGACGAGCTGCATCTTGCTGTCGATACGCATGAGATTCATCGAGTTCGACAGGATCGAGAGGAACACGGCGCTGAGCGCGACCATCTCCGCACGGCCGATCCCGCCGCGCAGGGAGGCGCCGCCGATCACCGCCGCCGCGATCGACTCGAGCATCAGCAGGTCGCCACCCATGGTCGCCTGGCCCGAGCCCAGCCGCGCGGTCTGCAGGATGCCGCTGACCGAGGCGAGCATCGAGCAGAGCACGTAGGCGATGATGATGTAGCCCGTCGTGGCGACGCCCGAGACGGTGGCCGCCTGCATGTTGCCGCCAATCGCGTAGAGATAGCGGCCGAGCACCGTCTTGCGCTGCAGCAGCACGACCAGGAAGACGACGCCGAGCGCCACGTAGACCGTCGTCGGGATGCCGAACCAGAGCGCCCGGCCGAAGTCGTTGATGAAAACGTCAGGCATGCCGTAGACGGGAATGCCGTTGGTCAGCAGCAGACCGATGCCGGTGGCGATCCACAGGGTCCCGAGCGTGACCATGAAGGGCGAGATGCGCAGGAACGCCACGCACGCTCCGTTAAGCAGGCCGATGCCCAGGCCGCAGCCGAGGCCCGCCATGATGCCGCCGAAGATGGTCAGGCCCACGGCCTCCGGCATGACGAAGCCGATCGCCTGCATCGTCTTCGCCATCACCGAGGAGGTCAGCGCCACCACCGCGCCGACCGAGAGATCGAGACCGCCGACGATCAGCACCAGCATCTGGCCGCAGGCCACGATCGCCAGGAAGGACGACTGCCGCAGTACGTTCAGAACGTTGAAGATGCCGTAGAACTTCGGCTCGACGATCGACATTACGACGACGGTCAGGATCAGCAGGATCGGCAGCAGGCCGACGGCCAGCATCGCCCGCGTCAGCTGCTCCATGCTGTACTGCGGCCGGCCCGGCAGGCCGGTCAGGTTCTGGCCGCTCATGCCTGCGCCCTCTTCTTGCGCTCGATGCTGCGGTCGCCCTCGAAGAAGCTCGCCAGGACGTTCTGCTCGGTCATCTCGGCGCCGCTCAGTTCGGCGACCACATGGGCGCGATGCATCACGTAGACGCGGTTGCTGAGGTGGAGGACCTCCGGCAGCTCCGAGGACACCAGCACGATCGCGGCACCGGCCTCGACCAGCTGCTTCATCAGCTCGTAGACCTCGATCTTCGCGCCGACGTCGATTCCGACGGTCGGCTCGTCGAACAGGAACAGGCGGGTCTCGCGGGTCAGTCCGCGCGCCAGCATCACCTTCTGCCGGTTGCCGCCGGAGAGGTTCTGCACGACGCGCTCGATGTTCGGCGGGCGCAGGCGCAGCCGGTCGACGATCTCCTGGATCGCACGCCGCTCGCTGACCTGGCGCAGGATCTTCAGGCGCGCGAACTGCGGCAGGTCGAGTGCCGCCATCGAGGCGTTCTCGCGGATCGGCCGGGTCAGGGCCAGGCCCTCGACGACGCGGTCCGAGGGGAAGTAGCAGACGCCGCGATCCAGGCTCTTGCGCGGCGTGATGTGGTGCATCGGCTGGCCGAACACCTCGATGGTGCCGGCGCTCAGGGGCTCCAGACCGTAGATCGCGCGAATCAGCTCCGATTTGCCGCAGCCGACCAGGCCGGCGACGCCGGTGACCTCTCCGGCGCGGGCCACGAAGTCGACGTCCTCGACCGTATGGTTCGCGGTCGTCAGCCCCTGCACCTTGAGGCCGACCTCGCCAGGCCGGTGGTCGATCTTGGGGAAGAGCACGTCGATCTTGCGGCCGGTCATCAGCTCGACCAGCTCGTTCTCGGTGACGCCCTGGGAGTCCAGCGTCTTCACCAGCTTGCCGTCGCGCAGCACGGTGATCCGGTCGGCGAGTTGCTTGATCTCGCGCATGCGGTGGGAGACGTAGATGATGCCGACGCCCTGGCCGCGCAGCCGCTCGATCAGCTCGAACAGCTTCGAGGTCTCGCTTTCGGTGAGCGAGGCCGTCGGCTCGTCGAGGATCAGCAGCCGCACCTCGGCCAGCAGCGCCTTGGCGATTTCCACCATCTGCTGATGCGCGCGCGACAGCTCGCGGATCTTGGCCCTCGGATTGAGGTCGAAGCCCAATTCGGCAATGACCTCTTCGGCGCGCTGGCGCATCGCCGCGGCGCTGAGGAAGCCGAAACTCGTCCGCTCGCGTCCGAGAAACAGGTTCTCGACCACCGTCAGGTCGGGCACGAGGGAGAATTCCTGGAAGACCGGACTGATGCCGATCTCGCGCGCCTGATGCGGTGTCAGACGTCGGATTTCCCTGCCGTCGTAGACGTAGCTGCCTTCGTCGGCAGGAAACGTTCCGGCAATGATGTTGATCAGCGTCGACTTGCCTGCGCCGTTCTCGCCGAACAGCACATGTACCTCACCGGGGCGCAGGTCGAAGTCGACCCGGTCCAGTGCGACGACGCCCGGGAAGCGCTTCGTGATCCCCGTCAGTTCGAGAAGGCGGGGTCCCGCCGTCGCTGCGGGCGCAGTGCGCTCGACGGCTACGGCGGGACCCGAAGCACCATCCATCATCGGCGAGCTTTGCCCGAAGCAGCGGACATCACTGCTCCACCGAGTAGACCGGCGGCCAGGTCTGGGGCGCCAGCACCAGATCCATGTTGACGCTGTCGACCGAGTCCTTGGAGATCATGTCCGGGATCGGCTTGACGAAGACCGGCAACTCCTCGTTCTGCAGCGCGCGCACGGCCATGTCGATGGCCACCTTGCCCTCGAGCACCGGATACTGGGTGGCGAAGCCCAGGATGTCGCCGCGGTTCATGGCGTCGAGCATCGCCTGGTTCTCGTAGGAGGAGAGAATCATGATGTCGCCCGAACGGCCGATTTCGGCGACCGCGCCGATGGCGGCCTCGGCGGTCGGCGCCGTGCCCCAGATGACGTCCATGTCGGGGTAGGTCTGCAGGGCGTCCTGGATCAGCTCGAGCTGCACGGCCACGCCGGAGTCGCCGAACTTCTCGTCCAGGATCTCGACCTGGGACCCCTCGAGGGCGCGCTTGAAGCCGTCGTTGAAGGACTCGGCCCAACCGGAGCCGGCCGGCCCGGGGAAGGTCACGACCTGCGCGGCGTCGCCGCTCAGGGCCTCGAGCAGGTATCTCCCGGTCTGCTCGCCCATGGTGTCGAACTCGACGAACATCTTGGCGGTCAGCTCGGCCTCGGCGACCGGGTTGACGGTGGAGATCACCGGGATGCCGGCCTCCAGCGCCTCTTCGAACTTCTGCGCGAGGCCGGCCTCGGAGATGGCGCCGACGATGATCGCGTCGAACTCGGCCGCCATGCAGTCATCGAACTGGGAGAGCTGTCGCGGCAGGTTCTCGTAACCGCCGGCCTCGTAGAGCGTCATGTTGACGCCCATGCGCTCGGCCTCGGTGACGATGCCATAGGCGACCGCGACCCAGAAGCTGTCCTTCATGTGCGGGAACAGAACGCACAGGTTCCACGGCTGCTCGGCCTGCTCGAGCGGCACGTATTCCATCTCGACATTCTCGCCCGAGCTGGCGTCGAAGACCGTGACCGGCCACCACTGCTCCTGGGCCGAGACACTCGACGAAAAGGCTGCAACGGCACCGGCCGTCAGGACAGCCAACGAGGTCGCAACTGTCTTTCTCATCCCATTGCACTCCCTGGTTACAAAGCGCTCGCACACGCCGGTACCGCGCCCTTGTCGCGTTGCGTATCCGACACCAAGCCGCGCCGGCCTGTCAACGAGGCAGCCGCGTCTGGCGAAGGCAACAAACATGCTATATGGTATCACATGTCACATGCAATGGCGTCAGAGGCGGCGGAAAATGGCGATTGAAGCGAACCACAACCTTTCGGTCCGGGAAATGGACATGCAGAGCGTGATGCATCCCTTCACGGCCCCCGCCATGCACATGCAGACCGGCCCGCGCATCATGGTTCGCGGCGACGGCTGCCGGCTCTACGACATCGACGGCCGCATATACCTGGATGCCTTGGCGGGGCTGTGGTGCGTCAACGTCGGTTACGGACGTAGCGAGATCGTCCGGGCGCTCGCCGCGCAGGCCGAGGCACTGCCCTACTACCACGGCTTCGCTTCGATGAGCACCGAGGCGCCGGCGCGGCTGGCCGACCGGCTGAAGCGCATGGCACCGGGCGACATGGCCCGTGTCTTCTTCGGCCTCTCCGGCTCCGACGCCAACGACACTCAGGTCAAGCTGGTCTGGTACTACAACAACCTGCTCGGCCGCCCCGAGAAGAAGAAGATCGTCGCCCGCAAGCGAGCCTACCACGGCGTCACGGTCGCTGTGGCGAGCCTGACGGGGCTGCCGGTGCTTCACGACGCCTTCGACCTGCCGCTCGCGCGGATGCTCCACACGGAGACGCCCCACCACTACTGGAACGCGCCGGAAGGCATGGACGAGGAGAGTTTCTCGCGCCACCTGGCCGAGGAGCTCGATGCACTGATCGAGCGCGAGGGCCCGGATACCGTCGCCGCCTTCATCGCCGAACCGGTTATGGGCGCCGGCGGCGTGATTGTGCCGCCGAAGGGGTACTTCCAGGAGATCCGGAAGGTGCTCGACAAGCACGACGTCCTGATGATCGCCGACGAGGTGATCTGCGGATTCGGACGTCTGGGCGCAGACTTCGGCTGCCAGGTCTACGGCATCGAGCCGGACCTGATCAGCATCGCCAAGGGGGTGACCAGCGGCTACGTGCCGCTGTCGGCCTGCCTGATCTCGGAAAAGGTCTGGCAGGTTCTCTCGGAACGCTCGGGGCATCTGGGCGTGTTCGGCCACGGCTACACCTACACCGCTCATCCTGTGTCCTGCGCCGCGGCGATGGCGAACCTGGACATCATGGAGCGCGAAGCCTTGACCGCCCGCGCGGCTGAAGTCGGCCCCTACATGCAGCAGCGCCTGCGCGCCACCTTCAGCGACCACTCGATCGTCGGGGAGGTGCGCGGCCTCGGCCTGATCGCGGCGGTGGAACTGGTGCGCGACCCGGCCCGCAAGGCGGCCTTCGACCCCAAGCTGATGGTCGCCCAACGCGTCGCCCGCCGCGCCCTGGAGCACGGTCTCGTCACCCGCGCCCTGCCGAACGGCGAAGCCCTTGCATTCTCGCCGCCGCTGATTATCGAACGGGCGGAGATCGACGAAGCGGTGGAAACCTTGAACCGCTGTATCGACGGCGTTCGCGGCGAACTGAGTCGCGAGGGCGTTCGTCTACCCTAGGTAAATGATGTAGAGCGAACTAGTCTGCGGGCTGCGTTTGGTGAGAACAGCGAAAAAGGCGGCCGATGGCAGATAGCGCCGTGGGTATTCGCGAGGTGCGTCGTGACACCTTGCGGACCCGGGTCTACGAACAGCTCCGTTCCGCGATCATGCGCGGCAGCTTCGAGCCGGGACAGGCCCTGACCGTGCGCGGCCTGGCCGAGGCATTCGGAACCAGTCCGACGCCGGTGCGCGAAGCCTTGCAGCAGCTCACCGCCGAGAACGCGCTGGCGGCCGAGCCGAACAAGTCCTATCGCGTCCCGCTGATGACGGGCGAGCGCTTCGTCGACCTGCGCGACGTCCGCGCCGCCTTGGAAGGGCTGGCGGCGCGCAAGGCGACGCGCGTCATCACCGAGGCGCAAATTCGCAAGTTGGAGCAGATCAACGAGCGCATGCTCCGCGCGATCGCCAAGAAGGACAAGAAGGGCTACCTCGCCACCAACGAACTGTTTCACTTCGGCATCTACGAGGCGGCACAGGCGCCGATCCTCCTGCAGACGATCCGCAGTCTCTGGATCCAGATCGGTCCGACGCTCAACGTGCTGTTCAACGACATCAACGTGGTCGAGGGCCTCAACGACTATCACGCAGCCGCCCTGCAGGCGCTACGCGACGGCGACGAGGAGGCAGCGGCGCGAGCCATCTCGCAGGATATCCTGGCCGCCGGCGCCTTCATCGAGAAGGAAACCACGGAGTGACGCGCGCCGGTCGGGTCGCGCGCCATCGCCGCTCCCTCTCCGCCCAGCAACTTCGTCTCGCGGCGGTCGAAGCCGCCATGGTCTCGCGGGCCGGGGTGGCGCCGACCTCGACGCCGGGCCGCTCGGCCGCGTCGCAGCAAATCGTGGCGGGCATTGCCGATCTGCCATCCCTCCGGGAGCGGGTCAGCCCTTGAGCTCGACCTCGATAAAGGCGACCTCGGACTCGCCGCGGTTGATAACGTTGTGCGAGACGCCCTTCGGCCGGACGTAGGAGACGCCGAGCTTCAGCTCGGACTGCGTCACCGTGCCATCGTCTGACACCATCTCCAGCATGCCGGGCACGATCGGCACCACCACATAGTCGTACTCGTGGACATGATGTCCGGTCTCGCTGCCCGGCGGAAAGCGCCACTCCATCACCCGCACCCGCTCGTTTTCGTTCTGCACCGTCCCTGTTGCCATCGCGAGGTCCATCGCCGACGCCCTCTCCTCTGTGCTGTCCGCTCTCCCGTTCGATCTTCAGGCGCATGGGCCGTCGACCCTTGCGCCGGTCCACCGCCACCTGAAAAGATATCACATATACCAACGTCAATGCGCGGCACCCGTCGTCCCGTCGGTGAGGCTCGCGCCGTCCGAGGGGGAGTGATGACGGACACGACGCACGCGCGCCTGGCACTCACGGCGCGGGAGATGCGCTGCCTCGGCGCGCTCGCCGAAGCGCTCTACCCGGAAACGCCCGAGGGACCCGGCGCCCAGGCGCTCGGTGCGCCGGCCTATATCGACCGCGCACTCGCGGGCGCCTACCGGACGCAGCTTCCGCTCTACAAGGCCGGCCTCGCCGGTCTCGACCGCCTGGCGGCTGCCCACGAGGCCACGTCGTTCTGTGCGCTTCCCGAAAAGCGACGGATCAACGTCGTCGCCGCTCATGACGGCGTGTTGCGCGGACGGCCGCCGAGCGACGATCCGGACACCGCCTTGCTGGAGCGCTTCGTCGCCGTCGCCCGGCAGCATGTCATCGAAGGCGTCTTCGCCGATCCCGCCTACGGCGGGAACCGGGCGATGGGCGGCTGGCGCGCGATCGGCTTTCCGGGCGCGCAGTGGGGCTACGGAGCCGAGGCCCAGAGGCGGGATTTCGACGCCACAGTCCTGACCCCCAAGACCCTCGCCGACGTGGATCCGGACGCGCAGCGATGAGCAAGACACGCGATACGGCCGATGTCGTCCTGGTCGGTTTGGGCGCCTCGGGATGCATCCTCGCCAAGGAGCTGACCGAGGCGGGCTTCCGCGTGATCGCCCTGGAGCGCGGACCCGAATTCGCCGACAGCGACTTCCTCGATAAGTTCGACGAGCTGCGCTACCACGTGCGCCTGGACATCTCGCCGAACATGGAGACGGCGCCGGTCACCTGGCGCCCCGACGCCCGCAGCGAGGCGCGCCTGCTTCCCTGGGGCACCGGCCCGCTGCACATCGGCCCGCTGTTCCTGCCGCCGTCGCTCGGCACCGGCGGCGGCACCGTCCACTACTCGGCCTGGCACTGGCGCCACCAGCCGAGCGAATTCCGCATGGCAAGCACGATCCGCGAGGCTTTCGGCAAGCGCCCGCTGCCCGACGACCTCGAGCTGCGCGACTGGCCGATCGATTACGATGCGCTCGAGCCGCACTACGACCGGGTCGATTGGGAGATCGGGGTATCGGGCAAGGCCGGCAACGTCGCCGGCACCCCCCGCTCCGGCGGCAACCCGTTCGAGCCATACCGGCAGCGCGACTACCCCATGCCGCCGCTGCGTGCAGGCGCGGCCGACGCCGACTTCGCACGGGCAGCGGAAGAGCTGGGCTACAATCCCTTTCCGGCGCCCCTGGCAATCTCCTCCGAGCCTTTCGCCGGCTACGGTGGATGCACCTACTGCGGATTCTGCCGCGACTTCCCCTGCCACGTCGGCGCCAAGGCTTCGGCCGCACAGCGCCTCCTGCCGCAGGCGCTGGCGACCGGGAACCTGGAGATCCGCGCCAACGCCGTGGCCACGCGGGTCGACTTCGATGCCGACGGCAAGGCCAGCGGCGTGGCGTACCGGGACGCCGAAGGCCGCGAGCGGCAGGTTTCCGGCGCGACCGTCATCCTGGCGGCGTATTCGCTCGAGAATGTCCGGCTGCTGCTCGCCTCGGGCTACGACGACCCGATGCTGGGCAAGCGCTACATGACGCACAACTACGGTTGGTTCACCGGCACGCTCGACTACTGGACCAACCCCTTCGTCGGGCCGGCCGGGACGGCCAGCGCCTTCGACGACCTGAACGCCGAGCGCGGCATCGACCCGGAGCGCGAAGTCTTCTGGGGCACCGCCTTCATCGGCTTCACCGGCGACCTGCAGCCGATAGAGGCGAGCCGCAACCTGCCACCGGAGGTGCCGCCCTACGGCGCGGACTTCAAGCGGTGGTTTGCGGACAACTACCGACGCTACTTCTCGATCTATTCGCAGACCGCGTCGCTGCCGGCCAAGGACTGCTACCTGGACCTGGACCCGCAGCGGCGCGACGCCTTCGGCCAGCCGGCGCTGCGGATCACCCATCGCTGGAAGCAGCGCGACGTGAGCGCCGTTGCCTGGTCCAACGAGATCAAGGCGCAGGTGGCCGAGCGCATGCCCTTCCGCCAGACTTGGCAGGCACCGGCCGAGGCCGCCTATCACGTCTCCACCCACGAGGTCGGCGGCCATGTGATGGGTGAAGATCCGGCCGACTCCGTGGTCGACCGCTTCCAGCGCGCACACAGGGCACCCAACCTGTTCTTGGTCGGCGGCGGCTCCTTCCCGACGCTCGGCTCCTACAACCCGACGCATACGATCCAGGCGCTGGCGTACTGGACCGCCGAGCACATCAAGGCCGAGGCCGGCGTCCGGCCCACAAGCGGGAGAGAAGGGAAATGAGCGTGATGACAGGCGGCGAGCGGCGTGTCGCGGTGGCCATGCTCGTGGCCGCGGCGGCGACCTACGGCGGCATATTCTCGGCCAGCAAGGCCGCCGCAACGCTGGGCTGGCCGCCCTTGGCCTTCGCCTTCGCGCAGTCTCTGGGCGCGGGCCTGGTGCTGCTTGCCTACTGCCTGGTCTTCGCCGGCGGGCTGCCGCTGTCGCGCCGGCACCTGCTCAGCTACTTCGTGATCGGCGGGCTGGTGATCGGCCTGCCCCAGACGCTGCTGACCTGGGTGGCGCCGAACCTGACGGCCGGCATGATGACGCTGGTTCTGGCGCTCGCGCCGCCGCTCACCTTCGTTTTCGCCAGCCTCCTGCGCATCGACCGCTTCACCCTGCGTGGCCTGCTGGGGATCGGCATCAGCTTCCTTGGGATCGTCGTACTCGTCGGGCCGGGCTCCGACCTCGCGCGCAGCGGCGACGTGGTCTGGTTCCTCCTGGCGCTTCTGGCACCGGTCTGCTTCGCCGGTTCGAACGTCGCGACCGCCCTGCTGCGCCCGCCGGCAACCACTTCGACGGCCATGGCCGCCGGCATGCTGCTCGGCTCGGCCGTCATGCTGGTACCGGCGATCCTGGTCAGCGCAAGCGCGCCGCTGCCGATGACGGCGGACCTTGCGATATGGACGCCGGGATTGCTGGCCATGGCGATCAACGTCGTCTTCATCCTGCTCTATTTCGAGATCATCCGCCGCGCCGGCCCGACCTTCTTCTCCCAATTCAACTACCTGGCCGTGGTCGCCGGCGTGCTCTGGGGCATGGCGCTGTTCGGCGAACAGCCGGGCTGGCATTTCTGGGCGGCCTTCGCGCTGATGCTGATCGGCATCCGCGTCACCCTGACCGCCACAAAGCCTGCCGAGGGCCCTGCCGAGCACGACGCACCGGCCCCGCCCCAGTAGCGAGTTGCGGCTCGAACGAAGAAGGGGCGCAGGTCGACCGACCGACGCCCCCACTCGTGTCTTCGCCGGCCCGCAGTCAGCCGGTGCGCGTAAGCAGGTAGCTCGCGCTCGGGTGAAGCTCCGCTTTCCAGCCCGGCTCGATGACCACGGTGGTGGTCTCCTCCTCGATGACGGCCGGCCCCTCGATGACCGTCCCCGGCGCCAGGCGGTCGCCGTCGTAGACCTTGGTGGGCGTACGGGCGCCGTCGCCGGTGAAGATCATCTCGCGCGTATCCTTGACCGCCGCCTCCGGCTGCTCGCCACCCTTCAGTTCCGGCGCTTTCGGGTTTTCCACCCGGCCGTAGAGCGTGGATTCCAGGTTCACCACTTCGACGAGGTTGTGCGGCTCCGAATAGGTGTAGAGCTGCTCGTGCCGCTTGTGGAAAGCCTCCTTGACCTTGTCCACCGTCTCGGCGTTGATCTCGAAGTTGCCGATCTCGACGGTGCACTCGTGGATCTGGCCGACGTAGCGCATGTCGAGGCTGCGCTTCATGTCGATCTCGGAGTCCTGGAAGCCGTCGGCCTTCAGGTGCTCGACGCCCGTTGCCTCGATCTCGGCGAAGCGTTCGTTGATCTGCTTGAAGGTCTCTTCGCCCTGCAGCCGCACCGGGTTGGTGGCCATGTAGTTGTATTTCACGTCCGAGATGATCTGCCCGAAGGCGCACAGGCCCGAGGCCAGCTTCGGCACCAGCACCTTGTCGATGCCCATCTCGCGCGCCAGCGCCGTGATGTGGGCCGCGCCCGCGCCGCCCGCGGCGACCAGCACGAAGTCGCGCGGATCGTAGCCGCGCTCCACCGAGACGCGGCGGATGCCGTTGACCATGTTGTTGTTGACGATGGTGAAGATGCCATAGGCCGCGCGCTCGACGCTGAGACCCAATGGCTTGGCGACGCTCTCAATGGCGGCGACCGACGCGTCGTGGTCCAGGGCCATGCGGCCGCCGAGCAGCGACTGCGGATTGAGGTAGCCAAGCACCAGGTTGGCGTCGGTCACGGTCGGCTGGGTGCCGCCACGCCCGTAGCAGGCCGGCCCCGGGTCGGCGCCCGCCGATTGCGGACCGACCTGGAGCAGCCCCATGCTGTCGATCCAGGCGATCGAACCGCCGCCGGCGCCGAGCGTCTCCACCTGGATCATCGGTACGCCGATGCGATATCGCAGGAAGTCGATGTTCTTGTTGACGTTCGCGTTGCCGTCGCGGACCAGCGTGATGTCGAAGGAGGTGCCGCCCATGTCGACGGTGATCACGTCGTCCTCGTCGAACGGCGCGCAGACGTACAGCCCGGCGGCCGGCGCGGAGGCCGGGCCGGAGTTGATGGCGTAGACCGAGCGGTCGGTCATGGCCTGGCCGATGGCGAGGCCGCCGTTGGATTGGAAGTAACGGACCGGATACTTGGCGCCCAGGTTGGCGAAGTAGCGGTCGACCGCCTCGACGTAGCCCTTCATGATCGGGCCGAGATAGGCATTGGTGATCGTCGTCGAGGTGCGGGTGTACTCGCGCACCTGCGGATAGATCTCCGAGCCGACGCAGATGAAAGTGTCAGGCATCATCTCGCGCACGATCTCGGCCGCCCGCCGCTCGTGCGCCGGCGCCAGCACCGACCAGAGAAAAGAGATGGCCACCGCCTCGACCCCCTCCTTCAGAAAGGTTCTGCAGGCCGCGCGCACCTCCTCTTCGTCGAGGGGCGTGCGCTCCTCGCCGTTGGACAGGATGCGCTCGGTCACGCCGGCGCGCAGGTAGCGCGGCACCAGCATGGTCGCAGGCGGATAGTCGGCGTCGTAGCGGTAACCGTCCTCCTTGTGGCCGAGCCGGATCTCGATCGAATCCTCGTGGCCCTTGCTACAGATCAGGCCGACCTTGGCGCCCTTGTGCTGGATCAGCGCGTTCAGGCCGACGGTCGTGCCGTTGATGCAGAGATCGCACTGGGAGACGATATCCTCGCGCGATTGGCCAAGCGCCTCGGAGATCAGGCCCAGGCCCTTGTCGATCGCCTCGGTCGGGTCGTGCGGCGTGGACGGGGTCTTGAACAGGTGGACGTCGCCGCTGGCATCTGCCAGCACGAAGTCGGTGAAGGTCCCTCCGGCATCCACGCCGAGACGGTATTTCGTACGCATCGAACTCCCCCAAGATCCGGCCGCCGCACGCCGCGCGGGCGCACGCCGGGCCCTATGCCGTCAATCGATCGGCTTGTGGTGTGGGCCGACCCGGTGCGTCGGAGCATGCAGGCGCAAACACCAGCCCCGGCCCGCTTCGCGTGAGAAACGGCGCGCCCGCTACTCGGCCGCCATCGCGGCCGAGGCGCGCAGCTTTTCGGTCGCCGCGCGGTCGACCTCGAGCGCGTCCGCGTCGCTGAAGACCACGCCGTAGTCCTCCCGCGCGCCCTCGATCGAGACCAGCCGGTTGCGCACGTCCTCGACCACCTTGTCGATGTCGCGCTCGTACGCATTGCCGTAGCCGCCACCGCCTGGGTTCATGTTGGCGGCCCGCTCGCCCGGTTCGATCGTGGCAATGATGTTCGTCTTGACCTTCTCGTGCCCCGTCTTGCGGTGCAGGTGCACCGTGCCGACCTTGGGCTCGACCATCTTCGACTTCGCGCCGGCCGCACCGATCGCCGGGATTCGCCGGCCCTCGCCGAAGGTGATGAAGGTCATCGGCTTGTCGAGCGGCTCGACCTCCCAGCAGGTGCCGGAGCCGCCACGGTACTTGCCGGCCCCGCCGCTGTCGGTCATCAGGCTGTAGCGGTGGATGACGATCGGATAGGAGTACTCCAGAAGCTCGATGTCGCCGGAGGTCAGCGCGCCGAAGGTGCATTCGGGGCCGCAGGCATGCCATCCGTCCTGCTTTGGCGTCGCACCGGCCCCGCAGATGATCGAGGCCAGCACCATCGTCACGTATTCCTCGTCGTTGCGGGTGTCCCAGCCGGCAATGTTGCAGCCGTTGGCGTGGCCCCAGGATGCCATCACCCGGTCCGGGGCCGCCTTTTCGAAGGCCAGGCGCACCGCGTCGGTCAGGGTCTCCATCGGCGTGGTGGTGCAGTTCGCGTGCGGCGCCGGCTCGACCGCGTTGCACAGCGTGCCCTTCTCGCCCATGTCGACCGAGATGCAGCGGTACATGCCCTCGTTGTAGGGCGGTGGAAGCTGGGCGAACATCATCACGCCCAGGTAGACGCCCGAATAGGAATTCCCCTCATAAGAGTTGATGAAGTAGGGGACCTGCGGCGGGCTGTCGATGCGGATGTGGCACGCATCGCCCTTGATGGTGACCTCGGCGCTGATGTCGAGGTCGCCGAGGCCGTGGCCGGCGTCCTCCACGGTCGCGGTGCCGTGGTAGGTGCCGTCGGGAATGGAGCCGATCAGCGAGCGCATGTGCTTGTCGGCCATGTCCATCAGTTCGTCGATGCAGGCCTGCACCTCCTCGACGCCGTACTTGTCGAGCAGCGCGATCAGGTTGCGCTCGCCGACCTGGACCGCACCCAGCATGGCGTTGAAGTCGCCTTCCTGGTCGCGCCGGGCGCGCATGTTGGTCCAGAGCATGTTGAGGATGTCGTAGCGCTTGACGCCCTTGTCGTAGATCTTGATCGGCGGGATGCGCAGCCCCTCCGCGTAGATCTCCTTGGCGTCCGGGTTGTAGCCCGCCGGCACAGGACCGCCGATGTCGGTCAGGTGGCCCTTCGACACCGTCCAGAACACCAGCTCGCCGTCGTAGAACACCGGCTTGTACATGCAGGTGTCGATCATGTGGGACCCCATGTAGGCGGGGTCGTTGTGCAGGATGACGTCGCCCGGGTGGATGTCGTCGCCGAAGTACTCGGCCACGCACTTCATCGCCGGGATCAGCGAGCCGAGGTGGATCGCGATGTCCTGGCCTTGAAGGATCATCTCCGGCTTGTGGTTGAACAGCGCGTTCGAATAGTCGTGCGCCAGGTTGAACACCGAGGACCGCGCCGTTTTCTCCAGCGCCAACGTCATCTCGCGCTGGGTCGTCTCCAGTGCGCCGCGCACAACCGAAAGCGTAATCGGGTCCACCTTGCGTGCCGTTGCAGCCATGTCTCGCCTCGCACTCCCAGTTCGAACTCGGCCCTCGATGCCGGACCGGAGAGTGCCGGCGGCATACGGGCATATTGTGGGTAGATGATATCACATCCGGGATGGTCGGTCTTGACGCCGAGTGCGTGAGAATTTGTCACTCAGTGCATGGCGGCGCGCCGATCGGCCCCTTGGCCTGCGGCAATGGGCTGGTCTAGGCTTCAGCAGTAGCGGGAGGCTGCATTGACCTCGACGATCACCACGGCTGACATCGACCCGGCGCGGCGCAGCGAGCATTGGCACCAGGCCATCGCCCGCACCTATTTCCCGCTCGACCTCGACTTCCGCGATCCGCAGCGCTTCGAGGGCGAGGTGACGACCTGGCCGCTCGGCGACGTGCTGGTCTCTCGGCTCGAGTCCGAGCCCTTGCTCTATCGGCGCATGCCCAGGCATGTGCGGAACGACGGCGCGGAAGAGCTTCTGGTCACCATCCCGGTGCATTCGGACGTCTTCTTTTCCCAGGCCGGACGCGACGTCCAGTGTGGCCCGGGCGGCTACATCCTCGAACGCAGCCACGAGCCGTACGAGTTCGGTCACGCCCAGTCCGCGCGCCTTTGGGTGATGAAGATCCGCACCGAGGCCCTCGCCCGTCATGTGCGGGCCCCGGACCGGTTCTGCAGTCTGCAGTTGGACGCGCGCGCAGGCACGGCCGCCCTTCTGGTCGACACGATCGGGCTCGTCCCGCAGCGCCACGCGAACCTGGATGCGGACGGGCGAGACACCGTCGGACGACACCTGCTGGAGCTGCTCGCCCTGGCGCTTCGCGCCGACGAGCGCGTGCTGACCTCGTCGAACTCCGCAGTGCGCCTGGGCCACCTCAGCCGGGTCGAGCGCCTTGTACGCCGGAACCTGCATCGCCGGGATCTGACGCCGGAAGCGATCGCCTCGGCTTGCGGGCTGTCCGTGCGCTACCTGCACGAGCTGTTCAGGGACACGGGATGCACGCTAGGGCAATGGATTCGCGAGCAGCGCCTCGATGCGGCGCGTGCCTGCTTGGAGGCCGGTGGCGAACCCGTACCGCTCGCCGATATCGCGTTTCGCTTCGGCTTTCCTGACCAATCCAGCTTTTCGCGAAGCTTCAAGCGCCGCTTCGGAGACTCGCCGCGCGACATACGGCGGAGCCGACGGCAGCATCGCGTCTGACCGAGGCGCGGCGGCATCCCTCCTACCCTACCCTGACGAACCCCTCTGCCCGCAGATCGTCGACCCGCGCGCACAGCCGCGCTGCAGCAGCGTCCCGGCAAACTCCAGCGCCGCGCCTGGCGCACGGTCGTCGACCGGGAAGATCCGCAGCGCGTGCGAGAGCGTGCGCAGGATCCGGTTGCCGAACAGCCGGCCGGCATCGCCACTCCACCAGGACCGCCGATGGACAACGCACGCCCGCAGCAGCTCCAGCGTGGCCCGGGCGCACGGCGGGGCCACGAGCGCCTTCTCCGCCGCGCTCAGGGGCCGCGGTTCGGGGCGCCTCGCCGAGCTGCGGCTCGGGTACCACCAGACCGACGAGCCGACCGGCCCGCGGCATCTGGCAGCCGCACATCTACTCCGCCTTCTCAAGGGCACGGATACCGTAGAGCCCGTCGGGCCCCTTCTCCAGCATCATCACCGCCGCGTCGCCCGGCTGCAGGTCGCCGGTGTCCGCGCCCTCCAGCAGTTTCAGGTCCATCGTCATGGCGGGCCAGCCGATCTGCGGGATCGGCCCGTGGGTCACGTTGACCGTGTCGCCGGCGATCGCGTTGATGCGCGCTTCGGCATGCACGCCCTCGGTCATGCCGGCGTGCGTGCCGTGTGACGCGCCGTCGTGGGATTTTCCGTCTTGCGCGGGCTCGGTGGCGAAGCCCGGGCTGGCCAGGACGGCTGCGAGCAACGCCGGAAGGATGAAAGAGCGCATGTGAGTCTCCTCGGTCTGCGGGTGGATAGGAACTGTTATTCCGCCGGAGCCGCCTCGGCGGCCGGAACGGAAAGCCGGCGGTTCAGGCCGCGCAGCGACAGGCGCTTCCAGATCACGAAGACCGCCGGGATGACGAAGAGGGTGAGCAGGGTGGCGGTGGCCATGCCGCCGATCATTGGTGCGGCGATCCGCTGCATCACCTCCGAGCCGGTGGCGTCGCCGATCATGATCGGGATCAGCCCGGCGAAGATCGTCGCCACGGTCATCACCTTGGGTCTCAGGCGCAGCAGCGCGCCCTCGAAGACCGCGGCCTCGATATCCCCGCCGCCGAGCGCCCGCCCCTCGGCGCACGCCAAGGCAATCCGGCGGTCCCAGGCGAGATTGAGGTAAAGCAGCATGACGATGGCGGTCTCCACCGCGACGCCGGCGAGCGCGATGAAACCGACCAGCACGGCCACCGAGAGGTCGAAGCCGAGATACCAGATCAGCCAGACGCCGCCGGCGAGCGCCACCGGCAGCACGCCCAGAATGATCGCCACCTCGCTGATGCGGTTGAAGGCGAGGAACAGCATCAGCGTGATGATCAGCAGGGTGGCCGGCGCGACGATCTTCAGCCGCTCCTGCACCCGCTCGATGTACTCGTACTGGCCTGACCAGGACAGCGAGTAGCCGGGCGGCAGCGCGACCTGCTCGGCCACCGTGCGGCGCGCCTCCTGGACATAGCCACCGAGGTCGCGTCCGGCGATGTCGATGAAGACGAAGCCGGTCGGGCGGGCGTTCTCCGAGCGGATCATGCCCGGCCCGCCGACGACGTCGATCCGCGCCAGCGCGCCCAGCGGCACCTGCGCACCCGAAGGCGTGACCACCGGCAGCTCGCGCAGCCGCTCGGGACTGTTGCGCCAGTCCTGTGGGTAGCGCAGGTTGATGGGAAAGCGCTCCAGGCCCTCGACGCTCTCCGAGACCTGCATGCCGCCGATCGCGGTCTGCACCACGTCCTGCACGTCGCGCACGCTCATCATGTAGCGGGCGGCCGCCGCGCGATCGACGTCGATCTCGATGAAGCGCCCGCCGATGGGACGCTCGGCATAGGCGGAGGCGGTGCCGGGAACGCCGGCGACGGCGCGCTCCACCTCGATGCCGATCCGCTCGATCACCGAGAGGTCGGGGCCGGAGACCTTGACGCCGACCGGCGTCTTGATCCCGGTCGCCAGCATGTCGATGCGGTTCTTGATCGGCTGGATCCAGACGTTGCTGACGCCCGGCACCTGAACCCGGCGGTCGAGTTCGTCGCGAATCCCCTCCATGGTCATGCCCGGTCGCCACTCCTCGCGCGGGCGCAGTCGGATGGTGGTCTCGATCATCGTCAACGGGGCGGGGTCGGTCGCCGTCTCGGCGCGGCCAAGCTTGCCGTGCACGCTGGCCACCTCGGGCACCTGGGCGATCATGCGGTTGGTTTGCTGCAGCACCTCCCGGGCCTTGCCGATCGACACGGCGGGGTACAGGGTCGGCATGTAGAGGAAGTCACCCTCGTTGAGCTCCGGCATGAACTCGGTGCCGATCCGCTGCAGCGGCCACCACATGGAGACGACCACGGCGACGGCGAGCAAGGTCGTCGCCCAGGGCCAGGCGACGGCGGCGTCGAGGAACGGCCGGTACAATGCCAGGCACAGGCGGTTCAGCGGGTTCTTGCGCTCGGGCAGAATGCGCCCGCGGATGAGATAGCCCATCAGCACCGGCACCAGCGTCACCGACAGGATTGTCGCCGCCGCCATGGCGTAGGTCTTGGTGAAGGCGAGCGGCTTGAACAGGCGGCCTTCCTGCGCTTCCAGCACGAACACCGGCAGGAAGCTGACGGTGATGATGGCCAGCGAATAGAACAGGGCCGGCCCGACCTCCGAGGTACACTCGGCGACCAGACGCCAGCGGTTCTCGCGCGTCAGCTTCTCCCGCTCCATGCGCCGGTGCATGGCCTCGATCATCACGATCGCCGCATCGACCATGGCGCCGATGGCGATCGCGATGCCGCCGAGCGACATGATGTTGGCGTTGACGCCCTGCAGCTTCATGACGATGAAGGCGGCCAGGATGCCGAGCGGCAGGGACAGGACGATCACCAGCGACGAGCGCAGGTGCAGCAGGAAGGCGGCGCAGACCAGGACGACGACGATCAACTCGAGCGTCAGCTTGTCCTGCAGGTTCTCGATCGCCCGCGCGATCACGCCCGAGCGATCGTAGGTGGTGACGATCTCGACGCCCGGCGGCAGATTGCCGCGCAGCTCGTCCAGCTTCGTGGCGACCGCCCGGATCGTGGCCAGCGCGTTGCCGCCCCAGCGCATGATCACCACGCCGCCGACGGCATCCCCTAGCCCATCGAACTCGCCGACGCCGCGCCGCATCTCCGGGCCCAGCCGGATCTCGGCGACGTCGCCCAGGGTCAGGGCCGCACCGCGGGCGTTGACCTTCAGGGGCACCTGGGCGAGATCCTCCAGCTCGTCGACGTAGCCGGTCGCACGCACCATGTACTCGGCCTCGCCCATCTCGATGACGCTGCCGCCGGTCTCCCGGTTGGCGTCCTGGATGGCGCGCCGCAACTCGGCCAGGGAGATGCTGTAGGCGCGCAGCTTGTCCGGGTCGAGCACCACCTGATACTGCTTGACCATGCCGCCGATGGTGGCGACCTCGGCCACGCCCTCGACGGTCTGCAGCTCGTACTTCAGCCACCAGTCCTGCAGGGTGCGCAACTGCGAGAGGTCGTGGCCGCCGGTGCGGTCGATCAGCACGTACTGGTAGATCCAACCGACGCCGGTGGCATCGGGGCCGAGCTCCGGGCTGGCACCCTCGGGCAGCCGCGCGGTCACCTGGGCCAGGTACTCGAGCACCCGCGAACGGGCCCAGTAGAGGTCCGTAGCGTCCTCGAAGACCACGTATACGTAGCTGTCGCCGAAGAATGAGAAGCCGCGTACGTCGATCGCGCCCGGCACCGCCAGCATGGCGGTGGCGATCGGATAGGTGACCTGGTCCTCGACCACCTGCGGCGCCTGGCCGGGATAGGAGGTCTTGACGATCACCTGCACGTCGGAGAGGTCCGGGATGGCATCGACCGGCGTTGCGCGCAGGGACCAGGCGCCCGCGGCTGCGAGCATGAGGGCGAGCGCCAGCACCACGACGCGGTTGGCGATCGACCAGCGGATGATGGCCGGGATCATTGGCCGGCCACCTGCTCGACGCCGACCAGGGTCAGCGAGAAGTCAGGTCCCTTTTCCAGCAGCAGCCCGAGTTCCACGCCGAGCGGCAAGGCCGCCGGATCGACCTCCGGGCCGAGCGGGAAGTCCATCGTCATCCCGGGCATGCCGATCTCGGCCAGCGGCCCGTGCGTCACGTTGGCGGTGCGACCCGCCGCGTCGACGCTGTTCACCGTGCCGCGCGCCCGCAGGGGCGGGCCCGCCGGCGGCTTCGGCTCCGCCGCAAGCAGCACCAGCTCCCCCGCCTCGTCGAGGGCGATCTGCAGCTCGGCCGCACCGGGCGCAACAGCGGCCGGATCGAGGCCATCGCCGAGCGGGAAGTCCATCGTCATCCCCGGCATGCCGATCTCGGTCAGCGGCCCATGGGTGACGTTCGCGGTGCCGGCGTCCGCATCGACGGCGTTCACCGTCCCCTCGACCTGCATGACGAAGCCGGAAACCGCCCCGGGCGCCGTCTCCTTCGGCTGGTCGCCGCTGCGCACCGCGACGATGGTGAAGATCCCGCCCTCGCCCTTGGCGAGGTCGAAGCTGACCGGCGTGTCCAGCGGCACCGTGTCCGGGTCGAAGCCGGCGACCGGCATGTCCATCCGCATCGCCGGCCAGCCGAGCTCCGGAATCGGATCGTGGCTGAGGCTCAGCTTGCCGTCCGGGGTCACCGCATGGACGACGCCGGTTCCGGTCGCATCCACGCCGTCGTCGCTGCCGAGCTCGACCAGCGCCAGCAGGCCGTCCGCGCCGCGCACCGCGGCGAATTCGACGGCCGTGCCCGGATCCAGGCGATCCAATGCCACGTCGGCGCGGATCGCGAAGCGGGTTTCCATCGCCGGCCAGTCGAGCGCAGGGATCGGCTCGTGCCGGACGAGGGCGCTGCGCCGCCCCGCATCCAGCGCGACCAACTCGCCGGTGCCACGCACCGGCTCCGCTTCGGTGGCGGCCATGCGCAGCAGGCCGGCGTTCAGCGCGCTCTCGCTGTCAATCAGGAACTGGGCGGAGGCGACCACCTCTTCGCCCGGCTGCAGACCCTGGACGATCTCCGTACGGCCGCCTGCCCCGAAGCCGTCCTTCAGCCCGATGGTCACCAACCGCGGGCGGAAGGTGCCCTCACCAATCTTCAGGATGACCCGGTCGGCACGGCCGGTGCGGATCACCGCCTCGGACGGAACGGTCACCGCCTCGCGCTCGGCCAGCGCGACCAGGGTGACGCGGCCGAACATGTTGGGGCGCAGCAGCCCCTCTGCGTTGTCGAAGCGCAGCCGCACGGGCAGCGTGCGGGTCTGCGGGTCCAGCTCGGGGTAGATGTAGTCGACCTCGCCCTCGAACACGCGGCCGGGCAGATGCTCGAAGCTGGCAAAGGCACGCATCTCGGCGCTGACGCGGCCGATGTCGCGCTCGAAGACGTCGACCAAGAGCCAGACCGAGGAGAGCTCGGAGATGCTCATGGCCGTGATGTCGGGCCGCAGGAACATGCCGTCGGCCGCGGCCAGCGCGGTCACCACGCCGTCGCGCGGCGCATAGACCCGCAGGTACTCCGCCGGCTCGCTGGCCTGGCCCATGCGCTCGATCTGGGCCGGCGTCGCCCCGAAGTTCAGCAACCGCCGACGAGCCTGTTCGATCTCCAGACGGTCGCCGCGACGCAGGCCGCGCTGCAGTTCGGAGCTGGCGACCGTGATGTCCGGCGCGTAAATCGTGAACAGCAGGCCGCCGCGCGCGACCCGGTCGCCGACGGCCCGCACCGAGAGGTCTTCGATCCAACCCTCCACCCGCATGTGGACGTGGCTGGTCAGATGCTCGTCGTAGCGCACGAAGCCGACGGTCTCGATCCGGCGCTCCAGCGGCTCCACCCGCGCGACGGCGGTGCGCACCCCGATGGCGTTGATCTCGGTCCCGGAGAGCTCGACCTCCGCGAGATCGCCGGAGGGCTCGTCCCCCTCGTAGACCGGGACCAGATCCATCCCCATCGGCGACTTGCCGGGCCCGTCGCGCCGGTAGTTCGGGTCCATCGGCGCCACCCAGTAGAGGATCCGCGGCCCCGCATCCGCCTCGGCGGCAGGGCTGGCGAGGTAAAGGCGTTCGAGGGCGACGCCGCCGGCGACGCCGACAGCGAGCGCGATCAAGGACAGGGCAAGGTATCGACCAGGCATGACAGCGACCTTCCACGACTCGAGAAGACGCACCGCCCGCGCGCGCTGCAGGACTGCCGCGGCACGGTCAGGACGTGACGGACGGTCAGGTCTGCCGTGGGGGTCGCTTGTGAGGGAAAACCGGCATGGGCGCCGGAGCGCCGGCCTCGGGCACCCGTTGGGACAGGCGCTCGGCCAGCCGCAAGTAGGGCTTCAAGCTGCTCACGGCCGGTTCGCCGAAGCAACAAAGCATGGTCGTGCAGGTTTCCGCCGCCTGCCCGGCGCCGCGAAGCCCGTGATGCGGCGCCTGCCCGTCGACTGTGGCGGCGGTCTCGTGGCCAGCACAGGGCATGGCCATCGCATCGGCGTTCGCCTCGGACGGCTGGCCGGCGGCTGCGGTCTCGAGGGCGTCAGCGATGCCGCCTGCCGGATAGCCCGCCAGCGCGCTCCCGGCGAAGGACTGGAGCGCCAAGGCGAGGACGAGGAGCCGCAAAACGCCTCCGGCCCACGACACGCCCGCTCTGCCCGTCGAATTCCGCATGCCTTAAGTGTATCTCATCCGTGTCGCGGGGAAAGCCGGAAGCCCCGCCTCATCCCCGTCTTCGCAAGAACCTGATCGGTCGTCAGGGACGCACCGTCCGATAGACCGCCGTGCCGCCGGCGCTGTCGAAGCTGAGCACCTGGTAGGGCTGCGGGTTCGGCCCCTCCATCCCGGGCGATCCGACGGGCATACCGGGAACCGCGAGTCCGCGCGCTTGCGGCCGCTCGGCCAGGAAGCGCTTGATGACTTCGGCCGGAACGTGACCCTCGACGACGTAGCCGCCGATGCTCGCCGTGTGGCACGACTGCAGCGGCGCCGGTACGCCGGCCATCAGCTTGATCGGCGCCAGGTCGTCCACATCCCTGACCGTCACGGCAAAACCGGCGGCACGCACATGGTCCACCCAGGCGCCGCAGCAGCCGCAGGTCGGCGACTTGTAAACGGTCATCGCATCCGTTTCGGCACGCAGCTCCGCCGCTTCGCCGAGGCCGACGGCAAGCAGGGGTGCTGCGAGCGCGGTGGCGAGGAGTTTGCGGCGAGATCTCAGAAACGGCATAGGCTCGGCCTCTCGGTCATCAGATCATACGCTTTGGTATGCGGTTTCCTGCAACTGGAAGGTCAAGCGCGAAGCTTCGCCTAAACGCCCAGACGCCGCAGGTTCGCGCGCAGCTTCCCCGCGTTGACCGCCAGGGCGCGAGCGAGGCGCCCCAGCAAGGCGGCTGCGGGGCGCATCGGGACCTCCTCCGGCCCGGTCGTCAGGCCGGCGAGATCGATCTCGCGGGTGTCGACCGACTCTCGGCCCAGACCTTCAAGCTCCATCTCGACGGACCGCGGCGCGCCGGCCCAAGGCATCTCCAACCGGTCGCTCGCGTCCCGTGTCAAGACGAGATGGGGCCCCTCGGCGGCGTGCAGCTTGAGCAGGCGATGGCCCCGAATGAGGGTGATCCCCGACACATCGACCCGGCCGTTGACGGCAAACACCTCGATCGGCCCCCAGTCGACCGCGACTTTGAGCTCGAGGTTGCCGATGCTGCGGCAGGCCTGGCAGGTACAGGCGTTGGAGTCGCGCAGCGCCTGCCGCGTGGCGTAGAAGCCGCGGAAGATCCGCCGCAGCGCCTCTGCCACCGCCGCAGGATCGCTCCTGGACTCCGGCGTCACGAAGAGCGCCGCGTCCCCCTCGATCTTGATGAAGGCAAGGGCGCTCCCGGCGGCCGCAACCGTTCCCTCCAACAACTTGAGCACAAGGAATTGGGCATGATCGGCGCTCAGACGCGACGCGGACAGAAACCGCGTGTAGCCGGTTATGTCGGCCAGAATGACGAAGCCACCGGCGGCGAAGGGACGGACCGAGGAAATGCGCAGCCGGTCGGTACGCCCGGCGAGAAGACGCGACAGGTCGCCCGCCGACTGTGCCGGAGGTCGACGGAAGTAAGCCGCTGCAATCAAGACCGCGCCGACTACGAGCGCCAGGAAGACCCCAAGCGGCAGCAACATCATCGTCGGCGACATGTGCGGCATCGCGAAACCTTCTCACGCGGACGGTGCCCGACGCCCGCTCGGGAGAAGCGTACCGCGAAACGCTGACCTGCGCCGACCGGCCCCTCGACGTCTCGAAGCCGGACACTTCGTCGGGGGCACGGACTTTGGCGGGTGAAGCGAACGCTGACGGCTCCCGTAGCTGGAAGGTCAAGCACGGCAGCCGCCATGGCGCGCCGGCTCTTGACGTTCCCCCCGGAGGAAAGCCTACGGCTGGGGTCGAAGAGGAGCACATGGACCGAAACGACGACACGCGACCCGGCGACGTCACGGCGCATGACCGAGCCGGAAATGCCGACACGCCAGATGCGGCCGAACGCACCGGACAGGTGCGAGCGAAGGACACCGCCGACGGCCGAAAGGGGCACCGAGCGGAGACTGGCCAAGGCGAGCACGATCACGCGGCGATGGTCGCCGACTTCCGTCGGCGCTTCTGGGTCTCGTTGGTCCTTACCGTCCCGATTCTGGCGCTGTCGCCGCTGATCCAGCAGCTTGTCGGATTGCAAGGTCGGCTGGATTTTCCGGGCGACCGCTGGGTGCTCTTCGGCCTGGCGAGCGCGGTCTACTTCTATGGCGGCTGGCCCTTCCTGACTGGGCTGATCGGCGAGGTGCGCAAGGCACAGCCAGGGATGATGACCCTGATCGGCCTGGCCATCAGCGTCGCCTATCTCTACTCCGCCGCAGTCACCTTCGGGCTCCAGGGCGAGGTCTTCTACTGGGAACTCGCCACGCTGATCGACGTCATGCTGCTCGGCCACTGGATCGAGATGCGCTCGGTCCTCGGCGCCTCGGGCGCGCTCGAGAAGTTGGTGCGCCTGATGCCCGACACGGCGACGCGGCTGCGCGATGGCGGCGAGACGGAAGACGTCTCCGTCACCGAACTGCGCGCCGGCGACCGCGTGCTCGTGCGCCCCGGCGAGAAGGTGCCCACCGACGGCGTCGTCCTGGAAGGCCGCACCAGTGTCAACCAGGCGATGCTGACCGGCGAGTCGAAGCCGGTCGAGAAGGACGTCGGCGACGAGGTGATGGGCGGCGCCATCAACGGCGACGGCAGCGTCACCCTGCGCGTCGAGAAGACCGGCGCCGACACCTACTTGGCACAGGTCGTCGAGATGGTGCGCCAGGCGCAGCAGTCCCGCTCGCGCAGCCAGGACATGGCCAACCGCGCCGCCGGCTGGCTCACCTACGGCGCCATCGGCATCGGCACGCTGACCTTCGCGAGCTGGCTGGCCGTGGGCGCCGACGTCCAGTTCGCCCTGGCGCGGATGGTCACGGTGATGGTGATCGCCTGCCCTCACGCCCTGGGCCTGGCGGTGCCGCTGGTCGTCGCCGTTTCCACCAGTCTGTCGGCGCGCGGCGGCCTGCTGATCCGCAACCGGCAGGCCTTCGAGCGCGCGCGTAACCTGAACGCCGTCATTTTCGACAAGACCGGAACGCTGACCGAAGGCCGCTTCGGGGTGAGCGACCTCGTCGCGCTTGGCGACATGGACGATGAGGAAGTGCTGTCCCTGGCAGCCACCCTGGAGAGCCAGTCGGAGCACCCCATCGCCGCGGGCATCGTCGCCGCGGCGCGCGAGCGCGGGCTGGCGGTCGGAACGCCGAAGGGCTTCGAGACGCTCAAGGGGCGTGGCGCCCAGGCGCAGGTCGATGGTCGCACGGTGAAGGTCGCCAGCCCCGGGCACCTAGGGGAGTTGGGCCTGGAGATCGACGATCCGGCCGTGCAAGACCTTCGGGCCTCCGGCAAGACGGTGGTCTTCGTCCTCGTCGAGGACCGCCCGGTCGGCGCGATCGCGCTGGCCGACATCGTGCGCGACGTCTCGCGCGAGGCGATCGGTCAGCTCAAGCAGATGGGCATCCGCTGCATCATGCTGACCGGCGACGCGCGCGCCGTCGCGGACTCCGTCGCGGCCGAGCTGCAGCTCGACGAGGTCTTCGCCGAAGTGCTGCCCGACCAGAAGTCGGCCAAGGTGCGTGAGGTCAAGCAGGAGGGCCTGGTGGTCGCCATGGTGGGCGACGGCGTCAACGACGCCCCGGCCTTGCTGGAAGCCGACCTTGGCATCGCCATCGGTGCCGGCACCGACGTCGCGGTGGAGTCGGCCGACATCGTGCTGGTGCGCAACGATCCGCGCGACGTCGCCTCGATCCTGGCGCTGTCGCGCGCGACCTGGCGCAAGATGATCCAGAATTTCCTGCTGGCGACCGGTTACAACGTCGTCGTCATTCCGCTCGCCGCCGGCGTCGCCTTTGCCTGGGGCATCTTGCTGTCGCCGGCGATGGGCGCCGCATTGATGTCTGCCAGCACCGTGGTGGTGGCCATCAACGCCAAGCTGCTGGAGCGCGCCCGCGACGTCCTGCCGGCCTCCGCCCGGCAAACCTGACCCGAACCCTCAATGAAGGAGATATCCGATGCGACGTCTAGCAAACACTGCGATTGCGACGGCCCTGGTGCTTGGTCTGGCGCTGCCAGCCGCAGCCCAGCAACAGCCGAACCGACAGCAGATGCAGGAGCGTATGCAACAGATGCAGGAGCGCATGCCGCAAGGGAGCTACGGCATGATGGGTCCCGGAATGATGATGGGCCGCGGCGGACACGGCGGCATGATGCGCGGCATGATGATGGGGCCCGGCATGATGGGCGGCGGCATGATGATGGGCCCCGGCCGCTTCGTCGAAGGCCGACTCGCCTTCCTGAAGACGGAACTCGGCATCACCGCAGAGCAGGAGTCCGTCTGGGACGCGTTCGCCGAGGCGATGCGCGGCAATGCCGGCTCGATGCAGGCGATGCACGAGCGGATGTGGTCCGGCGACGGCTGGCCGGAAAGCCTGCCGGAGCGCATGGAGCTGCACGAAGAGCTGATGTCGGAACGACTCGCCGCCTTGCGGTCGATGCGCGAGGCCTTGGAGCCGCTCTACGAGGCACTCAGCCCCGAGCAGCGGGAGGTCGCGAACTCGTTGATGGGCGCCATGTGAGGCGAAGCGCCGGCCGGCGGCCTCGACAAAGCGGTGGGCCATGGCTGCCGCATGCGCCTGGTGCAGGCAAAGCGGCAGTTGCGGTGGCGCCTCGGACTCCAGCCTGCACGACCCGCCTGCAGCGTCGGCGCCCTCACAGCTCTCCACCTGTCGCACGTGCCGCGCGCTCTTGACGGGGTGGCAGTCCGGCATGGCAATTTCCGGAATGGTCAAACTGTAAGCTGGCCTTGCGGGAATCCGAAAAAATGAACCTGCTCGAAGCCATGCGGATCTTCAGCGCCGTCGTCGAAACCGGCAGCCTCTCGGAGGCGGCACGGCGCCTCAACATCTCCACCTCGACGGTCAGCAAGTCGCTGACGGCACTCGAAGAACGCTTCGACGTCTCGCTCGTCAGCCGGACCACGCGGCACCTCTGCGTTACCGAGATCGGCCGGAGCTACTACAAGCGCTGCACACAGATCCTGGAGGATGTAGACTCGGCAGAAGCCGAGCTTTCCGAGCTGACGACGGCGCCGCGCGGCTCGCTGCGCGTGACCGCCCCCACCGTGCTGTCGCTCCGCCACATCGCCGCGCGGCTGGCGCGCTTTGCGGAACTCTACCCCGAGATCCATCTCGACATCCTTCTCAGCAACGAGAACTTCGATCTGATCACCGAGGGCATCGATGTCGCGATTCGCGTCACGGCCGAGCCCGACCCGGGCTTGACGGCCTTTCCGCTGACGGAAACCCGCCGGGTGTTCTGTGCGGCGCCCGCCTATTTGGAGTGGGCGGGCCGGCCCGCTTCGCCGGAGGAGCTGCCCGGCTACAACTGTCTGATAGCCATGGGTCAGACGCAGCACCGCTGGCCCTACCGTCAGAGAGGCCGAACCAAGCACGTGCTGGTCCAGGGCAACTTCGTAGCCAACAATCCCGATGTCGTGCGCAGTGCCGCCCTGCGCGGTCTGGGGATCGCGCTGCTGCCTACCTGGCTGGTGAACGAGGATCTGCGCAGCGGAACCCTGGAGCGGATCCTTGCCGGCTTCGAGCCGGCGCCCAATCGCCTGTTCGCCTTGACGCCGCCGCGGCGCTTCCTACCGCGCAAGACGCGCTGCTTCATCGAATTCATGCAGTCCGAGCTCGGCAATCCGCCGCCCTGGGAGGTTCCCGCAGGCGCCGAGAGCACCTGAGCCGCCCGATCCGGTTCACGCCGCCTTGGCGAGCTGCTTCAGGGGTGTGTGCGGGTCGGCCAGCCGCTCGGCGTCGACTTCGACGCCCTGCTCGATAAGTCGCTTGACGGGGCGGCGTTCGCGTCCGGCATTGACCAGCGCCGCCGTGACGATGCGCCCGGCGGCGAGCCCGAAGTGGCAGAAGCTGCCGCTGTATGGATCGCCGCGCAGGACTTCGCGCTCCAGCGGAACCTTGGTGCCGAGGAGTTGCAGGTTCAGGTCGTACTGGTCGGTCCAGAACCACGGCAGCCCGCCGTAGGGCCGGACATCGCCGAGGATGGCCGCAGCCGCCGCCTGCGGGGCCAGCTCGGCGTTCTCCCAGGATTCCAGCCTGACCCGCCCGCCGCTCCAGGCATCGGCAAAGCGCGCGCAATCGCCGACGGCATGGACGCCGGGCGCAACTGCGCAGCCGGGGCCGGCGAGGACACCGTCGTCGCAGGGCAAGCCGGCCGTGGCCGCCAGTTCGACGTTCGGCTGGCTACCGACGCCGACCACCACCAGGTCGGCAGCCAGGCGCGTGCCGTCGGCCAGTCGCACGGCGCGCACCCGCGTGTCGCCCTCGAAGGCTTCGAGCTGCACGCCGAGCCGCAGGTCGATACCCTGCGCGCGATGGCGGTCGGCCAGGTAATCGGCGACGCGGCGGGGAAGCGCGCGGTCCAGCAGGCACGAGCGTGCCTCGAGCAGGGTGACACGGCAGCCGCAGGCGCCGGCGCTCGCGGCCAGCTCCAGACCGATGAAGCCGCCGCCGACCAGCACCACCTGCGCGCCAGGGCGTAGCGCGGCGCGCAGGGCGCGCGCATCGGCGGCCGTGCGCAGGGTCAGGATGCCGTCCAGATCCGCCCCGGGCAGGCACAGGCGCCTCGCCCGCGCCCCTGTGGCCAGCACCAGAGCGTCCCACGCCTCCGACCGGCCGTCGGCCAGATGGAGACGACGCCCCCGCACATCCAGGGACCCGACGCGCGTGCCGGTCCGCAGCTCCACCTCCTGCTCCTTGTACCACTCGGCGGGATACAGGCAGCCGGTCAGCGGATCCGCATGCTTGGAGAGCACCTCCTTCGACAGCGGCGGGCGCTCGTAGGGCAGCTCGACTTCGTCGCCGACCAGCAGGATGCGGTCCTGCCAGCCCTTCTTGCGCAGAGCCGCCGCGGTACGGGCACCGGCCTGACCGGCACCCACGATCGCGGCGGTTCGTCTGGCTGCATCGGACGGCACGGGATTCGGCTCCCTTCGGTCGCGTCGTCGCCTTCGAGCCCGACCGGAAAGGTCTTCAGGTGCTCTTCGACCGGCCCTACTGCGCGGCTTGGTCGTGCAACAGTCCGGCGCGGCGAAGGACGGCGTCGAGGCGTGGCTCCAGCTCGGGCGTGGCCGGCATCATCGGCAGGCGGTGGGTGTTCTTCGGCAGAATCCCGAGCCGGCGCATCATGTACTTGATGGCAATCGGGTTGGTGTCGAAGAAGACCGCCTTGTTCAGCTCCCACAGCCGGAAGTGCAGTGCGCGCCCGCGCGCCATGTCGCCCGCCGCCACGGCCTCGTAGAGCTCGGCCACCGCGCCCGGCCAGACGTTGCCGACCGCGTTCATCATCCCGGCCGCGCCGATGCACAGCATCGGGAAGCTCAGTTCCTCCAGGCCGACGAAGATGCGGAACTCCTCGCCGAAAGCCTGCAGCATCTCGCTGACCAGGGCGAGGTCGACGACGGCGTGCTTGATGCCGACGAAGTCTTCGTTCGCCGCCGCGATCTCCTGCAACGTCTCGTGGGTGACCGAAACCGCCGTCCGGCCGGGGATGTGATAGATCATCCACGGCTTGTCGGTGCGCTTGGCCACCTCGTTGTAGTACGCGACGAGGCCGCGCTGCGGCGGGCGGATGTAGTAGGGCGTGACGATCAGCAGCGCGTCGGCCCCCGCCTTCGTCGCGTGCTCGCTCAGCGCCGCCGTCTCCGCGAAACTCTGGGAGCCGGTCGCCGCCACCACGGGCACCCGGCCCGCCGCTGCCGCGATCCCGACATCGACCAACCTGTTGCGCTCCTCGACCGTCAGCGTCGAGGGCTCCGAGGTTGTCCCGTTGACGACGATTCCGTGCGTGCCGGCGGCGATCTGCGCCTCCACCAGGCCCGCATAGGCGTCGTAGTCGACCGCCCCCGCGTCCGTGAAGGGCGTCACCAGCGGCGGGTAGCTGCCGCGCAGGAAGTCCTTCTCGAGCGGTCTCATTCCGCCGCTCCCGCCAGCTTGCGGTTGGTGCCGAATCCGGGCTGGCTGCCCAGGATCGAGGCCGGCAGCTTCAGGTCCTCCTGCCAGAGGAGGGACTCCATACAGATGTTCAGTGGTTGGTCCTGCACCGTCAGCTCGTAGACGTAGTCGTCGTAGCTGGCGTGGTTGTGCACGGCCCAGCCGGGCGCCGAGAGCATCAGGTCGCCGGCCTTCCACTCCAGCACCTCGCCCTCGACCGTGCTGCGCCCGTGGCCGCTGAAGTAGTAGTTGATGGCGGCCGAGACGTGGCGGTGCGGCCGGTCGACGATCTTCGGCGGGCGGATCGTCATGGTCGCGAAGAAGCTGGGCGTCGTGCCGTTGGTGCGGCCGGTGCGCGGGTTGTAGAGCAGATAGAGGCGACGGCCGACGTAGTCCTTACCCAGCGCCTCCAGCTTGTCGATGTTGTCCTTGACCATCTCCCAGGGCCAGTGCAGCACCGGCGAGGGGACGGACTCGGGGTTGATCAACGTCTCGTAGGGCATCAACCAGGCACCCTCGTCGGTGAGCTGGAAGGTGCCGTAGGGGCTCTGGCGGCGCGGGTCGTCGCGCCCCCGCTCTTCGCCGTACTCGTAGCCCTCCTCGCCGACCGCCTTGATCTCGGTCGGCGCGTTCTCCTCGGCGAGATAGACGTTCATCTTCTCGAGCAGCGCCGCGTTGGAGTAGGTCAGCCGCACCTGCAGCTCGTCGGTGTCGTTGACGTGCCAGTAGGTGACGTAGGAGGGGTGGTTCCAGACGTCGTACTGACCGAACGCGACACGCTTGCCTCCGGCCACGGTATGGCCGCCGCCGCGAATGCAGAAGTTCACCTCGGTGGCGTTGTGCCGGAACGGCGCGGTCTTTTCGCCCGGCTTCAGGACATCCAGGCTGACGCGGATGCCCGGCGCCAGGCCAAGGCCGGGCGCCGTCGAACGGGGGTGGACGATCCAGGACTGCCGGCGGCCGTTCGCCGGCATCGACAGGTCGGCCAGGCGCTCGATCTCGGCATCGATGGTCTCCTTCGAGATGACGGTGGCTGGCCAGAAGTCGAGCGGCTGCTGCAGCGCCGCCCCGGCCTTGTCCACGAAGAACTTGGTCTCGCTCATCTGAGCTCCTCCCTCGGTCTTGCTGCCCGGCGGCCGCGTCTCAGGCGGCGCGCGTCAAGCGCGGTTTGACTTTCGTCGGATGCGGCACGCGCCGGCCGAGACCCTGTGCCTCCGCCTCGCGCAGCACGGCCAGGCCGACGGCCAGGTCGGAGATGCCCATGCCCATCGCCTTGAACAGGCTCAGGTCGGCGTCGGCCGGGCGCCCCTCCCCTGCAGCGACGAGCGCGGACAGCGGCCGGACCACCTCCCAGGCGGCCTCGTCGTCGCCGAAGCGGGTGCGGAATTCCTTCGACAGGCGGCGCACCGAGGCAACGCTGTCGGCGGCGATCAGGCCGCAGCGCCCGAAGACGTCCTGGCGGAACTCCTCGCGCTCGGGCGAGATCGCGCCGATCGCGTTCAGGTGGGTGCCCGGCGCCAGCTCGGCAGCGCCGACGAATGGCACCCGCGCACGGGTCACCAGGGTGGCGACGTCCGCATCGGCAAGGCACGCGGCGGGACTGTCGCTCGCCACGACATGCGCTCCCAAGCCGACAGCCCGCACCTGCTCGGCAAAAGCCGCCCGGCGCGCAACGTCGCGGCTGAACACCCGCACCTCCTCGATCGGCCGCACGGCACAGACCGCAGCCACCTGGGTCAGCGCCTGCTTGCCGGCGCCCACTTGGCCGAGCACGCGCGCCTCGGGCCGCGCCATCCAGCGCGTTGCAACGCCGGTCACCGCGGCAGTGCGCATCTGACCGAGCGCGAAGGCCTCGATCACCGCAAGCAGCCGACCGCTTTCGGAGTCCCAGAGCAGCAGCAGCGGCGTCGCGCCGCCGGCCGTGTGCGCCCAGGTCTTGGTGCCGACCGCCCGCTCGCCGTCGACGGTGGCGCCGATGGCGTGCAGCGTGTGGCCCTCGCCCCACAGCAGGTGCGTCTTCTCCATGTTGACCGCCCGGCCCTGTGCCTCGAGCGCCAGCCCGCGCTCGAGCGCATCGATGGCCTCGGGCAAACTGATCGCCCGCACCACCTCCGCCTCGCTGATCCAGAGCGTGTCCTCGTCCGACCTCATCCCGCAAACCCGTCCTCGAAAATCGACGGCACCGGCGGCGCAAGCGCCAGGGTGTTCACCACCAGCGCATGCACCAGATAGCGCCCGGCGACCAGCAGCACCGCTACCGCATGGGCATGCCCCAAGCACATAACCAGGTCAGCGAAGCCGTCCTGCGCCGCCTCGCCGTGGCCGTGACTGTCCAGCGCCGCCAGGAGGTAGCGCTGGACCGCGCGCTCCTCGGGCTCCAGCAGCGGCGCCGTGTCGGGCGCCAGCCGCTCGACCGCCGCCACCCAGTCGCGTCCGAAGCCAAGGCGGACCGACAGCCGCTCGTGTTGATTGCGCTCATACGCGTTGCCGAGGCGCACGGCGCAGGTCAATGCGACCGTCTCGACCAATCGCTTCGGCAGACCCTCCTTCGCCGCTTCGGTGAAGTCGACGAAGGCCTCGAGCGCACGCGGCTGATGGGCCGCGACGCGGAAGAACTCGCCCAGGTAGCCGAGGCGCTCGACGCGCGGCCGCAAGGCTTCCGCCAAGCCGGGCGGCAGATCCTCATAGGCCAGGCGCGGTATCTCCGTGCTCATGGTGTTCGTATAGCATATCGTTCGCTGCTTAGCGAATAGCCGCTGTCTACGAAAATCTGTATTTCGCAAAACGAAAAGACCATTCGGCCCGCAGAAAATTGCGCTTTTTCAATAAGAACGCAAAAGAGCAGGCTGAACATTTGCCCCCTTGCTCTCGCGAGCAAGAACCCATACCGTTCACTTGCGAGCGATAATTACGATACACCGGAAGCACCGTGCGAACGCGCAAAGACGCGGGCCCGGCCAGCGCAAGATCCGATTGGGAGGAAGACAGATGCGGAAGTTCGCTATTGCGGCGGCCGTCGCCGCCTGCGGCCTGGTGGCCCAGCCGGCGTCGGCCGACACCTACAACCTGACCGTCGCCGGCGCCTCGCCCGGCGGCCTCTGGTCCCTGCTGGGCGCCGGGCTCGACGCGGCGATCAAGGCGGCCTACCCGGGATCGACGGTGACCTACCAGACCTCCGGCGGCGGCCTCGCCAACGTCGCGGTCCTGCAGCGCAGCGATGCCGACATGGGCATCATCCACGACGCCGAGCTGCTGGTGGCCAAAAAGGGCGAGGAGCCCTTCGGCGCGCCGATCGAGAACCTGCGGGTGCTGACCTACCTCTACACCTGGGCACCGATGCAGCCGGTGATCAACGCCGACTTCGCCGCCGAGCATGGCATCGAGACCTTCGCCGACCTCGCCGCCGAGCAGGCGCCGGTGCGCATCGCCATCAACAAGCGCGGCAACATCGCCTCCGAGGTGGCGCTCGCCATGCTCAAGGCGATCGGCGCCGATCCGGACGCGATCGAATCCTGGGGCGGCGACGTCATCTACGCCGCCTCGGGCGAGCAGGCGACGCTGATGCAGGACCGCCGCGTCGACATGACCCTGAACTCGATCTTCGTGCGGCACCGCTCGATCATGCAGCAGGCCGACTCGGTCGAGGTGCGCCTGCTGCCGGTTTCGGCGGAGACTCAGGCGGCGGTCAACGAAGCGACCGGCACCAGCGACTTCGTCATTCCCGGCGGCAGCTACGAATGGGCGCCGGACGACATCCCCACCGTCACGCTGGGCGCGGCCCTGGTGGTGCGCGAGGACATGGACGAGCAGACGGCCTACAACCTGACCAAGGCGCTGTTCGAGAACCACGAGAAGATCGCCGGCGTGCACAAGGCGATGAACGCCCTGACCCCGGCGATCATGGCGGCTCAGAAGGTCGTGCCGTATCACGCGGGCGCCCAGCGCTACCTCTCCGAAGCCGGGCTGATGTGAGGCGGCCGTGGCTTCCTTTGCAGCGGCAGCTTTTCCGCGCGCGCTGGCCGGACTTGCCTCGTCCGGCCAGCGGCGCAAGCTCTCCGGCCGGCTCGGCCAAGCGGTGCATGCCTTCGCCGCGCTGATCGCGATCGCGGTTGTCTATACGACGACGGTCGTCTACGTCGACCTCTTCGCCATGACCATCGTGTTCCTGGCGGCGATGCTGGCCCTGGTCTTCCTGACCGTGGGCGCGACGCCGGACAGTCGGACCGACCGGCCGAGCCCGCTCGACTGGCTCTTCACCCTCGTCGCGCTGGCCGCCGGCGCCTACTTCCTGATCGAGAACGAGCGGATCATCACGCGCATCACGCTGCTGCATCCGCTTACCGGCCTGGACATGGTGTTCGCTCCGGCCCTGCTGCTGCTCACCCTGGAGGCGACGCGCCGCACCGTCGGCTTCGGCCTGACCTCCATCGTGGCGATCTTCCTGGCCTACAATCTCTGGGGCCACCTGCTGCCGGGCAAGCTCAGCCACGGCGAGATCAGCTTCAACCACTTCCTCGACATCATGATGTTCACCACGGACGGCCTGTTCGGCGTGCCGATCCGGGTGGCGGCGACCTATGCCTTCCTGTTCGTCCTGTTCGGAACCTTCCTGGCCAAGGCGGGGGGCGCCGAATTCTTCTACAACCTTGCCGCCGCCCTCGCCGGGCGCCGCGCCGGCGGACCGGCCAAGATCGCGGTGGTCTCATCGGGCCTCTACGGCACGCTGTCGGGCAGTCCGACCTCCGACGTGGTGACCACCGGCTCGATCACCATTCCGATCATGCAGCGGCTCGGCTACAGCAAGCGCCTGGCCGGCGGCGTCGAGGTCGCCGCTTCGACCGGCGGCAGCCTGCTACCCCCCGTGATGGGCTCGGCCGCCTTCATCATGGCCGAGTTCACCGGCATCGAGTACCGAGAGATCGTCATCGCCGGGCTGGTGCCGGCGCTGCTCTTCTACATCTGCGTCTATTCCCAGGTGCACCTGCGCTCGCTCAAGCTCGGGCTGCGCGGCGTGCCGGCCGACGAGCTCCCGGCGCTCGGCGGCACGCTGCAGAACGGCGGGCTGTTCCTGGTGCCGCTGGTCGCCCTGACGATCGCCCTGCTGATGGGCTACTCGCCGACCTACGTCGCGGTCTTCGCCACCGTGGCGGTGCTGGCCGTCGCCGTGGTCCGCCCCTCGACGCGCATGGGCCTGTTGAAGATCTGGGACGCGCTCGGCGAGACGACGCTGCGCATGGTCTCGGTCGTCGCGGCCTGCGCGGCCGCCGGCCTGGTGATCGGCGGCATCTCGATGACCGGCCTGGCCAACAAGTTCGCCGACCTGGTCTTCCTGCTGGCCGGCGACAGCCAGGCGCTGGCGCTGGTGATCGCCGCCGCGCTGTCCATCCTGCTGGGCATGGGCATGCCCACGCCCTCCGCCTTCATCCTGGCTGCGGTGCTGGTCGGCCCGACCCTGCTGGAGATGGGCTTCAGCGTGCTGCAGTCGAACCTCTTCCTGCTCTACTTCGCGGTGCTCTCGGCGATGACGCCGCCGGTGGCCGTCGCCGCCTTCGCGGCCGCTGCGATCGCCGACGCCAATCCGCTGCACATCGCCATGACCGCGGTGCGCCTGGCGATCACCGCCTTCATCGTGCCCTTCGCCTTCATCTACGGCGACGGCCTGCTGCTGCAGGGCGACCTCGCCAACGTGGCGGTGGCCTGTCTGACCGCCCTGGCCGGCGTGCTGCTGCTTGCCGTCGGCGTCGAGGGTTACCTCAAGGGGCCGCTGTCGCTCCTGCCGCGGCTGCTGTTCGGGGCCGCCGGGCTGCTGCTGATCGTGCCGACCCTGGTGTCGGCGGCGGTGGCCGCCGGCCTGCTGCTGCTGGCGCTCGTCCTGAGCCCGAGCCTGTTCGGGCGGCTGTTCGGGCGGGACAAGGCGGCGGTTTCGCAGGTGGAAGCGGAATGAGGAGGCGGCCGGGCATGCCAGCGCCGCTAACCGCGTTCCTCCTCGACCCGGCGCCGCAGTTCCTCGCGGATGACCTTGAGCGAGCAGCGCAGCGAGTCCACCTCGGCGGGCTCCAGCCGCGCCGCCGCCATCTCGTTAACCTCGATGGCAAAGGGCAGGAGCTGACGTTCCAGGGCGCGGCCTTGGCGGGTCAGGAAGACATTGTACTTGCGCTTGTCCGAGGGGTGCGGCCGGCGCTCGACCAGGCCGCGTTCCTGCAGCTCGTTGAGGGCGGCGACGGTGCGCGCCGTCATGATGCCGGCGCGCTTCGACAGCTCGGCTTGGGTCAGGCCGTCCTGCTCCCAGAGGACCCGCAGGAAGAACCAGTGGCCCATGGTGATGCCGCAGCTTCCGATGCGCGCCTGCAGCAGGCGTTGGAAGTAGCGGTAGGTGTCGCGCAGCAGGTAGCCGATGCTCTCGTCCGGGTGAAGCCTCGGACGCCCCTTCGTGCGCTTTCTACGCGGCCTGTCGGTTTCGTTCATCGCCCTCGCCCCGGCGGTACGCTGGAGGCCGGCCGCGCGCCGGCGGTCCGCGCGGTTTCGCGCGCGACGGCAAAGATCAGCCGTTCGTTACAGAGCAAACACAAGGCAGTTTCGTCAACTGCTTAGACCGAGGCTTGCCAAGCATTCGTTCAGTATCGAATGAAATCAAAGGATCTTCGCTATGGATGAGATGGCGCGCCCCAACCCGGACCGGGTCTGGTCGGACGAGGGCTACAGCCGCGTGCCCTATTGGCTCTACACCGACCAGGAGATCTACGATCGCGAGCAGGCCCTGATCTTCCAGGGGCCTTTCTGGAGCTATGTCGCGCTGTCCGCCGAGATCGCCGAGCCGGGCGACTTCAAGCGGACCTTCATCGGCGACCGCTCGGTGGTGGTCGTGCGCGGGGAGGACGGCGCGATCCACGGCTTCGAGAACCGCTGCGCGCACCGGGGCGTGCAGTTCTGCCGGGCCCACCGCGGCCGGGCCAAGGACTTCATGTGCCCCTACCACCAGTGGACCTACGACCTGGAGGGCAACCTGATCGGCGTGCCCTTCCGGCGCGGGGTGAAGCGGCAGGGCGGCATGCCCAAAGCGTTCGACCCGAAGGACCACGGCCTGCGCAAGCTGCGCACGGCCGAGCGCCACGGCGTCGTCTTCGCCAGCTTCGACCCGGCGGTGCCGCCGCTGGAGGAGTATCTCGGCGAGGCCATGCTCGGCTACTTCGACCGGGTTTTCGACGGGCGGGAGCTGAAGGTCCTCGGCTATCAGCGCCAGCGCACCCCGGCCAACTGGAAACTGATGTTCGAGAACATCAAGGACCCCTATCACGCCAGCCTGCTGCACGTCTTCCTGGTGACCTTTGGCCTGTTCCGTGCCGACAACGAGTCGAGCGTCGAGATGGACGCGACCGGCCGCCACGCCGTGCTCGTGTCGCGCAAGGGCGATCAGAAGAAGACGGACGACCTGTCCGACATGAAGAGCTTTCGCGAATCGCTGAAGCTGAACGACATGCGCCTGCTCGATCCGGTGCGCGAGTTCCCCGGCACGGCCACGGTGGTGATGCAGACCCTCTGGCCGAACCTGATCGTCCAGCAGCAGTCGAACACCCTGGCGATGCGCCAGCTCGTCACCCGCGGCCCCGACGCCTTCGATCTGATCTGGACCTTCTTCGGCTATGCGGACGACGACGAGGCGATGGTCACCCGGCGGCTGCGTCAGGCCAATCTGATGGGCCCGGCCGGCTTCGTCTCGGTGGACGACAGCGAGGTCATGGAGTTCTCGCAAGTCGGCATCGCGCAGGCGCCGCAGGCCTGCGGCGTGCTGGAGATGGGCGGGCACGACACCGAGGACACGCCGCACATGGTGACGGAGAGCGCGATCCGCGCCTTCTACAAGTACTACCGCGAGATCATGGGGGTCTGAGCGATGGACGGTTCCACCCAACTTGCCGGACCCAGCGGCGACCTGGCGCTGCGCGTGGCGGTCGAGGACTTCTACACCCGCTACGTCGAGGCGGCCAACGAGCCGGACGCGCTGGACACTTGGCCCGAGCTCTTCGTCGAGGATGGTCAGTACCGCGTGGTGCCGCAGGAGAACTGGAAGCAGGGCTGGCCGCTGGCGCTGGTCCGCGCCGAGAGCCGCGGCATGCTGAAGGACCGGGCCGCGGCCACCCGCGGCATCAACACCTACACGCCGCGCACGATGCGCCACTTGGTCTCCAACATTCGCTGCACGCGCCGTCGCGACGGCGACATCGACGTACGGGCCCATTTCCTGGTCGTCGAGACCATGATCGACGAGCCGAGCCGCGTCTTCGCCAGCGGGCTCTATGTCGACCGCCTCGCCGAAGAGGGCAACGGGCGCCTGCGGCTGCGCGAGCACGTCGTGGTGCTGGACAACGACCTGGTGCCAAACAGCCTCGTCTATCCTCTGTAGATCGTGGAGGGCATCCTCGGCCTCGGACCGGAAACGCTGGCCTGGTGCTTCGCAGCGCTGCTGCTCGGCGGCACCGTCAAGGGGATGATGGGGATCGGCCTGCCGCTGGTGGCGGTACCGCTGCTGGCGATGCAGCTGCCGGTCCCGACAGCCATCGCCACGCTTGGCCTGCCGGTGCTGATCAGCAACTTCGTGCAGATGACCGCGGGCGGCGACCTGCGCCCGGCGCTGGCGCGCTTCTGGCCGCTGGTCGCGACGCTGGTCGCCGGCATCCTGATCGGCGCCCAGCTTTTGGCGACCATCGACGAGCGGCGCTTGTCGCTGTTCCTGGGCAGCGTGGTGATCCTGTTCTCGCTGCTCAACCTGGTCGGCGGCCGAATCGCCGTGCCAGCGGTGGCCGAGCGCCGGATCAGCCCGCCGTTGGGCTTCGCCGCCGGCGTGCTCGGCGGCCTGTCCTCCTTCTTCGGCCCGCCGGTGGCGATGTACTTCGTCGCCCTGAAGCTGCCCAAGGACCGCTTCGTCTCAGCGATCGCCCTGGTCTATTTCTGCGGCACCGTCCCGCTCTACTCGGCGATGGCCTCGCTCGGCCTGTTCGGCCTGCGCGAGGTTGCGATGTCGGCGCTGGCGCTGATCCCCGTCGGGCTCGGGCTGTGGCTGGGGCAGCGCCTGCGCCGCAGCATCCCGCAGCAGACCTTCACGCGGCTGATCCTGGCCCTGCTGATCGCCATCGGCGCGACGCTGATCTGGCGCGCGCTCTGAGACTTCGGCTCAGGACTGCGGAAAGACCAGGGTTACCGTCGTGCCCCGGCCGAGGGTGCTGTCGATCTCCAGGCGGCCGCCGTGAAGGTCGGCGAAGCTCTTGACGAGCGGCAGACCGAGGCCGGTGCCCTGGCGGGCACTGGTGGCGACGTCGCCGACCTGGCCGAAGGGCTCCAGGGCTACAGCCACGTGCTCGGCGCTCATGCCGATGCCGGTGTCGACGACGCTGAGCCGCACCGCACCGTCATTGCCGGGGCGCGCCACCACCCGCACCTGGCCGCCGGCCTCGGTGAACTTGCAGGCATTGGACAGCAGGTTGACCAGCATCTGCTTGGCCGCCCTGCGGTCGGCCCTCACCTGCAGGTCGCGCGGGCGGATGTCGATGTCCAGCTGCAGCGTGCGCCCGTCGGCGAGACCGCGCACTAGCGCGACGCAGTCCTCGGCCAACTGGCGCGCCGACAGCGCCTCCGGCTCGATCTCCATCTTGCCGGCCTCGACCTTCGCCAGGTCCAGGATGTCGTTGATGATGGCCAGCAGGTGGCTGCCGCTGTCGTGAACGGCGCGGGCGTAGTCCTGATACTTCGCGTTGCCGAGGGGGCCCAGGTACTGCTCCGCCAAGAGCGAGGAAAAGCCGAGGATGGCGTTGAGCGGCGTGCGCAGCTCGTGGCTCATCATCGCCAGGAACTCGCTCTTTGAGCGGTTCGCGTTCTCGGCGCGCAGGCGCGCCACCTCGGCGATCTCGCGCGCCTCGGCCAACTTCGCGTTGGCCGTGCCCATCTCCTGCTGCAGGCGCTTCATCTCCGTGATGTCGTGCCGCACGGCGACGAAGCCGACGCCGGGCACACGCTGCTCGTGCACCAGGTGCCAGCGCCCGCCGGTCTCCTGTTCGAAGGGCAGGCCGGAGGCCTCGTGCAGGCGCTTCAGCCGCTTTTCGAGGTAGCTCTCCGGGTCGCTGACGGCGAGCGGATCGAGCACCACGCCGGGCGCCCGTATGGAATGGCGGATCACCTCGACGAAATGCCGCCCCTGCAGCTCGTCCAACGGCGGCATGTAGGGAAAGAAGTCGTGGTAGGCGCGGTTGAAGTATAGCAGCCGGTCTTCCGTGTCGTAGATCACCAGCGCCTCGGGTAGGCGGTCGATGGCGACGCGCAGCAACGCCTCGACGCGCCTGCTTCCTTCGGCCTCGGCCGCCGCCTGCAGACTGACGATCCGGCATTCGCGGCCGTCCACCTGAAGACTCCCGACGCTCGCATGGCAGGGCAGGTTGGCGCCATCGGCGCGACGCAGCGTGACGAGGCCCGAACGAGCCCGCCAAAGCTGGCGTCCGCCCGGCCCGGCCAAGAGGCGGCCGGGCGCCAGGGCGCGCAGGTCGTCGACGCCGTAGCCCAGCATTTCCGCTGCCGTGGCATTGGCCTGCAGGAGCGTTTCGCCTCGAGCCGACAGCACCAGGACACCGGCCTGCCGCTCCCGAGCCTCGTGCCGGGCCGCATCGCGCCAGTCGTCGGCGATCAAATCGAGCGTCGTGTCAGGCATACATGCCAACTCCGCAGACCGGACCGTGCCCATTCTGGCACGGGTGGGCGAACCAAGTGCACTGCGGGCGGGAACTGCCGCTCCGCTTGAACCATCTCTCCCAAGCCTACCACCTTTGCGAGATTGCGCCATAGCGACGATCTCGAGGGCCGGGACTTAGCGACGCAGCACCGCCAAACCGCCGCCTGCCAGTAGCGCGACGCTTCCCAGCAACGGGGCCGGCATGCCCAGCGTCCAGGCGAGCGCCCCGCCAATCAGGGCCCAGGCGCAGGGGACGGCAAACAGAATGCGCGGCGGCTGGTGGACCAGGAAGAGCAGGCCGAGCGTCGCCACGGCACTCGGCGTCGGCGCCAGCCATATAACCTCGAGTTGAGACAGCGAACGGCCGGTCAGGAAGCCGAATAGCGGCAGGCCGACAGCGGCGAGCGCGAGCAGCCCCAATCCGAGCATCGGGAACGCCGCCTCGTGCAGCCGGAAAGCGAGGCGCCCGGCCAGGGCGAACGCCAGCAGCAAGACAGCCTGCAGGACGAAGAGCCCGGCATAGATGGGCGCGAGGAAGTCAAGCGGCGCCATGCCGCGCCAGAACCAGATCCAGGCGACCCAACCCCAGCCGCAGGCCAGCAGGATGCCGATTGCCCGGTCGCCGCCGGACACGGGCCGCCAGGCATGCAGGACGGCCAGTGCGGTCAGCAGCAGCAGTCCGAGATGCAGCGGCCAAAGGGCGCCATTGAGCTGCGCCGCCAGCGCTGCGAGGATCTCTGCAGTGTAGGGCAGCATTTTAGCCCGACTAGAGGCTCTCGACGTAGGCGATCATGCGCCGCCGCAGGTAGGCATCCGGCAGCGGACCGTCCATCGCGCGCATGTTCTCCTCGACATGATCGACCCTGCGGGTGGCCGGGATCACGCAGGTCACCGCGGGGTGCGCCAGGACGAACTTCAGCAGGAACTGCGCCCAAGTCTCGGCGCCGATCTCTGCCGCGAAGTCGGGCAGCGGGTAGCCGGCGAAGCGGTCGAACAGCCCGCCGGTACGGAACGGCCGGTTGACGATCACCGCCTGCCCGCGGTCGGCGGCGAGCGGAAGTAGCCGCCGCTCGGCCTCGCGATCCAGAATGTTGTAGGTGAACTGCACGAAGTCGAGCGGCTCGCGCGCCATCAGGTCGGCGAACTCCTGGTGCCGCCGGCCGTGCGAGGTGGTGATGCCCAGATAGCGGATGCGCCCGGCCTCGCGGTCCGCCTTCAGAGCCGGCAGGTGGGTTTCCCAGTCCACCAGATTGTGGATCTGCATAAGGTCGAAGCGCCGCACCCCCCATAGGCGGCGTGATTCGGCCATTTGTTCCTGGCCGTTGGCGAACATGCGCGTCCAGACCTTGGTCGCCGAGAAAAGGCCGTCAGTCCCGACACCCTGGCCCTGCAGCCGTTCCAGTCCGTAGCCGATGACCGCTTCGGAGGAGCCGTACATGGGCGAAGAGTCGATCATCCCGCCGCCCAGCGCGAAGAACCGGCGCATCACCTCGGCGCGTTGGTTTCGCAGCTCGGCGTCGCCGCCGACATTGAAGGTGATCCAGGTGCCCATGCCGACGACCGGAATCGGCTCGCCGCTGGAGGGAATGGGCCGCATGCCGACCGCGGCCGGCGCGCTACGCGCCGGCAAGCCGAGGGTCGCGAGGGACCCGGCGGCAGCGGTGACGGCCAGGAACGCGCGACGGTCGAAGGTGGCTCGAACGATCGTCAAGGCAGATCTCCCTGGAGGCTTCGCCACGAGGACGAAATGGGGAATGCTCCAGTCATCTCAACGATCCCTTAAGTATGACGTAGAATAATTGTGAATTCCCGATGAGGTCGCCAATCCATCGCCGATTCCGCCATGCCCCCATTGTCCGCACCCAGATTTCAATCCGTCTGCCCGCGCCCGGATCGGCCAGCCCCGGCGGACGGGCCGACGGCCGGCGGCGCTGGCGGATGCGACACACCGACGCTGCAGGAGGCGCGCCGCCTCGAACTCCTGCGCTCCTACGACGTACTGGATACCTGGCAAGAGGACGCCTTCGACCGGATCACGCGCATGGTCGCGGCCCTGCTGGACATGCCGATCGTGCTGGTCTCGCTGGTCGACGCCGAGCGCCAGTGGTTCAAGTCGCGCCACGGCCTGCAGGTCTCGGAAACGCCGCGCGATATCTCGTTCTGCACGCAGGCGATCGAGCAGGAGGAGGTCTTCATCGTCGAGGATGCGGCGGCCGACCCGCGCTTCGCCGACAATCCGCTCGTCACGGCGGAGCCCCATGTCCGCTTCTACGCCGGTGCGCCGCTGGCCGTGGCCCAGGGCATGCGGCTCGGCACCCTGTGTGCCATCGACCATCGGCCGCGGCAGTTGAGCGGCGAGCAGGTCGGCTTGCTGCGGGACTTCGCGGCGATGGTGGTCGATGCCTTGGAGAACCGCCGGGCGGCGCAGCGCGCACGCAGTGCGGAAACGCTGCTGCATGACGCCATCGAATCCCTGTCGGACGGCTTCGTCGTCTACGACGCGGACGACCGGCTGTTGCTGTGCAACCAGCGCTACCGGGAGATCTATGCCGAGACGGCCGAGAACATCGAGATCGGGCGCACCTTCGAGGAAATGCTGCGCCAGGGCGTGGCCAACGGCCAATACCCAGAGGCCCTGGGTCGGGAGGCGGATTGGCTGGCGGAACGCCTGGAGGCACACCGCAATCCGGGTGCGCCGATCGAGCAGAGCCTGCCCGGCGATCGCTGGGTGCGCATCGAGGAACGGCGTACCCGGTCGGGCGGCCTCGTCGGCTTTCGAGTCGACATCACCGAACTGAAGCGCCAGCAGCGCGAACTCCAGTCTCTGGCAGAGACGCTGGAGATCCAGCTTGCGCGTGCCGAAGAGGCGAGCCGCGCCAAGATGCAGTTCCTCGCCAGCGTCAGCCACGAGCTGCGTACACCCTTGAACGCAGTGATCGGCTTCGCCGACGTGCTCGGCCAGGAACTCTTCGGCCCGCTCGGCGCCCCGCGCTACCGGGAGTACTGCGGCGACATCCGCACCAGCGCCCAGCATCTGCTCGCCCTGGTCGACGACATCCTCGACATGGCCAAGCTGTCCTCGGGGAAGTTCGTGCTGGTCGCGGAGGATCTGGACCTGGCGCCGACACTGGCCGAGGCGGCGAAGATCGTCGCCGTCCCGGTGCAGGAGAAGAACCTGACGTTTCAGGTCTCCTGCACGCCAGAGACTCTCGGTGTCCGCGCCGACCTGCGCGCCTTGCGCCAGCTCCTCTTCAACCTCGCCTCGAACGCCGCCAAGTTCACCCCGGCCGGCGGGCGGGTCGAGCTGCGGGCCGCGGCCGAGGGCCAATGGGCGCGCATAGAGGTCGCCGACACCGGCATCGGCATTCCCGAGGACCTGCTGCCGCATCTGGGTCAGCCCTTTCAGAGGGTCGGGAACGTGATGACCTCGAGCGCCAGCGGCAGCGGGTTGGGTCTCGCCATCGCCAAGGCGATGGCGGAGGCGATGGGCGGCAGGCTGGAGATCGACAGCCGCCTCGGCGAGGGGACGACCGTATCGGTCGTCTTGCCCCGCGCCTGAGGCTCGACGCTCAGGCCAAGCCCTTGCGCTGGAGCACGGTCTCCAACGCCTCGAGATAATGCTCCCAGTAGGCCTCGACGCGCTCGGCCCTCTCACCGTCCGCAGCGCCCGCGGCCTGCCCGCGGGTGATCGCCGCGCCCAGCGCCTCGGCATGCTCGGGCCAGGTGAACAGGCCGCGCTCGACCATCTCCTGGGCCAGCGCGAAGAGCCGTGCCTGCCAGGGCGCATCGAACGGCCGGCCGCTGTCGGCGGGAAGCGGCGCGCTCATGCCGACGGCTCCAGATAGGATTCCCAGCAGTCGACGCGCACTTCGCCGGCAAACGCCTGCTGGCCCCAGAGGTCGCGCGCGGCGAAGCCGACGCTGTAGAGATGCTGCGGCTGCTCGCCACGGCCATGCGCATGGGCATCGGGAAAGACGTGCGCGCCGTGGTGTCGAATCACCCGACCCGGCCGGCCGCGGACGTAGCGCGGCAGGCGCGTGTGTCCGCCTGGCGCCATCGGCTTGGCGACCACCCGCTGGCCGACGGCGAAGGCCGCCGGCCGGTCGATCTCGCGTTGCGCCGGCGCGCCCTTGGCCAGAACTCCCGCGACCGCGTCTGCCCGTAGGACGCGCGCGACGGGCTGGGGCGGCGCCAGCAGGCGGCCGGTTTCCAGTTCCTCGCGCGTCGCCAGTCCGCTCTGCAGCAGCAGGCTTTCCAAGCCGTGCAGCCAGACCTGGTAGTAGCTTTGCGCAAGATAGTCGGCGGGCGCTTGGTTCTCGCGGGCATGGCGGGACATGTCGATGTTCCATGTCCCCGTCGCGCCCATCGCCAGGGTCAGGCCGAAGACCCGCCGTTCCCAGGCGTGCTTGAACAGCGGCGCGATCTCGCCAGGCGCCGTCGGCTCGGCGATCACCGGTCCGAAGCCCTGGGTACCGCCCATATCGTGCGCGCCGTTCATGCCGCCTGCTCCGGGGGCAGCGCAAGGCCGGTGCCGATCATGGCATCCCGCGTGACCAGCGCCGCCAGCCGCTCTTCGGGCCAGCCTTCGGTGCCCGCCGGTCGCTCGGGCACGACGAGGTAGCGGACCTCCGCGGTCGAGTCCCAGACCCGAATCTCGGTGTCGTCGGGCAGCGCGACGCCGAATTCCGCGAGGATGCCACGCGGGTCGAGCACGGCGCGCGAGCGGTAGGCGGCCGACTTGTACCAGGTTGGCGGCACGCCCAGCACCGGCCAAGGATAGCAGGAGCACAGGGTGCAGACGACCAGATTGTGGACGCGCCCGCCGTCGGGCGTCAGGCCGTTTTCGACGGCGACCATGTGCTCGCCCTGCCGGCCGCCGAAGCCGAGCTCGGCGATCGCGGCAGTGGCGTCGTCCAGCAAGCGCTGCCGGTAGGCCGGGTCGCTCCAGGCCTTGGCGACCACCTGCGCGCCGTTGCGCGGCCCGATCCGCGTCTCGTAGGCCTCGATCAGCGCCTCGACCGCGGCCGGATCCACATAGCCCTTCTCGACCAGCAGGGCCTCCAGCTTCTGCACGCGCTCGGTCATGGGGTCGGGACCGGCCGCATGGGCGTGGCCCTCATGCCTCTGGGCGTCCCTGTGGGCGTCGGGGTGTCCGTCGTGTGACGCCATGGCTGGCCTCGTATGGGAAGAACTCGTATGGGAAGAAATCGATGAGTCCGACCGGAAGTTTGGCCGGGCCCGCCGGCTGCGATCAAGGCGTCTGAAATTACATTTCTTCGGCGTATTGTTTTTTCGATTGACAGCGCCCGGGGCGGGATACAGCTTAGAGACACAGCGCCGCTTTGAGGCTCAGCTTGCGGGGCGCTATACAAATACCAGCTAAAGCGAGTGGGACAGGTCCCGCCGCTCAAGCCGAGCCGGGGCCTTTTTTCGTGCCTCGGGCGGCTTGATCCCGGCTCTCCCCTTCCCGGTCTCTCGCGGAGCCTCGTGTCGAAACGGGTCTCCGGCACTCGGAGACCGTAGCGAAGCGAGGAGAGTAGCATGTTGAAGCGTCGCACCTTCCTGTCCCTGGCTGCCGCCGCCGTCGCGGCGACCGCCCTCACCGCTCCCGTGTCGATCGCCACGCCGGCGGCTGCGGCGGAGCAGCCCGAGACCATCGGCATCGACTGGGCCTACTACAACCCGGTCGCCATCCTGCTGAAGAACAAGGGCTGGCTCGAAGAGGAGTTCGCCGACGAAGGCGTCGAAATCCGCTGGGTCCTGTCGCTCGGCTCCAACAAGGCGCTGGAGTTCCTGCGCGGCGGCAGCCTCGACTTCGGCTCGACCGCCGGCGGCGCCTCGCTGGTCGGCCGGGCCAGCGGCCTGCCGATCAAGGCGATCTACGCCTATTCCAAGCCGGAGTGGACCGCGCTCGTCACCCGCAAGGACAGCGAGATCCGCACCGTCGCGGACCTGAAGGGCAAGAGCGTCGCCGTCACCCGCGGCACCGATCCGCACATCTTCCTGCTGCGCGCGCTCAGCGAAGCGGGCCTGACGGAAGACGACATCCGCCCCGTCCTGCTGCAGCACCCGGACGGGTACCGGGCGCTGGAGCGTGGCCAGGTCGATGCCTGGGCAGGGCTGGACCCGCACATGGCGAAGGCGGAGCTGGAGTCCGGGGCGCGGCTGTTCTTCCGCAATCCCGATCTCAACACCTACGGCATCCTGAACGTCCGCGAGGAGTTCGCCGAGCGGTACCCGGAGACCGTGGCCCGCGTGCTGAAGGTCTACGAGAAGGCGCGCACCTACGCCCTGGAGCACCCCGAGGAGTTGCAGGCTGGCCTGGTCGAGGCGGCCAAGGTCGAGCCGGCGGTGGCCGCCAAGCAGCTCGGCGAGCGCACCGACATCACCAACCCGGTGGTCGGCGCCGAGCACCGCGCCACCTTCGTCGCCACGGGGCGGGTGCTGCAGGACATCGGCGTCATCAAGCCGGACGTCGACGTCGAGGCGACGGTCGACGCCCTGATCGACAGCAGCTTCATCACGCGCCAGGCCGCCCAGGTGAAGTGATGCTGGTCGAGACCGTCGAGCGCCGGGCGCTGCCCGGCTGGCGGGGGACGGCGGCGAAGGCCGCCGTCTCTTCCGCGTCGCACCTGAAGGGGCTGATCGTCCCGCTCGTCCTCGCCGCGGTCTGGGAGATCGCGGCCCGCGCCGAGGCGATCCCGGCCTACCTGCTGCCCGCCCCCAGCGAGGTCCTGGCCGAACTCTCCGCGCTGGCCGAGGGCGGCGAGCTGTGGGAGCACATCGCCGTCACTGTCTGGCGCGTCGCCGTCGGCTTTGCGGTGGGCGCCGGGGCGGCGACCCTGCTCGGCGCGCTGACCGGCAGCTCGCGGCTGCTGCGCGAGCTGCTGGACCCGACGATTCAGGCGCTGAAGGCGGTGCCCTCGCTCGCCTGGGTGCCGCTCTTCATCCTCTGGTTCGGCATCTTCGAGACCTCGAAGGTGCTGCTGATCGCCATCGGCGTGTTCTTCCCGATCTACCTCAACCTGGTCACCGGCATCCTCGGCACCGACCGCAAGCTGGTCGAGGTGGCCAGGGTCTGCGGCCTGTCGCGCTTCGACCTGGTGCGCCGCGTCCTGATCCCGGCCACGCTGCCCAGCTACCTGACCGGACTGCGCGCCGGCCTGGCGCTGGGCTGGATGTTCGTCATCGCCGCCGAGCTGATGGGCGCCAGCAAGGGCCTCGGCTTCCTGATGATCGACGGGCAGATGACCGGCCGGCCGGCCGTAATCATCGGCGCGCTGATCCTCTTCGCGCTGGCCGGCAAGGCGTCCGACGCCCTGCTGGAGGCCGCCTCCAAGCGCCTGCTGTCCTGGCAGGACGGCTTCGGCGAGACCCAGGAGACCCGCAATGCTTGAGATTTCGGACGTCGGCAAGGTCTTCGGCGACCCGGCCGCTGCCGCTCAGGCCGGCCTGGTGCACCACGCCCTCGACGGCGTCGACCTGACCGTCGGTCAGCACGAGATCGTCTCGCTGGTCGGCACGTCCGGCTGCGGCAAGTCGACCTTGCTGCGCATCGCCTCCGGCCTCGACCTGCCCACCACCGGGCGCGTCGCCCTCGACGGCCGCGCGGTCACCGGCCCGACGCCGGAAGTCGGCATGGTCTTCCAGGAACCGCGGCTGATGCCCTGGCTCACGGTGCGCGAGAACGTCCGCCTGGCCCTGCTGGACCTGCCCAAGGCGGAACAGGACGCGCGCATCGCGGAAGCGATCGAGGACGTCGGCCTGAGCAAGTTCATCGACGCCTACCCGCGCCAGCTCTCGGGTGGCATGGCGCAGCGCACCGCCATCGCCCGCGCCCTGGTGCGCCAGCCCAGCTTCCTGCTGCTCGACGAACCCTTCAGCGCCCTCGATTCCTTCACCCGGCAGAAGCTGCAGCAGCACCTGCTGGCGCTGTGGGAGCGTTCGCGCTTCACCATGGTCTTCGTCACCCACGACGTGCTGGAGGCTGTTAGCCTGTCCGACCGCATCCTGGTGATGCGCGGCCACCCGGGCCGCATTCACCGGGAAATCCGCGTCGAGATCCCCCGCCCGCGCGCCCGAACCGCCCCGGAGGTCCGCGCGCTGGAGGAGGAGATCGTCGCAGCCCTCGACCTGTCGTAAGGAGTCGCTTCCATGACCGCCGCAAAGACCGCCGACGAGCTCAAGACGCTGCAGGCGCCGCTCAAGACCAAATACCGGGAGACGGCCGAGAGCGCCGTCGTCACCTTCCGCGCCGAGGGGCGCCTGGACGAGGGCATCGCCTGCAAGGTGGACACGGGCCGCGCCTTGGTCGAGGCGGGCCTGCACCCGGCGGCCGGCGGGCCCGGCACTCAGGCCTGCTCCGGCGACATGCTGCTGGAGGCGCTCGCCGCCTGCACCGGCGTGACGCTCAACGCCGTCGCCACCGCCATCGACTTCAAACTGGCCGGCGGCCGGGTGATCGTCGAAGGCGACCTCGACTTTCGCGGCACGCTGGGGGTCGACAAGGAGGCGCCGGTCGGCTTCCGCGATATCCGCATCGCCTTCGACCTCGACACGGAGGAACCGCAGGAACGCATCGACCAGCTTCTCAAGCTCACCGAGCGCTTCTGCGTCGTGCTGCAGAGCCTCAAGACGCCGCCGCGCATCGAGACCTCTCGCGTCACGCAGCAGGCCGCGGCGGAGTAGGTCAGAGCAGGTAGCCGATCGACCGGCCGGCGCCGAGGGCGGCTAGCCAGACGCCGATCGACAGCAGCGCGGCCCAACCGGGCACGGCCGCCTCGGCGAAACGCCAGCGCACCCAGAGCGCGTTGGCCGTCCCCAGCGCGACCAGCGCCATCTTCGCCTGGAACACGCCCAAAGCAGCGTAGTCTCTGGCGCCGACGGCGAACAGCAGGGCGCCGCTCAGCACAGCCAAGCCGAACCCGGCCGCGGCCGTGGTGGTCAGCACGCGCTCCAGATGCGCGGCGGGGACGCCGCTCCAGACGCCGAGCCGGCGCAGGTCGAGCGGCAGGATGCCGCCGACCAGCAGGGCGATGCCCATGACGTGGAGTGCGTTGACGGCAGGATAGAGCCAAGTGGACGCGCGCAGCAACGCCACGGGCGCCCAGCCCTCCAGCGCGGCGAGCAGCGCCTCCAATCCCAGCCCGCCCGGGCCTCAGTCGCGGCCCGGATAGAGGTCGTAAAGCTGTCCGTCGATGAAGACGCGTTCGGCCTTCACCCGCATGTCGGCCTCGTCGGCGGCGCGCGCGCCGGAGACGGTGATCTCGGTGCCTGGCGCCAGCAGCGCGTCGGTAAGTCCGGCACGCGCATTGCGCCAGGGCTGGCCGACCTCGACGGTCCAGCTCTCCCCGTTGGCCTCGACGATCAGGATGCCGTGGGGATTGCCCAAACGGGCCTCTCGGATGACGCCAGTCAGCTCGAAGTTGCCGTCCGCGGTCCAGCGCCAGCCATGGTGCGCACGGGCGCGGCCGACTGAGGCGAGGCCGGCAGCGCCGAGCGCAGCGAAGAAGAGGGCACGTCGGGTCAGGCGGCGCGATCGCGGCATTGTCTTTCTCCCCGAGGTTTCGGTTTGGCGGGGCGCTGTCCGACCCCTTCGGCAAAACGTTGGGGGCGGTGGCGCGAATTCAAGCCGGGCGGGAGCGGTGAGAGCGATGTCACATCTTCCGTGCTTCGCAGGATGCATGAGTCCCGGCCAGATCGGCCCGGCGGTCATCGGACCTGCGCCGGTCGAGCTGTATGCGCCGCCGCAGGCCAGGTGTTAGACTGATCCGGTCTCCGGCTTGGACGGCGCCGACCCGACACGCTGCGCCAAAGGAGATCGCACCCATGACGTGCATCCGCCGCACCCTTGCGCCCTTTGCCCTGTTGCTCGCGCTCCTGCCTTGGGCGCCGGCACAAGCCGATCAGGCTGCCGAGATCGTCGCACGCGTGACCATCGTCCAGGGCGGCGTCCTCGTGGTGCGCGGCAGCCGGAGGCTGGAGGCCGAAGCCGGCCTGGCGATCGAGCGGCAGGACGAGGTCGTCACCCCGGCCCGCGGCCGGGTGCGCCTCGATTTCCGCGACGGCACGGTGGTGGCGATCGGACCGAACAGCCGGGTGCTGGTGCTGCATTACATGGCCGCGCCCGACGGCGCCGGCGGTCGCGGCGGCGTCCTCGAGCTGATCATCGGCATCCTGCGTGCGACGGTGCCCAGCGCCGGCTCGCTCGGCTGGTCGGTGGAGAGCCGTGCCGCGGTGGCCTCCTCGCGCTCGACCGACTGGATCGTCGAAGCCAGTGCGCAGCGGACATCTGTTCTGGTGCTGGGCGGCCGTGTCGCGGTGGAGAGGCGCGCCGGGGGCCGCCTTTTCCTGACCGGCGGCGAAGGTATCGACGTCACGGCGGACACGCCGCTACCGGAGGTCCCCAACCGCTGGGGCGCGGCACGGGTGATCGATTTCGTGCAGAGAACGCGCGTGGAGTAGAGCCCTGCCATGGCCGCGCCCGGCAAGACGTCCAGGAGTTTCAGCCGCCGCGGCGCCCTCGGTGCCCTGCTGACCGGCCTGGTCGCCGGTTTGCTTGCCCTATGGGCGCTAGAGGCTCCGGCAGTCGAGCGACTGGAGGCCACCACCCTCGATTGGCGCTTCCAGTTGCGCGGTCCGCTTCCGCCTGGCGATCAGGTGGCCGTGGTTCTCCTCGACGAGCGCTCGCTGGCGGCCTTGGGCGGCTGGCCCTTGGCGCGGCGACATCTGGCCGAGGCCGTCGCCGCGCTACAAGCCGCCGGCGCACGCACCCTCGCCTTCGACCTGTTGTTCGCGCCAAGGGCGGACCCCGACGGCGACCACGCTTTCGCCGCTGCCATGACCCAGGCCGGCAACGTCGTGCTCGGCTACGCCTTCGACTTCGATGCGCATCAACCGCGCGAGCCCCTCGGTGCGCCGGGGGACGACCGACCCCCCGCCGAGGCTTCGCTGCACCGTTTCCTGCTGCCGCCTGGCACCGAGATGCGGGTCCCGCACGCCGCCGGGACGACATTGCCGGACACGATGCTGCAGCAGGCCGCGGCCGACCTCGGTCATATGACGGTGCTTCTGGCGCCCGACGGGGCGTTGCGGCGAGAAACGCTGCTGGTCGAGATGGCGGGCGAGCTCTACCCTTCGCTCGCCCTTCAGACGGCCCGACGGCAGCTCAGGCTGCCGCGCAGCGAGTTGAAGGCCGTGATCGGCCGCAGCGTCAGCCTCGGCACCCGGTCACTTCCCTTGGACGCGCGCATGCGCCTTCCGGTCAATTTCTACGGTCCCGCCGGGAGTTTTCCTGCGCATGGACTGGTCGACCTGCTGGAGGGGCGGGTTCCCGCCGACGCGCTGGCGGGCCGGGCCGTCGTCGTCGGCAGCACCGCTTTGGCGGCCAGCCCAGGCTTCGTCACGCCCTTCGATCCGGCGCTGCCCTCCGTTGCCTACACGGCGACCGTGCTCGACAACCTGCTGAGCGGTCGCGCCCTGCTGCGGCCCGATTGGCTGCGCGGTCTCGAGTTGCTGGTCGCCGCGCTCGGCGCCGGCGTCGCCTTCGCAGTGGCCCGTCGGCTGCCGGCCGCGGCAGCACCGCTGGCCGCCGGGTTCCCGGCCACCGCCTGGGCCGGCCTGACCTACCTCGTTTTCGTCAACTGGCATGTCTGGTTGGCGGCCGTCGTACCGGTCGCCGCGACGGTCGGCGGCGCGGCGATCGGCGCCCTGGCGCGCAGCCGCGCAGAGCAGCGGCGGCGCCAGATCGTCGCCCGCGAGCGCGAGAACCTGTCGCGCTACTTCTCCCCTGCGGTCGCCGAGCGGCTGGCGACGCGCAGCGGACCGGGCGAGCTGACCGGCGTGCAGGACGCCAGCGTGCTGTTCGTCGACCTGGTCGGCTTCACCGGGCTGTGCGAGCGTCTGCCCGGCGAACGGGCCATCGCCCTGCTGCGTGGCTTCCACGAGCGCGTCGAGCGCGCCGTCTTCGCCTGCGGCGGTACACTCGACAAGTATCTCGGCGACGGAGCCCTGGCCGTTTTCGGCGTGCCCGAGCCGATGGCAGACGATGCGGCCCGCGCCCTGGCCTGCGCGGTGGCGCTGCAGGACAGCCTCGCCGCCTGGCGCGAGGAGCTGGCGGGCCAACGCCTGCCGCCGCTGCACATCGGTATCGGCCTGCACCACGGGCCGGTGCTGATGGGCGACATCGGCGGGCAAAGCCGCTTCGAGTTCACCGTGCTGGGCGATACGGTCAACGTGGCCAGCCGGCTGGAGGGCCTGACCCGCGATCTGGGGGTGGCGATCGTCGCCTCCGAGGCGGCGATCCAGCGCGCCCGGCAGATCGGCGAAGTGCCGCTCGGCTTCTTCCGCCACGGCGAAGTGCGGCTGCGCGGCCGCGATTCGGCGCTGGCCGTCTGGGTTTGGCGCCCGCTCGGTGGTCAGCACAGCGCCGGGCGCAGGGCCGCCGGCTGAGTCGTTCTCCCGTAGAGAGAAGGCGCTCCGGAGAGAGGCCCCGCGGGGCATCGCGGGGCCGTCGTCATCGGGCGTCGTTCCGTCTCGGGACCACACAGGTCTTCGCAACGGCAAACTCGGAGAAGCGTTCCCGCGTCCGCAGTGGGAAAAGTTCTGCCGAGCCCGGCGATTTCGCTTGCGTTGGCACGTCGCGATCCGTATTTCGGCCTTCGCCCAAGTTCGCACGTGCCCGTGGTCGCTCCCACGACGCCTCTTCGGCGGACCGCCCGAAAGACCGGGATGGTCGAGCGGCTTAAAGCAACGACGTAGAGGGCTTTTTTGGTCTCTTCCGGCTCGTCCACTGGGCCGGGGTCACTGAAGAGGCAGCTACATCCTTGCCGGCCGTGCGGAGCGGGATCCCCCGTTTCCAAGCCAAGGCAGCGCTCGCGGGTCGCACCGATCCGGCCACCCCATCGGCCGTTCGGCGCGACCGCCGGGGTGCCAGCGGTCCCGCCGTCTCCACAGCGGCGGGCGCCCGTGTGTCGCCCCGGCATCCCTGGCACCGCGCAGGACCGCCGTCCTGCGAACATGGGGGAGGTCCCGATGACCGACCGTATCCGCGCGTTTCTGGAGTCCGCCCGCCCCGAAGGCCCCTGCCTGGTCGTCGACGTGGAGGAGGTGCGCCGCAACTACCTCGCCTTCGCGCGCGCCCTGCCCGACAGCCGCATTTTCTATGCCGTCAAGGCCAACCCGGCGCCGGAGGTCCTGCGCGCCCTGGCGGCCCTCGGCTCCTGCTTCGACTGCGCCTCGCTGCCCGAGATCCGCGCCGCCCTGGACGCGGGCGCCGCGCCGGCGCAGATCTCCTACGGCAACACCATCAAGAAGGAGCGCGACGTCGCCGCCGCCTATGCGCTCGGCGTGCGCCTCTTCGCCGTCGATTGCCTCGAGGAGGTCGGCAAAATCGCCCGCCAGGCGCCCGGCAGCCGCGTCTTCTGCCGCATCCTGTGCGACGGCGCCGGGGCCGACTGGCCGCTGTCGCGCAAGTTCGGCTGCACCCCCGCGCACGCGCCGGAGGTGCTGGAGACCGCCCACCGCAGCGGCCTGGTCGCCGCCGGCGTGTCCTTCCATGTCGGCTCGCAGCAGCGCAACACCGAGGCCTGGGACAGCGCCCTGGAGAGCGCCGGCGCGATCTTCCGCACCCTGGCCGAGCGCGGCATCCGCCTGAGCCTGGTCAACCTGGGCGGCGGCTTCCCGGCGCCCTACCGCGGCGACGAGCCCGAGGCCGAGCGCTACGGCGCCGCCATCCGCCGCGCGATCCTGCGCCACTTCGGCAACCGCCCGCCCGAAACCATCATCGAGCCGGGCCGCGGCATGGTCGGCTCTGCCGGCGTCCTGAAGACCGAGGTGGTGCTGATCTCGAAGAAGGATCCCGCGGAGACGGCGCGCTGGGTGTATCTCGACATCGGCAAGTTCGGCGGCCTGGCCGAGACGATGGACGAGGCGATCCGCTACCCGATCGCCACGCCACGCGACGGCGAGCCGACCGGTGCCTGCGTGCTCGCCGGGCCGACCTGCGATTCCGCCGACGTGCTCTACGAGCAGACGCCTTACGAGCTGCCGCTGTCGCTGGAGATCGGCGACGAGTTGCTGATCCACGGGACCGGCGCCTACACCACCACCTATGCCTCGGTCGGCTTCAACGGCTTCGCGCCGCTGGCCGCCTATGTGATCTGACCGGCCTCGGCTTCCGATCGCGTCGGGCTTCCCACGACTGTCACGATTCCAACCTTGATCTCGCGCTGCAAGACGTGCCGGGGTGCGCCGCGCCCCGGCCGCCGCTCTGCGTTTCCACTGTATGTATCGAGAAGGAGAAGCCGATGACCGCCACCTGGCCCACCTACGGCCGCATCAGCGGCCCGCTCGTGATGATCGGCTTCGGCTCGATCGGCCGCGGGACCCTGCCGCTGATCGAGCGCCACTTCGACTTCGACGTCAGCCGCTTCGTCGTCATCGACCCTGACGACAGTCATAAGGCACTGCTCGACGAGCGCGGCATCCGCTTCGTGCAGGCGCGCCTGACGCCGGACACCTACCGCGAGGTGCTGACGCCGCTGCTCACCGAAGGCGAGGGCCAGGGCTTCTGCGTCAACCTTTCGGTCGACGTCTCCTCGCTCGACGTCCTGAAGCTCTGCCGGGAACTCGGCGCGCTCTACATCGACACGGTGGTCGAGCCCTGGGCCGGCTTCTACTTCGACGAGTCCGCCGATGCGGCGGCGCGCACCAACTACGCCCTGCGCGAAACCGTGCGGCAGGAAAAGACAAGCAACCCGGGCGGCACCACCGCCGTGTCCTGCTGCGGCGCCAACCCCGGCATGGTCTCCTGGTTCGTCAAGGCGGCGCTGCTCGACATCGCGCGCGACACCGGCGTCGAGGCCGAGACGCCGAGCGACCGCGCCGGCTGGGCGGCCTTGATGCAGCGCCTGGACGTCAAGGGCGTGCACATCGCCGAGCGCGACACCCAGCGCAGCCGCGCGCCGCGCCCGAGGAACGAATTCTGGAACACCTGGTCAGTCGAGGGATTCCTGTCGGAGGGCCTGCAGCCGGCCGAACTCGGCTGGGGCACCCACGAGCGCTGGATGCCCGACAACGCGCGCGGTCAGGAGAGCGGCTGCCAGGCGGCGATCTTCCTGCTGCAACCCGGCGCCAACACCCGCGTGCGCACCTGGACCCCGACGGCACAGGCGCAGTACGGCTTCCTGGTCACCCACAACGAGTCGATCTCGATCGCCGACTACTTCACCTTGCGTGACGGCGACACGGTCACGTTCCGCCCGACCTGCCACTACGCCTACCATCCGGCCGACGTGGCGGTGCTGAGCCTGCACGAGCTGTTCGGCCGCGGCGGCCGCCAGCAGGAGGTGCACCGCATCCTGGACGAGCACGAGATCGTCGACGGCATCGACGAGCTGGGCGTGCTGCTGTACGGCCACGCCAAGAACGCCTACTGGTACGGCTCGCAGCTCTCGATCGAAGAGACCCGCGACCTGGCGCCCTACCAGAACGCCACCGGCCTGCAGGTCACCTCGGCGGTGCTGGCCGGCATGGTCTGGGCGCTGGAGAACCCCGAGGCCGGCATCGTCGAGACCGACGAGATGGACCATGTCCGCTGCCTGGACGTGCAGCGGCCCTACCTGGGCCCGGTGGTCGGCGTCTACACGGACTGGACACCGCTCGACAGCCGCGTGCCCTTCTTCCCCGCCGAGGTCGACGAGTCCGACCCCTGGCAGTTCAAGAACGTGCTGGTGCGCTGAGGCGGCCCGCCGTCCTTGTCTCGCCACATCGGGCGCCTAAACTCGTGACATGCCCGACGGCGACGACACCTTGACCTTGCGCGCGGTCGCCTCCCTCGGCGAGGTCGAGGCGACCGCCTGGGATGCCTGCGCGGGCACGCTGGAGGGGGGCGGCAACCCCTTCGTCAGCCACGCCTTCCTCAGCGCGCTGGAGGAGTCCGGCTCGGCCACCGCCGAGCGCGGCTGGCTGCCGCAGCACCTGCTGCTTGAGTCCGCGGACGGCACGCTGCTGGGTGCCGTGCCGCTCTACCTCAAGGGTCATTCCTACGGCGAGTACGTCTTCGACTGGGGCTGGGCCGATGCCTACGAGCGGGCCGGCGGACGCTACTATCCGAAGCTGCAGTCCTCGGTGCCCTTCACCCCGGTCACCGGGCCGCGCCTGCTGACACGCCCGGGAATCGAGCGCGACGCCGCCTGCGAGGCGCTGATCGGCGGCCTGGCGGAGCTGACCAAGCGGCACGGCGTCTCCTCCCTGCACATCACCTTCCCGACCCGCGAGGAGTGGGAGCGGCTGGGCGCCGCCGGGATGCTCCAGCGCACCGGCCTGCAGTACCACTGGCACAACCAGGGCTACGCGAGCTTCGACGACTTCCTGGCCACCCTGGTCAGCCGCAAGCGCAAGGCGATCAAGAAGGAGCGCCGCAAGGTCGCCGAGGCCGGTCTGACGGTGCGGCCGCTGATCGGCGCCGAGATCGAAGAGCGCCACTGGGACGCCTTCCACCGCTTCTACCTCGACACGATCGACAAGAAGTGGTCGCGCCCCTACCTGACCCGGGAGTTTTTTTTCCTGCTCGGCGAGCGGATGGCCGATCGGGTCTGCCTGATCGTCGCCCAAGACGGGGACCGCGTGGTCGCCGGCGCGCTGAACCTGATCGGCGAGGACGCGCTCTACGGCCGCAACTGGGGCTGTGCGGAAGACTACAAGTTCCTGCACTTCGAGGCCTGCTACTACCAGGCGATCGAGGTCGCGATCGGGCGCGGCCTGGCCCGCGTCGAGGCCGGGGCCCAGGGCGAGCACAAGATCCAGCGCGGCTACGTGCCGGTCGAGACCTACTCGGCGCACCTGATCCCGGACCCGCGCTTCCGCGATGCGGTCGCGGACTTCCTCGCGCGCGAGCGCCGCACTGTGGCGGCCGAGATCGCCGCACTGGAGGACTGGAGCCCCTACCGCTGCGCCGAGGCCGAAGGATGAGACGCGCGCTGCTGGCGGCCGTGCTCATCCTCGCGGCGCCGGTGCCGGCGGTGGCGGAGGACTGGGCTGCGGCTTGTCGCGCGGCGTCCCGCGTCGCCGCCGTCGCGCCGTGCGAAAAGGCCCTGGCCGCCGACCCGACCGACGTCCAGGCGGCCCGGCGGCTCGCCTGGGGGTTGCTGGCGACGTATCGCGAGACGGAGGCGATTCGGCGCTTCGAGGCGTTGGCCCGGACGCGTCCCGACGACGCCCAGGCGCAGCTCGACGTGGCCTCGGTCATGACGGGCCTTCGGATGTACCCGGAGGCCGTGCCCTACATGCGGCGCGCCCTGGCCCTGGCCCCCCAGCGCACGGCGGTCCAGCGCCTTGCGGCGATCCTGTTCCTGCACACCGAGGACTACGCCGCCGCGCACGCCGCGCACCGCGCCCTGGCCGAGGCCGGCGTGGCCGTCGGATTGTACGACCTGGCGCGCGACTACGCCCAGGGCCGCGGCACCGACCCCGATCAGGCGCAGGCGCGCCACTGGTACGAGCGCGCCGCCGCCGCCGGGCACGTCGGCGCCATGCGCGCCCTGGCCGACAAGCTGGAGTACGGCGCCTTCGGCACGCCGCCGGAACCGGACCTCGCGCAGCTCTGGCGCCAGCGTGCCGCCGCCGCCGTCGCCGGCCTGCCGGCGGCCGATCCGCAGAACCTCGAATGAAGGAGGCCGCACCGCAAGTGCAGCCGCGCGCGCTCGCCTGGACGACCGGCCCGGACACTCCTCCCGGTGCTCCACCACAAGGCGGTGAGAATCACTCGCAGACAGCTCGACATTTCGCCCTGAAGCACCTATGTTGATGATCTGGTCATCGGCAACCGACGTAAGTGTCGATATGACTCATCGGGGCGGAGCCAGCCATGTATCGCGATAACTCCCTCATTCCGAGCGAAGCGATCCGCCTTCTGGCGCTCGGCCTTCTCGCAGACGGCGACCGGGCCTATGCCGGGGTTGCCGGCGAGGTGCGGCATTTCACCGGGCGCATGGTCGGCCCTTCGCTCGATCTGTTGGCCTCGCCACTGGAGCTGCTCAAGGTCGAAGGCCTGGTCGAGCCTGTTGCCGCCAACAGCAACGGCGAGAACGCCCTGCTGCGCATCACAGAGGCCGGACGCGGCGAGCTCGAACGCCTGCTCGCTTCCAACGTTCGGCCCCAGGTCACCGACATCAACAAGCTGATCATCGCCTTGAAGATGCGCTTCCTGCATCACCTGCCGCACGAACAGCAGGTCGAGCAGGCCGACCTTCTGGTCGAAATCTTCGAGCGCGAGTTGGCGCGTCTACTGGATCTGCGCAGCCACGAGCCGGCGTCGGGCGGCGAGCTCCCGGCGTGGCTCGACCTGGAGATCGGCGCCACCCAGGCGCGCCTGGCCTGGTTCGAGGATCTGCGCGACCGTCTGACGGCCGTCTGATCCCCGTTCGGCTTCGCGCTCACGCCTTCTTGAGAATCTCCTTGGCCAGCGCAGCGATTTCCTTCGCCGCCTTGCCGCTCGGCTGAACCTCGCCGACGGCCCGGCCCTCCGACAGCGCCGAGGCGAAGACGACGCGGTTGCCGATCTGAGCCTTCGCCAACCCGGCGCCAAATCCCTTGATGTCGGCCAGCATCTCCTCGGTCAGCTTGGCGCGCGGCGGCACGCGGTTGAGCACCAGCAGGACCGCTGCGCCCTCGCCCGCCGCCAGCTCCAGCGTGGGCCGCGTGGCCCAGACGTCCATCGGCGAGGGCTGCACCGGCACCACCACCAGATCGGCGGCGCGCACGGCGATCTTCGCCTCCGTCTCGGCGTGCGGCGGCGAGTCGATCAGCACCACCTCGTGCTCGCGCGCCAGACGGTCGACCTCGTTGCGCACCCGCCAGCCCTTGATCTGGCTGACCAGCAGGCCTGCCCCAGCGTCGCCGAGCTGACGTTCGCGCATCTGGTACCACATGGTCAGCGACTGCTGCGGGTCGATGTCGACCACGGCCACCTTCTTCCGTGCAGCGGTGAAGGCGACGGCCAGATGCGCGGTCAGAGTGGTCTTTCCGGCCCCGCCCTTCTGCTGGGCGACAGTGATGATCTTCGCGGCCATGGCGCCGACTCCTCAGCTTTCGATTTTGCGCCGCAGCATAATCGCGCGATTCGCCGAAGACACCATAATCCTGTCAATGTCTTCCCGCGCTGCAGCGGATTCTTGTGGCAGAAGGGCTGCCCTATTTACGCAGTTGACGCAGGGAAATTGGAGGCGCAGGCTTTCCTTTACGTGGTCGGCGCGACCGGTCGGAAACGCCCCTCCGCCGACGACGCATAGCTCGCCGCAATGCCTGTGCGGCGAGGGTGCCGGACGCGCCCCGGCAGGCCCGTAAAGGGCTATGGCCACGATGCCGCCGGGGACCGACGGCCCTCATGGAAGCGAAGACGGAAGCCGCCCACCGGGCGGCTTCCGCACGTTGGGCCACCCTGCAGCCGCCCACCGGGCGGCTTCCGCACGTTGGGCCACCCTCAGCCGCCCACCGGGCGGCTTTCGCACGTCAGGGCGCCCAGAGCCGCCGACCTTGCTCGACGCTGGACAGGCCGCCGCCCAGCCGCTACCCAGCCGGGCCATGCCGCCGATCCGTGCCGCCAGCCCAGATGCGATCGCCGAAGCCGCCGCCTGCCTGCGGTCCGGCGGACTCGTCGCCTTCCCGACGGAGACGGTCTACGGCCTCGGCGCCGACGCCACCGACGACCGGGCGGTCGCCCACATCTTCGCCGCCAAGGGACGGCCGCACTTCAATCCGCTGATCGCCCATTTCGCTGACGCCGACACCGCCGCCGCCGAGGTGGTCTTCGACGCGCGCGCCGACCGCCTGGCCGCGGAAGTCTGGCCGGGCCCTCTCACGCTTGTCCTGCCGCGCCGCCGCGACTGCCGCATCTCGCTGCTTTGCTCCGCCGGTCTGGAGACCCAGGCGGTGCGGGTGCCGGACCAGCCGGTGGCGCAGGAACTGCTGCGCGCCGTCGGCCGGCCGGTGGCCGCGCCCAGCGCCAACCGCTCCGGACGGATCAGCCCCACATCGGCGACCGACGTGGCGGCCGACCTCGGCGACACGGTCGACCTGATCCTCGACGGCGGAGCCTGCCGCGTCGGCATCGAGTCCAGCATACTGGACCTGTCCGGCCGGCACCCGCGCCTGCTGCGCCCGGGCGGCCTGTCGCTGGAGCGCCTGAGCGAGCTGCTCGGCGAAGCGCCCGAATTCGCGGAACCCGGCGGCGCCGTCACGTCTCCCGGCATGCTGGAAAGCCACTACGCCCCGGACAAACCCTTGCGGCTGGAGGTCGACGACCCGCAGCCGGACGAGGGCCTGCTGGCCTTCGGAGCCGAGGTCCCGGCCGGGGCGGCCGCCACCTTGAACCTCTCCCCGACCGGCGACACCACGGAGGCGGCGGCGAACCTCTTCGCCTACCTGCGCCGTCTCGATGCGGCGCCAGTGCGCGCCCTGGCGGCCATGCCGATCCCCGACATCGGCCTGGGTTTGGCGATCCGCGACCGCCTGCGCCGCGCCTCCGCGCCGCGGTCCGCCTAGCCGAGCCGACTGGGAGCGTCTAGACTCCGCGTCATGCCCGAAGGAACCCGCATTCATGAACGCCACGCCCGCCTGAAGGACGCGCTCGTCGGCGTGGTCGGCTCACGCAACCTGATTGCCGAGGCCCAGGCCCTGGAGCCGCATCTGCGCGACTGGCGAGGCCGCTACGTCGGCCGCACGCCCTTCATGGTCCGCCCCGGCAGCACGGCGGAGGTCGCCGAGGTGGTGAGACTCTGCGCCGAGGCGCGCGTGCCTATGGTGCCGCAGGGCGGCAACACCGGCCTCGTCGCGGGCGCGATCCCCTTCGAAGCAGGCGAGGAGGTGGTCGTCAACCTAGGCCGTCTGAACCGCATCCGCGACCTGGACGCCGCCAACTTCACCGTCACGGTGGAGGCCGGCTGCATCCTGCAGGACATCCAGGCTGCCGCGGCCGAGGCCGACCGCCTGTTCCCGCTGAGCCTGGGCGCCGAGGGCACCTGCCAGATCGGCGGCAACTTGGCGACCAACGCCGGCGGCGTCCAGGTGCTGCGCTACGGCAACGCGCGCGAGCTCGTGCTGGGCCTCGAGGTCGTGCTGCCGGACGGGCAGGTCTGGGACGGCTTGCGCGGTCTGCGCAAGGACAACACCGGCTACGACCTGAAGCAGCTCTTCATCGGCGCGGAGGGCACGCTCGGCATCATCACGGCTGCAGTGCTCGAGCTGTTCGCCCGGCCGCGCGAGACGGTCACCGCCTTCGTCGCCGTACCGAGTCCCGAGGCGGCCGTCGAGCTGCTGGGCCGCACCCGCAGCGGCACCGGCGAGGCCGTCACCTCCTTCGAGCTCATCCCACGCATCGGCCTGGAGATGGCCGTGCGGCACGTCGAGGGCTGCAGCGATCCGCTGGCCGAACCTTCGCCCTGGTACGTCCTGATCGAGCTGTACGGCGGCCGGGAGGACGGCAGCCTGGGCGCGGCGCTGGAAACGGTGCTGGCGCGAGCCTTCGAGGACGCGCTGGTCCCCGACGCCGCGCTCGCCCAGAACGCGCAGCAGGCAGCCGACTTCTGGCGTCTGCGCGAGGGGATCGTCGAAGGACAGCTCTACGAAGGCGGCTCCATCAAGAACGACGTCTCGGTCGCCGTCTCCCGAGTGCCCGCGTTCATCGCGACGGCCAGCGCCGAGGTCGAGCGGCTCTGCCCCGGCATCCGCCCGGTCGCCTTCGGCCACGTCGGCGACGGCAACGTGCACTTCAACCTCAGCCAACCGGAGAGCGCCGAGCGCGACGACTTCCTGGCGCGCTGGGACGAGATCGCCCATGCGGTGCACGACGTGACGGCGCGCATGGGCGGCTCGATCTCGGCCGAGCACGGGCTGGGGCGCATGAAGGTGCAGGAAGCCGAACGCCTCAAATCCCCGGTCGAGCTGGCAATGATGCGCGCCGTCAAGCGGTGCTTCGACCCGCGCAACCTGATGAATCCCGGCAAGCTCGTCGATCCGGGCTCCTGACGCGCCTCGACCCCACCTCCGCTCGATCCCGTTATCGATTCCTTAACGAACCCGCTGCTACCCGTCGGATTGAGTCGCGACGTGCGTGCGCTTCGCGGCCGGCACGCATTCGGCACGGTACGTCGGCGATGTTCCTTACTTTCGACAGCGTGGCACTCAAGCGGCTGCTCGACCCGATCGGCACCCCGACCTTCGTCGTCGACGTGCTCGCGGACGGCAGCTTTCGCTACGCCGCCTTCAACGCCCTCAACGAACAGCGCTCGGGGATCGCGCACGCCGACATCGTCGGACGCGCGCCCGACGATGTCGTGGAGGCGGGCCTCGCCGCACACCTGATCTCGCGCTACCGGGCCTGCGTCGAGGCTGGAACGGTGATCGAGTACGACGAGGAACTGTGGATTACCGGAGAGGCGCGTGTCTGGCATACCTCGCTGTCGCCCCTGTTCGACGCCGAAGGGCGGGTGGCGCGCATTCTCGGCACGTCCAACGACGTCACCGCCCTGCGCGCCCAGCAGGCCGCCTTGAAGGATCGCGAGCAGCGGCTGGCCAATCTGGTCGAGGGCTCGCTGCAGGGCATCATCATCCATCGCCACCACCGACCGCTGTTCTGCAACGCCGCCTTCGCCAAGATCTACGGCTACGACTCGCCGCAGGACGTGCTTGCCGAGCCCAACCTCTTGCACCTGGTGGCACCGGAAGAGCGCGAGAACTCGATCCGCCTGTGCCGCTTGGCAGACAGCGCGGCCGATCTGGACCGGTTCGCGCGCGTGCGCAACCTGACCCGCAGCGGGTTCCCTCTTTGGGTCGAGCTTCGCGCCCGGCGCATCGACTGGGACGGCAAACCGGCCCTCCAGATGACCGTCGTCGACGTCACCAAGCGCAAGCACTTCGAAGACGAGCTGATCGCCTCAAAGGAGATTCTGGAGCAGCAGGCGACCTCGCTGGCGAGCCTCGCCGAGGATCTGGAAACCGCGCGCGCGGAGGCCGAGAGCGCACGCAAGTCCGCCGAGCAGGCCAGCCGCGCCAAGAACCACTTCCTGGCGACCATGAGCCACGAGTTGCGCACGCCGTTGAACGCCATTCTGGGCTTTTCCGAGATCATCGCCGAAGAGGCCTTCGGTCCCTCGGGCGTGCCGCAGTACGCCGACTACGCCCAGGACATCAATTCGAGCGGTCGGCACCTCTTGGAACTGATCAACGACATCCTGGACATCGCGAAGATCGAAGCCGGCAAGCTGGAAATCCAGCCCGACCACCTGGATCTGAGAGAGATCCTGGAATCCTGCCGTCGGCTGAGCGCGGTCAAGGCGCGTGAGCGCAACCTGCAGCTCGAGGTCGACATCGCGCCGGGGGCCCAGATGGTCTACGCCGACATGCGAGCCCTGAAGCAGATCCTCTTCAACCTCTTGTCGAACGCGATCAAGTTCTCGGAGCGCGACGGCAAGATCTTGCTCTCGGCGCGACGCTGCGAGGACGACGCTGTGGAGATCGCCGTCGAGGACCACGGCATCGGCATTCCCGAAGATCAGCTCGATCACATCTTCGAACCCTTCCACCAGCTCGACAACAGCTACAATCGCGGGTCTGGGGGCACCGGCCTGGGTCTGGCCCTTGTCAAGGCGCTGACCGAGCTGCATGGCGGATCGATCCGCCTGCACAGCCAGTCGGGCATCGGCACGAGCGTGAGCCTGACCTTCCCGACGAGCCGTTACGAGGACCAGCTTGGCGACGAGCAGGCGGCCGACGATGCGGTCGACTGCTCGGCAGTCGGCCTGCCTCCTGTCGCACCCTCGGCGCCCCGCTCGATCGCGAGCTGAAACCCCCCGGCATCGCTTGCCCGCCCATTGCCTCGGCATGGTGCGCAACCTACTGTCCGTGGCGCAGAGAGGCGCAGCGCAAGCGCCTCCGCCCAGACCGGAGGAACGCCCGATGGCCGACTACCGTCCGCCGATCGACGACATGCGCTTTGCCTTGCGCGAGGTGGCCGCGCTGGAGCAGCTCGCCACCCTCGACGGCTTCGCCGAAGCCGATCCGCAGCTCATCGATCAGGTCCTGGAAGAGGCCGGCAAGTTGGCGAGCGAGGTGCTGGCGCCCCTCAACCATCCGGGCGACCGGACCGGCGCCGTCTACGAGAACGGCGTCGTGCGCACGCCAGAGGGCTTCAAGGAGGCTTACCACACCTACGTGGATGCGGGCTGGAACACCCTGCCTTTCGACCCCGACTACGGCGGCCAGGGCCTGCCGTGGGTGGTGGCCGGCGCCATCCAGGAGATGTGGAACGCCGCCAACATGTCCTTCGCCCTCTGCCCGCTGCTCAACCAGGGCGCGGTCGAACTGCTGACCGCGCACGGCAGCGCGGAGCACAAGGAAACCTACCTGCCCAGGATGATCACCGGCGAGTGGACCGGCACGATGAACCTGACCGAGCCGCAGGCCGGCTCCGACGTCGGCGCGGTCAGGACGCGCGCGGTGAAGAACGGCGACCACTACCTGATCCAGGGCCAGAAGATCTACATCACCTACGGCGAGCACGACTTCACCGACAACATCGTCCACCTGGTCCTCGCCCGCACGCCCGAAGCGCCCGAAGGCACGCGCGGCATCAGCCTGTTCGTGGTGCCCAAGTTCCTGGTCAACGAGGACGGCAGCTTGGGTCCGAAGAACGACCTGCGCTGCGTGTCGATCGAGCACAAGCTGGGCATCCACGCCTCGCCCACCTGCGTGATGGCCTACGGCGATTCCGGTGGTGCCGTCGGCTACCTGATCGGCGACGAGAACCAGGGCATGAAGCAGATGTTCACGATGATGAACAATGCCCGCCTCGCCGTCGGCATCCAGGGCGTCGGCATCGCCGAACGCGCCTACCAGCACGCCCGCACCTACGCCTTCGAGCGGGTGCAAAGCCGCGACGTCGCCGAGCCGGCCGGCAATGCCGTACCCATCGTCCGCCACCCGGACGTGCGGCGCATGCTGCTGACCATGAAGGCGCAGATCGAGGCGGCGCGCGGCCTGTCGTACTACGCGCTGGCCGGCCTCGACCGCGCCAATGCCGCCGGCGACGAAAAGGCGCGTCAGCAGCAGCTCGTCGACACGGTGGAGCTGCTGACGCCGGTGGTGAAGGCCTGGGCCACCGACGTCGGGGTCGAGGTCGCCTCGCTGGGCGTCCAGGTGCACGGCGGCATGGGTTTCATCGAGGAGACCGGCGCCGCCCAGTACCTGCGCGACGCACGCATCGCGCCGATCTACGAGGGGACCAACGGCATCCAGGCGCTCGACCTGGTCAACCGCAAGGTCATCCGCCACCGCGGCTTCCCGGCGCGCAGCTTCGCCGCCACCGTGCGCCGCGAGGTCGAGGCCCTGGAAGCGCAGCCCGGCGCCGACTTCGCCGACCTGCGCGGCGAGCTGCTGGCGGGCGCCGAGGCCCTCGAGGCCACCACCGACTGGCTGGTCGAGACCTGGGCGGCCGACCCGCGCAAGACGGCTGCGGCCTCGACGCCCTACCTGCGCCTGCTCGGCATCCTCGGCGGCGGCTGGGCGCTGGCGCGCCAGGCCAATGCGGCCGCCCGAGACCTGGCCGCGGAGGACGGCGCCGCTGCCAATGGCGCGGGCCGCTTCCTCGAGGCCAAGATCAAGACGGCGCGCTTCTATGCCGATAACGTCCTGCCCCAGGCGTCGGCGGCGACCGCCGCGGTGATCCGCGGCGCGGCCACCACGCTCGACCTCGACGACGCGGAGTTCTGAGCAGGCAACAGCTCTCGCGCACGAAGATAGGGTCGTCGACGTCATACCCGTATCAGCGGCTGATGGGCGCAGCGGAACGAACCGCCTGCCATGCAGGGCACACGGTAGGGGATCCGGATCACCTCGAAACGCCGCTCCTCCAGCGCCCGGGCGACGAAGTCCAACTCGGGCTCGGCCGGAACCACGACCGTACGGTCGTCGAGCACCAGGTTGTTGCAGGCCATGTGCGCCTTCGCCAGGGCCTTGGGCACGGCAAAGACGTCCCAGTCCTTCATGAAATCCGGCAGACCCTCGGGCAGCGCCTCCAGACTCGCCACGGCCACGCCCTCGCGCGGCGTCATCAGGACGCAGTCGAGGTGTGGAAACATCGGATCGATCGCCACGGTCTCGACCCGGTACTCCGGGCCGAGAACGTGCTGCAGCCAGCGCGCACCCTCGGGATTGCTGCAGCCGCCGGAATGGCCGACCAGGACGCGCCGGCCCAGCACGAAGACGTCGCCCCCTTCCAGGTAGCCCCAACCGGGCCCCTCGTTGGAGTCGTCGGCGCCGCCGTCCGGCTGCGCGAAGTAGCGGGCCCCCCGGTCCATCGTCCGGGCGAGGATCTCGCGGATGGCGAAGCGCTGGCGGCGGTGAAACAGGCTGCGCGGCGCCAGCTCGATGACGTTGTTGCCGATCGTCACGAAGGGGTCGCGCATCCAGCCGGTGGCAACACCGTGCTCCTCGCCACGCGGAAACTTGCGGTTGGCAGGACTGATCGGCCCGGCGACGTGCACCTTCACCCCCAGACGCTCGAGCAGGTCGATGGCGCCACGGATCTGGCCGCTGAACTCGGCGAAGAGCTCGGGATCGGCCTCCTTGACGTCGCGCCCCTGGTTCTTTGCCCAGAATTTCCCGAACCGTCCCTGGGCCCGCAGCTTCACGTCGCTCAGAAAGATCGGCAGCACCCAGGTGTCGGGCGAGCCGTAGACGCACTCCTTCAGCGTCGCCCACTCGGATTCTACATGGATCGGCTGCAGGGCGCGGGCGGGCCGCTCGGCCAGGGTCTGGCTCATCGGATCCTCCTCCGGGGTCTTCGTTCGTGCCAGTCTAGCCGCGGGTCTAGGCGGCAACAGCGCGAAGAGCGCAAGCACGCTTGCGTCCGGAGGAAATCCGGGCGCCCAGCACCGGAGGATCAACGGCCGAAGCAGTTCAGCAGCGCATGGATGGCGCGCAGATTGGCGGCATCCTTGCGGTAGACGAAGTGGAAGGGGACGTTGAGCGGGGTATGCGGCGTCGGAAGCTGCACGAGATCCGCGACATCCGCAGCCTTGACGAAGTGAGCCGGCAGGATCGCGCAACCGACGCCGGCCAGCACGGCGGCAAGGATCGATTCGAGCGTGCTGCCACGCGCCGCCACCTGCAGGCGATAGCTCGCCTCGAAGGCCGCGAAGGCGTCCGCGCGGTAGTCGCGCGCGATGTAGGGAATTGGCTTGGCATCCCGACCTGGCGACTGCGACAGGCCCGCCTGGGTCAAATCGAGGTATGGAGAGCGACGGCTCATGTAGAGATGATGGCGCTCGACGAAGACGGGGACGTACTCCAGTGCCGGCAACCATTCGGGCTGTCCGGTGATGCCGATGTCGATGCGGCGCTCGCGCACCTGCACGTCGATGACGGCGGCCGTGTGGACGCTGACGTTGATGAGCATGTCCGGAAACATCCGGTGCATCTCCGACAGGGCGGCGACGATCCCGGCCTCGGGGTTGGTGATGACGTTGTCGATGACGCCCAGATTGAAGCCGCCGCCGAGCGTCCGCCGCGTGCTCTGGATCGTCTGTTCGAAGGACTGGAGTTCGGAAAACAGCCGGGTCGCCGCCTTGTGCAGATCGGCGCCCTGGGGCGTCAGCGAGAAGCCCGAGCGGCCGCGCCGGCAAACCTGGAAGCCAAGACGCTGCTCCAGAGACGAGAGGTCGCGGCTGACGGTAGACAGGCTCGCCCCCAGCCGGTAGGCGGCGGCGGAGACTCCGCCGTGCTCGACGACGGCCATGAAGGTCCTGAGCTGACGCAGGTCGAAGGTGGACAGGGCGAAGGAGGCCATCCGAACGGCTCACTTGCAGGGTTCGGCAAGTGAGCTAACCACCTTCCGGCTTCATCGGCAATCGTGCGGCGCGTAGCGTATCGGGGCAGGAAACCAAGCAAGCGCTCGGCTCGGCCGCACGGCGGACGGCCCGGCAGAATGGGGGCAAACGATGATCAAGACGCTGATTGCACTTGCGCTGGCGGGCACCGTTCTAGCCGGCCCGGCCTTCTCGCAGGACACGCTCGAAAGGATCAAGGCGTCTGGCAAGATGACCGTCGCCACCGAGGCCGCCTTCAAGCCGTTCGAGTACGTCGAGGACGGCGAGATCGTCGGCTTCGGCGCCGAGCTGCTGGCCGAGTTCCGGAAAGACCTGGGCGATGTCGAGGTCGAGCAGCTCGACCTGCCGTTCCAGGGCATCCTCGCCGGCCTGGCCGCGGGCCAGTACGACCTGGTCGCCACGTCGGTCGCCCCCAATCCCGAGCGCGCCAAGACCTACGCCTTTTCCCGCCCCTTCGCGACGATCGAGAACGTCGTCGTCGTGCCGCTCGACGACGACTCGGTCACCCAGCTCTCCGATCTGAACGGCCTGCTGGTCGGAAGCCAGCTCGGCAGCTCCACCGAGGCGATCGCGCGGGAGATCGACGAGACGTTGAAGGCGGAAGGCGGCAGCGGCTTCGAGGATCTGCGGCTGTACCAGACCTTCCCCGATACCGCCTTCGCGCTGCGCTCCGGCCAGGTCGACGCGATCGTGATCGGCTCGACGACGGCCGGCGAGTTCATGAACGCTTCGCCCGACACCTTCAAGGTCGCGCTGAGCTACGGCGATCCGGTGTACCTGACCTGGGTCACCCGTCCGGAAGACAGGGACCTGCTGGCCGCCCTGGACGCGACGATCGCCCGGCTGGCCGACAGCGGGCAGCTTTCCGAGATGCAGAAGAAGTGGATCGGCGTCACTTCGGAAAGCCCCGAAAGCGGCTACCTGCCGGAAGGCGCCGTGCAGCTCCAGCCGTAGTCGAATCGCAACGTCGCCACCATGGCCTTGGCCGCCAGGATCGTCGAGACCGTACCGCTTCTGCTGGACGGCCTCGCGATCACGGTGGCGATTTGTGGCCTCGCGACGCTTCTGGGACTGCTGCTGTCGATCCTGATTCTGGTCGCGCGGCGGTCCGGACTGCGATGGCTGCGCTGGGGCGCGGTCGGCTTCGTCTCGCTGATGCGCGGCCTGCCGATCGTGGTGTTGGTCTTTCTGCTCTACTTCGGCGTTCCCGCCCTGCTCGACCTGGGCCGCGTCTCCGCGTTCTGGATCGGCGTGCTCGCCCTCGGCCTGAACGGCGGTGCCTTCCTGTCCGAGGTTCTGCGCGGCGCCATCGCCCGTCTGCCCGCGGGCCAATCCGAGTCCGCCCTGGCCCTCGGCCTCGGGCGCGTCCAGACATGGCGGCTGGTGTTGGTGCCGCAGCTCCTGCCTGTGGCCCTCCCCGCACTGGCCGGGGAGGTGGGCTTCCTGATCAAGGCCTCGCCGGTGCTCTCGCTGATCACCGTCGTCGACCTGACCCGCCGCTCCCAACAGGTCACCATGCAGACCTTCGACCCACTGGTACCGCTGATCGCCGCCGCGTTGCTCTATTTCGTCCTGATCGGGAGCGTCGCGCTCTTCTCGCGCTGGCTCGAACAACGCCTGCAGCGCCGGATCGCCGGATGATCGGCCTGCTGTCCGACTACGGGGACGTCATCCTGGGCGGCCTGCTGGGGACGGTGGCCATCGTCGGTATCGGGTTCCTGGTCGGCGGTCTCGCCGGCATCCTGCTAGCCTTTCCCTTGATGTCGCGCCTCAGGCTGCTGCGCTGGCCGGCCCGCAGCCTCGTCGAGCTGATCCGCAACACGCCGTTTCTGATCCAGGCGATGCTGCTTTTCGCCGCCTTCGGCGTTCTGCGCCTACGCCTCGATCCGACGCTAGTCGGTACGCTCTCCGTCGCCATCTACACCTCCGCCTACATGGCGGAGATCGTCCGCGGCGCGATGCACTCGATCCCGCGCGGCCAGACCGACGCGGCAGCCGCCCTGGGGCTGCCGGCGCTGCTCCGCTTCCGCCTGGTCATTCTGCCGCAGCTCGTCCCCTTCGCGCTGCCCGCCAGCGTCAACCTGCTGGCCACCGTCGCCAAGGAATCCGCCTTCCTGTCCGCCGTCTCGGTCGCCGAATTGACCTATGCCGGTCAGGTGGTGATCGCCCAGACATTCCGGGTCTTCGAGGTCTGGGCCATTGTCGGCACGCTCTATCTGCTGTTGGTCCTGACGGTCCTGACGGCGGCGCAGCGGCTGGAGCGTCGCATGCGCTGGGTCAGGCCGACGTAGAGTTCACACCGGAAAACGCGCTAGAGAACGCCCATGAGCGATATCCGCATTGATCCCGACCGCCTGCTGGCCGATCTCGACACCCTGCGCAGCTTCGGCCAGTGCGAGACGGGCGTCGTCCGCCCGGCCTATTCGGAGGCCGAACTGGCGGCCCGCGGCTGGCTGGCCGAGCGCCTGCGGGCGGCCGGGCTGGAGGTAGCGGTCGACCCGGTCGGCAACCTCTTCGGCCTGCCGCGGAGCGACGCACCCTGCCTGCTGGTCGGCTCGCACTCCGACAGCCAGCCGGAGGGCGGCTGGCTCGACGGCGCCTATGGCGTGATCGCCGGCCTGGAGGTGGCGCGCGCCAGCCGGGAGAGCGGCGGACCGCCGATCGCCGTGGTCTCCTTCCAGGACGAGGAGGGGCGCTTTACCACCCTGACCGGCAGCAGCGTCTGGGCCGGGCAGATGTCGCTGGAGGAAGCGCGCCGGCTGACCGACAACGCCGGCCGGACCCTCGCCGAGGTCTGCCGTCAGCCGCAGGGCCTGCCGGCGCCGGTCGCGGTGGCGCCGGACCGCTTCCGCGCCTTCCTGGAGATCCACATCGAGCAGGGCCCGGTGCTCGACACCAGCGGCGAGAAGATCGGCGTGGTCGAGAGCATCGTCGGCATCCGCAGCGAGCGCTTACGCTTCACCGGCCAACAGAACCATGCCGGTACGACGCCGATGCACCTGCGCCATGACGCCGTGCAGGGCTTCGTGCGCTTTGCCGAGCGGCTGAATGCGCGCTTCGCCGAGGTGGTCACGCCGGCTACCGTCTGGACCGTCGGGCACGTCGCGGTCCATCCAAATGCGAGCTCCATCGTGCCGGGGCGGGTCGACTTTACGGTGCAGTGGCGCGACGCCGAGACCGCGCGCCTGGACGCCATGACGGAGATCGTGCGGCGCACCGCCGAGGATGTCGCCGGCGAGATGGGGCTGGGCCACGAGCGCTCGAGCTACGCGACCATCCCGCCCAGCGCCTGCGATCCCGGCCTGATCGAGATCCTGGCGGAGGCCGCCGAGGCGACGGCCCCCGGCAAGTGGCGGCGCATGCCCTCCGGCGCGCTGCACGACGCCGCCAACGCCGCGCACCGCATGCCGATGGCGATGCTCTTCGTGCCCTCCAAGGGCGGCATCAGCCACAGCTTCGCCGAGGACACCGAGCGCGCCGACCTGGTGCTCGGCGCCCAGGCCTTGGCCCGCGCCGCGGCCCGGGTGTGAGCCGCTGAAGGACCTCCTTCGAGACGGCCGCCGCGCGGCCTCCTCAGGATGAAGGAACAGACAAACCCTTCATCCTGAGCCGCGGGCACAGCCCGCGAATCGAAGGATCTTCAGGCGTCTTTCGGAGCTTCGCACTTCTCCACCAGCGCCCGGACCGCGCGCCTGAGGACCTTGCCGACCGGACTGCGCGGGAGTTGCGGCAGGACGCTGATCTCCTTCGGCGCCTTGACCGAGCCCACCTGCTGCTTGCTCCAGGCGATCAGCGCCTCCGGCGCCAGGGTACTGCCGGGCCTGAGGCTGACGGCGGCGCAGACACGCTCCCCCCACTTCTCGTCCGGCCGGCCGAAGACGCAGGCCTCGGCGACCTCCGGGTGGCGCACCAGCGCGTCCTCGACCTCGGCGGGGTAGACGTTGAAGCCGCCGCTGATCACCAGGTCTTTCAGACGGTCCTTGATGAAGAGAGTGTCGCGCGCATCGAGCAGGCCGAGGTCGCCGGTGTGCAGCCAGCCGTCGACCAGGGCCTTGGCCGTCTCCTCGGGATCGTCCAGGTAGCCGCTCATCACCAGGTCGCCGCGCACGACGATCTCGCCGGTCTCGCCGGCCGGCAGCGGCCGCCGTTCCTGGTCCAGGATAGCGACCCGCGTCAGCAGCGTCGGCCGGCCGACCGAGGCCAGGTTGGCTTCCTGTGCCATCTCCGGCCCAGTGGCGATGGCGATCATCTGGGGCGCCTCGGTCTGACCGTAGCTGGTGCCGACCACAGGGCCGAAGACCGCCTGCGCCTGGCGGATGCGCTCGGGCGGCATGGGCGCCCCGCCGTAGACCAGGTGGCGCAGTGCCGGGAAGCGCTGCTCGCCCACGCCGGGCACCTCCATCAAGGCATAGAGCAGGGTCGGCGGCACGAACGTCAGGCTGGCGTGGCTCCGGGCGAAGGCCTCGACGATCCCGGCCGGCTTCGGCGGGCCGTCGAGGAAGACCAGGGCGCCGCCGGCCATCAGCAGCGGCGTGATATAGCAGGAGGCCGCATGGGTCATCGGCGTCGCCATCAGGTAGCGGTCGGCCGCCGTCAGCCCCATGGCGTGGACGGCCGAGACGGCGCCGGCGACCCAGGCGCCGAGCGGCTGCAACACGCCCTTCGGCCGACCGCTGGTACCGCCGGTGAACTTGATCGCCTGGGTCTCGCTGAGGTCGCGCGCGCGACGCACCGGCTGCCGGCCGGCGTTTGCCGCGATCAGCCCGGCGAGCGTGTCGCCCGCACTGGTCGCACTCTCGGTGGCGCCGAGCAGCAGCGGCACTTCCTCCGGCCGGGTGAAGCGGTCCAGGCAGGCATCGTCGGCGATCAGCAGGCCGGCTCGGGCCATGGCGATCTTGCCGTCCAGCTCCGCCCGGCCGTCGCGCGGATTGAGCGGCACCCAGACCTTGCCGGCGGCCAGCGTCGCCAGGATGGCGAGCAGGTGCTCGACCGTCACCTCCGCGCAGACGCCGACGCGGCTGCCCGGCGCCGGGTCGAGCCCCTGCAGTGCCGCCGCCAGGGCATCGACCCGCCTGGCCAGCTCGGCGTAGGACCAGATTTCCTGCGGCATGACGACTGCCGGCGCCTCGGGGTGCCGCACCGCGCCGCGATAGAGGTAGTCGATCGGCTGCATGGCGATGGCCTTAATTGCGCAGATGGCCGACCCGCTGCAGCGACGTGGGCACGGCCGCGCCGTAGCGCGCGGCCAGCGGTGCGACCAGCCGCTCGACCTCGGCCCGGCCGAGCGCATCCATCAGCTCGCAGGGCTGGCGGCCGAAGCGCAGCGCCACCTCGGCGCCCATGTCGATGTCGGCCGGGCTGGCGACGCGCTCGTCCAGTTCCTCCAGCACCGGCAGGAAGGTGGCGGCGAGCAGCCGCTCGGCGATCGGCCTGTCGCGCGCCGCGTCGGGACCGGGATCCTCGCCGAGGTCGAAGGCCTCGCCCGCCTCGCCGGCCCGGGTCAGATAGTCGGCGGGCGCGTAGAAGGGGCCGAGCGGCGCCAGGTTGCGCACCGCATGCAGGTTGATGCGGGGCTTGATGATGTTCTGCACGAAGAAGGGGCCAGCGGCGACGCCAAGGGTCTCCTGCGCCACGCGGTCGATCTGCGCCGGCGTACCCAGGCCGTCGTCAACGCAGCGCGAAGCCTCGTTGGTATAGGGGCAGAAGAAGCGGTTGACGGCAAAACCGAAGTGGTCCTTGCACAACAGCGGCTTCTTGCCCGTCGCCTGGCAGAACGCGAGTGCCGTCTCGATCGTGGCCTCGGAGGTCTGGGCGCCGCGCACCACCTCGACCAGCGGGTTGATCTGCGCCGGGCTGAAGTAGTGCAGCCCGAGAAAGCGCTCCGGCCCGGCAACGTAGGCGGCGAGGTCGGAGACCTTCAGGCAGGAGGTGTTGGTGGCGATCAGCGCCTCGGGCTTGGCGACCGGCGAAAGCGCCTCGAAGGTGCGCGCCTTGAGGTCGAAATCCTCGAAGACCGCCTCGATCAGCAGCTCGGCCTCGCCCAAACCGGCCAAGTCGGTGGCCGGTAGGATGCGCGCCTCGGCGGCGGCGCGCTCGGCCTCGTCCATCCGCCCCTTTTCGACGGCGCGGCCGAAGAACTTGGCCGCCTCGGCCTTTGCCTTGTCGAGCTGCTCGCTGCTGACGTCGTAGAGCGCGACCTCGACGCCGCGCGCCGCGCTGGCGATGGCGATGCCGCTGCCCATGGTGCCAGCTCCAACGATGCCGATCCTGGAAATGCCCATCCGCGTCCTTCGGTCCCTCGATACGAAGCGGGGGGCCGCCGAGCCCCCCGCCTGCAACCCCATTCCGATGGCGTCGCCTACTTCTCCAGCGCCTTGACGATGTCCTCGCACATCTTCTTGGCGTCGGCCAGCAGCATGTAGGTCTTGTCCATGTAGAACAGCGGGTTGTCGACGCCGGCGTAGCCCGAGCCCATGGAGCGCTTGACGAAGAGCACGTTGTGCGCCTGCTCCACGTTGAGCACCGGCATGCCGTAGATCGGGCTCGACTGGTCGGTCTTGGCCGAGGGGTTGGTGACGTCGTTGGCGCCGATCACGAAGGCCACGTCGGTGTCGCGGAACTCCGTGTTGATCTCGTCCATCTCGAAGACCTCGTCGTAGGGGACGTTGGCCTCGGCGAGCAGGACGTTCATGTGGCCCGGCATGCGCCCGGCGACCGGGTGGATGGCGTACTTCACCTCAACGCCCTCGGCCTTCAGCAGCTCGGCCATCTCGCGCAGGGCGTGCTGCGCCTGGGCCACCGCCATGCCGTAGCCGGGGACGATGATCACCTTCTCGGCATTGCTCATCATGAAGGCGGCGTCGTCGGCCGAGCCCTGCTGCCAGGTCTTGTCGCCCTCCTCGCCGCCGGCCGCAGCCGCCGCCTCGCCGCCGAAGCCGCCGAGGATGACCGAGATGAAGGAGCGGTTCATCCCCTTGCACATGATGTAGCTGAGGATGGCGCCCGAAGAGCCAACCAGCGCGCCGGTGATGATCAGCAGGTTGTTCTCCAGCGTGAAGCCGATGCCGGCCGCCGCCCAGCCCGAATAGCTGTTCAGCATGGAGATCACCACCGGCATGTCGGCGCCGCCGATCGGGATGATGATCAGCACGCCGAGCGCCAGAGTCAGCAGCACGATGATCCAGAACACCGTGCCCGACTGGCTGGTGACCAGATTAGCGATCATGATGATCGTCAGCACGCCGAGCGCCAGGTTCAGCCAGTGCTGCATGTGGAAGGTCACCGGCTTGCCCGAGACCAGGCCCTGCAACTTGGCGAAGGCGACGATGGAGCCGGTGAAGGTGATGGCGCCGACCGCAGTGCCGATACCCATCTCGATCAGCGAAACGGCCTTGATGTCGCCGGCGGTGCCGATGCCGTAGGCTTCGGGATTGTAGAAGGCGGCGGCGGCGACGAAGACCGCGGCCAGACCGACCAGCGAGTGGAAGGCGGCGACGAGCTGCGGCAGCGCGGTCATCTGGATGCGCAGCGCGATCACCGTGCCGACAGCGCCGCCGATGACGATGCCGGCCAGGATCAGCAGGAAGTTCAGCTCCGGCAGCATCGCCAGGGTGACGAGCACGGCGATGCCCATGCCGACCATCCCGAGGATGTTGCCCCGACGGCTGGTCTCCGGGTGCGACAGGCCCTTCAGCGAAAAAATGAAGCAGATGCTGGCCAGCAGATAGAGCAGCGTGGCGAGGTCGTGACTCATGGTGCGGTTTTCCCCTCTTGCCTCGCCCCGATCACTTGCCCGCGCCGCCGCTGGCGGCCTTGGGCTTCTTCTTGAACATGGAGAGCATGCGGTAGGTGACGATGAAGCCGCCGAAGATGTTCACGCTGGCCAGGGCCACGGCGACGAAGCCGATGACCTCGGAAAAGCCGTACTCGCCGGTGCCCGCGGCGATCAGCGCACCGACGATGATCACCGAGGAGATCGCGTTGGTCACGCCCATCAGCGGCGAGTGCAGCGCCGGGGTGACCGACCAGACCACGTGATAGCCGACGAAGATCGCCAGCACGAAGACCGTCAGTCCGACGACCAGCGGCGAAGTACCGCCGTCGGCGCCCGCCTGCGCCACGGTCCCCGCCGCCACCTGCCCCGCCTCGCCGGCCAGCGCGGCGAGGTCGCGCGAGAGTTCGAGCGCCCGGTTGGCGAGGTCCGTCGCCTTCTCGACAAGCTGCTCAGTCGCCATTCTTCTTCTCCTCCTCGGCCTTGGGGCCCGCCTTCGGGGCCTCGCCCGAGCCCTTGTCGCCACCGGCCTCGCCGGCGCCCGACGGTGCCGATGCGGGCGGCCGTGCGGACGCCGCGCTCTCGCTGTCCGATCCGGCCGGCTTGGCGGCCGGCGCCTTCTTCGTCGACTTCTTCGCAGCGCCGCCCGATGCGCTCTTCCGGGCGGCCGGCTTCTTGGCTGGCGCCGGGGCGGCGGACTTCGAGGTGTCGAGATCCTGCAGGTTGGGATGGACGATCTGGCCGTCCTTGGTGACCAGGGTGCCCTTGACGATCTCGTCGTCCCAGTTGATCGCCAGCGCCTTCTTCTCCTTGTCGAACAACAGCGCGACGAAGTTGAAGAGGTTGTTGGCGTAGAGTGTCGAGGTGTCGGCCGGCAGGCGGCTGGGCAGGTTGTGGTGCGCGATCAGCTTGACGCCGTGCTTGACCGCGACCTTGCCCGGCACGCTCGCCTCGACGTTGCCGCCATTGTCGATCGCCAGGTCGACGATCACCGAGCCGGGCTTCATGGTCTTGACCATGTCCGTGGTCACCAGCCGCGGGGCCGGACGCCCGGGAATCAGCGCGGTCGTGATCACCACGTCCATCTTCTTGATCGTCTCGGCGATCAGCTCGGCCTGCTTCTTCTTGTAGGCGTCGCTCATCTCCTTGGCGTAGCCGCCCGCCGCCTCGGCCTCCTTGAACTCCTCGTCCTCGACGGCGACGAACTTGCCGCCGAGCGACTCCACCTGCTCCTTCGCGGCCGGGCGCACGTCGGTGGCGCTGACCACGGCACCCAGGCGCTTGGCGGTGGCGATGGCCTGCAGGCCGGCGACGCCGGCGCCCATCACCATGACCTGGGCCGGCGCCACCTTGCCGGCGGCCGTCATCATCAGCGGAAAGGCACGGCCGAATTCCGCGGCGGCGTCAATCACCGCCTTGTAGCCGGCCAGGTTGGCCTGGCTGGAGAGCACGTCCATCGACTGCGCGCGGGTGATGCGCGGCATGAAGTCCATGGCGAAGGCCGTCACGCCGGACTCTGCGAGCGCCTTCATCTCCGCCCCGGAGCGGTAGGGGTCGAGGATCGCCGCGAGCACGCAGCCTTTCGGCAAGCTCTTCATCTCGCTCGGCTCGGGCCCACGCACCTTGAGCACCAGGTCGGCACCCTTCAGCGCGGCGGCGGCATCGGCGGCAATCTGCGCGCCCATGTCGGCATAGGCGGCGTCGGGGAAGGCGGCGCCCTCGCCGGCTCCCGTCTCGACGGCGACCTCGATGCCCAGGCCGACCAGCTTCTTGACACTTTCCGGCGAGGCCGCGACGCGCGTTTCGTCGGCGCGACGCTCCTTCAGGATGGCGATTCTCATCGTGCTCCGACTCGTCCTATTCGCGGGACCGGCCCGACCCGGCTGGCGCAAAACGGCGCACACAATGCCGCGCCGCCCGCCCCCAAGCAAGCCTTGCCTGAGGCGTAGCGCCGCAGCACCGGGCGAAACACGTACGCATCTTCTACGCGTACGTACGAAGCACCGGGAGATACATCGCGTACGCCGAACGACCGGTGCGTGACGGGACTAGATGCCGTGATCTCTAGTTCCGGTCCCGCATCTCGCGCTGGCGCATCGGCATGGCGTCGATGGTCCGGAACAGGGTTTCGGCGTCGATCGGCGTCGTCGAAGTCAGCTTGACCGTGCCGTCCTTGCCGATCAGCACGACCTTGAAGCCGTCTTCGGCCGCCGCGAAGCGCTCGCGCAGGGCCACCGCGTTCATGTCCGGTTCGGTCAGCGCCTCGACGCGCACCGGCTCGACGCCGACGACCTCGACGGGCAGCAGATCGCGTTCGCGCGCCTCGACGGAATTGCGCAACAGGATCTGAAGCTGTCGGTCGTAGCGGTCGTCGACGGCGCTCGGCGTGAAGATCACCAGGGGACGCTTCTCGCCCCGATAGTCCTCCAAGGTCTCCGCCACGGCGGCCGCCGATACCAGGCAGATCAGAGGGACGGCGCTGAATATGCAGCTAAAACGCATCGTTGGAGGCTCCCGACACGGCCGGTTCAGCTAGAGTTCAGACCTTAGCTGAACCGCGCCTGGCCCTTCAGAGTTCCGCACGCCAGGTGGCACGGGGCATGCGCCTCAGGGAATCTCTTCCGGCAGGCCGACCTGCTTCAGTGCCCGTTTCTGCCGCTCCCCCAGGGCCTTGGCGTCGAATCCCTCGATCATCTCGTTGAAGACGCGGTGCCAGTTGATTTCGGCCTTGAGGTGAATGAAGACGCTGCCCAAGCCGACGGCGGCACGGTCCATCAACACGAACTCGCGTGGCGGCCTCACCCCGCCGTACTTGCGCAGCTCCTTGTGTACGCGGCTGATCGTACGCGCGCCCTCGGCGCCGCTGGAGCCCTCGTGGATCGACTGCACCCGATCCTCCAGCAGCGGCCGGTAGATGAAGCGCGCCCAGATGTTGAGGACCTCCAGCACCTCCTTGCGTTTGGCCGTCTCGCCAAAACCCCAGGCGGTGTAGGCCTCGACCGCCAACTCGTCGTCCTCGGTCTGCAGGGCGTGGTAAAGGTCGATCACCCCCTTGATGAAGGCCGGGCGAAACACCCGGATGCAGCCGAAGTCCAGCAGGTTGACGCTGGCGTCCGGATTGACCGTGTAGTTGCCCAGGTGCGGGTCGCCGTGGATGACGCCGTAGTAATAGAGCGGCACGTACCAGGCGCGGAACATGCTCAGCGCCGCCCGGTTGCGCAGGTCCTGGTCGGGCGTCGCCTCGGCGAAGTCCAGCAGCCGCCGGCCCTCCAGCCAGGTCATGGTCAGCAGCCGCGGCGTGGTCAGCTCGAGCAGCGGTTCCGGCACCGCCACCTGCGGCTCCTCGGCAAGCATGATGCGATAGAGGGCGATGTGCCGGCCCTCACGCTCGTAATCGAGCTCCTCCTTCAGGCGTGCCACCAGTTCCTTGTAGATGTCGGAGGTGTCGATGGTGGCGTCGTACTGGCGATAGACGCGGAAGGCCCAGCGGAGCTGTTCGACGTCCGCCTCGACGTTGGAGGCCATGTCCGGGTACTGCAGCTTGATCGCCAGCTCGCGCCCGTCGTGCGACTCGCCGCGGTGCACCTGGCCGAGCGAGGCGGCCGCCGCGGCCTCCCGGTCGAAGCGCGCGAACTTCCTTTCCCAGCCGGCCCCCAGCTCCGTGCGCATCCGCCGGCGCACGAAGGCCCAACCCATGGGCGGCGCGTTGTGCTGGAGCTCGCGCAGCTCCCGCGCGTAATCCTCGGGCAGCGCCTCGGGGATGGTGGCGAGGATCTGCGCCGCCTTCATCAGCGGACCCTTCAGCCCGCCGAGCGCCTGGCGCAGCTCGCCGGAATGCTGCTTCGGGTCCAGCTTGCGCCCGAAGACCCGCGCGCCGGCGAGCTGTGCCGCCAGGCCGCCGACCTGCCCGCCCACCTGCGCATAGCGCCGCACCCGGCGGGTCAGGCGCGAGCGGGAATCGTCGTAGGTCTCGTCGCCGAAATCGTCCTGGAGATCGGTATCGCTCATATCGTGCCGCTTTCGTTTGACCGGCATGACATGGCGCGCGCGCCCCGAGAAGTCCATGGTCGGCAAAGTCGGCGGCGGCGGACAGACGGCCAGCCTACTGCTGGTGGACGTACAGCCCCGGGGCCGGCTCGAGGGCGGGATAGCCGAGCTCCGGCCGGGCGAGCGGCGGCGGGGCGACGCAGGCGCCGGAGTGCTTGGCCAGCCAGGCGGCCCATTCCGGCCACCAGGAGCCCTTGTGCACCGGCGTCTCGCGCTGCCAGCGGTCGGGGTCGCGGTAATGCTGGCCGTCGTGCGCGGTGGCCACCTGGTAGATGCGGCGCGGATGGCCCGGCGGGGTGACGATGCCGCCGTTGTGGCCGCCGGAGGTCAGCAGGAAGGTGACGTCGACATCGACCAGCAGGTGGATCTTGTAGACCGACTTCCAGGGCGCGACGTGGTCCTTCTGGGTGCCGACGGCGAAGATCGGCACCTCGATGTCGGTCAGCGCCACCGGGCGGTCGCCGACGGTGTACTGGCCGCGCGCCAGGCGGTTCTCGTGGAACAGCAGTTCCAGATACTCCGAGTGCATCCGGTAGGGCATGCGCGTGGCGTCGTCGTTCCACGCCATCAGGTCGTTCTTGTCCTCGCGCACGCCGAAGAAGTACTCATGCAGCAGGCGCGAGTAGATCAGGTCGTTGGGCCGCAGCAACTGGAAGGCGCCGGCCATCTGCCGGGTATCCAGGTAGCCCTGGCTCCACATCATGTCCTTGAGGAAGGCGAGCTGGCTGGAGTCGATAAACAGGCTGAGCTCGCCCGGCTCGGTGAAGTCGGTCTGCGCCGCCAGCAACGTCATCGTTTTCAGCCGGTCGTCGCCGTCGCGCGCCAACGCCGCCGCGCCGATCGACAGCAGCGTGCCGCCCAGGCAGTAGCCCAGTGCGTGCACCTTGTTGTCGGGGCCGCAGATCGCCTCGACCGCGTCCAGTGCCGCCGTCAGCCCGAGATCGAGGTAGTCGTGCATCCCCATGTGCCGGTCGCCGCTGTCCGGGTTCTTCCAGGAGATCGCGAAGACCGTGAAGCCCTGCTCGGTCAGATAGCGGATCAGCGACTTCTCCGGCGAGAGGTCGAGGATGTAGTACTTCATGATCCAGGCCGGCACGACCAGGATGGGCTCGGGCCGCACCCGCTCCGTCTGCGGCGCGTACTGGATCAGCTCGATCAGCCGATTGCGGTAGACCACGCGGCCCGGCGTGACGGCGACCTCCCGGCCCGGCCGGTACGCCTGGGCCCGCTGCGGCCGCTCGCCGGTGATGCGGCATTCGACGTCCTGCACCAGATTTTCAAAGCCGCGCATCAGGTTGGTCCCGCCCTGCTCCATGGTTGCCGTCAACAGGTTGGGATTGCTCGGCAGGAAGTTGGTCGGCGCCCAGAAATCGAGCATCTGACGCGTGACGAAGGAGGTTACCTTTTCGTGGTGGGCCGAGACGCCGCGCACGCCTGTGGTCGCCCGCTTCCACCACTGCTGCGTCAGCAGGAAACCCTGCTTGTAGATGCTGAAGGGCGGGCTGTCCCAGCCCCTGCCTTCGAAGCGCTTGTCGCCGCGCTCCGGCGTTACGAGATCGGCCGGCTGCTGACCGGCGAGCGCATGCGCCGTGTAGAAGCCGAAGCGTACGGCCTTGCGCCAGGCGTACTGGGTCAGCTCGATCTGCTTGCCGGGCGAGGATGCGAAATTGATCGCCCAGTCGGAGAAGGCGCGGTTGAGCGAGGCCGGCGCGATGCCGTGGGTCGTCCGCGCCATCGCCGCGTTGACCATGCGGTCGAAATGCTCGGCGGCCAGGACGTTGTCGGCGTCCGGGTCGGGCGGCCCGCCGTCGTGGAAGGCCTCGCTCGCCGGCGGCGGGATCGGCACGGGCATCTGCGCAACCTGCGCCTGCTCAGCGGACGGTGCGCCGTCCGTCGGCCCGTCCGCCGCGGTCGTCTCGTGTGCCGGCGCGACCCGCGTTTCGGGCCGCTGCGCTGCTGGGCGGGTGCGGCGCCTGCGAGTTCCGGCCTTGCCTGGCGTGCCGCCGGCGGCGCTGCTGTCGCTGGCCATGGCCCTGGCCTCCTTCCCGGTCGTGCTGTGCGAGACGGCCGCGGTCTTCGCACCTGCACAACGGGCCGGCCATGAGATGGGTCAAAGGCGCCATGACGCTTTCATGACGCCCGCTTCATGACCTTCGGACGGCGCTAGCCCTCCAGCCGCTCCAGCTCGTCGATCATGCCCTCGACGACGCCCAGTCCCTTGCGCCAGAAGGCGGGATCGGAGGCATCCAGGCCGAAGGGCGCCAGCAGCTCCCGGTGCCGCTTGCTGCCGCCGGCGCGCAGCATCTCGAGGTACTTCTCGGCGAAGCCCTCCTCCGCCTCCTGGTAGACCGCGTAGAGCGAGTTCACCAGGCAGTCGCCGAAGGCGTAGGCGTAGACGTAGAAGGGCACGTGCAGGAAGTGCGGGATGTAGGCCCAGAAGACCCGGTAGCTCTCGTCGAGGTCGAAGGCCGGGCCCAGGGCCTCGGTCTGCGTCTCCATCCAGATCTCGCCGAGGTCCTCGGGCAGCAGCTCGCCGTGCCTGCGCGCGTCGTGCACCCGGGTCTCGAAGCGGTGGAAGGCGATCTGGCGCACCACCGTGTTGAGCATGTCCTCGACCTTGCCGGCGAGCATGATCCGTCGCTTGGCAGGATCCTCGGTGGCGCGCAGCAGGGCCTGGAAGGTCAGCATCTCGCCGAACACGCTGGCGGTCTCGGCGAGCGTCAGCGGCGTCGCGCTCATCAGGTGCCCCTGCCCGCCGGCCAGCACCTGGTGCACGCCGTGGCCCAGCTCGTGCGCCAAGGTCATGACGTCGCGCACGCGGCCCTGATAGTTCAGCAGCAGGTAGGGGTGCGCGCTCGGCACGGTGGGATGGGCGAAGGCGCCCGAAGCCTTGCCCGGGCGCACCGGCGCGTCGATCCAGGGCCGCTCGAAGAAGCTGCGGCCGACGCCGGCCAGCTCCGGCGAGAAGTGGGCATAGGCCCCCAGCACGGTCGCCTCGGCCTCCGCCCAGGGAATCGTGCGGTCGTCGTCGCCGGGCAGCGGCGCGTTGCGGTCCCAATAGGGCAGCCTGTCCTTGCCCATCCAGGCCGCCTTCACGGCGTAGTAGCGGTGCGAGAGCTGAGGATAGGCCTCGACCACCGCGTCGACCAGGGCGTCGACCACCTCGTCCTCGACGACGTTGGCCAGGTTGCGGGCGGACACCGGCCGCGCGAAGCCGCGCCATTCGTCCTCGATCGCCTTGTCCTTGGCCAGGGTGTTGGTGATCAGCGCGAACAGCCGGGCATTTTCCCGCAGCACCGTGCCGAAGGACTTGGCCGCGCGCTCGCGCACGGCGCCGTCGTGGTCGCTCATGCGGTTGAGGATCTCGGCGTTGGTCAGCTCCTCGCCGTCGAGCGGAAAACGCAGCCCGGCCATGGTCTCGTCGAACAGGCGCACCCAGGCGTTCTTGCTGGAGAGCTGCTTTTCGTGCAGCAGCTTCTCCACGTCGTCGGCGAGCTGGTAGGGCCGGAAGGCGCGCAGATCGCGCAGCCAGGGACGGTAGCGCGCCAACGCCGGCGCCTCCAGCTTGCGCTCGAGCTCGGCCTCGTCCAGGCGGTTCAGCTCCAGCGTGAAGAACAGCAGCGCCGAGGAGATGCGCGTCGCCGCCTCCTGCGCCGACTGGTAGAACTTGCCGTTGGCGCCGTCGGACATGTCGCCGGCATAGACCAGCTGGGCATAGCTCATCAGGCGGCCGAGGCGTTCCTCCAGCGCCTCGTAGGCGCGCACGGCGGCGCCGAGCCGATCGCCCGACAGCTCGGCCAGGCGGCCTGCGTACTCTGCGTGGAAAGCTTTGGCGTCAGTCTCGAGGCCAGCGATCTCGGCCGCCACCTCGGGCCCGTCGCGGCTGGGGAACAGGTCGCTCAGGTCCCACTCGGGCAGACGGCCCAGCCTGTCGCCCAGCTCGTCCCTACGTTCGCTCATGTGCAACTCCGTGAATTGCCGGCAGTTCGTGCTTGAATCGGACCTCCGGATTAGCATCTATGCCGCAACCTTCCGCAAGGGAAGGCGCGCGCGAACGCCGCGGCGGCGGCGAAGAAGCCGGTTCGGCGAAAGAAACGAATGGCGCAAAGAACGAACAGGGAGCGCCCATGAGTTCCGGATACCATGTCACGGACTACGCGTCCTGGACGAACCTCTGCGAGCTGTTCTTCCATCAGGCACGCGTCCACAAGGCGCAGCCCTTCCTCTGGGCCAAGCGCGACGGGCGCTGGCACCCCTGGACCTGGGGCGAGGTCGACACGGCCGTCCGCGACGTCTCGCGCGGTCTGCGGGCGCTCGGCGTCAAGCCGGGCGACAGGATCGTTGTCGTCTCGGAAAACCGGCCGGAGTGGCTGATCGCCGACATCGCCATCATGGCGTGCGGCGCCATCACCGTGCCTTGCTACACCACCAACACGGAAAGCGACCACCGCCACATCCTGACCGACAGCGACGCGGTGGGCGCCATCGTCTCCGGACCGGCGCTCGCCAAGACGCTGATCCCCGCCGCCCAGAAGGCGCCAGCGTGCAAGTGGCTGCTGGCGATGGAGCCGCTCGACGTCAAGCAGTCCAACGTCCTCGCCTTCCACGAATGGGAGACGGTGCGCGGTCAGGGCCGACAGATGCCCGACGACGTCGAGGAGGCGGCGGCGCGCATAGGGCGCGACACGGTCTGCTGCTTTATCTACACCTCGGGCACCGGCGGCACGCCGAAGGGCGTGATGCTGAGCCACGGCAACCTGCTGTGCAACTGCATGGGCGCGCACGACCTGCTGGTCGAGTTCGGCCTCGGCGACGAGACTTTTCTCTCGTTCCTGCCGCTGTCCCACTCTTACGAGCACACCTGCGGACAGTTCTTCCCGATCGCCATCAACGCCCAGATCTACTACGCCGAAGGCATCGAGCAGCTTCTGAGCAATATGGCGGAGGTGCGCCCGACCTTCATGACGGCGGTGCCGCGGCTCTACGAGTCGATCCACCAGCGCATCCGCCGCGGCCTGGAGAAGCAGTCGCCCTTCAAGCGCAAGCTCTTCGCCAAGGCGGAGGAACTGGGCCGCAAGAGATACCACGACCCCGACAGCCTGACGCTCGGCGAGAAGCTGGTCGACCTGGTCGTCGACAAGCTGGTGCGCGACAAGGTGCGCGGCCGCTTCGGCGGGCGGTTGAAGGGCATGGTCTCCGGCGGCGCGGCCCTCAACCCGGACATCGGCATCTTCTTTACCGCGCTCGGGCTGCGGGTGCTGCAGGGCTATGGCCAGACCGAGGCGGCGCCCGTTGTCTCCTGCAACCGGCCGAACCGCATCAAGATGGAGACGGTCGGGCCACCGCTGAAGGGCGTCGAGGTGCGCATTGCCGAGGACGGCGAGATCCTGGTGCGCGGCGAGTTGGTGATGAAGGGCTACTGGCAGGACGAGGAGATGACGGCGCAGGTCATCCGGGACGGCTGGCTGCACACCGGCGACGTCGGGGAGATCGACGCAGACGGCTTCATCCGCATCACCGACCGCAAGAAGGACATCGTCGTGTTGTCAGGCGGCGACAATGTCTCCCCGGCCCGCGTCGAGGGCTTCCTGACCCTGCAGCCGGAGATCAATCAGGCCATGGTGGTCGGCGACAAACGCCCGCACCTGGTGGGGCTGGTGGTGCCGGACCACGAATGGAGCGTCACCTGGGCACGCACCCACGGCAAGCCGAACGACCTGGCCCAGCTCGCCGAGGACCCCGACTTCCGCAAGGCGGTGCAGGCGGCGATCGAGCGCGTCAACAAGGAGGTTTCGACCCTGGAGAAGGTGCGCCGCTTCGCCATCGCGCCGGAGGCCTTCTCGGTCGAGAACCAGATGATGACGCCGACCATGAAGATCCGCCGCCACATCATCAAGCAGGCCTACGGCCCGCTGCTCGACTCGCTCTACGAGACCAAGAGCCGTCCGGCGGCCGGCACGGCAGCGGCGAGTTAGAGCCTTCCCACAATACTCGTTTTTCGGGAAATTCTTTTATCATTTGATAACGATTGCTTGCATATGGTGAAGCATCGCTCGGCGTCCAGGCCGCGTCGACAGCAGCTAGAGGCTCGGCGCACGGACGGGATGCCGGCCATGTAGGCCCCCGGCGACGAGGATTAGCGTCCCATGAGAGCAGCCTCATGAGCGTCGAGATCATCCGGCGCGAAGCGAAGGTCTTCAGGGATATTCGGGTCACACAGCCGGTGCTGCAGCGCCTTGGCGAACTGCACTTGCGCTTCGTGGAGCGGCGACCGAACGGCCTGCGGGCCACGCTGAAGAAGTGCGACCTTTCCGGGCTCGACTTCTCGGGCATGGACTTCTCCGATGCGGACTTCACAGCGTGCGACTTCAGCAAGGCGACGTTCCACGGGGCACGCTTTCACAGAGCCCAGCTCTTCGGGGCCTGCTTCGACGATGCCGATCTCAGCCACGCCGACTTCGAGCGGGCCGACCTGCGCGCCGCCACTTTCGAGCGCGCCGACCTGACCGCGGCCAGCCTGACAGGCGCCGACCTGCGCGAAGGCAGCATGCTGGACTCGAAGAACATCGAGATCACCAGCGGCAACGGGTCGACCTTCCGGCGCGCCATCTTGAAAGACACGCGCCTGACCGACAGCAAGCTGAAGTCGGCCAACTTCAACGGCGCCATTCTGGATGGCGCCGATCTCTCGGGGGCCGACTTGCGGTCCAGCACGTTCCAGGGGGCCGAGCTGCGCGGCGCCCGGCTCCACAATGCCCGCCTGATCGACGCCGATCTGCGCGGAGCCGCCCTGGTCGACATGGATGCCGATCTGATCGCCGCCAGTTGCGCCAAGCTGTCGAGCGCCAAGGGCCTGGACGAGGCAACCCTGCGACGGATGCTGGCGGAGCATGCGACCTGGATCGAAAGCGGCGGACGCGGCGGCAAGCGTGCCGACCTTTCGGGCGCGGATCTGACCGGCCGGGACCTCTCCGGGGCCATGCTGGCGGTCGCCATGATGTCCATGGCCACCCTCGTGCGTGCGCGCCTGGGCGGCGCCTTTCTGGCCGCCGCCGACCTATCCGGCGCCAATCTGCTCGACGCCGGCCTGGGCGGCGCCGATCTGCGCGGCGCCAATCTCACAGACTGCAACCTGCGCGGCGCCGATATGCAGAACAGCAAGATCGGCGAACTCCCCGGAACCGGTCTGATCACCCTGCTGCAAAAGCTGACCTGAAGCGGATCTGCCGCCGGCGGGAACCCCCACCCCGCCAGGGGTTATGGGAAACTCCCCCCTCGACAAATAGGTCAGTATTCATTACCTTTTTTCGCGAGCCGCCCGGTGCCAGATTCCCGATCTGCGACCGGCGAGCGCCGCCGGACGGCGGGCCCCTCCGCAATGCGCGTCGAGCGCCACGGCCTCGGCACCGAAAAAGAAGACAAGGGGTCTGCACGCGGCGGACGAACCCGCGTGACCCGGGAGGACGCGAATCGATGCCTGAGGCCTCCGTCAAGCTCGACGACAAGTACACGCTCGACTCCGGCCGGATCTTCCTGACCGGCACCCAGGCGCTGGTGCGCCTGCCGATGATGCAGCGCCAGCGCGACCTTGCCGCCGGCCTGAACACCGCGGCCTTCATCTCCGGCTACCGCGGCTCGCCGCTCGGCGCCCTGGACCAGCAGCTCTGGCGCGCGCGCAAGTACCTGAAGGACGACCACATCCACTTCCAGCCGGGCGTCAACGAGGACTTGGCGGCGACCGCCGTCTGGGGCACCCAGCAGACCGGCCTGTTCGGTGACGCCACGTACGACGGCGTCTATGCCATGTGGTACGGCAAGGGCCCCGGCGTCGACCGCTCGGGCGACGTCTTCCGCCACGGCAACTTCGCCGGCACCCATCCCAACGGCGGCGTGCTGCTGTTGGCCGGCGACGACCACGCGGCGAAGTCCTCGACCACCGCGCACCAGTGCGAATACACCTTCATGGACGCCATGGTCCCGGTGCTCAATCCGGCCGGCGTCCAGGAGTTCCTCGACCTCGGCCTCTACGGCTGGGCGATGAGCCGTTACTCCGGCTGCTGGATCGGCTTCAAGACGATCACCGAGACAGTGGACGCCACCGCCAGCGTCTACGTCGACCCGCAACGCATCCGCATCGTCACGCCCGACGATTTCGCGATGCCTGAGGGCGGCCTCAACATCCGCTGGCCCGACCCGGTGCTGGCGGCCGAGGAGCGCCACCACCGCTACAAGCTCTATGCCGCGCTCGCCTTCGCACGGGCCAATCGGCTCGACCGCACGGTGATGGACTCGCCGAAGCGGCGCTTCGGCGTCGTCACCGCCGGCAAGGCCTACCTGGACACCATGCAGGCGCTGGAGGACCTGGGCATCGACGCGCGCCTGGCCGGCGAGCTCGGCCTGTCGGTCTACAAGGTCGGCATGTCCTGGCCGCTCGAGCCGCAGGGCATTCGCGCTTTCGCCGAGGGCCTCGACGAGATCCTGATCGTCGAGGAAAAGCGCGCGGTCATCGAGAACCAGGTCAAGGAGCAGCTCTACAATTGGGACGCTGCCCGGCGTCCGCGCATCGTCGGCAAGTTCGACCGCAACTACCCAGACGAGCCGGCCGAGATGCAGCTCCCCAGTTATTCGGAGATCAGCCCGGGCATGGTCGCCCATGCGCTGGTCCGTCTGCTGGAGCGCCACGGCGCGCTGCCCGAGGCGCAGCGCGAGCGGGCCCAAGTGCTGGCACAGATCGAGAAGGCCAAGAGCGGCGGCACCAAGGCACCGATCGAGCGCATTCCCTACTTCTGCTCCGGCTGCCCGCACAACACCTCCACCAAGGTGCCCGACGGCAGCCGCGCGCTCGCCGGCATCGGCTGCCACTACATGGCGCAGTGGATGGACCGCAGCACCGAGACCTTCACCCAGATGGGCGGCGAGGGCGTGCCCTGGATCGGCCAGGCGCCCTTCGTGACCACCCAGCACGTCTTCGCCAATCTGGGCGACGGGACCTACTTCCACTCCGGGATTCTGGCCGTGCGCGCCGCCGTTGCCGCCGGCGTCAACATCACCTACAAGATCCTCTACAACGACGCGGTCGCCATGACCGGCGGCCAGCCGGTCGACGGCCCGCTCGACCCGGCGATGATCACGCGCCAGCTCTACGCCGAGGGCGTGAAGCGGATCGTCGTGGTCACCGACGAGCCCGAAAAGTATCCGCTCGGCGTCGAATGGGCGCCCGGCGTCGAGATCGAACACCGCGACGAGTTGGACCGGGTGCAGCGCGACCTGCGCGTGCTTCCGGGCGTCACGGCCATCGTCTACGACCAGACCTGCGCGGCGGAGAAGCGCCGACGGCGCAAGCGCGGGCTCTACCCGGACCCGCCGCGGCGCGTCTTCATCAACGATGCGGTTTGCGAGGGTTGCGGCGACTGCTCGGTGAAATCGAACTGCGTCTCCGTCGTGCCGGTGGAGACCGAATTCGGCATCAAGCGCAAGATCGACCAGTCGAGCTGCAACAAGGACTACTCTTGCCTCAAGGGCTTCTGCCCGAGTTTCGTAAGCGTGCACGGCGCCACGGTGCGCAAGGGCGGCGAAGCCAAGACGGCCGGGGCCGACGACGACTGGCGCGAGCTGCCCGAGCCGCACCTGCCCGACCTGGACGAGCCCTATGGCATCCTGATCACCGGCGTCGGCGGTACCGGCGTGGTGACAATCGGCGCGCTGCTCGGCATGGCGGCGCACATCGAGGGCAAGGGCGTCACCGTGCTTGACATGGCCGGGCTGGCCCAGAAGGGGGGTGCGGTGCTGAGCCACGTGCGGCTCGGCGAGAAGCCGGAAGACCTGCACGCAGTGCGCCTGTCGGCCGGCGGTGCCGACCTGATGCTGGGCTGCGACCTGGTCGTGGCCAGCGCGCCGGAGGCCCTGACCAAGGTCGCCAAGGGCCGCACCCGGGCCGTGATCAACAGCCACGAGACCGTCACCGGCGACTTCACCCGCAGCTCGCCGACCTACAAGTTCCCGAGCCGTGCGCTGGTCGAAACCATCGGCGACGCCGTCGGGCGGGAAGCCAGCGACTTCCTCGAGGCGACGGCGGTGGCCGAAGCGCTGATGGGCGATTCGATCGCCACCAACCTCTTCATGCTGGGCTACGCCTGGCAGAAGGGCCTGGTGCCGCTGAGCCGCGAGTCCATCGAGCAGGCGATCGAACTCAACGCCGTGGCCGTCGACTTCAACAAGCAGTCGTTCGTGTGGGGCCGCCGGGCGGCCATCGACCTCAAGGCGGTGTTCGAGACGGCCCTGCCGGAGACGCCGGCCGAGGCAGCCCCCGCCCCGAGCCTGGACGAACTGGTCGAGCGGCGCGCATCTTTCCTGGCCGACTACCAGGATGCCACCTACGCCCAGCGCTACCGTGACCTGGTCGCCAAGGCGCGCCAGGCGGAGTCCGAGAAGACGCCGGGGCTGAGCGGCTTCGCCGAGGCGGTGGCCCGCTATGCCCACAAGGTGATGGCCTACAAGGACGAGTACGAGGTCGCCCGGCTCTATGCCGACCCGGCCTTCGAGCGCAAGCTGCAGCGTCAGTTCGCCGGCGACTACAAGCTGACGGTGCACATGGCGCCGCCGCTGCTGTCGCCGCGCGACCCGAGCACCGGCGAGCTGAAGAAGCGCGAGTTCGGCCCGTGGATCCTCAAGGCTTTCCGGGTGCTCGCCCGCCTCAGGGGCCTGCGCGGCACCGCCTTCGACATCTTCGGCTACACCGCCGAGCGCAAGGCGGAACGCCAACTCGTCGCCGACTACCTCGCCCTGGCGGAGGAACTGGTGGCCGGCCTGACGCCGGACAATCACGCGCTGGCCGTCGAGTTGGCGGCCATCCCGGACCAGATCCGCGGCTTCGGCCACGTCAAGGAGCGCAACCGCGAGGCGGCACAGGAGCGCTGGGCGGAGCTGCTGGCGGCCTTCCGCACGCCGACGCCGGCGCCGCAGCGCCAGGCGGCCGAGTAATCGGCCGGGCTCAGCGCCCCGCGGCGGCCGCCGTTTCCGGACGGGCCGCGCCGGGGTGCTGCAGCGCTATGCCGAGCGCGTCGACCTCCGGCCCGCGCCAGGCCAGCCGGGCCGGGCCGTCTGGCGGGAGCGACACTTCGACCCAGCCGCGCCGGGCCAGGTAGCGCCGCCCCCCCTGGTTGGGCAGCGGCACCAGGCCGCCGGGCGAGCCCGGGCTCGACGGCAGCCGTGCGATCCGTTCGAGGAAACGCACGTAGTTTCGTGGCGGCGGCCGATGCGCGATGCCGGGGGCGATCGCCTGCACATAGCTGCCGCCGCCGGTCTCGGCGAGCCCGAGCGCGCCCAGATGGATCTCGCCGGACAGGATCGTGACCTCGCGCCCCTGCGCCACGAGGGCCGACAGCCGCCGCTCCAGCCGCCGCCACTCGGTGCGGTGCTCGTAGCTGGTCCACTGGTCGCGCAGGTCGTCCTGATAGAGCTGCTGGCCGGGGATCAGGACCAGCAGGCGCTCGAGCGGCGAGAGATTGGCGTTGAGGAACGGCACCGAGCTGATGAGCAGCACGCGGCGCGCCGACTGGGCCGCGTCCAGGGACTCGTCCAGGAAGCTCCAGCCGGCGCCCCCGAGCATGCGGTCCCGGCGACGCTCGCTGCGCAGGTCCGGCACGACGAAGAGGCAATCGTCGATCCACAAGCGCAATCCCAGGGGCGGCGCCGGGCCGAGCACGGCATCGGCTTCCGGTCCGTTCTTCGGCGGCCAGGCGCCCGGAGCCACGCCGCGCTGGAGCACCTGGAAGGTCTCGCGCGCCGCCGCGAAGAGTCCCTGGAAGACGGGGCTGTCTTGGTCGCTGTCGCGCCAGCTCCCCCAACCATCGAAGATGTCGTGGTCGTCCCAGATGGAAATCTGCGGCACCTCGGCGAAGAGACGCGACTGCGCCGCACCGCGCAGCGTGTCCAGATAGCGCTGAAGGTAGAAGCCGCGCACGCGCTCGCGCAAATCCGCGGGAAAGGGGGCCTTGGCCCGCTGGGAGCGGCCGGAGCGACGCCAGCCCGCGAGGCGCGGATCGCAGTCCCACACCGGATCGGCATAGACCTGGTCGCCCAACTGCAGCAGCAGGTGGACAGGGCTTGCCGCATGGGTGTCGGCCAGATGTCGCCAGATCCGGTCGCGGTCGCCACGCCAGACGGCCGGCTCCTCGTCCTCCTCCCCGTTGCAGGCGGTGCAGGCTATGTGCAGCGCGGCGCCGCGCGCCGGCACGCTGACGCTCCAGCTCTGCTCACCGATCTGGTAGCAGGATGTCGTGCCGCGCGGCAGAACGATATCCGCCGCATACGCAACCCTCTCGCCCCAAGACCAGACGGCCTCCCACGGCACTCCGACGCCGCGCGCGCTCAGCCGCGGCGGCGACTGCCGGGCGAGCACCAGCACCCGCAGCCGCCATGTCGCGGCGTCGCTGGCGCGAAAGAACAGCAGCGGACCGAGCGCCAACGGCGTCTCGGCAGATTCGGGACTCTCGAACGGCATAAGACGATTCCGTAGACTTAGGCTTGCGCTCAGCACCGCGGCGCGCAAGCCCCTTTCGTCGCGCCAAGTGCCCCGGACCGGCGACGGGCCCGATCGGCGAGAGAGCTTGCCGGTCGACCGCGCCGGCCCTGCCGCAGGCCAGAGCCTTCAGGACGCGAAAGCCCCGGCGCAAGTTCCCCGCCAGACCGATGCCGTCTACAGCGTCTTGTACATGAAAGTCGTCGAATCGAACTTCGCCGCATCGCCGGGGTCGACCGACCAGCCTGGAAGGCGGCCGGCGGCAGCGTAGCCGAGCGAGGCATAGAGGGGCTCGGCCGCGTCGTCGCTGCGCGTGTCCAGCGTGATCAGCCGCCGGCCGCGCTCTGCCGCCTCGCGTTCCAGCGCCGCCATCAGGATGCGCGCAATCCCGCGCCGACGCATCCTCGGATGCACGAGCAGCTTGGTGACCTCGGCCCGATGCGGCTGGTTGGGCGGCAGGCCAAGGACGAGCTGGACGGTGCCGGCCAGCCGACCCTCGACATAGGCGGCGAGCAGGACGCGGTCGCCGGCAGCCACCGCAGGCCGCACGGCATCGCGCCAGAAGGCGCGGCTTTCCTCGCGCCCGAAGGGCAGCACGAAGCCGATGCTCGCCCCGTCGACGACGCAGGCCTCGAGCAGCTCGGCGAAGGCTTCGAGCTGCGTGTCGAGATCGGCGGCCGTCAGTCGCACGATCGCCTGAGCTGTCGCCTCGGGCATTGCGGGCCTCACACCAGGAAGAGCAGGTAGTCGGCGCCACTGTCGTCCGGCGTGGCGAAGGCGCTGGCTCCGAACAGGCGGTAGCGCAGGCAGTCGCCCTTCGCCAACTCGTGCCGGCTGCCGTCGAATGCCACCTCCAGACGGCCGGAGCGCAACAGCAGATGATGCTCGAGGCCCGGCCGCGGCGGCTGCGGATAGCCGATGCGAGCGCCCGGCGGCAGGCGGCAGGCGATCACCTCGCCGGCCAGGGCCGCCGCCGGCGGCGAGACCTGCCGGCGTTCCAATCCACTCTCCGGATCGCGCCAGGCCGGCTGCTCGCCGGCACGCAGCAACGGGAGGTAGTCCGCCTCCACTGCGTGCATCAGGCGCGAGACGGTCAGCCCGTAGGCGGCGCAGAGCTTGCCCAGGACGGCGGCGGTCGCGCTGACTTCGGCGTTTTCCAGCCGCGACAGCGTGGCGCGGCTGACCCCGCTGTGCGCAGCCAGGGTCTCGAGGGACCAACCCCGCTCGCCCCTCAGCGCGCGGAGGCGTCGGGCGATACGTGTATCTATCGTCGGGTCGAGATCGAGTGTTCCTCCCATATTCAGACATTAATCCCGAATTCGGGATGCACGCAAGACGAAATCGGCGGTTCAAGAGCCGAGGTCGCGTCAGGCGGCCCGGATTCGTCCGACGAAGCACTCCAGTTCGCGGCTCAGCCGGTCGGCCTGGCTGGAGAGCTGATCGGCGGCGGCCAGCACGTCCTGCGCCGCGCGCCCCGTCTCGCTGGCGGCGACGTCGACCTGCTGGATCTTCTCGGCCACCTCGTTGGTCCCCGCCGAGGCCTCCTGAACGTTGCGGGAGATCTCTTGCGTCGCCGCCTGCTGCTCCTCGATCGCGCTGGCGATCGAGGTGGCCAGCTCGCTGATCTCGGTGATCACCGAAGCGATCTCACCGATCACGCTCACCGTCTGTCCGGTCGCTGCGCGCACGGCGTCGACCTCGCTGCCGACCTGCTCGGTGGCCTTCGAGGTCTGGCCCGCCAGGTTCTTGACCTCGCCGGCGACCACCGCGAAACCCTTGCCCGCCTCGCCGGCCCGGGCGGACTCGATGGTGGCGTTCAGCGCCAGCAGGTTGGTCTGCTCGGCGATCGCCGCGATCATCTCGACCACCTGGCCGATCGACTCGGCCTTGGCGGAGAGCTGCTGTACGGCCTCGGTGGTCGTGCGCGCCTTCTCCACGCCGTCGCGCGCGCTGCGGTTGGAGTGGTCGACCGTCTGACTGATTTCGCGGATGGCGGCGGCGAGCTGTTCGGCCGAGGCCGCCACGGTCTGCACGTTGGCCGAGGCCTGTTGCGTCGCCGCGGCCACCGCGGAGGCTTGATCGCGCCCGTGCTCCGCCGTCTGTGTCAGGCTCTGCGCGCTCGACTGCATCTGGACCGCGGCGGCCGCCAGCCCCTCGACGATGCCTCTGACGCTTTCTTCGAAGCGGTCGGCGAGTTCGTTCATCGTGCGCCGCTTCTCCTCGGCGCGCCGCGCCTCCTGCTCGGCCGCCTCGTGGCGCAGCCGCTCCGCCTGGCGGGCATTCTCCTTGAACACCTGCATGGCCGCGGCCATGGCGCCGATCTCGTCCCGCTGCTCGATGCCCGGGACGCTGACCTCCAGGTCGCCCTCGGCCAGCCGGTGCATCGCGGCGGTCATGCCGCGGACGGGGCGGACGATGCTGCGCCCGATCAGGAAAGCCGACAGCACGCCGAGCATGACCGCCACGGCGGAGACGAGCGTGGAGAAGGCCTTGGAATTGGCAATCTGCGCCAGCATCTGCGCCTCCAGTGCAACGGCGCGCTGCTTCATGCCCGCCTCGAGGCTCTGGAGGCGGTCGGCAAGCGCAAGCCCGGCGACCTCCAGGACCTCGTGGTTCAGGACCCGGCCTTGTTCCGCCAAGGTTCGGAAGTCGTCCAGCCCCTGCCCGTAGGCCGCCAACTGCGGCCCCAGCTCGGCGATCGCGTCCCGCCGCTCGGCCGCCTGCGCGAACTGGCCGGCGTAGCCCAGCATCTTTTCGGTCTCGGCGAGCTGTGTGCGCACAGCTTCGAGATCCTCCTGCCGCTGCAGCTCGACGAAGCGGCCGGTGTAGTCGCGCGCCAGCAGAAAAGCGGTGAGCGCCCTACTGAGGGCTTCGGCCGTGGAATGGTCGGCCGCCTGCCGCGCCTCGTCGACCAGCGGACCGATGGCCGCGCGCAGACGGTCGCCGCCGGCGCGCAGCACCTCGTCGCGCACATCGTTGCGGGCATAGCGGATCTCGGACAGGCGCGCAAAGCCGTCCCAATAGGCTTGCGCCGAAGCGTCCAGCGCCTCCAACTCGGCGGAGACGGCCGCCTCCTTGGCGGCAGCCCGCTTTTGCACGATGGCCTCCAGCAGCTTGGCGTGAAGCTCCTCGGCCTTGGCGAAGCGCTCCTCGGTGTTCTTGGCGACGTATTCGTGCACGACGACCTTGAGGTCGAGGAAGTGCTGGCGGATCTCGGAAGCGGCATCGGCGGCAGTCGCGTAGGCCTGAACCGCCTTCACTTCGTCTTCGAGGGTCTGCACGGTGAAGATCGACTTGCCGCCGAGGCCCAACAGGAGCAGCAGGATCAAGCCGAAACCTGCGGCCAAGCGCGGCCCGATCGGGGTGCGCGAAAGCACGACCATGATACGCGACATCGGCGTTTCCTCCTGAAAGCAAACGTTTTCAAGAATTATGGGCAATAATTACCAACCGATGGTTAATCGAGCTTAACTCTACCTTTTTAGGGTAAACATTCGACTATCTTTGGTCGTGTCGATTGACATTGACCGCCTACTTCTGCGGTTCTGCCAGAAAGCGCAAAGGGGGCGCCCACTCGAGGGCGCCCCCGCATTCTCCCGAAATGGTTGCCGCGAAGCTATCGCGGTTCCTTGGCCAGACCCTTGAAGATCGCGTAACACGCGAGCAGCAGGACCAGTGTGAACGGCAAGCCGGTCGACACCGCAGCCGCCTGCAGAGCACCCAAGCCGCCGCCGAGCAGCAGAGCGATCGCCACCAGGCCTTCGAAAATACACCAGAAGACACGCTGCGAGACCGGCGCGTTGACCTTGCCGCCGGCGGTGATGGTGTCGATCACCAGCGAGCCGGAGTCCGAAGAGGTGACGAAGAAGACGATCACAAGGACAATGGCGATCACCGAGGTGATTTGCGCCAACGGCAGTTCCGAAAGCATGCCGAAGAGCGACAGCTCGGGATTGTAGGAAGCGATGACGTATTCCTTCACCGCACTCGCCTGATCGGTCACCACCTGCTCGATCGCGGTGCCGCCGAAGGCGGTCATCCACAGAACGGAGACGACCGAGGGGATGATCAGCACGCAGGTGATGAATTCGCGCACCGTGCGGCCCCGCGACACCCGCGCGATGAACATGCCGACGAAGGGCGACCAGGAAATCCACCAGGCCCAGTAGAACGAGGTCCACCCCTGGCGGAAGCTGTCGTCTTCGCGCCCGACCGGGTTGGACAGCGGAACGACCTCCCGGGCATAGTGCAGCAGGTTGTCGAAGAAGCCGGTCAGGATCCCGACGGTCGGGCCGGCAACGATGACGAAGACCAGCAGCAGCGCCGCCATCGCCATGTTGACCTCGGACAGCACCTTGACGCCGCCGTCCAGACCGCGCAGCACGGAAACCAGGGCGACCGCCGTGATCCCGAGGATCAGCACGATCTGGGTGTCGATGCTGTTCGGAATGCCGAAGACGTAGTCGAGGCCCGCATTCGCCTGTTGTGCGCCGAAGCCGAGCGAGGTGGCCAGGCCGAAGAGCGTGGCGAAGACGGCCAGGGTGTCGATGACGTGGCCCGGCCAGCCCCAGATCTTCTCGCCGAAGATCGGGTAGAACATCGAGCGTACCGTCAGCGGCAATCCCTTGTTGAAGGAGAAGAGCGCCAGCGCCAAAGCGACGACGGCGTAGATGGCCCAGGGGTGCAGGCCCCAGTGGAAGATGGTCGCCGCCATGCCCATGGCCTTGGCCGCCGCCAGGTTCTCCTCGATCAGGTTGCCGTTTTCGTCGAAGGGCGCCGGTACGCCCAGCGGCTCGGAGATCGCCATGTGGTAGACCGGTTCGAGCACGCCGAAGAACATCAGCCCGATGCCCATGCCGGCAGCGAACAGCATCGCGAACCAACCGAAGTAGCTGTATTCCGGCGTCGCTTCCTTGCCGCCGAGACGCACCTTGCCCAAGGGCGAAAGGATCAGGACGAGGCAGACGATGACGAAGACGTTGCCGGCGGTAAGGAAGAACCAGTCGAGGTTGCCAGTCAGCCAGCCGCGCACCTCGTTGAACAGCGGCCCGACGCTCGTCTGGAAGGCCATGGTCAGGAAGACGAAGGCGACGATGACCAGGCCGGAGACCATGAAGACCGGATTGTGGATGTCGAGGCCGAACGGCCCGATCTTCGGCTGGATGTTGTCTTGACCGATCTCGTAGTCGGTTTCGATGACGTCGGCGGCGCCTTCCGGCGCCGGAGTGGCTTCATCGCTCATGTGACGAATCCTCTGTAATATGAGGCCCGTAAGGCGCCGCGCGGCGGCGCAGCGGCCGGCGTCAGCGGATCACGAAGACCGAGACGTCCGCGTGGGAGGCCACGTAGCCCGCATTGGAGGTGAAGACGTGCTCGGGCAGCCCCGGCACGTGCGAGGCCATGACCACGAGATCGGCGCCCGTCTCGTCGGCCGCGTGGGTCAGGATCTTGTAGAGGTCGCGCGCCGGATCGTGGCTGATGTAGACCTTCGAACTGACCTCGAGCCCCTGGTTGCCGCCGTGCTCCCTGGCGAACTGCTCGAGCTTCTGGCCGTATTCCTCGGGCGTGTGGGCGACGGGACTGGGCGCCGTCTCCGTGACGCCGACGTAGCAGACCGGGAGACTGTAGTGCTTGGCGAGGTCGAGCGCCGTGGTCAGCGCCTTGTCGAGCTTGTCGACGTGAGCGAGATCCACCGGGACCATCATCTTCTTGTACATCGGATGCCTTCCTCTGCCCGTTGCTCTCGCGCCGAAGCGGCGGAAGCCAGGACAACGCGAAGACCGGCAACGCGCAGGTAAGGCAACGCCGAAGCGGCGGTAGACATGCGTGCATCCCCAATCGCCGGGACCGCGGAAAGCAGGGCGGCCCCAGTCAGGGTGCGGAGTGCGCCTGTCCTTAGTTTGGCAAAACTATGACGCAGTGTGCCGGCGATTGCAAACGGGGCAATGGTATAGGCAGAGAATGCAGGGGCGGCCGACAATCAAACTCATCGTAAACGCTGGCGATTTGGCCGAGTAAACCGCCGTCCCGCCCGTCAATCGCCTCTCTATTCTTCAATCCCTAGGGCCCGCTTATAGAGCTCCAGCAAGTGTTCCTGCTCCTGCCGGTCGGATTGGTCCATCTTTCGCAGCTTGATCACCTGCCGCATGATCTTCGTATCGAAGCCGACGCCCTTGGCCTCGGCGAAGACTTCGCGGATGTCCGCGCCCAGCGCCGTTCGCTCCTCCTCCAGGCGCTCGATCCGCTCGATGAAGGACCGCAGGCGATCCGCCGCCACGCCGCCGACATCGGTCATGCCACACCAACTCCTCTCAAGCTTCTTCGTAAGGGGCCGCCTCCGCCGGCGCACCGTCGCCTGCCTGCGGGAGCCGGACCATAGCGGCGGCGTGGCAGGCCCTCAACGCGGCCTGGCCCCGGCAAAGCGGGGAAGCTGTGGATAAGGCGCTGCCGAGGCCCGCGCGACGCTGCACCGCAGTCCGGCGCGGACGCGGGATGTCGTATGTTCGCGGGATACATCATGACTCGGCAATCCGACCGCTCGCGTTCGTCGTAGTGTCGAAAACTGAGCGCCTCGTTAGGAGTACGGATCACAGCATGCGCATCGTCTGGCATCCGGCGCGCCCCCGCGTCACCGAACTCGCGCTTGCGCTGGTGAGCCTGAGCTTGATGCTGGCATTGCTGGTCGCCGCCTACGGAATTCTCGTGCCCTTCTTCGCAGCTCTGGCGGCGACGCCCCTGGTTCTGGCGCTGCTCAGCCTGGGTGCCGTCAGCCGCGCAGTTGCCGAAGAGCCGCCGGCCGCCGGCTGAGCTCAGACGACCTGGAAGCCTTGGCAGTAGGGGTCGCGGCCGTCGACGAAGATGGTATTGAGCCCGGTCATGCGGGCCCAGCCCTCGATCGAGGGCACGATCGCCGGTCGGCCGGCCAGGTCGGTCGCAACCTCGACACGGCCGTGGAACAGGCTGCCGATCAGGCTCTCGTGGACGAAATCGTCGCCCGGCCGCAGACGGCCCCGCGCGGCGAGCTGCGCCATGCGCGCCGAGGTGCCGGTACCGCAGGGACTGCGGTCGATCGCGCGCTCCCCGTAAAAAACGGCATTGCGCGCATCGGCGCCCGGTTGGCGGGCCGCACCCGTCCACATGACGTGGCTGACCCCGCGGATTGTCGGATCGAGCGGATGCTCCACCTCGACGGCGGCATTGACCAGCCGGCGGACCTGCGGCGATAGGCGCAGAACGTCGGCCGGGGTCATGGCGTCGAGGCCGGCGAATCCGGCCTGCGGCTCGACGATGGCATAGAAGTTCCCGCCGTAGGCGACGTCGAGGCGCAGGCGGCCCAGCTCTGGGCAGTCGATCTCGAGATCCTCCAGCGCAAGGTAGCTGGCGACGTTGCGCAGCCGCACCGCCTCGACATGCCCGGCACCGTCCTGGCGATAGCGCGCCTCGACCAGTCCCGAGGGCGCCTCCAGGCGCAGAACGCCCGGCTCGCGCGGCTGCACCAGGCCGCGCTCCAACGCGAAGGTGACGGTGCCGATGGTCCCGTGTCCGCACATCGGCAGGCAGCCGCTGGTCTCGATGAACAGGATGGCGACGTCCGCCCGCGGATCGCTCGGCGGGTAGAGGATGGCGCCGGACATCATGTCGTGGCCGCGCGGCTCGAACATCAGCGCCGTGCGAATCCAGTCGTAGCGCGCCAGGAAGTCCTGCCGCTTCTCGCTCATGTCGGCGCCGGTCAGCGGTGGTCCGCCGGCCGCCACCAGGCGCACGGGATTGCCGCAGGTATGGCCATCGATGCAGAAGAAGGTGTTGGGCGTTACGGGCTGCATGCGGCGAATTCAGCGTGTCCGGCGCCCCGCGTCAATTGCGGCTTGGCGCAAGCGCGCCCCGGGCCTGTTGCATGGCACGGCCGCTCGCTATAGTCCCGCGCCATGCTCGACCAAGCCCAAGGCCCCCTGGAGCAGCGCCTGCTGGCGCCCGACGAGCCGCCCGCCTTCGAGATCCTGAATCCGAGCGGCCAAGCGCGCCTGGTGATCACCTGCGACCACGCGACGAACCGCGTGCCGGCGCGGCTGCGCGACCTCGGGCTCGACCATACGGAGTTGGCGCGGCACATCGCCTGGGACATCGGCGCCGCCGAGGTGGCGCGCCGCCTGTGCGTCCTGCTCGACGCCCCGACCGTGCTGTCCGGCTTCTCGCGCCTGGTGATCGACCCGAACCGCCGGGTCGACGTGCCGAGCTCGATTCCGGCGATCAGCGACGGGACGGAGGTTCCCGGCAACCGCCACCTGAGCGATGGCGAGATCCGGGCGCGGCGCGAGCAGCTTTTCGCCGCCTATCACGGTGCCTGCGCCCGCCTGATCGAGGCGAAGGTGGCGATGGACAAGCCGCCGGCGCTGGTCTTCATGCACTCCTTCACGCCGGTGTTCGCCGGCCAGGAGCGGTCCATGAAGGCCGGCATCCTGTGGGACCGCGATGCGCGGCTGGCGCGCCCGCTGATCGACGGCCTGCGCGCCGAGGGCATCCCGACCGGCGACAACGAACCCTACTCGGGGCGCTCGAGCGAAGACTACAGCCTGCACGCCCACGGCGATGCGCGCGGCCTGCCGCACGTGTTGATTGAGGTGCGTCAGGACCTGATCGACACTGCCAAGGGCGCGGAGGCCTGGGCCAAGCGCCTCACCGGAATCCTGCACCCGGTTCTGGAGGATCCGGCCACCTTCGCCGAGGCGTGTGCCGGAGCAGATGCTTAAGGGGGAGCGCAGCGCGCCGATGGCCATTGCGGTGGAGCCGAGTTTTACCGTCGGCATCGAGGAAGAGTACCTGCTGGTCGAGCCGGCCAGCCGCGACCTGGTGATCGAGCCGCCGGCCGGCCTGATGGGGGCGCTGGAGAAGCGGTTGGGCGAGCGGGTGACGGCGGAATTCCTACAGTCGCAGGTCGAGGTCGGCACCAGCAAGTGCGAGAGCGTGCGGGCAGCGGCCGAGGAGCTGGCCCACCTGCGCCTGCAGGTCGTGGAGGTGGCCAAGGCCTTCGATCTCGCCGTCATCGCCGCCTCGACCCATCCCAAGGCGGATTGGGATCACCAGAAGCATACCGACAAGGAGCGCTACAACCTCTTGGCGCGCGACATCCAGGCGCCGGCCCGGCGGCTGCTGATCTGCGGCATGCACGTCCACGTCGGCCTGGACGACGACGATCTGCGCATCGACCTGATGAGCCAGATCGCCTATTTCACGCCGCACCTCTTGGCGCTTTCCACCTCCTCGCCCTTCTGGCGCGGCCGCAACACCGGCCTGAAGTCCTATCGCCTGGCGGTGTTCGACGAGCTGCCGCGCACCGGATTGCCGGAGCACTTCGACTCCTGGGGCGAATACCAGCGCCAGCTTCAGGTGATCGTCGACGCCGGCCTGATCGAGGACGCTTCGAAGCTCTGGTGGGACGTGCGCCCCTCGGCCCGCTTTCCGACCCTGGAGCTGCGTGCGCCGGACATCTGCACGCGCCTCAGCCACGGCGTGGCGATCGCCGCGATCTACCAGTGCCTGCTGCGGCTACTGTGGCGCCTGAAACGGCACAACCAGCGCTGGCGGCGCTACGCCAACATGCTGATCGGCGAAAACCGATGGCGGGCGGCGCGCTACGGCATGGACGAGGGCCTGGTCGACTTCGGCCGGGGCGCCGTCGTGCCCTACGCGGACCTGCTCGAAGAGATCCTGGAGCTGACCCGCGAGGACGCCTTGGCGCTCGACTGCCTCGATCTCTGCGAGGCCGCCCGCGATATCGCCCAGAACGGCACCAGCGCCGACCGACAGCTCGAAGCCTACAACGCCGCCCTGGCCGAGGGCGCCGACCAGCGCCAGGCGCTCGACCGCGTGGTCGACTGGATGATCGGCGAGACCGTTGCAGGATTACCCGCCGAACAACACATTGGGGGCTAGCCAAGCCTTCACAGCGCCAGGAGAATCCGATGGACGACAAGACCCGCACGGAACTCGAAGCGGCCGCCTTTCGCGCCTTGCGCGACCACCTGCGCCAGCGTACCGACGTGCAGAACATCGACATGATGAACCTCGCCGGCTTCTGCCGGAACTGCCTGTCGCGCTGGTATCAGGAGGCCGCCGCCGACCAGGGCATCGAGATGAGCAAGGGCGAGGCGCGCGAGATCGTCTACGGCATGCCCTACGACGAGTGGCGCAGCCGGTACCAGACCGAAGCGACGGAAGAGCAGAAGCAGAGCTTCGCCGCCAGCAATCCGGGTCACTGAAGCAGCGCGGCAAGCCGGCGGACTCGGGGAGCGGCCCGCGCGCTACCCGGCGATCTTCAGTGCGGCGAGCGCACCGCGCAGCGGCTCGGGCAGTGACTGCACCGGGCGCATGCTGGCGCGCTCGACGAAGACGTGAACGAACCAGCCCGTCGCCGCCGGCGCCGGGGCACCTTCCTTGAACAGACCGACCAGGTACTTCACCGAGCGACTGCCGAGATGGCCGACCGCGAGGCCGGCCTCGACAACCTCCGGAAAGCTGAAGGAATCGTGGAAATTGCAGTGGGTCTCGGGCGTGATGCCGATGACCGTGCCGGCATGGATGTCCAATCCGCCCTCGGCGATCAGATAGGAGTTAATGACAGTGTCGAAGTAGCTGTAGTAGACCACGTTGTTGACGTGACCGTAGATGTCGTTGTCCATCCAGCGCGTCGGGATGCGCAGGAAATGCGGATAGCCGCTGCGGTCGCGCGGTGGCAGAAGATCTTGGCTCACGCCGGGGGCTCCCTGCGATGTCAGACAGCGGCCCTCTTCTAGCAGCGTTTCCCCAGGCCGTCGTCAGGCGGATTGCCGACGGCAGCGCGGTGCGTGCGACATGAGCACGGGCGGGGCCGGCCGGGGGCCGCAGAGGGGGCTCGGCGCGCTCGGGCAACGTGCCTACGGCCCCGATCCCGCGGCCTGCGGCTCGCCGAAGATCGCGGAGCTGGCCGCTTACTGGCAGAGCAAATGCCGCGACGGCCGGCTGCCGCAGCGCGCCGACCTGGACCCTGCCGAGATCGTCGCCCTGCTGCCGTACCTGCTGCTGACCGATATCGAGCACGCGCCATTCCGCATCCGCTACCGGCTGGTCGGCACCGCCATTGCCGAGGCCTCGCGGCGCGACTTCACCGGCCTGTACCTGGACGAGATGCAGTTCGACACGCCGCTCGAGCGCCAGGCCTTCGAGCGGGGCTACCGCTTGCTGGTGGAGTCGCGGGCGCCGGTCTACGGTCGCATGGTCTGGCTGGCCAGCAGCGACCTGCCGGTGGTGTACGATTCGGCGATCTTCCCTCTGCTGGGCCCGACCGGCCAGGTCGACAAGGCGGTCGCGATCGAGGACCATGCCCGCCCGATCGCCGAGATCGCCGACCGCCTCCCGGCGCGGCCGGTTCGCCGACAGGGTTAGGTCGACCAGGCAACCCGCCGGCGGACGCAGTCCGCGTCCGCCGGCAGGGGATGCTGCACTGCCTCTACAACTCTCCGGCCCGCATCCGCTCGGCGATGTGGTCGGCCTGACGCAGGGCCAGGGCCACGATCGTCAGCGTCGGGTTCTCGGCGCCGCCGGTGGTGAACTGGCTGCCGTCCGATACGAAAAGGTTGGGCAGATCATGGGTCTGGCCCCACCTGTTGACCACGCCGTCGCGCGGCTTCTCGCTCATCCGGTTGGTGCCGAGGTTGTGGGTCGAGGGATACGGCGGCGTCGGGAAGGTCCGCACCGCCCCGACCGCATCGTAGAGCGCGCTGCCCTGACGATAGGCATGGTTGCGCATGGCGATGTCGTTCGGGTGGTCGTCGAAATGGACGTTCGGCACGGGCAGCCCGAACTGGTCGATCTCCGTGGGGTGCAAGGTCACCGCGTTGCTTTCCTGCGGCATGTCCTCGCCGACCAGCCACATCCCCGCCATATGGTCGTACTGGTCCAGGGCCGAGGCGAATTCGCGGCCCCAGGCGCCCGGGTCCAGGAAGGCCGCCATGAACGGCAGGCCGAGGGACAGGGTCTCCATCTCGTAGCCGCCGACGAAGCCGCGGCTGGGATCGTGGCCGGATTCGTCCTGGACGATCCCCGCCATGGTCGTGCCGCGGTACATGTTCACCGGGCGGTCGAAGATGGCGTAGACGCTGCCGGTCATGTGCCGCATGTAGTTGCGGCCGACCTGACCGGAGGAGTTGGCCAGGCCGTCCGGAAACAGGCTCGAGGCGGAGTTGAGCAGCAGGCGCGGCGACTCGATCGAGTTGCCGGCGACACAGACGGCGCGCGCCGCCTGCCGGTACTGGTTGCCGGCGGAATCGGCGTAGACCACGCCTGTCACCTTGCCGTCCGCATCATGCTCGATCCGCAGGGCCTGAGCGTCGGTGCGGACCTCCAGCTTGCCGGTCTCCTCGCCCTTGGGGATTTCGGCGTAGAGGGTCGACCACTTCGCCCCGGTCTTGCATCCCTGGAAGCAGAAGCCGATCTGCTGGCACGAGGCGCGGCCGTCGCGCGGCTGCGAGTTGATCGCCATGCGGCCGGTGTTGCACTGGGTGTAACCGAGCTTCTTCGCGCCGGCTTCCATCACCTTGAAGTTGTTGTTGCCCGGCAGTCCCGGGATATCGTGGGTGCGCGTCACCCCCATGCGGTCTTCGGCCCTGGCGTAGTAGGGCTCCAGCTCGGCCAGGGTCAGCGGCCAGTCGAGCAGGTTGGCGCCGGGCACGTCGCCGTAGACCGAGCGCACCTTGAACTCGTGCTCCTGGAAGCGCAGCGAGGCGCCCGCCCAGTGCACGGTGGAGCCGCCGACCGCCTTGACGATCCAGGCCGGAAGATTGGGGAAGTCCCGCGCGACGCGCCAGGCGCCGGAGGTGGTGCGCATGTCGAGCCAAGAGATCTTGCCGAACATGCCCCATTCGTCGTTCTCGAAGTCGGCGATCTCGTGCCGTCCGCCGGCTTCCAGGATGACCGTGTCGATCCCCTTGAGAGCGAGCTCCGTGCCGAGCGTGCCGCCGCCCGCGCCGGAGCCGATGATCACGACGACACTGTCGTCAGTCAGGTCGTAAGGCGCTGCCATCTGCCGAGCCTCCTTCGCGCGTCAGCTTTACACCCAATCGATGTCGTCGAAGCCGCGGTGGAGGTATCCGCCCTTGTCGGCGGAGGGCCCCTCGTAGCCGAACTTCGCCCAGACCTCCGGGTTGTTGTAGAGCCCGACCACGAGGCCCGAGCGCACGGTCTGGAAAAAGCTGCCCGCCTCGATCTCGCGCAGGATCGCCACACGTTCGGCTTCCCAGCCGACTTCCGCATAGCGCCGCCCGTGCCGCGCTTCCGCCATGGCGTCGAGGCCGGCCACCCCGCTTTGGATCATGTCCTTGACGGCGGGGTCGGTGCCGGCCTGCTCCTCGTAGGCGGCCACGGCCGCGGCGTAGTAGCGATCGGCAAGATGGTCGTGCGGATAGATGTCCCGGGCCATCTGGATCAGCGTCTGCATGGTCTCGGGACCGAGGTTGGTTGCCGCAACTGCCCAGGCGCCGGAGGGGCTGGCGATCATGCCCGGGCCGAGCGACAGCGCCACGACGCCGGCCGTGGCGCCGCTGCTGTGCTTCAGGAAGCTGCGCCGCGAAACCCGCGTACGCCGGTCGATTGTGCGCATCCGTCGTTCCTCCCTTTAAGCGAGGCCTTCTGGGGCCGTCCGCTGCCCCGGGGTGCGACCTCGGGCCCACCGCTGATTAGGTCGCTTTCGTATTCAGCGGTAACGTCCATGTTCTTGTAGGACTTCGATTTTGTAACCGTCCGGATCTTCCAAGAAAAAAAACTTGGCCATCAAAGATCCGTCACGATGGAACTCCTTGATGTCTTTGGGCGCCAGGCCGAGATCGCGCATGCGCGCGTGTTCGGCCTCCAGATCGCCCACCGCGACGGCCAAATGGCCGTAGCCGTCGCCGTGGGTATAGGGCTCGTCGCGCGCGTGGTTGACCGTCAACTCGACTTCGAAGTCGGCTTCGGCGTTGCGCAGATAGACCAGGGTGAAGCCCTCGAAGGGGAAGCGGTCGGCCACCTGCAGGCCGAAAGCCTTGCGGTAGAAGTCGACCGAGCGCGCCTCGTCCCGCACGCGGATCATGGTGTGAATCGCCTTGGCCATCGCGGCTCCCTCGTCGCCCGGAGGCTCGCCCGTGACTGTCTTTCCGAGCGGGTGCGACCGAGGCAAGGCAGCCGGGCCTCGCGTCGGCCGCGACCCGATGACGAGACCGAGGCTAGACGAGACGCGCTGCGCCGGGGTGGTAACGGCTTACCACACAGCGATCCGCGGCCCGGAGGTGCCCGGGTGACCCGATCGCTGCGGATCGATCACTCGGCCGCTGGAAGCTCGTGCATGCCGCTGGAGACGGCGAAGCGGGGTGCACCGCCGACCTTGGCGCCGTCGACGTAGATCAGGCAGCAGCAGCGCAGCAGCGAGGTGAAGTTGCGTGCCTCGCCGTGCGTCTGGATGACTTCGTCGTGCAGCACGCTGATGAACTTGGCGACGCTGACGCCTTCGCCGTCGGCGATCTCCTCCAGGATCTGCCAGAAGATCTTCTCGAGCTGGATGCTGGTGCTGAAGCCGGCCAGGCGGACCGAACGGCGCTCGGGTTCGTAGTTGGACTGGGGCTGTCCTGCGAAAATGCGGCACATGGCGATCTCCTCCCGCTTGTCCCCGTTTGGCGGGGCAGCGGACGCCAGCAGGCGCTGGGCCAAGAGTCGGGAGACGGCGCTGCCCCGCTACGGGCTGTTATGGAAAGAGTATGCCGATCCGGGCGGGCTCCGCAACGCGATGCTCCACGGGGCAGGCGCACACCTCTCATACCCGCGTGCGCAGAGCCTCCAGCGTGGCATCGGGCCTTTCCGTCATCATCATGTGACCGCACTCGGGGAGCACGACCACATCCGCACCAGTGATCGCTTCGGCCAGTTTCCGGCCCGCCTTGGCCGGCGTCATCCGGTCCTCGGCACCCAGAACCAGGCGCGTCGGACAGGCGATGGCGGCGGCATAGTCCGCGCCCGCCGCGAAGGCATCGCAGGCGGCCAGGTCGGTGTGCAGCACGCCCGGACGCGCGCGCTCCAGCAGCCGCACGCCGCCGCCCAGAAGCCAGGTGCCCGGCGCCGGGTGGCCGCCGATATGGGCGGCCGGCCCGTGCGCCCAGTCGTCGATCAGCTCGCAGGCGTGGCGGTCGTTCGCCTCGGCCAGCGCCAGCAGGTCCGGGTGCACCGGCATGCGCGCGGCCACGCCGAGCAGCGCCAGGGCATGGACCCGGGCCGGATGCCGCGCGGCAGCCGCCAGACAGGCGAGCGCGCCCATCGAATGCCCGACCAGCGCTGCGGTCTCGACGCCCGCCGCGTCCAGCAGGTCCACCAGCCAGTCGCCCAGCGCCTCGACGCTCGCCAGCGCCTCGCCGCCGGAACGGCCGTGACCCGGCAGGTCGACCGCCAATACCCCGCGCCCGCGATGCGCCAGATAGCGGCTCTGCAGCGCCCAGACCGTACGGTCCATGCCGGCGCCGTGTACCATAACGACGCAGGGCCTGGACGGATCGAAGGGCTGGCCGCCGGTCGCGGCGAAGACTTCAATCCCCCCGACGGCAAGCCGCATCAGGCGGTTTCCTTGGCGGCCGCGCGCAGCGCCTGGCGCAGGTCGGCGACGATGTCGCCGGCATCCTCCAGACCGACCGACAGGCGGATCATGTCCTCGCCGATCCCGGCCGCGGCCAGTTCGTCGGCGCTCATCTGCGAATGGGTCGTGCTGGCCGGATGGATCACCAGCGTCTTGGCGTCGCCGACGTTGGCAAGGTGGCTGGCGAGCTGCAGTCGCTCGATGAAGACGCGGCCGGCCGCGCGTCCGCCCCTGACGCCGAAGGCGACCATCGAGCCAGCGCCCTCGGGCAGCAGGCGCTCGGCCAGCGCATGATCGGGGTGGCTGGGCAGGGACGGGTGCGAGACCCAGGCGACCTCCTCGCTCGCCTCCAGGAACTCGAGAACCTTCAGGGTGTTGGCGACGTGCCGCTCCATGCGCAGCGGTAGGGTCTCGAGACCCTGCAGCAGATAGAAGGCGGTCTGCGGCGCCATCACCCCGCCGAAGTCCCGCAGTCCCTCCGTACGGGCGCGCATGGCGAAGGCGGCCGGGCCGAACTCCTCGGCGTAGTCGATGCCGTGATAGCCGGGGTAGGGCTCCGTCAGCGTGGGGAACTTGCCGGAGGCGTCCCAGTCGAAGCGGCCGCCGTCGACCAGCAGGCCGCCGATGGCCACACCGTGACCGCCGATCCACTTGGTGGCGGAGTGCACTACCAAGTCTGCGCCCAGCTCGATCGGCCGGCACAGCGCCGGTGTCAGGAAGGTGTTGTCGAGCGCAAGCGGGATTTTGTGGCGGTGCGCGATCTCGGCCACCGCCGGCACGTCCATCACCTCCAGGCCGGGGTTGCCGACCACCTCACCGAACAGCAGGCGGGTCTCCGGGCGGATTGCTTCTTCGAAGGCTCTTGGGTCGCGCGGATCGACAAGCGTCGTCTCGATGCCGAAGCGCGGCGCCGTGTGCACGAAGAAGTTGATCGAGCCCCCGTAGAGGCAGCGCGAGGCGACGATGTGGCCGCCTTGGCCCATCAGAGTCGCCACCAGCAGCCACAGGCAGGCATGCCCGGAGGCACCGGCGAGGCCGGCCACGCCCTTGTCGAGCGCGGCGATGCGCTCCTCCAACACGGCCACGGTGGGGTTGCCGATGCGGCTGTAGATGTAACCCGGCCGCTCCAGGTTGAACGACGCAGCGGCATGGTCGGCGTCGCGGAAGCAGTAGGAGGTGGTCTGGTAGATCGGGACCGCCCGTGCCCCGGTGGCCGGATCCGGTCGCTGGCCGGCATGCAGCGCCAGCGTGTCGAGCTTCAGGAACTTCGGATCGGCCACGGCGCCCTCCCCGTCTGGCGAGCCGGCCAGCGTCGCGCGAACCGGCTGAAGTGCGCGGAGACTAGCTGGGCGGTGGAGGCGGAGGGAAGGCCGGAAAAGTTGGGGGGCCGTTCAGCCTGTCGGCTGCGGCCCCCCGTTTTTGTGTCGGCTCCCTGTCAACTTGCCGGAGCGGACTCTAGCAGGTCGCCGCAGGGCGTCAAGGCCGTCGTTATGGGAACGGCGTCGGAGCCTGGCCGATAACTCGTTGGATTTCCTGTAAAAAGAAAAGCCGCCGGCGAACCGGCGGCAAGTCAACAGGGAGGCGTCACAAGGAACGGATCTGCATCCGGTCGCCGAAGCCGCGGAGTTCCTGGAGAGGAGGCCCCGGCGACACTCCTCACTCTAATGGTGCCAGACTAACGAATGGTTAATCGATTTGGCAAGACTAACCTGATTTCTTTGTTAGACCGGGGATTCCCGCCGGCGCCCCTTGTTTGTCGACTTGCTTTGCCCTGGCACCGCCGCGTGCGGCTCCGGCTGGGCACGCATGCTATGACGCGGTGCGCTGAGGCTCGAGAGGCAGCACGACGGCGGCGCGGGTCCCGTGGCCGGGCACGGAGTCCAGGTGCAGGCTGCCCCCGTGCAGGCTGGCCAGCCCCTCGACGATGGAAAGGCCCAACCCGGTGCCGCCGCTGGTTGCGATCCCGCGCGGGTCGGCCACTTGCTCGAAGGGCAGACGCACGCGCGCGAGATCCTCGAGCGCCATGCCGATTCCGTTGTCGCGCACGAACAACTCGATCCCCTCCCCCGACGCCAGGCAGGCCCCGATCACGAGAGTTCCGTGCTCTGGCGTGAACTTCGCCGCGTTGCTCAGGAGATTGTAGAGGATCTGACGGACCGCCCGAGGGTCGGCCACGAGCTGCGGTAGGCCCTCCGGCACTTCGAGGCCGACGGTGTGTCCGCGCGCGGCCAGCACCGGCGCCAGGCCGTTGCGCACCTCCGCGAGGGCAGCACCGACATCGAGAGGCGCGAGCCTCAATTCCTGACGCCCGCTCTCGATCTTGCTGAGGTCGAGAATATCCTCGATCAGGTCGAGAAGGTGCTGTCCCGATTGGTGAATGGCCTCGCCGTACTCGAGCTGTCGGTCGTCCCCGTCTGGTGCGGCACGACCGAGCTTGATCAACTCTGAGAACCCGAGGATGGCGTTCAGCGGGGTGCGCAACTCGTGGCTCATGTTGGCGAGGAACCGGCTCTTCGCCTCGCTCGCTCCTTCGGCAGCGAGGCGGGCGGCGTTCAGGCGGGTGGCGACCCGGTGGGAGAGCCACACGAACAGGCCGAACAATCCCACGACGACGGCACCGACGCCGGCCATCGGCAGGATCAGCGAGTCGCGCAGTCGGTCGCCAGGATGTGCCGGCCTCCATGTCAGACGCGCGACAAGTTCGCCCTCTGCCCCTCGCAAGTCGAAGGAGGCGCCGCCGCGATGCGGAGTTGCCGCGGGGGGCTGAAACCCGAGCTGGTCGAGCTGGAACTGTACCGCAGCCTTCGCCAGGAAAGCGGCATCCAGACTGCGCACGGCAATCAGGGCGCTGCGCTGCGCCGGCTCGGGAAAGGCGGCTTGAACGTTTTCCGGCGTCAGCAGACTGAGTCCGACGAGGGCCAGTCCGCCGGGCGTCTCGACCACTGCGCTGGCCGAGCCGGGCGCCTCGTCCGCCCCGGCCCTGGCAGCTTTCAGCAGCGCCGGCAGGGCAGACCCGAGCATCGCCTTGGCCGGCGTCTCGCTTTGCACCCCCTCCAAGAAGGCGAAGACGGTTTCGCCCTGCGGATCGACCACGAAGCTCGCCTTCAACCCGAACGTCTCGTGCCAGTACCTCCCGACGTTCTCGCTGGCCCAAAAGGCGTCGGGTGTCGTCACCAGATTGGCAACGGCCGGATCCCACCAGGCGTTGTCGTAGGTCATCTCTTCCAGGCGGCCGAGGTTCTGCTCGACGAAGGTCCGTGCGAGACGTTGTCCATAGGCTGCAGCCTCGGCATCCAGCCTGTCGGCGGCCCGGTCGACCAGCCAAAGAACGAATGCCAAGGCCGCCACCAGCGCCAAAAGCACGGGGCCCACCAGCGTCGCGGTGATGCGTTCGGATTTGAGAACAGCCAGCATCTTAGGAAGACCCCAACGGTCCAGGGCCGAGACAGCGCGGACAGCCGCCGCGATGGCCACATCCTTTCGCGACCTAATCGTATACGCTCGACTGTCGGGCCAATTCGATGAAAATGCCCTTTACCCATGTCAAGAATCGAACGGCATTTTAGCGGCCTTGACGGTTGCCGCGCAGGATGGATCGCGGCGGACTGGCCGGGTCCAGGCGGGACGGTCGCCTATCGCTTGCTGCCGCGCTTCGGCCTCGACGACCTGGAGGCGGCCCGCGGCATCGCCATCGACATCCCCATCGGCCTGCCGGACAGCGGGCGGCGCGCATGCGATCTGGCGGCGCGGGCGGCGTTGCCGGCCGGGGCGCGCAGCCGCGTCTTTCTCGACCTGCGTCGTCCCTTATTGGCGTTCTGGGCCGCCGGCGACTATCCGGCAGCCAATGCCTGGGCGAAGGCCGACGGGCGCGGCCTCAGCAAGCAGGCCTGGTTCATCCTGCCGAAGATTGCCGAAGTGGATGCCGCCCTGCGCCCGGCCGACCAGGGGCGCATGCACGAAGCCCATCCGGAGGTCGCCTTCCACCGCCTGAGCGGCGGCCGCCTGCTGGCGAGCAAGAAGTCGCCGGCCGGCCGAAGCGCGCGCCTGAATCTGCTGACGGCCGCCGGCCTGCGCCTGCCGCGCGGCTGGGACCGGCAGTTCGCCCGGCGGCAGGTGCAGCCCGACGACCTGCTCGACGCCGCCGTCTGCGCCCTGACCGCCTACCGAGTCGCGCAGGGCGAGGCGGCTCCGCTCGCACTGGACGACGTAGCGGGCGAGCGCGGGCGGGACACCCGCGGCCTGGCGATGCAGATCTGGGCCTGAGACCGGCTACTGCGCGATCCACGCGCCGTCGACCGGCAGCGAGATGCCCGTCATGTTGTCGGCGGCCGGCGAACAGAGGAAGACGGCCAGCCCGCCGAGCTGCTCGGCGGTGGTGAAGCGCTCGCTCGGCATGCGCTCGCCGACCAGCTTGCGCTTGGCCGCCTCGTTCGACAGCCCCTCCTGCTCCGCCTTGGCGTCGACCTGCTTCTGCACCAGCGGCGTCAGCACCCAGCCCGGGCAGATGGCGTTGCAGGTCACCCCGCTGGTCGCCGTCTCCAGCGCCGTTACCTTGGTCAGGCCGACGACGCCGTGCTTGGCCGCGACGTAGGCCGCCTTGTGGATCGAGCCGATCAGCCCCTGCACCGAGGCGATGTTGACGATGCGGCCCCAGCCCCTGGCCTTCATGTTTGCCACCACATGGCGGGTGGTGTGAAAGCAGGCCGAGAGGTTGATGGCGACGATCGCGTCCCAGCGCTCGACGGGGAACTCCTCCAGCGGCGCGGTGTGCTGGATGCCGGCGTTGTTGACCAGGATGTCGACGCCGCCGAAACGCTGCCGGGCCTGCGCGACCATGCGTTCGATCTCGTCCGGCTCGGACATGTCGGCGCCGTCGTAGGCCACCTCGACGCCGCAGGTCGCGGCGATCTCGCTGCGGATCGCCTCGATCTCGTCGGCCTCGCCGAAGCCGTTGATCACCAGGTTGGCGCCCTGGGCGGCCAGGGCCTCGGCGATCGACCGGCCGATGCCGCTGGTCGAGCCCGTCACGAGCGCGGTCTTGCCGGAAAGCATGCCGGATTGCGTAGAGGTCACGGAGAGCATCTCCTCTTCAGCTCGGGTGCGTCTGGCAGCGTGTCTAGACGAGTTTGCCGCAGTGCGAAATCGCGAAAGCGTTGCGGTCGCGGCGGCGCCCCGGCATCTTGGCGGCCATGCAACCCTGGCTCGCCTGGAGCGTGCTGATCGTGGGGTGGATGCTGCCCCTGCTGCACGTCGCCGTTTCGCGCAAGAGCGGCCCCTGGATGCCGCCGCCGGGCAGCGGCTGCCCGCTCGGCCCGCGTCCCGGCTGGCTGACCCTGGTGCTGCTGCTCGGGCCGCTCGGCTGGGGGCTGTACATGAAGGCGCGGCGCGCCAAGGCGGCGCACGGCCGTGCGGCTGAAGCGGAGCGCGCATGAGACGGAGGCGAGTATGAGCGTGTGGCATCTGGCGCAGATCAACGTCGGGCGGCTGGCGGCGCCCCAGGGCGACCCGCAGGTGCAGCCCTTTTTCGACGCCCTCGACCGCGTCAACGCCCTGGCGGACGCGCATCCCGGCTTCGTCTGGCGCCTGCAGAGCGACAGCGGCAACGCCACCGACATCCAGCCGACCGACGATCCGCGCTTCATCGTCAACCTTTCGGTCTGGCAGGACGCCGAAAGCCTGTTCGATTTCGTCTACCGCAGCGCGCACACCCAGGTGATGGCCCGCCGCCGCCAGTACTTCGAGCGCTTTGCCGGCGCCTACCAGGCGCTCTGGTGGATCCCGGCCGGCCACACACCGTCGGTCGACGAGGGGCTGGCGCGCCTCTGGCGGCTCGACCGCTACGGCCCGACGCCGCAGGCCTTCACCTTCAAGGCGCGCTTCCCGGCGCCCGACGCCGCCGGCCCGCCGGTCGACATGCAGCCCGACCCCTGGTGCGTCGGCACCGCCTGAAAGCCGCAGCGCACACGGATCAACGCTTGAACAACGCGTCGGCGGTGCTCTGGTAGTCGGTCTTGGCGTCGATCTTCTCGCGCACGCGCGCGGCCTCGCTCTCCAGCTCCGCGAGGTAATCCTGCAGCTCCTCGACGCCGAGCAGGTCCAGGTCCTTCGGCTTGGCGATCGGTTTGCGCGGCTCCAGGTCGTCGGTGTCCATGGCGTCGGCCCTCCCCTTGCGCTGCGGCCGGGTGCAGTCTAGACCCGAGCCGGCTAGGGCCGCAAAGAGGGGGGCGAAGCGAGCATGACCGAGTTGCCGCGCGAGATGACCGCGATCGAGATCGCCGAGCCGGGGGGACCGGAGGTGCTGCGGCCGACTCGCCGCGCGGTGCCGCAGCCCGGTCCGGGCGAGGTGCTGCTCAAGGTGGCGGCCGCCGGCGTCAACCGGCCGGACGTGCTGCAGCGCAAGGGCGCGTACCCGCCGCCGCCCGGCGCCTCCGACATCCCCGGCCTGGAGGTCGCCGGCGCGGTCGTCGCCCGCGGCGCCCAGGTGACCAGCCTGCACGACGGCGAGACGGTCTGCGCGCTGGTCACCGGCGGTGGCTATGCCGAGTACTGCGTCGCCCCGGCCGCCCAGTGCCTGCCGGTGCCGCGCGGCCTGTCGGCCATCGAGGGCGCGGCCCTGCCGGAGACCTACTTCACGGTCTGGTCCAACGTCTTCGACCGCGGTCGTCTGCGGCCCGGCGAAAGCTTCCTGGTGCACGGCGGCTCGTCGGGCATCGGCACGACGGCGATCCAGTTGGCCAGGGCCTTCGGCGCCAAGGTCTTCACCACCGCCGGCAGCGAGGAGAAGTGCAGGGCCTGCCGCGAACTCGGCGCCGACCTGGCGGTGAACTACCGCGAGGCCGACTTCGCCGAGGCGGTCCGCGCGGCCAACGACGGCCGCGGCGTCGACCTGATCCTCGACATGGTCGGCGGCGACTACATCGCCCGAGACATCGACCTGCTGGAGCCGGACGGCCGGCTGGTCTTCATCGCCTTCCTGGGCGGTCCCAAGGCGGAGGTCGACTTCCAGAAGGTGATGGTCAAGCGCCTGACGGTCACCGGCTCGACCCTGCGCGCGCGCGACATCGGCTTCAAGGCGGCGATCGCCGCCCAGTTGCACGCCCAGGTCTGGCCGCTGCTCGAGGCCGGACAGGTCAAGCCGCTGGTCCACAAGACCTTCGCGCTGGACCGGGCGGCAGACGCTCACGCGCTCATGGAGTCGTCGACGCATATCGGCAAGATCGTCTTGACCGTGGATGCCGGGCAGGGCTAGAGCGCGATCGTCACTGGTGGAAGCGGATCCGCTTCCACCAGTGACGTGAATCGCTCTCTAACTCTATGAATAGAGCAGGATTCACGTCTTGGATGGAATCGCCAAAGCGATTCCATCCAAGACGATCCTGCTCTAGCCGCCAGGGAGTGATGCGGCGCGGGACACCGCGAGCCGTGCCGCCGCCTCCAGAACCGCCCGCAAGGCGGCGTTGACGCGCTTCGGATTCCAGACCAGGCGGGTCTGCACGCTCGGCGCCGGCGGTACCAGCGGTCGGAAGACCACCCCGTCGCGCCGCAGCACCTGGAACCCGGCCGGACCGAGCGCCACGCAGCCGCTGGTCGCGATGACGAAGAGGATCGTCGCGATTTGGCTGACCTCCTGCACGATCCGGGGCTCGAAGCCGGCCTTGCGGTAGAGGCCGACGTAGAGATCGTGTGCGGCCGGGTCGTAGTCGCGCGAGAGGTTGAGGATCGGCTCCCCTTCCAGGTCGGCGATGGCGATCCGTTCGCGCGCCGCCAGCCGGTGCCGCTCGGGCAGGAGGCAGATCACCGGCTCGCTCCAAACGGTGCGCAACTGCAAGTCGGCGGCACGCGGCTCGGCGCGCACCATCCCGGCGTCGATCGTCCCGTCTCGCAAGGCGGCGAACTGCTCGCGCGCGGTCATCTCGCGGAACCGGAACTGCACGTCCGGCGCCGTCCGCCGGACGGCCTGCATGAGATGCGGCATGGGGTCGAAGGTGGCAGCCCCGATCACGCCGAAGGTCAGCGAGCCACGTAGGCCCCGTGCGGCCTCGCGGGTGCGCAGCGCCGTCGCTTCCGCCTTGGCTAGGAGTTCGCGTGCCTCGCCGTACAGCGTTTCGCCTGCATCGGTCAGCTCCACCCGCCGGCGGTTGCGGTCGAACAGCACGACGCCGAGACGCAACTCCAACTCCTTGACCTGCTGGCTGACCGCCGACTGCGTCGTGTGCAGACGCGCAGCGGCGCGACGGAAGTGCAATTCCTCGGCGACCGCACAGAAACACCGCAGCAGCCGCAGGTCGAGTTCGGTGTTCATGAATTCCAATCACCCGATCTGATTCTCGGGCTCGGTCAGATGCCGACACCAACCATATCCGCGTTCGTCGATCACGATCCCATGGGTGATCGTTTTTGACAATCAGTTGACATGACTTGGGAGACATACGGCAATGGAAAGGACTGCGGGAGTAAGCACACGGATGAACCGAGGCTGCGCGAAGGCGTCGCAAGGCAGCGACGGGTCGGGCGACCACCGGCAGCGGAAGACCGGCCGGATCGCCCGGCGCTGGTTTGCCGCGCTGGTCTTGACGGCCGCCCCGGCGGCTGCGGCGGCGGCGCAAGAACCGCTCGACCGCCACGGAGCCCTGGACTTCCAGGGCCGCTACCTGGTCTCGGTCTCCGATGCGGACATGCTGGCCTCGGCCTACGTGGACGGCCAGCTCGGCCCGCGCGAGGGCCGGGACGCGCTGTCCGTGATTCCGCTGCAGGGCGACCCGCGCGGCTGGCAGGCGTACGAGGTCTTCGCATCCAATTCCGTGGCCGGCCCGCCCGCGGCGGTCGAAGTCTCGCCGGACGGCCGCTACGCCTTCGTGGTGGAGACCTGGACGCCACGTCCGGACGACGACCGCGACCACACCTTCGGCGACCTGCGGCACGGCAATCTGGTCAAGGTTTTCGACTTGGCCGATCCCACCCAACCCCGGCTCGTTCAGCAGCTCGAGACCCTGGAGCGGCCGGACGCGATCCGGATCAACGCGGCGGGCGACATCCTGGCCGTGACCTACCATCCAGCCGGCGCGGGTGCGGATACGCCCCTGGCGCTCTACCGCTTCGCCGAGGGCCGGCTCGGCGCGCGCGTGACGCCGACGATCGAGGGCTGGCAGCCGGGCGAGCGCCTGATCGAGGCGAACTGGCATCCGCGCGACAACGTCCTGGCCTTGCTCGAAAGCACCGGCGGCGCCACGCTGCGCTTCGCCCGCGTCACCGAGGCGCTGGCGGTCGAGGTCTTCGGCAACGCGGTCGACATCGAGCGGGCGCCCTACCGGGTCGAGTTCGCGCCGGACGGGCGACACGTGGTGATCAATGCCCTTTACTGGGGTCCGGACGTCGCCGGCACCTGGATCGAGGCGCCCCGCGGTTCGATCGTCACGGTGCGGATGAACGCGCAAGGCGAGGGCGAGCCGGTGCGCCACGCCTTCGTCAGCCGCGTTCCCACGGGCGTCTCGCCCGAAGGCCTGGCGGTCAGCCCCGACGGCCGTTGGGTGGCGACGACGAACCTCGAGCGCAGCTACCTGCCTTACGAGGACTCCCGCATCACCTGGTTCAGCTCGATCACCTTGGCCGCGCTCGACCAGGATACGGGCATACTGACGCACATTGGCGAGTTCGCCTACGACGGCATCCTTCCCGAGGCCGCCGTCTTCGACAATACGGGCGAGCATCTCGCCGTCGTCACCTACGACCACTTCGACGACCGGCGCGTCGGCGGGTCCGTCGACTTCTGGCGGATTCAGGCCGATCCGCTGGAGCCCTCAAACGTGCAGCTCGTCAAGACCGAGCATTCGGTCGCGGTCGCACGCGGCGCCCATTCGATTGTCATCGCGCGCTAGCACCGACGACGTGGGGGTGCCGCTCCGGCCCGGCTGGCGGCACCCCCCTCGGTCCGGCGCCGCGGTTCCGGTCGGGCGACACCCGGAGGAGGGTGCCATGGAGAGTCCGCGATGACGGGTCGAGAGCTCGGACTCGGTGCGCTTGCGATGGCATTGGCGGCCGCCGTGCTTTCGGTCGCCCTCGGGATCGTGGCGGCGGAGCCGGTTTCGCGGGCTCTCGCGTCGAACCAACCCGAGCGCGAGGTGGTCACCGCCTACGGGGTCGAGACGATCGCCTACGCCACTGTGCGGCGGGACGACGGCACCTACCGCCGCATGCTGGTCTCCCGCGACTCCCTCGCCGCCGTGATGGGCGATGGTAGCCTACCCGACGGCACGCGTATCCTCATGGAGACCTACTATCAGCCGGGCCGGCTCGGGACCGTGTTCCACAAGCGCAAGGTGGACGGTGCCTGGCACTACGGCTCGTTCCCCGCCGCCAGCCCGGACCTATCCGTCGCGCCCCGCGCCTCCTGTCTGACCTGTCACGCGCACGCTGCCGAGACCGACTTCACCTTCACTCTGCCGAGCCTCGAGGCGGTGGCCGGTGGGGCGGCGGCCTCCGACTTCACCTGCGGGCGCGGCGGGCGGTCGCCCTGTAACTTGCGGACCTACCTGGAGGGTGCCCTGCCGTGACAGGCGGCGACGCGCGCGCGACAAGCTGCGGCTTGGCGATCCACCCGCAGGCGCTGCGCCTCTTGCACTGGGCGACAGCGCTGCTCGTGGGCTGTCAAGCCGGCCTGGCCGGGCTCGGCGCGGCGGTCGCCGAGGTGCGACCCGGCTTGGGGGAAGCGGCCTTGCAGGCGCATCTCTCGCTTGGCGCGCTGCTCTTCGCAATGACGGCTGTACGCCTCGGCTGTCGCCTGATCCTCGCCGGCCCCGGAGCGCCGTTCGACCTTGCGCCGACGGCGCGCACGGCGGCGAACGGCCTGCATGCCGCGCTCTATGCTCTGCTGCTGCTTCTGCCCTTGACGGGCTACGTGAAGCTGGCCGCCCTCGGCTTCGAGATTCGGCTGTTCGCCCTGATCTCGCTGCCGGCACTGCCGCTCGACACGACGCTGGCGCGGCGCTGCGCGACCCTGCATGCCGCCGGCGCAGCGGCCCTGGGCGGTCTCCTCGTGCTGCATATCGGCGCGGCGGTGGCCCACAAGTGGCTGTTCGGAATGCCGGTTCTCTACCGCATGCGGCTACGCTGATCCGGCGGCGCGTCAGCCGTCGCCGAGTTGCCGGATTGGGCCAGAACGCCCTTTCGCGGCGCGCCGACAGCCTCTATATACCAGGTTCGCTTCCACGCACCGTGACACTGGCATTGCAGCCGAACTCGGCGCGATGCGAGCGCCGGCTCCCGCCAAGGGCCGGTGCTAAGGAGGAAACCTATGGCCCATGAACTGCCGCTGATGCCCAAGGCGACCGCCGTCTGGCTGGTCGACAACACCGGCCTGACCTTCGAGCAGATCGCCGACTTCTGCGGCATGCACCCGCTGGAGGTCCAGGGTATCGCCGACGGTGAGGTGGCCGCCGGCATCCAGGGGCTCGATCCCGTCGCCAGCAACCAGCTCGACAAGAGCGAGCTGGAGCGCGCCGAGCAGGACCGCGGCTACCGCATGAAGCTGAAGAAGCAGGACCTGCCGCAGCCGGCGAAGCGCACGAAGGGCCCGCGCTACACGCCGGTGGCCAAGCGGCAGGACAAGCCGGACGGCATCGCCTGGCTGCTGCGCTTCCATCCGGAGCTGAAGGAAAGCCAGATCGCCAAGCTGATCGGCACGACGAAGAACACCATCGCCGCCGTGCGCGACCGCAGCCACTGGAACTCGCCGAACATTCGGCCGAAGGACCCCGTCCTGCTCGGCCTGTGCACCCAGTCCGACCTGAACGCCGCCGTCGAGAAAGCACGCAAGGCGCGCCCCGAAGCCGTGCCCCAGACCGAACCGGCGCCCAGCGAGGCCGAGGCGATCCCGCCGGTCGGCGCGCCCGCCGTGCCGAGCGACAGCAGCGTTCCCGAGGACTATCCCTGGAAGCTGCCGGAGTAGGCCCTCAGTCCTTGACGGGCATGGTGTAGTTCAGCGCCAGACGGCCACCGTCGACGTAGATCGTCTGGCCGGTCATGTAGCTGGAGTCCGCACCGGCCAGGAACAGCACGGCGCGGCCGATCTCGTCTGGCTCGCCGAGGCGGCCTAGCGGGGTGCGCGCCAGCGCGAAACGGCGCTTTTCCGGGTCGTTCAGCACTGCGCGACCCATTTCCGTGGCGATCGTTCCCGGCCCGACGGCGTTGACGCGGATGCCGTGCGGCGCCAGCGACAGCGCCATGGCCTTGGTGAGCTGGTTGACCCCACCCTTGCTGGCGACGTAGGGGGCGATCGTCGGGATCGCCACCACGCCGTTGATCGAGGACATGTTGACGATGCTGCCGCCGCCGCCTTGCGCGACCATCTGGCGGGCGGCCGCCTGGCCGGTCAGGAAGACGCCCTTCAGGTTGACCCGGAGGGTGCGGTCCCAGTCCGCCTCGTCCAGCTCCAGGAAATCCTTGGCGACGACAATCCCGGCATTGGCCACGGCGACGTCGACCCGGCCATAGGCCTCGACCGCGGCGGCCACCATGTCGTCGACCTGGCCCTTCTCGCCGACGTCGCAGGCGACGAAGCGCGCCGCGCCGCCCGCCGCGACGATGGTTTCGGCCGCCGCCTCGCCGGCCTCGCGCTCGACATCGGCCAGCACGACGCTGGCGCCTTCGCGGGCGAAGACCTCGGCCACCGCCTTGCCGATGCCGCGGGCGGCCCCGGTCACCACCGCCACCCTGTCCTGCAACCTGCCTGCGCTCGCCATCGGCTTCCTCGCCTCCTCCAAGTCCCTGACCTGGGGATCGAATCGTGGCTGCACGCTGCCATGCGGGCGGGGAGCCGGCAAGCTGCGGCTCGCAGGCTTGTGACTGGCGCGTGCGCGGCTGCACACTGCACTCTCCGCGGCATGCAGGCGTTGCTGACCGTCCTTCTGCTGGCCTTCGTCGGTTTCACCGCCGGCTCCGTCCCCGCCGCCGCCCAGGAGCCGCCGCCCTTCTGGCAGCGCGAGTGGCCGAATACCGACTTCTCGAGGGCCGCGGTGCCCTTCACGGAGATCCGCTCGGGCGGACCGCCGCGCGACGGCATCCCCTCGATCGACGCGCCGGCCTTCGTGCCGCTCGCCGAGGCGAACCTGCCGCCGCAGGAACCGGTGATCGGCTTCGCCCTGGAGGGCGTGGCGCGCGCCTACCCCTTGCGCATCCTGACCTGGCACGAGATCGTCAACGATCGCGTCGCCGGCCGGCCCGTCGCGGTGACCTATTGCCCGCTGTGCAACGCCGCCATCGTCTTCGACCGCACACTGCCCGACGGGCGTGTCGCGGAGTTCGGCACCACCGGCAAGCTGCGCCACTCCGATCTGGTCATGTACGACCGGGTGACGGAAAGCTGGTGGCAGCAGTTCAGTGGCGAGGCCATCGTCGGGGCGCTGACCGGCGCGCGGCTGGAGATGCTGCCGGCCCGCCTGGAGTCCTTCGCCAGCTTCGCCGAGCGCCACCCGGACGGCGAAGTGCTGGTGCCGAACGACCCGGGCTTCCGCGACTACGGCCGCAATCCCTACGCCGGCTACGACACGGCCCGCGCGCCCTTCCTCTACACCGGCGAACTGCCGACGGGCATTCTCGCCATGGCCTACGTGGTGGCAGTGGGCGATCGTGCCTGGCCGCTGGAGCGCCTGCGGCGCGAGGGTCGGATCGAGACCGAAGACGGCCTGGTCCTCACCTGGACCGCCGGCAAGGCGAGCGCCCTAGACGCCGGGCGGATCAGCGAGGGGCGCGACATCGGCAACGTCGTCGTGCAGCGCCGCACCGCCGAGGGCACCCTGGAGGACGCGGTCTACGACCTGACCTTCGCCTTTGTCTTCCACGCCTTCCGCCCCGACGGTCGACTCCTGCAGTAGCCGCACGAGAGCGCCGCTTCCGTCCCTGTCAAGCGCAAGCCGGTCTGGCAGGTCGCGGCCGGCTTGCCTATGGTCGGGGCATGGTCGAGAGCTTCAGCCCCGACGAGCGCAACCGGTTCCAGAAGCTGCTGGTGCTCGCCAAGGAGTCGCCCTACCCGGGCGAGCGCCGCGCCGCGCTGGCGGCGGCCGAACGGCTGGCCGCGCGCAAGGGTCTGAGCCTGGAGGATGCCGCCCGCTTCGCCGCCCACGACGCCGAAGATGCCGAGCGGCGCGAGGCCCAGGCGCGCAGCCGCCAGCGCCAGGAGGACTGGTTCCGCCGCAGCCAGAGCGACCCGGAGTTCGCGCGCCGCTTCCACGGCGCCTTCCACGCCCACGACAGCCAGGCCGCAGCCGCCAGCCGCGCCCGCCAGCAACAGCGTTGGGCCGAGGAGGAGGCCGAGCGGCGCAGCGCCGCGGAGGCACGGCTCGCCCGCGCCATGCGCTTTTCGGGCCGCCGCTCGCACCGGCGCATGCCGCCGGTGGAGCACGCCAAGATCCTGCTCCTGGAGACCGCCTTGCCGCTCGCCGAGGTGGCCCGCGTCACCGGCCTGTCGCTGCAGGACGTGATCGCGCTCAAGCTCAAACTGCGCCCGGTGATGGGCGCCCGCTCGCGCGCGGTCTAGGTCGGCGCGCTGTTGGCCCTGAACCAGGCGGCGACATCGGCTTCGTCGACCCGGCCGGCGATCAGATCGTAGACGAGCTGGGTCGCCTCTGCATTGGCTCCACCAGTCCAAGAGCCGTTGAGTTCGAGGAACAGGATTGCCGCAGCGAAGCTCACCCGCTTGTTGCCATCGGCAAAGGGGTGGCTTCGCACGAGGGCAGTCAGGTAAACGTCGGCCAAATCGTAAAGATCCACCTGCTCCGCGTAAGCATATACCTGCTGCGCACGCATGATCGCCGATTCCAGCAGCCCACGGTCGCGCTCGCCGTGCGAGCCGCCGAAAGCGTCGATCGCGTCACCATGAAGCTGCAGCACGTCATCGAGGTGCAGCCAATCCGGCTCCGTCACTTCGCGAGATCTCGCAGCGTCTCGCTGTAGTGCTCGAAGATCTTCTGCGTGGCCTTGCGCACGCGCTCTGACCTGTCTCTCTCCGTACCAAGGGTATACCCCTCGGCGCCTTCGGAGAGCACCACCTCGGCGCCTTCGGCGAGGTCCAGGCGCGCGACCACTTCGTCGGGGAGCAGGACGGCCAGGCCCTCGCTGGTCTTCACCACCTTCAGCTTGTGCATGGCATCGCCTCCGCGCTCGACCCGAGCCCAAGGATAGGAGCAAGGCGGTCCGGAAACAAACCGCGCCCTAGACGTCCCGCTGGGTCTCCTCCAGCGCCGCCTGGGCCGCGGCCAGGCGGGCGATCGGCACGCGGAAGGGCGAACAGCTCACGTAGTCGAGGCCGACGCTCTGGCAGAAGCGGATCGAGGCGGGGTCGCCGCCGTGCTCGCCGCAGATACCGAGCTTGATTTCGCCGCGGGTCTGGCGGCCCTTCTCGACGGCGAGCGAGACGAGCTGGCCGACGCCCTTCTGGTCGAGGCTGATGAAGGGATCCTGCTTGATGATGCCGCGCTGCTCGTAGGCCGGCAGGAAGTTGCCGGCGTCGTCGCGCGAGACGCCGAAGGTGGTCTGGGTCAGGTCGTTGGTGCCGAAGGAGAAGAACTCGGCCGCCTCGGCGATCTCGTCGGCGACCAGGCAGGCGCGCGGCAGCTCGATCATGGTGCCGACCAGGTAGCCGACCTCGGCACCGGTCTCGTCGAAGACAGCCTTGGCCGTGGTCTCGACCAGCTCCTTGAGGATCTCCAGCTCGCGTTTGGTGGCGACCAGCGGGATCATGATCTCCGGCTCGACGGTCTCGCCGGTCTCTTTTTGCACCTCGACGGCCGCCTCGAAGATGGCGCGCGCCTGCATCTCGTAGATCTCGGGATAGGTGATGCCCAGCCGGCAGCCGCGGTGCCCGAGCATCGGGTTGGTCTCGTCGAGCTGGACGATCCGCTGGCGTACCAGGTCGACATCGCCGCCGATGGCCTCGGCCACCTCCCTCATCTCCGTCTCGCCGTGCGGCAGGAACTCGTGCAGCGGCGGATCGAGCAGCCGGATGGTCACCGGCAACCCCTTCATGATCTTGAAGATCTCGGCGAAATCCTGGCGCTGCATCGGCAGGATTCGCTCGAGCGGCTTACGGCGCGCCTCGCCGTTGTCGGCCAGGATCATCTGGCGCACCGCGACGATGCGCTCGGCATCGAAGAACATGTGCTCGGTGCGGCACAGGCCGATGCCTTCGCAGCCGAATTTCACCGCCGTGCGGCAGTCGGCCGGCGTCTCGGCGTTGGTGCGCACCTTCATGGTGCGGATCGTGTCCGCCCATCCCATCAGCTTGGCGAAATCGCCGGTCAGTTCCGGCTGGATCGTCGGCACCTCGCCCCGCATGACCTCGCCGGTGGCGCCGTCGAGCGTGACGGTCTCGCCCTCGCGGATCTCGACGTCGCGCACCCGCATGACGCCGGTCTTGTAGTCGATGCGCAGCTCGCCGGCGCCGGCGACGCAGGGCCGGCCCATGCCGCGGGCGACCACGGCGGCGTGGCTGGTCATGCCGCCGCGGGTGGTCAGGATGCCCTCGGCCGCGTGCATGCCGTGGATGTCCTCGGGGCTGGTCTCGACGCGGCAGAGGATGACCCTCTTGCCTTCCTGCCGCCAGGCCTCGGCGCGGTCGGCGCTGAACACCACCTGGCCGGAGGCCGCACCCGGAGAGGCCGGGAGGCCCTTGGCGACGACCTTGCGCTCGGCCTTCGGGTCGAGCGTCGGATGCAAAAGCTGGTCGAGCGCGCCGGGGTCGATCCGCCTGACCGCCTCCGCCTCGTCGATCAGCCCCTCCTCGACCATGTCGGTGGCGATCTTCAGCGCCGCGGCGGCGGTGCGCTTTCCGGTACGCGTCTGCAGCATGTAGAGCGTGCCGGACTGCACCGTGAATTCGATGTCCTGCATCTCCGTGTAGTGCGCTTCCAGCTTGCCGCGCACATCGCAGAGCTGCTGGAAGACCTCGGGCATCACCTCTTCCATGGCCGGCAGGTCGCTGCCGTTCTTCTCCTTGCCGCGCACCGTCAGGTTCTGCGGCGTGCGGATGCCGGCCACCACGTCCTCGCCCTGGGCGTTGACCAGGTATTCGCCGTAGAAGGCGTTCTCACCGGTCGAAGGGTCGCGGGTGAAGGCGACGCCGGTGGCGCAGTCCTGGCCCATGTTGCCGAACACCATCGCCTGGACGTTGACGGCGGTGCCCCATTCCTCCGGGATGTTGTGCAGGCGGCGGTAGGTCTTCGCGCGCTGGTTCATCCAGGAGCCGAAGACGGCGGCGATCGCCTTCCAGAGCTGGTCGTTGGGATCCTGCGGGAAGGGCTCGCCCGTCTCTTCCTTGACCTTGGCCTTGTACTGCTCGATGACGCCGGCCCAGTCCTCGGCCGTCAGGTCGGTGTCCAGGTCGACGCCCTTGTCCTCCTTGGCCAGTTCCAGGATCTCCTCGAAGTGACCGTGGTCGACGCCCAGCACGACGTCGCCGAACATCTGGATGAAACGGCGGTAGCTGTCGTAGGCGAAGCGCTCGTCGCCCGACTTCTTGGCCAGACCGGCGACCGTCTCGTCGTTGAGGCCGAGGTTGAGCACCGTGTCCATCATGCCCGGCATCGACACGCGCGCGCCCGAGCGCACCGAGACCAGCAGCGGGTTGTCGGTGGCCCCGAAGGTCATGCCGAGCTCGGCCTCGACCTTGCCGAGCGCCGCGCGCACCTGTTCGTCGAGGCCGTCGGGATAGCCGCCCTTCTGGGTGTAGTGGGTGCAGACCTCGGTGGTGATGGTGAAGCCCGGCGGCACCGGCAGCCCGATGGAGGCCATCTCGGCCAGGTTGGCGCCCTTGCCGCCCAACAGGTTGCGCATGTCGGAGCGGCCTTCCGCATCGCCGCCGCCGAAGCCATAAACCCACTTGCTCATACTCTCGCTCCGTGCCCTCTCGCCGGCCGCAGGCGCACCGCCGCAGCCACCGGCCCCGAAAGAAGAAAAGCTCTCAGCGCGGGTGGAAGATACCGAAGAAATCGAGCTCCAGCCGCACCATCCGCGCGAAACGCCGCGCCATCGCCCCCCGCTCGGCCTGCCCTGCCCCGGCCGCCGCCCGGTCCGTCTCGTCCTTCAGCCACATCACGAAGGCGCGGAAGCCGTCGTTGACGTGCAACTCGATCCATTCCCGGAAGTAGAAGTCGTCCGGCGCCTTGCCCGCCTGCGCCTCGGCCCAGGTCAGGTAGATCCACTCGGCCGGCAGCAGGGTTGCCAGGATCTCGCCGTAGCTGCCGTTCGCGCCGGCATCCTGCATGGCGGCGATGAGCTGCTGCGAGATCGGCTCCAGGCGCGGCGCCCTGCGATCGGCCTGCGGCACCCGCAGCGCCTCGAAACTGCGCTGGAAATAGGTGTTCTCTTCCGCGGTGACGGCGGCCAGGAAGCTTGCCAGGCGGCCCTGGGCCGAGATGTCGGGCGCCCGGCCAATGGCGAAGCCGACCATCGAGACCAACGTGCCGACGAAGGCGTAGTCCTGCACCAGGTAGTCGGCCATGACGCCGGGATCGAGCCTGCCGTCGCCCAGCGCCACCGTGAAGGGATGGTGGCAGGCGGCGTCCCAGTCGGCGCCGGCGGCGCGGCGCGCGCCCTCGGCAAAGCCCGAATTCGGCTCGTCCAGCCCGCTCATCGTCTCATCCCTCGACCGCCGAGAAGTCCGCCACCCGGCCCAGCGTCGCGCCGATGCGCGCCAGCAGTCGCAGGCGATTGCCGCGCAGACGCGGCGCCTCGGCATTGACGGTCACGTGGTCGAAGAAGGCGTCGACCGGCTGACGCAGGTCGGCCAGCGCCGCCATGGCGCCGGTGAAGTTCTCGCCGTCCAGCGCCGCAGCGGCCTTGTCGCCGGCCAGCTCCAGGGCCTGGAAGAGCTGCTGCTCCTCCTTCTGCTCCAACGCGCCGGGCTCAACCGCGCCCGCCACCTGTGCCCCATCCTTCTTCGCCTCGATGCGGACGATGTTGGCGGCGCGACGGTAGGCGACCAGCAGGTTGGCGCCGTCTTCGGCCTTTAGGAACTCGTCGAGCGCCTCGACCCGCTTGAGCAGGCGCACCAGGTCGTCTTCGCCGCCGAGATTGAAGACCGCCTGGATCAGGTCGTGGCGCACACCCTGCTCGCGCAGCGCCACCTTAAGCCGCTCGGCGCAAAACGCGAGCAACTCTTCGGCCACGGCCTCGCCCTCGGGGCGCACGCCGGAGGCGCGCGAGAGCTGGTAGACGCCGGCGTGGGCATGGCGGAACAGCGGCGCCAGGGACAGCCGCAGCTCGTTCTCGACGATCAGGCGGATGACGCCGAGGGCGGCGCGGCGCAGGGCGAAAGGGTCCTTGCTGCCGGTCGGCTTCTCGTCGATGGCGAACATGCCGACCAGGGTATCGATCTTGTCGGCGAGCGCGACGCAGACGCTGACCGGCGCCGTGGGGCAGAGGTCGTTCGGGCCCTGCGGCGCGTAGTGCGCGGCGATCGCCTCGGCCACCTCGGCGTGCTCGCCGTCGGCCAGGGCGTAGTAGCGCCCCATGACGCCCTGCAGCTCGGGGAACTCGCCGACCATGCCGGTGGTCAGGTCGGCCTTGCACAGCCGCGCGGCCGAGCGCACCCGGTCGGTATCGGCCCCCGGCACCGCCTTGGCGATCTCGACCGCCAGCGCGGTCAGGCGGTCGACCTTGTCCTCGACTGTGCCCAGGCGGGCATGGAAGACGATCTCGCGCAGGGCCGTGACCCGGCTCTGCAGGCTGCGCTTGCGGTCCTGCGCCCAGAAGAACTCGGCGTCAGCCAGGCGGGCGCGCAGCACGCGCTCGTTGCCGGCGACGATGTTGGCCCGGCGCAGCGAGCCTTCCGGCGCCGTCATGCCGGCCACCAGCAGGAAGCGCGGCGCCAGGCTGCCGTCCGGCCGAACCAGAGAAAAGTACTTCTGGTGGCTGCGCATGGAGGTCGAGAGCACTTCGTCCGGCAGCGCCATGAAGCGCTCGTCGATCTGACCGACCAGCACCTCGGGCCACTCGACCAGGCCGGTCACCTCCTCGACCAGCGGCGTGTCCTCCTTGACCGCCAGGCCGGCGGCGTGCGCCGCCGCCGAGCACTGCTCGACGATCGCCTTGCGGCGCGCCTCGCGGTCGACCAGCACGAAGGCCCGCTCCAGCCGCGCCTGGTAGTCGGTCCAGCTATCGACCTGGAGCTCGTCCGGCGCCAGGAAGGGATGCCCGCGGGTGCGGTCGGCGAAGGCGAGGTGCCGGCCGCCGAGGTCGAGCGCGCCATCGAGGCGGTCGCCGGCGAACAGCGCCAACACCGCGTGCAGCGGACGCACCCAGCGCAGATCGGTTTCCGCCCAGCGCATCGACTTCGGCCAGCCGAAGGCGCGGATCGCCTCGGCCAGCAGGCCCGGCAGCACCTCGCGCGTCGCCTGCCCCTGGATCGTGCGCACGGCGAAGAAGAACTCGCCCTTGGGCGTCTCGCGCACCTCCGCCGCGTCGGTGGAGGCCAGGCCGTTGGCCTTCAGGAAGCCCTCGATGGCCTGCTGCGGCGCGCCCAGCTTGGGCCCCTTCCTCTCCTCGGTGCGGTCCGGCTGGCGCGCCGGCAGCCCTTCGACCGCCAGAACCAGCCGGCGCGGACTGGAGGTGGCGAAGGCGTGGTCGAAGGTCAGGCCGGCCTCGCCCAGCCGGCCGCAGACCAGATGGCGCAGATCCTCGGCGGCGCGCACCTGCATGCGCGCCGGGATCTCCTCCGAGCGCAGCTCGAGCAGCAGCTCAGGCATCCGCCGCCTCCGCCAGCGCGGACTCCTTGGGAAAGCTGGCGACCCAGGCTTCGCAGCAGCCCTTGGCCAGCGCGCGCACACGCCCGATGTAGGCCTGCCGTTCGGTCACCGAGATGACGCCACGCGCGTCCAGCAGGTTGAACAGGTGGCTCGCCTTCATGCACTGGTCGTAGGCCGGCAATGCCAGCGCGGCGTCCAGCAGCTTGGCGCACTCCGCCTCGGCATCCGCGAAGTGGCGGGCCAGCATCTCGGTGCCGGCGTGCTCGAAGTTGTAGGCGCTGAACTCCCGCTCGGCCTGCAGGAAGACGTCGCCGTAGGACTTGCCGCCCTGCTCCGCCGGCACCCCGTCCCAGTCCAGGTCGTAGACCTTGTCGACGCCCTGCACGTACATGATCAGCCGCTCCAGCCCGTAGGTCAGTTCGACCGGCACCGGGTGGCAGTCGATGCCGCCGACCTGCTGGAAGTAGGTGAACTGCGTGACCTCCATGCCGTCGCACCAGACCTCCCAGCCCAGGCCCCAGGCGCCCAGAGTCGGGCTCTCCCAGTCGTCCTCGACGAAGCGGATGTCGTGCTCCAGCGGCTCGATGCCGAGCGCACGCAGGCTGCCCAGGTAGAGCTCCTGGATGTTGGCCGGACTCGGCTTCATCAGCACCTGGTACTGGTAGTAGTGCTGCAGCCGGTTCGGGTTGTCGCCGTAGCGCCCGTCGGTCGGCCGGCGCGAGGGCTGTACGTAGGCGCAGTTCCACACCCGGTCCGGCCCCAGCGCGCGCAGCGTCGTGGCCGGATGGAAGGTCCCCGCCCCCACCTCCAGGTCGTAGGGCTGCAGGACGATGCAGCCTTGACGCGACCAGTAGTCCTGCAGCTTGAGGATCAGACGCTGGAAACAGGTGTCGGGATTGGCGGCGCGCTTGGCCATCGGGTGTGCGGGCGATCCATGCGGGAAGGAACCGGGCGCTTTCGCAGGCGCGATAAAGCGCCGTGACCCTAATCGGCGGCCCGCAGGGAATCAAGACGAGCCGCCTCGGAGCAGCTTGACTTGGTAGGAGTACGCTGCCCGCCTCTTCCACCTCAGAGGGCTGGCAACAGTGCAAGAACGCACATTCTTTGGTGTGCTTTCGTTGTCAGTTTACCCGATCCCTGATGTCTGAGTGTCGAACAAACTCGATGCCCAGGTGATATTGCGGCCAAGCCTTTCAGATGATCTAGCAAAATACAAAGAGGGTTAATGCCCAGATTGATTGTACATACAACCTTTATGTTTTCAGTTGCAACTCTCCTGCTCTACAGCCGTCTCACAAAGTAAAGAGAGTAGCCAGTCTACTTTGCCCAGTACCCGTGCTCGATGAAGCGGACTCACGATAAGGAATCCCGCCGCGTCACAGACCGATCATGCGTTGGGGGGGGCACCGCGGGAAGTCTTCCATAGCACCAGTGATCCCGCTTGCAGAGGACGTCGACACGGAGGGTATGCTGTGATGGACGCGGGTGAGCCGCGCGGCTAGCGGCATCGCCGGCGGAGTAGCAGTCGCTGTAGACAGGGCTTCCCCTTCAGCCTACCGTGGCGGGCATAATGACGGCGCTTCACAACAACATGGCTGAACCGCCTGCCTCGGGCGACAAATCTGAAGACAAGAGCAACATTGCCCGCCTGAAACTGGCGATGTGGCTTTACGAGCACATGCTGGACAGGGCGGCGAAATCCACAGCTGGGGGAACGGCGCCGGCGCCGAAATTCCCACTTTTCAGCGGTCGAGCCTTTGACCTGCCAATGTCTATGCCCGACCTCGGCCACTACGGAAACATCGAGAGTTACGTGCGCAGCGGCCGACGTCTACCGCTTCGCCCCCCCCTTCCTTCGTCACCAATTCGCGGGTAATGGGGCATTCTTCGACATCGGGGCGAACATTGGGCTTACCTTGCTGCCACATCTGCTCGCCAACGATTTCACGAGCTACCTAGCGGTGGAGCCCGAACCGCGCAATGTTGCCTGCCTGCGCCACAATCTTGAGCGGCTCGGGTTGATGCAAAGGGTCGAGATCGTACAGGCGGCAGTCGGGGCCGTGCCCGGAGCTGCCCTGCTATCGCTGTCTTCGAAGAGCACAGGCCACGCCCTTGCAGCCCCAGGCACGGCCGTAGCGTCTAACGTCATCGAAGTGCCACAGGTGACTGTGGATTATCTAATGGAAAGAGTCGGCGCGCCGCCGCGTCTGGTGAAGGTCGATACGCAGGGTCACGAAGGCTGCGTGCTCGCCGGTGCGGAACGCGTGTTGGCCGAGCGTACGACCGCCTGGTTCATCGAATTCTGGCCGGCCGCGATGAACCGTACCGAAATGCCGGCGGCAGAGGCCGCAAAGCTGATCTGCAAGTATTTCAGTGCCTATGTAGACATTCGCGACGGCCAGAAGTTGCGGGACATAAGCGAGCTCTTGGATGCGATAGAGGAGATCGAACGGCGGCGGTTCACCGATCTTCTCTTGCTGCCCTAAGAAATGAAGCGACACAAACCCGGAGCGCCCCGGTGCGGGCCAGCGCACTCGCCTGTAAAGTGAATGTTGTCGCCTAAGACAAGGCACGTACGCTTGCGGATGCACCGACCCAATCCCCATTTCGCTCCCTTCAAACCTGAGGGCTCGGATTTCGCGTGAAACGAAAACGGACACCCTACACCGCGATTGCACCGCCCGAGACAACAGGTTCGCGCAGCGTTCCGGCATCCGGACACACCCAAGGCCGCGCCGACGTTCGGGCGCGGCCGGCGATCTCGTAGCGATTTCAATATTATAGCTGTGGCGTCCCCAACGGGACTCGAACCCGTGTCTCCACCTTGAGAGGGTGGTGTCCTAGGCCACTAGACGATGGGGACGCAGCACACGACCGACCGCGGCGGGTCGCCGCCGCGTCGAAGCGGCGGATATAGCGAAGTCGCCAGGCCGACGCAAGGGGCCGCGCGAGGTCCGCCGGCCTGATCGGTGGCGCGTGCGTCGGTTGCAGGTGGGATCAGTCGTCGTCGAGCTTGACCTTGTCGGAGAGATAGCCGGCACCGGCGCCGACCGCGCCGCCGATCGCCGCGCCGCAGGCCACGCAGCCGCCTGTGACCGCGGTTCCGACGGTCCCCACCGTCGCGCCGATGGCCCCACCCGAGAGCACCCGCTGCTCGGTCTCGTCGAGGCCCGAGCAACCGCTCGCGACCAGCGGCAGGACGAAGGCGGCCGCCAGCGCGGCCATGCCGACACGGCCGCGACGCGACCTTTCGGGGCTCGCTGGAGGGAGGGACGGGTCGAACGTACGCATGGTCTTCTCCGAATCCTGTTTCTGGGAACGGACACGGCAAATCCATCTAATCGCGCGTCTGTGACGGCGCTGGGACAAGATCCGTCCTGGCCCGTCACGGGTCGCGTGCGCCGTCGGCTGCCGCGGCGCCGGCCGCATTAAGGACGCGCTCGACATCGTCGGGATCGGTGTTCCAGGCGCAGACGAAGCGTTGGGTGCCCGCGCCGAAGTGACCGTCGTAGAACACCGCCCCGGCGGCGCGCAGCGCTTCGCTTACCGGTTGCGGTAGGCGGGCGAAGACCTCGTTCGCCTCGACGGGATGCAGCAGGTCGCAGCCCGGCACGCTCGCCAGGCCCTCGCCGAGGCGACGCGCCATGGCGTTGGCGTGGCGCGCGTTGTCCAGCCAGACCTCGTCGGCCAAGTAGGCCTCGAGCTGGACGGCCAGCAGCCGGCCCTTGGAGACCAGATGGCCGGTGCGCTTGCGATGAAAGGGAAAACTCTCGGCCAGCTCCGGCCTGAAGAAGATCACCGCCTCGGCGGCCAAGCAGCCGTTCTTGGTGGCGCCGAGGCAGAGCACGTCGACGCCGGCCTTCCAGGTTACCTCGGCAGGGGACACGCCGAGCGCCGCGACGGCATTGGCGAAGCGCGCACCGTCCATGTGCAGATGCAGGCCGTGGGCGCGCGCCGCCTCGCCCAGGGCCGCTACCTCGTCCGGCGTGTAGACGCAGCCCGCCTCGCTCGCCTGGGTGATGCTGACGGCGGCCGGCTGGACGTGATGCACCACGCCGCGCCCGCCGACCGCCTCGGCCAGGGCCTTCGGCGTGAGCTTGGCCTGTTCGCCCGGCAGACTCACCAGCTTGGCACCGCCGGTGAAGGCTTCCGGCGCGCCGCACTCGTCGACGTTGATGTGCGCCTCGCGGTGGCAATAGACGGCGCCCCACGGCGGCGTCAGGCAGGCCAGAGCCAAGGCGTTGGCGGCGGTGCCGGTCGCCACCGGGAAGGCGAGCAGGGAGTCGTGCGCGAAGAGCGCACGCAGCCGCTGCTGCACCCGCGCCGTCCAGGCGTCGTTGCCGTAGGGCATGGCGGCACCGGCGTTCGCGGCGATCAGGGCGTCGAGGACCGCCGGACAGGCGCCGGTCACGTTGTCGGAAGCGAAGTTCATTGCGCCAGTCGTCTCCTCATGCTGCGACGCCGGCTGCGGGCACAAATCGATCCGGGGCCGGGCACTTCTGCAAGCGGTCAGTCTTCGGGCTGCAACCGCACACGACCGACGACGGTTCCCGCCACGGGATCGACGATCACAGCCTGTTGGCAGCCGCGCTCGACCGGACCGGTCAGTCGCAGGATCAGCAGAGCGTCGTCGGGCACCACCGCGGCCAGCTCGCAGCCGCGCGGGACCGCCACCGCCGTCTCGCTCATCGCCGGGATGCGCTCCAGACGGTCGGCCTGGCGCAGCAGCCCGTACACGACGGCGCCGAACAGCGCCAGAATGACCACCCCCAAACCGATGACCAGCGCCTTCAACGCCGTGTGCTTGCCGCCTTCGGCCTTGTTCGCCGCCACGCCTTGCGCTTCCTTCTGCGATACGATGCCCGACGAGCCGACGACATCCGCCGCACCGCCCCCGCTGCCCGGCCGCCACAAGGTGCGGATCGCCGCCGAGGAGGCCGGCGCCCGGCTCGACCGGGTGCTCGCCCTGCACCTGCCGGGGCTGTCGCGCAGCCGACTGAAAGGCCTGATCGAGGCCGGCGCGGTGACGGCCGGCGGCGCGACGATAGGCGAGGCCTCATTTCGGGTCAAACCAGGTCAAATTTTCGCCATCGAAATCCCGTCACTGGAGCCGGCCGAACCGAAAGCGCAGGAGATCGCGCTCGATGTGGTGTTCGAGGACGCGGCGGTGATCGTCGTCGACAAGCCCGCAGGTCTGGTGGTGCATCCGGCGCCGGGCAATCCGGACCGCACGCTGGTCAACGCGCTGCTGGCCCATTGCGGCCCGCAGCTCACCGGCATCGGCGGGGTCGGGCGGCCCGGCATCGTGCATCGGCTGGACAAGGACACCAGCGGGCTGATGGTCGTCGCCAAGACCCAGGCCGCGCAGGACAGCCTGACCCGCCAGTTCGCCGCACGCAGCGTCGAGCGCCGCTATTGGGCGCTGGTCTGGGGCACGCCCGAACCGCGCGATGGCGAAATCTCCGGCGACATCGGCCGGCACCCGACGAACCGCAAGAAGATGGCGGTGGTCCGGCGCAACGGAAAACCGGCCCTGACCCGCTACCGCGTGCTCCGCAGCCTCGCCGAGGGCGCCGTCAGCCTTGTCGAGTGCCGCCTGGCCACCGGCCGCACTCACCAGATCCGTGTGCACATGACGGAGATCGGCCACCCGCTTCTGGGAGATCCGCTCTACGGCCGAGCCAAACCGGCGCTGCTCAAGCGCCTGCCGGCCGCTGCCCAGCACAGGCTCGCCGCGCTGCATCGCCAGGCGCTGCACGCCAAGACCCTGGGCTTCGCGCATCCGGAGACCGGCCGCACGCTCGCCTTCGAAAGCGAACTTTCCACCGATCTGAAAGGCTTGATGCAGTGTTTGGAATCAATTTAAGATGCGATCCAATTCTGACCGTGTAACTCTGGAATTGGGCAGGCAGCAGGGCTAGTCTGCCCCTGGACGAAGGGCCGCGCAGGCGGAGAGACAGGACCATGGCGTCGGGCAACGGCAGCACGACCAACGCAGCGGCAGGCACGCGTGGAGCCTCCTCCGGGCGGCAGAACGTCCCCATGGCAGTGAGCGAAAGCAACCTCGGCCGCTATCTCCAGGACATCCGGAAGTTTCCGATGCTGGAGCCGGACCAGGAGTACATGCTGGCCAAGCGCTGGGCCGAGCGCGAAGACGTCGAGGCCGCGCACAAGCTGGTCACCAGCCATCTGCGCCTGGTCGCCAAGATCGCCATGGGTTACCGCGGCTACGGCCTGCCGCTGTCCGAGCTGATCAGCGAAGGCAACGTCGGCATGATGCAGGCGGTCAAGCGCTTCGATCCGGACCGCGGCTTCCGTCTGGCGACCTATGCCATGTGGTGGATACGCGCGGCGATCCAGGAGTACATCCTGCACTCCTGGTCGCTGGTGAAGATGGGCACCACGGCGGCGCAGAAGAAGCTGTTCTTCAACCTGCGCAAGCTGAAGGGTCAGATGCAGGCGATCGACGACGGCGACCTTCAGCCCGAGCAGGTCAAGCACATTGCCGAGCAGCTCAACGTGCCCGAGCAGGACGTCGTCTCGATGAACCGGCGCCTGTCGGCCCCCGACCATTCGCTGAACGCACCGTTGCGCGTCGACGGCGACGGCGAGTGGCAGGACTGGCTGATGGACGAGACCGAGACCCAGGAGCACCGGCTTGCGGAATCCGAGGAACTCGGCCGGCGTCGCGAGTTGCTGGTCCGCGCGATGGAGACGCTGAACGAGCGCGAACGGCACATCCTCACCGAACGGCGCCTGAAGGAGGAGCCGACGACCCTGGAAGACCTCAGCCAGGAGTACGGCATCAGCCGCGAGCGCGTGCGCCAGATCGAGGTGCGCGCGTTCGAGAAACTGCAGAAGTCGATTCGCAACGCCGCCGTCGAAGCGAAGCTGGCGATCGGCTGAGCCGTCGCCTCACCCCGACCGCTACGCCTCGCCATTGCTTGGCTGGTCGCCCTCGGTCAGGCGACTGCCGGCGATGTCGCCGCCCCAAGCCTCGACCAGGTTCTCCTGCCGTTTGCGCAGTTCCTCGATCCGCGCGGCGCCGGCGATCGTGAAGTAGGCGCTGACCATAGCCGGCATCATCATGAAGATCAGCCAGCCGATGCCGGCGGCGCCATAGGCAACCAGCCAGAGGAAGACGTCGCTCAGCACTTCGCCGGCCGCCGCCATGGTCTGGCCACGTGCCCAGAGCTCTCCGAGCGCCGGCAATGCGCCGCAGAGGTTGAGCAGCCCGACGGTGACGGCAAGCGACTTGTCCCGGTAGCGGTCGGCGGCATAGGCGCCCAGAGTCGGCAAGAGGCAGACGGCCAGCACCAGCAGACTGGGCAGCAAGACCGCCAGGATGGGCAGGGCGAAGATCGCCCCCAGCGCCTTCACCCAGATCGGGGTCGTCTCGCGCACGCGCAGGTTTTCCTGGCTCATCGGCGGCCCCGCTGCTCAGGTCACGTACAGCACGGTCAGCAACAGCAGCCCCGTGCTGGCGACGCATCCGGCGACGAGCGAAGCGGCCTGGCGGCTGCGCTGGCGCACGTGCTCGGGATCGACCAGAGAGCCGGCCTCCAGCCGGGCCACCTCCTGTTCGATGGCAGCATACTCCTGCTTGGCCCGCTCGAAGCCCTGCTCGTCGCGCAGGCGGGCGTCGGCGTCGTCAGCGGCCTGGGCGAGCGCCTGCAAGTCGCCCTCGGCGGCCGCCGTCTGGATGCGCTCGGCCAGCAGCTTGCGCTGATCCCGATTGTGATATCCCTCGACCACCGGCCCGAGCAGACTCGCCACCCAGGCGGCCAGGGCATGCAGGCTGGCCTGCCCGGTGGCCCGCTGGATCTCGGCCAGGAAGTAGGCGAGCGCCAGGCGCCGCAGCGGGTCGTCGTCGGACTTGGCGAGCGCGCGGATCACCCGGTCGGGCATGGCCTTCATGCGCGCACAGGCGAACGCGGCGATGTGGCGGTCGATCGGCTCGCCGTCCGTCCCGGCAGTCTGCGCCCGGCGCTCCAGCGCCGGCAACAGATCGGCGAGCTCGGCGACGTACTCGCCCTCCAGCAGCGACGACTGGCAAGGCCAATGATCGTTGAACTCGTACAGGCAACGTTCGATGCCGTAGCCCGCTTCGGTGCGGGCGAGGAAGTGGTGCATCGAGTCGAAGACACGGCGCAGGACGGCGTGCTCCGAGCGGCTGAGCGGCTGGGCGTCGAGCCAAGCCTGCGGCAGTTTGGCCTGGACCAGCTCGCCGAAGGCCTGACGCTGCCGCGACTCGCCGAAGTGCACGGCCAGTGCCTGCGGCAGCGCGTCGATGCCGGCAGCGAAGCTGCGCAACTGAAGCGGCGCGCGGGGATCGAGTGCCGTCAGCAGCCGAGAGACCAAGCGGTCGCGTAGACCGCCGCCGCCGCCGGAGCCGGCCACCCCGATCGCCGCGGCGACGCGCTCGGCCAGCGCCTCGTCGCCGAGCGAGCGGCGCACCCAGGTCGGCAGATCGTTGCGCTGCAGGGCTGCCGTCGCTTGCTGCCAGTCGCAGGACAATGCGGCGGCGATCGAACGCGCCGACCAGTAGCTCTGCTCGCCGACCGCATAGGCGCGCTGGCCGCGCACCGGCAAGCTCGGCTGCTTCGGGCTCAGACGCTGGCCGCCGAGCCACATCTGCAGATCCTGCAGCGACCAGCGCTCGGCCCGTTGGTCGCAGAGCAGGCCGCGCAGCACCTCCATCATCGGCAGCGACAAACGCGTGCGCCCGATCAGCGTCGCGTAGGAGCCGCGGTTGATCTTCGACTGCAAGAGAGCCGCCAGGTCCATGCCGTCGGTCGGATCGCCGCCGGCCAGAAGAACGGCGATCGTCACCCCAAGCGCATAGAGGTCGTCCGCGCCGTAGCCGTTGCCGCGACCGCCCGGCAAGGCGCCCATCGTCTCGATCGGCTCGTAGATGGCCGGCTGGTCGATCGCCGGCGGGGCCATGACGCACTCGCCGAGTACGCACCCGGTTTCGGCCGCATCGTCGAAGAAGAGGTTGTCGGCGCGAATCGCACGGTGGGTCAGGGCGCGCGCGTCGAAATCACGCAGGACTGCAGCCGCCGGCTGCAGCAGGGCGCGTACGATGTCGTCTTCGCGCCACGGTTTGAAGGCCGCCCCCGGCCCGCTCTGGACGCGGCGCCCGCGCGGACGCTTGAAGACCGCGACGAAACGGCGTCCGCCGGACGGCGGCCAAGCGACGACGTTCCAGGCCAACGCCATCATCATCGGCAGGCGGTCCTGCCGCGCGAGTTGCGCGATCAGTTCGCGGCGCGGCGCCAAGTCCGGCTGGCCGACCAGGCAGACGAAGGGATTGCCCGTACGCCGCTCGCGCACGCCGTAGGCCTCGGCGTGCGGCGAATCGAACTCGGGCAGCCGCTCGCCGGGGAGCAGATCGAAGGTCTGGTCCAGGGCGATGGCGTCGCTGGTGTGGCTGGCCTGACCGTGCATGCGGGTTCCCTCGGCAGTCGATACCGCGAACCGGCGAACCGGCGGACGGCGGCGCACCGGTGGATGCAGCAATCCGCTTCTGTCTAACGCGGGGATGGCAAACGCGGGGTTAACGGCCGCGGCAATCGGGAGGCCCGACTGCGCGGAATCAGTCGGCGAAGGGATCGCGGACGAGGATGGTGTCGGCGCGCTGGGGCGAGGTCGACAGCAGAGCTACGGGGGCGCCGATCAGCTCTTCGATGCGGCGAACGTACTTGACCGTGGTCGCCGGCAGATCGGCCCAGGAACGGGCGCCCTGGGTACTGCCGCTCCAGCCCTCGAAGCGCTCGTAGACGGGCTCCGCCGCCGCCTGCAAGGACGGCAGGGCCGGCAGATAGTCGTAATGCCGCCCGCCGATGCGATAGCCGACGCAGACCTTCAGCTCCTGCAGCCCGTCGAGCACGTCCAGCTTGGTCAGCGCAATGCCGTCGATGCCGCCGGTCTTGACCGCCTGGCGCACCATCACCGCATCGAACCAGCCGCAGCGCCGGGCGCGGCCGGTCACCGTGCCGAACTCGCGGCCGCGCTCGCCCAGGCTGCGCCCGACCTCGTCGGACAGCTCGGTCGGAAAGGGGCCGCTGCCGACGCGCGTCGTGTAGGCCTTGGTGATCCCAAGCACCATGCCGAGGCCACCGGCGAAGCCGGAGCCGGCCGCCGCCTGCCCCGCCACCGTGTTGGAGGAGGTCACGAAGGGATAGGTGCCATGATCGACGTCGAGCATGGCGCCCTGGGCGCCCTCGAAGAGGACGCGATGGCCCTGACGCCGTGCCTCGTCGAGCCGGTGCCAGACGCGATCGGCGTAGGGCAGGATCTTCGGCGCGATCTCGCGAAGCTGCGACACGAGGTCCTCGGCCGCCACCTCCGGCAGGTCCAAGCCGCGAAACAACGCGTTGTGGTGGACCAGCAGGCTGGCGACGCGCTTGGCCAGCAGGTCGGGATCGGCCAGGTCGCAGACGCGGATGGCGCGCCGGCCGACCTTGTCCTCGTAGGCCGGGCCGATGCCGCGGCCGGTGGTGCCGATCTTGTCGTCGCCCCGCCGCGCCTCGCGCGCGCGGTCGACGGCCCCGTGCAGCGGCAGGATCAGCGCGGCGTTCTCCGCCACCTTCAGGGTGTCGGGCGTGATCTCGACACCCTGCGCCGTCAGCCGCTCGATCTCCTCGACCAGCGCCCAGGGGTCGACGACGACGCCGTTGCCGATGATCGACAGCTTGCCGGGCCGCACGACGCCGGAGGGCAGCAGCGACAGCTTGTAGGTCTGCGCGCCGACCACCAGCGTGTGGCCGGCGTTGTGGCCGCCCTGGAAACGCACCACCACGTCGGCGCGCTCGGACAGCCAGTCCACGATCTTGCCCTTGCCTTCGTCGCCCCACTGGGCGCCGACGACGACGACGTTCGCCATGCTCCGTCCCTTCTGCGTGCAGGACCGGCGACCGACGACGAGGAGGGGCGCGCGCGGCAGGACGAGCCTGCGCGCGGCGGGGATCGGTGCGGCCTGAAGCGGGCCTGACGGATAAATCCCGCAGCCGCTCGGCTCAAGGCAAAAGTGCGGGCACGCGAATGCGGCGGGACACCCGGGAGCCGGCTAGCGCCTGCCGTTGGTCGTCTTGGCGGGCAGGCCGAAGGTGGGGAAGCTGCCCTTCAGCCCGCCGGCCACGGTCAGGGGCGTCACCCCGTCGGCGACGTCGGGACGCTCGACCCACCAGAACAGGTTGAGCGGCCAGAGCTGGTGCCCGGTGGGCACGCAGCCGGTGCCGGTGACGTAGCCCCACTTGATCAGCTTTTCCCACTTGCCGTTGCTGACCTCGTCGGGCGGAACCGGGCAGACGGGGACCCACCAGCTTCCCGTCTTGTAGCTCGCCACCTCGTAGAACAGGACGGGCATGCCGCTATCGGGCAATTCGGCCACCTGCGCCTTGCCGCTGAGGAACAGGATCGGCGAGATGGCGCTGTCGAGCCCGGCAAAGCCGCCGAAGGTGGCGAGGACGACGCGGATCGGCGGCGACGGGGCCTTCAGTCCTTTGGCCGACGAGGAGTTCGAGGAGCTCGAGGAAGACCCGGAGTGCAGACTCATGGTTCGCCTCCCGCGGCTAGGACAGGCGCTTCAGCCAAGGCGCGTCGGCAACCTCGGCGAAGAGACCGTTCGTCGTCACATATCCGGTCGGCTGCTTCTTGTCCTGAGTGTAGGGCTTGGCCAGCACGTCCAGCAGGGCCTCGGTCAGGGCGCCGGGCTTGGAACTGGTCTGGCTGCTGCCGCCGGCGACCTCGGGCGCCAGCTTGCCGAAAACATCGACGATGCGCTGGTCGAGCCCGACCCACTCGCCGCTCGGCTTGGCGACGGCGAGGAAGCTGTTGCCCGCATAATCGAGGCTCTTCGCGCTCTTGCCGGCGACGTCCAGGGCCTCCAGCCAGGGACGATAGAAGGCGATAAACATGGCGTCGCTTTCTTCGGGATCATCGCCGCCGCCCTCGATCGAACTCGGATCCGCCACGCGCATGCGCCATGTCCCGTCGTTGTAGCCCTGCGCCATCACACCGACCCGCGCATTCGGCAGGTTGAGGTTGACCGTATTGATGTTCCAGACCTGCCACATGGCGTCCGTCAGCATGCCGTTCTGGCCGCCGTAGGTCTGCCCCGTCGTCAGGTTGCCGCCGTTGTCGGTGCCGCCGCCCGAGCCCTTGGCCTCCCAGAGCTGGTAGGCGCCGACGCCGCCGAAGCGGGAGATGTAGTCGGGCCGCTGATTGTTCCAGCGTGTCGTGATCAGGCCGAAGAAGCGGTTGAAGTGCATGAAGTTGGAGGGATTGCCGTGGCGCAGGGCGGCGAGCTCGCAGGCCGCGGCGGTGAAGACGGACCCCACCGTGAAGGCGATCTGCGCCTTCTCGCTCGTCTCGGCCAGCACCTGGACCGCCGAGCGGGAAAGATAGCCGGCCGGCGCGTTGTAGCCGCCGACGGCGCAGGCGACGAGGAAGGAGTTCCAGCGCCAGTCGCTCTCCGTCTGGTCCAAGGCGGGCGGACCGGGAAAGACGCCGACGAGTTGGGTGAGCGCGAAGAGCGCAGCGGGCGCCAGGTCGACGTAGTCGAAATTGGCGACGCCGTCGTGCTGCCAGACCTTGAAGTTGCCCGAGGCGGTGAAGTCGAAGGTGTCCTGGATGCCGCCGACGCAGCTCTGTCCGAAGACGTTCAGCAGCGTTCCGGGGGCGTGGTAGAAGTAGGCGATCCGCGGCACCTCAGTCCTCCATATCGGCCGGCGCCCCGGGAGCGGGCAGTTCGGCGGCGATCTGCTCCGGCGCGTAGCTGTCCCAGTCGGGCGGGCTGGCGGGGGGTGGGCCGCCGGAATCCTGTGCGCTCAGCACAGCGACCAGGCCCTGGGTGGCGTCCTGCAGCTTGGCGAGGTTCGTGTTGTGGGCGAGCGCCATCTCCGGCGTGATGGTGCGGCCGGTGTTGAGCTGGCCCATCTTGCTCATCGCGGTGTTGTCGGCGATGAGCTGACCGAGCAGGGGCAGGACGGTGTTGCCGGCCTCGCCGCACAGGGCATCGAGCTGCTGGGAATCGGGATCTTCGCTGGCACGCAGCGTCAACAGGGACTGCTTGAAGGCGTCGAGCGTCGCCACCGCCTGCTTCTGCGAGGTGCCGTAGTCGGGCCGCGCTTGCAGGTCGCTCACCACCTTCGGCACGACCTCCAGGCAGGCGGCGACCGCAGCGGTGAGTTCGGCGGATTTCGGCATGGCGCGTCTCTTCGCGGCGGCAGGTCGTCGGGCGGCAGCCGTCAAGGGGGCTCCCCTGTCAGACGGGCGGCCGCGCCCGCGCGTGAAGTTCAGCGCAGCAGGCGCACCACCGTGCCGTCCCCGAGCGCATAGCCGACGTCCGGCCGGCCCGAGCCGTCGAAGTCCGCAACCAGGAAGTCGCTGTCGATCGGCGCCTTATGGGCCAGCCGCGCGAGCCGCACCCAGGCACCGTCGCGCAGATCCAGCGCCAGCAGGGCTCGGCGGCCCATCTCCGGCACCAGCAGCTCGTCGTCGCCGTCGCCGTCGAGATCGAAAACCGCCGACAGGCGCAGTGCGCGGCTGCCGATGGCATGGTTGGAAACGCCCGCGAACTCCGGCCCGGGCTCGAGGCGGCCGTCGCGCCAGCGCCACAGGCGCAGCACGCCGCCGATGTGCGGCGTCTCCACCTCGACCAGCTCGATGCGACCATCGCCGTCGAAGTCCCCGACGCCGGCCGGGTTGCGCCAGCGCATCGGCACGCCGATGGCCGGCGTCTCGGCGAGCAGTGCCAACCGCCCCTCGGTCACCTCGTAGAGCGCCAGGGCGGCGCCGCGGTCGCGATACGACTTGACCACCAGCACCTCGTCGCGCCCCTCGCCGGTCAGGTCGACCAGCCGCGGCGTCAGGTCCTCGAACACCGCCTCGGGAGCCAGTCGGGCCTCCAGCATCAAGCCGCCGTCGGTGATCGCCCGCAATCCGGCCGCCTCGATCGCATCGCCGAGCACGCCGTGGGGATAGCGGTCGGTCGGCTCGATCAGCAGCGCCTTGACGATCCCCGACGCCCCGGTGGCCGGCCGCGAGTCCGCCAGCGCCTCGGCCGGCAGCGCCACGGGCGGCCGCACCGGCAAGGGCGCCCCGCCGACCTCGACCCGAATGCCGAAATCTTCGAAGGTGCCGGCGGCAGCCGACGCCGGTGCCAGCGCGGCGGCGGCCAGCAGGCCGATGAGAGTCGGTCGCAGCACGAGGTTCCGGCCCCTCCGGCACGGGGTAGGAGAAGGCGCGCCGCTCTGGCGCCCCAAACTTCTAGCAGAAGCGCACAGCATGCAGAACGCCGCAGGCCGCATCGGCGGCCGGAAACCGGATCCGTGTCCTAGAAGTTCAGCGGCTCGGCTCGCGTAACCAGCGGCAGGCCACGGACCTTCTCCACTGTCGCCTTGTCGATCGGGGCGTCCAGTTCGATCAGGGCGATGGCGTCGCCGCCGGGCTCGTTGCGCCCGAGGTGGAAGGCGCCGATGTTGATCCGTTCCTGCGCCAGCAGGCCGGTCAGCGCCGCGATCACGCCCGGCTTGTCCTCGTTCGTCGTGTAGAGCATGTGCGGGGCCACCTGCGCCTCGATCTGGATGCCCTTGATCTCGACGATGCGGGGCTTGTCGCCGCCGAAGAGCGTGCCGGCGACCGCGCGCTCCTGCCGCTCCGTCTTGACCGTCAGCCGCATCAGCGTCTGGTAGTCCCCGGGCTCCTCGTCCTTGATCTCGCGCACCTCGATGTCGCGCTGGCGGGCGAGCACCGGCGCGTTGACCATGTTCACCGAGTCGAGCATCGGCTTGAGCAGGCCGGTCAGCGCCGCCTGGGTCAGCGGCCGGGTGTTCAGTTCGGCCACGTGGCCCTCGTATTCGATGGTGACGCCGCGCAGCCCGGTCCGCGTGAGCTGTCCGGCGAAGGAACCGAGTTGCTGGGCCAGGGTCATGTAGGGTCCCAGGCGCTTGGCGTCCTCGGCCGAGAGCGAAGGCATGTTCACGGCGTTGGTGACCGCGCCGCTCAGCAGGTAGTCGCTCATCTGCTCGGCCACCTGCACCGCGACGTTCTCCTGCGCCTCGTTGGTCGAGGCGCCCAGGTGCGGCGTGCAGACCAGGTTGGGCAGGCCGAACAGCGGGTTGTCCTTGGCGGGCTCGACCTCGAACACGTCCAGCGCAGCGCCTGCGACCTGGCCGGACTCCAGCGCCGCCTTCAGGTCGGCTTCGACCACGAGGCCGCCGCGCGCGCAGTTGACGATGCGCACGCCCTTCTTGCACTTGGCCAGCGCGGCCGCGTCGATCATGCCGCGCGTCTGGTCGGTCAGCGGCACGTGCAGCGTGACGATGTCGGCGCGCGCCAGCAGCTCGTCCAGCTCCAGCTTTTCGATACCCAGGTCCGCGGCGCGGTCGTGCGACAGGAAGGGGTCGTAGGCGATCACCTTCATGCGCAGGCCCAGCGCCCGCTCGACGACGATGGAGCCGATGTTGCCGCAGCCGACGACGCCCAGTGTCTTGCCGGTCAACTCGGTGCCCATGAACTTCGACTTCTCCCACTTGCCGGCCTGGGTGGAGGCGTCGGCAGCGGGGATCTGGCGGGCCATGGCGAAGATCATGGCGATGGTGTGCTCGGCCGTCGTGGTGGCGTTGCCGTAGGGCGTGTTCATCACCACGATGCCGTGCGAGGTCGCCGCCTCGACGTCGATGTTGTCGACGCCGATGCCGGCGCGGCCTGTCACCTTCAGTCGGCCGGCGGCACCCTTCTCAAGGATCTCGGCGGTCAGCTTGGTGGCCGACCGCACGGCGATGCCGTCGTAGTCGCCGGCGCGCGCGGCCAGCTCGTCCGGTCCGAGGCCGGTCTCGAAGTCGACCTCGAGGCCGCGTTGCTTGAAGACCTCCTCGGCCAGCGGGCTGAGCTTGTCGGCGATCAGAACCTTGGGCATGCGTGTCTCGTCTCTTCGGCAGGAAGTGGGGCGGGGAATCTGGCGGGAAGAGCCTCGGCAGGGATCAGGCGGCGGCCGCCGTCTCGGCCCGGACGGTGGCGTAGGCCCACTCCAGCCAGGGCAGCAGCGCCTCGATGTTCGCCGTCTCGACCGTCGCCCCGCCCCAGATGCGCAGGCCCGGCGGCGCGTCCCGGTAAGCGCCGATGTCGTAGGCGGCGTCGGCCTCGTCGAGCAGGGCGACGATCCGCTTGGCGACCGCCGCCTGGCGCGCGTCGTCCAGGGCGACGAACCAGTCGTCGACGACCTTCAGGCAGATCGAGGTGCAGGAGCGGGTCGCCGGATCCTCGGCCAGGAAGTCGATCCAGTCGGTCGCCTCGACCCACTTGGCGATGGCGGCGAGGTTGGCTTCCGAGCGTGCGACCAGGCGCGGCAGGCCGCCGATCTCCTCGGCCCAGGTCAGGCCGTCGATGGCGTCCTCGACCGCCAGCATCGACGGCGTGTTGATCGTCTCGCCCTTGAAGATTCCCTCGTTCAGCTTGCCGCCCTTGGTCAGGCGGAAGATCTTGGGCAGCGGCCAGGGCGGCGTGTAGCTCTCCAGCCGCTCGACCGCCCGCGGCGAGAGAGCCAGCATGCCGTGCGCCGCCTCGCCGCCCAGCACCTTCTGCCAGGACCAGGTGACGACATCGAGCTTGTCGTACGGCAACTCCATCGCGAAGGCGGCGGAGGTCGCATCGCAGATCGCCAGGCCCTCCCGGTCGGCGGCGATCCAATCGCCGTTCGGCACGCGCACGCCTGAGGTGGTGCCGTTCCAGGTGAAGACCACGTCGCGGCGCCAGTCCACCTGGCCCAGGTCGGGCAGCCGGCCGTAGTCGGCCTTCAGGGTGCGCGCGTCGGCCAGCTCGAGCTGCTTCACCGCGTCGGTCACCCAGCCCTCGCCGAAGGACTCCCAGGCCAGCAGGTCGACGCCGCGCGCGCCCAGCAGCCCCCACATCGCCATCTCGACGGCGCCGGTGTCCGAGGCCGGCACGATCCCCAGGCGCCAGTCGTCCGGCAGGCCGAGGACGCGCCGGGAACGAGCGATGACCTCGGCCAGCTTGGCCTTGCCCCCCTTGGCCCGGTGCGAGCGGCCGACGAAGGCGCCCTCCAGCGCGGCCAGCGACCAGCCCGGGCGCTTGGCGCAGGGACCGCTCGAGAAGTTCGGATCGGCGGGTGCGATCGCGGGACGGGCGGGCGTGGCGGACGCGGACATGGCGAGTCGCTCCTCAGCGGTTAATGGTCGCCCAAAGAACAGGAGAGGCGCGGAGATTAGGCGCCATGCTGCAGTGCGTCAACGCGCGTTCCATGTGTTGGGCGCAAGGGAATCGCGCGGCATTCGCGGGGCTTCGTCCGCGCCATGCCGCCATTGCCGTAACACCCTTGGCCTGACGCCAAGGGCTAGCGCCGGTCGGGGACGAGGCGCTACCATGGGGTTTCGCGCGCAGCGGCCCTAGATCCGGATCGGTCTGCTTTCGTCCCTGCCCGTCGCAACGCCGTGGCCACGCGCAGCCAGCCGGCCCCGCTCCACCCCCACCGAAACGCCCGAACCGCCCATGCCGACGCCCGAACAGGTCCTGCTGTTCGCCATTCTCGCCGGTGCCCTGCTGCTCTTCGCGTGGGGGCGGCTGCGCTACGACCTGGTGGCGCTGCTCGCGCTGCTGGTCGCCGTGGTCGCGGGGCTGGTGCCGACCGACGTGGCCTTCGACGGGTTCGGCCATCCGGCGGTGATCACCGTCGCCGCTATCCTGATCCTGACGCGCGCGCTGCGCACCTCGGCCCTGGTCAACCTGATCTCCAGCCTGCTGAACCGCCTGAGCGCCTGGCCGAGCCTGCAGGTGCTGGCCCTGACGCTGACCTGCGCGATCTGCTCGACCTTCATGAACAACGTCGGCGCCCTGGCGCTGCTGCTGCCTGTGGCGCTGGAGTTGGCCGGCAACGCCAAGCGCAGTCCCAGCACGCTGCTGATGCCGCTGTCCTTCGCCTCGCTGCTGGGCGGCCTGATCACCTTGATCGGCACGCCGCCCAACATCGTCATCGCCAGCCTGCGGGCGCGCGAAACCGGCGAGCCCTTCGCCATGTTCGACTTCGCGCCCGTCGGCCTGGTGGTGGCGCTCATCGGGCTGGCCTTCGTCGGCCTGCTCGGCTGGCGGCTGCTGCCCCAGCGCCTGCCGGCCCAGCCGCGCGCCGGCGACCGCCCGCTGGTGGAGATCGAGAACTACATCACCGAGGCACGCGTCCCGGCCAAGTCGGGTTTCGTCGGGCGGCGTTTGCTGGACATCGAGACGCTGGGCCAGGGCGACGTCTCGATCGTCGCCCTGGTGCGCCGCAAGGACCGCATCCTCGCGCCCTCCGGCTTCCTGCGCCTGCAGGCAGACGACATCCTGATCCTGGAGGCCGATCCGCAGGCGTTGCGACGGTTGGTAGAGAAGGCCGGGGTGGAGCTGGTCGGCGCCGGCGGCGTGCGCGCCGAGAGCCTGCGCAGCGAGCGGGTGGCGCTGATCGAGGCGGTGGTCACGCCCGGCTCGCGCCTGGAGGGCCGCACGGCCCGGTCCATGCGCCTGCACACGCGATTCAACGTCAACCTGTTGGCAGTCTCGCGCCAGGGCGAGCGGATCTACGAACGGCTGGGGCAGGTGCACTTCCAGGCGGGCGACGTGCTGCTGCTGCAGGGCGAGCGCGAGGCCATGCCGGAAACTTGCCAGTCGCTCGGCATCCTGCCGCTCGCCGAGCGCGGCCTGGAGATCGCCCGGCGCGGCGGCTCCTGGGGGGCGCTCGGGATCTTCGCCGGCGCCGTGGCCCTGACCGTCTCCGGCCTGCTGCCGCCTCACATCGCCTTTGCCATCGCCGCCGTCGGCGTGATCCTCAGCGGCGAGCTGCGCATGCGCGACGTGTACGAGTCGGTCGACTGGCCCATCATCGTCCTGCTGGGCGCCATGATCCCGGTCGGCCAGGCGCTGGAGACCACCGGCGGCTCCAGCATCATCGCCCAGCCGATCCTGGAACTGGGTGGAACCGCGCCCGCCTGGCTGATCCTCGGCCTCCTGATGTTGGTCACAATGCTGCTCAGCGACGTCATGAACAACGCGGCGACCGCGGTGCTGATGGCGCCGATCGGCATCGAGATCGCTGCCGGCCTGGGCTACTCGGTCGACCCCTTCCTGATGGCCGTCGCGGTCGGCGCGTCCTCCACCTACCTGACGCCGATCGGCCACCAGTCGAACCTGCTGGTGATGGGACCCGGCGGCTATCGCTTCGGCGACTATGCCCGCATGGGCCTGCCGCTGGACCTGCTGATCCTGCTGGCGGCCGTGCCGACGATCCTGTTGATCTGGCCGGTGTAGTTTGGCTCGTCAGATGTCGTTCGGGCGGCGGCGGAAGATCTGGGTCGCCAGCATGCTCATGACGGTCTCCCCGCGCTGATTGAGCGTGGCGTAGTGGAGCTTGACGATGCCGCGATCGGGCTTGGAGGCGCTGGCGCGCGCCTCGGTCACCGCCGCCTCGACATGCAGCGTGTCGCCCGGGCGGACCGGCGCCAGCCAGCGCACCTCCTCCATGCCGGGTGAGCCGAGCGAGCAGTTCAGCCAGACGTTCTCCTGCACCACCAGCCGGAAGCTGACCAGCAGGGTCTGGAAGCCGCTGGCGATCAGCCCGCCATAGCCCCAGTCGGCCGCCGCCTCGAGGTCCAGATGAAAGGGTTGCGGGTCCCACTGCCAGGCGAAGTCGAGGATCTGCGCTTCGCTGAGAGTGGCGCCGCGGGTTCGAAAGGCGCGGCCGACGGGGAAGTCCTCGAAGAAGGGGCCTTGGGGATCGATCACCGGCGCGATGTCCCTGCTCTGGAAGTCGGTTCGGCGACGCAGGTTAGGGAAAACGCCCGTCACCGCAAGCGCGGCGCAGCCGTTACTTGCGGCCGTCCACATAATCCAGCAGGTCCCGCCGGCTGACGCCCATGTCGCGCAGCAGCCGCTCGTCCATCTCCAGCACGGCTTGGCGCTCTTCGTAGCGGCGCTGCCAGTCCAGCAGGTGGTCGAGGAGTTGCCGAAGCAGCGAGCGCCTGGGGCCGAGCAAACCGGCCCGGCGATGCGCGACTCGGCCGAAAGCGGGTCTCTGGGTCTCGTCGAAGCCTTGCATGGATGTCGTCTCCTTCCGCATCTCTCAGCCCGCTACCAGGCGACTGGGAAGGAGAGGCTAGGCGGTGCAGACCCACCGCTCTATCCGCGGTTTGTCTCCGAAGCTTGCGAGTTTCACACTCGCGGCCTCTGCCGCGATGCCGTCGGCCGCGCGCGTGCCGGGACGACGGCCTGCAGCAGGCGGCGCACAGCGGAGGGCCGCCGCGGCTGGGCGGGCGCGTTGCGCAGCCGCGGCGCGCTGCGGGCAACGTGCAACGAATCTTCGATATTGGACATGTAGGTCATGGTCTCCGCTCCGATATCCGCTGCCGCAATCTGGTGTCGCAGCAGATATCGGGCGGCAGAGCTCACCGCGCTGTGAGTCGGCTCACAGCCCGGCGACGGGCGGCGCGACACGTGGCACCGCCTGCGTGTCGTCAGCACCTGTTCCGCCGGGCAGGTCCAGGCCGAAACACACGGTGCCTGGAATCGGGTGATCGGCGTAGGGCGGGATCGGTCGGAAGTCGAGCCGACGGTAGAGCGCGATGGCGGCGTCCAGATGCTCGAGCGTATCCAGCACCATTCGACGATAGCCCTGGCTGACGGCGTGGCCGATCGCCGCCTCGGCCAGCTTCCGGCCCCAGCCGCCGCCACGCGCCGGTGCCTCGACCCACAGGCGCTTGAGCTCGCAGGTGCCCGCGAGGCCGAGCGGTCGCAGCCCGACGCAGCCAAGCGCCCGACTGGCGCCATCGCACAGCAGCCAGAGGCCTCCGCGCGGCGCGGCGTAGGCGCCCGGTAAGGCCGCGAGCTCGCCCTCGAAGTCCTCGAAGCAGAGGTCGACCGCCAGCCACTCGGCATAGCGCACGAAAAGCCGGCGCACCGTCTCGGCATCCTCGGGCCAGCGCGCCGACTCGATCTCAAGCGGGGACGTCAATGCTTCCCTCCAGATAGAAGGCGGCCGAGCCGCGCAGCTCGACGCGGTCGCCCCGCAGCCGGCACGCCAGCTTGCCGAGCCGCGGTGAGACCTGGCGGGCGACCAGCTCGTCGCGGCCGAGCTTCGCCGCCCAATAGGGCTGCAGGATCGCGTGGGCCGAGCCGGTCACCGGGTCTTCGGGGATACCGGCCTTGGGAGAGAAATAGCGCGATACGTAGTCGCAGGGCACTTCGCCCTCCGGGCCGCCGACATCCGGCCCGGGCGCCGTGACGATCAGCCCGCCGCGCTCGAGGAGGGCGATCTTCGCCAAGTCGGGCGCCACCGCGCGGACGGTCGCGGCGTCGGCCAGGACGGCCAGGTTCTTGTCGGCCCGCAGCACCTCGAGCGGCGCGACGCCGAGGGCCGCGGTGCAGACGCCGCCGTCGTCGAAGGGCTGCGGCGGACTCGCCGGGAGGTCCATGGCCAAGCCGCCGCCGTCGCCCGCCCGGCGCACCTCCAGCCAGCCGCTGCGCGTATGGAAGCGCACCGCCTCGGCCTCTGGGGTCAGCCGCTCGAGCAGCAGCGCGCCGGTGGCCAGGGTGGCGTGGCCGCAAAGATCGACCTCGACGGCCGGGGTGAACCAGCGCAAATCGTAGGCGTTCGTCTCGGCCGAGCGCGCCACGTAGAAGGCCGTCTCCGAGAGATTGTTCTCCAGGGCGATCGCCTGCAGCGTCGCGTCCGGCAACCAGGACTCGAGCGGCACGACGGCGGCCGGGTTGCCGCCGAAGATCCGGTCGGTGAAGGCGTCGAGCTGGTAGATCGGGAGCTGCATTGCCCTACATCGTCCACTTCGATCGGAAAATTGTCACCATTACGGCAGCCAAAAAGGCTTGCGGCTTTCCCGCTCGACGTCACGCCGCGACAGGCCCATGTCGCGCAGCAGTCGCTCGTCCAATTCGGCCAGAGCTGTGCGCTCGGCGGCGCGCGACTGCCACAGCATGAGGCGCTCCAAGGCGCGCCGCAAGAGCCCGAATCGCCGCCCACCATGCATTCGACCGCCGCCGAGGCTGTGCGCCCGTCCGCGCAGCAGGGCACTCAGGGTACTCATCGCTCTCTCCTCTGGCCAAAGCGGCCATCAAGACAATCGTCGCAACAGCGAGATTGCGCTTGCACACAATCCGCTTCAATGTCTTTATTGTGCCCATGACAAGTTGGATGCCTACCTTGCGCTCGGACGTGCCGCGCTACCTCGCCATCGCCGAGGCGCTGGCCGGCGACATGCAGGCCGGCCGGCTGCCGGCCGGCAGCAAGCTGCCGACCCACCGCGACCTCGCGTTTCGCCTGGGCGTCACCGTCGGCACGGTGACGCGGGCCTATGCGGAGGCCGAGCGGCGCGGTCTGGTGATCGGCGAGGTCGGGCGCGGCACCTTCGTGCGCGCGCAGGTGCCCGATGCGCCGCCGAGCGCCTATCCCGGCGACAAAGGCGGCAGGGCCGAGGGCCTCCTGGATCTCTCGATGAACCTGCCGGCCTCGCCCTGCGAGCCCGAGGCCGTGCCGGACACGCTGGCCGCCGTCGCGCAAGACCCGCAGGCGCGCCACCTCTTCGGCTATACCGGAACGCTCGGCCTGCCGGCGCACCGCCGCATGGGCGCGGACTGGCTGGCGCGCACGGGTCTCGAGGTTGCGCCGGAGGGCGTCGTCCCCACGCTCGGCGCCCAGCACGCCATGTTCCTGGCCTGCGCGGCCGTGACCGAGCCGGGCGACGCCCTGCTGGTCGAGGAGTCGACCTTTTACGGGATCAAGGCGGTCGCCCGGACGCTGGGCCTGCGCCTGATCGGCGTCGCCACCGACCGGCACGGCTTGGAGCCGGCGGCGCTCGACGCGGCGGTGCGGGCAAGCGGCGCGCGCGCGCTCTACGCCGTGCCGACCTTCCAGAACCCGACCACCAGCGTGATGCCGCAAAACCGGCGCGACGAGATCGCCGAGGTCTGCAGGCGGCAGGGCGTGACGGTGATCGAGGACGACATCTACAGCTTCCTGCTCGATCCGGCGCCGCTGCCGCTGGCTGCCCGGCTGCCCGACCAGGCGATGGTCTTCACCTCGCTGTCGAAGTCGATCGCCCCGGCGCTGCGCGTCGGCTGGCTGGCGGCACCGGAGCAGTGGATCGAGCGCATCACCGCGGCGGCGCGGGCGACCACGATCATGCCCAACCCGCTGATGCAGGAGACCGCCCGGCGGCTGATCGAGAGCGGCACCGCCGACCGGCTGGCGGCAGGCCAGCGCGCCGAAGCGGCCGCGCGCCAGGAGCTGGTCGCGCGCATCCTCCGCCGCACGAACTCGGGGGCCACCGTAACGACGCACCCGAATTCGTTCCACGTCTGGCTGCAGTTGCCGCCGGACTGGCGCACGGAGGCCTTCGTCTCCGCCGCGCGGCGGCGGGGGGTGGCCGTCGCCGCCGGCGAGGTCTTCTCGGTCGGCCGGGTGCCCGGCCCGCCGGCGGTGCGCATCTGCCTGGCGGCCGCGCCGGACCGCGCGGGGCTGGAGCGGGGTCTGAGCACACTGGCCGGCCTGCTGACGGAGCAGCCGGCGCTGGAGATCCCGCTGGTCTAGCTAGACCCCGAAGGATCGGACCGTGTGGCCATGATTCACCGGCCCGTGGCCCTGTCCTAGCCCCGGCGCCGTCCGCAGGGCTGTGTAGAGATAGGCACGGGCACGGCCGACGGAGTCCTCCAAACCCAGCCCGTAGGCCAGCCCCGCGGCGATCGCCGAGGCCAGGGTGCAGCCGGTGCCGTGGGTGCTGCGGGTCTCCACCCGCGGCCCCTCGAAGATCTTTTCGCCGCCCTCTGTGACCAGCACGTCGCGCAGCGTCTCACCCTCCAGGTGGCCGCCCTTCAGCAGCACCGCCTCGGGCCCCATAGACCGCAGCATCCGCGCGGCCTGCAGCATGCCGTCGAGGTCGTGGATCTCCAGGCCGGTCAGCTTCGCCGCCTCCGGCACGTTCGGCGTCATCAAGGTGGCCAGCAGCGGCAGGCGCCGCGTCAGGGTCTGCACCGCCGCCGGCTCCAGCAGGTCGTGGCCGCTGGCGGAGACCATGACCGGATCGACGACGACGGGCACGTTTCGGCAGCGCGCCTCCAGCACGTCGGCAACCGTATCGATGACGGCCGAGGAGTGCAGCATGCCGGTCTTCACCGCATCGGTGCCTATGTCGTCGAGCACGGCCTCCATCTGCTGGCGGATGAAGCCTGGCTCGACCGGGAAGACGCCGCGCACTTCGAGCGTATTCTGGGCGGTCAGCGCGGTGATCGCCGTGGTGGCGTAGGCGCCCAGGGCCATGCAGCTCTTCAGGTCCGCTTGAATGCCGGCGCCGCCGCCGGAATCGGAGCCGGCGACAATAAGGACACGCCCCTGCTGTATACTCAAGATCCCTCCCCTGCTTCGCGCCGGTTCAGCCGGTCGCGGCGACGATGCTGGCGGCGACCGTGTCGACCGCCTCGCTGACCAGGGCTTCGTCCTCGGCCTCGGCCATGACACGGATCACCGGCTCGGTGCCCGATTTGCGGATCAGCAGCCGGCCGCGGCCGTTCAGCTTCGCCTCGACCTCGGCGATGGTCCGCTTGACGGCGGCGACCTCCAGCGGCTGGCCGCCCTGGAAGCGCACGTTGCGCAGGCGCTGGGGCAGCGGCTCGAAGCACCGGGTCGCCGCGCTGGCCGGCTGGCCGGAGGCGACCAGCACCGCGAGCACCTGCAGGGCCGCGATCAGCCCGTCGCCCGTGGTGGTGAAGTCGGACAGCACGATGTGGCCCGACTGCTCGCCGCCGACGTTGTAGCCGCCGGCGCGCATGCGCTCGACGACGTAGCGGTCGCCCACCGGCGTGCGCACCAGGCCGACGCCCAGGTCGTTCACGAAGCGCTCCAGGCCCATGTTCGACATCACGGTGGTCACCAGCCCGCCGCCGCTCAGACGGCCGGCCTGCAGCCAGGAGCGGGCGATCAGCCCCATCACCTGGTCGCCGTCGATGATCCGTCCGGTCTCGTCGGCCAGGATCGCGCGGTCGGCGTCGCCGTCGAGGGCGATGCCGAGCGCCGCGCCGTGCGCACCGACCGCCTCGCACATGCGCTGGGGCGCCATGGCGCCGACGCCGTCGTTGATGTTCATGCCGTTCGGCTCGTCGCCCAGCGCGACCACCTCGGCCCCCAGCTCGTAGAGCACGGTGGGCGCGACGCGATAGGCGGCACCATGCGCGCAGTCGACGACGATCTTCAGGCCGTCGAGCCTGAGCTCGCGCGGGAAGGAGGCCTTGACGAACTCGATGTAGCGGCCGAGCGCGTCGTCGAGCCGGCGAGCGCGACCCAGCAGGTGCGGCTCGGCGAGGTCGCCGCCCAGGGCGCCGTTGCCCTGCGCGTCGATGCGGCTTTCGATCTCGCCCTCCACCCCGTCCGACAGCTTGAAGCCGTCCGGTCCGAACAGCTTGATGCCGTTGTCCTGGAAGGGATTGTGCGAGGCGGAGATCATCACCCCCAGATCGGCGCGCAGCGAGCGGGTCAGCATGCCGACGGCCGGCGTCGGCATCGGGCCGAGCAGCACCACGTCCATACCGACCGAGATGAATCCGGCGGTCAGTGCCGGCTCCAGCATGTAGCCGGACAGGCGGGTATCCTTGCCGATCACCACCGTGTGGCGATGGGCGCCGCGGGTGAAGTGCGCGCCGGCCGCCATGGCGAGCTTGAGCGCGGTCTGTGCGGTGATCGGCTCCCGGTTGGCGGTGCCGCGCACGCCGTCGGTGCCGAAGAGCTTGCGGGTCATCACTGAACGTCCAGAAACGGGCGAATCGCGAGCGGTTCTGCGGTCGGTTTCCAGCCTTATAGCAAAGCGAGGCCGTATGCAGGCAAATCCCTTAGCCGATTGCGTCGGCCTCCGCCTCGGCCACCGCCTCGAACACGGCGAGCGCCTGCAGCGTTTCGGGTACGTCGTGCACGCGCAGGATCTGGGCGCCGCGATGGACGCCGGCGAGCGCGGCCGCAAGGCTGCCGGGCAGGCGGTTCTTCGCCGCCTTGGCCGCTGGCGAGGTGTCGATGCGGCCGATGAAGGACTTGCGCGAGACGCCGAGCAGCAGCGGGCAGCCGAGCCCGTGGAACAGCGCCAGGCGGTCGAGCAGCAGCAGGTTGTGTTCCAGGGTCTTGCCGAAGCCGATGCCGGGATCGACGGCGACGGCGCTTCGGCTCAGCCCGGCGTCCAGGCAGGCGGCGATGCGCCCCTCCAGAAAGTCGAAGACGTCGAGGGCGACGTCCTCGTAGGTGGGGTTGCGCTGCATGGTCTGCGGCTCGCCCTGCATGTGCATCAGCACGACGGGCACCTGCAGCTCGGCGACCGTGGCCAAGCTCTCCGGATCGCCGGTCAGCGCCGTGACGTCGTTGACCAGGCAGGCCCCCGCCGCCACCGCCAGACGCATCACCTCCGCGTGCCGCGTATCGATGGAGACCCGGCAGCCCGCCTTCGCCAGGGCCTCGACCACGGGCAGCACCCGGCGCAGCTCCTCGGCCAGCGTCACCGGCGCGGCGCCCGGCCGGGTCGATTCGCCGCCGACATCGAGGAAGGCGGCGCCGGCTTCGGCCATCGCCAAGCCGTCGTCGATGGCACGGGCGGCGTCCAGACGGTCGCCGCCGTCGGAGAAGCTGTCCGGCGTGACGTTGAGAACGCCCATGACGCAAGGTCGGTCCATCGGCACTCCGGCGAAGGGTGGACGGGGCGCCCCTAGGAGTGCGGCCCGCCCGGCCAGTTCCTCCGGCAGTGCACTTGGGTCGACCGGCAGCGCCGGGCCGCTGCGCGACAGGCGATCCGCCGCCGCCGCCCAAAGGCGCCCGGCGACCGGCAGTCCGCCGGGCACGGGACGGCGCCCGAGTGCGCGCGGCAAGAGGTAGCGGTCGGCGGTCATTCGAGAAGCCTGGCCTCGTTGCGGGAATGGACTTGGCCGTGGCGTAGCGAAGTTGCTCTGCCGCGTCCAGAGCCGCACCGGGGTCGCCCGGCCTCGTGCCCTGGCCCGCGCGCGCCGCACCACGCGGGGCAAGCCGGCCGCTCTCTCCGCGCTTGCCGTGCCGAAGCCCTGCCCCTCGCGGCGGAAAATCGCCCGACGCCGTCCACGGGGAGGCAGCGAGCGAGAAAATTGAATTCGAATTCAAGTTCATATACGCTGCCACAATGACGATCGATCAGTGTCCTCCCCAGCGTCCGCCACGCGCTGGGCCCGACCTTGTCGCGGCGGCGAAGGCGCCGCGTTCGCGCCGCGACGAGAAGCGCCTGCGTATCCGCGCCGTCGCCCGCCGCCTGGTCTCCGAAGTCGGCTTCCGCGAGGCTTCGATGGCGGCGCTGGCCCGCGCCGCCGGCATCTCGACCGGTGCGGTCTACAGCTACTACCCCTCGAAGTCGGCGCTGATGGCCGACGTGGTCGCGCTGGTCTCCGAGCGCGAATTGGCGGTGATCGAGGCGATTGCCGAGGACGGCGCGCCGACGCCCCAGGTTCTGGCGGACGCGGTGCGCACCTTCGCCGGGCGCGCGTTCCGCAACCGGCAGCTCGCCTGGTCGATGATCGCCGAGCCGGCGGATGCCGAGGTCGATGCCGTGCGCCTGCACTACCGCCGGCGGATCGGGCTGGTCTTCGAAGGCATTCTGTGCCGCGGCATCGCCGACGGCAGCTTCCGTCCCCTGGACGTGGAGGCGGCCGCGGCCGCCATCGTCGGCGGCTTCATGGAGGCGCTGGTCGGCCCGCTTTCGCCGGACGCCCCGATCGCGCCGGGCCGCGCCGAAGCCATCGCCGCCGCGCTCGCCGACTTCGCCGCCCATGCGGTGGCCAATCCGAACGAGACCCGGGAGGAGACCTGTCGATGACGCCCTTGGACGACTATGGCTACGCCACCCATGAAGTGATGAACCAGCCGCCGGATCTCGGCGACTACGACGCCTATGGCAGCGACCCGGTCTTGCGCCGCATCGTCGCGGCCTTCGGGGCCGAATGGGCCGAGGAGCGCCTGAGCGAAGCCGGACGGACGGTCGCCTCGGCCGAGGTGCAGCGGCTGGCGCGCCAGGCCAACCGCCACCTGCCGGAGCTACACACCCATGACCGCTACGGCCGGCGCATCGACGAGGTCGAATTCCACCCGGCCTGGCACCGTCTGATGAGCCTGGCCATAGGGCAGCAGACCCACGCCCTGGCCTGGACCGAGACACGGCCGGGCGCGCAGGTGGCGCGCGCCGCCCTGTCCTACCTCTGGAACCGCGGCGAAAACGGCATCTGCTGTCCGCTCGGCATGGCCTATTCGGTCGTCCCGGTCCTGCAGGCGCATCCGGAGGTCGGCGCCGAGTGGGCGGCGCGCATCCTGTCCGACCGTTACGACCACCGGCCGCTGCCGGCCACGCAGAAGACCGGCGCGATCTGCGCGGTGGCGATGACCGAAAAGCAGGGCGGTTCCGACCTGCGCCAGACCCAAACCGTGGCGGAAGACAACGGCGACGGCACCTGGTCGCTGGTCGGGCACAAGTGGTTCTTTTCGGTGCCGCACGCCGACGTCTTCGTGACCCTGGCGCAGACGTCCGAGGGCGTATCGTGCTTCCTGGCGCCCGGATGGCTGCCGGACGGCAGCCGCAACCGCATCCAGATCCAGCGCCTGAAGGACAAGTGCGGCAACCGCTCGAACGCCTCCTCGGAGGTCGAATTCCGCGGCGCGTTGGCCCGCCCGCTCGGCGAGCTCGGGCACGGCATCCGCACCGGCATTTCGGTGAACCACTACACGCGCCTGGACTTCGGCGTCGGCTCGGCCGGCCTGATGCGGCAAGTGCTTGCGCTCGCGGCGCACCACGCAGCGCACCGCCGCGCCTTCCAGAAGGCGCTGATCGACCAGCCGATCATGACGGCGGTGATCGCCGACTTGGCGTTGGAGGCGGAGGCCGCGGCCTGGCTCGCCTTCCGCTTCGTCGCCGCGCTCGACCGTCAGATCGACAGCGAGGGCGAGCGCCTGCTCGGGCGGATCGGTGCGCCGATCGCCAAATACTGGGTTTGCAAGCGCGCCCCGGCGGTGGCGGTGGAGGCCCTGGAGTGCCTGGGCGGCAACGGCTTCATCGAGGACGGCCCGATGGCCAGGCTGTACCGCGAGGCGCCGCTCAACGGCATCTGGGAAGGCACGGGCAACGTCATCTGCCTCGACGTGCTGCGCTCGATCCGCCGCGAGCCGGACTGCGTGCCGGCACTGCTGGACGAGCTGCGCCTGGCGGCCGGCGCCGACCGGCGCTACGACGCCTTCGTCGCGAGCCTCGAGCCCGACCTGCTGCAGGCGGAGAAGCACGAGGGACAGGCGCGGCGCCTGGTCGAGCGGACGGCGCTGGCGATTTCTGCCGGCCTGCTGCTGCGCCACGCCGCGCCGCAGGTCTCCGAGGGCTTCGTCGCCACTCGGCTGGACGGCGGCTGGTCGGGCCATTTCGGCGCCCTGCCTGCCGGCTGCGATGCCGCAGCCCTGGCCCGCGCCGCGGTGCCCGCCCCGCACTGAGCAAGCTGGTCTCTGGCAGCCACGCCTTCACCCGCATCGGCAAGGCCCCAACGGCGAAACGCCCCCGAACTCGCTGCGGGGACGTTTCTCCGGTTCGGCTCCGGGTGCCGCGGCGGGGCTACTCGGCGGGCTCGGGCTCCGGCCCCATGCCGCCGGCGTCCTTGGGACGGCCACTGGAGGGGACCGAAGCACGCCGGCCGCCGCTCGGCTGCTGCGGCTTGTCGCTCGGCTCGCTACGGTCGACGGCTTCGCCGCGCAGTACCCGCTGCACCTCCTCGGCGGAGAGAGTCTCGTACTCCAGCAGGCCCTTGGCCAGCTTGTGCAGGTCGTCCATGTGCTCGCTCAGGATGTCCTTGGCCTTGTGCTCGGCCTCGTCGACGATGCGACGCACCTCCTCGTCGATCATTTGCGCCGTCGCCTCGGAAATGTTCTGCGTACGCGCCACCGAGTGGCCGAGGAAGACCTCGTCCTGGTTCTCGTTGTAGCGCAGCGGCCCCAGCTTCTCGGACATGCCCCACTCGGTCACCATCCGGCGCGCCAGGTTGGTCGCCTGCTGGATGTCGTTGCCGGCGCCGGTGGTCACGTTCTCCTTGCCGTAGATCAGCTCCTCGGCGACACGACCGCCGAACATCATCGCCAGCTTGGCGGTGATCTCCGAGAGCTTGTAGCCGTAACGGTCGCGCTCTGGCAGGTTCATGGTGACGCCCAACGCCCGGCCGCGCGGAATGATGGTGACCTTGTGTAGGGGGTCGTTGCCCGGCACGAAGAGGCCCACCAGCGCGTGCCCGGCCTCGTGGTAGGCGGTGAGCTCCTTCTCCTCCTCGGTCATCACCATCGAGCGCCGTTCGGCGCCCATCAGGACCTTGTCCTTGGCGTTCTCGAAGTCGTTCTGGGTGACCACGCGCTTGCCGGCGCGCGCGGCGAGCAGGGCCGCCTCGTTCACCAGGTTGGCGAGGTCGGCGCCGGAGAAACCGGGCGTGCCGCGGGCAACGACTTTCGGGTCGACGTCCGGCGCCAGCGGCACCTTGCGCATGTGCACCCGCAGGATGCGCTCGCGGCCGAGCACGTCGGGGTTGGGCACGACCACCTGGCGGTCGAAGCGGCCCGGGCGCAGCAGGGCCGGGTCCAGCACGTCCGGGCGGTTGGTGGCGGCGACCAGGATGACGCCCTCGTTCGCCTCGAAACCGTCCATCTCGACCAGGAGCTGGTTGAGCGTCTGCTCACGCTCGTCGTTGCCGCCGCCAAGGCCGGCACCGCGGTGACGGCCGACCGCGTCGATCTCGTCGATGAAGATGATGCAGGGGGCGTTCTTCTTGCCCTGCTCGAACATGTCGCGCACGCGGCTGGCGCCGACGCCGACGAACATCTCCACGAAGTCCGAGCCGGAGATGGTGAAGAAGGGCACGTTGGCTTCGCCGGCGATGGCACGCGCCAGCAGCGTCTTACCGGTGCCCGGCGGGCCGACCAGCAGCATGCCCTTGGGGATCTTGCCGCCCAGGCGCTGGAACTTCTGGGGGTCGCGCAGGAACTCGACGACCTCCTCGAGCTCGCCCTTGGCCTCGTCGATACCAGCGACGTCGTCGAAGGTCACGCGGCCCTGCTTTTCGGTCAGCAGCTTGGCCTTGGACTTGCCGAAGCCCATTGCCTTGCCGCCGCCGCCCTGCATCTGCCGCATGAAGAAGATCCATACCGCGATCAGCAGCAGCATGGGGAACCAGGAGATCAGGATCTGCAGCAGCGGCGAAGCGGTCTCCTGCGGCTGCGCGTTGATCCGCACGCCATTCTGGCGCAGCGTCGGCACCAGCTCGGCATCCTCGGGCGCATAGGTCGAGAACTTGGTGCCGTCCTGGTAGATGCCGGAAATCTCGCGGCCCTGGATGGTCACTTCGTTCACCTGCCCGCCGTCCACGCGATCCATGAAGGTCGAGTAGGCGACCTGCTGGCTGCCGTTCGGGCCCGGCGAGCCCTGGAACAGGCTGAACAGGGCGAACAGCAGCAGGATGATGATGATCCAGAGGGCGGCGTTGCGGCTGAAGTTCACGGGCGCTTTTCCCTTCGTCGACAGGGCAGCGCCGTGCGGCGGGGCGCATACCCGTCCAAGGTACATAATGTGCCCCGCGCACTAAGCAACTGTAAAGGACAGCGCGAACTCGGCCGGGGCCAACGGACGCCGCGGACGGAAGGCGCAGGCCAGCGGGACAGCCTGCCAGTCGCGGCGCAGAAAGCCGAGGTGGGGCACCGCGACGGGGCCTTCAAGATCGCTGAACAGGGGCAGAACGACGCGGGCCGGCGCCGGCAGGCCGGCAGCGCGCAGGGCGGGGACCTGGCGCACCAGCGCCTGCCAGCCGCGCGTCCCCAGCGCGTTCACCGAAAGGGAGCGCGGCGCATCCGCCGGCAGGTGCGCGAAGAACCGGCCGTCCCACACCAGGCTCTCGCCCGGGTGCAGGGTTGCGCGCGCGCGTGCCGCAGGCTCGCGCACCAGCAGCCAGCCGTCGGCCTCCGGCATCAGGCGGCAGCCGCCCAAGGTGAAGGGCTGCGGCGCGCCGGCGCGCAGCCGCGTCAGGCCAGCCTGCAGCCGCGCCGTGCGCGCCGGCCACTGCGCCCCGGAAACGCAGGCCAGCAGGTTGGCCAACGCCCGCAACGCCAGCGCGTCCTCGGCACCGACGACGGAAGCGCTCAGCCGGGCGAAGCCGGCCGGATGCAGCGCGACGCCTTCGACCAGCAGATCCGCCGCGGCGCGCTCGCGGGTGGCGCGCGCCAGCCCGTGCACGAGCGCTTGTCCGGTCAAAGCCCGGACCCACCGCGCATCGGCGAGTCGCGGATCCCGGCGCAGACGGCTGCGGGAAAAGCGCGGGTCTCGATTGCTGGGGTCCTCGACGAAGGGCAGTCCGGCGGCGTGGCAGGTCGCTACCAAGCGCGCTTTCGGCACCGGCAGCAAGGGGCGGATCAGCCGCACCTCCGGCCGTTCGGAGACCGCAGCCATACCGGCGAGGCCGTCCGGCCCGCTGCCGGCGGCCTGGCGCAGCAGCACCGTCTCGGCCTGGTCGTCGCGGTGGTGGGCCAGCGCCAGGTGCAGGATGCCGGCCTCCCGGCAGGCCGCCGTCAACAGCGCATAGCGGGCGGCGCGCGCGGCGGCCTGCCAGCCGCCGCGCAAAGGTTCGTACGGCCGGCGCATAAGGCGCACCGCGAGCCCGCGGGCACGCAGCAGCGCCGCCACGCCCTCGGCCTCACGCTCGGACTCGGGGCGAAGCCGATGGTCGACGACGAGGGCCGTCAGCCGCCCGCCGCCCTGCGCCAGCCAGTCCTGGAGTAGGAGCGTCAGGGCCAAGCTGTCAGGGCCGCCGGAGACGGCGACGGCGACGCTTGGCCGGGGCTCGAATGGGCCACAGGCGGCGATCAGCCGAGCGAAGTCGCCCGCGCCGAGCGGTTCCGCCTCAGCAGCCGAGACGGCTGGACTCGCGCTGGGCGCGCTGGAGGACGGTGGGCGCGGCATCGGGATAGCGGCGCTGCAGTTCGCCGAAGGTCGCGCAGGCATCTCGATTGGCCCCGAGGTTGGCCAGGGACATGCCGAGCTTCAGCAGATTGTCGGGTGCCTTGCCGCTTTCGGGGAAGTCCTGATAGCCCTCGGCGAAAATCACAGCGGCGGTCTCGTAGTCGCCCCGGACATAATGGGTCTCGCCGAGCCAGTACTTGGCATTGCCGGCCAGCGGATTGTCCGGATAGAGCTGGAGGAATTCGCTGAAGGCGGCTTCGGCCAAGAGATAGTTCATCTGCCGAAGCTGGTCGAAGGCCTGATCGTAGGCCGCCTGGGCGTCGTTCTGCGGAAGCTGCACGGCAGCTTGCTGTTGGGCCTGCCCGGCGCCCTGGCGTTCCTGCGCGCTGACCGGCGGCTGCACGGTTGCGGGGCCTTGACCCTGATCGGAGGGCGTGCGGACAGCCGCCAGATCGTCGTCAGTGACGGTGCCCAGCGTGCGCGGCTGCAGCGGCCCGGGCTGGCCCGTGCCGGTCTGCGGCGCGGCGGGCGCGGCCTGGGGCTGCGGCGCCTGTCCGACGACCGTCTCGCCGCTGCCGGCTGGCGGCGTGTATGTGGTCGCCGGCCCCGGCTGAGCGCCGCCGTCGAAACCAGCGGCCGGAGCGCTGGGCTGGCCCTGCTCCAGGCGCAGCAGACGAGCCTTGGTCTCGGATTCGAAGCGCTCCAGGCGCTGGTGCTGCTGACGGATGCGGAATTCGAGATCCTCGAGACGACCGGTCAACTGCCTCAGCTCGGCCTCCAGACCCGAGATGCGCCGGTCGAACTGGGCCGCTTGGGCGCTGTTCAAATCGGTCTGGGCCAGTTGGGCCCGCACACGCTCCATCTTCCCGGCGAGCCGCTCGGCCCCGATTCGCACAAGCTCCGACTCGCTCGCCGAAGCGGCAGAACCAGTCGAGAAGACGAGGCCGAGGGCGAGAAGCGGCACCGCGAGCGGGGCCGCCGCGCGCTCAAAGCGATTGCTGGAACCGAGGGGTGACATGGCGAAGCAGGCTCCGGGATCTCGAATCGCGCAGGCGGTTGGGCAGACTAGAGGGGATCGCCGGACTTGGGAATCGGTCCGGGCATCCGTCTCGCGCCCGCCACCTTCGCATGCTTCCCGCGGCAGTTTGTCCAAATTGCGGCACCGGTGCCTGCGCGGCGGCACGAATCCTCGAACGCCGAGCGCCCGTCGCCGAAACGGCAACGGGCGCAGGCCGTTCGATCTCGGCCTATGAGGTCTCGGCCAGGCGGCGGAGACCCGCGCGCCGCCGCCCCTCGGCGCAGGCGATCAGCTCGGGACGAAGACGGCGCGACGGTTCTGCGCCCAGGCGGCCTCGTTAGAGCCGAGGACGGCCGGCCGCTCCTTGCCGTAGCTGATGGTGCCCAGGCGCGTCGGGGCGATGCCCAGGGCGACCAGGTACTGGCGCACCGAGTTGGCGCGCCGCTCGCCGAGCGCGAGGTTGTACTCTCGGGTGCCGCGCTCGTCGGCGTGACCCTCGATCGTCAGCGAAACGCCCGGGTTGCGCTGCATCCAGGCGGCCAGCCGGTCGATGGTGTTGCGCGCGTCGGAGGAAAGCTCCGAGGAGTCGAAGGCGAAGAAGACGCGGTCGCCAACCTGCTGGACCAGATCCTCGCGCGAGCCCGGCACGACCTGGGCGGTCGGGGCGGCCTGAGTCGTGGTCGTCGATGTAGCGCTGGTCGCTGCCGGCTCCTCAGGCGCGCTCTCGCAGGCAGCCAGGCCGAGCACGGCCGCCGCGATGACAACAAACTTCAGCTTCATTGGAAGAGGATCCCCTTGTGATGTGCCCGGTCCGGACGATCCGATACCGAGCGGCTGCGGTATGCCGGTCGCCGTCGGCTGCCCTGGGGCACGCGAGGATGGCCGTGGCCCACCTCTGCCTGCTCCCCCCTGCCGGCTCGATGCCGCGTCTCCGCCTCGTTGCGCCGCAATATATCGAGGCCGGTTTCACGGAATCAAGGGCGACCATGCCGGGTCCGAGGCATCCAGCGGTGTGATCACCTCGCGTTCGTTGAACCCGGTCAGATCGATGGTGTAGAGCCGGCTGCGCTGCTGGCCCTGGGAGGTTGCGCGCTCGGTCCGATAGAAGGACAGCACGCGTCCGTTCGGCGCCCAGGTCGGGCTTTCGACCAGGAAGCCGCTGGCGAGCATGCGTTCGCCGCTGCCGTCCGGCTTCATCACACCGATGTAGAACTGGCCCTGGTGCATCCGCGTGAAGGCGATCAGGTCGCCGCGCGGCGACCAGACCGGCGTGGCATAGCGGCCCTGCCCGTAGGAAATCCGCCGCGCGTTGCCGCCGTCGGCGTCCATCAGGTAGAGCTGCTGTGCGCCGCCGCGGTCCGAGTTGAAGACGACCTGCGAGCCGTCCGGCGAAAAGGACGGCGAGGTGTCGATCGCCGGACTGCCGGTCAACTGCTGCACTCGGCGGGTGCGCAGGTCCATGACGTAGATGTCGCTGTTGCCGGCATCGGCCATCGACATGATCACCTTGTTGCCGTCCGGGGAAAAGCGCGGCGCAAATGTCATGCCGGGAAAATCGCCCAGCACTTCGCGCCGGCCTGTCTGCAGATCGAGCAGATACACCCGCGGCCTGTTGTTCTCGTAGGACAAGTAGGTGATTTCCTGGGTCGTCGGCGAGAAGCGGGGCGTCAGCACCAGGTTACCGCCGTCGGTCAGGAACTTATGGTTGGCGCCGTCCTGGTCCATGATCGCCAGTCGCTTGACCCGGCGGTCCTGCGGGCCGCTTTCGGCGACGTAGACGATGCGGGTGTCGAAGTAGCCGTCCTCGCCGGTCAGTCGCTTGTAGATGGCATCCGAGACGATATGGCCGATGCGCCGCCAGTTCTCCGGCGTGGTGACGTAGGCGAGCCCCGTCATCTGCTGCTCGGCCAGCACGTCCCACAAGCGGAAGGAGACGCGCAGCCGGCCGTCGGGGTTGGTCTCGACGCTGCCGCTGACCAAAGCCTTGGCGTTGATCAGGCGCCAATCGCCGAAGCGCGGCCCGCCCTGCACGCTCGCCGCATCCTGGATGAAGGCGCGCTGGTCGATCGGCCGGAACAGTCCTGAGCGCGCCAGGTTGTCGGAGATGACGCCGGCGATGTCGGCGCCGACGCGCGCCTGCTCCGGGTCCTGCGAATGGAAGTCGGTGACGGCGATCGGCAGCGGCTCGGCGAAGCCTTGTACGATATCGACCGTGAGCTGCGCGCGGGCGGGGGTCGCGACCGCCGCGACCAGGAGTACGGTCGCGGCCGCGGCGAAGGCGGCGGAACGACGCAAAGCGGACACTCGCACGGGTCTCATCCTCCCAGCATTTGACGCGGGTCGAAGCGCAGGCGGATCGATCGCCAGATGTCGTACTGCGCTTGCGGCAGCTCTGTATAGGGTTCGCAGTCGAACACCGCCCGGCGGGCGTTCTCCGCCGCGGCGCGGTAAGCGGGGTCGGTGGCCATGCGCCCGCCGTCCTCGAACTGCGGCTGACCGATCAGGTAGCCCTCGCGCGTGAGTTCGATGCGCATGGTCACGATCAGCTCCTCGGCGTTGCGCGCGCCGGGGTCGAAGCGCCAGCAGTAGGCCATCTTCTGCCGGATGACCTCGCCCAGCGCATTGACCGTCGCCTGCGAGGGCAGGTTGGCGCCCTGCCCGCGGCTCGGCTGCGCCGTCGGCTGTCGCGCCGCCTGCTGGGTCTGCCGCGGCTGCGGCTCCTCGCGGTTCCGCAGCACGTTGCGCAGCACCGACTGCAGACGGTCTTGCGGCGGCTCTTCGGGCTCCGGTTCGGGTTGCGGCCGCTCGGCGACCTGCGGGCGTCGCTGCGGCGTCGGCGGCGTGATGCCCGACATCCAGGCTTGCTCGCCGTCCTGCGGCGCCGGTTCGGCGGGCTGTGCCTGGGCGACCTGGGCCTCGGGCTCGGCCGCCGTCGCCGGCTCCGGTTCCGGCGCCTCGGCGGCCTGGGCGGGCTCCGGCGTCGGGGTCTCCGGCTCGGGCGCGACCGCGGTCTCGGCCTCCGGTTCGGGCGCCGGGGCTGGCGCGGGTGGCGGCGGCTCGGCGCTAATGGCCTCTGCCCGGGCGCTGTCCGCCGGCGCCGGCGCCACGCTCTCGGCCTGCGGGACGGGCGGTGGCGGTGCGGTCGGTGCGGGCACCGCCGCGGCGGAGGGCGGCGGTTCGGCAGTGGCGGTCGGCGGCGGCGGCTCGGCCGTCTCAGCCGGTGGCGGCTCGGCCCGCTCGGCCGCTTCGGCCGCCGGTTGCGCCGGCTCCTCGGCCTGCGGCGCATCCGGTTGTCCGGCGGCCTCGGGCTGCGACTGCTGCGCGATCTCCGCGATCTGGTCGAGGGTCACCAGGTCGACCGAGACGACTGGGGCGATCGGCGGCCGCTCGGACAGGCGCGGCAGACCGACCAGCGCCAGCGCCGCCACCACGAGGTGCAGCGCCAGCGAAGCGACCAGGCCGATCCCCATGCTGCTGCCGTTCGGTGCGGTCGAGGCCGCCAGGGTCACGATCGAAGGCTCCCCGAGTTCTCGCTACTGCGCCGACGGCTGGCCCGGCGGCGGCATCTCGGCGATCAGGGCGACGCGGCTGAAGCCGGCGGCGTTGATGGTGCTCATCACCTCCATGACGCGGCCGTACTGAAGGGCGCGGTCGCCGCGGATGTAGATGCGCGTATCCGGCCGGTTCTCGGTGATGGCCACCAGGCGCGGCACCAGGGCGCCGATCTCCACCGCCGTTTCCTGAATGTAGACCTCGCCCAAGCGGTCGACCGTGACGACCAGCGGCTCGACCGGCTCGGAGATGTTCTGGGCGCGCGTCTGCGGCAGGTCGACCGGCACGCCGACCGTCAGCAGCGGCGCGGTGACCATGAAGACGATGAGCAGCACCAACATGACGTCGACGAAGGGCGTGACGTTGATCTCGCTCATCGGCGCCCAGCGGCCGCGGCGGCGCCGTCCGCCGCCCGAGCGCTCGCGCTTCAGCAGGGTCGCGGCCATCGCCTAGCGGGCCTCCTCGACCTGCCGGGAGAGAATGGCGGAGAACTCGCCGGCGAAGGACTCCAGCCGCTGACCGTAGCGGGTCAGGTCGCTGTTCAGCTTGTTGAAGCCGATCGTCGCCGGGATCGCGGCGACCAGCCCCAGGGCTGTGGCGAACAGCGCCTCGGCGATGCCGGGCGCGACGACGGCCAAGGAGGTGCTGGCCTCGGCGGCGATCGAGGTGAAGGCGTTCATGATGCCCCAGACCGTGCCGAAAAGGCCGATGAAGGGGGCCGAGGAGCCGACCGAGGCGAGGAAGGTCATCTGTCGCTCGAGCCGGTCCATCTCGCGCCCGATGGTCAGGTCCATCACCCGTTCGATACGGTCGCGCACGGCCATGCCGTGCTCGCCGTCGAAACGCGAGCCGCGCGCGCTGGAACGGCGCCACTCGCGCATCGCCGCCATGAAGACCGCCGACTGCGGGTCGCTGGCGCTGTCGCCCAGGCGGTCGTAGAGTGTGTCGAGCGAGCCGCCCGACCAGAAGGCGTCCTCGAACTGCTCCGAGCGCCGACGTACCCGGCGCAGGCGCAACACCTTGTCGAAGATGATCGCCCAGGTCCAAATCGAGGCGGCGATCAGGATCAGCATGACGAACTTCACGACGATGTCGGCCATGAGGAACAGACCCCACGGCGACAAGTCGTGCGCGCCGGCGGCCGCACCCACGACCTGAACCGCTTCGTTCTCCATATCCCGGGATGCTCCTAGATTACCGGTTGACACAGTGGCGCCAGGATTTGGCGGATGTATGGCGGAATTCGCGCCGGCCGGCCATCGATCAGGCGCAGGCAGGCGACCCGCACCTGGAGGTCGGCCAGAAGCGCACCGTCCCGCTCGACCCGCTGGCGCGCAGCCAGCGTCGCGCCGCGCAGCTCGACCAGGCGCGAGCGCACCGTCAGCAGGTCGTCCAGCCGCGCCGGACCGACATAGTCCACGGCCGCGCTGCGCACCGCGAACGCCAGCCCGTCGCGCACCCGCATCGCTCCCTGGTCGATGCCCAGCAAGCGCAGGAGTTCCGTGCGGCCCCGCTCGGCGAACTTCAGGTAGTTGGCGTAATAGACGATGCCGGCCGCGTCGGTGTCCTCGTAATAGACCCGGATCGGCAGGACGTGCTCGCGGCCGTCGAGCGTCCCGGCGCAGGGTTCGGTCCCGGCGGTGGCGGTCATGCCTCCTCCCCGCCCGCCTCGGTCCCGCCAGCCAGCAGGTCGAGCTGCTCGACCAGGGCGCGCGGCGCCTCCAGGCCTAGGTAGGCGAAGCCGCTGCGGGTCAGCAGCCGGCCGCGCGGCGTGCGCTGCAGCAGGCCCTGCTGCAGCAGGTAGGGCTCGATCACCTCCTCAATGACGTCGCGCTGCTCCGAGAGCGCGGCGGCCAGGGTCTCGGCCCCGACCGGCCCGCCGCCGTAGTTGTGCGCCAAGCAGCCGAGATAGCGCCGGTCCATGGCGTCCAGCCCCTTGGCGTCCACCTCCAGGCGCTGCAGGGCGCTGTCGGCGATGCGCGCGTCCACCTCCGCCGCCCCCTCGACGGCGGCGAAGTCGCGCACCCGACGCAGCAATCGGCCGGCGACGCGCGGCGTGCCGCGCGAGCGGCTGGCGATCTCGCCGGCACCCTCCGGCGTCAGCCCCATGCCGAGCACGCGCGCGCCGCGTCCGACGATCAGCTCCAGCTCCTCGGGCGTGTAGAACTGGAGACGCAAGGGGATGCCGAAGCGCTCGCGCAAGGGGCGGGTGATCAGGCCGGAGCGCGTGGTGGCACCGATCAGGGTGAAGGGCGGCAGGTCGATGCGCACCGAGCGCGCCGCCGGCCCCTCGCCGATGATGATGTCGAGCTCGAAGTCCTCCATCGCCGGATAGAGGATCTCCTCGACCGCCGGAGACAGCCGGTGGATCTCGTCGATGAACAGCACGTCGCGCGGCTGCAGGTTGGTCAGGATCGCCGCCAGGTCGCCAGCGCGCGCGATCACCGGCCCGCTGGTGGCGCGGAAGCCGACGCCCATCTCGCGCGCCACGATCTGCGCCAGCGTCGTCTTGCCGAGACCGGGCGGCCCGAAGAAGAGCGTGTGGTCGAGCGCCTCGCCACGGGTCTTGGCCGCCTCGATGAAGACCCGCAGGTTGGCGCGGAGTTGCGCCTGGCCGACGAAATCCTCCAGCGCCTGCGGCCGCAGCGACGTCTCGGCCGCGCCGTCTTCCTCGCCGCGGTACTGCGGACTGACCATGCGGCCCTCGGCCGAAGCGTCGCTCATGTCGCCAGCTCCTTCAGCCCGGCACGGATCAGGGCATCCAGCTTGGCCTCGGGCCCGAGCTCGCGGCTCGCCGCCGCCACCGCAGCGAAGGCCTCGGTGCGCCGGTAGCCGAGGTTGACGAGCGCCGAGACGGCGTCTTCGGCGGTCTGCGCCAGACCGTCGGACGGCGGCGCGGCCGCGCCGGCCGCACCCGTGGCCAGCGGCCGGCCGCCGTGGAAGACCAGGGCGCCGGCCTTGTCCTTCAGCTCGGCGACGATGCGGCCAGCCAGCTTCGGGCCGACGCCGTTGGCGCGCGCCACCGCCGCCTTGTCCTGCGCCGCCACCGCAGTCGCCAGCTCGTCCGGCGAGAGCACGGAGAGGATGGCCAGCGCGACCCGCGCGCCGACGCCTTGCACCGTCGAGAGCAGCCGGAACCATTCGCGCTCGCCGCGCTCGGCGAAGCCATAGAGGTGGATGTGGTCCTCGCGCACGTGCGTCTCGATCAGCAGCGCCGCGGCCTGGCCGGGCGCCACCTGCCCCAGGGTACGGGCGGAGGCGAAGACGAGGTAGCCAACGCCGCCCACGTCGATCAGGCAGCGGTCCTCCTCGACCGTGTCGATGCGCCCCGTCAGCTTGCCGATCATTCGGCCACCCTGCGCAAGGGGTCCGCCCGCCCCAGGCTCCAGGCGGCGCCCGTGGCCCGGACGTGCGCGTGGCAGATGGCCACCGCCAGGGCGTCGGCCGCGTCCGGCGCGGCGATGGAGCAGCCGGGCAGCAGGCGCGTGACCATCATCTCCACCTGGTCCTTCTTGGCGTGGCCGGTGCCGACGACCGACTTCTTGACGATCATCGGCAGGTACTCCGCCACCTCGATGCCAGCCAGCGCCGGCACCAGCAGGGAGACGCCGCGGGCCATGCCGAGCTTCAGCGTCGAGCCCGGGTTCTGGTTGGCCAGCGTCTCCTCCACCGCGGCGGAATCCGGCGCATGCGTGGCGAAGACCGCCTCGAGGCCCTGCTTGAGCTGCAGCAGCCGCTTGGCGAGGTCCAGACGGTCGTCCGATCGCACCACGCCGTTGGCGACGTGGCTCAGGCGGCTGCCCTCGGCCTCGATCACCCCCCAGCCGGTCTGGCGCAGTCCGGGATCGAGCCCGATGACGCGCATGCGGTCGTTCTCCCTGCGGTCCTTCACCCGTGCGACGGCGCTGCAAATCAAGCGGTGACCTTCTCCAGCACTTCGTCGGCGATCTCGAAGTTGGAAGCCACCGACTGAACGTCGTCGTTGTCGTCGAGGACGCCGAGCAGACGGACCAGCTTGCCCGCCTGATCCTCGTCCTCGATCGGCGTCGAGCTCATCGGCTTCCAGGCAAGCCCGGCCTCCTGGGGATAGCCGAAGCGCTCGCTCAGCGCCTCGCGCACCTCGGCGAAAGCCTGCGGCGGAGTCAGGATCTCGTGGACATCCTCGCTACTGACGACATCTTCGGCACCGGCCTCGACCGCCGCCTCGAACATTTCCTCCGCGCCCGCAGCGTCGGCCGGATAGAGGATCTGTCCGACCTGGTTGAACATGAAGGAGACCGAGTTGGTTTCGCCGAGATTGCCGCCGTGCTTGGAGAAGGCGGCCCGCACCTCCGAGGCCGTGCGGTTGCGGTTGTCGGTCAGCGCCTCGACGATGATCGCGACACCTCCCGGGCCGTAGCCTTCGTAGCGCACCTCCGCCAGGTCGGCGCCGTCGTCGCCGCCGGTCGCCTTGGCGATGGCGCGCTCGACATTGTCCTTCGGCATGTTCGCCGCGCGCGCCGCCTGGATGGCCGCGCGCAGCCGCGGGTTCTTGTCCGGCTCCGGTAGGCCGGACTTGGCGGCGATGGCGATCTCGCGACTGAGGCGTGCGAACTCCTTGGCGCGCTTCTTGTCCTGCGCGCCCTTGCGATACATGATGTTCTTGAATTGCGAATGGCCTGCCATGGGGGTCCACGTCCTACATCCTGGCGGATGGTCTCAGGGGTATACCATATCTAGAGTTTCGGCGGCAGCGCTGCGCAGACCCGCACGGGACCGTGCGCCGCCGGCCCGACCGCTGCGGTCAAACGGGGCTTCTAGCAGGCTGCGGCCTGGGATTGAAGTCCCGGCACGGCCTCGGCCACGTCCTGCCTCGCCGGCGCGTTAAGCCGCCGTTAAGGGTACGGGCGGCAGGCTGAGGCTTGGGCCCGGTGCCGCCACCGGGCTGCAAGTTCTACAAGGCACGCGAGCGCACAAAATGGCACTGCCGACCCCGATCCTGCCCGCCGGCTTGGCCGACGACCTGGCCAGCGGCAACGCCGAGCGGGCCGCCGAGTTGGTCGGCGACTTCGCCTTTCAATCCAACCTCACGGCGCTCGATGTCCTTCTCGGGGCCGCCGAGCAGGGCGACGCCAAGGCCGCCGCCGGCAACGCCCTGGCGACCGCCGAGTTGCACGCCGAGCGCACCGCCCTGCTGGGCGAGGAAATCGCCCGCTACCGCAGCATCGCCGAGCGGCTGTAGCGCCCCTACTCCGCCGCCAGCGCCAGGTCCGGCAGGGTTGGCTTGAGCCGACCACCGAGCCTGATCGGTTCGACGCTGCGCGCCAGGCCCGTGCGGTCGTCGGTCTCCACGAAGACGCCGCAGACGGTGGCAGGGCCTTCGGCGGGTTGCATGCGCTCGGTCGGCAGCTTCCTGACGAAGCGCTCGATCGAGGTCTGCTTCTGCACGCCGATCACCGAGTCGTAGTCGCCGCACATGCCGGCGTCGGTCTGATAGCCGGTGCCGCCCGGCAGCACCTGGGAGTCGGCGGTCGGCACGTGGGTGTGGGTGCCGACGACCAGGGAGACGCGGCCGTCGAGGACGTGCGCCATGGCCATCTTCTCGCTGGTCGCCTCGGCATGCACGTCGACGAGCACGAAATCGACGGTCGCCCCGAGGCGCCAGCGCGCCATCTCGCGCGCCACGGCTGCGAAGGGGTCGTCCAGCGGATCCATGAACAGGCGCCCCATGACATTGATCAGCAGCACCTTGCGGCCGCGCCTGGCCTCGAAGACGGCGGCGCCGCGGCCTGGCGTGCCCTGGGGATAGTTGAGCGGGCGCAGCAGCCGCGGCTCGCGCTCGATGAAGGACAACGCCTCCTTCTGGTCCCAGGAGTGGTTGCCGCCGCTGATCGCGTCGACGCCGGCCTCGAACAACTCGGCGCAGATCTTCCCGGTGATGCCGAAGCCGCCGGCCGCGTTCTCGCCGTTGGCGACGACGAAGTCGAGGTCGAGGCGCCGGCGCAGCTCGGGCACCTGCTCGACCACCGCCTGACGGCCGCTGCGGCCCACGATGTCGCCCAGGAATGCGACGCGCATCTTCGCTCCTTTCCACGCCGCGCGCCGCCGGTTCAGGCGAAGCGCATCAGCTCGCGCTCGGTGACCAGCGCATCCAGGCGCCGGTCCGTTGGCTCGTGCGGCACCTCCGGCGCCTCCTGACCGGCGTAGGCCAAGCCCACCGCCAGCACCGGTCCCTCGGCACGCAAAGCCGCCAGGGTGCGGTCGTAGAAGCCGCCGCCGTAGCCGAGACGATAGCCGCTCCGGTCGAAGGCCAGAAGCGGGACCAGCAGTACACGGGGCACCGCTTCGGCCGCGGTGTCCTGCGGAATCTGGGTGTTGAAACGCCCTCCGACCAGGGGGTCGCCCGGCATCCAGGCCCGGAACAGCAGCGGCATCGCCTTGCCCACGACCACCGGCAGGCACAGCGGGTGGCCGCGCGCCGCCAGCGCCAACAGCAGCGGGCGCGGGTCGAGTTCGTCGCGCATCGGCCAGTAGGCGGACACGCAGGCGCCGGCCGGCAGGCTCAGCCCGGCAAGCAGGCGTTCGCGCACCGCCTCGGCGGCGCCGGGCGCGGCCTGGGCGGCGCGGCGGCGCGCCTCGGCCATGGTGCGGCGCAGCTCTGCCTTGGCGTCGGCGATGTCGCTGGTCATGACTGCAGGGGGTGCCGCGAAGGCCGTCGGTCGTCAATCATCCTCTGCGGCCTGCGTCAAGCAGGTGGGCGCCGTAGTGCCGAGGCCAGGACCCCGACAGGGACAGCTCCCGAGGAATGAACATTGGCCCCAGGGATCGAAAGACCTAACGCACCTCGCAGCAAGGCCCCCTCCGCGGCGTCCGCGGACCCCAGAGTGTAGGTGCGCTTCAGCCCGCTTCCAAGCGGCGGCTGAGCGCCTCCAGCTCGGCCGCCGCCGAGTCGAGGCGCTCCGCTGCGGCCGCCTGGGCTTCGGCCTCGGCCTCGGCGCGGAGGGCGGCGCGCAGCTCGCCCTCCAGGCTGCCCAGACGGGCACCCGTCTCGGAAAGCTCGTCGGCGATCAGCAGGCCGGCCATGACCAGCAGCCGCGCCTCGCCAACCTGGCCGACGGCGCTGGCGAGATCGCGCACCTTCCTGTCCAGGTAGTCGGCGAGCGACTGCAGATGCTGCTCCTGCCCGTCCTCGCAGCCGATGTCGTAGGACTTGCCGTTGATGCGGATGGCGACCTGGGCCACGGCGGCTACTCGCCCAGCACCCGGTCCAGACGCGCGATCGCCGCGTCCAGGCGCCGCGCCACCTCGCCGCCGAGGTCCCGCAGCTCTTGCGCCTCGCCCTCCGCCGCCTGCAGCGCCGCCACGTCCGTCGGTCGGCCGGCGCCATCGCCCGGAGCCGGAGCCTGGGCCGGCGCGGCGACCGCGAGGCGTCCGGCCACCGCCTCGTCGAGGCGTGCCAAGGCGTCCTTTAGACGGCGGCTGGCAGAGTCGAGATCGCGCATGATGGTGGCTAGGCTAATGAGCCGGAACCGAGGCGGTCAACGCTGCAGCGAGCCGGATCGCGACGCGGCGGGCAAAACCGCGGGCCGGCGGGCTGTGCGGTTGACCCTCGGCAGACCTCTCGGCATTGTGCGCCGCACTTCAGGGCGCTTCGGCCACGGGCCGGCGTGCCGCAGGATCCGCATGCTGCACAGATTGTATGCACCGGGCCTGCGGCGCGGCGCTGCCGGAGCGCGCCTTCGCCGACCCGGACCGACCGCCAGGCACCCACATCGCCGCCCCGCGCCGGCCTGCGCGCGAACGGGGCGCGCGCGACGCAGGAGGGAAACCCGTTGGCCGTACGGCGCCACGCATTCGACCCGGCCGAGCACGGCACGAGCTATCGCGAGATGGCCAACGCCATCCGCGCGCTCAGCATGGACGCGGTGCAGCAGGCCAACTCCGGGCACCCCGGCATGCCGATGGGCATGGCCGACGTGGCGACGGTGCTGTTCAGCCAGTTCCTGAGGTTCGACCCCAAGCGCGCCACCTGGCCCGACCGCGACCGCTTCGTGCTGTCGGCCGGGCACGGCTCGATGCTGCTCTACAGCCTGCTGCACCTGACCGGCTACCCGGACATGACGACGGAGCAGCTGCGCAACTTCCGCCAACTCGGCTACCGCACCGCAGGGCACCCGGAGTTCGGCCACGCCGAGGGCATCGAGACGACCACGGGCCCGCTCGGCCAGGGCCTCGGAAACGCCGTCGGCATGGCGCTGGGCGAACGCCTGATGGCGGCGCGCTTCGGCGACGAGCTGGTCGACCACTTCACCTACTGCGTGGTCGGCGATGGCTGCCTGATGGAGGGCATCAGCCACGAGGCGATCAGCCTGGCCGGCCACCTGAAGCTGGCCAAGCTGATCGTGCTGTTCGACGACAACGCGATTTCGATCGACGGCAGCACGGGATTGGCCTGCTCCGACGACCAGCTGGCGCGCTTTCGCGCCTGCGGCTGGGACGCGCGGCGCGTCGACGGCCACGACCACGCCGCGGTGGCCGAGGCGATCGCCGCGGCGCAGCAGACCGACACGCCCTCGCTGATCGCCTGCCGCACCACCATCGGCTACGGCGCCCCGAACAAGCAGGGCACGGCGGCCACCCATGGGGCGCCGCTCGGTGCGGAGGAGGTCGCTGCCGCGCGCAAGCAGCTCGGCTGGGACGCCGAGCCCTTCGTCGTGCCGGAGGGGATCGCCGCGGCCTGGCGGGCCGTCGGCGCGCGCGGCGCGGAGCTCTCGGCCGCCTGGGACGGGCGCCTGGCGGCGGCGCCGGCCGCCGAGCAGGCCGAGTTCCAGCGCCGCATCGAGGGCGTCCTGCCCGAGGGGCTGGATCAGGCGATCGCCACCTTCAAGCAGGAGATCGTCGCCGAGGCGCCGAAGGTGGCCACCCGCGTCGCCTCCCAGAAGGTGCTGAACGTGCTGACCGGCGCCCTGCCCGAACTGGTCGGCGGCTCGGCCGACCTGACCGGCTCAAACGGCACCAAGGCGGCCGGCATGAAGGTGGTGAGCGCCGGCGACTTCGACGGCACCTACATCCACTACGGCGTGCGCGAGCACGGCATGGCGGCGGCGATGAACGGCCTGGCCCAGCACGGCGGGCTGCTGCCCTACGGCGGCACCTTCCTGGTGTTCAGCGACTACTGCCGCCCGTCCATCCGCCTGGCCGCGATGATGCGGCAGAAGGCCGTGTTCGTACTGACGCACGACTCCATCGGCCTCGGCGAGGACGGCCCGACCCACCAGCCGGTCGAGCACCTGGCCGCACTGCGGGCGATCCCCGGTCTGCGGGTGTTCCGCCCGGCCGATGCGGTGGAGACGGCCGAGTGCTGGGAACTGGCCATCAAGGGCGAGGGACCGAGCGTGCTCGCCCTGACCCGCCAGAACGTGCCGACGGTGCGCGTCGAGCACGTGACGGAGAACTACTGCGCCTGGGGCGCTTACATCCTGGCGCCGGCGGACGGCCAGCGCCAGGTGACCCTGTTGGCCACCGGCTCCGAGGTGCAGATCGCCTTGGAGGCGCGCCGTCAACTGAAGGACAGGGGCGTCTCGGCCGCCGTCGTCTCGATGCCCTGCTGGGAGCTGTTCCTCGAGCAGCCGCCGCACTACCGCGACGAGGTGCTGGGACCCGGCTCGCTCCCGGTGGCGGTGGAGGCCGCCGCCAGCTTCGGCTGGCACCGCTGGGTCGGGCTAGACGGCGTCAGCGTCGGCATGAGCGGCTTCGGCGCCTCGGGCAAGTACGAGCAGCTCTACGAGCACTTCGGGATCACTGCCGAGGCCGTGGTCAAGGCGGTGGAGACGTGGCTTTAGGATTGACATCCGGGGCCGGACCCTTCGCAGGTTCGGCGCCGTTTCCTTGACGACGGCTGCACAGCCACTGAACGGAGGAACCACCCCTATGGCAGTTCGTGTCGGCATCAACGGGTTCGGCCGCATCGGCCGCCTCGTTCTGCGCGCGGCGATGGAACGCAAGCGGACCGACCTGGAGTTCGTCGCGATCAACGACCTGGGCTCGCCCGAGGCCAACGCTCACCTGCTTAAGTACGACTCGGTGCACGGCACCTACCCGGGCACGGTCGCGCATGGCGAGTCCTCGATCACCGTCGACGGGCACGAGATCAAGGTGCTGTCCGAGCGCGACCCGACCAAGCTGCCCTGGGGCGATCTGGGGGTCGACATTGTCATGGAGTGCACCGGCATCTTCACCGCCAAGGAGAAGGCCAGCCTGCACCTGGAGGGTGGGGCCAAGAAGGTGGTCGTCTCGGCGCCCGCCTCCGGCGCCGACCTGACGGTGGTCTACGGGGTCAACCACGACCAGCTCAAGCCCGAGCACACGGTGATCTCCAACGCCTCCTGCACCACCAACTGCCTGGCGCCGGTGGCCCATGTGCTGCACGAGACCTTCGGGATCGAGCAGGGCTTCATGACCACCATCCACAGCTACACCGGCGACCAGAACACGGTCGACTCGCTGCACAAGGATCTGCACCGGGCGCGCGCCGCAGCGCTGTCGATGATCCCCACCTCGACCGGCGCCGCGCGCGCCGTCGGCCTGGTGCTGCCGGAGCTCAACGGCAAGCTGGACGGCGTCGCCATCCGCGTGCCGACCCCCAACGTCAGCCTGGTCGACCTGAAGTTTACCTCGAGCGAGCCGATGAGCGTCGAGGCGATCCACGAGGCGATGCGGTCCGCCGCCGAGTCGAACGCGCTGAAGGGCATTCTCGAGGTCAACAGCGCGCCGTTGGTCTCCGCGGACTTCAACCACTCCTCCGCCTCGTCGGTCTACGACGCCGGCGGCACCAAGGTGATGGGCGAGCGCTTCGCGCGCGTCATGTCCTGGTATGACAACGAGTGGGGCTTCTCCTGCCGCATGGCCGACACCGCCGTCGAGCTGGCCAAGACGCTGTAGGCTGCGGCGCCGGACGCACCGACGAAAACGGCCGGATCCGCAGGGATCCGGCCGTTGCCGTTTGCGAAGGCCCCAGGCCGCTCAGGAGTCGGCCGCACCGGGCTCGCGCGGCTGCTCGACCACGACCTCGACCTCCAGGAAGCCGGCCTTCTCGAAGGTCAGGTCGAGGTGGAATTCGTCGCCGGCCATCAGCGCCTGCTTGACGTCGTTCAGCACGATGACGAGGCCGCCGGGCTGGAAGGTGATCTGCTGGCCCGGCGCCAGCTCGACGGCCGCGACCTCGCGCACCTTGAGGGTCCCGTCCTCGCCGAGCACCGGCGCCTGGAAGACGGCGTCCTGGGTGAAGTCGGTCGAGGCTGCGACCAGGCGGTCGGTCTCCTCGCCCTCGTTGGTGATGGTCAGATAGACCTCGACCGCGTGCGCCATGGCGCTGGTCTGCGGCGTCCAGGCATGGCTGGCCTTCATGGTGCCGGCGGCGGAGATGTCTCCCACGTGGTGGGCCAACGCCGGCGCGGCCAGCAGGCCGGCGACGGCCAGCCCGGCGAACATCTTCTTCAACATGGCTTAGATCCCTTCCGGAGGGCCCTCCGCCCTCTCCCCTGGGTTGTCGACGGCGTCTCGGCAGGTCTCCTGGCTTGCGGGTCGTCGCCCAGCCGTCCCGCCTTCCCGGCCCCGCTCGGGCCAGTGGCGTCACCCTGGGACGGTGGCTCGCCGCTCACAGTTGCGGGGGCAGCGCCGGTGTCGCACCGGCTTCCCTCTTCGCCCGGGCGCCGCCACGGACGGCAGCGACGCCTGGGACCGACACGCATGAGTATCACCCAGGCTAGACGTTGGATCGTTCGCGGGCAAGCGTCGCCCGTCCGGGCGGATGCAGGGTGCGCACCGAGAAGCGGGCCAGCAGCTCGAGGCGGGCGAAAGGCATCGTCATGCGAAAGGCTCCCGAGGGCTTCGGCTGCGGATGCACACCACCTGGCAGACCCGGTCCCGCGCCCGCCACTTCGCCTGCGCGAGAGGCCAAGGGAATTTCGCCAACGGCATGGTAGGGTGCGCTCACGATGCGCGAACGGCTGGGTCAAATCGTTCGGTGGTCCGTCCTGCCGCTGCTGGTCGGCCTAGTGTTGGCCGGCCTCGGGCCCTTCGGCAGCTACTCGTCGCCGTTCTGGCGGCGCCTGCTGTTCTGGATTCCGGTCGTCTGGGTCAACTGGGCGCTCGCCGAGGCGACCCTGCGCCAGGCCCTGCGCCACCTGCCGCAGCGCCTGCCGATGCGCACCCTGACGCTTCCCCTGCTGGCCAGCCTGCTGGTCTCGCCGCTGGCCCTGGCCGTGGTGTTCGGCGTGGCGGCGGTCGTCGGGCAGCCGCTCGGAGCGTCGGTCTGGCAGGTCTACTGGCAGGTGCTGCTGGTGACCGCCGCCGCGGCGGTGCCGGCCTACGCCTGGTCGGTCGCCCGCTCGAACCGCGCGGCGGCGGCGCTCGACCAGATGGTCGATTCGGTCCTGGCCGAGGCGGCCCGCGAGCGCGAGGCGGGCTTCGAGCGGCGCTGGCCGATACGGCTGCAGGGGCGCCTGCTGTTCCTGGAGATGGAGGACCATTACCTGCGCATCCACACCGACCGCGGCAGCGACGTCATCCTGTGCCGCATGGAGGATGCCGCCCACGAGTTGGGCGCGCGCGGTTTGCGCGTCCACCGCTCCTACTGGGTGGCAGCCGACGCCGTGGCCGGGGCCCGGCGCCACGGCCAGACCTGGCGGCTGCGCCTGATCGACGGGCGCGAGGTGCCGGTCGGCCGCACCTACCGGGCGGCCGTCAAGGACGCGGGCTGGTTGCAGCGGTCGTGAGCGCCGGGGGCCAAAGCGCCGGGGCCGGCCCGAGGGCCTGGCGGACCGCCCCCGCCGTGATCGTGCACGATCTGACGCAGGCCCTGGCCGCCGCGACAGCGGCCGGGACCGCCGGGCAGCCGCTGATCCTGCTGACGCCGGAGCAGGGCCTGTTCGCCCAGGGACCGGGCTTCTGGGCGGCGCTGCAGCGCCGCCTGGCGGCTGAGCGTCCGCAGGCGCCGGTCCGCCTGCTGGTGGATTGCGACGCGGCGCCCGGGCTTGCCCAGGCGGCGCTGCGCTGCGGCCTGAGCTGGCTGGTGTTCCGCGGCGAGGGTCCGGCCGCCGAGCGGTTGGCCGCCCTTCTGGCGACCGCCGGGGGCCGTCTGGAGCGACGCCGCCCCCCCGCGCTCGACCTGCTCGGCCAGCCGGATCCGGCGAGTGCCACGGCAGCCCACCTGCAAGCCAAGCGGGGCGCAGCAAGCAACCCGCAGCGGCGTTGAAATACCCCGACGCCTTGGGTATTCACCGTGCCCACGCACGACCGGGCATCGGTCCGGGGCAACGGGAGCACAGGGAAGGAACCCGCACCATGCGGATCACGCAGCGCGTCAAGAAGATTCTGGCCAATTACGAGAGCGACTGTCCGGGCACCAAGGCCAACCTCGCCCGCATCCTGATGCAGGGCAAGCTGGGCGGCACCGGCAAGCTGGTCATCCTGCCGGTCGACCAGGGCTTCGAGCACGGCCCGGCGCGCAGTTTCGCCCCCAACCCGCCGGCCTACGATCCGCAGTACCACTACCAGCTCGCCATCGACGCCGGCCTGTCGGCCTACGCGGCGCCGCTCGGCATGCTGGAGGCCGGCGCCGACAGCTTCGCCGGCGCGATCCCGACCATCCTCAAGATGAACTCCGCCAACTCCTGGGCCACCAGCAAGGACCAGGCCGTCACCGCCAACGTCGACGACGCGCTGCGTCTCGGCTGTTCGGCGATCGGCTTCACCATCTATCCGGGCTCCGACGAGCAGTTCGAGATGATGGAGGAGATCAGGGAGCTCTCGGCCGAGGCCAAGGCGCTGGGCCTGGCTACGGTGATCTGGTCCTACCCGCGCGGCGGCGACCTCTCGAAGGAGGGCGAGACGGCGATCGACGTCACCGCCTACGCCGCCCACATGGCCGCCCTGCTCGGCGCCCACATCATCAAGGTCAAGCCGCCGACCGCGCACATCGAGCAGCCCGAGGCCAAGAAGGTCTACGAGGCGCAGAACATCGACGTCTCCACCCTGGCCAAGCGCATTGAGCACGTGGTGCTGTCCTGCTTCGCCGGCCGCCGGCTGGTCGTCTTCTCCGGCGGCGGGGCGAAGGGCACCGACGCCCTGCTGGACGAGATCCGCGAGATCCGCGACGGCGGCGGCACCGGCTCGATCATCGGCCGCAACACCTTCCAGCGCCCGCGCGAGGAGGCGCTGGAGCTGCTCGACACCGTCATCAAGATCTTCCAGGGCAAGGCCTGATCCGGACCGGGCGGGCGCCATGCCCGGAGCGATGCGCTGCCGCCTCTACCTGGTCACGCCGCCGGACATCGGATCCGGCGGCGTTACCGTCGAGGAGATGCGCCGCCGGCTGGAAGCGGCGCTTGCCGGCGGCGACGTCGCCAGCCTGTTGATCCGCGCCGACACCGACGACGCCACCCTCAATGCGCTCGCCGCCGCGCTGACGCCTGTCGCCCAGGCGGCCGACGTGGCGGTGCTGGTGCAGGACCGCTGCGACGTCGCCGACGCCCACCACTGCGACGGCGTGCACATGGAGGCGCGACCGGCCAGCCTGCGCGCAGTGCGCCGGGCGCTCGGCGAAGACGCCATCCTGGGCGCCGATTGCGGCGAGTCCCGTCACATGGCGATGGTCGCCGGCGAGTTGGGCTGCGACTACGTCTGCTTCGATGCCCGCGCGCTCGACACCATCGCCTGGTGGGCGGAGATGATGGAGGTGCCCTGTGTCGCCTGGGGCGGCATCGACCTGCAGCGGGCGCCGGAGCTGCTCGAGGCCGGCGCCGACTTCCTGGCCGTCGGGCGCGCGGTCTGGGACCACCCGGAGGGCCCCGCCGCCGCGGTCGCCGCCTTCAATGCGTTGATGAGCCGCCGCGCCCGCGACGCCGGCTGACCCGCCCCGTCCGCCTCCCCGAGTTCGAGTCGCGCGGCCGGCGGATTTGCCCGCTTGTCGCGGTGCCGCGTGGCGGGTAGCTTCCTTGCGCTCGAGACGGCGCGTCGCGCAGGGAAACTGCGGGCGTCCGAAAGAAAACCAGTCTCTTGAGGGAGGGACGCACGATGAAGCGCTTGTTCGGGGCGGCCGTGACGGCCGTCGCCCTGGCCGTGGCCGCGCCCGCCGCGATCACCGCCACGACCGCGGCCGCCGAGGCCGCCGAGACCACCCTGCGCATCACCCTGCAGCTACCGCTGAAGAGCCACCTCGGCCAGAACCTGCTGCTGTTCAAGGAGGAGGTGGAGAGCGCCTCCGACGGCGAGATCTCGGTCGAGATCTACGATTCGGCGCAGCTCTACAAGGACAACGAGGTGCCCCAGGCGGTCGGCTCCGGCGCCATCGAGATGGGCGTCGCCTCGCTGACCCGCTTCGTCGGCGAGATCCCCGCCGTCGACATCTTCTACATGCCCTTCATGTTCAACTCGGAGGCGCTGGTGCGTGCCGCCACCGCCCCCGGCAGCCCGGTGCGCGGCCCGATCGACGCGGCCATCCTGGACACCGGCAGCCGCGTGCTCTGGTGGCAGGCCTACGGCGGCGCCATCATGCTGTCGAAGGACGCGCCGCTGAAGACGCCGGCCGACATCGAGGACAAGAAGGTTCGCGTCTTCGGCAAGACCCTGGGCGCCTTCATCGAGGCCGTCGGCGGCGCGCCGACCCTGATCTCCGGCTCCGAGCAGTACCTGGCCTACCAGCGTGGCACGGTCGACGTGGGCATGACCGGCGTGTCCGGCGTCAAGTCGCGCTCGCTGTGGGAAGTGATGGACTGGATCACCGTGACCAACCACGCCGACATCGAGTTCATCGTGCTGGTCAACGAGGAGTTCTGGCAAGGCCTGCCCGAGGCGCACCAGGAGATCATCCAGGCCGCCGCCGCCAAGGCCGACGCCGCGGTGCGCGACGCCATCAGCCAGATCGAGGCCGACGCCTACGCCGCGGCGGAGCAGAACGGCATGCAGGTCTATACGCTAAGCGAGGCGGAAGTTGCCGCTTGGCGCGAGGGCGCCCAGCCGGTGATCGACGACTACCTCGCCACCTCCGGCGAACTGGGCCAGCAGCTCTACGACGCGGCCGTCGCTCTGCGCGAGACCGCCAGCAACTGAGGCCAGGGGCACAGGGCGGCCGGCTTCGAGCGAAGCCGGCCGTCGCCTTCCCGTAGCGGCCTGCCGGCCGCTCGCCTTCGCCCTTCGAGACGGCCGCTGACGCGGCCTCCTCAGGATGAAGGCGTGTTTTCATCTCGCACTTCATCCTGAGGAGCCGACCGAACGGTCGGCGTCTCGAAGGGCGAAGTGCAGCGGCCGAAGGCCGCTTCCCCCCAACACCCGCGAAGCCCCCATGTTCCGCCTGCTCGACCGCCTCAACGACGCCCTGGCGCTGCTCGCCGCCTGGTTGTTCTTCGCCACCGCGGCGATGATCACCTGGGAGGTGGTGGCGCGCTACGTCTTCACCGCGCCGACCATCTGGGCCGAGGAGCTGAGCCGCGTCTTCCTGGTCTGGGGCACCTTCCTGGCGATGGCCGCACTGCTGCGCCGGCGCAGCCACATCCGCATCACCATCGTCACCAATCTGCTGGGCCCGGGCGGCCGGCGCGCGGCGGAGATCTTCAGCCTCGCCGTGGTCGCCGCCGTCTCCGGCGTAGCCGCCTGGTACGGCTGGACCATCGCCTTCGAGTCCTTCGAGCGCGGGCGCACCACCGCGACCATGCTGGACCTGCCGCAGTGGTGGGTCGAGGTCAGCGTGCCGCTCGGCTTCGCCCTGCTCGGCCTGCAGGCCCTGGCCGAGACGCTGCGCCTGCCGGGCGGCGCGCCGGTCCCGCCGGGCGCCGGGGAGCAGCACTGATGGCTTTGTCCGCTCCACGGCCAGCCCGCGCGTCGCACCAGCCGAAGGCGAACTGAGACTCCCATGGAAACCCTGCTCGTCCTGCTTGCCCTGTTCGGGCTGCTGCTGGCCGGCGTGCCGGTCGCCTTCGCGCTGGCCGGGCTGGGCCTGGCCATGCTGCTGCTCGGCGGCTTCTCGCCGCTGATGGTGCCGCAGGGCCTGCTGTCCACGGTGGACAACTTCATCCTGCTGGCGGTGCCGCTGTTCCTGCTGATGTCCAACGTGCTGCTGAAGGGCGGCGTCGGGCGCGACCTCTTCGCCGCGGTGCAGGCCTGGGTCGGCCACTGGCCGGGCGGCCTGGCGGTCGCCACCATCGTCTCCTGCGGCATCTTCGCCGCCATCTCCGGCTCGTCGGTCGCCACGGCGGCGACCATCGGCACGGTGGCGATCCCGGAGATGCTGAAGCGCGGCTACGCCCGGCCCTTCGTGCTCGGCCTGCTGGCCGCCGGCGGCACGCTCGGCATCCTGATCCCGCCCTCGATCCCGATGATCGTCTTCGGCTTCATCACCGAGGAGTCGGTGATCCAGCTCTTCCTGGCCGGCATCGGCCCGGGGCTGCTGCTGGTCGGGCTGTTCGTCGTCTTCTCGATGATCTACGCCAAGTTCGGCGGCGGCTACACGCCGATGGACAAGGCGAGCTGGGGCGAGCGCAAGGCCACCCTCCTGCGCGCCAGCCCCACCTTCGGCCTGGCCGCGCTGATCATCTGGGGCATCTACGCCGGCGCCTTCACCCCGACCGAGGCGGCGGCGATCGGCTTCGCCGCCAGCCTGATCATCACCGGCGTCATCCTGCGCACGCTGAACTGGGCGATGCTGAAGGAGGCGGTGGTCGACGCCATGCGCACCACCGTCACCATCCTGCTGATCGTCGCCGGCGCCAAGGTCTTCGGCAAGGCGATCACCCTCTACCGCATCCCCCAGGACATCTCCGCCTTCATCACCGGCAACATCGACGAGGCGGCGCTCTTCATCCTGGTCGTCGCGCTGGTGCTGGTGGTGATGGGGCTGTTCCTCGAGGCGCTCTCGATGATGCTGATCATGGTCCCGGTGCTGGCGCCCTCGCTCGGCGCGCTCGGCATCGACCCGATCTGGTTCGGCATCTTCTTCGTCATCATGGTGGAGTGCGCGCTGATCACCCCGCCGGTCGGCCTCAACCTCTACGTCATCCAGGCCGTCGGCAAGGCCGGCATGGGCGAGGTCGCGCGCGGCGTCTGGCCCTTCCTGCTGTTGATGCTGCTGACCGTCGCGCTCATCTACCTCTTCCCGGACATCGCGCTCTACATTCCGTTCAAGATGTAGGGGGTGGCCATGTGAAGCCGGCTACGCCGGCTGCCTTCGCCCTTCGAGACGGCCGCTGACGCGGCCTCCTCAGGATGAAGGCGAGAAAGAGGATGAGCAGGAGAAAAACCCGCTTCATCCTGAGGAGCAGGCGCAGCCTGCGTCTCGAAGGGCGAAGCGGAGCCGGCGAAGCCGGCTACCAGCACAGATCCAGAGGACCGAAAGAATGCCCGACGCCAGCACCGGCCCCGCTCCCGACACCGCCCAGCTGCCCGGCGCCAGGCTGCGCGCGCTGCTGTCCCAGGGCGGGCTGCAGGTGATGCCCTGCTGCTTCGACGCGCTCTCGGCCAAGCTGATCGAGCAGGCCGGCTTCCCGCTGACCTTCATGAGCGGCTTCGCGGTCTCGGCCGCGCGGCTGGGCGCGCCGGACACCGGCCTGATCTCCTACGCCGAGATGCTCGACCAGGGGCGCAACATCGCGGAGGCCGTCTCCATCCCGGTGATCGGCGACGCCGACACCGGCTACGGCAACGCGCTGAACGTCAAGCGCACGGTCAAGGGCTACGCGGCGGCCGGCTTCGCCGCCGCGATGATCGAGGACCAGGTGGCGCCCAAGCGCTGCGGCCACACCCGCGGCAAGGAGGTGGTCGAGCGCGCCCTCGCCCTCGACCGCATCCGCGCCGCCGTCGACGCGCGCGCGGAGGCGCGCGAGAAGGGCCACGACCTGCTGATCCTGGCGCGCACCGACGCCCGCCACGGCTACGGTCTTTCGGAAGCCATATCCCGCGCCCAGGGCTTCGCCGAGCTGGGCGCCGACATCCTTTTCGTCGAGGCGCCGCGCGACGCGCGCGAGATGGAAACGGTCTGCCGCGAGGTCCCCGGCTGGAAGATGGCCAACCTGGTCGAGGGCGGCGACACGCCGCTGCTGACGCCGCCGGAGCTGGAAGCCCTGGGCTACAGTATCGCCGCCTACCCCCTGACCCTGCTCAGCGCCGCCATGCGCGCCATGCGCGACGCCCTCGCCGCCATGAAAAGCGGCACCCACCCCACCGGCCTCCTGCTGGAGTTTCCGGAGCTGCGCGAGAAGGTGGGGTTCGAGGACTACTACGCGGAAGAGGCGCGGTATGCGGGGGCACGGGCGCGGGATTAGGAACCAAGCAGTTCCGAAGCTAGAAGGGGCGGCCACGGGCTACCCATTCCTGCATATCCTGCAGGAACTCATGGGTTGGATAGTCCTTAATCGTCTCCTCCGACCAGCCTTCGTCCGAGCGCTTTTCCCAATACCACTCCTGGAAATCCTCGTAGTCCCGAACGATTCTATTTGGCGACGGCAGCTTCACGCCTGTCGCCGAGGAGAGCCACTTGCGCACCTTGGCTACGGCGGTACGCCAATCGCCACCGTGCGCCTCGATATCGAAGCCAGCGAGATCTGAGATAGCGGCTTGGTAGCGGTAGTACTGTTCTTCGAGGATCAGAATCTTCTTGCCGTTGCGTCCCTCCCCGCAATACGCACGGCAGCCGAAATCCAGTCCCAACTCGAAGGGCATGTTGAGGCGATAATGCTCGCCCGCCTTCTCAGCTTGGCACCGACTAAGATCGTGGATCGAGAACTTCGATGCCTCGATCAGTTCCCGGATCTTCCCGATCCGGGACTCGCCAGAGTCGGCACGCTCTGTGGCAATCCGTGGAATTAGCCCTGCGGAGACGATGCAGAACAAGATGGCGTGGAGAACCGGCTCATAGGCGGAGTCGAACGGGCAGTTGACAAAAACGGCTTTGTCGAATGGTGGCGACTCCACCAGTCAGACTTAGCCCTTCGGCGGAAAAGGATCATGGCCGTAGGTGCTGCGCTCGCGAATCCGGCCGTCGCGTCCATGAATATAGAGATCGCTCCCTTCGCGCCGAGCGATTTCCCGAGCGCGGTCGACGGCCTCTTGCTGAGTGTCGAAAACGCCACTGGCGCGCGACGCACCCTGGCGCCGCACGCTCCAGCGCTCGCCACGAGGCACCACATGCTGACCACGCTTGGGCATGTCCGTACCGCTCCCTGAGAGTGACCTGAGCCGACAAGCAATATATGCGACTTCTGGGAAGTTTCGCCAGAGCCCAACTGCTCGCTTGCGGGCCGCGCTCCGCTCCAACCTAAACCTATACTGCCTCCACCGCCGACACGATCCGTTCCGCCAGCAGGCGGTTGAGATCGCCCGCATATCCGGCCGAACGCGCCGGGCGGGTGGGGTCGGAGGTGATGGCGACGGTCAGGCCCCAGTGGGGGACGAGGTAGAGCATCTGGCCGCCGTAGCCGCGGGCGTAGGCGACCTCCACCGCCTCCGGGGCGCGGGCCGCCGCCAGGGCGCGATTTCCCGTTCGGATGAGGCCGCCTGAGCCAGACGATCTCTCGGAAGACCCCAGCCGGGCGAGGAACCAGCCGTAGCCGTAGGCGTGGCCGGAGAAGGGCGAGACGGCGCGCGGGCGCCAGCTTGCGGAAATCCAGGCGGCGGGCAAGACTTGTTCGCCCGCCCACGCCCCGCCCTGCCGCACCATCTCGCCGAAGCGCCAGAGCCCCAAAGGACTGAGCGCCATGTTGTTGCCGCCCAGGTAGTAGCCCTGGGGGTCGCGGGTCCAGGGCGGGATCTCGATGCCGAGCGGCTCGCCCAGCCAGTCGCGGGCGAGCTCGAGCAGGCTGCGCCCCGCCGCCTCGGCCAGCACGGCGCCGGCCACGTGGGTGCTGCCGGTGGAATAGAGGAAGCCGTCGCCCGGCGTGCGCACGAAGGGCTGGCCGAGGGCGTAGGCGACCCAGTTGCGGCTCTCGACCCAGCGGCCGTAGTTGGCGCCGCTGGTGCGGGCCAGGCCCGCCTGCAGGCTCAGCAGGTCGGCCAGGGTGATGGTCGCGACCTGCGGGTCGGCCTGGGGCGGGATGAGGTGCGGGGCGAGCTCGCCGAGGCTGGTCTGCGTGCCCCCCAAATCGTCTCCTTGGGGCACGCCGCCGGGCAGCACGCCGCGCGCCAGCGCCGCGCCGACCAGGGCGGCGACAAGGGTCTTGGAGACCGACTTGACGTTGACCGGCGTCTCCAGCCCCGGCCCGCGGAAGGTTTCCGCCAGCGCGATCTCGCCGTTCCGAGAAATCACCAGGCTGTGGAGCTGGTCGAGGCCGCGCGCCGCCTCGGCGACGGCGTCCAGCGCCCGGGGGTCGAAGCCGGCGGCGGCCACCGACGTGCGGGCGCCGGCGGGCCGGCGGGGCAGCGCGGCGAGCGCCAGGGCGCCGGCGGCACCGGCCAACAGCGTGCGGCGGGTCGGGCGGCTTGGGAGACATGCGCTCATGCCGCAAGAGATGGCCCGCCGCGCAGGCCGTGCCAATGGCCCCGGCCGCTACGCCCGCCTTGCCCGGCCTCCGCACAGCGGTTATATCGGCGGCGCCTTTTCCCGAGCGGGCGTGCGACTTCCGGCGGCTCCGGCCGCCTGTCGGCGCGCGCCCCCAGCAGATCCGAGAGCGACACCCATGAGGATCAACGGCAACGCCATCCGGCCCGGCAACCTGATCGAGCACAAGGGACGGCTGATGCGCGCCGTCAAGGTGCAGGCGGTGAAGCCGGGCAAGGGCGGCGCCTTCGCGCAGGTCGAGCTGAAGGACGTGCGCGACGGCACCAAGATGAACGAGCGCTTCCGCGCCGACGAGCAGGTCGAGCGCGTGCGCCTGGACCAGAAGCAGATGCAGTTCCTCTACGCCGAGGGGGACATGCTGACCTTCATGGACACCGAGAGCTTCGAGCAGATCACGGTCAATGCCGACCTGGTTGGCGAGCCGCTGCCCTTCCTGGCCGAGGGCATGAGCTGCGAGGTCGAGTTCTACGAGGAGGAGCCGATCTCCGTCTCGCTGCCCGAGCAGGTGACGCTGGAGATCAGCGAGGCCGACCCGGTGGTCAAGGGCCAGACCGCCTCGTCCAGCTACAAGCCCGCGGTGCTGGAGAACGGCGTCAAGATCATGGTCCCGCCGCACATCGAGGCCGGCACCCGCGTCGTCGTCACCACCGCCGACGGCGCGTACGTCGAGCGCGCGAAGGATTGAGCGCCTAGCGCCATGTAGCCGGCTCCGCCGGCTTCGCTTCGCCCTTCGAGACGCGGTCCTGGCGGACCGCTCCTCAGGACGAAGCGATTTTTCTTGTTTCGCCTTCATCCTGAGGAGGCCTGCGGAGCAGGGCGTCTCGAAGGGCGAAGGCGAGCCGCCGAAAGGCGGCTGAGCCGCCCCCGCCGCCCCGCCCACCGGAACGACCGAGACCATGTCCCTGCGCTCGCCCAACATCGCCGTCATGATCAAGGCCGCCAAGAAGGCGGCCGGCAGCCTGCGCCGGGACTTCGGCGAGGTGGAGAACCTGCAGGTCTCCAAGAAGGGGCCGGCCGACTTCGTCTCCACCGCCGACATGAAGGCGGAGAAGACGATCCGCGAGGAGCTGAGCCGCGCGCGGCCCGGTTTCGGCTTCCTGATGGAGGAGTCCGGGGTCCATGCCGCCGACGACGGCGAAACGCGGCGCTGGCTGGTCGACCCGCTGGACGGCACCAGCAACTTCCTGCACGGCCTGCCGCACTTCGCCGTCTCGATCGCCCTGGAAGAGCGCGGCCAGGTGGTCGCCGGCGTGGTCTACGACCCGGTCAAGGACGAACTCTTCGCCGCCGAGCGCGGGGCCGGCGCGTTCCTCAACGACCGCCGGCTGCGGGTTTCGGCGCGCACCCGCCTGGACGAGGCGCTGATCGCCACCGGCATCCCCTTCAAGGGCACGCCCGGCCATCCGCGCTTCCTGGCCGAGCTGGAGGCGGTGATGCCGGCGGTCGCCGGCGTGCGCCGCTGGGGCACCGCCAGCCTGGACCTGGCCTACGTCGCCGCCGGGCGCTTCGACGGCTTCTGGGAGCGCAACCTGAACCCCTGGGACATCGCCGCCGGCGCCCTGCTGGTGCGCGAGGCCGGCGGCCTGGTGACCGAGGTCGGCGGACGCAGCCACACGGTCGACAGCCCCTCGATCCTCGCCGTCACGCCCAAGCTGCAGGAGCCGCTGGACCGCCTGCTGTCGCAGGCCGGGCGCGGACGCTGACCTCGGCACCGGCCCCGACGCCGGGCGCGCCTTTGCCCGGTTGTTTGCCCAACGCGGTCTGACTAGTGTAAACCGCGCGCTTGACGGGGGCGTTTGGCGGAATCCAGCGGGCGGCCGGACCAGGAACGGCCGGCGCCAGGGGGCAAGACGAGCATGACCAGCGAACACGAGACGCAGGCGGCACCCGGGGCGGGCGGCGGCAGGCGCCGTGGCATCCACACGCGGCGCGGGAGGCGGCTGCGCGGGGCCTGCGCGGCCCTGGCGCTCGCCGCCGGCTTGGCCGCCGGACTGCCGGGCGGGCCAATGGCCCCGCAGCCGGCCGCAGCGCAATCCAACGTCTTCGTCAATCAGCAGCTTCTCGGCGCCCTGGGCGGCGGCGTGACCCCCTACCCCGGCGTCGGACCTTACGGCGCCGCGCCCTACGGCCAGCCGGTGCCCTATGGCGCCATCCCCCCGGGTGTGGTGCCGCCGGCGGGCTTCGGCGCGCCCTTCGGCGCCGGGGGCATGGTCGGCGTGCCCGGCAACCTGATCTACCCGCCGCAGCAGATGCCGCGCTCGACCGTGGTGCAGCGGACGCAGCCCTTCGGCTACGGCGCGCCCGGAGCCTTCGGCCAGCCGGGCTTCCCGCCGCAAGGCCGCGTCCAGGCCTTCGGCGGCGTGCCCGGCCAGGCGACCACGATGATCGACGGCCGCACGGCAGCCGCCGGCCGGACCGAGGGCGAGGCCCGTTCCCAGGCCTTCGTCCCCAGCACTACCGGCCGGCCGCCGGCCCCGGCCGCTCCGCCGCCGCGCACCGAGCGCAGCACGCCGCCGCCGCTGCCTTCGGAGGCGCTGGCCCAGCGCCAGGCCAGCGGGCAGGACCAGGCGCCGCCCCAGCCTCGAGCCCCGGCACCGGCGCCCGCGCCGGCCTCCGCCCCGCTCGTCCAGCAGCCTGCGCCCGAAGCGCAACCGGCACCGCAGACGCAGCCCGAACCGCAGCGCCAGGCGGCCGAACCGCCGGCGCCGCAGCAGGCCGCCGCCCCCGAGCCAATGCCCGCGCCGCCGGCCGCCCCGGCACCGGCCCCGGACCAGGAGGTGGCGACGCCGCCCAGCCCGCCGCCTGCCCCGGAACCCGAGCCACAGGCGCAGCCGGCAGCGGAGCCGGAACCGCAGCAGGCCGCCGAGCCGGCGCCGCAAGAGACCCAGGAGGCCGCGGTCCCGGCAGAACCGGAGCAGCAACTGCTGACGCAGGTGATATTCCCGGAAGGCCAGGACGACCTGAGCGACGAGGGCCAGGACGCGCTGCGGGCACTGGCCTCCGACCTGCAGCAAAACGAGGATCGGCGGATCCAGCTCCTCGCCTATGCCGCCGGCGATTCCAGCCAGGTCAACCAGGCGCGGCGGCTCTCGCTGTCGCGCGCGCTGACCGTGCGCCAGTACCTGATCGACCAGGGCATCCGCTCGACCCGAATGGACGTGCGCGCGCTGGGCAACAACGTGCCGCAGGGGCCGGCCAACCGCGTCGACATCGTGCCGGCGCCGCGATAGACGGGCGCCGCGGATGACGCGACCGACCCTCTATCTGCTGCGCATGGCGATCTTCCTGGGGCTGGTGGCCGTGGCCGCCGCCCTGCTGTTTCCGCGCCTGCAGGAAGCCTTCCTGGCGAATGCCGTGCTGAACGGCATGATCCTGGGCGTGCTGGTCTTCGGCATCGCCTACTCGATCCGCCAGGTCATCCTGCTGCGCCCGGAGATCCGCTACCTCGACCATCTGCGACGCGAGTCGAGCGGCGGGCTGATCTTCCCCGGCGCGGTCCAGGCCATGCCGGCGCCCCGCCTGCTCGGCCCGATGTCCAACATGCTGCGCGAGCGCAAGGGCCGCCTGACCCTCTCGGCACTTTCGACGCGCACCCTGCTGGACTCCATCGGCACGCGGATCGGCGAGAGCCACGACATCTCCCGCTACCTGATCGGGCTGCTGATCTTCCTCGGCCTGCTCGGCACCTTCTGGGGCCTGCTGGAGACGATCGACTCCGTGGCCGAGACGATCGGCGGCCTCTCGGCGACCAGCGGCGACCCCGCCTTGCTCTTCGAACAGCTCAAGAGCGGCCTCGACGCGCCGCTGTCCGGCATGGGCACCGCCTTCTCCTCCTCGCTGTTCGGGCTGGCGGGCTCCCTTGTCCTCGGCTTCCTCGAGCTGCAGGCGAGCCAGGCGCACAACCGCTTCGTCAACGAGCTGGAGGAATGGCTGTCCGGCCTGACCCGCCTGTCGAGCGGCGGCGAGGGCGTCGGCGGCGGCGACGGCTCGGTGCCGGCCTATCTGAGCGCCCTCTTGGAGTCGACGGCCGACAGCCTGGACACCCTGCAGCGTACCATCGCCCGCGGAGAGGACGACCGGCAGCAGGCCAACCGCAACCTCGCCACCCTGACCGAGCGGCTGAGCGTGCTGACCGAACAGATGCGCACCGAGCAGGAGGTGATGCGCCGCCTGGCCGAGACCCACAGCGCCATCAAGCCGCTGCTGCAGCAACTCGCCGAGGCCAACCTGGGCGGCGGTGGCCTGGACGAAACGACCCGCGACAACATCCGCACCCTGGCACTGAACGTCACCCGCATGGCCGGCGAGATGGAACGCGGCCGCGAGCAGACGGTCGAGCAGATCCGCGGCGAGATCCGCCTGCTGGCGCGCACCATCGCCGCGCTGGCGGAGGAGTCGGAGGGCTAACCGCCCATGTACACCCTCTCGCGCACCGGCCGAGAGCGGTCCACGAACATCTGGCCCGGCTTCGTCGACGGACTGGCGACGCTGCTGCTGGTGCTGATCTTCGTGCTGATGGTCTTCATGATCGGCCAGTTCTTCCTGTCGACGGCGCTGACCAGCCGCGACACCCGCCTGGCCGAGCTGACCGACCGCCTGAACGAGCTCTCGGAGCTGCTGTCGCTCGAACGCCGCGCCAACGCCGACCTGCGGGTCAACGTCTCGCAGCTCTCCTCCGAGTTGCAGGCCTCACTGAGCCAGCGCGACCGGCTGAGCGAGCAGCTCGCAGCGCTCAGCGAGCAGCGCGACCGCCTGGCCGGCGACCTGGCGGCGCTGACCAACGAACGCGACGTCCTCGCCAACCGAGTTGCCCTAGCCGAGTCGCGCCTGCGCGAGGCGGAGGCCGAGCTGAGCGAGGCGCAGCAGGCGATCGCGGCCGACCGCCAAACGATCGAGGCGCAGCTCGCCGAGGTGCGCGCCTTGCAGGACCTGCGCGACGAGCTGCGCACGCAGCTCACCGAGCTGCAGCTCGCCCTGGCACGCGCCGAGACCCAGCGGGAGGAGCTGGCCGAGACCCTTGGCATGCGCGAAGGCGAGCTGTCGGAGTTGCAGCAGGCGATGGCCGCCAGCACCGCGCGCGTCGCCGAGCTGGAGGGCGCCTTGAGCGATCGGGACGCGCAGCTGCAGGCGCAGGACCAGGCGATCGGCCTTCTGGAGGACCAGCTCGCCGTCAGCCGCAGCGACCTGGAAGAGCGCGCCGCGCGGATCGAGCGCCTGGAGAGCGAGGCGCTGACCCGCGAGGAGGAGCTGACGCGTCAGATCGAGGCGCTACAGGCGCTGCGTGCCCGCGTCGCGGCACGTAACGCCGAGTTGGCCGAGCTGGAGTCCGAGCTGGCCGCCCAGGCACGCGCCCTGACGCTGGCGCAGGAAGAGGTCGCGGCGCGCGAAGACCGCATTGCCGAGCTGCAGACGCTGCTGCAGGAGCGCGAGGCCGAGCTGGCCGAGCTGCAGTCGCGCACAAGCGATACGCAGGCCGAGTTGCGGCAGACACGCCAGGCGCTGGACCGCAGCCAGGACTTCGCGCTTGAGCAGCAGCGACTGAGCGAGACGGCGCAGCGCGAGGTCGAGCGGCTGAACCGCCAGCTCGAGCAGTTGCGCGCCCAGCTCGCGGCACTGAACGAGGCACTCGAGGCGGCCGAGGCGCAGAACCGCGAGCAACAGGTGCAGATCGCCAATCTCGGCGAGCGGCTGAACGCGGCGTTGGCGACCAAGGTGCAGGAGCTCGCCCGCTACCGCTCCGAGTTCTTCGGGCGGCTGCGCGAAGTGCTGGGCGACAATCCGAACGTGCGCATCGTCGGCGACCGCTTCGTCTTCCAGTCCGAAGTGCTGTTCCCTACCGCCTCCGACGAGCTGCAGCCGGCCGGCCAGCGGCAGATCGCCGATCTGGCCGACACGCTGGTGGAGATCGCGGCCAGGATCCCGCCGGACATCGACTGGGTGCTGCGCGTCGACGGCCACACCGACCGCCGGCCGATCCGGACGGCGGAGTTCCCCTCCAACTGGGAGCTCTCGACGGCGCGCGCGGTCGAGGTGGTGAAGTTCCTGATCGACCAGGGCATCCCGCCGGGCCGCCTGGTCGCCGCCGGCTTCGCCGACAACTGGCCGATCGCCGAGGGAGCCAGCGAAGTGGCGCTCAGCCGTAACCGACGCATCGAGTTCAAGCTGACCGAGCGTTGAGGCGCGCGCCCCTTCGAAAGCGAAAAGGGCCGGTCCCACAGGACCGGCCCCAAGCTTTGGGCAAGGGTGCGAAACGCGCCTTAGAGCAGGATTCACGTCACTGGTGGAAGCGGATCCGGTTCCACCAGTGACGATCGCGCTCTATGCGGCGTTCTCGATCACCTTGGTCTCGCCGTTTGCCTTGTTCTCGATGGCGATCGTGCGCGGCTTGGCGCTCTCGGGCACCTCGCGCACCAGCTCGACATGGAGCAAGCCGTTTTCCAGGCGCGCGCCGCTGACCTTGATGTGGTCGGCGAGCTGGAAGCTGCGCTGGAAAGCGCGCGCGGCGATGCCGCGGTGCAGGAAGCGGCGGCCCTCCTCGTCCTGCTCTTCGCGGGTCTTCTTGCCCTCGATGGTGAGCTGGTTCTGGTGCAGCGTGGCGTTGAGCTCGTCCTCGCCAAACCCGGCGACTGCCATGGTGATGCGATAGGCGTCCTCGCCGGTCTTCTCGATGTTGTAGGGCGGGTAGTTCATCGCCCCCTCATCGACGCGGCTGGCGGCGTCGAGCAGGTGCATCATCCGGTCGAACCCGACGGTGGCGCGCAGAAGGGGGGAAAAGTCGGCACTACGCATGGTTCATATCCTCCTGGAAGCGATATGCAGTCTCTGGCCCTCCTGTCTCGGCAGGGCCCATTCGTGCCTTCGGCTCTCCGGGAGCGGTGCGCGCCGTCGCAGACCCTCGTCCAGGCGTCCCGACCGGCACCCTCCCGCTCCGAAGACCGCCTTTAGGTAAGCAAGCCTTCATCTCCGTTCAAGAGGATGGTGGCGCGCCACGTCCTGCCGCGAGGGCGGGCTTGTACAACGAAGTCAAGCTGTTAAGCTTTCGGTAATGAGCGAGATCACCGGTATGACCGAGGGCGCGGGCGTCGCCTTTCTCAACGGCACCTACGCGGAAGCGCTGGCCCTGACCCGCGAGGCCCGCGACTATATCGCCCTGCAGGAGCGCGCCGAGCGGCAGGACCTGGGCGCCATCGACCAGCTTGTCGCCTCATGCGAGTCCATGCGCCTGACCACCCGCCTGACCCAGGTGATGGCTTGGCTGCTGGTGCAGCGCGCCGTGCAGGCCGGCGAGATCACGCGCGACGAGGCACGCCAGCCCCGGCACCGGCTCGGCGCGCGTGAGATCTGCGAAGCGGAGGTTCCGCCGGTGGAGGCCGAGTTGCCGCCGCGCATGCGCGACCTGTTGGCGCGCAGCCACGCGCTCTACAGCCGCGTCGCCCGTCTCGATGCGATGCTGGACGCCTGAACTCTCGTCCGATTCGGCGTCCGGCCCTCGCCCGCCTTACTTCTTCAGGCCGAGACCGGCAAAGCGCTTGTTGAACTTGGCCACCTGGCCGCCCGACTCGTTCAGGCGCTGTACGCCGGTCCAGGCCGGGTGCGTCTTGATGTCGATGTCGAGGCGCAGCGTGTCGCCGGCGGAGCCGTAGGTCGAGCGCATCGGCAGCTCGGTCCCGTCGGTCATCACCACGGTGATCTCGTGATACGCGGGATGGATGTCTTTCTTCATGGCGGTCAGCTTTCGCTCTCTGGGCGCGCGCGTGTCGTTCGGGCGGAAGGCCGCGGATATAACCAAGCGCTCGGGCCTTGGCAAGCCCGGCGCCGCTGGGTGCGGCAGGCGCGGCGCTGCGCCGCTTGCGGGCGCGGGCGGGGCCGTGCGATAGCTGGTGCGGGCGGATTTACCCCGCCGACGACGTGTTTTCACCGACGCGAGAGCCGATCGTAAGCCGCATGTCCACTTCCGGGGCCCCCGCACTCACGCCGGCCACCACCGCCGGCCTGCGTCAGAGCGACCGGCCGAAGAGCCGGAATCTGCGCGTGCTGGCGTCCCTCTGGCAGTTCGTGCGGCCCTACCGCCTACAGGTCGCCTTGACCGCCGCGGCCTTGCTGATCGCGGCCGGGACGGTGCTAGCGCTGGGCAAGGGCTTGCGCATGCTGGTCGACGAGGGCTTCGCTTCGGGCAACGCCCAGCTTCTCGACAAGGCCGTGCTGGTTCTGCTCGGCGTCGTGGTGATTCTCGCGCTTTCCACCTACGCGCGTTTCTTCCTGGTCACCTGGATCGGCGAGCGGGTCGTCGCCGACGTCCGCCGCGCCGTGTTCGACCGGGTGGTCACTCTCTCGCCCGCCTACTACGAGATCAACCGCACCGGCGAGATCCTCTCGCGCCTGACCACCGACACGACGATCCTGCAAGTCGTGGTCGGCAGCTCCGTCTCGGTGGCCCTGCGCAACGTCCTGCTATTCGTCGGCGGCCTCGGCCTGTTGGTCGTCACCTCGCCGAAGCTGACCGGGCTGGTGCTGCTGGTGGTGCCGCTGGTGATTCTGCCGATCGTCTTCTTCGGCCGCCGGGTGCGCCGCCTTTCGAAGGAAAGTCAGGACCGCATCGCCGACCTGGGCGCCTATGTCGACGAGTCGCTGAACGCGATCCGTACCGTGCAGGCCTTCACCCACGAGCCCCTGGATATGCAGCGCTTCGGCGCACGGGTGGAGCTGGCCTTCGGCACCGCCGTGCGGCGCATCCGCGCCCGCGCTGCCCTGACCGCGACGGTGATCGTCCTGGCCTTCGGGGCGATCGCAGCGATCCTCTGGGTCGGCGGCCACGACGTGCTGAGTGGGCGAATCTCCGCAGGCGAGCTCTCCGCCTTCGTCTTCTATGCCGTGGTGGTGGCCGGTGCCGTCGGCTCGATCAGCGAGGTGATCGGCGACCTCCAGCGCGCCGCCGGGGCGACCGAACGCCTGTTCGACCTGCTGCATACCGACAGCGACATCGAGGTGTCGGACACCCCGACGCCGCTGCCGCAACCGGCGCGCGGCGCGGTCAGCTTCGAGCGGGTGGTTTTCCACTACCCGGCGCGGCCCGACTGGGCGGCGCTCGACGGTTTCTCGCTCGAGGTCGCGCCGGGCGAGAAGGTCGCCCTTGTCGGCCCCTCGGGCGCCGGAAAGACCACGGTGATGCAGCTCCTGCTGCGCTTCTACGATCCGCAGGCGGGCGTCGTCCGCTTCGACGGCCTCGACCTGCGCACCCTCGACCCGCGGGACGCGCGCCGTGCCATCGGCCTGGTGCCGCAGGAGCCCGTGGTGTTCGCCGCCGACGCCTGGGAGAACATCCGCTACGGCAGGCCGGAGGCGAGCGACGCCGAGGTGCTGGAGGCCGCTCGCGCCGCCCACTGCCTGGAGTTCCTGGAGGAGCTGCCGGACGGGCTGAACTCCTTCCTCGGCGAAAAGGGCGTGCGCCTGTCGGGCGGCCAGCGCCAGCGCCTGGCGATCGCGCGGGCGATCCTGCGCGACCCGGCCCTGCTGCTGCTGGACGAGGCGACCTCTTCGCTCGACGCCGAGAGCGAGCGGGCGGTGCAGGAGGCGCTCGAGACGCTGATGGTGGGCCGCACCTCCATCGTCATCGCCCACCGCCTGGCCACTGTGCTCAAGGCCGACCGCATCGTCGTGGTCGACCGCGGCCGCATCGTGCAGACCGGAACCCACGGCGAACTGATCCGCGACCAGGACAGCCTCTACGCCCGCCTCGCCGCCCTGCAGTTCGACCAGGCCGAGGCGCTCGCCGCTCCGGGCGCTGCGCAAGACTACCGCGGCGTCGCTGCGAAGTAGGGTGCCCGGACATGAAAAGGGCCGGCCCCATTGGACCGGCCCCGCGCAAACGGAAGGCAGCGCCCTCACCCTTCGACATACGGTCCTGGGGACCGCTCCTCAGGGTGAGGGCGCCGATTGGGACTCCGGCAACTCGCGAGACCTCATCCTAAGGAGCCGCGCAGTGGCGTCTCGAAAGGTGAGGTCCGGCCCGGCCCGAGCCCCTAGTTCTTGGTCTTGTCGACCAGGGCGTTCTCGGCGATCCAGGGCATCATGCCGCGCAGGCGCTGGCCGACCTCCTCGATCTGGTGCTCGGCGTGGCGCCGGCGGGTCGCTTTGAAGCTCGGCTGACCGGCCTTGCACTCCTGCACCCAGTCGCGGGTGAAGCGGCCCGCCTGGATGTCGTCGAGCACGCGCTTCATCTCGGCCTTGGTTTCCTCGGTGATGATGCGCGGGCCGGTGCGGTAGTCGCCGTACTCGGCCGTGTTGGAGATCGAGTAGCGCATGTTGGCGAGGCCGCCCTCGTACATCAGGTCGACGATCAGCTTCACCTCGTGCAGGCACTCGAAGTAGGCCATCTCCGGCGCGTAGCCGGCCTCCACCAGCGTCTCGTAGCCGGCGACGATCAGCGCCGTCAGGCCGCCGCACAGCACGGTCTGCTCGCCGAAGAGGTCGGTCTCGCACTCCTCGCGGAAGGAGGTCTCGATGATGCCGGCGCGCCCGCCGCCGATGGCGCAGGCGTAGGACAGGCCGAGTTCGTGCGCGTTGCCGCTGGAGTCCTGGTGGACGGCGATCAGGCAGGGCACGCCGGCGCCGCGCTGGTATTCGCTGCGCACCGTGTGGCCGGGGCCTTTCGGCGCGATCATGAAGACGTCGAGGTCGGCGCGCGGCTCGATCAGGTTGAAGTGGATGTTGAGGCCGTGGGCGAAGGCGATGGCCGCGCCCTCCTTCAGGTTCTTCTCGAGCGAGTCCCGGTAGAGGTCGGCCTGCAGTTCGTCCGGGGTCAGGATCATCACCACGTCCGCCCAGGCCGCCGCCTCGTCCGGCGTCATCACCGTGAAGCCGGCCCCTGCCGCCTTCTGCGCCGTCTTCGAGCCGGCGCGCAGGGCAATGCGCACGTCCGACACGCCGCTGTCGCGCAGGTTCATGGCGTGGGCGTGGCCCTGGCTGCCGTAGCCGACGACGGCGACCTTCCGGCCCTTGATCAGGTTCACGTCGGCGTCGCGATCGTAGTAGACGCGCATGGGTGTTGGCTCCCTCCCGAGATATCCTTGCGATGCGCGGGGACGTCCGGCCGCCGCGCCGGTCAACGAAATGTCGTCGGGCGGCACCCGAACGCACGAAAACTGCGGGCGGGTTCTAGCCGGCCCGGAACCCAGGCGCAACCTGCCAAACCGGCAGGGCAGAACTGTTCGAGACGGCGGTCTGCGGGAGTCTCAGTCGCGCGCCAGCGGCGTCATGATGCCGAATGCGGCGCCGGCCGGATCGGCCACCATGGCGATGCGGCCGACGTCGGGAACGTCGAACGGCGGCTGCATGACCTTGCCGCCAAGCTCGCAGATGCGCGCGCAGGCCGCGTCGCAGTCGTCGACCGTGACGTAGACCATCCACTGCGGCGGCGTGCCCTGGAACTGCGGTCCCTCCATCTTGAAGGCCCCGCCCAGGTCCCGCTCGCCGCGCCGCCACAGCCAGTAAGTGCCGCCGTCCGGCATCGGCCAGGCCTTGGCCTCCCAGCCCAGTAGCCCGCCGTAGAAGGTCTTGGCGGCCTCCATGTCCGACGTCATCAATTCGTTCCAGGCGAAGTCCCCATGCGCCATCGCACTTCTCCTCCTTTTGCGGAACCCTCGTGAGGACGCGCAGAATAGGGCGAGACCCCAGGCGCCGCGGGTGAACATTGCGTGAAGTCGGCGGCGCTCAGATGCCTTCTTTACCGCGGGCGATGGCGACGACGCCGGTGCGGCTCATTTCGACCATGCCGAGCGGTTTCATCAGCGCGATGAAGCGGTCCAGCTTGTCGGGGCGATGGCTGGCCTCGAAGATGAAGAAGTCCAGTCCGGCGTCCACCACCTCGGCATCGAAGATGCCGGCGATACGCAGCGCCTCGACGCGCTTGTCGCCGGTGCCGGCGACCTTCACCAGCGCCAGTTCACGCTCGACGTTCGGGCCCTGCTGGGTCAGGTCGGCGACCCGGTGGACCGGCACCAAGCGGTCGAGCTGCGCCTTGATCTGCTCCAGCACCTGGGGCGTGCCGGTGGTCACCACGGTGATGCGCGACAGCCCCTTCTCGTGCTCGACCTCTGTGACCGTCAGGCTCTCGATATTGTAGCCGCGGCCGGAAAACAGGCCGATTACGCGGGCCAGCACGCCCGGCTCGTTGTCGACCAGCACGGCGATGGTCCGCCGCTCGACGATGTTCCGTAATGCTGTCATCTGCGACCTATCGGGTCGGCCGGGCGAAAGGCGGCCGGGAGTGGGAACGGCGCGCGGCGGTACACGAACGAAGCGGCAGCGGCTTCCTAGCCGCCCGCGCCGCGCGGGGCAAGGCCATCATGACGGTCGGCGCCCGATCCGAGCAGACGCCGACGCGGCTCAGACCAGCACCATGCCCTCTTCGCTGATCGGCTTGGCGGCCTTGTCGTCCGGGCCCAGCAGCATCTCGTAGTGCGCCGCGCCGGAGGGGATCATCGGGAAGCAGTTCTCCTCCTGCGCGACGCAGCAGTCGAAGATCACCGGCTCGGGCGTCTCGATCATCTCACGGATCTTGTCGTCCAGCTCTTCCGGCTTCTCGCAGCGAATGCCGTGCGCCCCGAAGGCTGCGGCCAGGGCGACGAAGTCGGGCAGGCTGGCGCTGTAGCTCTGCGAGTAGCGGCCGCCGTGCAGCAGCTCCTGCCATTGGCGCACCATGCCCATCCACTGGTTGTTGACGATGAAGACCTTCACCGGCAGCTCGTACTGCGCCAACGTCGACATCTCCTGGATGTTCATCAGGATCGATGCCTCGCCGGCGACGTCGACGACCAGCGCGTCGGGGTGCGCGATCTGCACGCCCATCGCGGCCGGCAGGCCGTAGCCCATGGTCCCTAGCCCGCCCGAGGTCATCCAGCGGTTCGGCCGCTCGAACTTGAAGTACTGGGCAGCCCACATCTGGTGCTGACCGACCTCGGTGGTGATGTAGGTCTCGATGCCCTTCTCGCGCTCGACCGCGGCGGTCAGCTCGTACAGCCGCTGGATGGCGTACTGCGGCTTGATGACGGCGCCCTTCTGCTCGTAGCGCAGGCAGTCGCGGCCGCGCCAGGCCTCGATCTGCTGCCACCAAGCGTCCAACGCCTTGCGGTCCGTGTGCGCACTACGGCGCTTCCACTCGGCCAGGATGGCGCGCAATGCCGCCTCGGCGTCGGCCACCACCGGCAGCTCGACCATCACGTTCTTGTTGATGGAGGAAGGGTCGATGTCGATGTGGATTTTGGTCGAGTTGGGCGAGAAGTCGCTGAGCCGGCCGGTCACCCGGTCGTCGAAGCGCGCGCCGACGTTCAGCATGACGTCGCAGGAGTACATGGCCAGGTTGGCCTCGTACGTCCCATGCATGCCCAGCATGCCGAGGAACTGCGGGTCGCTGCCGGGCACGGCGCCCAGGCCCATCAGCGTATTGGTCACCGGCGCGCCGGTCAGGTGCACCAGCTCGGTCAGCAGGCGACAGGCCTCCGGCCCGGCGTTGATGACGCCGCCGCCGGCGTAGATCATCGGCCGCCTGGCCCCCTGCAGCAGATCGACCACCCTGGCGATCGCCGCCGGATCCGGCTCGGTCTGCGGGCGATAGCTGCGATGCACCACCCGCTCCTTCTCGACGTAGCCGCCCTTGGCCTGCAGCACGTCCTTGGGCAGGTCGACCACGACCGGCCCGGGGCGCCCTGTCGAGGCCACGTAGAAGGCCTCGTGCAGGATGCGCGGCAGGTCGGCGACCGACTTGACCAGGTAGTTGTGCTTGGTGCAGGGCCGCGTGATGCCGGTGGTGTCGGCCTCCTGGAAGGCGTCATTGCCGATCAGGTGAGTCGGCACCTGGCCGGTCAGGCAGACGACGGGAATCGAGTCCATCAGCGCGTCGGTCAGGCCGGTCACCGCGTTGGTCGCGCCCGGCCCGGAGGTGACGAGCACGCAGCCCACCTTGCCGGTCGAGCGGGCGTAGCCCTCGGCGGCGTGCACGGCCGCCTGCTCGTGGCGCACCAGGATGTGCTGGAGCCGGTTCTGCTCGAACAGCGCGTCGTAGATCGGCAGGACCGCGCCGCCGGGATAGCCGAAGACGACCTCGACGCCCTGGTCCACCAGCGCCTTGACGACCATCTCGGCGCCCGTGTGGGTCGCGGTCGGCTGATGGGCGGCGGCCTGCGCCTCGGCGGGCGCCGCATCGGCCGACGTTGTCTCGACGGCCTTCAGGGTGGCGGGCATCTTCGGTTCCTCGCACTTGCCTTCGCAGGCGCAGCAAGCGCCGCGAAGAACTGGGTTTTGGCGTGTCGCTCCGGCCGGGTACGGTGGCCACCCGGCGGAGGAAGCGCAACCTAGTGCGGGCTCGTCAGGCGGTCAACAAAAACTGATCAATTTTCGAAAAGATTCTAGGCAGATGTTTTTCTGAAAATTGCGTTTCCATAATAAAAATGCGCGTATTGTGTCGCAAAACCTGAGTGCGCAGCCAGGTGAGCTGGCGCTTGGCGTAGCGTCGGGTCGCCTGCTGCGCTGCGGCAAGCGCTTGATCCAAAGACATTTCTCCACGCAGATGCGCGGCGAACTGGGCGACCCCCAATGCCTTCATGGCTGGCATGCGCGGATCGAGGCCGCGCGCCAGCAGCGCGCGCACCTCAGCCAGCGCGCCGGCCTCCAGCATCGCCGCCAGCCGGGCGTCGCAGGCGGCATAGAGCGCCTCGCGCGACGGCAGCAGCACGACCCAGAAGAAGCGCCAGGGCGCCGGCGCCCCTGCCGCCGCGGCCTGCCAGGCGGCAAGGCCGCGGCCGGTCGCTTCCAGGACCTCCCAGGCCCGCTGCAACCGCTGGGCGTCGTTGGAATGCAGCCGCGCTGCGGTGGCCGGATCGCGATCTCGTAGCTCGGCATGCAGGCCCGCCGGTCCGATCTGCGCTAGCCGCCGCGCCGCCGCCGCTCGCACCTCGGAGGGGATCGGCGGCAATTCGGCGATCCCCTCGGTGAGTGCCTTGAGATAGAGGCCGGTGCCCCCGCACAGCACCGGCAGCCGGCCCTGGGTCCGCGCCGCCGTCATCTCGCTCAGCGCCATCTGCCGCCAGCGCCCTGCCGAACAGCGTTCCGTGGCATCCAGCACCCCGAACAACCGGTGCGGCGCGCGGGCTCGGGTCTGCGCATTCGGCTGCGCCGTCAGGATCGGCAGGTCCCGGTACACTTGCATGGAATCGGCGTTGACCACGCTGCCACGCCGCGCCTCGGCCAAGCCGGCGGCCAGAGCCGACTTGCCGCTGGCGGTCGGGCCGGCGACGATCACGGCAGGAGGCGGGGTCTCGGTCATGCGCAGACGGGTCCGGGTGCGCCCGGCCGCCGGACGTCGACCGCCCGGCGCGGGGCCGGCTTGTGTGCCGGGCCGGGCCGGATTATGCAAGGCCGCCATGACCCATGTCCTGACCTTGGTGGCCGATCCGGCACGGCGCCCGCTCGGCGAGACCGCGGTCGCCGCCGTCCGCACCGCCTTGGCAGCCGGCGGGGCCCAGGTCGGCCCGAGCGACTGGCTGTCGCCCGAGGAGGCCTGCGACCTGCCGTTCGCGGCGCTGGACCCGCAGGCGGCGGAGCGGCTGGCGCGCGAGGCGCTGGACGATTTCCCTGTGGACCTGGCGGCGCAGGCGCAGGCCGGCCGACGCAAGCGGCTGCTGGTCGCCGACATGGAGTCGACGATCATCGGCCAGGAGATGCTGGACGAACTGGCCGAAGCGGTCGGGCTGCGCGCCGAGATCGCCGAGGTGACCGCGCGTGCCATGGCCGGCGAGCTGAACTTCGAGGCGGCGCTGCGCGCACGCGTCGCCAAGCTCGCCGGCCTGGACGCGAGGACGGTCGAGCGGGCGGCCGAGCGCATGACCTTTAATCCGGGCGCCCGCGCGCTGGTACGCACGCTCGAGCGCACGGGCATGCCCTGCATTCTGGTCTCAGGCGGCTTCACGCTCTACGCCGAGGCGGTGGCCGAGGCCTGCGGCTTCTCCGGCGTCCAGGCCAACGTGCTGGAGATCGAAGCGGGGCAAGTAACCGGTCGCGTACGGGAGCCGATCCTGGGCCGCGAGGCCAAGCTCGCGGCGCTCGAGTCGCACTGTGCACGGCTCGGCATCGCGCCGGCGGCGGCCTGCGCCGTCGGCGACGGCGCCAACGACCTGGCGATGTTGAACGCGGCCGGCCTGGGCGTCGCCTACCGCGGCAAGCCGGCGGTGCGCGCCGCCGCCCGCTTCGCCCTCGACGTCGCCGACCTGACCGGGCTGCTTTTCTTCCAGGGATACCGCCGGGCGGACTTCGCCGAGGCCTGAGTGGCCCGGCGGCTACTGCGGGCGCGCCGGCAGGCTGCGGGACAGGAAGCCGGCAATCCGCATGGCCAGCGCCTGCAGGCGCGCCGGGCGGTCGGGTTCGGCGGGCGCTTCGGTCTGTGCCTCGCCGGGCGGCGGCAGCGGCATCACCAATGCTTCGCGCGCGCCCTCGAACGGCACGACGACCGGCGTCAGCGGCAGCAGCGTCTCCCACCTCGCCACCTGTCGCGGGTCCGGTTCCACCAGCAGCGCCGGCAATCGGACCCGGCTGAGGTCCGTCTCCGCAGCGGCCGCCGCCTCCGCCGCCAGCAGGACGAGAGCGCCGATGCGCGCGTCGCGCCGCACGACACGCAGCGGCGACTCGCCGGCTGCGGCTCCTGCGCCGGCCAAATGCAGCACGGCCGTGGCTGCCGCTGCGTGGCCGAGAACGGCGATGCGGTCGGCGTCGGCGACGCCGGCGAAGCGGGGGTCGGCCAGAACGGCATCGAGCGCCCTGGCGAGCTGGTCCGGCCGTGCCGCCTCCGCAGCCGGCGTGCCCAGGTCCTGGTCGTCGCGGCGGCTGGTGCCCGGGTGCTCCACCGCGGCGACGATCCAGGCGCAGCGCGCCACCTGCGCGGCCAGCGCATGGTGCTGCAGCGGACTGCCCCCGACATCGTGCGAGATCAACAGGAGACCGAAGCGCCGGGTGCGGGCCGGTGGGGCGTCCAGGGCGGCGACGAAGCGCGCGGCGCCGCGGCGTTGCGGCACCTCGGTTGCGGCCGTCGGATACCACAGCAGGATCGAACCGCGGCGGCCGTCGGGCGTCACGAAGGCGCCATAGGCGAGGCCAGCGTCCCAATCGCACGACGTGCCGGGACCCTCAGCGGACCCAAAGGCCGCGGTCGGCAAGGTGGCGAGAACCCAGATAAGGCTGAACGCCACCAGAGCCGCGGCGAAGCGGCGCAGCGTCCGTGAGGCGGCAAGAGGGCCGGCGGCGGACGTCAGCCCTGCCCGATGCGCAGCACGATCCACTGGTACTCGCCGCCGCGATAGACCAGCAGGGTCAGGCTGCGGCGCTGGCTCTGGCGCGCTTGCTCGACGAAGCTCTCGACCTCGCCGGGCGAGCCGACGCGCTCCTGGTCGACCTCGACGATCACATCGCCTGGCTGCAGCCCCTTTTCCTCGGCGCTGCCGCCAGCCGTCACGTCGGTGACGACGACGCCGCCGACCCCTTCCTCCAAGGAGAACTCCGTACGACGCTCCTCGGTCAGGGCGCCCAGGCTGAGACCCAGCGCGGGCAGATCCTGGGTTTCCTGCGGATCGGGCTCGGCCGGGGCCACGGCGGCCAAGATCTCGGCATCGCGCTGGCCCAGGTTGACCTGGACGCTGCGCTGCTGGCCGTCGCGCCAGACGATGACCTCGACGTCGCGGCCGACCGACGTCTCGGCGACCATGCGCACGAGGCCTCGGGTGTCGGGCACGGACTTGCCGTCGAACAGGATGATGACGTCGCCTTGCTCGATCCCGGCCGCTTCGGCCGGCCCGCCTTCGATGACGTTGGCGACGAAGGCGCCGGTCGCTGGCGCCGGCAGCTCCAGATCGACGGCCAGATCCTCGGTCACGGTCTGGATGCGCACGCCGAGCCAGCCGCGGCGCACCTCGCCGAAGCGCCGCAGCGAGCCGATGACGTTCTGCGCCATGGCCGAAGGTACGGCGAAGCCGATGCCGATCGAGCCGCCGGAGGGCGAGAAGATGGCGGTGTTCACGCCGATCACCTCGCCGTCCAGGTTGAACATCGGCCCGCCCGAGTTGCCACGGTTGATGGCGGCGTCGGTCTGGATGAAGTCGTCGTAGGGCCCGGCGTTGATGTCGCGCCCGCGCGCCGAGACGATGCCTGCCGTGACCGAGCCGCCCAGGCCGAAGGGGTTGCCGACCGCCAGCACCCAGTCGCCGACCCGAACCGCGTTGGAATCGCCCCAGGTGGTACTGGGCAGCACGCTGTCCGGTTGGATGCGCAGAAGCGCCAGGTCGGTTTCCGGGTCGGTCCCGATGACCTCCGCCTCGTAGGTAGTGTCGTCGTAGAGGATTACCTCGACCGTGTCGGCCTCGGCGATGACGTGGTTGTTGGTGACGACGTAGCCCTCGGGGTCGATGATGAATCCCGATCCCAGCGAGTTGGCGCGGCGGCGCGGCGGCGGGACGCCTTGGCCGCGCCGTTCGAAGAACTCGCGGAACATCTCTTCGAAATCCTGCTGGTCGCCGCGCTCGACGACCTGGGTGGTCGAGATGTTGACCACGGTGGGCAGCAGTTGTTCGGCCAGATCGGCAAAGGAAATCGGCGCACCGCGCGGCTGCGCCGCCGCGGGGCCGGCGAGCCCAAGGGCGAACGCCGCGAGCAGCGCCAGGACACCGACGGCCGGCGCCGATGCGAAAGACAGGAAGCGGGTGGTCCTCACCTGGGTATCCTTTCGGACGTCGCAGACTGCCGGCCGGCGGGCGGTCCCTGCGTCGGGGAGCGTCCGCTCGGCCTTCTCCCCAACATGGCGCCGGCGGCGGCGCCGGCAATCGCGAGTGTGACTCAAAGCATCGCGAGGTCAAACGGCGCAGTCGGCCCGCCGCACGGCAGGGGTGTACGCCAGTCTAGCCGCGCAGCAACCAGACCGCCACAAGGCCGATTGCAGCGGCGGTCAGGCCGGCCAGGCGCAGGCTGTCGGCCGGCATCTCGGAGAGCTGGCGATAGAGCGCGCGCGGTGCGCCGGGGAAAAGCGCCAAAATGCAGCCCTCGATGACGAAGATCAGGGCAATGGCGGTTAGCAGATCGGTCATCGGGCGGTCCGCAAGCCCCGCGGCATGAACGGACGAGCGGCCGCCCGCTCACCGGCGGGCGGCTGCCCGGTTGCGCCGGACGGCGCAGATAACCGCCACTCGTGGGCCTACTGCGCGGCACCGTCCTCCGGCTCGGAGGCGGCGACCGGGTTGTTCTGTGGACCGCTGGACAGCGGCGTCTGGGCGCGCTGCTCGGGATTACGCTCGATATTGCGCACGCCGGCAGGCAACTCGTTGAAGAAGCGGAAGAACTCGTTGTCCGGCGGCAGCACCAACAAGGAGTTCTCGCCGCGGATCGCTTCGCTGTAGGCCTGCATCGAGCGGTAGAAGTCGAAGAACTCGGCATCCTGCCCGAAGGCCTCGTTGAGGAGGCGGGTCCGCTCGCCCTCGCCCTCGCCGCGCAGAATGTCGGAATCGCGCTGGGCCTCCGCGCGGATCACGGTCGCCTCGCGGTCGGCCGAGGCAGTGATGCGCTGGAACTGTTCCTGGCCCTGGGCACGGAACTCGGCCGCGTCGCGTTCGCGCTCGGCACGCATGCGCTGGTAGACCGAGTCGCTGACCTCCTGCGACAGGTCGGCGCGGCCGATGCGCACGTCGAGCACGTCGATGCCGAAGCCGCGGCGTCGCTGGCCCACCGGAGCGGCGGTATCGGTCACCTCCACCTCCCCGACGGTGGTGGTGCCCACCTCGACGGCGACTTCGCGCACCGCCACGTTGAGCTGGCTCTGGATGCGCTGCATGATCTCGGCGCGCTCCTCGGATAGGACGCTCGCCAGGGTCACCTCGCCGAGCGCGTCGCGCACCGCGTTGTTGACGATGGGGCCGAGGCGGTCGCGAAGGCGCGCTTCGTTGTTGACCGTCTCGTAGAAGCGGACCGGATCGGTGATGCGGTAGCGCACGAAGACGTCGACGTTCAGCCGGCGCTGGTCGGACAGCACCACGGTTTCCGGCGAGGGATCGAGGTTCAGCACCCGTCGGTCGAAGTAAACGACGTTCTGGATGAACGGCAGCTTCCAGTTCAGTCCCGGATCCTGCACGACCCGCTTGATCGCGCCGAACTGCAGGACCAGCGCCTGCTGGGTCTGGTGCACCGTGAACAGACCCTGGTAGGCCACGAGACCGAGCACGAGCAGCAGAATACCGCCGATGAGGGCGAAACGCTTGGGCATGATGTTGTCCTCTCCGCCTACTGCTGGCTCTGCGTGCCGGTCTGGCCACTGCGCGCGGTTCCGTCGCCACCCATGCGGCCGCGCAGCTGATCGAGCGGCAGGTAGGGAATCGCCCCGGAGTCGGTCTGCATGATCACCTTGTCGGTGTCGCGCAGGATGTTCTGCACGGTCTCGAGGTACATGCGACGGGTGGTGACGGAGGGGTTCTGCAGATACGCCTCGTAGACGTTCAGGAAGCGCTGCGCCTCACCCTGGGCCTCGTTGATCAGCCGCTCGCGGTAGGCTTCGGCCTCCTGGATCATCCGCTGCGCCTCGCCGCGCGCCTCCGGGATCACCTGATTGCGGTAGGCGTCGGCCTGGTTGCGCAGACGGTCGAGGTCCTGGCGGGCACGCTGCACATCCTCAAAGGCGTCGACCACCTGCTGCGGCGGCTGCACGTCCTGCAGGTTGACCTCGGTGATGAAGATGCCGGCCTGATAGTCGTTGAGGATCTGCTGCAGGGTGTCACGGGTCCGCGACGCCACCTCGTTGCGCGCGTCGGTCAGCGCCGGCTGGATGTCGGTCCGGCCGATGATCTCGCGCATGGCGCTCTCGGCAGCGATCTTGATCGTCGACTCCGGGTCGCGGATGTTGAAGAGGAACTCGCCGGCGTTGCTGATCCGCCACTGCACGGCGAAGTCGATGTCGATGATGTTCTGGTCGCCGGTCAGCATGAGGCTTTCCTCGGCGATGTCGCTCGCCCGGTTGCCTGAGGTGCCGCGGTAGCCGATCTCTATCTGGCGGATCTCCTCGACGTTCGGCGTCACCGACGTCTCGATCGGCCAGGGCAGGTGCCAATGCAGGCCCGGTCCCGCCAGGTTGCCCTGGTTGGCCCACTCTCCGAAGCGCAGGACGACGCCCTGCTGGCCGGGGCTGACGGTGTAGAAGCCGGAGGCCAGCCACAGAACCAGCAGCACGGCCGCCACGATGCCGAGACCGCGCCCGCCGCCGAGGCCGCCGGGCAGGATGTTGCGCATGCGCTCCTGGCCGCGCCGGATCACGTCCTCGAAATCGGGAGGCCGGTTGCCGCCGCCCGGACCCCAGCCGCCACCACCGGAGCCCCAGCCGCCATTGCCGCCGCCGGAGCCGCGGCCACCGCCCCAGGGGCCGCCGCCGCCGGAGCCACCGCCACCGCCGGAGCCGCCGCCGCCGGAGCCACCGCCCCAGGGTCCACCACCGCCGCCGGAGCCGCCGCTACCCGATTGCCAAGGCATACTGTCCTGTCTCCCTGAATTCCCCGTGCGCGGACGGGCGGCATCGCGCCGCTGCCACTACAGCCGGGAAGGCTTCCTTCATCCCTTCGACCGAACGGCGCACGCTTTGCGCACCCCGTGGACAAGCCGGCGACGCGCCCCCTATATCTCGCGTCGCGACGGCCGGCCACTCCGGCCCCTTTCGGTTCCGACCGATATCGGCACAAGCGCGGAGAATTCAAGCATGAGCCGCATCACCGAAGCCGAGGTGCTCGAGGCCCTGAAGCAGGTGCAGGACCCGGACCGCGGCGGCGACATCGTCGCACTGGGCATGATCCAGGGCCTTGTGGTCAAGGAGGGCAACGTCGGCTTCGCCATCGAGGTCGATCCGAAGCGCGGACCCAAGCTTGAACCCCTGCGCAAGGCCGCGGAAGCGGCGGTCAACGCGCTACCGGGTGTTCTGTCGGTGACGGCGGTGTTGACGGCGGAAAGCGGCGGCGGTGCGCCGGCCCCAGCCTCGGCGCCGGCGAAGGCGTCGGCCCCGGCACCCGCCGCGGGAGCGCGCGCCGGCAGCGGCGGTGGCCAGGCACAGGCGCTGGTGCCGGGGGTGAAACACATCGTCGCGGTGGCCAGCGGCAAGGGCGGCGTCGGCAAGTCGACGACCGCCGCCAACCTGGCGCTGGCGCTGGCGCGCGAGGGCCTGCGCGTCGGCATGCTCGACGCCGACATCTACGGCCCCAGCCAGCCGCGCATGCTGGGCATCTCCGGCCGGCCCAGCTCGCCGGACGGCAAGACGCTGAAACCGCTGGAGAACTACGGTATCAGGGTGATGTCCATGGGCTTCCTGGTCGCCGAGGACACGCCGATGATCTGGCGCGGGCCGATGGTGCAGTCGGCGCTGCAGCAGATGCTGCGCGACGTCGAGTGGGGCGAACTCGACGTGCTGGTGGTCGACATGCCGCCGGGCACCGGCGACGCCCAGTTGACCATGGCCCAGCAGGTGCCGCTGTCGGGCGCGGTGATCGTCTCGACGCCGCAGGACATCGCCCTGCTCGACGCCCGCAAGGGCCTCAACATGTTCCGCAAGGTCGACGTGCCGGTGCTCGGCATCGTCGAGAACATGTCGCTCTACATCTGCCCCGAGTGCGGCCACGAGGCGCACATCTTCGGCCATGGCGGCGCCAAGCGGGAGGCCGAGAAGCTGGGCATGGAGTTCCTCGGCGAGCTGCCGCTGACCATCGAGATCCGCGAGACCTCCGACGGTGGCCAGCCGATCGTCGTCTCGCACCCCGACAGCCCCTTCGCCGAGGCCTATCTGAAGATCGCGCGACGCATGTGGGAGAAGCTGTCCGGCGCCGCCGGCAAGCGCCAGGCGCCGCGGATCGTCATGCAGTGAGACGCCTGCAATGAGACACCCGCAATGAGACGCCCGATGCGCCTCGCCGCCACTCTCGTGGCCCTGCTCCTGACCGGCGCCTGCGCGCAAGAGGGCGGGTCGCCGCAGTCGGGGGCAGCACCGCCACCCCCGCCACCGGCCGGCGGCACGCTGATCGAGCCGCTGGAGAGCTGGGGCGGCGCCACGGGCGGCGTCGCTCTGCAGTCGACCATGCGTGCGGCGACCGCCGAGGAATGGCAGACCCTGTGGGCGCTGACCGGGCGCCAGCCGCCACGTCCTCTGGCGGTCGGCCGTGAAGTCGCCGGCGGCGTCTTCCTGGGCGAGCGCCCGACCGGCGGCTTCGGCGTGGAGATCCTCGGCCTGCAGCCGGGGCCCGGAAGCAACGAACTGGTCTGGCGCGAACATCGTCCGCCGCGCGACGCCGTGGTCGCCCAGGCGCTGACCCGCCCCTGGCAGATCGCCGTTTTCCCGGCCGAAGCCATCCCGACGGGCTTCAGCGGGGTCCGTTGACACACCTCTCGCGCATCCGTGATGCGGTGCGAGCCAAGGGTGATTGGCGCTTTGCCGCCGGCGCCGCCAGCTTAGGGCGCGACGCGGCGCGGAAGGGGTCCGCGCCGGCACCGCACGAGGGGGTTACCCGCCATGCCGCGCACCGCCATTTCCGTTTTTCATGTCGTGCCCACCCGCCTGCTGCTGGTCCTGGCCGCGCTGATCCTCGGCGCCCTGCTGGCCAGCCAGGCGGCCTTCGCCGAGTTCGAGGGCGAGGCCGTCTACACCGAGGACGGCGTCGCGCTCGGCGGCACCGACCCGGTCGCCTACTTCACCCAGGGCGAGCCGGTGCAGGGCTCGGCCGAATTCAACGCCGAGTACATGGGGGCCACCTGGCACTTCGCCAGCGCCGAACACCGCGACCTCTTCACCGGCAACCCGGAGAGATACGCGCCGCAGTACGGCGGTTTCTGCGCCTTCGGCGTGGCCGTGCCGAAGTACAAGATCTCCACCGTGGCGGAGGCCTGGACGATCGTCGACGGCAAGCTCTACCTGAACTATTCGCTGCCGACCCAGACGCGCTGGGAAGCGGACATCCCCGGCCACATCGCCGCCGCCGACGCCACCTGGCCCAACCTCAAGTAGGCCCCGCCGCGCCGACGTCTCCCACCGAAGCGCCCTGGCCCGCCGCCGGGGCGTTCTTCTCTTGCGCCCTGCTCCGCCTTACCGAACCGATGCGCTCCGCCGCGGACTCGGCCAGCCGGCCGGCCGTGCGCGTCACGCTCTCGGCGACGCCGACCAGCATCGGGAAGTGCGCGGCCGTTGCCTAAAGCGCGAGGGATTCGTCGGCGCGCAACTGGGTGGTGGCGGCAGGAAAGACGCCCTGCCACTCGGCGGCGTACCCGCTCATCGGTGCGGCTCCCCGGTGGCCGATCTAGCTGGAAAGCTTAACCCGCCTTGCGCAGGCGCCCAAGCGTGCGTCCCTCGAGACGCTCGCGAAGGGCGGCGACCGCCAGCTTGCCGCAGACCGCGAAGTGCGCGGACAGCCGCTCGGCCGCCGCGTCGGTGTCGTTCTCGCGCAGCGCGTCGAGCACGGCCTGACGCCGCTCGCGCGAGGCGTCGCGCGAGGCCTGGTCGTCGGCGACCATCACCCAATAGCGGTTGGTCTGGTTGTGAAGGCCGCGCACCAATTCCAGGTGCCGCGGCTTGTCCGCCGGCGTATATAGCGTCGCATAGAAGTCCCAGCCGGGCAGGATCCGCTCCGCAGGCTGCAGCTTCCAGCTCGCCATCAAGAAGCGTTCGGCCTGCTTCAGGTCGCGCGGCGTCAGGTTGGCCGCGGCGGCGCGCAGCAGGCTGGGCTCGATCTCGCCGCGCATCTCGAAGAGCTCGCCGAGATCCTCGGGCGTCAGGCTGGAGACCACCGCACCGCGGTGGGCATAGAAGGTGACGAGGCCTTCGGCTTCGAGTTGGCGCAGCGCCTCACGTACCGGAATCCGGCTGACGGTGTAGTCGGCGGCGATGGCGTCCTGCCGCAGGACGGCGCCGGCACGCAGCTCGCCAGACAGGATCTTTCTGCGAAGCTGCTCGGTGACCACCTGCGTGACCGTCTGCTTGTCGCTGCTGAGCCGCATGGCCGGGGACACTCCTCTCCGTATCGCTTCTACTCTTGGTTACCTTGCTGCCCGGACAGGCTCGTATCTCACGAGAGCGGTAAAGGGAAACTGAACACGAGTATCCGATCTACTGAAATCTGGTGTGCCGGCGGGGCGATGCCAAGCGGAAGAATAGCGCGGAGTTCATCATATTCTCCCTATGGCAGTGATTTCGCCAATGCGCAGCGGCGCCACCGGGGTTGCGCAGGCGACGCTTGACGGCCTTCACGCCGGGTTGGCAGTCTGGTCTTACCAAAATGCCAGTTTCGGCAATCCCCCTGCACAGCGCCGCTTTTCAGTCTGGACCCGGTATGCGCGGTAGATCCATCCCGGCCCTGGCCGCAGACCCGAGATTCCAGGAGATCCCGCGCGAGCGGGTGTCCGACCGCGTGGCGCAGGAGCTGCTGCGGCTGATCGCCACGGGGGATCTGGCGCCGGGCGAGCGCCTGCCGGGCGAGCGGCAGTTGGCCGAGATGATGAACGTCAGCCGCGTTTCCGTGCGTGCCGCGCTGCAGCAGCTCAAGGCGCGCAGCGTCGTCCAGGCGGTGCAGGGCGGGGGCACCCGCGTCGTCGCCGCAGCCGACGAGCTGGAGTCGGCATTGGCCACCCTGGTACGCGCCAATCCCTCGAACCTGCGCGACCTGATGGAGCTGCGCGCCAGCCTGGAGGTCTGGGCGGCGCGCCGCGCGGCCGAACGCGCCAGCCCGGAGCAGCGCGCCGAGATCGACCGCTGCCTGCGCGTCATGCAGGATCCGCAGCGGCCGCCGAAGCACAAGGCGGAGGACGACCTGACCTTTCACCTGGCCATTGCCAAGGCGACCGGCAGCGCCGTCTACCTGCACCTCATGTCGGTGCTCAGCGACATCCTGGAGGAGATGTTCAGCTATCACCGCTACGCGCTCTACGCCCGGCCCGAGGACGACCGCACCTTTCTCGACGACCATGCCCGCATCGCCGCAGCAATCGCCGAGGCCGACGGTCCCGCCGCGGCCCGGGCGATGGAGACCCACCTGCGCCACGTCCAAGCGCGCTACCGCGAAGAAGGCGGTGCCGAGCAGCCTGCGCTGAACGCCTCGCACGCATGAGTGCGACCGTCAATTCGGCCGCCACCGGCCGCGGCCAGGCGTGGCTGGTCTGGGCGCTGGGTGCGGCCCTGTTCTGCTACGGCTTCTTCCACCGCAACGCCCCCAGCGTGATGATCGACCCGCTGATGCGCGACTTCATGGTCGGCGGCGCGCTGCTCGGCAATCTCTCGGCCTTCTACTTCTACGCCTACGCCAGCCTGCAGATCCCGGTCGGCCTGATGGTCGACCGCTGGGGGCCGCGGCGCATGCTGACCATCGGCGCGGCGCTGTGCGCCAGCGGCTCGGTGCTCTTCGCGCTGGCCGAGACCCTGCCGGTCGCCTACGCCGGACGCCTGCTGATCGGCACGGGCGCCGCCTTCAGCTTCGTCGGGACGCTGAAGCTGGCGACCAACTGGTTTCCGCCGGAGCGCTTCGCCCAGTTGACCGGCATGACCATGATGGCCGGGATGATCGGTGGCGTCGGCGGCCAGGCCCCGCTCGCCGCGCTGGTCGAGGTCGCCGGCTGGCGCGAGGCGCTGCTGGGTGCCGCCGCGGTCGGCGGCCTGCTGGCCGCAGCCACCTGGCTGATCGTGCGCGACCGCCCTCGGCCTCTCCCGCGCGGCGAGGGGGGCGCCGACCGGGACGACGGGGGCCGCGTCAAGGCGCTGCTGCGCGGCCTGGCCGTGGTGTTCCGGCAGCCGCAGAACTGGATCATGTCGCTCATCGCCGCCTCGATGACGGCGCCGTTGCTGGCCTTCGCCGGACTGTGGGGCGTCGCCTGGCTGATGCAGACTCATGGGATGGAGCGGCCCGAGGCGGCCGGTACCGCTTCCCTGCTGCTGGTCGGCTGGGCCTTCGGCTCGCCCGCCTCGGGCTGGCTGTCGGACCGGACCGGGCTGCGCCGGCCGGTGCTGCAGGGCGGCGCCCTGCTCGGCCTCGTCAGCCTGTCCTGCCTGCTCTATGTCCCCGACCTGCCGGCACTGCTGCGCGCGGCGCTCTTCCTGGCCTCCGGTGCCGGGCTCAGCGCCATGGCGGTCGGCTTCGCCGTGCTGCGGCGCTGCAACGCGCCGGAGGTGACGGGCGCCGCCTACGGCCTGCTGAACGGCGCCTGCGTCGGTTCCGGCGCGGTGTTCCAGCCGCTGATCGGCGCCCTGCTCGACCGCGCCTGGGACGGCACCCTGGTCGAGGGCGCGCGGGTCTACAGCCCCGAGGCCTACCAGGGCGCCCTCTCGGTAATGATCGGCTTCCTGGCCCTTGGCCTGCTGATGACGCTGCTGATCAAGGAGCGGCGGTAGAGGCCTGGCGGCGCAGGCGCCGGTGCCGGCGCAGGCTGTCGGCCGTGAAGATCGCGAGCGCCGCCCAGATGCAGGCGAAGGTGACGAGCTGCGCGGTGTCGAAGGGCTCGGCGAAGACCAGCACGGCCAGGGCGAAGTGCATGCTGGGCGCCAAGTACTGCAGGAAGCCGATGGTGGCGTAGCGCAGCCGCTTGGCGCCGGCGGCGAACAGCACCAGAGGGACGGCCGTCACCGGCCCGGCGAGCACCAGCAGCAGGCTGACGCCCAGGCCGGCGGCGGCGAAGTGGCCGCTGTCGGCCAGCCCGAGCCAGGCGAGGTAGCCGAGCGCCAGCGGGGCGACCAGTGCGGTCTCGACCGCCAGCCCCTCGAGCGGGCCGACCGGCGTCAGCTTGCGGACCAGTCCGTAGATGCCGAAGGAGAACGCGAGGAACAGCGAGACCCAGGGAAAGCCCGCCGTCTGCCAGGCGAGGTTGGCGACGCCGGCGGCGGCGAGCGCGACCGCCAGAGCCGCCGGCAGGCTCAGCCGCTCGCGCAGCACCAACAGACCGAGCAGCACGTTGACCAGCGGGTTGATGTAGTAACCCAGGCTGATCTCCAGCACGCGCGCGCTGTTCACGGCATAGATGAAGACCAGCCAGTTGCTGCTGATCAGCAGTGTGGTGACGAGCAGCCGCGGCAGCACGCCGGGCAGCGCGAGCTGCGCCACGGTCCTGCGCAGGCGGCCGAGCGCCGCGAGCACCAGAAGAAGGAGCAGGACAGACCAGAGCGCCCGGTGCGCCAGCACCTCCAGCGCCGGGACGAAGGCGACCGCCTTGAAGTAGAGCGGGCCGAGCCCCCACGCGGTGAAGGCGCCGAGAGCGGCGGCCACGCCGAGATGCGCCTGCCGGTCGGCGGCGGCGTCGTGCAGAGCTGCGCTCACCGGCTACTGCGCCGGCTGGACGGCCGCAGCGCGGTCCAGCGGGCGGTCGGCGATCGGCCAGTGCAGCACCGCGGCGATGAGGCCGAGCGCGATGGAGACCAGCCAGACCGGATCGTAGGAGCCGAAGATGTCGACCGACAGGCCGCCGGCCCAGGCGCCGAAGAAGGCACCGACCTGATGGCTCATCATGACGATGCCGAACAGGGTGGCCATGTAGCGCGGGCCGAAGATCTGGCCGACCAGCCCGCTGGTCAGCGGCACCGTCGAGAGCCACAGCAGGCCGAAGGCGGCGGAGAACACCCACACGGCGACGTCGGTCTTCGGCCCGAGCAGGAACAGCGTGATCGCCACTGCGCGCGCCAGATAGATGCCGCTCAGCAGGTATTTCTTGCGGTAGCGCCCGCCGAGCCAGCCGGCGAGCAGCCCGCCGACGATGTTGAAGAAGCCGATCAGCCCCAGCGCCACGGCGCCGGTCTGGGCCGAGAGGTTGCAGGAGACGATGTAGCCCGGCAGGTGCGTCGTCATGAAGGCGACGTGGAAGCCGCAGACGAAGAATCCGGCGGTCAGCAGCAGGTAGCCGCGGTGCCCGCCCGCCTCGCCGAGCGCCGCCATGAGGCTCTGGCTGGCGCCGGTCGCCGCGGCCATCTCGCCGCCCTCGCGCAGGCGCCGGTCGGCGACCGAGGCGGTCAGCGGCACGATCAAGAAGGCCAGCCCCGCCAACACCAGGAGCGCGATCTGGTAGTCGAAGGCGCCGATCAGCCCCTGCGCGCCGGGCAGCAGCAGGAACTGGCCGACCGAGCCGCCGGCCGAGGCGATGCCGAGCCAACTGCTGCGCCGGTCGTCGGGGGCGGCGCGGGCGACGGCGGCCAGCACCAGGGGAAAGCCGGCGCAGGCGACGGCGAAGCCGACGAAGACGCCGGCCCCCAGGTGCAGCAGGACCAGGCTGTCGGCATAGGCGGTGATCGCCAGGCCGACGACGTAGAGCACGCCGCCGAGCACCAGGAAGGGTCCGTTGCCGTAGCGGTCCGCCGCCATGCCGACGGCGGGCGTCAGCGCGCCCCACAGCAGGTTCTGGAAGGCGATGGCGAGCGAGATGCTGGCCACCGAAAGGCCGGTCGTGTCGGCGATCGGCTGGACGAACAGCCCGAAGGTCTGGCGCACGCCCATGCCCAGGCCGAGGATGATGCCCGCCGCCAGCAGCACGAAGAGCGGCTGGCGGTAGAAGGGCACAAGCGAATGAGCGGCGACAGGCACGCGGCAACGAATCCCTGGCGGCATACATTGGAGACTGTCAAACTACCCGAAGTCGCAGCGCACCGCCTAGACGGGCGCCGGCATGGCAGTCATGCCGGGCGATCGCGAATGCGCCGGCGGCATGCCGTCAGATTCGCTGGCTCTTGCCGCGGATTTCCTCGGCCCGGCGGGTTGCCCCCGGCAGGTGCGGGTTGACCTCGAGCGCACGTTCGAAGGCCTGCAGCGCCTCCTCCTCAAGGCCGAGCTCGCCGTAGATCAGGCCGCGGCCTTCGAGCGCGCCGAAGTGGCGCGGCTCAAGCTCCAGCGTACGTTCGATGTCGTCCAGCGACCGCTGGTAGTTGCCGAGCAGGTAGTGCACGGTCGCGCGCTTGTTCCAGGCCTCGGCGAAGTCCGGCACCCGGTCCACGAGGTCGTCGTAGATCGCCAGGGCCAGGTAGTAGTTCTCGCGCTGCATCGCCCGCATGCCGCTTTGCATGCGCTCGACCACCTGCGGGTCATCGTGCTCCAGCCAGACCAGCCAGATGGCGTTGGTCAGCCCCTGCGCGTTGATGCTGCTCGTGGTGGTCTGCAGGCTTTCGAACAGACGCTTCAAACGCGGATCGTCCTGGTCCGCCGCGGCCGGCGCGGCAGCGAGAAGAGCGGCCAGACAGACCGCGGCAAAGACTGTTGCCGGACTACGCATCGCGAGACTAACTATGGGCCAAGCCTCGCTCGCCGCCAAGTGCGCGGGGGACGGGAAGCTCCTCCGCCGTTCGTCCATCCAAACAGAAAGCTCGATCGCATGCCCGATCCCGCCAGCTACTTCGCCCGCAGCTACGCCGAAGCGCGCGCGACGCTGCGCGAGGCCGCCACCGCGGCCGGACTGTCCGTCGACGCCCGGACGCATCCGCTGCGCGGCCCCGAGGGCGAGGAGCTGTCCACCGACGCCGTCTGGATCGGCCCGCGGGACGCCCGGCGGCTACTGGTCAGCATTTCCGGCACCCACGGCGGCGAGGGCTACTGCGGTTCCGGCGTGCAGTGCGGCATGCTGGAGACCGGGCGCTACCGAGATCTGCCGGCGGACACGGCCGTGCTGGTGGTGCATGCGATCAATCCGCACGGCTTCGCCTGGACGCGCCGCGTGACCGAGGACAACGTCGACCTCAACCGCAACTTCGTCGACTTCGCGGCACCGCTGCCGGACAACGCCGGCTATGCCGAGCTGCACGAGACGATCTGCCCGCCGCGCTGGGATCAGGAAACCATCGAGCAGACCTTCAGCGCCCTGATGGCCTATGCCGAGCGCCACTCGATGGCGGCGCTGCAGCAGGCGGTCAGCGGCGGCCAGTACGGCTTCGACGACGGGCTGTTCTTCGGCGGCCGGCAGCCGACCTGGTCGCACAGGATTCTGGAAGATCTGCTGCGGCGCTACGGCGCCTCGGCGAAGGCGGTGGCCGTAGTCGACTACCACACCGGCCTCGGCCCCTTCGGACACGGCGAGCGGATCTGTCCGCATCCCGCCGGCAGCGCCGCGCGCGCCCGGGCCGAGGACTGGTACGGTGGCGACATCACGGCGACCGACGACGGCACCTCGACCTCGGCGCCGCTCGTCGGCACCAACGATGTCGGCATCGCCCGCGCCCTGCCGCAGGCCGAGGTGACGCAGATCGCCCTGGAATACGGCACCCAGCCGCTGTTCGAGGTGATCAACGCCCTGCGCGGCGACAACTGGCTGCACGCCCATGGCGATCCGCAGGGCCCGGACGCTCCCGCCATCAAGGCGGAGATGCGGCGCTGCTTCTATCCCGGCACGCCCGAATGGTGCCGCATGATCTGGGACCGGGCGGTCGAGACTGAGGACCTGGCCCTGGCCGGCCTGAAGCACGCCTAGCCGTGCGCGCTGCCGACCTTTTCCCAGCCGACTACGCCGAAGCCCGCACGCGCTTCTTGGCGGCCGCCACCGAGGCCGGCGCCATGCTGGAGGCGCGGCCCAACCCGAATGCCGGGCCAGGGGGCGAGGCGCTGTTCTGCGATGTCGCCTGGCTCGGCCCGCGCAGCGCCAGTGCGGTGCTGGTGGTGCTGTCCGGCACCCACGGCATCGAATGCTTCTGCGGCTCCGGCGTCCAACTCGGCCTGCTGCAGTCCGGTCTTGCGGCGGCACGGCCGGCCGGCTCGGCAGTGATGCTGGTGCACGCCCTCAATCCCTACGGCTTCGCCTGGCAGCGCCGGGTGACCGAGGAGAACGTCGACCTCAACCGCAACTTCCTCGACCACGCCGCCGGCCATCCGGACAATCCCGGCTACCGCGCGCTGCATCCCCTGCTCTGCCCGACGGAGTGGAACGACGCGGTGATCGCCGAGACGGAAGCCGCGCTCGAGGGCTACGCCCGGGAGAACGGCATGGCAGCCCTGCGCAAGGCGGTGTCGGGCGGCCAGTACAGCCACGCCGACGGCATCTCCTTCGGCGGCACCCGCGACACCTGGGCGAAGTCGAACCTGGAGGCGGTGCTGGACGCCTACCTGGGGGCGGCCGAAAGCGTCGGCCTGATCGACGTGCACACCGGCCTCGGCCCGCACGGCTTCGGCGACCGGCTGCTGCCCTTCCTGCCCGACGACCCGGCGGCGGTGCTGGCGCGCGAGTGGTTCGCCGGAGACTGCACCGACCAGCCGGCCGGCGCCCACATGACGGTCACCGATCTGCACGGCGTCAGCCCGCCGGCGATCCGCGACCGTATTGACGCCCCGGTCTTCGTCGGCACCGCGTTGGAGTACGGCACGATCCCCATGCCGGAGGTGCGGCTGGCGATGCGCGCCGACAACTGGCTGCACCACCACGGCCAGCTCGACAGCCCCAAGGGCCGGGCGATCAAGGCGCAGATCCGCGCCGCCTTCTACCCCGAGACCGTCGCCTGGAAGACCCAGGTCTGGGAGCGCGCCGAGGAAACGGTGGGGACGCTGTTCCGGGGCTTGGCCGGGTAGAACCGGCGCACACAGCGCCGGACGGCCGCCGCGTTACGGCACGAGGGTTCGCGCGGTGGCGAGGTAGTCCGCGCCATGTCGCTCGGCGGCCTCGGCCTCGTGGGCTTCGGACGCAAGATGCAGGGCCTCCAGTGTCTCTGCCAGACCGGCCAGGTCGCCGCGGATCTTCGCCAGCGCATCCTCCAGCGTGTAGGTCAGTTCGTGGACCGCCTCCAGGTCATTGGCCGTCAGGTCCGGCTGCGCCAGCACCTCCGAGAGCTTCGCGTTGTATTCCGAGAAATTGGCGACCGCCTGTTCGAGCGTCTCGGCCTGCGCGGCCTCGTAGTGCTCGACCCGCTCGCCGGCGGAAAGAGGCGCAGCCGCGGCGATCCCCATCGCCAGACCGAGGGCGAGGGCAAAGGTGCCTGCGGGTATCGACCGTCCGAACATGTCGTTGTCCTTTCGTCTCCATGGGAAGCTTCGATGGGGAGCGGGTCCGCGACCCTGTCGCCTGCCGTTCGCCAGATCCTGCAGGCTACCGCCTATATGCAATTGCGTCTCGTTCGCAATAACGCTAGCCAAGAAGCGGCCGATAAGCAAGCACCCATTACCCAGACCCGTTAAGCTCGGTTCGTCGGGCCGAAGCGAGCGCGACAGCGCGCGCCCAGTGACGCGAGGAACGCGCAAGGCGCGATGAGCGGGACTCGTCGCGCCTTGGGTACGAGGCGTCCTACCACACACGCGCCCCTTCCACGGGCCGGCCGGGTCAAAGGCGGCGAAGCAGAGCCCGACGCTTGCCGGACAAACGAATCGGGGCGCCTATTCGGCTGCGACCGCCGAGAGCGAAGGCGACGGCGATTCGGTAGCGAATTCCGGCCGGCCTTCGAGCGCCTTGGGCAGCGGGCCGCCGGTCGCCCAGTCCAGCAGCTCGACGGTGTGCACCAGCGGCATGGCAGTGCCGGTGGCGATCTGGGTCATGCAGCCGATGTTGCCGGTGGCCACGGCCAGCGCGCCGGTACGCGCGAGGCTCACCGCCTTGCGGTCGCGCAGCTCTCCCGCGATCTTCGGCTGGGTCAGGTTGTAGATGCCGGCCGAGCCGCAACAGATGTGCGCCTCCGCCGGCTCGGCCACCTGGAAGCCGGCGCCCTGCAGCAGCGCCTTGGGCGGGATGCGGATCTGCTGGCCGTGTTGCATCGAACAGGCCGCGTGGTAGGCGATCGCCTGACCGGTGGACCGCACCGGCTGGTTCAGACCGAGCTCGTGCAGCAACTCGGTGACGTCCTTGGTCAGGGCCGAGATGCGCGCCGCCTTCTCGGCGTACTCGGCGTCCTCGCGCAGCATGTGGCCGTAGTCCTTCACCGTGGTGCCGCAGCCCGAGGCGTTGATCACCACGGCGTCGAGCGGCGCCTCGGCGCCCGCCGCCGTCCAGGCGTCGATGTTGGCCTTGGCCATGGCGTGCGCGGGCGGCTCCTTGCCCATGTGATGGACCAGCGCCCCGCAGCAGCCCGCGCCCTTGGCGACCACCACCTCGACGCCGTGACGGGTGAGCAGACGGATCGTCGCCTCATTGATCTGCGGCGCGAGTACCTGCTGGGCACAGCCGCTGAGCAGCGCGACCCGCGCGCGGCGCGGCCCTTCGGCGGGGAAGACTTGCGGTCGGTCGACCGCCGAGGGCGTCGGGATGGACTTCGGCGCCAGTGACAGCATCGCCCGGATGCGCCCGCCCATCAGCTCGCCGGCCAGCCCGGCGAAGGGCCGCGCGAACCAGGCGCCGATCAGCGCCAGTCGGAAGCGGGCGGGATAGGGCAGCAGCAAGGCCAGCAACCCGCGGAAGCCGCGGTCGGCCCAGGGCCGCTCGTAGGTCTCCTCGATGTGCTTTCGCGCATGGTCGACCAGGTGCATGTAATGCACGCCCGAGGGACAGGTCGTCATGCACGACAGGCAGGTCAGGCAGCGGTCGATGTGCTTGACCGTCTTTTCGGTCGCCGGACGGTCGTTTTCCAGCATCTCCTTGATCAGGTAGATGCGCCCGCGCGGCGAATCCAGCTCGTCGCCCAGCAGCACGTAGGTCGGGCAGGTCGCGGTGCAGAAGCCGCAGTGCACGCAGGTGCGCAGGATCTTCTCGGATTCCCGAGTGTCGAGGTCGGCTAATTGGGCGAGCGTGAAGTTGGTCTGCATCGGGCTCCTCTCCGAGACACCGGGGTTTGGTCGCGGTCGGTCAGGGCTTCGAGCCGCCGGGCGACAGGCGCGGCGCAGCGGCCGCCCGCGGCACGCCCTCCGGCGCCGGGCCGACCGGCGCCGGGTCCTTCGACGTCTCGTCCGGGGGATCTTGCTCTTTCCAGTCCTGGGACGCGCGTTCCGGCGGGGTCGCCCTCGGCGTGTCCTCCTGTTCGGGCGCTTCGGCGTCGGTCCGCGGCGCACCGGCCTGGCCGAACTTCGCACTGGGGGCATCGAAATGCGGTTCGCCCAGCGCAGCCCCGGCCGGCACCTCGGGACGGGAGGCCAACTCGCCGATCTGGCGCTCCAGCCGCGCCAGACGACGCCGAGTGGCGGACTGCGAGATCAACAGCCAGAGGATGCCGAGCGGCGCCAGGAAGCCGAGCAGGAATTGGCCGAGCTCGGCCGGCAGGAAATGGAAGATATTGTCCTGGCCGATATAGACCGAGACGTAGTACCAGCCCGCCCAAAGCCAGGCGATGCTGACCAGCAATCCGACGGCAAAGAGGATCATCGCCCCCTCCCCTGTCCGTATCCTCTCGGCCGGCGCCGGGCTCCGCACCTAGCCGCCCGCGTACATGCGGCCGGGATTGAGGATGCGGCGCGGATCGAAGCCCTCCTTAAGGCGGGCGGCGAGCGACCGCTTGGCCGCGTCGAGCGGCTGGAAGACCTCAAGCCGGCCACGCAGCTCCTCGGGCGCGCGCACAAGGGTGGCGTGTCCGCCGCCGATCTCGGTCAGGGCCGAGCGGATCGCCGCGCTCCCCGCATCGCCCGTGGCCGCCGTGCCGAACCACACCAGGCCCCCGGCCCAATCGAAATAGTACAGCGCCTCCGGCAGTCGCGCGAGCACGGCCGTGGCGACCGCGTGGCCCGCCTGGGGCGCGACGGAGACGCGCCACACCGCCAACTCCGGGCGATCGACGAAGGGCTGCAAGTCGCCGACCCAGCGCCAAAGGGCGGCCGAGTTGTGGCTGTGCAGCTCCTCGCTCGGCCCGAGATCCGCCAGCAGGTCGCGCAGCTTCTCGCAGCGGTAGGCCACGGAGGGACCGAATCCCTCGACCCGCACGGCGGTAACCGGCCCGCCGGCGTCGCTGACGTGGCTCACCTCCGCCAGGGCCGCGACGGCGGCCGGCAGGTGGGCGGCGCCGGAGACCTCGTAGGAGGCGCCCATGGCCCGCGTCATGGCCGTCGTCGCCGCCGCGTCGTCGAGGCCGAAGACCAGGACGGTGCGCGTCTTTTCCGGAGCCGGCAGAACCTTCAGGGTAACTTCGCTCATCGCCGCCAGGGTCCCGAAGGAGCCGCACAGCAGCTTGGAGAGATCGTAGCCGGTGACGTTCTTCATCACCCGGCCACCCGACTTGAAGGTCTCGCCCCGGCCGGACACGCCGGAAAAACCGAGGAAGTAGTCGCGCACGGCGCCGGCCGAGAGGCGGCGCGGGCCGGCGAGATTGGCCGCCACCAGCCCGCCGATCGTGCCGGCACCGTGCAGGCCGCCGTAGAGCGGCGCCAGGTCGGGCGGCTCGAAGGCTAGGTGCTGGCCGTGCTCGGCCAACTCGTGCCGGACTTCGGCCAGCGGCGTGCCGGCGCGCGCGGAGAGCACCAATTCGTCCGGCTCGTAAAGCGTGATGCCGGAAAGGCCCGAGAGATCCAGGGTGTGTGCCGTCTGCATCGGCCGGCCGTAGGCCCGCTTGCTGCCGAGGCCGACGACCTCCAGGGGCTCCTCCTCGCCGCTCGCCCAGGCGACGGCGTCGCGGAGCTGCTCGGCCGTCTCCGGCTTCAGCGTGTCAGCCATAGACTGCGCCCTAGAACCTGGGGATGTCGGGGAAGGGCATCTGGCCCTTATGGATGTGCATGCGGCCGAGCTCGGCGCAGCGGTGGAGCTGCGGGAACATCTTGCCGGGGTTCAGCAGATGCTCCGGGTCGAAGGCGCACTTCACGCGGTTTTGGGTCTTCAGGTCGATCTCGTCGAACATCGTGCCCATCAGGTCGCGCTTTTCGACGCCGACGCCGTGCTCGCCGGTTAGCACGCCGCCGACCTCGACGCAGAGCTTGAGGATGTCGGCGCCGAAGTCCTCGGCCTTCTCCAGCTCGCCCGGGACGTTGGCATCGTAGAGGATCAGCGGGTGCAGGTTGCCGTCGCCGGCGTGGAAGACGTTGGCGACGCGCAGGCCGTAGTGGGCGGACATCTCGCGCATGCGCTGCAGCACGTGGGGAAGCTGGCGGCGCGGGATGGTGCCGTCCATACAATAGTAGTCTGGGCTGATGCGCCCCACAGCCGGAAAGGCGGCCTTGCGCCCCGCCCAGAAGGCAGCGCGCTCCTCTTCGCTCTCGCTGATCCGCGTCGAGCTCGCGCCCTTGGCCTCGCAGATCGCCTTGACCTCCGCGATCAGGTGCTCGACCTCGGCCGCCGGACCGTCCAGTTCGACGATCAGCAACGCCTCCACGTCGCGCGGATAGCCGGCGTGCACGAAGTCCTCGGCGGCGTGGATCGCCGGCTTGTCCATCATCTCGATCCCGGCCGGGACGATGCCGGCGGCGATGATGCCGGCCACCGCATCGCCGGCCGCCTCGCTGGAGGGAAAGCCGAGCAGGAGCGCGCGCGCGGTCTCCGGCTTCTTCAGCAGACGCACGGTGACCTCGGTGACCACCGCGAGCAGCCCCTCCGAGCCGGTGAGCAGGCCGAGCAGGTCGTAGGTCTCGCTGTCCAGATGCTTGCCGCCGATCCGCATCACGGTGCCGTCGATCAGCACCGCCTCCAGGCCCAGCAGATTGTTGGTCGTCAGGCCGTACTTCAGGCAGTGCACGCCGCCAGAGTTCTCGGCGACGTTGCCGCCAATGGAGCAGGCGATCTGGCTGGAGGGATCAGGGGCGTAGTAGAAGCCGGCGTGCTCGACCGCCTTGGTGATGCCGAGGTTGGTGACGCCCGGCTGCACGACGGCGCAGCGGTTGTCGAAGTCGACCTCGAGGATGCGGTTGAACTTGCCGAGCCCGAGCAGAATGCCGTCGGCCAGCGGCAGCGCGCCGCCCGACAACGAGGTGCCGGCGCCGCGCGGCACCACCTTCACGCCCTCGGCATTGGCGAGATTGAGGACCTCGCTGACCTGCTGTGTGGTCTCCGGCAGCACGACGATCAGCGGCGTCTGGCGATAGGCGGTCAGGCCGTCGCTCTCGTAGGCCGCCAACTCTTCCTCGTCGAAGATCACGCCTTCGCCGGGGACGATTGCACGCAGCTTGTCGACCAGTTCGCGCTTGCGCGCGATGGTGCCCTGGTCCGGCTCCGGCATCTTCATCGCTGCCGCCTCCCTTTCGGCGCGACAGGCGATATCCAGGGTCTGCCGCGCAAATTGGTATTACCACTTTGCGCAGAGATATGGTCGGAGCGACCTTTCAGGTCAACCGTAAAGCGATGGCGCCGGAGAATCGCGGCGATCCAACACCAAAAAGCCGCAATCCCGAAGGAATGCGGCTTCCCATGGCGCCGGCGGCAGCCGGCGCGCGCGGTGGCGCGTCCTAGCCCTGGCGGGCCTTGAAGCGCGGCTGCTTCTTGTTGATGACGTAGACACGGCCACGCCGGCGCACGGTGCGGCAGCCCTTCTCGCGCAGCTTGGCGGTCTTCAGGGAATTGCGGATCTTCATCGTTCTGGCTTCAGGCTCGGTGTCGATCGAAGCCGGTGCCGCGGGCCCGTCCGGGCCGCGCAACCGGCGCGGAAGGCCGGGGTTATAGGCAGGCGCACCGGCAGCGTCAAGCCGCGTGCCGCCTTACCAGTCGCTCAACAGAGACTCCCGCTGGGCGCGCTGGGCGTAGAGGCGGACGGCCCGCAAGCTGCCGCTGTCGAGGGCGGCCACGGTGCGCGTCCAACGCTCGACCTCGGCGACCAGGGGGGCCTGCAGGTCCGGTGCGACCCCTGCGCGCGCCGCACGGTCCAGATAGCGCGCGAAGCCGCCGACGATGCATTGGCGAAGATGGCGGCTGACGTCGTGGCAGACGCGGACTTCGAACTTCAGGTCGTTGAAGCAGGTGCGGTACTCCCGCTCCGACCAGAGTTCGGGCGGATCGCGCTCGGCCTCCGCCCAGGCGGTTAGGGCGGCGTCCTCCGGCGCGTCGCCGCGCAGGTAGTCGACCACCAGGATCTGGCAGCGCCCCTTCAGCGCCTCCGACACGGTGTAGAGCAGCCGGTCCTTGTTGGCGATGCGGTAGAGCGCGTCGGTCGACAGCGCCACGTCGAAGGCGCGCTGCCGGAATTCCACGGTTTCCGGGTCGAAGGGATGCACCAGCGCCCTCTTGCCGACCCCCTCCTTTTCGCTCATCAGGCGGGCGGCCTCGGCCAGCTCGCGGTCGGCCTCGATCCCGGTCACCCAGGCGCCGTGCTCGCGGGCGATCAGGCGCGCCTGCCCGCCGAGGCCGCAGCCGACCTCCAGCACCGACATGCTCTCGTCCAGTCCGAGCGGCTTGACAAGCTCGGCCACACGCTCGGCGCCACCGGGGATCAGGAAGCCCTCGCCCCAGATCATCTGCTGGATCCTGAGCGCGCCGCGCTCCCACGGCGGGACGCTGGCATCGTAGGAGACGCCGTGGCCGTCGCCCTCCGAGGACCGCAGGCGCCGCACCGCCCGCAGGTCGTAGCCGTGCCACCAGGCCTTCAGCCGAAGGCCCAGCGGCACGCTCTGCATCTCTGCGGCAGCGGGTTGACGCATGGCATCGCTCGGCATGCGGATACATGTCCTGAGCCGGACCTCACGGGACGGGTCGCCGAGCGCAGCGGGCGCCCGGCCCCAAGTGTCCTATACCCGCCGGTGCGTAAAGCGATGGTAAACTGCCGCATCCGGATCAACCGAGCGACGTGGCCGCCGTCGCGCTATTCGGCCTTCAGGACGCAGCGCTTGACTTGGTCCTGCTCCATCGCCTCGAACAGCGCCTTGAAGTTGCCTTCGCCGAAGCCTTCGTCGCCGCGCCGCTGGATGATCTCGAAGAAGATCGGGCCGATCGCCAGGCCGGAGAAGATCTGCAGCAGGATGCCGCCGTCTTCGGTTGGCGCGCCGTCGACCAGGATGCCCAGCTCGCGCAGCTCGGCGAGATCCTCGCCGTGGCCGGGCACCCGCGCATCGAGCTGCTCGTAGTAGGCCTCGGGCGGCGGGTCCATGAAGGGCAGTCCGCGGTCCTTGAGCGCGCGAACGGTGGCGAAAATGTCGTCGGTGGCCAGGGCGATGTGCTGGATCCCCTCGCCCTTATAGGCCTGCAAGTACTCCTCGATCTGGCTCTTGTCGTCGGCCGATTCGTTGATCGGGATGCGGATCTTGCCGCATGGGCTGGTCATCGCCCGGCTGTGCAAGCCGGTCAGTTTGCCCTCGATGTCGAAGTAGCGCAGTTCGCGGAAGTTGAAGAGCTTCTCGTAGAAGCCGGCCCACAGGTCCATGCGGCCGCGGAAGACGTTGTGGGTCAGGTGGTCGACATGGGTCAGGCCGACGCCTTCCGGGCGGTGCGGCTCGCCGTTCGTCCAGACAAAGTCGACGTCGTAGATCGAAGGCTGGCCGTCCCGGCCGTAGCGGTCGACCAGGTAAATCAGCGAGTCGCCGATGCCCTTGATGGCCGGGATGTTCAGCTCCATCGGCCCGACCTCGGTCGGCCCCGGCTCGGCGCCAAGCTCCAGGCAGCGGCGGTAGGCGGCGGCCGCGTCGCGGACCTGGAAGGCGATCGCGCAGGCGCTCGGCCCGTGCACGCGGGCGAAAGACTGCGCGAAGGAGGCCGGCTCGCCATTGACGATGAAGTTGACGTCGCCCTGCCGCCACAGGGTCACATCCTTGCTGCGGTGCCGGGCGACCGGGCGGAAGCCCATGATCTCGAACAGGCGCGCCAGCTCGGCCGTGTCCGGCGCGGTGTACTCGACGAACTCGAAGCCGTCGGTGCCGGCGGGGTTGTCCCAGGCCGAGGGTGCGGCGCCGGCGGGCGCGCTTTCAGCGGTCTTGGCGGCAAGCGTCATGATCGGACCTCCGCATGGGGTGGCAGTGGCTTCAGGATAGGCGCGAAGACTTGCGGTGTCCTTGCATTCGCCGCGCACTTTCACACTTTTATGCCGTATTCTTGTGCCTGATCGGATTTACATGAGGAGATCATGCAGAAAGTCCCGCTCGATGCGGCGGATCGGCGCCTGTTGACGGCCCTACAGGCCGACGCTCGGGCCAGCGGCGTGGAGCTGGCCGAGCGGGTCCGCCTCTCCGCCTCCCAGTGCCAGCGCCGGCTGAAGCGGCTGGAGGAGGCCGGCCTGGTGACCGGCTACGGCGTGCGGCTGGACCGCAGCAAGCTGGGGCTGGACGTGGTGGCCTTCGTTCAGGTCAGCCTTGCGCGCCACGGCGACGACCCCGCCGCCGCCTTCCACGCCGCCGTCGCCGCGATGCCCGAGGTCCTGGAGGTGCATGCGGTGACCGGCGATGCCGACTACATCCTGCGAGTGGTCGCCCGCGACCTGGAGGCCTTCTCGGACGTGGTGCTGAAGCGCCTGCTCGCCCTGCCGATGGTGGCGGCGGTGCGTTCCAGCCTGTCGCTCGGCGAGGTCAAGGCGACCGACGCGCTGCCGCTGCCGGCCTGAGCGCCGCTTTGCGGCTCGCGCCCCACGCCCCCATATGGCAGAACAGCCTCGCAAGACCCGAACCGCGATAAAGGGAGCCGCAAGCTTCGTGTCCTGGCGCCTGATTCCCTGGATCCTGCGCGGCCTCGTCCTGGCCGTCGTGCTGGCCTTTCTGCACTACTATCTGCCGCAGGGCAACGTGGTGCGGATTACCGGCACCGAGGTCAAGCGCATGGACGTCGGCACCGGCGAACTGCCGCAGGGCGGCGAGGCGCCCGGGCTGACCCGCGACGTGCGCTTCATCAATGCAGTGACCGAAACCGGCGCCACCCGAGTCTACCGCAACGAGGACACCGGCTGGGGCTGGCCGCCCTACTTCAAGTTCGACTCCGCCGACGTGACCGCGCAGGCGCAGGACCTGTCGAAGCGCGACACCTGGGTTCTGGTCGAGCACTACGGCTGGCGCATCCGCCCGTTGTCGATGTTCCCCAACGCAGTCGACCTGACCGAGGTGGAGGCCGGCTACTCCTACTTCCCCTGGGCGGCCGTCGTCGTCCTGGTGCTGATCGTCCTAGCGATCGCCGGCATCTACGTGGCCGTGCTGCGGCTGATCCAGAGCCTGCACATCGAAGAGCGCATCGCCAGCGGCGAGGAGCGGATCGAAGGCGTGCGCGCCCGCCTGCACCGCCAGATGGTCGAGTGGCGCGCCCGCCTGCGCGACCTGCGCCGACCTTAGACTCCGCCCTTCCGCCCGTCGTACCCGTCTGAGCGAGGACCCTGAAGTCATGCCCGACCTGATCCTGCTGCGCCACGGCCAGAGCGACTGGAACAAGCAGAACCGCTTCACCGGTTGGACCGACGTCGACCTGTCGGAAGCGGGCCGGGAGGAGGCACGCGAGGCGGGCAAGCTGATGGCCGCGCATGGCTTCCACCCCGACGTCTGCTTCACCAGCTACCTCAAACGCGCCATTCGGACCCTGTGGATCGCGCTCGACGAGATGGACCGCATGTGGCTGCCCACCCACAAGCATTGGCGGCTCAACGAGCGCCATTACGGCGACCTGCAGGGGCTGAACAAGGCAGAGATGGCGGCCAAGGTCGGCGACGAGCAGGTCCATATCTGGCGCCGCAGCTTCGACGTCGCACCCCCGGCCCTGGAACCGGGTGACCCGCGGCATCCCAGCAACGATCCGAAGTACGCCGCGCTGGCCCCCGGCGAGCGGCCGGCCACCGAGAGTCTGAAGGACACGATCGCCCGGGTGTTGCCCTATTGGCACGAGGCGATCGCCCCCGAACTGGCTGCTGGCCGCAAGGTGCTGATCGCCGCCCACGGCAACTCCCTGCGTGGCCTGGTCAAGTTCCTCGACGAGATTTCGGACGCCGAGATTCCGACAGTGGAAATCCCGACCGGCTCGCCGCTGGCCTACGACCTCGGGCGCGATCTCAAGCCGGGCGACCGCTACTACCTGAAAGACCGCAAGCCAGCAGCCTGACGCCTCGGCAGGCGTCACGGCCCTTCCCGCTTCCACGTCCCCCTCTGGAACGTCGCGCGCCCTTGGCGGCGCGTCGCCGCTGCCTATATTCCTGTTTTGTTCCCGCGCGGTGGCGCGGGATGTCGAACGGAAGGGGGATGGCACCATGCTGCTGGTGCGCCAAGTCGAGGGACCGGGGACCGCCGCACTGGGGAGCTGCCTGGAGTACCGCTGCACAGGCTTCAACCAGGCCGCCCCACCGCCGGAAGAGCTGCAGCGGATCAACTGGGTGGTGGTCGCCGATAGCGGCGAGGCCGTCGCCCATTTCCCCGAGCGCGGAGCGGTGCTGGATTTCACGCCGCTGCGCGCTCTCGCCGGCCGCAGCATCTCGGTGCGCCCCTTCCTGAACCAGCCGAGCGACCAGGTGCAGGTGTCGACGCGGATCGCCGCCGCCGCACCAGCGCCCACCCCGGCGCCTGAGACCCCCGCGGCTGCGGCGTCCCCCATCGAGCTCGCCGTCACCCTCGAAGGCAACAGGTACTACTCCACGCCCTCCGGCGGCGCCAAGATCTATGTCGGCACCGATGTCACCTACGGCGACCGGCGCGGCCTGATGACGCTGGAGACCCAGGACGGCGCCGCTTGGGACCTGCAGGCGGCCCGCGCCACCTACGGTCACTGGGCCTATATCGTCGCCCCGACCACGGCCTGCGAGACGGAAGGGCGCTATACCTGTCTCAACACCTACGACCGGGCCCGCTTCACCTTCGGGCTGCTGCAATGGGCCGCCCACACTCCCGACACCAACTTCGTCGTCCTGCTGCGCCGGCTGCTGCAGTTGCCGAGCGCGCCGCGGGTCTTCCCCGACCTCACCCTCTCGGGCGGCCGCGTCGCCCAGCGCAGCGACGGTCAGCTCAGGGTGCTGGAGAGCAGCAGCTCGACCGCCGACCTGCAGGACTATCTCAACCCCACGCCCTACACCGTCGGACGCCAGGAGGCGCTGGTCGGCGCGCGCTTCGTCTATTGGACCCTGGCCTTCGCCGAGCACCGCCAGACCCAGCTCGACTTCGCCATCGCTGAGGCGAAACGATGCATCGCCGACTATGCCCGGCAATACGCTCTCGACGGGCGCCGCGACGAGATTCTGGTCGCCGTGTTCGACATTCGCCATCAGGGACGGGCGAGCAGCGCGCAGATACGGGCCGCGCTGCAGTCCACCGATCCGCTCGAGGCGCTGCTGCAGCTCGGCGCCGACACCTACCCGCAGCGCTGCCAGAAGCTGCGCGACGAACTGCGACGGATGACCCAGGCGGGGCAGCTCGGCCACGCCACCTACGACGCCGCGAGCGGCAGTTGGCGCACCCGGTAGGCACGCCGGGAAGCCCCTTTGCCCGCGGGCTTCCGTCTCGGCCTTCGAGGGTTCGGCTCCCTAAAAGCGAAACTTGGCGTTCAGCAGGAAGGTGTGCGCCAGCAGATCGTCGGTGCCGTCTTCGCCGCTGTTGACCCAGACGAGGCGGTACTGACCGCCGAGCGACACCGCTTCGCTCACGGTGACGTCCAGGCCCCCGATGCCCTGGGCCATGACATCGGTCCGGCTCTCGTCGGAGTTCACCTGAAGCGTGGTGCCGCCCGAGCTGATCGAATCGATCTCGTCGTTGAAATGCGCGATGCCTACGCCGGCGCCGACAAAGGGCGTCACCATGCCAAGCCCGAGAGGCGTGACCACCGCGCTGACCAGGCCGCTGACGACCGACACGTCGCCCTCGACGTCCGCTTCGCCGCTGACGGTAAGGGAACTGCCGGCGGCGTTCGTCAGCGTCAGGTTGCCGTCGATGCTGTCGTAGGTGAAGCGACCGTAGCCGACCTCCGCCTCTGCGGCGATGTACTCGTTGAAGCGGTAGCCCGGACCGACACTGATAGCGAAGCCTGGGTCGAAGCTGAACTCGCCGGTTGCCGAGAGGGTCGTGCCCGACAGGCTGGTGGACGTGTCGAACTCGACGTCGGTGGGCCACAGGGCACCGACGCTGCCATGAAGATAGAGTCCGCTCTCCTTCTCGGTGACCGACTGGGCGATCGCCGGTGTGGCAAAGAGAAAGACGGAAACGCCCACAACAATCCTTGCGCGCATCGAGTGCCCCCTTAGCGTGAAATACATCTAAACTCTACATCAAGCGCGATGTAGTGCCAATCTACTTTTTCGGGATGGCAGGGGCGAGTCGGTCACGCCGACCTCCGCCACAACGCCAACGCATTTCACCTGATCACATTGATTTATAGGTCATAGTTTCAGCTTTAGGCAGGAGGCAGCGAGACGTTTCCTAGGCATTACGTCGACCCATTATCCAGACATTTTCAACCAGGTGTTTTAAAGAGCAAGATCGCGTCAGAGTTGATTTTGCCGACGAACCCCGGTGCGATCCCAGCGGCCCGATCGAGGGCACGCCGCCCGAGTCCTCCGACCGCCGAGGCGCAGGAGTCGTTCGCCTGCCCGGTTTACAGCCGACGGCGCCGGCACTAGGCCTTAGGATCTGACTGAGGAGACGAGTCGCATGGCCCGTCGTCTGGCGGCGTTTTTGAAGTTCTCGAGTCTTGCCTGCTTCCTGGCCCTCGCTCCGCAGATGGCGGCCGCCCAGCTCCCCGGGCTGACGGGCGCGCAGAGCGAAACCGCCGAACAGGAAGGCGGGCAATCCGGCGAGAGCGTGGCCCAGGAGCCGGCCACGCCGGACTCCCTGCGTGCGCTTGCCGAGGCCTTGCAGGATCCGGCTGCGCGCGAGGCCCTGATCGACGAGTTGCTGCGCGCCGCCGAAGCCGGTCCTAGCGAAGATACCGACGGCGCTGCGTCAGATGCGGCACCGGATCAGGCCGAGGTGCCACCGGCCGCTCCGGCGCCCGGTCTGGCCCGCGAGATCGCCGAGCTGACCACGGGAATCGCAGAAGAGGCCGTGATGCTCGGCCGCCGGCTCGGCGCCGCCTTCGCCGGCCTGACCTCCGTGGCAACGGGCGAGCGCGCCGTCGACTGGCCGCGGCTCGGCGACACCCTGAGCCAGCTCGCCATCGTCGCTGGCGCCACCCTGCTCGCCTGGTGGCTCGTCGGGCGGCTGGCGCGCGGCGTTTTCGAGGCGGCTGCACGCAAGGCGGTCGGCCGGGGCTGGGCCGGACGCCTCCTGCTGTTGCTCGGCACCGGCATCGTCGACGCCGTGGTCATCCTGCTGGCCTGGGGAGGCGGCTACGCGCTGGCCCTGACCCTCGGCGAGGGCGGCCGGGTGGGCATCACCCAGGGGCTGTTCCTCAACGCCTTCCTGGCGATCGAACTGGTCAAGCTGGGGCTGCGCTTGGTGCTGGCGCCGCGTCACGGCGAGCTGCGGCTGCTGCCGATCCCCGAGCGTAGCGCGGCCTATTGGTACTTCTGGCTGGCGCGCCTGACCGGTTTGCTGGGCTACGGCTTCATGCTGGTGGTGCCGGTCGCCAACGCCAACCTCTCCTGGGCCGCCGGCCGCGGCCTGCGGGTGCTGATCGCCCTGACTGCGACGCTGATAGCGGTGGTTCTGATCCTCGCCAACCGCCGCGCCGTGCGGTTCGGGCTGGAAGCTCAGGCGCGGGGGCTGCGCGGCGAGATTACCGCCACGGCGCTGCACCTTTTCGCCAAGCTCTGGCACCTGCTGGCGCTCTTCTACGTCCTCGCGCTCTTCGCGATCTGGCTGGCGCGTCCCTTCGATGCCCTCGATTTCATGCTGGGGGCGACCGGCGAGTCGCTGACGGCCGTGGCACTCGGCCTTGTTGCGGTCGCCGGCCTGACACGCCTGATCAGCGGCGGCGTGCGGCTGCCGGACTCGCTGCGCCGCGGCCTGCCGTTGCTGGAAGGGCGGCTGAACGCCTTCGTACCGAACTTGCTGAAGGGCGTCCGGCTCCTGGTGCTGCTGGCCGTGCTGCTGGCCATTGCCGAAGCCTGGTCATTGCTCGCAGTCGGCGACTGGCTGGCCAGCGAAACCGGAACCGCGCTGTTCGGCAGCCTGATCGGGGCGCTGGCGGTTCTGTCGGTGGCATTGCTGCTGTGGGTCGCCGTCGTCTCCTGGATCGAGTACCGCATGAACCCGGACGTCGGCCGCGTCACCACCGCGCGCTCGCGCACCCTGCTGGCGCTGTTCCGCAACGCCTTCACCGTGACCCTTTTGGTGGTGGCCGTGATGCTGGCCCTGTCCGAGCTGGGCGTGAACATCGGGCCGCTGCTGGCCGGGGCCGGCGTCGTCGGCCTCGCCATCGGCTTCGGCGCCCAGAAGCTGGTGCAGGACATCATCACCGGCGCCTTCATCCAGTTCGAGAACGCGATGAACGAAGGCGAGGTGGTCACGGTCGCCGGCACCACCGGCGTGGTCGAACGGCTGACGGTACGCTCGGTCGGCTTGCGCGACCTGTCCGGCGTCTACCACCTGATCCCCTTCAGCTCCGTGGACAGCGTGTCGAACTTCATGAAGGGCTTCAGCTATCACCTGGCCGAGATCGGCGTCGCCTACAGGGAAGACATCGCGGAGGTGAAGCGGGCGATGCACGACGCCTTCGACGAGCTGAAGGCGAGCGAGCAGCACGGCCCCGAGATCCTCGAGCCCTTCGAGATGCACGGCGTGACGCAGTTCGGCGACTCGGCCGTGGTGGTGCGCGGCCGGATCAAGACCCGGCCGGGTAGCCAATGGGCGGTCGGCCGGGCCTACAACGAGATCGTCAAGCGCCTGTTCGACGCGCGCGGCATCGAGATCCCCTTCCCGCACCTGACCCTCTACATGGGCCAGGACAAGGACGGCTCGGCCCCGCCGCTGCACCTCAAGGCCGCGGAGATCGAGGCGCTCACGCAGCGGGCCAAGGCGCAGGCGGGCGAAACGGAGGCATCGACGGGGGCGGCCAGCGAACCTACGGCGCCGCGTCTGCCGAAGAACGAGGCGGATCCCGACGGCTCGAAGCAGGACGGCCCGGCATAGGGCCGGGCCGTCGCGCTCCCTGTGCCCCGAGCCTCGCCCGGGTCAGATCGCCAAGTACTCGTGCCGCAGGTCCTCGTTCTCCAGGACTTCCTTGGCCGAGCCCTCGTAGACCACCTCGCCCATGTCGAGGATGATCGCCCGGTCGGCCAGTTGCAGGGCCGCCACGGCGTTCTGTTCGACGATGATCGTGGTGATGCCGAGTTCGCGCACGCCCCTCAGGATCTTCTCGATCTCCTGAACGATGACGGGCGCCAGCCCCTCGTAGGGCTCGTCGAGCAGCAACAGCTTGACGTCGCGGGCCAGCGCCCGGGCGATCGCCAGCATCTGCTGCTCGCCGCCCGAAAGGGTCACGCCCTCCTGCAGCCGCCGCTCGCCGAGGCGCGGGAAGGCCTCGTAGATGCGCTCGAAGGACCAACCCTTCGGTTCGGCGATCTGGGCGAGCTGCAGGTTCTCCTCGACCGTCAGGCCGGGAATGATGCGCCGGTCCTCCGGCACCAGGGCGATGCCGTTCTGCGCGGCCTCGTGCGCGCGCATCTCGTGCACCGGCTTGTGGTCGAGCCAGATTTCGCCGTGCTTGAGCTCGGGCGAACCGGCGCGCGCGATGGTGCGCAGGGTCGAGGTCTTGCCGGCGCCGTTGCGGCCCAGCAGGGCGAGGATCTGGCCTTCGCGGACGTCGAAGCCGACCCCCTGCACGATGTAGCTCTCGCCGTAGTAGGCGTGTACGTCCCAGCAGGAGAAGAAGGCGGGCGGCGAGGCAGCTCGCTTGTCGCGCGGCGGAACGAGTTGCGTTGTTGCGTCGGACATGTGGGTGTTCCCCGTTCCGCTAGACGTGGGCGCCGCCCAGGTAGGCTTCCTGGACCTTCGGGTTGCCGCGGATCTGGTCGGGCGTGCCCTCGGCGATGATGGCGCCTTGGGCCAGCACGGTGATCCAGTCGGCGAGCGAGAAGACGACGTGCATGTCGTGCTCGATGATCACCTTCGTCATGCCGCGCTCCTTGATGCGCTTGAGAAGGTCGATCGTGCGGTTGGTGTCGTGGCGCGACATGCCGGCGGTCGGCTCGTCGAGCAACAGGAGGCGCGGATGCTGGATCAGGCACATGGCCAGCTCCAGCCGGCGCTTGTCGCCGCGCGAAAGGTTGCCGGTGTGCTCGTCCTTCAGACGAAGCAGGCCGACGTCCTCGAGCATGTGCTCGGCTTCGCCGGTCAGTTCCTTGTCCTTGAACATCGACTTGAAGGGCCTGAAGTGGAAGGCTCCGTCGCGCTTGGCCAGGGCGGCGATCTCGACATTCTGGACCAGCGTCAGGTCGAGGAAGATCTCCGGCGTCTGGAACACGCGGGCGACGCCGAGCTGGTTGATCTGGTGCGGCCGCTTGCCGGTCAGCACGTGGCCGTCGAAGATCACCGAGCCGGTGTCCGGCGCCAGCCGTCCGATGCAGACGTTGAGCAGCGTCGACTTGCCGGCGCCGTTCGGACCGATGACGGCGTGGGTCTTGCCGGCCTCGATCTGCAGGTTGATGTTGGACAGCGCCTGCAGGCCGCCGAATCTCTTGTTGACGTCCGAGACGTCGAGGACGATGTCGCTCATGGTCGGCAAGCTCCCTTATTCCGACGGCTGAACGGCACCGCCGCTCACCGCACCGCCGCTCTCCCGCTTCCGCTTGACCCGAGCGGTTAGGCGGTAGATGCCCTCCATCAGCCCGCCGGGCAGGAAGATCACCACCAGCATGAACATGATGCCGAGGGTGAGGTGCCAGCCCTCGCCGACGAACAGCAGCGACACGCTGGCCAAAGCCTCGGCCATGCCGTCGGGCAGGAAGCCGAAGACCTCGGTCAGCTGCGTCTTGTTGAGAGCCGAGAAGATGTTCTCGAAGTACTTGATGATCGCCGCCCCAAACAGCGGGCCGAACAGCGTCCCGGCACCGCCGAGAATGGTCATCAGCACGACCTCGCCCGAGGCCGTCCACTGCATGCGCTCGGCGCCGGCCAGCGGGTCGGTGACGGCCATCAGCGAGCCGGCGAGCCCGGCGTACATGCCGGAGATCACGAAGGCGACCAGCAGGTAGGGCTTGGTGTTGTAGCCGGTGTACTGCATGCGGTTCTGGTTGGACTTCATCGCCAGCAACTTGAGCCCGAACGGCGAGCGGAAGATCTTGAGCGATACCCAGAAGGCCAGGATCAGCATCACCGCGCAGAAGTAGAAGCTGGTGAAACCGGTCAGCTCCAGCCCGAACAGGCTGGGCGAGGGCAGCGCCTCCTTGGCGTCGCCGAGGATCGCGCGGTCGATGATGCGCGGGTCGGCCACATCGAGCGTCAACGCCGTCTCGCCGTTCGTGATCGGCGTCAGCACGGAATAGGCCATGTTGTAGGCCATTTGTGCGAAGGCCAGCGTCAGGATCGCGAAGTAGATGCCGGAGCGCCGCAAGCAAATGAAACCGATGACGAGGGCGAAGAGCGCGGCCACGAAGATCCCGAAGGCCATCGCCAGCAAGGCGTTCATGCTGAACAGCTTGAACATCCACACGGCGCTGTAGGAGCCGATGCCCAGGAAGGCGGCGTGCCCGAAGGAGAGATAGCCCGTCAGCCCGAACAGGATGTTGAAGCCGATCGCGAAGATTCCGAAGATCGCGAAGCGCTGCAGCAGGTCCGGGTAGGACGCGCCGATGGGCGCCAGCCAGATCGGAGCCGTCAGCACGACCGCCGTGAAGACGGCCATGATGAGCAAGTCCTTCTTCGGCGTCGACGGGTTGAACTCGGTGATGCTGGCCATGGCCTCAGGTCTCCATCACGCCCTTGCGGCCCATCAGCCCGCGCGGACGCGCGAGCAGCACCGCAACGGCGACGAGATAGATGATGATCTGGTCGATGCCGGGCAGGATATCCTTGACCGCGCCCATCGAGGCGAAGGACTGGATGACGCCCAGGAGGAAGCCCGCAGCGACCGCACCGGGCAGCGAACCCATGCCGCCCACCACGACGACCACGAAGGAGAGCACGAGGAAGTTCATGCCCAGGTTATAGTCGGGCGGCAGGATCGGCACGTACATCGCGCCGGCCACGCCCGCCACGATGGCGGCGATGCCGAAGACGACCGTGAAGCGGCGCTGGATGTTGATGCCCAACAGGCCGACCGTCTCGCGGTCCGCCATGCCCGCCCGCACCACCATGCCGTAGGTCGTGAACTGCAGGAAGGCGAAGACGGCAGCGATGATCAAAAGCGATGTGAAGAGGTAGATGAGCCGCCACCAGGGATAGACCAAGTTCTCCGACAGGCCCAGCCAGGCGCCGAGCGGGGCCGGTCCGGCGACCGCCGGAGGCGCCTGCACGGGGATCGGGTTGGCGCCGAACAGAACCTTCACGATCTCGCCGATGACGATGGCCAAACCGAAGGTGACGAGGATCTGCTCGGCGTGGCTGCGCTTGTAGAAGAATTGGATCAGCCCGCGCTCCATGGCGAGGCCGATCAGCAGCATCACGGGGATTGCGACCAGAATGGAGATCGGCACCGACCAAGCGATGACGGCCAAGCCCAGGTCGCCGAACCAGATCTCCAGATACGGCTGCTGCTTGTACGCCTCGAAGAAGGTGATGCTCTCGTCGCGCACCTGGACCGAAAAGCTCAGCAGCCGGTTCACCGCGACGGCCACGAAGGCGCCGAGCATGAAAAGAGCGCCGTGGGCGAAGTTGACCACGCCCAGGGTGCCGAAGACGAGCGTCAGGCCCAGCGCGATCAGCGCGTAGGCGCCGCCCTTGTCCAGGCCGTTCAGGAGCTGGAGTAACAAGGCGTCCATGCTTCGCGTCCCCTGGCCCGGAAGGCGGCATCGTCGGTGCCGCCGGGGCCGACTTTACGTAAAGAGACCGATGCGTGGATGGCCGTCCCGCTATCCACGCATCCGCGATAACTGTGTGGCTCGGGACGGGGCCGGCGCGCCGGACGATCCGGTGCGCGCCGGCCCCCGTGACCGGAGCCGCGATGCCGCGGTCTAGACCTCGTACGGGCCCAGATCGCCCGGGTAGAGGTCGTGCGGGTAGGTGATCTGCTCGGTCGGCACTTCCTGCACCAGCTCCAGCAGGTCGAACTGGGTCTGCGGGTTCTCGGCGCCCTTCACGACCAGCACCGGCTTGAAGCACTGGTGGTCCTCGGCGCGGTACAGGGTCGGGCCGTTGCCCATGCCGTCGAACTCGAAGCCCTCCAGGAACTTGATCACCTCGACCGGATAGAAGGTGCCGACGCTCTCGACCGCATTGGCGTAGAGCAGCGCCTGGACGTAGCAGGTGTGCGCCGCCTGGCTCGGCGGGAAGCCGTACTCCTGGCCGAAGGACTTGGCGAAGGCCTGCGAGCCCTCGTTGTTCAGCGACCACAGCCAGTTCGACGAGCCGTAGATGCCGGAGACCGCCTTGCCGGCGCCCTGGGCCATCAGCTCGGAGTACAGCGGCACGACGATCTCGAAGTTCTTGCCGTTCGCCTGCCTGTCGCGCATGCCGAACTGCACCGCCTGCGTCAGGCTGTCGACCATGTCCTTGCCGTAGTGGATCAAGAACAGGACGTCGGCGCCCGAGTCGAGGACCGGGGTGAGGTACTGCGAGAAGTCGCCGGCGCCGAGCGGGGTGCGGACGGACTGCACCGTCTCCCAGCCCATGTCCTCGGTCACCTTCGTCATCGACTCCTCGACCGACCAGCCCCAGTTGTAGTCGGCGACCAGCATGTAGGAGCGGCGATCCGTGCCCATCTCTTGCTTCAGCACAGGGCCGAGCGCCGCGGCCGACATGTGCGCGTTGAAGAAGTGGCGGAAGCCGTAGCGGCGCCGATCCTTGCCCGTCGTGTCGTTGGCATGGGTCAGGCCGTTCATGTAGATGATGCCCATCTCCTGGCACAGCGACTGCACGGCGACCGCGACGCCCGAGGACGAGCCGCCGGTGACCATCACGACGCCGTCGCGCTCGATCATGCGGCGGGCCGAGGCGCGGGCGGCATCCGACTTGGTCTGGGTGTCGCCCGTGACGTACTCGACCTTCTTGCCCAGCACGCCGTTGCCCTTGAGGGCTAGCGGCTTCATGGTGTTGAGCATGCCGCCGTCGCCCTCGCCGTTGAGGTGCTTGACGGCCAGCTGGTAGGCGCGCAGCTCGTCGGCGCCCTCCTCGGCGTAGGGGCCGGTCTGCGGCACGTTGAAGCCGAAGGTCACGGACCCTGAATCGCCGGGGTCGTTCCGGAAGTTCTGCGCCCAGGCGCCACGGCTGAAGACGGTCGGGGCCACCAACGCGCCGCCGGCCAGGGCCGCACCGCCCTTCAGCACGCGCCGGCGCGTGGTCTTCCCATCGAAGATGCCCATAACCTGATTCCTCCCTAGGATAGTGGGTCCGGCGTGCGGGGCGGGAGATCTTCGTGTTCTGCGCCCCTGATCGCCCCGAGTCCGCCTGACCCACAGTCGCGTTATGGAGACTGGGCCGCAACAGTCCGTTGCCCAAATGGCAAAATTCTGTAAATATCCCGCGCATCGGCGGCATGCCGCCGTCAAGAAATTTACAAGAATTGCTGCGCCGCAAAACGGCGCGGGAGGAACGGGGACCCGGGACGATGGCACGCCTGCCTATCGGAGCGCGTATCCGAGATCGCCGCCGCGAGCAGGGGTTGACCCAGTCGGCCCTGGCCGCTGCCGCCGGCATCTCGGCCTCCTATCTCAACCTTATCGAGCATGACAAGCGGGCGATCGGCGGTGCCCTGCTACGGCGCATCGCCGAGATCCTGGAGATCGACGTCGGCCACCTGAGCGGCAGCGACGACGCGCGCCTCGCCCAGGACCTGGTCGAGCTCGCCCGTTCGTTCGGCAGTGCGACCCTGCCCGAGGACAGCGCTCTCGGGTTCGTCGCCCGCTTTCCCGACTGGGCGCGCGCCTTCGTGCACCTGCACCGCCGGTATCGGGAGAGTGCCGACGCGGCGCTCGCGCTGTCCGACCGCCTCAGCCAGGACCCGGCCCTCGTCGAGATCAGCCATGCCGTCCTGACCCAGGTGACCGCCATCCGAAGCTTCGCCGAGATCCTCGACAGCCACGGCGACCTGGTACCGGAAGAGCGCGGTCGCTTCGCGTCCATCATCTCGCAGCAGAGCGACGAACTTGCCAACAGTGCGCGCCAGATGCTGGACCTGCTGGGCGGCACGCGCGGGCAGGTGCGCTCCTCCACCCCGCGCGACGAGGTGGACGATTTCATCATCGCCCACGGCAACCACTTCCCGGCGCTCGAACAGGCTTGCGACCACCTGCGCGCCGAACTGACCGACGCCGGCGCCGACCTGGCCGCCGCGGTCGACGAGCGGCTGGCCGGGCGTCACGGCCTGCGCACCAGCGTTGCCGCCGGGCTGGATCGTGCCCAGGTCCAGGGCGACCGGCTCCTGCTGCCGGAAGGCACGCCGGAGGCCAGCGCGCGCTTCCTGCAGGCGCGCGCGCTGGCCGAGCGCGAGCTCGGCGAGCTGCTCGACGGCCTGACCGACGACCCGCGCCTGACCACCGAGGACTCCTGCGCCGGCGCGCGTGCGGCGCTGGCGCGCTACGCCGCCGGGGCGCTGCGCTTTCCCTACGAGGCCGTGCTCGAGACCGCCGAGGCGCTGCGCTACGACGTCGACCGCCTGGCCGCGCGCTTCGGCGGCAGCTTCGAGCAGATCGCCCACCGCCTGGTCACCCTGCGGCGGCCGGGCGCCGCCGGCATTCCCTTCGCCTTCCTGCGCGCCGATCCGGCCGGCAACGTCTCCAAACCCTTCAGCATCTCCGGCCTGCGCATGCCGCGGCTCGGCGGCACCTGCCCGCTGTGGGCGCTGCACGCCGCCTTCGCCAGCCCCGACCGCCCGATCGCCCAACTCGTCGAGATGCCCGAGGGCGAGCGCTATCTCTTCGTTGCCCGGCGCGTCACCAAGGGGTCCGGCCCGTTCGACGCGCCGCCCGTCGCCTTCAGCGTCATGCTGAGCTGCGACGCGGCCTATCTGGACCGCCTCGTCTACGGCGACGCCTTCGCCAGCCGGGCGACCCGGCCGACGCCGGTCGGCGTCAACTGCCGCTCGTGCAGACGCGGCGACTGCGCCCAACGCGCCCATCCGCCGATCCTGCCGAGTGCGCCGGCGCGCCCTGGGGCAGCGGCACGGCAGCCGTCCGCGCCGCCCGACCTCGGCGACGCACGCACGTTGCGGGACTCGTCGCAGCCGGAAAAACGAAGGATACTGGCGTCATAACAACGCGCGCGGGCGATGCGACCCGACACGCGGGACGGGAGGAACGCGATGACCAAGACGGTGCTCATCGCAGAGGACGAGCCCTTCATCGTCGAGTCTCTGACCTTCCTGCTGAAGAAGGCGGGCTACGGGGTGGAGAGCCACGGCGACGGCAAGGCGGCGCTGGACGCCATCATCGCCCGGCGGCCGGACCTGGTGCTGCTGGACATCATGCTGCCGGGAATCAACGGCTTCGACCTGCTGCGCCAGCTCCGCGGCACGCCGGGCCTGTCGCGCACGCCAGTGATCGCCCTGACCGCCAAGGGGCAGGAGGCCGACCGCCAGCGCATGCTGGAGCTGGGAGCGGACGCCTTCGTCACCAAACCCTTCTCCAACAAGGACCTGATGATCCGGATCGAGGCACTCTTGGCCGACGGCGGCACGTCCCGGGCGGCGGCCGCCGGCAGGACCGATGGTTAGCCGCAGGCCGCTCGACGAGCGCCTGCCCGACCCCGAGGGACGAGGCGGCTCGGAGGGCGGAACGCGCCGGCCGGACAGTCGGCGCCTGCGCGACATGGCGAGCCTTCTGCCGGCAGCGCTGCTGGTCGTGATCCTGCCGCCTTACATCAGCGTCTTCGACCAGGACAGCCTGCTGTCCGGCATCCCCCTGCTGCACCTCTACATCTTCGGCGTCTGGGCGCTGGCCATACTCGTCTGCGGCCTGCTCGCCCGCCGCCTGCTGCACCAGGAGATGCAGGGCGCGGCAGGACAGACGGAGGAGCGGACGGCCGACGGCGGCCGGCGGGAGCCGGACTGAATGCTGGCCACGGAGTTCGTCGTCACCGTCGCCGCCCTGTACCTGGGGCTGCTGTTCTTCCTCGCCTTCGTGACGGAAAAGCGGGTGGAGCGCGGCGCCGCCCGCTTCATCGCCTCGCCTCTGGTCTACACCCTCTCGCTCGCCGTCTACTGCACCTCCTGGACCTTCTTCGGCGCCGTCGGCTCGGCCGCCCGCAACGGCCTGGAGTTCCTGACCATCTATCTCGGCCCGACGGTCGTCCTGCTCGGCTGGTGGATCCTGCTGCGCAAGCTGGTGCGCATCAGCCGCAGCCAGCGGATCACCTCGATCGCCGACTTCATCTCGGCGCGCTATGGCAAGAGCGCCTCGATCTCGGCGCTCGTCACCCTGATGGCGGTGATCGGCAGCATCCCCTACATCTCCCTGCAGCTCAAGGCGGTCACCGCCAGCTTCGAGGCGCTGGTCGGCGCCGCGGCCAGCCACGGGCCCGGCAGCGACCTGTTCGCCGACACCGGGCTGTGGGTGACCATCTCGATGGCCGCCTTCGTCATCCTCTTCGGCACGCGCAACTTGGGCGCCGATCAGCGCCACCCGGGCGTGGTGGCGGCGATCGCCTTCGAGTCAGTGATCAAGCTGCTGAGCTTCGCCGCCGTCGGGCTGTTCGCGCTCTACGGCGTCAGCGAGGGCGCGCGCGACCTCTTCGCGCGGGCGGCGGCCGATACCGATCTGGCGCACCTCTACAGCTTCCCGGAAGGCTTCGAGTCGCGCTGGGCGGTGACCCTGTTCCTGGCCGGCATGGCGGCGATCTGCCTGCCGCGCCAGTTCCAGGTGACCGTGGTCGAGAACTCCGACGAGCGCCACCTGGCGACCGCGGCCTGGCTGTTCCCCCTCTACCTCATGCTGATCAGCCTGTTCGTCGTGCCGATCGCCATCGTCGGGCTGACCAGCCTGCCGGCGGGCGGCAACCCCGACCTTTATGTCCTAACCATCCCGCTGTCGGCCGGGCGCGAGGACCTGGCGCTGATCGCCTTCATCGGCGGCCTTTCGGCGGCCACATCCATGGTCATCGTCGCCAGCCTCGCGCTGTCGATCATGATCTCCAACCACCTGGTGGCCCCGCTGCTGTTGCGCGGCGCGCTGTTCAGCGGGCCGAACGCCAGCGACTTCTCGGGCACGCTGCTGCTGACGCGGCGGCTGTCGATCGTCGGCATCCTGCTGCTCGGCTTCCTCTACTACCGGGCGACCGGCACCGGAAACCCGCTGGCCTCGATCGGCCTGATCTCCTTCGCCAGCGCCGCCCAGTTCGCGCCGGCCCTGATCCTCGGCGTGTACTGGCAGCGGGCGACCAAGCAGGGCGCACTGGCCGGCCTGCTCGCCGGCTTCGCGGTCTGGGGCTACACCCTGCTGGCGCCGACCCTGGCCGATGCCGGCTGGGCCTTCGAGGGCCTGGTGGCGGAGGGTCTGTGGGGCATCGCGCTGCTGCGCCCGGACGCACTGTTCGGGATGGCGGGCTGGGATCCCCTGGTGCACGGGGTGTTCTGGTCGATCAGCGCCAACGTGACGGTGCTGGTCGTCGTCTCGCTGCTGACCTCCCCCTCGCCGATCGAGAGCCTGCAATCGGCACTCTTCGTCAACGCCCTGCAGCCCGGCGAGCGCCAGGTGGAGGGCGCGCTGCACCGCTCGGCCACCACGCGCGACCTCTACCGCCTGACCCAGCGCATCCTGGGCGCCGAGCGGGCCTATCAGATCTTCCGCGACTATGCCCGGCGCCAGGGCCGGGCCGACCACTTGCCCGCCCCCGACCCGCCGCTGATCGCCTACGTCGAGCGACAGCTCGCCAGCAGCGTCGGCGCCGCCTCGGCGCGCTCCCTGGTCTCGCGCATTGCCGAGGGCGAGACCATCAGCCTGGATGCCCTGATCGCCATCCTCGACGAGACCCAGCAAGCGATCCGTACCAGCCGCGCGCTGGAGCGCAAATCGCAGGAGCTTCAGGAAACCGCCGCGCAGTTGCGCGAGGCGAACGCGCAGCTCAAGGCGCTCGACAAGATGAAGGACGACTTCCTCAGCCGGGTCAGTCACGAGCTGCGCACGCCGATGACCTCGATCCGCTCCTTCTCGGAAATCCTGACCGACCAGCAGAAGGACGGCGCGCCCCTGTCACCTGTGCAGGTGCAGCGCTTCCTGACCATCATCCGCGACGAAAGCGAGCGGCTGACCCGCCTGCTTGACGAGATCCTGGACATCTCGCGGATGGAAAGCGGCGAGGCGACCTGGCAGATCGAGACGGTCGATGCCGCCGAGATCGCCCGCAAGGCGGTCGACACGATGAGCGGCCTGGCGGCGCAGGCGCGCGTCGAGCTGTCGGTCGATCTCGGCGCGCGGCCGATCTGGGTTGCCGCGGACGCCGACCGGCTGAAGCAGGTCTTCGTCAACCTGCTGTCGAACGCCATCAAGTACAACCATCCGCCGGCGCCCGGCCTGCCCCGGCCGAAGGCCTGGGTGACCCTCGGTCCGCGCGGTCAGCGCCCCGGCAGCGGCGGCCTGGTCGAGCTGCACGTCTGCGACAACGGTCCAGGCATTCCCGATAACCAGCGCGAGTCGATCTTCACCAAGTTCGCCCGCGGCTGGCAGGAGACCGGCGGCGAGCGCGGCGCCGGCAGCGGCCTCGGCCTGCCGATCTCGCGCCAGATCGTCCAAAGCCTGGGCGGCGAGCTGACCCTCGCGCGCACTGGGCGCGAGGGCTCGGTCTTCGCCGTCCGCCTGCCGGCGGCAGAAGCGTTGGCGGCGCAGTAACCCGCCCCGGCGGGCCGCACCGGAGCGCGAGCCGGCCCCAGGATCGGCGCCAGGCTCAGCGCCAGGAGGCTTCCCGTTCCGCCGCCGTCGCCCGCGCCTCGCTTCGGCTCCACAGGCCGTTCGAGGATTCGGCCTCGCCGAAGCGGTGCCAGCGGCCGGCGACCTCGGGGGCCGAGCACTTCCACTCGGCTTCGTAGTCGGCGCCGCGGGCGCGCGCCTCGGCGATCTGCTGCGCGACGCTGCGGCACTCGTCGGCCGAGCGCACCAGCAGGCCGAAGCTGTCGGCCGTGTCGTAGTGGCACATCGGCGCCATCAGGCAGGTGACGACCATCAGGCTGTAGAAGGCCATGGCACCCTCCGGAATTACGGTTTCATGACACTTTCCGGCAGGATCCCCGACAAACGGAAACAATACATAAAGATTTCGGCCAATGCCTTGACCGAAAGAGGGCAGTACGCCGAGATGGCAAGATCGTTTCCAAATCTCCCTGGACGAATAGGCGAAAGGTAGAAGCGCACCGGGTGCGCCTTGCGTCGACTCCGCGGGAATGCCGGCCGATGCCGGCTCAGGCACGCCGGCAGGCGGCGGCGATGGCGCGGAAGTGGGCGAGGTCGGGCGTCGCCGCGCCGGGAACCTTGGCCGCCTCGTCCCAGCGGCGCAGCGCCACGGCCGACCGCGCGAAGGGCTCGGCTTCGAAGGCCTGCGCCTCTTGGGGGTCCATGGTGCCGCCCTGCACCGCGAGCGAGGCCTCCGAGGCCGCGGAGAGGCCGGCCCGGTAGCCCGGCTCCTGCCGGCAGAGATAGCGCTTGGCGGCGACGTGCAGCGCGACCGGGCGCGCCACCGCCGACCCGAACAAGGCGTCCAGGCACTTCGCGCCCAAAGCCTCGTGCCGGTCGTCGATGCCGAGGGCAGCCGCCTGTGCTGCGTCCCGATGCAGCAGGTGGCCGAGATCGTGCAGTAGGGCGGCGGTGATCAGCTCCGGCGCCGCGCCCGCAGTCTCGGCCGCCATGGCGCACTGCAGGGCATGCTCGAGCTGCGTCACCGACTCCCCGTAGCGTTCGTGGCCGCGTGTACGGTAGAGCGCGAAGACAGCCTCGAAGTCGAGCATAGACGCCTGTATAGGCTGAGGCCGGCGCCGGGTCGCGTGAAACTTCCGCGACGTTCGGCGCGCCGAGCGACCGGCGCCAGCCGCGCGGCCTATTCCAGGCGGCAGCTCAGGTCGAGCACCGGCGCCCGGTCGCTGGCGACGCAGGCGAAGGCGATCTCCCGGCCGTCCGGCGCCGTGCAGGGCACGCTCACCTTCAGCGGTTCCCCGGGGACCCAGATGCCCTTCTCCTTGAAGCTGGCCGCGACCGCGGCCCCGCGCGCCGCCACCCAGGCGGTACAGGCACGCCGCCCCTCGACCCCGATGGTGAAGTCGTCCCAGAACATGTCGCCCTCGACACGGGCGAAGCCGGCGCGCGGCGTCTCCAGCACCGTCTCGAAGCGCTGCGCCGTCGCGCTGGCGAAGTCCGCGGGCGGTTCCGGCGTGGGCGTCTCCTGCACCGGCGGCGCGGACGGCGCGGTGGCCCGGAAGCCCGGCGGTACCTGATCCGGGCGCCGCGGCGGCAGGGGCGGCAGCCATTGCGCCCTGGCGGCGGGCGCCGCCGCGGGCGCCTCCGCCGGCGGCGCCGGAGCCGGCGCGGGTTCGGGAGCCTCCTGCGGCGCGTCCTGGGGCACCAGTACGGTCGGCGGCTCCTCGGCCGGGCCGGGTGCGGGAACGGGCCCCGCGTCTGGGGCGGGCGCCGGGGCGGCTGGCGGCGGGGCGCCGAAGGGCGGCGGCTCCGGGGCCGCCGGTATGGCGTCGTCGCCGCTCCCGGAGTTCTGCGCGAGGGCGCCGCCTCCGGCAAGCAGGCTGGCCGCGACCAGGCATCGGACGGCAAGAGCGGCGAGGCGACACGCAGCGCGCGGCAGCGCTTGTGGCGCAGGATCGGGTGCCATCGTCATGCCGTCATTGAACTCGCCACGCCGCTCGGGTTCAACAGGTCCGGCCACCGGACGCGGCACTGCTTTAACGGCGACATGCCGGCAACATGAGCTTGTTGGCCTCCCAACCTTGTGTCATGTCAGCCCCGCATCCGCTGAGGGGGAGAGGGTGACGGCGAACCGGGGCATGGCGGGGCGAAAGCCCGGCAGCGCGGCAAGGCGGAGCGATCTGGGCCGCCGGCCGGCGACCGGCCGCGCATGAGCGGACGCCGGTCCGGGACCGTGCAGGCCGCTTGGCGCTTCGCGCGGCAAATGGCGCCCGGCGTCGGCTTGGCGCTGGCCATCGCCGCCGCCGCGCTGGCCCTGCAAGCCGCGCTGGCCTGGCCGGCGATGCTGCTGGCGCTCGGCCTCGGCATGCTGCTGGTGCGCGCCTCGGCCCAGGATAGCCCGACCCGGCCGGGCGTCGAGCTGGCCGCCAAGAAGGTTCTGCGCTTCGGCGTGGCGCTGCTTGGCGCCCGCATCACGCTCGAGGAAATCGCCGGCCTGGGGGCAACGCCGATCCTGGTGACCCTGGCCGCGGTGGTCGGCACCATCCTCGCCGGCGGCTGGCTGGCCCGGCGATTCGGCCTGGCCCGGAGCTTCGGCACGCTGACCGCGGGCGCGACCGCCATCTGCGGCGCCTCGGCGGCACTCGCTCTTTCGTCCGTCTTGCCGAAGCACAAGCACCACGAGCGCGACACCATCTTCGCGGTGATCGGCGTCACCACGCTGTCGACCGTGGCGATGGTCCTCTACCCCGGCCTGACGACGCTGCTGGGCTTCGACGACACGACGGCCGGGTTCCTGCTGGGCGGCACGATCCACGACGTCGCGCAGGTGGTCGGCGCCGGCTATGCGGTCTCCGGCGAGGCCGGCGACGTGGCAACGGTCACCAAGCTGCTGCGCGTCGCGCTGCTGGTGCCGGCCGTGCTGGCGGTCGCCTGGGTCTACCGCGCCGAACTGAAAGCGGAAGGGCAGCGGGCGGCCCTGCCGGTGCCGGGTTTCCTGTTCGGTTTCGTCACCCTGGTGGCGCTCAACTCCGCCGGGCTGCTGCCCGAGCCGCTGCGCCTCGTCCTCGTCGAGCTGTCGGGTTGGTGCCTGGTCACCGCCGTGGCGGCGCTCGGCATGAAGACCAGCCTGGGCGCTCTGCGACAGGTCGGCGGGCGCGCCGTGACCTTGCTGGTGGCCGAGACGCTGCTGATCCTCGGCATCGTGCTGGCGCTGCTGCTCGCCCTCGGCTGAGCCGGCCGCGTCCACGGTGGGGTGCCATCGCAGGTACAGGTCGACGGCCGCTCTCTGGGCCTCACGCGGCGGTCAGTGCCTGGGCGGCGGCCGCCACGGCGGCCTCGGTCTGGGCGAAATCCGCCTCGCTCAGCGCCAGGCAGGGGTAGAGCTTTCCGGCCGACTTGAAGATGCCGTTGGCCCGCAGCGCCGCGTTGAAGCGGGTCTGCAGCGCGGCATCGCCGGCCAGCACGTCGCGGTAGCTGCGCACCTCGCGGTCGGTGAACACCACGTCGAAGAGCGTCGGGTGACCGACGATCCGGTGCGCGATGCCGGCTGCGGCCAGATGGTCGTGGATGATCTTCATCAGTCGCCGGCCGAAACCGTGCAGCCGCTCGTAGGCACCGTCCCGGCGCAGGATCTCCATCGTCTTCAGTCCGGCCGCCGCGGCGATCGGGTTCCCCGAAAGCGTGCCGAGCATCATCAGCCACCGGTCCGCGCCAACCAGACTCTTGTCGAAGTGGTCCATGATCGGCTTGCGGCCGGCCACCGCGGCGAGCGGGAAGCCGCCGCCGATCACCTTGCCCAGCGTGCACAGGTCGGGCGTCACGCCATAGGCCTCCTGAGCGCCGCCGTAGGCGAAGCGGAACCCCGTGACCACCTCGTCGAAGATCAACACGATGCCGTAGCGGTCGCACAGCGCGCGGAGCGCCTGAAGGAAGCCGGGCTCCGGCGGGACGATGCGTTGCAGCGGCTCGACAATGATGCCGGCGACCTTCTCGCCGTGCTGCTTCAGCAGGCTTTCGACGCGCTCCGGATCGTTGAATGGCGCGATCAGCATCTCGGCCCGCACCGTCTCGGGAATCCCGGCGCTGTCGGGCACGGCCTGCGGAAAGTCGGCCAGACACGTCGGAGCCAGGCTCATCTGCGCCTCGGCCGACATGCCGTGGTAGCCGCCCTCGAACTTCAGGATCTTGTCGCGCCCGGTGAAGGCGCGGGCCAGTCGCATGGCGTACATGTCCGCCTCGCCGCCGGAGGCCAGGAAGCGCACCTGCTCGGCACAGGCGACGGCGCCGCAGATCTCTTCGGCGAGCTCGACCGCAGCCGCGTTGTTGGCGAAGAAGGTCAGGCCGTTGGGCAGTTGCTCGCGGATCGCTTCGAGGACTTCGGGATGCCCGTGGCCAAGGAGCATCGGCCCCGAGCCGATGAGGTAGTCGACGTACTCCTTGCCGTCCTCGTCCCAGACGCGGCTGCCGCGCCCTCGCCGGATGAAGATCGCGGGATCGAAGTTGCCGAGGCCGCCGGCCGGCAGCACGGCGCGGGCCCGTTGGGCCCAGATGGCGTTCGAGGCGGGGGCAATGTCGTCCATTCGGTGCTCGCTTCCCGTGACCTGTACGTTCGCCGGAGGCTTGACCGCAGTCTCCGTCTTATCGGCCGCCACGGCAGCCTGTCGAGATCGCCATCGCCGGCCGGAACGGCGGCATTCCGGGGCCGGCTCATTGTGCGGCCACCTCGGGCGCATCGCTGCGCGGCAGGCGGCTCTCGGGATCGTAGGCCGGTACGGCGAGGAGCGTGGCGCGGCGCGGCTCGCCCATGACGAGGACCTCCAGCGGCGTGCCCGGAGCGGCATAATCGGGTGCGACGTAGGCGAAGGCCAGCAACTTGCCGACACCGTGCCCCCAGGCGATCGAGCTCACCGTACCGACCTGCCGACCGCCGGCCAGGACCGCCTCGCCGCCGTTGCCGTCCGAGCGGCCGTCGCCGGCCACCTCCAGATAGACGCAGACCCACTTCAGCGGCCGCGCCAAGGCGGCCTCTGTCGCCGCCTTGCCACGAAACGCCTTGTCGAGCTTGACGAAGCGCATGACGTCCGCTTCGGGCAGCGTCACCTCGTTGGTGAGCTCGCCGGCGCCCTTGAAGCCCTTCTCCATACGCATGGCGTTCATCGCAAAGGAGCCGTAGTCGCCGAGACCGTACGGCTTGCCGGCAGCCTTGAGCGCGCGGTAGGCGGCGTGGATGGCATCGCGCGGCCCGTGCAGCTCCCAGCCCAGTTCGCCCGCGTAGGACATGCGCAGCGCCCACAGCGGCCCCGCCCCGAGGGAGATCTCCTGCGCGGTCAGCCACTTGAAACCCTGATTCGAGAGATCGGCCGGGGTGCAGGCCGCCAGGACATCGCGCGACCGCGGGCCGTTCACCGCTAGCGCATCCCATTCGCTCGAGCGGTTGACGATGGCGATGTCCTCGCCGTCGCGCGCGAAGCTCAGCAGGTCGATCAACCGCTGTTCGAAGAAGGCGGCGCACACGAGATAGAAGCGCTGTTCGGCCAGCCGCACCACCGTCGTCTCCAGTTCGATACGGCCGTTATCCGACAGCAGGTGGGTCAGCGCGATGCGCCCGGGCGCCGAAGGCAGGCGATTGGGCACCAGGCGATCGAGGAAGCCTGCGGCATCGGGCCCGGCGACCTCGACCTTGGCGAAGGCGGAGATGTCCATGATGCCGGCACGCTCACGCACCATGCGAACCTCGGCGCCGACAATCTCGTGCAGCGCCGTGCGCCGGAAGCCGTAGATGTCCTCGGCCTCGACGCCGGGCGGTGCGAACCAGCGCGGACGCTCGTGGCCGTAGACCTCCTCGAAGACCGCCCCTTCGGCCTTCAACTCCTGGTACAGGGCCGAGGGCCGCACGGGCCGGCCGGCCAAGCGGTTGAAGCCGGGGAAGGGGATCTCGTGCCGAAGCAGGTAGTCCTCCTTCGCCTTGGTGATCTGGTACGTCTGGTCGGCATAGGCGCCGAAGCGTCGCGGGTCGAACTCGCGCATATTGATGTCGGCCGCGCCGTGAACCAGCCAGCGCGCCAGCTCGCGCGTCAGTCCCGGCCCCCAGCCGATACCGATCTGGGTACCGCAGCAACACCAGTAGTTTCGCAGCCCCGGCGCCGGACCGATCAGCGGATTGCCGTCGGGCGGATGGCTGATGGCGCCGTGCACCTCGCGCCGGATGCCCCGCTCGGCGAGGACCGGCATGCGCTCCATGGCATTCTCCAGCCACGGCAGGATCCGGTCGTAGTCGGGCGCGAAGAGCTCGTGCTCCGCCTCCCAGGGACAGTGATCCTCCCAGACGGTATTGGGGTTGGCCTTCTCGTAGATGCCGATGAGCGCCGACTTCTGCTCCATGCGGACGTAGCCGGAGACGAGGCGGTCGTCGCGCACCACCGGCAACTCGCCGTCGAGCTCGAGAAACTCAGGGACGGTGTCGGTGACGAGGTAGTGGTGCGTCATCGAGGTGGTCGGCAGGTCGTAGCCCGACCAGAGCGCAATCTGGCGGGCGTAGGTGCCGCCCGCATTGACCAGATGCTCGCATGCGATCGTCCCCTTCTCGGTCTCAACCAGCCACTCGCCGTTCGGCTGCTGCCGGACACCGGTCGCCCGGCAGTGGCGTTCCAGCCGCACGCCGAGCTGGCGGGCCCCTTTGGCCAGGGCAAACGTGGCGCCGGAGGGGTCGACATGACCGTCCTCGGGCGTGTGCAACGCCGCCTTGACGCCGTCGAGGTTGTAGAAGGGGTGAAGCTCCCGAATGCGCTCGGGCCCGACGATCTCCATCGGGAATCCGAGGCCGCGGCCGACCGAGACCGTCTGGTAAAGCCAGTCGAGCTCGTCCTCGGTGTAGGCGAGGCGGAGCGAACCGCAGCCGTGCCAGGTCACCGACTGGCCAGTCTCGCGCTCCAGAACCTGCGAGTAGAGCTCGATGTTGTAGCCGACGCATTTGCCGAGCGCGAAGCTGGAAGTCGAGTGGGTGATCTGCCCCGCCGCGTGCCAGGTCGAGCCGGAGGTCAGCTCCGCCTTCTCCAGAAGCACGACATCGGTCCAGCCCTCGTGGGCCAGGTGATAGGCGAGACCGCACCCCATGATGCCGCCGCCGATGATGACCACACGGGCCTGGGACGGGAGATCGGAAGCCATGCCGCGGCCCCTCCGCTTCGGTCGATAACCTCTCGACACGTTTATGACACATCTGTACCATACTCAATCATGAAAGATACATATGTCGCAACTCCTGTCCTCGAGCGCCTCTCCAGCGAATGGGAGAGTCTGACCCCCGAGGCGCAGAAGGCGGCCCGGTACGTGCTCGACAACCCGCAGGAGGTCAGCGTCTCGACCGTCCGCGAGATCGCCAAGGCGGCCCGCGTCTCGCCAAACACGGTCGTGCGCATGGCGCGCCAGATCGGCTTCGAGGGTTACGAGGAATTCCGCGCGCCGTTTCGCGAAGCGATCCGCCGCGGCGTCGCGACTTTCGCCGACCGGGCCCAGTGGCTTCAGGACATCCGCGCGCACGGCGGCCTCGGCGGGCTCTATGCCGACATGGTGGCCAGCACCCTGCGCAACCTCGAGGAGACTTTCTCAGGCATCGACGAGGCCGCACTGCGCCGTGCCGCCGAGGACATCTGGACCGCGCGCAGCGTGTTCGCCCTCGGTGTTGGCGTGAACAACGCCAACGCCCGGAACTTCACCTACCTCGCGTCGACCGGCATGATCCACTTCCACGCGATCCCGCGCGCCGGCTCGACGCCGACGGACGACATCGCCTGGGCCGACCAGCGCGACCTGCTGATTGCGATCACTTCTCGCCCCTATCGCACCGAGGTGGTCGACACGGTCACGCTGGCGCGCGAGCAGGGCATGACGGTCATCGCGATCTCCGACAGCCCGGCCTCGCCGATCGTCCGCGCCGCCCAGCACGGCTTCGTCGTCGCGGTGGAGACGCCGCAATTCTTCCCCTCTTCCGTTGCCGTCATCGCCCTTCTTGAAACGCTGCTGTCCTTCGTCATCGCAACGGCGAGCCCGGAGATCGTCCAGCGGGTCGAGGCCTTCCACGCCCGTCGCCATCGGCTCGGCCTGTACTACGAGGAAGAGGAATGAGCGCGCCCTCCGCAGACACGCTCGACGCGCGCTACTACACGGACCCGTCCGTCTACGAGCGGGAGCGGCTGGGGCTGATGGCCCGCACGTGGCAGTTCGCCGGACACGAAAGCGAGGTCGCCCGGATCGGCGACTACTTCACCTTCCAAGTGGCCGGCGAGAGCCTGTTCTGCATCCGCGGCAGGGACGGCGTCCTGCGCACCTTCTACAACGTGTGCCAGCACCGTGCGCACCAGCTCGTCGAGGGCGCCGGTTCGACGCGCTTCGTCATCTGCCCCTACCACGCCTGGACCTACGAACTGAGCGGCAAGCTGCGCGGCGGGCCAAACCTGAGGGCCGTGCCGGGGTTCGACAAGAATTCCGTCTGCCTCACCGCGGTGCGCACCGAGATCTTCCACGGATTCATCTTCGTCAATCTGGATCCCGACGCGGCACCGATGGACGTCTGGTACCCCGGTGTGCGCGACGCGCTCGCCGAGTACGTGCCGCACATCGCGACCCTGAAGCCACTCGAGTGGGTGATCATCGACGAGGCCTGCAATTGGAAGGTCTCGATCGAGAACTACTCGGAGTGCTACCACTGCACGATCAACCATCCGACGTTTGCGACGGGGGTCGTCCGCCCGGAGACCTACGACATCCGTCCGCAGGAGGCGGGCTTCGTGCTACGCCACACCACGGAATGCCAGTCGCTCGAGGCGATGCCTTACGAGATCGATCTGTCTGTGCCCCATGCGCAGGAGTACTGCAGCTACTTCCTGTGGCCGATGTTCTCCTTCCAGGTCTATCCGGGCAACGTGCTCAACACCTACCACTGGCGCGCCACGGGCGTGGATAGCTGCACGGTCTGGCGCGGCTGGTACACGGAGAACGGCTGGGACGACGACGCCATCCGGCGCCTGGCGATCCAGGACCGGGCGACCACGGTGGAAGAGGACATCCGCTTGGTCGAAAGCGTCCAGCGCGGCCTGAGGAGCCGCGGCTACCGACCCGCACCGCTCGTGATCGACCCCGCCTTCGGGGTGAACTCGGAACACTCCATCCTCAAGCTGCGGGAGTGGATGCGCGAGGCGGTCGATGGCTAGCCCCCTCGCCCCCTATTGGCAGAATCATGTCGCAGGCGCCTGGATCGACGGCGGCGCCGGGCGGATCGTCGTCAGCGATCCGGCGAACGGCGAGCCGCTGGCCGAGCAGGCGCTGGCGGATGCCGCCGACGTCGATCATGCCGTGATGGCGGCGCGCGCGCTCCACCTCTCCGGCGCCTGGTTCGGCCTTCGCCCGGTCGAGCGTGGGCGCATGGTTCGCGCCATCGGGCAATACCTGCTCGACCACGCGGAAGAGATCGCCCCACTGCTGACCCGCGAACAGGGCAAGCCGCTGTGGGAGGCGCACGTCGAAGTCGCCGGCGCTGCCCGCTACTTCGAGTACTACGGCAACCAGGCCGAGACGCTGGAAGGCCGCTCGATTCCGCTCGGCGCCGACTACATCGACTTCACCGCCTACGAGCCCTACGGCGTTTCGGCGCAGATCATCCCGTGGAACTATCCGCTGGAGATGACCGCCCGTTCGCTGTCGGCAGCGCTGGCGACCGGCAACGCCTGCGTCGTCAAGTCGCCGGAGCTGACGCCGCTGAGCAGCGCTTGGTTCGGCCGCGCCGCCGAAGCCGTCGGCCTGCCGGCAGGGGCGGTCAACGTAGTCTGCGGCACCGGGCCGGAAGCGGGCGCCGCGCTGGCGGCGCATCCGCATGTGAACCAGATCGTCTTCACCGGCTCGGTCCCCACCGGCATCTCCATCGCCACCGCGGCGGCCAGGACCATCGTCCCGTGCGTGCTCGAGCTGGGCGGCAAGTCGGCCGCGATCGTCCACGACGACGCCGACCTCGAGGCCTTCGAGTCCGACCTGCGCTGGGGCATCTTCTTCAACGCGGGTCAGGTCTGCTCGGCGATGTCGCGCGTCATCGTGCACGAAAGCCGCAAGGCCGAGCTGGTCGAGCGCGCCGCCGCCCTCGCCCGCTCGCTTTCGGTCGGGCCCGGAATCGAGCGGCCCGAGTTCGGTGCCAACATGGGCGCCATGGTCAGCGAGGCGCAGCGCGACCGGGCCGAGGCGATGGTGGCCGAAGCGGTCGCGGCCGGTGCCCGACTCGCCGCCGGCGGACACAAGCTGAACCGCCCCGGCGCCTTCCTGGAGCCGACCGTTCTGACCGGCGTGTCGCCGGACATGCGCATCGCCCAGGACGAGGTCTTCGCGCCGGTGCTGTCGGTCCTCTCCTTCCGCACCGAGGCCGAGGCGATCGAGATCGCCAACGGCACGCCATACGGACTGGTCGGCGGCGTCTTCACCCGCGACATCGACCGCGCCATGCGCGCGGCCCGGGCCATGCGTGCCGGTCAGGTCTTCGTCAACGAATGGTACGCCGGCGGCGTCGAGACGCCCTTCGGCGGCTACGGAAAGTCGGGCTACGGCCGCGAGAAGGGGCGCGAAGCCCTGTGGAACTACGTGCAAACCAAGAACGTCGCCATCAGACTCGGAGGCACGGCATGAGTCCGTTCGATGAGGATCTCTTCGCCAAGGGGCTGGAACGCCGCAAGGCCACCCTGGGGGCCGAGTATGTCGAGAAGAACCTGGCCGCCGCCGACGACTTCACCCGTCCCTTCCAGGAAGCGATGACCGCCTGGTGCTGGGGCTTCGGCTGGGGCGACGAGGTCATCGACGCGAAGACCCGCAGCATGATGAACCTGGCGATGATCGGCGCGCTCGGGAAGATGCACGAGTGGGAGACCCACTGCCGCGGGGCCCTCAACAACGGTGTCAGCCGAGAGGAGATCCGCGCGATCATCCATGTCGTCGGCATCTACTGCGGCGTGCCGCAGGCGCTCGAGTGCTTCCGCGTGGCCCGCAAGGTCCTGGCGGAGGCCGACGGCTGAGCCGCCCGCCGGTCGCTTCGCTACCGCACGAACCGCATCACGTAATCGGCACCCAGGCCGCAGGCCTCGTAGTGCCGGCGGCACATGTCGATCTTGGTGAAGACGTCGTCGCGCCCGACGATGGCCCCCGCCTCGTCGACATAGATCATCGCGCCGGAGATGTTGAAGAAGGTCACCATCTCCTCGCCGTCGGCATCGACCACCAGGGTATGGGTCTCGCCCGGCGGCTCGAAGACATAGTAGCCGGCGCGCGCCACCCAGTCGTGCTCGAGGTAACGCCAGCTTCCGCGCAGGACGAAGCCGTGCACCGGCGCCGGGTGGATGTGCCGGCTCAATACGCCGGACTGGCGCACCCGCAGCAGGTTGCACCACTGGCCCTGCACGGTGTTGAGCAGCAGCGGCCGGAACCAGACGTTGGGCGCCTGGGGCACCCAGACGCGCTCGTCCTCCGGCTCGCCGGCGACGACGAGCTCCGGCGGCGACAGGGGGTGGACGCTGGCGGCAGCGGGCATCGGTGCGAGCCTCCCGGTTCAGATGGCTGAGTAGCCGCCGTCGGCGGCGATCACGGTGCCGGTGACGAAGCGCGCCGCCTCCGAACAGAGGAAGACGACGGCGCCGGTGACGTCCTCCGGCCGGCCCCACCGACGCATCGGCGTGCGCGCCTCGACCGCCTGCCGGCGGGCCTCGTCCTCGTACAGCGGACGCGTCAGCTCCGTCTCGATGTAGCCGGGCGCCACGGCGTTGACGCGGATGCCCTCCCCGGCCCAGGCGCCGGCGAGCGACTTGGTGAGCAGCAGCAGCCCGCCCTTGCTGGCGGCGTAGGCCGGCACCGTCGGGCTGCCGAAGAAGCTCAGCATCGAGCAGACGTTGACGATCGCCCCGCCGCCGCGCGCGAGCAGCGGGCGCGCCGCGGCCGACATGCGCATGGCGCCGGTCAGGTTGACCTCGACCACGCGGGCGAAGACCTCGGGATCGAACTCGCGTCGGTCGCGGGCGGTGATGCCGGCGCAGTTCACCAGAACCGCCAGGGCCTCGAGGCCCTGAAGCGCGTTGGCGATGCTGTCGGAGTCGGTGACGTCAAGGAGGCGCGGCTCGAGGGCCGGCGGCAAGCTGGCCGACTCGGCATCGAGGGCGCCGACCAGGGTGCGGTACCCCGCCCCGGCCAGCGCCTGGGCGATCGCCCGGCCGATCGCGCCCGTGCCGCCCGCAACGAAAGCCACCTTCTGCATGCCCGTATCCGACACCGCCCTTCTCCCGGCTTCGGCGGCCTAAGCTGCCGCCGCCAGCGCGGCCTCGACCTGCGCGGCCGTCGGCATCGGCGCCACCGCACCGTAGCCGAGGGTGGACAGCGCCGCAGCCACATTGGCGTAGCGCGCCGCCGCGACGACCTCGTCGCCGGTCAGCAGGCGCGCGAGGAAGGCGCCGTCGAAGGTGTCCCCCGCCGCCGTGGCGTCGACCTGCTCGACCCTGTGCACCGGCACGGTCTCGCGCAGCTCCGGCGTCGCCACCAGCGTGCCTGCCGCGCCCATGGTCAAGGCGACCACCTTCGGCCCGAGCGACAGGTAGAAGTCGACGATGGCCTGCGGATCCTCCAACCCGGTGAGCTGGCGCGCGTCCTCCAGCCCAGGCAGCGCGATGTCCGCCTGCGCCATCGCGGCATGGATCACCGCCCGTGCCCGCGCCAGCGGCCAGAGCTTGAGCCGCAGGTTGGTGTCGTAGCTGACCCGCACCCCGGCGTCCCGGGCCGCTGCGATGGCGGCGAACACGGCGTCGCAGGCGCTGTCGCCGATCGCCTGGCTGATGCCGGAGACGTGCAGCATGCGCGCGTTGCGGATGTCCGCCAGGGGCAGGCTTTCGGGCCGCATGCGGCTGGCCGCCGAGCCGGCCCGGCGATAGCTGAACTCGTGCTGCCCGTCGCGGTAGGTGATGAAGTAGATGCCCGTCGGCGCCTGCGGATCCACGGCGACGCCCGAGACCTCCACGCCCTCACGCCGCCACAGCGCCAGGAACTCCTTGCCGAAGGCGTCGTCGCCGACCGCGGTGACGTAGCCGACTCCGGCGCCCAACCGGGCGGCGGCGATGGCGCAGTTGGAGGTGTCGCCGCCGTAGCCCTGAAGATAGACGGTCTCGCCGTCGCGCTGCACGGAGCTGAACTCCAGCAGCGGCTCGCCGAGGCAAAGCAGATCCGGCATGCCTGCCCTCCTAGATGCGGCCGTACTTCGCAAGGCCCTTGCGCAGGGACTTCTCCTGCGCGATCAGCTTGGCCTGCTCGGCCTCGCGGGCGTCGATCTCGCGCGCCATCTCCAGCACCTGCTCGGCCTGGGCGCGCGGGACCACGACCACGCCGTCGATGTCGCCGACGATAATGTCGCCGGGATGCACGAGGATGCCGCCGACCTCGACCGGGATCTGCGCGGCGATGGTCTTGGCGCGGCCGAGGGTCGTGCCCGGACAGGCCGAGCGGGCATAGACCGGAAAGCCGAAATCGCGGCGGATCTCGACGATGTCGCGCACCGCGCCGTCGAGCACGGCTGCGGCATGACCGTTGGCCACGGCGCCGGCTGTCATCAGGCCGCCCCAGACGGCGACATCGGCATCGCCGCCGATCGAAATGCAGATGACGCTGCCGGCCTCCGCCTCGTCGATCAGGTCGAGCGCGTGCTGCGGCGGCAGCACCTCGTCGGTCGGCACCTCCAGGACCGTCGCGGCCGGCCCGACGATCTTGTCCTCAATGATGCGCGGCGCAATCGCATGGTCCATGTAGCAGCGCCGGCCGACGATCTTGTCGCAGGCATCGGCGCAAGAAGCGATCGCGGTCTCGCGGAATCCGGCGACCAGTTCTTCGACGTTCATCGGCATCTACTCCTTTCGTGACGTTCTGGATCGGAAGGCGGCGACCAGGCTGGCCGCGCGGGCGACCACGGCCTCGCGCGCGCCGGTCTCGGCGTCGCGCGGGCCGGCGAGCTGGCTGCCCAGGCCGACGGCGAAGGCACCGGCCGCGAAGTAACCGTCGACCTCGGCAAGCTCGACGCCGCCGGTCGGCATCAGGCGCAGCTCGGGCAGCACGCTGCGCACGGCGGCCAGGAAGCCCGGCCCGCCGAGCTGGGCGATCGGAAACAGCTTGACCGCGCTCGCCCCGGCGCGGTGCGCGGCCAGCGCCTCGGTGGGCGTGGCGGCGCCGGCCAGCACGGGCACCTGCGCCGCCAGTCCAGCAGCGACGACCTCGGGCAGCATGCAGGGCGAGACCAGAAAGCGACTGCCGGCGGCGATCGCCGCCTCGGCCGTTGCGACGTCGAGCACCGTGCCGGTCCCGACGAGCAGGCGGGGGTCGGACGCCAGCTCGGCGACCAGCTCGGCATGGCCCGGCACCGTCGCGGTGATTTCGAAGATCTCCAGGCCGCCCTCGTGCAGCCACTCCACGAGTTGGCGCGCCTGGTCGGTCCGCCCGGTCCGGATCACTGGGACGGCCTGCCTCGCCACGCGTTCGAGAGCTGCATCCGGCATCGTCACGCGGCCGGCTGCACGGGATTGGCCAGCGGCTCGCCGCTCAGGGCGCGCCGCACCTCCTCCGCCGCCTTGCGCTGCAGGTCCTGCACCGCCTCCTCCGAGTACCAGGCGGCATGGTCGGAGAGCACGCAGTTGGGCGCTCGGCGCAGCGGGCTGTCGGTGGGCAGCGGTTCCTCGGCGAAGACGTCGAGCCCGGCGCCCAACAGCCGCCCGGCCCGCAGCGCCTCGGCCAGCGCCGCCTCGTCGACCAGGCCGCCGCGCGCCGTGTTGATCAGGATCGCGGTCGGCTTCATCGCGGCCAGCCGGTCGGCGTCGATCAGGTTGCGGGTCTGGGCCGTCAGCGGCACGTGCAGCGAGATGACGTCGGCTTCTCGGCAGATGCGATCTGGATCGGCCGCCTCGGCACCCGGGGGCAGGTCGTCGCGGCTGTACACGAGCGCGCGGGCGAAGCCGAGCGGGCGGGCCTTCTCCAAGAAGGCCAACCCGATCCGCCCAGCGCCGATCAGGCCCAGCGTCGTGCCGCGCGTGCGGTGGATGGGGAGGGCGCGCACGTCACCCCAAGCGCCGGCCCGCACGGCGGCGTCGCGCTGGAACAGCCGCCGCTTGACCGCCAGCAGCAGGGCGAGCGCGTGCTCGGAGACCTCCTCGACGCCGTAGTCCGGCACGTTGGCGACGGCGATGCCGCGACCGAGCGCGTAGCCGACGTCGATGTTGTCGGTGCCGACGCCGTAGCGGACGATCGCCCGCAGCCGCTCCAACCGGTCGAGGGTTTCGGCCGGCAGCGGCGTTTCGCGGACCATCACCGCGTCGGCGTCGCGCGCCACCTCGACGACCCGGGCGGGGTCGCCCTCGCAGGGCGCCACGACCAGCTCCGCCCCGAGCGGCGCGAGCACCGCCCGTTCCGTGTCGTAGCTGTCGTAGCCGCCGTCGACGATGACGACCTTCACGGCCTGCGAGGGCATCGGCATTCCCCTTATCCCGGATCGACTTGCGGCGCCTACTGAGCGCTTTCGACGGCGGTGAACAGGCCGTCGACCCACTCCTGGCCGACCTCGCCGGCGACCCACTCGGCGACCGGCCCCTGCGCCTTGTCGCGGAAGGCGGCCACCTGGTCCGGGCTCAGCGGGGTGACCTGCATGCCGACCTCCGACAAGATCGTCTGGGCGTTGGCGTCCTGCGCCGCGGTCATGCCACGGTGGATCCACTTGGCGATCTCGATGCCCTCCAGCACGGCCTGCTGCTCGGCCTCGTCCAGCCCCTGGAAGAAGGCGTCGTTCATCATGTAGGCGTGCAGGCTGTAGACGTGGCCGTCGAGCGAGACGAAGTCCTGGTTCTCGTAGAGATCGGCAGCCAGGATGTTGGTGACGCCGTTCTCCTGCCCGTCGACCACGCCCTGGGCGAGCGCGCTCGGCAGTTCCGGCCAGGCGATCACCGTCGGGCTGGCGCCCAGGCTCTCGACCAGACGCTGGAACACCGGGCTCGGCTGGACGCGGATCTTCAGGCCCTCCATGTCGGCCGGGCTCTCCACCGGGCGCTCGTCGTTGGTGAAGTGGCGGATGCCGTTGTCGGCATAGGCCAGCAGGCGGATGCCTGTCTGCTCGCGCATCGCCTCGGCGACGCGCGTACCGTACTCCCCGTCCAACACCTCCCAGGCGACGCTCTGGTTCGGGAAGACGTAGGGGATCTGGAACACCTGGAACGGCGGGAAGCTGGAGCCGATCGGGCCGTCGTGCACGACGCCGAGCTGGATGGTGCCGAGCTGCAGGCCCTCCATCACCTCGCTGCCGCCGCCGAGCTGGCTGGCGGGAAAGATCTCCACCGTCACGCTGCCGCCCGTCGCCGCCTCGACGTGCGACTTGAAGGCGAGCGCGGCGGCATGCTTCGGCTGGTCGAGCGCGGCCGGCTGGAAGTGGGCGTAGCGGATCGTCTCGGCCTGGGCGGCCGCCGCTACCGTGAGACCGAGGCCGGCCAGGCCGGCGGTCAGGATCGCTTGCTTGAGCATCTTCGTCTTCCTCCCTTTCTTCATGCTTGTCAGCCCCCGTAGCCGAACAGGCGGGGGATCGTGAGCGACAGCTCCGGAACCAGGATGATCGCCAGCAGCACTGCGAGCTGGACCGCCAGCAGCGGCAGGATGGCGCGCGTCAGCACCTCGATCCGGATCTTGCCGACCGTGCTGATGACGAACAGCACGGGCCCCACCGGGGGCGTGACCATCCCGATGGTGAGGTTGAGGATCAGCACCATGGCGAAGTGCAGCGGATCGATCCCGGCGCTGAAGGCGATCGGCGCGAGGATCGGCGTCAGCACGATCACCGCGGGGATCGTGTCGATGAACAGGCCGCAGATCAGGATCAGCAGCGCCAGCAGCAGCAGCGTACCGATCTGCCCGAAGGGCAAGCCGGCGATCGCCGCCGCGAAGCTCTGCGGCACCTGGAACACGGTCAGCAGCCAGGCGAAGATCGAGGCGGTCGAGACGATCAGCAGGACCGCCGAGCTCAGCAGCGCCGAGCGCAGGAAGATCTGCGGCAGCAGGCGCAGCGTCAGGGTGCGCTGCAGGAAGCCGATCGCCAGGGCATAGACCACCGCCACCGCCGCGGCTTCGGTCGGCGTGAAGATGCCGCCCAGGATGCCGCCGAGGATGATCGCCGGGACGAGGATGGCCGGTGCCGCGCGCAGAGCGGTGGAAAACACCGCGCCCAATCCGGCCCAGTCCTGGCCGCCGCCGTAGCCCCTGCGCCGGCTGATCGCGAAGTTCGCGCCCGCCAGGCCCAGGCCCATCAGGCAGCCGGGCAGGATGCCGGCGAGGAACATCTCCGCGATCGACACCCGCGTCTCGGTGATGCCGTAGATCACCATGATGATGCTGGGCGGGATGATCGGCCCGATGGTCGCGGTCGCCGCGCTGAGCGCCGCCGCATAGGGCAGCGGATAGCCGGCCTTGTTCATCATCCGCATGGCGATGGCGCTGGGGCCCGCCGCATCGGCCAGCGCCGAGCCGCTGATGCCGGCGAAGAAGACCGAGACCAGCACGTTGACGTGGCCCATCCCGCCGCGGATGTGCCCGACCACCGCCTGGCTGAAGCGCAGCAGCGCCGCCGTGATGCGCCCCGCCGTCATCAGGTCGGCGGCGAGGATGAAGAAGGGCACCGCCATCAGCGGGAAGGAGTCGAGCCCGTTGAACATGCGCTGCGGCAGCACCAGCAGCGGGAAGGTGCCGCCGACCAGCAGCACGACCAGGCTGGCGATGCCCATGACGAAGGCGATGGGGACGCCGAGCGCCAGGCAGCCGGCGAAGACGCCAAGGAGCAGGGCGGTCATCGGGCATCGCGCGGATCCGGGGAGCCCGCGCCGGCCGGCTCGCGATCCAGATCCTCCAGGATCAACCATTCGCCCTGCACCACCCGGCGCAGCCCGAGCGCCAGGTGCATCAGGGCGAACGCCGCGCCGAGCGGCACGGCCAGGTAGGGCAGCCCGCGCGAGATCTGCAGCACGGGCGTGTGGTTCTGCCAGGAGAAGCCGACGAACTGCGCACCGAGGACGGCGAGCGCAACCAGGAAGACGGCGACGACCGCGACCGAAGCCCAGCGCAGAATCTGTGCCGTCCGCTCCGGCACCACCGCCTGCATCGCCTCCACCGCGACGAGCTGGCCGTAGCGCAGCGCCAGCCCGGCACCGAGGAACGCGGTCCAGATCATGGCGAAGCGCGACAGCTCCTCGGCCCAGCCGAAGGAGGTACCGAAAACGTAGCGGGCCACGACGTTGGCGAAGACCAGGGCCGTCATCGACGCCAGCAGGAAGACCAGCAAGGCCTTGTTGAAGGCGACGAACCAACGGTCGAAAGTGTCGACCATCGGGGTGGTATCCTCCCAGGGGCTTATGTAATTATTAGATCTAAGATACCAGTTTTGACTCGGGAGCGTCAAGCGATCATCATGAATGCGCAACGCAAGACAGGCAGGACCGCGCCCGGGGCCGCCGAGGCCACGACCAAGGCTGCCCCCAAGGCCGCTGCCAAGGCCACCGACGAGACCGGCCGGCAGGCAGCCGCGGCCCGGCGCACCGACAGCGGCGCCGTCGCTGCAGCGCCCTCCGCCGAAGGACCGATCAAGCGGGGACCGCTGCTCGTCGAAGAGGTGCTGCAAAGGATGCGCCGCTCGATCGTGCAGGGCGACTGGGAGCTCGGCGAGAAGATCTCCGAAGCGCGCGTCGCCGCCTCCCTCGGCACCAGCAAGACGCCGGTGCGCGAAGCGCTCGTCCAACTCAAGCGCGAGGGGCTGGTCGAGATCCGTCCGCAGGCCGGCACCTACGTCTTCACCCTCGCCCCCGGCGAGCTGAACCAGATCTGCGAGGTGCGCTGGATCCTGGAGTCCGCGGCGCTGCGCCGCGCCTTCGAGGTCGACGCGCACGCGGAGCTGGCCGCACGACTGAACGGTGTTCTCGAGGAGATGCGAGTGGCCTGGGCTGGGGGCGACGTGCGCAGCTACCTGCACCTGGACGGCGCCTTGCACGAAGCCATCTGCGCCTCTTGCGGGAACCCCTACATCGCGCAGAGCTACGCGCTGATCGCGGGCAAGGTGGCAGCGCTGCGCACCCACCTGGGCACCGACCGCCACCACATGCAGAAGTCCTTCGCCGAACACGCCCGGCTCGTCGAGCTGGTCGAGCGCGGCGCGCTCGAAGAGGCGCTGGCCCTGCTCGGCCGGCACATCGCGCGCAAGGAAGGCTCCTATTGGGAGCATCTCAACCAGACGGCGGCCGGCGGCATCCTGCCGCCCCTGCGCCAGGAGTAGGCCGAGGTCGGTTCGCGCGGCGGGCCTCGGCGCGTCAGACGGGCAGCAGCGCCACGACCCCGATGCCGGCCAGCAGCAGCACGAGCGTGCTCCCGACGATCACGAAGGCGTGCCGGGGACCGACCTCGAACATCGCGGTCAGCGAGGTCTTCACGCCGAGTGCGGCGATGGCGACGACGAGCAGCCAACGCGAGGCCTCGGCGAGGGCGGCCTGCAGCCAAGCCGGTACCACGCCGGTGCTGTTGAGCGCGACCAGCGCGACGAAGGCGACCAGGAACCAGGGCAGGCCGACACCGCCCCCGCCCTCGCGGCGGCCGATCAGGATCAGCGCGAACAGCACGACCGGCAGCAGCGCAACGCGCTGAAGCTTCACCAAGGTGGCGACGTCGCCGGCCTGTTCGCTGACCGAGTAGCCGGCCCCGACGACCTGTGCGACGTCATGGATGGTGGCCCCGATGAGCAGCCCGGTGGCGACCTCGTCAAAGCCGAGCAGAGGGGTCAGCAGCGGATAGAGCACCATGGCCACGGTCGACAGCGTCGTCACGCCGACCACGGTGAAGAGCGTGTCGCGCTCGCTGATCCGGGTCTTCGGCAGGACCGCGGCGATCGCCAGCGCTGCCGAGGCGCCGCAGATGCCGACCGCCCCGCCCGTCAGCATCCCGAGAGCCGACGACTTGCCGGCCAGGCGGGCCAGCAGAACGCCGACCAACAGGGTCAGTGCGACCAGGCCGGCGACGGAAAGCGCAGGACCGAGCCCGAGGGCCACGATGTCGCCGAAGCTGAGCCGGATTCCAAGCAGCGCCACGCCCAGGCGCAGAAGCGTCTTGGCGCTGAACTCGATCCCGCTGCGGCAGCTCTCGTGCGTCGCCAGGAAGTTGAAGGCGATCCCCAGCAGCAGGGCGAAGAGCATCGCCGGCGCGCCGTAGTGCTCGGCCAGGAAGACGGCGGCGACGGCGACGGTGGCCGCCAGCAGCACGCCGCGGAAGCGCTGCGACACGGCCACCCGGGTGGCTGTCATCATGGGGCGATCGCGCGGTCGCCCGCGCCTCCCGGAAGGTGCGGATCGTGCCGCTCAGTCCTGCGCGGTCAGATCGAAGGACTCGGCGGGGAAGAACTTCTCGAGGCGGACGTCGGCGCTGCGCGCGTGACCCTCCATCCCTTCCAGGCGCGAGATGCGGGCCGTCGCCTCGGCCACCGGGCGCGCCGCCGTGCGGGTCGCCCGCTGCCAGGTGACCGTCTTCATGAACTTGTGGACCGACAGGCCGCCGGTGTAGCGAGCCGCCCCGGAGGTCGGCAGCACGTGGTTCGGCCCGGCCGCCTTGTCGCCGAATGCGACCGTCGTCTCTTCGCCCAGAAACAGCGAGCCGTAGGCGTGCAGACGGCCGAGCCACCAGTCGAGGTCCTGCGCCTGCACATGCAGGTGCTCGGGGGCGTAGCGGTCGGCGATCTCGGCCATCTCCTCGCGCCCGGAGCAGAGGATGACTTCCGCGTAGTCGCGCCAGGCGGCTTCGGCGTTGCGGGCGTTCAGGTCCGGCAGGCTGGCGATCATGCCCGGCGCCGCCGCCATCACCGCTTCCGCCAGCCCGCGGTCGCTGGTCACCAGCCAGACCGGCGAGTTGTAGCCGTGCTCGGCCTGGCCGACGAGGTCCCAGGCGACCAGGTGAGGATCGGCCGTGCGGTCGGCCAGCACCATGGAGTCGGTCGGTCCGGCGAACATGTCGATGCCGACCCGGCCGAACAGCAGCCGCTTGGCCTCCGCCACGTACTGGTTGCCCGGTCCGACGAGGATGTCGGCCTTCGGCAGGCCGAACAGCCCGAAGGTCATGGCCGCCACGCCTTGCACGCCGCCCAGATTGAGGATCGCGTCGGCGCCGCAGAGCTGCATGGTGAAGAGCACGACCGGCGGGATGCCGACGCCCGGTCGCGGCGGCGAGCAGGCGGCGACGTGCGACACGCCGGCGACCTTCGCCGTCGTCACCGTCATGATGGCGGAGGCGATATGGCTGTAGCGACCGCCCGGCACGTAGCAGCCGGCGGCGCCGACCGGGATCTGGCGCTGGCCGGCGAGCAGGCCGGGAATCACCTCGATCTGGCAGTCTGAGATCGTCGCCTTCTGCGCCTCGGCGAAGCGGCGAACGTTGTCGTGGGCAAAGCGGATGTCGTCCTTCAGGCGCTCCGGCACCGCAGCCGCAGCGGCCGCCAACTCCTCCTCCGAGACGCGGATCTCGCCGTCCCAGCCGTCGAACTCGCGGGCCAGGCGGCGGGCAACCGCATCGCCGCCGGCCTCCAGCTCGTCCAACAGCGCCTGCACCTTGGTGCGGACGTCCTCGTGTCCGGTCTCGGCCTTGCGGGTTGCCGTCTTCAGGTACTCGATCGTCATGCTCGTGCCGTTCTGGAGAGGGTTGCGCCGCCGCATCCGGGCGGCCGGTTACTTCTAATCGCGCCGCCGGAAGGCGCCCTGGACGATCCGGTCGATCATCATGGCGACGAACAGGATGGCGAAGCCGCCCAGCAATCCGGGGCCCTTGGCGGCGAACTGCAGCGCCTCCAGGATCACCTGGCCGAGGCCGCCGCCGCCGATCAGCGAGATGATGACCACCATCGACAGGCACATCAGGATGGTCTGGTTGACCCCGGTCATGATCGACGGCAGCGCCAGCGGCAGCTCGACGTCCTTGAGGATCTGCCAGGGCGAGGCGCCGAAGGCGCTGGCCGCCTCCTTGATGCTGTCGGAGACGCCGCGCATGCCCAGCGCGGTCAGGCGGATCACCGGCGGCATGCCGAAGATGATGGTCGCCAGGATGCCGGGCGGGTTGCCGGTGCCGAAGAAGGCGATGATCGGGATCAGGTAGACGAAGGCCGGCAGGGTCTGCATCAGGTCGAGCACCGGCTCGGCCATGCGGTAGGCGCGCTGCGACTTGCCGAACCAGATGCCGAGCGGAATGCCGAGGACCACGCAGATGACGACGGCGGCGCCGACCAGGGCGACCGTCTCCATGGCGATCTCCCAGTAGCCGAGCAGCGCGATGTAGGCCAGCGCGGCGGCCGTGAAGATCGCCACCCGCGGGCCGGCAGACCGCCAGGCGACGACGCAGATCACCGTCATCACCACCGGCCAGGGCGCGCCGATCAGGGCGAGCGAGATCGCATCGAGGATCTGGCGCACGCCGAGCACGATCGAGTCGAAGGCGCCGGAGCCGCCCCGGGCCGCAGCGTCGATCTGCGCCTCCAGCCAACGCGCTGCGCCCGTGTAGTGGTCGGGATCGGCCGGAAACGCCGTCAGCAGCGGGCTCACGTCCTCGACGGTGAAGCGGTAGACCGTCAGCGGCGCGATGGCCAGCGTCAGAACAAGCCCGAGCGCCACGTTATGCGGCTTGACGCCGGAGACCACGGCCGCCGGATCGATCCGCCAGCGGCTGTACTGCTTCTCGTAGACCACGTTCGACCAGAGGCCCTGCAGTAGCTTGACGATGAGCAGCAGGGCAAGGCCGGTCAGCAGGATGTGCGTGGCATCGGCGGCGGCCGCCTCGGCCGTCTCGCGGCTGCGCTCGGCCGCACGCATCAGGTTGTTGCTCAAGGTCTCGAAACGGCTCGGGTCCTCGCCCGCCAGGCGCACCGCCTCGGCCTGCTCCAGGAACTGTCGGGCGCGCGCCTCCTGACGCGCCGCCTGGGCCAGGCTCTCGGCGCCCAGCTCGCCCCAGGTCCCGCGGCCGATCTGCACCCAGGCGATGATCTCGAGGATCAGGAAGCCCCAGAAGAACCCCCAGACCCCGCGCCCCGCCGCCCACAGCGGGCCGAAAACGGCGGCCGCCCAGTTGAAGGTCAGCGGAACGCCGCGCGTCGTGTCGTGAATGCGGTGGAAGGCGCGCGAATAGTAGCCGGCATTGCGCCCGACGAAGCGCGCGATCGAGGCGTCGAGCTCGGCGTGGTCGACCTCCACCTGGGAGGCGGCGGTGACTCGTCCGGCTCGCGCGGTCTTGTCGGTCACAGGGTCGATGGCGGCGTCGGTCATGACCGACCTCCCTGGATGCCGCGCAGCAGCACGGACTTGGTCACCACGCCGACGTCGCGGCCGCCTTCGGTGATCACGACGGGATCGTCGGTGCCGACGGACAGATCGATCAGCCGGTCCAGGTCGGCGCTCTCGTCGACGCGCGGCGCGCCGTTGATCACCCCGGGATAGCTCTCCAGCGGCTCCATGATGCTGTGCGCCTTGACCAGCTTGAGCTTGGAGATGCCCTGGACGAACTCGCGCACATAGGCGTCGGCCGGCCGGGTGACGATCTCCTCGGGCGTACCGATCTGGACGATCACGCCGTCCTTCATGATGGCGATGCGGTCGCCGATGCGGATCGCCTCGTCGAGGTCGTGGGTGATGAACAGCGTCGTCTTCCGCAGCTCGTCGACCAGCGCCTTGAACTGGTCCTGCAACTGCAGCCGGATCAGCGGGTCGAGCGCGGAGAAGGGCTCGTCCATCAGGAGGATTTCCGGGTCGGAGGCGAGCGCACGGGCGATGCCGACGCGCTGCTGCATGCCCCCCGAAAGCTCCTGCGGCAGCCGGTCCTCGTAGCCCTCCAGGTTGACCAGGCCCAGCGTGTGGTCGGAGACCGCCCAGCGCCGCGACTTCGGTACGCCGCGCACCTCCAGCGGGTAGGCCACGTTGTCGCGCACCGAGCGGTGCGGCATCAGCGCCATGTGCTGGAACACCATGCCGATGTGCTTGGCCCGCATCTCCCGCAGCGCCTGCGTGCCCATCGCGCCGACGTCCTGGCCGAGCACGCGGATCGTCCCGTCCGTCGGCTCGATCAGCCGGTTGACGTGGCGCACCAGGGTCGACTTGCCGGAGCCCGACAGCCCCATGATGCAGAAGATCTCGCCGCGCGAGACCGAGAAGCTGGCGTCGCGCACGCCGATCACCGTGCCGAAACGCTCCAGGGCCTCGGCCTTGGAGATCGCTTCGGACTTGGCCGCGGCCAGCGTCTCCGCCGTGCGATCGCCAAACACCTTCCAGACGCCGGAAAGCTCGACAACCGTTTCGCTCATGGCCACGGCCCCCACCTCTGCCGCCGAAGCGGACGGCTTGCGGCCGCCGGCGTCACGGGCCGGCGGCCGCACCCTCATCAGAACGTCGGCCTCACTGCGTGAGCCAGGCGAGGATCACGTCCTGGTTCTCGTCCACCCACTTCCGTGCGAAGACGGCCGGATCCATGTCCTCCAGGGTCAGGGCATAGCCCATTTCGCTGATCGCTTCCGACGGCATCTCATAGGCATCGAGCATCGCCGCCACCTCGGGGAAGTTCTCGCGAATGCTCGCCGCATAGTGCAGATGCAGGGTCGCGCCCTTCCAGGCGGTCGAGGCCCGCGACTTCTCCAGCCAGGCCGGGTCGTCGGTCGGCTGCACGATGTGCCAGGTCTCGGGGTCGTGCGCCGGCTCCTCCAGGAAGGTCAGGTCGTAGGCGACGAAGATGAAGTGGGGATCGTAGCAGAAGCCGAGCCAGGGCTCGCCCGCCTCGATCGCCGAACCGAGCGCGCCCCAAGCCACCGTTCCGTCGTACTCCTGCAGATCGAGCACCTGATCGTAGCCGTAGGACTTGGCGCGAATGCGCTCGATGACAGTCGAGGCCCAGCCCGGCGCGCCGATCCAGATCTCCGGCGTGCCGTTCCCGTCCTTGTCGAAGATGGCCATCTTCTCGGGGTCGGTCAGGTCCTCGATCGAGCGGATGTCGTACTGCTCGACGACATAGCTCGGGACGCACATACCCTGCACGGCCTGCACCGGATTGTCGTTCATCACGACGGAGCCACGCTCCTTGACGTAGCGGTCGTGCAGGTTCTGCTGGTTCGGCATCCAGACCTCGGGATGCAGGTGCATCGAGCCCTGGTCCATGGCCTCGAAGATGATCGGGTTGGTGCCGTTCTGGAGTTCGACCTCAAGGCCGAAGTTCTCCTCGATCACCACCTTCAGGACGTTCGAAGTCGCCACCGCGGCAGGCCAGTTCGGCATACCTAGCACCAGGTCGGCGGCCGAGGCGGTCGAAACGGAAGCCAGGCTGAGTGCACCCGCCGCGAGGGCGGTCCGTGCCGTCGTTCGAATCATCGCGCTGTTTCCCTGTTCTGTTGGCCGGTTGTCTCGAGCGGGGCCGCGTCGTCCGGCCGACGTGCGCGGCTGTCTGCGATCGCGGCGGCCAAGTGTCGTTGACCCGAGGTCGTCCGCCCGTCGTTCGAAGGGGTGGTGTTGTCGGAGCTGGCGAAGGCGACGACGGCTTCGGCGAGCACGTCGATCGTATCGATCACGGGCGTCGGCGGCGGGACCGCTTCGGCAAGGAGCGAGAGCTCCGAACAGGCGATCAGGACCAGATCGCTCTCGGCCGCCGCCAACTGCTGGGCCGCCGCTGCGACCGCCGCACGCGCCGCCGGGTCGGCGCTGTCCCGCTTGATGGCGCGAATCGCAGCGAGCACCGGCGCCTCGTCGTCGGGGTAGAGGGTCTCGCACCCCACCTCGGCGAAAGCCCGGTCGAAGATGCCGGTGAGATGCACCGCCGGCGAGGCGAGCAGGCCGACGCGGCGGCTGGGCAGCGGCATGGCGAGGGCTTGCCGCACCGAAAGCTCCACCATGTCGAGGAACGGGATGCCGACCGCCTGGCGGATCGCCGGGGCGTAGTGGTGTGCCGTGTTGCAGGGCATCGCCAACGCCTCGGCCCCGCCCGCCTCCAGCCGCCGCGCCATCTCGACCAGGACGGGCGCCGGATCCGCGCCGGTCTTCTCGATCAGGGCGGCGATGCGCGAGGGCACCTGGGTGTTGCTGTCGACCAGCAGGGGGACGTGGTTGCTGTCGTCCTCGGCCGGCGTCAGTGCCACGATGCGCGACATCAGCAGCACGGTGGCCTCCGGCCCCATGCCGCCGAGAATGCCGACCCGCCGCTTCGCCGCGCCGGCCATCAGGCGGCGCCTCTGACCGGCAGAGCCGCGGCGCAGTGGGCGACGATCTCGCCGATCTGGGCGCAGTCCTCCAGGCTGAAGGTGAGCGGGATGCGCATGTCGAAGAGGCCCGCAAGCACCGCGTCCGTGCGCGGCAGGGACTGGAACGGCATGTAGCGCCAGCTATGGTGGCTGCTGGTGAAGCCGACCGGCTGCGCCGCGCCGAACCACTTCAACTCGACGCCGAGCGCCGCGTTGGCGGCCAGGAAGTCGCGTGTGGCCGAGGGCGGAATACCGGGGATCAGGAACTGGATCGAGCTGCCGACGTAGCGCTCCTCCGGCGGCCGCACCGGCACGCGCAGCGTGTCGACCGCGCGCAGCTTGCCCTCGACGACGCGGTAGCGTTCGTTCCAGCGGTCGACGTTCCGCTCGAGCTCGGTCAGTTGCGGACGCAGGACCGCGGCCCGCAGGTTGTCCATGCGCCCCGAGCAGTTGGGCGTCTCCAGGCGAATCTCAGCGAAGGTCTCGGCACCCGGCGCCGCGCCGTGGCGCTCGTAGAGCATGTAGGAACCGGAGAGGACGATGGCGCGCGCCATGAAGTCGGCATCGTCCGAGGTCAGCAACCCACCCTCGCCGGAATTCAGGTGCTTGTAGGTTTGCGTCGAGAAGCAGCCGGCCAGGCCGAAGCTGCCGCTCTTCGTGCCGCGCCAGGCGGCCCCCATGGTGTGCGCGCAGTCCTCGATCAGGATCAGGTTGCGGGCGGCGACGCGCTGCATCAGGCGGTCCATGTCGACAAGGTGGCCGCGCATGTTGGAGAGCAGCAGGAAACGCGCGCCGCTCGCCGCGGCCTTGGCGTCCAGATCCTCCAGGTCGATGACCAGCTGAGGTGTCGTCTCGACCAGCAGCGGCCGGCCGCCGGCGGCGACGATCGCGCCGGGCACCGGCGCCAGGGTGAAGGCGTTGGTCAGCACCGGCTCGTCGCGCCGCAAGCCAGCGGCGCGCAGGGCGACCTGCATCGCATAGCCGCCGGACGCGCAGGCCAGGCAATAGCGGCTGCCCTGATACGCCGCGTACTCGGCCTCCAGCAGCGCCGCCTCCGACGGCGCGTCCCCCAGCGTGTTGTAGCGGTGCAGGCGGCCGGAGCGCAGCACCTCGACCGCAGCGGCGACTGCCGCCTCGGGGACCGATTCCTGCTGGGTGAAGCTGCGCTCGAACCGCTTCGGGGTCATGCCGCGATACCAGCCTTCCTCTGCAGTCTCACTGTGCCACCGCGGGCGCAAGGCGCTCGCCGAAGTCGAAAGCGGCGGTGTAGCCGAACAGGGCGGCCGAACCGCCGGTGTGCAGGAACACCACCTTCTCGCCGCGGCCGAAACGGCCCTGGCGCGCGAAGTCGATCAGCCCGGCTGCCGCCTTACCGGAGTAGACCGGATCGAGCAGGATGCCCTCGAGCTGCGCGAACATCTCGATCGCCTCGAGCGTGCCCTCCGTCGGAATGCCGTAGCCCTCGCCGACATAGTCGGTGTTGGCGGCCACGTCCTCGCGCGCGACGACCCCTGGACAGCCCAGCTTCTCGGCCGTGGCCACGGCCAGCTTGTAGACGTTCTCCTCCTGCTTCGGCTTGGGCGCGCGCACCCCGAAGCCGAGCAGCGGCACCTGCGCATGCATCGCCTTCAGCCCGACGACCAAGCCGGCCTGCGTGCCGGCGCTTCCGGTGGCATGCACCAGCCGGTCGATGCGCAGGCCCATTTCGTTGGCCTGGTGCACCAGCTCCAGCGCACAGTTGACGTAGCCAAGCGCCCCGGTCGGGTTCGAGCCGCCACCGGGGATGCTGTAGACCTTGCGGCCCTCGGCGCGGAACCGCGCGGCGAGGCTGTCGAGCTCGGCGTTCATGTCCAGCCCGGGGCCGCGCTTTTCGGCCGTGGCTCCATGCAGGTAGTCGAGAAAGACGTTGCCGTTGAGATTGTAGTTCGGGTCCTTCGAGCCGGTCCGATCTTCCAACAGGATGTGGCAGCCCATGCCGAGCTTGGCGGCGAAAGCTGCGGTCTGGCGCGCATGGTTGGACTGGGTCGCGCCCTGGGTGATCACCAGGTCGGCCCCCTGATCCGCCGCCTCGGCCATCAGGAACTCGAGCTTGCGGGTCTTGTTGCCGCCGGTCGACAGACCCGTGCAGTCGTCGCGCTTGATCCAGATCTCCGGGCCGCCGAGCTCGCGCGACAGCCGCTCCATCGGCTCGAGCGGCGTCGGCAAGTGCGCGAGATGGATCCGTGGAAAACGCGCCAGATGCATAATCGTACCCCTCAGGCTTCAGCTTGCCCCGATGTTCCTGAAGGACTCCCTTCCTCGCAAATGCAAAATTGCTGACACAAAATGCAGTTTCGACATAATTTCAACAGACACCGCCACGCCACCGAGACAGGATTTCGCCCGCCATGCGGCTCGAATGGCTCGACGACATCCTCGCCGTCATCGAGACGGGCTCGTTCAATGCCGCCGCCGAGAAGCGCCTGCTGACCCAACCGGCCTTTTCGCGGCGCATCCGCGCGATCGAGGCGTATGTCGGGGTCGAGCTGTTCGACCGCACCCACAAGCCCGTTCGGTTGCGCCCGACCCTGCGCGACCGGGAGCCGGCGATTAAGGAGATGGCGTCCGGCCTGCGCGACCTGCTATTCGAGTTGCGCCGCCAGGATCGGGAGACCCACAACCGTCTGGTCATCGCCGCGCAGCACGCAATCACGACGGCGCGCGCGCCCGAACTGGTGCGGGCCTTGTCCGAGCGTATCGACGTCAGCATCCGGCTGCGCTCCGCCAACCGCGACGAATGCCTGGCGCTGCTGCTGACCAAGCAGGCGGACCTGACCATCACCTACCGCACCGAGGGCGATGCCCTGCCGATCGACGAGGATCTTCTGGAGTTTGTCGACCTGGGGCGCGAGCTCCTGATCCCCGTCTTCGCCGCCGCACATCTGAAGCGGCTCAACGAGAGCTACGCTGCCGGCGAGCTGCCCGTCGTGGCCTATCCCAACGAGGCCTTCCTGGGCCGCGTCTTCAACCGCGCGGTCCTGCCCGGCATCGACGCCGAGGGCTACGTCCGGCGCAAGGTCGAGACGGCCCTGACCGTGGCCGCGCTTCAATTCGCGCTGGCCGGCATCGCGGTCGCCTGGGTGCCGAGCTCGCTGGTCGCGGCCGAGCTGGCGCGCGGCGACTTGTGCGATCTGAGCGAGGTCCTGCCGACCGCCGAACTGCTGGTGACGGCGATGCGCCTGCGCGGGCCGCACGCCCCGACCGAGCAGCCGGTCTGGGCCTTCCTGTGCGAGGAGGACGTGCTGGCGCGCGCCGGCGGTCGAGCCGGCTGACAGCCGGCGCCCGCCCGGCGGGACGTCAGGCGCCGGAGGTGTCCCGCCAGTAGGACACAGCAACGTCGCGCAGGTGACGCAGCGCCGGATCCTGGCCGCCCCGTCGCCAGGCGAGCAGTGTCGAGATCTCGTAGGGCTCGCCGGCCAGCGGCCGCATCACGACGCCGTGGCGGGGCCGCCTGGCGATGCTCTCGATGCTGAGGGTGACGCCGATGCCGGCGGCGACCAGGCCGACGATGGCCTCGCTGTTGGCGGCCTCCTGCGCCACCTTCGGCCGGAACCCGGCCACCTGGCAGAGATGCATGACGTGGGTCAGGAAGTGCGCCCAGTGCTCGCTGGCCCCGACCACGAAGGGTTCCTCGGCGAGCTCTTGCAGGGAAACGGCGGCCCGCGCCGCGAGCGGATGCTCGGCGGGCAACAGAGCGACGACGGCGTCGCACTGCACCTCCTGGGTCTCGACGAAAGGGAGTTCCAGCGGTCCGGTCAGGAAGCCGGCGTCGATCCGCCCCTCGCGCAGCGCCTCGATCTGCTGCGCCGTCACGCTCGGCGTGAAGGTCGCCGAGATGTCGGGAAAGGCGGTGCGGAAGGCATTCACGATGTCGGGCAGGACACCGGCGATGGCGAAATCCGTGTAGCCGATGCGCAGCTTGCCGAGCAGCCCCTTGTGGGCGCGCGCCGTGCCGTGCGCCAGCTCTGCAGCCTCCGCCAGCAGTCGCGCCCCGCCTTCGGCGAACACCTGGCCTGCCGGCGTCAGCGTCACCCGCCGGCGATCGCGCGCGACCAGCAGCACCCCCAGTGCCTCTTCCAGGTTGCGGACCGTGCGGCTGAGGGCCGGCTGGGCAACGTTCAGATGGCGTGCCGCGCGCCGGAAGCTGCCGTGTTCGGCGACCGCGAGAAGGCACTCCACATGCCGAAGGTCGAAACGGGGGCGCACGGGTGGCGATGCCGTCCTGCTATCATTTGCTAGCGCGATGATATTAGTCGCGCGCGCTCAATGCCACTAGGCTCGTGCTTATGGGAAATCGATCGGGTTTCTCCGATCGGCGACGTACGCGGGAGGCAAAAAGATGGCAGGACAGACTTCGCTTACAGCGCTCACCCGGCGGGCCGCCGGCGCACTTCTCGGTGCTGGCCTCGTCTTCGTCGCGGCCACCCCGGCCAGCGCCCAGGAGACGATGAACCTGGGCTGGGGCACGCCGCTGGATTCCAACAACGGCGTGTTCGCCAAGAAATTCGCCGAGCTGGTCGACAGCTACACTGACGGCGAGGTCGAGGTGAAGCTGCGCCCCTCCGGCCAGATCTCGAGCGAAGACGACGCCTTCAAGGCACTGCAGCTCGGCACCGTCGACGGCTACCTGATCTCGCAGAACAACATCTCGCCGCACTTCGGGCTGATGGACGTCTTCGTGCTGCCCTACGTCTTCCGCAGCCGGGACCATGCCGTCGCGGTGCTGGACGGCGAGGTCGGCGACTTCATCAAGCAGGAGCTGCTCGAGCGCACGGGCGTGCACCTGCTGTCCTTCAACAACGTGGAGTACCGCGACCTCTACAACAGCGTACGTCCGATCGACTCCTTCGAGGACTTCGGCGGGCTGAAGTACCGGGTGCCGAAGAACGAGGTGATGATCGCGACCTTCCGCGCCTTCGGCGCAGAGCCGGTGCCGCTCGCCTGGTCGGAGACGCCGACGGCGCTGCAGACCGGCACGATCGACGGCGGCGACAACGGCACCAGCGTCATCCTCGACATGAAGTTCTACGAGTTCGCCGACCACTTGGCGATCCTCGAGCACTTCTCCGGCTTCACCCCGCTGCTGGTCAGCGACCGCTTCATGTCCGGCCTGAGCGACGAGCAGGCCGAGGCAGTGCGCCGCGCCGCGCAGGAGGCGCAGGCCCATCAGCGCACGGTGATGAGCGACCAGATCGACAAGGTGCGCGAGGCACTGGCCGGGCACGGCATGCGCGTGACCTACCCCGACAAGAGCAAGTTCATCGAGGCCGCGCAGGGGGTGCAGGACAGCTTCGCCACCGAGAAGGGCGAAGAGTTCCGCAGCCTGCTGGAGCGTATTCGCGAGACCGAAGGCTAAACGCCCCCCACAGAGCCCCCCAGTATGCTTGCGTAAGGGCCGGCCCCCGGACACGTCTTGCGACGTCCGGGGGCCGGCCAGCGCGCCCCGGCACGGACGGCCCGGCACGGACGCCGGCATCCGCCCCCATCCCGACAGGTTCCTGACATGAAGCTCGTCCTTCACCGCGCGGAGGAGCTGGTCGCCCAGTTCGCGCTGTGCCTGATCGCGCTCTGCGTCTTCGCCCAGGTGGTCAGCCGCTACTTCTTCCATACGGCGATCACCTGGACGGAGGAGCTGGCCGGCTTCGCCATGGTCTGGGCCGTCTACATGGGCGCGGCCGTGGCGGTGCGCGACCGCTTTCACATCCGCATCCTCTTCGCCGTCGAGATGCTGCCGCGCCCGCTGGCGCTCGCCGCCGTGCTGCTCGGCGACCTGCTCTGGCTGGGCTTCTGCAGCCTGATGCTGGTGGTCGGCTGGGAATACCTCGCCCTGTTGTGGGAGCGCGAGTTCATCTCGCCCTCGCTCGGCATCGACCAGAAGTGGCCGCAGAGCATCGTGGTGATCGGCTACGTCGCCATGGTGCTGCGCACGTTCGAGCTCTACGCGCGCTGGATCGCCGGCGGCCGATTCGGGCTGCCGGGTATCTCGCCGCCGCCGCACGACGAGCGGGCGGGCGACGACGCGAGCACCGGCGAGGACGGAGGCGCGCGGCGATGAGCGCCTCCCTGATCGTCGTCCTCTGTTTCGTCGGCTTCACCCTGCTCGGCATGCCGCTGTTCGCGGCGGTCGGCCTGACCACCGCTGTGGCGCTCTACCTGATCGACATCCCGGTGACGCTGCTGGCGCAGAACGCCTTCACGGCGCTGCAGCCCTTTCCGTTGCTGACGATCCCGCTGTTCGTGCTGGCCGGCCGACTGATGGAGACCGGCGGCATGGCCTCGCGGATGATCGCCATCGCCCAGTCTCTGGTCGGCGCCTACCGCGGCAGCATGTCGATGGTGACGATCTTCGGCTGTGCGCTCTTCGCCGCACTCTCCGGCTCCGGGCCGGCGACGACCGCAGCCATCGGCAGCGTGACGATCCCCGAGATGGTGCGTCAGGGCTACCGCCCGCGCTTCGCCGCCGCGGTGGCCGCCTCGGCGGGCGCGCTCGGCAGCATGATCCCGCCTAGCAACCTGATGATCATCTACTGCCTGGTGGCCGAGGAATCGATCCCGCGGATGTTCCTGGCCGGCTTCGTGCCGGGCATCGCGGTCGCCGCGATGCTGATGGCGACCGCTTACCTGATCTCGGTGCGCCGCGGCTACGGCGCGGTCGGCGAGAGCTTCTCCCTCCGGCCCATGCTGCGCGCGCTCTGGCAGGGCAAGTGGGCCGTCTTCGCGCCGGTGCTCATCCTTGGCGGCATCTACGGCGGCGTCTTCACGCCGACGGAGGCCGCCTCTGTGGCGGTCTTCTACGCCCTGTTCGTCGGCACCTTCGTCTATCGCGAACTCACCTGGCAGCGCTTCGCCGAGGCGCTGAAGTTCACCGCGCTGATGAGCGGCATTCTGATCATCATCGCGCCCTCGCTCGCCTTTGGGCAGGTGCTCGCCTTCTACGACATGCCGCAGGCGGTGCAGTCCTTCCTCGACACCGTCGCGGCCAATCCCTTCTGGGTGATGGTGATCGTCGGCCTGATCCTGATCGCCGTCGGCACCTTCATGGAGTCGCTGGCGCAGATCATCCTCTTCACGCCGATCTTCCTGCCCGGACTGGCCGCCATGGGCGTCGACCCCATCGTCTTCGGCATCTTCATGGTGATGAGCTGCGAGATCGGGTTCCTGACCCCGCCGCTCGGCGGCAACCTCAACGTGGCCGCCCGTCTGACCAACATCTCGATCGAGCAGGTCTCCGTCGGCGTCCTGCCGTTCCTGCTGCCCTATGTGGCGATGATGCTGGTCATGATCTTGGCCCCCGAGGTCGTCACCTTCCTGCCCGATCTCATTTACGGAGCGCGCCCGTGAGGGTGGCGCTCGGGACGCACTGCGCATGACCGACACGCTCCTGCTCAACGCCCGCGTTATCGACGGCACGGGCGCGCCCGCCTACGCCGCCGACGTGGCAGTCGCCGGCGACCGCATCGTCGCGCTCGGCGATCTGGCGCACGCCGAGGCGGCCGAGCGGCTCGACGTCTCGGGGCTGACCGTGAGCCCCGGCTTCATCGATATCCACACCCACTCGGACGCGGTTCTGCTCGCCGACGGCAAGGCGGACAGCCAGGTCATGCAGGGCGTGACCAGCGAGCTGGCCGGTCAGTGCGGCTATAGCTTCGCGCCGGTCGGCGACAGCGAGCGGATGAAGCGCTGGATGGTCGGCCGGCTGCCGGGCGTCGAGGTGAGTTGGCGCAGCTTCGGCGGCTACCTCGAGGCGCTGGAGGAAAAGAGCCTGGGGCTGAACGTCATGGCCCTGGTCGGGCACGGCGCGATCCGAGGCGCCGTGCTCGGGGACGAGGTCCGGCAGCCGAGCGAGGCTGACCTCGGCCGCATGGCCGATCTTGTGACGGCATCCCTCGACGAAGGGGCCTGGGGCATGTCGACGGGCCTGGAGTACTGGCCCGGGCTCGGCGCGAGCGCAAGCGAACTCACCCGACTTTGCCGCGTGGTCGCCGCAGCCGACGGCCTGCACGCCTCGCACGTCCGCAACCGCGACATCCACTACGACATGGGCTTCAGCGAAGTCCTGTCGGTCGGCCGGGTCGCCGGCGTGCGCACCCAGATCTCCCACATCCAGCCGAAGTACGGCCGCCCCGATCATGCGATGGCGCACGCTCTGGAGATGGTGGAGCATGCGCGGGCGCACGGGCTCGACGTCGCCTTCGACGTGATCCCGCACGAGTGGTCGCACACCGGCGTGGCGGCGATCCTGCCGGCCTGGGCGCGCGAAGGCGGCGTCGAGAAGCTGCTCGAACGGCTGCGCGATCCGGCCGCGCGCGACCGCATGAAGGCCAACCCGGCACCGATGTGGCGGTTGGTGCTCGACGGGCGCTGGGACCTGATCTACTTCCTGCGGGCGTCCGACCCCGGCATCCTCGGTCGCAGCGTGGCCGAGGTTGCCGAGGCACGCGGAACCGCGCCCTACGACACCGTCCTCGACCTGCTGCTGGAGGCCGGCGAGAACGCGCTGCACATGCTGTGGACCTCCAAGAGCTTCTTCGAGGAAGACCTGCGCCTCTGTCTGCGGCGACCGGAGTGCGGCGTCATGTCCGATACGCTCGCGCTCTGCCGGCACGGGCCGACCGGCGGCCTGATCGGTTCGCTCGCCGGCTACGGCTGGGTCGCCCGGTTCCTCGAGCACTATGTCCGCGGCCTGAAGCTGATGTCGGCGGAGGAGGCGATCCGCCGGGTCACCAGCCTGCCGGCCGAACGCATCGGGCTGCCCGACCGCGGCATCCTGCGCCCCGGCGCGGCGGCCGACATCGCCGTGTTCGACTACGACGCGGTGACCTATCGCTGCACGCTCGCGGAGCCGCGCCAGCATCCGGGCGGGTTCCGCCACGTCCTGGTCAACGGTCGCTTCGCCGTACGCGACGGCCGACGCACCGAGGAGAACGCCGGCGCCGTGTTGCGTCGCGCAACCTGACCGCACACAGGGCGCCGCGATCCCCGGCGTGCGGACACCGTTGGCCGATCAGGCGACCTGACGCTTGACCAGCTCGGCGAAGGCGCCCTGCCTGGCCATCAGCTCTTCGTAGTTGCCGGACTCGACGACCCGCCCGCTGTCGATGACGAAGATGCGGTCGGCGCGGCGGATGGTGCTGAGGCGGTGCGCGATGGCGATGCGGGTACAGCGCAGCTCGTCGACGCCGCGGCTGACGATCGCCTGGGTCTCGTTGTCGAGCGCGCTGGTCGCCTCGTCGAAGATCAGGATGCGCGGGTTGCGGACCAGGGCGCGGGCGATCATCAGGCGCTGGCGCTGACCGCCCGAGACCGTGGTCGCGGCGTCGGTCAGGTAGGTGTCCATGCCCATCGGCATCGCCTTGACGTCGGCGTCGAAGCCGGCGCGGCGCGCTGCGTCCCAGGCGTCCTCGCGGGTCGCGTCGGAGCCGGCCGCGATGTTGTCGAAGATCGTCCCACTCAGCAGCTTGGCGTCCTGCAGCACGACGCCCAGGTGCTCGCGGACCAGGCGGCTGTTCAGGGTCGCGAGGTCGACGCCGTCGATCAGCACCGAGCCGGCGTCGGGCCGCTCGAAGCCGAGCAGCAGGCGGATCACCGTCGACTTGCCGCTGCCCGAGGGCCCGACGAAGGCGACGAATTCGCCGGGCTCGATCGCGAGCGACAGGTCGTTGAGAACGGGCGGCGCGCCTGCACCGTAGCCGAAGCGGATGCTGCGCAGCTCGATGGCGCCCTTGAGCGCGCCCGGATCCCGCTTGCCGCTGTCGTTTTCCTCCTCGGCCTGAAGGATCGGGGTGATCCGCTCCAGCAGAGGACGGACCAGGGTGAGCTGCACTGCGACGCCGACCAGACCTACGATCGCGGCCGTGAACTGTACGTAGGCGGTGATGAAGGCGCTGAAGTCGCCCGGCGACATGATGTCGGCGAAAGCGGCGGCCTCGATGTCGGCCCAGTCGCGCGGGAAGCCGAAGAAGGCGTCGAGCTGGCCGGACTGCCAGCCGATCACCAGCAGCACGACGACGATCGCGAAGAAGGGAAAGACGCCGGCCGTGATCTTGGACAGATTGGTCCAGCCGTTCTGGCTGTTGGTCAGGCGGGCGTACGCCAGGAAGTCGCGTTGCCAGAGCCCGAGCGCCGTGACCTCGCTGCCCGACACGCGCAGCTTCTCGATCGCCCCGAATAGCTGGAACAGCAGGCCCTGCACCTTGCCGTCGAGGAAGATCCGCTTGCGGTTCAGCCCGACGATCGTGCGGCCGATCAGGTAGCCCGTGAAGGCGTAGAGCAGGCTGACCCCGCCGACCAGCAGGCCGAGCAGCCAATCGTAGACGACCATGAGGCCGAGGCTGAAGAGCCCCATGATGCCGGAGATCGAGGAGTTGATCACCGAACCGGTGATGAGCTGGCGGATCTGGCTGATCGACTGTGCCCGATTCGCCAAGTCGCCCACCGAGTATTCCCGGAAAAAGGGCGCGCGCAGCTTCAGCAGGCGGTCCCAGACGGCCGCCTCGACGCGCTGGTCGAGACGCCCCTCGATCCGGAGCATGGCGATCGACTGGACGAAATTGAAGGCCGCGGCCCCCAGCAGCGCGGCGAGCACGACGAGGCCAAGGACGAGGAGTTGACCGCGCTCGGCGCTCGGGATGATGGTGCTGACGATGTAGCCGGTAGCGATCGGCGTGACGATCGAGACGATCCCGGCCAGCACCACCATGCCGACGATCATCACGAAGTCGCGGGCATTGCCGGGCACGCTGTAGGACAGCAGGCCGCGCCCGTCGATCCTGCCCTCGGGCAGCGGCTTGTAGAGCAGGTAGACGACCGGCGCGATCTGGCGCGCGAGGGCAGGCGTGATCCGGCTGTCGATGCCGGCGGCCGGGTCGACGAGGCGGTAGCGGCCCATGGCGTCCGGCAGCAGTGCGCAGGGGCGGTCCGACGGGCCGTAGTGCGCAATCAGCGGACCGTAGTCGTCGTGCTCCCAGTCGTCGGGCAGCGCCACGCGACGGCACTGCACCGCCGAGCGCGCGCAAATGTAGAGCACGGGATCCTGGTCCTTCGGCACGGACGCGAGACCGCCGGAGGGCGGCGCGAGCTTGACGCCCAACGCCCCCGCCGCAGCCTGCAGGACGGCGATCAGCGGCTCCGCGGCGGCGATGCCGGTCCTTGGCCGGCGCTGTTCGATGATCGCGGTCAGGCTGCTGACCCCGGCGGACAGTTGCCGGGCCTGCTCGTCCGAGCGCTGGGCCAACCGCTTCACCGCCGCCTGTTCGTCGCGCGCGATCCGCTCGGTGAAGAGCGCAAGGACCAGCGACGCATAGGCGGCGAGGTCGGCCGCGGCCGTGCCCCGCGCGAGCCAACCTCCGGTGTCGGTGCTGGCGATCCGCGCGGGCGCCGCGCAGGTCAGCCAGCTGCCCGCAGGCAGCGGCAAGTGCCGGCCGGCCCAGTTGCGGGCGGCCAGGCTGCCGGTACCGGAAAAGTCGGCATCGTTCGGCGGTGCGGCGACCCAGGCCGTCCCCTCGCCCGCGACGAAGGCACTGCCGGCCTCGCCATCGACAGCCTCGCCCGGCTTCACGGCGGCCGCTTCGCCTGGCGGCGCAGGCAGGTCCAAGGCCGCGGTGAGCGCGGCGAGCCAGCGATCGATCAATTTGGGCACCTGCGCAGCCACGCCCGGGTCGGTGGCCGTCAGCAGGGCGGCGAGCTTGCCGCCGGCGACCCGGCCGTTGCTCGCCGGCACGGCGTAGAGGGCTCCTTCCTCCGGCCGCGCCGGCAGCCCGACGATCAGGCCGCCCGCCTCGACGCGAAGCAGATGCTGGCGTGCGTCCGGCCGTCCGTCCGATCGCTGCGGTGCCAGAAAGAGATCGACGGCCCCCTCGACGACCAGCCAGGCCTTACCCTCGCCGACCGGCTCGAAGGCTTCGTCGCGGCCGAGCGACCCCGCCTTTGCCGGCGTGAAGCCGAGCGCCGCGGCCAGCGCTTCGGCGGCATCGCGCGCGGCATCGGCGGCGGTGGTCGCCGCTTTCGCTGCCGTCGCCGACGGCTGTTTTCCGCTCGCCGAATCGCTCATGCCATCGACACCAACTCGGCATAGCGGCCTTTGTGCGCGAGCAGCTCGTCGTGCCGGCCACGCTCGACGACCTGGCCGCGGTCCAGCACGATGATCTCGTCGGCGTCGCGGATGGTGCTGAGGCGGTGGGCGATGATGACGCAAGTGCAGCCGCGCCGACGCAGATTGTCGTCGATCTGGCGCTCGGTCTCGGCGTCGAGGGCGGCGGTGGCCTCGTCTAGCACGACAAGGCGCGGCTCGCGCACCAGTGCCCGGGCGATCTCGATGCGCTGGCGCTGGCCGCCGGAGAAGTTGACGCCGCCCTCGGCGACCCGCGATTCGTAGGCCCCGGCCCGGGCCGAGACGATGTCGTCGATGCAGGCGTCGCGCGCCGCCCGGCGCACCGCCTCGATCGGAATCGAGGAGTCCCACATGGTGACGTTCTCGCGCACCGTGCCGTCGAACAGGAAGATGTCCTGGTCGACATAGCCGATCGAGCCCAGGAACACGGACCGGGGGATCTCTTCGATCGGCTTGCCGTCGAACAGCACTTGGCCACCGGTCGGCCGGTAGAGGCCGACGATCAGCTTGCCCAGGGTCGACTTGCCGCTTCCCGAGCCGCCGACCAGCGCCACGCGCGCGCCCGGCTCCAGCTCGAGATCGAAGTTGCGGATCAGCGGCTCGCTGACCGGGCTGTAAGAAAAGCTGACGTTCTTCAGCCGCAGCGCCCCGGCCAGCCGCGGGCTGCTCGCGGCATCGCCAAGCCGAGGCGTCGCGACATCGGACGCGGGCGGCGCGCTCAGCAGCGGGTCGCTCGGATAGGCGAGGACGTCGTCGATCCGGCGCAGGTTGCTCTGCAGCAACTGCAGGCTCTGGGTGACGTTGACCAGTTGCTGCATCGGCTGCGAGAAGCGCTTGAGTAGCCACTGGAAGGCAATCAGATCGCCGACCGACATGGCGCCGCGCATCACCAGAATGGCGCCGAAACCGAGCACGCTGGCGACCGTCACGGCGTTCAGCACGGTGGGCACGGCATCCAGCATCAGCGAGATTCGGCCGACATCCTGTCGCGCGTCCACGACCTCGCTGTTGGTCCGGGCCCAGTTGCGGAAGAAGTAGGGTTCGGTGCCCATGGCCTTGAGGGTTTCAATGGCCTTGAGTCCGCTCATGCCGGCGGCGGTCAGCTTGCCTTCCTCGTTAAGCTGGCGGCGGTTGAGCTCGGCGCGCTTGGCGCGCGCCATCTGCACGGCTGCGACGTTGAGCAGTGTCAGGACGACCGCGACGGCGGCCAGCTCGACGTTGAAGAAGAACAGAAGGGGGCCGAAAAAGGCCACCATGACCAGGTTCAGCAGATTGGTGCTGACGCTCTCGGCCAGCAGGTCGCTGACCTGCGAGCTCGAGCGGTAGCGGGCGACGATGTCGCCGACGGTGCGCAGCCCGAAGAACTGCACCGGCAGCCGCAGCACGTGCCACAGGAAGCCGCCGGCAATGCCGATGGCGACGGCTATCTGCAAGCGCTTCAGGTAGTATTGCTGGACGCTCAGCAGCAGCGCTTCGAGCACCCCGGAGAGCACGAGGCCGATGATCAGGGGCAGCAGCCAGCCGGCCAGCTCCTTGATCAGAACCTCGTCGATGAAAACCTTGAGCAGGCCCGGAAGCAGCAGTCCGGGGACGACGAGCAAGACGGTCACCAACAGCACGATCTCGGCGGCGCCGCCCGCACCCCTGAGATGATGCGCGAGCGAGGCGACCAGGCTTGGTCCGCTGCCTTCGCGCCGGAATCCGGCGGCCGGGCGCAGGGCGATGGCGGCTCCGGCATAGTGCTTCGCGAAGTCGCCGGGCGAGAGGCTGCGCTCGCCGGCGGCCGGGTCGTTCAGCCAAACCGTGCCGCGCCTCGTGCCCTCCAGCACAGCGAAGCCGCTGTCGAGCTGGACCAGAGCCGGGGTCGGCAGGCTGAGGGCCGCCTCGGCACCGTCGCTCACCAGCCGGGCCTCCAAGCCGAGGTTGCCGGCGGCCGCAACCAGATTGTCGGCGCGGCTACCGTCGCGGGTGACGCCAGCTTCCTCGCACAGGCGCTCCAGCGGCAGCCACTTGCCGTAGCGCGCCAGGACCATGCCGAGCGCGGCGGCACCGCTCTCGTGCGCGGCGGTCTGCAGGATCGTCGGGACGCGCACGCGGCCACTGCGCCCCCGGCCACCGCGCCCCCGGCCGGCGCGTTCCGGCCCGCCGGCCGCGCCGGATTCTGCCGCGCTGCCGGCCAACGGCTTGGCGGCGGCGCTCATCCCGCCCCTCCGCCAAGCCAGGTCCTGAAGATCGGGATGATGAAGGAGATCGGCGCCTGCCGCTGAACCGCCACTTTGGCCGATGCGGTGGTGCCGGCGGTCACCCGCTGCGGCGGCCCCACCGACGAGGTCCAGGCAAGTCCGCTCTCCGTCTTCGGATCGGTGGTGAGGGCGATCTGCACCTCGATCGGCGGGCCGCCCTTCAGTAGCTGCTGGACCAGGGTGTCGTTGTCGATCTGGTTGCGGATCTCGGCCTCGGTGGCGGGCTGCTCACCGACTGCAACGACGGTCCCGACGACCGTGCCGTAGATCTCGGGCTCGACCGTGGCGGGCGAGACGAGGGCGGTCATGCCGGGCTCGATCCGCTTGCCGTCGCCCGAGCGGAAATAGCTGTAGGTCAGCAGCGTGCGGGTGGGAGTCTCCAGTTGGGCAACCGTCGCGCCGGCGGCCAACTCGTCGCCTTCGCGCGCCTCGATCGCGATGATCCGCCCGGCCCGAGGCGCGACGATCCGCGAGCTCTCGGCGAGCGCCGCCTGCAGGCTGTCGACCTTGTTCTGCGCCTGCAGGATCTGGGCGTCGAGATCGTCGAGCGTGCTCTGCTGGTTGGAAATGAACTCCCCGAGGTTGGCGCGCTCGTTCAGGATGTCGCTCCTTGCCGTCGCCAGGTTGATGCGCGCGTCGTAAAGGTCGCTGCGCACCTGCTCCACGCGCGCCCGCAGCACCAGACCTTGCGCCATCTCCTGCTCGAGTTCGGCGAGATAGGGCTGATAGTCCCTCACCCGCTGCTCCAGCAGCCCGGCCTCTTCCTCCAGGCTCCGGATCTTGGCCTCGGTCGCCTGCCGGCGCCGCTCGATCTCCTTGTCGACCGCCGCCGCGCGGCGCGAGCGTTCGTCCAGCAGATTGGCGAGCTCGCGCCGCGCGCCGAGCAGGTCTTCGCGTTGGGTGCCGACCTGCAGCACGGCGATCAGGTCGCCCTCGGCGACTTCGGAGCCGACGTCGACGGCGAGCCTTTCCAGCCGGCCGCTATCGGCGGCAGTCAACTCCTGCAGGACGCCCTGCTCGTACTCGATGACTCCAAGGCCGCTCACGTCGATGCGGATCTCGCCGAGAAAACCCCAGAGCACGGCGCCGAGCGTGGCGAGGGCGAGCGTACATGCGACGATCCAGCCGCGCGGCGACGTCAGGTGGGCGAGCCGGCCGACATCCGCGGGCGAGGTTGCGCCGACGGGCGGCGCACCGGTCGCCTTCGCCGGCGCCGCCTGCTTGCTGCGACGAGAAAACATGTCAGCCCCCCAGCCGACCGCTCGACGGTCACCCTGCTGCCATTGGCACGCCGGCAGCCTGTTTCATTGCACATCCAATTGCACGTCCAATCGACCGAAACTGCAAGTCGCCGCGCAGCTTGGACGGGACGGGAGTACCTAGTGGCCGCCTCGCTTCTGCTGGATGACGCACTTCCTCGAAACAGTCAAGCCGAGGAAATGTTTACAATAATTTAATAAGTTCTTCGCTGCCCACCGTCGCACATCCACTTGACTGGATGGAATCTTGGATGCACTCTCTCCGCTTAGGGGGGCTTGATCTACCGGCTCGCCTTGGGTGTTCACGCCAGGATGTACGTGTCGTTGGGCCGGCCGGAGCCACCTCGAGCAGAGGTCTCCGCGGCTCGCTTAAACACCGCGCAACTATAGCAATCGTCATCCGAAAAAAGGAGAGTCGGCGATGAAGGGACAGGCTTCGCTGATGGTGGTGCACTACGACCGCTCCGATCCGCACTTCAAGGATTTCGTGACCAAGGCCGTGGAGTCGTCTCGCGAGCACGAAAAGGGGCAGCGATTCTTCACTTACGTGCCGCTGCACGGCACGCGCGACGTCGCCTACGTCTGGTTTCCGCACGGATCCCACGCAGAGCTGCACGCCGAGAACCAAGTCTCGGCGATGAGCGAGAAGCACGGCGAGACCGCAACCGTGGGTTTGGCCCACAAGGCGAAGGGCGGGGTCAAGGGTCTCGGTTCCGAGCTGATGCACACGGTTGCCGAGGCCGGCAAGGTGGACGGGCCGAAGCCTTACGTCATGGCCTACGGCATCAAGGTGGACGGCGAGAAGAGCGACTCCTTCCGGGCTGCCGCCAAGCACTTCATGCAGGCCAACCGCGACTCGGACAACCCGATCAGGGTCACCGTCCATCGGCCGGCCAGCGGCCAGCTCAACACCTATCTGGTGCTGCTGGGCGCCGACGACCTGTCGGAGCTCGACCCCGACGGCAAGCACAACGACCCGCGCCTGACCAAGGCGATCGGGCCGGAAAAGGCGGCCGATGTCGCGCGTCAGCTGAAGGACAGCACCTCCTTCGTGTGGCGCCAGCCTCTGCGCTACGTCGCCGCCTACAGCAATCCGTGACGACACGGCGCGGGACCGGCTCCGGCAGGTCCAGCGCCCAAGGCGGTAGCGGCCGGTTCGGGCCTTCCGGCCAGGGCCGGCCGCTGGTCTTCTGACGAAGGGCTTCCGCCATGGCTTCAGCCAGGACGTCGGCGGCCGCCGGCCATGAGGGCCGCGGCGGCGCGGTCGCCGTCATCGGTATGGCCGCGCTGATGCCCGAGGCGGCAAATCTCGCAGGCTACTGGACCAACATCCTGCGCGGCCTCGATTGCATCCGCGAGCTGCCCGAGGGGCGCTGGCGCCGCGATCTCTACTTCGACCCGGACCCGTCGGCGCCCGACCGCAGCTATGCCGCCGTCGGTGGCTTCCTGCCGGCCGTGCCCTTCGACCCCTTGGCCTTCGGCCTGCCGCCGAAGGCGATCGAATCGCTCGATTCCAGCCAACTGCTCGGGCTGCTGGCCGCGAAAGCCGCGCTCGAGGACGCGGGCTATCCGGCCGGTGCCTTCGACCATGCGCGCACCGGCGTGATCCTTGGGCTGGCCGGCACCACCATGAAGTCGCTGCACGACCTGCGCGCCGCGCTGGAGGGGTCGCTCTGGCAGGACGCGCTGCGCGAACAAGGTTTCGACGCCGAGCGGGTCGCGGAGGTCGGCGAGGCCCTGCGCCGGCTCTACCCGGCCTGGGAGGAGAACAGCTTTCCCGGCTTCCTGGCGAACGTCGTCGCCGGCCGCATCGCCAACCGCTTCGACCTCGGCGGGCCGTCCTTCGCGGTCGACGCGGCCTGCGCCAGTAGCCTGTGCGCCATTGGCCTGGCGATGGACGCGCTCGTCGCCGGGCGCGCCGACCTGGTGCTCAGCGGCGGACTCGACGCCGACAACAGCACCACGGCTTTCCTCAGCTTCAGCAAGACGCCCGCGCTCTCGCCGTCCGGCAAGGTGAGCGCCTTCGACGCCGGCGCCGACGGCACGGTGATCTCGGAGGGCGTCGGGCTGTTGGTGCTCAAGCGCCTGGCCGACGCCGAGCGCGACGGGGACAGGATCTACGCCGTGCTGCGCGGCTACGGCGCGACCAGCGACGGCCGCTCCAAGAGCATCTACGCGCCGCGCCCCGAAGGCCAGGTGCGCGCAGTCCGCGAAGCCCTGGCCAGTGCCGGCGTTGCCGGCTCCTCGCTGGGGCTGGTCGAGGCGCATGCCACCGGGACCGAGGTCGGCGACGCCGTCGAGTTCGAGGCGCTGACCAACGCCTACGGCGGCGAGGGTGCGGCGCCGCGCTCGATCGCCCTCGGCAGCGTCAAGTCGCAGATCGGCCACACCAAGGCAGCGGCCGGGGCAGCCAGCCTGATCAAGACGGCCCTGGCGCTGCACCACAAGACACTGCCGCCGACGCTGAACGTCGAGACGCCCAACCCGCGCCTCGATCTCGGGGAGACGCCCTTCTACCTCAACACCCGCACGCGTCCCTGGTCGGCCCAGGCCGGCCGACCCCGCCGTGCCGCCGTCAGCGCGTTCGGTTTCGGCGGCGCCAACTACCACGTCGTCCTGGAAGAGCCGCCGGTGCCCGTCGACCCCCTGCCGCTCGCGGCCACGCCGCTCGGCCTGCTCGTCGAAGCCGAGAGCCCGAAGGCCCTGCAGACACAGTGCCGAGAACTGGCCGCCCGGCTCGGCGGACCCGACGCGGGTGCGGCCTTCGCGGCGCTTGCCGCGGCGCAGGCGCAGGCGCAGGCGCCGGCGCCCGAGCGGCCGCGGTTGGGCTTCGTCGCCGCGGACCCGAACGAGGCGGCGGAGAAACTGACGCGTGCCGCCGCGACGCTGGAGGGCGCGCACGCCGGTGCGGATGCGTGGTCGCTGCCGGCCGGTCTCCACTATCGCCCTGCCGCTCTGCCCGAAGCCGCACCCGGCGGCCTGGTTGCGCTCTTCCCGGGGCAGGGCTCGCAGTACGTCGGCATGGGCGATGAACTCGCCGTTGCGTTTCCCCAGGTTCGCTCGGCGATCGAGCGGCTCGACGCGCGCCTCGAAGCGGTCGGCGCGGATCCGCTGTCGCAGATCCTCCATCCGCCGCCGCTGCCCCGTGCGCCGACCGCCGAGGAGGCCGCGCTGCGCCGCACGCTCTACGCCCAGGCCGGCGTCGGCGCACTGTCGCTCGGCCTGCTGCGGGCCCTGGAGAGCGGCGGCTTCCGGCCCGACTTCGCCATCGGCCACAGCTTCGGGGAGCTGACCGCCCTCGCGGCCGCGGGCGCGCTCGACGAGGAGACCTACCTCGATCTCGTGGTTGCCCGCGGCCAGGCCCTGACGCCGCCGGACGCGCTTGCCGACGCCGGCTCGCTGCTCGCCGTGGAGCTGGAGCGCGAAGCGGTCGAGGCACTGCTCCCGGAGCTGCCCGATATCTGCCTCGCCAACGCCAACGGGCCACGCCAGACCGTGGTCGGCGGCCCGAGCGCGGCGCTCGAAGCGGCGGAACGACGGCTCGTCGAGTTCGGGCACACGGTGCTGCGCCTGCCGGTAGCCGCGGCCTTTCACACGCCCTGCGTCGCTTACGCCGAGTCGCCCTGGCGCAACGCCTTGGCGAAAGCGGAGGTCGCCGCCCCGCGCCTTCAAGTCGCCAGCAACACCAGCGGCGGCTTCTACGCAGGCGAAGCCGAGAGTGTGCGCACAGGGCTCGCGACGCAGCCCTTCGGCCCCGTGCTGTTTCAGCAGAACATCGAGGCCATCTATGCTGCCGGCGGCCGGATCTTCGTCGAGATCGGGCCGCGCGCCGTGCTGGGCGGGCTGGTCGGCGCAGTCCTGGGCGAGCGGCCGCATCTGGTGGTCTCGCTCGATCCCGGCCGCGGCGGTGGCGAACGGCGGCTGCGCGAAGCCGTCGTCCGGCTGCGCGTCGCCGGCCTGGAGCTGTCGGAGCCGCGCCCCTTCCGACGTCCGCAAGCGCCCGCACCGTTGCCCGACCACGGCGCCGTCGTCTGGATCGACGGCGAGTCGCCCGGCGCCGCCGCGCGCCGACGCAACGTCCAGGAAGAGCTCGCAAGTCTGGCCCAGCGCAGGTCGGCGGCCACGCCTGCAGCGGCGCCGGCTTTGCCCGCAGCCGCGCCTTCGCTCGCCCCGCCGACCCCGCCGGCCCCAGCGCACCCACCGACGCCTCGGCCGGCGTCCGGACTGCTCGACCGCGCGTTCGACCTGGAGGACGCGACGTTGGCGGCGCACCGGGAATTCCTCGGGCTGCAGAGCGAACAGGCACGCCTGCTCACCGAGCTGAGCCGGTCGGGGGCGGAGGCGGCGCTGTTCGAGCGGGTGCGCGCTCAGCAGACGGAGGTGACCCGCCTCCACGCCGACTTCCTGGCCGGACAGCGCGATCGGCCGCAGGGCTTGCGCGGCGACGCAGCGATGCCAGCGGTCGAGGGAGCCCGCACGTCGCTGCCGCCGGCCCGAGCGCCGGCAGCCTCTCCACCATCGGCCCCAGCACGGGAGGCCCAGCCGGTCGCAGCGGACGATCTCCTGCCGCGCCTGCTGGAGGCCGTCGCCGAGGCGACCGGCTATCCACCCGAGTTCCTCGACCCGGACATGGACATGGAGGCCGACCTCGGCGTCGATTCGATCAAGCGCGTCGAGATCCTTGCGGCCCTGCGCACGTCGCTGGGCGAGGCCGGCCAGCGGGCCGGGCCCCTCCCCCGGCTGCGCTCGCCGGCGCCGGCAGCTTGCGCGCCCTCGCCGAAGCGCTGGCCCGCCACGTGGCGGGAGCCGGCGGAGGAGCAGCAACGGCCGACACACCGGAGGCGGTTTCGCAGCCCGATTCGGCAGCCCCGTCCCCGGCCGCGAGCGGCCCCGAGGCGCTACTCGCGCTGTTGACCGACATCGTCGCGGACAAGACCGGCTACCCGTCGGACATGCTGGCGCCCGAACTCGACATCGAGGCCGATCTGGGGATCGACTCGATCAAGCGGGTCGAAATCCTGTCCGCCCTGCACGCTGCCTTTGGCGGCGAGGCGAAGAGTTGGCCCGACCGGAAGGCCCTGGCCGGCGCGCGCACCCTCGGCGAAGTGGCGCTGCTGCTGGCCGGCGTCGCGGCCTGCATGGCCAGCGAGTCGGTCAGCGGCGGTGCCGAGCCGGCCAACCGCAACGACCAGACGGCGGCTCCGTCACGCGGCACCTCCGATGCGCCGCAGACGGCGGAGACGATTGCGACCGGGCAATTGCAGTGGCAGGAGCTGCCGCCGACGCGTGCCGGCCGTGCCCTGCCGAAGGGCGTCCTGCTGATCTGTGCGGAAACCGGCCCGCTCGGCATCGCACTGGCGCGGGCGCTCGAAGCCGCCGGCGCGACCCCTGTGCTGCTGCCGCCGCCGCGCGCTGCCGGCGCGCCTGGGCCCGAGCTGCCCGAGACGATCCACTGCCTGCCGCTTGCCGATGACGAGCCGGCGGGATTGGACGCGGCGCTGCAGCGGGTCGAACGGCTGTTCGGGCCGATCGCCGGTGCGCTCTTCGCTTGGCCGGAGGGCTGCGGACAGACCGAGGAAGCCGTGGGGCCGACCGAACCCTTGGCCCGCGCCCTGCGCCTCGCGACCAGCCTGGATAGCCGCATTGACAGCGCCGGCTCGCCCGCCTTTCTGACCCTGGCGCGCGCGGATGCGGCCGCCGCCGCCGCGGGTCTGCGCGGCCTCGTCCGCAGCCTGGCACAGGAATGGCCGGCGGTCCTCCTGCGCGCCCTCGAAGTAGCGCCGGAATCGGCGCCCACGAGTGTCGCCGAGGCGGTTCTGGCCGAACTGACCGACGTGGGAGAGGAGGCTCCGGTCGTCAGCCTCGACGGTCGGCGCCGCTCCGCGCCGTCCTTCGTGCCGCTCGAGCTGTCGACCAAAGGGAGTCTGCCGGTCGGCACGGGCGATCTGGTGGTGGTCACCGGCGGCGGACGCGGCATCACCGCGGACTGCGCCGAGGCCCTGGCCGCAGCCAGCGGCTGCCGGCTGCTGCTGCTCGGGCGCACGACAATCGACAGCCACGAGCCGCCCTGGGCCGAGGGCGTCCCCGACCCAGAGCTTCGGGCGCGCGCGGTCGCGACGCTTTCGGCGGACGGCAAACCGACGCCGCGCGCTGTCGAATCCGCGGTTGCGCCGCTGCTCGCCGCCCGCGCCGTCAGGGCCACCTTGGCGCGGTTGCGCGCCGCCGGCATCGAGGCGGACTATCGCGCTGCTGACGTTTCCGATCCGCAGAGCCTGCGCGCGGCACTCGCCGATGTCGGGCCGATCGTCGGCCTGGTGCACGGCGCCGGGGCGCTCGCCGACCGGCGGATCGGCGACAAACGGCCGGAGGATTTCACCAAGGTGTTCCGGCCGAAGGTCGACGGTCTGTCCGCGCTCCTCGACGTCGTCGACCCGGCGCAACTGAAGCTGCTCGCGCTCTTTTCCTCGACCGCCGCCAGCTTCGGAAACGCGGGGCAGACCGACTACGGCATGGCCAACGCCGTGTTGGATCGCGTCGCCGAGCGTCTCGGCACGGCGCTGCCGCAGACGCGCGTCGTGGCGCTCGCCTGGGGACCCTGGAAGGCCGGCATGGTGACGCGGGAGCTCGAGCGGCGCTTCGCCGAACGGGGCATTCGTGCAATCGAACCGCAGGTGGGGCGCCAGCTTTTCCTGGCGGCCTTGCGCCAAGCCGGTGCCAGCAACCTCGTCCTCGGCGACGATCTTTCCTCTGCGGGCGCATCGCGGCCGCAGACCCGGCGCTTCAGCCTCGCCGAGACGCCGCTGTTCGCCGAGCACGTCATCGACGGGCGGCCGGTGGTCCCGGCCGCCTGGCCGCTCGCCTGGATGCTGGCCAAGGCCGAGGCGCGTGGATACGGGATCGGGGCGGTCGAGGACTTTCGCGTGCTCGGCGGCCTGGTGCTGGACGGCGGCACCACGCCGCCGCTGTCGCTGCGTCTGGAGGAGACTGGCAAGGCGCTGGAGGCCCGGATCCTGGCGCCCGGCCGCGCCGGGGCGGAGACGCCCTGCTACGCCGCGAACCTGCTGGCCGATACGCCGGCGCCCTGTCCGCTTCCCTTCGATCCCGCAGGGGCCGTCGCGGCCGACGTCGAGGGGCTCGATCCGGCGGCGTATCTCGAGGGACCGATCGAGTACGGGCCGTCGTTCCGGGGCATCGCCCGCGTGCTTCGGCTCGACGAGACCGGGGTCTCGGTCACCCTCGTTCTGCCCGGCGAGCCCCGGGAAGGGCCGCGCAACCCGCTCGCCTACGACCTCGCGACCCATGCGCTGCTGGTCTGGCTGAAGGCGCGGCACGACGCCGGCTGCCTGCCGAGCCGCGTCGGGCGGATCGTCTGGCCGGCCTCGCCGGCCGCGGCCGGACCCATGACGGCGACGGCGCGGATCCGCGCGCACGACGAGGAGCGTCTGCTCGCCGACCTCGCGCTGTTCGACGGGACCGGCAAGCCGCTGCTGTGGATGACGGAATTCGAGGCCATTACGGTCGGCCGCGACCACCCGCTGTCCCTGCGCACGGCGGCCCGGCGCAGCGCCTGAGTGCGGAGCCGAGCGATGCGCCGCGAGCCCCTTGCCATCGTCGGCCTCTCCGCGCTGCTGCCGGGCGCGAGCGACGCCGAGGCTTTCTGGCAGCGGCTGATCGAGGGGTGGGATGCGCTGACCCCGGCCCGCCGCACGGACTTCGGCCTCGACCCGGCCGCGGTCTACAGCCCCGAACGCGGCGTGCCGGATCGGCTGTGCAACCTGCAAGGTGCCTGGTTGCGTGACGAGGTGGATTGCTCTGGCTACGCCGTGCCTGCCGCCGAGCTGAAACGGCACGGGCGTCTGGCCCGCTGGCCGCTGCACCTGGCCGACGCCGCCTTGCGCGAGGCCGAGACCGCCGGGCCGCTCGACCGCGCGCGCTGCGGCCTGCTGCTCGGCGCCTATTCCTGGGGCACGACGGCGCGCTCGACCGAGCTGTTCCGATGTCTCTACGACCCGCTGGTCGAGACGGCGCTCGAACGAGCCCTGGGCCGACCGCACATCGGCTTCGGCGGGCGGCGCGACGGGACGGCGCCGGAGAACGGACTGGTCGCCGGCTACGTGCCGGGCCTGCTGTGCCGGGCGCTCGGGCTCGGCGGGCCGCGCTACGCCCTCGACGCCGCCTGCGCCACCTCGCTCTACGCGCTGAAGCTCGCCGCATTGCATCTCTGGTCCGGGCAGGCGGACACGATGGTGGTGACGGCGGCCAGCACCATCGACGCCCTCTACGCAAGCCTCGGGTTCGCGGCCCTGCATGCGCTACCGCCGAACGGCGAGCGCAGCCGGCCGCTGGACAGCCGCTCCGACGGCTTGGCGCTTGGGCAGGGCGGGGTGGCCTTCGTAGTACGACGCCTGTCGGACGCGCGCGCCGACGGGCAGCCGGTGCGCGCCGCGATCCGCGGCATCGGCCTGGCCAGCGACGGGCGCGGCCAGCACATCGTCACGCCGAACGCCAAGGGCCAACGCCTGGCCTGCGCGCGCGCCTATGCCGAGGCGGGTCTGGCGCCCGCGGCGATCGACTACGTCGAATGCCATGCCACCGGCACGCGCCTGGGCGACCGCAGCGAGCTGAACGTGCTGGCGGAGGTCTTCGCCGGCGAGGGGCCGGACGCCGCACCCAAGATCGGGTCGGTCAAGTCCAACCTCGGCCACCTGCTGACCGCCGCCGGCGGCGCCGGCGCCTTGAAGACGCTGCTCGCGATGGAGCGGGGTACGATCCCGCCGACCGTCGCCGTCGAGGCACCGCTCGCCTCCGATGACGGCCGCATCGGGCCTGAGCAGATCGTACGGGCGCCGACGGCCTGGCACGAGCGCACGCGCGGGCGGCGGCGCGCGGCGGTCAACGCCTTCGGCTTCGGCGGTACGAACGCGCACATGATCCTGGAGGACGCAGCGGCCGTCGACCGGGCCGCCGCCGAAGCGCCAGCCGCCGCGCTCGCGGCGCCCGAGCCGCTGGCGATCGTCGGGCTCGGCGTCCAGGTCGGCGATACGCCGGACGTCGCCGACCTGAGGCGCCGCCTCGCCGCCGGCCGTCCGGACGCGCGCCCGCTGCCGGCGGGGCGCTGGGCCGGCCTCGATCGCCACTTGGGACCGCCGCCACCTGGCGCCTGGATCGAAAGCCTGCAGCTCGACGCCCTGCGCTACCGACTGCCGCCGCGCGAGTTGGCGCAGCTCAATCCGCAGCAGCTTCTGATGCTCTCCGTCGCCGACACGGCACTGCGCGACGCGGACGTTGCCGAGGGCGATCGGGTCGCGGTCGTGGTGGCGACCGAGGCCGAGCTGTCGGTCCATCGGCTGCGCACGCGCTGGGACGTGGAGGCGCGCCTGGCCGAAACCCTGGAGACCCAGGGCATCGCCTTGCCGTCCGAAGAGCAGCATCGGCTCGCAGGCGCGCTGCGCGACGCCTTCCACACCGAGAGCGAGCCCGGCACCTTTCTCGGCTACATCGGCAACCTGCTGGCCAGCCGGATCACGGCGCTATGGGACTTCCCGGCGCCCAACTTCACCGTCTCGGCGGAAGAGAACGGCGGCCTGCAGGCGATCGCGCTGGCCGACCTGCTGCTGCGGGCGGACGAGGCGGATGCGGTTCTGGTCGGTGCCGCCGACCTGTCCGGCGGTGCCGAGGCCGTCTGGCTGCGCCGGCTCCTCGCCGGTGAGGCGGCCGCACCCGGCCTCGCGTTGGCGCCCGAGGGCGGCTGGTGGCCGGGCGAGGGCGCCGCGGCCCTCGTCCTGCAGCGCGCCAGCACGGCCCGCGCCGACGGCCGCCGGTCCTACGCCACGATCGGCACCCTTGCCGAGCGGCCGGTCGATGGTGATGCCGGCGCGGCCGTCGAAGGGGCAGCGCGCGCAGCCTTGGCTGCGGCGGGCGTCGCCGCCGAGGAGGTCGGGCTGGTCGAGGCCTTCGCCGGTGGTGTGGCCGCCGAAGACGACGCGGAGCTGGCCGGCCTTGCCGCCGTCTACGGCCCGGGTCGGTCGTCCTGCGTGCTGGGCAGCGCCAAGGCCCAATACGGCCAGACGGGCGCTGCGTCGAGCCTGCTCGGGGTCGTCCGCGCGGCGCTCTGCCTGTCCGAGCGGCTGCTGCCCGGCCAGCCGGATTGGCCGGGCCCGCGCGCGCTGCCGCCTGGCGGGGCCGGCCGCCTCGTCGTCGGCGGCGCCGCCCGGCCTTGGCTGCGCCGTACCGGCCCTCGGCGCGCGGCGGTGCAGGGGCTGGGCCTCGACGGCCGCAGCTTCCACCTGCTGCTGTCGGAGGACGAGCGCCTGCCGGCGCCACGGCTCGGCTTCGCCGAGATGCCGCCGCTGCCGCTGCCCGTCTTCGCCGCCGACCTCGACGGCCTGCTCGCCGGCCTCGACAACCTGGACAGGGACGAGCGCGCGCCGTCGGAAGTCGCCCGCGAGCGTCTGCTGGATGCGCCGGCTGATGGGCTGGCGCTGGTCCTGGTGGCCCGCGACCGGGAGACCCTGCGGCGGGAGATCGCGCAGGCGCGCCAGACGCTGCCGGCGGCCTTCGCCGAAGGGCGCGACTGGCACAGCCCGGCCGGCAGCTCCTGTGCGCCCCGCCCGCTCGGCCGCGAAGCCAGTATCGCCTATGTCTTTCCCGGCATCGGCTCGGTCGGACCCGGCCTGGGCAGCGAACTCTTCGCCCTGGCGCCCGAGGCTTTGGCCGAGATCGAGGCCGCCTTCGTAGACCCCGCTACCGCCCTCTCGGCCGACCTCGTCTACCCGGCCGCCTTCGGCCGCGTCGGTCCAGCCGAACTCGAGGCGGCCGACGAGGCGCTGCTGTCGGACGGGCTGGCCGCGCTCAAAACGACCCTGATCTATTCCGTGGGCTACGCCCGTCTGCTGTCGGCGCGCCTGGGCCTCGAGCCGGACTTCGCCTGCGGCCACTCCATGGGCGAGCTCTCGATGCTGGTCGCCGGCGGCGCCTGGCAGCTGTCCGAGGAGTGGCTGCAGGCCGTGCTCGCCAGCGAGAGCGTCGGCACGCGGCTCTGCGGCCCCAAGCAGGCCGTGCGCGATGTCTGGGGCCTCGCCGCGGACGCCCCGCTCGACTGGTCGAGCTTCGTGCTGTCGGCCGACGCCGAGGCTGTCAGGGCCGCGGCCGCGGGAGAGCAACGGGTGTATCTCACCCACGTCAACGCGCCGGGCGAGACCGTCATCGCCGGCGAGGCGGCGACCTGCCGCCGCGTGGCCGAGCGGGTCGGTTGCGACGCCCTGCGCTCGACCGACGCCATGGCCATCCACTGCCCACCGGTCGAAAGCGAGCGGGCCGCCCTGGCCGGCCTGCTGGTTCGGCCGCGCGCCGCGGCGCCGGCGACGCGTTTTCTGTTCTCGGCCGGCGACGGGCCGTCCGAGGCGCTGCCGGAGTCTCCCGAAGCGCTTGCCGACCTGCTGGTCGAGGGCATGGCACGGCCGGTCGATTTCCCGGCAACCGTCGAGCGACTGTACGACGAAGGCGTGCGTTACTTCGTGGAGGTCGGGCCGGGCGCGACCTGCAGCCGTTGGGTCGGCGCGACGCTCGCCGGACGTTCGCACCTCGCCTTGCCGGTCAACCGCCGCGGCGCCGGTGACACGGCAACCCTCACCAAGCTGCTCGCAGCCCTGCTGGCGCACCGCGCCCCGATCGATCCCGCCCGCTGGGCAGCGCTGCTGCCAGAGCAGCCGACAGCGGCGCGTATGCCGATCCGAATCACGCTGGGCGGCGCCTCGATCGCCGCGGCGCTCGACGCCTTGCCGACCGTTGCGGCCGCGCCGGCACCCACGCCTACGCCGGCAGCGGCCGAGCCGCCGGTCGCCGCCGTGCCCCACATCCGGGCCGTGCCCCACATCCCGGCCACGCCCCACACGCCGGCCGTGCCACCAGACCGATCCGAAGCCGCCGACCCTGGCGTCGCCGCCCTGGCCGATCTCGCCATCGAGACGGCGCGCGCGCATGCCGCCTTCCTGGCGGGCCGGCGTGCGGCGCTGGCCGAGATCGCGGCCCTGGCTGGCATTTCTTCCGCCACGGCCCCCCCCGCCCCCGTCGTGTTCGACGAGGCGGCGATCGCCGAGTTCGCCGAAGGCAGCCTGGCGCGCGTCCTCGGCCCCGACTACGCCTTCGCCGACGCCCTGCCCCGCCGCGTGCGCTTGCCGGCGCCGCCCTTCCTGGCGCTCAGCCGGGTGACGGCGATCGACTATCGGCCGGGCGTTCTGGGGCCCGCATCGATCCGTACCGAGTACGACGTCCCCGACCCGGCTTGGCACGCCGTCGAGGGCGAGGTGCCCTATCTCGCCATGGATGCGCAGGGCGTGCTGCTATTGCTGAGCTGCTTGGGCATCGACCGGCACCTGCGCGGCACGCGCGGCTTCCGCTGGCTCGACGCCCGCCTGACGTTCCTGGGCGACCGGCCGCGCGTCGGCCAGCGCATTGCCTACGACATCGGCATCGACCGATTCGTCGAGCACGGGCAGACCCTGCTGTTCTTCTCCGACTACCTGGGCCGGGTCGACGGCCGACCGATGCTGCGCATCGACGACTGCTGCGCCGGCTTCTTCACGGCCGAGGAGCTGGCCGAGGGCCAGGGACTGACCGACGCCGGACGGCCGCCACGGCCGGCGCCGGAGGACCGCCTGGACAGCGCCCGCACCTCCCTGACGCGCGCCGACCTCGAAGCGCTGAGCCGCGGCGCCTTCGCCGAGGTCTTCGGCGCCGGGGTGCCGGCCGGCCCGGCCCTGCGCCTGCCGACGCCGGAGATGCTGATGCTCGACCGGGTCACCCGGCTCGAGCCGAACGGCGGCCGTCACGGGCGCGGCCTCGTCGTCGCCGAGAAGGACCTCGATCCGGAGCACTGGTACATCCGCGCCCATTTCCTCGACGACCGGGTCTTCGCGGGGCCTTGCATGATCGAGGGGGGCATGCAGCTCCTGCAGCTCTTCCTCCTCGCCTGCAACCTGGGCGGCCCCCACGCCCGCTGCCAGCCCGTCGCGGGGGTGCCGCTCACGGTCAAGTTCCGCGGGCAGATCCCGGGGACGCGCAGCGTCTTCACCTATCGCCTGGAGGTGGTCGAGCGCGGCCTCCACCCGCTGCCCTATCTCGTCGCCGACGTCGACCTGATCCACGACGGCCAAGTGCGCGGCCGGCTCAGCGGCCTCTCTCTGCAGGTCGTGCCCGACGGAGAGAGCGTGCGAGTCCCGGCCGAGCCGATCGTCCACGCCCTTACGACGGAACCTGCGCAGTGAACGCCTTCGACCGTCCCGCCGCCGACCTGCGTCGACGCCTTCTGGAGCTCGATCGGCCGCTCGCCGTCCTGCGATTCGACGATGGCCGGTACGAGGTTTGCGACGCCGAGGAGCCGCTGCCGCCGGGCGCGCGGCCGGTCGGCCTGGTGCCGGCGGTGCGGCCCGAGAACCTCGGCAGCGCCCGGTTCCGTGCGGCTCACGGCCTGCGGCTCGCCTATGCCGCCGGCGCGATGGCCGGCGGCATCGCCTCGGAGCGCCTGGTGACGGCCATGGGGAACGCCGGCCTGCTGGCCGGCTTCGGCGCCGCCGGGCTTTCGCTCGCGCGCATCGAGGCGGCGATCCGCCGCCTCAAGCAGGCGCTGCCGCAGGGGCCGTGGGCGGTCAACCTGATCCATACGCCGGACCGCCCCGAGAACGAGCTGGCGCGCGTCGCCCTGTTCCGCCGCATGGGGGTCACGACGATCGAGGCCTCGGCCTTCATGGAGCTGACGCCGGCGGTCGTCGCCTTCCGCGCCGCCGGCTTGGCGCCGGGTCCGCACGGCGTGCCGGCGGCCTCGACGCGCGTGATCGCCAAGCTGTCGCATCCGCGGGTCGCCGAGCAGTTCCTCTCGCCGGCGCCAGCGGCACTGCTGGAGCCGCTGGTCGCCGAAGGGGCGATCACCCGGACCCAGGTCGAGCTGGCCGCGCGCCTGCCCGTGGCCGAGGACGTCACGGTCGAGGCCGATTCCGGCGGCCATACCGACAACCGCCCCCTGGTCGCGCTGCTGCCGGCGATGATCCGCTTGCGTAACGGCCTGCAGGCGCGCCACGGCTATGCCGAGCCGCCGCGCATCGGCGCCGCCGGCGGCATCGGGTCCCCGGAAGCGGTCGCCGCCGCCTTCGCGCTGGGCGCCGACTACGTCGTCACCGGCTCGATCAACCAGGCCTGCCGCGAGGCCGAGACCTCCGACGCGGTCAAGACCTTGCTCGCCGAGGCCGGCTTCGACGAGGTCGCCATGGCGCCGGCCGCCGATATGTTCGAGCAGGGCGTCCAGGTCCAGGTGCTCAAGCGCGGCACGCTCTTCGCCATGCGGGCACGCCGTCTGTGGGAGCTGTACCGCAGCCACAGCTCCTGGGCCTCGATCCCGGAGCCCGAGCGCGCCCGGGTCGAGCGCGAGATCTTCCGGGCGCCCGCCGAGCAGGTCTGGGGCGCGTGCGAGCGCTATCTCGCAGCCGCCGAGCCGACCGCCCTGGCAGAGGCGCGGTCCAGCGAGAAGCGGCGTCTCGGCCTGCTGTTCCGCTGGTACCTCGGGCTGTCGTCGAAGTGGGCTGGGGAAGGTGACCCCGACCGCCGCAGCGACTACCAGGTCTGGTGCGGCCCGGCGATGGCCGCCTTCAACGACTGGACCGCCGGCAGCCCGCTCGCCGAACCCCGGAACCGCGGCGTCGTCGAGGTCGCCGAGGCGCTGATGCGGGGCGCCGCCTACCTGACTCGCCTGGCCCAGCTCAGGGCGGCGGGCCTCGACCTGCCGGCGGAGCTTATCGCCGTGCAGCCCGCGCCGACCGGCCGCGCAGCCGCCGCGCTCGAGCCAGCCCCGGCCCCGGTACCCACACCGGCGCCGGCCGCTGCCGAGGCGGCGCGACAGCATGCCCCTCAGCCGGATGCCCCCCAGCCCGACGCAGAGGCGATCCAGGACTGGCTGATCGCCGAGATCGCCGTGCAGCTCGGCGTGCCGGAGGAAGAGATCGACCCGCGCCGCTCGTTCGAGAGCTATAGCCTGGAGTCGGTTCAGGCGCTCGCGGTCATGAGCCGGCTCGAGGGTTGGCTGCAGCGCCGCCTGTCGCCGACGCTGGTTTGGAACTACCCGACCATCGACGCACTGGCCGAGCGTCTGGGGCAAAGCCGATGAGCGAGGCCTCCGCCTGGACCTGGCAGCTCGTCTTCCTGGTGTTGCTCGCCGCGCCGCACTTCCTGGCCGGCCACATCCGGCGCCTGCCCTTCGTGCCAGAGAACGAGACCGTCTCCTTCGGCTCGGGCGCCGCCGTCGCCTTCGTCTTCCTGCATACGCTGCCCGAGCTGGCAGCGTCCGGCGAGCAGGTCGGCGAGGCCCTGGCCCTGGAAGAAGGCTTCGTGCCGCTGCGCGAGGTCGCGGCCTTCCTCTGCGCGCTGGCCGGCTTCCTCGTCTTCTACGGCCTGGAGAAGACGGTGCGCGCCCACGCCGGACGGTCGAGCGCGCCGTCGGTCGGCGTCTACCGGCTTCACCTCGCCTCCTTCTCGCTCTTCAACCTGCTGCTCATGTTTTTCGTCGCCGAGCAGGCCGGACATGGCCCGACGGTCTTCACCTGGGTCTTCGCCGGCGCGATGGCGCTGCACTACCTGCTGATCGACCGCGGCTTCGAAGAACAGTTCGCCGAGCGTTTCGACCATCGCGGCCGCTTCGTGCTTCTCGCGGCAATGCTGGCCGGCCTGCTGATCGCCGAGCTCGCGGGCGAGCTCCACCAGGGCTACATCGAGGCGGCACGCGGCTTCGTCGCCGGCTCCGTCCTGCTCAACGTGTTCCGTGGCGAGGTCTCCTTCTCCCGGCAGTCCAGCTACCCCTGGTTCCTCATTGGCGTTGGCACGGTCACCGCGCTGCTGCTCCTCGTCACGCTGCTCCGGCCGGTCGAATGAGCAGCATGACCGCCGAGCGCATGAACGCCAACCTCCTGTGGTGCCGGGTCGTCGCGGCCGAGCTGCGCCGCGCCGGGGTGCGCCACGCCGTGCTGACGCTCGGCGGCCGCAGCGCGGCCATGGCGCTGGCTCTGCAGCAGGACCGGGCCTTCGCGTGCTTCACCCGGATCGACGAGCGCGGCGCCGCCTTCCTGGCGCTCGGCATTGCACGCACGACCGACCGACCGGTGGCGGTGGTCACGACCTCCGGCAGCGCGGTCGCCAACCTGCTGCCGGCGCTGACCGAGGCGGCGGCCTGGGGCACGCCCCTGGTGCTGGTGACCTGCGACCGGCCGCATGACGAGCGGGTCGGCGGCGGGCCGCAGTCGAGCGATCATCTGGGGCTGTGCGCGGCGATGGTCGAGGCGGCGCTCGACCTGCCGATGCCGAGCGACGCGCCAGCCGCCATCGAGCGGCTGCGCGCGGACCTCTCCGAGATCCTCTGCTTGACGCAGCCTGGGTCGGCGCGAGGACCGGTCCAGATCAATGTGCCGCTGACGGGGCGCGTCGCCAGTCTGGACGAGGGACCCGACTGGCAGCCGCGTAGCCTTCCCCCCGGCCCGACAGAGCCGTTGCGCGGACCCTCGGCACCGCCGCCCGCAGAGGTCGAACCGCCGCTCGCTGCGCTCGGCGCCCGTGCCGGCCTGCGCGGCCTGATCGTCGCCGGACCCGAGGCGCCGGTCCCGCCGGACTGGGTCGCCGAGCTCTCCGCCACGACCGGTTACCCGCTCCTCGCCGATGCCACCAGCGGCCTGCGCCGCCCGGCCGCGCCCAACCTCGTCACCTTGGCCGACATCCTCGTCCTGTCGCCGGCGCTGGCCGCGCAGCCGCCCGAACTGATCGTTCAGGTCGGGACGGCACCGGTCTCGCACACCCTGCACACCTACCTGCGCCGGCAGTCGGTGCCGGTGCTGCGCATCGTGCGCCGGCCGATCGAGGCCGACTTCCTCCACCGCGAGCCGCAGACCCTGGTTGCCCCCCAGCGGGCCGCGTTGCGCCGGCTGGGAGCCGCCCTCGCCCCCGGCGATGCCGCTTGGCGGCGGCGCTGGCTGGACGCGCAGACCGAAGCCGAGGCGCGCCGAGACGCGGCGCTGGCCGTGGCCGGCTGGGGCGACGCGCAGGCCGCCGCCATCGCGTGCGCCGCGCCCGGTTTCGAGCTGACGCTGCTCGCCAACTCCATGCCGGTGCGGCTCGGCAACCTCTTTTGCGGACCGAGCGCCGATTCACACCCGATCCTCTGCAACCGCGGGGTCAACGGCATCGACGGCACGCTCTCGACCTTCTTGGGCGCGCTGGCGGGCCACGGCGGGCGGGGCCTCGCGATCGTCGGGGACCAGGCGATGCTGCACGACCTGGCCTCGCTGGAGCCGTTGCCCGAGCGTCGCCTCGACGGCTGTATCTGCCTGTTCAACAACAAGGGGCCGGGCATCTTCGACCTTTCGATCTGGCCGGAGGACGCCGGTCTTCGCGACTGCTTGAGGCGCCGGACCACCATCGACTTCGCACCGATCGCCGCCGGCTTCGGGCTCGCCTACGAGCGCGCCGGCGACGCCGAGGCGCTGGCGTCGGCGCTTGCGCGCGCGGCGGCGCGCGAAGGCCTCAGCCTGGTTGAGGCCGACCTGCCGGAGGACTCGCTTTTCGGGCGTTTCGCCGACGCCGTGCGCTGCTGGCTCGGGGTCGGCGGATGAACGAAAGTTCATGCATTCTCAAGCAGACCGTAAGGTGGCGCGGGACTAAACTCGCCGGCAGCAGCAGCCGCGGGGGACGGGGCGATAGTGAGTAGGTCGCGCGACTTGGCGATCGTCGGCCTGGGCTGCCGATTCCCCGGCGCGCCCGGGCCCGAGGCTTTCTGGCGACTGCTCGACGAGGGGCGCGAGGCCATCGTCGAGGTCGCCGCCGTGCGCCCGGCGCTCGCCGCGGTCGACGGCGGGCAGGCCGAAGCGCCCCGCTGGGCCGGACTGATCAAGGGCGTCGAGCTGTTCGACGCCGGCTTCTTCGGCATCGCCCCGCGCGAGGCCGACGCCATGGACCCTCAGCAGCGCCTGCTGCTCGAGGTCGCCTGGGAGGCCCTGGAGTCGGCGGGCGAAACGCGCGAAGGCCTGGCCGGCTCGCCTACCGGCGTCTTCGTCGGCATCTCGACGTTCGACTACAGCCGCATCCAGCCGCCTGACGCGGCGCAGGCCGGCCTCTACGCAGGCACCGGCAACGCGCTGTCGATCGCCGCCAACCGCCTGTCCTACGCCCTCGACCTGCGCGGCCCTTCGGTCGCGGTCGACACCGCCTGCTCCTCCTCGCTGGTGGCCCTGCATCTGGCCCGCCAGAGCCTGCTCGCCGGCGAGTGCGAGCGCGCCATCGTGGGCGGCGTCAACCTGCTGCTGGCACCGGAGCTGATGGCCGCCTTCTCGGCGGCCCGGATGCTGGCGCCCGACGGCCACTGCAAGACCTTCGACGCGCGCGCCGACGGCTACGTCCGCGGCGAGGGCTGCGGCGTGATCGTGCTCAAACCGCTCGCGGCGGCGCGCGCCGCCGGCGATCCCGTGCTCGCGCTCGTCCGCGGCTCCGCGGTCAACCAGGACGGCCGCAGCAACGGCCTGACCGCACCCAACGGCCCGGCGCAGGTCGCCGTGCTGCGGGCGGCCTTGGCCGCAGCCGGCGAAAGCCCCTCCTCTCTCGGCTACGTCGAGGCCCACGGCACCGGCACGCGCCTCGGCGACCCGATCGAGGCCCTGGCCCTGGCCGAGGCGCTGGAGCACCGCGGGGAGGGGGCCGCGCTCGCCGTCGGCTCGGTCAAAACCAACATCGGCCACCTGGAGGCCGCGGCCGGCATCGCCGGCGTCATCAAGACTGTCCTGGCGCTCGGCCACCGCCGGCTGCCCGCAAGCCTCAACTTCGAGGCGCCCAACCCGGACATCCCCTTCCAGGAGCTCGGCTTGCACGTGCTCGCCGAGCCGGCGCCCTGGCCCGAGCAGGCGCGGCTGGCTGGGGTCAGCAGCTTCGGTTTCGGTGGAGCCAACGCGCATGTCCTGCTGGGCCCGCCAACGGCCGACCCGGACCACCGCCCGCCGCTGGCGCCGGCCGAGCGCCTGCTGGTCCTCTCGGCGGCCGAGCCGGCGGCGCTGGCCACGCGCGCCGCGCAAGTCGCCGCGCGCCTGGAGGCGATCGGGGACGAGGTGACCGGCGACGGGGCACGCGCCTTCACCGACCTGTGCTGGACCGCCGCGACGCGCCGGAGCCATCTCGACGAACGGCTGGCCCTGGTCGCCACGGATGCCCGGCATGCGGCCAGGCTGCTGCGCGTCTACGCCACGGGCGAGACGGCAGAGGGCCTGGTCGCCGGCCGGCGGCCGTCGCGCCCAGAGCGCGGGACGTTGACGGCCGAGTGCCCGCTCGCAGAGATCGCGGCGGGGTTCGTCGCCGGCCGGCGCATCGACTGTGCCGGTCTCTATCCCGACGACAGCCGCCTCGTAGCACTGCCCGCGTACCCCTGGCAGCACCGCCGTCACTGGTTCGCCGAGGCGCCAGCGGCGTCGAAGCCGGCCGTGCCGGCGGTGCCTGCCCCGGCCTACCGCCGGACCTGGGAACCCGTCGACCCGATCGAGGCGCCGGACCTCGCCGCGCGGCTCTCGGGCGCCGCCGACGGCCTGCGCGATCCCGAGCGGGAAGCGGAGACCGCGGCCCTCGAGGCAGAGCTGGATCGGGTCTGCGCCGGCTTCGCACGCCAGGCGGTCGCGGCCCTCGAACGGGCGACGCCCGTCGAGGCCCATCGCCGCCTGTTCGCCCGGCTGCACGTCATGGCCGAGGACCCGCACGCCACAGACGATCCGGAAGGCTTGGCGGCGGACCTGCAGGCGCGCTTTCCCAGGCATCGTGCCGGCATTGCCCTGGTCGCCGAGTGCGGCGGCGTCCTGCCAGAGGTGCTGACCGGCGCCCGCGATCCATTGGAGATCCTCTTCCCCGAGGGCAGCGGCGCGCGGCTTGCGGCCCTCTATCGCGATTCGGCGGCGATGCGCGCCGCCAACGCCCTGGCCGGCGAAACAGTAGGTCTTCTCGCCGAGACCTTGCCCGAAGGCCGCAGCTTGCGCGTGCTGGAAGTCGGCGCCGGCACCGGCGGCACGACCGAGCACCTGCTCGGCTGGCTGCCGGACGGCCATGCCTCCTACCTCTTCACCGACGTGACGCCGCCGCTGCTCGCCCAAGCGGCGGCGCGCTACACGGATCTACCCTGGCTGCAGACGGCCAGCCTCGACATCGAGCGCGACCCGACGGCGCAGGGGCTGGCACCCGGCGCGAGCGACCTGGTGGTCGCGGCGAACGTGCTGCACGCGACCCGCGACCTCGGCGAGACCCTGGCCAACGTCCGGCGGCTGCTGTCGCCCGGCGGCCGCCTGTTGCTGCTCGAGCAGACCGCGCCGCGGCGCTGGCTCGACCTCGTGTTCGGCCTGACCGAGGGCTGGTGGCGCTTCGCCGACACCGAGCGGCGGCCGGACTACCCGCTGCTCGGCGCCGACGCCTGGGCGAAAGCGCTGGCCGAGGCGGGCTTCGAGGTCGAGGGCACCGTGCCCTGCGACGCGGCCGGCGGACAGAGCGTGCTGGTCGCGCGCCGTCCGGTCGACCAGAGGCCGGCGGGGCGCTGGCTGCTGCTCGACGACCAGGCCGGTCGCGCGGCGGCCTTCAGCGGCAGCCTCGACGCGCGCCTGCTCCAGGCGGCCGCCGATCCGGAGGAGGCCGAGCGGGCGGTGGCCGAGGCGCTGGACGCCGACGACGTCGACGGCCTGCTCTGCCTCGCGCCCCTCGACGGCGGCGAGACGGGCCTGCGCCGGACGCTCGCAGCGCTGCGCGGACTGGCGGCTTCGGGCAAGGCGGTGCCGGCCTGGATCGTCACCAGCGGTGCCCAGGCCGTCGGCGGCGACGAGGCCGACCTGGACCCCTGGCAGGCCGCGGCCTGGGGGCTCGCGCGCACCTTCGCGATCGAGCGACCGGACTGCGCCGGGGGGCTGATCGATCTCGACGAAACGCAGTCATCCGACCTGCCGCGCCTGCTCGCCCGGCAGGGCGAACCGCAGCTCGCGGTGCGCGGCGGCCGGACCTTCGCCCTGCGTCTGGAACGTCTGGAGCCCGATCCGAACGGCGCGCTCGCCGTCTCGCCCAAGGGCTGCTACCTGATCTACGGCGGCAGCGGGGCGCTCGGCGGCGTCCTGGCCCGGTGGCTCGCGGACCGCGGCGCCCGACACCTGGTGCTGGCCAGCCGCAGTCCGGCGCCAGAGAGCACGCTCGCGCCGCTCAGGGACAGGGGCGTCGCAGTCGAGGCGGTGCGCAGCGATCTCGGCGAACCCGCCGATGTCGAGGCACTGGTCGGCCGGCTGGCGGCGGCGGAACCGCCGCTCAAGGGCGTCATCCATGCCGCCGGCACCTTCGAGAACGCGCCGCTGGCCGAGCTGTCCTGGGCGGCCTGCACGGCGCTGCTCGCCGCCAAGCTTAGCGGCAGCGAGGCTCTGCTGCGCGCCACCGAGGGCGTGCCGCTCGATTTCCTGCTGTTCTTCTCCTCGGTCGCGGCGACCCTTGGGCTGCCCAAGGCCGGCAACTACGCCGCCGCGAATGCGGCGCTGGAGGCCTTGGCGACCCGGGCGCGGGCCGCCGGGCGGCCGGTGCTGACCCTGGCCTGCGGTCCGGTCGACGGCCTCGGCATGGCCGAGCGTGCCGAGGCGCGCCGCTGGGCGAGCGCGGGGGTCGGTGGCTTGGCGCCGGCGCGGCTGCTGGCGGCCCTCGGTGCCTTCGGCGGCGGCGCCGAGGCCTGCCCGCTGCTGCTGGATGCCGAGTGGGACAAGCTTGCCCAGGTCGTCGCCTACCGTGACGCGCCCGCCTGGATCGCCAAGGCTCGCAGGCCAAGCCCGATACCGCGACCGGCGGCCGAGGCGCCGCGGCTGCGCGAGCGGCTGCAATCCGCTTTCCCGGCCGAACGCCCGGCGATCGCGCTCGCCTTCGTGCGCGAGCAGGTCGCGGCCGTACTCGGCCTGCCGGCAGACCGTCTGCCCGAGCCGGACCGGGGCCTGCAGGAGTTGGGGCTGGACTCGCTCTCCGGGCTGGAACTCCGCGACCGCCTGGAGCGCGCCACGGGCCTGACTTTGCCTGCGACCCTGGCCCTGGAGAACCCGACCCCGTCCGCCCTCGCGGCAAGCTTGCTGAAGGGCTTGGAGGACAGACCTGCCGCCTCCCCGAAGCCGGTTGCGCCCGCGCGCGCGCGCGTCTCCGAGACGAAGGCAGCGCCACTTTCGCCGGGGCCAGAGGTCCATGAGCCCATCGCCATCGTCGGCCTGTCCTGCCGCTTCCCTGGCGGCGTCACGCCGGAGACCTTCTGGGAGCTGCTGGACTCGGGCCGCGACGCTGTGGGGCCGATTCCGACCGAGCGCTGGGACGTCGCGCGGTTCCACGGGTCGGCGGGGCCGGGCCGCAGCCGCGCCGCCAGGGGCGCCTTCCTCGACGACGTGGCGGGTTTCGATGCCGGCTTCTTCCATCTTTCCGGCCGCGAGGCCGACGCCCTCGACCCGCAGCAACGCCTCCTGCTCGAGGTCGCCTGGGAGGCGCTGGAGCGCTCCGGCCTCTCGCCCGACTCGCTGAAGGGCACCCGCACCGGCGTCTTCGTCGGCATCACCTCGCACGACTACGCCGACCGCCAAATCGCGCGCGGCCGGGCCGAGTTGGTCGATGCCTACTTCGGCAGCGGCAACACGGCCTGCTTCGCCGCCGGGCGTCTGTCCTACCTGCTCGGCCTAGAGGGCCCCAGCCTGGCGATCGACACCGCGTGCTCGGCCTCGCTGGTCGCGCTGCACCAGGCCTGCCGGTCGCTGCGCAGCGGGGAGAGCGAGCGGGCGCTGGTCGGCGGCGTGCACCTGATGCTCTCGCCCGGCGGCTTCCTCTACAACGACATCACCGGGGCGCTTTCGCCCGACGGCCAGTCCAAGACCTTCGACGCCGCCGCCGACGGCTTCGGCCGCGGCGAGGGCTGTGCCGTGCTGGTGCTGCGCCGCCTGTCCGACGCCCTGGCCGCCGGCGAGCGGATCCACGCCGTGATCCGCGGCAGCGCCATCAACCAGGACGGCGCCAGCGGCGGCCTGACCGTGCCGAACGGCAAGGCGCAGGAAGCGGTGATCCGCGCGGCGCTCGCCGACGCCGGTCTCTCCCCCGACGAGATCGACTACCTGGAAGCCCACGGCACCGGCACGGTGCTCGGCGACCCGATCGAGCTGAAGGCCCTCGGCGCGGTCTTCGCCGGGCGCCCGGCCGAGCGGCCGCTGCTGGTCGGCTCGGTGAAGACCAATCTCGGCCACCTGGAGGCCGCCGCCGGCCTCGCGGGCGTCGTCAAGAGCGTGCTGGCGCTCGACCATGGCGCGGTGCCGGCGCACCTGCATCTGGAAACGCCAAATCCGCATGTGCCTTGGGCCGAGTTGCCGCTGCGGGTGCCGACCGCCACCGAGCCCTGGCCGGCCGGCCAACGGCCGCGACGGGCCGGCGTCAGCGCCTTCTCGCTGATGGGCACCAACGCGCATGTGCTGCTGGAGCAGGCGCCCGAATCGGCAAACCTGCCTGCGCCGGTCGAGCGCAGCCACCATCCCTTCGTGCTCTCGGCGCGCTCGCCGGAGGCGCTGCGGGCGCTCGCCGGCGCCTGTGCCGAAGCCGTTCGCGACGAGGAGGCGCTCGGCGACCGCTGCTTCACCAACAACGCGGGCCGCGCCCGACATGCCGTTCGCCTCGCCACCGTCGTCGAGCAGCCCGCCGCGCTGCGGGCGCGCCTGGCCGCCGTTGCGCGCAGCGAGACGCCGGCCGGCGTCGCCTTCGCACGCACGAGCGGCGCCGCGTTCCTGCCGGTCGCCTTCCTCTTTACCGGCCAAGGCGCCGTCGGCCCCGATATGGGACGGAGCCTCTACGAAAGCTCGCCGCCCTTCGCCGCCGAGCTGGAGCGCTGCGCTGCGATCCTCGCGCCGCACCTCGACGTGCCGCTGCTCGACCTGCTCTACGGCAGCGCGACCGCGCGGCTGTCCCGCACCCGCTACGCCCAGCCGGCGCTGGCCGCGCTCGAATGGTCCCTGGCACGGCTCTGGTGCGGCTGGGGCGTCGAGCCGGCCGCCGTGCTCGGCCACAGCCTCGGCGAGTACGTCGCCGCCGCCGTCGCCGGCATGATCGAGATCGAGGAGCTGCTGCCACTGCTCGCCGTGCGCGGCCGCCTCATGGACGCCCTGCCGGAGGGCGCGATGCTGGCCGTCACGGCCAACGCCGAAACGGCTGCCGCGGCGCTGAACGGGCTAGAGAACAGGGTTTCGCTCGCCGCCATCAACGGCCCGCGGGCGACGGTTCTCGCCGGCGAAGAACCGGCCATAGCCGTGGTCGCCGAGCGGCTGACAGGACAGGGCGTGCGCTGCCAGCGCCTCGCGGTCTCCCATGCCTTCCACTCGCCGATGATGGAGCCGGCGCTGGAGGAGCTGGACAACCTGGCGGCGTCGGTCGAATGGAGGCCGGCATGCCTGCCGCTGGTGCGCAACCTCGATGGCCGCTGCCTGGCGCCCGGCACGCTACCGCCCACCGAGGACTGGGCGCGCCACGCCCGCGAGCCGGTGCGCTTCGCCGAAGGCCTGCAGGCGATCGCCGGGCTGGGCGTCGAGCGCTTCCTGGAGATCGGTCCGCGGCCGGTGCTCTCGGCACTCGGACCGGCCAGCCTGCCGGAGGCCCGCTTCCTGGCCTCGCTCAGTGCGGAGCGCGCCGATTGGCAGACCTGCCTCGACAGCCTGACGGCCCTTTGGCTCGACGGCGTGCACATCGACTGGCAGAGCCTGGAGCAGCCCTACGGCCGGCGGCACCTGTGGCAGCCCGGCTACCCCTTCGAGCGCCGTCACCACTGGGTCGAGGAGCCCACGATGACCGAAGCGCCCCGCGAAAACACGAACGGACACGCGGTCGACCGCCCGACGCACCTCGGGCCGGCGGCCGACGCTCCGGCACCGGACGTCCTGGCAGCGATGGTCGGGCTGGTGGCCGAGGCTCTGGGCAGCGACCCGGCCGACATCGATCCGGACGCGCAATTGCTGGAGCTCGGCGCCGATTCGATCGGTCTGGTCGAGGTCGGCCAGCTCGTCCGAGCCCACTACGGCTTGACGCTCTCGGCCAAGCAGTTCTTCGAGGAGCTGACCAGCGTGCGGGCGCTCGCCGACTATGTGGCCAGGTCGGCGCCCGCGCCAACCCCGGCCGCGCCCACTCCGCCGACGCCTATGACGGAGGCGAACGCGACTCCAGCCGCGCCCGCCGCGATGCCGGAGGCGCCCCCCGCTGCGCCGACCGAGTTGGCCGATCTCTTCGCCCGGCAGCTCGACCTCGTCCAGGACGTGATCCACCGGCAACTCGCCGCGCTGCACGCGCGGGGACTGCCCACCCCCGCTACACCCTCCGAGCCGGCGACAGACACACAGGCCGGGCCTGGGGTGCGCACGACAACGGGCCGGGACCATGGCCCCTACCGGCCACCGCGCACACGCACGTCGACCGCGCATGAATCGGCAAGCTCGGAGGATCCGCGACGGCGTGCCCACCTGGAGGCGCTGATCGCCCGCTACACGGCACGCACGGCGACCAGCAAGCGGCTCGCCGAGGCGGCACGGCCGCGGCTCGCCGACAGCCGCGCATCGGCCGGCTTCCGCCCCTCGATCAAGGAGATGCTCTATCCGGTCGTCGGCGCGCGGGCCGAGGGCGCGCGCCTGTGGGACGTCGATGGCAACGCCTACGTCGACGTCTCGATGGACTTCGGCGTCAACCTCTTCGGCCACCGCGCACCCTTCCTGGTCGAGGCGATGGAGGAGGCGATCGGGCGCGGACTGGCGATGGCACCGCGCGCCCGCGACGCCGCCGCGGCGGCCGAGCTGGTCTGCGAGCTGACCGGGATGGACCGGGTCGTCTTCTGCCAGTCGGGCAGCGAGGCGGTGATGACGGCGGTGCGGCTCGCGCGGCTCGCCAAGGGGCGCGACGGCATCGCCCTGTTCCGCAACTCCTACCATGGCCACACCGACGGCCTGCTGGCGGTCGGCGGCAGCCGGGGGGCGGCGACGGGCTTCGACGCCGAGCCGGTCGCGCCGGGCGTCCCGGCCGCCATGGTTTCCGACGTGCTGTTGCTCGACTACGGCGACCCCGACGGCCTGGAGGCCCTGCGCCGGCACGCCGACCGCCTGGCGGCCGTGCTGGTCGAGCCGGTGCAGAGCCGGGCGCTCGGGCTGCAGCCGGGCGCGTACCTGAAGCGGCTGCGCGAGGTGACGCGCGAGCTCGGACTGCTGCTGATCTTCGACGAGATGATCACCGGCTTCCGCCTGCATCCCGGCGGCGCCCAGGCCTGGTTCGGCGTCGAGGCCGACTTGGCGACCTACGGCAAGGCGATGGGCGGCGGCATCGAGGTCGCAGCCGTGGCCGGGCGCGGCGGCCTGCTGGACGGTATCGACGGCGGCCTCTGGCACTACGGCGACGCATCCTATCCCGAGGCGGAGACGACCTTCTTCGCCGGCACCTTCAACGCCAATCCGCTGGCGATGGCGTCCACGCGCGCGGCGCTCACCGAGATGAAGCGCCGCGGCCCGGCCCTGCAAGAGAAGATCAATGCCCTGACGAGCCGCTTCGCGCGCGACCTCAACGGCTGGCTGGCCGCGCGCGAGGTGCCGCTGGAGATCGTCGCTTGCGGCTCGCTGTTCCGCTTCGCCCATCGCGGCAACCTGGACCTGCTGTTCTACCACCTGCTGGAAAAGGGCGTGTTCGTCTGGGAGGGGCGGAACTGCTTCGTCTCGGACGCCCACGGCGAGGCCGAGATGGTCCTGGTCGCCCAGGCGGTGCGCGACAGCGTCGAGGAACTGCGGGAGGGCGGTTACCTGGAAAGGGCGGCGGCGCCGGTGCGCGCGCCGGCGCCGAAGGCCGTCGCCGAGAGCTCGCGCCGACGGGAGATGGGGCCCAAGGTTCTGCCGCTGACCGCCGCGCAGCAGCAGCTTTGGCTGCTCGCCCAGATCGGCGCCCAAGGCTCACTGGCCTACACGGAGTCGCTGGCGGTCGAGATCGAGGGGCGGCTGCAGCCGGATGCATTGAAGGCGGCCCTGCGCCGTCTCGTCGCGCGGCATGAGGCGCTGCGGACCGCAATCGACGCCGACGGCCGCACCCAGCAGATCCTGGAATCCGTGCCGGTCTCCCTGGAGCAGGCCGAGGGGGTCGACCGCGAGACCTGGCTTGCCGATTTCCTGGCACGGCCCTTCGACCTGGCAGAGCCGCCGCTGCTGCGCGTCGGCCTGCTCGCAGAGACACCGGACCGCCAGGTTCTGGCGCTGGCGGCGCACCACATCCTCGTCGACGGCTGGTCGATGGGCTTGCTGCTGGCCGACCTGGGCGCCTGCTACCGGGCCGAGGTCGCGGGCGAACCCCCGCCCCCCGAGCCGAGGTGCCAGCTCAGCGACCTGGTGCGCTTCCAGCAGGAGAGTCTGGAAGGCGAGCGACGCACCGAACTGGAGCGCTGGTGGCGCGAGACCCTGTCGCCCCTGCCCGAGCCGCTCGAGCTGCCCGCCGACCGCCGGCCAGACGCAGGGGTAGAGCGGCCTGGCGGGCGCCACCGCTTCACCCTAGACGCTGGCCTGAGGCGCCGTCTGGAGACGCTGGGCCGCTCGGCGGGTGCGACGCCCTTCGCAACGCTGCTGGCGGTGGTGACCTCGTTCCTGCACCGCCTGACCGGCCGCGAGGCGCTGCTAGTCGGCTGCCCGGTGCTCGGCCGCGGCCACGAGGCCGACTTGAGCCAGGCGGTCGGCTACGCCACCCATCTGATCGCGGTGCCGAGCCGTTTGCAACCGAGCGGATCCTTCCGGGACCACCTGCTGCGGAGCCGGATGGCGCTGGTCGACGCCCTCGACCATCAGGACTATCCCTACGCCGAGTTGCTGCGTCTGCTCGGCCTGGCCTGGAGCGCCGAGCGCCCGCCGCTGCTGGAGGTTACCTTCAACCTCGACCGGCCGAGCCTCGATGTGGCCCTGCCGGGTGCGACGGCACGGCTGCTGCCGACATCCCTGCAGGCGCCGAAGTTCCCGCTGTCGATCAATGCCCTGGACCTCGGCGGCGAGCTGCTGGTCGACTTCGACTACGACGCCGGCCTGTTCAGCCCGGCCGCGATCGAGCGCCTCGCCGAGCAGTTGCAGGTCTGGACCGCTGCCGTCGTCGAGCGGCCCGACGCGCCGCTCGCCGAGCTGACGCCGGTCGGCCCTGCCGAGCGGCGACTGCTGCTCGAGGTCTGGAACGACACGGCCAAAGATTGGCCGGGCGAGCTCGGTCCGGTCCACGAGATGATCGAGGCCCAGGCGGCGCGCACCCCCGAAGCGCCGGCGCTCGGCTTCGCCGGGCAGACCCTGAGCTACGGCCGCCTGCTCGCCGAAAGCGGCGCCCTGGCGACGCGCCTCGCCGAGCTCGGCGTCGGACCGGAGACGACCGTCGCCTGCCTGTTCGACCGCTCCTTCGAGATGCTGGTCGGTCTGCTTGCGGTGATGCGTACCGGAGCCGCCTACCTGCCGATTGCGCTCGACGAGGCGCCGGCGCGACTGGCCGGCGCCCTAGCCGAGGCCGAGCCCGTGGTCGCGCTCACCCGCGCCGGGCTGGAGAGCGCGCCGGCGCTGCGCGCGGCGCTCGGCGAAGGCCGGCCGCTGCTCCAGGTGGGACCGATCGATGCGGCGGCGCCGGCGCCCGAAGCCGCCGAGGCCCCGACCCTGCCGCGCGCCGAGGCCGACCAGCCGGCCTACCTGCTGTTCACCTCCGGCTCCACCGGCCGGCCGAAGGGCGTGGTTTCGCTGCACCGTGGCCTGCGCAACCGCCTGCTGTGGATGCAACAGGCGTTTCCCATCGGTCCCGGAAAGACCGTGTTGCAGAAGACGCCCTACACCTTCGACGTCTCGGTCTGGGAGCTGTTCTGGCCGCTGACCGTCGGCGCACGCCTGGCGATCGCCGAGCCCGACGCGCACCGCGACCCGCGCGCCCTGGCCCGTCTGATCCGCCGCGAGGGGGTGACGCACTGCCACTTCGTGCCCTCGATGCTCGCGGTCTTCCTCGACGAGCCGGAAGCCGCCGCCTGCGCCAGCCTCGAGCGGGTGGTATGCAGCGGCGAGGCGCTGCCGCGCGACCTGGTGGCGCGCTTCCAGGGCCTGGGGCTGGCGGCCGAGCTGCACAACCTCTACGGCCCGACCGAGGCCGCCATCGACGTCACCCACTGGCCCTGCACGCAACCGCCCGATGCGCCCAGCGTGCCGATCGGCCGGCCGATCGCCAACACGCTGGTGCGCATCCTGGACGAGCGTCAAGAGCTGTGTCCGGTCGGCGCCACCGGCGAGATTTACCTGGGCGGCGTGCAGCTCGCGCGCGGCTACCTGAAGCGCCCGGAGCTGACCGAGACGGCCTTCGTCGCCGACCCCTTCGCGCCGGGCGAGCGGCTCTACCGCACGGGCGACCTCGGTCGCTGGCGCGCCGACGGCGCGATCGTCTACCTCGGCCGGCGCGACGGGCAGGTGAAGCTGCGCGGCCAGCGCATCGAGCTGGGCGAGATCGAGGCCGCGCTGCGCACCCACCCGACGGTGCGCGACGCCGCCGCCGGTCTGGTCGGGGACGATCCGATCACCCGTCGGCTCGCCGCCTGGATCGTGCCGACGGAGGGCCCCGCAGCGGAGGGTTTCGCGTTGCCCGGCGGGCCGCGCATCGCGACCCTCAACCGGGCCGAGACCGAGTTCATGGTCCGCGAACACTTCGTGGAGCGGACCTACTTCCGCCACGGCATCGGCCTTCCGGAGGACGCCGTGGTGCTCGACGTCGGCGCCAACATCGGCGTCTTCGCCCTGTCGGTCTGCGCCAGCCTGCCGAACGCGCGGGTCCACGCCTTCGAACCCGTGCCGACGGTCCATGCACGGCTGGCGTCGAATGCCGCCTGCGCCGGCGGTCGGATCACACCGCACGCCCTGGCGCTCGGCGTAAGCGAGGGCGAGATCGCCTTCACCTGGTACCCGCACGTCTCGATCCTGTCCGGCACGGGGGCCGAGCCCGGCGAGGAGGCCGCAGTCGTGCGCGCCTTCCTGAACCAGGGCGAGGCGGACAGCGACGTCGACCCGGCACTGCTCGACGAACTGCTGGCCGATCGCCTGGCGGCCGAGGTCCTGCAGGTGCCGCAGCGCCGGCTCTCCGGCATGCTGAAGTCGCTCGGGCTGGACCGCGTCGACCTGCTGAAGATCGACGTCGAGAAGGCGGAATGGGCGGTGCTGCAAGGCATCGACGAGGCCGACTGGCCGAAGATCCGCCAGGTCGTCGTCGAGGTCCACGACATCGACGGCCGCCTCGCCCGGGTGCGCGCGCATCTCGAGGCGCAAGGCTTCGCGGTGACGGCCGAGCAGGAGCCTTGGCTCGACGGCACGGCGATCCACTGCCTCTATGCGCGGCGTCCCGACGACCCGCTGCCGCCCGTGCCAGCGTCGCGCGCGGAAGCGCTGTCGTCCGCAACCCCCAACGCGACCCCGCAGGCGGGGACGGCGCTGCCGGCAGCGTTGGCCGGCGAGCTGCGCGCCTTCCTGGCCAGACGCTTGCCGCCGCACATGGTGCCCGATCTCTACGTCGGCCTGCCGGCGCTGCCGCTCAGCGCCCACGGCAAGATCGACCGCAAGGCGCTGCCGCAGCCTCAGGGCGCGACGGGCGCCGCCGCCGTCGAGGCGTCCCGTCCAAGCGTGCCCGAGACGGCGCTCCAGCGCGAGCTACTGGAGGTCTGGCGCACCCTGCTCGGGCCGGTCGAGATCGGCATCCATGACGATTTCTTCCGACTCGGTGGCCACTCGCTGATGGCAGCTCGGCTGGTCGGCATCCTGCGCGAGCGCTTCTCGATCGAGTTGACGATCAAGGCGTTCCTTGAGCGTCCGACCCTGGCCGCGGTCGCTGCGGCGATCGAGGCCGGGGTCGGGGCCACGGCGGCCCGGTCGGCGCCGACGATCCGACGGGCGGACCGCGCGCGCCGGCGCCTCGACCGCGCGGCCCTCGGGCTGGACGCCAAGGCGGACGACGGGAGGGGGACGTGAGGGACGAGGACGTGACGGAGCAGGTCTACATCTTCCCGGCTTCGCCGGCGCAGCGGCGGCTCTGGTTCCTCGACCAGCTCCAGGGCCCGAACCCGGCCTACAGCCTGATCCAGGCGCTGCAGGTCACCGGCGCGCTCGAGCGGGAGGCACTGGCCGCCGCCTTCCGCGCCCTGGTGACCCGCCACGAGAGTCTGCGGACGGCGCTTGTCGCGGTCGACGGCGAGCCGCTGCAGGCCATTGAGCCCGGGCTGGAGTTCACCCCGGCCTTCGAGTCCTTCGAGGAGCAGCCGGCCGCTGCGCGCGAGACGGCCGCGCGCCGGCGTCTTGCCGAGGTTCTGGCGCAGCCCTTCGACCTGGCGCGCGCGCCGCTGATGCGGGTCCTGCTGCTGCGCCTGGCGCCGGAGCGGCACCTGCTCGGCATCGCCCTGCACCACGCGGTCTGCGACGGGCAGTCCCTGGCGATCCTCGTCGAGGAGTTGGCGCATCTCTACCGGCGCGCCTGCGGCGAACCGCTGGCGGACCTTCCGGAGCCGGCGATCCAGTACGCCGACTATGCCGTTTGGCTGGAGGACAGCCGCAACGACGCCGCGACCGCGGACTCCCTCGCCTTCTGGACCGGTAGGTTGCGCGATGTGCCGCCGCTCGTCCTGCCGCTCGACCGTCCGGCGCCGGCGCTGCTGCCGCCCGACGGCGCGCGCCACGACTTCGTCCTGCCGGCCGAGCTGGTCGGCGGCCTGGAGGCCGTCGCCCGGCAGCGGGGCGCCACCCCCTTCATGCTCTGGCTCGCCGTCTGGGCGGCAACGCTCGGCCAGGCCGCCGGCCAGGACGACTTCTGCCTCGGCGTACCGGTCGCGGGGCGCGGGCGGCCGGAGCTCGAACGCCTGATCGGCCTCTTCGCCAATACCCTGGCGCTGCGTCTCGACCTCGCGGGTGCGCCGGCGCTGGATGGCGTGCTGGAGCGCGTGCGGACGACGGTCCTGGACGGTTTCGCGCACCAGGACACGCCCTTCGAGACGCTGGTCGAGGCCCTGAAGGTGCCCCGTGGCACGGGCCGCTCGCCGCTGTTCCAGAGCCTCTTCGCGCTACAGGAGGACCCGCTCGCCGCGATCGCGCTGCCCGGGCTCCGGCTCCAGCCGCTCGACCTGCCGCAGGTGGGCGCCAAGGTCGAGCTGACCCTGGAGCTGACACGGCGCACCGACGGCGGGCTCGACGGCCGCCTGGAGTACAGCAGCGTGGTGTTCGAGCCGGCGACGGCGCGCCGGCTGGCAGCGAGTCTGCGCCGGCTGGCCGAGCTGTGGCTGGCCGATCCCCGCTTGCCGCTGCGGCTCGAACGAGAAGGCATGGTGCCGGCCTCCGATCCTGTCGAAGGGCGGGACGATGCGATCTTCGTTCCATCGGGGTCGACCACGCCGCTGGAGGATACGCTCGCCGCCGTCTGGCGGGAGTTGCTCGGCGTCCAGGCCGTCGGCCGGGCCGACAGCTTCTTCGACCTCGGAGGCCACTCGCTGCTCGCCTGCCGTTTGGTGGCGCGGTTGCGCCAGCGTCTCGCGGTCGAGCTCCCGGTCGCCGCGGTGTTCGAGGCGCCGGGCCTGGCCGGCATGGCGGAGCGGGTGCAGCAGTTGCGCGACGCCGAGCCCTCGGGCGGCGTGCCGCCAGCCCAGGCCATCGAGCCGGCGCCGGCCGAGACGACTTACCCGCTGTCGCCGGCCCAGACGCGGCTCTGGTTCCTGCAGCAACTGGAGAGCCAGAGCCCGGCCTACGCCCTGCTCGGCGCGCTGGAGATCGAGGGGCCGCTCGACGTCGAGCTGCTGCGCCGCGTGCTGCAGGTGCTGGAGCAGCGTCACACCGCGCTGCGCACGCGCTTCCGGCTGCTCGACGGCGTGCCGGTGCAGGTGACCGGCGTACCGCGCGGCCTGGCCCTGACCGTCGTCGACCTGGAGCCGCTGCCCGACTATGCCCGCGAAGAGGAGGTAAGGCGCATCGGCCAGGCCGAGGCGCGCCAGCCCTTCGATCTCGCGCAAGGCCCGCCGATCCGCCTGAAGCTGCTGCGCCACGCGGCCCGCCGCCACGCGCTGCTGGTGACGTTGCACCACATCGTCGCCGACGGCTGGTCGCTGGAGCTGCTGCTGTCCGAAACGGCGGCGCTCTACCGTGCCTTTGCCGAGGGCCGGCCCTCGCCGCTGCCACCGCTCGCCCTCCAATACGGCGACTATGCGGCTTGGCAGCGGCGGGCCCTCGACCGCGACCGCACCGACTCGCTGCTCGGGCACTGGCGCGCGCGCCTGGCCGGCCTGCCGCCGCTGGAGCTGCCCACCGACCGGCCGCGCCCGCCGGTGCAGACGGCCGATGGCGCGCGCCACGACTTCCGGCTCGATGCGGCGCTCTCGGCCGGCGTCGCCCGCCTCGCGGCCGAAAGCGGCGCCACGCGTTTCCAGGTGCTGCTGGCGGTCTTCGCGGCGCTGCTGGCGCGCTACAGCGGGCAGAGCGACTTCGCCGTCGGCGTGCCGGCCTCGGGCCGCGAGCGCCCGGAGACGCAGGACCTGGTCGGCTGCTTCGTCAACACCCTGGTGCTGCGCTTCGATCTGTCGGGCGCGCCGAGCTTCCGCGACCTCGTCGCCAGGGTCCGCGCCACCGCGCTCGAGGCCCAGGCCCATCAGGAGCTGCCCTTCGAAAAGCTGGTCGAAGGCCTGGCCCTGCAGCGCGACCTGAGCCGCAACGCCCTGTTCCAGGTGCTGTTCAGCTACCAGGCGGCCAGCGCGCCACAGCCGGGGATCCCTGGTCTGGCGCTGCGGCCGCTGGAGATCGACGCCGGCGTCGCGCAGTTCGACCTCGCCCTCTATCTCGACGAGCGCGACGGCGGTCTCGCCGGCGGCTTCGTCTATCGAACCGACCTCTACGATTCGGGCAGCGTCGTGCGGCTGGAAGGGCACTTCCGCCGCCTGCTCGAAGCTGCCCTCGCCGAGCCCGACACCCCCTTCGATCGGCTTTCGCTGCTGACCGAGGAGGAGCGTCAGCGCCTTGCCGACTGGAACGACACGCGCGTCGACTACGACCTGCCGCCGCGCCTGATCGACCTGGTCGACGCCCAGGTCGCACGCACACCGGACGCGGTCGCCGCGGTGGCCGGCGACGAGCGGCTGAGTTATGCCGAGCTGGCCGGGCGGGCGAACCGCCTGGCGGGCGCCCTGGCCGCGGCGGGTGCCGAACCCGGCCGCCCGGTCGGCGTCTGCCTGGAGCGCTCCCTCTCGCTGGTCATGGCGCTGGTCGCCATCCTGCGCACCGGCGCCCCCTTCCTGCCGCTCGACCCGGAACAGCCGGCCGCGCGCCTCGGCCAGATCCTGGAAGATGCCGACCCCAGCCTGGTCGTCAGCACGGCGACCTTGGCCGAAAGACTGCCCGAGGGCCTGCCCTGGCTCGACGTCGCCTCTGCGGGCGCGCCGCTCGAGGGGCCGCCCGCCGTCGGCGCCGACGACCCCGCCTATCTGCTCTTTACCTCGGGCTCGACCGGCCGGCCCAAGGGGGCGCTCAACAGCCAGCGCGGCATCCTCAACCGGCTGGCCTGGATGCAGCAGTACTACCCGATCGGACCGCGCGACCGTGTGCTGCAGAAGACGCCCTACAGCTTCGACGTCTCGGTCTGGGAATTTTTCTGGCCGCTGATCGCGGGTGCGCGCCTGGTCTTCGCCCGGCCCGGCGGCCATCGCGACCCGGACTACCTGGCGACGGCCATCGCGCGCCACGGCGTCACCGTGGCGCACTTCGTGCCGTCGATGCTGGAGGCCTTCCTGCCGGCGGCCGATCCGGTCGCCTGCGCCAGCCTCCGGCGCGTCTTCCTCAGCGGCGAGGCGCTGTCGGCAGAACTGGAGCGGCGCTTCTTCGTGCGCGGCCTCTCGGCCTCGCTGCACAACCTCTACGGCCCGACCGAGGCGGCCATCGACGTCTCGACCTGGGACTGCCTGCCGCCCGGCGGACGGCGTACGCCGCCGATCGGCTACGCCGCGCCGAACTGCCGGCTGCACATTCTCGACCCGCACGGCCAGCCGGTGCCGGTCGGCGTGCCCGGCGAGCTGTTCCTCGGCGGCGTCCAGGTCGGCCTCGGCTATGTCGGCCAGCCCGAGCTGACCGCCGAGCGCTTCGTGCCGGATCCCTTCGACGGCGCGGCCGTTGAGGGCGCCCGTCTCTACCGCACCGGCGACCGGGCTCGACGTCTGCCGGACGGCGCTGTCGAGTTCCTCGGCCGGCTCGACTTCCAAGTCAAGCTGCGCGGCCAGCGCATCGAGCTCGGCGAGATCGAGGCGGCGCTGCGCGACCATCCGGGGGTGCGCTCGGCGGTCGCGGCCTTGTGGGGCGACGTGCCGGCGAAGCAGCGGCTGGTCGCCTACGTGGTGCCTGCGGCCCCGGACAGCGCGCCAAGGGACGCTCTGCGCCGCCACCTGGAGGCTCGGCTGCCCGGCTACATGGTGCCCGACGCGGTGGTGCTGCTCGACGCGCTGCCGCTGAACGCCAGCGGCAAGCTGGACCGGCACCGTCTGCCGGCGCCCGAGCGCCCACCACGGAGCTCGGCGGAGCGGCCGCTGCGCGAGGGCGAGCGCGCGATCGCCGAGGCCTGGTGCGCCGTTCTGGGACTCGGGAGCGTTGCGCCGGACGCCAACTTCTTCGAGGCCGGCGGCACCTCCCTGCTGCTCGTCCAGGTGCATGCCAGGCTCAGAACGCGCTGGCCCGAGCTGACCCTGGTCGATCTGTTCCGCTTCCCGACGGTCGAAAGCCTGGCCGCGCACCTCAGCCCGGAGACGTCCCTTCCGGAGCCGGCGTCCGTCGCGCCGCCACGCCCGACACCGAAAACGGCCGAGGGTATCGCCATTGTCGGCATGGCCTGCCGCTTTCCCGGCGCCGACGACGTCGAGACCTTCTGGCGCCTGCTGATCGAGGGCCGGGAGGCGATCGAGCGCCTGGACGAGGAGGAGCTGCGCGCCGCCGGCGTGCCGGAGGCGCTGCGCGCCGATCCGCGCTACGTGCGCGCTGCGGCGGCGCCCGAGAGCATCGAACTGTTCGACGCCGGCTTCTTCGGCTACAGCCCGGCCGAGGCCGCCGAGCTGGACCCGCAGGGCCGCTTGTTCCTGGAGTGCGCCTGGCAGGCGCTCGAGCGCGCCGGGATCGACCCCTCCCGCGCGGGCGGGCCGGTCGGCGTGTTCGCCGGCGCCGGGCTCAGCGGCTATGCCTTGTCGCGGCTGGCCGGACAGGGCGGGTGGGCAGCCCTAGACAGCGATCCCGCTGGCGCCTTCCATACGCTGGCCGCCAACGACAAGGACTATCTGGCCAGCCGCGTCGCCTACAAGCTCGGCCTGAGCGGCCCGGCCGTCGGCGTCCAGACGGCCTGCTCGACCTCGCTGGTCGCCGTGCACCTGGCCTGCCGCGCGCTGGCGGACGGCGAATGCCGGGCGGCCCTGGCCGGCGGCGCCTCGATCCCCGTGCCGAGCCGGGCCGGCTACCTCTACCAGGAAGGCGGGATCGCCTCGGCCGACGGGCACTGCCGGGCCTTCGATGCCGCGGCCGGCGGCACCGTGCCGGCCGGCGGCGTCGGCGTCGTGGTCCTGAAGCGGCTCGCCGATGCCCTGGCCGACGGCGACCCGATCCACGCGGTGATCCGCGGCAGCGCGATCAACAACGACGGCAATGCGCGCGTCGGCTTCACCGCCCCCGGCGTCGAGGGACAGGCCGGCGTCATCGCCGCGGCACAGCAGGCCGCCGGCGTCGGCCCCGCCGAGATCGGCTACGTCGAGGCCCACGGCACCGCGACGCCGCTGGGAGACCTGATCGAGATCGGCGGCCTGACCCGCGCCTTCGGCCGCTTCGGTCCGCAGCACACGCCGCCTCCCGGCAGCGTCGCCCTCGGCTCCGTCAAGACCAACGTCGGGCACCTCGACGCCGCCGCCGGCGTCGCCGGCCTGATCAAGGCGTCCTTGTCGATCGAGCACGGCCTGCTGCCCGCAAGCCTCCATTTCCGGCGGCCCAACGAGCGACTCGACCTCGAGCGGTCGCCCTTCTTCGTCAACGGCGAGCTGCGCGCCTGGCCCGGCCAGGGCCGGCGGCGCGCCGGCGTCAGCTCCTTCGGGATCGGCGGCACGAACGCCCATGCGGTCATCGAGCAGGCGCCGGAGCGCGGGCCCGGCCCGCCGGCGCGGCGCTGGCAACTCCTGCCGGTCTCGGCGGCATCGCCGAGCGCTCTGGCTGCCGCGTGCGACAGCCTCGCCGACTGGCTGGAGGCGCGGCCCGACGTCGACCTCTCCAGCGTCGCCTACACCCTTCAGGCCGGGCGTCGGGATTTCGCGGAGCGGCGCTTCGTCGTCGCCGCCGACGCCCGCCATGCCGCTGCGGCGCTGCGCTGCCCGGCCGTCGTCGCCAGTACAGACCGCCTTCCGGCGGCGCAGACGCCCCCGGTCGCCCTGCTCTTCCCCGGTCAAGGCAGCCAGTATCCCGGCATGGGTGCGGGACTGAGCGAGGGACTGCCGGTCTGGCGCGAGACGGCGGAGCGCTGCCTCGTCGCGCTGCCCGACTCGCTGGCGGTCGACCTGCGCCAACTGGTATTGGAGCCGGCCGGCGGCGACGGCCGCAAGGCGTCGCTGCTGCGCCGCACCGAGCTGGCGCAACCGGCGCTCTTCCTCGTCGAGGTCGCGCTGGCCCGGCAACTCCAGGCCTGGGGCCTGCGGCCGGCGGCGCTGCTCGGCCACAGCCTCGGCGAACTGGCCGCGGCGACGGTCGCCGGCGTTTTCCGGCTGGAAGACGCCTTGCGCCTGGTCGTGCTGCGCGGCCGGCTGATGCAGGACCGCCCCGCGGGCACCATGCTGGCGGTCGAGGCCGAGGCCGAAGAGCTGGCGCCGCTGCTCGGCGCCGGGCTGGCGATCGCGGCGGTCAACGCGCCGACGCAGACCGTGGTCGGCGGACCGGAGCCGGAGGTCGCGGCCCTGGCGGCGCGGCTCGCCGAGCAGGGCATCGCCAGCCAGGCGCTGCACACCTCCCACGCCTTCCACGGGCCCTCGATGGCAGCGGTTATGGCGCCCTTCGCCGAGGCCGTCGCCGCCGTCGAACGACGTGCGCCCGAACTGCCGGTTCTGTCCAACCTGACCGGCGACTGGCTGACCGAGGAGCAGGCGCTCGACCCGGACTACTGGGCACGCCAGTTGCGCGAGCCGGTGAGATTCGCCGACGCCCTGGAAACGCTGCTTGACGGCAAGGATCCGGTCCTGCTCGAGGTCGGTCCCGGGCGCAGCCTGCTGTCGCTGGCCCGCCAGCACCCTGGCAGCGGCACGGCGAAAGCCCTGCAGCGCACCCTCCCTGGCGCTTTGGAGGAATGCGAGCCGGAGCGCTGCGTGATGGAGGCCGCGGGCGGTCTTTGGCTGGCCGGTGTCGAGCTCGACTGGCGCGCCCTCCACGCCCCGGCAGAGCCGCGCAAGCTGGCCCTGCCAGGACACCCCATGCAGCGGAAACGCTACTGGCTCGAGCCCGCGGCGGAGGCTCCGGTCGCCAGGGCGCCCGCGGTTCTGCGACCAGGCTGGCTGCGCCTCGCCGATCTGCCGACCGCGCCGAGCCTCTCCGGCGAACGCTGGCGGCTGGAAGCCGTCTGCGAGGCTCTGACGGCAGCGGTCCGTCGAGCCGGCGCCGAGACGGTCGAGCGCGGGCCGTGCGACACGCTGCTGATGTGCATTCCCGAGGGCGATGGAGCAGTGGAAGTCGTCCCCCGGCTCGCCGCCCTTCTGGCAGAGACCAGGCCGAGGCGCCTCTGCCTGATCACCGTCGGCGCCCACGACCTGCTCGGCGACGAGCCGCTCGGACTGGCGGGTGCCGCAGTCGATACGGCCGCCCTGGTCGCCGCGCAGGAAAGGCCCGACCTTGAGCTGCGCACCCTCGACCTGGACGCGCTGCCGGCCGACGCAGCCGAAGCCGGACAGAGTCTGGCAGCCTTGACCGCGCCCGGCCCGCGCCGGCGCGCGCTGCGCCACGGCCGTCTGTGGCACCCCGAGCACCAGCCAGCAGCGCTGCCGGAGGAGCGCATGCCGGAGGGCGCCGTCGTGCTGATCACCGGCGGCTTCGGCGGTGTCGGGCTGGCGATCGCCCGGCGGCTCGCTGCGCGTGGCGCCAAGCTGGTGCTGTGCGGCCGCACCGGCGGGCGCGGACGCAAGAGCGAGCGCGAGGCCCTGGCCGCGGCGGGTGCCACGGTCCTGGCGGCCCGTTGCGACGTTGCCGATCCGCAGGCACTGGCGGCGCTCGTCGCGCGGGCTGTCAAGCGCTTCGGGCGGCTCGACGCCGTCGTGCATGCCGCGGGCATCGCCGGCGAGGCGGCCCAGGCGCCGCTCGCCGAGACCCATGCCGCGACGGTCGAGCGCCTGTTCCGGGCCAAGCTCGCGGGCACCCGCGCGCTGGCCGAGGCGCTGCGCGATCGTCCCGAGGTGCCCGTGCTGCTCTGCTCATCGCTCTCGACGCTCCTCGGCGGCCTCGGGTTTGCGGCCTATGCCGCCGCCAACGCGGTTATGGATTCCTTGGCACTGCGTCTCGCGCGCGACGAGGGGCGGCACTGGCTCGCCGTCGATTGGGACGGCTGGCGGATCGGCCCCGATGCCGCCGAGGGGCTCGCGCCCGAGACCGGTGCGGCACTGGCCGAGCGGCTGTTGGCGAGCGGCCTGACCGGGCGGCTGCTGGTGACGGCGAGCTCGCTCGGCCCGCGGCTGGCACGCTGGGTCGAGGAGGCCGCCGCGCCCGCGCCGGAGATCCCGGCTGCAGCCGTCGCGCCCGCCGTGGCCACACCGAGTTTTGCCGCGCCGCGCAGCGGCCTCGAGGCGGCAATCGCGGAGGTCTGGCGCGAGGCACTCGGCCTGCCCGAGGTGGGCGTCGACGACGACTTCTTCGCGCTCGGCGGCCACAGTCTGCTGGCCGTGCGCATGCTGGCGCGCCTGCAGCAGGTGGCGGGCGTTCCGCTCAGCCTGCGCGCCCTGCTCGAAGCGCCGACCGTGGCCCACCAGGCGCGCATGATCGACGCGCTGCGCTGGCAGGCCCAGGGTCGGGAGCCTGAGAACGAGACGGCCGCCGCCGGCGAGGAGGAGGGCGAGATTTGAGCCTGCTCGACCTGCTCGACGAGTTGCGGCAGCGCGGCGTCCGCCTGCGCGCGGAGGAGGGCAAGCTGAAGTTCTCCGGGCCCAAAGGCGGCCTGACCGTCGAGCTGCGCAGCCGGATTGCGGCCGAGCGTGGCGCGTTGCTCGCGCTGCTGGGGGCGCAGCAGGAGTCGGGAGCGGCGCCAGCGCCGCAGACCGCAGGGCCGCCGGACAGCCCGGCACCGCTGAGCCATGCCCAGCAGCGGCTGTGGATCGTCGAGCAGATCGAAGGCATCGGCACGGCCTACGCGATTCCCGGCGCCGCAGAGATCGAGGGCCCGCTCGACCCGGTCGCCCTGGAGCGGGCGCTCGCCGCGGCGATGCGTCGCCAGGCCAGCCTGCGCACGGCGCTGCGCCTGGTCGGCAGCCAGCCGCGCCAGATCCTCGAGGCGGACCCGCCGCTGCCCTTCGAGGTCGAAGACGTTTCCGACGATGCCGATCCGGAGACGACGGCGCGGGCGCGGCTGGCAGCGCTTGCCCACGCGCCGTTCGACCTCGGCAACGCGCCGCTGTTCCGGGCACGGCTGCTGCGCCTCGGGCCCGAAAGGCACCTCTTCGGCGTCGTGCTGCACCACGCGATCGCCGACGGCTGGTCGATCACCCTGCTGCTGCGCGAGCTCGGCACGGCCTACGCCGAGGCGGCGGCCGGCCGGGAGCCGGACTCGGACCCACTGACGCCGAGCTACGCCGACCTGGCCCGGCGCGAGCGCGGCCCCGAAGGCCAGGCGCGGATCGCGCGCCAGCTCGGCTACTGGCTGGACCAACTGGCGGGGGCGCCCGAGCTGCTTGAGCTGCCGGCCGACCGGCCGCGACCGCCGGTCCAGTCCTTCAGGGGTGCCGCCATTCGGACGGTCCTGCCGGCAGAGACGGTGGGTGGATTGCGCACGCTGGCGCAGGGCGAAGGCGCGACGCTCTTCATGGCGCTGTTCGCGATCTTCGCGGTACTGGTGGCGCGCCACAGCGGCGAGCGCGACTTCGTCGTCGGCACGCCGGTCGCCGGGCGCGAGACCCCGGAGAGCCAGCGTCTGGTCGGCCTCTTCGTCAACAGCCTGGCGCTGCGGTGCGACCTCTCGGGCCAACCCAGTTTCCGCAGGTTGCTGGGGCGCGTGCGCCGGACGGTCCTGCAGGCTTTCGACCACCAGGACGTGCCGTTCGAGCGCCTGGTGGACGCCCTGCGGCTTTCCCGCGACCCGCGCTATCCGCCACTCTGCCAGGTGCTCTTCGCCCTGCAGAGCGCACTCGACGAGCGCCTGGAGCTGGCCGGCGCGAAGCTGACGCCGCTGCCGATCGAAACCGGCGGTAGCCGGGTCGACCTCTTCCTGGCCGCCGAGCTTCGCGACGACGGCGCCCTCGGCCTGGAGGCCGAGTACTGCAGCGATCTCTTCGAGGCGGCGCGGATCGAGCGACTGCTCGGCCATTTCGTCAGGCTCGCGGCGGCCGCCGTCGAGCAGCCCGACGCGCCGGTCGAGAGGCTGCCGATGCTCGATGCCGCGGAGCGCCGGCGGCTGCTGACCCAAGGCAACAGGACGGCGCCGCTGGCGGAGCCGCTCACCCTGCCCAGCCGTTTCGCGGCGCTCACCGCGAACCGGCCGGACGCCGTCGCCGTCGCATTCGGCGACGCACGGCAGAGCTATGCCGAACTGCAGGCGACGAGCGAGCGGGTGGCGGCGGCTCTGGCCGCGGCCGGCGTGCGGCCGGGCGAGGTCGTCGGCCTGCATCTGCCGCGCTGCCTGCTGCTGCCGGCGGCCCTGCTCGGCATCCTGCGCGCCGGCGCCGCCTACCTGCCGCTGGAGCCCGACCTGCCGGCAGCCCGGCGCCGGGCCCTGCTGAGCGACGCAGGGGTGCGCCTGCTGCTGAGCGCCGAGCATCTCCTGCCCGACCTCGCCGACGACGGCCCGCACTGCCTGGCCATCGAGCGGGCCGTCCGCTTCGAGGGCGAGGCGCCGACCGCGCCGGATGCGCCGGATGCGCTAGCCTACGTCATCTACACCTCGGGCTCGACCGGCGGGCCGAAGGGCGTTTGCGTTACGCATCGCAATATCCTGCGCCTGGTCGACGGCATCGACTACGACGGCCCGCCGCCCGCCTGCTTCCTGCAGGTCTGCTCGATCGCCTTCGACGTCAGCACCTTCGAGATCTGGGGCGCCCTGCTGACCGGCGCGCGTCTCGCGATCCCGCCGCCAGGGCCGCTGGAGCCGGCGACCCTGAAGCAGAGCATCGAGCGGCACGGCGTCGAGGCGCTTTGGCTGACGGCGGGTCTATTCCACCGCATGGCCGAGAGCCTGCCCGACACGCTCGCCGGCGTGCGCTATCTGCTCGCCGGCGGCGACGTGGTGCAGCCGGCTGCGGCCCAGGCGATCCTCGACCGCATGGCCGCGCTCGGCCACCACGACCATCGCTTTGGCAACGGCTACGGCCCGACCGAGTGCACGACCTTCGCCACGCTGCACTGGATGCGGCCCGGCGAGCGGTTGGGCGTGTCCGTGCCGATCGGCCGGGCGATCGGCAACACCGCGCTCTACGTGGTCGACGAACACGGGGAGCCGGTGCCGGTCGGCGTACCGGGCGAGCTCTGGCTCGGCGGCCTCGGGGTTGCCCAGGGCTATCTCGGCCGGCCGGAGTTGACCGCCGAGCGCTTCGTGACCGATCGCTTCACCGGATCCGGCCGGGTCTATCGGACCGGCGACCGCGTGCGCTGGCTCGACGACGGCACCCTGGAGTTCCTCGGCCGGCTCGACCAGCAGGTCAAGCTGCGCGGCTTCCGCGTCGAGCCGGGCGAGGTCGAGCAGGCGCTGCTCGACCAGCCTGGCGTCGCCGAGGCGGTGGTCGTGGTGCGGCTCGCACCGTCCGGGGCGAAACAGCTGGTCGGCTACCTGGTCGCCGCGGACCCAGCGGCGCCCCCGGACGTCTCGGCGCTGCGCGAGACGCTGGCGACGCGCCTGCCGTCCTACATGGTGCCGGCCCACCTGCTGTTGCTCGAGCGGCTGCCGCTCAACCGCAGCGGCAAGGTCGACCGGCGGGCGCTGCCGGCGCCGGACGAGGAAGCGCAGACCACGCCCTCGCGGCCGCCGGAGGGACCGGCGGAGGAGGCGATCGCGGCGATCTGGTGCGACCTGCTGAAACGCGAGGCGGTCGGCGCCGAGGACAACTTCTTCGCCCTCGGCGGCGATTCGATCCTGGCCATGCAGGTCGTGCTGCGGGCCGGCGAGGCCGGGCTGGCGATCGGCCTGCGCGACCTGCTGGAGCGCCAGACCGTGGCCGGGTTGGCGGCTGCGGCGGGCGCGGCCGGCCGGCGTCAGGGTCGCGTGGCGCGCGGCCGGGAGGCGGCCCTGGCGGTCGCAGGCCCCTTGCCCTTGACGCCGATCCAGCGCTGGTTCTTCGACCGGCGGCTGGAACGGCCCGATCAATGGAACCAGGCGGTGTTGCTTTCGGCGCGCAGGCCCTTGGATCCGCAGCGTCTGCAGGCAGGGCTCGATGCCCTGGTGGCACGTCACGAGGCGCTGCGACAGCGCTTTGCCGGAGCGGGCGCAAAGCGGCATGCCACGATCGCACCGGCGGCGCCCGTGCCGCTCGAGGTCCATCGACCGCGCGAAGAGGCAGAGATGGCCGAGCGGGTTGAGGCCCTCCAGGCTTCGCTCGACCTCGCCGAGGGGCCGCTGTTCCGCGCCGCCCTGTTCCGCCGGGCCGAGGGCGGCGAGCGGCTGCTGCTGGTCGCCCACCACCTGGCCGTCGACGCCGTCTCCTGGCACGTCATGCTGCACGAGCTCGAGCGCTTCCTCGAGACCGGGGCGCTGCCGAGCGAGTCGCCGCCGACGCCCTGGAGCGCCTACGCCGTTCAGGTGCCGGCGATGCCGCGACCGCAAGCCGCGCCGGGCGAACCGCTGCCGCGCGACTTGACCGGCGGCGAGAACGAGGAAGCGACGGCCGCGCACGCCGAGCGCCTGCTCGGTCCCGCAGATACCGAGGCCTTTCTCGGGTCGGCCAACGAGGCGCTGCGCAGCGAGCCGACCGAGCTGCTGCTGGCCGCGCTGTCGGCGGCGCTGCTGGACTGGAGCGGCGGCGCTGCGCTGACCGTCGAGATCGAGCGCCACGGCCGCGACGTCCTGCCGGACCTCGACCTCACGCAGACGGTGGGCTGGCTGACGCGCCTCGACCCGCGGCGCATCCAGCGGCCGCTAGCCGACGCGCCGGGGGCCTGGCTGGCCGCCGCACGGTGCGCGGCAGAAGTCGGCGACGCCGGCGAGCGGGCCGAGGTCGCGCTCAACTATTTCGGCCGCTTGGACGGCAGCGCCGAGGGACTTCTGGTCCCGGCCGAGGGGCCGGTCGGCGCGCTCTACGGCCCCGGCGCCGAGCGGCGGCATCTCTTCGAGCTGATCGCCGAGGTCAGCGGCGGTCGGCTGCGCCTGGGCCTGCGCTACAGCCCCGCCCAGCATCGCCCCGAAACCGCGGCGGCGCTGGTCGAGGCGGTCGGCCGCAGGCTGGAGGCCATTCTCACCTGGGCGCGGCTGCCGGCGCACGGCGGCCTCTTGCCCCTCGACGTGCCGCTCGCCGGCCTCGACCAACGGCGGCTCGACCGGCTTCTTGGCGCGCTCCCGGCAGAGCCGGATCGCCATCCGGCGCGCGACGTCGAGACGATCCTGCCGCTCTCACCGCAACAGCAAGGCATGCTGCTCGACAGCCTCACCGACCCCGGCAGCGGCATGCATCACGAACAGCTCACGATCCGGCTCGAAGGGGAGCTCGACCCCGCGCTGCTGCGCAGCGCCTGGCGGCAGGCGGCGGAGCGCCATGCGATCCTGCGCACCGGCTTCTTCTGGGAGGGGTTGGCGCAGCCGCTGCAGGTCGTGTTTCGCAAGACCCGGCTGGATTGGGCCGAACGCCGCGGCGAACCTGACGCGGCTTGGCTGCTGCAGGATCGGCTCGCCGGTTTCGACCTCGGGCGCCCCGGCACCTTCCGCCTCACTCTCTGGCGCTCCGGCGCGGATGATTGGCGGCTGGTCTGGACCTTTCACCACCTGCTGCTGGACGGCTGGTCGACGGCGCTGCTGCTGCGCGAGGTGATGACGCTCTACGAGGCAGGGCGGCAGCGACGACCCGCCGCGCTGCCGCCTGCCCTGCCCTATGGCGCCTATGTCGCCTGGTTGGCCGGGCGCGATCAGACCGCGACCGCCGCCTTCTGGCGCGCTGAGCTGGCAGAGCTCCCGGCCGCACCGCCGCTCGCCTTCGCCGGGGCCGAGCCGGCGCCGACAGGCGAGCGCTACGGCGAGCGGCATGCGAGGCTCGACCGTGCCACCGGCGACGCGCTGGCGGCGGCGGCGCAGCGCCTGGCGGTCACGCCCGGAACCCTGCTGCAAGGTGCCTGGGCGCTGCTGCTCGCCGGCCTCCTTCGCCGGGACCGGCTGGTCTTCGGGGCGACCAGCGCCGGCCGGCCGGAAGAGCTGCCCGGCTGTGAAGCAAGCGCCGGCCTGTTCATCGACACCTTGCCGGTGCCGGTCGAGGTGCCGAGAGCAGGAGCCCTCGACAATTGGTTGGGAGGGCTTTTCGCCCGCTATCGTCGGATCCTGGCGCATCCGCACCTGGGCGCGGGCGCGTTGCAGCACGCGGCCGGCCTGACACCCGACCGGGTCTTGTTCGAAGCCCTGCTGGTCTACGAGAACTATCCGCAGGAGCTGAGAGCGGCAGGCGAGGCGCGCGAAGACGGTGGCCTGCGGGTAGCCGAACTCGCGAGTTGCGGCGCACGCACGCGCTATCCCCTAACTCTGCTCGCCGTGCCAGGTGCCGGCCTGCGCCTGCAGTTGGTCTTCGACCGCCGGCGGTTGCCGGAAGATCTCGCCGAGCGGCTGATCGTGCTGCTGTGCCGCCTGCTGAAGCGCCTCGCCGACGGCGAGACGCGGATCGAGGCGCTGCGCACTTTGGTCGCCGATGCCGACCTGCCCCCGCCCGACCCAGGTGTGGTCGCGAAGCCGCCTGCCCCGCCCCACCCGAACGCGAAGGCGCGGACACCGCTGGAGCGTGCGCTGGCGGACATTTGGGGCGAACTGCTCGGTTGCGGCGAGGTGCCGGCCGATCGCTCTTTCTTCGAACTGGGCGGCCATTCCCTGCTCGCCCTCGAGATGGCCGCGGCGGTCGAGCGGCGCCTCGGGCTGACCGTGGACGCCGGCGCGCTGCTGCAGGCCCCGACGCTGCGCGGTCTGGCGGCGGCGCTGACCCGCCTCGACGGGCCGGGCGGCTCCCCCTTGGTCACCCTCACCGAGGGAGCCGGGATACCCCTGGTCGTGCTGCCCGGCGCGAGCGGCAATCCCCTGGCCTACCTGCCGCTGGCTCGCCGGATTGAAGGACGGAACGTCTTGGGTGTGCAGCTCGCCGGGCTGAGCGCCGCCGGGACGCTCGAGGCGATGGCGGCGCGGTTGGTCGAGCTTCTACCGGACGGCCCGCTGCACCTGCTCGGGCATTCCTTCGGAGCGGCCCTCGCCTACGAGACGGCCCGCCGGCTGGAGGCCGTAGGCCGCCCGGCCCGCCTCGTCGCGCTGCTCGATCTGGCCGCTCCTGCTGCCGAGGTGCCGCCGCCGCGCGGCCCGCCGCCGGAGCCGGAACTGCTGGCCGAGATCGCCGAGGCGGCGGCCCGCTATTTCGACCGGCCGGTGACGCCGGATCGCGCCCGGCTGGCCGGTCCCGAGGGGCGCCATGCCTTCCTGGCCGCGCTCGCCGAGGCCGGGCTGGTCAGCCGGGGCGCCGACGAGGCCCTGGTGGAAACGCTGATCGAGCTTTACCGCAGCAGCCTGGCGGCGCTCGCGGCCTGGCGCCCAGGGCCCCTGGCCGGGCCGGTCACGGTCCTGCGGGCGCGCGACAGCGAGACGACCGGCGGCAGCACCGAGGCCGACCTCGGGTGGTCGCATTGGACCAGCGTCGAGGCCTGCCACACCTTGCCGGGCGACCACATCGGCCTGATCCGCGAGCCCTGGCTCGCCGGGCTTGCCGACTGCCTGCACGGCGCGTTGGCCGCGCACGAATGCAGCCCGGAGACGATCGCGCCATGCGCGTGACGATCGTAACCCTCGGCACGCTCGGCGACGTCGCGCCTTACCTGGGCCTGGGCGCCGGCCTGGTCGCGCGCGGCCATCGGGTGCGGCTGGCGACCTACGAGCGCTACGCCGAGGCGATCGCGGCAGTCGGTCTCGAGCACCATGTCCTGCCCGGCGACCCGGCGCGCCTGATGAAGTCGGAGATCACCCAACGGCTCTCCCGGACCAGCGGGCGCGTTACGGTCTATGTGCGCGAGCAGGAAAAGCTGATGCGCGCGATCGCGGAAAAGGCGCGTCTGGTCATGGACGGGGCCATCGAAGCCTGCCGGGGCAGCGACCTGATCGTCTATTCCCTGACCGCGGTTTTCGCCGCCTCGATCGCCGAGGCCAAGGGGCTGCCGGCGGTGCAGGCCTTTGTGGTGCCGGTTACGCCGACGCGCGCCTTCGGGCCGCTTCTGGCGAAACGCCAGCGGTCGCGATTTGGCGGCCTCGGCAATCTCGCCACGCACCTGGTCTACGGTTGGCTGCTCGACAAACCGTCACGCTGGATTCACGACCAGTGGCGTCGCGAGAGCCTGGACCTGCCGCCGATGCCGCTGCGCTTTCCCTTCGGCCGCGGGCCGCTGACGGAGGCACGGCACCGGCGCTGGCCGCTGCTGTACGGCATCAGTCCGTCGGTGCTTCCCAAGCCCGCCGATTGGGGCGAGTGGATCGAAGTCAGCGGGTTCTGGCCGCAGCCGGTCTCCGACGACTGGACGCCGCCGGACGATCTGGCGGCCTTTCTAGAGGCGGGCGAGCCGCCGATCTGCGTCGGCTTCAGCAGCGTCGGCAGCGGCGACGCCGAACGGACGACGCAAATCGTCCGCGGGGCGCTGTCGCGACTGGGCCGCCGTGCCCTCGTGCTGTCGGGCTGGGGCGCCATCGACGACGCGGACCTGGCGTCCCCGACCGTGCATGTCGCACGTCACGTGCCGCATGCCTGGCTCGCGCCGCGCGTCGCGGCCATGGTCCATGCCGGCGGCGCAGGCACCTCGCACGAGGTGTTCCGCGCGGGCATACCCTCGGTCATCGTCCCCTATACTGGCGACCAGTTCTTCTGGGCACGGCGGGCGGAGGCTCTGGGGACGGCACCGCCCGCCTTGTCGTGGTGGGACCTGACGGCCGACCAACTGGCCGGCGCCATGAAGGCCGTCGTCGACGAGCCGCGCTACCGCCAGGCGGCGTCGGACCTCGCCGGGCGGATCGCTCTGGAGGACGGCGTCGCGCGGGCGGTCACGGCAATCGAGCGGGCGGCCGTGGCAGCGGCATAGCGAGATGGCCTAGAGCAGGATTCACGTCACGGGTGGAATCGCCCTGGCGCTTCCACCCAAGGCGTGACCCCTGCTCTCGCATATAGTTGGAGGGCGATTCACGTCATGAGCGGAAGCGCGAACGCTTCCGCTCATGACGATCGCGCTCTAGTCGGCACCGGGGGCGTCGAGCCCGAACCAGGCGTTGCGGACCTTCCGGTAATCCAGCTCGGGATCGTAGACAGAGACGGGCAGGCCGAGTTCGGCGGCGTTCAGCCGGCCGACCGCGGAGAGAAGCTGGAATCCCGCCAGCACCTCGTCGCGGGCCGCGCCCACGGCGTCGATCTGAGCGTTCTGCAGCTCCAGCACCTGGTCCAGCAGGTCGCTGACCGTTTCGTCGCCGAGCAGGTATCCGCGGCGCAGGCCGGCGAGCGCTTCGTCGGCCGCCTCGACCTGTTCCCGATAGGCCGCGAGGCGGGTCTGCGCAGCGACCAGGGACTGCCAGGCGTCCTCGGCCGACTGCTCGGCCGTGCGCCGCGCCTTCTCGCTGGCCAGGCGGCGTTGCGAGGCGGTCTGCCTGGCCTCGCGCACCTCGCTGTAGACGACGCCCTGCTGGTAGAGCGGAATGGTTACCGACAATCCGACCGCGGCCGTGGTTTCGTCCGAATCCTCGCTGAGCGTGTCGTAGTTCTGCGCGACGCTGCCGCTCAGGTCGAGCGTCGGGAAGAGCGCGCCGAGCGCTTCGTCGATGTCTTCCTTGGCGGCCAGCTCGCGAAAGCCGGCGGCAATCACGGCGGGGTTGGCTTCAACCGCTTGGGCGATCGCCTGTTCGCGCGAGTCCGGAAGGCCGCGGAGCGACGCAGGAAGCGGCAGCTCGCCCGCCTGTAAGCCGGTGATCAGCAGAAAGCTCTTGAGGCTCTGATTGAGCTGCGCCACGGCGTTGGCCGTTTCGGCGCGCGCTCCGGCGAGCCGCGAGACGGCCTGGTCGAGGTCGGTGCGGGTCGCTTCGTTGATCCGCAGGCGCTGCTCGATCGAGGCGATCTCTTCCAAGAGCACGCTCTCGGTCTCCCGGCGCAAGCGCGTGGTCTCCTGGTTGGCAGCGACGTCGAGAAAGGCCTCGGCGGCGTCGAGCAGGACCTGCTGCTCGGTCGAGGCGAGATCGGCGCGCTGGGCACGGACCAGCGCCTCTGCCCCGGCAACGCTGGCGGCCGTGGTGGCGTCGAACAGCGGTTGGGTCAGCTCGATCTCGCCTTCGCGCGGGTAGAGATGTTCGACGACCCGGTCTTCCGGAGGCTCCCTAAAGGCTTCGTAGGTGTAACCCGCGGAGCCGGTGATCTCGACCGTCGGTCGCCATCCCCCGAGAGCCTGCGGCACGCCCTCGTTGACGGCCCGCAGCGCGGCCCGGGCGCCGAGCAGATCCGGATTGGTCTCGTAGGCTGAACTGAGGGCGTCGATCAGGCTCTGGGCCGCCGCCGGTAGAGGGGCAACGGCCAGCATTCCGGCGAGGCACGCTGTCAGGGCGAGGTGACGAGAACGCGCCCGCAGCCTCTGACTGGGCCGCAACGGACAACACAGCATCTCGTAGTGTCCCCCCAAACGCTTGACTGCCAGCAACACTAATCCAGGCTTCGCCGCACGACCAGCGCGCCGCGGACCCTCGCTGGCCGAACACAAGGAAAGGCCATGCGGCCCAACCGGAAAGCATCGACTCCGCCTGCCCGGAACGGCACCATGGTCGGAGAAAACCTGAATTGGGGCCGCCATGGACATCGGCATCTTCCTGCTCATGCAGTCGCCGCAGGGCGCGCCGTCGCGGGAGATCTACGCCCGCGCGCTGCGCTCGGCGCAACTGGCCGAAACGCTGGGCTTCAGCCATGTCTGGGTCGCCGAACACCACTTCATCAACTACTCCTACTCCTCCCAACCCTTCGTCCTGCTGGGGCACCTCGCGGCGCTGACCGAGCGCATCCGTCTCGGCACGGCGATCGTGCCGCTGCCGCTGCACAATCCCCTGCTCGTCGCCGAACAGGCGGCGGCGGTCGACCTCTTGAGCGGCGGTCGACTCGAGCTCGGGCTCGGCAAGGGTTACCAGCGCTTCCAGTACGAGCGACTCGGCATCGAGAAGAGCGACGACCACACGCGCTACGACGAGGCGATCGACCTCCTGCGCCTCGCCCTCCAGGGCCGCCCCTTCAGCTTCGAGGGGCGCCACTTCCAGGTGCCCGAGACGCTGATCTACCCGCAGCCGCTGCAGCGGCCGGTGCCGACCTGGGCGGCGGTCAACTCGACCGTGCCGGCCGTCGTCGAGTCGGCGCTGGCGCGCGGCCTTCATCTCTTTTCCGGAACGCTGGAACCGATCTCGAAGCTGTTCGACATGCGCCGAAGCTATGCAGCCGCCTTCGCGGCGGCGCCGGGCCCGGTCCGGATCGGCACGCAACGCCCGGTCTTCGTCAGCGAGAGCGAGGAGGAAGCGCGTGCCGTCGTCGAGCAGGCGCGCTGGAACGCACGCGCCGGTCTCAGCCTGCGCCACGAGATCGGCGGCGTGACGGAAGGGCGCGTGAGCGTGGCGCCACTGCCCGGCGAGCCCTCGACCGACACGGTCATGGCAGAGCACATGGTCGTCGGCACGCCGGAGCAGTGCCTGCGGCAGCTCCGGCGGATCCGTGCCGGCAGCGGCGCCGATCTGTTCAACTGCAACTTCTGCTTCGGCGCGATGAGCGAGCCCCAGGTCGAGCGCTCGATGCGCCTGTTCGCCGAGTCGGTCCTGCCGGCCCTGCGCGAGCCCGTCGCCGAACCGGCCTGACGCGTCAGGCCCGCGCCGGCAGGTTGCCGAGGGCGAAGGCCGCCCCCTCGCGCAGGCAGGCCGCGGCGGCCTCCACCGCAGGCGCGAACAGCAGATAGCCGTGCGGCAGCCCGGCGGCGAGCGACAGCCTCGAGCGGCCACCGGCAGCGCGCACCTTCCAGTGCAGCGCCAGGCTGTCGTCGCGCAGCGGGTCCAGCTCGGCGGCGGCGACGAACAGCGGCGGCAGGCCCGAGAGGTCGCCGGCCAAGGGATTCAGCCGCGGGTCGTCCGGGTCGCCGTCCGGGCCGAGGTGGTGCCGCCGGAAGAACGCGAGTTGGCGCTCGCCGAGACCGAATGCGCCGCCCGCGTAGAGCCGGCGTGAGGCCGAGTCGCGCAAACCGTAGCTGCCGTAGTAGAGCAGGCCGGCCATGATCGCGCCTGTCGCGCGGCAGGCCGCGTCCAGGCAAGCCGAAAGCGCCAGGCGCGCACCCGCCGACTCGCCGGCGAGCACGAGGCGCCGGCCGTCGAGACCGAACCGCTCGGCCTCGCGGGACAGCACGACGACCACGGCCGCGGCCTCCTCGAAAGCCGCCGGGAAGCGGCGCTCCGGGCCCAGTGCGTAGTCGACGCCGACGACAGGGCCGCCGGTCGCCGCGGCCAGCTCGCGCATGGTGCGCTCACATGTGTCAAGGTCGCCCAAGACGAAGCCGCCGCCGTGAAAGAACAGCGTCACCGGAGCATCGACCCCTGCGGCCGGCCGCAGGATGCGGATCGGAATGGCCCGGCGCGGCCCTGGCAGGTCGGTATCCTCGACGCGGGCCATGGCCGGCCCACCCGCGTTCCAGGGCGCCCGGGCTTCGCGCGTGCGCGCCCGCACCGCTTCGACCGGCAGCGCGTCGATGGTCCCGAGGTCCGGAGCGGCTTGCAGATAGCGCCGCCCGGCCTCGACCATCTGCGGGTCGAGCCGCAGTGCCGGCTCGTGCCAAGCTGGGGCGGTGAGAGCTGTCAGCGCACTGTCGCCGGTCATTGCAGCGTGCTCAGGCATGCCGCGCGAGCAGCGCCTCGACGAGAGGCGGCAGCGGCGGCAGGTGCGCATCCCAGCCGGCTCCGCCGACCGCCAGTCTCAGGTCCGGGTGATGCCGGCGCAGCTCCTCGGCGAAATGGACGCCCATCTCGCCCATGCGGCGGACCTCGCGCGCGGTGGTGCGCTCCGCGGCCTCGGTGGCGGCCGCCCGCCAGTCGGCCTGGATCTCCAGCAACGCCAGGAGCTTGGCCCCCAGCTCGGGATCGTCGGCCCGAATCACTCGCTCGCTCTGCCCGGACTCGTCGAAGAGATTTCGGATCCGCTCGTCCATCGTCAGGCCGACGCTGGGAACGCCGCCCGGCATCGACGTCACGATGGCATGGAAGCGCGAGCTGACCAGCAGGCTGCAGAGGCGCAGCAGCGCGACCATCTCGCGGGGGTGGCGCTGGTGCACCGCGAAGATCGGCGGCGACGGATCGAGGCGCTCGGCGAGGTGTTGGCAGGCGCGCGCGTCCAACCGCTCCATGGCGAACAGCACGGGGAAGATCCGCTGCGTCTTCGCGTAGGCCGCCACGGCCGCCGCGATGCCGTCCAGGTAGCGCTCGTAGCGGGCTTGGCTGTCCGGCGAACTGTCGTGAAACACGCCGGAGCCGAAGTGGTAGTCGGCGTGGGCGCCGGTCTCCTCCATCTCCCGCGCCTTGGCCGGATCGAGACGGGCCGGCCACCAGAAGGGGTTGATCGGCGCCATGCCGAGGATCGGCGTCTCGCCGTCCCAGCCGCTCGCCGCCATCAGCGCCGCGGCCTCGGCGCGCGGCGCCGGGTCGAAGGTCCAGGCCGGATCGGCGCCGCTCGCCACGCGCAGGCCGAGGCCGGACAGCAGGTCCGCCGAGGCCTTGCTGCGCGAGATCACAAACGCGTCGCGGCAACTCTCGGCAACGAAGCTCTCGAGGGCCGGGTTCATGTGGCCGGCATCGGCACCGTAGCCGACCGCCGGCTTGCCGGCGGCCGCGCCGAAGCCGAGGGCGCTGGCCATCAGCATCGTGAAGAGATCCGCGTGGCTCGACTTGAACATCGACCCCTCGCAAGTCACCACGCCGTGGTAGGCGCGCGTCTTCTGCGCCAGCAGCACCGGCAGATAGAGGTCGCCGACCTCGAGGGCGACCTCGGGGAAGAGGTCGCGGGGCAGGTGCTCCTTGACCATCAGCAGGCCGGGCGCGAACTGCTCGGGGCCGATGATGGTTCTCAACTGGCGCACCATCTCCGAGACGCGTACGTCGGCGCCGGTGTTGCCGGAGCCGTTGTAGCCGGCCAGGAACAGCTTGAGCGGTTCGCCCGGTCGCCAGCGCTCGCCGGGCGCCTCGGCGATCGCGGCCATGAAGTCCAGGATGTGGCTGCGGATCGTGGCCTCCGGGTCGACCGCAAGCGACACCTCCTTCAGCAACTCCTCGATCGGACGATGTCGCATGCTAGTCCCCAATCTCGCCGGCGCGCCGCGTCAACCCTCGCCGGCCAGTCTAGCCGGCCTCGCGACCGCCGCACAGCTTGGGGCGTGCGCCGGGGGTCTGCAAGCGATCGTGCAGACAATCGACTGCGGGAGAAAAAGGGCTGCGCCGGCCGCCGCTCAGGGACGCAGACCCGACGCCTCGCCGCTCGACACGGGCTCGACCGCCTTCAATTCCGCCAGCAAGTTCGCGGTGGTGACCTGTCGGCAATAGCCGCCGATCGCGCGTAGCGAATTGTCGTGGCGCTCCCGACTGTAGGTCAGGCAGGCGTCGGTCACCTGGGTGACGAGATAGCCGAGGTCGCAGGCATCGCGGATCGCGCTTTCGACGCACTGGTCGGTGAGCAGCCCGGCGATGGCGAGCTGGCGCACGCCGAGATTGCGCAGAAGGTAGTCGACGTTGGTCGACACGAAGACCGACGAGGAGCTCTTGGGCAGCACGATCTCGTCGTCGCCGGGCCGCAGTTCGTCGACGACCTTGCCGTCCCAAGCGCCCCTCGGCACGTTGAAGCCGGTGATCTTGTAGTCGAGCGAGCGGTCGCGCCCGTCGCGCGTCAGACTCTCGATCGTCGTGTAGAGGACCTCGACGCCGGCGCCGCGGCACGCTGCCTGCAGCGCCTGCATGTTCGGGACCACGCGGCGCTCCAGCTCCGCGAAGTACCAGCCATAGCGCGCGTCGACCTCGCTCTCCGCCAGGCCGCTGTAGCTGCCCCCTTGCCGGTGGGCGCAGAAGTTCTGGACGTCGACGAACAGCAGGGCGCTCTGCGAGGGAACGAGCGGGACGTCGCGGCTGAGTTGGATCATGGGACGGGCTCAGTCGAAAGAGGGGTAGATGCGGCGCACGTTGTCGGTCGCGATCATGCGCACGATGCGCTCGGCCTCGCGGGCGTTGCAGTGGCCGCGGGCGATCCAGTCGTCGAGGATGCGCGCCAGGTGCTGCCGGAACAGGCGCGACTGCATGTAGTAGAATTCGGCCACGCCGAACGCGTCGGAGCTGTAGAGCTGCTTGGTGAAGGGCGCCAGCTCCAGCGCCTCTTCCAGGATGCGCCCCGACATGGCACCGGTGTAGTTCATCACCACACCGATGTCGAAGTAGACGTTCGGGAAGACCTCGGCGAGGTAGCCGGCGTTCCGGTGGAACGGATAGCAGTGCAGCAGCAGGATATCGACGCCGATATCGTCCATCGCCTGCAGGTAGTCGCTCAGCAGCGTGGGGTCGTTCAGGTGCAGGCGCAGGTCGCGGTCGCCGAAGCCGACGTGGAACTGGATCGGCAGGCCGCGCGAGCGGGCCAGCTCGGCGCCGACCCACAGCCCGTGGCGCAACAGCACCGGGTCGTCCATGCGGTGGCGGCCGCTCGCCTCGCCGCGCGCCAGCCAGCGGCCGGCCGCCTCGGTCACCTCCGTGGCGCTCGGGGGCGTCGGATCGATCGCGAAGCCACCGCGGTAGCCGAGGATCGACTTGAGCCCGACCGCCTCGCGGCAGCGCGCCTCCAGTTCCGCGGCGAAGGCCGCCGCGAAGCCCTCGCCCGACGTGCCGCGGCGCGCCACCTCCTCGGCCACCGCCTCGATGCGTACCACCTCGTGCGCCGGGATGCCGCTGACCTCGTGCATCTGCGGCGGCGTCATGATGTCGTCGCCGCGAAACCCGGTATCGATCAGCATGCGCTCCAGCCCGGCGGCCTGCAGGAACCGCCGGTTGACTTCGGGGCCGCCGAGCTCGGCACGGCGCGCCATGTAGTCTTCGGGCGCACAGAAGGGGTCAAGGTCGAGCAGCGGCGGGCAAACGGCGCGCAGGCTGAGGCCGACCGGCGCGTCGAAGTGCGTCGTCCCCTTCGGCGCGGCAACGAAGCTCTCGCTGATCATCGTCTCGAAGACCGCCCGCTCGACCGTCTGGGGCACGAGGCCGTGGCAATGATGGTCGATCAGCCCGATCTCCGCGGCCAGGGACGGCCCCTCGGACGGTCGCGCGGCGTCGGTGGGCTGTATTGCGGTCGACATGCTCTTCGCTCTCCCCTCGGATGCGAGTTCGGCCGGCGGCCGGTCAGTAGGCGTTGGCGTACTTGGCGAGCAGTTCCGGCTCGCCGAGCCCGGCGGTCATCTCCAGCTCCTTGCGCTTGACCGCGACGAAGACCTCGCGCAGGCGCGGCGGCAACCAGCCGGCCGCCGCCGTGTCGGCTTCGAGCGCTTCCAGCGCCGCCTCCAGGCTGCCCGGCAAGGCGACGATGCCCTGGGCTTCGCGCTCCTGCGGGCTCAAGTCGTCGGGGTCGCGGCCGACCAGCGGCGGCGGCGCAAGGCCGTCGCGGATGCCGCGCAGGCCGGCGTGCACCAGCATGCCGAGGGCGAGGTAGGGGCTGCAGGTCGAATCGATCGGCCGGTACTCCAGGTGCAGACCCGTGGCCTCGGCGTCGCCGCTGTGCCGGCGCGGTTCGACGATACGCAGGCCGGCCTCGCGGTTGGACCCGCCGAGACAGGCGTAGCCGCTGCTCCAATGGTGCGGGCCGATGCGCTTGTAGGACACGGGCGCCGGGGCGGTGATCGCGCAGAGCGCCGGCATGTGCGCGACGACGCCGGCGGCGAAGGCGGCCGCCGTCGCGCTGAGGCCGCCGTGGCCGGCCGGGTCGTGGGTCGCCGGCCGCCCCTCGGCGTCGAGGAAGCTGAAGTGCAGGTGCGCGCCGTTGCCCGGCACGCCGAGCGCTGTCAGCGGCGAGAGGCTGGCGTGTAGCCCGTGCCGCCGTGCGACCTCGCGGATCGTCTCGCGCATGACGACGATGCGGTCGGCGGCGGCCAGCCCTTCGGTCGGCGCGCAGCAGATCTCGAACTGGCTGGTGCCGAACTCGGGCTCGAAGGTCTCCGGCTCCACGCCCGCCTGCACGAGAGCGGCGATGGCGGCGCGGCCGAAAGCGCCCCCGGCCTGGAAGGCGCCGAGGGAAAACGGCGGCGTGCCGCGCAGCGGGATCCCGTTCAGCGCGAACTCCAATTCGGTGGCGGCGCGCAGGCGTAGTCCGGTCTCGGCCTCCAGCCGCTGCAAGGCGTCGCGCAGGAAGCCGCGGGTGCAGCAGTCCCACGGGCTACCGTCCGCCTCGAGGCCGTCGCACAGCACGAAGGACAGCGGTGCGCCGCCGTCGGGATCGGGCACGAGCACCTGGGTGTCCAGGTCCGGCGTCATGTGCGCCTCGCCGACGGGGCCCCAGGGATTGTCGGCGATGTCGTCGAAGGGCGTCAGGGCCTGGCCGGCCTTGGCCCAGTTGATGCCCTTGCGGCTGCGCTCGTCCAGCGCTTCCAGCGGCACGCCGCGGCCGCGCGTCAGACCGACCAGGTCGTTCCAGGCCAGCAGGACCAAGTCATGGGCGGCCTCGCCGTGCGTCGTCATGAATCCCCCTTCTTGCGGCGCGCATCGCGCGCTGCCTCTGTCTCGTCCCGCCGATCCGGCGACGGATCCAGCACCGCGCCGGCCTGCAGCTCGTCGAAGCGCTGTAGCCGGGCCTGCGGCCGGTCGCCCAGCCGCTCGATCAGGCCGAGGATCAAGGTTTCCACCAGCGCCAACCCGCCGACCATGCTGCCCAGCGGCGACAGCCCGCCGACCGAGGCGGCCAGCACGTGGTCGGCATGCTCGGCCGCTGGCGACATCCAGGGGTCGGTGACGAGCACCACCTTCGCGCCGTTGTCCGCCGCCAGCCGCGCGGCGCGCGCCATGTCCGGCTGGTAGCGGCGGAAGTCGAAGAGGACCAGCACGTCGCCCTTGCGCATGTCGAGCAAAGCCTCGGCGATGCCCTGGCTGTCGCCCTGATAGACGGTCGTGTTGGGCCGCAGCAGATGCAGGTCGGCGCGCAGCGCTTCGGCCAGGACACGGCTGTAGCGCCCACCGATGCACAGGATGCGGCGCTTCGGCTCGGCCAGCAGCGCGACGGCGGAGTCCACCTCGGTTGCCGCCAGCGACCCGAAGGTCTCGTCCAGGCCGTTGCGGAAGGTCTCCAGCGCCACCTCGAGCCGGGAGCCCAGGCTCAGCTCCGCCCGGGCCTCGCCGTAGCGCGACAGCGGCGAGCGGAAGCGCTCGGCCACCTCCTGCCGCAGGCTCGCCTGCAGCTCGCTGTGGCCGGAAAACCCCAGCTTGCTGGCGAAGCGCACCACGGTCGGGTTGCTGACGTGCGCCTCGGCGGCGAGTTCGGCGACCGTGCCGAGGCCGACCATCGGATACTTGGCGAGAATGGTACGCCCGACCTTGCGCTCGGCCGGCGTCATCGCCTCCATGGCCTGACGGATACGCGTGGCGACGGAGGCCGCGACGTGGTCCGGCACGGGCTCCGCCGCCGCCGACCTGCCTCGCCGCGGGCGGGCGCCTTCCCCGTCGCCCGGTCGACGACGCTTCTTATGCTGGTTGGCTCGGTGCAGCGGCATGGGCACGGATCACCCCTCTTGGAGGCTCGATGCGCTGGAAAATTCATTACAAAGCCACCCATCAGGTGCAATGATTTTCTGAAGATTGACACGTCTTCGTGCGCCGCCTAACGTTTTCCGGCATCCTGTCCCGAGGGTCTTTCGGCGTTTCCCTGGCACGCAGCCAATCGAGCGGGGGTTGGCGACGGTGAAACGAGCAGCGCGGCATCCGTTGCCCTTTGCGCCGACTTTCGCCCGCGACCTCTTTGGCGCGGGTGTCCTCCTGGTGCCGCTCGCCTTGGTGGCGCTGGCCGCCCAGGTCAGCAGCGACGGCGCACTGGTCAGCGCGGCGACGCTGATGCTGATCAGTCTGATCGCCGTCGCCGGCGTCCAGGTCTACTCCGGCAACAGTGGCGTGATCAGCTTCGGGCACGTCGCCTTCATGGGCCTTGGCGCCTACTTCGCCGCCTGGCTGACCCTGCCGAGTTCGATGAAGGCGCGCATGCTGCCGGACCTGCCGGCCCTGCTGTCCGGGGCCGAGTTGGACATGCTCGTCGCCGTGTTTCCCGCCGTCGCGGCCGTCGCCTGCGCGGCGCTGGCGGTCGGCTTGACGATCGCCCGGCTGGACGGCGCGGCCGGGGCGATCGCCACGCTCGGTCTGCTGGTCATCGTCTACAGCCTGCTGATCGGCGCGCAGGGACTGACGCGCGGCAGCCAGGCGCTGTTCGGGCTGCCGCTGTCCGTCGATCTCTGGACTGCCTTCGTCTGCGCCGCCGTGGCTGTCGTCCTGGCGCGCCTCTATCGCGGCTCCAACGCCGGGCTGCAGTTGCGCGCCTCGCGCGAGGACGAGCCGGCGGCCCTGGCGTGCGGCATCGATGTGGTGCGCCGGCGCCTGGGCGCCTGGGTGCTGAGCGCCGCCCTCGCCGGCCTGGCCGGGGTGCTGTACGGCCATTACCTCGGGGTGCTGACCCCGCGCGCCTTCTACTTCAATATGACCTTCTCGCTGCTGGCGATGCTGATCGTCGGCGGCATGACGACCGTGACCGGTGCGGTCGCCGGCACCTTCGTCGTCTCGCTGATCGTCGAGGGGCTGCGTCGGTTCGAGCAGGTCGGCACGATCGGCGGCGTGACGATGCCCGAGCTGCACGGCCTGACGACGATCGGCCTGAGCGTCGCGATCCTGGCCGTCATGTACAAGCTGCGCAGCGGCCTGACCGGCTACCTGGAGATCGACGAACGCTGGCGCCGCGCCAGAGCGGGGCGCGCGACCGTCGGCGCCGCCGCGCCGACGCCTGCCGACAGCGCCGGGACGAGCGGCACCGGCATCGCGTGCCGCGGTCTGGTCAAGCGCTTCGGCGGCGTGACGGCCGTCGCCGACGTCTCGCTGGACCTGCGCCCGGGCGAGATCCTCGGCCTGATCGGACCGAACGGCGCGGGCAAGTCGACGCTGCTGGCGCTGGTCAGCGGCACCCTGACGCCGAGCGGCGGGAAGGTGGCCATCGACGAGACCGACGTCACCGGCTGGCCTTCCTACCGAATCGCACGCTGCGGCTTGGCGCGCACCTTCCAGAACATCCGCCTGTTCCAGCATCTGTCGGTGCGCGAGAACGTCGAGGTCGCGGCCACGCTCAACGCCGCGGGCGCCATCGATCCGCGCGCCGAGGCGGCACCGGCCGTCGACGCGCTGCTCGCGCGCTTCGACCTGGCCGAGCTTGCCGGGCGGCCGGCCGGCACACTCGCCTACGGCCCGCAGCGGCGCCTGGAGATCGCGCGCGCGGCGGCGATGCGCCCGCGCTATCTGCTGCTCGACGAGCCGGCGGCGGGCATGAACCAGACGGAATCCGACGCCTTGCTGCGCATGTTGCAGGCGCTGCGCGCGGAAACCGGCATCGGTCTGCTGGTCGTCGACCACGATCTTCGGCTGATCATGCGGCTGTGCGAGCGCGTGGTCGTCATGAACAAGGGTCGGGTCATCGCCGAAGGGCCGCCGGAGACGGTTCAGACCGACCCGAATGTCGTCGAGGCCTACCTCGGACGACGCGCACGCGGAGGCGCCTCCGCGGCGGAGGATAGGGCCGAAACGGCTTCATCCCAGGAGTAGACGCGAACAGGGAGTGAGGATCATGAGTCTCAAGAACGCTTTGGCCGCCGCCGCCGTGGCGGCCACCGCCGTCGGTGGGGCCGGCGCTGCCGGTGCCCAGGAGCAGGTGCGGATCGGCTTCGCCGCCGGCCTGACGGGATATTTGGCCTTCTTCGACGGCATGGTGCGCAACGGCGCCCAGATGGCCGTCGACGAGATCAACGCGCAGGGCGGCATCGCCGGTCAGTGGCCGATCGAGTTCATCGTGCGCGACATGCGCTCCGACGCGGCGGCCGCCGCCGTGGTGGCGCGCGAACTGGTGGCCGCGGACATTCACGCGATGATTACGCCCTGCGACGTCGACCCGGCGATCGCCGCCGGCCAGCTCGCCCAGGCGGCCGAGATCCCGATGATGTCGCCCTGCGCCTCCACGCCGACGCTGCCCGGGCAGGTCGGCCCCTACATGTTCAACCTGAAGACGGCCGACAACCTTCAGGCCACGGTGCTCTCCGAATTCGCCCACGAGCAGGGCTACGAGACGGCCTATGTGCTGCTCTCCCCGGACACCCCCTACACCGACCTGCTGCCGCGCTACTTCATCCAGGCCTTCGAGGCGTCAGGCGGCGAGGTGCTGGAGGTCGGTACCTACGGCTGGGACCAGCAGGACTTCAGCGCCGAGGTGACGGCGATCGCCAACATGGAGCCGCAGCCCGACGTGATCATGACCTCGGCCTACGAGCCGCACTTCCCCGCCTTCATCACCCAACTGCGCAACGCCGGCGTCGAGATCCCGGTGCTGGGCAGCGACGGCATCGACTCGCCCACCACCCTCGGCCTGGGCGAGGTCGCCGAAGGCGTCGTCTTCTCGATGGCGGGCTATCCGGCCGAAGGAAGCGAGCTGGAAGCCTTCTATCGCGACTACGAGGAGCGCTTCGGCGAGTACCTGCCCTTCGCCTTCTCCGCCAGCGGCTACGAGGCGATCATGCTGTTCGCCGAGGCGATCGAGCAGGCCGGTTCGCTGGAGGGCCCGGCGATCCGCGACGCGCTCGACCGGATCGCCGACTTCCCCGGCGTCACGGGCACCGAGATCACCTACGAGGGCCAAAACCGCGTCGCGCTGCGCGACGTCACCCTGGTGCGGGTCGAAGGCGGCCAGCAGGTCTTCCTGCGCCAGGTCGCGCCGGACCCGGCCGAGGTGCCGGAGCCGTGATCGGTCGCGACCCGGTCGGCGGATCGCCGGGATGTTGAGCGTTTCGGGCCTGACCGTCAGCTACGGCGCGGTCCTGGCCCTGCGCGGCGTCTCGCTGGAGGTCGGGCGGGGCGAGTTGGTCGCCCTGCTCGGCCCCAACGGTGCCGGCAAGACCTCGACGCTCGGCGCCCTGATGGGGCTGTGCCGCGCCGGCGGGGCGGTGTGCCTCGACGGCGAGGCCCTGCTCGGGCGTGCGCCAGAGAAGATCGTGCGCCTGGGCATGACCCTGGTTCCCGAGGGCCGGCGCGTGTTCGGCGGCCTGACGGTGGAGGAGAACCTGCGCCTTGGCGGCGCGGTCCAGCGGGACGAGGCCGCGCGGCGCCGGCAGTACGCGGAGGTCTACGCGCTGTTTCCCGTCCTGGAAGAGCGCAGCGGCCAGCTCGCCGGCTCGCTGTCCGGCGGCGAGCAGCAGCAGCTGGCGATCGCCCGCGCGCTGATGAGCGGGCCAAGGCTGCTGCTGCTCGACGAGCCTTCGCTCGGCCTGGCGCCGAAGGTGGTCGATACGATCTTCGGCTTGATCGACCGGCTGCGCGCCAGCGGCCTGACTATCCTGCTGGTCGAGCAGAACGTGGATCGCAGCCTGGAGATCGCCGACCGCGGCTACGTGCTGGTCGGCGGCGAGATCGTGCTGGCCGGCACCGCCGGCGAGCTGCTGCAATCCCAGGACGTGCAGCGCGCCTACCTGGGCCTTGCGAGCTAGCCCCATGGACATCCTGATCCAGAACCTGATCAACGCGCTGGCGCTGGGTGGCACCTACGCGCTGCTCGCGCTCGGGCTGGCGCTCGTCTTCTCGATCATGGGGCTCATCAACCTCGCCCACGGCGAGCTGATGACGATCGGCGCCTACGCGCTCTACTTCATGATCCTCTGGGCCTTTCCATTCTGGCTCGCGCTGGTGGGAGCGCTGCTCTGCGCGGTGGTCGCCGCCGTGCTGATGGAGCGGGTCGCCTTCCGCCCCGTGCGCGACGCCTCCATGGCGACCATGCTTTTGACCTCCTTCGCGGTCAGCGCGATCCTGCAGGTCGCCTACCAGAACCTGATCTCGCCGCGGCCGTTGCCGGTGGCCATGCCCTCCTTCCTCGGCGGCGCCGTCGAGATCGGCAGCCTGCAGGTCGGCATGATCCAACTGCTCGCCCTCGGCTGCACGGCGGCGCTGCTTTTGCTGCTGGTCTGGGTGTTCCGCTATACGGCCTTCGGCGTGGCGATGCGCGCGGCGGCCGAGGACTTCGACACCACCCGCCTGATGGGCATCCGCGCCAACGCCCTGTTCGCCGGCGCCTTCGCCCTGTCCGGCCTGCTGGCCGGCGTCGCGGCCCTCTTCTGGGTCGCCCAGCGCGGCTCGGTCGACCCGCTGATGGGCTTCCTGCCGGTGCTCAAGGCCTTCATCGCCGTGATCGTCGGCGGCCTCGGCAGCCTGGTGGGCGCGGTCGCCGGCGGCTTCCTGCTCGGCGCGATCGAGATCGCGCTGCGCGCCCTGCTGCCGTCGGACCTGCTGCCCTATCGCGACGCCCTGTCGCTGCTCCTGATCATCCTCGTGCTGCTGGTTCGCCCGCAGGGCCTCATGGGCCGACGGCGCGAGGGCGTGCGTTAGGGCGCATCGGCTGGGGCGAGGGCCGGGAGCTCCCGGCGGAAGGGCACCGCATCGGCGGGTCCGCCGGTCTCGTCGAAGTCGCGGGCGAAGCCATGCCCACTGTAAACCGCAGCCGCAACGGTGCCGGGCGCCAGGGCGTCGCCGATCAGCGCCAGCGCCGGCCCACCCGGCGCATCCCGCCGGGCCGTGAGGTCTTCGTAGAGCGCGCGCTGCGGCAGTCGGCTGGTGACGAGCACCGTGGCGGCCGGCACGCACCGCTCGGTGCGGCCCGTGAAGACGCAGCGCGCCTCGACGCCATCCGCGGTCACGCCGACGAGTGCGCGATGCGGCGTGATCGTCACGCCCAACTCCAGCAGGCGCGCCTGGATGCGGCCCTGTTCCAGCGTATTGTGGGTCCAGTGGGCGGCGTCGGCGGCCGGCGTCATCAGCTCGACGCGCCGCCCGGCCGCCGCCAGCAACTCGGCCAGGACACTGCCCATGTAGTAGTGGTCGTCGTCGAAGATCAGCACCGGCTCGCCCGGCCGGGCCGGGAGGACGCCGTCCATCAGGTCGTCCGGGGTGAAGACCGCCGCCTGCGCCGCGACCGGCACGCCGAGACGGGCACTGCGTCCCGCCCCGTCGCGCCTCCAGCGCGCGCCCGTGGCGACGACGACGGCGTCGTGTCCGCCGGCCAGCGCCGTCTCGGCATCCAGCGGGCTGTCGAGGTACAGCGCCACGTTCGGCATCTGGCGGAGCAGGTGCATGCGGTGGTCGCGCACGCGGGCGTAGGACGCGAGACCCGGCAGGGCGCTTTCCCGGGCGACGCGCCCGCCCCATGCGGCGCCGGCCTCGGCGAGGTCGACGCGGTGCCCGCGCCGCGCCAGCCACAGCGCTGCCTCGAGCCCCGCGGGCCCGCCGCCGACCACCAGCACGCCCCGTGGACGCTCCGCGGCGGCGATGCGCTCCGGATGCCAGCCCCGCCGCCACTCCTCGCCCATGGTCGGGTTCTGGGTGCAGCGGATCGGCGCCATCGTGAAGTCGCCGGAAACGCAGACGTTGCAGCCGATGCATTCTCGGATCTCGTCGCTGCGGCCCTCGGCCACCTTGCGCGGCAGGAAGGGGTCGGCGATCGAGGGCCGCGCCGCGCCGATCAGGTCCAGCACGCCCGTTCGCACCAGGCGCGCCATCAGGTCGGGCGTCGTGAAGCGGCCGACGCCGACAACCGGCTTGCTGGTGACGGATTTGACGAAGTCGATATGCGCGACCTGCCAGCCCTCCGGCTCGAACCGGGCGGTCGCGGAATCGTGCGACCAGTCGCTGAGGTTGACGTCCCACAGATCGGGCAGCTCGGCCAGCAGCGCGACGATGTCGCGGCCCTCCTCCGCCGCGACGATCCCCTCGGGACCCATCAGTTCGTCGACGGCCAGGCGCACCGCCACGGCGCAGCGATCGCCGACCGCCTCCTTGGTGTCCTCGATCAGCTCGCGCAGCAGACGGACGCGGTTTTCCAGGCTGCCGCCGTAGGCATCGCCGCGGGTGTTGTAGCGCCGCGAGAGGAAATGCATCGGCAGGGCCAGGTTGTGGCCCGCGTAGCAGTAGACGATGTCGAAGCCGGCCGTGCGCGCCCGCAGCGCCGCTGCCCGGTGGCGCCGGCGCAGGGCGGCGATGTCGGCGAGATCCATCGGCCGGGCCTGCACCGGGTCGCAGGCCTCCACCGGTCCGCCCGAGGGCGACAGCGGGATCGCGCGGGTGTAGCGGTTGGCGGTCGCCAGGCCGTTGTGCGCCAGCTCGACGCCGGCGAGGGCGCCGTGGCGCTTGATCGCTTCGGCGGAGCGCGCCAGTGCCGGGATGTCGCGGTCGTCCCACAGGCGCGCCTCGATGGAGGGCGTGACGTCGGAATCGGGCGCGATCTCGCACTCCTCCGTGCACACCACGCCCCAGCCGCCCTCGGCCTTGACCGCGCGCATGCCGGCGACGGCGCTGGGGTCGCGCTGGCCCATGCCGTTGCAGTGCGGCACCTGGTAGAAGCGGTTGGGCGCCGTCACCGGCCCCAGGCGTACCGGCTCCAGCAGGACGGCATGGCTTGGCGCGGGCTGCATCGGCGCCCTACCCGACGGTCCGCGCGCGCGCCGGCGCCAGGTCGCGCAACAGGACCTCCAGCGCCTCGCCGAAGATCGCCGCCCAGCGGTCCTGGCCCTCGGCCGTGGCGATCAGGTCCTGGCGGAACTCGACCTGAAGATAGGGCAGGCCGCGCGAGCAGGCGTGCACCGGCACGGTATAGTCTTCCTCCGGGTCGAGGTCGTAGGGCTGGTTGTCCCCGACGTGGACGCCTTCGCGCGCTTCCAGGATGGCGCGCATGCGATGCGAAGCCTCCGCGCCGTCGGCCCACGACAACCCCAGGTGCCAAGGCCGCGGCGCGCCGTCGCTCATGCGCGGCGTGCAGCTGTGCAGCGAGACGAACAGCGGCGCCGCATGCCGCGCGAGGCAGGCGCCCAGGGCCTCGGCCACGGCCGCGTGGTAGGGTGCATGCAGGGCCGCAGCCCGTTCGGCGCGCTCGGCTGCGGACAGCTCGCGGTTCCCGGGGACCGGCGTGGCGTCGCTGACGGCGGGCATGGCGGCCGGATCGCCGGGATGGCGGTTCAGGTCGATCACCAGCCGGGAGAAGCCGGCGAGCACCGCTGCGGCGCCGAAGTGGCGGGACAGGCGCTCTGTCACGCCTGCCGCGCCGACGTCCCAAGCGATATGCCGCTGCAGGTCCCGACTGCCCAGCCCGAGGTCCCCAAGCCTTTCGGGGATGCGGTTGCTTGCATGGTCGCAGACGAACAGCAAGGGCACATCGTCTACGGCCCCGAGGACCCGAACCCGTTCCGACGCTTCAGCGTCCGACAGCACCGGCGCGATCTCCCTGCGCCGAGCCCGGCTGTATCCAGGCTGGGCTTCGTGACGAAACGCGCAAGCAGACTGTCGGAGGGGCCGCCCCGTGTCAATAAATTCGTTCCGGGATGTGCCAATCCTCGCAATTCTGAAACAGATTTTCCAGCGAGGCCAATGCACGACATGGTCCGCAACGCGATCCAGGGACCCACGCCGAGCCGGTCGGTCTCGCCGGCGGCTTTCGTGGCGGCCAGGCTGGCTTTCGTTGGTGCGGATTTCGGCGAGACGCGGGCAGGGACGGCACGGCATTCTGTCCGGGCAAGAGGTCCGATCTGCGTCAGCGTACGCCCCAAGTGTCCGACAACTTGTAGCCTTGGGGCCAGGGGTCGGCAGGGTCGAGCATGTGCTGGTGGATCCCCGTGATCCAAGCGCGCCCGGAAATCTCGGGAAGGATGGCAGCCTGGCCGCCGACCTCCGTGTCGCCGAGAATCCGACCCGAGAACGTCGAGCCGATGATGGAGCGCGCCGTCAGGCGGCTCTCGACCTGCATCCGGCCGCGGGCGCGAAGAACGGCCATGCGCGCGCAGAGCGCCGTTCCGGTCGGCGAGCGATCCACCTTTCCCGGCTGGATGGCCACCGCCGCGCCGGCTTCCAAGCCTTCCGGGCCCTCTCTCAGGCCGCCCGCGAAAAGGCAGAAGGAGATGTGACGCCAATCCGGATTCTGCGGATGCGCGAACCCGATCGCCTCGTTCGCGGCATTCGTGATCCGCACGCCGAGCTTGGCGATGTCGCGGGCTTCGTCCTCGACCAGCGAAAAGCCGAGGGCGTGCGCATCGACAATGACGAAGCTGTCGCCGCCGTACGCCGTATCGACGGTGAGGGTGCCCAAGCCGGTGACCTCCAGCGCGGCATCGAGGCGGGCGGCGAAGCTCGGCACGTTCTGCACGAAGATGCGCTCCGCCTTGCCGTCGCGACAGGCGGCCCGCACCTTGACCAGTCCGCCGGGCGCCTCGAGCGTCAGACGGGTTTCGGGCTCGACCATCGGCACCAGGCCGGCGTCCAGCAAGACCGTCGAGACGCAGATCGAGTTTGACCCGGACATCGGCGGCGTGTCTTCCGGCTCCATGATGATGAAGGCCGCGTCGGCCTCGGGACGCTTCGGCGGCACCAGGAGATTGACGTGGCGAAACACGCCTCCCCGCGGCTCGTTCAGGACGAAGTTCCGCAGCGTCCGGTCGCGGGCGATCCAGCGGCTCTGCGCCCAGATCGTGTCTCCGGGCGGCGGCAGCACACCGCCCACGATGACGTCGCCAACCTCGCCTTCGGCGTGGGCGGAGATCACATGAATGGTCTTCGTCGAGCGCATCTGGAGGGTCTCTGTCGAGGGTCGCGTGGGGCGTGCGAAGAGGGTCTCGGGCTGTCGGGTCAGGACTGCAGAAGGCTCAAGTGTTCCAGGAAGGATCGCTTGACGCCCTCGATATGTGCGGCCGTCAGGGCCGCCGCCTCTTCCGCGTCTCCCGCTTCGCAGGCCTCGAGAATGGCGAAGTGCTCGACGTTCGCGCGCTCCATTCCGTCGCTCAGAACGAGCTGGGCGCGGAGGTAGCGTTCGATGCGGTTCATCGTGTTGTTGACGACCTCGAGATGAAACTTCAGCTCGCTGGCGTTGTAGAGTTCCGAGTGGAAGTCGCGGTTCAGCTCGGCCCAGGCCATGGGATCGCGCGATTCCGAGAAGGCCTGACAGTGGCCGCGCGCCTTGCCCAGGATGTCGGCCGACATCATCGGGACCGCGCGGCGCACGATCTCCGGCTCGACCAACATCCGGAAATCGAAGATTTCGGCGGCTTCCTCGGCGGACAGTCCGGAGACCACGGCCCCCCGATAGCGCTGAGTCCGCACCAGCCCCTGCTCTTCGAGCCGGGAAAGCGCTTCGCGCACCGGGATCCGGCTGACGTTGAACAGCTTGGCGATCTCGTCCTGCCGCAATGGCTCGCCGACCGCCAGATCGCCCTTGATGATGGCGTTGCGGAGTTCCTGGAAGACGATCGTCGAGGCCGAGGCCATCTTCGAAATGTCTACGGCGGTCAGTTTCATGCCGATCGGTCCCTATCGCTGCATCGTGCAAGGCTCGTAGCGCACTTGTGCACATGGGCCGTCGCCCGCACCAACGGCACATTTATATTGCTTATCGGATCCAATATGCCAAACTCGTTTTTGCCACGGGGCAAACCTTGGCCATCAGAACGGGAGGCAGAAATGCTCGGTAAGAAGTTCCTGGCGCTCGGCGCCATCGTGATGCTGACGGCGGGTCCGGCCGCCGCCGACACTCTGGACGAGGTCGTGGACCGCGGCACCCTGCGCTGCGGCGTGGTGCTGGATTTCCCGCCGATCGGCTATCGGGACGAGAACAACGAGCCCGCCGGCTTCGACGTCGACTACTGCAGCGATTTGGCCGCGGCGCTCGAGGTGGACTACGAGATCCTGCCCCTGACGTGGGCCGAGCGGCTTCCGGTGATCGTGACCGGCCGTGCCGACGTCGTGTTCGGCGCGACCTCCGACTGCCTGGCGCGCGCGCGCACCGTCGGCTTCAGCATTCCCTATGCGATCTACTATGCGCAGGGCGTGGTCGGGAAGGACAGCGGCATCGAGAGCTTCGAGGACATTCGGGGCAAGCGCGTCGCCGCGGCCGTCGGCACGGTCCCGGAACAGGAGTGGCTGAAGATCGCCGCGGAATGGGGCGAGGAAGACCTGTACCAGGGCTACCAGTCCGAGAACGAAGTCTTTCTCGCGGTCGCGCAGGGCAAGGCCGACATCGGCATCACGACCAACACCGCGGTCAAGCCCATCACCGAGCAGTACGACACAATCGTCCCGGGTCCGCGCATGCCCTGGACGACGGACTACACCTCCGTCGTCGGCAAGCGTAAGGATGTGAGTTGGCTGAACTATCTCAACCTGTTCGTCACCCACCAGGTGCGCTCCGGTCGCTACCAGGAGCTCTGGGGCAAGTATGTCGGCGGCGAAGCGCCCGAACTCCGCATTCCCGGGGTCATGTACTGATCGTCTCGGCAATCGCCCCTGCCCGGCGGGCGGGGGCGACTGATCCGGCGACCCGCGATGTTCGAGTACAATTTCCACTGGCGCCCCGTGCTGAAGAACCTGCCCGACTTGCTCGAGGCAGGTCTGGTCACGCTGGAGGTGGCGTCGCTTGCGATGGTGCTGGGCATCGTCATCGGCCTGGCGTTGGCGCTGATCAGGCTGAAGCTGCGCGGCCCGCTTCGCTGGTTCGCGTCGAGCTGGGTCGAGTTGGCGCGGAACACTCCGGCTCTCTTCCAACTGTTCTTCTTCGGCTTCGGCCTGGGGGCGTTCGGGCTGCATCTGACGCCCTACGCCATCGTTCTCGCCGGCTTGACCTTCAACTGCGCCGGCTATCTGGCGGAAAACTTCCGTGGGGGATTTCAAGCCATTCCCGAAACGCAAATCCGCGCCGCGCGCTCGCTCGGGATGACCTCTGCGCAAGCGTACCTTCGGATCGTGATCCCCCAAGTCATAAGGATCGTCTACTACCCGATCACCAACCAGATGGTCTGGGCGGTCCTGATTTCGTCGCTCGGCATGCTGGTCGGCTTCCGCGAATTGTCGGGAGAAACGCAGTTCTTTGCCTCGAGAACCTATCGTATTTTCGAGTATTTTGCCGTCACAGCCGTGCTTTACTATGTTATCGTCAAAATTATCCTTTTGGTTTCACGCCTGTTGGCCATCAAGCTCTTTCGATACTGAGGAACGGCGGATGGAGCAAACCGTACAGTTCTTCAGCGGTTTCAACGTCAACGACTTCCTGTTCTTGGGAGAAGCGGCCGGACGCACGCTGCTGATTTCGTTCGTCTCGATCGCGCTCGGGACCTTGTTGGGCGGCCTGTTCGGCTGGGCGCTCTACGAAGGAAAGCTGTTTGCGACCTTCGCCCTGGCGCCGGTGCTCGACGTCTTCCGCTCGGTGCCGCTCATCATCCAATTGGTGCTGTTCTACAACTTCGCGCCGATCGTGGGTCTGCGCCTGGACCCCTTCATGTCCGGCGTCGCCGTTCTGACGATCTACACGGCGGCCTTGGTGGCCAACGTCGCGCGCGGCGGGATCGAAGCGGTGGGCCAGCCGATGCGCCGCGCCGCGCGCAGCCTGGGCATGACCTACTGGCAGGATCTGCGCTACGTCGTGCTGCCCATCGGCGGACGCGCCGTCTTCCCGTCCTGGGTGGGGGTCGCGCTCGGGGTGATGAAGGACAGCGCGCTGGTCTCGGTCCTCGGGTACGTCGAACTCCTGAAAGCGAGCCAGATTCTGATCACGCGGACCCAGGAGCCGTTCCTGATCCTGGCCTTCGCCGGCGCGTTCTACTTCGCGCTGTCCTATCCGATCTCGCTCTATGCCGACAAGCTCGAGAGAAGGTGGGCGCAATGATCGAGATCTCCGATCTGTACAAGAGCTTCGGCGACTTGCAGGTGCTCAAGGGAATCAACCTCCAAGTCGAGAAGGGGGAGGTTCTGTCCGTGATCGGGGCGTCGGGGTCGGGCAAATCCACCCTGCTCTACTGCATCAACGGGCTCGAGCCCATCCAGAAAGGCTCGATCAAGGTCGACGGTGTCGAGGTCCATGCGAAGGACACGGACCTCAACAAGCTGCGCCAAAAGCTGGGCATGGTGTTCCAGCAGTGGAACAGCTTCCCGCACCTGACCGTGCTCGAAAACGTCGCGCTGGCGCCCCGCATCGTCCGGAAGCTTCCCAAGCGGGACGCCCGCGACGTGGCGCTGAAGCAGCTCGAGCACGTCGGCCTCGGGGACAAGATCGAAAGCTACCCGGGCGCGCTGTCCGGCGGACAGCAGCAGCGGCTGGCGATCGCCCGGGCGCTGGCGATGGAGCCGGAGTACATGCTCTTCGACGAGGCCACCTCGGCGCTCGACCCCGAACTGGTCGGCGAGGTGCTGGACACGATGCGCCTGCTCGCCGAAGAGGGCATGACCATGATCTGCGTGACGCACGAGATGGGCTTCGCGCGAGACGTTTCCGACCGCGTCGCCTTCTTCCACGAAGGCCTGATCGAGGAGATCGGCCCGCCGAAACAGATCTTCGGCGACGCACGATCCGAGCGCACCAAGAAGTTCCTATCCAAGATCCGCTAGGTGGCCCACGCACGCGGCGTGTCGCCGACCGATACGAGCCGGCTCACGAAGCGAAGACCGGCCGACAGCAGCCTCCTCAGCACGAAAAGGACATCGCATGGACAAGAAGGTTTTCACGGGCTGCATTCCCGCACTGATGACTCCGTGCACGCGAGACCGCACGCCCGACTTCGACGCCTTGGTCCGGCGGGCACGGGAATTGATTGCCGAGGGCATGTCGGCCGTCGTCTATTGCGGATCGATGGGCGACTGGCCCCTCTTAACCGACGCGCAGCGCCAGGAAGGCGTGGCCCGTCTCGTCGATGCGGGCATCCCGACCATCGTCGGCACCGGAGCGGTCAACTCCGCCAGTGCGGCCGATCATGCCGCCCACGCCAGCCGCGTGGGCGCCCAGGGCCTGATGGTGATCCCCCGGGTCCTGTCGCGAGGCCCCTCGCTGGCCGCGCAGCGCGCCCACTTCGCCCGCATCCTGGACGCCGCACCCGACCTGCCGGCGATCGTCTACAACAGCCCCTACTACGGCTTCGCCACGCGCGCCGACCTGTTCTTCGCATTGCGTGAGCGGCACCCGAACCTGATCGGGTTCAAGGAGTTCGGCGGCGCCGCCGACTTGCGCTACGCGGCGGAGACCATCACCTCCAAGGACGAGAGCCTGATCCTTCTGGTCGGAGTGGATACGCAGGTCTACCACGGCTACGTGAACTGCGGCGCGGGAGGCGCCATCACGGGCGTCGGCAACGCCCTGCCGAAAGAGGTGCTGCATCTGGTCTCGCTCTGCGAGAAGGCGGCGAAGGGCGACGTGGAGGCGCGCACGAAGGCCCGCGAACTGGAGGAGGCCATGGGCGTGCTCTCCTCCTTCGACGAAGGCCCGGACCTGGTTCTCTACTACAAGCACCTGATGGTCCTGCAGGGCGACCCCGCCTATCGCCGCCATTTCAACGAGACCGACGCGCTCACCGACAGCCAGCGCAGCTATGCCGAACGACAGTTCCGGCTCTTCCGAGACTGGTATGCGAACTGGGCGTGATCCCCGTCCCAAGACGAGCGGAACTTCCGCCATGGGACAGCTCGTCGTCGCGGCCGACGTCGAAGGACCGGTTCTGGTCTGCTCCGAGGGGCTGAGCTTCTGGGGCGGCGTCGACCCCGTAACGGGCGGTGTGATCGACGCGCATCACCCCCAGCATGGCCGGTCGCTCGCCGGACGGATCGTCTTGATGCCGACCAGCCGGGGGTCCTGCTCGGGCAGTGGCGTGCTTCTCGCCCTCGCCCTGAACGGCAGGGCCCCGCAAGCGCTCGTTTTCAGGGAAGACGAAGACATCCTCACGCTGGGCGCGCTTCTCGCCGGTCGCATGTTCGAGAGACCTCTGGCCGTTGTCCAGCTTTCGGACGTCGACTACGATCGGGCGTCGAAGGCACGCCATCTGCGCATCGCCGGCAGCACGCTCGAAAGCGAGGAATTCTCGCTGTCCCTTGCGCCCTTGTCGGCCGACCGTGTGCACCTGACCGGGGCGGACCGCGCGATGCTGGAGGGCGACGGCGGCCCTGCGGTCAAGCTGGCCATGGAAACGCTCTGTACGATGGCCGCGCTGCAAGGCGCCAGAGAGCTGATCGACGTGAGCCGCGTTCACATCGACGGCTGCATCTACCACAGCCCTGCCAACCTGCGCTTCGCGGAGGCGATGGCGCAGATGGGCGCAAAAGTGCGGGTGCCGACGACGATGAATGCGATCTCGGTCGACTATGCGAATTGGCGGGACCAGCAGATCTCTCCCGACTTCGGCGTGCCGGCGAGCAGGCTCGCCGAGGCCTATCTTCGCATGGGCGCGCAACCCAGCTTCACCTGCGCGCCCTATCAACTGGACGACAAGCCGCGCCGAGGCGAGGCCATCGGCTGGTCGGAATCGAACGCGGTCATCTACGCGAACAGCGTGCTGGGCGCGCGGACGGCGAAGATTCCCGATTACCTCGACCTCTGCATCGCGCTGACGGGGCGGGCGCCGCGCGCCGGTGTCTATCTTGACGAGAACCGGGCGGCCGGCCGCGAGATCGAAGTGGACCTGCCGGAGGGATATGACGACGCGCTCTGGCCCCTCCTGGGATGGCTCGCTGGACAGATGGCGCCCGATCGGATCCCGCTGCTGACCGGGCTCGAGGCGGCCGCGCCGTCCGAAGACGATCTGAGAGCGCTGTGCGCCGCCTTCGGCACCACCTCCGCCGCCCCGATGCTGCACGTGGCGGGGCTGACCCCGGAAGGCGACCGGCCGGCGGCGGCGGATGCCGACCGGGTTCGCATCGCCCAGGCCGATTTCGCGCGCGCCTGGCGCGAATTCAACTCCGGCAGCCGAGAGGTCGACTTGGTCTCCCTCGGCAGCCCGCATTTCTCCTTGGACGAAATGCGAAGGTTCGCGACGCTGATGACCGGCCGCAGATGCCATGACGACGTCTCCGTGATCGTCACGCTGGGGCGCGCAACCCTCGAAGCGGCCCAAGCCGAAGGACTGGTCTCCCAACTCGAAGGCGCGGGCGTTCGCGTCGTCCCCGACATTTGCTGGTGCTCCATCACCGAGCCCCTGTTTCCTCCGACCGCGAGGGTCTTGATGACCAACTCCGGCAAGTACGCCCACTACGCCCCCGGGCTTTGCGGACGCGAGGTGCGTTTTGGCAGCCTGAAGGACTGCGCCGACGCGGCCCGGAGCGGCCGCGCGCCGACCGACCCGCCAGCCTGGTTGAGATGAAGGCCACCTGGACGTCATCATGACCCTGCTTCCGACGTCGGCGGTCGTGCCCCTGAGGGTCGGGTAGGAGCTCGGCGGCGGTCTCTGCGGGCGGACTCTCCGGGCGGGTCGATTCTGTGGATCTTGCCGCGGTGCTGCTTGGCGAAGGTCCTGTAGGCGAGCACCTCCGCCCCGGCCTGGTCGATCAGCGCAGCGCGCTTGGCCAGCTTCGGGCGCACCCGGCCGGCGACCTGGTGCCACGGGGCCTTTGCGGCCTCGGCCTGGTCCTGGGCGAAGGGCGTGGCGACAAAGGCCGAGACGACGCGCCGGCGGCTGCGGCCGGCATCGGCCGGGGCGCTGCGCCGGCGATCCGGTCAGCGCGGGTCACAGCACCGCAGCGCCGGCCGCTTCGACCATCCAGGCGGCGAGATAGGGCGCGAAGGGCGCTTCGACGTGCACGCGCAGGCAGCCGGCGTCGCGCAGGTAGAGCAGGCACCAGCAGCCCGCGAACAGCAGTGCGGCCGATCGACTCGGCGACGGCTGCGCAAGGTCGAGCGGGGCGGCTTGCGCGACCAGGCCGGCCGCCGCCTCTCCCGCCAGATCCAGCACGGCCCAGCCGTCATCCACCGGCGTCGTCGCGTAACCGCCCGCCTGCCAGCCCGCGACCCCAGGGCCGTGCGAGTCGACCAGCAGGGCCCGGTCGCGAGCGATGCGCACGAACGCAGCGTCGCCCTTGGCAAGGTCCAGCAGGCCGACCTCGACCGCCTGCGAGGCCAACTCGCGCCGCGCCGCCGCCAGCTCGCCGCTGACCAGGGTCTGGCGCAGGCCCGGCACCCAGGCGATCTCGAGTCCGGCCCGCTCGACCAGCGGCCCGGAGCGGTCGGGCGGCGGCGCCCAGCGCTGGGAGATCTCACGCATCGATGCGCGCTCCTTGCGGGTCGAAGAAGGCCGGCGCGCAGAGCGTCGCCTCCAGCCCCGCCCCGAGATGCAGCAGCCGCACCCGCTCACCCAGGCGCGCGCGACCTCGCTCGATCAGCCCCAGGGCGATCGGCCGGCCCAGCGCGGGGCTGTCGTAGCTGGAGGTGACGTAGCCGATGGAGCGTCGCTGCGGCCCCTGTCCCGTGACCGCGTGCGCGCCGGTCGGCAGCGGCGGCGCGCCATCCGGAACCTGCAGGCCGACCAACTGCCGCCGGTCGTCGCGCTGCGCATCCGGGAGCATCAGCGAACGCCGACCGACGAACTCGTCGTTGCGCTTGCGCAGCGGCCCCTCCATCCCGAGGTCCTGGGGCAGGGTCAGGCCGTCGGTGTCCTTGCCGACGACGACGAAGCCCTTCTCCGCCCGCAGGGTCAGCAGCGCCTCCAGGCCGATGCGGCGGCCGCCGTGCCCTTCCAGCCCGGCACACAGGCGCGCCCACAGCCGGCCGGCTGCCGACTGCGGCACGGAGAGCTCGTAGGAGCGGTCACCGGTGAAGCTGACACGCGCGATGCGCAGCGGCACATCTTCCCAGGCGCTCTCGGCCAGCGTCATATGCGCCAACTCGGCCAGCGCAGGCGCCGCCTGGGGCAACGCCACCTCGACCAGGGCGCGCGCCCTGGGGCCGGTTGCCGTCAGCGTCGCCCAGTGGGACGTCGCATCGTGGACGAAGACGCGGGCGGGATCGAAGCGATCCTGCCGCCACTCCTCCAGGCGCAGCCGAACCGCCGGGACATGGCCCGACGAGCAGGAGAAGACGAAGCGGTCTTCGGCGAGCCGCGCCACCACGCCGTCGTCGAACACCACCCCGCTCTCCGACAGCATCAGCACGTAGCGGATGCGCCCGACCTCGAGGGTGGAGACCCGGTTGTACAGCACGAAGTCGAGCAGCTTGGCGGCGTCCGGGCCGATCACCTCGATCTTGCCCAGCGGCGAGCCGTCGAACAAGCCAACGGCTTGACGGGCTGCACGCGCCTCGGCCGCAACGGCGGTGGGGCCGGCGCCGGGATCATCCGAGCGAGCGTACCAGGCTGGGCGCAGCCAGCCGCCATACTCGCGGAAGGCGGCGTCGGCCGCGCGATGCTCGGGCTCGAGCTGCAGCCGACGCAGCGGGTTGAAGAACTGGCCGCGGCGACGCCCGCCCAGGATGCTGAGGGGCACCGGGACGAAGGGCGGCCGGAAGGTCGTCGTGCCGACCTCGGGGATGCTGCGCCCGGACAGCTCGGCCATCGCCGCCAGACCCGCCATGTTCGAGGTCTTGCCCTGGTCGGTGGCCATGCCGAGGGTGGTGTAGCGCTTGAGGTGCTCGACCGACCGAAAGCCCTCGCGTGCCGCCAGCGCCACGTCCTTCAGCGTGACGTCGTTCTGCAGGTCGATCCACTGGCGTCCCTCGGCATCCGGCCGCGGCCAGGCCGGCTCGAACGCGTAGGCCGGATCGGGCAACTCCGGCTGGGGCGCGGGACCGGCGCCCGCGGCTGCGGTATGGCCGTCCGCCAGCGCCGCCGCCAGGCCGAAGCGGCCGTTGGCCGCACCGGCGACACGCAGACCGTTCACCGCGCCGTCCGGCACGAAGGCGGCGAGCTCCTCGGCAAAGCGCACCCGGCCGCCGGCATGGCGCCACAGATGCACCGATGGCGTCCAACCGCCGGAGACCAGCAGCGCGTCCGCCGCCAACTCTCTCCCGCCCGCCCGCACGGCGGTGACGCCGCCTCGGCCGACGACGCCCTCGGGCAGGCGGCCCCGGTGCACCGGCAGGTCGCACGTCGCCATGGCGGGACTGTCGCTGCGGATGTCGAGGATCTCCACCGCCACGCCGGCTTCGGCCAGCGCCGCCGCCGTGCGATAGGCCGTGTCGTTGTTGGTCGCCACGACCGCCCGGCGCCCCGGCGCCACCGCCCAGACCCGCAGATAGCGCAGCGCCGCCTCGGCCAGCATCACTCCCGGTCGGTCGTTGTCGGGAAAGGTCAGCGGCCGCTCTATGGCGCCGGCGGCCAGCACGCTCACCTGCGGGCGGATTCGCCAGAGCTGGTCCGGCGCCTCGCCCAATCGTCGCCATGCGCACACCAGGCCGTGGTCGTAGATGCCGTAGGCGGTCGTCCAGGCCAGGTAGCGCCCCCCGGCAGCCGCCACCCGTTCCAGCGTGTCCTGCACCCAGTCGTGCCAATCGGCCCCGCCGATGGTGCCGCCGAGCCAGCGCAGGCTACCGCCCGGTTCGGGCTGGTCGTCGAGCAGCAGCACCCGTTCGCCGCGCGCCGCCGCCGCCCGCGCCGCCGCCAGACCGGCAGGCCCGGCGCCGACCACCAAGAGATCGCAGGCGGCGTCGATCTGCGGCGCCGTGCCGGGCGGACGGTGATCCGGATCCAGCCGGCCGAGCCCGGCCATCGCCCGGATGCGCGGCTCGAACAGCTCCCAGCCCGGCCACATGAAGGTCTTGTAGTAGAAGCCGGCCGGCAGGAAGCGGGAAAAGCGGTCGATCCAGGCTTGCCGGTCGCCGCCGGCGTCCGGCGCGGCGTTGACGGCGGCGACCGCCAGTCCTTCGACCAGCGGCTCGCAGGTGGCGCGCAGGTTCGGCGCGGTCCGGCCGTCGCGCGTCACATCCACCAGGGCGTTCGGCTCCTCGACGCCGGCGGCGAAGAGACCGCGCGGCCGGTGATACTTGAAGCTGCGTGCGACGATGCGCACGCCGTTGGCGAGCAGCGCGGAGGCGATCGTGTCGCCCGGATGGCCCGTCAGCGGGCGCCCGTCGAAGGTGAACGACAGGCGCCGGCTGCGGTCGATCGCGCCGCCCTCGGGAAGCCGCCAGCCGCTCATGCCTCGCGCCCCGGCATCGCCTCCGCCCCCAGGATCTCGTGCGTCACGGTGTGCCGGCTCAGAACGAAGAACTCTCCGCAGGCCAGGTGGACCCAGACCTCGCGGCTGACGCCCTTGGGATTCGCCTGGGCGTGCAGGTAGTCGGCCCAGGCCGTCTCCGACACCGCCTCGGCCGGTTCCGGCCGGACCTTGCCGGCCTCGCCGCCGTAGTGGAACTCGGTCTCCGGGCGCGGGCCGCAGAAGGGACAGGGGAAGAGCTGCATGAAGGCCTCGACGCCTCCCGTTCAGTGCGCGATGCCGGCGCCGGCCGCCTCGTCGATCAGCCGGCCGGTCTCGAAGCGCGCGAGGTCGAAGGGACGGCTGATCTCGTGGTGGCCACCGGTCGCGATCAGGTGGGCGAGCAGCCAGCCGCCGGCCGGGATCGCCTTGAAACCGCCGGTGCCCCAGCCGCAGTTCAGGTACAGGCCGGGCAGCGGGCTCGGTCCGATGAGCGGCGAGCTGTCGGGCACCACGTCGACGATACCGGCCCAGTGGCGCAGCAGCTTGAGCTGGCCGACCGCCGGCAGCATCTCCAGCAGGCCGGAGATCACCTGCTCCTGCACCGGCGGGTTGCCACGCTGGCCGTAGGAGGGCACGCGGTCGAGGCCGCCGCCGATGACCAGCTCTCCCTTGTCCGACTGGCTGAGGTAGGTGCCGGTGCCGAACGAGAAGAGTATCGTGTCGAGCATCGGCTTGACCGGCTCCGAAACGAAGGCCTGCAAGGCGTAGGAGTGGATCGGCAGGCGAAAACCCGCGCGCTCGGCGAGCACCGAGGAGTGGCCGGCGACCGCCAGGCCGATGGCGCCAGCGCGCACCTCCCCCAGGCTTGTGTCGACGCCGACGCAGCGGCCGTTTTCGACCAGGAAGCCGGTGACCTCGCAGCTCTCCACGATGTCGACGCCGAGCGCGCTGGCCGCACGCGCATAGCCCCAGGCGACCGCGTCGTGGCGGGCGACGCCGGCCCGCCCCTGCCAGATCGCGCCGTGTACCGGAAAGCGCGCGTCGGGGGCATCGTTGAGCAGCGGCACCTTCTGCATCACCTGGTCGCGTCCGAACAGCTCGGCGTCGGCGCCGTTGATCTGCATCGCGTTCACGATGCGCGCGGCGATCTCCATCTCCAGCTCGGAGTGCGCGACCATCAGCATGCCGCGCTGACTGAGCATGATGTTGTAGTTCAGCTCACGCGACAGGCCTTCGTAGAGGCGCAACGCGAAGTCGTAGAGCGCGACGCTTTCGGGAAAGAAGTAGTTGGAGCGGACGACCGTGGTGTTGCGGCCGGTGTTGCCGCCGCCCAGCCAGCCTTTTTCCAGCACTGCCACCCGGCGCATACCGTGCAGCTTGGCGAGGTAGTAGGCGGTGGCCAGGCCGTGACCGCCGCCGCCGACGATCACCGCGTCATACGCCGCCTGCGGCCGCTCCGGCTTGCGCCAGGCCTCCGGCCAGCCGGTATGGCCGCGCAGCCCTTCGCGCACGAGAGACCAGGCGGAGTAGCGCCGCATCATCCCCGCACCCTACGAGCTTTGCACGCCGGCGCGGGCATCACATCCGCATCCGCGCACCGGTCGGGTCGTAGGGACTGTGGGCGATCACCCGAGCCGGCCGACGCACGCCGACGATGTGCGTTTCCAGCTCGGTTCCCACCGCCGCCTGATCCGGCCTCAGCAGAGCCATGGCCAACGACTTGCCGAGCGTGTGGCCGTAGCCGCCGGAGGTGACGAAGCCGACCCGCTCCCCGCCGCGCCAGACTGGCTCGAAACCGCTGGCATCGGCGTCGGCGGATTCGACCTCCAGGGTCACCAGGGTCTGCGCCGGCCCCGCGGCGCGCTCCGCCTCGGCGGCAGCCTTGCCGACGAAGTCGGCCTTGCCCCAGTCGATCCAGCGGTCCATCCCGGTCATCCCGGCCGTGTAGCCTTGCGTGAACTCCGCATTCCAGATGCCGAAGCTCTTCTCCAGGCGCAACGCGTTCAGCGCGCTGAAGCCGATCTCCTGCAGGCCCAGGTCGCGCCCCGCCTCCAGGATCGCCTGGCGCAGGCCGAAGTGCTCGAGGGCGCCGCAGTTGAGTTCGTAGCCCAGCTCGCCGGAGACCGACAGGCGGCCGACCTCGGCGCGCACCAGCCCGACGTCGAGGGGGCGGCAGCTCATGAAGGGGAACGCCGCGTTCGAGACGTCGTCCTCGGTCAGCCGCGCCAGCAGCTCGCGCGAGCGCGGCCCGATCAGCCCCCAGCCGACGGTCGCGTCGGAGATGTCGCGCACCTCGGCGTCGGGCGTCGCATGCGCCTGAAACCAGCGCATGTGCCACTGGCGCAGGTAGTAGGACCCCATCAGCCAGAAGCGCCCGTCGCCCCAGTCGAACAGGGTCAAGTCGCCCTTCAGCCGGCCCGTCGCAGACAGCATCGGCATCAGGCGGATGCGGCCCGGCTGCGGCAGGCGGCCGGCCAGCAGCCGGTCGAGCCAGGCCCGCGCCCCCGATCCCGTCACCTCGTAGCGGGCGAAGGCCGTGGTATCCAGCAGCGCCACGCCCTCGCGCGCCGCCCGACATTCCGCCGCCACGATGTCGAACGCGTTCGAGCGCCTGAGGGTCGGCGTTTCCTGGAAGCCGGGCTCGGCGAAGTACAGCGGGACCTCCAGGCCCCAGAGCGCGCCCCACTGGCAGCCCGCCGCGTCCATGGCGGCGTAGGACGGGCTGGTGCGCAGCGGCCGGCCCGCCGGCAGTTGCTCGTTCGGATAGGTCATGACGAAGCGGCGCGAGTAGAACTGGCCGGTCGTCGCCTTGAGGTAGGCGCGGTTGGCGGCATGCCGCCCGAAGCGTGCCACGTCCATGCCGTAGACGTCAGCCTCGGGCTCGCCCTGGACCATCCACTCGGCGAGCGACTTGCCGACCCCGCCGCCCTGGCTGAAGCCCGCCATCACGGCGCAGGCCGCCCAGTAGTTCGGCACGTCCGGCACAGGGCCGACCAGAGGGTTGCCGTCGGGGGCAAACGTGAAGGCGCCATTGACCCAACGCTTGATGCCGGCCTCGGCGAGGCAGGGGTAGCGCTCGAAGCCCTTGGCCAGCTCGGGGCTGATGCGTTCGATGTCTTCCGGGATCAGCTCCATCCCGTAGTCCCAGGGCGCGCCCTCGACGTTCCAGTGCTTCGGCGTCAGCTCGTAGACGCCGAGCAACAGGCCCTGGTGCTCCTGGCGGGTGTAGGTGAAGCCCTCCAGGTCGACGAACAGCGGCAGCTCGTGCGTCAGGCCCTCCAGCTCGGGCAAGTTCTCCGTGATCAGGTAGTGGTGCTCCATGGGCGTGACGGGCAGATCGACGCCGACCATGCGGCCGAGCTGCTTCGCCCACAGGCCGCCGGCGTTGACGACATGCTCGGCGACGATCGTGCCCTGCTCGGTCACCACGTCCCAGGCGCCGTCGGCGCGGCGGTTCAGCTCGACCACGCGGTTGCGCAGGATCACGTCGGCCCCGCGCTTGCGGGCGGCGCCGGCATAGGCGTGCGTCGTGCCGTAGGGGTCGAGGAAGCCCTCGTTGACGTCGTAGAGGCCGCCCAGCACGTCGGAGACGTCGGCGATCGGGCACATCGCCGCGATCTCGTCGCGCGAGACGAGGCGCACGGTGTCGATCCCCATGGTCTGGAAGATCGCCCAGGCCGATTGCAGCCACTCCCAGCGCGCCGGATCGGAGGCGACGTTGACGCCGCCGGTCATGTGCACGCCGCAGTTCTGGCCGCTCTCCGCCTCGATCTCCTTGTAGAGCTGGATGGTGTAGCTCTGCAGGGCGGCGATGTTGGGATCGGCGTTGAGGGCGTGGAAGCCGGCCGCTGCGTGCCAGGTCGAGCCGGCGGTCAGTTCCGCGCGCTCGACCAGCGCCACGTCGTGCCAGCCCAGCTTGGTCAGGTGGTAGAGGACGGAGGCGCCGACCACGCCTCCGCCGATCACGACTGCGCGGTACTGCTTCATCGTTCCCCTCCCCGTGGCGGCTTACCAGAATCCTTAGCGGATCGCCGCGACCGTTGTCTAGACACTAGTGTCCAGACTTGTCGGAACGAGCCCGCCGGTCTAAGCAGGCTGCATGTCGGGACTCGTCGAGAACGGAACTGCGGGCCGCACCGCGCGCGAGGACTGGATCCGCGTCGCGTTGCAGACCCTGGTCAGCGAGGGGGTCGAGAAGGTTCGTGTGCTGAACCTGGCGCAGATCCTGGGGGTATCGCGCTCCAGCTTCTACTGGTTCTTCAAGAGCCGGCGCGATCTGCTCGACCAGCTTCTGCAACACTGGGAGCGCAGCAATACCTCCTGCATCGTCACGCGCGCCGAGCGGCCGGCGCCGACCATCACGCAGGCCGTCCTCAACGTGTTCGAGTGTTGGGTGAACGAGGAGATCTACGATCCACGCCTCGACTTCGCGGTGCGCGAATGGGCCCGCCGGTCGGAGCAGGTGCGCCAGGTGGTCGACCGCGCGGACGAGTTGCGCATCGCCGCCCTGACCGAGATGTACCGGCGGCACGGCTTCGAGAAGGTGGAAGCCTTCGTGCGCGCGCGCATTCTCTACTTCATGCAGATCGGCTACTACGCCCTCGAGGTGCGCGAGCCGATGGACCAGCGCCTGGGCTACCTCGAGGCCTATCTGCGCGGTTTCACCGGCTGCGAGCCGACGGCGGACGAGATCGCCCGCTTCCGCTCCTTCGCCGAGCGCCACCCGGCCGCTTGAGATCGCTGACCGGCGGCGCGCCGCGGGCTCACAAGAAGCCGAGCAGGCGCGGAAGCGTCAGCGATAGCGCCGGCCAGAGGGTCGTCACCAGCATCACCGGCAAGCCGACCATGGCGATCAGCAGGATCGCCGGCAGCAACGCCTGGTGCACCGGCGCCCGCCCGATGCGGCAGGCCATGAAGAGGATCGGCGCCACCGGCGGGCTGTTCGCCCCGATCACCACCGAGCAGGCGACGATTGCCGCGAAGTGCACCGGCTCCACGCCGGAGGCGACCATCAGCGGCAGGAACAGCGGGGCGATCACGACGGTGACGGAGATGTCGTCCATGATCGCGCCGGCCGCCACCAGCACCGCGTTCACCAGGATCAAGGCCATGAAGGGATCGCTGACGAAGGCCTGTACCGTCTCGGTCAGCTCCTGCGGCACCCGCTCGGCCGCCAGCACGCGCCCGATCATGAACGAGAACAGAAGGATCAGAATGATCGAGCCGGTCGTCTCGGTGGCGCGCACGACGCCTTCGCGCAGATCCGGCAGCGTCAGGTCGCGGTAGATCAGGCCGCCGACAACCAGCGCGGCGAGCACGGCAACCGCCGCCGCCTCGGTCGGCGTGAAGACGCCGCCGTAGATGCCCCCCAGGATGATCACCGGGATCATCAGCGCCGGCAGCGCCGACCAGGTCGCCCGGCCCAAGCTGACGGTCTCGCGCGCCTGGCTCGGCAGCTCCTCGAACAGCCGCCCCACCGCCAGGCGGTTGAACAGGATCAGGCCGCCGATCAGCAGGATGGCCGGCCCGATCGTCGCGGCGAAGCAGGCGGCGACCGACTGCCGCGTGACCACGGCGAAGAGGATCATGGTGATCGAGGGCGGGATCAGGATGCCGAGCAGCGAGGACTTGCCGAGCAGGGCCGCCGCATAGCCGCGCGGATAGCCGCGCTGCTCCAACGGCCCCATCATGACCGTGCCGATCGAGGCGACGGCCGCGGTCGCGGTGCCGGCGATCGCGCCGTAGATGCCGGAGGCCAGCACCAACGAAGCGCCGAGGCCGCCGCGCGTGCCGTAGACCAGGCGTTCGACGAAGACGACGAGGCGCCGGGCGATCCCGCCGTGCTGCATCAGGTAGCCGGTCAGCACGAACAGCGGCAAGGCCACCAGGATCACAGAGTTGAGCGAGCGGAACCCCTGCAGCATGAGGGTGTCCAGGTTCACGTCGTAGATCACCGTGAGATAGGCCAGTACCGCCGCGAAGGACCAGGCGACCGGCACGCCCGCCGCCATCAGGGCCACCAGGAGCAGGATGCCGATCAGACCTTCCATCTCAGCGCCTCAGGCGGGCGAGATGCGCCAGAAGGTCGCGCACCGCATAGGCGAAGCAGCCGAGGGCGGCCAGCATGATCGCGAACTGCGGGATCCACAGCGGAATGCCGTAGGCCGGCGTCGTCTGCGGGCGCTGCACGCCCCAGGCGAGCATCTTGTAGGCCCAGACGATGAAGAAGCCGCAGACCACCAGGGTAATCAGCGAGACGAATGCGCCGTGCAGCGACTTGGCGAAGGGCGAGCGCAAAGACTGTTCGAGGAACTCGACCGTCAGGTGGTCGCGCCGCCGGCTCGCGATCAGGGCACCGACCATGTAGAGCTGCAGCGCAAACATCAGGATCAGCTCGTGCAGGCCGACGACCGACAGACCGAGCAGATAGCGCGCCACCACCAGGAAGAGCATGAGGGCCGTGACCAGGGCCGAGGTCGCGAGCGCCAGGACATCCAGCACGCGCCCGACCCAGACCCCGATCCCCGCCCCCATGGTCGTGTCCGCTTCGCCGCCTAGAGCTGCGAGGCGTTCTCGCGGATGGTCGCCATGATCTCGCTGCCGATGCGCTCCTCCATCATCGGCCAGACCTCGGCGCGCACCCGTTCGGCCAGGGCGCGCAGCTGCGCCTCGGAGGGCTGCTTGTACTCCATGCCGGCCTCGATGGCCTTCTGAACGTAGGACTCGTCGAGCGCCCGGGCCTTCTCGAAGTGCTCCTCCATGACGGTAACGGCGGCGGCCTGGACCACCTGCTGCTGCTCCGCGGTCAACGCTTCGAAGGCCTCGAGGTTCATGCTCAGGATGCCGGTGATGAACTGCTGGCGCGTGCGGTTGTAGTAGTCCAGCGTGTCGCGGAAGTACTCGTAGTCCCAATAGATCACGTTGGCCCCGTCACCGTCGACGACGCCCGTCTGGATGGCGGTGAACACCTCGCCCCAGTCGATGGTGGCGGTCTGGTAGCCCATCGCCTGCACGCTCTCGGCCATCGGGAAGATCGGCGGGACCCGGATCTTCAGCTCGGCCGCCGCCTCCGGCGTCATGGCATAGACGCCGCGCGTGGCGATGCCGTTGAAGCCCTCCGGCCAGGCGCCGAAGAACTTCAGGCCGATGTCCCGGTAGATGCCGTCCAGCATGCCGTTGATCCAGCCGCCCGGGCGGTAGGCCTCCAACGCCTCCTCCCAGGTGAAGACCATGTAGGGCGCGTAGAGCACGGCGATGCGCTCGTCGTACGAGGTCATCGGCCAGTTCAGCATGAGGTTGACGTCGTTGGCGACGAACAGGTCGAAGACCTCCTGCTGGCCGCCGAGTTCGTTCTGATAGAAGATCTCGATCTCGATCTCGCCGTTGGTCCCGGACTCGATCAGGTCCGCCCAGCGCTCGAGGGCGTCGCCGGCGGGCGAGCCCTTGGCCCCGGAGTCGGTCGCCATCTTGAGAACCGTCTGCGCGTCCGCCGACGTGACGGAGCCGAAGGCCAGCCCTGCAACCGCAACGGCGGCCGCGAAGCTCTTGAGTCCCGACATCACAGTCTCCCTCGTTTCGCAAGTTTGTTGCGATTATGGTTGCCGACTCTGGACACAAGTGTCCACATCTTTTCGCGTTTGCGCATCGGCGGTTCCAAGGTGTGGCGCGCAGAAGGGGGGGACGCTCTCTCGCCCAGCCGTCGCGACGGCGAGCACGGCCACGGCGTTACGGCCGACGTGTTGCGCCACGTCGCGCGCACGGCGATCCGCGCGGCCGGCCTTGCCCGGCCGCCGCACCCTGCACGGCCTGCGCTACACCGCGGCCACGGTGCTGCGCGAACTCGGCCTGGAGTGGCCGGCCATCGCCGCGACCCCCGGACATCGGATGGCCGAGATGATGCGGAAGTACAGCGAGCGGAGCCGCCTCGCGGCGCGCGCCATCGCTCGCCTCGACGCCGCCGAGCGCCAAAACCCGGATGACCGCAGTGCCAAAAAACTCGAGGAGAACGCCTGCGAACCGCGGCAATACTAGGTTCGCCAAGGTGTTAAGTGGTGGGCGCACAAGGACTCGAACCTTGGACCCGCTGATTAAGAGTCAGCTGCTCTACCAACTGAGCTATGCGCCCACCGGGCCCGGTCGTCGGGGAGCCGGGTAGATAGCAATCGACCCCGGCCTTGTCCAGGGGGTTTCCGGCCGGCCGTTCCCGTGCCGATGGCGTCCCGTGTCCTTGGTGCGGTCGGCGACCGCTGCCGTTCCAGGCCGCACGATCCAGACCCGATCGAAGCCGCAGTCGACCGGCGCGAGGCCGGGCCGGGCCAATCAACTGCGTGTGAGGCGGATCACGGCGCGCGGGGCGGATTCGTATCATTGAGAGATCACCGAGCGGCAACCCTTCGGCCGCTGAGATGCCGCCGGAACGTCGAGGTGGGCGGCGTCGTAGCCCGTGTGCCGCCCATCCGCTCCCGGCGTCCCGTCCCGGATGACCCGCATGCTGGACTCGCGTCCGTCCACCGCTCCACTGCCGCCCGCCGCCGACCCGCTGCGGATGCCGCCGGCGCTCGGCGCGACAGTGACCGGCCTGCTGCTGCGGATCGCCCTGGTCGCGGCGGCAGCGCTGCTCTGGCTGCTGCCCGGCCTGCCCTATTCATAGGGTTAGAGCGCGATTCCTCGGCCTCGAGCCGTCAGTCCTCGCGCGGGCCGCGGCGCGGGATGCGCAGGTCGCGGTGGATCGACACGCTCAGCAGCAGGCCGAAGCCGATCATCGTCGCCAACATGACCGTGCCGCCGTAGGAAATCAGCGGCAGCGGCACCCCGACCACCGGCACCAGGCCCATCACCATGGCGATGTTGATGAAAACGTAGAGGAAGAGGTTGATCGTCAGCCCCATGGCCAGCAGCCGGCCGAACTGGTTGCGGCTGCGCAGGGCGATGGCGAAACCGTAGACGAAGACCAGGAAGAACAACAACAGCAACGCCAGCCCGCCGACCATGCCCCACTCCTCGGCCAGCATGGTGAAAATGAAGTCGGTCTGTTTTTCCGGCAGGAAGTTCAGGTGGCTTTGGGTACCCTGCAGGTAGCCTTTGCCGAACAGGCCGCCGGAGCCGAGCGCGATCTTCGACTGCAGGATATGGTAGCCGGAGCCGAGCGGATCGGATTCCGGGTCGAGGAAGGTGAGCACCCGCTTCTTCTGGTACTCGCGCAGGAAGTTCCAGGCGATCGGAACGGCGGCCCCGCCGGCCACCGCGAGCAGCAGGAACTTCCACCAGCGCACGCCGGCGGCCAGGAACAGGGCGCCGCCGATCATCAGGAGCATGCCGGCGGTGCCCAGGTCCGGCTGCTTCAGTACCAGCAGCGCCGGCGCGCCGACCAGCACCAGCGGGACCAGCAGGTAACCAGGCCGCCCGATGTCGGCATAGGAGACGCCGTGGAAGTAGCGGGCCAGCGCCAGCACCAATGCGACCTTCATGAGCTCCGAGGGCTGAAGCTGGATGACCCCCAGGTTGATCCAGCGCTGCGCCCCCATGCCGACCGTGCCCATCACCTCGACCAGCCCGAGCAGGCCGAGGGCGGCGAAGTAGACCGGATAGGCCAGGCGGAACCAGAAGCGGATATCGATCAGCGCCGCCGCGAACATCAGCACCACGCCGCCGCCGAAGCGGACCGCCTGGCGCAGCGCCCAGGGCTCCCAGGCGCCGCTGGCGGCCGAATAAAGCATGGCCAAGCCGACCGCCGCCAGGAGGCAGATCAGCAGCACCAGGCCCCAGTTGAGGTGCCAGATCTTCCGGCCGAGGGTGAGCTCCGGGTTGCGGCGGAGCGTGATGTCGCTGAGCACCGACACGGCCGCCGCCCCTAGCCCGGCTGCGTGCGGCTGGCGAGCAGCGGCAGCGGGGCGGCGCCCAGCGGGTCGCGGCGTTGCGCCTCCAGCAGCACGTCCTTGGCGATCGGCGCGGCCGCACTGGATCCGCCGCCGCCGTGCTCGACCACGACCGAGACCACATAGCGCGGCGCGCCGATCGGCGCGTAACCGACGAACAGGCCGTGGTCGCGGCGCCGCCACGGCAGGTCCTCGTTCTTGATCACGCCGGCGGCGCGCTCGGCCTTGGTGATGCGGCGGACCTGGCTGGTGCCGGTCTTGCCGCCCATCTCCCAGCCTTCTTGCGCGATCTTGGAGCCGCGCGCGGTGCCCCGTTCGCCGTTCACCACGTCGTTCATGGCGCGTACCATAAGGGCCAACTCCGGGGCGCCGAGCCCGATGGGCGGCGCTGCCGCTGGCACCCGCTCGTCGCCCTCGCCGGCCACCTTGAACCCGCGGGTCAGGTGCGGCTCCACCGCCAGCCCGCCGTTGACCAGACGCGCCGTCATGACCGCGAGCTGGAGCGGCGTCGACAGCACGTATCCCTGGCCGATCGCCGCCACCAGCGTCTCGCCGCCCTGCCAGGGCTCGCCGATGTTGGCGAGCTTCCAGGCGCGCGTCGGCATCACGCCGTCGCGCTCGCCAGGCAGGTCGATGCCGGTGGGCACCCCCAGGCTGAAGCGCTCGGCCATGGCGGCGATCCGGTCGACGCCGAGCTTGCGGGCGATGTCGTAGAAGTAGACGTCGCAGGACTGCACGATGCCGTCGTGCATGTCCATCCAGCCGTGACCCCAGCGCTTCCAGCAATGGAAACGATGGTTGCCGAGCGTGTAGTGGCCCGGGCACCAGACGCGGAAATCCGGGTCGATGCCCTGTTCCAGCGCCGCCAGGGCAACCACCATCTTGAAGGTGGAGCCGGGCGCGTAGATCCCGGCGATCGACTTGTTGGAGAGCGGCGCCAAGGTGTCCGTGGTCAACCGCTTCCATTCGGCCGCGGAGATCCCGTGGGTGAAGACGGTTGGGTCGTAGGAGGGGACCGACGCCATGGAGAGCACGTCTCCTGAGGCCGCATCGAGCACAACGCAGGAGGCGCTGCGCTCGCCCATGAGGCGCTGATGCACGTAGTTCTGCAGCCCGGCGTCCAGCGTCAGCACGACATCCTGGCCGGGAACGCCCTCTTCGCGCCGCAGCTCGCGGATCACCCGGCCGAAGGCATTGACTTCGACATGGCTGGTGCCGGCCTCGCCGCGCAGGCGCTCGTCGTGCAGCCGCTCGATGCCGTTCTTGCCGATGCGGAAGCCCGGCAGCTCGAGGACGGGATCGCCGGTCAGGTCCCTCTCGGAGACGGCGCCGACGTAGCCGAGCACGTGCGCCAGGGCACTGCCGTAGGGATAGGTGCGCGTCTGGCCGACGTCGATCGACACGCCGGGCAGGTCGGGGGCGTTCACCTCGACCGCGCCGACCTGTTCCCAACTCAGGTTCTCGGCCACGGTCACCGGCACGAATTGGCGTTTGCGCGCCACTTCGCGATGGATGCGTGCCCGGTCCTCGCGGGTCAGCGGCACGATGTCGCCGAGCCGCTCGAGCACCGCATCGAGGTCGCGCGCGCGTTCGGAGACCAACAGCACACGGTAGTTCTGCCGGTTGGCGGCAATCGGGGCGCCGAAGCGGTCGAGGATGCGCCCGCGCAAGGGCGGCAGCAGGCGCAGGTTGATGCGGTTGTCCTCGGCCAGCATGGCATAGCGGTCGGACTCCTCGACCTGCAGCACGTACATGCGTGCGGCCAAGCTCGCCAACATGGCGGTCATGCCGCCGCCCAGCAGGAGGGCCCGGCGGGTGAAGCTGCGCTGGCGTAGTTGTTCCTCGTTGCGCGCCTTGTCCATCGTCAAGCGACTCTCAGGAAGGCCTGCTGCGCGCGGCCGAACAACCAGGCCAGGCACGGATAGGCGGCAATGGTCGCCGCGTAGCGTAACAGGGTGGCGGCGGGGTCGACCAGGCGTCCGGCCAGCAGCGAGCCGGCCAGCCATTCCACCGCGAGCGCCATGGCGGCGACCAGCACGAAGCCGACCCACAGCATGGCGAAGGTGGCATGCGCGAAGAAGCGTCGCTGCGCGGCGATCGCGAAGTACGCCGTCAGCAGCAACGCAGCCCCTAGGCCGAGCGGGCCGCCGACCAGCAGGTCGTGCAGCACGCCGAGTACGAAGACCAGCCAGACCGGCATCAGGTCGGGCCGAAAGATCGCCCAGTAGTAGACGGACGTAAGCACCAACGCCGGCATCACAGGCGCCACCTCCGGGCTGCGCAGCGGGGTTACGCTGAGCAGCATCAGCAGGAAGGTGATCGCCAGCGGCGCGAGGCCGCGCGCCAGAAGGTCCAAGCGCTGCAGAATGCCAACCCGTTCCATCGTCGTTCTCTTGCGGACCTCGTCCGTACGCCTCTCAGGGGTTGACCACGGCAGCGCCGCTGGACAGCGAGCCGATCATGTCGGGCAACTCGTAGTCGATCAGACGTACGAACTCCATGTGCGCCCAGTCGGCGAAGGGGCGTACGCGTACGCCCTGCTCGGTCACCGCGACGACGATGCCGACCGGCAAGCCCGGCGGGAAGACGCCGCCGTGGCCAGAGGTGACCACGCGGTCGCCCGGGCTGATCGAGGTTCCGGGCGGCAGGTAGAGGAGTTCGGGATGTTCCGAATTGTCGCCGGCAAGCACCGCACGATCGCGTGCCTGCCCTACCAGAACGGGGATGCGGCTGTTGATGTCGGTGATCAGCAGGACCCGTGCGGCGCGCCAGCCGACTTCGGCGACCCGCCCGGCGAGTCCGGCCCCGGTCAGCGCCGCCTGGTTCTTCGCCAGCCCTTCGCGTGTGCCGGCGGCAACCAGGATCGAACGTACGTACGTCCCTCCCTGGTCTCCGACCACCCGGGCGGTGACGATTCGCCGCTCAGGTTCCGGCGCCAGGTTCAGCAGGCCGCGCAAACTCCGGTTTTCGTCGCCGAGGCGCTGCGCCTCCTGATACCAGCCGGACAGCCGTTCGATCTCGGCGCGCAGCGCGGCGTTCTGTTCGCGCAGCCGGGCCAGGTCGCGCGCCTCGTCGAACGCCTGGTTGATGCTGGCGACCGGCCGCGAGGCGGCGTCCAGCATCGGCGCCACGGCGTCCAGCACCGCGACCCGCGCCCGCTCGACCACGACCGTATCGACCTTGCCCATCAGCATCAGGAAGAAGGTGGCGCCGATCAGCAGCAGGACGGCAAAGCGTTGCGCCCACGCCTTGAGCGGCGTAGCGAGACGCACGACCGGACCTGGTCTCTGTTTCACGAACGCCCTCCGAATTCGCCGGACCAGCGAAGCGAGGATAGCGAAATCTTTGCCGTGACTGTCAACGTAAAGGATAAGCTAGAGGAGATAAACAATCGCGTCCGAGACACGGCCGTGATTCAGTACATCGAGATCAAGACGTTCTTCAGAGTCTTCATCTCCTCCAGGCAGCGGCCGGTGCCCAGCGCCACGCAGCTCAGCGGATCGTCGGCGAGAGAGACCGGCAGGCCGGTGGCGGCGCGCAGTACGTAGTCGAGATTGCCCAGCAAGGCGCCGCCGCCGGTCAGCACGATGCCCTTGTCGACAATGTCCGCGGCCAGCTCCGGCGCAGTATGCTCGAGCGCGACCTTGACCGCCTCGACGATCGCGGAGACCGGCTCGGCCAGGGCCTCGGCGATCTGCCGCTCGGAGATCAGCAGCTCCTTGGGCACGCCGTTCATCAGGTCGCGCCCCTTGATCTCCATGGTCGCGCCCTCGCCGTCCTCCGGAGGACAGGCCGAGCCGATCTCCTTCTTGATCCGCTCGGCCGAGCCTTCGCCCACCAAAAGGTTATGGTTGCGGCGGATGAAGGCGATGATCGCCTCGTCCATCTTGTCGCCGCCGACGCGCACCGAGCGCGAGTAGACGATGCCGCCGAGCGAGAGGACCGCCACCTCGGTGGTGCCACCGCCGATGTCGACCACCATCGAGCCTGTCGGCTCGGTCACCGGCAGGCCAGCGCCGATCGCCGCCGCCATCGGCTCCTCGATCAGGAAGACCCTGCGCGCACCAGCGGCGTCGGCCGATTCCTGGATGGCGCGGCGCTCCACCGCCGTCGAGCCGGAGGGCACGCAGACGATCACCTGCGGGCTGGCGAAGGAGCGGCGATTGTGCACCTTCCGGATGAAGTGCTTGATCATCTCCTCCGCCACCTCGAAGTCGGCGATGACGCCGTCGCGAAGCGGGCGGATGGCCTGGATGTTCCCCGGGGTGCGGCCGAGCATCATCTTCGCCTCGTCGCCCACCGCCAGGACCTGCTTCTTGCCCTTGACCTCGGCGATGGCGACGACGGAAGGCTCGTTGAGGACGATGCCGCGGCCCTTGACGTAGACCAGGGTGTTTGCAGTCCCCAGGTCGATGGCCATGTCGGCGGAGAGAACGCCCAGAAGGCGGGAAAGCATCTGGCGGGGATCCTTGGAACGGAAGACCGAGAACGCGCACAACGACGGGGCACAGCCATCGGGAAAGCCAGACCGCCGCTTGCCCGCACAGCGGATAGCGTGTGTGCCCGCCGTTTGCAAGGCGCGCCAAGCGCAATCCCAGCCAAATCGGCCGGCGCGACCGCAAAGCGCGGGTATGCCCGAGGAATGGCGCAGGACAAGGCGCATCCACGTGAACTTGTTCAGGCCGAACGCGCGACTCCGGGCGTGCAATGCCTGTCACAAGCGCAAGCCGCAGCCTGCGGCGAGAGCCGGGCAGGCCGTCGCCGCCCGGCTCTGTGCCAATCGTCTGGCGACGCTGCGGCGCCTATTCGGCCGCAGGCGCGGAGGTTCCGCCGCGCTCCATCTCGCCGGGGGCCGTGCGCTCGCGCTTGACCATCAGCTTGTTGAGCGCGTTGACGTAGGCGCGCGCGGAGGCGACCAGCGTGTCGTAGTCGGCACCCTGGCCGTTGACCGTCTTGCCGTCCTCCTCCAGCCGCACGGTGACCTGCGCCTGGGCGTCGGTGCCGCCGGTCACGGCGTGCACCTGGTAGAGCTGCAGCGTCGCCGCGTGCGGCACGATCGAGCGGATGGCGGTGAAGAGCGCGTCGACCGGGCCGTTACCCTGGGCGGTCGCGCGCTGCGGCTGTCCGTCGACCTTCAGCTCCAGCTCGGCCGTCTGCGGCCCGTGGCTGCCGCAGCGCACGCCCAGGGAGACGAACTGCACCCGGTCGTTGTGGCGCATCACCGCGTCGTCGACCAGCGCCAGGATGTCCTCGTCGTAGACGTCCTTTTTGTGGTCGGCCAGGTCCTTGAAGCGGCCGAAGGCGTCCATGAGCTGGTTGTCGCTGAGTTCGATGCCCAACTCCTTCAGCTTGGTCTTGAAGGCATGCCGGCCGGAGTGCTTGCCCATCACCAGGTTGGACTTGGTCAGCCCGACCGAGTCCGGTGTCATGATCTCGTAGGTCTGGGCGTTCTTCAGCATGCCGTCCTGATGGATGCCGGACTCGTGCGCGAAGGCGTTGGCGCCGACGATCGCCTTGTTCGGCTGGACCGAGAAGCCGGTGATGCCGGAGACCAGGCGGGAAGCCTTGGTGATCTGGGTGGTATCGACACCGGTCGAGTAGGGCATGGCGTCCTGGCGCGTGCGAAGCGCCATCACCACCTCTTCCATCGCGCAGTTGCCGGCGCGCTCGCCGATGCCGTTGACCGTGCACTCGACCTGCCGGGCGCCGGCATGCACCGCGGCCAGAGAGTTGGCGACCGCCAGGCCCAGGTCGTTGTGGCAGTGCACCGAGAGAATCGCCTGGTCGATGTTCGGCACCCGCTCGCACAGCATGCGGATCAGGTCGGCGAACTCGCTGGGGATCGTGTAGCCCACGGTATCGGCGATGTTGATGGTCCCGGCCCCGGCGCGGATCGCCGTCTCCACGACACGGCAGAGGAAGTCGGGCTCGGTGCGCGTGGCGTCCTCCGGCGACCACTCGACGTTGTCGCAGAGGTTGCGGGCATGTCCGACGCTGTCGGCGATCGCCTGCACCACGTCCTCCGGCTCCATCTGCAGCTTGAACTTCATGTGCAGCGGGCTGGTGGAGATGAAGGTGTGGATGCGCGGGCTGGCGGCGTGCTGCAGCGCCTCCCAGGCGCGGTCGATGTCCTTGCGGCTGGCGCGCGACAGGCCGGCCACCGTGGCGGACTTGACGGTCCTGGCGACCTCGCGCACGGCCTCGAAGTCGCCGGTCGAAGCGATCGGGAAGCCGGCCTCGATGACGTCGACTCCCATCGCCTCGAGCTGGATGGCGACGGAGAGCTTCTCCTCCAGGTTCATCGAGCAGCCGGGCGACTGCTCGCCGTCGCGCAGCGTAGTGTCGAAGACGATGACGCGGTTCGGATCCGCCTCGACCTTGGCGCGTTCGTTGTGGCTCATGACGGGTATCCTTCTGGTCCTTGCTGGCGGGCGGCGCTGCGGGGGGTTCGAGGTGTGCGCGTCCGGCCCAGTGTGGCGCTCGGGTTGTGCGTGTCCCCTGAGTGCTTGCCGCGCAGGGCGGCTGTGGCGCTCAGGGGCGAATAAGGAGGAGGAGGTCGGCGATGAGGAGCAGGGCGCCCAGGGCGAGCGGGGCCGCGGTCAGCAGGCTAAGCTGCTCGGCGGGAATCGCGATCGCGGTCTGGGCGGCGCGGGTGCGCATCTGGTCTCGTCTGCTCGTCCCGGCCATCGGGCCCTTGCGGCCCGGTGCCTTCGTTTTGCCTGATTGGGTTTTAACCGTAACGGCACCCGCTTAACAAGTCCTGACTGCGGCCCGACCCAAACGCCAACCCCCAACGCCTCGCTCGCCTGTCCCGATGCGCCTGCGCCCGCTCATCCTCACCGGCCTCTTCCTGCTGCTCGCCGCAGGCCTGGCGCTCGCCTTCCTGACCGGCGCACCGCAGCGGGCCTCGGACGCGGCCCGGGTGGTCGCCAGCCTCGCCGGCGAGAGGGCGCCGCCGACCGGCTGGGTGGTGCGTGAGCAGGCCTTCTGGCGGGATGCCGACGGCCAGCGGCAAGGCACCCTCTACCGGCCGGTCCACCGCAGCCGCACGGCCGCGCTCGTCCTGGTGCCCGGCGCCGACGTGGCGGGGCATCAGCACCCCGCCTTCATCCAGTTCGCCGAGACCCTGGCGGCGGCCGGCTTCCTGGTGCTGGTGCCGGACATCGAGAACCTGCGCCGGCTGGAAATCTCGGCCAGGGACGCGGCACCGATCGCCGGGGCCCTCGCCTACATGGCGAGCCGTCCCGAAGGCCGCGAGGGCGTCGCGCTGGCCGCCATCTCCTACGCCGTCGGTCCCGCGGTGATCGCCGCCCTGCAGCCCGGCGTCGCCGGGCACGTCGCGGCGATCCTGGGCATCGGCGGCTACTACGACTCCTTCGCCGCCGCCACCTTCTTCACCACCGGCGGGTTCCGCGACGGCAGCGGCACCTGGCAGCGCATGCAGCCGACCACCCGCGGCCGCTGGGTCTTCCTGCGCGCCAACGCGCCGCTGCTGGTCGACGTCAACGACCGGGCGCTGCTGCTGGAGATCGCGCGCGTGCGCGCCGGTTCGCCCAACGCGCCGGTCGGGCATCTGGTCTCGCTGCTCGGGCCGCAGGGACGTGCCGTCTGGGAGGTGCTGGACAACCGCGATCCGGCCCGCGCCGCGGCACTGCTGGCCGAGCTGCCGGCACCGATCCATGCCGAGCTGAGCGCCCTCGACCTGTCGCAGCGCGATCTGGCGCGGCTGCAGGCCGAGTTGATCCTGGTGCACGGCCGCGACGATCCGGTGATTCCCTACACCGAAAGCGTTGCCCTGGCCGACGCCGCGCCGCGCGCCAACCTTTATCTGCTCGACAGTTTGCGGCATGTGGAGCTGGACCTCTCCACCCTCGCCGACGGCTGGCGCATGTTCCGGGCGGCCTGGGACCTGCTCGGCGCGCGCGACCGCCTGATCGCCGCCTCTACTGCGCCTGGGGGATGAGGCGCGCCTCCGGCGGCAGCTCGGCTTGCCAGGCCAAGGTGCCGAACCAGTAGCCGCGCCGCTCCGGCAGCCAGCCGTCGAGGGTGCGGAAGACGATCCAGGAGTTCAGGAAGTTGAGAAGATCCTGCTCGCCCCGGCGTACTCCGAAGGCCTCGGCGGTGCGCACCAGCGGCTCGGCCAGCGGCACGGTTACCTTGTCGGGATGGCCGAGCTCGAGCAGTTCCGGCAGAGGGTCGGAGGCGACGGCGGCGAGGACGCGCCGCGTCAGCACTGCCGTCTGCACCTCCTCCTCGTTGGTCAGCAGGAAGATGTCGGCGTTGGGGAAGACCGAGCGGACCAGGTCGGCGGCCGTGGTCTCGCGCACGGCGGCGATGCGCACCTCCGGGCTGTCGAAGGCCTCCAGGCTGGTCATGCCCTGGCCCAGCTCGCGGTTGACCACCATGGTGATGCCGCTGGTGGCGTAGGGATCCGAGTAGGCGATCCGCCTGGCGCGGTTCGGGGTGACCGAGAGGCCGGCGGCGATCAGGTCGATGGCGCCCTCCTCCAGGGCCGGGACGAGCTGCTCGAAGCTCATCGTCTCGATCTGCGCTTCGACACCCATGTCGGCGGCGAGCTGACGGGCGACCTCGACCTCGAAGCCGGTGAGACCGCCCTGCGCATCGCGCGCCGCCCAAGGCACGAACAGCGCCGTGCCGATCCGCAAGCTGCCGCGTTCCAGGATCTCGTCGAGGCCGTCGGCGGCAGCGGGCAGCGGCAGCGCCAGGAGCGCAAGCAGGGGCACGAGCAGAAGACGGTACGTGACGCGGGGCACGACACTGAGCATGGCGATCCTCTCCGGGTCGGGCGGCCTGAACGCAGGGTGCCCGACGCTCGGCCGGGCGCCCTCCTCGCACTGCGGACCTCAAGAAGCGGGCTCTCGTTCGGCTCAAGCGACGGCGATCGGCGCCCCTGGAGAGCCGGTGGCGCCCTTGATCGGCAGCGGCGCGAAGACGTAGGCGAACTGCCAGACTTGGTTCTCGGCCAGGGCGTCGAGGTTCAGGTTCTCGTGCAGGTAGATGCCGTGGCGGGTCAGCAGGATCTGGTGTGCCGGGAAGGCCAGGTTCTCATCCGGGTTCGGCACCACCTCGATGCCCCAGCAGTCGGCGCCGACCAGGCAGACGTCCTTCTCGGCCAGCCACTCGGCCGCCTCGACGCCGATGCCGGGCTCGCCGGAATTGAAGCGCGCGTTGTCCTCCATCCAGAGGTCGCCCCACCCGGTGCGGATCGTCACAGCGTCGCCCGGCGCGATGGCGTCGCCCGACAGGCCCTGGGCCTCCAGCGCCGCCTCCAGGTCGGCGACCGTGATCTCGGTGCCGCCGTCGAGCATGCCGCCCTTCAGCCCCTTGACGTCGATCAGCACGCCGGGCGTGAAGAAGGGCTTGACGTGCTCCATGCCCAGCTTCGACAGGCCGTAGGGGCCGGCCATCTCACTCAGCGGCACGCCGTTGTAGAAGCGCCGCTCGGTCTGGTCGCCGACATTGCCCGCCTCGACACCGATGTGGCCCAGGCCGTCGAACTGGGTGCCGACCTGGCCGATCTCGGTGGCCAGGAACTCGTCGTTCCAGATCACCTTGTTGCGGCCGAAGGCGCCGCCGGTGGGCGCGCCCGGGATGCGCATGCCGAAGACGCGGCTGCCGAACAGCGGCATGCCGGCCTCGTAGGTGCGGCCGATGGGATAGACCGTGCCGGTCTTGATGCGGCCGACCGCCTCCATGGTCTTGGCCGGGCCCATGTGGTTGGCGGCGCCGGCCTGGTCGTCTTCGCCCCACTTGGACGGCCACCACCGATCGCCGATCGGCGTCGTCGCCACCTTGCGGCGGTTGGGCGCGAAGCCCTCCTCCAGCGCCGCCGCCGGCGTCGCGTGGCTGAGCTCGTGCATCACCACGCCGCCGGCCGCCGCAGCCGCCGCCGTGCCCTTGAGGAAACTCCGCCGGCCGCTGCCCTTCTCGTCCAGGTCCGGCTTGTCGTCGTCGCTGGAGGCCATGATCCCCGCTCCCTGTGTTTCGCTCTTTCCGAGACGCGCAGCCCTTTCGGTCGCGCGCTTATGGAAAAAGCTTCCGCCGCAGGGCGCAGGGTGTCAACGGGTGGAACTGTGACAGGTGTCCGCGGCGCCTCAGCCTACTCCGCCGCCCGCCGCGCCTGCTCCGGCTCCTCGCGCTCTTCCGGCTTGCCGTAGCCGCCGCCGCCCGGCGTCTCCACGACGAAGACGTCGCCGGGGTGCATCTCGGCCTTGTCGGTGCCGCCCAGTTCCTCGACCGTGCCGTCGGCGCGTTCGACGAAGTTGTGGCCCAGAGCCCCGGGCGCGCCGCCGGCGACGCCGAAGTTCGGCACGGTGCGGTGGCTGGACAGGATCGAGGCGGTCATGGGCTCCAGGAAGCGCAGGCGGCGGACGGTGCCGTCGCCGCCGCGGTGCTTGCCCTTGCCGCCAGAGCCGTGGCGGATCTCGAAGGACTCCAGCAGGACCGGGAAGCGCCACTCCAGCACCTCCGGGTCGGTCAGGCGCGAGTTGGTCATGTGGGTGTGCACGGCATCGGTGCCGTCGAAGTCCGGCCCCGCGCCCGAGCCGCCGGCGATGGTCTCGTAATACTGGTAGGTCTGGTTGCCGAAGGTCAGGTTGTTCATCGTGCCCTGGGCGCCGGCCATCACGCCGGTGGCGCCGTAAAGGCAGTCGGTGATCGCCTGGCTGGTCTCCACGTTGCCGGCGACGACGGCGGCCGGATAGACCGGGTTCAGCATGCAGCCTTCGGGGATGACGATGTCGAGCGGCTTGAGCACGCCCTCATTCATCGGGATCTCGTCCTCGACCAGAGTGCGGAAGACATAGAGCACCGCTGCCCGGCAGACGGCCGAAGGGGCGTTGAAGTTGTTGGGCTGCTGGTCGCTGGTGCCGGTGAAATCGATGCGGGCGGTGCGCGCGTCCTTGTCGATGGAAATCGCCACCTCGATTTGGCTGCCGTCGTCCATCGGATAGACGAAGTGCCCGTCCGACAGGCGGTCGAGCACGCGGCGCACCTGCTCTTCGGCGTTGTCCTGGACGTGGCGCATGTAGGCGTGCACCACCTCCAGCCCGAAGTGGTCGGAGATGCGGCGCAGCTCCTGCACGCCCTTGTTGCAGGCGGCGATCTGCGCCTGCAGGTCGGCAACGTTCTGGTCCGGGTTGCGCGCCGGGTAGGTGCCGCTGCCGAGCAGCTCGCGCAGCGCCCGCTCCCGGAAAGTGCCGCGGTCGATCAGCTTGAAGTTGTCGATCAGCACGCCCTCCTCCTCGACGGTGCGGGAGTCGGGCGGCATGGAGCCGGGGGTCAGGCCGCCGACGTCGGCGTGGTGGCCGCGGCTGGCGACGTAGAAGAGGATTTCGCCTTCGGCCGTGCTGCCCGCCTGACCGAACACCGGCGTGATTACCGTCACGTCGGGCAGGTGGGTGCCGCCGTTGTAGGGCGCGTTGAGCACATAGACGTCGCCCTCGGCCATCTTGCTTTCGTTCTGGCGGATGACAGCGCGGATCGACTCGCTCATCGAGCCCAGGTGGACCGGCATGTGCGGCGCATTGGCCACCAGATCGCCCTGGGGCGTGAAGATGGCGCAGGAGAAGTCGAGCCGCTCCTTGATGTTGACCGAATAGGCGGTCTTCTCCAGTACCGAGCCCATCTGCTCGGCGATCGACATGAAGAGGTTGTTGAAGATCTCCAGCATGACGGGATCGACCTGGGTGCCGACCGCCAGCTCGCGCTCGACCGGCACGGTGCGCTCCAGGACCAGGTGGTTGCGGTTCGTCAACTCCGCGCGCCAGCCCGGCTCGATCACCGTGGTGGAGTTCGGCTCGATGACGATGGCCGGGCCGGAGACGCGGTCGCCGACCAGCAGGTCGGCGCGGTCGTAGACCGGCGTGTCGTGCCACTGGCCGCTGGCGTACATCGGGCGCAGTGCACGCGGCTCCAGCGTTTGGGTACGCTCGACCGTCTCCAACCGGGGATCCTCGGCCGTGTCCATGCCGCCGATCGCCTCGACGCTGACCGCCTCGACCAGGATCGGCTTGGTCTCCATGACGAAGCCGAAGCGCTGCGCATAGGCCGCCTCGAAGCGCTCAACCAGTTCGGCCCGGCTGCCGTTGTCGACGATCAAGGCGGAGTCGGTGCCCTCGTAACGCAGGTGCACCTTCTCCAGCACGCTCACGCGCGACTCCTCGACGTTCTGTTCGCGCATTTCCGCGCGCGCCTCGTCGGTCAACCGCTCGAAGACGGACGACAGCTTGTCCAGCGCATCGTCCAGGCGCGCCTCGACCGCCTGCTCCTTCATCAGGCGCACGTCGGCCAGCCCCATGCCGTAGGCCGAGAGCACGCCGGCCAGCGGGTGGACGAAGATGCGGGTCATCCCCAGCGTGTCGGCGATGTCGCAGGCGTGCTGCCCACCCGCGCCGCCGAAGCACTGCAGGGCGTACTCCGTGACGTCGTAGCCGCGCTGGATGGAAATCTTCTTGATGGCGTTGGCCATGTTTTCCACCGCGATGCGGCGAAAGCCCTCGGCCACGTCCTCCGGCTTGCGTTCGTCGCCGGTCGCCGCGTGGATCTCTTGCGCCAGCGCGTCGAACTTCACTTTCACCACCTCGGCATCCAGCCGCGCGTCGGCATCGGGCCCGAACACGGCGGGAAAGAAGTCTGGCTGGATGCGCCCCAGCATGACGTTGGCGTCCGTCACCGCCAGCGGCCCGCCCCGGCGGTAGCAGGCCGGGCCGGGGTTGGCGCCGGCACTGTCCGGCCCGACCCGGTAGCGGCTGCCGTCGAAATGCAGGATCGAGCCGCCGCCGGCGGCCACCGTGTGGATCTGCATCATCGGCGCGCGCATGCGCACGCCGGCGACCAGGGTCTCGAAGGCGCGCTCGTACTCGCCGTCGTAGTGGGCGACGTCGGTCGAGGTGCCGCCCATGTCGAAGGTGATCAGCTTGTCGAAGCCGCCCATGGCCGCCGTGCGCACGGCGCCGACGATGCCGCCGGCCGGGCCCGAGAGAATCGAGTCCTTGCCCTGGAAGGTATGGGCGTCGGTCAGGCCGCCGTTCGACTGCATGAACATCAGCCGCACGGCCTTGGCGCTGTCGGCGTCGAGTTCGCCGGCGACCAACTCGACGTAGCGGCGCAGGATGGGCGAGAGGTAGGCGTCGACCACCGTGGTATCGCCGCGGCTGACCAGCTTCATCAGCGGGCTGACGTCGTGACTGACGGAGACCTGGGTAAATCCGATCTGGCGCGCGATCTCCGCCACGCGCGTTTCGTGGTCGGGGTAGCGGTAGCCGTGCATCAGCACCACGGCGCAGGCGCGGATGCCGTCGTCATAGGCAGCCTGCAGCCCCGCACGCGTTGCCTCCGCATCCAGCTCGGCCAGTATCTCTCCATCGGCCTTCAACCGCTCGGGCACCTCGACCACCCGCTCGTACAGCAGCTCCGGCAGCTCGATCCGCCGGGTGAAAAGATGCGGACGATTCTGGTAGGCGATGCGCAGCGCGTCGCGGAAGCCGCGGGTGATAGCCAGGACCGTACGGTCGCCCTTGCGCTCCAGCAGCGCGTTGGTGGCGACCGTGGTGCCCATCTTTACGGCGTCGATGGCCTGCGAGGGGATCGGGGCGTCCTTGCCGATCTCCAACAGCTTGCGGATGCCGGCGATGGCGGCGTCGGCGTACTGTTCCGGGTTCTCCGACAGCACCTTGGCGGTCTCGATCTCGCCGTCCGGCCCGCGCGCCACCACGTCGGTGAAGGTGCCGCCGCGATCGATCCAGAACTGCCAGCCGCGCTTGCCCTCCGGCATCGCTAAACCTCGTCGTGTATGGGAAAGGAAAAACTGGCGGCTAAAGCAGCAGGTCGCGGCCGGAAGGTCAACGGGGCTGCTGCGACTGCGTCTTCGCCAGGTCCGCCTGCAGGTCTTGCGCGTTCAGACCGCGGCCGATGACCACCAGCCGCGTCTGTGCCGGCCGGCCCCTTGGCCAGGCCGCAAGCCATACCGGCTCGTGGAAAACATGCTGCACGCCCTGGACCAGCAGGGGGCGCCGCTCGCCGGCGACGCGGACGAGGCCCTTGACCCGCAGCAGCCTGTCGCCGCGGCCCTCGACCAGCTCCGTCAGCCAGCGGGAGAAGGCGGCCCAGTCGACCGGCTCGTCCCAGGTCAGGCTGTGGGCCTCTACGCCCCCATGGCGATCGTGGTGGTGATCTCGATGGTGGTCGTGCTGCGCCTCAGCGGCGCCGAGCCAGCGGTCGAGCTCGGCCAAGCGCTCGGCGTCTGGCCGGCGCGCCTGGTTCAGGATGACGCCGGGGTCCAGGTCGCCGTGCAGCACGCGGACCCGTGGCGCACCGGGGTTGAGCGCCGCCAGCTCCGCCTCCAGCGCCGCCGTGTCGGGCGCCATGTCGGTCTTGGTCAGCAGGATGCGGTCAGCGACGGCCGCCTGCTTCACCGCCTCGGCATGCGCGGCCAGGGTGTCGAGGCCGGCGACCGCGTCGACCGTGGCGACGCAGGCGTCGAGGGCGAAGAAGCTGCCGACCAGCGGGTCGGCGACCAGGGTCTGCAGCACCGGCGCCGGGTCGGCCAGCCCGGTGGTCTCGACCGCCACGCGCGCGAAGGGCGGGATCGTGCCTGCCTGACGCTTGGTCAGGAGATCGCGCAGGGTGGCGACCAGATCCTGGCGCAGCGCGCAGCACAGGCAGCCGGAGGTGAGGACGGTCACCTCGTCGGTGACCGTCTCCACCAGTTCATGATCCAGCCCGACCTCGCCCAGTTCGTTGACGATCACCGCCGTATCCGCCAACTCCGGGCGCGCCAGCAGCTTGCCCAGAAGCGTGGTCTTGCCGCTGCCCAGGAAGCCGGTGATCAGCGTGACGGGGATGCGGGCGTCGCTCATGCCGAAGCTCAGGCCGCCGCCGCCCGCGCCCGCTCCAGGCTCTCCAGGGTCAGCTCGGCGAGCGCCAGGGAGGCGGTCAGGCCGGGGCTCTCGATGCCGTAGAGGTTGACCAGGCCGGGCACCCCGTGGGTCTCGCTGCCTTGGATCACGAAATCCCTGGCCGTCTCGCCGGGCGCCTGCAGCTTCGGGCGGATCCCGGCATAGCCCGGCAGCAGCGCGCCGTCCGGCAGCTGCGGCCAATACTTCCTGACGGCGGCGTAGAAGGCCTCGGCGCGCACCGGATCGACGTCGTAGTCGTCTGGGCGCTCCACCCACTCGACGTCAGGGCCGAAGCGCGCCGCACCGCCCAGGTCGACGGTGACGTGCACGCCCAGGCCGGCGGCTTCCGGCACCGGGTAGATCAGGCGCGAGAAGGGGCTGCGGCCGGCCAGGGTGTAGTAGTTGCCCTTCGCGTAGTAGGCCTGCGGGATGGTCGCAGGCGGCAGGCCGGCAATCTGCCGCGCCACCGGCACGGCATAGAGCCCGGCGGCATTGACCAGCGTATCAGCCAGCAGGCTCATCGGCGCGGCGCCGCCGACTTCCAGCCGGATGCCCTCGGGCGTCACCGCCCCCGCCTCCAGCGGCGCATGGAAGGCGACCATGGCGCCGGCCGCCTCGGCGTCGCCCAGGTAGGCGAGCATCAGGCCGTGGCTGTCGACGATACCGGACGAGGGCGACCAGAGCGCCGCCACGCAGCGCACCGCAGCTTCCACCTCGCGCACCTGCTCGGGCGTACGCCATTCCAAGTCGGGCACGCCGTTGGCCGCCGCCTTGTCCTTGAGCTGGGCCAGGGTGGGGATCTGCGCCTCGTCGGTGGCGACGATCAGCTTGCCGCAGCGCCGGTGGTCGACGCCATGCTCGGCGCAGTAGGCGTAGAGCGCCTGCTTTCCGGCGACGCAGGCGCGCGCCTTCAAGCTGCCGGTCGGGTAGTAGATGCCGGCGTGGATCACCTCGGAGTTGCGCGAGGAGGTCTCGGAGCCGATCTCGCCGGCACGCTCCAGCACGATCGTGTCGCGCCCGGCTAGAGCCAGCGCCCGCGCCACGGCCAAGCCGACCACCCCGGCCCCGATCACCACCGCATCGATGCGTTCCATTACGCCTAGTCCCACTCGCTACCCGGGAGATCCCGCGATCCCCCGCGCTGTCCCGCAGTTTCCCGTATCGTCCCGCGAAATCCCGCGAGATCCCGGAGCATCCCACGGAGCCCTGCAAAGTCTCTCCCATGTTGACCGTCCGCCCCGCCATGGATCAAGCTTCCGGCGTACCCGAAGCGCGGCATCGCACGACCGCGCCCGCCACCGGTTCACAAGCCGCAACAGGGAGATACACCACCATGCGCAAGACGCTGACGCTCGCGCGCGCCGCCACGCTGGCCGCCGCGACCGCCCTCTTTGCCGCTCCGGCGGCGGCCGAGACCTGGGACATGCCGACCCCCTACCCGGACGGCAACTTCCATACCGAGAACATCAAGCAGTTCGCCGCCGAAGTTGCCGAGGCGACGGGCGGCGAGCTGGAGATCACGGTCCATCCGGCCGGCTCGCTGTTCAAGCATCCGGAGATCAAGAACGCGGTGCGCTCCGGCCAGGTGCCGGCCGGCGAGTTCCTGCTCTCGCGCCTGTCCAACGAGAACCCGGTGTTCGGCGTCGATTCCGTGCCCTTCCTGGCCAACAGCTACGCCGCCGCCGAAAAGCTATGGATGGCCTCCAAGCCGCAGATCGACGAGCTGCTGGCCGAGCAGAACCTGATGCCGCTGTTCAGCGTGCCCTGGCCGCCGCAGGGCATCTACGCCAGCCAGCCGATCGAGGCGATCGAGGACATGCAGGGCCTGAAGTTCCGCACCTACAACGCCGCCACCGAGCGGCTGGCCCAGCTCGCCGGTGCGGTGCCGACCCAGGTCGAGGTGCCGGACATCGCCCAGGCCTTCGCCACCGGCCGGGTCGAAGCGATGATCACTTCGGCGACCACCGGCGTGAACTCCAAGGCCTGGGACTTCCTCAGCCACTACTACGACACCCAGGCCTGGCTGCCGAAGAACATCGTGGTGGTCAACGTCGACGCCTTCGAGGCGCTGTCCCACGAGGTGAAGGCCGCTGTCATGGAGGCCGCCGAGAACGCCCAGGACCGCGGCTGGGAAATGTCGAAGACCGCCACCACCGAGGCGACCCAGACGCTGGCCGACAACGGCATCACGGTCTCCGATCCCAGCGAGGCGCTGGCCGCCAGCCTGCGCGAGATCGGCGAGACCATGGCGGCCGAGTGGTCGGACGAGGCCGGCGCGGCCGGCACCGCGATCCTCGAAGCCTACCGGAACTAGCGCGGAGAGGCAGGGAAAGGGCGGCTTTGGCGACGACCTCCGGATAGCGGCCTTGCGGCCGCTGTCCCGGCAAACGCCCCTTCCCCTCCCGCGTCCGCTTCATGCGCCGCGCCCTCGACCTCCTCTACCTGGCCTCGGGCTGGGTCGCCGCCGGCTTCCTGGTCGCGATCTTCGCCGTCGTGCTCGGCCAGGTGCTGCTGAACCTGACGAACACGCTGGTTCGCTGGGCGACCGGCACGCCGAGCGGCCTGCTGATCCCCTCCTACGCCGAGTTTGCCGGCTTCTTCCTGGCCGCGGCGTCGTTCTTCGCGCTGGCCTACACCCTGAAGAACGGCGCGCATATCCGCGTCACCCTGATCATTCAGCACACGCGGCCGGGCCTGCGGCGCGGGCTGGAGATCTGGTGCAGCGGCATCGCCGCCCTGCTCGCCGGCTACTTCACCTACTGGGCCGGCAATCTGACTAGGGAATCGTTCAAGTTCGGGGACGTGTCCTACGGCCTCGTCGCCATTCCCCTGTGGCTGCCGCAGGCGGCGATGACACTCGGCGCCGGGGTGCTGACGGTGGCGCTGCTCGACGAGCTGCAGCGGGTCGCCCGCGGCCTGCCGCCCGCCTACGACCAGGGCAAGGGCCTGCTGGAGTAATCGCCGCGGATGGACCAGCTCCTGCTCTCCGGCTTCCTCGCGCTCGCCCTGCTCGGCCTGCTGGCCAGCGGCGTCTGGGTGGCCTTCGCCCTTATGGCCAGCGGCTGGCTGGCGATCGAACTCTTCACCGACCGGCCGGTCGGCCAGGTGCTGGCCTCCAGCGTCTGGGGTGCCTCCGCCGAGTGGGCGCTGGCCGCCCTGCCGCTGTTCATCTGGATGGGCGAGATCCTGTTCCGCTCGAAGCTCTCGGGCGACCTCTTCGCCGGCCTCGCCCCCTGGATGGCGCGCCTGCCCGGCCGGCTGCTGCATTCCAACATCCTGGCCTGCGGCATCTTCGCGGCCGTCTCCGGCTCCTCGGCGGCGACCGCCGCCACCATCGGCAAGATGGCCCTGCCCGAGCTGCAGCGCCGCGGCTACCACGAGCGCATGACCATCGGCACGCTGGCCGGCTCGGCCACCCTCGGCCTGCTGATCCCGCCCTCGATCATCCTGATCGTCTACGGCGTCGCCATCGAGGAATCGATCGCCCGCCTGTTCATCGCCGGCGTCGTCCCGGGGCTGATGCTGATGGGACTGTTCATGCTCTTCGTCGGCGCCTGGTCGCTGCTGAACCCCGACAAGGTGCCGCCGCCGGACGCCAGCTACACCTGGGGCCAGCGCCTGGCCGCGCTGCAGAAGCTCGGACCGGTGGTGGCGCTGATCCTCGGCGTCATCGGCTCGATCTACTTCGGCATCGCCAGCCCGACCGACGCCGCCGCCGTCGGCGTCGCCCTGGCGCTCTTGCTGTCCTGGTCGTCCGGCACGCTGACGCGGGCGAGCTTCAAGGCCTCGCTGCTGGGCGCGGTGCGCACCTCCTGCATGATCGCCTTCATCCTCGCCGGCGCCGCCTTCCTCACCACCGCGATGGGGTTCACCGGCCTGCCGCGCGACCTGGCGGCCTGGATCGGCGAGATGCAGCTCAGCCCCTACGCCCTGTTGGCGGCGCTGACGGTGTTCTTCATCCTGCTCGGCTGCTTCCTCGACGGCATCTCGGTCGTCGTGCTGACCACGGCAGTGATCCTGCCGATGGTCGAGGCCGCCGGCATCGACCGCATCTGGTTCGGGATCTACCTGGTGCTGGTCGTGGAGATGAGCCAGATCACGCCGCCGGTAGGCTTCAACCTCTTCGTCATCCAGGGGCTGACCGGGCGCAACATCCTGCAGGTGGCGCGCGCCGCCCTGCCCTTCTTCGCGCTGATGCTGGTCGCGGTCGTGCTGCTGGTCGCCTTCCCCGGCCTCGCCACCTGGCTGCCGGAACAGATGCTGGCCCGCTAGACAGCGGCCTACGGCCGCCGTGGGGTCGACCCAACTTCGCGCTCGCCCTTCTACCCCACCACCTCGTAGCCGAAGCGGCCGGCGCGGCCCTTGAGCCAATCCCACAGGCTCTCGGCGAAGGCGCGCGCGACGATCAGGTCGAACGTCGGCGCCGTAGAGCGCAGATGCAGGGTCACCGCAACGTGGCCGAGCATGGTGGCGGCGCAGGCGCCGGGGCCGAAGACTTCGGGCGCCAGATCGATCCCGGTGCCGAAGGCCAGCAGTTCGCGCGCCTTCGGACCGCCGAGGCGGATCAGCGTGCGGCCGTGCGACTGGTCGACGACCGCAGCGGCATCGCCCAGCAGTTCGCGCAGCTCGGCATGGAGCGCGCCCTCGGCCCGGTCCTCCGCGAGGCAGAGCAGCGTGTCCGGGGCGACATGCAGCAGGCGCACCGTCTCGCCGGCACCCCGGTTGGGCTTCGGCATCTCCCCGTAGGCTTTCTTCACGCGGCGGGACAGGGTGACCGATTTGCCGCGACGCGCCTCGACGCCGACGATCGAGACCGGGCCGGGCACCTCAAGCGTGATGCCGACATCGCCCTCGACCTCGTGTCGCTCGGGCAGGGCGAGGCCGGCGAGCGGGCCGAGCCGGCGGGCGGTGGGATCCGTGCTGGCCTCAGGCATGCAAGCGCTCGTGCTCCGGGTCGACGAAGACCGGGTCGCAGACCAGCCCGGTATACAGCCCCTCGCGCAGGGGGTCGTAGACGACCAGTTCTTCGCCGATGCGCGCGCGCCCGCGCTTCAGGAAGGCGAGCGCAAGATACGACTCCAGGGTCGGCGAGTAGCAGCTCGAGGCGATCCAACCCTGGTCCGCCTCGACCGAGGGCGTATCGCCCGCCGTCAGCAGATGCGCGCCGGCGCGCAGCTTGCCGCCGGCGACCGGCTTGAGCCCGACCAGCACGGGCCGCTCCGGGTCCTCGAAGGCTTCCCGCCGGCACATGGCGCGACCGATATAGTCCTTCTTGCTCGACAGCAACTTGCCAAGGCCCAGGTCCTGCGCCGTGGTGCGGCCGTCCAGCTCGGCGCCGGCCGGGTGGCCCTTTTCGATGCGCATGGTCGAAAGCGCCTCGCCGCCGTAAGGCGCGATCCCGAACGCCGCACCGCAGCGCATCAGGCCCTCGGCCAGCTCCTCGCTGTAGTCGGCCGGCACCGCGATCTCATAGGCGAGTTCGCCGGAGAAGGAGATACGGAAGACGCGCGCCGGAATGCCGCCCAAGACCGTGGTCTCGGCGGCGGCGAGAAACGGAAAGGCCGCGTTCGAGACGTCGAGCCCGTCGACCAGCTTGGCCAGCACCGCGCGCGCCTGCGGTCCGGCCAGGGCGATCTGACCCCACTGGTCGGTGACGCTGGCCACCTGCACGTCCAGCTCCGGCCAGAGCGCCTGCAGACAGAACTCCAGGTGCGCCATGACGCCGGCGGCGTTCGCCGTGGTCGTGGTCATCAGGTAATGCCGCTCGCCCAGCCGGCTGGTGGTGCCGTCGTCGTAGACGAAGCCGTCCTCGCGCAGCATCAGGCCGTAACGCGCCTTGCCGACCGGCAGGGTCTTCCAGCCGTTGCAGTAGACGCGGTTGAGGAACTCGGCGGCGTCCGGCCCCTGCACGTCGATCTTGCCGAGGGTCGAGACGTCGCAGATGCCGACCCGGCCGCGCACGGTCTTCACCTCGCGGCACATCGCGGCGAACCAGTCCTCCTCCCCGCGCGCGTAGTGCGAGGGCCGCATCCAGGCCCCCGCCTCGATCATCGCCGCGCCCTGGCGCAGCATCCAACGGTGCAGCGGCGAGCGGCGCACCGGGCGAAACTCCGGGCCGACGTGCGGCCCGGCCAGCGCACCCAGCGCGACCGGGACGTAGCCGGGGCGGTAGGTCGTGGTGCCTACCTCGGGGATCGGCCGGCCGGTGACCTCGGCCAGGATGGCGAGCCCGTTGACGCCCGAGGTCTTGCCCTGGTCGGTCGCCATGCCGAGCGTGGTGTAGCGCTTCATCATCTCGACCGAACGGTAGCCCTCGGCAGCGGCCAGCGGGATGTCCGTCACCGTCACGTCGTTCTGGAAGTCGACGAAGGCCTTGCCTTTGGACTCTTTGATCCACCAGAGCGGCGTGACCTCGCTCGCCTCCTCCGGGCAGGCCGGCGCCGTCACCTGGGGCACCGGCTTGCCCAGCTCGGTACCGATCGCCGCCACGGCCTCCAGCGCCGAGGCGAAGCAGGCCGGTGTCGAAAGGTGCCCCGCCGCCGCGCCGGCGACGCGGAAGGCATCCCCGGTCTCGCCGGGCACGAAGGCCGCCAAATCGTCGCGCCAGACGGGCTTGGTCCCGCGATGGCAGGTGAGATGCACGGTGGGGTTCCAGCCGCCCGCCATCAGCAGCGCATCGCAGTCCAGCGCGATGCTGCGTCCGTGCGCCTTGTCGAGCAGTTGGGCGCCCGCCAGCCCGCGCCCGCCGCGGGTGGAGGTCACCACCGTGTGGCGGTAGACGGGCGCCTCGATCCCGGCCGGGGCCTCGCCGTCGCGGCGTGGGTCGATCACCGCAGCGAGCCGGACGCCCGCCGCCTGCAGGTCGCGCGCCACCTGGTAGCCGCTGTCGGCCGTCGCGAAGACCGCCACCCTCCGTCCGGGCGCCACGCCGTAGCGCAGCGCCAGCGACTGGCCGGCCGAGGCCAGCATGACGCCGGGCCGGTCGTTGCCGCCGAACACCAGCGGGCGCTCCTCGGCGCCGGCGCAGAGCAGCGCGCGCCGCGCGTGGATGCGCCAATAGATCAGGCGCGGCAGGTGCGTCGGCGGGGCGAGCAAGTGGTCGGCCACCCGCTCCAGCGCGCCGAAGAGGTTGCCGTCGTACCAGCCGAACACCGTGGTGCGCGGCATGACCCGCACGTTCGGCGCCGAGCGCAGCTCCGCCAGCACCTTGTCGCGCCAGATCAGCGGCTCGTCCTCGTCCAGTGGCGCGCGGCGCGCCAGCAGCCGGCCGCCCGCCTCCGGCTGGTCGTCGGCGAGGATCACCCGCAGCCCGGCGCGCACCGCCGCCAGCGCCGCGATCAGGCCGGCCGGCCCGGCGCCGACGACCAGCAGGTCGCAGTGCAGCGTACCCTTTTCGTAGGTGTCGGGATCGGCCGCGTGGGTGGCGCGGCCCAGGCCGGCGGCGCGGCGAATCAGCGGTTCGTAGACCCGCTCCCAGAAGGCCGCCGGCCACATGAAGGTCTTGTAGTAGAAGCCGGCCGGCAGCAGCGGCGACAGCAGGCCGTTGACCGCGCCAATGTCGAAGCCGCGCGAAGGCCAGGCGTTCTGGCTGCGCGCCTCCAGCCCCTCGTAGAGCTCGACCGTGGTGGCGCGGGTGTTCGGCTCGCGTCGCGCGCCGCCGCGCAATTCGACCAGCGCATTGGGCTCCGCCGGCCCATCTGTCAGCAGGCCGCGCGGGCGGTGATATTTGAAGCTGCGGCCGAGCAGGCGCACGCCGTTGGCGGTCAGCGCCGAGGCCAGGGTGTCGCCAGGATGGCCGCCGTAGGTCTCGCCGTCGAAACGGAAGGCGAGACGCCTGCTGCGGTCGATGCGCCCGCCGCCATCTAGCCGGTAGCCGCTCACGGCTCCCCCTTCTCCGGCGCTGTCTGCTTGGCCAGCCGCGCCGGCTCGACCGCGGCGATGTCGTGCGTCGTGGTATCGCGGGTCACCACCAGCCACTGCCGGCAGCCGCCGACGTGGTGCCAATACTCCCGGTGCGCGCCGCGCGGGTTGGCGCGCAGGTAGACGTAGTCGTACCACGCCTCCGGATCGCCGGCCGGATCGGCCGGCCGCACCGGCGCGGCATCGCCCAGAACGCCGAACTCCTCGCTCGGGCGGTCGCCGCAGAAGGGGCAGGTGACGATCACGGCAGCCGGCTCCTAATGCACGTTCGGGCGGGCGCCGCCGCCCTTTTCGTCGATCACCCGGCCGCTGCGGAAGCGGTCGAGCCGGAACTTGGCGTTCAGCGCATGGGGCTCGTCGCGCGCGATCGTGTGCGCGAAGCACCAGCCGGAGGCCGGGGTCGCCTTGAAGCCGCCGTAGCACCAGCCGCAATTCAGGTAGAGCCCCTCGACCGGCGTGGTGTCGATGATCGGGCTGCCGTCCATCGACATGTCCATGACGCCGCCCCAGGAGCGCAGCAGGCGCAGCCGCGACAGGCCGGGGATCATCGCCACGCCGGCCTCCACCACATGCTCGACGGTCGGCAGGTTGCCGCGCTGGGCGTAGGAGTTGTAGCCGTCGATGTCGCCGCCGAACACCAGGCCGCCCTTGTCCGACTGGCTGACGTAGAAGTGGCCGGCGCCGTAGGTCACCACCTGGTCGATGTAGGGCTTGATCGCCTCGCTGACGAAGGCCTGCAGCACGTGACTCTCGATGGGCAGCTTGAGGCCGGCCATCGCCGCGGTGCGCGAGGAGTTGCCGGCGGTGGCGAGCGCCAGCTTCCTGCAGGCGATCCGGCCGCGTGTGGTCTCGACGCCGGTGACCCGGCCGTTCTCGACGGAGATGCCGGTGACCTCGCAGTGTTGGAGGATGTCGACGCCGCGCCGGTCGGCGCCGCGCGCGTAGCCCCAGGCGACGGCATCGTGGCGCACCGTGCCGCCGCGGCGCTGCAGCAGGCCGCCCTGGATCGGAAAGCGAGCGTTGTCGAAGTCAAGGAAAGGCACCAGCGCGCGCACCTGGTCGCGGTCCAGCAGCTCGGCGTCGATGCCGTGCAGGCGCATCGCCGTGCCGCGCCGGGCGAAGGCGTCGCGCTGGGCGTCGGAGTGGTAGAGGTTCAGCACGCCGCGCTGGCTGACCATGGCGTTGAAGTTGAGATCCTGCTCCAGCCCCTCCCAGAGCTGCATCGACTTCTCGTAGAACTGCACGTTGCCGTCGAGCAGGTAGTTCGAGCGCACGATGGTGGTGTTGCGCCCGACGTTGCCGGAGCCGAGGTAGCCCTTCTCCAGCACCGCGACGTTCGCGATGCCGTGTTCCTTGGCCAGGTAATAGGCGGTCGCCAGGCCGTGCGCGCCGCCGCCGACGATCACCACGTCGTAGACCGGCTTCGGCTCCGGCGTGCGCCAGGCGGGCGCGACGGCGGCCAGGCCCTCGAAGGCCTGCTTCAAAACGGAGTGCCAGCCGTAGCGCATGCGGGACCATCCGGCCTCGAAGGTTCACCCGCCTTCCTAAACCCGCCCGGCAGCCGCGCGGAAGACTGAAGCGAAATTGCAGTCGGTCTGCAGCTTTGCTTATCCTAAGGTCCCATGAACCTGCACAGCCTGAAGGTCTTCGCCGCCGTCGTCGAGGCCGGCGCCATGAGCCGGGCCGCCGCCCGGCTCGGCCTCAGCCAGTCCGCCGTCTCCCAGGCGGTCAAGGCGTTGGAAGCCAGCCTGGAGGCCGAGCTGCTGGACCGCAGCCGGAAGCCGATGCGCCCGACCTCGGCGGGCGAGGCGCTGTTCCGCGAGAGCGCCGGCCTGCTGGCCGATGCCGAGCGGCTGCGCTCCCTGGTCGGGCGGGCGGCCGGCCGCGGCCTGCCGCGCCTACAGGTGGCGCTGGTCGACTCGATCTGCGCCGCCGTCGGACCGGGGCTGGTGCCGGTGCTCGACGGCCTGGCGCGGGTCTGGTCGCTGCAGGCCGGGCTCAGTCACGAGATCCTGGAGTCGATGCTGGAGCGCGCGCTCGACCTGGCGGTGGTCTCCGAGCCGGCGGTGCCGGCCGCGCCGGAACTCACCCGCTGGGAGGTCTGCCGCGAGACCTACCTGCTGGCGGTGCCGAAAAGCTACGGCGGGCCGCTCGACCGGCTCGACCGCCTCTGCGCCGAGGTCGACCTGATCCGCTACTCGGCCCGCTCGGCGATCGGCCAGCAGGTCGAGCGCCACCTGCGCCGCCTGCGCCTCGCGCCGCCGCGCCGCATGGAGTTCGACGACGCCGAGCCGACCCTGGCGATGGTGGCGGCGGCGCGTGGCTTTGCCGTCACCACGCCGCTCTGCGTGCTGCAGGGCCAGACCTGGCTGCCGAAGCTCCGCCTCGCCCCGCTGCCCGGCCCGGCGCTGACCAAGGCCTTCGTCCTGGTCGCTCGGGCCGGCGCCGCCGAGACGGAGGGCGAGGCCCTGGCCGCCGCCTGCCGCCGGGTCCTGCGCGACACGGTCGGCCCCCGCCTCGCAGCCCTCTCGCCGTTGCTGGCCGAGCGCCTGGCGGTCGCCGGCGCGGGACACGACTGACGAAGGAAAAGCGCCGCACCGCCCGGTGAGGCGATGCGGCGACGGCCTTGAGGGAGGAGGCGCGAGAGGTCTAGCTGTTCGGTGCCGGCATGTGGTGGCGCGGATCGCCCTTGAACCGTTCTGGCTCGTCGGTCCAGCATTTGACGATGTGCTCGTAGGGCGTTCGGCCGCGTAGGGTCTTGAGGCGGCGTGCGAAGTTGTAGGCCGCGACGAAGTCGGCGAGGTGCTGGCGGAGCTGGTCGTGGCTGTCGTAGTGGTAGCGCTTGACGGTCGCCTCCTTGATCGTCCGGTTCCTCCGCTCGAGCTGTCCGTTGGTCCACGGGTGGTTCACCTTCGTCAGGCGGTGCTCGATGCCATGCTCGACGCAGGCGATGCCGAAGGCGTGCCGGAAGGCGTAGCGATCTTGCTTGCGGTTGGCGAACTGGACGCCGTTGTCGGTGAGCACCGTGTGGACCCTATAGGGCAACGCCTGGATGACCTCGCGGAGGAAGGCGGCCGCGGCCATCTTTCCGGCCTTCGGGACCAGCTTTGCGAAGGCGAACTTGCTGGTGCGGTCGATGGCGACGAACATCCAGAGCTTGCCGTCCTCGGTGCGCAGCTCGGCGATGTCGATGTGCAGGTAGCCGATGGGGTAGCGCTGGAACCTGGACCGCTTCGGCCTGTCGCCTTCGATCTCCGGTAGGCGGCTGATGTCGTGGCGCTGGAAGAGCCGGTGCAGCGCGGATCGGCTGAGATGCGGGATCGAGGCCTGGAGCGCATACAGACAGTCGTCCAACGGCAGCAGCGTATGTCGACGAAAGGCCACGCACATCGCTTCCTCCTCGGGGCTGAGAACCGAGGAGCGCACCTCCTTCGGCCCCATTCGCGCGTCCTCCACGGTAGACCGCTTGCGCCACTTGCGGACCGTCTTCTCGTTGAGCCCATACCGCTCGGCTAGCTCCGAGACCGAAGCTTGCGATCGCTGTATTGCCGCTCGGACGGCCTGCGTGGTCGTGGCGCTCCCGTGAACAACCTCGCCCATAGCTCGTCCCCCTCCATGTTGGATGGCAACCTACCATCACACCACGGGACTAAACACCTAGAGCGCGATCGTCACGGGTGGAAGCGGATCCGCTTCCACCCGTGACGATCGCGCTCTAACTCCATGAATAGATCAGGATTCACGTCTTGGATGGGATCGCCAAAGCGATTCCATCCAAGACGATCCTGCTCTAGGCCATACACTCATAAAAGTCTTTGAGCGACGCGGCGTGGCATGATTCACCATGGCAAAGGAGATTTGCCATGGCGAACTACGCGCTGACGGATTTCGAGTGGTCGGTGATCCAACCCCTGCTGCCGAACAAGCCGCGCGGGGTTCCGCGGGTCGACGACCGGCGGGTTCTGAACGGGATCTTTTGGGTGTTGCGCACGGGCGCGCCATGGCGCGCTCTGCCCAAGGATTTCGGCCCCTACACGACCTGCTACAACCGCTTCGTGCGGTGGCGCAAGGCCGGCGTGTTCGACCGGATTATGGCTGCGGTCACAGAAGCTTACGACGGCGAGGTGCAGATGATCGACACCACCTCGGTGCGCGTTCATCAGCACGCGGCGAACGCAAAAAAAGCCACCCGGATCGCTGTATGGGCCGCTCGCGCGGCGGCCTGACCACCAAGGTGCACGCGCTCACCGACGCGCGCGGCTTGCCGCTGATCCTCACCCTGAGCCCGGGACAGGCGGGCGATTGCCCCGGCGCCGCCGACCTGCTCGACCGCCTGCAGCCGGGCACGATCGTGCTGGCGGACAAGGCCTACGACGCCGACTGGCTGCGACGGGCCATCGAGGCGGCCGGCGCCGCCCCCAACATCCCGACGATGCCGCACCGCAAGTGGAAACCCTGCTTCAGCCCGCGACTCTACCGCCAGCGCAACCGCATCGAGCGATTCTTCAACCGCATCAAACACTTCCGCCGCGTCGCCACGCGCTACGAAAAACACGCCGCCAACTACCTCGCCATGCTCAAGCTCGCCGCCATCCAAATCGGGCTGCAAACTTACGAGTCCATGGCCTAGGCTGAATCGACATTCAGGGATTCACGAGGGTGGGCGAGGTGTGAGTCATAGGGCTCCAGATTCGTTTGTCTGGAGCCCCTGGATGTCCCGACCCAAGCGTTACGAGCTGAGCCCTGAACAATGGGAGCGGATCAAGGATTTGCTGCCCGGCAAGCCGGGCGATCCGGGGCGGTCGGGCGCGGACAATCTGACTTTCGTGAACGGGGTGCTCTGGGTGCTTCGCTCCGGGGCGCACTGGCATGACCTGCCCGAGCGATACGGCAAGTGGAAGACGGTGCACAAGCGCTTCACCCGCTGGGCGAAGGCGGGCGTGTGGGAGCGCGTGTTCGCGCATCCGATCCGCGATCCCGACAACGATTATGTGAGCCTTGATTCCAGTCTTGTGAGGGCGCACCAGCAGGCGGCCACCGGCAAGGGCGGCGGCCAGAAAGGGGGGACCAGGCTCTGGGGCGTTCGCGCGGCGGACTGACCACCAAGATCCACATGGCCGTCGACGCCCTGGGCCGGCCGCTCAAGCTGATCCTCACCCCCGGCCAGCGCGGCGACGCGCCGCTCGCCCCGGCGCTTCTGACCGGCCTGTCGCCGCGCCGCGTCCTGGCCGACAAGGCCTACGACTCCAACGCCATCAGGGCACTGGTCGCAGAAGGGCACTGGTCGCAGAAGGGCACTGGCCGCAGACCTCGGCGCCGAGGCGGTGATCCCCTGCAATCCGACCCGAAAGCGGCTCATCGCCTATGACGCAGAAGCCTATAAGATGAGAAACACGGTCGAGCGACGCTTCAACAAACTCAAGCACTTCCGCCGCATCGCCACGCGCTTCGACCGGCGCGCCGTCCACTTTCTCAGCTTCCTGCAGATCGCCGCCGCCATGCTCTGGATGCGCTGAATGTCGAGTCAGCCTAGGGCGGCCGCGATCACGGCGTCGACGGAGCGGCGTGAGAGGGTCGGGCATGGCCGGGCCGCCGCCGAAACGCTCGGCAACAAGTGCCCCGTCGCTGATCTGGCGGTCGCTGGCGGCCACGATGGAGGCCGGCACCGGCGCCACCGCGGTGTGACCGGCGCGCAGGCCGAGCGCCACGCCGAGCGCCCCGCTCGTCAAGCTTCGCGCGCCGCAGCCCGCGGATCCGGCACGACGCGACGATCGCGATCGAGGCCGTTGGCAAACGCCCGGACGAGGCGGCCGCGTGCCTCTCGATCCAGGGGTCACCGGCGATGCGCGAAGGGTAGTCGTGGCGGCGGCACGCCCACGAGACACGGCGAAGCGACAAGGAACGCTGCGGAAGCGAGCGACACCGATTCGGTGAACTGGGACCTGGGGCCCGTACACTCGCATCGAAGCGAGGCGACAGCGGTTCTGTATGGGCAAAGCTGGTGGAGCCGAGGGGAGTCGAACCCCTGACCTCTACAATGCCATTGTAGCGCTCTCCCAACTGAGCTACGGCCCCGATCCCAGGATTCGGCGAGCCCTTGGGGCGGCTCGCGATGTCGCGCCGCCGGGGCGGCTCTCGGGCGCCCTTGGTGGCGGAGCGCGGAAATTAGAAATCGCCGTCCGGCTTGGCAAGAGGAAAAACGAGCCGCGCCGGGCGCCCGGCGCGGCCCTTGGGGCAGAGGGCGGTTTCCGATCGAGTGGAACGGCTTTGTGCTCTTGCGGATCGGCCAAGAACGGCCCTAGTCCTTGCCGTCGTCCTCCACCGCGACCTCGCCCAACTGCTCTTCGCCCTCATCCTCGTCGTCCTCGGGCAGCATGGCCTCGTCGTCGTCGCCGAGCAGCTCGTCCTCCTGCTCCTCTTCCTCGGCGGGCGGTGCCGGCTTCTTCGGCGCTTCCTTCTCCTTCGCCGGCTTGGCGCGCCGGGACTTCAGGAAGGCCTCGGGATCGAAGGTCGCGCCGCAGGCGGGGCAGGCGATCGGCGAGGCGTGGAAGTCGTAGAACTTGGCGCCGCAGCTCTGGCAGATGCGCTTGGTGCCCCATTCGGGTTTCGACACGGGAACCGATCCTCCAGGACAAAGACGAAGGCTCGCGGGAGACAGCCAAGCACCAGCAGGCCGTGCCCTTCCGCAGACCGGCGGCGCCGCGTGCCGCGCGCGTGGCATACCGCCGGGCCGGGCAATTGCCACCAAGCGCCGCGGAAGTCAAATGCGGAAAAGCCGGCCCGCGCCACCCCTTGCCCCTTAACCGAGCCCGGCAATCGTGCTAGGCAGCGCCGCCGCGTCGCCCAATGCTTCGCACCCTTGCGCCGTCCTGGCCGTGCGCGGGCACGCCTCGCCTCCGCTTCGATCGCTATTGCCGCATGCGTCTGACCGCCCACCGCTCCGCAACCCTGTCCGGCACCGTGCCGGTGCCCGGCGACAAGTCGATCTCGCACCGTGCGCTGATCCTCGGGGCACTGGCGGTCGGCGAGACGCGGATCGAGGGACTGCTGGAGGGCGAAGACGTGCGCGCCACGGCGCGGATCGTCGGTCAGCTCGGCGCCGCGGTCGAGCGCCAGGGGCCTGGCCGCTGGACCGTCCAGGGGCGCGGCATCGGCGGCCTGCTGGAGCCCGAAGACCTGCTGGATTTCGGCAACTCGGGTACCGCCGCCCGGCTCCTCCTCGGCGTTCTGGCCGGCCACCCCTTCACGGCTTTCGCCACCGGCGACGCCTCCTTGCGCCGGCGGCCGATGGGACGGGTGATCGATCCGCTGAGCGCGATGGGCGCCCAGTTCGTCAGCCGCAGCGGCGGGCGGCTGCCGCTCGCCGTCACCGGCGCGGCCGAGCCGGCGCCGCAGATCTGGCGCATGGCCGTCGCCTCGGCGCAGGTCAAGTCGGCGATCCTGCTCGCCGGCCTGGCCGCGCCGGGCGAGACCACGGCGCTGGAGCCGGAGGCGACCCGCGACCATACGGAGCGCATGCTGGCCGCCTTCGGCGCCGAGATCCGAAGCGAGGCAACCAAAGCCGGCCGCGCCGTCACCCTAACCGGCCAGCCGGAGCTGAGCGCGACGCCCGTGACCGTGCCGGCCGACCCCTCCTCCGCCGCCTTCCCCCTGGTGGCGGCGCTGCTGTGCGACGGCTCCGAGCTGCTGCTGCCGGGCGTCGGGGTCAACCCCTATCGGGCCGGCCTGCTCGACAGCCTGGTGGAGATGGGCGCCGAGCTGAGCTTGGAGAACCGCCGCGAGCTGGCCGGCGAGCCGCTGGCCGACCTGCGGGTGCGGCACTCGACGCTGAGCGGCATCGAAGTGCCGCCCGAGCGCGCCCCCTCGATGATCGACGAGTACCCGATCCTCGCGGTCGCCGCCGCCTTCGCCGAGGGGACCAGCGTGTTCCACGGCATCGGCGAGCTGCGGGTGAAGGAGAGCGACCGCCTGACCGCCGTCGCCCATGGCCTCGCCGCCTGCGGCGTCGAGGTCGAGGAAACCGAGGACAGCCTGACGGTGCATGGCCGCGGCCCTGCCGGCGTCGCCGGCGGCGCCGAGATCGCCGCCGACCTGGACCACCGCATCGCCATGGCCTTCCTGGTGCTGGGCCTGGCCGCGCGCGACCCGGTGGCGATCGACGACGCGCGCACCATCGAGACCTCCTTTCCCGGCTTCGCGGCGCTGATGCGCACCTTGGGAGCGGACATCCGATGAGCCTGACCATCGCCCTCGACGGGCCGGCCGCCTCCGGCAAGGGCACCCTGGCCCGCCGGCTGGCCGCGGCTTACGACCTGGCCCACCTGGACACCGGCAGCCTGTACCGCGCGGTGGCGGCCAAGCTGCTCGCCGAGGGCGCCGACCCCGCTGACGCGCAGGCGGCGGCCACGGCGGCCGAGAGCTTGCGGCCGGCGGACCTGGAGCGCCCGGACCTGCGCGGTCAGGCCGTGGGCGCCGCCGCCTCGGTGGTCGCCGCCCAGCCGCAGGTGCGCGCGGCGCTGCTGGACTTTCAGCGCGGCTTCGCCAAGTCGCCACCCGGCGGCAAACGCGGCGCCGTGCTCGACGGCCGCGACGTGGGCACGGTGGTCTGCCCGGACGCGCCGGTGAAGATCTTCGTGGTCGCCAGTCCGGAGGTGCGCGCGCGGCGCCGGCACGAAGAGTTGATCGGCCGCGGCGATACTTCTATATACGCGCACGTTCTGGAGGAGATCCGGCAGCGGGACAAGCGCGACCGGGAACGCGCGACTGCCCCGCTGAAGCCGGCAGAGGATGCGGTCCTGCTCGACACCAGCGACCTGGACATCGCAGCGGCGTTCGCTGCGGCGCGCCGCATCGTCGAGGACCGGCTCGCCGCCGCCGGAACGCAGCAGTAACGACGGTACCCAACGATAAGCCCGGTTGGGACGCACGACGTCGGGTCGTGCGGCCGGGAAGACCGCCGGAGAAAACCGGCCGGCCTGGATAGCGAAGACGAAAGGAACCCTATCCGCATGTCCGATACGCAGACTGCCGGCGCGCCCGCGTCGAGCGAGAACTTCGCCGCCCTGCTCGACGAGCAGCTCGGCGGCGGCGCCACCCTGGAAGGCTCCGTCCTGAAAGGCCGCGTGGTCGCCGTCGACGGCGACAGCGTGGTGATCGACGTCGGCCTGAAGTCGGAGGGCCGCGTGGCCCTGAAGGAATTCGCCAAGGCCGGCGAAGATGCGGGAATCGCGCCCGGCGCCGACGTCGAAGTCTTCCTCGAGCGCATGGAGGACCGGCACGGCGAGGTGATGCTCAGCCGCGACAAGGCGCGCCGCGAGGAGGCCTGGAACCAGCTCGAGAAGGCCTTCGAGAAGTCCGAGCGCGTCACCGGCCACATCTACGGCCGCGTCAAGGGCGGCTTCACCGTCGACCTTTCGGGCGCCACGGCCTTCCTGCCGGGCAGCCAGGTCGACATCCGCCCGGTGCGCGACGTCACCCCCCTGATGCACAAGCCGGAGCCCTTCCAGATCCTCAAGATGGACCGCTCGCGCGGCAACATCGTGGTGTCGCGCCGCGCGGTGCTGGAAGAGGACCGGGCCGATCAGCGCAAGGAGCTGATGGAGAGCCTGAAGGAAGGCCAGGTGCTGACCGGCGTGGTCAAGAACATCACCGACTACGGCGCCTTCGTCGATCTGGGCGGCGTCGACGGCCTGCTGCACGTCACCGACATCTCCTGGCGGCGCATCAACCACCCGACCGAGGCGCTGTCGATCGGCCAGCAGGTGCAGGTTCAGGTGATCCGCTTCAACCCGGAGACCCAGCGCATCAGCCTCGGCATGAAGCAGCTCGAGGCCGACCCCTGGGAGGGCGTGTCCGCCAAGTATCCGGTGGGCACCGCCTTCACCGGCCGCGTCACCAACATCACCGACTACGGCGCCTTCGTGGAGCTGGAGCCGGGGATCGAGGGCCTGGTGCACGTCTCCGAAATGAGCTGGACCAAGAAGAACGTCCATCCGGGCAAGATCGTCTCCACCTCCCAGGAGGTCGAGGTGATGATCCTGGACGTCGACGAGAACAAGCGCCGCATCTCGCTCGGTCTCAAGCAGGTTCAGGCCAATCCCTGGGACGACTTCCTGGAGAAGCACCCGATCGGCTCGACCCTGTCCGGCGAGATCAAGAACATCACCGAGTTCGGCCTGTTCGTCGGCCTGCCGGGCGACATCGACGGGATGGTCCACCTCTCCGACCTGGACTGGGAGAAGTCCGGCGACGAGGCGGTCAAGGACTACGCCAAGGGTCAGACCGCGGAGGTCAAGGTGCTCGACGTCGACGTCGACAAGGAGCGCATCAGCCTGGGCATCAAGCAGCTCGCTTCCGACCCCTTCGAGGGCGCCATCGAGCGCCTGAAGAAGGGCGAGGTGGTGACCTGCACGGTGACCGAGGTGACCGACGGCGGCATCGAGGTGGCGATCGCCGACGGGGCGACCGGCTTCATCCGCAAGTCGGACCTGGCCCGCGACCGCAGCGAGCAGCGCCCGGACCGCTTTGCGGTGGGCGAGAAGGTCGATGCCAAGGTGACCCAGATCGACCGCAAGTCCCGCAAGATCTCCCTCTCGATCAAGCAGCTTCAGGTCGAGGAGGAGAAGCAGGCGATGGCCGAGTACGGCTCGACCGATTCCGGGGCCAGCCTCGGCGACATCCTCGGCGCCGCCCTGAACAAGGCCAAGGATCAGGCCGAGAGCGCCAAGGGCGACGAGGAGAAGTAGGGCACGCACGAAGCGCGCCCGCAGGCGATTGCCGCCTTCCATCCGACCGGGCCCGGTCGATGCCGCCGCATCGGCCGGGCCCGTCGCCTTTTCGGCCGGACCCGCGGCCTCTCCGGGCGCAGCTCTGGAGCGGGCGATTTCTGCCTTGTTTGGCAGAGGCTTGCTTGATTCGCGCGCGTCAGTTTGGCACCCTTTGCAACAAGACGACCGGAGGCCGAACCTGCGGCGGCATGGGCGGTGCGATCGCGTCGGAAGCGCCGTGCCGGGAGAAATTCGCGCGCACGACGCGGTTCCGGGGGGCAGGCCGAATGACGAAGTCCGAGTTGATCCAGCGCCTGGCGGAGCGCAATCCGCACCTGACGCACAAGGACGTCGAGCGGATCGTTTCCACCGTCTTCGAGGAGATCGCCGCCGCCTTGGCGCGAGGGGATCGGGTCGAACTGCGCGGTTTCGGCGCGTTTGCCGTCAAGCACCGCGAAGCGCGCACGGGGCGCAACCCGCGTACCGGCGAGCAGGTCGAGGTCGAGGAGAAGTCCGTGCCCTTCTTCAAGACCGGCAAGCAGTTGCGCGAGCGCCTGAATATCGGTTGACTGCGCAAGCCGGCCGACAGCGGTTTCGGTCGATCGACGGGGAGGGACGGACCGCCGAGGTCTGCCCGACCCAGCCGTCCCGTGGAGTCCCGATGCGCCTGATCCGCCTGATCTCTTCCCTGGTGCTGCTGGCCTTCGCCGCTGCCGCCGTCGTCTTCGCCCTGCTGAACCACCAGGCCGTCACGGTCGACCTGGTGGTCGACCGCCTGCCGGTGCCGACCTTCCTGCTGGTGCTGGTCCCCTTGGCGCTCGGCGTGCTGATCGGCTGGTTCCTGGCCTGGCTGAAGGCCGGGCGGCATCGCCGCGAGAAGCGCCAGGAGCGCCGGCGCGCCCGCGACCTGGAGCGCGAGGTGCAGACCTATAAGAAGAAGGAAGAGGAGGAGGGGGAACGGCCGGCGGAACCGGCGATGACCCCGGCGGCCGCACCCGGCCTGGCCCCGCCGCCAGGCCAGCGCCGGCTGTCCGGCCCGGCGCCGCAGGGCGCCTCCGGCGGCTGACGCCGGCGGCCCCATGCGCATCGTCCCGGCCGCGGACGTTCAGGCCGCGCTCGACTTCGAGAGCCTGGTCGGCCGGCTGCGGGACATCTTCCGGCGCGGGGCGGAGGCGCCGCCGCGCCACCTGCATTCGATCCCGATCACCGGCGAGCCGGACCAGAGCCTCTTGCTGATGCCGGCTTGGCAGGCCGGCCGCTACGTCGGCGTCAAGCTGGTGACCGTCACGCCCGGCAACGCTGCGCGCAGCCTGCCGGCGGTGATGGGCGTCTACCTGCTGTTCGACGGCCGCAACGGCGCGCCCAGCGCGCTGATCGACGGGCCGATGCTGACCCTGCGCCGCACCGCCGCCGCCTCGGCGTTGGCCTCCGCCTACCTCTCGCGGCCCGACAGCGCGCGCCTGCTGATGGTCGGCACCGGCGCCCTGGCACCGCACCTGGTCGCCGCCCATTGCGCGGTGCGGCCGATCCGCGAGGTGCTGATCTGGGGCCGCACTGCGGCCAAGGCGGAGCGCCTGGCCAAGGCCCTCAAGCTGAAGCGGGTCCGCGTCGCCGCCGCGCACGACCTGGCGGAGGCCGTCCCGGGCGCCGACATCGTCACCTGCGCCACCCTGTCGGAAGAGCCGCTCATTTGCGGCGCTTGGCTGCGGCCGGGCCAGCACCTCGATCTGGTCGGCGCCTTCCGGCCGGAGATGCGCGAAAGCGACGAGGTCTGCCTGCAGCGTGCCCGCGTCTTCGTCGACACCCGCGAGGGCGCCCTGACCGAGGCCGGCGATCTGATTCAGGCGATCCGGGCCGGAGCCTTCGACCCCGCCGACATCGCCGCCGACCTGTTCGAGCTGACCCGCGGCGAAAAGGCGGGCCGGCGCTTCTACGACCAGATCACCCTGTTCAAGTCCACCGGCTCCGCGCTCGAAGACCTGGCCGCCGCCCAGCTCGTCGTGGAGAGGGCGTGAACCCGCTCAGCCGCCGGTGACCGGCGGGAACAGCGCCACCTCGTCGCCCGGTTTTACCGGGTCGCCGGGGCGGGCGTACTCCTGGTTGACCGCCACGCGGATTGCGGCGCGATCGGCCAGCGCCTCGGCATGGCCGCCGCCGCGCGCCTCCAGCCAGTCCAGCAGCTCGGCCACGGTGGTCACGTGGGCCGGCGGCTGCACCTCTTCTTCCGTGCAGCCCGTCTTCTGCTTGAGCCACGCGAAATACAGCAGCTTCATGGTCCGTGCCTCTTGTCGAAACCGGCTTCGCCGGCTGCCTTCGCCCTTCGACAGGCTCTGGGTGAAGGCTGTTGTTGTTCGCTTCCCTTTCCACTTCATCCTGAGCTTTTCGAAGGAGAAGTGAGCGGCCGCAGGTGGCTAAGGCGTCACCTCGCTGAAGGGCAGGAACTCGACGGTGGCGCCGGGCTCCAGACGGGTCAGGTCCTCCGGCAGCTCGACCAGGCCGTCGGCCTCGACCAGCGAGGAGAGGATGCCGGCGCCGTCGCGCGGGAACTTGCGCGCCATCAGCCGCCCGTCCGGCCCGACGGCGAGGCGCGCACGCACCCACTCGCGCCGGTCCTTCTTCTTCTTGTGGTCGAAGTCGGCGGTGACCGCGAAGCGGTGCGGCGCCTCCACGCGCCCGCCCATCAGCCGCAGGATCATCGGCCGCACCAGCGCCAGGAAGGTCACCATGGTGGCCACCGGGTTGCCCGGCAGGCCGACGAAGGGGGTGCGGCCGACCTGGCCGAGGGCGATCGGTCGGCCTGGCTTGATCGCCAGCCGCCAAGCGTGCAGCGCGCCCCTGGCCTCGACCGCGGCCTTGACGTGGTCCTCCTCGCCGGTCGACACGCCGCCGGAGGTCAGGATCAGATCGTGGGTCTCGGCCGCGGCGGCAAGCGCTCGGGTCACGCTCTCGCGCCGGTCGGCCAGGATGCCCAGGTCGTCGACCCGACAGCCGAGGCCGCGCAGCAGGGCGCCGACCGTGTAGCGGTTGGAATCGTAGATGCAGCCGGGCCGCGGCGCGCCGCCCGGCTCCTGCAGCTCGTCGCCGGTCGAAAACAGTGCCACCGAAAGGGGCCGCGCCACCTCCAGGTGCGTGCGCCCGGCGGCGGCGGCCAGGCCGACGTCCTGCGGGCGCAGGCGCTGGCCGACCTGCAGCACCGTCTCGCCGGCGCGGATGTCCTCGCCGGCCAGGCGCCGGTTGCTGCCGCGCCTGATGCCGGGGCGAACCACCACCGTGTCGCCGTCGAGCCGGCAATCCTCCTGCATCATCACCGTGTCCGGCCCGCCGTCAGGGCCGTCCGGCATCAGGGCGCCGGTGAAGATGCGGATCGCCTCGCCGCGGCCGGCCGGCCGGCCGAGCGGGTGGCCGGCGGCGGCCCGCCCGGTCACCGGCAGGCGCGTCTCGGCCTGGGGATCGAGGTCGTCGAAGTGGACCGCATAGCCGTCGACGGCCGAGTTGTCCTCGGCAGGGACCGAGACGCCGGCGACCACCTCCTCGCGCAGGACGCGGCCCAGCGCCTCGGCCAGTGCGACGCTCTCGGTCTCGCTGACGGTGGCGACGCGCGTCTCCAGCAGCGCCAGGGCCTCGTCCAGGCGCATCAGCCGGCCGCCGTGCGCGAAGCAGTCGTCGCTGAGCTGCGCCATCAGGCGACGCCCCGCGTCGCCGTGGCGCCCAGGCCGCAGTGGGCGACGACGAAGTCGGCGATCGCCTCGACGTCGTTCAGGTCGAGCAGCGGCCGGTCGGTCTCCGGCACCGGGCCGTCGCTGGCGACCGCCACCACCTTGGGATCCTCGCCGGCGAGCAGCGGCTTGCCGACGCTACGCCGGAAGACCTCGATCTTCTCGTGCTGCTCGCGCTTGAAGCCCTCGACGATCAGCAGGTCGACCGCGCTCATGTGCGGCAGCAGCTCGGCCATCGTCGGCTCGGGATCGCCGCGGTGCTCGTGCATCAGCGCCCAGCGCTTGGCGGAGGTAACCATCACCTCGGTGGCGCCGGCGGCGCGGTGCTCGTAGGAATCCTTGCCCGGCGTGTCGACGTCGAAGGCGTGGTGCGCGTGCTTCAGGGTGGAGACGCGGTAGCCGCGCGCCGTCAGCGCCGGGATCAGCTTGCACAGCAAGGTGGTCTTGCCGCTGCCGCTCCAGCCCGCCAGCCCGATGATCTTCATGCCGTTTTCGCTCACCGCCCGTCCGTCCGGGTGTCATTGCGTGTGTCGGAAGTAGGAAACCCCGGCGGCCGGACAAGTCAACCGCAGGCGAGCTGGGGACTTCGCCGCCTCAGCTTTCCTGCATGTGCTTGAGGCCGCGCACCAGGTAGTCCCAGCCGGTGACCAGGGTCAGCGCGGCGGCCAGCCAGAGCAAGGCCTGGGCCAGCACGACGCCTTCCCACGGCAGCACGGGGGCGAGGATGAGCAGCGACAGCGCGGCGAGCTGGACGGCCGTCTTCCACTTCGCCAGGCGGCTGACCGGCATCGGCACGCTGATCTCCGCCAGGTACTCGCGCAGGCCGGAGACCAGGATCTCGCGGCAAAGGATGACGATGGCGGCCAGCACCGCCGGCCCGGCCACGTCGCCCTGGCCGACCAGCATGACGATCACGGCGGCGACCAGCAGCTTGTCGGCGATCGGGTCGAGAAAGCGCCCGAGCGGCGAGACCTCGCCGCGCGCCCGCGCCAGCACGCCATCCAGCCAGTCGGTGAAGGCGGCGGCACCGAACAGCGCGAAGGCGGTCCAGCGCGCCGCCGCGGAATCCATGTACAGCAGCGCGATCACCGCCGGGATGGCGACGATCCGCGCCAGGGTCAGCAGGTTCGGCAGGGTCGTCAGCATGGTCCTCTCGCGCCGCGTCCGCCCGGGTCTCGCCTTCGCATCCGGGCCCGGTTCTAGCATAGTGGCCCGCTCGTGACAGGCGTCCCGGTGCAAAGGGACGCCGCCCCCTCCACCATCCCAGTCCGCCACCATCCCAGTCCACCCGCATGCCGCAGACCGAGCAGGTGGTCGAGGTCGGCGCGCGCCAGCGCCTGGCGTACCGGCGGCGCCACCTGGAAGACCAGCTCGTCCTGACGATCGACAACGCCACGCGGGCATGCCGCCCCCCGGCGCTATCCCGCCGCACCCGCCCCTTTCACCCCCGCCGTCACGGCTGCCCGTGGAAGTGGTCGTAGATCTTCTTGGCGACCGTCTCGCTGATCCCCTCCACCGCCGCCAGGTCGGCGAGGCCGGCGCGCTCGACGCCGCGGGCCGAACCGAAATGCAGCAGCAGTGCCTTCTTGCGCTTGGCGCCGATGCCGGGGATCTCGTCCAGCGCCGAGGTCAGGCGGGCCTTGCTTCGTCCGGCGCGGTGGGTGCCGATGGCGAAGCGGTGCGCCTCGTCGCGCAGGCGCTGGATGAAGTAGAGCACGGGGTCGCGCGGCTGCAGCAGCAGCGGCTCGCGCTCGGGCAGGAAGATACGCTCGCGTCCGGCGTCGCGGTCCGGCCCCTTGGCGACGCCGGCGATCGGCAGGTCGTCGATGCCCAGTTCCGCCAGCACCTCCAGCCCGGCGTTGAGCTGGCCGCGCCCGCCGTCGAGCAGCACCAGGTCCGGCCACTGGCCCTGGGTGCGCTCCGGATCCTCCTTCAGGGCGCGGGAGAAGCGGCGAGTCAGCACCTCGCGCATCATCGCGTAGTCGTCGCCGGCGGCCTCGGGGTCGCGGATGGCGAACTTGCGGTAGGCGTTCTTGCGGAAGCCCTCCGGCCCGGCGACGATCATCGCGCCGTAGGGCTGGCTGCCGCCGGTGTGGCTGTTGTCGTAGACCTCGACGCGCTCGGGCACGCCCTCGGCGCCGAGCAGCTCGGCCAAGCCGGCCAGCAGCTTGCGCTGGGCCGAGCTTTCGGCCAGGCGCCGGGCGAGTTCTTCGCGCGCGTTGTAGAGCGCCTGCTCGACCAGCTTCTTCTTGCTGCCGCGCTGCGGCACGGCGAGGTCCACCTTGCGCCCGGCGCGCTGCGCCAGGGCTTCGGCGATCAGCGCGCGCTCGGCCAGGTCGTGGCTCAGCAGCACCAGCGGCGGCACCGGTTTGTTGTCGTAGAACTGGGCGACGAAGGCGGCGAGCACTTCCGCTGCCCCCATCTGCCTGTCGTGGCTGGGGAAGTAGGCGCGGTTGCCGTAGTTGCGCCCGGCCCGGAAGAAGAAGACCTGGACGCAGGTCTGCCCCGCCTGCTGGTGGGCGACGACGACGTCGGCGTCCTGAAGTCCTTCGACGTTGATGTCCTGGTGGCTCTGGATGTGCGCCAGGGCGCGGATGCGGTCGCGCAGGCGCGCCGCCGCCTCGAAGTCCAGGCGCTCGGCCGCCGCCTGCATCTGCGCGGCCAGTTCCTCCTGCACCCGGTTGGATTTGCCGGACAGGAAGTCCCGGGCGTCCTGCACCAAGCCCAGGTAGTCGGCGTGTGAGATCCGCCCGACGCAGGGCGCCGCGCAGCGCTTGATCTGATACAGCAGGCAGGGCCGCGTGCGCTGGTGGAACACCGCGTCGGAGCAGGAGCGCAGCAGGAAGGCCTTTTCCAGTGCGGTGACCGTGCGGTTGACCGCGCCGGCCGAGGCGAAGGGACCGTAGTAGCTGCCCTCGCGCTCCTGGCTGCCTCGGTGCTTGGCGATCTGCGGGTAGTCGTGGTCGCCGGTGATCAGGATGTAGGGAAACGACTTGTCGTCGCGCAACAGCACGTTGAAGCGCGGCATCAGGCGCTTGATCAGGTTCGATTCCAGCAGCAGCGCCTCGACCTCGGTATGGGTCGCGGTCACCTCCAGCGCCGCCGTCTCGGCGACCATGCGCTGCAGCCGGCGCGGCAGCTTCGACAGCTGCGTGTAGTTGGCGACCCGCTTCTTCAGGCTGCGCGCCTTGCCGACGTAGAGCGCCTCGCCGCGCCGATCGAGCATCCGATAGACGCCCGGCCCATTGGGCAGGGTCCTGACGGCCCGTGCGATCGTCTCGACGCCGTGGCCGAGCCGGCCGTCGCCGGCTTCGCTCAGGCTGGCGGCCAGGTCGTCACCGAACGCGGCCTGCGGCGCGTGGGCGAAGCCAGCCGGCGCCTCGCGCATGCCCGGCAGGCCGCCGGGGCGGGGGGCTTCGCGATACGCCGCCGGCTCCTGTGGCGCTCGCTTGCCGCCCTGGGTCGGGTCGGCCCGTCCCGCCGTGCGTCGCCTGGCGCTGCGCGCGGCCCGCGCGCGCGTGTCCTGCGTTGAGCCCGCGTCGGATGCGGGAGGGGACTTGTCGTCGGGGGGCGAAGAGGAGTCGGAGGTCATCCCGATTGCGACGGTAGGAAAGAGGGGCGGCTTTGGCTGGGCCGCCAGACGAATGTCGGCACCGCGGTCTTGAACGTCAATTCGTGCCGTGCGCAACCTTCTTCGCCGGGGGATTCGAGGGCGATTCCCGGCTTGACAGAAAGCGAACCTGGTGCGCCCGCGCCGCCGCCGGAAGCTTTCCACCGCTTCTGGGGATAAGTCTGTAGACAAAGCATGGTGGGGAGCGATGGAGGCAAGGGATTCTGCGGGTTTCTATGCCTTGCCCAAAAAATGGGCAACATATCAAGCGATTGATTCTGCTGCGTTTTAGGCTTGGGAATTGTAAAAAATTCTTCACGGAACGTCGCTCGACGGGAGACTGGGCCGCGACAGGAAAGCGGCAGGCGCCTGTGAACAATTTCGCGCCGCCACCAGGTGATCGGGCTCCCTCGGGCGATTTGGAAACGTCCGAGAAAGCCGTAACTTAGCTGCCCCTTGGCAGGCCCTCTCGGAGACCGGTCACCTGAGCTTTCCGGTTGCGCGGTCGGCGCCGTTCCAGCTCGATGCCGATGCCCCAGGCGGCCCGTTCCAGATCCAGCTTCTGGATGCGCACGCGGGCCGCCTGGATACGCGGCTCCGCCAGGCAGGCACCCAGGATCCGGTCGGCCAGCGTCTCCAGCAGGTGCGCATCGTTCTCGGCGCAACAGCGCTTCACCCGCTCGGCCATGGCGCCGTAATCGACGACCTTGGCGAAGTCGTCGTCGTAGGCGGCGGGCGGCGTGGCCTCCAGCTCCAGGTCGATGCTCAGGCGCTGCGCGCGGTCCCGCTCGCCCGGATAGACACCGATGACGACGTTGACCTCCAGGCCGGTCAGCAGCAGCCGAAGGCTGTCGTCGAAGCGCGGGCTCTCGTGCATGGATCTCGGGCGCGGTTCGCTACGCGGGAGACGGCCGGTGCGAGGTGTGGGAGCTTCGCGGGCCGGGCGCCGATCAGGCGAAGTGGTCGGGCGGTGTGTGCGGCTGGGCCCAGCCGAGGTGCTGGCCACCGTCGAGCGCCAACATTTGCCCGGTCATGGCCGGGGCCGCAAGCAGGAACCGCACCGCATCGGCGACCTGCTCCGGCGAGGTGCCGCGGCGCAGCGGCATGGCCTCGCACTGGCGGCGGAACTGCGCTTCGGTCTGATGCAGACTCGGCAGCGTCGGGCCTGGGCCGATGGCGTTGACGCGAATGCGCGGCGCCAGCGCCAGCGCCATGGTGCGCGTCAGGGTCCACAGGCCAGTCTTGGCAACCGTATAGCTGACGAAGTAGGGCGTCAGGTTCCAGACGCGCTGATCCAGCAGATTGACGATGCAGCCCTCGGCAGCCTCGGGAAGCTGGCGCGCGAAGCGCTGGATCAGCACGAAGGGTGCGCGCAGGTTCGGCTCCAGGTGGTGGTCCCAGGACTGGCGGGTCGCCGTCTCCACCGTGTCCATCTCGAAGGTCGAGGCGTTGTTGACCAGCACGCCCAGCGGACCGAGTGCCTCGCCGGCGCGCCGCACCAGCCCCTCGGTCTCGGCTTCGTCCGACAGGTCCGCCTTCAGCGCCAGCGCCGTACCGCCGCCGGTCCGGATCTCTTCGGCGACTGCTTCCGCGGAGTCGGCCGAGGCGTTGTAGTGCACGGCGACGGCAAACCCCTCTCGACCGAGCCGCAGGGCGACGGCGCGGCCGATGCGCTTGCCCGCCCCGGTCACCAGGGCGTTGCGTGGCAAGTCCTCGGGAAGCGCGAAGGCGTCGGTCATGGAGATTCCGGCAGGGTCGGAAGGGAACCGATCAAGGCTGCAGCAGCGTGGTTCCGGCACGCACGTGCGCGCTGGTTGGGTCGAACTGCGCGGCAATGAAGATGCCGTAGCCGAGGAGAAAGGCAAGGGCGGTCGCCCGCCCGATCGGGCGGCCGCGCGCCAGGACCAGCATCAGCAGGGCCGTCGCCCCGACCATCACCCAGATGTCGAAGGACACCAGCTCGGGCGAGAATTCGAAAGGCGTGACCAGCGCCAGCACGCCGAGGATGCCGAGCAGATTGAAGATGTTGGAGCCTACGATGTTGCCGATCGCCACGTCGGCGTGACGGCGGAAGGCGGCGACGACCGCGGTCGCCAACTCCGGCAGGGAGGTGCCGAAGGCGACCAGGGTCAGCCCGATCACCGCGTCCGACACGCCGAGCGCCTGGGCGATGCTGACGGCGCCGTCGATCAGCAGCTCCGAGCCGGCGACCAGGCCGAGCGCACCGGCCCCGACCAGGCCGATCGCCGGCAGCCAGGTGGCCGGCGCCGACTCCAGCGCCTCGGCCGCCTCCCCGCCGATCTCGGCCCGGCCGTCGCGGCGCTCGAGTTGATAGCTGCGCACCAGATAGGCGCCGAGCAACAGCAGGAAGATCAGACCATGCGCCCAGAACAGCGTGCCGAGGAAGGCGAGTGCGACGGTCAGCAGGGTCGCGCCGCACATCACCGCGCCGTCGCGCCGTGCCAGTGAGCGCGGCGGGTGCATCGCCTGGATCATCGCCGCGGCGCCGATGATCAGCAGGATGTTGGCGATGTTCGAGCCGATGACGTTGCCGACGCCGATGATCGGCCGGCCATCCAGCCCGGCGGCCACCGTGACGACAAGCTCCGGCATGGAGGTGGCGGCGGCGACCACCGTAAGACCGATCAGCAGCGGCGAAAGGCCGAGCAGGCGGGCGAGGCCGACCGCGCCGCGCAGCAGCAGTTCGCCGCCCAGCACCAGCAGCGCCAGACCGGCAAGGACGTACAACAGATCGATCAGCATCGGCGCGCACCGTGCGCCGCGCTCGGGCAGGAGAAGGCAGGACGGGACAGGAAGGGCATACCTGGGGGCCGGATGGTTATCGCTTCGGGGCGGCGGCCTGGCCGCGCCGCCACAGACGTGCGACGGCCCGGGAACGCGATACGCCACCCGGGTTCGCCCGAAGACGTTCGACTCGCCTGCCCCCTTCGTCGCCGTTCTAGATGCGGGCGCGACCTCGCCGATTCAACTGGCGCCCGGTGCGACGTCGCTGCCGAACGCGGCGACGCCCCGGACGCGGCTTGTGCCGCCGCCGGGACGCCGCCGGGGTTCCACCCGCTTCGGCTCAGCGGGCGGCCAGGAATTCCGGCACGTGGAGCAGGATGAACTCGTTGTCGTCGGCCGCCCCGAAGCTGCGGCCGGTGGAGAACGGCAGGTTGTTGTCGTTGGCGACGACGATGTGCTCGGCGTCGACCCTGTCCACGTCCTCGATCGTGACGAAGGGGAAGGTGAAGATGCCGTCGATGGTGCCGCTGCGCGCCACGCCGTCCCGGTCGGCGATGTTCAGCAGATCCACGTAGCCGACCTTGCGGACGTAGCCCCGATCGTCGGCCTGCGCCAGGTCGATCAGGTAGACGCGCTTGAACTGCGCCGGCTTGTTGAAGCAGTCCGGCCGCGGCGCGCCGCTGCAGGCCAGGCGCGGATCGCCCTCGTTGCCGTCGCGCTCGATGACCAGGCCGCGGCTCTCGTCGATCATGTTGAAGTCGCCGATGTTGTGGCTCGGGTCCTCAAGGCGGTAGCGCCACTGACGCCCGGTCCAGTCCCGCTCGGCGACGGAGAACTCCAGCAGCCGCAGGAAGGCCCGCCCCTCCTCGTCCTTCTCCCAGTCGCCGGCCTCGGCGTCCCAAAGCGGCGCTTCCAGCAGCGGGTAGAGGAAGCGGCCGTCGACGCTGGCCGCCATGCCCTCGTAGCCGCGCGAGCGGCGGACCCGGAAGTCGACCTCGCCGGGCACCGCCGGCATCGTCGTCGCGTGGTGGTCCGGCGAGCGCACGACCTCGCCGTCGACCTCGGTCTCGGTGACGAAGGTGACGCGGCCCTGACGGTCGGTGGCGAAGAGGTAGGGACCGAACTCGTCGCCGAACCAGATCTCCTCGCCGATCGGCTGCATGCCCTCCAGGTCGAAGTCGGCGCCGGTCAGGTAGCGGGTCTCGCTCGCCTCGGTCACCAGGCGGAAGGGCAGCACCTTGGCGGGGTCGGACAGGAAGGTCGACTCCTCGATGGCGACGCGGCCGGTCCGCCAGTCGGGCCGCACGACGTGGAACTGCAGCAGGGCGTCGGGCGAGTTCGCCTTGGAGCCGAAGCCGTTGTCGACGAGAACCTGGAAGCGGCCGTCGCCGAGCGACTTGATGCCGGAGAAGCCCTGCACCGGCTGGCCGACGAAGGGCAGGTAGAGGCCGGTGGTGCGCGGCGCCTCCTCGGCCGACAGCCAGGTCTTGCCCTCGATCTGGTAGAGCCGGTCGAGGCGTTCGTTGCCGGGGCCGGCGAACTTGCCGGACGTGGCGAAGACCGCCGGCGCGTCGGCCGGCGCCGGCAGGAAGGTCATCGCCGGCAGCGCAGCATGTCCGACCAGGGTGGCGGGGAAGGCCTCGGCGGCCTCGGCGGCCGGCGTGAGGGCCGATCCGGCGAGCGCCAGACCGGCCAGTCCGGCAAGCGCGAAACGGGACTTCGGCATCGGTGCAGTCTCCCTGTGGCTGTCGCGAGCGTGCGCGCTGACCGCGCGCGGCGATGCCGATAAACCGCAGGGATGACGGGGGAATGTTGTCGCGGTGAAAGAACCGGGTCGCTGCCTGGGGAAAACCCGCGAGCGCCGTCGCTCACTCCTCGGGCTTGAAGTCCAGGCTCGCGGAGTTGATGCAGTAGCGCAGGCCGGTCGGCTCCGGGCCGTCGGGAAAGACGTGGCCCTGATGCGCGCCGCAGGTCGCGCAATGTACCTCGGTGCGGGTCATGAAGAAGCTGCGGTCGGTCTGCGTGCCGACGCTCGCCGCGTCGGTCGGCTGCCAGAACGACGGCCAGCCGGTGCCGCTGTCGAACTTGTGCGCGGAGGAGAACAGCGGCGTGCCGCAGACGACGCAGGCGTAGGTGCCCGCGCGCTTCTCGTCGTGATAGGCGCCGGTGAAGGCGCGCTCGGTGCCGTGCTTCTGGGTGACCCGGAACTGCTCGGGCGTCAGGTGCGAGGTGTTGAACTCGCCCTTCTTGGCGGCGTCGGACATGGCGGGCCGGTCTCCTTGTCGAAGGTCTGGTCTCGACGTCCGATATGGGCGCGCGGTGAGCGCAAATCAGCCGCTGGCCGGCTCAAAGCTGGCGGGTGAAGAGGACGCCCATCGAGTCGTGCAGGCTGAGCGGGCCGCCCAGGTAGTCGCTGCCGATCGGCGGGGTGCGCAGCGCCACTTGCCAGCCCTCGCCCTGCAGCCCCTCGATCGCCAGGTCCAGCGGATCGAGATCCTCGACCGAGCCGCCCTCCATGTGCGCCAGCATGAAAACCTGCTCGCCGAACGGACCGTTGCGCAGGGCGGCGAACAGCACGGTGCCTTCCACCGGCTGGCGGTAGTCGAAGTGGTCGTGCGGCCCCAGGTTGCCGCGCAGCCAGGGCCGCTCGCGCCGGAACTCGCGCAGGGCGCGGTTGAACTCGGTCTGCCCGGCGCTGAGCATCGGCTCGTAGGCCGAGACGTTGCAGTAGTCGTGCATGTCGTCCATCCAGGCGCGGGCGATCCGCTTCAGGGTCTCGACGCCGAAGGGCCGCGGACCGGCCAGCGGCGGGTCGACCTGGTCGAGCAGCTTGGCGATCACCTCCAGGTCGTAGTCGGTCACCTCGACCAGCGCCGGCAGGAACTCCATGAAGCGCACCAGCTCAGCCCGGGTCTCGAAGCCGAGCTCCTTCAGGCGCCGGAAGTGGCTGGGCACCGAGTAGGCGTAGTCGTCGACCTGCCATTTCAGGCTGATCGCCTCCTCGGCCACCACCTTCACGCCGTAGCGGTCGTCCTGGTTGCGGATGAATCCCCAGCTCGCCCGCGCCGCGGCGTTCAGGAAGTCCATCGGCACGCCGGGAAACGCGCCGTAGGTGACCAGGTTGATCGCCGGGTTGTCGTAGGCCTTGTCGAGGATCTCCATGCGCGTGTCGCCGAGGCGCGTGTTGATGTTGAGCTTGGGGTTGATCTGGGTGCCCCGGCGCAGGGTGTCGTGATTGGCGCAGCCGGAGATCCAGTTGGCGCCACGCGCCAGGATCTCGCGGATGCGCCACCACTTCGACAGCCAGAAGCCGTAGAGGAAGGGCGTGTTGTGCGCGAAGGTCAGTGGCCCCCACTGGAAGACGTCCGGGTCGCGCTGGCGTTCGATCACCGCGCGGTAGGTGGAGGAGAGCTCCCAGTCCTCCTGCGGCCAGGGACGTCCGTCCTCGAAGACGAACCAGGGCCGGTAGCGGTGGCCGGCGACCTCCTGCACCACGTCGGCCATGGCCTGCAGGTACTCGTCGTCGTGGCGCAACTCGTCGCTCTCGCCGTCCCACCACTTGAAGTCCTGGGCGCCGTCGACGCGCACCCCGTCGGCGCCGTAGTCGACCTTGCGGCGCTGCATCTCCAACAGGATCGCGCGCACCTGGCCGTTCTTGTAGTTGATGTTCTGGCCGTACATGTTCGGCCCGGCGAAATAGTGGTGGTTCAGCGCACCCAGGCCCTGGTTGTCGGCGTGGCCGAAGACCACGTCGAAGATCACCTTGATCGGCTTGCCGGGAAAGCCGTGCAGCACCGAGATCAGTTCGACCAATTCGTCGGGCCGGCCGGTCTCCAGCATCGCCGGATTGACGGCCGCCATCCCGGCGATCACCACGTCGTAGCCCCAGTTGGTCGTGTCCGGGCGCAGCAGCACGACGTCCACCGCCTCCTCGCTATCCTCGCCTTCGGTCCAGAAGGCGGGCCCGGTCTCGTAGACGGTGGTCGGCTCGACCGGCATGAGCTGTACGGCGTCGTAGCCCAGCCAGATCTGGTCGGACGGCTCCAGCGGGATGTCGCGGCGCACCCGCTCGCCCATGTAGGCGAAGCGCCGCGCCAGGCTGGCCAGTGTTCCGCCCAGGGTCGCCGTCGGCACGTGGATCTGCAGGATGTTGGTCGGCGGGCCGAGCTTGACCGGACCACCGGCATGCGTCCCCTCCTCGGCGGTCAGCGCGGCGAAGTACGCGGCATCGCCGCGTTGCGCCAGCATGCCGGCGACGTCGTAGTACTCCGCCGGCGCGAAGACGCCGAAGGGCAGCGAGGCGGCCAGCGGGTCGAGGATGCGGTGCCAACCGCCGTGGGCGTCGCGCCAGGTCAGGGCGTAGAAGGTGCCGACCTCCTCGCGGCTGCCGGGGCGCATTCCCTCGACTGCGGCCCAGACGTAGGCCTCGCAGCGCATGACCGGCACGCGGGTGCGCTGGAAATGCACCTCCTGGCGGGCGAGGGCCAGGTCGAGCGGGATTTGCGGCTCGAGACATTCGAGGAAGATATCGCCGTCCGGCACGCGCCGCTCGAGCAGCTCCGGCGCCCAGAAGCCCACCTCGCAGAGCTCGCCGCGCCGATGCGCGCCCAGGCGGCGGGCGATCTCGGCGCCGGCTTCGAAGGCGGTCCCGGCATGGGCGAGCGCCTCCTGACACCACTCCACCAAAGCCCGGCTCGCCGCATCGTTGCGGCGGATCTTGCCCTGCAAACGCGCCCTCCTCCTTCGTTTGGCTGGCGGGCAGTACGTTAGCGGGCTGCAATCGAGATGCCAAATTCCCGCCGAATCAGACAGTTGCGCTGTCCGCACTGTGGGCAGGCGAACGGCTTGGAACGCTCGAAAGGGTATGGGTGTGGCGCAAAGACGCCGCGCCGGGCGGGCGAGGGAGGCCCGGCCGGCCATCCTGGTCGACCGGGCCCGGGCCTCGCATCCGCAACACCGTATCGGGGCTTCGGTGCCGGGATTCGGAACTGTCGGCGTCGGCCCGCGGCAGGGCTGATTGACGAACGGGCCGGCGCCGCCTGGCCCCGTCGCGGCACGCGACCGCGACCCGACAACCCTGCCAGAGGGACACATTGCATGAAACGAATTTAAACGTATGCCTTCAATTTATCCCGGATCAGCGTTGTGCGCGCCGCACCCGCCCGGGATCATCCAAGCTTCACGCAAGCGACAACAAAGCTTCCTTTGTCTTGTGCCGACCGGACGGGGAAGGCTGGCGCGGTCCTACCGGAGTCGCGGCATGACGCAAATCTACGATCTGGCGGTGGTCGGCGGCGGCATCGTCGGCCTGGCGCACGCGCTTGCCGCGGCGCGGCGCGGCTGGCGGGTGGTCGTGCTCGAGCGCGACCGGCACGCTGTCGGCGCCTCGGTCCGCAACTTCGGCTTCGTCACAGTCACCGGCCAGCAGGCGGGCGCCTGCTTGCGGCGCGCCCGACGCAGCCGCGAGATCTGGGCCGAAGTGGCGCCGCAGGCCGGCATCGCGATCGAGCACGAAGGGCTGGTGTTTGCCATCCGCAGTGCCGAGGCCCTGGCGGTGATCGAAGCTTTCGCCAGCGACCCGGAGCGAGGTGCCGGCTGCCGGCTGCTGGAGTCCGAGGAGGCGGCCGAAGGCTTTCCGGTCCTGCGACGCGAGGGGCTGTTGGGCGCGCTCTGGTCGCCGCACGAGCTGCGCGTCGACCCGCGCCACGCCGTCGCCCGGCTGACCGCATGGCTGGCCGAGACGCAAGGGGTGGAGGTCCGTTTCGGCGTCACCGTCACTGCCGTCGAGGGCGGCTGGCTGGCGACCGACGCCGGCCCGGTGCACGCCGGAGCCGTCGTGGTCTGTCCGGGGGCCGACCTCGAGGGTCTGTTCCGCCACCGCCTGGCCGGGTTCGACCTGACCAAGTGCAAGCTGCACATGCTGCGCCTGGCGCCGCAGCCGGCCGGCTGGCGCTTGCCCGGCGGGGTGATGCGCGACGAGTCGGTCGTGCGCTATCTCGGGTATGCCGAGCTGCCGCAGGCGGCGGCCGTGCAGGCGCGGCTGGCGGCCGAACGGCCCGAGCTGTTGGAGATGGGCATCCACCTGATCGCGACCCAGGATGCCGACGGAGGCCTGGTGATCGGCGATTCGCATCACTACGGCGACCCGCCCGCACCCTTTGACGACGCCCGAGCGGAGGAGGCGATCCTGAGCCTGGCATTCGAGACGCTGGAGGTGCCGAACCGCCGGGTCGTCGAGCGCTGGACCGGCATCTACCCCTCGGTACCCGGCCGGCAGGCACTGATCGACGCGCCGGGGCCGGCGGTCCGTCTGGTGCTGGTGACCAGCGGCACCGGCATGTCCACCGCCTTCGCCCTGGGCGAGGAGGTGGTCGCCGACCTGGCCGGCGAGCGCGCGCGCCTGGCCGGAGTCGCGGAATGAGCTGCCTCCACCTCAAGGCGGCGATCTTCGACTGGGCCGGGACGGTGGTCGACCACGGCAGCCGCGCGCCGATGGGCGCCTTCGTCGCGGCCTTCGCGCAGTTCGGCGTCGAGGTCTCGATCGAGCAGGCGCGCCGGCCGATGGGCCTGCCCAAGCGCGACCACATTCGCGCCCTGCTGGAAGTGCCCGAGGTTGCCGCGGCCTGGCGGGCGGCGCAGGGCGGCGATCCCGACAAAGCCGCGATCGACCGCGTCTACGAGGTCTTCGTGCCGATGAACGCCGAGGCTGTGGCGGCACATGCCGAGCTGATCCCCGGCGTGGCCGAGGTCGTCGCCGCGCTGCGCGCGCAGGGCCTGAAGATCGGCTCCACCACAGGCTATGTGCGCGAGATCATGGAACGGCTGCTCGGGCCGGCCGCCACGCAGGGCTTCGCGCCGGACAACCTGGTCTGCGCCGGCGACCTGCCCGAGGGGCGCCCGGCCCCCTTCAATATCTACAAGACCCTGCTCGACCTGCAGGTCTGGCCGGCCTGGGCCTGCGTGAAGGTGGACGACACCGAGCCTGGCATCGCCGAGGGCGTCAACGCCGGCTGCTGGACGGTCGGCGTCACGCTGACCGGAAACGCCGCCGGTCTGACCGTGGAGGAGCTGGCGGCGCTGCCGGATGCGCAGGTCCGCCAGCTCCGCGCAGCCGCCACCGCCAGCCTGAAGGGGGCGGGCGCCCATCTGGTGATCGACGGCGTCGCCGACCTCTTGCCCGCCCTGGCCGAACTCGACGCCCGACTCGCCCGCGGCGAGCGGCCGTAAATCCCCTTGCCGTCTGGCGAATTTGCGCCGGATCGCCGAACCCAATAGAAGGAGCCAAGAGCGGATCGGCGCAGAAGGGACGGGCGCGTGGCGGAACCGAGACGGGTCGGCATCATCGGGTTGGGGATCATGGGCCGGCGGCTGCTGGGGGCGATCCAGCGGCACCCGGACTTCCTCGTCGGCGCGAGCTGGGATCCCTCGGCCGAGTCCTGCGCCAAGGCGCGCGAACTGGCGCCGGAACTGGAGATCGCCGAGACGGCCGAGGCCGCGATTCTGACCGCCGACCTGGTCTACCTCGCCTGCCCGCCGGCACCGCGCAAGGGCTATGCCGTGGCTGCGGCCCACGCCGGCAAGCCGGTGTTCCTGGAAAAGCCGCTAGGCGTCGACCTCGAGGCCAGCCGCACCCTGATCGCCGCATTGGAGGCGGCCGGCGTGCCGGCGGCGGTCAACTTCACCCAGGCCGGCAGCCCGGCGCTGGCGGAGATCCAGCGGGCGGTGGAGGCGGGCGAGACCGGCGCGCTCCTGGGCATCGACGTGCTGGTCCAGTACGCCGCCTGGCCGCGCGCCTGGCAGGTCGAGGCCGCGTGGCTGCGCTTGGCCGAGGAAGGCGGCTTCACCCGCGAGGTGGTTTCCCACTTTCTGTTTCTTTCGGCCCGTCTGCTCGGGCCGCTCAAGGTGACCTGGGCACGGCCGAGCTATCTGGAGCCCGGCCTGGCGGAGACGCATATGCTGGCGCGCCTGGAGGCCGGGGACGGACGGCCTGTGAGCGTCCTCGGCTCGGTCGGCGGCGCGCGGCCCGACCGCCAGGAGGTCACGGTGCTGGGCGAACGGCGCAGCTACCGCCTGTTCGACTTCTACGAGTTGGAGGCCTCGGACGGCGGCGCCTGGACGTCGGCCCGCACCCCGGACGGCGACCCGCGGACCGAGGCGCTGCAGTGCCAGCTCGACGAGCTGGCCAAGTGCCTCGCCGGCAAGCCGCATGCGCTCGCCACCCTGGCCGAGGCCTTCGCGGTGCAGGACAACATCGAGGCCGTGCTGAAGGGCGTCTGAGGCTTGGCGCGAAAGGGGAGGAAGTACCAGAACCATGCAACACGTTCCGCTCGGGCGCACCGGCATCCGGGTCTCGGAGCTCTGCTTCGGAACCATGTCCTTCGGCGGCGATGCCGACGCGGCGGAAGCCGCCCGGCTCTATGCCGCCTGCCGGGACGCCGGCATCGACTTCTTCGACTGCGCCGACATGTATTCGAAGGGCGCGGCCGAGGAGATCCTGGGCAAGTTGATGGCGCACGAACGGGACCGGCTCGTCATCACCTCCAAGTGCTACAACCCCATGGGCGCCGACCCCACCAACCCGGGCCCGAACGACCGCGGCCTGTCGCGCCGACACATTGCGCGTGCTGTTGAGGCCAGCCTGAAGCGGCTGAACACCGACCGGCTGGACGTTCTGTTCCTGCACAAGTGGGATCCCGCGACCCCGCTCGAGGAGACGCTGCGCGCGCTGGAGGACCTCGTGCGCGCCGGCAAGGTGGTCTACACCGGCGCCAGCAACTTCGCCGCCTGGCAGGTCGCCAAGGCGCTGGGGATCGCCGAGACGCGGGGCGGGGAGCGCTTCGACGTGATCCAGCCGATGTATTCCCTGGTCAAGCGCCAGGCCGAGTCCGAGATCCTGCCGCTGGCCCAGGCCGAGGGGCTGGGCGTCATCACCTACAGCCCTGTGGGCGGCGGCCTGCTGAGCGGCAAGTACGGCCCGGGCCGCAAGCCCGACACCGGCCGGCTGGTCGAGAACAAGATGTACGCCACCCGCTACGGCGAGGATTGGGCCTACCGGACCGCGGCCGACTTCACCGCCTTCGCCGGCAAGCTGGGCGCCCACCCGGTCAGCCTGGCGGTCGCCTGGGTGGCCGGGCACCCCGGCGTGACCTGCCCGATCGTCGGCGCCCGCAGCGTCGAGCAGTTGGCCCCCGCCCTGCGGTCGGTGGAGATCGACATGACGCCGGAGCTGCGCGCCGAGATCGCCGCCCTGTCGCGCACCCCCGCCCCCGCCACCGACCGGCTGGAGGAAGCGTGAGCGAGCCGGCTAGCCACACCGCGGACATCCTCGTCGTCGGCGCCGGCATGGCCGGCGCCTCGGCGGCCGCTGAGCTCTCCGCAGAAGCCGAGGTGCTGCTGCTGGAGAGCGAGGAGCGGCCGGGCCAGCACGCCACCGGCCGCTCGGCGGCGATCTTCATCCAGAACTACGGGAACCGCTCGATCCGCCAGCTCAGCAAGGCGAGCCGGCCGCTGTTCGAAGACCACCCCCTATCGACGGAACGCGGAAGCCTGTTGTCCGACCGCGGCTTGCTGTTCCTCGCCGAGCCGGACCAGGGGGCGGAGCTGGATGCGCTGCTGGCCGAGGCCGACGGCTTGGAGGAGCTCGACGAAGCGGCGGTGCGCGCGATGGTGCCGCCGCTGCGGGCCGGCAGCTTCGTGCGCGCCGCCTACGAGGCGGACGCCAAGGGCATCGACGTCGACCGCCTGCACCAAATCTACCTGCGTGCGCTGAAGCGCAACGGCGGCGGCCTGGTCTGCCGCGCCGGCGTGACGGCGCTGGCGCGGCTCGGCGGCGTCTGGCGGGCCGAGACGCCGGCCGGCCGTTTCGAGGCGCCGGTCCTGGTCAATGCCGCCGGCGCCTGGGCCGACGAGGTCGCGGCGCTGGCCGGCCTGCCGCGTATCGGTCTGCAGCCCAAGCGCCGCTCGGCCGCGCTGCTGCCGACGCCGGCGGACTGGCCGGTCGATAGCTGGCCGCTGACCGGCGACGTCGGCGAGCGCTGGTACATGAAGCCCGAGGGCGGCAAGATGATGGTCTCGCCGGCCGACGCCGACCCGGTCGAGCCGCACGACGCCTGGCCCGACGACCTGGTTCTGGCCGAGGGGCTGGACCGCTTCTGCCGGGTCTTCGACTACGAGGTGACCAGGCTGGAGGCCTCCTGGGCAGGCCTGCGCACCTTCGCGCCGGACGGCTCGCTGGTGATCGGCTTCGAGCCCCAGGCCGAGGGATTCTTCTGGCTGGCCGGACAGGGCGGCTACGGCATCCAGACCGCGCCGGCCGCCGCGCGCTGCGCCGCCGCGCTGGCGCTCGGCCGCGGCGTGCCGACGGAGCTGGCGCGGCTCGGCTTCACGGATTTGAGCGTCAGCCCGGCACGGCTGCGCTGAGCGGGGACGACGGGGCGGGGCGATGCGCATCCTGGTGATCGGCGGCGGCGTGGTCGGGCTCTCCACCGCCTGGGCGCTGGCCAGGCAGGGGCACGAGCCGCTGCTGTTCGAGGCCGGGCCGCTGCCCAATCCGGCCGGTGCCTCCTTCGACCGGCACCGCCTGATCCGCCTGCTCTACGGCGCCGAGCCCGGCTACGCGCGCATGGTGCACGAGGCCTATGCCGCCTGGAACCGCCTGTGGGCCGATCTCGGGCGCGAGCACTATGTCGAGACCGGCGCGCTGGGCGTGTCCGTCGCGCCGCCCGGGACGCCCGGCGATTGGGTGGCGGACTCGCAGAAAACCCTGGCCGACCTCGGCCTGCCGCACGACGTGCTGGACCGGCAGGCGCTCGCCGACCTCGCGCCCTACTTCGCGCTGCCGGCCGAGTGCTGGGGCGTGCTGGCCGCGCCCGGCGGGGTGCTGCTGGCCGACAAGATCGTCGGCCATCTTTCCGGTTGGCTGCGCCGCGAGGGCGTCGGCGTCTTCCCCGAGACGCGCGCCATCGAGATCGACGCCGCCGCCGGCGCGGTGCGCCTGGCCGACGGGCAGATCGCGCTGGGCGACGCCATCGTCGTCGCCGCCGGCGCCTGGACGGACAAGCTGGTGCCGGAGCTGGCCGGCGCGCAGACGCCGCAGCGCCAGCTCGTCGTCTACCTGACGCCGCCGCGCCGCTTTGCCAAGGCCTGGGCCGAGGGGCCGTCGATCGTGCAGTTCCCGCTCGCCGAGGACAGCTACGGCGTGCCGCCGGTCGCCGGCACGCCGCTGAAGTTCGGCCGCGTCGGCGCACGCCGGCCCTGCGACCCCGATGCGCTCTTCGAGCCGGAGCCGCCGGAGGTGCAGGACCTCTTCGCCGGCTTCGCTCCGATCCTGCAAGACGCCGGCGACTACGCGGTGATGGGCCACAAGGTCTGCCCCTACGCGGTCAGCCACCAGGACGGCCGCTTCCTGACCCATGCCGAGCCGGGCCTGGTCGCGGTCACCGGCTGCACCGGGCACATGTTCAAGTTCGGCGCGCTGATGGGCGAGCGTCTGGCCGCGGTCGCCACCGGCCGGCTGGCGGCCGAGGATTTCGCGGCCTGGGCGGCAGGCCGCACCCCGGCCGCCAGGCCGCCGGCCGAATCCGCATGACCGAGCGTGCCGGCTTTGCTATCACCGACCGCATGTCCGAGGTCGCGCTTTCCACCGCCGAGACGGCGGCGATCCGCAGCCGGCTGTTCGTGGGGCTCGACACGCCGGAGTTGGCCCGCGCGCAGACGGTGGCCCAGGCGTTGCGCGGCATCGTCGGCGGATTGAAGGTGGGCAAGGAGTTCTTCACGGCGCACGGCCCCGACGGGGTACGCGCGGCCGTCGGCGGCGAGCCGCTGTTCCTCGACGCCAAGTTCCACGACATCCCGAACACCGTGGCCGGCGCGATGCGCGCCGCCTGTCACCTGCGCCCGGCGATCGTCAACGTGCATGCCTCCGGCGGCCGGGCGATGATGACGGCGGCGGGCGAGGCGGCGCGCGAGGCGAGCGAGGACCTGGGGCATCAGCGCCCCTGGGTGATCGCCGTCACCGTGCTGACAAGCCTGGACGACGCCGACCTGGCCGAGGTCGGCCAGACGGGACCGGTCGGCGAGCAGGTCATGCGCCTGGCGCGCCTGGCACAGGACTGCGGCCTGGACGGCGTGGTCTGCAGCCCGCACGAGATCGCCGCCCTGCGCCGGGCCTGCGGCCCCGACTTCAAGCTGGTGGTGCCCGGCCTCCGGCCGACCTGGGCCGCCGTCGGCGACCAGAAGCGGGTGACGACCCCCGCCGAGGCGCTGGCCGCCGGCGCCGACGTGCTGGTCATCGGCCGCCCGATCGCCGCCGCACCGGACCCGGCGGAGGCGGTCGAACGAATCGTCGCCGAGATCGCCGAAAGCGGCTAGAGCCATGAACGAGCCGAGTGAAGCTGAGGAGGACGACTACTTCCACCCTCCGCAGCCCGCCAAGGTTCGCATACCTGTGTGGGCGACCGCGTGGGACGCCTACCGGGTCGTCGGCACCGACCGCCGAACCTTCGTCCCGCTGGCGGCCGGCCTCTTCGCGGTGCTCGTGGCGACTCAGTACGCGACCGGCATCCAGGATACCGAAGCCGAGGACGCGGAGGGGATCCTGGCTTTGCTCTCGTTGGTCGAGTTCCTGGCGGCGGCGCTCTTCGCCGTCGCCTGGCACCGGCGCCTGCTCGCCGATGCGGCGGGCCCGACCGAGGCGGGCGGGCAGGAGCGCCGCCGCAGCTTCCTGCGCTGTTTCCTGCGCTATCTTCTGTATGCCGTACTGATCCTCGCTCTGAGCATGCTCTTGGTGTTGGCGGGTCTTGCCGTGCTCATGCTGCCCGCGGTTTTCGGCCAAGCGATCAAAGGTTGGGAGGAGGCCAGTGGCCTGCCGCTGGTCTACGGCGTCTTGATCGTCGCGATGCTAGGCGGGGTCGCGCTGGGATTGCTGTTGGCGGTGCATCTGCTGCTCGTGTTGCCGGCGAGTGCGGTCGGCCTGCGCGTCAGCCTGCGGCAATCCTGGTTCCGGACCAAGGGCAACGGGTGGCGCATCGCCTTGGCCCTGGTCGTGGCATCCTTCGTGCCCTGCTTGCCGCTGTACGTTCTTCCGCAACCCCTGAACGCCTCCGCCGTCCTGCTGCAGGCCGTGACGACGGCGGCGGTCTGGGTCGTGGTCTCCACCGGCGCAGTCGGCGTATCCTCACTGGCGCTTCGACGCCTGTGGATAGAGCCGGAGTCCCAAAGCGCGGGCACGTGACGTCGGCCCCAGCAGAAACTCGGGCAGCCTCGGCTTCGCAGGGCACCGTGAGTGTAGCGGGCGAGCTTAGCCGGCGAGTCTTGCAGCCGGCGGGCCGCTGCTCTATTGCCGGAGCGTGCGCGCTTGCCCGGCCCGCCCGAACGGACCGGGCCCTTCAAGACTTGGGATCCCAGGAACGGCCATGACCAACGCCTCCTCGACGCCGCCACCGGGCCCCGTGGCGCTGCTGCCGGTGGGGCAGACCGTGGCCGACGCCTACCGCTTCACCCTGCGCCGGATCGACCAGGTGATCGTCGCCGCCCTGGTGCCTTTCTGCCTGTCCTTGGCGATCGGTTCGCTGGGCGTCGGGGCGGCGGGCAGCCCCTTCGAGTTCGTGCTGACCCTGGTCGAGGTCTTCGCCTATGCGATCTTCGCGGTCGCCTGGCATCGCGCGCTGCTGATGGAGGAGCGGCCGCCGCTGATCCCGCGGCTCGGCCGGCGCCAGCTGCGCTTCTGGCTGATGACCCTGCTGCTGGGGCTGATGATCGGGCTGTTGGTCGGACTTCCGGCCCTGCTGTTCGGCGGCGGGATGGCGATGATGGGCGGCAACGGGCCGGGCGGCAGCATGGCGCTGCTGGTGCTGCCGCTGTTGCTGGTTGCCTTTTATCTGGCGGCGCGTTTCAGCTTCGTCTTCCCCGCCGCGGCGGTGGACGAGAACTTCGGCCTGCTCGAGTCCTGGCGCACCACCGCCGGCAACGCCTGGCGGCTGATCGGCGCCTACCTGCTGGCGCTGGTGCCGATGCTGGCGGCGGCGGCGATCCTGATGGTGATCGCCGGTACCCTGCTGGGGGTCAGCGGCATGATGGAGGGCGGCCCCGATTTCGGCGGGGGCGTGGTCGGGACGATCGTCTTCATTGCCCTGGCTGCCGTGCTGAACTACGTCTTTGCGGCGGTGTTCGTCTCCCTGCTGTCGCTCGCCTTTCGCACCTGCACCGGCTGGATCCCCGACGCCGGCGGCGGCCCGCAGCCCCGTTCGCTGCAGCCGCACGGCGACGCGGGCTTCGACGACGAGCGGCGCGATTAGCGCCTTGTCCTAGCGAGTTTCCGGAATGGCGATCGAAGCGAAGATCTGCGGCATCTCGACGCCGGATGCGCTCAGCGCGGCCGCGGCCGGTGGTGCGCGCTGGATCGGGCTGGTCTTCTTCCCGAGGAGCCCGCGCGCGGTGACGCCGGAGCAGGCTGCCGCCCTGGTCGGCGGCCTGGGCCCGCAGCCGCAGACGGTGGCGTTGCTGGTCGACCCCGACGACGCGCTGATCGATCGTGTCGTGCGCGCGGTGCATCCCGACCTGCTGCAGCTCCACGGCGAGGAGAGCCCGCGGCGCGTTGCCCAGATCCGCGAGCGCTGGAGCGTGCCGGCGATGAAGGCGCTCAAGATCGCCCGCGCCGAGGACCTCGCGCCCGCCAAGGACTACGAGCCGGTGGCCGACCGCCTGCTGTTCGACGCAAAGCCGCCGAAGACCATGGCCGATGCCCTGCCGGGCGGCAACGCCGTCTCCTTCGACTGGCGCCTGCTGGCAGGGCGGCGCTGGCAGCGCCCCTGGATGCTCTCCGGCGGCCTGCATGCCGGCAACCTGCGCGAGGCGGTGGAGATCAGCGGGGCGAGCGCCGTCGACGTCTCCAGCGGCGTCGAGGACGCGCCGGGCCGCAAGAGCCCGGAGAAGATCCGCGCCTTCCTGGAACTGTGCCAAAGGCTCTAGGCAGGCAACGTTGCCCTGGAGCCGCCATCTGCGGCAGAGTGCGGGGCTTGCGAGACATCCCGAACCGAACGAGAAAAACCGTGTCGATCGCCGAGAAACTCAACACCTACACGACCGGGCCGGACGAGCAAGGCCACTTCGGCCGCTTCGGCGGGCGCTTCGTCGCCGAGACGCTGATGCCGCTGATCCTGGAGGTCGAACGGGCCTACACGGACGCGCGCCGCGACCCGGCGTTCAAGCGCGAGCTGGAGCACTACGCCGCGCACTACGTCGGCCGGCCCAGTCCGCTCTACTTCGCCGAGCGCCTGAGCGAGGCGCTGGGCGGCGCCAAGGTCTATTTCAAGCGCGACGAGCTGAACCACACCGGCAGCCACAAGATCAACAACTGCCTGGGCCAGATCCTGCTGGCCAAGCGGATGGGCAAGACGCGCATCATCGCCGAGACCGGCGCCGGCCAGCACGGCGTCGCGGTGGCCACGGTGTGCGCGCGCTTCGACCTGCCCTGCGTCGTCTACATGGGCGAGACCGATATCGAGCGGCAGCAGCCCAACGTCTTCCGCATGCGCCTGCTCGGCGCCGAGGTGAAGCCGGTGACCAGCGGCACCGGCACCCTGAAGGACGCCATGAACGAGGCGCTGCGCGACTGGGTCGCCAACGTCGAGGACACCTTCTACATCATCGGGACGGTGGCCGGCCCGCACCCATATCCGATGATGGTGCGCGACTTCCAGTCGGTGATCGGCCAGGAGACCCGCACCCAGATGCTGGAGGCCGAGGGCCGCTTGCCCGACAGCCTGGTCGCCTGCATCGGCGGCGGCTCCAACGCCATGGGCCTGTTCTATCCCTTCCTGGACGAACCGGAGGTGCGGATCGTCGGCGTCGAGGCGGCCGGCAAGGGCGTCGAGACCGGCGAGCATGCGGCCAGCCTCAACGGCGGCCGGCCGGGCGTGCTGCACGGCAACCGCACCTACCTGCTGCAGACCGACGACGGGCAGATCGTCGACGCCTACTCGATCTCGGCCGGTCTCGACTACCCCGGCATCGGGCCGGAGCATTCCTGGCTGAAGGAGGCCGGGCGGGTCGAGTACGTCAGCGCGACCGACGCCGAGGCGCTCGAGGGGTTCAAGCTGTGCACCCGCACGGAGGGCATCATCCCCGCCCTGGAGCCGGCGCACGCCCTGGCGCACGTCGCCAAGCTCGCCCCGACGCTGCCCAAGGACCACCTGCTGGTGATGAACCTCTGCGGGCGCGGCGACAAGGACGTCTTCGCCGTCGCCAAGCGCCTGGGAGCAGACATCGAATGAGCGACGCCGCCGTTGCGACGCACCTCGCGCAAACGCGCCTGGAGAAGCGCTTCGCCGACCTCAAGGCGGCGGGGCGCGCCGGTTTGGTCACCTACCTGACCGCCGGCGACCCGGACGCCGCGACCTCGCTGGAGATCCTGCAGGGTCTGCCCGCCGCCGGCGCCGACGTCATCGAGATCGGCATGCCGTTCTCCGACCCCATGGCGGACGGGCCGGCGATCCAGGCCGCCTCGCTGCGCGCGCTGAACGCCGGCATGACCCTGGCCAAGACCCTGGATCTGGTCGCCGCCTTTCGTCAGGCCGACCGCGAGGCGCCGGTCGTGCTGATGGGCTACTACAACCCGATCTACTCGATGGGCGTCGAGGCCTTCCTGGCGCGCGCGGTCGAAGTCGGGGTCGACGGCCTGATCGTCGTCGACCTGCCGCCGGAGGAGGACCGCGAGCTCTGCGCGCCGGCGCGCGCGGCCGGCCTGCACTGGATCCGCCTGGCCACACCGACGACCGACGACGCGCGTCTGCCGAGGGTGCTCGCCGAGGTCTCCGGCTTTCTCTACTACGTCTCCGTGATGGGGATCACCGGCACCAAGTCGGCCACCCGCGAGCACGTCGCCGAGGCGGTGGCGCGCCTGCGCCGGCATACCGACACGCCGATCGCCGTCGGCTTCGGCATCAAGACGGCCGAGGCGGTGCGCGAGGTCGGCGCCGTGGCGGACGCCGCCGTGGTCGGCTCCGCCCTGGTCGAGCGCGTGCGCGCCAACCTCGACGAGGCCGGCAAGGCCAGGCCGGGGCTGGCCGACGACGTGCTGGGCTTCGTGCGCGAGCTGGCCGGGGGGCTGACTGCGTGAACTGGATCAGCGACTACGTCCGGCCGCGCATCCGCTCGCTCATCGCCAAGCAGGACGTCCCGGAGAACCTCTGGGAAAAGTGCCCCTCCTGCGGCCAGATGATCTTCCACCGCGAGCTGGAAGCCAACCTTCGCGTCTGCACCGCCTGCGGCCACCACATGCGCATCTCCGCCCAGCGGCGCCTGGAGCTGCTGTTCGACGAGGGCGAGTTCCAGACCATCGAGCTGCCGGAGACGCCGGTCGACCCGCTGCGCTTCCGCGACCGCGAGCGCTACACCGACCGTTTGAAGAAGGCGCGCTCCAAGACCGGCAAGCAGGATGCCATCGTCGTCGCCCACGGCACCATCGGCGGCAGCAAGGCGGTCGTCGCCTGCTTCGACTTCGCCTTCATGGGCGGCTCCATGGGCATCGCGGTGGGCGAGGGCCTGGTCGCCGCCGCCAGGCTGGCGGTCCTGCAAGAGGCGGCGCTGATCGCGGTTCCGGCCTCCGGCGGCGCGCGCATGCAGGAGGGCATCCTCTCGCTGATGCAGATGCCGCGCAGCACCATCGCCGTCGAGCAGGTCAAGGAAGCCGGCCTGCCCTACATCGTGCTGCTGACCGACCCGACCACGGGCGGGGTCTCCGCCTCCTTCGCCATGCTGGGCGACATCCACATCTCGGAGCCCGGCGCCGTCATCGGCTTCGCCGGCCAGCGGGTGATCGAGGAGACCATCCGCGAGCAATTGCCCGAGGGTTTCCAGCGCGCCGAGTACCTGCGCGACCACGGCATGGTCGACCTGGTGGTGCCGCGCGGCGAGCTGAACGCGACGCTCGGCCGGCTGCTTTCCCTGCTGACCGTCCCCAGCCTGCCGCGCGCGGCCGAGATCATCCCGCTCGCCCCGCCCGAGGCCGCGGCGGACGGAACCGGGCCCGGCGAGCCCGTCGCCACCGAGGCGGAGTCCGTTACGTCTGGGGGCGAGCTCGAGTCGGCTGAGCGCGAGCCGCAGGAGCCGCGCGGCGGGTGAGCCCGACGTCCCTGGAGGCCGCCGATCCGCGGGGCAGCGATGCCGTCCTGGCGCGGCTGATGCGCTTGCACCCCAAGGTGATCGACCTGTCGCTCGGCCGGGTCGAGCGGCTGCTCGCCGCCCTCGGCCACCCGGAAGAGCGCCTGCCGCCGGTCGTCCACGTCGCCGGCACCAACGGCAAGGGCTCGGTCGTCGCCCTGCTCCGCGCCATCCTGGAGGCCGCGGGCCTCGGAGTGCACGTCTACACCTCGCCGCATCTGGTGCGCTTCCACGAACGCATCCGCCTGGCCGGCACGCTGATCGCGGAGCCGGTCCTGCTCGACCTCCTGGAGGAGTGCGAGCGGGCCAACGGCGACGACCCGATCACCTTCTTCGAGATCACCACGGCCGCCGCCTTCCTCGCCTTCGCGCGCACGCCGGCCGACGTGCTGCTGCTGGAGGTCGGTCTCGGCGGCCGGCTGGACGCCACCAACGTGGTCGCCCGGCCGGCGCTCACCGCGATCACGCCGGTCTCGATGGACCACATGCAGTTCCTCGGCGACAGCCTGGAGAAGATCGCCTTCGAGAAGGCCGGCATCCTCAAGCCCGGCGTGACCGCCGTCGTCGGCCGGCAGGACCCGCGCGCCGCCGGCGTCATCGCCGCGCGTGCCCGCGACGTGGGCGCCCCGCTGCTGGGCCTGGGCGAGGCCTGGGACGCGATGCCGACCGACGCGGGCCTGCGCCTGCGCGACGGGGACGAGACGCTCGAGCTGCCGCGGCCAAGCCTGCTCGGCGCCCACCAGCTCGACAACGCCGGCCAGGCGGCAATGCTGGCCCGACGGCTGCCCGGCCACGCGATTTCCGCCGAGGCCGTCGCCGCCGGTCTGACCCGGGCCGTCTGGCCGGCCCGGCTGCAGCGCCTGACCCGCGGGCCGCTGGCGGAGATGCTGGGGCCGGACTGGTCGCTCTGGCTCGACGGCGGCCACAACGCCCAGGCCGGCGCCATCCTGGCAAGTGAGCTGGCCGGCTGGGCCGAGCCGCTGGACCTCGTCTACGGCATGCTGAACACCAAGGCGGCGGCCGACTTCCTGCGCCCCCTGGCCTGGCGGGTGCGCCGCCTGCGCGCCGTCGCCATCCCCGGCGAGGCCAACTCCCTGTCCGCCGCCGAGGCCGCCGCCCACGCCGAGTCCTGTGGCATCGCCGCCGAGCCGGCCGAAAGCGTCGCCGCCGCCGTCGCCGCGCTGCGCGACGCCGCCGAGACGCCCGGCCGCCTGCTGATCTGCGGCTCGCTCTACCTCGCCGGGCGGGTGCTGGCCGAGAACGGTTGATCCGCCTGCGCTGTCTCTGTCCGCCGCGCCTCGACAGTGCTGCCCGGCGACCGAGGCGCTGCCCCCGGCAAGCCCTTCATGCGCTCGGCCGTGCCTCTGAAACTCAGCCGCAGCCCGAACCATTGCAGGTGAAACGCCAATCGCCAGCGCCAGCGAAATCGCGATTCCAGGCTTTCTCTGCGTGTTCCCCTCATTCCCCTCTCCGAGCTTGGAGAGCGGCGATCGGTGTCCAAAGCGCTTCGCCCGGCAAGCGCGCCTGCCAATAGCGCCACCCGTCCAAGTGTGTCTTGCGGCCTCTGCGGGTTCGCGCGATCAGGCTGGCTGCGCCGGATGGACTGCGGGCGACGCCCTCCTCCAGCACCCAGACCCCGTCGCGAATTTCCGCGTGGTGCTCGGCGCCGTTGTAGCTCATGCGCAATTGCGTGCCGTGCGGCAGGCGCACCCCCTTCCAGACCCAAGGGCGTCCAGCAGCCGCATCCACGGCCGGGCCTTCGACGCCGAGCCCGTCATTTGCCCCGATATCGAGCAGCCGCATCAGGATGTCGTCGTGGGTTTCCTCGAAGCTCCGGCGCTGGGCTTCGATGGCTTTGTGGACCGGCAGGCCGATCTCGATGGTCAGGCGTTCTGGCATTTTCGGACTCATTTTAGCGATAATCACCTTTCTAACCAGAAAAATACTTAAAACGCTGAATTCAGTCAAGCAATCTTGGCCGCCCGAGCCGAGGGGCGCACGCCGGACTGCTGCTGACGGCGCGTCAGCGCGGCAGCGGGGTGCCCACCCGGAACAGGTTGCCGTGCGGGTCCCACAGGGGGAACTCGCGCATGCCCCAGGGCTGGTCGGCCAGCGCGCCGATGCGCGCCGGCGCCTCGATCAGCGGGCGCCAGGCGGCGTCGTAGGCCTCGACGTCGCCGACCTGCAGGTAGGCGCCCGAGGCCTCGCAGATCGCCCGGTCGTCGCACGGCCAGAAGTGCAGCTCGAGCGTGCCATGCACGACGATCAGATAGCTCTCCCAGCGGCCCAGCGTCTTGAAGCCCAAGCGGTTGTACCAAGCCTCGGTCTCGTCGAAGTCGAGCGACGGCAGCACGGGACAGGCGTAATCGGAACGGTCGCTGGCGGGCATAGTCAGGCCTCCCTGCACACGTCCGCCCAGTATAGCCGGAAAAGCCGCGGCCGGCTGCCTCGACAGCGCCGCGATCCGGGGGCATCTTGCCTGCCATGACCGACGCCCCCGCCACGCCCGCCGAGACCGAGGCCTCCCCCGCCAGCCAGGGCGGCGCACTGCCCTACAAGCACCTCTATTTGGTCGACGGCTCCGGCTACATCTTCCGCGCCTTCTTCGCCATCCCGCCGCGCTTCACCAGCCACGGCATGCACACGAACGCCGTCTTCGGCTTCACCAACATGCTGATCAAGCTGCTGCGCGACACCGACGCCGACGGGCTGGCGGTGATCTTCGACCACTCCAGCGAGTCCTTCCGCAACGAGATCTATCCCGACTACAAGGCCAACCGCGACGAACCGCCGGAGGAGCTGCGCCCGCAGTTCGGCGCCATCCGCGAGGCGACGCGCGCCTTCGGCCTGCCGTGCCTGGAGCAGGAGGGCTTCGAGGCCGACGACCTGATCGCGACCTACGCGGTCGAGGCCGCCAGGCAGGGCATCCGCGTCACCATCGTCTCCAGCGACAAGGACCTGATGCAGCTCGTCGGCGACGGCATCGACATGCTGGACCCGATCAAGGACCGCCCGATCGGCCCCGACGAGGTGCGCGAGAAGTTCGGCGTCGCGCCCGAGAAGGTGGTCGACGTCCAGGCGCTGGCCGGCGATTCGACCGACAACGTGCCCGGCGTGCCCGGCATCGGGGTGAAGACGGCGGCGCAACTGATCGAAGAGTACGGCAGCCTGGAAGCGCTGCTGGAGCGCGCCGGGGAGGTCAAGCAGCCCAAGCGGCGCGAGAAGCTGATCGAGAACGCCGAGCTGGCGCGCATCTCCAAGAGGCTGGTGACGCTCGACCAGACGGTTCCGGTGCTGGAGGGGTTAGCGGGCTTCGGCCTGAAGGAGCCGGACCCGGACGCGGTCCGCGAGTTCCTGGAGCGCTACGAGTTCCGCAGCATTCTCAACCGCCTGGCCGACAAGCTGGGGCCGGACTCCGGCGAGGGCGTGGTCCCCGACGAGAAGGAGGTCGGGGCGCCGAAACCCTCTGGCAAGGCGGCCGAGCCGGCGGCCGCGGCCCCCGCCGCCGAGGCGCCCGACCTGGGCCAGGCGCGCTACGCCACGGTGACGACGCCGGAGGCGCTGGACGCCTGGATCGCCCGCGCGCACGAGACCGGCCTGGTAGCGGTCGATACCGAGACCGACGGGCTGGACAGCCTGAACTGCCGGCTGGTCGGCGTCTCCCTGGCGGTGGCGCCGGGCGAGGCCTGCTACATTCCGCTGGCCCATGTGGCGCCGGACGCCGGCGACGGCGAAGGGCTGGACTTCGGCAGCGGCGCGGCACCGGAGCAGGTGCCGCTGGAGGCGGCGCTGGAGCGGCTGCGCCCCTTGCTGGTCGACCCGACGGTGCTGAAGATCGCCCACAACCTGAAGTACGACCTGGAGGTGCTGCGCCGCTACGGCTGCGAGGTGACGCCCTTCGACGACACCATGCTGCTGTCCTACGTGCTGGAGGGCGGGCTGCACGGCCACGGCATGGACGAGCTGTCCAAGCTGCACCTCGGCCACGCGCCGATCCCCTTCAAGCAGGTCTGCGGCTCCGGCAAGGCGATGATCACCTTCGACCGCGTGCCGCTGGAGGCGGCCACCGCCTATGCCGCCGAGGACGCCGACGTCACCTTCCGCCTGCACGCGCTGTTCAGGCCGCAGCTTCCGGCCGAGCGGGTGACGGCCGTCTACGAAACCCTGGAGCGCCCGCTGCTGCCGGTGCTGGCGGACATGGAGGCGCTCGGCATCAAGGTCGACCCCGGCCGGCTCAAGCGCCTGTCCAACGACTTCGCCCAGCGCATGGCCGAGCTGGAGGGCGAGATCCACACGCTCGCCGGCCGCGCGTTCAACATCGGCAGCCCCAAGCAGCTCGGCGAGATCCTGTTCGACGAGATGGGCCTGGGCGGCGGCAAGAAGGGCAAGACCGGCGCCTACGCCACCGGCGCCGACATCCTGGAGGGCCTGGCCGCGCAAGGGCACGAACTTCCCGCGAGGGTGCTCGACTGGCGGCAGGTCTCCAAGCTGAAGTCGACCTACACCGACGCGCTGCAGGCGCAGATCGACCCCAAGACCGGGCGCGTCCACACCTCCTTCGGCCAGGCGATCGCCTCGACCGGGCGCCTGTCCTCGACCGAGCCCAACCTGCAGAACATCCCGGTGCGCACGGAGGAGGGGCGCAAGATCCGCCACGCCTTCGTCGCCGAGGCGGGCTGCAAGCTGCTGAGCGTCGACTACTCGCAGATCGAGCTGCGCCTGACCGCGCACATCGCCGGGGTCGACGCCCTGCGCGCGGCCTTCGCCGAGGGCCAGGACATCCACGCCACCACCGCAAGCCAGGTCTTCGGCGTGCCGCTCGACCAGATGGACCCGGCCACCCGCCGGCGCGCCAAGGCCATCAACTTCGGCATCATCTACGGCATCAGCCCCTTCGGCCTGGCGCAGAACCTGGGCATCGAGCAGAGCGAGGCGAAGGCCTACATCGAGGCCTACTTCCAGCGCTTCCCGGAGATCCGCGCCTACATGGAGCGCACCAAGGCCGAGGCGAAGGAAAAGGGCTCGGTTCGCACGCTCTTCGGCCGGCGCATCCACCTGCCGACCATCCGCGACAAGAACCCGGCGCGCCGCAGCTTCGGCGAGCGGGCGGCGATCAACGCACCGATCCAGGGCACCGCCGCCGACATCATCAAGCGCGCGATGATCCGCGTGCCGCCCGCGCTGGAGGCCGCCGGGCTGCAGACGAAGATGCTGCTGCAGGTGCACGACGAGCTGCTGTTCGAGGTGCCCGAGGCCGAGGTCGAGGCGGCCAGCGCCCTGGTCAAGCAGGTCATGGAAGCCGCCTGCGACCCGGTGCTGGAGCTGACCGTGCCCCTGGTCGCCGACACCGGCGTCGGCGACACCTGGGACGCGGCGCATTGAACGAACTTCTCTACTTCTACTCTGTCCGCGGCTCCTTCGCGTATGTCGGGCACGCCGAGATCGTGCGGCTCGCCCGTGCCTACGGGCGGCAGCTGGTGCACAAGCCGATGCTGCTTTCGATCGTCGTGCCGGAGACGGGCGGCATCTGGTTCACCGAGCGGCATCCGGCGCGCGTGGCGGACTCGTGGCGCGACTTTCAGCGCTGGGCGGTGTGGCGCGGCGTACCGGTGGTGGGCGAGGACCCCAGCAACCACTACGGCCCGATGGAGCTGCCGAGCGGCTTGGTTGTGGCGGCGCAGGACGCGGTCGAGGCTGGGCAGAAGGGCGACCTGGACGCGCTTGCCGGCGAGATCCTGGCGGCGCTCTGGCGCGACGACCGGAATATCGCCGATCCCGCCGTGCTCGACGAGCTTGCGGCGCGGTGCGGCTTCGATGGGCCCACGCTCCGCGAGGTGGCGCTGAAGGAAGAAACCCAGGCGCGGGTGTTCGCCAACTCCCACGAAGCGGTCGCGCTCGGCGTCATCGGCTCGCCCGCTTACCTGGTGGATGGCGAGGTGTTTTACGGCCAGGACCGCCTGCACTTCGTGGAGGCGGCGTTGCGCGACGGCGCCTCGGCGGATCGCTCGGGGTAGAGCGACGTCAGATCCGGCTCGTTCAAGCCCAGCCTGGCTCTGCGCCAGCGGCCGGCGCGCCGATGCGCGAAATTTCATGTCAAGAGCTTGCAGTTTTGTCTGCGAGGCTGCACGTAGTGTATAATGATAGTATAGGCGCTCTTGATCCGAATCACGCTCGCTTAACTCGGAAGGGTCTATACTCCGACTTCCGGTAAGTCCGGCGCCAAACCGTTGCCGCGTCGCAGCCGGAGCGACTGGACTCGCTTGCGGGGAGGGCGGCAGGCCGCCGCGGTTCGACACTTTGGCCAACTACACGGGCGACAACTCGGACAACACCTGGACCGGCACCGGCGGCAAGGATACCGCCGAGGGGCGCGGCGGCGACGACGTGCTGACCGGGCTGGGCGGCAACGACGTCCTGACCGGCGATGACGGCTACTACACCGGCCTGGACGGGGACGACACGCTCTACGGCGGCAACGGCCGCGACACCCTGAGCGGCGGGGGCGGGCGCGACGCGCTTTACGGCGGCGACGGCCGCGACCTGATCTATGGCGACCTCTCGTGGCAGAACGGCAGCTTTGGCAGCCTGCCGGCCGACTTCTTCGACGACACCATCGGCGCCGGCGGCGGCAACGACACGGTCTACGGCGGCCAGGGCAGCGATACGATCACCGCCCTGTCCGGCCGCAACCTGATCTACGGCGACCTCGCCTATGGCGCCAGCGACGACGGCGACGATACCATCACGACCGGCAGCGATCGCGACACGGTTTTCGGCGGCGGCGGCGACGACGTCATCGACGACGCCGGCAGCGCGAGCGGCAAGCAGACCTTCGAGGGCGGTCTCGGCGACGACGTGATCTCGATCGACGGCGGCGACAACCTGGTCTATGCCGACCGCGACTACGGCAGCACCTCCGACGGCGACGACCAAGTGACCAGCGGCGCCGGGGCGGACACGGTCTACGGCGGCCAGGGGTCGGACACCCTCGACGCCGGCGACGGCGACAACCTGGTCTACGGCGACTTCGGCTACGGCGGTGCGAACGACGGCGCCGACACCATCTTTACCGGCGCCGGGGCCGACGAGGTGTACGGCGGCGGCGGCGACGACAGCATCTCGACCGGCGGCGGCAGCGACGAGGTCTACGGCGACCTTAATCAGTATGGCGGCGGCGGCGACGACTCGATCGACGCCGGCGCGGGCGACGACCTGGTCTACGGCGGCGGCGGCAGCGACACGCTGGAGGGCGGTCTCGGCGCCGACGAGGTCTACGGCAACGACGGCGACGACGTCATCACCTGGGACTCGGCCGACGAGGAGATCCGCGGCAACGCCGGCACCGACACCCTGGTCGGGTGGGACACCGACGACACCATTGTCCTCGACGACGCCGCCTTCACCGACGGGAACCAGGCCTGGCAGGCTGACACCGGCGAGTTCGAGGTGATCGACCTGAAGGGCGGCGACGACTTCGTCATCGGCGACCGCCAGTCGAACGCCGACACCAGCCTGACGGTCTATGGCGGCGACGGCGCCGACGTGATCAGCCTGTGGGGTTCGGGCGACGACGAGATCCACGGCGACGCCGGCGAGGATTGGCTGTGGGGCGGTACGGGCAACGACCGGCTTTACGGCGGCTCGGGCACCGACTACCTCTACGGGGGCAGCGGCACTGACACGCTGATCGGCGGCGGCGGGGCGGACTACTACTACTTCGGCCGGCTCGACGGCACCGACACGATCAGCGACGGCGGTGGCGGCGGCAACACCCTGATCCTGCACGAGGGCTTCAACGGCTCGACGACCGGTGCCGCCCCGGACAACGTCACTTTCACGGACAACGGCGGGGGAAGCTGGACCCTGTCGTTCGACAACGGCGACGGCGCGATCAGCTTCAGTTCCTCGGAGATCCAGTTCGTCGGTCTCTATGACGGCAGCTCGCTGGTCGCCTACGAGTACGACGGGGTCACCTACAGCGAGATCTGACGGCACCGAGCCGGTCCGGGCGCGTCTGCACGTGCCGGATCTCAGCGTTGCAGACCTCGCCGGCGAGGCGCTGGCGATCTACGCCGGCGGGCAGTACGCCGACAGCCAGCCGCAGTTCCGCGACACCCCGATGCAGCTTGCCTGCGGCTTCGTGCCGGCGCGGTAGCCGCGTTGCCGGCCGTTGGCTTCAGCCTGCCGCCGGCACGGCTCGCCCGGGATCCTGCAGCGCCGTGCGACGGAAGCCGGCGCGCCGCAAGGCCGGCTCCAGCAGCGCAAGCGTGTCGTCTGATGCGGTAAAGAGGGCGAGATCGTCCCAGGCCGGATCCGGCGGCGACGCCGGCGCGGGCAGCCCGGCGAGCACTTGGGCGAGTCGACGGGCGACCGGCATCGCCGGGTCCAGGAACCTCGCCGCATGTCCCAGGGCCTCCTGCAGCTCCGGGACCAGGAAGGCATAGTGCGTGCAGCCGAGCACGACCGTATCGACGGCCGCGCGCTCGGCCTCCGGCAGACCGGCCAGGACAGCCCGGATGACCTCCCGGTCGAGCGGTTGGCCGCGCAGCTTCTTCTCCGCCTCGACGGCGAGACCCCGGCAGTCGGGGCGCAGCACGCGCGCGTCCGGCAGGAATGCGGCGATCAGGTCGTCGACATAGGGGCTGCGCGCGGTCCCTTCGGTGGCCAGCAGGGCAACGACGCGGGTGCGCGAGACCTTCCCGGCTGTCTTCAACGGCGGCACCACCCCGACGAAGGGCAGATCGGCCAGCGCGGCGCGCAGCTCGGCGAGGACCGCCGTGCTCGCCGTGTTGCAAGCGACCACCGCGGCATCGAGGACGATGCGTGCGCGGACGGCGTGCACCAGGCCGGCAAGGCGTGCCGCGAGCACGGGCGCCGGCAGGCGGCCGTAAGGGAACATCGCATTGTCGGCCACGTAGAGTTGCGCCGCCTCCGGCACGCGCTGGCGGATGGCCGCCGCCACGCTCAGACCGCCGACCCCGGAATCGACCAGGAGAACGCGCCGGTGTAGCCCATCGTGCATCGGTGCTTGGCCTCCTGAATCAGCCGGATTCGAAGCTGACCGGGATTCGAGCGGAGTTTATGGCAGGCATGGCGGCGGCCTCGCGACGGAAAACCCGCTCGCCGTGCAACTGGACGGGCGGGCTCTGCCTCAATAGACAGCATTGCGTCATGACCGACCTACCAATCTCAGACTCCAGCGCCGTACCTAGGTTGGAGATCTCCGGGACTTTCGCCGGGCTGGCTGCCGAGCGGGGGCCGCTCGCCGCCTACCGCGCCGCGCGGCACGAGGGCGTGCTCAAGCCCGACCCTGTACAGGAGCTGGCGGCCGAGAAGCTGCAAGGCCTCGCCCATGCTCTGACCGGCTACAGCGTGCAGGAAATGACGCCGGCGAGTTGGCGGGCGCGCCTCGGACTCGCCCGTCGGCCCAAGGCGGAGGCGCCGCAGGGGCTCTACCTCTACGGCTCCGTCGGTCGCGGCAAGTCGATGCTGATGGACCTCTTCTTCGCCGGGGCGCCGGTGGAGAAAAAGCGGCGCGTCCACTTCCATGCCTTCATGGCCGAGGTGCACGACCGCCTGCACGCCTGGCGCAAGAAGACCCGAGGCAGCAAGTCCGACCCTCTGCCGGAGCTGGCCAGTGCGCTGGCCGAGGAAGTCTGGCTGCTCTGCTTCGACGAGTTTCACGTCGTCAACATCGCCGATGCGATGATCCTGGGCCGCCTGTTCGAGGCGCTTTTCGATCGCGGCGTGGTGGTCGTCGCCACCTCCAACTTCCCGCCCGACCGGCTGTACGAAGGCGGCCTTCAGCGCGAGCGCTTCTTGCCCTTCGTGGCCCTGCTGAAGCGGCGCCTCGACCTGCTCGACCTGGGCGAAGGCACGGACTATCGCCTGGCGCGCCTGCGCGAGATGCCGGTTTTCCACGCCCCGCTCGGCCCGCAAGCTCGGGCCCGGCTGGACGAGGCCTTCCGGCGCCTGACCGAAGGCGCCGAGCCGGCGCCGACCCACCTGACGGTGAAGGGACGCCGCCTGGAGGTGCCGGCGGCGGCGCGCGGGGTGGCGCGCTTCGACTTCGAGTCGCTGTGCGGGCAACCGTTGGGACCCGAGGACTACCTGACGCTGGCCACCCACTTCCACACCCTGGTGCTGGACGGGGTGCCGCGGCTGGACGCCGCCAGGCGCAACGAGGCGCGGCGCTTCATGACGCTGGTCGACGCGCTCTACGAGCACCGGGTCAACCTGGTCATGTCGGCCGACGCACCGCCCGAGGAGATCTACACGGGCGATGACGGCGGCTTCGAGTTCCGCCGCACGGTCAGCCGGCTCAACGAGATGCAGGCCGCCGACTACATCGCGCAAAGCCACCTGCCATAGGGCGAGGCGGCGCGCGGCCGGTTTGCATGGCCTGCCAAGCGCCCTTACCTTCACCGTCATGGCCTACACCCCGCCGCCCGACGACGACCGCGACGCCCGTATGGAGGAGGAACCGTCTCCGCCCGCGCCTCGCGGCGGCGAGCCGGCGACGACGCCGGCGGTGGTGGTCTATGCGCTCTATCTCGCCTCGATCGTCTCCGGCCTGACCGCGCTGGTCGGCGTCGTCGTCGCCTACCTCTACCGCGGCAAGGGCCCGGCCTGGCTCGATACGCATTTCACCTTCCAGATTCGCACTTTCTGGATGCTGTTGCTGTACAGCCTGTTGGGCGCTGCCCTGACGTTGGTGCTGATCGGCTGGCTGGTGCTGTTGTTTGTGCTGGTCTGGCTTCTGGTGCGCTGCGTGCGCGGCATTCAGTTCGTCAGTCGCAGCCAACCCTACCCCAACCCCGAGACCTGGCTCTGGTAGCGATACCGCCTCGCCTCATCCGGTGGTGCCGGCGGCGAGCCCTTCTCGGGCCATTTCGCCGCCCTGCGGGCCGTAGAAGACCACCCAGGCGGCAAAGTCCTCGCTGAAATCGACGAAGCGGTGCTCGACGCCCGCCGGGACGAACAGCAGGTCGCCCGGCTCGACGGCGACTCGCTTGTCGGCACGCACGAAGGTGCCGCTGCCCCGCGCGACGATGTAGAGCTCGTCCTGATCGTGCGGCGTCTGCGGGTCCTCCGGAAAGGGCGGCGCGTACCAGCGCACCGACATGCTGCCGTGACGCAGCAGCAGCGCCGACAGGCGCCCGGCCTCGTTCGGCATCTCGGCCGCCGCCGCGATGCGCCAATGCCAATCCGTGCTCATCGCCCTGCACCCTCCCTGGACGGTCCCGTAGCGTCGCGCAAGCGGTTGCGGCGGTCAAATGCACCGCCGGGCGGGCGGCGGCAAGACTTCAGCCGAGCTGCGCTGCCGTGGCCGTGACCTTTGCCTCGTGCACCGCCGCGGCGGCGGCCATCTTCGCAGAGATGGCAATGATCTGCGCCGCCGTTTCGTCGCCGCCGGCCGCCAGCGGTGCGCAGATTGCGATCACGATGGCGTTCAGCGCCTGAATCAGGCCGTTGTAGACGCCCGCCGCCGCCACCGCTTCGGCGCCGGACATCTTGGCGCTGGCCTGGTACTTGGCGCGGGCGGAGGCGGCGCCGCTCAGGGCCGCGACGATCGGTACCATGGCCTGCAGCGGCAGTGGGTCCGACGCACTGGGCAAGGAGATCGGCAGGGACACGCCGTCGATCGAGAGCGTCACAAATCTCTCCTTCCAGGCGTCATTCTGGTCAAGGTGGTGTGCGCTTGCAAGCAGTGCGGGTGTCATGGGGACAATCCGCGTCTTGCGGCCGGCCGGCTGGCGGAGTAGCTGAAGAGGGCGTCCTCCAGCCCGAAAGCGCACCCGCCGATGCCCGAGACAGCGCCCGACACGCTTGCCGCTGCCGCCGCTGACATGCCGTTGCGGCCCGAAGTGGCCGAGATGGAGGAATCGCGGATCGTCGAGGTCTGGAAGCTCGGCTTCGAGCGCGACGACGTGATCGGGCTGTGGGTCGGCGAGGGCGACCTGCCCACGCCCGACTTCATCTGCGATCCGGCGATCGCCGCCCTGAAGAACGGCAGCACCTTCTATTCGCAGAAGCGCGGCCTGCCGGCGATGCGCCGGGCGCTCGCCGACTACTCGGCCGCGCTCTACGGCTTCAGGCCGGAGGAGGCGCGCATCACCCTCACCCAGGGCGGCATGAACGCCATGATCGTGGTGCTGCAGGCCTTTCTGCGCCCCGGCGACAAGGTCGCCATCGTCAGTCCGATCTGGCCCAACATCGTCTCCGCGGTGCGGCTGATGGGCGGCGAGCCGGTGCAGGTCTCGCTCGAGCATGCCGCCGACGGAAGCTTCCGGCTCGACCTCGACAAGCTGGAGGACGTGCTGAAGCGCGGCGTGCGCGCCCTCTTCGTCGCCACCCCCAGCAATCCGACCGGCTGGATGCTCGACGAGGCCGGCATCGCGGAGGTGCTGGGCCTGACGCGCAAGTACGGCATCTGGCTGATGGCCGACGAGGTCTACAACCGCTTCACCTACGCGCGGCCCTTCGCACCCTCGTTCCTCGCCCAGGCCGAGGCGGACGAGCCCGTCGTCGCCGTCAACTCCTTTTCCAAGGCCTGGGCGATGACCGGCTGGCGGCTCGGCTGGGTGGTGCACCCGCCGATGCTGGGCGACGTGCTCGACAAGATCATCGAGTTCAACACCTCGGGCACCCAGTCCTTCCTGCAGTACGGCGCCATCGCCGCGCTCGAGAAAGGCGAGCCCTTCGTCGCCGAGATGGTCGCGCGGTGCCGGCGCGGCCGCGATCTGGTCTACCAGGGGCTGGCGGATCTGCCGCGGGTGACCCTGGCGCAGCCGCCGGGCGCCTTCTACAGCTTCTTCCAGGTCGAAGGCGTCGCCGACTCGCTCGCCTTCGCCAAGCGCATGGTGCATGAGGCGGGCGTCGGGCTGGCGCCCGGTTCGGCCTTCGGCCCAGGGGGCGAGGGGCACCTGCGGCTCTGCTTTGCCAGCTCCGAAGCGCGGCTGTCGCAAGCCCTGGATCGGATGCGACCGCTCCTGTCTTAGAATCGACAAGTATTTGGCAGATCTTAAGAATTTGCTGCCGACCCCTGCGCGGACTGCATGGGGGGCGCGTGAAACCCTCATTGGCGGAAGGGTCGGAGCGGCAATACCTGGGAAGGTGCACGGCAGGTCGGAAGCCACCGACCCCGTCTGCCCCTGGAGCCCCTGACATGGCGAGCATAGCCTTCGTCGCCGACAACACCATCCCCGGTCTGGGTGCCAGCGATCTGGTGCGCCGCACGGTCGACCGCATCAGTCTGGGCAGCCCCCTCGCCCAGATGCGCAGCGACGCCGACCAGGCCCGCGGCGAAGTGCGGCTGCACCGCGATCTGGCCGATCTCGATGCCCGCACTCTCGGGGACATCGGACTGGACCTCAGCCGGCAGTAGCGAAGATCGGCGCAGATCCGACGAAGAACGGCGCGCTCCCCGCGGAGCGCGCCGTCGCGATTCGAGGTCGCCGCCCTTCAGAGCGGCGCCGGCTCAGTGGACGCTCATCGGCGTCAGGCCCTGTTGGACCAGGGCGGCGAAGGCGGTCTCGGGGTCGCGCATGCTGCCGAGCTGGGTCCCGTCGGCGGCATGGACCACGACGAAGGGCTGGCCGTCGTCGGCTACGGCCGGCCTGACGTAGGCGACGTCGTTGACGCCGAAGGCCAAAAAGTCCTGCTGGCTCAGGCTGCGCGCGGTGGTCTGGCTGATGTTCGCCATGGCGTATCTTACCTCTCTCTTGCCGCGGCCCGACGTCGGCACCGCAGCGTCGTTGACGAGCCCGGCCCGGCGAGCCCCTGGAATCGCCCGCCGTCCTTGCCGACGGCCCTTGCGGTTCCTCTTGTGGCGGCCTCGCGCCGGCCGGCCGACGGCACGGCTCCGGCAGGAGCCCGGATGCTGCGAGGGATCTCAGTCCTCGTCGTTCAACGTCCGGCCCGGCCCCGCCGCTCCCGAAGACGCACCGGTGCCGGTCTGTGCCACGGTCTTGCGGCCCTGATCGGCGTCCGTACGGATCTTCACCGTCCTGACCGCAGGCTCGATATAGGGTCGCTTCAGGTCGATGTGGAGGAGGCCGCGGTCGAGCACCGCACCCTCGACCTCCAGGCCGTCGGCCAGCATGAATGCACGCTTGAACTGGCGCGAAGCGATGCCGCGGTGCAGGAAGACCCGCTCGCCCTCGTCCTGCTGGCGGCCGGCGATGATCAGCTGGTTCTGTTCGACCTGGATCGAGAGCTCGTCCTCGGAAAAGCCGGCGACGGCCAGCGTGATCCGCAGCCTGCCGTCCGGCAGTTCCTCGACGTTGTAGGGCGGATAGCCGTCGCCGCCGGTCTTGGCGATGCGGTCCAGGCTGCGCTCCAGTTGCTCGAACCCCAGCAGCAATGGGGAGTTGAACATGCTCGCTCGGCTCATCGGCGCCCGTTCCTCGCTCGGCAGGCCGGCCCTCGCGCGGCGACGGGCGTGCCTGCTGACCCTGACATGCAAGGCGTCTTCCGGGCTGCGCCACGGTGCGGCCGCCACCCGGCTTCGCTTGCCGCAGGATGCCTGCAGCCCGTCGGTCGAATCAATGGCTTGCCGCGCTCACGCGGTCATGAGGGCGGGTCGGCTTGGGCCTTGAGGTGCAGCGCCGCGCGCGCATAGCCGCCGTCGGCGCCGTCCAGGAAGTGCATGTGATCGCGCGCCAGCGCCGAAGGCACGATGCAGGTCATCAGCGCCGCCGACTGCTCCCACAGGCCGAAACGCAGCGTCCCCGCCGCATGCGCCTGACCGAGCAGGGACTTCAGCTCCGAAAGCGTGTCGGAATCGCAGTCCACGGTCATGCGCAGCATGTCGTCGAACTTGCGGAAGTCGGTGTTGCTGGCCGTATCCGTGCGATACGCGCGCGGGTCGAAGCCGCCCACTTTCCAACCGGTCCTGTCGAGCAGCCAGGCGATCAGGGTCATCAGCCGCAGCTTGCGTAGCTGCTTGCCCAGCGTCGTGTCGCCCGAGCGGCTGGCGCGTGCCTCCAGCTCCAGCCCCTCGGGCGGCCATTCGAAGCCGGGACCGCGCGCCGGCACCGGGTGGCCGCCGCGCTCGGTGCGGTTCAGGAGCTCGACGATGCGTCCGGCGGCCGTCACGAAGGCCGGGTCGTCCGCGGCGCCGACGGGGGCCACCAAGAGCGAGACGATGCACCCGCGCCGATTGGCGACCGGCGTCCAGCGGCAAGACAGACCGGACAGGTCGGGGCGTGCGCCGGCCGGCGCCGCATCGACGGCGTAGCGCCCGCTCTTCATCGCCTGTTCCGCCCACGCCAAGCCGCGGCCGGTGAACATGGCGTAGGTCACCTGCGCCGAGGCGGCGAAGCGTGCGACCAGTACCTCGTGCCCGGCGGTGCGGACGTCGTCGACGGGCACGAGCGCCGCGCGCAGGGTCAGGCCGAGTTCCTCCTCGACCCAGCGGACCGTTTGCGACAGCGCCTCCTCAGCGGCTGCCCGCTCTGCCGGCGCGACGGCGAAGCCGGCACCGTCACCGCCGAAGACGAAGGGGAAGTCGCGATGCCCGAGGCGGTTCATCACCGCGGCGATCGCCGCGGCTCCCGCCATGTTGACCGCCTTGTAGCCGCCCGCGTCGATCGCCTCGGTCGAGCGCTCCACGTCGGTCAGCCCCAGCCACCAGCCGTCGGGCAGCGCCGCATAAACGTTCCGATCGAGCGCCTGGGCGAACTCGCGGAAAGGCCGCGTCCCGCTGTAGAATTCGCTCTCTGTCTCGTCGCTCGCCATCGTTTCGGATCTCCGGATCTCGCCGGCTTGGTGGCCGCATTCTGGTGTACGATGGCTGCGGTCCGTCGGTTTCGCGCTCCTGTGGCCGGGATCACACCTGCGCGACGAGTTGGCGGTAGAGCCGCATCTGGCCCCGGTCGTGGACCAGGAATTCCGGGTGCCACTGCACGCCCATCAGCACCCCGTCGCCGCGCGTCTCGATCGCCTGCACCACATGGGCGCGGTCGCGCGCCACCACCTCCAGCCCGTCCCCGAGCCGGTCGACCGCCTGATGGTGCAGGGCGTTCACCCGCGCCCGGTCGCGGCCGAGGATCCCGTGCAGGCGACTGCCGCGCTTGATGCTCACCGTCTTGCGCGGCAGCGCCGTGCGCATCCACCGGGCGTCGGCATAGACCGCGTGGATGTCGGCGTGCAGCGTGCCGCCGCGCGCCACGTTGAGCATCTGTGCGCCGCGGCAGATGCCGAGCACCGGCCAGTTCCGTGCCATGGCGAAGTCGAGCGCACGCAGCTCCAGGGCGTCGCGCTCCGGGTCCAGCCGGATCGCCGGGTCCAGTTCGCCGCCGTAGAGCGTGGGGGCGATGTCGTCGCCGCCACCGACCACCAGCGCGTCCAGCACCGCCAGCGGCTGAGCGCGGTCGGGCAGCACGCGGCGCGGCCAGCCGCCGGCGCGCAGCACCGCTACCGCATTGAACCACCACATCCAGCGGCTGCCGTGGCGCGACAATGTCACGCCGACCAAAGGGCGGCGGCTCATGCGTCGGTCCTGCGCGACAGCAGCGCCCCGGCCAACGCGCGGGACTGCTCCGGCCAGCCCAGCGGGATGAACTGCCGGCGATGGCGTCGGTAGCGAGCCATGCCCTCGGCCAGCAGCTCGGCGTCCGCCGCCAGCCGCTCGACCGTCACCCAGCGGCCCCACTCCAGCGTCACCGACCAGTCCGGCAGATCCAGGCGGGTGTCCGGCAGGCGGTAGTGGAAGGTCGGCCGGGCGTGGATCTTCTCGCGCGGAAGCCGTCGGCGCACCTGCTCCGGCGCAAGGTGGGCGAACAGCGGCAGCAGGTCCAGCTCGCGGTTGCGGGTGGGGTTGTACGCCAGGTAGTCGTCGATCAGGCCGGCCAGGTCAGGCGTATATTCGGGATCCAGCACGAGGTCGGCATAGGCGGCCGGGAAGGGGTCGATGAAGGGCGTCACCCGCCGGCGCAGGTCGACGCCGATCTCCTCGCGCAGCCAGTCCGACAGCAGCAGGTAGGCCCGCAGGACGCTCAGAAGGTGTGGGGGCGCGCTGTTGGCGACCTCCGGATTGAGCTGCGTGCCATAGGCCGAGAGCAGGCCGCTGCGCGTGCCGCCGGCGCCGGCCTCGCGCAGGGTGGCGACCAGTCGGTCGAGCTCGCCGAGACGGTTCCAGGCGACCGGCGGCGCGACGATCTCGACCGGCATCCACAGCGAGCCGACGTCGCCGACCGTCTCGGCCAGGTCGGCCTCGAGACGCTCGAGCAGGCGCTCGACCTCGGCGCGCGCCCGCTTCTCCCACTCGGGCTCTTCGCTCGTGCCGCGGCGCCGCTCGGCGGCGGCACGCGCCTCCGGGTGGGCCAGGGACATGTCAAGCTCGACCTTGAAATCGCCAAAGCGCGTCCCCGTGACCTGCGCACGGTAAGGATCTTGCCAGACGATATGCCCGCCGAACAGCCGGTGCAGCAGCGCACTCGTCTCCTCGCAATCGAGGCCGTCGAACTCCACCTCGACGCCGACGCGCCGGATGGCGCCCGCCTCGGTCTCGGTCCAAGGTGGCGTCGTCCAGACTGGTCCGGCGGAGTCGGGGGCGGGCATGTCCTCAAGCATAGGAAGCCCGGTGGCGCTTTGTCAGGGCCGCCCGGCGCTCAGGGCCGGCCAGCCCGGAAACGGCGTCGGCAGCCCCTTCTCGCACGCGCCGTCAGGCCGCGGAGTCCCAGGGTCCCGGCTTCGGCGCCTGTCCCATCTCGGCCGCTTGGCCGCGCAGCTTGGCAATGCGGTTCTCGGTCTTCGGATGGGTCGAGAACAGGCTGTCCACCGAGTGCGCATGCAGCGGGTTGATGATGAACATGTGCGCCGTCGCCGGGTTGCGCTCGGCCGCCTGGTTGTCGATCCGTGCGGCGGAGGCCTGGATGTTGCCCAAGGCGTTGGCCAGCCACAGCGGGCGGCCGGAGATCTCGGCGCCGATGCGGTCGGCCTCGTACTCGCGCGATCGGCTGATTGCCATCTGCACCAGCGCGGCGGCCAGCGGCGCCAGGATCATCATGGCGATGGTGCCGATCAGGCCGAGGGGGTTGTCCCGGCTGCCGCCGAAGAAGAGCGCGAAGTTGGCCAGCATGGAGATCGCGCCCGCCAGGGTGGCGGTGATCGTCATGATCAGCGTGTCGCGGTTCTTGATGTGCGCCAGCTCGTGCGCCATCACCCCGGCGACCTCCTCGGTCGAAAGGCGCTGCAGCAGGCCGGTGGTCGCCGCGACGGCGGCGTTCTCCGGGTTGCGGCCGGTGGCGAAGGCGTTGGGCTGCGCATTTTCGATAACGTAGACCCGCGGCATCGGCAGCTCGGCGTTCTCGGCGAGCTGGCGCACGAGGCCGTAGAACTCCGGCGCCGTCTGCGCGGTCACCTCGCGCGCGCCGTACATGCGCAGAACCATCTTGTCGCTGTTCCAGTAGGCGAAGAGGTTCATGCCGCCGGCAAGCAGCAGCGCGATCAGCAGCCCGGCCTCGCCGCCCAGCAGAAAGCCGATGCCGACGAACAGCGCCGTCATGGCGGCCATCAGCATGAAGGTGCGCAGGGTGTTCATCGCTCTCGTCTCGGTTGGCAATGGGCGCACGGGTGTCGCGCCGGCGCCTAGGAGATGGCGGTCGCGCAAAACCGCTTCAAGACTTGGCGCCGGCCGCGGCCGCCGCCATATCTTCGGCTATGTTTGCGCTGTTCAAATCCCATGCGCCGCGTGCCGCCAAGCGCCGCGCCGCGCAGCCCACGACCGGCACGGCGCCGGCGCCGAAGACCGCCGAAGATCTGGCCCGCGCGGAAGAGCAGGCGCGCATCGGGCAATCGGGCAGCGCCGAGACCGCGGCCTCCGCCAAGGGCGCAGCGACCCCAGAGCTCGGCGGCCCCGAAGGCCCGGAGCCGACCCGCTACGGCGACTGGGAACGCAAGGGCATATGCTACGATTTCTGAGGTTGCTGCCGCGGTGGCGGCGATGCCGGACACCGTGCCGAACGAGGCACCGACCCGAGCCTCGCAGTTACCATCCTTGTTCTCTTATTTGCCTGCAAACGATCTATCGCTGTCAAGACGACTAGGCAGGCTGCCTGTCAAGTCCGGCGCTCGAAGGCAACGGGCGTTCACTTTAAGTTTTTGATGTGATCTCGACGCTGCGCTTCCTCCGCATTGCCCCAGAAGAAGTTGGAGAGGATGAAGCGCGTGCCGGCCTGCACCTCGACCGCTTCGTGCAACAGGCTGCAGGAGAAGATCACCGCACCGCCGCACGGCGGATCGATTGGCGTCGGATCGTACTCGGGAAAGCGCACCCCGCCGCCGCGGTAGTCGCCGGCGTTAAGACTCAGCGTCATGGCGAAGCGCCGGTGGGCGAAGGCTGGCGAGACGTTGTCCCGGTGCGGCCGGAAGAAGTCGCCGCGCGCGGCCTCGTAGCCGACGATGTAGTAGTTCTCGCCGTTGGCGATCTGGAAGGCGAAGGCCTTGGCGATCTCCGGTGCGATGCGGCGCGCGACCTGCCGCCCGATCGCCCGGTTCAGCGCTACGTCCCTGATGGTGTGGTCGCGGCAGCGCCGCCGCTCGGTGACCCGGTTGACGGTCCCGCCGGCCGCATCGCTCGAACCGACCGCGCCGACCTCGTTGGAGGTGCGCCAGAGCCCGATCAGCGCGGTGCACTGGGCTCGGCTGAGCACGTCGGGGATCAGCAGCACCGGCGCCGCCTGGGCCGGGCGTCCGGCCGGCGCCCCGTCGTTGAGCAAAGCCGACAGGGCCTGCAGGCCCGCCTCGGGATCGCGAAGGACCTCCAGGATCCGCTGGTTGGCGTCGAGCAGCAGGGCGACCGCCGGCGCGTCGGCGGTCAGCAGCCGCACGAAGTCGCCGCTCGGGTCGGCGAGCAGCGGCCAAGCCAAGCCCAGGGCCGAGGCGCTTCGGCCGGCCGCCTGCGGCCCGGCCGCAACCACGCCGACCGTCCGCTCGGCCGCGGCGAGCGGCTGCAGCACACGGGTCGCAGCCGGCGTCGCCGCGAGCAGGAGGCAGGGGCCGACGGGCAACAGGCCGTAGAGCGGCACCGGATTGCCCCAGGGATCGAGCAGGCGCGCGTTCGGCACGCGGTCGCCACGCCCTGGACCCGACACCGGCGCGAAGGCAGCGGCGACCTCCGTCGCGGCGGGCGTAGTAGCCTCCGGCGATGGCGGCAGATGGGAAATCGGCGAACGCATCGCTGCCACCCTAGCCTTGGCGGATGACACGGCGATGAAGACGGCAAAGGAGACGGCGATCGAAAGGTGGAAGTCACTGGTCAAACTTTCTTGTTTTGTTCTATGCTGCAGCCATGCAGGACGCTCCGACATCCCTCTGGCCGCGCATGCGTCGGTCGGTGCGCCGTTGGACCCGTCTGGCCGTCCTGCTGGCCGTCGCCGTCGCGGTGGAGCGCAGCGAGGCCGGCCCCTTGCCCGGCCCGATCCCAGCGGAGGTGATCCGGGTGGTCGACGGCGACACCCTGGAGGTGCGCGCGGAGATCTGGGTCGCCCAGACGGTGGTGACCTTCGTGCGCCTGGCGGGGATCGACGCCCCGGAACTGCGCGGCGCCTGCGGCGGCGAGAGGACGCTGGCGGCGGCGGCGACCGAGCGGCTGCGCGGCCTGCTGCCGCCCGGCGCCCGGCTGCTGCTGCACGAGGTCGAGCACGGCAAGTTCGCCGGCCGGGTAATCGCGCGGGTCACGCTGCCGGACGGCCGCGACCTCGGCGCCGGCCTGCTGCTGGCCGGCCTGGCCCAGCCCTACGCCGGCGGCCGGCGCGCCGAGTGGTGCTGAGCGGCCGTTCGAGAATGCACTGCTCCGTCCCGCGCTTCGCGCCCGCAGTTCCACCGCGCCCCCACCCGGCCACCTATCCAGGATACCGTCGTCGGGTGGCCGGGTGGGGGCGCGGGCCGGAACAGTGCCGAGAATGGGCCGGCAGACCCGTTGTCGAACGGTCTCTGAGGCCGAGGCGTCAGACGGCGACGCTGTGGCGGTTGTGGGCCGGGTCGAGATAGGCGTCGAACAGGGCGGCGACGCAGCGCAGGAAGGGCCGCCCGCGCTCGGTCACCGTCACCCGCCGCCCGGCGCGCACGACCAGACCGTCGTCGGCCATCTCGGCCAACTCGGGCTCCAGGTCTTCGGCCAGGTCCTCCGGCACCTCGACCGCCAGGTCGCACATCAGCCGCTCGATCAGCGCCGCCCGGCGCTCGTCCTCCGCGCTCAGCGCCACGCCCTTGGCGACCGGCAGGCGGCCCGCTTCGATCGCCTCGGCATAGGCGTGGATCGGCGTGTGGTTCTGCACCAGCCCCTGCGGCAACTGGCCGATCGCCGAAGCGCCGAAGCCGATCAGCGCCTCCGCCTGGTCGGCGGTGTAGCCCTGGAAGTTGCGGCGCAGCCGGCCCTCGGCCTGCAGCCGCGCCATGGCGTCCTCCGGCCTGGCGAAGTGGTCGAGGCCGATGCGCACGTAGCCCGCTTCGACCAGCCGCGCCGCCGCCGCCTCGGCCATCTCGAAGCGGGCGTCCGGGCCAGGCAGCGCCTCGCTCGGGATCAGGCGCATGTGCTTCTTCATCTGCGGCACGTGGGCGTAGCCGAACAGCGCGAAGCGCGCCGGCTGCAGCGCGATCATCGCCTCCACCGAGGCGAGCAGGCGCCCGGCGTCCTGGTAGGGCAGGCCGTAGACCAGGTCGACGTTGAGGTCCGTCACGCCGACGGCGCGCAGCCGCTCGACCGCCGCCACGGTGATCTCCAGCGGCTGGATGCGGTTGATCGCCTTCTGCACCACCGGGTCGATGTCCTGCACGCCCAGGCTGGCGCGGGTGACGCCGACCGCGCCTAGCGCCTCGATCTGTGCCGCGCTCAACTCGCGCGGGTCGATCTCGACGGCGAACTCGGCGTCCGCGCTCAGCGGGACGGCGCGGGTCAGCGCAGCGCCCAGGGCGTGGATGTGCTCGGGCTTGAGCAGGGTCGGCGAGCCGCCGCCCCAGTGCAGGTGGCTGCAGGTGTGGCCGCCCGGCAGGCGCTCGGCCACCAGCTCGATCTCGCGCAGCAGGATCGGCAGGTAGCTGGCGACCGGCTCGTAGCGCTGCACGATCTTGGTGTTGCAGCCGCAGAACCAGCACAGCGTGTCGCAGAAGGGGATGTGGGCGTAGAGCGAGAGCTCGGCGCCGGCGTGCAGTCCGCCCAGCCAGTCGCCGTAGACCGCGCCGTCGACCCCGGCATGGAAGTGCGGGGCGGTCGGGTAGGAGGTGTAGCGCGGCACCATCCGCGCGTACTTGTGCGCCAGCGCCAGATCGGCGGGCGCGGCGTCTGGCGCCGGGTTCGAAGCGGGGCCGCGGGCGGCGATGGCGGTCTCGGTCATGCTCCAGCATATGCGCCGAAGCCGCCGCCAGGGCCTTGATGCAGCGCAAATGCGAAACCCGAAGCCTGGTGTCGTGTTGCTTACTTCGGCCCGGCGACGATGCCGTCGTCGTGCAGCTTGGCGATCTCGTGCTCGGGCAGGCCGACGACCTCTGCCAGAATCTCCTCGGTGTGCGCGCCCAGACGCGGCGCGGGCGCCGGCGGCTCGCGCTCGAGGGCGGAGAAGTTGAGCGGCGTGCCGGGGGTCAGCAGGCTGCCGATGCCCGGCTGGTCGAGCAGGCTGAACATCGGGTTGGCGGTCGAGAGGTCGGGGTCCTTGGCGAGCGCCTCGCCGAAGCTGCGGAACTCCGACCAGGTGACGCCGTGCTCGTCCAGGCTCTGGGCGAAGTCCTCGACCCGGCGGCGGGCGAACCAGGGGGCGAGCAGCGCGGTGATCTCCTTGCGCGCCTCGAAGCGGTCGCCCTCGCGCGCCAGCGTCAGGCCGAGCCGCTGGCCGAGCGCCTCCATCTCGTCGGCCAGGCCGGTGGCGGCCAGCAGCCCCGTCCACTGGCGCGAGGTGAGCGCCACCACCATCACTCGGCGCCCGTCCGCCGTCTCGAAGTCCTGGCCGTAGGCGCCGTAGAGCGCGTTGCCGTACTTCGGCCGGTCGACGCCGTTGACGCTGGCCTCGCCGATGATGCCGAGGTTGCCGAGCATCGCCGCGGCCACGTCCTTCAGGGCGATCTGCACGTGCTGGCCTTCGCCGGTCTTGCGGCGGTGCCGCTCGGCGGCGAGCAGGCCGAGCGCGGCCATCTGCCCGCAGATGCAGTCCCAGGCCGGCAGCACATGGGCGACCGGCTCGCGCGAGCCCTCGGGGCCGGTGGCGTTGGGGAAGCCGACCGCGGGGTTGACGGTGTAGTCCACCTCGGGCCGGCCCTCGCGGCTGCCCATCACCTCGACGGCGATCAGGTCGGCGCGCCGCCGCTTCAGGGTCTCGTAGCCCATCCAGCCGCGCACCCGCAGGTTGGTCAGGAAGATGCCGGCGTCGTCGCCCGGCGCGCAGATCAACTGCGCGACGATCTCCTGGCCGCGCGGCGTCGCCATGTCGACGGCGAGCGAGCGCTTGCCCTTGTTCAGGCCGGCCCAGAACAGGCTCTCGCCGCTTTCGGTGACCGGCCAGCGCCTGGCGTCGAGGCCGCCGCGGATGCGGTCGAAGCGGATCACGTCGGCGCCCATTTGCGCCAGCGTCATCCCGGCCAGGGGTGCGGCGACGAAGGCCGAGCCTTCGACGACGCGCAGGCCGTCCAGCAGTTTCACCATGAGCTCGCCTCCCGGGCGCGCTCCCCCAGCAACGTCACCTTGGGTGCCGGCTTCTCGTGGCCGGTCGGGCCCTGGTCGGACCGGCGCCATGGTGCGGGCAGGCCGGCGCGGGCGCAAGTCCTTGAATTCGAGGCGCTTGCGGGCCGCCGTTCGCGGACCGCGCGCGGTAGTGCCCGTGCCGGAGGTCAGACGAGGAGGCCGGGCTGCGTGCCCTGACGATCGATCGTCAGGGTCTGGCCGCGGTTGGCGTCGCCGGTCAGCGAGCAGTGCACCCAGCCGCTGGCCGCCTCGCCCGGCGTGTACATCTCGAGGATGAGTTGGTCGAAGGCCAGGGTGTCGCGGATCCAGACGGCGAGCGCGCCGTTCGCCACCTCCGGCACTTCGAAGTCCACCGCCTCGCCCTTCAGGTGCTGCGAGGTATCCTGGGACCCGATCAGGCGGTTCAGCTCCAGGCAGCGATAGCCGCTGTTCGGCGCGAAGGGGGTGCCGAAGTGTGCGCGCACCGGCTCCAGGATCTCCCGGCACAGGCGGGTCAGGTTCTCGACGATGCGTGCGCGCTCGGGTCCGTGCGGGGTGTTGTCGATGCCGTGGCGCAGGGCGACGCCGCTCTTGCACAACTCCTCGAGCGTGAAGTGGGGGGAAAGCCGTGTCGTCATGCGCGCCTCCCGCTCGCACACCTGCCTGCCTAGCCTCAGATTAGCAGATCGCGGGCGCAACCTCGAACGCCGAACCTGCGGACGGTCAGGCCGGTACGGCGCGACACGCCGCCGGTTTCCGACGGTGCGGCCGTAACCTCTCACGTCTCACGGCAGGACTCTCCCTCCGCAAGCACCCGCCGCAGTTCGGTCTTCAGCACCTTGCCGTAGGCGTTCTTCGGCAGCGCGGCCAGGAAGCGGTAGTGCTTGGGGCGCTTGAAGCGGGCGATCTGGGTCAGGCAGTGGGCGTCGAGATCGGCGGCCGTCGGCACCGGCGTGCGCGCCACCACGAAGGCCACCACCTCCTCCCCCCACTCGGCGTGCGGCCGGCCGATCACCGAGACCTCGGCGACGCGCGGGTGGGTCAGCAGCGCCTCCTCCACCTCGCGCGGATAGATGTTGGTGCCGCCGGAGATGATGACGTCCTTCGAGCGGTCCTTCAGGGTCAGGAAGCCCTCGGCGTCCAGGCTGCCGACGTCGCCGGTGTGCAGCCAGCCGTCGCGGATGGTCTTCGCCGTCGCCTCCGGGTCCTGCCAGTAGCCGGGAATCACGGAGGGGCCGCGCACCAGCACCTCGCCGGTCTCGCCCGGCGGCAGGCTGCGGCCCTCGGCGTCGGCGACGCGCAGCTCGACCAGCATCTGCGCGCGGCCGACCGAGGCCAGCCGCTGCTCGTAGGCGGGATGGTCGCGCTCGGCGTGCATGTCGCGGGTCAGGGCGGTGATGCACATCGGGCTCTCGCCCTGGCCGTAGATCTGCACGAAGCGGTTGCCCAGCACCTCCATGCCGCGCTTCAGGTCGGCGACGTACATGGGGCCGCCGCCGTAGACCAGGGTGTTCAGGTGCTCCAGGACCGCCTCCGAGGCGCCGGGGTGCTCGACCAGGCGCTTGACCATGGTCGGCGCGAAGAAGGCGCCGACGCCGCGGTGCACCTCGAGCAGGCGGTAGAACTCCTCCGCCTCGAAGCCGCCGGACTCCGGGATCACGTGCAGCGCGCCCTGGGCCATATAAGGGAAGTTGTGGAGTCCGGCGCCGTGGCTCATCGGTGCGGCGTACACCGTGGCGTCGTCCGGGCCGACTGCATCGACGTCCGGAAAGTAGCAGGCGGTCATGGTCCAGAGGTTGCCGTGGGTGATCTGCGCGCCCTTCGGCCGCCCCGTCGTCCCACTGGTGAAGAACAGCCAGGCCAGGTCGTCCAGGCCGCGTTCGGCCGGCGCCGTCTCGTCGTGTTGGAACAGGCTGTCGTAGAGCGGCGTCGAGACGTCGATCACCTCCATCAGGTCGTCCAGCCCGTCGGTTTCGCCGCCGATGCCGGCGGTCAACTCGGGCGTGGCGAAGCACAGGCGCGCGCCCGAGGTCTGCAGCATGTAGGCGAACTCGCGCGGGTGCAGCTTGGCGTTCATCGGTACCGGCGCCAGACCTGACCACCAACAGCCGTAGAGCACCTCCAGATAGGCGGGCCCGTTCTTCATCGCCAGCGCCACCCGCTCGCCGGGCTGCAGGCCGAAGCGCCGGCTCAGCGCCGTGGCGAGGCACGCCGCGCGCCGCGCCAGCGTACGATAGGTCATGAGGATGCCCGCACCCTGGGCGACGGCGGCACGTTCGCCGCGGCTGCGGGCAGTGCGCACGAGAAGCTGGACGAGGTTCATAGGATCTGGCGGCCGCCTTCGTTCGAGGTCGTCGGGTCGGCCGGCATTCTTGGGCGCGGACGCCGGCGGCGCAAGCCGTGCGGCGTCCGCGCCGATTCCTGGGTGAAGGCCGCATTCCCGCGTGCGGTGGCGCGGAAATTGGAGCAAGCTTGGCGATCATGTCCGACGGCCGATATTCCCAGCGTCCTGCCCCGCGAGCGCGGCTCAGCCGGCGCCGTGTCCTCGCCGGGCTGGCGGGCGGCGGCGCGCTGCTTGCGACCTCCGGCCGCCTCGGCGGCGCCCTGGCGCAGACGACGCCGGACATGCGCTTCTTCCGCATCGGCACGGGCTCGACCGGGGGCACCTACTTCCCGATCGGCAGCCTGCTGGCCAGCGCCATCTCCAACCCGCCCGGCAGCCGCGGCTGCGATCGCGGCGGCTCCTGCGGCGTGCCGGGCTTGATCGCCGTGGCGCAGTCGACCGAGGGCTCGGTCTTCAATGTCGAGGGCATCGCCGGAGGCCTGCTGGAGTCCGCCCTGTGCCAAGCCGACGTCGCCTACTGGGCCTACTACGGCGAGGCCACCTTCGCCGGACGCGAACCGATGCGCGAGCTGCGCGCTATCGCCAATCTCTATCCCGAGGCGATGCAGCTCGTGGTGCGGATCGATTCCGGCATCCGCAGCGTGCACGACCTGAAGGGCAAGCGCATATCGCTGGACCGCGAGGGCTCCGGCACGCTGGTCGACGCCAAGCTGGTGCTGGAGGCCTACGGCCTGGCGCCGACGGATATGCAGGCGGTCTACCTCGCCTCCGGCGCTGCCGTGGAAATGGTGCGCAGCGGCGAGCTCGACGGGCTGTTCCTGGTCGCCGGCACGCCGACTGCGGCGATCGCCGACCTGGCGGAGACGACGGCGATCCAGCTCGTGCCGATCGCCGGCGACGAGGCGGCCGCGATCGAGGCGGCCTGGCCCTTCTTCAGCCACACCACCGTGGCCCCCGGCACCTACCGCAACGTCGTCGGGGGACGCACCCTCAGCGTCGGCGCGCAATGGCTGGTCTCTGCGCGGCTGGAGGCCGAGCTGGTCGAGGGCATCACCGCCGCGCTGTGGCACCCGACCACCCGCGCGCTGCTCGACGGCGGCCACCCCAAGGGCAGCCTGATCCGGCTTGACACCGCGCTGAACGGCCTGGGCGTGCCGCTGCATCCCGGTGCGCTGGCCTACTACCGCGCGCGCGGCATCACCTACATCGAGACGCTGGAGCCGGAGGAACCGGCGCCCGAACCGCCGGCCGCCGAGGGCTCGGCCGGCACGCAGTAGGTGGGCGTGGCCTAGTGATCGGGCAGGTCCCAGGGCTCGGCCTCGGCGGCGGCCACCCAGGCGGCCATCGGCTGCCAGGCGAAGAGAGCTGCGCTGTAGGCGCTGCAGGTTTCGTCCAGCTCGACGCCGTAGGTGCGCAAGCGGCTGGCCACCGGCGCGAACATGCAGTCGGCCGCCGAGGGGGCACCGAACAGGAAATCGCCGCCCGCACCGAAGCCGGCGCGGCAGTCGCGCCAGATCTGGCAGACACGCGTGATGTCCGCCTGACAGGCGGCGCTGCCGGCCTTCGGCTTGTTTCGGCGGATGTCCATCGACATCTCGCTGCGCAGGGCGACGAAGCCGCTGTGCATCTCGGCCGAGACGGCACGCGCGACGGCGCGCGCCCGGCGGTCTTCCGGCCACAGGCCTGCGGCCGGATATAGCTCGTTGAGGTACTCGACGATCGCCAGCGAGTCCCAGACCTGCACGCCGCCGTGCAGCAGCGCCGGAACCAGCCCGCTCGGCGAATGGGCGAGGATCTGCGCGCGCGTCTCCGGCTGGTCGAGCGGGATCAGAATCTCCTCGACGGTCGCCCCGGCCCCCTGCCGCGCCATCTCCGCTGCCAGCCCCGCGCGCATCGACCAGGTCGAGTAGTTCTTGTTGCCGATGACCAGCGTCATCGGGCCGGCATCGGTGCTGGCTGCGGCTGGGGCTGGAGTGGTGATTTCCGCATCGGCGTCTGACATGCTCGCTCCTCTGGATCTGGCGCGGCGGGGGTGTGCCGCTCCCCTTCTGCCGTGACGCCTTCCCTTCGACAACCGCAGGATTTCTAACCTTCGCATGATCGAGACTTCGCCGTCGCCCGACGCCACCGCCCACCTCGTCGAACCCGCCGCAGCGGCCTCGGACGGCGTCGCCGAGATCGTCGCCGTGACCAAGGCGGGCCTTGCGGCCTGGCGCGAGGCAGCCGCGCCGCGTGAGCGCGCCTGGGTGGAGGCGCTCGGCTTCGCCGCCGAGCCGGGCAAGACGGCCTTGCTGGCCGACGAGCGGGGAACTCTCGCTCGCGTCCTGCTCGGCGTCGAGGGGGAGGGCGACCTCTGGTCCTGGGCCGGGTTGCCGAGCGCTCTGCCGGCCGGCACCTACCGCCTCGCGCCGGGCAGCGCGGGGGCACGCAACGCCGCGCTCGGCTGGGCGATCGGCGGCTACCGTTTCGAGCGCTACAAGACCAAGGCGGCAGCACCGCTGGCTCGGCTCGTCTGGCCGGCGGAGGTGGATGCGGCGGCCGTGCGGCGCCTCGCGCAGTCGGTGTGGCTGGTGCGCGACCTGATCAACTCGCCGGCCGAGGACATGGGGCCGGCAGAGCTGGAGGCGGCGGCGCGCACGCTGGCGGCGGACTACGATGCGGCGCTGTCTGTGACCCTGGGCGCCGACCTGCTGGACGCCGACTACCCGGCGATTCACGCCGTCGGCCGGGCTGGCGCGCCGGAGCGCGCGCCGCGCCTGATCGACCTCAACTGGCGCGGCGCGCCGGCAGGTCCCTTGGTGACCCTGGTCGGCAAGGGCGTCTGCTTCGACACCGGCGGGCTGGACCTGAAGAGCGCCGCCAACATGAAGCTGATGAAGAAGGACATGGGCGGTGCCGCGCACGTCCTGGGGCTGGCCCGCCTGGTGATGGATGCCAAGCTGCCGGTGCGCCTGCGCGTGCTGGTCCCGGCGGTCGAGAACGCCGTCTCCGGCAACGCCTTCCGGCCGCTCGACGTGTTGCGCACGCGCCGGGGCCTGACCGTCGAGGTCGGCGACACCGACGCGGAGGGCCGCCTGATCCTGTGCGACGCCCTGGCCGAGGCAGGCCGCCAGAACCCCGACCTGCTGCTCGACATGGCCACCCTGACCGGTGCGGCGCGTGTTGCGCTGGGCACCGAGCTGCCGGCGCTGTTCTGCAACGACGACGCCCTCGCCGAGGCGGCGCTGGCGGCCGGGCGGGCCGAGGACGACCCGCTGTGGCGCCTGCCGCTGCACGCGCCCTACCGCCGCCACCTGGACAGCAAGGTCGCCGACCTTTCGAACATCGGCGGCAGCGGCTTCGGCGGCGCGATCACCGCGGCGCTGTTCCTGGAGCGCTTCGTGCCCGAGGGCACGCCCTGGATCCACGTCGACCTGATGGCCTGGAACACCGGCGGACGGCCGGGCCGGCCCGAAGGCGGCGAGGCCCAGGGGCTGCGCGCGCTCTTCGCCCTGATCGCCGAGACGGCCGGGCGGGGCGGCTGGCGCCAAAGCGGATCGTGAGCGGTCGGACCCGCACTGCGAGCCCGGCGCTGACGTGAATCCGGTCTTGGATCGTATGCTGGCGCGCGTGCCGCGGCGGCTGCTCTGTGGTAGGGTTCGTTCCGCGACGATAACGAGCTCCGGGCGCGCAATGCCGGAGCGACAGGCGGGCAGGGGGAACGGCCATGTTCAAGACGATACTCTGCTGTGTCGACGGGTCCGAACACGCCTTGCGCGCGGCCGAGCACGCCTGCGCCCTGGCCGAGAAGTTCGGCGCGACGCTGACGCTGATGACGGTCGCCAAGGAGCTGAAGCCGAGCGAATCGGTGAAGCGCTTCCTGGAACTCGAGCACCTGTCGGGCGAGCCGCAGTACGTGCTCGACGAGTACACCGAGAGCATCATGGAAAAGGCCAAGGACGTCGCCGCCGCCACCGGCCTGCGCGGGGTGAAGACCGAGATCAAGACCGGCAACCCGGCGCGCACCATCCTGGAGTACGCCGAGCGCAAGAAGGTCGACACCATCGTGCTCGGCCGCCGCGGCATGGGCGACGTCGAGGGCATCCTGCTCGGCAGCGTCAGCCACAAGGTCGCCAGCCTGGCCAAGTGCACGGTGGTGACCACGCGCTGACAGCCGGGACGCGCCGCGCGGACTTCGCCCCATGCAGATGACGCCGCAGCAAGCCCTGGCCCTCTGGCGCGCCGCCGGCGCCGCCAGCCTGGCGCGCGACTGGCCCGACCTGACCCAGCGCCAGTTCGCCATCCTGCTGGAGGTCTACCTGGCGCCGCCGCCGCACACGGTGCGCGGCCTGTCGGAGACGTTGCGGATCTCCAAGCCGGCGGTCAGCCGCGCACTCGACCGCCTCGGCGCCCTCGACTTCGCCCGCCGCAAGACCGACGAGGCCGACAAGCGCTCGGTCCTGGTCCAGCGCACCGTCAAGGGCTCGGTCTTCCTGCGCGAGTTCGGCGACCTGGTGAGCCGGCTGGCCGGGGAGGTTTGAGGGTGCGGTCGAGGCGCCCGACCCTAGGACAGGGCCTCGAACACGGTCTTTCCGATCGCGCGTCCGCTTTCCTGGAGTCGGTGGCCCTCCTTCAGGGTCTCCACGCTCAGCGGACCGAGATTGCGGGTCGCCGTACCTGCCACGCGGCCGTCGTCAATCAGGTCGGCGACGCGCATCAGCAGGCGATGCTGGGTGTCCATGTCGTCGGTCTCGAACGCCGGCCGGGCGAACATGAACTCCCAGTGGAACGACAACGCCTTGGGTTTGATCTTGGCGATGTCGAGCTCCTGCGGGTCGTCGATCAGCGCGATCTCCCCGCGCGGCGCGATCAGCTCGACAATGCTGCCGAAGTGCCGGTCGGACCCGCTCAGCGCAGCGACATATCGCGGCGTCACACCCATCTCCACGAGCTGTGCCCGCATGTCCTGGGTGTGATCGATGACTGCGTCGGCGCCCATGCGCAGGCACCAGTCGCGCGATTCGGCGCGCGAGGCCGTCGCGACGACGCGAAGGCCCGTCAGCGCCTTGGCCAACTGGATCAGGATCGAGCCGACGCCGCCAGCTCCGCCGATCGCCAGCAGCGCGTCGCCGCCACCTTCGCCTTCGACGAGGTCGAAGCAGTCGAACAGCATCTCCCAGGCCGTGATGGCGGTGAGCGGCAAGGCCGCGGCCGCGGCCCAATCCAGTCGTCGCGGCTTGCGGCCCACGATGCGCTCGTCGACGACATGAAGCTGCGCGTTGGTGCCCGTCCGGCCGATGTCGCCGGCGTAGTACACCTCGTCGCCGGGGCGGAAACGCGCGACGCCGCTGCCGACGGCACGGACAATCCCGGCAGCGTCGAAGCCGAGGATCCGGTGGCCGGACTCCGGCTCGGCGCGCATGCGCACCTTGACGTCCACGGGGTTGACCGACCCGCCCATCACCTCGACGAGCAGGTCGTGGGGGCCGGGCTCGGGGTCGGGCAGCTCCACGGCCAGCAGGGCATCGGGGTCTCCAATCGGCAGGCTTTTTCGGTAGCCTATCGCTTTCATCTGCTGTCTCTCGTCATGCGGGGTGAGGTCGGGCGGGGAAGCCGCGAGGCTGACAAACGCCGTCAGGCGCGACGCTGCATCTCGTAGACTCGGAAACTCGATACGGCGCCCTGGGTGGCCACCGCGTAGGCTTCCAGGTGCGGTGCGGTCATGTGCGCCTGCCACAACGCGCGGTCTTGCCAAGTCTCGAAGAACAGAAAGTGCCGCGGATCGTCGTTGTCCTGGTGAAGGTCGTACTGCAGGCAACCGGCCTCTCGGCGTGTCGGCTCGACGAGCTTCTGCAGCTCCGCGAAGACCAGACCCTCCCGGCCGGGTTCGGCCAGAATGTCGGCGACGATGGTCAGCGTCATCCCGCTCTCCTGTGCGATGGGCGTTTGCGTCGCCGACACAGGTGACTTACATCGCCGAAATTGCCAATACGCACTAATCGGGCAGGTAGTGTCATGAATGATACTGTCGAAACCAGCGACGCCGACCGCCAGCGACGTTACGCAAGCTACGACTGCAGCAAGGGCTGTCCGGTCGAAGCGGCTCTGGAGATCATCGGCGGCAAGTGGAAGGGCCTCGCGCTGTACCACCTGATGGACGGCCCGGTGCGCTTCAACGCGCTGAGACGCGAGCTAGAGCGGATTCCGATCAATCTGGTTCATAGCCTGCGGCGGTGAAGAAGCCCCGACAGTCCGCTGGTGTGACGGCGTCGATGGCATCGCGGATCGCGTCCCACAGGTCTGTGACGGTCCGTGCTGCGATCTTTTTCAGGAAGGCTTTGACCTTCGAGAAGGCCATTTCGATGGGATTGAAATCGGGGCTGTAGGGCGGCAGGAAGTGCAGTTCCGCTCCGGCGTTTTCGATGGCTTTGCGAATAGCCGGCGGCTTATGAGCCGGCAGGTTGTCCATGACGACGATGTCGCCGGGGGCGAGTGTGGGGACCAGACAGTGTTCGACATAGGCGAGGAAGGCCGCACCGTTCATCGCTGTCCCCAAAGTCATTGGCGCGGTCATGCCCGACAGTCGCAAAGCGCCCACAAAAGTCGTTGTTTTCCAATGGCCATGGGGGATTGGCGCACGGCATCGCTCGCCTTTGGGGGCACGGCCATAGAGCCGGGCCATCTTGGTCGACGTGCCGCATTCATCGATGAAGACAAGACGTTCGGGATCGAGATCGGGTTGCCCTTCGAACCAGGCGAGACGCCGCCGCGCTACATCGGCGCGGTCCTGCTCGGCGGCATGCGCTGTCTTTTTTTGCGCGTCATGCCGTGGCGTTGGAAGAACCGGCACACAACGCTCCAGGCGGGCTTGTATCCATGCGCGGCGGCCAGACGCTCCGACACTTCGCCAAGCGTTATGTCCGGCGTCTCGTTAACCCAACCGAGGATCAACGCGCTGTAAGCGTCAATCCGGTGCGTGCGCTTGTCACCGCCGCGTTTACCCGGCGCCAGGTGACCAAGGGTGCGCGCGCGCTGCGTCCAGCGGACCGCGGATGACACCGAGACACCGAAACGCTCCGCCGCGGCACGCCGGGACTGCCCGCTTTCAACCGCGTCGACCACACGCTGACGAAGATCCAAGGAAAGAGATTTGCCCATGATGGCTGGCCTCCAATCCAGCCCTCAGGGTGAATCACATCCGACAGCCCTTGGGAATCCCAATACGATTCCAATGCCGAGAAAACGGCTCTAGGCGACGTCACACAGCGCATGCTCACCAAACAGCTTCGCGAGCTGGAGGCGGATGGCCTGATCCGCCGCGAGGTCTATCCTGTCGTACCGCCTAAGGTGGAATACAGCCTGACGGAGAAGGGGGCGAGCCTGCGCCCGATCGTCATGGCGCTGCAGGAATGGGGTGCGCGATACGCCCTGCCGGAACCGCCCGGCTAACCTGCTGCCGCGCCGCGCTCAGCGCTTCACCAGGGTGCCAAGGCCTTTGTCGGTGAAAATCTCCAGCAGCAGGGCGGTGTTTTCTTTGGCGAATCGGCGGAACCGCAGCGTAGCTACACTCGATCGGAAACCGCCCTGGCCGAGCGCGGCGGCGCCGTCTTTCACGACACCGCCGTGTGGGTGCGTCCGGCCTGAGTCAGCGCCAGCGCTGCAGGGCACGGCGCCGCGCCGCCAGCGCGCCGTGCACCCGCCGCTCGCGCACGGCCATATCCAGCGGATCGAGCGCCGCGGCGCTGGCCGCCGAGGCCTTCAGGTGGCCCGGCCGCGAGGCCAGCAGGTCGAAGCCGAGCTGCGGGCCGCGCTGGGCAGGACGTTGGGCCCGGGCGCTTGGCCGGGCGCTGGGCCTGTGGCTGGGCCGGCGCGGCGCTCTGCGGCTGTGTCGGCCGGTCGCTCGCCGCCTGCCAGGCGGCCAGCCGCGCCTCTGCCGCCTCCGCCTCGTCGGGCCCCTGCCGGGCGCGCTCGGGTCGCGCCGCCGCCGCGCGGTCCGAGCCGGAGAGGCCGGCCGCAGGCCCGCCCGCAAGCCCGGACGAGGTGCGCCCGGTCGAAGCGCGCCCGGACGAGGCGTGCCCGGTCGAGGCGTGCCCGGCGGGGGCGTGCCCGGTGGGGGCGTGCCCGGTGGGGGCGCGCCTGGTGGGGGCGCGCCCGGTCGCGCCAGACCCCGCAGCCGGCCGCGGCGCCAGGGCGGAACGCGGCTTGGGCGGGTTCAGCAACTCGGGCTCCGGATAGGTGCCGTCGGTGCGCGCGCGCAGGGTGCCGCGGCCGTAGAGGTGCTCGTAGAAGGCCTTGACCCGCCCGAAGACCTCCGCGTGCTCCGGCTGCCGGTAGGCCGGGTGGTCGATCAGCAGGTGGGCATCCGCCTCCGCCCAGTCGGACACCGGAATGCGCAGCAGGTCGAGCGGCTCGGCGTCGGGCGCCGGCAGCCGCCAGCGCGGGTCCTCCCACTCCGCCGTCGCGGTCTCTCCGGCCGGCGCCGGCGCATCGGGCCGGGCGGGCAGGATCTCCCGCCTGACGTCTGCCGTGCTGTCGGCCAACAGCGTCCGCGGCGACACCGGCGCGCCGCGCTCGGCGGGCAGGGTTTGGGGCGTGTCGTCGCGGCCGCTGCGCTGCTGTCCGCCGCCGGGCCAGTGGTCCGGGTTGCGCAGGCGGTCCGGATCGTCGCTGCGCCAGTCGGCCGGCCGGCCGTCCAGCGTCCTGCGGTAGCCGTGCGGCGGGATCACCCGCACCGCCCCCTCCTCGCCCCAGCCGTGCGTGCCCGGAATGTCGCGCAGCGGGCCGAAGAAGTGGTTGTCGATGTTGCCGCGGTAGCCGGGCTGGCCCTCGCGCCGCTCGTCGCCGGTCGGCAGATAGGGGCGCGGGTCGGCATAGACCCGCACCGGGCCGATGTGCCGCCCGCCGGTGTGCGTGGCGAAGGGATCGTTCTCGATCGCGAAGCCGCTGACGTTGGCCCGCGCCGCGATCTCGGGGTCGACCGGCCCCTGTGTCGCCGCCTCGATCAGCGGCACCCCGCCGATCGCGTTGAAGGTGTAGGCATGGACGGTGTTGGGACTGCCGTCCGGCAATCCGGCCGCATGGGCATAGGCGAACCCCTGCGTCAGCCGGCCGCCGAGCGATTGGCCAGCGAGGATGACGCGGCCGCTGGCGGCGGCATTGGCAATTTCGCCCTTCATTTCGTTGGCATCGAAAGAGTCGAACTGATCCGCCCCAGTACCGAGCGCGGCTCCGGCATCGGCCAGCACCGCCTGGAGTTCGACCTTCGACATTCGCTCGAACTCCAGCCCCGCCGAGGCGAAGATTGGCGGTCCCCCGAGGTCCGACGTCAATTGAACCGCCTTAAAGCCAGTTCCAGCATCGGAATAGACCCTTTCGACTCGATACCCGCCGTCTCTTAAAGATCGATACTGCTCTCCATCCGGGATAGGGAACGCCTCGCCGTCGTCGCCGGCTTCGTAGACCAGTTCGGAGGCCGCTAAGGCAAGGTCCTCCTCGCGAAACCGTCGCGCAGACATGGTTTGTTCTCCTCTCTCAAGTTACCAAGGCGTGTATTCGAGCTCGATGGAGGGTGCGGCCTCGATGGCTTCGGAGGCCGCGCAGAGGTCGATCACCTTGGCCGTATCGTCGCGCCGCCAATTAGGCTCGGCCTCTAGACGGCGCTCGACGTAGCCGGTGGTAGGCGAGTGATGGAATGCCACTTGGCAACCGTTGGGACTTACGGAGAGAAGGTCCGACTGACCCAGATTGTTGAAGTTGCGGATATGGCCAGACAGAATCTTCCGAACATTTCCCGCCGCGTCGGTGAAGATCAATCCGCTCTTGTACTGTCCGCCCGCTGTGCGGTATCCGCTCCGGTCCAATATCGCGACGTAGCCATCGCGTACTCGGCGCCAAGGCGACTTCCCATTCTCGTCCGGCAGGCATTCCTCCCGCGTGGCGCCCGTTGCCGGAACGTACGTATGTATAATTTCGCACTCCAATCCGAGCGATGGATTCACTAACCCGGCAACCGAATAGCTGATGACATAGCGTTGGCTCCAGGTCTCATGATCCAACTTCAACGCATAGCTCAAGCGGGTTCCGTCTCGGGGCAAGGAGAGCAGCCGCATTTCTTCGGTCACTATTTTCAGACCCTTTATCCGGAACGCGAGATCGTAGTTCAGATAGTAGCCGTCGCCCGGCAGCAGAGGCTCGTAGAGCCGCCAGCTCTCCGGCAGGCCCGCAGGCATGCGTTCCATGGGGATGCGCTCGATGCCGCAGGTAAAGCGGTTTGCGACGAGCGGGTCGGGGACGCCCTCGACCTCCCGGTAGGGCACGACGAGCCGGTGCGCGCCGTCCACCCGGCCCCACCAGTCCTGATGCAGCCGCTGGCCGCTCTGGGGGTCGGGCGCCTTGCCGGCCGGATAGCGCACCCAGCCGTCGCGCAGGCAGCGCAGGCGCCAGAAGCTCGCGAGTTCGCCCACGGGCGCCTTCAGCGCGACCGGCTCCAGCGCCTGTCCCGAAGGATCCTCGAACGGCCGCCAGATCGCCAGGCGCTGCGGATTGCCGGGCGGCTCGGCCAGCACCAGGCGCGCGTCGTCCAGCCAACCGGCCGGGCGCCAGTGCAGCCCGCTGTCGATCGCGTAGTCCGGGATCGGCGGCCCCTCGTCCTGCCAGGGGTTGGCCAGGTTGTAGCGCGCATCGTAGATCGCCGCGCAGCCGCCCAGCGCCAGCAGCAGCGCGCCCGCCGAGACCCGACGCACCGCCTGCGCCAGCCCCCGCCGCGCCCTTGCGGCCGCGCCGCGCCGCGCGCTCGTCCCCTCCCCTGCGGCGCCGTGTCTGTCCATGCGCAGAACATGTCGTGACAACAGATCAGGCTCAACCGAAGAACGAATGGATCGCGCGATCTTCCCCAGCCGACACGTCTCCGGCAATATCCGCCCGCATCAGCTTGGCCGCATCGGAGTCGAACTGGTCGATCCCCGTGCCCAGGGCGGCGCCGGCATCTTCCCGCACCGCCTTCACCTCCAGGTCGGACAGGCGCGAGAACTCCAGTCCGGCCGCCGCGAAGACCGGCAGGCCGGTGTCCACGTCGTGTCGTCCGATCTCCGACCGACGCCTGTGCGCTCAGTCGAAACATGATGCAATTCAATGATCTATTCGCAACTTGCGTGACCGCGAAGCGGCGCATCGCAGGGGCGTGGCGCGATTCGAGGCCGGTTCTTGGCAACCCTCAGCGCCGGACCAGGGTGCCCAGGCCCTTGTCGGTGAAAATCTCCAGCAGCAGGGCGTGGGGCACGCGGCCGTCGAGGATGACCGAGGCCTCGACACCGCCCTGCACCGCATCCACGCAGGTCTGCAGCTTGGGGATCATGCCGCCGGAGATGGTGCCGTCGTCCTGCAGGCGCGCGACGTCGGCGACCGTCACGTCGGGAATGAGCGTCCCCTGCTTGTCGAGCACGCCGATCACGTCGGTCAGCAGCAGCAGGCGGGCGGCGCCGACGGCGGCGGCCACCGCCCCGGCCACGGTGTCGGCGTTGATGTTGTAGGTCTCCCCCTCGCCGCCGACGCCGATCGGCGCGATCACCGGGATCATGCCCGACTGCTCGAGCGCCGCCAGCACCTGGGGGTTGACCCGCGTCGGCTCGCCGACGAAGCCGAGGTCGAGGATCTTCTCGATGTTGCTCTCGGGGTCGCGCTTGGTGCGGCGCAGCTTGCGCGCCTGGATCAGGTTGCCGTCCTTGCCGGACAGCCCGATGGCCGTGCCGCCGGCCCGGTTGACGGCGGCGACGATGGATTTGTTGATGCTGCCGGCCAGCACCATCTCGACCACGTCGACCGTCTCGGCGCTGGTTACCCGCAGGCCGTCGACGAACTCGGTCTCGACCTTCAGGCGCTCCAGCATCTTGCCGATCTGCGGCCCGCCGCCGTGCACGACGATCGGGTTGATGCCGACCTGCTTCATCAGCACGACGTCGCGCGCGAAGATGTTGGCCAGCTCGGCGTCGCCCATGGCGTGGCCGCCGTACTTGATGACGAAAGTCTTCCCGGCGTAGCGCCGCATGAAGGGCAGCGCTTCGGTCAGGGTGCGCGCGGTGCGCAGCCAGTGCTTGGTCTCGGCGATGTTCTTCGGGGGCTGGGTCATGGCGCGCGCAATCTAGCCAAGCGGCGCGGCGAGCGCCAGTTCGGCCAGCTCGGCGCGCAGCTCGGCGATGCCGGTGCCCTTGACGGCCGAGCTGACGGCCAGGCGCGGGTGCGCCGCCACATGGCTCGCCAGCTCGCGCTCGGTCTCCGCCACCAGACGCTTCAGCTCGGCGGGTTTGATCTTGTCGGCCTTGGTCAGCACGACCTGGTAGATCACAGCGGCCTTGTCGAGCTCGTCCATCACCTCGCGGTCGTTCGGCTTCGGGCCGTGCCGCGCGTCGATCAGCAGCAGGACGCGGCGGAGTTGGGCGCGGCCGCGCAGGTAGGCGCGGGTCAGCGCGGTCCAGCGCTTGACCTCGCCCTTGCCGGCCTGGGCGTAGCCGTAGCCGGGCAGGTCGACCAGCATCAGCCGGCCGGCGAGATCGAAGAAGTTGAGCTGCTGCGTGCGCCCCGGCGTGTTCGAGGTGCGCGCCAGGGTCTTGCGGCCGGTCAGCGCGTTGACCAGCGAGGACTTGCCGACGTTGGAGCGCCCGGCGAAGGCGACCTCCGGCAGCTCGCTTGGCGGAAGCTGTGCCATCTCGGCCACCGAGAGCAGGAAGGTGCAGGCTCCGGCGAACAGTCGGCGGCCGGCCTCCAGCTCGGGGATGTCGGGTTCGGGCGCGGCGTTCACCGGATTGAGGTCCGCCCCCCCTAAGATCTGCGTTTGCGCCCACCACCCTTCTGGCCCGCCGCCTTCTGGCCGGCCTGGGCGCGCTTGCGCTGGCGCTTGCTGGGGCCGGGGTTGCTGGCCGCGGCGGGGGCCGGCGCCGGGGCGGGCGCGGCGGTCTCGTCGGTCGACCCCTCGGCCGTCGCCTCGGCGGCCTTGGCCTCGGCGGCGGCCTTTTCCTGGGCCTCCTTTTCGGCCTTGGCCTTGCGCTCCTTTTCCTGCTGCTCGCGCAGGTGCTTGGGCAGCACGTCGCGCCCCTTGTTGCCGAAGGGCACGCCGGCGCGCTGCATGATCACCGCCTGCTGCAGCACCGACAGGGTGTTGTTCCAGGTCCAGTAGATCACCAGCCCGGCCGGGAAGGTCGACAGCAGGAAGGTGAAGACGAAGGGCATGGCCAGGAAGATCTTGGCCTGCAGCGGGTCGGCGGGCTGTGGGTTCAGCTTCTGCTGGATGTACATCGACGCGCCCATCAGCAGCGGCCAGATGCCGAGGTTCAAGATGTTCAGCAGGCCCAGGTCCGGTACGCCCCAGGGCAGCAGCCCGAAGAGGTTCAGCACCGAAGTCGGGTCGGGCGCCGAGAGGTCCTGGATCCAGCCGAAGAAGGGGGCGTGGCGCATCTCGATGGTGACGAACAGCACCTTGTAGAGCGCAAAGAACACCGGGATCTGGATCAGGATCGGCAGGCAGCCGGCCAGCGGGTTGGCGCCCTCCTTCTTGTAGAGCGCCATCATCTCCTGGTTCAGGCGCTGCTTGTCGTCGCCGTACTTCTCGCGCAACTCCAGCATCTGCGGCTGGACCTTGCGCATCTTCGCCATCGCCAGATAGCTCTTGTTAGCGAGCGGGAAGAAGACGAGCTTGATGCCGACGGTCAGGATCAGGATCGCCACGCCGAAGTTGCCGATCACCCCGTGCAACCAGTGCAGCGCCAGGAAGATCGGCTTGGTGAGGAAGTAGAACCACCCGAAATCGACGGCGAGGTCGAAGCGCTCGATGCCGTACTCCACCTCGTAGCGGTCCAGCAGCGTGGCCTGCTTGGCGCCCAGGAAGGCGCGCGAGACGATCTCCCCGGTCGCGCCCGGCGCCACCGCCTTCGGTTGGTAGAGGAAATCGGTCTGGTACTTCGGCATGCCCGCCTCCTCCGAATAGAGGAAGCGCGCCTGCACCTCTTCATCTTGGTTGGGCACCAGGGTGCTCATCCAGTACTTGTCGGTGATGCCCAGCCAGCCGCCGGTGGAGGTGGCGTCGATCCGCCGGTCCTCCTGGATCTCGTCGTAGGAGATCTCGCGCAGCTCCTCGGCCAGCACGCCGATCAGGCCCTCGTGCAGGATGAAGAAGTCCAGGATCTGCGGCGTGCCGGTGCGCGAGATGGCGCCGTAGGGGGCGAGCGAGACGGTCTCGCCGCTGGCGTTGGTGACCCGCTGGGTCACCGTGAAGAGGTAGTCTTCGTCGACCTCGATGACCTGCTCGAAGGTCAGGCCGGCGCCGTTCGACCAACTCAGCGTCACCGGTCGCTCCGGTGTCAGCGTCTGGCCGCCGGCCTCCCAGACCGCATCGGGGCCCGGGGTCGCCACGTCGCCGACCGCGGTCCAGTCGAAGCGTACGAAGTAGGGGCGGGCGGTGCCCACCGGCTGCAGCAGCTCGATGTTCGGGCTGTCGTCCTCGATGGTCTCGCGGTAGTTCTTCAGGATCAGGTCGTCGATGCGCGCGCCGCGCAGGTTGATCGAGCCGCGCAGTGTCGGCGTGTCGATCGCCACCCGCGGCGCCTGCTCGATCGCCGCCGTCCGGCTCAGTCCGCCCTGGCCGCCGGCCGTGTCCGGTGCCGCCTGGCCGTCCAGGCTCGGCGGGATCTCGTTCTGTCCGACCTGTTCCGCCTGCTGCTGGGCCTGCTGCTGCTGCAGCGCCTCGCGCTGCGGTCCGCCAATGAAGACCTCCCAGAGCAGCAGGATGCCGATCGACAGGACGACGGCGAGGATCAGGTTTTTCTGGTCCATGACGGCTTTATCGGCTCCCGTGGACGGTATGGCCGCAAGAGATGTCGCTCGGGCTGGGCGGATCGGCCGATGGGTCGGATCCGGGGACGGGATCGTAGCCATGGCCGCCCCAGGGATGACAGCGGGCGAGGCGTCGCGCCGCCAGCCAGAGCCCCTTCATGGGGCCGTGGAGCTGCAGCGCCTCGAGGGCGTATTCGGAGCAGCTCGGCGCGAAGCGGCAGCGCGGCCCGAGCAGCGGCGAAATCAGCAGGCGGTAGAGCACGATCGGTGCGCTGAGCGCCCAGACGAGAACCCTGCCAAGCGGCTGGCCGGCGCCGCGCAGACCGCTGTGCGCCGGGGCCTGCGCCGTGGTGTGCGCTTGCCGTGCCGTCCCGCCGCTCATGGCCTGGTCCTCTCGCTCCCCGTTCGTGCACGCCCAGCCTCGGGGCGCCTGTGCGCCTCGCGCGCTCGGCTCCGACCGGACGCACGCGCTCGCCGCTCGCCCACGTGCCGCAGCGCCGCCTCCAGGTCGCCCACCAGCTCCATATAGGGGCGCGAGACGGTCTCTGCCCGGGCGATCAACACATAGTCCGTGCCCGGCTTGGCGGCCTGCGGCAGAACCCGGTCGGCGACCGCCCGCAGGCGACGCCGGGCGCGGTTGCGCAACACGGCGTTGCCGACCTTGCGGCTAGCGGTAAAGCCGACGCGCGGCGCCGAGGTCTCGGCACCGTCCCTGTCGGATTCCTCTCGGGTATAGGCCTGCAGCACCAGTCCCGGGGTCGCCCATTTGCGCCCCCGTTTGGCGGCGCGCAGGAATTCGCTGCGGCGCTTGAGGCGCGCCAGCCGCGGTCGGGCGCCGTCCTGCGTCCGCCGCGTCATCGCCGGACGTCCTAGGCCGAAAGGACCTTGCGCCCCTTGGCGCGGCGGCGGGCCAGAACCTTGCGGCCGTTCTTCGTCGCCATGCGGGCGCGGAAGCCGTGGCGACGCTTGCGGACCAGCACGCTCGGCTGATACGTGCGCTTCACCGTAAACTCTCCATGTCGAGCAGATCTGCGGAATTGCTGGGGGTGTATAGAAGCGGGGTAGGGCAAAGTCAACGACCGCCGGGCGGCCCTGGAGCCAGGTGGGCCCATAGGCGGATCCGGAGAAACGTGCGATTTTTCCCGTGTGATGGCGGCCACAGGCATCACCGATCGGTGATTCGCCGGTGAAGCGCGGCGATTCTACATGGGGGGCGTCGGGACGGACCGCGTCCCGACCAGCACGATCGACCGGAGTGGACAGCCGCCATGGCACGTACGGGACTGCGCGCGAGCGCCTTCGATGGCGAGACGGACGACGAGGGGGCGATGCAGGACGGCAGCGGCGGCGAGCGCGAGCGGCCGGCAACTTCGGCGTCTAAGCGGCCGGCCTGGCTGCGCTGGCTGCCGCTCGGCCTGCTGGTCGCCGCCGGCGCGACCGCCTGGTTCGCCCTAGACGTGCCGCAGTACCTGAGCTTCGAAACCCTGGCGACGAACCGCGACTGGCTGCTCGGACAGGTCGAGGATTACCGTCTGCGCACCATCGCCGCCTACGTCCTGGCCTATGTGCTGGTCACCGCCTTCTCGATCCCGGGCGGCTCGATCCTCACCGTGGTCGGCGGCTTCCTCTTCGGCACCTGGATGGCGACCGGCTACACCGTGCTGGGCGCCACCCTGGGCGCTGTGGCCGTGTTCCTGGCGGCGCGCACCGCCCTCGGCGATACCTTGCGCCGCCGGGTCGGCGGCAGCCTGCAGCGCATGGAGGAAGGGTTTCGCGAGGACGCCCTCAGCTATCTTCTGGTCCTGCGCCTGATCCCGATCTTTCCCTTCTGGCTGGTCAACCTGGTGCCGGCCTTCCTGGGCGTGCCCCTGCGCACCTACGTGATCGGCACGCTGCTCGGCATCGTCCCCGGCACCTTCGTCTACGCCAGCCTGGGCAACGGGGTCGGCGCGCTGCTCGACCAGGGACAGACGCCCGATCTCTCGATCATCTTCAGCATCGAGATCCTGACGCCGATCCTCGGCCTCGCCGTACTCGCCCTGCTGCCCGTCGGCTACAAGAAGTGGCGCGCCCGCCGCGCCGCACGCCGGGCCTGAGCCGACCGCCCCGGATCCACCAACGGACGCGCGACCGGACCCGGCGCCCATCTGAGGACATTCGCCATGCAGACCTTGGAACCCGATCTCTGCATCATCGGGGCGGGCTCGGCCGGCCTCTCGGTCGCCGCCGGCGCCAGCCAGATGGGCGCGCAGACCGTGCTGATCGAAAAGGGGAAGATGGGCGGCGACTGCCTGAACTACGGCTGTGTGCCCTCCAAGGCGCTCCTCGCCGCCGGCAAGGCCGCGACCGCCTGGCGCGAGGCCGCCGGCTTCGGCGTCGCCGCCGCGGCGCCGGAGGTCGACTTCGCCGGAGTGCACCGTCACGTCCAGGAGGTCATCGCCGCGATCGCCCCGAACGACAGCGTCGAGCGCTTCACCGGGCTGGGCGTCGACGTGATCCAGGCCGCCGCCCAATTCGAGGACGCGCGCACCCTGGTCGCGAACGGTGCGCGCATCCGCGCCAAGCGCTTCGTGGTGGCCACCGGCTCGCGCCCGATGGTGCCGCCGATTCCCGGCCTCGAGGCCGTGTCTTACCTGACCAACGAGACCGTCTTCTCCCTGACCGAGCGGCCGGAGCACCTGATCGTCGTTGGCGGCGGGCCGATCGGCTGCGAGCTGGGCCAGGCCTTCCGGCGTCTCGGCGCCCAGGTCTCTCTGGTCGAGATGGGCGGCATCCTGCCGAAGGACGATCCCGAGCTGGTAGCGCTGGTGCGCCAGCGCCTGCTGGACGAGGGCATCGCGCTGCACGAACAGGCCAAGGTCGCCGCGGTCGAGCCGGCCGGCAACGGCGTCGCCGTGCGCCTGGAGGCGGAGGGGGCGGGGCGGCGCCTGGAGGGCTCGCACCTGCTGCTCGCCGCCGGGCGCCAGCCGATGGTGGAGGGCCTCAACCTGGAGGCGGCCGGCGTCGCCTACAGCCGCAGGGGCATCGAGACCGACGCGCGGCTGCGCAGCAGCAACCGGCGGATCTACGCCGCCGGAGACGTGGCCGGCGGTCCGCAGTTCACCCACATGGCCGGCCACCACGCCTCGGTCATCGTCAAGAACGCCCTGTTCCGCCTGCCGGCCAAGGTCGAGACCAAGGCGGTGCCCTGGGTGACCTACACCGAGCCGGAGCTGGCGCACGTCGGCCTGACCGAGGCGATGGCGCGCGCCGCCGGCTACGACGTCAACATCCTGCGCTGGGATCTGCACGAGAACGACCGTGCCCAGACCGAGCGGGCGACAGAGGGCGTGTGCAAGGCGGTGGTCACGCCCAAGGGCCGCATCCTGGGCGCCTCGATCGTCGGGCCGCACGCCGGCGAGCTGATCCAGCCCTGGATCCTGGCGATCGCCCAGAACCTGAAGATCTCGGCGTTGGCCACCTTCATCGCGCCCTACCCCACCTTCGGCGAGCTCTCCAAGCGGGCGGCCGGCAGCTTCTATGCCCCCAAGCTGTTCGGCGAGCGCACGCAGAAGCTGGTGCGCCTGCTGCTGAAGCTTCCCTGAGGCGCTCGCGCGGCTTTCACGTCATGGTGATCGCGCGTGCGCCAACGTGATTCGTGTGTCGCGGTGCCGGGTTCCATCCTGTCCGCAGGCCGTACGGCGACCGGCCGGCGGTCCACGAGACGAAGAACCGGACCTGGGAGACGCGATCCATGAAACGCAAGAGCGCGATGAAGAACTCGGCCGTGGCGCTGTCGGTGCTCGGCTTGGCGGCCGGAGCCGCCGGCATGCCGGCCGCCGCCGCGCAGCCGGCCGATGCGCCGGGCGCGGTGCAGCTCGCAAGCTGCGCGGCCTGCAATCCCTGCAACCCCTGCGCCGCCAAGACCGGGTGCAATCCCTGCAACCCCTGCGCTGCGGCGAACCCCTGCAATCCCTGCAACCCTTGTGCGGCGGCGAACCCCTGCAACCCGTGCAACCCCTGCAATCCCTGCGCCGCCAAGACCAACTGACGGCGCTCCTTGCTTCGGCGCCGTCTTCGGCGGCGCCCGACCGGCTGCCGACTGGGCCTCGGGCCGACCCTTCGGTCGTCCCCCGCGCCCGGGGCAGCCGTTTGAATTGCGCGGCACCATGCCTGCCTCAGACGCGGTCCGACCTGCTATAACGCGCGCATGAGTCGCTACCGACCGTCCCTGCCGCCGCCCGCGCGCAGCCTCTCCGCGCGGCTTCTGGTGTTGACCGTCGTCTTCGTGATGATCGCCGAGGTGCTGATCTTCGCGCCCTCGGTCGGCCGCTACCGCCTGACCTACCTGGAGCAGAAGCTGGCCACCGGCCACCTGGGGATCCTCGCGCTAGAGGCCAGCCCGGCGGAGATGATCGACCCCGCGGTCGAGCGCGAGATCCTGGAGCACGTCGGCGCCTACTCGGTGGCGCTGACCAAGCCGGACCGGCCCGGCAAGCTGATGCTGATGATCGAGGAGCCGCCGGGCGGTGTCGATGCCAGCTTCGATCTGCGCGAGGCCGGCTTCCTGACGCTGATCCGCGACGCCGTCGCCTGCCTTTTTCCCAAGGACAACCGCGTCATGCGCGTGGTCGGCAGCTCGCCGAAGGAACCTGGCACGGTCGTCGAGCTGGTGATGGACGAGGCGCCGCTGCAGGACGCCCTGCGCAGCTTCGGCTGGCGCATCCTGCTGCTCAGCCTGATCATCTCGGCCTTCACCGCCGGCCTCGTCTACCTCACGCTGATCCGCGTCATCGTGCTGCCGATGCGCCGGCTGACCGAGAACATGATCGTGTTTCGCGACGACCCGGAGGATGCCGCGCGCATCGTCGTGCCCTCGGGCCGGCGCGACGAAGTCGGCGTTGCCGAGCAGGAGCTGCACGACATGCAGACGGCGCTGCGCGCCTCGCTGCACCAGAAGACCCGGCTGGCCGCGCTCGGGATCGCGGTGACTAAGATCAACCACGACCTGCGCAACATGCTCTCGACGGCGCAGCTCCTCTCCGACCGCCTGTCCCTGTCCGAGGATCCCGAGGTCAAGCGCGTCGCGCCTAGCCTGTTCGCCGCCATCGACCGCGCCGTGGCGCTGTGTACCCGCACCCTCGATTTCACCCGCGAGGGCCCCGCCTCGCTCGACCTCAGCCAGGTCGAGATGCGCGACCTGCTGGACGGCGTGGGGGCGGCCTGCGTCGCAGAGGATCGCGATCACCGGACCCTGGACAACCGCGTGCCCGCCGGGCTGACGGTCGAGGCGGATCGCGACCAGCTCTACCGCGCCTTCGAAAACCTCGCGCGCAACGCCTTCCAGGCCGGCGCCGGCACGGTGACGGTCGCCGCCCGCCGTCTGGACGGCGGCCTGGAGATCGAGGTGGCGGACAACGGCCCTGGCCTCAGCCCGCGCGCCCGCGAACGGCTGTTCCAGCCCTTCGCCAGCTCGACCCGCAAGGATGGCAGCGGCCTGGGCCTGGCGATCGCCAAGGAGCTGCTGCGCGCGCACGGCGGCGACGTGCAGCTCGCCGGCAGCGACGCCCAGGGTACGCGCTTTCGCATCCTGCTGCCGCTGCGCCAACCGAAGAGCCGCAGGCGCGGGATGCGTGCCGGCCGCACGCGCCGCGACGCCGCCTGAAACCGGGCGTCCAGGCGGCTTGATGTGGGTCAACGCGGCGGATCGCCGCCTGCGTCATCGATGGTTGGCGTCGCGCTCGGTGCGGCCCGGCGCTTCGGATCGGGGAGTCTACGCCATGATACTGCGCTTCGTGATCGGCGCGCTGGTCGGCCTGCTGGGGCTGGTCGGGCTGTTCCTCGCCGCCGGCAGCCACGACGGCCTCTATCAGGCCGGCCTGATCTTCGCGCTGTTCTGCGTGCTCTTCATCTTCTGGCTGATCAAGCGCAGCTACGACGAGGCGGATCGAGAGCGCCAGGCGGACCACTGAGCGCGCGGGACGGCGCATGCGCAACGTCCAGGGTGCCTGCGTCTCCGCGCCGATCGGTGTGGCCGTGACCGTCCTGCAGGTCAAGCTGGGCTTCTGCGATTCCGAGGCCGAACGCGCCCGCTTCCCACGCTGAGCGGCTGGCTCAGGCACCCGCCGGTCGGTCGGCCTCTTGCGGCTGCGGCAGGAAGGTGACGGCCTCGAGCTTGTTGCCGTCCGGGTCGTAGACGAAGGCGCCGAAGTAGGTCGTCATGGCCGCCTGCCGCTCGCCGGGCGCGCCGGCATCTGTCCCGCCACCGGCCAGCGCCTCGGCGTGGAAAGCCTCGACCGCCCCGCGCGACGCGGCCCGCAGACAGACGTGATGGCCGCTGTTGTGAGGCACGGCCGGCATCTCGGGCCGCGCGTTGAGCCAGACCTCCGGATAGCGCTTGCCGAAGCCCACGGTGTGCGGACGCTCGACCAGCAGCGCGTATCCCAACGGCGCCAGCACGCGGCGGAAGAAGGCGGTGCTGGCAGTAAGGTCGCGCACCGGGATGGAGACGTGATCGATCATCTTGGCCAGCCCTGTTGTCCGATGCGGTCAGTCGAGCGCGTAGACCAGGCACTTCAGGTAGTCGCTCTCCGGCAGCAGCGGGTGCACCGGATGGTCCGGCGCGGCGCCGGCGCGGCGCAGGATCCGCGCCGACCGTTCGGCGTCGTTCAGGCCTCGCGCGCACTGCTCGGCGAAGGCGTCCGGCCCGACGTGGTGGGAGCAGGAGCAGAGCGCCAGGTAGCCGCCCGGCGCGACCAGCCCGGCGGCCAGGCGCGCCAGCTTGCGGTAGCCACGCAGCGCCGGTGGCACCTCTTTCCGGGACTTGGCGAAGGCCGGCGGGTCGCAGATCACCAGCTCGAAGCGAGCGCCTGCGGCGGACATAGCCTCCAGCTCGCGGAACACGTCGTTGCGCCGGACCTCCAGACGGTCGGCGACCCCGTTCAGCTCGGCCGCCTGCTGCACCAGCGCCAGCGCCGGCTCGGAGCGGTCGAGGGCGGTCACCCGCTCGGCGCCGGCCAGCGCCGCCTGGATCGCGAAGCCGCCGGTGTAGCAGTAGGCGTCGAGCACCCGCGCGCCCTCGGCGAGCTGGGCCACCCAGCGGCGGTTGTCGCGCTGGTCGTAGAACCAGCCGGTCTTCTGACCGCGCAGCGGATCGGCGAGGAAGCGCGCACCGTACTCCCTCAGCTCCACCTGGCCCTCCGGCGCACCGCGCACGGTGCGCACCTCGCGTTCCAGCCCCTCCAGGCCGCGCGCCGGCGTGTCGTTGCGCAGCACCACCGCCGCCGGCGCCAGCAATGCGTCGAGCGCCGCCAACAGCGGGGCTTCCAGGGCCTGCATGCCGGCGCTGTTGAGCTGCAGCACCAGAAGATCGCCGAAGCGGTCGGCGACCAGCCCGGGCAGTCCGTCGGCCTCGGCGTGGCACAGGCGGTAGTGCGGCGTGTCGATCAGCCGTCGGCGCACCTCGAGCGCACGCGCCAGGCGGCCGCGCAGGAAGTCGGCGCCGATCTCCGCCTCCGGGTCGCGGCTGAACAGGCGCGCCGCGATCAGGGTGTGACGGTTGAAGCTGGCGGTGCCCAGCGGCTGCCCGTCGTGCGCCTCTAGGCGCACGAAGCCGCCGAGCGCGAGCCCCTTGGTCTCGGCGGTCATCTCGATCTCGTTCGAGTAGACCCAGGGGTGGCCGGCCAGCAGGCGCCGCTCCGCCTTGGGCTTCAGGCGGACGGCCGGCCGTGCCTCCGGACTGGCCGCGCCGGCCGCGACCGGTGCGCCGCTGGCATGGCTCATTGCGCCGCTGCGGCGGGCAGGGCGACGCCCTCTCGGCGCGGGTCGGCGCCGCCGGTCAGATGCCCTTCGGGACCGACGAGAATCCCATGCAGACCGCTGGTCAGCCGCCGCACCCGGACGGTGTGGCCCATCGCCTCAAGGGCCGGCGCTGCGTCGGCGGCGGCGGTGCCATCCTCCAGGTCGGTGGCGCCGTTGCGGTTGACCGCGTGCGGCAGCGCGACGGCGGCCTGCACGCCGAGGCCGTGGTCGAGCACGCCGGTCAGCGCGCGCACCACGTAGCCGATGATGCGGCTGCCGCCAGGCGAGCCGAGCGCCAGATGCAGACCGTCGTCGTCGAAGACCAGCGTCGGCGACATGGAGCTGCGCGGCCGCTTGCCCGGTTCGACCCGGTTGGCCACCGCCGCGCCCTCGACCTCCGGCCGGAAGGAGAAGTCGGTGAGCTGATTGTTCAACAGGAAGCCGCGCACCATCAGGCGCGAACCGAAGGCGTTCTCGATGGAGCTGGTCATCGACACGGCGCGGCCCTCGGCGTCGACGACCGCCAGATGGCTGGTGGACGGCGGCTCGACCTGCACCCAGGCGCCGTTGCGCCGCTCCAGGCCCGGCACGGCCTCGGCCATCGCCGACTCGGGATCGATCAGCGCGGCGCGGGCCGCCAGGTAGTCGGGGTGGAGCAGGGCCTCGACCGGAACCTCGACGAAGTCGGGGTCGGCCAGGAAGGCGTTGCGGTCGGCAAAGGCCAGTCTGCCGGCCTCCGCCAGCAGGTGCAGCGTGCGCGGGTCGTTCGGCCCAGCGGCGCCCAGGTCGTGCGGCTCCAGCAGGCGCAGCATCTGCAGCACCGCCACGCCGCCGGACGTAGGCGGCGGCATGCCGCAGACCTCCCACGCGCGGTAGGGGGCACAGACGGGCTCGCGGGCGACGGGGCGGTAGGCCGCCAGGTCGGCCTCGGTCATCCGGCCGGGATTGATCGCGGCGTTGCGCACGGCGGCGACAATGGAGGCCGCGATCTCGCCTTCGTAGAAGGCGTCGGCGCCCTCCGCGGCGATCTTGCGCAGCGTCTCGGCATAGGCCGGGTTGCGCAGGATCGTGCCGGTGGGCAGGGGGTTGCCGGCCGACGTGTAGAAATAGGCCGCTGCCGCCGGCAGCTTGGGCAGCAGTTCGTCGCGCACGATCAGTTCGTGCAGGCGGGGCGAGACGGCGAAGCCGGTCTCCGCCAGCTCGATCGCCGGCTCGAACAGGCGCGCCCAGGCGAGCTGGCCGTGCGCGGCGTGCGCCATCTGCAGCATGCGCAGCACGCCCGGCACGCCGACCGACAGGCCGCCGGGAACCGCGTCCCAGAACCCCATCGGCGCCCCGCTCTCGCTCAGGAACTGGTCCGGCGTGGCCGCCAGCGGCGCCGTCTCGCGGCCGTCGTAGGCCACGGTCTCGCCGCTCGCCGGGTCGTGGTGCAGCAGGAAGGCGCCGCCGCCGATGCCGGACGACTGCGGTTCGACCAGGCCGAGCACGAGCTGGGCGGCGATGGCGGCGTCGACGGCGCTGCCGCCGGCCTCCAGCATGGCCGCGCCGGCGCGCGCGGCGTGCGGATTGGCGGCGGCCACCATGGCGCGCGCCGGCGCCTGCTCCTCCGCCGCCAACGGCGCGAATGGAAGCAGTGCGACCAGCAGCAAGCCGACCAGGGCGGTCGGCGTACGGCGGCGCAAGGCGATGGCACTCAGGAACGGCACGATGGCCGCAGTCTAGCGATCAGGTGGGCTGTGGAACAGCCATCGATTTCGCCACCGGCTTCACGTGCAGCGCCTTGCGCAGGCTGAAGCAGTGCGGCTGGTGGCCGCGGAGCTGCAGCATGTCGACCAGCCACTGCCGGCGCGAGCGTTCCGCGCCCTCCGGCAGCACCGTCTGGATCGCGGCGCAGCGGTGGCCGGCGGCGAGCCCTTCGAGCGCCCGGGCCAGCGCATCGGCGATGCGGTCGCGCTCGAAGAAGTCGAAGGCGATGAAATGCTCGGCCACCAGGACCGGGCCGCTGACCAGTTCGTGCTGGATGCGGTAGGCGACCAGTCCGGCCATGTAGCCCCGCTCGTCCTCGGCGATCAGGATGCCGCCGCGCGGCGGGCCGGCCTCGCCGGGCCTGGGCAGCAACGCCGCGGCGAAGGCGCGCCACTCCTCCAGCCCGACCGCGGGTGCGATCGCCTGGATCAAGGGGAACGCCTGGTCGATGCGATCGGGCTTCAGGGACTTGATCTGGATTTCTCTCACGGGCGGCGGACTCTCTGGACCGGCCGGCGGCGGCCGGTTTTCGGAGCCGAGGCCGGCGGTAACGGAACACAGCGCATTGGCTTTCATCCTGGAGGGTGCGCGCGCGACGCCGCCTTGATCTGCGTCAACACGTCCACGCCATCCCGACGAGAAGAATTTTCTTATTTTAAACAATACCTTAAACGGTCTTCTCCAGTGCCGCTGGCGATTCTCGGCCGTAGGCACACAACAGGTGCGGTTGAATTGTCCGGCGCGATGCGTCAAATTGACTGGACACTTCGCGGGACTGACGGACGCAGCGCACGCAAATGTCCCCTTTCGACATCAATCGCATTCGCGAACTTGGGCCAGCCGTTTCGAACGAGTCTGTCGAACGCGAGCCCGGCCCCTCGCCCTGTGGCGCCTGCTCGGTACGCCACCTGACCTTCTGCGCGCCGATGGCCGAGGACGAGCTCGGCCACGTCTCGAAGATCGTCAGCACCATCGAACTGCACCCCGGCGACCCGCTGTTCGACGAAGGCGAACCGGCGGACAGCGTCTACAGCGTCACCGCCGGCGCGGTGAAGGTCTACAAGCTGATGCCGGACGGCCGACGGCAGGTCATCGGCTTCCTCTTCTCCGGCGATTTCATGGGCTTGGCCCATAACGACATGTATGCCTACAGCGCCGAGGCGATCACCCACTCGGCGGTCTGCCGCTTCCCGCGCAAGAAGCTGGAGCAGCTCCTGGAGCGCTTCCCCAAGATGGAGCGCCGGCTGCTCGGGATGGCCAGCCACGAACTGGCCGCTGCGCAGGAGCAGATGCTGCTGCTCGGCCGCAAGACGGCGAAGGAGAAGATCGCCAGCTTCCTGCTGCACCTCTCGAAGCGGGCAGAGGCGCGCGGCCAGAACCCGAATCCGATCGCGGTGCCGATGAGCCGCACCGACATCGGCGACTACCTGGGCCTGACGACCGAGACGGTCAGCCGCACCTTCACCCAGCTCAAGACCAGCCACCTGATCAGCCTGCAGCCGGCGAACAAGGTCGAGCTGGTCGACCTGCAGGCGCTGCGGGACATCGCCGAAGGCGCCTGACCGCCGCCGCCGGCCTGCTTTCCAGCTTTCTTGCGCTTTTCGAGCGTCGACTTGCCGCGCGCGGGGCCGCGTGCGGGGCCGCGTGCTCTGCGCGCCCTGCAAGCGCTGCACGGGCGCTGCGCCCGCCAGCCATTTGCCAGACAGGGCTCGGGCGCGCTATTGCTGCGCTGCAAACTGGTTTCCTCGCTGCAGCGTCCGAGCCGAAGAGGACCGCGTGTCGACCGTCCCGAATCGCCCACCGTCCGCGGAGACGCCTAGGCGCCGCCGCCTGACGCCGCCCGACATCGCGGCGCGCAAGGGCGCGACGCCGTTGGTCTGCCTGACCGCCTACAGCGCGCCGATGGCCCGGCTGCTCGACCCGCACGCCGACATGCTGCTGGTCGGCGATTCCATGGGCATGGTCGTCTACGGCCTGCCGTCGACCTTGGCGGTCGGGCTCGACACCATCATCCACCATGGCCGCGCGGTCGCCACGGCGGCCGAGTTCGCCTGCGTCATTGTCGACCTGCCCTTCGGCAGCTACCAGGAAAGCCCGCAGCAGGCCTTCCGCACCGCGGCGCGGGTGTTGGCCGAGACCGGCGCGGCGGCGGTCAAGCTGGAGGGCGGCCAGGAGATGGCGGAGACCGTCGCCTTCCTGTCCGCCCGCGGCGTGCCGGTGGTCGGCCATGTCGGCCTGACGCCGCAGGCGGTGAATGCCCTCGGCGGCTTCCGCGCGCGCGGGCGGGACAGTGCCGAGGCCGAGAAGGTGGTGGCCGACGCTCGTGCCGTTGCCGAGGCCGGCGCCTTCTGCATCGTCGTCGAGGGCACGCTGGAATCGGTGGCACAGGCGGCAACGGCTGCGGTGCCCGTGCCGACCATCGGCATCGGCGCGGCGGCCGAGTGCGACGGGCAGGTTCTGGTCACGGAGGATATGCTCGGCCTTTCCGGTCCGCGGGTGCCGCGCTTCGTCAAGCGCTACGCCGATCTCGGCACGCAGGTCGAGGAGGCCGCGGCCCGCTTCGCCGAGGAGGTGCGGACCCGCCGCTTCCCCGGGCCGGAGCAGCTCTACCGCGCGACCCGGAAATGACTGCGGCGGCCCTGCCGATCGTCCGCACGGTCTCCGCGCTGCGGCAGGCGACTCAGCCGTGGCGGCGCGCCGGCGAGACCATCGGGCTGGTCCCCACCATGGGGGCGCTGCACGCCGGCCATCTGGCGCTGGTCGAGCGCTCGGTGCGCGAGTGCGCGCGCAGCGTGGCGACGATCTTCGTCAACCCCAAGCAGTTCGACCGCCAGGAAGACCTCAAGAAGTACCCGCGCGGCGAGGCGCGCGACGCGCGTCTGCTGGCGGAGAACGCCTGCAACCTGCTGTTCGCGCCGGACGTCGAGGAGATGTACCCGGCCGGCTTCAGCTCCAGCGTCGCCGTCACCGGCGTGTCCGACGTGCTGGACGGCGTCCACCGCCCCGGCCACTTCACCGGCGTGACGACGGTGGTGTGCAAGCTGCTGCTGCAGGCGCTGCCGGACCGCGCCTACTTCGGCGAGAAGGATTTCCAGCAGCTCACCGTGGTCAAGCGCATGGCACGCGATCTCGACATCCCGGTCGAGATCGTGCCGGTGCCGACCGTGCGCGAGGCGGATGGCCTGGCCTTGTCCAGCCGCAACGTGCATCTGACGCCCGAGCAGCGTGCCGTCGCGCCGCTGCTGCACCGGGTGATGCAGGAGATCGCCGCCGAGCTGGCGGACGGCGAGACTCCGGCCTCGCTGCTGATCCCCGAGGGACAGATGCGCCTGGGCACGGCCGGCTTCACCAAGATCGACTATCTCGCCCTGCACGCCGCCGACGACCTGGCGCCGCTGGCGCGCGTCGACCGCCCGGCCCGCCTGTTCGCCGCCGCCTGGCTCGGCACCACCCGCCTGATCGACAACATTCCGGTCCAGCCTCGCTCATAGGGCCGCGCCACGGGCCCGGCCCGGACCTCTCGCCGACACGCGCGGGATGTGACAGACTTGTCGCAGGGGTTGTTTTTGCGGGGCTCGCATTTCCCGACGAAATGGAGCGGCGGAGATGAAGAAGCGCGAGTTGATTGCTCAGACGGCGGCGCGCAGCGGCCTGTCCCAGAAGGTGGTGGCGGAGACGATGGAGGCGATGACCGCTGCCATCGCGGAGCAGCTCAAGAAGGGCGGGCAGGTGCAGCTCACCGGCTTCGGCACCTTCAAGGCCGTGCAGCGCCCGCAGCGCAAGGCGCGCAATCCGCAGACCGGGCAGGTCGTCATCGTCGAGGCCAAGGCCGTGCCGCAGTTCAAGCCCGGCGCGGGCCTGAAGGCGCTGCTCGTCGGCGGCGGGCGCGGCGCCGGCGCCGGACCGGACGCCTTCGAGGAGCGCGAGGCGGCCTTCGGGGGCGGGACGCACGGTGCCAGCGGTGGGCCCGACGACTAGGCAAAGGTCGGCCCGCGGGGCCATCACACGAGCCGGCCGACTCCCATGAAGCTGCCCTTCACCTTCGGCACGCGCTTGATCTTCCGCCTGGTCCTGCCGGGTCTGGTGCTGGCCGCCGGCCTGGCGCCGAGCCTGGACCTGGCCCTGCGCGCCCTCGGCTTCGCTTGGCCCTTGACCACCGTGCTGCCGGTGGCCGCCATATTCCTCGGCTGGCTGGTCGGCCTGCTCGACATGCCGATCTACATGGTCCTCGAGGGGCGGCGCGGCTGGCCGCGGCGCTGCTGGCGCGCCGGTATCGGCCGCGAGCTGAAGCGCCTGCGCGGCCTGCTGCGGGCGATCCGCCGTATGCCGGCGCGACGCGGTCGCTGGGACCGGCGGCGCTATCTGGAGCTCTATACAGAGGTCGCCTGCTTTCCCCTGCGACCCGGCAGCGGCGCACGCACCGCCGAGATGCCCACACGCCTCGGCAATCTGCTCGCCGAGTACGAGCAGTACCCGGGGGTCAAGTACGGGCTCGACGCGATCTTCTTCTGGCCGCGGCTGTGGCTGCTGCTTGACCAGAACCAGCGCGAGGAGATCGACGCCCAGCAAGCCGCGATCGACGGCCTGGTCTACGTCGTCGCCATCCTGCCGCTGCTCGCGCTGCAGGCGCTGGTGCTGGGCGGGGTGGAGGCTGCGGGCGTGCTGGACGTGCGGCTGTGGCCGGATTCGCTGCTGGCCAGCCTCCTGCTCGCTGCTGCGGCGCTGCTGCTGGCACGCGCCATCTACCTGGTCTCGCTGCACGAGCACGCCAAGTTCGGCGAGACCTTCAAGGCGGTCTTCGACCAGTACCATGAGAAGCTGGCGATCGATCCGGCCCTGACGATCGTCGCCGAGCGTACCGGCGACCGCGGCGTGCAGCGGCTGCCGACGATCGCCCGCAACAGGCAGGCGTGGCGCTACCTGCGCTGGCACCGCTATCGCCCGCCGGGCGCCAGTCGGAATGTCGACATCGAGACGGTGCAGCGCCGTCCGCCGCGGCGCCTCTGAGCGGCGCTACTCCGCCGCCTTGACCTCTGCCGGCGCGAAGCGACGCTCCATCTCACGGCGGACCTGCACGGCCTGCCCAGTCTCCTCGATCTCGACGTCGGCCCAGCCGACCGTGCCGCCCTCTGGAATGTCGCGGGTCAGCCGGACGCCGTGGGCAAGGCCGATCGGCAGGGCGCCCTTGGCCAGCGAGTCGGCCGCGGGCATCAGCTTGCCCCAGACCGTGTGGCCGCCCTCGCCGTCCAGCGTCTCGCCGGCCTTGAGCGCGCGCTTGGCGGTGGCCGCCACGTCGCCGCGGAAGCCGCTCGGCGCGCCCGTCGCCTCGCCGCGCAGGGCGGCCGAGAGGATCGAGACGTTGAGCTCCAGCCCGATCAGGTGGAAGGGCTTGTACATGGCGGCATACCGACCGGACTCGTCCGTGTTCATGCCGTACTGCTTGAAGCAGGCTGCGGCGTAGTCGTTCGGCGCCTCGAGGACGACGTAGACGCCCCAGCGCAGGTCGCGGAACACCGGGCGGCCGTCGCGCTCCAGGCTGGAGACCACCTCGACCTGGCCGGCGTGGTGGAGCTGGCCGCCGGCGCTGCGCGGGCGCAGGACCTGGGCCAGGTCGTCGACGCCGCAGGGCGGGAAGGCGAGGCCGTCGGGCGCCGGGGTCAGGCCGGTGCCATTGGATATGGCCGCCATCTCGATCGCCGACTTGGTGCCGTCGAGGAAGGAGTTGAACATCTGCGGGTTCATGCCGGCCGCCGCCGCCTGCTCGGGTGTCAGGCCATAGTGCGGCCAGACCGTGTCCGGGGTCGCGGCGTGGTAGCTCGGCAGGTACTTGGTGCCCTTGCCGGCGGCGGCGACCGAGAAGCCGCAGGCCCGCGCCCAGTCGACCAGCTCGCAGGTCAGGGCCGGCTGGTCGCCGTAGGCCATGGAATAGACGGTGCCCGCCTTCCGATGCGCCTCGGCCAGCAGCGGCCCGGCCAGCACGTCGGCCTCTACGTTGACCATGACGATGTGCTTGCCGTGCTCGGCGGCGGCCAGCGCGTGGGCGATGCCGGCCGCCGGGTGCCCGGTGGCGTCGACCACCACCTCGAGGTCGTCGCGGGCGACCAGCTCCAGCCCGGACTCGACGAAGGCCGTGGCGCCGATGCGCGCCTCGTCCCAGCCGACCGACCGGCAGGCCGCCTTGGCGCGCGACGGGTCGAGGTCGGCGATGGCGGCGACCTCCAGCCCGGCGGTGGTCGGCGCCTGGCTGAGGAACATGGCGCCGAACTTGCCGGCGCCGATCAGGCCGACGCGGACGGGTTTCGCGCGGGCGGCGGCGAGGGCTGCGAGGTTCATGCCGCTACTCCGCCGCCTGGTACGTGGCCGCCAGCTCGCTCAGGCAGCCGTCGGCGAGCGGTTCGATGGGCGTGAAGTCGCGGTGGGCGATCCATTCCTTGCGGCTGAACTTGCGGATGTGGTTGTCCACGTGACAGAGCGAGAGATAGACGATGGTGCGGTCCCACGGGCTGATGTTGGCCGGGCTGGCGTGCACCAGATTGGAATGGAACATCAGCACCGAGCCGGCCGGGCCGGTGGGCGCGACGATGCCGCCCTGCTCGGCCAAGCGGGTGACGGTGGCGCGGTCCAGCGTCCACAGCGGATAGGAGGTGGTCTCCAGGTCGTGGCCGGCGGCCTGGGTGCCCTCCTTGTGGCTGCGCGGGATGAACATCAGTGGGCCGTTGACGGCGCTCACCTCGTCCAGGAACAGCGCGATGTTCATGGCGCGCGGCTCGGGCATCTCGTCGTCGCGGTGCCAGGTGCCGAAGTCCTGGTGCCACTGCCAGACCTCGCCGTCGAAAGCGGCCTTCGCGTTGATCTTGTACTGGTGCATGTAGACCGGGCCGCCGAGCAGTTGCATCACCGGCTCGACCAGCCGCGGGTGCGCGCCCAGGCGGCGATGCGCCTCGTTGTAGGTGTGCGCGGCGAAGGCGGTGCGGGCGACCCCGGAGGACTCGCGCCAGACCTCCTCGCGCTCGGTGGCAAAGATCTCCCGAGCCGCGTCGCGCAGCACCTGGACCTCTTCGGCCGAGAAGACGCTCGGCAGGAAGATGTAGCCCTCGCGCTCGAAGGTCTCGAGCTGTTCGGCGGTGAGTTTCATGACGGCGTTTCCTTCCTACCCGCAGTGTCGTTCATACCCTAGGCGCTGAGCGCCAGGGTGTGCTCGAGCCGCCCGATCAGCGCTTCGGCGGCGCTGGCGGCATGCGCCTCGGCCAGCTCGCCGGCGCGCGCCGCATCGCCGGCCAGGATCGCCTCGGCGATCGCGGCGTGCTCGCGCCAGACCGGCGCGCGCTCGCCGGGGTCGCGCAGGACCGCGGCCATGACGCGGCGGATGTGCTGCCAATGGACCTGCGCCGACTCGGCGATCAAGGGGTTGTCGGCCAGCTCGTAGATCGTCCGGTGAAAGCCGGCGTCGGCCTCAATCAGCGCCTGCACCGAGCCGCCGGCCATCGCGGCATACCCCGCTTCCAGGGCTTGGCGCAGCCGCTGCCGTGCGCCTGGCAGGTCCGGCCCGCGGCCGGCTGCCGTGCGCGCAGCGAGACGGTCGAGCGCGCTGCGCACCGCGTAGACCCGCCGCACCGTCTGGGCGTTGATCCGCGCTACCCGCAGGCCGCGTCGCGCGCCGGCCTCGACGAATCCCTGCGCCTTGAGCTGCATCAGCGCCTGCACCACCGGCTGGCGCGAGACCCCGAGCCGCTCGGCCATGCGCTCCTGCACCAGCGCTTGGCCTGGCGCCAATTCGCCGCCGGCAATGGCCTCGACCAGGGCGGCATAGACCCGGTCGACGAGCTGCGGCTGGGTTCCGAGCGGCTTCATGCGGGTTCCCCAAGAGTTTTGGAATTCTGAATTCAGAATCCACGGAAGTCAACAGATGGCTACGGCCGGCGGAACGAGAGACGGGTCGGTGGCGATCGATCCAGGTGAGCTCGCGGTCCTCTCCCGGTGCGCCGGCTCGTCAGGCGCGCGGGGGCAGGCGCATCAATTCCAGCCAGGCGGGACGGAACCCGTGCCGGCGATAGAGGCGCAGGGCGCCATCGTTGGGCGCGATCGCGGCGACCATCACGTCCTCGATCCCGATCGCCGCCAGCCGTGCGTCCAGCATCTCTAGCAGCCGCGAGCCGATGCGTCGGTTGCGCGCGGACTCGGCAACGATCAGCACCTTGATCTCCGCCACGCGCGGGCCGGTCACCCAGGTGTCGCGCACGCCCGGGTCGGCCGCTGCGACGGTGGCGCAGGCCAACGCCAGCGGGGCTGCGGCGCTGCCCGCGCGCAGCAGTACGCCGTCGCAGGCGGCACCGAGAAACACCCGGCGCAGCGACGCCCAGGAGTCGCCGTCGCCCACGAAGGGGCCCAGGTCGGCCGCCACCGCTTGGTGGTGGCGGTGCAGCGCCAGCCAGAGTTCGCGCAAGCCCTCCACCTCGCCGGGCGTCACGACCTGAATGTCGACACTGTCTGCCGGCTCAGGCGCGAGCGGTGGTGGCGGACGCTGGAAGCGCGTCAGCGTCACCCAGGCCGGGCGGAAGCCGTGCGCCGCATAGAAACGCAGCGCCGCCGTGTTGTCCGGGAGGAGGCCGACCAGCCGGGTTGGGTGCCCTGCGGTTGACGTGGTCTCGTCGACTGCCGCGAGCAGGCGGGACCCGATTGCCCGGCCACGGCAGGCGGGATGCACCACCAGTGTCGCCAGCTCGCAGATGTCGCGCTGCGCCGCGAAGGTGGCCGGGCGAAACGCCTGCCGCCGGGCATAGACGGCGTAGCCGACGTCGGTCCCGCCCCGCTGCGCCAGCCAGACACCGCCGCCCTCGGCGAGGATGCCTCGATACTGCGTGCGCCGCAGGCGCCAGGACGTCTTGCCGTCGGTGAAGGGCGCGAGCTTTGGCGCGACGCTACGGTGGTGCGCGAGCAGGAGGCTCCAGAGCGGTTCCAGGCGGTCCAGACCGTCCGGGCCGACACGGACGAGCGAGACCTGCGGCCTCACGCGGAACTGCCCTCCAGGAGGCTGGGCAGCAGCACGTCCAGGAAGACGTCCAGGCTGTCGGGGGCGCGTTCGACCTTCGCCCGCAGCAGGGCGCCCTGCCAGGCGTCGAGCAGCAGCCGGGCCAGGATCTCGGCCGGCACGTCGCGCCGGATCTCGCCCGCACTCTGGCCGGCGGCGATGGTGCGCGCCAGCGCCGCGGTCCACTCGGCGAGCCGGACGGCGAGCGCTTCGCGCAGCGCGGCGCTGACCGGGGCGGCCTCGGCGCTCAGGTTACCGACCAGGCATCCGCGCGCGTAGCCCCGATCGGTGCCGAGGTCCCGCAGGAAGGCGAAGTAGGCGTGCAGGCGCTCGGCCGGCGCGCCCTCGGCGCGTTCCAGAAGATCGACCAGCGTCGCCTGCACCGCTTCAAAGTAGCGGTCCAGGATTGCGACGCCGAACTCCTCCTTGCTGCGGAAATGGTTGTAGAACGAGCCTTTCGGGGCCCGCGCGGCGGCCGCGATGGCGGCGATGCCCGCACCCGCAAAGCCCGTTCGGTGGACCAGCTCCAGGCCGTCGTCGAGGAAGCCGGGGCGTTTGCTGCGTGCGATCATGGAAGCAAGATGACCGGTCGTCTCGAATCTGCTTTGATCCTATCATGGAAGGCGACGGTTGCAACACGGCAAAGCGCACGGGCGGGGCGTGGGCCTTCGCGGCAGCCGCCTACACGCTCTTCGTCCTGTTGGCGAGCAGCAACCTGCCGACGCCGCTCTATCACCTCTACCAGGCGCGCTTCGGCACCTCGCCGCTGGCGATCTCGCTGGTTTTCTCGGTCTACGCGGCGGCACTGATCTCGGCGCTCCTGCTCGCCGGCCCGCTATCCGACAGATTCGGCCGCCGCCGGGTCATGCTGCCTGCGTGCTTGCTGGCCATGGCCGGCCTGGCCGTCTTCGCGACGGCGGACGGCGTGGGCGACCTGATCCTGGCCAGAGTGTTGCAGGGCCTCGCCGTGGGCGCCGCAGCGGGCCCCTTGACCGCCGCGCTCGTCGAACTCGAACCGTGCGGCAACCGGCCGCAGGCAGCGCTGGTCTCGACCACGGCTTCCTTGGGCGGGCTGGCGGTCGGTCCGCTGCTCTCCGGTGTCCTCGCGCACGGCGCCACCGAACCGCCGGCCGCGCCGTTCCTCGCCGGACTTGTGCTGCTGCTTTCCGCCGCGGTCGCCGCGGCCCTCCTGCCGGACGGTCGAAGAACGACCGGCCCGAGCGGGCGTCGAGCGCTGCGCCTCGCCCAGGTCCCGCGCCCCGCCAGAAGTGCCTTCGCCCTCAGCGGGGCCAGCGTCTTTCTCGCCTTTGCCGCGGCAGGGCTGTTCCTCAGTCTGGTTCCCGGCTACCTGCTCGCGGCGCTGGGCTCGAGCGACCTGCGCGTCGCTGCGGCGGCCCCGAGCCTGATGCTGGCCTGTTCGCTCGGCGCCCAATTCCCGCTGCGCGCCAAGCCGCCGCTGGGTTTGCAGTCGGCCGGCCTGGCGCTGCTGGCCGTCGGCCTCGGGCTGCTGGCCCTCGGCGGCGTCGAACCGTCGCTGATCGTGCTGTTGGCGGCTTCGGCCTTGGCCGGCGGCGGACACGGCCTGACCTTCCTCGGCAGCCTGACGGAGGTCGCCCGCAGCGCCCCGCCGGACCGCCGAGCCGAAACGCTGTCCCTCTTCTACGTGCTGGTCTACCTCGGCTTCGGCCTGCCGACGGTCGGCGTCGGCCTGCTTGCAGCGCAGCTCGGTCTGCCGATCGCCGTGCAACTCTTTGTCGGCGTCGTCGGGGCGGCAAGCCTCGTCCAGATCGGGGTGCTACGGCGGGTGCGCCGGCCGTGGACCGCCGTGCCCGGCGCTGGCGAAGCCGTCGAGCGTCCCGCTAGGCCGTCCCGCCGACGGTGATGGCGCTGACCAGCATGCTCGGCTGGCCGACGCCGACGGGCACGCCCTGCCCCTCCTTGCCGCAGGTGCCGATACCGGGGTCGAGCGCCATGTCGTTGCCGATCATCGACACCTTCTTCATGGTCTCCGGGCCGTTGCCGATCAGGGTGGCGCCCTTGACCGCCGGGCCGACCTTGCCGTCCTCGATCAGATAGGCCTCGGTGCAGGAGAAGGTGAACTTACCGCTGGTGATGTCGACCTGGCCGCCGCCGAAGCTGACGGCGTAGAGCCCCTTCTTGACGCTCGCCAGGATCTCGCCGGGATCGGTGTCGCCGCCCTGCATGACCGTGTTGGTCATGCGCGGCATGGGGATGTGCGCGTAGGACTGGCGCCGGCCGTTGCCGGTCGGGGCCATGCCCATCAGCCGGGCGTTCTGGCGATCCTGCATGTAGCCGACCAGCCTGCCGTCCTCGATCAGCACGGTGCGTTCGCTCGGCGTGCCTTCGTCGTCGACGGTCAGCGAACCGCGCCGGTCGGGCAAGGTGCCGTCGTCGACCACGGTGACGCCGGGCGCGGCCACCCGCTCGCCCATCAGGCCGGCGAAGGCGGAGGTCTTCTTGCGGTTGAAGTCGCCCTCCAGACCGTGGCCGACGGCCTCGTGCAGCAGGATGCCGGGCCAGCCGGAGCCGAGCACCACGGGCATCTCGCCGGCCGGCGCGTCGATCGAGCCGAGGTTCACCTCGGCCTGGCGGATCGCCTCGTCGGCGGCCGCCCGCCAGGTCTCGGGTGCGACCAGGCCATCGTAGCCGACGCGCCCGCCGGTGCCATAGGAGCCGGTCTCCATCCGCCCGTCCTGCTCCATCACCACGGCGACGTTCAGGCGCACCAGCGGGCGAATATCGGCGCGCCGCTCGCCGCCGGCGCGCAGGATCTGCACCGCCTGCCAGGAGCCGGCGAGCGAGACGGTGACCTGGCGCACGCGGCCGTCCTTGGCGCGCAGGTAGGCGTCGATCTCGCCGAGCAGCTTCACCTTGGCCTCGAAGCCGAGTGCGTTCAGCGGGTTGTCGGGCGTGTAGAGCTGGCGGTTGGTGTTGCTGGGGGCGTCGCTCATGGTCCCGCCACGGCCGGACTGCACCGTCTTGACCGTCTCGGCCGCGCGCTTGACCGCCTCGTCGGTCAGCTCGCTGGCATGGGCGTAGCCGGCCGTCTCGCCCACCACGCCGCGCAGGCCGAAGCCCTGGTCGATGTCGAAGCTGGCGGACTTCAGCCGGCCGTCGTCGAAGGCCAGCGCCTCCGACTGGCGGTACTCAAGGAACAGCTCGCCGTCGTCGGCCCTGCCGAGCGCGTCGTCGACGATGCCTTCCAGCTTCGTGCGGTCGAGGCCGGCGCGGGCGTAGAACAGCTCGTCGGTTTCGGCGAGGTGGGACATGGGGCTGCCTGCTCCTTGAGGGTCGGGAAGGTCGAAACTTGGAAGTCTCGGGGGCAATCTGGGCGTTTCGCCGGCTCGCGCCTTAATGTAGAGCCTAGGTGACGCGAATGCAGGGGGGCACGCATGCCGTCCTGCACTCACCGGTGCGGCCAGCCAGTTGGACCAGAGGGAAGCGAGTGCCGAGATGCCTGTGGGCCTGACCGACCACGCCTGGCGCGACCAGCTCACGCGCGAGGTCCACGCGCGGCCCTTCGCGCACCTGGAGCCGAGCGAGCGGGTCACCCACATCGCGCTCTATACAGGCGAGGGCGGGCTGGAGGCCGAGCGCGCCCATGTCGGCGAGCTGTGCCGGCGCTACGGCAAGCCGCCGCCGGCCGACGGCGCCAACTTCCACATGGTCAACCTGGGCGACTTCCGGCTGCGCTGGGAGCGGCACACGGAGTTCGCCACCGTCGCCTTCTACGCCCGCGAGGCGGCGCCGCTGCGCGACGACGGCAAGCTCGACCGCTTCGCCCACATGCCGATCGAGCGGGTTCCGCGCGACTGGCTGGCCGGGCTACCCGGAGAGTTGCTGGTCGGCCTGCACCTGGAACTGGAGGCACGCGACGCGCCGGAGCTGGAGCAGGACCCCGAGACGATCGCCGGCCTGATGCAGGTCGAGAACTTCGCCGGGGCCCAGGTCTCCGGCGGGGCCGCAGTGGTCTGGATGAACTTCTGGGTCGGCGCCGACGGCTTCGGCCGGGTGCTGGTCCGCGACATGGAGTTGCGGCCGCGCCAGGCCGGACGGCTGGTCCAGCGCCTGTGCGAGATCGAGACCTACCGCATGATGGCGTTGCTGGCGCTGCCGCTGGCACGCCGGCACGGCGGCGAGATCTCCGCCCTGGGCGAGCGGCTGCGCGCGATCATCGAGGAGATGAGCCGGAACGAAGGCGTCGAGAGCGAGCAGCGCCTGCTCGGCGAGTTGACAGACGTCTCGGCGACGATCGAGCGGATCTCGGCCGAGACCAACTATCGCTTTTCCGCTGCGCGCGCCTACCACGCGCTGGTGCAGCGCCGCATCGCCGAACTGCGCGAGGCGCGCACGGAGGGCTTCCAGACCTTCCAGGAGTTCATGGACCGGCGTCTGACCCCGGCGATCCGCACCTGCGAATCCACCCAGGACCGCCTGGACGCCCTCTCGGGCCGGGTGGCGCGCGCCGGCCAGTTGCTGCGCACCCGCGTCGACGTCACCCTGGAGGCGCAGAACCGCGACCTGCTGGAGTCGATGAACCGCCGCGCCAAGCTGCAGCTCCGCCTGCAGGAAACGGTCGAGGGGCTCTCGGTGGCGGCGATCAGCTACTACCTAGTCTCGCTGATCGGCTACCTGGCGAAGGGTAGCAGATCCTTCGGCCTGCCGCTGACGCCGGACCAGATCACGGCGATCTCCATCCCCGTCGTGGTCGCACTGATCTGGATGGGCATGCGCAAGGTGCGCAAGTCGCTGCGCCGGGGCCGCTCGGCCGACTGAGCGATGCGGCGCCGGATCGGGCGGCGCCCGCCGAGGAAAATCCAGCCCTGCCAAATGCTTGCGTCAAATTGCCGCAATCGAATATGTTCCGATCGTTTGCCCACCTGCAAGCGGCGCGGAAGCGCCGGAAGCCGCGGAATTCCGGTGCCAGTTTGACGCACGCGTAACGCCTTGTTGCCTCACGGCGCTTGGTCTAGGTTCCGCCGCATTCGGAGCGCCGTGCGCCTGCAGCCGCGTGCCGGCGAACCGTACCAGAAGCAAGAGTGCGGCCCTCCGCCGTCGCAGCCACGTTTCGGCGAAGCCGGCCGCCCAGAGGGGCAGACAGACGACGATGACCTTCCCGACGATGCGCTTTCGCGCCGCGGCCGCTCGGTGCACGGGCGCGCTTCTGGCCGCCCTCGCCGCCGTGGCGGCGAGCGGCACCGCCCTCGCCCAGGACGCCCTGTTGGGCCAGCCGACGCCCGGCGGCCTGGGGCTGCAGGCGGGGGCGACGCCGGTCAAGGAGCAGGTCCACGACTTCCACAACCTGCTGCTGATCATCATCACCGCGATCTGCCTGTTCGTGCTGGCGCTGCTGGTCTACGTCATGTACCGCTTTCGCGCTGCGGCGAACCCCACCCCCTCGAAGACCACCCACAACACGCTGATCGAGGTGATCTGGACGGCGGTGCCGGTGATGATCCTGGTGGTCATCGCGATCCCCTCGATGAAACTGCTGTACGCCCAGGACGTCATCCCCGAGGCGGACATGACCATCAAGGCGATCGGCAAGCAGTGGTACTGGACCTACGAGTACCCGGACCACGGCGACATCGTCTTCGATGCCTTCATGCTGCAGGACGAGGAAGCGGCCGAGGCCGGCCTGCCGCGTCTGCTGGCCACCGACGTGCCCGTGGTGATCCCGGTCGACACCACCGTGCGCATCCTGGTGACCGCCGGCGACGTGCTGCACTCCTTCGCGGTGCCGGCCTTCGGCATCAAGACGGACGCCGTCCCAGGACGCCTTAACGAGACCTGGGTGCACGTAAAGGAAGAGGGAACTTACTACGGCCAGTGTTCGGAGCTGTGCGGCACCGCGCACGCATACATGCCGATCATGGTGGAGGTGGTCTCCCAGGCGGAGTTCGAGGACTGGGTGGCGCAGCAGCAGGCGGCGAGGACGCCGGCCGAGACCGTGCGGCAGGTGGCGGTCGCCGAGTAGCGGCGCCCGACGGCACCGGAGCAACGAACGAACAGCCCGCGGCAACCGACGGCTCGAGGAACACGACATGGCTTACAGCGAAGCGCACGCGCACGATCACCACGATCACAAGCCGGGCTTCTTCGTGCGGTGGTTCTTCTCCACCAACCACAAAGACATCGGCACGCTCTACCTGGTCTTCGCGGTGATCGCCGGCCTGATCGGCGGACTGTTCTCCGTGCTGATGCGCATGGAACTGCAGGAGCCGGGGCTGCAGTACTTCCAGTTCCTCTCCGGCGATCCGGGGCAGATGTGGAACGTCGTCATCACGGCGCACGGCCTGATCATGGTGTTCTTCGTGGTCATGCCGGCGCTGATCGGCGGCTTCGGCAACTGGTTCGTGCCGCTGATGATCGGCGCGCCGGACATGGCCTTCCCGCGCATGAACAACATCAGCTTCTGGCTGCTGGTGCCGGCTTTCCTGCTGCTGCTCGGCTCGGCCTTCGTCGGCACCGGCGCCGGCACCGGCTGGACGATCTACCCGCCGCTTTCCTCCTCGCTTGGCCACTCCGGCCCGGCGGTCGACATGGCGATCTTCGCGCTGCACCTGGCGGGCGCCAGCTCGATCCTGGGCGCGATCAACTTCATCACCACGATCTTCAACATGCGCGCGCCGGGCATGACGCTGCACCGCATGCCGCTGTTCGTCTGGGCGCTGCTGGTCACCGCCTTCCTGCTGCTGCTGGCGGTGCCGGTGCTGGGCGGCGCGATCACCATGCTGCTGACCGACCGCAACTTCGGGACCGACTTCTTCAACCCCGAGGGCGGCGGCGACCCGATCCTGTTCCAGCATCTGTTCTGGTTCTTCGGGCACCCCGAGGTCTACATCATGATCCTGCCGGCCTTCGGCATCATCAGCCACGTCGTCTCGACCTTCTCCAAGAAGCCGGTGTTCGGCTACCTGGGCATGGCCTACGCCATGGTCGCCATCGGCGTGGTCGGCTTCGTGGTCTGGGCGCACCACATGTTCACCGTCGGCCTCGACGTGAACACCAAGGCCTACTTCACCATCGCGACGCTGATCATCGCGGTGCCCACCGGCATCAAGATCTTCAGGTGGATCGCGACCATGTGGGGCGGCTCGATCAGCTTCACGACGCCGATGCTCTGGGCGATCGGCTTCATCTTCCTGTTCACCCTCGGCGGCGTGACCGGCGTCGTGCTGGCGAATGCCGGCATCGACACGGTGCTGCACGACACCTACTACGTGGTCGCGCACTTCCATTACGTGCTGAGCCTGGGCGCGGTCTTCGCGATCTTCTGCGGGATCTACTACTGGCTCGGCAAGATGAGCGGGCGCACCTATCCTGAGTGGGCCGGCAAGCTGCACTTCTGGACGACCTTCATCGGCGTCAACCTGATCTTCTTCCCGCAGCACTTCCTCGGCCTGCAGGGCATGCCGCGCCGCTACATCGACTATCCCGACGCCTTTGCGCTATGGAACTACGTCTCTTCCATCGGCTCCTATATCGCCTTCGCCTCGACGCTGTTCTTCGTCGGCATGCTGGTGTGGGTGCTGACGAGCGGGCGCAAGGTCGGTGAGAACTACTGGGGCGAAGGCGCCACCACCCTAGAGTGGACCGTCTCCTCGCCGCCGCCCTTCCACACCTTCGAGACCCTGCCGCGCATCAAGTAGCGCCGGGCGCCTCGAAGGGGTCCGAAGTAGCGCCGTCCGCTGCCGTAATCCCGGCGGCGGACGGTCAGCGCTAGGTCGCCTGCGGCGGCCGCCGCCAATAACGGGTTTGCAGAGCCACAGGGTCGACAGCGTGAGCGACAGCGTCTTCCAGTCCAACGGCATCGCCGCGGCCGCCTCCGCCGGCCGGCTCGGCGCCGGGGCGCGCGAGCAGGTCAAGGACTACGTCGCCCTGCTCAAGCCGCGGGTGATGACCCTGGTCGTCTTCAGCGGCATCGCCGGACTGGTCGTCGCGCCCGGCAGCCTGCACCCGGTGCTGGCGGCGGTGGCGATCCTGTGCATCGCCGTCTCCGCCGGCGCGGCCGGCGCCATCAACATGTGGTACGACCGCGACATCGACGCGGTGATGGCGCGCACCAAGCGGCGCCCGATCCCGATGGGCCGGGTCGAGCCGGCCGAGGCGCTGGCCTTCGGCGTCGTCCTCTCGATCCTGCCGGTGATGCTGATGGGGCTGGCGGTGAACTGGACGGCCGCCGCGCTGCTGGCGCTGGCCACCCTTTTCTATGTCTTCGTCTACACCGTCTGGCTGAAGCGGCGCACGCCGCAGAACATCGTCATCGGCGGCGCCGCCGGGGCCTTCCCGCCGATGATCGGCTGGGCGGCGGTGACGGGTTCGGTCGATCCCGGCGCCATCCTGCTGTTCTCGCTGATCTTCATGTGGACGCCGCCGCACTTCTGGGCGTTGTCGCTCTATCGTTGCGAGGACTACGCCAAGGTCGGCGTGCCGATGTTGCCGGTGGTGGCGGGCAAGGCGGCGACCAAGCGGCAGATGCTGCTCTACACCCTGTTGCTGCTGCCGCTGGCGGTGGCGCCGACGCTGATGGGCATCGCCGGTTGGCTCTACGGCATCGCCGCGGCGGGGCTGGGCCTGCTCTTCGTCGTCCATGCGCTGCGCGTGTTGCGCGCGTCCGAGGCGGAGGGTGCCGACCATCTGCCGGCCAAGCGGATGTTCAAGTTCTCGCTGACCTACCTCTTCGGCCTGTTCGGGCTGATGATGCTCGACCGCGCACCGGGCCTGTGGACGCTGGCCGCACCGCTGCTCGGGCTGGAGGGGTGAGCGCGATGGCCGAAGGGCGCCGCCGGCCGGGCGACAGCGAGGTGCATCGCCGCAAGCGCGGCAAGAACGTCGCGCTGGCGCTGGCGCTGGTGGCCTTCATCGTGATCGTCTACTTCGTGGCGATCGTGCGCATGGGCGGCTAAGGGCGAGAGGAGGATCCGAGGCATGAGCGAACGGCAGGCCCCGACCGCGAACGCCGGCAAGAACGCTCGCGTAGCCGTGCTGCTGGTGAGCCTGGTGTTCGGCATGGTCGGCCTGTCCTTCGCCGCCGTGCCGCTCTACGACCTCTTCTGCCGGGTGACCGGCTTCGGCGGCACCACCCAGGTGGCCGAGGCGATGCCGGAAGCGCGCGGCAGCACCAAGGTGACCGTGCGCTTCGATGCCATGGTCGACGAGAAGCTTCCCTGGCGGTTCGGGCCCGAGGCCCGCGCGGTGACCCTGAAGCCGGGCGAGCCCGGACTGCTGTTCTACACCGCCGAGAACCTGGCCGAGACGCCGACCGTCGGCACCGCCGTGTTCAACGTGACCCCGGCCAAGGCGGGGCAGTACTTCCACAAGGTGCAGTGCTTCTGCTTCGAAGAGCAGGAGCTGGCCGCCGGCGAATCCGTGCGCATGGGAGTCAGCTTCTACGTCGATCCGGAGATCGAGAACGACCCGGCGACGGCCGGCCTGCACACCATCACCCTGTCCTACACCTTCTTCCGCGACCTGGACGACTGGGAGCGCCAGCTCGAGCGCGACGCCCAGCTCAGCGAGCTTCCCGCCGCTTCGAGCGCGGCGCCGAACCAGGCCTTGCAGACCAACTAGACTTGCGGCAAGACAAGGCCGCAGCCGCAAGCCGCCGGCGCCGCCGGCCGGCGCAGAGCCCGAGAGACGACGCATGAGCGACCACGCGAAGCCGAACCATCCCTACCACCTCGTCGACCCCAGTCCCTGGCCGTTGATCGGCGCCTTCTCCGGCGGCGTGCTGGCGGTCGGCCTGGTGCTGCTGATGCACGACGTCACCGTCTGGCTGGTGCCCATCGGCGTCCTGATGGTGCTGATCACCATGTTCGGGTGGTGGCGCGAGGTGATCCTGGAGGCCACCTTCCGCAAGCTGCACACGCCGGTCGTGCAGCTCGGCCTGCGCTACGGCATGCTGCTGTTCATCGCCTCGGAGGTGATGTTCTTCGCCGCCTTCTTCTGGGCCTACTTCGACCCGGCGCTCTTCCCCGACGAGGCGCAGCAGGTGACCCGCACCGAGGTGCTGGGCGGCGTCTGGCCACCGGAGGGGATGACCACCTTCGCCCCCTTCGGCCTGCCGTTCCTGAACACCCTGATCCTGCTGCTGTCGGGCTGCACCGTCACCTGGGCGCACCATGCCCTGCGCGAGGGCGATCGCCGCTCGACGCTGCTGGGCCTGGGCCTGACGGTCTTCCTCGGCGTCTGTTTCACGGCGCTGCAGGCCTACGAGTACAGCCACGCCGCCTTCGGCTTCACCGACGACGTCTATACCAGCGCCTTTTTCATGGCGACCGGCTTCCACGGCTTCCACGTCATCGTCGGCACGCTGTTCCTGACCGTGTGCTGGTACCGCGCCTATGCCGGCCACTTCACCAAGGACCATCACTTCGGCTTCGAGGCGGCGGCCTGGTACTGGCACTTCGTCGACGTGGTCTGGCTGTTCCTCTTCGTCTGCATCTACTGGTGGGGCGTCGGCCCGGTGACCATCTGACGGGGGAACCCCGGCTCCAGCGAGGAGGGCACGTGCCCGCTCCCGCGAACCGGTCTTCGGACAGTCACCGGCCGCCCCGGGTCTCGCCCTGGGCGGCCGGCCTGTCTTGTAGCTGCCCGCAGTGCGGCCGGGGCCGCCTGTTCGCCGGCTTCCTGACGGTGGCCGAGCGCTGCGGGGTCTGCGGCGCTGACCTGCGCCAGGCCGACAGCGGCGACGGCCCGGCTGTCTTCGTCATCTTCGTGCTCGGCGCGCTGGTGGTGCCGCTCGCCCTTTGGGTGGAGAACGCTTTCGCGCCGCCCGACTGGCTGCATGCGCTGCTCTGGCCGCTGGTTATCCTGGGCGCCACCCTGGCGCTGCTGCGTCCCTTCAAGGCGACGCTGATCGCCCTGCAGTACCGCCACAAGGCCAGCGACAGCGGCACCCGGCAGTACGACGATTAGACGCATGACGACCAGACGCGTCTTCCGCCCGCGCCCGCTGCCGAGCCTGCTGACCGCGCTCATGGTCGCGGTGCTGGCCGGCCTCGGCGTCTGGCAGCTCGACCGGCTGGCCTGGAAGCAGGACCTGATCGCCCAGCTCGAAGCGCGCACTCAGGCGCCGCCCATCGGCCTTTCCGAGGCGTTGCAGGAGCCCGAAGCGGCGCAGTTCCGCCGGGTGCGCGTCACCGGCCGTTGGCTGCACGCGCGCGAACTGTACAGGGTGGCGCGCACCTACCGGGGTCAGCCGGGGCTGCATGTGGTGACGCCCCTCAGGCTGTCGGACGGGCGCAGCCTGCTGGTCGACCGCGGCTGGGTTCCGCTCGACCTGCGCGACCCGGCCCGCCGCTCAGAGGGCAGTCCGCAGGGCCCGGTCACCCTGCTCGGCCACCTGCGCTTCGGCGGCTGGGACGGCCGCGACTTCCTGCGGCCGGAAAACGACCCGGCGGCCAACGAATGGCTCTACATGGACCTGGAGGCGATGACCGCGACGGCCGGGCTGGAGGCGCCGATCACCGCCTTCTACCTGGCGGCGGCGGCCGACCAGCACGCCGGCCGCTATCCGCTCGGCGGGCGCACCGAGGCGACGCTGCCGAACAATCACCTGCAGTACGCCATCACCTGGTTCACCCTGGCCCTGGCGGCGGTAGTAGTTTTCGTGCTGTCGCAGCGGCGACGGGTGGATTAGGTCGGGGAAGGCTTGGGGGAAGGCGCCGTCGGACTACCGCGTCGGGACCGGCTTATCGCCGCTGTAGTCGTAGAAGCCGCGGCCGGCCTTGCGGCCGAGCCAGCCGGCCTCGACGTACTTCACCAGCAGCGGGCAGGGGCGGTACTTGGAGTCCGCCAGCCCCTCGTAGAGCACGTGCATCACCGACAGGCAGGTGTCGAGGCCGATGAAGTCGGCCAGCTCCAGCGGGCCCATCGGGTGATTGGCGCCCAGCCGCATGGCCGTGTCGATCGCCTCGACGGTGCCGACGCCCTCGTAGAGCGTGTAGACCGCCTCGTTGATCATCGGCAGTAGGATGCGGTTGACGATGAAGGCGGGGAAGTCCTCGGCGGCGACCGGCGTCTTGCCGAGCGACTCCGTGACCTGGCGGACGAGCTGGAAGCAGGGCTCGGCGGTGGCGATGCCGCGGATCAGCTCGACGAGCTGCATCAGCGGGACCGGGTTCATGAAGTGCATCCCCATGAAGCGCTCGGGCCGGTCCGTGGTCGCCGCCAGGCGGGTGATCGAGATGGACGAGGTGTTCGAGCAGATCAGCGCCTCGGGCTTCAGCAGCGGGCAGAGGTCGGCGAGGATCCGGCGCTTGACCTCCTCGTTCTCGGTCGCCGCCTCGATGACCAGCTCGCAGTCTTCGAACAGGCCCATCCCGGTGCCGGTTTTGATGCGCCCCAGCGCGCTGTCGCGGTCGGCCTCGGAGATGCGCTCCTTCTTGACCTGACGGTCCATGTTCTGGGCGATGCCGGCCATGGACTTCTCGAGCGCCGCCTCGGCGATGTCCTGCAGCCGCACGTCGTAGCCGGACAGCGAGCAGACGTGAGCGATGCCGCTGCCCATCTGGCCGGCGCCGATGACGCCGATGGTCTGGATGCGCTCGGGGTAGACGGGCGCGTTGGCGGTGTCGGACATCGAGGTTCCTGATTCGGGTCGGTTGGTGTGCGATAGGCAGCGCCGGCGGGGCCGGCGCCTACTTGTCGAGCTCGGACTCCAGTTCGGGCACGGCGGCGAAGAGGTCGGCGACCAGGCCGTAGTCGGCGACCTGGAAGATCGGCGCCTCCTCGTCCTTGTTGATCGCCACGATCACCTTGGAATCCTTCATGCCGGCCAGGTGCTGGATGGCGCCCGAGATGCCGACGGCGATGTAGAGGTCCGGGGCGACCACCTTGCCGGTCTGGCCGACCTGGTAGTCGTTCGGCACGAAGCCGGCGTCGACCGCTGCGCGGCTGGCGCCGACCGCGGCGCCCAGCTTGTCGGCGACCTTCTCCAGCATGGCGAAGTTGTCGCCGCTCTGCATGCCGCGGCCGCCGGAGATGACGACGCTGGCGCTGGTCAGCTCCGGCCGCTCGGACTTGGTCAACTCCTCGCCCAAGAAGGCCGAGAGGCCCGGATCCTCGGCCGGCTCGACGCTGGCGATCTCGGCGCTGCCGCCCTCGGCCGGCGCGGCGTCGAAGGCGGTGCCGCGGACCGAGACGAAGACGATCTTGTCGCCGGTCTGTACGGTGGCCAGGGCGTTGCCGGCGTAGATCGGCCGCACGAAGGTGTCGGTGCCCTCGACCGCGACGATGTCGGAGATCATCTGCATGTCGCAGAGCGCGGCGGCGCGCGGCAGCACGTTCTTGCCGAAGGTCGAGTGGCCGACGACGACGTGGCTATAGTCGCCGGCCAGCTTGGCGATCAGCGGCGCTACCGCTTCGGCCAGGCCGTGCGCGTAGGCGGCGTGTTCGGCCTTCAGCACCTTGGCGACGCCGGCGATCCGCGCCGCCTCGGCAGCGGCGCCGTCGCAGGACTCGCCGGCGACCAGGACATGGATGTCTCCGGCACCCTGGTCCGCCAGCTCCTTGGCGGCGGCGACGGCGTTCAGCACCGGGCCCTTCAGCCCCTCGTTGTTGTTCTCGGCGACGACCAGGATGGCCATTGTCCGACGCTCCCTTCGCAAATCCTCCGCCGTTGCGGCGGGCTGTCCCTTACAGGACCTTGGCTTCGTTCTTCAGCTTGTCGACCAGCTCGGCGACGCTGCCGACCTTGACGCCGGCCTCGCGCACCGGCGGCTCGCCGACCTTCAGGGTCTTGACCCGTGGGGCCACCTCGACGCCCAGGTCGGCCGGGGTCACCGTCTCGATCGGCTTCTTCTTGGCCTTCATGATGTTGGGCAGGCTGGCGTAGCGCGGCTCGTTGAGCCGCAGGTCGGCGGTAACGACGGCCGGCAGCTTGATCTCCAGCGTCTCCAGACCGCCGTCGATTTCGCGCGTAACCTTCAGCTTGCCGTCGGCCGGCTCGATCTTGCTGGCGAAGGTGCCCTGGGACCAGCCGAGCAGTGCGGCCAGCATCTGGCCGGTCTGGTTGTGGTCGCTGTCGACCGCCTGCTTGCCCAGCAGCACGATCTCCGGTCCCTCCTTCTCGACCAGCGCCTTCAGCAGCTTGGCGATGCCGAGCGGCTCCAGCGCCTCGTCGCTCTGCACCAGGATACCCCGGTCGGCGCCCATCGCCAGGGCGGTGCGGATCGTCTCCTGCGCCGCCTGCGGGCCGCAGGACACGGCGACGATCTCGCTCGCGGCCCCGGCCTCCTTCATGCGCACCGCCTCCTCGACGGCGATCTCGCAGAAGGGGTTCATCGACATCTTCACGTTCTGGGTCTCGACGCCCGAGCCGTCCGCCTTGACGCGGACCTTGACGTAGGCGTCGATCACCCGCTTGACCGGGACCAGGACCTTCATCGGCGTTCCGTTTCCGCTTTTGCTGGCTGTTGTTCGCTGTGTCCGCAGAATCCAGACAGGTATCCAGACATGCGCTCACCGGCGCGCCCGCGGTCCGCAGGCATCCTTCCTCCGAAGGCGTGGGGACCGGCCAAGTCGGTGGGCGGCGACGCCGGAAAACCGCGCGCTTTTCGCGGTCGCAACATAGAAGTGGGTCAAAAGGGTGTCAATCTCGCCGCCGGGCGCCGCCGTCTGGCGCGAATGCGGCAGGCCCCTGCGGGTTTCAGCGGTTTTTGCCGGGCACCCAGAGGACGTCCATGCGGCCCTGGTCGTTCTCGTGCCGGCCCATGACGAACAAAAGGTCGCTCAGGCGGTTGACGTAGCGCACCGGCTGTTCGCCGATCGCCTCCCGCTCGGCCAGCGCGGTGATCTCGCGTTCGGCGCGGCGGGTCACGGTGCGCGCCAGATGTAGGTAGGCGGACGCCGGGCTGCCGCCCGGCAGCACGAAGGACTTGAGCGGCTCCAGGTCGGCGTTCAGCCGGTCGATCTGCCGCTCCAGCCAGTCCACCTGGCCGGCGGTGATGCGCAGCGGCTCGTACTCCAGCTCGGCGTCCAGCGGCGTGGCCAGGTCGGCGCCCAGGTCGAAGAGGTCGTTCTGCACCCGCGCCAGGGTCTCGTCGGCCTCGGGACTGCAGTGCAGGCGCGCCAGCCCGAGGGTGGCGTTCGCTTCGTCGACGGTGCCGTAGGCGGCGACGCGCAGGTCGTGCTTGACGACGCGCTTGCCGCTCGACAGCGAGGTTTTCCCCTTGTCGCCGCCTTTGGTGTAGATGCGCGTCAGTTGCACCATCGCCGTCCGCTCCGCCGTTGCCGCTTCAGCCGCCCTTGCCGATCAGCAAGGCGACGGCGAAGAGCGCCAGCGCGATCCCCTGGAAGAGGATGCGGTAGCGCATCAGCTTGTTGCCCCACTTGGCATTGAACTCGCCGCCCCGGGCCATGGCGATCAGCCCGGTGAACAGGACCCCGAGCGTCATCAGCATGGCGATGGCGATCAGGACGAACATGACCGTCTGCATGGCGGCACCATATACCCCGCTACGGCGGCGCCGCCAGAGGCCGCAAGACGAAATCGCCGCTACTTCGCCGCCGTCTCCAGCGCGTCCAGCGGCGCCCTCGCCCAGGCGGGAGAGGCGGGGCCGCGCGGGTCCTCGGCCAGCAGGCCGTAGAGCACGTGATCCTGCCACTGGCCGGCGATGCGCAGGTAGCCCCGCCCCCAGCCTTCTTCGCGAAAGCCGGTTTTCTCCAGCAGGCGGCGGCTGGCGAGATTGTGCGGCAGGGTGGCGGCCTCGACCCGGTGCAGACCCAGGTCGACGAACAGGAAGTCCAGGGTCAGCAGCAGCGCCTCGGTCATCACGCCGCGCCGGGCGTGTCGCGCGCCGACCCAGTAGCCGAGGCTGGCCGCCTGTGCGACGCCGCGCCGCAGGTTGGACACGCTGATGCCGCCCAGCAGCGCGCCGCCGCGCCGGTCGAAGACGAAGAGGGTCAGGCCCTGGCCGCTGCGCCATTCGGCCTGCTGTTGGCGCAGGCGGCGGCGGAAGGCACCGCGGCTGAGCGCGTCGAACGGCCAGGCCGGTTCCCACGGCGTCAGGAAGGCCCTGCTCGCGTGCCGCACCTCGGACCAGGCGCGCCAGTCGCCGAGGACCGGCGGGCGCAGCAAGATGGTGCGGCCGGTGAGCTGCGGTCCGCGCGCCGTGCCTTCACCGAGGAGCGTCGCGAAGAACATCGGCGGCCGCCCCCGTCCGGCGCCTCAGCCGTTGACGGCCGCGCCCAGCGGCGGGCGGCGGGCGCCCCGGCCGCTGCCGAAGCGCGCGGCGACGGCGTCGTAGGCGGGCAGGCCGCCGATCGGACCCAGCAGCGTCAGGGTCGGGCGGCTCTCCAGCATCCGGGCGGCGCAGGCGCGCAGACGCGCCGCGTCCAGCGCGTCCAGCTCGGCGACGATCTCCGCCACGGGGATCGGCCGGCCGAAGACCAGGAGCTGGCCGGAAAGCTGCTCGGCGCGCGCGCCCGTGCGCTCGCGGCCCATCAGGGTGGCGGCCTTGAGCTGCGCCTTGGCGCGCTGCACCTCCTCCTCGGTGATGTCGCCGGCGGCGCGCTCCAGCTCGGCGCAGACCGTGTCCAGCACCTCGGCTGCCTCGGCTTCGCCGGTGCCGGCGTAGATACCGAACAGGCCGCTGTCGGAGGCGGCGGCGAGGAAGGAATAGATCGCGTAGACCAGCCCGCGCTCCTCGCGCACCTCCTGAAACAGGCGCGAGGACATGCCGCCGCCAAGCAGCGTCGAGAGGGCCGAGACGGCGTAATAGTCGGGGTGCTCGAGACCGACCGAGTCGAAGCCGATCAGCAGGTGCGCCTGCTCCAGGTCGCGCACCTCCCGGTGCTCGCCGCCGACATAGGCCGCAGCATCGCTGGTGGCGCCGGAGCTGGCGGGCAGGTCGCCGAACAACTCCTCGGCCAGACGGTGCAGCATGGCGTGCTCGATCCGTCCGGCGGCGACCAGCACGGCCGAGTCGGCGGCGTAGTTGCCGCCCAGGTAGCCGCGCAGGTCCTCGGCGCCGAGGCTGCGCACCGTCTCCGGCGTGCCGAGCACCGGCCGGCCGATGCCCTGCCCGGGATAGGCGGCGAGCTGGAAGTCGTCGAAGATGATGTCGTCGGGCGTGTCTTCGGCCTGGCCGATCTCCTGCAGCACCACCTGGCGCTCGCGCTCCAGCTCGCCCGGGTCGAGGCGGGGCTTCAGCAGCATGTCGGCGACGATGTCGAGGGCGAGCGGCGCATGCTCGGCCAGTACCTTGGCGTAGAAGGCGGTGTTCTCGCGCCCCGTGTAGGCGTTCATGTGGCCGCCGACCGCCTCGATCTCCTCGGCGATCGCGCGCGCCGTGCGCCGCTCTGTGCCCTTGAAGACCATGTGCTCCAGCAGATGGGCGACGCCGTTCAGCGGCGCCGGCTCGTGGCGCGCGCCGACGCCGACCCACAGGCCGAGCGAGCAGGTCTCGACCTCGGCCATGGCGTCGCTGGCGACGGTCAGTCCGTTGGGCAGCTTGGTGACGGTAACGGTCATGCGTTCGGCGGTGTCCAGTTTCGGGGCGTCAGGCGGGTGTCAGACCCTTGGCGTGGTCGCCGACGTAGCGGCGCAGCGCATCCAGGTCGTTGGGCAGCTCGGCGGCCCGCTCGGGCCGCTCGAACAGGTCGGCCAGACGGGCCGGCAGGGCCGGGCGATGGCCGGTCGCCCGCTCCACGGCGTCGGGGAACTTGGCCGGGTGGGCGCAGGCCAGAGATATGGTCGGGACCCCCGGTTCCGCCAGATCCCGCGCGGCGGCGACGCCGACCGCCGTGTGCGGGTCCAGCGTCTCGCCGGTCGCCCGGAAGGTCTCGGCGATCTGCCGCAGGGTGCCGGCGTCGTCCAGCCGGAAGCCGCGGAACACCTCCGCCACCTGGGCCATCCGCTGGGCATCGAGGGCGAAGCCGCCGTCGCGCCGGAAGCTGGTCATCAGTGCGGCCACCGCCACGCCGTTGCCGCCGGTCAGGTCGAACAGCAGGCGCTCGACGTTGCTGGAGACCTGGATGTCCATGGAGGGCGACAGGCTGGGCTCGACGGCGCCGATCTTCATCTCGCCGCGCTGCAGGAAGCGGTAGAGGATGTCGTTGCGGTTGGAGGCGACCAGCAGGCGATGGATCGGCACCCCCAGGCGACGCGCGCCATAGGCGGCGTAGACGTTGCCGAAGTTGCCCGTGGGCACCGCGAAGCTGACCGGCCGATCCGGCGCGCCGAGGGCCAGCGCCGCCGTCACGTAGTAGACGATCTGGGCCATGATGCGCGCCCAGTTGATCGAGTTGACCGCCGACAGGCCGTACTTGTCGCGGAAGGACTGGTCCGCGAACAGCGCCTTCACCAGGTCCTGGCAGTCGTCGAAGGTGCCGTCCACCGCGATGGCGTGCGCGTTCTTCGCCGCCACCGTCGTCATCTGCCGGCGCTGCACCTCGCTGGTGCGGCCCTTGGGGAAGAGGATGAAGACGTCGAGCTGGGTGCTGTCGCGGCAGGCCTCCAGCGCCGCCGAGCCGGTGTCGCCGGAGGTGGCGCCGACGATGGTCAGGCGCCGCCGGCGGCGCTGCAGGACGGCGTCGAACAGCCGGCCGAGAAGCTGCAGCGCCACGTCCTTGAAGGCCAGGGTGGGCCCGTGGAACAGCTCCGTCAGCCAGAGATCGCTGTCGAGCTGCTTGAGCGGTGCGACGGCCGGATGGTCGAAGCGGGCGTAGGTCTGGCGCACCATGCTCTCGAAGTCGCGCTCGACCACCGAGCCGGCGATGAAGGGCCGCATCACCGCCGCCGCCACCTCGGCGTAGGGCCGGCCGCGCAGCGCCCGCAGCTCGGCGGCCGAGAAGGCCGGCCAGCTCTCCGGCAGGTACAGGCCGCCGTCGCGCGCCAGGCCGGTCAGCAGCACGTCGTCGAAGGACAGCGCCGGCGCGGCGCCGCGGGTGGAGATGTAGCGCATCGGGGCGGGCGGTCCGCTCAGAGCCGAAATCGGAAACGCAGCCACTCTAAGGCTTTGCGGCACCGCGAAACAAGGAAGCCGGACCGGAAGGTGCGTTACGCCTCTTCCAGATAGCGCCGACGCAGGTGCGCTTCGAAGATCGTCGGGTCGAGCGGCTTGCCGGTGGCGCGCACCAGCAGCTCTTCCGAGGAAAAGCGCGAGCCCTGCTCGTGCACGTGGCGGCGCAGCCAACCGAGCAGGGTGGAGAAGTCGCCCTGGCCGAGCTGGGCCGGGATCTCGGGATGGGCGTCGCAGGCGGCGGCGAAGAGCTGCGCGGCGGTCATGGCGCCGAGGGTGTAGGTCGGGAAGTAGCCCCAGGCCCCGTCGTACCAGTGGATGTCCTGCAGGCAACCGCGGCGGTCGTCGGGCGGCGCGATGCCCAGCAGGGCCTGCAGCTGCTCGGCCCAGGCGCCGGGCAGCTCGTCCAGGGTCAGGTCGCCCTCGATCAGCGCCTTCTCCAGGCGGAAGCGCAGGATGACGTGCGCCGGGTAGCTCACCTCGTCGGCGTCGACGCGGATGAAGTCCGGCTCGACCCGCGTGTAGATGCGGGCGAGGTTGTCGGCCTCCCACTCCGGACCGCTGCCGCCGAAGGTGCTCTGCGCCAGCGGCGCCAGGAAGCCGACGAACTCGCGCGAGCGGCAGGCCTGCATCTCGATCAGCAGCGACTGGCTCTCGTGGATCGACATGCCGCGGGCGTCGCCGACCGGCTGGCGCCGCCACTGGCGCGGCAGGCCGCGCTCGTAGAGCGCGTGGCCGGTCTCGTGCAGCACGCCCATCAGGCCGGTGACGAAGTCGGTCTCGTCGTAGCGGGTGGTCAGGCGCACGTCGTCCGGCACGCCGCCGGTGAAGGGATGGGCCGAGGTGTCCAGCCGGCCGTGGCGGAAGTCGAAGCCGACCGCCTCCATCAGGCGGTGGGCCAGCCTCGCCTGGGTCTCGACCGGGAAGGGGCCGGCCGGCATCACCGGGTCCGGCTGCTGCGCCTGGCGCTCCAGCACGGCGCCCAGCAGCTCCGGCAGGTCGCGCGCCAGCGTGTCGAAGACCTGTGCGATGCGGGCCGAGGAGCCATCGGGCTCGTACTGGTCGAGCAGGGCGTCGTAGAGGCTCTTGCCGAGCGCTGCCGACTTCAACTCGCCGGCCTCGCGGCTGAGGTCCAGCACCTTCTGGAGGGCCGGCTTGACCCGGGCGAAGTCGTTGGCCGGCCGCGCCTCTCGCCACAAGCCCTCGCAGGCGTGCGTTGCACGGCGCAGCGCCTCGACCAGACGGGCGGGCAGTGCGGTGGCGTGGGTGTGCGCGCGGCGCATCTCGCGCAGATTGGCCCGGCGCCAGTCGTCCAGCTCGTCCGCCTCTGCCTCTGCCTGCTCCAGCCAGTCGGCGACGGCCGGGTCGGTCAGCAGCTCGTGCGCCATCAGGCTGAGCTGCGCCAACTGCTCGCCGCGCGCCTCGGCGCCGCCGGAGGGCATCATCGCCGCGGAGTCCCAGTGCAGCACCGCCATCGCCTCGTGCAGCGTGCCAAGGCGCGCGAAGCGGGTTTCCAGGCGGACGTAGGCGGTGGGGTCGGTCATGGCTTCTCCGGGGTTGCGTGGCGGACTATACCTGGGTGCGCCGCACCGCCGGAGAAAGAGCCCGCCGCCGCCGATGAGCAAGCTTCCCAAGCGCAAGCGCGCCGCCGCGCCGACGCAGGTCTACAGCATCGACAAGCGCAAGCTGGCCTTCGCCATCTTCCTGCTGTTGGTCTTCGTGGCCTTCGGCACCTGGAGCCTGGTGGCGGTCGAGGGGCCCGTCGGCGACCGTGTGGTCGGCGCCGTGCTGATGCTGCTCTGCCTGGGCATGGCCGGCTTCCTGGCGCGCGACTTCAGGCGCCAGGGGCCGGTGGTCGAGGTCGGCCCGGCCGGCGTGCTCGACCGCCGCAAGGCGAGCGAGCCGATCCCCTGGGAGCGCATCGCCGGCGCCGAGATCAAGCGCGCCAGCATCATCCGCGGCATCCGCCTGACGCTGGACGACGGCAGCCGGCTCGACATCGACGTCCAGATGCTCGACACCAACCGCCGCGAGCTGATGCGGGTCATCGCCGAGGAGGGCCGCAAGGCCGAAGCGCGCGCCGGGGGGTAGGGCGACCTGCGCCGCTCAGTGCTAGCGCTCGGCCTCCTGCTGCGCCGGGGTCGGGGCCTTGGCGAGATAGTGGCGGATCAGCGCCTTGGCGTCGGCGCCGGCCCAGTCGTAGGCGCCCTGCAGGGCGCCGACCACCTGGCCGTCGCGGTCGATCAGGTAGGTCGAGGGCAGGCCGCGCACGTCCAGGTCGCGGGCCAGCGCGCCGCGCGGATCGAGGAAGATCTCCAGGTGCTTGAGGTTGAGGTCCTCAAAGAAGGGCTCGACCTGGTTGAGGCCGCCGCGGTCGGTGGACAGCGTCAGCACCAGCAGGCCTTCGTCGGCGAGGTCGGCTTGCAACTGGTCGAGCGCCGGCATCTCGTGCACGCAGGGCGCGCACCAGGTGGCCCAGACGTTCAACAGCACCACCCGGCCGGCGTAGTCGTCCAGCCGCACCCGCGTCTCGACCGTCTGGTCCTCGCCGCGCTCGACGGCGGTGAAGGCGGTCTGCGGCGCCGGCACGGGCGGCGTGAGCGGCACCCACTGCTGCGCCAGCGCCGGGCTGAGCGGCGGCGAGTCGCCCGCGGCCGGCGCGCCGGCCAGCACGCCGAAGGCCAGCAGGAGTCCCAGGAAACCCTTTCCAATCCCTCGGGTCATTCGCTACATCGTCCCCCATGAACGAAACGGGCAACCGGAACGGCCGCGGCGGCGGCGCAAGCGCCAACGCGATGTGGGGCGGACGCTTCGCCGTCGGGCCGGCCGAGGCGATGGAGCGGATCAACGCCTCCATCGACTTCGACCGCCGCCTCTACCGCGAGGACGTCGAGGCCTCGCGCGCGCACGCCGCCATGCTGGTCTCCCAGGGCATCGTCAGCCCCGAAGATGGCGAGGCGATCCGCCGCGGTCTAGACCAGGTGCTTCAAGAGATCGAGAGCGGCGACTTCGTCTTCTCCGCCGCGCTCGAGGACATCCACATGAACGTCGAGGCGCGTTTGGCCGAGATCGTCGGCGCGCCGGCCGGCCGGCTGCACACCGCGCGCAGCCGCAACGACCAGGTCGCGACCGACTTCCGGCTCTGGCTGCGCGGCGCCCTCGACGCGCTGGACGGGCAGCTGCGCGACCTGCAAGCGGCGCTGATCGCCCAGGCCGAGGCCGAGGCGGATACGGCGATGCCCGGCTACACCCACCTGCAGGCGGCCCAGCCGGTCACCTTCGGCCACCACATGCTGGCCTATGTCGAGATGTTCGGGCGCGACCGCGGCCGCCTGGCCGACTGCCGGGCGCGGCTGAACGAATCTCCGCTCGGGGCCGCCGCCCTGGCCGGCACCTCCTTCCCGATCGACCGCAGTATGACCGCGGCGGCGCTCGGCTTCGACCGGCCGATGCGCAATTCGCTGGACGCGGTCTCGGCGCGCGACTTCGCCCTGGAGTTCCTCGCCGCCGGGGCGATCCTGGCGGTGCACCTCTCGCGCCTGGCCGAGGAGCTGGTCGTCTGGTGCTCCCAGGGCTTCGCCTTCGTGCGGCTGTCGGACGCCTTCACCACCGGCAGCTCGATCATGCCGCAGAAGAAGAACCCGGACGCCGCCGAGCTGGTGCGCGGCAAGGCGGGCCGCGTGATCGGCGACCTCAACGCCCTGCTGGTCACCATGAAGGGATTGCCGATGGCTTACGGCAAGGACATGCAGGAGGACAAGGAGCCGGTGTTCGACGCGGTCGACACGCTGGGTCTCTGCCTGCTGGCGACGACAGGCATGATCGCCGACATGACCGCCGACCGCGCACGCCTGGCCGCCGCCTGCGAGGCCGGCTTCCTGACCGCCACGGATCTCGCCGACTGGCTGGTGCGCGCCGCAAGTTTGCCGTTCCGCGAGGCGCACCACGTCACCGGCCAGCTCGTCCGCCTGGCCGAGGAGAAGGGCTGCGACCTGGCCGAGCTTTCGCTGGAGGAAATGATCGAGGTGGAGCCGTGCATCACCCACGACGTCTTTTCGGTGCTGACCGTGGCGCGCTCGGTGGCCAGCCGCACCTCCTATGGCGGCACCGCGCCGGAGCGGGTGCGCGCCGCCGCCGCCGAAGCCCGGGAGCGCTTCCTGTGACCCGCACGCTGCTCGTCCTGCTCTGCGCCGGCCTGCTGCTGACCGCTTGCGGCCGCAAGAACCCGCCGGAGATCCCGGAGGGCGCGGGAGAGGCCTGGGTGCTGCCCTATCCGGAGGAATACGGCGGCGGCTACGACGTCGACTCGGACGACGCCGTCGTGGTCGACGTGCCGCCGCCGGCCTATTTCCCCGGCGCCGAAGCGGGGGCGGCAGGCGGCTCTGGCGTGCTTACCTTTCCGATGCCGAACCAGTAGGGAGCGGGATGCGCGGACCCTTCGCCTACCGCGAAGGCCGGCTCAGCGCCGGCCCGGTCGCCCTCGCCGAGATCGCCGCCGCGGTCGGCACGCCGGTTTTCGTCTACTCGGCCGACGGCATCCTCGCCCGCTACCGGGACATCGCCGGCGCGCTGGCGCGCGAGAGGCTGGAGGCCACGGTCTGCTACGCGGTCAAGGCCAACCCGCATCTCGCCATCGTCTCCGCCCTGGCCGCGGCGGGCGCCGGTGCCGACGTGGTCAGCGCCGGCGAACTGCTGCGCGCGCGCCGCGCCGGCGTGCCGGGCGGGCGCATCGTCTTCGCCGGGGTCGGCAAGACCGAGGCGGAGATGGCGGCGGGGCTGGAGGCCGGCATCCTGCAATTCAACGTCGAGTCCGAGGCCGAGCTTGTGATCCTCGACCGGGTGGCGCGCGACAAGGGGCTGCAGGCGCCGGTGGCGCTGCGCGTCAATCCGGACGTGGATGCGCGCACGCACGCCAAGATCACCACCGGCACCTCGGAGAACAAGTTCGGCATCGACCACGCCCAGGCCGGCCGCGTCGCTCGGCTGGCGCACGAGCTGCCGGGCATCGATCTGCAGGGGCTGGCGGTCCACATCGGCTCCCAGCTCGTCGACCTGGCGCCCTACGGCCTGGCCTTCGAGAAGGTCGCCCAGCTCTTCGCCGAACTCCGGGCGTCCGGCCTGCCGCTGCGCAGGCTCGATCTCGGGGGCGGTATCGGCATTTCCTACCGCGACGAGCGGCCGCCGGAGGTGGCCGACTACGCCCGCCTCGCCGCGCGCACCGTGGGGCATCTCGGCGTGCCGCTGATCTTCGAGCCGGGGCGCTGGATGGTCGGCGATGCCGGCGTCCTGCTGACCCGCGTTCTGTTCGTCAAGCAAGGCGCCGCCAAGCGCTTCCTCATCGTCGATGCGGCGATGAACGACCTGATCCGCCCCACGCTCTACGACGCCTGGCACGACATCGTTCCGCTCGAGAGGCCGGAGCCGGAGGCGCCCGGCGGGCCGGTGGACGTGGTTGGCCCGATCTGCGAAAGCGGCGATATCTTCGCGGCCGATCGGGCGCTGCCGCCGATGGCCGCCGGCGACCTGCTGGCGATTTGTTCGGCCGGGGCCTATGGCGCGACCATGTCTTCGACCTATAATTCCAGATTGCCCGCCCCGGAAGTGCTGGTCGGGGGCGCGGATTGGGCGGTGATCAAGGCCCGCCCGGATCATGCCACATTGCTGGCCCAGGAATGGGTGCCGCGGTGGGCGACGCAGGCCTTCCGAGGGGAGGTCGAAGGAGAGGAGCCGCAGGCGTCGGGGTCGCGCGCGGCATCCTGACCTCGCTGGCGCTTCGACAGCGGAAGCGCCGAGCGACCGCGACCCCGGGACGACGGGGTAGGAGCAGCGGGTGACGGGCGACGACGGTCAGGCACGATCCCCCTCCAGGGCGCCGCGCAGCGCGCGGACCCCCGGTCTCGGCTGGCGGCTGTGGCTGTCCGACCTGGCGCTGGCGCTCGAGGGCTTCTGGCCGCCGCTCTGGCCGGTCTTCGGTATCGCTGGCGGCTTCCTCGCGCTCGCGCTCTTCGACCTCCTGCCGGCGCTGCCGGCCTGGCTGCACGCGGCGGTTTTGCTCGGCTTCGCGGTGGCGCTCGCCTGGGCGCTGCGCCGCGCTCTGCGGCAGATGCGCCTGCCCGGCGAAGGCGAGGCGCTGCGCCGGCTGGAGCGCGACAGCGGCTTCGCCCATCGGCCGCTGTCCGGCCTGAGCGACGATTTGGCGACCGGCGAGGACCCGGAGATGCGCGCCCTCTGGGCGGCCCACCGCCGGCGTCTCGCGGCCCAGGTGCGGCGCATGCGGCTGAGCTGGCCGCGCGCCGGCTGGGCGCGGGTCGACGGCTACGGCCTGCGCGCCGCGATCGGCCTGCTGCTGGTGGTCGGCTTCGTCGGTGCCGGGGGCGACTGGGCGGCGCGCCTTGGCGACGCCGTGACGCCGCGCTTCGCCGCCGCCGAGCCGCCGCCGCCGCCCGCCTACGACGTCTGGATCGATCCGCCTGCCTACACCGGCGTGCCGCCGCGCCTGCTCGACCCGCAGCGCGACGCCACCGGCGGCGTGCGGCTGCCCAGCGGTTCGACCGTATTGGCCCAGGTGCAGGGCGGCGGCAGCACGCCGACGCTGCGCCTCGACGGCGTGGGACATGCGTTCGAGAGCGTCGGCGAGCGCGCCTGGAAGGCGGAGATAACCGTCGAGCAGGGCCGCACCCTGACGGTGGAGCAGGAGGGGTTGCCGCTGGTGCAGTGGCCGCTGGAGGTGATCCCCGATGCCGTGCCGACGGTCGAGTACCTGGCGCCGCCGGCCGGCACCCAGCGCGGCGCGCTGGCGATCGAGTATCTGGCCGGCGACGACTACGGCCTGAGCGAGCTGAAGGCGGTGATCCGGCGCACCGACAAGCCGGATGCGGCCCCCCTGGAGCTGGAGATGATCCTCTCCGGCGTCGCCCCGCAGTCCGCCGAAGGGGCCGGCTACCACGACCTGACACCGCACCCCTGGGCCGGCATCGAGGTGACCATCACCCTGGAGGCGCGCGACGCCCTCGGCCAGGTCGGCACCACCGAGGACTTTCTGACGGTGCTGCCGCAGCGCACCTTCAACCACCCGGTCGCCCGCGAGCTGGTGGAGCTGCGCCGGCAGCTTACCCTGGAGCCCGAACGCCGCGCGCCGGTGGTCTCCCGCCTTGGCGAGATCGGCGACCGCCCGGCGCACTTCTTCTACGACCTGGTGGTCGGCTTGGCGATCGGCCTGGCCGAGCGGCGCCTGATGTACGACCGCGACCCGGCGGCGGTGGCCGAGGTGCAGGACATCCTGTGGGACACGGCGCTGCGTCTGGAGGACGGCGAGCTGTCGCTGGCCGAGCGCGACCTGCGCGAGCTGCAGCGCCAGCTCCAGGAGGCGCTGGCCAACAACGCCTCCGACGAGGAGATCGAGCGCCTGACCCGCGAGCTGCAGGAGGCGCTCGACCGCTTCCTCGAGGCGCTGGCCGAGGAGGCCCTGGCCGACCTGCGCAACGAGCACGGCGAGATCGAGGCCGGCGAGCTGCCACCGGACGCGCAGATCCTGCGCCGCGAGGACTTCCAGCGCATGCTCGAGCAGATGCGCGAGATGGCCCAGTCGGGCGCCCGCGAGCAGGCGCAACAGATGCTGCAGAACCTGCAGCGCATGCTGGAGAACCTGCAGGCCAACCCCTTCCAGCAGCGCATGAACCAGCAGGCGATGCAGGCGCAGCAGATGATGGAGGACCTGGAGACCCTGGCGCGCCGCCAGCAGGAGCTGCTCGACCGCAGCTTCCAGCGCTCGCAGCAGGGCCAGCGCGAGCAACGCCAGCAGATGGGCGAGACCGGCGAGGGCGAGGGGCGCGAGAGCGGCCGCAGCTCGAACGCCGGCGACGCCCAGGCGCAGGAGGCGCTGCGCCGCGCGCTCGGCGAGCTGATGCGCCAGTTCGGCGAGATGATGGGCAACATCCCGCAGCCGCTCGGCCAGGCCGAGCAGTCCATGCGCGCCGCCCGCGACGCCCTGCAGAACGGCGCTCCCGGCGAGGCGATGGGACCGCAGGCCGACGCCCTCGACCAGCTCCAGCAGGGCATGGAGACCATGCTCGAGCAGCTCGCCCAGCAGCTCGGCGGCGGCGAGGGCCAGCAGGGCACCCAGACCGGCATGAGCCCGGGCGAAAGCCGCGACCCCTTCGGGCGCGGCCAGGGCGGCATGGGCGACCAGAATCGCGAGGACGTCGACATCCCCGACGAAATGGAGCTGCAGCGCGCCCGCGAGATCCTGCAGGAGCTGCGCAAACGCGCCGGCGAGCGCGGCCGCCCGCCGCTGGAGCTCGACTACATCGAGCGCCTGCTGGAGCAGTTCTAGCTGTTCAGTCCCGTGGTGTGATGGATCGGGTTGAGTCTGAACTTTTGCGGCTCGTCCGTCCATGCTTTGCAGATGCGCTCGAAAGGCGTGAGCCCGCTGAGCGACTTGAGGCGTTTGCCTTAGTTGTAGGCGTCGAGGAAGTTGGCGAGGTGCGCGCGCAGCTGTTCATGGCTGTCGTAGTCGTAGCGCCGAACAGTCGCCTCCTTGATCGTGCGGTTCATGCGTTCGACCTGGCCGTTGGTCCAGGGATGGTTCGGCTTTGTGAGCCGGTGCTCGATGTCGGCGCGCGCGCAGGCCAATTCGAAGGCATGGGCGCGGAACGCCTCGCCCCGCTGGAGTGCCTTCTTGATCTCCTGCACGGCCGAGCCGCCATCGCCAGGCGTGGTGAAGTGCGTGCCGTTATCGGTGAGCACAGTGTGGATCTCGAACGGCAGGAGATCGATCAGGCGGCGCAGGAAGTCGGCGGCGGTCCTGCGCTTGGCTTTCTGGTGGAGTTCGGCGTAGGCGAATTTGCTGACCCGGTCGATCGCCACGAACATATAGAGCCGGCCCTCTTCGGTATGGACCTCGGCGATGTCGATATGGATGTAGCCGATCGGATAGGCCTTGAACGCCTTCTTCGGCTTCTCGCCCTCCAGGCTCGGCAGGCGACTGATGTCGTGGCGCTGAAACAGACGATGCAGGCTGGAGCGGGTGAGGTGCGGGACCGTCGCCTGCAGGGCGTATAGACAGTCGTCCAGCGGCAGCAGCGTGTGCTTGCGAAAGGCGACGATCAACGCCTCCTCCTCCGGAGAGAGCACGGTCGACCGCGGGCGCCTCGGCCCCATCGCCGCGTCCTCGACCCCCTCCCGCTTACGCCACTTCGCGATCGTCTTCGGATTGACGCCGTAGCGGCCGCTCAGCTCTTGGAGCGAAGCTTTCGATCGCTGTATCGCCGCTCGGACGGCGTCAGTCGTCGTGGCGCTGCCGTGAACAACCTGGCCCATAGCGCTCGCCTCCATGCAGAAGAGAATTCTGCACCATCACACGCCGGGACTGAACAGCTAGGCTGAATCGACATTCAGGGGTTCCCGAAGGCGGTCGACGTGTGAGTCATAGGGTTCCAGATTCGTTTTATCTGGAGCTGTGTGATGTCGAGAGCGAAACGCTACGAGTTGAGCCCTGAGCAGTGGGAGCGGATCAAGGATTTGCTGCCCGGCAAGCCGGGCGATCCGGGGCGGTCGGGCGCGGACAATCTGACTTTCGTGAACGGGGTGCTCTGGGTGCTTCGCTCCGGGGCGCATTGGCATGACCTGCCCGAGCGATACGGCAAGTGGAAGACGGTGCACAAGCGCTTCACCCGCTGGGCCAGGGTGGGCGTGTGGGAGCGCGTGTTCGCGCATCTGATCCGCGATCCGGACAACGCCTATATCAGTCTTGATTCCAGTCTTGTGCGCGCGCACCAGCAGGCGGCCACCGGCAAGGGCGGCGGCCAAAAAGGGGGGACCAGGCTCTGGGGCGTTCGCGCGGCGGACTGACCACCAAGATCCACATGGCCGTCGACGCCCTGGGCCGGCCGCTCAAGCTGATCCTCACCCCCGGCCAGCGCGGCGACGCGCCGCTCGCCCCGGCGCTTCTGACCGGCCTGTCGCCGCGCCACGTCCTGGCCGACAAGGCCTACGACTCCAATGCGTTGCGAACCCTCATCGCCGACATGGGCGCTGAGGCGGTCATCCCCTGCAATCGGACCCGCAAGCGCCCGATCGGCTACGACTTGGAAGCTTACAAGATGAGGAACACCGTCGAGCGCTGCTTCAACAAGCTCAAGCACTTCCGCCGCATCGCCACACGCTTCGACCGGCGCGCAGCCTACTTCCTCAGCTTCCTGCAAATCGCCGCCGCACTACTCTGGATGCGATGAATGTCGAGTCAGCCTAGGCCGCCTACTCCGCCTCCAGCCGCACCGTGCCGCTGTCGGCCACCCTCAGCTTCCAGCCGGCGGCCTCGGTGCCGTTCAGGTTGAGGTGGCCGGTCAGGAAGTAGAGGCGGTCGCGGTCGGGGCCCTCGGCGGTGCAGAAGCGGTCCTGCAGGTAGAAGGGCGGCGTCGCCTGGTAGTTCAGGGTGGCGCGGATCGCCGCCGGCGTGCCGCGGATGTCCGTCAGCGGCACCGCGTAGACCAGGCTGTCGGTGCCGCCGCCGCCGTCCTCGGCGAGCTGGTAGTCCGGGTCGTCGCCGACGGCGGTGGAGCCGGCGTCCTCGGCCATGTCGTCGTTGGCCCCCAGCGCCGCGGCGATCTGCTTGCGCTTATCCGTGGGCAGGTAGCCGTGCGGCAGCAGGCGGTTGTCCTTCACCTCGGCGCAGATCGACAGGAAGGAGGTGGTGAGCTGGCCGGCCGGCGCCGCGCCGTGGCCGCACTGCAGCGCCGCGTCGCCGCGGCTCTCCGGCGGCGGCGGGGTGGAGACCAGCTCCTGGTAGATCTGCGCCTGGGTCTCGGCCGTGATCTCCTGGTAGTGCGGCTGGTGGCGGCGCTCCAGCGGGGCGATGCGGGCGGAGCAGTCGGGCTCCCACCAGAGTTCGCCGGCGATCGGCGTGCCCTCCGCGTCGACCAGGCGGCCCATGGCGTCGCTGGCGCCCGAGGCCCAGATGGTGGCGCCCAGGCGGTCCAGCACCTCGAAGGTGACGAAGGCGCGGCGGAAGCCGACGCCCGAGGGGAACTTGTGGCCGACCAGGTTCTCGATGGTGACGGTCGCGCTCAGGGTGCCGTCCGTCACTTCGGGCTTGGAGACCGTCAGCTTGGCGGTGCCAGTGCGCGCCTGGTCGAGCATCTGCTGCTCGGTGGCGACCAGCGGGTCGACGCCCTTAGTGGTCAGCATGGGGTCCTGGGTGCGGATGCCAAGCACGTCCGGGAACTGCTGCGCCATCTTCAACAGGAACACGTTGAGGCCGACCAGGGTATGGCGCGAAAAGTCCTCGCGTACCGGCAGGTCGATCTCCTCAGCCGGCTTGGCGAACTCGGCCTGCGGGAAGTTGGCGTATTCCTGGATCGAGGCGATGCGGCTGCGGCTCGGGCCGCCGTCGGGCTCGGTGTCCGGCATGTGGCAGTCCTGGCACGACTGCCAGCGCTCGCCCTGGCCGAAGGGCAGCGGGCCGTCCGGCGCGGTGCCGGTGCGGTAGGCGCTGAAGGCCCACTCGGGATAGGTGAGCTGCTCGTAGACGCGGCCGACCGTCTTGCCCTGGTCGAAGACCGGCAGGTGCACCGTGTGGCAGGTGCCGCAGGTCTCCGACATCTGGATGGTGGCGTTGTGCTCCGGCACGATGCCCAGCGCGGTCTCCATCGGCGCCGTCTTGACGTCCTCGAAAGGCCCGTAGAGGCGGTCGGCCGGTCCGACCAGGAAGGAGCCGGTGAAGGTCTTGGCGAACTTCTCCTCGTCCGGGTTCAGAAACTGCTGACGCTGCTCGACGCAGGCGTTGCGCGGCGTGCCGGCATTGGCCGCTGTCGCCGCTTCGCCCAGCACCATGCGGTGGCAGGTGGTGCAGGAGATGCCGTCGCGCGCCAGCGCGCCGTAGTCGGCGAACTCGGCCAGTGGGTTGTCCGGCGGATAGGGCACGGCATCGACCAGGTCGCGGCCGAACGCGCCGCAGTCCTCGCCGGCCAGCACGTTGTCGATGCCGAACTGGCGCTGGCCCATGATGCCGTGGCAGCCCAGGCAGGTGTTGGCGACCACGTCCGCCGCGTCGGGATGGAAGGTCTGGGTCTCGCTGGCCATCTGGGCGAAGAAGATCGGGTCGCGCCCGGCCAGGCCCATCGGCGAGTTGCGCCAAGTGGCGTAGGGCGAGAGATTCAGCAGCTTGCCCGCGTGCTCGCCCGTCGCCGGCCGCGTCATGTCGAACTGCAGGCCGGTGCTGCCGGCATCGTGGCAGCCCAGGCACTGGTCGCTGGTCAGATACGCGCCGTGGCCGTCCGGCGGGCCGGCCGGCATCCAGACGTTGTCGTAGGTCTCCGAGGGCATCTTCGGCACGTCGGCCCAGCTCGGCGCCGTGCCGTCGGGCGGAAAGGCGGCGGCGAAGGCGGCGCTGTAGGTGTTGAGCGGCTGGCCCAGGCGGTTGGCGTCGTCGCCCGGCAGCACGACGGTCGCATGGTGCGGGTCGGCCGGCTTCGACTCGCCCTCGTCCTGGCTGAGGAAGACCAGCGGCGTGCCGGGCTCGCCCTGCAGGTTCTTGGCCGAAGAGAAGGTCAGGTTGTCGCGCGCCGAGGCGTGGCAGTTCATGCAGTACTGCCCGAAGCCCATGTAGGCGAGCCGGTTCTGGTCGTTGCGCGCCGGCCAGTCCGGGTCCCAGCCGGACCAGCCGAACCAGCCCCAGAACCAGCCGTCCTGGCTGGCCATGGAGTCGCGGACCATGACGGCGGCGCCGGAGGTCGGCAGCAGCTTCAGCGGGTCGACATCGGCGCACAGCGCGGCGGGGGCCGGGTACATCTCCTTGATCAGGATGGCGCCATCGGGCACCGGCGCGTCGTCGGTCGCCTTGGCCTCGTCGTCCGGGCCGCGGTTGTCGCGGATCCACTGCGCCATCTCCGGCGAGTACCAGATCACCACCGGCGCGTGGGTGCCGTGGTAGCTGCCCGTCCAGGTGCCGCTCTGCAGCACCGTGGTGAAGGGCCCGGTGTCGCGCACCGCCTTGTCGCGCACCCAGCCGGCGCCGCTGTCGCGGTGGCAAAAGTTGCGCAGGAACAGCCCCAGCTTCTCCTCGTACGCGCCGAGCGGAAGGCCCGAGGGGTCGGCGACCACCGGGGTCAGGTAGCGGCACAGCTCGGCGTCGGTCGGCACCAGTGCCCCCGGCTGCTCGGCCGGACAGGCGGCAGCCAGCGCCGGCCCCGCCGCCAAGGACAGCAGCAGGGCGGCACTCAGCCCGCGGACGGCGCGCCGAAGCGTGCCGCCCGGCAGGCGGTTCGAGAGGTTGGACATGGCTGATCCCCCGTCGCTTGTCCCCGGTCGCAAGGCGATCCCGGCCCGGCGCGCCCGTAAGTCCCCGAAGGCGCATGCCACGGCCGATATCAGGCTAGCGTCGCAACCCCCGGACGATCCAGAAAATTCTCAATTTTCCTGTGGGTTTTGCTTTGACGCAGGCCGGGCGGCCCCGCGGCCGCCGGAGATCAGCCAGAGCCCCAGCAGGGTCACGCCGACGCCGGCGAGATGATCGAGGCTGAGCGCCTCGCCCTGAAAGACCACGCCGAGGCCGAGCCCGAGCGGCGGCACCAGATAGGCGTAGTTGGCGGCATAGCTCGCCCCCGCCCGGTCGATCAGCAGGTAGTAGCAGGCGAAGCCCGCCCCCGTGCCGATCGCACCGGCGCCGGCCAAGGAAGCGAAGGCGGCCGGCCCCGGCCAGCTCAACTGCGCGCCTTCGCCCAGCGCCGCCGCCACGCCGAGTCCGAGGGCGCCGAACAGCAGCACCCAGAAGGTCAGTGCCAGGGAGTCCAGGTCCTTCGCCTTCTCCGCCGCCAGGATGCCGTTCAGGGCGAAGACGGCGCCGCCGGCCATCATGATCAGCGCGGCGGACAGCTCTGTCGCCTGCGCACCCAGGTCGCCCGGTCCGACGAAGACCAGCATGCCGCCCAGCGCGACGCCGACGCCGGCGAACTTGCGCAGGCTGGGCGCCACCTCGCGGGTGACGAAGACGGCGAGCAGGAAGGTCAGCACCGGCACGGTGGTGCCGACCAGCGCCGCCATGTCGGGGGCGATGCGCTTTTCCGCCACGGTGGTCGAGAGATTGGGCAGTGCCACCGCCGTCGCCGCCATCACCAGCGGCACCCAGGATCGGCGCCGCAGGGTGGCGACGAGCGGACGGCCGCCGGCCAGCACGACCGGCAACAGCACCAGCGCCGCCATGCCGGCCTGGCCGGCCGTGACCGTCAGCGGCGGCAGCGCCGCGTCGGCCCAGCCGACGAAGAGGTAACCGCTCGCCCAGGACAGCGAGGCCAGGAACAGCAGAAGCGGGTTGAGGGGCACGGGGCGAGACCTGTGGCGGTTCGGCCGGGACGGCGACCGGCAGGCAGCCTATCGCGGCGCGCTCAATGGATCGAGATGTCGCGAATGTGCAGTCCCAGCAGCGCCTCACCGAAGGCCTGGGTCCCCGCTTCGCGCAGCGCCGCCGTCAGGCGCTGCTCGTGCCAGGCCGCGTCCGGCGGCGGGTCGGCGCCGCCGAAGCCCTCGGCATGCAGCGCCTGGAGCAGACTGTCGAGGAAGCGCGCGGTCGGCCCGCTGGTCGGCGCCAGGCTTTCGGGTCCGTCCCAGGCGGGATCCATTTCGAAAACCAGGCTGACCACGGCGCGGCGCAAGGGCTGGCGGCTGGCTTGCGCGAAGGGCAGGGTGACGACCAGCTTCTCGAGGGTGATCTCGCGCCGATCCGCCGCGGCCGCCTCGGCCTCCCCCGCCCACGTCAGGCCTGACGCCGCAATCCAGGCGCACAGAGCTAGTGCGCACACCCCCGGCCATCGCCGCATTCCGCCCTCACCCGACCCGCAGACATGGGACGCGGATCCGTTTCACCGCTTCCTGAGACCTCGAAGTTATGCCCAGATCGTATCCGAAAGCTGAACGCGCCTTGCGTCTGGCGCAGGGCAGCCCGGCGCTTTCTATCGTCCTGCCCGCTCGACCACGGCGTTCAGCAGGACGTTGAGGCCGGGGAGCTGGTCCGCGAGCGTCGTATCTTCCTTCTCGTTGTGGGTGATGCCGTCCTTGCAGGGCGTGAAGATCAGCACGGTCGGGCAGACCTTCGACATGTGATAGGCGTCGTGGCCGGCCTGGCTGGGCAGCTCCAGCAGGGGCACTTGCAGCCGCGCGGCGGTGCCGCGCACCAGGTCGAGCAGGCCGGCGTCGAACTTAAGGTCGCCGAAGGTCCAGTCCTCCGCCACCGCGATCTCGCACTGGCTGCGCCGCGCGCAGTCGGGCAGCGCGGCGCGGATCTCCGCCTCCATCCGTGCCGTGGTCTCGGCATCCGGGCTGCGGAAGTCGAGGAAGACCTTGGCCTCGTCGGACAGGATGCCGGGCTTGTTGGGCCAGGCCTCCAGCCGCGCGACGGTGGACTTGGCGTCGCACCAGGAGTAGCGCCAGCCGACCTCGTTGGCGGCGACCGCGACCATGGCGGCGCCGACGATGGCGTTGCGGCGCCGGTGCATGGCGGTGGGCCCGGAGTGCGCGTTCTCGCCGTCGATCGTCACGATCATGCCGCGCGCGACATAGGCGCCGGTGACGAGGCCGACCTGGAAGCCCTCGGCCTCCAGGCGCGGCCCCTGCTCGATGTGCAGCTCGAAGTAGCTGTCCAGCGCGCGTCCGCCGACCGGCGCCTCGCCGGCGAAGCCGGTGCGCTCGAGTTCGGCACCGACGGTGTGCCCGGCATCGTCGCTGCGGCCCAAGGCCCAATCCAGCGGGTAGACCCCGGCGAAGGCGGCGGAGGAGAGCATCGGCGGGGTGAAGCGCGCGCCCTCCTCGTTGGTCCAGTCGATCAACTCGATCGGGCGCCTGGTCTCGATGCCCAGGTCGTCGAGGGTGCGCAGCACCTCCAGGCCGCCGAGCACGCCGACGATGCCGTCGAAGCGGCCGCCGGCCGCCTGGGTGTCCAGGTGGCTGCCGATGGTTACCGGCGGCAGCGAGGGGTCGCTGCCCTCGCGCCGGGCGAAGATGTTGCCCATGCGGTCGACGGTGACGGCATAGCCTTGCGCCTCGCACCAGCCGATGAACACCCGGCGCATCTTTGCGTCGTCGTCGCCGAGCGCCAGCCGGCGCAGGCCGCCCTCCGGGCCGGTGCCGATCGCCGCGGAGTCTTCGATGGTGCGCCAGAAGCGCGCGCCGTCGACGGAAAGATTGGTGGCGGGCGGCGCAGCGAGGGACATCCGGTTGCTCCTGTATGGGGTTCGCGAACGGACGCGAGTGTGCCCCAGCCCGCCGACGCATGCCAGCCGCCGCAGGGCCGGGAAGTCCCGGATAGGGGCGTACGCGTGAGAATGTGCGAATGCGTTTGATGCGCATCAACGAGGGCGGGCGCCTCAGCGGGCAGGCTACCCAACGAGCCCGCGAACCTCGAGGAGACCGAGCCATGCCCCGTATCGCAAGACTTGCCGCCGCGACCGTCCTGGCGGCTTCGCTGATCTCGCCGGCCCTGGCCCAGGCGGCGGAGAAGATGCTGACGGTTGTGACCTCGCCGACGTCGGAGACCCAGGCCATGGCGCTGGTGCTGTCGAACCAGGTCGCCGCCAAGGGGTGGCAGGTCGACCTGCTGCTGTGCGGCCCGGCCGGCGACATTGCCCTGGCCGAGCCGCCGGCCGAAGCCATGCAAACGATCACGCCAAAGGGCATGACCGTGCGCTCGCTGCTGGAGGCGCTGATGCAGAAGGGCGCGACGGTGGAGGTCTGCGCCATCTACCTGCCGAACCGCGACCTCGCGCCCGAGGCGCTGATGGAGGGTGTTGGCGTCGCCGCGCCGCCGGCGGTCGCCGACAAGATGATGGACCCGGAAACCCGGCTCTTCACTTTCTGAGCGGTTCTCCCGGCTGAGCGGTTCTCCCGGCTGAGCGGTTCTCCCGGCGCAAGCGGCCGGACGGCTTGGGGCGTGGGACAGCTCGACGCGCCCGCCGGCCCCGCCGATCACTCTGCGCCGCCGATCACTCTGCGCCGCCGATCACTCTGCCTCGGCGGGCGCGCCCACGTCGCAGGGCCAGGCCGCCGGCGCGGAGAGGCCCGGCGGCAGGCGGGTCTGCGCATCGCCGCAGGCCTCGGCGAGCTGCTCCGCGGTCAGGCCAACGGCCCCGCTCAGGTCGAGCCCGCGCAGGTCGGCCAACTCCAGGTTCGCTTCGGCCAATCGCGCGCCGGCCAGGCCCGCATGCCGCAGGTCGGCGCGCATCAGCAGCGCCCCGCTCAGGTCGGCGCCGGCCAGCTCGGCGTGGGTCAGGTCGGCGCGCTGCAGGTCCGCCTTGGTCAGCACGGCCTCGGAGAGGTCGGCGCCCATCAGGTTGGCACGGGACAGCACGGCCTTGTCGAGGCTGGCGCCGGACAGGTCGGCGCTGCGAAAGCTGGCGCGCGGCGCATCCACCTTCGCCATCTCCGCGCCGCTCAGGCGGGCGCCGTCGAGCACGGCGCGCTGCAGCACCGCGCGCTCCAGACGGGCCTCGGTCAGATCGGCGCCGGCCAGGCTGGACCTGGAAAGATCGGCCTCGGCGAGGATCATGCCGGTCAGATTGCGGCCGCTGAGATCCAGTCCGGGCCGCTTGCAGCCGCTCCAATCGACCCCCGGACCGGGATCGCTGGAACAGCCGCCGCCGGGCGCGGCCAAATACTGGATGGCCAGCGCCAAGCCGAGCGCCAGCACCAGCGCGATGACAAAACCGACGGTCAGCGGCCGCATCTCAGCTCCCTCTTCCGCCGCGACGACGCGAACTCAGGCCCCTCCTATGGTGGGACCCTGCGCGCGCGCTGGGAAGAGGGCAAGCGCGATCGGCGACCGGCCACGCGACAGCCGCGGCGCCCGGTAAAGGTCAGCGGCGCCGGCGCGGCGGCGCCTCTTCCGCCCACTTCTCCGGGCCCGGCGGGTCGGACGGTACGGCGATCTCCGAGCGATCCCGTTTCGCCTGCTGCCGGCCAGGGGGATAGACGGGATCGCCGCAGATGCGACCCCGGCAAACCTTCAGAGTCAAGTGCTCTCGCCGGGCGTGCCGGCTGAGCAGCGGCGCACCGCAGTAGGGACAGGTATTGGCGTCGACCTTCGCACCAAGATCTGGACGAACCATTTCGGGTGACTCCTTCGCGCTTTGCCGTCCCCGGACCGGCGGATCTGCCGAGTGGGGCCGCGGTGCGGACCTTGGCAGCGCACCCCGCACCGCGGCGCCGCCCCGTCAGTCGCGCAGCATGCCCGCCTCTTCCTCGTTGCGGGCGTGCTCGATCGCCTTCTTCGACGGCACCTTCGGGTGCTCGCGCTTGATCTGCGCTGCGCGCTGCATCACGCGGGCCTCGCGCTCCGCGCGCTGCTGCTCCCCCCGCGCTTCCACGTACCCGGAGACGGCCTTCGCGGTCGGCTCGAGGACGTGCCTGGTCGTCTTCTCGGCCTGATTGTAGACCTCGCGCAAGGCCTCGCCGGTTTCCTGAACAACCTTCTTGCTGATGCCCATGAGTGGAACTCCCTTGTTCGCCGGAAACGGGCTGCAGCGCAGCCCGACCTCGCAGTCCAACCTCCCGCCATGGGATCTATTGGCTGGACACAAATACATCTTAAGAGAGTCCACTCAGGTGAAATTGATATATCTCAAACAATTACGATTTTTCCGATGCGCCCCGCTTCAGCCGCCCCCGCGCGCTGCTGCGCTCAGAGGCTGCGGTAGGTCCGGCGAAGTCCGCGGGAGTCCAGCCAGGCCGCAAAGCCTTCGGCCGTATAGACCTCTGCGAGCCAGCGACGTACCGGCATTTGCGGCCCGCCGCTATCGCGCCAATAGTCGAGAAAGCGCCGCATCCAGCGTTGCTGCAACTTGGGAAGATGCAGGTAGGGCCAGGCGCGGAGCTGCCGCTCGGCGTGCGGATAGGCCTCGGGCCCGTCGCGGTCGAGCAGATAGAGAAAGGCTGCCAGTCCCGTGCGGTCGGCTCCGCCCGAGCACTTCACCAGGGCCGGCGTCCGGATGGCGTCGAAGGCCTCCATCAGCGCGAGCAGCTCGCCCCGGCGTGGCAGACGGCGCGAGTTGATCGGCACGTCCAGGTAGTCGGCGCCGGCCGCCGCGCAGGCCGCCGCCTCCTGCCGATACCATTTGGCCTTGGGGTTCTCTCCGCGCAGGTTCAGCACGCTGCGGAACCCGTAGGTCTGCAGGATCAGGCCGACATGGCCGCCGTAGAGCTGCGCCGAGCGCGCCAGGCGACGGTCGATCCAGTACAGGTTGGAGGCGCGCGCCACGCCCCATGCAAGGGCACGGCGCGGCAGGCTAGGGCGAGGCGGGGACTCGGCAGGCATGCGGGCGCGACATGACGCGATGGCGCGCCGAATGGCAAGAGGCCGCTTGGCCGCAGGTTCGGCTGCGAACGGACCCGCCGCTATACCCAGCGGCTGGGCATCAAATCCTCCTCGTAGGCGAAACCGGACAGCCGCTCGACGCCCGTCTCGGTGATCAGCACCTGCTCTTCGAGTTTGACGCCCTCTTCGCCGCCGAGTTCGCCGATGTAGCTCTCGACGCAGACGGTCATGCCGGGTGCGAAGCCGTCGTCGTAGCCGCCGGCCAGCGCATGGTCCTCGACATAGCCGCAGTGCGGATACTCGTCGCACAGGCCGACGCCGTGGGCGATGACGGAGTAGCGGTTGGGGCGGCAGGACTCCGGCAGCCGCCAGGAGCGCTCGGACAGCTCGGACAGGCGCAGGCCGGGGCGCAGCAAGGCGATGTTGGTCTCGATCTGCTCGCGCGCCAGACCGTAGAGCCGCCGCTGCTCGGCCGTCGCCTTGACGTCGCCGGCCAGAAAGCAACGGGAGATGTCGGCGCACATGCCGTCCGGCCCGATCAGGTCGGTGTCGAAGCTGACCAGCTCGCCGGCGGCGATCGGCTTGTCCGAGCACTCCTGGAACCAGGGGTTGGTGCGCCGGCCGGAGGCGAGCAGCCGGGTTTCGATCCACTCGCCACCGCGCGCGATGTTGACCTGGTGCAGGTGGCTCCAGAGCTCGTTCTCGGTCATGCCGGGCACCAGCTCGGCGCGCATCTTCGCCATGCCCTCCTCGGCGACGGCGACCGCGCGGCGCATCGCCAGGATCTCGTCCGGCGACTTGATCTTGCGGGCAAGCTCGGTGATCTCCTGGCCGTCGCGGACTTCGATCCCCTCGGCGCGCAACGCGTCGATGCCCAGGTGGTCGCACTTGTCGATCGCCAAGCGCCGGTTGCCGCCGCCGTGGCTGCGCACCAGGTCGGCGATCTCGCGCGCCCACTCCATCGCGCGTGCCGCCGTGCGTGGGCCGGTGGCGAAGTAGAACCAGCCGCGTGCCGGACGCACCTCGTCGACGGTCTCGATGCCTGCCGAGAGATGGAAGCCGCCGTGGAAGTCGAACAGCACCACGGGCCCCTCGGTCGCCACGAAGGCATAGCGCACGGGGTTGTGCAGGACCCAGACCTGCATGTTTGTGGTGCCGGTCGCGTAGCGGATGTTGACCGGGTCGTAGACCAGCAGGCCGGCGTAGTCGCAACGCCTCAGCTCGGCGCGCAGCCGCGCCAGGCGATAGGCGCGCATTGCCGCCTGATCGGGGGCCGCAAAGCTCGGATCGAGCGCGAGGGACATGGGGCCGAATCCTCTGCAACCGGATGTCCAGTGTCCGTCTTTGCGGGCGGTCGTCGCTCGTCAAGGATCGACAGCGGAGGTCGCAATCGCGCGAAACGGCAACCGTTGACGCGCCACTGCGCGGGACTAGGATGCGCGGCCGAGCGGGCTTAGATCACCCGGCACTTCCCAACCGAGAGAGCGAAGGGCGCGCCAGATGGCCTCCTACCAGTACGTCTATTCCATGCAGGGCCTGTCGAAGACCTGGCCGGGCGGCAAGCAGGTGCTGAAGGACGTGCACCTGCACTTCCTGCCTGGCGCCAAGATCGGCGTCCTCGGCCTCAACGGCACCGGCAAGTCGACCCTGCTGCGGATCATGGCAGGGGCCGACACCGAGTTCAACGGCGAGGCCTGGTCGGCGAAGGACGCCAGGGTCGGCTACCTGCCGCAGGAGCCGGAATTGGACGAGGGCAAGACGGTCGCCGAGAACGTCATGCAGGGCCTGGGCGAGTTGAAGGCACTGGTCGATCGATTCGACGAGGTCTCCAACGCCTTTTCCGACCCGGACGCCGATTTCGACGCGCTGATCGCCGAGCAGGCGGAGCTCCAGGAAAAGATCGACGCCGCCGGCGCCTGGGACCTGGACCGCACCATCGAGATCGCCATGGACGCCCTGCGCTGCCCGCCGGGCGAGGCCGAGGTCTCCAAGCTGTCGGGCGGCGAGCGGCGCCGCGTGGCGCTTTGCAAGCTGCTGCTGCAGAAGCCGGACCTGCTGCTGCTGGACGAGCCGACCAACCACCTGGACGCCGAGTCGGTGGCCTGGCTGGAGCGCCACCTGGAGGAATACCCGGGCACGGTCTGCTGCGTCACCCACGACCGCTACTTCCTGGACAACGTCGCCGGCTGGATCCTGGAACTGGACCGCGGCCGCGCCATCCCCTACCAGGGCAACTACTCCGGCTGGCTGGAGCAGAAGCGCAAGCGCCTGGAGCAGGAGGCGCGCGAGGAAAAGGCGCGCCAACGCGAGCTCGCGCACGAAAGCGAGTGGATCAAGTCCTCGCCGAAGGCGCGCCAGGCCAAGCAGAAGGCGCGCATCCAGTCCTACGAGGAGCTGCTCAACCGGCAGGTCGACAAGGCCCCCGAGTCCGGCCAGATCGTCATCCCGGCCGGCCCGCGGCTGGGCGACCTGGTGGTCGAGGCGGAAGACCTGCGCAAGGGCTACGGCAACCGCCTGCTGATCGAGGCGTTGAGCTTCAAGATTCCGCCGGGCGCCATCGTCGGCATCGTCGGCCCGAACGGCGCCGGCAAGACCACGCTGTTCAAGATGATCGTCGGCGACGAACAGCCGGACGGCGGTGCCCTCCGCATCGGCGACACCGTCAAGCTCGGCTACGTCGATCAGACGCGCGAGAGCCTGAGCCCGAACAAGACGGTCTGGGAGGAGATCTCCGAGGGCGCCGACGTGCTCTACCTCGGCAAGCGCGAGGTCAACACCCGCGCCTATGTCGGCAGCTTCAACTTCAAGGGCGGCGACCAGCAGAAGAAGGTCGGCCAGCTCTCAGGCGGCGAGCGCAACCGCGTCCACCTGGCCAAGATGCTGAAGTCCGGCTCCAACGTCATCCTGCTGGACGAGCCGACCAACGACCTGGACGTCGACACCCTGCGCGCGCTGGAGGAGGCGCTGCTGGACTTCGCCGGCTGCGTGCTGGTGATCAGCCATGACCGCTGGTTCCTCGACCGCGTGGCCACCCACATCCTGGCCTTCGAGGGCGACAGCCAGGTGGTCTGGTACGAGGGCAACTTCCAGGACTACGAGGAAGACAAGAAGCGGCGCTTGGGCGACGAGGCGATCGAGCCGCACCGCATCAAGTACAAGCCGCTGACTCGCTGAGCGGTCCCGCCGACCGGCCGGCACTTCCCGACGGCGAACGCAAGCCGATCGCTCCCGGGGTGCGTCCTTTCGCCGTGCGGACTCGTGCTCTGGTCAGCGGCGCGGCCGTCAGCCCTGGCTGCCGGCCGGGGCGACCTGGCCGCTTTCAACCAGCCGGCGCAACTCCTGGATCAGCCCTTCGACGCCGCCCTGGCGGCGGATCACCGAAGCGTACTCGTCGCGCAGGGTGACCGCCAAGCTGACGCCCTCGGCCCGTACGTCCAGGATCTTGTAGCCTTCGTCCTGCTGGCGCACCCGCCAGATGGTGTTGACCGGCTCGCTGCCGTTCCTGGGGCGGAAGACCACGGGGACGTCGAACAGGTCGTCCCGGCCTTGCAGCGCGTTCCCCTGCCCGAAGTCGAGCATGAAGTCGCTGTCCTGGTTGCTGGCGAACAGCGGCAGGAAGCGCTGCGCCAGATAGTCCTTGAAGACGGCGACGAAGTCTTCCCGCTCCTGCTCGCTGGCGACGCGCCAGTAGCGAGCCAGAATGAACTGGCTGACGGCCGGCACGTCGAAGCCCTGCTCGAGCAGGGTCTCGAAGCGGGCGTTGCGCTCGCTGTCGCTCAGGTCGTTGCTGCTGAGCCGCTCGAGGGCCGTAGCCGAGAAGTCCTTCAGGAACTCGGCCGGCGTCTCCGCCTGGGCGCTGGCCGCGCCGACCAGCGAAAGGCTGGCGACCAGCGCCGCGGCGGCGCTGCGCCCGAACGCGCGAAAAAGCAAAGCGATCATGCCGATACCTCTACCTGCGATGGTTCAGCGCGACCGGCGCGAGAGTCCCCGCTGTGTCGGCCCGCGCGCCTGTCGTCTCTTGTCAACGTCGCCCCGACCGATTCCGCTGCGCCGTGTCGCCGACCGACTCGCCCGGTGACGGCGGGCGCGCCCTAGTTGGCGCTCACCTGCCGCGGCGCGGTGGACACCTCCGGCGTCACGTCGTCGCTGACGCGGGGTCCTTCGCTGGCCTCGTTCAGGATCTCGCGGCGACGCTGCTGGATCCACAGCGAACGGATGCGGGCATAGTAGTCGATCGCATCGGCCCGCACCTGGTCCAGCGTGTCGATGTTCTGCGAGCGGAAGGTCAGCACTTCGGCGAATGTCCGTCCATACCCCAGAGTCTCGTAGTCGTCGTCCACGATGTCGACGCCAGCGATGTCGAGCACCGTGTTGCCCGTGAAGTACTGGAAGGGATCGAGGAACATGTCGACGCCGCGACCGAGCGTGCTGCGCACCGTGCTGGGGCCGAGCAGCGGCAGCACCAGGTAGGGACCGCTCGGCGCGCCCCACACCGCCGCCGTCTGGCCGAAATCCTCCCGGCGGTGTTCCAGGCCGAGCCCGGTGGCCGGGTCGAACATGCCGAAGCCGATGGCGCTGTTGATCAGGAAGCGGCTGCCGGTGGTCTCGGCGTGCTCCCAGTCGCCCTGCAGCAGGGCGTTGGCGAAGGTGACCGGCTCGCTGAGGTTCGTGACGAAGTTGTCGACCACCTCCTGCAGCAGGTCGGGTGCCCAGCGGCGGTAGGTCACCGCGATCGGCTTGAGGATGAAGATGTCCAGCGTGTCGTTGATGGCGAACATGAAGCGGTTGAAGGGCTCCAGGGGATCGCCGGTGGAGATGACGTCGTCGCCGCCGACATCCGCGATGTCGCTGGCGATGTACTCGCCGTCCGCCATCGAGGCGAGCTGGAAGCCGTTGCCCGGCCCGTAAGCGTAGCGGTTGGTCTCTTCCAGGTCCGGGAGCCAGGCGCAGCCGCTGCCGAGCAGCGGCACGATCAGCGCCAAGGGGGCCAAGCGGCGAAGCCGCGGCGACTTGTGTCCCTTCGACCCGGCCGTCTGCGCGGCCTCGCCGTGATGAACTGCCAGTTTCAGCATGCGCCCCGTCTTCTCTCCACCAGAGACTTCACCCCGAGATGCGGACGGCCCGACTGCCGCGTTGTCCCGGCTCGCCGACCTGCACGGCGGCCCGGGCAGCGCCCGACCCGCCTCGTCCGTGGCGTATACGAACCCATACGCCGTCACATCCCCCTTACCGTCGGCCCGTTCCCGTGGCCCGTCTGCCGCCGCCCACCGGGCCGCAGCGCGGAACAGCTCTCAACTCCCCGACCGGCGAACTGCGCCCGCTTCGCCTCCGGCAAGCTAGCGCCGAGGGCTTAAAGTTTCGTATCCCATCGGCCCGGCGCGTGCGCACTCAGCCACACCGTTGTGCTGCTACCACACCCCGGCCGAAAACGCCACTGGGTCGGTCCCGTCCCACTGCGCGCTCACACCAAAGTGTTGCACAAACGCCGCTGCCCGCTGTGAGCGCTTTCACATCGGCGCAGCGACATCAATCGGCCGACGGCGCAACGGCGCGCAACAGGCGGCGGTACAGCGGCGTCAGCAGGAACGGCAGCATGTACATGGGAAGCTGGGCGAGGGCGAAGAACAAGACCACGTCGTACTCCGCCCTGGGCGGAAGGGCCGCCAGCAGCAGGCCCATGTTGCAGTTGCCGGAGATCAACCCCACGCTGAGCGCTCCACGCGGCCCCAGCCACCAAAAGGCGAGCGTGCCGACGAGTTGCAACAGCGGATTCGCGACGAAGGCGACAAGGATGTAGAGGGCGACGACCCCTGGCCGTGCGAAGGCGGTTTGCGTCACGCCGTCCATGATGGCGACGGCGAAGACCAGCATGGTCAGCACGACCAGGCCGTCGAGGGCGCTGGCCCGGGCCCGGAACCAGGCAACGCCGAGCCAGCGCCGTAGCAGCAGGGCGAACGCGAAGGCGCCGACGACGACCGCCGCCAGGCGCAGCATGAAGACCGGCACGCTGACCTGCAGGTCAAGGCCGAGCAGCCAGAGCGACATCGGCGGCACCGTCAGCGGCGCCAGCAGCATGGCGACCAGGCCAATGACCAGCGCCAGGGCGCCGTCGAGGCCAAGCAGCATGGCGACCGCCGTGACGCCGAGGATCGGCGGCGCGGCGGCCATCAGCACCAGCGCCGTCTCCAGGGCCGCCGGCGCCGGCAGCAGCGCCAATGCCGCCCACATCAGCACCGGCGAGACCAATAGCAGCCAGGCCAGCAGCAGCAGGGCGAGCCGCGGGCGGCGCAGGTAGGCGGCCATCTGGCTCCACTCGACGCGCAGCAGCGTCAGCAGGGTCAGCAGCGCCACGGCCGGCCCGACCAGCGGGCGCGCGACGGCCGCCAGGTCGGGCAGCGCCAGCCCGAGGAAGACCCCGAGGAACAGCACCTTGGGGCCGTGGCCGCCGAGAAAGGCGAGCAGGCGCGTCATGCCGAGGGCTCGGCAAGGCGGAGGGCCAGGGTGCGCATCGCGTCGGCGACGCTAGCCGGTTTGTCCTTGCCGGCCAATGCACTAAGCTGCCCATGCCCATCCCGACCCAGCGGAGGTTCCTGCATGTCTTTCGACGCGGCGCTCGAGCTGCACCGCACCCACGTCCGGCCGGAGTGGATCGACTACAACGGTCACATGAACGTCGCCTACTACCTCTTGGCCTTCGACCAGGCATTCGACCGCTTCATGGAGCATATCGGCCTGACCGCCGAGCGCCGCGCCGCCAGCGGCAGCACGATCTTCGCGGTCGAAGCGCACATCACCTACGGCCAAGAGCTGCTGGAGGGCGCGCCGCTGGTCGTCACCCTGCAGCTGCTCGGCCGGCAGCCGAAGAAGCTCAACACCTTCATGCGCATGTACCACGCCGAGGCGGGCTTCCAGGCGGCCACGGTCGAGTGGATGAGCTTGCACGTCGACCTCAACACGCGCCGCACCGCGCCGATGCCGCCGGCGGTCGCCGCCGAGGTGGATGCGCTCTGGGCCGCCCACGAGAACCTGCCCCGCCCGCCGGAGGCCGGCCGCGGCATCGCCCTGCGGCGCTGAGCTGCGCAGCGGCGTGCGGTGTGTCTGGGCTGTCGTCGTACACGCAGATCGGAAACGCGCCGATCGGACCGGTCGGCCGGCGTTCCGGGGCGTTGCGCGGTTTGGTCGACGAGGCTCATACCGACGCTCGCCCTCCGTCGCGCCGCCTGTCGCGGCCTCTTTCGCGGCCTTTTTCGCGCTGGGGGCGTCGCCTTTGCGGGACGGCGGCGCTGGCCGCTGCCCTTGTGCTTGTCGGGCGTGATTGCGCTGGGTGGCGCGCCGGCCGGCCTTCGAGGTGGCGCTGTCCTACCTGCGCGGCGAGGGGATCGACCAAAACCTGGTCGCCGCCGCGCGCGGGATCGAGCGGGCGACCGCCCAGCCGCACGAGCCGGCGCACGAGCCGGCGCACGGGCCGGCGCACCTGCTCCGGCGTCAGCGTCTCGAGCAGCAGCGGCCACTGGTTCAGCACCGGGTCGCGATCGAGTTCGGCGCTCTCGCCCTGCAAGCTAGGGCCAGGCAAGCCGAGGAAGGTGCGGTGCCGGTCGATCTCGGCGCCGGTCAGCAGGCCCTCCAGGAAGGCGGCCTCGCGCGCGTCCAGGTCGCGGCCCGCCAGCGTCACGGATATGGATGGTCCGGCTCAGCCCCCAACGGCCGCACACGGCAGCAAACGGATGTCGTCCGTGATTACGCGCTCTTCGGTTTGAGGCAAAGGGGGAAGAACCTCCACCAGCGGACCAATCGGCGGCAACGGTGCCGGTAACTTCCCGCTCTCCAGAATCTCGAGAAGGGGCGCCAGCCGCTTGCCCTCGATCTTCACGACATAGTGCGCGCGCTGCAGAAAAACGGCGAGCTGCAGCGGAAAGAGCGGCCATCCCAGCGAGGTGCTGGTCGTGCCGAGATCGGGCCAGCAACCGTTCCCGGAATCCTCGCAGGGCAGTCGCCCATGGTGTTGCCAAATAAGGGGTTCGAACAAACACCGCTGCATCCGGTCCCTGTCCTGCGGCTGACTCTCGACCTGGGAGGCGATCTTCAACACGCCCGTGTTGTCGGTCACCAGCCGCACAGCCAGGTAGGGGACCGCCGGCACGCTCACCTCCGTAGTCCGCAGGCCGTAGTCCGCAGGCCGTAGGCCTCGGCATACGCCTCGGCGATCAGCTCTGCGACGCTGCGGGACTCGACCCACAGCTCGAGTTCGACCGCAGGTCCGAGCGCGGCGGCAAAGCCTTCCGCACGCAAGCGCCGCTCCGACCACTGGGTAGGATTCTCTGCAGCTTGGGCGGGCACGGATTGCAGTGGCGGAGAGTGCCGCGTAGCCGATTGGGATGCCGCCGCGCCCGCCGTCGCATCGACTGTTCCAACGGCACGACATCAGCCGCCTGCCCGATGTCGAAGGCGCGAAGCCGAAGAAGAAGTTCAGGGCCTATCCCATCGGCCTTTTCCGCATCGACATCGCCGAGGTGTGGACCGAGGCAGGCAAGCTCTACATGCTCGTCGCCGTCGATCGCACCAGCAAGTTCGCATTCGCCGAGCTGCACGAGCGCGCCACGCGGCATGTGGCGGCCGACTTCCTGCGCCGGCTGATCGCCGCCGTTGCGTATCGCATCCACATGGTGCTCACCGACAACGGCACGCACTTCACCGACCCCAAGGGCGACGGCTGGACGGCGGCCGAGGTCAAGGAGCTCCTCGCCGAGAAGACGCGATTTCGCTGCCATTCCTTCGCGCTCGCCTGCGTGCAGAACGACATCGACCATCGACTCACCAAGCCGCACCATCCGTGGACGAACGGCCAGGTCGAACGGATGAACCGGACGATCAAGGACGCGACCCTACGACGTCACCACTACGCGAGCCACGACCAGCTGCGTCGGCAGCTCAAGACGTTCCTCGACGCCTAAACCTTCGCCAAGCGGCTGAAGACCTTGAAGGGCCTCACCGTATTCGAGTTCATCTCAGCGAAGTGGGCATCGGAGCCGGAACGCTTCAGGCTGCATCCCGACCATCTCATTCCGGGACCGAACATCCTAGCCAGACCGGCTCTCGCGGGCGGCCAACCTCAGACCCCATTCCGGCGCTTCGGCCCAGTCGGCCAGCTTACGCAGCAGCGCCAGGCAGGCGTCGAGCTGGGCCGGGTCAATGAACTCGTCGGGCTGGTGGGCCTGGTCGATCGAGCCGGGGCCGCAGACCACCGTCGACATCCCGGCTTCCTGCAGCAAGCCGCCCTCGGTGCCGAAGGAGACGGCATGGCTGGCGTTGCTCCCGGTCAGCCGGCGCATCAGCGCCTCCATCTCGCCCTCCGGCTCGGGCATCAGCGGCAGGACGCGGGCCAAGCGCTCGGTTTCGACCGAGGCCTCCGGCGCGAACTCGCGCAGCTCGGGCAGCACCTCCTCGGCGACGAAGCGCTCCAGCCGCTCGAGGATGGCCTGCTCGTCCTCGCCGGGCACGGCACGGAACTCCCAGGTCAGCTCGCAGTCCTGGGCGACGATGTTGAGCGCCGTGCCGCCTTCGATGCGGCCGAGGCCGAAGGTGGTGTAGGGCGGCTCGAACCCGAGTTCGGCGCCCGCCGCCTCGGCCCGCTTCTCGCGCGCCAGGTCGCCGAGGAAGGCGAGGATGCGCCCGCCCGCCAGAACGGCGTTGCCGCCGCGATGCGGCTGGCTGGAGTGCGCCGCCTTGCCGCGGATCCGGGTGCGGAACCCGGCCACGCCCTTGTGCGCGTTGACCACAGCCATCCCGGTCGGCTCGCCGACCAGAACCAGCGCCGGATGCGGGCCGTTGGCCGCCAAGTCGGCGATCAGACCGCCGATGCCCAGGCAGCCGACCTCCTCGTCGTAGCTGAAGGCCAGGTGCAGCGGCCGCATCAGATCGCGCGCGACGAACGCGGGCACCATCGCCAGGGCGCAGGCGATGAAGCCCTTCATGTCGCTGGTGCCGCGGCCGTAGAGCCGCCCGTCGCGCTCGCTGAGCGCGAAGGGGTCGCTGCTCCAGGCCTGTCCGTCGACCGGCACCACGTCGGTGTGGCCGGACAGCACCAGGCCGCCGTCGCCGGCCGGCCCGATGGTGGCGAAGAGGTTCGCCTTCGCGCCGGTGGCGTCGAAGACGCGGCGCGACTCGATGCCGTGGCCGGAAAGATAGTCGGCGACCCAGTCGATCAGCGCGAGGTTCGAGTTGCGCGAGGTGGTGTCGAAGGCGACGAGCCGGTCCAGGATCCGGCGCGCCGTCGCCGCGGCGTCGGGTGCTGCGTCCATGCCGTCGACCCTAGCCCGCCGCGCTCAGTTGCGCCAGAAGTGCGGCGTCAGCAGCACCAGCACCGTAAAGAGCTCGAGCCGCCCCAGCAGCATGCCGACCGACAGCAGCCATTTCGCCGCGTCGGGCAGCGGCGCGTAGGTGCCGGCCGGGCCGATCGTCTCGCCGAGCCCGGGCCCGACGTTGGCGATCGCCGCGGCGGCGCCCGACAGCGCCGTCACGTAATCGAGCCCGATCAGGCCGAGCCCGACGGCCAGCAGGCCGAAGGTGGCGGCGAAGAAGAAGAAGAAGCTCATCACCGAGATCGCCACGCCCTCGGGGATCGGCCGGCCGTTGTAATAGGCGATGAAGACGCCGTGCGGCTGCATCAAGCGCTTGAGCTGGGCGTTCGCCACCGCGGCCAGGATCTGGAAGCGGAAGATCTTGATGCCGCAGGTGGTCGAGCCGGCGCAGCCGCCGATGAACATCAGCATGAAGAACAGGCTCATGGCGAAGCCGCCCCACTGGTCGAAGGCGGCCGTGGCGTAGCCGGTGCCGGTCATGATCGAGATGACGTTGAAGGTGGCGTAGCGCAGCGCGTCCTCGGCCTGCATCAGGCCGCGCAGGGTCAACTCGAGGATCAGCAGGGCGATGGCCGCGGCGAGCACGGCCAGCATCCAGCGCACCTGCGTATCCTGCAGCAAGGCCAGGACGTTCCCGCGCACGGCCCGCAGGTAGAGCACGAAGGGCACGCTGCCCATCACCATGAACAGCGAGATGGCGTAGTCGATCTGCGCCGAATCGAAATGGCCGATCGAGCCGTCGCGGGTGGAGTAGCCGCCGGTGGCGATCGAGGTCATCGCGTGCGCCACCGCGTCGAAGGCGCTCATCCCCAGATAGCCGAGCAGCAGCGCGGCGAAGGCGGTCATCGCCACGTAAATCGTCACGATGCCGGCGGCGATCGCCGCCGCCCGCGGCAGCACCTTGTCGGTCTCGAAGGCCTCGACCCGGAAGAGCTGCATGCCGCCGACCTGCAGCATCGGCAGCACGGCGACGGCCATGACGATGATGCCGATCCCGCCGAGCCATTGCAGGATGGCGCGCCACAGCAGGATGCCGGGCGGCGCCTCGTCGAGCCCGACGATGACGGTTGCGCCGGTGGTGGTGACGCCGGACATGGATTCGAAGAAGGCGTCGGTGAAGCCGAGTTGCAGCTCGGAAAAGGCGAACGGCAGCGCCCCGAAGAGCGCGACGACGATCCAGGCCAGGGTCGTCATCAGGAAGCCCTGGCGCAGGTTGAAGCCGCTCCAGGCGCCGCGGGTGGTCAGCACCAGCGCGACGCCGGCGAAGAGGGTGACGGCAAAACTGGCGGCGAAGACCTGCCAGTCCGGGTGGCCCTCGACCAGGTCGACGGCCGCCGGCACGATCATGCCGCAGGCGAGCACCGACAGCAGCAGGCCGATGAGGAAGAGAACAGGACGCAGATCGATCATGCGCGCGGCTGCACCGAACTCCCGGGCGGACCCCTGGACCGAAACCCGGACGGAAACCGGGACGGGACCCGGGCATCGACAGGCATGCCGGGCGGGCAAGAGGCTAGCCGAAAGCCGCAGCGCAAGAAACCGCCCTTGCGCCGCAGGCTAAACGCTTGCCGTGCTTGGACTTCCCCGGCGGCTTCGGCGTAGAGTGGGGCATCCGCCAGCAGCAGGCGCCGCGCCAGGAGCGCTGCGCCGGACGTGTCATGAGCCTCGCCCGCACGCTCAACCGACCGCGCCGCGTCCTGGTCTCGCTGCGCCGTTTCCGGCGCAACGACCAGGTGGTGCTGTCGCTGCTCGCGGTCGGCATCGGCGCGGCCGGCGGCGGCGCGGCGATCGCCTTCCGCTACGCCATCGACGCCGTGCAGTGGCTCGGCTTCGGCTACATGGGCGAGAAGCTGGCCAGCCACGCCGCCGGCCTGCCGTGGTGGCAGCTCCTGCTGACGCCCGCCGTCGGCGGCCTGCTGATCGGCCTGTTCGTCTGGCGCTTCCTGCCGAACGGGCGCCCCCAGGGCGTCGCCAACGTCATCGAGGCGGCGGCCCTGTCCGGCGGCCGAATGTCGCTCGACACCGGGCTCAAGGCGGCCGCCGTCTCCGCCGCCTCGATCGGATGCGGCGCCTCGGTCGGCCGCGAAGGGCCGGTGGTGCACCTGGGCGCGGTGCTCGGCTCCTGGCTGGCGCGCCGCTTCCAATTGGGCCGCCGGTTGACGCGCACCCTGCTCGGCTGCGGCGTCGCCGCGGCCGTCGCCGCCTCCTTCAACGCGCCGATCGCGGGCGTCTTTTTCGCCCTCGAGGTGGTGGTCGGCACCTACGCCCTGTCCGCCTTTTCGCCGATCGTCATCGCCAGCGTCGTCGGCACGCTGGTCAGCCGCATGCATTTCGGCGACTACCCGGCCTTCGCGCTCGAGCAGACCTTCCAGATCGTCTCCTTCTGGGAGTTCCCGGCCTTCGCCCTGCTCGGCGCGGTGTCCGCGCTGGTGGCCATCGTCTTCATCCAGTCCGTCGGTCTCAGCGAGCGGATCTTCGCCCGCTTGCCGGGCCCGGTGTGGATCCGCCCCGGCGTTGCCGGCCTGCTGGTCGGGGCCATGGCGCTGGTGTTTCCCCAAGTCCTGGGCGTCGGCTACGAGGCGACCGACGCGGCGCTGCAGCAAGTCTATACCCTGGAGCTGCTGATCGCCCTGGCCGCGGCCAAGGTTGCGGCGACCGCGATCTCGCTTGGCGGCGGCTTCGGCGGCGGCGTCTTCTCGCCCTCGCTGTTCGTCGGCGCCATGGTCGGCGGCGCCTTCGGCCTGATCGCCGCCGGCGTCTTTCCGCACCTGGCCAGCGACCACGGCGCCTATACCATCGTCGGCATGGGGGCCGTCGCCGGCGCCGTCCTGGGGGCGCCGATCTCAACCATCCTGATGGTCTTCGAGCTGACCGGCGACTACGAGATCACCATCGCCCTGATGATCGCCACCGCCCTGGCCAGCGTGGTGGTCAAGGGCACTTTCGGCGAGTCCTTCTTCACCTGGCAGCTCGCCCAGCGCGGCGTCGACGCTGGCCGCGGGCAGGAGCAGAGCCTGCTTGCTCAGGTCAAGGTCCGCTCCCTGCTCGACCGCAGCTACGGCGCGGTGGCGCCCGACGCCTCGCTGGACGAGGTCCGGCGCGAACTGGCGAAGGCTCCCTTCGGCGAGCTGCTCGTGCTCGACGCCGAGGGCGCCATAATCGGCGTCATCACCTTCACCGACATCGCCGCCGTCGTGCTCGACCGGGCCGATCACCCGGAGCTGACCGCCGCCAAGCTGGCACGCGCCCCCACCCTGTTGACCGCCGAGGAGGACCTGCGGACGGCCGTGCGGGTCTTCACCTCCTCCGGCGAGCCGCACATCCCCGTCGTCGACAACCGGGAGGCCCGCCGCCTTCTGGGCCTGGTGCACGAACACGAGGTGATGGCGGCCTACCAGCGCGTGCTGGCCCAGGCGCGCGCCGAGGAGCGTGGCGAGGATTGAGCTCGGCGCTTGCGGCAGAGGCCGTGCCTAAGGATCATGTAAAAGGTTAAGATAGGCAGCTTGGGAGCCGAGTTTGGACACCGCGACGATACCGCGCCGCCGCCATACGGAGGTTCTGCTCGAAAAGGTCGAGGCGTCCGGCAAGTCGGTGCTCGACGTCGGCTGCGGCGACGGCGCGCTGGTGCGCGCGCTGGCCGAGGCGGGCGCGCTCGCCGTCGGCCTCGAGGTCTCGGCAGCGCAGCTCGAGAAGGCGCGCACGGCCGAACCGGTAGCGGGGGCCGACTTCATCGCCGGCCAGGCCGAGCACCTGCCCTTCCCCGATGCCGACCTCGACGTCGTGGTCTTCTTCAACGCCTTGCACCACGTCGAGCGGCACAAGATGGACCTGGCGCTGGAGGAGGCGGCGCGCGTGCTCAAGCCGGGCGGCCTGCTCTACGTCGCCGAACCCCTGGCGGAGGGCCCGAACTTCACCGTCGTGCGCCACTTCGACGACGAGACCCAGGTCCGCGCCGCCGCCTACCGCGCCCTGGTGCGCGCCGCCGCGACGGAGCGGTACGAGATGCTGGGCGAGGAGCGCTACCTGACGGCCAGCGTCTATCCCGACTTCGAGAGCTTCAAGGAGCGGATGCTGCGCGTCGACCCCTTCCGCGAACAGCGCTTTCGCGAGCAGGAGGCCGTGGTCTACGAGGAGTTCGAGAAGCTCGGCGTGCGCGACGAGAAGGGCCGCATCCGCCTCGACCAGCCTATGCGGGTCAACTGGCTGCGCAAACGCTGACGGCCGGGGCCTGCCGTGTCAGGCGGAGTGGGCGCCGTCGCGGCTGTCGTCGGTCGGCTGGCCGGCGTAGAGCCGCTCCAGCGCCGTCTCGTCGAACTTGAAGTCGTAGGCGCAGAACTCGCAGGTCATCACCACCTCGCCGTCGACCTTGTAGTCGTCGACGGACTCGCGTCCGATCGAGCGCAGGATGCCCTCCACCTTGGCACGCGAGCAGCGGCAGCCGACCGTGATCGGCCGCGGCGGGAAGACGCGCACGCCGTCCTCGTGGAACAGGCGGAACAGCAGCGTGTTCGGTTCCAGGCCGGGGTCGAGCAGTTCGGCTCGGGTGCAGCTCGCAGTCAGGATCAGCGCCCGGTTCCAGTCCTCGCCGGAGATCTCCGGCAGGTCGTCGTCGGGCGCGTCGGCGACGCCGCCCGCCTCGGGCACCCGCTCGATCAGCAGCGCCGAGGCACGCCAGCCGCTGTCGCCGAGCGCCGAGTCCGGCGGGGCCGCAGCCAGCAGGATCCCGGCGTTGATCTGCTGCGACTGGCGGAAGTAGTGCAGCAGGCAGTCCGCCAGGCTCGGCCCCGACAGCTCGACCAGGCCCTGGTAGCGCTGGGTGTGGGGGCCCTGGTCGACGGTGAAGGCCATGTAGCCCTTGCCGAGCCAGCGGCGCACGTCGAGCGGCTCCTCGGCGTCGGCGACCGGGCCCAGCTCGGCCTCCAGCGCCGCCACGGCCTGCTTGTCGATGCCCGCGTAGCCGCGCAGCGCGCCCTGGCTGGTCATGTCGGCGACCATGGTGCGCACCGGCCCGTCGCCCTTGATCTGCAGGGTGAAGACGCCGTCGTACTTCAGGGTCGAGGCGAGCACGCCGGTCAGCGCCAGCAGCTCGGCCAGCAGGCGCTGCACCGGGCGCGGGTACTGCGGCCGGGTCAGGATGGTGTCGACGGGCGCCCCCAGGCGCAGCAGCCGGCCGCGCACGCCGGAGGTCTCGATGATGAAGGGCTGAACCAGGTCGTCGCGCGGCGCGCCGAAAGCGGCGGGGGCGGCTGGATCGGACATCAGGTCTCCAAGCACCAGAGCAGAATGCCTTTCTGGGCGTGCAGGCGGTTCTCCGCCTCGTCCCAGACCACCGAGCGCGGGCCGTCCATGACCTCATCGGTGACCTCCTCGCCGCGGTGGGCGGGCAGGCAATGCATGAAGATAGCCTCGGGTTTGGCCATGTCCATGAGCCGCTCGTCGACCCGGTAGGGCTTCAGCAGGTTGTGCCGGCGGATCGAATCGCCGACGTCGTCGCCCATCGAGACCCAGGTGTCGGTGACGACGCAGTCGGCCCCAGCGACGGCCGCCTGCACGTCGGTCGTCACCACCACCTTGCCGCCGGGCTGCGCCGCCGCCCACGCCAGCACCTCCTCGGGCGGCTGCAGCGCCTCGGGCGTCGCCAGGCGCAGCTCGAAGTCGAAGCGTGCGGCGGCGTGGACCCAACTCGTCGCCATGTTGTTGCCGTCGCCGGACCAGGCCACCACCTTGCCGGCGATCGGGCCGCGACGCTCCTCGAAGGTCATCACGTCGGCCATCAGCTGGCAGGGGTGGGTGCGGTCGGTCAGGCCGTTGATCACCGGCACGCTGGCGTACTCGGCCAGCTCCAGCAGCTTCTCCTCGCGGGTCGTGCGGATCATGATCGCATCGACGTAGCGCGACAGGACGCGCGCGGTGTCGGCGATGGTCTCGCCGCGGCCGAGCTGGGTGCCGGAGGGCTCCAGCACGATCGGCTCCAGGCCGAGCTGGCGGCTGCCGACCTCGAAGGACACGCGGGTGCGCGTCGAGGGCTTCTCGAAGATCATCGCCAGGGTCTTGCCGGCCAGCGGCCGGTCCTGGGCCGCCTCGCCCGCCTTGATGGCGCGTCCGAGGTCGAGCACCTCGCGCAGCGTGCGGCTCTCGAAACGGTCGAGATCGAGGAAGTGGCGCGGCGGCCTGGCCGTCATCCCGCTCATGCCGCCGCTGCCTGGGCCGACGCGACGCTCTCCAGGATATCCAGCGCCTCCTCGACCTGCCGCTCGCCGATGATCAGCGGCGGCAGCAGCCGGATGGTGTTCTCGGCCGCGCCGACGGTCAGCAGCCCCGCCTCGCGCAGCCGGGCGATCAGTCCCGGCGCATCGGCCTGGCAGCGCAGGCCCAACATCAGCCCAGCGCCGCGCACCTCGGCGAAGACCTGCGGATGGCGGCCGACCAGCGCCTCCAGCCGGCGCCAGAGGATGCGGGCGACGCGGTCGACCTCCTCCAGGAAGCCCGGGCCCGTGACCACGTCCATCACCGCGTTGCCGCAGGCCATGGCCAGAGGGTTGCCGCCGAAGGTGGTGCCGTGGGTGCCTGGCGCCAAGCCCTTCGCGGCCTCCTCGGTCGCCAGGATGGCGCCGATCGGGAAGCCGCCGCCCAGCCCCTTGGCCAGCAGCATCACGTCAGGTGCCGCGTTCTCCGCCCATTGGTGGGCGAAGAGCCTGCCGGTCCGGCCCATGCCGCACTGGATCTCATCGTAGATCAGCAGCAGGCCGAACTCGTCGCACACCGTGCGCAGGTCGCGCAGGAACTGCAACGCCGCCGGGCGAATGCCGCCCTCGCCCTGCACCGGCTCGACCATGATCGCCGCCGTGTCGTCGGTGACGGCATCGCGCAGCTCGTTTAGGTTGTTGAAGGCGACGGTGCTGAAGCCGGGCGCGTGCGGGCCGAAACCCTCCATGTACTTCGGGTTGCCGGCCGAAGCGATGCCCATCAGCGAGCGGCCGTGGAAGGCGCCCTGGCAGGTGATGATGCGGTGGCGGTCCGGCTGGCCGATCACGTCGAAGTAGCGTCGGGTCAGCTTGACCGCGCCCTCGAAAGCCTCCAGCCCGGAATTGCAGAAGAACACCCGGTCGGCGAAGCTGGCCTCGGCCAGGCGCGCCGCCAGCGTCTCGCCGGCCGGAATCCGGAACAGGTTGGAGCAGTGCCAGAGCTTGCCCGCCTGCTCGGTCAGCGCCGCGACCAGGTGCGGATGGGCGTGGCCGAGCGCGGTCACCGCGATGCCGCTGGCGAAATCCAGGTAACGTCGCCCGTCGGTCCCGAACAGGTAGGCCCCCTCGCCATGGTCGAAGGCGAGGTCGGCGCGGGCGTAGGTATTCATCAACGCATCGGTCATCGCGCCCCTCCTTGTCTCGGGAACGCGCGCCCACGCTGGGCGCGCTTCGGGGAAGCCGGACAGTGCGGCGGGCGCCCCCAAGTGTCAACCGGAGGCGGCGGCCAGCCGCCGAATGCCGGGCCTGTGCGCGCGCTATGGCTTGATCTTGTAGCCGCGCACGACGAGGCGCCAAGCGACCAGCCAGAGCAGCGCCGCCAGCGCCGCCAGGATCGACAGTCCGAGCCAGGGCTCGGCGTAGCCCTGGCCGATCGCGCCGGTGCGCACCCCGTCGATCAGGTAGAAGACCGGGTTGGCAAGGATGATGTCCTGGCCGAGCGGCGGCAGCGCCTCGACCGCGAAGAAGGTGCCCGAGAGCAGGCCGAGCGGCAGCACCAGGAAGGTCTCGACCGCGCTGTAGCGGTCCCACTTCTCCGCCCACAGGCCGGTGATGAAGCCGGCGAGCGCGAAGACCAGGGCGCCCAGCAGACCGAAGGCAAGGGTCATCAGCGGCGCGGGAAGCGCGATCTCGACGAAGACCGACAGGACCAGCAGCACGGCCGCGCCGGTCACGAGGCCGCCGATCGTCGCGCCGGCGACGTAGCCGAACAGCAGCTCGGCCGGCGTCAGCGGCGCCATAAGGAGATCGCCGATGATCCCTTCCAGCTTGTCGTAGACGACGGGGAAGGCGGCGTTCTCGAAGGCGTTCAGCGCCATGGCGAAGGCGGCGATCCCGGGCGCCACGAAGACCGGCAGGGAGACGCCGGCAGCCGGCTCCGCCTCGCCCGCCCAGGCGAAGGTGAAGACGGCGAGGAACAGCAGGGCGGAGATCAGCGCCCCACCGATGCCTTCGGTGGCAAAGCGCACGAAGCGCAGCATGCCGCGCACGAAGAGGGTCCAGACCCCGCGCGGATTGCCTCGCCGCATCCGTGCGGGCGCCGGGGGCGCGGGCTCGCTCATCCCATCCGCCTCACGTCAGGGTTTCAGCTTGTAGCCGCGCGAGAGCATCAGCCAGACCACGAAGATCAGCAGGGCGTTGACCCCGGCGACCACTGCCATGCCGGTCAGGATGTCCCCGTCGTTGCGACCCAGGAAGCCGTAACGGAAGCCGTCGATGAGATAGAAGAAGGGATTGAGGTGGGCGATGAAGTTCCAGCCCTCCGGCAGCCGCTCGACCGAGTAGAAGGTGCCCGACAGAAAGGAAAAGGGCACGATCACGAAGTTGGTCACGGCCGCGATGTGATCGAACTTGTCGGCCCAAATGCCGCCGATCATGCCAAGCAGCGAGAGCATCAGGCTGGCCGCGACGCCGTAGTAGAGCACCAGCGCGAAGTCGTGCATGTGCATCGGCACGAAGACCCACATGGCCAGGCCCGTGGTGGTTCCGACAAGCAGGCCGCGCGTCACCCCGCCGAGCGCGAAGCCGAGCGCCAGCTCGACGGTGGAAAGCGGCGGCATCAGCACGTCGACGATGTTGCCCTGCACCTTGGCGATCAGGATCGAGGAGGAGGTGTTGGCGAAGCTGTTCTGAATCACCGCCATCATGATCAGCCCCGGCGCCAGGAACTCGGCGTAGGGGAACTGGTCGAACTTCATGTTGCCGCGCCCGAGCGCCAGGGTGAAGACGGCCAGGAACAGCAGCATCGTCACCATCGGCGCCAGCACCGTCTGGGTAAGCACGTTGACGAAGCGCTTGACCTCCTTGAGGTAGAGCGTCCACAGGCCCATCCAGTTGACTAGGCCGATGGCGCGCGGCCGTGGCGCCGGCAGACTGGCGGCGGATTTCGGGGTGATGTCCGTCATGGGGGCGGGAGATAACCGTCCGCGGCGTCGGCGGCAACCGCATCGCGCGCACAGCAGCGTTTCCCGCGACCGATTCGACGGCATTCCCCCGGTCCTGGTTCCCGCCGCGCCGCCGGCGTGGCAGGCTGGGAGTCATGTCCAGCGAGTCGGCGGAACCCGAGCGCCCGGCAAGGAAGCCCAGGCGCGGCCCGAAGCAGGCGACCCCTGCCTACCTGGAGCGGGCCGCCCTCTTCTACCTGGAGCGCTACGCCAGCTCGGCGGAGAACCTGCGCCGGGTGCTGCTGCGCAAGGTGCGCCGCTCGGCCGCCGCCCACGGCACCGATCCGGCCGAAGGCGCGGCTGCCGTCGATGCCCTGGTCGCGCGCTTCCTCGACGCCGGCCTGCTCGATGACACGCTCTACGCGTGTGGCCAGGCCCTCAGCCTCGCCCGACGCGGCGCGCCGGCCCGGGCCATCGCCCTGAAGCTCAAGCAGCGCGGCGTCGCCGAGGAGCAGATCGCCTACGCGCTGGAGGCACGCAGCGAAGAAGCGGCCGACCCCGACCTGGCGGCAGCCCTGATCTACGCGCGGCGCCGCCGCCTCGGCCCCTTCCGCGCCGAGCCGGCGACCCGCGCGGAGAATCGGCAAAAGGACCTGTCCGCCATGGCCCGCAAGGGCTTCGCGCCCGACCTCTGCCTCAAAGTGGTCGACGCCGAGGATCCCGAAGATCTCTGGGACGAGACACGCCGCTAGTTGCAGCGTCCGACCGAGCCTTCCTTACAGACGCGCACGCCGTCGATCCAGGTGGCGCCGGAGAGGTCGGCGCGGAAGAAGTCGGCGCCGTCGGTCTGCGCCTTGGAGAGATCGGCGCCCTGCAGGTTGGCGCGGGTAAGGCGCGCGTTGCGCAGGTCGGCGCCGGTGAAGTCGGCACCGGTCAGGTCCGCTTTGGTGAAGTCGACCCGCTCCAGGTCGGCGCCCGAGAAGTCCGCGCCGACCAGGCTGGCGTTGATGAACTTGGTGCGGTAGCCCTCGATCCCCGAAAGGTCGGCGCCGTCCAAGGTACTGCGGAAGTAGCTGCCGTCGCGCAGCCGAGCCCCCGCAAGGTCGACCTCAGAAAGGTCCAGCCCGTCGAAGTTGCAGCGCTGCCAGTTCACGCCCGGCGCCGGCGGGTCGGTGCAGCCGGCCAGGGCCGGCCCGGCGGGCACGGCGAACAGCAGGAGCAGGCTCAGGGCGGGCGCGGCGCGGAGGGACAGCATGGCGCGACAGATATGGACGGGAACGCCCCCCGGGGCAATGCCTTAGCACCCGATCTGCGGCGGGCGACGCAGCTCAGAAGATCGCCAGGGTACGCACCTCGATGCTCTCGCGCGGCGGCGCCTCCTCCGACGTGTTCGGCAGGGACACGGCGCTGTGCGGCGTGAAGCGCGCGCGCCCGTCGTCCAGGCTGTCCCAGCCCTTGATCAGCAGCGCTTCGTCGCGGGTCATGAAGGGCGCGTAGAACCAGCGCTGTCCCGGATGATGCGCCAGGTAGTAGATCTCGCCGACCCGGTCCGGGAAAATCTGGTCCGTGGCGATCAGTTGGTCCGGACGCACCGAGGCGGCGTCGGCCACGGCCAGCGGCGAGCGCAGCACCGGCCCGCGGATCGGTCGCCAAAGGTTGATCTGCACGATGCGCGTGCCGGCATGGGCAAGTCGCCCGGCCGCCTCCGACCCCAGCACGTCGCGCACCCGCTGCGGGCCGCTGGCCGTGGTGTAGTCGACGTGGACGTGGCTGGCCGGCCCGCGCAGCCCATCCGGGTTCGCGGCGCCGCGCGGGGCGTCGGAGCGGCGCGTGGTGTCGAAGACGACGACCCGGCGCGCGCCGGTGCGGCGCCGGATCAGCTCCTCCACCTCGCCGCGATAGGCGGTCTGGACCGCCGCGTCGTCGTAGAGGTCGTCCACCGCCGTGGGCGCATCCAGCAACTCGAAGCCTTCGCGGTCGAGCGACAGACCGCCCGCATGGGGCCGCATGTCGGCGATCTCGACCTGCCGCGCCTCGAGCTCGAAGAGCAGGCGCGGCGGCCCGCCGGTAAGCGCCGAGCTGTGCAGGACGGGCTTGCCCTGCTGCGGCCGGATGAACTGCAGCGGCGCGCGGACGGACGCCGTTGCAGCGCCCGGCGGCGAGGCCGTAGGGCCGGGGCGGTCTGCAGGCAGGGAATGCGGGGTCATGGCCGGTCTCCTGTCTCGAGCGCGGAGGCTGCACGCACGGCGCACAGAGTCAGGTCGTGCCCGCCACGTCCGTCGAGAATGCGGAGCGGCGACACCGGACCGTTTCCGGTGGGTCTCAAATGCGACAGTGTCGGCCCCGCGACGCCCAGCGCCACTCGGTGTAGGCTGCCGCGGATGGACGCGACGATCGACGATCTCTCTGGACCCGCCTTCGTCTCCGCCCGCGGCACGCGCTGGGAGCTGATCACCGACCGGGTGATGGGCGGCGTGTCGGAGGCGACCTTGACCCGCGAAAGTATCGCCGGGCGGCTGGCGCTGCGCTTGCAGGGCGAGGTCAGCCTGGAGAACGACGGCGGCTTCGTGCAGATGGCCCTGGCCCTGACGCCCGACGGCCTGCTCGACGCAAGCGGCTGGCACGGCCTGCGCCTGACCGTGTTCGGGCGCGGCGAGACCTACGGCCTACACCTGCGCACCGATGCGGTGCGCCGGCCGTGGCAGTCCTACCGCCAGGAATTCCGGGCCGAGCCGGCTTGGCGCACGCTCGACCTGCCGTTTTCCGGCTTCGCGCCGCACCGTCTGGAGGCGCCCTTCGATCCGGCGCGCCTGCGCCGCCTCGGCCTGGTCGCCATCGGCCGGCCGTTTCGGGCCGACCTCGCGCTCGCCGACCTGGGCTTCTACCGTTGAGCGTTCAGCCGTTCGGGCCGCCGGCGGCGAAGACGAGGAAGACGACCGCCAGCGCGAGAACCGCAAGCGCCAACCCCCAGCGCAGGGCACGGCGTGGCGCACGCGCCGGTTCGGCTTGCCGCGCGTCCGTCTTGTCCAACTCCGCCTTTGCCGGGTCCGGCGGGGCCGGCTGCGGCGGATTCTCGGATTCGTTCTCTTGCAGTTTAGCCATGCCGCGTCAACGCTCCGCACGGCGGAGCGTTCCCGTCCGCTCTTCGAAATGCCAGGCAGGCGGCTACTTGGCGGCGACCTGGGTGTCGCGCGGCTTGGCCGGCGGCAGGTCCCGCGACACGTCCGCGGCAAGGGCGCGGAAGGCGTCGTACTGGCTGAGGAAGACGCGGCCCGTGAGCTGATCCAGGAAATGGCTGCGCTTCAGGCGATCCATCACCGGGCCCTTGACCTCCGAGAGATGGAAGCTGACGCCAGCGTCCTGGAGCCGATGGTTGATCGCCTCCAAGCTCTCCAACGCGCTGGCGTCGATCTCGTTCACCGCCGAGCACATCAGCACGAAGTGCCGGACCTTCGGATCGCCGATCACCAGGTCGTAGACCTTGTCCTCTAGGAAGCGGGCGTTGGCGAAGTAGAGGCTCTCGTCCACCCGCAGCGTGACCACCTGCTCGCTGGTGATCACCTTGTGGCGCTTGACGTTGCGGAAGTGCTCGCTGCCGGGTACCTGGCCGACGATGGCGATGTGCGGGCGGCTGGTCTTGAAGAGGTAGAGCGCCAGGGACAGGACGACGCCGGCGATGATCCCCGCCTCCACCCCGTAGCCCAGGGTGAGCAGGATCGTCGCCGCCATGGCGGCGAAGTCCGCCTTGGAGTAGTCCCAGGTCCGCTTGAGCGCACGCAGATCGACCAGCGACAGCACCGCGACGATGATGGTCGCCGCCAGGGTCGCGGTCGGCAGGAAGTACAGCAGCGGCGTCAGGAACAGGGTGGCCAGGGCGATGCCGACGGCGGTGAAGGCGCCGGCCGCCGGCGTCTCGGCGCCGGCGTCGAAGTTGACCACCGAACGGGCGAAGCCGCCGGTCACCGGGTAGCCGCCCGAGACGGAGGCCGCGATGTTGGAGGCGCCGAGCCCGACCAGCTCCTGGTCCGGGTCGATGCGCTGTCGCTTCTTGGCCGCCAGGGTCTGCGCCACCGAAACGGACTCGACGAAGCCGACGACGGAGATCAGCAGGGCCGGGACCAGGAGCTGCTGCCACAGGCCGGCGTCGAATAGCGGCACGGCGAAGGGCGGCAGGCCCTGCGGCACCTGGCCGACGATCTTAACCCCCGCCTCTTGCAGGCCGAGGCCGGCGGTCAGGCCGATGGTGACCGCCACCGCCATCACCGGGCCGGCCTTGGCCACGACGTCGGCAAGCCGGCGGTTGAGCCCGACGCGCAGCAACAGCGGCTTCAGGTTCTTGCGCACCCAGAAGAGGAAGGCCAGGGCGCCGAGGCCGATCGCCAATGTCGGCCAGTTGGTCTCGCCCAGCCGGCCGCCGATGGAGATCGCCAGGTCCAGCAGGTTGTGGCCCGAAGCCTGGATGCCGAGGATGTGCTTGAGCTGGCTGGCGGCGATGATCAGGCCGGAGGCGGTGATGAAGCCGCCGATCACCGGGTGGCTGAGGAAGTTGGCGAGGAAGCCGAGGCGGAAGACGCCGAGCGCCACGAGGATCAGGCCGGACAGGAAGGCGAGGACGATCGCCGCCGTCAGGTAGTCCGCGGTGCCCTGGGCCGCCACTTGGCCGACCGCCGTCGCCGTCATCAGCGACACCACGGCGACCGGCCCGACCGCCAGCGCCCGGCTGGTCCCGAAGATCGCGTAGGCGACCAGCGGCAGGATCGAGGCATAGAGCCCGACCTCCGGCGGCAGCCCGGCAAGCAGCGCATAGGCCAGCGACTGCGGAATCAGCATGATGGTGACGATGACGGCGGCGACGAGGTCGTTGACGGCCGTCTCCCGGCCGTAGCTGCGGCCCCACTGCAGGATCGGCAGCCACCGCTCGGCACGGGCGAGAAACCCGGAGGTCTTCAAGAAACGTCCCCTGTATCGAGCGCCGCCCGCTGCGGGCGCCGCCTTGCTCTGCCTCGGCCGCCGCCTACTGCACCCGCGCTTCCGGCAGGCGTTCGGGCTTCACCATCCACTCGCGGCCCTTCAGCATGCCCTGCCAGTAGACCGGCGGCAGGATGCGCTCCTTGAGCAGCCAGGCCAGGCGGCTCGGCTTGGTGCTGTCGATCAGCCAGGAGGGGAAGCTGGGCAGCAGCTTGCCGCCGTAGCCGAATTCGGCGAGCACGATCTTGCCCCGCTCGACCGTCAGCGGGCAGGAGCCGTAGCCGTCGTAGTGCGCCTGGTAGCGGGTGTGGCCCATGTCGTAGAGCAGGTTCTGCGCCACCACCGGGGCCTGCTTGCGCGCCGCCGCTGCGGTCTTTGCGTTGGGCGCGTTCATCGCGTCGCCCAAGCTGTAGACGTTGTCGAAGCTCTTGTGGCGCAGGGTCGACTGGTCGACGTCGACCCAGCCGGCGGCGTCGGCCAGCGGGCTGAGCCGGACGAAGTCGGGCGCGGTCTGCGGCGGACAGACGTGGAGCATGTCGAAGCTGCGCTCGAGCGTCTCCGTCTTGCCGTCCTCGTCCGTCTTGGTGAACCAAGCCGTTTTGGCCGGGCCGTCGACGGCGGTCAGGTTGTGCTTGAAGTTCAGGTCGATGCCGTAGCGCTGCACGTAGTCCATCAGCGGCGGCACGTACTCCTTGACGCCGAAGAGCACGGGACCGGCATTGTAGAAGGCGACCTCGATGTCCTTCAGCCGCCCCTCGCGCTGCCAGTGGTCGGCCGAGAGATACATCGCCTTCTGCGGCGCACCGGCGCACTTGATCGGCATCGGCGGCTGGGTGAACAGTGCGGTGCCCGACTTCAGGCCGCGCACCAGCTCCCAGGTGTAGGGCGCCAGGTCGTAGCGGTAGTTCGAGGTGACGCCGTTCTTGCCCAAGGTCTCGACCAGGCCCTCGATGCGGTCCCAGTCCAGCTTCAGGCCCGGACAGACCACCAGGCGGTCGTACTTGATCACCCGGCAGCCGTCGAGGATGACAGCGTTGTCCTTCGGCTCGAAGGCGGCGACCGCCGCCTTCAGCCAGTGCACGCACTTGGGGATGACCGAGGCCATGGTGCGCACGGTCTCGCCCGCATCGAACACGCCGCCGCCGACCAGCGTCCAGCCGGGCTGGTAGTAGTGGATGTCGGCCGGATCGACGATGGCGACGTCCAGGTCGTGCTTGCGCTGCAGCAGGCTAGAGGCGAGCGAGACGCCCGCGGCACCGCCGCCGACGATGATCACCTCGTAGCTGGCGTCGGCCCGGTCGACCGGGGTCTTACCGCCGGCGGCGATGCGCCGTACGACGCCCGACATGTCGTAGCCGGCTGCCTTGGCCTTGGCCAGGATGTCGGTCAACTCCAGGGTCTTGGCCTGCGACAGCGACCAGAGCGTGACCGAGCGGGTGCCGGTGCGGCAGTAGGCCAGCACCGGTCCCGGCAGTTCGTCGAGGGCCTTGCCGAAGGCGACGGCATCTTCGTCCTTCACCTTGCCGCTGACGACCGGGATGTAGCGCGTTTCCAGGCCGGCCGCCTGAGCGGCGGCCTCGACTTCCTTGAAGGTGGGCTGGTCCGCGCCCTCGCCGTCCGGCCGGTTGCAGACGATGGCGCGGTAGCCGGCCTCAGCCAGCGCTTCGACCTCGTCGGGCCGAATCTGGGCGGCGACCGACAGGCGCGGGGTGATGACTTTCGCCTCCATCTCGGATGCCCCCTACAGTGCGTTGAGGGGGATCTTCAGGTAGCTGACGCCGTTGTCCTCGGGCGGCGGGAAGGCCCCGGCGCGCATGTTGACCTGGATCGAGGGCAGGATCAGGCGCGGCATCCCGAGCTTGGCGTCACGGGCCGTGCGCATCTCGACGAAGTCGGCCTCCGCCACGCCGTCGTGGACGTGGATGTTTCTGGCCCGCTCCTCGGTGACCGTCGTCTCGAACAGGATGTCGCGGCTGCCGTCGGCGCCGTAGTCGTGGCACATGAACAGCCGCGTCTCGGCGGGCAGCGACAGCAGCTTCTTGATGGAGCGGAACAGCGTCTTGGCGTCGCCGCCGGGGAAGTCGCAGCGCGCCGAGCCGGCGTCCGGCATGAAGATCGTGTCGCCGACGAAGGCCGCATCCCCCATCACATGCACCATGCACGCCGGGGTGTGGCCGGGGGTGTGAATGGCGAAGCAGGTCATCCCGCCGACCTTATAGGTGTCGCCGTCCTCGAACAGACGGTCGAACTGGCTGCCGTCGCGGGCGAACGCGGTGCCGGCGTTGAAGACCTTCCCGAAGGTCTCCTGCACCGTCCTGATCTGGGCGCCGATGCCCAGCTTGCCGCCGAGCTGTTGCTGTAGGAAGGGCGCCGCCGAGAGGTGGTCGGCATGGACGTGGGTCTCGATCAGCCACTCGACCTTTAGGCCCCGGTCGGTCACATACGCAACGATCTCCTCAGCCGACCTGGTCGAGGTGCGGCCGGAGGCGGGATCGTAGTCCAGCACCGAATCGACGATCGCACAGGCGTCGGAGCCCGGATCCTTCACCACGTAGCTGAAGGTGTTGGTGTCGGCCTCGAAGAACATCTTCACCTCGGGCTTGACCGAGGTATCGACCGGGTAGGTCGTCTCGACTGCCATGTCCATTGGGAGTTCCTCCGCCTCTCGTGAGGTGTGTTCCAGCGTTCGCTTCGGTGCCCAGCCTCCGCACCGAATATCACACACAGGTGCCGTATGAATTGACGTATATCAGTTAATGCGAATATTTGAATGTTTCAAGCGGGGCACGGGAGCGACACCGGCGGACAGAAGGTCGCAGGCACGCAGCCCGGCTGCGCATTGCCGCTCGCCGCCCCGGGCTTACTCGCCGGGCACCGCCTGCCGGCCGTCTGCCGTCGCGACGGCACGCTCGGGCCGTTCGGCCCGCCGCGTGCCGGGGAAGAGCCCGCGCAGCACGACGTAGAAGACCGGCGTGAGGAAGAGGCCGAACAGAGTCACTCCGAGCATGCCCGAGAAGACGGCGGTGCCGATGGCCTGGCGCATCTCCGCCCCCGGACCGGTGGCGACCAGCAGCGGGACCACGCCGAGGATGAAGGAGAAGGCGGTCATCAGGATCGGACGCAGGCGCAGGCGGCAGGCCTCGACGGCCGCGTCCACGGCAGACAGGCCGCGCTCCTGGGCTTGGCGTGCGAACTCAACGATCAGGATGGCGTTCTTCGCCGCCAGCGCCACCAGCACGACCAGCCCGACCTGGGTCAGAATATTGTTGTCCATGCCCCGCGACATCACGCCGAGCATGGCCGAGAGCACCGACATCGGCACGATCAGGACGATCGCCAACGGGAGCACCCAACTCTCGTACTGGGCGGCCAGCACCAGGAAAACGAACAGCACCGCAAGCACGAAGATGAAGACGGCGGAGCCGCCGGTCTGCTTTTGCTGGAAGGCGATCTCGGTCCACTCGTAGCTCATGCCGTCGGGCAGCAGCCCTTCGGCGAGGCCCTCCATCGCCGCCAGCGCCTCGCCCGACGACACGCCAGGCACCGCGGAGCCCTGGACAGGGACGGAGGTATAGAGGTTGTAGCGCTGCACCAGGTCCGGGCCCGAGCGCAGCTCGACCTCCGCAAGGGTACCCAGCGGCACCAGCGCGCCGTTGGCCGAGCGGACCTTGAGTTGCTCGATATCGGCGACGTCCATGCGGAAAGGCGTGTCGGCCTGGGCGCGAACCTGGTAGACCCGGCCGAAGGCGTTGAAGTCGTTCACATAGACCGACCCCAGGTTCATCGACAGCGTCTCGAAGATCGCGTCGATCGGGACGTTGAGGATCTGCGCGCGGATGCGGTCGATCTCAAGGAAGACCTGGGGGCTGGACGCACTGAAGGTGGTGAAGACGCCGGTCAGCCGCGGATCCTGGTTCGCCTGTGCCGCCAGGGTGCGCGCGACGCCCAGCACCTCGCGCATGTCCGCGTTCCAGCGGTCCTGGAGTTGCATCTTGAAGCCGCCGCCGGTCCCGATGCCGCGCACCGGCGGCGGCGGGATGGCGATGATGAAGGCCTCCTGGATCTGCTGAAGCCGGCCGAAGAGCTGACCGACGACGGAATCCGCGCTCAGCCCTTGGGGAATGCGCTCTTCGAAGGGGGCGAAGGCGGCGAAGATCACGCCGGCGTTGGTGGCATTGGTGAAGGTGGCGCCGGAAAAGCCGGCGAAGCCGACGGCGTTGATGACGCCCGGCGTCTCGCGCACGATCTCGCTGGCGCGCAGCACCACCTCGTCGGTCCGGTTCAGCGAGGCGCCGTCCGGCAACTGCACGACGACGATGGCATAGCCCTGGTCCTGCAGGGGGATGAAGCCGCGCGGCACCGTCTCGACCGCAGCGTAGGTACCATAGAGCAGTCCGGCGAAGCCGAGCATCACGCCCAGCCGGATCGCCTTGCGGCCGACCAGCGCATGCACGGTCCCCGCATAGCCACCGCTCAGCCGGTCGAAGCCGGCATTGAAGCGCGAGGTACCCCACTGGGCGGCGCGCGTCACGGCAAACCGGGCCTCTCGTGCGTCTTTCGGCTTGAGCAGGAGCGCCGCGAGGGCCGGCGAGAGAGTCAAGGAATTGAAGGTGGAGATCGCCGTCGCCGCGATGATGGTTACCGCGAACTGCTGGTAGAACTGGCCGGAGATGCCGGGCACGAAGGCGGTCGGCACGAAGACGGCGGCGAGCACGAGCGAGGTGGCGATGATCGCTGCCCCGACCTCGTCCATCGTGCGGTGCGCCGCCTCGGCCGGAGACAGGCCCTCGCGGATGTTCCGCTCGACGTTCTCGACCACCAGGATCGCGTCGTCGACGACGATGCCGATCGCCAGCACCAGGCCGAACAGCGTGAGCATGTTCAGCGAGAAGCCCATCGCCGCCATGATCACGAAGCTGCCGATCAACGCGACCGGAATGGCGGCGACCGGGATCACGGCAGTCCGCCAGGACTGCAGGAAAATCAGGATGACCAGCACGACCAGCGCCAGCGCCTGGAACAGCGTCTCGTAGACCGCGTCGATGGAGTCGGCGATGTATTCGGTCGGATTGTAGACGATCTGGTAGTCCAGGCCAGGCGGGAAGTCCAGATCCAGCCGGGCCATCACCTCCTGCACCTGGGTAGCCGTCTCCAGGGCATTGGTGCCGGGCCGCTGGAAGATCCCCAAAGCCACCGCCGGCTTGCCGTTCAGATAGCTGTTGGTGACGTAGTTGCGCGCGCCGAGCTCGACCCGCGCCACGTCCCAGACGCGGACGATGCGCCCCTCCTCGGTCGACTTGACGATGATTCGCCGAAACGCGCGCGGATCGCTCAAGCGGCCCTGGGTGGAAACCGTCACCTGGAAGGGCGTGCCGTCGGGGGCCGGCGGCGCACCGATCGCGCCGCCCGAGACCTGGACGTTCTGGGCGCGCAATGCGGCGACCACGTCGCCCGCGGTGAGGCCATAGGCGGCGAGCTTGTCGGGATCGAGCCAGACGCGGATCGCGAACTCCCGCTCGCCGAAGATCAGCACGTTGCCGACACCGGCGAGCCGAACCAATTCGTCGCGCACGCGGGTGCGGGCGTAATTCGAGACATAGAGCTGGTCGTAGGTCTCGTCCGGCGAAAGCATGTGCACGACCATCATCAGGTCGGGCGAAGACTTCTGCGTCGTCACACCCTGGCGCCGCACCTCTTCGGGCAGGCGTGGCTCGGCGGCGGCGACCCGGTTCTGCACCAGCACCTGAGCCTGGTCCAGGTCGGTTCCGAGCCCGAAGGTGACGGTAATCTGCGCGCGCCCGTCGCTGGTCGAGTAGGAGGACATGTAGATCATGCCCTCGACGCCGTTGATCTCCTGCTCCAGCGGCGTCGCCACGGTGGCCGCCACGGTCTCGGCGTTGGCGCCGGGATAGGAGGCGTTGACCACGATGGTCGGTGGCGCGATCTCCGGGTACTGGGCGACGGCAAGCTGCAGGTAGGCGACGCCGCCGACCAGCAGAGTGACGAGCGAGAGGACCGTCGCGAAGATCGGCCGGTCGACGAAAAAGTGGGGAAAGCGCATGGCCGACGCCTACTCGGCCGTCGGCGGCAGTTCGGTCTCCTGTGCCGAGACGGTCACGCCGGGGCGCACGCGCATCAGGCCGCGCACCACCACCGTCTCCTCGCCGGTCAGCCCTTCGCGTATGACGCGGTAGCCGTCGATCCGCGGTCCCGGCCGCACCTCCTTTGTCGAAACCACGCCCTCGCCGTCCACGACGTAGACGATACGGCGGTTCTGGTCGCTGCCGATCGCCTCGTCTGGCAGCAAGATGCCGGTGTAGGGCAGCGAACCGGGAATGTTGACGCGCCCGAACAGGCCCGGCTGCAGAACCAGGTCGGGATTGGGTACCACGGCGCGGACCCGCATGGTGCCGCTGTTGGGGTCCAGGCGGTTCTCCGAGAAGTCGAGGCGGCCGTCGAAGGGCGCCTCCCGCGCGTCGGAGAGGCTGACCACGACGGGCAGGCCGCCCGCCCCTTCCTGAAGCTGATCGCCGCGCGCACGGGCATCGCGCGCATAGGCCAGGAAGGAGCGCTCGTCGATGTCGAAGTAGAAGTACATCGGATCGGTGCTGACGATAGTGGTCAGCACCGTCGCGTTTTCCTCGACCAGATTTCCCTCGGAGATGTAGTTGCGGTCGATGCGTCCAGAGAGTGGCGCGCGGATCTGGGTGTACTCGAGGTCGAGCCGCGCCCGCTCCAGCGCCGCCTCGGCCGCGTTGACCCGGGCGTCGGCCGCCAAGAAGCCCTGGCGGCGCTCGTCCAGCGCCTGGCGCGAGATGTTGCCGCGCTGGATCAGCTCCTCGGCCCGCGCCAACTCGCCGCGCGCAAACGTCAACTCGGCGTTGGCGCTGTCCAGCTCGGCCTGGGCCTGGCCCAGGGCGGTCTCGATGGGGCGTGGATCGATAGTGAACAGCAGGTCCCCCTGCTCGACGAGTTGCCCGTCGGCGAAGAGAATCGCCTCCAGGTAGCCGCCGACCCGCGCGCGCACCTCGACCTCGCTGACCGCGGCGAAGCGGCCGACGAACTCGTCGTCCTCGACGATCTCCTTGACCACCGGCTTTGCCACCGTGACCTGCGGTGGCGGCGGGGCGGACGGCGTGTTCGCCTCTGCCCGCTCCTCCTCGCAGCCGATCAGCAGAAGAGAAGCCAAAAGGACAACGAGCGCTGCCGGCCCGCCGCTGCCCTTGGATTCGACGGAGGCGTCCCGTCCCCGATCAGTCGCCATCGTCGTCTGCGATCCCCTGCCAAACGTCTCGAGCGCCGCGCCCGCCAGGTCCCACGGCCAAGACCGGGATCGGCGGCCTTGGCGACGGGCCTCGCACCGGCCCTCTCGGAGGACGCGGCGCACTGGCCGGCACGCGCGGCGCAAGACTAACCCGAAAGCGTTTCGCTTTTTGAGTCACATTTTGCTGCGCTGCACCTATAGCGCCGTCGGGCGCTCCGATCGCGAACGCTCAATGGTAGCTGAGGTCCTGTGCCTTCCCGCGGAAGATCCAGTAGGCCAGGATCGAATAGCCTAGGATCACCGGAAGGACGAAGAGCGTGCCGATCAGTATGATCAGCAGGCTCTCGGGCGCCGCCGCCGCTTCGTAGATCGTCAGTCGTTCCGGCACCACATAGGGATAGAAGGAGTAGGCGAGCCCCGCGAAGGCGAGCACGAAGAGCCCGATGGTCGCGGCAAACGGCGCCCAGGCGTATCGGTCGTCCGGCTGCGGCAGGTTGCGCAGGCCGACCCAGATACCGGCGAGCACCAGCGCGGAGAGCAGCGGCAGCGGCGCCAGCAGCAGGATCTCCGGCCAGTCGAACCACTTGTGGAAGATGCGGGCACTGACCAGCGGGCTGGCGAGCGACACGGCGACGATGCCCAGCAGGACCAGGCTCAAGAGCGTGCGCGCCCAGCGCACCGCGCGGCGCTGCAGGGCGCCCTCGGTCTTCCAGATCAGCCAGACCGAGCCGATGAAGGCGTAGCCGGCAGCCAGGCAGACCGCGGTCAGCGCGGCGAAGGCGTAGGTCCCGAAGCTCTGCTCCAGGCCCATGATGTAGAGCCCCAGCATCCAGCCCTGGGCCAGCGCCGTCATCAGCGAGCCGGCGAAGAAGCTCCGGTTCCACAGCCGCTTGTGGTCGGCGTGCACCTTGGCGCGGAACTCGAAGGAGACGCCACGCAGGATGAGTCCCAGCAGCATCAGGACGACCGGGATGTAAAGGGTCGAGAGGATCTGGCCGTGCGCGACGGGAAAGGCCACCAGCAGCAGGCCGACCGCCAGCACCAGCCAGGTCTCGTTGGCGTCCCAGAAGGGCCCGATCGAGGCGATCATGCGGTCCTGCTGCTCCGGCTCTGCACGCGCGAAGAGGATGCCGACGCCGAGGTCGTAGCCGTCCAGCACCACGTAGATCAGGATCGACAGGCCCATCAGGCCGGCGAAGACGAAGGGCAGCCAGACGGTGGGGTCCCCGAAGAGCTCGAGCATGGTGGCCTACTCCGCAGGCGCGGCGCCGACGACGGCGCTGGTGGGGATGCGTGGACCGGTGTCCGCGTCGCTCGCCGCCTTGCGGGCGAGGCGCAGCACCACTGCGACATAGGCGAAGAGCAGCAGCCCGTAGAGCGCGAGGTAGAGCGTCAGCGAGGCGGCGATGGTCGGCCCGGGCACCGCGGAGATGGCGTCCGCCGTGCGCAGCACGCCGTCCACCAGCCAGGGCTGGCGGCCGATCTCCGTGGTGTACCAGCCGGCCAACGTCGCCACCCAGCCGGAGAAGGTCATGGCCACCAGGGCGCGCGCCAGCCAGCGGCCCGGCTGGCGGCCACGCCGCATCAGCCAGACGCCGGTCCAGGAGACCGCCAGCATCAGCAGCCCGACGCCGACCATGACGCGGAAGGCGTAGAACACCGGGGCGACCGGCGGGTGCGCGCCGACGAAGTCGTTCAGACCCGGCACCACGCCGTCGGGATCGTGCTTGAGGATCAGGCTCGCGCCGTTGGGAATGCCGATCTCGAAGCGGTTCTCGCGCGCCTCCTCGTCCGGCACGGCGAACAGCAGCAGCGGCACGTTGGCCCGCGTCTCCCAGTTGCCCTCCATGGCCGCCACCTTCTGCGGCTGGTGCTCCAGGGTGTTCAGGCCGTGCAAGTCGCCGGCGAGGATCTGCACGGGGATCAGCACGGCCGCCAGAGTGACGCCGACCCGCAGCGTCGTCTGCACCTCGCGCCGCCGGTCGCCGAGCAGCCAGCGGAAGGCGGACACGCCGGCGATCAGGAAGGCCACGGTCAGCCCGGAGGCCAGCAGCATGTGCGCCAGGCGGTAGGGCATCGAGGGGTTGAAGACGATCGCCCACCAGTCGAGCGCGTGCGCCACGCCGTCGCGCATCTCGAAGCCGGCCGGCGTGTGCATCCAGGAGTTCAGCACCAGGATCCAGAAGGCCGACATGGTGGTGCCGAAGGCGACCAGGAAGGTCGCCAGGGTGTGCAGCCAGCCTGGCACGCGGCGGATGCCGAACAGCATGATGCCGATGAAGACCGCCTCCAGGAAGAAGGCGGTGAGCACCTCGTAGGCCAGCAGCGGCCCGGCGATATTGCCGACCGTCTCCATGAAGCCCGGCCAGTTGGTGCCGAACTGGAATGACATGGTGATGCCGGAGACGACGCCGAGCGCGAACGACAGGGCGAAGATCTTCACCCAGAAGCGGTAGGCCTCGATCCAGCGCTCGTCGCCGCTGCGGCTGTAGGCCAGCTTGAAGCCCAGCAGCACCCAGCCGAGCGCGATGGTGATGGTCGGAAAGAGGATATGGAAGGAGATGTTGGCGGCGAACTGGATGCGCGCCAGGATGACGGGATCGAGTTCGAACATGGGGTCAGGCCTCCTCGGCCTTTGGCGGGGCGTCCTTTGGCGGGGCGTCGGCGGCCGAGGCGCGGCCGCGCCGGCCCGGCAGCAGCGTCAGGCGGTCCTTCATTTCCAGGATCCTCTGGACCCGCGCGCCCAGGGTCAGGAGCTGAACGAGGCGCTCGGTCTCCAGCTTCTGCACGTCCTCGTACCAGCCGGTCAGCAGGGCGATCAGGTCGTGCAGCTCGCGCATGCGCGCCTGGGCATGGCGCTCCTCGGCGCTGCCCGGCTCGACCAGCAGGGTCTCGCGCAGCATCGACAGGGTCGGGTCGATCTCGCGCTTCTTGCGCTCTTCGACCAGCGTGCGGACGATCTGCCAGAGGTCGTCGGGCGTCGAGAAGTAGTCGCGCCGATCGCCGGGGATGTGCTGCAGGCGCACCAGATTCCAGCCCTGCAGCTCCTTAAGCCCGATCGAGACGTTGGAGCGCGAAAAGCCCAGCTTGTCGACGATGTCGTCGGCGCACAGCGGCTCCGGCGAGAGGAACAGCAGGGCGTAGATCTGCCCCACCGTGCGGTTGATGCCCCAACGGCTGCCCATCTCGCCGAAGTGCAGCACGAAGCTCTGGACCAGAGGCGGCAGGTTCATGGCGCGTCTTGGCCGCTTTCCGAAGTTTCAAGAATTTCTGAAAACAATAGCTAGCGTCCGCCGCTGCCCGCACAAGCCTTGGAATGCGTCTAGGGTGCGGTCGCTTGCCGCAGGCAAGCAACCGCAGAGGGATGCCGCCACGGCGTCCGTGGCCCTTCGTCCTTCGACAGGCTCGGGACGAAGGTCGGCTCCAGCCGCCGCGACTGGCTGCAGTCATCCAGGAATCAATCAGTCGACCGGGCGTTTGTCGCGCTCAGCGGTTTCGGCCCGTTCCCCGGCCTCCGGCGCCAGCCCGTAGGGCTCGACCAGGTCCCACACGTGCGCCGGGATCATGTGCTTCATGCGCGCCGGCTCCTGCCGGCGCAGGTGGACGACGCTTTCGATCGCCTTCATCTCGACGCGCGCGCGGGCGAACTCCAACCCGCGCGGGCCGATCTTCGGCATCAGCTTGCCGACCAGCGGGCGCAGGAAGTTGGGCATGCCGCGCACTGGCAGGCCGCCGGCCGCGCGCATGGTGTTCTTCAGGAAGCCGGTGACCGGCCCCGTGCGCTTGCCGGCGCTGCCCGGCTCGGTCAGGACCACCTCTCCGCCCAGACTGCCCAGCAGTTCCTCGCCGCGGGCGTTGCGCACCAGCAGCCACTGCTCGCCCTCGCCGCCCATATAGCCGACCGTGATGTCGGCCAGCACATTGGTATAGTCGACGCAGGTGCGGCAGGTCAGCGGGAAGAAGTCGCCCGGCAGCTTGGAGATCGGGAGCTGCAGGAAGGGGATCTCGCGCTTGGCGCCGTCGGCGAAGCGCAGCTCGACATGGTAGTCGGCCCGGAACTCCAGATACGTGATGGTCTCCGGCCGTTCGGACAGCAGCGCCAGGAAGCTGTGGAAGTTCTCGGTCGTGGTGTTGTCCGAGCAGGGCGTGCCGATGACGTAGAGACGCTCGAACCCGAGTTCTTCCTCCAGCGCGCGCAGGGCGTAGACCTGGCAGGGGATGCCGATGATGGCGAGCCGCTTGAAGCCGCGCGCCTTGGCCGGCTCGAGCAGCGCCAGCAGCGGCGCGTAGCCCATGCGCATGCCGCGGCACTGCGCCATGCCCTCGGCCGAGGTGACCAGCACCGGCCGCGGCTTCCAGGAGTCCTCTGGATCCGGCGCCATGGTCAGCACCGCATCCACCTGGCCGGACTCCAGGAGCTTCTCGCCCAGCCGCGTAGCGATGCCGGTCCACTGCGCACCGGGTCTGGGCGCGGCGAGCGCGGCGCGGACCATGCGCCGGTAGGGGCCGAAATGCAGCTCGTCCGGGCGCTGCCGGTCGCGCGCCCGGCCGTGCACCTTGGCCTCCATGGCGGGATAGTCGGGTTGGATGAATTGGCAGGCCCGGCCGCAGCGCTTGGGGTCGGCCATGCGCGAGACGCCGCAGTCGGTGCACAGGGAGCGCGGCACCGCCTGCCGCACCTTGGGCGCGCTCAGAGGTTCGCCGTCACGGCGCGCGCGCCCGACCGGCGCTATGGCACTCTCAGGGCTCATGCCCGTCCGCTCGCGCGCTGCCTCATGGAGGCCCCCGGGTCGTGCGACGTCCCCGTTCGACGTCAAGCGCAGTGTAAAGGCAGAATGACACTCGGGCTAGACGTCGCGTCCGTCCGGCAGCGTCAATCCGCTCTGACCCCGAACGGCAAGACTGCTAGGGCTCGACCTCCAACTCCGCTGCGGCCCCCTCCTCGGCCACCATGCAGCGGTAGTCGACCTTCACGATGCGCGCGTCGTACTCGCGCCACTGCCGCGCCGCGTCGGCCGCGTGCAGCTCGCAGGAATGGCGTTGGGCCAGGGGCAGTTCGAAATGGCGCGCCTCTATCTCGCCGTTGGCGAAATGGAACCACAGGGTGAGCAAGGTGATCTCGACCATGGGGCAGCTCCCGTCGGGTCGGTCCGCGGGCGGCAGCCGGATCGGAGTTGCGCTCCGAGCCGGCCGCAGATCCGTTAACCTAACCCGCGGGCGCGGCGATGCCAGCCACGGTCGCGTGAACCGTCGGTGTCGCCGGCCTCACGCGCAGCCGCGCAGGCTGGTCGCGACGGCTGTAGGACCGGCGGCGGTCAGCGCACGCCGTCCGCCCAGCCGCTCCGGCCGCGGGGTCCGCGCCTCGGGCCGCAGGACGGCGACAGAAGCCGGCGCCGGGCGCGCGACGGTCTGCCGCGTGGCGATCGCCTCGACAGGGACCGGCTGCGTCAGCCCGCCGGACTGCGCCGCCAGCGGCTCGGCCTGCGCCAAAGCCTGCGCGATCCGGCGGATATCGCTGCGCTGCAGACCGATGTCCTTGAGCGCGCGATCGCTCAAGCCCTGAAGCTCGCGCACCGTCTTGGCCTCGGCACGACGGCGGCCGGCGGCCTTCCGGTGCTTGGCGGCGAGACGGCGCAGCGCCGTGCCGAGCTTCGCGAGGGCATCGCGAACGAGCTGCCGGTTGGCGTCGCGCCGGGCGCGCCGGGCGGCGCGGCGCAGCTCGTCCTGCCGCGTCATGCCCTCGCGGAAGGCTTCACGCTGCGCCGGCGGTGCCTGAAGGGCGAGATGGTAGAACATGTCGGTCTCCTTCTTCAGCTCGCCGGCCGGTTTAGTCCGGCCGACAAGAATTCATTGGTGCTATGCGGCATCCGTCACTGGATGTGTCGGGATGAACGTGGTTGATTTCTCTGGCCGCCACAAACGAGGTTTCATCGGCATCCGCTTTAGGATTCTTCAGCTACGCTCCACGTTCGGGATCCCCCATGCCCCGCCGCCTGTTGCCCCTGAACGGCCTGCGCGCCTTCGAGGCCTCGGCCCGCCACCTGTCCTTCAAGGAGGCGGCGGAGGAGCTGCACGTCACGCCGGCGGCGATCAGCCATCAGGTCAAGGCGCTGGAGGAGCTGCTGGGCCAGCCCCTGTTCCGCCGGCTGACCCGCCAACTCGTGCTGACCGAGGCGGCGCAGCTCGCCCTGCCGGAGCTGCGCCAGGGCTTCGCGCACCTGCATCGGGCCAGCGAGCTGCTGCAGAGCGGCTCCGAGGACAAGGTCCTGACCGTCAGCGTGGCGCCGACCTTCGCCGCCAAGTGGCTGGTGCCGCGCCTGATCGGCTTTCAGGAAGCCCATCCGGACATCGAGGTGCGCATTTCCGCCAACGAGCATCTGGTCGACTTCGAGGCCGAGGACGTCGACGCGGCCATCCGCTTCGGCAGCGGCGGCTATCCGGGGCTTCAGGTCGACTGGCTCTTCTCGGCCTCGGTAGCACCGGTCTGCGCGCCGTCGCTGCTGGAGCGCGGGGCGCCGCTGCAACGCCCCGCCGACCTCGCTGACCACACGCTGCTGCACCTGTCGGACACCCGCTCGCACGAGGCGGCGCCTGCCTGGCGGATGTGGCTGAAGGCGGCCGGCGTGCCGGAGATCGAGGCGATGCGCGGGCCGAAGTATAGTTCCTATGTGCTGTTGGCCGAGGCGGCAGTGGCCGGCCAGGGCGTGGCGCTGATCGAGACGGCCGTCATCGGCAGCGAGCTGGCCTCGGGCCGGCTGGTACGGCTGTTCTGCGGCCTGCCGCGCGCCTCGACCGGCTTCTGCTACTACTTCGTCACGCCGGAACGGCGGGCCGGCCTGCGCAAGATCCAACTGTTCCGCGACTGGATCCTCGCCGAGAGCGAACGCTTCCGCGCCGAGGATGGCGGCGAGGAGACGGCGAGCGAAGACCCTGCCGGCGCCGCCGAGGCGCTGTGAGTCGGCACCTCGACAACCGCACCGCACGGCGCCTGTTCCTCGCCCGGCACGGTCTCGCCGCGCCGCTGGGCGGCCGCCTGACCGGGCAGGAGCTGCTGGATCTCGTCGCCGCGTTGGGCTTCGTCCAGGTCGACAGCATCCGCACCGTCGAACGCGCCCACCACGCGATCCTGTTTTCCCGGCGCAGCGGCTATCGCCAGCGCCAGCTCACCCGTTTGGTCGAACGCGACCGCAGCCTGTTCGAGGGCTGGACCCACGACGCGGCGCTGATCCCAACCGCCTTCTACCCGGTCTGGATGGCGCGCTTCCGCCGGCGCGCCGAGGCGCTGCGGGCGCGCTTCCTGCGCTACCGAGGCAGCGACGCGCTCGACAAGACGGACGAGGTGCTAGACCGCATCGCCCGGCACGGACCGGTGCGCGCCGGTCACCTGCGCGAAGCCGACCACGAGAGCGGCGGCTGGTGGAACTGGGCGCCCTCGAAGTCGGCGCTGGAATACCTCTGGCACACCGGCCGGCTGGCGGTGACCCGCCGCGAGGGTTTCCAGAAGGTCTACGACTTGACGGAGAACGTGATCCCGGCGGAACACCGCGATCCGGACAAGGTGCCCGACCACGCCGGCCTCGTCGACTGGTCGTGTCGCGGCGCCCTCGACCGCCTGGGCTTCGCCACCCCCGGCGAGCTCGCCCGTTTCTGGGACGGGATCTCGCCCGAGGAAGCCGCCGCCTGGTGCAAGGCCCAGGGCGCGCGCCTGTGCCCGGTGACGCTCGAAGGCGCCGACGGATGCGGCCGCCACGCCTTCGCCTGGTCGGATCTTCCTGCGTCGCTGGACGAGCTGCCCGAGCCGCCGGCGCGGCTGCGGGTGCTCAGCCCCTTCGACCCGCTGCTGCGCGACCGCCAGCGCACCGAACGGCTGTTCGGCTTCAGCTACCGCATCGAGGTCTTCGTGCCCGCCGAGCGGCGGCGCTACGGCTACTACGTCTTCCCGCTGCTGGAGGGCGACCGCCTGGTCGGGCGCGTCGACATGCAGGCGGACCGCAGCGCCGATGCCCTCAAGGTCACGGCGCTCTGGTGGCAGCGCGGCCTGCGCCGCAGCAAGGCCCGACAGCGGCGGCTGGAGGCCGAACTGGACCGCGTCGCCCGCTTCGCCGGCGTCCCGCGGGTCGCCTTCGCCGACGGCTGGGAACGCTGGGACCAGCCGTGAGGCCTCAGGCGAGCGTCGTGGCGCTCTCGTCGAAGCGCCAGGACAGGGTTTCGCCCGCCTGGAAAGGCACCAGGCTCAGCTCGCCCCACTGCATCAGCTCGGGCACCTTGACCGCCTCGCGCCGCAGGGTGACGGTGCCGCGGTTCAGCGGCAGGCCGTAGAAGCGCGGCCCGAACTCGCTGGCGAAACCCTCCAGGCGTTCCAGGGCGTCCATCTCCATGAAGGTCTGGGCATAGCTTTCCAGCGCCGTCGGCGCGCTGAAGATGCCGGCACAGCCGCAGGCGCTCTCCTTGTCGTGGCGGGCGTGCGGTGCCGTGTCGGTGCCGAGGAAGAACTTCGGATTGCCCGAGGTGGCGGCTTTGCGCAGGGCCTCCTTGTGCTGGCGCCGCTTGGCCACGGGCAGGCAGTAGGCGTGAGGCCGCAGCCCGCCGGCAAACAGCGCGTTGCGGTCGATGCGCAGGTGATGCGCGGTAACGGTCGCACCCAGCTTGGGGCCGGCGGCCTCGACGAACTGCACGGCCTCGCTGGTGGTGATGTGCTCCAGCACGACCTTGAGTTCGGGGAAATCGACCAGCAGCGGCGCCAGGATCCTCTCGATGAACACGGCCTCGCGATCGAAGACGTCGACCTCGGGCGAAGTGACCTCGCCGTGGATCAGCAGCGGCATGCAGATCGCCTGCATCCGCTCCAGCACCGGATGGATGCGCCGCACGTCGGTGACGCCGAAGGCGGAGTTGGTCGTGGCATTGGCGGGATAGAGCTTGCAGGCGGTGAACACGCCGGCCTCGAAGCCGCGCGCCACCTCCGCCGGGTCGATCTCGTCGGTCAGGTAGGCGGTCATCAGCGGGGTGAAGGCGCGACCTTCGGGCAGCGCCGCGAGGATGCGCTCGCGGTAGGCCTCGGCGGCGGCGACGGTGGTCACCGGCGGCACCAGATTGGGCATGACGATGGCCCGGGCGAACTGCCGCGCCGTCATGTCGGCGACGAAGCGTAGCATGGCGCCGTCGCGCAGGTGGACGTGCCAGTCGTCCGGCCGGCGCAGTGTCAGGGTCTCGCCGGCATCCCGGGTGCCGGCCTCGGCCGTCGCAATCTCGCTCACGCAGTCTGTCTCCCGGCGCGCTTCGATGGGTCAGTTTCGCAAGGCAGCAGACGCCGCGCGCTGCGGCAAGTCAAACCGACCCGACGCGGCCGAGCAGCAGGGCACCCGGGAAACCGGCAAGGAGACGTGCGGCCGGCAGCGACTCGGCTGCCGCGCCGGCGGCCTGCCCGACATGCGCACTCCAGGTGCGCCCGCGCAGGTCCGGCGGCAGGAGGATCCGTGTGTCGCCCCAGGCGTCGGACGCCAGAGCCGGCCGACCGCCGCGCTCGAGCAGAGGCATGACCAGCCGCGGCACCGCGACCACCAGGGCCTGCTCGCCGAGCGTGCGCGCGAAGGCGAAGATTCGCCGGTCCTCGCTGCCCGCGGTCTCCAGCGGCCGGTAGTCGGCCTCGGCGAAGAGCGCCGGCAGCTCGCGCCGCAGTCCCAGCACCGTGGCGATCAGACGCTGCTTGACCGCGCCGGTGCGCCACACGTCCAGCAGCGCCCCGAGCGGCTGCTCGACCTGCATGAGCGCCCGGTGGTGCGCATAGTCGATCGGCCGCCGGTTGTCCGGATCGACCATCGCCAGGTTCCAGAGCTCGCTGCCCTGATAGATGTCGGGCACGCCCGGCAGGGTCAGCTTGAGCAGGGTCTGGGCCAGCCCGTTGGTCGCGGCGGCCGGCGCGATCCACGCGACGAAGGAGCGGACCGAGCGCAGCAGCTCCGGCGCCTGCGCCGAGTCCGTGACGCGCGCGACGAACTCTCGCACGGCCGCCTCGTACTCGGGGTCCTGGGCGGTCCAGCGCGTGCGCTCCTTGGCCTCGCGCACGGTCTTTTCCATGGTGGCCTGCAGCCGGGCGCGGAAATCGGCCATGCCGTCCGCGTCCTCGACCGCCAGGTCGAGCGGCCAGGCGCCGACCAGGGTCTGGAAGAAGCGGTAGCGCATGGCCGCCTCCGGCGCGCCGCGCTCGCCGACCGGGCTGGTGAAGGGCTCGCTGTCGGCCAGCCACTGGCCGGCCGCATCGCGCCAGGCCTCCGGCACCTCGCTGAGCACCGTCAGGCGCGCGCGCAGATCCTCGCCGAACTTGCTGTCGTGGCTGGAGGAGGCGAGCAGACACTCGGGCCAGTCGGCGCGTCCGGCCGCGGCGGCGGCGTGCAGCGCCTCCGGCGCGGTGCCGAACTGGCCCGGCTCGCCGCCGACCTCGTTCAGCGCGATCAGCCGCTGGTAGCGGTAGAAGGCGGTGTCCTCCAGCGCCTTGGCCATCACCGGCCCGCTCAGTTGCTGCAGCCGCAGCACCAGCTCGTTCGCCGCCGGGTCGTCGCGGTAGCGCCCCTCGCGCAAGAGCCATTCGAGGAAGTCGAGCCCGGCCACCGCTTCTTCCGGACAGGCGGCACGCGCCGCCGCGAAGACGCGCTCCAGCAATTCGGCATCGGCGCCCGCGGCCGGCGGCCCAACCAGATAGCTGCGGTAGACCGGGAAGGCGACCAGCAACTCGCCGAGGGCTTCGCGCAGGGCGCCCTGTGGGATGTCGCGACTCTCGACGGCGGTACCCGCCACCTCCGCGGCCTGTTGGGACAGGGCGTCGAGCTCGCCGGCGAAGAGGCGGGCGAGCACGAAGCGCTTGGCCTCGTCGACCACCGTGTCGAAGTCGGTCTCGGCGCCCGTCAGCGCCGCATAGGTCTCGGTCAGGGGGGCGGTGCCGGCCGGATCGACGTTCAGTCCGGTGAGGCGGTTCAGGGTCTCGTAGCCGGTGGTGCCGGCGACCGGCCAGCTTCGGCGCAGGCTCTCGCCCGGCCCCAGGATCTTCTCGACGTAGAGGGGAAAGTCCGCGTCCCTGGCGACCTGGCGCGTCACTTCTGCGAGGCGCGCGAGGTAGCCGGCCGGGTCGCGCAGCCCGTCGATATGGTCCAGCCGCAGCCCCGCGACGGCGCCCTCGGCGATCAGGCCGAGCACAAAGCTGTGCACCGCCTCGAAGACCGGGGCGCGGTCGATGCGCAGGCCGACCAGTTCGTTGATGTCGAAGAAGCGTCGGTAGTTGATGGCGAAGGTGGCCGCGCGCCAATGCGCCAGACGGTAGCGCTGCGCCTCCAGCACCGCGTGCAGCCGCGCGGTCTCCGCATTGACCCGCTGCAGCGCCCGCTCGACCGCCCCGCGCGCCGTTGCGTCGCCGGCCGCCGCGCGCTCGGCCAGGGCGCCGTCTTCGGCCTCGAACAGCAGCGGCCAAGTGTCCGGGTTCACCGGAAACCGCTTGTCGTGGAAGCGCACCTCGGGGACGCCGCGCTGCGGCTCGAAGACCAGCCGCAGCTCGCCGCCCTCCAGCACCTTCTCGTAGAGGTCGCCGAGGACGGGCACCAGCACCTTGCCCGGCGTCGCGCCGGACCTGGCCGCCCAGTCGATGTCGAAGAACTCGGCGAAGGGGCTCTCTTCGCCCAGCTCCAGCACGCTGCGCCACCAGGGGTTCTCGACCGAGGCGGCCATGTGGTTGGGGACGAAGTCGAGCAGCAGGCCCATGCCGCGCGCCCGCAGCGCCTCGACGAAGCGCCCGAAGGCCGTGCCGCCGCCGAGCGCTGGGTCGATCTCGTCGAAGGCGCAGACGTCGTAGCCGTGGCTCGAGCCGGAGGTCGCCTGCGTCAGCGGCGAGGCGTAGACATGGCTGACACCCAAGCGGTCCAGATAGGGCACCAGCGCGGCGGCCGCGTCCAGGTCGAAACCCTGTCGGAATTGCAGACGATAGGTGGCGCGCCAGGGCGTCATGCCCCACCTGCGCGCAACGGATCGTACAGCCGCCAGACGGCGGCATAGCCGGGCAGCCGCGCCGCCTCGCCGGCGCCTTCGGGCCAGGCGAACTGCAGCTCGCCGTCCTGTTCGGGGCGCGGCTCCGGCGTTGCCCCGTGGTTCAACGCCAGCGCCAACGCGCCGCCGCCCTCCAGTCGCCAGGCGACCTGCAAGACCCGTCCCTCCTGCCGGTAGCTGCCAGCACCCGCCCGCAGTCGGGGCAGCAGCGGCACGATCCGCGTCTGCCGCAGCCGCAGCAGTTCGGCCACCAGTTCGCGGCGCGCGCGGCCGGCGGCACGCGCGGCCTCGTCCCAATCCAGCTTCGAGCGCGCGAAGGTCTCGGCCGCGTTGGGATCGGGGATCGCCGCGCGCGCCCTGGCGTCGGCGAAGCGGGCGAAGCTCTCGAACTCGCGCCGCCGGCCCTGGCGCACGGCCTCGGCCAAGGCGTCGTGGAAGTCGCAGAAGAAGCAGAACCGGCTCTTCGCGCCCCACTCCTCGCCCATGAACAGCAGCGGCACCTGCGGCGCCAGCAGCAGCGCCACGGTCAGCGCCTCCAGCGCCCGCGGTTCGGCCAGTTCGCTCAGGCGCTCGCCGAAGGCGCGGTTGCCGATCTGGTCGTGGTTCTGCAGGAAATCGACGAAGGCGACCGGCGGCAGGTGGGCCGAGGGCTGGCCGCGACGGCGTCCGCCGCGGTGCGCAGAAGGCTCGCCCTGATAGACGAAGCCCTCGGCAAGGCCGCGCCCCAAACGCCCGGCCGGGTCGTCGGTGTAGTCGCGGTAATAGCCGTCGTCCTCGCCGGTCAGCAGGGCGTGTGCCGCGTGGTGCCAGTCGTCGTTCCACTGGGCGGTGAAATAGACCGGCCGGCCGGCCCCATCCCTGGCCAGCAGCTCGGCATTGTTGTCGTCGTTCTCCAGCACCAGGTGGACGTGGCGGCCGGGCTCGTCCGCCGCGATCGTCTCGCGCACGCGGCGGGCCAGCTCCTTCAGGAAGGCGACCTCGTCGCCGGTCGCCTCCACCTTGTCCTTGATCCAGTCGACCGCATCGAAGCGCAGCCCGTCGAAGCGGTACTCGCGCAGCCAATAGAGCGCGTTGTGGACGAAGAAGTCGCGCACCGCCTGGCGCTCGTAATCGATGCCGGCGCCCCAGGGCGTCTGGCGCCCCGCGTCGAAGAAATCCTCGGCATAGAGGTGCAGGTAGTTCCCGTCGGGCCCGAAGTGGTTGTAGACCACGTCGAGGAAGATCATGAGGCCGCGCGCGTGCGCCGCGTCGATCAGGCGCTTCAGTTCTTCGGGAGAGCCGTAAGCCCGGTCCGGCGCAAAGGGCAGCACCCCGTCGTAACCCCAGCCGCGCGCGCCGGGAAAGTCGGCGAGCGGCATCAGCTCGATGGCGGTCACGCCGCTGTCCCGCAGCCAATCCAGCTTCCCCTCCAGGCCGCCATAGGTGCCTTCGGGACTGAAGGTGCCGAGGTGCAGCTCGTAGAGTACCGTCTCGGCCCAGGGGCGCCCCGTCCAAGCGGGTGTGCGCCAGGCATGGGCGGCGGGGTCGGTCACCACGCTCCAGCCGTGCACGTCGTCGTCCTGCAGCCGCGCCGCCGGATCGGGAACGCGGGTGCCGTCGGCGAAGCGGAACATGTAACGGCTGCCGGCACCGGCTGCGGCCGTGGTCAGCTCGAACCAGCCGTCCGCCAGCGCAGCCATCGGCAAGACCGCGTCGCGGTCCCGCAGGAGCACGCCGGCTCGCTCGCGGTTCGGCGCCCAGAGGCGAAAGCGCACCCGACCGTCGTCCAGCGGCTGCGCCCCGAACGGCAGGTCGTGCACGAAGCGGCCCCTGGCTGGGCGCTCGCTGGCTGGGCGGTCGCTGGCTGAGCGGTCGGCGGCGCGCGGAGTCATGAAGGCGTATAGCGCTCCAACAGTTGCAGGGACCGCCCGCGAAGGGTGGTCGTGCCGACGCGGCGCGGCGAGTCGGGCGGATCGGAGCTTTCCGCCGCCGTGTCGCACAGGCAGACCCAGGTCTCTCCGCCAGGCGGAAGCGTGAACTCGACGTCCTGATCGTAGGCATTCAGGAGCAGCAGGAGGGGCTTCTCGCCGGTACCGGCCAGCATCAGCCCGAGGGTGCGCGCTTCCGGGCGCTCCCAGTCTTCGCTCTCGAACGGCTGGCCGTCCGGCCGCAGCCACCAACCGTTGCGGTCGCCGCGCTCGCCGACCGTCTCGGCATGCGCCCAGCGCGCCTGGCGCAGCAGTGGACGGGATCGGCGCAAGGCAACCATACGGCGGACGAATTCGTACAGCCGCCACGCCTCCTCGCGTGCGGGGTCCCAGTCCATCCAGGAGATCTCGTTATCCTGGCAGTAGGCGTTGTTGTTGCCGCCCTGGCTGCGGTCGAGCTCGTCGCCCATGGTCAGCATCGGCGTGCCCTGGCTGAACATCAGGGTGGCCAGGAAGTTGCGCTGCTGGCGGGCCCGCAGGCGGAGGATCCCCGGGTCGTCGGTCGGTCCTTCGACGCCGCAGTTCCAGCTCAGATTGTGGGAGTGGCCGTCTGCGTTGTCCTCGCCGTTCGCCTCGTTGTGCTTATGGTCGTAGCTGACCAGGTCAGCCAGGGTGAAGCCGTCGTGGGCGGTGACGAGGTTGACGCTGGCCCAGGGCCTGCGACCCAGCTCGTCGAAGAGGTCGGCATGGCCGAGCAGACCGCGCGCCAGCTCCGGTGGCGCTTCCTCGTCGCCGCGCCAGAAGGCGCGGACGCCGTCGCGGTAGCGGTCGTTCCACTCCGCCCACCCGGCGCCGTAGCCGCCCAGGCGGTAGCCCTCCGGGCCGACGTCCCAGGGCTCGGCGATCAGTTTCACCGTGTTCAGCACCGGATCCTGACGCACCGTGTCGAAGAAGGCGGCGCCGGGGTCGAAGCCGTAGTGTTCGCGACCGAGCGCGGTGGCCAGGTCGAACCGGAAGCCGTCGACGTGGCACTCCTGGACCCAATAGCGCAGCGAGTCCATGACGAGCTGCAGCACGCGCGGATGCGCCAGGTTGAGGCTGTTGCCGCAGCCGGTGACGTCGTCGTAGTAGCGCCGGTCGCCCTCGACCAGGCGGTAGTAGCTGGCGTTGTCGATGCCCCGGAAGCTCAGCGTCGGGCCCAGGTGGTTGCCCTCGGCCGTGTGGTTGTAGACCACGTCGAGGATGACTTCGAGCCCGCCCTCGTGCAGCCGGCGCACCATCTGCTTGACCTCGTGGACGTCGCGCTCGGGCGTCAGGTAGCGGGGGTCCGGCGCGAAGAAGCCGAGAGTGTTGTAGCCCCAGTAGTTCACAAGACCGCGCTCGACCACAGGCCGCTCGTCGGCGAAGAAGTGGATCGGCAAGAGCTCGACGGCGGTGACGCCGAGGCCCGCCAGATGCTCGATGACCCGCGGGTCGGCCAGCGCCGAGAAAGTTCCGCGCAGGTGCGGCTGGATTTCCGGATGTGCCTTGGTCATACCGCGCACGTGCGCCTCGTAGATCAGCGTCTGCGACCAGGGCGTGCGCGGCCGAATATCCTGGGCCCAGGTAAAGGCCGGATCGACGACGACGGCCTTCGGCATGACGAAGGCGCTGTCGCGCCGGTCGAACGACAGGTCGCCGCGCCCGGAACCGACGCGGTAGCCGAAATGGGAGTCGTGCCAGCGCAGCGGGCCGGTCACCGCCTTGGCGTAGGGGTCGAGCAAGAGCTTGTTGGGGTTGAAGCGGTGGCCGTTGCGCGGATCGTAGGGGCCATAGACCCGATAGCCGTAGAGCTGTCCGGGCCGGACGTCGGGCAGGTAGCCGTGCCACACCTCGTCGGTGTACTCCGGCAAGGCGACGCGCTCGCGCTCGCGCCGGCCCTTCGCGTCGAACAGGCACAGTTCCACCCGCTCGGCATGGGCCGAGAAGAGCGCGAAGTTGGTGCCCGAGCCGTCCCAGGTGGCCCCGAGTGGATAGGGTGCGCCTTCGGCGATGCGTATGGCCATGGCGGTGCCGCTCAGCCGTCGGCGCCGTCGCCGGGCACCAGGGCGAGGGTGGCTAGCGGCGGCAGGGTCAGGCGCACCGAGGCGGGCTGACCGTGCCATCTCTGCGCCTCCGCGAAGACGCGGCCCATGTTGCCGAGGCCGGCGCCGCCGTAGCAGGCGGCGTCGCTGTTCAGAACCTCGCGCCAGGCGCCCTCGTGGGGCACGCCGATCCGGTAGTCGTCCCGTGGCACCGGCGTGAAGTTGCAGACCACCAGGACAGGCGGATCGCCTTGGACTCCCTTGCGCAGGAAGCTGACGACGCTGCTGTCGACGTCGCTCGCATCGATCCACTGGAAGCCCTCGGGCGCGCAGTCCAGACGGTGCAGGGCGGCGGTACCGGCGTACAGCCGGTTGAGGTCGGCGACGAGCCGGCGCAGCCCGGCGTGCTCGGCCTGCTCCAGCAGGTGCCAGTCGAGGGCGCGGTCGTGGCTCCACTCGCGCTCCTGGCCGAACTCGCCGCCCATGAACAGAAGCTTCTTGCCGGGATGCGTCCACATGAAGGCCAGGTAGGCGCGCAGGTTGGCGAACTTCTGCCAGCGGTCGCCGGGCATCTTGCCGAGCAGCGAGCCCTTTCCGTGCACCACTTCGTCGTGGCTGAGCGGCAGGATGAAGTTCTCCGAGAAGGCGTAGTGCAGTCCGAAGGTCAGCTTGTCGTGGTGGTACTTCCGATAGACGGGCTCGCGCTTCATGTACTCGAGCGTGTCGTGCATCCAGCCCATGTTCCACTTGTAGCCGAAGCCGAGGCCGCCGTGCTCGACCGGCCGCGAGACGCCGGCCCAAGCCGTCGATTCCTCGGCCATCGTTTGGGCGCCCGGCCAGTGCTCCTCGACCAGGCGGCTGAGGGTGTGGAACAGCTCGATGGCCTCCAGGTTCTCGCGGCCGCCGTGGATGTTGGGCAGCCACTCGCCCGGCTCGCGGCTGTAGTCGAGGTAGAGCATGGAGGCAACGGCATCCACGCGCAGCGCGTCGACGTGGTAGCGCTCCAGCCAATACAGCGCGTTGGCGAGCAGGAAGTTTGCCACCTCGCGCCGGCCGAAGTTGTAGATCAGGGTGTCCCAGTCCTGGTGCTTGCCGAGCCTCGGGTCGGCATGCTCGTACAGCGCCGTGCCGTCGAACTGGGCGAGGCCGTGCGCATCGTTCGGGAAGTGCCCCGGAACCCAGTCGAGAATCACGCCGAGCCCGGCCTCGTGGCAGGCCTGCACGAAGTGCTGCAGACCGGCGGCGTCGCCATACCGGCTGGTCGGGGCATAGAGCCCGGTCGGCTGATAGCCCCAGGACCCGGTGAAAGGATGCTCATGCAGGGGCAGCAGCTCGATGTGGGTGAAGCCCATCTCCTGCACGTAGGGGATCAGGCGCTCGGCCAGGGCGTCGTAGCCGAGATAACCGCCGTCCTCGCCGCGCTTCCAGGAGCCGGCGTGCACCTCGTAGATCGAAATGGGCGCGCCGACGCTCTGGCGGGCGTCGCGGCGGTGCATCCAGCTCTCGTCGGTCCAGGCCCGCTCCAGCGGCGGCCTTACGACCGAGGCGTTGGCCGGCGAGACCTCGGCGCCGAAGGCCACCGGATCCGATTTCGGCGGCAGCAGTGTGCCGTCGGGCCCGAGAATCTCGAACTTGTAGGTCTCGCCCGGCCCGATGCCCGGCACGAAGATCTCCCAGACGCCGCAGTCGTGGCGCAGGCGCATGACATGGCGCCGACCGTCCCAGGCATTGAAATGGCCGATCACGCTGACCCGCCGGGCGTTCGGCGCCCAAACCGCAAAGCCGACGCCGTCGACGCCCTCCAGGCGCAGCGGATGGGCACCCAGCTTGTCGTACAGGCGGTAGTGCCGGCCCTCGGACAGCAGGTGGACGTCGAGGTCGCCGAGCAGCGGAGGAAAGCGGTAGGGGTCCTCGCGCTCCCACGCACCGCCGCCGTTGGCGAGCTTCAGGCGGTAGGCGAAGCGCTGCTTGCGGCGCGGGAAGGCGGTTGCAAAGAAGCCACGCGGGTCCAGCTGCTCCAGTTCGGCCAGGGCCTTGCCCTGCTTGGCGTCGAGCACGGTGACGCTTTCGGCGTCGGGTGCGAAGACGCACAGCGACAGCGGCGCTTCACCGCCGCCGTGCAAGCCGAGGACGCCGAAGGGGTTGCCGTGGCGCCCCTCGACGACGGCCTCGACGGTCTCGGGATCCGGACGCCAGGCGCTCTTGGATTGGGTCATGCACTCGCCTCGTCGATGCGCTCCAACAGGGACAGCGCGCCGCGCACGGGCACGCGCAGCCATTTCGGCCGTTGTCCCGCCTCGTACTCCAGTTCGTAGGTCGCCTTCTCGAGCAGGAAGAGCTCCAGCAGCGGATCCTGCGCGGCCTTGCCGGCAACGGGCGCCCGCTCGCCGGCCTCCGCCATGGTCGCGTGGTAGCCTTCCTGGAAGCCCTCGGTGGCGCGGTGGCGCCATTCCTCCAACGCCGCGAGCGCGAAATCGCTGCTCTTGCCGTCGAGATGGAGATGGTCGAGGGCGCTCCAGGCCGCGTAGTCGAAGGAGCGCAGCATGCCGGCCACGTCCCGCATCGGCGACGACTTCCGCCTCCGTTCGGCGAGGCTGCGCCGCGGCTCGCCCTCGAAGTCGATGATCTGGAAGTCCTCGGCCGAGACCAGCACCTGACCCAGGTGGTAGTCGCCATGCAGCCGCGTCTTGCGGCCCTGCGGCGCGTTAGACGTCAGCGTCCGGACGCGATCGAGGAGCCGCCCCCGCGCCTCGAGCAGGCGGCGCGCCAGCACCGCGTCGGTCTCCGGCAATGCCGCGAGCTGGCCGGCCAGGGCCTCCAGGCCTCGTTCAATCTGCCCACACACCGCCGCGGCCCAGGCGGCAAGGTCGTCCTGGACGATCGCTTCGGCCGCGAAGGCCGGGTCTTCGGTTGGGGTCGCCAGCGCCAGATGCATTTCGGCGGTACGCCGGCCGAGCAGCCGGGCCCGCGCCACCGACGGCAGCAGGGGATCGGCGTCGCGCTCCGCGGTGCCGGCGCGCAGCATCACCTCGTCGATCAGCCGGTCCAGCTCGTTGAGGGTGAATTCCCAGGCGTCGCCCTGATTGCGGACATGGGCGAAGGCGACCATCAGCGCCGTCGCCTCGCCGCTGCCGTCCCCGGCCGGCGCGCGTTCTGCCCAGCCGAGCAGCGCCGGCGTATGGGCGAAGTGCGCCTCTTCGGTCAGAAAACGTGCGACCTCGATCTCCGGTTGGATGCCGGCCTCCAGCCGGCGGTACAGCTTGAGGACGACTTCGTGGCCGATCAGCAAGGTGGTGTTGCTCTGCTCGGTGGCGAGGCGGCGGACTTCGGCCATTTCCAGCGCGCCGGGCTGCAGCGCCGCCACCTGGGCCAGGCCGGCGGTGCCGCAAAAGCGAATGGTCCCGCCTTCGCCGCCGGCCGACTCGCGGCCGTCGCGCAGGGCGGCGGCACAGGCGCGCACGAAGTCGTCCTCGACCACCGCTTCGTGCAGGCCGCCGACCCTGGGTCCACGGCGGGTCTTGGCCAGCGCATAGGAGAGAAGAGGCGAGCCGGCGGTCAGGACTTCCTCGCCCCAGGTGACCGCCAGCGGCAAGAAATAGCTGTCCGTGCGTCGCGCGGTGCGGGTGGCGATCTCGGCAAGCAGGAACTGCCGGTCGCGGCTCGACAGCGTCGCCCAGGCGGTGAGCTCGGTCCCGAGGCTCTTCAAGGGGGCGCCGGCCTGGGCGAACCAGCGCTGGTTCTTGAGGTAGACCGGCAACACGTCGCGCTCCAGGGTGCGTCGGCTGGGGCTGCCCAACAGACCCTCCCAGCCATCGCTTGCCACGATGGTCTGGAATTCCGGCAGGGCCGGCTGGGTATGGATGTGCCAAGAGGGTGCCGAGGCCTCCTCCTCCAACGAGAACCAGTAGAAGCCGTAGGGGGCCAGGGTCAGCAGATAGGGAAGTTCGCCGATCGGCGGGAACGGCGAGCGACTGAGCAGCTCCACCGGCACGCGGCCGCTCAGCTCCTGCAGGTCGAGCTCGACCGCCTGGGCGCCGCGCGAAAGGTTGACGACGCACAAGAGCAGTTCGCCTTCGTGGCGCCGCAGATAGGCCAGCACCTTGCGGTTGTGCGGGTAGAGCAGCTCGAAGCTGCCGCGCCCGAAGGCCTTCCAGGCCTTGCGCACGGCGATCATCCGGCGCATCCAGTTGAGCAGGCTGGCCGGGCTGGCTTGCTGCGCCTCGACGTTGACCGCCTCGAAGCCGTAGACCGGGTCCATGATCGTCGGCAGGTAGAGCTTCTGAGGAGTGGCGCGCGAGAAGCCGCCGTTGCGGTCGGCCGACCACTGCATCGGCGTGCGCACCCCGTCGCGGTCGCCGAGGTAGATGTTGTCGCCCATGCCGATCTCGTCGCCGTAGTAGACGACCGGCGTACCCGGCATGGACATCAGCAGGCTGTTCAGCAGTTCGATCTTGCGGCGGTCGTTGTCGAGCAGCGGCGCCAGGCGTCGGCGGATGCCCAGGTTGATGCGCGCGCGGCTCTCGTAGGCGTAGGTCTCCCAGAGATAGTCGCGTTCGCGGTCGGTCACCATCTCCAGCGTCAACTCGTCGTGGTTGCGCAGGAATATGGCCCACTGGCAGGTCTCGGGGATGTCCGGCGTCTGCCGCATGATGTCGGTGATCGGGTGACGGTCCTCCTGGGCCAGCGCCATGTACATCCGCGGCATCAGCGGAAAGTGGAAGGCCATGTGGCACTCGTCGCCGGCGCCGAAATAGGGTGCCGTGTCCTCCGGCCACTGGTTGGCCTCGGCCAGCAGCATGCGGTCGGGGTAGTGACGGTCGACCTCGGCACGGATCTTCTTCAGGACCTCGTGCGTCTCGGGAAGGTTCTCGTTGTTGGTGCCCTCGCGCTCGATCAGGTAGGGCACCGCGTCCAGGCGCAGCCCATCGACGCCGGCCTTCAGCCAGAAGTGCAGGACCGTCTTGATTTGCTGGAGCACCTTGGGGTTGTCGAAGTTCAGGTCCGGCTGGTGCGAATAGAAGCGGTGCCAATAGTAGGCCTGGGCGACCGGATCCCAGGTCCAGTTCGACTTCTCGGTATCCAGGAAGATGATGCGCGTACCGGCGTACTTGGTGTCGGTATCGCTCCAGACGTAGAAGTCGCGTACTGCCGAGCCGGGCTTCGCGCGGCGCGCGCGCTGAAACCAGGGATGCTGGTCGCTGGTATGGTTGATCACCAGTTCGGTGATCACCCGGATGTCGCGCTTATGCGCCTCGGCGACGAATCGCCGGACGTCGCGCATCGTGCCGTAGCTGGGGTTAACCGCAGTGTACTGGGCGATGTCGTAGCCGTCGTCGCGCAGCGGCGAGGGATAGAAAGGCAGCAGCCAGATCGCCGTGGCGCCGAGCTGTTCGACGTAGTCCAGCTTGCCGATCAGGCCGGCGAAGTCGCCGATGCCGTCGTCGTTGGCGTCGGCGAAGGCCTTGACGTGGAGCTGGTAGACGATGGCGTCTTTGAACCACAGGGGGTCCCGCGCGTCCGGCTCGGCCAGCGCGGCGCTGTGCTGCAGCTCTTCGGTGATCTGTCTCATGCAGGGGTATCGGGGCTCATGGCGGGGACGTGGAGGCGCCAGATCGCATAAGGGCGGTGCTGCGGGTCGAGGCGCAAGTGATGCACCTTGCCGTCCAGGCCGAAGTCCTGGTCTTCCAACAGGTCTGTGGCACCGATCGAGGCCTGGTCGGGCAGCCCGAACTCCCACAGCGGCACCTCGAAGTGGCATTCGTGCGCCTGGTGGGGGTCGAGGTTGACGAAGACCAGAAGGAAATTGCTCAGGTCGTCGGTGAACTTGGCGTAGTAGAGAATATTGTCGTTCCAGGCATTGTAGAAGCGCAAGTTGGTGAAGTGCCGGAAGGCCGGGTTCTCGCGTCGGATCCGGTTGACCTGCCGGATGTCCCACCGGATGTTGCCGGGAGCGTCGAAGTCCCAGGCCCGGATCTCGTACTTCTCCGAGTGCAGGTACTCCTCCTTGCCCGGCACCGCCTGCGCCTCGCAGATCTCGAAGCCGTTGTACATGCCCCAGTTGCCGGCCAGCGTCGCCGCCAGGACCAGGCGGGCCTGGAACATCGGCCGGCCGCCGGTCTGCAGGTGGCGGGGATTGATGTCCGGCGTGTTGACGAAGAAGTTGGGCCGCATGACCTCGCGGCACTCTTCCTGGGTCAGCTCCGTCAGGTAGTCGACGAACTCCTGCTTCGTCGTGCGCCAGGTGAAGTAGCTGTAGGACTGGGTGAAGCCGACCTTGGCCAGGCGCTTCATCATCTTCGGCTTGGTGAAGGCCTCCGACAGAAACACAGCCTCGGGATGGCGCACCTGCACCTCGCGGATCATCCACTCCCAGAAGGGGAGCGGCTTGGTGTGCGGGTTGTCGACCCGGAAGATCGTCACCCCGTGACCGATCCAGAACAGCACCAGATCGCGCAGCTCGTACCAGAGGGTGGGGACGGCATCGCGGTAGAAGTGGACGTTGACGATGTCCTCGTACTTCTTCGGCGGGTTCTCGGCGTACTGGATCGTGCCGTCCGGGCGCCAGTCGAACCATTCGGGATGCTGCTTGATCCAGGGATGGTCGGGCGAGCACTGGATGGCGAAGTCGAGCGCGACCTCCAGACCGTGGTCGCGTGCCGCCCGCACCAATCGGTGGAAGTCCTCGAAGCTGCCGAGTTCTGGATGGATGGCGTCGTGGCCGCCCTCCTCGGAGCCGATGGCATAAGGGCTGCCCGGGTCGCCCGGCAGCGCTTCGAGGCTGTTGTTCCGTCCCTTGCGGTGCGTCTGGCCGATCGGATGGATCGGCGGGAAGTACAGCACGTCGAAGCCGAGGTCGCGCACGTAGGGCAGGCGCGCGATCACGTCGTCGAAGGTGCCGTGCACTTCCGGGTCGCCGGATTGGGAGCGCGGCATCAATTCGTACCAGGCGGAGAAGGCGGCGGCCTCCCGCTCCACCTGGGCGGCCAGCGGCGGAGCGTGGCGCGTCAGGTTGCTGCGCACCCCGGCCGCCTGCATCAGCGCCAGTGCCTCGTCGCCCAGCAGCAGGTCGACCGGCGCACGCTCGGCGGCGATCACCGCATTGATCTCGGCCACCAGGTCGGTCAGGCGCCGCTGGTTGCTGCCCTTGGCCTGCGCCAGGGCATCCGCCACGATCTGCCGGCCGATCTGCAGGTCGACCTCGATGTTCTGGCCGGCATCCAGCTTCTTCAAGGTGTCGGCCCGCCAGGACGCGAAGAGGTCGCGCCAGGCGAGGATGGTGTATTCGACCCGACCGGTCTCCGTCAGCTCGAAGCGGCCGACCCAGCGGTCGTTGTCGTGGAAGCGCATCGGCGTTTCGTGCCAGCCGCGCTCGGTCTCGTGACGCCAGGCGAGCGCCGCCCGGATCACGTCGTGGCCGTCGCAGAAAACGTCGGCCCAGACCTCGAAGGGATGACCGACGCTGCGCTTGACGGCGAAGCGGCCGCCGTCGACGGCGGGATAGACCGCCTCGATCGCCAGACGGCTCTGCGCCAAGTCGAACAGTCGACGCTCGCTCTGTTGGCGCGTCGGAACGGGCCGGCGCTTGCCGGTCCCTGAGGCCGGCGATTTGGCGGGTGACACGTCCATAAGCCCCCGGAATGCGGTTTAGGCGAATCGATCCGGCATGCGCGCCAGCTAACGCAGACCCGGCCGGAGCGTTCCCGCTCCAGACCGCTACGCACGAAACCTATCCGCTTGAGATGACGAATCTAACCGCTCTCGTACCGGACGCCAAACGCGCGACGCGCCTAGAGCGCGATCGTCACTGGTGGAAGCGGATCCGCTTCCACCAGTGACGTGAATCGCTCTCCAACTCCATGAATAGAGCAGGATCGTCTCGGATGGGATCGCCAAAGCGATTCCATCCGAGACGATCCTGCTCTAGCCGGCCAACCGCGGTTCGGCCGGGGCCGAGAGCGTGCTCTCCGGCGAGGACGGGGGGGCCAGGGCCTTCGGCGCGGCGTCCGGGTGCCGGACGCGGCGGCCGGCGACCAGGCTGAACATCGGCGGCGTGAAGTAGAAGGAGACTACGCTCGACAGCAGCACGCCGCCGGCGATCGCCATGGCGAAGGGCGGCCAGAACCCCCCGCCGGCCAGAATCAGCGGCAGGAATCCGCCGAAGGTGGTGACCGTCGTCGAGAGGATGTGGCGGCTGTAGCCGGCGACGGTACGCACCGTCGCCGCGCGGTCGCCGGCCGCCGCCTCCGGATCCTCCTGCAGGCCGGTCATGATGATGATCGCCGCGTTGATCGACACGCCGATCGAGCCGATCACGCCGATCAGCGCCTGGATGCCGAAGGGATAGTCGAAGACCGCGAGGCTGAGCAGGCTGAGCCCGGCGGCCAGCAGGCTGACCAGCCCGGCGACCAGCGACAGCCGGAAGGACCGGAAGGTCAGCACGATGGTGGCGATCGTCAGGGTGACGACCAGGCCGAGCGTCGAGATCAGGTTGCTGACCGTCTGCTGCCGGGCGTCGGCGTCGCCGCCCAACTCGAGGCGGTAGCCCGGTGACAAGTCGAGCGGCCGGCGCTCCAGTTCCGCCAGCACCTGGCGCAGCGCCACCTCCGGCAGCACGCCAACCTCGATGTAGCCCTGCACAGCGTTGACCCGCTCTCCCCCGCGCCGGGTAACCGGCGTTTCCGCCGGCACGATCGTCGCCGCGCCCAGCGCACCAAGGGGCACGGCCGGATAGGCCCCCTGGGCCGCTAGGCGGCGCGCCTCGGGACCCAGCACGTCGAGGGCGGTCACCGCTTCGAGCGAGCTGCGGCTGAGGTCGCGCAGGCGTACCCGCACCGGCAGCTCCTCGCTGCCCTCGATCAGCGAGCCGCCGAGGGCACCCTCGAGGCCGGCATCCAGCTGACGCGCCACGCCGCCCATCTCCAGCCCGGCCAACCGCACCCGCTCCTCGTCGAGATCGAAAGCCAGCTTCGGCGTGCCGCCGGACAGCGAGGTGCGGCTGTGGGTGATGACGGGCACCTCGGCCATGCGCCGGCGCACCTCTTCGCCCAGCCGGCGCAGCTCCTCCAGGTTGGGGCCGAACAGCCGCAGCTCGACCGGGGCGGCGACCGGCGGACCCTGGGCCAGATCGCGCACCAGCACCTGCGCTTCCGGCAGGGCGGTGTCCAGGCGCGCCTGCAGCTCCGGCACCAGCGCCCGAGTCGCCTCGGGCGAGGCGGTCGTGACCAGCGCCTCGGCGAAGGCCGGGCTGCCGTCCTGGTCCATCATCATGTTGTAGTAAAAGGACGGCGCGCTCTCGCCGATCACCCATTCCACCTTGGCGACCCGGTCGTCGGCGCGCAGCAGGGCATCCGCCGCCAGGACCTGGCGCTCGGTCTCGCGGATCGAGGCCAGGCGCGGCGCGTGGATCTGGATGTAGAACTGGTCGCGCTCGACGCCGGGGAAGAACTGGGCGGTCAGGGTGGGAAAGGCGCCGAAGCCGATCAGCGGCAAGGCGGCGGCCGCCAGGATCGAGAGCCCGCGGTGGCGCAGCGAGAGGTGCAGCGAGCGCTCGAACAGCCGCGCGGCCGCCGGCCATTCGATGCCGTGGTCGAGCCAGCCGAGACGCCCGCCGGGCTCGCGCCTGGGCAGCATCCAGCCGGTCATCGCCGGTGTGATGGTGAGTGCGAGCACGAAGGACACGCACAGCATGACGATCACCGAAATGGCGATCGAGCCGACGAAGTCGCCGGCCGGCCCGGGCAGGAGCGCCATCGGCAGGAAGGCCAGCACGGTCGTGACGGTCGAGGCCAGCAGCGGCACCGCCAGCCGACGCACCGCGCCGCCGACGGCATCCTCGCGGCTCTGTCCGTCGCGCAGGCGGTGGCGGATCTGGTCGACCATGACGATGGCGGCATCGACCAGCAGGCCCAACGCGACGATCAGGCCGGTGACCGACATCTGCTGGATCGGCACACCGGCCGCCTGCAGGATCGCGATAGTACCGAGACCGGTCATCGGCAGCGCGATCCCGACGATCAGCGCGGCGCGCCAGCCGAGCGTCAACAGGACGACGCCGACCACCAGGGCAACGCCGATCGCCATGTTCGTCAGCAATTCGCCGAGCCGGTCGAGCGTATAGCGGGACTGGTCGAAGACCAGCTCGTGCGCCAGCCCGCCCGGCAGGCTCGCCTCGAACTCCGCCAGCTCGCGCTTCAGCCGCGCCATCCAGGTGTCGACCTGCCAGCCCTCCTCCATCTTGACAGCCAGCAAGATCGCGCGCCGGCCTTCGGCATAGGCGATGCTCTCCGGCGGCTCGACGAAGCTGCGCGAGACCTCCGCGACGTCGCCGACGCCGAGGACGCGCCCCTGCGCGCCCTCGAGCAGCGCGATGTCGCGCACCCGCTGCAGGCTGTCGATCTCGCCTTCGACCTCGACCAGCAGGTCGGCGTTGCGCCCGCGCACCTGGCCGGCCGGGACCTTGCTGTCACCCTGCGCGACCGCCTGCGCAACCGCATCCACAGTCAGGCCGACCGAGGCCAGGCGGCGCGGGTCGACCTCGACCAGGATCTCCTCGCCCGGCGCTCCGTAGAGCCGCACGAGCTCGGTGCCGGGCAGGCGGCGCACGCGGTCCTGCAGCCGCTCGGCGTTGCGCCGCAGGATCGACAGAGGCACCTCGCGGCCGTCGCGCGCCGTGAGTGCGGAGATCGCGGTAAACGCGCCGGTGCGGTCGTTGTCGAATTCCGGCTCCGGCACACCGGCCGGCAGCTGGAGCGCTGCGTCGGCCAGGGCGTCGCGGATTTCCGACCAGGCCTGCTCGATCTCCTGGTCGGTGATGAACTCGCTGAGCTCGATCTGGATCACCGAGATGCCGCTGCGCGAGGTCGAGGTGATCTCGTCGATCTCGGCGATTTCGCGCAGTTCCTCCTCGATCTTCTCGGTCACCAGGGACTCGACCCGCGCCGGGTCGGCGCCGGGAAACGGCGTGACGATGGTCGCGAAGAGGTTGGTGATGGTGGGGTCTTCCTGCCGGGCGATGGTGCTGAGCGCCGCCAGGCCCAGTACCGTCAGCATCCCGACGGCAAGCGCGAAGAGCCGCCATTCGCGATAGAACAGCGTGCTCAAGAGCCGGCCTCCACCGGCGCGGCGATCCGCACCCGCTGGCCGGGCACCACGCGCTGAGCGCTGCCCACCAAAATCCTCGCCCGATCGGCCAGGGTGCCGCGCACGAAGGCGCGCGTGTCGGCGGCATGCAGGATCTCGACGGCCTCGCGCACGACCCGCGTGCCGTCCTCGGCCTCGGCGGCGACGAAGACCGACCAGAGACCTTTCTCGTCCTCGTAGAGCGCCGTCAGCGGTATCCAGAATCCGGCTTCGGCGACCTGTCGGGCGATATGCAGTTCGACCACCTCGCCGAAGGGCAGGCCGCCGCGCCCCTCGAGTTCGAACAACAGCTCGACGCTGCGCGTGTCCGGGGCGATGTCGGGGCGGGTGCGCAACAGGCGGCTGGAGAGGATCTGCCCGGCCGCTTCGATACGGTAGTCGGCACCGGCGTATAGCCGCCGCGCCGCCTCGGGCGAAACTCCTACACGCGCCTGTGGTCGGCCACTTTCCAGCAACTCCAGCACGAAGGCGCCGGCCGCCACGACGGCGCCCTCGTCGAGGTGCCGAGCGGCAACGCTGCCGGCGAAGGGCGCGATCAGCGCCGACTTCTCGATGTCGATTTCCAAGGCGCGGATCTCCGCATCCAGCGCCTGCACCCGCGCCTCCAGGGCCGCCGCCGAGAGCCGTGCCTCGTCGAGCCTTTGGGCGCTGACGTGCCCGGCCCCGTGCAACTCGCGTTGCCGGCGCAGGGTGCGGCGCGCCAGGTCGAGGTCCGCTGCCGCCTGCGCGCGCTGGGCGGTCAGCGCGTCGCGCGCCGCCATCAGCGGCTCCGTATCGAGCTGCGCGACCACGGCGCCCGCCTCGACCGCGTCGCCTTCGTCGCGCAGCACCGCGGTGACGAGTCCGGCCCGCTCGAAGGCGAGCTGGGTTCTGCGGGCCGGCTCCAGGCGGCCGGCGAAGCGTTGCTCGATGCGATAGCTGTCCTGCCGTTCGACCGGCATGACCTTGACCGGCAGGGGTGCGCGCGCCTGCGGCTCCTCCTGTGCGGAGGCGCGCAGATGCAGGGCCGCGATGCCGCCGGCGATGCCGCCGAGCACCAGCAGGGCGAAGACGGTCGTGCCAACCAGACCCAAGAGTCGTCGGTCCCGGCGGGGCACGGCATCGGGCTCGCTCATCCGCGTTCCATCCTTCGCATCGGACGTCCTTGCTTTCTACGCAGCCGCGCAGGAACGGTTCATGTCGTCGCCTCGGGCTCCGCTGCGTCCGTCTGCGCGGCCTCGGTCAGTTGCGTGAGCTTGCGCTGCAGATCCGGCCAGTCCCGGCCACCGAAGCGCGCAGCAGCCGCGGCCTGGGCGGCGTGCCACTTCGGCAGCGCCTCGGCGAAGCGCCGACGCCCGGCCTGGGTGAGGCGCGCGCTGCGGCGCCGGCGCGGCCCCTCGGGCGAAAGCTCGACCAGCCCCTCGCGCGCCAGCGGGCGCAGCGCACGGGACAGGGTCGTGCGGTCCATGCCCAGGCCTGACGCCAGCCGGGCGAAGGGGATATCGGCAGCGCCGTGCAGCGCCGTCAGGATGGTGAACTGCCCCGCCGTCAGGCCGAGGTCGCCCATGCGCTCCTCGTAGAAGCGCGTGATCTCGCGCGCCGCTTGGCGCAGGGCGAAGCAGGCGCAGTGGTCGCGCACGAACGCCGCCTCTGTGTCCAGATCGGGATCTTGGTCGTTGTCCATAATGTGCATATGCACTTTATGACGTCAAAAGCAAGCCCGGCACCAGCGCAATCTTCAGCGGAAGGCGCACAAACTCGGCAGACGTCGGCGCGACCCGGTACGGTGCCGCACGCTGGCCGGTCGCGAATCCTACGGGCCTGAGGTGCCGATCAGCAGGATGGCGATGCCGCCGCCGACGGCGACGATCCCCAGGATCTCGGTCCAGGTGCTGCGCTCCTTGAAGGCGAGCCAGGAGGCGAGCAGCGCGAAGACCAGCTCGACCTGACCCACTGCCCGCACGTAGGCGGCGTTCTCCAGGGTCATGGCGGTGAACCAGCCGGCCGAGGCGGCCATGCCGGTGACGCCGATCCACACGGTGGCGCGCCAGGCGCGCAGCACGGCGAGGAACTGGGCGCGGCGGCGCCAGGCCAGCCAGGCACCCATCGCCAGGGTCTGGACGCCGAGCACCCAGGCCAGCGTCGTCGCCGCCTGCACCGCCGCGCCGAGCGGCTCCAGCGACAGCGCCGCAGCCCGGTAGCAGACGGCCGAGAAGGCGAAGCCGCCGCCGGCCAGGATACCGTAGACGGCGGCTGGCTGCCCGACCGCCGCCAGCGCCGAACGCCAGCCGGCGGAACTGCGCGCCAGCGAGATGGCGACGACGCCGGCGACCGAGAGCAGGATGCCGGCGGCGCCGGCCAAGCTCAGCGGGTCGCCCAGCAGCAGGAAGCCGAACAGCGCCGCCTGCAGCGTATCCGTCTTCGAGTAGGTCGTGGCGATGGCGAAGTTGCGGAAGCCGAAGGCATGGATCAGGCAGACGGTGCCGGCGATCTGCGCCGCACCGCCGACCACGACCCAGAGGAGGAAGGTCGCATGGGCATCCGGCACGGGCACGCCCTGCCAGCGGGCGAGCATCAGCAGGTAGGCGACGGCGAAGGGCCAGCCGTAGACGAAGCGGCAGTAGGCCGAGCCCAGCGTGCCCAGATCGGCCTTGGAGCGCTTCTGCAATGACGAGCGGGCGTTCTGGAAGAAGGCCGCCCAGAGGGTCCAGAGCACCCAATCCTGCATCCTGCGCGCTCCACCCGCCCGACCGGCGCGGCCCGGCGCGCCCCTCGAGGCGTTGCTAGCGCATCCACGCCATGCCGACCAGCGCCACCGCCGCATGGCTCGACGGCGCTCGGGGCCTTGGCGCGCGGCCCGCTCCCAGGCAAGTTGGCCGGGCAAGACGCAAAGCGAGGGAGCCGAGATGCCTGAGCGCCGGGCCGCATCCTTTAGGCTGCACCGCAGCGCCCTGCCGCAGATCGAGGCGGTCGAAGCAGAGACGGCGCATGCCTTCGGTCGCCATACCCACGAGCAGTTCGGCGTCGGCCTGATCGATTGCGGCGCCCAGGCCTCGGCGAGCGGGCGCGGCCCGGTCGAGGCCAGCGCCGGCGACGTCATCACCGTCAACCCCGGCGAGGTGCACGACGGCCTGCCGCTCGGCGCAGGCAAGCGCCGTTGGCGCATGCTCTATCTGGAGCCGGGCCTGGTGGTTGCCGCGGCCCGCGACATCGATGCCGGTTGCGACCGCCTGCGCGAGTTCGTCCATCCCGTCATAGCGCGGCGCAATACGGCCCGGCGCTTCGCGTGCCTCTATGCCGCAGTCACGGCCGCCGCCGGCCAGACCGACGATGCGGCGCTGCAGGAACGGCTGCTGCTCCTGCTGGCCGAACTGCTGCACGAGCGCCCCGTCGCCGCGGACCCCATGGCGCCAGGCCGCTACCCCGGCTCCGTGCTGCGCGCGCGCCAGCGGATCGACGACGACCCGGCGGCGGCGGCCAGCCTGGCGGAGCTGGCCGCCCTGTGCGGCCTCAGCCGCTACCAGCTCGTCCGCAGCTTCGCCCGAGCGACCGGTTTCACGCCGCATGCCTATCGCCTGCAACGCAGGCTGGCCCTGGCCCGCCGGCTGATCGCCGCCGGCAGCCCGCTGGCCGAGGCCGCCCTGGCAAGCGGCTTCGCCGACCAGAGCCACATGACACGCCTGTTCGTGCGCACCTTCGGCTACTCGCCCGGCCTCTACGCCGCAGCCGTCGCCTGAGCGCCCCGCAATTTCCTTCAAGAGCGGCCCGGTGCGATCGGATTTACTCTCGGCCCGATCGCCCTCGAACGCGGCATCCGCAGGGACCGAGCCCATGTACTTCCGACATGCCCCCGAGATACGGCGGGACTTCCCGGACCTGGTCTGCGGCGTAGTCGCCGCCGAGGGCTTGCACGACAAACCGCAGAGCACGCCGGACCTGAGCCCCTGGTTGGAGCGGGCGGCATCGCGGCTGGCGACGGCCAGGGAAGGCGAGATGCCGGAGATCCAGGCCTGGCGGCGCGTCTTCGCCGGCATGGGGCTGAAGCCGACCCAGTACCGCTGCGCCGCCGAGGCGCTGCTGCGTCGCTACCGCCAGGACGCGAGCCTGCCGGCGATCGATCCCTTCGTCGACCTCTGCAACGCCCTGTCCCTCGCGTATGCCATTCCGGTCGCCGCCTTCGACCGTGCCAAGGTAACCGGTGGGATCGAGGTGCGGCACGCGGAAGGCACTGAGACCTATACCAGCTTCTCCGGCGCGACGGAGCACCCGGACCCTGGCGAGGTGATCTTCGCCGACGAAGCCGGCCAGGCGCATGCCCGTCGCTGGGCGCACCGCCAAAGCGGCCTGTCCGCCGTTGGGTCGGGCACGCGCGAAGTCCTGGTGGTCGTCGAGGCGCACCACGAGGTGGGCGAGCGCGCCGTCGCCGGCCTGATCGAGAGTCTCGCCGAAGCCTTGCGGACACACTGGAACGCCGAGGTGCGCAGCGCCCTGCTCAGCCAGGCTACACCCCGCTTCGACGTCTGAGCCCCACCAACGCGATCGCCGGAGGCGCACGCGCATGACGGCCGAGTTCCTGCTCACCTCCCTGGTGGTTGTCCTGCTGCCGGGCACCGGCGTGATCTACACCCTGGCGATCGGCCTGGCGCGTGGCTGGGGCGCCAGCGTCCTGGCGGCCGCCGGCTGCACGCTCGGCATCCTGCCGCACATCGCCGCCAGCCTGGCCGGCCTGGCGGCCCTTCTGCACGCCAGCGCGGAACTGTTCCAGTTCGTAAAGCTCCTGGGCGTGGTCTACCTGCTCTACATGGCCTGGAGCATGCTGCGGGCCGACGGTGCCTTGCAGGTGAGCGCGCACGCCCGGCCCGCGGCGGCCGGACGCATCGTCGCCGACGGGATCCTGCTCAATCTGCTCAATCCCAAGCTGTCGCTGTTCTTCCTCGCCTTCCTGCCGGTCTTCGTGCCGGCCGGGACCGCGGACCCGAACCTGCACATGTTGCTGCTGGCCGCCGTCTTCATGGCGCTCACCTTCGTCGTCTTCGCCGGCTACGGCGCCTTCGCCGCGACAGCCCGCCGCTACGTCGTGGGGCAGCCGGGAACCATGCGCTGGCTGCAGCGGGTCTTTGCGGCGGCCTTCGGCTTGCTGGCCCTCCGCCTGGCGCTGGGCGAGCGTTGACCCGGCGGAGCCGGCCTACTTCGACTTCGCCACCAGGACGCCCTGCCAGTCGGCGCCGGGCGGCCGGCGCTCCAGCTCGGCGACGCGGCCGAGATAGCTCTCATAGAGCTCGCCGAGCTCCGGAGCCAGCGCTCGGCATTCGCCGATCCGGCTGCGCGCGGCGGCCCAGTCCTGGGCGCGGAACGCGCCGAGGAAGCCGGCGTGGACCTCCTCCAGCCGCTGGAAGTGGGGATTGGCCGCTGCCGCCTCGTCGCCCAGGAGGGCATAGATCCGCACCGGTTCGCTGCGGCCCTTGACCGCGATCAGGTCCAGCTCCAGCGCCGCGAATTCCGGCGCCCCCTCGCGCACGCTCTCGCTGATGATGGCGGCGACACCGTAGTTCTTCGACTGGCCTTCGAGGCGCGAGGCCAGGTTCACCGCATCGCCCAGCACCGAATAGTCGAAGCGCTGCTGCGAGCCGAGGTTGCCGACGAGGCAGCGCCCCGTGTTGGCGCCCAGACCGATCTCGAGCTGGATGGCGCCGGCGGCGTCGACCTGCGGCCGCCAGGCCAATGCCTGGGCCTGCACCGCGGCGAGGATCTGCGGGTCCAGTTCGCGTTGCAGGTCGGCCAGGCGGGCCTGGGCGTCGCGCAGCCCTTGGTCGGCGGCGAGCTGCAGCCAGAAGGCCCCGGCGCGCGGATCCGCGGCGAGGCCGTCGCCCTGCAGATAGCGCAGTCCGATGTTGCGCTGCGCCCGTGCGTGGCCGTGTTCGGCGGCGGCCAGGAACCAGCGCGCCGCGGCTTCGGCGTCGACCGGACCGCCGACCCCGTCGCGGCAGGCCTTGGCGAGTTCGTACTGCGCGCGCGACACCCCGCGCTCGGCCGCCTGCTGGAGTTTGCGGCGGGCGAGGCGCGGATCCACCTCGCCGGCCGCCGCCGCCTTCAGCAGGCCGGCGGTGCGCCCCTGGCCGGCATCCAGGTCGGACTCGCCCTCGGCCGCCAGCTCGGCGTTCACCCGGCGCAGCGCCTGCTGCATCGCCAGCATGCCGCGGCAGGCGTTGCGCGCATGCGCGGGGTCGTCGAGCGGCGCGTTCCAGAAGGCCATGATGCAGTCGCCGATGTACTTGTCGATGGTGCCGCCGTGGTCCATCACCGCCTGGGTCAGCGGCGTCAGAAAGCGGTTGATCAGTGCCGTCAGTCCCTGCGGATCCTCGGCAAACCGCTCGGAGATGCCGGTGAAGCCGCGGATGTCGCTGAACAGCACGGTCAGCTCGCGCACCTCGCCGCCCAGCTCGAGCTTGCTGGGGTCCTCCGCCAGGCGCTCGACCACCACCGGCGAGAGGTACTGGCCGAAGACCTGGCGGACGTAGCGCTTGTCCCGCTGCTCGCTGCTGTGACCCAGGTAGGCGAGCGCCAGGAACAGGGCCACCGTGGCCAGCGCCGGGTAGCTGGCATCGATCAGCAGGCTGGATTCGCCGAAGGCGAGCCAGGAGCCGCCGGCGACGGCGGCGAGCAGGACCAGGAAGATGCCGCCGGTCCAAAGCGCCCGCAGGGCCGGCGTCAGGACGATCAGCAGCAGCCCCACAAGCGCCGTCAGCGTCAGCTCGAGGCCGAGGGCGTAGGCGGGACGTTCGAGACCGACGCCGGCGATCACGTTGTCGAGCAATTGCGCATGCACCTCGACGCCCGGCATACGCACGCCCAGCGGTGTGGCCGGCAGGTCGCCGAGGCCCGTCGCCGTGAATCCGAGCAAGACCGGGCGCTGGAACAGTGCGCCGGACGCCAACTTTCCCTGCAGCACGTCGACGGCCGAGACGTAGCGTCCGTCCGCCACCTCGCCGTAGCGCACCCAGACCTGGCCGTTGCGGTCCGTGCCGACCGGGCTGCGGGCGATGACGACGCCCTCGATCCCGGTCGGCCCGGTCTGCACGGCGTACGCCGACTGGCCGGTAGCGACGCGCAGCATCTCGACGAAGAAGCTCGGGATCATCGCATCGCCGACGCGCACCACCAGCGGTACGCGCCGGGCAACGCCGTCGACCTCGTCCGCCAGATTGATGACGCCGCGTCCGGCCGCGGCGAACTCCAGGTCCGGGGTGTTGCGCAGCAGGCCCGGGTAGGCGACCAGCCAGGGCATCGGATCGCTGCCGATCCTGGCGTTCGGCGTCGGCTCCAGCGGAAACTCCTCGGCCCGCGGCGTCGGCTCGCTGATGCCCGACTGGCCGAGCACGACGCGGTACTTGCGCGCGACGTTGGCCATCACCTGGTCGTTCGAGGGAATCGCGGCGAGGCGCTCGCGCAGCGCCGGCTCGATGTCGGTCCGCTCGGCGAGCGCGCGCGGCGAGGTGCGGTCGGGCTCCGGGAAAACGGCGGCGATGCCGAGCACGGCACCGCCCGCTTCCTGCACCCGCGCGATCAGCTCGGCCAGGACGGTGCGCGGCCAGGGCCACTGGCCCACTTCGCGCAGGCTGCGCTCGTCGATCTCGATCACCGCGGTCACCCGTTGCGGCAGCTCGACCGGTAGCAGCCGCTGATAGGCGTCGAAGACGCGCAGGCGCAGCACCTCCACTGGCGCCGGGTCCCAGATGCGCAGCGCGATCAGCGCAACCAGCAGCGCCAGCGCGACGGGTCGGCCGCCGCGCCCGGACCAGCGCCACATCCGGCGCAGGCGCCCGCTGCCCCTTCCGGCCTGCACCATCGCTCAGATCCGCTCCCGGAAGGCTTCGTCGCGGATGCGCAGCAGCGGCTCCAGCACCGAGGCGAGCAGCGACTTGCGGCCGGTCAGCACGTCCACCTGGGCGACCATCCCCGGCATGATCGGCAGCGCTTCCGGCGCCGCGCCGAGGTAGCCGCGCGCCGGCTCGACCACCAGGCGGAAGTAGGGCCCGGCATCGGGGTCCGGGGTGGTGTCGGCGGAGATCTGCGAGATGGTGCCCTCCAGGGCGCCGTAGCGCAGGAAGTCATAGGTGCTGATCTTGATGCGCACCGGCTGGCCGACGCGCACCGGTCCGCGGTCGGCGGGGCTCAAGCGTGCCTCGACCACCAGGTTGTCGTGGGTCGGCACCAGTTCCATGATCGGCTCGCCGGTGCGCACCACGCCGCCGACGGTGGCATAGCGCAAATTCTTGACGATGCCCTCGACCGGGCTGCGCAGCACGGTCCGCGCCTCGCGTTCGGCGGCGGTGGCCAGCAGCTCGCGGGTACGGGCGATCTCGCTCTCCAGGTCGCGCGCCGCCTCCACGGCCTCGCGCCGGAAGGTAAGCTCGGTCTCGCGCAGCTTCTCCTCGGCCTCGGCGAGGGCGGCTTCGGCGCGCGGGATGGCCGGGGCCAGGGCGGCCAGCTCGCCCTCGAGCCGACTGACGCTCTGGCGCCGCTCCAGATGCTCCATCTGCGAGGTCAGGCCGTCGTCGAACAGGCCCTGGGAGATCGCCAGGTTCTCGCGCGCCAGAGCCAGCTCGGCACGTACGGCGGCGCGGGTCTCGTCGAGCTCCTGAATGGCGAAGCGGCGCTGGCGGATCTGCGCCTGCAGGCCCTCCAGACTGCTGGCCAGACGCGCCTGCTCGGCGCGGTAAGCCTCGGTCTCGGCGGCGGCCAGCTCCGGACGGCGCGCGGCGATCTCCGGCGGCAGGCCCAGTGCGGCGCCGCTGCCGGCGGCGCGCAGGCGGGCCAGCTTCAGGCGCTGGGCGTCCAGACGCACGCGCAGCTCGGGCTCGTTCAACTGGCCGCTGGGCAGGGTCAGTTCGACCAGCGGCGCGCCGGCAGCCACCACCTCGCCCTCGCGCACGAAGAGCGCCTTGATGATGCCGCCGTCGAGGTGCTGGATCACCTTGACCCGGTCGCGCGGCGCCACCTCGCCGTGCGCGACGGCGACCTGCTCGAACTCCGCGCTGGCCGCCCAGGCCAGCGCGGCGATCACCAGGGCCATGACCAGCAGCGCGGCCCGCCGCCAGCCGAGGCCGGGGTTGCGGGTCAGCAGCGCGTCGAGCCGGCTCATGGCCCGACCTCCGAGACGGAGCCTGCCGCACTGCCCGTCTGCAGCCGTGCCAGTACCTCGCTGGCCGGTCCGCCGAGCAGCATCCGCCCGTTGCGCAGGACCAGTACGCTGGCGCACTGGGGCAGCAGGTCCAGGCTGTGGGTCGCCATCACGATGGTATGGTCGCGCGCCAGCTCCAGCAGGTTGGCGACGACGCGTTGGCGGGCCTCGCGGTCCAGGTTGGCGGTCGGCTCGTCGAGCAGCAGGACCGGCGGGTCGCGCAACAAGGCACGCGCCAGGGCGAGGCGCTGGCGCTGGCCGCCCGACAGGCGGTGGCCGCCCTCGCCGATCTGCGTCATGAAGCCGTCGGGAAGCTGCGCCGCCACCTCCTGCACGCCGGCACGCCGCGCCGCCTCCAGGATCGCCGCGTCGGAGGCCCGGGGGTCGGCCAGCGCGATGTTGTCCTTGATCGTGCCGTCGAACAGGAAGCAGTCCTGCGCCACGTAGCCGATGCAGTCGGCGATCTGCTCGCGCCCGAGCTGCGCGACGTCCATGCCGTCGAGCAGCACGCGGCCGGCGGCCGGCCGGTAGAGGCCCTGCAGCAGCTTGAGCAGCGTCGTCTTGCCGCTGCCGTTGGCGCCGATCACGGCGTGCAACCCGCCAGGGCCGAGACGGAAGGACAGCTCCTCGATGACGTTGCGCGAGGCTTGTGCGGCGGCGGCATCGTAGTGGAACGAAAGGCCCTCGACGGTGATCACCCCCTGCGGACGCGGCAGTGCGATGCCCGTCTCGGCACGCTCTTCCTCCAAGGCGAAGAGGTCGCGCAGGCGCTGGGCCGACTCGCGAAAGCCCGCGTAGGTGCGCCAGCTCGAGGAGAGTTGAACCAGCGGGCCGACGAAGCGGCCGGCCAGGATGTTGGCGGCGACCAGGGCACCGACGGTCATCTGCTGCTCCAGCACCGCCAGCGCGCCGACCGAGACGATGGCCACAGTGGTCAGGATGGCCACCGCATGGCCGGCGTTGTGGAAGGCGTCGGCCCGGCTGCCGCGCTCCAGCGCCGCCTCGATCGCCGCGGCATGGCGGTCCTCCCAGCGCGGCACCAGCGCCGCCCCCAACCCCAGCGACTTGATGGTGGTGCGTCCCTGCACGAGCTCGCCGACCAGTTCGTCGCGCCGGCGCGCCGCTGCCCGCTCGCCGCGGCTGCTGCGCCCGACCAGCCAGGCGCTGGCCAGCGCCAGCGCCGCCATCAGCCCGGCCATCGCCAGCAGCACCGGTGCCACGGGTGCGGCGAAAACCACGATCAGCAGGAAGAACAGCGCCAGAAACGGCAAGTCGCAGAGCAGCACCGCGCTGGCGCCGCCCAGCGTCGCCCGCACGGTCTCCAGGTCGCGGAAGAGCGTCTGCCAGGCCCCGGCCGGACGGCTCTCCAGCAGGTGCAGCGGCAGGCGCCGCAGCTTGTCGACCAGCCGGCGCCCGAGCTCCGCATCGAGGCGCAGGGCGACGCGCTGGACCACGCGGCTGCGTGCCTGGCGCAGCACGAAGTCGAAGGCGATCGCCACCGCCATGCCGATGACCAGCGCCTGCAGGGTCGTCATACCAGCATGCGCGATGACCCGGTCGTAGACCTGCAGGACGAACAGCGGGACAGCCAGGACGAAGAGATTGACGAACAGGGAGACCAGAAGGACCTCGCGCAGGGGCCCCGCGACCGGCCGCAGCACCAGCCCGAGCCAGCCCCGCGGCGTCTCTCGCGCGTGTCGTGCTTCGGCCATGCTCAGCCCGCCGTGGTGACCTGGACGTCGCTGTCCGAGACCGCCGCCGCCGCGGAGGAGGACATCTGCGCGACCACCGTGTACCCGGCGTCGATGCCGTTGTCGTCGTGCACCAGATTGCCGTCGCTGTCGACGATCAGCACGCTGGCCGGGTCGGCGTCGCTGGCACCCGACCAGGTGGGCCCGCTGCCGTTGGTGCCGTCGTAGACGGCCTCGGCCAGCTTGACGAAGGTGCTGCCGTCGGCGAGCGGCGCGGTGAACCCGAAGTCGCTGCCGAGCTCCAGCGTGTCGTTGCCGGCGATGAAGTCGCTCAGGCTGTCCGCCGTCAGCGTGCTGGCCGAAACGCCGTTGCTCTCCTGCACGGTGCCGTCCGCCGGTCCGCCGAAATAGAAGGTGTCGGCCCCGGTATCACCGACCAGCACATCGGTTCCCGGCCCGCCGTTCAACACGTCGTCGCCGGCCCCGCCGGTCAGGCTGTCGTCGCCCTCGCCGCCGACCAGCAGATTGCCGACGCCGGCATCTTCCGGATAGGTGAGGCGTATCTCCTTCACGTAGTACTCGCTGCCGGTCAGGCTGGACCCGGTCTTCGAGGCGTCGCGCGGATCGGCGGTGAAGACGAGCTGGTCGAAGGCCTCTCCCGGCGCGATGGTCGCCGTCGTGGTGCTGGCGCCGGGGGCGGAGACGAAGCTGCTGGTGGCGACCTCGCTGCCGTCGCGCAGCGCGGTCCAACGGCCGACCTCACCGTGGTTGTCGAAGAGCTGGGTGACGTCGACCTCCGCCTGGGTAGCGGGCTGGTCGAGGCTGACGATCAGCTCTTCGGACCGTCCGCTGCCCTCGTCGTAGCCCAACTGCGCCGCCGTATCTCCCGCCTCGCCGTCGACGCCAACGCCGAAACTTCCGTTGTCCGTGGTCAGGTTGTCGACCGAAGCCGGTCCGAGACTGCCGTCGACGATCTTCTTCGCCGTGACGGCGAACCCCTTGTCGGTCGTCGTAATGTTGGCGGCGTCGATCGTCAGGCTCGAGGTGCCGCCGCCGTCGCTGCCGGCGACCAGCAGGTCGTTGCCGGTACCGCCGTAGAGGCTGTCGGCGCCGGCACCGCCGTAGAGCGAATCCGCCCCTGCGCCGCCGTACAACAGATCCAGGCCGCCGCCGCCGTAGAGGCGGTCGTCGCCCTCGCCGCCGACCAGCCGGTCGGCACCCGCTACCCCGTAGAGGACGTCGTTGCCGCCGGCGCCGAGCAGCAGGTCGTCGCCCGCGCCGCCATCGAGGGTCTCGCTCGCCGCGGTCCCCACCAGAATGTCGTCGCCGTCGGTGCCCGCCAGCGTCGTGCCCGACAGCGGCGTCATCTGCAAGTCGTTGCCGGTGACGCCGATCCGGGCGGCGAAGCCGTCGGTGGTCACGCTGTCGAACAGCCCGGTCACCGAGTCGCCGTCGGCAAAGCCCCCGGCGGCGGTGATCAGGGTATAGGTCTGGCCGCTCGATGGTGCGGCGCCGGCCAGCGTGCTCAGCGCGAGCGTCCCGTCCAGCGTCGCCACACCGCTGACCTGAAGCGTGTCCGACTGGCCGGCATCGCCGACTTCCAGCGACAGCCGCCCGCCGTCGGCCTGGGTAAAGGTGCCGGTGACGCCGAGGGTGCCCAGGCTCTCGCCTGGTGAGACGGTGCCTTCGTTGGTCACCGTTCCGGCCTCGAGCGTGCCGTTGCCGGCGAGCGTCGCGCCGGCGGCATTGACGAAGCCCTGGTCGAGCAGGATCAGGGTCGCACCTGCGGCGAGCAGCAACGTACCGCCGTTCGACATCGGGCCGGACAGGCTGCCGAGCCGCGTCGTCCCCAGGATCTCCAGGGTCCCGCCGGCACCGTTGGCGACCTGCGTGCCGGTCAAGGTGGCGCCGTTGAGCTGCAGCTTGCCGCTGCCGCTGGTTTGAAGACTTCCGCCGGTCACCGCACTGTCGAGAACGGTAAAGGTTCCGGCGGCCGTCGTGACAGTCCCACCGGTCAGGGTCAGCGTGCCGTCGCCGGCCACGCTGTCGGCGTTCACCTGGAGCTGGCCGCCGGTGACGGAGAGCGCGCCCTCGACGGTCAGTGTCTCGAGCGCCAGGTTGCCGCTGGAATAGACGGCGGTCGCGCCGGTGGGGATGCGCGCGCCGCTGCCAGCGGAGGGCACTTGCCCCGACCCCCAGTTGGCCGGGTCGCCGAAACTGCTGCCGTCGCCGGCCCCGGTCCAAACGAAGCTCTCCGGCGTCTCGGCGTCGTCGTTCAGGATCGTCAGGGTCTTGGCGAGGCTTTGCGCGGCCTGGGTCTCCAGCGCGCCGCCGAGTGCTTCGACCAGCAGCACCTGCTGGCCGCCGCCGGGCGCCGTGAGCACAAGCTGCAGCGTCTCGTCCGCCTCGAAGAGCTGGTCGTCCAGGGTCGCGAAGCGCAGCGTCTTCGAAGTCTCGCCAGGGGCGAAGACGAGCTGCCCGCTGAGAGGGTCGCTGTTCGCCGTCTCGAGGTCGTCGCTCGGACTGGCGGTGCCGGCGCGCAGCTCGTAGCCGAAGGCGAGTTGGCTGGAGGCGGCCTTGGTCAGGCGCACTGTCAGTTCGAACGCCCCGCCCTCGCCCACGTTTGCAGCGGCCAGCGTCGCCAGCGCTAGCGGGGCGGCCTCCGCCTCGGCCTCGGGCACGGTCAGGCTGCGGTCCTGGAACAGAAGCCGTTCGACGTTCTTGACCAGCGTTCGGTCGTCGCCCGGGCCGATCACCAGCAGATCGCCCAGGAAGATCGTGTAGTCGCTGCGCAGGCCGCCGAAGGTCACGGTGTCGATGCCCGGCCCACCGTCGATCACGTCGTTGCCGGGGCTGGCGACGATCAGGTCGTCGCCGGCGCCGCCGAACACCGTGTCGTCGCCGCCAGCGCCATCGATGGCGTCGTCGCCGTCGGTGCCGAACAGCACGTCGTCGCCGCCGGTGCCGATGATCGCGCCAGCGTCATCGTCGTTGTCGCCGGGCTCGCCGTCGCCGACCGTACCGGGGTCGCCTGTCACGGCGGTCACTTGCTGGCCGATCCGCTCCAGGTCCGCCAGACTGAAGAGATTGGGCTCGAACAGGCTTTCGTCGCCGCGATCGGTTTCGCGCCGCTCCAGGCGACCGAGCGCCTCCAGCGTCCCGGTCACCACCTGCACGACCAAGGCCTCGACTTCGACCACCTCGATCCTCGGCGGCGTCACGCCAGGCGGGTCGCCGCCCGGGTCCCGGCCGCCGGTGCCAGGCTCGAGCGCGCCGAGGATGCGCGCGATGTCGGCGAACTGCTCGGCACCGAGATCGCCGCCTTGCTCGTCGCCGGGGTGGTCCTCGCTTCCGCCGTCGCCCTCGCCGAAGCCGGCGCCGAGGATTTCGCGCAGCGTCGGCAGCACGGAGTTGTAGAGCGCCAGGGCCTCTTCTGGCGATAGTTTGAAGGGCGTGCTCGGCGGCTCGAAGAAACTGATCAGATTGGTCGACTCGTAGGGCTCGTCGAGTTCCTGCTGGCCGCCGAGGTTGACGATCAGCACCCGCCCCACCGTCTGCGTGCCGGGATCGGGCAGCAGCGTGACCAAGCCCTCCTCGATCTGGCCGGAGACGCTCGTGCCGCGAATGCCGATGGTCGCCACCGGCGTGCGCACCGTCATGCCGTCGCTGTCGGGCAGCGACGCGATCTGGCCGGTGACGAAGCCGAAGGTGCCGGACAGCACGGAGGCGGTCATGCTGCTCTGGCCGCCGGGGTCGTAGATCAGCTCGTCCAGGGTCATCCGCGCCTTGGCGGAGAGCGAGAATGCGGTGCCGTCCGCGAAGCGGATGCCGAGCGCGCTGGCCGGACCGGTCTCCACCAGGTCGCCTAGGTAGACCGGATCGCCCTGGCCGAGCGCGACCTGCGTGCCGTCGCCGTGCACGGCGGTCGCCGTGCCCTCCAGCGAGACGATCTCGCCGATCGCCGGCAGACCCCCGGCATCGCTGGTCCCGGCCTGGGCGAGCTGGACCAGGGTGCCGGCCTGGGCCAGGCGCGCCACCAGGTCCGGCGGCAGCAGACCGCCGTTCGCGGTCACCAGCCCCAGGGGATCGGGCTGCGCAAAGTATCCGGCGACCACGACCCGGCCGCCGTCGCCGGCGGCGACCACCAGATCGCTGCCGGCACGCGCGAAGTCGGCGCGGTAAGCCTCGCCCGCCAGCGGCAGGGTGACGTACGGCCCCGCGCCCGGCGGGATCGAGACCACCTGCGTGTCGGTTGAGCCGGGCCCTAGCGGCTCGTGCGCGCCCCTCACCTTGCCCTCCTGGCCGAAGCTCTTGCGCTGGCCGTTGCAGGCTTCACAGGGTCAGGGGCAGTCCGGCGCCGAACCCGCGCCGCGACTGCGCCGCCTCGCGGCCGCACGGCAATCCACCATTTTGGTTACAAATTTATACAAGTTTATTAGGCTTTTGTTCAACAGTCGGAATGTTAACGGACCGGCTCGGGACGCCGGCTACTCGGCAGCCGGCGCGAACCCGCGAAGCTTCAAGCGTTCCGGGTCGAGACGGCCGATCGCGGCGAGGACGCGGTAGCTCGCCACCCGAGCGTCGAAGTTGGCAGCCACCGCCTTGATCTGGGCGTTGAACAGCTCGGTCTCGGCGTCGAGGACGTTTACGGCGGACTCGCGGCCGGCCTGGCGCAGGCGCTTGCGCGCTTCGAAGACCTCGCTGGCGATGTTCACCGCGTTCTCCAGCAGCACCACCCTCTGGCGCGCCGTCTCCAGTTCGTTGAAGGCCAGCTCGACGTCCTCGCGCACCTTGCGCCGGGCCTGGGTCAGGCGCTGCACCTCGGCCGAGTAGCGGGCGGCGCTCTCGCCGATGCGGGCCTCTCGCGCGAAGCCGTCGAACAGGTCCCAGCGGAGCTGCAAGCCGACGCTCAGGTCGGTGCGGTCGCCGGGAACGCCGTCGAAGTCCTCTTCGTAGTTGGCCTCGCCGACGACGTTGAGCTCCGGCGCATAGTCGCCGTAGGCCACGTCCCGCTCCAGGTCGGCGATCACAGTCTGCAGATCCTGCCGCACCACCTGGGGATTCTCGGCCTCGGCCACCGCCAGCGCAGCCTCGGGCCCTTCCGGCAGCAGCTCGACGGGCGGAATCGGCTCGACCATGCGCGCGGGAGTCGGCGCGCGCTGGAAGACCTGCTGGTAGCGCGCGACCGCGTCGGCCAGCGCGCCCTCGAAGGTGACCCGCTGCTCCTTGGCGATCTGCAGGCGGGTCTTGGCGAACAGCACGTCGATGGTCACGCCGCCGCCGCGCGCCACGCGCTCGTCCTCCAGGTCGAGCTGTTCCTGGATCATGCCTTCGCTTTCGCGCGCCAGTTCGAGCACCCGGGTAAAACGCAGCACGTTGTGGTAGGCGACGATGCCCTCCAGCATCACGTCCTGGACCGTCGCCTCCTGGTCGCTCGCGGCCACCGCCTCTTCCCGGCGCGCGATGTCATAGCGCGACTCGCGCTTGAAGCCGTCGAACACCTTCTGAGTCACGGTCAAGGTCGCCTTGCGCTCGACGGCGTCGTAGGGCGTATCGTCCGCCGCCCGGCGCGACGGGCTGTCTGTGCGGCTGACGCCGGCCTGACTGGACAGGCTGACCTGGGGCAGGAAGTCGCCGAAGGCCTCGCGCGTGTTCTCGGCCGCGCCCTGGATCTCCGCCTCCGAGGCTTCGATCAGCGGATGCATGCCCAGAAGCCGGCCGAGCTCGGACTGCATCGTCTGGGCCGTGGCCGGCCCGGACCAAGCGAGCGTCCCGAGCAGGGCGCAGTGCAGAAGCCGCTTCATCCCAGGCTTCGTCTCCCAAGCATCCCCTTCCCGCCTGAACAGCGCGACCGAGGCTCGCCGCCGGCGAGAAGCTTCGGCCGGCCGCAGTGCCGCGGACAGCGAGATAGGATACAAACCCTTTCATTCCTGGCCTGGGGCGTCAATCGCCGGACGGTGCGCGAGGCGCTCCGCTCCGCGACGCGACGGCCGTCGGACGGGGCCGGGGCGGATCGGTGCGGTAGCGCGCGGCGAAGGTCCGGCGGGTCGGACGGCCGGCGGCAGAGGTCGGATCGGATCGGCTTGGCGGTCGGCGGCACTCGCCCGCAGCGGGTCTCAGGCTGCCTTCCACTTGATCGAGCAGCCCATCGAGGGGATCTGCTCGCGCGGACCCTGGCCCGTCTCGGCGACCTCGCGCATCGCCTCGTAGAGATCGCGGCGCAGATCCGGCGGCCCGGCCTGGCGGCGCGAAGCATCGAGGCGGCCGCGGTACTGCAGGCCGCCATCCCTGTCGAAGCCGAAGAAGTCCGGCGTGCAGACCGCCTCGTAGGCGCGCGCCACCTGCTGGCTTTCGTCGTGTAGATAGGGAAAGGGGAAGTCCAGGCGTTCGGCCATCTCGCGCATGCGCGCGAAGCTGTCGTCCGGGTAGGCCTCGGCGTCGTTGGAGCAGATCGCCGCCACGCCGATCCCCAGCGCCTGCAGGTCGCGCGCGTCGCGCACGATCCGGTCGATCACCGCCTGCACATAGGGGCAGTGATTGCAGATGAACATGATCAGCGTGCCTTGCGGGCCGGCCACGTCGGCGAAGGACAGGGTGCGTCCGTCAGTCGCCGGCAGGCGGAAGTCGGGCGCCTTCCAGCCGAAGTCGCAGATCGGGGTCTCGACCGCCATCGTCTCCTCCCTGGTCTGTTCGGTGCCGAACTAGGCGGCCGCGCGCGCTGCGCCGGCCGCGGCACGCAACACCCTTATGTTTTCGCCGTAGGGCGCCGGATTTGCAACCGTTCCGCCGCGGAACACGGCCGAGCCGGCGACCAGGACGTCGGCGCCCGCAGCGCAGACTGCCGGCGCCGTCTGCGGGTTGATCCCCCCGTCGACCTGGATGTTGATCGGCCGGTTGCCGATCATCGCCCGCAGCGCCCGCACCTTCTCGACCATGGCCGGAATGAAGGCCTGGCCGCCGAAGCCAGGGTTGACCGACATCACCAGCACCAGGTCCAGGCGGTCGAGCACGTGGCGGATCGCCTCGACGGGGGTCGCCGGGTTCAAGGCCACGCCCGCTTTGCAACCGGCCGCGCGGATCGCCTGCAGCGTACGGTCCAGGTGCGGCCCCGCCTCGGCGTGCGCGGTGAGGATGTCGGCGCCGGCCTCCGCGAAGGCGGCGATATAGGGATCGACCGGCGCAATCATCAGATGCACGTCCATGACCTTGCGAACGTGCGGGCGCAGCGCCTTGCAGACCTGCGGACCGATGGTGAGGTTGGGCACGAAGTGGCCGTCCATGACGTCGACATGCACCCAGTCGGCGCCGGCCGCCTCGATCGCCGCGCACTCGGCGCCGAGCTCGGCGAAGTCCGCGGAGAGGATCGAGGGGGCGATCTTGACGCTGCGATCGAAGCTCATGGCCGGTCGGCCTCCGCGTCGTCGCTGGCGTGCGCCGCCTGCAGCCCGCCGCGGAAGACCCGGCTGGCGCGGATATCGGCCGCCTCCAGCGTGCTCAGCGCCTCAACGTCCACCGGTCCTTCTGAGGTCTCGAACAAGCGCTTGGCCTGGCGCAGGCGGGCGCGGTCGAGGGCGTTGCGCAGGGAGCGGGCGTTGGCGAAATGCGGTTGGGCGCGCCGCAGCGGGATATAGTCGGCGAGCGCCTGGCGGGCCTGCGGGCTCAGGCGGAAGTTCTGCTGCTCCAGCATCAGCTCGCCGATCCGCAGCAGCTCGCCGTCGCTGTAGTCGGGAAACTCGACATGGTGGGCGATGCGCGAGCGGAAGCCCGGATTACTCTCGAAGAACTTCTCCATCCGGTCGGCGTAGCCGGCGAGGATGACCACTAGGTCGTCGCGGTGATTCTCCATCACCTGCAGCAGGATCTCGATCGCCTCCTGCCCGTAATCGCGCTCGTTCTCCGGGCGGTAGAGGTAGTAAGCCTCGTCGATGAAGAGCACGCCGCCCATCGCCTTCTTCAGCACCTCCTTGGTCTTGGGCGCCGTGTGGCCGATGTATTGCCCGACCAGGTCGTCGCGGGTGACGGAGACCAGGTGCCCCTTGCGGACGTAGCCGAGCCGGTGCAGCAGGTCGGCCATCCGCAAGGCGACGGTGGTCTTGCCGGTGCCGGGATTGCCGGTGAAGCTCATGTGCAGCGTCGGCGTCTCCTGGGTCAGCCCCAGGCGCATCCGCGCCCGGTCGACCAGCAGCAGGGCGGCGATCTCGCGGATGCGGGTCTTCACCGGCTGCAGGCCGACCAGGGTGCGGTCGAGTTCCTCCAGCACGTCCTTGACGCCGGACTCGACGAACTCGACGCGCAGGTCGATCTCCATCGGCGGCGCCTCGTCCACGTCGGCTGGCAGGCCGGGGCTCATCGCTCGCTCCCCCTCGGAGAGTTCCGTCTGCAACGTCGATCAACCGTAGCGCCGGCCTTCCGGCCGGTCGGCGGCGTAGGGCGTCACCGTGTAGCGGACCTTGCGGCCCTCGGTGTCCTGGCGGGACAGCCTGAAGCCGGGCTCCTCGTCCGGGCGATTGACGATGAAGCTGAGGCGAATCGACTCCCAGCCGGCGGTGGCGTCGAAGGCGACGACGCGGATGTAGCGGTCGCCGTAGACCTTCCGGCATTCGCCGAGCTCGTAGAGCACCGCCGCCGCGTCCGGTGTGTCGAACATCGGGTGACCCCACATTTCCCAGTAGGTGTTCCGGGGGTGCGGGTCGTCGGTGTACTCGAGACTGACCGCCCAGCCCCGGTCGATGCAGTACTGGACCTGGGTGGCGATCTCCTCGTCCGTCAGGTCGGGCAGGAAGGAGAAGGTGCCCTGGGTGATGCGCATGGTCGTACTCCTCAGACGGCGGTGGCGGTCGGCACGAAGTCCGGCGTGTCGGTGGAGGCGTAGTCGAAGGTGACGTCCTTCCAGGTATCCAGCGCCTGGCGCAGCGGCGCGCAGAAGCGTGCCGCGTCGGCCAGGATCTCCGGACCCTCCGCCAGGTAGTCGCGGCCGGCGTTACGCGCGAAGATCATCGCCTCGAGCGCCACGCGGTTGGCCGTGGCGCCGGCGGCGATACCCTGCGGATGCCCGATCGTGCCGCCGCCGAACTGCAGCACGACGTCCTCGCCCAGGTGATTGATGAGCTGGTGCATCTGGCCGGCGTGGATGCCGCCCGAGGCGACCGGCATGAGCTTGTTCAGCGAGGCCCAGTCCTGGTCGAAGAACAGGCCGTTTTCCAGCCTCATCGGGTTGTATTCCTCGCGGCAGATGTCGTAGTAGCCGCGCGTCGTCGCCGGGTCGCCCTCCAGCTTGCCGACCACCGTGCCGGCATGGATGTGGTCGACGCCGGCCAGACGCATCCACTTGGCGATGACCCGGAAGGAGACGCCGTGCGTCTTCTGCCGGGTGTAGGTGGAATGCCCGGCGCGGTGCAGGTGAAGGATCATGTCGTTCCTGCGCGCCCACTTGGCCATCGACTGGATCGCCGTATAGCCGATCACCAGGTCGATCATGACGATTACCGACCCCAGGTCCTTGGCGAACTCGGCGCGCTCGTACATCTCCTCCATGGTGGCGGCGGTGACGTTCAGGTAGGTGCCCTTGACCTCGCCGGTCGCGGCCGTGGCCTTGTTCACCGCCTCCATGCAGTAGAGGAAGCGGTCGCGCCAATGCATGAAGGGCTGCGAGTTGATGTTCTCGTCGTCCTTGGTGAAGTCGAGCCCGCCCTTCAGCGCCTCGTAGACGACACGACCGTAGTTGCGGCCCGACAGCCCGAGCTTCGGCTTGACCGTGGCGCCGAGCAGCGGCCGGCCGTAGCAGTTCAACCGCTCGCGCTCAACGACGATGCCGGTGGCCGGTCCCTGGAAGGTCTTCACGTAGGCGACCGGCAGGCGCATGTCCTCCAGCCGCAGCGCCTTCAGCGGCTTGAAGCCGAAGACGTTGCCGATGATCGAGGCGGTCAGGTTGGCGATCGAACCCGGCTCGAAAAGGTCGAGCTCGTAGGCGATGTAGGCGAAGTACTGGCCTTCGGCGTTGGGCACCGGGTCCACGCGGTAGGCCTTGGCGCGGTACTTGTCGCAGGCGGTCAGGCGGTCGGTCCAGACCACGGTCCAGGTCGCCGTGGAGCTTTCGCCGGCCACCGCCGCCGCAGCCTCGACTGGGTCGACGCCGTCCTGCGGCGTGATGCGGAAGAGCGCGATGACGTCGGTGTCCTTGGGCGCGTAGTCGGGTTCCCAGTAGCCCATCTGCTTGTACTTCAGCACGCCGGCGGCGTAGCGCTGCTTGCCGGTGACCTGCTTGTCCGATGTTTCGAGCATGGTGCGTGTCCTCGCGGGGGTGAAACGGGAGGCGTCAGGCGGCGCGCGCCGGCGCGACCTGCGCGGCGAGCCTGCCGTCGGCGTAGCGCTTGGCCATCTCGGCCAGCGGCAGGACCTCGATCTTCGAGGCCTGGCCGGCGGTGCTGAAGGCCTCGAAGCGCGCGCGGCAGATGCCGCTCATCGCCGCCATCGCCGGCTTCAGGAACTTGCGCGGATCGAACTCGGCGGGGTCGGTGGCGGCGACGCGCCGGAACTCCGCGACGGCGGCGAGCCGCAGGTCGGTGTCGATGTTGACCTTGCGCACCCCGTGGCGGATGCCGCGCACGATCTCCTCGACCGGCACGCCGTAGGTCTCGCGCATCTCGCCGCCGTGGGCGTTGAAGACCTGCTGCCACTCTTCCGGCACGGCGGAGGAACCGTGCATGACGATGTGCGTGTTGGGCAGGCGCTCGTGGATCTTCTCGATCACCTCCATCGCCAGCACCTCGCCGGTCGGTTTGCGGGTGAATTTGTAGGCGCCGTGCGAGGTGCCGATGGCGACGGCGAGCGCGTCGACCTGGGTGTCGGCGACGAAGCGGGCGGCCTCCTGCGGGTCGGTCAGGAGCATCGAGCGCTCGAGCCTGCCCTCGAAGCCGTGGCCGTCCTCCGCCTCGCCCTGGCCGGTCTCCAGGCTGCCCAGGCAGCCGAGCTCGCCCTCCACCGAGACCCCGACCATGTGCGCCAATTCGCTCACCTTGCGGGTGATCTCGACGTTGTAGGCGTAGTCGGCCGGCGTCTTGGCGTCTTCGCGCAGCGAGCCGTCCATCATCACCGAGGTGAAGCCCTGCTGGATCGCCGAGAGGCAAGTGGCGGCGTCGTTGCCGTGGTCCTGGTGCAGGCAGATCGGGATCCGCGGATGCATCTCGGCCAACGCCTCGACCATGCGGCGCAGCATGACGTCGCCGGCATAGGCGCGCGCGCCGCGGCTGGCCTGCAGGATGACGGGCGCGTCGCAGGCTTCGGCCGCCTGCAGGATCGCCAGCCCCTGTTCCATGTTGTTGACGTTGAAGGCAGGCACGCCGTAGCCGTGCTCGGCCGCATGGTCCAGGAGCTGTCTGAGCGTGATCAGCGCCATGGCGGTCTCCTCTAAGCTGCTTGACGGAGGCAGAGCGCTTTCGCCGTCTCGGCGACGCGCGCGGGGGTGATGCCGAAACGCTCATAGAGCTGGGTGGCCGGCGCCGAGGCGCCGAAGCCGTCCATGCCGACGAAGGCGCCGGCCTCGCCGAGCCATCGGTCCCAGCCTTGCGAGACGGCGGCCTCGACCCCTATCCGCGGCGCCACGTCCAGCACCTGGTCGCGATAGGCCTTGGGCTGCGCGGCGAAAAGCTCGAAGCAGGGCGCCGAGACGACGGCGGCGCGCAGCCCCTCGGAAGCCAGCAGCTCGGCCGCCGCGCAGGCGATCTCGACTTCGGAGCCGGTGGCGATCAGCGTCAGGTCGCGCTCGCCCTCGACCGGGCGCAGCAGGTAGGCGCCGCGCGCCGAGCGGTTCTCCTCGGACGGTGCCGTGCGCAGCGTCGGCAGGTTCTGACGCGACAGGCAGAGGACGGACGGCGTGCGCTCGGCCGTCAGGACCAACTCCCAGGCCTCCGCCGTCTCCACCGCGTCGGCGGGACGGAAGACCCGCAGGTTCGGCACGGCGCGCAGGCCGGCAAGATGCTCGACCGGCTGGTGGGTCGGGCCGTCCTCGCCGAGGCCGATGCTGTCGTGGGTCATGACGTGCACCACCGGCAGCCCCATCAGGGCCGACAGGCGGATCGCCGCACGGCTGTAGTCGGAGAAGACCAGGAAGGTGCCGCCGTAGGGCCGGAAGCCGCCGTGCAGCGCGATGCCGTTCATCGCCGCCGCCATGCCGTGCTCGCGCACACCGTAGTGCAGGTAGTCGCCGCCGTAGTCGGTGCGCGTGACCGGCCGCATGCCGGAGACGCGTGTGTTGTTGGAGCCGGTCAGGTCGGCCGAGCCGCCGAGCAGGTTGGGCATGGCCTCGACGAGGACTTCGAGCGCCATCTCGGAGGCCTTGCGGGTTGCGACCTTAGGCGCCTCGGCCGCCAACCGGTCGCAGTGCGCGGCGATGCCCCTGCGAAGGCGGGCGGCATCCGGCGCGGCCAGGGCGGCGGCGAAGGCGTCGCGCTGCGGGTCGCTCGCCCGGCGGTCCTCCCAGCTTGCGCGGCAGGCCGCCCCGCGGGCGGCGACCGCCCGCCAGGCGACGCGGATCCGCTCTGGCACCTCGAACGGGGGCAGGTCCCAGCCGAGCGTCGCACGAGCCGCTGCGACCTCCTCGGCGCCGAGCGGGGCGCCGTGCGTGGCGGCGGTGCCCTGCTTGTTCGGCGCGCCGTAGCCGATCGTCGTGCGGCAGGCGATCAGCGAGGGCCGTCCATCCCGTCGGGCCGCGGCGATGGCCGAGGCGACCGCCTCCGGATCGTGCCCGTCGACCGTGTGGGTGTGCCAGCCGGCGGCGGCGAAGCGGGCGGCCTGGTCGGTCGAGGTCGAGAGATCCGTGGCGCCGTCGATGGTGATGCGGTTGTCGTCCCACAGCACGATCAGGCGGCCCAGGCCGAGGTGACCGGCTAGGTCGATCGCCTCGTGGCTGAGGCCCTCCATCAGGCAGCCGTCGCCGGCGATCGCGTAGGTCCAGTGGTCGACAAGCGAGTCGCCGAAGCGGGCGTTCAGCATCCGCTCGGCCAGCGCCATGCCGACGGCGTTGGCCAGGCCCTGGCCGAGCGGGCCGGTGGTGGTCTCGATGCCCAGCGCGTGGCCGTACTCGGGATGCCCTGCGGTGCGGCTGCCGAGCTGACGGAAGCTGCGGAGTTGGTCGATATCCATGTCGGCGTAGCCGAGCAGGTGGTGGATCCCGTACAGCAACATCGAACCGTGGCCGGCGGAGAGCACGAAGCGGTCGCGGTCGGGCCACTCCGGCGCCGCCGGATCGACCTGGAGGAAGCGGTTGAACAGCACCGCCGCCACGTCGGCCATGCCCATCGGCATGCCCGGATGGCCGGAATTGGCCTGCTGCACGGCATCCATCGCCAGCGCGCGCAGCGCGTTCGCCATCTCGCGCTCGACGCCCGGGGCGGCGGGCGTGCCGGGCGCGGCCTGGTCGGAGGGTGTGATGGTATCGGGCATGGGAGGTCCTCCTAGGCGCGCCGGGCGTGATCCACGAGCCGCAGGATCATCGGCGTCAGGATCAATTGCATGGCGAGGTCGAGTTTGCCGCCGGGAATGACGATCGAGTTGGCGCGGCTCATCCAGCTGTTCTGGATCATCTGGCAGAGGTAGGCGAAGTCGATGCCGCGCGGGTTCTTGAAGCGGATCACCACCAGGCTCTCGTCGTGGGTGGGGATCCAGCGGGCGACGAAGGGATTCGAGGTGTCGACCACCGGCACGCGCTGGAAGTTGATGTCGGTCTCGGTGAACTGCGGGCAGATGCAGTGCACGTAGGCGTGCATGCGCCGCAGGATGGTGTCGGTCACCGCTTCGGTGGTGTAGCCGCGGCTGGCGCGGTCGCGGTGGATCTTCTGGATCCACTCGAGATTGATCACCGGCACGACGCCGATCTTCAGGTCGGCGTGCTGGGCGACGTTGACGGTGTCGGTCGCCACCGCGCCGTGCAGCCCCTCGTAGAACAGCAGGTCGGAGCCCTCTTCCAGGTCGTGCCACCCGGTGAAGTGCCCCGGCGGCACGCCGTAGCGCTCGGCCTCCTGGTCGTCGTGCACGTAGTGGCGCGTGCGCGCGCGGCCCGTCTCGCCATAGCTGCGGAAGACGCCCTCCAGCTCGTCGAGGATGTTGGCCTCGTAGCTGAAGTGGCTGAAGGTGGCGTCGCCGGCGGCGAAACGCCGATCGAGCTCGGCCTTCATCTCCGCGCGGTTGTAGCGGTGGAAAGCGTCGCCCTCGATCGAGACGGCCTCGATGCCTTCGCGCCGGAAGATCTGGTCGAAGGTGTGCTTGACCGTGGTCGTGCCGGCGCCGGACGAGCCGGTGACCGAGATGATGGGATGCTTGCGGCTCATCGCAGCGGCCTCACGCGGTGAAGAGGCCGCGCTTGCCGAACAGAGGCGCCACCTCGCTTTCCGGCAGGTCGTGGTAGGCGGCGACCCGTGCGACCTTGTCGGACGAGCCGAAGACGAAGGGCGTGCGCGCGTGCAGCGAGGCGGGAGCCATGTCGAGCAGCCGGTCGCAGCCGTCGCTCGCCGCGCCGCCGGCCTGCTCGACCAGCAGGGCGATCGGCGCGCACTCGTAGACCATGCGCAGGCGGCCGCGCTCGTAGCCACAACGGGCGTCGGCCGGATAGAGGAAGATGCCGCCGCGGGTCATGATCCGGTGCGTCTCGGCGACCAGCGAGGCGACCCAGCGCATGTTGAAGTTCTTCCCGCGCGGCCCCTCTTCCCCTGACAGGCAGTCGTCGATGTAGGCGCGGATCGGCTTCGACCAGTGCCGGTAGTTCGAAGCGTTGATGGCGAACTCCGAGGCCTTCTCGGGAATCGTCAGGGTGCGGTCGATCCGATAGAAGCGCCCCTCGCTGCGCAGCAGAACGAACATCGCCACGCCGCTGCCGAGGGTCAGCATCAGGATCGTCTGTGGGCCGTAGACGACGTAACCTGCGGCGATCTGCTCGCGGCCCGGCCGCAGGAAGCTCGCCTGCCCCTCCGCTGCGGCGGGGTAGACCGAGAAGATGGTGCCGATCGAGACGTTGGCGTCGATGTTGGAGGAGCCGTCGAGCGGGTCGAGCGCGACCGCCAGGGTGCCGGCCGGATCGAGCTCTACCACCTCGTCGCGCTCCTCCGAGGCGAGGAAGCGCACGGGCGTGCGTGCCAGCGCCTCGGACAGAGCCTCGTCGGCGATCAGGTCGAGCGCCTTCTGGGTGTCCTGGTCGGCGTTCTGCCCGACCTCGGCATGCAGCTCCCGGCGTAGCGAACCCTCCGAGATCAGGTCCGAGAGCCGCGCACCGACCGCGGCGATCGCCCCGATCGCCGTCGCCACGGCGGCGTCCGAGCCGGCCAGGTGCGAGTCCAGACTGACCTGACCGGAGACGGTCGGCGCAATCGTGGGCATGACGGGGGCGGTCACGGCGCGATCTCCTCGAAGCTGGCCCGACACGCGCTTTCCGAGTGTCGTCGCCAGACTCATGCGCGCTCAAACGATAAAAGGAAATTGAAAAATTGTGTTTTTGCGTTAAACAAAACTATGCTTCATGCCAACGCTATCTCGCTCAAGCAGCTCCGCGCCCTGGCCGCCATCGTCGAAACCGGCAGCCTAGTGGCCGCTGCCCAACGCCTGAACGTCACCGCGCCCGCGATCTCCACGCAGCTCAAACTGCTGGAGGCGAACGTCGGCGCGCGTCTGCTGGAGCGCGGCGACGGTCAGGTGACGCTGACCGAGCCTGGGTGCGAGTTGCTCTCGGCGGCGCAGCAGATCGAGACGACCTTGGGACGCTGCGTACGCCGGGTGGAGGCCTTGCAGGCCGGGCTCGCCGGTCACGTCGCGCTGGGTGTCGTCAGCACCGGCAAGTACTTCGCCCCGCGGCTGGTGGCGCAGGCGCGCAAGGCCATGCCCGAGGTGGAGATCGGCCTGCACATCGGCAATCGCAGCGCCATCATCGCGGCGATCGCCGAAGGCCGCGTCGACCTCGCGATCATGGGCCGCCCGCCGCGCAACCCCGCCGTGGTCGCGCACCCGCTCGGCGACCATCCGCACATCTTCATCGCCGCGCCCGAACATCCGCTCGCCGGCGTTCCCGAGATTCCGCCGGACGTGCTGTTGGAGGAGCTGTTCCTGATGCGAGAGCAAGGTTCGGGGACGCGCATCCTGACCGAGCGCTTCCTCGACCAATACGGCGAGGGCCGTCTCTACGAACGGCTGGAATTCAGCAGCAACGAGACGATCAAGCAGGCGGTGATCGGCGGGCTCGGCATCGCCATGCTCTCGGCGCACACAGTGGTGGCGGAGCTGGAGCACGGCCGACTGGTCCAGCTCGACGTGCCCGGCACGCCGATCGTGCGCAAGTGGTTCGTCACTTTTCCGGAAACCGGCCCGCTGACCCCGGCGACCGAGCGCTTCGTCGAATTCCTGCTTTCCTTGGAGGGCTCGTTCCTGCCGGACATGGCCGCCGTAGCGGCATGACGCCCGGCGGTCAGGCGACCAACGGCAGCGTTTCCACCCGGTAGGCGAAGTCGAGCGTCCGGCCGAGCACCGGGTCGTGCATCTCCATGCGATACTGGGCCGCCGGCCGCACGCCGCCGGAGACAACGGGGAACGTGCCGCACAGCATCACGCTGCCCGCGCCCAGGCGCCCGGCGCCGGCCGCGGTGGGCGCTCCGGCGAGCAGGTCGGCGAAGGGGCGGATCAGGCCGACGGTGCCCTGCTGGTAGAGCGTCCAAGCTGCGTCCGCGCCATCGCGGACGTGACAGCGGAGTTCGAGGCGCTCCAAGTGCCCGGCGACCTGCTCGAATCGCCAGGCGCCGGCCGCCAAGGGCTTGGCGCAGACCTGCTTCGACAGGGCCACCGAGTGGGTCTCCAGCGCGCGGTCGGTGTGGTCGGACCCGAGGCCGAGGTAAAGCGCCGTGCCGGTGTCGAAGAGCAGCGGTTCGACCTCGCCGGAGGTTTCGCCCCCGACCACCTGGATCGTCTCGGCCTGCGTGATCTGCTGCGCGGCGACCCGATAGTAGAGCGGGACGCTCGACGGGCGCGGCACACCGATCGCCGCCAGTTCCTCGATATGGTGTTCGATCGCCGCAGGGTCGCGCCCGGTCCAGCCGGCGACGACGGCATGGCGCGGCTCCAGCGCGATGCGCCCGTCTCCGGGAACCTCGAAATGCAGGGTCATGGCAATCCTCTTGCAGCTCAGCCGGGCAGCCAGAGGGCCAGGCCGGGAAAGACGATCAGGGCCGCCGCCATGGCCAGCATGGTGAGGACGAAGGGGATCGCCCCGACCATCACCTCGCTCAGATTGCCGGTCTTGCGGGCGCCCTGGACGACATAGAGGTTGAGCCCCACAGGCGGCGTGATCAGCGCCATCTCGATCAGCAGGATCAGCAGGATGCCGAACCACACCGGGTCGTAGCCCAGGCCGACGACGATGGGTACGACGATGGGAATGGTGGCGACCATCAGAGACAGCGTCTCGATGAAGAAGCCGAGCACGATGTAGAGCAGCACGATCGCCAGCAGCGTGCCCGTCACGCCGAGATCCAAGCCGTCCAGCAGCGTGCGCAGGGCCTGGCCGAGGCCGGCGGAAGCCAGACAGTAGTTAAGGAAGTAGGCGCCGACGATGACGAACATGATCATCGCGGTGATGCGGATGGTGCCCAGCAGGGCCTCGCGTAACGCCGGCAGGCTGAGGCCGCGCTGCCCGGCGGCGATGGCCAGCGCCATGGCGCAGCCGATCGCCGCCGACTCGGTCGGGGTGGCCCAGCCCAGGTAGATCGAGCCGATGACGACGGCGAAGAGCGCCACGATCGGCAGCAGGTCCTGCAGGCTGCGCATGCGCTCGCCCCAGGAGTAGGCGCTGCCGGGCGCGCCGCCGAGCGCCGGGCGGAGGCGGCAGAGTACTGCCGAGACGGCCATGAAGGCGAGCGCCAGCAGCAGGCCCGGGATCAGGCCGGCCAGGAAGAGCTGCGGGATCGAGGTCTCGGTCAGAAAGCCGTAGACGATGAGGTTGATCGACGGCGGGATCATGATACCGAGCGTGCCGCCGGCGGCGATCGCGCCGGAGAACAGGCGCGGGTCGTAGCCCAGGCGTTCGGCTTGCGGCATGGCGACCGTGGCCACCGTCGCCGCCGTGGCGACCGATGACCCCGAGGTTGCCGAGAACATCGTCGCCGTGCCGATGTTGGCATGGATCAGGCCGCCCGGCAGCCAGGAGAACCAGGTGTCGAGGGCGCGGTAGGTGCGCTCGGCGATGCCGGCGCGCACCAGGATCTCGCCCAGCAGCACGAAGAAGGGAATGGCGATCAGCAGCGAGGAGTTGGTGGAGGACCAGACCACCTGACCCAAGCCGCGGATGAGGGGAAAGGGCGAATAGAAAAGGTCTACCCCCAGGCCGAGCGCAAAGAGGATGACACCGACCGGGATCGACAGCGCCATGAAGACCAGCAGGGAAAGAGACAGGCTGCCGATCACGGCTCCACCTCCGTCTCCGGCTGGACGCCACCGATGGCCTCGGCCAAGTCGGTGCGCCGGACGGCCAAAGTCGCCAGCAGGCATGCGGACAGGACCCAGGCGGTCAGCGCGAACCAGGCCCAGCCGCCCAGCCAGAGGCTCTGCGGGATCCACAGCGGAGTCTCCAGCGGCGTGTTGGCCAGGGAGTTCCGCTCCAGCGTGGTCGCCAGCACGGACCAGGCGTACAGGGTCACCAGTGTGGCCACGGCGGAAACGCCGAGCAGCGCCAAGGCGTCCAGGCCGGCCCGCCCCCAGGGCGCAAGCTGCCGCTGCAGCAGGTCGATGCGCACGTGCGCCCGCTCCGCCAGGGCCCAGCCGAAGCCCCAGGTCGAAATCGCCGCCATGACGTATCCGGCGATCTCGTCGGAGCCGCCGAGCGCGCCGCCCCAGGTTCCGCGCAGCATAACTTCGACCAGGATCAGCAGTCCGGTGGCCAGGAGGGCGAGCCCGCAGACCAGGCCCACCCCCCTGTTGACAGCGCGCACCAGGCCGACGATGCGGATCGCCGCATCGCTGCTCATCGGCTCGGGCCTCTCGCCACGATCAGTTGAGCTGCACGCCGACGGTCTTGCCGACCGTCTCGCTCCAGCGCGCAGCCCAGTCCTGGCCGGCGCGCTCGGCCCAATCGGGCAGAACCGTCTCCTTGAGCACTCGCTCGGCCGTGGCGATGTCCTCCTCGCTCGGCTCGACCAGCGTCATCTCGGCGGGCTCGCCGGCCGGGCAGTCGCCGTTGCCGGTCAGGCAGGCGATATCCGTGGCGAGCGCGCCGGCGGCCGCGTCCCAGGCGGGCGTCTCGAAGTTGGCGACGACCTGCTCCTGGATCAGGCTCTGGGTGTCGGCATTGAGCGCCTCCCAGCTCTCCAGGTTCATCGCCGTGACGACGGCGTCCCAGCCGCCCAGCGGCAGGGTCATCAGGTGGGTCGAGCTTTCCCACCAGCCGGCCGAGTAACCCGAGCCGGAGCCGGTGATGGCGCAGTCGATGACACCGCGCTCGAGGGCGCCGGGCACCTCGGAGAAGCCAAGGTTGACGCCCTCGGCGCCGAGCGCCTCGAGGAACTGGGTGGTCATGCGTCCCGAGCCGCGGATCTTCAAGCCCTCCAGATCCTTCAGGCCGGCGATCTCCGCGTTGCAGAAGACCACCTGAGGCGGATAGGGGGCGATGGCCAGCAGTTTGGAGCCGAAGCGCTCGCGCATGATGTCCTCTACCATCGGCCGGGCGGCCTCGACCATCTCTCGCGCCTCGGCGGCGGTGGTGGCGACCAGCGGCACGTCGAGGCCTTCCAACTCCGGTGCGTCGGAGACGGTGTAGTCGGCGACCGTCATGCCGACGTCGAAGACCCCCTCGTCGAGCAGGCGGAAGACGTCGCCGCCGGACACGCCCATCTGGTCGAAGGTGGTCAGGTTGGCCGTAATCTTGCCGCCCGAGGCCTCCGGCACGGTCTCGGTCCAGAAGGGCTGCTCGAACTGCTTGTGCAGCGGCAGGCCGCTCCAGGTGCCGACGACGGCGAGTTCGACCTCCTGGATGTCCTGCGCGGCCAAGGGGCTTGCCAAGCCGGCGAGCGCGGCGGCCGAAAGGAGTCGTGTCAGGGTCCTGGTCATGGTGCGCATCTCCTTCTTGCGGGACGAACGTGAAGCCTGTCGCTCATACCGGCCCGTCGGCGGGCAGGTCGGTGACGAGCATGCGGCCGGGCTCGTGCGCGACCGCGAGCTCAGGGCGGGCCCGGGCAATCGCCACTTGTGGCGTGACGCCGCAGGCCCAGAAGACAGGAATGTCGCCTGCCGCCATCGCGGGCGGATCGCCGAAGTCGGGCTTGGCGAGGTCGGCGATGCCGATGGCGGCGGGCTCGCCGATGTGCACCGGGGCCCCGTGCGCCAAGGGGTAGCGCTCGGACAGCACGATGGCGCGGATCGCGTCGGCCGGCGCGAAGGAACGCATGGAGACGACCAGCGGGCCGCCGAAAGGCCCGGCAGGGCAGGTCTCCAGCGAAGTGACGTACATCGGCACGTTGCGGCCGGCATCGACGTTGCGCAGCGCAATGCCGGAGCGCTGCAGCGCGCCTTCGAAGGAAAAGGAGCAGCCGATCGCGAAGCTGACCAGATCCTCGCGCCACAGCTCGGCGATGTCGGTTCGACTGTCGGTCTGCGTGCCGTCGCGGAAGACGCGATAACCCGGCAGGTCGCTGCGCACGTCGATGTCTTGCCCCAGGGCGGGCAGCCGCGGGTCGCCAGCCTCCGAGACCGCGAGCAGCGGGCAGGGTTTCGGATTGCGCGTGCAGTACAACAGGAAGTCGCCTGCGACGTCGGCAGGAAGGATCATAAGGTTCGCCTGCAGACAGCCGGGCGCCAAGCCGCTGGTCGGCGCGCTCAGGCGGCCGGCGCGGATCTCGGCGCGCAGGGCCTGCGCCGTGCCGGCCGCAGCCGAGGAAACCGAGGCTACGGCGCCGGCGGACACCGGCCCGGGATGCGCTGCGTCCGGTCGCAGGCGTGCGTTCGACATGCTTCCTCCCAAGACGCCGAGACGACTTATGGAAAAGCTTTCAGGAAGGCGGCGTTCCGGTCAATGGATCGAAAGGCTGCAGAACCGATCTATTTTCTAGAACAATCGACGGCCGAACGGTCACGCATCCCGGACCGCCTCCGCTGCCGCCTGGAGCACCAGCGGCGCCAGCGCCTCGTTCCGGCCGCGCATGTGGACCAGGGAGAAGTCCAAGTCGCGCAAGCGTGCCTGCGCAACCACACCCAACTCGCGCAAGCGCCCCTCGCGCAAATCCTGGTGGGCCATGCGGCGCGGCAGGACGCCGATGCCGAAGCCGGCGCGGGCGAGATGCGCGATGGTGGACAGCGAAGCGCAGCCGTGCAGCAGCGGCACCGGCACGTGCGGGTCGGCGAACAGTCGCTCGACCTCGCGGTACGGGGGCGTGTCCTTCGGGAAGGTGACAATCGAATGTGCGGCGAGTTGGGCGAGGCTCAACCGTCCGGCCGGCAACGCCAGCTCGGGCGCCGCCACCCAGCAGACGCGGATGCGCCCGGCCTGGGTGGCGATAGCGGCCTCCGGCACGAGCTGGCTCATCATCACCGCGAAGTCGATCTCATCCCCGCGCAGCTTGCGCTGCAGCTCCGGGGAGGTGTCGACCGAAAGCTCGAAGCGCATGCGCGGCAGGGCGTCGCGCAATCTGGTCAGCAGGTCGGGCAGCCAAGTATGGACGACGGACTCGGCGACGCCGATGCGCAGGGTTCCAGCCAAACGATCGCGCGCCGACAGCTCGTCGACGATCCGGTCGCGCGCCTCGATCAGCCGGTCGGCGTGTTCCAGGAAGCGCCGCCCGACCGGAGTCAGCCGAACGCCGCGGCCCTGGCGTTCGAACAGAGCCACGCCGAGCTTGCGCTCCAACGCGGCGATCCGCGAGGAGATGGCGGACTGCGCCAGGCCGAGACGCTGCCCGGCGGCGCGAAACCCGCCGGCACGGACGATCTCGCGCACGATCTCGGCATCGCGCAGACCGAACATCGCCGAGCCGCCGGCACCGTCAGAGCCAGGCGGCCGAACGCGCCGCCTGGTCGTCGTACGGGCCGGACATCAGGCGCAGCATCCCGCGCCGGAACGCATAGGAGGCCGTGATCGGGCCAGACCGGAACTCGCCGAGTTGCCAGCCGGTCTCCGCGCTGGAGGCCGGATGCTGCGGGGACACGATCGGCATCGACGACACGAGGAACTGCAGGTTGGCGGCCGCCTCTGCGGGTGGACGGACTGGCTTCGCCTTCGCATTCCTACACTCGTTCATCGGCGCCTCCGTGCTGCGCTGAACCCCGGTGTCCGCCGTGTAGCACGCGGCGCGGGGCCTTGTCGCCACGGCGGCCTCAGACTGCGGGGCCGTAGCCACCGCCGCCCGGCGTGCGCACCTCGACGCGCGCACCTCGACGCGTGCCCTGCGAGACGGCCAACTCTATCGCAGGCACCGAGCGTCATGGGGCGGCAGCGCCGGCTGCTGCGCGTCGGTCGGGACCAGATCTCGCCAGGATCGTGACGCTTGCTGGAAGCGCAGAGCTTGTGGCAGGCGTTCGTTCAAGGCCGAGGCGTTTGGCCGGCGGCGGGCCGCCGGGCCCGAACGGCCCCGCTCAGTAGCTCTTGTAGGGCAGGAACTTGCCGCTCATGACCACCTGCACGCGGTCGCCCTTGGGATCGGGCAGGCGCGAGATGTCCATGTCGAAGTCGATCGCCGACATGATGCCGTCGCCGAATTCCTCTTCGATGAGCGCCTTCATGGTGGTGCCGTAGACCATGACGATCTCGTAGAGCCGGTAAATCAGCGGATCGGTCGGCACCGCGCTGGGCAGCGAGCCGCGATACGGCACCGCCATCAACAGGCCGATCTCCTCGTCGCTGAAGTTGATGCCGAGCGCGTTGCCCGCGGCTTCCGCCTGCTCCTTGGTCAGCGAGATCTGACCCATCAGGGCGGCGGTCGTCCACTCCTTCGACTGGCCGACGGCCTCGGCGACATCCGCCCACTTGGTGCCGTTCAGGGTCTTGAGAGCGACGATCTTCTCGGTCAGTTCGCTGCGGGTCATCATCGTAAGGGGTCTCCGTATTTCGCGCCGTCTTGAGCGGGCTGGGGCTCGCCGGCCTTGCTGGCGCCCGCGTCGCGGGGGCCGGCGGTCGGGCGGACGACCGGCGGATACCGCGGGTCGTAGCTTCCGGACGAGAGCTCCTGGCTGAAGCGCTTCGAGCGCGAGACCAGGAACTCCATCAGGTGGTTGCGCATCGGGTAGTAGTTCGGGTGGGTATAGGCGTCCTGCCGGGTGCGCTCGCGCGGCAGGGTGTTCTCGACGATCTCGCAGACGCGCGCCTCGGGCCCGTTGGTCATCAGCACGATCTTGTCGGCGAGCAGAATCGCCTCGTCGATGTCGTGGGTGATCATGAAGCAGGTCTGGTGGGTCTCGGCGCAGATCGAGAGCAGCTCTTCCTGCAGACTGCCGCGGGTCAGGGCGTCGAGCGCGGAGAAGGGCTCGTCCATCAGCAGGATCTTGGGCTCGATGGAGAAGGCGCGGGCGATGCCGACACGCTGCTTCATGCCGCCCGAGAGCTGCACCGGCTTCTTGCTCTCCGAGCCGGTCAGGTGCACCAGGTCGATGTACTTCTGGCAGTGGTCGAGCACCTGCTTGCGGCTCCACTGCGGCCAGCGGCTCTCCACTGCGAAGGCGATGTTCTTGATCGCGCTCAGCCAGGGCATCAGCGCGTGGCTTTGGAATACCACCGAGCGATCGAGGCTCGGGCCGGAGATCTCCTTGCCGTCGACGATGACGCCGCCGGCTGTCGGCGCGTCCAGGCCGGCAAGGATGTTCAGCAGGGTCGTCTTGCCGCAGCCGGAATGGCCGATCAGGCAGACGAACTCGCCCTCGTGGATGGAGAACCAGACGTCGCCGAAGACCTGGGTGTTGGACTTGCCGTCCGGCGTCGCGAAGCGCCGCTCCAGTCCTTCCACCTGGATGATCTTCTTGCGCGTATCGGGAGCAGGCGACATGAGGTCTCCGATCGGTTCGCCGCGCTTCGGCGTCTTTGCCAGGGGCGCCGTCATTCCGCGTAGGCCACGAGCTTGGAGGCGCGGGCGAGCGCCATGTCCAACAGCATGCCGACCAGGCCGATGAAGACGATCCCGGAGATCACGCCGGTGATCGACAGGTTGTTCCACTCGTTCCACACGAAGTAGCCGATGCCGGTGCCGCCAACGAGCATCTCGGCGGCGACGATCACCAGCCAGGCGATGCCGATCGAGATGCGCATCCCGGTCAGGATCGTCGGCGCCGCGGCCGGCAGCACGACCCGGAACGCCGTGCGCAGGGCGCCGACCTCGAGCGTGCGGGCCACGTTCAGCCATTCCTTGCGCACGCTGGCGACGCCGAAGGCGGTGTTGATCAGCATCGGCCAGACCGAGCAGATGAAGATCACGAAGATGGCCGACAGGTTGCTGTCCTTGATGGTGTAGAGGGCGAGCGGCATCCAGGCGAGCGGCGAGACCGGCTTCATGATCTGGATGAAGGGGTCGAGCGCCTTGCGGAAGATCGGCGACATGCCGATCAGGAAACCGATCGGGATCGCCACGCAAGCGGCCAGCAGGAAGCCGGTCAGCACACGGAACAGCGAGTAGGCGAGTTGGATGCCGATGCCCTTGTCGTTCGGGCCGGCGTCGTAGAAGGGATCGGTGACGTGTCGCCAGAGTTCCGCGCCGACCTCGGCGGGTTTGGGCAGGGCGCTGGCGCCCTCGGTCGCCTGTTTGCCCATCAGGGCGGCGTACTCGGGGTCCATCTCGACGGCCGGGCCCTGCTGCGCCAGCACCAGCAGGTGCCAGGCCGCGAGGAACAGGGTCAGCAGGACCAGCGAAAGCATGCCGGCCTTGACGCTCATGCGCGGTTGCATCGGCAAGGGTGTCCCTGCGTGTTGAACGGTTGCGCGGTCTGCGGGCCGCCCGGTTGGGTGCCGGGCGGCCCGCCGTCGGGTCAGACCCGGCTGATCGCGAAGGACTGGAGGTAGGCCTCGGGTTCCGCCGGATCGAAGGTCTTGCCCATGATGGTGTGCGACTTGTAGGTCGTCTCCGGCGGCGACATGCCCATCTCCTGCATGACCGCGGCGGCATCGGTGGCCAGGTAGACCTGTTCGGCGATCGCGGCGTAATCGAGGTCGCCCTCGACATAGCCCCAGCGCTTCATCTGGGTCAGGATCCACACGGCAAAGGAGTGGTAGGGGAAGGGGTCGAAGTCGATCCGGTCGGGTTCGTTGCGCACATTGCCCAGGCCGTCTGCGAACCGGCCCGTCAGCACCTGCTCGACCACGGTGACCGGTTGGTTGAGATAGTTGCGCGGCGCGATGGCTTCCGCGATTTCCTTCCGGTTCTCATGCACCTGGGAGTAGGCGGTCGCGTCCAGGATCGCCTTGTACAGCGCCAGGAAGGTGTTCGGCGTCTCGTCGATGAACTTGCGGCTGGCGGCGAAGGCGCAGCAGGGATGGCCCTCCCAGATCTCCTTGGTCAGCTTGTAGATGAAGCCGACGCCGTCGTAGACCGCGCGCTGATTGAAGGGGTCGGGCGAAAGGTAGCCGTCGAGATTGCCGGCCGACAGGTTTGCCACCATCTCCGGCGGCGGCACGACGCGGATCTGGATGTCCTGGTCGGGGTCGAGCCCGGCCTCGGCGACGTAGTAGCGCAGCAGGAAGTTGTGCATCGAGTACTCGAAGGGCACGCCGAAGACGAAGCCCTTCCATTGGCTCGGGTCCTGCCTGTCCAGGTGCTTCATCGCCAGGGTGATGGCCTGGCCGTTGATGTTCTCGACCGCCGGCATGGTCCAGGGCGTGGCGACCGAACCGGCGCCCAGGGTGATCGCCAAGGGCATGGGGGTCAGCATGTGCGCGGCGTCGTACTCTTCGGCCAGCGACTTGTCGCGCGAGACCGCCCAACCGGCCGTCTTGATCACCTCGACATCGAGCCCGTAGCGCTCGTAGAAGCCCAGCGGCGAGGCCATGATGATCGGCGTCGCGCAGGTGATCGGAACGAAGCCGATGTTCAGCTCGGTCTTCTCGAGCGGTCCCTTGGCCTCGACGATCGCCGCCTTCAGCTTGTCGAGCGGGATGAACTGGGAGATCGCCGCCAGTGCGGTGGCGCTGCCGACCGCGCGCAGGAAGCCGCGGCGGCTGGCGTCGCCGCCGAACACGCCCCTCAGCACCGCGGACTCGACGGTGCGCGCGAGCACTGCCTCGCGGTCTGTCCAGGCGACGTCGGGGTCGGTGTCGGCAGGCTGTGCCGCTCGATCCGACGCCGCGCTCTCTGCGACCCTGCCCTCGGCGAGCCTCTCGCGCTCGTCCGGCGCTGGCGCTGCCCCGGTGAGCCGGTGCGCCGCATCGTGTTCCGCCTGGCTGGCGTGCTGGCCGCAGGAGCAGCCGCCCCACAGGGTCTGGTCCGGGTCGAAGGGATTGCTCAAGGCGCCCATGGTGATCTTCCCTGCTGTGGTCCGATCGTCGCACCCACGGTGCGCCGATCTCGCTGTCCGATGCCACGCATGTCCGGTGGCGGCTTTGGCCCGTCGAACGACGGACGCTCAGCCCATCGCAAGGCGCGTGCCAATTGATCCGATCGTTCCATGTCAAAGGGTTAGACCGGAAGTCGGCGCAGCCGCATTTTTCGTAGAATCGTAAATTACGAACGTTCCGGTTGCGGGTTTACGATTCTTCAAGGAACATGGTGGCGGGTGCTGCGCCCGCGGGTGCCCGCACACCAGGCGACCACGAGACAGGCGAGGGAGTCCCGCGGATGATCGGTCCGGCGCTGCAGACCATGGAGACGCCGCAGGCGGAGGTGCGCGCCGAAGGCTCCGAGCTGGAAGCGGCCCTGGCGGCAGGGCTCTCGGCCGCTTTGTCGCGCTCGGAGGTCGGCCTGCTGCTCGTCGATCCGCTCGAGGATCGCATCCTGGCGGCAAGCCCGGCTCTCGCCGCGATGACCGGGCGCGACCCAAAGACGCTGAGAGGCACGCCGGTCACCGCCCTGTTCCGCAGCGCGCTGCCCGAGTTGATCACTCTGAGCGAGGCCTGCGACGCGAAAGGCCGGGCGTGGAGCGGCGCTCTTGCCATCGAATCGGGGGACGGCGCCAGCCGCGACGTCGAGGTCTTCGCCTCGCGCTTCGGTGCCTCGGACGCGGCCGGACGTCCGCGCCGCCTCGCCTTCGTTCTGCTCGACGCCAAGCGCCAGCGCCAACGACGCGCCAAGCTGGACGCCGATGCGCTCTACCGCGACAACCGCATCGCCTACGAGCGGATCGACATCCTGTTCCGCGAGCTGGAGCGCGGGAACCGCCTGATCCTCGACGCCGCCGGCGAGGGCATCTACGGCGTCAACACAAACGGGGAGACCACCTTTCTGAACCCGGCCGCCGAACGCATGCTCGGCTGGAAGGCGGAGGAGATGGTCGGGCGCGTCGCGCACCACCTCATGCACCACACCCACGAGGCCGGCGCCGAGTACCCGATCCAGGACTGCCCGATCTACGCCGCCTTCCGCGACGGCGCGGTGCGCCGGGTCGACCGGGAGATCTTCTGGCGCAAGGACGGCACCAGCTTCCCCGTGGACTACACCTCGACGCCGATCCTCGACGACGGGCGCCTGGTCGGCGCCGTCGTCGTCTTCCGGGACATCTCCAAGCGCCTGGAGCAGGAGCGGCAGTTGAAGCAGGCGTTGGGCGAGGTCGAACGCCTGAAGAAGCGCCTGGAGATGGAAAACGCCTACCTGCTCGACGAGTTGGACCTGCGCCACAACAAGTACGAGATCGTCGGCGAGAGCCCGGCCATTGCGGCGACGATCCGCCAGATCGAGATGGTCGCGCCGACCGATGCCACCGTTCTGATCACCGGCGAGTCCGGGACCGGCAAGGAGCTGATCGCCCGCGCCATCCACAACGCCAGCGACCGCCGCGACCGGCCGCTGATCCGCGTCAATTGCGCGGCAATCCCCAAGGAGCTCTTCGAAAGCGAGTTCTTCGGCCACGTCAAAGGCGCCTTCACCGGCGCCACCGGCCATCGGGTCGGCCGCTTCGAACTGGCCGACGGCGGCACGATCTTCCTCGACGAGGTCGGCGAGCTGCCGCTCGAGCATCAGGGCAAGCTGCTGCGCGTCCTGCAGGACATGCAGTTCGAACGCGTCGGCGACACCCGCACGGTCAAGGTGGACGTGCGAGTGATCGCCGCCACCAACCGCGACCTGCGCGGCGAGGTGCGCGAGAAGCGCTTTCGCGAAGACCTCTACTTCCGCCTGGCCGTCTTCCCGATCGAGTCCGTGCCCCTGCGCGAACGGCCGGACGACATCAAGCTGCTGGCGCAGCTCTTCGTCGCCCGCGCCGCCGAGCGCCTCAACCGGTTGCCGCCGCCGCGCCTGAGCGTGGCCAACCTGCAGGAGCTGGAACACTACGACTGGCCCGGCAATATCCGCGAGCTGGAGAACGTCATCGAGCGTGCCGTCATCGTCTCACGCGACGGCCGGCTGCGGTTCGACTTGCCCGGGCAAGCCGGCCCGAGCACGCGCCGGCACGTTTTCGACAGGGCCAAGACCGAAGAGCCCGGCACGCCAAGCGGCCGCGTGGCCACCGCCGCCGACTTGCAACAGCGGCAGCGCGACAACATCGTCCAAGCGCTGCGCCAGGCGTGCGGCAAGGTCTCGGGGCCCGGCGGGGCGGCAGACCTACTGCAGATGAAGCCGACGACGCTGTATTCGCAACTCAAGCGGCACGGCATCGATGCGCGCGCCTTCAAGACCTAGGCGCAACGCCGACGCTCCGAACGCGGGGCTTCGGCCCCGATCGTCCAAGGGACCGCGGCGATTCCGAGTAGCGACCCTTGGCTTGTCGGTCCCGGCACAGTAGACTGCCCGCAATATCCCGCCGGGCATCCGGCAGAAACAAGCAGATGGGAGGACAGACATGAAGTGGTTCGCACCGCGCATCGAAGAGATCTGCATCGGCATGGAGATCAACGGCTACTTCCCGGCCGAACTCTAGTCCGTGCGGGCTGGCGGCCGGCACGCCGCCTAGAGCGGACCGCCTAGATGGGTCGCCTGCACGTTCTGGTTCTCGGATCGGCAGCCGGTGGCGGCTATCCTCAGTGGAACTGCCGGGGTCCCATCAGTTCGCTGTTCTGGGACGGCGATCCGCGGGTCGAAGAGCGCACGCAGTCGTCCATCGCCGTTTCGCACGACGGCGAGACCTGGGCGTTGCTGAACTGCTCGCCGGACATCCGCCAACAGATCCTGCGCACGCCGCGGCTGCAGCCGCGGCGTGCGCCTCGGCATTCCCCGATCGCCAGCATCCTGCTGACGAACGGCGATATCGATCACGTCGCCGGGCTGCTTTCGTTACGCGAGCGCCAGGCGTTCCGCCTGCTGGCCACGCCGGCCGTGCTCGAGGTGCTGCAGGCCAACCGGATCTTCGAGGCGCTCGCGCCGGACCTGGTCGCCCGCTGTCCGGTGGCGCTGAACGAGAGCATCCCTTTGGTCGGCGACCTGGTGGCCGAGATCTTCCCGGTACCGGGCAAGGTGCCGCTCTATATGGAGGAGGGAGAGCCGGAGATCGGCGCCGAAAGCGAATCCACCGTCGGCGTGCGGATTGCCGCACCCGACGGACCGCAGCTCTTCTACATCCCTGGCTGCGCCCATGTGCCGGAGGCCTTGAAGCAGCGGGTCGGCGGTGCCGATCTGCTGCTGTTCGACGGCACCCTTTGGCAGGACGACGAAATGATCCAGGCCGGCGTCGGGCAGAAGACGGGCCACCGCATGGGCCACATCTCCATGTCCGGCCAGGACGGCAGCATCGCCGCCTTCCGCGACGTGCCGTTGGGCCGCCGGGTTTTCATCCACATCAACAATACCAACCCCGTCCTGGTCCAGGGCTCGCCCGAGCGTCGCGCGGCCGAGGAGGCCGGCTGGGAGATCGCCTACGACGGGCTGGAGATCGCGCTGTGAGTTCGGCCCTGACAGAGGCGCCGCCGACCGAGGAGACGCCGCTCGATCCGGCGGCGCTGGAGCAGGCGCTCCGCGCGATCGGCGAGACGCGCTACCACCACCTGCACCCCTTCCATCGCCGCTTGAACGCGGGCGCGCTGAACAAGGCCCAGGTCCAGGCCTGGGCGCTCAACCGCTACTATTACCAGAGCATGATCCCGGTGAAGGACGCGGCGATCCTCTCGCGTATGCAGGACGCTGCGTTGCGCCGGGAGTGGCGCCAGCGCATCGTCGACCACGACGGCACCTGCGACGCCGACGGCGGCCTCGCCCGCTGGCTGGCCCTGACGGATGGCCTCGGCCTGGACCGCGACTACGTGGTCTCGACCGAGGGCGTGCTGCCGGCCACCAAGTTCGCCGTCGAGGCCTATGTCCATTTCGTGCGCGACAAGAGCCTGCTCGAGGCGATCGCCTCGTCGCTGACCGAGCTGTTTTCGCCCATGGCGATCGGCGCGCGGGTGCGCGGCATGCTGGAGAACTACGACTACGTCACGCCGGACATCCTGGCCTACTTCGACAAGCGCCCGGAGCAGGCGACGCGGGACTCCGACTTCGCGCTGGCCTATGTGCTGGCGCATGCCCGCCGCCCCGACCAGCAGCAGGATGTTCTGCGCGCCCTGACCTTCAAGTGCGACGTCCTCTGGGCGCAGCTCGATGCGCTCTACCACGCCTATCTGGAGCCGGGGAACATCCCGCCGGGCGCCTTCCGGCCGGAGGCGGCATGACCGCGGCGCCGGCGCTGACCGAGCAGAGCGTGCCACACCTGCCGAAGGGCGTGCGGCTGCGCTACGACGAGGCGCGCGGCCAGTGGCTCTTGATGGGACCCGAACGGCTCTTCAAGCTGGACGCCATCGGCGTCGAGATCCTTCGCCGCTGCGACGGCGACCGGGACCTCTCGGTGCTGGTCGCCGAGCTTGCCGAGAGCTTCCAGGCGGATCCGGCGACGGTCGAGCGCGACGTGCGCGCCTTCCTGACGGAGTTCGTCACCCGCGGCATGGTCAAACTCGCATGAGGCCGGCGGCATGAGCTTGCCTCGTACCGAGATCCCCGCCCCCCTCGGCCTGCTGGCGGAGCTCACCCATCGCTGCCCGCTGCACTGCCCCTACTGCTCCAATCCCGTCGAGCTGGAGCGGCGCTCGGGCGAGCTGGACACGGGCACCTGGACCCGCGTGCTGTCGGAGGCGGCGGCACTCGGCGTGCTGCAGGTCCACCTCTCGGGCGGCGAGCCCACGGCCCGCCGCGACCTTGAGGAGATCGTCGCGCACTGCGCCGACGTCGGGCTCTACAGCAATCTGATCACCGCCGGCGTCAACCTGTCCCGCGAGCGCCTCGCCGCCTTGGCCGACGCGGGGCTCGACCATGTGCAGCTCTCGATCCAAGGACCCGAGGCCGCGACCAACGACCTGGTCGCCGGTCTGACCGGCGCCTTCGACCAGAAGATGGCGCTGGCCGGCCATGTGCGCGACCTGGGTCTGCCGCTGACCGTCAACAGCGTGATCCACCGCCACAACATCGACCAGGTGCAACAGGTCATCGAGCTGGCCTTGCGTCTGGGCGCCCATCGCCTGGAGATCGCCCACGCCCAGTACTACGGCTGGGCGCTGCGCAACCGCGCCGCCTTGATGCCGCGCCGCGCCCAGGTCGAAGCGGCCATGGCGACGCTGGAGGCGGCCCGGTCGGAATTGAAGGGCCGGCTGGTGATCGACGCGGTCGTGCCCGACTACTACGCCAGCCTGCCCAAACCCTGCATGGGCGGCTGGGGCCTGCGCTCGCTGAACGTCACGCCGGCGGGCAAGGTGCTGCCCTGCCACGCTGCGGAGACGATCCCCGGCCTGAGCTTCGAGACCGTCCGAGACCGTCCGTTGGCCGAGATCTGGTACGAGGGGGCCGCCTTCCAGGCGTTCCGGGGGACCGATTGGATGGCCGAGCCCTGTCGCTCCTGCGAGCGTCGCGAAGTCGACTGGGGCGGCTGCCGCTGCCAGGCGCTGGCGATCGCCGGAGACGCCGGCAAGACCGATCCAGCCTGCCACAAGTCGCCGCATCACGCCGAACTGCTGGCCCTGGCCGAAGCGGATTCCGATCGCGCGCCCGCGGACTTCGCGTACCGGGGATTCGCGACCGCCAAGGCCGACGCCTGAGCGTCGCTACTCCGGCACAGTGACGCTGAACTCGATGCTCGCGTACCACGCGGCGAGATCGTCGATGTCCTCGTCGCTGAGCTGCCCGGCGATCACCGACATGATCTCGTGGGTGCGCTTGCCGGAGCGGAAGGCCTTGAGCTGGGTGGCGAGATAGATCTGGCTCTCGCCCGCGATGTGCGGCGCGATCGGGATGCGCGCCACGCCGTCGATGCCATGGCAGGTGCGGCAGGCCTTGGCCTTCTCCCGGCCGGCGGCCGCATCGGCGGCCTGGGCGGAGGGGGTTTGGACGAGCGTCAGGCCGACGCAGAAAGCGAAGGCGAGGCAAGCGAAAGTGCGCAGGGAGCGGGTCATGGCGGCGGCTTCACGGAAGGGATGGCGATGAAGCGGGACGCCCCGGCACGCGGGGCGTGCCGGGGCTCCGTGAAAGTCGGGTGGGACGGTGTCTACCGCGTGTAGGAAATGCGATAGACGGCGCCGACGAGGTCGTCGGACACCAGGATGGAGCCGTCCTGAAGCTGGGCGACGTCGACCGGACGGCCGAGGTATTCGCCGGTCTCTTCGTCCAGCCAGCCGTCGGCGAAGACCTTGGTCTCGCCCACCGTCCCGTCGTCATTGACGGCGGTGAACATCACCCGCGCGCCGATCGGGTCGGTCCGGTTCCAGGAGCCGTGCTGGGCGACGAAGATGCCGCCGCGGTACATCGCCGGGAACTGCCGCCCGGTGTAGAAGGTCATGCCGAGGTCGGCTGCATGCGCATCCATCTCGACGACCGGGAAGACCAGGTCTGCCGGCGGCTCGTCGCCCTTGTACTCGTTGGTGCGGGTGCTGCCACCGCCGTACCAGGGGAAGCCGAAGTGCTGGCCCATCTCGGTCTGGCGGTTGAGCTCGCCCGGCGGGATCAGGTCGCCCATGCCGTCGACCTGGTTGTCGGTGAACCAGAGCTCGCCGTTGGCCGGGTTGAAGTCCATGCCGACCGAGTTGCGCACGCCGTAGGTGTAGACCTCGCGGTTGGTGCCGTCCCGGTTCATGCGGATGATGCCGCCGATGCCGGTCCGCTCGTAGAGTTCCATCTTCTCCGGCGGGGAGACGTTGAAGGGCTGGCCGAGCGAGATGTACAGCTTGTCGTCGGGACCGATGCGGCAGACGCGGGCGGTATGGTTGTAGCTGACCTCGTCGGCCGGGATCAGGTCGCCCTCGGGCACGACCTCGAAGGCGGCCACGTCGGGACTCTCGTAGAAGAACTCGGCGGCCGGATAGACCAGCACCCGGTTCTGCTCGGCGATGTAGAGGAAGCCGTCCCGGGAGAAGCAGGGACCATTGGGGATGGCGAAATCGATCGAGGGCGCGAAGCCCTTCACCTCGTCGGCGACCCGGTCCTTGTTGCGGTCGGTGACCGCCCAGACATCGGTCTTGCGGGTGCCGACGAAGGTGACGACGCCCTGCGGCCCGACGGCTATGTGCCGCGCATCGGGGACGATGGCGTAGAGATCGATCTCGAAGCCGTCCGGCAGATTGATGCGCTCCAGAATCTTGCGGATCGCCGCGGCGTTCTCGCCGCCCTGCTCGACGACGGTGAACTCGGTGACGCCGGTCGTCTTGAACTGACTGAGCTTTTCGAGGTTCGACTGGGCCAAGGCCGGGCCGGCAAGCGCCAAGCCCAGCGCGACGGCGCTGGAAAGCAGCAGACCTTTCATGGATTTCCTCCCTTGTGACGCAGGATATTCTGTTTTGTGAACTGCCTATGTTTGAATTCTACGCATCCGCACCCGAAGCGGCAACGCACGGGCGCCGAGCGCTTCGATGCGACCAAGGTCTAAGTTGTTGCCACCACCCCGGCCCGGCTATCCTTGCCGGCCGGTTGGCGAGCATCGCCACCCCGGCGCGAGCTGACACGGCCCGGCTTGCCGCAGCCACCACCCCTGGGAGACCGTCATGAAGTGGTACACCCCGCATATCGAAGAGATCTGCATCGGCATGGAGATCAACGGCTACTTCCCGGCCGAGCTCTAGGCTTCGGCCCCATAACCCGGGCGTGCCCGGCGCCCTTGGATCCTTGCCTACGCGAGGATTGGGGCGGCGGGCGTGTTCGGAGAAGCGGCGCTTGCAGCGCGGCCGGGCGAGGACACTGCGAACCGGCCGGTGTCGTGCATCGTCTATCGCGCATCGTCTATCGGTCGTGGTCTCCGGCTGCGGGATTGGCACGCTGCGCACTGCTTTCTTCGGACACTCATGAGTGCCGTGCGAGCGGCGAGCGGTCAGGCGCGCATGCGGTTCAGACAGAACAGCATCTCGCGCAACGCCACGGGTTCGATCGGCTTGTTCATGAACCCGACGCCTTGCTCGCGACAGCGACTGCGCAGGTCGGGCGTGCGGTCGGCGGTGATCAGGATCGCCGGCAGATATCGATGCGTCTCGCGCAGGGCAGCGATCGTATCGAGACCGCTCGTCTCGTCCGCGAGCTGATAGTCGACGAGCAGGATGTCCGGCACGGCCTCGATGGCCGCGATCAGCGAGAGCGCCTCGGCGTGCCCGGCCACGTCGAAGACGCTGACGCCCCAGCTTTCCAACAGGGTCGTCAGGGCCCGCCGCAACGTCGGGTCGTCCTCGACGACCAGCGCCAGCAGGTCGACCGGCTCCTCGCCGCGGCTCGGCTCGTTGGTCGCCACTGCGGCGTGCGGATCCTGGTCCCGGCTGATCGGCACGGTGACGAAGAAACCCGTGCCCCGCCCCTGCTCCGAGTCCAGGCTGAGGGGATGGCCGAGCAGCGCGCAAGCCCGCTCGACAATGGCGAGGCCGAGGCCGACGCCATCGCACATACCTCGGGCGCCGCTGAGACGCTGGAATTCCTTGAAGACGATGTCCTGGTCCTCGGCCGAAATCCCGGGGCCGGTATCCCAGACCTCGATCCGCAGTGCCTTGGCTTGGCGCCGGGTGCCGACCAGCACCTTCCCGCTCGAGGTGTAGCGGATCGCGTTGACGATGAGGTTCTGAAGAATGCGCCGGAGGTAGGCGGGATCGCTTTCGACGAACAGACCGGACGGGACGATCCGCAACTCCAGCCCTTTCTGGCGGGCGAGCGGCTCGAACTCGTCGAACAGGGGACAGAGCAGTTGATCCATCCGCACGGAGGAGACGGCGACCGCCGCCTGGCCGGAGTCGAGCTTCGAGATGTCGAGCAGCGCCGCCAGGATCGATTCGACACTGTTGAGCGCGCTCTGGGTCCGCTGCACCACCTGCCCGGCGTGATCGCCGATCTCCATGCCGTTCAGGGATGCCAGGAACAGCTTGGCCGCCGAAAGCGGCTGCAGCAGATCGTGACTGGCCGCGGCCACGAAGCGCGATTTCGAGGCGTTGGCCCGCTCCGCCTCGTCGAGCGCGTCCTCCAAGGCGAGGGTCCGCTCGAGTACGCGCCGTTCCAACGACTCGTTTGCCGCATAGACCGCGCGAACTGCGGCGCGTTCGGCGGTCACGTCCGTGAAGCTGATCACGAAGCCCGTGTCCGGCATCTCCTGGGCGAAGACCGCGAGATGGGTCTGTTCGCCGGCCAGTGCCTCCAGCGCGAGCGGCGACCGGCCGGCTGCCCCCTCCACCCAATCCTGCAGCGTCGCCGCCGAACCGCCGCCGCGGAATCCCAATGTGTCGGCCAGGTAGCGGTAGAGGCGCCCGAAGCTGCGCCCGACCTGCAGGGCCTCGATCGGCGGATGCAGGAGCTGCTCGAGACGCTGGTTCCACCAGACCAGGCGGTGGCGGCTGTCGAAGATGCAGATGCCTTGATTGATGTGCTCCAGCGTCGCCCTGATGAGTCGTGCCTGGTCGTCGAGCAGGCGCTCGCGCTCCCGGCGCTCCAAACGGACCATGTCGGTAACGTCGGTCTGCAGGATCGCCGTGCCTTGCGACGGCGTCCTGTGCTCGCTGACCTGAACCCAGCTCGCCTCGTCGATGCGGACGTTGAAGTTGACGTGGTGGTCCTTGTGGTTCTGCCGGCGCTTCGCCGCCCAGGTCTCGCGCGTCTCGCCGTCGCTCAGCGACAAGTGCCGGCTCTGGCTCACGAGATGCACGTACTGCTGGAAGGTCAGTCCCGGGCGCAATTGTTCCTTGATGTCCGGCATGTGCATGCCGAAGCGGCTGTTGCACATCACCAACACGTCGTCGGCGTTGAAGAGGGCGAAACCTTCCTGCACCGCCTCCAGGGCGTTGAACAGATCGGCGCGGGCGCGCTGGGCCGCCTCGCTCGCCTCGGACAGGCGCGCGTTCGACTGGTTCAGCAGGTCGAGCGTCTGCTCCAGGTCCCTGGTGCGCTCGCGGACCTGCTCCTCCAGCATCAGCGCGCGCTGGAAGTACGCGTAGTCCTCGCCACGCTCGTCGCCGGCCTGCTCCACGCGCCGCATCAGCGCCGAAACGACCTTCAGCAACTTCTCGTTCTGCCGGTCGACGGTGTCCTCGGGATCGACGAACAGGCCGCTCATCGCGCCGACCGGGCCCGCGGCGCATAGATGGCGACGCCTGTCATCGTCTGATTGACGTGCACCGAGTTCATCTGCTCCCCGTAGGTGCTGAAACCCGTGACCTTGTAGCCGGCCAGCAGCTTCGACAGCGCATGCACCTTCTGGGTATGCTCGGCCTCGATCCGCCGCAGCACGCAATCGAACGCGATGATCGCCTCCGGCGTTTCCAACGCACACAAGGATGCCAGCGCCGATTCGAGATGCTCGACCATATCGCGCGGCCTGGCCACGGTCAGCACCAGCCCCTCGTCGATCGCCGAGAAGAACCTGAGATCGCCGTTCGGCAGCACCTGCTGGATGGCCCGCACGTGATGCCGGCCCCCGAGTTTGACGACGACCGGATGCGCAGCGAACACGAAGGGCGACAGCTGGCCGGGATCGATGCCGACGATGCGGGCATACTCGCGCGCCGCCGGTTCGGCGTTGATCTCGCGCACGACGCGCTGGCCGGGATCGGCCTCGGTCACGACCATCTTCGCGTCGGTCGGCTCCAGGTGGTCGAAACCGAATACCTCGACGCGACAGCGCGAGCGGACCAGGGCCAGAACCGCGGCGTTCTCGTGAAAGGCGCCGCCGTGCAGGACGAAGGTCTTGGCGAAGTCCAGCCGGTCACCGGCCGAGCCGCCGAACAGCGGCATGCCGCCGAGCGCCGGGCTCAGGGTCGCGACCAGACGGTCCTCCAACAAGGACAGACCGTCGACGAGCAACAGTGCGAATTCGTTGCCCCAGTCCGGTGCGCTGCGCACCAAGCGGCCGCGAAGGTCCGCAGCGCCGCTGGCCAAGGCGTGCCGGTCGAAGCGGTCCAGACGATCGACGAAGAGCGTGGAGATCGCAAAGTTCGCGGCCGAGAAGCCGACGGCGACGATGTGCTCGTCGGTGTAGCCGCCGCTGGCGATTTCCCCGGCGGTCGTGCAGCCGATCACGGGCGTGTCCGGGAAGGTCGCGGCACTCAAGCTTGCCACGGTCTCGCGGTCGGCCGACGGCGACACGAACAGGACCAAGAGACCGAGCGCTTCCGGACCGATCTGCTCAGCCAGGCAAGCAAATGCACTGCCAAGATCTTCGACGGATGCCTGGGCTTGGCGGATCGCTCGGCAACCGGAAACGCGGTCTTTGGCCGGGGCCAGAAGACACGCGTCCATTTTCCTCCCAAACTACTGTACGTTATGTTTTTTGACTACTTCTAGGTTAGTCGAGGCCAGCCGCGTCGTACAGGATTTTTTCGAAGCGCGCGTTCTGTGCCATCAGCACCGCCTGCGTGCGGCTCTGCACGCCGAGCTTGCGCAGGATCGCCGTAATGTGCGCCTTCACCGTCGTCTCGGCGATGCTCAGCTCGTAGGCGATCTGCTTGTTCAACTTGCCCTGGCAGACCAGCTGCAGAATCTTGGATTGCTGCACGGTCAGCTCGGACAGCCGCCGCAACAGTTCGTCGTCGGTTGAGGCGGCCTCGGCTGCGCCGGCCAGCGGGATGTTGCCGTCCGGCAGAAACACCTGGCCCCGCCAGATCTCGGCAAACGCCCGCCGAAAGACATCGCGCTGGCTGTGTTTCGGGACGAACCCGGATGCACCCGCCTGAATCGCCGAGGCGACGATTCGCGGATCGGCCAGGGACGAGACGACGATGACGGGGATTGCGCCCAACTTGCGCTTCAGCCGGATCAGCCCGTCCAGCCCCTGCACGTCGGGCAGGCTGAGGTCGAGCAGAACCGCTTCCGGCTTGAAGCCGCTTTCCAGGAGCGCCAGGGCCGCGTCCAGCCGGTCCGCCGTCTGGATCGCGTCCACATCGACGACGGACCGCAGCGTCAGCGACAGCGCCTCGCAGAAGAGCGGGTGGTCGTCGACGATCAGCGCAGCCGCCAGCTTCACCTTTGGGGCAACGATGGTGTCGGTCATGGCCCGGCAGACCCCCGGCAGGCTTGGTCCAGAATTGTCAGCATAGCAATCGAATGTCCCCACAGGAATTGGACCAATTGGCAATGCGGAACGCGCCGCAGGAGAAAGGGCGCGCCCCGATGGACGCGCCCTCGCAACACCTCGGGATGCTCGCGACCCTCAGTTCGCTGCGCTGAGTTGGGACGGGATCTTGAAGGTCCAGAGCAGGCCGCCCTGGTTCAGGTAGTTGACCTTCTTGGCGACTTCGCCGCCCCACAGCGGCACGGCGCCGCCCCAGCCGGAGATGACCGCAACGTACTGCTCGCCGTCCATCTCCCAGGTGATCGGCTGGCCGACGATGCCGGAGCCGGTCTGGAAGGACCAGAGTTCCTCGCCGGTCTCGTCGTCGAAGGCCTTGAAGTGGCCTTCCGGAGTGCCGGTGAACACCAGGCCGCCGGCGGTCGTCATGACGCCGCCCCACAGCGGCGCATTGTTCTTGTACTCCCACTTCACCTCGCCGGTCAGCGGATCGATCGCCTTGAGCGAGCCGATGTAGTCCTCGAACAGCGGCTTGATGGTGAAGCCCGAGCCGAGGTAGGCGGCCCCCTTCTTGTAGGTGACCGGCTCGTTCCAGATGTCCATGCCCCACTCGTTGGAGGGGACGTAGAACAGACCCGTCTTCTGGCTGTAGGCCATCGGCTGCCAGTTCTTGCCGCCCAGGAAGGACGGCACAGCGAAGACCGTCTCGCCCTTCTGGCCGTCGGTCGATGCGGCCGGGTCGCCCGGACGGTTCTCCTCGACGAACTGCGGCCGGCCGGTCTCGTCGATGCCGGAAGCCCAATTGATCTGCTCGACGAAGGGATAGGCGGCGACGAAGGCGCCGTCCTCGCGGTTCAGAACGTAGAAGAAGCCGTTGCGGTCGGCGGTGGCGTAGCGCCGGTCGCCGTTGGCGTCGACGAAGGGAATCACTTCGTTCACGCCGTCGAAGTCCCAGCCCTCGCGCGGGGTGGTCTGGAAGTGCCACTTGATCTCGCCGTTCGCCGGGTCGATGCCGAGGCGCGAGGCGGCGTAGAGGTTGTCGCCGGCATTGTCGGGCACCGGCTCGCCGGCGTTGCGCAGGTGGCTGTTCCAGGGGGCGGGGTTGCCGGTGCCGAACACCAGGGTGTCCGTGTCGATGTCGTAGGTGCCGCCGAGCCAGGTAGCGCCGCCGCCGGTCTTCCACATGTCACCCGGCCAGGTCGCGTTCAGCGTCCCGGTCATCGTCGAGGGCTCGCCCTTGAAGGTGCCGACGTGGCCCTCGATGACGGGACGGGTCCAGACCATTTCGCCGGTTTCGGCGTCGCGCGCCTGGACCTCGCCGACGATGCCGAATTCGCCACCGGACACGCCGGTGACGATCAGGCCGTTCACGATCACGGGCGCCGCCGTGTAGCTGTAGCCGGCCTTGTAGTCGGCGATCTTCTTGCGCCAGACGACGTCGCCGGTCTTCCGGTCGAGCGCGACGATACGCGCGTCGAGCGTGCCGAAGTAGATCATGTCGCCGTAGATCGCCGCCCCGCGGTTGACGACGTCGCAACAGGGCAGGATGCCCTCGGGAAGGCGGGCGTCGTACTGCCAGATCTCCTCGCCGGTCTTCACGTCGATGGCGTAGAGGCGAGAGTAGGACCCGGTGATGTACATGACGCCGTCGTAAACCAGCGGCTGGGTCTCCTGACCGCGCTGCTTCTCGCCGCCGAGCGAGAAGGCCCAGGCCGGCACCAGCCGCCCGACGTTCTCCGTGTTGATCATGTCCAACGGGCTGTAGCGCTGCTGGTGACGTCCCATGCCGTTGGTGACGACTTGCGTCGTGACGGTCTGATCGTCTCGCAGATCGGCTTCGGTGACCTGTGCGTCGGCGCCCCCCGTGGCGAGCCCCGAGACCAACAGACCGGCACCGAGCGCGGAGATGAAACGCTTCATGGATGACCTCCCTTGGTTCGGCCGTCTTGACGTGCTGCCGTCTTCACGTGCTGTCCGCGAGCGGCCTTACCCGTCGTCAGGGCATTATCCTCGGGTGTCGCCGATCTGAGTATTGAACCTTGGTCGTACGGCACCGCGCGGTCCACGAGGCCGAGGAGTCGCCTGGCGGGCACAAAGCCAGCGCGCGAAGCATGCCGAGCTCGCCTCGGGCCGGACGCTCAGAACAGGCGCTGATACTTCCAGTCGTCCGCATCGGGGGTCGCCGCGGCAGGATCGTACCCCTCGCCCTGCAGGCTGCGCGCGACCGGCAGGCCCGCCTCTGCGGCCTGGTCGATGTAGCGGCGACCAAGCGCCTCGTCGCGCGGCACGCCGTGGCCGCGCAGAAGATCGAGCCCGTAGTTGAACTGGCCGATCGGGTCGCCGGCCTCGGCCGCGCGCTTGTCCCAAGCCGCCGCGGCCGCCGGATCCTCCGGGCCGCCGAGGCCGTTGTTCGTCAGTTGCGCCATCCAGGTCATCGCCCCGGTGTAGCCGGCCTCCGCGCACTGCTCCAGGAGTCGGCGGGCGGGGACGTGCCGTCCGGCCTTCGTGATGTGATAGCCGTGCGAGCAGGTCACCATGTCCACCTCGCCGCGCGCCACCTTCTCCATCACGCTGTTGAAGGACATCTCCTCCGGATTCAGCGTGCCGTATTCGTCGGCGGTCGCGGTCGCCGGCAGCAGCAGCGCGAGACAGAGCGGCAGTAGAAGGCGCATGGCTGTTCTCCAGGTCGGCTTTATGGAAAATCGTACCAGGGCGGAGGGTGCGGCGCGAGGCCCTTCGGCGCGGCGTTCGTTCGAAAAAGGGCCGCGCGGCCCATTTGCCGCGCAGTACCAGAGCGTTCCCGAACGGCACCTCAGGCCCGGCGGCGCACCATGCCACGGGCCGGGTCGTAGCCCCACAGCGCCAGTCCGGCGAACAGCGCCAGCGCCAGAACGACCCACCCCAGCGCCGTCGGGTTGAGCGAACCGTACAGCGCGAAGCGGATCAGCTCGACGGCATGGGTGAAGGGGTTGAGCGCGCAGATGTCGCGCAGCAACTCCGAGCTCTCGGCCATCTTCCAGAGCGGATAGAGCGCCGAGGACAGGAAGAACATGGGGAAGATGACGAAGTTCATGACGCCGGCGAAGTTCTCGAGCTGCTTGATCAGCGAGGACAAGGCCAGGCCCAGCGCGCCGAGCATCAGCCCGGTCACCATCAGCACGGGCAGCGCCAGCAGGTAGCCCTCGACCGGCATGACGACCCCGACGAGCATGCCGGCCAGGACGAGGAAGGCATAGACCTGCAGGATGGAGATCACCGTGCCGGCCAGCAGCTTGCTGAACAGCAGCCACCAGCGCGGCATCGGGCTGGTCAGCAGCAGCCGCATCGACCCCATCTCGCGGTCGTAGACCAGGCTGAGCGAACTCTGCATGCCGTTGAAGAGCTGCACCATCCCGCACAGCCCCGGGACGATGTAGACCTCGTAGGTGATGTAGGTCTCGTAGGGCGGCGTGATCGACAGCCCGAGCGCCGCGCGGAACCCGGCGGCGAAGACCACCAGCCACACCAGCGGGCGCACCAGGGCGGCGATGAAGCGCCCGCGCTGATTGACGAAGCGCAGCGTCTCGCGCAGCACGATCGCCCAGGCGCAGGTCAGGTAGGCCCTCATGCCCCGGCCTCGCCCATCCCGTCGGTCAGCGCGAGAAACCGCTCGGCCAGCGGCAGGGCTCCGGCGATCTCGCCGGCCGCGCCGCGCGCCAGCACCTTGCCGCGATGCAGGATGATGAGCGCATCGTCCGGCCAGACCTCGTCGACCAGGTGGGTGGCCCACAGCACGGTGATGCCCTGGTCGGCGCATAGCGCATGGACATGCCGGGTGATCGCCTGGCGGCTGGCGGCATCCAGGCCGACCGTCGGCTCGTCGAGCAGCAGGACATCGGGCGAGTGCAGGATCGCCCGAGCGATTTCCATCCGGCGGCGGTGTCCGCCGTTCAGGTCGCGCGCCCGCTCGTCGGCCCGTTCGCGCATGTCCAGCCGCTCCAGGGCCGCCTCGATGCGGCCGTCCGCCTCGCGGCGGCCGATGCCGTGCAGGGCGGCGAAATACAGGAGATTGCGCCGGATCGAGAGGTCGAGGTCGAGCGTCGGCTGCTGAAACACCACGCCGATGCGCGCCAGCGCCGCCCGCGGATGCCGGCGCATGTCGAAGCCCGCAACCTCGATCCGACCCCGGTCGGTCACGAAAAGGCGGGTCAGCAGCGCGAAGAGGGTCGACTTGCCCGCCCCGTTCGGTCCGAGCAAGGCGCAGAACTCGCCCCGCGCGACAGCGAAGCCGACACCGTCGAGCGCCATTTTCGGCCCGTAGCTGTAGGAGACGTCGGTAACCGCCAGGCCAACCGGCGGCGCTTCGGTCATGGCACGGGCCTCACGGATACATCGCTCTCGTCGTGATCCCCAGGGTCGTCTCCTCTACCACATTCGACGCTGTCACTTGATGGTGATGTCGACCCGCTGGGATTCGCCGGTAGACCCCGGCAGGCGCAGACTATACCGCCCCGGCTTGATGGCCACGAAGCCGATCTCCATCGTGCCCGCCTCGTCGAACTCGACGCTGTCCAGCCCGAGCGGCCGTACCTCCAGGCCGTTGATCACGATTTCGTCGATCCAGATCGCGCGGAAGAACTCCGGGCCGACCAGCGCCAGCTCCGCCGAGCCGTCGGCTTCGATCTCCATCTCGTAGTAGCGCCCCGATTCCAGCGTGATCGGGCCCTCGGCGATGGGCACGCCCGACGACAGGGTCAGTCCCGGCATTTCCCCGATGTTGCCCTTCGACAGCAGGCCGGCGAAGCCGAGCTCGTGCGCCGCGGCGCTCGAGGCCCCCAAACCCAGGCTCAGGCCCAGCAATGCACCCAGGCTCAGCGCGGCAAGGCGCGATCTTCCGATGGTCACCATGGTCTCCTCCCTTTTTCCGATTGCGATTTTCGCCCCCACCGACTCGTCCGGCACGTGGCGGGCGCTTCAGGGCCGCGCGTCGGCGCCCCAAGGGAACCGTCCGACCTTGATCGTCTTGATCGGCTCCAGCGCCGCCACGTCGATCACCGTGACGTCGCCCGACACGCCGTTGGTCGTGAAGAGCAGCGAACGGTCGGGCGAGAAGGCCATGTGCCAGACCCGGCGCCCGACGAGCAGATACTTTTCCACCTCGTAGGTCTCGGCATTGACGACGGCGACATGGTTTGACGGGCCCAGCGCCACGAAGGCACGCGCCTCGTCGGCCGTGAACTCGAAGCCGACCGGCTGCACGCGGTCACGATGCACGCCCTGCACTTCGAAACCGATCTTGGCGATCTCCGTCTGGTCCGCCACGTTGAAGACCGTGATGGTCCCGCCGATCTCCGAACTGACCCAGAGCTCGGTGCCGTCCTTTATGAACTCGGCGTGACGCGGCCGCGCATCGACCAGCGTGTTGGCGAAGAGCTGCTCGGTCTCCGTATCGATCCAGTGCGCCATGTTCGTGGTCTCGGAGGTGGTGATGGCGATCTTGCCGTCCGGCGAGACCGCCATGCCCTCCGGTTCGATCCCGACGTCGATCTGGGCGATCACCTGCCGGGTCTCGGTGTCGACCACGGTGGTGATCGCATCGTCCTCGTTGGCGATGTAGAGGCGGCGGTTGTCGGGGTGCAGGACGAACTGCTCCGGATCCTCGCCGGAGGGCAGGTTGTGCAGGATCTCGCCCGTCTCCGGGTCCATCACCTGCACCGAATCGCTGTCCGAGGCGCAGATGTAGACGCGGCTGAAGTCCTTGGAGAAGGTAATGCCGCGGGGACGCTCGCCGGTCGGGATGGTGCGCACGACCTCCAGCGTGTCCACGTCGATGACGCTGATCGTGTCGTCCTTCTCGTTGGTCACCCAGATTTCCCCGCCATCCGCCGCCGCGGCCCCGGCGCCGCAAAGCAAGGCCGTGGCGGCGATAAGTCCAACGCCGTGTGCGCGCATGCCCTTGATCTCTCCTTGTGTCCGTCCTCGTGTCCGTCCTCGCCGATCTAGAAACGGTCGCATCCGCTTTCCGGCGCATCGAGGCCGAGGGTGTCCAGTTCGCTGCGCTCGTGCAGGTAGCCCTCGATCGGTGCCAGGGCGCTCACAGCGCGCGGATGCACCAGCGGGATCGGCTGGCGCAGTTGACCGTTCCAGGGCCGATAGCTCATGGCGCGGCCCTTCTGGCCGGCCAGCTCGAAGCGATCGGACAGGATGTAGGCGCGCAGCGAGGCCGCATCGGCCTTGCCGGTCCGCGTCACGGCTTCGCCCACCGTGCGCGCGGCCGCCCAGGCCGCATAGTCTTCCGAGCGCATCGGCCGCCCCGCCATCGCGACGAAGCGGTTCTGAAGCTGGGCCGCCCCCCACTGCTCGACCACCGGCGACCAGGCGCGCGGCACGAGCCCTTCGGAGCCGGCGATCAGCCGCGGCTCCCAGGTGTTGTAGAGGAAGTATCTGCCGAAATCGCCCAGCTCGTCGGCCACCACCAGCACGTCGTGGTCGTCCAGATCCTGTGTGTAGAGCGGCACCTCCTGGGTCGCGTTGCGGCGGATATCCGCATCGTACGCCCAGACCCGCTCGTCGACGATTTCGAGGCGGAACTTCGCGGCAGACCGGCGCAGGGCTGCGGCGAAGGCCTCGTCAGACGGCTGCGTGCCGACCACCAGGGCCCACTCGTCCCAGCGCCGCTTGCCGAGGAACTGCGCCAGCGCGTCGGCCCGCATCGCGTAGCTGGGGATCGTGTGCAGGACGTTGGCCCGGCAGTCTGCGTCGCGCAGCGCGTCGTCCTGGGCGACGGCGTTGAACAGCAAGGCATCCGCGAACTCCGGCATGTCCGCCAGCGCCAGCAGGGCGTCCTGCGGGGCGTTCACGACCAGGACATCGCTGGCCGCGCGGGCGCGCAGCGCTGCCGCGCGCCAGTCGCCGCCCGGCGGCACCACCTGCACCTCCAAGGCGTAGCTCTGGCCGAGGAAGCGTCCGGTCGTCGCGTTGTCCTCCACGCCGAGGGCGGCGCCGGCCAGCCCGAGATCCTCGGGCACCGGCTCCAGGTTGGACAGCGTCGGCGGCCGCTCGACCTGCTGTTCCAGATAGGCGATGGTGACGGCCACTTCGGCGCGGGCGGCGGCGGACAAAACCGTAGCGAGAGTCAGCGCGACGAGCAGCGCAGAGCGCATGGGGGTGCTCCAGGACCTTGCTGTGTGAGCATAAGCCGCCCCAAGCGGCGGCGGTACTCGACCATGGTCGGAACTGGAACGGCGCGCTATGGGTCGAAAGTCGAATACCGCGCCGGTGGGAGGCCATGATACATGCCGGTCTCGATTTCGTGGACCGGAGGATCCTTCCCATGTCTTTGACGGCAACCCTGTTCCGCCGCCCCGCCCTCGGGCTCGTCGGCGCGGTCGCCTTCGTCTCGGTCGTCTATGCGCATGGCGAAGTGACACCGCAACCCGTCAACACCGAGGCACTGCCGGACCTCGGCGAAGAATGGCTGCCCGAGAACCCGTACCGCAACGCGGAGAAGGAGGTCTGGTTGGCGGCCATCGAAATCGGCGCCTCCGGCTACAACCAGAACTGCGCGCGCTGCCACGGCCTGGGCGCCGTCTCGGGCGGCCTGGCGCCCGATCTGCGCTACCTGGAAGCGAGCGACTACGGCGACGAGTGGTACGTGGAGCGCTTCGTCCACGGCTATACGCAGAACGGCGTCACGAAGATGCCGGGCTTCGGTGATCTGCTGGACCAGAAGGCCGCCTGGGCGATCCGCACCTACGTGGAGACCCGTCCCGACGAGGGCGCGCTCGATGCGCACAACGATCGCCTGAAGCAGATCCGCGACCAGTTGGCGGAATGGTCGAATGGCACTGCCGCAGACGCGGACGGCATTGCCGCCGTGCAGGCGGAGCTCGCGGCCATCGCCGAACAGGTGGAGACCGCATCCGGCGCGCCGATCGCCGACAGCATCGCCGCCAAGGCGGCCCGCGAACTCGGCGATTCGCCCGAAAGCATGAAGCGGGCGGCGGAAACCCTCACGGTCGGCCTGTCCGCCGCACAGTGATTCCGCCGCACAGTGATAGTGTCGATGGCGCCGATACTGTCGATGGCGCTCTTGGCGAGGTGAGCGGATGGCCCTGAGAGACCGTTTGAGACTGCTCTGTTCCGTCCCGCGCCCCCACCCGGCCACCCGACGACAGTATCCTGCATGGGTGGCCGGGTGGGGGCGCAGTGGAACTGCGGGCGCGAAGCGCCGGACGGAACAGTGCCGAGAATGGGCCTCCAAGCCCATTCTCAAACGGTCCCTGGGACCTGCCGGTTCGTTTGCCGGCCTCCTGATCGCTGCCGGCTTGGCGGTCGCTCTGGGGCTGGCGACAGCCAGTGGAGCGGCACTGGCCAGGTGCGCCGACTACGTGCCCGGACCCAAGCCCCAGAACGTCGGCCGCGACATCGTCGGACAGGATCTCGACCGGATCCGCGAGCGCGGCTACATCGAGTTCGCGCTCTACGAGGACTTCCAGCCCTTTTCCTGGATGGCCGACGACGGGCCGGCCGGCGTCGACGTCGCGCTCGGGCGCCTGATCGCCGAGGACCTGGGCGTCGCGGCGCGGTTCCGACTGGTCGGCGCCGCCGAGAACGTCGACGGCGACCTGCGCAACCAGGTCTGGCGGGGTCCGCTTGTTGGCGGGCGGGTCAGCAACGTGATGCTGCACATCCCCTACAACAGCGACCTCGCCTGCCGGAACGAACAGGTCGTGCTCACCGGCCACTACTACAACGAGCAGATCGCCATCGCCTACCGCTTGGACGCCTACCCGGACGGCGGTCCCGTCCCCGCCTACTTCCGCTTCGATACGGTTGCGGTCGAGAACGACACGATCGCCGACTTCTATCTTTCCTCCCTCGCCGGCGGGCAACTGCGCGCCAACATCCGGCGCTTCCCGAGCGTCGCCGCCGCGATGCAGGCCCTGGCCGCCGGCGAAGTCAAGGCGGCGATGGGTCCGCTGTCCCAACTGGAGTTCGGCAAGACCGAGGCGATCGCCATCCACACCCCGCCCCTGCCCGGCTTCGGGCGCGGCGAATGGACGCTCGGCGTGGCCGTCCATCACCGCTATCGCCCGCTCGCCTACGCCGTCGACGACGCCATCCGCGCCGCCGTCGAGGACGGGCGCCTGGCGCGGATCTTCGCGGAGCATGGGCTGAGCTATACGCCGCCGAAGTGGTGATGCGCCCGCCCGCCGGCGTCGAACGGCCAGGCGGATCAGGGGTCGCTTCGGGCCAAGGTGTAGCAGCGTGCCCGGCAGTGTCTCCGGCAGCGTCCCTCGTGCGTCAGGACACCATGAGCGTCGTCCGGCGCCCCGTCCCCTCGACCAGCAGCACGCGCCGCAGCGCCGGGGTGCGATGCAGGCTGCGCCGCACGTCAGCCATGCCGAGCACAGCGAAGCCGGTCGAAAAGGCGTCGGCCTCGGCGGCGCTGCGCGCCTCCACGCTGACGGTCGACCAGACCGCCGGACGCAAGGGCGCCTTGGGGTCGAGGATATGCGCGGGGGCGGGCATCCCGGAGCCCGATGCCGCCGCGGCTCGTCCGAGCGTGAGGGCCGGCGGGCTTGAGGTCGCGATCGCGGTGCGTGCGATCTGCCGCGTCTCGACGATCCCCGCCACGGGGTCGGCCACGGCCACCCGCCACGCGCCCTGGCCGGCCCGGAACTCCCCGATGTTCACCAGGGTGTCGGCGAAACCCTCGAGGGCGAGGGCGCGCGCGACCTGGTCGGTGGCATAGCCCTGGGCCACGCCGTTGAAGGTCAGCGCCATGCCCGGCCGCCCGAAGCTGACGCGCGCCGGATCGAAAGCGACCGCCGGCCAGTCGACCAGGGACTGGGCGGCCGCCAGGTCGGCGGGCGCGTACCCCCCGCCTTGCCCAGCCAGCAAGGCCCAGACCGGCTGAACGCTGGGGTCGAAGGCGCCGCCGGTGGCGCCGTGCACGCGGTCGCACAGCCGGAGCAGATCGACGAACTCGGGGGCCGGATGGTCGAGCCGACCGGTTCGGTTGAGACGAGTCAGCGCCGAGCTCGGGTCGTAGAGGCTAAACAGCGCCTCCATCCGCCGCAGCGCGCGCACGGCAGCCCCGACGGCACGCCCGGCCGCGGCTTCGGATCCGCCGCGCAGCGTGATCTCGGCATAGGCGCCGAGGGCCCGCCCGCGCCACCGAGTCACCGGCGCGGTCGTCGCCGATCCGCTGAGCGCGGCAAGCGGCCCGGCACCGGCCGCCACCGCCGCAATGCTGAGGAACCTGCGCCGTGAGACCGGCCTCATCGCAGCGCCCTCTTCGTCGGCTGCGCCGCCAGGACCAGGGGGACGCAGCGCGTCGGGTCGTCATGGATGGCGACGCAGTCCAGGCACTGGAAGCACTCCGAATAGGCGATCTTGCCGCTCGGCTCGATCGCGCCGTAGCGGCACTTCACCCGGCAGAGCTGGCACGGCGAGCCGCACTCCTGCCGGCGCTCGATCCAGTCCCGGCCGCGCAGCAAGCCGCCGATCGCCATCACCGCCCCGAGCGGACAGACGTAGCGGCAGAAGCCCTTGAACAGCACCATCCCCAGCAGCAGCCATAGCGCGGCATAGGCGACGTAGTACCACTCGCGCAAGAAGAACACGCTGATCGCGGTCTTGAACGGTTCGACCTCGGCCGCGAGATCGACCTGGTCCGGCGCCAGGAAGACGACGGCGACGAGGCCGGCGAGCAGCACGTACTTCAGCCCCTTCAGCCTGCGGTCCCAAAGGGCGCCCGGCTCGACCTCCGGCAGGCGCAGCCAGCGGCCGAGGCGATGGGCGAACTCCTGCAAGGCGCCGAAGGGGCACATCCAGCCGCAGAAGAAGCCCCGCCCCCAGAGCACGAAGCTGAGCAGGACCACGGCCCAGATGGCCAGCGAGAAGGGATCGTAGAACAGGAAGTCGAGGCTGCCGCCCTCGCTGAGGGTCCGCACCACGCCCAGCACCGTGACGACCGAGAGCTGCCCCTGCCCCCACCAGCCCACGAAGCCGAGCATGACGGCCAGGAAGCCCAGCCGCAGCGGCGTGAAATGGCAGGAACCGGCAAGCCGGCTCTGGCCGAACAGCAGCACGCCGACCAGCCCGCTCATCAACACGCCCAGGCCGGCCAGGTCGAGCGCCCGGTTGCGCACGGCCTCCAGCTTCGGGTCGAGCGGCTTGACGGCCTCGGGCCGCACGAAGAAGCGCGCGTCGGTCTGGTGCGTCGCCGTCAACGTCACCGTGCCGATCCGCGGCTGGAAGGTGCCGTGCTCGCGCACCGCCAGCAGGTTGAGGTCCCACGGGCGGGTTGGATCGAAGCCGAGGCGCCGGTCGATGCGCAGGATCATCGCCGTCCCGCCCGGCACGCCTGGGAGCGTCTCGACGAAGAGATCCGCGTCGCGCAGCGCGATCGGCAGCCCGTCCTGCTCCACGGACAACCAATCGGGGCTGGTGTTGCGCACGAAGTCCTCGGACACCAGGCCGTGCCGGGCCGCCTCGATCACGAGGATCGGCTCGTCGTCGCCGGAGATCGTCAGGAAGGCCTGCAGCTCCGCCAAGCTGTCGTCGGCCAGGACGGCGCGGGCGATCGACTGCGGTCCGACGTCGACGACCCAGAGATCCAGATATGGCGCCTCCGGATCCTCCAGCGCCGCGGGGTCGTCGTCCTCCCAGATCGTGTCGGCGAAGGCGGCCTGGATCTCGGCATTGCTGACGGTCTTGCGGGTGGCGAGGCCCTGCTCGACCAGGTCTTGCCAGGTGAGGTCCTCGCGGTGGTCGGGGTTGGGGTAGGCCGGCGGGCCAGCGGCCACCAGTCCGGCCATCTTCTCGCGCGCCACCGCGCGCGTCGCCGCGAGGATGCTCTCGTGCGCGACCCGCACGCTCGCGGTCGCCTTGGTGACGCCGTCCAGATAAACCAGGGAGGAGGCGCCTGCCGCCTTCCCGTAGGGCGTGCCGACGACCAGCGACGAGGCGATCGAGTGCCCGCGGTACTGCTCGAAGAAGGCGTGGAACGGGGCCTGCCCCAGGCCGGAAACGAAAATCGGCTCGTTGTGCTCGATCAGGCGCACATCGAGGAAGCGGCCTTCCAGATCGAGCGTCACCAGGGCATTGATCGGGGCACCCGAGAATCCGGGGAGCGGCGCCAGCGGTTCGGTCTCGAACACGTAGCCGGCCGCGGCGCCGCCGGAATTCAGCAGCGTCCACACGCCCTTGTCGTTCACTGGCTCGCCGAGCGAGTAGGGCGGCACGATGAGGTCGGCCAACGCCTGCTCGCTCAACGGCTCCGCCGAAGCGGAAGCCGCCGCGAAGCAAAGCAGGCCGCCGACCGCTGCGGTCGCGGCCCCGTGCCAAAGGCGTGCGACACCCGAGAAGCCCTGCGCCATGCCGGCGATGATATGGGCCGCGGACTGCGAGCGCCCATGCGACGTTGGTCGAATGCGCGCCGGTCGCAGGCGCACCGGGCGCATGCGATCGGCGCGCGGCACCTGACCGGGAGAACTGCCGGCCGAACACCGTGCCGGCGGCCCGAAAACGAAAGCGGCCGAGGGTCGAAGGGCGACCCCGAACCGACCCGGCGGGGCGCGGAGGGTCGGCATGGCGTCGACGCGCATCGTGCCCAACCCGAGACATAGGTGACGGAACGTACCGGACACATGGGTAACACTTTCCGCTTTGCGCGGGGGGTGTCGATGCCATGGAGAGAGAGTTCGGTTATGGACGAGCGTCTGCGTTTCGTTGCCCGCCTGCTCGACGGCGAGCGGATGAGCGACGTCTGTCGGGAGTTCGGGATTTCCCGCAAGACCGGCTACAAGATCTATGCGCGCTACCGCGAGGAGGGGGCCTACGCCCTGTGCGACCGGTCACGGCGGCCGGTGCGCTACGCCAACCAGCTACCGGCGCCGGTCGAGGCGCTGATCGTTTCGACCAAGCGCGACAAACCGCATTGGGGCGCGCGCAAGATCCGCGAGTTGCTGATCCGGCGCCTGGCCGGCGACGTGCGGATCCCGGCGCAGAGCACGGTGCACGCCGTGCTCGACCGTCACGGCCTGGTCCAGCGCGCGCGCAAACGCCGCAACGCGGCCAAAGGAACGCCGCTGTCGGCCGCGCACGCGCCCAACGATCTGTGGTGCGTCGATTTCAAGGGCGAGTTCAAGCTCGGCAACGGCCGCTACTGTTACCCTTTGACGGTGACCGACCAGGCCTCGCGCTACATCCTCGCCTGCGATGCCCTCGAGAGCACCAAGGAGCCCGGTGCCTTCGCGGCCTTCGAGCGCCTGTTCTCCGCGCACGGCCTGCCCCAGGCGATCCGCAGCGACAACGGCCTGCCCTTCGCCAGCCCCAACGGGCTCTACAATCTCTCGCGCCTGTCGGTCTGGTGGCTCAGGCTGGGCATCGCGATCGAACGCATCCCGCCCGGCAAGCCCCAGCGCAACGGACGCCACGAGCGCATGCATCTCACGCTCAAGACGGAAACCACCAAGCCGGCACGCCACAATGTCCTGCAGCAGCAGGCACGCTTCGACGATTTCGTCCGCGAATTCAATGCCCAACGGCCGCACGAAGCGCTCGGCATGCGCACGCCGGCAGAGCTCTACCGCCCCTCCACAAGGCTCTATCGCGGATTGGACGAGATCGTCTATCCCTTCCACGACCGTGACGTCCTAGTCACCGCCTGCGGGCGCATCTGCATGCACCGCAAGAAGATCAACGTCTCGACCGTGCTCGCCGGGCAGCGGCTGGGACTCAAGGAAGTCGACGAGGGAATCTGGCTCGTCTCCTTCCTGCACTACGACCTGGGCTACATCGACCTCGAACAGAGGACCCTACAAACCATCGACACCCCATTCGGCACGAGGGTGTCACCCATGTCTTAGGAACGATCCGTTACCCATGTCTCCGGGCTGGACATCGCCGAATGTGGTGGGCCCGGCAGGACTCGAACCTGCGACAACACCGTTATGAGCGGCGCGTTCTAACCAGCTGAACTACGGGCCCGGCTTCCCGGCCTGCAAGCGGCGCCACGCGGCACGGGTGAGCGGCGAATGTACGGGCGCGGTGCGGCAGGTCAAGGGCGGTGGTATCGAGCGCGGCGAGAGCTCGCCCTTTACGGGAGGCCGACGCCTGCCCTGGCCTGCCATGGAGGGAGTCGCGCGTCACGGCCCCAACCGCCAGCGCGCCTGGCCGTAGGCGACCGTGCCGGCGGCCAGGTCGAAGCGCATGAGATCCTCGCCCAGGATCAACGGGCCGGCGAAGTCGGCGGCGACCTCGGCGAGCAGCGCGTCGCGCTCGGCCGCCGGCGGCACGAAGTGGGTCAGCGCCAGGGCCTGGGCGCCGGCGCGCGCGGCCAGCTTGCCGACCGCGCTTGACAGGGTGTGGTAGCCGGCGACGTTGGCCACCGTCTCCGCCGAACGCACGCCTGGGACCACCGGCATCTCGCGGTGGACGAAGACCTCGTTGACCAGCAGGTCGCAGTCCCGGGCGGCCGCCTCCAAGGCAGCGCAGGGGCGCGTGTCGCCGGAAAGGACGGCGCGCTTGCCGACGCTTTCGAACGAAAACCCGAAGGCCTGGCGGACCGGCCGGTGGTCGACCTCGAAGGCGGCGATGCCCAGGTCGCCCAGCGCGGCGCTCCAGCCGTCGGCGATCTCCACGACCTCGACCTCAAGGGCCGCCGCCGAGGGGCGCTTCTCGTGGGCAATGCGCTGCTCCAACTCGGGTTTCCACAGCGTCGTCAGGCCCTTGACATAGGCGCAGGTGCCGCGCGGTCCGACGACCCGCTGCGGCCGGTCGCGGCCCTGGTGCCAGCTCGAGACGATGAGTTGGAAGAGGTCGACCAAGTGGTCCGAATGCAGGTGGGTCAGCAGCACCAGATCCAGGTCGGGTCCGGGGCAGCCGGCGGCGAGCAGCCGCTGGGTGACGCCGGATCCGCAGTCGACCAGCACGCGCGCGGTCTCGGTCTCCACCAGGGTGGCCGGGCCGTAGCGCTCGGTCGAGACGACGGGACATCCGGTGCCGAGCAGGGTCAGGCGCATGCCCGGTGTTTAGGCCAAGACGCCCTGGAAAGCTAGCGGATGCCGCCGGCCGGGCCCTCTGCGGCCAGGCTGGCGAGGCGTGCGTCCGCGGCCGGCTCCTCGGCAGCCTGCCCCGTTGCGCCGACCTGCCCCGCTGCGCCGACCTGCCTCGCTGCGCCGACCTGCCCCGCTGCGCCGGCCCGCTCGGCCTCGGCCGCCTCCCGGGCGGCGCGGCGGGCCTCGCGCGCGGCCTGGGCGGCCAGGCGCTTTTCCTCGTTCCAATAGCGGAAGACCTTGGCGCGGTAGCGGTTGGCGAACTGCGGCGTGGCCGAGTGGTAGCGACCGATCGCCTTGGTCCAGCTGTTCTGGCTGGCGCGCAGCTCGGACAGGAAGCTGGCGGCATAGGCGACGTTGAAGGCGGGATCGAAGGCCTGCTCCAGCGATTCGAAGGCGTCCGGATGGAAGTGCAGGTTGATCTGCATGCAACCGACGTCAATGTTGCCGACCCCCTTTGCCTTGAGCGCCTGCACCTCGGCAACGGCGGCCGCCTTGCTCGGCAAATAGCGCCCCTTGCCCTCGGCCATGACGGTCCAGGGCCAGGCAAGATGTGCCTGGTGCTCACGGCTCCAGCGGCCCGATTCCGTGCGCGAGATGGCCGTCAGCAGGTGCGCCGGCAGCGCCAGAAGCTGCTCCGCCGCCTTGATGTTGCGGTGGCACAGCTCCCAGTCGCTGACCGGCAGCGCCTCGGCGATGGCGCCCGGCTTGCCGCCGAGGGCCGGCGTCGGCTCGGGGCTGGCGGCGACCGGCAGCGGCAGCAGGACGAGCGCGACCACGGCGAGCACGGCTCGGGCGGACGACAGCCGGCGGCCGAAGACTGTGACACCGAAGGGCATAGGGGCCTCCCTGACTGCGGACGACTCGCCGCCCGAACGAAGCAATCCGCATGCCAGCCGTCGCCAAGTGTCTGATTTTCTGGACAGTCTGCTGCAGCGCAGCATTTGACATCCGGTCCGGTGTTATCCAAATGCCACGCTCTTGGAAAAGAATACCTGATAGATCAATAGACTAGCTTTTTTCCTTGCCAAGCCGGCAGGCGCACCTCAAATTGTGCAGTGCGACATGGGCGGCACCGTCCGCTGCCGCCGTGTCGTACGTCTCTAAGGGCGTTTCCTCCCTAAACTTGGGCCGTGGCCACGCGCCACGGCCTTTTTTTCGTTCGGCTTGGCGAGTCGTGTGGCTTGGCGATGCGCCTCAATCCGCCGGAGGTTCCGCGCTGCCCGGGCCGAGCGGGCGCTGCATGAAGACCGTGTCGAGCCAGGTCTCGTGCTTCCAACCGACCGCGCGCAGACAGCCCGCCGGCTCGAAGCCGAGCACGCGGTGCAGCGCGATGGAGCCGGCATTGGCGCTGTCGCCGATCACCGCCACCATCTGGCGCCGTCCCGCCGCGGTCGCCGCCGCGATCACCGCCGACAGAAGGGCACGACCGATGCCGCGCCCCTGCAGCGCCGGGTCGACGTAGACGCTGTCCTCTACGGTGAAGCGGTAGGCCGGGCGCGGGCGATACGGGCCGGCGTAAGCGAAACCGGCGAGCCGGCCGTCGCGCTCGGCCACCAGGTAGGGCAGACCGTCCGCTTGGACCGCCGCGATGCGCCCCGCGATCTCGGCCGCGGCAGGCGGCTGCAACTCGAACGAGGCGCGGCCCGTGCGCACATGCTGGGCATAGAGCCTCGTAATGGCTGCGGCATCGTCCGCCGTGGCGGGGCGCAGCGCTGCCGGCACCCTCATCGCGGCGCCAGCGCCGTCCGCTCGATCTGACCGAGCGCGGCAACGAGGCGCGCCATGTCGGCAACCAGCGTCTCGAAGCCGCCGGCGCGCCCGAAGGTACCCTCGTGCATGTAGAGCGCGCGATTGATTTCGATCTGCAGAGCGTGCAGGCCTTCGTCGGGCCGGCCGTAGTGTCGCGTGACGAATCCGCCCGAATAGGGCTGATTGCGCGCGACCCGATACCCCAGTCCCTGAAGCACCCCGGTGGCGCGCTCGACCACGGCCGGGCTGCACGCGGTCCCGTGGCAGTCGCCCAGCACCACGTCGACCCGGCGCGGGTCGCCGCCGCGCGTCGCGTCCGTCGGAAGCGTCGTCAGTTCGCCCGCCATGTCGTCGCCCGCCGCAGCTCCCGCCCCGCCCGACGGCATGGAATGGCAGTCGAGCAGCAAGCACACGCCGAAGCGGGCCAGGGTGTCGTCGACCAGTTCCTTGAGCGCCTTGTGATAGGGCCAGTAGAAGGTGCGGATGCGTTGCAATGCCTCGGCCACGGTCAGCTTCTCGCGATAGATTTCGGCGCCGTTGGCGACCACGCGGGCGATGGTCCCGAGACCTGCGGCGACCCGGGGCGAGCGCGTGTTGGCGTAGTCCGGCAGGCGGTCGACGAACATCGCCGGGTCCAGCTCGAAGGGCTCGCGGTTGGGGTCGACGAAGGCGCGCGGGAAGCGGGCGCGCAACAGCGGCACGCCGAGCTGCACGCTGGCGGCGAAGAGCTCGTCGACGAAGGCGTCCTCGGAGCGGCGGAGCTGACGCGGATCCAGACGCGCCCGGGCCACGAAGTCGGCCGGATAGTCGCGCCCGCTGTGCGGCGAGGCCAGCACCAGCGGCAGGGTCTGGACCGCCGGCCGCAGCACGTCGTGGGTCTGCGGCGCGGTCGGAAAGTCTCGATCTGCAGCGCTCATCGTCATACGTTCCGCGAGCATGCCCGGCGCGCCGGCGCTCTCCAAGGCAAAATCGGGTCTCGGAGGGGCGAGCGCAACGGAATTCGCCAGCGCGGCACGGCCCCAGGGCCGCCTGGCCGACGCATCGCGAGGACGCCTTCGGCTCGGGCGCCGTGGGGCGATGACTCGCGGCGGCGATCGGGCTAGGTTTCGCCGCATGGCCAAGATCCTGCTCGCCGAAGACGACCCCTCGATGCGCACCTTTCTCGCCCGCGCCCTGGCGCGCGCCGGCCACGAGGTCGCGGAGGTCGGCGATGGCATGTCTGCGCTGACGCGGCTGCACGACGAGGCGTTCGATCTGCTGCTGGCCGACGTGGTGATGCCGGGGATCGACGGCGTCGAACTGGCCCGCCGCGCCGGCGAGGTCCGGCCGGCGATGAAGGTGATGTTCATCACCGGCTTCGCCGCCGTCGCCTTGCGCGCCCGCCAGCGCCAGCACCCAGGCGCCCGGGTGCTGTCGAAGCCCTTCCATCTGCGCGATCTGGTTCAGGAAGTCGACGCCATCCTGGCCGCTTGAGACCAGGGCACGACGAGCGGGGCCGATCGCGCCTCGCACCTTCCTCGCCGTCGCTGCGGGGGCGCAGCCGCGCCCGCTTCGGCTCGACGAGCTGCGTTCGTCGAATCCTGGCGGCTGGAGCAGGATCGTCTTGGATGGAATCGCTTTGGCGATCCCATCCAAGACGTGAATCCTGCTCTATTCATGGAGTTAGAGAGCGGTTCACGTCACTGGTGGAAGCGGATCCGCTTCCACCAGTGACGATCGCGCTCTAAGCGCCTCGCAGGCCCGTGGGTCGGCCCGCTCTTTGGCCTTCAGGAATCCCGCGGCCGGCACCGCGCCCCGGCCATCGGCCCCAGGCTTGCCAAAGCCTGGCGGGCTTGCTACATCGCTGCCTCCCGACGGCGGGCCCGCTCCAGCGGCATCCCGCCTGCACCGGCGATGGGCGCGTAGCTCAGCGGGAGAGCACTACGTTGACATCGTAGGGGTCGCTGGTTCAATCCCAGCCGCGCCCACCATCGCAAATCATTGAAATGTCGAAGAGAGTGCGGCGCGGCTTTCTCGCGTAGCGCTGTGCATTTTCTCTAGACTTTCTCTAGCTCGTTTTGTTCCGTTTATGGTCTTGCGGGTCGGCAAAGGGGCCGACAAGCCCCTAATCGCATGACCCTGCAACTGAGACGCGCAGAGGGCACCATGTTCGGTGGCGCCCTTTCCTGTGGGCTGAACCTCCTATCGACGGACGAGGCGCCTAAGCTCTCAGCGGCTGCACCCTTGCCTGCGAAGCGAGGCCTCCACAGGAGGCGGCGACGTCATTCCTCGCTCTGGATTGGTGGTGTCCAGCTGGTGGAGTAGAAATAACAGTAGATAGACCTACTGCAAATTTATCTCTTGGATTTGAAGCTCATTGCGTGTATCGTCCTGCCCGTTAAAAGCTTAAACGGGAGTCGCGGCGTGCTGCTGTCGGCAGTTTGCGAGATCCAGAGCGGTTATTCGGCTCGTGCCAGGCCGGCGAAGGCTGAACGCGGAAGCTTGGCGGTGCAGCTCGGTGACGTGCGTGAAGACGGCGTCTGCGAGCTCGCCGACCTCGAGCGTCTCGATCTGGGGAGGCTGCACGCGCGGTACTTTGTGACCAACGGGGACGTGCTGTTCCGCTCCCGTGGCGACCGCACCACGGCCAGCGCCGTGCAGGGTCTGGACGAGCCGGCGGCTGTCATCCTCCCGCTCGTCATCCTGCGTCCGCTTCGGAATCGCGTCGAGCCGCGCTACCTGGCGTGGGCGCTCAATCGGCCGTCTGCGCAGCGGCACTTCGAGGCGTCGGCGCGCGGGACGAACCTGCGCATGATCCCGCGCGCCGCACTCGACGATCTCGAGCTCGATCTGCCAGATCTGCAGACCCAACGCGCGATCGTCGCGCTCGACGACCTGGCCGAGCAGGAGCGTCGCCTCTGCGTGCGCGCGGCCGACCTTCGGCTCCAGGCTGTCGGCCTCCAGCTCGCGCAGATCGCGCGCATGACGTCCGTCCTCTCCAGCGTCAAGGAAGCCACCGCGTGACCGACCAGCTGACCAAGCAGCAGATCAACCAGACGGCCTGGGCCGCCTGCGACACCTTCCGGGGCGTCGTCGATGCCGGCCAGTACAAGGACTACATCCTCGTGATGCTGTTCCTGAAGTACATCAGCGACCTCTGGAACGATCATCTCGAGACCTACCGCAAGCAGTTCCCCGGGGACGAGGCGCGCATCCGCCGGCGCCTCGAGCGCGAGCGCTTCATCCTGCCCGAGGGCTGCAGCTTCTACGACCTCTACGAGCGCCGCGCCGAGCCGAACATCGGCGAGCTGATCAACATCGCGCTGGAGAAGATCGAGGACGCCAACCGCGCCAAGCTCGAGGGCGTCTTCCGCAACGTCGACTTCAATTCCGAGGCCAACCTCGGCCGCACGAAGGACCGCAACCGGCGCCTCAAGAACCTGCTGGAAGACTTCGCCAAGCCGGCGCTGGACCTGCGCCCCTCGCGCGTCAGCGAGGACATCATCGGCAACTGCTATATCTACCTGATCTCCCGTTTCGCATCGGACGCGGGCAAGAAGGCCGGCGAGTTCTACACGCCGTTCGCCGTCTCAGAGCTGCTGGCCAAGCTCGCGGCGCCGCAGCCAGGCGACACGATTTGCGATCCCGCCTGCGGGTCCGGCTCGCTGCTGATCCAGGCCGCGCTGGAGGTTGGATCCGACAACTTCGCCCTCTACGGCCAGGAGGTGAACGGCGCCACCTGGGCCCTGGCGCGCATGAACATGTTCCTGCACGCCAAGGACGCGGCGCGCATCGAGTGGTGCGACACGCTGAACAGCCCGGCGCTGGTCGAGGGCGACCGCCTGATGAAGTTCGACGTCGTCGTCGCCAACCCGCCCTTCTCCCTCGACAAGTGGGGGGCGGAGAACGCGGCGAACGACGACTACGAGCGCTTCTGGCGCGGCGTCCCGCCGAAGTCCAAGGGCGACTACGCCTTCATCACGCACATGGTCGAGATCGCCAAGCGCCAGAGCGGCCGCGTCGCCGTGATCGTGCCGCACGGCGTGCTCTTCCGCGGCGGGGCCGAGGGCAAGATCCGCCGGGCGCTGATCGAGGAGAACCTGCTGGACGCCGTCGTCGGCCTGCCGGCTAACCTTTTCACCACCACCGGAATCCCCGTCGCCATCCTGGTCTTCGACCGCTCGCGCGAAGAGGGCGGCGCTAACGCGGGGCGCCGCGACGTCCTCTTCGTCGATGCCAGCAAGGAATTCACGCCGGGCAAGACCCAGAACCTGATGGACGCGGCGCACATCGCGAAGGTGCTGCAGACCTACACCGACCGGGCCGAGGTCGAGCGCTTCTCCCACCGCGCGACGCCCCAGGAGATCGCGGAGAAAGACTTCAACCTGAACATCCCCCGCTACGTCGACACCTTCGAGCCGGAAGAGGAAATCGACGTCGGCGCCGTCCAGCGCGAGATCGAGCAGATCGAGGCGGAACTGGTGGAGGTGCGCGGGAAGATGCAGGGGTATCTGCGGGAGCTGGGCATCGATGCTTGATGAGAACGAAATCGATGCGCGGTTCAGTCAAGACTATGTAAAGACCAGGATCGGGAGGCTGCCTTCTTCTTGGGAAGTGGTGCGGCTTGGAGACGTGACGGATCCCTCGGCCCCAATCCGCTATGGAGTTGTGCAGATTGGTCCGGATACGCATGGCGGTGTGCCAATCGTTCCGATCAAGCACTTGGGCCGTATCGACAAAGCAAAACTTCACCGCGCTTCGCCAAATATTGAAGCGCGATTCCTGGGTAGCCGGATTAGGGGAGGTGATGTCCTCATATCGGTGAAGGGCACGATTGGGGAAGTGGGGGTGGTTCCGAGTGGGTTTGAGGGTAACATCGCACGTGAGATAGCTCGAATTCGCCCAAACTCAGCTTGCGACGCAGATTTCCTCGCCCTTCAACTTGGAGCCGACCACACTCAAAGAAGAATCGAAAAAAAGGTCGTTGGCTCAACCCGGCTTGAATTCTCGATACATGCGGTTCGAGACTTCTTGATTGCGCTACCGCCGCTTATGGAGCAGCGCAAGATCGCCCAGATCCTGCGCACTTGGGACAAGGCCATCGAGAAGCTGGAGGCGCTGCGGGCGGCGAAGGAACTGCAATTTAGAGGGTTGCAGCAGAAGTTAATCGATCAGGATTTCAAATCCTACGGTGATACTCTCGAACAATATGCGCTTATTCAAAATCTTGAAAAGATAACCAGCGTCGATGACATGAAGGTGTTGACAGTCAAACTTCACTGCAAAGGGATTATGGCTAATGGACGCAATGTACCAGTCACATTGTCGGACAAAGGGCGTCCGTATTACAAGAGAAAAGTGGGTGATTTCCTGATTGGGCGTCAAAACTTTCACAATGGAGGTTTTGGCATAGTGCCGCCAGAACTCGACGGCTTCATCGCATCGAGTGCAATTACAAGCCTAAGGACTGACAGTTCAAGAGTCGATGTTCATTATCTTTTCTACTTCTTTTCCAGAAAAGATTACTACATGAGAATCGGCCACATAATGGATGGAACCGGTCAGAAAGAGCTTTCAGACAAGCAAATCAGGAAGCTCCCCGTATCGATTCCAAGTCTCGAGAAGCAGGTTAAGGTTGTCAAGATTCTCAACGCTGCGAATGAAGAAATCTCCCTAATCGATACGAAAATCGAAGCCCTCGCCCGCCAGAAACGCGGCCTGATGCAGAAGTTGCTGACGGGTGAGTGGCGGGTCGATCCGGAGCTGGAAGGTGCCTGACTTCTCCGAGTACATCGTCTATGCGGACGAAAGCGGCGATCATGGGATGGTCAGCATAGATCCGCAGTATCCGGTGTTCGCACTGACATTCTGTGTCATGCGCAAGGACGAGTATGTCAGCGCCGTCGTGCCTGCCGTCCAGCGCTTTAAGTTCGGCATCTGGGGCCATGACTCGATCGTTCTGCACGAGCACGAAATCCGGAAGACCCTTGGCCCATTTAGTTTGCTGCGCACCGACCGGACTCTCAGGACACGCTTCTTCGACGAACTGAACGTTCTGATCGACGCGGCGCCGATGACGATCTTCGCCTCCGTCATCGACAAGGAGAAGCACCGCGCGAAGTACGCGAACCCCTGGAACCCTTACGAGATCGCTCTGCATTTCTGCATGGAGCGGTTGCACATGATGCTGACGACGGAGAAGCAGCACGGGAAGACAGTGCATGTGGTCTTCGAGAGCCGCGGTAATAGGGAGGATGCCGAGCTCGAGCTCGAGTTTCGCCGCATCGCCGGGAACGACAGCCACTGGGGTTACCGCCGGCACGATTTCAGCCGCTTCGACTTTCAGCCGGTATTTATCCCGAAGGCCGCCAATGCCTCCGGCCTGCAGCTTGCCGATTTGACGGCGCGACCCATCGCACTCTCGCGGCTACGCCCCGACCAGCCGAACCGCGCGTTCGAGATCATCGAACCCAAGTTGGGAGGGCTGAAATGTTTTCCCTAAGGGCTTGCCAAGTCGACGAAAACAAAAGGGCCCCGGAAGTTCCAGGACCCCTTTGTCGACCGGGAAATGCCCAATCCTTTGATCCATACATAGCCGCAGAGCCCCTTGACCGCAAGTTAATCCGGGCTCCGGAGTGCCGCCCATGACCTTCGACGCGGCGGAGAAGTACCAGTCCCAGATCCCGGCGCTCCAGCTGCTCGTGGCGCTGGGCTTCACGCCGCTATCGCAGGCCGAATTGGCGAAGTTGCGCGGCGGTCGGCTGCGCAACGTCGTGCTCGACGAGCTGCTCGTCCCGCAGCTGCTGAAGATCAACCGCTTCTCCTACCGCGGCGAGGACTACCCCTTCGACCTGGAGGACGCGCACGAGGCCGTGCGGCGCCTGAAGCCGACCCCGGATCGCATCAAGGGTCTGCGCGCGACCAACCAGGAGGTCTACGACACGCTCGTCCTCGGCACGACGATCGCCAAGGCGATCGGTGGCGAGACCAAGAGCTACTCCTTTCGCTACGTCGACTGGGAGCGGCCGCAAAACAACCTCTTCCACGTCACCGCCGAGTTCTCCGTCGAGCGCACCGGCAGCACCGAGACCCGGCGCTGCGACATCGTCTGCTTCGTCAACGGCATCCCCTTCGTCGTCATCGAGGCCAAGCGGCCCACCGAGAGCCTGAAGCAGGCCGCCAGCCAGCTGATCGGCTACCAGCAAGAAGACAACATCCCGCAGCTCTTCCACTTCGCCCAGCTCCTGATGAGCATCAACCGGGGCGATGCGCGCTACGCCGCTGTCGGGGCCCCGCAGAAGTTCTGGCAGACTTGGCGCGACGAGGAGGATACGGGCGCGGCCCTTAACGAGGCGGTGCGACGTCCCCTGGAACCTGCCGAGGCGGACCCGCTGCTGCGGAGCTTCGAGGGCGAGGACTCGGACGCGGCAGCGGATGAGATTCAGCTCGCCGGCCTGGTCAACGCTCCGATGGGCGTCGCCGAAGAGCAGGCGGTCTTTCAGGGCGAGTTCGCCGGGGCCAAGGCCTACTTCGCCGAGCTCGCCGCCGGCGGCGACCGAGAGGTGACCGAGCAGGACCGCACCCTCTACGCCCTCTGCCGTCCCGATCGCCTGCTGGATCTGGTCCGGCGCTTCACGGTCTTCGACGGTGGCCAGCGCAAGGTGGCGCGCCACCAGCAGTTCTTCGGCATCAAGGCGGCGCTGGCGCGGATCAAGCAGCGCGAGCCGGACGGGAGCCGCAAGGGCGGCGTGATCTGGCATACCCAGGGCTCCGGCAAGTCGCTGACCATGGTGATGTTCGGGCGCGCGCTCGCGCTCGATCCTGAGATCGTCAACCCGCGCATCCTCATCGTCTGCGACCGCGACGACCTCGACCGGCAGATCAAGGATACCTTCAAGTCCTGCGACATGGAGCCAGTGCGGGCGACCAGCGGGACACATCTGGTGGAGCTGATCCAGGATCGGGTACCGCTGGTCACCACCATCATCAACAAGTTCGACACGGCGACGCGCGCGCGCGACCACGTCGACGAGGACGCCAACATCTTCGTGCTGGTCGACGAGAGCCATCGCACGCAGACAGGCAAGCTGGGCGGCCACAGCCAATTTGCCGGCAAGATGCGCCGGCTGCTGCCGAAGGCGTGCTACCTGGGCTTCACCGGGACCCCGCTGCTCAAGAAAGACAAGAACACGCTGCACACCTTCGGGGGCCTGATCCACAAGTACGCCATCGACGAGGCTGTGGCGGACGAGGCCGTCGTGCCGCTGCTCTACGAAGGCCGCATGGTCGAGCAGCAGGTGACGGGCGAAACGCTCGACAGCTGGTTCGACAAGCTGAGCGCCGGCCTGACCGCGGAGCAGAAGGTCGACCTGAAGCGCAAGTTCTCCCGCATGGACGCGCTCGCGAAGACCGAGCAGGCGATTCGGGCGAAGGCCTTCGACATCTCCGAGCACTTTCGCCAGCACTGGCAAGGCACGGGCTTCAAGGCACAGCTCGTGGCCCCCTCGAAGGCGTCCGCCATCCGCTTCAAAGAGGTGCTGGACGAGATCGGCCACGTCACAAGCGAGATCATCATCTCCGCACCCGACGAGCGCGAGGGGAACGAGGAGGTCGACAAGGAGTCGAAAGACCTCGTGCGCGCCTTCTGGTCGGAGCAGATGCAGCGCTTCGGCAAGTCCGAGGAGGCCTACAACAGGGAGATCGTGAAGGCCTTCAAGGGCTCTGGCGACCCGGAGATCCTCATCGTGGTCTCGAAGCTGCTAACCGGCTTCGACGCGCCGCGCAACACCGTGCTCTACCTCTGCAAGCAGCTGAAGGACCACACGCTGTTGCAGGCCATCGCCCGCGTGAACCGCCTGTTCGAGAGCGAGGACGGCGAGCCGAAGAAGTTCGGCTTCATCGTCGACTACGAGGGCCTGCTTGGTGAGCTCGACAAGGCCCTTAGCACTTACAGCGCCTTCGAGGGCTACGACCCCGAGGACGTCGCCGGCGTGGTGCACGATGTCCGGGAGGAGATCCGGCGCCTCCCGCAGCTCCACGACCAGCTTTGGGATCTCTTCAAGCCGGTCAAGAACAAGAAGGACATGGAGCAGTTCGAGCAGCTCCTGGCCGACGAAGCGCTGCGCGAGGAGTTCTACGAGCGCCTGAAGGGCTTCACGCGCTGCCTGCATATCTCCCTCTCGTCCGACAAACTTCTGGACGTCTTCAGCGAGGACCAGGTCGACGCGATGAAGCGCGACTGGAAGCAGTTCTCAGAGCTGCGCCGGTCCGTGCGCTTGCGCTACCAGGAGACGGTCGACCGGCGCGAGTTCGAGCCGAAGATCCAGAAGCTGCTCGACGACCACGTAGTGGCCAAGCCGGCGACAACGATCATCGAGCTGGTGAACATCAACGACCCGGACGCGCTAGAGGCCGTGGTCGACGAGACCGGAGTATCGCAGGGTTCGAAGGCGGACCGCATCGCAAGCGCGACACGCCGCGCGATCACCGAGCGTATGGACAAGGATCCCGCCTTCTACCGGCAGTTCTCGGAGATGCTCGAAGACACGATCCGCGCTTATCGGGAGAGGCGGATGTCGGAGCGCGACTACCTGAATAGCGTGTTGGAGCTCGCCGGCAAGGTCGCGGCGAAAGACCATGGCCGATCCGTGCCGCGCTCGATCAAGGGCAACGACGACGCGCAGGCCTTCTTCGGTGTCTTGAAGGGACAGCTCACCGACGACGACGGCCAGGACGTCCCGGACGACGAGACGGCTGAAATCGCGCTCGCGGTCATCGACATCGTCAAGCGGCACCACATCGTTGATGTCTGGTCGAATGACATCGCCGTGAACGGCATGCGCAACGCGATCGACGACTACTTCTTCGACGTGGTCCGCGACGAGAAGGGCGTCGAGATTTCCGTCGAGGTGCTCGACGACCTCGAGCAGCGGATCATGGATCTCGCGCGGGCGCGTTTCCCGGGATGAGCGCGCACCTCCACCGCATCGCCTACGGGCGGCACATGATCGAGTTCCGCATCCAGCGTCGCCCGCGCGCCACGCTCGAGATCGCGGTCGAGCCCGACACCTCGGTCTCCATCGCCGCACCTTTCGAGGCTTCGCTGGCGGACATCGAGGCGAAGGTGCGCAAGCGCGCGGCGTGGATCCGCCGGCAGCAGCGCTACTTCGCCCAGTTCCTCCCTCGAACACCGGAGCGCAGTTACGTGGGCGGGGAGACGCATCTCTACCTCGGGCGCCAGTACCGCCTGAAGATCGTCCCCCATATTCAGGCCGAGGTGAAGCTCGTCCGCGGCTTCATCCTGGTCCAAACGCATCGACCGGACCGTCCGGAGACGACACGCGAGATGGTCGAGGCTTGGTACCGACGGCGCGCCCACACGAAGTTCGCGGAACGCCTGGAGGAAAGCGTCGGACGCTTTGCCGAGCCGGAGGCCTATCGTCCGCGAGGGCTCATCGTTCGCCAGCTGCAGCAGCGATGGGGATCGATGTCCCCGTCCGGTCGTCTCCTACTGAACCGGCGCCTCATCCAGGCGCCCGTCGATGCGATCGACTACGTCATCACCCACGAGCTCTGCCACATCAGCGAACCGCACCATGGTGCCGCCTTCTTCGACCTTCTCGGCCGAGTCATGCCGGACTGGGAGAAGCGAAAGACTCGGCTTGAACGGGTCATGGCATGATGGCCGAAGAATTCAGTGGCCGTGTGACCTCGCGCCATAGACGGCTAGAGCCCCTTGCTTCGTTTGTGGCCGTCTGGTGTTACTTGGATTTCCGAAGAGGGCTAAGAAAGCTGAGTGGGTCAAGCGATTGGGGGTAGTCCGGACGATGACTGTTTATTATGGTGAATTGCTTGTGAGCTAGGTGCTATCAGTGGCAAGCAAGTCTACGATGACTGTGAAGCTGGTCGATTCCGGTTGGAGTGGTGAGCTTCGAGACGGTGTTCGCGCATATCCAAATTCGCTTCGTATCATCAGTCCGTTCATCAAGTCTCGCGCCGCCGAACGACTGCTCGCTTATTCACCCAAGCACGTCCAGGTAATCACCCGCTTCGATCTGGCTGACTTCGTTCAGGGCGTTAGCGACATCGAGGCGCTAAGGGTGCTACTCGATGCAGGCGCTGCCGTACGGGGCATCCGGAATCTGCACGCTAAGCTGTATCTTTTTGGTCGGCGTAGGACGATCGTGACTTCGGCCAACCTCACAAGCGCGGCTCTAGACAGCAACCACGAATTCGGTTTGGTGTCGGAAGATCCAAGTATCATGGTCGGGTGCGAATCATACTTCGCTGACCTTTGGCGCCGAGCGGGGAGTGACCTCACGGCTCCCGAACTCGACAGGTGGCACCAGACCGTGGCCTCCTACCAAGCCACCGGGATACGGAAGCGTCCCGATGATCTTCCAGACTACGGCGCCGACGTAGGGCTTCCACCATCGTCTAATGTGAAGATCCCACCTCTTTTTTCAGAGGCTGACCAGGCGTTTGTTAAGTTTCTCGGTCAGAGTCGCAAGCGCGCCCCTTTGTCCTTTCAGACGATCGAAGAGATCGATCGTGCTCAGTGTCACTGGGCGGTCGCATATCCTGAAGGGAAGCGACCGCGTGCCGTTGCTGATGGGGCTCTGATCTTCATTGCGCGTCTTGTTGCTGAGCCCAACGACATTCGAATCTTCGGCCGCGCGATCGGTATGAGGCACGTACCGGGGCGCGATGATGCCACGCCGGAAGAGGTCGAGCGGCGAGAGTGGAAGAGAATATGGCCTCATTACGTTCGGGTGCATCACGCGGACTTCGTTGCTGGCACCCTGGCAAATGCTATTTCGCTGAACGAATTGATGGACGAGTTGGGGGCCGACGCCTTTGCATCTACGCAGCGAAATGCGCGCCGTGGAAAAGGAAACACCAATCCACGGCATGCTTACCTTCGGCAAGCCGCGGTCGAGCTGTCAGCTGAGGGATTGGCGTGGCTCCTTGATCGGCTTCAAGCCGCATTTGATGCGCACGGAAAAGTTCCGCAAGATGAACTAGATGCACTCTATACACCGTCCTCACCGACCATTTCAGGCAATACTGTTGGTTGATCATGGCCATCAAACTCGTCGTGGCTGTCACCGACGGAGACTGGTTTGAGACGCTGCGCCAGCAGCCAAATCTCGGCGAGGCAAATTTTTGGGCGCCGTCGGCATCGAACTTCCGCGCTCTACAGCCGGGTGAGCTCTTTCTCTTCAAGCTGCATGCACCGCGCAACTTCATCGTCGGTGGCGGGATCTTCGCGTATGCGACCGCTTTGCCATGCTCGTTGGCCTGGGAGGCTTTTGGGGTGGCAAACGGGGCAGCATCAGCTCAGGAAATGCGCAGACGAATCGCACGATATCGCAAGGCCGATCCGAGCGATCGAAGTGATTTCGAAGTTGGCTGTCGGATTCTGACGCAGCCATTCTTCTGGGAAGAGAAGGACTGGCTGCCGGTTCCCACCGACTGGTCAAGGAACATCGTCTCGTTCAAGACTTACAGCACTGCGACCCGCGAGGGTCTGACCCTATGGGAGGCCGTCGAAGAACGCCTGACGCGGCCGCGCTTCACCGGTATGGCGGAGGAGACGCGTCGCTACGGTGAGCCACACCTCATCCGACCACGATTAGGACAGGGGGCCTTCCGGGTTCTTGTGACTGACACCTATCGACGAAGATGTGCAGTTACCGAGGAGCGTACCCTGCCAGCTCTCGAGGCCGCACATATCCGCCCCTACAGCGACGGTGGCGGCCACGAAGCACGTAACGGTTTGTTGCTGCGGCGTGACATACATAGCCTCTTTGACGCTGGGTACGTGACTGTCACTCCTGATCATCACTTCGAAGTCAGCCGTCGCATCAAAGAAGAATTCGACAACGGCCGGCACTACTACGCTTTACATGGCAAGCTGATCAGCACCCCGAGAGATGAGATGAGAAAGCCGGATCCCGTTGAGTTAGCTTGGCACAATGAGAATTGCTTCCGAGGGTGAAATTCGGTCAAGAACGCTGAAGACACCGACACAGCGATCCGCATGGCTGCCTTTGCGCAAGTCCGGCAGTTGTCCGAAACGGGCGACCTCCCAGCTGCTGCCGAACTGAAGTTTGGCTTTGAGCTTTGCGGAAAACGGGTTCAGCTGATCGGTGGATCAGCCTGGCATCTTCAAGCCGCAGCATATGTGCTCACTTCGTCAATTCGGGCGGTCGTCACGAAGCTTGGCCATACAGCAGCCTCGGTTACAGACCTCCGGCACCGGGGGAATCGTTCCGCCAAGCTGGTCGTTCGGTTCCGCTACGCCGGCCATGCAGCTTGGCCGAGAAATCCATCAAGCACTAACGTTGAAGTCGGATCAGTAAGCAGGGACAGCTCAAGTCTCGATCAAACTGGATCGACGCCTTCACTCGCGCCGAGTCTGTCGGACACGGCAACACTCGTCCGGAACGAGACTTGCACCGGAACGGGCGCCTCGGGTTCAGGGGCCGGCGCTGCGTCTGCCCGTGTCCACAGAGCTGCTTGCGCCAGGGGGAACAGCTGGCTGACGTGCAGCCCCGCCGACGGCGCCACCTGCGACACCGTCACACCCGGATCCAAGCTCGTCGCAACTGGTGGCTCCTTCTCCCCCAGCGACGGCGCCGGCGCTCGACTAATTCAAGCATTTCAACCCTCGGGCGGGTCATAGAGCTGCTCCTGGGATTATCCGTAGGCCCCTCCCGTGATCTCGCTATCCTGCAAGGCGGCACTCACCGGAGGCATACTTTCAATCTCCCGGAGACGCGGCTTTTGGATGCGAAATAAATATTATTGAATTTAAAGAATAAATAGAACTTTTGTGGATATAAAAAGCGATACAAAGTCAAAAATTAACCATACCGCATTCGACGCGCATCTGATCGGCATCGAGCCAGACGTGCGGCTGGAGATCTCCACACGCCTTTCGGCGCAGGACGATGGGCCCAATGCGTGTTGCGCGCGAGAGCCCCGAGGGCGATCAAATACACCTCCCGGAGCGCCCGATCACGATCGTCTGGCGCTGCGCTTTGCACGATTCCGCTCCTCGCCGCGGTGCGGTTTGCGGTCCGGGGTTCCGGGGTCCTGCACCTCCCTGAGTTCTTGCCGATCGGCCCTGTTGATGCCGTGGCCCCGGGGATCGACGATCGCATCGCTGCAGGGCCGTCCGGCGCTGTGAGACTCGCATTCTGCATCCGGGAACCCCTGCACGCCGAGGAAGGCGGTGATCCGGAATACCTCATGCAGAAAGGCCGACATGTCGGCAGCGTCAGGATCCGGCAAGGTGACGGGGCCGATGGACCGGACGCTCGCGTCCGGGACGACGCATCCGGATGTCGCCCCGGCCGCAAGCAGGCGCTGCGCAAGCCAGCACGCTTCGACGTCGCTCAGCCCATGATCGCAGACGAAGGCAGCCGCCCACTCCCATGAGAGCGACGCTGCATCCGGCTGCGCCAGGCGCGCGAGGAGGTCGCCAGCACCGACCCGGACGCACATTCCTCCCTCTGGTTCTTCGTCGCCGAACGGGTCGACCAGCAGAAAGAGACTCGCTCGGCCGACAAACGCGGGAGCCAGCCTCGGCAGGCGGTCTTGCTTTCCCCGGCCGAACCGGACGGCGTGGCCGGCCCAGGTGCGCTGATGGATCAGGTGGACGCCGTCGCGCTCCCCGTACGGGATGCACATCCGCAAGGTGTAAGGTGTCGGCATATCGGTTTCGTCTCCTACGTCGTTGAACAGGCTGCTCATTCGGATGTGGTGGAGTTCCGGGCCGGCGTCTGGAGAAAATGCAGGATCCGGCATCCGGGCAGGAACTTTCCCCATGGCACGCCCGAGGAGCGCTGGCGTTTGCGTCCGGCGACCTGGTGGAGGCGAGCGTGCCGGGACCGCTTGCCGCGCGGGCGGCCTTCCCGAACGCGCCCAGGGCAGGTCGCGCATCTGCGCCTGGGCCGGGACGACGCGTTTCTGCGCCTGTCCGGTCGTCTCTCTGGCAAACCCGTTCGGGCGGATCCCATGCCCCCTCTCATCAGGCGGGCAAGAGACCGGCGTCCGGGGCCGGTCCCCCCGTCTGGCGGCCCTGGTTGTCATAGGGCATCAGGCGCTGGCACAGCGCATCGAGATGGCTGGCGGCGACCGCCACGTCGGCCGGCAGTCGCCGATCTCCGGGGATGGGAAGGTCCCCGAGATAGATGCGCACCGTGTTCTCCGGCATGCCGCAGGCGATCAGGTGCTGGGCTCCGGTGATCCGCAGGGCGTTCGCGGTCACCGCGGCGTCCAGGCCGGCACGCTTTCGCAGCTCCCGGAAGGCCTTGGTGAGATCGGCCGGCTCGGCGCCGTCGATCGCCAGCAGCAACCCCTGCTCGCTCGCACCGATCTCCGCGGCGAGCTGCGGCAGCAGCGGGACGCGGTAGGGCGGAGCGGAGGCGGTCAAGGTTTCCGCCCTCACCCAGATTGCGCCCTCGGTCCGGTCGAGGTGGGGCGCGGCGAGGGCGCGCACCTCGCCGGGCGACGCGAGCGTGCCCAGCAGCAGGCGCAGATATCGGCGCTCCTGCCGCGTTTGGCAGGCGGCCCAGAGTCGCATGACCTCGGCATGGTTGAGCGTACGCCCGGCATTGCGGACCAGGGGCCGGCCCTTCCAGACCGCAGCCGGAAAAGCGTCCAGGCGTCCCCCGGCGACCGCATGCACGAGCAGACGGCGCAGCGTCGAGAGGACGCGCGCGGTCGAGGCGTTGGCGAGCTGCTCCGTCTGGGCGAGCTGCAGGACGAAGATCGTCAGCCTCAGCTCGGTGAGATCGGCGATGCGGGTGTCGGGGCCGAGGTACGCGAGGATCAGCGCGCAGTCCCGGCGCGCGGCGCCCGGGCTCTGGAGCGTGGGCACGACCGCGCGCTCGTAGAGGGTGGCGACGTCCGCCAGCCGGACCCGTTCCGGGGACCGGGCGACGCAGCTTGTCGAGGCGAGAGCGGTGGTCCGGGGGACGGCGGCAACCTCGAGGAGCGCCGTTGCGAAGGGCAACGGCCCGGCGTGCGCACCGGGTTGCGGCCCGGCGTCGAGCCAGGGGATGGTGGGGAAAGAGAGGTCGGCGGGGACGGGCGTGCCGGGGATACCGAAGGTCGCGTTGCGTTGCATCGAGTGGGTCCTTTCCTGTCCTGGACGATCCATGGCCGTGCTGGCCAAGAACGAGGTGGGTCCAGGCGACTGCGCTTGGGCACGTGGCGATGCATTTTTCCTTGCCGCTGGAGTGGGCGGCATGCCGTCGGCCGCGACCGGACCGAACGTCGCGAGGTCTGTGCGGCACGCGCGCGCCCGGGCATCGAACGCGTCTGCTGCCTGCGTCCGCGTGATGGGCCCGCGTGTGTGCCCGGACATGACGGCGGCGCACGGCGAGACGACAGCGACGGATGTGCGCTCGTCCCGCCAAACCCGACCGGGGGCGGCGGAGCCGCACCAAGCCGCGCCTCCAACGGATCGGCCGCGCAGTGCCGCCGGGCGATGCCTCCCTGGACGACCCCCGCACGTCTCTCGGGACATCTTCCAGGGCATTACGGGGAGACCGTCTGCCAAGCGCCCCGCTTCGGGCCTCCGGGACAAGGGCGTCCCGGATGTCCCGGAGATGGCAAGAACGTCCCGGACGTCCGGCGCCCTCTGTCTGGTTCCGTCCTGCCGAGCGCGGGGTGGAATGCCCCCGGCGCGTTGGCACACGCATCGCCGCTGCATGGCTCGAGATCTCCGGTCTGTCGGCGGGGCGACGGCCGGGGGGGGCCAGCGAGGACTGCCGCCGGCCGGGATCCCTCCGCCTTGGCCGACGGGTCAGCCCCCGGAGCGAGGCGTCAGAGGTCGAAGACTTCCCGGCAGAGCGCATCGAGGTGCCTGGCGGCAGCGGCGACGTCTTCGGGGCGCGGTGCGGCGGCGGGGGGTCGGAAGCGGGGGCGGCACCAGACTTCCCTGGCCGACGGCCCGACGCCCTTGTCACGCAGGTGGTAGATACCGCTGACCATGAGGGAATGGGACGTCACGTCGTTGTGCAGTCCGGCGCGCTCGCGCAGCATCTTGAAGCGCCGCGCGGCCCTCTCCTCGCATCGGCGGTCGGCCGGAAGCACGAAGCCTTCAGCGCCCGGATCGATCGCCGCCGCCAAGCTCGGCAGCAGCGGGACGACGTGCGTCTTCGGGGCGGCGCCGGGGCGGCCGGGCGGGAGATGGACCAGGCCGTTCGTCCGGTCGAGGTGCGCGGTCTCGAGCAGCTGCGCGCTGGAAAGGGGGGCGAGGGTCGCCAGCAGGACGAGCATGTAGAGCCGGTCCTCGCGGGTCTCGCAGGCCCGGGCGAGCTGCTGAAGCTCGCTGACCTCGAGCAGGGATGACGGGTAGACCTTTTGCCAGATCCGGAGCCAGTCGATGTCCGGGCGTGTGGTCAGCCAGCCCGCGCCATGCGCCGAGGCGAGCGCCTGTTGCAGGAAGCAGACGATCCGGAACATCTGCAGGTAGTCCTGGCCCTCGGCTCGCAAAGCCGCGAGGAGGGGGTCGATCTGCGCGCCCGTCAGCCTTTCGGCATTCAGGTCGCCCAGGTGCTCCGTGATCGGCCTGTAGGCCCAGTCGTACGACGACGGGGGCACGGAAAGGCGCCACCCCTGAAGAAATGCACGGTGCTGCGCGTCGAGCAGCTCGCCGAGGCGAAGCTCCCCCGGCGTCCCGGGTGGCGGGCCGTTCAGGTTGTCCCGAGGTGCTGTGGGCGTCTTGAAGTGGTCGTCGAACAAGCTGCGCAGGTCGGACATCTGGAAGGTCTCCTCGAGCGAGAGATTTCAGGGAGCCCGCTGCGGGCTCGGATGGAAGATGGAGGCGCGGATCAGGCCTTGGCCGCGGCGAGGACCCGCGCGAGGATCTCGTCGATCTTCGCGGCGGCGGGGGCGAGGGATTCGAACTCCACGCCGACGTAGGTGCCCGTCGAGCGGAAGATCCTGGCCGGCTTATGGCCAAGGTACTGGCCGATCTGCTCGGTCGGGATGCCCGCGCGCTTCAGCCAGTAGGCGAAGGTGTGGCGGAAGGAGTAGGGATTGACCTCGGCGTCCAGCCCGGCGCGGGCGCGCAGCCTGCGCCAGGCCGACTTGAGGTCGCCGACGGGATGGCCGTCGACGGTCAGCAGCGGGCCCTCCGGCGTGTCGGCGAGTCGCTGCCGCAGCAGGCCGATCAGCGGGACGACCGCCCGGTGCTTCTTGGTCTGCCTGCGGCCGCGCGGGTTGAGGCGCACGCAGCCGAGCTCGAAGTCGACCTGCTCGCGGGTCAGCTCGCGCACCGCCTCCGGGCGGCCGAGCGTGCCGGCCAGCAGCAGCAGGTAGCGGGAGAGGACCGGGTCCCCGGCGGCCGCCGCGAAGAGCCCGACCATCTCGGCTTCCTCCAGGCGCCGGCCCTTTGGCTCCTGCATCTCGCGGTGGTGCTGCTCGAAGACCTCCTTGATGAAGGGCGCGCTTTCCAGCCGGCCCTTCTTGACCTGGTGCTTCAGCGCGGCCCGCAGCGTGGCGAGCGAGCGGCTGATCGTGGCCATGGCGTAGCCGGCCGCTTGCTGGTGCGCCACGAAGGCGTCGATCACCGCTTCGGTGACCTGGGCGACGGTGCGGCCCTCGAGGAAGGCGTGCAGGCGGCGCAGTTCGCTCCGCGCCCCCGTCGCGCTCGCCAGGTGCTTCGCGTGCTCCTCCCAGTAGGCGAGCAGGCAGCACGAAACCGGCATGGCCGTCGGCAGGTCCGGCAGGCCAGCCTCCTCGCGGCGTCGCTCCTCGGAGAAGGCCTGCGCGATCAGCAGGGCTTGCTGAAGGTCTCGCGTGCCAGTCGATCGGAGACGGCGAGTGCCGCTGCCGTCGTTCCAGGCGATGTAGTAGTTCGGCGAGCGTTTGAGCCGGTCGAGCCAGCAGTTTCCGAGATCGACTTCGCCGCGGGGGGCGTGGGGCAGTCGTCCTGACATTCGAATATCTCCGCGATTGTTGCGATCTGAGAGGGGGAGTAGCGGATGTTGCGCTCGGAGATGCGCTTGTGCGGCAGGCCGAGCGTGCGCCGCATCCGCTGCAGCGTCTTGAGGTGGATGCCGAGGTCGCGTGCCAGCTCCTCCTCGGTCCGCCAGGTCCGGGGGTCGGCGTCGGCTGCGAGCGGCCAAGGAGGTGTGGTCGGCGTGTCCATACCCCTCATCTTGTCCCCGGAAGGCCGAACCCACGGGGGCGCCCGATTTTTTGTGCGGCATTTTAGCGACTTCCCGCTAAGTCTTTGATTAGGAGGAGAAAAAAATTTTCAGCGCCGAGTTGCCTGGGCGGTCTGGACCGGCTTTTCCGGGGATCCGGATCGGGCCTGGCGGCTCTGCGAGGGGGATGTCGGGGCCGGCGCGGGCCCGACCCGGGGAGGCTGTGCGACGAGGCGTGCTGCACGCGCTTCGGAGAGCCGCAGGACCCGGGCGCCGGGGCCCTGGGGCACGCGGAACCAGGGGGCGAGCGCGTCGAGCCAGCGCTGCGGCCAGTCGAGGGTGAGGGCGTGCTCGAGGCACTGGCGCAGTCCGTCGACGGCGCCGGCCGCCCCCGGCCCGGTCAGCCGTCCGGCGGCGACATCGAGGCCGTCGAGGGCGGCGGCCAGCTGCCAAGCGATCTCCAAGCGCACCCGCGCGGCCTCGTCGGCGGGGGCGGTCTCCAGCACGACGACCAGCAGGCGCGGCAGGCGCCGGTGAACTGCGGCCAGGCGCCGCGCGAGCGCCCCGGTCTCGTCGCGCGGCGCGCGGTCATGGATGCGCGCGGCGCTCAGGTGGCCGCGGATCCGATCGGCGAGGCGCGTGCTCTGGCCGACGTAGACGAACGGTGGGGCGGTATCGCCGCGGTCGTAGAGCACGACGGCATAGACGCAGGCCTGCTCGGCGAAATCCTCGGCGGCGTTCTGGGCGGCCTTCTCGCCGACGTTCTTGAGGCCGGCGGGCCGGCCGGTGAGGTCGAGGCACCAGACTGTGGTCCCGGCGCTGCGCACAAGTGGTCGAAGCAACATGACGCTCTCCCGATGCGATCTTTCTGTCGCATCAGGAAAAGCCCCGCGAAAACCGCAAGTCAAGCAAAAATAAATTTCGGCAAAAGCCCTATATCAACTTGCTCATACAGTGATAATTACTTGAAGAGGCGCGCGCGGCAACCGGGGACGGCGCCGGTGCGTGCCAGCCTGGGTGCGTGCCCTGGCACTGGCCGCCGGTGTCGGGAGTCCGACGGTCCGGTTCGCGCGGTGATTCATAAAGTCGTCCGTAAACGTCAATTGACGGCACACCCCCGACACCGGCGGCCAGTGCCAGGACAGGCACGTGACGAGGATAGGCACGTGACGAGGATAGGCATGTGACCGGCAACCGCGGCCGAGGGCCGGCGGCGCCCCCCTGTTACTTGGGACGCGCAGCCCTGCTGCCCTCCGGCGACTGGCGCCCCGGCCGGTCGGCCACGGCCGACCGGGGCCCGTCCGGACGGACGGCATGTCGTCTTTGTGCGGCGCGGACCTCGGCGCCCCGCCGGCGCCCCACCGGCGCTCCGACCCCGATTCCAAGAAAAAAATCCCGAACCCCGGAATCCAGACCCAGATCGAGTCCGGACGGCCCCCTTGCCGCACCGATCCCGAAAACAGCAGGAAGCTGGAAGACCCATGTCCCACCTCTTCGCCCCGAAAGACCGCCGCCGCGTCGATCCCGCCCTCATCGATCGCGCCCTCCTGGATCCCGCCTTTCTGGAGCCGGCCGTTCTGGAGCCCGCCGTTCTGGAGCCAGGGGTGCGCGTCGCCTTGCCCGCGGCCGGCGCCGCGCCTGCACTTGGCCGCCTGAACGGTGCCGACCTCGCAGAGGCCGGACCCGACCAGGCCGGACCGGACCGTGCCTGTCGCAAAGAGCCGGCCGCCGGTCTCGTCGCGCCGGCAACGCACGGCGCGGCCCTCTCGGCCCTGGCCGCCGCGCCGCCGGCGGCGCCCGACCTGCCGGCCCATGTCCACCACCGCGCCGCGCCGCGGGTGACCCGCCTCAAGCACGCCGGGGCGACGATCGAAGTCGTCGAGCTCGACCTGGAATACCGGCCGCCGCTCGAGCAGGCGCGGCAGCACTTCGGCTGCGACGTCGAGCTGCACGAGTGGAAGACGATCGACGTCACCCTGGAGCCGGCCGGCGGCCTGCCCGTGACCGCCCGGATGCGGATCCCGCGCTACCGGGAGACGAAGACTCGCCGCGGACGAGGCGCCTTGGTGCCGGCCTCGATCGACCCCAAGACCCGACGTCACCGCAACCTGGAGGCCGTTGCACTCGCGCTGTTGCGTGCAGGGCTCTCGCTGCGTGCCGTGGCACAGCAGACCCTCCTGCCTCGCGAGGCGGTCAGCCAGCTGCTCGCCACCACGGTGGCCGAGGAGCGCGCCTGGCAGACGGAGCTCGGCGTCAGCCCCGAGGTCATCGGCCTCGACGTGGTGCACGCCCAGCATCGCGGGGCGCGCAAGCGCAAGCTCCTGCTGGCGGTCTTCCGGCATGTCTCGCCGAAGCTCGCCTACGTCGGCGGCCTGCGCGCGCTGCCGGCCGGGACCGACCGCGCCCGGCTCGTCGCATGGCTGACCGAGCTTCTGGGCGGGCTGCCGGAGCCGACCAAGCTGCGCGCCATCGCCCTCGATGGCGACACCGAACTGCGGGCGGCCGTGATCGACGCCTTGCGCCGGCTGGCGCCCTTCGAGCCGGCCTTCGGGAGGGTCGTCCTCGCGCCTGACCGCTGGCATGCACAGCGCGGCTTGTTCCTGCTCGCAAGTGGTGTGATGGCCCGCGAAATGAAGCGGCTGAAGGCCGGCAAGCGCCCCACCGGGGTGAGGCGGAAAAAGGGGTTCGATGCGAAGGCCTGGCGGACAGGCCTCGCGCGCGACCGCAACCTCGTGAAGATGCGCCTGCCGGAGGCCATGGCCTGCCCGAAGCGCCGGGCCTGCCTGCACGCCCTCTGGGAGCGCTTTCCGAGCGTGCGCGCCGCCTACCTGCTGAAGGAGCTGTTCTGCCAGGTCTTCGATGCCCAGACCCCGGAAGAGTTCGCGCGGCGCCTGGAGCGCTTCGAGCTCTGGTCGCAGGCGCCGGCCTTCAAGTCCGTCGGCGCGCACAAGAAGGTGCAGGCCGCGGTCGAGACGACCCGGGCGTGGCTACGCCACCACCAGGACAAGCTCGTCGCCCAGGCCGAACTCTCCGAGCTCGCCGGCGAGGCGGTGAAGCTCTCGACCGGTCCGAACGAGACGCGCAACCGCATGGCCAAGGCCATCGCCCGAACCGGCTCGCGCCAGTCGCTGGAGACGTTCGAGAACCTGCTGCTGCTGCGCTGCGGCTACCGCTCGGCCTGGCTGCGCCAGGCGCCCTATGAGGTGCGCCGCACCTCCGCGCCGCGCCGCGCACCGGCATCGGCCGACGCCGCAGCACTCGCCGAGGCCCCGGCGTCGGCCGCACCGAAGCGCGCGCAGAAGCCGGCGCGGGGCGCGGCGCAGCCGCCGGCCCGGCCCGGGCCGGTGCAGGCGGATCTCTTCGGGAGCGGGCAGGCCGCGACGCCGCCGCGTCCGGGACGCCGCAAGCGGCGGGCCCCGACCAAGGGCCCGCAGCACCAGCCGGCATGACGCCCTTGGCTACCTTGGCTCCGGCATGCGGCCACCGGCGCCGCACGCCGGGGCACTTCGCCAGCCGTGGCGTCCGGGCCGCGCTCCGGCGACCATGCCGGTGTCCGCCGATCCTTGTGGACGCGCCAGTTTGCCCGGGCTGCCACCATCGCCTCGCATGCGTTGCCCCCATCCACCGGTGAGCGATCCCATCTCGGTCTTGGGACCGTCGCTGGCGGGCCCATGTCGACTGGAAACCTCAACTCCGTGAGTTCCTGCCGTCCCATGCGCCCGACCGACCTGATCTACTGCCCCACCGACGTCTCGTCCCGGCGTCCGCCTGCCCTGGAAACGGCCGGCGGTTCGCCCGCACCGCGCGGCAGTGGATCGGCTCGCCCGAGCGGGTCTGGCATGAGGAATGAGCGATCTCAGTGCGCGGGGGGCTCCGCTCCGGGCTTGTTCGGCTCGTCCAGGGTCTCGGCGATCATTTCGCGTGCGGCCGACCGACCGAGCAGCCGGGCCAGACGCGCGAGCGCAGCTGCCGCCGTGCCGTCGGGGAGCCCTACGGACTGGTCCGTGTCCGCTGGCTTCGACCCGGGGGCGCAGATGCGCGCTGCTTCGTCGTTAGAGTCCCTTTTCATTGCGGAGCCTCCCTGTCTGGGGTCGATGCCTGGCTTGCACTCGGGCGCGCATCGGCCGGATCGCGCGTCGTGGGGCCGCGATGCGGGCCCGCCGGTCTGGCGGTCTCCCGACAATGAGCCGGCGGCCACGCGACGTGCCCCCGGATCGGAGGACACGCGCAGGCGCGTCCGGGGACCGCCGTGAGCATGAGCGGTCTGGCCGTCAGTCGATGCGGGGTCCTTCGATCTGCTTCGGCGGTCGCATCCCCTGTCGCCGGGCATGCCACTGCGCGACCGCGCTGAGGTGCGGCAGCAGGTCCTTGGCATAAAGCGCCGGCATGCGCGGCGAGGCCCAGCCGCCGGCGAGCTGGACCTGGACGAGGCTGGCGCCGTCGGCGATCAGTTCGACCGCCGTGCCGATCCGGGTCGAGTGGCAGCTGTAGCGCGTCGGGTCGAGGCCGGCGCGCGCCGCCAGCACCTTGAAGCGCCGCGCCAGGGCTTCGGGGGTCAGCGGCCTGCCGTCGCCGCGGCCGTTGATCGTCGCCCGGAAGATCGCGCCGTCCGTGATCCCGGCCGTGGCACACCAGGCCTGGATCGCCGCCACCGTCTCTGGGGCCAGCCAGGCGATGCGGCCCTCGCCGACGGCGTCGGCCTTGCCGCGCCGGACCAGCAAGTGGCCGGCGCCGGACGACTCGACGACGAGGTCTTCAAACTGCAGATCGGTCAGTTCCAGGCGCCGGCAGAGCGTGTCGCGCGCGACCAGGACGAGGGCACGGTCGCGCCGGTCGATCGGGATGTCGCCGAGCGGCGCCAGCAGTCGCTCGACGATCGCCTGGTCGATCGGTGCGGGACGGCTGGGACGCGCGGGCCGCGCCAGCGACAGCCGCCGCAGCGCCAGCCGGACGGAGTGGTCCCCGGTCGGATCGGGATGACCCAGCGCCCTGTGCAGATGCGCCAAGCTCGCCAGATACCGCCGGACCGTCGCCGCACAGCGACCGGCCGCAGCGAGGCCGGAGACGTAGGCGGCCACGGTTGCCGGTTGGGTGGGCAGGGGCTCTTCGCCGGCCGCGCGGCACCAAGCCTGGAAGCGGGCGAAGTCGCCTTCGAGGGCTTTCAGGGTGGGCTCGGTGTAGGCGCCGGTAGCTTCGCGCAGGTAACGCGCGATGGGCTTGGGAAGGCGCGCGCGCGAACGTCCGCTGCGGGGCTTGAGCGGCGCCAGCGCGATCGAAAGCGATGCGCGCGAAGGATCCGTCCGCTTGGCCATAGATCTGTCTTACCGCTCTATGGAACGACGAGGCAGACGCCTAGACCCAGGCGCCAAGCCTTTTCGACGGCTTAGGGCTAGCCCGAGGCTGCGGACTCGCCATGGCAGTCGATCCTGCGTACCGGCAAGGCAGGCTTCGGTTCGAGGAGAGCCGAGACCTAATGATCAGTTATCAATAGTAAAAATTAGTTAATGATTGGTTAACGAGCGCCGAAAATGCAGGCGGTGGCCAAACTTATTCAGGATTGGGTGGGGCTAACAAGCAATATTTCGCGATGTGTCCGAGACTGTCTCATTGATTAATCATTGGGGGCTATCAGCGGCTCCAAGGTAAGGATTTGACTGCCCCAGGTCAGTGGAAGTCCCACGAGATTCGGCGCCGCATTCCGACAGATCTTTGGCGCTGAGACGGTGGGATGAGAGTGTGTGGGAGACCTCTCTTCTCGGAGTTTCTTGGGTGGGGCGCATGCCATCCACTGTCGCAAGGTCGAGTGGTCTGCTCCCCTGAGGCTCCCGCAGTTGATGCGAGGGTCCGTCACGAGGAGACGGACGATGAGGAAGAGCAGGTTTTCCGAGGAGCAGGCCACAGCGGCACGCTCTCGCCCGGCAGGTTGGTGACGACCAACCTACGCATCCTATGACTCACGACGCTGAAGAATAGCAGTCCTTCGGGGGGGCGGAGTCGGCGTGCTCCACCACGATACCGACGTCCGCAGAGCAAGCCGCAAGCGGTCGACCGCGCTGCATTTCGCCCGATCGCCGGGGTCTCCCCGGAACGCCATGGCCCTAAGACGGCGACGACAAGATTCCCGATCTCAGAGGCCTCGCGAACCTGTGGCGAGGATCCGCCTTAGAGCGTTTTCCTTTCAGTCTGGCACATAGCCAGCAGCGTTGAAGAAGTTGGCGCATTCGGTCGGGGTGAAGCGGTCGATCAGGACGCCAATGGCGTGCCACAGGCCGTCGACGGTGCGTTCGGCGGCCTTGCGCAGCCCTGCCTTCAGCTTGGCGAAGGCCATCTCGATCGGGTTGAAGTCCGGGCTGTAGGGCGGCAGGAAGCGCAGCTCCGCCCCGGCGGCCTCGATGGCGGCGCGGATCGCCGGGGACTTGTGGCTGCTCAGGTTGTCCATGATCACGACATCGCCCGCGCTCAGCTCGGGCACCAGGACCTGCCCGACATAGGCCTCGAAGGCGCGGCGGTTGATCGGTCCGTCCAGGACCATCGGGGCGACGATGCCCGACAGCCGCAGGCCGGCGACGAAGGTCGTCGTCTTCCAGTGGCCGAAGGGCAGGCCCATGCGCAGCCGCTCGCCCCGCGGCGCGCGGCCGTGGCTGCGGGCCATGGCCGTCGAGGCCCAGGTCTCGTCGATGAAGACGAGCCGCGCGGGATCGAGATCGGGCTGCTCCTCGAACCAGGCCTGTCGCTTGGTCAGGATGTCCGGGCGATCCTGTTCGACGGCGTGGCCGGTCTTTTTTTGCGCGTCAGCCCGTGGCGCCGGAAGAAGCGGTGGACCGTGCCGATACCCACCGGCGTGCCGCGCTCGGCCAGCCGGCGCTGGACTTCCACCAGCGTGATGTCACGCCGCTCTTCCCAGAGATCGAGGATGAACGGCGCATGGGCCTCGATCCGGTGCGAATGCCGGTCGCCGCCCTGCGGCTTCGGCGCCGCGCTCCCGGTCGCCCGCATCAACTGGCGCCAGCGGACCGCCGTCGACGGCGCCACCCCGAACCGCGCCGCGGCCTGCCGGCAGCTCATCCCGTCACGCTCGATCGCCGCCACCACCCGCTCACGCAGGTCCATCGATAGCCCTCGACCCATGCATGCTGGCCTCCCTCCCCAGCACGCATCTTGAATCACGTCCCGCACGATTCGGGAAGCCCTCCTCGATTCCCATCGGCTGGAAACCGCTCTAGGTCGCCAAATAAACCCCTTAGGCTGGACGTAAACATGCTCTGCATCAAGGCAGCCAGCGCCTTTTCTATTCTGATGAAGGGTCAACACAGTCATTGAGTTCGAATATGGAATCCTTATCGTAGCCTTGCACTTCGTCGTACCCTCGGATTTCCAAGACGCCCGATATGCGGCGCACCGGCTTGCGCCGCTCAATCTGGACGATTAAGTCGATAGCTGAGCCAAGTTGCGCCCGCACCGCGTGATGGGGCAGAACCACGCCACTGAGCAGGCACAGGGTCTCCAAGCGTGCAAGCGCATCTAGAGGCGAGTTGGCGTGAACCGTCGACATCGAGCCGCCATGCCCCGTGTTCATGGCTTGGACCATATCCAAGGCCTCTCCACCGCGGCATTCGCCGATCACGATGCGGTCCGGACGCATACGCAACGAAGCGCGAAAGAGATCGCGTATGGTCGCGCCGCCCCGCCCAAACCGGTCGGGTGGCGTAGCTTCGAACTGCAAAACGTGCCTGTCGCTCGGAATCTGGATTTCCGTTGCGTCCTCGATGACCAGGATGCGCTGGTCGCTCGGAATCATCTGCGCCAAGACATTGAGCAGGGTCGTTTTCCCGCTTCCCGTCCCTCCAGAGACGACAATGTTACGTCCGCATTTCACTGCCTTGCGCAGAAGATCGGCCACGTCCGCGGTAACTGATCCCTTGGCCACGAGTTCGTCGAGCGAGAGTTTGTGCTTCGAGAATTTGCGGATAGCTATCGAAATGCCGGCGCGCGATGCCGGCGGTAATACGATATGAACTCGCGATTTGTCAGGCAGCCGCGCCTCTGTCGACAAGACGGCCGGGTCCAATCGTTTGCCCGCATATTGTAGAATGCTGCGCGCGAAGGCCTCTAGACTTTCGTTCGATTCGAAGTTCGCGGTGTGCGCTTTGATTTGATCATTCTGCTCACAATAAATACGGTCGGGACCGTTGATCATAATCTCGGTGACACTCGGATCGTGAAGCAGATCGCGAACCGGCCCCGCCATGTAGTCGATCACGGCCGTATGGTAAGCCTCCAGTTTGCTGGGCGAGGGCTCGGAAGCGCTCATACCGGTTACCCGATCGGCAGCGAAAGCAGCGTGGATTCAAGAAGATAAGAGGATCGCATAGCCTCTTCGATGCGGTCGATTAGGGCAAAGATACCCAGCCCCACAACGACGAACAGGACGAGATACTCGATCGACATCGCCTCCCCCTATCGGATCGGATGTTTCAGTCCCCCATTAAGGCATCGATCGCCGGCCTGGAGCCAATTCCGATCAATCTCAGATACGCTAGGCTGTAGAGGATTACGAAAAGCAGCACGCAGGCGACGGATAGCAGCAGATGCTCGAGCACAATCGGAAGGGCATCGATCTCCCGACCTCCTGTGACCTGAATGTAGGTCTCGCTCAGTTTGGTCGCTTCGATTTTGACGTAGGCGTGCGCGAGACCGAGCGCGACCATGGAAAAGGCAAACGCCACTATGACAGATACAATCATTTGGTAGACGAGCATGCGATGCAATTGCAGCGAAGACATGCCTCGCGCCAGCATGAGGCCATACCGGATGCGCCGGTGATCAATCAGCGTGCCGATCTGAATGACAAGGACCAACGACAAGAAAAGGAAAAGGTAGAGAGCGAAGGGAGTGCGCAAGCTGTCGATGAGGCCGGACAGGAAGCTGAAGCGATCCAGCGCATCCCGGTAGATATCCGTAATGCGGAGGCGCCCGTCGTCGTAATTGTCGATATGCGGAATTGCATGAGCAAGCGCTTGGCGATTCTCAACGTACACGAGAACCCGCAAGTAGCCCGTGTTCGGCGTCGCAACAGGCACGGCGAGGCGACATTCTTCCGAGTCCGGATCAACGGATGCCGGCAAGGTTCCTTTGTAGCGGTCCAAAGTAGTCCGAGAAAGGCGGTTGCACGGCAATTCGACCGCGTGGGCCTCGACAGCGAAAGGATCGGATTGCATTTCGTTAGATGGGGTAAAGGCGAGATCCAGGCTGTCGAGCGCGTTCTCCACCGCCACTTTGTCCCAGCCCGGGTCGCATCGATTGCCGCGCCCATATCCGCGACTGAGGTCGATCTCGTAGAACGGCGTGCGGCGGACGATTTCGCCCTCGAATAGCTGGATCAAGCGCTCCACCCGCCGCTCGAAGTCAGCCGGGCGCTCCATCCCAAGCCGAAACTTCTCGCGCAGAGTCAGCACCCGGATCGTACCGCCGACACCACGCTCGGGGAACACGCAAAGGTTCGGGTGGGACCTAGCTTCAGTGATCACGTGCATGAGCGGGAGCGGCATCAGGAAAGCGATAGGATTGCCGAGTCCCAGGCTGTACGCCCAATCCACATCGAAACGCACCAGCCGCGGTCGATGGAGGTTGAGCTCCAACCAAATGAAGTCAAGGGCCAAGGGGTCTTCCCCTGCGGCTTCGATGCGCTTGTATTCCGCATCCGGAATACGTCCCTGAACTCCTTCCTTGTAGGCGGGGAAATCAAAATACCCACCGGCGAAGAGTTCGCGGTTAAGCACGATGCTCCACCCCTCTTCGGCCGATACGTCGTGCCGGGCTGCGGCGGGCCATAGCGGCCCGGATGGGTCGACTGCCCAACCGTCGAAACCGCGCGCGTCGTGTCCGCCAGCGGCTTCAGCCGTACCGGGCCGCTTCCATGTATCCTGGCCGGGCAGCCAGATCAGGTTCATGTCCTCGGAGACATTTCTATAGGGCGCGGTCTTGTAGCCGTCGCGACGCAACTGGGCGAGCATGGCGCTGCTTATGAATTCCGGCGCACCGCCTTCGCGCAGATAGTTGGGCGTCACCCAAACCGGTATTCCATAGCCTTGTTCCTTGCCGAGGAAAATGTCGACAGACCTGTCGAGGACGCCGCGTTGGGTCGCAAGCAAGAGCAGCGCAAGCGATAGGACCAACGCCAGCATGGCAGTCAGCCACACGAAGTCGCGACCGCCGGGGGCGGAGCGCATCCGTCGGAACGGAAGAAAGTATTCGGTCAACGCGAGTTCAAGGATGACCAGCTTCACGGCTAGGCCCGAACCTTCCCGGCGCCCGACAAGCGGGTAGCGGAGCCCGTCGGTTCGATCTCGCAACGTCCGTTGTTTAGGACAATGCGGTGGTGGGCGTCGTTTTCGGAAGGGTCGCTTTCGTGATGAGTAACCCAAATTAGCAAGCGCCGCCCGGGGTCGCGGTCGACCCACTGCGTCAGTACCGACATCACCATGCGCCGCGTGTCGGCATCCAGGCTTCCAGTGGGCTCATCGGCGAACAGAACGGCTGGATCGTGGATCATGCTCTGGACCAGCGCGACCCGCTGCTTCTGGCCGCCCGACAATTCGCCAAAGTAGCGCCGGAGCAGGCTATCAGGGGCATGGTCGGGCATGACGCGCTCGAGCGAGACGAGCGCGCGCCTGCGGGCCTCATCTGGCGCGACATCACAAAGTATCAGAAAATTGATGAGGTTCTGGCCGAGGGTGAGATGAGGTTGCATTGCCGCCGATTGGAAGGCGAAGCCGAAGTATCGACGGCGCAGTTCAAGCCCGTCGCGAGGGCTCGGTCCGCTTTGCCCCCAAGACATTTCCACGCCGTCCGGGAAACGCCAGCGGACGTGCGCTTTCGCATTGCTGGGACGCGTGATGCCGGCGAGACCGTTCATAAGTGTCGACTTGCCGGACCCGCTGGGCCCCATGATCGGCAATCGGTTGAGCGAGGCGCCTGCCTCGATCGGGAGGAGGTTTTCGATTTCGAGCCGGAAGTTGCCCCGGTCAATGCGAAAGGTGCTGAGTTCGACCCCCCAACCCTCCATTACGCGCCCCCCAATTACCCTCTGCTATGAAACGGAGCCTATGGCAAATAGGCCCGCGGTACCCACCAAACGCGGGTGTTGGAAATGTTCTTCGCGAAGCTCATGTCGTTCTCGGGGAAGCGAACCGCGTCGGCGGGGGCCGCCAGACGCGGCAAAGGCCGGGTTACTGGGCAACCGTTCCCATCTGCCGACCCGAGCTGGACCTCGGGGTACTGCCCGCTGTTGATGATCTCCAGAATGCTCTTAGCGTCGTTCAGCCAGCGGATCAGATTGATGATCTCGCACGTTGGGATGGCTCCCTCGTCAGCCAAATCAGCCAAAGAGTAGGACAGCAGGCGAGAATCACTGCCAAAAGGAAGCTTCGCCGCACGGCGCAAGAAAGTAGCGAGCGTTTCCTCGGTGTCGCTCATCGAGAGATCGATCACCTTCCCGAGAGCCGTTACCAGATTCTGCAGGAGGGCATCGCGCAGCATTTCCTCGCTCGCAAACTGGCTCATATCGGGCGCTGCGCGCAGGATTTGCATCCAGTCGCGGAAGTGGTCTTCCGTTAGCCAAACGTCCTCGATGATCTCGTCATTGTCTTTCACCACTCCCGACAGGATTGTGTCGAACACTTGCTGGTAGCAGGCTTCGCCGAGCGCCTTACAGGCTTCGGCCGCAATAATGTCCCACGCGAGACCAGGCAGGTTCTGATAGCGTTCCGAACCTTGCAGACGTTCGATGATCGCGACGAGGCCGGCACCGCCGCGGAGATCGGCTATAACTTCGTTGAGTACGCGTGTGTTTGCGAAGCCTTGTAGCCCCTCAACGACCGCCCGCAGGGTTTCGCGTTCGTCGTTCAATCGGAGAACGAAGTCGGAGGGACTGCTTTCCTTGAACCGCTTGAGGATGTTGTCGCTGCCGTTCTGTCGGGCGATTCGCTGCAGCCGCTTGCGATGGTTCTCGAGGATGGTCGACACCAATTGACGGCCTTGATCGCTGAACAGGTCATAGGCGCGCCGATAGTTTTGGTCGTTGCGCACTGCCTGCGTCTGGACGAAGAAGGTGACGATCGGTTTGAAATTTTCGAGTTTGGGCGTGCCGGCGAGGAAGTCGGCGATGTCGTCGATCTCGTATCCGACTTTGCCACGCGCCATTTGGTTTTGCGCGTTGTAGCCATGGTCGCCGATCACGAAGAGAACCTTCTGGTTGTCGGCGCAGGTATAGATATCTTCAAGTGACCGGATCAGGCCGCCGAACAGATTTTCCTCTAAGTCGTCGTCGCCTTTGTCCTCGTCGTCGCGGCTCGCGCGCACCTGCTGAAGACTGCGCTGAAATGCTTGCTGATCGCGTTGCAACTCCTCCATACCTGCATCGCAATTACGGCTGAAAGGCAAGCTTTCGCCCAATTCGCCCGCACCGGCGTAGGTATCGCGGTAGATCCGGTAGGCAAAGCGAAGACGCGCTCCCTGGAAATTCGGGTCGGTCGCGAAAAGCCGGAGGACCTGTTGGACGAAACCCGGCTGTCCGTCGCGCCCTACGATTTGGTCGATGTAGGGCTGCATGGACTTGGTGCCGTCGATCAGGAAAAAAACGTCGATGTTTTCGAGCTTCCTTATCTGCTCGACGCCCTGATCCATGCGCATCGCGACTTCGAAGGCGTCCTCGACTTGGTTGCCGGCTTTGCCGGCAACGGGTAAGACGACCTTTAGAAAGCGGCTATCCTCCTCGGCGCGCCCTAGGATAGGGGCGCGCATGGAATACTTATACCAGCGCATGCCGCCAAGCAGCGGTTGGCACTTTTGCTCTAGAAGAGCGTCCGCCACGGAGGGATAGATGCATATGGCACGTTCCTCTCCGGCGCCCTCCTGGCCTGCGGGGATGACCAGCCTCTCCTGCGGACGAAAGCCGTAATTCGTTTCCCAGAGAATCCCATCGTCCTCCGAGACCCAGCCGATCAGTGTCCCGCGTTCGCCGATGCGAAAGCTGTCGCCGAGCAGCAGCCTCTTGCTCTGTGTGTCCTGTGCGAACACGTAGTAGGTCGCGAAACGCGACAACTCCCGGCATTGGCGGTCGCCGCAGTCTTCCGTTTTCGAGGTTGGGTAGGACTGTACTGCGGCCACCTCTTCTCCTCTGACCGCGGTCTCGGTACGCACGAAGAACTTCTGTTCGAGACCGGTGGCCGGACTCGTGGCCGGCGTAAACTGACAGAGCACCGCTTGCGCCGGGACCCATCCCAAGACCTCGTCGGCAAGCGTCTTCGCCTGGATGGCGCTTCCGCGCACCGCACCAAGCAATATCCTAGTGTCGAACAGAAGGCGGTCGATGGGCGGACCGGACAGCTGCGGATCGGTGTAGACGGGGGTGGCGGCCTCGATGATCCGGCTCTGAATGATCGCCGCGATGGTCCCGTCTTCGGCCACGATCTTTCGCGTGACCGCCTCGTTTGTTTCCGGATCTACTGTCCGCACCGTAAACTCGTAGTTCTCGCAACTTCCGGCGATGCGCGCGTCCGCAGCATTCCACGGCATCACGAATGCGCTGAGCGCAAGCGCACACAGAGTATTCCGCAGCATGGCCAAGTCCCCTATAGCCGCCCCGAAGTCAACCGCTCACTGCTCCAAGAAAACCTCCAACATGCTCGCTATATCGCTCGCGGTATCCCGATTGAGCTGCCAGCAGCGATTGCTCATGAGCGCTGATTCCCAAACTTCGCAAGATCCTGTAGTGATGATTGAAAGCGGGATTTCATTAGCGTTCCAGAGCAGTGGCGCGCCAATTTCCGCTCCGCGGATCTCACTGCGCTCGGGCAGTGAGTCGTCTATGACGTAGAGAATGCTCGCAAGCGAGTTGGGGAAGTTGAAGTCGAGGTCGGCAAGATCGCGCAGGGGCCTCTGTGCGGCCCCTTGAAAGTTCATGAGCCGATTGACTGTAAGCTTGATGTCGGTGGCGTTCATGCGCCGCAGGTCCTCGGCCCGCAGCACGGTGTCAATACGGCCCGTTTCATCGATCGTCGCGATCGTCAATGGCTCCCGTTGCTCGCCCAACTCGGACGCATTCCGCGACAACCACATCTCGAAACCGTCGCGAAGTTGAAGACTTACCGCCTGCAAGGCGCGCGTCTGCGCCAAGAGCACCATCTTTCTGCGGTCGCCGTAGGTCAGGGGGGCTACGCGAACCAACGCGCTTCCGGCACCGAAACCGACGCGCTCGCAGGTCGAGAGGACTCGACCGCTTTGTTCACGCACCTGTGCGAACAGGCAAGGTCGCGTCACGACTGACGAACGGTATCCGAGTTCGTATGCTACGGGATCTATCGGCGCTGGCTCAGTGCATCCGGAATCAGAGAAGAACTGCAATTCGGCGAAGCGCTGTCCGCGCATGCCATTCGCGAAATCGATTCTCAAGTCAAACTCGCTACGATCGAGATTGTCTAGCACATCCGCGAGAGCACGATCGGCTCCGACAATTGGCAACATGGCGGTCTGGATAACGCTACCGTCGTGTTCGATCTCGACCTCGAAGCCGTTCGGCAACGCGCCGGCGTTCCACCCAGCCTCTGCAAGCGAAGGAAGTTTGGCCTGGTTCAGGGAAACCGGCTCAATTTCGGTCACACATTGGCCGGAGCCGAACCTGTCGGCGCAATAGCCCTTAAAGGCGATCTGCCATTGTGGCAGCTCGCATTCGCTGGCCATAGAGACTGTTGGTCGAGCGTTCGTCGGCGCTGGAACGGCTACGCTGCTCCGGTCAATCGCCTTCTGCACCAGTTGGCCGAGCTTGTGCCCTTTGAGGTCGACCACGTATTGCCCCCAGGGCTCGATAAGAGCGATCGACATCTGTAACCTATCTGGCGCAACCGCACACATCAAACGCGCGTGGTCCTCGCTCACAAAGCAGCCGTCCGGCTGTCTCGAGGCAAACCAGCCAGGCGCGGCGACCAGCGCGAACACGCTGCAATCAAACTGCACGACCGGCATCCCGGCACTCGTATCTCTGACGCCACTACTCACGCACTCCTCCCCCACGCGAAACGTTTCGTCGCGTATTGACTCTCCTGCTTGTCCGGAGAAGAAGCGCCCTAGGGTGCTGGCCGCGCTGGGGGACTGTTGAGGGTCGGGCACGAAGTTGCCGCCCTGGATACCGAAGGCGTTTTGCGCCAGCAAGGGGGGCAAATCCATCTGAACCTGCTGCGGCCCGGTCTCGGCAGGCAATTCGATCACACGCACTGTCAGACGCTCTAACCTACCGACGGCGGACGGATCTGCCATCACGTTACCGCGAAGGGATTTGCCGTCGACGGTCACGCCGATCGGGCCCGACTGCAGCACACGCTCGCAAAAGAAATGGATATGGCTCTCGCCGGCATAGTACCCCGACCGTGAACACCCCTCTACGTTGACCTCGAGTTCGTCGATGCGATCTCGAAGGCTCGCGGGGACCTCCAGCGCGATTTCCGGGCGCGGCCTGTCTTGCGCAAGGGTATCTGGCGAAGGCGTCAAAAGAAGCGTGACTGCAGCCAGAGGTAGCCCAGTAAGCACCCTCGGGCACCATGCGGCCCGATGCCGATTTGCCATCCCGACAACGCCCCGTGCTTTGCAGATGCTGCGAACTGACCGTGAATTGCATTCCATCCAATGCAGCGCTTAGCTATCGCTCTACGCGCATCGCCAACTCGCAAACGCTACCCTCCACTATCGCCACGCGCAAGCATGCATTGTCAGTCCGATGTGCTTGTTCTGTTTGTTCAGCGTACTATTATTGTTGCGCTTGCCGGGTGTTCTTGGGGCTGAGGGCCCTGGTCGCTAGCGCAGAAACCCGCTTCGTCGTTGGAAAATTGTGCCCAAATTGGTTCTTGGACAACTTGCGGCTGCCGATCTGGTATGCGACTATAGTGGCGTACGGACGAGCTGTTGTGGGCCTATGCGATGAATATCCAGCAAATCCTTGCACTCGCAATGGCTGTGATCGTGATCGGGCTCCTGGCCGCACAAGCGACTGGGTTTATGGACTTTCTTGGAACGCAAACCGACAGCACGATCACAGGCATGGAAAAGCTGCGTGACTCGGAAACGTATGGCGGCTCGACGAATTAGGTCGGCTCGGGCTTGCGCGGTGGAGATCATCGGGAAGTGGCGCGGTGCTGGCGGAAGGTCGCGAAATTCATGCGATCCTGACAGCTGACAGCTTCTGGGCTGGCTGCGCGCCGTGGCTCGTGGCCGCGGCTGCGTCGGGATCCGGCATCTTGCTGACTGCCCGCGCACTCCAGCGGTCGGGACGTCGGCGCACGCGCGCTATCGCCTCGGACCGCAGCGGTACGGTGGCTATGCAGTTTCTGCTCGCCTTTCCCGTGATCCTGTTGCTGGCGGCGCTTACTGTGCAGTTTCTCGTTATCGCGAAATCGTCGTTGACGCTTCACCATGCCGCCTACGCTGCAGCTCGGAGCGCGCTCGTTCACAAGTGTCCACCAATTTCGCTGCCCTCAGGCTTATCAGATCTCGCTGGGGCGGCGGTTCGATCAATGCGCTGCCGCGACAATCCGGAAGCCTGGACAAACGCCGCCCGCATCATCGCGACCGCGGTAGCGCCATCCGGCTATGGTTACGAAGCGTCGAGTTGCGACGCGCCTGATGCGCTCGCAGAATTGGTGCTGCAGGGCACGGTGCCGACCAGCGGCAGGACGGCGCTCAAGCGCAAGGGGTGCTACGCCTGGGATCCTCAGAACCTCTCGGTGTCCGTGTCGTGGCAGTCGGACCTCTTGACTCGAGCTACACCTAACAGCCTTCCGCCCCTCGTCGCGGAGGTGCGCTTTCGATTTCCGCTGGTAGCACCGCTCGGTGGCATGTTCTCCGACGGGCAGCACAACGACGGCCTTTATTGGCGTTGGTCGCGTGCCGAGATCACTCTGCTATGACCCGACTGGTTCAAACCATCGTCGCTGGCTTGCGAAGCCTGAAGCGCCTGCCGTCAGACCGCCGCGGCGTCGTCTCTTACATCGCGCTCTTCGCAATCGTGCCGCTGACGGCAGCTCTTTTCCTAATCGTGAACACTGGCCAAGACAGCTACGACCGGATCGTTGCACAGAACGGCGCAGATGCGCTGGCGATGACGCATGCGACTTGGTCTGCGCGCACCTTGAACACGATGTCGATGAACAACGTGGCCCTCACCCAAGCGGCCGCCGTCGGCATCGTCTCCACGTCTCTCGAGGGCACACTCGACGAGTTGAGATTGAAGGCGTTGTTAGCCCTGGCGGAGATTTGGGGGCACGTCCTACAGCACCCTCCCTGCAAAACGAAGTTGACGTTTCCGTGGTGTGTTGCCGACGCGGCGTTTATGTCACGGCCTGCGTACAGTGCATTGGATTACGTCTCGGCGACGAAGCGACGCTACAACCCGGGCGGTGCGCGCGACATGGCGGATCGTACGGTCCGGGCGCTGAATGCGTTCAACCAGGATCTGGTGGACAGTTTTCCAGAGCACGTTCGACAGGCCTCGGATCGCGTCGCGCAGGCTAATGGGATTGCGAACTTCTACTTTCATGATCGCTGTTCGCAAGGTCAATCCTGCCGCCAGGATCGATCTCCGCAAGGTATGGAGTTGCCCGTATCGCAGAATTCGACCAGCGGACGCGCTGAATTCTGTGAGGGCTATTTCATCGGAACCGCGGAGGTTCGCACGAGCTACGTCTTCCGCGGCTTTGATCGGGGGCGAGGCCCCTACTTCGGCGGCGGGTCTCGCCAACGTCCGAACGTGAAGAGCCATGTCAACCAGCTGACGAGGATCGGAAGCCAGCTTCGCTATTTTAAGCAGTACTACGATTGGAGGCGGTTGCCCTTATCGGAGCGAAAGATCAGACTCGGTCGCTATCTGATGAGTCAGAGGAGAGACGAAAACAACTTTACTCGGTCTGTCGCCTGTCGGAATGCGCAGCTATGCGATCCGACTGGCGTTTCAGAACTTTGTCGTATCGGTAGTTTGGAGTCTCTTTTCACCGGTTTTGGCTTCGAAAAACCTCAGTTCTACGTCTACGACGGTCAGCGCAGCCCGTTCGAGATCCCTAAGGTGACGGCGGAGGCGATGCCGCCGTCCTTCAAGATACTGACCTTTGCGCGCCGCGAGCTTGCGCCGCGCCTCGGCGATGCCTCGTTGGTCCGGGGTATGCCCGATAGCTACGCCTACGCTCAATCGCTCGTCTATAATCGGCACGGCGCCAGTCTTTTTTCCCAGGCTTGGGAAGGCCGCCTGATGCCCGCCACGCGTTTTGCCGACCCTGCCGAGGTCGGCGCGCGCATGCGCCGCGAGGCGCCGCACGCGTTCGGTGCTCTGGCCGAGCGGCTGGAGCACGTTCGGGATCGGGCGGGATGGGGGGCGATCAATGCACACTGACCGCATCTTCCCAGACATTCTGCGCGATCGCCGCGGCACCGTACCGATCGATGTGATGTTAGTCCTCCCCATCCTTGCAGCGCTTCTGGTGCTGGCCAACCACCTGGGAATAGTATTCGACGCCCGCAACGACCTAGTTGTTGCCACTCGAACTGCCGCCTTCAACAGGGCAACGAACGGGACTTGCGTATCGCTCGGCGATCTCAAGGACTACGTCGGCGACGTGCTGTCCGGGCGCGGCGTCGTGTGCAGCCGTGCTGATGAGGAACGCGGTGTACAGTCGGACTTTCGTTTCTGGACGCGGGCCCGGCGCAGCACCATCGCAGAGCCGGGTTTGGTGCGCTTGTTAGAAACACCGGACCCGGTCAATGGGCATCTCGCCACAGGCATTGGCTATATTGTAGGCCAACCTAAGGTAGGCCTTGGCGGAACCGCGCATCGTTTCACCTACTTCGTGCCTAGCGGCGACCGCTGGACGGTTGGCGAGCGGGTGTGGGACGACGGGTACGACCCCTATCTCTACAGGCAGTTGCGCCGCCTGGGTTCGCACCGCCTTTTTCCCAACGTTTTCCCGGCCGTACCGTAATCATGCAACGACTCTCGTACTTCGGGCCTCGCATCAAAGCTAGTACACGCATCCTCGCGTTTGCGGCGCTGGCAGGCTCTCTCTTACTCGCTCTGCCACTGCCGATCTCGGTCGCGCAAGATGCTTCGCGGCAAATCGTCCGGGCAGGTGGCCAGATTGTGATTGTCGAAACTGGCCTCACCCCGCTTTCGCCCGCAGAAGCCATCGCCGAAGTGGAGAGGGCACTATCACGCCCGCTGGTTCGCAGTGTTTCTATCGAGGACCTCGATCCGGAAAGCCCGGACATGGAGCGCGTTTCCGACGGATCCGCCGCGCTCTCGATTTGGAACGGAGACGCCGGCACAGTTTTGTTAGTCGACGGGGAAATCGGCGGCGACCTCCAGGCAGTCTTTCGGCGCCTCTTGCCGAAGAGCGATTGGAGCCGGCCGGATCGCTTCCAATACGGTTTTACTTTCAGTGCTGAACCGGCCTTTGCCGGAGCCTCCGGCAAGTCTTTTGCTGGATCGGTGCTCGCGCTCTCGCGCGGACTTTCGCCGCCGCAAGAGGTGGATCCAGGCTTCGGAACCGAACCGGCCCAAGCGATCTTCGATATCGCTTTGCCGCCTACCTTTTCTCAGGTTTCGTCCACGGTCGTCGAAATGGACGGTGGCATCAGCTATGTTCAAGTCTTTCGAACTACCCTTGATTTCGACTCCGCTCAGGCGGCGATGGAAGACGCCCTGACGGTGGCCGGTTTCAGATTCGAGATCCAACGTTGGGGTGAGAACGTCAGCTTGACCGGGACGCGCGGCAATGAGGCGGCGAGCGCAATGCTGATGCGCGAGGCAGAGGACCCTACAAGTGTCGGAGCAGTGCTCACCGGTCAGCGATTCGCCGAGCCTTCGGGAGGCGACGATCAATGAAGCATCTCGGCCTGCTTCTGGTCGCCCTGCTGATGGGCGGTGTCGCGGCCTTCGTCTATCAGCAGAGCCTTACGCGCGCGTTGGAAAGCCAGCCTACGATTTCAGTGCTTCGGCTGGCGGAGGACGTCTCCTTGGCGGCTGGCGATTCGGTAACCCCGGCCATGCTCGAAGCCGTCCCGCTACCTCAGCGCTACGCCGCGAGCTACGAAGGGATCTTCAAGAACACGCCGGAGGATCGGAGTTTCTTAGACACGTTGCGGGCCGTCGAGTTCGTGGAAGGGGGCTCCTTCCTCCTGTACCGCCATTTCGTCAGCGAACCCGCCACGCGCTTCGACGCGCTCATCGACAGGGGCAAACGTGCCTTGAGCCTCTCAGTCGACTCCACTAACGCCGTCGGCTTCTTCATCGTGCCGGGCAGCTGGATCGACGTGGTTGGTGTCTTACGCTCCGAATCCGACGTGCAAGCCGAACCCATCCTCTCTGCTGTGAGGGTTCTTGCCATCGATCGGCACACCACGGTGCAGGATTTCGAGAACAGTTCACGTCGATCCTACAACACCATCACCATCGAAGTTACCCCCGAGCAGCTGAACCGGTATCTTCTCGCGCAGACGCGATTGGCTTCGGGCTTGGCTATCGTTTTGCGCAACGCGTGTGGGGTGCCGGAAGCCAAGGTACGGTGCGATAGATGATGAGCCGTATCTCCGTTCGGCAGGACCTAGCGGTCGAAGTTTTCGACGGCGGTCTCTCACTGTCCCGCTACGAGGTGACGGCAGCACAGGCGCCGGTCACGGTGGGCGGAGCGGTCGATCGACGCGAACAGGACAACTATGTGTTTGTGCCAATCGCCGGCCTATCTAGTGAGTTGTTTCGCTGCACCTTCACGAACGGCGAATGGATGATCCGCGCCGACCGGGATCTACCGACCCGTGCAGGCGAAAAGATCCCCGCCTTCCGCGACACGCCGGTTTCGAACGGGGTGGAGATTCCGCTGTCCCCCGATTGTCGCGTCGCGGTGCGCACGCGCGAAAGAAGGCTGGCGGCGCAGGGGGAAGAGACGATCCAGTCGCTGACTCTGGCGGACATCGAGGCAACAGTCCTGGACGAGCTCATCGCCTATCGCGAACACGAGCGCGATGCGTTCATCGGGATGAGCGAGGCGCGCCAATTGGAGCTAATGTCCGATTATCTGGACGCGAGCCTGTCGCGCAGATTCAGCTCGCTAACCAACGAACAGCTCTTAACGCTCGCATCGGAATGCGGCACGCGAGAACTGGTGTACCGGTGTATCGCTTCTGGCGGGGACAAGCCCCTGTCCCGCAATTACAGCGCTATGTTGACGGAGGAACGAAAGACTTACGAACGCCTGCTTGATCACCTGCTCGGGAAAATGAACCTACCGCTGCTGCCGGCCGAGACGGAGACGAACATTCACCGCATTCGGGAAGATGCTGCAGAGCGATTCGAGATTGAGGCAAAGGCGCTGGGTCGGCACATGATGATCCGCATCGTGTTCGACACCATTCGCCAACAGATTTTCAGCCTGTTCTTCGGCTTCGGTCCGCTTCAAGAGCTTCTGGATATTGGGGCGATCTCTGAAATCATGGTAGTTCGGCACGATCAGGTGTTCGTCGCCAAGAGCGGGCGTTTGTTCGACACCAAGCTAGATTTCACCAGTGAGACGCAGCTGCGCGTGTTGGCCGGCAAGATCTTGGCGCGCGCCAATCTGGCCGTGACCGAAGGCGAACCATATCAGGATGCGCGCCTGCCCGACGGATCGCGCGTCAACGTCGTGATACCGCCTATTGCGCTTAAAGGCACGACGCTGACCATCCGTAAGTTCGGAGAGCGCCGGTGGATCTTGGACGATCTCGTTGCCTTCGGCAGCATGAGCCATACGATGCGTCGCTTTCTCGTAGCGTGTGTGAAGGCTCGCAAGAACATCGTGGTCTCGGGTGGCACCGATAGCGGCAAGACAACGCTGCTCAACGCTTTGGCCGCCGAGATTCCCGCGGACGAGCGCCTTGTCACGATCGAAGACACGGCCGAACTGCGCTTGCCTCAAACCCATGTGGTGACATTGCAGAGCAGGCCGCCGTCCCCAGACGGCAAAGGCCAGGTCACGATCCGCGATCTCGTGGCCAACGCCCTGCGCATGCGACCGGACCGCTTGATTATCGGCGAGTGTCGGCGCGGAGAGGCGCTGGACATGTTGCAGGCGATGAACACGGGCCACGATGGCTCGATGACGACGACGCATGCGAATTCGCCCCAGCACTTGATGACGCGTCTCGAGACGCTGGCGATGCAGGCCGACATCGAGATTCCGAGTCATGCGATTCGCCAGCAGATTGTCGGTGCCATCGACATTGTCGTCCAAGCAGCAAAAGTTGGCGGCGCTTACCGCGTGACGGAGATCGCCGAGGTCGTCGCGATCGACCCTGAAACCGATGCCATACTGGTGGACCCGGTCTTTCGCCTCGTCGGTGGACGCGAGGGCACGCATATGCTGAGTGGCTTCACACCGACGTTTTTGACCGATCTTATCGAAGAGGGGTTGATCGACCTCGATACGTTTCTGTCGAGCGACGATAGCGCTTGCAGGACGGGGGCTTGAGGCGGTGGACCTGCAGCATGCCCCACTGGTCGGTGCGATGGCTCTTTTCCTCGCGACCGGACTCGCCGTATTCGCCGGCGCTCGCTTCGTCCAGGAAATCCGGCCGGTTGAGCGGCTGCGTGCAGTGGCGGATCGCCGCTTCCTTCATGACCTTCGCCAGCGGGCGCCGTTGACCGAACTGACCACCACGGTGGCCCTTATCGGCATAGCAGCTTACGTCCTCGGGTTCGTTGTCCTCGGCCACGCGCTCGTTGCAGCACCGCTTCTGCTGCTCGGTCTACCGGCGCCCTTTATCTTATTTGCCCAGCGTCGACGCCAGAGGCGCGAGGCCTTCGAGCTTCATCTGCCGGCTGCTCTGCAGCAACTGGCTAGCTATGTCAGCAGCGGCGCCAGCCTCGAGCAGGCGTTCGAGACCGCGTCCCGCTCCGCGCCATGGCCGCTGAACGAGGAATTCGATCTGATCGCGCAACGGGTTGGAGCACAGGGATTGCAGGCATCCCTGCAGTCCGCGAGCGAGCGTCTTTGCAGCCGAAACTTCGATCTCGCCGTCGCCGTCACTCTCGTCGGCGCCGGGCCGGGAGGTGACGTGGTGGCCGCCTTGCGGAGCTTGTCGAAGAGCTTTCTGGAGTTGGAGCGACTGCGTAAGAAGGTTCGATCCGCTACAGCGCAGACGCGTCGCGCGATGAAGATCATGACGCTCGTTCCGGTCGGTATCGTCGCTTTAGGGTTGCTCTTTCAAAACGAACGGATCGATACCGCGCTCTCCAGCCCGATCGGTGTAAGCGCCGTTATCGTGGCCTTTCTGCTTTATTCACTCTCCGTCATCTGGATCCTGCAACTGCAGCGCTCGACGGAGGGATCGATATGACGCTCGTCGGAGCCATCGCGAGTTGCTTGGCCGCAGTCTGCTTGATCTTGGCGATTGGCGGTGCGGTTGACGAGTACCTTCGCGAGAAGCAAGCGTATGCGATTCGTTTCGCCGGCCCCATGCCGGCGAATTGGGTAGTCGGGCACTTGGGGCGCAGGCTTTCACCGCTCTCCGGCCCGCTACGGCCGCTTGTAAGGGCTATAGACGCGCGTCTAGCACGCGCTGGCCGGCCGTTTGGCGGATTGGGCGGACGCGAACTGGTGGGCCTCGCCATGGCCGGCGGTTTGGTGGGCGCCTCGGCGGCAATGCTGGTGGCAAGCCAATTTGTCGTGCGGCCGTGGCGTGAGGCGGTCGGCCTAATTTGGTTGCCGCCACTGATCCCCGTGCTGACGGTCGGCCTGCTCTACTACGCGGTCAGCCAGAAGGCTCAGCGCCAAGCCGAGGCCGTTTGGCGCGAGTTCCCATACTTTTTGGACCTAATGTTGTTGGTATTGCAAGCTGGTGGCCGCCCACCACGCGCCATCGACATTTATATCTCGACGAGAAAGGGCTCTGCGTTGGCGAAAGAGTTGGAGGTTCTGCGCTCGGAGCTCGAGACTCTCGATTTTCAGGAGGCCATGCGCCGTCTGGAGACCCGGGTCGCCAACGAGAATGTTCGCGTGGTGCTTCGCAACGTTGGCCAGGCCGTGACAGCGGGAACAGGCTTGACGGGCTACGTGATCGAACAAGCCGAGGAACTTCGATTCATACGCTCTGAACTGGCCGAACGAGCAGCCGAGAGACTGCACAGCAGCTCAAAACTGCCGGAATTCCTTATGGTCATGGCAATCGCCTTGTTGTTGGTCGCGCCAGCGATCGTCGAATTGTCTAAGGCGCCCCTCTGATGTCCATTCTTGCAACGCTCTTCGGTAGCAAATCCAGCCGGCTCGGTCTGGAGGTTTCTTCGGGGATCGACGCCGGTCGCCGGCTGGTATTCTGCGACCGTACCGTGACTGTCGGTCTAGCCAAGAATAACAGCCTTGTGTTGAACGATCCGGCGATCCAGGACTGCCATCTTAAGGTGTCACCCAGCGGCCGCGACTGGAATCTGGAGGCGTTTCCACCAGCATTTGCGTTGCTGGATGGCGAGCAAATGCGCCACGCCAAGCTGAGAGAGGGTCAGCATCTGCGTCTTTCCAAGACGACCGAATGCGTCGTCGTGCGCCTGCCAGCATCCAAGACCAAGAGTCTGGCGGCCGCGGCCACTGCACAAAGCACGGGGGCTGGTAAGCGCAGGCTTAAGGTCGATCCGTTGTTGGCCGTCATTTGGCCTCTTGTCCTAGCCGGTCTCGGGTACTTCTTTTGGAGTCTGGGTGCGGACTCCGGGGTTTCCGCAGCTAGGCAACGAATCGAAGTCGGTACCAACCTGATCGACTTTGCAAAGGAGGGTACGCGAGAGTGCCTGAGCAATGCGCAGCTCCATGGGGTGGCGACGTCCCCCGACGTAGCTCCCCCTACGCACTCGGAGGCCGATGTCGCCGCAACCTACTATCGCGCCGCCATGCTGAATGCGTCCGGGGAGATGTCGGATGAGGCGCTAGACCGGCTTGCCGAGCGCATCACGACGCAAACGCGCCAGCGGTTGGTGCAGGCTCAACTCTATCAAAAACGCGGTCACTGGGATGAAGCCTTGTCGCGCTATGGTTTAGTTTTGCATAGTATGCCGAACATTGATTGTCGTTTCATGCGATACCTCGCGGGACACGTCGCTAGCGTTAAGGCGCTGGTCAAGTAGGGAAGGCTAGAACCTGGAAGAAAGGAATTGAGGTGGCGCTGCCCGACGTTGATTCGAGGGTGCTGAACGAACTTCAGCGTATGTTCGATATCAGCTCGGAGAGCTTCGAACAACTCGGCCATATGTTCGTCTACCACGGCCGGTACCTCCTGCGACCGGAGCATCCGCCGGCCACTTTATTTGTGCCGAGCGCCGTTATCACGAGAGACCCGAAAGCGCTTGCGGAGATCAGGCAGGAATTCGGGAAGCTCTACGATCACACGTCGTCAAGCCTTGCTCAGCCCCTCGGGTTGGAACACAACGGCCCGTTGAGGGACTGGCCGGCGCTTGCCATGGAACGCTTGCCGCGCAAGCTCAGCGATGCTGACATCCGTTCCCTCGATGTCGAGACACGTCTCGACATCATCGAGAACATCCTTTCGGGACTTCGCGACTTGCACGGGATGGGGCTTGTGCATGGCGGCCTTGTTCCAGAGGCGGTCGAGTTGGCCGAGAGCGACGCTCATCTTCCGCGCGCGCGTCTCGCGCGTTTTGTGCTCCCGAGCAAGAGGTCCGGAGCCGTGCTTCCGGAAGCGCCGCGGTATGGCGTCAGCCTAGCGATCGAGGGGAATCAGACGAAAGGCGGCGATCTGCGCGCGGCTGGCATGATCGCTTGTGAATTGCTGGCAGGGCGCGCGGAGGTTGACGATAGCTTTCTGACCAGTTCCTTTGGAAGCATCGAAGAGCGGTGGCTGAATTGGCATCGCGACCCGATCTCGCCGATACCGGAAATCGCATCGCTCTTACCGGATGGCGTACCGGTGCAGATCGGTGCCGTTATCACGCGGCTCATTCGCTCCGGCTCCGACAGCGAGGAGGCATACGCAGATACGGCGATAGCCTTCAACGCATTTCGCTTGGCCCGCGGTCGAGATGAGTACGGTCATACCCCTGTTTATACCCGCCGACGCTTAGTTCAAGCTTGGCTTTGGGACCTGACGAGGGTGCGGCAGCCAGTCTCCAATGTGAAGACCGCTATCGCAGCGGCCTTCGCGTTGGTCGCAATTTTCATCATCGGCTATTCAATCTATACCGACCATGCGGCGAAGCAACAAGCGAAAGCTGTTTGTGAAGACGTCGCAGTAGAGCTTGAAGCGCTCAATGATAGAAGTGTCGAGACAGACTTCACGGTGATCGCGTACCGGAACACTTCCGCTTTCGGCCAAGTCCGCCGAACTCTGGACGGTGATTACACAAAGGCCCAGGTCGAGAAAGACTGGGCACGATGGGAAGACAGCTGCCGCACTATGCTTGCGCTCGGCAAGGTGGCCGAGCCTGAAGCCGAGGCACAGGCCGCGGGCAATGGCCAAGAACGCGCCCGAGCCCGTGCCCTCGCCGCCGGCGTTGATCCCGATATTGCGCGCGCCGGTTCCACGGAGGCGGCCAGTGATCCGCGTGCGGGCGCGCAGGCCTTGAGCGATGCGCTCGCCGCGGTCTTGGCGGTTGCGGTGGGATCCGCCGAGGACGCGGAGGAGGCTCTCACGGCGGCGCAGTCCGATCTTCGCAAGAACCGAGCGGAAGCTGCCGGCGAGCGCTTCGGAGACGCAAAGACCGCCTTCGTTCAATCGACCAGGGCATGGGGGCGCTCCGTTTCGGTCGCTGCGCATCTGGAGGCGGCGAGAGCCGTCGAAACTCTCACGGTTTCACTCGGAGACGAGGCGACACAGGTGGCGCAAGAGGGCAATCGGTTGCGCGACGAAGGTGCCCGCCTCCTGCAAGCCGGAGACTTTCCTGGCGCCCAAGCGAAGTTCGAAGAGGCGGCCGTGTCCTACGACTCCGCTTTGCGCGACGCCAGCCAGCGGGCCGCGGCGGACGCGCAGCACATAGCGCAGAGATGGCGCGATATGGCAGACGAGCGCAGTGTAGACACTGCCGGCGCAGCGCAGATAGCGGAAGCCGATCAAGCTTACGAGGGTGGCGATTTTGCGGCGGCGGAGGAACGATACGAAGCTGCAACGATCACCATCCGGACAGCCGTCTTGGAGGCTGCGGATGCATCTGTTCAACGGCTAGAGCGCGCCTGGTCGCGCGTGGTAGAGGTGCCTTCGTTGGATGCTGACGCGCGTTATGCAGAGTCCGCGACCATTGCCGCGGAGGCGGCCGGAACCGCCGCATCGGCGCTGGCAGACAGCCGCTTCACCGACGCTGTCCGAGACTTCGATTCTGCCCAGCAGGCGTATCGAGAGTTGCTGGCCACCGTCGTCTCCGATGCTGCGGCGGTTCATCGCGCGGCCTTCGAGGCGATCCGAACGCAACTCTCCGAAACGTTGCCGACCGACATCCTCGAGCGCGGGGAGTCGTTGAGCGACGCCCTCTCAGCGTTTGATGCCGGACGAACCGAAGCGCCCGAGCAGTCTGCCCAACTCGTCGGCGCAGCATACGAAGCAGCGCGGACATATCGGCGCTTGGCCCGCGACGCGGTGGACGATGCCGCGGCACACCTCGCGGAGCAGTCGAAGCGACTTGGCGCTTCGACGCCGGATGTGGAGGTCGACATGCGGGATCTGTCGGAAAGGCGCGAGGCCGCTTCCCGGATCGAAAGTGCAGCCGATGCAACCCCCATCCTTGCGGACCTCTTGCAGAACTACCGCCGGGTCAGTGCGCAGATCCAGGACATGCTGTCGATCTGCGAAGTCGATGGCATCGACCTCGAACTGACCTTCGTCAAGGGCGCGGCGGACGCCGAGCCTTTCTGCATCATGTCGTCGCCCATGGGCACGGCCAGCGCCAAGGCCTTGCTCACCCTGGCGCCTCAGGGAGCGCAGAGTCTACAGCAAGCTCTCCGTATCGACCGGGCGGATCGACTAGGTCGGTTGCAGTATGTGCCTCTGAACACAGCTCAAGACTTTGCACAGAGCATCAGCCGGGCTCTGGACACGCCATTCTGCCTGCCGACGGACGAGGACCTTCAACGTGCCATCGCTGAACTCGGCATCGAAACGGTCTTTGGTAGCGGCAAGACGTTCGCGGAGTGGACGCGCTCGCGCTGCGGAGACACGAATGCCCTTGGGAGCTTCTTGGTACGAGAGTATGAACCAGGGATTGCCAATACCTCGTGCCTCTTGCGGATCATGGCGAAGGCTGGCTTGGGTTTCCGCTTTGTGCGGTCGAACCAATGCCCTCGGCAATGATCGGTGTCCGGCAATATGGCGTATCCGCGTCCTAGGGTAGTGCAACGGCCGAAACGGCTACCTACCCTGTTAGGCTCATTTTCGAAGGGTTCGGTGCGGAGGGCGAGGCGCAATGAAACGGACAATCGGTGCGGTGGCGGTCGGTTTCGGTCTGGCGTTGGCGCCGCCCCTTCAAGCTGACGACGAACTTAAACTGTGGCGCCAATATATGGACCGGGGATACGAGGCTCTTCGTACAGGCGAACTCGAGAGCGCCGAAACCTTGTTTGTCAGCGCGCAAAGCATCAGCCCGCCGGACAGTTCGCGAGCCGTGTCAGCCGCAATCGGCAGGGCTATCGTCTCGATGCGTCAAGGCGATGCGTTGAAGGGACGGGTTTCCATTCGCGTGAGGCCAGGCCAAAAAAGCATCGCCTTTTCCGATTTCCTTCAAGCGGCTATGGCCCAGCAAACCATAGGAACTGGGGCAAGCGATTCCGAGGAGGTCGAGCAGTTTTTGCAGCGCGCGCGGGCGAGCGATCCGGGATGGGATGATGTGCCGCTCGACGCCGCAGGATGGACGCCGACGCCTCCTGAGGTGACCAACTCTGAGCCGCCAGTACCGGACGCGCGTCCGGCCCAAACAGCGGAAGCCGACGATGTCCCTGGCCTCTTCGAAATCACCGGCAGCCTGAACCTGCGAAGCGGCCCCTCCACCAATAGCCAGCGAATCGGTGGGCTTGAGGAAGGCGACCTAATCGAGGTGGTGGAGCGAGATGGCTCATGGTTGTCGATCCGTGTCCTCGCAGAAGAAGGTAGGGGCGAGACGGGGTGGGTGTACGGCAATTATGCCCGGCAACTGTCCCCGCCTGACGGGGCAGCGTTCGGAATAGTAAAGACCACGAGTGTTAATGTTCGTCATTCGCCGGAACAGGGAGGAGAGGCTTTTGCTTGGCCTGTAACACACGATGTTGTGCAAGTTCTCGCTAAGAGTAGCTCAGACAAAGACGATACTTGGTATCATGTAAAAATCTTTCGGATCAGAAATGGCGAGCACATGGGGAAGTTGGGGTGGGTTCACGCTAGCGCCCTGCGCATCGTGCCGCCTGATGCTGCCATCGGAACCGTAGCTGAAGTACCTGCGCGATCGGCGTCGGTCGGCAACCCGACTTCATTGCCCGCAACTGTGCCGTCGGCGTCCGGTAGGGCTTCCGATGCGGCTGTTGAGGCAACCTCTGGAAACCACACCGGGAGCGGCCAAATTTCGTCGCGAGGTGCATCTGGCGACGAACCTGCGCAACAGGCCGAGCACGACCGTGGTGCGATCCTTGACTGCGAGCGGTATTTTGCGCTCGACGCGTTTGACGAAATTGAACCGTTGATGGCGAAGGCGACAACTTATGCCTTAGAGCCAGGTCAGGAGGTGCGCGGACAAATGAGCCCGCGCCGAGCGAACGGGGAGGAGGAGGCGCAATTTCTTACGGAATGCGCAGATGGAGGACGCACCTTCTACCTCATTCAGGTGGAGACCTCGAACGACGGACTTCCGGAGGGCATTTACGTCACTCGGAACCCGGAAATGACGACACGCAGGGTGCCCAACGATTCTTGGTTAACCGGGCACGACCGTTAGAGCAGGCGGTCAGGCATGATGGGTATCTATCCGAGGTGAATAAGGAGGCATGCGACTGGCAATGCGGACGGTCTCCGGCATGGCCATGGCGTTGGGTCTCGCACTAAATGCGACGCCACCGGCGCAGGGGCAGCTTCAATTCGGTGACGACATCGTACCCGCGACCGACTCTCGTAAAGCCGAGGATACCGGCGTTTAGGGCGGTCGCGACCTCAAGAGTCGAGCACAGGTGCGCGACAAGACTTCAATTACAGCGATCGCCCGTTTCCTGGACAAGTTTCCCGAGAGCTGCATGATCCGGGATGCGCGGTCGTTGTGCCACGGCTTGGTTGCGTGCGGCGAAGAAGCCAATCGCATCGCCTCGTGCGAACGCCGTTTCAGGCGCATTCGCGACACCAGTGACGTTGGGGAGTTCGAATCGTTTCTGAAAGACTGCCGAAACACGACGAACGAGATGCTGGCGCGAGTTGGTCTGAAGCGACTCGAACTCGAGAACGAGTCCTTGAGCCAGGGGCCCATCTACGCCGGCTCAGGATCTTGCCGCACAGTTACCGAAGCCAATCTGCGCAAGGGACCAAGAACCAATTACGATGTGGTGCGAACCCTTAACAGAGGCGTGCGTCTTAGTGTCAAGGAGCGGGTCGGTAGCAAAAAACTGGCTTCCCGTTTCCGATCCGGCAACTGGTTGGCCGGCCTACATCTATGCGCCCCTCGTGCGGCCGGAGCGCGAAAGCAGTTCTGATCGCAGTGCCCCGGGCGAGAGGACTTGGACCGCTTTCTTGCGGATCGAACGCGGGGCACTCGACTCCCCCTGGACGAGCTATCACGACCGCCCGCTGATGATGCGGCCGGCACGACTGAGTTCGTAACGGCAAGCTGTGGACGGCTCGCCGCTCATTTTCGTCGCGTACGGCATAGTCGTGCTAGGCTGCTTAACTGCGGCAATGGCGGACGCGCGGTGGATGGAGATCCCGGATCGCGCGTCGCTCGCGCTGACTGGGGCCTTTTGTCTGCTGGTGCCCCACCAGGATTGGCCGGAGATCGGCGCCGCGCTTGTAGCGGCGACCCTCGCCTGCTTCGTGTTGGCGACACTTTTCTGCTTTGGGCAATGTGGCGGTGGTGATGTGAAGTTCGGCTCTACGGTCGCTCTATTCGTGCCCTCCGACAAGTGGTTCGAGTTTCTTGTACTGACCGCGGTATGCGGACTTGCGACGATAGGCGTACAGTTGGTCGGTCGATGCCTCCTTGCGCGCCGGGGGGCAAAAGCCGGCCAAGGCTGGGTCATGTTCGCCCCTGGGGTTGGGGTTCCGTTTGCGGTTCCGCTTGCTCTGGCGGGAATTGCGGCGATTGCTCTGGCTGCAGCAGAGCCAAGCGATGCGTTCCGCCTGCCCGGCCTTTCGTGAGGCCGCGGCGAAACGGGCCTCTCGTCGGCCAGACAGTTCCCCGCAATCGATTCGTTTAGTGTGGCGATCGGAGCGCGGTTCGGTTGCGTCTGCGGAAACTTTATTTTACACTAAGCCGCGTCAGGGAGTGATTGGCCCAATCGGCTCTCTTCCGTGTTTTCTAAACAAGGACGCATCCTCTCCATGCCAAGTGTCGAGAGCATTCTTCTATTGGCCCTGGGCGTGATCGTAGTCGGTCTTCTTGTCGAATACGTTAACGAAGTTTCGGCCTATGTGGATGCACGGCTGCAGTTTCTGTTGAACGGCTGAACAGCGCCTACTGCGGCCCGGGCCCAGATGGCGCTTGGCCGTTCTCTGAGGTCCGCTTCGGGCTAAGCAGTTTACGGCGCGCCTGCCAGCCCTCTTGCGGGGATCGATGATTACGCGCTTTCGTGCGGACGATTGTCTGATATTGCCTCGCGCCGGCGTTTTCGAACCATCATCGTTGGACGTGACATCTGCATCGACGGAAGGTGAGAAAGGAAGGGAGATATTGGCGCCGAAGCACGCCCGGTACGGCGAACTGGCACTTTGATACTGCTCGGTGCGGCTCTTCGGGACAAATTGGCCTTTTTCTATACTTTCCCTAGTTCCGGCTTCTTACCGCTTCCGTTCATCTCCCCCGCCGCATGTAAGTCCCTGAAGACTCTTATCGATTCCTATCCGCCCGGCCTTGACATCGTAGGGGTCGCTGGTTCAATCCCAGCCGCGCCCACCATCGCAAGTTTCTGATTATACAAAGAAAATTTCGGCGCAGCTTTCCCGCTGAGCGTTGTACACTTTATTTCGATCGTCTTCGCGTGACGGAATCGCCGGGCGGATGAAGCTCTCGGCGCTCTACGACCGGGTGGTCGACGTCATCGAGGAGCTGGTGAAGTTCACCCTGCTGACGCGCAACGTCGCGGCCTACCTGGTCGACCGCGAGAGCGCGCGCAAGGAAAGCGCCGGCGAGCTGTCCGATCGGGTCAACCAGCGCGCGATCTGAGGGCACGTCGAAAGCGTGATTTGACCCGCTGGTGCGGCCAAGCGATGGTCTTGCCATAATCTAGAGACAAGTGCGGTCGCGGAGGAACGGCTGCACGCCGGAGATAGACGGCCGGAAAGGCCGCAGCAGGAGGGAGCGTGCCCGAGGCGTCGAGGGAAAGCCTGCGCAGGGCGTTGCGCGTGTCCCGCAGAACCGTGCTCGCCGGTGTCGTTGCCGGTGCGGCGCTGTCGCCGCTGGCGCGCGCCGCGGCGCCGCTGCGGTTCGGGCTGACGCCGGTGTTCCTGACCTCGGACACGGCCCTGCTGTCCGGGCTCGAAGGCTATCTCTCGCGCAGCTGCGGCCGCGCCGTCGAGCTCGTCCAGCGCCGCACCTATCAGGAGATCACGGCGCTCCTGGTATCCGAGCAGCTCGACGCGGCCTGGATCTGCGGCTTTCCCTATGTGAAGTACCGCGAGCAGCTTCGCCTGCTGGCGGTTCCGGCGTGGCACGGGCGCCCGCTCTACCAGAGCTACCTGATCGTCGGCCGGGAGCGGTCGGCCGGGCGGGTCGAAGACCTGACCGGCGACATCCACGCCTTTTCGGACCCCGACAGCAACTCGGGTTATCTCGCCACGGCAGCGCTGCTCGTCGAGCGGCAGGCGCGGCTCGACACCTTCTTCCGGAAGCACTTCTTCACCTACGGCCACCGCAACGTCGTCCGCGCCGTCGCCAGCGGCCTTGCGGACAGCGGCAGCGTGGACGGATACGTCTGGGAGGTGTTGCAGGAGACCGAACCCGACCTGGCGGGCGCGACGCGGCTCGTCCACCGCTCCGACTGGCTGGGCTTTCCGCCGGTCGCCAGCTCGAGGGGACTCGCCGAAGCACCGGCGACCGGCGCGCTCGCCCGGGCGCTGCTCCGCATGGACGAGGATCCCGAGGGCCGACAGGTCCTGCGGCTGCTGCGGCTCGACGGGTTCGTCGTGCCGCCGTCTGGCCTCTACGACGGAATCGCCGCGAGTTGGCGGCGGGTCAGCGGCCTGACATGAGCGGCCTGGGCCTCGATCCGCGCCGCTGGCCGCTGCGCCTCAAGGCGCCTCTCATCGTGGCCGGCCTCATGGTTGCGGTCAGCATCGCCGTAACGCAGCAGGTGCTCGACCGGCTCGCCGAGACCCAGCAACGCCAGCTCGCCGAACTGACGGGCGCCTACCTCGACGGCCTGTCGACGGCATTGATGCCGCACGTGGTACACGAGGACGTCTGGGAGGTCTTCGACGTCCTCGACCGCTCCCGCAGCCGCTATGCCGGTCTCGCGGCGACCGACACGGTGGTGGCGACGCCGGACGGACGCGTGCTCGCGGCGACCGATCCGCATCGCTTTACCGTCGACAGCCCGATGCCGCAGGCATGGCGCGACCGTTTCCCGGCAACGGACGGCTTGCTCCTCGACCACGACCGCCAAGCCGCGCGGGCCGTGCGGACGCTCGACGACCAGGGGCGCACCGTCGGTCGCATCTACGCCGAGGCCGACATCTCGGCCCTGCTCGCCGAACGGCGCGAGGTGCTTGTCGCGCTGGTCGCGACCAACGGCGCGCTGACCCTGCTCCTGTGTTTCGTCGGCCTATCTCCTCGTTCAGCGCATGCTGCGTCCGGTGGATGTCCTGGCCCGCCAGTTCGAGCAGCTCAGGCACGGCGAGGCGGCCGCCATCCCGGCGAGCGAGCTGGGGTCCGCCGACACCGAGTTCGGCCAGGTCTTTCGGCGCTTCAACGCCATGGCCGCTGCGGTGAAAGAGCGCAACGCCCTGGCGGACCGGCTGGCGGCAGAGGAACGCCTGGCCTCTCTCGGGCGCCTGGCGACCGGCATGGCACACGAGATCAACAATCCGCTGGGCGGCCTGCTCAACACGCTCGACACCCTGCGCACCCACGGCCACCGCGCCGAGGTGCGCCACACCTCCGTCGCCCTGCTCGAACGCGGCCTCCACGGCATTCGCGACGTGGTCCGCTCCCTGCTGGTGACCTACAAGGCAAGCGACGGCGTGGCGCCGCTCCGCCCGCAGCATCTGGACGACCTGCGCATCCTGGTGCAGCACGAGGTCGCCCGGCGGCGCCTGCAGCTCGCCTGGGACAACTGCGTCGACTGCGTCGGGCGGGTGCGCGTCGGCCTGCTGCGGCAGGCGGCCCTGAACCTCCTGCTGAACGCCTGCAGCGCTTCGCCCGTGGGCGGCCGGGTCGGCTTCCGGGCGCGGTGTGTCGACGGCCGGCTGCTGCTCGAGATCGAGGACGAGGGTCCCGGCCTCCCGGCCACGTCTGCGGCGGTCTTGCGTGGCGAGGCGCGCGCCATGACAGAACAGGACGGGCGGGGCGTCGGGCTCTGGATGGTGGGCCAGTGCGTCGAGACCCTGAACGGAAGGCTCGAGGTCGAGACTTCGCCGGGCCGGACCTGCATCCGTCTTGACGTGCCGCTGGCCGCGCCGGAGATCGCAAGGATCGGGGAGGTGGAGCGTGTCGCCTGACCGCGCGGCTATCGGGCTCGTCGAGGACGACGCCGTCATGGCCGAATCGCTCGTTCTGCGCTTGGAGTTGGAAGGCTTCGAGGCGGCCCATGCCGCCTCCGGGGAGGAAGCGCTTCGACGCTTCGCCGAGCGGCGCCTCGACCTCGTCGTCTGTGACATCCGCCTGCCGGACATGAACGGCGAAGAGCTCTTCCGGTCTTTGCAGCGGCGGGCGCCGGGCCTGCCCGTGCTCTTCATCACCGCGCATGGCGAGATCGAGCAGGCGATCCGCCTGATCCGGGCCGGCGCAGCGGACTACCTGACGAAGCCCTTCGAGATGCCGGACTTTCTCGACCGGGTCCGCGGGCTGGTCCGTTCCGCGCCGGCGGACGAGGCGGTCTCCGTCCTCGGGCGGTCGCGGGCGATGCGCGACCTGGAGGACCTGCTGCGCCGCGTCGCACCGCTCGACAGCACGCTCCTGCTCACCGGCGAAACCGGGACCGGCAAGGAAGTGGCGGCCCGCTTCGTCCATGGCGCAGGCGGCAAGTCGGACGCTCCCTTCATGGCCGTCAACTGCGCAGCGATTCCGAGCGAGCTGCTGGAAAGCGAGCTGTTCGGTCACGAGAAGGGCGCCTTCACCGGCGCGACCCAACGCCACCTCGGCTACGCCGAGCGGGCCGGCGAAGGCACCCTGTTCCTCGACGAGATCGGCGACCTGCCGGCACCGGTCCAGGCAAAGCTCTTGCGTCTGCTCGAGGAGCGGCGCTTTCACCGCGTCGGCGGCGAGCGGCCGGTGGCGTTCCAGGCGCGCATCGTCTGCGCCACGAATGCCGACCTCGCGCAACTGGTCGAGAGCGGCGACTTCCGCAAGGACCTCTACTTCCGCATCGCCGTCATCGCCGCCGACGTGCCGCCGCTGCGCGAACGGCCCGAAGATATCGTCCTGCTGCTCGAACGCTTCGTGCAGGACTTCGCGGAGTTGCTCGGCCGGACCGTCGCCGGTGTGACCCCGGACGCGGAAGAGGCAGCGCTCGACTATGCCTGGCCCGGCAATGTGCGCGAGCTGCGCAACCGGGTCGAGCGAGCGGTCGCGCTGGCCGTCACATCGCACGTACGCGCGGCAGATCTCTTTCCCGAGCTCGCCGGACGCACCGAGGCGGCCGAGGGGCGGCTCGCGACGCTCGCCGAGGTGCGCGATGCCGCCGAACGCCGGCAGATCCAGCGGGCGCTCGAGCGCACCGGCGGACAGGTCGCCAAGGCGGCCGGGCTGCTCGGCATCTCCCGCACGACCTTCTGGGAGAAGGCCCGCCGGCTCGGCCTCGGCCTCTAGGCGTTCGGAAATCCGGACGCCGAACCGCGCCGCTGTCCGGCGTTCCGAACGAGAGGGCGGGGTGCCTGCGGCCCATCCCCCTCGATTTGCTCGATATGTCCATCTGGCATGGCCCTTGCTGTTTCGGGAGAGCGCGGTTCACGCGCGAACCAGAACAGTCAGGGAGGATCCCATGCCCGGTTGCCCGAAGCTGGTCGAGATCGGCCGGCGCCAGTTCCTGCGCGGCGGTGCCGCGGCCGCCGTCGGCGCCGCAGCCGCCGGTGCCGTCGGACAGGAGGCGCGCGCAGCCCAGGGCGCAGCGCGGGTCGAGTACCCCTCGACGCGCCTCGCCAACATCGCCGACCTGAAGATCGACGAGCCGGTGGCCGTCGCCTATCCGGATGCCGATGCGCCGGGCGTGCTGCTGAAGCTCGGCAAGCCCGTAACCGGAGGTGTCGGGCCCGACGGCGACATCGTCGGCTTCAGCACCGTGTGCCCGCACAAGGGGTTCCCGCTGCACTACACCGCCCGCGACCGCGCCTTCGACTGCCCGGGGCACTACTCGCGCTTCGATGCGGAGAACGGCGGCCAGCAGATCCTGGGCCAGGCCACCCAGAACCTGCCGCAGTACATCCTGCAGGTGGACGATCAGGGCGACATCCACGCCCAGGGCGTCGACGAGCTGCTCTACGGCCGCCTGAGCAACGTGCTCTGAGGGAGGGACGGATCATGACCTACAAGCGCAACGTCGACCGCCTGCCGATCGTCCCCGCGGACGCCAAGGAACACAACGTCGTCTGCCACTTCTGCATCGTCGGCTGCGGCTACAAGGCCTACACCTGGGACGTCAACCGGCAGGGCGGCACGGCGCCCGAGCAGAACAAGTTCGGCGTCGACCTGAGCCGGCAGCAGCCGGCCGAGACCGCCGCCTGGTATGCGCCGTCGATGTACAACATCGCCAAGCAGAACGGCCGCGACGTGCACATGGTGATCAAGCCGGATACCGCGTGCGTGGTGAACTCGGGGCTCGGCTCGACGCGCGGCGCCCGCCTCGGCGAACTCAGCCACTCGACGGCCATGAGCACGCAGCTGCAGCGCCTCACCGACCCGCTGGTCTGGCGCTACGGCAGCCTGGTGCCGACCAGCTGGGACGACGCGCTCTCGCTGGTCGCCGCGGTCACGCAGCGGGTGATCGCGGAGCAGGGCGAGGACGGCGTCTTCGTCTCCGCCTTCGACCATGGCGGCGCCGGCGGCGGCTACGAGAACACCTGGGGCACCGGCAAGCTCTACTTCGGCCCCATGAAGATCAAGAACATCCGCATCCACAACCGGCCGGCCTACAACTCGGAAGTCCATGCGACCCGCGACATGGGCGTCGGTGAGCTGAACAACTGCTACGAGGATGCGGAGCTGGCCGACACCATCGTCGCCGTCGGCACCAACGCGCTGGAAACCCAGACGAACTACTTCCTGAACCACTGGGTCCCGAACCTGCGCGGCAGCTCGCTGGGCAAGAAGCAGGAGCAGCTGCCGGACGAGCCGCACGCCCCGGCGCGCGTCGTGATCGTCGACCCGCGCCGGACCGTGACGGTCAACGCCTGCGAGGTCGAGGCCGGCAAGGACAAGGTCATGCACCTGGCGATCAACTCCGGGAGCGACCTGGCGCTGTTCAACGCCTGGCTGACCTACATCGCCGATCAGGGCTGGACCGACGGCGATTTCATCGGCGCCCACACCAAGGGCTTCGACCAGGCACTCGCGGCGAACCGTACGAGCCTGGCGGAGGCGGCCGAGGTGACCGGCCTCACCGTCGAGCAGATCCGCCAGTCCGCCGAGTGGATCGCCATGCCCAAGGAGGGCAAGCGCCGCCGCACCATGTTCAGCTACGAGAAAGGGCTGATCTGGGGCAACGACAACTACCGCACCAACGGCGCGCTGGTGAACGTGGCGCTGGCCACCGGCAACATCGGCCGCCCCGGCGGCGGCTGCGTGCGCATGGGCGGTCACCAGGAGGGCTATGCCCGCCCCTCCGAGGCGCACGTCGGCCGGCCGGCCGCCTACGTCGACCGGCTGCTGATCGAGGGCCAGGGCGGCGTCCACCACATCTGGGGCTGCGACCACTACAAGACGACGCTGAACGCGCACGAGTTCAAGCGGGTCTACAAGAAGCGCACCGACATGGTGAAGGACGCCATGAACGCGGTCCCTGCCGGCGACCGGGCGGCGATGGTCGAGGCGATCATGGAGGCGATCCGGGCCGGCGGCCTCTTCGCCGTCGACGTCGACATCGTGCCGACCAAGATCGGCGAGGCCTGCCACGTGGTGCTGCCGGCCGCGACCTCGGGCGAGATGAACCTCACCTCGATGAACGGCGAACGGCGCATGCGCCTGACCGAGCGCTACATGGACCCGCCGGGCCAGGCCATGCCGGACTGCCTGATCGCCGCGCGCCTCGCCAACCACCTGGAGCAGGCGTTCCGCGACGCCGGGAACGCCGAGAAGGCCGACCTGTTCAAGGGCCAGTTCGACTGGCAGAGCGAGGAAGACGCCTTCATGGACGGCTACCACGCCAACGCCGGTGGCGGCGAGTACGTCACCTACGACCGTCTGCGGGCCATGGGGACGAACGGTTTCCAGGAGCCGGCCGTCGGCCTCGACGGCGAGCGGATCGTCGGCACCAAGCGGCTCTATACCGACGGCACCTTCGGCACCGACGATGGCCGCGCGACCTTCATGGCGACCGAGTGGCGCGGCCTGCAGGCGCCCGGCAAGCAGCAGGAGAAGGAGAAGTTCCGCTTCCTGATCAACAACGGCCGCGCCAACCAGGTCTGGCAGTCCGCCTACCTGGACAAGGAGAACGAGTTCGTCATGGACCGCTGGCCCTACCCCTTCATCGAGATGCACCCGGACGACATGGCCGCGCTGACGGTGAAGGAGGGCGATCTGGTCGAGGTCTACAACGACAACGGCGCGACCCAGGCCATGGTCTACCCTACCGAGTCGGCTAAGCCGGGCCAGACCTTCATGCTCTTCGCCTACCCGACGGGCGTGCAGGGCAACGTCGTCTCGCCGGGGGTGAACGAGCTGATCATCCCCAACTACAAGCAGACCTGGGCGAACATCCGCAAGATCTCGGATGCGCCCCGTCGCGCGGCGGGCGTCTCGTTCAAGTCCAAGGAGTACTCGGCCGGTTGACCTGCGAGCCGTATGTCGACAGCCCACCAGAGACGGCGGGGCCGAAGCGGTCCCGCCGTCAGTATCTCCCAAGGGTGCGGCGCGGCCGGTTCCCGCCGGCAGAACCGACGGCGAGAGTTCCGAGTCCTTCTTCTATGCGTTCGCTCGTTCCGCCCCAGTCTACTCGGGTACGGCCCTCATGGCGTGCCCGACTCAGCGAAGAATCCCATCGGACCCAATCCAGCGGACCTTGTAGAGCGTGCGCAAGGGCGGGGTGAGTCTGTACCGCTTCGGAGGGCGCTCGGCGACAAAGCCGGCCAAAGGCATCAACCTGCGGAAAGAAGTCGTCGCGCGTGCGTCGAGCGGAGGGCGCGTCGTGCGCACGCGAGTGGCACACGCCTAGTGCGCAAGCGGCATGGCTTCAGGCGATCAAATTGCAGAGTGGATGTCGGGAAGCTACGCCGCGCAGCGGTGGCGCGCGCGGCCGCCGCGGACTCCCCGGACGAGGCGCCGGGTTCCGAACGACACGAGGCAGCGCGACGGCATCGCGCCGCGGGTCGTTGAACTGCGAAAACGGCTCGCGCTGAACCCGATCCACAGGCTCGTGAGTCGGTCGCGTTACCCGGCGCGCGGCGGCGCCACGCAGCCGGCACGGTCGGTGCCCCGTGCCAAGGCCGCCACGCGCCGGCAGCCGAAGCTTCCGTCCCGTCGCAGCGACGGTCAGGCCGCGACCGGCAAATTCACTAAACATCTTCGCTTGACGCCACGCAGAAATGGTGCGCTGCAGCGCGGATTTCGGCTTTACGGAGCTGTTTAGTTAGTGAACACTCACGTTCACCGACGAGAGAAGAACGACCGGCGATGACCCGCGCCGAGGCGTCAGTCGGGGAACGGCCCCCCGGGCCATCCGAGCGAGGGAGGACACCCATGAAACATCTTTTCGCGCCAGCCGGCGCTGCCGCCATGGCGCTTGCCGCGCCGCTGATGTTCAGCGCCCCGGCAAGCGCACAGGACAAGGAGCTGACGCTGTGCTGGGCGGCGTGGGATCCGGCGAACGCCCTGCAGGAACTCGGGCGGGACTTCACCGCCCAGACCGGCGTCGAGATGACCTACGAGTTCGTCCCCTGGACAAACTTCGCCGACCGCTTCCTGAACGAACTGAACAGCGGCGGCGACCTCTGCGACCTGATGATCGGCGATAGCCAATGGCTCGGCGCCGGCGCCGAGTTCGGCCACTACGTCAAGCTGAACGACTTCTTTGCGCAAGAAGGCATCAGCATGGACGACTTCCTACCGGCAGCGGTCTACAACTACGCCACCTGGCCGAAGGGGTCGGAGGAGTACTGGGCGCTGCCGGCGATGGGCGATGCGGTCGGCTACGTCTACCGCAAGGACTGGTTCGCCCGCCCCGAGATCCGCGAGGCCTTCCAGGCCGAGCACGGCCGCGAGTTGGCCCCGCCGGAGACCATGTCCGAGCTGCTGGAGGTCGCCGCGTTCTTCCAGGGCCGCGAGATCGACGGCCAGACTCGCTACGGCATCGCGCTCTACACCGAGCGCGGCTCCGAGGGCATCACCATGGGTGTGACCAACGCGCTATACGCCTGGGGAGTCGAGTACGACAACCCGGACCAGCCCTACGAGATGGAGGGCTACATCAACTCGGCGAAAGCGGTGGAGGCGCTCGACTTCTATAAGCAGCTCTACGAGTGCTGTACGCCGCCGGGCCACTCCGACGCCTACATGACGGCCAACCTGGACGCCTACAAGTCCGGCCAGACGGCGATGCAGATGAACTTCTTCGCCTTCTTCCCCGGCATCGCCAAGGACGAGGTGGTCGGCGGCGAGGTCTCCGGCTTCTTCGTCAATCCCAAGGCTGAGGTCGAGAGCAGCGTGCTCGGCGGCCAGGGCATCTCGGTCGTCGCCTACTCCGACAAGCAGGACATGGCGCTCGAGTACATCAAGTGGTTCGCCCAGCCCGACATCCAGAAGCGCTGGTGGGCGCTCGGCGGCTACGCGGTGCACAACGCCGTGGTCGAAGACCCGGCCTTCCCGTCCAGCACGCCGTTCGCCGCACAGTTTCTCGACGCCATGAGCAACGTGCGGGACTTCTGGCAGGAGCCGACCTATGCGGAGCTGCTGCAGGCGATGCAGCGCCGCGTGCACGACTACGTGGTGGCCGACCAGGGCACCGCCCAGGAAGCGCTCGACAAGCTGATCGAGGACTGGAACTTCACCTTCGAGTCCGTCGGCAAGAAGTAGCCCTCAGCCTGCCGGCCGGCGTCCGTGCTGTCGCCGGCCGGCCCTCTTGACCGCCCGTCGTTCCGAGCGCGCGCCGCGAGACCGCCATGAGCACGCTGCCATGAGCACCCTGAGCGACACCACGACGCCGGCCGCTGCCGAGACCGCCGAGCGGGCGCGGCGCGCCCCGGCGCCGCGCACCTACCGCGGCCTGTCCGACCGCGCGCTGGCGTGGATCTTCGTGACGCCGGTCGTCGTGCTGCTGCTGGCGATCAACATCTTCCCGCTGGTTTGGAACATCTGGCTCAGTTTCACCACCTACCGCGCCAATCGGCCGGGCATGGAGGTGCGCAACATCGGCACGGCGAACTACGAGCGCTTGCTGAGCCAGGAAGACGTCTGGCTGTCGCTGCAGCACACCGCCCACTTCGTCACCTGGTCGCTCGCCTTGCAGGTGCTGCTCGGCTTCGGGCTGGCCTGGCTGCTCAACAAGAACTTCCGCAGCAACGGTATCTGGACGACGATGATCGTGTTGCCGATGATGCTGTCGCCGGCGGTGGTCGGGACCTTCTGGACCTACCTGTTCCAGCCGCAGATCGGCATCTTCAACGCCATCCTCGCGCCCTTCGTCGGCTCCACCCAGTTTTCGATGATCGCCGACGCGCAACTGGCGCCTTGGGCGATCGTGCTGGTGGACACCTGGATGTGGACGCCTTTCGTGATGCTGATCTGCCTGGCGGGCCTGCGCTCTGTCCCGCGCGACCTCTACGAGGCGGCCGAGGTCGACGGCGCGAGCTCGTGGCGGCAGTTCTACACCATCACGCTGCCGATGGTGCTCCCCTTCCTGATGCTGGCGGTACTGTTCCGCGGCATCGAGAACTTCAAGATGTTCGACATGGTGGTCGAGCTGACCTCCGGCGGACCCGGTTCGGTGACCGAGCTCGCCAACATCTACCTGAAGCGCGAGGCCTTCGAAAAGTGGCGCACCGGTTACGCCGCGGCGCTGGCGGTGATCCTTTTCGTCACGGTGTTCGGCTTCGCCAACATCTACGTCAAGGTCTGGACCAAGGTGAAGCAGCGATGAGGCACGCGCGACAATGAGCACGAGCGCCCATTCGATCGTCGAGCCGACGGCGCGGGTCAAGTGGATGGCCGGCGTGCTGGTGGCGGCCTACGCGCTGGTCACGCTGATCCCGATCGTCTGGATCGTGATGACCGGTTTCAAGTCGCCGAGCGATTCCATCGCCTATCCGCCGAAGGTGATCTTCGAGCCGACGCTGGAAGGCTACGTCAACGTCTTTACCACCCGCTCGCGCCAATCCGCGGAGTACATGGCGCAGCTGCCGCCGCCGCAGACCTGGTACGAGGAGCTGGTGCGCGAGCGCAACATGGTGATCACCGGCCCGTCGCGCTTCGCCGACCGCTACATGAACTCGCTGATCATCGGCTTCGGCGCAACCTTTCTGACGGTGATCCTGGGCGTCATGGCGGCCTACGCCTTCTCGCGCTTCCGCGTGCCGCTGCGCGACGACCTGATGTTCTTCATCCTCTCGACGCGCATGTTCCCGCCGGTCGCAGTCGCCATCCCGATCTTCCTGATGTACCGCGAGCTCGGACTGTCGGACACGCACCTCGGCATGATCGTACTCTACACCGCGGTCAACCTCTCGCTCGCCGTCTGGCTGCTCAAGGGCTTCATCGACGAGATCCCGCGCGAATACGAAGAGGCGGCGATGGTCGACGGCTACAGCCGCTTCCAGGCCTTCCGCAAGGTGGTGCTGCCGCAGGCCAAGGCCGGGATCGCGGCGACGGCGATCTTCAGCCTGATCTTCAGCTGGAACGAGTACAACTTCGCCATCCTGCTGACCTCGGGCCAGGCGCAGACGGCGCCGCCCTTCATTCCCCTGATCATCGGCGAGGGCGGGCTGGACTGGCCGGCGGTCTCGGCGGCGACGACGCTGTTCATCCTGCCGGTACTGATCTTCACCGTGCTGCTGCGCAAGCACCTGCTGGCCGGCATAACCTTCGGCGCCGTGCGGCGGTGAGGGGGGCGGCGATGCGCGACGAGACCCGATCACCGGAGGCGCGGCGCCGCTGGCCACGCTGGCTGCGACGTGCGCCGCTCGAGGCGGTCGCCATGGCGCTGATCGGCGTCGGCGTGGTGATGATGTGCCAGCCCTGGTCGATCGCGGTCTACGGCTGGTCCTTCCTGGTCGTGCTCGCGGGCACGGTCGGCTTCCTGATCGTCAGCCATTTCCCCGAGTGAGACCGAGCGGCATGGCCGAAATCGCCCTCAACGCCCTGCACAAGGCCTTCGACGACTTCGTCGCGGTGCGCAGCACCGACTTGACGATCCGGGATGGCGAGTTCTTCGCGTTGCTCGGACCCTCGGGTTGCGGCAAGACCACCACTTTGCGGATGATCGCCGGTCTGGAGATGCCGACCTCCGGGCGCATCCTGCTCGACGGTCAGGACGTCACCCGGCTGCGGGCGGGCCGGCGCGACATCGCCTTCGTCTTTCAGCTCTTCGCGCTCTACCCGCATCTCAGGGTGAAGGACAACATCGCCTACCCGCTGCGCAGCCAAGGGATGAGCGCGGCCGATCGCCGCCAGCGGATCGACGAGGTGGCGGCGGTGCTGCGCATCGGCCACCTGCTGGAACACAACATCTCGGCCCTGGCCGGCGGCGACCGGCAGCGCGTGGCGCTGGCGCGCGCCATGGTGCGCCGGCCGCGCGCCTTCCTGATGGACGAGCCGCTCGGCACACTCGACGCGGAGATGCGCGGGGCGATGCGCGACGAGCTGCGCAAGCTGCACGACCGCATCGGCGCCACCTCGGTCTACGTCACCCACGACCAGGTCGAGGCGATGAGCATGGCCGACCGCATCGCAGTGATGGACAAGGGGCTGGTGCTGCAGGCGGCACCGCCGATGGAGCTGTACAACAATCCGGCGACGCTGTTCGTCGCCAGCTTCGTCGGCGCCCCGGCGATGAACTTCCTGAACCTAGAGGGGCCGCTGGCGCCTGGGGGCGGGACGGCGCGGCTGGCAGCCGCCGGTGCGCCGGAGGTCCCGGTCCGCGCCCTGCCCGCCGGCGTGGACGCCCGACGGATTGTCCTCGGCGTGCGGCCCGAGCACCTGCGGTTGGAAGCGGACGGTGCCCTGCGCGGCAGCGTCTACGCCACCGAGTACCTCGGCTCGCACCGCCTGGCGGTCGTCGAGACCGTCGCCGGGAATCTCAGAGTGCGCGTGCCGAAGACGCGCCACTTGGCGATCGGCGAGCCGGTCGGCGTGGTCGTCGACCCGAGCAAGACGATCCTCTTCGAGGCGGAGAGCGGGCGCGCGCTCAACCGGCTCGACGGCACGCCGGTGCGCGCCGCAGCGCCGGAGACGCCGGGCACGTTCCGACGGGAGGCCGCCGATGGCTGAAGTCGCCCTCGACGGGATCGCCAAGGCATTCAAGCGGACACCGGCCGTGCGAGACCTGACCTTTACGGTGCACGACGGCGAGTTCTTCGTCCTGCTCGGGCCGACCGGGGCGGGCAAGACCACGACGCTGCGCCTGATCGCCGGGCTCGAGCGTCCGGACGCCGGCGGACTGTCTATCGGCGGACGGGACGCGCTGGCCCTGGCGCCGGCGCAGCGCGACGTCGCCTTCGTCTTCCAGCAGTACTCGCTCTACCCGCACCTCTCGGTCTTCGACAACCTGGCCTTCCCGCTCCGGGCGCCGGGCAAGGGCCTGACCGAGCCGGACATTCGCAGGCGAGTCGAGGCTGTCGCCGTCAAGCTGCGCATCGACCACAAGCTCGGCAACCGGGCAACCCAGCTCTCGGGCGGCGAGATGCAGCGCGTATCGATCGGCCGGGCGCTGGTGCGCGCACCCGCCTGCTTCCTTATGGATGAGCCTCTGTCTTCGCTCGACGCCAAGCTGCGCGAGGAGCTCCGGGTCGAGCTCAAGCATCTGCAGGCGGAGCTCGGCGCGACGATCCTCTACGTCACCCACGATCAGGTCGAGGCCATGACCCTGGCGGACCGGGTCGGCGTGCTGATCGAAGGGCGGCTGCAGCAGGTCGGCCCGCCGAACGAGGTCTACGAACGTCCGGTCAACCTGCAGGTCGCGCAGCAAGTCGGCGCGCTGCCGATCAACCTCTTCCCGGCCGCGCAGCTACGGCTGCCCGAAGCGGAGATTGGGACGGTCGGCGTGCGTCCCGAGCACATCGTCGTGCGCCCCGCCGCGACGGCGACTCGGGATGCGCGACCCACGGCGCGCGTGCTCCGGGTCGAGCGCCTGGGGCCGGAAGACGTGATCACGCTGGAGTGGAACGGCCTGACGCTCTATGCCGCACAGGCGCCGGAACTGACGGGCGCGCTCGGCGAGTCGGCAACAGTGCGCGTCGAGACCGAAGGCGTGATGCGCTTCGACCGCGAGGGCCGGCGATTGCCGGACGCAAGTCCCTCGGCGGGGGTGCCGGCGGACGTCGAGCTCGACGCCTTGGGCGAGATGCTCGGCGCTGGCGGTGCGCAGCCGCCGGCGCTCGCCGCCGGGGTGAGGTGAAGTGAAGGATGAGACAGGAAAGGGTATCCAGGTGTCCGCGACGTGGATGAGACCGGCGATCGAACGGGTCGCGTGCCGGATCATGGAGGCGGCCGACGAGCTGACGGCGCTCGACAGCGCCATCGGCGACGGCGACCACGGCCACAACATGAAGCGCGGCTGGCAGGCGGCGCTCGATCAGCTCGACGAGTTGGCCGGCCTGCCCCCGCAAGAGGCCCTGCAGAAGCTCGGCATGACCATGGTCGGCAAGGTGGGCGGCGCCTCGGGCCCGCTCTACGGGACGCTCTTCCTGCAGGCCGGTAAGGCCTGGGACGGCACGCTCTCGCTCGGCGCGGTCGCCGCCGCGGTCGAGGCCGGCGTCGCAGGCGTGAAGAAACGCGGTAAGTCGGAGGCCGGCGAGAAGACCATGCTCGACGTCTGGTGCCCGGTGATCGAGGCGCTGCGGAGCGCCGAGGGCGCCGGCGACGCCACCCGGCGCACGCGGGTCGCTGCTGACGCGGGCCTGGCCGCCACCAGGGACATGAAGGCGACCAAGGGCCGCGCCGCCTATCTCGGCGAGCGCAGCGTCGGCCATCTGGACCCGGGCGCGCGCTCGAGCGCGCTGCTGGTCGGCGCCCTGTGCGACCTGATCGACGAGGAGGCGCACGCATGAGCGACGGCACCGTGGCCATCGGCATCGTCTCCCACTCCCCCGACGTCGCCCGCGGCGCCGCCGAGATGGTGCGGCAGATGGTCGGCACCTCGGTCGACGTCGGCTGGACCGGCGGCAACGCCGACGGCGGCCTGGGCACAGACGCCGCGCAGATCCTCAGCGTGATCGAGCAGATCTGGACGCCGGCGGGGGTGGTCATGCTGGTCGACCTCGGCGGCGCCGAGATGAACACCGAGGCTGCCATCGAGATGTTGCCGGCGGATCGGCAGGCGACGGTGCGGATCGCCAACGCCCCGATCGTCGAAGGCGCGGTGACCAGTGGGACCATGGCCTCGACCGGGGCGGACCTGGAGGCGGTGGTCGCCGCCGCCGAAGAGTTTGGAGGCTGAGCGCGATGTCCGAAACCCAGCAGCCGCGCGCCGAGGCCACCGTGACCCTGACCAACGACGTCGGCCTGCACGCCCGACCGGCCGTGCGCCTAACCCAGACGGCGGCGAAGTTCAGCAGCCGGATCGAACTGGCGCTCGGCAACCAGAGCGAATGGCACGACGCCAAGAGCGTGGTGAAGGTGATGCGGCTGAAAGCCAAACAGGGCAGCGAGGTGCGTTTTCGCGCCGAGGGCGACGATGCCGACGCCGCGATACGCTCGATCGTCGACCTGGTGGAGCGCCACTTCGATGGCTGAGCTGTCGCGCCTGGCAGACGCAGGCGCCGCCGGAGGCCCGGCGGGTGCCGCCGACGCGATTCGCGGCACGGTCGCCTCGCCGGGCATCGCGATCGGCCGCCTGCGACTCGACCGGCCGGTCACCGTCGAGGCAGGCCCGGTCGGCTCGGAGACGGAGGAACGCGCCCGGCTGGCGTCGGCGCTCGAGACGGCCAAGGGCCAGCTCGCCGCGCTAATGGGCTCGGCCCCGGACGAGATGGCCGGCGAGATCCTCGGGTTTCAGTTGGCGCTGCTCGAGGATCCCGAGTTGACGGCGCCAGGGGCGCCGGCGCTCGCGGCCGGCCGGGGCGCGGCCGGCGCCTGGCGGGACGGCATCGGCAGCCTGATCGCCGACTACGAGGCGGCGGACGATGCCTATTTCCGCGCGCGCGCCGGCGACCTACGCGACCTCGAGCTACGGGTCCTGCGCTGCCTGGCCGAGGCCGCCGGCGCCGGTGACGCGCCCGACCCGGCCGCGTGGGAGGAACCCGAAATCCTGCTGACCGACGAGTTGACGCCCTCCCGCTTCCTGGAGCTGGACCTCGGCCGCGTGCGCGGTATCGCCTCGCGGATCGGCTCGCCGACCAGCCATGTCGCCATGCTCGCCCGCGCCCGAAGCGTGCCGCTGCTGGTCGACCTTGCGCTGGAGCCGGCGGCGCTCGAGGCCGAGCGGACGCCCGGACCAGCGATCCTGGATGCCGAGTGCGGCCGCCTGATCCCGGCACCCTCGGGCGCCGACCTGGAGACCGCCCGAGCCGCGATCGAGGTGGCGGAATCCGAGAGGACGGCAGCGGGCGCGCTGGCGGACAAGCCGGCCGCGACGGCCGACGGCACACCCGTCAAGGTCCTGCTCAATGTCGATGACCCGCGGTCGCTCGAGACGCTCGATCCCGACCTGTGCGACGGCATCGGTCTGACCCGCACCGAGTTCCTCTTCACCGCGGGAGCGGCGAACGAGGAGACGCAGTTCAAGGCCTACCGCGCGCTCGTCGTCTGGGCGCACGGCCGGCCGGTGACCGTGCGCACACTCGATGCCGGCGGCGACAAGCCGGTGCCGGGGGTAACGCCCGAAGGCGAGAGCAACCCCTTCCTCGGCCTACGCGGGCTGCGGCTGTCGCTGGCGCGCCCGGAGCTGCTGCGGACCCAGTTCCGCGCGCTGCTGCGCGCCGCGGCCTACGGTCCGGTGAAGGCCATGCTGCCGATGGTGACGCGCCCGGACGAGATCGAGGCGGCGCGCGACATCCTGGCCGAGGTCGAACACGAGCTCGCCAAGGCCGAGGTGGCGCACGGACAGGTCGAGCTGGGGATCATGGTGGAAACGCCGGCCTGTGCGCTCGAGGCCGAGGCCTTCGCGGCGAACTTCTACTCGATCGGGACCAACGATCTGATCCAGTACGTCATGGCCTCGGCGCGCGACACCGCCAGCGTGGCCTACCTGCACGATCCGCTGGCCCGGCCGGTCCTGCGGCTGATCGAGGACGTCGCGGCGGCGGGCGCGGCACGCGGCGTCGAGGTCAGCGTCTGCGGCGAGGCCGCCTCGCTGCCTGAGGTGATTCCGGCCCTGCTCGACCGCGGCATCCGCGTCCTCTCGGTACCGCCAGGCGCGGTCGGCCGAACTAAGGCGGCCGTCGCCGCCCACCGACTGGCGGGGCGCGATGTCTGAGCGCCGGAGCGGCACGAAGACGCGCCAGGAGAGGATCGCCGCCTACAAGCAGGTGCTGCGCGCTTGCCTTGAGGAGCGGCCCTCCGGCGCCCGGCAGAAGATCGCCCGCGTGCTCGGCACCCACCGCAGCTTCGTCACCCAGATCACCAATCCGGCCGACCCGACGCCGATCCCGCCGCGCCACGTGCCGGTGATTCTCGAGCTGGTGCATGCATCGCAGTCGGAGCGGGAGCGCTTCGTCGCGGCCTACGCGGAGGCCCACCCGAAAAAACCGCTGCACGAGCAGTTCGACCGCACGCGTCTGAAGACGGTGCATCTGGAGATCCCCATGCTTGGGGATCCGGCCGCCCAGAGGGCTCTGGAGGAGCTGATCCGGGAGACCGTGCTGCGCCTGGTGGCCATTGCCCGCATGCAGGCGGGGGATACGACGTCGGACGAAAGCGGGGAGAAGAAGTCATGAAGAAGTTCATCAACGAGGTCGATGCATTCCTGCCAGAGAGCCTGCGTGGCTTCGCGGCGGCCCATGCCGATCTGGTCCGTCTGAACGAGGAGCCGGCCTACCTGGCTCGTGCGGACGCCCCGGTACAGGGCAAGGTGGCCCTGATCTCCGGCGGAGGCAGCGGCCACGAACCCCTGCACGGCGGCTTCGTCGGGCGCGGCATGCTGGACGCCGCTTGTCCCGGCCAAGTCTTCACCTCGCCGACGCCCGACCAGATGCAGGCGGCCGCCGAGGCGGTCGACGGCGGCGCCGGCCTCATGTTCATCGTCAAGAACTACACCGGGGACGTCATGAACTTCGAGATGGCGGCCGAGCTGGTCGGCGAAGGCGTGGAAAGCGTCCTGATCGACGACGACGTCGCCGTCGAGGATTCCAGCTTCACCAGCGGCCGGCGCGGCGTCGCCGGCACGCTCGTCGTCGAGAAGGTGCTCGGCGCCGCCGCCGAGGCCGGCGCCGATCTCCAGGCGCTCAAGGCGCTCGGCGAGCGCGTCAAGCGGCGCACCGCCTCGATGGGGGTGGCGTTGACCTCCTGCACGGTCCCTGCGGCCGGAAAGCCGACATTCGAGATCGGCGGCGACGAGATGGAGGTCGGGGTCGGCATCCACGGCGAGCCGGGGCGCGAGCGCGTCAAGCTCGCCGCGGCCGATCGCATCGCCGAGCAGTTGGTCGGGGCGCTGCTCGAAGAGCTGAAGCCGGAACGCGGCCAGCGGGTCCTGCTGCTGGTCAACGGCATGGGCGCGACGCCGCTGCTCGAGCTGTACCTGATGTACGATGCCGCCCGCCGCGCGCTGGCGCCCAGCGGGGTCGAGATTGCGCGCTCGCTGGTCGGCAACTACGTGACCTCGCTCGACATGGCCGGCTGCTCGTTGACGCTGACGCTGCTCGACGAGGAACTGGCTGGGCATTGGGACGCCCAGGCCCTGACGCCGGCACTGCGCTGGGGGTGTTGAACGCGGCCGGGTCGAGTCGACGAGGCCCCCGTCTGTCCGATGCGGGGTGTTGGCAAAGCCGGTGGCGACCCGCCGGCTATCGGCTGCGCAGGAAGACGGCTTGTTCTCGCTCTTTCTCTCGTTCCGGCTTCCTTGTGCCCCGGTTCATGCCGCCTCGGGCCGTTCGCCTCCTCGAGAGTCTCACCGATTCCCATCTGCCAGGCCTCGACGTCGAAGCGGTGGCTGGTTCAACCCCGGCCGCGCCATCTATCGTAAACTATTGATTCTCTAAAGAGTATTCGTTCGGTTTTCTCACGTTGAATTCTGTATTTTTCTGGGTTTTCCATAGATTCTTGGCTGGTCGAGGGGTAGAGGGCGCTACGAATAGGTTTCGCTTGCCCCGAACCCGCCCTTTTGTCCCGAATTCGAAGCTCGATTCATCGTCCGGTCCTCTCGCTCGGCCGGACTCTCGCATCAGATGGAGGAAATCTCGGGGGCAGACCAGCCGCTGCCGCGGCTCGGCGCGGTCTCGAGCTTGACGATTCGCAGGTCCGGACGGCGCTCCGGCGCCAGGTTCCCGAGCGCTGCGACAGCATCGCCTCACGGTTCGGCAAAGTCGACGGGCCGGAAAAAAGGCGGGCCGTCGCGACGGACGGCCCGAGTGGAGGGTCTCGGTACTGGCCGAAAGGACTACTGGGCGATCTCGCTGGTCTGCTGCATCGGCGGATCCTGCAGATCCTCCGGCCCCGGCGCCTGCAGGCTGGGATAGTCGACCAGCATTTGCGCGCCGAACATCGGCCTGTAGACACCCTGGTGGCAGGTCGCGCAATTGGCCTTCGGCGCATCGCCCAGCGGGCCGAGCCGCATCTGCGGATAGACCGGCCCGAGCGGCTCGAGGTAGGCGACGTTGAGATCGCGCAGCATGCGGATGCCGTGCCAGGCGGTGGCGCGCGTCGGCGGGGCCTGCTTCCAGCTTCCCAGGTTCTGGGTGTTGTGGCAGTAGGTGCAGTTGACGCCGAGCGACTCCGACATGTGGATCATCAGGCCGTAGGTCCACTCGGTCTGCTTGATCGAGGCGGTGTTGCCATGCGGCAGCGGCTCGTTACCGTTGACGCGGATGTTGGCGTCCTCGTAGAGGAACGGCCGGAAGACGTCCTGCGGCAACGAGGTCATGCCGATCTCGGGGGCTGCGATGTTCTGCCCCGCCCGGTCGCCGACCAGGCCACCCGCGTAGAGCGCATCCGGATCGTCGAACCAGATGTTCTCCGGGACAGGCTGGCCGGCATGGCAGGTGTAGCAGGTCACACCGGTGCCGGCGACGTGGTTCGTCCACTGGCTGTTGATGTGCTGCGTCATCTGGATCATCCGCCGCGAGACGACCTTGGTGTAGAGGTCGTCGCCAGCGAAGTTGCCCTCTTCGCCATGGCAGTAGGCGCAGCCCTGCTCGGGCGAAACCCACTCGGTGATCGCCGCCATCAGCCGGTCGAAGTTGGCCGACTGGAGATGGCCGAGAACCTGGACGTTCTCGTAGACCTCGGAGGCCAGGGGGCCGTCCGTGGTGTCCTCGCGCGGCCAGGGTTCGGCCGGGACCTGGCTGGCCTCCAGCTTCTCGTCCAATGTGCTGGCGTTGAGCACCAGCTCCATGCCGGTCCCCCGGTAGCCGCGCTGCACCTTCTCGCTGGAGATCGGTGCCGCGAAGAAGGCCAGCGCCACCAGCACCACGGTGAAGACGACCGCGAGCCACTTCGCGAAGGGTGGGATTGTCAGGTTCATTGCGCTGCTCCCGCGGCTGGATCGGGAACGATCGGGTAGACCGCCGGATACTCGGGCGCGAAGTCGTGCTTGACCGCCCAGAGGTACCAGTTGTCCACCACCGTGCCCGTCAGCAGGATGCCGATCCCGCCTGTGAGGGTAGTTAGGACGGCGAACCACCAAGCCCAGCGGTGGATCGACTCCATGGTGGCGTTGAAGCCCATGGTCCAGCGCCAGAACAGGCCGGCTCGCTCGGCCGCGGTGCCGCGGTCGACGATCTGGTCCAGTTCGCGGTCGCCGCCCATGCGGGTGACCGCGAGGATCGTCGCGCCGTGCATGGCGAACAGCAGCGTCGAGCCGTAGAGGAAGACGATCGAGAGCGCGTGGAAGGGATTGTAGAAGAGGTTGCCGTAGCGAATGGAGAAGGCCGCCGTCCAATCGAGGTGCGGGAAGATGCCGAAGGGCACCGCCTCGCCCCAACTGCCCATCAGCACCGGGCGGATCAGCCCGAGCACCAGATAGAGCCAGATCGCCGAAGCGAAGGCCCAGGCGACGTGGGTGCCCATGCCGAGCGCGATCGCCCGCCGATAGGTGCGGATCCACCAGAGGATGATCGAGGCGGTCAGGAAGAAGCCGGCGAGCAGCCACCAGCCGCCCTGATTGAGCGGCGGCAGGGACAGTCCGTAGGAGGGTGGCGGCGGCTCGAGCGCCAGCCAGGGGAGCTGGCGGACGAACTGGACCGGATCCCAGCCGACCGAGGCCCACATGTTGAGGCCGATGATCTCGATCGCCACGAAGCCGCAGATCAGCGAGGCCAGGCCGTACCAGCCGAGGTAGATCGGGCCGATCTGGGCGTTGCCGATCCGTCCGAGCAGGTGGTTGAAGCCGCCCGCCTTGGAGCGCTCGTAGAAGGTGTCGGTGAGCGGCGGCCCGTGCTCGGCCGGACCGCGGACCTGCGTCTGGGTGAAGAGGTTGAAGTACTCAGCCATCGTGCGGCCCTCCTATGACCAAATCGGCAGGTCGAGCCACCAGCTCCACCATTCCGGCCAGCCGCGGGTCCAGAAGGGGCCACTGATGACGATGCAGACCGCGCTCCAGAAGCCGGCGTTCAGCGCCAGGAACAGGCCCAGGCGATGGATGCCCAGCGTGCCGACGGAATAGCCGATGAAGTCGCGGAAGAAGGTGTCCTCATGCTCGGGGGTGCGCACCGTCTCGCCCTTCTGCGGATTGGCGGCGGAGAGCACCAGCGAGCCGTGGAGCGCCAACGCCAGGGTCGTGGTGAAGAAGAAGGTCACCGCGAGCATGTGCGCCGGGTTGTAGTGGAAGTGCAGGTACTGGTAGCCGACGTTCGACACCCAGTCGAGGTGGCTGAAGATGCCGTAGGGAAAGCCGTGGCCCCAGGCGCCCAGCAGCAGCGGCCGGATCACCACCAGGCTGACGTAGGCGAAGATGGCGAAGCCGAAGGCGACCGGCACGTGGTAGCCGATGCCGAGCTTGCGTGCGATCTCGGCCTGCCGGAGCGCCCACGACACGAAGGCGCCGACGGCGCAGATCGTGATGAGCTGCCACAGGCCGCCCTCGGCGAGCGGCGCGAAGCCGAGGCCGTAGGACAGGTCGGGCGGGGCGATGTTGATGGTCCAGGGGTTCCAGGTCGGCCCGATGGCCGCCCCCCAGAAGATCAGTGCCGTGCCGAGCGCGCTGAAGAAGATCGTGGTGACCCCGAAGAAGCCCACGTAGAAGGGCCCCACCCAGAAGTCGAACAGATCTCCTCCGACGAGCGTCCCGCCACGGACGCGGTACTTCTTCTCGAAACTGAGCATGGCCATTGGTCGAGACCTCCGAGTGAGGGCACCGTCCCCGTTATCGTCTTCCCCGGCCCCGCACGCTCATTGGGCGTGGTCGCCGCCGCATGAGCGTGCGGGCCCGAGCCGGTGGCGGAAGGCGATGCGCCGGCCGGTCGCCCGGCGCGGCCGCGCCCCTTCCGCCACCGCCGGGTGTCGATACCCGGCGCGCCGCCCTACGAGTTGTTGGACGGCATCGCCGACATCTGGGACGCGGCGCCGGCCGCGGCCGAGGGACCTTCCAGCCAGTTGAACCGGTCGGTGCTGAGCAGGATGAAGTGAATCAGCAACGCCAGAACGAACAGGAAGGTGAAGAGAGCGACCAGCGTGCGACGCGGGTCGAAGATCATCCAGATCCTCCACATCTCGCTTTTCCTCCTATCCGATCAGGGTGAGAGCTTGCAGCGCGATGTCCTTCGCGCCGTCGATCATCGCTGCGTCGGTGTAGCCCCCGGGACCGGGCAGCCACGGACGCCACATCCACGCCAGGATGTGAGCGATCACGGCAATACCCGTGAAGATCATGAAGCTCTTCACGAAGATGCCGTGGAACTCCTTGGCCTCGTCTTCGTTGAGGCCAGTCAGTGAACGTTCGGCCATGAACGTTACCTCCACTGGCACTTGGCCTTGCGGCCGCTGCCGCACCCGTCCCGTGCGGCTGGGATCGCCGTCCCCGCCGGTTCCGCGGAACCGTCCGGGGGCGAACGCCTCGTACGCCCTTGCCGGCCGCCTTCAGCTCATGAAGACGAAGGGCAGAACCTTGTTCGCCGCCGCCTTGGCCTCGCCGAAGACGGAGCCCTCGCCGCGCAGCTCGGTCAGGCCCGGCCGCCAGGCGCGCGGCAGCAGGCGGGCCAGCACCGCGATGACCAGGAAGATCGGGAAGCTGATCGCGAAGTAGAGCCAGAACTCGCGGCTGCCGGCATGCCGGCCGCGATGGCGGCCGCGGGCGCGGCCGGTAGACTCGCGGTCCTGCAGGCAGACCGCGGCCTGGTGAGTCGGACGAATGGCGAAATCAGACATGGGAACACCCCGCTGATGGGAGGCGGTGGTTGCCGCCGCCGCGGGCGGGCGGCGGTGCGGTCGCAGCGGCCGCCTCGTACCGCAGGACCTTGGAGGGTGCGCCGGCGTGGCCGGCGGTGGTGCGCAGGAGGGTCGGGCTCATGCCGCCTGTCCCTCCTGCTGGGCGCCGAAGCGCTCCAGGGTGACACGGTCTTCGCCGGCGCTGCGCGCTGCCGCCTCGGCGCTGTCGCGCAGGCGCTTGGCAAAGGAGATGCGCGTGAGCACGGGATGGGCCGCCACCAGCTCGTCGAGCGCGGCCTGGGCATCCGCGTCCCACGGCAACTCGCGGTGCATGCGGCTGGGGGTCGCCGCCACCTTGTCCATCTCGCTGGCCAGCGGGAGGATGTGGAACAGCGCGTCGAAGAGCTGGTTGCAGACCTCCTGCACCAGGTAGGTGGCGCCGGCATAGCCCATGAAGGGCGTGCCCGTGTGCCGCCGCACGATGGCGCCCGGGAAGCTCGCCGGGATGTACATGCAGCGCGCGCCGATCTCGGCCGCGTACATGCGTTCGTTGTAGCTGCCGAACAGGATCAGCGGCGTCTGCGTGCGCATCGCCTCGCGCACCGCGGCGTTGTCCGGCTTGACGCCGGCCGTGCGGCGGAAGGAGAAGGTGCAGGGCAGCCCCAGCTCGGTCTCCAGGAAGTTCCGCACGCCGCGCGCGTAGGTCTCGTTGGCGACGATGGCGAAGCTGGCGGTGCCGAAGAAGTCCTGGGTGACGCTGCGCCAGAGATCCCAGATCGGCTTGATCGTGGTGTGCTTCTCGCGGGCGATGAAGGGCTCCGGGTCGAGGCCGGTCAGCTCGCCCAGCGCCTTCAGGAAGGCGGTCGTCGAGTGCAGCCCGACCGGCGCCTGCAGGTAGGGCTTGCCGAGCGCCTCGCAGAGCATGCGCCCGAACTCGCGATACATCACGATGTTGACGTCGGCATCGACCAGCCGGGGCACGTCCTGCAGATGGCTGCCCAGCGGGAAGACCAGGTTGACCTCGCAGCCGATCCCCTCGACCAGACGGCGGATCTCGGCCAGATCGCTCGGCATGTTGAACATGCCGTAGATCGGCCCGATGAGGTTGACGCGCGGCTTGGCGCCTTCGGGTCGCGGCGTCTCCTTCGGCATCTTGCCCTTCTTGGCGCCGAACTCCGTCCACAGCCAGTTCATCGCGCGGTTGGCGCTCTGCCACTGGTCCTCGTCGATGGTGCGCGGCAGGAAGCGCTTGATGCCGGTGCCCTCGGGCGTCACGCCGCCGCCGATCATCTCGGCGATCGAGCCGGTGACGACGACCGACGGCACACTTGGGTCGAGGGTCTCGTGGGCGCGCTTCATGGCGCCCTCGGTGCCCTTCTGGCCCAGCTCGTCCTCGGCCAGGCCGGTGACGACGATCGGCAGCTCGTGCGGGGGCAGCGCGTCGGTGTAGTGCAGGACCGAGGTGACCGGCAGGTTTTCGCAGCCGACCGGGCCGTCGATGATGCACTGCAGGCCCTTGATCGCCGTGAAGACGTAGACCGAGCCCCAATAGCCACCGGCACGGTCGTGATCGAGGACTAGCATGCGCCCGCCTCCTTCGCGCTCTGCGCCTTCAGCGGCTTGGCCGCCGGCTTCGGCCGCGGCGCCGGCTTGGCGGCCTTCGGCGCCTGCGGGACGCCTTCCCAGATGCCTGCGGCATAGCCTTCGCCGACGCCGTCGAAGAAGGCGTCCATCGCGTCGAAGCGCGCCTTGTTGCCAAGCGCCGCGTTGATCACCTGGCCGAGCGAGCCGGCACCGGCGGGGCCCATCAGCGGGCGGGCGGAGATCAGATTGGTGAAGTAGAGCGCCGGCGTGGCCTGCTCCTTGGCCTTCTGCACCACCGGCGTGGTGCCGATCGCCAGATCGGGCTCGAACTCCCGCATCGCCGCCACGTCGTCCTCCAGCGAGGCGCGGTAGTTGACGACGACGCCGCGGTTCTCCAGCCAGTCGCGGTCGGGGTCGGACCAGGGCGTCTTCGGGCACGCGGTGCCGACGTAGCGGACGTCCGCGCCGCTCTCCAGCAGCAGGCGGGCGACGATCAGCTCCGAGCCCTCGTAGCCCGACAGGGTGATGCGCCCGTCGATCGGCACGTCGGCCAGCGCCCCCTGAATCGCCGGCAGGAACTTCGCCTTGGCCGCGTCGATGTCGGTCTCGGCGACGTTGCAGGCCTTGCCGACCGCCTCCAGCCAGGCCGCGGTGCCGTCGACGCCGACCGGCGCCGAGCCGACGACCGGCCGGCCGGCGGCATGGAACTCGCGCACGCTCGCCGTATAGAAGGGGTGGATCGCCGCCACCGCCGCGCAGTCGAGCGCGGCATAGAGCTCGCGCCACTCGCGGGTCGGCACCGTCGGCCCCGCCGCCAGGCCGAGCGGCTCCAGCAGCGCGCCGAGCGTTACCGGATCGGCCGGGAACATCTCGCCCAGCAGGGTCACGGTCGGCTTCTCCGAGACACCGGCGGCCGGCGCCGCCACCGGCCCCTGCTCGGCCTCGCCGCGCGCGTACTTCAGCATGGCGCCGGCCAGGACGTCCTTCGCCTCGGCATGGGTCGGCACGCCGAAGCCGGGCACGTCGATGCCGATGATGCGCACGCCGTTGATCTCTTCGGGCAGCAACTGCAGCGGCACGCCGGAGGCGGTCGGCACGCACAGGTTCGTCACCACCACGGTGTCGTACTTCTCGGGATCGGCGAGCTGGTGCACCGCCTCGCGGATGTCCTCGAACAGCTTGCCGGTGACCAGGGTCTCCGAATTGAAGGGCACGTAGCCGACGGAGCGGCGCGCGCCGTAGAAGTGCGAGGTGAAGGTCAGGCCGTAGACGCAGCAGGCCGAGCCGGAGAGCACGGTGGCCGTGCGCTTCATGCGCAGGCCGACACGCAGGCTGCCGAAGGCCGGGCACATCGACTGCGGCTGGTCGTGCGGGCCGGTCGGATAGTCGGCGGCGTAACGGTCCAGCACCTCCGACTTGCCGGCCTGCTCGGCCGCGGCCTTGAGCCGGTCCTTGCCGGCATGGCAGCCGAGGCCGTCGGTCTGGGTGGCGGCCGTGTTGATCGGGGCCGTGTCGATCGGGGCCGCTTCGCCGATGTCCGGGCCGACTCGGCCGCGCATCTCGGCCGCCGGCCGCTTCGGCGCCGGGCCGCTGGCATCCGGCGATGCCACCATCCGGGGATCCGTCGCTCTGCGTGTCATGGGCTCGTCCCTTGTCCGCTCGCCGCGCTCAGACCGCGTCGTAGACCACTTCGAGGGAGGGCTTCTCGACCGCTGCGCGGCCGCACATGTCCTCCATCGTGGCCGGCTGCAGCACCACGTCGCGGCCCGTTTCGGAGGCGGAGAAGAGGGCCAGCAGGCCATCCTGGTCGAGCGGCGCCGGCTGCTGCGGCGGCGCCTCGGCGACATTGCGCGCAAGCTGCTCGAACAGCCCGCCCCACTCGCCGCCGGGGTAGCCGATGATCTCGTAGTTGGCGGACTTCTTGCGGATGTCGTCGTGCGCGGGGATCGAGGCCAGGACCGGGATGCCCACCGCGCTGGCGAAGGCGTGTGCCTCGCCGGTGCCGTCGTCCTTGTTGACCACCAGGCCGGCGACGCCGACGTTGCCGCCCAGCTTGCGGAAGTACTCGGTCGCCGAGCAGACGTTGTTGGCGACGTAGAGCGACTGCAGGTCGTTGGAGCCGACGACGATCACCTTCTGGCACATGTCGCGGGCGATCGGCAGGCCGAAGCCGCCGCACACCACGTCCCCCAGGAAGTCGAGCAGGACGAAGTCGAAGCCCCAATCGTGGAAGCCCAGCTTCTCCAGGGTCTCGAAGCCGTGGATGATGCCGCGTCCGCCGCAGCCGCGGCCGACCTCCGGGCCGCCCAGCTCCATGGCGAAGACGCCGTCGCGCTTGAAGCAGACGTCGCCGATCTCGAGCTGTTCGCCGGCCAGGGTCTTCTTCGACGAGGTGTCGATGATGGTCGGGCAGGCCTTGCCGCCGAACAGCAGCGAGGTGGTGTCCGACTTCGGGTCGCAGCCGATCAGCAGCACCTTCTTGCCCTGCTGCGCCATCATGTAGCTGAGGTTGGCGAGCGTGAAGGACTTGCCGATGCCGCCCTTGCCGTAGATGGCGATGATCTGGGTTTCCTTGGTGACCGGGCCCGTGGCGGGCGCATCCGGTTCCTGCGCAGCCTCCGCGCGCAGGCGCTGATGCATGGCGGCCGTCGGGTTTGCCTTGGTCGACGTCATGAAATCGCGCTCCAGTCCAGGGTCATCTTCAGGCAGGCGGGGTCCTCGAAAGCGGTGCGATAGGCCGCGGGGGCCGCGTCCACCGCTTCGTGGTGGGTGATCAGCCCGGCGAGCGACAGGCGGCCGCTGTCGATCATCTGCTTGGCGGCCAGCAGGTCCGGCCGCTTCCATTCGGCGGCGACGCGCAGCCGCGCCTCGCGCAGGAACGCCGGCGGGAAGGCGAAGCTGAGCGGCTGGCTGTAGAAGCCGGCCAACACGATCTCGCCGCCCGGCGCCATCCGGCCGATCAGCTCGTCGAGCAGGTCGGCACCGCTGACGTCGTAGATCGCGCGGTAGTCGCGGCGCCCGTCGCTTTCCGGCGTTACCACGCGGTAGCCGTCCGCACCGTGCATGCGCGTCGGCACCTTCTCCCACACCGTGGGCGCCCCGCCCTCGGCCAGGGCGATGCGGGCGAGCAGGCGGCCGAGCACGCCGTGGCCGACGATCAGGTCAGGCGGCGTGCCGTCCCCGGCGGCGATGGCGTGATAGGCGGTCGCCGCCAGCGCCAGCAGCACGCCCTCCTCGGCGAGCTCTTCGCCCAGGGGCACGGTCTTGTCGCCGGCGACCACCAGCCGCGCGGCGGCACCGCCGAACAGGCCGCGCACCTCGGTGTAGCAGTTGGCGCCGGGCACGTAGACGCGCTCGCCAGGCCGGCGGCCCGAGTCGGGGCCCGCGTCGACGACTCGGCCGACGGATTCGTAGCCGGGGACCAGGGGGTAACCCATGCCGGGGAAGTGCGGCATGCGGCCGGTGTAGAGCAGGCGCTCGGTGCCGGTGCTGATACCCGACCACTCGGTGGCGACGACCACGTCGGCGGCGCCGGCCTCTTTTAGGCCGACGCGCGAGAGTGCGAGTTGACCCGGCTCCCGCAAAACGACCGCTGTGGTTTCCATCGACACACCGCCTCCCAAGACGGTCCCTGAGCCTTCCACACCGCCCTATGCCGTTGAGCGGTAACGCATCGGGAGCTGAGTGCCCCCGCCAACATTACGTATGTGTAAGGTGAACTTGACGCTTACATATGTCAAGTCAGCATTACACACGACCTGTCATCTTTGCGCTGCATCACCCGCGCTTGGCGAGGCCTTCGACGGCTGACTCTGCGCCGCCGCCTCGGCGATCAGCAGGCGGGTCAGCAGGGGCCGTCGGGTGTGGGCTTCGCGGACGCGCGCGAAGCCGGCGGCGTGCAGCATGTCCATGAGTTCCTGGGCCGTGCGCGGCCGGCCGCTGCCCATGGCCAGCAGGTAGAAGCCGAAGTAGGCGGCGCCCGAGGGCTCGGCCCCCGGCGTGCCGGCCATGGGTTCGGCCAAGAGCAGCGTTCCGCCCTGCGGCAAGGCGGCGCGGGCGGCGTTCAGGATCGCCTGGGCGCCGGCGTCGTCGTGGTCGTGGACGATGCGTACCAGGGAGAGCAGGTCGGCGCCGCCGGGCAGCGGGTCGCGATAGAAGTCGCCGCCCTGCGCCTCGGCACGGCCGGCCAGTCCCGCGGCCGCGAAGTTGGCCTGCGCCCGGGCAGCGACGGCCGGCAGGTCGAACAGCCGCAGCTCGAGCCCCGGCACGTGCCGGGCGACATGCATCAGGAAGGTGCCCTGCCCGCCGCCGATGTCGAGCAGTCGGCGGTGACGGCGCAGCGGATAGGCAGCGATCACCTCCTCGGCGATCATCGCCTGGGAGGCACTCATCAGCTCGGAATAGCCGGCCACCCCGTCCTGCGCCACCTCGCCGGGCGCGGCGTTGCGAGCATAGGCCCAGAAGCGCTGCAGTTCGGTCTCGCCCCCTGCGACTTCCCTCGGCTCTGCGCGCAGCAGCGCCAGCGGATCGGCCAAGTCGCGGTAGAGCATGGCGTGGTGCTCCACCATCTCGGCCACCCCGCCGTTACCGAGCAGGGCGGCGCCGTGCGGCCCGAGCCCGTAGCGCCCGCCGCTGCGCTTCTGCGCCAGCTTTAGCGCCACGGCCGCCTCGAGCAGCCGATGCGCCTGCTCCTCGGTCAGCGCCAGGCGCGGCGCCAACTCGGCCAGGCTCTGCGGCCCCTCGGCCAGCTTGTCGAACAGCTTGAGCCGCACGCAGGCGAGCAGGACCTGCGCGTAGACGAAGCCGGCGCAGAGGTCGAAGAGCTGCGCCGCGCGGACGCGTGCGATCGGCCGCGTCAGGGGAAAGTCGGCGGCCCAGCGCTGGAAGCGCGGGCTGGCGAGCAGCCGGTCGCGCCAGCCCAGCAGGCGGTCGTGCAGGGTCGTCCGGTGGGGCGGAGCCGGCTCCGCCAAGGGGCGCTGCGCCGCCTCGGCCACCTCAGGCGACGCTGGCGGGGGCCAGCCGCTTGGGCGTCAAGCGCTTGGCCTGGAGCAGCACGAGCTGCTGCAGGTCGGGCGCGCCGGGGCAATCCGGGATCGAATCGACGGCCTCGCCGAGGAGCTGCTGCAGCCGGGCCAGCGCCCCGTCGATGCCGAACTCGGCGACAGCGTTGGGCCGGCCGAGCGCCTCGTCCTGGCCGGCCGGCTTGCCGAGCTCCTCGGGCGTGCAGACCGCGTCGCGCAAGTCGTCGGCGATCTGGTAGGCATCGCCCAGACGCTCGCCGAGGCCGCGCCACGGCCCAGGGTCGCTGCCGGCGGCGACCGCCCCGGCGACGCTGGCGGCGACGAAGAGCGCGCCGGTCTTGGCCCGCTGGTAGGCGATCAGCTCGGGGTTCGGCTCGCTCTCCCAGGCCTGTCCCGCGACCAGCCCGGCCGGCGTGCCGACCGCCCGGGCGATGGTGACGGTCAGCGCCGGCAGGCGCTGCGGCTCGGCGGCGCCGGCAAGGGCCAGCGCCTCGAAGGCCATGACGATCAGCGCGTCGCCGACCAGCACACCCAGCGGCTCGCCGTAGACGGCATGCACCGTCGGCTTCCCGCGCCGGATGTCGGCGTCGTCGAAGCAGGGCAGGTCGTCGTGCACCAGCGAGGCGCAGTGCAGCATCTCGATCGCCGCCGCCGCGGCATCGCTCATCGCCGGGGTGTCGTCGCCGCAGGCCTTGGCCACCGCCAGGCAGAGCTGCGGGCGCACCCGCGCGCCGCCGGAGAAGACCGCGTGCCGCACCGCGGCGGCCAGCTTGGGCGGCGCCGGCGGCGCCTCGGCACGTGCGACCGCGGCAGTCAGGGCCTGTTCGATGCGCGTGGCAGTGTCCATGAGGGGCCTCCCCAGGCATGTCGGACCTGCGTCCTTGTCAGTGTAAGGCTAACTTGTCATTTTCAAGTGTCAAGTTTGATGTACACTGCCAAAGGCGGCCTGTGTCAGGGAGACTTCACGCATGACTCGCGCAGCCACGAGGCGCGGTGCGCCCCACCTGCTGGTGATCGGCGCCGGCATGGGCGGCCTGGCGGCCGCCGTCACCGCCGCGACGCAGGGCTGGCGCGTGACCCTGGTGGAGAAGGAGGCCACGCCCGGCGGCAAGATGCGGCGCGTGCCGGCCGGCGATACGGTGCTCGACGGCGGGCCCACCGTCTTCACCATGAAGTGGGTGTTCGAGCGGCTGTTCGCAGCGGCCGGCGCACGGCTGGACGAACGGGTCGCTCTACGCCAGGCCGAGACCATCGCGCGCCACGCCTGGCCCGACGGCAGCCGCCTCGACCTCTTCGCCGACCCGGCACGCAGCCGCGCGGCCATCGCCGATTTCGCCGGCCCGGCGGAGGCTGCGCGCTTCGAGACCTTCCGGCGCGACGCCCACAAGATCTACGTCACCTTGCGCGACAGCTACATCGCGGCGCAGCGGCCCAACCCGCTGGAGTTGACGCGGCGCGCCGGGGTGCTCGACCTGACCGCGATCAAGCCCTTCTCGACCATGTGGCAGGCGCTCGGCGACAGTTTCCGCGACCCGCGGCTGCGCCAGCTCTTCGGGCGCTATGCCACTTACTGCGGCAGTTCGCCCTTCCAGGCACCGGCCACCCTGATGCTGGTCGCCCACGTCGAGCTGGAAGGCATCTGGCTGGTCGAGGGCGGCATGCACGCCCTGGCCCGGGCCACCGCCGCGCTGGCCGAGGACCTGGACGTCGAGATCCGCTACGGCACGGCAGCCGAGGAAATCCTGAGCGAGCGCGGGCGGGCCAGCGGCGTGCGCCTGGCCGGCGGCGAGACCCTGGCGGCCGACGCGGTGATCTTCAACGGCGACGCGGCCGCCCTCGCGGACGGCCGGCTCGGGCCCGCCGCGCGGCGCGCGGTGCCGCGCATGGGGGCCGAGCGCCGCTCGCTCTCGGCGATCGTCTGGACCGGGCTCGGCACAGCCAAGGGCCTGCCGCTGCTGCATCATACGGTCTGCTTCTCGCAGGCCTACCGGGCCGAGTTCGACGCCGTCTTCAAGCGCGGACGGCTGCCGGACGAGCCGACCGTCTACGTCTGCGCACAGGACCGCGGCGATACCGAGGCCGCACCCGAGCAGCCCGAGCGGCTCTACTTTCTGGTCAACGCGCCGGCGCGCGCCGACCGCCAGCCCTTCACGACGACGGAGATCGAGGCATGCTGGGAGCGCACCCTCGCCCTGCTCGGGCGCTGCGGCCTGGAGATCGAGATGCGGCCGGAGACCCTGACCGCGACGACGCCGGACGTCTGGAACAGCCTGTTCCCAGCGACGGGCGGGGCGCTCTACGGCCGCGCCTCGCACGGCTGGACGGCCAGCTTCCAGCGGCCGGGCGCCCGCTCGAAGCTGCCGGGGCTGTACCTGGCGGGGGGCAGCGTGCATCCGGGGCCGGGCGTGCCGATGGCGGCGCTGTCTGGGCGGCTGGCGGCCGAGCGCCTGGCGGCGGACTACCCGACGGCGGCCTCGACTTCCGCACCGCGGTCGCGCCTGGCGGCTACATTTGGTGGTATCTGGACGGCGTAAGCGACGACGGCACCCACGGCATCACCCTCATCGCCTTCGTCGGCAGCGTCTTCTCGCCTTACTACGCCTGGGCCGGCCGGCAGGAGCCGGAAAACCACGTCTGCCTGAACGTCGCGCTCTACGGTCCGGGGGCGCGCTGGACGATGACCGAGCGTGGGCGCGGCGCGCTGAGCCGTGGCGAGACGGAGCTGCGGATCGGCCCGAGCGCCGTGCGCTGGGACGGCGAAGCCTTGACGGTGGAGATCGACGAGGTGGCGGTGCCGCTGCCCCGGCGCGTGCGCGGGCGGGTTCGGGTCACGCCCGAGGCGGTGACGCAGCGCGGCTTCAAGCTGGACGCCGCCGGCCGGCACCGCTGGTGGCCGATCGCCCCGGTCGGCCGCATCGAGGTGGAGATGGACAGCCCGCGCCTGTCCTGGTCGGGGCCGGGCTATCTCGACACCAACGCCGGCGACGAGCCGCTGGAGGCCGGCTTCCGCTTCTGGAACTGGGCGCGTGCCGCCACCGAGGCGGGCGCCGTGATCGCCTACGACGCCGAGCGGCGTGACGGCAGCCGCATCCTGCTGGGACTGGAGATCGATCGCGCGGGCACGATCCGCGAGGTCGAGACGCCGCCGCCGGTCGCCCTCAAGCGCGGCGTCTGGGGGGTGGCCCGCGCCGCCCGGGCGGAGGAGGTGGAGCTGGTGCGCACCCTGGAGGATGCGCCGTTCTACACCCGCTCCCAGCTCAGCGGACGGCTGCACGGACGCCGCTTTGCCGGCATCCACGAGAGCCTAGACCTGGACCGCTTCGCCAGCCCGATCGTCAAGCTGATGCTGCCCTTCCGCATGCCGCGCCGCGCCAAGTGGCGGGCGTAGGGGGCGGCCCCTGCTCCGTCTCGCCCTGGCCTTCGCCCTTCGAGACGCGGGCTTCGCCCGCTCCTCAGGATGAAGGCAAGACAGGCAAATCGCGAAGAAGCGCCGCTACCCGCGCAGGGTGCCGCCGGTCTGCTTTTCCACGGCGGCGACGATCTTCCTGGCGACCGTTTCCAGGTCCTGGTCGGTCAGGGTGCGCTCGCTCGGCTGCAGGGTGACCGCCAGCGCGATCGACTTCTGGCCCTCCGGCACGCCCTGGCCACGGTAGACGTCGAAGACCTGGGCGCCGGCGACCAGCGCCCTATCGGCGCCCTTGGCGGCGCGCAGCAGCTTTTCCGCCGGCACCTCTTCGGCGACCAGGAAGGCGAAGTCGCGCTCGACCGGCTGGAAGGGCGAAAGGGCGAGCGCGGGCTTCGCCTTGCCCGTCTCCTTCCGCTTCGGTTCGGGGATGCGCTCGAGGAAGAGCTCGAAGGCGACGGCCGGTCCCTTCAGATCGAAGGCCCTGAGCACGCGCGGATGCAGTTCGCCGAAGGCGGCCAGCACGTTCGGGCCGAGCCGCAAGCAACCGGCGCGGCCCGGATGGTACCAGGCCGGTGCGTCCGCCGCGGTCTGCAGGTTCTCGACCGGCGCGCCGGCCGCTTCCAGCACCGCCAGCGCATCGGCCTTGGCATCGAAGAGGTCGACGGCGCGGGCCTCGGCCGCCCAGTGGCGCGCATGCACCCGCCCGCTGCGCACCCCGGCGGCGACCAGAAGCTGGCCCTCCGGCGTGTCGTCGTCGTACTGCGGGCCGACTTCGAAGAGGCCGACGTCGGCGAAGCCGCGGTCGGTGTTGCGCGCCGCCGCCTCGACCAGGGTCGGCAGCACGCTGGGGCGCATGACGTCCAGTTCGCTGGAGATCGGGTTCATCAGCTTGAGCTGCGGGTCGGTCCAACCGAACAGACGGGCCTGCTTCTGCGCGACGAAGGAGAAGGTGACCGCCTCCTCCAGGCCGCGCCAGGCGAGCGACGTGCGCGCCGCCGCGACGCGTCGCTGACGCAGGCTGAGCGCCGGCAGCGGCAGGGTGGTGTCGAGTTCCAGCGGCGTCGTCGGCAGGTGTTCGAAACCGTGGATGCGCAGCACCTCCTCGACCAGGCAGGCCTCACCCTCGATGTCGGGCCGCCAGGTCGGAGTCGTCACCTCCAGCGTCTCGCCGGCATCGGTGACCTCGCAGCCCAGGTCACGCAGGATCTCCGCTTGGCGTGGGGACGGCAGGTCAACGCCGCCCAGCGTTAGGCAGCGCGAGATGCGCAGGGAGATGCGTCGGCGCGGGTCGGGGCGTCGACCGGCCGCCACCGGCCGGCTCGCTTCGCCGCCGCACAGCTCGCGGATCAGGCGCGTGGCCACCTCGACGCCCCAGGCGGCGCTCTCGGGGTCGACGCCGCGCTCGAAGCGGTAGCGGGCGTCGGAGAGGATGCCGAGCTTGCGCCCGGTCATGGCGACCGAGATCGGGTCGAACAGCGCCACCTCCAGGAAGACCTCGGTGGTCGCCTCGGTACAGCCGGACTCCTCGCCGCCCATGACGCCGGCGATGCCCTCCGGTCCAGTGCCGGCGTCGATCACCAGCATGGTCTCGTCGAGCGCGTAGCGGCGCTCGTCGAGCGCCAGGATCGACTCGCCGCTGCGCGCCCAGCGCATGGTCGGGTCGGCCTTGACCTTGGCGGCGTCGAAGACGTGCAGCGGTCGGCCGAGGTCGTAGGTGACGTAGTTGGTGATGTCGACCAAGGCCGAGATCGGCCGCAGGCCGATGGCCGTCAGGCGGCGCTGCAGCCAAGCCGGCGAGGGTCCGTTGCGCACGCCGCGGAAGTGCCGGCCGGCGACGTAGGGGCAGGCGCTCTGGGCGTCCGGCTCGATGCGCCAATTCCAGGGCGAGTCGTAGGTGCCCTCGACCTTCGCGGCATCGAGCGGCTTCAGCGTGCCCAGCCCGGCAGCGGCCAGATCGCGGGCGATACCGCGCACCCCCAGGCAGTCGCCGCGGTTGGGGGTGATGGCGATTTCGATCACCGGGTCGTCGAGGCCGAGCACGCGGGCCAGCGGCGTGCCAATCTCCGGTGCCGTCTCGCCTTCCTTCGGCGCCAGGTCGATGATCCCGGTGTGCTCGTCGCTGATCCCCATCTCGCGCTCGGAGACCAGCATGCCGTTGGACTCGACGCCACGGATCTTGCCCGGCTTCAACTCCATCCGGGTACCTGGGATCCAGCTCCCGCTCGGGGCGAAGACGCCGATCATGCCGGTGCGCGCATTCGGCGCCCCGCAGACGACCTGGACCGTGCCGTGCCCGGCCGTCTCCACCAGGCAGACCTTCAGGCGGTCGGCGTCGGGGTGCTGCTCGGCGGAGACCACGCGGGCGACCGTGAAGGGCGCCAGATCGGCGGCCGGATCCTCGACACCCTCGACCTCCAGGCCGATCAGCGAGAGCTTCTCGACGATCTCGGCCAGGCTCGCCGTGGTCTCCAGGTGGTCGCGCAGCCAGGAGAGGGTGAACTTCATCGCGCCCCTGCCTCGCCTACAACCCGCGCACCAGCGAGGGCGCCTCCAGCGGCACGAAGCCGTAGTGGCGCAGCCAGCGCAGGTCGCTGTCGAAGAAGGTGCGCAGGTCTGGAATGCCGTACTTCAGCATGGCGATCCGCTCGATCCCCATGCCGAAGGCATAGCCCTGGTAAACCTCCGGGTCGATGCCGCAATTGACCAGCACCTTGGGGTGCACCATGCCGGACCCCAGGATCTCCAGCCAATCCGCGCCGGGCCCGATCTTCAAGGTGCCGCCCTGGCGAGAGCAGCCGATGTCCACCTCCGCCGAAGGCTCGGTGAAGGGGAAGTAGCTGGGGCGGAAACGCACCGGCAGGTCGTCGATGCCGAAGAAGGTCCGGCAGAACTCGATCAGCGTGCCCTTCAGGTGACCCATGTGGGTCTTCCGGTCGATCACCAGCCCCTCGACCTGATGGAACATCGGCGAGTGGGTGGCGTCGGAATCGGCGCGGAAGGTGCGCCCCGGGCAGATGATGCGGATCGGCGGGGCGACCTTCTGCATGGTGCGGATCTGCACCGGGCTGGTGTGGGTGCGCAGCACCAACGGCGCCTCGCCCGCCCCGCGCGGCGGCAGGAAAAAGGTGTCGTGCTCCTGCCGGGCCGGATGCTCGGGCGGGATGTTCAGCGCATCGAAGTTGTGAAAGTCGTCCTCGATGTGCGGCCCCTCGGCGACGGAAAAGCCCATCTCGCCGAAGATCGCCACCAGCTCCTCGACCGTCTGGCTGATCGGATGGATGCGGCCGACCGTGAAGGGGCGCGCCGGCAGGGTGACGTCGATCGTCTCGGCGGCCAGACGCACCTCGAGCTCGGCCTCGGCCAACTCGGCCTTGCGCGCCTCGATGGCTTCGGCCACCGCGTCCTTGATGGCGTTGAGCCGCTGACCGGCCTCGCGCCGCGCGTCCGGCGACAGGCCACCCAGGCCCTTCATCAGCTCGGTGACGCGGCCCTTCTTGCCGAGCGCGGCGACGCGCACCTCCTCGAGCCCGCGGCTGTCCGCCGCCGCCGCCACCTGGGTGAGCAGCTCGGCCCGCAGGGCGTCGAGACCGTCCTGATCCAGCATCGCCGGCCGCCTCCCGCCGGCGTTAAGCGGAGACGCGGGCGGCCTTGGCCTGGTCGACCAGCGAGGCGAAGGCCTCGGGCTCGTGCACCGCGACGTCGGCCAGCACCTTGCGGTCGACCTCGATGCCGGCCTTGGCCATGCCGTCGATGAAGCTGGCGTAGGTCATGCTGTCGTCGTGCGCGCGCACGGCGGCGTTGATGCGCTGGATCCACAGGCTGCGGAAGTTGCGCTTGCGCACCTTGCGGTCGCGGTACTGGTACTGCAGGCCCTTCTCGACCCGCTCGATCGCGACGCGATAGACGTTCTTGCCGCGGCCGCGGTAGCCTTTCGCCAGCTTGCGGACTTTCTGGTGCCGCGCGTGGGCGGTCACACCGCGCTTGATGCGTGCCATTGTCTGCTACTCCTCGGGAGGTCTTCTGGGCGCCGGACGGGGTTTCAGTCGTTCGGCAGGAAGTGCCGGCGAACGACCTTGCCGTCCTGCGGCGCCAGGATCATGGTCCCGCGCGCGTTGCGCAGCATCTTCTGCGGCCGCTTGCGCATGTTGTGGCGCTTGAACGCGGAAGCCGCGCGGACCTTGCCCGAGGCGGTGAGCTTGAAGCGCTTCTTGGCGCCGCTCTTGGTCTTCATCTTCGGCATTTTCGTCCTCTTGTATCGTCGTTGGCGATGGGCCCTGCCAGCCGTGAAGGCCGGGGCCGAAGGAGCGGGTGGGCATGCCGCAGCCGTGCCGCTCACAGAAAAGACCGCGGCCGCACCGAAAGGCACGGCCGGGGAGCGCGGGTTATAGCCTCGGGGTGCCGCTCGTGCAAGGGGCGGTGGCCGGCCTCAGCGCGGCGCCAGGATCATGATCATCTGGCGGCCTTCCATCTTCGGGAACTGCTCGACCTTGGCGATCTCCTCGACCTGGTCCTTGACCTTGTTCAGCAGGGCGTGCGCCAGGTTCTGGTGGGCGATCTCGCGGCCGCGGAAGCGCAGGGTCACCTTGACCTTGTCGCCCTCGCCGATGAACTTCTCGATCGACCGCAGCTTCGTGTCGTAGTCGTGCTGGTCGATGTTCGGGCGCATCTTGATCTCTTTGACCTCGATGATCTTCTGCTTCTTGCGCGCCTCGTTGGCCCGCTTCTGCGCCTCGTACTTGTACTTGCCGTAATCGAGGATCTTGCAGACGGGCGGGTCAGCCTGCGGGGCGATCTCGACCAGGTCAAGCCCGGCCTCGTCCGCCATCGCGCGGGCCTCCTCGATGCCGACGACGCCGACGTTGTCGCCGTTCTCGTCGATCAGGCGCACTTTCGGGACGCGGATCTGATCGTTCGCGCGCGGGCCCTCGCGTGTGGGGCCGGCATCAGCGGGTGGTCTGCGTATGGAGATCTCTCCTTTGTCTGTGCTCGCAAGCAGGTGTCGTATTGCGCCGGTACGGCGTCGCGGGGACCGGTTCGGGCCTGTCAGACTGCGGCGGCGGCGGGCGCCGCGGGCGCCGTCTCCTCCGACGCAGCGGCCAGGTCCGGGGCCACCGCTTCGTTCGAGAGTCTATGGATCGCCTCGGACAGCGCAAGCACCTCTTGCGTCTGGCCGCCCAGGCGGCGCAGCGCCACCGTCTGCTCGGCCGCCTCGCGGGCGCCGACAACGGCGATCACCGGGACCTTCTTCAGGCTGTGCTCGCGCACCTTGTAATTGATCTTCTCGTTGCGCAGGTCGATTTCGGCCTTCAGCCCCGCCTTCTTCAGCGCCGCGGCCACCTCGCGCGCATAGCCGTCGGCCTCGCTCGTGATGGTGGCGACCAGAACCTGCAGCGGCGAGAGCCACAGCGGCAGGCGGCCGGCGTAGTGCTCGATCAGGATGCCGGCGAAGCGCTCCAGCGAGCCCAGCTTGGCGATGTGCAGCATCGCCGGGCGATGGCGCTCGCCGTCCTGGCCGACGTAGGTGGCGTCCAGCCGCTCGGGCAGGTTCATGTCCACCTGCACCGTGCCGCACTGCCAATCGCGGCCGATCGCGTCGCGCAGCACGAACTCCAGCTTCGGGCCGTAGAAGGCGCCCTCGCCCGGGTTCAGTTCGTAGGGCTCGCCCATTTCGTCGAGCGCGCCCTTCAGATCCGCCTCCAGCCGGTCCCAAACGTGGTCGGCGCCGATACGTTTGTCCGGCCGGTCGGAGAACTTGATGCGCACCGTCTCGAAGCCGAAGTCGCGGTAGATCGACAGGATCATCCGGCTGGCGTCCTGCACCTCCTGCTTAACCTGCTCGGGCGTGCAGAAGATGTGCGCGTCGTCCTGGGTGAAGGCGCGCACGCGCATAAGGCCGTGCAAGGCGCCGGAGGGCTCGTAGCGGTGCACCTTGCCGAACTCGGCCAGGCGCAGCGGCAACTCGCGGTAGCTGCGCAGGCCCTGGTTGAAGATCTGCACGTGGCCGGGACAGTTCATCGGCTTGATCGCGAAGGTGCGACCGTCCTCCGTCTCGGTCGTGAACATGTGCTCGTGGTAGGCTTCCCAGTGTCCCGAAGCCTCCCACATGGAGCGGTCCATGATCTGCGGCGCGTTGACCTCGACGTAGCCGCCCTCCTCGTTGCGGCGCTTCATGTAGTCCAGCAGCTTGCTGAACGTCGCCCAGCCCTTGGGGTGCCAGAAGACGGCGCCCGGCGCCTCCTCCTGGAAATGAAACAGGTCCATCTCGCGGCCGAGCTTGCGGTGGTCGCGCTTCTCCGCCTCCTCCAGCATGTGGAGGTAGGCCTTCAGTTCCTTCTCGTCCCGCCAGGCCGTGCCGTAGACGCGCTGGAGCTGCTCGTTGCTGGCGTCTCCGCGCCAATAGGCGCCGGAAACGCGCATCAGCTTGAAGGCGTGGCCCAGGTTCTTGGTCGAGGGCAGGTGCGGCCCGCGGCACAGGTCGAGCCAGTCGCCCTGGCGGTAGATCGAGATCTCCTCGCCGGCCGGCAGCGTCTCGATGTGCTGCGCCTTGTACTTCTCGCCGATATCCTCGAAGTGGCGGATCGCGTGGTTGCGCTCCCAAACCTCGCGCTCGAGCGACAGATCGCGGTCGACGATCTCGTGCATGCGCCGCTCGATCTGCTCCAGATCCTCCGGCGTGAAGGGCTCCTTGCGCGCGAAGTCGTAGTAGAAGCCGGTCTCTGTCGCCGGCCCGAAGGTCACCTGAGTGTCGGGATAGAGCTCCTGGGTCGCCTGCGCCATCACATGCGCGGCGTCGTGGCGCAGCAGCTCCAGCGCCTCGGGCGACTTGCGGGTGACGATCTCGACCGCGGCGTCGTGCGCGATCTCGCGCGCAAGATCGCGCACCTCGCCGTCCACCTTGACGGCGAGCGCGGCCTTAACGAGGCCCGCACCGATCGACTGGGCCACCTGCTTGCCGCTGACCGGGCCGTCGAACCGCTTGACCGACCCATCTGGCAGCGTAATCGCAACCATCCGCCTGACTTTCCGTTCTCGCCTCGCACTTGCGCAGGCCACCGCTCGGGCCGCCCGTCCCGCCCAAGGTAGGGCGGGGAGGCGCACATTAGAAGGAATCCCAAGTCAGTCAAGGAAGCGACCGGCTTCGGCGTGGCCCGTCACGCGACCGGCGGGCGCCGCGTCCTTGTTGCGGGCGGGATAGCCAGCCCGCGAGGGGACCGCTGTCCCGGATAATCTGCGCGGAGGTCGCCGTCGTGCCGCGAGCCCCTTTGAGCCGTGTCCTCTTTGCCGCCGTTGCCGCGCTCGCACTGCTGCTGACCGGCGCCGGGTCGGCGCGCGCCCAGGACAGCCAGCCTCCGGCGACGGCGCAGACCGAGGCCGAGGCGCCGCCCGTACCGACCTCCGACGCGGCCGCCGCGGCGACGGCCGGCGCCGCGCCGCCGCAGGTGCCCTTTACCGGCTGCACCAGCCGCACCATCCACCAGACGCTGGCCGACATGGCCGCCGCGCCGCCCAGCAGCCTGACGCCCGCCACCTACGTGCTGCCCGGCGGCGAGACCACGGACTTCGAGATCGACCGCGTCTTCACGCCCGACAGCCATCCGGTGTTCTGCGCCTGGGTGGTGTGGGACGACCGGGCGATCCGCCCGCGCGACCAATGGGCCTCGATCGAGACCGGCGAGAACACGGCGCACGGCCAGTGCAAGGGCGCACCCGGGCCGAACCAACCATTCGTCGAGCCGCAGCGCGCCGACATCGTCTCCGTCATCGCCGGCGACGCGGCCAACAGCACCTGGGTCCGCATCGCCCTGCCGGCCACGGAGAGCTTCAACCTCAACCGTTGGTGCGCCGCCCGCCTGATCCTGGCGCTCTACGAACGCGGCGCGGACGGCCGCTACACGGTGACACTGGCCTTCGACCGCGTCGAGCTGTTCAGCAACTACGTCACCGACCTGACCATGGTGCTGAGCTTCGTCGCGCTGGTCTACCTCACCTGCGTAGCAGCCAACGCCCAGGCGATCCGCCGGCGCATGCGCAAGGCCGGCCTGACCCCCATGGCCTACGGCCGCGCCTTCCGGCACTCGCTGAGCCCGGTGGTGCTGACGGCCGAGGAGAACGGTCACGCCAGCCTGTCGAACCTGCAGGTCTTCGGCTTCTCGCTACTGGTCAGCGCGCTGGTGCTGTTCATCCTGTTCCGCCTCGGCACTCTGTCGTCGCTGTCGCCGGACATCCTCTACCTGCTCGGCATCTCGGCCGTCGGCACGGCCGGCGGCAAGCTGACCGACACCTCGCGCAACCGCCTCAGCCTGGAAAACTACACCTGGCTCAAGCGCAAGGGCTGGCTCAGCGGCGACCGGGTGACGACGAAGTGGAGCCAGCTCTTCACCACCGAGGGCACGCTGGACGTCTCCAAGATGCAGATGGGCGCCTTCAGCCTGATCGTCGCGATCGGCCTGGCGATGCTCGGCAGCAGCGATCTCGGCACCTTCGACATCCCCGACACGCTGCTGGGCGTGCTCGGCCTCAGCCAGGGCGTCTACGTCGCCGGTCGCGCCGTCACGCCGCCGACCTACGGGGACTACGACAAGAAGCTGACGGCGACCCGCGAGGCGGAGGCCCGGTACCGCGAAGACCCGACTCTGTCCAACCGGCGCGCCTACCTGCAGAACGCCGAGCAGGCGGCGACCATGCACCAACTGGTTTTCGGCAGAAAGATCGACGGCGCGGACCTGTTGCAGCCGCGCCCGCCCTTCCCGGACGGCGACGGCTCTGGTGGCGGATCGGGCGGCGGGGGTGCCGGGAGCGGCGGGGGTGCCGGGCGAGCGGGCGGCGGTCCGGCGGGCAGCGTCGAGCCGGCACCGACCCCGACGCCCCTGCCGGCGGGGCCCGCGGCGGCCGCCGCGCCGGCACCTTCGAGCGCCGCCGAGACGCCTGTCGTCCCGATCCCTCTGCCGGACAGCGCACGCCCGGTGCCGCGGCCCACGCCTTTACCCGGCACTTCGACCGCGCCCGCACCCGCCAACGACGGCGCCCCGGCCGTGGACGCCAAAGGGATCAGGCGAGAGGCGTGGCGCGAGGTGCCGGGCGTCAGCTACGAGCGCACCTGCTGAGCGCTCACCCGGTCAGCGCCCGCATCGCCCGTTCGTTCAGCAGCTCGCGGTAGACCGCCAGCGTGCCGTCGCACATGGCCCGCTTGGAGAACATCGCCCGCACCCGCTCGATCGCCACCGCGGCCAGCCGCGCCCGCTGCTCGGCATCGAGCGACAGCGCCCGGCGCAGCGCCGCCGCCAGGGCGTCCAGGTCGCCGGGCGGGTAGAGCAGCCCGGTCTCGCCGGCCAGCAGTTGCTCGGGCGCGCCGCCATGATCGCTGGCGACGACGGGCCGGCCCATCGCCTGGGCCTCGGCGACGATGCGCCCGAAGCCCTCCGGCGCCGTCGAGGCGCTGACCACCACGTCGCTCAGCATGTAGGCGGCCGCCATGTCGCTGCAGGGACCGGCGAGCATCGCCTTGGCCTGCAGCCCGAGGCCGCGGATCTCGCGCTCCAGTTCGGCGCGGTAGGCCTCGCGGCCCTGGTCGTCGCCGACCAGCGCCACGACGAACTCGAAGTCCTCGAGCCGGGCTGCGGCGCGCAGCAACTCGAGCTGCCCTTTCCAGCGGGTCAGTCGGCCCGGCAGCATGATCACCGGTACGCCGTCCGGCAGGCGCCAGCGCTGGGCGAGCTGGACGACCCGCTCGGCCGAGACCCGGTCGGGATCGAAGACCTCCAGGTCGACGCCACGGTAGACCAGACGCAGCCGCTCCGGCGGCGTGCCGTAGCTGGCGGCCACGTAGTCCCGGACGAAGCGAGAGATGCAGATCACCCGCTCGCCGCGCGCCATCACGGCGTTGTAGCGCCGCTTGAACGGCAGGCCGCCGACGGCGTAGGGCGCGTGCACGGTCGTGACGAACGGCCGGCCGCTGCGCTCCGCCGCCCACAGCGCCGACCAGGCCGGCGCGCGGCTGCGGGCGTGGACGATCTCCACGCCTTGGCCCTCGATCAGCGCGGCAAGCCGCTCGACGTTGCGGCGGACGGTCAGCGGGTTCTTGCTGGCCAACGGCAGCTCGAAGTGCCGGCCACCCGCTCGCTCGAGGGCGCGCACCATCGGGCCGCCGGCCGAAGCCACCAGCGCGGTTCCGCCGGCCTCGACCAGCGCGCCGGCGACCTCCACCGTGCCCCGCTCCACGCCGCCGGCAACCAGGGACGGCAGCACCTGCAACACCACCGGGCTGCCGCCCTGCCCGCCTGTCGGCGCCATGCCCTGGACAGCGCCGTCGCCGATGCTAGCCTCGGCTTCGCTCACGCTCGTCTCGTCTCCCAACTACCGCGCCCGGATCCGCCCATGACCGACACGCCGCAGACCCTCGAACGGCCGGACGGCACCGTCCTTGCCTACCACAAGACGCAGGGCCGCGGACCCGGCATCGTTTTCCTCAGCGGCTATATGTCGGACATGTCCGGCAGCAAGGCCAGCTTCCTGGAACGGCACTGCCTGGACCACGGCCGCGCCTATCTGCGCTTCGACTATCGCGGCCACGGCCTGTCGTCCGGCGCCTTTACCGACGGCACCATCGGCGCCTGGGCCGGCGATGCGGTGGCGATGCTCGACCAAGTGGTCGAGGGCCCGCAGGTGCTGGTCGGCAGCTCCATGGGCGGCTGGCTGATGCTGCTCGCCGCCCTGGCCCGACCGCAACGCGTCGCCGGCCTGCTGGGGATCGCCGCGGCGCCCGACTTCACCGAAACGCTGATGTGGGAAAGCTTCTCCCCTGAGGTGAAGGAAACGCTGCGCAGCGACGGCGTCTACCGCGAGCCCAGCCCCTATGGAGAGGAGCCCTATACCATCACCCGTCGCCTGATCGAGGAGGGGCGCGACCATCTGCTCCTGCACCGGCCGATCGCGCTCGACTGCCCGGTGCGGCTGATCCACGGCATGGCCGACCCGAACGTGCCCTACGCCTTCTCCCTGCGCCTGGCCGAGCGGCTGACCTCGAATGACGTCGAGATCCAGCTCGTCAAGCGCGGCGACCACCGCCTGAGCGGCGAAGCGGACCTGCGGCGCCTGGCGGCGACCCTGGAGGCGCTGTGTGCCGTCGTCGAGGCGGCGCCAGCGCAATAGGCGGCACGCCGGCCGGCGCCCAAGCATACGGCCAACCCGAACGAACCCATGCCGAATGCCGGGCTTTCAATCGATTGTGCGGCTGAGAGAGGGATTTAACCTTTGCCGGCGTTGGGCGTTGTGGCAGGTTTCGCGTTGCGCTTTGCACGTGGCAATGGGACCTCGGACACGGATGCGGTCGCCGCGCGAGCTGCTTTCGAAGTTCGTCCTGACGACGCTCGGCGGCCTGATCCTGGTGGCCGGCCTGGCGCTGGCCGGCACCAACTGGTTGGCCGGTGCCTTCGCCCTGGAACACGGCGAGTTGCATAACAAGATGGTCGGCCGAGCGATCAGCAACGGGCTGGGGGCGGAGCTGCGCGGCTGGCTGGCAGCCGCCGATCCCAACGACCCCGCAGTCGCCCGCCAAGATCCGGCCTATCGGCGCTTGTCCGAAGGGATCGCGCGGCTGTCCCAAGACCTGCCGGTTCTCAAGGTCAAGGTCTACCGACCGGACGGCCTTATCCTGTTCAGTACAGGCCCCGACGCGCTCTTCGACCGGGTCGCGCGGAGCAACACGCCCTTCTGGAACGCCGCCTCCGGCGACGCCTATTCCGATCTGGAACTCGGCGAGGACTTCGTCGGGCCGGACGGCGAGGTCTTCTTCCGCGATTCCGTGGCCAGCTATCTGCCGATCCACTACGACGGCAAGGTGGTGGGCGTGTTCGAGATCTACGGCGATTATGCGGGCGTCGTCGCCCTGGCCGAGACCTATTTCCCGCGGCTGGCCGCGCTGGTGCTGGCCGCCTGCCTGCTGCTCTACGCCCTCGTCACGCTGTTCGTCTGGCGCGCCCAACGCGACCTGATCGGCGCACGCGACGCGCTGGCCCGCGCCCGCAGCCGCGCCGAGGCGGCCAGCCAGGCGAAGTCCGCCTTCCTCGCCAATATGAGCCACGAGCTGCGCACGCCGCTCAACGCCATCGTCGGCTTCTCGGAGGTCATCGAAACGCAGGCCTGCGGGCCCGACGCCGGCGCCAAGTACCGGGAGTACGCCCGCGATATCCGGTGCAGCGGAGAGCACCTTCGCAACCTGATCGACGACGTGCTGGACATGGCGAAGATCGAGGCCGGCCGGATCGAGATCTCGGCGGCGACGTTCGACTTGCGCGACCTCGTCGAACGGACTGCCGGCACGGTGCGCGGCCGCGCCGAACACGCCGGCCAAAGCCTTGTCCTCGAGCTGCCGCAGACGTCGGTCTGGGTGCGCAGCGATGCACGCCTGCTGCGCCAGGCGCTGCTCAACCTCTTGACCAACGCCAGCAAGTTCACGCCGCGTGGCGGCACCATTCGCGTGCGCCTGGCACCCGAGACGGACGCCTTCGTCATCGAGGTGGCGGACAACGGCATCGGCATGACGGCGGCGGACCTGGCAACGGCCCGGCAGCCCTTCGGACAGGCGGCCGGCGGCAAGGCGATGGGCCAGGCGGGCACCGGTCTCGGCCTGCCGATCAGCCTGTCGCTGGTCGAACTCCTGGGTGGCCGACTGGTGCTGCACAGCGAGCCGGATGCCGGGACCGTGGCCAAGGTCATCCTGCCGCTGGGCGCGGTGGTGCCGCGGCGCGACGGCGGCCAGGCGACGGCGCCGCTCTGCGCGGCCGGCGAGCGCCCGATGCAGGCCTGATCAGCCGCCCTGCTCCGGTGCGAGCTCGGCCGCCGCGGTCTCCGCCGCCAGGACGGCCGGGAAGCCCTCGCGGTAGCTCGGGTAGAGCAGGCGCACCCCCAGCTCCTGCTTGATGCGCGCGTTGGAGACCCGCTTGTTGTCGCGGTAGAAGCTGCGGCCCATCTCGCTGAGATCGGCCGTCTCGAAGGGCACCAGCGGCGGCGGCTCCATCCCCAGCAGCCCGGCCGCGTGGGCCGTGACCTCCGCAGGGTCGGCCGCCGCGTCGTCGCAGACGTTATAGACCGCGCCCGGGTTCGGCCGGTCGATCGAGGCCGCCAGCACCTGGGCGATGTCGGCGACATGGATTCGGCTGAAGACTTGGCCGGGCTTTTCGATCCGCCGCGACCGGCCGGCGCGCAGGGCGGCGAACTGGCTGCGCCCCGGCCCGTAGATCCCGGCCAGGCGGAAGATGTGCACGGGCAGCCCGTGCTCCTGCCACAACCTAAGCCAGTGGCGCTCGGCCGCCACCCGGCGACGGCCGCGCTCGCCCGTCGGCTCCAAGGCCGAGGTCTCGTCGACCCAGCCGCCGGCCCGGTCGCCGTAGACGCCGGTGGTCGAGAGATAGCCGATCCAGCGTAAGCCGCCGCCTTGCGCGAGTGCGACGATGTCGTCGAAATGCGCATCGAGCACCGGATCGCCCTCGGCGTCGGGCGGCACGGAGGACAGCAGGTGGGTGGTCCCGGACAGGGCCGTCTCCGGGCCGTCGAGCGGCGCGGCACGGTCGAACACGAAGGCCTCGACGCCTTCGCTTGCAGCGAGCGCGCTCGCCTTCTCGGCGGTGCGCGTGGTGCCGGCGATCTCCCAGCCCTGCACCGAGAGGTCGGCGGCGAGCTGGCGGGCACTGTAGCCCAGGCCGAAGACGAACAGACGTCGGTGGACGCCGAGCTCGCTCGGCAGGGTCGGATCGCTGGACTCGAGCGGCTGGTTCATGGCGTCAGAGGATGGCAGGCCCGCCGGGCGACGCCAAGAGGCCGCACGGCGAGTCCGCGCCGCCCTGCCGCGCTCTCGCCAAGGTCCGCCGCGATATGCTATTTGCCGTGCTCATGACGGCCGGCCGCCCGCTTCTTCCCGCGCTGCTCGCCCTCGGCCTGCTTGCCGGGCTGCCGGCGCTTGCCGGCGCCCAGCAGGTCGACGCCGAGCAGGAATACCTCGCCTGCCTGCAGCTCGCGCGCAGCGCGCCGGACGATGCCCTCGCCAGCGCCGAAAGCTGGGAGAACCAGGGCGGCGCGGGGCCGGCGCGCCACTGCAGGGCGGTAGCCTTGGCCCGTCTCGGCCGCTTCGCCGAGGCCGCCGAGCTGCTGGAACGTCTGGTCGACGAGGTGCCGCCGCGCATGCGTGGCGGGGTGCTGACCCAGGCAGGCCAGGCCTGGCTGATGGCCGACGAGGCCGAGCGCGCCTTCCGCGCCCAGAGCCGCGCGCTGGAGGCCGATCCGGACAATATCGAACTGCTGATCGACCGCTCGATAACCTTGGCCGGCATCGAGCGCTTCTGGGAGGCGATCGACGACCTGAACCGCGCCTTCGACCTGGCCGGGCCGCGTGCCGACATCCTGATCTACCGGGCCACGGCCTACCGCTTCGTCGAGGCCTTCGATCTGGCGATGGAGGACGTCAACCGCGCCCTGCAGCTCGACCCCAACCACCCGGAAGGCCTGATGGAGCGCGGCATCCTGCGCTACCAGGAGGGCGACGTCCGCGGCGCCCGCGCCGACTGGCAGGCCGTGGTCGACGTCGCCCCCAACACCCCCGCCGCCGTCGCCGCCAAGGAAAACCTCTGGCGCACCGAGAACACCGGCGGCGCTCCGGTTTTGGGAAGCGGCGGATAGCGGTTCCGCCCTGCTTATTTCGCCGCCACCGCAGCCTCTTCCTCGTCGGCGCCGCGCGCCGCCTCCAGCGGCGTCACCTTGATCAGGGTGAGCTGGTTGCGCTGGCGGCCGAGGATCTCGAAGCGGAAGCCGTGGAAGGCGAAGGTCGTGCCGACCTCCGGGATGCGGCGGGATTCGTGCAGCACCAGCCCTGCCACGGTCGAGGCGTCCTCGTCCGGCAGGCGCCAGTCGCACTTGCGGTTCAGGTCGCGGAGGGTGACCCAGCCGTTGACGATGGCGGCGCCGTCCTTCAGCACCTCGACGCCCTCGACCTCGATGTCGTGCTCGTCGGAGATGTCGCCGACGATCTCCTCCAGGATGTCCTCCAGGGTGACGATGCCCAGCAGCTCGCCGTACTCGTCGACGACCAGGGCGAAGTGCTCCTGGCGCTGGCGGAAGGCGTGGAGCTGGCTCAGCAGGTCGGTGGAGTCGGGGATGAACCAGGGCTTGGCGGCGATCGCCGCGATGTCGAGCTCCTCGATCTTGCCCTCGGCCGCCTGCACGGCACGGAAGAGCGCCTTGGTGTGCAACACGCCGACGATGTTGTCGGGCGCGTCCTGGTACAGCGGAATGCGGGTGTGCGGGCTGGCCAGCACCTCCTCGACGATGCGCTGCGTCGGTTGCGCGGCGTTGATGGTGGTCAGGTTGCGCCGGTGGGTCATGATCTCGCTAACCTCGACGTCGGCCAGGTCGAGGATCGAGCGCAGCATCTCGCGCTCGTGGCGCACTTCCTCGCCCGGGCCCTTGTGCAGCTCGATGGCGCCGCGCAGCTCCTCCTCCCACTCCTCCGAGCCGTAGGCGATCTTCACCGGCTGGCCGACCAGCCAGAGCGTCCCGGCGACGATGCCGTTGACCAGGCGCACGACCGGGTTGAAGGCCGTCACCACCACCCGCATCACCGGAGCGACGAAGAGTGCGACCTTGTCGGCCGCCATCAGGGCGTAGGTCTTGGGCAGCACCTCGGCGAAGATCAGCACCAGCAGCGTCATGCCGATGGTGGCGTAAGCGATCGCCGCCTCGCCGACCAGGCGGATCAGCACCGAGGTGGCGATCGCCGAGGCGAGGATGTTGACCGCGTTGTTGCCCAGCAGGATGGCGCCGATCAGCCGCTCCTTGCGGTGCCACAGGCGGTTGACCAGCCGCGCGCGCCCGTCGCCCTGCTGCTCCAGGGTGTGCATGCGCGCCCGGGAGGCGGCCGTGAGCGCCGTCTCGGATCCCGAGAAGAATCCGGACAGGACCAGCAGCGCCGCGATGGCGCCGATGGAAAAGAGCAGGTCAGCGTTCATGATGTCCCGTATCTCGAAGCCGTGACGGTCCCGCTTGCCGGCCTATCCGACGGCCAGGCGGCCCAGGCCGCTGGCGGCGATGGTCTCGACGAGCAGGGCGCGCACCTGGTCTTCCGCCACCTCTCGGGCGACGAAGGCCTGCCCCAGGCCGCGGACCAGGACGAAGGTCAGGCGCCCGTCCTGGACCTTCTTGTCCTTGCGCATATGACCGAGCAGACGCTCGGCGTCCCAGTCGACCTGCGGCAGGTCCGACAGGTCGGTGGCGAGCCCGACCGCCGCCAGATGCCGGCGCAGGCGGTCGGCGTCCTCGGCCGGGCAGAGCCCCAGCCGGACAGAGAGGTCGAAGGCCATGACCATGCCGATCGCCACGGCCTCGCCGTGCAGCAGCGCCCCGGTATAGCCGGTCTCCGCCTCCAGGGCGTGGCCGAAGGTGTGGCCGAGGTTGAGCAGCGCGCGCTGCCCGGCCTCGCGCTCGTCGGCGGCGACCACGGCGGCCTTGGCACGGCAGGAGACGGCGACGGCACGCATCTGCGCCGCCGCGTCGCCCTCGACCACGTGGCTGCCATGTTCTTCCAGCCAGGCGAAGAAGGCCTCGTCGCCCAGCGCCCCGTACTTCGCCACCTCGGCGTAGCCCGCCAGCAGCTCGCGGCGCGGCAGGCTGGCCAGCGCGTCGGTGTCGGCCAGCACCAGCCGCGGCTGATGGAAGGCGCCGACCAGGTTCTTGCCGGCGGCGGTGTTGATCCCCGTCTTGCCGCCGACCGAGGAGTCGACCTGGGCCAGAAGCGATGTCGGGATCTGCACGAACTCCAGGCCGCGTAGCAGCACGGCCGCGGCGAAGCCGGTCAGGTCGCCGACGATCCCGCCGCCGAGCGCGACCAGCCAGGTCTTGCGCTCCAGCCCCCAGGCGAGCAGGGCCTCGCAGAGCCTCTCGAAGCTGGCAAACGACTTGCTGGCCTCGCCCGGCGGCACGACGAAGGCCTCGAAGACGATCCCGGCATCGGCCAGCGCACGCTCCAGCGCCGCCAGGTGCAGCTCTGCGACATGAGCGTCGGTGACGATGGCAACGCGCTTCGGCGGCTCCGGCAGCGCGGCGATCAGCGCGCCGGCACGGGCGATCAGGCCCGGCCCGACCAGGATGTCGTAGCTGCGCGGGCCGAGGCCGACGCTCAGGCGCTCGGCGGCCGCCTGTGCGGAGAGCGCGGCGCCCCCGGCGGTCTCACGCATCGACGGCATGGCGTACCCGCTCTTTCGCGCGCAAGGCGCTCAGCACCCGCTCGACCGTCACCTCGGGGGGGCCGTCGGCCGAATCCACGGTGACGTCGGCCAGGGCGTAGACGGGATCCCGCTTGTCCATCAACTGCCGCAGAATGGCACGCGGATCGCCCTGGCGCAGCAAAGGGCGCGTGTTGCGCCGCGCGGTGCGCTTGACCAGCAGGTCGAGGTCGGCGCGCAGCCAGACCGAGACACCGGACTCGGCGACCGCCGCCCGCGTCTGCGGGTCCATGAAGGCGCCGCCGCCGGTGGCGATCACCTGGCCGGGCGTCTGCAGCAGGCGCTTGATGACGCGCCGCTCGCCCTCGCGGAAGTAAGCCTCGCCATGCTCGGCGAAGATCTCCGAGATGCTGCGGCCGGCCGCCGTCTCGATCTCGGCGTCGGCATCGACGAAGCTACGGCCGAGGCGCTGGGCGAGCCGACGTCCGATGCAGGACTTGCCCGCCCCCATCAGGCCGACCAGAACGATGTTTCCGGGGCCCTCTAGGGCCGGCGCGGCGGAGGCGCCGGGACTGGCAGGCTCCGCGTCGTCCGCCAGGGAGTCCCTCGGATACGTGGCGCTGTCTCCTGGACTGCCGTCGTCCGGCATTTCCGGGCTCCGTCTCCCGTGCTTCAAAAAGCCGCTGCGCGGCCGAACCGACGGCATCGCGGGGCTTGCACCGCTGCCGCCGTTTCGCCACACACGAAATCTACCACATTCCGCCGCCCGGCGTGCAAGCCATGCGCGCCGCGGCGGCGGCTCGCGGCGACGCGGGCCGCGGCGTCTTGGGGACGGGCGCGCTGCGACACCGTTAAGATAGAGCGAGGAAACCATGGGCAAGGTGGGTTTGGGGTTGCTGATCGTCCTGCTGCTGGCGGCTGTCGCCGGCGGCGTCGCGATGATGACCCTGGACCTTCCCGCCCCGAGCCAGCCGGTGGAGAAGGTGATCCCCAATGACCGCGTCCTTGACTAAGCCATGCCGCCGGCCCTGGTCCGCCGCGCCGTTAATCCTGGCGCTTGCGTTGGCGGCCGGGCCGGCGCCGGCGCAAAATGCCGCCGGCGACGCCACGGGCGGAGAGATCGGCCGCCCGACGCCGCTGTTTCCCGGTAGCGACAGCCTCGACACCGGCGGACCCGTCGACGGCGTCGCGGCCCCGGCACCTGACCTCGACACGCCGCGGGCGCCCGAGGGGCTGGAGGTCGAGCGCCTGGACGAAGCCGGGCCGCGCGCGCCGCAGGGTATCGCCGTCGATGCCCTGGCGGCCATCGACCCGGCCACCGTCGGCGCCCTGACCGAGCGCGACCCGGGCGGCTTCGGCGCCGACGTCTGGCAGGGCCTCGACCGCGCCCAGGTGCGCACGCTGCTGCGCGCGACCCCGTCAGAGCTGAAGTCCCCTGCCCTGCGCGACGCACTGCGCCGGCTACTGCTGACCAGCGCCGCACCGCCTCGCGGAGCGGCCTCGGCGGAGCTCGAGGGGCCGACGATCCTCGGGCTGCGGGCCGAGCGGCTGTTCGCGCTGGGCGACACGCCGGCGCTGATCAGGTTGCTGAGCGTCGCGCCGGAACGCGCCGGCGACGAGTTGCTCGACCGCGTGCGCCTGCAGGCGCAGCTCATCACCGGGCGCGAGCAGGCGGCTTGCCGGCTCGGCCGCCAGGGCGTCGCCGACTACGGGGGCGTCTGGTGGTCCAAGGCGCTGATTTTCTGCCAGTTGGCGGCCGGCGAGGAGGACGCCGCCATGCTGGGGCTGGACCTGCTGCGCGAGCGCGGCAACGAGGGTGCGGACCGCGACTTCCTGCAGCTCGCCGGCGCCATGGTGGGGTTGGGTGCGGCACCCAAGCGGCCGGCCCCGACCGCCCTGAACCTGGCGATCCTGGCCAAGCTGCAGGCCCGTCCCGACCTGGAGCTGCTGGAGGAGGTGCCGCTGGGCCGGGCCGAGCAGGTGCTCGGGCTGCAGAGCCTGCCGGCAGCGCCGCGCCTGGCCCTGGCGGAGCGGGCCACGGCGGCCGGAGCGCTGCCCGGCGAGCGCCTCGCCGACCTCTACGATCTCTTCGACTTCGCGCCCGAGACCCTGCAGGGCGCACTGGGCGCCGAGCTCGACCCGAACGACCTGCGCGACCGCGCCCTGCTGTTCCGGGCGCTGATGCGGCCGCAGCCGGGCGCCGAGCGGGCCGAGTTGCTGCACCAGTATCTCGCCGGCATGCGCGGCGCCGGCCTGCAGCTCGCCGGCTTGCGGGCGGCCCTGCCTTTCGCCGTAGAGCTGTCGCCGACACCGACCCTGGCGCGCCAGGCCGCGGCCCCGGGGCGCACCCTGTTCTACGGCCAGCGCCTGGAACAGGCGGTCGCCTGGGTCGCGCTCGCCCGCGATGCGGCCGCTCAATGGCCGGAGGCGGCCGGCGCGCTGCAGGCGCTGTGGCCCTACGCACGCCTGGCCGGCACTCCAGGTGTCGGCTGGGAGACCCTGCCGGCCTGGTCCGCCGAAGCCCAGGCCGCCGGTATCGACGCGCAGACGGTCGGGCTGCTCGCCGCAGGGCTGTACGCGCTGGGCGACCGAACGGCGATCGCCCAGTCGGGATTGACGGCGTTGACCGGCACGCCGCCGGAAACACCGCAGCTCGAGCTGCTGCGCGACGCCGCCGAGGCCGGTCGACTCGGCGAAACGCTATTGCGCGCCGCCGCGGTCGTCGGCAACCGGGGCGCGCACGAATTGCATCCGCTGACCCTCGCCGCGGTCGTCGAGGCGCTGGTCGCCGTCGATTTGACCTCCGAGGCACGGCACTTTGCCATCGAAGCCCTGGCATCGCGCAGCCTGTGACACCATAACGACGGTAGCCCTACAGACAATTCGGAGATCACGAGCGCCATGACGGCCGCCGTCCGCCGCAAACCGACCGCCTCGCCCGCCGCACTCGCGCCGCAGACCGAGACCTTCCTCGAGATGCTGGCTGTGGAGCGCGGCGCCGCCAAGAACACGCTGGACGCCTATGCGCGCGACCTGCGCCATGCGACAGCCTTCCTGGCGGGCCGGGGCGAGACGCTGGAGGCGGCCGACACCGAAGCGCTGCGGGCCTATCTGGGGAGTCTGGCCAACTCCGGCATGTCGGCGCGCACGGCTGCCCGGCGGCTGTCCGCCCTGCGGCAGTTCTACAGGTTCCTCTACGCCGAGGGCCTGCGGGCGGACGACCCCACCGAGACGCTGGAGAGCCCGCGCCAAGGGCGCAGCCTGCCGAAGATCCTGAGCGAGGCCGAGGTCGACCGCTTGCTGGACGCGGCCCGCCTGCGCCCCGGTCCCGAGGGCTTGCGGCTGACCGCGCTGCTGGAAGTGCTCTACGCGACCGGCCTGCGCGTCTCGGAGCTGGTCGCCTTGCCCGTATCCGCCGTCGCCCGGGACGGCCGCGCACTGGTCGTGCGCGGCAAGGGCGGCAAGGAGCGCATGGTGCCGATCAGCGAGCCGGCGCGTCTGGCGCTGGACGCCTATCGCGACGTACGCGCCGTCTTCCTGCGCCGCGCCGAAGACGACAGGTGGCTGTTTCCCTCCCGCAGCCTGGGCGGCCACCTGACCCGCCACCGCGTCGCGCAGCTCCTCAAGGAGTTGGCGGTCGAGGCCAAGCTGGAGCCGCGCAAGGTCTCGCCGCACGTCCTGCGGCATGCCTTCGCCAGTCACATGCTGGCGCGCGGCGCCGACCTGCGCGCGGTGCAGCAGCTCCTCGGCCACGCCGATATCTCGACCACCCAGATCTACACGCACGTGTTGAACGAGCGCCTGAAGACGCTGGTCGATACGCACCACCCGCTGGCGCAGCGTGGCGGAACTCAGCCGGAACCCACCGAAGCCGCCGAATAGCCGTTGCGGCACTGCACAACGACGGCTAAACAGGCGGTTTCGAAGCGGTCCGACAAAGATCTCGAAGATCTGCAAGCGCCCCGACGCGCCCGCGACCGCGCCACGAGGGGAGAACAAAATGAGCTTTACGATCGTAGAGCAGGCGCCCCCGCGCCTCAACCGAAGCGAGTTGGCCGTCCCCGGCAGCAACTACCGCTTCATCGAGAAGGCCGCGGCCTCCGACGTCGACGTGGTCTTCCTCGACCTGGAGGACGCGGTTGCGCCGGACGACAAGCCGCAGGCGCGCAAGAACATCGTCAAGGCGCTGAACGAGGTCGATTTCGGCAAGAAGAGCATCTCGGTGCGCATCAACGGCCTTGACACCCACTACATGTACCGCGACGTGGTCGACATCATCGAGCAGGGCGGCGAACGCCTGGACCTGATCATGATTCCCAAGGTCGGCACCGCCGCCGACGTCTATGCCGTCGACATGCTGGTGACCCAGGTCGAGGAGGCAGTCGGCCGCAAGAAGAAGCTCGGCTTGGAGATGCTGATCGAAACGGCGCTGGGCATGGCCAACGTCGAGGAGATCGCCCGCGCCAGCAAGCGCAACGAGTCGCTGCATTTCGGCGTGGCCGACTACGCCGCCTCGACGCGCGCGCGCACCACCGGCATCGGCGGGCCCAACCCGCGCTACGGCGTGCTGACCGACGCCGACGAGACCGGCCAGCGCGATTATCACTGGGGCGACATGTGGCACTACGCGATTGCGCGCATGGTGGTCGCCGCCCGCGCCGCCGGACTGCGCCCGCTCGACGGGCCTTTCGGCGACTTCTCCGATCCGGACGGCTACCGCGCCCAGGCCTACCGCGCCGCGGTGCTGGGCTGCGAGGGCAAGTGGGCGATCCACCCCAGCCAGATCGGTATGGCCAACGAGGTCTTCAGCCCCTCCGAGGACGAGATCGGCAAGGCCAAGCGCATCCTCGACGCCATGGCGCAGGCTCAGAAGGAGGGCAAGGGTGCGGTCAGCCTGGACGGCAAGCTGATCGACATCGCCTCGATCAAGCAGGCCGAGGTGATGGTCCGCAAGGCCGAGCAGATCGCCGCGGCCTGACCTGCCGTTTCGGCGAGCGACGACGACGGGGCGGCGCCCGCATGGGCGGCCGCCCCCCGTCACCTTTGCGCAGAGGGGGTCACTGCGGTCGTGCAGGGGCGTCCCGGAATAAGACTTCGCCGAGGAAACGATCGCGCACGGCGTCGGTGCTCGCGCGGCATGGCAACGCGATCCGGGACTCGGTGGGTGCCCGGCGCCGCCTGAACCCCGCCTTTGCCGTCCCCGCCCGCCAGCCTACTCCAGCTCCACCGCGTAGGTCGCCAGCGGCGGCATCGCCTCGACGAGGCCGCGCGCGACGAGGAAGTCGGCGAAGGCGCGGTAGCGCCGGGCATCGAGCGCGGCCGGGCGTAGGGCGAAGCGTGGCAAGGTGTCCCACCAGGCCCGGCGGTTGAGCTCGTCGTCGAGGCCGGGCTTGTAGGCCTTGAACAGCTCCCAGGCCGCTTCGGGGTGATTGATCGTCCAGATCGTGCCGCGTTCCAGCGCGCGCAGGAAGCCGTCCAGCCGCGGATCGTCGAGCCGGCCGCTGTTGGCGATCACCACCAGCTCGTCGAAGATCGGCACGCCGTGCTCCTCGGGAAAGAAGGCCAGGCCCTCGGCGCCCTCGATCTCGAGCTGGTTCAGCTCGAAGTTGCGGTAGGCCCCGATCACCGCGTCGACCTGGCCGGACAGCAGCGCCGGACTGAGCGCGAAGTTGACGTTGATCAGCTCGACGTCGTCCAGGCTCAGGCCGGCCTGGTTCAGCATGGTGCCGAGTAGCGCGTCCTCGACGCCGCCGACGGAGTAGCCGACGGTGCGGCCCTTCAGGTCGGCCAGCGACTCGATGCCCGAGTCGGCCAGCACCACCAGGCTGTTGAGCGGCGTGGCGACCAGCGTTGCGATGCGTGCCACCGGCAGCCCCTGTGCCGCCTGGAGGTGGAGCTGCGGCTGGTAGGAGACGGCGATCGGCGCCCGCCCGGCGGCGACCAGCTTCGGCGGGTCGTTGGGGTCGGCCGGCTCGACGAACTCGACCTCCAGCCCCTCCTCGGCGAAATAGCCGCGCGCCTGGGCGACGATCAGCGGCGCGTGGTCCGGATTGACGAACCAGTCGAGCAGGACGGTCAGCGGTTCGGCACGCGCCGGCATGGCGGCGAGCACAAGCGCAAAGGTGGCGGCAAGCACGGGAAAAAGTCGGCTCAGGCGCATCTCGGCGTCTCCCTCTCCGGCACGGGAAAGGGCGGAGGCCGGGCGCAGATGCCGGGCTGAGCCGGCACGGCCGCGACGCGCCGTCCTTTCCCTGCGCCGGCATGATCCGGATCAGGTTCGATGGGTCACCGCCTAGCCGGACGGTATCTCAGCCCCCGGGCCGCAGTGCGTCGGACGCAGCGCGACAGGGACACCCCCAGGACTTCACGGGCACGAGAGTGCCGGATCGCAGGGGGGCATGGCAAGCGGAGTCGCCACGCGGTTCTTGCTGCCATGCGACTGTGGTATACGACAACGCCCGTTGCGGGCATGTCCCACCGGTGCTTTCGCCCGACCCGACCGGCCCCGCCCATGAGTTCTTCCGCAACGACCGAGAACGCGAGACTTCTGGCCGAGCGAACCCTTGCGGCGCTGCGCAGCGGGCCGAACGCCCTGACCCGCGCTCTCACCCGGCCGCTGCCGGCCTTCGCGCTGCTCGGCGGCGTCTACCTGCTGCTGCTGATCGCCCAGGTCGCACTGCAGACGGGCGGGCGCAACGACGATGCCGAGCTGCTGCTGTTCGGCCAGGATCTGCAACTCGGCTACGACCCGAAGAACCCCCCGCTGATCGTCTGGGCCGGCTGGGCGGTCGAACAGGTCCTCGGTCCCGGCCTGCCGGCGGTGCGCGTGACCGTGCTGGGCACGGTCTTCCTGACCTATCTCTTCGTCTGGCTCGCCGCCCGCACGGTGGTGGCGGACCGGCGCCTGGCGGTGCTGGCGGGACTGGCGCCGGCCACTCTGCTCTATGTCGCCTGGAACCCGCTGATCAATCTGTCCCACACCCTGGCGCTCGGCTGCCTGTGCGCGGCGACCCTGGCCGCCGCCCTGGCCTTCTTCGCGCGGCCCGGCAGGCCGCGTGCCCTGCTGCTCGGCCTGGCCGTCGGGCTGGGGCTGCTCACCAAGTACAACTTCGCGGTCTTCCTCGGCGGCCTGTCACTCGCCGCACTTGCCGTGCCGCAGGCTCGCCGCGCGCTGTTCGCCCGCCACAGCCTGGCCGCCATCCCGGTCGTCCTGGCGGTGGCCGGTCCCCACTACCTCTGGCTGATCGATCAGCACGAGGCCGCTGCCGCCATCCTCGAGAGCAAGTGGGGGCTAAACGACCAGCAGCCGTGGCTGTCCGGGGTACTGGAGGGTCTCCGCGCCGTCCTGCAGGGCAGCCTGAGCTTCCTGCTGCCGATGCTGGCGCTGGTGCCGCTGATCTTCTGGTACGCCTTCGTGCCGGGGCGCAGGGCGACGGCCAGCGAGCCGTCCGAGAGCGGGCGAGACGCACGGCGGCGGGTCGCCGGCCTGGCGCATCTCTTCATGCTGCTGCTGATGGCCCTCGCCACCCTGTTTGGCGCGACCCAGTTCGCCACCCACCACTTCTTCTTCCTGATCGGCCTGCCGGTCTGGCTGTTCGCGGTGATCGACCGCACCCCAGTACGGGCCTGGTCGCTGAACCTCTTCAGCCTGACGGTCGTCGGCTGCCTGCTGGCGGTCGTGCTCTCCTACTTCGGCTGGATCGAGCAGAACGCGCGCAAGTGCAGCAAATGCGGCCTGCTGATGCCCTACGAGACCTACGCCGCGGGCCTGCGCGCCGCCGGCTTCGATCCGGGGACCGTGCTGATCCTGGGTCCGGGCGACTTCCTGCCGGCCGAGCAGATGCGGCCCTGGATGCCCGAGGCGCGCTACCTGCGCCCCGAGGGCGAGGTTAAGCGGTTCTTCGTGCCGTCCGCCAACGCGGAGCCTGGCGACTGCGCCATCGTTTGGTTGGACTCGCGCTTTCCCGAGTTCGGCCCGCGGCTGCGCAGCGAGGGGGTGGCGGGCTACCCGCCGCTGCCGGAGACGACGCTGTTCGGCCGCGTCGAGGGAACGTTGCCGCTGTACGGCCGCGACGCGCCGGCGATGAGCTATGCCCTCGTCGAGGGCGGCCTCGGCACCTGCCGCTAGCACCCGCGCCGAGGCCGGATTTGCGGCTGTGCGCCGGCACGAGCTGTGCTATCTCCCGCGCCATGCGTCACTACCTGGATTTCGAGAAGCCGGTCGCCGAGCTGGAAGGCAAGATCGAGGAGCTCAAACACCTCTCCGACGCCGGCGACCTGAACATCGCCGAGGAGGTGCAGCGCCTGCAGACCAAGGCCGACCGGCTGCTGCGCAGCACCTACGCCAAGCTGAGCGCCTGGCAGAAGACCCAGGTGGCGCGGCACCCTCAGCGCCCCCAGGCCAGCGACTACATCGCCCAGCTCGTCACCGACTTCACGCCGCTGACCGGCGACCGCCTGTATGGCGAGGACCGCGCGATCCTGAGCGGTCTGGGCCGCCTGGGCGGTCACGCCTGCGTCGTGCTCGGCCAGGAAAAGGGCAAGGACCTGACCAGCCGCCAGACCCACAACTTCGGCATGGCCCGGCCGGAGGGCTACCGCAAGGCGCAGCGCCTGATGCGCCTGGCCCAGCGCTTCGGCCTGCCGGTGATCACCTTCGTCGACACGCCCGGCGCCTACCCCGGCATCGGCGCCGAGGAGCGCGGCCAGGCCGAGGCGATCGCCAAGTCGATCGAAGTCTCGCTCGGCCTCGACGTGCCGGTGATCGCCGTGGTCATCGGCGAGGGCGGCTCCGGCGGCGCGGTGGCGCTGGCCAGCGCCGACCGGGTGCTGATGCTGGAGCACGCGGTCTATTCGGTGATCTCGCCGGAAGGCTGCGCCTCGATCCTCTGGCGCTCGGCCGATCACGCCAAGGACGCGGCCGAGGCGTTGCGCCTGACGGCGCAGGACCTGCACCGCCTGGGCGTGATCGACACGGTGATCGAAGAGCCGGTCGGCGGCGCCCACCGCGCGCCACAGGACACGGTGGCCACCGTCGGCCGCGCGCTGCAGGGCGCACTGGAAGAGCGGCTGGCGGTGCCGCGCGGCGAGCTGCGCCAGCAGCGCCGCCAGAAGTTCCTGGAGATGGGCCAGGCCGGACTGGGCTGAGCCGCCAGGGCGCGGCGCAGCGGATGCGCCGGGTCCCGAAAACGCGACGGCCCGCCGAAGGGCGGGCCGGGCTGCGGGCGAACTGGAAGAGAGGCCGTCAGACGCTCGCCTGCTTGCGCGCCTTGGCCTTTTCGATCTGGCGCTTGACCCGCAGCGCCTCGGCGCCGAGCTTGGCGCGCGCCGTGCCGGTCAGGAAGGCGTCCAGGCCGCCCTTGTGCTCGATGGTGCGGATCGCGCGGGTCGACAGGCGCAGGCGCACCATCTTGCCGAGCGCGTCGCTGTACAGCGCCGTCGTCTGCATGTTGGGCAGGAAGCGCCGGCGCGTCTTGTTGTTCGCGTGGCTGACGTTGTTGCCGGACATCACGGACTTGCCGACGAAGGCGCAACGGCGGGCCATCTGACTGTTCCTCGACTGGACTTCTGTTGGGCGGTCGGCGCGAAAGCGCGCAAAAGACCGCGGGCGGCCGAACCCGGCCGCCGCGCGAAGCCGGGGTTGTAAGCAGGAGAAGGCCCGTCGTCAAGCCTCCGCAGGCGCCACCCCGAACGCCCGCAGCAACTCCTCCGCGGCCAGCCCCGGCGTCGTCTCGCCGGCCATGACGGCGCGTTCGGCCTCGGGCAGGGCTGCGGCGACCGCCGGGTGGCGGCGGAAGCGTTCGCGCAGGGTGTCGTCGATCTCGCTCCACAGCCAGGCGCGCGCCTGTTCGGCGCGGCGCTTCGCCAGCCCCGCTTCGCCGATGGCCGTGCGGTAGTCGCCGACCGCTCGCCAGATTTCCGGGATGCCCTGGCCGGTCAGGGACGAGCAACGCAGCACCGGGACCTGCCAGGCGGCGTTCGCCGGCCGCAGCATGCGCAGGGCTGACTGGTACTCGGCGGCGGCGCGCGCGGCGGCGTCCGTCATCTCGCCGTCGGCCTTGTTCACCGCCACCAGGTCGGCGATCTCCACCACGCCCTTCTTGATGCCCTGCAGCTCGTCGCCGCCGCTGGGCAGCAGCAGCAACAGGAAGAGGTCGACCATGTCGGCCACCGCAGTCTCCGACTGGCCGACGCCGACCGTCTCGACGATCGCCACGTCGAAGCCGGCCGCCTCGCAGGCCAGCATCGCCTCGCGGGTGCGCCGGGCGACGCCGCCGAGCGAGCCGCCGGTCGGCGAAGGGCGGATGAAGGCCTCGGGGCTGCGCGCGAGCTGCTCCATGCGCGTCTTGTCGCCCAGGATCGAGCCGCCGGTGCGCCGGCTCGTCGGGTCGATCGCCAGCACCGCCACCTTGTGGCCCTGCGCGATCAGGTGGCCGCCGAAGGCCTCGATGAAGGTCGACTTGCCAACGCCGGGTACCCCGGAGATGCCGAGGCGCACCGAGTTGCCCGTCCGCGGCAGCACCTCGGCCAAGAGATCCTCGGCGTCGCGCCGGTGGTCGGGCCGGGTCGACTCGATCAGCGTGATGGCGCGCGCCAGCGCCCGGCGGTTGCCGGCCAGCAGCGCGTCGGCGAGGGAACCGGAGGCGGGCGAATCGGGCATGCCCGGAAGCTAGCCGAGCCGCCGCGGGCGGGCCAAGCCCGCCGTGCGATCCCGCTCCCTGCCGCCGGTCGGTCAGCTCGGCTCGGCGGCTGCCTGCTTGCGGCGGGCGTAATGGCGCGCCGCCTTGGCGCGGTTGCCGCAGGCCGCCATGCTGCACCAGCGGCGCGGCCGGCCCCGGCCGCGGTCCAGGAACAGCCAGGAGCAGCGGGCGCAGCTCCGCAGCCTGGCGAGTTCCGGGCCCGACAGCAGATCCTGCGCCGCCAGGGCGAGGCGATGCAGCGGCAGCCGCAAGCCGCTGCCCGCGACGGAGAGGCGCCATCGGTATGTGCCGGCTCTGGCCGCCAGCTCGGCAGCAGCCAGGGCGTGGCGGATTTCCTGCGTCACCGGCTCCGGCGGCGCCGGAGCATCGGTCAGGCCCTGGGCCTGCGCGGAGGCCAGCGACGTCAGCAGCCCATGCAGCGCCTCGCGGAAGCCTTTCGCACGGTGCAGCAGTGCGTCGGCCTGCGCCGGCTCCACCTCGGCCGCGCGCGCCAGCGCTGCAGCCTCCGCCGCCTCCAGGAGCCCCACCGCCGCCGCCCATCCGAGCAGCGCGCCATAGCCGCTGAGCCGGTCACGGTCGCGCGCCTTCGTGCGTCCGCCGGCGGTGTTGACGAAGTCGAGGGCCGGGTGCCCGCCGACCAGTTCCTCGTCGGTCCAGGCCCCAGCGCGCGTAGTGGCTAACTTAACCATTAAATGCGATCTTGACAGTTATATATCTCTGCTGTCAATCTAACCTTTGAGTTTGAATTGACAGTTAGATAAGGAGGGTGCGCGATGACCGCTTGGCTGAATGATCGTTTGCCGGTTGCGGGACACACGATCCGCTGCGGCGTCCTGGGGCCGGCCCAGGCGCCGCCGCTCGTGCTGGTGCACGGCACGCCCTTCTCCTCCCACGAATGGCACCGCGTCGCCCCCTGGCTGGCGCGGCATTTCCGAGTGCACGCCTTCGACCTGCTCGGCTATGGCCAATCCGACAAGGGCGACCTGCCGGACGTCTCGCTGGGCATCCAGAACCAGGTCCTGGCCGCCGCGCTCGCGCATTGGCAGCTCGCCGCGCCGCATGTCGTCGCGCACGACTTCGGCGGCGCGACGGCGCTTCGCGGGCATCTGCTGAACGGGCTCGACTATGCCTCGCTGACCCTGATCGACCCGGTCGCTCTGCGTCCCTGGGGCTCGCCCTTCGTCAGCCACGTGCGCCAGTACGAGGACGCCTTCGCCGGCATGCCGGCCTACGCACACGAAGCGCTGCTCGACGCCTACCTGCGCACGGCCATTGCGCGGCCGATCGGCGCCGCCGAGCTGCAGCCCTACAAGCGGCCCTGGCTGGGTGCCGAGGGGCAGACGGCCTTCTACCGCCAGATCGCGCAGATGGACATGCGCTACACCGACGAGGTCGAGGAACGCTACGGCGAGGTGCGCTGCCCGACCCAGATGCTGTGGGGGACGGAGGACGCCTGGATTCCGCTGGAGACGGGCCGCCGCCTGGCCGAAATGCTGCCGCTCGAGCGGTTCGTCGAGGTGCCCGGCGCCGGGCACCTTGTGCAGGAGGACGCGCCAGAGGCGATCCTCGCCGCGCTGCTGGACTTCGCGCCGCTGTGCGCGGCGGCGGGCGGCATGGTCGCGGCGGCGTGAGCGCCGGGCGAGGTCAGACCTCCGTCTTTTCCACCGCCTGCCGCGCCTCCTGCTGGCGCTGCCACATGGCGGCGTAGACCCCGCCGCGCGCCAGAAGCTCGGCGTGGCGTCCGCGCTCGACGATGCGCCCGGCCTCCAGAACCAGGATCTCGTTGGCCTCGACCACGGTGGACAGGCGGTGGGCGATCACCAGGGTGGTGCGCCCGCGGCTGACCTCGCGCAAGTTGGCCTGGATCTCGCGCTCCGTGTGGGTGTCGAGCGCGCTGGTCGCCTCGTCGAAAACCAGGATCGCCGGGTTCTTGAGGATGGTCCGCGCGATGGCGACGCGCTGCTTCTCGCCGCCCGAGAGTTTCAGGCCGCGTTCGCCGACGGTGGTCTCGAAGCCCTGCGGCAGGGATCGGACGAAGGTGCCGATGTGCGCCAGCTTAGCGGCCCGCTCGACGGCGGCGCGGTCGGCGTCCGGCGCGCCGTAGCCGATGTTGTAGCCGATGGTGTCGTTGAACAGAACGGTGTCCTGCGGGACGATGCCGATAGCCCGGCGCAGCGAGGCTTGAGTCACCGCGCGGATGTCCTGACCGTCGATCTCGATGCGCCCGCCGGTCACGTCGTAGAAGCGGAACAGCAGCCGGGCCAGGGTCGACTTGCCGGCGCCGGAGGGCCCGACGACGGCGACCGTGTGGCCGGGCGGCACCTCGAAGTCGATGCCGCGCAGGATCTGCCGGTCCGGCGCGTAGGCGAAGTGGACGTCGCGGAAGGCGACGCGCCCGCCGTCGAGGTCCAGGTCGGGTGCGCCCGGCCTGTCCTCGACCTGCGCCGGCTCCCTCAGCAGTTGGAACATGGTCTCCATGTCGACCAGCGACTGCTTCACCTCGCGGTAGACGAAGCCGAAGAAGTTCAAAGGCTGCGCCATCTGCATCATGTAGGCGTTGACCGCGACGAAGTCGCCCGGGGTCATGCTGCCCTCGACCACCCGCTTGGCCGCCAGCAGCATCAGCGCCGTCACGCCCACCGCGATGATCGCCGCCTGGCCGATGTTGAGAATCGACAGCGAGGTCTTGGAGGCCGTCGCCGCCGTCTCGTAGGCGCGCAGGCCGCGATCGTAGCGCGTCGCCTCGTGCGCCTCGTTCGTGAAGTACTTCACCGTCTCGTAATTGATCAGCGAGTCGATGGCGCGGGTGTTCGCCTGCTGGTCGCTCTCGTTCATCTCGCGCCGCAGCTTCAGACGCCACTCGGTGATCTTGTAGGTGTAGACGATGTAGCCGGCGACCGTGACGAAGGTGATGGCGGCGACCTCAATGCCGTAGAGCGCCCAGAGGATGCCGCAGGACAGCGCCAGCTCGATGAAGGTCGGGATGATCGAGAAGAGCGCGAAGTTGAGCAGCGTGTCGATCGCCTTGGTGCCGCGCTCGATCACCCGGCTGAGGCCGCCGGTCTGGCGGTCGAGGTGGAACTGCAGCGACAGGCCGTGCAGGTGGCGGAAGGTCTTCAGCGCCACCTGGCGGATGGCGCGCTGGCCGACCTTGGCGAAGAAGAAGTCGCGCAGCTCCTGGAACGACAGGCTGAAGACGCGCGCCAGGCCGTAGGCGACGATGACGAAGACCGGCACGCCGACCGCGGCCGGCAGCGTCTCGGCGCCGGCCGGAATCGACAGCGCATCCACCGCCTCTTTGTAGAGCAGCGGCACCACCACGATCGCCCCCTTGGCCGCCAGCAGGCAGGTCATGGCGATGACGACGCGCAGCTTCAGGTCCGGCCGGTCGTCCGGCCAGAGGTGCGGCAGCAGGTCCTTCAGGGTCGCCCAGTGGCTGCGGTGGCCGGGCGGCGGCGGCGAGGGCTCGAGCGGACGCATCGCGGCGTCAGCCGCGCAGCGCCCGGCAACGCCGGGGGCCTGCGGGATCGGGATCGGCGGAGAGGGTCAAGCGGCGCTCCGGGTCGCAGGCCGCGGCCTGCGCGGGTTTTCGTTGACAGCCCCCTGATATAGGGCCGACCGGGCCGAGACAAATTGCGCGTTTGCCATGCACCGCGCTCGGGTTGCCGCTGCGGCGAAGGCCTGCGAGCGTAGTCGCCCCGAGCCGTTGCGCGCCGGCCAGGGCCCGGACAGGGATCGGAGGACGGAGCATGGGGTCAGCCGCCGGCGGCCAGGGCTACCTGCGCGGGGTCGCCTTCGCGGTGGCCGGCGCCTTCTTCGCCGCCGCCTACTTCATCCCCTACAAGGCCGCGGTCGCGCTGGTCGCACCGGAGGTCTTCGTCTTCCTGCTGTATTCCATCGGCTTCGGGCTGACCTTTGCCGGCGGGCTGCTGCGGCGCACGCGCATCCGGCTCGACCGGCCGACCCTGGTGGGCGGCGTCGTGCTGGCGGCGCTTTCGGTGCTGGCGCACGTTTCCATCGGCAAGTCGCTGCAGGGGCTGGATCCGGCCCTCGCCACCGTGATGGTGCGCACGCAGATCCTCTTCGTTCTGCTGATGGAAAGTGCGTTCTTGCGGATTCCGGCAGCGCCGCTGGTGCGCCCCTGCGCCCTGGTCGTGCTGGCCGGCATCGCCCTGCTCAATATCACCGAGGACCTGACCCTCTCGGCGGGCTTCGGCTTCTACCTCTGGGGCGCACTGGCGGCCCTCTGCTTCGGCGCCATGCAGATCTACATCAAGCGCTTCAACCGCGGCTCCCACCCGATTACCTTGAACTACTGCCGTCTGTTCTTCGGCGCGCTCGCCATCGCACTGGTGCCGGGCGCGGTGGCGGGCGTGCCGCATGTTCCTCTCGAGGGCTGGGGTCTGATCGCCGCCGCCGCATTGGTCGGCCCGGTGCTGTCGCGAATCTTCCAGATCTACGCGCTGCAGACGCTGACGCCGTCGCAAGTGGTGCTGGTCGACATGCTGGCCCCGGCCTTCGCCGCGCTGCTCGCCTGGCTGCTGCTGGGCATGCTGCCGACGCCGCTGCAGGGGCTGGGCGGCGCCGTGATCATGCTGGGGATCGTGCTGCCCGTGGCCTGGCCCTGGGTGCGCGCCCGGCTCTACACTTCGCGCCCCAGCGAGCGAGACAGCAGCAGGTAGAGCTTGCCGACGTCGGCGGTCAGGAAGGTGGCGCTCAGTACATGCTCCGGATCGCAGGCCGCAGCCTGGTTCATCAGGCTTTCGAATTGGTTGATGTAGCGCGTCGCCTGCTCGCGGAAGCGCTCGTCCTCCTTGAAGCGCTGGGCGATCTGCGGCGCGCTGAAGCCGTCCTGCCTGGCGCGCGTCAGGCGCCTTGCGAAGATCGAGCGCTCGCCCTTGCGGTAGCGCTTCCACAGCTCCTCCGGCACCTCGCCCTCGAACAGGCGGGTCAGGTCGATGGCCTGCGAGTTCAGATCCTCGATCATCACCGTGGCGCTGCGCAGGAAGAGGTCGCGCCGGGTCTCCAGGTCGCTCTGCTTCAGGGTCAGCGCCTGCTGGCCCGCCTCGTCGGCGGCCTGCCGCAGTTCCTCGGCGCGCTGGCGGAACTGCTCGCCGATCTCCTCGAAGCGGACGGCCAGACCCTTGATCGAGCCGTCGAAGCGGTCGCGTTGGGCGTCCATCAGCGTACCCAACTCGCCGGCCCGGCCCAGCGCCGTCTCGGCCGAGGTCTCCAGCGCCTTGCTGCGCTCGGCCACCAGGTCGCCTAGTCTGGTCAGCGTCTCCAGCGAGCTCGCGGCCGTTTCGCGCAGGTCGGCGAGCTGTGCCTGCGCCTCCTCGCGCAGGTCGACGCCCGCCGCCTGCGCCGCCTCGGTCGCCGCGCCCAGGGCCCCGGTCTGGGTCGCCAGCTCGCCCTGCAGGCTTTCGGTCAGGCGCTGCAGCTCGCCGGACAGGGCCTGCAGCCGCGTCAGCTCCTCCTCGACCGCCGCGCGCAGCACGCCGGCCGCCTTCTGCGCGCCGGCGGCCGAGGCGGCGAGCGCCTCGTTCTGGGTGCGCAGCTCGGCCGCCGCCTGCAGTTCGCGCTGTTCGGCCAACCCGGCCGCCTCGCGCAGCTCGGCCGACAGCGCGCGCAGGCCCTGGCCGACCTCGCCGATGCGGCTGCCCGCCTGGTCGGCGGCGGCGCGCAGCTCGCCGGCGCGCGCCTGGAAGGCCTGCCCCGCCCGCTCGGCACGTTCGACGGCACGGTCGGAGGCGGCGTTCAGCGCCTCGACGTGCGGGCGCACCTGCTCGCCGGCCTGCTGCAGCTTGCGCCCGGCGTAGGCGGCCAGCTCGGTGAAGCTCTCCGAATTCGCGTTGGCCAGGGCAGTCAGCTCCGTTGCGGCCTGCTGCATCTCCTCGCGCAGGCGCTGGGCCGCGCGCTCGGCGATACCCGACAGCTCCTCGCCCTGGGTGCGGAAGGTGGCCGACATGGAGGTGGCGGCGGCGTCGGCCTGGCCGAAGGCCTCGCGCGCCGACTCGCTGCCCGCCTCCAGCCGGCCGGTGACGTCGGCCGCACGCGTTTCGATCTCCTCCGACAGGCTGCGCAGCGCGCCGACCTCCTGGTCGATGGTCGCCTTCAGGTAATTGGCCTGGGAGGTGGTGCGCTCGAAGGCGCCGGTCAGGCGGGCCAGCGAGTCCTGCACCTCGTCGGAGAAGGACTTGGCCTCGCGCGCCAAGCGTCCGGCGGCCGAGAGCACGGCCTTGCTGTCGCCCTCCAGGTCGGCGCGCAGAGAGACGGCGGCGCCCTTGACCTCCTCGGTCGCCAGCTTCATGGCTTGCGCGTGGGCGCTCATCTCGGCGGCGGCGCGCGTGCTGTCGCCCAGGGCGTGCTCGACGGCGGCGTTGAACTCCTCCGCCGGACGGCGCATGGCGCCGGCGATCTCCTCGGCGGCGGCCTGGGCGCGCTGCAACGCGGCTTCGAAGGCGGCGATTTCGGTCTCGCTGGCCTCGCGGCTGCTGGCCACCATCTGCGCCAGCCGCTCGCGCGCCTCGGTCAGCTCGCTCTGCTGCGCGGCGAGGGCTTCGCGGAGCTGTTCGGCCTGGGCCGAGGCGCGCACGCCCGCACCGGTCAACTCCTGGCTCTGCTTGGCGAAGGCTTGGCGGGTCGTCTCCAGCCGCTCGGCCACGTCCTCGCCGACCTGGCGCAGGATGTCGCCCTGCTCGGCGAGCTGGCGGGTGATGTCGCGAAGCTGCACCGCCGCCACGTCCGGCGGATAGGCCAGCGCGTCGAGCTTGCGCAGCAGGTCGCGCGACTCCGCGCGCACGCCGCGCGCGGCCAGGACGCCGAAAATCACCAGCCAGACCAGCGTCGGCGGCAGCAGCGCGCCGGCCAAGCCGGCGGCCAGGTCGCTCGGCAGCAGTTGGTCCAGATTGGCCCAGCCGATCGACCGCTGGATATACGCCGCGACGAAGGCGAACCAGGCGAGCGAGATCAGGGTCGCCGCAGCCAGGAACAAAGCGGACTCGCGCCAGCGCCCCATCTCAGTACCGCCGTCCCCGGCCGCGGCCGCCGTCCTGCGAAGCCATGGATCGGCCCATGCGCGCGATCACGCCGCCTTGCGCTGGCGGCGCAGCATGCCGAGGATTTCGCTCGCCGCCTTGGGGATGTTGGTGCCGGGGCCGTAGATCGCGGCGACGCCGGCATCCTGCAGGAAGGTGTAGTCCTGCGGCGGGATGACGCCGCCGCAGACCACCAGGATGTCCTCGGCGCCCTGGCGCTTCAGCTCCTCGATCAGCGCCGGCACCAGGGTGCGGTGGCCGGCCGCCTGGCTGGAGACGCCGATCACGTGGACGTCGTTCTCCACCGCCTGGCGCGCCCCCTCCTCCGGCGTCTGGAACAGCGGGCCGATGTCGACGTCGAAGCCGATGTCGGCGAAGGCGGTGGCGATCACCTTGGCGCCGCGGTCGTGGCCGTCCTGCCCCAGCTTGACCACCAGCAGGCGCGGCCGGCGCCCCTCCTCGCCGGCGAAGGCCTCGACCTCCTGGCGGATGCGCTGGAAGCCCTCGTCGCCCTCGTAGGCCGAGCCGTAGACGCCGGAAATCGAGCGCACCACGGCGCGGTGGCGGGTGTAGACCCGCTCCAGCGCGTCGGAGATCTCGCCGACCGTGGCGCGCACGCGGGTCGCCTGCACCGCCAGGTCGAGCAGGTTGCCGGTGTCGCTCTCCGCCGCCTCGGACAGGGCGTCGAGCGCCGCCTCGACCTTGGCCTCGTCGCGGCGGGCGCGGATGCCCTTCAGACGTTCGATCTGCTTGGACAGCACCTCGGCGTTGTCGATCGAGAGGATCTCGATCTCCTCCGCCGCCTCGGAGACGTACTTGTTGACGCCGACGATGACCTCCTCGCCGCGGTCGATGCGCGCCTGGCGGCGGGCCGCCGACTCCTCGATGCGCATCTTCGGCATGCCGGCCTCGACCGCCTTGGTCATGCCGCCCAGCTCCTCGACCTCGGCGATCAGCGCGCGGGCGTGGGTCGCCAGGCTGTGGGTCAGGCTCTCGACGTAGTAGCTGCCGCCCAGCGGGTCGACCACGTTGGTGATGCCCGTCTCCTCCTGGAGAATGAGCTGGGTGTTGCGGGCGATGCGCGCCGCAAACGGCGTCGGCAGGGCGACCGCCTCGTCCAGCGCGTTGGTGTGCAGCGACTGGGTGCCGCCGAGCGCCGCGGCCAGCGCCTCGATCGTGGTGCGCACCACGTTGTTGGTGGGGTCCTGCTCGGTCAGCGACACGCCCGAGGTCTGGCAGTGGGTGCGCAGCATCAGCGAGCGCGCGTCCTTGGGGGCGAACTCCTCGGCCATCAGCTCGGCCCACAGCAGGCGCGCGGCGCGCAGCTTGGCGACCTCCATGAAGAAGTTCATGCCGATGGCGAAGAAGAAGGACAGGCGCGGCGCGAAGGCGTCGACGTCCAGGCCCTTGGAGCGGGCGGCGCGCACGTACTCCAGCCCGTCGGCCAGAGTGAAGGCCAGCTCCTGCACCGCCGTCGCCCCGGCCTCCTGCATGTGGTAGCCGGAGATCGAGATCGAGTTGAAGCGCGGCATGTTCTCCGCGGTGTACGCGATGATGTCGGCGACGATCCGCATCGAGGGCTCGGGCGGATAGATGTAGGTGTTGCGGACCATGAACTCCTTGAGGATGTCGTTCTGGATGGTGCCGCTGAGCTTGTCCGGCCCCACCCCCTGCTCCTCGGCGGCGACGATGTAGCCGGCCATCACCGGCAGCACCGCCCCGTTCATGGTCATCGACACGCTCATCTGGTCGAGCGGGATGCCCTCGAAGAGGATCTTCATGTCCTCGACGGAATCGATCGCCACGCCCGCCTTGCCGACGTCGCCGACGACGCGCGGATGGTCGCTGTCGTAGCCGCGATGGGTGGCGAGGTCGAAGGCGACCGACAGGCCCTTCTGCCCGGCCTTCAGGTTGGCGCGGTAGAAGGCGTTGGACTCCTCGGCGGTGGAAAAGCCGGCGTACTGCCGCAGCGTCCAGGGGCGGCCCGCATACATCGTCGCGCGGGGGCCGCGGGTAAACGGCGCGAAGCCCGGCAGGGTCTCCCGGTAGCCGATCGCCTCCAGGTCGGCCGATGTGTAGAGCGGCTTGACCTCGATCCCCTCGGGCGTGGTCCAGACCTTGCCCTCCAACGAGTCGAGCTTCAGCTCCTTGGCCGCCTGGGCCTGCCAGTCCTCCAGGGTCTTCTCGGGAAACTCCGCCATGGCTCGCAAATCCGCCGCAATTGCGCCTGGACCGGTCCGTACCTCAGACCGGCAATTGTCGGGGCGGATATAACCATGCGCGCGGGCGCGGTGTCCACGCGGGGCAGGGCAGACCTCCGAGCTTGGCCGCAGGCCCCTTTGCGTGCCCTCAGGCTGGGCTAGATCGAGGGTATGGTCATGCGCAGCCATCGCCGCGCCGCGCCACGCGCCGCCCTGATCACCGGGGCCTCCTCCGGCATCGGGGCAGCCTTTGCCCGCTGCCTGGCACCGAGCAGCGGGCTGGTCCTGGTCGCCCGGAACCGGGACCGGCTGGAGGCTCTGCGAGCCGAGTTGCCTCAGGACGACGTCGAGATCGTCTCCGCCGACCTGACCACGCCGGAGGGCTGCGACACCGCCGCCGCGGCGGCGGACACGGCCGGGATCGACCTGCTGGTCAGCAACGCCGGCATGGGCCGGATCGGTGCGGTTCTGGACAGCGACCCGAAAGATCTGGAGGCGACGGTGCAGCTCAATGCCCTGGCGCCGCTGCGCCTGATCCGTGCGATGCTGCCCGGCATGCTGGAGAGAGCCGCGGCTTCCGACCGGCGGGCCGGCCTGATCGACATCACCTCGACCGCCGCCTTCGTCTCGGTCCCGGGCTTTGCCACCTACGCCGCAAGCAAGGCTTTCCTGCAGTCGTTATCGGAGTCGCTCGCCGCCGAATTGCGCGGCGAACCGATCGACGTGCTCACCCTTGCGCCCGGGCCGACGAAGAGCGATTTCGGCCGCCGCGCCGGCTACGGCGGCGGGAGCCTACCGGCCGCGGCCAGCCCGGATACGGTCGCGCGGGTCGCCTTACGCAGCCTGGGCCAGACACCGACCCTGGCGCTCGGCGCGGAAGGCGCGGTCTTCAATCCCCTCACCTTCGGCCGCCAGGGCTTCGCCCACCTGCTCGACCTGGGCCGGCGGGTACTGAGGTAGCTACCACTTCAACACCGGCAGGCACGCCGCCGGTGGCCAGCCGGACTCGGCACAGAGCCTGTCGACCGCCGCCTGGCTCGGCGTCTCGCCTTCGGCGATGCCCAGGGCCTCGGCGTGGATGCCGCCGGCGATCAGGATCGGGGCGATCTCGGCCTCCAGGGCGCCGGCGACGTCGGTGCGCAGGGAGTCGCCGAGCGCGGCGACCCGGTCGCGCGGCAGGCCGAGGGCGCTCAGGCATTCGTGGTAGACCTCGGCGTGCGGCTTGCCGTGGTAGCGCACCGGCCCGCCCAGGTCCTCGTAGCGTTGGGCGAGCAGGCCGGCGCAGATCTCCCGCACGCCGCCGCGGATCACCTCCAGGTCCGGGTTGGCGCAGACCATCGGCAGGCGCCGGGATGCGGCGGCCAGCAGGTCGGCCTCGTAGTCGGCCAGGGTGGAGTCGCCCATGTGCGCGCCGGTGTTGAGCAGGAAGTCGGCCGCGCCCAGGTCCTCGACGAAGTCGTAGTCCAGCCCGGCGCGCATGCCGTTGTCGCGGTCGGGGCCGATGTGGAAGCAGCGCCGGCCGAGGCGGGCGTAGAAGTCGTCGGTGCGGCTCTTCAGGTTCTCCCAGGCGACCTCGCCGGAGGAGAGCACCGTGTCGTAGAGCTGCGGCGCGATGCCCAGCTCGTTCATCTTCGCCTCGACCTCGGCGGCGCGGCGCGGCGCGTTCGACAGCACGGCGATCTTGGCGCCGCGGTCGCGCAGCTTCTCGAGGCAGGCGACGGCATCCGGGAAGGCGCGCACGCCGTCGTGCAGCACGCCCCAGAGGTCGCAGACGTAGCCGTCGTAGGCCGCGGCCAGGGGCGCCAGGCCGTCGTACAGGGGGATACGCATGAAAGCTCGCTCGCGTGCAGGGACGGGCGCGCCTTGTGCCACAGGCGCAGCGCCTCGTGAAGCGGGCTCAGGCGGCCAGCTTGGCCGGGCGCGGCTCGCCGAAGAGGTAGCCCTGGCCGAAGTCGATGCCGAGTTCCAGCAGCTCGACGAGCTGCTCGTCGCTCTCGATCTTTTCGACCACCAGGTCGATTTCCGCCTGCGCCAGGCGGGCGCGCAGCCGCGCCACCTCCTCGCCCGGCCGGCCGAGCAGGGCGCGGGCGGGGATCTTCACCAGGTCGACGTGCTTGGCCGTCAGCTTGGTCGGGTCGAACGCCAGGTCCTGCATGGAGTCGACCGACAGGCGCGCGCCCAGGTGCCAGAGCCGCGAGAGATAGGCCTCCGCCTCCGGTGCCAGCGCGGCGAAGTCGGCCTGCGCCATCTCGAAGACCAGGCTGGAAGCCAACTCGGCGTTGGCGTCCAGGTAGTCGACGAAGTCGCCGAAGAAGTCCGGGTCCTGCAGGGTGTGCGGCGAGAGGTTGCAGACGAAGCCGAGACGCTCGCCGCGCTTCTGGATGCGCCGGACGAGCTGGATGCAGCGCAGCAGCAGCATGTTGTCGATGGCCGACATCAGCCCGGCGCGCTCGGCGACGGGAATGTAGGCCTCCGGCAGCAAGAGCCGGCCGTCTGCGTCGCGCAAGCGCGAGAAACACTCGAAGAAGCGACGGCGACGCTGCGGCAGGCTGACGATCGGCTGTAGCACCAGTTCGATGCGGTCCTGCTTCAGCGCCTCGCGCACGGCGGCCAGCGCGGTGCGCGGGTCGATCTGCGTCACCCCCGCCGATGCCGAAACCGGCACCGCGGCACCGGCAGCGCGCCCCTGCGCACCGTCGAGACGGGTGACCACGCTCTGCAGCAGCTTGACCTCGGCCCGCGCCTCGTTCAGCGCGCGCTCCGGCGCCTGGGCCTCGCGGTGGGCGCGTAGGCCGTCGACCAAGCTCTTCAGCTCGCGCCGCGCCCACAGCACCTCCTCCTCGGCGTCGCGCACGCTGCGGCGCAGCTCGGCCAGCTCAGCGCGCAGGGCCACCTCGGCTCGCCCGCGCAGCCAGGTCTCGCCGGCCAGTGCCAGCAGCGCCGCCAGCCCGACCGCCAGAGCCGCGCGCGCGGCCGGGGCCGCCAAGCCCTCCAGGCCCAGGGCGCCGGACAGGGCCGGCAGCGCCAGCCAGAGGCCAAGGCCGAAGCCGAGCGCGAGCAGCAGCGGTGCGAGAGAGCGAGCCATGGCGCGATCCTGCACCGCCAGGGCTTGCGCAAGCGTTAACCATGCGCGAGCGGCAGACTGCCGAATCGGAAACTCGGGGGCCGCATGAGCGTGACGATCGACCACACCCAGCACGGCTCGACGTCGCGCCAGGCCTTGGCACCGCTGACCGAGCGTGGCATGGCACCGCAGGTGGTGGAGCTTCTCTTCAGGATGCGACATCCGCGCCGACTGCGTCGGCGACCCGGGCGAAGCCGTCGCGCCTCAGCAACTCGGACAGCTCGCGCTTGATGCGGGTAACGAGGCCAGGACCCTCGTAGACCAGCGCGGTGTAGAGCTGCACAAGGCTGGCGCCGGCGCGGATCTTGGCGTAGGCAGTGGCGCCGTCCTCCACCCCGCCGACGCCGATCAACGGCAATCGACCCTCGGTCAGGCGGTACATCTCGGCCAGCAGGTCGGTCGAGGGGCGGAATAGCGGTCGGCCCGACAAGCCGCCGGTTTCCGACTTGGCGGGATCCCGCAGATTCTCGGGCCGCGCGACGGTGGTGTTGGAGACGATCAGACCGTCCAGGCGGTCCAGCGCGACGGCGGCGATGTCGCGCCGGTCCGGCTCGGTCAGGTCGGGGGCGATCTTCAGCACCAGCGCCGGCGGCGGGTCCGGCAACTCTGCGCGGACAGCAGCGATCAGGCGCTCGAGCTCCGCCCTACCCTGCAGGGCGCGCAGGCCGGGGGTATTCGGCGAGGAGACGTTGATCGCCAGATAGTCGGCGTGGCGCGCCAGGGCGCGGGTGCTGGCGGCGTAGTCGGCTTCGGCCTGCCCGTCCTTGTTCTTGCCGAGATTGACGCCGAGCACGCCGGGCACAGGCGTCGCGCGAAATGCCTTGAGGCGCGGCTCGGCCCCGGCGATGCCCTCGTTGTTGAAGCCCAGCCGGTTGATGACGGCGCGGTCGGCGGGCAGCCTGAAGACCCTGGGGCGCGGGTTGCCCGGCTGCGGTTTCGGGGTGATCGAGCCGACCTCGACGAAGCCGAAGCCGAGCCGCAGCAGCGGTGCCATGACCTCGGCGTTCTTGTCGAAGCCGGCAGACATGCCCAAGGGGTTGGCGAAGCGCCGTCCCCAAACCTCGGTGGCAAGCACCGGGTCGTCGGCTTTGCTGGCGCCACCCAGCAGGCCCGACTTCAGCGCCCAGAGGGTCAGAGCGTGCGCGCGTTCGGGCGGCAGCCGGAACAGCAATGGGCGCAGGCCGGCGTAGAGGTTCACGGGACGAGGGAGGGAAAGACGTGGCGGCCGTCCGCGCCGAGCGGCAGGTCGCGCACGAAGACCACCGCCTCGAGCGGCAGCGGCCCGTAGAGATGCGGAAACAGCGCGCCGCCGCGCGAGGGCTCCCACTTCAGTGCAGCGCCGAGGCGCTCCGGGTCGACGCCCAAGATGACTAGGCCGTCCTGGCCGGCCCGGTGCTTGGCCACCGAGTCTACCACCTGGTCGCTGGCGGAGAAGTGGATGAAGCCGTCGCGGCGATCGTCGGCGGAACCGGCGTAGCGGCCTTCCGCCACCGCAGCCTGCCAGCTCTCTCGCGTGCACACATGGAAAATCAAGGACATGCCGCTCCCCTTCGCCGTCGGCCTCGTGACCCAGGCTTGTAAACGAGGCGGCCTGGAGGATGCCAGACCAGCGCGGGGCGGCAGAATGCGTTTACATAATGTTTCACAGCAATCGCATGGCGTTTGTCTGCAGGGCTTAGACAGAGGGGAACGACCAATCGGTTCCGACCCGAGACTTCGCCTGAAGGATGGCCAACGCCATGACCCGCAATCACGCCAATCGAGCCCCGCATCTGCGTCTGGTCGAGGTGTCCGACCAAACCGGCATCGTGGAAGCCGAACAGTGGCCGGAGCCGCACAGCCGTCCCGAGCTGGAAGCCGACCTCGACAGTCTCGCAGGCGTGTGTGCCGAGGATCTGGCAGTCGGCGGACCGCCACTCGGCAGCCCGGCGCTCGTCGCCGCCCTGGATGCCGTCGCCGGCCTGCCGCCCTGCGACCTGATGCTGGTCCCCGTCGAGCCCGACCGCTGCATGCTGGAGGCCGGCGCAGAAGCCGGCGGCGTCGACCGCTTCACCGCCAGCCGCATCTACCGCGCGATGACCCGCGCGGCGGAGTAGGTTTCAGCCGCCCAACAGCCTTTGCAGCAGGCCTGCCTTCGGGGCGACGCCGGCGGCGACTTCCTTGTCGCGGCTGCGCTTGACCACATTGATCCCCAGCACGGCCAGCGCGATGCCCCAGGCCGGGGTCAGCGCCACCATGGCCTCGACCAGCTCTTTGGCGTAGTGCGGCGTGGCCACCATGGCATAGGCGATGGCGGCGAACTGAAGCGCCCAGGTGAAGGAGACGATGTAGCCGAAGGTCGGGCGCCAGCGCCGTACGAAGGCGTCGTCGGAGCCGGCCTCGACGCGCATGGTGGCGTTCACCTGCGTCAGGATCTCAGTCTCGCGCGCCGCCTCGATCTCGCTCAGGCGCTCAAGGTGTCGGTTGGCTTCGGCCAGCCGCTCGGGTGGGATCTCGCCGCGCCCGACGGCGGCGTCGACCTCGTCGAGCGCCTGGGCGGCGGCGGCGGCGACCGGGTTGTCGATCGCCTTCAGGCCGCCGCTCACCAGACGCGTAAGCAGCGGCAGGCCGACACCGGCCAGCAATGCGGGCAGCATCGTCCCTAGCCCTCCAGCGCATAGAACAGGAAGCCTTCGACCTCGGCGACCGGGCTGAGACCTTCCGCCCAGGCAGGCTGCGCGCCGGCTCGGTGGTACATTTCGGCACCCGCCACCAGCCCGGCGAGCAGTCCGTCGACCGCCTTCTGGCCGACCGCCAGGCAGCGGTCCCATACGTCGCCAGTCGGCACCTCCGGCGGCACCGCGAGCACCAGATGGCCCTTGCCGGCGCGCACCCAATCGGCGGCGCACAGCGCCTCCAGCAGGGTCTCGGAGGCATGGCGGTGCTTGACGTAGAGCCGCCAGGCGAACGCGCAGGCGGCCTCGGCGCCGGACGGCGGCGGGCCGTCGGCGGGCAACAGGATCGGGGTGATCATGGCAATCTCCGGAGGGTTGGCCCAATGGCCGTCAATGGCCGTTGCGGCGCAGCAGGGGTTGACCGTCGATCTTCTGCTCGATGCGCAGCAGGTGCGCCGTCAGGCGCCGTTCGACCTCGCGCGTCGCTTCGTTGGAGGCGTACTGCTTGGCCACCTCCAGCTTGAAGGCAGCGAGATCCGCCGCCAGCGCCTGATCAGCCGCGTCGGCGCGCCGACGCAGCCCTTCGACGGCATCGATCACTTCGCGTCGGATGCGCCAGATCAGCACGAAGAGCGCCGTGACGACGGGCAGCTCGACGACGCCGATCCACCAGACCAGATCGATCGAATGGGTCGTCTCCATGACTTGCTCGTCTTTCCAGTTCGCGATGGGTGCCGGCCGTCAGATCTCGAAGCCGACGGGGACGCTGACCGGCGCCGCGCCGCCCCATAGCCGGCGTCCGGCGAACGGACGGCGCGGCAGGCGCACAGGCTCGGCCAGCAGACAACCGCTGACCGCGTCCAGACCGTCGTCGCGCTGGCCGGAGGCCGCTGGCCGCCACTCGCGCATCTCGCGCACGAAGGGGCTGGCGAAGACGCTTTCGTGCGCCCAGAGGCCGCCGGCGGCGAGCAGGGCGTCGAAGGCCTCGACGATACGCCGCGCCTTGGGGACGTGGCTGCTCGCCTCGACCACCGCAGCCGGCACCTCCATCTCGGCCAGCTCTCGGCGCAGCAGGTTCGGCAGGAAACGGCCGACGCCGTTCGTCTCCAGGGTGACCGAGGGCAGGTAACAGCGCTGAACGAAGGCAGCGACCTGGCGGCACTGCTGCGTCGCCTCGTCGACCTCGCCGGTCAGGGTCGGGTCGTGCTCGAGGTAGGCGATGCGGTGCAGGTAGTGTCGGCCCTCCGCGTCGGTGAAGACGCAGGCGACGACGCTGGCGTCGCCCCGCCCGGGTGCGCCGTAGGCCGGATCCCACCAGCAGCTCGCCGAAACCAGCAACCGCCCGTCGAGAGTCAGCCAGGCTTCACCGTTGCCCTCGGCATAGGACAGCTCGGCGGCGTAGCGCCGGATGCGCTCGGGTTCGAGCCGGGCCGACTTGGGCGAGACCGGCTGCAGCAGCATCTGGCTGGCGAAGCGCAGAGGACCCGCACGCTCGCGCAATTGCGCGATCTTCTCGGCCGGGAAACGCTCCGGCCAGGCCGGCACGCCCTCGGCCGTCTCGATCGGCAGGACCAGCCGCTCGAACCCGGCCAGAAAGGGCCGGCTCTCGCCGGCGTCCCGCCGCGGCGTCTCCGCATAGATCGAGTAGTAGGTGTGCGGCGTGCCGACGTAGAGCTGAAGGCCACCGGGGCTGAGGACGAACTCGATCTCCGACAGGCGGCTGCGCAGTTCGGCCCGCTTCTCGACGGTGTCGCAGGTGTTCGGCACTTCGACGTCGTCGCAGATCACCATATCGGCGCGGGCGCCGGTGATGTTCGCGGTCACGCCGGCCGCCAGCATGGAGGGATCGCGCAGCTCCCGGCCGCGGTTGATGGTGAAGCGTCCGGCCGCCCACTCATCGGCCCGGTCCGGCTTGATGTGGGCGGTGAAGGGGTGACGCTCGAGGATGCGCTTGACGTTGCGCACCATCTTGGTGGCTAGGAGCTGGTCGGCGGCCAACACCAGGATGCGCAGGTTGGGATCAACGAACAGCAGCCAGGCGCAAAACAGGCCGACCACCGTCGACTTGCCGGCCGACCGAAAGGCCATCAGGAGCAGCGTCGGCTTGCGCTGGCGCCAGCCGGCCTCCAGCCAGCGCGCCATGCGCCTGTGCAGCGCCGGCATCTGCAGGTTCTGATGGCGGTACCAAAGCATCAGGAACTCCTCGAAGGACAGGCCCTCCATCGGCTAGCCCTCCTCCGGCTCGGCGCTGCGCGCCAGCTCGGCCCGCGCCTCGGACAGCAGGCGGGCAAGAGCCTGTTCCTGGTTCTCGCCCGCCTCGCCGCCCGAGGACTCCGGCGGCTGTTGCAGGGCGCGCTCGTCCTCCAGACCGCGCGCCAGCTTGAGCAAGGCCTCGATATGCAGGAGCGCCGCCTTGCAGGCCGCCTGCTGGGCCGCGAAGGCCCGCGGCTCCTCCGCACTCGGCTGCGCGACGGCCTCGCGATAGGCGGCCAGCGCGTGTTCGAGGGCACCCGGCAAGGCAGCGATCAGCTCCTCGCGCGGCAACAGGATCTCGCGCGACATGGCGCAATGGGTCTCCTAGCTGGAAAGGGAACACCGAGCCGACGTCAGACGCCGAACGCGCTGCGCACACGGCGCGCTTACGTCGAGACCGGCCAGGCCGGGTGCGTGGCGATGGTCGCCGGATCGGTCAGCAGCCCGGACACGATATCGTCCTTGATTGTCCAGCTCGCCTGCCAAACCGGCTGCAGCGCCACGGCGCCGGCCAACCGCACTGCCGGCCATTCGTGCGCCGCGATCGTCAGATCTCCGGTGTCCGTGCGCACGGCGATCGGCAGGCTGACCTGACCGGCGTTGATGGCCGCCGTCGCCATACCCTCGACCTCCGACCAACCCAAACGGTCGCGCCCGGTTGTGCCGAAACGATGGACGCCGCGCGTATCGCCGAAGTCGAAGTCGAAACCGACCGACAGGCGGGCCTCGCGCTCGGCGTCGACCAGGCGCTTCAAGTCGTCGAGGCTCGGGGCGGGCGGCGGCGGCGGCGGCGTCGGTTCGATCACCTCGTAGCCGCCCGCGCGCACCGCCGCCTCGACAAGCGGATGCGCGGTGGGTGCCGGCTGTCCCAGGCTGGTGGCGTGGGCCGCCAAGGCGCTCTGATACTGGCTCACCGCCGCGGCGAAATCGAAGCCGAGGGTGTCGAGAGTCTCGCGTGCGATCTGCAGCATGGCATCAGGCTCCGGCAAAGATGATCTTGTTGAGGACAAGCGTGGGCTGCACGTTGTTGTGCGGCTGGTCGCCGCCCTCCGGATGGACGAATGTGAAGTTGTTGACGTTCGGGAAGCTCCCGCCGCCGGTGGTGAGGGTCGTCCCGCCACTGGTGCCGGTGCGCACGTAGTACTGATTCGCGACATAGTGGTTGTGCGACGGCATCTGGTCCATGTTCAAGGTGTGCGTTTCGCCGCCGCCCGTAGCCCCGAGGCCGAGACCGTCGACACCGCCCGGCTGACCGCTGAGTCGGCTGGCAGCGGTGCCGCCCATGTCGTCCCGGCCGGCTGTCACGCGACCGCGCAGGTCGGGAAGCCCGAAAGTGGCGACGCCGTCGCCGCCGTAGGTCGTGCCGAGAACCGCGAAGAGATCCGGCTCGATCCCAGGGTCGAGGTTCTGGCCGTTGCACCAATACCAGCGCGGCGGCGGACTGGCGCCGGCGAAGTCGAGAACGCTGCCGACGGGAGTCTGCGCGTTGCTTGCCGTCGTCGCAGCGGCGGCCGCAGCGTCGGCGGCCGCCTGCGCGTCCTGGCTCAGTTGCGCATACTCCGCGAGCGCATCGACGCCCGGCGGCGTCACCGCCGTCGGCATGCCGTGCGCGTCGAAGAAGAGGAGTCGTCCGGCGCGCGCCGAAGGGTTGGGCAAGAAAAGCGGCTCGGCGATGTCCTCCGGCGCGGTGCGCAACGCATCGTCGGCGCGGGCCGAGATCTCCTGAAGCATCATGACCAGCCGGTTGAGCTCGCCGTTGAGCGCCGCCGCACGCAGCTCGCCGGCCTGGCTGAAGTTCGCCGTCCGCTCGATCGGCATGGCGCGCCAGATGACGATCTGCGCATCGGCCGCCGGGGCGGCCGCGAAGGTCACGCTGCCGCCGGCCTGATCGCCGACGCCAGAGACCGTATGGGCCGGCACCTCGCTCTCGCCGTCGATGGCGATGCGCAGGTCTTCGGCTGCGAGAACGGGAAAGGGAAAGGTGAAGCTCTGCGTCGCGCCGTCGGCGACATAGCCGATGCGCGGACGCCGATCGTCGATGATCAGGTCGGTCATGGGAGCGATCTCTCCGGTCGGGAATGTGGCTATGGCGTCAGTGACGCCTCGCCGCTAGCTCTAGTCGATGAGGGTGGTGGCGAGCGTGTTGACCTGTCCGCCCAGGTCGGAAAAGCTATCGAGCAGGCCGAGCCGGGCGCGGGCACGCTGCTCGGAAAGGGTGAGCAGATTGCTACGCCGCTGGTGGGCACGCGACATCGCGGCCGACTGCCGATTGTAGGCATAGTCGAGCGCGCCCCGCCGCGCCTGCTCGGACAGTCCGGCGGCCTGGACATAGCGTTCGCGCGCCAGGTCGTAGGCGGACAGCCGGCTGTCGTAGCCGAGTTGGCGCTCGAACTCACGGCGGTCGCGTTCGGCCTGTTCGGACAGCGTATCGATTTCGCTTTCCAGCCCGCGTTGGATCGCCGCCGCCGAGCCGCCGCCGCCCACACCACGCGCCGCGGCGCTGGCGGCGGCCGTGCCGCTCGCCGCACGCAGCCGGCGCAACCGCTCGCGCTCTTCGCGCTGGAACTCGAGCAAGCTGCGGCGACGGTCACGGCGCGTGGTCTCTGTAAGGCTCTGCTGGCCGACCTCGTACTGCCGGTCGAGGTCTTGCCTGCGCCGCTCCCGACTGGCCCGTTCCAGCTCTTCCGACTGCTGTCGGTAGGCCTGCTGCTGCTCGTAGACCTGTTGGTTGTAGGCCTCCTGCTGACGGTAGCTGCGCTCCTGGTAGCGGGCCTGCTGCATCTGGCCGATCATGCCCAGGCCGGTCGATACGATGGCCAGGATCGGCGTGGCGGGGAATGACGCACCCATCAGTCGTTCACCTTCAGTTCGTTGGTTACGGACAGCAGCGTCATCGGCAAGGGGGCCTCGCCCTCCAGACGCCACAGCGGCGCGGTGTCGGCGCGGCGCCATCCGGTTCCGCGCACGCGCTTGTCGCCGGAGAACGACGGCGGCGGCGCGTCGAGCAGCGGACCGGCAAAGGCGCTCAGCGGCACCGCACGCAAGCCGCCGCCGAGATCCAGTTCGATTTGCGCCGTCTCGCTGAGCCGCAGGGTGGTCTCGATCAGCCGCACCGCGGCAGCCGAATCCCGGCCGGAGTTGTTGGCCACCACCGGCGGCAGCGGCGCGACCTCATGCCGAAACGACTTGCCGATCACCACTTGGCTGGCAGGACGATCGAGCACCACGGCACCGCCGCTGACCACCGCGGGCCCGCGTGGGCAGCCGTCCGCCAGCACGACCACCTCCTCGCCTTCGAGATGGTCGAGCCCGGACCAGGTCGACGCCGGCGTCTCCGCCGTGCCGCTCAGCCCGGCGTCGACTTGCAGCGCATCGTCGAGCTCCTCGATCGCCTTGCCGGCCGGCCGATCGACCAGGACGAAGGTCCGGCTGCCGGGCGTGGCGACGGATTCGATCTTGCCGCCGACGCTGGCACAGAGGCTCCAGGCAGTGACCTGTTCGGCCCGATACTGCGTCAGGCAGGCCAGCTCGCGCGCTTCCGTGACCACGTAGAGCAGTCGGCGCAACCGGTCGTAGCTCGTCTCCCGAATGCTCGGCGCCAGATGCCGGACCAGCAGCGTCAGGTCTATCGTGTTGTACGCCTGCTCCAGATCCGTATAGAGAAACTCGTAGAGGCCCTCGCCGTCCGGTCCGGCGAACATGGTGGCACCGTCGACGGAGAGCGGCGGAACGTGCCGGTCGGCCCGGCTGCCGATCTGGGTCTGCGGACGTACCTCGACAGAGGTGGGCGTCAGCGGCTCGCCGGAGACGATCCACTCGCCGCCGCTGGTGAAGATCTGCAGGTGCCGGGCCGAGCTGACCGACTGGATGGCATTGACGCGGTCGCCCATCAGCGGGAAGTCGATCGCCGCATCGTCCTGCCCCTCGTCGGTGTCGAAGTCGAACAGCGCGCCCGCCCGCGACAGGAAGACGTGATGCGGCAGGTCGCGGGTGCCGCCGAGCACCAGGCGGTCCTTGTGAAAGACCACGCTGCGCGGCCAACCGCGCAGCGGCGAGACCGCCTCCTCGCCCCAGTCGCCGGTCAGCTCGGTATCCGCAAGGTCCTCCAGGCAGCGTACCGTGACGTTGCGGCTGTCGCCGAAACCGGTGATCTCCACCTGCCGTCCCTTGAGCTCGAAGCGACGGCCGACGTGGCTGGGTGCGAAGAGTTCGGCGGTGGAGCTCAGCGTCACCGTGCCGGTCGTGGCGTTGACCTTCACCCGCGCCTCCGCGGGGCCGAACTTGGCGAAGGGCACGCGCCGGATCTGGTTGCCGGCATGCGCGTCTTCGGCGAACGGCAGGTCCTCCAAGCGCCAGTCGCCGACGTCGCGCCGCACGAGCTGCTTGGGCGGCACCTCGGGATGCACGAGCAGCAGGGTGTCGGCGCTCTGAGTCCAGTCCATGCCGTCGAGATGGTCGGCCAGGAAGGGACTCGTCAGGGTTGCGTCGGGCACCGAGTCGCCCGGCAGGAAGATGCGCAACTCGCCGTCGGTGGCGGCGACCACGTAGGTCTGCTGGGCATTGAAGTCGAAGGCAACCAGTCGACCCGCGCCGGGCAGATCGGCGACGTGGCGCAAGCCCGGCCGGCGGCTGATGCCACCGGTCGGTCGCACGATCACGTTGCGCAGGCGCGCCGCACCGTTGCCGTAGACTCGCAGGTCGTCGCGCCCGTAGAGGTCGGGGCTGATCTCGCCCCCGGTGAAGCTGGTCTTGTGCTGGATCACGCGGCTCATCGGTGGCGCACCTCCGTCAGCGCGAAGTCCTCGATGCGCGGTGGCGCATCCTGCTGCGCATCGATCTGCTTGGCACGGATCAGCTCGCTCTCGGCGAACTTGGTCAGCGCCTCGGCCCGGCTGGTACTCTCGGTCAGCGGCAGGCAGAACTCCGCCGCCAGACGGGCGACGAGGGTCTGGTCGAAGAAGGCCGGGAACTCGCTTTCGGCCGGCCGGAAGACGTAGGTCAGCACCGGAGACTCCAGGTCGCAATGCAACCGCCGCTCGGCGATGCGGTACTCGGCACCGCGCCCGCGTGGCCCGCTGCCCACGGAGAGTGCCCGCAGGAAGTTCGCCGGGAGTTGGTGGGCAAATGCGAAGTCGGCGAGCGGCCGGGCCTGCAGCCGCGCCAGCCGCGCCTGGCCGGTGGCGAAGCTCCAGGGATGCGCCGAGAGCAGGGCGTCGCGCAGTCCGGGATAGAGCGTGGAACAGACCTGCGATTCGACGGTGTCGTCGTCGAAGCTGCTGATCGGACGCGCCCCCAACTTGACGAGGGCGCGCGCGCAGAGCTGCACGGCCGAAGCGGCCATGGTCGGTCTCCTTCATCGAACGAATTGATGGAACGAACCGCCTGGGCCGACAGGGGCGTTCGGCGAGTTCGAACGAAGCCGCCAGCCCCGCACCGGGCAAGCCGGTGCGGGGCCTCGGGCGTCGCATCGCTCCGCGCGGAGCTGGTCGCGACTAGTCGGTGTCGGCGGCACCGAACACGGTCAGGTCGTTGACGTCGACCGTGCCGTTGGCGTTCGCCGAGACCAGGAAGACGCCGCCGCCCGGCGTGCCGTCGGTATCGACGTTGGCGAGGATCATGTCGCCCACGCGGACCATGTCGGCAGCGGCGTCGAAGTAGCCGGCCGTATCGACCTCGGCGGCGGCATCGACGGTCGTGTAGTGCCAGAGCGTGAAGCCGTTGGCATAGGCCAGCACGCTCAAGCCCTTGGACTCGAAAGCCATCTCGGGTCTCTCCTCTCGTTCGAGCGCGCCTTACGCCTCGGCGCAGGGCATGGTGGCGACGCCGGTGACGTCGATCAGGCACGCCCCCTGGCTCATCATGTTGTTGACGAAGTGCGCCGCCCGGTCGCCGTGCCAGGTGATGTCCGTCTTCACGTCGGAACCGCTGGCGTGGCCGACCGAGGACTTGTGATACCAGTGGCACAGCCGCTTGCCGGCCGCCGTCTTGGTCAGGCCGGAGTGCGGGATCCACAGGGTGCCCAGCCAGCGCTTGGCCTGGGTACCCTTCCAGGGCAGTTCGTCCTTGCCGACGTAGTCGGCATTCGCGAACTCCTGGATGCTCAGCAGGTCCGACCACTGCTTCCAGCCGATCACCGCGTAGCGCTCGCCGTCGTCCGGCACGTCCGCCTCGCCCAGGCTCTCGAAGGCGGCCAACACCTTGGCCTTGTCCAGGCCAAGGGTGTCGTCGCCGACCAGGTTGGCCGAGGTGTCCAGCGCCGCGACGATCAGCTCGTCGGTCTTGCGGCCGAGCGCGTAGGCACCGGCTGCCGCGACCACGTCGCGCTCGGCGATGTTGGTCTTCAGCTCGTCCATGGCGTCGACCCAGTCGCCGGCATAGTAGTCGTAGAGACGGCACTCCACCGGCTCGTGGTCGAGGGTCATGGTCGGCACCATACCGTGGCGGGCCTTGGTCGAGGCCTCGCCCTTGCCGACCTTCTGGAAGGTCGTCGTCGCGCCAACGATGCTGCCCTTGGAGCGCACCGTCTGACGCAGCTTGGAGCCCTGGCGCTGGTAGGCCAGATGCACCTCCGCCTGGAAGTGGCGGATGAACGACAGTTCCACGTCGTTCGCTGCCATCGTCTCACCTCTCGGTAAGGGTTTCGGGAAGGGTTGAGGTCGGTCCGTCCCACGGTTGTCGCGGCCGGGCAGCGCAGTGGCTGCCGGCGCGGCCGGCAGGCGGACCGGCGTCCGGCGGGCCCGTCGACCGCCGTTGTCGGAGGCCGAACTGCGGGTTGTCCGCCGGTCGAAATCTTCGGGAGGCGCCGGTCGGAGGGCTCGCCCCTCGCCGGACCGCACGCCTGGGAATCGGGATGGGACGGGCGGTCCGGCTGCCGCGGCGGAAGCCGCACGACGCCGGGCGCCGTGGACCGCCCGTCCCGGCCGGCAGACTGCGCACGCGGGCGGGAAGCGGACCCGCGCGCGCAGTCAGAAGCGAAGACGCACGCCCGTGGCGTCTTCGACCGGCCGTCTCCGGCTCACTGCGGATAGAGCCGCTTGAAGCCGTCGCCGACCTCGCGCACCAGAGCCGGGTCCCTGTCCCGCCAGTAGCGCGGATCGGCCATCTTCTTCTTGAGGTCCTCCTCGGTCAGCGCCGCACCGCGCTCGCCGCCCTTGAGCAATCCGGGCTCGCCCGAGAGCATCATCTTGTGCATGGCGATGATGCCGTCGGAAGTGGTCGCCATGGCATCGAAGACCTCCGGCCCGAGCGTTTTTCGGCCCCAGGCGGTCAGCGTCTTGGCCACGTCCTGCCACTTTTCCTCGCCGCCGAAATGTTCGATCAGGGCGTTGATCTGTCGCTCGGCCTCGAAGGCGGCGGTCAGTTCGTCGATCGCCGGGATCATCTTCTCGTTGGCGAGGTCGTAGACGAGCTGGACCTGCTGCGGCGTGAAGCCCGCGGCGTGCAGGCGGCGGTTGACGTCTGGATCGATCTCGACCGGTCCCTCGGGAACCGTTACGTCGTAGCCCTCGGGGCTATCGGGCACGCCCAGCGCCCGGTAGAGGGCCTGCCAGGCGGTGGGGTCGCCGAAATTTCCGGGCAACTCGACCATGTTTCCCAGCTTGCGCTCCAGTTCCAGGTAGCTGCGCAGCAAGAGATCGACCCGCAACTCGCCCGTCCTGGGGTCTCGGAACTTCGCCGGGATCTGCTCCGGCATCGGCGTCGGGCCGGCCTTCGGGCTGCCGACGGCGGTCTCGGGCTTGGGCGCCGCGGCCTGCGAGGCACCGGCGGACAGAAGGTTCTCGGTCATGGCTGTATGGTCTCCTTACTGCTCGTGTTCGGGTGGGGACTGGATGCTGCGTTCGGTACTGTCGCAGCCGCACCGCTCAGCACCGCCTGCAGGCCGGCTGCGACGTCGGCCGGTTCGATCGGCCGCGCCCCGGGCGCCGGCGGTCCGGCCGGAGCGTTGCCGGCGACGGCCGGAGCTTGTGCTGTGGGCTGCGCCTGGCTGGCTTGAATGGCGCCCGGCTCGCGCAACAAGTCGCCGGGTACGCCCAGGGTCTCGGCCGCCCAGCGCGCGGCACGTTCGGCATCCACCACGGCCAGCGCCTCCGGACCGAATCGGCCGGCCTGTTCCAGCCAGAACACGAGGTTGCCGAGGTCCTTGCGCGCCTGAGCTTGGGCCAAGGGAGAGCGGTGCGCCAGGTCGACCAACCGTCCGTCAAGCGCCAGGTCGGGGATCTCGCCGCGCCGGCGCAGAATGGCCACCGCGCGACGCACCAGCGGCGTCAACAGCTCCGCCTGCAGCCGGCCGAAGGTGGCGCCGAGCAGCCGGCTCATCTCCCCGGAGCGTTCGAGCACTTCCGTCGCGGTCATGCGGGGCGAATTGACCGGGGCCAGCCGGTCGGTCAGCAGCGCGTGGCGGATTGCCCGGCGCAGGTCCTCCAGGACAAGCTGCGAGATGTCGAACTTGCCGGCCGGCTGCAACGGCGTGAGCCCGGCCGAGCCGACCGCCTTGGGAATGATCGTGCCCGGCTGGAGCTTGACCGCGGCCGGGTTCAGGACGCCGTCGTCGTCGGCCTGCCAGATGCCGGTGACGGCGATCGAGGCGTTCTTCAACGTCAGCTCGACGACCTTGTTCGCCGTCTTGATGTCCGGAAGCGCCTTCATCACCGGAGAACGCCCGTAGACCTCGCCCGGCGCCTTCATCCAGCGGAAGTTCAAAAACGGCGACTGGCCGAAGCGGCCGCGCGCCAGCACGCCCTCGGTCTCGGCCACGCCGTCGGCCGCGTCCTCCAGAACGGCGACATAGTCGTAGGCTCGTCCGTCCGGCAGCACCGCCTCGACCACGGCGAAGCGGACCTCCGGGTCGGCGGCGCCAGCCTCCACGATGCGCCGCGGCAGTTCGGCGTCGGGGAAGCGCTGCTGCAATTGCACCAGGGTCAGGCGCACCCGCCGAAAGGTGACGTCCAGCCGGCCGCCCGGCCCCTCCTCCAGGACCGACTCGCTGAGGGGGACGGCGGCGAAGCGGAAGGCGCTCGGCTCGCCGATGCCGCCTTCCTCGAACAACAGGCTGGCGGTGCCAACCGTCACCAGGTCGAGGTAGCACTGGTGCATCTCGACCGCGAAGTTCGAACGGTCGAAATGGCCTTGCAGGACACGCTCGGCCTGCTCCAACCGCGGCGCCAGCCGCGAGGCCTCGTCAGCGGTCAGCGAGGGCCCGGGCACTAGACCGAACCAGCGTGACCAAGGGGGCGTCAGTTCGGCCAGCAAGCTCGCCGCCAGCTGCTCGACCCCGTCGGGCGCCGTGGCGTCGTAGAGGCGATCGCTGCGGCGCGAGGGGCCCGCCGTCTCGACGCTCGACGGACCGACGAACACCGCGTCGCTGCGCAGCGGCAGGGCGAAGTCGTAGCACTCCTGCCAATGGGACTCCCAGGCATTGCGGCGCGCCTTGGCCTGGCGGAACCGGCGCAGGACCGATTGCGGATCGAGCCCGCTGGCCCCCGAAGCGGCGTGACCACGGTCGATCGCCGGGACGTCGACCGCTGGCGAAAGAACACTCATGGCTATTCTCCCAGAAGCACCTTGCGTCGCGGAACTCGGGTCTGCTCGCTCAACAGGCCGCGCGCGGATGTCGCGATGGTCGCCCGGCGGCCGATGCGCCGACGTGCCGCCTCGGCGCGCTTGCGCGTGCGCTCCTCCTCGCTGCGATCAGGCTCCGATGGCTCGGGCTCCGGTAGCGGTTCCGGCTCTGGCGGCGGCGGAGGTGGCGGCGGTGGCGGTGGCGGTGGCGGCGGAGGTGGCGGAGGTGGAGGCGGCGGCGGGGGTGGCGGTGGAGAGGGCGGTGAGAAAATTCCCATGGACGGTGTCTCCTTGTCGTTCAGCGGAAGTCGGCCCTAGAGCCTGTTCGCGGATCGCTCATCGGGCCGCCGCCGAAAGGCTGGTTAGGCCGGCCGGCGAGCGGCACGAAAAAACCCGCCGCGGGGCACTCCCGGGCGGGTCTCTGACTGGTCTGTCGGACGGGCCGGCCGCGCCGGCCGCACCGTCCAGAGCTGGGCTTACGCCCTGGAGCCGTTTCCGGCCCGACCGTTTCGCCTCGGCGATTCGTCGGGTCGGGCAGGGCCGCTCCACAAATTCGATCGAGAGCGGTGTTGTGCCGACCGGCCGAGCCATGCTCGTGGTAGCACTCGATCTGACACCGCCCTAGCCGCGCCCGCCAACCTGCCTCGCGGCTGGCCTGGCTGCGGGCGCACGTGTGGCACGCTCGGAAGTGTGTTTGCCAGGATAAGAACGAAGAGTCAACATTAAATTTTCCTATCGGGCATTTTTTCTTAGAAGGCGGTACAGCGCGTAGGGTGTGAGGACCCAGGGCGCCCAGAGGCCCAAGGCGCGTTTGACGGCCTCGACGCAGGTGTAGGGCATCGGCAGAAGGGTTAACCAGAGCGATCCCCGTGGCGGCTTGGCGGATCCGGGATCGATTGCCACCACGCGGTAGCCGGCCCGACGGAAATGCCGGCTTAAGGTCTCTCGCGTCTGGCCGACCACAGGGCGCACGTCCAGGCGGTTGCAGCGCGGATCGATTAGGAGCCAGGCACCCGGCTCGACGGGAATCAGGCAGAAGCAATGCCGAAACCCCGAACGCAGCAGACGGAGCCATGGAATCTCGGTCTGGCCGGTGAAGCAGACCAGCGCCGGCTCCGCCGGGCCGCATGTGTCCTGCGGCTCGATGCCCGCAGGAACCCGGCTCATCCCGAGGCCCATCGCCGGTCGGAATCGCCGTGCAGCGGCTTGAGCACGCCTTTGGCGCGGAGCGGTACCTCCATGGCCCGCATGGCTTCGTCCCACAGCCGCGCCGCGTGCCGTTCACGCGGGGCGTAAGGATCGGGCGGCCAGCCGCGCTGCCCGTAGTGACGCAAGACCAACAGATGATCGCGTTCGAGCCGGCGAACGCGATGCAGCCGGTCGAGCAGGCGCAGGATGTCCGCCGGCTCGCAAGGTCGCGGGACGCCACCGCGAGAGCCGCGCGCGAAGTGCGCACCGTCGGCCGCTGCCCGGCGGGCCGCCATGAACCAGAACCAAACCTCTTCGACCGTGTCGAAGCTTTCGACCCGGCTGGGCGCGGGGGCGGGACCGCGGCGCATGCGCGTCATTTCTTTGCTCCAATTTCTCTTAAATGGAGAAAATTTCAGATGTTGTTTATCTTCTGCGCGCAATTGTACATCTTATGTTCTCTCCTGCAATAGGAATATGATCTCTTTCCTGCTGCGTCCGCCCCACCACCGCTGGATGATGCACGCATGCTTCGTCACGACGACGTTTGGGGTGCCATAGATCGCCTAGCTGAACGCCACGGGCTGACCCCTTCGGCGCTGGCCAAGCGTGCCGGCCTGGACCCCACCACCTTCAACAGGTCGAAACGTGTCACCGCCGAGGGCAAGCTGCGCTGGCCGAGCACCGAGTCGCTGGCCAAGGCGCTTGGAGCCGTCGGAGCCTCGCCGGCCGAGTTCGTACAACTGGTCGCCGAGGCGGACGCCAGCCAACTCTATGCGCGCCTGCCGATCGTCCCGGCCTCCCGGATCGGTCGAAGCCTCGACGACATGGACGACTGCGGCTGGTCGGCCGCAACCGGGACATTTTCGGCTGAGGCATCTGGCAGACCCGGTGCAGAGGAGTTGGTTTTCCCCGGGGTCGACGATCCGGCCGCCTTCGTGCTGGAGATCGACGGCGACGGACATGCACCGCTGTACCGGCGCGGCGATCTGCTGATCGTCTCGCCGGGCGCGCATCTGCAGCCTGGCAACCGGGTGGCTCTGCACACGCGCGAAGGACTGCTGCACCTCGGCACCCTGGCCGACCGCGCGCTCGAGCGCATCATGCTCGAGGGCCGCGCGCCCCTGCCCGCCGAGCAGGTCGCTTGGGTCTCACGGATTCTCTGGGCCAGCCAGTAGCCCGTCACCTCGGCGGACCGTCCGGTGCCGCGAGCTACGGCCATGCGAAAGCCGATTGACGGCAGCGTTTGCGCCTGCCGCGGGGACCGCTATGCTGGCGCCGCACGGCCGGCGGGACGCGGCGGCGTATCGGCGAACATCGAGAGGCGAGCAAGGGGACGGCATGACGGCTTGGCACTTCTTCGACGGCGATTGGCACGAAGGCAATCCGGCGATCATGGGGCCGATGTCGCACGGCTTCTGGATGGCCTCCACCGTCTTCGACGGTGCCCGGGCTTTCGACGGGGTCGCCCCCGACATGGACTGGCACTGCCGCCGCCTGAACGCTTCGGCCACCGCCTTCGGCTTGACGCCGCTGCACACCGACGAGGAACTCGTGGCCCTGGTCGCCGAGGGCCTGAGGAAGTTCCCGGCCGACACGCAGCTCTACGTGCGGCCGATGTACTGGGCCGAGTCCGGCTTCGTCGCCGCCGACCCGGAGACCACCCGCTTCTGCCTGTCGCTGCACGAATCGCCCCTGCCCGAGCCCAACGGCTTCTCCGTCACCCTCAGCCCGTTCCGCCGGCCGACCCTGGAGATGGCGCCGACCAACGCCAAGGCCGCCTGCCTCTACCCGAACAGCGGCCGCGCTCTGGTCGAGGCCAAGCGCCGCGGCTTCGACAACGCGGTCTTGTGCGACGCGCTGGGCAACGTCGCCGAGCTGGCGACCGCCAACATCTGGCTGGGCAAGGACGGCTGTGCGCACACGCCCGTGCCCAACGGCACCTTCCTCAACGGCGTCACCAAGCAGCGCACCCAGGGCCTGCTGCAGCAGTCGGGAATCGAAGTGATCGAGCGGACCCTGACCTGGAAGGACTTCCTGGAGGCCGACGAGGTCTTCTCCACCGGCAACTACGGCAAGGTCATGCCGATCACGCGGGTCGACGGCCGCGAGCTGCAGCCCGGCCCGCTCTACCGCAAGGCGCGCGAGCTGTACTGGGACTGGGCACACAGCACCGCGGCGCTGCGCTGAGGGCCGCCGCCTTTTCGCGCCGCGTTAACGCTCCGGCAACCGGCTTTGCGGTCCTGTAGAGGCCGGAGCGATCCGGAGCGAGAAGGCAGGAGTTTCGAGGCGTGGCGACACTGGACATGGACGGCCCCTACCAGCTCACCAGCACGTCGGTGCAGCAGGCCGTCACGCAAGCGCTGCCGGGCACCTTCGCCATCGGCCACCGCGACAAGACCGGCCGCTTCTCGGTGCAGTACATCGGCCGCGACGACGCCAACCTGGCGCAGGCCTTGCTTCAGGCCGTGGGGCGCGGCGTCGGCCAGCCCGGCCTGTTCGGCCGCATGCTCGGCGGGAAGCAGCAGGCCAACGCCTTCAAGTTCTCCTACTCCAATTCGCCCCAGGCGGCCTACGAGAAGCAATGCCGCAGCTTCCACAGCTTCGGCGAGACCCGCAGCCTGGAGAACAGCGACCACCCCACACCGCCCCCGGGCAGCGGCCTTACCTGCCCGGTGTGCGGCGGCTGAGCGGCCCCCCTCACGCCCGCGCCAGGTCCTCGCCGGCCAGCGCGCGGGCGACCAGGGCGCGGCTTTCGGGCAGGCCGTAGAGGGCGAAGAAGCTGCCTAGGCGCGGGCCCTGCTCCTGTCCGAGCAAGACCTCGTAGCAGGCCTTGAACCAGTCGCGCAGCGCGGCGAAGGCCTCGCGCTTGCCGATCTCATAGACGCGGTTCTGGATGGTCTCCGCATCTGCGTCGTCGGGCAGGGCCTCCAGCTCGGCCAGCAGATCCTCGAAGGCCGGGCGCTCCTCGGCGCTCGGCACCCGGTAGCGCTTGGTCGGCCTGACGAAGTCCCGGTAGTAGACGATCGCGTAGTCGACCAGGCTGGCCAGGATGGCGTCGCTCTCGCGGCTCGCCTGGGGTGCGTAGCGGCTGATGAAGCCCCATAGGGTGTCCGCATCCTCCGCGTTGCAGGCCCCCACCAGGTTCAGCAGCAGGCTGAAGGAAAGGTGTGCCGGTTCGGTCGGCGGCTGGCCGTCGTGGATGTGCCAGACGGGGTTCTCGAGCCGCCGCTCCGGCGCTTCCTCCTCGAACTTCGCCAGGAAGGTCAGGTAGTCGTCGACGGTGCGCGGGATGACGTCGAAGTAGAGCTTCTTGGCCGCGCGCGGCTTGCCGTACATGAACAGCGACAGGCTCTCCGGCGGCGCGTAGGTCAGCCACTCGTCCACCGACAGGCCGTTGCCCTTCGACTTGGAGATCTTCTCGCCCTGCTCGTCGAGGAAGAGTTCGTAGGTGAAGCCTTCCGGCGGCGTGCCGCCGAGGATCTTGCAGATGCGCGAGGCGAGCTTCACCGAGTCGATCAGGTCCTTGCCCGACATCTCGTAGTCGACGCCGAGCGCGTACCAGCGCATGCCCCAGTCGGGCTTCCACTGTAGCTTGGCCAGACCGCCGGTGACCGGCTGCTCGACCTTTCGGCCGTCCTCGTCCTCGAAGACGATGGTGCCGGCCTCGGCATCGCGCTGCAGGATCGGCACCTGCAGCACGCGGCCCGTGCTCGGCGAGACGGGCAGGAAGGGGCTGTAGGTCTTGCGCCGCTCTTCGCGCAGGCTCGGCAGCATGACCTGCATGACCTCGTCGTAGCGCTCCAGCACGCGCAGCAGCGCGTTGTCGAACCGACCGGAGGCGTACCAGTCGCTAGAGGACTGGAACTCGTACTCGAAGCCGAAGGAGTCCAGGAAGGCGCGCAGTCGCGCGTTGTTGTGGGCGCCGAAGCTCTCGTGGGTGCCGAAGGGATCGGGGATGCGGGTCAGCGGCTTGCCCAGGTGCTGTGCCACCATCTCCTTGTTGGGGATGTTGTCCGGCACCTTGCGCAGCCCGTCCATGTCGTCGGAAAAGCAGAACAGGCGCGTCGGCACGTCCGACAGGCGCTGGAAGGCGCGGCGGACCATGGTGGTGCGCACCACCTCGCCGAAGGTGCCGATGTGCGGCAGACCCGACGGCCCGTAGCCGGTCTCGAACAGCACGTAGCCCTTCTCGGGCGCCTTGCCGCCGAGCCGCGCCAAAATCTTGCGGGCCTCTTCGAAGGGCCAGGCCTTGGCCTGGTGCGCCAGGTCGCGCTCGCTGGTCATGCTGAGGCGTCTTCTTCTCGAACTTGCGAAAGTGCGCGGGAAGCTAGGCGGCACGGCGAGCGGCGTCAACGCGGGCGGGGCGCGGGCCGCCCTGCGCCGGCTGCAACGCAAGCGTCACAAAGCGCTGCTAGCTTCGCCGCGCCGTATGTCCGGCAGCCTTGTGTTCGGGAGGGGAAGGCGACGATGGCGAGCTATACCGTACGGATGATGGACGCCGAGACCGGCGGCGAGGGCGTCTACAAGTTCGAAGGTGCGGACGCGCTCTTCGCCGGGACGCCGATCAACATCGTCAAAGCCTTCATGGATCATGTCGACAAGGACGAGCTGCCGCACCAGCACATCGAGTACGAACTGAACGCCGCTTTCAAGAACGAGGCGAAGACCGTGGTCACGGCGATGGGCCAGCTCATTCTGGAGCACCTGCCGCCCATCCCCTTCATGCTGATGGTGACCCGGGACAGCGAGGTCTGAAGCGAAGGCGCCTGCGCCCGTCAATCGTCTCGCGCGAACAGCTTGCGGAAGAAGTTCTTCTCCTTGGCCATCTCGACGAAGCGCGCCTGCTTGTCCTCCGGCAGGGTGGCCACCCAGGCATGCAGATCGGCACCGACCTCGGCCCAGAAGGCGTTCCGGTCGGAGGCACGGGCATTGAGGATCTCGCGCACGGCGTCGGCGTCGTAGCTGGCGTCGTCCAGCATCTCGACCAGGCGGTCGCGCACGCCGGGATCGTCATCCGACCGCCGAGCGGCCAAGCCCTCCAGGGTCTCGCGGCGGAACGCGCGCAGTCCCTCGATCTGCGCCGCGCTCAGGTCCAGCGCCTCGGCCACGGCGGCAATGTGCGCCTGCGGGTCGCGCTCCGCCTCCTCTGCGGCGAAGAGACCGAACAGCGCGCCGCCCACCAGCCCGAGGTTCAGCAGCCCGGACAGGATCAGGGCAAGCGTGAGGGCACGCATCGAAGGCACAGCGCTCACAGGAAGGGCGACGGCGCGGCACCGAAGTCGATCGGCGCTTCCACCGTCTGGGTGCTCTGCGGCTGCAGCGTAGGGGCGAGCCCCCGGCTGCCGATCTCGAAGCCGCCCAGTGCGATCGCCACCGCCACCGCGACCACCGGGCTCCAGCGCAAGACCGGATCGGCGAACAGCCCGGCCAGCAGGCCCGCGAGCGGGCTGCCCGGCCGCTGGCCGGCTGCCGGCGGCCTTACGATGGCCTGGGCTCGAACGACCATCCGGGACGGTGCCGGCGCCGGCCGCGGCGCTTCGAGCGCCATGCGCAGGGCGGCGATCTCCGCCGGCCCGTCCGGGTCGCGGGCGATCCACCCTTCGACCGGCGCCGCCTCCGCTTCGCTCAGGTTGCCCTCCAGCCAGGCGGCCAGGATCGCGGCGTCCGGCCGCTCCGACCGCCGGCGCGGTGGCAGGGCTCGGCGCACCGCGGCCGCCGCCGCGACATCGCCACCCTGGAATTCGTTGTCGTTGTTCATCGCGCCCCTGACCCTCTTCACGGGAATTTGTACGCCGGCCGGCAGCAGGTCATCCCTGCACTCACGGCTTCTCGTCGGAGAAGTGCCGACGCAGCTTTGTCAGGGCCTTGTGGTGCATCGAGCGCACGGTTTGCGCCTCGACGCCGAGCAGCCCGGCGACCTCGGCGACCTCCTTCTCCTCGTCATAGAGCAGGCGCAACACGGCCGCCTGGCGCGCCGAAAGCAGGCCCTCCGGGATCTTGACCCGCCGGACCGGCTCGACCGGGTCCACCGCCAGCCGCGCCTCCGGCACATCGTCCAGCGAGTCGGCATGCACCCCGGTCGGGCGGCCGCGGCGCAAGGCATCGATGGCGGTGGTGTTGGCGATGACGGTCAGGAAGGTGGTCAGCTTCGCCTTGGCCGGGTCAAAACCGCGCAGCAGCTTGTAGTCGTTGCGGCAGAGCTTGAGGTAGACCTCCTGGGCAACGTCGTCGGTTTCGTCGCCGCGCCCGGCCGGCACCAGGCGGCGCTGCACGGCGGCATAGACCACCGCCGCCGTCTGGGCGACGAAGCGGTCCCAGGCCGGTTTGTCCCCGCGCACCAGGCGCGCGATCAGGTCAGGATCCCCACGCATCTCCCTGAAGCTGATAAGGCTTCCGGCCCTTATGTGCCAGTTCCTCGGTGCGGTTCCTTCCCACCCCTGTGGCAAGTGAACCGACCCGGGGTCGCCCCTATAGTGACCCGCATGACCGCTCCCCATCGGATTCTCGCCGCCTCGACCGAAAGCCCGCCGCCAGCGGTGCTCGTCGCCGGACTGACCGGGGCGGTCTGGCTGTCGCCCGAGGGCGAGGTCGAGTCCCTGGACGCGCAGCAAGCGGCGCGCCGGGCGGCCTCGGCGCCGCCGCTGGTCTGCCACCGGCGGGCGACGGCGACCCGGCTGGGCATCGATCCCTTCCCGGCCTTCGACCTGCTCGAGCTCTTCGCCTTCGTCCGGCCGGCGCGCTTCTGCGCCCCGACCCCGCGCGGCCTCGCCCAAGCGCTCGACCTGGGCGACCCGCACAGCCTGGACGACCAGGCGCTGGCGCTGAGCCGCGCCGCCGAGCGGCTGCTGCGCGAGCTGCCGGCGCGCGAAGCCGCGAACGGCCCGGTGGTCTCGATCGCCTGGACCATGGCCCAGGCCGGCTGGCCCTGGGGGGCGGCGGTCCTGCAGGCGCTGGACTTCGGCGGCGCCGAAAGGGCGCCGAGGCGCGCCGGCGGCTTCCAGGTCTGGGAGCATCTGGCCGAGTGGTCGGAGCACGCCCCGGAGCCGCCGCCCGGCAGCCAGGCGGTCGAGCCGGAGGACGCGCGCCGGCGCCTGGCCGAGCTGCTCGGCGAGGCGGCCGAGGCGCGGCCCCAGCAGTCCGACTATGCCAGTGCGGTGACGCCTGCCTTCGCCCCGCGCCAGTCGGACGGCGCGCCCAACCTCGTGCTGGCCGAGGCCGGCACCGGCGTCGGCAAGACCCTCGGCTACATCGCGCCGGCGAGCCTCTGGGCGGAAGAGAACCAGGGAGCCGTGTGGCTGTCGACCTACACCCGCAACCTGCAGCAGCAGATCGACGGGGAGCTGGACCGGCTGTTCCCGCAGCGCGCCGAAAAGGCGCGCCACGTCGTCGTCCGCAAGGGGCGCGAGAACTACCTCTGCCTGCTGAACTACGAAGAGGCGGTGCGCGCCATCGGCGCCCGTCCGGGAACGGCAATCGCGCTGGGGCTGCTGGCACGCTGGGCGCTGGCGACGCGCGACGGCGACATGGTCGGCGGCGACTTCCCCGGCTGGCTGGCCGACCTGACCGGGCGCGGCCGTACGCTCGGTCTGGCCGACCGGCGCGGCGAGTGCATCTACGCCGCCTGCCCGCATTACCGCAAATGCTACATCGAGAAGTCTGTGCGCCGCGCCAGGCGCGCCCGCCTGGTGGTCGCCAACCATGCCCTGGTGATGGTGCAGGCGGCCCTGGGCGCCGAGGAAGGCAGCCTGCCGCAGCGCTACGTCTTCGACGAGGGGCACCACCTCTTCGACGCCGCCGACAGCGCCTTCGCCGCCCATCTCTCCGGCCAGGAGACCTACGAGCTGCGGCGCTGGCTGCTGGGCGCGGAGGGCACCCGGCGTGGCGGTGCATCCCGGCTGAAGGGCCTACAGAAGCGGGTCGAGGACCTGGTCGCCGGGCGGGACGACCTGGAGGGCCTGCTGCAGCGCGCCCTGCGCGCCGCCCGCGCGCTCGCCGCCGAGGGCTGGCACCAGCGCATCGCCGACACGCAAGCGGTCGACGGCCAGGGGGCGCTCCTGGGCGGCGAGGGCCCGACGGAGAAGTTCCTCGCGCTGGTGCGCCGGCAGGTCTATGCCCGGGCGCCGAGCCGCGGCGAGGGCTACTCCCTGGAGACCGAGCCGCGTCCGCCGCTCGAGGGTCTGTTGGACGCCGCGCGCGAGCTGGACGGCGCGCTGGAACGGCTGGAACGGCCGCTGGCCGGGCTGCGCGACGGACTCGCGGCCCGCCTGTCCGACGAGGCGGAGGAGCTGGACAGCGACACCCGCCGCCGGCTCGAGGCCACCGCCCGCTCGCTCGACCGGCGCGCCGTGCGGCCGTTGCGCGCTTGGCGGCAGATGCTGGCGGCCCTCGAGACGGAAAGCGCGCCGCCCGAGTTCGTCGACTGGCTGGCGGTCGAGCGAAACGACGGCCGCGACCTCGACGTCGGCTACTTCCGCCACTGGGTCGACCCGACCGAACCCTTCGCCCAGGCGGTGCTGGCGCAGGCCCAGGGGGCGGTCGTCACCTCCGCTACCCTGACCGACAAGTCGGGCGACCCGGAGCAGGACTGGCTGGCCGCCGCCCAGCGCAGCGGTGCCGTCCACCTGCCGCTGCCGGCGATCCGCGCGCAGGTGCCTTCGCCCTTCGACTATGCGGCGCAGACCCGCATCTTCGTCGTCACCGACGTGCGCAAGGACCACCTCGACCAGGTCGCCGCGGCCGTGCGCGAGCTCTTCCTCGCCGCGCACGGCGGCGCGCTGGGCCTGTTCACCGCGATCAGCCGCCTGAAGGCCGTGCACCGGCGCATCGCCGCACCGCTGGAGGCCGCCGGCCTCGACCTCTTCGCCCAGCACCTGGACGGCCTCGACGTCGCCACCCTGGTGGAGATCTTCCGCGCCGAACCGGACTCCTGCCTGCTGGGTACGGACGCGGTGCGCGACGGCGTCGACGTGCCGGGGCGCGCGCTGCGCCTGATCGTCTTCGACCGGGTGCCCTGGCCGCGGCCGGACCTGCGCCACAAGGCGCGGCGCCTGGCCTTCGGCGGCAAGCGCTACGACGACATGCTGACCCGCCTGAAGCTGCGCCAGGCCTACGGCCGGCTGGTGCGCCGCGCCGACGACCACGGCGTCTTCGTGCTGCTCGACCCGATGGTGCCCTCGCGCTTCGCCAGCGCCTTTCCCGAGGGCGTCGCCTTCCGTCGCGTCGGCCTGGCCGAGGCGGTGGCCGAGACCCGCGCCTTCCTGACGGCGCCTAGCTGACCCCGAAGTAGAGGAACAGCGCCGAGAGCGTGCCGACCGACAGCAGCGTCGAGACGACGATCGCCGCGGTGGCGCGCTGGATGTAGAGGCCGTACTGGTTGGCCAGCACGAAGACCAGGGCGCCGGTCGGCAGCGCCGCCTGGATCACCGCGCCCTGCGCCCAGACCGGCTCCATCTCCATGACGTGGAAGGCCAGCCAGTAGGTGATGCCCGGCATTACCAGCAGCTTCAGGACGCTCAGCCAGCCGACCTCGCCGAGCCCGGCGGTCAGCGGCTTGCCGACCATGAAGAGCCCCATGGCGAAGAGCGCGCAAGGCCCGGCGGTCGAGCCCATCAGGTCGCAGAAGCGGGCCAGCGGCGTCGGCACCGGCAGGCCGGCCCAGGACCACAGCAGGCCGGCCACCGCCGAGAGCAGCAGCGGCGAGCGGACGACCCCGAGCAGCGCGTCGCGCGCGAGCTGGGTGGCCGTCTCGTCGCCCTCGCCGTCCAGCTCGATCAGCACGGTGGTGGCCGCCATCATCACCACGCCGGTGATCACCGTGCCGATGATGCCCGGCAGCAGGCCGGCATCGCCGAAGGCGATCAGCAGCAGCGGCACGCCCATGTAGCCGGTGTTGGAGAAGACCGCCGACATGCCGTGCAGCGCGTGGATCGCCAGGCGGTTGGGGAAGACGAAGACGGCGACCAGCAGGGCCAGCCCGAAGGTGCCGATCAGCCCGCCGCCGAAGGCCGCGATGAAGGGCCAGTAGAAGACCTGGGACACCTCGATCTGCGCCATCGAACCGAAGAACAGCGCCGGCAGGGCGACGTAGAAGACGAAGGCGTTGAGCGCGCCCGAGGCCTGCGCGCCGAGCAGTCCGGCCCGCCCGACGGCATAGCCCGCCCCCATGATGGCGAAGACCGGCAGCACGATGTTGACGATGGCGTCCATGGGACGCGCCACCTAGCCGCCCGGCGCCCGCACGTCCAGCGCGCAGGCGACATTGCACCTATTCCGGGCCCCACCTGTTCCCTATGCCGGTTCCCTATGCCGGCGCGGCGCCCTCGCCCGGCACCGAAGATCCCGCTTGAATTTCCTGTTATGTTCTGTTAGAGAGACTCCCGAGCGTGCCACAGGTGCGTCCTGACTCTGGGATAGCCTGACGCCAGGGCGGTAGGGCGCCGCGGTAGGGCGCCGCCGGCCAGGTCCGTCGCCCAGATCCCGTCACGCGGCGTCCCAGAGCCCCGCTTTCCCCGAAGAAGACCCCCGCCGCGGCGGGGTTTTTTCGTGCCCGGTCTTTGGCGCGTGGCCCCGCCGGGTGCCCGCTCGCGCGGCCGTCCGGCTGTGCGCGCCCGGCCCTTTCCCGCTTCGCTTCCGAACAGAAGGAGTTCCGCCATGTCGGCTTACGGTTTCCTGTCCCTGCGCGGCGCCGTCCGCGACGGCCGCCGCAGCGACCCGCGTGACGTGCGCGACCTCAAGCGCAGCCTCGGCGCCGCCGGCTACTACCGGCCCTTGGCCGGCGTCCCGCTCGACGGCACCATGGACCGGGCCCTCGACGAGGGCCTCCGGCGCTTCCAGCAGGACCGCAAGCTGAAGGTCGACGGCCTGGCCACCCCCGGCGGCGAGACCGAGGCCGCCCTCAACGCCAGTCTCTCGGGGAGTCCGCCCCGCGACCTGCCCAGGGGCGGCCTCTTCACCCACCTTGCGCCCGAAACCGAGCCCCAGACCGAGACCGCACCCGAGACCGCGCGGCCGGCGCGGGGCCGCGACCTCGCGCGCCGGACCGGCCGCCCGGCGTCCGCGGCCTCCACTGCCGCGGCCTCCACCGCCACACCCGCCGGCGCCACCTCCGCCGCCGCAAGCGCGTCTGCCGCCACCCCCCAGCCGCCGCGGCCCTCCGACCCCTGGCAGCGGCCCGGCGCGCAGCCGGCGGTCCAGGAAGACCCGCCGCTGCCGATCACCCCCGCCCAGCTGCTCAGCGCGCTGGTCACCGGCAAGCTGCCGCCGCTGGCCGCCCGCCCGGCCTTCCCGCCGCAACCCGCCGCGCAGATCCCCGCACAGATCCCCGCACAGATCCCCGCACCGCAGATCCCCGCCGCGCAGGCCGCCGCGCGCCGCCCGGCCGCCCCGGCGGTCGACCCGGGCGACGCCCAGGCCGTGCACGCCTATCTCTCCGGCCAGGGCTACCGCTACAAGCCCGATCCCTTCGGCCGTATCGGCTGGGGGGAGTGGCTCGACCCCGAGGGCCGCGCCCTCGCCCCCGACCAGGTCGAGGCCGCCCTGCGCCCGCTCCCGGCACCGGACGCCGAGCTGGCCCCCCGGCCCGAGGATACGCTCCTCCACCGGGTCGTCTGGCCGGACAGCCACAAGACCACCCGCGCCTACTTCCGCTGGCGCCTCACCGGAACCGCCGACCCCGCCGAGGCCGAAGCCCGCCTCCAACGCCTCGCCGCCCCCCGCACCAGCACCAGCACCGGCACCGACACCGGCACCGGCCCAGGCGGCCTCGCCGCCGAAGCCCAGGCCGGCGCCGCGGGCCAGCATGCGGACGCTGGCGGCGACGACCCCGGCCAGCGGCCGACCCCGATGACAGCGGAGGATGCGCAGGCCGCAGCGCGGGCGGCCGCCGCACCCCCGGCGGGTGCCGGCCGCGACCCCACCGAGATGGCGCCCCAGGGGGTGCGTCGTGGCGCGCCGGAACCTGACACGCGCCCATCGGGCGCCGGGCGCGACCCCACCGAGATGGCACCGCAGGGGGGGCGCCGTGGCGCGCCGCGCTCGCCGCACGATACAACCCTGCCGCCCTCGCTCGCCGAGCAGGGGAGCGCCGAGGATGGGAAAAACCCCTTCCAGCGCAAGGCGGGCGAGAGCGACGCGGCCTGGGCCAAGCGGCTGCTCGAGATGTCCGAGGACGGCCTGAGCAACGACCAGCGTCTGCGGCTGGTGATCACGGCCGAGGCCTATTTCGGCCATCCGTCCTACGGGCGCTGGACGGACCGGGAGGGCCGCCGGCTGTCGCCGGGCGACCGCGAGGGGCAGGTCTTCCTGCCGACCACCGAGGAGGGCTGGGATGCCTTCTATCGGCGCCAGGGAATCCGGCCGGGCGCCGAGCGGCGCGCCGAGCCGGCGGAGCCCAAGGCGCAGGCGACCTTCCAGGCGCACGGCCTCGACGGTCTGGTCGACGGCGCCTACTTCGTCGGCCGCGACGGCGGGCTCTACCGGCGCGCCCCGGAGTTGCTCGACCGCAGCCCGATGACCGGCCCGGCCATCGGCGCCGAGATCGACCGGCACCGCACCTCCCTCGCCCTGCACGGGCTCAGCGAGGCCGAGGCCCAGGCCTTCCAGGAGCATCTGCCGGAGCGCGAGCGCGCCGAGATCGCGGCCGGCGCCTACCCGCTGCTCGACGCCATCCTCGGCTTGCCCGGCCCCAGCTCGCAGGGCAAGAGCGCCAACCTCGACGACGAGCGGGGGCCACTTCTGAATCTCAAGCACCAGCCACCGATGCCGCCGATAACGACTCGCGGCCCTAGGTAGGATGTTCGCCGCTACTGTCCTAGGCGGGCGCGAAGGCGCCGAACGAGGGGTGCGACATCGTTCGACTGCGCCACCTCTTGCAGGAGGTCGAGGGTCTGCGCGATCAGGTCCGGCCGCTCGATCATTGCCGGCGCCTGCCCCTTCCACCACAGCTCGCCGACCGGACCAAGAACCTCGTACCGCATGTACTCGACGAAGCGTTCCGGATTGCGGGCCAGCGCGTCCGCCTCCGGCGCGAGAATCCAGGCCAAGGCGCCAGGACCGTCTTTGGCAACGAACGTACTCAGGCCAGCGAGGCTATAGCGAACCAGCGGCATACCGAGCGAGCGATAGGCTCTCAGGGTGTACTCCAGAACTTGTTCGCGTTGCTTGGGATCCAGGCCTAGCCACACGGCCGTCAGGTAGTACACCGCATCGACGAGAACAGCTTCGAGCCGCGGCTCGAGCCAATCCGGCTCCGCTGCGCGCCGCATCACGAGCGTCTCGAGGTCCGGCATCGCCTGGAGCACCAAGCGGATCGCCGAATAGTAACGTTCGTCGGTCGTCGGTGGCCTCAGACTGAGCCAGCCGAGATCGAGCACCGCCGTCGGGTTGCCGAGGTCGCGGGCGTGTTGGAAGTGGCGCCAGGCTTCCTCCAGGTCGTCTCGCAGGCGCTCTGCGTAGGGCGTGTAGCCGCTCAGCGGCCCGCCGCGCAGGCCGCGGCCCTGACGCGCGACAGCGACGTAGCCCAGGATCTGCGGCGCCAGCGGATGGCCGGCGGCGGCGGCCCGCTCCAGGTAGGCGAGCGCCCGTTCGCCGCCGGCGTCGAGCCGCGCGACGCTGTCCGACCAGGTCACGCGCTCCAGCGGGCGCGGCGCCAGCAGGCTCACCGCGGCGTCGACCAGGGCGTCCGGCTCGCCGGCGGCCACCCCCACCGCGGTCGGCGCGTGGCGCGCCATCGGCGCCGCGCGCAGCCACAGCCGCATGTCCAGGTAGTAGGCCCACAGCTCGGGCCCGCGCACCTGCTCCGGCGTCAGCGCCTCGAACAGCAGCGGCCACTGGTTGAGCACCGGCTCGTGCGGATGGGTGGTCGCCCGCTCGATCCAGCGCGCCGCCGCGACCAGGTCCTGGTCGACCCCCTCGCCGCGCACGTAGGACAGCGCCACCTCGAAGGCCGGCCGGCGCGCCACCCGCGCGTCCCAGTCATCCTCGATCTCGCCCGCGGCGATCCTGGCCTCGGCCGCCGCGGCGGCCGCCTTCCAAGCGCTGACGGCGGCGGCGAAGCGGCCCGCGCGATAGTGCGCCACTCCGATCGGGTAGGCCTTCGCGGCGTCTCCGTGGAACGCGTGATGCGGCTCGCGAAGCTCTTCCTGGTCCTCCCAGGGGCGTTCGGCGGGGCGTTCGGCGGGGCGTTCGGCGGGGCGTTCGGCGGGGCGTTCGGCGCGCGCAGTCGGCGCCGGCGCCGCCCCGGCGGCTGCCCCCGAACCGGCCATCGCGGGCGTGCCGAGAGGCAGAGCGAGGGGCAGAGCGAGGGGCAGAGCAACGGGCGGGGCGAGCGAGCCCAGGCCGGCGACCAGGGCCACCGCGACCAGGGCCACCGCGGCGCCGCGTCGACACCAACCCCGCAGTCGAAGACGAGAAACCACGCGCATGAAGACGACCTACCACAGATGGAGGCTCCGGCGCACCGCTCTCGGCAAGTGCCCCGCGGGGCGCAGCGCAAGGGGCCAGCGCCGCCACCCCGCACAGGCGGCGCCCCAGCGCGAAAAAGGTCGCGAAAGAGGCCGCGACCGACAGCACGACGGAGGGCGCGACGGAGGGCGAGCGTCGGCATGAGCCTCGTCTACCAAACCGCGCAACGCCCCGGACCGCCGGCGGCGCCCGTGGCGCCACGCCTCTTGACGGGGGGCAGGGGGGTGGGCATCTCTGCGGCGCCTTGTCCCTTCCCCATCCGCAAGGAGGCTGCCCGGTGGCGACCGTCGATGCTCATGCCGCGCTCATCTACGTCATGGTCCTGGTCTCGGCCGCCGACGAAGACATGACCGACTCCGAGCTGGCCACCATGGGCGAGATGGTGCGCTACCTGCCGGCCTTCCGCAGCTTCGACCACAGCCGCCTGGCGCAGGTCGCCGGCGACTGCGCCGAGCTGCTGGGCGACGAGGACGGCCTGGAGAAGGCGATGGACGGCATCGCGGCGGCACTGCCCGACCGACTGCGCGAGACCGCCTACGCCATCGCCTGCGACGTCGCCGCCGCCGACGGCCGGGTGACGCCGGAGGAATCGCGCCTGCTCGAGATGCTGCGCTACCGCCTGAGCGTCGGCCGCCTGCCCGCCGCGGCGATCGAGCGCGCCGCACGCGCCCGCCACCAGACGATCTGAGCCGGCGCGCGTCTGGCAGCAGTCTCTCCGACCTGCTGCCAACTTTCTGATTTCATTGCAGTTTTACGTTGCCTGCGGAGCAGCGGGCGCGGCAGGATTCCGGTTCGGACGAGCAGACACCGGGACAGGGAGTTGCAGCCGTGCACCTGCTCAAGCAACTGAACGACTTGCGGCTGACCACCGCCGAGATCCTCTACCACATGCCCGACCATCCCGGCCTGCTGCAGACCTTCGTCTGGCAGGACTACGACCGTGCGCCGGAATACCCCGAGCTGCGGCGCTTCCTGGACTTCTGGCAGCGCGAACTCGACGGCCCGCTGCATTCCGTCAAGGTCGCCGGCCAGAAGCTGATCGTGCCGGGCGAAACCCGCTTCGCCGAGGCCTACCTGACCCTGCACTGAGGCGTCCCGCCCGACCGGCGGGGCGGCGGCAGGCTACTTCACCGTCGCGTTCAGGCTGGCCAGATCGCCGCAGGCGCCGGCCGTGCCGTAGGCGATCAGCCGCTCGACCAGGGTCTTGAGTGCGCCCTCGTGCGCGAAGTCGCCGGGCACGAAGTTGGCGGCGTCGTAGTAGGCCACGTAGTCGCCGTAGACTTTCAGCAACTCCTCTGCCGCGACCGGCGCGCCGATCAGTTCGCGGTACAGGCGGTGGCTGACCGCCGCGCTGATCGCGCCGAACTTCGAATAGAGCTGCACCGCCGGGTCGAAGGCCAGGGTCCAGGCGGTCTCGAACAGCTCGTTCTGCAGCACCAGGGCCAGCGCCTCCTGGCCGGGCGGAAAGTCGTGCAGCACGCCGCGGGTCAGGACGATGACCCCGATCAGCGGCTGCCCCGGCACGGTGTGGGAATAGTAGACCTTGTTGGTGCCGCCGAGCGCGGTGTCGTCGGATTCCCAGACGAGGACCGGGACGGCGCTGGTCGCGGGATCCTTCGCCAGGGTCGCCTGTACCTCCGCGAGCACCTCGCGCATGCCTGGGACGGTCGCGAAGTGGCCGGCGATCCGCTGCAGCGCCTGCGCCAGCGCCGTCCGCTCGGCCGGCTCGACCGCCGGGGACAGGTGCAGCGGGCCGAACCCGCCCGCCGAAAGGGTCGCCAGGGCACCGGCGGCGATGCGCCCGGCGTCCCGCTCCGCTTCGGCCTGGCCATAGTCCGGGTCGGCGTAGGTCGGGTCGCGGTGCAGCAGCAGGTAGAGCTGCAGGGCATAGGCGACGAGCCGTGGCTGCTCGCGCTGGACCCGCTGGCGCTCGGCCGACGAAAGCCCCTGGTATACCCCGACGAAATCCCTCAGCCGCGCGCGGCAGGCACGGGTCAGCTCGGCGCTCGGCGCTTCGCCGCGCAGCCGCTTGCCGATCTCCAGCAGAATGCCGGCCATCTCGCGCAGCCGCCGGTCGTAGTCGCTCATCGCCCGTGTCTCCCCTACCGCCAAGGGCCGCGCGCCATGACCCGGCCGCAGCGTCTCGTCTTTCGCACGACGCGCCAGGGCGATGGCGTGTGAGCCACGTCGAGACGGACCAGGCGCCCTGCGGAGCGGCTGGCGAAGAGCGACGCTTCGCCGCTTGGCCCCACTCGACCGAGCGACTAGGTTGCGCGGCAGTCGATTCCCACTGCGGTCTTCGCCTCCCGTGAGCCTCTCGACCCCTGCCACCACCTCCGAGCGCGCCGCCGCCGGCCGCAGCGTCGCCGACCCTCAGGTTCAGTCGCGCGCCGTCGCCCTGTGGCTGTTCGGCGTCGCCGCCCTGATCTTCGCGATGGCCGTCATCGGCGCCATCACGCGGCTGACCGAGTCCGGCCTGTCGATCATGGAGTGGGCGCCGATCTCCGGCGCGCTGCCGCCGCTCGACACGGCCGAGTGGGAGCGTCTGCTGGCGCTCTACCGCGGCACGGCTGAATACCAGCAGATCAACCGCGGCATGACTCTGGCGGAGTTCCAACAGATCTTCTGGTGGGAGTGGATCCACCGCCAGTGGGGCCGGCTGATCGGCCTGGCCTTCGCGCTGCCGCTGGCCTGGTTCTGGTGGCGCCGGCGCCTGCCGGCTTGGATCAAGCCCTACCTCCTGGTCGCGCTCGCGCTCGGCGCCCTGCAGGGCTTCATGGGCTGGGTGATGGTGGCCAGCGGCTTTTTCAGCGAGCGCACCGACGTCAGCCAGTACCGCCTGGTGGCGCACCTCTCGCTCGCCGTCCTGATCTATGCCTACCTGATCTGGCTGGGGCTCAGTCTGCTGCGCCCGGCACCGCCGGCCACCGCCAGTCCGCCGCTGCGCGGCTGGGCGATCGCTTTCTCGCTCCTGCTCGCGCTGACGCTGGTCTCCGGCGGCTTCGTCGCCGGCACCGACGCCGGGCTCACCTACAACACCTTCCCCTTGATGGACGGGCGGCTGATCCCGGCCGGCTACGCCCAGCTTCAGCCCTTGTGGCTGAACTGGTTCGAAACCATCGCCGCCGTGCAGTTCAACCACCGTCTGTTGGCCGTGAGCACGGCCGCGGCGGCGGTGCTGCTGTGGCTAGCGGCGCGGCGCAGCGTGCGGTCGCCGGCGGCGCGCCGGGGCTTCGCGCTGGTCACCGGCGCCGCCGTGGCGCAGTTCGGGCTGGGTATCGCCGCTTTGTTGTCGGTCGTGCCGATCTGGCTGGGCGCCCTGCATCAGGCCGGCGCCCTGCTGCTGGTCGCGGCTACGGTCTACCTGCTGCACGGCCTGCGGCGCGGCACCGCCTGAGGCTCAGGCTGCCGAACCGCCGATCCCACTGCCCGGCGCCGTCCCCGGTCCGGCCTGTGCCGCTTCGACCTGGCCGTGCGCTTGAGCCTCGATGTACTCGTCGGCAGCCATCGCGGTGGCGATCGTGGTCGTGCCCTGCGCCAGCGCGACAAACTCGCCCTGCTCGTCCAGCGGCACAGCCGCTCTCCTGGTCATGCGGTAGAGCGCGAAAAGACCGATCGCCAGCTGCAGGACGGCGATGACGGCGAAGAAACCGCCGGAGCCCAGCGCGCCCATCGCCGCGCCGGCCAAGGGGGGACCCAGGATACCGCCCGCGGAATAGACGAGGTAGAGCGTGGCGGAGGCGGCGACCATCTGATCGGGCTGCAGGTGGTCGTTGGCGTGGCTGAGCACCAGGGCATAGAGCGACATACACGTGGCGCCGAACAGTCCGGTAACGGCGAACAGCAGCCAGCGGTCTTGGGCGCCGAGCCACCAGGCAGCCGCGGCGAAGCCGGCCGCCGCCAGCGTCACCAGCGTGATTACCGTGCGCCGGTCGAAGCGGTCCGACAGGCGACCGATGGGGAACTGGAGCAGCACCCCGCCGAGAAAGATCACCGAAACGAAGATCGCGATGTCGCCCCCGGTTAGGCCGGCGGCCGTGGCGTAGACCGCGCTCATGCCGAGCACCGCGCCCTGCGAGACCCCCAGCAGCGCCGATCCGACCACGGCAAGCGGCGAGGAGGTGTAGAGAAAGCCAAGCGAGACGGTTCGCGGCGCCTCGAAGGTCGGCGCCGGGCTGGCCGACAGCAGCATCGGCACCAGCGAAACCGACAGCAGCACCGAAACCAGGATGAACAGCTCGAAGCCGCCGGGATCGGACAAGAGCAGCAGGTACTGCCCGGCGGCCATACCGACCATGACGACGATCATGTAGATCGACAGGACCTGGCCGCGAGTTTCGTTGGTCGAGCGGTCGTTCAGCCAGGACTCGGCCACGATGAACAGCGCCGCCACGCAGAACCCGGTCAGGATGCGGATCGCCGTCCAACTGATCGGCTCGACCAGCAGCGAATGCGCCAGGACCGCGACAGAGGCGGCCGAGGCGACGGCCGCGAACACGCGCACGTGGCCGACCCGCTTGACCATCCGCGGCGTCGCCCAGGACCCGGCCAGGAAGCCGACGTAGTAGCCGGCCATGACGAAGCCGGTGACCGTCTCGTCGAAGCCCTCCAAACCGGCGCGCACGCCGAGCAGCGTCGATTGCAGCCCGTGGGCGATCATGATCAGAGCGAGGCCGAGGAACAGCGCCCAGGTCGCTCCCAACGCGCCCGCCAGGTAGGAGCGGCCGTGCAACGGCGGGGTGGCAAGCGACATCGGGCCCGGGCTCCCGCAGGGCCGCCCGGGGCCAGCGCAACGGCGGCCGGGTCGGCAGTCTGCCTGATGGCGAAGTCCGCTCGGACGACCGCCGCACCCGGTGCCCGCAGACGTCCGGGACACTCGCGGCACGGCGCGGCGAATTCAAGCGCATTCTTCATTTTTCATCGTGGAGTGGGTCTTGCCTCCTGCCTAAAATCGCATTGCGCGTGCGACATTTTTTCAGCCTCATTCCCATAAGGGAGGGTTGCAATCGCCTTTCGATATCCCACATTTTCGCGTACGCAATGCGCATTTTATGCTTTGCGGCCGGTTTCGGGCTTCGGCGCCGCTCAGCCGCCGAAAGTCCCCTGCGAGATTGGCCGGGCTCTCCGGGTTCCCCGACCCGCCCGGTCAATGCGTCGATCCGTCACTCTGCCGCTGCCCCCCGGCAGTTGCGGAACACCCCGTCCGGCGGATCGGCACCCCTAGCTGAGAGGTTGCTTCGCGGTAACTTGACGGCGTCGGTCCCCGGCGCCGTCATTTTTCTTGTCCGGGGTCGCCTCCGCTCGGATGAGCGAGGCCGTCGGCACGACGGTGCCGCCCATGTTCCGCCGACGATCCGTCGGCCCTGTCTGCGGGGCGGACAGTCGCCCACGACGGCGACGGCAAGTCGGGCGCCCCCCCTTGCACCGACGCGCGCTCGACCGGACCCAGCGGCTTCGTGGCGATCTAGATGTGGAGCCTCAATAGGTTGTTCCTGTCGAAGCCGGGTCGGCTGATTGGCGGTTTGTTCATCAAGCTGGCATGTGGTCGGTGCCAGTTGTAGGCGTGCGTCCAGGGGCACAGGTCTTGAGCGCGTTGGTCTGATGTTTCGTAGGCTGTGGCATAGGCCCACTCGCGCAGGGCGGTCTGGATGAAGCGCTCGGCCTTGCCATTGGTTTTGGGTGTGTAGGGTCTTGTGCGGATGTGTTTGAGGCCGAGGCTTCGGCAAGCCTTGGCGAAGGCCTTTGATATGTAGCAGCTTCCATTGTCGGTCATGACGCGCTCAACGGTGATGCCGAGGCGCCGGTAGTAGCCGACGGCGGCCTTGAGGAAGGCGATGGCGCTCTCCTTTTTCTCATCGGGCATGGTGTCGGTGAAGGCGATGCGGGAGTGGTCGTCGATGGCGACGTGGACGAACTCCCAGCCGACGCCGCGGCTGTTGGACTGGCCGGTCCTGTCACCGGTGATGCGGTGTCCGGTGCGCTCGAAGCGTCCGAGCTTCTTGATGTCGAGGTGGATCATCTCGCCGGGTCTTGCACGTTCGTAGCGCCTGGGCGGTTCGGCCGGCTCCAGGGCCTTGAGCTTGTTGAGGCCACAGCGCTTGAGGACGCGGCTGACCGTGGCCGGCGAGACGCCGAGCTCGGCGGCGATCCGCCGGCTTGTCCAGCGTTGCCGGCGCAACGCCTCGATGCGGCTGATGGCCTCTTTGGAGGTCGGTTGATTGAGTCGGCGCGGCCTGGAGGGTCTGTCGCGCAGCCCCGGCTCTTCCTCTGCCTGGAAGCGTCGGACCCATTTGCGAACGGTCTTCGAGGTGACGCCAAAGGCGGCGGCGACATCGCACAAGGGCTGGCGATGAACGAGCACGCGGCGGACCAGATCGGCTCGACTGCGTGGCGTCAAACGGGCATTCTCATGGCTGTTCATCCGGGCCTCCTTCCGGGAGAGTCTGAAATCTCGCAATTCCAGCTTCCTCGGTTCGGTCCGGATGGACAACCTGCTGAAAGCTCACACCTAGGTCGCCACCCGAGACCGCCTGAGCCGAGTGCAGCCTGCGCAACCCACCGAGCCGGCCGCGCAGGACGTTTCCCCGGCGCGGCCGGCTGCACTACCCTCGCGCCTGAAATGGAACGGCCGGCCAGCGAGATCGCACCCCAGGACTGGATGACCGCGGCGCCGACGCGCGCGGTGCTGGCGGCGCTGGCGGCCGGCGGCGCCGAGGCGCGCTTCGTCGGCGGCTGCGTGCGCGACGCCCTGCTCGGCCGGCCGGTGCGCGACATCGACATCGCCACGCCGGCCGCGCCCGAACGGGTAATGGCGCTGCTGCGGACCGCCGGGCTGAAGGCGGTGGCGACCGGCCTGAAGCACGGCACCGTCACCGCCGTGGCGGAGCATCGGCCCTACGAGATCACCACCCTGCGCGAGGACGTCGAGACCTTCGGGCGCCACGCCACGGTCGCCTTCACCGCCGACTGGCGCGCCGACGCAGCGCGCCGCGACTTCACCATGAACGCGCTGTCCTGCGACGCTGCGGGCGCCGTCTACGACTACTTCGGCGGCCTGGCCGACCTGCGTGCCGGCCGGGTGCGCTTCGTCGGCGACGCCGCCCGGCGCATCGCCGAGGACTATCTGCGCCTGCTGCGCTTCTTCCGCTTCCATGCCCACTACGGCCGCGGCGCGCCGGACCCGGAGGGCCTGCGGGCCGCCGTCGCCGCCGCGCCGCACCTGATCCGGCTGTCGCAGGAACGGGTGCGCGCCGAGCTGCTGCGCCTGCTGGAGGCGCCCGATCCGGTGCCCACGCTGGACATCATGATCGCGCACCGCATCCTGGAAGAGGAGCTGCCGGAGGAAGGCTCGACCGCGCCGCTCGCGCGCCTGCTGCGGCTGGAGCCGGGTCCGCCGGATGCCCTGCTGCGCCTGGCCGCACTGGTGGAGACCGACCGGCGCGGCGCCGACGCCATCGCCGAGCGCCTGCGCCTGTCGAACGCCGAGCGCGCGCGCCTGGAGCTGCTGACCGACCCGCCGTTGCCGGTTGCCGCCAAGCTGCCGCCGGAGGCCCTGCGCCGCGCCTGCTACCGGCTCGGCAAGGCCGCGGTCGCCGACCTGCTGCGCCTGAGCGCCGCCCGCCGCGGCGAGTACTCCGGGCTGGACGCGGCCCTGGCGGTGGTGGCGGCCTGGGACCCGCGGGCCTTCCCGCTGAAGGGGCGCGACCTGCTGGCGCTGGGCGCCGCCAAGGGGCCGGCGTTGGGCGCCCTGCTGGACGAACTGGAAGACTGGTGGATCGCCCGCGACTTCGCGCCGGACCGCGCGGCCCTGCTGGAGGAGGCGCGGCGCCGGCTGGCCGCCTGACCGCCTGCTTGGTCCGGCCTTACTGCGGCCAGGCGCAGCCGGCCTGCATCAGGCCGAGGATGGTATGCAGGTTGGCGTCCGCCTGGCGGCCCGCGTCCTTCAGGTAGCGCGCCTGGGTGCGGTAGGCCTCCGCCTCCAGCAGGCCGAAGCAGCGCACCTCGGCCGGGCGACCGGCGGCGAACTGCAGGGCGTGCACCAGTTCGTGCACCAGGTAGCTGCGCCCCAGGGGGCTGCCGAGGTCGAGCGTCTCGTCGATCGAGATGACGTGGCGCGCCGGCTCGTAGAGCGCCGCCACCTGCCGCCCGGCCGCCGAGGCCCCGCCGGCGGCGAAGACGGCGTTCAAGTCTGCTGCCGAGGCGCGTTCCACCTGCGGCGCCTGCTCCAGGGCCGGGTAGCCGGTCGCCTGGCCGGCCCAGAGCAGCAGCGCCGCGACGATCTCCTTCATCGCTCCGTCCCTCGCCTTGCCAAGCGGCGAGTGTGACGGATGCGTTACAAGAGGCACAACCGGTGCGCCCTCGACGGAAACGACTACACCGGGCGGCTGCGCGTTTGTGCCGCAGGCGTGGCCTAGGCTGAATCGACATTCAGGGATTCACGAGGGTGGGCGAGGTGTGATTCACAGGGCTCCAGATTCGTTTGTCTGGAGCCCTTGGATGTCCCGACCCAAGCGTTACGAGCTGAGCCCTGAACAATGGGAGCGGATCAAGGATTTGCTGCCCGGCAAGCCGGGCGATCCGGGGCGGTCGGGCGCGGACAATCTGACCTTTGTGAACGGGGTGCTCTGGGTCTTGCGATCCGGGGCGCACTGGCATGACCTGCCCGAGCGTTACGGCAAGTGGAAGACGGTGCACAAGCGCTTCACTCGCTGGGCCAGGGCGGGCGTGTGGGAGCGCGTGTTCGCGCATCTGATCCGCGATCCGGACAACGCCTATATCAGTCTTGATTCCAGTCTTGTGCGCGCACACCAGCAGGCGGCCACCGGCAAGGGCGGCGGCCAAAAAGGGGGGACCAGGCTCTGGGGCGTTCGCGCGGCGGACTGACCACCAAGATCCACATGGCCGTCGACGCCCTGGGCCGGCCGCTCAAGCTGATCCTCACCCCCGGCCAGCGCGGCGACGCGCCGCGTCCTGGCCGACAAGGCCTACGACTCCAACGCCATCAGGGCACTGGTCGCAGAAGGGCACTGGTCGCAGAAGGGCACTGGTCGCAGAAGGGCACTGGCCGCAGACCTCGGCGCCGAGACGGTGATCCCCTGCAATCCGACCCGAAAGCGGCTCATCGCCTATGACGCAGAAGCCTATAAGATGAGAAACACGGTCGAGCGACGCTTCAACAAACTCAAGCACTTCCGCCGCATCGCCACGCGCTTCGACCGACGCGCCGTCCACTTTCTCAGCTTCCTGCAGATCGCCGCCGCCATGCTCTGGATGCGCTGAATGTCGAGTCAGCCTAGCCCGCCAGGGCGGCGCGCCAGGCACAGAGCACGCGGCGCAGCAGCGGCAGATCGATCCGGCAGTCCGACGGCCCGCCCTCCGACCGGGCGCGGATCAGGGCGACGGGCCGCATCAGCCGCAGGCTGAAGGCGTTGCCGTCGCGCTGATAGCCGGCGACGCCGCCGGCCGCCACGCGGTCGAGCTGCGCCAGCACCCGGTCGATCCCGGCGAGACCGCCCTGCAGGTCGCTTTCCAGGAAGCCGGCCAAGGCCTCGTAGCCCGGCTCGGCCTGCAGCCGCGGCAGGCGTCCGGGCGCCGGCGGCGGCAGGATCCGCAACGGCAGTTCGGGCGGCGGCGACAGCCAGGGCGGCTGCGTCGCCACCCTCGGATCGCGCCCCGGCGCCCCGCCTTCGCTCATTCCCGCGCCCCTTCGACGTAGACCGGCCAAGCAGTGTTGATTCGCCCGGCCTGGGGATGCGCGTCGGGTAGCAGCCAGCCCTCGACCTCGAAGCCCCGGCCCGACTCGCCGCGCCACTTGTCGCGCGTGTCCGCGGAGTCGCGATAGGCGGCCAGGATGACGGCCAGCACCTCGGCCGGCGTCATCGTATCGGGGAAGAAGCTCGAGAACTTCTCGTCGGCCGCCTGCCAGCCGCTGGCCGGCCGGCGCACCGCGACCCGCGCGGTGTAGACGCCGAGCGCATTCGGGCCGTCCTCGATCTCGACGACGCGGGCGTTCGGCGGCTCGCGGCCGCCGGGGCGGGCGTGGAAGCCCGTCGGCCGCCCGCGGCTGTTGATCTCGCCGCAGAAGATGTGGGTCAGATTGACCGGCGGCCGGGTTGCCGACCACTGGACCTGCGGACGCTCGCAATCGATCTCCAGCGCCGCGGCCGGCGCCGCCAGCCACAGCAGGAAAAGCAGGCCGCAGAGCGCCGCCGCACCCGCGATGTCCCTCGATCGCCGCATCCTCGCCTCGCGTCCACCCTCACGCGATCGGCAGGATAGCGCGTTCTGCCCAGGCTTGCGTCAGGTGACTTGCGGGACGACCGCGCGTCGGCCCTCCTGCTCCGCCTTCCTGGCTTCGTCCTGGATCGCCCGCAAGAGCGCCAGCAGGACCAGGGTGTTGACCGTGGCGTCCATCAGCCTTGCTCCTTCCTTCGCCAAGGACGACCCGACACGATTCAGACGGCGGGTCGCGCGCGGCGTGACGGAATTGGCGAGAGGCGGCCCGCTGGTGTATGGGAGGGACCGGGCAGGAGGAACGGGAAATGGCCGCACACAACCCCTTCGAGACGGATCTGGACCGCACGCCGGCCAACTACGTGCCGCTGACGCCGCTGAGCTTCCTGGAGCGCGCCGCGGCCGTCTTCCCCGAACGGCCGGCGGTGGTGCACGGGCAACAGCGCTTCACCTGGCGCGAGGCGGCCGAGCGCTGCCGCCGCCTGGCCTCGGCCCTTGTGGAGCGAGGCGTCGGCCCCGGCGACACGGTGGCGGTGATGTGCCCCAACACGCCGCCGATGTGGGAGGCGCACCAGGGCGTGCCGATGACCGGCGCCGTGCTGAACGCGCTCAACGTGCGGCTGGATGCGGAGACCATCGCCTACATCCTGGATCACGGCGAGGCCAAGGTCCTGATCACCGACACCGAGTTCCATGCGGTGATCGACCAGGCGCTGAAGCGGCTCGGCCGGAAGATCCTGGTGATCGACGTCGACGACCCGCAGGGCCCCGGCGGGACGCGCTTGGGCGCGCTGGAGTACGAGGAGTTCCTGGCCGAGGGCGCGCCCGACTTCCGCGGCCGGCGGCCGGACGACGAGTGGGAGGCGATCTCGCTCAACTACACCAGCGGCACCACCGGCAATCCCAAGGGCGTCGTCTACCATCACCGCGGCGCCTACCTGAACGCCATCGGCAACGTCATGACCTGGGGGATCAAGGGTCACCCGGTCTACCTCTGGACCCTGCCGATGTTCCACTGCAACGGCTGGTGCTTTCCCTGGACGATCACCGCGCTGGCCGGCACCCACGTCTGCCTGCGCCGGGTCGAGGCGGCGGCGATCTACGAGGCGATCGCGCGCGAGGGCGTCACCCACCTCTGCGGCGCGCCGATCGTCATGCAGATGATCCTGAACGCCACACCGGAGCAGAAGCGCCCCCTGCCCGGCCCGGTGCAGATGATGACCGCCGCAGCCCCGCCGCCGGCCAGCGTGCTGGCGGCCATGCAGCAGGAGGGCTTCGAGGTCACCCACGTCTACGGCCTGACCGAGGTCTACGGCCCGGCCGTGGTCTGCGCCTGGCACGAGACCTGGAACGACCGGCCGATCGAGGAGCAGGCCGAGCTGAAGTCGCGCCAGGGCGTCGCCTACCCAGTGCTCGAGGGCCTGATGGTGGCCGACCCGGAGACGATGGAGCCGCTGCCATGGGACGGCGAGAGCCTGGGCGAGGTCTTCATGCGCGGCAACATCGTCATGAAAGGCTACCTGAAGAATCCGAGCGCCACCGAACAGGCGCTCGCCGGCGGCTGGTTCCACACCGGCGACCTCGGCGTCACCCACCCCGACGGCTACGTCCAGCTCAAGGACCGCTCGAAGGACATCATCATCTCCGGCGGCGAGAACATCTCGTCCATCGAGGTCGAGAACGCGCTCTACCGCCACCCGGCGGTCGCCGCCGTGGCCGTGGTCGCCAAGCCGGACGAGAGGTGGGGCGAGACGCCCTGCGCCTTCGTCGAACTCAAGCCCGACGCAGAGGCCACGGCCGAAGAGTTGATCGCCTTCTGCCGCGAGAACCTGGCGCACTACAAGTGTCCGCGCCACGTGATGTTCGGAGAGCTGCCGAAGACTTCGACGGGCAAGATTCAGAAGTTCGTGCTGAGGGACCAGGCGAAGGCGGCGGAGTGATCGCGCGACGAATCTGCCGCCGAAACGACGACCGTCCAGGCTCGATTTCGGGAAGGTCTCGGCGCAGCCTCACGGCATCGCCGATCCGGCGGTTCAGCCGGTGAAGCCGCCCAGACAAAGGCGCGCATGGTCACGATGCGGAAGCCGGCCCGTAAAGCCGCCCAGCGCACGACCGGTGAATCCGCCCTTTGCCATCTCGTCCTCCGAGAAACCATGCAGCCGCAGCGTCCGAGCGCCGCGTCGCCCTGCCGGACGATGCCCGGTCAGCGCGACCCAAGAAGTACGTCCGGGGCGAAGCGGCGTCAAGCGGGAGATGCGGATTTCGCGCCGACGCAGCAAGTCTAGCCGCCCCTTCTCCGACAGTAATGGCCGGAAACGGTTAAGGGAAGCTTAGGCTCGACCCTGCTCGGGTTGCGGATCGGCTGAAGACGACTCTTTCGGCGGCGTCCAGCAGAACTCGATTCTCTCGGTCGGCCGCAAGGCCCCGTCGAACAGGGTCTCGCTGGAGCCGCCCCCCTTCCTGCCGTGCGTGTTCGGCGCCAGGCGGACCTCTCCGTGCAAGACCTTGCTGTCCTCTCGGCCCGGCTGAACCACCTTCTTTTCGACGGCGTACAGCGTGACCTCCCGATTCGTCCTGTTCTCCACCTCCACCGCGCATCTGGTCGCGAAGCGGTTGAGGTCGACCGCGTAGGGCTCGTCCGCCGCCACGTAGACCCAGTAGCGCACCTCGTAGAAGACGCTGCCTTCCGCCGGCACCTCCAGTTCCATGCCGCGCACGGTCTTCTCCCCCGCCTGCAGGGGCCCGCAAAGATGGGCTTTGTCGATCGGACGCGAATCGCCGGGTTCGGTGATGCGCACCATCATCACGTCGCCGGCCGGCAGGCCCGCCGTCAGATCGACCTTGTCGACGACGATCGAGATCGGCACGAAGGCGTCCTTGAAGGGCAAATTGGCGAAGAGGTTCTGCAGGTCGATCTTGTACCAGATCTCGACCTTCAGAAGCGGCTCCTTCGCGGACTTCGGCTCGTAGGCCTCAAGGATCGCAATGCCGATGTCGGCCCGCTTGATGGTCAGGGCCAGTTGCTCGATCGACTCCTTGTTGAAGTGGATGGCCTCGTCCGAAGCGCCGGGATTGGCGTAGATGTAGGCGACGCGCTGGGCCAGGACGTCCTGGGCCGGGTTACGCAGGGTCAACAGGAAGACGACGAAGCCGAGCCCGCCGAAGAAGATCAGGTCCTGCAGCAGGGAGGCGCGGAAGGAGGCGGCGAAATCGCTGGTGAAGTACTGGGCGAACCAGCCGGTGTCCTGCGGCCAGACCTCTGCCGACGAGACGACGAAGAGCCCGCACATGGCGAAGTAGGCGAAGAAGACCCAGCGGAACTTCCGCCAGCCGAAGCCGATCCGTCGCAGTAGCGGGCGTCCGCCAGCGACCTCGGACGCCCCTGTGCGACGCACCGGCTGGGCCGCAGGCCGATGCTGCCCCTGTGACATCCCTGCCAGCCTTGGACACGTTTCCACTCGCGCCTTGATAGCACAACTGCAGGGAGGAACAAGACGCGCCCGATTTCCCCATCAGGCAACTGCCGGCACTCGGCTTCGCCCGGTAACGCCGCCGGCAACGGAGTTCAGCCGTTCGCTCGAATCCTGCCCCGCAGATACGCCGCGAACCAGCCGGCATACTTCTTCTGGATTTCCGGTTTGCGCCAGTCCCGGCCGGTGACGGTGCCGCGGCAAGCGGCCGTGCCGCAGCGGCAGTCCATCGTCCAATCGTCGTCGTCGCCGGTGGCATAGTCGAAGGTCAACTCCTCGCCCACCGCGATGGCGCGCATGGCGACGAAGACGATCTGGCCCTGGATGCCGACGTTGGGGTCGCAAGAATGGTTGAGGTGGAGCATGCTGGCCTCGCGTTCCTCGGGCGTCAGCGGCCCGATGAAGAGATGCTCGGCGATCTGGATCTCGGCCGGCCCCAGCGTCTCGGCCACCAAGTCCCGCTCGGCGCGGGTCATAACATGCCCGCCCTTCACCGCCACCGGCTCGAAGGCGGCGATGTCGGCCCGCGCGAAGAGTCCGCGGCCCTCGATCGCGCTGGCGCGCTTCTCGACCTTCGGCGAGAACCAACACAACGCCATTGCTGGAGGCCTAGCGATTCCTCGTGTTCGGACGCGAAGCCGCGCGTATGGAGTTTGCGGGCTGCGCGCTGCGGCCCGGGCCGGAAGGGGCTTGAGCCTGGCCCCGGATGTAAACCCGGATGTAAAGGCGTCCCGAGACAAGCGCGGCCGGCGCGCTGGTCTCAGCGGCCGGCCGTCGGGAGCCTCAGGCGCGGAGTTCTTCCGCCGGCTGCGGCACGGTGGCCGTCATGGCGGCGATCTCGTCCTTGAGCCTGAGCTTTTCGCGCTTGAGTTCGTGAATGCGGAGTTCGTCGGGGTGGGGTCGATGGGTCTCTTCTCGGATGGCCTCGTCGAGCAGTGCGTGCTGCGAACGAAGGGACTCGATCCGGTCGAACACCGACATGCCTCGTCTCCTATGGATAGTTATGGGAAATATGCTACGCCTCGATTCCGTCGTTGCCAAGGCCGATCGGCACCGGCTGCGCGGCCGTGACCTTGGCGATTCTTCGCGCAACCCCATTTCGCAGGGGCTAAGCCGTTTGCCAGCCTTCACTCTACGTTGGGAGCCGAGCCGCCCGTGTCCAGACTGCCCGAGCGACGCAGAAAGACCGCCCCGCGCCTGGTCGTCGGCATCAGCGGCGCCAGCGGCGTGATCTACGGCATCCGTCTGCTGGAGGCCCTGAAGGCGCTGCCGGTCGAGTCGCACCTGGTGATGAGCAAGTCGGCCGAGATCACCCTGGCCTACGAGACGGACCTGAAGGTGCGCGAGGTGCAGGATCTGGCCGACGTGGTCTACCGGATCGAGGACATCGGCGCGGCGATCTCCAGCGGCTCGTTCAGGACGCTGGGGATGATCGTCGCGCCCTGCTCGGTGCGCTCCATGTCGGAGATCGCCTCGGGCGCCACCTCGACCCTGCTGACCCGCGCCGCCGACGTAACCCTCAAGGAGCGCCGGCGTCTGGTGCTGATGCTGCGCGAGACGCCGCTGCACAGCGGCCACCTGCGCAACGCCTTGGCGCTGTCGGAGATGGGCGCGGTGATCGCCCCGCCGGTGCCGGCCTTCTACGCCAACCCGCAGAGCCTCGACGACCTGGTCAACCAATCGGTCGGCCGCGTCCTCGACCTCTTCGATCTGGAAGCGCCGCTGGTCCAGCGCTGGGGCGAAGCGGACGACGATGGCAAGGTCGTGCGAGCGACCAAGCGAACGCAGAAACGCCGTCAGAAGGCGTGAACCTCGGCCACGGCCAGGCTCGCCGCGGTCAGAGTCTCCAACGCCGCGACGTCGGCGCCGCCGGCGAGGTCGGCGCGGTCGAGCACCAGCAAGCTGAGGTTCTGCATCACCGCCGTTCGGTCGGGGCGGCCCTCCGTCAGCGGCAGGGCGGCCCAGAGCTTTTCCTGTTCGATCCGCTCCGCCTCCAGTTCCAGCGCCTTGATCGTCTCGCGCAAAGATCCTTCCGCCTCGCTCATCGACTGGGCCTTCATCCAGGTTCGCGCACCGCGCAGGGGACGCACCACCTGCGCATGCCAGGGCGCAGCGGCAGCCTCCAGGATCTCGAGGTCCTGGCCGGTCAAGACCCGACCGCAAGTCCCGGAAAAACAGGCGAAGAGCAGCAGGTTGACGTCCAGCCCGTGCATGTCTTGCAAGGTCAGGCAGGCGGGCGGCACCTCCGGCCGGGAATAGACCGCCAGGGAGAAGCGCCAGAAGGGCGAAGCCTCGGACATGGGATGCTCACGCGTCGCCGAAGGAGATGCCGAGCCCGCGGGCGGTGCGCACCAGGGCGCCGTCCACCTCCACCGCGTGGTAGGCGCGGATGGCGTCGGCGATCGGCACGTCGATGACGCGGCGTCCCGACCAGGCGACCATGCGGTCGTAGCGGCCCTCGGCGATCAGGTCGACGGCGTGCACCCCGAAGCTGCAGGCCATCAGGCGGTCGCGCGGCGTCGGCGTGCCGCCGCGCTGGATGTGGCCGAGCACGGTCACCCGCGTCTCGGCGCCCGTCGCCTCGGCGATGCGCCGGCCGATGTAGTGGCCGATGCCGCCGTAGTTTACGCCGCCGCTGGCCTTGACCTCGCCGACCGGCTCGCCGTCCTCGGTCTGCACCGCCTCGGCGACGATCACCAGGGCGAAGTTGCGGCCCTGCCGGCGCAGTGCGTCGATCTTCCGGGCGATCGCCTCGACGTCGTAGGCGATCTCGGGGATCAGGATGACGTCGGCGCCGCCGGCGATGCCGGCGGACAGCGCGATGTGGCCGGCGTCGCGGCCCATCACCTCCAACACCATCACCCGGTCGTGGCTGGCCGCCGTCGGCTGCAGGTGGTCCAGCGCCTCGGTGGCGACCTCGACCGCAGTGTCGTGGCCGATGGCGACCTCGGTGTCGCCCAGGTCGTTGTCGATGGTCTTGGGAATCCCGACCAGCGGAATGTTCCCCTGCTGCGCCAGGCGGCGCAGGATGGCGAGCGAGCCGTCGCCGCCGATGCCGATCACCGCGTCCAGCTCCAGCTCGCGGAAGCCCTCGATGATCTCCTGCGAGCGGTCGAGCCTGCTGCCGTCGGGCATCGGATAGGCGAAAGGATCGCCCTTGTTGGTGGTGCCCAGCACCGTGCCGGCCATGCGCAGCAGGCCGCCGGTGAACTGCCCGAGGTCGAGCACCTGGGCCTCCAACGGCCGGGTCAACAGTCCGGCCGTGCCCTTGTGGATGCCGACCACCTGCCAGCCGTAGCCGTAGGTGGCGCGCTGAACGACCGCGCGGATCACGGCGTTCAGTCCGGCGCAATCGCCGCCGCTGGTCAGCAGTCCGATCCGTCGTATCTGGCTCATGCCTCGGCTCGCAGCCCCCCTGTTGCGCCGCCTGTTGCGCCGCGGCGACTCTGGGGGATTTCGGGGCCGCGCGACAAGCCTGTGTCGGCGGACAGGGCATGCTATGGTGGCTGGTCGAAGAATGCTTTAGCGGAACGGAACCCGCCCATGCGGCTCAGCGAGGCCGAGCGCGAGCGGCTCAAGCAGCAGCTCGAAGACCTGAAGTGCGAGCACCGCGACCTGGACGACGTCATTGCCCGGGTCACCGAGAACGCCCCCTTCGATCAGCTCAAGGTGCAGCGCCTGAAAAAGCGCAAGCTGGCACTGAAGGACGAGATCCTGCGGATCGAGGCGCTGCTGCTGCCCGACATCATCGCCTGAGACCGTGGCGCAGGGCGGCGCGGCCGCCTACTCGCCGGCGACGGCGGTGCGCCCGCGCTTGTGCTCGTACATCTTGGCGTCGGCCGCCGAGAGCGCGTCGTCCACTTGTTCCTTGCCGGAGAAGGCGTAGACGCCATAGGAAACGCCGACCTCGAGTTCTTGGCCCTGCCAGTCGCAGGGATCGGCGACGATGGCGTCGGCGAGCTGTTGCGCTTTCTCGCCGGCCACGCTTTCCGGGATCTGCGCCAGGATGACGCCGAACTCGTCGCCGCCCAGCCGGCCGACGACGTCGGAGCTGCGGGTGCTGCGCAACAGCACCTCGGCCACGTGGCGCAGGGCGGCATCGCCGGCGGCATGGCCGAAACGGTCGTTGATCTGCTTCATGCCGTTGACGTCGAAGTAGATCACGGCGCCCGGCGCGTCGTAGCGCTCGGCGAAGGCGATCAGTCGGGTCAGCTCGCGCACGAAGGCGCGACGGTTGGCGATCGGCACCAGCGCGTCCTGGTCGGCCAGCTCCTCCAGGTGCGTGACGCGGCGCTTGGCGCGGTCCAGCTCCTCGCGCAGGCGCGCCACCTCGCCGATCAACTGGTCGAGCGCCGCCTTGACCTTCGGCGTCAGCTCGCTCTCAGCCAGACCCAGGATGGAGGCGACGTCGGCAGGTCCGCTCGTACTTCCCGCGGCGCCGGTCGGACGTGCCCCCGCCATGCCGGTCACGCCCCCGGAGGCGCCCGTCCTGGCCAGGCCGCGCGGACCCGGGGTGTTGCTGATCTTCATACGACCTGCCGCTCGACTGTGCCAATCATACGGAACCGGGCCGGCCGACTCGATCCCGAACCACGGCGTAACGTTAGGCCGCGAATGGTAAAGACTTGGTTCAGATCTGGACGGCCGCGCCTTTCGCTGTCGGGTGACGGCCACTGCGCTTGCCCGCGGCCTGCGGCCTGCGAATAATCGCGGCCTTTCGCGCTGACACGAAGGACTCGGCATGGCGGAGCGGACCCCGGCGGTCGGGATCATCATGGGCAGCCAGTCGGACTGGCCGACGATGCGACATGCGGCGGAGATGCTGCAGCGGCTCGGCGTGCCGCACGAGGCGAAGATCGTCTCGGCGCACCGCACGCCCGAGCGGCTGCGCGACTACGCCCAGGCCGCGCGGCCCCGCGGCCTGCAGGTGATCGTCGCCGGTGCCGGGGGCGCTGCGCACCTGCCCGGCATGGTCGCCGCCAACACCGCGCTGCCGGTATTCGGCGTGCCGATCGAGAGCAAGGCGCTGAAAGGGCTGGATTCCCTGCTGTCGATCGTGCAGATGCCCGGCGGCATCCCGGTCGGTACGCTGGCCATCGGCACCTCGGGCGCCAAGAACGCGGCGCTGCTCGCCGCCGCGGTGGTGGCGCTGGGCGACCCGGAAGTGGCCGCCGCCCTCGATGCCTTCCGCGCCGAGCAGACGGCCGGCGTCGCCGAGGAGCCGAGCGATGGCTGAGGCACCGCTGCCGCCGGGCTCGGTGGTCGGCATGCTGGGCGACGGCCAGCTCGGCCGCATGGCGGCGCTGGCCGCGGCGCGCCTGGGCTACCGCGTGCACGTCTTCGGGCCGACGCCGGACGGGCCGGCGCACCAGGTCACCAACCTGTCGACCGTCGCTGCCTACGACGACGCGGCCGCGCTGGAGGCCTTCGCTGCGGCCGTCGACACCGTGACGCTGGAGTTCGAGAACGTGCCGGCGGCCACCGCCGCCTTCTTGGCCGAGCGGCGGCCGGTGCGGCCGGGACCAGAGGTGCTACACCTCTGCCAGAACCGGCTGCGCGAGAAGGATTTCGTGACCGCAGCGGGCATCCCGACGACACGCTATGCCGAGGTGGCCGGTCCCGATGCCGTGCGCCGGGCGCTGCGAGACCTGGGCGCGCCGGCGGTGCTGAAGACCACGGAGTTCGGCTATGACGGCAAGGGGCAGACCGTCGTGCGCAGCGAGACCGAGGCGGAGCGGGCCTGGGCGACCATCGCCGCGCACGCCCCCGATCCGGTCGGCATCCTGGAGGCCTTCGTCGACTTCCGTATGGAGGTGTCGGTCGTCGTCGCCCGCGGCCTGGACGGCCAGCTCGCCAGCTACGTACCGGTGGAAAACCAGCACCGCGCCGGCATCTTGGACCAGACCATCGCGCCGGCGCGCATCCCACAGGACACCGCGGACCGCGCCGAGGGCTACGCCCGCCGCCTGGCCGAGGCGCTGGAGTTGGTCGGGGTGATCGCGGTGGAAATGTTCCTCGACCACGAGGGCCGCATCCTGGTCAACGAGCTGGCGCCACGTCCGCACAACTCCGGCCACTGGACCATCGACGCCTGCGCCGCCAGCCAGTTCGAGCAGCAGATTCGCGCCGCCTGCGGCCTGCCGCTCGGCTCGACCGAGCGCCACTCCGACGCCGTGATGAAGAACCTGCTGGGCGAGGAGGCCCAACGCTGGGAGGAGATCCTGGCCGAGCCGGGCGCCCGCCTGCACCTCTACGGCAAGGCCGAGGTCAAGCCCGGCCGCAAGATGGGCCACATCACCAAGCTGGCGCCCAAGCGGACGGGCGAACGCGGCTGAGCAAGTCGCCGTTGGCTCGGCGATGGGCGATCGGACGCCGCCGGCCTCGTCACCGGCGCCGAGCTGGTGCTCGACGGCGGCATGACCCGCAAGATGCTCTACGTCTAAACGTCTGCAGCGTAGCGGGCGACGGCCGCCTCGTCCCAGGCGATGCCGGCGCCCGGCGCTTCGCTCGGCCGCGCCCGCCCGTCGCGCACCGCGAAGGGTTCGGCGAGGATCGGGGCGGCCCAGTCGACGTACTCCAGCCAGTGCGCCGTCGGCGTCGCGCAGAGCAGGTGGCTGGAGACCTCGGGAAACAGGTGGCTGGAGAGCTGCACGCCGTGCGCCGCCGCCAGGCCGGCGCTCTGCAGCCAGCCGGTGACGCCGCCGATCTTCACTGCGTCGGGCATGAAGACCGCGTCCAGCCCGGCCTCCAGCGCCTTGGCCATGTCGGCCGCGCCCCAGCAGTTCTCGCCGAGCTGGATCGGCACGCTGGTCTCGGCCGCGACGGCGGCATGCCCGGCATAGTCGTCCCAGGGCAGCGGTTCCTCGACCCATTCCAGGTCGAAGTCCTGCAGATACGGCACGCGCCGCTTGGCCTCGGCCAGGGTCAGGGTCTGGTTGTAGTCGACGAAGAGGCGCGGTTCGGCGCCGATCTCGCTGCGCACCGCGTCGATCACCCCCAGGTCTTCGGCGGCCGACGGGTAGCCGAGGCGCAGCTTGACCGCCGCGAAGCCCTCGGCCAGCAGGGCCGCCGCCTCGGGGCCGGCCTTGGCGGCGCCGATCATGCCCAGGCCCTTGCTGTTGTAGGCCGGCAGGTCGCGGGCCTGCGCCCCCAGCAGGCGGTAGAGCGGCAGCCCTTGCGCCTTGGCCAGCGCGTCCCAGGCGGCGATGTCGAGGCCGGCCAGCGCCAGGCCGACCAGGCCCGGCCGGCCGAGCAGGCGGAAGGCGGCCGACATCTTGCGCGCGAGCGCCAGAGGCGCCACCGCCTCACCCGCCACCAGCGGCGTGAGATCCTCGACCTGGCGGGCCGTCGCCGCCAGCGCGGCCGGTGTGTAGGTGAAGACGTAGGCCTGGCCGGTGACGCCAGCGTCCGTCTCCAGGTCGATCAGCACCAGCGGCGCCCGCTCGACCGCGCCGCCGGCCGTGACCAGGGGCATCGCCATCGGCACCAGCGCCGGGCGGGCGCGCAGGCGGCGGATCGTCGGATTATCGGTCATGCGCGCACTCCTGGACCACCGGTTACGCGGCCTGGGCCGCGGCCCCATATTGCGGTAGCGTGACCCGGAACCATAAGCGGACCACAGGCAAAAGACCCGTGCCATGAGCGTCGCCGAAAGCCACTTCGACCAGCCGCGCGTCGATCCCGCGCCGGCCATCGCCGAGCTCGAAGCCCTGCTGGGCGAGCGCCTCTCCACCGCCGCGGCCGTGCGCGAGCAGCACGGCAAGGACGTCAGCTATCACGAGGGCATGCCGCCGGACGCGGTCGCCTTCGCCGAGACGACCGACGAGGTGGCGGAAATCGTGCGCATCTGCGCCCGCCACAAGACGCCCGTCGTCCCCTTCGGCACCGGCACCTCGCTGGAGGGCCACATCGCGGCGCTGCGGGGCGGCATCTGCATCGACGTCTCCCGCATGACCGCGATCCTGGAGGTCAACCAGGAGGACCTGGACTGCCGCGTGCAGGCCGGCGTCACCCGCAAGACCCTGAACGAGTACCTGCGCGACACCGGCCTGTTCTTCCCGATCGACCCGGGCGCCGACGCCTCGCTGGGCGGCATGGCGGCGACGCGGGCGAGCGGCACCAACGCCGTGCGCTACGGCACCATGCGCGAGAACGTGCTGGGGCTGACGGTGGTCACCGCCGACGGGCGGATCGTCAGGACCGGCGGGCGGGCGCGCAAGTCCTCGGCCGGCTACGACCTGACGCGCCTGTTCGTCGGCTCGGAGGGTACGCTGGGCGTCATCACAGAGGTGCAGCTTCGCCTCTACGGCGTGCCCGAGGCGACCTCGGCGGCGATCTGCCACTTCGCCGACCTGGAGGGGGCGGTCAACACGGCGATCGCCACCATCCAGACCGGCGTGCCGGTGGCGCGCATCGAGCTGCTGGACGAGGTGCAGGTGAAGGCCTGCAACGCCTACTCGAAGCTGAGCTACCCGGAAAAGCCGACCCTGTTCTTCGAGTTCCACGGCACCAAGGCCGGCGTCGCCGAGCAGGCCGAGACGGTCGGTGCGCTGGCCGAGGAGTTCGGCGGCTCCGGCTTCCAGTGGGCGACCCGGCAGGAGGAGCGCACCGCCCTCTGGCAGGCGCGCCACGACGCCTATTGGGCGGCCAAGGCGCTGAAACCCGGCTCGGAGGGCTGGGCGACCGACGTCTGCGTGCCGATCAGCCGCCTGGCCGAGTGCATCCTGGAGACCAAGCGCGACATCCAGGAGAGCGGCATCCTGGCCCCCATCGTCGGCCACGTCGGCGACGGCAACTTCCACCTGGTCTACCTGCTCGACCCCGGCGACGCCGCCCAGCACAAGGCGGCGGAGGAGGTCAACGACCGGATGATCGCCCGCGCCCTGAAGATGGGCGGCACCTGCACCGGCGAGCACGGCATCGGCTACGGCAAGATGCACTTTCTGCAGGCCGAGCACGGCGAGGCGGTCGCCCTCATGCGCCAGGTCAAGCTGGCGCTCGACCCCGACAACATCATGAATCCCGGAAAGGTGGTGCGAGTGTAGGCCGCTCCCGCGCGAAGGCGCGCATGAGCCGTCCGTCGATCGCCAGCAGGCCGAGACCGATCAGCGCCAGGCCGGCGACGTGGTGCGGCGCCAGCCGCTCGCCCAAAAAGGGCCCAGCCGAGCAGGATGGCGCTCGGCGGGATCAGCAGGGTGACCAGCGTGGCGTTGACGGCCCCTGAGGTGGCGATCAGCCGAAAGTACATGATGTAGGCCAACGCCGTGGAGGCGGTGGCCAGCAGGACCAGGGCGCCCAGCGTCTCGGCCCCCGGCGTCGCCAGCGTCCAGGGCCGCTCGAGCGCCAGGGCGAGCGGCAGCATCAGCGTCGAGGAGGCCAGCAATTGGCCGCAGGCGACGGTCGTGCTGTCGATGCCCATGCGCGCGAAGCGCCGGCCGTAGCTGCCGGCCACGCCATAGGACAGCGCGGCGGCCAAGCAGGCCAGGATGCCCAGCGTGCCGAGGTCGGCGCCCTGCGTCACGTCACGGCCGAGCAGAATCGCGACCCCGGCCAGACCGCAGATCACGCCGGCCAGCTTGTGCCGGGCCATGCGCTCGTCCGCCAAGGCCAGGTGCGCCACCAAGATGGCGAAGATCGGCGTGGTGGCGTTGAGGATCGCCGCCAGGCCGCTGGGGATCGAGGTCTGCGCCCAGACCAGCAGGCTGAAGGGCACGGCGTTGTTGATCAGCCCCATGGTCAGGAAGGCCCGCACCGCCGCCGCGTCGGTCGGCAGCCGGCGCCCCGTGAGCCATAGAACCGGCAGCAGGCAGAGCGCGGCCAGCAGCACCCGGCAGACCACCACGGTCAGCGGCGGCACGTCGCGCACCGCCACGCCGACGAAGAAGAAGCCAGCGCCCCACAGGAGCGACAGGCCGATCAGCAGGCCCCAAGCCATAGACGTCATGGCGACTCCGAACTCTGCGCGCGTCCTGACGACGCGCCAGGACGGTAGTGCCGCCGGCTCGGTATCCGCTCGCCGGAAACGGACTCCATCATCGCCGGACCCCTCCCGCGGCCCGGCGGCAGGTGGTATCCCTTCCGGCATGCTGGACTTCCAGACCTGCGATGCGGCGCGGTTGCGGCGCGACCCGGCCTACGACGGACTGTTCTTCACCGGCGTGCGCACCACCGGCATCTACTGCCGCCCGGTCTGTCCGGTGAAGCAGCCGTTCAGCCGCAACGTCGCCTACTACCCCAGCGCGGCGGCGGCCGAGCGCGCCGGCTTCCGTCCTTGCCTGCGTTGTCGGCCGGAGACGGCGCCCTTCAGCCCGGCCTGGAACGGCACGCGCAGCACCATCGAGCGGGCGCTGCGGCTGATCGAGGAGGGCGCGCTCGACCAGGACGGCGTCGAAACGCTGGCCGCGCGTCTGGGCATCGGCGGCCGGCATCTGGCCCGCCTCTTCGCCCGCCACATCGGCGCCTCGCCCCTGCAGACGGCACAGACCGTGCGCATCCAGCGCGCCAAGCGCTTGCTGAACGACGGCGACCTGCCGATCACCGAGATCGCCTTCCGCGCCGGCTTCCGCAGCGTGCGGCGCTTCAATGCGGTGTTTCAGGCGCTCTACGGCCGGCCGCCCTCGACCTTGCGCGCGAGTTCGGTGCATCATCGAGCGGCACGAGGCCCGGCGCATCGTGCGGGCGCGAACGGCGACGGGCCGGCCGCAGGCGGCGAGGCGGGAGGACCGATGCCGCAGATGGGGCTGGCGCTCGATCCCGAAGAGGCGGTGAGCCCCAGCCAGGTCGTGCGGGCCTAGAGCCACGGGCACCGGGAAGATCGTCACGGAGTGCAGAGGTGCTGGAACTGAGACCCAACTGCGAGTGCTGCGACAAGGATCTGCCGCCTGAGAGTCCCGACGCCAGGATCTGCACCTTCGAGTGCACCTTCTGCGTCGACTGTGCGACCGGCGTGCTCGGCGGCATCTGCCCCAATTGCGGCGGCAATCTCGTGACGCGTCCGATCCGGCCGGCACAGGCGCTGCAGAGGTTTCCCGCCGCCACCGACCGGGTCCTGAAGCCGGAGGGATGCCGGCGCTGATTCTTCGTCACGGCGGATGTACCGACAGGGCGGCAGCAATGGATCGTCGATCGCCCCGCCTCCCGCGATCGGCCTCCGTCCGAGGGCCGCACGGTCAGACGCTTGGGCGGCTAGTCGGTGTCATCGCGCTTGTGCGCCTCCAGCCGCTGGCGCGCAGCCTCCTGTTCCGCCTTGTGCAGCATGTATTCGGCCTTGGTCCGGGCATGCTTGATGCGGTTTTCGGCGGCCTGAGTCTGCTTGGCCGCCCGCTCGCGCCGCTTGCGGACCTGCCGCAGGTTTACCACTTCGCCCATCGGCCCAGCCTCCGCTGCCGACCGGCAACGCGTGTGACGGGTGTCACGTTGGCGCTGCCGACGCTAGTCTAGACTAGTGCAGCCAGGATGTCAGTCGGAAGGGAACCGTCGCGCGTGCTGAAGAAGATCCTAGTCGGCCTTGCCGTCGTCCTCGTGCTGCTCGTCGGCGCGGTCCTGTTGCTGCCCTCCCTGGTCGACTGGAACGCCTACAAGGACCAGATCGCTCAGCAGGTCGAGCGCGCCACCGGCCGCGAGCTGACCATCGCCGGCGACATGAGCTTGGCCGTGGTGCCGACCCCGCGCCTGACGGCCGAGGGCGTCACGCTGGCCAATCTGTCCGACGGCCAGGCCGAGCACATGGTCACCCTCGACGCGCTCGAGGTCACCGTGGCGCTGGCCCCGCTGCTATCCGGTCAGATCCAGGTGCAGTCGGTCGTCCTGGTCGCGCCGACCGTGGTGCTGGAACGCCTGCCCGACGGACGGGGGAACTGGCAGTTGGGCCCACCGGCGGCCGGCCCGGCGTCCACCGAGGGGCAGGCGGATAGCGAAGGGCAGGCGGACAGCGGGCAGCCGCAGGCCCCGGCCGAGGGTGCAGAGCCGGGTCAGACGGCGCCCGCTCAGCCCGATGCGACCCCGAGCGACGGCGGCCTGGCGGTCAGCCTGGACTCGCTGATCGTCGAGGACGGCACCATCGTCTATCGCGACCTGGCCAGCGGCGTGGAACACCAGGTGCAGCAGGTCGGCGCGGAGATCGCCGCCGACAGCCTGCAGGGACCGTTCCAGGCCGAGGGCGAAGCGGTCTACCAGGGTACCCGCGCGACCTTCGAGGCGCGCAGTGGACGGCTCGACGGCGGCGCCACGCCCATCGGCCTAGAGCTGCGGCTGCCCGAGGTCGCGGACTCCACTGCGACCTTCAGCGGCTCGTTCGATGCCGCCACCACGGCCCTGGAGGGCGAGCTGCAAGGCGGCGGCGCCGACCTGGCGACCCTGATCGCCGGCTTGCAGCCGCAAGCCGCCGACCTGCCGGCGCCGCTGGCCGCGCCCTTCTCCCTCGACACGCGCGTCGCCTTCGGCGGCGAGCGGCTGGATTTGGCGGACCTGCAGCTCAGCCTCGGCGATGTCGAGGCCAGCGGCGACGTCTCTTTGGGGTTGGCGCCGCAGATCGAGGGACAGGTGGCCCTCAACGTCTCCCGTTTGGACGTGGACGCCCTGCTGAGGGCCACCGCCTCGGGCGGCGGCGGGCAGTCGAGCGCGTCGTCGAGCGCAGCGGCCGGCTTCAGCCTACCGGACACCGTCTCGCTCGGCTTCGAACTGGTGGTCGACGCCCTGGTCTACAACGGCGAGGTTGTCCGCCAGGTTCTCGCCGGCGGTCGGCTTGCCGCGGGCCAGGTGCGCCTGGACCAGGCCATCGCCCTGCTGCCCGGCGGCGGCGACGTCTCGCTCCGCGGCACGCTCAGCGCCGTCGAGGGCGCTCCCAACTTCGACGGCCAAGTGGAGGCCGCCAGCGACAACCTGCGCGGTCTGGCCCAGTGGCTGGAGATCGCGGTACCAGAGGGCATTCCCGCCGATCGCCTGCGCAGCGCCAGTTATGCCAGCGCCGTCGCCTACACCCCGAAGCAGCTCCAGCTTAGCGGCATCGTGCTGCAGGTGGATTCCACCACGGCCCAGGGCGGCGTGACCCTGGCCTTGGGCCGGGCCAAGCCGGCGTTCGGCGCGGGCCTGACCCTCGACCGCCTGAACCTCGACGCCTACCTGCCCGGCTCCGGCGGCGGCGGCAGCTCGACTCCGGTCCAGCTCGCCCAGGCAGAGCAGGCAGCCGAAGGCGGCCCGGAGGCGGCGAGCGGCGCAGGCAATCCCCTGGAGGCCTTCGACGCCAACCTCGATCTGCGGCTCGGCACGCTGACCTACCGAGGCCAGCAGGCTAACCAGATCTCCGCGCAGGGCCGCGTGCAGGACGGCGTGCTGACGGTGCAGAGCCTGGAGGTCGGGGATCTGGTCGGCGGGTCGGCACGGCTTTCCGGCGTGGTCTCCGGCTTGCCCGATGCGGTCCAGGTGGCCGACGGTCGCTACGCCTTCGAGGTGCCGGACAGCGCGCGCCTGGCGCGCCTGCTCGGCCAGCCGGCGGACGGTGCCTTGGCGCAGCTCGGCAGCGTGTCGGCCAGCGGCTCGGCGAGCGGCAACCTGGATGCGCTGACCACCGACAGCAGCGCGCGGATTCCCGAGGGCACGCTGGCCTTCGCCGGCGAGGTCCGCAACGCCGCCTCGGCACCGATCGTCCGCAACGGCCGCGTCGCCGCCGAGCTGTCCGACACCCGGCGGCTCGCCGGCATCGCCGGGCTCGCCGACTCGCCGCTCGCCCGGCTGGGCGCGGTCAGCCTGAACGGCGACCTGTCCGGCAGCGCCGAGGACCTCAGCCTCGACCTCGACGGGCGGATGCTCGGCGGCACGCTCGGCACCACGGGGCGCATCATCCAGCGCGACGATGGCTTGCATCTGGACACCTTGCGGCTGACGGCCGAGGGGGTCGAGGGGGCACGCATCGCCCAGGTCGTCGGTCCGCAGGCAGAGGCGCTGGCCGGCCTCGGCCCGCTCGGGCTGGACACCACCATGAACGGCAGCCTCGCCGGCGAGCTGCGCTACGAGACGCTGCTGCGCCTGCTCGACGGGCGCATCCGCGGGCAGGGCACGGCCAACGGCCTGACAAGCGAGCAGATGTCCTTCGCCTTCGACAGCGAGGTCGAGCTACCAGAGCTGCGCCGTCTGCTCAGCGCGCTCGGCGGCGCCCCCACGGTTCGACCCGGCATCGGCCTGCAGAGCCGTGCGCGCATCAGCGGCACGCCGCTGAACGTCGCGATCGAGAACCTGGAAGGCACGCTCGGCCCGACGGCGGTCGCCGGCACGACACGGCTCGACCTGACCGGCGCGCGCCCCTCGGTCCAGGCGAACCTGCAGCTCGGCGAGGTGCCGCTGGACCGTATCCTCGACGACAGCCTGGGCGGCGGCGGCGGCCAGTCGAGCGGGCGTTGGTCGCGCGAGCCGCTGGGCATGGCGGCACTGAACGACGTCAACGCGACGCTCGACCTGACGGCGCGCTCGCTCAGCCGCGGGGACTTGGCGATCGCTGACCTCAGCCTGCCGCTGCGGCTGGACAACGGCGTGCTGCAGATCGACCCCCTGACCGGCCAGACGCTGGGCGGCGACATCCGGCTGCGCCTGAGCGTGGACGCGCGCGACCCCGACGCGGCAGCGGTCGCCTTCGACCTCACCGGCAACCAAATCCAGACACAAGGTCTGATCCCGACCGACTCGGCGGCGGCCGGGCGGGTCAGCGGGCCGCTCAGCCTGCAGGTCGCCGGCAACAGCCGGGGCCAGAGCGAGGCGGCGCTGGTCGAGAACCTCGACGGCCAGGGCAGCGTGCAGGGAGAGCTGACCGTCCAGGCCCGCACCGAGGAGGCGGTCGGCAACGTCCTGCTCGGCATCCTCGGCGACCAGATCAGCGAACTGCGCGGCGTCAGCGAGACCGTCAACACGGTCTTCAACGCCTTCGCCGGCGCGCCCTCGCGCCTGGACGGTCGCTTCGACATCCAGCAGGGCGTGGTGCGCACCGGCGACATGAGCTTGACCGGTCGCAACGCGGTCGCCCGCGCCGAAGGCGTGCTGGCCCACCTGCCCGCCTGGGCCACCGAGCTGGAGGTCGACCTTTTCCGCGGCGAGGAGCAGCAGCCCTACCTGACGGTCAATCTGACCGGCAGCCTGGACGAGCCCAACGTGCGCGTCTCCGGCCAGCCGTTCCAGCGCCGCCAGGACCAGCAGCCGGCGCCGAGCGACGGCCAGGCGCCGCCGGAGCAGCAGGAACAGGCCGAGCCGGAACAGCCGCGCACGCCGGAAGAACAGCTTCGCGAGGAAGGTGAGAAACTTCTGCGCGGCCTGTTCGAGCGGCTGCAATAGGCCGGCCGGCGTGCCGGACCTGCTCAACATCTCGCCGCCGCTCGACGACGCCGCACGCGGGCCGCGCCTGTTCGCCGGCGAGGTCCTGCTGTTCCGCCAGGTACCGGAGGCGCAGGCGCTGGCGGCGCTGGCAGACCGGCGACTGCGGGCCGCCTTTCCCGAAGCGGACCACCCGGCCGAGGCGCAGCACGCCCTGCCCGAGGGCGAGTTCCTGCACCGCCTCACCGCCTGCCTCGCCGCCTGGCGCAAGGATACGGAGGTGGCGGCCGGTTACCGGCGCCTGCTGGCCGCGCTGGGCTGCGACCCGGCGGCCACCTACGTCGACGACTTCGCCCTGCGCCTGCAGCCCTCGCACATCGGGCGCGACCACCGCCGGGCCAAGCCGCTGCACGCGCACCGCGATAGCTGGGGCTCCAATCTGATGGCGCAGGTCAACTGGTGGCTGCCGGTCTATCCCCTGGCGCCGGGTCGTGGCCTCGCGGTCTTTCCGCGCTACTGGGACGAGTCGATCGCCAACGACAGCGCCGCCTGGGACTGGGAGGCCTACAAGGCGGCCCGCGGGCAGGCTAGGTCGGAAGGCCGAGACCCCGATGCCGCCTATCCGACGCTGCCCAAGCCGCTGGTGGCGCCGGCAGCGGAGGAGGCGGTCGAGCTGCTGCCGGAGGTCGGCGACGTGCTGGTCTTCTCGGCCGCCCATCTCCACGCCAGCGTGCCGAACGAGACCGGGGTCACCCGCGTGTCCCTGGAGACGCGTACAATCTGGCAAGCGGACCTTGCCGCCGGCCGCGGCGCGCCGAACCTGGACGGACGCGCGCCGCGGGTGCCCTACGAATGGTTCCGGCGCCTCGACGACGGGGCGAGCCTGACAGCGCCGCAACCGGCATAGGAGAACGGGCGGCCGCCGCAGCGCCGCCCGCTCCCCGTCACGGGCCCCTACTGCGACAGGCGCGCCCGCAGCGCGACGATCCGCTCGGCGATGAAGGAGGCATACTCCTCGAGCGCGAAGTGGCCGGTGTCGAGCAGGTGGAACTCCAGATCCTCCAGGTCACGCTTGTAGGGGTGCGCCCCCTCCTCCGGGAAGATCGGGTCGTTCCGGCCCCACACCAGTAGCGCCGGCGGCTGGTGCTGGCGGAACAGGGCCTGCCAGGCGGGGTACTCCTCCAGGTTGGAGCCGTAGTCGAGGAAAAGTTCGAGCTGCACCTCCTGATTGCCGGGTCGGTCGAGCAGGTACTGGACATGCCAGTAGTTGTCGGCGCTCACCCGCTCCGGGTGCTGCATGCCGGTCTGGAACTGCCACTTCGTCGCCTCCAGCGTCAGCAGTCCGCGAAGCTTGTCGCCGTTCTCGGCCGTAGGCGCGGCCCAATAGGCCCGGATCGGCTCCCAGAACGCGCGCAGCCCCTCCTCGTAGGCATTGCCGTTCTGGATGACGAAGGCGGTCACCCGCTCCGGCTGTGCGGCAAACATGCGATATCCGACCGGCGCGCCGTAGTCCATCACGTAAGCCGCGTAACGCCCGACGCCCTTGCGGTCCAGCAGCTCGGTCATCATCCGCGCAATGTTAGCGAAGGAGTACTCGAAGGTCTCGGCCGGCGGCATGTCGGACGCGCCGAAGCCCGGGTAGTCGGGCGCGATCACGTGCCAGGTCCCGGCGATCCGCGGGATCAGGTCACGGAACATGTGCGACGAGGTCGGGAAGCCGTGCAGCAGCAGCATCGTCGGGTTGGCGGGATCGCCCGCCTCGCGGTAAGCGACCGTCACGCCCTGGATGCGCTCAGCGCGGTACTTGACCAGGGTCGGGTCGGTCTCGGCGGCAAGATCCTCGGCCGCGGCGGGTGCGAGCGTCGCCGGGGCGAGCACGAGGCCCAGGGCAACGGCTGAGGCACGGACGAACTGCTTCAGATTGGGGGACATGGGGCTCACTCCTTGTTGGACATTCGGTGGTCAGGTTTCGCTCGAGGCCGTCTCGGCCGAGGCCACGCGGGCGCGCACCCGGGCCAGTTCGTGGCGCATTCGCCGGTTCTCGGCGGCGAGCGCGGCAAGCTCCGCACGCATCTGCGCCAGCGCGGGCTCGAGCTCGGCGAGGGTGAAGCGCTCGGGGATGTGGGCGGGGCAGTTCCAGTCGAAGCCGACGAGCGATACGACCACTGCGCGTTCCGCATGGCCGCGGTAGCCCGGCACCTGGAGTGCGGCCACCAGCTTCGGGTCGTCGGCCGCGTCGACGGTCCTCGCCCGACCGAGGATCTTCAGGCGGCGGCGGTTCGGATAGTCCATCAGGATCATCGCGACCCGCCCGTCTCCGCGCAGGTTTCCGAGGCTGACGTACTGTCGATTGCCGCGGAAGTCGGCGTAGGCCAGCGTCTTGGGGTCCAGCACCTTCAGAAAACCCGGCGGGCCGCCGCGAAACTGAACGTAGGGCCAGCCGGTTTGCGAGACGGTGGCCTGGTAGAAGCCGTCACGGGCAGCGACGAAGGCGGCCTCGACCTCGGTCAGGCTGTCCGAAGGCTCGGTCTCCTCGGCCAGGAACCGGGTATGGACCTTCGTGGCGCCGTGCCGGTCCTGCTCCTCGCGGACGGCCGGCGTGAAGGCGATCTCTGCAAATGCGCGGGCCATGGGATCCTCCGTCGTCTGGCGCGTCGTGCGTTACGCGACGAAAGATCGGGGCTTACGTTCCGCAATTTAATCCGCGTATACTGACATTGATTGTTTCATATTGCGGAATGATATGGATCGCTTCAGCGAGCTGGAGGCCTTCGTCGCCGTCGCCGAAGACGGTGGCTTCAACGCGGCTGCGCGCAGGCTCAACCGCTCGCCGCCCAGCGTGACGCGCCTGGTCGCCGGTCTGGAGACCCGCCTTCGCACGCGCCTGCTGACCCGCACCACCCGGCAAGTGGCCTTGACCGAAGCCGGCGCGCGGCTGCTCAGCGACGCCCGACGCCTGCTGGAGGCGTTGGCCCTCGCCGAAGCCGCGGCGACGGGCGCGCATGAGGTCCCGCAGGGCGGGCTCTCGGTGACCGCACCGGTGATCTTCGGACGCCGCTACGTCGCGCCGCTGGTGCGCAGCTTCCTGGACGCTCACCCCCAGGTCACCGCTCGCACCCTCTACGTCGACCGCATCGTCGACCTGATCGAGGAGGGTCTGGACGTTGCCGTGCGCCTGGGCGAGCTACCCGATTCGAGCCTGACGGCCGTGCGGGTCGGCGCCGTGCGCCGGGTCGTCGTGGCCGCCCCCGGCTATCTCGCGACGCACGGCCGTCCCGACTCCCTGGAAGACCTCGCGCGGCGTCGGCTGGCGGCACCGAGTCTGTCGGCGCGGGCCGAGAGCTGGGACTTCGTCGCCGGCGGTCGGAAGCGCAGCATACGGATCGCGCCTGCGCTGACCGGCAATACGATCGACGTCTCGATCGACGCCGCCCTCGCCGGGTGGGGGATCACCCGCGTGCTCTCCTATCAGGTGGCGGACGCGCTCGCGACTGGCCGGCTGGTGGAGATCCTCGCGGAATTCGAGGACCGCGAGATGCCGATCCACCTGGTCCATGCGGAAGGGCCGCTGCGCGCGGCCAAGATCCGCGCCTTTGTCGACCATGCCGCCCGCGAGCTCCGCCGCGAGGCGCCTAGCTGGTCGAGCTAGGCCGCCGCACCAAGGCCGCGACGTGCCATTCTAGCTGGCGCGCGCCAGGAGGGCGGCCGGGGCCTTGGTGGCGGCGCAGACCACCACGGTCAGGGGGTCGGCGGGCAGGTGCTCGCTGGCCGTCTCGCCCAGCCCGGCGGCCGCCAGCCACTCGGCGATCTCCGGCTCGGCGAAGCCCAGCCAGCGGTGTGCGTGCTCGGCGCGCAGACGCTCTTCCTTGTGCGGCGCGAAGTCGACGATCAGCAGCCGGCCGCCGGGGCGTAGCACCCGGGCCGCCTCGGCGACCGTGCGGGCGGGGTCGGCCGCATAGTGCAGCGCCATGTGCATGACGGCGAGGTCGAAGCTCTCGCTGGGCAGCGGCAGTTGGCCCATGTCGCCGTGCCGCACCTCCGCGTTGCGCAGCCCCTGGCGTTCCAGGTTGGCGCGCGCGACCGCCAGCATCTCTCGGCTGGTATCGACGCCCACCCCGCGTTCGGCGCGGCTCGCCAGCAGGCCGAGGATGCGCCCGGTGCCGGTGCCGATGTCGAGCACCTCGCCGAGCCGGCCGCTGGGCAACTGGCGCTGCAGCGCCGCCTCGACCTTGGCCTCGTCGATGTAGAGCTTGCGCACGCTGTCCCACTCGCCGGCGGTGCGCCGGAAGTAGGCCTGCGCCTGGGCGGCGCGCTGGCCCTGCACCTCGGCCAGGCGAGCGAGGTCGAGGGCGATCTGCGTGTCCTCGGCGTCCAGCCGCGCGATCAGGTCGCCGGCCAGGGTGCGCCGGAGCTGCTGCGGCGGCAGGTGGTAGAGCGCCCAGTTGCCCTCGCGCTGGCGGCTGACCAGTCCGGCGTCGACCAGGATCTTCAGGTGGCGCGAGACGCCCGGCTGCGATTGCCCGACGATGGAGCAGAGCTCGGTGACGTTGAGCTGGGCGCGCGCCAGCAGGTTGGCGATGCGCAGGCGGGTGGGGTCCGCCAGCGCCCGCGCCTCGCGCATCATCCGCTCCAGGTCCAGCCGTTCGGCCACGCCGAAGGTCTCCGCTCGGTCGTATCCGGGCGCACCATACGTCATCGGCGACGCCAAATCAGCATATAAGCATGTTGCGATGCAGGGTGGGCGAGTCAGACGCTCGCCAGCGCCGCCAGCAACCCCGCCGTCTCGGCGTCCAGGTCGCCGGTGACCGCCGCCGGACGGAAGCGGCGCTGGACCGCGCGCAGCACGGCGGGCAGGTCGTCGTCGGCGAAGCCGTAGCCGAGGGCGGCGAGGTCTCGGCGGGCGGCGGCCTCGTCCGGCGCGACCGCCAGCGGCGCGGGGGTGGCCAGCGCCAGCCCCTCGGCGGCGAGGCGCGGCCAGTCGAAGAGCTCGCCCGGATCCTCCTTGCGCAGCGGCGCCACGTCGGAGTGCCCGACGACGCGGGCACGCGGCACCGGATAGCGGGCCTTGAGCACGTGCAGCAGCTCCAGGAGCGCCGCCATCTGCGGTTCCGGAAAGGAGCGGTAGCCGAACTCGTGGCCCGGATTGACCAGCTCGATGCCGAGGGACAGGCCGTTGACGTCGCTTTCGCCGGCCCAACAGGCGACCCCGGCGTGCCAGGCGCGGCGATGCGCCGGCACCAGGCGGAAGCAGGTGCCGTCCTCCTCGATCAGGAAGTGCGCGGAGACCCTGGCCGCCGGGTCGCACAGCCGCTCCAGCGCCTCGGCGCCGCTGCGCATGCCGGTGTAGTGCAGCACGATCATGTCGGGCGAACGCGGCTCCCCGTCCGGCCCGGCCGGCCGCGCGTCGTGGTTCGGCGAGGGGCGCTCCAGGATCGCCACCATCAGACCCGCTCCGCCTCGGGCGCCACCAGCTTGGGGCGGCGCAGGATGATGATGCCGACGCCGACGACGGTCAGCAGACCGCCGATCGCCAGACCGACGCTCAGCGACTCGCCGAGCACCACCACGCCGGTCAGCACGCCGAACAGCGGCACCAGAAGCGTGAAGGGCATGGCGGTGTTCATCTCGTAGCGGCGCAGCAGGCGGTACCAGATGCCGTAGCCGACGACCATGACGACGATGGCGTTGTAGACGACGCAGGCCCATGCCAGCCAGTCCGCCTGCCGCAAGGCCGTGGCCTGGCCCTCCTCCAGCACGAAGGAGGCGACCAGAAGCTGCGGCACGGCGAAGAGGCTCATCCAGCCGGCGATCGTCCAGCCGTCCAGCATGTCCAGCTTCTTCACCACGACGTTGGAGACGGCGAAGATCATGGCCGCGCTGACCACCAGCGCCAGCGAGACGTAGTTGCTGGCCATGCGCGGCTCGCCGGCGATCACCGCGACGCCGGCGAAGGCGATCGCCATGCCGAGCGCCCGGCGCCAGCCCAGCCGGTCCTTGAAGACGAAGGCGGCCAGGAGCGCGGCGAAGGGCACCTGTAGCTGGATGGCGATGGCGGCGGTGGCGGCGTCGATGCCGGACAGGCCGGTGAACATCAGCGCGAAGTGCAGGAAGCCGAGGGTGACGGCGACCAGCAGCACGCCGCCGAAATGGCCGCGCGGCACCTTGACGAAGGGGACCAGCACCAGGGCGACCAGGGCGAAGCGCAGCGCGGTCATGAAGATCGGCGGGAAGGTCAGCAGGCCGGTCTTCACCACGGCGAAGTTGAAGCCCCAGATCATCATGACAAGGACGAAGGCGGCGACGTCCCTCGGCTCGATAGCGAAGCGGATCACGGCGGTCCTGACCTCACGCCTGCACCCTCACGACTGCGCCGCCAGGGTTTCGCGCTTGTCCTCCAGTTCCAGCCAGCGCTCCTCCGCCTCGCTCAGGCTCCGGCTAGCCGCCGTCAAGGCGTCCGTCGCCTGCTGGAAGCGCGCGGGGTCGCGGGCGTAGAGCTCGGGGTCCGCCAGCGTCTTCTCCAGCCGCCCGATCTCCACCTCCAGTTCGGCGATCCGGCCGGGCAGCAGGTCGAGCTCGCGCTGCTCCCTATAGCCGAGCTTACCGGGGCCGGCGCCACGCGGCTTGGCGGCCGGCGCCTTGGCCGAAGCCGCCGTCGCCAGGCGACCGTCCGGCAGGCCGCCTGCCTGGCGCACCGCGTCGCTGTAGCCGCCCGGATACTCCCGCGCGCCGCCGGCCCCGTCCATCAGGATGACCGAGGTGCAGAGGCGGTCGAGAAAGTCGCGGTCGTGGCTGACCAGGATCAGCGTGCCGTCGTAGTCGTCGAGTACCTCCTCCAGCAGGTCGAGGGTGTCCATGTCCAGGTCGTTGGTCGGCTCGTCGAGCACCAGCAGGTTGGCGGGCTTGGCGAGAATGCGGGCCAGCAGCAAGCGGTTCGCCTCGCCGCCCGACAGCGCCTTGACCGGCTGCTTGACCTGCTTCTCGTCGAACAGGAAGTCGCGCAGGTAGGCGACGACGTGGCGCTGACGCCCGCCAACCATCAGGGCATCGCCGCCACCCGGGACCAGCGTCTCCCACAGGGTCTTCTCCGGGTCCAGGGCCTCGCGCCGCTGGTCGAAGACGGCGACCTCCAGGTTGGTGCCGTGCCGCAGGCCGCCGGAGTCCGGCGCCTCGCGGCCGAGCAGCAGCTTGACCAGTGTCGTCTTGCCGGCGCCGTTGCGGCCGACGATGCCGATCCGGTCGCCGCGCAGGATGCGGGTGGTGAAGCCGGCGACGATCGGCCGCTCGGTGCCGTCCGGCTGCCGATAGGCCTTGGCCAGGCCCTCCGCCTCGATCACCAGCTTGCCGCTGCGCCCGGCGGCGGCGGCCGCCATCTCCACCTGCCCGGCCTGGTTCTTCAGCATCTCGGCGCGGCTGGCGCGCAGCTCCTTCAGCCGCGCCAGCCGGCCCATGTTGCGCTTGCGCCGCGCGGTGACGCCGCGCTGCAGCCAGTGCTCCTCCCGCTCGATCGCCTTGCCCAGCCGCTCCAGCGCGCGCGCCTCGGCCGCGCGTAGCTCCTCTGCCCAGGCGTCGAAGTGGGCGAAGCCGCGCTCCAGCCGATGCGCCCGCCCGCGGTCGAGCCACAGCGTGCGGTTGGAGACCTTCGCAAGGAAGGTACGGTCGTGGCTGATCACTAACAGCGCGCCGCGAAAGCGTGCCAGCTCGCCCTCCAGCCACTGGATGGTCGGCAGGTCCAGGTGGTTGGTCGGCTCGTCCAGCAGCAGCAGGTCCGGCTCCGCCACCAGCGCCCGCGCCAGCGCCGCCCGCCGCCCCTCGCCGCCCGAGAGGGTGCCGAGCGCAGCCGCGCCGGAGAGCTGCATGCGGTCGAGCACGGCATCGCACAGCGCCCGGCCGGCCGGATCCTCCGGGTCGATCAGGCCGCCGGCGACGAAGTCGGCGACGCGCTGCGGCGCCGGCAGCTCGGGGGCCTGTGGCAGGTAGCCGATGCGGGCACCGGCCTGCAGCGTGCGCTCGCCGCGGTCCAGCTCGACCAGCCCGGCCAGCACCTTCAGCAGCGTCGACTTGCCCGAGCCGTTGCGCCCGACGAGAGCGGCCCGCTCGCCCGCGGCCAGCGTCAGATCGAGGCCGTCGAACAGGGGGCGCCCGCCGAATCCCAGCGCGGCGTCCTTCAGCGCGATCAGAGGAGGTTGGCTCGTCATCGGAAGATACAGATAGCAACGCCGCGCCCGGTCAGGCCAGCGCCGGCGCGCGCATAGCGCGGATGCACACAAGCCCTTTCGCCGCGATACGCTTCGGCCGTAAGCCTAAGGCACGATGGTCCGACCCCCGTCCTCCCGCACCGCCATGCCGCCGATCTTTCGCGCCGCTCTGTGGATGTTGGGCGCACTCGCCTCCTTCTCCATCATGGCGGTGTCGATCCGCGAGCTGTCTGGCGAGATGGGCCTGTTCCAGATCCTGTTCTGGCGCTCGCTGGTCGGGCTCGGAGCGGTCGCGGCGGTCGCCTGGGGCTTCGGGCGCGGCTGGGCCTCGGTGCGCAGCGGGCAGCCGAAGGTGCAGGTCGCCCGCAACCTCGTGCACTTCGGCGGCCAGTGGTCCTGGGCGGCGGGCATCGCCCTGCTGCCCTTCGCCGTCGTCTTCGCGCTGGAGTTCATGACGCCGATCTTCGCGGCGATCCTGGCCGTCGCCTTCCTCGGCGAGCGGCTGAACCGCGGCAGGGTGGCGATGATCGGGCTTGGCTTCGCGGGAACGCTGGTGGTGCTGCGCCCGGGCGCCGAGGTCTTCACCCTGGCGGCGCTGTTCCCGCTGGCCGCCGCGGTCTGCTACGCCGCCACCCACACCCTGACCAAGCGGCTGACGCTGACCGACGGCCCGCTGGTCGTGTTGTTCTGGATGTCTCTGGTCCAGCTCCCCCTGGGACTGCTGCCGGCGCTGCTCGACTGGGTGCCGCTAGCCTGGGCGGAGGTGCCGGCGATCCTCGCCCTCGGTCTGTCCGGACTCGGCGCCCATTACTGCCTGACCAGCGCGCTGCGCCTGGCCGACGCGACCGTGGTCGTGCCCCTGGACTTTCTGCGCCTGCCGTTGATCGCCGTGGTCGGCCTGCTGCTCTACGGCGAGCCGCTCGACCCGTTCGTGCTGCTGGGTGGTGGACTGGTCGCCGTCGGAATCTGGCTCGGACTGGCGTCCGAGCGCCGGCGCCGTTGACGGCGTGTCAGCGGCCGGCGACGCGCCTCAGTACCTCGCCCAGGTCCTTCCCGCCGGCCAGAAAGCCGCCCTCGGTGTCGAGGGCGTGCGCCACGCCGTTTTCGCGCACATGGGCGGTGAAGCCGCCGGCCCGGGTACGGTCGGCGAACAGCAGGGTCGTCAGCCCCGGCGCCCGATCGACGCCGGCATAGGCAAAACGCGGGTTGCAGGCGGCGAAGCGATAGGCCTCGGCCAGCAGGCGTTGGTCGCGCGCCCTGCCGGTCCGGCGCCGTTCGGAGGACGTCCGGGGTCCGGGAAAACGGATCACCTCGGCGCTCATAAGCGACATCTCCATGTCGTGATCTGGCAATCAACATATAGCCTCTCGCCGCAAATGGTCAATTCGCGGCAGATCTGACCCAACAGCGACATTTCCGCCAGAGCGCAGTGCCGGCGATGGCCTCTCGTCCCGTACTGCCGACGCGCCGTTTCGCGCAGAAACCCGTCGATTTCAGGCCATCGCGACCCGACCGTTTCGCGCTTCACTGCGGGCTTCGGACGGCCGCTTGGGCCGGCCCAAGACATGCGCAGACGGTAACGAAGGGGGCGACCCGATGAGCGGCGAGAAGAGCGCGGACTTCCTGCAGCGACTGGACAGCGACGAACCGGTGCTGCACGCCGGCGGCTACCTGTTCGAGATGGAGCGGCGCGGCTACCTGCAGGCTGGCGCCTACGTGCCCGAGGTGGTGCTGGAGTTCCCCCAGGCGCTGGAGGAGCTGCACGCCGAGTTCGCGCGCTGCGGCAGCGACGTGATGCTGGCCTTCACCTACTACGGCCACCGCGAGAAGCTGCGGCTGATTGGCAAGGAGGACCTGCTGGAGCCGCTCAACCGCGAGGCGGTGCGAATCGCCCGCAAGGTCGCCGCCGACTTCCCGCACACCTTCGTCGCCGGCAACATCTGCAACACCAACGTCTACGAGCCGGGCAGCGCCGAAGCGGAGAAGGAGGTGCGCGGCATCTTCACCGAGCAACTCGCCTGGGCGGCCGAGGAAGGCATCGACATCATCGTCTGCGAGACCGTCGCTTATCTGGGCGAGGCGAAGATCGCCGTCGAGGTGGCGCGCGACTTCGGCCTGCCGATCGTGCTCGGCTTCGCGATCCACAAGCCGGGCAAGCTGCGCGACTTCGACGGCAGCGTCGGCGAGGCCTGCAAGATCGTCCGCGACCACGGCGCCGACGTGGTCGGCGTCAACTGCCACCGCGGCCCGGCCACCATGCTGCCGCTGCTCGACGAGATCGTCGAGCACGTCGAGGCCAATCACGCCTGCGGCTTTCCGGTGGCCTACCGGACGACGCCGGACGAGCCGACCTTCGGCGCGCTGCGCGACCCGAACCAGCCCTATCCAGAGCAGGTGCCGGGCGGCCTGCCCTTCCCCGTCGCACTCGACCCCTTCGTGTGTACGCGCTACGAGATGGGCGAGTTCGCGCGGCGCGCCAAGGCGCTCGGGGTGCGCTACATGGGCGGCTGCTGCGGCACCGGGCCGCACCACATCCGCGCCATGGCCGAGGCCCTGGGGCGCGCGACGCCGGCCAGCCGCTACAGCCCCGACATGAGCAAGCACTACGCCCTTGGCGACAACCCGCAACTCAAGCAACATAACCGCGACTACGCCACCGGCCTGACCGCCGCCGGCAGCCAACTCTGATCCGACAGGAGGTGCGATGACGACCCGCGGACTGACCGAGCGGCTCGACGCCGAAGGCGTCATCTGCGCCGAAGGCTATCTGTTCGAGCTGGAGCGCCGCGGCTACGTGCAGGCCGGGCCCTTCGTCCCCGAGGTCGTCCTGGAGCATCCCGAGGCGGTCGGGGGCCTGCACCGCGAGTTCGCGCACGCCGGCTCCGACGTCGTGCTCGCCTTCACCTACTACGGCCACCGCGAGAAGATGCGGCTGGTCGGCAAGGAGCATCTGCTCGAGCCGCTCAACCGGGAGGCACTGAAGCTGGCCCGCGAGGTGGCCGACGACTACGGCTGCCTGGTCGCCGGTAACGTCTGCAACACCAACCACTGGGGGCCGGACGACGCCGAGACCCAGCGCGAGGTGCGGCAGATGTACGAGGAGCAGATCGGCTGGGCCGCCGACGCCGGCGTCGACTACGTGGTCAGCGAGACCAACGACTACTACGGCGAGGCGGCGACGGCGCTGGAGGTCGTCAAGGCGCACGGCCTGCCCGCCGTCGTCACCCTTTCGGCCCACCGCGACCCGACCCTGTGGGACGGCGTGCCGGTGATCGAGGCGGCGCAGCGCCTGGAGCAGGCCGGCGCCGAGGTGGTCGGGCTCAACTGCATGCGCGGGCCGGCGACCCTGTTCGGCTTGCTGGGCGAGCTGCGCCAGGCGGTCTCCTGCCACGTCGCCGCCCTGCCGGTGCCGTACCGTACGGACGAGGCGCACCCGACCTTCCAGTCGCTGCACGACGCGGCCTGCGACTGCATTCCCGGCGCGCGGCCCTTTCCCACCGCGCTCGACCCCTTCACCTGCAACCGCTACGAGATGGGCGCCTTCGCCAGGGCCGCCTGGGACCTGGGCGTACGCTACCTGGGCGTCTGCTGCGGCGGTGCGCCGCACCACGTGCGTGCCATGGCCGAGGCCTGGGGCCGCCGTCCGCAGGCCAGCCGCTATTCCCCCGACATGGCGCGCCACGCCTTCTTCGGCACCTCCGGCAGCAGTTCGGCCGAGGTCGCCGCGCGCAACCGCACTCGCGCCGGCGAGCTCTAGGCGCCCGATTTCGCCGCCACGCTCGGAAGCTTCCGGCTGCGGGACGGGTTGCCCCGAACGGTCCGGCTGGGGATGATGCCGGCGAATCGGACGTTGGCATCACCGGGGGCGCGAAGCGGCGGCAGGCGGCATGTCGGTTTGGGGCAAGATCATCGGAGCGGGCGCCGGCTTCGCGGTCGGCGGGCCTTTGGGGGCGCTGATCGGCGGCCTGGCCGGCCATGCCGTCGACGTAATGCGCGGCCAGACGGCCGAGCAGATGGCCGGCCCGGCGGGCGAGCTGCCGCCCGAGCGCGAGGGCACCAAGACCATCGCCTTCACCATCGGCGTCATCGTGCTGGGCGCCAAGATGGCCAAGGCCGACGGCCGGGTGACGCCCGACGAGGTCGCCGCCTTCAAGGAGGTCTTCCGGGTGCCGCCCGAGGAGATGAAGAATGTCGGCCGCCTGTTCAATCAGGCGCGCAAGGACGCCCGCGGCTTCGAGGCCTACGCCCGCCAACTCGGCGGCATGTTCCGCGACAACCCGGCGGTACTGGAGGAACTGCTCGACGGCCTGTTCCACATCGCCCGCGCCGACGGCCGGGTCAGCCCGGAGGAGGTCGCCTTTCTCGAGCAGGTTGCCTTCGAGTTCGGCTTTTCCGCCACCGACTGGCAGCGCATCCGCGCCGCCAACCTGGGTCCGGACGAGGGCGACCCCTACACCATCCTGGGCGTGGCGCACGACGCCGACGAGACGACGATCAAGCGCGCGTATCGCGATCTTGTCCGGGAGAACCATCCCGACCGCCTGGTCTCCCAGGGCCTGCCCCAGGAGTTCGTCGACCTCGCCAACGAGAAGCTGGCCACCATCAACCAGGCCTACGCCAAGATCCGCAAGGCCCGCGGCTTCTAGATCCTATGTCCCGCGGGGGTCCCGCACCGCAGTCGGTGACCTCCGGCCCCGCCCGGCACTGAAGAGTCCGCTTGATATTCCTGTTATGTTCTGTTAGAGAGACTCCCGAGCGTGCCACAGGTGCGTCCTGACGCTGGGATAGCCGGACGCCAGGGCGGCAGGGGCCGCCGGGCCGGCCCGCCGGCCAGGTCCGTCGCCCAGATCCCGTCACGCGGCGTCCCAGAGCCCCGCTTTCCCCGAAGAAGACCCCCGCCGCGGCGGGGTTTTTTCGTGCCCGGTCTTTGGCATGCGGCCCCGCCGGTGCCCGCTCGCGCGGCAGCCCGGCTGTGCGCGCCCGGCCCTTTCCCGCTTCGCTTCCGAACAGAAGGAGTTCCGCCATGTCGGCTTACGGTTTCCTGTCCCTGCGCGGCGCCGTCCCGAGTGGATTGTCGCAGACAATCCACTCTTCCTTTCGCGGGCGGAGCGGATTCACGTAAGCGCCGGAATCGCCGAGCGGTTCCGGCGCTTACGATCCGGTCCGCGACGGCCGCCGCAGCGACCCGCGCGACGTGCGCGCCCTCAAACGCAGCCTCGGCGCCGCCGGCTACTACCGGCCGCTCGCCGGCGTCCCGCGAGCAGGATAGCCTTGCCTCGGATCGCTGCGCGATCCGGCCAAGGCGTGAATCCTGCTCGCAACAGGTGAGGCGCGAGCGATTCACGCCGGGAGGACCGAAACGGTCCTCCCGGCGATCGCACGCGGCGACGGCACCATGGACCGGGCCCTCGACGAGGGCCTGCGGCGCTTCCAGCAGGACCGCAAGCTGAAGGTCGACGGCCTGGCCACCCCCGGCGGCGAGACCGAGGCCGCCCTCAACGCCAGTCTTTCCGGGAGTCTGCCCGCAGACCTGCCCGCAGACCTGCCCAGGGGCGGCCTCTTCACCCACCTTGCGCCCGAGACCGAGCCCGCGCCCGAGACCGCACCCGAGACCGCGCGGCCGGCGCGGGATCGCGACCCTGCGCACCGGACCGGCCGCCCCGCGTCCGCCGCCGCCACCCCCCAGCCGCCGCGGGCGCCGCGGCCCGGCGCGCAGCCGGCGACCCAGGAAGACCCGCCGCTGCCGATCACCCCCGCCCAGCTGCTCGGCGCGCTGGTCACCGGCAAGCTGCCGCCGCTGCCCGCCCGGCCGGCCTTCCCGCCGCAGATCCCCGCACCGCAGATCCCCGCACAGCAGCCCGCCGCGCAGGCCGCCGCGCGCCGCCCGGCCACCCCGGCGCCCGCCCCGGCGGTCGACCCGGGCGACGCCCAGGCCGTGCACGAGGTCCTCACCCGCCAGGGCTACCGCTACAAGCCCGACCCCTTCGGCCGTATCGGCCCCTGAACGGCGAAAAGGGGGGCGAGTGGCTCGACCCCGAGGGCCGCGCCCTCGCCCCCGACCGGGTCGAGGCCGCCCTGCGCCCGCTGCCGGCGCCGGACGCCGAGCGGGCGCCCCAGGCCCCCCAGCCCCCCCGGCCCGAGGATACGCCCGGCGAGGCGGGCCTCCGCCGGATCGTCTGGCCCGACAGCCATAAGACCACCCGCGCCTACTTCCGCTGGCGCCTGACCGGAACCGCCGACCCCGCCAAGGCCGAAGCCCGCCTCCAACGTCTCGCCGCCCCCCGCACCGGCACAGGCACAGGCACAGGCGGCCTCGCCGCCGAAGCCCAGGCCAACGCCGCCGCGGCAGACGCGGCAGGCGCCGAAGCGGGCCAACGCTCGGACGCACGTGGCGCCGACGACCGCCTGCACCCGGCTGCAGGCCGCGACGGCCACCCCGGCGTCGGCCCGGATCCCTTCGCCGCACCGGCCGCTGAGGTGCCGAACGAGAACGGCAGGTCCTCGTCGGCCGCGGGCAATCGTCCGCACGCCAAGCCGCGCATGGCGCCGGACGGGCATCCCGGCGTCGGCGGGCGCTACGACGAGCCGGACGGCCACCCGGCCAGCGGGCCGGCTCACTCCAGCGCCGAGGACAACATGGCCGCGGACAACATGCAGGTGCCCGACGAGACCGAGGCCTGGCTGCGCCGCCACCTGGGCGACGAGATCTACGACCAGATCCTGCACGACGACATCCCCGGCATGGCCGAGCTGATGGGTCTCGATCCAGACTTGGTTGCAGCGGCCGGACCGCAGGCGTCAGCGGCCATTGCCGGGGCGGCCGCTTACCGAAACCTCCCCCGCCATCAGCGAGACCGTGTCAACCCGGAGATCGTCCAGCTTGCCGAGGCCGGGCACGTCGAGCTCGCCAACGACCTGCTGTTTCGCCTGGCCAGCCAGAACTCGCTCGGCCCGGACCACAATCGCTATGCTATGACGAACGACGACCTTCGCGAGGCGAACGCGTGGGATCGCTCAAAGCGCGACGCCTTGAAAGTCGTCGCAGACCTGCCGGGCGTGCCAGCCCGGGTCAAGGCAGCGGCCAGCATCCTGGCGCATGCCTTCCAGGGCAACATCGACGCGCGGAATAGCCTGATCGAACGCAGGGGCAACAGTCGCCAGAAGTAGTCTTCGGCGATGCCGCCCAAACGACGGGGCTTTCGCCCCCCTAGCTATTCCCGGAGCAGAAATTTCGGAAGGTGGCACGGCGCAAGTCCCAAGTCCGCCAACCAGGCATCGTCGAAGCCCCACTGCGGCGGCACAGGGAACAAGTCGATCGGCGGTTGCTCCTCGGGCCGGAACGACACCGCAAGCCGCTGGGCTTTGGCGAACTCGCCATCGGACATCACCAGACTCGTCGCCATGACCACGGCGGTTGCGTTGGTTTCGCCGCGGCGCACGGCGGAATGCGCCCAGAGGTAGGACTTGATGAGATCTCGTCGAATACCTCCGCCCGTCATGTATGAACTTGCCAAGTAGCTCATCGCCTTGGCACTTCCTGCCCGTGCCGCCTTGTCGTAGAAAAGGATGGCGGCGCATACGCTGTGCGGGAAGAATTCACCGTTCTCGTGCATGATGCCGATCCGCATCTGGGCCTCGACGTTGCCGGCGACGGCGAGCGGGTGGAGCAGGCGGGCGGCGGCCTCGAAGTCGCCGGCGGCGTGCGCGGCCAGGCCGAGGGCGAGCGCTTCGGCCTCCGAGATCTCGGCGGCGGGCGACGCGGCGAGGCTACCGGCCTCGTCGGCCGTGCCCGCGCCGAGCGCAGCCGCCGAAACCAGCCAGAGCCCCAAGACCAACGCCAAGATCGAGACCCGCACCCGCGCTCACCCCCGGTTGAACCGCCGTGGGAGTTTAGGAGAGCCGCGGCGTCCGGGCAACGAGGCGCGCCGAAGCCGGCGGAAAGCGCGATGACCGGTTGCGCCTGCCTGCGTGAGACCGGCCGCCCAGCTGCTCGGCGCGCTGGTCACCGGCAAGCTGCCGCCGCTGGCCGCCCGCCCGGCCTTCCCGCCGCAACCTGCCGCGCAGATCCCCGCCGCGCAGATCCCCGCGCGCCGCCCGGCCACCCCGGCGGTCGACCCGGGCGACGCCCAGGCCGTGCACGACGCCCTCGTCGGCCAGGGCTACCGCTACAAGCCCGACCCCTTCGGCCGTATCGGCCCCTGAACGGCGAAAAGGGGGGGAGTGGCTCGACCCCGAGGGCCGCGCCCTCGCCCCCGACCGGGTCGAGGCCGCCCTGCGCCCGCTGCCGGCACCGGACGCCGAGCGGGCGCCCCAGGCCCCCCAGCCCCCCCGGCCCGAGGATACGCCCGGCGAGGCGGGCCTCCGCCGGATCGTCTGGCCGGACAGCCACAAGACCACCCGCGCCTACTTCCGTTGGCGCCTGACCGGAACCGCCGACCCCGCCGAGGCCGAAGCCCGCCTCCAACGCCTCGCCGCCCCCCGCACCGGCATCGGCACCGGCACCGGCACCGGCACAGGCACCAGCCCAGGCGGCCTCGCCGCCGAAGCCCAGGCCAACGCCGCCGGCCAGCACGCGGACGCTGGCGGCGCCTACACCCTCGCCGCCGGCGGCGGCGACGACCGGCTGGCCGCGCAAGACCCGGCGGCACCGCCGGATCGCGACGCAGCCGGGGGCGGCGGCGCCGACCCGCGCGACACGCAGGTGGCGATCGGCCTCGACGACGACGAGACTCCCTTCGGCCTCGGCGACGACTACGGCGCCGACATTTCCGAGGCGGAGGCCGACGCCCTCGAGGAGCTGATCGCGCGCGGCGCCGAGCTGAGCGGCCTGAGCGAAGACGAGCTGACGCGCGAGCTGGAGAAGCTGGTCCCGGTGCACGGCGCGCCGCTGCTCCTCGAGGACGGGCTGGAGGCGCTGGGCCAGGCCTGGAAGGCCCTGGAGGACAGGGACTACCTCGACGCGCTCGCCGCCGCCGCCGACGGGGCGATCGAGCTGAGCGGTCTGGCGTTCGGCGCCGGCACCCTGGTCAAGGGCGCCAGGCTGGTCGGCAAGATCGGCGCCCGCCGGGCCCTCGATATCCTCGCCAGCCTGGCCAGGCACGGCCGCGGGCCGGGCCGGGACGGCCGCCTGCCGCCCGCCAACCCCGCCGCCCGCCTGCCCGAGGGCAGCGTCGCGCCCCTGCGCACCACCTCCGGCGCCCAGGCCCGCGTCGCCGTCGCCGGCCAGCGCCGCGCCGACGTCGAGCGCCTCGACACCGCCATCGGCCACGTCACCGCGGCCGACGCCAGGTCAGTCACCGGCCTGATCGACGGCGGGCGCTTGGACATCGCCACAGATGCCGGCGAGAACGTCGTCAACATCCAGAAGTCCGGCGGCGCCGCGGCGGCCGATGCGGCCTTCGAGCGGATCGTCAAGGAGCACGGCGGCTCGCTGGACGACGTGGTGCCGAACCCACGCGGGGTGCGCACGTTTACGACGAAGGACGGCACGACCTATTCGCGGTACGAAAGCTCTGGCGACAATGGTCAGACCGTATCCGTGATCATCGTTGCGCCTGGCGCGAACAGGAACAACCGCTTCGATCTCAAGGTTCGGTTCGATAACGCGGAGGTTTCGCGATGAAGACAAGGACTTTCGAGGGCTTCACCTTCCAAGTGCTGGAGCCGGCGGAAAGCTACGCACGAGCGATACCACTTTTCGGGCGCGTGTTCGTGCTTGCCGAGGACGGCGGTCTCGACAACTTCGCTATCTTCCCGAGGGGGAAGCCGCCGCGGATTTTCCGCAACGCCGACTGGCAAGTCGTCGCCCTCGTCGGCACGCCATTCTTCGCAGAGGACGAGGACTCGCTGCGGGGTAAACCCCAGTGGTACCGCGAGCTGCACGGTCGCGACCATCTGGCGCCGCTGCTGCGGATACTGCAGGACCGCGGCACGCCGCATGTCTATCTGGCGCATATCGATGAGCCGGCCCAGCAGGAAACCCTGCTGGCGCCGCCGCGGCGACCGGAGCTGAACGCGGCCTGGTATTCCGACGATCTGCTCGCGACGCTCTGCAGCTTCGCCGTGGACGATCACGCCGACTGGGGCTTGGTCGCTGACGAATACTGCATGTACCTCGGCGGCGAACCGGCGCTGATGCAGCGTTTCATCGCCGAGTCCGGCGGGCTGGACGAGCTGATCCGGCTGTTTTCGATGTACATCGAGGGGCCGGTGACGCCCGGCGAGCCCGGCTACACGGCCGGCGGAGCCCGTTTCCACCGCCGCCTCTACGACTACCTCGGCTGGCCCTGGCCCTTCGCCGAGCCACCGCCGTCGGCCTCGGCCTAGGCCGGCGCACGCTTCGGCGCGGTAGGGGGCGCCTGCTGGCCTGCGGCGCTCCAGACGCCTGCCGCGCCGAAGCGCGGCGGCATCAGCCCCGGAACGGCAAGAGGGGGGAGTGGCTCGACCCCGAGGGCCGCGCTCTCGCCCCCGACCAGGTCGAGGCCGCCCTGCGCCCGCTCCCGGCACCGGACGCCGACCTGGCGCCTCAGCCTGAAGATACGCTCCTCCACCGGATCGTCTGGCCGGACAGCCACAAGACCACCCGCGCCGACTTCCGTTGGCGCCTGACCGGAACCGCCGACCCCGCCGAGGCCGAAGCCCGCCTCCAACGCCTCGCCGCCCCCCGCACCGGCACCGGCACCGGCACCGGCACCGGCCCAGGCACAGGCACAGGCCCAGGCGGCCTCGCCGCCGAAGCCCAGGCCAACGCCGCCGCGGCAGACGCCGCCGACGCCGAAGCGGGCCAACGCTCGGACGCTGGCGGCGCCGACGACCGCCTGCACCCGGCTGCAGGCCGCGACGGCCACCCCGGCGTCGGCGAGCGCTATGGCAAGCCGGACGGTCATCCCGGCGTCGGGCCGGGTGCCCCTCGGCAAGCGCCTCGTGCGAGCTCGGCCGCACCGCCGCCGGACGCCTCGGGCGAGAGTTGGACGCCGTCGAGCGCGCCAGAACCGGCGGCGACGCGCCAGCCCGCAGAGCCGCCGGTGAACCCCGACGACTACGATTGGGACCCGGCCCAGACGATAGACGTTGGTGAAGACATCCTGCTGGACGTGGACGGACCGATCCGCGTGGATCTGCGCACCTCGGCCTTCGGCGCGGACAGTCGCCACTACCGGGTGCAGTGGTACCCCCGGAACGCGGACGGCTCGACCGGGACGATCGTCACCACACCCGACGGCGCGGGCGGCACCCATCACGGCGGTCACGTCACGCTGCTCGGTCCGGCAACGGAGTACATTGCGCCGCCTTTCCAAAGCCAGCACGGCTACCGCGTGCGGATCGCGGTGCCGCCCGACGGCGGCAAGTCGCATGGCGCGGCAGCGAGCTATCTGCATATCTACCGTGGACAGCGCCGCGAGAAGTAAGCGGCCTTTCGCTGGGTGCGTGAAGCCACGCGTGTCTCGTGCGAGACTACCGAGCCCCGGCGGGCGGCGGCATTGCAATGGCGCCGTCGGCCCGTGACCGAGGTTCGAAACCCGCGCATGTAATGATCGGAGGCGAGCCCTTGATGAGGCGACCGAAGCTTCTCGCCCGCGTTGTCGCCGCGGTCGGCATCGCGGCGGCCACGGGACTGGCGGCGCTGATGCTCTGGCCGCCCGGCGAGGAGCTGCCCAGTCGGGCCGACTGCCTTCAGAGGATAGATATCCAGGACATCGACCCGGCCCACGCCGACGACTACGACGACCTGGTGTTTCGGTTCCTGAGCGGAGAGCGGCTGAAGATCAGGGACTTTGCGCCCGGCGCCGGCTTCGGGCAAGACCGGACGAAGTTCGGTAGTGTCTCAGTTTGAAACCCGCAGACTTTGACCGTGCCCTGGTGCGACCCCGACAAAAAGCGGCTCTGATGCGCCAATCTGCTTCGGTATTGTCCACTGAGAACAAGTCACGCTGAGATTAACCGGCCGACTTCGCCAAGAGTTGCGTGAATGTGTTCGCGGCACCTTTGCCGATTGTAAGACATGGCCCCTGGATGGAAGGTCTCAAAAACCTGGCACGGGATTTTCAGGCGCGGCCTCGCGATCTGCGCTTTCCGGCCACAAAGGACGATAGCCTTGAGGTTGGGCAATAGATCAATGAGCTGTTGCGTGTATGGAACAGCCAGCCGGATTTGAGCAGCCGAGGCATTCTTGTTGCGCTCGATGCTGGACACGCAATAAGGCACGACATTCCACAGGATGGTATCGGATCGAGCGATACCAGATGTGGCGAGTGCCGCGCCGATATTCCTTGCAGACGGGTCCGGGTTGTCTCGCGAGATGAAGCCGGTGCCTACGGCTCTTGGACCGGGCGATTCGAGTAGAACCAGTATCGTGGCGTTAACACCGCCGTCATTCGGATCGAGGTTCGGAACATCGAGCCCTCTCGAACGCCAGCTTTCTACTAGGCGCATAAGAGGCCGCATGTGCGGCTCCTCTAGGCGTTTTCGTCGTTGATCAAGGTTCATCCGGCTTTCTCAAAGACGCAAGCCCGACGCGACGTGCTATCACGTGATAGCAGGCTCGAGGACATACCTGCACGATGGGCGAGTATGGCCCAAGGTCAGGGCGGTCAAGGGCGCCGAATTTCAAACTGAGACACTACCCGAAGTTCTATGTCTGGTTCTCGCAGCAGTGCGACCGGAAGATGGCGCTGCTGCAGCCGGCGGTCGACGCCTTCAACGCCCGTCATGGCGAGGTCGCGACGCTTTCGCTCCACCCGGGCCGCGTCGAACCTGGGCCGGACACCGTCATGTTCGGCGGACCGCACTGGAAGCCCGAGTGAGGCCGACGCGCCTCGGGCCGGTCCGCCCGAAACCGCCGCGCCGCTGAGGCGGCTGCCCGGCGTCGCCCCCGAGGGCTCGGCGCACTTCCGCTTCTCGCCTGGTCGCTGAGACGGAGGCGAAGGTCCGGGCGCCGGGCCGATCACTCCTCCGCCCAGGGCGGCGGCGGCAGAAACGGCTCGGCGCGTTCGAACAGCGGGCGGTGGTCGCCGGCGTTTGCCGCGCGCAGCACGTCAAGCGTCTCGGTCAGGATACGCTCCGCATCGATCGTATGCGCCAGGTAGCCCTCGCCCCACCACTCCTTTGCCCAATAGCCGAGCGTCTCCGGTGTGAGCAACCTCTCCGGGTCGCCCGAGATCTCACCCGTACGGCTGCGCAGCGGCAGCAGGGCCCAGGCCAAGGCGCCGACAGCATCGCGCTCGTAGCGGGTGTACCATTCCGCCAAATACCACCGGAATGGTGACATCTCCTCGCGCAGGGCATCGTGCTGGGCCGGGACCAGGACGGCGCGGCGCTGCGCCTCGGGGACCTGGTCCCAGGCCGACAGCAGGCAGCCGAGCGTAGCGCCGTAGAGCAGGCGGCCCTCGCGCGCGCTGTCCGGATCGGCCGAGCGGGCCAGCCGGCGGGCCAGCGGCAGGCGCTTCAGGCACAGCGCCACCGCCGCCTCCCGGTCGTAGACGGCGCTTTGCCGCCAGACGCGGTGCGACACCTCGCGGTCGAGCGCCCAGACGTCGCCGAGATCGAAGGCCAGGCGGTACCAGGCGAAGGCCCGCGTCAAGGAGGGGATGGCGCCCATGCCGCGCTCGGCCAGCACGCCGCGGATGCGCGCGGCCAGGGCGTTGCCGGCGTCGGCGGCGCGCGCGAAATACGCCAGCGCCAGGAAGAGATCCTCCTCCAGCAGCCAGGCCGGCACCGCAGGCGGCGGCACGGGCTCGCCCGCCAGCTCCTCCAGGATGTCCTCGCTGGCCAGGCGTCGCGGCGCATAGTGCAGCATGGCCATGTCGGCCAGCGCGTAGCGGTCGCCCGCCGCCGCCGCCGCGCGGCGCTCGTCCAGCGGCAGCGGCGGCGGATGGCCCCGCTTCAGCCGCTCGCTCAGGTAGTAGTCGAGCAGCGCGAAGGAAAAGCGGTAGCCGGCCGGGTCGAACAGCCCCGCCCAGGCGTCGCTCTCGCCGTCGCCGGAGCGCGGGCCGGCCCAGCGCGCCCAGGCCGCTGCAGGTCGAGCGGCACGCCGTCGCCCAGGAAGTAGGACAGCGCCAGCTCGCGCCCGGCCTGGCGGTCGCCGGCCCGCTCCGCCGCCGCGTGCCAGCGCGTCGCCGCGTCCGCCGGCCGGCCCAGCCGGTAGACCGCCGAGCCGCGCACGAAGTCCCGGCCGGGATCGCGCCGCATCAGCTGGCGCTCGAAGCCCTCGTTGGTCCGCGGATCCGCGAACAGCGGCGGCGACCAGTCCTGCGCCGGCGCCTCGCCGGCAAAGGGAACCACGGCGAAAAGCACGGCGAAAAGCGCCGCGGCGAAGATCGACCACACACGGAAGGCGCGCATGCCGCAAGGCTAGCACGCGCCGCCCCTAGAGCGCGATCGTCACTGGTGGAAGCGGATCGGCTTCCACCAGTGACGTGAATCGCTCTCTAACTCCATGAATAGAGCAGGATTCACGTCTTGGATGGGATCGCCAAAGCGATTCCATCCAAGACGATCCTGCTCTAGGTGTGGAGCCTCAATAGGTTGTTCCTGTCGAAGCCGGGTCGGCTGATTGGCGGTTTGTTCATCAAGCTGGCATGTGGTCGGTGCCAGTTGTAGGCGTGCGTCCAGGGGCACAGGTCTTGAGCGCGTTGGTCTGATGTTTCGTAGGCTGTGGCATAGGCCCACTCGCGCAGGGCGGTCTGGATGAAGCGCTCGGCCTTGCCATTGGTTTTGGGTGTGTAGGGTCTTGTGCGGATGTGTTTGAGGCCGAGGCTTCGGCAAGCCTTGGCGAAGGCCTTTGATATGTAGCAGCTTCCATTGTCGGTCATGACGCGCTCAACGGTGATGCCGAGGCGCCGGTAGTAGCCGACGGCGGCCTTGAGGAAGGCGATGGCGCTCTCCTTTTTCTCATCGGGCATGGTGTCGGTGAAGGCGATGCGGGAGTGGTCGTCGATGGCGACGTGGACGAACTCCCAGCCGACGCCGCGGCTGTTGGACTGGCCGGTCCTGTCACCGGTGATGCGGTGTCCGGTGCGCTCGAAGCGTCCGAGCTTCTTGATGTCGAGGTGGATCATCTCGCCGGGTCTTGCACGTTCGTAGCGCCTGGGCGGTTCGGCCGGCTCCAGGGCCTTGAGCTTGTTGAGGCCACAGCGCTTGAGGACGCGGCTGACCGTGGCCGGCGAGACGCCGAGCTCGGCGGCGATCCGCCGGCTTGTCCAGCGTTGCCGGCGCAACGCCTCGATGCGGCTGATGGCCTCTTTGGAGGTCGGTTGATTGAGTCGGCGCGGCCTGGAGGATCTGTCGCGCAGCCCCGGCTCTCCCTCTGCCTGGAAGCGTCGGACCCATTTGCGAACGGTCTTCGAGGTGACGCCAAAGGCGGCGGCGACATCGCACAAGGGCTGGCGATGAACGAGCACGCGGCGGACCAGATCGGCTCGACTGCGTGGCGTCAAACGGGCATTCTCATGGCTGTTCATCCGGGCCTCCTTCCGGGAGAGTCTGAAATCTCGCAATTCCAGCTTCCTCGGTTCGGTCCGGATGGACAACCTGCTGAAAGCTCACATCTAGAGCGCGATTCACGTCTTGGATGGGATCGCCAAAGCGATTCCAACCAAGACGATCCTGCTCTAGGGCACCGTGGCGCGCTTCGATGCAGCCGACGCCGCGGCCTTGCGGACGTGCGGCCTGCAGGGGCCGGGACGTGCTGCCGGCCTGCACTCGGCAGGGGCGGTCGACCTGAGCAAGACGGAAGGGATCGCCCAAGCCGTCAAAGCACTGATCTGAACTGTCGCCTGCCTCGTCCTCCGCGATACGCCTCGACGGCCCGGCAGGCGGCGTCGACCTCGAGCCTCAGGCGCGGAAGCAGGGCCTGCACGTCGCCGCGCTGCCTTGCGAGCTGCACCTGCTCAACCGTGGTGTGCAGCCTGTGGAATCCGAAGTTGGCTGCGGCGCCCTTGAGCGCGTGCGCGACGGCCTGGACGTGCTTCAGATCTCCCGTGGGTCCGTCCTGCGCCTTGGCCTCCAGTTCCGCCAGGCTGTTGCGCGCCGTATCGGGGAAGAGCAGCAGCAGGTCGACGACGGCATCGGTGCCAAGCGCTCTTTCCAAGTCGGCGAGCATTGCAGAATCGAGCACCTCGTGCGGCTCAGGAGTGTCAGGAACCTCGCCGTGCCAGGCCATCGGCCCTGCCTCGGCGGCCTTTGCCGACGGCAGAGCGGCCGCCCCGTCCGCATCGGGCGGCACTTCGCCGCGCGCGCCCTCGGCTTCGGTCGCAGCGTCCCCCATCCTCGCCTCGCGCATCAGTGCGGTCACCACCGCGACCAGGTCCGACCAGTCGACCGGCTTGGTCAGGAAGGCGTCGAGGCCCGCCGAATGGTAGCTGCGTTTTCGGTCCGGCGTGATGTCCGCCGTCAGGGCGATGATCGGCGTATCCTTGGCGGGGTCGTCCAGCCGGCGGATCTGGCGCGTCGCATCGGACCCGTCCATGACCGGCATGTGCATGTCCATCAGAATCGCATCGTAGCCCGCGGTCGCACGCTCGACCGCCTCCTGGCCGTTGGCAGCGGTATCGACCTCTGCGCCAAGGGCCGTAAGCATGCGCGAAATGATCGCCCGATTGGCTTCGACGTCTTCGGCGAGCAGAATCCGCCTGCCGGCCAAGGGCGTGGCGCTCAAGACGTCGTCGGTCCTCGCGCGGTCAGGCAGCGTGGTCCGAACGTCCACGGCACGCAAAGGAAGCTCCAGCGTGAAGCACGAGCCGAGACCTCGCTGGCTGTCCACCTGGATATCGCCGCCCATCATGCGGGCCAGATTGCGGCTGATCGTCAGACCGAGCCCGCTGCCGCCGTAGGTCCGGGCCGTTCTCGCGTCGGCCTGCTCGAAGCCCCCGAAGATCGCGTCGTGTCGGTGCTCCGGAATGCCGATGCCGGTGTCACGCACCGTGATGCGCAACCTGCGGCTCCCCTCCTGACTGCTGGCGGGGGCGGCGGCGACCTGGACGAAGCCGACTTGGGTGAACTTGAGCGCATTGCCGATCAGGTTGATCAGGATCTGGCGCAGGCGCACACCGTCGAGCAGCACCCGATCCGGCAAATCCGCGGCCGCGTCGATTCGAAGGTCGAGCCCTTTGGACTCCGCCTGTCCCTTGTAGAGCGACTCCAGGTCCCCCAGCAGGGCCCGAAGGCTGATCGGCTGTGCGTCCAGCGTCAAACGATCCGCTTCGATCTTCGCCAGATCGAGAAGATCGTTAAGGAGCTGCAGCATGTGATGCGCCGATCGGCGGGTCGAATCCAGAAGCTGTTTCTGGTCGCTGGAAAGGCGATCAAGCGCGAGCAGATCGAGCGACCCCATGATCGCTGTCATGGGCGTTCGCAGTTCGTGACTCATCTGCGACAGGAACTCCGACTTGGCCCGGTTCGCACGCTCGGCGTCTCGCCGCGCGGCCTCGAGACCGATCTCCGTCTGGCGACGGACGTCCTCGTTCCACAGCATCATGCCGACCGCGTAGCAGCCGACGATCGTGGTCAGCGACCAGGGCAAGGCGATCTTGGCCAGGATCGCCGTCGCCGTTTCGACGCCGAGAACCAGAAGGGCAAGGACCAACGGCACGATCCCGAGGGCTCCGGCGAGCGCGAAGTAGCGCGGGCCGAAGTCGGGTCGGCGCCGGCGTGCGGCCTCCAGGGCCAGCGACAGCAGCACCAAACCGATCAGGCTTACGAAGGCGGGCGCGACCCCGGCTCCGCCGATCCACATGCGCGTCGCAAGCACCGAGACGGCCGCCACAACCGCCGCCCAGGGGCCACCGAAGGCAGCGACCAGAATGAGCGGCACCGAGCGAACGTCGAAAATCACGCCCGGCTGCAGTTCGACCGGCAGCAGCATGGCAACGCTGCCGGCCGCCCCGAACAGCAGGCCCATGGCCAGACCCCGCTGTAACCGCGGCCTATCCTCCAGTCGACGGTCGAGGATCCCATAGAGCAGGACGAGCCCCGCCATCAGCCCAAGGCTTTCCGCCAAGGGAAGCAACCGATCCAACATTGCCCGCGCTGGCCTCTGATCGACCTCGGAAAGTCAGGCCGACGCTGAGCTTTATCGGTTAAGAATTAGCTAAGAATTGCAACTCTAGCTAAAAGGTGCGTGTATGGTTGGACGTCAATGTTCAAATCGAGCCAAAGGGGCGTCATGGCGCCTTGTGTGTATGTCATCGACGACAGCGCGCTCGACCGGCAGTTTCTGTCCAGAGCGTTGACGGAGCTACCGATCGACATCCGTCTCTTCGATTCGGCGGAGCGCGCTCTTGCCCTGTCCGCCGACGAGCGCCCGATCGCTGTGATCGTCGACGTCTTCATGCCGCGGATGGACGGACTCGAGACCATCCGCGCCTTCAGGCGAAAAGGTTTCGACCGGCTCATCGTCGCAATCAGCAACGGCGGCCAACTCGGCGACCTCGACGCCTTGCGCTACGCACGCGCGTTCGGTGCCGATCATGTCGAACCCAAACCGGTGGACGCAGATCGTTTGGCGACACTGATTCGGACGGAGTTGAGTCGAAAGGACCCGCCTACGGCGGGGAGGCCGCCGACATGATATCTGGCCGCATCGACTGAGCGACGAAGCGGCGAAAGCGAAGGTGCCTAAAGCAGGCCCTGCGGCGTCGGATTGCCGACCAGGGAGAGGAACTCGCGGCGCGTCGCGGCGTCGTCGCGGAAACAGCCGAGCATGCGGCTGGTCACCATCGTCGTGCCCGGCTTGTGGACGCCGCGCGTGGTCATGCAATGGTGCGTCGCCTCGATCACCACGGCGACGCCCGCCGGCTTCAGCACGCCTGCCACCGTATTGGCGATCTGGGCCGTCATCTTCTCCTGGATCTGCAGGCGGCGGGCATAGGCCTCTACCACCCGCGCCAGCTTGGAGATGCCGACCACCCGCTTGGTCGGCATGTAGGCGACGTGCGCCTTGCCGATGATGGGCGCCAGGTGGTGCTCGCAATGGGACTCGAAGCGGATGTCGCGCAGCAGCACCATCTCGTCGTAGCCCTCGACCTCGCTGAAGGTGCGTTGCAGCAGGTCCACCGGGTCGATGTCATAGCCGCCGAAGAACTCCTCGAAGGCGCAAGCGACGCGCGCTGGCGTGTCCAGGAGGCCCTCGCGTGCCGGGTCGTCGCCGGCCCAGGCCAGCAGCGTGCGCACCGCCGCCTCGGCCTCCGCGCGGCTCGGGCGCGCCGCTGGCGCTTCGGACGCTCCGGTCTCGGAGCGCTCGGCGATGTCCGTCGTCTCAGGCAAGGGGCGTAGGGTCATGGCTCTTGTCGGTGCGGTGGACGAATGGCGGTTGGACGCGCCGGGCAGGGAAGTGGCGCGGCCGGCCGCGAAGTCAAGCCGCGCGCCGGCGCCCACTTCCGGCTCAGTTTGGACGGACCGCCTCGTGCGGCGAATCCAGGGAGAAGGCGGGAATGTCGATCTCGAAGGATTCGCCGGAGCGCGGCCCGTCGCGGCACACCATCTGGTAGCGGCCGACCATCATGCCGGAGGGGGTCGGCAACGGGCAGCCGCTGGTGTACTCGAAGCGCTCTCCCGGTCCCAGGGTCGGCTGCTCGCCGACCACGCCGGCACCGCGGACCTCCTGGATGTGGCCGCGCGCGTCCGTGATGTGCCAGTAGCGGCTGAGCAGTTGCACGGTCTCGGCGCCGTGGTTCTCGATGTTGACCTGGTAGGCCCAGACATAGCGGTCGTCCGTCGGCGAGGACTGGTCCTCCAGGTAGATCGGCCGCACCGTGACGCGGATGCCGCCGGTGGTCTTCTCGTAGATGCCGCCCTCGTGCATGGCGTACCGAACCTTCGCTTGCCGTCTGCGCTTCGCCCTGTCGGCTGGAGGTTCGGCGCCCGGGACCGGCCGGGGCCGACAGCACGACGCGTCCTCTCTCTTGCCGACTCCTAGACTGGCACGCCCGGCGCGGCGACCCAAGCCCCGGCTGCGCAGGTCCGCTCGGCGCGGTGGGACCGCCGACGACTCCCTGAGACGGCGCGCTCCAAACGGCGAAGGGCGCCGCGGTTGCCCGCGGCGCCCTCCTTTGACCGTCTCGCTGGATCGCGGTCCTTACTGGATCACGATCTCGACGCGGCGGTTGGCAGGCTCGCGCACGCCGTCCGGGGTCGGCACGGCGGGCTCGGCCTCGCCGCGACCGGCGACCGAGATGTTCTGGCTCAGGATGCCCTTCGCCACCAGGGCGTCACGCACCGCGTTGGCGCGGCGCAGCGAAAGCGCGAGGTTGTAGGCCTCCGGGCCGGCACGGTCAGCGTGACCGGTGACCGAGAAGTCGATGATGCCCATGCGCTGCGCGGCGGAGACAGCCGCGTCGATCTGGGTCATGCCCTCGGCGTCGATCTCCGAGCTGTCGAAGGCGAAGTAGACGATGTAGGGCTCGGGCGCGGCCATCGGCGCCGGCTCCGGCTGCATCGCCGCCTCGAGCGCCTCGAGCGCCGCGTAGAACTCGTCGCGGCAGGCCGCGATGTGATCGGGCTGGTGGTTCTCTTCCTGCTGCTCGACCCAGCAGTCGAAACGGCCCTGGGCGTGCGACGCCTCGGTCGGTGCCTTGGCGCGGGCGGTCGCCTCGAGGGCGGCCATCAGGCGCGCGCGGGCGTCGGTCAACTCACCGACCTTGTCCTCCGGCAGGTGCCAGTCGGCGAGTTCCTCCGGCAGCACGACGTCGTTGTTCGCTGCGGCGAGCGCCTTACGCGCGAACAGGCCGGCGTCGGGCCAGTCGCCCATCTGATCGGCTTCGAAGAGGGCCAATTCCTTGTACTCCATGAACAGGCCCTGGTTGAACGGCGTACCGCCGCCCGCGTCCATGCCGCGGACGGCGTCGACGTTGTTGATATCGGACAGACTGGCGCAACCGGCCAGAATGCCCAGGGCGGCGAAGGCCCCGACCACTTTCATGCGCAACATCTAACTCTTCCTCCATCACGTCGTGAGGGTCTCTGGCGTGCTTGTTGTCCGGCTACGCCAACGGCGCCCCGGACGCAATTGGGGCCCTGAACCGTTGGAGGAATGCCCCCCTCCAAGTCAGAACGACGCCTCCAGATTAGGGCAGAGGCGAGTCCTTGTCAAAAGACCATAATATGACGGGCAAATAAAAATTCGCCGGAGAAACCGGCAGTTTATGGCCGATTGCGACGCCGACCTTGGCCTGTCGCGACAAGCGCGGGCACGTGCCGGACGCTTGTGCAGGAGGATCCGGCTCTAACCGACGCTCGCAGAGGGGCCGGAGCGCTCTGCCGTCGCCGGCGCGAGCCGGACGATCGGACCGCCGGCGGCCTGCGCATCCGCGGGGTCGTGGGTCACCAGCAGGGTGGGCAGCGCCTCGGCGCGGGCATGGGAGAAGACGAAGCTGCGCACGCGCGCGCGCAACGAGACGTCGAGCTTGCCGAAAGGCTCGTCGAGCAACAAGGCACGCGGCCGCGCCAACAGGGTGCGCAGCAGCGCGACGCGGGCGCGCTGGCCGCCCGACAGCGTCGCCGGGTCGCGCGCCTCGAAGCCGGCCAGCCCGGCTTCCGCCAGGGCGGCGGCCACCGCGGCACGGCGGGCACGGCGTCCGCGCACCTGCGGCGGCAGCCCGAAGGCCAGGTTCTCGGCGACGCTGAGATGCGGGAACAGCAGGTCGTCCTGGAACAGGATGCCGATCCGCCGGCGCTCCGGCGGCAGGGTCGCCAGGTCCAGGCCATCCAGCCGGATCCGGCCTTCCGCGGCGAAGGCCGGGGGCAGCGTGCCGCACAGCAGGTCGAGCAGGCTCGACTTGCCGCTGCCCGACGGCCCCATCACGGTGACCACCTCGCCCGGCGGCACGCTCAGGTCGAGCGGCGCGAAGAGCCGCCGCCCGTCCAGCGACAGGCTGACCCGCTCGAGCTCCAGGCTCACTGCAGCGCCCTCCGGTGACGATAGCGCCAGGCCGGCAAGGCGACCGCCAGCGCGAAGGCCAGCAGCGGCAGCGCCGCTTGCAGGAAGGCGTAGACGCCGACGACGCGGCGGTCTGCGCCGGCCGCCAGGGCGACGGCTTCGGTGGTCAGGGTCGCGTAGCGCCCGGCGCCAGCGAACAGCGTGGGCAGATACTGCGCGACGCTGACGGCGAAGCCGACCGCGGTGGCGAACAACACCGGGCGCAGCAGCATCGGCAGCTTGACGCGCCAGAACACGCCGAGCGGGCCGGCGCCCAGGCACTGCGCCGAGCGGACGTAGCGCGGATCCAGGCGTCGCCAGGGCTCGGCCAGCGCCAGGAAGACATAGGGCAGCACGAACAGCAGGTGGCTCCACACCAGGGCGACGAAGCTGCCGTCCAGTCCGGCCAGTACGGCCAGCACCTGGGCGCCGAACAGGAAGGCGACCTGCGGCACCAGCAGCGGCAGGTAGAGCAGCCAAAGGGCGCGGGTCGGCCGGCGTCCGCCCTGCTGCTCGTGCTCCAGGCAGCCGAGCACGAGCAGCAGGGCGAGGCCGGCGGCGGCGAGGCCGAGCGCCAGCGTCGTCCAGCCGGTTTCCATCGCCCTCTGCACCTGGCGCGCCCAGGTATCGAGGGTGAGCGAGGCGGGCAGAGCGTCCGGCCAGCGCCAGCGATCGGCCAGCGACCAGAGCGCCATCACCAGCAGGCCGCCCACGCCCAGTGTCAGCACGCCGAACAGGGCGGCGGACCAGCCGAGACGGCCGACGCGGCCGCTGCCGCCGCGTCCGCCGGCGGCGATCCAGCGGCGTCCCAGCCGGGCCAGCGCCACCTCGCCGAGCCGCCACAGCACGATGGCCGCGACCACCAACAGGAGCTGCAGGGTGGCGCCGGCGGCACCGACGAAACGCAGCGCAAGATCGGGATCGTTGAACCAGCGAAACACCAGCACCGCCAGCGTCGGCGGTGCCGTCGGCCCGAGGATCAGCGCCATGTCGATCACCGAGAGCGAAAATGCCAGAACGGCGTAGATCGGCAGGCGAAGCTGGGGATAGACGGCCGGCAGCACGGTCTTCAACCAGGCGACGGTCGGGCCGTAGCCCAGCGAGCGGGCCGTTGCCAGCCGCTGCGGCGCCTGCACCTGTCCAAGCGCGCCCAGCAGCATCAGCAGCAGGAAGGGCGTCTCCTTGACCGCCAGGGCGAGGGTCAGGGCCAGGCCATGGCGGTCCTGGACGGTCGCCACGTCCGGCGGCAGCTCGAAGCCGCTGGCCCAGGGCGAGACCAAGCGCAGCAGCAACCCGCTGGGCGCCAGCAGGAAGGCCAGGCCGATGGCGACGGCGGCGTGCGGCACTGCCAGCAGCGGCGCCAACAGGCGGGTCGCCTGCCGGTAGGCCCAGGTCCGGTGAGCCGCGGCGGCGAAGCCGACCGTCACGGCGCAGGCGATCAGGGTTGAGCCGAAGCCGGAGATCAGCGTCGCGCTCAAGGCACCCGGCAGGGCCGGATCGGCGAGCAGGCGCTGCCAAGCAGCCAGCGTCGGCTCGGTACCGCCCAGGCTCGGCAGGATGCCGAAGGCGGGCAGCCAGGTCCCGACCAGCCCGGCGGCGATCGGCAGCAGGAAGAGGCCCAGGGTCAGAATCGGAACGAGCGCCAGCGGGCCGCCGGTGCGCCGCGGACTCACTGCCGCCTCACCGCAGGTAGCGCCGGCGCCATTCGTCCTCGAGGGCGGTCATCCAGCTCGGATGCGGTTCGAGCAGCACTGGTCCCAACTCTTCCGGCGAGAGAGTCGCCGGCCCGCGCGGGATGTCGGCGAAGCGCTTGCGGTCCTCGGCCGACAGCTTGTCGAGGTCGAGCACCGTGTCATCGCCCCAGATTTCCGGGTTCTGCTTTTCGGCCTGAGCTTCCGGGCTCATCAGGAAATTCGCCACGACCATGGCGGCCTCCGGCGCGCTGGCATTGATCGGAATGGCGACGAAGTGGGTATTGCCGATCGTGCCTTCGGGGAAGACGAAGGTACGCGCGCTCTCGGGGAGCTGGCCGGCGGCGATCAGCGAGGAGGCTTCGCCCGGGTGGAAGGACAGGGCGACGTCCAACTCGCCGTCGTCGAGCAGCCGGCGCTGCGCCGGCCCGCTGGTCGGGAAGATTTGCCCGTCCCGCCAAAGGTGCGGGTGCAGCGCATCGAGGTACCGCCACAGCGGCGCCGCCACCTCCGCCAACTGCGCCGGGCTTTCCAGCGGGCGCTGCAGCAGATCGGCGTCGGCGGCGAGCTCGATCAGGATCTGCTTGAGGAAGGTCGAGCCCATGAAGTCCGGCGGCGCCGGGTAGGCGAAGCGACCGGGGTTCACCTCGGCCCAGGCCAGCAGCTCCTGCGCGTCGCCGGGCGGATCGGCGATCCGCGCCGAGTCGTAGATGAAGTTGAACTTCGCCATGCCCCAGGGCGCCTCCAGCCCGTCGGTCGGCACGGTGAAGTCGACCAGGGTGGTGGGCTTGTCCTCGGTGTCGACCAGGGCGAAGTTCGGCAGCGCTTCGACGAAGGGGCCGAACAGCAGGTCCGCCTCCTTCATCGCCGCGAAGTTCTCGCCGTTGATCCAGACCAGGTCGATGCTGCCGGCATCGCCGTTGCCCGCGGCGGTCTCGGCCAGGACGCGGGAGACCGCATCGGCGGTGTCGGACAGCTTGACGTGCACCAGTTCGAGGCCGTGCAGCGCTTCGACCCGCTCGCCGACCCAGGCGATGTAGGCGTTGATCCGTTCGTCGCCGCCCCAGGCGTTGAAGTAGACGGTCTGCCCCTCGGCGGCGGCGACCGCGGCCTCGAAACTGGGCACCGGGCGCTCGGCGGCGCGCACCGCCCCTGCGGCGGACGCGGCCGCGGCGAGGCAAGCCATGAGAGCGGCAAAACGGCACAACGGCATGATGCAGGCACCTCCGGCTGTCGCGTGCAAAGTCTACGCGAAGTGAGCCGCGAAGCTAGAGCGGCGGACCGAGGCTGTCAGCCGCCGTGGGGCGAGCTTCACGCAGAGGTGACCGCGGTGCGCGGCCCATCGCAGGCTTGCGCGCGCAGCGCCGGCAGGATTACATGACGCCTTCGGTGGCGCCGCGGCGCTCCGGCCGGATGCGGGTGTAGCTCAGTGGTAGAGCAGTAGCTTCCCAAGCTACGTGTCGTGGGTTCGATTCCCATCACCCGCTCCAGCACCCCGCTTGTCCAGCCCGGAGACATGGGTAACGGATCGTTCCTAAGACATGGGTGACACCCTCGTGCCGAATGGGGTGTCGATGGTTTGTAGGGTCCTCTGTTCGAGGTCGATGTAGCCCAGGTCGTAGTGCAGGAAGGAGACGAGCCAGATTCCCTCGTCGACTTCCTTGAGTCCCAGCCGCTGCCCGGCGAGCACGGTCGAGACGTTGATCTTCTTGCGGTGCATGCAGATGCGCCCGCAGGCGGTGACTAGGACGTCACGGTCGTGGAAGGGATAGACGATCTCGTCCAATCCGCGATAGAGCCTTGTGGAGGGGCGGTAGAGCTCTGCCGGCGTGCGCATGCCGAGCGCTTCGTGCGGCCGTTGGGCATTGAATTCGCGGACGAAATCGTCGAAGCGTGCCTGCTGCTGCAGGACATTGTGGCGTGCCGGCTTGGTGGTTTCCGTCTTGAGCGTGAGATGCATGCGCTCGTGGCGTCCGTTGCGCTGGGGCTTGCCGGGCGGGATGCGTTCGATCGCGATGCCCAGCCTGAGCCACCAGACCGACAGGCGCGAGAGATTGTAGAGCCCGTTGGGGCTGGCGAAGGGCAGGCCGTTGTCGCTGCGGATCGCCTGGGGCAGGCCGTGCGCGGAGAACAGGCGCTCGAAGGCCGCGAAGGCACCGGGCTCCTTGGTGCTCTCGAGGGCATCGCAGGCGAGGATGTAGCGCGAGGCCTGGTCGGTCACCGTCAAAGGGTAACAGTAGCGGCCGTTGCCGAGCTTGAACTCGCCCTTGAAATCGACGCACCACAGATCGTTGGGCGCGTGCGCGGCCGACAGCGGCGTTCCTTTGGCCGCGTTGCGGCGTTTGCGCGCGCGCTGGACCAGGCCGTGACGGTCGAGCACGGCGTGCACCGTGCTCTGCGCCGGGATCCGCACGTCGCCGGCCAGGCGCCGGATCAGCAACTCGCGGATCTTGCGCGCGCCCCAATGCGGTTTGTCGCGCTTGGTCGAAACGATCAGCGCCTCGACCGGCGCCGGTAGCTGGTTGGCGTAGCGCACCGGCCGCCGTGACCGGTCGCACAGGGCGTAGGCCCCCTCCTCGCGGTAGCGCGCATAGATCTTGTAGCCGGTCTTGCGGGAAATCCCGAACTCCCGACAGACGTCGCTCATCCGCTCGCCGTCGAGCAGGCGGGCAACGAAACGCAGACGCTCGTCCATAACCGAACTCTCTCTCCATGGCATCGACACCCCCCGCGCAAAGCGGAAAGTGTTACCCATGTGTCCGGTACGTTCCGTCACCTATGTCTCGGGTTGGGCAGCGTGTCCAGCCCGGTCGTGTCCTGGCCGGTCGTGTCCTGGCCGACGACGTGGGGGACGGAACTTTCCTGAGAGACGGGTGACATGCTCGTGCCGCGAGTGCGGCACTGGCCGCTATTGGCTCGGCGGCCCCTCGCCAAGGGCGCGCACCGGCACCTCGAGGGTGACGCTGCCGGCGGTCTCGAAGATCAGGGTGAGGGCGAAGGACTCGCCGGTCTTCAGCGGCGCCGCGAGCCCCATCAGCATGACATGGTCGCCGCCCGGCTCCAGCACGGCGGTGCCGCCGGCGGGCACGGCGATGGCCTCGACCTGGCGCATGCGCATCACCCCGCCGTCCATCGTGTGGGTGTGCAGCTCGGCCACCTCGGAGACGTCGCTCTCGGCGGCGATCAGGCGGTCGTCGGTGTCGCCCTGGTTGCGCAGGGTCAGGAAGGCGGCGCCGGCGCGGCCCATGCCCATGGAGGCGCGCGCCCAGGCGGCCTCGACGGCGATGTCGCCGGCGGTTGCGGTCTGCGCGCCGGCAGGCGGCGCGGCGGCGACGGCCAGCAGCGCCAGGACGGCGGCGCGGCCGAGATTTCGAATCGTTCGCGTGCTCATGGGCGCGGACCCTACAGCGCTGGAAGCTTGGCGCGCAGAGCGACGGATTGCCGCTGGCGCGCAGGCAGCGCCTGCCGCGCGGCACGGCTCCGGGGGCCGGCAGAAGAACGGCCCCGGCACGACGCCGGAGCCGTCCATTGTCCGCACCGGGTGCGCAGAGCGCCGTCAGGTGTAGCGGTAGGGCCGCCCGGCCGCCTCCATCACCTGGTTGTAGTCCTTGATGATCTCGACCACGCGGGCGCGGACCTCGGAGCCGTCGGCGATCTCGTCCCAGAATTCCTTGGCCGCGGCCTCGACCTGCGCCCATTCGGAGTCGGGGATCGAGGTGAGCTGCATCTTCTCGCCGCGCACGCGCAGTTCGGCCTCGCCGCCCCAATACCACCACTGACGGTAATAGTGGCTGGCGTCGAAGCACACGCGCAGCAGCTCCTTGAGGTTGTCCGGCAATTCGTTCCAGCGCTCCATGTTGGCGAAGAAATGGCCGATCCAGGCGCCGGAGATGTTGTTGGTCAGGAAGTAGTCGGTGACGTCGGCCCAGCCGACCGTATAGTCCTCGGTGATGCCCGACCAGGCGATGCCGTCCAGCTCGCCGGTCTGCACGGCGACCTCGATGTCCTCCCACGGCAGGGTGACGGGCACCACGCCGAAGCGCGACATGAAGCGCCCGGCGGTCGGGAAGGTGAAGACGCGCTTGCCCCTCAGATCCTCCAGGCTGTTGATCGGGTCCTTGGTCGCGAAATGGCAGGGATCCCAGGCGCCGGCCGAGATCCACTTGACGCCGACCTCGGCGTACTGCTGGTCCCAGATCTCGCCCAGGCCGTACTGGTTGAACAGCACCGGCACGTCGAGCGAGTAGCGCAAGGCGAAGGGGAAGTAGCCACCGAAGACGCGCACGTCGGTCGGCGAGGCCATGGAGTCGTCGTCCGACTGCACCGCGTCGATCGTGCCGCTCTGCATCGCGCGGAACAGCTCGCTGGTCGGCACGAGCTGGTCGGCGAAATAGAGCTCGATCTCCATCTGGCCGGCGGCGATGCGGTTGAAGCTGTCGACCGCCGGCTTGATCACATGCTCGGCCAGGGCCGGGCCGGCATAGGTCTGCAGCCGCCAGCGGATCGGCGATTGCGCCTTGACGTACGGGGCGGCGAGCGCCGCCGTGCCGGCCGCGGCGCCGGCCATGCCGGCGGTGCGGATGAAGTCGCGTCTTGTCGTCATGTGAGCCTCCAGTTCTCTCGGGTTCTTCCGCCCTCCTGGCGGTCGCGCAAAGCGCGTGTCGCCCCGGCTTGCCGCGTCAGGTGCCGTAGACCAGACCTGGCAGCCACAGCGCCAGCTCCGGAAAGACCATCACCAGCGTCAGGGCGAGCAGCATCACGCCCACGAAGGGCACGATGGAGGTGTAGATGTCGCGGATGCCGATCTCCGGCGGGGCCATCGCGCGCATCAGGAAGAGGTTGTAGCCGAAGGGCGGCGTCATGTAGGCGATCTGGCAGGTGATCGTGTAAAGGATGCCGTACCAGATCAGGTCGAAGCCGAGGGCGCCGACCAGCGGCACGTAAAGCGGCGCGACGATCACCAGCATCGCCGTGTCGTCGAGGAAGGTGCCGAGCAGCAGGAAGGAGAGCTGCATCAGGATCAGGATCGTCCAGGGGCTGAGGCCGAGCTCTTCGAGAAACAGGTTCTCGATGGTGCGCACGGCGCCGAGCCCGTCGAAGACGGCACCGAAACACAAAGCGGCGATGATGATCCACATGAACATGCAGGAAATCGCCAGCGTCTTGCGCACCGAGTTCTCGAAGACCTCGCGGTTCATGCGGCCCTTGGCGACCGCGGCGAGGAAGGCGGCGATCGCGCCGATCGCCGAGGACTCGACCAGCGAGGTCCAGCCGTTGACGAAGGGCACCATCATGGCGGCGAAGATGCCGAGCGGCAGCAAACCGGCGCCCAGCAGGCGGATGCGCTCGCCGCGGCTGACCTCGGCCCGTTCGGCGCGCGGCAGCACCGGCCCCAACTCCGGCTGCAGGCGGCAGCGAATGGCGATGTAGAGGATGAAGAGCCCGGCCATCATCAGGCCGGGGACGATCCCGGCCAGCCAGAGCTGGCCGACCGGCTGGCGCGCGATCATGGCGTAGAGCACCAGCACCACCGAGGGCGGCACCAGGATGCCCAGCGAGGCGCCGGCCTGGATCACGCCGGTGACCATGCGCTTGTCGTAGGCGCGGCGCAGCAGCTCGGGCAGGGCGATGGTGGCGCCGATCGCCATGCCCGCGACCGACAGGCCGTTCATCGCCGAGATCAGGACCATCAGGCCGATGGTGCCGATCGCCAGCCCGCCGGGTACCGGACCCATCCAGACGTGGAACATGCGGTAGAGGTCGTCGGCGAGCCGGCTTTCCGACAGCACGTAGCCCATGAAGATGAACATCGGCAGGGTCAGCAGCGGGTACCACTTCATCGCCTTCATCGCCGCGGTGAAGGCGAACTGGCCGCCGCCGTCGCCGTAGAGCGCCAGCGCGGCGATCACGGCGACGAAACCGATGACGGCGAAAACGCGCTGCCCGGTGAAGAGCATCACCATCATCGAGGCGAACATGGTCAGCGCGATCAGCTCGTAGGACATGGCGCCTAGAGCTCCTGGCCGCGGATCGTCGCGATGTCCCGGATCAGCAGGGCGGTGCCCTGCAGCAGCATGAGCAGCGCGGCCAGGCACATCAGCGCCTTGATCGGCCACATCAGCGGCGCCCAGGCGGTGTAGCTGCGCTCGTCGTACTGCAGGGAATAGGCGGTCGAGGACAGGCCGCCGTAGAGCAGCAGCGCCAGGTAGGTCAGCAGCGCGACCACGGTGAAGGCGTCGATCCAGGCCTTCTTGCGCTGCGACCAGTTGGCGTAGAACAGGTCCATGCGCACGTGGGCGCCGAGCTGCAGCGAATAAGGACCGCCGAGCATGTAGTAGGCGACCAGGGTGAACTGGGCCATCTCCAGCGTCCATAGCGAGGGCAGGAAGAAGGTCTTTGAGATCGACGACCAGAGCAGGATGCCCATCATCGCGAACAGGAGGTACATGGCGACCCGGCCGATGCGCCGATTGATCGCCTCGACGATGCGTACGTAATCCCGTGTCCAAGCAGGCATTGAGACGCGCACTCCCCCGCACCGCGCGAACGACCCTGTCACCGCGGCCTGGTCACAATGGCCGTACGACGCGGGATTCTCCAGCCCGAAAACCGCGGGGCGGGCTGGCCCTGGCGGCCGGAAAACGACACGCCGGCCGCGCGGCCGGGCGTATGCGGACCGTTGCGCTGCGCCCTGCCGCTTGCGATGAATGCGGCCCCTGCCGCAGCCGATCGGAGCGCCCTGATGTCCCTGCCGACCGCCGTCTTCAGCTACCCCACCACCGTGCGCTTCGGTGTCGGCGAGCGCCGGGGCGTGGCCAGGTCTTGTGCGGCGCTCGGCATCGGCCGACCGCTGCTGGTCACCGACCCGGGGCTGAAGGACCTGCCGATGACGCAGGAGCTGGTCGGGCTTCTGGAGAAGGCCGGCCTGCCGACGGCGCTGTTCGCCGAGGTCGCCCCCAATCCATTGGCCTCGAACGTCGAGGCCGGCATCGCCGCCTACCGCGCCGGCGGCTGCGACGGGGTGATCGCGCTGGGCGGCGGCAGCGCCATGGACTGCGCCAAGACCATCGCCTTCATGCTGCCCCAGAGCCTGCCGCTGGCCAGCTTCGAGGATATCGGCAGCAACTGGAAGCAGGCCACCGTCGAGGGGATCGCCCCGATCGTCGCCCTGCCGACCACCGCCGGCACCGGCTCCGAGGTCGGCCGCGCGGCGGTGATCGCGCTGGACACCGGCACCGGCCCCGAGGGTGCGCCGGCCGACGGCACCAAGAAGGTGATCTTCCACCCGAAGATGCTGCCCGGCATCGTCATCCTGGACGCCGAGCTGACCGCCGGCCTGCCGCGCGACCTGACGGCGGCCACCGGCTTCGACGCTCTGGCGCACTGCCTGGAGGCCTACTCCTCGCCGCTGTTCCATCCGCTCGGCGACGGCCTGGCGGTCGAGGGCGTGCGACTGATCAAGAACGCGCTGCCCCGCGTCTGCGCCGACGGCGGCGACCTGGAGGCGCGCGGCGAAATGCTGGTCGCCGCCAGCATGGGCGCCATCGCCTTCCAGAAGGGCCTGGGCGCCGTGCACGCGCTCAGCCACCCGGTCGGCTCGCTCTACCGCACCCACCACGGCCGCACCAACGCGGTCGTCCTGCCCTACGTCCTGGCCTTCAACCGCCGCGCCATCGAGGCGAAGATGGCGCGCCTGGCCGCCTACATCGGCCTGGCGGACGCCAGCTTCGACGGCCTGCAGGCCTGGATCCTGCAACTCCGCGAAGAGCTGGGGATCGAGCACACCCTGAAGGAGCTCGGCGTCGGCGAGGACAAGCTGGAGCGCATCGTCGAGTTGGCGCTGATCGATCCGACCGCCCCGACCAACCCGGTCGAGCTGACCGCCGACACCCTGCACGCCCTGCTGCGCGCCAGCCTGGACGGCACCATGCCGGCGGCGGCTTGATCGGAATTTCCGAAGCAAAGGTGCCGAAAGAAATAATTTCCCGAGGCTATTCGCCTGCGTCAGACTGCCGCGCAGATGGCACAGGCGCAGCAGCCCCGGGAGAGACGTCATGATCCGCACCGGCGAGGAGTACATCGAGTCGATCCGCGACGGCCGCGAGGTCTACATCGGCGGCGAGCGGGTGCGCGACGTGCCCAGCCATCCGATGTTCAAGCCGCTGGTCGAGATCCGCGCCCGCATCTACGACATGGCGCAAGATCCGGCGACGCGCGAGGTCATGAGCTACGCCGACGAGACCGGCGAGCGCCACGCCATCGGCAACAAGCTGCCGCACACCCAGCAGGACTGGTGGGACAAGCGCCGGGCCACCGACACGGTGCTGGAGACGGTCGGCGGCATCGTCACCCGCGTCGGCGACGAGACGGTCGGCGAGATGTGGAGCCTCTACGACGGCCAGGACGTGCTGAACCAGGTCGACCCGCAGTTCTCCGCCAATATCCGCAATCACATCGACAAGGTGCTGCACGCCGACCCCTTCCACGTCTCGGCCAACACCGATCCGAAGGGCGACCGCTCGAAGCGCCCGCAGGACCAGGACCCCGACATGCTGCTGCATGTCGTGCGCGAGACCGACGCCGGCATCGTCGTGCGCGGCGCCAAGTACGAGACGGCGGCCGCCTACGCCAACCAGGCCTTCACCAAGCCGACCATCGCCAACTGGGGCCAGGCGGAGATGAGCGACTACGCCGTCGGCTTCGTCTGCGACCTGGGCTCGCCGAACCTGAAGTTCGTCTGCCGCGAGGGCTTCGCCGGGCGCGGCTCCGAAGACGACTACCCGCTGGCCAACCGCTTCGACGAGGTCGACACGCTGGTCGTCTTCGACGACGTGCTGATCCCTTGGGAGAACGTGCTGTTCTACCGGCACACGGCGGCGGCCACCTTCATCCGCTCCTGCCTGCACCGCTACTCGGCCTTCGCCTTCGTGCAGCGCAACCTGCGCCTGGCCGACCTGATGATCGGCGCCGCCCTGCACAACGCGCGCCAGACCGGCCTCGACAAACAGCAGGCGGTGCAGGAAAAGCTGGCGACCCTGGCGGTCTACCGCGAGGGCATCAACGCCCACCTGACCGCCGCCATCGCGCTCGCCGAGCCGAGCCCGGCCGGCCTGCTGATGCCCAACCAGTCGCTGCTCTACACCGGGCGCGTGCTCGCCACCTCGCAACTTCACCAGATGATGCACGTCGCGCGCGAGCTGTGCGGCGGGCAGGTCTGCGTGACGCCGAACAAGGCCGACTTCGACAACCCGGCGACCAGGCCCTGGCTGGAGAAGTTCTACACCGTCAACGAGGACTGGGTGGCCGAGGACCGGCGCAAGCTGCTGGCCTTCGCCCGCGACCTGCTGAACTCCGACTACGCCGGACACCGCCTGACCTTCCAGCTCTTCGCGCAGTCGCCGCCCTTCGCGCACCTGGCGGCGGTCTACCGCACCTTCGACTGGGACGGCCCGCTGGACTTCGTGCGCGCGGCCGCCGGCTTGTCCGAGCGGGTGACGGGTGCCAAGAAGGAAGCGGCGGAGTAAACCCGATGAGCTTGGCCCGACGCATGGACGACCACCCCGAGGATCGCCCCGAGGAGCACCCCGAAGACCGCATCGACGAGGCGCTGCGCGGCGCCTTCCTGCAGGCGATGAGCCGGGCGGCGACCACGGTCAGCGTGGTCACGACGGACGGGCCGGCCGGGCGCGCGGGCGTTACCGTCTCCGCCATGTCCTCGGTCTCCGCCGACACGCCGCAGCCGACGCTGCTGGTCTGCGTGCACGAGGCCAGCCCGGCGTCCAGGGCGATCCGCGAGAACGGCGTCTTCTGCGTCAACCTGCTGCGCGACGACCGGCATGCCGTCTCCGACGTCTTCGCCGGACGCATCAAGACGCCCGACGGCGACAAGTTCTCCTGCACCGGCTGGCGCGCGCTGAAGACCGGCGCACCGGTAGCCGAGGACCGCCTGGTCGCCTTCGACTGCCGTCTGACCGCCGAGCACCAGGTCGGCACGCACCATGTCTTCTTCGGCGCCGTGCAGGCGATCGACCAGGCGGCCGACGGGCGGCCGCTGCTCTATGCCGATCGCGCCTACGGCACGCCGACGCGGCTGGAGCAGGAGGCCGGCGGCGTCACCCACACCCGCCTGCGCCGCTTCAACACCCGCGACACCTACCCGGAACAGCAGCTCGACAACGACCTCTGCCAAACGGTCGCCGCGCGCGGGACCACGCTCTACCTGCGCGGCCAGGTCGGCCAGGACTTGGAGACCGGCCGCTCCGTCGCGCTCGGCGATGCCGCCGGGCAGGCCGAACAGGCGATGGCCAACGTCACCCAGCTCCTCGCCGAGGCCGGCAGCGACCTGAGCCACATCTGCAAGATCGTCGTCTACATCACCGACCCGCGCTACCGGGAGGCGGTCTACCGGGTGATCGGGCGCTGGCTGAAGGGCGTCTACCCGGTCTCCACCGGCCTGGTGGTGCAGGCCCTGGCGCGGCCCGAATGGCTGGTCGAGGTCGACGTGACGGCGGTCATCCCCGAGGCTGGCGACGCCGCCGCCGCCTCATGACCTTCGCGCCATGACATTTTCCGTTGCCGCGCGCTGCCCGGAGACCGGGATGTTCGGCCTGGCGGTGAGCTCCTCCTCGCCGGCGGTGGCGGCGCGCTGCGCCCATGCGCGCGCCGGCGTCGGCGCGGTCGCCAGCCAGAACGTCACCGACCCGCGGCTCGGCCACCGCGGTCTGGACCTCATGGCCGCCGGTGCCACGGCCGAACAGGCGCGCGACATCCTGGTCGCCGCCGGCCCGCACATCGCCTACCGCCAGCTCACCCTGGTCGATGCGGCCGGGCGGACGGCGCACTGGTCGGGCGCCAACACGCTGGGCGTCCATGCCGTTGCCGAGGGGCCGGGCGTGGTCTGTGCCGGCAATCTGTTGGCCGACGCGAGCGTGCCCGAGGCGATGGTCGCCGCCTTCGCGCGGGCGGCGCCCGCGCCCTTGCCCGAGCGCCTGCTGGCGGCGATGCGCGGCGGTCTGGAGGCCGGCGGCGAGGCCGGACCGGTCCACTCCGCCGGCCTGCTGCTGGTGCGCAACGTCCCCTGGCCGCTGGCCGATCTTCGGGTGGACTGGCACGAGGACGACCCGATCGGGGCGCTCGCCGCGCTGTGGGCGCTCTACGCACCGCAGATGGAGTCCTATGTCACCCGCGCGCTCGACCCGCGCGCCGCGCCCAGCTACGGCGTGCCGGGCGACGAGTAGCGCGCCCCGCGCGGGCATCGGATCGGGTATGCGCTTCACCTTCCGCCAGCTCGAGTACTTCGTCGCCGCCGGCCAGGCCGGCAGCATCCGCCAGGCGGCCGAGCGGATCGCCGTCTCCCAGCCCTCCATCTCGGCCGCGATCGCCCACCTGGAGCGCGAGCTCGGCGTGCAGCTCTTCGTGCGCCACCACGCCCAGGGCCTGTCGCCGACGCCGGCCGGGCGGCGGCTGCTGCGCGAGGCGCGGCTGCTGCTCGACCAGGCCGAAGGGCTGCACGCCCTGGCCGGCGAGGTCTCGGGGCAGCTCCGCGGGCGCCTCGGGCTCGGCTGCTTCGTCACCCTGGCGCCGATGATCCTGCCGGAGCTGGTCGCCGCCTTCACGCGCGCAACGCCGGGCGCGGAAGTCGACTTCTTCGAGGCCGACCAGGCGCGCCTGGTGGCAGCGCTGCGCCAGGTCGAAATCGACCTGGCACTGGCCTACGACCTGCAGCTCCCCGAGGACGTCTGCTTCGAGCCGCTGGCCGCGCTGCCGCCGCACATCCTGCTGGCGGAAGGGCACCCCTTGGCCGAGCGACCGCTGCTGACCCTGGGGGAGCTGGCGCCGCTGCCGCTGGTGCTGCTCGACCTGCCGCTCAGCCGCGAGTATTTCCTGGCGATGTTCATGCGTGAGGGGCTGGAGCCGACGATTGCGGCGCGCTCGGCGCAGCAGGAGGTGCTGCGCACCATGGTCGCCAACGGCCTCGGCTACACCATCGCCAACGTGCGTCCGCGCTCCGGCCTGGCGCTCGACGGGCGGCGGCTGGTGCGCGTGCCGCTGGCCGGCGACCACCCGCCGCTGCACCTCGGCCTCGCCCGCGCCGAGAGCCTGCAGCCCTCGCGCCTGGCCGGGGCCTTCGCCGAGCACTGCCGGCAGTTCATCTCCGACAGCTACATCCCCGGCATGGAGGCGCCCGACTTCGCGCAGGTCGGGCAGGCGCGGCCGGACGCGGCGCCGCTCAGTACTGGAAGTTCAGGCGGCGGCTGACCAGCGGGATCGGGCTGTCCGGCGCTCCGGCGACCTCCTCGGCGGGCGCCTCAGGAGCCGGCGGGGCCACTGCCGGCACGGAAGCCGCGGGCGCCGTGGCGGTGTCAGGCGGGGCGAGGGCACCGCCTTGAACCGGTGCCTGCGGCGGCGTCTCGGGCAGGTCCGGCCCGCCCGGCGCCGGCGGCGTGATGCGCAAGTCGTCGGGCTGCACGCCGCGGTCGATCGGTCCGGGATCGGCCGGCCCGAAGCCGCCGCGCACGTTGCGCACCTCGTCCCACCAGGGCGGGATGTAGACCTGCCCCTGGACCAGCGGCGGCACCGCCTCCGTCGGCAGTTGCGCCGGCGTATCGGGCAGCACGATGCCGCGCTCGCCGCCGACGCCGGGCAGGTAGAGGCCGGTGGCCGGGCCGATGATCGGCGCCAGGATCGTCGCGCCCGGCGGCAGAGGCCGGTTCGGCACGTTGTCCAGGATCACCGGCACCGTCACCGGACCGCGCGCCGGCTGCGCCGCAGCCTGCCCGGCCGGCGTGCCCGTGGGCGCGGCATGGAACTGGAGTTGGCGCGAGACCAGCGGCAGCTCCTGCGCCGCCGCCGTGGCGGTCGGCAGCAGGCCGGCCGCCACGGCGAGCGCCAGCAGGCGGCGTGGACCGCGAAAGATGGGCGCGGGCTTGTTCATCGCGACCGCTTGTAGCAGAAAGCCGGCGGGTCGGGCGACCGGCAATGGGGCGCAGCCCAGGGGATCGGGAAACGGCGATGCGCGAGATCGAGGAGGTCCTCGGCTTCTGGTTCTCGGCCGAGGCCAAGCCCTTCTGGTTCGAGAAGAGCGCGACCTTCGACGCCGAGGTGCGGCGCCGGCTGGAGCCGCACCTGCAGCGCGCCCGCGCCGGCGCCTGCGGCCACTGGCCGGCGACGCCGCGCGGCGCCCTGGCGCTCGTCCTGCTGTTCGACCAGGTGCCGCGCAACCTCTTCCGAGGCACGGCCGAGGCCTTCGCGCTCGACCCGCGCGCCCTTGCCGTCGCGCATCAGGCGATCGCGGCCCGACACGACCGTCAGCTCACGCAAAGCGAACGGCTTTTCCTCTACCTGCCGCTGGAGCACAGCGAGACCCTGGCGGACCAGGAGCTCTGTGTGAGGCTGATGGCCGCGCTCGACGAAGAGCCGGACTGGCTGACCTACGCCGAGCGCCACCGCGAGATCGTCGCCCGCTTCGGGCGCTTCCCGCACCGCAACGCTGCCCTCGGCCGTACCACGACGCCGGCGGAGGCCGCCTTCCTGCGGGAACCCAACTCCTCGTTCTGATGCGGCAATCCGATGTATGCTGAGGAGCAATCCTTCTCAGCGCGGAGTCTCCCCACCATGCGCCTGCCGCTTGCTGCCCCTGTCCTTGTCGCGTTGCTGGCCTTCGCCGCGCCCGCCCATGCCCTGACCGAGGCCGAGGCGGAGGATATCTTCCTGGAGTATCAGCGCGCCATCGCCGCCGCCGAGTCCTGCTACGACGTCGATTACAGTCAGGACCAGTTCAAGGAGATGATGGTGGTGATCAACGCGGCGGTGGAGAACAAGATCGGCGCCAAGCGCCTGCGTCTGGTGCATCAGGCCAAGGGCGAGGTCGGCCGCATGCTGCCCGGCCAGAGCTGCCGCGGCCCGCGCATCGTCGAACTGCTGGAGCTGTTCGAGCGCGACCTGCGCCCGACGCTGGGGCAGTAGGGGTCAACGGCGTTTCGTGTTCCCTTCAGGCCCCGTGGGACTCAGGCGGCGGCCAGGCGCTTTCTCGGGTCGTAGAACGGTTTTTCCACGACCTGCGCCGGAGCCGGACCGGACGGCGTCGCAACCTCGAGCGCGGTCCCCGTTTCTGCGCAGTCCGTTGCGACCATCGCCAGGGCGATGTTCTGCTCGAGGCGCGGCGAGTAGACGGCGGACGTGACCTTGCCGACGACCTCTGCGCCGCTGCGCACGGGCCAGAAGGTCGTGTTCGGCCCCGCCAGTCGCGGGCAGTCGAGGCGCAGGCCGACCTGCCGGCGGCTGACCCCCTCGGCGCGAACGCGGCGCAAGGCCGCCTTGCCGATGAACTCGGCCTCCATGTCGAGATTGACGAGCCGGTCGAGGCCGAGCTCGAAAGGGTTGGTGTGGATGTCCGCGTCGGCGTGATAGGACAGCATGGCGCCCTCGATCCGGCGGATCGTGGAGGTGTGGCCGGGCTTCAGGCCGAAGGGCGCGCCCGCCGCCATGATCTTCTCCCAGAGCTCGTCCCCGCGGACCCCGTCGCGCAGATAGAGCTCGTAGCCCAGTTCGCTCGACCAGCCCGTGCGGGAGACGACGAGCGGGATGCCGTCGAGCGCCAGCTCGCGCAGCCAGTAGTAGCGCAGGTCCGCAATGCTGTCGCCGAACAGCGCCTGCATGATTTCGCCAGAGACCGGGCCCTGCAATTGCAGCGGCGAGACGTCCGGCTCACGAATGGTGACGTCCATGCCTGCGTGCACTGCCACGCCCTGTGCCCACAAGAGAATGTCGCTGTCGGACAGCGACAGCCAGAAATGGTTCTCGCCCAAGCGCAGCAGGACCGGATCGTTCAGGATCCCGCCGTGCGCGTTGGTGATCAGGACGTATTTGCACTGACCGACCGACAGCTTCGAGAGATCGCGCGGCGTCAGCATTTGCATAAAGGCCGCAGCGTCCGGGCCGGTGATCTCGACCTGCCGCTCGACCGCGACGTCGCACAGGATGGCGCTGTTGACGAGATTCCAGAAATTCTGCTCCGGATCGCCGAAGTCGCGCGGAATGTACATATGGTTGTAGACGGAAAAGGCGCGCGCACCCCACCGGACCGTCGCGTCGAAATAGGGCGACTTGCGGATCTGCGTCCCGAAGCCGTAAGCGTCTGCTGGCGTCATGTCCGTCGCCTCACACTGCAGTGCCTGAACCGGTCCCGAGCGTAACGCCGCTGGCGGCATGGCCTGTGACAGGTGCGACCAGTATTGCAGAAACTGCGCCTGGGCCGCTTCGACACAGCGGCAGGCCGTTGCGCCCGGTCCGCCGGGACGGCGCTCAGCGCCCCTCGATCGGGTCGGTCAGCATCGGCGCGGCGTGCACCCACCAGTCGGGCCGCGCGTCCTGCAACTTGCCGGCCGCCGCGCGTGCCGTCGCCTCTTCGCCATACAGGCCGAAGCAGGTGGCGCCGGAGCCGCTCATGCGCGCCAGCAGGCAGCCGTCGCTCGCGCCCAGCGCCTCCAGGACCGCCGGGATCGCCGGCTCCAGCGCGCAGGCCGGCGGCTCCAGGTCGTTGCGCCCGGCCGCCAGGCGGGCCGCCAGCTCGATCGCGTCGGCCGGCGGCGACTGCCAGCGCAGCGGCTGGGAGAAGCCGCCGGAGCGGGCCCGGAAGACGCTGGCGGTCGACAGCGCGACCCCCGGATTGACCAGCACGAACCAGGCCGGCGGCAGCGGATCGGCCGAGGCAATCTCCTCGCCGATGCCGCCGACCCAGGCCGGCCGGCCGAACAGGCAGACCGGCACGTCGGCGCCCAGCGCCGCGCCCAGCGCCTGTAGCGCCTCGCCATCCAGGCCACAGCCCCACAATCGGTCGAGCGCGATCAGCGCCGCGGCGGCGTCCGCCGAGCCGCCGCCCAGTCCGGCGGCCACGGGCAGGCGCTTGTCCAGGCGCAGCAGCGCCCGTGTGTCCGGCTGGCACGTCTCGATCAGCAGACGCGCCGCGCGCAGCACCAGGTTGTCCTGCGCCTCGCCCATGGCCTCGGCCTTGGGCCCGGCCGGCTCCAGCCGCAGGTCCGGGTCCGCTTCCACCTCGAGCAGATCGCCGACGCCGGCGAAGACGATCAGGCTGTCCAGCAGGTGATAGCCGTCGGCGCGCCGGCCGAGCACGTGCAGCGTCAGGTTGACCTTGGCCGGCGCCGGATAGACGGCCGGCCGCGCCGCCGGCGATGCGGTCGGCATGGAGGCTAGAGATCCTCGCCCTTGGGCGGCATGCCGTTGTCCAGCTTCTCCTGGATCGCCTCGGCCTGGCCCTCTTCGGTCGGGTCGAGGGAGAGCGCGCGCTGCCACTGGACCCGCGCCTCGCGTCGCCGTTCGGTGCGCCAGTAGGCGTCGCCCAGGTGGTCGTTGATGGTCGGGTCCATCGGCCGCAGCTCGACGGCGCGCTCGAGCTGCTCGACCGCCTCTTCGTAGCGGCCCATGCGGTAGTAGACCCAGCCGAGCGAGTCGACGATGTAGCCGTCCGTCGGGCGCAGCTCCACGGCCTTGATCAGCATCTCCTCGGCGCGATCCAGGTTCTTCTTCTTCTCGACCCAGGAATAGGCGAGGTAGTTCAGCACGTAGGGTTGATCCGGCTGCAGCTCCAAGGCCTTGAGGAAGTCGGCCTCGGCCTTCGGCCACTGCTTCGAGCGCTCGTAGGCGATGCCGCGAAAGTACAGCAGCAGCCAGTGCTCCTCCCTGGGGTCTCCCAGCTTGTCCAGGGCGGTCTCGTAGGCGGCAGCCGCCTCCAGCCAGTTCTCGCGGCTGCGTTCGAAGTTGCCGATGCGGTACCAGGGCTCGAAGCGCTCGGGCCGCGCCGCGGCCAATCCGCTCAGCTTTTCGATCGCCTCGCCGGTCCGTTCCAGTTCGTGCATCTCCTCGGCGATGCGCAGGCCGACCACCCAGGCGTAGGGCGAATCCGACGGCACCGCACGATAGACGGCGATGGCGTCGGCATGGCGCTCCTGGTCCTGCAGAAGTTCGCCGATCAGCACCCGCGGCCCCTGGAAATCGGGGTCGAGCTCGAGGGCCAGGTTGGCGTAGGCCATCGAGAGCTGACCGCCGCGCTCGCGCGCCAGGATGCTGGCCAGGTCGAAAAGGGCCGCCGCGGCCCCTTCCTGCAGGCTCTCGACCAAGGGGGCGAGGCTGCCGTCCTCCCGCCGCAGGTCGGCCCGCATGGGGCCCAGCAGCAGATCCTCCGGGTTGTCCGTGCGATAGGCCGCATAGAGCGCTTCGGCCTTCGCCGTCTCGCCCTGGCGCTCGTAGAAGTTCCCGGCCAGCAGCACCAGCCGCAGGGTCGGGCTCTCGGTCTCGGCCAGCGCCGCCTCGTAGGCGGCGGCCGCCTCCGGGTCGCCCAGATAGTCGAGCAGCAGGCCGCGCTGCAGATGGGCCAGGATGGCGAGGCCGCGCCGGGCCGCCAGGCCGTCGAGGCGCTTGGCCGCAGCCGCGCCCTCCACCTCCGCCGCCGCCCAGGTGCCCAGCAGATCGGTCAACAGGTCGGCCAGGCCGCCTTCGCCCAACTGGCGCAATTGCCCCGCCGCCTCGGCCGTGTCGCCGGCCGCCAGCGCATCGACCGAAAGCAGGAGGTGCGGCAGACCCTCGTCGGCGCTCAGGCCCAGCAAGCGGTCGGTCAGGGCACGTGCCTGGTCCAACCGCCCCTCGGCCAGCAGCAGGCCGTAGGTGGTGCGCAACAGCTCCAGGTCGGTCACCTGCGCATTGTCGGCGACACGCCCGAAGAAGGTGGCGGCGCGCCCGTAGTCGCCCAGGCGGCTGGCCACCAGCCCCGCCAGGTAGTCGCCGTAGAGCGCGCCCTCCGCCGTGGTCGCGCCGATCCCGCCGGACGGCGTCTCCGGCACCTCCTGCGCCGTGGCGGCGAGCGCCGGGGCGGCGAGACAGAGCGGGGCGGCCAGCGCGAGCGCCGGGAGACGGCGCGAGAACAGGGGCATGAATGGCCTTTCTGGCTTGATGACTGGGCGGGCAGCTTAGCCGGATTGACGGCCTCCGCGCCACCGGCGCAGTCCGCTCGCTCTACATGTTCGGGTAGTTCGGGCCGCCGCCGCCTTCGGGCGCCGTCCAGACGATGTTCTGGGTCGGGTCCTTGATGTCGCAGGTTTTGCAGTGCACGCAGTTCTGCGCGTTGATGACGAAGCGCGGATTGCCGCCGTCGTCGTCGCGCACGACCTCGTAGACGCCGGCCGGGCAGTAGCGCTGCGCCGGCTCGTCGAACTTCGGCAGGTTGTGGGCGATCGGCACGCTGTCGTCCTTCAGCGTCAGGTGGACCGGCTGGTCCTCCTCGTGGTTGGTGTTGGAGACGAACACGCTCGACAGCTTGTCGAAGGAGATCACGCCGTCCGGTTTCGGGTAGGCGATCTTCGGCATGGTGTCGGCCGGCTTCAGGCACTCGTGGTCCGGCTTGTGGTGCTTGAGCGTCCAGGGCGTCTTGCCGCCGAGGAACTTCAGGTCGAGGCCGCCATACAGCATGCCCAGCTTCATGCCCCAGCGCGCCGCCGCCGGGCGCAGGTTGCGTGCCGCGTGCAGCTCTCGGTGGATCCAGGACGTCTCGTAGGCCTCCGGATAGGCCGACAGGGTGCCGTATCCTTCGTCACCGCCCTTCAGAGCCTCGAACGCCGCCTCGGCCGCCAGCATGCCGGACTTCATCGCCGTGTGGCTGCCCTTGATCTTCGGCACGTTGAGGAAACCGGCGGCACAGCCGATCAGCGCGCCGCCGGGGAAGGCCAGTTCCGGCACCGACTGCAGGCCGCCCTCGTTCAGCGCGCGCGCGCCATAGGAGATTCGCCGGCCGCCCTCCAGCATGCCCTCGATCTTCGGGTGGTGCTTGAAGCGCTGCAGCTCGTCGAAGGGCGAGAGATGCGGGTTCTCGTAGTCGAGCCCGATGACGAAGCCGACGTAGGCCTGGTTGTTCTCCAGGTGATAGATGAAGGAGCCGCCCCAGGTGCGGTCGTCCATCGGCCAGCCGGCCGTGTGCATCACCAGGCCTTCCTGGTGCTTGGCCGGATCGAGCTCCCACAACTCCTTCAGGCCGATACCGTAGGTCTGGTGCTGCGCGTTCCGGCGCAGGTCGAACTTCTGCTCGAGCTGTTTGGACAGCGAGCCGCGGCAGCCCTCGGCGAAGAAGGTGTACTTGGCGCGCAGCTCCATGCCCGGCTGGTAGCTGTCCTTCGTCTCGCCGTCCTTCCCGACGCCCAGGTCGTTGGTCGCCACGCCGGCGACCCGCGCCTGCTCGTCGAACAGCACCTCGGCTGCGGCGAAGCCGGGATAGATCTCGGCCCCCAGCGCCTCGGCCTGCTCGGCCATCCAGCGGCAGACGTTGCCGAGCGAGACGATGTAGTTGCCATGGTTCTGTGTCTGCGGCGGCAGCAGCCAGAGCGGCACCTCGAAGCCGCCGCGCTCGCTCAGCATCAGGAACTTCTCGTGCTTGACCGGCACGTTCAGCGGCGCGCCCTTGTCCTTCCAGTCGGGGATCAACTCGTCGAGCGCGCGCGGCTCCAGCACGGCGCCGGAGAGGATGTGGGCGCCGACCTCCGAGCCCTTCTCCAGAACGCAGACGCTGATCTCGTGCCCGCTCTCGGCCGAGAGCTGACGCAGGCGGATCGCGGCGGCCAGGCCGGCCGGGCCGGCGCCGACGATCACCACGTCGTAGTCCATGTATTCGCGTTCCATGTGCGACCGACTCCCCTGATTCTTCGGTAGTGCCCCCGATATAAAGGAGCGCGTTGCCTCCGTTAAGGGATGCCGGCCCGCCGGGCACCGGCCCCTCGTTCCGCCTGCACCGCAGCGGCGCTTGTGCTATGCCGGGGCTACGATGAGCGCACCCGCCCCGAATCCCCGCTCGGCCGCACTGGCGGCCCTCGCCTGGCTGGTCGAGGCCGGCGCCAACGAGGCGCTGCTGAGCGCGCCGGTGAACCGGCTGGCCGCCGCCAAGCCGCAGGCGACGCCGGGCGCTGCACCGCCGCCCTTGAGCCCGCCGCCCCGTGCGGCGCCGCGCCCGGCGGGGCCGCGCGCGGCCGAGCCGCCGCCGGTATGGCAGCCCGAGCGCCGGGCCTTGCGCGCCCATGACGCCGCCCTCGCGGAGGCCGAGCAGGCGGCGCGCGGGGCGAACAGCCTGGAGGCGCTCTATGCCGCGATCCAGGGCTTCGAGGGCTGCGACCTGAAGCTGACCGCCAAGCACACGGTGATCTGCCGCGGCAACCCGCAAGCCCCCGTGATGCTGATCGGCGAGGCGCCGGGGCGCGACGAGGACCTGCAGGGCCAGCCCTTCGTCGGGGCCGGCGGCCAGTTGCTCGACGCCATGCTGCGCGCGGCCGGCTTCGACCCGGCCACCGACGTCTACATCTCGAACATCCTGTTCTGGCGCCCGCCCGGCAACCGGACCCCGAGCGAGCAGGAAATCCGACTCTGCCTGCCCTTCGTCGAGCGGCACATCGAACTGGTCGCCCCACGCCACCTGATGTTCCTCGGCAACACGCCGGCCAAGACGCTTCTAGCCGAGTCGCGCGGCATCACCCGACTGCGGGGCCAGTGGTTCGCCTACCAGCATGCGGGCCTGCCGGCGCCGTTGCCGGCCATGCCCGTCTTCCACCCCGCCTACCTGCTGCGCCAGCCAGCGCAGAAGCGCTTGGCCTGGCGCGATCTGCTGACCTTCCGCACGACCATAGAGAATAATATCGACCCTTTGCACACGTAATCAGGCGCCGGCCGACGACCATCAATCGGGATTGATTCTCGGCGAAGTCCGTGATCCGAAGCCGGGTGCAGTCGGAAGTTATCCCCGGATTTCGCGTGAGGCGACGAACATGGCAGCCTTGCGCAACCACCGGAAGGGTGGTTGCCACGCGCTCGACGCACTATGATCGAGGTTGAATCGCATTTTGGGGATGCGTGTCTTGGGTTCGAGGGTCGGACACGGCTCCGTTCGGAGCCTATTCATCGCTATTGCCGTTTTCGTCCTGGCCGCCGCTGGCGGCCTGACGGCGTTCGTGCCGCCGTCGCTGGCTCAGTCCGGCGCCGGCGGAGAAACGGAGACGGCAGCGCTGCCGCGCGTCAACGGCCTGGACGCGAGCGGCCTGCCGCGCGTGCTCTCGGTGCGCGACGTCGAACGCTACCGCAAGATCTTCGCGCTGCAGGAGGACGGGCGCTGGGACGAGGCCGACAGGCTGATCGCGCAGCTCGACGACCGCCGCCTGCTCGGCCACCTACAGTTCCAGCGCTACATGCACCCGACCGCCTACCGCTCCTCCTTCGCAGAGCTGCGGCGGTGGCTGGCCTCCTACGCCGACCAACCGGGCGCCGATCGAATCTACCGTCTGGCGCAGCGGCGCAAGCCGGCCGGTGCGACCCCGCCGCGCCAACCGACCGGCCAACGCATCTCCCTGGGCGGGGCCGCGCTGGAGCTTTACAGCTACGCCTCGCCGCGCGAGCGCAGCGCCGCCGAGCGCCAGCGGGTGGCCGAGATCAAGCGTCAGGTGCGACGCAATGTCCGGCACCAGCGGCTCAGCGTCACCGAGGACCTGCTGGACCGCGCCGACGTGCGCGATCTGCTCGACCCGGTCGAGCGCGGTCAGGGGTATGCCCGGGTCGCCTCCGCCTGGTTCTACATGGGCCACGACGTCGAGGCGCTGGCTCTCAGCGGCCGCGCCGCGCAACTGGCCGGAGACAAGGCGCCGGTGGGCCTTTGGATCGGCGGTCTGGCGGCCTGGCGGCAGGGCAAGATCCAGCTCGCCTACCAGCGCTTCGGCGCGCTCGCCGAAGCCGAGCACGTCAGCGGCTGGATGCGGGCAGCCGGCGGCTTCTGGGCCTCGCGCGCCGCCCTGCGGCTGCGCCGCCCAGGCGAGATGAGCGGCTGGCTGCGCGTCGCGGCGGAGCATCCGCGTACCTTCTACGGGCTGCTGGGGCGCGCCGCGCTCGGCCTCGACACCGAGATCGCGTTCGCCCGACCCGAGATCGATACCAGGGGCCTGTCGCGCCTGATGGAGCGGCCGCGCGCCCTGCGCGCCGCAGCGCTGATGCAGGTCGGGCGCCGCGACCTCGCCGCCGCCGAATTGCTGATGCTGGACGATTGGGACCGGCCGGAAACGGCGCACGCCCTGCTGGCCCTCACCGAGCGGGCGCGCATCCCCGGCCTCGCATACCGCCTGGCCAGCCACCTGGACGCGGAGCCGACGCGGCTAGCCGATCCGGCGATCACCGCCGCGCTCTACCCGATTCCGCCGTGGGAGCCGGAAAGCGGCTGGCAGGTCGACCGCGCCCTGCTCTACGCCCTGATGCGCCAGGAATCGGCCTTCGACCCGGATGCCGAAAGCCGCTATGGCGCCAGCGGACTGATGCAGATCATGCCGGCGACGGCGAGCTACATCGCCGGCGACCGCAGCCTGCAGCACGGCAGACGCGATCGCCTCTTCGATCCCGGCTTCAACCTCGACCTGGCGCAACGCTATCTGCTGCACCTGATGCAGGAGACGGACACCGGCAACGACCTGTTCCGGCTCGCCGCTGCCTACAACGGCGGTCCCGGCAACCTGCGCAAGTGGCAGGAACAGATCCGCAAAGCCGGCGTGCCGCTCGACGACCCCCTGCTGTTCATCGAGTCGCTGCCCTCGCTGGAGACGCGGCTGTTCATCGAGCGCGTGCTGACCAACTTCTGGATCTACCGGGCCCGCCTGGGCCAGCCCGCCCCCTCGCTGGAGGCCTTGGCAGCGGGCGTGCGGCCGATCTACGTAAAGATGGACTGACGCCGCGGCCGCTTCGCGGCCTCCGCCAGCGGAGAAGGCCCATGGACGCGCCCCACCGGATCGACGAGAGCCTGCCGTTCCTGCCGGTCAACATCGCGCTGCTGACCGTCTCGGACAGCCGCAGCCTGGCCGACGACCGCTCCGGCGACACCCTGGAAAAACTGATCGGCGAGGCCGGCCACCGCCTCGTGCGGCGCGAGCTGCTGCGCGACGAGGCAGCCGAAATCGTAGGCTTCCTGCGCGCCTGCATCGCCGAGCCGGGCATCGACTGCGTGATCACCACCGGCGGCACCGGCGTGACCGGCCGCGACGTCACGCCGGAGGCCTTTAAGCAGGTCATGGAAAAGGAGATTGAGGGCTTCGGCGAGCTGTTCCGCTGGATCAGCTACGGCAAGATCGGCACCTCGACCATCCAGTCGCGCGCGCTCGGCGGCGTCGCCGGCGGCACCTACCTCTTCGCCCTGCCCGGCTCGACCGGCGCCTGCAAGGACGGCTGGAACGAGATCCTGCGCTGGCAGCTCGACAGCCGCCACAAGCCCTGCAACCTGGTGGAGCTGATGCCGCGCCTGAAGGAGCATCTGCAGCAGGCGGGTTGAGACCCTATCGCCCAAGACGTGCGGCGCCGAGCCGCGCGAGGTCGGCCGCCTCGTCCACGTCGGCCAGGGTCTCGATGAAGGCGACCGACTCGCCGCAAAAGTTGTCCAACGTATCCGCCAGGGTCTCGGGGTGCGACCAGCGCACGCCGTCGAAGGGCAAGCGCAGGCAGGGCCGGCGGCGCGCGCCGACCAGCCAGTAGCCGCCGTCCGCAGCCGGCCCGAAGACCCAGTCGTACCGTCCGAGCAGACGGAAGGCTTCGGCGATGTGGCGCGAGCGGATACCCGGGATGTCGGCGCCGATCAGGACCGCCGGGCCGGCAGATGCCTGCCGCAGGGCGCGACCCATGCGGGCACCCAGGTCGCCGCCGCCCTGCGGCCGGGTCGGTGTATCCGCCACGCCCGGCGGCAGGCGGCCGCCTTCGGGCGTCACCGCGACCGTCAGCTCCCAGCGCGGATCGCGGCCGAGCCGGCGGACCAGCCGGGCCAGGTTTTCGCGCTGGAAGCGCCAGGCCGCCAGCTCGCCGGCGCCGGCGGCCAGACGCCGCTTGCCGACGCCCCAGCGCGGCGCCCGGGCCATGACGATCAGGCGGTTGCGCAGCCGCACCGGTCTCACCGGTAGAGACGCGCGAGCAGGTCGGGCGGCACGCCGAGGAAGTAGAGGGAGAGCAGGCTCAGATTACGCGCGGGTCGCGCCACCCAGCCGTCGCGCCGGTAGCGCTGCGCCGAGGTCCAGGCGGTGGCCTGCAACTCCTGCAGGCGCGCCCGCCCGATGCGGCGCACCAGGTCGACGTCCTCCATCAGCGGATAGAGGTTGTAGCCGCCCAGCGCGCGGTAGAAGGTGCGCGGCATCAGCAGTCCTTGGTCGCCGTACGGCAGGCCAAGCCGGCGGCTGCGCCAGTTGGCCAGCCGCGCCACGCGGGCGGCGGCTCGGCTGTCCTCGTCGAAGCCGAGCCGGAACCAGCCGGCCCGCCAGGCCTCGCCGGTCTCGGCGATGAAGCGGGCGGCCGCGCCGGGCCAGCGCGGACCGAGCCGCGTGTCGGCGTGCAGGAACAGCAGCCAGTCCCCCTGCGCGGCGCGGGCGCCGGCGGCGAGCTGGCTGCCCCGTCCGCGCGGCGCCTGCACCAGACGCACGCCCTCCTGCTCGGCGATATGGGCGGTGCCGTCGGTCGAGCCGCCGTCGGCCAGGATCACCTCTCCCGGCGAAGCGACGCGCAGCGCCGTCAGGCACCGCGGCAGGTGCCGCGCAGCCTCCAGGACCGGGATGACGACCGAAAGCCGCCCCAGAGTCGTGGCAGGTTCGGTAACGGGCGGCGACGTCGGGGCGCTGGTCGGGCTCATGCGGCCATGTTAGGCAGCTAACCCGTGATGCCCAAGCCGCCCGATCAGTTCGCCGCGCTCGCGGGCGCCCTGGCCAGACGCCGACCGGACCTCGCCGGCGCCGCCCTTGCGCCGCTGCCGGATGCCGGGCTGGCGCACGACCACATCCGGCTGGCGGGCACCGACCTGCTGCTGCGGGTGCCCAAGCAAAGCCAGCGCGGCTATGCCGCAGCCGACAACCTGGCCTACCAGGCCGCCTGCTTCGAACGGGTGGCCGCCTCCGGCCACGGCCCAACGCTGCACGCCGTGCTGCCACCCGAGGACGCTCTGCCGATGGGCGCGCTGCTGGTCGGCTTCGTCGCCGGCCGGCCGCCGCGCCTGCCCGACGACCTGGCGGCGCTGGCCGAGGCCATGGCCGCGGTACACGCCCTGCCGATGCCGCCGGTCGGCGAACGTCCACCGCTGGAGGATCATGCCGATCCGGTGGCCGACGCCCTGGCCGAGATCGAGGACCAGGCCCGCTATCTCGACAGCCCCGAGGTGCCGGCGGACACGCGCGCCCAGATCGCCGAGGAGCTGGCCTGGGCGCGCGGCTATGCGGCCGGGACCGACTCGCGTGCCCAGCCGCGCAGCCTGGTGCTGACCGACACCCATCCGGGCAACTTCCTGGTCCGCACCGACGGCCGGGCGGTGATCGTCGACCTGGAGAAGGCGCTCTACGGCGCGCCGGCGATCGACCTGGCGCACGCCAGCGTCTACACCTCGACCACCTGGGACGTCGCCACCGCCGCGGAGTTGAGCGTCGTAGAGGTCGCCGGCTTCTATCGCAGTTATCTCGCCGCGGTCGGAGCCGACCGGGCCGCGCGCCTGACGCCGACGCTGGTGCCGCTGCGCCGCCTCCTGCTGCTGCGCGCGCTCACCTGGTGCGCCCTGTGGCGCGTGGAGCACCGGGCCGAGATCGGCGGCTGGAGCGCCGCGCACAGCGACCCCGCCCTGATCGCCCACGTCGCCGAGCGCACCCGCCACTACCTGGATCCCGCCAGGGTGCGGCGCCTGCGCGGCGAGTGGCTGGATCCGCCGGGGCTGCACAGCCTGTTGGGCTAGCGCCGCGCCCGACCGGCGGGCATCGACCGAGGCCCTGCGCCATCTGCATTTATCCCTTGCGCGCGCCGACACAGCGACCAGACTTCGAGACATAGAAACTCACCATAAGATCGCGACAAAACGGAGGAAATCCCATGCTGGAGACGTTGGCCAACGCCCAGGTCGAGAATGTCTTGGCGGCGCTCGACTCCGCCCTGTCGAAGGGCGATGTCGAAGCCGCCGTCGCCTTGTTCCAGGACGAGTGCTACTGGCGCGACTTGGTGAGCTTCACCTGGGACATCCGCACCCTGGAGGGCAAGGCGGCGGTGTGCGACATGCTGGGCGCACAGTTGGACAGCGTGAAGCCGACACGATGGCAAATCGCCGAGGGCGAGGTCGCCAGCGAGGAAGATGGCGTGGTCACCGCCTGGATCACCTTCGAGACGGAGGTTGCGCGCGGATACGGTCTGCTCCGCCTGCGCGACGGCCTGATCTGGACCCTCTTGACCTCGGCGAGCGAGCTGAAGGGCTACGAGGAGCCGCAAGGCTTCGAACGGCCGCTCGGCGCTAAACACGGCGCGGCCAAGGGCCGCCTGACCTGGCTGGAGGAGCGCGAGGAGGAGGCCCGCACCCTGGGCTACGAGCGCCAGCCCTACGTCGTGATCGTCGGCGGCGGCCAGGGCGGCATCGCGCTCGGCGCCCGCCTGCGCCAGCTCGGCGTGCCCACCATCATCGTCGAAAAGAACGAGCGCCCCGGCGACAGCTGGCGCAAACGCTACAAGTCGCTCTGCCTGCACGATCCGGTCTGGTACGACCACCTGCCCTACCTGCCCTTCCCGCCGAACTGGCCGGTCTTCTCGCCGAAGGACAAGATCGGCGACTGGCTGGAGATGTACACGCGGGTCATGGAGCTGAACTACTGGACCAAGTCGACCTGCAAGCGCGCCAGCTACGACGCGACCAGCAAGACCTGGACCGTGGTGGTCGACCGCGACGGCGAGGAGGTGGTGCTCGAGCCCAAGCAGCTCGTGCTCGCCACCGGCATGTCCGGCAAGCCGAACATCCCGAAGTTCAAGGGCGCCGAGCGCTTCCGCGGCGAGCAGCACCACTCGTCGCAGCATCCCGGCCCACAGGCCTACAAGGGCAAGAAGGTCGTCATCGTCGGCTCCAACAACTCGGCCCACGACATCGCCGCCGCCTTGTGGGAGAACGACGCGGACGTGACCATGGTCCAGCGTTCCTCCACCCACGTGGTGCGCTCCGACACGCTGATGGATATCGGCCTCAGCGCGCTCTACTCCGAGCAGGCGGTGCGCAGCGGCATGACGACCCAGAAGGCGGACATGATCTTCGCCTCCATCCCCTACCGGATCATGCACACCTTCCAGAAGCCGCTGTACGACCGGATGCGCGAGAAGGACGCCGCGTTCTACGAGCGGCTGGAGAAGGCGGGCTTCCTGCTCGACTGGGGCGACGACGGCAGCGGTCTGTTCATGAAGTACCTGCGGCGCGGCTCCGGCTACTACATCGACGTCGGCGCCTCGGATCTGGTCGCGGACGGCAAGATCAAGCTGAAGAGCGGCGCCGAGGTCGCCGAGATCACCGAGACCTCGGTCGTCCTAGAGGACGGGACCGAGCTGCCCGCCGACCTGATCATCTACGCCACCGGCTACGGCTCGATGAACGGCTGGGCCGCCGACCTGATCGGCCAGGAGGTCGCCGACAAGGTCGGCAAGTGCTGGGGCCTCGGCTCCGGCACCACCAAGGACCCGGGCCCCTGGGAGGGCGAGGAGCGCAACATGTGGAAGCCGACCCGGCAGGAGGGGCTCTGGTTCCACGGCGGCAACCTGCACCAGTCGCGCCACTACTCGCTGTACCTCGCCCTCCAGCTCAAGGCGCGTCTGGAAGGCATCTCGACGCCGGTCTACGGCCTGCAGGAGGTCCACCACCTGAGCTGAGCGCCTGGGGAAGGCGAAGGCGGCGACGGGCAGGGTCGGCCGACAGCCGACCCTGTCATGCACGCTTCTGTATCTTAATTGCTCTTGTTGTGTTCCTGTTTTAGACGTAGACTGCCGGCATGGACACACCTCTGCCGGATACCGCCCGCAAGGGCCGCGGCGCCGTCAGCAACCGGGCCGGCCGCTACGAGCGGCTGGCCGGCGCGCGCGCCGACGACGGCTGGGGCAGCCTGGCGCGCGACGAAGCCGAGACGCCGCCGCCGCGCACCGAAGTGCTGGCCGACAGCAGCCGCACGATCATCGCCCGCAACGACTCGCCGGACGTGCCCTTCGACCGCTCGGTCAACCCCTACCGCGGCTGCGAACACGGCTGCGTCTACTGCTTCGCCCGCCCCAGCCACGCCTATCTGGGGCTGTCGCCGGGGCTGGACTTCGAGACGCGGCTGTTCGCCAAGCACAAGGCGGCGGAACTGCTGCGGCGGGAACTGGCGAAGCCGGGCTATGCGCCGGCCACCCTGGCGCTCGGCGCCAATACCGACCCCTACCAGCCGGTCGAGCGCGAACTGCGCATCACCCGCGGCGTGCTGGAGGTGCTGGCCGAGGCGCGCCACCCGGTCGGCATCGTCACCAAGTCGGACCTGGTGCTGCGCGACCTGGACATTCTGGCGCCGATGGCGGCCGAGGGACTGGCGCGGGTCTGCCTGTCGGTGACCTCGCTCGACCCCAAGCTGGCGCGCACGCTCGAGCCGCGGGCGCCGCGGCCCGACAAGCGTCTGGCGGCGATCCGCGCCCTGAAGGAGGCCGGGGTGCCCGTGGCGGTGCTGAGCGCGCCGGTGATCCCGGCCCTGAACGACCCGGAGCTGGAGGCGATCCTGGAGGCGGCGGCCGCGGCCGGCGCCGATGCCGCCTCCTACGTGCTGCTGCGCCTGCCGCTGGAGATCGCCCCGCTGTTCGACGAGTGGCTGGCCGAGCACTACCCTGACCGCCGCAAGCGCGTGCTCGACCATGTGCGCGGCGCACGCGGCGGCAAGCTCTACGATGCCGCCTGGGGCACGCGGATGCAGGGGGAGGGGCCTTATGCCTTCCTGATCAAGCGGCGTTTCGAGCTGGCCTGCCGGCGCCTCGGGCTGATCGAGCGGGACTGGGCCCTCGACGTGACGAAGTTCCGTCCGCCGCGCCGGGACAGCGCGCAACTCGCGCTGTTCTGAGCTCTCCGGTCACGCCCCCACGCGCACGACCACCTTGCCGACCGCCGTGCCGGATTGCAGGTGGGCGTGGGCCTTGCCGGCCTCCTCCAGGGCGAAGACCTGCGGGTCGAGCACCGGCCTCAGACGGCCCATCTCCGCCAGCCGCGCCGCCTGGGTCATGATCTCGCCGTGGCGCTCCTTGCCGCGGCCGGTGAGCATGGGCAGCAACATCAGCACGATCTGGATGTCCAGGCCCTTGGCGTGCGCCGGCGCCAGCTCGAAGCTGTCGGTCGCCGCGATGCTGACCACCCGCCCGCTCGGCCGCACCGCCTCGAGCGAGGCGCGGAAGGCCGCGCCGCCGATGGTGTCGAAGGCCAGGTCGAAGCCGGCGCCGCCGGTCAGGCGCGCGACATAGTCGGCCGGCGCCTCCTGCGTGTAGTCGATCACCGCATCGGCGCCGCAGCCGGCGGCGATCTGCGCCTTGGCGTCGTTGGAGACGGTCGCCGCGACCCAGGCGCCGGCGGCCTTGGCGAACTGGATCGCCACGTGGCCGACGCCGCCGGCACCGCCGTGCACCAAGACGCGCTCGCCCGGCTGCAGGCGAGCGCGGTCGAACAGACCTTCGAAGGCGGTGATGGTGACCAGCGGCAAGGCGGCGGCCTGCAGCCAGTCGAGTCCGCGCGGGCGCTCGGCCAGCAAGTCCTCGTCGGCGCGCATGAACTCGGCCAGGGCGCCGTCATAGCCGCGCAGGCCGCCGGCGCAACCCCAAACCTCGTCGCCGACCCGGAACCGGGTCGCCTGCGGGCCGAGCGCGACGATGCGGCCGGCGACGTCGCCGTGCAGCACCCCGCCCGGCTCTGGCGCACGCTCGCCGCCGCGGGTGCGCAGCTTCCAGTCGACCGGATTGACGCTGGTCGCCATCACCTCGACCAGCACCTGCCGGCCGACCGGCTCGGGTTTCGCCAGGTCACCCGGCCGCAGCACCTCCGGCCCGCCGTAGCCCGTCAGGATCACCGCCTTCATTGCCGCCTCCCGCAAACGCACCGCTTACGAAGCGAAGCCGCCGACCCTGCTCGGCCGCGGCCCGTCTTGTCGCATCGGGACGGCGAAGATGCCAGAGGCAGAGCGGCGGAGCGAAGCCGCTAGAGCAGGATCGCCTTGGGTGGAATCGCCCTGGCGCTTCCACCCAAGGCGTGACCCCTGCTCTCGCATATAATAGTTAGAGGGCGATTCACGTCATGAGCGGAAGCGCGAACGCTTCCGCTCATGACGATCGCGCTCTAGACGGCGCGGGCCGCAGCGATGTAGCTCGCCACCTGGTCGCGCAGGCGGTCGGCCTGGCGCGCCAATTCCGCCGCCGCGCCTTCCACCGCGCGCGAGGCGGCGTCGCTGTCGCGGGCGGCCTGGCTCACCCGCTCGGTCGTGCGCGCCAGCTCGCCGGTGCCGGCCGAGGCCTCCTGGACGTTGCGGCTAATCTCGCCGGTCGCCGCCGACTGCTGCTCGACCGCGGCGGCGACCGAGGTCGACATGGCGCCGACCTCGCCGATGGCCGCGACGATGGCGGCGATCGCCTCGACGGCCTCGGCGGTGGCGCCGCGAATCGCCGCGACCTGGTCCTGGATCTGCTGCGTGGCCTCGCCGGTCTGGTTGGCCAGGCTCTTGACCTCCCCGGCGACCACCGCGAAGCCCTTGCCGGCCTCGCCGGCCCGGGCGGCTTCGATCGTGGCGTTCAAGGCCAGAAGGTTGGTTTGCTCCGCGATCTCGTCGATCAGCGAGACGACGCTGCCGATCTCCTCTGCTGCCGTATTGAGGGCGCCCACCAGCCGGTTGGCGGCCTCGGCCTTGGCGCCCGCCGACTCGCTGGCCTTCGTCGTCTCGGCGACCTGTCGGGCGATTTCCTGGATCGAGGCCGAGAGCTCCTGGGCCGCTGCGGCCACCGCCTCGACGTTGCCGGAGGCCTGCTCGGTGGTGGCTGCCGCCGTCGTACTCTGCTCGGTGGTGGCCGCCGCAAGCTCGGTCAGGTTCCCGGCCGTCTGCCGCATCCCCTCCGCCGAGGCCGCAACCACCTCCACGACGCCGGCGACGTTCTTCTGGAAGTTGTCGGTCAGCACCGCGAAGTCGGCGAACTTCCGGTCGATCGCGCGGGTCGCCTGGTTGATGCGCTCCGCCGCGGCGAGGTAGTGGCCGTGCAGTCCCTCGGACCGGATCAGACGGTAATAGCGTCCCTCGGAGACCGCCTCGGCCGCCGCACCCGCCTCGCGCACGAAGGCGTCGGTGACATCGACCAGACGGTTGACGCCCTGGAGCATGGCGCCGAAGGCGCCGCCCTCGTCGATGCGGATCAGGCGCCGTTCGAAGTCGCCCGCGGCCATGGCCTCGACCGTCGTGCGGGTGCGCGCGATCCAGCGCGCGAGACGGGCGAGCTGCCAGAGCGCCACGGTACCGAGCCCGGCGGCCAGCACCGCGGCAAGGACGGGCGGCCAGACTGCGTCCTGCAGCCCGGCCAGAGCGGCGGCGGCGAGGCTGGCCGCGAGGCTGCCGCCCATGGCGGCCTGGGCCCTAGAGAGAGAGGACGAAGCGATCATAGCTCATGCCCCGCTGTTCGAGGATCGAGGCGAACTTCTCCCCGGCTCGGGCCAGCCCGTCCTTACGGTTGGGCGTCGACCCTTCGGTCTGGCGCAGGTCGCGGTACAGCGCCGCCGCCTTCTCGACCGCCTCGCGCTTCGGCTTGCGGCGATTGGAGTGGTAGCCGACGATGGCGCCGTCCGGGCCGAGGCTGGGGGTAACGTGGGCCAGCACCCAGTAGTGGTCGCCGTTCTTCGCCAGGTTGACGACATAGGCGAAGATCTCGCCGCCGTTCTGGATTGTGTCCCACATCAGCTTGAACACGCAGCGCGGCATATCGGGATGGCGAATGATGCTGTGCGGCTGGCCGAGCAGCTCCGCCTCGTGGAATCCGGAGACGCGCAGGAACACGTCGTTGCAGTAGGTCAGGCGACCCTTCGGATCGGTCTTCGAGACGATCAGGTCGTCCGGTCCGAACGGCGCCTCGCGCCCGCTGGGCAGGATCGGGTCGCGTCCGGCAGACTTGGGACGACCGGCCGCAAAGGAATTCCAGGCGGACATGGCGAAGCGTCTCCATCGTAGATCTACGAATGGATGCGCCGCCGCCGGTCAAGGAACTCCTAACGCGAGGCAGGTTTGATGCAGGTCAAGGTGACGCGGCTCATCTCGGCACCGCTCTCCTCCGGGCCAAGCCGGTCCGACCCGTAAGGCCACCGGAACACCCCGTCGCGTCTGGATCAGGAGGCCAGCCGGTCTGTCAGAGCGCGCAGTTGCGGCAGCAGGGTGCCGAGCTCGGCCGTGGCCGTGCGCAGGCGCGCCATCGCCGCCTGGACGTCGGCGGCTTGGCCCTGCCAGTGCTCGACCTCGCGGCGCGCGGTTTCGCTGTGCGCCCGGCAGGCGGCGAGATTGCGACCGGCATCGGCGGTCCGCGCTTGCAGCCGGGCGACCTGGCCCGCCAGAGTGGCGTCCGCCCTGGCGACACGCGGCCGCGCGAACGCAACGACATTGGACGTGGGACGGTGGTGCGACATGTCCGTGACTCCGTCTTCCGCTTGGACCCTGCAGGCCGAGGCGACCTCTTGGCGGCTCGACCTCGAACCGCGCACGAACAGGTAGCGGGACGTCGCAAACGCCGAACGGCTGGCGCGTAAGCGTGTGTAACGTCTCGTGTCCGCGTGGGCGCGACCGGGGACCCGGCGTCAGTAGCCGCGCGACAGGTCGACGGTGCCCGGCGGCGTGCCGCCGCGTTCCAGGGTGTGGATCGCCCGCGCCACCGCCTCGGCCGCGGTCTGCGGGATGGTCATGGAGGCGACGTGCGGCGTGACGACCACGCGCGGATGGGCCCAGAGGGGCGAGTCCGCGGGCAGCGGCTCGGTGCGGAAGACGTCCAGCGTGGCGGAGTCGAGCTGCCCGGAGTCCAGTGCCGCGAGCAGGTCGGCCTCGACCAGGTGCTCGCCGCGGCCGACGTTGATCAGGCAGGCGCCGCGCGGCAGCTGCGCGAAGGTCTCGGCGTTCAGGATGCCCTCGGTCTCCTCGGTCAGCGGCAGCAGGCAAACCAGGATATCGGTGCGCTTGAGGAAAGTCGGCAGGTCGGCCGCGCCGGCGAAGCAGGCGACGCCCGGCAGGTTCTTGCGGCTGCGCGACCAGCCCGCCACGTCGAAACGCAGGTGGACCAGCCGCTCGACCGCGTCGGCGCCCAGCTCGCCCAGGCCCATGACGCCGATCCGGCGCTGCCAGGGCGCCACCGGCTGCAGCTCGGTCCAGTCCTTGCGCGCCTGCATGTCGCGGTAGTCGAGCATGCGGCGGTGGTGGAACAGGCTCTGCATGACCACGTACTCGGTCATGCCCGCCGTCAGCCCCGGCTCCACCATGCGCACCAGCGGCTTGTCGCGTGGCAGCTCGGGGTCGCCGGTCAGGTGGTCGATGCCGGCGCCGATCGACAGGATCGCCTTCAGGTTCGGCAAGCTCTTGAGATAGCCGTGCGGCGGCTTCCAGACCAGCGCGTACGCGATGTCCGCCGGGTCGCCGCGGTCCGGCCAGTCGCGCACCTCCATGTCGGGCAGCGCGTGGCGCAGGGCAGGAATCCAGGCGTCCGGGCGGTCGATGTCGGATTTGAACAGCAGCGCCATGGCTGCGGGTATAGCACAACCGGCCGGCGCGTCGACCCGCCCCTTGAAGCGTGTTAGCTTACTGCTAACATTGTGGCATGAAGCGGGTGATCCTAAGCGCGGCCGCGCAGAAGCAAATCGGCGACCTGACGAAGCGCGAGCGCGAGCGGATCGAGGCGAAACTGGACATGCTGGAACGAACGCCCAGCGGCAGGCTCGCTCAAGTCAAGACGCTCAAGGGCGAGAACCCGCCGATGAAGCGCCTGCGCGTGGGCGACTACCGCGTGCTGTTCCGCGAGGACGAAACGCAGATCGACGTTCTTTTCGTGGCGCACCACAAGGATGTCTACGACTGAGCCCGGCAGCGAGATTGCGAAGGACCGACCATGTCTGAGCGACGCTATCCGAAGCCCCACGGTACCCTCACCATCGACCTCGGCGCAGGCGAACGCGCCTATGCGCTCATTCCGCTCGAGGAGGTGCCGACCGACGAGGAGGACGAGGCCGCCACTCGGGGCTGGGACAACGACGAGCCGGAGGAAATGACACCTGCCGAGCGTGCCGCTTTCGAGGCCTTCGAGCGGGAGCGGCGCGAAAGCGGCGGGCGGCGGCCGGTGATGTACCCCTTGGCCTTCGCGCGCCGGCTAAACGCGGGCGAGCCGCGGCTGACGGTGCTGACCGAGATGCGCGGCATGACCCAGGCCGGCCTGGCGCGGGCCACCGGGCTGACCCCGGCCTTCCTGTCGCAGCTGGCGAACGGCAAGCGCAAGGGCAGCCTGCGCACCTGGCGAAAGATCGCCGCCGCGCTCGACATGCCGCTGGACGAGGTGACGGGCGAGGGGTGACGGGCGAGGGCCGAGCGCGCAAGCGCGGCCCTACATGCTCACCACGCCGCTTTCCACCGCCTCCAGCTCGAAGGCGGCCTTCATCAGGGCCTTGGTGTAGGGCTGCTGCGGATCGTCGAAGATCTGCGCGCTGGCGCCGTGCTCGACCACCTGGCCGTCCTTGACCACCAGCACCTCGTCGGCCAGCGCGCGCACCACCTTCAGGTCGTGGCTGATGAAGAGGTAGGCGAGCTTGTGGCGCGCCTGCAGGTCGCGCAGCAGGTCGACGATCTGCGCCTGCACCGACATATCGAGCGCGGAGGTCGGCTCGTCGAGCACGACGAAGCGCGGCTTCAGCGCCATGGCGCGGGCGATGGCGATGCGCTGGCGCTGGCCGCCGGAGAACTCGTGCGGGTAGCGGTGGCGCGCGCCGGGATCGATGCCGACCTCCTCCAGCGCGGCGACGATGCGCGCCTCGCGCTCGCGCGCGTCGCTGGCGATGCCGTGGATCTGCAGGCCCTCGCCGACGATCTCGCCGACCGACAGGCGCGGCGAAAGCGAACCGTAGGGGTCCTGGAAGACGATCTGCATCTGGCGGCGCAGCGGGCGCATCTGCTTGCTGCGCAGGCCCTGGATCTGCCGGCCGTCGAAGGCGATCTCGCCCTGGCTGGAGATCAGGCGCAGCAGCGCCAGGCCCAGCGTCGTCTTGCCCGAGCCCGATTCGCCGACGACGCCGAGCGTGTGCCCCTCGCGCACCGTCACGTCGATGCCGTCGACGGCGCGCACGTAGTCGACGGCGCGGCGCAGCACGCCCTTCTTGATCGGGAAGTGCACCTTCACGTCCTTGCCGCTGAGCACGACGGGCGCCGCGGCCTCGGCGCGCAGCGGCCGGCCCTTCGGCTCGGCCGCCAGCAGCTTGCGGGTGTAGGGGTGCTCGGGCGCCGCGAAGATGGCCTCCACCGGCCCCTGCTCGACGATCTTGCCGCCGGTCATCACGCAGACCCGGTCGGCCACCTTTCGCACGATCCCCAGGTCGTGGGTGATCAGCAGCACCGCCATGCCGAGCTCGCGCTGCAGCTCCTTCAGCAGCTTGAGGATCTGCGCCTGGATGGTGACGTCGAGGGCGGTGGTCGGCTCGTCGGCGATCAGGATGTCGGGGTCGTTGGCCAGCGCCATGGCGATCATCACGCGCTGGCGCTGGCCGCCGGACAGCTCGTGCGGATAGGCGCTCAGCCTGCGCTCCGGCTCGCGGATGCCGACCAGGCGCAGCAGCTCCAGGGTGCGCGCGCGCGCCGCCTCGCGGTTCAGCCCCTTGTGCAGCAGCAGCACCTCGCCGACCTGCTTGAGCACCGTGTGCAGCGGGTTCAGCGAGGTCATCGGCTCCTGGAAGATCATCGAGATGTCGTTGCCGCGGATCTGGCGCAGCCGCCGGTCGGGCGCGCCCATCAGCTCCTCGCCGCGGTAGACGACCGAGCTGCCCGGCGGGTGGCTGGCCAGCGGATAGGGCAGGAGCTGCAGCAGCGACAGCGCTGTCACCGATTTGCCCGACCCGGATTCGCCGACCAGCGCCAGGGTCTCGCCCTTGTCCAGGCTGAAGGAGACGCCGTCGACGGCAGCGACGATGCGGCCCGGAAGGCGAAAGCGCACGCCGAGGTCGCGGACCCGCAGCAGCGGTTCGCCGGCCTGGGCCGCGACCTGGGACTGGCCGATCTCCGACACGCTCATGCCGCCCCGCTCACTCCGCGCCCTGCGGCGCCGGCTTGGGCTTGGCCTGCGTCACCGGCTCGCTCTCCTCCGGCGGCGGCGCACTACCGGACCAGAGCTTGCGCGGATCGAAGGCGTCGCGCACCGCCTCGCCGATGAAAACCAGCAAGGTGAGCAGCGCGGCCAGCACGAAGAAGCCGGTCATGCCCAGCCAGGGCGCCTGGATGTTCGCCTTGCCCTGCTGCAACAGCTCGCCGAGCGAGGGCGAGCCTGGCGGCAGGCCGAAACCGAGGAAGTCCAGACTGGTCAGGGCGGTGATCGCCCCGGTCAGGATGAAGGGCATGAAGGTCAAGGTGGCCACCATGGCGTTGGGCAGGACGTGCTTGAGCATGATCCCCCAGTCGCTGACGCCCAGCGCCCGGCTGGCGCGGATAAAGTCGAAGTTGCGCGCGCGCAGAAACTCGGCGCGCACCACGCCGACCAGCGTGGTCCAGGAAAACAGCAGCAGCAGGAACAGCAGGGTGAAGAAGCCCGGCACGATCACGCTGGAGAGGATGATCAGGATGAACAGGAAGGGCAGCCCCTGCCAGATCTCGATGAAGCGCTGCGCCAGCAGGTCGATCAGACCGCCGAAGTAGCCCTGCACGGCGCCGGCGACGACGCCGATGATCGAACTCATGACGGTGAGGGCAAAACCGAAGAGGATCGACAGGCGCAGGCCGTAGATGACGCGCGCGGCGACGTCGCGGCCCTGGTCGTCGGTACCCAGCCAGTGCCGGGCGTCGGGCGCCGTCGGCGGCGGCGAGTCCAGCTCGAAGTCGACGGTCTCGTAGGAAAAGGGAATCAGCGGCCAGAGCATCCAGCCCTGCTCGTCGATCAGGTCCTGCACGAAGGGGTCGCGATAGTCGGCCTCGAGCTCGAACTCGCCGCCGAATTCGGTTTCCGGGTAGGTGAAGAGCACCGGGACGTAGGGCGCGCCCTCGTACCAGACGAGGATCGGCTTGTCGTTGGCGATGAACTCGGCCGCCATCGACAGCAGCATGATCGGAAGGAAGATCCACAGCGCCCAGTAGCCGCGGCGGTTGGCCCTGAAGTTGAGCCAGCGCCGGTAGGTCATCGGCGAGACGGCAATCCCCATCAGGCGCCAGGGCTGCGCCTGCGGCGCGCGGCCGGTCGGGACGCTTGTCGGGCTCGCCGCGTCAGGCATCTCGGCTCTCGAAGTCGATGCGCGGGTCGACCAGCGTGTAGGTGATGTCGCCGACGAGCTGCAGGATCAGACCCAGCAGGGTAAAGAAGTAGAGCGTGGCGAACATGACCGGATAGTCGCGGTTGAGCACGGCCTCGAAGCCCAGCAGGCCGAGGCCGTCCAGCGAGAAGATCAACTCGATCAGCAGGGCGCCGGTGAAGAGCACCGAGATGAAGGCGGCCGGGAACCCGGCGATGACGATCAGCATGGCGTTGCGGAAGACGTGGCCGTAGAGCACGCGCTTTTCCGTCAAGCCCTTGGCCCGGGCGGTGATGACGTACTGCTGGTTGACCTGATCGAGAAAGGAGTTCTTGGTCAGCATGGTCAGCGTGGCGAAGCCGCCGATCGCCATCGAGACCACCGGCAAGGTGATGTGCCAGAAGTAGTCGAGGATCTGCTGGCCGAGCGGTAGCTCTTCCCAGTTGTCGGAGACCAGGCCGCGCAGCGGGAAGAGGTCGAGGAAGCGGCCGCCGGAGAACAGGATGATCATCAAGATGGCGAAGAGGAAGCCCGGCACGGCGTAGCCGATGGTGATGACGCCGGAGGTCCAGACGTCGAAGCGGCTGCCGTCGCGCACCGCCTTGGCGATGCCGAGCGGGATCGAGATCAGGTAGACGAGCAGCGTCGTCCACAGGCCCAGCGAGATCGAGACCGGCATTTTCTCGAGCACCAGGTCGACCACCTGCGCATCGCGGAAGAAGCTCTCCCCGAAGTCGAAGGTCGCGTAGTCGACCAGCATCATGCCCAGGCGCTCGTACCAGGGCCTGTCGAAGCCGAAGCTCTTCTCGATCTCGGCGATGATCTCCGGGTCGATGCCTTGCGCGCCGCGGTACTGGCTGGCGGCCGAGCCGCTCGGCGCCTCGCCCGCGTCCTGCTGGCCGGCCTCGCCGAGCTGCCCGCCGGCGAAACGCTCTGTCGCCTCGCCGACCTGACCGCTCATCTCCGCCAGGATCTGCTCCACCGGCCCGCCCGGCGCGAACTGCACGATGGCGAAATTGATGATCATGATCCCCAGCAGCGTGGGGACGATCAGCAACAGGCGGCGGATGATGTAGGCGGTCATCGTCTGGCTGTGCTTCGGCCGGCCTCGCCTGCTATTGGCTCAGCGCCGCCGCCTTTTCCGGGTCGATCCACCAGGTCGAGGGGAAGCCGACCGGGCTGTAGCGCGCACGCGTGTCGGGGAAGCCGAACTGGTCCCAGTAGGCGTACCAGCTTTCGTCGGGATAGTAGGTCGGCACCAGGTAGTGGTTCCACAGCAGCACGCGGTCGAGGGCGCGGTTGGCCGCCTTGAGCTGCTCCAGGCTTTCGGCCGCGACGATCTGCTCGATCAGCGCGTCGACCACGGGGTTCTCGATGCCCATGATGTTGGCCGAGCCCTGCTGGCCGGCCGCGGCGGAGCCGAAGTAGGAGCGCAGCTCGGTGCCGGGCGGCGGGAAGAAGTTCAAGCGCGCCGTCATCAGGTCGAAGTCGAACTGATCGCCGACCACGCGCCACTGCGCCGGGTCGATCATGCGGATCGAAGCGTCGAGGCCGGCGCGCCGCAGATTCTGCACGAACTGATCGGCCAGCCGCAGCCATTCGGGCGAAGCGGTGATGATCTCCAGGCTGAACTGCTCGCCGGCGGCATTCACCATGCGGCCGTCCTCCAGCGTCCAGCCGGCCTCCTCGAACAGCCGCAGCGCCTGACGCAGATTGCGGCGGTCGCGTCCGCTTCCGTCGGTCTTCGCCGGCGTGAAGTCCTCGGTCAAGGCCTCGGGCGGGATCTGGTCGGCAAAGGGCGTCAGGATCGCCTTCTCTTCCTCGCTCGGCACGCCCTGGGCGCCGAAGTCGGAGTTCGGAAAGTAGCTCTCGATCCGCTTGAACTCGCCGAACAGCAAGGTGCGCTGCAGGGTCTCGAAGTCGTAGAGGTAGTTGATCGCCTTGCGCACGCGGACGTCCTGGAACTTCTCGCGGCGCAGATTGAAGAAGTAGGCGGAGATCGCGCGCGGCGTCTGGTTCTTCACCTCGGCCTTGACCACCCGCCCGTCCTCGACCGCGGGGAAGTCGTAGCCGGTGTACCACTGCTTGACGCTGCCCTCGCTCCAGAAGTCCACCTTGCCGGCCTTGAAGGCTTCGAACTCCACCGTGCGGTCCCGGTAGAAGTCGTAGCGGATGGTCTGGAAGTTGCTGGTGCCGCGGTTCACCGGCAGGTCGGCCGCCCAGTAGTCCTCGACTCGCTCGTAGACGATCGCGCGGCCTGGATCGACGCTGGCGATACGGTAGGCGCCGCTGCCGAGCGGCGGCTCCAGGCTGGTCTCGGTGATGTCGCGGCTCTCCCACCAGTGCCGCGGCAGCGGCGAGCTGGTGGCGACGATGCCCAGCGGCTTCTTCGAGTTGCGGGTCGCAAAGGTGTACTTGACCCGCTGCGGATCGAGCGCTTCGGCCGAGACGACGTCGTCATAGAAGGCGCGCAGGAAGGGGCGGCCGTGCTCCTTGATGACGTTGAAGGTGAAGACGAAGTCCTCGGCGACGATCGGCGTGCCGTCGTGGTACCGGGCCTCGGGATGCAGCGTGAAGATCGCCCAGGACACGTCCTCGGGGTACTCGACGCTGGTGGCGATCTGCCCATAGTAGCTCGCCAGCTCGTCGCCGGAGCCGACCATGAGGCTGTCGTAAAGCAGCCCGATGGAGCTCGGGAACTCGCCTTTCAGGATGTAGGGGTTGAAGCTGTCGAAGGATCCGAAGTCGCTGATCGTGACCGTGCCGCCGATCGGCGCGTCCGGGTTGACGTAGGGCCAGTGCTCCATCGAATCGTCGTACAGCGGCTCGCCGAACTCGGCGAAGGCCCAGGTCTTGGTGACCCGCTGCTCCTCGGCATCGCCCGATTGGGCGGCCGCCGCCAGCGGGGCGAGCAAGGCTGCGGTCCCGAGCATCGCGCTGGCGAGCAGCGTGACGGCTGATCGGCTCATGTCTGGACCTCCCGGTTCTGTCGCGGCGCGAGGTGCCGGCGGCACCCCCGATGGACTGGCCAGCCGGGGCGGCGGCGCGCGGTCGCGACCCGAAGCCGCCCCGATGCGGTTGCGCATAAGGTATTGCCGGGGCGGCCGGGCGCAACCAGTTTGCGCTTTTGCGGCGCCAAGATTACGAAGATTTCAGCAGGCCGCGCGCCGACGCCAACAGCGCGGGATCGCCCGCCGCCACCATGTGGCCGTCGCTGTCCAGCCCCAGCGGCCGGCCCTGCCAGTCGCTGGCCGCGCCGCCGGCGCCCTCGATCACCGGCAGCAGCGCCATGAAATCGTAGGGCTGCAGGCAGGCCTCGCAGACCACGTCGACGAAGCCGCTGGCCAGTTGCGCGTAGCTGAAGCAGTCGCCGCCGAAGCGGGTCAGCCGCACGGCACCGGCCAGCCGTGCGAAGGCCAAGGCGTCGGCGCCCTGGAACATGTCGGGGTGGGTCGCCTGCAGCACCGCCGCGTCCAGCCGCGAGCAGGGGCGGGTGCGGGCCGGCCGGCGGCCGGCGGCGTCGGCATGCTCGGTGGGACGGCCGGCGGCGCCGACCCAGCGCTCGCCCAGGATCGCCATGTCGATCAGGCCCAGGATCGGCCGGCCGGCGCGGGTCAGCGCGATCAGCGTGCCGAACAGGGGGTTGCCGGTGATGAAGGCCTTGGTGCCGTCGATCGGGTCGAGCACCCAGACGTACTCGGCCTCGCGCCGCTCGGTGCCGTGCTCCTCGCCGACCACGCCGTGCGCGGGAAAGCGCGCCGCGATGGCTGCGCGCAGGCGTGCCTCGGTCTCGCGGTCGGCGACGGTCACCGGGCTGGCGTCGGCCTTGGTGTCGACGTTCACCGGCGTGCGGAAGTAGCGGCGGGTGATGCCGCGCGCCGCCTCGGCCAGTTCCTCGGCGAAGGCGACGAACTCCTCGGGGCAAGCCTCCGCTGGCGCCACGCCGTCGCGTCCGCAGCCTAGTTCATCGGCTCCAGCGGTGCCGGATCGTCCGACAGGCTGCGCAGGTAGGCGATGATCGCCGCCTTGTCCTCCTCGCGACGCACGCCGGCGTAGGCCATCTTGGTGCCCGGCGCCCACTCGCGCGGATTCCTCAGATAGGCCCAGAGGTTTTCGTAGGTCCAAGTGGTGCCGGCCGCGCGCTTGTCCTGGAACACCTGGGAATAGTTGTAGCTGTCCAGGTGCCCGACCGATGCGCCAACAACATCCCACAGATTGGGCCCGACCTTGTTCGGACCGCCCTGATCGAAGGAGTGGCAGGCGGCGCAGGCGCGGACCTGCTTCTCGCCCGCCGCCGGGTCAGCCGCCGCGATCATCTGCAGGTACTCGGGCTGGGCACCGCCCGCGGCGTCCGCCGCCGCCTGCTGGGCCGCCCCGGCCGCAGCACCGGCCGTTTCCGCCACGTCTGCGGCGGTCTCGGCCGCCTGATCCGCGGCATCCTGGACCGTCTCCGCGGCTGCCTCGGCCGCCTCCCCGGCAACCTCCTCCGCCTTTGCCTGGGCCGTTTCCTCGGCCTGCTCTTCGGCGTCAGGCGCTCCTTCGGCTTCGGCTTCCGCTTCGGCAGCCGCCTCGGCTTCCGCGGCAGGCTCGGCCTCGGCAGGCTCAGCCTCCGCGGGCTCGGCCTCGGCGGCAGGCTCTTCTTCGGCCGGCGCCGAATCCTCGGCCGCCGCCGCATTTTCGGCCTCTGCCTCCGCCCCGCCGCCGGTGACGGCCGCGATCTCTTCCTCGCTCGGCAGCGGCTCGGGGTCGTCGGACAAGCTGCGCATGTAGGCGATTAGGTTGGCCCGGTCCTCTAAGCTCGGCATGCCCGCGTAGCTCATCCTGGTGCCGGGCGCATACTCGTTAGGGGCGGCAAGGAACGCGTTGAGAGCCTCGTAGGTCCAGGGCTCGTCGGACATCCCGGCGAGCGCATCGGAGTAGTTGAAGTCGGCGACGTGCGCGTGCGGCGCGCCGACGATGTCCCAGAGGTTCGGCCCGACCTTGGTCGGTCCGCCCTGCTCGAAGGAGTGGCAGGCGGCGCAGGCGCGCGTCAGGTTCTCGCCCGCGGCCGGGTCGGCGGACGCCAGCAGCGGCAGCACCGGCTCCAGGCCCGGCTCTTCCTCGGCCGCCATCTCCGCTGCGCCGTCCGCCTCGGCGATCTGAACCGGATAGGCGTTCTCCTCGAGGTCGTCGTGACCGCCGATGAGGAGGTTGGCGACGAAGCCACTGCCCATCGCGACGATGCCGGCGGTCAACACCGCGGCGGCGATCTTGTTCATCTCAAGGGAAGCCATGAGCCGTCGAGAACCCTGTCACTGTGAAGAATCCCGGATTTGCGCGCCTTTTTGGCGGGCGGACAATAGCGGCGGGTGGTGCGCCGTTCAACGGAAACCGGCACGCCCGGGCCGCGCCGATTGCCACAGGGCGCAAGGCGGATGCGCAGGCCCCGGATGTGCGCTAAAGACCCGACATCGAACGCGCATTCGCCTTGCGGCACCGCGCCGCATTCCCCAACCCACCCAACCCCTTCCGCCTCGATGCCCCTGCCGAAACGCCCGCTGGTCTTGATCCCCGCCCGCCTGGCCTCGACCCGTCTGCCGGACAAGCCGCTCGCCGACATCCACGGCACGCCGATGGTCCTGCACGTCTGGCGCCGCGCGCTCGAGGCCGACATCGGGCCCGTCGTCGTCGCCGCCGCCGAACCGGAGATCGCCGCGGTCGTCGAGGCCGCAGGCGGCCAGGCGGTCCTGACACGCCCGGACCACCCCTCCGGCTCCGACCGGATCTTCGAGGCGGTGGAGCGGCTGGACCCGGAGGGCCGCGTCGATGCCGTGGTCAACGTCCAGTGCGACGTGCCGACGCTCGACCCGGCGGCCATCCGGGCGGTCGTCGCGCCGCTCGCCGAACCGCAGGTCGACATCGGCACCATCGCCGCCGAGATCCACGACCCGGAGGAGCGCGGCGACCCGAACGTGGTCAAGGCGGCGGTCGCCTTCCCGGGCGGTGCGCGCATCGCGCGGGCGCTCTACTTCAGCCGGGCGCCGGTGCCCTGGGACCAGGGCGACCCGCAGGCGCCGCTCTACCATCACATCGGCCTCTACGCCTTCCGCCGCCCGGCGTTGGCGCGCTTCGTCGCGCTGCCGCCCAGTCCGCTGGAACGGCGCGAGAAACTGGAGCAGCTCCGGGCCATGGAGGCGGGCATGCGCATCGACGTGGCGCGCGTTGACACCTCTCCGCTCACTGTCGATACTCCGGCCGACCTGGAGCGCGCCCGCGCCCACCTAGCATCTTGATCTTCCGGACAATTTGCCGATGACCACGCCCTCCGGCACACCCGGCGGCCCGATCGCCTTCCAGGGCTCGCCCGGCGCCTATTCGGACTTGGCCTGCCGCACCGTCTTCCCCGGCTGCGCCACCCTGCCCTGCCCCTCGTTCGAGGACACCTTCGCCGCCGTCGGGGAGGGCCGCGCCGCCTTGGCGATGATCCCGATCGAGAACTCCAGCGCCGGGCGCGTCGCCGACATCCACCATCTGCTGCCGGAGTCCGGCCTGCACATCGTCGCCGAGCACTTCCAGCAGGTGCACCACCAGCTCCTGGCCCCGCAGGGCGCCACCCTGGAAGGCGTGCGCACGGTGCGCAGCCACGTCCAGGCGCTCAGCCAGTGCCGCAAGTTCCTGATCGAGCGCCACCTGCAACCGGTCGTCCACGCCGACACCGCCGGCGCCGCCGCCGAGGTCGCAGCGCTCGGCGACCCGACCCAGGCGGCCATCGCCTCGTCCCTGGCGGCGGAGATCTACGGCCTCGAGACCCTGCTGCCGGACGTCCACGACTCCGCGCACAACACCACGCGCTTCATCGTCATGGCGCGCGAACCGGCCGACCCGGAGGCGGACGCCGGGCCCGCCATCACCTCGCTGGTCTTCCGCGTGCGCTCGGTGCCCGCCGCGCTCTACAAGGCGCTCGGGGGCTTCGCCACCAACGGCGTCAACATCACCAAGCTGGAGAGCTACATCCTCGACGGCAGCTTCACCGTCGCCCAGTTCTACGCCGACATCGACGGCCATCCCGAGCAGCGCCCGGTGCGCCTGGCGCTCGAAGAGCTCGGCTTCTTCTCCCGCGAGGTGAAGATCCTCGGCGTCTACCCAGCCAGCGACTTCCGCATGACCCAGCCGAAGCGCTAAGGGCCGGCGGTCAGCCAGTCGCCGATCAAGCGCCGGGCGATGGAATCGGCGCGCGGCAGCTTGAAGCGCTCGTCCTCCGGCGAGGCGCGCAGCTCGGCCCGGGAATACCAGCGGGCCCCCTCCAGCTCGTCGGGGTCGATCGTCAGGTCGCCGAAGTCGGCGCGCGCGAAGAAACCGAGCATCAGCGAGGAGGGAAACGGCCAGGGCTGGCTGGAGTTGTAGGTGACGTCGCGCACCCTCAGCCCGACCTCCTCCAGCACCTCGCGCGCCACCGCGTCCTCCAGGCTCTCGCCCGGCTCGACGAAGCCGGCGAGCGTCGAGTGCATGCCCGGCGGGAAGCGATGATTGCGCCCCAGCACGCAGCGCTCGCCGCCGTCGTGCACCAGCATGATCACCGCCGGGTCGGTGCGCGGGAAGTGCGCGGCACCGCAGCCGGCGTCGGTGCAGCGGCGCAGGTAGCCGCCCTCGCCCGGCGCGGTGGCAGCGCCGCACAGGCCGCAGAAGCGGTGGCGGCCGTGCCAGTGCGCCATGGCGCGCGCCTGGGCCAGTACGGCACCCTCGCCGGCCGGCAGCAGCGGGCCGATCTGGCGCAGGTCGGCGAAGTCGCCGAGGCCGGCCAGCGCCGGCACATGATCGGTCGTCTCCAGGTGCGAGAGGTCGAGCCCGAAGACCGCCGCGCTGCCGTCGAGGCCGAGGAAGCAGACCTCCGCCCCCTCCGCGCGCAGCGCACCGGCCCGGTCGGCCGGCAGGAACACCGCAGCGGCGCCGCCCTCCGGCCGCTCCTCGAAGAGGTGCCGGCCGCGCCAGACCGGGGCGAAGCGGCTGTCCGGCGCGCTCAGCGCCATGGCCAGCCAGTCGGCGTCGCGCCGCAGGCGGTCGGCGCGGTCCAGCGGACCGGCGGCGTAGACGTTGGGGCGGGGCGTCGCGTCGAAGGGAAGGTGCGGCATGGGTCGGGCGTGCGGCGGGAGGGCGGCAAACTGGCACGCCCGCTTGCACCGCGCAACGCGCCGCGCGAGACTTTCCGGCATTATGGAGAACCGCCTGTCCCGCCGCTGCCTGCTGGCGCTGCTGGCCGGCGCGGCCGCCTGGCCGCGCAGGGGCGCCGCAGCGCCGGTCTTCCCGGCCGATCACGCGATCGACTACCTGGCGGAGGCGCAGGGGGCCCCCGCCGGCACGCATCGCATCGCCATTGCGCGCGGCGAAGGCAGCCTGGTCGCGCGCAGCGAAAGCCGCCTGCTGTTGCCGCAAAGCGAGGGCGCGCCGCTGCCCTTCGAGCACTTCGCGGAGGAGACCTGGCGGGCCGGCTGGCTGCAAGGCCTGGTCGCCGACACCCGGCTGGGCGACCGGCGCCACCGGGTGCGGGCCCGGCGGCGCGACGGCGCGCTGCGCGGCACGCGCGACGGCCACGGCTTCGCCATCACCGGCTACCTGATGACGGCCAGCGGCTGGCATCGCGACACGCCGCAGGCCGACGGCCTGGTCGATGCGGTGGACGGCCGGCTCAAGCGGGTGCGCGGCGCCCGGCGCGGCTGGGAGACGGTGGAGACCGGCTGGGGCCCGGTCGAGGCCGAGCGCTGGACCCTGGTCGGCGAGCTGCCCCGCGAGCTCTGGTACGACGAACCGGGCCATCTGATCCGCTTCGCCCTGCCCGCCCCGGGCGGTGCAGTGGTGGCGACGGCGGTCGAGCTGGAGGGCTAGCTCCGTTCGCGCCTTCGCCTCGACCCCGGAGCGACCCATCCCCTTGCCCCCATGCGGGGCGGTGCTGATATAGTGCCGCCGTGGGGCTGGCGGCGGACGGTCGCCTCGCCAACCCGGTCAGGTCCGGAAGGAAGCAGCCGTAACGAGTTTCCGGCCGGGTCGCCGACCAGCTCCACACCCTCATCCCGCCTCTTGCCGCGCCCCTGGCCGCGTCCCGCGCCGCAGCGGGCGCACCGACCGGGGCCGAGGACGCGCATGCCGGACACGCCGGACATCGACACGCCGGACAGCACCGCCCCGCCCGCGCCCGCCGGCGCCCTGGAGACGCAGACTCCCTACCGGGTGCTGGCGCGCAAGTACCGCCCGGCCAACTTCAAGGACCTGATCGGCCAGGAGGCGCTGGTCCGCACCCTGACCAACGCGCTGGCCACCGGGCGGCTGCACCATGCCTTCGTGCTGACCGGCGTGCGCGGGGTGGGCAAGACCACCACCGCCCGCATCATCGCCCGCGCGCTGAACTGCATCGGGCCGGACGGGCACGGCGGGCCGACGCCCGACCCCTGCGGGGTGTGCGACAACTGCACCGCCATCGCCGAGGACCGGCACGTCGACGTTATCGAGATGGATGCTGCCAGCCGCACCGGCGTCAACGACATCCGCGACCTGATCGACGGCGTGCGCTACCGCCCGAGCACGGCGCGCAAGAAGGTCTACATCGTGGACGAGGTGCACATGCTCTCCAACAAGGCCTTCAACGCGCTGTTGAAGACGCTGGAGGAGCCGCCCGAGCACGTCGTCTTCATCTTCGCCACCACCGAGATCCGCAAGGTGCCGGTCACGGTGCTTTCGCGCTGCCAGCGCTTCGACCTGCGACGCGTCGACCAGGCGCTGCTGGCCGAACACTTCCGCGGCATCTGCGCGCAGGAGGGCGTCGAGCCCGACGCGGACGCGCTGGCGATGATCGCGCGCGCCGCCGACGGCTCGGTGCGCGACGGGCTCAGCCTGCTGGACCAGGCCATCGCCCTCGGTGATCCGGGGGGCGACCCGGCGGGCGCCGGCGCGACGCGGATCGAGGCGGAAGCCGTCAAGCGCATGCTGGGCCTGGCCGACCGCACCCGCGTGTACGACCTCTTCGCCGACGTCATGGCCGGGCGGACGGCCGCGGCGCTGGCCCTGCTGCGCGACCTCTACGACGGCGGCGCCGATCCGCTGGTGGTGCTGCAGGACCTGCTGGAGCTGACCCACACGATCACCCGCCTGCAGCTCGTCCCGGAGCAGGCCGGCGAGGGCCTGCCGGAGGCCGAACGGGTGCGCGGGCGCGACCTGGCCGGCAATTTGGACGTCGCCACCCTGGGCCGCACCTGGCAGATGCTGCTGAAGGGGATCGAGGAGACCCAGCGCGCCCCGGCGCCGCTGCAGGCCGCTGAGATGGTGCTGATCCGCCTGTGCTACGCCGCCGACCTGCCCAACCCGGCCGACCTGGTGCGCCAGCTTCGCGACGCTGGCCAGACGGCCGGCGGCGGCGGCGCGACGGCCGCAGGCTCCCAGTCGGCGGGCCCGCGCGCCACCCGTCCGGCCGCCTCGCCGGCGGGGCCGATGGGCGGCACCGCCCAGGCGACCGCCGAAGCCCAGCCGGCGCCGATGCCCGCACAAGAGACTGAGGCGCGGGCGCAGGACGCCGTTCGGCCTGACCAGCAGCCGCAGCCGGAGACGTTCGAGGAGATCGTCGCGCTGCTGCGCGACCGGCGCGAACTGCGCCTGGCGCATCACCTCTTCGCCGATGTGCGGCCGGTGCGCTGCCAGCCGGGCCAGCTCGAGATCAATCCGGGCCCGCACGCGCCGCAGGATTTGGCCGGGCGCCTCTCCAGGCTGCTGCAGGAGATCACCGGCGCACGCTGGATCGTCAGCCTGTCGAGCGAGCCCGGCGCGCCGAGCCTGGCCGAGCGCGAGGCCGCGGCCAAACGCGCCGCCCAGGTGGGCGCGCTGGCGCATCCGCTGGTCCAGGCGGCGATGGAGACTTTCCCCGGCGCCAGGCTTCGGCGCATTGTCGGCGACGCGCCGCCCGGCGCGGCCGGCGCGCCGACGGCGGACGACGACAGCGATCCACGCGACGAGAGGCACGAGCCATGAAAAACCTGGGCCAGATGATGAAACAGGCGCAGGAAATGCAGCAGCGGATGGGCGAGATGCAGGAGCGCCTCGCCAGCGCCGAGGTGGCGGGACAGTCCGGCGGCGGCCTGGTCAAGGTGACGATGAGCGGCAAGGGCGACGTCAAGGCGGTCGCCATCGATCCCTCGCTGGCCAAGCCGGAGGAGATCGAGGTGCTGGAGGATCTTGTCCTCGCCGCCGTCAACGACGCGCGTGCCAAGATGGAGCAATACGCCGCCGAGCAGATGAAGGAGATCACCGGCGGGCTCGAGCTGCCCGGCGGCTTCAAGCTGCCGTTCTAGTCTCTCTTTCCTACCCGTCCCTTCGTCCTGAGCCTGTCGAAGGACGAAGCGGCGGGCGGCCGCGAGGCCGCCGTTCCGTCGTCCTCGCCGATACGGCCCTGCCGGGCCGTGGCCTTCGTCCTTCGACAGGCTCAGGATGAAGGCGGTTTCTCGCATCTTCCGCTCGCGATCTCATCCTTTCCCGTATGGCCGCTTCCGAAATCGACCGCATGATCCAGCTTCTGGCCCGCCTGCCGGGCCTGGGGCCGAGGTCCGCCCGGCGCGCGGCGCTGGCGCTGATCGTCAAGCGCGAGTCGCTGCTGCGTCCGCTCGGCGAGGCGCTGCTGCGCGCCGCCGAGGCGATCCGGCCCTGCTCGGTCTGCGGCAACCTGGACGACCGCGACCCCTGCGCCGTCTGCCGCGATCCCGAGCGCGACGGACACGTCATCTGCGTCGTCGAGGAGGTCGGCGACCTCTGGGCGATCGAGCGTTCCGGCGCCTTCCGCGGGCGCTACCACGTGCTGGGCGGCACGCTCTCGGCGCTCGACGGGCGCGGTCCGGAGCAGCTCAAGGTCGGCAGATTGCTGGAGCGCACCGCCGCACCGGAGGTAAGCGAGGTGATCCTGGCGCTCGGCGCCACGGTGGACGGACAGACCACCGCCCACTACGTCGCCGAGCGGCTGGAGCCGCTGGGCGTGAGCATCACCCGTCTGGCCCAGGGCCTGCCGGTCGGCGGCGAGCTGGACTATCTGGACGACGGCACGCTCTCCGCCGCCTTCCGCCTGCGCCGGCCAGCCTGAGCGGCGACGGAACCGCGGGTCCGCCAAACTGCCGCCCCAATGCGCGCGGATCGTGCCGAAAAGCATGATCCAAGCCCCGCGAGGCCCGATGCCCCCGAAGACGTTCCCGAAGACTCCGGCCGCCGCCCTTCTGGCGCTCGCCCTGCTGGCGGCGCCGGCCGCCGCCGTCGAGCGCACCATCTCCGACGAGGCCCAGCGCGGCCTGACCCTGACGATCTACCAGAACGGCCTGGCGCTGGTGCACGACACCCGCTGGGTGCCGCTGGTCGCCGGGCGCAACACGCTGCAGGTCGAGGCGCTGAGCGAGGCGCTGATCCTCGGCTCGCTGCGCGTCTACTCCAGCGTCGAGGGCGTCGAGCTGGTCGAGCGCAGCCGGCGGGGCGCCGACCTGACGCCCGGCCGTCTGCTGGAGCGCTACGTCGGGCGCCGCGTGCTCTACGTCACGGAGAACCCGGCGACCGGCGAGGAGACCAGCCGCCCGGCCAAGCTGCTGTCGCTCGCCGGCGGCGTGCTGCTGGAGGTTGAGGGCCGCGTCGAGCTGAACCCGCCGGGGCGCATCGCCCTCGACGCCCTCGAGGCGCCGACCGAGGGGCTGCGCGCCGATCCCAGCCTGGCCCTGGTCGTCGACAGCGCCGAGGCGCGCCCGGCCGAGCTGACCCTCGGCTACCTGACGGAGGGACTGCGCTGGCAGGCCGACTACGTCGCCGACCTGGCGCCCGACGGCAGTCTCGACCTGACGGCCAACGTCACCGTCGACAACGGCCTGGAGGTCGCCTTCCCCTTCGCCGCGTTGCGTCTGGTCGCCGGCGAGGTCTCGCGCCAGTCGGTCGCGCCCGTCCCGGCGATGCTGCGCGCCGAAGCCGCGCCCATGGCGATGGACCAGGCGATGGCGCCGCCGCCGGTCGCGGTGGGCGACCGCTACCTCTACGACACCGGCCGCGAGGTCAGCCTGGCGCCCGGTGAACGCAAGCAGGTCGCGCTCTTCCAGCTTGCCGGCATCGCCGCGGAGCGCAGCTACGGCCTCGACGGCCTGGCGACGGTCGGCGGACCGGACCGGATCGGCCCGGTCCAGGCCGGCCTGGAGGTGCGCTTCACGGCGCCGGAGGGGCCCGACTCGCGCCCGCTGCCGGCCGGCACCGTGCGGGTCTACGAGGCGCTGGACGCCGGCGAGGGACCGCCGGTGCTGGCCGGCGAGGACCGCATCGGCCACACGCCGGCCGGCCAGGAGATCCGCCTGTCGCTCGGCCGCGCCTTCGACGTGACCGCCGAGGCCAGCCGCACCGCCTACGAGCGGCTGGGCGAGCGCAGCTTCGAGACCGCCCAGGAGATCGTCGTCACCAACGCCAAGTCGCAACCGGTCGAGGTGGAGATCGTCGGCCGCTTCCCGCGCGGCACCGAGATCGTCGCGGAAAGCGCGGCGCACGTGCAGAGCACCGCAGAGCGGATGACCTGGACGCTGACCGTCCCCGCCAACGGCAGCACCACCCTGACCTACCGCGCACGGGTGCAGAACTGAGACGGCTTCGCCAATATTCTCCGTAGAATTGCCGTCCGGCCACCACGGGACCGGCCTCGGTACAGCCCCATCCTGCCGACCTCGCAACCGCGTGGAGGCAGCATCCCATGTCGACCGAGCCCCAGTCGCCGTCCGAAACCGGCCAGCCCCTGAGCGATCCGCAGGCGGCACCCGAGTCGAACCGACCGCAGGCCGACGACCCTCCCAGGCGCGAGAGCCCGGACCTCGCCGCGCTGAGCCGGCATCCGGTGGGCAAGCTGGCGTTGCTCCTGCTCCTCGGCCTTGGCCTGCTGATCCCTCTCGACATGGTCGACGACCTGGTGCGTGAGCGCGAACGGCGTCAGGCGCATGTCGAGACCGAGATCGCCGAGCGCTGGGGCCACCCACAAATCCTGGCCGGACCGGTCCTGGTGGTGCCGACAACCCGGCACGTCCGCTCGGGCAGCTCCGAAATCGAGGCGGAGGACACCCTCGTCATCCTGCCGGACCGTTATGACCTGGAGGCCGAGCTGATCCCGCAGACCCGGCGCCGCGGCCCCTTCGAGGCGGTGGTCTATCGGGTCAAGCTCGCGCTCGCGGCGGAGTTCCCGGCGCCGGCCGACGTGCTGGAGGCCTTCCCGGACATGCAACCCGACTGGCAAGCGGCCGAATTCGTCCTCGGCCTGAGCGACCCGCGCAGCCTCCCGGCCGCCCCCGAGCTCGTCTGGGGCGGGCGCCGTCTGGCGCTCGAGCCCGGCCTGCCCAAGCCGCTGGCCGGGCTGACGGACAGCGGACTGAGGGCACCGGCGCCCTTCGCCGCCGGCGCGAGTCGCCAGCCGGTCGATCTGAGCGCCCAACTCACCCTCAACGGCACGCGGGGCGTTTCCGTCGTCCCGCTGGGGCGGACGACGCAGGTGCGCCTTGCCTTCCCCTGGCCGCACCCCAGCTTCGCGGGCGCATTCCTGCCGGGCGAGAGCGAGATCTCGGCAGAGGGATTCTCGGCGCGCTGGTCGGTGTCCTATCTCGGCCGAAGCTATCCGCAGGCTTGGCGGGACGGCGCAGCGACGAGCCCCGAGATGGGGGCGCTGCGCCAATCGGCCTTCGGCGTCGAGCTGTATCAGCCGGTCGATGCCTACCGCCAGACCGAGCGGACGGTAAAATACGGCCTGTTGTTCATCCTGATGACCTACGCCGTGATCTACCTCTACGAACTGATCGGCCGGCGGCGCCTGCACCCGGTCCAGTACGGGCTGGTCGGCTGTGCGCTGGCGCTGTTCTACCTGCTGCTGCTGGCGCTGGCCGAGCAGGTACCCTTTGCGCTCGCCTACGCGGTCGCCGCAACGGCGGTCGCGGTTCAGGTCGCGGCCTACTGCACGGCGCCCCTCGGCCGCGCCGGCGCGCTCGGCCTCGGGCTGGTGCTGGCGCTGCTCTACGCCGGCCTCTACGTGCTCGTGCGCTTGGAGGACCTGGCGCTGCTCGCCGGCTCCCTCGCCCTCTTCGCCGCCCTGACGGCGTTGATGCTGGCTACGCGTAAGATCGACTGGAGCAAGCCGACCCCGCTGCGCGCCGGAACCTCGTCGGCCTAGGCTGAATCGACATTCAGGGGTTCCCGAAGACGGTCGACGTGTGAGTCATAGGGCTCCAGATTCGTTTGTCTGGAGCCCCTGGATGTCCCGACCCAAGCGTTACGAGCTGAGCCCTGAACAATGGGAGCGGATCAAGGATTTGCTGCCCGGCAAGCCGGGCGATCCGGGGCGGTCGGGCGCGGACAATCTGACTTTCGTGAACGGGGTGCTCTGGGTGCTTCGCTCCGGCGCGCATTGGCATGACCTGCCCGAGCGTTACGGCAAGTGGAAGACGGTGCACAAGCGCTTCACCCGCTGGGCCAGGGCGGGCGTGTGGGAGCGCGTGTTCGCGCATCTGATCCGCGATCCCGACAACGATTATGTGAGCCTTGATTCCAGTCTTGTGAGGGCGCACCAGCAGGCGGCCACCGGCAAGGGCGGCGGCCAAAAAGGGGGGACCAGGCTCTGGGGCGTTCGCGCGGCGGACTGACCACCAAGATCCACATGGCCGTCGACGCCCTGGGCCGGCCGCTCAAGCTGATCCTCACCCCCGGCCAGCGCGGCGACGCGCCGCTCGCCCCGGCGCTTCTGACCGGCCTGTCGCCGCGCCGCGTCCTGGCCGACAAGGCCTACGACTCCAACGCCATCAGGGCACTGGTCGCAGAAGGGCACTGGTCGCAGAAGGGCACTGGTCGCAGAAGGGCACTGGTCGCAGAAGGGCATTGGCCGCAGACCTCGGCGCCGAGGCGGTGATCCCCTGCAATCCGACCCGAAAGCGGCTCATCGCCTATGACGCAGAAGCCTATAAGATGAGAAACACGGTCGAGCGACGCTTCAACAAACTCAAGCACTTCCGCCGCATCGCCACACGCTTCGACCGGCGCGCAGCCTACTTCCTCAGCTTCCTGCAAATCGCCGCCGCACTACTCTGGATGCGATGAATGTCGAGTCAGCCTAGAGCGCGATCGTCACTGGTGGAAGCGGATCCGCTTCCACCAGTGACGTGAATCGCATTCTAACACTATGAATAGAGCAGGATTCACGTCTTGGATGGGATCGCCAAAGCGATTCCATCCAAGACGATCCTGCTCTAAGAGGTCGCGCGCGAGCCTTCTTCACGCACCGCAACGCCGGCGCCCTCGCCCGCCGGCTTCCGCGCGGTCTTGTCGCGGCGCGCTTCGGCACGCCCCAGCTTCGGCCGCCAGACGCCCAGCACGACATTGGCGGCCGACAGCCCCAGCATGACGACCAGCGTGATCCACTCGTAGGCGAGCGCCCGCTCCAGCACCTCGGCCGCCACCTCGCCCTCGGCGATGCGCGGGGCGACGCTGGCGGCGTAGTCGGCCTTCGCCCCGACGATCGTCAGGATGCCCTTGAACATCAGGATTCCCGACGCCGCCTTCAGCCAGGCCCAGCCCTTGTGAAGGTAGGGGTCGTGCACGACCATCGAGAAGATGCCGGAGACCAGCACAACCGCCAGCGAGGGCAGCAGCAGATAGTTGCTGAGTGCGGCGATCGCCACCCGCAGGTCGGCGTAGGCCGCCGGCGTGCCCTGCGGAGCGGCGACCAGCAGGATCATGTAGGCGGCGAGGCCACCGATCAGCCCCGCGGCCGCCAGCGTGTGCAGGATCTTCAGCGCCTTGCGCATGTCCACCATGTCACGACCTCGATGAAGAGCGCTCCGCGGCGCGTGCGCACGGCGAGGCGGGCGCTCGCGCTCCTTCCCAACTCCCGCGACGGCAACGACACCCCAGTCTAGCCGGCCACACGTGTCCCAGGCCAGCCGTTGGCGACAAGGCTCGTCCGGAAAGCAGATCGGCGGCCACGCCGTCCCCGGAGGCACCGCTGCCACCGGACCGGGGCGCCATGCCGACCGAGTCGGCTTTCCTCAGCCGTCGGCACCGTGCGCCAGCTCACATGTCTGAGGAGTTACAAGCGCGTCGAGGCCGCCGTCCGACAGTGGCGTAAAGGGGTGGGCCCGTTCTGTCGTCGAGACCAAGGCACATGCTGGCGGACGTCAGTCCGGACGCGTCCTGGCGATTCAGTGTTCTGCCAAGCGCGAGACCGAGGTAGGACGGGGGCAGACACCTCGGGTGCACGGCGACCGGGCGACCGGCTCTGCCGCGCCGCCCTGCCGCTCTCGCATGGGCCTAAGCCGCTTCGCTCATCTCCAGGACGACGTCGAAGCCTTCGAACTGGGGGCCGCCCAGGTACATGTGCTTGGTCTTGCCGCCGTCCTGATGCGCCTGGCGGAAGGCTTCCGACTTGGTCCAGGCCTCGAAGTCGGCGCGGGTTCGCCAGATCGTGTGGCTGGCGTAAAGGACGTGGTCCTCGTGCTCCGGGCCCTTCAGCAGGTGGAACTCGACGAAGCCGGGCAGGCCCTTAAGGCGGCTGTCGCGGCTGCGCCAGACCTCCTCGAACTCGGTCGCGTGCTGCTTCACGACGCGGAAGCGGTTCATGGCAATGAACATCTCGTCTCTCCTCTTTCAGTCGCTCAGATGGTGAAGAGCTGCGGCGTGCCGCTCAGCGGGTGCGGCCGCACGGCGACATCGAGCCCGAAGGCGCGGCCGACGGTTTCCTCCGTCAGGACCTCCGCGACAGGCCCCTCGCTCAGGATATGGCCCTCGGCCAGCACGGCCAGCCGGTCGGCGTAGAGCGCAGCCAGGTTCGGGTCGTGCAGCACGGCGAGCACGCCGACCTCCCTGTCGGCGAGGCGCCGGGCGAAGCGGAGAAGCTGGTGCTGGTGCGACAGATCCAGGTTGTTGGTCGGCTCGTCGAGCAGCAGCAGCCGCGCCTCGCCGCCGTGCGGCCAGATCTGCGCCAGCACGCGGGCGAGCTGCACCCGCTGGCGCTCGCCGCCCGACAGCGTCGGGTAGACCCGCTCGGCCAGGTGCTGCGCGTCGACCGCCTCCAGCGCCTGCCGCACCACCTCCCGGTCGTGCGCCTGCGACGAGGTGCCGGCATGGGCGCTGCGCCCCATCAGCACGACCTCCACCGCGCGGAAGGGGAACGACAGCTCTGACGACTGGGGCAGTACGGCGCGACGCCGTGCCAGGGCGGCACGCGGCCAGGTGCCGAGCGGCTGACCGTCAAAGGCCACCTCGCCGTCGGCCGGCGCCAGGGCGCCGGACAGCAGGTGCAGCAGGGTCGACTTGCCGGCGCCGTTCGGGCCGATCACGACCAGCAGCTCGCCCGCCTCCACGGCCAGGGAGACGCCGTCCAGAATCGAACGGTCGCGACGGGCGAAGCGCAGGGCGCGGGCCTCGAGCAGCATGGCCGACCTCACCAGAGCCCGAGGCCGCGCCGGCGCAGCAGCAGCCACAGGAAGAAAGGGCCGCCGACGCAGCTCGTCAGAATGCCGATCGGAAGTTCCGCCGGCAGGACCAGGTTGCGCGCCAGAAGGTCGGCGAGCAGCAGCAGTGTCGCCCCCAGCATCAAGGCGGCCGGCAGCAGCGCCCGGTGGTCCGGCCCGAGCGTCAGGCGTACCAGGTGCGGGACCACCAGGCCGACGAAGCCGATGACGCCCGTCAGCGCCACCGAGGCGCCGACCGCCAGCGCGCTCAGCACGACGACCAGGCGCTTCACCCGCTCCACTTCGAAGCCCAGGTGCAGCGCCTCGGTCTCGCCGAACAGCAGGGCGTTGAGCGGCCGCGCCAACCAGAGCGCCGCCAAGGCCGGCGCCAGCATGAAGGGCGCGGCGATCAGCAGGCGGTCCCAGGTGACGCCGCCCAGGCTGCCGAGCAGCCAGAAGTTCAGGTCACGCAGGGCCTGATCGTCGCTGGCGAAGATCAGCAGGCCGATCCCCGCCCCGGCGACCGCGTTGATCGCAATGCCCGCCAGCAGCATGGTTGCGACCTCCGTGCGGCCGTCGCGGCTGGCGATGCGGTAGACCAGCCAGGTGACCGCGAGCCCGCCGACGAAGGCGGCCAGCGGCAGCAGCGCGTCGCGCAGCAGCCCGGTCAAGGCCAGCGGCAGCGCCCCGCCCAGCACGATCACGAGGGCAGCCGACAAGGCCGCGCCCGTGGAGATGCCGATCAGGCCCGGGTCGGCGAGCGGATTGCGGAACAGCCCCTGCATCGCCGCGCCGGCAACCGCCAAGGCGGCGCCGACCAGCACGGCGAGACAGGCGCGCGGCAGGCGGATCGACAGCACAACGGCCGCCTCCATCGGCTCGTGCGCCACCAGCGGGCCGAGGCCGAGGCGCTCGGCGAGGATGGAGAGCACCTCGAGCGGCGCGATGCGGACGGCGCCGATGCCGACGGACAGCAGGAAGGCGACCACCAGCAGCGCGGCAAGGCCGAGCAGCGCCAACCGAACGCGCGCCGCGTGCCGGTCATCGGCGGTCACCGCCGGCATGTCCGCAGCCACCACCGTCTAGCGCTCCGGCAGGTCCGGGTGCAGCGCTTCGGCGAGCCGAGCCACCGCCTGGGGCGTGCGCGGCCCGAAGCCGAGCAGCAGCAGCCCGTCCATGGCGATCAGGCGCCCGGCCGCGGCTGCCGGGGTCGCCGCCAACTCCGGGCGCGCCAGCACGGCGGCATGCCCGCCCAGCCGGTCCAGCGTGCTCTCGGTGACGAGGATCGCATCCGGCTGCGCGCCCACCGCCGCCTCGGGCGAAAGCGGCTTGTAGCCCGTGAAGCCGTCGAGAGCGTTCGTGCCACCGGCCAGCTCGACGATCCCGGCAGCCGAGGTGTCGCGCCCGGCCGCCAGCGGCGCACCGGTGCCGACCGACAGCAGGAAGAGCACCCGCGGCCGCTCGCCGATCTCGGCCAGGCGTTCGCCGACGCTCCGCTGCGCCGCCTCGATCTCCGCCAACAGCGCCTCGCCCCGTTCCGGCATGCCGATCGCGGCGGCGACCCGTGTCACCTTCTCGCGCACGCCGTCCAGGCTCGGCCTGTCGGGCACCGTCTCAATCCGCATACCGGCGGCCCGGAGCTGCTCGATCACTGCGGGCGGCCCGGCGTCCTCGACCAGCAGCAGCAGGTCGGGAGCCAGTGCCAGGATCGGCTCGGCGGCGAGCTGGCGCATGTAGCCGACATCAGGCAGCGCGTCGGCCGCCGGCGGATAGCTGCTGGTGCTGTCGACGGCGACCAGGCGCCGCTCCGATCCGAGCGCGTAGACGATCTCCGTCAGCGACCCGCCGACCGAGACGATCCGTTGCGGCGGTTCGGCCGCCGCCGGCATGGCCGCAAGCGAAAGGGCGAGCAGCAGGGCAAGGCGCATTGGCATCACCATTTGAGGCTGTAGCTGATCTGGGCCTTGAAGTTGCGGCCCGCCTCGCTCGCGCCGGTGAAGACGCGCGCGTAGTCCTCGTCGAAGGCGTTGTCGACGCCGAGGTCGAGGCGCAGGCCCTCCAGCGGCCCCTCGACGGGCTGGTAGGCGAAGTAGAAGTCGTGCACGTCGTAGGCGTCGCGGGTCTCGGCCGGGTCGTTCACCTTGTCGAACTCGCGCGCGACCACTGCGCGCCAGCCGATCCGCGAGTCGATCTCCGGCAGTTTGATCCCCGTGTCGAAGGTGAAGGTCGTCGGCGTGAGCACGCCCAGGTACTCTCCCGTGTCGTCGTTCTTCCCGTTGATGGTCGAGAAGCCGAAGCCGAGGAGCACGCGGTAGTTCTCGTAGCTGGCCTCGACCTCGGTCCCCCACAGGCGGGCGTTGGGGACGTTGGTCGAAGCGGTCGTGCCGTCGCAGGCGCCGGGGACGAAGGGATCGCAGTCGCGAAACGGCGTCGGCTGGTTGACCGCCACGTCGATGAAGTCCTCGCCCCAGACGCGGAAGTGCGTCGCCTTGACCCGCAGCGTATCGTTCTCGAAGGCCAGGTCATCGAAGTCGACGCCGGCGCCGAACTCGACCGTGCGGGTCGTCTGCGGCTCTAGGTTCGGATTCGGCACGAAGCGGTTGACGACGCCCAGCGGGCCGATCGGGATCTGGAAGTGCGTGCCGGTCAGGTAGAGCTCGTCGAAGGTCGGCGCACGGAAGGCCTCGGCGTAGTTGGCGAAGACCATCAGCCACTCCTGGGGCAAATAGCTGATGCCGAAGCGGGGCGACAGGCGGCTGTCGATGGTGTCGTCCTCCGCCAGGTCGCTGCTGGTCTCGTAGCGATCGAAGCGGGCACCGGGCAGCAGCAGCAGGTCGCCGGGCAGGCCGAAGGGCTCCGCAAGCGTGAACTCGGCCTGACCGAACACGCCGGTGAAGGTCGCCTCGGCATCCGGTACGCCGTCGCGGTCGCCGGTCGAGTCCTCGCCGTCCTGCCGGTCGCGGTAGGCCTCGCCGCCGTAGGTCAGCGTCAGCGCGACCTCCTCGCCCAGATCGAAGCGGCTGCGGTTGTCGAGGCGCGCGCCGAGCGTCGTCACGTCGCGCTGCAACAGCTCGCCGACGGGCCCGGCCCCCAGGCTGTCGAGCCGCCGCTCGTCCGCGGCGAAGTCCGTGTAGTAGGCGACGGCATCCAGGTCGAGCCAGGGGTTGCCGGGGTCGTCGAAGCTGTAGCCGAGCCGGACGTTGTCGGACGAGATCTCCTTGTCGACCGTGTCGCTGCCGCCCTGGCCCTGCGGGTTGTTCGGCTCCTCCGCGTCGTTCGAGAAGCGGCTGTAGCTCGCCTCGAGGCGGTGGTGATCGCCGAAATCGATCCCGCCCTTGATCAGGCCGGACAGGATCGAGTCGTCGGTGTTGTCGAGCGAATTGCCGTCGCCCAGCTCGATCTCGCCGGAGGTGCGGCGGGTGACGCTGCCCAGCAGGTCGATATCGTCGGTCGGTTTGCCGTAGGCCGTGAAGGTGCCCAGCCGCTCTTCGTTGACCGTCTGGACGCCGCCCGTGACGCTGGCGCCGACGCTTTCGCCCGGCTGCAGGAAGTCGTCCGCGCGCACCGTGCGGAACTCCAGAACGCCGCCGGTGCCGCCGCTGCCGTAGAGTGCCGAGGCCGGGCCGCGCAGCACCTCGACGCTGCGCAGGAGGCTGGGGTCGAGGAAGAAGCGCCCGTCGTGCGCCGAGCCGAAGTTCTGGCGCGCGCCGTCCAGCAGGATGACCACGTCGGGTCCGGAAAAGCCGCGGATCGAGGGCACCTCGCCGGTGCGGCGCGGGCCGCCGGTGAACTCCACGTTCGGCACCAGCTTCAGCACGTCGTCCGGCGTGGAAGGCTGCAGGCGCTGGATCTCCTCCCGGTCGATCACCGTCACCATTCCGGGGTAGACGAAGGGATCGATTTCGTTGCGCGTCGCCGTCACGGAGACCGGGTCGAGCCGGATCGGCGCCTGCGCCGTTTCGGCGGTGCCGGTCTCTTCGCCCGTCTGGGCCAGGGCGGGCGCACCCGCCGCGGCCGAAATCAGCGCACAGATCGCCAAGGTGACCCCCGTCGCCGGGCGGCCGGTCCAGATTCGCTTCATTGCTCGCAACCCCTTCCCAAAGCGCATGTTCTTGGTTTCGAACACGCGTCCTGGCGGGCTGCCGTCAGACCCCGGGGGTCGTTGGTGGCTGGCTCGGACGCCTAACCGAAGGCCGGGTCGCCCGGCCTACTTCGTCAGGATCAGCTTGCCTTTGCTGGTGCAGCGCAGGCGGTAGCACTCCCCTCCATGGTCGATCAGAAGCTCGCGCGCGCCCTCGAACAGCCGCGCGCTTTCGATCCGGCGGCTGCTGTGCCCCGGCGGCCCGCCCGCAGAGGACCGGCCTTTCGCTTCCGTCTCGTCGCCTGTCATACGATTCCCAAGTCACTCTGCGAATGCAAAGCGTTCGCAGTATCCGAGGCTTAAATGCAACTGCCTCGCATTTGCAAGCAAAAACGGACTTTCGCACTGCATGCGATCGGCTTTCCATCCGGTGTCGTGCTTCTGGACCGCCCCAAGGTTCGATGTCTTGCCATCCGGAGCGGTCGATGATATTGCAACTGACTCGCATTCGCATTGACCTGCGTGCGCTGCCGTCACTGCCGTGCCGCACCTCCGGCAAACCAGGAAGTTCCCATGGACGAAAGCCTGAACGCCATCGGCGAAGGAGCATCTGCACTACCCACCGAGGCGGACCACCCCGAGCTGGCGGCACGCGCGCTGGAGCTGCTGCAGGCGGGCGGGCCGGTCGTCGTCATTCTGCTGGCCATGTCGGTGCTGGCGCTGGCGATCGTCCTGGCCAAGCTCTGGCAGTTCCGCATGGCGCGGCTCGGCGAGCGGCGGGCCGTGCACGACGCGCTCGCCCTGCACCGTCAGGGCCGCGACGGCCAGGCGCTGGCCCTGCTCGACGGCAGCGCCAACCCCGCCGCCCAGGCGTTGGCGCGCGTCCTGCGCGGCCGCCGCCGCGGCCTGCCGGAGGAGCTGGTGCGCGAGGAAGTGCAGCGCTATGCCGCGGGCGCGCTCGAGGTGCTGCGCGGCTGGCTCCGGCCGCTGGAGGTGATCGCCGCGCTGGCGCCGCTGCTCGGGCTCTTCGGCACAGTGCTTGGCATGATCGCCGCCTTCCGCCAGCTCGAGGCGGCCGGCAACCAGGTGAACCCGGCGATCCTGTCGGGCGGCATCTGGGAGGCGCTGCTGACCACGGCCGTGGGTTTGGCCGTCGCCATCCCCGTCGTCGCGATCCTCAACTGGCTGGAGCGCCGGGTCGAGCGTCTGGCGCACGAGATCGACGACGCGGTCACCCGCCTCTTCACGGTCGACCTCTCGGCCGGCCTCGACGACGAGATCCGCCATGCCGCCCGACCCTATGTCGTTCCGGCGCCTGCGGGCGAGTAGCCTGCGTGCCGCGTGCCCGCCGCGCCGGCGCGCGCCGATCGGCCTGACGCCGCTGATCGACGTGGTCTTCATCCTGCTGGTCTTCTTCATGCTGGCCTCCAGCTTCCTCGACTGGCGCGCCATTGCGCTGAACGCGCCGGCGGCGGCCAAGGGTGGCGCCTCGCCCGAGGGCGCCTTGCTGGTCGAGGTGCGCGCCGACGGCCTGCGCCTCGGCGCCGAGCGCCTGGGGCTGGAGGCGCTGGCCGAACGGGTCGCGGCGCAGCTACGCGCGGCGCCGGACCGGCGGGTGCTGGTGCGTCCCGACGCCGGCGTGCCGCTGCAGCGCGCAGTCGAGGTGCTGGACCGCCTCTCGGCAGCCGGCGCCACGGAGATCGCGCTGATCCGCGGGCGCGCGGGCTGAATGCGTCGGCCGTCCCTCTCGCAGATGCCGAAGCGCGCGCAGAGCGACGACGAGCGCGTGCTGCCGCTGATCAACGTCGTCTTCCTGCTGCTGATCTTCTTCATGCTGGCCGGGCAGCTCGCCAGCGCCGACCCTTTCCGGATCGAGCCACCGCAGTCGCGCAGCGAGGGGAGCGACGCGGCGGCGGAGTTGACCGTGCTGGTCGGTGCCGACGGCCGGCTGGCGCTCGACGGCCAAGAGCTGACGGCCCAGGCGCTGCAGGCCGCCGTCGCCGAACGGTTGGCGGCCGAACCCGCAACCAGCCTGCGCCTGAAGGCCGACGGCGCGGCCGAGGCGACGCAGGTGGTCGCGGTGATGGAGCGGCTGCGCGCGGCCGGCGTCGAGCGGCTGCGGCTGCTGGCCGTGCCGGAGGGCGGCTGATGCACCTGAGCGCGCGCCACTGGACCGCAGCCGCCGGCGCCGCCGTGCTGCTGCACGCGGCTGCCGCCGGCGCGCTGCTCTGGCAGCCGCCGACGACGGGCGCGGCCAGCGCCGGCGTCGGCGGCATCGAGATCTCGCTCGGCCCCGCCGGCGGCGCGCCCGGAACGGTCGCCGCCGCCGCCGTGGCGGCCGAGGTCGCCGAGCCCGCGGAGAGGCCGGAAGCCGTCGAGGCCACGGAGCCGCCGGTTGAGCTCGCCGCAGAAGCCCCTCCCGAGGCGACCGCCGGGCCCATGGAGACGGCGGAGGCCGCAGACCCCGTGCAGACATCCCGGCCCGTCGCGACCCGGCCGAGCGAGCCGGAGCCGGTGCAGGCCGAGGCGGCGGAAGCTCGGCCGCTCGAGGTCGCCCAGGCGCAGACGGCGGCCGCGACGGCGGCCGCGACGGTGGCCACAGAGCGGGCCACGCCTGAAGCGGCCCGCCAGATTCCTGGCCAAATCGTGCCAGCCGGAAACGTGCCTGCCGAAAACGTGCCTGCCGAAAACGTGCCTGCCGAAAACGTGCCCGCCGAACCCGTACCTGCTGAACCCGTGCAGGGAGGGAACGAGCCAACAGAGACGCGACGGGCGTCGGCGCAGGCAGTGGAGCCGGCAGCGACGCAAACGGTCGCACAGCCGCCGCTTCCGCCGCGCCGACCCGCGCAGCCAGCGACCCTACGTCGGCCACAACCAGAAGAGCCCCGGCCGATACAGGCCGCCGAAGCCGCTGCCGCGCCCACTGCGATCCAGGGGCCGGCGGTCGATCGGGCGCATAACTCGTCCGCACCCGGCACTGCCGGCAAAGCGGGCACCTCCGACAGCCGTCAGGCGGGCGATGCGAAGAGCGACAGCCTGGGCGGCGGCACCCCCGGCGAAGCGGTCGACTACCTGGCGCGCCTGCAGGCTTGGCTGGAGCGGCACAAAGAGTACCCGCGCCGGGCCCAGATGCGCCGCATCGAAGGCTCAGCGCTGCTCTACTTCGTGATGGATCGACAGGGACGCGTACTCGACTATCGGCTGCGACGCAGTGCGGGCCATCGCCTGCTCGACGAGGAGGTGCGCGCCATGATCCAGCGCGCCCAGCCACTGCCCGAGATGCCGGCGTCGATGACCCAGCCAACGCTCGAACTGGTCGTGCCGGTGCAGTTCGTGCTGCGCTGAGCGCAAGCGGGATTCGGCCGAACTCCGCGACCTCCGGGGCGGAGGCGGCCCGACCGGTGCAAGGCCGGGGCGTGCCTCGCGGCCGAGGGGCGCGCGACCGAGCGCCAGCTCATGGCGATCTCCGGTTGGGAGACGATCAAGGAGGCGGAGCGCTACGCCCGCCGAGCGCGCGGGCGCCAGCTCGCCGAGGCCGGCATGCAAGCCTTCGCGCGCGCCTTCGCTGCGGGACAGCACGGCGACGAAATGGACTCACCTTTTCGGGCAGTGCGGCCCGGCGAGTCCAAAACCGGCAAAAAATCCAGCTGGATCAATGGCATTCCGACGTAGTGGTGCCCAGGGGCGGCGATATTTATGTCATCAGCAACAATAACTTAGCCGGTCGCGAGATAAGGCGACTCAGCCCAATGCGTCCCACTGGCTTATTCGGGCCGATCCCACAGGTTCACACCGCGGCCCCGCAACCAAACATGCAGACACGGATTCTGCTGTTGCGGCCTGCTCAGGCCGGTGTTCTGGCCGACGGTACGCCAGTTTGAAGGACGGCGCCGAACAGGATCTCGATCTCGCGGCAGGGCAAGTCTTCGGTGACGAAGACGAGACGGCTGCGGCGGTCGTCGCTCGGCCATGCAGCCAGGCGCGCGGGTTCGTGGAAGACGTGCCGGACGCCGTGGAACACGAAAGGCCGCTCGGGCTGCTCCTCGACATTCGCGATGCCCTTGACGCGCAGCAGTCGCTCGCCGTGATTGGCGACCAGGATCTGCAGCGCGGCGTGCAGGCGACGGCCCGACAGGGGCCGCTCGAACGTCAGCGCGAAGGTCTCGATGGCCGCGCCGTGACGGTTGACGTCGTGGACGTGGCCCTCGTGATCGGCATGGGCGGACCCGGCCAGGCGGTCTTCCTCGTCGAGCCAGGCGCGCACCGTCGCCGAACGCCGATCCGGATCGTAAAGGGTAGCCCCTGGAAACAGCTTAGTCGGGTCGAACCCCGCGCCATTGCGGTCGACGATGGGCGCGCCGGGATTGAGGCGCTGGAGGGAGACCCGAAGCTGCTCGAGGTCTTCGCGCGAGGCCGGGTCGCGCGCCAGGTCCGTCTTGCTCAGCACCAGGCGGTCGGCCATGGCCACCTGCTTCAGCGCCTCGGCATGGCGGTCGAGAACCGCGTCGCCGTTGACGGCGTCGACCACCGCCACGACGTCCGCCAGTGCGTAGAGGCCGTCCAGGCGCCGGTCGCGCATCAGGGCGTGCAGGACGGGGGCCGGGTCGGCAAGGCCCGTCGTCTCGACGATCGCGCGCTGAAAGGGCGGGATGGCACCCAATGCGCGCCGTTCGTAAAGGCTCAGCAGATCGTTGCGGATGTCCCCGCGGATCGTGCAGCACAAGCAGCCGGTGGTCGTCTCGACGACCTGCGTGTCGTTGTGCGCGACCAGGTCGCCGTCCAGGCCGATCTCGCCGAACTCGTTGATGATCACGGCCGTCATCGCGGACCGGGGATCGGACAGAATATCGCGCAACAGTGTCGTCTTGCCGCTACCCAGGAAGCCGGTCACCAGACTGACGGGAACGAGGGTCATGCCGGCGCCCCGTTGACCGTGTCGAACCCGCGGCAGGTCCGGCAGAGCCCGGTCAGTTCCAGCATCGCTGCCTCGATCTCGAAAGACCGCGATGCCGCTGCGCTACGCAGCACCCTACGGACCGTCTGGGCTTCCAGTTCGTCGACTTGGCCGCAGCTGCGACAGATGGCGAAGGCGACCGGGTCCGCGCCATGCGCGTCGCCCCGAGTGCAGGCGAGATAGGCGTTGAGGCTTTCGAGCCGATGAACCAACCCGAGGGCCATCAGGCGGTCCAGGGCCCGGTAGACCTGCATCGGAGCGAGCCTGGGCTGCCCGCCGAGCCGATCGCGCAAGGCGTAAGCGCTCAGCGGTCGGTCCGCGTGGCGAAGTTCTGCCAACACCCTGTCCTGTGCCGCGGTCAAAGTTATGTCGCAAGGAAGAGCACGGTCCTGCCTCGCCTCGGTCGCCGTCATCGTCGCTCTCCTTCCCCCACTGCGAGCCAGGCCCAGAGGCATGGGATACGTCTCTTGCATTGACGTTACGTTATAACATAACATCACAAAGAACCTCGAGGCAAGGCGCTGTCGTCGGACGAGCGCCTGTCGGTCCCGAAGTGGAGGAGCGAATGACCGAACGAACCCTGCGCGCACTTCTGTTGGGCGGCCTGATCGCGGTCGCGCCTTTGCCGGCTCTGGCGCACGGCGACACGGAGGTCGTGACCTCGATCAAGCCGGTCCACAGCCTGGTCGCTGCGGTGATGCAGGGGGTGGGCGAGCCGCACCTGATCGTCGACGGAGGTGCGTCGCCGCATACCTACAGCATGAGCCCCGACGATGCGCATGCGCTGGAGCATGCGGCCGTCGTCTTCTGGGTGGGCCGGGATCTGGAGACCTTCCTGCAGCGTCCGCTCGATACGCTGGCCCGTAATGCCGACGTCGTGGCCTTGCAGGACACGCAAGGCCTCGTGCGGCTGCGATACCGTGAAGGCGGCGCCTTCGAGGCGCACGACCATGACGACGGTCATGCGCATGGGCACGACCACGGCGCGGAGCACGGACGCGACGAGGAGCATCACGACCATGCCCACGAGGAGGGCGAGAAAGCATCGCACGCGCATGCGGCAGACGAGGGGCATGCCCACGATCATGAGCACGGGCATGCCGACAATCACGACCATGACCACAGCCACAGCCACGGCGAATTCGATGCGCACTACTGGCTGGATCCGGCGAACGCGCAGGTTCTCGTGCGCCGCATCGCCGAGGTGCTTGGCGCAGCCGATCCTGACCATGCCGACACTTATGCCCGGAACGCCGAAGCCACGGCCGAGCGGCTGGCGGGCTTGACGGAGGAGATGGCCGCCACCCTTGCGCCCGTCGCAGATCGCGGCTTCGTCGTGTTCCACGACGCCTATCAGTACCTGGAGAACCGCTTCGGCCTGAACGCCGTCGGCTCGGTCACGGTCACGCCGGGCGTTTCCCCAGGCGCGCAGCGTATTGCGGAAATCCGCGACAAGATCGAGAGCCTCGGAGCCGCCTGCATCTTCGCCGAGCCGCAGTTCGAGCCGCGGATCGTGTCGATGCTGGTGGAGGAGACGCAGGCCGAGGCCGGCGTCCTCGATCCGCTCGGCGCCGACCTGACGGCCGGGCCCGACCTCTACTTCGCCATGATGCGCCGGAATGCCGAGGCCCTGCGCGACTGCCTCCCTCCGAACAGCTGAGCGAGGCCGGAAGACGCATCCGACCCGCAGGCATGCGATCCGGGCCGGCCCCTCCCGTGAGGGCGCGGGCCCGGCTCTCGAAGCAGACTGACGCGAACCGAAGTGGCCGAAGACCTGGAGGCACGACCATGCTCGACCGGCGCCTGCCCGTCACCGTCCTGTCCGGCTTTCTCGGGGCCGGCAAGACGACCCTGTTGAACCACGTGTTGAACAATCGCGAGGGCCGTCGCGTGGCGGTCATCGTGAACGACATGAGCGAGGTCAACATCGACGCCGACCTCGTGCGCGACGGCGGGGCCAACCTGTCCCGCACCGACGAGAAGCTGGTCGAGATGACCAACGGCTGCATCTGCTGCACCTTGCGCGACGACCTCCTGGCCGAGGTCCGCCGCTTGGCCGGCGAAGGGCGCTTCGACTACCTGCTGATCGAGTCCACGGGGATTTCCGAGCCTCTGCCCGTGGCCGCGACCTTCGAGTTCCGCGATGCCGAGGGTGAGAGCCTGGCGGACGTCGCGCGCCTGGACACGATGGTCACGGTGGTCGATGCGGCAAACCTCCTGCGCGACTACGCCTCCTCCGACTTCCTGAAGGACCGCGGGGAGTCCCTGGGCGACGAGGACGGGCGTGCGCTCGTCGATCTCCTGGTCGAGCAGATCGAGTTCGCCGACGTCGTGGTCCTCAACAAGCTCGACGCCGCCACCGCAGAGCAGGTCGAGGCGGCGCGCGCCATCGTGCGATCCCTGAACCCGGATGCGGACCTGATCGAGGCGACGCTCGGCCAGGTGCCGCTCGACCGCGTGCTGGAGACGCGGCGTTTCGACTTCGAGCAGGCCCATCGGCATCCGCTCTGGTTCAAGGAGCTATATGGGGCGGCCGATCATGCGCCGGAGACGGAGACCTACGGCATCTCGAGCTTCGTCTATCGCCGCCGCCGGCCTTTCCACCCGGAGCGTCTGCATCGCTTCTTCAACACCAGCTGGCCGGGCGTGATCCGGGCCAAGGGGCACTTCTGGCTGGCGACGCGCCCGGGCTGGGTCGGCGAACTCAGCATGGCGGGCGCCCTCGTCCGGCATCAGGCGATGGGGACCTGGTGGGCAAACGTGCCCAAGGAGCGGTGGCCCGATCACCCCGATTTCCGTCAGTTCGTCATGCGGCACTGGGACCCCGTGTGGGGCGACCGGCGCCAGGAGATCGTCTTCATCGGCACCGGCTACGACCTGGACGATCTGGTTCGTCAACTGGACGCCTGTCTCGTCGGCGAAAGCGAGGAACCGCTGACCTTCGACTGGGCCGATTGGGCGCATCTGCCCGACCCCTTCCCGGCGTGGCGCCATGAGGCGGCGGCCTGACCGCATGCTCGGCTTCGACGCAATCGGGGCCTCGACGACGGACGGCGTGCCCCGGAATTGGCTTTACGAAGGCCACGAGGCCGCCGCGCTGAGCCGCATTCGCCAGCCTGCCACGACGCTGGCGCTGTGGCACCGCAGCGGCCTCGAGCCTCTCGGCCGTTGGCTCGACGCGCTGCCCGGTGAACGGTTGCCGTCGGGGCGCGCCCGTCTGCGCGCGCGCGACGTGCCGCAAGCCATGGCCGACTTCGGCAGCGACTGCGGCACGCCGCAAACGCCCGATTGGGACCGGATGGTGCGCGATGTCGTGGTCCTCGCCGGCCTCTTTTCGGACATCGCCGGGACGTCCGAGATCGAACTCCGCGTGGACCCGCTCGACCACGACGGCTGCCGCCTGTTCCACGTCGACCGGGTCGACTACAGGCTCCTGTGCACCTACTGCGGACCCGGCACTGAATGGGTGCCGCCGGCCGACGCGCCGTCGGCCCTGCGCGCCCAGACGGACTACCGGGGGCCGCTCGAAAGGCTGCCCCGCTTCGCCGTGGGGCTCTTCAAGGGCGCGAACCTGACCGCGAGCCCGATCGTCCATCGCTCGCCCCCGATCGCCGGCCGCAGCCTTCACCGTCTCCTCGTCTGCCTAACGGCTCCAGCCGCATGATCGCGACCGGGGACGTTCGGCAAAGGCCGGGTCGACCCCTGTTCTGGAGTCTGCCAACTCCCAGGCCGGCACCGGCGTTGGCTGGTCCTCGCATCCACGTCAGGCGCGTCGATTGAGGGTGCGCGTTTCACCAAATCCTGCCCCCGCGTTCCCCGCTGAATCCCGGCATGCCCTGTCCCACTCGAACGTCCTGTTCTCGGCGCGCACCTTCATGTGGAGCCGTCGAATGCAGGGCGCCTTTGGGGGCCGCTTCTCGCCAGGCCGGTTGGCGGACGGAATCTCGGAAGTTGAGGCCCTCAGGGGCTTCGTCTTCCGACAGCCTTGGGTCGTCTTAGGGAAGCCCCCATCACGGCATGCCGAATTTGTCGCACGGCGTGTCCGCCAGTGCCTGGATGCGGGGCTCCTGCACGGCGTCGCCCTCGGCGATCTTCACCAAGGCGGCGGCGAGCAGGTCAATTGCCGCGACGCTCCTGCCTCCGGCGCCGCTTGAGGCCGGCTACCCCCGAGCCGACATGCGCGCCATGACCAGCCATCTTGCGTAGTCTTGCATGACTCGGGATCAGGATGCCGCCCCAAGCACCAGGACCCGTCTTTCGGGCTGGCGGACAAGGCCTACGACGCCGACTGGCTGCGACGGGCCATAGAGGCGGCCGGCGCCACCCCCAACATCCCGGCAATGCCGCACCGCAAGTGGAAACCCTGCTTCACCCCGCGACTCTACCGCCAGCGCAACCGCATCGAGCGATTCTTCAACCGCATCAAACACTTCCGCCGCGTCGCCACGCGCTACGAAAAACACGCCGCCAACTACCTCGCCATGCTCAAGCTCGCCGCCATCCAAATCTGGCTGCAAACTTACGAGTCCATGGCCTAGGCTGACTCGACATTCATCGCATCCAGAGTAGTGCGGCGGCGATTTGCAGGAAGCTGAGGAAGTAGGCTGCGCGTCGGTCGAAGCGTGTGGCGATGCGGCGGAAGTGCTTGAGCTTGTTGAAGCAGCGCTCGACGGTGTTCCTCATCTTGTAAGCTTCCAAGTCGTAGCCGATCGGGCGCTTGCGGGTCCGATTGCAGGGGATGACCGCCTCAGCGCCCATGTCGGCGATGAGGGTTCGCAACGCATTGGAGTCGTAGGCCTTGTCGGCCAGGACGTGGCGCGGCGACAGGCCGGTCAGAAGCGCCGGGGCGAGCGGCGCGTCGCCGCGCTGGCCGGGGGTGAGGATCAGCTTGAGCGGCCGGCCCAGGGCGTCGACGGCCATGTGGATCTTGGTGGTCAGTCCGCCGCGCGAACGCCCCAGAGCCTGGTCCCCCCTTTTTGGCCGCCGCCCTTGCCGGTGGCCGCCTGCTGGTGCGCCCTCACAAGACTGGAATCAAGGCTCACATAATCGTTGTCGGGATCGCGGATCAGATGCGCGAACACGCGCTCCCACACGCCCGCCCTGGCCCAGCGGGTGAAGCGCTTGTGCACCGTCTTCCACTTGCCGTAACGCTCGGGCAGGTCATGCCAATGCGCGCCGGAGCGAAGCACCCAGAGCACCCCGTTCACGAAAGTCAGATTGTCCGCGCCCGACCGCCCCGGATCGCCCGGCTGGCCAGGCAGCAAATCCTTGATCCGCTCCCATTGTTCAGGGCTCAGCTCGTAACGCTTGGGTCGGGACATCCAAGGGCTCCAGACAAACGAATCTGGAGCCCTATGACTCACACGTCGACCGTCTTCGGGAACCCCTGAATGTCGATTCAGCCTAGGCTGGCGGGCGGCTCATAGGGCCGGCCGTTCGGGTGCCTCGCCGATGCGCGGCCCCGGCGCGCAGCGTGCGGCGAAGGTCAGCAGCGCCCGGTCACGGCCGCGCGGCGCGACCATCGAGAGCCCGAGGGGACAGCCGCCGACCCTGGCAAGCGGCAGACTGACCTGCGGTAGGCCGGCCAGGCCTGCGATGCAGGTCAGGCTCAGGACCCGGCTGCGATGCTCGCGCAGGGCGGCGCTGTCCGCCGTGACCAGCGGCGCGATGCCGGGCGCGCTGGGCAGGACCATCAGGGTATCCGGCGTCATCATGGCCTCCAGCCGCGCCGCGAAGGCCAGCCGCTGCCGGCCCGCCGCCTCGGCCTCGGCGGCACCGACGGTGCGCACCCAGTCGAAACGCTCGGCGATCTCAGGCCCGAACGTCGGCTTCGTGCGCTCGATCCAGTCGCCGTGGGTCTGCCAGATCTCGTAGGCCTGGATGGTGCGAAACCGCAGCATCCAGTCGCCCAATCCGCCGCCGGGCTCGCCGAGCGTCACGGATTCGACCGCGGCGAAGCGCTGACGCAGGCGCCCGATCTCCGGCGCCAACGCGGCGGCCGCCTCGGGTTCGGCGAGGGCCAAGGCGTCCTCGGCGATCAGCAGGCGCTGGAACTCGCCGCCATGCGCGTCAGCATCCAGCAAGACGCCGCCGACCCTGGCGAGAGTCTCGGCATCGCGCGCGAACCAGCCGATCGTGTCGAACGAGGGCGCCAGCGGCATGATGCCCTCGAGCGGGATGCGCCCCTGCGTGGTGCGGATCCCGAACAGCCCACAGTAGCTGGCCGGCACACGCACGGAACCCCCCGTGTCGCTGCCCAGGGCGGTGTCGCAGAGGCCGCCGGCCACGGCGGCGGCCGAGCCGCTGGACGAGCCGCCGGGAATGCGCCCGGGCGCATTGCTGTTCGTCGGCGTCCCGTAGTGGGCGTTCTGGCCGTTCAGGCTGTAGGCCAGCTCGTCGGTGACCGTCTTGCCGACCGCCCGCGCCCCCGCGGCCAGCAGCCGGTCGACGACCGGCGCGTTCGCCGTCGCCGGCGCATGGGTGCGCGCCCAATCGGTATTGCCGCAGCCGGTCACCTGGCCGGCGGTGTCGAAGATATCCTTGATGGCGAAGCTGAGACCGGCCAGCGGACCGGGCGAGGTGGGCTCCAGGACGAGGCGGGGTCCCGGCACGAAGGCGCCCAGAGGGTCACGCGCCTCGGCGCTCGCGAAATCGAAAGGGGTTCGGCTCATGGCCGGCGATCAAAGCCGAGGCGTCCGGCCCGTGTCCAGCGCTCTCTACGCGGGCACCGGCCGGTGGCTCAAGTCTCCTCCTGCTCCGGCGCCGCCTCGCCGTCCTCGGTCGGAGGCTCCTCGCGCTTGCGGCGGATGATGATGTCGCCGTCCTCGTTGATCTCAGGCGCCTCGTACTGCGGGATCGACTCGAGCAACAGTTCCATCGCCTGCATCAGCTTCTCGATCGATTCGAGCGCCAGGTCGCGCGCCGCCTCGCTCGGCGAGTCGTCCTGCTGCCGATCGGTCTCCTCGTTGAGCGAGAAGGCCATGGCCGGCGACACCGCAAGCGTGCCGGCGCACAGCAGGACGGCGGCGAGGCGCGAAAGCGTGGTCATGTCATTCAGTCTATCACAGTCTCGACGCGCCGCTCATCCCTGGCGGTGCGCCAGCGCGCCAACGCCAGGCCAGCGAACAGTAGCGAGGGCAAGGCGATCGCCGCAGTCAGGCCGTGCGGGTCCCACAGGTCCATCGCGGCGCCGGCCAGCGTCGGGCCGCTGACCGTGCCGAGCTCGTAACAGACGATGAAGGTGGCGTTCGCCACCGCCAGATCCTCGAGCCCGAAGCGCTGGCCCAGCAGGGTCAGGCCGATCGAGTAGTAGGAGAGGATGAGGCCGCCCAGAATCCCGCCCAGCACCAGGGCGAGGGGGTAGCTCGCCATCGCCAGCGGCCAGAGCATCGCGGCGAGCGCGCCGAGCAATGCCAGCAACGCCAGCATCAGGCGCCGCGACATGCGGTCGGCCAGCCAGCCGATCGGGTACTGCAGCAGGATCCCGCCGAGGATGACCGCCGTCAGCAGGCCGAGCGCGTCGCTCTGGTCGAGCCCGAGGCGCAGGCCGTAGAGCGGTGTCAGGGCGTAGGCCGCGGCCTCGCAGAAGCCCGACAGCAGGCCGGCGGCGGCGACGGTCGGCGCAAGGCGCGCCACCGCCAGCACCCTCAGCTTTGGCTGGGCCGGAAGCGGCGGCGCATGGCGGCGCACGGGCACCAGCGGCAGCGCCGCCAGAATCAGGGCGCCGGCGCCGACCAGGTAGGGCGCCATGCCCTCGATGCCCACCACGTCGAGGGCGACTGGCCCGCCGGCGAAGCCCAGGAACAGGCCGGCGGCATAGAGCGCGATGACCCGGCCGCGGCTGTGCTCCAGGCTGAAGGCGTTGATCCAGGTTTCGCCGAGCAGCCAGGGCAGGCCAAGGCCGGCACCCATGAAAAAGCGCAGCGCCACCCAGATCCACAGGGACTCGGTGAAGGGAGTCGCCAGGAAGGCGGAGCAACCGACCGCGAGCCCCGCCACCATTGTGGTGAAGGCTCCCAAGCGCCCGGCGATGCGCGGCGCCAGCGGCACCAGCGCAAGTATGCCGAGGGCCGGCATGCCGGCGATCAGCCCGATCAGCCACGTCTCCACGCCGCGGCCTTCCAGCACCAGCCCCGGCAGCGGGTACATGATGCCCATGGTCACGCCGACGGCGGTCATATGCGCAATGATGGCCGCCAGTGCCGCGCGCCGCTGACCGTCAGACAGGGTGGCCCGATCGTCTCTGGCGGCGGGATAGCTCATGCTCTGCGCCTAGACACATCGCTTCGGTCTGTCCATAGCGAGCGGCGCATGCCCGCCATTCGCACGGCTTGCCCTCGGCCTGCGGCGGGCGCAAAGATGCGCACGAAGCTGGCCAGGCAGGCCGGTCCCAGAGTGCCCAATGGGAGAAGTTCGTGAGTCTGCCCAGCGATCCCGCGCTTTTCAGCGCCCAAGAGCTGCTGCGCGCCTACGCCGAGAGGTCCCTGTCCCCGGTCGAAGCGCTGGACGCCGTCCTGGCCCGCGTGGCGCGGCTCGACGGCACACTGAACGCCTTTTGCCATCTCGACCCGGACGCTGCGCAGACGGCCGCCCGTGCCTCCGAGGCGCGCTGGCAGGCGGGCCGGCCGGAGGGCCGTCTCGACGGCGTGCCGACCACGGTGAAGGATGTCATTATCGCCAAGGGCTGGCCGACGCGCCGCGGCTCGAAGCTCTTCGCCGAGGCCGCGCCGGACAGCGAGGATGCACCCTCCGTCGCGCGCCTGCGCGAGCACAATGCGGTGCTGTTCGGCAAGACCACGACGCCGGAGTTCGGCTGGAAGGGCGTGACCGACAGTGCGCTGACCGGCATCACGCGCAACCCCTGGGACCCGGCGAAGACGCCCGGCGGATCCAGCGGCGGCGCCGCTGCGGCCGCCGCCACCGGCATGGGTGCGCTTCACGTGGGCACTGACGGCGGCGGGTCGATCCGCATTCCCTGCGGCTTCACCGGCCTTCCCGGCCTCAAGCAGAGCTTCGGTCGGGTGCCGGCCTATCCCCTGAGCCCCTACGGGACCGTCGCCCACGTCGGCCCGATGGCCCGCACCGTCGGCGACAGCGCGCTGATGCTGACGGTGATCGCCGAACCGGACCTGCGCGACCCCTACGCCCTGCCTTACGACGGCGCCGACTACGCCCAAGGTCTCGACGTGGGCGTCGCCGGCCTGCGCATTTGCTACAGCCCGACCTTCGGCCCGCGCGCAGTCGACCCGGAGATCGCTGCGGCGCTGGACGCGGCTGCCGCGCTGTTCCAGGACCTCGGCGCGACGGTGGAACAACCGGATCTGGAGGTACCCGATACGGCTGCAGCCTTCCGCTTGCTCTGGTTCTCCGGCGCGGCCAACCTGTTTCGCCGCTTCACCGCCGAACAGCAGGCGCTGATCGACCCGGGCCTGCGCGCGGTCGCCGCCGAAGGCGCCGAGGCGAGCGCCAACGATCTGTTCGACGCAACGGCGGCGCGCGAAGGCTTCACCGTCTGGATGAACCGCCTGCACCAGGACTACGACCTGCTGCTGCTGCCATGCCTGCCGCTGGTCGCCTTCGAGGCGGGGCACGAGGTGCCGCCGGGCTCCGGCCTCGGCCGCTGGACCGAGTGGTCGCCCTACTCCACCCCCTTCAACCTGACCGGCCAGCCGGCGATCAGCCTCCCGGCCGGCCTCAACGCCGCCGGCCTGCCGATGGCGATCCAGCTCGTCGGCCCGCGCTTCGCCGATGCTCTGGTGCTGCGCGCCGCCGCCGCCTACGAGCGCGCCAGGCCGACCGCGCTGCCGGCCATGGCGACGGACACCGTGCCGGCATGACGGCGGGCGCCGTCGCTGCGGGCCATCCGCTGACCGCGGAGGCGGCGCTGGAGGCGCTGGATGCCGGCGGCACGGCGGCCGACGCCGCGATCGCCGCCGCGGCTGCCGCCTGCGTCGTCGAGCCGGTGCTGGCCTCGCTCGGCGGCGGCGGCTTCTGCCTCTGGGTGCCGGCCGAGGGCAGGCCCTGCGTCTACGATTTCTTCGTCGACACCCCGCGCCATCCCAGGCCCGAGGCGGAACTCGAGTTCCATGCCGCCGAGTGCGATTTCGGGACCGCCACCCAGGTCTTTCACATCGGTCTCGGCGCTGTGGCGGCGCCCGGCATGATGGCCGGGCTGGACGTCCTGCAGCGCGACCTCGCCCGCCTGCCGCTTGCGCGGTTGGTACAGCCGGCCGCGCGCTTCGCCCGCGAGGGTATGACGCTGTCGGACCTACAGGGTTACATCTTCGGCGTCGTCGAGCCGATCCTGGCCGACTCCGCCGAGGTGGACGCGCTGTTCCGGGGCCCGGACGGTGCACGGCTGAGCCCCGGGGACCGGTTCCACCAGCCCGTCTTGGCGGACACGCTGGAGTGGTTCGGCCGGGAAGGGCCGCGACCCTTCGCCGAAGGACCGCCCGCCCGCACCCTGCTGGAATTGATGCACGCGGGCGGGCACCTGCGGGCCGAGGACTTGGCGGGCTACGCCGTGCAGCGTCGCACGCCGCTGCACCGCCACCATGCCGGGACCGAGATCCTGACCATGCCGCTGCCCTCGTCCGGCGGCGTGCTGATCGGCTTTGCGCTGGATCTCGCCGAGCATCTGGCGGCCGAGGCGCACGGCAGCCCCGACCACCTTGCCGGCCTGGCGCGGGTCATGCGGCTAACCGACCGTGCACGCCGGGACAGCGGCCTGGGCGCCGCCACCGGCGAGGCGGAGGAGGCCGCCGCGCTCGCCCGCCTCGCGGACCCGGCCGCCTTGCGCACCTACGCCAGCGAGGTCGCGCGCGAGATCTCCGGCGCACCCCAAGTGGCGCGCGGGACCACTCACATCTCGGTGGTCGATCGCCGCGGCAACCTCGCCGCCGTCAGCCTTTCGAACGGCGAGGGCTGCGGGCGCCTGTGGCCCGGCACGGGCATCCACCTCAACAACATGCTCGGCGAGGAAGATCTCAACCCCCGCGGCTTCCACCGTTGGCCGCCCGGCGTGCGCATGGGCTCGATGATGGCGCCGACCGCGGCCACCCTGCCGGACGGGCGCCGCATCGCCCTCGGCTCCGGCGGCTCCAACAGGCTGCGCAGCGCCATCCTGCAGGTCCTGCTCAATCTCACCGACTTTCACATGACGCTGGCCGAGGCCGTAGTCGCGCCGCGGCTGCACGTCGAGCGCGGAAGCGCCGACGTCGAGCCCGGCTACGCGCCGGCCGCCCTCGAGTCGCTGGCCGGCGAAGTGGCCCAGCTGACGGTCTGGGAGGGATCCAACCTTTTCTTCGGCGGCGTACATGCCGTCGAGCGCAGCCGGCACGGCCGCCTGCAGGCGTTCGGCGACGCCCGCCGCGGCGGCGTCGGCCGGGTCGCCGCCCCGGCCACAGCCTGATGCCACCGCACCGCGCCGCCTTCCGCGTGCGCGTCTACGAAGCGGGGCCCGGCGGCGTCGCTGGCCCGCCGGTGGTCGCCAACTACCTGCAGCAAAGCGCCGCCGAGCATGCCGACATGCTGAACGTCGGCGCTGCGCCGATGGCAGCCGAGGGTCTGGCCTGGATCCTGACCCGCCTGAGGCTGCGCATGGAGCGCTGGCCGCTGCTCGGCGAGGCTGTGGCCCTGGAGACCTGGCCTGCGTCGCTGGACAAGCGCTTCGCCCTGCGCGCCTGGCGCCTGCACGATGCCGAGGCCGCACCGCTCGGCGTCGCCGTGGCCCACTGGGCGGTCTTCGATTTCGCCCGCCGGCGCCTGGCGCCGCTGCCGGCCTGGCTGGTCGAGCGGGTTCAGCCGGGCGCGCCGCCGCCGCTGGGCTTGGCGGCCCACGGCCTGGCCTCGCCGCCGGGCGAGGCACCCAGCGTGCGCCTGACCCCGCGCAAGGCCGAGCTCGACGTCAACGCGCACGTGAACAATGCCCACCTGCTGGGCTGGCTGCTGGAGCCGCTGGCCCTGGAGCCGGAGCGGCGGCTGGTCGAACTGGACGCCGCCTTCCGCAGCGAAGTGCGCGTCGGCGACACGGTCGAGAGCCGCGCTGCCGCCGAGCCGGGCGGCCTCTGGCGCCACGCCATCGCTCGGGCCGGCACGCCCGGCGACCTGGTGCGTGCGGTCACCCGCTGGGCGTGATCCGGTGCGGTGGAGGCGCTACGCGGCCTCCTCCTTCTTCTTGTTGATGTAGGCCTGGGAACAGTGGGCTTCGCAGTAGGGCTTGCCGGGCACCGACTTCGCGCCGCAGAAGTGGAAGTCGGGGTCGCCCGGGTCGCCGATCGGCCAGGCGCAGCTCTGGCTGCCTGCCGCCTTGCGGCTGGCGCGTCCGGGCGCGTGACTGCGCGCCGTGGGTCGGCTGACGCTCTCGCCGGCGAAGGGCGAACTGCTGACCGCCTTCCCGGCCGAGGGCGTGGCTGTCGTGGTCGCGCTGTCGGCCAGCAGCGGCGAGGAGGTCGCGGCACGCGCGGCGGCCTGGCGCTGGGCGGCGGCCGGGCGGCGGCGCGTCGTCGAGGCGCCGCCCCGCTTGATCGGCGAGGGCCGGGCCGAGAGCTGCAGGCGGTGCGCCTTGCCGACGACGGCATTCTTCGATACGCCCAGCTTCTTGCCGATCTCGGAGGCCGAGTGACCCGCGTCCCACAGACGTTTCAGTTCGTCGATACGCTCCGGCGTCCAACTCATCGCCCGTCTCCTACCACCCAGATTTCGCGTGCCGCCAGGCAAAGACCACAATATCCGGTAGGCTTGAGGGAGTCGAGCGTTTGCGAATCGCTCTCCCCGCGAATCCTGTGGACAAGGCTCGGGTGAGCCACCGGGCCTCTCGGGATCGGCGTGCCGGCCGGTGCGCCTCTTGTTCCGGCCGCAGCGAAGGGCTACACGGGCGCCTTTGCGCTCGCCCGCCCGGACCCACCGACCGCCCGCCGATGATCCTCCTGTTCACCGATTTCGGTCATGCCGGCCCCTACGTCGGCGAGATGCATGCCGTACTGGCCGGTGCCGCCCCGGAGGTGTCGGCGATCGACCTGATGCACGACGCGCCCCGCTTCGACCCGCGGGCCGCCGCCTACCTGCTGGCGGCGCTGGCCGAGCGGGCGCCGGCCGGCAGCGTGTTCCTGGCCGTGGTCGACCCCGGCGTCGGCACGGCGCGGGCGCCGCTGGTCGTCCAGGCCGGCGGTCACAGCTTCGTCGGGCCCGACAACGGGCTGCTGTCTCTCGTGGCGCGCCGCGCCCCGCCGGCCTCGGCCTGGGAGATCGCCTGGCGTCCGGAACGCCTGTCCAGCAGCTTCCACGGCCGCGACCTCTTCGCCCCTATCGCGGCGATGCTGGCGAAGGGATGCGTCCCCGAGGTGCGCCCGCGCGAGCTGTCGTCACTGGTCGGCGCCGACTGGCCGGACAGCCTGGCCGAGACAGTCTATATCGATGCCTACGGCAACGCCATGACCGGATTGCCGGCGGACAAGCTGTCGCCGAAGACCCGGTTGACGGTCGGCCGGCACGCGCTGCGCCGGGCAGAGACTTTCGGCGCGGTCGCGCCGGGCGAGCCCTTCTGGTACGAGAACGCCTGCGGCCTCGCCGAGATCGCGGTCAACCAGGGATCGGCCGCTGCCAGCCTGGGGCTCGAGGTCGGCAGCCCGATCGGCGTGACAGGCCCCTGACGGACGCGCCGAGGTAGGACACACGGATGGACGACATGCGGCTTCACGAAACGGTGCTGCGCGGGATCGCGCTCGGCGTGGCGGCAATGGTGGTGGTGGTCACCGCCTCCAACATCCTGGTGCAGTATCCGATCAACGACTGGATCACCTGGGGTGCCTTCACCTACCCGATCGCCTTCCTGGTGACCGACCTGACCAACCGCGCGCTCGGCCCGGCGCGCGCCCGCTGGGTGGTCTATGTCGGCTTCGCGCTCGCCGTGATCCTCTCGATCGTGCTGGCCGACGTGCGCATCGCGCTGGCCAGCGGCACCGCCTTCCTGGTGGCTCAGTTGCTCGACGTGACCATTTTCGACCGGCTGCGGCGGGCACCCTGGTGGCAGGCGCCGCTCGCCTCCTCGGTGCTCGGCTCGGTCACCGACACGGCGCTGTTCTTCAGCCTAGCTTTCGCCGGCACCGGCCTGCCCTGGATCACCTGGGCGGTCGGCGACCTGGCGGTCAAGCTGGCGATGGCGCTGGCGCTGCTGATCCCCTTCCGCGCCCTGATGGGCTTCGTTCCGGCGCTGCGGGCGCGCGAGAGCCGGGCCTGAAAGGCCGGCCCCTACTCCTCCAGGCTGCGGATGTAGGCCACCAGGTCGTCGATCTGGTGCTCCGGCAGTTGCAGGGCCGGCATCTGCGGGTGCGGCTCGTAGATGAAGCCGCGGATGCGCTCGTCGCCGATGCCCGGTGTGTTGGCGATGGCATGGAAGGTCGGCACCGCGTCGCTGCCAACGCCGCCATCGACCACATGGCACATGCTGCAGGCCTCCTGCGCCAGCGCGCGGCCCCGCTCCACCGCCAAGGGGTCGGCGGCCTGGGCCGCTGCGCTTGCGGCCAGGACGACGAGGACGGGAAGCAGCCAGCGGCCGATGGGCATCTCGATCTCTCCTCAACAGGTACGTTCGTCGCCCGACGTGGCGCATTCGCGCAGATCGAAGACTTCCGCCGGCGATATCCGGGTAGCGTCGAAGGCGCGCCGGTCTTCGCAATGGGCGCGCGCGGCGATGATCTCGCGTCCGTTCTGCCGCACGACACTGATCTGCGAGTAGAAGGCGACGGTGCAGCCCTCCTCGGCGGCGAGCTGACGGGTCAGCTTGGTTTGCCAGCCCGGTTCGGCGGCGGACACCGGTCCCGCGGCGGCCAGGATCAGCATTGCGGCGGCGGTCGCATAGGCTCGGCTTCGCATGCCGACAGTATCGCCCGTCACGGCGCGCTTGCAAATCCGGCGATGAAGGCGTCACCGCGTTTATCCACCGGACAGCGGGCCGCGCCGCCTTGCCCCGGCCGGCGATCCGGTTCACAAGCGAGAACGATGAGCGATGCTTCCGCCCGATTCGCCTGCGCGGCCCCACCCGCCGACCACCCCTTCGAGGATCCGCGCCGGGCCCTGCGCGAGGTCTTCGGGCACGAGGACTTCCGCGGCCTGCAGGAGCAGGCGGTGGCGACCCTGCTGGCCGGTCGCGACGCGCTGATCGTCGCCCCGACCGGCTTCGGCAAGTCCGCCTGCTACCAGGTGCCGGCTCTCTGCCGGGCCGGCACGGCGATCGTGGTTTCGCCGCTGATCGCGCTGATGGCCGACCAGGTCGCGCAGCTCCGCGAGGCCGGCGTGGCCGCAGACATGCTGAACTCCAGCCTGCCGGACGAGGCCCGCCGCAGCGTCCTGCAGCGCCTGCGCAGCGGGCGCACGCGCCTGCTTTACGTCGCCCCAGAGCGCCTGCTGATGGGCGGCACGCTGGAGCTGCTGCGCAGTCTCGAGATATCGCTGATCGCTATCGACGAAGCGCACTGCGTCTCGCAGTGGGGTCACGACTTCCGGCCCGAATACCGCCGCCTGTCGCTCCTGGCAGAGGCCTTCCCAGGCGTGCCGCGCATCGCCCTGACCGCGACCGCCGACGCGCAGACCCGCAGCGACATCCTGGAGCAGCTCCGCCTGGCCGAGGCCGAGGTGCTGATCGGCGGCTTCGACCGCCCCAACGTGCGCTGGAGCTTCGCGGAAAAGCGCGAGCCGCTGCGCCAGCTCGACCGCTTCCTGGCAACCCGGCCCCGCGATTCCTCCGGCATCGTCTACGTCGGGTCGCGCAAGAAGGCCGACCAGACCGCCGAGCGTCTGGCCGGCATGGGCTATGCCGCCGAGAGCTACCATGCCGGACTGGAGCCGGAATTGCGCGCCGCGCGCCAAGCGCGATTCCTGCGCGAGGAGGGGCGCATCGTCGTCGCCACCGTCGCCTTCGGCATGGGCATCGACAAGCCGGACGTGCGCTGGGTGGTGCATTTGGATCTGCCGCGCTCGCTGGAGGCTTGGTACCAGGAGGTCGGGCGTGCCGGCCGCGACGGCCTGCCGAGCGAGACGCTGACGCTGTTCGGCCCGAACGACGTCAGCTTCGCCCGCCGCATGATCGAGCAGTCGGACGCGCCGGAGGCGGTCAAGCGGGTCGAACGCCTGAAGCTGGAGCGACTGGTCGGCGTTGCCGAGGGAACCGGCTGCCGCCGCCTGGCGGTCCTGGAATACTTCGGCGAGCGTGCCGGCGCGCCCGCGGAGCCGTGTGGCAACTGCGATGCCTGCCTGGAGCCGCAGGAAGAGATCGACGGAACCGAGACGGCACGGATGGCGCTCTCCGCCGTCTACCGCACCGGCCAGGTCTTCGGCGCCGCCCACCTTGTCGAGGTGCTGCGCGGCACGGCAAGCGAGAAGGTCACCCGCAACGGCCACGACCGCCTGCCGGTCTTCGGCGTCGGCGCCGGGCGCAGCGAGGCCGAGTGGCGCTCGATCCTGCGCCAATTGACCAGCCACGGGCTCTTGGAGGTGGACCTGGAAGGCCACGGCGGCCTGCGCCTCGGCCCGGCCGAGCGGGTGCGACCGGTGCTGCGCGGCGAGCAGGCCGTGTCGCTGCGCCGCCCGAAAGCCGATCCGATCGCGCGCGGCGCCCGTGCCAAGCCGCGTGCGGCGGCGGCAACCGCGGAGATGTCGGGCCGCGACCAGGCGCTGTTCGAGGCCCTCAAGGCGAAGCGGCGCGCCCTGGCGGAGACCGCCGGCGTGCCGCCATACGTGGTCTTCCACGACCGCACCCTGGTCGAGATGGCGCAGCTTCGCCCCGGCTCGCGCGCCGCCTTCGCCGAGCTTCCGGGAGTCGGCCGCAGCAAGCTCGACAAGTACGCCGAGGCCTTCCTGGAGGTGATCGCCGCCGCCGACTGAAGGCGCTCAGCCCTGGCGGTGGGTGGGCAGGAAGGCGACGTCCTCCACCTTCTTCCAGAAGCGCATGAAGCGCTTCAGGTCCAGCTTGCGACGCGGGATCACGAAGGGGTCCGGGGCCATGCGCTCCAGCTCGATCCGCCCGGCGAGCGCATCCATGAAGCCGCTGAGCTGCGGGCACGGCGTGGTCACCGTCGCGACCCGTGCGCAGCCGAGCTCGTCCGCTACGGCCAAGACCTGCGCCACCGTCTCGCCCTTGCGCAAGCGTAGGTTCGGCAGCGCCAGCGCGCACTCGGTCACGAAGACCAGGCGCTTGAGGCCGTAGAGCCGGGCGGCGACCACGGCGGGGTCGAGCACGACGACGCAGGGCGCCTCGGGGGTGGCCCGAAACGGCGGCTGGTGCGGCCCCAGCATATCGTCGTGCGCCCAGATCAGCGTGTTCCCGCTCACGCCTCCGCTCCGCGGTAGGGAAACAGGTGGGCGGCGAGCGCGGCGTAGCTGCCTTCGAAGGGGCAGCGGCCGTAGTGCGGGCAGACGCGGCAGAAGCGTCCGTCGCTGTACTTTTCCAGGTTTTCGCGGTTCCAGATATAGGGCTTGCTGCCGAAGGTGCTGGCGACCCACTGCCACGACAGATTGTTGCTTGCGGGATCGCCGTCCAGCAGATGCAGCAGGAACCAGGCGGCCCCCGCCTGCCAGGCGACGCGCCGCCAGTGCACCACATAGGCGGCGACGTACATGCGGGCGTGGTTGTGCAGGTAGCCGGTCTCGGCCAGCTCCTCGGCGAAGGAGTCGATGCAGACCAGCCCGGTCTCCCCGGCCGGGATCTCGGCCGGCAGCTCGCGCGCGTAGTCGGTGGCCGCCCAGCCGGTCTTGTAGGGCTCCCGGTCGGTCCAGACGCCGGCCTCGCCGATCTCCGCATAGACCCGGCGCCAGTAGTCGCGCCAGGCCAGTTCGAAGATCAGCTTGCGGGCCTCGCCGGGTTTGTCGACCAGGGCGAGCGCGCGGTCGCGCACCTCGGCCAGCGACAGCACGCCGTGGCGGATGTAGGGCGAAAGCCGGGTGACGGCGCCGTCGAGATGATTGCGCGTGCGCCCGTAGGCCATCGGGTCGACTGCGGCCAAGCACGCCTCCGCCGCCGCCCGCCCGCCTTCGGTACCGGCTAGCCGCCCATCGCGCGCCGCCGCCTCGGGAAAGGCCTCCGCCAGGAAATCGGCCAGCGCGGCGCGGTCGGCGAAACGCGCCGGCAGAGGCCCGCCGGCGGGATCGGACTTGTCGGCGGCGTCTCGCTGTCCATCTGCCATGGCGGGACAAATAGACCCGCCGCGAATTCGACAAGCGCCGAAAAAGGAAAATCCATGGCCGCAGAGACGCTTCCCTACACCGCGACGACCCGCAGCGGCGAAAGGCTGCACTTCGAGTTCCCGCTGCATGCCCAGACGGTGAGCGAGCAGGACGTGGCGCGCCTCCTCGGGGGCATCCTCGACGGCCTGACCGGCGCCATCGGAAACCGCACCGACATCAGCGACGGCGACGTGCTTCAGGCACTGGCCATGGCGATGGCCGTGCGCGCGGAGATGGTCAAGGCGCCGCAGGGCGCCGCCCAGAATCTGAGCCGCCAGCTCGTCGAGACCGCCATGGGCGCCACGGAGACCGCGACGCGGAGCGCCGGCGGGACGGCCTGAGGCCGGGTGCTCACTCGGCGCCGAGGCGGCCGACCGGCAGGTCGCCGGACAGGCGCTCGCCGAGACGTACCCGCACCGCGTCCCGCCGCCCAGCCGCATCGACCACGACGATCTCGGCAAAGCCGGCGCCGCTTGGCCGCCAGAGCCCGCGGCGGCCGAGGCTGTCGGTCGCGACCGGCCGCCCGTCGACCAGCCACGTCAGCGGCCGGCGTCCGCCGCTCGCCTCGAGCGGCAGCACCGGCGGCAGGTCGGCAAGCCGCAGCTCGGCGCCGTCCTGTGGGAAGGCGACCTCCGGCTCTGCCTCGGCCGGCCCCGCCGCGCGCGGCGCGAGCTGCGCCAGTGCCGGCGGCGCCGCTTCCGGCGCACGCGGGGTCAGGGGCGCAGCCGGCAGCCGTGCGAAGACCCGGAACAGCAGCGGCGCGGCCGTGCGGAAGCCGCTGGCGTCCGGCAGCGGCGTGCCGTCCGGTCGGCCGACCCAGACCCCGACCGTATGGCGTCCGTCGAAACCGACCGCCCAGGCGTCCCGGTAACCGTAGGAGGTGCCGGTCTTGAAGGCGATTCCGTCCGTTCCGAGTGCGCTGGGCGGTCGCGGCGCGCCGAGCAGCACGTCGGCGACCTGGGCACGCGCCGCCGCTCCGAAGAGGGGCTCCGACGCCCGCAGCGCACGCTCTTCCGCCAGGTAGGCCAGCGGCGCCGCGCGGCCGTCGTCGCCCAGGGCCGCATAAAGGCGAACCAGGTCCTCCAGAGTGAGCCCGGCGCCGCCGAGTGCGATCGCGAGGCCCGGCCAGTCGCCGCCGGGGAACTGCACGTCGACGCCGTGGCGCGCCAGCCGCTCGACGAACACCGCCGGGCCGACGCGGTGTAGCAGCTTGACCGCCGGTACATTGAGCGAGAGCTGCAGGGCGCGGCGCAGCGTCACCTCGCCGTGGAAGCGCCCGTCGAAGTTGCGCGGCCGGTAGCCGCCGAAGCGGACCGGCGCGTCGAGCACCAGGGTCTCGGGGTGTGCCAGGCCGAACTCGAAGGCGAGACCGTAGACCAGCGGCTTGAGGGTCGAGCCGGGCGAGCGGGCCGCCGCTGCCATGTCCACCTGTCCGTTGCGGGCGGCGGCGAAGAAGTCGGCGCCGCCGACATAGGCGCGCACCGCGCGGGTCGCGGTCTCGACCACCAGCACCGCCGCGCTGGCCTTCGGGTGCGTCGTCGCCGCGCCCTGCCGCGCCAGATCCTGGACGCGGCGTTGCAGTTCGGCGTTCAGGGTCGTCACCGCCTCGCCGGCGGGCGCGAGGCGGCGCGCCAGGTGCGGGGCGGTCATCGGCCAGGCGCGCAGGCGGGTCGGCACCGGCGGCAGGACGAGCGTCGGCAGGCCGGCACGGGCCAGCACCCGGTCGCGCGCCGCCGCTGCGGCTTCCGGGTGGCGATCCGGACGCAGCCGCTCCGGCGCCTGCGGCAAGGTCGCCAGCAGCGCCGCCTCGGCGGTCGAGAGCCGGGCCGGCGGCTTGCCGAACCAGGCGAGGCTGGCGGCGTGCACCCCCTCGATGCGCCCGCCGTAGGGCGCCAGCGTCAGGTAGAGCGCGAGGATCTCGCGCTTGTCGAAGCGGCGCTCGAGCTGCCAGGCACGGAAGGCCTCGACTGCCTTGGCGCGCAGGGTACGCGGGCGGGGCTCCAGCAGGCGGGCGACCTGCATGGTCAGGGTCGAGGCGCCAGAGACAATGCGCCCGGCGGCCACGGCCTGGCCGACGGCCCGGGCGACGGCCAGCGGGTCGACGCCGCCGTGCCGCCAGAAGCGCTTGTCCTCGGTGCGGACCAGCAGCGCGAGGAAGCCGGGGTCGATGGCCGCCACCTCGGCCGGCAGGCGGATCTTGCCGTCGGCCGTCGGAAAAACCCGCAAGATCTCGCCGTCCTGCGCCCGTACCACCGGCGAGAGGTCGTGCGCCTTCGCCAGGTCGGGCGGATAGGCCGCATCGAGCGCGACCAAGCTGGCCTTGCCGCCAGCGGCCAGCAAGAGCGCGCCGAAGGCGGCGGCGTAGAGACGGCTCCAGCCCGTCGGGTTCATTCCAGCCGCACGACGGTCAGACGCGCCGTCCGGCCGCGGGCGAAAGCCTCCGGCGCGTACATGTCCTCGACGGTGGGCTGCGGCACGACGAACTGCCCGGGCGTGACGGCGCGGACCACATAGGCGACGGTGAAGAAGGCGTCGGGCGCCAGGTCGACGGCCGCGACGTAGCGGTCGTCGCGCCGCGCCTCGTAGAGCGGTGCGGTCAGCTCCGGCAGGAAGGCTAGCCCCTCGGTGCCGCCGGCGCCCGCCAGCACCGATTCGATCTCGAAGCCGGCGGGCAACAGGTCGACCAGCAGCGCCTGGTGCGCGCGCCCGTCGGTCACCCGGCCGGTCAGCACCACCACCGCCTGGTCGTTCTGCCGCACGTCCGTCAAGTCGACGGGCTGCCCCTGGAAGTCGAGGATCCGCCGGGCCAGGGTCAGGCCGCTTTCGGCCGGCGGCAGCGGGCCGTCGGGGATGCCGACCCGGCTGACCGCCAGGCGCAGGGCCGTCGAGCCGAAGTTGGTCAGCCGCAGGCCCTCGCTCAGCTCCGCGGCGCTCGGATGCAGCGTCAGCCGCCCCCGCGCCGTCGTCGCTTCGCCATCGAGGGCGAGCGCCAGGACGTCGTCACCGGCATCGAGGGCACGGGCGGCCAGCAGCAGCCAAAGCTCCTCCTGGGTGCTGAGCCGCCGGCGCTGGGTCAGCAACGCCTCCGCCCGGCTCGCGGCGGCCCAGGCGAGTTCGTCGAACCCGGCCTCGGCCATCAACGCCGCGCCCAGCGCGGCGTCGCGCAAGGGCGAGCCGTAGTCCCAGACGACCAGGCGCTGGGGTGCACGCTGCCAGCCCTCCGCGCCGAGGGCGAACAGCCGTTCGGCCCGCGCGCGCTCGCCGACGGCGGCCAGCGCGGCGGCCAACTGCAGGCGGGCGGCCGGAGTCGGCAGCGCGCCGGCCCGCTCCTCGGCGAACCAGCGCAGCGCACCCGGCTCGGCCCGGCCCTCGCGCGCCAGCACCTGGTATGCGTAGGCGCGGCCGGCCAGATCCTCGTTCCAGCCCGCATCGGCCTGCCCGGCAAGCCAGGAGAAGGCGCGGTCGAGGGCCACCGCCGGCACCGCATGGCCCGCGTCGCGCGCCCGCGTCAGGAAGTCCACCGCATAGGCGGAGACCCACAGGTCCGCGCCGCCGCCCGCCGACCAGAGCCCGAAGCCGCCGGCCGCGGTCTGGCGCGCGAGGACGGAGCCGATGGCCTCGGCGACGAGGCCGCGCACCTTCTCCTCGGACCAGTCGAGCGCCACCTGCCGGTCGGCGCTCATTTCGGGCAGGTAGACCAGCGGCAGCGCCCGGCTGATCGTCTGCTCGACGCAGCCGTAGGGATAGCGCACCAGGGAGGACAGCAGGCCCGGAACGTCGAACTCGGGTCGTGCGCTGACCGCCACGCTGAGGTGGAGCGTTTCGGGCAGATAGCCGGCGCCCAACTCGTCGCCGAGCGACACGCTCTCGCCGGCCGCCAGCAAGCGCCGCTCGCGCTCGGCGACATAGGGCTGCGGCGCGCGCACCTGCAGGCCCCAGCTCCGCTCGATGTCGAAGCCGTCGGGCCCCTGCACGCTGAGCTGCACACGGGTGCTGCCGAGCGCCACGCCCTCCAGCGGGATCGGCAGCGCGGCCCGCGCGCCGGCCGCCAACTCCGCACTGGCCCCGGTCGCGACACGCACCGGATCGCCGGCCGAAACGGACACACGGTAGGTGCCCGGCGGGCCGGCCAGGTTGTGCAGCTCCAGCGTCGCCTCGGCGCGGTCGCCGAGGCCCAGGAAGCGCGGGAGAACGAGGTCGGCGACCAGCGGATCGCGCACCGTCACCGGCACCGCGGCAGCCCCCAGGCCGCCCAGCGACCAGGCCATCGCCATCACCCGCAGCCGCCCGTTGAAGTCGGGCACCTGCAGCTCGACCTCGGTCCGGCCGTCGGCATCGAGACGGACCGGACCCGCGAACAGCGAGACGACCTCGCGGCTGCGCGTGGTCAGGCCCCCCAGGTTGCGCGGTCCGCCGCCACCGCTGCGCACCTCGCCGCGCGGTCCGTCGGCCGGGTCGATCAGCTTGCCGTAGAGGTCGCGCAGGTCGAGCCCCAGGCGGCGCTGGGCGAACACGAAGGCGAGCGGATCCGGGGTCTCGAAGTCGGTGACCTGCAGGACGCCCTCGTCCACCGCGGCCAGGACCAGGTGCACCGGCTGCCCCTCGGCACCGGAGACCGCGACGGGCACGCTCAGGTCGCTACGCGGGCGGATCTCGGTCGGCGGCGTCAGCGCGACCTCCAGGGTTTGTGCCGGTCTGTCGACCGTGATCCAGGCCGCCCCCATGGCGCGGGCCGGGGCGCGCGCCGACGGCGGGCCTTCGGCCGCGTTGCGGCGCGGCCGGTACGCGGTGACGGCCAGATAGGCGCCCGGCGCCCAGCCGGCCTCGACCGGCACCTCGACCCTCGTCCCTTCGGCCGGCAGCTCCACCTCGAAGCTGTGCAGCACCGTGTCGCGCAGCACCGTGACCAGGGCACGGCCAGCGAAGGGGGCCTTGACGAAGGCACGCAAGGTCTCGCCGGGCCGCAGGTCGCCGGCCGCCGGCGTCACCTCCAGCGCGTCCGGGACGTCGGTCTCGCCGCTGGCCGGGCGCCAGCCGGCGCGCACCGGCACCGCCGTGGCCGCCCCCGCGGCATCGAGGACGCGCAGCTTGTAGTTGCCCCAGTCGAGCCGACGTTCGATCAGCGCGCGGCCGTCGTCGCCGGTCACCAGGCTTTGGGTGTCGAGCGGGATTTCCGTTTCGATCCGCCGCCAGCGGGTGCCGCCCGACCAGTAGGGCACCCAATCGGTGCGCACCTCGATCCACTCCGCCTGCACCGCGCGCCCGGCCAGCGGTTCGCCGTCGGGGCCGAGCGCGACCAGGTCGATGCGCGCCAGGCCGCCAGCCTCGACGCTGCCGTCGGAAAAACGCGGCTTCAGGCCCAGCTCCGCCGCGCGCGGCCGGATCGGCAGCTTCAGGCTCTGCTCCACCGCCCGGCCGCCGGCGTCCAGCAGGCCGAGGGCCACGGTCACGGCGAGCGGCGAGGCGACGTCCGGCAGGCGCGGCAAGTCCAGCGGCACGCTCGCGCGCCCCTGCGTATCGGTCCGCGTCGCCGGCAGGCGCTCGCGCAGCGGCGGCACCTCTTCGTCGGTCAGGCCGAAGCTCCAGTCGGCGTAGTCCGGGAAGGGCTGCGGATCCACCGCCACCGTCGCCGTGCCGCGCACCGGAAGGTCGGCGGAGGGTGCGCCGAACAGCCAACGTCCGGCAAGCGTCAGTTCCGCCGGCTCGCCCGGCCGCAGATGCGCACGGTCGGACTCGACCTCCAGCTCCAGACGCTGCGGCACGAAGTCCTCGACCAGGAACTCGGCCGTGCCGACCGGCGCCGCCTCGGGGTCGAGGTAGATCTCGGCGCTCCATGGGCCGGTCGGCACGGCGGCGTCGATCGGCACGGCGAAGACGTGGCCGCCCAGGCCGTCGCCTTGGCCGGTCGCGCGATACGCCTCGACGCCGTCGGCCCGCACCACCCGCAGGGTGACCGGCACGTCGGGCAGAGCGAGGCCGGTGTCGCGCCGTACCAGGGCGGTCAGGTGGACCGTCTCGCCCGGTCGGTAGATGCCGCGCTCGGGCGTGACGAAGGCATCGACCGGCCCGGGCGCCGGCCGCCCGGCGACGCCGCGCTCCGAGAGGTCGAGCGCGGGGCCCTGCAGGTCGATAAAGGTGAAGTCGCCGTCCGCAGCGTGGGCATAGAGCGCCGCCGGGCGCTGCCCGCCTTCGCCGCGCAAGAGACCGGGGGCGAAGCGTGCGCGGCCGTCGGGGTCGCTGGTGACGCTCCCCAGCACCTCGTTGTTGCGGGCGATCAGCTTGAGCTCGACGCCGCCGCGGGCCCGCGCGTCGGCGAAGGAACGCACGAAGACGCTCAGTCCGTCGCGTCCCTCGAAGAGATTGAGGCCGAGGTCGGAGACGACCAGCCACTGGGTCGCCTGCTGCGCCCAGGGCTCCGGCTCCGTGCCGGCGACGCTCGCGGCAAGCACGTAGACGCCAGGGGCGCGGTGCGGGACGATTTCGTCCAGCGGAATCAGGGTGGTGCGCTCCAGATTGGCCGGGCCGTCAGGGACCGCCATGCGGCCCTGCCAAAGCAGCGCGCCGTCGCGTTCGCCAAGGCGCTCCAGGTCGTAGCCGGTGAGCTGCCGTCCGACGTCCTGATACTCGATCTGGCTCAGCAGGTTGCGCGCACCGACCCGGTACAGGCTCAGATCCAGCGCCGCGGCATTGACGCTGCTGACCGGGACCAGCGGATCCTCGCCGGCAGGCAGCACGTAGGCCTGAGCCTGGAAGCCGACGCTGGGCGTGCGGTCGCCGACCGCGATCTCGATGCCCTCGACGCCCGCCAGCCGCAGGCCGCGCGCGGTCTCCAGGCCGGCGCGCAGGGTCAGCGTATAGGCGCCGCCGTGTCGCAGGCCGGTCAGGCACAGGCGCTCGCCTTCCAGGCTGGCATCGACCTGGGCGGCCGGGTCGATCCGGAGGTAATCGCCGAGCGGCAGCGGCTGGCGGGGCGCCAGCCGGCCGGTGAAGACAAGGCAGGCCTTGGGCCGCGGGCGGTCGAGATCGACCTCGACCTGCTGGAAGCGCACAGTGTAGCGATCGCGCAGCTCGGCGAGCCGCGCGCTCACCGGGCCGCTCTCGAGGTCTTCGGGCAGCGATTCGAGCCAGTCGATCGTCGCCGGTCCGCCGCGCAGCCGCTCCTGCACCTCGGCCAGCAGCACCAGAGCAGCACCGGCGGAGTCCGCCGCGCCCCTTTGCGTGGCAGCCAGCCAGGCCGCCCCGCGGGCCTCGCCGAGGCGGCCGCGGTCCAGGTAGAAGCCCGCCAGGGTCAGCCAGTCGTCGGCGACCGCCAGGCCGGCGCCGGCCACGGCCTCCAGCCCGGCAACGACCCGTTCGGGCGAACTCTCCGACCCGATCTCGCTCAGCGCCGCGGCACGATCGTCCGGCGCACGGGCGCCGGCGGCGACGGCGAACTCCATGCGGGCCGCCAGCGCTTGGCGCAGCCGCTCGGCGTCCTCGACCGCCTCGGGCAGGCCGATCCGCTCCGCCTCGGCGGCTTGGGCGGACGGCACCGCCGGCGCGTGAGCGCCCCAGGCGACCAGCAGCAACAGCGTCAGCGCGCGCACGAGCGGCATGGTGCGATCCCCCCTCCGGACAGACCGTCGAACTCTAGCACGGACACAGGTTGCGCCGCGCCCCGTCGCAGGACGGCGGCAGCATCGCGGAAACTTCGTGGCCCCTGCCGCGGCCGCCGATCAGAGCGGCATGCCGCCGGCCTCGACGCAGGTCCGCGCGGTCAGGCGAACAACGCTGCCGTCGGCCAGGCGGCAGGCGACGATGCCGTCGCCGGACGCCGGACTCTCGCCCGCCGAGCGATCCCCGGCCGCTGGTCCCAGCCCGGCGTTGAGCCGGTAGGTCGGCATCACTTGTGGCAGCATCCGCTCGATCTGGGCGATGCGGGTGCGGTCGGCGGGATGCGTGGACATGAACTCGGGCGGCCCCGGCTCGTCGCGCTCGGCGATGCGGTCGGTCCAGAACGCGCGCGCCTCGCGCGGATCGTAGCCCTTCTGCGCCATGTACTCGACGCCCAGGCGGTCGGCTTCCAGCTCGTGTTGGCGCGAATAGGGCAGGAGCACGCCGAAGGTCGCACCCGCACCAAGCGCTCCGACGACGATGCGAGTCGTCGTGCTGTCGGTGCCCATGCCGGCCAGCAGGGCGGCCGCGCCGCCGACCGCCATGGAGGCCAGCAGGTTCTGGCTCAGCCGCTCGGCCGAGTGGCGGGCGGCGACGTGGCCGACCTCGTGCCCGACCACGGCGGCCATCTGCGCCTCGTTCTCGAAATCCTCCAGGATGCCGGTGAAGACGCCGACCTGACCGCCCGGCAGGACGAAGGCGTTGGACGGCCCCTCGAAGACCTCGAACTGCCAGTCGCGCGTGCCGCCGAGGCCTGAGGCATCGACCATGTCGCGGCCGACGCGGGCGACCGCCTGGCGCTGCGCAGCGGTGCCGCCGGGCCGATACTTCCGCCGCACCTGCTGCCAGGTGCTGAAGGACATGCGGGCCAACTCGTCGTCGCTGACCAGCATGAGCTGCTCGCGTCCCGTCAGGGGATTGGTTGTGCAACCGGCCAGCAGCACCGCCCCCGCACCGGCCGTGCCGCCGATCAGGAAGTGCCGCCGCGTCATCCATGCATGTCGTGCACAGCAGGTCATTTTGCCTCCCGGACTCGCGCCCTTCGACGACCCCTCGGCCATTCTACGGCGCCGCGGCGCGGCTGTCCCCGCACGGCTGCTCGCGGCCGACCGACCAGGGGCCGAGCCGGGCGGGAACAAGCGGCCCCTCCGCTCCGTTGGTGCCAGTGACGTTCCCGAATGCGGCGCCAAGGATCCAAGCCACATGTCAAACTTGCACGCGCAAGCCGGCCAGACCGCTCACGACACCGCCACGGCCGCGGCGGCAGACCCCGATGCGCTCCGCGACCTCGTCCGCGAGCAGGTCGAGGCTGGGAGTGAGCGCGGCCGCCAAGTCGTTTGCACTTGGCTGCGCGACGTGAAACTCGCTCTGTCCGACGCCGGCACGCAGCTCGAGACGGACGGCCATGCGGTTACCGCGCTGTGTGCCCGCACCGCAGCCGCGCGCCTCGGCGACCTGAGCGGCTACGTCGACAGCCACAGCCTGGGCGATCTTGCAGAGGGCTATGCCAGTCTGGCGGATCGCCGCCCCCTCGCGGCGATCGGCTTGGCCTTTGCGGCCGGTCTCGGCACCGCCGCCCTACTGCAGGCGCGCGGCCGGATGAGCGGTGGCGAGGCACGCCGCAGGCGGGGCTCGGCCTGACACGCCGATGCCGCATCCACGTCCCACAATTCTCCGATGGAGGAGGTTCGACAGATGACCTATCGCAGCGACTTCGAAGATACCGGCCATTCGACCTACGAACCCGACGAATCCGAGGGCCACGGCGCCGCGGGCGTTTGGGACTTCGCCAAGGCCCATCCCCTGCCCACCGCGCTGGTGGGTCTGGGCCTCGGCTACCTGGCCGTTTCGGCGGCGAGCGGACGGCGCCCCATGCCCGAACGTGCGCAGCTCCGTCAAGCCGCCGACCGGGCGCGCGGCGCCGCCGAACGCGCCCGCACGCGCGCCAATGCGCTGAGCGCCGAGGCGCGCCGCGAAGGCAGCCAGGTGGCGCGCGAAGCGGTCGAGCGCGCCCACGTACTGGCCGACGCGGCCGAAGCCCGGGCGCGCCGCACGGCCGCGTCGCTGCGCCGGCGTATCGTGCAGATGGAAAGCGGCGCCGAATCCTACGCCCGCAGCCACCCCTTCGTCGTCGGCGCCGTGGCATTCGGGCTCGGTGCGGCAATGGGTGGACTGCTGCCGCGGGCGCTCAACGGCGCAGGACGGGGTGGGTCGTGGGAGCACGACGAAGCTGACGACGCCGCCGCCGCCTTCGCGGACGACGACTTGCAGGGCGAAGGCGACTACCGCGCCGCGCACCACTACCGAGAGGCCGCCGAGAGCTTCACCGAGCACGACGATCCGACGAAGCGCGCCCGCGAAGCGGCGGCCGAGGTGGAGCGCGATCCGGACACTTTCCGTAAGGCGGAGGCAGCGGGCCGCAAGCCGGCGGGCAGCAGCGCCGGCAGCAAGACCCAGTAGGCGAGAAGGAGGGGACCAATGGTGAAGGACGCACCAAAGCCTTCGGACGGCGGGCGCGCCGCGCAGGGCCAACCGCCGCGCGAGCAGCGCAAACGGCGCGACAAGCCCGACCCGGTAGAGGTCGGCCGCACCTCGGCCATCCACGGCACGCCCAATCCGCGGGTCGGCGAGCGCGCGAAGAACGTCTCCAAGGCGCCGCCCAAGTAAGACGCGCCAGCGAACGGGATCCGGCGATAAAGGCCGGCTGGTCGACAGCCGGCCTTTCGCATGCCCACGGCCGGCGGGCGGGAGCCAGGCACGAAACGGCCCCGTCCGGGGGGAGCGGACGGGGCCGGGGAACGGGGACACTCTAGGGATGTGTGCTTGCGCACCAGCCTAGGAACGCACAACTGCGGCGCAAGTTCCCCAGCTTGCCTCAGTGCCGCTTCATCCAATCGTCGACCTGACGGTCGGCTTCCTCCTTGGCCAGCCCGTAGCGCTCCTGGATGCGCCCGACGAGGCGATCGCGGTCACCCTCGACAGTCGCCAGATCGTCGTCGGTCAGCTTGCCCCAACTCGCCTTGACCTGGCCCTTGAGTTGGGTCCACTGGCCCTTCAGCATATCGGTGTTCATCGTAGAACCTCCTTCTGCCGGTGTGGGTAATCAGCGGCGTGCGCCGCGGAAGAGGTGCAGCAGCAGCGAGCCGACCAGCAGCACCAGGAAGATGAAGAAAAGCACCTGGGCGATGCCGGCGGACGCCGAAGCGATGCCGCCGAAGCCGAAGACGGCGGCGATGATCGCCACCACGAAGAACAGCAATGCCCAGCCGAGCATGGTCAGCCTCCTATGTTTCGGGCAAGAAAGGCCAGGTCGTGGCCCCGGCCCTGGTGATGACTGACGAACGACCGACGGGCCGCAGCGTTCCCGCCGGCCGGCCACGCGGCTGCCGCGAGCCGGGTCAGCCGTGAAGGAGAATCGCCGCCATGCCGGCGACGTAGATCACCACCACCAAGGCGCTCTCGAAGCCGATGTTGGCGATGCCGTGGCGTTCGCGTCGAATCATACCCAGCAGCAGGATGCCGCTCATCGCGATCGTCATGGTCAGCAGCATGCCCTGCTGGCTGGAGACCGCGTGGTAGAGCGAGCCCTTCCGGTAGGCGGCATCGGCCACCGAAAGGAACAGCACGTCGAAGCAGTTGCCGCCGAGGATGTCGCCCACCGCCAGCGACAGCGCCCCGCGACGCACCGCGGCTACGGCCGTGACGAGCTCGGGAAGGGACGTGGTCGTCGCCGTCAGGATCGAGCCCACAGCCGTATCGCCGATCGCCGTGCCCGCGCTGATCACGGCTCCGGCCTGCGCCAAGGCGTAGCCGGCCAGCGCGACGCAGAGCCCATAGGCCAGGATCCGCAGCACGAGCGGCGCGAGTTCGCCAGGGCCGCGCTTAGCCGGCTGGCGCCGTTCGCGCTGGGTCTCCCCGGTCATCACCGGCTGCCAGCGGGGCTGGTCCTCCGCCTGCGTGGTCAGGTACAAGCCGCCGATGTAGGCAGCCACCAATAGCGGGCTGACCGGGTGGACCTGCCAGACCGCGAGTTCCGGACCGAGCAGCGCGAAAAGCGGCAGAGCGAGCAGGCAAATCAGCATCGCGCCCTGCAGCAGGTTCGTCTCGGCGGCAGCGGCATGCTCGAGATTGGCACGCCGATAGAAGATGTCGGCAACCACCAGAAAGACGGTCTGCACCGCGATGCCGCCGACCGCGTTGGAAACCGCCAGGTCGCCGCTGCCGGCGGCGGCGGCGGATACGCTGGTGACCAGACCCGAAAGCGAGGTCATGCCGCCCAGCACCAAGGCGCCGACCGGCGCCTGGCCGACGCCCAGCACCTCGGCCAAGCGCTCCGCCTCGCGGGTCAGCCGCACGCCGAGAACGCCGATGATCGCAGCGGCGACCGCGACGACGCCGAAGGCGACCGACAGGTCGTCGGGCAGGAAGGGGATCATTCGGGAGGATGCCTCGGTGGCCTGAAGCTGTCGAACAGCAAGCCAACGGCCCGCCCGATCTGCCGGTTCCGCATCGACGGGACTAGAATCTCGAAAACTTCGGAATCGACAGGCGCTTTGCCGGCGGCGGGTCAGCGCAGCGTCGTAGCGTCGAGTGGCAAGCCGGTCATCTGAGCTGACATCTGCGGGGCGAGGCGTTTCGGCGCGCCCCAGCCGGTGCCCGGGCCGTCGAAGGCCAAGTCGGACAGCAACACAAGGAAGGGTGTCAGCAGCAGACAGGCGAGCAGCAGCGGTCGCATGACGGCACCTCCGTCTCTTCGCGGCTTCGACCGGGGCCACCTGGGATCCTCGCCCGACATCGTCGTCATAACGCGAGTCGTGCAGCCAGAGTGTGACTTCCTCGAGGCCCGTTCCCACCTAACTTGGCTCGGGCCGCTCGCGGATGCGGTGAACTCGGTAACACCAAGCTCGCTGAGGAGAACTCCCGATGCCTGTGGCGGTTCCCGTCCTCCTGGCCTTCCTTCTGGCCTTCCTCCTGGCCGCTGCCGTCGGAGGTCCGGCCCATGCCGACGAGGCGGCGTGGGACGCGCTAAAGCGCGCCGGCAGCTTCGCCATTCTGCGCCACGCCCTGGCACCCGGCACCGGCGATCCCGCCGACTTCGCGCTCGGCGACTGCGGGACTCAGCGCAATCTGAGCGCGGCCGGACGGGCCCAGGCGCGCCGGATCGGCGCGGCCTTCGCCAATCGGGGCATCGTCGTCGACCGCGTCTTGACCAGCCAATGGTGCCGCAGCCGCGATACCGCCACCGAGCTGGCCGGCGCCCTGACCGCACCCCGACTCGGCTGGACCGCGAACGTACCGGTCGCCGACCTGCCGGCCCTCAACTCCTTCTTCGGCCGACGCGACGCCGAGCCGGCGCAAACGGCGGCGCTGCTGGCACTTCTGCGCGACGTACCAAACGACGAGAAGCTGATTCTGGTCAGCCACTTCGTGAACGTGCGGGCGCTCACCGGCATCGCGCCCCGGTCGGGCGGACTGGTCGTCTTCGAGCTGGACGAGGCGGGCCTCGTCCGCGTGCTCGGCGAGATTCTGATCGAACCGCCCGGCTGACGCCCGCCAGGGCAAGTCGGCGCCAGGGGTCGCGAGGCAGGCCCTATCCCTGCCGGAGGGCCACGACGGCTTGGGCGGCCGGGAAGGTCAGGCGCGCGCAGGTGCCGACGCCGACCTCGCTTTCCAGCGCGAAGTCGGCGTTCTGCAGCTCGGCGAGCTGGCGGACGATCGGCAGGCCGAGGCCGATGCCGCCCTGCACGCTGGCCTTGGCCCGTTCGCTGCGCTCGAAGGGCTGCAGCAGCATTTCGATCTCTTCGCCGGGGATACCCGGGCCCTCGTCGTGCACCTCCAGGACGGCTCCCACGGGGGACACGCGCCCGGTCACCCGGACAGTTCCGCCCACGGCCCCGTAACGCGCCGCATTGCTGGTCAGGTTGATCAGGATCTGCTTGACGGCGCGCAGGTCGGCCCAGGCCGCGAAGTCCGGCGCAATGTCCATTTCCAGCCGGCAGCCGTGCTGCTCGGCGACGGCCGAGAGCATGTGGCTGAAACCGGCGATCTCCGCATGGCCGATCTCATCCGGCGACACCTCCCAGCGGCCGGCCTCGATGCGTGACATGTCGAGGATGTCCGAAAGGATGTCGAGCAGATGGCGGGCCGAGACGACGATGTCGCTGGCGTAGGCCTCGTAGCGCGGATTGCCGATCGGCCCGAACACGCCGTGCTGCATCACTTCGGCGAACCCGATGACCGCATTCAGCGGCGTGCGAAGCTCGTGGCTCATAGTCGCCAGAAAGTGGCTCTTCGCCCGGTTGGCACGCTCCGCCTCCGCCCGCGCCTCGCGCAGACGCTGCTGGGTATGGGCATGTTCGATGGCCAGACGGGCGACGTCGCTGAGTTCGCGCAGCACCACGTCGTCGGACTCGCGCGGCGCACTCTGTTGCGGCAGATAGACGCTCAGCACGCCGAGGACGCGCTCGTGCGCCGAAAAGATCGGCTCGACCCAGGCCGCGTTGATGCCGGCCGCCGTCGCCTTCATGGCCAGCGGCGAGATCTTGCTGCCTTCGCCGCCGAGCCTTTCCTTCACGATGCGCCGCACTTCGACGGCAGCTCGCCCGACGCAGCCTCCCTCGGCCCCCAGGGGCAAGCGGGCCAAGTGGGGGCGGAGCGACTCCGGCAGGCTGGGTCCGCTGGCGAGCACGAGCGCGTCGCCTTCGATGCAGAAGACGGCGGCGATGCTGCCGTCGATGGCCTGTTCGGCGGTCTTCACGACCGTGCGCAAGACCACTTCGAGCGGCACGCCCATGGTGATTGCCGACAGCGCGGCGGCACGGCCATCGCGCAGGATACGCTCGCGCTTTTCGGCTGTGATGTCCGTATCGATCCCGAGCGCGCGTTTCGGGTGGCCGCTCTCGTCCGCGATGATCCGCGCACGCGAGCGCACCCAGATGTAGGTCCCGTCGGCGCGGCGCAGGCGGTGCTCGTTGGAGGTCTCCCAGAGATCGGGCGGCCGCCGGTGCGTCAGGCGTCCGCGCACGCCCTCCAGGTCCTCCGGGTGGATCAGGTCCAGGACCTGGGGCGGCCGGCCGGTCGGATCGTAGCCGAGCAGCCGGAGCAGGCCCTCGTGCTCCTGCATCTGATCCGAGGCATAGTCGTACACCCAGGTGGCCCCGCCGATCATGTCGATCGCCAGAGCCAGACGCTCGCGCGCCTCGCGCTCGGCGCTCTCGCGATGACGGGCGGCGGAAACGTCGGTCAGGCGAACGAAGACAGCATCCTGGCCCTCGTATTCGATCGGATAGCCGGCGACCTCGAACTGCTTGACCGTACCGTCGCCGCAGCGCAGGCGCGCCTCGCGCAGGGGCAGGTGCTCGCGGCGCCGCAGGCGCGCGATGCGCTCGCGGACCAGCTTGTAGTCCTCCGGGACGTTCAACTCCCACATCGTCCGCCCGGCGAGTTCGCCCGGCGAGCCGTACTTCAGCACCTCGGCCGCCGTCCGATTGGCGAACAGTACCCTCTCGCCGTCCGTGACCAGCATGGCGGCCGGCGACTCGTGCAGCAGCCAGCGCCAGCGATCGGACGCGGCGGCGAGCTGCTTGCTTGCGGACAGACGACTCTCGTTCACGGCAGGTCCCCGACCCCGGAAACGCGCCTTGCGGCAGGTCGGCCCAAGACTGCCACGTCATGCGCCGTTGTGCGAGGTGGTCGCACACAGACAACCAAACGGAGCATGGCTTAATGCGAAGTTAATTTAGGCGCGAAGACGCTGTGGGCCATTTGGACTTCGCGAGTGGCAGGGTCATTTTTGTGAGGCCCCTTTGCCGGTGAGAGACCCTCGCTTAGCTATCGGCGAAACGCTATGTGCGCGACGCGCATCTGCGACGTGCACCTGTCGCCTTGCCGCTACGAGGCCATTCGGATCGCCCATGCCGACATTCCTGTCCGCGCCGGACTCGGCTGGCCGCCGGCTCAGCCGCCGTCACTTCTGCCTCGGTTTGCTGACGGCCGCGCTCGCCACGCCCGCTTCCCTTGCCGTCGCGCGCGCCGCCGAGAGGCTCGGCGCGGCGGTGCCGCACGACTTCGAACGTCTGAGCCGACAGGCGCGCGCGCTGGCCGCGCAGCCCTGGAGCCCACCTCAGCAGGCGACGGCCGGCGCCCTCGATCGCCTGGACTACGATGCCTACCAGCGGATCCGCTTTCGCAGCGAGCGTGCGGTCGGCCGCGAGGGGGCTTGGCCCATCGCCCCGTTCCACCTGCACCGCTTCGCGGCGGCGCCCGTCGGGCTGAACCTGGTCACCGAGGCCGGCGCCCGGCCGCTGGCCTACGATCCGGAGCTCTTCGCCTACACTGGCGAACTGCAGGCGGCGGACTTCCCAGCGGACATGGGTTATGCCGGCTTCCGCGTGCTGCACGCCGACGGCCGCGCCGGGGATTGGCTGGCCTTCATGGGCGCCTCCTACTTCCGCAGCGCCGACCCGCTGAATCAGTACGGGCTTTCGGCACGCGGCCTCGCCATCGATACCGCCGTTCCGGGTCGCAGCGAGGAGTTTCCGCGCTTCACGGACTTCTGGATCGATCCGCGCGACGCGCAGACGCTGGTGATCGACGCGCTGCTCGACAGCCCGAGCGTGACCGGCGCCTACCGCTTCGCCATCTCGCGCAGCGAGAGCACCGCGATGGAGACGACGGCCCGCCTGTTCGCGCGCGAGCAGGTCATGCAGTTGGGGGTGGCGCCGCTGACTTCGATGTACTGGTTCTCCGAGAGCAACCGCCATGCCGCCACGGACTGGCGGCCGGAGGTGCACGACAGCGACGGCCTGGCGCTGTGGACCGGCAGGGGCGAGCGGCTCTGGCGGCCGCTGAACAACCCGCCCGGCGTCGCGACCAGCAGCTTCCTGGACGACAATCCCCGCGGCTTCGGGCTGCTGCAGCGCGACCGCGCCTTCGACAACTACCAGGACGACGGCGTCTTCTACGAGCGGCGCCCCTCGGCCTGGGTGCAGCCCCTGGGCGACTGGGGCAAGGGGGCGGTGACGCTGGTGGAGATCCCCACCGACGACGAGATCCACGACAACATCGTCGCCTTCTGGACGCCCGAAAGCGGCATGGCCGCCGGCGCGGAGCGGGCGTGGCGCTACCGGCTGAGCTGGACGGCGGCGCCGGTTGTGCCCGCCGAGCTGGGCCGCACGGTCGCCACGCGGTTGGGCCGGGCGGGCGTGCCCGGGCAGCCGCGCCCGGCCCAGGGCAACAAGTATGCCGTCGACTTCCGCGGCGGACGCCTGGCGGAGTTCGAAAGCAGCGATCCGGTGGATCCGATGGTTTCCTGCCCGCGCGGACGGATCGACAATCCCTACGCGCTGCGCGTCGTCGGCACCGACGTCTGGCGGCTCGTCTTCGACGTCTACCCGCCCGAGGGCGAGGAGGAGATGGGCGAGCCGCTGGAGCTGCGCGCCTTCCTCGCGGTCGGCGGCACGCCGCTGACCGAGACCTGGGCGATGCAGCACCGTCCCGTGACCTTCTGACGCCGCTTGCCTTGCCGCCGGCGGCTTCGCGATAAAGCGGGCCGAGCGATGCAAGGGAGACAGGCGCAATGACACACAGATGGCGAGTGGACAGCGAGACGGGGCGGCTGCGCGAGGTACTGCTGTGCCGGCCGGACAACTACGCCTGGCAGCCGACCAACGCCATCGCCCAGCGCACCCTCACCGAGAGGACGGCGGCCCCGGCGCGAGCGGATCTGGATGCCCAGTACGCGGGCATGGTGCGGGCGCTCGAGGACTTCGGCGTCGTCTGCCACTACACGACCCCCGAGCCGCACCTGCCCTACCAGGTCTACACCCGCGACTCCTCGCAGGTGACGCCCTGGGGGCCGGCGATCACCCAGCTCTACCGCCCGCAGCGGCGCGGCGAGTACGCCAGCGTCATCGCCTTCTACAACCAGACCGACGGCGGCCCCTGGCGCTACTCGACCCGCGGCACCCTGGAAGGCGGCGACATCCACATCGTCCGCCCCGGCCTGCTGCTGGTCGGCCATTCCGGCGAGCGGACGACCGAGGCCGGCGCGCGCCAGTTCGCCGACTGGTTCGAAGACCAGGGCTGGGAGGTGCGCCTGCAGCCCTTCGCCGAGCACTTCCTGCATCTCGACGTGATCTTCTCCATGGTCGCGCCGAACCTGGCGCTCGGCTGCCTCGAGGTGCTGGACGACGATCTGGTCGCCTGGCTGGCCGAGCGGCAGATCCGCCTGATCCCGGTCAGCTACAAGGACGCCATGACCATGGCCTGCAACGTGCTGGCGCTCGGCCCGGACGCGGCGGGCCGCGACACGGTGATCTCGGCCGCCCACGCCCCGGTGGTCAACGCCGCCATGAAGGCGGAAGGCCTGCAAGTCATCGAGCTGCCGCTCGACCTCTTCTGCCGCGGCGGCGGCGGCATCCACTGCATGACCATGCCCCTGCTGCGTGACCCGATCTGAGGCAAACGCGTCCCGTCCCGCTCAAGATATGTGCAGCGCAGCATCTTGAGTGTGCGGAACTTTATCCGTAACGTCCCGGGCCGAGGGGATCGCCCCGACGCAAGGCACAGCCAACAGGGAAGGCAGATCATGACCCGCAAGACCAAGCTGCCGGGCAGCGCCCACGTTTCGCGCCGCCCGGTCTCCCGCCGCACGGTCCTGGGCGGCATCGGCGCCGCGGCCGGCGTCGCCGCGCTGGGGATGCCGGCGGTGCACACCCGCGCGGCGGAACCGCTGAAGGTCGGCGTCTACGGCGGCTACTTCAAGGAGTCCTTCGACCAGTTCATCTTCCCGGACTTCACCGCGGCCACCGGCATCGAGGTGCAGTCGGTCGCCGAGCCGACCGGCGAGGCCTGGCTTGTGCAACTCGAGCAGGCGGCGCGCGCCGGCCAGGCGCCAGCCGACGTCAACATGATGGCGGTCACGCCACTGCTGAAAGGCCAGCAGACCGAGCTGTGGATGCCGCTGGACGAGTCGAAGATCACCAACCTCGACAAGCTGCTCGATCAGTTCGTCCACCGCTATCCCGACGGCCGCCTGTGCGGCGTCGGCGCGGTCGCCTGGTACATCACCCTGGTCAGCAACACCGATGTCATCCCCGACGCGCCGGAGTCCTGGGGCGACATGTGGGCCGAGGACAAGCGCGACAGCCTGGGCCTGCTGGCGCTTGTCACCAACTCCTTCCTGCTGGAGATCACCGCCGAGACCTTCTTCGGCGGCCAGGAGATCCTGGGCAGCGAGGAGGGCATCCTCGAAGTGCTCGGCAAGCTGGCCGAGGTAAAGCCGAACGTGAAGCTCTGGTACCGCGACGAGGGGCAGTTCCAGCAGGCGCTGCAGACCGGCGAGATCCCGATGGGCCAGTACTACCACGACGTGGCCGGCCTCGCCGCGGCCGACGGCTACCCGGTGCGCTCCACCTTCCCCAAGGAGGGCGGCGTCAACGACTCCGGCTCCTGGGCGGTGACCAAGGCCTCGCAGATGGCCGACGAGGCGCACGTCTTCATCGAGTACATGTGCCAGCCTGAGATCCAGGCGGCGCTGTCGCGCAACGTCGGCACGGCACCGACGGTACGGCGCGACCTGCTCGACCTCACCGAGGCGGAGTTCGCGGCGGTCGCCAGCGACATCCCGCCGATCATCCCGAACTACCAGATGTACCTGGAGCGCGGCGATTGGCTGGAGCAGCAATGGATCGAGACGATCACCGGGTGATCGTCCCTGACAAGGCCCTCCTCACCCTTCGAGACGGCTTGCCGGCGCAAGCCTGCTCAGGATGAGGAGGGCCTACCCGACGTTTGCCCGGCCTCGTCCTGAGCAGCCGGCGCAGCCGGCGTCTCGAAGGGCGAGGCCGAGCCGCCTTAGCGGCTTCCAAGCGCACCGGTGACATGTCCGAGCTTCAGCTCCAGTCCGTGACCAAGCGCTTCGGCGGCGTGACCGCCGTCGACGGCGTCGACCTGACGGTGCCCCAGGGGCGGTTCGTCTGCCTGCTCGGCCCGTCCGGCTGCGGCAAGACCACGCTGCTGCGCATGATCGCCGGACTGGAGGCGCCGAGCGCGGGAAAGCTGGTGCTCGATGGCGAGGACATCACCGAACAGCCGGCGCATATGCGCGGCTTCGGCATGGTGTTCCAGTCGCTGGCCCTCTTCCCGCACCTGACGGTGGCCGAGAACGTCGCCTACGCCCTGGCGATCCGCGGCACCGACAAGGCGCGGCAGCGCCGGCGGGTGGAAGAGCTGCTGGAGCTGATCCAGCTTCCCGACATCGCCGACCGCCAGATCTCGCAGCTCTCCGGCGGGCAGCGCCAGCGCGTCGCCATCGCCCGCGCCCTGGCGGTCGACCCGCGGCTGTTTCTGCTGGACGAGCCCTTGAGCGCGCTGGACGCCAAGCTGCGCGAGGCGCTGCAGGTCGAGCTGCGGCTGCTGCAGCGGCGCCTGGGCGTCACCACCATCCTGGTCACCCACGACCAGCGCGAGGCCATGACCATGGCCGACACCATCGTGGTGATGGACCAGGGGCGGGTGCAGCAGGCCGGCAGTCCGCTGGAGATCTACTGCCGCCCGGCGAACGCCTTCGTCGCCGACTTCATCGGCACCTCCAACCTGCTGAAGGGGACGGCGCGCGGCGGCGGGCGGGTCGAGCTGCCGGGCGGCACGCTGGCGGTGCCGACCGCACCGGACAGCGGCCCGGTGACGCTGTCGATCCGGCCGGAGAACCTGCACCTGGCGGCCGCCGGCGCCGGCGGCGAGAACCGGCTGACCGGCGAGGTGGTCTTCGTGCGCGACATCGGCCAGACGGTGGAGACCCACGTCGCGTGCGCCGGCCAGCGCCTGGTCGCCGTCGCCATCGTCGAGGGCGAGCCGCCGTTTGCGCCTGGCGATGCCGTCTCGCTCGAGCTGCCGGCGGCGCAGATCGCGGTCTTCCCCGGATGAGGACCGGCAAGCCGCGCAGCCTGGCCGAGCACGCGCCGCTGATCTATCCGGCGCTGATGCTGCTGGTCTTCTTCGTCATCCCCTTCGGCATCATGCTGGCCGTCAGCTTCTTCCAGCGCGTCCAGGGCGGCTTCTACGAGCCGAGCTTCACGCTCGACAACTATGGCCGCTTCCTCTCCGCCTTCTTCGGCAACGTGCTGGGCTTCTCGCTCGGCCTCTCGGCGCTGGCGGCGGTCATCTGCGTCGGGCTGGCCTTTCCCTTCACCTACCTGCTGACCCGCCTGGCGCGGCGGCGGCAGATCGCCTGGCTGGTGTTCCTGCTCTCGGTGCTCAGCCTGTCGGAGGTGATCGTCGGCTTCGCCTGGTCGACCTTGCTGAGCCGCTCGGCCGGGATTTCGAATCTGCTGGTCGCCGTCGGGCTGATGGCCGAGCCGGTGAGTTGGTCGCCGGGCTTCGCCGCGCTGCTGATCGGCATGTGCTATCTGGCCTTTCCCTACACCGTGCTGCTGCTCTACCCGAGCCTGGTGCGGCTCGACCGCGAGCTGGTCGAGGCGGCGATGACCATGGGCGCCTCGCCCTTGCGCGCCTTCTTCACCGTGGTCGTCGGCGCCGCGCGCAACGCCATCCTGTCCGGCCTGATCCTGGCCTTCGTCTTCACGCTGGGCATCTACCTGCTGCCGCAGTTGCTCGGGCGGCCGCAGCACTGGACCATCTCGGTGATGATCACCGACCAGACGATCTACCAGTCCAACCTGCCCTTCGGCGCCGCAATGGCGATCTTCCTGATGCTGGTCAGCCTGGCGCTGATCGGCCTGACGCTGCTGCTCGGCCGGCAGAAGGCGGCGGGGTGAGCGCGGCCTGGAGCATCCGCCTGTTCATGGGCGCCGTCGGCCTGGTGCTGGCCGCGCCGCTGCTCGTGATCGGCGGGGTGGCGCTGAACGAGGGGCGCGTGCTGCACTTCCCGCCGCGCGGCTTCAGCCTGCAGTGGTTCGTCGACATCTGGCGCGATGCCGGCTGGTTCGACGCGCTGATCAATTCCCTGTCGGTGGCGACGCTCTCGGCCTGCCTGGCGGTCTCCATCGCCCTGCCGCTGGCCTACTTCCTGTGGCGCTGGCGGGTGCGCTACGCCGCCGCCCTCTACACGCTCGGCACCGCCCCCTTCGTGCTGCCGCCGGTGATCTCGGCGCTCGGCTTCCTCGCCTTCTGGGCGACCGCCGGCCTGTACGGAGACTACCTGACGGTGGTGGTCAGCCACGCCATCTTCTTCGTCACCCTGCCGATGGTGACCATCAGCCTGGGCTTCCAGTCGATCGACCGCGGGTTGGTCGAGGCGGCGGCGACCATGGGCGCCACGCCGCGCCAAGTCTTCCGCACGATCGTCTTCCCGCTGGTCCGCCCCTACATCGTCAGCGGCTTCGCCTTCGCCTTCGTGCTCAGCCTGAACGAGTACATCGTCGCCTACATGGTCGCCGGCTTCACCGTGGAGACCCTGCCGATCAAGATCTTCAACTCGCTACGCTACGGCTACACGCCGGTGATGGCCGCCGTCGCCGTCGTCTTCGTCCTCGTCGCGCTGCTGGTCTTCGGCCTGATCGCGCGCTTCGGCGACCTGCCGCGGCTGCTCGGCGCATTGCAGGGTCAGGAGAAATGAGAGTCGCGCTGCTGCAGACCGCGGGCACCGGCACGGTGGCGGGCAACCTGGACCTGCTGGAGGCGACGGCGGCCTCGGCGGCGGCGGCCGGCGCGCGCCTGCTGATCGCCCCGGAGATGTTCCTGACCGGCTACAACATCGGCGAGCGGGCCTGGGCGCTGGCCGAGCCTGCCGACGGGCCGGCCGCCGGGCGTGCGACGGAGATCGCCCGCCGCCACGGCCTCGCCCTGCTCTACGGATTCCCGGAGTTCCGCGATGGAGCGGTCTACAACGCCGTCGTCTGGGTCGATCCCGAGGGCCGGCGCCGGGTCTACCGCAAGGCCCACCTCTTCGGTCCCGACGAGCGGCGCCTCTACCTGCCCGGCCCGGAGCACCCGCCGCTGGTGCGTTTCGAGGGTCTGAAGATCGGCCTGCTGATCTGCTACGACCTGGAGTTCCCGGAGGCGGTGCGCGCCCTGGCGGTGGCCGGTGCCGAGCTGATCGCCGTGCCGACCGCCCTGATGGAGCCCTACGGCTTCGTCGCCGACGCGCTGGTGCCGACGCGCGCCTACGAGAACGGCGTCTACCTCGCCTACGTCAACCGGGCCGGCGCCGAGGGCGAGTTGACCTACGTCGGCCGCTCCTGCCTGGTCGGGCCGGACGGCCGAGACCTGGCGCGCGCGCCCGGCAACGCCGAGGCCCTGCTGATCGCCGAGATCGATGCCGCGGAGATCGTCCGTGTCCGCAGCATCAACCCCTACCTGCACGACCTGCGCCGCGACCTCTACGACTAGCCCGAGCCGTGTGGTTGCCTCGGCCGACCGTTCCGCGCTAGGTCAGAGACCAACCAGCCGCAGCGCGTCCGGCCGCGGCGGAAAAGACGGCAGAGTCTGGGAGGCACATCCGTGAGCGTCCGCGCCCCTGTCCTGGCGATCGACCAGGGCACCACCTCCACGCGCGCCATGGTGTTCGAGGACGACACCGCGATCCTGGGTCAGGCGCAGGAGGAGTTCCGCCAGCACTACCCGCACTCCGGCTGGGTCGAGCACGAGGTCGAGGACCTGTGGGAGACGACGGTGCGCACCGCCCGCGGTGCCCTGAAGGCGGCCGGGTTGGAGGCCGGGCAGGTCGCCGCGCTCGGCATCACCAACCAACGCGAGACGACGGTGCTGTGGGACCGGCGCACGGGCAAGGCGGTCCACAAGGCGATCGTCTGGCAGGACCGGCGTACCGCCGAGCTGTGCCAGAAGCTGAAGGCGGCGGGCCACGAGCCGCGCTTCGCCGAGAGCACCGGCCTGCTGCTCGACCCCTACTTCTCCGGTACCAAGCTGGCCTGGCTGCTGAACGAGGTGGCCGGCGCGCGCGAAGCGGCCGAGGCCGGGCACCTGGCCTTCGGCACGGTCGACAGCTACCTGATCTGGAAGCTGACCGGCGGCCGGCGCCACGTCACCGACGCCACCAACGCCAGCCGCACGCTGCTGTTCGACATCCACCGCCAGCGGTGGGACGAGGGGCTGTTGGAGATCCTGGGCATCCCCGAGGCGGCGATGCCCGAGGTGCTGGATTGCGCCGACGACTTCGGCACCTGCGAGCCGGAGATCCTCGGTGCCCCCGTGCCGATCCGCGGCGTCGCCGGCGACCAGCAGGCAGCGACCGTCGGCCAGGCCTGCTTCCGGGCCGGCGCCATGAAGTCGACCTACGGCACCGGCTGCTTCGCCCTGGTCAACACCGGCGAGACTCCGGTCGCTTCGACCCACCGGCTGCTGACCACCATCGCCTATCGCTTCGACGGCAAGGCCACTTATGCGCTGGAGGGCTCGATCTTCGTCGCCGGCGCGGCGGTGCAGTGGCTGCGCGACGGCCTGGGCATCATCCGGCAGGCAGCGGAAAGCGGCGAGCTCGCCGCCGCGGCCGATCCCGAGCAGCAGGTGGTGCTGGTCCCGGCCTTCGTCGGCCTGGGTGCGCCGCACTGGGAGGCGGAGGCGCGCGGCGCGATCTTCGGCCTGACCCGCAACTCCGGCCCCAAGGAGTTCGCCCTGGCCGCCCTGGAGTCGGTCGCCTTCCAGACCCTCGACCTGATCGAGGCGATCCGCGCCGACGGCGCTTTGGGCGAAGACCTGGTGCTGCGGGTCGACGGCGGCATGACCGCCAGCGACTGGATGCTGCAGCGCCTCTCCGACGTGCTGGGCGCGCCGGTCGACCGCCCCAAGGTGCTAGAAACCACCGCCCTGGGCGCGGCCTGGCTGGCCGGCCATGCCGCCGGCGTCTGGCCGAGCCAGGACGAGTTCGCCCGCATCTGGCAGCTCGACCGCCGCTTCGAGCCGCAGATGGACGAGGCCGCCCGCCAGCGCCGCGTCGCGCTCTGGCACGACGCGGTCCAGCGCACGCTGACCCATGGGTGAGGGATCTTCGGCAATGGCCGATATCGCCCTTCATGCCTCGTGGGCGCGCGACCAGGTCAAGGCGGTCAATCCCCGCGACGAACGCGTGCGCCACGCCTTCGCGCCGAGCTTGTCGAGGCAGGACGTCGGCCGATGGGACGCCGGCAATCAGATCCGCGGGCGCAGGCGCGAGCGGCGGCCGAACAGCGCCTGCGGGGCGTCGAGGGCGCGCTGGATCGACTTGCCAAGCGTACCGCCGATCTTCAGCACGTCGGAAATGCGCCGCTCGAGGAAATCCCAGGTCGCTGCGTGGCCTTCCGAGCGGTCGGACAGCCAGTAGAGCAGGGTCGAGGAGTAGACCCCGGCCAGCAGCGAGCGCTTGGTGTAGTAGTTGTAGTCGGTCGCCGTGTCGCCGGCGGCGTACCAGATGATGTCGCAGGTGCGCCAGGTCAGCTTGCTGGCCAGCGGCAGGTTCGGCGGCAGGGAGAGGAACGACAGGCCGCGCTGCACCTCCTCGCGATAGCCCTCCAGCAGCTCGAGGCGCGTGCGCACGCCGAGCGCCACCTTTTCGCGCACCTTCATCTGCTCCAGCGGCGCCGCCTCGAGCCGCTCCAGCATGCGGCGGTCGATCTCCTCGCTGAAGCAGGCGATCAGCTCGCGCGCGCCGCCGGGAAACAGGTTGTGCGCTTGCGCGGCCGAAAGGCCGAGGTCGCGCGCGCCGGCCATCAGGGCCTGCTCGCTCCAGCCGTCGAAGGCGACGTGGCGCAGCGCCAACTCCATCAAATGCAGGCGCAGCTCCGCCTGCTCGAGGGCGGCATCTTTGACGGTCATGAGGCCTCCTTGCCGTCGGCTTCGCTGGAAGACGCGAAGGCGGAGGGCACTTGGCCGGCCCAGTGCCTCGCCTCGCTGGTGAAGATCAAGTCGCGCGCGTCGTGCAGCCGCTGCGGGTAGAGAATGCCGTCCAGGTGGTCGCACTCGTGCTGAACCACGCGCGCATGGAAGCCCTCCGCCTCGCGCTCGAGGGGCCGCCCCTCCAGGTCGAGCCCGCTGTAGCGGATGCGCGTCCAGCGGGGCACCCGGCCGGCGAGGTCGGGCACCGACAGGCAGCCTTCCCAACCGTAGGCCGCCTCCTCCCCCAGCGGCTCGACCCGCGGGTTGATCAGCACCGTCGGCGGAACCTCTTCGCCGCCTTCGCGGGCGGCCCGCTCGGACGAGACGGTGAAGATCACCAGCCGCAACGGCACGTGCACCTGGGGCGCGGCGAGCCCGGTGCCCGGCGCATCGCGCATCGTCTCCAGCATGTCGGCGACCAGCTTGCGGATTCCGGGCGCCAGCGGGTCGGCGACCGGCGCGGCCGGCCGCAGCAAGACGGGGTGGCCCATCCGGGCGATCTTTAGAATGGCCATGCGGGCGAATATGGAGTCCGGCGGCTGCAGCGTCCAGCCGTCCCACAGCAGAGGCCACACTGGGCTTTGCACTCGGCGGGCAGGAATGTTATATAAACGTATCCGCTAGGCGTCGCCGGCGGGTTTTTTGCGTTACGGTCGAAGTTGCGTCAGTGTCGCGTACCTCACACCTCGACGGGTCGGCGACGACGCGGCCGCGGACGCAGTTCGGACAGCGACAAGCGAACATCGACGAGGAGGTCGATCAAACGTGCACGTTTCGGTTCGTGACAACAATGTCGATCAGGCCCTGCGCGCGCTGAAGAAGAAGATGCAGCGCGAGGGCGTTTTTCGGGAGATGAAGCTGCGCCGGCACTTCGAGAAGCCGTCGCAGAAGCGCAAGCGCGAGCAGGCCGAGGCAGTGCGCCGGCACCGCAAGCTCCTGCGCAAGCGTTTCGAGCGCGAGGGCTTCTAGAGTCCGATCGCGTCCGCCCGGCGTCGACAGCGGCACGGGTCGACGTCACGCTCGAGACCGATCTTCGGATCGTTCCGCCAAGCCGGGCGCATTCGCCCGGCTTTCGGTGTTTTCGGCCACCACCGCCGGGAGGTGCGGCTCACTCGGGCCCGTCGAGCTCTGCGCCGGACAAGAGGGCGCGCTCAGTGCGCCAGCCGGTCACCTCCGCCCCCTTCAGCTTGGCACGGTACAGCACGGCGCCGGTCAGGTCGGCGGCGACCAGGCGCGTGCGCAGCCCGCTGCCGCCCGCGCTCGCGCCAGGCGCGCTCGCCGCATCCAGGCGGGCCTCCGTCAAGTCGGCGGCGCGGAGATCGGCCTTGGTCAGGTTGGCGCCCGTCAGCCGCGCCCGTCGCAAGGCCGCACCCCGCAGGTTCGCACCACTGAGGTCGGCGAGGATCAGAAGGGCGTCGTTCAGGATGGCCTCCTCCAGCTTCGCGCCGGACAGCGCCGCGCCGGAAAGGTTGACCCCGGTCAGGTTGCAGCCGGCGAGGTCGATCCCCTCCATCTCGGCCCGCGCGCCGAGCCGGCCGTCGCTGTCGAGCCAACGCCGATGCGCCTCGAGCGCCCGCTGCAGCGGCGCCTGGCGCGCGGCGTCGAGGCGGCTGAAAACCGCGCCCAGCGTCGAGGCCTCCAGCAAGTCGCACTCGGTGAGGTCGGCACCGACCAGCACGGCCTTGGCGAAGTCGGCGCCGGCCACCCGCGCGCCGACGAGACTGGCCGCCGTCAGGTCGGCGCCGCGCAAGCTGGCATCGGTCAGGTCGGCGGCCGAGAGGTCGGCGTTGCGCAGCACCGCCGCGTCCAGGTCCGCCCCCGTCAGCTTCGCCTGGCGCAGGTTGGCGCCGGACAGGTTGCAGCGCTTCAACGCCGCCCCCGCCAGGTCGGTGCGCTCCATCTGCGCGCAGATCAGCGAGGCGCCCGTCATGACGATGCGCCGGCCTTCGGGGCCGGTGTTGGCGAGCGGCTGGCCACCCATCAAGAGCATGCCTTCGCGCAGGTCCGCCGCGTTCAGGTTGGCCTGGTCGAGGCGCGCGCCGTAAAGGGCGGCGCCGCGCAGATCGGCCTCCGCGAGGCGGGCGCCGCGCAGGTCGGTGTCGGTCAGGTCGGCGCCGAAGAGGTCCGCGCCGCTGAAGTCGCACCCGCGCAGGTCGCAGCCGGCAAGTCGCACGCCCACCAGCGCCGCGCGCGCCAGGCTGCGGCCGCCAAGCGCATAGCCGGAGAGGTCCTGGAACCGCAGGTCGGCGCGCCGGCCCGAACGCTCCTGGGCCAGCCATTGGCCATGGCGCAGCAGCACGCTTTCGAGCTGCGGCATACTCGGCCGGGGTCGCTGGCTCTCGTTGGGCACGGCAGAAGCTGTCTCGCGCAAGGGGGACTGGCACGAGCCGCCGTTCGAGGCTCCCCGACCCGGCGGCTCGGTCACGCACATCCTTGGCGCGACCGCGTTAGCGCGCCGTTAAGGAATCAATTTTAGGCAAGCCGAAGACAGTGGTTCAGCCGGCATCCAGCGGCTCGGTCGCCGCCTCCATCCAGGCCTTCGCCGCGCCGTTCAGCAGCGGCGCCAGGTCGCGGCGCACGCGGGCATGGTAGGCATCGACCCAGGCCCGCTCGGTCCCGCTCAGCAAGTCCGTCTCGATAAGCGCCCGATCGATCGGCGCGAGCGTCAGAGTCTCGAAGCACAGCATCCTACGTTCGTCGCTCGCCTGCCGGTCGGCCTTCTGGACGGCGACCAGGTTCTCGATGCGGATGCCATAGGCCCCCGGCTTGTAGTAGCCCGGCTCGTTGCTGACGATCATGCCGGGCTTCAGCGCCACCCGATTGGGCATCTTGGAGATCCGCTGCGGCCCCTCGTGCACCGAAAGGTAGCTGCCGACGCCGTGGCCGGTGCCGTGATCGAAGTCGAGGCCTTCCTCCCACAGCGCGCGCCGGGCCAGGACGTCGAGCTGGCTGCCGCTGGTGCCCTCTGGAAAGCGGGCGGTGGCGAGCGCGATATGCCCCTTCAGCACCAGCGTGAACCGGCGGCGCATCTCGGCGGTCGGCGTGCCGATGGCCACGGTTCGCGTCACGTCGGTGGTACCGTCGAGATACTGGGCGCCGGAGTCCACGAGATAGAGCTCGCCGCTGCGCAGTTCGCGATTGGTCTCCGGGGTCACCCGGTAGTGGATCACCGCGCCGTGCGGGCCGGCGCCGGAGATGGTGTCGAAGGAAAGGCCGCGGAAATGCTCGCCGGCGCTGCGCAGCGCATAGAGCCGCTCCGCCGCCGCCAGCTCGCTGACCCCGCCCTGCGGCGCCGTCTCGCTGAGCCAGGTCAGGAAGCGGGTCAGGGCCGCGCCGTCGCGCCGGTGCGCGGCGCGCGCGCCGGCCAGTTCGGTCGGGGTCTTGCACGCCTTCGGCAGCAGGCAAGGGTCGTCGGCGCGCAAAACCTCGGCCCCGGCGTCGCGCAGCCGCGCGAAGACCCACTGCGCCGCGCTGGCCGGATCGACCAGCACGCTGCGCCGCCGCTGCTCTGCCAGGACATCGGCGAACTCGTCCGGCCGGCGCGCACGCACGCCGTTGCCGAGGTGGGCTACGAGGTCGCCACCGACCTTCCGGGGATCGACGAACCAGTCGACGTGCCCCTCGTCGTCGATCACCGCGAAAGAAAGCACCAGCGGTGTGCAGGGCACGTCGCCGCCGCGCACGTTCAGCAGCCACGCGATCGAGTCCGGCATGGTCAGCACGGCGGCCTGCGCCCCATGCCGGCGCAGTTCGCCGGCGATCTTGGCCCGCTTGTCGGCCGAGCCCTCGCCGGTGAACGCCTGATCGTGAGGCACCGCCGGCGCCGTCGGGGGCGCCGGCCGGTCGGTCCAGACGGAATCTAGGGGGTTGGGCTCGGCCGGCACCAGCTCGGTGCCGACCTTCTTCAGTTCGCGCGCCAGGCGCTCGATTTGGTCGGCGGTGTGCAGCCAGGGGTCGTAGCCAAGCCTGCCGCCCTTCAGGTGCTCCGCAAGCCAGGCGTGCAGCGGCTGCTCGATCAGGTGGCGGGGCTCGAACAGACTCGTGTCGGTCTCGCGCTCGGCCTGCAGGGTGTAGCGCCCGTCGACGAGGATCGCCGCGCGCTCGGCGAGCACCGCCGCCAGGCCGGCCGAGCCGGAAAATCCGGTCAGCCAGAACAGCCGCTCGGCACAAGCCGGCACGTACTCGCCCTGATGCTCGTCGGCACGCGGAACCAGGAACCCGTCGAGATCGCGGCGCGCCAGTTCGGCGCGCAGGGCGGCAAGTCGCTCCGCCGAGGTGGCGGGCGAGATCACGGTGTGGGGCGGCGTCAGGTCATCCATAGCTTGAGACTATGGACATGAAGGCTCCCACGTCCAAGAGCTTCGCGTCCGATACAGGCCGTTAACCATAGCTTTTCGCAGACATGCGAAAGCCGCATTGCTGCAGCGCAACATCGTAGGTTTCCCAGGAACTTGCGCTGCCTACCTTCCGTGTGCACCCGGACGAGCCGGGGACAATTTCAAAGGTCTCCGAAAATTTCGACCGCTGGCCGATCGGGCGCAACGAAACGAAAACCGAAACCGGACTCGAAGAAAGGAACCGACCCATGGCCCGCCTTACCGACCGCGAACTGGACGCGGTGCTGAAGGCCAAGGCAACCGGCACGCCGGTCGCAACCGACCTGCTTCTCGCCGAAGCGAAGCGTCTGCAGGGCCAGGCGCTGCGCAACAGCCTGCACACCCTGTTCGACGCTCTGCGGATCCCGGCCCTGCTGCGCGCGATCAAGCGCCAGGTGATCTACCGCCGCACTCAGTTCGCCCTGGCGAAGCTTGACGACGCCACGCTGCGCGACATCGGCCTGACCCGCGGCGAGATCTACGCCCAGGCGCGCCGCTGCGCCGACCGCCGGGTGCCCGCGGCTTAACCCAGCCGCCGCAGCACCAGCGCCGACCAGTCCCCCAGCCGCTGCCGTGCCTGCAGGATCAGTCCTGCGGCCCGGTGACGGCGGAGGACGGCCGGCTCCTGCCCTGTCAGCAGGCCCGACAGGATGGCCACGCCCCCGGGCCGCAGCGCACGCGCCGTCTGCGTCGCCAGCGCGTTCAACGGCCCGGCCAGGATGTTCGCCACGATCAGGTCGTAAGCAGCGTTGCGCCGCACCTCCGGTGCCGCGTAGCCCGCCCCGACGTCGAAACGGATGCGCCCCGGCGCGAACCCGTTCAGCCGCGCATTCTCCCGGGCAACGCGGATCGAGGGTCCGTCCACGTCGCTCGCCGTCACCCGCGCCGAGGGCCAGAGGCGGGCCGCCGCCAGGGCCAGCAGCCCGGAGCCGCAGCCGAGATCCAGCAGGTTCGTCATGGCGCGCCGCTTCGCCAGATCCTGCAGCGCCAGCAGGCACAGGTGCGTCGTCTCGTGACGCCCGGTGCCGAAAGCGAGGTTGGCGTCGATCAGCAGCGGGACGGTGCCGGCGGGCGGCGGCTCGGCGACGTGGCTGCCGTAGACCCAGACCCGCCCGGCGCGCACGGCCGGCAAGCCGGCCTGGCTTTCCGCCACCCAGTCGATTTCCGGCATCAGCGCGCAGATCACGTCCGGCGGCGGCATACCCGCCGCGGCGGCGGCCATCGCCAGGCGCGTGTCGAGCGTGCCGCGATCGGGCGCCTCGCCGAGATAGAGGGTGAGCGGCACCCGGCCCTGCGCGTCCGGCCCGCCGAGCGCCAGTGCGCCGCCCTCGACGCTTTCCAGCGCCGCCTCGAAGGCCGGCACCGCCGCCTCGGGCACACTCAGCCGTACCTGCCAAATGGCATCGCCCATGCCCGTCAGTCAGCCCGCTCGGCCGGGACCAGGAAAGCCGCCATGACGCGCTTTTCGCCCGAGTGGTCGAACTCGACGGTCAGTTTCTCGCCCTCGACGGCCATGACCTCGCCGTAGCCGAACTTGCTGTGAAAGACCCGCGTGCCGATCTCGAAACCGCCGTCGCCCGGCAGGCTATCGACCAGCCGCGCGGTGCCTTCGATGTAGGGCTTGGCCTGCTCGGCATAGCGCTGGGCCCGGCTCATGCCAGGCGAGGCGCGCCGCTCGCCCCAGGGATCCTCTCGGAACCCGCCGCCGCCGAAGCCGCCGGAAAAGCCGCCGCCCCAGGCCGCCGCCGCCTGCCCGTAGAGCCCCTGGTCGGACTCCACCTCGACATGCTCGGGCGGCAGCTCGTCGACGAAGCGCGAGGGGATCGCCGCCGTCCAGGAGCCGTGCAGACGCCGGTTGGCGGCGAAGGTCACGTACAGGCGCTTGCGGGCGCGAGTCAGCCCGACGTAGGCGAGCCGCCGCTCCTCCTCCAGGCCCTTGAGGCCGGTCTGGTCGAGCGCGCGCTGGTTGGGGAACAGCCCCTCCTCCCAACCGGCCAGGAAGACCGTGTCGAACTCCAGGCCCTTGGCCGCGTGCAGGGTCATGATCGAGACTTGCTCGCCGCCGGTCTCCTGCAAGTTCTCCATGACCAAGCCGACGTGCTCCAGGAAGCCCTGCAGGTTCTCGAAGTCGGCCATGCCGTCGATCAGCGCCGCCAGGTTCTCCAGCCGGCCCGGTGCCTCGATCGCCGTGTCCTGGCGCCACATGTCGGTGTAGCCGGACTCCTCCAGGATCGTCTCGGCCAGCTCGGTATGCGGCATGGCCTCCAGGTCGCGGCGCCAGCGCAGGAAGCTCTCGACCAGATCGGTCAAAGCCTTGCGCGGCTTCGGCTTCAGTTCGTCGGTGCCGACCAGCCGGCGCGCCGCCTCCAGCAACGGAACGCCCTGGGCGCGGGCGGCCTGGCGGAGCTGCCTGACCGTCGCCTCGCCGAGGCCGCGCTTGGGCTTGTTGACGATGCGCTCGAAGGCCAAGTCGTCGGCCGGCTGCGCCACCACGCGCAGGTAGGCGAGCGCGTCGCGCACCTCCATCCGCTCGTAGAAGCGCGGGCCGCCGACGATGCGGTGCGGCAGGCCGATGGCGTTGAAGCGGTCCTCGAACTCGCGCATCTGCGCGGTGGTGCGCACCAGGATGCCGATCCTGCCGAGCGGCGCGCCGGCCCGTTGCAGCGCCTCGATCTCCTCGCCCACGAAGCGCGCCTCGGCCTCGGAGTCCCACAGGCCGCGCACCCGCACCTTTTCCCCCGCTTCGCCGGCGATCTCCTCGGTCCAGAGCGTCTTGCCGAGGCGGCCCTCGTTGCGCGCGATCAGGCCGGAGGCGGCGCCCAGGATGGTCGGAGTCGAGCGGTAGTTGCGCTCCAGACGGATCACCTTGGCGCCGGGAAAATCCTGCTCGAACCGCAGGATGTTGCCGACTTCGGCCCCACGCCAACCATATATTGATTGATCGTCGTCGCCGACGCAGCAGATGTTCTTGTGCGCCTGGGCCAGCAGGCGCAGCCAGAGATACTGGGCGACGTTGGTGTCCTGGTACTCGTCGACCAGGATGTAGCGGAACTGTGCGTGCACCTGCTTGAGGATGTCCTCGCGAGTGCGGAAGATCTCGATGCAGTGCAGCAGCAGGTCGCCGAAATCGCAGGCGTTGAGCTGCTTCAAGCGCTGCTGGTAGGCGGCGTAGAGCGCGACGCCGCGCCCGCCGGCCACGTCGCCCGCCTCGCCGGCGCTCACCCGCTGCGGCGTCAGGCCCTTGTCCTTCCAGCGCTCGACTGCGCTCAGCACGGCGCGCGCGGGAAAGCTCTTCTCGTCGATGCCCTCGGCGGCCAGAATCTGCTTCATCAGGCGGAGCTGGTCGTCGGGGTCCAGGATGGTGAAGTTGGGCTTGAGCCCGACCACCTCGGCGTAGCGGCGCAGGAAGCGCGCGGCCAGCGCGTGGAAGGTACCGAGCCACCAGCCCTCGACGCTCGGCCGGCCGAGCAGGGCGGCGACCCGCTCCTTCATCTCGCGCGCCGCCTTGTTGGTGAAGGTGACGGCCAGGATCTGGTCGGGCCGCGCGCGGTGAGTGTAGAGCAGGTGCGCCAGCCGCGTCGTCAGGGCGCGGGTCTTGCCGGTGCCGGCGCCGGCCAGCATCAGCACCGGCCCGTCGAGCGCGTGCACGGCAGCCCGTTGCGCCTCGTTCAGGCCGCGCAGATAGGGCGGCTCGGGCATGGCGCGCGCGCTGATCGGGGCGCTGACGGGGGCCTCGCCGGATGCGCCCGTGGGATCGGTTCGGGACTGGTCGGACATGGCTCCCATATAGCCAATGCGGCACGAGTCTGTGAGTCCCCGCACGCGCCGCCCAAGGGTCCACTGGCTTGCGGGGGCCGCCGCGCCGCGCTACAGCCATGGAGCGAGGGCGCAACGGGAGGGCCGGGGCATGGGCGAGGAGAATCTGTCCGAAGACCTGGGGGGCTGGATCGGCAAGATCCGTTTCCACGCCGACACGGCCGCGCTGGGGCGCGCGACCGCCCTGCAGGCGACGCTGGAATCCCCCGCCGCGCCGCTGGGCGACGGCGACGCGCTGCCCGAGCTGTGGCACTGGATCTACTTCTGGGAGGTGGCCAAGCAGTCGGGCCTGGGCCCGGACGGCCACGCCGCGCGCGGCGAGTTCCTGCCGCCGATCGACCTGCCGCGGCGGATGTGGGCGGGCAGCCGCCTGGTCTGGCTGCGCCCGCTGCGCATCGGGCTGGAGCTGACGAAGCAGTCGGAGATCGCCGACATCCAGCTCAAGCAGGGCCGCAGCGGCCGGCTCGCCTTCGTCACGGTGCGCCACATCGTCAGCGACCCGGCCGGGCCGGTGCTGGAGGAAGAGCACGACATCGTCTACCGCGAGGCGGCGCAGCCCGGCACGCCGCCGGCCACGGGCAAGCCGAGCGAGCGCGACGGCGCCTGGCGGCGCGAGATCGCGCCCGACCCGACGCTGCTGTTCCGCTATTCGGCGCTGACCTTCAACGGCCACCGCATCCACTACGACCGCCCCTATGCCCAGGAGGTCGAGGGCTATCCCGGCCTGATCGTGCACGGCCCCCTGCTCGCCACGATGATGATCGACCTCGCCCGCCGCGAGGCCGTGGAGAACGGCGACAAGCGCATCGCCCGCTTCCGCTTCCGCGCGCTCGCCCCGGTCTTCGACACCGCCCCCTTCGCGGTCTGCGGCCAGCCCGACGCCACCGGCGCCGACCTCTGGGTCGAAGGCCCCGAGCGCGCCGTCTGCATGGACGGACGGGTGGACTGGGCGGACTAAACCGGCGCCAGCGCCCGGCGCGGCTCGGGCGGCAGCGCGACGGCGATGGGGTCGCCGGGCCGGACTTCGCCATCCTCCAGCACGATGCCCATGATGCCGGCCTTGCGGATCAGGCGGCCGTCCGACGTCTTGTCCAACAGGGCGTGCATCAGGCCGGTCTGGAAGCGGTCGAGCTGGACGCAGGGGTTGCGCAGGCCGGTGACCTCGACCACGGCCGACCCGCCCAGGTGCAGGCGGGTGCCGGTCGGCAGGGCCAGCAGGTCGAGGCCGCGGGTGGTGACGTTCTCGCCGATGTCGCCGGGCGCGATGCGGAAGCCCTGTCCCGCCAGGTCTTCGAAGAGTTCCGCGTGCAGCAGGTGGACCTGGCGCAGGTTGGGCTGGCCGGGGTCCTTGGCGACGCGCGAGCGGTGCTTCACCGTCGCGCCGGCATGCCCGTCGCCGGCGACGCCGAGGCCCGCGACCAGGCGGATCGCGCGCTGCGGCGTCTTGCTGAAGTGGTGGCCGCTGCGCGCGGCCACCGCGAGCACCTCGCCGGTCATGACAGCGCCTTCAGCGCGCCGACCAGGCGGTCCATCTCGGCGGCGTCGTTGTAGTAGTGGACGCTGGCTCGGACCATGTCGGGCAACTTGCGGCGGGTGGCGTCCAGCAGGGCACCGACCGGATCGGCGACTGAGGTGTTGATGCCCTGCGTGCGCAAGGCTTGCGAGACCGCCGTCGACTCGTGCCCGTCCAGCGTGAAGGTGCAGAGGCCGCACTTCTCGGCCCCAATGTCGCGCAGCGTCAGGTCTGGCACCTCGGCCAGCCGGCCGCGCAGCTCGTCGGCCAGGGCCTTCACCCGCGCCTCGATGGCCGGCATCCCCAGCTCCAAGGCATAGTCGACCGCGGCGCCGAGGCCCAGCAGGCCGGCGTAGTTGAACTCCCAGTTCTCGAAGCGGCGGGCGTCGGGCCGCCAGACGTAGCGATCGGGCGCCACCCATTTCGCGGAATGCAGGTCGGGAAACGGCGGGTCCAGCTTGTCCAGGAGGTTGCGCCGCACGTAGAGGAATCCGGTGCCGCGGGGCCCGCGCAGGTACTTGCGGCCCGTCGCCGAGAGCAGGTCGCAGCCGATGGCCTCAACGTCGATCTCGAGCTGGCCGACCGACTGGCAGGCGTCGAGCAGGTAGGGAATGCCGTGGGCGCGCGCCACCCGGCCGATTTCCGCCGCCGGATTGACCAGGCCGCCGTTGGTCGGCACGTGGGTGACGGCGATCAGCTTGACCGAGCCGTCGATCATCGCCTCCAGCGCCGCAACATCGAGCTGGCCGGCGCCGTCGCTCGGCACCGGCTCGACGCGGATGCCGTACTTCTCGGCGGCGTGCAGGTAGGCCAGGTAGTTGGAGGCGTACTCGGCCTCGGCGGTCAGCACTTTGTCGCCCGGCTGCCAACGGAAGGCGTGGAAGGCGAGATCCCAGGCGACGGTGGCGTTCTCCACCAGCCCGATCTCGTCGCGCGCGCAGCCGATCAGCCGGGCGATCGCGCCGTAGACCGCCGCCAGCCGCTCCGTCGCCTCCGCCTTAGCCTCGTAGCCGCCGGTCAGCGCCTCGCGCTGCAGGTGCGCGATCTGGGCATGCAGCACCGGCTGCGGCATCAGGCCGGCGCCGGCGTTGTTGAAGTGCGCGACATGGGCGCAGCCCGGCGTCTGCTCCCGGACCCTCGCCAGGTCGATGCTCATGCGCAATGCCCCCAAGTCGTGTCGGCTTGACCGCCGGCTCCCGGCACAGGAATAACCTGTCCCCCTCGGCAACGGAACCGCACCGCGCACAGGACAGACCCGCCATGAGCGACCGCCAGCGCCTCTTCGACCTGCTCGACCGCGGCCAGACCGCGGAACTGCTCGCCGCCCTCGACGCCGGCGACGAAGGCGCCAACGCCAAGGCGCGCGATCGCTGGGGCGCCAGCCTGCTGTACTACGCCGCCGGCAAGGGCGACCTGGATCTGGTCGAGGCGCTGCTGGCGCGCGGCGCCGAGGTCGAGCGCTCCAACGACGCGGGCAACACGCCGCTGATGCTGGCGGCCGCGCGCGGCCACCTGGAGGTGGTCAGGCGGCTGTTGGCCGCAGGCGCCGCCCCGCGCCACGCCAACCGCTGGGGCTTCGACGCCGCCAAGTGGGCCGACTGGGCACCGAACGCCGAAGAGGTCAAGGCAGAGCTTTTTGCCGCGCAGAAGAGCTAAGCGCCGCCGCCGGCCGGCTCCACCAGCGCGATGCGGATGCGGCGGTTCTTGCGGCCCTTGTTGTCGACCTTGGCGATGCGCACCGGCACCGAGCCGCCGGTCGAGGCCAGGTGGGTGCCGCCGCAGGCCTGGCGGTCCAGCCCGACGATCTCGACCACGCGGATGGTGCCGTCCGGGTCCGGCGGCGGCGCCACCGACTGCGAGCGCAGCAGGCCCGGCTCGGCCGCCGCCTCGGCGTAGGGGATGCGGCTGCAGCGCACCGGCATGTCGGCGGCAATCACCGCGTTGATCTGCGGCTCCAGGTCACGCAGGGCGGCGCTGTCGGCGCCGGGCACATCGAAGTCGATGCGCGCCGTACCGTCGGCGTTCATCTGCACGCCGGTCACCAGCGCGCCGTCGAAGTGGCGGAACACCAGGGCGTTGACGATGTGCAGGTCGGTGTGGAGCTGCGCCTGCCGGCCGCGGAAATGGGCGTCCACTTCGGCGATCACCGGCGCGCCGGACGGCACCGCCCGGTCCAGCTCGAGCCATAGCCGCCCGCCCGCCTCGCGGAAACCGGCGACTTGCGCCGTGCCTTCGTCCCACAGCAGGCGGCCACGGTCGGGAAGCTGGCCGCCGCCGCCGGGATAGAAGGGGTGCTCGGCCAGGCGCACCCGCCCCTCGCGCACCTCCTCGACCCGCGTCTCCAAGCGCAGGACATCACCGTGGTCCTGACAGAAATAGCGCATGGTCCGCCCGCTCCGGCCGGTGAGACGAAGTTCGGCAGGTTAGGCGTCGGTGGGCCGTCGGTCTTGGCCAGGATTGCCGGCCTCGGCGCGGGCGAACTGACCGGGGGTGACGCCGAAGGCGCGCTTGAAATGGCGGTTCAGCGCGCTCTGGTCGTAGAAGCCGGCCTCAGCCGCGACCTGCGCCGGCGGCAACCCGCCGCGCATCAACTCGGCCGCCCGGTCGAGGCGGAACTGCAGCAGCCGCGCGTGCGGCGTCATCCCCAGCCGCCGCTTGAAGCGGGCGATGAGCTGGAATGGGGTGAGGCCGACCTCGGCAGCGATCTCCTTCAACAGCACCGGCTCGGCGTGCCGGGCGCGCAGCAGCTCCAGGGCGCGGGCCAGGCGCCGGTCGTCCAGCGGCTCGGGTGTCGGCGGCGGCCGGCCGTCGCCGTAGCGCCGGAACAGGCGGCCGAAGCTGACCTGCAGCAGCTCTTCGGCCAGCAGGGGCTCGGCCGCGTCCAGCGCCCGGTGCAGGCGCAGAAAGGCCCGCACCAGGTCCGCATCGTCCACCGTGTTGGCGGTAAAGCCGGTGCAGGGGTCGAGGCCCAGGTGATCGCGAAGCTGCCTCAGGCCGGCCTCGTCCACGTAGAAGGCGCAGTAGTGCCAACCCCGGCTGTGGTTCAAGTGGCCGGCGTGCGGCTCGTCGGGATTGAAGACCAGCAGGCGCCCCGGTCGCGCCGTCTGCGAGGTGCCGCGGCTGACGAAGTCGGAACCGCCGGCTTCGGTCGCCGCGACCACGATGGCTTGGTGGCTGTGCGGCGGGTAGCGGTGGTCGCTCAACTCCGCGCGCATCAGCCGCACGCCGGGCAGCCGGGCGCTGCGCCAATAGGCGGTGCGATTGGGCGCTGCCATGCCGGGACGCTCCCTCCCGCGGACATCCGAAGCCGTCAGGCTAGCAGGTCGCACGTTTCGCACCAAACGAGCGTCCCCCTCAGCTCGCCAGGAAGCCGCCGTCGACGCCCAGGTTCTGGCCGACGACGAAGCTGGCGGCATCGGAGGCGAGCCAGAGCAGGGCCGCCGCCGCCTCCTCCGGCCGGCCCATGCGGCGGATCGGCAGCCCCTCGCCGACGACCTTCGGGTCGAGCCCGGAGCCCAGCATCATCGGCGTTTCGATGCGCCCGGGCGACAGTGCGTTGATGCGGATGCCGCGCGGGCCGTACTCCAGCGCGGCCGCCTTGGTCATGTGGACGACGGCCGCCTTGGCGGAGCTGTAGAGCGAGAATCCCGGGTTCGGGTTGCGCACGCCGCTGACCGAGGCGACGTTGACGATCGCGCCTGCCCCGCGCCCGCCGTCGGCCGGCAGCATCGCCGCCAGCTCCGCCTTCATCGCCTGGAAGACCGCGCGCACGTTGACCGCGAAGACCCGCTCGTAGACGGCGTCGGGCTGCTCGGCAAGCAGCGCCCGACGCTCCTGGTAGCCGGCGTTGTTGACCGCGACGTCGAGGCCGCCGAGCCGCTCGGTGGCCATGGCCACCATGGCGGCGGGGCCGTCCGGCCGCTCCAGGTCGGCCGGCACGAAGACGGCGGCGCCGCCGGCCGCCTCGACCTCGGCAACGACCGCCTCGCCGCGCGCGACGTCGCGCCCGGACACCGCGACGCGCGCGCCGGCCGCGGCGAACGCCAGCGCCGCCGCCCGCCCGATGCCGGAGGTCGCCCCGCTGACCAGAACCCGCTTGTCGGCAAAGACCTCCGCCTTCCCCTCCGCTGTCGCCATTTGCCCCTACCTGTCGCCTCGATCAGAGGCCATCCAGGACACGCGCTTGCGCGACGTCTTGGCGAAAATTGCAGCGGCTGCGACCGACCCGGCGGGGCACACGGAAAAGGGGCGCCCACACGGACGCCCCGCTTCCCTGCGTCGCGACCCGGCGCGCGCTCAGGTATCCAGGAAAGATCGCAGCTTGCGGCTGCGCGAGGGGTGCTTGAGCTTGCGCAGGGCCTTGGCCTCGATCTGGCGGATGCGCTCGCGGGTCACGGAGAACTGCTGGCCGACCTCCTCCAGGGTGTGGTCGGTGTTCATGCCGATGCCGAAGCGCATGCGCAGCACACGCTCCTCGCGCGGCGTCAGGCTGGCCAGCACGCGCGTCGTGGTCTCGCGAAGGTTGAGCTGGATCGCGGCGTCGAGCGGAATGACCGCGTTCTTGTCCTCGATGAAGTCGCCCAGGTGGCTGTCCTCCTCGTCGCCGATCGGCGTCTCGAGGGAGATCGGCTCCTTGGCGATCTTCAGGACCTTGCGCACCTTCTCCAGCGGCATGACCAGCCGCTCGGCCAACTCCTCCGGGGTCGGCTCGCGGCCGATCTCGTGCAGCATCTGGCGGCTGGTGCGCACCAGCTTGTTGATCGTCTCGATCATGTGCACCGGGATGCGGATGGTGCGCGCCTGGTCGGCGATCGAGCGGGTGATGGCCTGGCGGATCCACCAGGTGGCGTAGGTCGAGAACTTGTAGCCGCGGCGGTACTCGAACTTGTCGACCGCCTTCATCAGGCCGATGTTGCCTTCCTGGATCAGGTCCAGGAACTGCAGGCCGCGGTTGGTGTACTTCTTGGCGATGGAGATGACGAGGCGCAGGTTGGCCTCGACCATCTCGGTCTTCGCCTTGTTGGCCTCGCGCTCGCCGCTGCGCACGGTCGAGACGATGCGGCGGAACTCGCCGATCGGCAGGCCGGTGGCATCGGCAATCTGGCCGATCTGCTCGCGCACCTTCACCACCTCGGCACCGTTGCGTTCGGCCAGCTTGCTCCAGCCCTTGCCCGGCAGGTCGCCGACGCGCTGCAGCCAGTTCGGGTCGAGCTCCTGGCCCTGGTACTCCTTGAGGAAGGCGCTGCGGTCGACGCCGGACGACTCGGCCAGGCGCAGCAGGCGGCCCTCCAGGGAGATGAGCTGCTTGTTGTGGCCGTAGAGCTGGTCGACGAGCTGTTCGATCCGGGCGTTGTTCAGGTGCACAAGGTTCATCAGCTCGACGAGCTGGGTCTTGAGGCGGCCGTACTTCTTCTCGGTGGCCGCCGGCACCTCGTCGCCCTGCTGCAGCAGCGCGAGCCGCTCGCTCTGCACCTTGTGCAGCTTCTTGTAGGTAGCGGCGATCTTGTCGAAGGTCTCGAGCACCTGCGGCAGGAGTTGCTGCTCCATCGCCGCCAGGGACAGGCTCGACTCTTCCTCGTCCTCCTCGTCGCCCTCCTCGTTCTCGCCGGCCGGCGCGTCGGCGTCCGCCGCATGGGCGGCGCCGTTGGTCTTGCCGGCATGGGCCTTCTCGGCGGCAGGGTCGACGCCGTTGGACTTCGCCTCGGCGGCCGGCTGGGTTGCGGCCTGGCCGTTCGCCTCCTGGGCACCATCGGGGCCGGCGCCGTAGGTGGCGTCCAGGTCGATGATCTCGCGCAGCAGGATCTGGTTGTCGAGCAAGGCCTGGCGCCAGGCCAGCAGCGCGCGGATGGTCAGCGGGCTCTCGCAGATGCCGCCGATCATCTTCTCGCGACCGGCCTCGATCCGCTTGGCGATGGCGATTTCGCCCTCGCGGCTCAGCAGCTCGACCGAGCCCATCTCGCGCAGATACATGCGCACCGGGTCGTCGGTGCGGCCAACGTCGGAGTCGTCCAGATTGCCGCTGGCGCGTGCCGGTGCTTCCTCGCCGGCCTCCTCCTCGTTGTCGCTGTCGTCCTGTTCCTCGCCCTCGACGGCGGAAATGCCCATCTCCGAGAGCTGGGCCATGACGTCCTCGATCTGCTCGGAGGACACCTGGTCGGGGGGGAGGATCTGATTGAGTTCGTCGTAAGTGACGTAGCCGCGCTCCTTGGCGCGGGCGATCATCTTCTTAACCGCTGCGGTCAGCGAATCGACCATCGGGCCATCGGCGCCCTCGTCCCGGGTTTCGGTCGTCTCTTCCGCTTCGGTCGCCTTGCTCGCCATGCTCGATCGTCTTCCTGCCCTAACAAGCGCCCTGCGCAGCCGCCGCGGGACCCCGAGATCCTCCTAGCGGACGGCGTGCGAGCCGGGTCGGACGTGCCCCGACGCCCCCTCCAGACCACAGTCCCGCGCGATGACGCAGATAACTATTCACCTGTGTTCGCTGGTTCAATGTCTGCGCCGCACGGAAATCCATATCGTCGGTTAGCTCTTGCGACCGGCCCCGCCGAAGCGCGGATCGGCCTCGCCGACCAGGCGCTGGCGCGCGCGCAGACGTTCGAGCGTATCCTCCCCCATGTCCTGCGCCAGAAGGCGCACGGCCTCGGCCGCCTCGGGATCCGGCTGCGCGGCCTGCAACCGGGCGCAGAGCCGATGCCAGCCTTCGCGCGCCTCGGCCAACGGTGCCCCCCGTCTGGCGAATGGCGCGTGCAGAAACACGGCATCCGCCAGCACACCGTCCGCGGCATCGGCCGAATCCGACGCCAACAAGTGGCGCCTGAGGGTATCCGAGTCAAGGTCGGGGGCGAGCGCCAACGCGTCGGCAATCGCCCGCCGCAGGCGGTCGAAGGCCGGCGTCGTCAGCGGAAGGGCGGCGAAGGTCTCGCAATCCTCGGCCGGCAACTCCGGATGGCCGATGGCGCAGGCGAGCAGCGCCTGCTCGAGCCGCCGGCGAAGCTGGCCCGGCGCAGGACGCGCAAGCAGCGGCACCGCCGGCCGCTCGGGCTGGTGCCGCCCGCCGCGGTGGCGCCGATGGCCGGCTGCGGCAAACGCCGGCCGGGCCTCCCAAGCCTGGCGCCGCCGCGCACCGCGGCCGTAGGTCTCCTCGAAGCGAGCCAGCAGGTCCTCGCGGTAGGCGCGGCGCACGCTCTCGTCGGCGATCCGTCCGGTGACCTCGAGCAGCGTCTGGCGCAGCCCGGCCCGGCGCTCCGGCGTGGAGACGTCGCGCCCGGCGGTGGCGCGCAGCCAGACCAGCTCCGACAGCGGCTTGGCGGCCTGCAGCACCTGACGCAGCGCCCTCGCGCCCTGGCCGCGCAGCAGGGAATCCGGGTCCTCGCCGGCCGGCAGCACCGCAAAGCGCAGGGACCGGCCCGGAGCCAGGCCCGGCAGTGCCCGTTCGGCGACGCGCATGCCGGCGCGCTGGCCGGCCTCGTCGCCGTCCAGGCAGACGATCGGCTCCGGCGCCAGCCGCCAGAGCTCGGCGATCTGCTCCTCCGTGACCGCCGTGCCAAGCGGCGCGACGGCGGCGGCGAAGCCGGCCTCGCTGAGGGCGATCACGTCCATGTAGCCCTCGGCGACGACGACCTCGCCGCTGTCGTGCGCCGCCTTGCGCGCGCGGTCCAGGTTGTAGAGCTGACGTCCCTTGCGGAACAGCCCGGTCTCCGGCGTGTTGAGGTACTTGGGCTTGCCGTCGGGCGCCAGCGTGCGGCCGCCGAAGCCGATGATCCGGCCGCGCCGGTCGGCGATCGGGAAGATCAGGCGGTCGAAGAAGTAGTCCCGCGGCTCGTCACCCTCCTCGGGGATCTTCACCAGACCGGCGGCCGCCGCCTGCTCCGGTGTCACACCCTTGGCCTTGAGGTGCTTGAGCAGGGCGCCGCGCTCGTTCGGCGCATAGCCCAGGCGAAAGCTCTTGACCGCATGCCCGGACAGGCCGCGGCGCTCCAGGTAGGCCCTGGCCTCGCGACCCCAGTTGCGCTCGAGTTGGGTCTCGTACCAGGCGCAGGCCGCCTCCAGCACCTCGTAGAGCCCGGCGCGCCGCTCCTCTTCGGCGCGCTCGGCCGGGCTCGACTTCGGCACCTCCAGCCCGACCTCGCCGGCCAGCCGCTCGACCGCCTCGGGGAAGGACAGGCCCTCAATCCGCATCACCCAGCCGATGGCATCGCCGTGCTCGCCACTGGAAAAGCAGTGGAAGAAGCCCTTGTCCGGGACGACCGTGAAGGACGGCGTCTTCTCGCTCTGGAAGGGCGACAGGCCGACCCACTCGCGCCCGCGCTTCTGCAGCTTGACCCGCCGGCCGATCAGGTCGACCAGCGAGACGCGGGCGCGCAGCTCGTCGAGGAAGTGGGGCGGGAAGGCCATGGGAGGTGCGACTCGGCGTCCGGTTCGTCGGGGGCGCCAGCATACGCCGCGGGCGCCGCGCCGCCCAAATCCGGCCGCGCGGCGGCTTGCAAGGATAGCGGGGACAAGTGCGGCACAGACGCCGGGATCAGGCCAGCTTGCGCTTGGCCAGCGCGCTGGCGCGGCCGAAGTCCATGCGGCCGGCGTAGCGCTCCTTCAGGGCGCCCATGACGCGGCCCATGTCCTTGATCGAGCCGGCCTCCAGCTCGGCGATCATGCCGTCGACCGCCTGCTCGGTCTCCGCCTCGTCCATCTGCTGCGGCAGAAAGCGCTCGATCACGGCGATCTCCGCCTGCTCCTTATCGACCAGATCGCTACGCCCGCCCTTGGCGTAGAGGTCGATCGCCTCGCGGCGCTGCTTGACCATCTTCTGCAGCATCTCGAGGATCTCGTCCTCCGCGATGCCGTCGGCGTTGCCGGCACCGCGCGCGGCGATGTCACGGTCCTTCAGGGCGGCCATGATCAGGCGGACGGTCCCCAGCGCCTGCTGGTCCTTGTCCCGCAGGGCCTGCTTCAGGGCGTCGTTGATCTCGCTGCGCAGCATCGCTCGCTCTCTCTGATGCCTGGGCCCGTGATGCCTTGGCGCGCCGGTCCGTGCCGCGCCGCGCTGCAAAAGGGGGGGCGCCGAGCCTCTGCGGTGTGTTGCTCCGGACCGGACGACGCCCCTATATAGACGAGCCGCCGGGGGGCGCAACCGCGCCTGCTGCAGTCCAGCCAAACCCGATACGGCCATCTTCGCCCCAACGACCCGACGGACCCCGCCGATGACCGAGACGACGGACCTGACCGCGCACAGCCTGGAGGCGCGGCGGATGGACTCGCGCGACGACCTGGCCCCGCCGCCGGGCGCGACGGCCGCCCTGGTACTGGCCGACGGGACGGTTTTCTGGGGGCGCGGTCTAGGCGCGGCCGGGGTCGGCGAGGGCGAGGTGGTGTTCAACACGGCGATGACCGGCTATCAGGAGATCCTGACCGACCCTTCCTACGCTGGGCAGATCGTCGCCTTCACCTTCCCGCACGTCGGCAACGTCGGCACCAATCCCGAGGACATCGAGACCATGACTCCGGTGGCGCGCGGGCTGGTGCTGCGTGCCGAGGTCACCGAGCCCTCCAACTGGCGGGCGCGCCAGCACCTGGAGGCCTGGCTGGCGAGCCACGGCCTGGTCGGGGTCTGCGGCGTCGATACCCGCCAGCTCGCCCACCGCATCCGCGACCTCGGCGCCCCGAACGCCGTGATCGCCCACGCGCCGGACGGCAGTTTCGCGGACGGCCGCTTCGACCTGGCGGCGCTGCGCGCCCTGGCGCAGGCCTGGCCGGGGCTGGAGGGCATGGACCTGGCCAAGGCCGTCACCTGCGCCCAGACCTACGTCTGGGACGAGACGCGCTGGACGCTGGAGGGCGGCTACGGCCGGCTGGCCGAGCCCAAGCACCGCGTCGTCGCCGTCGATTACGGCGCCAAGCGCAACATCCTGCGCTGCCTGGCGAGCACCGGCGCCCACGTCACCGTGGTGCCGGCGACGGCGAGCGCCGAGGAGATCCTGAGGCACGACCCGGACGGCATTTTCCTGGCCAACGGCCCCGGCGACCCGGCGGCGACCGGCGAGTACGCCGTGCCGACGCTCGAAAAACTGATGGCCGATACCCGGCTGCCGATCTTCGGCATCTGCCTGGGCCACCAGCTCCTCGCCCGCGCGCTCGGCGCGCGCACGGAGAAGATGCACCTGGGCCACCACGGCGCCAACCACCCGGTCAAGGACCTGAGCACCGGCCGGGTCGAGATCACCAGCCAGAACCACGGCTTCGTGGTGCAGGAGGACAGCCTGCCCGAGGGGATCGAGGCGACCCACGTCAGCCTGTTCGACGGCTCCAACGAGGGCATCCGCGTCAAGGACCGCCCGATCTTCTCGGTGCAGTACCACCCGGAAGCCTCTCCCGGCCCGCAGGACAGCCACTACCTCTTCGACCGCTTCGCCCAGGCCATCGCCGAGAGCAAGGGGTAGGCTGACTGATGCCGCTTTCTGGATGACACCACGTGGTGTCATTGCGCCGGCTTGAGTCAGCGCTCGCTCAGTTGGGCGGTCAGGAGCTTGGCCAGGTACGCTTCCATCTCGCTGAAGTCGAGATGCCCTTCGTCCCAGGCCCGATCAGCAGCCATAAGCGCTGCCTCGTAGCCCTGACGGTTTTCCCGAATCCGTTCTGGTAGAATCTTGCGGCCGGGAAGCAAAGCGCCTGCCCGCACCGACACGAGATAATAGCAGCTTGCGCGCGCCGTACGCCCGTTTCCCTCAATGAATGGGTGGATCCAGTTCAGACGCCACAACCCATAGGCCGCCAGCTCCGTTGGTGTCCAAATGTACCAGTTCTCCTGGACCGTAGCGACAAAGCGATCCATCCAATCGTCGACGTCCTTGAAATGCGGCGGCTTATGATCTCCCACGTAGATCGGCTCGCGGCGAAATCGCCCACCGAACTGGGAGATTGTGGCGACGGCGACATGATTGAGCGCCCAAAGAAAGTACTTGTCGAAGGCCGCTGGCCCCTTGCGCAGGCCGATCTCGATGCAGTTGGTCAGAAGATCGTACTGGCGGATCAGGTTGCTCTCCTGCACCCGCTCGTAGAGCTGTGGATCTTCCTGCTCGAGAATGAACACACTCTCACCCGTGACTCGGGCCTGAGCCGCGAGCGGATCAGGTGGGGTCAAGAAGTCGGACGCGCTTCGTCGCCTCGATGGCCGAGGCCTTGGTAATCTGAGAATTCTCCGGCGCGTTGCCGTAAACGAAGCTCGCCCGCTGCGCCTGAAGATCGTCTTCGGTCAGGACGACCTCTTTCGCTGCGACGATCAGGGCGTCGAGCTCCGGCCGCTGAGGCGCGCGCGAGGCTGCTGCTTTCCGCTCTGCCATGCTACCTGATCTCCGAATCGCTCCGAGGCGCAATCACACTCGCGGAATGTAGGCCGCTTCAAAGACTCCAGCGAGTGCGCGGGAAGCACCGCGATTAAAAGTCCTTCACTTCGGGCAATATCGACGATTCGGCAGAATCTGTCGAGTGCGAGGGAGCCTTCCGATCAAAGCTCTGTCACGTACGCAAGGCTGGGATGTGCGCTCTCAAGCCCGCCCGCGTCGTGGGTCGGGTCAAGGCGTAGGTGTCGGCGACCGCGGCGCGGTCATTGTCCTCCAGCTCCGGAACTCGCGACATCGGGGTGGCGGGTATCCAGCGCCGGCGAGCGACGCTGGGACACCCTGGTCTGTAGGCCATCGCGCCGCTTTCCCACTTGGCTTGCGCGTGCGCCCGTGGCATAGCCCTGCCTTCAGCACATCGACGCGACTCCCCGGCCTCTCCGGCGCCGCATCCGACGGCTCCGGCGCGGGTCTTTGCGAGCGCGCGCAGCCCGACAGAGTCCGCGTCCCGCCCCCGACCAGAGCACGATGCCCAAACGCACAGACATCCAGTCCATCCTGATCGTCGGCGCCGGGCCGATCGTCATCGGCCAGGCCTGCGAGTTCGACTATTCCGGCGCGCAAGCCTGCAAGGCGCTGAAGGAGGAGGGCTACCGGGTCGTCCTGGTGAACTCCAACCCGGCCACCATCATGACCGACCCGGGCCTGGCGGACGCCACCTACATCGAGCCGATCACGCCCGAGGTGGTGGAGAAGGTGATCGCGCGCGAGCGCCCCGACGCGCTGCTGCCGACCATGGGCGGGCAGACCGCGCTGAACACCTCGCTGGCGCTGTTCCGCTCGGGCGCGCTTGAGAAGTACGGCGTCGAGATGATCGGCGCCGACGCCGACGTCATCGACAAGGCCGAGGACCGCCAGCGCTTCCGCGAGGCGATGGACAAGATCGGGCTGAAGAGCCCGGCCAGCGAGTTCGTCTCCAACTACGAGGACGCCGTCGCGGCGCTGGAGAAGACGGGCCTGCCGGCGATCGTCCGCCCCTCCTTCACGCTGGGCGGCACCGGCGGCGGCATTGCCTACAACCGCGAGGAGTTCGAGGAGATCGTCAAGGGCGGCCTGCGCGCCAGCCCGACCCACACCTGCCTCATCGAGCAGTCGGTGCTCGGCTGGAAGGAGTACGAGATGGAGGTGGTCCGCGACCATGCGGACAACTGCATCATCGTCTGCTCCATCGAGAACATCGACCCGATGGGCGTGCACACGGGCGATTCGATCACCGTCGCCCCGGCGCTGACGCTGACCGACAAGGAATACCAGATCATGCGCGACGCCTCGATCGCCTGCCTGCGGGAGATCGGCGTCGATACCGGCGGCTCCAACGTGCAGTTCGCGGTCAACCCGGCCAACGGCGAGCTGGTGGTGATCGAGATGAACCCGCGCGTCTCGCGCTCCTCGGCGCTGGCCTCCAAGGCGACCGGCTTCCCGATCGCCAAGATCGCCGCCAAGCTGGCGGTCGGCTACACCCTCGACGAGCTGACCAACGACATCACCAAGACGACCCCGGCCTCCTTCGAGCCGACCATCGACTACGTGGTCGTCAAGATGCCGCGCTTCACCTTCGAGAAGTTCCCCGGCTCGGAGCCCAGCCTGACCACGGCGATGAAGTCGGTCGGCGAGGCGATGGCGATCGGCCGCAGCTTCCAGGAGGCGCTGCAGAAGGCGCTGCGCTCCATGGAGACCGACCTGGTGGGGCTCGACGAGGTGAAGATCCCCGGTGCCGAGACCGCCGACGGCGGCATCGACGCGGAGGCCGTGGCGATCCACCTGGCCAAGCCGCTGCCCGACCGGGTGTTGAGCATCGCCCAGGCCTTCCGCCATGGCCTGAGCCTGGAGCGGATCCGCACCGCCACCAGCTACGACCCCTGGTTCCTGCGCCAGATCGAGGCGCTGGTCGCCGCCGAGGCGGCATTGCGCGCCGACGGCCTGCCGGACGAGGCCCTGGCGTTGCTGCGTCTGAAGAAGATGGGCTTTTCCGACGCGCGGCTCGCCAAGCTGACCGGCACCGACGCCCACGTGGTCGCGGCCACGCGCCACGCGCTCGGGGTGCGGCCCGTCTTCAAGCGCATCGACACCTGCGGCGGCGAGTTCCCTTCCGCCACGCCCTACATGTACTCCTGCTACGAGGGCGACGGCTGGGCGCCGCCGGCCAGCGAGGCGGACCCCAGCGCGCGCGACAAGGTGATGATCCTGGGCGGCGGGCCGAACCGCATCGGCCAAGGCATCGAGTTCGACTACTGCTGCGTCCATGCGGCCTACGCGCTGAAGGAGGCCGGGTTCGAGACCATCATGGTCAACTGCAACCCGGAGACGGTCTCGACCGACTACGACACCTCCGACCGGCTCTATTTCGAGCCGCTGACCGCCGAGGACGTGATCGAGATCGCCCGCGCCGAGCAGGCCAAGGGCACGCTGAAGGGCGCGATCGTGCAGTTCGGCGGCCAGACGCCGCTGAAGCTGGCCAAGGACCTCGAAGCCGCCGGCATCCCCATCCTCGGCACCTCGCCGGACGCCATCGACCTGGCGGAGGACCGCAGGCGCTTCCAGCAGCTCCTGCGCAATCTCGATCTGATGCAGCCGGCCAACGGCACCGCGACCACCCAGCAGGAGGCGCGCGACGTGGCCGCCGCCATCGGCTACCCGGTGCTGCTGCGCCCCTCCTACGTGCTGGGCGGGCGCGCCATGCGCATCGTCCACGACCAGCAGGAGCTGGACGACTACATCGCCTCGGCCGTGCTGGTCTCGGGCCACAACCCGGTGCTGGTCGACAACTACCTGTCCGACGCGATCGAGGTGGACGTCGACGCGGTGAGCGACGGCAGCCAAGTCTACGTCGCCGGCATCATGGAGCACATCGAGGAGGCCGGCATCCACTCGGGCGACAGCGCCTGCGCCCTGCCGCCGCACTCCCTGCCCGCCGAGGTGCAGACGGAGATCGCCCGCCAGACCGAGCTGCTGGCCAAGGGCCTGGAGGTGGTCGGCCTGATGAACGTGCAGTTCGCCGTGCGCGGCGGCGAGATCTTCATCCTCGAGGTCAACCCGCGCGCCAGCCGCACGGTGCCCTTCGTCGCCAAGGCGACCGGCGTGCCGATCGCCAAGATCGCCGCCCGGGTCATGGCCGGCGCCAAGCTCGCCGATTTCGACTTCCCCGAGGCCAAGCGCCGGCACATCGCGGTCAAGGAAGCCGTCTTCCCCTTCGCGCGCTTTCCCGGCGTCGACGTGGTGCTGGGGCCGGAGATGAAGTCGACCGGCGAGGTGATGGGGCTGGACAGCGATTTCGCGCGCGCCTTCCTGAAGGCGCAGCTCGGCGCCGGCATCGTGCTGCCGCGCCAGGGCACGGTGTTCGTGTCGGTGCGCGACGAGGACAAGCCGGCGGCGGCCAAGCTGGCGGCCGAGCTGTCCGACCTGGGCTTCGACATCGTCGCGACCCGCGGCACGGCCGCCTTCCTGGCCGACCAGGGCCAGCCGGTCGAGGCGGTCAACAAGGTGCGCGAAGGCCGGCCGCACATCGTCGACCGCATGATCGACGGCGGCGTGCAGCTCGTCTTCAACACCACCGAGGACGCCAAGGCGATCGCCGACTCCTTCTCCATCCGGCGCACCGCCCTGACCAACCAGATCCCCTACTACACGACGATCGCCGGCGCCGACGCGGCGGTCCAGGCGATCGCCGCGCTCAAGGCCGGCCAGCTTGAAGTCGCTCCGCTGCAAGCTTATTTTTCTAGGCCGTTCTGACGCCAACGCTGGGCAACGCCTCCGATTCGCGGTGCCCAGGTCGGCCTCTTCGTGACAAGCTGCACCGTCCAGCACGGATGACGCCACTTCGGGTGACGGGTACCGCAATGACCGAGAAGTTTCCGATGACCGCCGAGGGCTACGCTCGCCTCGAGCAGGAACTCAAGCATCTGAAGAGCCAGGCGCGCCCCGAGGTGATCAAGGCGATCGCCGAAGCGCGCGAGCACGGCGACCTGTCCGAGAATGCCGAGTACCACGCGGCGCGCGAGCGCCAGTCCTTCATCGAGGGGCGCGTGGCCGAGCTGGAGGACAAGATCAGCCGCGCCCAGGTCATCGACCCGACCAAGCTGTCCGGCGACACGGTGAAGTTCGGCGCCACCGTGACGGTGGCCGACGAGGACACCGACGAGGAGATGACCTACCAGATCGTCGGCGAGTTGGAGGCCGACGTGAAGGCGGGCAAGATCGCGGTGACCAGCCCGATCGCCCGCGCCCTGGTCGGCAAGGCCGAGGGCGATTCCGTCGAGGTCGCCACGCCCAAGGGCGCCAAGGCCTACGAGATCGTCAAGATTTCCTATGTCTGACGCCGGCCGGCAGGGCCGATAGCGGCAGGCCGCCTACTCCTCCTCCGCGGCCGGAGGGGCGCTCTCGGCATCGATCGGCACGCCGGGCCGGTCGACCGCGGAGCGGATCACCTGCAGGGTCAGCACCGTCGAGACGTGCGGCAGGGCAGTCAGCTTCTGGGTCAGCTCGTTCTCGTGCGCCGTGTTGCGGGCCACCAGCTTGAGCACGAAGTCGTGCGGCCCGCGCATCATGTGGCACTCGCGCACCTCGGGCCAACTGTCGACCTCGCCCTCGAAGGCGCGCAGCACCGCGTCGCTCTGGCTGTCGAGGCCGACAAGCGCTAGGAACATGACCTCGTAGCCGAGCGGCTCGGACGCGACGTCGGCGTGATAGCCACGGATGAAGCCGCCCTCTTCCAGCGCACGCACCCGGCGCAGACAAGGGGGTGCAGAGATCCCGGCGCGCTTGGCCAACTCGACGTTGGTCATGCGGCCATTGTCCTGCAGGTCGCGCAGGATGCGCAGATCGATCCGGTCGAGCTTGACCCGGCGCACGGACACTTGCCTCCCCGGCATGAAGGATGAAGCGATGACGACTCCCGATCCTACTGCGACCGGGACAAGGCGGCGGAACCGGGCAACCTTTAACCAATCCAGCGCCGAACTGCGCAAGGATATTACCCATGCGCGGCGAGTCTGCAAGGCCTGAAGCGGCGAAAATGACCCAGCGTTCCTCGCCGCCCAATTCGCCGGCAGAGGCCGGGCCGTCGAGGCTGTCGGCCTGGGTGGTGACCGACGGGCGCACCGGCATCGAGATCCAGGCGCTCGGCTTGGCCGAGGCCGTGCTGGCCCGCGCCGGCGAGATCGGACGCCGCGCCATGCCGCCGCGCATCCTGCGCATCGCCGCCCGCCGGCCCTGGGTCTGGCTGCCGCCGCGCCTCTGGCTCGATCCCCTGCGCGCCGTGCAGGTCACCGAGGGCGGCCGCCTGGACCCGCCCTGGCCCGACCTGGTGGTCTCCACCGGCCGGCGCTCGGCGGCGGTGACTGCGGCGATCCGCCGCCAGAGCCACGCCGCCGGCGCTGCGACCCTGGCGGTGCATATCCAGGATCCCTACCAGGATTTCCGCCGATTCGACCTGGTGGTGGTACCCCGGCACGACCGGGTCGGCGGTCCCAACCTGGTGGAGACCTTCGGCGCGCTCGGCCGGGTCACGCCAGAGCGCCTCGCGGCCGCCGCACGCGACCTGGAAGCCGAGCTGGCCGGCCTGCCGCGGCCGCTGATCGCCGTCGCCGTGGGGGGCAGCAACCGGGCCTTCCGCCTCGGCACCGCGGAGGCCGAGCGCCTGGCCGCGGCGCTGCGTGCGGCGCAGGCGGAGAGCGGCGGCAGCCTGCTGGTCACGGTCTCGCGGCGCACCGAGCGAGCGCCGACGGAGGCGTTGCGCCGCAGCCTCGCCGACCTGCCCGGCCGCTTTCACGACGGCACCGGCGCCAACCCCTACTTCGGCTTCCTGGGGGCCGCGGACGCCATCGTCGTGACCTGCGATTCGGTCAACATGGCGAGCGAGGCGGCGGCCACCGGCAAGCCGGTACACGTCTTCGAACTGCCCGGCGGCTCGCGCAAGTTCGCCCGCTTCCACGCGGACCTGCGCCAGGCTGGCATCGCACGCCCCTTCACCGGCGACCTGGCATCCTGGAGCTATCAACCTTTGGATGAGACGCGGCGCGTCGCCCAGCGCGTCCTGCAAGCCCTGGCCAAGCGCGGCGGCGCCGCCGAGCCGGTGACGTCCGGTAAACGCCATAGTGGTGGCGAATCCCATGGTTGAGGGGTAAAAAAATCTCGTAAGTGGTTTCAATTGCGCCGTTGCCATCACAACTTTGATACACCGATCCGCTGCAGACTTCCGTAGCGTGTGTGGAAGCGGCGACCCAGGCCTCCGTCGCATCGGCGCGAATCAGAGAAACAACCGAGGCGCGACGGTCGTTGACTCTTCCGTAGCGACCCGAATGGGTCGGCAGTCCGATCCGTCCAGCAAAAGGAACATGTCATGTACCACCCAACGGACGTCCACATCGGCCGACGACTGCGCGAGAAGCGCGTGGCCATGGGCATGAGCCAGTCGGCCCTGGCCGACAAGCTCGGCATCACCTTCCAGCAGGTTCAGAAGTACGAGAGCGGCGCCAACCGCATGGGCGGCAGTCGGCTGTGGGACGTCGCCAACGTGCTGGGCGTGCCCGTCGGCTATTTCTTCGAGGGCCTGACCGTCGCGGGGTCCAAGCCGGCGCCCTCCAACGACGATCTGCCGCTCAGCCGCCAGACGCTGGAGCTGGCCCGCGCCATCAACGCGATCCCGGAAGGCGAGGTGCGCGACCAGGTGGTCAAGCTGGTGAAGGCCTTCGCCAAGTCGGCCTGACCGGAGACCGCCGCTCGGCCCGTCGCGCCACCCGCCATTACCGATTCGCCGCGCACAACAACGCCTCCGCTTGTCCCGCCCGGCCGCTCTGCCTAGTCTTTGTGGATATTCTCCAAGGAGATGTCCGTATGGCCGAGTCGCGTCACGTCCCCGTCCTCGTCATCGGCTCCGGCGCCGCCGGACTGACGGCCGCCATCTACACGGCGCGCGCCAACCTCAAGCCGCTGGTCCTCGCCGGGCTGCAGCCTGGCGGGCAGATGACGATCACCACGGACGTGGAGAACTACCCGGGCTTTGCGGACGTCATCCAGGGCCCCTGGCTGATGGAGCAGATGCAAAAGCAGGCCGAGCACGTCGGGGCGGAGATCCTCTATGATCTGGTCACCGACCTGGACGTGGAGCGGCGGCCGTTCCGCGCGACGCTCGACGGCGGCGGCGCGCTGACCGCCGATGCCGTGGTGATCGCCACGGGCGCGCAGGCACGCTGGCTGGGGCTGGAGAGCGAGCAGGCCTACAACGGGCGCGGCGTGTCGGCCTGCGCCACCTGCGACGGCTTCTTCTACCGCGACAAGGAGGTCTGCGTCGTCGGCGGCGGCAACACCGCGGTCGAGGAGGCGCTCTACCTGGCCAACATCGCCAGCAAGGTGACCCTGATCCACCGACGCGACACGCTGCGCGCCGAGAAGATCATGCAGGAGCGCCTGTTCCGCCACCCGAAGATCGAGGTGGTCTGGGACCATGTCGTCGCCGAGGTGCTGGGCGACGAGATGGGCGTGACCGGCGTGCGCACGAAGAACGTAAAGAGCGGCCAGACCCAGGACATCGCCTGCCACGGCCTGTTCGTCGCCATCGGCCACGATCCGGCGACCGGCGCCTTCAAAGGCAAGGTGGCGATGGATTCGGAAGGCTACATCCTGGCCGAGCCGGGGTCGACGCGCACCGATATCCCGGGTGTGTTCGCTGCCGGCGATTGCGTGGACAAGGTCTATCGCCAGGCGGTCACAGCCGCCGGAATGGGCTGCATGGCCGCCCTGGAAGCGGAGAAGTACTTGGCGGCCTTGGCCGACCGGGCGGCGGCGGCCGAGTAGCGCCGACGGCGCAGCGCCTGTCCCGGTCCGGAAGTGCCGGGTTCGACGGGCTGGGCATTTAGCCCTTGAAACTCCTATACTTCCTTTGCGCTGCCCGAGTCGGGACTTCGGGCGGCTTCATTGTGTCGAGTCGGGGAAGCGGCCGCGGGCGGCGGCCGGGCCCACCGACTCGGCGTTGAGTCGGGGGCTCGTCATGGACTGGGACAAGCTGCGCATCTTCCATGCCGTGGCCGAGGCGGGCAGCTTCACCCATGCGGGCGAGGTGCTGAACCTCAGCCAGTCGGCAGTCAGCCGGCAGATTTCCGCGCTGGAGGAGTCTCTCAAGGCACCGCTGTTCCACCGCCATGCGCGCGGCCTGATCCTGACCGAGCAGGGCGAGTTGCTGTACCGCACGGCGCACGAGGTCTTCGCCAAGCTGGCGATGACCGAGGCGCTGCTGACCGAGAGCAAGGATCGGCCGCGCGGCCTTCTGAAGGTCACCACCACGGTCGCCTTCGGCTCGACCTGGCTGGCGCCGCGCATCCGCGAGTTCATGGAGCTCTATCCCGAGATCGAGCTGCACATGATCCTCGACGACCGCGAGCTCGACCTCTCGATGCGCCAGGCCGACGTCGCCATCCGACTGTCGCCGCCGCGCCAGGCCGACCTGATCCAGCGCCACCTGCTGACCGTCCACATGCACGCCTTCGCCGCACCGGGCTACCTCAAGAAATACGGCATCCCGCGCGCGCCGCAGGACCTGGACGGCCACCGCATCGTCGTCTATGGCGAGGACACGCGCCCGCCGGTGCCCGACGTCAACTGGCTGCTGCGCATCGGCATGCCCGGCAACAGCATGCGGCGGGCCGCGCTGACCCTCAACAACGTCTACGCCATCATGCAGGCGGTGGCCTCCGGCGCTGGGCTCGGCGCCCTGCCGGAGTTCATGATCCAGGAAGGCAGCGACCTGGTGCACATCCTGCCCGAGCTGGAGGGCCCGCGCATCGACGCCTACTTCGTCTACCCGGAAGAGCTGCGCGGCACCCAGCGCATCGAGGTCTTCCGCGACTTCCTGCTGCGCCAGGTGTCCCAGAGCCGGTTCTGAAGCATCCTGCCTTTAGCCTGAATCGACTGGGGGTTCCCAACGAGTTGCGAATATGATTCACGATGCCGACTGGAGCGGGAGGCCGGCATGGATGGGACGAGCCTATTCGCAGGATTTGCGGGACCGGGTGATCGACACGGTCGAGAAGGAGGGGCTGACCTGCCGTGCGGTGTGAATCGGCATGGAAAATTGACCCCCTGGTGGAGTGGGCCCCTCGGGCCGGACACGATCAGGCGGCGTCTTTGACCGGGGGCCGGGCATGTTGGTTCTCGTACTGTTCGGGGCTCAGATAGCCAAGCGATGAGTGGAGACGCCTTGCATTGTATTTCTCTATGAAGGCCGGAAGTTGCTCCGCAACGTCCTCGGCCGTTTCGAATTCAAGCGGGTAGACGCCCTCAACCTTCAGCGTCTTCATCAGGCTTTCCATCATCGCATTGTCGTACGGATTCCCTTGCCGACCCATTGAGCCGACGAGGTCCGCCTGGCGAAGGCGGTCGCGATACTTCTCGGCAGCGTATTGCGAACCGCGGTCCGAGTGGTGAACGCAACCGGACGGAGGCTGGCGCAGCGCGATTGCCGCGTTGAGAGCCGCCAGCGTCAGCCGTGCATCGATCCGCCGGCTCATGGCGTAGCCGACGATCCGTCGCGACCACGCATCCATGATGAGCGCGACGTAGACGAACCCGACCGCCACGGCGACGTAGGTCAGGTCGGCGACCCAGAGCTGGTCCGGTCCGTCGACGGTCATGTCCTTCGTCCTGTTCGGGAAGATCGGCTGGTCGTGGTCGCTGTCGGTGGTCGCGACATAGCGGCGGCGGCGTCGCGCATTCAAACCATGCTCGCGCATCAGCCGCTTCAGCTTCTTGTGGTTCACAACCCAGCCCTGCTGGCGGAGAGCCGCCTGCATCCGCCGCCAGCCGTAAGCCTCGAAATCGTCCTTGATGGCATGCATCGCCTCGGCCAGCGCGGTGTCGTCGGCGGTCCGCTTCGGCGCATCGTAATAGGTGGAGCGCGCGATCCCCATCAGTCGGCATCCTTCCGCGACGGTGAGGCCGCGGGGCCGACGATCACGGACATGGGCGCGCTTTTCGGCCGTGGTCCGAGCTGCTGAGCCTCCTTTAAGAATTCGAGCTCGAGCGCCTGCTTCCCGACCAGGCGCTCGAGCGCGGCGATCCGCGCTTCATAGGCTTGGATCAGGTCGGCAGCCTTTGCGTCATCATCAAAGGCGCCCGCCTCGTATTTCTCGACCCAAATCCGGATCAAATTACGGGAGATGTCGTGGCGCTTTGCCAAGCCGTGCAGGGTCTCGCCGGCCAGAAACTCCTGCACGACCTGCCGCTTGAACTCGACGCTGTGGGATCGGTGTCTTGCCATGGCTTCCATCCTCGGGAAGCCCAGCGCGCCCGGTCAATTCATTCCGCTCCAACCGTCCGGCCCGAGGGGCCCACTCCAATCGGGGGTCAACTTTCCGCGCCGATTGACACCCAAGACCGTATGGATGGTCGCCATGCCACAATCCCCTTTTTCACTATGGGGATATAGTGCATCAAATGTGCACGCCTCACAACGAGAAAAAGGCTTACGGCGAGATGCCGTAAGCCTTTGAAAAACTTGGTTGCGGGGGCAGGATTTGAACCTGCGACCTTCAGGTTATGAGCCTGACGAGCTACCGGGCTGCTCCACCCCGCGGTTGTTGGTTTTTGGGCTGTTGGGTTGCGCGTTTGGGGGGCGCGTTGGGCCGGCTTGGTTTGCTTTGCCGGTGCATTGCGGGAGGTTCGAGGTTTGGGGTGCCGAGGTTGGGCGTGTGCTGCGGCTTTGGCTGACCTGGCGGCGACCTACTCTCCCACGCCTTGAGGCGCAGTACCATCGGCGCTGAGGGTTTTCACGGCCGAGTTCGGGATGGGATCGGGTGTTTGGCCCCTCGCCATAGCCACCAGGTCGGCGAAAGCCGCGGCGGGTTTTCGGTTCGGACGCGTGTCGGTTTGCCGGGTGCGTTCTGCCGGGTGCGTTCTGCCGGGTGCGTTCTGCCGGGTCGGGGTTTCGGGGATCGATCCGGGCAGAGCTGGAGAGGGAGATGAGCAAGCCGGTCGAGCGATTAGTACCGGTCGGCTTCACGCATTGCTGCGCGTCCACCTCCGGCCTATCGACGTGGTGGTCTACCACGGCTCTTCAGGCGAGACCTGGTTTCGAGGGGGGCTTCCCACTTAGATGCTTTCAGCGGTTATCCCGTCCGCACATAGCTACCCGGCTGTGCCGCTGGCGCGACAACCGGTCCACCAGAGGTGCGTCCATCCCGGTCCTCTCGTACTAGGGACAGCTCCTCTCAAGTCTCCTACACCCACGGCAGATAGGGACCGAACTGTCTCACGACGTTCTAAACCCAGCTCACGTACCGCTTTAAATGGCGAACAGCCAAACCCTTGGGACCTACTACCGCCCCAGGATGCGATGAGCCGACATCGAGGTGCCAAACCTCCCCGTCGATGTGAACTCTTGGGGGAGATCAGCCTGTTATCCCCGGCGTACCTTTTATCCGTTGAGCGATGGCCCTTCCACGCGGGACCACCGGATCACTAAGACCGACTTTCGTCCCTGCTCGACTTGTAGGTCTCACAGTCAGGCAGGCTTATGCCATTGCACTCGACAGCCGATTTCCGACCGGCCTGAGCCCACCATCGCGCGCCTCCGTTACTCTTTGGGAGGCGACCGCCCCAGTCAAACTACCCACCATGCAGGGTCCCGGACCCGGATCACGGGCCTCGGTTAGGCGCTAAGACAGGCAAGGGTGGTATTTCAAGGGTGGCTCCACCCGAGCTGGCGCCCGGGCTTCCAAGCCTCCCACCTATCCTACACAAGCCGGTCCTAGCGTCACTGCAAAGCTGTAGTAAAGGTGCACGGGGTCTTTCCGTCTAGCCGCAGGTACTCCGCATCTTCACGGAGAATTCAATTTCACTGAGTCTGTGTTGGAGACAGTGGGGAAGTCGTTACGCCTTTCGTGCGGGTCGGAACTTACCCGACAAGGAATTTCGCTACCTTAGGACCGTTATAGTTACGGCCGCCGTTTACCGGGGCTTCGATTCGGAGCGTGAACCCCTCCTCTTAACCTTCCGGCACCGGGCAGGCGTCAGACCCTATACGTCGCCTTGCGGCTTCGCAGAGCCCTGTGTTTTTAGTAAACAGTCGCCACCCCCTGGTCTGTGCCCCCCGACCCTGGTTGCCCAAGGCCGGGGCCCCCTTCTCCCGAAGTTACGGGGGTATTTTGCCGAGTTCCTTCAACGCAGTTCTCTCAAGCGCCTTGGTATGCTCTACCAGTCCACCTGTGTCGGTTTCGGGTACGGTCGCATGCGGGGGCTGTTTCCCGGGACGCCTTGGCCGCCCGGACAATCCGATCAGCCCGGACAACGTACGGCATCCGTCACCACCCGCTGGCCCAGGACTATTAACCTGGTTCCCATCGCCTACGGCTTTCGCCCTCGGCTTAGGGGCCGGCTCACCCTGCGCGGATTAGCCTTGCGCAGGAACCCTTGGACTTTCGGCGGGAGTGTTTCTCACACTCCTTATCGCTACTCATGTCAGCATTCGCACTTCCGATACCTCCAAGTGCCCTCGCGGGTCCCGCTTCGCGGGCCTAGGCAACGCTCCGCTACCACTCGCCGAAACGAGTCCGCAGCTTCGGTGTACGGCTTGAGCCCCGGTACATTTTCGGCGCAGGACGGCTTGTCTAGACCAGTGAGCTATTACGCTTTCTTTAAAGGATGGCTGCTTCTAAGCCAACATCCTGGTTGTCTTGGCCTTCCCACATCCTTTCCCACTTAGCCATAACTTGGGGACCTTAGCTGGCGGTCTGGGCTGTTTCCCTCTCGACCAAGGACCTTAGCACCCTGAGACTGTCTGCCGGGCTGACCTTCTCGGTATTCGGAGTTTGGTTAGGTTTGGTAAGGCTCGCGCCCCCCTAGCCCATCCAGTGCTCTACCCCCGAGAGGAAACACCCGACGCTCTACCTAAATAGATTTCGCGGAGAACCAGCTATCTCCGAGTTTGATTGGCCTTTCACCCCTAACCACAGGTCATCCCCGTTCTTTTCAACGAACGTGGGTTCGGCCCTCCAGTGGGTGTTACCCCACCTTCAGCCTGCCCATGGCTAGATCACCCGGTTTCGGGTCTGATCCTGCGAACTGAACGCCCTGTTCAGACTCGCTTTCGCTGCGCCTACGCCTAACGGCTTAAGCTCGCTCGCAAGACCAACTCGCTGACCCATTATACAAAAGGTACGCCGTCAGGCATGCCCCCTCCCACTGCTTGTAGGCATCCGGTTTCAGGGTCTGTTTCACTCCCCTCTCGGGGTTCTTTTCACCTTTCCCTCACGGTACTAGTTCACTATCGGTCGTCGAGGAGTACTTAGCCTTGGAGGGTGGTCCCCCCATCTTCAGACAGGATTTCACGTGTCCCGCCCTACTCGAGGACCGCAAAGAGCCTTGACCCGTACGGGGCTGTCACCCGCTCTGGCCCGACGTTCCAGTCGGTTCCGGTTCTCTCTTCGCGGCCACTGGGCTGATCCGCGTTCGCTCGCCACTACTAACGGAGTCTCGCTTGATGTCCTTTCCTCCGGGTACTGAGATGTTTCAGTTCCCCGGGTTCGCCACGCACGGCTATGGATTCACCGCACGTCGACCCTAAAGGGCCGGGTTTCCCCATTCGGAAATCCGCGGATCAAAGATCGCTCTCATCTCCCCGCGGCTTATCGCAGAGTGCCACGTCCTTCTTCGCCTCTCGACACCGAGGCATCCACCAAATGCCCTTAAGACGCTTGCTCAACTCTCCAGCTCCACCCCGATCGACCCGCCGCGAGCCGGCCCCCGACAAGGGACCGCCTCCCGGCCAACCGCCCGAGGCAGAACGCTTCGGCAGACACGCCCGGCCATGACCCGGCCCCCTTTCGGTTTTTCGTCGGCCCGCCCGCGCCCACCAGGGCTCGCGCATCGCCGACGCCCACCGAACGGGCGCCGCACACATCCGGCACGCGTCCACGCGTCTTTTTCTCGAACCTTCCACAATGTCAAACAGCCCGGAGATCCCCGGCCGCCCCACGAGGGCGCGCCCCGCGACCTCCAAATCCGTCGCGTTCTTTGCGAGAACCTGTCCGCTCCTTCCTCTAACCGCCCCTCTCGCGCCCGCAGCGCCAAACCGCCCGCAGCGCCAGACCTGGTGGAGCCGGCCGGGATCGAACCGGCGACCTGAAGCTTGCAAAGCTACCGCTCTCCCAACTGAGCTACGGCCCCGAAACGCCGGCCCCGCAGCCTCGGCTCCAGAGACCTCGGCTCCAGAGACCTCGGCTCCAGAGGCGCCGGGGACGCGCGCCTGCGTTTGGTGGGCCTGGGAAGACTTGAACTTCCGACCTCACGCTTATCAAGCGCGCGCTCTGACCAACTGAGCTACAGGCCCGGCCGGACCCGGGCGGCACGGCACGGCCGATGCGGCACGGCGCCGCCCTGCGGCGGGACGAGAGGCGAGGAGGAAAGGGATGCGGAGACAGCGGCGCGTGCGCCCGGGCCCGGCCCGGCGGCTCTTGCCTGCTTGCGTCGTGTCAGGACAGCCCGGAGCCGAGGCCAAACCCCGGCTGCCGCAGGCATCCTTAGAAAGGAGGTGATCCAGCCGCACGTTCCCGTACGGCTACCTTGTTACGACTTCACCCCAGTCGCTGACCTTACCGTGGTCGGCTGCCTCCTTGCGGTTAGCGCACCGCCTTCGGGTAAAGCCAACTCCCATGGTGTGACGGGCGGTGTGTACAAGGCCCGGGAACGAATTCACCGCTGTATAGCTGACCAGCGATTACTAGCGATTCCAACTTCATGTACGCGAGTTGCAGAGTGCAATCCGAACTGAGACGGCTTTTGGAGATTAGCTCCGGCTCGCGCCTTCGCTGCCCTCTGTCACCGCCATTGTAGCACGTGTGTAGCCCAGCCCATAAGGGCCATGAGGACTTGACGTCATCCCCGCCTTCCTCCGGTTTATAACCGGCAGTCTCCTTAGAGTGCCCGGCCGAGCCGATGGCAACTGAGGACAAGGGTTGCGCTCGTTGCGGGACTTAACCCAACATCTCACGACACGAGCTGACGACAGCCATGCACCACCTGTGCGGGGTCCGGCCGAACCGAAGGACGCCGTCTCCGGCGCCCGCGACCCCCATGTCAAGGGCTGGTAAGGTTCTTCGCGTTGCATCGAATTAAACCACATGCTCCACCGCTTGTGCGGGCCCCCGTCAATTCCTTTGAGTTTCAACCTTGCGACCGTACTCCCCAGGCGGTGAGCTTAATGCGTTAGCTGCGCCACCGAGAGACTAGGTCCCCCGACGGCTAGCGCACATCGTTTACGGCGTGGACTACCAGGGTATCTAATCCTGTTTGCTCCCCACGCTTTCGCGCCTCAGCGTCAGTTCCGGGCCAGGTGACCGCCTTCGCCATCGGTGTTCTTTCCAATCTCTACGCATTTCACCGCTCCACTGGAAATTCCGTCACCCTCTCCCGCACTCGAGACAACCAGTTTCAAAGGCACGTCCCAGGTTGAGCCCGGGCCTTTCACCTCTGACTTGGCCGTCCGCCTACGCGCCCTTTACGCCCAGTAATTCCGAACAACGCTTGCCCCCTCCGTATTACCGCGGCTGCTGGCACGGAGTTAGCCGGGGCTTCTTCTGTCGCTACCGTCATCATCGTCACGACTGAAAGGGCTTTACAACCCTAAGGCCTTCTTCACCCACGCGGCATGGCTGGATCAGGCTTGCGCCCATTGTCCAAGATTCCCCACTGCTGCCTCCCGTAAGAGTCTGGACCGTGTCTCAGTTCCAGTGTGGCTGATCATCCTCTCAGACCAGCTACTGATCGCAGCCTTGGTGGGCCGTTACCCCACCAACTAGCTAATCGGACGCGGGCCCATCCCAGGGCGATGAATCTTTCACCTTGCGGTCGTATACGGTATTAGCCGCCGTTTCCAGCGGTTATTCCGTACCCCGGGGTAGGTTCCCACGCGTTACTCACCCGTGCGCCACTCCCCCCGAAGGGGGCGTTCGACTTGCATGTGTTAGGCATACCGCCAGCGTTCATCCTGAGCCAGGATCAAACTCTCAGATTAACCTCGCCGAACACGCCAAAACGCCAAAGCAAAACGCCGGCCTTCCGGCCAGCACCGCCACAGCGCCAAAACGCACCCGGCTCATCCAAGGGATCCGCTCGAGCTCGAAACGCAAGGCCCCAAAGGCACAACGGCAAACCGACGTCTCCGCCAGAACCGCCAAACCAGGAACCCCGCGCCCCAAACGCTCGACTTCGCGTAACTTGAGCTACGCACTCGAACATCCAGGATACGCATGCGAAAAACCTTCGCAGCGCTCGCCTCGATACGGCCCCGGCAAAAAACCACCAGACCCAAAACCAAGACGCACAACGCCACTGCCCGCGCATCCCTTCCGCTCTCGCAAACAACAATGTCAAACAGCCTGTCCGGGCGCCCCTCTTTCGGGGCCCTCAGACCAGAAGCAGCGCGGCTGAGGTCCACACCCCCGGCGCGCTGCGGAGCCGTGATATAGGCGGGTCGCCGGCCCGTGTCAAACCCTTTGTTGCAGCTTTCTTGCGGCCGATCCGGACCCGCCGCATGGCCCGGATCTGCGCCGGCGGACCGCCGCTAACGTTCTGGAATTTCTCCGAAATCCGGACCGCGGACCGACCTAGCCGATGCCGGAGCCGAGCCGCCGCGACGGCCGCTGCCGCGCCACCGCCGCGCTTGCCGGGTCGTCTTCGGCGCGAACGGGCGGCTTAACCCTAGACATTGACATCTTCCGGACGGATCCGCATCGTCCCTGCCGTCCGCAACGCCCCTCGCACTCGCGCCTTTGCACGACGCGGATTCATGTGCGATTACAAGGGGGCGGAACGGTGCGCTGAGACGGCATGGGAACGCATGCCGCGCCATTGCCGGGCGTGGGGACCGAGCCGACAAGGTTAACGCCTTGGCAAGGACGGCGTTGCTACTAGGGGGGAAAGCGATCATGACGGCCGAAGGGGCCACCGGAGGGATCTTGAGTCATCCTCGCTCTCGGCGTCGCGCGGCTGTGGCCGTCGGCGGCGCCCTCGCCATGGCGGCCCTGCTCACGCTGCCGCCCGTCACTGCGCCGAGCTCCTCGGTCATGGCGCCGGAGCTTACCAGCGCGCAGCGGCCGGCCCGCGACTTCGAAGCCGAGCTGCCGGCGATCCCGCAGGTCATGCTGGTGAGCGCCTATCACATGCAGTTGCGCGATCGGCAGCCGGCCGGCGCGCCCGGTACGCACGCGGCGCCGCAGGTGGAGGAGCGCCGCTTGACGGTGGCGCGCGGCGACACCCTGATGGGCCTGCTCATCGGTGCCGGCGCCGAGCGCGGCGAGGCCTACGAGGCAATCGAGGCACTGAGCCAGGTGTTCAGCCCGCGTAAGCTGCGCGTCGGCCAGGAGATCGCCGTCACCTTCCGCAGCCCGGCCAACGAAGGCGTCGAGGCGCCCGGCGTGATCCCGGCCGCGGCCAAGCAGGCGCCGGCGGACGAGCGCGCGCTGATGGCCATCCGGCTGCGCCCCTCGGTGGAGCAGGACGTCGAGGTGGCGCTGGACGAGCGGGGAGCCAGCTACGTCGCGCGCGCGATCGAGCGCCAGCTCGAGGCCGAGCCGCGCTTTGCCGCCGGCGAGATCGACAGCTCGCTGTTCGCCGCCGCACTCGAGGCGGACGTCCCGCACGGCGTTCTGATCGAGACGATCCGCACCTTCAGCTTCGACGTCGACTTCCAGCGCGACATCCAGCCGGGCGACCGCTTCCAGCTCCTGTTCGAGGGCTACCGCGACGAGACGGGTAGCTTCGTCAAGTCCGGCGACATCCTCTTCGCCGAGCTGGTGCTCTCCGGCAAGCCGCTGCAGCTCTACCGCTTCACGCCGCAGAGCGGGGTGACCGACTTCTTCAACGCCGAGGGCCAATCCGTGCGCAAGACCCTGCTGCGCACGCCGGTCGACGGTGCCCGCCTGTCGAGCGGCTTCGGCATGCGCAAGCACCCGATCCTCGGCTACAACAAGATGCACAAGGGCCTCGACTTCGCCGCGCCGACCGGCACGCCGATCTACGCGGCCGGCGACGGCGTGGTCGAGAAGGCCGGCCGCTGGGGCGCCTACGGCAACTACGTGCGCATCCGCCACAACTCGAGCTACAAGACGGCCTACGCCCACATGTCGAAGTTCGGCAGGGGCGTGCGCGCCGGCACGCGCGTCACGCAGGGCCAGGTGATCGGCTACGTCGGCTCGACCGGCCGCTCCACCGGGCCGCACCTGCACTACGAGGTGCTGGTGGACGGCGCCCAGGTGAACCCGCGCAGCATCGAGCTGCCGAGCGGCGAGATCCTCGCCGGCGCCGACCTCGAGGCCTTCCAGGCCGAGCGGGCGCGCATCGACGGCCTGCGCACCGGGCTGGCGAGCGCCACCCAGATCGCCAGCGAGCAGTAGCTTTCCCTCACAGCCCGAGACAGCCGGGCCCGCGCCGTGCGCGGGCCCGGCGCGTTTCGACCTGGGTCTCGGCTCGCGTTGCCGGCCGCGATCCGGCCGGCGGCGACGCCTCAGCCCGTCGCCTGCCAGGCGGCCATCGAGCCCATGAAGACGTCCACCTGGGAAATGCCGCTCGCTTGCAGCACGGAGGCCGCGATGGTGGCGCGCACGCCGCTGCCGCACATCACCGTGTAGGCCTGCCCGGCCTCCAACTCGTCGAGCCGGCGCCGCACATCGCCGGCGAAGAGGTGGGCGGCCCCGTCGATCCGCTTGGCCGCCACCTCGTCGTCGTCGCGAACGTCGAGCAGCCGCCAGCCGCCCTGTTGGGTCTCGACGCGATCGGCCACCTGATTGACCGAGACCATGGGCAGGGTCGCGAAGGAAAGGCCGGCGCTCGCCCAGGGCTCCATGCCGACGAGCACCGCCTCCAGGCGATCGTAGCCGATGCGCATCAGCGCCGGCGCGGCCTCCTCCGCCTGACTGCGGTCGTCGGCGACCAGCACGAGCGTCTCATCGGGCTCCAGCAGCCAGCCGGCAAAGGCCGGCACCATGGCCACGGGCATGCTGACTGCGCCCGGAATGTGCGCACCGCAGAAGGCCGCCACGGCACGGACGTCGAGTACGCGCGGCGGAGCCCGGTCCTGCAGCAGAGCCGCCAGGGCCTTCGGCGTGATCGGCGGCGGTGCCAGGCCGCGTCCCCAACGCGTCGAAGGGGCGCCGGCGCCCTCCAGATTGAGCCGCTCCATCAAGCGGAAATAGGGCGGCTGGCGATGGCGCTCCCGCAGCTTGGCGTCAACGAAGGCAGCACGGTCGGCGTACTGAAGCATCGGATTGTTGGCGCGCTCGTAGCCGAGCGAGGAGAACTCGCGCTCCGCCATACCGGAGCCGCAGACCGATCCGGCACCGTGGGCCGGATAGACCAGCGTCTGGTCGCCGAGGCGCAGCAGCTTGCCGAGGCTGTCGTAGAGCAGCTCGGCCACCTCTTCCGCGCGCTCGGGATAGAAATCAGTGCGTCCGACGTCGCCGATGAACAGAGCATCGCCCGTGAAGACAGCCACCGCCTGCTCGCCGAAGCCCTCGTCGTAGAGCGCGAAGGAGAGGCTGTCGTCGGTGTGGCCCGGCGTCTCCAGAACCTCCAGCCGCAGCTTGCCGAAGCGGAAGCAGTCGCCCTCCCGCACGCAGTCCGCATAGCGCACCCGGCCGGCGGGATTTGGCCCGTGATGCACCGGTGCCCCGGTCATCTCGGCCAGGCGGGCGGCGCCGGAAACCAGGTCCTCGTTGCGATGAGTCTCGAAGACGTGGGTGATCCGCGCGCCACGCGCTCGCGCGATCTCGACATAGATCTCGCAGTCCCGGCGCGGGTCGACCACCGCCGCCTCGGCTCCAGCGCCGACGAGGTAGGAGAGGTGAGCCAATCCCGCCGTCTTGACTTTCTCGACAAACATTCGCCGCTCCTCATGTGACGTCTGCTCCGTCTACGACGCGGGCAGGAGGAGAGTTCCGATGGACGCCGAGGCGGCCTGGGCAAGGGGATGGCGACCGCTACCCAGATCGCCCGCGAGGCAGGGTGGGGATCCGGACGACCAGGCCGTCAGGCAGGCAGACCGACCGCCGGGCACCCGCAGCCAGTCGCGGCTATCCGGCCTGCCCCGCCCGGGCAAAGGCGGATTCGAGGAGGTAGCCCTTCACCCCCACCTCCCGCGCCAAGGCGCTGCCGATCGGGGCGCCGGCCTCGAGTTGGGCGAGGACGGCGCCGAAGTCGTAGCGCGGGCGCCAGCCGAGCTCGCGGCGGGCCAGAGCGTTGACATAGACACGGTCGATGTCCGCGAACATGCGGAAGCCCAGTCGGCGGTAGGTGCGCGCGAAGTCCGGAAACCGCTCGGCGACCGCTTGCGCCGGCTCCCGGCGCAAGCGGTCCAAGTCCTGCCGCGAGAAGGGCGTCGTCGCGCTGACGACGTAACGCCGGAAGCCCGGCCCCTCCGGTCGGCGCAGGGCGACCATGTGGGCCATCGCCGCATCCTCCAGGTCGACCCGGCGGTAAAGGAACTCGTTGGCCTTGGCGTTGACGTCGTCGTAGGCGTCGCGGACGGCCGCGTCGTCGTCGGCCTCAGGAAAGAAGCGCGAGGTCCGCAGAACCGTGCAGGCGAGCGCGTGCCGCGCGGCGAAGAGGGCGCAGAGGTCCTCCGCCGCCGTCTTGGTGACGCCGTAGATGTTCTTCGGCACGGAGGCGACACCTTCGTCGATCCAAGCCGCCGGCTCGCCCGGCCCGGGTGCGAGCGCCGCGCCGAAGGCACTGGTGGTGCTGGTGAAGACCAGCCGTTCGACGCCAGCCGCCACGGCCGCCTCGAGCAGGCCGAGGGTGCCGGTGACGTTGGTATCGACGAAAGCCTGATCCTCGTGCGACGCGATGTGCGGCTTGTGCAGCGTGGCGGCATGCAGTACGGCCCGACAGCCCTGCAGCGCCCGGCGGAGCAGCGCGCGATCCTGCAGCGCCCCGACATAGTGGGTGAAGGCAGAACGTCGCAAGTCCAGCCCCACGGGCTGGAAGCCGTGGCGCGGCAGGAGCCGCATCAGCGCCTCGCCGAGATGTCCGGAACTGCCCGTAACCAGAACGCGCATGAGCTGGCCCTTTCGCTCGTCGTGCCGCGGTGCCCCCTCGCGCGGCGAATGCCAGATACCTGCCAGCCGCCGCCAGAGGCGTGCGGGATGGTCGCAACGAGCGGCGACGGCGGACAAACGACATTGCTGCAAACCGGCACCGAGCGAGACGCACGGGCCTGCGCATCCCGGCCTGGAGCGCGATCGTCACGGGTGGAAGCGGATCCGCTTCCACCCGTGACGTGAATCCTGCCCTAGGCGGCTTCCGATAGAGTCGAGTCAACCTGTGGTTCCGACGCTCGGCGGTTGCGACGAGCGGCACCGGGCGAACGCATTGCCCGCAGCGCCCGTCTGACCTACCACTTCGGACTTGAGACCCGGCGGGCGAAGGAATCCGGCCCATGCGCGACGTGCTGCTCTCGGTCACGGCGCTGATCGTCAGCCTGACGTTTCTTCTGGCCGGCAACTCGCTGCAGTTCGTCATCCTCGGGCTGCGCGCCGAAGCCGAAGGCTTCTCGGTCAATGTCGTCGGCGCCATGACGGCGGCCTACTACGTCGGCTACGGGCTGGGGTCCCTGCGTGCGCCGGCCGTGGTCGAGCGGATCGGCCACATCCGTACCTTCGCCGCCATGTCCTCGATCGTCTCCGTGACGGTGCTGGCGCACGGGCTGTGGAGCGAGTCCCTCTTCTGGATCCTGCTGCGCTTCGTCACCGGCCTGGCCTTCGCCGGGCTGGCCACCTGCGCCGAGAGCTGGCTGAACGCCCGCGCCACCCGGTCGGTGCGCGGACGCGTCCTGGCGATCGCCAGCATCTGCGCGATCTCCGGCTATGCCGTCGGCCCGCTGTTCGGCGCGCTCGGCGCGGTCGAGGGCCTGCTGCTCTTCGTCGTCGCCTCGATGCTGATGTCGCTGGCGCTGGTGCCGGTGACGCTGACCCGCTTCAGCCCGCCGCTGGTCTCCGGCGACGGTAGCGGCATCGATCGCTACTCCATCGTCCGCCTCTACCGCGAAACGCCGCTCGGCTTCGTCGGCTGTCTCGGCACCGGTTTCGTGCAGGGCGCCTTCCTCGGCCTCGGCGCGGTCTTCGCCGGGCGCGCCGGTCTCAGCGACGCCGGCGCCGCAGTCTTCGTCACCGCCGCGCTGGCCGCCGGCGCCTTGGCGCAGTATCCGCTCGGCTGGCTGTCCGACCGGCTCGACCGGCGGCGGGTGATCGCGCTTGCGGCCGTCGCCCTGGGTGCCGGCGCCCTGGCGGTCGCCGCGCTGATGCAGGCGACGGTTACGTTGCCCGTGCTCGCGCTGGCGGCCGCGGTCGCCGGCATCGGCGCCATGCCGCTTTATCCCATCGTCATCGCCTACGTGAACGACCGCCTGCCCGAGACCTCCATCGTGCCGGCCGCGGCGACGCTGATTCTGACCTTCTCGCTCGGCTCGGCCGTGGCGGCGCCGGTTGCCTCGCTAGCGATGGACCTCTTCGGCCCCGGCGGGTTGTTCGGGTTCCTGGGGGTGGCGCTACTCGGCCTCGGCGCCTTCGCCGTGCTGCGGATGTTCGTGCGCGACGCGCCGGAGCCGAGCGCCGAAGGCGTGCTCGCCGTCTCCGGCCCCTTCGTGCCGCTGGACGAGATCGTCGGGGAGACGCAGCTCGATCTCGACCTGGCACCGCCGGAGGTCGCCGGGCGGAGCTAATCGGCGCCGTGCACCCAGCCGTTCAGGGTCAGGCGCCCGTCCGCAGGATTGTCGCTTGCGAGCTCGACAGGCCGCACCTCGTGCATCACCGGGCTGGGGAAGAAGACGATGGAGTTGTCGTCCGGCGCGATGCGGCTGAAGAGCTGCTCGTCCCAGTGCCGGCTGTCGGTCCAGTCGACCTGCGCGCCCTCGGTGCCGCCGTCGCAGTCGTAGAGCCTGAGCTCGCCGCCGGCAAAGGGTCGCGGCGTGCGGCTCATGTAGTAGACGAAGGAGACCCGGCGGTTGTCGATCTCGCTCTTCGCCTCCTCGGGACCGGCGACGTCGCGGTGCGGCCGGTAGAAGTCGCCGCCCGTGTGCAGCGTCATCTGCAGCTCGACCTTGCTCGCCCGGAAAGGGGCGATGCCGAGCGCGGCGCAGACCTCCGGCAGCGCCGCCTCGACCTGCGGCACGAACCAGGCGCAGATCTCCGGCGGCTCGTAGAGCAGGCGGGCCTTGCGCGACTTGCGCTGCACCTCGGAGGCGCCCTCCTCGACCACGGTCGCCTCCTGCATCTCGCCCAGGCGGGCTATGCCGTAGGCGAAGGCCTCGTCGCGCCGGGCCCGGGGCAGGAAGGCGTGCCGGTGGACGAACGGGACCGGCAGGGTGAGGCGGGGCAGCGGCCCGCGCGGCGGCTGTCCTGTCAGGGCGCCGAGGGCGGCCTGCGCCACAACCATCTGCGGATTGGCCGCCACCAGCGCCCGATACCGTCGCACCGCCTCGCGGAAGTCGCCGCGCCGTCGCGCCAGGTCGCCCAGCCCCTTCAGCGCCTTCTGGCAGGCGGGATCGACCGCCAGGGCCTGGCGGAAGGCCGCCGCGGCGACCTCCTCGCGGCCGGCGCGCAGCAGGTCGACACCGCCGGCGGCGAGCGCATCGGCCTCCAGGGCCGCGGCAAGTGCGCGCTGGCCCTCGGCCTCCGCCGCGCGTCCCTGGGCCGCATAGGCCTCGGCCAGGCCGCGCAGAGCCGCGATGTGCTGCGGGTTGCGCTGCAGCAGCAGGTCGAAATCGGCTTCGGCCGCCGCCGCCTCGCCGGCGGCGAGGTTCGCCTGGGCGCGCTCGAAGATCGCCTGGGTCTCGCCCCCGTCCATGGGTCAAGAGCCTAACCAAGATGCCGGCGGCGGCAAATCTCCGATGCGGCGCACGCCGGCCGGAGGCTGGGCGGCCTCGGGCCGGCGCGGGACGCGGGTTACTCCGCCGCCTTGCGTGCGGCTTCGCCGCCGATCAGCAGGCCGAGCGGGCTGGCCGTCACCTCGACCGTCTGGCCGTCGACGATCTTGCCGGCGAGGATCTGCTCGGCCAGCGGGTTCTGCAGCTCGCGCTGGATCACGCGCTTCAACGGCCGGGCGCCGTAGACCGGGTCGTAGCCGGTGTCGGCCAGCCAACGCTTCGCCGCCTCGTCCAGCTCCAGCACGATCTTGCGGTCGGCCAGCAGCTTCTCCAGCCGGCCGAGCTGGATGTCGACGATGCCGGTCATCTGCTCGCGGGTCAGGCGGTGGAACAGCAGCATCTCGTCGAGCCGGTTGAGGAACTCCGGCCGGAAGGCGCCGCGCACAACCGCCATCACCTGCTCGCGCACCGCCGTGCTGTCCTGCCCCGGCTCGAGCTTCTGCAACGCCTCGGAGCCCAGGTTGGAGGTCATCACGATCAGCGTGTTGCGGAAGTCGACCGTGCGGCCCTGGCCGTCGGTCAGGCGGCCGTCGTCGAGCACCTGCAGCAGCACGTTGAAGACGTCCGGGTGGGCCTTTTCGATCTCGTCGAACAGGATCACCTGGTAGGGCCGCCGGCGCACCGCCTCGGTCAGCGCGCCGCCCTCCTCGTAGCCGACGTAGCCCGGCGGGGCGCCGATGATGCGCGCGACCGCGTGCTTTTCCATGTACTCGGACATGTCGAGCCGCACCAGGGCGTGCTCGTCGTCGAACAGGAAGCTGGCCAGGGCCTTGGTCAGCTCGGTCTTGCCGACGCCGGTGGGGCCGAGGAACAGGAAGGAGCCGATCGGCCGGTTCGGGTCCTGCAGACCGGCGCGGGCGCGGCGCACCGCCTGGGAGACGGCGGCCACCGCCTCCTCCTGGCCGATCACGCGGGCGCGCAAGGACTCCTCCATGTGCAGCAGCTTCTCGCGCTCGCCCTCCAGCATCTTGTCGACCGGCACGCCGGTCCAGCGCGAGACCACCGAGGCGACCTGCTCGTCGGTCACCCGCTCGTTGAGCATGCGACTGTCCTCAGCCGCTTCGGCCTCGCCGAGGCGGTTCTCCAGGTCGGGAATCACGCCGTAGCGCAGCTCGGCGGCACGCTCCAGCCGGCCCTCGCGCTGGGCGATCTCCATCTCGCCGCGCGCCTGGTCGAGCTGCTCCTTGATCTTCTGGGCGCCGGCCAGCTTGTTCTTCTCGGCCTGCCACTGGGCGGTCAGCTCGGCCGAGCGCTGCTCCAGGTCGGCCAGCTCCTGCTCCAGCTTCTCCAGCCGGTCCTTGGAGGCCTGGTCGGATTCCTTCTTCAGGGCCGCCTGCTCGATCTTGAGCTGGACGATCTTGCGGTCCAGTTCGTCGATGTTCTCGGGCTTGGAGTCGACCTCCATGCGCAGGCGCGAGGAGGCCTCGTCGACCAGGTCGATCGCCTTGTCCGGCAGGAAGCGGTCGGTGATGTAGCGGTTCGACAGGGTCGCCGCGGCCACGATGGCGGCATCGGTGATGCGCACGCCGTGGTGCAGCTCGTACTTCTCCTTCAGCCCGCGCAGGATCGAGATGGTGTCCTCGACCGTCGGCTCGGAGACGAAGACCGGCTGGAAGCGCCGGGCCAGCGCCGCGTCCTTCTCCACATGCTTGCGGTACTCGTCGAGCGTTGTGGCGCCGACGCAGTGCAGCTCGCCGCGCGCCAGCGCGGGCTTCAGCATGTTGGAGGCGTCCATCGCGCCTTCCGCCTTGCCGGCGCCGACCAGGGTGTGCAGCTCGTCGATGAAGACGACGATCTCGCCGGCGGCGGCGGCGATCTCCTGCAGCACCGCCTTCAGGCGCTCCTCGAACTCGCCGCGGAACTTGGCGCCGGCGACCATGGCCCCGAGGTCGAGGGACATCAGGGTCTTGTTGCGCAGCGCCTCCGGCACGTCGCCGTTGACGATGCGCTGGGCCAGGCCCTCGACGATGGCCGTCTTGCCGACGCCGGGCTCGCCGATCAGCACGGGGTTGTTCTTGGTGCGGCGCGCGAGGACCTGGATGGTGCGGCGGATCTCCTCGTCGCGGCCGATGACGGGGTCCAGCTTGCCCTCGCGGGCATCGGCGGTCAGGTCGCGCGCGTACTTCTTCAGCGCGTCGTAGCCCTCTTCCGCGCTCGCCGAATCGGCCGTGCGGCCCTTGCGCACCTGCTCGATCGCCTGGTTCAGGCCCTGCGGGGTGACGCCGGCGTCGCTCAGCGCCTTGGCCGAAGGCGTGCCGCTGGCCATCGCCAGCGCCAGCAGCAGGCGCTCGGCGGTGACGAAGCTGTCGCCCGCCTTCTCGGCGATCTTCTCGGCCTGCTCGAACAGCCGCGCCAGCTCGGGCGCCAGATAGACCTGGCCGGCCCCGGCGCCCTCGACCTTCGGCAGCTTGCTCAGCTCCGCCTCGGTCAGCGCCAGCGCCTGCTTGGGGTCGCCCCCGGCGGCGCGGATCAGGTTGGCGGCCAGTCCTTCCTTGTCGTCCAGCAGCACCTTCAGCAGGTGCTCCGGCGTCAGCCGCTGGTGGTTGCTGCGCAGCGCCAAGCCCTGCGCCGCCTGCACGAAGCCTTTCGAGCGGTCGGTGTAGTTCTCGAAGTCCATCTCTGTCCTGCCCTCTCCGGTCGCGGCTCTTGCCCGAGCCCGCGCACGACGATGCCTGGGAAAAATCGCTGAAGCTCTGCGACGAAACGGATCCGGACCCAAAGATGCGGCGCCCGCGATCCGGCGACCTTGATGTGCGTCAGCACCCCCGCGGCCGCCTTCAGGCATATGGTGTGTGGCATAAATGACACAAGAGCCTTGGCTGCGAGATCCCTCGTCAATGGCCGGGACTCCGGCTCACGCAGGGGTGTTTGGCCGTGAGGGCACGACCGCACCATGTCCGCGGAGTGAGCCGACCGAAGACCCCAGCCCGGGAGCGCCGCAATGGCGGCCGAAATGCACTACGCAATCCTTAGCCGGCGCCGGCTGCTGGCCGGTCTCGCAGGCGCCGCGTGCCTGCCTGCGGTCCCGGCCGCCGCCGCGCCGCGCCCACGGCCCTGGCCGCACTGGGAGATCCACAATCCGAGCAGCCTGGCGCGCCTCGACCACGCGCCGCTGGAGCGGCTGCTCGCGCGCTATCTGCACACCTCCGATGGACCGCTCGGCGCCGACAGCCTGTTCGACTACGGCGGCGTTACAGCCGAGCACCGCGGCGAGCTCGACGCCTACGTCGCCGGCCTGGCGCGCGTGCCGATCACCCAATACCGCCGTGCGGAGCAGCTCGCCTACTGGGTCAACCTCTACAACGCCCTGGTCCTGCAGCAGGTGCTCGTCGCCTATCCCGTCGCCTCGATCCGCGACGTCGACCTGTCCGGCGCCTTCTTCCTCGGCGGTCCTTGGGCCGAGAAGCTGGTCACGGTGGAGCGCTTCGATCTTTCGCTCGACGACATCCAGCACCGCATCCTGCGCCCGGGCTGGCGCGACCCGCGCCTGCACTACGTGCTGAACTGCGCCGCGCTGGGGTGCCCGCACCTGCAGCCGCGCGCCTTCGCGGCCGGCGATGCCGAGGCCCGGCTGGAGGCGGCGGCCACCGCCTTCGTCAACCATCCGCGCACCCTGCAGATGCGCTTTGAGGGTCTGCAGATCTCCAGCCTCTACGTCTGGTATGCGGACGACTTCGGCTACGGCCGCAGCGCCGTCATGCGGCACCTGCGCCGCTACGCCACGGGACGCCGTGCCGCCCTGCTGCGCGGCTTGGAGGGCTGGAGCGGCCATAGCTACGACTGGCGGCTGAACGACCGCGCGCTCTTCGCCGCCGGATAAAGGGAGACTCGGCTCGCATGCTGGACCGACGCCGCCTTTTGGCCCTCGCCGCCGCCGCGGGCGGCTTGGCCGCCCTGCCGCTGCCGGCCCGCGCCGCGCCCAAGGCAGAGCTGTGGGAGCGCTGGCTGCCGTATGCGCCGCAGAGCCGGCGCCGGGTGGACCATGCGGTCTGGGACGCGTTCCTCGCCCGCTACCTGCAACAGGGCACCGACGGCATCGCCCGCCTCGCCTACGGCGCGGTGAGCGCCGGCGACCGGCGGGCCCTGCGGGGCTACCTCGCGGCGCTGTCGGCGGTGCCGGTGCGCGATCTGACGCGGCCCGAGCAGTTCGCCTACTGGTTCAATCTCTACAACGCGCTGACGGTGGAGACGGTGCTGGCCCACTATCCGGTGGACTCGATCCGCGACATCGACATCTCGCCGGGGCTGTTCGCCCAGGGGCCCTGGGGCGCCGAACTGATCGAGGTCGAGGGCACGCCGCTCAGCCTGGACGACATCGAGCACCGCATCCTACGGCCGGTCTGGAACCAGGACCCGCTGATCCACTACGGCGTCAACTGCGCCGCGCTCGGCTGTCCCGACATGCAGCCGCAGGCCTTCCGGGCCGAGACCGCTGGTGCCGTCCTGGCGCGTGCCGCCGGCGCCTATGTCAACCACCCGCGCGGCGCAGACTTCCGCAACGGCGGGCTGGTCGTCTCCAGCATCTACGTGTGGTTCCAGGAGGACTTCGGCGACAGCGAGGCCGGGGTGATCGCCCACCTGAGCCAGCACGCGCAGTCGGCGCTCGCTCAGCGGCTGGCGGAAGCCGAGGGCATTTTCGACGACCGCTACGACTGGGCGCTGAACGACGCCGGGTCGCGCGGCACCTAGACCATCGCGTGGCGGCCGGCCCAGGGCCGGCGCCTCAGGACTGGCCTTCGAACTGACCGATGTCGACCTCGCCGCCGGGATCCGTCTCGACGCGCTCGGCGACCATCTCGAAGGTCTGCGCGTTCTGGTCCATTTCGGCCTTGAGCTGCGGATTCTGTTCGCCGACGTTGCGGAAGAACTCGGCGGCGCCGCGCATCAAGTGCGCAGCCAATTGTGCGTGAGTGGCCATACGGCTCCTCCCGGTCAAGTCAAGATCGCGATGTGCGGAAGAAATCTCAGGCTAGCATGCCCAATCGCCGGCGTCACCCCCGCGGCAGGCAAGCCGAAGCTACATCAGCCCTGGCGGGAAGGGGCTGGCGCCGAAGAGGTGCAGATGGCCGCCGAGGAAGACGATGTAGAGCAGCAGGCCGAGCAGCGGGCGCCACAGCCCGATCCCCGGCCAGTCCATGGTCGTGCGGCGCGACAGCACGGCGGCGAAGGGAATGGCGCTGCTGCGCAGCTTGATCGGGCCCCAGGCGCTGCCCAGCGTCGCCTCCCGGCGCGCGTCGATGTGCTGCATGCCGCCCAGCGAAAGCACCAGGAAGCCGCCCATGAAGATCAGGCTGGCGGCGTCGCCGTTGACCAGCAGGTGGCTGGCCGCCCAGATCGCCACGCCCCACAACGCCGGATGTCGGGTGACGCGCAGGATGCCCGGGATCGGCACGTTGGGCTGGTCGACCAGCGCCTCGCCGCCGACCGCCGTCGGGCTCTTGGTGGTCATGCCGCACACCACCAAGACGAAGGCGAGCGGCATGGCGAGCAGCGCCACCCAGGCGAGCGCCGGCACCGGAGGCCAGACTTCCATGTAGGGCGCCCGCCCGTAGGCGATCAGCATCCACAGCAGCCCGCCGCCGGCCACCAAGCTGTAAAGCCCGCGGAAGCCGCCGGCGCCGATCCGCTCGCCGATCCAGGCGCGCACGGGCAGGCTCGACAGGAAGAAGTGCCCCCCGACGAAGACGACCGTGGCGGCCAGCAGTGCGTTGATCCCCTCCAGCATGGAACGCAGTCTACTGATCCGCTGCGAAGCCCGTCCACCGCCGCGGCATGACAGTGCGCCGGCTGCGTGCTACCACCAGGCGCATGAGCGAACGCGACACCGACGAGACGCTGGACCCGGTGGCCGAGACTCTGCTGGCGCTGGTCGCCGAGCGCGGCGCCGGCAAGTCGATCTGCCCGAGCGAGGCGGCACGCGCCTTCGCCGAGCCGCGCCGCAAGAAGAGCGACCCCAGCGACCTCTGGCGGCGCTACCTGCCGGCGGTGCGCCAGCAGGCCCTGCACCTGGCGCGCCAGGGGCGCCTCGACATCCTGCACCGCGGCAAGCGGCTGGACCCGCACAAGCCGGTCAAGGGGGTGGTGCGCCTGACCGTGCCGGGCTGGGCGCCTGAGGCGCCGGCCCGCCGCAGCCGCGCGGAGGACGACGACGCGGAGGAGGCGGAGGTCTGAGCCCGCTGCTGGCGCCGCTGTTGCGGAGCGAGGGAGCGGCGCTGGGCCGCCTCGACTTCCTCGGCCAGGCCATCCCGGGCGCACGCCTGTTGGCCGCCGCCGCCCCCCTGGCCGGCGGCCTGAAAACGCTCGGCGACTCGGCGCACCCGGTGCTGCTCTTCCTGCCCAACACGCCGACCTGGGTCGTCACGCTGCTGGCCGTCCTGGCCGCCGGCCGCCAGCCACTGCTGGTCGACCCGCGCGCCGCCCCCGACGCGCTGGAAGAGCTGATCGGCCGTCATGCCCCGGACCTGGCGGTCACGCTCGACATCGGCACGGTGCTGGACAAGCTGATGCGCCTGCTGCCGGCGATGCCGGCGGCGCAGGTGCGCATCGCCCGCTTCGCGGCGGAACTGCCGTTTCCGCGCAACCTGCTGTTCCCGCTGCTGCGCGGCGGCGGCCTCGCGAATCTCCCGGACGATCCGCGTTTCGCCCGTTTGGAGTCCTTACAGGGCCCCGCGCCCGACCCGGCCGGAGCCTGGTCCGGCCCGCTGCTCACCGCGGCCGGCCCGGTGGCGCAGGCGGCCGTCTGGGCCGATGCGGCTCTGCTGAAGGCGCAGGCAGGCGAGGAGGCGTCGCCGCGCTGGCTGCTGACGGCGCCGCTCGGCACGCCCCAGGGCCTGGCCGCGCTCTTCGCTGTGCTGAGCCAGCCCGCAGCCCTGCTGCTCAGCCCGCGCCTGGACGCCAGGAGTCTGGACAAGCTGGCCGTCCAGGGCCGGGCGACGCGGCGACTGCCCGATCGAGCCGGCGGTTCTACAGACGGGTGACGACGCTCTCGATCGCCGCCGCGATCTGGCGGTTCACCTGCGGGCCGAGGCCGTTGAGGTTGATGCGCCCCGACTGCAGCAGGTCGCGCACGGCAACCAGGTGCTGCTCGGCCTGGGCGTACTCCGCGCGCTCCTCGTAGACGCCGGCGAGCAGCAGGTGGGCCAGCAGCACCTGCGGCGAGTGGTCCAGCCCCAGTTCCCCGGCCAGGGCGATCAGCCGCACGTTGTAGACCTCGAAGAAGACGTCGCGGGCGTACTGCTCGTGGCTCAGGCGCGCGCCGCGTTCGACCATCGCCGGGTAGTAGCGGTCGAAGAGCTGGCGCTTGACCGCCATCAGCTCGGGGCCGGCCTGGCCGTTGCGCGTCATCTCGTTGATGCGGCGTTCGAGCCGCACCACCTCCGGATCGGCCGCGCCGGTCTCCAGCGACTTCTGCACCGACTCGAGGAAGGCGGGGTCGTCGGTCGACTGGCCCTGGGCGTTTTGGCCCGGCATGCTTTGCCCTGTCCCCTGCGCATCGCCCGCCGCGGGGCGCGGCGCCTGCGCCGCCGCCTGGCTGGGCGGCTGCTGCGGCGGCGCCTGGAGACCGAGGTTCGGCAGGCCGGCCATGGCGCCGAAGGGGTTTTGCCTGTGGGGCTGCTGCATCGCGCGTCGCTTTCCGTCCTGAGGACCGTCGGGCCTGCCGCTCGATCGTGCGATCGAGGCCGGCAACGTCTCGCCGACTAGACGCGGGAGAGCGACGTCTTGTGAGCCCCAGCGTCGTCGCCGGCCTGACCTGCCGCGCTCGGACGACCTACTCCAAAACTTCACAAAAATCGGTGGAGCAACCCGGCCCATGCGCGAGTTGAGGGGGCGTAGCGTCGTCGCGAGGGTGTCGGCAAGAGGCCTGAGACAGCATGATCGAGTACGGTGCGTCCGCAGCTCTGGTCGCCGGGGTCGGCAGCAGCCACTTGGCCTACCGGCGCGGACGGAGCTTCGTCGCCGACGACCCACGGGCGGCCGAGGCGAAACCCAGCCAGTACGCCCTTTTCGTCGGCCTCTGCGCGAGCCTGCCGGCCGCGGGCTTCCTGCTCGCCGCCCTGCTTTTCGACGGCTCGCTGATCGCCTGGATTCTGCAGCGGCGGATCCCAGCCGAGATGTTGCAGGGCGAGCCGCCCAGCCTGGTGTTCGGCCGCATCGCCGCCATCGCCGCGGGCGGCCAGGTCTTCGGCGAGGTCAGCGCACAGGAGCAAGCGCTGGCCGATCGACTCGTGCAGTTGCAGATCTGGGCCGAGCGCGTCATCGCCCTCGCCACCTTCGCGCTGGCCCTGGCCGGCGGCGGGCTGGCGCTGCGGGTCGTGCGACCGCGCCTGCGCGCGCGCCAGCACAGCGAGGCGATCCTGCGCGGGTTGCTGTTCCTGTGCGCCGCCATCGCCACCATCATCACCATCGCCATCGTCGCAGCCCTGACCGGCGAGGCGGTGCGCTTTTTCACCATGGTGGCGCCACACGAGTTCTTCTTCGGGCTCTCCTGGGCGCCGGACAGCGGGCTCGAGCAGGGGGCCCGAGACCTGCAGTTCGGCCTCGTCCCCGTATTGCTCGGCAGCCTGCTGATCACCCTGATCGCCATGGCGGTGGCAGTGCCGGTCGGCATCCTCTCCGCCATCTACATGTCGGAGTTCGCGCCGCAGCGCGTGCGCGCGGTGGCCAAGCCGGTGCTGGAGATCCTGGCCGGCGTGCCGACCGTGGTCTACGGCTTCTTCGCCGCTATCCTGGTCGCTCCGGTGGTCGCCGACTTGGGCCAGGTCTTGGGCTTCGATACCAGTCACCAATCGGCGCTGGCGGCCGGCGTGGTGATGGGGGTGATGATCATCCCCTTCGTCTCCTCCCTGTCCGACGACGCCTTCGATGCAGTGCCGCAGCGCCTGCGCGACGGCGCCTATACCCTCGGCGCCACCCAAGGCGAGACGATCCTGAAGGTGGTACTGCCGGCCGCCTCGCCGGGCCTGCTCAGCGCCATCGTGCTGGCGGTCAGCCGAGCGCTCGGCGAGACGATGATCGTCGTCATGGCTGCTGGGCTCTACGCCAACTTGACCTTCAATCCGCTGCAGGGGGTGACGACGATCACCGTGCAGATCACCACAGCGCTGACCGGCGACCAGCCCTTCGACAGTCCCTTCACGCTCTCGGCCTTCAGCCTGGCCCTGACGCTCTTCGTTCTCACCTTCGCGCTGAACTTCCTCGGCCTCCAGGTCCTCAAACGCTACCAGGAAGACTATGAGTGAGATCGACCAGACCACCGGCTCGCTCTACACCACACAGCGGTTCGACCGGCGCATGGCACGGCGCCGGCGGCGGCAGAGCCGGCTGAAGTGGATCAGCGGCTCGGGGATCGTCCTCGCCGTGACCGCGCTGCTGGTCTTGCTCGGCAGCATCGCCTGGCTGGGCTGGAGCGGCTTCCAGCAGGTTCAGGTCGGCCTGCCGATGGACTTCTCGAGCGGCGAGCTGCAGCCGCAGGAGGGCAAGTCGCCGGCCGCAGCAGTGGAGGACGCCAACTTCCGTGCCCTGGTCTCCGACGCGGTGACGCGCGTGCTCGGCGACCCGCAGGACCGCCAGGCCGAGCGGGCGCGCGACGCCTTGCTCAGCACGTCGGCGGCACGCGAGGTCGGCCGCAAGCTGTTGGCCAGCCCCGACTGGCTGGGTCGGGGCCGTGTCGTCGTCTGGGTCCCGGCCGGCGACGAGGTCGGCCAGATCGTCAAGGGCAGAGCGCCACGCGACGTTCCCGCATCCGACCGCCTTCTGAGCGACCGACAGCTCGCCTGGATCGACCGCCTGCAGGCCGAGGGTCTGCTGCGCACCGCCTTCAACTGGGACTTCTTCACCCGCACCGCCTCGCGCGAGCCGGAGATCGTCGGCATCAAGGCCGCCGTCGTCGGCTCGGTGCTGATGCTGCTGACCACCTTCGCGGTGGCCATCCCGCTGGGCGTGGCCGCCGCCATATACCTGGAGGAGTTCGCGCCCAAGACCCGGCTGATGGAGCTGGTCGACCTCAACATCCGCAACCTGGCGGCCGTACCCTCCATCGTCATGGGGCTGCTGGGCCTAGCGCTCTTCATCCGCTTCGCCGAGCTGCCGCGCTCCTCGATCCTGGTCGGCGGCCTCACCCTTGCGCTGATGACGCTGCCGATCATCATCATCGCCGCGCGCGCCGCCATCGCCGCCGTCCCCGATTCCCTGCGCACCGCGGCGCTGCAGCTCGGCGCCTCGAAAATGCAGGTCACGGCACGAGTGGTCCTGCCCAACGCCATGCCCGGCATCCTGACCGGCACCATCATCGGACTGGCCCAGGCCCTGGGCGAGACGGCGCCGCTGTTGATGATCGGCATGGTCGCCTTCATCCCGGACACGCCCGCGGGCCTGAGCGATCCCGCCGCGCCGCTGCCGGTGCAGATCTATCTCTGGTCGACCAGCCCCGAGCGCGCCTTCATGGAGAAGACGGCGGCGGCCATCCTGGTGCTGCTGGCGATCATGGTCTGCCTGAACGCGCTCGCGGTCTTCCTGCGCAACCGACTGCAGAAGAGGTGGTGATGCCTGGCGAATCGAAAGACCACGGCAGTGGCACGGCCGAGAAGATGTCGGTGCGCGGCGTCGACGTCTTTTTCCATGAGTTCCAGGCCGTCAAGTCGGCGGACCTGAAGGTGCACCCGCGCGAGGTGCTGGCGCTGATGGGGCCGTCCGGCTGCGGCAAGTCCACCCTGCTGCGCTGCCTCAACCGGATGAACGACCCCATTCCCGGTGCCCGGGTTACCGGCGAAGTCCTGTTGGAAGGCGATGACATATACGCCCCGCGCGTCGACCCCGCCAAGGTGCGTGCGCGCGTCGGTATGGTGAGCCAGGCGCCCAACCCCTTCCCCAAGTCAATCTTCGACAACATTGCCTTCGGCCCGCGTATCCACGGCTTCTACAAGGACCGCGCGGAGCTGGCGCGTATCGTCGAGGAGAGCCTGCAGCGCACCGGCCTGTGGGACGAGGTGAAGGACAAGTTGAACCAGGCCGGCACCTCCCTGTCCGGCGGCCAGCAGCAGCGCCTGTGCATCTCCCGCGCCATCGCCAACCGGCCGGACTTGGTGCTGATGGACGAGCCGACCAGCGCGCTGGACCCCAAGGCGTCGGCCACCATCGAGGAGCTGGTCCGCGAGCTCGCCGAAGACTTCTGCATCGTCATCGTCACCCACAACATGGAGCAGGCCCAGCGCGTCGCCGATCGCACCGCCTTCCTCTACCTCGGCGAGGTGGTCGAGGTGGGCGAGACGCGGCAGATCTTCGAGGCCCCGCAACACGGCCGCACCAAGGAGTTCCTGGGCGGCCAGTTCAGCTAGCCGGCTTCCGGAAGCTGTGCCCGCCGCACCGGACTGGGCGCGACCTGCGGGAAGCCGGCCAGGACGCCGCGGCGGCGGCGCTCGGCGGCGCGCAAGGGTGTCGGCGCATAGAGCTGCTTGCTCGCCTCGATCAGGTTGACGCCGCAGATCTGCGGGAACCAGCGCTGGCCGACGCGCTCCCAGGCGGGGGCCGAACGCAGCAACGCCGCCGATCGGGTCGGCGGAATGAAGAGCGCGTGCTCCGTACGCTGAGGCACGAAGAGGTTGTCCTTGAGCAGCCGCTCGATCTGGCTCGGACTGTAGGGGTGGCCGTGGCCGAAGGGCGTCCGCTCGAAGCGGGCCCAGATGCCGCGCCGGTTCGGCACCACAACCAAAAGGCGACCCTGCCCGGTGAGCACCCGCCAGACCTCGCCCAGCATGTGCTTGAGGTAGTCCGAGTTCTCGACGCCGTGCACCAGCAGCACCCGGTCGACCGAGTAGTCCTGCAGCGGCAGCTCGGTCTCGTCGACCAGGGCGGCGAGATACGGCCCCTCCGGCGGCCAGTGCATCACCCCCTGCGCCGCCGGCATGAAGGCGATCACCCGCTCGGCCTCGCTGCGGAACTGGCGCAGGTAGGGGCTGGCGAAGCCGAGGCCGAGGATCGCCTGGCCGCGCACGTCCGGCCACATCGAGCGCACGGCCCGGCGCAGCAGGTGACGCGCCACCTGCCCGGTGCGCGTCTCGTAGAAGGCGCGCAGCTCGATCACGTCCTGCCACATGGCGGCGGCACCAGCCCCCAAGTCGATCCGCAATTGGGCCGCAGTCGGTTTGACCGCTCGCCGGCCGGTGTTAGCTTTGCCGGCGCGACACGAGCATACATCTAGGAAGCGATGAGGCACTGCGCGATGTCCCGACTGGAGGTGCACCAGATCCCGGTGCTCAACGACAACTACGTCTACCTGGCGCGCTGCCGCGCGACGGGGGCGACGGGGGTGGTCGATCCCGCCGTCGCCGAACCGGTGCTGGCCGAGGCCGAGCGGCTCGGCTGGCGCATCACCCACATCCTCAACACCCACCACCACGGCGACCACACCGGCGGCAACCTGGAGATCAAGCAGGCGACCGGCTGCACCATCGTCGGGCCGAAGGCCGACCGCGACCGCATCCCCGGTATCGACGTCGAGGTCGACGAGGGCGACCGCTACACCATGGGCGAGGCGGAGGCCGAGGTCTTCTTCGTGCCAGGCCACACCCGCGGCCACATCGCCTACTGGTTCGCTGAGAGCGACGCGCTGTTCTGCGGCGACACGCTCTTCGCGCTCGGCTGCGGACGGCTGTTCGAGGGCGCGCCGGCGCAGATGTGGGACTCGCTGTCGAAGCTGAAACGCCTGCCGAAGACGGCGAAGGTCTACTGCGCCCACGAGTACACCCAGGCCAACGCCCGCTTCGCCCTGTCGGTCGACGCCGCCAACGACCGCCTCAAGGCGCGCGCGGAAGAGATCGACCGCCTGCGCGCGGCCGGCACGCCGACCGTGCCCTCGACCCTGGGCGAGGAGCTGGCGACCAACCCCTTCCTGCGTGCCGACGCCCCCGATCTCGCCGCCCAGCTCGGCCTGTCCGGCGCCGATCCGGTCGAGGTCTTCGCCGAGGTGCGCGGACGGAAGGATAGGTTCTAGGGGCAGAGCCGATAGCCGCCTGACGGCGGCTAGCCTCGTCCCTCGAGACGCCGACCTCCAGTCGGCTCCTCTGGATGAGGCATCAAGTCGAAATCTGCCCTCATCCTGAGGCGGGCGCGATAGCGCCCGTCTCGAAGGCAGCACAATTGGCTCGGGCCGCAAGGCCGGGCCCGCCGGCGGAGCCGGCGAACGCCAAGGCAGGCCGGATGCAGCACCTGACGCCCGAAAAGATCGTCGAGACCCTTGGGATGCAGCCGCACCCAGAAGGCGGGCACTTCGTCGAGGTCTACCGCCACGTGGCCGAGGACGGCGGGCGCGGGCTGAAGACGGCGATCTACTTCCTGCTGCAGGCCGGCGAGATCAGCGCCTGGCACCGGGTCGACGCGGTGGAGATGTGGCACTGGTATGCCGGCGCGCCGCTGGTGCTGACGATCAGCGAGAACGGCCACGACGCGCGCGCCGAGTACCTCGGCCCCGACCTGGCGGCGAACCAGCGCCCACTGCGCGTCGTCCCGCCGCACGCCTGGCAGACGGCCGAGAGCCTCGGCGCCTGGACCCTGGTCGGCTGCACCGTCGCGCCGGCCTTCGAGTTCGCCGGCTTCGAGCTGGCCCCGCCGGACTGGCGCCCGACGCCGCGGAAATAGTCATTCCGCCGGCTTGACCTTCCGGCGCTTCAGGCGGCTGACGTTGATGCCGAGCAGAACCAGGGCGAGCGCAACCCAGGCGGTCTCCTCCGGCACCTGCGCGAGGAACAGCCAGGCCCAGAAGACGCCGAAGACGGGCACCAGGTAGCTCACCTGGCTCATGAAGACGGCGCCGGTGTCGCGAATGAGCTGGAAGCGCAGCAGGTAGGCGACGCCCGAGGACACCAGGCCGAGGAAGATCAGAGCGGAGAGTGCCTCGGGCGTCGGCCGGAGCTCCCACGGCCGCTCCAGCAGCAGCATCGCCGGCAGCAGGTAGAGCGAGGCGGTCAGCAGCACGCCGCCGGCCGAAACCCGCGGGTCGAGGTGCGAAAGCTTGCGCGTCAGAAAGCCGGAGAGGGCATAGCAGACCGAGGCGCCGAGCACCGCGAGCTGGCCCAGAAGGCTGGCCCGCTCGCCGGTCAGCGCCTCGACGCCGACGAGGCTCAGCATGCCGGCGAAGCCGAGCGCGACACCGGCCAGCTTCGGCCAGGTCAGGCGGTCGTCGGCGGTGAAGAGGTGGTTCAGGCTCAGGGCGACGAAGGGGCCCATGCCCATCAGGATCGCCGCCGTCCCGGCCGTGATCGCCTGCTGCCCCCAGGAGATCAGCACGAAGGGCAGCGCCGCGTTGGTCAACCCGAGCAGGGCCAGCAGCGCCCAGTCGCCGCGGCTGCGCGGCAGCTTCAGGCCGGCGGCGAAGGCGACGCCGAGCAGCAGGGCGGCGGCCAGCACGACGCGCAACCCGGCGATCGCCAGCGGGCTGAAGGACTCCAGCGCCACCTCGATGCAGAGAAAGGCGGAGCCCCAGATGGCGCCGAGCGCCACCAGCTTCGTCGTGTCCCGGCCCGTGGCCTGTCGGATCGCCCTCATTCGGTCGCCTCCGCCTCCAGCGCGGCGGCGGCCAGGCGCTTGCCTGCCCGGCGGTCGGCGCGCGAGGGCAGCGGCGCCCCCGGCCGGAACACCCAGGCAGCCACGTCGGAGGTCGGTACCGCCGCCTGCAGGTCGCGGAACAGCAGGTGCCACCCCTCCTGGTAGTAAGCGAGACGCTGCCCCGGGCCGCCGGGCAGATCCCGCCACAGCCGCAATGTCGGCGCCTTGGGCACCAGCTCGTCGTTGGCGCCGTACAGCAGCAATAGCGGCATCTCCACGCGCGGTGCCGCGGCCAGGGCGGCGTCCATCAGGTCGACCAGGCCAGCGATGGCGTCGATGCGCGTTTCCTTAATCACCAGCGGATCGCGGCCGAGCGCGATCAGCGCGGCGACGTTGTCGGAGGCGCGGATGTCGAGGCCGCGGCCGGAGGGTGTCGCCCAAGGAAAGAAGCTCCGCCCGAACCAGAGGGCGGCGCGTTGATACCAGGGCTGAGTGTCGCGCGCCCAGACCGCCGGCGCCGAAAGGATCAGCCCGTCGGCGGCCAGCGGCTCCGGCTGCCCGGCGGCGGCCAGCAGGACGGCGCCGCCCATAGACTCGCCGAGCAGGTAGAGCGGGACGCCCGGATGTCGCCGCCGCAGCAGTGCGGCGGCATCGCGCAGATCGGCGGTCATCGCTTGGACGCCCGGCCACAGCCCACGGTGCGGCGCCGCCCCGAAACCGCGCTGGTCGTAGGCATAGACGGCGATGCCCAGCGCCGCCCAGGCGGCCGCCGGGTCGGCGAAGCCGCCGGCATGGTCGTTGAAGCCGTGCAGGGCGAGGATCGCCGCCTCGGGGTCGCGCGGGTTCGGCGCCCAGCGGCGCAACGGCAGCTCCAGACCGTCCAGGGTGACGAAGCGGCCGGCATCCGTCGCCGCCAGCTCCAGCCGCGGCTCGGTCGGGCCGGGCCCGGGCGGGGCGAGCTGCGCGCAGGCCGCGAGCAGCAGCAGAAGAAGGCTGGCCGCGATGCTTCCGGCGAGACGCTGAGCACGCCCTTCGACTCGCGGCCTGCGGCCGCGGCTCAGGGTGAAGGTGTAGGTCTGGTGCGCCATCTCCGCGCCTTCATGCAGAACTGGTCGAAGCACGAAGGCAGCCGGCGAAGCCGGCTTTCGTCACCCCATGCACGTCACGCCCGTGCCTTGTCGAGCGGGGCGTCGGACGGTGTGACACCCGCTCCCATGGACTGCCGGTGGGCACCGCGGGTGAGCTGCAGGAAGATGTCTTCGAGGTCGGCTTCCTCAGTGCGGATGTCCTGCACCCGCACGCCGGAGCGGCTCAGGGCGTCGAGGATGTCGGCGACCGGGCTCTGGCTCGTGCGGTAGCGGAACACCAGATGGTCGCCCGAAAGCTCCGGCTCGAAGGGCTGCAGCGCCTCGGGCACGCGCTCGAGCGGCTGGCACAGGTGGACTTGCAGCTCCTTGCTGTCGAGCCGGCGCAGCAGGGTCGGCGTCGGCTCGCAGGCGATCACCCGGCCGTGGTTGATGATCGCGATCTCGTCGCACAGCTCCTCCGCCTCCTCCAGGTAGTGGGTGGTCAGGAGGATGGTTGTGCCCAAGGCGTTGAGGTCGCGCACCCGGCCCCAGAGCTGCTGGCGCAGCTCGATATCGACGCCGGCGGTCGGCTCGTCGAGCACCAGGACGGGCGGGTTGTGCACCATCGCCTTGGCGACCATCAGGCGGCGGCGCATCCCGCCGGACAGGGTGCGGGTGTAGGCCTCCGCCTTGTCGGCCAAGCCGAGGATGTCCAGGATCTCCATCGTCTTGCGCTCGCGCGGCGGCACGCCGTAGAGGCCGGCCTGCAGCTCCAGCAGCTCGCGCGGGGTGAAGAAGGGGTCGATATTGAGTTCCTGCGGCACCACGCCGATCGCCGCGCGCGCCTGGCGCGTCTGGCGGTCGATGTCGTAGCCCCAGATCTTCGCCGTGCCCTCGGTCTTGGTGACCAGGCCGGCCAGGATGTTGATCAGCGTCGACTTGCCGGCGCCGTTGGGCCCCAGCAGGCCGAACAGGCTGCCGCGCGGGATTTCCAGGCCGACGTCGTCCAGCGCGCGCTTGGCGGCGGTCCGGCCCGAGCCCTTGTAGACCTTGCCCAGGCCGCTGACCTCGACGGCGTTGACCGGCAGGGACTCCCCGGAGGCGGCGGCGGCGGGATGGGCGGCGGGCATGAGCTGCGGCTGATCCTTCGGCATGACGGCGCTTACCTAGAGGGCCGCGCCCAGAATTGCCAGTCTTGCGGTGCGAAAACACTGTTGCGCGCGTGCGGCGGGGTCGGCGTCGCATGGTCGGGCGTTGATGGCCGCGCTTCGGCCAGGGTATAGCTTCACGGCCGCGCGCGCAGCCGCCGCGTTGTCCGCCGGCGCCACCGCGAACCGGGAGCCCGATTGAGCCGATGCAGCCGACCGAGATCTTCCACGTCGACGAGGAGGTCGTCTCCTGCGACGGCGGCGACGGGCCGCTGGGGCACCCGCGCGTCTGGCTGAACATGGAGGGCAACGGCAAGATCGACTGCCCCTACTGCGGCCGCCGCTTCGTCCTCAAGGGCCACGAGGATGCCGAGCCGGTGCAGATCTGAGCTGCCGCCATGTCCGAGGCCGCCGTCCCCCAGCTTCGATCGACCCTGACCTGTCCGCGCTGCGCGCACGTCGAGACCGAGACCATGCCGACCGACGCCTGCCAGTTCTTCTACGACTGCAAGGGCTGCAGCACGCTGCTCCGGCCGGCGCCCGGCGACTGCTGCGTCTTCTGCTCCTACGGCGACGTGCCCTGTCCGCCGGTGCAGTTGCACGGTCGTAGCTGCTGCTGAGCCGCGCGCCGCGCGCGCTAGATGTGCAGCGTCCGGCCGTCGACGGCGAGGGCGGCTTCCTTGACCGCCTCGTTCAGGGTCGGGTGGCCGTGGAAGGCGCGGGCCAGGTCCTCGGCCGAGCCGCCGAACTCCATCGCCACCACCACCTCGTGGATCAGGGTGCCGGCCTCCGGCCCGATGATGTGGGCGGCGAGGATGCGGTCGCTGCGCGCGTCGGCCAGGATCTTGACGAAGCCGTCGGTCATGCCGGCGGCGCGCGCGCGGCCGTTGGCGGTGAAGGGGAACTTGCCGACGCGGTAGTCGACTCCCTGGTCCTTCAGCTCCTCCTCGGTCGGGCCGACGCTGGCGACCTCCGGCCAGGTGTAGACGATGCCGGGCACGGTCGCGTAGTTGACGTGGCCCGGCTTGCCGGCGATCCGCTCGGCGACGGCCACGCCCTCCTCCTCGGCCTTGTGCGCCAGCATCGGGCCGGCGATCACGTCGCCGATGGCATAGACGCCCGCGGCGCTGGTCTGCCAGTGGCCGTCGGTGGCGATGCGGCCCTTGGCGTCGGTCTCGACACCGGCCGCCTCCAGGCCCAGGCCCTCGGTGAAGGGCTTGCGGCCGATGGCGACCAGCACGACGTCGGCCTTGATCTCCTCCGCCTCGCCGCCTTTCGCGGGCTCGACGGTCAGGGTGACGCCCGTCTTGGTCGTCTTCGCGCCGGTCACCTTGGTGCCCAGCTTGAAGGTCATGCCCTGCTTGCCGAGGATCCTCTGGAACTGCTTGCCGATCTCGCCGTCCATGGTGGGCACGATGCGGTCGAGGAACTCGACCACCGTCACCTCGGCGCCCAGGCGCTGCCAGACCGATCCCATCTCCAGCCCGATGTAGCCGCCGCCCACCACCACCAGGTGCTTGGGCACCTTGGTCAGCTCCAGCGCGCCGGTGGAGCTGACGATCTTCTTCTCGTCGATCTCCAGGCCCGGCAGGTCGACGTGGGTCGAGCCGGTGGCGATGACGATGGCCTTGGCGCCGTAGGTCTTGGTGTCCTTGTCGCCCTTGACCGCGACGGTGCCGCCGCCCTGCAGCTCGCCGCGCCCCTTCAGCCAGTCGATCTTGTTCTTCTTGAACAGGAACTCGACGCCCTTGACGTTGGACTCGACCACCTTGTCCTTGTGGCCGAGCATGCCCTTGAGGTCGAGCTTCACGCCGGAGACCTGTATGCCGAAGTCCTTGAAGGCGTGGTTCGCCTCCTCGAACTTCTCGCTGGCCTGCAGCAGCGCCTTGGAGGGGATGCAGCCGACGTTCAGGCAGGTGCCGCCCAGCGTCGCGCGCGACTCCACGCAGGCCGTCTTGAGGCCGAGCTGCGCCGCCCGGATGGCGCAAACGTAGCCGCCCGGCCCGCCGCCGATGACGATCACGTCGTAGTCGCTCATGGAGGTCCCCAAGGAGAATGTCACCAGGAAAACGAAGATCAGAGACGGCGCGCACCATGCCGGAAAGCCGGAAGGGCGGCAAGGCGGCGGTGATGGACTGCGACGGGTCTACTGACGCACCGACCGACCCTGTCGCGGCATGTGGGAGTGGCGCGCCTTGTGATGCCGTCTTCAGCGAGATATCATAACAGTAGTTGTATTCGCGATAGGGTTGTTGGAGGCTGAGGCTTGGCGGCGAGACCGGTAAGGGCCATCTGGCGTCTGCTCACTTTCGGGGCCATGCTTGGCATCCTCGCGGCGTGCAAAGTCGACGCCGAGACGACACTTTACGTGCGCGACCTTCGCGAGGCCGCAGCGGGCGAACTCCTGGTCCCGGTCACGCTGACAACCTACGCGCCGGGCGCGTCCGAGCCTGATACCTGCCAGAAAATGGAAGAGTTCGTGCCTTTGCTTACCCAGTATGTCGCAAATGCGCGGCTGGAGGCTTGCATCGAGCGTCCGGGCGCGATGGAAGACGCGGTGATATTCGCGGCCGAGATCCCAATGCGAGCGACACGCGCTCCTGAGGAGACACTCGCAGTCCTGGTGACACCTGCGGCGCAGGACCATATGACCTACTCGGTCGGGATGTCTGCGGATCCGGCACGCATCGAGCGACTCGTCGCCGGGCTTCGCCGCGTCAACATGATGGCGACCGTCGACTTGGACGACGTCAGCGTGACGCTCAAGCTGATTAACGACCTGCGCGAGCCCGTTACCGTATCCTTGGCCAATGCGTTCTTCGACCGCAGGCCGATCGATTCAGGCGGTTCGACGGTAGAACTAGAGCCACGTCGGGAAAGCGATCTTGCTCTTTCGGACGTGAAATCGCTCTACCTGCTCACGCAGGGCGAGACCTCTGTCTTCGATGTTCGGTTCGCGCAATAGGCGCGCCGCGCTCCCGCGTCCGCGGCGCTACTCGAACATATCCGGTTGGGTGGCCTGAAGGTCGTTCCAGATGGTCTGGAAGTGCAGCCAGCCGATGAAGTCGTTGCCGACATGCTCGCGGCTGTGCCGGGCGTCTTCCTCGCCGACCAGCTTCGGGGCGACGCCGGTGGCCTTGACCGCCAGCGCCTGCTGGCAGCAGCGCTCCAGCGCGATGAACCAGAAGGCGGCGTCGTCGACCGAGTGGCGGCTGGCGGTCAGCAGGCCGTGGTTCTGGTGGATCACCGCCCGCACCTCGGCGAAGGCGGCGGCGAGCGGGTTGCCCTGGCCTTCCATCACGGTGACCTTGCCGGCGCTGTCGGTGACCACCTGGTGGTCGTTCCAGAAGGCGCAGGCGTCCTGGCTGATCGGCGCCAGCGGCTCGCCCAGCGCGGCATAGGCCGTGCCGTAGACCGTGTGGGCGTGGCAGACGGCGACGATCTCCGGGTTCTCCTCGTGGATCGCCGCGTGCAGGATAAAGCCGGCGCGGTTGACCGCGTGGCGCCCCTCGACGACCCGCCCCTCGTGGTCGGCCAGCACCAGGTTGGAGACCTTCACCTGGTTGAAGTGCACCGCCATGGGGTTGGTCCAGTAGAGGTTTGGGTGCTCGGGATCGCGCACCGAGATGTGGCCGGCGAAGCCGTAGTCGAAGCCGTGCAGGTGGAAGGCGCGGCAGGCGGCGACCAGACGCTCCTTGCGGTGCTGGCGCTCCGCGGCCGGCGTGTCGAAGACCGGCACTTCGGGGAACTCCAGGCCCGCCTGCTCGGGCTGGTAGATCGACTCGCGCGTCGGCGCGGCCGTTTCGTCGGCCCCCCGTACGCTCTTCTCGGCGACATCGAGCATCTGCAGCGTCTCCTCAGCCTTGCCTGTCCGCGTCCCGGTCTGAGCCTATACGAGATTTCGCGTGTCTGCAGCGAGACCGCCCGTCCCGCACGCGTGGCGCCCTTACCCCGGCACTGCGACTGCGCGCAAGGGATAGGTTAACCAATTTTTCAGGCTGGTCGAAGCAACGTCCGCGCCCAGGTAAGTCGGCGGCCCACGCCACAAGACGAAAGCCTCTCGCACCATGACCTGTCCGATCTGCGGTCAAGCCCCAGCGCTCGCGTCCGGCCGGCAAAGCTACTTCCTTTGGGCGCCGCCCGGCCATTCCGAAAACAAGCTGCGGCGCGCCCTGGAGACGGCCGGCGCCGAGCCGGAGCGGCGGGCGGAAAGCGGCGCGATCGCTTTCGCCGCCGATGCGGGCGCGGCCTTGAAGCACCTGAATGCAGGGGCGCAGGCGCTGACCGCCGCAGAACGCCGCGACACCCTGATCCTGGAGTGCCCGGAAGAGGAAGGCGGAAACGCCGGCGCCTCGCCCAAACCTTACCCGCGCGACCTGCGTGCGGTGCGCTCGCTGGAGCAGTTCCTGGCGCTGCGCGGGGCCCGCTGGTTGATCGGAGCGGTCGAAGAGGGCCGGCTGGAGGTCGGCCTCGCACGCATCGCCTTCGCCGACGACTTGGGCGAGACTTTCGGCTACGAGGCGGCCTACCACGGTCGCGACGCGCAGGGCGCGCTGGTGCCGTTCCGCGACCTGCTGCAGACCGCCAAGCGCGCGGGCATGCTAGCCCCGGTCGACCGCACGGGGCGCATCTCGGCGATCGGCCGGGCGAGCCGGGTCGCCCTCGACTACCCGGTCTTCATCCCCTTCTCCCCCGCGACCATCTACGATCCGGAATTCTGCCTGCAGACCTCGGTCCAGGCGGCCGAGGACCACGGCATGCCGGCCGACTCCCTGATCTTCACGATTTTCGCGCCCGAGCCGGAGGACGACCCCGGCCACTTGGAACGCATTCTCGAGTTCTACCGCCGTCACGGCTTCCGCGTCGCCCTGGCCGGCGTCGGCTCGGGGCTGACCGCCTTCGACCTGCTGCCGCGCCTGCGTCCGGATTTCCTGTTCCTGGATGCGAGCCTGACGGCGAGCGCGCCCAGCGACCCCCTCTATGGGGTCATCGCGCGCAAGCTGCTGGAAATCGCCCACCGCGTGAACGTCGAGACGGTCGTCGAGGGCATCGAAGACACGGCTCAAGCCGACTGGGCCTACGAGAACGGCGCCAACTACGTCTCCGGCCCGCTTGTCGCCGACGCGCTGGCGCCCGCCAGCGCGGCCGAATGACCTCCGCCGAATGACCGCAGTCGCGCCCCGCCACGGCGAGCCTTCGCCGCCGCCTAAGGAGATCGGCGGAGGCGCCTTGGCGAGCCTGCTGAACGCGATCGTCGAGGCCATGGGCACGGCTCTGATCGCCGACGCCGAGGGGCGGGTGATCTGCGTCGGCAGCGCGCTTCAACGCGTCTTCGAGGCGGCCGGGGAGACCCTGCCGGACCGCCTGCCGGCGGGAGACTGCCGGCGCGCCGCCCGCAAGCCGGAGGGCGTGCGCTGCGACCGGCTGCTCGGCAGCGGCGCCGAGCGTCGGCACTTCCGCCTGCGCCTGCGTCCGCTCGAGCTGTTCGGCCAGACCTACGTCGGCGGCCGCTTCGAGGAGGTGACAGGCGAGCAGCGCTGGGCGGAGCGCAACCGCAGCGCGGCCGACCGCTCGGAACAGCTGCTCAGCGTGGTCTCCGACTACATCTTCTCGACCGACGCCGACGGCCTGATCGCGAGCTTCGATGCGCGCAGCCGCCATGGCGAGGCCCTGCAGCCGGAGCGGTTGCTCGGCCGCCACCTGTGGGACGCGGGCCGCTTCGTCGCCCACCCCGACCATCCGCGCGTGCGGCCCCCGCGGCGGCGTCAGCGGGCACCGCTGCGGCGCTGCCTCTGGCTGAGCGACGAAGACGCCGGCGGCGGGCGCTACCTCGAAATCAACGCGATCCCTCTCTATGACCGGCATACCGACGCCTTCCTGGGCTTCCTGGGTTCGGCCACCGACGTGACCGCCCGGGTGCTGGCCCAGACGGACGCCGAAGCCTTCCAGGCGCAGCTCTCAAGCGCATTGCACCGACTGGAGGCGAAGAACCGCGAGCTCTCCGCAGCGCTCGAGGCGGCCCAGGCGTCCGACCGCGCCAAGTCGGAGTTCTTGGCGATGATGAGCCACGAACTGCGCACGCCGCTGAACGCCATCATCGGCTTTTCCGAGCTGATCCAGACCGAGGCCTTCGGGCCGATCGGTAACCCCAAGTACGCCGACTACATGAGCGACGTTCTGTGCAGCGCGCGGCGCCTGCTCGGCACGATCAACGACATCCTCGACTACGCCAACTTCCAGGGCGGCACCATGCCGCTCGAACTGGTGGAGACCGAGGTTGCGGCCTTGGTCGAGGAGGCGCGGCGGTTCGTCGCCGACCAGGCGGGCGACCGGTGCGTCGCCGTCGACATCCAGCTTGCCGACAGGCAGACGTGGCGTCTCGACCGGCGCAAGGTCCGCCAGGTGCTGCTGAACCTGCTTTCCAACGCACTGAAGTTCTCGCCGGAGACCTGCGACATCGCCGTCACGTGCGCGCTCGACCCCGACCTCCGGCTCCGCCTGGAGGTCAGCGACCGGGGACCGGGTATCCCGCCGACGCTGCTGGAGCGTGTCTTCGAACCTTTCGTCCAGGCCGATGCCCGACTGGCACGCGCGCACGAGGGCACCGGCCTCGGTCTGCCGCTGTCGAAGGCGATCGTCGAGGCGCACGGCGGCGTGCTGGAACTGGAAAGCCGGTTGGGCGGAGGCACCATCGCGAGGGTGCGCCTGCCGCAGCCGTCTGCGACGGCTTGACCGGCGGGGCGCGGGCGGGAATCGTGCGGTGATCCCATCCGTTCGCAGAGCCCGTGCCGCCATGACCGACGCGCAAGACACCGCCCGCACGCCGAACCGAACCGAGGGCGCCGCAGCGCAACCCCGGCGCGGCAGCGGCAGCCTGATGCCGGTCTTCGCCACGCCGGTCGGCCAGTTCGCGGTGCCGGACGCAGCGGAGCTCAATCCGGCCATCGAGGCGGCGATCCTGGAGCGCGAGGCGGCCGATCTGGCGCAAGGCGGCAGCGTCGCCCGCTCGAACGCCGGCGGCTGGCACTCGCGCGCCGACCTGCTGGACTGGGGCGTACCGGAGATCGATCGGCTCTACGACGCGGTCGAGCGTGCCGCCCTCGCGCTCGCCGCCGCCATGGCCCACGCGCCGCGTCTGGAGGCCCAGGTCGTGCGGCAGGCCTGGGCCAACGTCTCGCGGCGCGGCAACTACAACAAGATCCACGACCACCCGGACTGGCACCTGTCCGCTGTCTACTACGTGGAAGCCGGGCAAAGCGACCCGGACGCGCCGCCGCAGTCAGGCTGGATCGAGTTCGTCGACCCGCGCGGCGCCCTGGGGGCCGGCGACCCGCCGGGCATCGATCCCGACAAGCCGGTGCGCCTGCCGACCCAAGGCGGCGCGCTGTTCGGCAACGTCTTCGCGCTACCGCCACGGGCGGGTGGACTGCTGGTCTTCCCGAGCTGGCTGCGCCACTGGGTACATCCCTACGCCGGGCCCGGCGCGCGCATCTCGCTGGCCTTCAACCTCCGCCTGGAGAGCGTCCGGCGGGTGGGGTAGCGGCCTTGGCCGAAACGGCGATTCCACGCTCGCCTCCAAGAGGCTCGCAGCGCCCAGCTATCCGATGTCGCGTTGGAGTGGCCGGGCCGCGCCCAGGCCACGGCAGGCAGACAAAACCCAATCTCGGCAAACAAAGCCGGATTGGATATAGAACGATTTTCTCATGTGAATTCTGTTCAATTCGCCTCAATTCATGAGTCTTTTACGGATCTGGATACAGTTAAGGGTGTCCGCCGCCGTTCCGGCCGCCAACGGGGAGAGTTCGCCATGCGCAGGCTTCCGTACACCCTGGTGATTCCCGCGACGCTTGTCGCAGGTGTCCTGCTGTTCTCTGCCGTCATGCTGTTTACCGTTCACCGGGCCGCCCAGGACCTGCCGGCGCCAAAGGCGGCGTCCCTCATGGAGATGGTGACGATCGAGGTCGGAGTCCTGGCCACCGTGGCCGCGGTACTTGGCGTGGTGTTCGGCCGTCTGCTTGCGGGCCGTCTCCGGCATATCGCGATGGCGCTCGACAGCGTGGCGCGCGGTGTGCCAATCGCCGAGGTTCGCCGCGACCTCGGCGACAACGAGATCGGGCGCCTGTGGAAGGCGGTGTTCGCGTTCGAGAAGAGCCTGGCCGAGACGCACCGCCGGAGCGAGATGCTGGAGAACCTCAGCGCCAACATCATGCTGTGCGAGCCGGAGAACTTCCGGATCACGTACATGAACCGCTCGACCCGCACCACCCTCAAGCGGCTGGAGCACCTGCTGCCCCGCAAGGTGGACGAACTGGAAGGCGAGTCGATCGACATCTTCCACAAGAACCCGGAACACCAGCGGCGCATCCTGCGGGACCCGAAGAACCTGCCCTGGAACGCCAAGATCCAGCTCGGCGACGAATGGCTGGAGCTGCGCATCGCCGCCATCTACGACAGGGACGGCCGCTACGCCGGCCCGATGCTGACCTGGAACATCGTCACCGAGACCGTGCGGCTGGCCGAGGAGTTCGAGGCCCATGTCCGCAGCACCGTGCGGGAGGTGCAGGCGGCCGCCGACGCCATCGGCGAAGCTTCGACGACCATGAACAGGTCAGCGGAAGCCGCCTCCACTTGCGCGCGGGAGGTCAGCAAGTCCTCCGGCTCGGCCACCGAGAACGTGCAGACGGTCGCCAGCGCCTCCGAGGAGATGTCGGCCTCGATCCTGGAGATCGCCGGGCAGACCTCGAAGGCCTCGCAGATCGTCCAGGACGCCGGGCGCGTGGCGGAACGCGCGAACGGCGACATGAAGCGCCTGGACTTGGCGGCGCAACAGATCGGCGAGGTGACCGAAGTGATCTCCGGCATCGCCGAGCAGGTCAACCTCCTGGCCCTAAACGCCACCATCGAGGCCGCCCGCGCCGGGGAGGCCGGCAAAGGCTTCGCCGTGGTCGCCGGCGAGGTCAAGAACCTGGCCAGCCAGGCCGCCGGTGCGACCGACCAGATCGCCAAGCGAATCTCCGAGATGCAAGGAGTCAGCACGACAGCGATCGAAGCCATGGCGCAGATCACCAAGGTGGTCGACGAGATCGGCGCGATCTCCACCGCCATCGCCGGGGCCATGGACCAGCAGAAGACCGTCACTGCCAACATCTCGGAGAACGCCGGTATGGCGGCGAACTCGGCAACCGCCGTCTCGGAGAACATCGAGAAAGTGCAAGGCGCGGCGCAAGCCGTCCTTGAGGGCTCCAGCGGCGTCAGCACCAAGAGCGAGATGCTGCGCCAGAGTTCCGCCCAGCTCGGCGAGCGAATCGACCAGTTCCTCGACCGCATCCGCTCTGCGAGCTGAGGCCGGCCGCACCTGGCGACCAGGGCCGCGGCGGACCCACGGCCCGCGCCTGTCGCATGGGCGGCCGATTCGGGGGCGCGGCGGCAGGGTCGCGCACTCAAATGCCGGCGGCGGGTACGCGCGCGCCGAGCTGGTGGATTGGGGCGTGCCGGACATCGACCGGCTCTGCGATGCGGTCGAGCGCGAGGGCGGCGCGCTGTTCGGCAACGTCTTCGCGCTGCCGCCGAAGGCCGGCGGACTGCTGGTCTTCCCGAGCTGGCTGTGCCATTGGGTGCACCCCTACGCCGGGCCCGGCGAGCGCATCTCGCTGGCCTTCAACAACCTGCGCCTGGAGAACGTCCGGCGGGTGGAGTAGCGGCCTCAGCCGGCCGAGGCCGCGACGCCCGAGTCGTCGTCGAGCATGGCGTCGGTCAGGTCGGCGCCCTCGAAGGTCGCGCCCTCCAGCACCGCGCCGATCAGGTTGGCATCGACCAGCAAGGCGCCCGAGAGGTCGGCGTCGCTCAGATTGCTCTCGCTGAGGTTGGCCCCGCGCAGACGGGCCCGCGACAGGTCGGCCTGACGCAGGTCGCAGCCGGCCAGGTTGCATGGCCAGAAGCGGCCGGTGGGCACGCCGTCGCGACCCCGCAGCTCGATCTGCCCGAGCTGCGCCCCGACCAGGGCCGACTTCGAGAGATTGGCCTGGGAGAAGATGGCGCCGTCGAGCACGGCTTCGGTGAAGTCGCTCTCGGCCAGCATGGCCCCGGAGAAGTCGGTCATCGCCAGACGCGCGCCGCGGAAGACGGCACCGACGAGCAGGGCGCCGGACAGGCAGGCGCCGCTGAGATCGATGCCGGCAAAGTTGATGCGGCTGAGATTGCGTCCGCTCAGGTTGGCCCGCGCGCCCGACGCCCCCATGGTGTCGGCCCAGACCTCGTGATTGCGGATCAGCGTCTGCAGGTCCTCGTCGAGGGTCGAGATGTCGAGGGCGATCTTGGCGTCGTCGAGCACCGAGCGCGAGAAGTCGACGCCCTCCAGCTTGGCCCCGGTCAGGTCGCAGCCCTCGAAGCTGGCACCGTCGACCTGCGCGCCGGTCAGGTCCGAATTCGAAAGGTCGGCCTGCAACAGGTTGGCATCGCTCAGATCGACCCGCCTGAGATCGGCGCCGCGCAGGTTGCTGCCCTGAAGGTCGGCCCCAACCAGCCTGGCGCCCGACAGGTCGGCGTCGGCCAGATCGGCGTCGGTGAAGACGGCATGGGCGAGGTTGGCGTCGGCCAGATTGGCGCGCGCCAGATTAGCCCCGCCGAGTTCGACGTGCCCCATCTCAGAGCCGACGAAGCTGACGTTGCCGTTCTCGCCGGGCCCGAGCAGGGCGCCGGCGCTGAGATTGGCATCGTCAAGCCGCGCACCCGTCAGGTTCGCCTTGGTCAGCCGGATACCGCGCATGTCGGCGTTACGGAGATCGCTCTGGCGCAGGTCGGCGCCCTGCAGGTTCGCCGAGAAGAGATCGCAGCCCCGAAAGTCGCCGCCGCGCAGCCGCGCGTAGGACAAGTTGCAGCCCGTCAGCTTGGCCTGGCGGATCCGGATGTTGGGTGCGCTGAGGCTGGAGAGGTTCTGGAAGGTCAGGTCTGCCCGGCGTCCGCCGGGCGCCTTGTCCAACCAGCGCTCGTGCAATTCCAGGATGCCGACGATCTCTTGCGGGGATTTCTGCATGGCGTGTCCTATTCCGCGGCGCCGGGGGCCGACGCATCGGCAGCGGCATTCAGGCGTTCCACGACCTTCCGGCGGGTGCCTTCCGGCAGCCGACTGGCGGCAAAGCCTTGCGCCAACGCAAGGCAGGCGGCGGAGGCGCCGCTGACGTTCTCGCTCAATTCGACGGCGTAGGTGGCGAGGCAGAGCTTGGCATCCTCCGCCCGGAACTTCTCGTCGGCCTCCAAGACCTGCTGCAAGCGCTCGAGCGGCGCCTCGCTGCGGAAGGCCAGGTCGACGAAGCCGTTGCGCAGGCCCAGGTTGCGCGCGCGCCGTCCGAAGGCGTCGGCGGCGGCGCCGCCGCCGAGCAAAGTCCCGTCCGGAGTCATCAGCAGCGCGGCGATCGCCTTCAGCAGCTTGCGCTGGACCGTCGCGTCCTCGCGCGACAGCGGCCGGTCGCCGCCCAGTTCGCGCAGAAGCCGGTCCAGCAGCACGGCACGCGACGCCGGCAGGCCGTGAGTGCCGATCAAAGTCTCCACGGTGCTGAAGAAGGCTGGTGCGTCCGGCGGCGGCCCGTCGCTACGGCAGGTGACGAGGCGGGCCAGGTGGGTCAGCGCCGCACCCAGGTCGGGCTGGCGGCCGAGCAGATCCTGGGTGGTCTGGGCGCAGCCCAGGCAGTCGGCCAGCAACCCGTCGACCAGCGCCAGGTCGGCCAACTCGGCACCTGCTGGGGTCTCGGGCAGCAGCTCGAGCACGCGCTCGAGCTTTCCGGTGACGTTGGGGATCTGCCGCAGCGCCTCGGCGACCGCCGCCTGCACCGCATAGAGCTGCTTGAAAGGGTCGGACGCGAAGCGCCGCGCCGCCTGGCGCAGCGCCGGCAGCCCGCCGTGCGCGCCGTCTTCGGCGCGCAGCCGCGGCCGCCGCCGCTCGGCACCGTGCGCGCGCGCCAGCTTCACCGCCTCGGCGACCAGCTTTTCCAGTTCGCGGGTGCGCCCGCCGACGTCCAGGCCGCGGCGTTCGGCCTGCAGCGTGGCCATGCGCTGGATCGCCGCCGAGGCCAAGGAACCCTCTGCGTCGAGCTTGCGATACAGGCGGTAGTCGCACAGCAACTCGATCGGCGTCGCCTGATGGCGGTCCAGGAAATTACGCAGCAACCGCCCGATCATCCGGCGGCTGTCGTCGGCGAAGAGATCGGGGAGCGTCGCGCACCAGGCTTCGCCGGCCGCCGGCGCCGCCAACGTGACCGGCGGCTTGCCCGGCCGGCCGGTCTGGCTGCGCTCGTAGACGACCGCGGTCAGGCGCGGCCCGCGCTTCGAGCTGCGCTCGCGCACGACCTGCACTTGTCGGACGCTCTTTTCGCCCAGCATCTCGTCGGCGCGAGCGAGCGCGGTCTCCTCCTCGTCGAAGACCTGGTCTATGACCCAGCATCCCTCCTCGCCCATCGCCAGGACTTCGTAGACGATTTCGCGGTTGGGCGGGCGTTTGGGCTTGTCCTGGCCGTCCCAGCCGCCGAGCAGACCCCTGAACACGCGTCGCTCTCCGGGAAAAGATGGATACACCGAGCGGCAAATGTGCGGCGAATTGTCTTAATTCCGGGTAACCGGCGGACGTCGACCGCAGCCTCTGGGCAACGCTAGCCCGCCTCAACCAATGCATAGGAGAGCACGGCCGCCCTGATCGGCAGCCGCAGCGACGGCCGGCCCGCCGGCGCAGGAGTGGTTCCCTGTGCTAAAGAATCTCGTAGATCCGCGCGTCCATCACCGCGGACAGGGCGATCGCCTTCTTGTCGCCGCGATGGCGCAGGATCGCATAAGGCAGGTTGTCGCCCAGCGTCTTCAGTTCCGAAATCGTCCAGAGGCGCCGGGAGTCCAAGTCGGTGTCGCCAAGCATGCGGACCTGGCGGCCGATCAGTCGCTCGGCCAGGCCAGGCTCGCTCGGCGCTGGGCGTACCTCCTCGGGCGGCCGGATCTCCCGCTTCCACCAGATCGGACGCAGCGACGACATGGCAACCACTCCCAAAGACTCGAAACGAAAACCCTCTCGTCCGAAATTCCTGCCCCCTCGGGCGGCTGACGCCTAGCGGGCGTTGCTCGGCGCGCTCGACTGCAGCGACCCGGCCGCCGAAGACCAGGGGATTGCATTGTGAAAGTCGGGGGCAAGGGAGCGGACTGCCGGGACATAGCGCTCCAGGGCCGCGTCGGCCTCGTCGACCGTGCGTGCCAGGGCGACCACCTCGGCGCGCGCCTGCTGGCTGCCATACCGCATGCGCTCGGAGCCCGCCTCGATCGCCGGAGCATGCCGATCCAGGGCGCCGGCGAGTTCGGCCACCGCCATCAGGTAGTCGGCCTGGCGGGAGACCACGTTCTGGCCGAACGCGAAGGCTCCGTCGCTGCGTTGCGCATGGGCGGCGCGCAACGCCCGGGCCACCGGGTCGTCGCGCTGGAGCCCGGCCGCGGCGAGGGCGCTCTCGAAGGCTGCGGTGCTCTCCCCTAAGGCCGCTTCCAGCGCCGCCGGAGCGGAAAGCGCGCGTTCGGTCAGGTCGAGCGCGGTCCGCTCGAGGGCGCGGGCGCCGATCCGTTCGAGCACCACCTGGGGCTCGCCGATTGCGGCCAGCGCCGGGTCGTTCAGTGCACGGAAGATCTCGACGAACGCCGCCGCCAGTTCCTCGCCGATCTCCCGGTCCCTCTGAACGAGCCCATCGGCCACCCGCGGCGGCAGCGGGCCGGGCACTTCCGCGGGCCGCATCGAAACGAAGTTCAGAAGGCTGATCTGGCGAACGGTCGGATCCGTGGAGTTCAGCGAAAGATTCAGGCGGCGCACCGGCGCAGCGGCGCCAACCGGCGATGTCGTCGGCAGGGCGGCGCTCTGCCACTCGCCCAGGAGCCTGCCGTCGGTCCCGGCATCGTCCGCGATCGACGGCGACGCGGACTTCGCTGTGGAGTCGGGCTGCACGCCGGTCCCGCCGCGCTGCGGGCGGCGCGGCGGCAGGGGCGGCAGGACGGGCGACACGCGCAGAGCCGGCGAGACGGCGCGCGCATCATCCGGCGCCGCACGCGGAACCGCCGTAAGAGCCGCGCTTTCGCTTTCCCGTGCGCCGAGCCGAAGGGCAAAGCTGCGGTCCGGTCGGCCGAACGCGACCTGCCGGATCTCGGTCAGGGGGCGCTCTGCCGTTTCGCAGCACGGCCGGTCGGGTCGACGGGGCGGCAACGGCGGCACGGGCCGCCCGTCGGTCCCCAGCCGCCGCTCTGTCGCCGCCGTCGCCATATCCTGAATCGTCGGCAGTGTGGCGAGGCTCGGCGGCGGCACGTCCCGTACAGCCAACGAGTCGACGGCAGCCGGCTCGGTCGGAACCGCCGGCTCGTGCCGGGCGGCCGGCGGCGACGGCGCTTCCGTCGACGGTTGGATCGTCTCGCGCAGGGCCGAGACCTCGAATCCGATGGCCGCGACGCCGATCCCGAGGCATACCAGAGCGACGCCACGGAACAGGCGGGAGCGGCCCGCGCCGCCCGCCTCCGGCGCCGCGCCGCCGGCTGGCGAGAAGACGATGATGTCCCGCTCGGCCATGCCCTATTCCTCGCGCAAGGATCGCGCGACGAAGTCGAGCAGAGGCGACAGCAGGTACGACAACAGGCTGCGCGGCTGGGTTTCCACGAAGACCGACACCGGCAGCCCGGCGCGCAGACGCTGCGCCAGCCCGTCACGCGCCACGAAGCTGGCCTGGATCCGCATCCGGTCGGGCGCACCGTCGACGCTCTGGGCGTCGGCGTCGACGTAGGTCAAGACTCCCTCCAGCCGCTCGGCCTCGTGCGCCGGCTGCGACAGCACGCGCAGCACGACCCGCTGGCCGAGCGCAAGCTGATCGGCGTCGCGCGCGGGCACGAGCGCTTCCGCCACCAGACCTTCGTCGGCCGGCACCACCTCGAGCAGGGTGTCGCCGCTGGCGACCACGGCCCCTTCGACCGACACCGCGAGGTTCATGACCCGCCCACGCAGCGGCGCGACGAGCGTGGTCCGGCTCAGCGCCGACTGAGCCTCGACCAAGGCCTCGCGCAACGCGTCGGCCTGCTGGGTCAGGTCGGTCAGGCGGTTGGCGATCTCCTTCTCGCGCTCGGCCTCGAGGCGCTCCACGGCCAGTTCCTGCACCTCGATCTGCTTCTGCAACTCCTTGATCGACGCGGCGGCCTCGTCGCGGTCGGAGAGCAGGGCAAGCCGGAGCCGCTCCAGCTCCAGCACGCGCGAGCGCGGCGTCAGTCCCTTGGCGTAGAGCTCGCGCAAGCCCACCAGCTCGTCCTCGACCAGGGCGGCTTGCTGGTTCTTGCTGACTCTTCGGGTCCGCTCGCGATCGAGGCCGGCGGTCAGACGCGCCACCTCCTGCTCGCTCTCCGCGAGCGAGAGCCGATGCGCGACCTTCCGGCGCTCGAAAAGGGATTGCTGTTCGGCGAAGATGGCGCCGACCGAAGCCGGCAGCCCAGGCTCAGCCAGGAACGCGGGCGGCTCGAGCCCTTGGAGGCCAGCCGCCTCCGCGCGCAGCCGATGGACTTCGAGCAGGACACCGTAGTACGTACCGAGCCGCTCCTGCCAGAGCGCCTTCTGTGCGGCCGGATCCATTCTGACCAGCGCCTGGCCGGGTTCGACCAGGTCGCCGTCGCCGACCAGGATTGACGAGACGATCCCCGGCGCCGGCGCCTGGACGGCCCGCCGGTCGCCCTCTGCGATCAGGCGGCCGTCGCCGACCACCGCGCTGTGCAGCGGCGCCAAGGCGCTCCAGGCCAAGATCAGGCCGAGCAGCACAAGAATTGCCGCGGCGCCGAAGTAGAGCGCGGCGGAGATGTGCGGATCCCAGCGGTAGGCCGGCGTCTTCGGTACGCTCACCTCGACGCGGGTCATCCGGCGGCAGGTCGGTGCCGCACCTGCGTGTCGTGCCACGAGCATACCTGCCCTCACTCCCCGGCTGGAGCCGCCGCCAGTTCCTTGGCCGATGCGGTCTTGGCCGCCGCGCCCGAGCGGGACGACAGCCGTGTGCGCAACTGCTTCCAGCCGGAGAAGAACTCGTGCTCTCCGCCGGGCTGCAGCAGCAGCAGCTTGCTGGCGAGGCCAGCGATACGGTCCGAATGCGTCGCCGCGACGACGATGGCGCCGCGCGTGCGCAGGTCGGCGATGGCGTGGGCGACGGCAATCTCGTTGCGCGCATCGAGCGGCGCGGTCGGCTCGTCGAGAACGAGCACCGGCGGTTCGCGATAGAAGGCGCGGGCGAGGCCGATGGCCTGGCGCTGGCCGCGCGACAGCCGCGTGGGCTCGCCGACCTCGCTGTCGAGCGTAAGGCCGGCGTTCTCGATCAGGTCGGCGACACCGGCCTGCTCCAGCGCATGGCGGCAGAGCGCCGAGTCGGCCCCGCGCACACCGGCGATGTTCTCGGCGAGGGTCCCCGGGTAGATGGTGGGTTCCTGGCCGACGAAACCGACGCCGGGCCAGGCTCCTCCGCCGCCCTCCACCGCGAAGTCGACGGAACCGAGGGTGGGCGCGCGCACCCCTGCGATCAGCTCGAGCAGGCTGGTCTTGCCGCTGCCCACCATTCCGGCGACGACGAGCAGGTCGCCCGGAGCGAGTTCGAACCCGAGATTGCGCAGCAGCCAGTCCTCGCGTCCCGGAACGCGGTAGAAGAGCTTGTCGACGCGCAGTCTCCACTGGCCCGTCTGGCGTGGCTGGACGAGGCCGATCGGCGCGACAACCAGGGAGTCGAGGTAGCGGAAGGCCTCCCAGGCGCGGCGCACGGACCGCCAAGAGGCCAGGCTGTTCTCCACCGGCGCGAGCGCCCGGGTCATCAGGATCGACGCGGCGACGATGGCGCCGGCCGAGATCGCGCCCTGCAGCGCCAGCCAAGCGCCGAGCGCAAGAAGCGCTATCTGCAGAAGTTGGCGGACGCTGCGCGCGGTCGAAACCGACATGGCCTGGATGCGGTTCACGCCCCTCTGCCGCTCCAGCGTCTCGGCGGCGTAGTCCTCGTAGGACGAGAGCCGGTCGCGCCCGTCGAGACCCGAAAGAATTGCCGCGCGGTCGGCGATCAGGGCGCGCCAGACCCCGTTGCTCCGGCTCGCGGTGGCCTCGAGTTCGCTGCTGGCCCGGCTGACGTTGCGGTCGGTCAACACCGTCAGGACCAGAAGAATCGCGATGCCGGCGAGCGCCACCACCCCGAGCAACGGATGCACAAAGAACAGGATGGCGGTGAAGAGCGGGACCCAAAGCAGTTCGATGAACCAGGCCGGTCGCGGCCCGGACAGGACCGATCGCAGGCGCCTGATCTCGGTCGCCGCGCGCTGCTGGCTATCGGCCAGGTCGTAGCGCAGCGAGACCGGAAGGAACAGCCGCTCGAGCGAGATCGCGAGCGCGCCGAGCGTCCGGCGAACCGACCAGTCGAGCAGTCCGTAGCCGCAGATCATGACAGCCGCCAGAAGAGCGAGCATGACGAGGGTCTCGACCGAGCCGCTCGCCAGGACACGGTCGTAGATCTGCAGCATGAAGATGGGAACCGTCAGCAGCAGCATGTTGCTGCAGAAGCTGAGCCCCACGACACCGGCGAGCGTGGAGGCGGCCAGCCGGCGAGCCGGGCTCCCGCCGTTCGAGGGAACCTGCGCAGCCGGATCCGGGACCGCCGCAGCGCTGTGCATTTCCGTCTCCCGTCAAAGCCGGCCAAGGGAGCGCCGGCACGGTCGCGCAAGGCTCGCCCCTGACGAACCTGCGGAAGGCCGGGCCGGCCGCCGCCGAAGTCGCCTAGGTCGGTCGCCGATCGAGCGGAACCACGCCGCGCTTCCTCTGACCGGACCGCTCTCAGCCTAGACGATAGTCCTAAAGCGATGCTTACCGGCCCGATCGAATCGCACCTAGGATTCGATCGGGCCGGGCATCGCTTTAGGCGAGGCTGTCGAACTGGCCGCCGTCGTCCCCGCCCTGCTCTTCCTCGTCCTGGCCGCCGTTGTCGCCGTTGTCGCCGCTGCCGCCGTCGTCGCCGCCACCGCTGGGGCCCTGCGGGCCGGCAGGGCCCGACGGGCCAGCAGGACCGGGAGCACCGGCAGGACCGGGAGCACCGGGAGCACCGGGGGCACCGGGTTCGCCCTCGGGGTCCAGGATGTCGCCGAGCGCACCCCCGTCGCCCTCGTCGGGGCCGCTCAGCATCTCGACGATCATGCTGTCTTCGCCGAGCAAGCTCTCGCTGAGATTGCCCACGACATCGAGACCCAGCAGGTCGGTCAACAGACCGTCGCTGCCGGTCAGGCCGAGGCCGTTCTCGAGCGTATTCGTCAAGACCGTGTCGTCGGAGGTGTCGTCCGGCCCGTCCAGCCCGTCGAGCAGCCCTGTGACCAGGCCATCTTCGCCGGCCAGCCCGTCGAGCACCGGTTCGAGGAGCTGCTCGACCGGGGAGTCGGCGCCAGCCAACTCGCCCAGCAAAGCGTCGCCACCGGCCAGCGGATCGAGGAGCGAACCCAGCAGGCCGTCATTGCCGCCACCGGTCAGCGGTGCGGTCGGCGCGCTTTCCGGCTCGCCGGTCCCGAGCGTGTTGTCGAGCGCCTGACCCAGCGGGTCGTTGGGCTCCACGCCGGGCTCGTCGTTGGCCGGGCCCAGCAGGTCTGCGACGAGACCATCGGTGCCGGTAACGCCAAGCAGGCCGTCGGTGCCGCCGCCGAGGTTCAGCAGGTCGAGCACAGGGTCGAGCGGGTTCTCGCCGCCGCCCGGGTTCAGCAGGTCGAGAATGGGATCGAGTGGGTTCTCGCCGCCGCCGGGGTTCAGCAGGTCGAGAACGGGATCGAGCGGGTTCTCGCCACCGCCGGGGTTCAGCAGGTCGAGAATGGGATTGAGCGGGTTCTCCGTACCCCCGAGGTTCAGCAGATCGAGCACCGGATCGAGCGGGCTCTCCGTCCCACCGAGGTTCAGCAGATCGAGCACCGGATCGAGCGGGCTGGTGCCTCCACCGAGCAGCGGGTCGAGCAGATCGTCGACCGCCCCGTTCTCGCCGCCGCCGAGCAGCGGGTTGAGCGGGTTGCTGCCGGGCGACCCATCGCCGAGCAGATCGTCGAGCGCCTGTCCGACGACGTCGTTGGTGCCGTCGGGATTGGCGGGACCAAGCAGGTCGGCGAGGACACCGCCGGTCCCGGTGACGCCCAGCGCACCGGCCAGCGAGTCGTCGGCCGCACCGACGCCGCCGCCGAGCAGGTCGCCGAGCCCGAGCAGCCCGCCGAGCAGGCCGTTCTCGCCGAGGAGAGGATCGGTAACTGGACCCAGAAGTCCTAGTTGATCAGTCAAGGTGGCCATTGAGGTCAACTCCCCCATGATTCGGGTGCGATGCCCGAAGGCGATCGGGTGGTGTGTTCGTCAGAAGCGGTAGCTGGCAGCCACGCCGAAGACGTGCCGGTCGAGATTGATGGTCTCGTTCACGACCAGGCTCGGATCCACCGTGCTGGTGTAGGTGATGTCGTCGTCGCCGTAGAAGCTGCCGCGGTATTCGAGGCGCGTGCTGATGTTGTCGGTGATGCCGACCTCGAGACCGACGCCGGCGCGGAAGCCCTGAAAGTCGCGATCCACCGAAGCTTTGCCCGCGCCCTCGAACTCCGCTTCCACGGTGCCCGGCGCGAACTCGTAGCCGCCGCGCCCGTAGAGCAGCGTGTTTTCGGCGATCAGGTAACCGAGGATCACGTCGAAGCCGGCGTAGAAGTCGGTTTCGACCGTCGTGGTCACCTGCTGGTCGCGGCCGACCCCACCGACCTCGGCGGGCAACGTCTGGGAATACTCGACCTCGTTGAAGTCCGTCCCGATGTCCGCCTCGGCACCGACATAGAAGCGGTCGAAGCGCTTGCCGAAACCGCCGAATGCGCGGCCGTCGACGCCGACGTCGCTGTAGTCGTTGGTCTGGCCGGTATCGTCGCGTTCCGTATCGAGCGTCGAATAGACGGCCGAGATGGCGCCACCGACATAGAACCCGTCGAACTCCATGCCGGCGGCCGCGGGTTGCGCGCTCCACGCCACGCCTGCACAGCCGGCGACGACGAGAACACCAAGCGTATTACGTCGCATCTCTACCCCCACTTCGGACGCGGATTTTGCTCCGCACTGCAGATCGGCCACCACTACGCCCGCTTGGCAGCGCCATCGCACGCCGGAACCGTGCCGTTCTGGATCATTCCGTCTCTAAGTTCCGCGAAATCGGTTCGATTGCATCGTATCCGACCTGATCCGACTGGCATGCGGTGCGCAGTGCCGAAACGGCCTGCCGGCACGCCAGGCGCAAACGGCTGTTAAAATTCGTTAAGGAAGCTGCTTGCGGCGCAGCATCGGGGTCGCGTCGAGGGTCCCAGCCGGCGACATATGGCCGTGGCCGTCCCCTACGTTCGTCAGCGTTCCCACCTGCCGCTCGCCACCGCTCGCTGCCATATCGGTTTTATCGGACGGCGTTTCCCCCAATCCTGTCGCGAAACTGCCCCCCTCAGCCGTCATCCGGACGGTAACTGGAAAGCGGTATCAGAGTTCAGCGGAGGTCTGGGGGCGAGCGATGCGTGCGAGACTTTTCGGTAGCCTGCTCGTCATGTCGGTTCTGTCGGCGTGTGCCATGCCCGGCTTCGACGGCGGCGATACGGCCGGTGGCGAGTTTCAAAGGGTCAGCGGCAACGCCTTTACCAGCTACGGCAACCTGCGCCAGCTTCGCGGGACCGCAGCGGCGTCCAGCGAGACCTTCGACGGCCGCCTCGCACTCGAGTACCTGCTGTTCGCCGAAGAAGAGTCCGGCGTTTATCGCGATTTCGTCGACGCCGACTTCTTCGCCCGCAAGGGCCTGGCGGTCGCGCGCAGCGGCGCCCTGCCGCCGGAGCGGCCCCAGACCTGGCCACGCACGGCGACCGCCCTCGACGCACTGTTGACAGGCCGCGCCGAGCTGCTGGAGTTGCTCGACGGCAACGCACGCATTTCCGCGCCGGTCGAGGCGGCCCGAGCCCAGCGCCTCTACGACTGCTGGGTGGAGCAGCAGTCCGAGGGCTTCCAGCCCGACGCCATCGCCAGTTGCCGCCAGCGGTTCGAGGACGCCATGACCTCGCTGCGCGCGGCGATGGCACCCGACGAGCCGGTCGCCGACGACGAGCCGCGACTGGACGCGCCGCTCGACTATTTGGTCTACTTCGATTTCGACGAGGCCGATTTGACCGACCAGGGCCGCCTGTCCGTCCGTCTCGCCGCGGAAGACTTCGGACGCGGTACGGGAAGCTTGATCACCGTGGTCGGCCATACCGACCGGGCCGGACCGGAAACCTACAACGTCGGGCTGTCGGAGCGACGTGCGCGCACCGTGCAACAGGCGCTGATCGCGCAGGGCGTGCCGGCAGAGGCGATCACGGTGACGTGGCGCGGCGAGAGCCAGCCGGCGGTGGCGACCGGCGACGGCGTGCCGAACCAGGAGAACCGGCGAGCGGAGATCCTGCTGGACCGCGGTGTCCGCGGCCAGGACGGAATGCAGACCTCAGGGCTTGCGCCCCGCTGACGGAGCTGGCCTGGGGCAGCCGGCGAACGCGTCCGGCGCCGATCGCCCGATCAGGACGAGCGGCTGTAGAACGGGCTGCGGAACCGGTCGGGCGGGCGAACGGCGTCGGTCTCATCGTCGTCCGCGTCGAGCGACTTCGGCCGCAGAATCGACTCCGCCTCCATGACCGCGCGCCGGAAGAAGAGCTCCGACTGCTCCAGGCAGTCCTTCGAAGGTGCCAAGAGAACGCGGCGCCGGTCGGTGGCGTCGGGCGACTTGGTGATCAGGCCGGCGGCGACCAGTTCCTCCACCTTGCGCATGGCCGTCGTCTGGGGCAGCGCCGTGGCATGACAGGCGCTGGTGACCGGCGCCCGCCGGTCGAGCAGCTTCTGCTCAAGCACGTAGAGCAGGATCTCCCACGCACCGTCGTCGTAGCTGCAGACGGGGAAGAAGCGGTCGCGCAGCCGGCGGAAGCTCTGCTGCCACTTGATGCAGGCGATCAGGTAGTCGTCGGAGTCCAGGATGCTGATGCCATCGCCGCCGTGCGCGGGCGGCGCCGTAGGCTCCAAACGGGACAGCGAGGTGTTGAGCAGGCCGGCGACCTCGCGCGCGCTCGCCATCGTGCGCGCCAGGTCGCTCAGACCGGCGCTGACCTCGTTGCGGATGCGGTCGTCGAGATAGTCGTAGGCGCGCAGCACCGCGAGCCGGAGCTGGTCGAGCTCGTACGGCTTGATCAGGAAGTCGAGAACGCCCATCCGCAGAGCCCTGACCGCGCGGTCCAGGTCCCCGTGCGCGGTGAAGAGCACGACGGCGAACTGGGCCTTGGGGTGATGGTCGACCGAGAGGCGCTCGACCAGGTCGAGCCCGTCCATCACCGGCATCTTGATGTCGCTGAGCAGGACGAAGGGCTCCTCGACATGCCGCAGGTGTGACAGTGCCGCCTTGGGGTGGGTATAGCCGGTCGCCGGCATGCCGCAGCCCCTTAAGTATTCGACGATGTTGGCGACGATCTCGGGTTCGTCGTCGAGCACGAAGAGGGCCGGCAGATTGGTGTCGTTCTTCGGCGTCATAGCTGGACTCGATCCTTCTGCCCCGTGTCGCCGGCCTGACGGAAGCGCGGCGACCATTCGTTGAGTAGCGATGCAGCCCGCGCCCGCTCTGACGGCAGTTCGAAGCTGGCGATGATCCGCTCGGCTTCCTCGCGACGGCTGGAGAACCAGGCTGCCACCATCACGTTGATGGCGATCTGGACGTTGTTGGGGTCGAGCTCGCTGGCCCGCTCCAGCCAAGGATAGGCGTCCTCGGCGAGGCCCAGCTTGAGCAGGGCGTACCCGTAATTGTTGAGTGCCCGCGCGTTCGCCGGCTCCAGTTCCAGCGCCTCGGCGAAGCGGGTTTGGGCAACGACCCAGTCCTGTTCCAGCGCGGCGACGCGTCCGAGGCCGATCAGCGCCTCCGCCGTCTGCGCGATCGCCAGCGCGTTTTCGTAAGACTGCCGTGCGCCCGAGACATCGCCGACAGACAGCAGCGCACGGCCCTGGAGGGTCAGCGCGCGCGGATCCTGCGGCCAGCGGTTCTGGTAGTCCTCGAGGAAGGCCAACGCGGCCTGCGGGCGGTCGGTGTCGATCAGCCCGGCGATCGAGGAGAGATACAGGGAGCGGTCGCTTTCCGCCTGGGCGTCGGCGACCGTGGCTGGCTGTCGCGTCGCCAGCGTGTCCAGGCTGCAGCCGGCGAGCAGGCCGGCACAGAGAGCCAGCCAAAGGCTCCGCCGCCGCCCGGCGCCGCCGGCGCCGAGCAGCAGGTTCCCGATTCTGCGAAGTCCTACCATCCGGATGTTCCTCCAGCTACCGAGGCGACCCCCTTGATCAGGCCGTCGACGCCCGGTCCGGCGACGATCAGCAGGAGCGGCGGCAGAAAGAAGACCATGGCGAGCGCGGTCAGCTGGGTCACCCGCTGACCGCTGCGCTCGCGCGCGTCCAACAGCCGCTGCTCGACGAACATGTCGGCAAAGTGCTTGAGCCGCCGGCCGACCTCCGTGCCGAGCTGCAGATGCAGGATGAACATCTGCGCCAGCTCGTGCGAGGTCTCGGTGCCGAGACGGTCCGCCCAGCGCTGAAAGGCCTCCTCGTGCTCCAGACCGTTCTCCAGATCGTCCACAAGCAGCCGCGTCGCCCGGTTCAGCTCCGGGAAGGCTGCGTCGTCGGAGGCGGCCAGCGCCCGCAGTCCCTGGTCGAGGCTGGCGCCGCTGCGCAGCATCAGCACCAGCGTGTCGAGGAAGATCGGCAGCTCCCCGCGGATGCGCCGGGTGCGTGCACCGGCCAGCAGCGCGAGCAGCATCTGCGGCACGACGAAGACCGCGAAGCCGAGCCCGACGACGAGCAGCAGCGGCGCACCCAGGAGCCAGCCGCCCCCATAGCCGAGCGCAGCCAGGGCCATAAGGCCCGCCGCGGCCGCCGACCGGCCGAGCAGGATCCACGCGGCCAGCTCCGCGCCTCCCGAAAGACCGGCCCGGGCGACCAGGCGGGACGTGCCCGCCAGATCCTTCTCGGGAAAGCGCAGCGCCCGGCACAGGCGCAGCCCGAAATGCCGCTCGCTGCGCGGACGCGCGGTTCGCCCGAACGGCCCGATCAGGCCGAAGCGCCGGCCGATCTGGCGCTCGGCCGCGAGCCGCCCGCGCAAGACCACGGCCGCAAGGCCGGCGCCAAGCAACAACGCCAGAGCGGAGGCGAGGAAGAAGAGGGTTTCGGGGCTCGCCATCGTCGCCATCGTCTCAGTAGCTCGCTCGGCTCAACCAGCCGGTGACGACGACGCCGCCGGCGTAGAGCGCCAGCGTCGCCATGCCGTAGCCGATGCCGTCGGCGGAAAGGAAGAACTGCAGATGCGAGGGCTTCACCGTCCAGACCGCCAGCGCCACCACGACCGGCACCGCCTGGACCACGCGGATCGACATGCGGATCTCGCCAGTCGCCGCCTTGAACTCGCGCTGAATGCGGTGGCGGTTGCGCAAGGTCTTCACCAGGTTCTCGAGCAGTTCGTTGAACGAACCGCCGTAAGTCTGATGCGTTCGGAACAGCAGTTGGAGCAGCCGCAGTTCGTCGAGCTGCAGCCGCTCGACCGTCGGCTCCAGCGCCTCCGCCAGCGGCAGCCCCAGGCGCAGGCGCATCTCGACCGAGCGGAAGCGGCGGCGCACCTCGCTGCTCTGACCTTCCAGGGCGCGCGCGAACGCCACCGAGGGTGCGCTCCCCGCCATCACCGCCTGGCGCATGCTTTCCAGCACTTCCGGCAGCGCCGCAAGCAGCCGGTCGGTGCGCCGCCGGCTGAGGGTGGACAGCCACCAGGTGGCGACGGCGGCGGCGACCAGCATCAGCACCCCCGTCAGTGCTGGCCCGACCAGGAGGGCGAGCACGAAGACGCCGAGGCCGGCAATCAGGACGGCGGAGACGGCCCGCTCGGGCGTCAGGGAGATACCGGCGCGCTCGAAGGGCGAAAGGAGCGTGCGCATCCGCACAGCCAATCCGCCGGCCGGCGGCCCGACGGCGCCGCCCGCCTTGCCGGTGGCCGTCACCTCGGTCAGCCGGGTCTCGATCAACGGCAATGCCGGATCGGGCCGGCGCCCGATCGTCAGCAGCGCCGCGGCGGCGAAGAGCAGGACGCCAGCCACCAGCAGGGTCATAGGCCCACCCCCGTCCGGCTCTGGCCGTGCAGCGAGGTACGCGCCCGCTGCAGGCGTCTGTCGTAGCGGCTGCGCCGGGTCTCCTGGATGAAATGGTCGGTGTCGGGATCCTCGGGGTCGGCCACGCGGAACACCGTCTGAAGCGAGACCTGATCCTCCTCCAGGCCGCAGACCTCGGCGATCTCGACCAGCCGCCGTCTGCCGTTGGCGGTGCGCTGCAGATGGATCAGGACGTTGATCGCGCCGGCAATCTGTCGGCGCAGCATGCGCATGTCCACGTTCAGCCCGCCGAAGGCCAGCAGCATCTCCAGCCGGTCCAGCGCGTCGCGCGCGGAGTTCGCGTGAATGGTGGTCATCGAGCCGTCGTGACCTGTGGTCATGGCCTGCAGCATGTCGACGGCCTCGGGGCCGCGCACTTCGCCGACGATGATCCGGTCGGGCCGCATGCGCAGCGTGTTGCGCAGAATCGCCCTGGCGCTCACCTCCTGGGTGCCGTCGGCGTTCGGCATGCGCGTCTCCATGCGCACGACATGCGGCTGGCGAAGCTGCAGCTCCGCGGCGTCCTCGATGGTAACCAGCCGCTCGGCCGGCGAGATGAAGGTCGAAAGCGCATTCAGCAGGGTCGACTTGCCGGAACCGGTGCCGCCGGAGATGACGACGTTCAGGCGCGCACGCACGCAGCTCGCCAGGTAATCCAGCATCTCCCGCGACATCGAGCCGAGCTTGACCAGGTCGTGTCCCGTCAGCGGCGTACGCTTGAACTTGCGGATCGAGATGGTGGTGCCGTCGACCGAGACGGGCGGCACCACGACGTTGACGCGGCTGCCGTCGGGCAGCCGCGCATCGACGAAGGGCGTCGTCTGGTCGACGCGCCGTCCCAACGGACCGACGATCTTCTGGGCGATCCGCATCAGGTGCGCATGGTCGCGAAAGCGGGCGGCCTCGCGATAGAGCGTGCCGCCGCGCTCGACGTAGATGCGATCGGGCCCGTTGACGATGATGTCATCGACCTCGGCGTCGTCGAGGTAGCGCTGCAGCGGGCCGTAGCCCTGGATCTCGTGGGCGACTTCCTGTTGCAGCCAGTCGCGCTCGGGCCCGTTGAGCCCAAGGTGCGTTCCGGCCAGCGCGGCGCCAACCGCCCGGCCCACCGCCAGGCGGAGTTGCTCAGCGTCGACGTCGGCCTCGTCCTGCGCCCGGTCGTCCAGCAGCTTCTGCACGATCTCGACGGCGCGGAACTTGGCGTGCTGATAGGCGTCCGAGACGTTCAGATCCCTGCGGATCCGAAAGGCGAGGTCGCTCTGCAGTTCGGCCTTCATCTCAGGCTCCCGATCAGTTGCCTGAAGATCTGGCTCGGCGGCTCGACCCGCAGGCGCCACGCACCGCGCGCCGGCTTCAGGGCCTCGACGGAGAGTGCGCGGTCGGTCAGCGCGCGTACCCGCGCGACGAACTTGCTGTGCGGTGCGTAAGCCGCGATCGACATGCGCGCATTGGCGGCCATGTCCAGCTCTACGCGGGCGTCGGGCAGGATCACCGCATCGCCGAGGTCGAACTTCTCGACGACCTGTGGCGGTTTCGGCGACAGCCGCTTGTCGGCCCGCGTCACGGCCAGACGCACGCGGCCCGCCGGACGGCTTTCGGCGCCGCGGGAATTCAGGAAGCCGGCTAGTGCCTTGACGTTGCCGAGGCGCTGATCGCAGGCCAAGACGACCTCGTCCGCCTCGCGGTAGAGGCGGTGAAAAACGCCGCCGGAGAAGTCGTAGTGGGCGGCGACCACGGTCCAAGGAAACCAGCGGCGCAGCACGGAGATCAAGGTCATCAGGTCGTAGTCGTACCACCCCTGCGACTGGTGGCGTTCGGGGTCGTCCTCCAGCAGGAAGATCCGCTCGTCGGCGGCGCGGGCGAAGGCCGTCTCGATCAGGCTGTCGTCGAAACGCCCGAGGTCGCCCAGGGCATCCGACAGGCTGTAGGGCTTTTGGCCCGTCTCCAGCATGTCGGCCAGGGCGCGCCCGGAGGTGAGATCGATCAGCAGAACCCGTTCCGCCGCGTCGCGGGCCACGATCTGTTCGGCGACGGCTTCCGCCAGGACGCTGACGCCGGTGCCCGGCAGCATGGCTAGCGTCGCCAGCACCGAGCCCCGCCGACCTCCCGTGCTGCGGCGTCCTTCGATCCAGCGCTGCAACTGGTCGGCCAGCCTGTCGCCGATCTCAGCCTTGTCGAGAAAGTCGCTGGCGCCCATGCGCATCGCGGCAAGCACCTGAGGACCGCTGAAATCCGCAGAGACGGCGATCACAGGTCGCTCCACCGCCACCTCCAGCACCTGCTGCAAGGCGGCCAGGCTGGCGCCGCCGTCGGCCGAGACCTCGTCCAGGTCGACCATCCAGGCATCCGGCCGCGCGCTCTCCGCCACTGCAGCCAGGGCGTCGGGCTCCGGCCGGCTGCGCTCGACCGCGACCTGGGGGTCGAGGGCGATGGCGATGCGTTCGGCAAGAATCTCGTCGTAGGACACGAGGCAGACGAGCGGCATGGCACGATCCAGGGTCATGGCAGCAATCCGTGACGAAGCTGACGGGTCCGCACGCGCTCCTCGCCGAGCAGCATCTCCGCATCGCTGCGTCCTTCGACGACGCTTTCCTCTCCGGGCAGGCTCGGGATCTGGCTCGGGTTGAGCGGCGCCACCAGGCGCGGCGTCGCGACGATGATCAGTTCCTGGCGCTCGCGATTCTCGGCCGAGGTTCCGAAGAAGTAGCCGAGCACCGGGACTTCGGAGAGGCCGGGCACGCCATCGTCGGTGGAGCGCGAGGAGGAGGAAAGGAGCCCGGCGAGCACAAGCGACTGGCCGTCGCCGAGCTCCACTGTCGTGGAGGCGGCTCGCCGGGCGATACTCGGAACCGTCACGCCGCCGATGGAGACGCCGCGCGAGAAGTCCGGCTCCGAAACTTCCGGCTTGATGCCGAGGACGATGCGCCGGTCGTTCAGGACCTTCGCGCTCACCTCCAGCCGGATGCCGAAACTGCGGAACTCGATGCCGATGGTGTTCTCGTCCTGCGGCACCGGGATCGGCAAGTCGCCGCCCACGATGAAGTCGGCCTCCTCGCCGCTGCGCACGGTCAGGGTCGGCTCGGCCAGGATCTGCGCGAGCTGGTTGCGGCTCAGGGCACCGAGCACGGCGCTGAAGCTGACGTCGGGTACCGCCAGGAAGAGGTTGAAGGCGTCGCTGATCGGCGGCTGACGCTCGCCCAGGGCGAGCCCCCCAGCGTTCGGATCGAAGACGTAGCTTTGCAACGTGTTCGGCCCGGTGATGGCGTACTGCATGGAGCTGGACAGGAAGCTCCAGTCGAAGCCGAGGCGTTGCAGGGCGGTGCTCGACACCGAGGCGAAGCGGACCTCGACGCTGACCAGTTGCGTCTGCAGGACGCGGGTCAGGTCGGTCACCTCCCCGGCGCCGTAGGCGCGTGCAAGCTGCAGCAGGCGGCGGTGTTCCTCGATGCTCGACACCGTGCCGCGCAGGACCACCCCGTTGGGGCTCTGCTCGACCTGGACGTCGCCGAGCGCGGCCATGCGCGCGACCGCGCGGCGCAATCCGCTGATGTCGCTGACGACGCGCACCAGGATGCGTTCGGGCCCCTCGCCCTCGCCGCTCCAAACCAGCAGGTCGGTCGTCCCCACCGCCTTGCCGGTGATCAGGGCCTCGCGCTCGCCGACCACGGCGATGTCGGCGACGGCTGGGTCGCCGACCGAGACCTGGTCGATCGGCGCGCTCCGCTCGATCAGCTTCTGCTGCCCGACCGGCAGGGTCAGCTCACGGGCGTCGGCCGCGGCTGCGCCGACGAGCATGAGGACGAGCGCAAGACCGGGGTACCAGAACTTCACGGCCGATCTCCCAAGCTCTCGGTGACCACCTCGATGCTCGGCGTGCCGGCACGGATCACCACCACGCGGTGCGGTTCGCGGCCGACCGGTGGGGCGTCCGCCAGCTCCTCGCCCGTCTCCTCGCGATCGCCTGGCGGATCGCCGGTGCCGACCGCTCCGCGGGTCAGGTCGGCGAGCGACAGGAAGTCGAGCGGGCGCACCTCGTCGTCGGTGGGATGACGCAGGGCGAGATAGAAGGACCCGAGTTCGGCCAGCAGGTTGAGCGTGTTCGCCTGTTCGGCATCGACCGCCAGGGTTACGGTCTGGGCGCGCACCGCTTCGCCCTCGGTGCTGACCTGCAGGGCTTCGCCGAACGAGAGCACCTCGATATCCTGCAGCACGGCGAAGGAGCGCCGATCCGCCGTCAGGGTGGTCGGCGCCGCGACCTCGCCGGCCCGGCTCGGGGTCAGGCGCACGAAGACGTCCACCCGGTCGCCGGCCACCAGGAAGTTGCCGACGGCGATCTCGTCGGTAATGCGCAGCGCCACCGCGCGCTTGCCGGGCGGCACCAGCAGGGCGAGACCGCCGCGGCCGTCCGGCGAATCGGCGACGACCTGCCGGGTCACCACCTGGCCCGCTTCGATCGCCGTCAGCGCGGTCTTGCCCACCACCTCGCCGGGCCGCTGCCAGACGCCGGCCGGCACCGGCGCCTCGACGCTGATGGTCGAGAGCTGGGTGCCGGCGACGACGGCACCGCGGGCGATCCGCTCCGCCGCGATTACGACCGGCTGCAGGCGGACTTCCGGCACCGAGGCCCGGGCGGAACTGCGAGTCCGTCCGTCGTCGCTGGCGAGCTGCGCCACGCCGAGCAGGCCGAAGCCGAGGCCGGCGATCACGAGCAGCCCGACGAGAAGCGGCAATCCCCTGAACGCCATGACTCACGTCTCCTCGATGGCCGAAAGCAGGTTTCGGATCAGCGTCGGCTCCAGCGGCTTGGGCAGGATGGTGACGATCGGCAGGCCCCGCTGCTCGGCACGCTCAATCGCCATCTCGTCGCCGCTCATCAGCACGATCCGGGTGTCCGGACGAAGCGAGCCCATGGCCTCGGCCGCGCGCGCGCCGTCCCAAATCGGCATGTTGATGTCCATCAGGATCAGGTCGAAGCGGCCGCCGTGCAGGGCGGCCAGCGCATTCTGCCCATCGTGGTCGACGCTGACGCGATGGCCGGCCGCCTGCACCAGGCCGGCCAGTTCCTCGGCCAGCTCGCGGTCGTCGTCGACGACCAGCACTTCCAACCGGCGCATGCAGGTGCTCACGGCTGGGCCTCCCCCAGCCGATCCTCGCGGCGACGCGGGCCGGCGCGCGACCCGTCCGCATCGCCCTCTAGATCGGCGGCCAGAGGCAGCTCGATCGTGAAGACCGCTCCGCAGTCGTCGTTCTCGACCTCGATGAGCCCATGCATCTCGCCGAGCAGCTCGAGCACGATGCTGAGGCCCAGACCGCTGCCCTTCCCGGCTTCCTTCAGGGTGAAGAAGCGGTCGAAGACGCGCTGCTTCAACTCGTCCGGGATGCCGCCGCCGTTGTCGCGCACGCGGATGCGGGCGACGCGCTCGGACGGCTCGGCCCGCGCCTCGATGGCGACCCAGCCGATGTCCGACAACCGCCCATCGTGGCGCGCCTGCACCACCGCGTCGCGGCCGTTGCTGACGAGGTTGATCAAGACCTGCTGCAGGCTGACCGGGTGCCCGGCGATGTCGTGGTCGGCGCCGTCGAGGCGCACCTCCAGGCGGACGTCGCTGCGCGCCAGGCTGCCGTGCATGAACTCCTGCACGCCCTGCAGCACCTGGCTGAGCCGGGCGCGCGGCTGGCCGCGGCGGTCCTGACCGGGGTGCGCCAGCCGGCGGATCGAGTTGACGATCTGTCCGACCTTGTCGACGTTCTGCTGGATACGCCGCAGGCGCTGCGTCAGGTCGCCGAGATCCTGGTCCGTCTCCAGCCGGCCGAGCGCCAGGCGGGCGTTCTCCGCCGCCATGCTGATGACCGTCAACGGCTGGTTCACCTCGTGCGCGATCACGCTCATCAGTTCGCCCATCGAGGCGAACTTGGCGAGGCTGGCGAGGGTGCGCCGCCGCTGCTCGCTCTCGAAGGCATAGCGGGCGAACAGGGCGAGGCGCTGCATCAGGATCTCGGCGCGATCCGGAAAGCCCCCGGCGGAGCCGGCGACGAGTACGAAGAAGGCGGTCTCGCGCTCGATCTGAAGACGGGTGACCAGGGCCGGCCGGTCGAACGCCAAGGACGCCGGCGCCCGGCGCCCGTCGGCGCGCCCCGGTTGCAGGATTCCGCTCAGCTCCGCCAGGCGGGCGACGCTCTCGTGCTCGGCCAGCAGATCCCCGGTCTGGCGCAGGGCCAGCCCCAAGTGCTCGTCCGCGCTCGCCGCGGTGACCGCCAGCTCGCCATTGGCCTGGCGCTGCAGAACCATGCCGAGGCTGTAGGGAATCACCTTCGAGAACTCGCCCATGATGCGGCTGCAGACCTGCTGCAGGCCCTGCGCCTCCAGGATGGCCCGGACGCAGGCCAGCAGCACCTCGGCCTCCTGCCGCAACCGGCGCTCGGCCTCGACGAGGATCATCTGCTCGCGGATCTGGCGTGCGGCCCAAGCGGCCTGACCGAGGGACAGGCCGCTGACCTGGGAGTCGAAGGCGTACATGACGCCGCCCGGGCCGTCGGCATGCGGCACGGCGACGACGAAGAGCGGAACCGGCGTCCCCGTCTCCGCCACCGCTCCCTCGAAGCAGAACAGGGGGCCCTCGGGTAGCGCCGGTCCGTCGCCGCCGTCGTAGGGCACCTGGGCCGCCAGGGCTTCGAACCAGCGGCGTCCGCGCAGGCGTGCCAGCGGCAATGCCTGACCGCGCGGGCTGAGCGCCGCGGTGCGACTGATCCGCTGATGCCTGTCGACGTCGAGCACCAGGTCGGGGCACAGGGTGCGCAGCGCCTGCGCCGCCTCCCCGTGCTCCGACCCGCGCTCGACTGCCGTGCCGTTGACCACCGATGCCGTCCCCCTCAGACAGGCGCCTCAGGCGCCCCGGCCCTTGCGCGTCAGCTCGGACAGGTGATCGACACGCCGGACACGCCGGAGATCTCCGTGCAGACGGAGTCGAAGATCTGGCTGACGCCCGAGCCGACCGGATCCAGAACCGAGATCGCGGCAACCGAGATCAGTGCTGCGATCACGGCGTATTCGACGGCGGCCGTGCCGCTGCAGTCATCAATCAGATCGCGGACCATACGCTTGAACCACTTGGTCATCTGTCAGTCCCCCTCGTCGGAGATTTGGAAGTCGAGTTCCGGCGACGAAATCTCGGTCTCGTAGATCTCGGTCGCTTCCTCGCCTGTCGGTCCTTGCGACAGGCGTTCTGCGAGCCCCGGCTTGGACTGCCACTGGAGCTCGAGAATGGTGCGCGCGGCGCTCGGCCGCTCTGCCTCGTCGGTCTGGCGCGAGGCCGGTTGCTCGTCGGCTTCGACGCGGTCGGCCGCCAGCATCAGCAACAGAACGAACAGCGATTCCCTGATCATGGCGCCCCCACCAGCACGTTGCGTTGGGACTCGAAGCCGGTTGCGCTCGGCACGAAGGGCAGCGGCGGCACCACGCGACAAGTCTCCTGGCGCGCGGTGTCGTAGGACACGCTGACGGTGACCCATTGCCCGTCGTCGCTCAGTTCGGCGGCGGCGCAGGCAGGAAACAGGAAGGTGCCCAGCACCTGGTCGTCGAGCGCCTCGAAGATGGCCTGCCGGTCGCCGGCGTCCTCGCCGACCCCCGCCCCGCGCGCCAGCTCCGCCGAGGCCCAGACGACCTGGTGCTGGATGAAGGTGCTCTCCCCCCAACTCAGCACCCCGAACAGCAACACGAGAAGCAGCGGCCCGATCACTGCGAACTCGACCAGCACGCCGCCCCTCCGGTCCCGGCCGAGACGTGCAAGCGCGATGGGCAGGGCCCGGCGGCGGGTCATGACGCCACCAGCCTGATCTCGCCGCAGGACAGGCCGCCGACGGCCACGTCGGCGGTGCCGATCTGCACCCCGAGCGCCTGCAGCAACCCGTCGAGAACGGGGTCGAGGAGCGGCCCCAGAAGGCTCGCAAGCAAGCTTTGCAAGGCCGGCATGACGCTGTTGAGCAGCGTGTCGATCAGGCCGCTGAGCAGCAGGTTCACGCCCAGCGGCAGCCCGGGCAGCACCTCGAGAGAGAGCTCCAGGTCGTCGATCAGGTCGCTGCCGAGGCCGGTGACGAGCCCCGTGGTGCCGACGGTGCGTTCGACCGGCGGCGAAAAACCCTCCAAGAAGCGCTCGCGGCTGGTGCTTCCCGAGACCTCCAGGTCGGCGACGCCGTTGACGCGCACCGCGGGAATGCCGAGCAGCGAGGCCTGCAGCAGCATCGCGGGATCCGGATCCAATGCGCCGGGCGCGCTCAACGCCGCGTCGTCATAGTCTCCCAGGCCGACGCGGGCCACGCCCGGCGTTACGTCGAGATCGACGTAGCGCGCACCGCTCTCGGCATCGCAGCCGAGCGCCACCACGTCCGCCGTGGCCGGCGCGAGATCGACGAGGAGTTCGATATCGACCTGCAGGAGGCTGCCGACGATCGCCGCCACAGCCGGCGCGCTGTCGGTGTCGAGCCCGGCCGAGATGTCGAGGAAGACCCGAGACTGCGCAGTGGATACGGTTGCGCCGTCCGGCGCGATGGCGATGGGCTCCGGCGCGACCACGACGTAGGCGCGCAAGTCGATGCCGAGGCCGGGCAAGGACACCGCGACCTCGGTGGTCAGACCGTTCGTCCCATTGGCCAGTTCCGCCAAGACGCGGACAAGATCGAGGGCATTGACCAGGGTGCGGGCCGGGTCGACGCCGTAGGTGGTGTCGCCGACCTGCAAGTCGACCACGTCGCCGACGCGCAGCAGCGGATCGCCGGCCAGGTCGCCGGACAGCGCGGCCGCCGCCGCAGCGGCATCGGACAGCGCGCCCAATCCTTCGCCGGCATCGAGCGATTCGCCGAGCAGCGTCAGCCAGTCGGACAGGCTCAGCGTGGCGTCGAGGATCTCGTCGGGCGTCACCGCCGAGACGCCGGCTTCGATGGCAAGGCGCTCGAGCAAGGACAGCAGTTGCAGGTCGGTGTCGATCAGGCCCTGCCAGGCGACCGCCGAGAGATTGACGCTGGTTCCCAGCAGGGAGCCGAACAGGCCGTTCAGCAGGGCGCTGTCCTGGGTGTCGACCGTGGCCAGGGAACTGGCGATCGCGAGGCTGGCGAACGCAGGCGTCTGCGCGGCAACGGCGGTGGCGCCGACGCGCGGCGTGCCCTCGCTCACCAGCCCCCGCAGGATGCCAAGGCCGGCGCGCTCGACGCTGACGGAGACGGCGCGCGCGGTATCGGCGTCCGCGGCGAAGCGATTGCCCGTCGGATAGCGGAACCCGCCGTCGTCGGTCCGGCTCTGGTAGCCGCCGATGGCGACCTCCGAGTCGTGGTCTAGACCGGTGAGCTGGCGCGTCAGGCTGGCCTCTGCGCGGCTGCGGGCCAACGCCTCGTCGGGCAGCGCCCTGGCGCCCTCGAGGGCAGCGATGTCGGCGACGGCCTGCATCTGCTGGCGCTGCGACAGCAACGTGCCGTAATCCAGCGCGAGGGCAGCGAAGCCGAACAGCGAGGGCATCGCCACCGCCATCCAGGCGACCACGGCGCCGCGGCAATCGCGCTTCAGGCAGGCGAGCACGCCCCGCCCCTGCCGTTTTTGCCCAGATGCAGACATCACTCTCAACGACCTTGCGCTTGAGCTTCGGTGTCTTCAGCAGCGGCGACGAACGTGACCGATCCAAAAATCGACCACAACCTGGGTTTGTCCCATTTTGGTGTGAAGTCCCTTCGGATATTGCGGTATCCGAGTAAAAAACTGGTTAACCTTGGATAAACTCGCGTGTTCTGGGTGCAGTCCGCATTTACCAGGCCGGGAAATTTTGACGAAGATTACAATCATTCATATTGTTTTCTTGTTTTCGGCTCGCTAAACACGTGTGCCGAGCTGCACTCGGGGATGCCCAAAAGTCATGGGTTTTTCTGTTAAACTATTGAAAAATATTAATTTGTTGCTCCCCCGTTTGGGCCTGCCCCACGGATGCGGGGGAGGACATCGAGCATCGGCATGCATATGTCGAGGAAGAACATTCAGAGTCGTGAAAACAAGAACGATTCTAATAAACCTGCCTGACTGTGGTTAAGCCCCCTTTGCAGTATTGCGTCCATCGAAGAGACGCCCGGGGAGTTTGCAGCATTAGATTTTCAGACCGCGAGAACCGCCCCGTCAGGTCGCGTGAGCCTCAAAAAACGACCTGTCGCAACCTCGGCGGGAGGAACGTTGCGAATGGGAACATTACTGCCGGCGCTTCGCCGGCCGACTCTCATGGCCGTCGCGAGTCGCTCGCCTGCGGTAGCGGCACCACCTGCGCCAGGAATCGCAACAGCGGAGCCAAAGCGATCGGCTTCTCGATCAGGAATATCGTGTCGTCGACGCGGCCGGCGTAGCGCGACAGGGCGTCCATATCGCCGCTGACCAGGACCATGCGGGCATCGGGCCGGAGGCTGCGCACCCGTGCGATCACCTCGAGGCCGTTGCCGTCCGCCAGGGACAGGTCGGTAACGAGCACCTTCGGCCGGCAGGTCGTCAGGGCGGCGGCGAGCGCGCCCATGTGATGGGCCGAGCTGACCCGGTAGCCGTGACCGCTCAGCACGCCGCTCAGCTCGACGAGCAGTTCGAAGTCGTCATCGACCAGCAAGACGTCGCACATTTCCCCTCACCCGATCTGGTCCTGACCGTCCCGAGCCTTGTGTGTCGCCGCCGCCCCCGACGAAGTGCGCCGCTGCCGGCCGGAGACCGCGGATCGACGAAGCGCGACCGGGCGCGCATTGCGCGGATCGCGCCGCAGGATAGGCGAGCCCTGCGTCGGCCGCGGTCCAATTCGTTCCGATCTGGTGCCTAAGGGACCGGTGCCTGCAGGACCGCGGTTCACGCTCCCGTGAGGACCAGGGCGGCGATCAGAAGGATGTTGGCGCTGCCGATCGCGGCGCCGGCCGGGATGCGTCCGTCGTGGCCGGATGCGCGCCACAGCCGCCACGCCAGGGCCTGCAGCACGAGGCAGAACGCCAGGACCAGCAAGAAGGCCGCCAGCTCCCCGAAGAACAGCGCCAGGGATGCGACCATGAGCTTGAGGTCCCCGCCGCCGATCTTTCCCGCCCGCCACGCGAAGAACAGGGCCGCCACGAAGGCGAGCCCGAGGATCGTCTTGCCGAGCAGCGGCTCCGGCAGGCCGGATTCGAGCGTGCCGGGCCAGGGGACCGTCGTCGCGAGGCGCGCCAGGGCAAGCCCGAGCAGCGCCAGCGGCAGAAAATTGGGGATCGTCCGCGAGCGCAGGTCCCAAACCAGCGCTGCGCCGCTGGGAAGCGCCGCAGCTACCAAGATCGCTTCGGCGCCCATCCGCTGTCCCCCACCCTGCCCCCCTGCCGCAGGCCGATCGCCGCCGCGCCGACCCGGTCCGCGCGGCTCGGCTCAGCCGCGGTCGAGCAGGCGCCGCACGAGCGCGGCCACCTCGGCTTGCCGGAACGGCTTCTTCAGGAACCCTTCGGCGCCGAGAAGAGTCAAGCGTCGCAGATAGTCTTCCGGCCAGTCGAGCACGCCGCCCCCGCTCATCAGGACAATGGGAAATCCGACCGCGTGGCGGCGCAGCGAACGTATCAGCTCGATGCCGTCGCACTCCGGCATGAAGATGTCGACGAAGGCCAGCCGGTAGTCCAGGTCCGGCGCCGCCTGCAGGACGGCGCGTGCATCGCCGGAGGCCTCCACCCGCAAATCCATCGCGGACAGCAGTGCGGCCAACTCCAGCCGCAGGTCCGGATCGTCGTCGAGGATCAGGACGTCCGGCCGGACCGCACGCCGACGCCAGGCGCCAGGCTGTACGAGTTGAGGCTCCATAGCGCCGTCAATCGCGGATGACGAGGCATTCGAGATCGCCGGCGGCCGCCAGGATCTCCGAACAGAGAGCTTCCGCCGCCGCCTTGCCCGGCAGCGGCGCACCGTAGACACGCTGCACCCGCCCGGTAGCGAGCCGGTGCGGGTGGATGACGAGATCCTGAGGCTTGCCAACCTCTTCCAGGCGCGCCGCGACTTCCGCCCGCAGGCGCTCGGCGCCGGCCGCCGTGCGCATCGACCCGACCCAGATCCGCCAGCCGGCGGACGCGCCGGCAGACCGCGCCGCCGTGCTTTCGCCGGGATCGCCGTCGGTCGGCTCGCGCCCGGGCCCCGCACGCGGCGTCGCATCGGCCTTGCGGGCCGTCAGCTCCGCCTCGGACGGCGACGCGGCCTCGGCCTCGGCGGGCGCAGGCGGCGGCGAGAGCCCGACCGGACGCAGAGGCCATTGCTCGGGCATGGTCTCGGCCGGCACGGTCTCGCCCGGCACGGTCTCGCCCTGCACGGTGGCCCGCGACGCGACCGACGTGCCGAGCGCGGCCTGTGTCAGCGTGTCCGCGATCTGCGGGTCGACGGGCCCGAACCTGCCCTGGCGTATCAGCTCGGCGACGAGCAGCTGCGCCTGCGCATGTCCGAGCTGGGCGGCACGTTGATAGGCGATCAGCGCGGCTTCCGGATCGTGCGGGGCACCGTCGACCCCCGTCTCCAGCAGCACGCCCAAAGCGAAGAGCGCATCGGCATTGTCGCGTTCGGCCGCCGTTTCCAGAACGCGAATGGCTGCCGCGGCCTGGCCGCGCTCCAGCAGCTCCACACTGCGCACGACCGGGTCGTCGGCCGAAGGGCCCTTTGGCGGCCGCTCCTGCGTCGTCGGCGCGGCCGCAGCCGCGCCGCTGCCCAACGGCGGATGAGACGCCTGCGGTTGCGCCCAGGTCGTCGTGCCGAGCGCGGCGAGCATGCCGGACGCAAGGATGCCGATCGCCAGGCGCGCCTGGCCGGCCACCCGCGGACGGCCGCAGCGGGGGGCCGCGGTCGCCTGTCCCTGCTTTTCGAAGATGGCGGACATGCCTGCGCCGATCCTTCAGATCTCGCCCGATCGCCGGAGTCCGGCTGTCGGATCGTGGGAAAGGATTTCACCCGCCCTGCCGACCGCTCACGCGCTAAATCCACCGATCTGGTGTTTTTGCCGGCGATTTATCCCGCCAGGCGCGCGCGCCGACGGTACGGCAGGCCGGCCGCAAAGACCGTTCAGCCGGCCGGTCCACGCCGCGACATCTTGGACAGCAGCACGCCGAGGCGATCTTGCTCGTCGGACGAAAGTCCGAGCGCGGCGAAGAAGCGCGCATCGAAGGCATCCAGGAACCGCCGGGTCTGCGACACGACGCTTCGCCCCTCGTCGGATAGGAAGACGGCGTCTGCCTCGCGCGCCTCGGACCGGCTACGCCGGAAGACCAGGCCGCGCCGCTCCAGTGCCTTCAGCGCGTAGCCGGTCGTAGCCTCGGAAAAGCCGACCTGGTCGCTGAGCTGGTGCTGCGTGCAGCCCGGGCAAACCTGGATCGCCTGAAGCAGCGGCCAGCGAAGCCCGTGGATGGCTCGGCGGGTCAGGAAGCCGGAGAGTTCGCGTTGATAGCGCCGGGCGACGAGCGCCAGACACTCCCCAAGAGGACGCTCGATGCCGAAGTCGACGACCTTATACGGCTCTTCGGCCATGCCACCCGAGCCTTCGCTTGCCAGGGCTGCAATCCGGCGATCTGCGTGCCGAAGCAGCGCCGACGCGCCCTGCCGGGCCAACTGGAGCGCCGCCTCACGGGGGACAGGCGAATGTGAGACGGCGCTCCATGGGCCAAGTGATGACAGCAGGGGCGAACCCTGCGCCACGGAGTAAAGCCGCAGGAGCGGTGGGTGTGGAACGGCAACTCGCTTCAGTTTGGCACGGACCGCGCCAAACCGGTCCGAATGCGAAGGGATCGACGCCGTGCCTGCACCCGGCGAGCGCTCGGTCCGGCCCGCCCGGGCGGCACAAGCGACCGTGAAGGCGGTGCCGACGCCCGGGTCGCGCGACCGCATGCAACTGCGCCGGTTGGAGGGGAGCAAGCCGGCTGTCGTGCCGCCTCAGGGCCGCAAATCGGACCGAGGCGAAAGCGGTTCGACTCTAGGAGAAGATGGTGGAGCCGAGGGGAGTCGAACCCCTGACCTCAGCAGTGCGATTGCTGCGCTCTCCCAACTGAGCTACGGCCCCGTCGCAACGCCGGGGAGCCCCCGCGTCCGAGCGCTGGAACATGCACACAAAGCGGCAGCGTATCAAGAGCCTATGGTGGCGCCACATGGCGCTCCGCGGCACATGCGCTTCCGGCGTTTCGATCTTTCCGAACTGCTGGTATCGTCGGCGCAGCAAGGCACGGCTACCGGGGAGGGCTCTGTCGATGCCGCCGCCACGTTGCCTGCGCGTCGCACTGATCAAGCCGTCGCACTACGACGACGACGGCTATGTCATTCAGTGGCTGCGATCCTCCATACCCTCGAACAGCCTGGCCTCGCTCTACGGCGTCCTCCAGGACTGCGCCGACCGCAAGGTTCTGGGCGACGACGTCGCCCTCCGGATCGACGCCTACGACGAGACCAACAGGGTCATTCCGATCCGGCGCATCATCGAGGCGATCCAGCAGGCCGACGCCGGGTTCGTCGGCCTGGTCGGCGTGCAGTCGAACCAGTACCCGCGCGCCCTCGATCTCGCCCGCCAGTTCCGCGCGGCCGGGATCCCGGTGATCCTCGGCGGCTTCCACGTCGCCGGCAGCCTGGCGATGCTGCCGGGCACGCCGCCGGAGATCGAGCAGGCGCTGCAACTCGGGGTCAGCCTCTACGCCGGCGAGGTCGAGGGGCGCATGGACGAGGTGCTGCGCGACGTCCTCGCGGGCCGAGCGAAGCCGGTCTACAACTACATGTCCGACCTGCCCGGCATGGAGAGCACGCCGGTGCCCTTCCTGCCCAGCGACACGGTCGAGCAGTCCTTGGGCTCCTACACGAGCTTCGACGCCGGCCGCGGCTGCCCCTTCCAGTGCTCCTTCTGCACGATCATCAACGTGCAAGGGCGCAAGTCTCGCTTTCGCAGCGCCGACGACATCGAGCGGATCATCCGGCAGAACGAGGCGCAGGGCATCCGGCGCTACTTCATCACCGACGACAACTTCGCGCGGAATAAGAACTGGGAGGCGATCTTCGACCGGATGATCGCGCTGCGCGAGGAGCAGGGCCTGCGCTTCAAGTTCATCATCCAGGTCGACACCCTGTGCCACAAGACGCCGAACTTCATCGAGAAGGCGGTGCGGGCCGGCTGCAACCGGGTGTTCATCGGCCTCGAAAACGTCGATCCCGACGCGCTGATGAGCGCGAAGAAGCGCCAGAACAAGATCTGGGAGTACCGCGAGATGCTGCTGGCCTGGAAGCGCCGCGGCGTCGTCACCTATGCCGGCTACATCCTCGGCTTCCCCGAGGACACGCCCGAAAAGATCCGGCGCAACCTCGACCTGATCAAGCGCGAGCTGCCGCTCGACATGATCGAGTTCTTCTTCCTGACGCCGCTGCCCGGCTCGGAAGACCACAAGGTGCTCTGGCAGAAGGGGGTCTGGATGGACCCCGACCTCAACAAGTACGACCTCAACCACCGCGTCTCCCATCACCCGCTGATGTCGGACGCGGCCTGGGAGCAGGCCTACCTGGATGCCTGGAAGCAGTACTACACCCTGGCGCACATCGAGACCGTGGTGCGCCGCACCGCCGCCCTGGGTCAGAAGAAGACGCGCAACCTGGCGCTCGCGATGGGGGCCTTCTATGGCTCGATCATGTTCGAGCGGGTCCACCCGCTAGAGGCCGGGGTGTTTCGCCGCAAGATACGCACCCAGCGCCGCCTGGGGCTGCCGCTGGAAAACCCCCTGCTGTTCTATCCGCGGCGCGTCGCCGAGACCGTCCGGACGCATCTGCGTTGGCTCGCCCTCTACCTGCGGATCGTACGGCTGCACGACCGCGTCATGCGCGACCCCGACAAGGCGAAGTATCTCGACCGCGCGATGACCACCGTGGCGCCGGGCGAATCCGACGCGCTGGTCGCCGCCTTCGCCGACCACCTGCCGCAGACCTACGGCGCGCCTACCAAGGCGGCGGCGCAACCGCGCACGGCCGCCGCGCCGCCCGTGTGACGTCGCGGCCACCCTGGCCACGGGCTTGCCAAGCCGGCCGCCGCTTGTCATTCAGGGGCTTGTCGTTCACTTGCCATTGCGGGCGCGCAAGCGCACATGCAAGGCGGTCGCCGTGTCGACCCCGAGCCGCCTGTCCCCCGCTACCCCGGATCACTTAGACGAGGGAGCCGCCGCGAAGCCCATGTCTGCCCTGCTTTGGCTGTTCAACACGATCGTCGAGGTCTACCTGATCTTCCTGATCGCCTCGGTCGTCCTGTCCTGGCTGATCGCCTTCAACGTGGCGAATCCCTACAACCAGATCGTCTACCAGATCCGCGAATTCCTGGCGCGCATCACGGAGCCGCTGCTGCAGCCGATCCGCCGGATCCTGCCGGACCTGGGCGGCATCGACCTGTCGCCGATGGTGCTGATCATCGCCCTCATCTTCCTGCAGCGGCTGATCAACGACGCCTTCCGGCCGATGGCGATGGGCGGCGTGTAGTAGGGTCGCCGCCCCGCCGGACGGCGGCCGGACCGCCCGCTACGAGACCCCGAAGACCGCCCGGGACGGCGCCGAAACGCGGGCGCGTGTCGCCGCCGTGCTGGACGCGACTGCGGACTAGCGGCTAAGCGGGCGCAAACGGTCTGGGGGAGCGAGTCGCATGACGGCGGAGATCATCGACGGCAAGGCCTTCGCGGCGGGGCTGCGCGCGCGCATCGCGGAGCAGGTGGCGCGGCTGGCTGGGGACGGCCTGGTGCCGGGCCTGGCCGTGGTGCTGGTCGGCGAAGACCCGGCCAGCCAGGTCTACGTGCGCAACAAGGCCAGGCAGACCCGCGAGGTCGGCATGCATTCGGTCGAGCACCGCCTGGACGCCGCCACCGGCCAGGCCGAGCTGCTGGCGCTGGTCGCCGCGCTGAACGCGGACCCGGCGATCCACGGCATCCTGGTGCAGCTTCCGCTGCCGCCGCAGATCGACGCCGCCGCCGTCATCGAGGCGATCGACCCGGGCAAGGACGTCGACGGTTTCCATGTGATCAACGCCGGCCGCCTGGCGACCGGCCAGCCGGCGCTGGTGCCCTGCACGCCGCTCGGCTGCCTGATGCTGCTGCAGGACCGGGCCAAGGCGCAGGGCGGCGACCTGTCCGGCCGGCGTGCCGTGGTGCTCGGCCGCTCCAACATCGTCGGCAAGCCGATGGCGCAGCTGCTGCTCGGCGCCAACGCGACCGTCACCATCGCCCATTCGCGCACGCAGGATCTGCCGGCCGTGTGCCGCGAGGCCGACGTCCTGGTCGCCGCCGTCGGCCGCGCGCAGATGGTGACCGCCGACTACGTCAAGCCGGGCGCCACGGTGATCGACGTCGGCATCAACCGGCTGGAGTCGAGCGAACCGGGCGGCAAGGGCCGCCTGGTCGGCGACGTCGACTTCGCCGCCGTGCGGGAGGTCGCCGGTGCCATCACCCCGGTGCCCGGCGGCGTCGGGCCGATGACCATCGCGGTGCTGCTGGCCAACACCCTGACCGCCGCCTGCCGCGCCAGCGGCCGCGCGGTGCCGACCGTCTAGCCCGTCGGGCTTCCGCCGGGCGGCCCAGGGGCGTATGCAGGCCCACGACATGCCTGCCGCTTCGCCTTTATCGCTGACCGCCCTGTTGTGCCTGGCGCTGGTGCTCGCCATGCTGGGCAACTCCACCTTCCCGGCGCTGATCCCGCTGTTCCAGGCGGAATGGCGGATGAGCGCCGCCGAGGCCGGCTGGGTCAGCGGCGTCTACTACCTGGGCTATGCGGCGGCCGTGCCGCTGCTGGTCGGGCGCACCGACCGGGTCGACGCGCGGGCGATCTTCGTCGGCTCCGGCCTGCTGAGCGCGGCGGCGACGCTCGGCTTCGCCCTTTTCGCGCGCGACGCCTGGACGGCGCTGCCCTGGCGCCTGCTCGCCGGCGCCGGCCTGGCCGGCACCTACATGGTCGGCGCGCGCATCCTGGCCGACCGCATCGCCGGTGCGCGCCAGTCCCGCGCCATCGCCTGGTACACCGCGCACTTCGCCATCGGCATCGGTCTGTCGACTCTGGCCGCCGGCGAGCTGGCCAGCGCCTTCGGCTGGCCCTCGGCCTTCGTCTTCGGCGCCGGCGGCAGCGCGGCGGCGGCGATGCTTGTCTGGCTGGCGGTGCGCCCGCAGCGCCCGAGTGGCGCCGCGACCGAAGCGCGCGCGCGCTGGCGCGAGGCGCTGAAGAACCGCCCGGCGATGGGCTACGTCGCGGGCTACGCCTGCCACATCTGGGAGCTGTTCGGCTGGCGCGCCTGGCTGGTCGCCTTCCTGGTCGCCGCCCCGGCCCTGCAGCTCGCCCAGGCCGAGGCGACGCGCCTGGCAACCGTGGCGCTGATGTTGGGCCTGCCGGCCTCGGTGCTCGGCAACGAGCTGTCGCTGCGCATCGGCCGGCTGCGGGCGCTCAGCGCGATCATGCTGGCCTCCGCCGCCTGCACGCTGGCGCTCGGCCTGTCGGCCGACGCCGCGCCCTGGCTGCTGCTGTCCCTGGTGATGGCCAGCGGCGTCCTGATCACCGCCGACTCCGGCTCTCTGACCGCCGGCGCGGTCGCCGCGGCGACGCCGGAGGGGCGCGGTGCGCTGATGACGGTGCACACGCTCGCCGGCTTCGGGATCGGCTTCGTCTCGCCCTTGGCCTTCGGGCTGGTGCTGGACGCCGCCGGCGGCACCGCGCAGCCGGGCGCCTGGGGCTGGGGTTTCGCCGCCCTCGCCCTCGGCGTCGCCGCCGGGCCGCTGGCGCTGCGTCTCGCTGCGCGCACCCGATAAGCCGGCGGCCCGCCTGAGGCTCGACCTGCCTCAGCCCGCCACGTCGCGCAGGACGTCGCGGACGATGCCTGTCTCGGTCTCGATCAGCACCACATGCGCGCCGATGCGGCCATAGCGATGGCCGGGTATCTCGCGAAGCTGGCCCAGCAGTTCTTCCGGCAACTCGCGCACCGCGACGCCCGCCGGCACAGTGCCGTTGGTCCAGATCTCGCGCGTATTGACGCTCTGCGGCACCAGGCGCTGCCCGGTGGGCGCCGCATCGAACCAGTCTTGGATCTCGGCGCGGTCGAGCGCGGCGATTGCGTTGCTCGGCAACGCGCCATCCTTGTACTCGAGGGCCTGGGCGCCGCTGGCGGCGAGGCCGCTCAGCAGGGCGGCGGCGGTCAGCTTGTAGATCGGGGTCATCGAAGGCTCCTGCGTCTCGTTCGGCCCGCCGGCGGCCGAGGGCGTCACCCTTCCTCCGGCGCGTCTTCCGGCGCGTCTTCCGGCGCGCGCTTGCGGCGTGCGCGTGGGTGGGATCGCTCGTAGACCTCCAGCAGGTGCGCGCTATCGACAGCGGTATAGCGCTGTGTGGTGGAAAGGCTGGCGTGGCCCAAAAGTTCCTGAATGGCACGTAGGTCGCCGCCGGCCGCCAGCAGGTGGGTTGCGAAGGAATGCCGCAGGGCATGCGGCGTGGCGCTGTCCGGCAGGTCGAGCAGGCCGCGCAGCCGCTGCATGGCGAGCTGCACCTGGCGGGCCGACAGCGGCTTGCCGCGTTTGGAGAGGAACAGCGGCCCTTCGGCCGGCAGCGGGTGCGGGCAGGCGGCCCGGTAGGCGGCGACCGCCTCGGGAATCGCCGGCAGCAAGGGGACCAGCCGCTCCTTGCGCCCCTTGCCCAGCACGCGCAGCGCCTGCTGCCCCGGCGCCGGCGCCTCGGCGGCGGTCAGCGACAGAGCCTCGGCGATCCGCAGCCCCGCCCCGTACAGCAGCAGCAGGATCGCCGTGTCGCGCAAGCCCTCCCAGTCGTCAGCATGGACAGCGGCGACCGACCCGACGGTCTCCAGCGCCTCGGCCGCGCTGAGTGCCTTCGGCAGGCTCTGCGGCAGCTTCGGGCCGCGCAGATGCGCGATGGCGGTGCTGTCCAGCCGGCCCTGCCGCGCGCCCCAGCGGTAGAAGCTGCGCACCGCCGAAAGGGCCCGCGCCGTCGAGCTGCGCGCCCCGCCGGCCATCGCCCGGCGCGCCAGCCAGGCGCGAAAGTCGGCCGGCCGCAGGGCGCGCAGGTCCCGCAACGTCGGACGGCCGCCCAGATGCACCGTCAGGAAGCGCAGGAAGTCGAGCAGGTCGCGGTCGTAGGCGGCGCAGGTGTGGGCGCTCGCCCGTTTTTCCTGCGCCAGCCAGCGGCGCCAGGTGCCGACCGCCGCCTCGGTCTCGGCGGTGCCGGGAAAGCCGATCAGCGGGTCGGTTATTCGGGCAGGTCGAGCCATGCGCGCACCAGGCACTCGACCGTGCGCCCGAGGAAAACCAGCAGCTCCGTGCCCTGGCCCTCGGCGAAGTGCGCGGGGTCGCGGCTGCCGAGCGCGATCACCGCCGGCGGCGTCGCCTCGCCGACGCTCAGGCGGATCAGGGCCGCCGAGCGGATCAGCCGGGCGCAGGTCGGGAAAAGCGCCGGGTCGCCCGGCGTGTCGCCGATCAGGCGCACCGTGCGGCCTGATCCCAGCATCGTGTCGACGGCGCCGGCCGACAAGCGATAGACCCCGAGCGGACGCTTCGGCGGCGCCGCGTCGAGCGCCGAGGGCTCGACGCCGAGGCTGACCGCGTCGATGTCCAGCGCAAAGGCCAGGTCGGCGGTCAGCATCTCGATCAGGTGCTCGAAGGAGCGCGCGGTGAGCAGCGCCAGCACGCCCTGGTGCAGGCGCGCCTGGGCGTGCGCGTTGGCGCGGCCGACGGCGACCAGCTCGTCCCGCTCTGCCTGGGTGCGCGCGAGGTCGGCGCGCAGGCGCTCGATCATCGCCTGTTGGAAGTCAACGACGCCATCGCCGCTGGCCCGCGCCGGCGGCGCCATCGCGTCGAGCAGGTCCGGGTGGCGCTGCAGGAAGTCCGGATGCCGGCGCAGGTAGGCCGCCACCTCGCCCTCGCCGAGGGCGTGGCGTGACCCCGTCGCGGCCGGGCCGTCCGAAGCCTGCTTAGGCGCTGCGTCGCGCCGGTTCGCCATGTCCGTCCTCGTCGCTCAGGATGGTTTGTCCGGTCTTCGCCCAGTCCGCCAGGAAGCCGTCCAGCCCCTTGTCGGTCAGCGGATGCTTGAACATGGCGCGCAGCACCGCCGGCGGCACGGTCGCCACGTCGGCGCCCAGCTTGGCCGCTTCGATCACATGCTGCGGCCCGCGCACGCTGGCGACCAGCACCTGGGTGCGGATCTCGGGATAGGCGGCGTAGATCTCGACGATGTCGCCGATCAGGTCCATGCCCACCGCGCCGATGTCGTCGAGCCGCCCGACGAAGGGCGAGACGTAGGTGGCGCCCGCCTTGGCGGCGAGAATCGCCTGGGCGGCGGAGAAGCAGAGGGTGACGTTCACCTGCGTGCCCTCGTCGGTGAGCGCCTTGCAGGTCTTCAGGCCGTCCGGCGTCAGCGGCACCTTGACGCAGACGTTGGGCGCCAGGCCTGCGAGCTTGCGGCCCTCGGCCAGCATGGTCGGATGGTCGGTCGCGGTGACCTCGGCCGAGACGGGACCGGGGACGATCTCGCAGATTTCCTGCACCACCTCCAGGAAGGGCCGCCCGGTCTTGGCGACCAGCGAGGGATTGGTGGTGATGCCGTCGACCAGGCCGGTCGCGGCCAGGTCGCGGATCTCGCCGACGTCGGCGGTGTCGATGAAGAACTGCATGGCGGCGGCCTTTCGCTCCTGGGCGGGTCTCGATGGCGGGCCGCGGCGGACCCGATGGCGATGCGCGGGTCGGAGATAGTCCCCCGCACCGCCCGGCGTCCAGGGCCGAGGCGCTGTCGTCGGCGCCGGCGCCGTCTCGCCCCCCGCCTGGCCGGGAAGACGACTCGGGAAGACTCTGCCGTCGCGGCTAAACTCTAGCTCATGGCCCAGCACCGCGCCAACAGCGCCCCGACGCGCGACCCCAAGCACGACCCGTCGCATGCCTGCATCGAGCCCGCCCCGGGACGGGCGCGCGTGCTGCTGCCGCTGCCGCTGTCGGGCGCCTACACCTATGCGGTCCCCGAGGGCCCGGCCCTGGCGCCCGGCGACTACGTCGTCGCGCCGCTGGGCGCGCGCGAGCTGGTGGGCGTGGTCTGGGACGCGCCGGCCGAACACGAGACGCCAGTCCCGACGGCGAAGCTGAAGCCGGTCGCCGGCAAGTTGGATCTGCCGCCGCTGCCGGCCGAGCACCGCCGCTTCGTCGACTGGGTGGCCGGCTACACCCTGGCGCCGCCCGGCGCCGTGCTGCGCATGACGCTGTCCTCGCCCGGCGCACTGGAGCCGCCCAAGCCGGTCAAGCGGGTGATCCGCCCGCCGCTGCCGCTGCCCGAAGACCTCAACCTGACGCCGGCGCGGCGGCGGGTGCTGAGTGCGGCGGAGGATGGCTTCGCCTGGACCCAGGCCGAGCTGGCGCGCGAAGCCGGCGTCGGCGTCGGCGTGGTCAAGGGCCTGATCGGAGCCGGCGTGCTGGAGGAGGTGCTGCTGGAGCCGCGCCTGCCGCCCGGCGCGCCCGACCCGCACCTGCCAGGGCCGACCCTCTCCAAGGCCCAGGCGACCGCGGCCGCCGCGTTGGCCGAGAAGGTCGCGGACGGCTACTCCGCCACCCTGCTGGACGGCGTCACCGGCTCGGGCAAGACCGAGGTCTACTTCGAGGCGGTGGCGGCGGCGCTGAAGGCCGGCAGGCAGGTGCTGGTGCTGCTGCCGGAGATCGCGCTATCGGCCCAGTGGCTGGAGCGCTTCACCCGGCGCTTCGGCGCGCGGCCGGTCGAATGGCACAGCGACCTGAAGTCGAGCGAGCGCCGGTTGGCCTGGCGGGCGGTGGCGGAAGGGCGTGCCCGGGTGGTGGTCGGCGCCCGCTCCGCGCTCTTCCTGCCCTACCCCGCGCTCGGCCTGATCGTCGTCGACGAGGAGCACGAGGGCGCCTTCAAGCAGGAGGACGGGGTGATCTACCACGCCCGCGACATGGCGGTGGTGCGCTCCACGCTGGGCAAGTTCCCCGTCGTGTTGGCCTCGGCGACGCCGTCGCTGGAGTCCCTGGTCAACGTCGAGGCCGGCAAGTACGCCGAGCTGCACCTGCCCGACCGGCACGGCGGCGCGCTGCTGCCGGCGGTCGAGCTGATCGACCTGCGGCGCACGCCGCCCAAACGCGACCCGGACATCGGCGTGACCTGGCTGGCGCCGCCGCTGGTCACGGCGCTGGAGGAGACCTTGACCGACGGTGCCCAGGCGCTGCTCTACCTGAATCGCCGCGGCTATGCGCCACTCACGCTTTGCCGCGCCTGCGGCCATCGCTTCGAATGCCCCGACTGCTCGGCCTGGCTGGTCGAGCACCGCTTCCTCGGCGCGCTCGTCTGCCACCACTGCGGCTACAGCCTGCGTCCGCCCGAGCAGTGCCCGGCCTGCGGCGCCGAGGACGCGCTGACGCCGATCGGCCCCGGGGTCGAGCGGCTGGCCGAGGAGGTGGCGCAGCGCTTCCCGGCCGCGCGCGTCGCGCTGATGTCCTCCGACAGCATCCAGGGGCCGGCGGCGGCGGCCGAGCTGGTCCGGCAGGTCCAGGCGCACGAGGTCGACATCGTCATCGGCACGCAGCTCGCCGCCAAGGGGCATCACTTCCCGCTGCTGACTCTGGTCGGCGTGGTCGACGGCGACCTGGGCCTGAAGGGCGGCGACCTGCGCGCCGGCGAGCGCACCTACCAACTGCTGCATCAGGTCGCAGGCCGCGCCGGGCGCGCCGACCGGCCGGGGCGCGTGCTGATCCAGACCTACCAGCCCGACCATCCGGTGATGCAGGCCCTGGCCTCTGGCGAGCGCGACCGCTTCCTGGCGGTCGAGGCGGAGCTGCGCCGCGAGGCCGGCTGGCCGCCCTTCGGCCGTCTGGCGGCGCTGATCGTCTCGGCGCCCGATGCCGGCCAGGCGGACGCCGCCTGCCGCCAGCTCGCCCGCGCCGCGCCGCGCCGCGAGGGCCTACAGGTGCTCGGCCCGGCCGAGGCGCCGATGGCGGTGCTGCGCGGCCGCCACCGCCGCCGATTTCTGGTGAAGGCCCGCCGCGAGCTGCCGCTGCAGCAGCTTCTCCGGAGCTGGCTCGGCAGCGTGAAGCTGCCGAGCGCGGTGAAGCCCTACGTCGATATCGACCCCTATAGCTTCTGGTGAGGCCGCCCGCCTGTAACGTCCAAACCCGGGCGGTTTTCCACTGAAATACCGAGGTTTCGTCTCGCCTTGCCCGATTTCTGTGCAGCGCAAAAAACCCGGCCGGAGTCGGCTTGCACCCTCTAGGGGCCTGTGATACCTACCGCCTCGCTTTCGGCGCGGGTTTGGCCGGCGTGAAGGGAGCGCAGGTCTCGCGCAGCGCGGCCCGACGACGATTTCGGGGCTCGGCAGCACGCCGGAATTCGAGAGCGTTTCCGGAAGGCTGCGTGGCACGACGCGACGGAAGGGCCGGCGCACTCCTGGCCGCGCGGTCTTCCGCACAAGGTATGGGTCGGGCCGAGGGGACGATCCGGGCGACCGGGTCGCCGACAGGTTCGGGAACGTCAGGGCTTTTTTGGGGAGCCGAGAGGCTTGGCAGGCACGGACGAGACGGTAGGCGGCCTGGCGGGGCGTTACGCCCTGGCGCTCTACGAATTGGCCGACCAGAAGAAGCTGCTGGACGAGGTCGCGGCCGACCTGACCGCCCTGCGTACGGCCATCGACGAAAGCGCGGACCTGCGCAGCCTGATCCGCAGCCCGGTCTACGGGCGCGACGAGCAGGCCAAGGCGATCGGCGCGGTGCTGGAGAAAGCCGGCGCCCAGCAGATCGTGCGCAACTTCGTCGGCGTGGTCGCCGAGAACGGCCGCTTGTTCGCGCTGCCGCGCATGATCGACGGCTTCCTGGCCGAGCTGCGCCGCCGCCGCGGCGAGGTCACCGCCAAGGTGATCTCCGCCCGCCCGCTGAGCGCGGCGCAGGAAAAGGAGCTGACCGAGACGTTGCAGAAGACGGCGGGCGGCAAGGTCCAGATCGACACCAAGGTCGACCCCTCCCTGCTCGGCGGACTGATCGTCCAGGTCGGCAGCCGCATGGTCGACGGGTCTCTCAAGAGCAAGCTCGAACGCATGAAGTTCGCCATGAAAGGGGTTGGATGATGGACATCCGGGCCGCGGAAATCTCCTCGATCCTCAAGCAGCAGATCGAGAACTTCGGCGCCGAGGCCGACGTCGCCGAGATCGGCACGGTCCTGTCGGTGGGTGACGGCGTGGCGCGCGTCTACGGCCTGGACAACGTCCAGGCGGGCGAGCTGGTCGAGTTCCCCGGCGGCGTCGTCGGCATGGCGCTGAACCTGGAGCACGACAACGTCGGCGTCGTGCTGTTCGGCGACGACCGCGGCATCAACGAGGGCGACACGGTCAAGCGCACCGAGCGCATCGTCGACGTGCCGGTCGGCAAGGGCCTGCTGGGCCGCGTGGTGGACGGGCTCGGCAACCCGATCGACGGCAAGGGCGAGCTGAAGGACGTCGAGCGCAAGCGCGTCGAGGTGAAGGCGCCCGGCATCATCCCGCGCAAGTCGGTGCACGAGCCGATGCAGACCGGGCTGAAGGCGATCGACGCGCTGATCCCGATCGGCCGTGGCCAGCGCGAGCTGATCATCGGCGACCGCCAGACCGGCAAGACCGCCATCGCGCTCGACACCTTCATCAACCAGAAGGGCGTCAACGCCGCCGACGACCCCAAGACCAAGCTGCACTGCATCTACGTCGCCATCGGACAGAAGCGATCCTCGGTCGCCAAGTTCGTCAAGCTGCTGGAGGACAACGGCGCGCTGGAGTACTCCATCGTCGTCGCCGCCACCGCCTCCGACCCGGCGCCGCTGCAGTTCCTGGCGCCCTACACCGGCTGCGCCATGGGCGAGTACTTCCGCGACAACGGCATGCACGCGGTGATCTGCTACGACGATCTGTCCAAGCAGGCCGTCGCCTACCGCCAGATGTCGCTGCTGCTGCGCCGCCCGCCGGGCCGCGAAGCCTATCCGGGCGACGTCTTCTACCTGCACTCCCGCCTGCTCGAGCGCGCGGCGAAGATGAACGACGACCAGGGGGCCGGCTCGCTGACCGCGCTGCCGGTCATCGAGACCCAGGGCGGCGACGTCTCGGCCTTCATCCCGACCAACGTCATCTCGATCACCGACGGCCAGATCTTTCTGGAGACCAACCTCTTCTACAAGGGCATCCGCCCGGCCCTGAACGTCGGCATCTCGGTCAGCCGCGTCGGCTCGGCCGCGCAGATCAAGGCGATGAAGAAGGTCGCCGGCACCATGAAGCTGGAGCTGGCGCAGTTCCGTGAGATGGAGGCCTTCGCGCAGTTCGCCTCCGACCTCGACGCCGCCACCCAGCGCCTGCTGGCGCGCGGCCAGCGCCTGACCCAGCTGCTCAAGCAGCCGCAGTACAGGCCGCTGCCGGTCGAAGAGCAGGTCTGCGCCATCTACGCCGGCACCCGCGGCTATCTCGACAAGGTGCCGGTCAACAAGGTGGGCGACTTCGAGCAGCGCATGCTGGCCGAGCTGCGCGACACCCAGGCCGACCTGCTGGAGGGCATCCGCAGCCAGAAGGACCTGACCGAGGATCTGGAGGGCAAGCTGAAGTCCTTCCTCGAGAAGTTCGCCAAGACCTACGCCGCCGACTGAGCGGCCGGACGCAAGCGCGAAGCACGAGGACTGAGCGGACCCGATGGCGAGCCTCAAGGACCTGCGTAACCGGATCTCCAGCGTCAAGTCGACGCAGAAGATCACCTCGGCCATGAAGATGGTCGCGGCCGCCAAGCTGCGCCGCGCCCAGGAGCAGGCCGAGATGGCCCGTCCCTATGCCGAGCGCATGAGCCGCATGCTGGGCTCGGTGGCGGACAGCGTGGTCGCCGGCCAGGGCCCCAAGCTGCTGGTCGGCACCGGCAGCGAGCAGGTGCACCTGGTCGTCGTCGCCACCGCCGACCGCGGCCTGTGCGGCGGCTTCAACTCCTCCATCGTGCGCGACGCCAAGCGGCTGGTCGACGAGCTGCGCGGCCAGGGCCGGGAGGTCAAGATCCTCTGTGTCGGCCGCAAGGGCCGCGACCAACTCCGCCGCACCCACGGCGAGCTGATCGTCGAGACCATCGAGGACGTCAACAAGCCCTACCCCAGCTTCGAGGGGGCCGACGGCATCGCCGAGAAGATCCGGCGCATGTTCGACGCCGGCGAGTTCGACGTCTGCACGCTGATCTACGCGCGCTTCAAGTCGGCGATTTCGCAGATCGTCACCCGCCAGCAGCTCATCCCCTTCGCCAGCGGCGAGCCGGAGGAAACGGAGGAGCAGGCCGAGCAGGCGCTGCCGGCCGGGGCGGTCTACGACTACGAGCCGAGCGAGGAGGCGATCCTCGCCGAGCTGCTGCCGCGCAACCTTTCGGTCCAGATCTTCCGTGCGCTGTTGGAAAACAACGCTTCCGAACAGGGCGCGCGGATGACCGCGATGGACAATGCGACCCGCAACGCGGGCGAGATGATCGACAAGCTGACGCTGCAGTACAACCGCTCGCGCCAGGCCGCGATCACCACCGAGCTGATCGAGATCATCTCGGCCGTGGAGGCGATGTAGGGCGCGGCCGGCGGCCGCCCCGACCAGACCAATGCATGCCCCGGCCGCGCCGGGGCCCAAGTGTGGCGAAGAGCCAGGGAGTAGAGGTCCGATGGCCAAGAACCTCGTGGGCAAGATCACCCAGGTGATGGGGCCGGTGGTCGACGTGCAGTTCGACGGCGACCTGCCGCCGATCCTGAACGCGCTGGAATGCGACAACAGCGGCGTGCGCCTGGTGCTGGAGGTCGCCCAGCACCTGGGCGAGAACCAGGTCCGCACCATCGCCATGGACGGCACCGACGGCCTGGTCCGCGGCAAGGAAGTCAAGGATACCGGCGGCCCGATCGAGATGCCGGTCGGCCCGGAGACCCTGGGGCGCATCCTCAACGTCATCGGCGAGCCGATCGACGAGCGCGGCGCGGTCGAGGCCAAGTCCACGTCGCCGATCCACCGCTCGGCGCCGGCCTTCATCGAGCAGTCGACCGAGGCCGAGGTGCTGGTCACCGGCATCAAGGTCGTCGACCTGCTGGCGCCCTACGCGCGCGGCGGCAAGATCGGCCTGTTCGGCGGCGCCGGCGTCGGCAAGACGGTGCTGATCCAGGAGCTGATCAACAACATCGCCAAGGCCCACGGCGGCTACTCGGTGTTCGCCGGCGTCGGCGAGCGCACCCGCGAGGGCAACGACCTCTACCACGAGATGCAGGAGGCCGGGGTCATCGACCTGGAGGGCGGCAACTCCAAGGTGGCGCTGGTCTACGGCCAGATGAACGAGCCGCCGGGCGCGCGCGCCCGCGTCGCCCTGTCCGGCCTGACCCTGGCGGAGTACTTCCGCGACGAGGAAGGCCAGGACGTGCTGTTCTTCGTCGACAACATCTTCCGCTTCACCCAGGCCGGCTCCGAGGTCTCGGCGCTGCTCGGCCGCATTCCCTCGGCGGTGGGCTATCAGCCGACCCTGGCGACCGACATGGGCGCGCTGCAGGAGCGCATCACCACGACCAACAAGGGCTCGATCACCTCGGTGCAGGCGATCTACGTGCCGGCGGACGACCTGACCGACCCGGCGCCGGCGACTTCCTTCGCCCACTTGGACGCCACCACCGTGCTCAGCCGCTCGATCGCCGAGCTCGGCATCTACCCGGCGGTCGACCCGCTCGATTCCACCAGCCGCATCCTGGAGCCCGGCGTCGTCGGCGAGGAGCACTACACCGTCGCCCGCCGCGTGCAGGAGACGCTGCAGGGCTACAAGTCGCTGCAGGACATCATCGCCATCCTGGGCATGGACGAGCTGTCGGAAGAGGACAAGCTGACGGTCGCCCGCGCCCGCAAGATCCAGCGCTTCCTGTCGCAGCCCTTCGACGTCGCCGAGGTCTTCACCGGCTCGCCGGGTGTGCAGGTCAAGCTCGAGGACACCATCAAGGGCTTCAAGGGCCTGGTGGACGGCGAGTACGACCATCTGCCGGAGGCGGCCTTCTACATGGTCGGCACCATCGAGGACGCGGTCGAGAAGGCCAAGAAGCTGGCGGCGGAGGCGGCGTAGCGCCGCCCGCCGGAACGCCCTAGGGAAGGATCGCCATGGCCGCCGAGCAGGTCGAATTCGAACTGGTCTCCCCGGAAAAGCTGCTGCTCTCCGAGCCGGTGGCGATGGTCGTGGTGCCCGGCGCCGACGGCGACTTCGGCGTGCTGCCGCGCCACGCGCCGCTGATCTCCTCGCTGCGCATCGGCGTCATCTCGGTCTACCGGGACAAGCGCAACGAGGTCAGCGAGAAGATCTTCGTCGACGGCGGCTTCGCCGAGGTGACGCCGCAGCGCTGCACGGTGCTGGCCGAGCAGGCGGTGCGGCTCGGCGAGATCGACCGGGCGAAGGTCGAGCAGGAGCTGAAGGACGCGCGCGAGGACCTGAGCGACGCCAGCGGCGAAACCGAGCGCAAGGCGGCCGAGCGCAGCGTCGCGCGCCTCGAGGGCATGCTGGACGCGCTCGCTCGCGCCTGAGCCCGTCGGACAAGCGGTCAACCCGGCAGCGGCCGCGGGGCAGGGGCCGCCCCGCGGCCGCCCTTGACATTCGTGGCCCGCCCTGCCGGCGCACCGGATATTCGCGGTTAAGCGCTTGTTCGGCCTGTGAAAATTCGGCTTTTTGCAGTTGCGAGATTGCGACAGACTTGCAGGGCGCCGCCTTCGTACCAACATCATGCGCGCGCGAGCGAAAACTGCCCGGAACAAGTGTCTCGCGTGCCGCGTTGCATCGCTTTCAGGCGGAAGTCGAACCACGCAGCGAAACAACAGGGCTTGAGGGGTCATGTCTGCCAACCACTGGACGCTCGACGACATCCCTTGGGACCGCTTCGACCCGAGCAAGGTCGATCCCGACATCCTCAAGGTCATGAAGGCCGCCAGCCTGGTGGAGTACAACGGCGGCGACTATGCCACCTACCTGTGCAACGTCTTTCCGGAGGACGCCGAGTTCTGCGCCGAGGCGCGGCGCTGGGCGCGCGAGGAGGTGCAGCACGGCGAGGCGCTGGGCAAGTGGGCGCAGATCGCCGACGACGGATTCGACTTCGAGCAGTCGTTCCAACGCTTCCTTGACGGGTTCCGCCTGCCGCTCGAGGCGACCGAGTCGGTGCGCGGCTCGCGCACCGGCGAGCTGGTGGCCCGCTGCATCGTCGAGGTCGGCACCTCAAGCTTCTACGCTTCGATCGGCGACGCCACCGAGGAGCCGGTGCTTAAGGACATCTGCCGGCGCATCGCCGCCGACGAGCTGCGCCACTACAAGCTCTTCTACCGCTTCATGCGCCGCTACCTGGAGCAGGAGAACATCGGCAAGTATCGCCGCCTGCTGATCGCCGTCGGCCGCATGCGCGAAACCGAGGACGACGAGCTGGCTTGCGCCTATTGGGCGGCCAATTCCGAGGCGGGCGAGCCCTACGACCACCGGAAGTGGTGCGAGGCCTACATGGGCCGCGCCTACGGCTTCTACCGCCTGCCGCGGGTCGAGCGGGCGACGGCGATGACCTGGAAGGCCGCCGGCCTGGACCCGCAGAGTCGTGCGGTTTCCTGGTTCGCCACGCTCGGCTACCGGATCATGCAATACCGCCGCCGCCGCCTGGAGCGCGCCGGCGCCCTGGCCGCCTGAGGCGAACGCCGGTCGCGACCGGATCGCCGACAAGACCGCCGATGCGATGCGTCGGCCGGCCGACCGCCCGATTGAGCGCATCGACAGGTCGTTCGATACGCAGCTCGGTACGCGTGTGGCAGAGGCGCGGTGGAGGAACCGCAGGTTCCGTCGGGTGTTCCCTTGACTGACCGATGACTGACCGACCTCGCGTTCCAGGTCCGATGCGTAGCGGCCTTGCCGGAGTCTTGCCCATCTGCCGCGGTGGGCCAACTTCGTGTATGGTCCTGCGTGCACGATCCGTCCGGAGCCCGAAACCTCGTGCTTGAGTTCTTTGCCGACCCGAACACCCTGGCGCTGCTGGGCTTCGTCGCCGCCAACTTCCTGGTGGCGATGAGCGGCGCGCTGTTCCGGCCCGGGCAGTGGTACGAGACCCTGGACAAGCCGCCCTGGACCCCGCCGAACTGGCTGTTCGGGCCGGTCTGGATGGTGCTCTACGGGATGATCGCCGTTGCCGGATGGCTGGTCTGGCGGGAGGTCGGTCTCAGCCTGGCGGCCTTCGCCCCCTACGTCGTGCAGCTCCTGCTCAACGCGCTTTGGTCGGCGCTGTTCTTCGGCATGCGGCGGATGCGCCTGGCGCTCTACGAGGTGGCGCTGCTGTGGCTCGGCATCGCCGTCAACATCGCCGTCTTCCTGCCGATCGAGCCGGGTGCCGCGCTGCTGCTGGTGCCCTACATCGTCTGGGTCACGATCGCCGCGGCGCTGAACTACGAGGTGGTGCGGCGCAACCCCGCCTACGCCTGAGGGAGGCTGCCATGGACGGCGGTGCGGGCCTCAAGCTCTTCGAACTGATCCTGCTGCCGGCCCTGGTCTTCGGCTGGGGCTTCTACGAACTCTACAAGCTCGACAAGGACAAGAAGGCGCGTGCCGCGAAGAAGAAGGCCGAGGACCGGGATTGACGCCGCGCCGCCGGTCCGCCTACTCCAGCACCACCGCTGTGCCGTTCGCGCTGACCATCAGCATGGACTCGCCGACCGTCTCGTAGTCCAGGTCGACGCCGATCACCGCGTTGGCGCCCAGCGCCTGAGCCTTCTCCACCATGTCGGCGACGGCCTCGTCCTTGGCGTCGCGCAGCGCCTTCTCGTAGGACCCGGCCCGACCGCCGACGATGTCGCGGATCGAGGCGAAAAAGTCCCGGAAGACGTTGGCGCCGATGATGCACTCGCCGGCGACCAGACCATGATAGGCGACGATACGTTTGCCCTCGACGGACTCGGTGGTGGTGACCAGCATGTCTGCGTGCCCTCCCGCTTCCAGACGGGTTTCGACCGGACGTCACCATAGCGCGCTTGTATGACGGGGCGATACGGGGCAGCGTCTTGCGCCATGAGCTTCGCCGAGCCGCCGTCCCCCGCCGCGCCGCAGGCCACGCCCGAGGGCGCGGGCAAACGCGGCATCCTGGCCTGGTGCCTCTACGACTGGGCGAACTCCGCCTTCCCGACGGTCATCGTCACCTTCGTCTTCGCCGCCTACGTCACCAACGTGATCGCGCCGACGCCGGAGATCGGCACCGGCCAGTGGGGCCTGGCCATGGGGCTGTCGGGCGTGGCGATCGCGCTGCTCAGCCCGGTGCTCGGCGCCATCGCCGACCAGAACGGCCGGCGCAAGCCCTGGATCGCCGTCTTCGCGCTCGCCTGCGTGGCGGTCGGCGCTCTGCTGTGGACGGTCGAGCCGACGGCCGGGATGCTGGTCTGGGCGCTGCTGCTGGTGGCCTTGGCCAACGTCGCCTTCGAGGTCGGCACGGTCTTCTACAACGCCATGCTGCCGGAGGTGGCGCCGCGCGGGATGATGGGGCGGATCTCCGGCTGGGCCTGGGGACTGGGCTACGCCGGCGGCCTCGCCTGCCTCGCCGCCTGCCTGCTGCTGTTCGTACAGCCGGAGGTGCCGCTGTTCGGCCTCGACAAGGACAGCTACGAGCACGTGCGCGTCACCGGCCCCTTCGTCGGCCTGTGGTTTCTGGTCTTCGCGCTGCCGATGTTCCTGCTGACGCCGGATCGTCCGGGCCGCGGCGTCGCCACCGCGACGGCCGTGCGCGAGGGCCTGCAGACCCTGGGCCGGACGCTGCGCAAACTGCCGCGCTACGGCACCATCCTGCGCTTCCTGATCGCGCGCATGCTCTACACCGACGGGCTCAACACGCTGTTCGCCTTCGGCGGCATCTACGCCGCCGGCACCTTCGGCATGAGCTTCGACGAGATCCTGGTGTTCGGCATCCTGCTCAACGTCACCGCCGGGCTCGGCGCCGCCGCCTTCGCCTGGATCGACGACTGGCTGGGGCCGAAGCGCACCGTGCTGATCTCGGTCGCCTGTCTCAGCCTGTTCGGCGCGGCGATCCTGCTGGTCGAGAGCAAGACGGCCTTCTACGTGCTCGGCTGTATCATCGGCCTGTTCATCGGCCCGGCACAGTCCGCCAGCCGCAGCCTGATGGGCCGCCTGGCGCCGGCCGAAGTGCGTACCGAGATGTTCGGTCTCTATGCCCTGTCCGGGAAGGTCACCGCCTGGATCGGGCCGCTGATGGTCGGCGGCGTCACCGTGCTGATGGACAGCCAGCGCTGGGGCATGGCGACCATCCTGATCCTGTTCCTGTCCGGCGCCGCCCTGCTGTGGCCCTTGCGCGAGCCGCCGCAGGACGGCGTTCCGGAGCGGCCCGGCGGGAAACCGGCCTGAGGGTTCGTCAGCGGCGCGGTCAGGCCGCGCCGTGGCGCGCGAAGCCCTCACGGGTGCGCCCGTAGTCGGCGATCAGGCGACGCAGCGCCCGTGCGACGCCGACGAAGCCGCTGCGCATTGCGCGGCCCTGCAGGGCGCGGCCACGCGCCAGGGCGCGGGCCACATCCGCGTCGGCGGTCATGGCATAGGGGTGGGCCGCTGCGACTGCGCCGTGGGCGCCGTGTGCGTTGCGGCCGGACGTCTGGACATTTGCGGTCATGGCGGCTCTCCTGTCGTGCGGCCCGCCGAGAGGGGTCGGGCGTCGGAAGGCAAGCTAGACCTTTGCTGTTCGACGGGGAATACCCAGATTTGACATAGGATTGCCGAATTGGCGGCAATAATGGCGGTGCGGAGCGTGCCCATGGCAGCGGTCAACAACATCAACGAGATGGAGATCTTCGTCCGGGTCGTGCAGGCGAAATCCTTCTCTGCCGCCGCGCGGGCGCTCGACCTCTCGCCTTCGGCGGTGTCGAAGCAAATCGGCCGGCTGGAGGACCGCCTGGGCGCACGCCTGCTGAACCGCACCACGCGGCAGCTCTCCCTGACCGAGGTCGGCCAAGCCTTCTTCGCGCGGGCCGAGCGGATCATCTCCGATATCGCCGAGGCCGAGCGCGCGGTCGGCGACCTGCACACCGAGCCGCGCGGCCTGCTGCGGGTCAACGCCCCGGTCGCCTTCGGCCGCCTGCATGTGGCGCCGCTGTTGCCGAAGTTCCTGGCAGCCTATCCGGAGATCTCGGTCGACCTGACGGTCAACGACCGCTTCGTCGATCTGGTCGAGGAGGGCGTCGACCTGGCGCTGCGCATCGGCGAGTTGGCGGACTCCTCGCTGATCGCCAAGCGGCTGGCGCCCAACCGCCGCGTCGTCTGCGCCGCGCCGTCCTACCTGGCGGCGCGCGGCACACCGGCGGAACCGGCCGATCTGCGCCAGCACAACTGCATGACCTACACCTACCGCACCAACCGGCACGACTGGCAGCTCGAGAAGGATGGCCAGGCAGAGCATGTCGTGGTCTCCGGCAACCTGGAGACCAACTACGCCGAGGTGCTGATGTCCGCGGCCCTGGCCGGCAGCGGCATCGTGCTGCTGCCGATGTGGCTGGCCGGCCCCCAACTGGCCGCCGGCGAGCTGGTCGAAGTGCTGCCCGACTGGCGGGCGCCGGACAGCGCCATCTACGCCGTCTATCCGCACGCCCGCCACCTCTCGCCAAAGGTGCGCGTCTTCGTCGACTTCCTGGCCGAGGAGATCGGACGCCTGGCCCGCGGCTGGGAGCGCGACGGCGAAACCGGCAAGGAGATCGCCGCCAAGGCCAGCGCGCCGGCGGCGTGAGCGGCTACTCCGCGGCGACGTCTTCGTCGGCCAGCACGCCGTACAGAGCGGTACGCGGCGCCCAGCCCTGGAACCCCGAGGCGCTGAGCGCGCACCAGCCGTCGCGGCAGGTCTCCAGTTCGGCCAGCACGCCGCGTTGCAGGCGGGCGACGCCCGGCGCCTCGGACCGCGGCGCGCGGCGCAAGATCGTCTCCTGCGCCATCACCAGCACGGTGCGCCGCCCGGCCAGCAGCGACTGGTGCATCCAGCCCTCGGTCCCCTCCCAGTCGCGCACCTTCCGCCAGGCCTCGAACTCCTCGACGATCTCGATCGGCATGTCGCGGAAGCGGTAGACCCACTCGGCAGGGTAGCGCAGGCCCGGGCCGGTGCGCAGCTTGGCCTCGCCGGCGCGCACCGAGGCGAAGCGCGGCAGCGGGTAGCCGGTCGAGCTGCCGAGGCTGCGCGACGCTTCGGCCGGGGTCGTCTCGGCCGGCGCGGTGACGGCCTCGACCGTCGGGATCTGCCCGGTGCCGTCGGGGCCTGTGTCCTGAGCGTCCGCCGGCACCGCGAATCCGGCGGCAAATGCCATCAGAACGAGCGTCGCGATGCTATGCGCCGCCGCCGTTCTCGCCGTCACTCCGGCCATCTCAGCCCGCCTCCTGCGCCGCATCCCTGTCACGGCTCTGCCTAGCCGGGCCGCTCGGCGCCGGTCAAGCTGCGGGGTAGAGCGCCGGCCAGCAGGCGCACGGCCGGCGGCCTGCTGGACAAGCCGGCGTACGGCTTGCTAAGCACCCCAATCGCCGAACGCGCGCGTCCGCGCGCGAAACCGCTCTGGAACCGCACCATGCCCAACAAGCCGCTGGTCGTCGTCACCCGTCGTCTGCCGGACCCGATCGAGACGCGGATGATGGAGCTGTTCCGCACGCGCCTGAACCTGGACGACAAGCCGATGAGCCAGGCCGAACTGATCGAGGCGGTGAAGGAGGCGGACGTCCTGGTCCCCACCGTCACCGATCGGATCGACTCGGCGGTGCTCAGCCAGGCCGGCCCGCAGCTCCGCCTGATCGCCTCCTTCGGCACCGGCGTCGACCACATCGACCTGAAGACGGCGCGCCAGCGCGGCATCACCGTAACCAACACGCCGGGCGTGCTGACCGAGGACACGGCCGACATGACCATGGCGCTGATCTTGGCGGTCTCGCGCCGGCTGACCGAGGGCGAGCGTCTGGTGCGCGCCGGCGACTGGCAGGGCTGGAGCCCGACGGCGATGCTGGGCCACCGGATCTGGGGCAAGCGGCTCGGCATCATCGGCATGGGCCGCATCGGCTCGGCCGTCGCCCGCCGCGCCAAGGGCTTCGGCCTTTCGGTGCACTACCACAACCGCCGCCGCGTGCATGAGGACCTGGAGGCCGAGTTGGAGGCGACCTACTGGGAAAGCCTCGACCAGATGCTGGCGCGCATGGACATCGTCTCGGTCAACTGCCCGCACACACCGGCCACCTACCACCTGCTCTCGGCCCGCCGCCTGAAGCTGCTGCGCCCCGAGGCGACGGTGGTCAACACCTCGCGCGGCGAGGTGATCGACGAGAACGCGCTGGCCCGCCTGGTGGCCGCCGGCGAAATCGCCGGCGCCGGCCTCGACGTCTTCGAGCACGAGCCGGCGATCAACCCCAAGCTGCTGAAACTCGACAACGTCGTGCTGCTGCCGCACCTGGGCTCGGCCACCATCGAGGGCCGCATGGCGATGGGCGAGAAGGTCATCATCAACATCAAGACCTTCGCCGACGGCCACACCCCGCCCGACCGCGTCCTCGAGGCGATGTTCTGAGGGACGCCTCGAGAAGCCTCCCTTCCCTCCCGCGACCCACCCGGTCGTCAGGGCCAGGCGGCCAGCGGCGGCAGGGACATCAAGATGGCCTCGACGTTGCCGCCGGTCTTCAGACCGAAGGTGGTGCCGCGGTCATAGATCAGGTTGAACTCGACGTAGCGCCCCCGGCGGAAGAGCTGGTGCCGGCGATCCGCCTCGGTCCAGGGCTCCTGCATGTGGCGGCGCACCAGCGCGGGATAGATCTCCAGGAAGGCGCGGCCGACGTCCTGGGTGAAGGCGAAGTCGGCGGCCCAGTCGTTCTCCAGGTAGTCGTAGAAGATGCCGCCGACGCCGCGCGCCTCGCCGCGGTGCTCGATCATGAAGTAGTCGTCGCACCAGGCCTTGAACTTGGCGTAGTAGGCCGGGTCATGCCTGTCGCAGGCGCGCTCGAGCGCGGCGTGGAAGTCGGCCGTATCCTCGTCCACCGGGTACATGGGGTTGAGGTCGGCGCCGCCGCCGAACCAAGCCTTCGAGGTGACGATATGCCGGGTGTTCATGTGCACCGCCGGCACCAGCGGCGACTGCATGTGTGCGACCAGCGAGATGCCGGAGGCCCAGAAGTGAGGGTTCTCCTGGGCGCCGGGGATCTGCCTGGCGAACTCCGGGCTGAACTGGCCGTGCACGGTGGAGGTGTTGACCCCGACCTTTTCGAAGACGCGGCCGTGCATGAGGCCCATGCGCCCGCCGCCGCCGGGCGCGCCGGTGTGGTCGCTGCGATCCCAGTCCTTGTAGACGAAGCGGCCGGCCGGCTTGTCGGCGTGCTGCTGCGGTGGCCGCAACTCCTCCTCCAGCCGCTCGAAGGCGGCGCAGATCTCGTCGCGGAGCTGGCGGAACCAGGCCTCCGCCTCCAACTGGCGCTCGCTCCAGCCGGCGCGCGCCTCCTCCTCGCTCGCGAAGCTCTGGTTCATGTCTCCTCCCCCGGAAAGCCGTCGGTCTGGCGCAGCGCCTCGCCCAGCGCCATGGCGCCGGCCACCGCCACGTTGAGCGAACGCCGGCCGGGGCGCAACGGGATGCGCAGGCGCGCGTCGGCGGCGGCATGCACCTCCGGCGGCGCCCCGGCGCTCTCCCGGCCGAGCAGCAGCGCGTCGTCCGCGGCAAAGGCGAAGTCGGCGTAGGGCGTGTCGCCGTGTGCGGTCAAGAGCACCAGGCGGCCGGCGCGCCCGGCCTGCATCTGCCGGAAAGCTTGCCAGGAGACGTGCCGGGTCAGCTCGACGCCCTCCAGGTAGTCCATGCCGGCGCGCCGCAGCCGCCGGTCGTCCCACAGGAAGCCGCAGGGCTCGACCACCTCGACCGGCACGCCCAAGCAGGCGCACAGGCGCAGGAGGGTGCCGGCGTTCTGCGGGATGTCGGGCTGGAAAAGGACGAGGCGCATGCGGCGAGCGAAGCGGACGGGGCCGTGGGGGACGCGACAGGGTGAAGCGGCCCGCCGAACCCGGAGCCTAATGCTTTACTTGACCGTCATACTTCCTCTATATCCCGCCCCGCGCGCAAGGGCGCTTGATCGGGCGCCTACGAACGACCTGGCCGAGGAACGGTCCGGCCGTACGGCGCTCCGGGCGATGCGGCAGGCTGCCGCAATCGTCCGTCCGGCGAAGCGCGATACCTTGGGGGTCGGCACGGATGACGTCGGCCCGCATCCTTATGCGTGTTCGCCAGTCGAACGCTGGTGTCTGAAGGGATCGGAACGCACAATCATGGCTGACACTGCGAACGCCCGGCAGGGGGTTGAAGACCAGTCCAAGCGCGACTTTCTCTACCTGGCCGCCGGTGCGGTCGGGGCGGTGGGCGCCGCCGCCGCGGTCTGGCCGATGATCGATTCGCTCAACCCCTCGGCCGACGTGCTGGCGCTCGCCAGCATCGACGTCGACCTGGCGCCGGTGGCGGTCGGCCAGGCGATCACCGTCACCTGGCGCGGCAAGCCCGTGTTCATCCGCCACCGCACCGAGGCCGAAATCGAGGCCGCGCGAAGCGTGGACGTCGACGACCTGGTGGATCCGCAGCCCGACGAGGCGCGGGTGATCGAGCCGCAATGGCTGGTCATGGTGGGCATCTGCACGCACCTGGGCTGCGTGCCGCTGGGCCAGCGGCCGAGCGACCCGAAGGGCGAGTACGGCGGCTGGTTCTGCCCCTGCCACGGGTCCCACTACGACACCTCCGGGCGCATCCGCAGAGGCCCGGCGCCGCGCAATCTCGATGTGCCGACCTACGCCTTCAGCGGCGAGTCGGCCATCACCATCGGCTAGGCCGTCTGCACGCGGCGCCGCCGGGCGGCGCCGTGGAACGAGGTCACGAAATAAGGGGTCGCGAAGGATGGCTCTCCAGACCAACAGTCGGGTAATCCGGTGGATCGACCACCGCCTCCCGATCTTCACCTTCATGAACCACGAGCTGAACGAGTACCCGACGCCGCGGAACCTCAGCTACATGTGGAATTTTGGCTCGCTCGCCGGGATCGCGCTGGTGATTATGATCGTCACCGGCATCCTGCTGGCGATGCAGTACACGGCGCACGTGGACCATGCCTTCGACTCGGTCGAGCGCATCATGCGCGACGTCAATTACGGCTGGCTGTTGCGCTACGCGCACATGAACGGCGCCTCGTTCTTCTTCATCGTCGTCTACATCCACATCCTGCGCGGGCTCTACTACGGCTCCTACAAGGCGCCCCGCGAGATCCTCTGGATGATCGGCGTCGTCATCCTGCTGCTGATGATGGCGACCGCCTTCATGGGCTACGTGCTGCCGTGGGGCCAGATGTCCTTCTGGGGCGCGACGGTGATCACCAACCTCTTCTCGGCGATCCCGCTGGTCGGGCCCGACATCGTAGTGTGGCTGTGGGGCGGCTTCAGCGTCGACAACCCGACGCTCAACCGCTTCTTCGCGCTGCACTACCTGCTGCCCTTCGTGATCGTCGCGATGGTCTTCCTGCATCTCTGGGCGCTGCACCGCTTCGGCTCGAACAACCCGCTGGGCATCGACGCCAAGGGGCCGCAGGACAAGATCCCCTTTCACCCCTACTACACGGTGAAGGACCTCTACGGGCTGGGGGTGTTCCTGATCCTGTTCGCCGCCTTCGTCTTCTTCGCGCCGAACTACATGGGCCATCCGGACAACTACATCGAGGCCGATCCGCTGGTCACGCCGGCGCATATCGTGCCTGAGTGGTACTTCCTGCCGTTCTACGCGATCCTGCGCGCGATCACCTTCGACATCGGCATCCCCTTCACCGGCATTGTCCTGATCGATGCGAAGCTGGGCGGCGTGATCGCCATGTTCGGATCGATCGCCGTGCTCTTCGTCCTGCCCTGGCTGGACGGTTCGCCGGTCCGCTCGGGCCGCTTCCGGCCTCTCTTCAAGCAGTTCTTCGCCCTCTTCGTGGTCACCTGTCTGGTGCTCGGCTACATGGGCGCGATGCCGGCGGAACAGCCCTATGTGACGATCTCGCAGATCGGCACCGCCTACTACTTCGCCTACTTCCTGGTCATCCTGCCGCTGCTCAGCGTGCTGGAGCGGCCGAAGCCGCTGCCGGCCTCGATCAGCGAGCCGGTGCTCAGGGGCGGCGGCACGGTCGCCGGCGCCACCGCCAAGCCGATGGAGAAGCCGTAATGCGCGCGATCAAGCACATGGGTCGGCTGGCGGCCTGTGCCGTCACCGCCGCGGCGCTCACCGTCGCGGCGGCCCCCGCACCGGCTTCGGCCGCCGAGGCGGTCTCGCATCCCGACTACGAGTTCTCCTTCGACGGGATCTTCGGCACCTTCGACCAGGCGGCCTTGCAGCGCGGCTTCCAGGTCTACGAGCAGGTTTGCGCCGCCTGCCACGGCATTCGCCTCGTCGCATTCCGCAACCTCGCCGACCTCGGTTACGACGAAGACGAGATCAAGGCGATCGCCGCGCGGTACCAGGTCGAGGACGGGCCGAACGACCAGGGCGAGATGTTCATGCGCGAGGGGATTCCGGCCGACCGCTTCCCCTCGCCCTACCGCAACGAGCAGGAGGCGCGCATGATGAACGGCGGCGCCTACCCGCCCGACCTCTCGCTGATGGCGAAGAAGCGCAAGGGGGGCGCCGACTACATCAAGGCACTGATGGTCGGCTACACGGAGCCGCCGGCCGATGTCGAGCTGACGCCCGGCATGTACTGGAACGAGTACTTCCCCGGCCACCAGATCGCCATGCCACAGATCCTCTATCCCGATTCCGTGAGCTACGCCGACGGCACCCCGGCGACCATCGAGCAGATGTCGCGCGACGTCGCCACCTTCCTGATGTGGACGGCCGAGCCGATGCTTGAAGACCGCAAGCAGATGGGGATCAAAGTGATCCTCTTCCTGCTCGTCTTCACCGGTCTGATGTACGCGGTCAAACGCAAGGTCTGGGCCGACCTGCACTAGGCGCCTCGCCCAGCGTACGAAACGAACGGCCGCCGCGGAGCGATCCCGGCGGCCGTTTCGTTTCGACTCCGCGAAGCCATCCCGGAAGGAACTGACGATGCCGGAGCTGCCCGCCCCAATCGCGACTTACATCGCCGCCTACAACGCGATGGACGTGCCGGCGATGCTGGCTTGCCTCGCCGAGGACGTCTGGTTCCGCAACTACGGCGACGGCGAGTTGACTGTCGAGACGCGCGGCAAAGCGGATTTCGAGAAGTTGGCGCACGCGGGCGTCGCGGCCTTTCGGACGCGCCACCAGACCGTCGCGCACGCCATCGTCGTCGCCGAAACCGCGGCGCTGGAGATCGAGTTCGCGGCCGAGGTGGCCGCCGATCTGCCCAACGGCTGGACAGCCGGGCAGCGCCTGTCGTTCTCGGGCGCCTCCTGCTTCCGCCTACGCGAAGGCAAGATCGCGGAGATCGTCGACCGAAGCTGAGGCTTTTCGCGCTTCCGTCGCGGGCAGGCCTTTCGTCCTGTGGCACAACCGCTATGATCGGACCGCGGCGAGACGAGGGGGCAGCGCATGGCGAAACCGGGAACGCCGCCGGTCATTGGCGTGATCGGCGGCAGCGGGGTCTACGACATCGAAGGGTTGGAGCGAGCCGAGTGGCGGCGCATCCACTCGCCCTTCGGCGGCGTGTCCGACGAGCTGCTGTTCGGCGAGCTGGACGGCCAAGCGATTATCTTCTTGCCGCGCCACGGCCGCGGCCACGCCCAGTCGCCCAGCAGCCTGAACTACCGCGCGAACATCGACGCCATGAAGCGCTGCGGGGTGACCGAGATCGTCTCGGTCAGCGCGGTCGGCTCGCTGAAGGCGGACCTGCCGCCGGGCACCTTCGTGATCGTCGACCAGTTCGTCGACCGTACCTACGCGCGCGAGAAGTCCTTTTTCGGCGAGGGGTTGGTGGCGCACGTCTCCATGGCGCACCCGGTGTGCGGGCGGCTCGGCACGCACCTGGCGCACGCAGCCGGCGAGCTGGGCATTCCGCATGCGGTCGGCGGCACCTACCTGGCGATGGAAGGGCCGCAGTTCTCCTCGCTGGCGGAATCCGAGCTCTACCGCTCCTGGGGCTGCGACGTCATCGGGATGACCAACATGCCCGAGGCCAAGCTCGCACGCGAGGCGGAGATCTGCTACGCCACCGTGGCGATGGTCACCGACTACGACTGCTGGCACCCGGACCACGACCACGTGACGGTCGAGCAGATCGTCAAGGTCCTGACCGAGAACGCCGCCAAGGCCCGTGCGCTGGTGAGCGCCGTGACGCCGCGGCTGGCCGGCCGCGGCGATCCCTGCGAGCGCGGCTGCCACATCGCGCTGGACCACGCGCTGATCACCGCGCCCGAGCGGCGCGATCCGAAGATGATCGCCATGCTGGATGCGGTCGCCGGCCGCGTTCTCAAGCGTTAGGAGCGGCAGCTTGAAGGTCGACGGCGTCCCACACCGCACGATCTGGCTGGCCGAGGACGGCTGGTCGGTGGAGATCGTCGACCAGACGCTGCTGCCGCACCGCTTCGCGACCGTAAGGCTGACCTCCATGGCCGAGGCGGCAGAGGCGATCCGCAGCATGCAGGTGCGCGGCGCCCCGTTGATCGGCGCCACGGCCGCCTACGGCATGGCCCTGGCGATGGCCGAGGACCCGAGCGACGAGTCGCTGCAGCGCGCCTACGAGACCCTGATGGCGACCCGCCCGACGGCGGTCAATCTGCGCTGGGCGCTCGACGAGCTGCACGGCCTGCTGGCGCCGCTCGGCGCCAACGCCCGCGCCGCCACGGCCTACGTCCGCGCTGCCGAGATCTGCGCGGAGGACGTCGCGCTCTGCCGCGCCATCGGCGAACACGGCCTGCCGCTGATCGAGCACATCGCGGCACGCAAGGACGGGGCGCCGGTGCGCGTGCTGACCCACTGCAACGCCGGCTGGCTGGCGACCGTCGACTGGGGCACCGCGACCGCGCCGATCTATATGGCGCACGACAAGGGCCTGCCGCTCGAGGTCTGGGTCGACGAGACGCGCCCGCGCAACCAGGGCGCCAGCCTGACCGCCTGGGAGCTGCATCACCACGGCGTGCCGCACACCCTGATCGCCGACAATGTCGGCGGCCACCTGATGCAGAACGGGCTGGTCGATCTCTGCATCGTCGGCACCGACCGCACGACCCGCAACGGCGACGTCTGCAACAAGATCGGCACCTACCTGAAGGCGCTGGCGGCCCACGACAACGGCGTGCCCTTCTACGTCGCCCTGCCCGGCCCGACCATCGACTGGACCCTGGCCTCCGGCGCAGAGATCCCGATCGAGCAGCGCGACGCCCGCGAGGTGACCCACATGACCGGGCGCACCGCGGCGGGCGAGATCGCCACTGTGGAGATCGCCAACCCCGGCAGCCGGGCGGCCAACTACGGCTTCGACGTCACGCCGGCGCGGCTGGTCACCGGCCTGATCACCGAACGCGGCGTCTGCGAAGCCTCGCCCAACGGGCTGGCGTCGCTCTATCCCGACAAGGCGGGAGACTGAGGCGCGATGGCGGCAGAGACGGACGGCGAGACAGCGCACGGCATCCGCGGGCTCGACCACGTGCTGGTCGGGGTCGCGGACCTGGAAGCCGCCAAGAGCGTCTGGGGCCGGCTGGGCTTCAAGGCCTGCCCGCGCGGCCGGCACATCGGCTGGGGGACGGCCAACTACTGCCTGATGTTCCCGCACGACTACATCGAGATCATCGGCATCGTCGATCCCAGCCAGTTCGTGAACCGCCTGGACGCGTTCCTGGCGGCGCACGGCGAAGGGCTGATGGCGGTCGCGTTCGCCACCGACGATGCGGCCGACTGCGCCGCGCGGCTGCGCGCCGCGGACATCGCGGCAGACGGGCCGAAGGACCTGAAGCGCATTCTCGAGCTGCCGGAGGGGGAGGTCCTGCCGGCGTTCGAGCTGGTCTTCACGCCCGATGCGGCGACGCCGGCGCTGCGCAGCTTCATCTGCACGCACCTGACGCCGGAGATCGTCTGGCGGCCGGAGTGGCTGGAGCACCCGAACGGCGCGCAGGGCATCGCGGAGGTCGTCGTGGCGGTCGAGATGCCGGGCGAGCTGGGCCTGGCCTACGCCAACCTGCTGGGGATGGATGCGGTGCGCGCCGCCGACGGGTGGATCCAGGTCCAGGCGGGCGGCTGCACCCTCAGCTTCCTCGGGCCCGCACCGCTGGCCGAGCGCTTTCCCGAGCTGGCCGACGGGCCGCTGCCGCGCATTCTGGGCATGACGGTGCGGGTCGCCGATCCGGCGGCCACGCGCTATTACCTGGAGGTCGCCGGCGTACCCTTCGCGCCGACCGCCGACGGCCGCCTGCGCGTCGCGCCGGTCGAGGCCAGTGGCGTGATGCTGGAGTTCGCCGGCGCCTAACCCCCGCCAGCCTGACTCGCACCGCCCCCGCGCGGCAGCACCTTGGGGGCGAGGCGGGCCAGCACCTCCGCCGTGTCGTGGACGGCGGCATCCTCCGGCGGCGCCTCGCCCACACCGACCAGTTCCATCTCCAACGTCCCCGTGTAGGTGGTCCAGGTCCTGATGCGTGGCGGGTAGGGATAGCCGTAGCCCGGCCAGCGATAGCGGTCGCGGTACCACCAGGAGGGGAAAGGCGGCGTCTCGAGGGTCTCGGTGACCTTGCGCTCGATCAGCCGGTCGCGCACGGCGAAGCGCGGCGCTCGGCGCTGTTCGGCCAGCTCGGCCGCCCGGTACAGCAGGGCGTCTTCGACCGTCCGGCGGTCGGTGCGCCAGTTGCCGGCGAAGCGTACCTCGGCGATGCGCTCGCCGCGCCAGATCTCCGAGTAGCCGCTGCCGCCGTCCGCCGGCGCCGGCTTGTAGGGCGTCGGCGGCACCGTCGCGACGCTACAGCCGGCGAGGAGAAGAACGACCAGGAGGGCGGCGCGCGCCGCAGCTCGACGCATGGGGAACTCCCAGGGGTCCGGGGCGGTTGCGCTTGCTCTACCGCTGTACGGCGGCCGCCGTGGCGCCATCCCCGGCCGGCCGCGTGGCCGGCGGCGCCAGGCCCTCCGCGGCGCTATCCCCGGTGTCGTCCGCTGCCGGCGTAGCCGGCGTCTTCGGCGCCAGGGCGAAGATGGGGATGGGGCGCTCGCGCCCCCGCAGCCGCGTGTCGCCGGCCGGCTCCAGGCGGCTCAGCAGCCGGTCCGCGCCCTCGGTCTCGCCGGCAGCGGTCGCCAGGGCGCCGCTCACCGCCAGGCCGCTGCCGAGCTGGCGCGTCAGCCGCTCCAGCCGACTGGCGACGTTGACCGCATCGCCGACCGCGGTGAACTCGAGCTGCCTGTCGCCGCCGACGTTGCCGACGGTGACCGGCCCGTGGTGCAAGCCGATGCCGACGGCGATCTCCTGCGCACCGCGGCCCCGGCGCTTGGCGTTCCAGCGGGCGATCTCCTCGCGCATGGCGAAGGCGCAGGCCAGCGCCCGCGCGGCGTCGTCCGGGCGCGGCTCGAGGGTGCCGAAGGTCGCCATCAGGCCGTCGCCGATGTACTTGTCCAGGGTGCCGCCGTGAGCAAAGACGCAGCGCGCCATGCGGGCGTGGAAGCTGCGCAGGATTGCGATGCAGTTCTCCGGCGGGATGCTCTCGCACAGCCGCGTGAACCCGACGATGTCGACGAACAGCACCGCCGCCTCGCGCACCTCGGCCTGGTCGAGCGGGCCGCGCTCGCGCGCCAGGCGGTCGACCACGTCGGGCGAGAAGTAGCGCGCCAGGTTGGCCCGTGCCCGCTCGCTGGCGATCTGCCGGGCCAGCAGGCGGCGCGAGCGCCAGACGGCGGCGGCGACGACCAGCGCCGTGATGGCGAGAAGAACCACCTCGTTCACCCAGCGGTTCACGTCGACGAAGTGGGGGTCCAGGTAGAGCTCGCGCGCGGCCAGAAGTCCGTCCTGGGTGTCGGTCTGCAGGCCGGGAAGCCAGCCGATCGACTCCGGGAGGGTCAGGATCAGGTAGACCCCGACCGACCAGGCGCCGGCCACCGCCGCCCCCGTCCAAAGCACCATCAGGGGCGCGTAGCTGAGTGCAGCCCCGGCCAGGAAGACGAAGAGGTAGAGGTGGTTGTGCAGGCGCAGCGTCATCTGGATCGGCCAGGCGGCCTCCAGGAACGGGTTCGGCGCCAGCAGGGCGACCGTCAGCAGGACGGCGTCGAGGGCGATGAAGCCGGCGACCCACAGCCGCCAGCGCCGCCGCCGCCGCATCAGGTAGGGGATCAGGCCCGATAGGGCGAAGAGCCCGATCAACCCGAGCCACCAGGTCACGCGCGGGAAGGGGATGGTCGCCGCCAGCCAGACCGCGACCAGCGCCAGCGCCCCCAGCCGGATGATCAGCGCGAAGCGCCAGCCCTGCCGCTCCTCCAGCGCGATCGCCGCGTGCACGCGCCGGTCCGCCAGCTCCGGGCGTCTCCAACCGAGCGTCGCCATACCGCCTCCCCTAGCCGGCTCCCGACGCAACAGTCTACGCGAAAGCGTGGCGAGAGGATGACTTCGGCGCAGCCCGACACCCCGGCGGGACGAGCGCTACATCCAGGTTTCCTGCGCACCCTGCCGCCGGGCGGGCCGACGCGCTGGTGCCGGCGCAGGCCGGGGCACCGGCGCAACGCGGGACGCTTGTCCGGCGTCGGGCAGGCTGTGCTGTGGCCGGCCGAAGAGATAGCCTTGCCCGTGGTCGACCCCCAACTCGGTCAGCAGGGCCGCCTGCTGCTCGGTTTCGATCATCTCCGCGACCAGGACGACGCCCAGCTCGCGGCAGATCTGCGCCATGCCCTTGACCAGGGCGTAGTCGCGTGGCGAGTCCGTCATCGCGCGTACGTAGCTGCCGTCCATCTTGACGCAGTCGACCTCGAAGGCCTGCAGGTAGCGGAAGGTGGCATTGCCGCTACCGAAGTCGTCGAGCGCGATGGCGCAGCCGAGGTCGCGTAGCCGCCGCAACGCGCCGTCCACCGCGGCCAGGTCCTTGATCTCGTACGACTCCGTCACCTCGAAGGAGAGCCGCTGCCGCACCGCGGCATGGCGTTGCAGCAGCAGCTCCAGGCTGTCCAGGAAGGTCGCGTCCTGCAGCGACTGGGCCGAGAGATTGACCGCCAGGCAGAGGGTGCCGTCCGAGCCCGCGACCTCCAGATCGGCAAGCGCCTTGCGGCAGATGGTCAGGTCGAAGGCCGGGATCATGCCGATCGACTCGCCGAGCGAGACGCTCTCGAAGGGCGAGGCGCCGTCGGGCAGGCGCGCCAACACCTCGTAGTGGTGCACCCGGCCGCTCGCCAGCTCGACGATCGGTTGGTAGGCCAAGCCGATGCGGTCCCGGTCGATCAGCTCCTGGAAGCGCTCGATCGCCCCCAGGGTCTCGCTCAGCAGGGTGCGGAACTGGGTCGCCGGATCGGCGCAGACATCGGGCGTCAGGCCCTCGTTCTGGAACTTGCGCAGCGCGTAGATCAGAGTGCGCGCGGAGGTCTCCGGCGCCGTGCCGGCGCTCTGCAGCGGCCGGCTGTGCAAATTGGCGGTCAACCGTCCGGCCTGCGGCACCGCCCGGCGCAGTTCGTCGTCCAGCGCCGCCGCATCGACCCGGCCGTCGGTCACCAGGCCGAAGCGGCCCTCTTCCAGCCAGCCGGCCGCATCCCCCTCGAAGGAGCGCAGGCGCAGGAAGGCGGCCACCTCGTCGATGACCTCGGCGGCGCTGCCCGGCGTGCCGGCGGGAGGCAGCTCGTCCAGCCCCTGCAGCTCCATCAGCGTCATGGTCAGTTCGCTCGCCGAGCCGTCCGCCGCTTCGGCGAGCTGGCGCACCCGCTCGGCGAAGCCGGTCGCCGTGTGCAGGCCGGTTCTCGGGTCGCGCTCCTGGCCGCCGGCCGCAAACGCGCGGAAGCGGTCGGCCTCGGCCAGGACCAGGTAGTGTCGCGACTCGCCGGGCAGTGCATAGCCGCCCAGCAGCGCCTCCACGCGCCTTCCGTCGCTACGCCGCAGCGATAGGGGCACCGGCGGGATGCGGGCGCCCGCGGCGAGCTGCAACAACACCTGGCGCACCAGTGGGCGATGCGACGCCTCGACCCGCTCTAGCAGGCTCTGCCCCTGCAGCGCCGTCTCGTCCATGCCGAACAGACGGTGGCAGGCGCCGGCCGCGAAGGCGATCCGCCCGGCCGCGTCCACCTCGATCAGCAGGTCCGCCAGGGCGAAGCTGAAGCCGAGAAAGCGGTGACGCTGCTGCCGTGCGGCCTCGCGGTCGGGAGTCTGCGGCATGGTCGACGGGTCGGCCTGGTCTGCATGCGTGGGTGGAAGGGCGAGCCTAGGCGCGAGCGCTTAAGTATCGATGAACACCCACATGTGCCAAGGCTGGATCGTCGCAGCGGGCTTCACACGTTGAAGCGGAAGTGGAAAACGTCGCCGTCCTGGACAAGGTAGTCCTTGCCCTCGGCCCGCATCTTGCCGGCCTCCTTCGCCGCCGCCTCGCCGCCCAGCGCGACATAGTCGGCATAGGCGATCGTCTCGGCGCGGATGAAGCCGCGCTGGAAGTCGCTGTGGATGACGCCGGCGGCCTCGGGCGCGGTGGCGCCGCGCCGGACCGTCCAGGCGCGCGCCTCCTTCGGCCCGACCGTGAAGAAGGTCAGCAGGTCGAGCAGCGCGTAGCCGGCGCGGATGACACGGGTCAGACCGGTGGTCTCCAGGCCCAGGCTTTCAAGGAACTCCTGGCGTTCCTCCGCGTCGGTCAGGCCGGCGACCTCCGCCTCGATCGCCGCCGAGACGATGACGAAGCCGGCGCCCTCGGCCTCGGCGCGCTGGCGCACCCGCTCGGCCTCGGCGTTGCCGGTGGCGGCAGCCTCCTCCTCGACGTTGGCGACGTAGAGCACCGGCTTGGCGGTGAGGAGCTGGAGCTGAGCGAAGGCGCCGCGCAGCTCCGGCGGGACCGAGAGCTTGCGCGCCGGCTGGCCCTCCGACAGCGCGGCGAGAGTCGGCTCCAGCACGGCCAGGCGCTCCTTCGCCTCCTTGTCGCCGCCCTTGGCGCGCTTGACGGCCGCCTCGCGCTGGCGCTCGCAGGACTCCAGGTCGGCCAGCAGCAGCTCGGTCTCCACCGTCTCGGCGTCGCGGATCGGGTCGACCGAGCCGGCGACGTGGGTGGCCTCGCCGGCGAAACAGCGCAGCACCTGGACGATCGCGTCGGTCTCGCGGATGTTGGCGAGGAACTGATTGCCCAACCCCTCGCCCTTGCTGGCGCCGGCGACCAGCCCGGCGATGTCGACGAACTCGAGCTGGGTGTGCACCGTCTTCGCCGACTTGGCGAGCCTGGCCAGCTCCTCCAGGCGCGGGTCGGGCACGGCGACGCGGCCGACGTTCGGCTCGATGGTGCAGAAGGGGTAGTTCGCCGCCTCCGCCGCCTGGGTCTGCGTCAGCGCGTTGAACAGGGTGGACTTGCCGACGTTCGGCAGCCCGACGATCCCGCAGTTGAAACCCATTGAATTCCCTTCGACCCTTCGCCGCCGGCGTCAGCCGGCTATGTGTCGGACTTGCCGCCCAGGCCGAAGGCGCGCTTGAGGGCCTGTGCCAGGCCGCTCTCGCCGCCGCCGGCATCGGAGGCACGTTCGGGCGTCGGCGCCTTGGTCTCGTCCGGCGTTTCGGCCGACGCCGGCTTGGCTGCATCCTCCGTCGGCTTCGGCCCCGTCGTGGCCTTCGGCTTGGGCGGGCTGACCTCCTGGTTGACCCGGCTCATGAAGCTGCCGTCCTCGCCGGCCGCCAGCAGCGCGGCGTGGCGCGCGACCGCCTCCAGGAGCCGCTCGAGCCAGTCCGCGTCGGCCTTGGCGAAGTCGCCGAGCACCCAGCCGTGCACCGCCTCCTTCCGGCCGGGATGGCCGATGCCGAGGCGCACCCGCTTGAAGTCGGGGCCGATGTGCTGGCTAATCGAGCGCAGCCCGTTGTGGCCGGCCGCACCGCCGCCGGTCTTCACCCTCACCTTGCCGGGCGTCAGGTCCAACTCGTCATGCAGCACGACCACGTCGGCGGGGTCCAGCTTGAAGAAGCGCAACGCCTCGCCGACGGCGCGGCCGGACTCGTTCATGTAGGTCGCCGGCTTGAGCGCCAGCACCTTCTCGGTCCCGAGACGCCCTTCGGCCACCTCGCCCTGGAAGCGCTGGCGCCAGGCGGTGAAGCCGTGGCGGCTGACGATCTCGTCCAGCGCCATGAAGCCGATGTTGTGGCGGTTGCCGGCGTAGCGCGCGCCGGGATTGCCGAGACCGACCAGGAGCAGCATGCGATCCCTGTCCTCTTCCCGACGTCCCGGTGCGCGTACCCGGCTTCGCCCGTGCGTGCGTGCGGGCCTAAGCCTTGGGCTCCTCGCCCTCGCCGGCTTCGCCCTCGCCCTCGGCCTCGGCCTCGGCGGCCTCCTCCTCGGCTGCTTCCGCCGCAGCTTCCGCCGCAGCTTCCGCCTCGGCCTGCTCCTCGGCCTCTTCCTCCTTCACCACCGTCGGCGCATTGATCGTCGCCACGGTGAAGTCGCGGTCGCTGATGGTCGGTTCGACGCCCTCGGGCAGCGGCACCGCGCTGATGTGGATGGTGTCGCCGATCTGGGTGCCGGTCAGGTCGACCTCGATCGACTCGGGAATGGCGTCGGCGCGGCAGCTCACCTCGATCTCGTAGCGCACCACGTTGAGCACGCCGCCCTCCTTCAGGCCCGGCGCTTCCTCCTCGTTGACGAAGTGCACCGGCACGGCGACGGCGACGCGCGAGGCGCCGGTGACGCGCAGGAAATCCACGTGTGTGGGGATGTCGGTGATCGGATCGAACTGCAGGTCGCGCGGCAGCACCTTCTCGGTCGCGCCGCCCTCGACCTTGATCTCGTAGACCGTGCCGTAGAAGGCCGCCCGCAGGCTCTCCTTCTTGATCAGGCGTTCCTCGATCGTGATCAGCGTCGGATCCTTCTTGCCGCCGTAGATGACGGCCGGAACCATCCCGCTTCGCCGTGCGGCCCGGGCGGCCCCCTTCCCGGCCCGGTCGCGCGGCTGCGCGGGCAGCATATGCGCGTCAGTCATTGCCGATACTCCTTCGTCTTCGGCTGGTGGGACCGTGCCCGGAAACGTGCTGCGGACACGGGGTTGTGCGCCGGGCCTCCAGGGGTGCCCGACGCGTGGAAGATCCTGAACTCTGCGCCCTACGCGAACTTGCGCGCCGGCGGCTCGTCGAACAGGCTGGACACCGAGCGCTCGTCGCTGATCCGGCGCATCGCCTCGCCCAGAAGCGGGGCGATGGTGAGCTGCCGGATGTTCTGCGCGACGCGCACCGCCTCGGTCGCCGGAATGCTGTCGGTGGTGACCAGTTCGGTCAGCGGCGAGGAGGTGACGCGCGCCACCGCCCCGCCCGACAACACGCCGTGCGTGACATAGGCGGAGACCGAGTCGGCTCCCGCCTCCATCAGCGCCACCGCCGCGTTGCACAGGGTTCCGGCGGAATCGACGATGTCGTCCACCAGCACGCAGGCGCGCCCCTTCACGTCGCCGATGATGTTCATCACCTCGGAGACGCCGGCCCGTTCGCGGCGCTTATCGATGATGGCGAGGTCGGCGTCAAGCCGCCGCGCGATGGCGCGGGCGCGCACGACGCCGCCGACGTCGGGCGAGACGATGGTCAGCTCGTCGCCGTTGAACTTGCGGGTGATGTCCTTGGTGAAGACCGGCGCGGCGAAGAGGTTGTCGGTCGGGATGTCGAAGAAGCCCTGGATCTGGCCGGCGTGCAGGTCGAGGGTGAGCACCCGGTTGGCGCCGGCGGTGGTGATCAGGTTGGCCACCAGCTTTGCCGAGATCGGCGTGCGCGGGCCCGACTTCCGGTCCTGTCGCGCATAGCCGTAGTAGGGGATCACCGCCGTCACCCGCCGGGCCGAGCCGCGCTTCAGCGCATCCAGCGTGACCAGCAGCTCCATCAGGTTGTCGTTGGCGGGGTAGGAAGTCGACTGGATCAGGAAGACGTCCTCGCCGCGGACGTTCTCCTCGATCTCGACGAAGACCTCCATGTCGGAGAAGCGCTTGATGGAGGCCTTGGTCAGCGGCAGGTTGAGGTACGCCGAAATCGCCTCGGCCAGCGACCGATTGGAGTTGCCGGTCAGGATTTTCATCAGGCTGTCCCCGGGGGATCGTCAGTCTGGGTCGTCGGTCCGGCGCGCCGCGCCGCGCGACCACCGGTGCAGCGAAACTGTATCCGGCCCCGGCCCGCGCGTGGCGGACATTATCAACCGGTCACGAAGCTGTAAACGCTCTGTGGCATCGGCGCCGCGCGGGGCTACCGCCGCGCCCGGCCGGCCTGGTCGAGCAGGTCGGCCAGCCCATCGGCGGCGTAGTCGGCGACCTGCACGGCGATCTGGCCCCAGCGGCCGTCCAGGCTGCCCTCCGGGATGCGGTTGGCCTGGGCGACGCGGCCGATCTCCGGACCTAGCCCGCCGCCCGGGGCGGCTTCGAGCAGGCGCCAGGTGACGGTCGCCTGCTGGGCGCCCGGGCCGGCCGGCACCACCTCGACACGCCCGGCGATCAGCAGGTCGTCCGGTCCGGGCTCGCGCGCCAGCGGCAGGTCGCGGCTGGCCAGCTCGGCGCGCAGGGCGGAGGGCAGAGCCTCGGCACCGTCGCCGGGCGCGCCGGAGATCGGCAGCACCACGAGGCGCGCGCCGGGGAAGCCGGGGATCGCCACCTGCTCGACCGGTGCCGGCCGAAGCTGCCCTGCCAGGTCCCCCGCCAGGCGGTCGGCCAACTCCGCAAGGACGAAGGGATCGGCGGCCTGCCAGGCGCCGGGGGGCAGCGTGGCCTCCTGCACCGCGCGCGCCACGCCGGTGCCGTCGGGCTCCTCGACCCGCGCTAAGAGGATCAGCAGCTCGCCGCCGGAGATCGCCCGCAGCCGCGTGCTGGTGGCGATCACCCGGTTGCCCGGCCGGCCCCGGGTGGTCGCGCGCAGACCTTGGGATTCCAGCGCAGCGGCCAGCGCGACGGCGAAGTCGTCGCGGCGCGTCGGGGCGTCGCCGGTCGCCGGCAGGACGTGCAGGGTGCTGCGCTCGGCGAGGACGCGCAGATTGACGGCCTTGCCGTCCGGCTGGAAGGGGCGCGGCAGCGGCCCGCAGGCGGCGAGCGCCAGCAGCAGGCCGAGCAGGGCGGCGCCCGCCGTGGCGGCGGTCGACGCCCGGAACGACACCGTCATGGCTAGAGCATCACGCAGGTGGCGAGCATGCCCAGCATGAGGAAGCCGGCGAAGAGGATCATGTGAGGCACGGCGCGTCGGACCTCCGGTCGGCAGTCGAAGCGGCGTCGAAGCTGCCCGCCTAGTGGACGTAGAGGTCGAGCGGCGCCTGCGACAGCGGCTCGCAGGCGCCGTCGCGCACCAGCGAGCTGCGGCCCAGGGTCATGGCCAGCCCGGCCTCGCTGTCGAAAATAATGATGTGCACGAAAAAGGCCATGCCCGGATGCAGCTCGACCGGATTGCGGTGGTAGAGCATCGGCCAGTCCATCCAGTTCGGCGCGAAGGTGGTCCCCATGGCGTAGCCGCAGGCGTTCAAGCGGGCGTGCCGGTAGCCGGCCCGGTCGAGCGTCTGGGCATGGGCGTCGAAGGCCTCACCGACGGTATGGCCCGGCCGCAGCTTGTCCTCGACGGCGAGCAGGGCGTCGCGTGCCGCCTCGTGCATCTCGCGCTGCGTGTCGGGGCAGCGGCCGAGCACCAGGGTGCGCATCATGGCGGCATGGTAATGGCGATAGACGCCGGCCCACTCCAGAGTGAGCTGGTCGTTCGGGTCGAGATGCCGGCGGCCCGACTGGTAGCGGCAGAGCAGGGCCTGCGGGCCGGAGCCGATGACGAATTCGTTGGCCGGGTCGTCGCCGCCGCCGCGGTAGATGGCCTCGTGCATCCCGGCCAGGATGTCGCCCTCGTAGGTGCCGGGCCTGGTCAGGCGCTCGGCGGCGGCCAGGGCGGCGTCGGCGAGCTGGCCGGCACGCCGCAGGTAGGCCATCTCGGCGTCCGACTTGACCAGGCGCAGGCGGCTGACCAGCAGCGAGGCGTCGACCAGGGAGGCGAAGCCGTCGAGCGCCGCCTCCAGCCGCTTGCCGCTGGCCGCGGTCAGGCCGTAGGCCTCGTACTCGACGCCCAGCCGGGCGCCCTCGAAGCCGCGCTCCTGCAGGATGCCGCGCAGGTCGAGCGCCGGGTTGGCGTCGGGCAGGTCGACCCAGATGCGGATGTCCGGGATGTCGGAGGTCTGCTGCGCCTGGCGCAGGTCCGGCGCGCGGGTCAGCAGAGTGGTGGTGCCGTCGGCGCCGAGCACCAGGCACTGGAAGTAGACGTAGCCGAAGGTGTCGTAGCCGGTCAGCCAGTACATCGACTCCTGCCGAAAGACCAGCAGGCCGTCGAGGCCGGCGGCGACCATCTCGTGACACGTGCGTGCGCGGCGGTCCGCGAACTCCTGCGCGTCGAAATGCAACGGCATGGGGCGGGGTTACTCCTCGAGGGCGATGGCCGAGAGCAGCCGGCCGTAGTCGGCTTCGCCGATCTGCGTGGACCGGCGGTAGCTGAAGAAGCGTTTGGGCTCGGCGCAGGTGTCGCACGGCAGCATCTGGATGTCGCGCACGCCGGCCCGCTTCAGCCGGCGCGCCACGTAGCCCCTGAGGTCGAAGTGCAGCTTGTCGGGCAGCTTCGCCGAGGGGCAGAAGAAGCGGGCGTTGGCGGGGTCCTCCTCGAGGAAGGGCGCCGGGAACTCCGGCCCCACCTCGTAGGAGCGCTGGGCGATGCAGGGCCCGATGCCGGCGACCGTACGCTCCGGCGCCGCGCCGAGCCTGCGCATGGCCGACAGCGTCGCCTCCACGACGCCGCCGACGGCGCCCTTCCAGCCGGAATGACAGGCGCCGATCACGCGCGCCTGTTGATCGGCGAGCAGCACCGGGGCGCAGTCGGCGGCCAGCACGCCGAGCGCGACGCCGGGCCGGGCCGTGGCCATGCCGTCCGCCGCAGGACCGGCACCGAGCTCCCACGGCGCCTCGACCGTGACGGCCTCCGGCGAGTGCACCTGCTTGAGGGTGACCAGCGAGTCGGCGGCGAGATCGAGCGCGGCCATCGCCCGCCGGCGGTTCTCGCGCACGTCGTTGAGGTCGTCGCCGGAGCCGGGGCCGCAGTTCAGGCTGGCGTAGATGCCCCGCGACACGCCGCCCTCGCGGGTGAAGAAGGCGTGGCGCACGCCCGGCAGGTCGTTCAGCGGCCCGATCGTCAGCATGGCGGCAGCATAGGGCGGGCAAGCGCGCCCGCGAAAGGGGGCAGGTCGTGGCAGGTCAGGCTCTGTTGCGGATACGCGCAGAAAAAACCCCGCCGCAAGGTGCGGCGGGGTCGGGACGGAACCCGTCAAGTGTCAGGAGAGATCGATGCCCACGCTTCGGTGGCCGCACCTCGGGCAAGCCGGGCCGTCGCGTCAGGCGAAGAGAGATGTAGCGCATCTCTCGACTGATTGCAACTCATTCTCATTCGCGTTCGCGCAGGCGATCAGCACCCGGCTCCCTCGTCTGCCGCGCGCGGGGTCTCGTCAGTGCGCTGGAAATCGGCCACCAACAGGATCTGACTGACCGTGTCTCCGTCGCCGGACAGCGGCAGGAGCAGGTCGGCCACGCACTCGACATCGCGCTCGGAACCGGTGTAGGGCGTCCGCCCGTAGCGTGGAATGCCGGTCTCGACCACCGTTTCGAAGCTCCTCCATAGGCCGGACTCGGGCCCTGGGCCAGCGGGTTCGCGCATCGAGTGGCCGAGCAGGCGCGGCTCCAGGTGCGATCGGACTAGCGCGCCGATCGCGCGGTAGCGGAAGTCGAGCGGATCGCGCAGCACCTCGACCAGCACGAGGTAGGGGCTGAATTCCGGGCGTGCGAGCAGGTCGATGTCCGCCGACCGGGGCATCGGTCGCCCGGCGCGCGCGCCCAGCCAGCACTCGAAGGCCGCCTCGTGCAGTCGGGACTCGACCCGCGGCAAATTGCTCGAGCGCAACGCGGCATGCGCGTTGCGGGTCACCGGCTCGTCCATGCCGTGGACGCAGACGGCGGCCAGGAAGTAGGCGATCTGCCCGACGTCGTCGTGCAACGGCAGGACGCAGACGCTGTAGCTCTTGTAGTCGTAGGCACCCCAGGTCAAGGCGTCAGTCGCCATGTAGGGCAGCCCGGTATCGAGGCAGAACTCCATGCGCGCCTGGCTGCGATCGGCGCCGGGGATCTCGTCGATGTAGCGGCCGCCGGCGTTGGTGCCGCTCAGATCGATCACCCGCTGGCCGGCAATCCGCACCGCGAAGCGCCGCGTCCCCGGCTCGACCTTGATCAGATAGAGCTGGGGCAACAGGTGGCGAGGCAGCTCGGTCACGTCGAAGCGCGCGAAGTGAAAGCGTCCGTGGCGGTCGCGCCGGGACAGCCAGAACTCGTAGAGATCGCGCAGCGTCGGGTCGCTGGCCTGCGAGGGGTCGGCCAGACCCAAGGCCCGCATACGCGCGCGCAGGCGCGGTGCGTCCAGCCGAATGCCGCTCCCGGGAGCGCGGCGAGTGGGGGCAGCAGTGGCCATCTGGGGCGCACCTCCCGAGCAGAGTCACAACCTGAGGGGCGTCGCGCATAGGCGCGAATTCGCCTTGAGGTTCAGTTACTCACATAGGTGGATTCTGAAAAATGCGAGTCCATGCACAAGTTTTCGGGACCAAACGGCCGGCAGACGTCTTGCGGCAGTGCAGCGTAACGGTTGACTCGCCCGGCGGGCTGACGCTTGACTTCCCGCTAACGATACAGGCAAGCGCAGTCGCCCGAGGGCCGGAACCTGGCGGAGGAGTTGAGCTTGGCGGACAGCGGCGATGCGCGGATCGCGGGGCTTTGGCGCTACCCCGTCAAGGGTCTGGCCGGCGAGCGGCTCGCTTCGGTGGAGTTGACGGCTGGACAGCTCCTGCCACACGACCGGCAGTTCGCCCTGGCGCACGGTTCGACCCAGTTCGATCCGAACGCCCCAGCATATCTGCGCCCGGACAACTTCCACCAACTCAAGCGGCAGGAGAAGCTGGCGCAACTCGGCCTCGGCTACGAGCCGGACAGCGGCCTGCTCACGCTTACCCGCCGCGGCAAGACGGTGGTGCGGGCCAATGCGGGCGATCCGACCGGCCGTCTCGTGCTGGCCCAGTTCTTCGCCACCTTCTTGGGCGAGAGCGGCCGTGGCGTGCCGAGGTTGGTGACCGCTGCGGGCCACAGCTTCACCGACATTCCGGAGCGTTACGTCTCGCTGATCAACCTGGCCAGCGTCGCCGACCTCGAACGGGTGGTGCGCGCGCCGGTCGACCCGCGCCGCTTCCGCGCCAACATCTGGCTGGAGGGACTGCCCGCCTGGACGGAGTTGGAGTGGGTCGGGCGGGGGATCGCCCTCGGGCCGAAGGGCGGCGAGGTCCGGCTCAAGGTGGTCGAGCCGATTTCCCGCTGCGCCGCCACCAACGTCGACCCGGATACGGCCGAGCGCGACTTGAACATCCCGCTCAGCCTGCAGCGTGGCTACGGCCACACGGATTTCGGCGTCTACTGCGAGGTGCTGGACGACGGGCGCATCGCCGAAGGCGATCCGGTGGACGTGCCGGCCGCGGCGCCGGCGGCCCTGCCGTTCTGAGGGACTTCACCGCGCTGCCGATGGCGCAGTTGCGCGAGTCGGCTCTGCCGCAAGGCCATCGGTGCGTCCTGGTCCCGATCCTCGGCCCTCGGACCCGGATCGCCAGCCGCTCAGGTCTCTGCCTTGTCGGCCTCTTTCTCGTCGGAGCCGCTCTCGTGGCCTGAACGCGCTTCGTTCTTCGCCGTGCCGTCGGTATCGCCCTCGCCTTGGGCCGCCGTCCGGCGGCGGCGCGGGGCGCGGCGCGGGCGCTCGCCCAGCATCTTGCGCAGGCCCTCATCGGATTCGCCGGCCTCGCTCTCCTGGCGCGCGCCGGCCGGCTCGTCGGTGGCGTTCTGATCCGCCGCAGCCGGCGCGTCACGCTCGCCGGACAGGAAGCTCGGCTGGCTCTCGTCGCTGCGGGCTTGGCGGCGCGCCCGCCGTTCGCTCAGGGGCGGCGCGGTGTCGAAGGGCTTGTCGAAGGTCGCCTCAGCCTTCGAACGCTCGGCTTCGCCGCCGCCGAGGCTCTGGTCGTCGCCCGCCGCCTCGCCGTTGCGCGCCTCGCGCCGCGTGCGCGGCTCGTCGCTACGGCCACCGCCGTCGCGGCTGCGCCCGCCACGCTCCCCGCGGGCATGCTGCGGCCGGCCGCCGCGCTGGCCGCCGTCGCGTTGGCCGCCCTCCCGCGGGGCGCTGCGCCGGGCCTCTTCTTCGCCGTCCGACTCGCTTTCCTGATCCTCGTCGTCGGACCAGTCGTCCTGCTGCTCGTCGCGCTCACGGGCTTGGCGGTCGTCGCTGCGCGCCTCGCCATTGATCCGCTGGCGGTCGCGGTCGTCCGGATCGGTCGAGTCGTTGAGGATCCGGAAATAGTGTTCGGCGAACTGCAGGAAGTTCTCGGCCAGCACGCGGTCGCCTGCCGCCTGGGCGTCGCGCGCCAGTGCCAGGTACTTGTCGTAGACCTGCTGCGCCGTGCCGCGCACCCGGCCTTCAGGGCCGTTGCTGTCGAACGTCTGGTTGCGGCTGGGTACGTTCGGCCGGCGGCCGGCGCGACCGCGGCCGCGCCGTGGATTGTTGCCTTGTCTCATCCGTCGCTTACGTCACGAAGTCTGCATGTTGACGGTGGTGTCCCGGCAGGCGCACCGACTCCAGCGGCGAACCGCCGTCGGCACACGAACGTCCGGTGTCCCGAAGCGTAGGGATCGGCCTTCTCAGCAGGCCTGCCCATGTCTGACCGGGTCGAACGTCTTCTGTGGGACGTCGCAGGCGTCCGGACCTTGAAAGCCCCCACGGACGCTTCGGAGCCGCACGCGGCTCACACCTGCGAAGGTAGGACCCTACGCCTCACATTCCAATAGTTTTTTGTGCCTCCAGCACGAGACATCGCGGCGTACCGGAGAGATCCGCAACGCGGTCCGTCTCCGACAGGGCGGCCGAACGGGCCAGAGCGGCGACGGCGTCCGCCTGACCGGCACCGATCTCCACCAGGGCGCAGGCCCCGCCGGCCAGCAGGTCCGGCAGCGACGGCAGCAGCGCCCGGTAGGCCGCCAATCCGTCCGGGCCGGCGAACAGCGCCGGGGCCGGGTCGTGCTCGGCCACCTCCGGCGCCAACTGCGCCGTCGTCTCGACATAGGGCGGGTTAGTCAGGATCAGATCGAAGCGGCCCAGCCCCGCCGTCCAGTCGGGCACGGTCCAGTCGGCCCTATGCATGCGCGCACGTGTCTCCAGGCCCAACGCCGCGGCGTTGGCGGCCGCCGTGGCGAGGGCGCCGGGCGCGCAGTCGAGGCCGAGGCCGGTGGCGTTCGGCAGCTCGCTCAACACCGCCAGCAGCAGGCAGCCGGAGCCGGTCCCCAGGTCCAGCACACGCAGCGGCAAGCGGCGGTCGGGCACCCGCGCCAGGGCGGCCTCGACCAGCGTCTCGCTGTCCGGCCGGGGATCAAGGGTCTCCGACGACAGCCGGAACTCCAACCCCCAGAACTCGCGCCGGCCGAAGATGCGCGACAGCGGCTCGCGCCCGGCGCGCCGGGCGACCAGGGCCTCGAAGCCGGCGGCCTCGGCGGCGCTCAGCGGGCGCACCGGATCCGCCAGCAGGGCCGTCGGCGACAGTCCCAGGGCATGCCCCAGCAGCAGGCGCGCTTCGCGCCGCGGCTGCTCGACACCGGCCGCCTTCAGGCGGCGGGTGGCGGCGCAGAGCGCGTGGCCGATGTCGCGGACGTCGACGCAGTCCGGGGACGGTGATGCGGGGGCCGGCGAAGCGGGGCGCGGCGAGGTGGGGGTCGCGCTCACTGCATCATCGCCAGGCGCGCCGCCTGGTCCTCGGCGATCAGGGCGTCGATCAGCTCGTCGAGCGCCTCGCCGGACATGACCTTGTCGAGCTTGTAGAGGGTCAGGTTGATGCGGTGGTCGGTGACGCGCCCTTGCGGGAAGTTGTAGGTGCGGATGCGCTCCGAACGGTCGCCGGAGCCGACCTGCGACTTGCGGGCGGCGGCGTACTCCTGCTCGCGGCGCTGGCGCTCGGCGTCGTAGAGGCGCGCGCGCAGCATCTTCATCGCCTTGGCCTTGTTCTTGTGCTGCGACTTCTCGTCCTGGCACTGGGCGACCACCCCGGTCGGGATGTGGGTGATGCGCACCGCGGAGTCGGTGGTGTTGACGTGCTGGCCGCCGGCGCCCTGCGATCGGTAGGTGTCGATCCGCAGGTCCTTCTCCTCGACGTGGATGTCGACGTCCTCCGCCTCCGGCAGCACGGCCACCGTGGCCGCGGAGGTGTGGATGCGACCGCCCGACTCGGTGACCGGCACGCGCTGGACCCGGTGGACGCCGGACTCGTACTTCAGCTTGGCGAAGACCTCCTGGCCGACGATCTCGGCGCTGCCGCTCTTCAGGCCGCCCAGGTCGGTCTCCTCCAGGTCGAGCGGGTTGAAGCGCAAGCCGGAGAGCTCGGCCCAGCGCTGGTACATGCGGAACAGCTCCATGGCGAAGAGACTCGCCTCTTCGCCGCCGGTGCCAGCGCGCACCTCCAGGATCGCGTTCTTCTCGTCGGCCTCGTCCTTGGGCAGCAGCAGGACCTTCACCCGCTGCTCAAGCTCCGGCAGCTTCTCCTTGACCTCCCAGTATTCCGCCTCGGCCAGCGCGCGCATCTCGGCCTCGCCGTCGCCGTCGTGGCGCAGGTCGTCCAGCTCGTCCAGCTCGTCGCGGGTCGCGCGGTAGGCGCGGATGCCCTCCACCACCGGCGTCAGGCTGGAGTACTCCTTCAGCTTCTCGGTGTAGTCGGCCGAGCCGGGATTGCCGTGCTCGGCGATCAGCGCCTGCAGTTCCTCGTAGCGCGAGACCACGCGCGCCAGCTTGTCGTCCAGACTCACGTCTCGTCCTCGTCCTTGCCATCGCCCAGTTCGAACAGGCGGGCGAGCAGCCGTTCCATCTCCGCCGCGTCTTGGCCCCGGGCCGCCGCTTCGCGCAGCGCCTGGCTGGGGACGTGCAGCAGGCGGTTGACCAGCAGGCGGGTCGCCTGTTCGGCGTCGCGCACGCCGCCGGCCAGCACCTCGGCGCGGGCCGCCTCGAAGCGCTGGCGCAAGGCCGAGACCGCCGGCACCGCCGCGCGTTCGGCGTGCTGGCGCACGAAGGCCGCCAGTTCCTCCTCCAACAGCCGCCAGGCGGTGCCGGCGACCGCCTCGCGCTCGGCCTTGCCCTGTCGGGCCAGACCCTCGAGGTCGTCCAGGTCGTAGAGGAAGACGTCGTCCAGCTCGGTCACGTCCGGCGCGACGTCGCCGGGGATCGCGGCGTCGATCAGGAAGATCGGCCGTCGCCGCCGCGTCTTCAAGGCCGCCGCCAGGAGCTGGCGGTCGAGCACGTAGTCGGTGCCGCCGACGGCGGAGACCAGGATGTCGGCGCCGGCGAGCGCCGTCGGCAGCTCGGCCCACAGCCGCCGATGGCAGCCAATGCGCTGGGCGGCGCGTTCGGCGCGCCGGTCGATCGGGTGGGCGACCGCCAACTCGGCGATGCCGGCGAGCTGCAGCTCCTCGGCCAGCAGTTCGCCCATCTCACCGAAGCCGAGCAGGAGCGCGCGCACGCGGCCGAGATCGCCGTGCACCTGGCGCGCCACCTGCAGGGCGGAGGCGGCGAGCGTGACCGGACGGGCGCCGATCTCGGTCTCGCTGCGCACCCGCTTGGCGGCGGCGTAGGCAGCCTGCAGGGCGCTTTCCAGCAGCCCGCCGGACAGCCCGGCGGCGGTGGCCCGCTTGTGGGCCGCCTTGACCTGGCCGAGCACCTGGGGCTCGCCGATCACCTGGCTGTCGAGCGAGGCGGCGACGGCGAAGAGATGCCGCGCCGCCGCCTCGCCGCGATGCACCGCGGCGAGTTCGTGCAGTTCGTCCGGCGCGGCGTCGCCCCATTCGGCGAGTCGGGCGGCCAGGGCAGCGGCATCGGCCCCTGACGCGCAGGTGGTGATCTCGATCCGGTCGCAGGTGCACAGGACCAGCGCCGGCGCGACGCCGGCGGCCTTCAGCTCGGCCAGGCGGGCCGGCAAGTCCTCTTCTTCGACGTAGAGGCGGTTGCGCAGGTCGGCGGCGGCGCTGCGGTGGTTGACTCCGACGATCAGCAGGTCGTCGAGGCGCGGCGCACGGGACTCGGACTGCGTGGGACGCGAGGAATCCGGCACGGCACGGCCTCCCCGCTAAGCGCGGGGCGCAGACCGGTCGTGCCGAAGCGCGGCGCCGACTGGCTGTGCCGCCGGGGCAGACGACGGGGCTGCGCCCCTCGCACGGAAAGCGGTCGCGACGGGCCCGGCCGGGCGGGCGCAGGCCGCGCGGCAGCTCACTCGGCCGCCTCGGTCTTGGCGGCTGCCTCGTCAGCGGCCTTACGGGCCTCGATCTCGGCCGCCTTCTCCTCGACCATGCGGGCGAGGTGCTCGACGATGTCCTCGTCCTTCAGGCGGTGGTGCGGCACGCCGCCGACATAGACTTGGTGGGTGCCCTTGCCGCCGCCGGTGAAGCCGATGTCGGTCATCGTCGCCTCGCCCGGGCCGTTGACCACGCAGCCGATCACCGAGACGGTCATCGGCGTGGTGATGTGGGCCAGGCGTTCCTCCAGCCTCTGCACCGTGTCGATCACCTCGAACTGCTGGCGCGCGCACGACGGGCAGGAGATGACGTTGACCCCGCGGTGGCGCAGGCCGAGGGTCTTCAGCATCTCGAAGCCGACGCGGATCTCCTCCTCCGGCTCCGCCGAGAGCGAGACGCGAACGGTGTCGCCGATGCCCGACCAGAGCAGCATGCCGAGGCCTATGGAGGACTTCACCGTGCCCGAGCGCAACCCGCCGGCCTCGGTGATGCCGATGTGCAAGGGATAGTCGCAGGCCTCGGCCAGGCCCTGGTAGGCGGCCACGGCGAGGAACACGTCGGAGGCTTTCACCGAGATCTTGAACTCGCGAAAGTCCTCGTCCTCCAGGTATTTGGCGTGGTTCAACGCGGACTCGACCATGGCTTCGGGGCAGGGCTCGCCGTAGCGCTCGAGCAGCTCGCGCTCGAGCGAACCGGCATTGACGCCGATGCGGATCGAGCAGCCGTGATCGCGCGCCGCCTTGACGACCTCGCGCACCCGCTCGCGGCTGCCGATGTTGCCCGGATTGATGCGCAGGCAGGCCGCCCCCGCCTCGGCCGCCTCGATGCCGCGCTTGTAGTGGAAGTGGATGTCCGCGACGATCGGCACGGTCACCTCGGGGACGATCTCCTTCAGCGCCTTGCTGGACTCCACGTCGGGCACGGAGACGCGGACGATATCGGCGCCGGCCACCTCCAGGCGGCGGATCTGCTCGATCGTGCCCTTGACGTCGGTAGTCCGGGTATTGGTCATCGACTGCACCGAGATCGGCGCGTCGCCGCCGACCGGGACCTTGCCGACGTGGATCTGCCGGCACTTGCGGCGGATGATCTCCCGATACGGTCGGACCGCGGACATGCCCTGCTCCCTCGCTGTGCCGTTGTGCCGGGCGCGCGCGTCGGCCGCTGCGCTTTCTCCCGAGCCTGCCTGCGAAAATGCCGTCCTGCGCCGCGTTCTTCAAGGCGCGATGCGTGCAGCACCGTTTGCAGTTCGATGACGGTCTGGCGCCGGGCTACTGCCGGGCACGGCCGCTGAGCAGCGCCTGCGGCTCGAGGCTGACGCCGCGGACCACGTCGCCAGGCCCCCCCAGCGGCGGTGCCGTGCGCCCGTCCACGACGATGCGCAGGCCGCCGGCGTTGCCGGTCTCCAGCACCAGGCCGTCCTGGTTTGGCACGCGGTAGATATCGCCGGCGCGCAGCACGCGGGTGATCAGCAGATTGTCGTCGGCGCTGCGCACCTGGACCCAGGAATCCGCGGTCGCCGTCAGGGTGACGCGCGAATCCTCGTTGACGGCGCCGTAGACGCGCCCGTCGGTGGCGGCGGTCTGGGTCGGCACCTCGGGCGCGGCCGGGATGTCCGGCTCCAGCGTCTCGGTGGCCGCGGTGGCGATGTCGCCAGGAGTCGCCGGCTCGGCCTGGGAGGCGCCGCCACGTTCGGACGGTGCCGCCTCGGCGGCCTCGGCAACGGCGGGCTGCGCCGGCTCCGGCGGCGGCGCCGCATCCGGGCGCTCGGGCGCCGTCTCGTTCGCCTGCAGGGCACGCAAGGCGGCGGCGCGGTCGAGCGGCGTCACGCCCGCCGCCGGCGTCTGGCCCATCGGCGGCGCCGGGGTCTGCGGCAGTCCGGTGTTGGGCAAAACGGTCTGCTCGGCCGCCGCCGATTCCATACGCTCGGTGAAACCGCCGGCTTCGCTCGCCGACGGCGCCTCGGCCGTGGTCGGTGCGGGGGTCGCGGCAGGCTGCGGCGGGGCGGCACGCTCGGCCGATGGGGTCCGCGCCGCTCCTTCCGCCGGGGTCGCGCCGCGGCCGGCGACCTGCGGCGCCTCGGCCGGAGGCGCATCGGCCGGAGGTGCATCGGCCGGAGGTGCATCGGGCAGGGCGGTGCTGGGAACGCCGTCGCCGCGACCCAGCAGGCCGTCCAGCAGCGCGTTCTGGGTCGCGTAGTGCCAGCCGCCGTAGGCCAGCCCGATCAGCAGCAGCGAGACCAGGATCAGTGCGCCGCCGGGAATCCGCCCGTCCGGCTTGGGGGCCGGGAAGTGGAGCTGCTGACGCCGGTCCATGCCGGCGATCTCGCCCTTGAAACGCTCGACCAGATACTCGCTGTCGAGGCCCAGGTAGTCGGCGTAGGAGCGCACGAAGCCGACCGCGTAGGTCGCGCCGGGCAGCTCGGCGTAGCGCCCTTCCTCGATCGCCTGCAGATAGACCCGGCGAATGCGCAGGTTGGTGGCGACATCGGCGACCGACTGACCGATCTCCTGGCGCGCCCGCGCCAGGAGGATGCCGACGGTCTCCCGCGGCAGACGCTCGAATCCTTCGAAGGCCTCGTGCGCTTCCTCCGCACGCGCGCTCTGCGACATGGCAAATCCCATTCTCGCCGCGGCGCCGACCCAAACCGCAGCCCGTTCTGCTCGAGGGATCGCACTCCGCGGCGCCGGTCCGGCCCCCAACGGCGGCCCCGCGCGAGACGATGTCGGGGACAGAGTTACCAAATTCTCCCGTGGCGCGGAAAGCGTCGGATTCCCCGCCCGCCTATAGCGCCACGCCGCGGTCGCGCGCGTAGGAGCGCAGCAGCTCGCGCACGCTGGCCTGCGGCAGGCGGACCAGGTGGTCGAGATAGCCGCGCAGCGGCGCCAGCTCCAGCGAGCGCAGCATCAGCTTCACCGGCCCGACCCCGCCCGGCGGCATCGACAGGATGCGGAAGCCGCAGCCGATCAGCGCCATGGCCTCCAGCGGATGGCCCGCCGCCTCGCCGCACAGGGACAGGCGCACCCCCGCCGCTTCGGCCTGCGCGGTCAGGTTCATGAGAAAGGCCAGAGCCGGCGGCGAGAGAATGTCGTAGCGCCGCGCCAGGCGCGGGTTGCCGCGATCGCTGGCGAAGAGGAACTGCAGCAGGTCGTTGGAGCCGACTGACACGAAGTCGACCAGGTCGAACAGCGTCGGGAGCTGCCAGACCAGCGCCGGCACCTCAAGCATCACGCCGCACTCGATGCGGCTCGGCACCCGGCCGCCGGCGGCGCGCTGACGCTCCACCTCGCGCAGCAGCAGATGCCTGGCGCGCACGAACTCGCTGACCTCGGCGACCATCGGGAACATCACCCGCAGCTCGCGCCCGGCCGCCGCGCGGACCAGGGCGCGGAGCTGCTGACGCAGCATCGCCGGGCGGTCGAGCCCGATGCGGATGGCGCGCCAGCCCATCGAGGGGTTCTCGTCCTCGGTCCCGCCCCAGTAGGGCAGCGCCTTGTCGCCGCCGATGTCGAGGGTGCGGAAGGTGACCGGCTTGCCCTCGGCGAGGTCGAGCACGCGGGCGTAAAGGTCCTGCTGCTGCGCTACGTCGGGGAAGGATTCGCGCACCATGAAGGGCACTTCCGTGCGGTACAGGCCGATGCCCTCGGCGCCGCTGGCGTGGAGCTGCTGCAGGTCGATCAACAGGCCGGCGTTCATATGAAGGCCGATGCGCGTGCCGTCGCGGGTCACCGCCGGCAGCTCGCGGGTGGCGGCGAAGACCTTGCGCCGTTCCTCGCCGGCGCGGATCGCCTCGGCGAAGGAGGCGCGGATGCTGGAGCGCGGGCGCAGCAGCACCTGGCCGCTGACGCCGTCGACGATCACCGTGTCGCCCTTGCGGACGCGCGCCAGCAGGTCACGGCAGCGCCCGACCATGGGAATGCCCAGCGCGCGGGCGACGATGGCGACGTGGGCGCTCGGCGAGCCCTCCTCCAGCACCACCGCGCGGATCTTGGCGCCGTCGTAGTCGAGCAGGTCGGCCGGCCCCAGGCTGCGCGCGATCAGCACCGTGTCGTCGGGCAGGTCCGAGTCCTCGGCGGTGCCGGCGCTGCCCAGCAGGTGGTGCAGCAGGCGGTTGCCCAGGTCCTCGAAGTCGGCGTAGCGCTCGCGCAGGTAGGGATCCTTGACCCGGCTCATGCGGGTGCGCAGGTCGTTCTGCACGCGCTGCACCGCCGCCTCGGCCGACAGGCCGCCGCGCACCGCCTCGCGCATCCGCTCGACCCAGCCGCGGTCGGCGGCGAACATGCGGTAGGTCTCCAGCACCTCCTGATGCTCGCCGTCGGCCGACAGCTCGTTGCGCGCCAGCAGGTCTTCGAGCTGGCCGAGCATGGCGCTCAGCGCCGCATCCAGCCGCTCCAGCTCCGCCGCCGGATCCTCGGCGACCACCTGGCGGATGACGATGCCGCGCTCGTGCATCGCCGCCGTGCCGATCCCCAGCCCTTCGTTCAGCACCATCCCGGTCAGGCGCGCCGGCAGGCTCTCGGCGCTGTCCAGCCCGCCGCTGCCGACCGCGCCCCCCAGCTCGCCCGAGGACAGCAGCTCGGCGAGCACCATGGCCACCGTCTCCAGCGCCTCGATCTCCTCCTCGCCGTACTGGCGGGCGGTGCGGTTCTGCACCGCCAGCACGCCGAGCACGCGGCCGTCGCGCATCACCGGTACGCCGAGCATGGAGTGGTAGATCTCCTCGCCGGTCTCCGGCCGGTAGGCGAAGTTCGGGTGCGACTGGGCGTCGGAGAGGTTGAGCGGGCGCGCGTTCGCGGCAATGTCGCCGACGATGCCCTCGCCCAGGCGCAGCCGCGTGGCGTGCACCGCCTCCGGGCGCAACCCCTTGGTGGCATAGAGCTCCAGCACCTCGCCGGCGCGCAGCAGGTAGAAGGAGCAGACCTCCGCGACCATGTCGTCGGCGATCAGCGCCACGGTCTTGTCGAGCCGCTCCTGGCCGCTGCCGCCGCCCTTCATCAGGGCGCGGAGCTGGCGCAGAAGGCGGCGCGATCCCGCCCAACCGGCCGTCTGAGGCGGCATGGTTCCTCGCTGCTTCGCACCGTGCGACGGCCGTCCCTTGTGGATCGGGCACGTGCCGCCGCGGCTTTTCGTCAAGACGCACGTACGCCCGCCCGTACGCACGCGCTGCGTCAGGCTTGGCCTAGGCGTCCAGGCCGTACGCGGTGTGCAGGCTGCGCAGCGCCAGCTCCGTATAGGCCTCCTCGATCAGCACGCTGACCTTGATCTCCGAGGTGGAGATCACCTGGATGTTGATGCCCTTCTCCGCCAGGGTCTGGAACATCTTTTGGGCGACGCCGGCATGGCTGCGCATGCCCACGCCGATCACCGAGACCTTGACCACGTCGGCGTTGGCGCGCAGCTCGGCGAAGCCTAGAGCGTCCTGGCGGCCGTTCAGCAGGTCAGCGGCGCGCGCCTGGTCCGCCTTCGTGACCGTGAAGGTCATGTCCGTGCGCTCGCCGTCCTCGGAGACGGACTGCACAATCATGTCGACGTTGATCGCCGCCTCGGCCAGCGGTCCGAAGATGGCGGCCGCAACGCCCGGCTTGTCGGGCACGCCGATCAGGGTGATCTTCGCCTCGTCGCGGCTGTAGGTCACGCCGCTCACCACTGCCTGTTCCACGATCTCGTCCTCGTCCACCACCAGCGTGCCCGGCGCCTCGCCGAAGGACGTACGTACCTGTACGCGCACGCCGTGCTTCATCGCCATCTCGACCGAGCGGGTCTGCAGGACCTTGGCCCCCAGCGAGGCCATCTCCAGCATCTCCTCGTAGGTGATCTTTTCCAGCTTCTGGGCGCGGGTGACGATGCGCGGGTCGCTGGTGTAGACGCCGTCGACGTCCGTATAGATGTCGCAGCGCTCGGCCCCGAGCGCCGCCGCCAGCGCCACCGCCGAGGTGTCGGAGCCGCCGCGCCCCAGCGTCGTGATGCGTCCGCGCTCCGGCTCGAAGCCCTGGAAGCCGGCGACCACGGCGACCTGGCCTTCGCCGAGGCGGCGCTCCAGCTCCGTCGTCTCGATGCGCTGGATGCGCGCCGAGCCGTGCGCGGCGTCGGTGACGACGGGAATCTGCCAGCCCTGCCAGGAGCGTGCCGGCACGCCGAGCGACTGCAGCGCCAGCGCCGTCAGACCGGCGGTGACGTTCTCGCCGGAGGAGACCACGGCGTCGTACTCGCGCAGGTCGGCCAGGGCGCCGCTGTCGCGCACCCAGCCGACCAGCTTGTTGGTCTCGCCGGCCATGGCGGAGACGACGACGGCGACCTGGTGACCGGCGTCGGCCTCCGCCTTGACCCGGCGGGCGACGTTGCCGATGCGCTCCAGGTCGGCCACCGAGGTGCCGCCGAACTTCATCACGAGACGCGCCATCGCGGACGCTCCGACTGCCGCGGCGCGCAAAGCGGGGCGCGCCGCTAAACCTATGCGATCAACCCAAGCGATCTCGGGGGAGAGATCCCGACGTGGCGGAGCGCGCCCGCTTGTCGCGCCGGGGCCGGCTATCCATACTTGGAAAGCGCGGCGCGACGCAAGCGAGCGCAAGGGATTCCGAAAGGACGGACGGCATGGCGGCAACCGCAGCGGCGGCGGGCCCGGAGACGGACGGCAACGTCGACGCCGGCGAGGTGGCGAAGTTCGGCCAGTTCGCCGCCACCTGGTGGGATCCGGAGGGCGAGATGCGCCCGCTGCACCGGATGAACCCGACCCGCCTGGCCTATCTGCGCGACGCCGCCTGTGCGCGCTTCGGCCGCGATCCGCGCGCCGACCGGCCGCTGAGCGGCCTGAGCGCCCTGGACGTCGGCTGCGGCCCCGGCCTGATCGCCGAGCCGCTGGCGCGCCTGGGCGCCTCGGTGCTGGGCATCGACGCGGCCGGGGAGTCGATCGCCGCCGCCGATGCGCACGCGCAGGCGACGGGCCTGGCCGAGCTCGGTTGCGACCTTACCTACCGTCAGACCACCGCAGAGACCCTGCTGAGCGAAGGCGCCAGCTTCGACCTGGTGGTCAGCCTGGAGGTGGTCGAGCACACGCCCGACCCGGAGGGCTTCCTGGAGACCTGCGGCCGGCTGGTGGCGCCGCCGTGTCCCGCAAAGGGCAAGCGGCCGGCGATGCCCGGCGGCCTGCTGGCGATCTCCACCCTCAACCGCACCCTGAAGTCGCTGGCGATGGCCAAGGTGGGGGCGGAATACGTGCTGCGCTGGCTGCCGGTCGGCACCCACGACTGGCGCCGCTTCGTTCGCCCGCGCGAGGCCGCGGCCGCGCTGCGCGCCGCCGGCCTGACCGTCACCGACGCCACCGGCCTGGTCTACAACCCGCTGACCGACTCCTGGCGCCTGGCGACCCGCGACCTCGACGTCAACTACCTGATGACAGCGGTGCGGGAAAACGCCTGAGCCCCGCCGGCACCGCGGCTCGACGCTCCGTTTATCGGCAATTCTCGGCAATGTTTACCGGCGATTAAGCGCTTTTCGGCAGCGTTGCGCATGCCAGGGTGTGCGGCTGCGCGCCGGTTCGCGCGGAGCGGCGGCAGCGGGACGGCAGACGCGTGCGCTGCAACCCCGGAAGCGGGTCGGTGGAGTGTCGGGGAGTCGGCATGAGCAAGGATGCAGGAGACCAGGACCTTTCCGAGGCGGGACGGCTGGAGAACGATTCGGTCGAGGAGATGGCACAGCGGCTGGAACGCAGGCTGGCCGAGGCCGCCAGCGGTGCCGGACCGGAGGAGCGGCCCGACATGCCGGATCTGGGCGAGGCGCCGGTCGGTCCGCCGCACGGCGGGCGCGAACGCCGGCGCGAGCCGCGCATCAAGACCCTGAAGGACGGCCGCATCCTGACCCGCCGTCTGGAGGGCGGCATCGACTGCCTGATCCTCGACATCTCGGCGAGCGGCGCGCGGCTGAAGCCGCTGCGCTCCTTCGTCGCCCCGAAGGCCTTCGCGCTGGTCTTCCCCGACGGCGCGCTGCGCATCTGCGAGACGGTCTGGCAGGGCGATGTGACCCTGGGCGTGCGCTACCTCGACTGACGGGCCGATCTCGGGGTTGCACCGTCGCAAGCGGCCGGCCGCTCAGGTCATGCGGATGCCGCCGTCGAGGCGGAAGACCTCCATGTTCAGCATGGCGTTCTCGACGATGTGCAGGACCAGGCCGGCGAACTCGGCCGGGGTGCCGAAGCGCTTGGGGAAGACCGGCTGCTGCGCCAGGTCGTCCTGCACCTCCTGCGGCATGTTGAGCAGCAGCGGCGTGCCGATCAGGCCCGGCGCGATCGCCAGCACGCGCACGCCGAACCTGCCCAGCTCGCGCGCCGCCGGCGCGTTCAGCCCGACGATCCCGGCCTTGGAGGCGGCGTAGGCGGCCTGGCCGACCTGACCCTCCCAGGCGGCGACCGACGAGGTCGAGACGATCACCCCGCGCTCGCCGTCCTCGTTCAGCGGCTCGGCGGCGGTCATCTCGGCGGCGGCCAGGCGCAGCATGTTGAAGCTGCCGATCAGGTTGACGCGGATGACCTGCTCGAAGGCGGCGAGGTCCATCGGCCCCTCGCGGCCGACGATGCGCTTGGCCGGGGCGATGCCGGCGCAGTTGACCAGCACGCGGCAGGGGCCGTGCGCCTGGCTCGCCTGGGCGACCGCCGCGGCGGCGCTTTCGGCCTCGCCGACGTCGCAGGCCAGGCCCAGGCCGCCGACCTCCTTGGCCACCGCCTCGGCCGCCTCGCCGTTCAGGTCGAGCACCGTCACCTTGGCGCCGGCACCCGCCAGGCGGTGCGCCGTCTCCGCGCCCAACCCCGAGCCGCCGCCGGTGACGATCGCCCCCACGCCCGTTACGTCCATCTCCGCCTTACCCTCGCTGGTGTCCCGGAAAATCGCGCGGGCGTATAGCACAGCGGCGGCGCAGCGGCAGCCCTTCCGTTCCGGGCCGACGGCGCTATCTTGGCGGCCATGCTGATGCCGGAAGCTCCCCGTCCCGCCGTCTGGCTCGGTTTCGCCGGGCTGATCCCCTTCGCGGCGGGCGCCGTCGCGGTCTGGGCGCTGCCCCAGGGCTGGAACGACTTCGCCCAGTTCATCCAGATGGCCTACGCGGCCTGCATCCTCTCCTTCATGGGCGCGGTGCACTGGGGGCTGGCGATGGCCGGCACGGGCACGGGCGCGCACGGCGACAGCTTCGCCGGCATGACCTGGCAGCGCGCCGGCGGCTCGGTGATTCCGCCGCTGCTCGGCTGGATCGCCCTGGTGATGGCGCCGCTGCCCGGCCTGATCCTGCTGATCGCCAGCTTCGTCGGGCTGTTCTGGGCCGACCTGCACGCCATCCGCCTGGGCCAGGCGCCGACCTGGTACCTGCCCCTGCGCAAGGCGCTGACCATCGGTGTGGTGGTCTTTCTCGGCGCCTCCGCCATGCGGCTGGTGATGTGATAGGCTGGGCCGATGAGCGATGCGCCCGACACCCTCGTCCTGGAGTACCTGCGCCGGATCGACCAGCGGCTGGACCGCATCGAGAACCACCTCGACGAGTTGACCGTGCGTGTCGGCAATCTCGAGCAGGAAGTCGCGCATCTGCATGCGCGGGTGGCCGAGTTGAGCGTTCGGGTCGACCGCATCGATGCACGGTTGGCGCGTGTCGAGAAGGCTCTCGGCACGATCGTGCCACCCCACTTAGCGTAGCTCCCCCCTCGCGCGCCCCGGTCCCGCCATCGCGGCTTCCCGGACTCGCCGCATTGCTCTAGACACTGGCGGCCATGGCTCTGTTCCGCGCCTTCGCCACGGTCGGCGGCTACACGGCGGTCAGCCGCGTGCTGGGCTTCGTGCGCGACGTGCTGATCGCTGGCGTGCTGGGCGCCGGGCCGGCGGCCGACGCCTTCTTCGTCGCCTTCCGCTTCCCCAACCTGTTCCGGCGGCTGTTCGCCGAGGGCGCCTTCAACGCCGCCTTCGTGCCGCTGTTCGCCGGCCGGCTGGAGGCCGAGGGGCATGCGCCGGCCAAGCTCTTCGCCGAGCAGGCGCTGGCCTTCCTGGCCTTCTGGATGCTGCTGCTGACGGGGGCGGCGATGGCGGCGATGCCCTGGCTGATGCCGGTGATCGCGCCGGGCTTCGTCGGCGACGCGGAGCAGTTCGCGCTGGCCGTCGAGCTGACACGCATCTGCTTTCCCTACCTGCTGTTCATGGCTCTGGTGGCGATGCTCTCGGGCCTGCTGAACGCGCTGCACCGCTTCGCCGCGGCGGCGGCGGCGCCGATCGTGCTCAACCTTTGCTTCATCGCCGCCCTGCTGTTCGTGGTGCCGCTGACCGGCGACCCGGCGCGGGTGCTGGCCTGGACCGTGGCGGTGGCCGGCGTGCTGCAGTTCCTTCTGCTGGTCTGGGCGGCGCGGCGAGCCGGCATGCCCTTGCGCATGCCGCGTCCGCGCCTGACGCCGGGGATGCGGCGCCTGCTGCAGCTCATGGGCCCCGGCGTGATCTCCTCCGGCGCGCTGCAGATCAACCTGCTGATCGGCACGATGATCGCCACGCTGCAGGCCGGCGCCGTCTCCTGGCTGTATTACGCCGACCGGGTCTACCAGCTTCCGCTCGGCCTGATCGGCATCGGCCTGGGCGTCGTACTGCTGCCGGACCTGGCGCGCAAGCTGCGCGGCGGCGCGCCGGAGGCGGCGATGACGGCGCTCAACCGGGCGCTGGAGCTCGGCCTGTTCCTGACCCTGCCGGCGGCGGTGGCGCTCGCCCTGGTGCCGCAGAGCATCGTCACGGTGCTGTTCGAGCGCGGCGCCTTCGCCCCCGCCGATGCCGAGAACACCGCCCTGGCGCTGACCGCCTTCGCGCTCGGCCTGCCCGGCTTCGTGCTGGTCAAGCTGCTGCAGCCCGCCTACTTCGCGCGCGAGGACACGGTGACGCCGCTGCGCTTCGCGCTGGCCAGCGTGGTGGTCAACATCGCGCTCAGCCTGGCACTGTTCTTCTCGATCGGCTTCCTCGGCATCGCCGTCGCGACCACGGCGGCCGGCTGGGTCAACGCCGGGCTGCTGGCCGGGCGGCTGGTGGCGCGCGGCCACTTGGCGCTCGACGCCCGCGCGCGCCGGCGGCTGCCGCGCAGCCTGCTGGCCAGCCTCGCCATGGGCGCCGCGCTGCTCGGCATCGAGGCGCTGCTGCGCCCCTGGCTGGGGGCCGGCGAGGCGGAGCGCTTCGCCGCCCTGGCCGGGCTGGTGACGGCGGGCCTGGCGGTCTACCTGCTGCTGGCCTTCGCGCTGCGCGCGGTACAGCCGGCCGACCTGCGCGGCCTGCTGCACCGGCGCGCCGCTTGACCGGATTTGCCCGAGAGGCGATAAGGCGCGCCGGCCCGAGCGACCGACCATCCGCCGACAGACGAGTTCCATGAAGCGCATCTTTTCGGGCGTGCAGCCCACCGGCTTCCTGCACCTGGGCAACTACCTGGGCGCGGTGCGCCAGTTCGTCGCCCTGCAGCACGACTACGACTGCATCTACTGCGTCGTCGACCTGCACGCGATCACCGTGTGGCAGGATCCGGCCGAGCTGCGCGCCGCCACCCGCCAGGTGGCCGCCGCCTACCTGGCCGCCGGCGTCGATCCGCAGCGCTGCATCATCTTCAACCAGTCCCAGGTGCCGGCGCACGCCGAGCTGGCCTGGATCTTCAACTGCGTCACCCGGCTGGGCTGGCTCAACCGCATGACCCAGTTCAAGGAGAAGGCGGGCAAGCACCGCGAGCAGGCTTCCTCGGGCCTCTACGTCTATCCCAACCTGATGGCCGCCGACATCCTGGCCTACAAGGCAACCCACGTGCCGGTCGGCGAGGACCAGAAGCAGCACCTGGAGCTGACCCGCGACGTCGCCAGCAAGTTCAACTTCGACTATGGGGTGGAGTTCTTCCCCGTGGTCGAACCGCTGATCCTGTCGGCCGCGGCGCGCGTCATGTCCCTGCGCGACGGCGCCAAGAAGATGAGCAAGTCCGACCCCTCCGACGCCAGCCGCCTGAACATGACCGACGGGCCGGACGAGATCGCCCAGAAGATCCGCCGCGCCAAGACCGACTCCGAGATGCTGCCGGGCCCCGGCGTGCTGGACGCGCAGGGCGCGCTGCCGGAGGAGACGCGCAAGGCGCGCCCCGAGGCCTACAACCTGCTGGGCATCTACGCCGCCCTGTCCGACAAGTCCTGGGCCGAGGTGCTGGGCGAGTTCGAAGGCCAACCCTTCAGCCACTTCAAGCAGGTGCTGACCGATCTGGCGGTCGCCGTACTCGGCCCGATCGGCGAGGAGATGCAGCGCATGACCGGCGACCCCGGCTACGTCGACGGCATCCTCAAGACCGGCGCCGAGAAGGCCGACGCGCTGGCCACGCCGGTCGTCCGCGAGGCGCAGGACATCGTCGGACTTCTCAGGCCGTAGCGGGCAGCGTCACACCAACTCGACCTTGAGGCGTCGGCCGACCGCTTCGGCGGCGCGCGTCAGCGTGGCCAGTGTCACTCCGTCGGTGTCGGGGTCCAGGAGGCGGTCGAGTTGCGAGCGGGAGGTCTGCAGCCGGCGGGCCATTTCGGCCTTGCTGATCTTCTGGTTGTGCATCGCTTCGGCCAATTGAAATGCTAGAACGCGCTTTACGGCGCGCACCGTCGTCTCCTCGAGTGTGCCCTGTTCCTTCAGGAAGTCCTCGAACGATTCGCCGGTGGTGCCGCGCTCGGCATTTTCGATCATCTCAGGCCTCGTTGTCGCTTTACGGCCAAATCCAGGTCCCGCTGCATCGTCTTGCGCGATGTCTTCAAGACGCCGTGCAGGAGAACCATGTCGCCCTGGTGAGCGCAGAAGAACACGCGCGCAATTCGGCCGCCCGAGAGGTTGCTGCGGATCTCCCAAAGCCCCTTGTGTCCCGAGATCGCTCGACAAAGCGGCATGCCGACCGGCCAACCGAATTCCGCCGTCCTGATGTCGTCGCCGATGACCTTGCGGTCCTCCGCCGACAGGCTCAACAGCCAATCGCGAACCGGCATTTCCCCGCCGATAGTCTGGAAAAACCGCGCCGGGAACCGTTTCATTGTCAGCTATCTGTACCATTGTAGGTACAGATCGATGTGCAGTGCAAGCTCGCGTCGCCTACTTGTACGGATCGGCCGCGTCGCGCAGGCCGTCGCCGAGGAAGTTGAAGGCGAGCACCACCAGGATCACCGGCACCACCGGCAGCATCAGCCAGGGGTAGAGCGCCACCACGTTGATGTTCTGCGCCTCGGTCAGCAGCACGCCCCAGGAGGTCACCGGGGGCCTGAGGCCGAGGCCGAGGAAGGACAGCGCCGTCTCGGCCAGGATCATGGTCGGGATGGCCAGGGTCGCCGAGGCGATCAGGTGGCTGGCGAAGCTCGGCAGCAGGTGGCGGCCGATGATGCGCAGGGGGCTGGCGCCCATGAGTTGTGCGGCCGTGGCGAAGTCCTCCTCGCGCAGGCTGAGCAGCTTGGAGCGCACGGCGCGCGCCAGGTCCGGCCACTCCAGCAGCGCCAGGATGATGGAGATGCCGAAGAAGACCAGCACCGGCGACCAGGTTATCGGCAGGATCGCCGAGAGCGTCATGAACAGCGGGATGGTGGGGAAGGAGCGCAGGATCTCGATGGCGCGCTGCACGCCCTCGTCGACCAGCCCGCCGTAGTAGCCGGCCAGTCCGCCGAACAGCATGCCGAGCACGAAGGTCAGCGCCACGCCGATCAGCCCGATGGTCATGGAGATGCGCGCGCCGTAGACGATGCGGCTGAACATGTCGCGGCCGAGCCGGTCGGTGCCGAGCAGGAACAGGGTGCCGCCCTCGGCCGGGCAGACCAGGTGGAAGTCCGCCTCGAACAGGCCCCAGAACGCGTAGCTCTCGCCGGCGCAGAAGAAGCGCACCGGCTGCACCTTGTCCGGGTTCGCCACGTATTCGCGCTGCAGCGTCTCCATGTTCAGCTTGAAGTCGTAGCCGTAGACGAAGGGGCCGACGAACGCGCCCTCGTGGAACAGGTGCAGTTGCTGCGGCGGGGCGTAGATGTGGCCGGTGTGGCGGCTGTGCAACTCGTAGGGCGCCACCACCTCGGCGAACAGCACGATCAGATACATCGCCACCAGCAGGATGCCCGACCAGAGGGCCAGCCTATGGCGCTTGAACTTCCACCAGATGATCGTCCACTGGCCGGCCTGGTAGTAGCGCTCCTGCTCGGCCGACATGGCGACGTCGTCGGCCGCCGGATCGAAGGGTGCCGGGTCGACGTAGTGCTCCCCCGGCTCGGGCGCGTCCTTGCGGATGTCGCTCACCGGCGCCGTCCCCCGGTGAAGCGGATGCGCGGGTCGAGCGCGGCCAGCGCCAGGTCGGAGAGCATCACGCCGACGACCACCAGCGTCGCCTCGAACATCAGGAAGGCGCCGGCCAGGTACATGTCCTGGCTCTGCAGGGCGCGCAGCAGCAGCGGGCCGTTGGTCGGCAGGCCGAGCACGACGGAGACCAGCACCGCGCCGGAGATGATCTGCGGCAAGAGGTTGCCGATGTCGGCGATGAAGGGGTTGAGCGCCAGGCGCAGCGGGTACTTGAAGATCAGCTTGCCCTCGCTCAGCCCCTTGGCGCGGGCGGTGACCACGTACTGCTTGTGCAGCTCGTCCAGCAGGTTGGCGCGCAGGCGGCGGATCATGCCGGCGGTGCCGGCGGTGCCGATCACGATCATCGGGATCCAGATGTGCTCGAGCAGCGAGCCGACCTTCTCGAAGCTCCAGGGCGCCTCCTCCAGCTCGGGGTCCATCAGCCCGCCGATCGAGGTGCCGAACCAGACGTTGGCGAAGTAGAGCATCACCAGCGCCAGCAGGAAGTTGGGCGTCGCCAGGCCCAGGTAGCCGATGAAGGTGAAGACGTAGTCGCCGGTCGAATACTGCCGCACTGCCGAGTAGATGCCGATCGGGAAGGCGACCAGGTAGGTGAAGATCACCGTCGCCACCGCGATGATCGCGGTCAGCAGGAAGCGGTCGCCGATCACCTCGGAGACGGGAAGCTGGTACTCGAAGGAATAGCCCAGGTCGCCCTGCAGCAGGCCCCAGACCCAGGTCAGGTACTGCTCCCACATCGGCCGGTCGAGGCCGTACTGCTCGCGCAGGAACTGGATGCGTCCCTGGTCGACGCTCTCGCCCTGCGCCTGCAGCTCGGCGATGTAGGTCTCCAGGTAGTCGCCGGGCGGAAGCTGGATGATGAAGAAGACCACCGCCGAGATCACCAGCAGGGTCGGGATCATGACGAACAGACGGCGCACGATGTAGGGCAGCATTCAGGATGCCTCCCGCACGCGCGCTTCCAGGCTGGGCCCGCCGCCCGCCTCGGGCACCGCTTCGAAGCTGCCGGTCCAGGCGCGCACGTAGTGGCCGTCGCCCAGGTGGGTGAGCTGCAGGCGCTTGTCCTCGCGCAGCGTGAAGGGCTCGGGCCAGGCTTCCGGGTGGCTCGCCTTACCCTCCATCAGCGCATGCAGGTCCAGCGGCCGGCCGGGGTCCGGCTCCGGCACGGCGGAGAGCAGCGCCCGGGTGTAGGGGTGCTTCGGGTCGCGGAACAGCAGCGCCTTCGGCGCCAGCTCGACCAGCCGGCCACGGCACATCACGGCGATGCGGTCGGCGATGTAGTCGACCACCGCCAGGTTGTGGCTGATGAAGAGGTAGGTCAGCCCGAGTTCGTCGCGCAGGTCCTTCAGCAGGTTGAGGATCTGCGCCTGGATCGAGACGTCGAGCGCGCTGACCGGCTCGTCGCAGATCAGCAGGTCGGGCATCAGCGCCAGCGCGCGGGCGATGCCGATGCGCTGACGCTGGCCGCCGGAGAAGGAATGCGGGTAGCGGCGCAGGTGGCGCACGTCGAGCCCGACCACGCGCATGAGCTGCTTGACGTACTCGGCCCGCCATCCCGGATCGCCGATACCGTGGATCTGCAGCGGCTCACAGAGGATCTCGAAGACCGTCATGCGCGGGTTGAGCGAGGAAAAGGGGTCCTGGAAGACGAACTGGATGCGCCGGCGGAAGGCGGTCAGCGCCTCGCCCTCCAGCGCCAGCACGTCCACCGCCTTGCCGCGGTCGTTGAACAGCACGCTGCCCGCGTCCGGCTGCAGGGCGCGCATGACGATCTTCGACAGGGTGGTCTTGCCGCAGCCGCTCTCGCCCACCAAGCCCAGGCACTCGCCTCGGCGCACCGTGAAGCCGACGTCGTCCACCGCGACGACGCTCTGCGCGCCGGCGCCCTTGCCCCAATGGCCGAGGAAGCCGCCCTTGCGGATGGTGAAGCTCTTGGTCAGCCCCTGCACCGACAGCAGCGGCGGCTCCGGCTGCGCCTGCTCGGGCCAGGGCTCCTTCACCGACAGCAGACCGCCGTGGCCGTTGTGCTCGATCTCGCGCAACGGCGTCAGCCGCTCGCCTGCCGCCATCTCGAAGCGCGGCACCGCACGCAAGAGCGCCTGCAGATATGGGTGGCGCGGATCGCCGAAGATCTCGTCGAGCGGGCCGGTTTCCATGATGCGCCCGCGGTACATCACCACGACCCGTTCCGAGACGTTGGCGACGACGCCCAGGTCGTGGGTGATCATCAGCATCGCCATGCCCAGCTCGGCCTGCAGGTCCTTGATCAGCTTCAGGATCTGCGCCTGCACGGTGACGTCGAGGGCGGTCGTCGGCTCGTCGGCGATCAGCAGCGCCGGGCGGCAGACCAGGGCCATGGCGATCATCGCCCGCTGGCGCAGGCCGCCCGACAGCTCGAAGGGATAGGTCCTGAGCGCACGCGGCGGATCGGGGAAGCCGACCAGCCGCAGGGTCTCGGCGACCAGCTCGCGCGCCTCGGGGGCATCGAGCTTGCGGTGCAGCATCAGCGCCTCGCCGACCTGGTCGCCGACCGTGTGCACCGGCGACAGCGAGGTCATCGGCTCCTGGAAGATGATCGAGATGCGCCCGCCGCGGACCGCCCGCATCGCCGGGCCGCCCGGCGGCAGTTTGGCGATGTCGCGCGTCTGGCCGTCGAGCGGGTCGGTGAAGAGGATCTCGCCGCGGGCGATGCGCGCCGGCTTGGGCAGAATGCCCATGATCGCCTGGCTGATCACCGACTTCCCGGAGCCGGATTCGCCGACCAACGCCACGGTGCCACCTGGCGGGATTACGAAGCTCGCCCCGCGCACCGCCTCGACGCGGCCCTCGGGCAGCTCAAAGGCGACGTGCAGGTCGCGCACCTCCAGCAGGCTGGGCAGCGCGTCGCCAGTCACGACTGCGGGTCCCGCCTGTCGGCGCCGTCCTGGGAAGAGCGTGGCGCGTCGCTGTCGGCGTCGACCCCGATGTCCAGCAGGTTGCCGGCCGTCGTCGGGTCGAGCGTCAGGGCATTGTCGCGGGCGGCGCGCGCGGCATGCCAGGCGACGTCCTTGAAGCCGAGCAGGGCGGAATCGAAGACCAGCTTGCGCCGCTCGCCCTGGGCACCGCGGCCGCGCAGCGTGAGCTGCAGGAAGCCGCCGCCGTCGGGTCTGTCGCCGCTGCGCTGCCGCCGGGTGCCGTAGAAGCGCAGCTTGACCTCCTCCAGCCGCGACCAGGGCAGGCCGCGCGAGCCGACGTCCTTGACGAATACCCCCTGCGGCGTCACCGCCACCTGGGTGACGTGGTGGCGCAGGGTGCGCAGGCCGAACAACGCGAAGGCCGCCGTCAGGCCGCCGAAGATACCGAGAATCCAGGGGCTGTAGGGGTTGGACAAAAGGATAAGCGCGCCGAAGGCCGTCCCTCCCGCCGACCGAACGTAGTCCCCCACCAACGCGCGCGGCGGATACCGGTAAAAGACAGCTTGCAAATCGCTCATCGCGCCGCCGACAGACCCCGCCCGCGCCCCGTTCCTCGCTTCATGCGGGCGGCACTATAGCAGCCATGCCAGCAAGAATCTCGGCTGCCCGCTCCGCCCCGTCCAATTTCGGCAGGTGCGCCGCGGCGGCCGCCGGCGGCGGCCCGTCGAGCGCCCGGTCGATCGCCGCTGCCAGCCGGCGCGGGTCGTGGTCGGCGCCGGGGGCGGCGGTCAGCAAGCCCTTGGCGGCCAGCAGTTCGGCGCGCCGCGCCTGCTCGCTCTGGCCGCCCTCGGCGTAGGGCACCACGACGGCGCGGCAGCCGGCGGCGAGAAGCTGGGTGGTAGTGTTGTAGCCGCCCTGGCTGACCGACAGGCGGCAGCTACGCAGCCGCGCGCCGAAGTCGGGCCGCGCCCGCTGCACCTTGACGCCGACTGGCGCGGCGCGGCGCAGGCCGGCGAAGTCCGGCTCGGCCAGGTTGTGGCCGACCAGCAGACGCCAGGGCGCGTCTTTGGCCCGGCTCAGCGGCCGGGCCAGCAGCGCCGCCATCAGCAGCGCGCGGCCGAAGGCGCCGCCGCCGGCCGAGACCAGCACCTCGTCGCCCGGCAGGCGGCGGCCCGTGGGCGCCGGCTCGGCGACATAGCCGGTATAGGCGAGCCGCTCGCCCAGCCGCGCGGCGAAGGGATAGCTCTCCGAGAAGGCGATCAGCTCCGGATCGCCGTGGACCAGAACCCGGTCGTAGACCTCGGCCGCCTCGGCCATCCAGGCCATCTTGGCGGCCGGCTTGTCGACCAGCAGGTCGCGTACGGAGGCGACCAGCCAGGGCCGGTCGGGCCGTGTGCGGGCGGCGTCCAACAGCGCGGCGAACTCGCCCTGCAGCTTGCGCCGGCCGAAGGGGTACATCTCGCTGACCAGGATCTTCGGGGCATGCGCCCGGAAGACCTCCAGCAGGTGGGCGCGCCGGCGCTCCAGGTCGCGGTCGCCGGCGGGCCGGCCGTCGGCACCCAGCAACTCGGTGAAGGACTCGTCGCGGCTGCGCAGCGCCGGTTCGATCTGCACCAACTCGACGCCCGGCAACCTCAGGCCGGCGAGCGGCAGGCCGCCCGAAGCGACGGCGACGGACAGGCCGTGGGCACGGCAGGCCGCGGCCACCACCGCGGTGCGCTTCAGGTGACCGATGCCGAACAGGTGGGTCACCACGAACAGGACGTCCGTCACGGCGCCCTCCTTCCTGTCACGGCCCTTCCTGTCACGGCGCTCCCTGCTAGTGGTCCGATCGAAACGCTTGCGCCCCAAGCGTTTCGTGACTCGGTCCACCCAACCAAGGCACTGTGGTTCGACTGCTCCGACGGATGCGGTCGCATCCGCCGGGGCCGAACCGCTAGGACCGTCGTGCCGGCCGCATCGGCTCGTTGAGGGCTACTATGGTGACGCGGCCGTCGGCGGCCAAACGGAATCGCTGCAGCGCGTCGCGGTCGAAGGCGACCGGCGGCTTGCCGGTCAGGTCCCAGCCGCTGGCCAGGCAGTAGAGGGCGCGGATGACGCCGCGGTGGGTGACCGCGACGCTCGGCCGCGCGTCGACCGCCAGACGGCGCAGCAGCGGGCGCAGCCGTGCCTGGACCGCGCGCGGGCTCTCCCCGCCATCGGGCCGGAAGTCGAGGCCGCGCGCCTCGTTGGCCGCCATAGCTTCGCCCAGGCGGGCACGCAGCCCGGCCAGGGTCTCGCCCTCCCAGGCGCCCCAGTGCATTTCGTCCAGGGCGGCCAGCGGCACGGCCTCCGGCCGGCCCAGGATGGCGGCCGTCTCGCGTGCCCGGCTGAGGGTCGAGCTCAGCCAGCGGTATTCCATCAGGTCGTCCGGCAGCCGCCAGGCGGCCGCCATCACCCGGCCGCGCGGCGACAGCGGCACGTCGCGCTGGCCCTGGATGCGCCCGGCCGCGTTCCAGGTCGTCTCGGCATGGCGGATCAGCACTAGCTCGGTCATGGCGCGGCGGCTTCGCGGACGATGGCGTCCAGGGTGGTCGAGGCGGCCGCCAGTGAGTGCTCGCGCTTCGCCTTGGCGCGCGCCGCCCGGCCATAGCGCGTTCGCAACTCGGGGTCATCGAGCAATTGCGCAACGCAGGCCGCGAAGTCCTCGGAGTCGCGCGGATTAGCTAGCAATCCGGTCTCGCCATCGGCGACCAGCGCGCTCACGCCGCCCTCGTCGCCGGCGACCACCGGCAGGCCGGCGGCCATCGCCTCCAGGATCGCCATGCCGTAGGCCTCCTCCACCGCCGGCCAGACGAAGAGATCGCTGGCCCGAAGGCGGCGCAGCAGCTCGTCCGGCGACAGCACCCCGTGCCAGCGGACGCGCTCGGCAAAGGGCGCGAAGGCGGCCCGCACCTCCGGCTCGGCGGGGCCGTAGCCGACGATGTCCAGCGTCCACTGGCGGGGGGTCAGGCGCGCCAGCGCCTCGGACAGCAGGCGGTAGGAGGCGAGCTTGGCGCCGTCGCGCATCATGCCGACCGCGATCAACGCCGGAGGGCCACCATGCCGGGCCAGATCGATGGCCAAGCGCTCTTCGTCGCTGGGCTCGCCGGGAATCTCGAGAAACGGCGGCAGGGCGCGGTGTTTGTCGGGATGCGGCAGGCAGGCGGCGTTCTTCGGGTTGAGCGGCAGGATCGCCGCAGCCTGCTCCAGCGCCGCTAGCACGGCGCGGTAACTGGCGTCCCAGGGGCCGTTGGCGCGCTTGTGCGCGACCGAGGCCTCGGCCGCGACGTAGGGGATGTCGAGCGCGCGGGCGACCGCCGGCCCGACCCAGTCCGGCGCCTTGTAGTAGAGGTGATAGGTGAACCAGAGGTCGGGCCGCCAGCCGCTGCGCCGGCAGCGCCGGAGGTAGCCCTGCGCCAGCCGCCCGCCGAGGTCGCGCAGCCGCGCCTGGCGCGCCGGATCGCCCTGCGGGTCGCGGCTGCGCAGACGGCACGCCAGCTCCACCTCGTGTCCGGCGTGCTCCAGCGCGCCCACCAGAAGCCGCGCCATGGTGCGGTCGCCGGACGGCACCGCATGGTCCGGCGGCTTCATCGGCGCGTAGAAGGCGATCTTCATTGCGCCGCCGCGTCGTCGCGGGGCGCGCCGACGAAACGGCGCAGCAACTGCGCGATCCCGCCGCTCATGGCGAAGTCGGCGCGCACGCGGCGGCTGCCGGCCTCGCCCAGGCGGCGACGCAGGTCCGGGTCGCGCATCAGGCGGTCGAGCGCCTGCGCCAGCGCCGTCGGATCGCGCGGCGGCACCAGCACGCCGGTCTCGCCGTCGCGGATCAGCTCGGGGATCGCCGAGACCTCGGTCGCCAGGCAGCAGAGCGCCTGGCTCTGCGCCTCCATCAGCACGTTGGGCAGGCCGTCGCGATCGCCGTCGCCGGCGATGCGGCTGGCCAGCACGAAGAGGTCGGCGTCGCGGTAGGCGGCCAGCACCTCCTCCTGCGGCTGGGCGCCGCGCCAGACGATGCGCCCGGCCAGGCCCAGCGTCTCCGCGCGCGCCTTGAGGTGCTTGGCCAGCGCGCCGCCGCCGATGTGGGTCAGCCGCCAGTCCAGACCTTGGGGCAGGCGCGCCAGCGCCGCCAGCAGGTCGTCGTAGCCCTTCTTCTCGACCGCCCGGCCGACCGACAGCAGCCGCACCGGCGCGCTGCGGCCGTCCGCCCGGGAGTGCGACGGCGGCTCCGGAAAGCGCGCCAAGTCGAGGCCGTGGTAGGCCAGCTCGACCTTGCCCGGCGCAGCGGCCAGATCGGCCAGGTGCTCGGCGCCGACGCGCGTGCAGGTGACGGCCCAGGCGGCCTCGGCCAGCTTCTCGCGCTTCTCCCACTCCGGGATCGTCCAGATGTCGCGCGCGTGCGCCGAGACCGCCCAGGGCAGCCCGCGGATCAGCGCGGCATAGCGCGTCACCGAGGCGGGCGTGTGCAGGAAGTGGGCGTAGAGGAAGCCCACCTCGGCCGGCAGCTCGGCCGCCAGGACCAGCGCCTGGCCGAAGCGGCGTCCCCGGTTCGGCGTCGGGTCGCGCCGCAGGTCGCGCCGGAAGGCGCGCCAGGCCGCGCGGAACCCTGGCCGCCGGCGCACCTGCGCCCAGGCGCGCAGCACCCGCCTGGGCTCTTGGTAGAGGTATTCCGGCAGGTAGGCGACGGGCGCGGCGATCTCGCGATGCACCGGGTGGACGGCGCGGTCGGTCGGATGGCGCAGCGACCAGATCTGCAGGTCGAGCCCGGCCCGCTCCAGCGCCAGGAGCTCCTGGGCGATGAAGGTTTCCGACAGGCGCGGATAGCCCTTCAGGACCACAGCGATGGGGGCGACCGAGGCGATCGGGGCTTTCGGGGCGGACAGCGGGGACACGAGGGCGCAGCACCGGCAGAGCGTCGAGGGTCGAGGGTCGAGGGTCGAGGGGCAAAGAGGCACAGCCGCCGCGGCCGTGCAAGGACGGCGGCACGCCGCAAGAAACGGGGTGCACGGCCGCCGCCGTCTTGGCAGGCTGGTTCGCGCACGCGGCACGGAGGGGATCGCCATGAGCAACGGGACCGACCTGAAGGCCATTCAGAACAAGCTGGAGGCGATCGAGAACCAACTGAGCAGCATCCGGAACATGGTCTTCGTCGTCTTCGTGCTCGCCATCGTCGCCTGCATCGAGGTGATCTTCGGTTGGGGGCAAATCCTCTGACTCCGCCGTCCGCCCAGCGCGCCCCGGCTGCCGCCGGCGAGGGCGCCTCCGCGAGCGCCGTCCTGGCCCGGATCGACTGGGCGGCGATCGGCGCCGAGCTGGACGCCTGGAGCGCGGCGCGCATCCCCGGCCTGCTGACGCCGGCGCAGTGCGCCGAGACGGCGGCGCTCCATGCCGACGACAGTTTGTTCCGCAGCCGGATCGACATGCGCCGCCACGGCTTCGGCCAGGGCGCGTACGCCTACTTCGCCTATCCCCTGCCGCCGCTGGTGCAGGCACTGCGCGCTGCCGCCTATCCGCCGCTGGCGGCGCTCGCCAACCGCTGGCGCGCGCGCCTGGGCGACCCGGCGCTGCCCGAGACGCTGGAGGCCTACCTCGCGCAGTGCCACGCCGCGGGCCAGAGGCGGCCGACGCCGCTGCTGCTGACCTACGGCGAAGACGACTACAACCGCCTGCACCAGGACCTCTACGGCGAGCTGGTCTTCCCGTTGCAGATGGCGGTCCTGCTCAGCCGGCCGGGAGAAGACTTCGAGGGCGGCGCCTTCGTGCTCAGCGAGCAGAAGCCGCGCAGCCAGTCCCGCGCCGAGGTGGTCAGCCTGAGCCAGGGCGACGCCGTGGTCTTCCCGGTGCGCCACCGCCCGGCCGAGGGCGCGCGCGGGCCCTATCGCCTCACCCTGCGGCACGGCGTCAGCCGCATCACCCGCGGCCGCCGCACCACATTGGGGATCATCTTCCACGACGCCGCCTAACGCCGCGGCAGCCATTTTGCGCCGCGGCACGTTGATATGCCGCAAGGCCGGATCCTGCGCTGCGCCGCTATTGTCGCTTCCGTAATGTCGGAATTCACCGGACGTCGGGAGCGGGCGTGGAAGAGGTCATCACCGGGTATCTGTTCTACGAGATCGCCGCCATCCTGGTGATCGCCGCGGCGGTCGGCTTCGCCGGGCTGCTGGCGCGCCAGCCGCTGATCGTCAGCTTCATCGCGGTCGGCATCCTGCTCGGCCCCAGCGCGCTGGACATCGCCCGCTCCGACCGGCACATCGACCTGCTGGCCGAGCTGGGCATCGCCCTGCTGCTGTTCCTGGTCGGTCTGAAGCTGGACCTGAAGCTGGTGCGCACCCTCGGCCCGGTGGCGCTGACCACCGGCCTGGGCCAGGTTGCCTTCACCTCGGCGATCGGCTTTCTGATCGGCCTGGGGCTGGGGTTGGACGCCACCACCAGCTTCTATGTCGCGGTGGCGTTGACCTTCTCCTCGACGATCATCATCGTCAAGCTGCTGAGCGACAAACGCGAGATCGACGCGCTGCATGGGCGCGTCGCGCTCGGCTTCCTGATCGTCCAGGACCTGGTGGTGGTGATCGCCATGATCGCCCTCTCGGCGGCCGGCATCGGCGCGGCGCAGGAGGGCGGCACGAGCTTCGCCGACATCGCCCTGGTGTTCGCATCCGGCGCGGCGCTGCTGGGCGCGGTCGCCCTCTTCGTGCTGTTTCTCGCCAATCCGCTGGTCGAGCGCCTGGCGCGCGCGCCCGAGCTGCTGGTCTGCTTCGCCATCGGCTGGGCGGCGCTGCTCGCCGCGGTCAGCCACTACCTCGGCTTCGGCAAGGAACTGGGCGGTCTGCTCGCCGGCGTCAGCCTGGCCTCGACGCCGTTCCGCGAGGCGATCGCCGCGCGCCTGGCCAGCCTGCGCGACTTCCTGCTGCTGTTCTTCTTCGTCGCGCTCGGCGCCAGCCTCGACCTCGCCCTGCTCGGCGACAACCTCTGGCCGGCGATCGTGCTGGCGGTCTTCGTCCTGGTCGGCAACCCGCTGATCGTGCTGGCCATCATGGGCGCGATGGGCTACCGCAAGCGCACCGGCTTCCTGGCTGGCCTGACGGTGGCGCAGATCAGCGAATTCTCGCTGATCTTCATCGCCGTCGGCGTCGGGCTGGGGCACGTCGCCGACTCGGCGCTGGGACTGGTGACGCTCGTCGGCCTGATCACCATTTCGCTGTCGACCTACATGATCACCTATTCGCACCAGCTCTACGCCCTCTGCGAGCCGCTGCTGGGGGTTTTCGAGCGCCGCCGGCCGTTCCGCGAGGAGGCGGCGGAGGCGGCGCACGACGCCGCGCCGCCGGCCGACGCGGTCGTGTTCGGCCTGGGGCGCTTCGGCGGGCAGATCGCCCGCGGCCTGGAGGACGCCGGCCACCGGGTGCTGGGCGTCGACTTCAATCCGGAGTCGGTGCGCTACTGGAGCCGGGCCGGCCTCACCGCCCGCTACGGCGACGCCAGCGATCCGGAGCTGATCGCCCACCTGCCGCTCGCCGGCGCGCGCTGGGTGGTCTCGGCGGTGCCCGAGCACGAGACGGGGCTGACCCACATGGATCCGCGGCTGGCGCTGATGACCGCCTTGCGCGAGGCCGGCTACCGCGGCCGCATCGCGCTGACCGCCCACCGCGAAGAGGAGGCCGAGCGCCTGAGCGCGGCCGGCGCCGATCTGGTGCTGATGCCCTTCCGCGACGCCGCCGACCAGGCGGTCGACCTGCTGACGGGGACCGCCGCCGCGCCGCCGCCGGTCCGGTCGATGCCGGAACCCGCCGGGCAGCGGGAGTTTGCGGAATGACCGCCCCGGGACTGCAGCGTCTGATGCTGGTCGGCGACGGCGAGGCGGCGGCGGAGCCGGCGCTGCGCGCGCTGGCCGAGCGCTACCTGGCGGCCGAGGGGGAGGTGCGCGGCTTCGACCTCGTCGGCCCGGAGGCGGCCGGCGGGCGGCCCTACGTGGCGCTGATCCGCGCGGCGGCGGCCTGGCCGGCCGAGCTGCTGATCAAGCGCGCCGCCCCCTCGCCGCGGCCCAGCATCCCGCTGTTCGCCAGCCTTGACCAGCACCTGCTGCGCAAATGCCCCTGCCCGGTCTGGCTGCTGCGCGATCCGCCGGGCTCGGCGTCGCCGCCGCGGCGCGTGGTGGCGGCGGTCGACCTGCCGGGGCCGGAGGTGGCGGAAGACGACACGGACGGCCTGAACCGCACCCTGGTCGTCACCGCCGCGCGGCTGGCGGCGCCCGGCGGCGGGCCGCTGCGCCTGCTGCACGCCTGGGAGGACCCCGACGCCGGCCTGGTGGCCCAGTGGTCGGGTGCCGAGGTGGCGGAACGGGTCGATCGCTCGGCCGAGGCGGCCCGCCAGCGCGCCCGCGCCGCGCTCGGGCGGCTGGCGGCCCGCGCCGAGGGCTGGCTGCGGGAGGCGGGTCTGGAAGGCACCGAGCTGCGGCCCCATCTCGTCGCCGGTCCGGCCCGCCGCGCCGTGCCGCAGGCCGTCGCCGAGCTCGACGCCGACCTGCTGGTGCTCGGCACCCTGGCGCGCACCGGCGTCGCCGGCGTGCTGATCGGCAACACCGCCGAGGACGTGCTGAACGCCGTCGACTGCGCCGTCTGCGCCGTCAAGCCGCCCGGCTACGTCAGCCCGCTGATGGGTTAGCCGCCGCGCTCCGCCCGGCGCAGGCGGTCTTCGACCTCGCCGAGCTTGGCGGTGGTCTCCTCCAGGCGGCGGGCGAGCACGCGCATGATCTCGACGCCCATCTCGGGGAAGTCAGCGATCAGGCGGTAGAAGAGGTCCTTGGTGATCTTCAGCGCGGTCAGCTCCTCTGTCGCCACCACGCTGGCGGTACGCGGCACGTCGATCAGGATGGCGATCTCGCCGATGATGGCGTTGCGGCCGACCTGGGCGACCTTGACCGGCCCGTCCTCGGTGTCCTTGAGGATGTCGGCGGTGCCCTCGACGATGATGTAGGCGGCGTCGCCCGCCTCGCCCTCGCGGCACAGCGCCTGGTTCGGCTTGAAGGTCATGCGCTGGCTGGCGAAGGCCATCAGCTTGAGGCGCGCCGGCTCGATGTTGGCGAACAGCGGGATGCGCCGCAGCACCTCGACTTCCTGCTCCAGGCCCATCGTCTCGCCTCCCCTTGCCCCTTGTCCCAGCCGGGCCGTGCCCCGCTCAGTCGGCCGCCAGCAGCTCCGGCAGCGCCTTGCCCCCGTCCTTCAGTTCGGCGAAGCCGCCCTGCTCGGCCAGGCGCCCGTTCTGCAGCACCAGTACCCGGTCGAAACGCTCGGCCAGGCGTGCGCGCTCCAGCGCCCAGACGATACCCGTCTCGCCGCGCTGCTGCAGCAGGCGATCGAGCAACTGAGCACGCGTCGCGCCGTCCATCACCGCGGTCGCCTCGTTGAGGATCAGCAGGTCCGGGCGCTTCACCACGGCGCGCGCGATCGCCACCTTCTGGCGCTGGCTGGCCGAGAGCATCTTGCCGGCGACCCCGACGTTGAAGTCCATGCCGATGCCGACCACGGTGTCGTGCAGGCCGAGATCCTCGAGCGTTTCGGCGATCGCCGCCTGGATCGTTTCCTCCGCCTCGGCCCGGCCGTAGACGACGCGGCCGAACAGCACGTTGTCCATCAGGCTGGCGGCGGCGTTGTACTCGCGCGCTTCGTAGAAGGCGACGGCCTCCGGGTCCTCGGCTTCGACGCGCTGGTGCAGGGCCCGTCGCGCGTCGAGCAGCCGGGCGGCGAAGCCCTCGTCGATCAGGTCGAGGCGGTGGCGCGCCTCGATGTAGCGGAAGGGCAGGGCGAGCAGGCGCTTGCGGTCGGCCTCGGGCAGCGCCGCCGGGCCGGACTTGCCGGCGCGCTGCACGAGCTGGCGGAATTCCGGAAGATCGTCGGCTGAGATGAAGCTGAACTGGTCGAAGAAGGGGTGACCTGGCGGCAGATCGGCGAAGATCTCCACCATGGTCTGGGCGATCGACAGGCCTTTGGCCAGGATCGCCTCCTCCAGTTCCGCCTCGCGCAGCACGTCCAGCACCAGGCGGTTGTCGGGCAGCGCCTCGGGCGCGTACTCCGGCTTGCGCGGCGTGCCGAACAGCAGGTTCTCGGCCAGGCTGGCGTTCGGGTTGTAGGCGTCGCGGTCGAAGCGCACCACCAGGTCGTCGTGGCCCTGTTTGGCCAGGTGCTCGGCCAGACGACCCCGCGCCTCCAGGATGTTGCGGGCGACCTCCGGCCGCGCCTCGGGATCCAGCGTGCCGCCGAGGCCGAAGCGGTAGATGTCGCGGTCCAGATCCACGAGGTGCAGCACCTCGATCAGCCGGGCCTCGAGTTCGTCCGGCCCCTCCACCCCGGCGGCCTCGTAGTCGATCCAGTCGGCCTCGGGATCGTAGTCGATGTTGCCGGTGCGCCGCGCCTCGGCCGTGTGCCAGGCGTGCAGGCGCCGGGCGTCGTCGTCACGCTCGGGCGGCGCCAGAGGCCGGTGCTTCAGGCCGTAGATCAGGTTGTCGCGCACGGACAGCGGAAACAGGTAGGCGTCCGGGCCGACGTAGCCGAGGCGGCGGCCGAGCGCGGCTTCGGGCAGGCGCGTCAGGTCCTGCTCGCCGGCGCGGACCGAGCCGCCGCTGGGTGGCGTCAGGCCGGCCAGGACCTGGGTCAGGTGGTCCTTGCCGCTGGTCGCGTCGCCGACCACCGCCAGACTGCCGCTCAGCGGCATCTCGAAGGCGACCTGGTCGAGCAGGCGGTTGTTGTTCTCGTCGGTCAGCGACAGGCCGGAGACCGTCAGCGTGCCCTTCAGCGTCGGGATTTCGGCGTGAGGATCCTGGTGGTTCGGCGGCAGCACGTCGGTCTGCTGGAACTGCTCGATCACCTGGTCGTACTTGATCTGCACGTCGTTGCGCGTCTGCTCCCAGTTCAGCAGCTCGCGTACCGGACCGGGCAGATCCTTGTAGGCGGCGATGACGGCGACCAGCGCGCCGATGTCGAGCTGGCCGTAGATCGCCAGCAGGCCGCCGACGGCGTAGAAGATGAAGGGCGTGAACTGGCCCAGGAAGTTGTTGAGGAACTTGACGAAGAACTTGCGCCGATAGATCTCGAAGCGGATCTCGAAGATCCGCCCCAGCCGGCTGGTCAGCTCCGTGCGCTCCCAGTTGCTGGCATCGTGGGCGTGCACCTCGGTGGCGCCGTCGATCACCTCGCCGATGCGTCCGGCGAGCTGGCGGGCGGTGATCTGGCGCTGCTTGCCCAGGCGCAGGATCGGCACCCGTAGCTTGGGAATCAGGATCGCCTGCACCGCCAGGATCGCCGCCGCCACCAGGCCGAGCCAGATCGACTGCACCATGATGAAGGCCATCGCAGTGATCGCCTGACCGCCCAGGAAGGCCGGCGTGACGAAGGCGTCGCCGATGAAGCCGCCGAGCGGCTCCACCTCGTCCTTGACCATGGTGGCGACCTCGGCCGACTTCATGCGTCTGAGGCTGCGCAGGCGGAAGCGCAGCAGCCGGTCGGTCAGCTCGTAGCGCAGGCGCCGCAGCATGCGCTCGCCCAGGCGGCCCTTCGCGGTGTTGATGACGAACTTGAAGCCGCCGTTGATGCAGACCAGCGCCAGGAAGGTGAAGGACAGGGCCAGAAGGAAGCCGGGCTGCTGCAGGGAGAAGCCCTCGAACAGCAGTAGCGGTTCGCCGAACAGCTCGCTGCCGAAGGGCAGGTACATCCGTGCGAAGGGCTGGGTGTCGGTGATCGACTCGAAGCCCTGGCCCTGGATGCCCTGGTTGACGATCTGCTTGGGCAGATGCAGAGACATGAAGTAGAAGGGCAGCGAGACCACCACCAGCAGCAGGATGGCGAGCTGGTCGCGCTTGGAATGCCGCCAGATGTAGCGGAAGAGATTGCTTTCCATCGCCCCGCGGCCGACCCTTGCTGACCCCGAAGAATATCCCTACGCCGGGCCCACGAGCCTAGACCAGAGCCCCGTGTCGGCGCATGCGGTTTATCGGCGGCGCGCTGTGAGGCGGTTCATAGGGGCACGATCCCTTTGACCTCTCCGGACGTTCTGGCATGATCGCGAGGCCCAAGTCCGGCCGCCGGGTGTCCGCCCGGCGTGGCACGGTGTCCGACTCCGGGGCAACCGGGGCGGAGGCCGCGCATCGCTCCGGCTGGAGCGAGGGCTGCGGGCGCACCGCCTGAGGGGAAACGCACGGGCGACGAGGCGGCGGGCCGCGGCCCGCATGGGCATGCGGCGGGCTGGGGGAGCAGTCGATATGGCCGAGACTTTGGCCCGGCGCGGTCACGGCGTGCGCATTCTGATCTACAGCCACGACTCCTTCGGGCTCGGCCACTTGCGCCGCTGCCGCGAGATCGCGCACGCCCTGGTCGAGGCGGACGAGGACGCCAGCGTCCTGATCCTCTCCGGCTCGCCGATCATCGGCAGCTTCGATTTCCGCAGCCGGGTCGACTTCGTGCGCATCCCCGGCGTCATCAAGCTGCGCAACGGCGAGTACACCTCGCTGAAGCTGCCGCTGGCGGTCGAGGACACGCTCTCGCTGCGCGCCTCGATCATCGAGCACACGGCCGACGTCTTCGACCCCGACCTCTTCATCGTCGACAAGGAGCCGCTGGGCCTGCGCGGCGAGGTGGCGCAGACCCTGGCGCTGCTGAACGCGCGCGGCGTGCCCTGCGTGCTCGGCCTGCGCGACGTGATGGACGATCCCGAAATGCTGGCGCACGAGTGGGCGCGCAAGCACGTGCTGCCGGCGCTCGGCGAGTACTACGACGACATCTGGGTCTACGGCCTGCCGCAGATCTGCGATCCGCTGGCCGGGCTCGACGTGCCGCCTTCGGTCGCCAAGCGGGTCAGCTACACGGGCTATCTGCGGCGCGCCGCGGCCCCCTCGCCGCAGCCCTTCTACCTGGAGAAGATCGAGGCGCCCTACATCCTGGTCACGGTCGGCGGCGGCGGCGACGGCGAGGCGATCGTCGACTGGGTGCTTTCGGCCTACGAGCAGGACCCGAGCATCCCACATCCCGCGCTCGTCGTGCTCGGCCCCTTCATGGGCAGCGAGCTGCAGGCCGACTTCATGGCCCGGGTCAATCGACTGGACAAGGTCGAGGCGCTGACCTTCCACCCGCACGTGGAAAGCTTGATGCAGCCGGCCGTCGGCGTGGTCTGCATGGGCGGCTACAACACCTTCTGCGAGGTGTTGTCCTTCGACAAGCGGGCGCTGATGATCCCGCGCACCGAGCCGCGGCTGGAGCAGCGCATCCGCGCCGGCCAGGCGCAGGAACTCGGCCTGGTGCGCATGCTGGAGCCGACGCCCGCCGGGCGCGCCACGGCGGGCGAGGCGCAGGTGATGGCGACCGCGTTGAAGGGCCTGCCGCACCAGGCGCGGCCCAGCGAGCGGGTGATCCCCGGCCTGCTGGACGGGCGCGAGAACGTCGTGCGTCTGGCCGAGCAGGCGCTCGCCCGCGGCCGCCGTCCACAGCTCGCCGCCGCCCGCCGCCGCGGCTGACCAAAAAAAGGGCGATATTATACTTGACGTACCCACCTTCTGACATTATCTAACAGTCAGAAGGAGATAAGCCCATGTCGATGCTGTCCGCGCCCCACTTTCACGACGAGCAAGCCGCCTACGAGTTCGTAGAGGCGCGGGTCTGGCCGCAGGGCCGTGTGTGCCCTCACTGCGGCGTGGTTGATCGCAGCGCCCCGCTCAAGGGCAAGAGCACCCGCATCGGCACTTACAAGTGCTACGCCTGCCGGAAGCCCTTTACCGTCAAGGTCGGCACCATCTTCGAGGCCAGCCACGTCAAGCTGCACCTGTGGCTGCAGGCCATCGCCCTGATCTGCACCAGCAAGAAGGGCATCAGCGCAAACCAGCTTCACCGCACCTTGGGCGTCACCCTCAAGACCGCCTGGTTCATGGGGCACCGCATTCGCGAAGCGATGGCCGATGGCGACCTGTCGCCCTTCGGCGGCAACGGCGGTGCGGTCGAAGCGGACGAAACCTTCATCGGCCACGACAAGAGCGTGAAGCCCAAAGGCCAGAAGAAGGGTCGCGGCTACGCGCACAAGCACAAAGTGCTGGCGCTGGTTGACCGCGAGACCGGCCGGGCGCGCAGCATGGTGGTGGACGATCTCAAGGTCAGCACCCTAGGCCATACACTCATAAAAGTCTTTGAGCGACGCGGCGTGGCATGATTCACCATGGCAAAGGAGATTTGCCATGGCGAACTACGCGCTGACGGATTTCGAGTGGTCGGTGATCCAACCCCTGCTGCCGAACAAGCCGCGCGGGGTTCCGCGGGTCGACGACCGGCGGGTTCTGAACGGGATCTTTTGGGTGTTGCGCACGGGCGCGCCATGGCGCGCTCTGCCCAAGGATTTCGGCCCCTACACGACCTGCTACAACCGCTTCGTGCGGTGGCGCAAGGCCGGTGTGTTCGACCGAATTATGGCTGCGATCACAGAAGCTTACGACGGCGAGGTGCAGATGATCGACACCACCTCGGTGCGCGTTCATCAGCACGCGGCGAACTCAAAAAAAGCCACCCGGATCGCTGTATGGGCCGCTCGCGCGGCGGCCTGACCACCAAGGTGCACGCGCTCACCGACGCGCGCGGCTTGCCGCTGATCCTCACCCTGAGCCCGGGACAGGCGGGCGACTGCCCCGGCGCCGCCGACCTGCTCGACCGCCTGCAGCCGGGCACGATCCTGCTGGCGGACAAGGCCTACGACGCCGACTGGCTGCGACGGGCCATCGAGGCGCCCGGCGCCGCCCCCAACATCCCGGCGATGCCGCACCGCAAGTGGAAACCCTGCTTCAGCCCGCGACTCTACCGCCAGCGCAACCGCATCGAGCGATTCTTCAACCGCATCAAACACTTCCGCCGCCTCGCCACGCGCTACGAAAAACACGCCGCCAACTACCTCGCCATGCTCAAGCTCGCCGCCATCCAAATCTGGCTGCGAACTTACGAGTCCATGGCCTAGCGCCGATTGTCGAACAGAACGTCGCCTTGAGCGCCCGCCTGATGACCGACGAAGCGGCGCACTATACCAAGATCGGCCGCGCCTTCGCCGAGCATGGCGTAGTCAGCCACAATGCCGGCGAGTACGGACGCGGCGAAATCCACACCAATACCATCGAAGGCTACTTCTCCATCTTCAAGCGGGGCATGAAGGGCACCTATCAGCACTGCGCCAAGAAGCACCTGCACCGCTATCTGGCGGAGTTCGATTTCCGCTACAATCACCGCGTCGCCAACGGCTACAACGATGCAGACCGCGCCGAACGGGTGCTCAAGGGCATCGTCGGCAAGCGGCTGACCTATCGAACGCCTGACCCGGAAGTGAGCGCCCATGGCTAAGCCGAAGCGCAAAGAGGAACAGCCCGAGAAGTCGCAGCGCGAACGCTTCATCGAGACCGCCCGCGAGGTTGAGGTGGACGAGTCGGGTGAAGCGTTTGAGCGCGCTATCAAGAAGATAGCAGTGAAGAGCGTCAAACCATCGCCGCGAAACGGATCATAAACGCCCGAACCGCCTCGTATACTTCCCTTGCCTGTTCTTCGGTGTAGGTTTTCTTTGGGTGCATGGTGTCATTCCGCCATGCCTGCTTTACATGATAAAGAAGAGAATGACATTCTGACCAACTGTTGCGGCAATCACCCTTCGGCATCTTCTCTATGGCATTCCCAATATCGGAAAGAAGCTGGACACCCGTATCAACCGTTCGATTTTGGCGCTTCAGCGATGATTTCGATGTCATGACGAACTTTGGGTTGCATTTCGGCCCCTGACGCCTCGATTTTGCGTCGTGAGAGGCCGTGAACAGCAGGTCCGGACAGACTCATCCTGCGGCAGCGCGGCGTTCATGGAAGATCAGCCGGTCCATGTTGTACGCGAGATTGGCCAGCGTCAGTTTGGCTTCGGCGCGTTTGATCCCGATGGTGCGGATAGACAGACCGTAGCGGTTCTTCTGATGGGCGAAGACATGCTCGACACAGGCTCGGATCGCGGACTTCTTCGCGTTGGCCCGCGCGGTCGTCGTTGGCATCGGCTTGCCTGCCGGTTTACGGCGGTGGATGCGGCTGACGAGCATCCGGCTCGACAGCCACTTCTCATTGCGTTGTGATCGATAGGCGCTGTCGGCCCAGACCTCGGCGGACGTGTTGTCGGTGCTGAGGACATTCCGCAACTGCCGACCATCTGGTGAGGAGGCCGACGTGACGGATTGTCCGCGGATGAAGCCGAACCGGCGATCGATGGCGATGTGCGATTTATAGCCGAAGACCGGTAGAGCGATCATCGGCAGCGGCGTGCCGTCGGGACGATATCGGACCTTGCCGCCGACCTTCAGCGTCCAGCGCGCGTCCGTGTCTTTCTGCGCAGCCTTGTTGGGCTCATCGGGCCAGATCTCCTCGGCGCTCTTACCTTCCTTGATCGCCGCCTTCTCCGGGTCGGTGTTCCGCTGCTTCGGTGCCGGGACCAGGCTGGCATCCACGATCTGGCCGGACATCGGAATGTAGCCCTTCTTGTGGAGTTGCCAGTCGAAGGCCTTCATCACACGCCGCAGCGTGCCCGTCTCAGTCAGCTTGTTGCGGAACAGGCGGATCGTGTTCTCGTCCGGCGTCGGCCCGCCAAGATCGAACCCGAGAAAGCGCATCCAGGATAGCCGGTCGCGGATCATGAACTCCATCCGCGCGTCGCTCAGATTATGCTGCGCCTGCAGGATCAGAACCTTGAACATCGAGACCGGGTCGAACGGAGGGCGACCGCCCTTGGCGCCGTCGCCATAGCCGAGCCCATCGACCAGCCAGCCCCGGAAATACTCGAAGTCCACCGTCGCATCGAGAACCTCCAACGGATCGCCGTCCCGGCTCAAAGCCTCAAGATGCTCCGACAAACTGAAAAAGCCACGCTGACGCATCAAACCCTCCCGGAAAATCACCGAGAGCAGTGAATCATGACACGCCCTATCGGGCTAGGTTTTTGCGGGTGTTCAGCTTTCCCCACTCTTTTTCCACTCTGGAAACACCAAGTTTTGACGATAAAATCTGAACCGCCAATTCCATAACGCGCATCAAATGGAAAACAGAAGAGGTCCCAAGACCAAGAGCTAAGCATTTCCCGGCAGACTCAATATCCTCGACTGCATCAGGGAATTTTGCCTCAACAGACCCACCAAAATAAGCAGCATAGAACCGTTCATTTTCTGCTGGGACATATAGAAATTTGTGAGTTCTTAGCTCGGCCTCCATAGTTGAGCGGACCTGTCTAATGGAATAAAGTATCTCTGACTGTTTTTCTGGATTTTCTTGAATCAGAGCATAGGTTCGTTCCATATGTGAAGCGGTCACAGGAAGTTGAATCTGCGCGTCTATATCTATTAGCTCTTTCAGCCAACGACTCATCTTGTAAATGAATTCATCAGTAACTGGCTTGTCCGCGATCTCTTTAGAAATCGCATCCTCTAGATACGCGTCCATTTCAGTGAAAACGCGCGCATACCGAACAAAACGCTCTGCATGTGCCTTTAGCATTTCCCAAAGGTCCCAGAGGCGGTTGCGAGGGTGCATCACTCTACACCCTCCCGCCTGGGTACGGGAAGTACAACATCGCCAAAAAAAGCCCCCGACCGCGGGGATCGGGGGCGAAGTTGGCGGAGCTCCGCGGCGACGGCACCGCACGGGCGCGCGCCGCGGACTCGGCATCGGCCAAGCGGTCTTACGCCGCCGATTGCATCGGGGTTTCGGTCTTCCGGGACGTCGGCTCGACGTCCTCGATCAGCGTCTTGTGCAGGGCGCGCACGGCGGCCACCTCCTGGTCGTCCGGCACGACGAACTGCACATCGACGCCGCGGCCGTTCTCCTGCACCGCGATGGTCTCGACTCCGGCCTCCTCCAGCGCCTGCAGGCCGCGTCGGGTGACCTTGAGGCCGGCCATGGTGCGGCCGAGCGCACTGACCAGCGCCACCTTCTGGATGCGGATCTGCGCCGAGGGGTAGGCTTCGGCGATCTCGCGCTCGACCCGCCGCACCGCCTTCAGCGAGCCGCTGCAGTAGTGCGTGATGGTGTTGGCATTTGAGGTCTTGGAGACGATCCAGACCTTGTGCCGGGTCAGCGCCTGCAGGATGGCGGCGTCGTAGCCCTTGACGCCGACCATGTCCTGCTCGAACACCTCCAGCGCCAGCAGCGGCAGGCCGGTGACCATCTCCACGCGCGCCGCATCGCCGGCGTGGGCGCCCGGCTCCGCATCGATCAGGGTGCCGTGGTCGTGCGGCTCGAAGGCGTTGGCGACGCGCAGCGGAATGCCGGCCTGGCGCAAGGTCTTGGCGGCGCTCGGGTGGATCGCCTCCATGCCCAGGTTGGAGAGCTGGTCGGCGACGTCGTAGTTGGTGCGACCGATCTTGCGCACCGCGCCCTCGCCGACCAGCTTCGGGTCGGCGCTGGAGAGGTGGAACTCCTTGTGGATCACCGCCTCGCGCGCGCCGGTCAGGGCGGCGATCTGCGCGAAAGTGACCTCGCTGTAGCCGCGGTCGAAGCGCTCCATCAGGCCCTCGCGGCATTGGGCGTAGCCGGTGGCGATCGGCAGTTCGCGGGCGACGTCAATCTCGGCGAAGCCGCGCACGATGCGTTCGCTCAGGTCCGGCTGACTCTCGTCGCGCCAGCCCGTCAGGTCGACGAAGCGAGCCTTGACGCCATGCCGGCGCAGCAGCAGCGCGGTATTGTGCGCCGAGTGCGCCTCGCCCAGCCCGGACAGCAACTCGCGGATGGTCAGCAGGTGCCGGTCGAGCTGGAAGTGCCCGTAGGAGCAGAGCCGCTGCAGGTCGATCAGGCAGTTGCGCGCGCCCTCGATGCGCTCGCGCACGAAATCGTCGGCGGCCCGGCGGTCCGCCGGGTCGCGCAGCAGGCGGGCGTTGTGGCCATGCATCTCCTCGGCCACCGCATCCAGTGCCTGGCTCCAGCCGTGGCCGGTGTCGGCGTCGGCGAACAGCGCGTAGACGCCGGGCGCACCGGTCTTCTTGTCCTCCAACAGCTTGTTGGTGACGCCGCCGTAGGCGGAGACCACGAAGATGCGGTCGTACAGGCTCGTCTCGTCGTGGCCGTTGATCAGCAGCGTGTCGAGCAGCTCGTCGCTGCGACTCATCGAGGTGCCGCCGATCTTCTCGACAGTGTGCCCGGGCTGGGCAGGGCCAGTCTCGGTCTGTCGGATCATGTCGAACATCTCCGCCGGCCGGCCCCGCTTGTCGCCGCGCGGGGTCCGGCTCTCAATTGTGAAAGGTCGGGCTTGCAAAACGGCCGGCTTGCGCCTCAGATCGCCTCGCCCTCGAGGGCATAGGAGCCGTCTGCCTGGTGCACCTCGCGGCCGGTGACCGGCGGGTTGAAGCAGCAGGCCATCACCATCTCGGTCTTGCCGCGCAGGATGTGCTTGTCGTGCTTGTCGAGCGCGTACATCACGCCCGGCTTGATCTCGTGGACCTCGCCGGTGGCGCAGTCCTCGATCGAACCTTCGCCGGAGACGCAATAGACGCTCTCGAAGTGGTTCTTGTAGTGCAGGTGCAGTTCGGCGCCTTCGTAGATCGTGGTGATGTGGAAGCTGAAGCCCATGTCGTCGTCCTTCAGCAGAAGGCGGACGGACTCCCAGCCCTCCGACACCACGCGGCGCCGGGTGTGCTTGGATTCGTTGAAGTCGCGGACGATCATCTCGGTCTAGCTCTCTATCCTGCTGATGGGTCTGACAGTTCGTGCCAGGCGGGCACGGCGGCCCGGCCTTACTCGGCGGCGATCGCCGTACGCTCCGTCGCCTCGCGCACCGCCGTTTCCAGGATGTCGAGGCCGCGCGCAAAGGTCTCGCGTGCGATGGTCAGCGGTGCCAGCACCTTGACCACCTCGTCGTGGGCGCCCGAGGTCTCGATGATCAGGCCGTGCGCGAAGCAGCGCGCGCAAATGTCCTCGGCCAGTTCGCCCGAGCCGACGTCGATGCCGCGCATCATGCCCCGGCCCTTCAGCCGGGCGCCCCGCAGCAGGCCGGCGATCTCGCCCAGGCGCTTTTCCAGGAAGTCCCCCTTCTCGCGCACGTCGCCCTGGAAGCGGTCGTCGGACCAGAACTTCTCCAGCGCCACCCGCGCGGTGACGAAGGCGTGGTTGTTGCCGCGGAAGGTGCCGTTGTGCTCGGCCGGCGTCCAGATGTCGTACTCCGGCTTGACCAGCAGCACGGCAAACGGCAGGCCCATTCCGGACAGCGACTTGGCCAGCGGAACCAGGTCGGGCGAGACGCCCATCTCCTCGAAGGAGAAGAAGCTGCCCGTGCGCCCGATGCCGGCCTGGATGTCGTCGACGATCAGCAGCGCGCCGTGCTTGCGCGCCAAGCGCTCGATGCCGCGCACCCAGTCGGCGTCGGCGGCGTTCAGGCCGCCCTCGCCCTGCACGGTCTCCAGGATGAAGGCCGCCGGCGCGTCGATGCCGCTGGAGGGGTTGTCCAGCATCATCTCGATCTGCTTGAGCGTATCCACGTCCGGCCCGAAGGCCTTGTCGAAGGGCATCCGGCTGGTGCCGCACAGCGGGCCGCCGCCGGCGCCTTCGCGCTTGCCGGCGTTGCCGGTGCAGGCCAGCGCGCCCAGCGTCATGCCGTGGAAGCCGTTGGTGAAGGCGATGATATTTTTGCGCCCGGTCACCTTGCGGGCCAGCTTCATCGCCGCCTCGACGGCATTGGTGCCGGTCGGGCCGGTGAACTGAACCCGGTGCTCCATGCCGCGCGGGGCCAGGACGATGCGCTCGAAGGCCTCGAGGAATCTCTGCTTGGCGTCGGTGAACATGTCGAGCCCGTGGGCGACGCCGTCGGCGGCTATGTAGTCGATCAGCGCCTGCTTCATGTCAGGGTCGTTGTGCCCGTAGTTCAGGGACGAGCAGCCGGCCAGGAAGTCGATGTAGTCCTTGCCGTCGGCGCCCTTCAGCAGCGCGCCCTGGGCCGCGGTGAAGCTGATCGGAAAGCTGCGGCAGTAGCTGCGCGCTTCCGATTCGCGGCGGGTGTAGATGTCGGTCTCGGCCGTAGGAACGGTCGGTTTCATGTCGCGTCCTCGTGCTGTCGTGAGCCGTTAGGCGAGGGGACTCTGCCAGGGTACGGACAGGCGGGCCGATGCGCCGCCTGCGCCGTGCCGCTGTGCGTTCGTCGGCGCCAGTGGGGTTCGGGCTAGGGGAGTTCAGGCCACGTTGCGCAGCGGGGTCGGGGCCGTGCGCCGGCGCGCGAAGGCCTCGCCGAAGACGATCGTCACCAGGTGCTCGGTGTCGTGGCGGCCCTCGAAGTGCTCGTCGCGCTTGAAGTAGGCCTCGCGCTGCAAGCCCCCCTCGACCGCCTCCGCGAAGGCGCCGAACAACGCCCAGCTCGCCCGATTGTCCCTGGTGATCGTAGTCTTCAGGCGGCGCATCTGGCGGCAGACGTCGCGTTTCAACAACTCGCCGAGCATGCGCTTGCCGACGCCGCGGCCGCGTGCCGCAGCCGACACGGCCACCTGCCAGACGAACAGCGTGTCCGGTTCGCCCGGCACGATGTAGCCGGAGACCCAGCCGACGATCTCGCCATCCAACTCGGCGACCACGCAGGTCTCGGCGAAGTGGTCGCACTGCAGCAGGTTGCAGTACATAGAGTTGTCGTCGAGCGGCCCGCAGTCGCGGATCAACTGCCAGATCGCGGCGCCGTCGCCGCGCTCCGGGGTTCTGAATGTGAGCTCCGCCATCGGCTCGTTGGGGCTGCACGACCGCCCTTGGGGTTCGGTTCGTTGCATGTCCTGTTTTCCTGTTTATTTCGATGGCCCAAACATACGGATCATCGCGATAATTTCAACTACGAAGTCTGTGACCGTCTGCCCGCCTCGAAAAATTTCATGCTGGTCAGATACTTGTCTACGAGGCCGGATCCGGATGCCAGCCAGTGCGCAAGAAAATTGCTTTGCTCTATGAAACTTTTATGCCCGTCATCTATATCGGTATGCTTCGTGCGTCGAAGCGATTTCGCATTGCCGGAAGGCCGCTCTATGGGAAATCCTGCGATACCTTCGAGGGTCGCTTCGCCACGTCGGTGCGGCGTGGGCGGTGCGAGCGCTCCGCGCAGCCGCCGCCGGCCGCCGCCGCGGCGGCGACGCTCATGCGGGAAAGGTCCGATGGAAGATCGCGCCCATAGCAGCCTGGTGGCGCTGCGCCGCATCCTGCGCGCCTCCGAGGCGGCGGCGCGGGAGATGGCGCGCCAAACGCAGCTCTCGACGCCGCAGCTCGTCGTCCTGCAGATCGTGCACGAGGCGGAGGAAGCGACGCCGAAGGCCATCTCGCAGCGCGCCGGCATCGCCCAGGCGACCGCCACCGCCTTGCTCGACAAGCTGGAGCGGCGCGGCTTCGTCACCCGCCGCCGCGGCGAGACCGACCGCCGGCAGGTCTGGATCGCCCTGACCGAGGCGGGCCGCGAGGCGGTGCGTGCCGCCCCCGACCCGCTGCAGGACCGTTTCACCGAGCGCTTCCTAGAGCTGCCCGACTGGGAACAGGCCATGATCATGGCGGCGCTGGAGCGGGTCGCCGGCCTGCTCGACGCGGAGGCGCTCGACGCCGCGCCCGTGCTGCACGTCGGCGCTCTGGCGCCCGACGACCTGGAGCACCGCTGAGGTCGTCGGACGCGATTTCCAGCCGAACGCGCGGGCAGAGGGCTGCCATCCAATTTTGTCCCAGGACGCGGCGCCCGGGTCTCGGCGATACTACGGCGTGGCCGACATGGCGCCGTTGCGTCCCGGCCCGGGCGTATCCGCGTCGAGGCCGGAGGGAGCGGGACATGATCAGACCCAGCCAGTTTGCCGCCGAGATGGGCGAATTGGAGGCCCGCTTGACCGATGCGCCCGACGACCCGACGCGGCTGCGGCGCATGAGCGACGCGCTGCTGCGCGCCCATCCCGACCTCGCCGCGGAGGAGGTCGCCAGTCTGGTGCGCTGGTGGCGCGGCCGGCCCGCCGAGGTCTGGCGGATCGCCGGCTGACCTGCCACGGATCCCACCGCCTCGGGCCGATCGCCGACGCGCTGTCCTCTGGCGTTGTCGCCCGTAAGCCGCTACCCATTTCCCCCGACGGCAAGAGACCGTGGGACGAGGCACCGTGGGGGCGTCAGGGGGGACGGACATCCGGGAGCGCACCGGCGCGCACGCCGAGATCGAGGCGTTGCGCGGCGCCACCATGCTGGCCGGCGCGCCCGAGCGGCTGGGCGCGCGCTGGGACGGGCTGGGCGTCAACTTCGCCGTCTTCTCCGAGGCGGCCGAGCGACTCGAGCTGTGCCTGTTCGACGACGAGGGGCGCGAGGTCCGCCGCCTCGACATGCCTGAGGTCAGCGGCGGCGTCTGGCACGGCTACGTGCCGGGGCTGGCGCCGGGCCAGCGCTACGGCTACCGCGCGCACGGCCCCTACGACCCGGCGCGCGGCCTGCGCTTCAACCCCAACAAGCTGCTGCTCGACCCCTACGCCCGGGCGCTGTCGGGGCAATTGGTGCTGGACGACGCGATCTTCGGCTACACCTGCGGGGATCCGGCCGGGGACCTGAGCTTCGACCCGCGGGACTCGGCGCCCTTCGTGCCGAAGTCTCTGGTCTGCGCCCCGCCGATGCCGGCGCAGACGGCGCGGCCGGTGATCGCCTGGCCCGACACGCTGATCTACGAGGCGCACGTCAAGGGACTGACGCGGCAGTGGCAGGAGGTCGAGGCGCCCCTGCGCGGCACCTACGAGGCCCTGGGCCATCCGGCGGTGGTCGACCATCTGGTCAAGCTCGGCGTCACCGCGGTCGAGCTGCTGCCCCTCCAGGCCTTCGTCGACGAGCCCTTCCTGACCCGCCGCGGCCTGAGCAACTACTGGGGCTACAACACGATCGCCTTCTTCGCGCCGGAGCCGCGCTACTGCGGGCCGGCCGGAGCGGAGGGGCTGCGTCAGGCGATCGCCCGTCTGCACGAGGCCGGCATCGAGGTGCTGCTGGACGTGGTCTACAACCACACCGGCGAAGGCAACCAGTTCGGCCCCACCCTGTGCTTCCGCGGGCTGGACAACGCCGCGTACTACCGCCTGCAGACGCGCCGGCCCCGCGCCTACCTCGACTACAGCGGCTGCGGCAACACGCTCGACCTGGCGCACCCCTTCGTGCTGCGGCTGGCGATGGACAGCCTGCGCCACTGGGTCGAGGCCTACGGCGTCGACGGCTTTCGTTTCGACCTGGCGCCCCTGCTGGCGCGCGAGAGCGGGGACTTCGACGCGGGGTCGGCCTTCCTGGACGCGCTGCGCCAGGATCCGGTCCTGGCCGGCGTCAAGCTGATTGCCGAGCCGTGGGACCTGGGCCCAGCCGGCTACCGGCTGGGGGCCTTCCCGCCGCCCTTCGCCGAGTGGAACGACCGCTTCCGCGACGACGTCCGCCGCTTTTGGCGCGGCGACGCCCAGGCTGCGCCCGACCTCGCCGCCCGCCTGCTCGGTTCGGCCGAGATCTTCGACCGCGCGGGCCGTCGGCCCTGGGCCGGCGTCAACCTGCTGACCGCACACGACGGCTTCACGCTCGCCGATCTCGTCGCCTACACCCAGCCGCGCAACGAGGCCAACGGCGAGGACAACCGCGACGGCCACAAGTCGAACCACAGCGACAACTGCGGCGTCGAGGGGCCGAGCGACGATCCTGCGGTGCGGGAACGGCGGGCCCGGCGGCGGCGTAACCTCCTGGCGACCTTGTTCCTGTCCCAGGGGACCCCGATGCTTCTCGCCGGCGACGAGATCGGCAACGCACAGGGCGGCAACAACAACGCCTACTGCCAGGACAATCCGCTGGCCTGGCTCGACTGGCCGGCCGCCGACCTTGCGCTGCTCGCCTTCGTGCGCCGCCTCGCGGCCTTCCGCCGCGCCCATCCCGTGCTGCGCCAGGGACGCTTCCTGCACGCCCGCGCACGCATCGATGGCCGTCCCGATGCGGTCTGGCAGGATCTGGCCGGCGGCACCCCGCGCTGGGACGACCCCGACCTGAAGAGCCTGGCCCTGCATGTGCGCCTGGCCGCCGGCACCCCGCCCTATGCCGAGAGCGACGACGAGTTGCTGATCGCCTTCAATGCGGAGGGCGCGGAGCGGTCATTGACCCTGCCCGCGCCGCCCGAGGACCGGACCTGGCAGCGGGTGCTCGACACCGCCCGGCCGGAGGCGCCCGCGGAACCGGCAACGCCAAGCGTCACGGTCGCCGCGGAAAGCCTGGCCGTCTTCGCGCTCGCCCCGGTGCGGGCCGAGGCCGGGACCGCCGGCTCGCGATGACCGAGACGGCAACGCTCGATCGCCTGGCCGGGATGGCGGGCATCCTGGCCGAGTACCTCGACCTCGAGAGGGTGCGGCACCGGGCGCCGCCGGAGACCAAGCGCGCGCTGCTCGACGCCATGGGGCTCGACGGCGACCCGGCGATGCGCCTGGCAGAGCTGGAGGTCGAGACGCGGCGGCCGATCCCGCGCGCGCTGGCGGTGCAGGCGGCGACCGACGCCGAGCTGTCCTTCCCGGGCTGGGTGCTGCGCCTGGAGAGCGGCGAGTCGCACGCCGGCCACGGACCGCTGCCGCCGCTGCCCCTCGGCCTGCACACCCTGGAGGTGGCGGATGCCGAGGCGCTGCTGATCGCCGCCCCGCCGCAAGCGCCGAGCCCCGCCGAGACCGCCGCCCGCCGACGGCCCTGGGGCCTGACCGCGGCGCTCTACGGCCTGCACTCGCAGCGCCGCGACGCCCGGCTCGGCGACTATGTCCACCTGGCCGAGGCGGCCGAGTGGCTCACGCCGCTGGGCGCCGACTTCCTCGGGCTAAACCCGGTGCACGCCCTGGGCGCCGCAAGCGACGCCATCAGCCCCTATTCGCCGAGCCATCGCGGCTTCCTCAACACGCTGCACATCGCCGTCGACGGTGTCGCGCCGCATGCGCCGGCGGCCGGCGAGCTGGTCGACTACGCGGTTCGCGCGGACAAGGACCGCGCCCTGCGCCAGCGCTTCGCCGCCTTCCGCGACGAGACCGGCGACTTCGCCGCCTTCCGCCACCGTCGCGGCCGGGCACTGGAGGACTTCGCGCTGTTCGAGGCCCTGTCGGAGCGGTATGGCGAAGACTGGCGCGCCTGGCCGGCCGGCCTGGGCGCCCCCGACGCGCCGGATGCGCGGCGCTTCGCCGCCGAGAACGCCACAGCCGTCGCCTACCATGCCTGGCTGCAGTGGCTGGCGGACGCCCAGCTCGGCGCCGCGCAGGTGCGCGCGCGCGCGGCCGGCATGTCCATGGGGCTCTACACCGACATGGCCGTCGGCGTGCGCGCCGGCGGCGCCGAGGTCTGGGCCAACCCCGACGTCTTCGCCCACGGCGTGTCGCTGGGCGCGCCGCCGGACCACTTCAACCCGCACGGCCAGACCTGGGGGCTGGCGCCGCTTTCGCCGCTTGGCCTCGCGCGCGCGGGCTATGCGCCCTTCGTCGAAACCGTGCGCGCGGTGCTGCGCCACGCCGGCCTGGCGCGCATCGACCATGTCCTCGGCCTCGCCCGCTGCTTCTGGGTGCCGGAGACCGGAGAGGCGCCCGGCGCCTACGTGCGCTATCCCCTCGAGCTGCTGCTGGCGATCGTCAGGCTGGAGGCGACGCGTCTGGGCTGCGTTGTCGTCGGCGAGGACCTGGGCAACGTGCCCGAAGGGCTGCGCGACAAGCTCGACGCCGCACGGCTGTTCGGTTGCACGGTCATGCAGTTCGAGCGCGACGCCGCCGAGGCGCTGAAGTCGCCGCACACGCACCGCGCCAACACCCTGGCCAGCTTCGGCACCCACGACACGCCGACCCTGAAGGGCTGGTGGGAGGAGCGGGACATCGACTGGCGCCTCGCCTTCGGCCAGTTCGACGCGGGCGCCGCCGCCGCCGAGCGCGCCGGGCGGGCGCGCGATCGCGCCCGCCTGATGCAGCTCCTGGCCGAGGAAGACCTCTGGCCGGCCGAGCCGGCGCCGGAGTCTCTGACCACGCCGCTGGCGGCGGCCCTGCACGCCCTGCTCGCGCGCTCCGCCGCCGAGCTGGTGGCGGTGCAGCTCGACGACGCGCTGGGCGTGCTGGACCAACCGAATTTTCCGGGCACGATCGAGGAGCATCCCAACTGGCGCCGGCGCTGTCCGCAGGCGCTCGAGCGCCTGGCCGACGATCCGAACCTGCGGCGCGTCGCGGCGGCCGTGGCACACGAGCGCGCCGGGACGGAGCCGGCCGGCCGGCGGATCGTTCCGACCGCGCGGTGACCGACCGTTCGCGTTAGGGGTTGCGAAAGGCCCGCGGGGACATGATGATTCCGCCTGACGACCGCGGCCGGCAGGGGCCCCGAGTCGGCTGCGCGCCGCTGCGACGGGGAGGACCGGCGGCCGACGGCATCGCCGCGGGTTGCGCGAGTCGAGCGGCAGGGACGCCGCCGTGCCCGAGTGCGCCGCCCGCTTCGGGAATTGGGGAACGTCGAACGCATGAGTTTGAAGGAAGTGGCGCGCGAGGCCGCGCCCATGGGCGAGCATATCGACGCCGCCGCGCTGCGCGTCGCCGTCCGCGACCATCTGACCTACACCATCGGCAAGACCGAGCGCACCGCCACCCTGTCGGACTGGCGCCTGGCGCTCTCCTATGCCGTGCGCGACCGCGTCGTGGACCCCTGGTTCGAGACCACCCGGCGCATCTACGCCGAGGATCGCAAGCGGGTCTACTACCTGTCGATGGAGTTCCTGATCGGCCGGCTGCTGGACGACACGGTGCTGAACCTCGGTCTCGGCGAGGAGGCGCGCCAGGCGCTGGCCGGCCTGGGGGTCGACTATGCCGAGGTGGTGGGCGACGAGCCGGACGCGGCGCTCGGCAACGGCGGGCTAGGGCGGCTGGCCGCCTGCTTCCTCGACTCCATGGCGACCCTCGGCATCCCCGCCTACGGCTATGGCATCCGCTACGACCACGGGCTGTTCCGCCAGTCGTTCGACGCCGGCTGGCAGGTCGAGCGGCCCGAGGACTGGCTGTCCGAGGCACACCCCTGGGAGTTCATGCGCAAGGAGTCGGTCTACCCCATCGGCTTCGGCGGCGAGGTGCGCACCGCGCCCGACGGTCGCCAGGTCTGGACCCCGGCGGAGACCGTGCTGGCCGCCGCCTACGACACGCCGGTGCCGGGCTGGGGCGGGCGCTGGGTCAACACCCTGCGGCTGTGGTCGGCCAAGCCGACCCAGGTCTTCGACCTGGACCGCTTCAACTCCGGCGACTTCATGGGCGCGGCCGCGCCGGCGGTGCTGGCGCAGACCATCAGCCGCGTGCTCTACCCGGACGACACCACGCCGCAGGGCAAGGAGCTGCGGCTGAAGCAGGAGTTCTTCTTCACCGCCGCCTCGCTGCGCGACCTGCTGCGCCGCTTCCTGTCCAGCCACGACGACCTGGCCCTGCTGCCGGGCAAGGTGGCGGTGCAGCTCAACGACACCCACCCGGCGATCGCCGGGCCGGAGCTGGTGCGCCTGCTGGTCGACGAGCAGGGGCTGCCCTTCGAGGAAGCCTTCGCCATCGCCCGCGGCTGCCTGAACTACACCAACCACACGCTGATGCCGGAGGCGCTGGAGCGCTGGCCGGAAGAGCTGATGGCGGAGGTGCTGCCGCGCCACCTGCAGCTCATCGAGCGGATCGACGCGGCGCACGCCGCCGAGGTGCGGGCCGCCGGCGGCAGCCGGCCGGACGGGGTGGCGGCCCTGGCCGGCGGCGAGGTGCGCATGGGCAACCTGGCCTTCATCGCCGCGCGCAAGGTCAACGGCGTCTCCGCCCTGCACACCGATCTGATGAAGCGCACGGTGTTCCGCGAGCTGCACGCGCTGCACCCAGAGCGCATCGTCAACCAGACCAACGGCGTCACCCCGCGCCGCTGGCTGAAGGGCTGCAACCCGGCGCTGGGCGAGCTGCTGGACGAGGCGGTCGGCCCCGGCTGGGAGAGCGACCTGGAGCGCCTGTCCGGCGTCGCCCGCCTGGCCGGGGACGCCGGCTTCCGCGAGCGCTTCGCCGCCGCCAAGCAGGCCAACAAGGCGCGGCTGGTCGAGCACCTGCAGCGCCGCTTCGGCCTCGCCCTCGACCCGCAGGCGATGTTCGACGTGCAGATCAAGCGCATCCACGAGTACAAGCGCCAGCTCATGAACATCCTGGAGACGGCGGCGCTGTGGAACGAGATGCGCCGCCATCCGGAGGCCGACTGGGCGCCGCGGGTCAAGATCTTCGGCGGCAAGGCGGCGCCCGGCTACGCCATGGCCAAGCTGATCATCAAGCTGGTCAACGACATCGGCCGCACGGTCAACGCCGACCCGGCGACGCGCGAGCGCCTGCAGGTGGTCTATCCGCCGAACTACAACGTCTCGCTCGCCGAACTGCTGATCCCCGCCGCCGACCTGTCGGAGCAGATCTCCACCGCCGGCATGGAGGCCTCCGGCACCGGCAACATGAAGTTCGCCATGAACGGGGCGCTGACCGTCGGCACCTTGGACGGCGCCAACGTCGAGATCCGCGAGCAGGTCGGCCCCGACAACATCTTCATCTTCGGCCTGACCGCCGAGGAGGTAGCCGCGCGCCGCGCCGCCGGCCGCGACCCCGGGGCGGCGATCGCCGCCGACCCGCGCCTGGCCGAGGTGCTGGAGCAGATCGAGCAGGGCGTCTTCAGCCCGGACGACCCGGGCCGCTTCCGCGCCCTGGTCGACGACCTGCGCGGCCACGACTGGTTCCTGGTGTGCGACGACTTCGCCGCCTACTGGGAGGCGCAGCGCGCGGTCGACCGCGCCTGGGCGCAGCCCGACGACTGGCAGCGCCGCGCGGTGCTGAACGTCGCGCCGATGGGCCGCTTCTCCTCCGACCGCACGATCCGCGGCTACGCCGCGGAGGTCTGGGAGGTCCCGCTCGGAAACTGACGCGCGGGTGCGAAGCCGCACCTGGCGTAAAGCCGCCGCCTCATCCTGAGAAGCGGTCCGCCAGGACCGCGTCTCGAAGGACGCGGCGGTCGAATTGGGGGAACGGTCGAGGAGGCCCAGCGCTTCCGGGGGGACGACCGAGACAATGGAGAACCTGCAGGCCCTCGCGGGCATGCTCGTGCTGTTCGGCCTGGCCTGGCTGGTCAGCGAGAACCGGCGCGCCGCCAGCCTGCGCGTCGCCTTGGTCGCGATCGCCGCGCAGCTCGCGCTCGCCGGGCTGCTGACGGCGGTGCCGGTGGCGCGCGACCTGCTGCTGCCGCTGAACGACGCCATCCTGGCGCTGCAGGCGGCGACCGAGGCCGGGACCGGCCTGGTCTTCGGCTACCTGGGCGGTGCGCCGCTGCCCTTCGAAGAGCCCTTTCCCGGCGCCGCCTACGTGCTCGCCTTCCGCGGCCTGCCGCTGATCGTCGTGGTCAGCGCCCTGGGCGGCCTGCTGCTCTACTGGGGTGTGCTGCAGCGCATCGTGCGCGGGATGGCCTGGCTGCTCGAGCGCGGCATGAAGGTCGGCGGGCCGGTCGGCTTCGTCAGTGCCGGCAACGTCTTCTTCGGCATGGTCGAGGCGCCGCTGTTCGCCCGGCCCTACGTCGCCCGGCTGAGCCGCAGCGAGCTGTTCCTGATCATGACCGTCGGCATGGCGACCATCGCCGGCACCGTGCTGGCGCTCTACACCGGCTTCCTTTCGCCGGTGCTGCCGAACGCCGGCGGCCACCTGATCGCCGCCTCGCTGATCTCGGTGCCGGCCGCCCTCGGCCTCGCCCAGCTCATGGTGCCGCCGGACGGCCCGCCGACCAGCGGGCGCGTCGAGGTGAAGTCCGAGGCGAGCGGCAGCCTCGACGCCCTTGTGCGCGGCACCGAGGCGGGGCTGAGCATCTTCCTCGGCGTGCTCGCCATGCTGCTGGTCATGGTGGCGCTGGTGGCGCTGGCCGACCTGGTCCTCGGCCTGCTGCCCGAGGTGTGGGGCGCGCCGCTGTCGGTCGAGCGGATCTTCGGCTGGATCTTCACGCCGCTGGTCTGGCTGATCGGCATCCCCTGGGCCGAGGCGGCGGAGGCCGGCCGCCTGATGGGCCTGAAGACCGCCGTCAACGAGCTGGTCGCCTACCTGGAGCTGGCGCGCCTGCCCGAGGGCGCGCTGTCCGAGCGCAGCCGCCTGATCATGACCTACGCCCTGTGCGGCTTCGCCAACTTCGGCAGCCTCGGCATCATGCTCGCCGGCCTCGCCACCATGGCCCCCGACCGCCGCCGCGAAATCGCCGACCTCGGCCTGCGCGCCCTGGTCGCCGGCACCCTGGCGACGCTCTCCACAGGAGCGGCGGTGGGGGTGTTTTGAGCGACGCAGCTTCCCTCGCGAGTCCTTGGCGCCTCCCGCGCATAGGTGCTAGCACTACACGCCTGCCGATTTAGCCTTCGCGGTGCCTTCAACCGACCCATGCGCCTGTCCTGGAACGAAATCCGCACCCGCGCCGCCGCCTTCGCCCGGGAATGGGCGGACGAGACGTACGAGAAGGGCGAGACGCAGAGCTTCTACAACGACTTTTTCGAGGTCTTCGGCGTCAAGAGACGGTCCGTCGCCCGCTACGAAGAGCACGTTCGCAAGCTGGACAACAGCGCGGGCTTCATCGACCTCTTCTGGCCCGGCGTTTTGCTGGTCGAACAGAAAAGTGCCGGCCGAGACCTCGTGCGTGCCGCTGAGCAAGCCGGCGACTACTTCGACGCCATCAAGGAGTCTGAGCGGCCCCGCTATCAGTTGGTCTGCGACTTTCAGACCTTCGAGCTGCTGGATCGTGACGAGGGTCAGTCTGTTGCCTTCAAGCTTGAAGACTTGCCGAAGTATGTCGAGTGGTTCGGCTTCATCATCGGCGTGCAGAAGCGCACGTTCCAGGACCAGGACCCGGTCAACATCAAGGCGTCCGAACTGGTCGGCAAGCTGCACGATGCGCTCGAAGAGGCCGGCTATACGGGGCATGACCTTGAGCGCTTCCTCGTCCGCATCGTCTTCTGTCTGTTCGCCGACGATACCGGCATCTTCGAGGCGCGCGACATCTTCCTGGAGTTCCTGGAACAACAGACGCGCGAGGACGGCGGCGACCTGGGTGGCCAGCTCGCGTTGCTCTTCCAGGTACTGAACACGCCGGACGATCAGCGCGCCAAGACCCTCAACGAGGACCTGAACCGCTTTCCCTACGTCAACGGCGAGCTGTTCGACGAGCCGCTGCGCATCCCTTCCTTCGACGCGAACATGCGTCAGCGGCTGATCGACGCCTGCCGGTTCGACTGGTCGGCGATCTCCCCGGCGATCTTCGGCTCCCTCTTCCAGTCCGTCATGGACAAGCAGGAACGGCGGGCGCTCGGCGCCCATTACACCACCGAGAAGAACATCCTGAAGGTCATCCAGCCGCTATTCCTGGACGAGCTGCGCGCCGAGTTCGAGCGACTGAAGGCACGCCGCGACAGCCGGCGCCGGCCGGAACTGCTGAAGTTCCAGGAAAAGCTCGGCAACCTGACATTCTTCGACCCGGCCTGCGGCTGCGGCAACTTCCTGATCATCGCCTACCGCGAACTGCGCCAGCTCGAAATCGAGGTGCTGCGCGAGCTTCGGTCGTCCGGCCAGTACGACGTGCTGGCCGACACGCTGTCCGTCGTCGACGTAGACCAGTTCTACGGCATCGAGATCGGCGAGTTTCCGGCGCGCATCGCCGAGACGGCGCTGTGGATGATGGATCACATCATGAACTCCCGGCTGAGCCTGGAGTTCGGCGAAACCTTCGTGCGCATCCCGCTGGAGAAGTCGCCGCATATCGTCGTAGGGAATGCGCTGCGGCTAGAGTGGTCAAATATCTTACCGCCTGCGCAATGCTCATATCTACTTGGTAATCCGCCATTTGTCGGACACCAGTGGCGGACCAAAGACCAGCAGATGGATATGGCCTTGATTTGGGGTCGGCAAGGACAAGTGAACCGGCTCGACTACGTCACCTGCTGGTTCAAGCAAGCTATACAATATGCATGCCAGTATAAACACATTGATACTGCATTTGTGTCGACAAACTCTATCACACAGGGTGAGCAAGCCAGCATTTTGTGGCCAGAAATATTTAAGGAAAATCAATCAATACGGTTTGCACATAGAACATTTCAGTGGAATAGCGAAGCCCGAGGCAAGGCTGCAGTACATTGTGTTATTATTGGTCTTTCTTGCAAACATGACATCGAGAAATTCATATTCGAGTATGAGGACATTCGGGGCGAGCCACATGTCACCCAGGTGTCGCGTATCAATGGATACCTAATTGAAGGCCCGCAGTATGCAATTCCGGCTAGGAGCAAGCCGCCAGAGGGGCGACTACGAATTCACAAGGGCAGCCAGCCTACGGATGGGGCCAGGCTTAGGATCCGTGGAGGAGGCTACCAGAAGTTCAGCAACTTGATCCTTGATGGAGAGGATCGCGCCAAACTCCTTGAGGCAGATCCATCCGCCGAGAAGTGGCTTCGCCCTTACGTCGGCGGCGATGAGCTTATCTCAGGCAAATGGCGGTGGTGTTTGTGGCTGAAGGACGCTGATCCGGCTGAGCTTCGCGAGTCCAAGCCCGTCGCGGAGCGCCTAGAGAGAGTCCGGCTTGGGCGACTTCAGAGCCCTACCGCGAGTGTTCAGGAGTACGCGCGGTTTCCCACACTTTTCACGCAAGACCGACAGCCAAACGTAGACTATCTCGCAATTCCAGAAGTCTCATCCCAGTCGCGCGAATACATACCCATCGCAATTATATCGTCTCGCGTGATTGCATCAAATAAATTGCAAATTATTGCGGGCGCACCACTCTTTTATCTCGGAATACTGACATCCGCCATGCACATGGCTTGGATGCGCGCGGTAGGCGGGCGACTTAAATCAGACTATAGTTACTCACCAGCGATATATAACTCGTTCGTCTGGCCTGAAATGGACAAGTCTCAAGCGGACGGAGTGGCGCAACTGGCACAAGAAATCCTCGACACGCGAGATCAGTTCGCCACCAGCAGCCTCGACAATCTGTACGACCGAGACACGATGCCACCGGCGCTGCGGCGTGCACATCTCGATCTCGATAAGGTGGTTGACCGCCTTTACCGGAAAGGCGGCTTTCGATTCGAGCGCGAGCGCGTCGAGCATCTGTTCATGCTTTACGAAAAGATGGTCGCGCCGCTCTCCGCCGAGGCTGCGAAGAAGCCCCGGCGGCGGCGCAAAGCGGCCAAGCCGGAGGCCGTTTGACATGCCCGACCCTTTCACCATCCGCATCTTCGTGCCGGACGGCGATCCGGAAGGGGTACGGCTGATCGACCGGATGAACTGGACCGGGCACGGGGTGGTCTTCCCGCGCGTGAAGTGGCCGGAGGTGCGCGGCCGGGCCGAGATGCTGCGCACCGGCGTCTACATCCTGGTCGGCTACGGCGACAGCGACGACGGCCTGCCGACGCTCTACATCGGCCAGGCGGACGGCGTCAGGAACCGGATCGAGTCCCATTACGGCACGAAGGACTTCTGGGACTGGGCGGCGGTCTTCACCTCGACCAGCGGGGGACTCAACCGGGCGCATGTCACCTGGCTGGAGCACGCTTTGGTCCGGCGCGCCCAGCAGGCCGGGCGCTGTCGCCTGGACAACGGCAACACGCCGCAGGAACCGGCCCTGAGCGAGGCCGAGAAGGCGGATACCGAGGGTTTTCTGAAGGAGATCCTGCAGATCCTGCCGCTGGTCGGCCTGCGCGCCTTCGAGTTCCCCAAGGCCGTCGCGGTGCCGCAGGCCCGCGATCCCGCCGGCACTGCGGGACCCGCCAAGCCGGCCGAGGCGGCCAAGACTCCGGATACCATCATCGTGCCGGCGCAGAAGGAGGGGTTCGAGAAGGCCTTTCTCGGCGAGAACGCCTGGTATGCGATCCGCATCGCCGGCGGCATGCTCGACAAGATCAAGTACGTTGCGGGCTACCAGACCAATCCGGTGTCGGCGATCACGCACTACGCGCCGGTGGACCGGATCGAGCCCTATGGCGAGGAGGGGAAGTACAAGCTGATCTTCTCCGAGCCGGCCAAGCCGATCGGCCCGATCCCCTTCGGCGACGCCCCGCTCGGCATGATGCAGGGCCCACGCTACACCAGCTTCGCCAAGCTGCAGTCGGCGAAGACGATCAAGGACCTGATTAGGAACAAGCGATAGGGCGCGCCGCCGCTACCGCCCCCGCCCCCGCCGTCCCTTCGGAGCCTTGCTCTTGGCGTGGGCGTCGGCGCGCATGAGGGCGGCGGCGAAGCTGTCGGGGTCGGTCTTCATCGGCTCGCGGCGGCCGGACTTGCCGCGCTTGCCCTTTCCGCTGCCGCCACCACGGCCCCCGCTTCTGCGGTTGTAGCCGGCGCCGATGTCGCCGGTGCCGTCCCAAACGGCGCGGTGGGGGATCTCCAGGTCGGCGTTTTCCAGGCGCATGATCTCGTCGCGCAGGCGGGCGGCCTCCTCGAACTCCAGGTTGGCCGCGGCCTCCTTCATGCGCTTTTCGAGACCGCCGATGTGGGCCTTCAGGTTGTGGCCGACCAGCGCGCCTTCCGCCTCGCCGGTGCCGACGGTGACGTGGTCGCCGCGCTCGTAGACCGAGCCGAGGATGTCGGCGATCTGCTTCTTGATGGTGGCCGGGGTGATGCCGTGCGCGGCGTTGTAGGCCTGCTGCTTCTCACGGCGCCGCTCGGTCTCCTCCAGCGCCGCGGTCAGGCTGTCGGTCATCTTGTCGGCGTAGAGGACGACGCGGCCGTCGACGTTGCGCGCGGCGCGCCCGATGGTCTGGATCAGCGAGGTGGTGGAGCGGAGATACCCCTCCTTGTCGGCGTCCAGGATGGTCACCAGCGCGCACTCGGGGATGTCCAGGCCCTCGCGCAGCAGGTTGATGCCGACCAGCACGTCGAACACGCCGAGGCGCAGGTCGCGGATGATCTCGATGCGCTCGAGCGTGTCCACGTCGGAGTGGATATAGCGCACCTTCAGGCCGCTTTCGTGCAGGTACTCGGTGAGCTGTTCGGCCATGCGCTTGGTCAGCGTGGTGACCAGCACGCGCATGCCCCTGGCGACCGTGTCGCGACACTCGGCGATCAGGTCGTCGACCTGGTTCTCGGTCGGCCGGATGGTGCAGACCGGGTCGATCAGGCCGGTCGGGCGGATCACCTGCTCGACGAAGACGCCGCCGGTGCGCTCCAGCTCCCAGCGTCCGGGCGTCGCCGAGACGTAGATCGACTGGGGGCGCATGGCGTCCCACTCCTCGAACTTCAGCGGCCGGTTGTCGATGCACGACGGCAGGCGGAAGCCGTATTCCGACAGGGTCGACTTGCGGGCGTAGTCGCCGCGGTACATGCCGTTGAGCTGACCGATGGTGACGTGGCTTTCGTCGACGAACAGCAGCGCGTCGTCCGGCAGGTACTCGAACAGGGTCGGCGGCGGCTCGCCCGGATTGCGGCCGGAGAGGTAGCGCGAGTAGTTCTCGATCCCGGCGCAGGACCCGGTCGCCTCCATCATCTCCAGGTCGAAGGTGGTGCGCTGCTGCAGCCGCTCGGCCTCCAGCAGCTTGCCGGCGGCGGTGAACTCGTCGAGGCGGATCTTGAGGTCAGCCTTGATCTGCTGGATCGCCTGCACCAGCGTCGGGCGCGGCGTCACGTAGTGGCTGTTGGCGTAGAGCTTGATCGCCTCCAGCGCCTGCGTCTTCTCGCCGGTCAGCGGGTCGAACTCGTGGATCGCCTCGACCTCGTCGCCGAACAGCGAAATGCGCCAGGCGCGGTCCTCGTAGTGGGCCGGGAAGATCTCCAGCGAGTCACCGCGCACCCGGAAGGTGCCGCGGTGGAAGTTCAGGTCGTTGCGCTTGTACTGCAGCTCGGTCAGATCGTGCAGAAGCTGCTTGCGGTCGAGCGTCTCGCCGGACCGCACGACGCGCGTCATGCTGGCGTAGGTCTCGGGCGCGCCGATGCCGTAGATGCAGGAGACCGAGGCGACGATCACCACGTCGCGCCGCTCGAACAGGCTGCGCGTCGCCGAGTGGCGCATGCGGTCGATCTGCTCGTTGATCGAGGATTCCTTCTCGACGTAGGTGTCGGTGCGCGGGACGTAGGCCTCCGGCTGGTAGTAGTCGTAGTAGGAGACGAAGTACTCCACCGCGTTGTCCGGGAAGAAGGCCTTCATCTCGGCATAGAGCTGCGCGGCCAGCGTCTTGTTCGGCGCCAGGATCAAGGTGGGGCGCTGCAGCGCCTGAATCGTGTGCGCCATGGTGAAGGTCTTGCCCGAGCCGGTGACGCCCAGCAGCACCTGGTCGCGCTCGCCCTGCTGCAGGCCGCCCACCAGCTCCATGATCGCCTGCGGCTGGTCGCCCGCCGGCTGGTAGTCGGAGACCACCGCGAGCGGCGGCGAATCCGCCCCGGCGTGGCCGCGCGCCAGCGCGAGCTCGCTGAGGAAATCCTGGTAGGCGTTGTCGGGCATGGGCGTAAGATAGAGCGCGACCCCGCTACCTGACCAGGGGGCGCCGGCCGGCACACGGCGGATCGCCCCTTGCCGGTCACTTTGTTGCCCCGAACCAAGTGAATTCACCGAAACGCACAGAAACCAAGACCGATGTCGGATCTTCTTGCGGGACTATGCTTCGGATGGCTGCTCTCGGAATTTCTGGAGCATCGGCGGCGTCCCTGGCGCATCGTGCTGGTATGCGCGGCCAGTCCGGCCGCCTTCGCGGTCGTGCTGGAGCCGGAGTCCACCTTCCGCGCGCTGCTGGGCGGCGTCTGGGTCTTGGTCGGTTTCGGCCTCTTCAGGCTGGTTCGTGAACTGACATCGCGACCGATGCGGTAGATCGGCGGGGCGCACAGTCTAGCGCAAATTAAAATCATTCCAGGTCTTGACGTGCGGCGGTATCCGCACGATCTTGGCGCCTAGTTGCAAATTGGAGGCGTTCCAAACACGCTTCGTCCTTGCATCGAAGCCATCCGGCGCCCCGGCGGCGCCTACCAGACAGACGCGAACGACGCAGGAGTTGCGAGACACATGCTGACCGTCGGCGACATCTTCCCGAAATTCGACCTGACCGCCGTCAAGGCCGGCGCGCCGCAGGCGCCGTCCGAGGCCTTCGAACAGGTCACCAACGAGACCTACAAGGACAAGTGGCTGGTGGTCTTCTTCTGGCCGAAGGACTTCACCTTCGTCTGCCCGACCGAGATCGCCGAGTTCGGCCGCCTGAACGAGGAGTTCGCCGACCGCGACGCGCAGGTGCTGGGCGTGTCCACCGACAACGAGTTCGTCCACCACGCCTGGAAGCGCGACCACGCGGACCTGCGCGAACTGCCCTTCCCGATGGTCAGCGACCTCAAGCGCGAACTGTCGAGCGCGCTCGGCATCCTCGACAAGGCCGAAGGCGTGCCCTTGCGCGCCACCTTCGTCGTCGACCCGGACGGCGTGATCCAGCACGTCGCGGTCAACGGCCTCAACGTCGGCCGCAACGTCAAGGAGACCCTGCGCATCCTCGACGCTCTGCAGACCGACGAGCTCTGCCCCTGCAACTGGGAAAAGGGCGAGGAGGTCCTGAAGGTCGCGTAACGGCGACCTTCGCCTCCGGCTTCGGCCGCCGCCTGTCAGGCAGCGGCCGGCCCTCACGCTTCGAGACGCGCTGCGCAACGCAGCGCGCCTCAGCATGAGGGCGGTCTTCCCCGTCACCCCATCGTCACGCGCTCATGCTGATCAGCCCGGCATCGGCCGGGCTTTTCGAAGCGAGCACGACGTGCTCGGGCCGCAAGGCCGGCGTCCCGCCCATCAGGGCCGGACCACCCAACGCAAGGAGATCCACCCATGTCCATCGACACCCTGCGCGGCCGGATCCCGGCCTACGCCAAGGACCTCAAGCTCAACCTCGGCAACGTACTGGAGCCGCAGAACCTCACCGCGCAGCAGGTCTGGGGCATCGCCCTGGCCAGCGCCATCGCCAGCCGCAACCCGCAGGTGCTGGAGGCGGTCGCCGCGGACGCCGCCACCAAGCTGTCGGCCGAGGCGCGGAGCGCGGCGCGCACCGCCGCGGCGCTGATGGCGATGAACAACGTCTACTACCGCGCGACCCACCTGCTCTCGAACGCGGAGTACGGCAAGCTGCCGGCGCGCCTGCGCATGAACGCCATCGCCAACCCCGGCATCGACAAGCTGGACTTCGAGCTGATCTCGCTGGCCGTCAGCGCGATCAACGGCTGCGGCATGTGCCTGGACGCGCACGAGCGCGAGGTGCTCGGCAAGGGCGCGACCAAGGAAGGCGTGCAGGACGCGCTGCGCATCGCCAGCGTGATCCACGCCGTCGCCGTCACCCTGGAGGCCGAGGCCGTCGCCCCGGCGGCGCAGGTGGCCGCATAAGCCAGGCCGATACGCTGCGCTAAAGCAGCGTCTCGCCGAACACCAGCAGCGCCCCGCAGGCGACGGCCAGGGCCGCGAGCGCGTAGCCGAAAGCGGCGCGCCCGCGGCGCCGGCGGCGCAGGCGGGGCGACTCGTAGCTGAGCAAGGTCAGGTAGCCGTTGCGCATGGTCCCTCGCAGGTGCGGTCGCGGGGCGGAGGTGTCCGACTCAAGCGAGGCGGCCATTGAGGAGTCACGAGTCAAAGATGCGACCGACGCAAGGCAGAGGGCGCTGCCAGCCGGTTGCCATGATCCAAGCCCTCCGATAGCTTCCGCGGCGTTTCCAGAGCGATTTGCGACCGGATAGAACCGCGCCGCGGTTCCGCCGCTTGCGCGACATCGCTCCAAACGTCATGTCCTGGCACACCCCCCGCGGAGGACCCTTTCGATGCCGCTGCTCGCCGAGCGCCTGTCCCGCATCAAGCCGTCGCCGACCATCGCCGTCACCTCGAAGGCGCGCGAGCTGAAGGCGACCGGGCGCGACGTCATCGGCCTGGGCGCGGGCGAGCCCGACTTCGACACGCCGGACAACATCAAGCAGGCGGCGATCGCGGCGATCGAGCGCGGCGAGACCAAGTACACGGCGGTCGACGGCACGCCGGAGCTGAAGCAGGCGATCGCCGACAAGTTCGCGCGCGACAACGGCCTGACCTACAAGCCGGAGCAGATCACGGTCGGGACCGGCGGCAAGCAGGTGCTCTACAACGCCCTGATGGCGACCCTGAACCCGGGCGACGAGGTGGTCATCCCGGCGCCCTTCTGGGTCTCCTACCCGGACATGACGCTGCTGGCCGAGGGCGAGCCGGTGGTCGTGCCCTGCTCGCAGAACGCCGGCTTCAAGCTGCAGCCGGAGGACCTGGAGCAGGCGATCACCAAGAAGACCAAGTGGCTGATCCTCAACAGCCCGAGCAACCCGACCGGCGCCGCCTATTCGGCCAGCGAGCTGAAGGCCCTGGCCGAGGTGCTGCTGAAGCACCCGCAGGTGCACGTCATGGTCGACGACATGTACGAGAAGCTGGTGTACGACGGCTTCGCGTTCGCCACCATCGCCCAGGTCGAGCCGCAGCTCTACGAGCGCACGCTGACGGTCAACGGCGTCTCCAAGGCCTACTGCATGACCGGCTGGCGCATCGGCTACGCCGGCGGGCCGGCCGAACTGATCAAGGCGATGGCCAAGATCCAGTCGCAGTCGACCACCAACCCCTCCTCGATCAGCCAGGCCGCCGCGGTCGAGGCGCTGAACGGGCCGCAGGACTTCATCGCCGCGCACAACGATGTCTTCAAGCGGCGTCGCGACCTGGTCGTCGAGAAGCTGAACCAGTGCCCGGGCCTGACCTGCACCACGCCGCAGGGCGCCTTCTACGTCTACCCCTCCTGCGCCGGGGTGATCGGCAAGACCACGCCGCAGGGCCAGAAGCTGCAGTCGGACGAGGACTTCATCGCCTATCTGCTGGAAAGCGAGGGGGTGGCGGCGGTGCACGGCGCGGCCTTCGGCCTGTCGCCCTACTTCCGCATCTCCTACGCCACTTCCACCGAGGCGCTGGAGGAGGCCTGCACGCGCATCAAGCGCGCTTGCGAGGCGCTGCAGTAGCGCGCGGACCGCAGCGAGACCCGCACAACGATGCGCATCCTGATCTTCGGCACCGGCGGCATCGGCGGCTACTTCGGCGCCCGCTTGGCCGCGGCAGGCGAAGAGGTGGTCTTCGCCGCACGCGGCGCCTTCGCCGACGCGCTGCGCGAGAGCGGCCTGAGGGTCTTCTCCGCCCAGGGCGATCTGCACCTGTCGCAGGTGACGCTCTACGACCCGGCCACCGCCGGGCCGATGGACGCGGTGCTGGTCTGCACCAAGATGGGGGCGCTGGAGGCGGCTGCCGCGGCGATCCGCCCGGCGGTCGGGCCGCAGACGGCGGTGGTGCCGCTGCAGAACGGCGTCGAGTCCGTCGCGCTGCTGCAGGAGCATCTGCCGGCGCAGAACGTGCTGGGCGGCGTCGCCTACATCTCCGCCCACATCGAGGCGCCGGGTGTCATCCGCCACAACACGCGGCACGCCCGCCTGGTCTTCGGCGAACTGGACGGGCAGGCGACGCCGCGTGCCCTGGACCTGCGCGACGCGCTGGAGCGGGCCGGAATCGAGGTCGAGCTGACGGACGACGTGCGCCGCGCCCTGTGGGAGAAGTTCGTCGCCCTGGCGCCGCTCGCCGGGGCCTGCAGCTACCTGCGCAGCGACATCGGCGGCGTCCGCGGCGATGCCGAGGGACGCCGGCTGCTGCACGATCTCGCGGCCGAATGCATCGCCGTCGGGCGCGCCCAGGGCGTCGACCTGCCGGACGACCTGGAGGCCAGGACGCTCGCCCGCTTCGACGAGCTGGGCGGCACGGTCAAGCCCTCCATGCTGCTCGACCTGGAGCGCGGCAAGCCGCTGGAGCTGGAGTGGCTGACCGGCGCGACCGTGCGGCTGGGCGAAGCGGCCGGCGTGCCGACGCCGGCGAGCCGGCGCGTCTGCGACGCGCTGCGCCCCTACGCGACGGGAGCGGCGGCATGAGCGAACCCGGCGCGCCGCCCGAGGCCGGCACGGGGCCCGCCTGGCTGCGGCCGGCGGCCGACTACGGCCCGCTGCTGGTCTTTCTGGTGGTCTACTACGCCAGCGACATCCTGACGGCCACGGCGGCGCTGATGGCGGCGAGCCTGGTTGCGCTGGCGGTGTCCTGGGGTCTGGCGCGCACTGTGCCGTGGCTGCCGCTGGTCGCTGCCGCCATCCTCGGCGTCTTCGGCGGCCTGACGCTGCTCTTCGAGGACAGCTTCTGGATCAAGATCAAGCCGACGGTGATGCAGGTGATCTTCGCCGTCGCGCTCTACGGCTCGCTGCTGGTCGGCAAGCCGCTGCTCAAGCTGATGCTGAACCGCGCTTTCGAGATGCCGGACGCCGCCTGGCGGGTGATGACGATCCGCTTCAGCCTGTTCTTCCTGGTCATGGCGGCCGCCAACGAGCTGGTCTGGCGGACCCAGAGCGAGGAGTTCTGGGTCACCTTCGATACGGTCGGCCAGATGGGCATCACCTTCGTCTTCGTGATGAGCCAGGTGCCCTACATGCTGCGCCACCACGAAGCGATGCAGGCGCGCAAGTCGGAGGCCGGCGAGGCGCCGCCGAAGGACTGAGAGCCTGTTCGAAAGCCGGCCGGTGACTCGTCTGCAATGCCGTGCCACCTCCTGGGCCTGTGCTTCGGTCCATGCCGCCGGCGGCGAGGGTTCACTCCACGGTCTGCCGGAGCAGCGGCAAGAGGCCGCGCAGCGCCTCCCCCGCCGTCGCGGCGGCGCCGCGCGCCTGCGCCCCGAAGGATGTCTCGGTCTGCAGCAGCACCGCGTTGCCGCCCACCAGTTCGCCGGCGACCTCGTCATAGGACAAGGCATCGCTGCCGTCGTAGTCGTAGGAGGCGATCAGCGCCGTCGCGATCAGCGGCGCCGCGGCGAGGTTCGCGGTCAAGGCCGTCAACGCCGCCTCCGTCGCGGGCCCCTCGTCTTCGTCCTGGGCCGCCAGCCCGAGGTGCAGTAGAACCCGGAAAAGGCGCGACAGCTCTGCGGTGTTCAGTTCGCCGTCTGCGTGACGATCGACGGCACCGAACAGCGCCTCAAAGCAGGCCGCCGACGGCTGCTGGCATTGGTCGCTCGCCGGCGCCAGGTCGCGCAGAAAGTTCACGGTTTCGCCATGCAGGAACGAGAAAGGGGCCGGCACGAAGGCACAGGGAGCGTAGGTGGAGACGTTCCACTCCGGCCCGAGGTCGTCCGTCGTCCGGGGCAGGATGCCCGACCAGGCGGCCGGACCCGGTTCCTCGCCGACACCCTCCTCCGCCGACCAGTTCAGGAACTCCAGCCCACCGGCCTCGCCTCGACGGACGAAGTACCAGTCGTAGCGCTGCCAGCCGTACGGCAGATCCAGATCCTCGCCTACGAAATCCCCGAAGTAGAAGAACTCGCTGTCGGCGAAGAACTCCATGCCCGAGGTGATCAGCCAGAACTCCTCGGCCTCTTGGCAGGCGGGGTAGGCGTACAACCCCTCGAAGTTCGGCATGCCGGACGGCTCCTGTGCCGGGGCTTGACCCCAGAAGAGCGCCGGCCCAACGATCGCGAGGGCCCGAAGGATCCGAAACAAATGTCCCATCGACAAACCTTTCCACGGCGAGATCACGATCTGGCGAAGAGCTTAGCGAAAATCGCCGGGCCTCGCGAGGTCTGGTCGGCCCGCCTCAGACCACGTTCCTCTCGACGATCCGCCGGCCGCGCATGCGCATCGCCTTCGTCTTCGTGATGAGCTAGCTGCCCTAAATGCTGCGCCACCACGAAGCGATGCAGGCGCGCAAGTCGGCGGCCGGCGAGGCGCCGCGGCGGGACGACTGAGCGTCGCGGCTTGCCCGCGGCTGCGCACGGAGCGCATGGAAAGGGAGCGTTAAGCCAGTGGACCTATCCAAGAGGCGGTATCCTCCGAGTCCGGACGTCTCCTCAGCAATGCCTGCTATCTCGCTCGACGCGGAACCGCTTGCCCCCGCCGCCACGGCCGAGGAGGCCGCCGCGCGCAATCGGGCGCTGCTCGAGCGCGTCGCCGCCGAGGGCGCCACCTGGATCCTGCGCGCCTTCGCCGAGGCCATGCAGGCGCTGCACCCGGCCGACCGCCTGCCGGCGCGCGGCGACTTCGACCCGGTCGAGGTGCCGCGCCTGCTGCCGCACCTGATCCTGGTCGAGGTCAAGCGCGCGAGCCCCGCGGAGGCGCCGCGCTTCCTGGTGCGGGTCACCGGCCAGTCGATGCGCGATGCCATCAAAATCAACCTGACGGGCCGCCATCTCGAGGATTTCCTGCCCGAGATCCCGAGCATGCGCTACCCCATCGCCGACCGCATCGCCGTCTGCCGCAACCGCGTGGCGGTCTACGGGCTGCGCCGGCCGCGCACGCGCATCGCCTTCGACTTCGCCCGCATCGAGTACCTGCACATGCCCTTGGCCGGGAACGGCTTCGACGTCGACCGCGTCCTCAGCATCTACGCCTACGAGGGCGAGCGGACGGTGACGTTCGAGCGATAGGGGGCAGTCCGGAGTCGGCAAGAGACCGTTTGAGAATGCGCTGTTCCGTCCCGCGCCCCCACCCGGCCACCCATCCAGGATACTGTCGTCGGGTGGCCGGGTGGGGGCGCGGGACGGAACAATGCCGAGAATGGGCCTCCAGGCTCATTCTCGAACGGTCTCTAAGAGACGGCGCCGAGAACGCGCCTTTCAGAAACCGAACAACGTCAGCAGGTGTTCCACGGCCGCCAGGTCGTCGGAGGGCCGCGCGTTGAACAGCGCCACGGCGATGCGCCCGTCGTCGTGCCGGGCCAGCAGCGCGAAGGACCCCGGCATGGCGCCGTAATGGGTCAGCAGGCCGGCCCGCGCGCCGCGCCAAACCCGCCAGCCCAACCCGTAGTAGCTTTCGGCCTCGGGGCGCACGTAGGGCGGGACAGCGCGCACCGCCGCCGGCACGGGCCGTTCGGCGAAGCGGAACAAGGCGGCGGCGGTGGCGTTGAAGCCGCCGGCCGGGCCCAACATTTCCGGGCGATGGAGCAGAAAACCCGCGGTGCCTGCGATGCGCTGAGGCCACGCGTCCGCGAAGCCCAGGTCAAGGCGGAAGTCCGCCGCCTCGGGCACCATGGCCCGCACCGCCGCGTCCCAAGGCCACCCCGTGACTTGCTCAAGCACCAGCCCCAGCCAGCAATAGCCGAGGTTGGAGTAGGCGTAGCGCGTGCCCGGCGCGAACTGCAGACCGCGCCGGACCATGGCTTCGGCGACCGGCCGGCAGTCGCGGCCGCCGTACCACCGGAGTCCGAGGTAGTGCTCGAGCTCGGCGGTGTCGAGGAAGAAGGGGTCGAAGGTGGTCGCGCGGTCCCAGCCGCCGCTGTGGCGCAGCAGGTCGGCGACCGTGACCTCGCGCAGACTGCCCCAATCCGGTACCAGGTCCGGCAGCAACCGGCCGAGCCGGGCGTCGAGATCGAGCCGTCCCTCCTCGACCAGAGCCAGCACCGCGGCGGCGACCACTGGCTTGGACAGGCTGGCGATGCGAAAGCGCGTGTCCGGCTCGACCGCCCAGCTGCTGCGCCTCGCGTGCCCCTTCGGACGCGCCAGGCCGTAGGTGCGCACCTCCGGCGCGCTGCCGGCCCGGCCGACGGCGACGACCCCGGCGGGCAAGCGCTCGACCGTCATCAGCCGCTGGATGCCGCGGTCGAGCCGGTCGCTGCCCAGGACCCACCAGGCCGCCGCCGCCAATCCCAGAACCGCGAAGGCCAGCAGCGCCCCGGTCCTGTGGGGCGTCCACAGGCGGTTCGGATGGCTCATACCACGTTCTTCTCCACCACCCGGTCGCCGCGGGCGATGCGCGTGTAGGAAAAGCGCGAGAGGTCGAGGCTGACGTAGCCGCCGTCGACGATCCACTCGGCGAGCGCGCGCCCGACGGCCGGGCTCTGCTGCAGGCCGTGGCCGGAAAAGCCGTTGGCGAAGAGCAGGTTCGCCAGCTCCGGATGCGGCCCCAGGATGGCGTTGGCGTCGAAGCTGTTGACGTCGTAGTGGCCCGCCCAGGCGCCGGTCGGCTTGATCGCCTCGAAGGCCGGCACGCGCGCCGCCAGCAACGGCCAGAGGCGCTCTTCGAACAGCGCGTGGTCGATCTCGAAGTCCTCGCAGTCCGGATCCGGCTCGCCGGGGCCGGGCGAAATGCCGCAGATGAAGCCGCCGCCTTCGGGCCGGAAGTAGAGGCCGCTTGGGTCGATGGTCAGCGGGCAGCCGGGCAGCGGCTGGCGGCAGTCGAAGACGAAGACCTGGCGCTTCCTCGGGTGCACCGGCAGATCCTCGATCCCGGCCATGCGGGCGAGGCTGCGTGCGCGGATGCCGGTGGCGTTGACCAGCCAGCCGCAGGCCAGCTCGCCGCCCTCGGCCAGCTCCACCGCCGTCACCCGCCCGGCTTGGCGCCCGAGGCCGATCACCTCGTCGGCCAGGTAGGTGGCGCCGAGCGCGATCGCCTTGCGGCGGAAGGCCTGCAGCAGGCTGAAGGGATCGAACCAGCCCTCGTCGGCCGTGCCGTAGCCGCCGGCGGCAATGCCGTCCAGGTTGAGCCAGGGGAAGCGCGCGGCCAGCCCGGCGCGCTCCAGCAGGGCCACCGGCGCGCCCTCGGCGGTCTGCACCGCGTGGTTCGCGCGCAGCACCGGCAGCCCCTCCTCGCTGGCCAGGAACAGGTAGCCCTGCTCGTGCAACTGGACGTCGGGGCGCTCGCCGTCCACCGCGAGGGTCTCGCCGAGGCCCTTCAGGAAGGCGATCCCGAAGCGGCTCATGCGGATGTTCTCGGGCGTCGAGAACTGCTGGCGGATCGAGCCGGCCGAGCGGCCGGTGGCGCCGCTCTGGTAGCTCGGGTCACGCTCGACGACGCAGAGCGAACCCGCGAAGCCCGGGTGCGCCATCAGGAAGTAGGCGACGGCGGAGCCGATCACCCCGCCGCCGGCGATCACCACGTCGAAACCGCGCGTATGGCCCATGGCGGCGCAGGCTACCAGCGCGCCGAACGCTTGGCGATGGACAAGCCGCGCCGGCCCTGCCAGCATTTCCCATAACCGCCTCGGTGCGGACTCCGGCCGGGCTGCCGCGCGTCCCGTCTCGCGCCCCGGCCGGCTCCCCGGGCGGACACCAGGATCCGCTGCCCCCGGACGCGACTGCCCTGGGGCCGGGCCGCAAACGGGGAGGAACCGAGATGACCAAGCCGCAAGACCAAGGGGCTTGCCGGGGGGTCGGCCGCTGCGCCGTGCTGGTCGGCCCCTACGGCAGCGGAAAGACGGCGCTGCTCGAGGCCCTGCTGCACGCGGCCGGCGCCACCGACCGCAAGGGCCAGGTCGGCGACGCTTCCGCGGAGGCCAAGGCCCGCGAGATGAGCGTCGAGCCAAACTTCGCGCACTGCAGCTACCTGGACGAACCCTGGTTCTTCATCGACTGCCCCGGCTCGGTCGAGCTGGCGCAGGACGCCCAGGACGCGCTGATCGCCGCCGACGTCGCGCTGGTGGTCGCCGAGCCCGATCCGGAGAAGGCTCCGGCCTTGATGCCGCTGCTGAAGTTCCTGGACGATCGCCAGATCCCGCACATGCTGTTCGTCAACAAGACGGACAAGCTCGGCCATGCCGGCGCCGCCCGGGTGCGCGAGCTGCTGGCCGCCTTCCAGGCCGCTTCCTCGCGCCCGCTGGTGCTGCGCCAACTGCCGATGCGCGAGGGCGAGACCATCGCCGGCGCCATCGACCTGGTCAGCGAGCGCGCCTGGCACTACAACCCGCACGCCGCCTCCAACCTGGTCGAGATCCCGGCCGAACTGCGCCAGCGCGAGGCCGAGGCGCGCCAGGAGCTGCTGGAATCCCTCGCCGACTTCGACGACGTCCTGCTGGAGGCGCTGCTGGAGGACCGCGTGCCGGCGAACGACGAGGTCTACCGGCACCTGAGCCACAACCTCGCCGCCGACCGCATCGTGCCCGTCTTCCTCGGCTCGGCCGAGAACGACAACGGCATCCGCCGGCTGCTCAAGGCCCTGCGCCACGAGACGCCGGGGCCGGAGGCCGCCGCCGGCCGCCTGGGCATCGCCCCGAAGGCGCCGGACGGCAGCGAGGAGACCTGCGTCGCGGTGGCACGCACCCTGACCCTGGCGCACGCCGGCAAGCTCTCCGTCGCCCGCCTCTTCCGCGGAACGGTCAAGGAAGGCGACCGCCTGGCCGGCCAGCGCCTCGCCAGCCTGGTGCGCCTGCAGGGCGGCCAGGCCGAAAAGCTGAGCCAGGCGCGCGCCGGCGACCTCGTGGGCCTCGGCAAGCTGGAGGGGGTGGCGACCGGCATGCTGGTCTGCCCGGAGTCGCGCGCCGAAGCCGACTGGGCCGAGCCGCAGCCGCCGGTCTATGCCCTGGCGATCCAGCCGCGCGAGCGCAGCGACGAGGTCAAGCTGAGCGCCGCCCTGGCCAAGCTGGTCGAGGAGGATCGCGCGCTCTCGCTCGAGACCGACCCGGACACCGGCGAGACCAAGCTGTGGGGCCAGGGGGAGGTGCACCTGGGCATTGCGCTCGACAAGCTGGCCGGGCGCTTCAACGTGCAGGTCGACGCCCAGCGCCCGCAGCCGGCCTATAAGGAGACCATCCAGGGCGGCGTCGAGCACCATGCCCGCCACAAGCGCCAGACCGGCGGGCACGGCCAGTTCGCCGACGTCAAGGTGAGCATCGCGCCGCAGCCGCGCGGCGACGGCTTCGCCTTCCACGACAGGATCGTCGGCGGCGCCGTTCCCCGCCAGTTCATCCCGGCCGTCGAGGCCGGCGTCCGGGAAGGGCTGCAGCGCGGCCCGCTGGGCTTCCCGGTGGTCGACGTGGCGGTCACCCTTACCGACGGGCAGTTCCACAGCGTCGACAGCTCGGAAATGGCCTTCAAGACGGCCGGGCGCATGGCCATGCAGGACGGTCTGCGCGACTGCCAGCCGGTGCTTCTGGAGCCGATCCACCGGGTGACGATCTCCGTGCCGAACGCCTTCACCAGCAAGGTGCACGGCCTGCTGTCCAGCCGGCGCGGCCAGATCCTCGGCTTCGACGCGCGGCCGGGCTGGGACGGCTGGGACGCGGTCGAGGCCTACCTGCCGGCGGCCGAGCTGGGCGACCTGATCCTCGAACTGCGCAGCCTGACCCAGGGCATCGGCACCTTCACCCACGGCTTCGACCATCTCTCGGAGCTGCACGGGCGGCTCGCCGAACAGGTCGTCGCCGGACGCCAGGCGGCTCAGTAGGCGGCCCGCGACCGCCGGCCCGCGAGCGGCTGCAGGCCTGGAACGAAGCGGCGGGCTCGGGCATGGTGTCGCGCGATGACCGAGACCGCCGCACCTGCTGCCGCCGAAGAGGCCGCGCGCCTGCTGCTGCAGGCCCGCCGCAGCCGCACGCCCCTGTCCGCCCTGCCGCGGTCCTGCCGGCCGGAGGACGCCACCCAGGCCTGGGCCGCCCAGCGCGCCTTCGTCGCCGCCAGCGGCCTGCGGCCGATCGGCTGGAAGCTGGCCGGCACCAGCCGGCGGGCGCAGCAGGCGATCGGCGTCGACGGCCCCTTCGCCGGCGTGCTGTTCGCCGAGACCAGCCGCGACGTCGCGGCCGGGGAGACGGCCAGCCTGCGGGCCGACGACTTCCTGTTCCGCCTGATCGAGCCGGAGTTCGCCCTGCGCCTCAAGGCCGACCTGGCGCCGGGCGCCACGCCGCAGGCCGTGGCCGATGCGGTCGAGAGCGTGCATCCGGCCATCGAGATCGTCTCCAGTGCCTTCGGAGCCCGCTGGACCGAGGTCGGCGGCCTGTCGCTGACCGCCGACAACGCGGCGCACGGCGCCTTCCTGCTCGGTCCCGGCCAGCCGCTCGCCGGCTACGGCGACCTGCTGGACCATCGGGTCACGCTGGCGGTCGACGGCGAGCCGGTCGGCAGTGGCACCGGGGCGGCGGTGGAGGGCGGCGGGCCGCTGGCCGCGCTCGCCTGGCTGGCCAATGCGCTGGAGCGCCACGGCCTGCGCCCGCGCGCCGGCGAGCTGGTCACCACCGGCGTCGTCACCCCCTTCGTCGAGGTGGTCGCCGGACAGCAGGTCGAAGCCGATTTCGGCCGGCTCGGGCGGCTCGCGCTGCGCTTGGCCTGAGCCGAGCGGTTGCCGGGCCCAGGCGGCGTGTGATTGCGGTCACTTAGATTTTAGAATTTTTCCAAACAAGCTTGTATATGCCTATGGAAAAACCATATTCTGGGTCACGCAAGGCGGCAGCGATGGTGGCCGCCGACCCGGAAGCAAGGAGAGACCCCATGAGCCTGAACACCGGCCTGAGCGAGGAAGACCGCAAGAGCGTCGCCGAGGCGCTGTCGCGCATCCTGGCCGACACCTACGTGCTCTACCTGAAGACCCAGAACTACCACTGGAACGTGACGGGCCCGCACTTCGGCCAGCTTCACAGCCTGTTCGAGGAGCAGTACGACGAACTGCGCGAGGCGGGCGACGAGATCGCCGAGCGCATCCGTGCGCTGGGCCACTTCGCACCGGGCAGCTACGCCCGCTTCGCCGAGCTGAAGAGCATCGAGGAGGCGCCGGACAGCCCGCCGCAGGCCGACGCGATGATCGCCCAGCTCGCAGCCGACAACGAGACGCTGTCGCGCGTCGCCCGCAGTGTCCTGACCGCGGCCGAGAACGCCGGCGACGAGGTCACGGTCGATATGATGGTCGAGCGCATGACCGCGCACGAGAAGGCCGCCTGGATGCTGCGCGCGCACCTGCAGTAGGCCGCGCGGGACCGGTCGGCACCACAGTAGGACCACACCGCGGCATGACCGGTCTCGACACCTTCCTGCTCGGCTCCGTCGCCTCTCTGGTGGCGGGGCTGGGCACCGGCCTCGGCGGCCTCGCCATCTACGCCGTGCGGCGAATGACGACGGCGCTGGAGACCCTGCTGATGAGCCTTGCGGCCGGCATCATGCTGGCCGCCTCGGCCTTTTCCCTGCTGGTCCCGGCGCTCGAGGCGGCGGAGCCCGACGTCGGGCCGGTCGGCGCCGGACTGGTCGCCTCGGCCGCGCTTCTGCTCGGCGCCGGCGCCTTCTGGGCGGCGCACCGCTACATCCCGCACGAGCACTTCTTCAAGGGCCGCGAAGGGCAGGAACTGCTGCACGTTCGGCGGCTCTGGCTGTTCGTGCTGGCGATCGCCATCCACAACTTTCCCGAGGGGCTGGCGGTCGGCGCCGGCTTCGGCGGCGACGACCAGGCGCGCTCCATGGCGCTGGCCACCGGCATCCTGATCCAGAACATGCCGGAGGGCTTCATCGTCGCCATGGCGCTGGTCGCGCTCGGCAACGCGCGCCGTGCCGCTTTCCTGGTGGCGCTGCTGACCGGCATGGTCGAGCCGATCGGCGGGCTGCTCGGCGCCGGCGCGGTGGCCTTCGTCGAGCCGCTGCTCCCCTGGGCGCTCGGCTTCGCCGCCGGCGCCATGCTGTTCGTCATCGGCGGCGAGATGATCCCGGAGACCCACCGCAAGGGCTACGAGAGCCGCGCCACCTTCGGCCTGCTGCTCGGCTTCTGCCTCATGCTGATGCTCGACCAATCGTTGTAGCCTGCCTGGGCGACGGTCGGATATCCACACTCACGTATCCGGCGGGCCGGCCGTCTATTCGTTTGGAGCATCGGAACGAGGACGGCTGCCCGTGGAGGACGCGCAGGGCCTGCCCCTGGAATGCCGCACCCCCGACGCGGCGGCGGCGCTGGAAAGCGCGATCGACGACCTGCTGGGCTGGCGCAGCGCCGCGCGGGCCGCCGTCGAACGCGCGCTCAAGCTCGACCGCCGCACACGGCTGGGCCAGGCCGTCCGTGCCTACGAACTGCTCTGCCATCCGCATCCGCAGGGCCCGGGGGCGCTGCGCCAGGCGTTGGCGCGCGGCGGCGAGGCGCCGGCGGCGGCGCGCGGCGGCGCCCACCTGGAGGCGGCGCGCCACTGGGCTGCCGGCCAGCCGGCCGCCGGCGCCGCCGCGCTGGAACGCTGGCTGCTGCAGGCGCCGCACGACCTGCTGGCGCTCGGCATGGCCCAGCGGCTCTACCTGGCGCTCGGCGACGCCGCCAACCTGCGCGATGCGCCGGCGCGCCTGCTGGACGCCTGGGACGACGACGCAGCTGGCTACGCCAGCCTGCTCGCGCGCTACGCCTGGGGCCTCGCCGAGGCCGGCGCGCCCGGCGAGGCGGAGACGCTGGCGGTCGAGGCGCTGCGCTACGACCCGGACGAGCCGACCGCCGTGCTGGCCGCCGTCGCGGCCCTGGAGCAGGGCAGCCGCGGCGGCGAGGCGGAGGCTTGGCTGGCGCTGCAGGCCGGCGCCTGGCGGGCGGCCGACCGGCTGGCGCCGACGGTCGGCTGGTACCGCGCGGTGCTGCAGCTCGAGCGCGGCGCGGTGGCCGCCGCCCTGGCCGGCTACGATCGCGACCTGGCGCCGGGCCTGCAGGAGCCGCGCCAGCTCGCCGAGGCGGCGGCCCTGTTGTGGCGGCTGGAGCTGGTCGGCGCCGACGTCGGCGGGCGCTGGCACGGGGTCCTCGAGGCCTATCGCTTCTGGCCGCCAGAGACCCTGGACCCCTTGGCCGCCGTGTCGTGGGCGATGGCCGCCGCCACCGGCGGCACCGGCGAGGAGTTGGCGGCGAGCCTGGCGACGCTCGAGCGGTTGGGCGAGGGCGAGGGCCATGCGGCGCGCGTGCTGCGCGCCCTCGGCCGGCAGTTGGCCGAGGGCCTGTGCGCCTTCGCCCAGCACCGGGCGGCCGATGCCGTGGCGGCGCTGCTGCCCCTGCGCGGCCATCTGGCGCAGCTCGGCGGCGGGCGCGCCCAGCGGGACACCTTTGCGCTGACGCTGATCTATGCCGCCCTGGTCGCAGGCGAGCACCGGCTGGCTCGGGCGCTGCTGTCGGAACGGCGTGCCCGGCGGCCGCACTCGCCGCAGACCTGGCAGGCGAGCGCCGCGAACTTCGAGGCGCTCGGCGAGGCGGCGGCGGCGCGCAGCGCGCTGGCCCGAGTGCGGGATCTTCTCGCCGCCTGAGGCGTTGTTGCTTCTGTCGTTCCCGCCGCCGCCGGCCACCGCCCGCCGCTACGGTCGGGCCGCTCCCGCATCTCACCAGTTTCCCTAAGCCGTTCGTCGGACTAGGGTCTGGCTGTCCATTCCCACACCCGAACCGGAGATTCGCCCCTTATGGCAAGCGAAACGTTGCATGCGCCGCGCGAACGGCTGAGCAAGGAAACCCTGGCGATGCACCAGGCGATCGCCTCGCTGATGGAGGAGCTGGAAGCGGTCGACTGGTACCGCCAGCGCGCCGACGACTGCGACGACCCGGCGCTGAAGGAGATCCTGCTGCACAACATGCGCGAGGAGATGGAGCACGCCGCCATGGTGCTGGAGTGGCTGCGCCGCAACAACAAGGACTTCGCCGGCCACCTGGACGAGTTCCTCTACTCCGAAGGCGAGATCGCGCACCACGACGACGAGCACTAGGCGCCGCCGTCGGCATGTCCGCTTCCGGCAAGACCGCCGCCGAGTCCCTGCACGAACGCGCCTACGCCGTGCTCAGCGGCGACGACGCGAGCGAGCGGGCGTGCGAGGCGATTCCCGACGGCGCCTGCACTGACGTTCCGCGCAACTACCTGCTGAACGTCGCCAACGGCGCTTGCACCAAGCTGGCCGAGCAGCTCGCCAGCCCGGGGCTGGTCCTGCCCTGGCTGCTGGCGGCGCTCGGCGCGCCGGCGGTGATCGCCGGCTACCTGCTGCCGCTGAAGCAGGCCGGCAGCCTGCTGCCGCAGATGGCGGTGGCCGCGCGCATCCGCCATGCGCGGCAGCGCAAGTGGTGGTGGGCCGGCGCCGGCGCGACCCAGGCGGTCTGCCTCGGCCTGATGATCCCGGCCGCGCTCGCCCTGCCCCCGCTCGCCGCCGGCCTGGCGATCGCCGCGCTGGTGCTGGTCTTCTCGGTGGCCAGCGGCATCGGCTCGGTCGCCTTCCAGGACGTCACCGGCAAGACCGTGCCGAAGGGCCGGCGCGGGCGCATGCTGGCCAACCGGGCGACCCTCGGCGGCGCGCTGACCCTGGCGGCGGCGCTCGCCCTGCGCTTCGGACTGGAGACCGGCGCGGCGATCTGGCCCTACCTGCTGCTGATCGCCGCCGCTGCGTTGCTGTGGGCCGCCGGCGCGTTGCTGTTCGCGCTGATCGCCGAGGTGCCCGGCGCCCAGGAGGGCGGCAGGAACACGCTGCAGGAGGCGGGACGCGGCCTGCGCCTGGCCCGCCGGGTGCCGGCCTACCGCACCTTCCTGTGGGCGCGCGGCCTGCTGCTCTCGGTCGAGCTGGCGATGCCCTTCTTCGTGCTGCACGCCCAGGCGCTCTACGGCGAGGCGCTGGCGGCGCTCGCCGTCTTCGTCTTCGCCGTCGGCCTGGCCAACGTGCTCTCCAGCCCCTTCTGGGGCCCGTTTGCCGACCGCTCGGCCGCCGCGGTGCTGGGCGTCGCCGGCCTGACCGGCGGGCTGGCCGCCGCGCTTGCCCTCGCCCTCGCCCTGGTGCCGGCGCTGTCGGAGCTGCCGCCGGTCAGCTACGCGCTGGTCTTCTTCCTGCTGGGCTTGGCCGAGGCCGGCGTGCGGTTGGGGCGCAAGACCTACCTGGTGGACGCCGCCCCGAAGGACGATCGGCCGCTCTACGTCGCCTTCTCCAACACCGCCATCGGCGGTCTGGCGCTGGTCGCCGGCGCCGCCGGCCTGATCGCCGATCTGGTGAGCGCCGACGCGCTGATCGCCGCGGTCGGCGCCGTCGCCCTGCTCGGCGGCCTGGTCGGCCGGACCCTGCCGGCGCCGGAGCGCTTCCAGGCGCAGGCGGAGCGGGCCGGCGGGTAACCGCCGCCTCGCCAAGACGTGAGTTGGCAGGACCGGGGACGGCCTTACATTCGTCGGCAAAGACACTGCGCAGATGAGGTCCGAGATGCTGATCAAGCGCCGCCGCGGCTGGGAGCTGCCCGAGTCCGCCGCCACGCCCGAAGCCGTCTACCGCGACCGCCGCCGCTTCCTGAAGACCGCCGCCGCCGGCTCGGTCCTGCTCGGCGCCGGCGGACTGCTGGCCGCCTGCGACGAGCCCGCGCAGGCCGAGAGCCGTGCGGAGGACCTGGCACGCTTCTATCCGCAGGACGACCCCAGCGCCGCCCTCTACCCGGTGCCGCGCGACCCCCGCTTCGAACTGGACCGGGAGATCACCGAAGAGCGCCTGGCGGTCACCTACAACAACTTCTACGAGTTCGGCTCCTCGAAAAACGTCTGGCAGAACGCCCAGGACCTGGAGATCCGCCCCTGGACCATCGCCATCGGCGGCGAGGTCGAGAAGGAGATGCGCCTGGATATCGACGACCTGCTGCAGCGGGTCGAGCTGGAGGAGCGGCTGTACCGCCACCGCTGCGTCGAGGCCTGGTCGATGGCGGTGCCCTGGGCCGGCTTCCCGATGCGCCGCCTGGTCGAGATCGCCAAGCCGCTGTCCGGCGCCAAGTACGTCAAGATGACCACCTTCCTGGACCCGGACACCGCCGGCGGTCAGCGCTCGAGCTGGTACCCCTGGCCCTACGTCGAGGGCCTGACCATCGAGGAGGCGACCAACGAGCTGGCCTTCATCGGCACCGGCATCTACGGCAAGCCGATGCCCAAGCAGAACGGCGCGCCGCTGCGCCTTGTCGTGCCCTGGAAGTACGGATTCAAGTCGGTGAAGTCGCTGGTCAGCTTCGAGTTCACCCGGGAGCGGCCGGTCAGCTTCTGGGAGGAGATCCAGGGTCGCGAATACGGCTTCTGGGCGAACGTCAACCCGGAGGTGCCGCACCCGCGTTGGAGCCAGGCTCAGGAGGAACTGCTGGGCACCGGGGAGAAGATCCCGACCCTGCTGTACAACGGCTACGGCGAGTGGGTCGCCGAGCTCTACGCCGGCATGGACCAGACCAGCCGGACCCTGTGGATGTAGCGGCTCACCGCAGTTCCGCCCCCTCCAGGCGCCAGTTTTCGTCCAAATGCAGGCTGCCGAGGAAGACGCGGGTGCCGCCGGCGTAGCCCTGCACCTCGATCGCGCGCGTTCCCGGGCAGCCCTGCAGCACCAGGAAACGCACGCCGGACAGGAAGCGCTGCAGTTGGCGGCGCGGCGGCGCGAAGGCGCGGCGCTCCAGCGCGTCGACGCGCACCCGCACGACGCCGGTGCCGCCCTCGCACCAGCCCTCGGCCGGGATCGGCACCGCAGTCAGGCCGGTGCCGTCGACGATCCAGGGCCGCGTCTGGGCCGCCGCCGATCCCGCGGCGACAAGGCCGACGGCCAGCAGGCAGCCGACGACGCAAGGCAGGGCGAGAGTGCGGAGCATACCGACTCTACGCAGCCGGCCGCCCCGGCGTTCACGGGCGGCCCCGCGCAGCCGGCTATCGCGCCGCCGCTAGAGCGTCACGCCAGAGCTGCGCCTGGTCCGCGCCGAAGGCGCAGAGGATGACGTGCGCCGGCCGATCGTGGGTGGCGAGGAAGGCACGGATCGTCGCCACCGAGACCTGCGCCGCCTGCACCGGCGGGTAGCCGTAGACGCCGGTCGAGATGGCGGGAAAGGCGAGGCTTTCGAAGCCCTGCCGGTGTGCGATCTCCAGCGCGCGACGGTAGGCGCCGGCGAGTTGATCGGCCTCGGCCGCGCCGCCGCCGTGCCAGCGCGGCCCGACCGCATGGATCACGTGCCCGGCCGGCAGGCCGAAGCCCGGCGTGAGAACTGCCGAGCCGGTCTCGCAGCCGCCGATCTCCGCCATCGCCTCGGCCAGCTCCGGCCCGGCGGCGCGGTTGATGGCGCCGTCGACGCCGCCGCCGGGGATTAGGCGGCTGTTGGCGGCGTTGACGATGGCGTCGACCTGCAGCTTGGCGATGTCGCCGACCACCACGTCGATCCGATCTCTCATCCCGTCTTCTCCGCTGCAAGCGCCGCCGCCGTGTCCTCCGGCCGGTAGCGGATGGTCCGCCGCACCGTCCCACCCTCCGGCGTGGCGAGATCGTCCTCGACACGGCGGTCGGCGCGCTGGGCGTCGCGGTTGGCCAGGTGCATGATGCCGACCGGCGCGTGCGGAAGCTGCGGCATCAGCAGGCGCCCGCTCCCGGCGTCCGCCATCGGCCAGCCGGTGTAGTTCACGGCATAGGGCAGCACGGCGGCGGGCAGCCCGTCCAGGTGCACCGCCATGGTGAGCGCGAGCTGGTTGGAGCCGAAAATGCGCCCGCGCCCGGAGAGCAGGCGGCGCATGGCCTCCTGGATCCGCGGCCAGTGCGGCGCATCGCCGCTCAGCGCGTAGACGCCCGAGTTGAACTCCTTGACGAAGAACAGCTTCTCGAGTTCCGCCTTGGACAGGCCGGCGCGCTGCGCATGCTTGAAGGTCGGGGTGCGGAAGATCGGCGGCGCCCAGCGGGCGAAGAGCTTCAGCGAGCCCTTGATGCGGTCGGTTTCCCAGTCGTCGGGCACGGCGGCGAGCGCGCCGCCCGCCGCGCCGGCCAGCAGCAGGTCCATCGCCGACCAGTCGGCCAGCCAGGCGTCGGAGTCGATCCAGACGTAGGTGCCGTAGCCGGGGAAATAGCGGTTGATGAAGAGCTTGGCGACGCGCGCGATCAGCCAATTCCGCCCCTTCACCCGGCCGGCGCGCAGGGCGATGTCCCAGCGGCCGGCCTCGAAGCGGTCGGCCGCGGCGCGCAGCCGCTCTTCCGTCTCCGGGCTGCAGTTGAGGCCGATGACGCCGATCTCCATCCCGGCGCTCTGCGGGAAGCCGCGGATCGAGGCGATCAGCTCCAGCGCCATCTCGGCGTAGCCGTCGTCCGTCGCGGTGCAGACGATGACGCTCACTGTGCCGGCTCCTCCGCTGCGGCGGGTGCAGTCTTGCCGGGCGTGCGCACCGGGTAGAGACGCGCCAGCCACCAGAGCAGCAGCAGCCCGGGCACCGCCAGCCCCATGGTCAGGACGAAGAAGCCGGGCCAGCCGAGCTGCTCGGCGATCCAGCCGGAGGAGGCGGCGAGCAGCGTACGCCCAAAGGCCATCAGGGAGGTGAGCAAGGCGTACTGGGTCGCCGTGAAGGCCAGGTTGCACAAGGACGAGAGGTAGGCGACGAACGCGGCCGAGCCGAGCCCGCCAGTGAAGTTGTCGGCGCCGATGGCGAGCGTCAGCGCCTGCAGGTCGTGCCCGCGCGTCGCCAGCCAGGCGAAGATCAGGTTGGTGCCGGCCTGCAGCACACCGCCCACCGCCAGCGCCGGCAGTATGCCGAGCCGCGCCACCAGCAGACCGCCGGCGAAGACGCCGAGCATCGTCATCACCACGCCGAAGACCTTGGTGACGCTGGCGATCTCCACGCCGGAAAAGCCCAGGTCGACGAAGAAGGGATTGGCCATCGCCCCGGCCACCGCGTCGCCGTACTTGTACAGCAGCACGAAGGCGAGGATGACCAGCCAGCCGCGCCGCTTGGTGAAGTCGGCGAAGGGATCGACGGCGGCGTGGCGCAGCCATGCCATCGGCTGGGAGGGCGGCGCCGGGCGGCGCTCGGCCGGCTCCGTGCCGATCAGGGTGCCCAGGATGCCGACGCCGACCAGCGCCGCCATGACGGCGTAGACCCAGGACCAGGCGATGAAGTCGGCCAGTGCCAGCGCGCCGGCGCCGGCCGCCAGCATGCCGATGCGGTAGCCCGCCTGGGTCATTGCCGCGCCCGCCCCCTGCTCGTGCTCGGCCAGGATCTCGATGCGGTAGGCGTCGATGACGATGTCCTGGCTCGCCGAGAGGAAGGCCATGACCAGCGCGGCCACCGCCAGGAAGGCCAGGGACTCGCTCGGGTCGCCCTGGCCGACCAGCAGGATGCTGCCGATCAGCAGGAGCTGTATGGTCAGCAGCCAGCCGCGGCGCAGCCCCAGCCAGCGGGTGATCCCCGGCAGGCGCACGTGGTCGAGCAGCGGCGCCCACAGGAACTTCAGGCTATAGGGGGTGGAGACCGTCAGCAGCCCGCCGATCGCGGCCAGGGTGACGTCCGCCTCGCGCAGCCAGAACGACAGGGTGGAAAAGCCGAGCAGCAGCGGCAGGCCGCTGGAAAAGCCCATCAGGAAGATGACGAGCTGCCGGCGCGTGAGGTACACGGCAAGCGCGGCCCGCCACCCGGCGGCGTCGAAGGAAGACCAGCGGCCCATGGCCCGTGGTTCTACGCGCAGCGCAGGGGTCGCGCCAAAGGGGAAGTTGGAGCCACCGTCAGCCGGCTCCGCCGGCTGCGCTCGCCCTTCGAGACGCGCTGCTGCGCAGCGCTCCTCAGGATGAGCGCGGTTTTCTTGTTTCGCCTCATCCTGAGGAGCCGACCGAAGGGCGGCGTCTCGAAGGACGAGGCGAGCGACCGTAAGGTCGCTGGTGCGAAGCACGGCGGCCGGCAGGCCGCCAAGCGGAACGGAAGCGCCAGATGTTCGTCCTCGGCCTCACCGGCTCCATCGGCATGGGCAAGTCGACCGCGGCGGCGATCTTCCGCCGGCTCGGCGTGCCGGTGCACGACGCCGACGCCGCGGTGCACCGCCTGCTGGCGCCGGGCGGCACGGCCGTGCCTGCGGTGCTGGAAGCCTTTCCGGCGGTGGAACGACGGGATGCGGAAGGGCGGCTCGGCGTCGACCGCAAGGCACTCGGGAGCATCGTCTTCCATGACCCGGCGGCGCTGCAGAGCCTGGAGGCGATCCTGCACCCTCTGGTACGCGCCGAAGCGCGGACCTTCCTGCGCCGTCAGGCGCGCCGGCGGGCCGAGGTCGTGGTGCTGGACATCCCGCTGCTGTTCGAGACCGGCGGTGAGCGCCTGTGCGACGCGGTGGTGGTCGTCACCGCGCCGGATTGGCTGCAGGCCCAACGGGTGCTGCGCCGCCCGGGCATGACGCCCGAGACCTTCGCCGCCGTCAGGGCCAAGCAGATGCCCGACGCCGAGAAGCGCCGCCGCGCCGATTTCGTCGTGCCCACCGGCCTGGGCAAGGGCCAGACCTTGCGGCGACTCGGCCGGATTCTCAGTCTTGTTCGGGACTGCTCCGGTCGCGTCTGGCCGCCCAAGACGGCACGCGGGTCGGGGGCGGTCGGGAGGTAGCGGCCGGCGGCCGTTTGGTCTTCGCCCTTCGACAGGCTCAGGGTGAAGACCAAGGGGAAAAGCGCTTCACCCTGAGCTTGTCGAAGGAGAAGCGCAGCGGCCAAAGGCCGCTAGTCGTGGCAGACTGCACCGAACGGGCGGACCAACGAAGAAACATGCGCGAGATCGTCCTCGACACCGAGACCACCGGCATCGACCCGCTTCAGGGCCACCGCATCGTCGAGCTGGCGGCCATCGAGCTGGTCAACCACGTCGCCACCGGCCGGCACTGGCGCGAATACCTCAACCCGCAGCGCGCGATGGAGGAGGCGGCCTTCCGGGTGCACGGCCTGAGCGACGACTTCCTGGCCGACAAGCCACTGTTCTCGGAGGTGGTCGACGGCTTCCTGGAGTTCCTCGGCGAGGCCCCCGTCGTCGCCCACAATGCCGGCTTCGACCTCGGCTTCCTGAACGCCGAGCTGCTGCGTGCCGGCCGGCCGGAGCTGGCCAACGAGGTGGTCGACACCCTGGAGATGGCGCGCCGGCGCTTTCCCGGTGCCCAGGCCAGCCTGGACGCGCTGTGCCGCCGCTTCGAGATCGACAACTCGGCGCGCAGCTACCACGGCGCCCTGCTCGACTGCGAGCTGCTGGCCGAGGTCTACCTGGAGCTGATGGGCGGCCGCCAGCCCGGCCTCACCCTTGCCGACGAGGCCGCGGCCGGTCTTTCGGGACATGTCGGCGGCACGGTGATGAACGTCGACTTCGCCAAGCGCGAACCCCGCGCGCCGCGCCCGCACGCGCCGACGGCGGAGGAGCTTGAGGCGCACGCTGCGATGCTGGAGGGCATTGCGGATCCGCTCTGGCGTAGGGGCTAGGGCTACAGGCCCGAGCCGCCGGATCAGTGCCAGACGAAGTGGGTCCGGAAGTGGTTGCTCAGGGCCGCCTCGACCAGCGGGCGCCACTTCTTCGGTACGTTCTTGATCGTGCCGTTCACCGCCCAGACGCGACCGGTCTTCAGGTCGGCCCAGCCGCCGCAGTCGAAATCCTGCTTGTCGCGCCCGCGCAGGATCGCCTCGTGTCCCGAGGCCGAAACCAGGAGGACCCACGAGGTCGAGCTGAAGCAGAAGGCGAACTTCGCCTGCTTTTCGATCGGCTTGCCGACCTGGCGGATCTCGATGTCCGACGGCCGAATGAGGTCTGGATCAAGCTGCGTCATATCGCTGAGACGCAAGCGTGTCGCGTCCCTAAGTTGCCGTGTATCGGTTTGGAAACGTCGTAAGTCTGTGTATGTGCCGCTGCTGCGGGATTCAAGCCCCAGCGCGGCCTCCGGTCGGCGCACGGCCGGACGAGCCGCGATTTCGGCTGGTATCGGCAACTTGACATGGGGCCGGAGCCGGCGAAGACTCCTGCTACCAGAGAGGGAGCTTCCTGATGGCCAAGAAGAGCACACCGGGCGACGGCGCCCATGCCTGCGGGGTCAAGGGCGGTGGCGGCTACTATGAGCCGCTGCCCGCCGATCAGCCGCGGATCGCCAAGATCGTGGACGCCTTCCGCAAGATCGGCACCCTGACGTCGAAACGCTAGCACGGGTCCTCGGGGGCCGGCATACGCGTGCGGTCGGCCAGATGGAGGAGCTCTTCGGCGCGTCGCCGGACGTCGTCTTCGGCGGCCAGGCGGTCGGGCGGGACTTCTTCGAAGCGTACGCGCACCGGCTGCGCTTCGACCTGAGGTCGCTGGCGCTCTATCTGTCGCCGGCGGTCGTCTACGGCGACTTTCGGCCCGCCTTGCCGTGGGCCGGTGCGCAGCGTCGGTCCGCGCAAGTCCCGGTGCAGGGCTGCGGCGCCCTGGCGGTGCAGGGCGGTCTCGGGCTGCGCGAGGCCTTTCTGGCGACGGTCGAGCGCCTGCTGCGCGCACGGGCGCGGGTCGCCATCGCTCTATCCGGCGGCCTGGACTCGGCTGCGATCCTCGCCGCCGTCTCGGAGGTGGCGCCGGACCGGCTCGAGACCGGCGTGGCCGTCACCGTGGACCTGGTCAGCGATGCGGGACGTTCGGCGGCGGCGGAGGCGCGCGGGCTGATCGCGGCCATCGCACCGGGCTGCCGGCATGTGGTGACCGCTGCCGACGGCGAGCCGGCAGCGCTGCGCTGGGATCCGCTGGGCCCGACCCTGAATGCCGCGTCTTCCGCGCATGTTGCCCTCTGCCAGGCGGCCCAGCGCCACGATGCCGACCTCCTGCTGGTCGGCGACGGTGCGGACGAACTGCTCGGCGCGCCGAAGTTCCTGACGCGCGACCTGCTGGGGCAGCGGCGTTGGCGCGCGCTGGCCCGCTACCTGGGCGACGTGCGCTGTCTGGCCCCCGACCGCCGGGCCCTGGCGAGCGAGCTCTTCGCCTTGCTCGCCCAGGGCCTGCTGCCGCGCCGCCTCCGCCGACGGCTATACTTCGCGCTGACCTGGACCGATCTGCTGGCGGAGCCGGAGGTGCCGCGCATTCTCGCGCCGGAGTACCGGCGGATCGTCGCCGACTGGACGCGCGACTGGCTGGCCGGACAGCTCGCCCTGCATCCCATCGACGCGGGATCCTGGGCCGCGGCCGACCGCTACGACTCACTGTTCCCGCACGACATCATCGCGGACGGCAGCGCGATTGCCGAGGCCTCGCCGTTCCTGAGCGACCCCTTCGCCGGTCGCGCCTGGTCGCTGACGGCCGCCGACCTCTTCTCCGAAGGGCTGCCCACGCCCTACCAGCGGCGCAAGGCGCGCGTGGTCGACCTGATCCGCCCGGACCTGCGCGCGAGCCTTCCGCTGGAGAAGGCCACCTACACGACGTTCTTCCGACAGCAGGCCAAGACCGAGCGCATCGACCTGGCGCGGGGCTGCGCGCTGGGGCTGTTCGTGCCGGGCGAAGTCGACGCCCTGCGCCAGCGGCCCGAGGTCCGGCGGCTGTGTTGTGCCATCGAAGCCTGGATCCGAGGCGCCGAAGCCCGCGGCGCCCAGCCGGCCTAGCGCGAGAGGTGGCGATGCCGTGGAACGATGCCCTGGCCGCGCATCTGGAGACGGCGGCCCAAGGGCTGCTGGAGCTGACCGGCGGGGTCGGAATGGCGCTCGCCGTCTTCGGCGCCCGGCAGTCGGCGGCCAGGGCCGTCGGGCTGGAGACCCTGCACGGCCGAAAGCGCTTGTCGCGAACCGCACGGATGCCCTTCGGTTCGGTATCGAAGCTGGTCGCGGCGATCGCCGTCCTGCAGTGCGAGCGGAACGGCCTGTTGAGCCGCGACGACCCGCTCGACCTTTATCTGGGCGAACTCCGCGACGACAGCCGCTACGCGGGGCTGACGCTGCGGCATCTCCTGACGCACACCAGCGGGCTCGTCGACGTCGGCCCCGATACGCCCGGCTCGCTCGCTCAGGCCGTGCGCAGCCTGCGCCAGGGGCCGCAGACGCCGCCGGGCTCTCGCGCGGTCTATGCCAACAGCGGCTATCAGGTGCTGGGACTGGTCCTCGAGCGCGCGATCGGCATCCCCTACCTGAGCCATCTGCGCGCGCGCCTGCTGCCGGAGCTGGGCATGCGCACGGCCGTGGCGGGGCTGCTGCCGGGGGCGACGCCGCCCTTGGCGAGCGGCTACGCAGCGAACGGCCTGACCGCCCGGACCCCGGCGCGCTGGATCCGGGTCGCCGAGCCGCTCGAGCTGAGCGCGGATACCTGCATCGGGGGCACGCTGGCCGATCTGGTCGCGCTGGGGCGCCGCCTGCTCGCCGACCCGGAGGTGGAGGTTTGCCTGCGTGAGCCCTCCGATGCCCAGTTGCCGCCCTCGGGCCGGCGTGGCGCCTGGCTCGACGGCGGGTGGTTCGGCCACAGCGGGAGCCTGCCCGGCTATGCCGCCGGCCTCTGGTGCAACCGGACCTCCGGTATCGGCCTGGCCGCCCTGGCCAACGCCTCGATCCCGATCGAGGCGGTCTTCCATACCGCCGCGCCGGCCCTCGATCCGGCTTTCGCACCCTTTGGGGCCGCGCCCGTTGGACAAGGCGCGCCACCCACCGATGGCGAGACCGCGGGGGTCGATTCACCGGAATGCCGCCCCGACCCCGCCGGTCTTGCGCCGCTGTGCGGCAGCTACGTGAGTCCCGTGCCACCGCGGCACCTGGCCTGCGTGTTCGTCGAGGCGGGACGGGGTTTCCTGCGTCTCGGCCAGGACATCGTGGCGGAGATGGTCTGGGATCCCGAGCGCTCGGGCTTCGCGATCCGCCTCGAGGGTCGAACGCTGGCGCTGGAATTCGCCGATCGCCTCGGGCAGACGCCTTACCTGTTGCGTCTGGACGGCCTCGACTACGTCCGTCTGTGCCCCGACACACCCAGGCGATAAGCGTGCTCTGCAACGCCGGGACGGTCCAACCGCCCTAGAGCAGGATCGTCTTGGATGGAATCGCTTTGGCGATCCCATCCAAGACGTGAATCCTGCTCTATTCATGGAGTTAGAGAGCGATTCACGTCACTGGTGGAAGCGGATCCGCTTCCACCAGTGACGATCGCGCTCTAGCTCCCCGTCTCCCCGCCCGCCGGTTCCGTCACCACCTCGAAGCGGGTGAGCGTCGTGGGGCCGAAGCTGGTGGTCAGCGCCACGTCGGCGGCGTCGCGGCCGCGCGCCATGGGGATGCGGCCGATCCGCGGGGCGTTGTGGCGCGCGTCGAAGGTGTGCCAGCGGCCGCCCAGGTAGGCCTCGAACCAGGCGCTGAAGTCCATCGGGTTCGGGTCCGGCGGCACGCCGATATCGCCCAGGTAGCCGGTGACGTAGCGCGCCGGCACGTTGAGCGCCCGGCACAAAGCGATCGCCAAGTGGGCGAAGTCGCGGCACACGCCGGTGCGTCCCTGAAAGGCATCCCAGGCGCCGCGGGTGGGATCGGCGGCCAGGTAGTCGAAGCGCAGATGTGCGTGCACGAAGTCGCAGACGGCCTGCACCCGCGGCCAGCCGGGCGGCGCGTGCCCAAGGTGCTGCCAGGCCAGATCGAGCAGGCGGTCACTGTCGCAGTAGCGGCTCGGCAGCAGATAGACCAGGGCCTGGTCGGGCAGCTCCTCGACCGGATGCTGCGCCGCCTCCGGTGCGACCGGGTCGGGCCGGCCGTCGTCGAGGATTTCGAAGCGCGTCGAGATGCGGGTCTCGCCCGCCGGGAGCACGGCCCGGCCGCAGAGGTTGCCGAAGCCGTCGCGGTACTCGCGCGGCGGCGCCGGAAGCGGCGGCTCGAAGCTCAGCGTGTCGGGCTGCAGCAGGTCGCGGCGGCGCTCCGGCCGGACCTTCAGGACCATCAGCACGGGAGTGGGCTGCGGGCAGTCGTAGCCGAGCGTGAAGCCGGCGCGCAGCCGCAACGCGCGGTCGCCCGGACCGGCAGTCGGATCGCCGGGAAGTCCTGGGTGCGGTTCGCTGGAGGCGGAGGAGCGCATGTCGCGCATCCTAGCGCGGCGACCGCGCGGAGTTACACCCGGCCCGAGACGCCGCATCGCTTTTGCGTGCCGCCTTGCCCTACCGGGCCAGCCCCCCCACACTACCGCCCTGTACTGGCGCCCCATACTGGGAATCCGGACCATCGCGACCGGATCGCAGGCGCTCCACCGGACCACGGACCCCGCATGACCGCCCTCTCCGTCCGCCATACGACGGTCTACCGCTATGCGCGGCCGGTGCGCTTCGGAGAGCATCGCCTGATGTTCCGGCCGCGCGACAGCCACGACCTGCGACTGGTCTCGACCGCGCTGGAGATCGCGCCCAAGCCGGCCGAGGTGCGTTGGCTGCACGACGTCTTCTCCAACTCCATCGCCATCGCCAGCTTCGAGGAGGCGGCCGCCGAGCTGCGCTTCACCAGCCGCATCCAGGTCGAGCACTACGGCCTGGACGAGCCGGATTTCCCGTTGGAGTCCTACGCCCAGACCTATCCCTTCAGCTATGCGGCGGAGGAGATCCCGGACCTGGGGCGGACCATCGAGCGCCACTACCCGGACCCGCAGCGGCGCGTCGACACCTGGGTTAAGGGCTTCCTGCACGGGCGGAAGAGCACCGACACCCAGGCCCTGCTGGTCGACATCAACAAGGCGATCGGCGGACAGTTCGGCTACCAGCGGCGCTATGCCCTGGGGACCCAGACGCCCGCCGAGACCATCGAGCTGCAGAGCGGTTCCTGCCGCGACCTGGCGCTCTTCATGATGGAGGCGGTGCGCAGTCTCGGCTTCGCCGCGCGCTTCGTCACCGGCTACCTCTACGATCCCGACCTGGATAGCGGGCCCTGCGGCGCGGCGGCCCAGGGCGATCTATGGGGGGTCGGCGCCGACGGCGGCAGCGGCCAGCTGGCCCAAGGCCAGATCGAAGCGGGGCCGGCGGACAATCGCGTCAACGCCATCCGCGGCGCCGGCGACACCCACGCCTGGGTGCAGATCTACCTGCCCGGCGCCGGCTGGATGGAGTTCGACCCGACCAACGGCCTGGTCGGCGGCGCCCGCCTGATCCGTGTCGGCGTGGCGCGCGACCCCAGCCAAGCGGTGCCCCTGCAGGGCACCTTCTACGGCGCCGCCGAAGACTTCCGCGAGATGTCCGTCGAGGTCGAGGTCAACCGCATGGACGCGCACCAGGCGGGCGGCTTCGCGGGTCAGCCGATCTCGGCCGGGTAGCGGGTCGCCCGCAGGCTGCGGCGCGCCTGCATGGCGGCGAGCCAGGCACGCAGGCGCGGATACGGTTGCAGCAGCGCCGGGCCGCTCGGCGCCAGCGCCAGATAGACCAGCATGGGCGCCACCTGCAGGTCGGCGAGGCTGGGCCGGTTGCCGAGGAAGAAGGGCGATTCCAGCAAGCCGTCGAGCGCGGCGAGACAGGTGCGCGCGGCGACCAGCGCCTCGTGCGCGACCCCCGGGCCCTCGCGCTCGGCCACCAGAATGCCCCAGACCAGACGCGGATAGGCGTAGCTGTCGGCCACGCCCATGACCTGGGCCATGCGGGCCAACGCGCGCGGCTCCTCGGGCGTCAGGCGCGGGCCGGGGAAGGCGGCGTCGAGATAACGCACGATCGCCTGGGTCTCATAGAGCGTGAAGTCCCCGTGCCGCAAAGCCGGGATCTTGCCGAAAGGATGCAGGACGGCGTAGTCCGCCGGCGCCGGCGTCTCCTTGGCGAAGATGTCGACCGTCTCGAAGTCGTGTGCGATGCCTTTCTCGGCACAGGCCAGCCGCGCAATCCGGGTGTAGACGCTGTAGTCGGCGCCGTAGAGGCGGGGGCGGTCGGTCATGCGGCCGCGCGCATCAGCAGCAGGCGGTTGAGCCCGCCGAAGACGCGCAGCGCCTCGACCGTCTCGCGGCGGCGGCGCTCGTCCGGCAGGTCGCGGAAGCGCCGAGCGAGCGCGGCGTCGACTTCGGCGAGGCTGCGCCGACCGTCGCAGAGCTCGGCGAAGGCCGCAGCGCGCGGCGGCAGCGGCAGGCGCAGCGGCAGGCCGTCGAAGGCACCGGCCAGCGCCCGGTCGCGCTTGACCGCCGCCGCCACCGCAGCGCCGTCCCACTCCACCCAGGTCGGGATCGCCGCATCGTCCGGCGGGTTGGGCGTACGCGTACGCGCCAGGTATAGCGTATGGGTCTTGAAGTTGCCGGCGAGCGCCTCGGCCAGCGCGGCGCGCTCGTCCGCCGCCAGATCGTCCAGGCGGGCGTGCAGCTCCGCCGGCAGATACGTGGCCGGGTCGTAGCGCAGCGGCTCGATCCAGGCGGCGACCTCCAGCCCGGCGCCGGCCGCCAGTGCGGCCAGCTCCGGAACGGTGTAGGCGCGGTCGCGGGCGTGCAGCAGCAGGTCGACCAGCTCGGCGTCGCTGCGCCGGTGGTCGCCCAGCACCGGGTTGCGCGCGAAGCGGTTGGTCTGGGGCAGCGCCGGCAGCAGCGTCTTCGTCAGGCGTACGCGCGCCGGAAGGTCGAGGTCGCGGCCGAGCGTACGCAAGGCCGCCTGCAGCTCGTACACCCCGCTGCGGCCGTACTGGCCGTAGACCATGACCCCCAGTCCGCCGGCCGCCGGCTTGAGCACCGCAACCAGGCGGGCCAGGCCGGCCGCCGGCTCGGCCAGGTGGTGCAGCACGCCGCAGCAGTCGACGTAGTCGAAGCCGCCGAGCGCGAGAGCGGGCAGATCCTCGATGGCACCCTGGACGAAGCGGATGTTGGACAGGCCGCGCGCCTCGGCCCGCGCCGTGCAGATCGCGCGGGAGGCGGCAGACAGGTCGAGGTAGACCACCTCGGCCCCAGGCACGCCCGCATGGGCCAACTGCTGCGCCAGCATGATCGTGCCGTCGCCGGTGCCGCCGCCGGCGACCAGCGCCCGGAAGCCGGCCGGCAGCGCCCGCCCGCCATAGAGGTAGTGTCGGATCTCCAACAGCCGGCTGGGCGAGCCGGTGATCAGCCGCCTGGCCTCCTCGGCCGGGTCGCGTGCCGGGTAGGGATAGGCCTCGTACTGGGCGGCCACCGCGTCCGCCTCTCCAGCCGCGGGCTCGACCACCTGCGGTCCGGACGGGCTCACGGCGTGATCACCACCTTGCCGGTGGTCTTGCGCGCGCGCAGGTCGGCCAGGGCCTGCGCACCCTCCTCGAGGGAGTATCGGTGGCTGACCAGCGGGCGGATCTTGCCGGCGAGGTACCACTCGAACAGCTCGGCGAACTGCGCCGCCAGGCGTTCCGGCGCACGGGTACGGTTGGAGCCCCAGTACATGCCGTGCACCGAGACGTTCTTCACCAGCAGGATGTTGGCCGGGATCTGCTGCACCGTGCCGGCGGCGAAGCCGATCACCACCAGCCGGCCGCCCCAGGCAGTGGCGCGCAGCGAGGCGTCGAAGACCGGCCCGCCGACCGGGTCGAAGACCACATCGACGCCGTGACCGTCGGTCAGCGCACGCATGCGCTGCTTCAGGTCCTCGGTCTTGTAGTCGATGGTCGCATCCGCCCCGTGCGCCGCCGCCACGGCCAGCTTGTCGGCGCCGCCGGCCGAGGCGATCACCCGCGCGCCCAGCGCCTTGCCGCATTCGACGGCAGCCAGCCCGACGCCGCCGGCGGCGCCGTGCACCATCAGGGTCTCGCCGGGCTGCAGGTCGGCGTGCCAGCGCAGCGCCCCGTGCGCGGTGCCGTAGGTGACGGCGAAGCCGGCGGCGGTGGCGAAGTCCATGGCGTCGGGGATCGCGAAGACGCCGCTTTCCGGCGCTGCGACCTGCTCGGCGAAGGCGCCGTGGCCGACCAGCGCCATCACCCGGTCGCCCGGCCCGACGCGCGTCACGCCGGCGCCGACGGCGAGCACCTCGCCGGCCGCCTCCAGGCCCGGCGCGAAGGGCAGCTCCGGCTTTTCCTGGTACTGGCCGCGCACCATCAGCGTGTCGGCGAAGTTGACGCCGGCCGCCTTCACGGCGATCAGCGCCTCGCCCGGCCCGGCCTGCGGCGCCGGCAGCTCGCCGGGGGCCAGGGACACGCCGTCGAGGGCGGAACAGACCAGCGCGCGCATGGCTCGGCTCATCTCCTCACAGGTCCGCGATCGCCCCTTCGGCCAGACGGATCGTGCCCACCGTCTCGCCCCGGCGGTTGACGACGCCCGGCTGCAGCAGCGGCGCCAGGACGCGCTCGGCGCCGGCGTCGAGCGCCTGCAGACGGCGCAGCAGGCCGCCGCAGACGACCTGGCTGGCGCGGCTGGCACCGTCGTCGATCTTCACCGCGAAGCCCAGCCCCAGCTCCGGCACGGCGCCGCAGAACACGCCTTCCGCCCCCGTCTTGACCAGTGCCCGGCCGCCGGCGGCGACCATCACCTTGGTGCAGAAGCGCTCGTGCCCGGCGACCATGACCGGGTGTTCGGCCATCGCCCGGCGCACCCGGGCACAGGCGGCCTGGCGCCGCTCCGGCTGGTCGTCGGGCTCGGCGAAGCGGGCGAAGGCGAGCGCCAGGTTGCCGAGCGGGATGCCGTACTGCGGGATGCCACAGCCGTCGATGGCGTGCGGCGCCGCGCGCAGGTCCAGCCCGCACATCATCTCCAGGATGCCGAGGACGCGCTGCTGCACCGGATGCTCCGCCCGCAGGTAGCCGGCGGTCGGCACCTGCAGGAACTTGGCGAGGCTGAGGAAGCCGGCGTGCTTGCCGGAGCAATTGTTGTGCGCCGCCGTCGGCGTCTCGCCGTGGGCGGCCAGGTGGCGCAGGCTCGCTTCGTGGTAGGGCCAGTGAACGCCGCATTCCAGGTCGGCGACCGACAGGCTGAGGCGCTGCAGCCAGTGCACCGCCGCCTCGACGTGCAGCGGCTCGCCGTCGTGACTGGCGCAGGCCAGGGCCAGCTCGGCGTCGCTCACGGCCAGCGCCTCGGCGGCGCCGGTCTCGACCAGCGCCAGGGCCTGCAGCGGCTTGATCGCCGAGCGGGGATAGATCGGTCGCTCGACGTCGCCGGCCGACAGCAGCACACGCCCGCGCGTGTCGCACACCGCGAAGGCGCCGCGGTGCCGGCTTTCCACCATGTCGCCGCGGGTCACTTCGACCAGCACGGGATTGTCGGCGACGCGCTCCGGCCGTCGCGTCTCGGCACCGTCGCCCGGCGCGGCGCCATGATCGTGCGGCTGGGAATGAGGTTCGGTCGGGCACATGGGTTCGGCAGGCCGTGCGGCGAGGAAGAGGGCGCGCCACCTTGCCCAAGCCGCGCCGGCCGTGCAAGGAAGTGCGCCGAAGGGAGAACCGGCCCATGCGCGGCTACTTCGGAATCGGCGTCGAGAAGATCAGCAAGCCCCACAACCTGGGCAACCTGATGCGCTCGGCGCATGCCTTCGGCGCCAGCTTCTTCTTCACGCTGGACGCGGCCTTCAAGCCGCGTCAGGTGCGCCAGGCCGACACCTCCGACGCCGCCCAGCACCTGCCGCTCTACGTCTGGGACTCGCTGGCGGAGATGCAGCTTCCGCGCGGCTGCCGGCTCGTCGGCGTCGAGTTGACCGACGCGGCGGTCGAATTGCCCAGCTTCCGGCATCCCCAGGCCGCCGCCTACGTGCTGGGGCCGGAGCGCGGCAGCCTCTCGCCGGAGCTGCAGGACCGCTGCGACTTCCTGGTCAAGATCCCGACCAAGTTCTGCGTCAACGTCGGCATCGCCGGAGCGCTGGTGATGTACGACCGCACCCTGTCCATGGGGCGCTTCGCGCCCCGCCCGGCCAAGCCCGGGGCGCCGGCCGAGATGGCCGAGCACGTCCACGGCGGGCCGCGCCTGCGCCGCAAGCAGGCGGGTTAGCCGAAGGCGGCGACCGGCGCGGCTCGGTGGCCCTGCCCGTGCGGTCCGGTGGCGCGACTCGGGACCGTTCTTGCTATGATCGCGGCCATGCGATCGCCCCGCGCCCTGCTGAAAGCCGCCGAGGATCCGCCCACCGTCGAGGTCGAGGGCCGCGCCGTGCCGGTCGCCGTGCGGATCAATCCGCGTGCCCGGCGGCTGACCCTGCGCATGGCGCCGGGGGCCGCGCCCGACGGTGGCGACGGCGTGGCGCTGACCCTGCCGCCGGGCGTGGACCTGGCCGAAGGGCTGGCCTTCGTCGAGCGCAGCCGCGGCTGGATCGCCGCCCGGTTGGATCGCCTGCCCGCCGCCGTGCCCTTCGCCGACGGTGCGCAAATCCCGATCCTGGGCGACGCGCACCTGATCAAGCACGCCGACTGGAGCCGCCGGCCGGCCTGGGCGGAACACGGCATCCTGTGGGTCGGCGGTGCGGCGGAACACCTGCCGCGGCGCGTCACCGACCACCTGATCGCCACGGCCCGGCGCGAGATCGCCGCCCGCGCCCGCGCCAAGGCGGAACGCCTCCCGGACCTGCTGGATGGCGGTGACCCAAGCGCTCGGCATGTCGCGGAAGCCCGCCGAAGCAGCCTCGGCGACCTGTTCGACCGCACCTTCGGCGGCCCGGCCGCGCGGGAAATCCGGGAGGAGGCGCTTCGGTCGGTCAGCGCGCCGCGTCCGCTCGGCCGCATCACTCTGCGCGACACCAGGAGCCGCTGGGGAAGCTGCTCGCACCGCGGCGACCTGAACTTCTCCTGGCGGCTGGTCTTCGCGCCGCTGCCGGTGCTCGACTACGTGGTCGCGCACGAGGTCGCGCACCTCGCCCACCTCGACCACTCGCCCGCCTTCTGGCGCCTGTGCGACGCGCTGAGCGAGGAACCCGGCTGGACCAAGGCCTGGCTGAGGCGCCACGGCCAAGCCCTGCTCCGCTACGGCGCACGGCCGTAGCCTCCGCCGTCTGTGACCTCGGTCACACGCGCGGCCTCTCCGGGCTCGCCCGTGTGACCGCCGCCACAGAAAGTATTTGAGGCGAATTGTAGGGATGTCCGGACACGAACGGACGTCGCGCACCCCGCACCGGGCGGGCGAAGCGGCGCCGAGGAGGCGGACATGGCAGCGGAACGACGTCCCCCCGCAGGCGATCCCATCGTGGTGCCCTTCGCGACGGCCCCGGCCGACGACGGCCGCTCCCGAGGCGCGCCGAGCGCGGGCGCCGGGCGCAGCGGCACGGCCGAGCGCGACATGGCGCGCTTCGGCGTCGCCCTGCTGCCGCCCTTCCGCGCCGCCCAGCCAGGCGATGCGACCGTCCTGGCGCACCTGATCAACCTGGCGGGCGAGGGCCTGCCGATGCACCTCTGGCGCAAGGCCGCCGGCGACGACCCGGCCTTCGAGGGCTGCACCCCGTTCGAGGTCGGGGTCGCACGGGCCCGGCGGGCCGAAGGTGGCTTCTCCTACACCAAGGCCGTGGTGATCGAGGCGGAGACGCCGGAGAGCCTGCACGCCGTATCGCCTAGCGCGGCGGCGGCGCCGGCGAGGGAGGTGGCCGGCATGCTCCTGGGCATGCGCCAGGCGGTCCCGTACGACGCCGGCGAGCCGAGCGCGCTGCCGGCGCCGCTGCGCCCGCTGGTCGCCCTGGAGGCCGAGGCGGAGCGTCTGGCCGCGGAGGCCGGTGCCCCCGGCACCTGGTACCTCAATGCCCTCGCCGTGTTGCCGCCGCACCAGGGCCGCGGCCTGGGCGGCCGCCTGCTCGCCCAGGCCGAGGTGCTAGCTCGCGCCGGCGGCGCCCGCTTCGTCAGCCTGATCGTCGACTGCGACAACCGCGTCGCCGAGGCCCTCTACCGGTCCCGCGGCTACCGCGAGGTGGCGCGGCGGCCGATCTCCCCCTGGCCGAACGGCCCGACCGCCGATTGGGCGTTGCTGCTCAAGGCCCTTTGACCCATCGGCTCGGGCACCCGAGGGCTCGGGCACCCCAGGGCTCGGGCACCCCAGGGCTTGGGCACCCGAGGGTTCAGGGATCCATCGGCTAAGGGATTCGGGGGCTCAGGCGACGCCGGCTTCGGCGACGAGCTCGCACGGTGCGGAGTCGTCGTCCGCCACGATGCGCTCCAGCGGCAGGCGGATCGCCACGCGGGTCCCCTGGCCGACCTGGGAGGTCATCACGAAGGTGCCGCCGTGCAGCTCGACCAGCGACTTGGCCAGGGGCAGGCCGAGGCCGGTGCCCTGGTCGGTCCGACGGGTCCGGCTGTCGACCTGGACGAAGGGCTCCAGTGCCTGGCGGATCTCGGCCCGGCTCATCCCGATCCCGGTGTCCTCGACCTTCAGGGCGATCCGACCGTCGGCCTCGCGCTCGGCCGCCAGCCTGACCTCGCCGCCCGTGTCGGTGAACTTGCAGGCGTTCGACAGCAGGTTCAGGAGGATCTGGCGTAGCGCCCGCTCGTCGGCGCGTACCGCCGGCAGGCTGTCCGGTAGCTCCAGCCGCACCGTCAGCCCCTTGCGCTCGGCCAGCGGCGTGACCAGGCGCACGGCGGAGTCCAGAAGCTCCGCCAGATCCAGCTCCTCGTCCTGGAGCTGGTACTTGTTGGCCTCGATCTTCGAGAGGTCGAGCAGGTCGTTGATCAGGCTCAGCAGGTGGTTGGCGCTGCCGTGGATGTCGCCGACGTACTCCTGGTAGCGGCGGTTGCCGAGCGGCCCGAAGGTCTGCTCGCGCATCACCTCGGAAAAGCCGATCACCGCGTTCAGCGGGGTGCGCAGCTCGTGGCTCATCGAGGCCAGGAAGTGGGACTTGGCGGCGTTGGCGCTCTCCGCCTGCTCCTTCGCCTTCCGGAAGGCGCGCACCGCCTGCTCGCGCTGCGAGGTTTCGGTGCGGAACTTCTCCAGCACCATGTTGTACTGGGCGGCGATCTCGCCGGCCTCGGTGCCTTCGTCCACCGGCACGTTTCGGGCGAAGTCCCCCGAGGTGGACTGGCGGTCCATCTGCTCCAGCAGGCTGGTCAGCGCCGAGCTGGCGCCGTGCTCGGTGATGTTCAGCCCGGTCAGCTCGTCGTGCCGGGACACCCGCAGCGGCCACAGCCGGTCGGTCAGCCAGAGCAGCGGGAAGGCGACACCGAAGGCGAGGGCGCCGGCCATCGCCACGCCGAGGGCCTGGATGCCGAGTTGCTCGAGCCGGCCGGCGCCGCCGAAGTCGGAGAGCTCGCCGAACAGTGCCACCGCCAGGGTGCCCCAGATCCCGGCGGCCAGGTGCACGGGCACCGCGTGGACGGCGTCGTCGATCTGCAGCCGCTCCAACAGGGCGACGGCGGCCAGGCAGGCGCCGCCGCCCAGGGCGCCGACCAGCAGCGCTTCGGCGGGGGCCAGCGTGTGGGCGCCCGCGGTGATCGCGACCAGGCCGGCCAGGATGCCGTCCATCATGTCCTGCACGGTGGGCCGTCCGTTGCGCCGCCAGGACCAGGCCATCGCCAGCAGACAGCCGCCGACCGGCCCCAGCACGGTGTTGACGGCGATGCCGGCGATCGCCGGCTCGAGCGCCAGTGTGGAGCCGGCGTTGAAGCCGAACCAGCCGACCCAGAGCAGCAGCACGCCGAGCATCGACAGCGGCAGATTGTGGCCCTCGACCGGCTTGCCCCCCGGCCCGAAGCGGCCGATGCGCGGACCGATCACCAGCACGGCGGCCAGCGCCACCCAGCCGCCGATCGAGTGCACCACGGTCGAGCCGGCGAAGTCGATGAAGCCGGCGGCGGCGAGCCAGCCGCGGCCCTCGTTGACGATGCCGCCCCAGGCCCAGTGGCCGTAGAGCGGATAGATCAGACCGGCGACTAGGGCAGCGATCACCAGGTAGCCGGAAAAGCGGGTCCGCTCGGCCACCGCGCCGGAGACGATGGTTACCGCGGTGCCGCAGAAGACGAGTTGGAAGAAGAAGAAGGCCAGCAGCCAGGGGCCGAGCGTGCCGTCGGGCGCGAAGTCGCCGAAGCCGATCCAGCCGCCGAGGCTGGGCCCGAACATCAGCGCGAAGCCGAACAGCCAGAACAGCAGACCCGTCAGAGAAATGTCGACGACGTTCTTGACCACCACGTTGATGGTGTTCTTCGCGCGCACCAGGCCGGATTCCAGACACGCGAAACCGCCCTGCATCATCAGCACCAGCACGGCGCAGATGGTCAGCCAGAGGATGTCCTGGACGTTCGCCTCGGCGTGAATGGCTTGCCCCCCAAGCTCCGCTCGCCCCGTGCCGCGCGTCGGCGCAGCGGCGACTCCCGCGCCGCTTCCGACAGCCCCGCGCGCAGGGACACGACGAAGACCGCTGCTACCTGTGCGGGGCGAAGCGATACGGACTACTATCCCGACATGGCTTAACGAGAGCTTAACCGCTCACGCTAAACCCATATGCGTACAAAGAAATTTTGATCGCGGGGCAAGGGGGAGGCGCCCCGGCTCCGCTCGATTCAGGCGTCGCCGCGCGCCACCCAGGGCAGCGGCGAGAAAGCCACGCCCTCGTCCGTCAGCGCCTCCGCCTCCTCGCGGCTGGCTTGCCCGTAGATGCCGCGCGCTTCGGCTTCGCCGTAGTGGATCTTGCGCGCCTCCTCGGCGAAGTCGGGGCCGACGTCCTCGCAGGTGGCCTCGACGGCGCGGCGCAGCTCAAGCAGCTTGGTGCGCAGTTCGGCCTGGGCCGGCTTGGGGGCGGCCAAGCTCACCGTGTCGGTCGCGTCGGTCCCGCCCGATGCCTTGGCCAGTCGCGGCGCCATGATCGCCTTGCCGACCTTGCGCGAGCCGCACTGCGGGCAGGCGAGATCGCCGGCGGCCGCCTGGGCGTCGAACGCCGCGGAATTGCGGAACCAGCCTTCGAAGTCGTGCGCCTTCGCGCAGCGCAAAGCGTACTTGATCATGCGCGACCACCCCGATCCTGCGGCACAGTGCCGTTTGGCACTCGCTGAGTCCGATTGCTAAGAACATACATATCGACCCTTAATCAATCGGCAACACGGACGGTCCGTACGCGCCATGCCCGATCCGCATCGCAGCCTCGCGCAGCCCTCGGCCTGGATCTGCCGCTTCGCGCCCCTGGTGCCGCGCGGCGGGGCCGTGCTCGACCTCGCCTGCGGCGGCGGCCGGCACGTCCGCCTGTTCCTGGCCCGCAGCCACCCGGTGACCGCCGTCGACCGCGATCTCTCCGCCCTGCAGGACCTGGGGAAACGGGCCGGGCTGGAGCGCCTGGAGGCCGACCTGGAGGAGGGCCGCGCCTTCCCGCTGGCCGGGCGCCGCTTCGCCGCCGTGGTGGTGACGAACTACCTGCACCGTCCGCTACTGCCGCACCTGGTCTCCGCCGTGGCCCCCGGCGGCTGGCTGCTCTACGAGACCTTCGCCGCCGGCAACGAGCGCTTCGGCAAGCCGAGCAACCCTGACTTCCTGCTGCGCCCCGGCGAGCTGCTGGAGACGGTGCGCGGCCACCTGCGCGTCCTCGCCTACGAGGATCTGGAGGTCACCAGCCCGAAGCCGGCCTGTGTTCAGCGCATCTCGGCCCGGCGCGAGGCTTAGCCCGCCAGCCAGCGCTTCATCTGCGGAAACGGCGCCGGCTCGGCCGGATCGCCGAAGGGCGGCGGGGCGGCACAGAAGCCGAAGCGGGCGAGCCACTGGATGCCGGGGAAGAAGCCGAGTTCGAGCTGCTGCACCAGCGCCTCTGGGCTCTGGCCGGCCGGCATGCGGTAGGTGCCTGGCCAGAAGACGCAGTCCAGCAGCGTGTCGGTTCCGCGGGCAGCGGCGTAGGACCAGGCGATCGCCATGATCTCGGTCTTGGCCAGCATCTCCCGCTCGACCTCGCTGGCCGGCGCGATGCCGTCCGGCGCGGCCCCGGCGGCGAGGCACGCGATGGCGGCGTCCACGTCGTCGTCCAGCAGCGGGCGGAAGCGCGCCGGCACCAGAGCGATGTGTCCGGCCTCGTGCAGCAGGTCGCCCGGCGAGCCGAGCGTCGCCTCGTCGTAGACCAGCTCGCCGGCCGCGATGGCGACGCCCGGCAGGAAGCTGTCGTCCGGCACCGCACCGATCGCGCAGCCGATCCCGAGCCCGCGGACGAACTCGCGGATCGGAGCGAGCTGCTCGGGGAAGAGCACCGGGCTACTCGCCGGCGTCGCGTTGGGCCTCGGCCGTCGGCACCGCGAAGTCGCGGTCGTGGGTGAGCGAGGGGACCATGCGGCGCGCCTCGGCGACCCTGGCCATGTCGATCTCGGCCAGGGTGACGCCGGGCGCCTCGCCGCCGTCGGCCAGTACCTCGCCCCAGGGCGCGACGATCAGGGAGTGGCCGTAGGTCCGTCGCTTGCCGGCGTGCTCGCCGCACTGCGCCGGGGCGATGACGAAGCAGCCGGTCTCGATCGCCCGGGCGCGCAGCAGCACGTGCCAGTGCGCCTGCCCGGTGAACTGGGTGAAGGCCGCCGGCACGCTCAGGATGCCGGCGCCGGCCTGGGCCAGGCTTCGGTAGAGCCGGGGAAAGCGCAGGTCGTAGCAGACCGTCATGCCCAGCGTACCCCAGGGCAGCCCGGCCAGCACCGCCCGGGCGCCGGGCCGGAAGGTCGCCGACTCGCGGTAGGACTGGCCGTCGGGAATGTCGACGTCGAACATGTGGATCTTGTCGTAGCGTGCGGCGATCCGTCCGTCCGGCGCGAACAGCAGCGAACGGTTGGCGCACTGCTCTTCGGACAGCTTGATCGTCAGAGAGCCGATCAGCAGCCAGATCCCATGCTGCGCCGCCAGCTCGCGGAACGCCGGGACGGCGGCATGCGTCTCCTCCGGCCGCGCCTCGGCCAGCATGCGCGCCTTGTCGCCCTCGACCTGGGTGGTGTTCTCCGGCGTGCCGACGAAGTGCGCCCCCAGGCCCGCCGCCTCGGCGATCAGCTCCGAGGCCGCGGCGATGTTGGGCATCACCTCGGGGCCCGAGGTGAGCTGGACGCAGGCTGCGGTAAAAACGCTCACGAGGCCCGCCCCTGGAGCAGCGGGTCGAGCCTGCCCTCCGCCTCCAGCGCATAGAGCTCGTCGCAGCCGCCGACGTGCCGGCCATCAATGAAGATCTGCGGCACGGAGGTGCGGCCGCCGGCACGCTCGACCATCTCGCGCTTGCGCGCGGGTGCGGCCATCACGTCGATCTCCTCGAAGTCCTGGTCCTTCTGCTTCAGCAGCTTCTTGGCGCGGTAGCAGAAGGGGCAGAACAGGCTGGAATAGACCTCGATCTTCGGCATGGAGCCTCCAGAGTGCCGGCCGTGCGTGACCATCATATGGGCTCGCACTGCGATTGTCAGGAGAGCGGCCCGTCACAGGCGCATTGACGGCAATCCGTGAGGCCGGTCACAAGTCGGGCGCGGAGTCGGCATCCGCAGCCCGCCAAGCCAACGCCGTGCGTCGTGCGATTTCCCCTTGCCGCCTCCGAAAGCTTGCGCAAAAATGCTACCTGAAATAGCAATACACGTTAACATATTCGCAAAAAAGTAATGGAGGCCTGCCATGTCGATCCGCCGTCTTCCCGTCTCCCGGCGCAGCGTGCTGCGCGGCATGGCCGCCTTCGCCGGCGCCGCCGCAGCTCCCGCCCTCTGGTCCGGATTCAAGCCGGCCCGGGCCGACTACGTCACGACGCGCCCCGACCTGCCGCCGGACTTCGGCGACGGCCGCAGCGTCGCCATTGTCGGTGCCGGCGTTGCCGGCCTGACCGCCGCCTACGTGCTGGCCAACGCCGGATTCCGGGTCACGGTGATCGAGGCGGATGCGCGCTACGGCGGACGCAGCCTGACCGCCCGGCCCTCCGACCAGGCCTACAGGGACTGGTGGTTCGAGACCTACAACCCGGAGCGGCTGTTCCCGGCCATGTACGTCGACAGCTACGGCGAACGGCCCGACAGTCCGGCGGCGGGGCTGCAGACCTGTACGTTCGCCGACCCGGATTGGGCCGGCAGCGGCAATCCCGTGGAGCTGTTCCTGAACGCCGGACCGGGGCGCATCCCGTCCAACCACGTCAATCTGATCGCGCTGTGCCAGGAGATCGGCGTGGAGATGGAGCCCTACATCTTCCAGTCGATGTCGAACCTGCTGCAAAGCGAGACCTTCAACGGCGGCGCGCCGGTCGCCTTCGGCCAGGTCACCTACAGCCTCTATGCCGAGATGGCGGACATGATGGCCCAGGTGGTCGCCGAGGCCTGCAAGCTGCAGGGTGGCGAGGCGCGCCAGCTCGCCAATCTCTACCACCTGTTCGGCGACCTGCGGCAGCCCGACTCCGGCGACCCCTGCACCCTCGTCATCGACGAGATGTCGCGCCGCCTCGGGTTCGAGAGCCTGCCCGGCGGCTGGCGCGACGGCGGAGCGACGCGCGCGCGCATCGCCCTCGACCCCATCCTGAACTCGCAGTTCGTCGGCGACGCCGACGCCAATCCCGAGCTCAGCCCAGGCTCCTTCCTGTTCAACCGCTTCAACATCGACTGGCAGCCCTCGCTGATGCAGCCGGTCGGCGGCATGGACCGCATCTGGCAGCAGCTCCTGCTGCAGGACGTACCGCCCGGCGCCCTACCCGAGGGGCGTGCGCAGAGAGTGAGCGGGCGCAGCCCCAAGGTCGGCGACCTTGTCGTGCTCCAGGCACCCGTGGAGGAGATCGCAGCCGGGCCGGAGGGCGTGCGGGTGCGAGCGGCCGGCCTTCCCGGGGGTGGGGCCGAGTTCGACTACTGCGTCTCGACGATGAACCCCAAGGGCCTCGCCGGCGTCCTGCAGGACGCCACGGGCACCGCGATTCCGCCGGCCTTCCTCGAAGGGCTGCAGGCCTTCGTGCCGACCGACGACTGGGGCGACGGCGTCACCTCCAACCTCTTCACGCCGGCGATCAAGGTAGGCTGGCAGGGCCGCACCCGCTTCTGGGAGACCCAGGACGAGATCTACGGCGGCATCTCCTGGACCACCGACACGATCGGCCAGGTCTGGTACCCCTCCGAGGATTTCACCGCGCGCACCGGCGTGCTGACCGGCGCCTACAACCGCGGCACGATGGCCGTCGAGTTCGCCAAGCTCGATCAGGCCGAACGGCTTTCCGCGGCGCGCGAGGGCTTCGGCCGGCTGCATCCCGACGGGGTCGATCAGCTCGAGCACGGCATGTCCATCGCCTGGCAGTACATGCCGTACCAGGTCGGCGGCTGGGCCTCCGACACGGCGCTGGAGGACCCGGAGGTCTACGAGCAGATCACCACCTTCGCCAAGGGCAGCCGCTTCTATTGCGCTGGCGATACCTGGAGCTATTGGCCGGGCTGGCAGGAGGGGTCGGTCGCCTCCGCCTACTGCGCCATCACCGCGATCGCCCGCGACATCGACCCGGCCAACAACGCCTACGCCGCCAGCGCCTGCTTCGGCACGGCGGAGTAGCCGGCGGCGGCCGGGTGGGGGTGCGGGACGGACCAGCGCAGAAAACGAGCCGAGAGGCCCGTTTTCGAACGGGTTCTCAGACCTGCAGCGGCCGGACCACGCGAGCGAGAACCAGGACGTCCACCTCCGCGGCGCCGGCGCGCGTCAGGGTGCGCGCGCAAGCTTCCAGGGTGGCGCCGGTGGTCAGCACGTCGTCGACCAGCAGCACGCGCTTGCCGGCGACCTGGCCCTTGTAGCGCGGCGCCAGGGCGAAGGCGCCGCGCACGTTGAGCGCCCGCTGGCTGCGGCTGAGGCGGCCCTGGCTCGGCGTGTTGCGCCGGCGCAGCAACAGGTCCGGCACCACCGGCTTGCCGGACAGGCGCCCGAGCTGCAGCGCCAGCAGCGCCGCCTGGTTGTAGCGGCGGCGCAGCAGGCGCCAGCGGTGCAGCGGCACCGGCGCGATCAGCTCGCAGTCGGCCAGCAGCGGCGCCCCGGAGCGGGCCATCCAGCGGGCGAAGGCGGGTGCGGCCTCGGTGCGGTCGGCATGCTTGAAGCGCAGGACGAGGGGCCGCGCGCCCTCGTCGTAGCGCATCACGGCGCGCGCCCGCCGGAAGGCTGGCGCATGCTTGGCGCAGGCGCCGCACAGGGTGTCGGACCCGAGGTCGACCTCGAAGGGCACGCCGCAGCAGGCGCACAGCGGCGGCTCGATGAAGTCGATCGCCTGCCAGGCGGCCGGGCTGAGCTGACCCGGCCGGTCGACCGGCTCGTGGGTCACCAGGCAGCGCGGCGGCAGCAAGGCGTCCAGCACCAGGCGGCCGGCCTGCAGCGCCCAGGCGGCGGCGCGGCGCACAGGGGCGGCGGCCTCGCTCATCGGTCCGGGCGCTCCTCGGCGCGCCACGGCGCTGGACCGGGCAGCGCCGCCGGGCCATATGGGCGGTCATGAGCGACAGCATGCTTGTCTTTGACCGGGCCGCCGTCCGGGCGCACAGAGAACGCGCCGCCGCGCGCTGGCCGCAGCACGACTTCCTGAAGCGCGCGGTGGCCGGCCGCCTGCTCGACCGCCTGCGCGACGTCACCTGGCGCTTCGAGCGGGCGCTCGACCTCGGCTGCCACGGCGGCACCGTGGCCGAACTGCTGCCCGAAGTCGGCGGCGTCGGCACGCTGGTCCAAGCCGACCTCTCGCCGGCCATGGCGCGCCGCGCGGCGGCCAACGGTCGCCCGACGCTGGTCGCCGACGAGGAGGCACTGCCCTTCGCACCGGACAGCTTCGACCTGGCGCTGTCGGTGCTCAGCCTGCACTGGGTCAACGACCTGCCGGGAACCCTGATCCAGGTGAACCGGTGCCTGAAGCCGGACGGGCTGTTCCTCGGCGCGCTGCTGGGCGGCGACAGCCTGCACGAGCTGCGGGTGGCGCTGATGGAGGCGGAGACCGAGCTGTCCGGCGGCCTTTCTCCCCGGATCAGCCCCTTCGCCGAGGTGCGCGACTGCGGCGGCCTGCTGCAGCGCGCCGGCTTCGCCTTGCCGGTGGTCGACAGCGACACGATCACCGTGACCTACGCCGACCCGCTGGCGCTGATGCGCGAGCTGCGCGGCATGGGCGAGGCCAACGCCGTGCGCGAGCGTCGACGCAGCGGCACGCCGGCGGCGCTCTTCGCGCGCGCCGCCGAGCGCTATGCCGAACGCTTCGCCCAGCCCGACGGACGGATTCCGCTGACCTTCCAGGTGCTCTACCTGACCGCCTGGACGCCGCACGAAACCCAGCCGCAGCCCATGCGGCCGGGCAGCGCCAGGGCTCGCCTGGCCGAGGCGCTGGATACGGTCGAGCGGCCGGCCGGCGACAGGGCCGATCCCGGGCCGCCGCACGGGCGCGGCTAGCGAATGGCCAGGGTCGCCGCGCGGCGGTGACCCTCTTCGGTGGCGGCGGCGCGGAAGTAGCTGAGCACGAAGACGCGCACCGCCGCGGTCAGCGACGAGGCGCCGCGCCGGCGCGCCCGGTCGATCCGGGTGCAGATCTCGGACAGCGTCACCGCCTCGCGCTCGGCGATCTCGTCCAGCGCGTCCCACATCTCCGGCTCCAGCCGCAACGAGGTGCGCCGGCCGCCGACCGTGACGTTGCGGCTGACCAGCGTAGTGTGCAGGTAGCGCCGCTGGATCTCTTGCACCCGGCGTCTCCCATCGACCGAGGATCGAGGGAAGACTGCGGAGCACGCCCTATGCGCGCAAGAGACCGAGGGTTGCGCCGACACCTGGCAATTGTCGCGTCAGGCGAAGTCTCCGCGGCGCACCCAACGGAGCATCGAGAGCGGCCCGGGGCCGTCTTTCAGAAATCCAGGTCGGCGTAATGGGCCGGCGGCGGGAACCCGGGAATCAAATCGGCCAGCAGGGGACGCATGGAGGGGCGCGACTTGATGCGCGCGTACCAGTCGCGCGCGCCCTGATGCTGGTCCCAGGGCACGCAATCCAGGTAGTCGAGGCAGGAAAGGTGGGCGGCCGCGGCGAAGTCGGCGAGGCTGAGCGTTTCGCCGGCCAGCCAGTTGCGCCGGTCGCTCAGCCAGCCGATGTAGTCGAGGTGGTAGTGGATGTTCTGGTTGGCGGCGCGGATGGCGCTGGAGTCCGGCGTGCCGATCCCGAGAAAGCGCTTCATCACCTTCTCCTCGATCAGCAGGTCGGAGACCTCGCGCGCGAACTTGCGGTCGAACCAGGCGACCAGCCGGCGCACCTCGGCGCGGTCGAGCGCCGTCTTGCCCATCAGGTCGTCGCCGACGTCGGCATAGGCGTCGTTCAGGTACTCGGCCAGCACCCAGGCGTCGGGGATGACGCTGCCGTCCGCCTCGACCAGGACCGGCACCTCGCCGGCCGGGTTGAGGCGCAGGAACTGCTCGCGCCGCTCCCAGACCTTCTCGGCCTTGAGCTCGACCTCGATGCCCTTCTCGCGCAGGAGCAGGCGGATCTTGCGGCAGCCGGGATCGAGGGGAAGGTGATAGAGCGTGCGCATGGCCAGCGCCGATACGCCCTGCCGACGGGCGCGTCAAGCGCGCCGGGTGTGCGCCGGCTGCGTGGTGGCCGAACGCGGACGGCCCGGCGGCCGGAACCGCCGGGCACAGGCCGCCTTCGCGCCGGGCGGCATGGAGCGATCAGCTCTCCATCCGCTTGCGGCCGGTGATCATGGCGCGGACGAGATTCTGCTTCTCGAGGAGAGAGGCCAACAGAACGCCGCCGACATGAAGGGCGACCAGCACCAGGATGCCATTGGCCAACAGCTCGTGCAGCTCTTCGCCGGCTTCGTGGCCCAGCAGCCCGGTCCAGCTCGCCAGCCCGCTCGCCACCGTCGCCAGCACCGTCAGCAGCAGCGCGAGGATCATGATGCTGCCCAGCGGGTTGTGGCCCCTGTAGTGCCGGGCCCGGCCGGCCAGCAGATCGCGCAGGTAGTGCCCCAGTTCGCCCGGCGTCGGCACGAAGTCCGCGAAGCGGGCGTGCCGCGGGCCGACCAGGCCCCAGAGGATGCGCATCGTCACCATGCCGAGCGCGGCGAGGCCGGCCCAATAGTGCAGCGTCATCGCCTCCTCGCCGGAGGCATAGGCGAGCAGCACGCTGGCCGCCAGGCCCCAGTGCAGGAACCGAACCAGCGGGTCCCAGACCTTCACCGTATCGAGCTTCGCGGTCATCGATCGTGTCCTCCAGTCTCGGCGTAAGGGGGGCCGCAGCCCCCCCTTTTGGCTTGCCGTCCTCAGTCGCGCTCGCGGTCGACGATCTCGCCGGTTCGGGCGTCGACGTAGATCTCCCAGAGGCGGCCGTCGGCGTCGCGTGCCTTGACCTCGTAGTCCGGGCCCTCGCGCTCGACCTCGCGGACGTCGGTGTAGCCGGCGGCGGTCACCGCGGCGACGGCACCCTCGACGCCGATCGACGGCCCGCTGTCGCTTCCGGAGGAACGGTCGTCGCCGCTGCGGCGGTCGTCGTCGCTGGCGAGTTGGACGGCGCCGACGTCGGTTGCGCCGGGCGCCCGCGAGAGGCTGTCGGCCGCCAGGGCGACGGTGCCGGCAGTGGCGCCGATCAGGATGGTGGCGACGCCGGCCTGCCAGATACGCTTGAAAACCATGGTCGTGTCTCCTTTGCTCGCTTCGGGTTCGCCGGGCGCGACGGCAGCGTCCGCCCGATCTGCCGGGGAGACTGCCAGGGGCCGCCTGAACCGGCCCTGAAGCCGCCGTTCAGGCTGCGTTCAGCTTCGTCAGGGCTAGATGCGCACGATGCGACACCTCTCCTACTTGCTGCTCGCCGCCCTGCTCTCGGCGGCGGCCGCGCCCCTGGCGGCGGCGGACGAAGGCCGCTACGAGCGCGACGCGGACCGTGGCGAAGAGCACGACGACGACTACGACGGCCGCGACCAGGAGCGCGCCCGTGCGGCGCTCGAGCGTGGCGAGGTGCTGCCGCTCGACGCCATACTGGCGCGGGCGCGCGAGCTGCTGGACGGACGCATGATCGAGGCCGAGCTGGAGCGCGAGGACGGCCGCTGGGTCTACGAACTGACCCTGCTGGGCCCCGACGGCCAGGTCGTCGAGGCGCTGTTCGACGCCGCCTCGGCCGAGTTGCTGGAGCTGGAAGGCGACGCGCTGGAGCGGGTCCTGCGGAGGCGATCCGAGTAATGCGCATCCTTGTGGTCGAGGACGACGCCCGCCTGGCCCGCCAGCTCGCGCAGGCGCTGCAGGCCGCCGGCCATGCCGTCGACGGCGCCGCGGACGGCGAAGAGGCCAAGTTCCTCGGCGAGACCGAGCCCTACGACGCCGTGGTGCTGGACCTCGGCCTGCCGCAGCGCGACGGGCTGTCGGTGCTGCGCGCCTGGCGCGCCGAGGGCGTCGCCGTGCCGGTGCTGGTGCTGACCGCGCGCGACGGCTGGCACGAGAAGGTCGAGGGCATCGACGCCGGCGCCGACGACTACTTGGCCAAGCCCTTCCGCATGGAGGAACTGCTGGCGCGCCTGCGCGCCATCCTGCGACGCGCCGGCGGCCGGGCGAGCGACCTGCTGCGCTTCGGCCCGGTGGAGATCGACCTGCGCCGCAACCAAGTCAGCCGCGAGGGCGTGCCGGTGCCGCTCACGGCGCACGAATACAAGGTGCTGGCCTACCTGGCACACCGTGCCGGCCACACCGTCAGCCGCAGCGAGCTGACCGAGCACGTCTACGCCCAGGACTTCGACCGCGACAGCAACACGCTGGAGGTCTTCGTCGGGCGCCTGCGCCGCAAGCTGGGGCGGGACCTGATCGTCACCGAGCGCGGTCTCGGCTACCGCCTGGATCCGCATGCCTTCGACTGAACCTTCGGCCGGCGCTGCGCCCGACACAGCGGGCGGCTCCCTGCGCCGGCGGTTGCTGGTCGGCGCCGGCTTGTGGATCGGCCTGGCCCTGCTGCTTTCCGGCCTGCTGATCGCCTGGCTGCTGACCCGGGCCGTCGAGGCGCAGGTCTACGACCGGTTGGAGGCCGAGATCGACCGACTGGTCGCCGCCCTGCAGGTCGCGCCCGACGGCAGCTTGACGGTCGCGCCGCGCCCCGCCGCGCCGGAGTTCGCCCGGCCCTACTCCGGGCGCTACTGGCAGGTGGCCGGGCCGGACGGCGCCGCCCTGGCCCGCTCCCGCTCGCTGTGGGACCGAACGCTGGCCCTGCCCGACGACGCGCTGCTGGACGGGCAGCTCCATCGGCACGGCGGCGCAGGCCCGGACGGCGCGCCGGTGGTGGTCGTCGAGCGCGCTGTCGTTCCCGCCGGCCTTGACGCGCGCGTGCGCGTCGCCGTCGCTGTCGACCGGACCGCGGTGACCGAGGTGGTGCGGCCGGCGATCGTCACCCTGGCCGCGTCCCTGGCGATGCTTGCCGCCGGACTGCTGGTCGCCGCCTGGCTGCAGGTGACCGCCGGCCTGCGTCCGCTGGAGGGGCTCCGCCGGGCCGTCGCGCGCATCGCCGAGGGGCAGGCGCAGGCGGTCGGGACCGGCTGGCCGGCGGAGGTGGCGCCGCTGGCGCGCGAGCTGGACGCCGTGCTGGCGAGCAACCGCCGCATGGCCGAGGCGGGCCGGCGCCAGGCCGCCGACATGGCGCACGCCCTGAAGACCCGCCTGGCGGTCGCCGCCAACGAGGCGGAGGGACTGCGGAGCAGCGATCCCGAAGCCGCGGCGCGGCTGGGCGAGGAGCTGGCGGCGGCGCGCCGCCTGCTCGACCGCCACCTGGCGCGCGCCCGAACCGGCGGCGCAGCCCCGGGGCTGCGCACCCGCGTGCCGGCGGCGGAGACACTCGACAAGCTGATCGAGGTGGTGGCGCGCCTGGCCGGGCGCGAGCTGCGCTGGTCGCTCTCGCTGGAGCCGGGAGCCGTCTTCCTCGGTGCGCGCGCCGACCTGGAGGAGATTGCCGGCAACCTGCTCGACAATGCCGCCAAGTGGGCGCGCTGCGAGGTTCGCGTCGCGCTGCGCGACGAGTCCGGCACCCTGGTGCTGCGCGTCGAGGACGACGGCCCCGGGATCCCGGCGGAACGGCGGGCCGAGGTGCTGGGCGCCGGCGTGCGCCTGGACGAGCGCGCGCCGGGCAGCGGTCTGGGCCTGACCATCGCCGGTGAGCTGGCGGCGGCCTACGGCGGCAGCCTGGGCCTCGGGGACTCGTCATTGGGCGGCTTGTGCGCCGAAGTCCGGCTGCCCGGCGCCGCTGTTGCGCGGGAGCCGGCAAGGAAGTTAGCTTAGCTAGGCTTAGCTAGGCTGGAAGGAGCCTGCCATGGCCATCCTGATGAACGTTCACCAGGCGAAGACGCATCTCTCGCGCCTGCTCGACGCAGTCGAGCGCGGCGAGGAGGTGACCATCGCGCGCGCCGGCAAGCCGGTCGCCCGGCTGGTCCCGGCCGCCGCCGCCAAGGTCCGCCGCACGCCGGGCGCCTGGAAAGGCAAGATCTGGATGGCCGAGGACTTCGACGCGCCGATGCCGGAGATCGAGGAGGCGATCTACGGCCCGGATCCTCTTCTGGACTCCGAGGATTGATCCTGCTCGACAGCCACGCAGTGGTCTGGTGGCTGGCCAGCGACCCGAAGCTGCCGGCCAGCCTCGATCGCACAATCCGGGAGCTGCCGGGAGTATTCGTCAGTGTCGCCAGCGTTTGGGAAATCGAGATCAAGCGTCGTGCCGGCAAGCTGGACTCGCCACCCGACTTACTGGACCAGCTCGACCAACAGGCAATTCGGCTTGTCGAAATCGACGCCGCGGACGCGGTCGCCGCGGCGGCGCTGCCGCGGCTGCACGGCGACCCCTTCGACCGTATGCTGGTGGCGCAGGCGGGGCGCCGAGGTCTGAGCGTGGCGACGCGCGACCGTCGTCTGTCGGCCTATGGCGTGACCACGCTGTGGGGCTGACGCCCGTCCGAGCGAAACTCAGCTCAGCTTGCCGTGGCAGTGCTTGAACTTCTTGCCGGAGCCGCAGGGGCAGGGGGCGTTGCGCTGCACCTTGCCCCAGGTGGCCGGGTCGTTCGGGTCGGCCTGGGCGGCGGCCTGGCGCGGCGGGCGCTGCGGCGCCTCCGCTAGAGCCGCACCCCCTCCTTCGGCATCGGCCATTGCCATCTCCGGCTCGGCGCCGGCGCCGGCCAGGGCCGGGTCGCGGCGGGTCTCGGTGGTGCGCGTCGGCTGGGGGCGCGGCGCGAGCTGTTCGACTGCGGTCTGCGGCTGGATCTCGATGCGCGCCAGGATCGAGACGGTTTCCTCGCGCACCTGGCCCAGCATCTCCTCGAACAGCTCGAAGGCTTCGCGCTTGTATTCGTTGAGCGGATCGCGCTGGGCGTAGGCGCGCAGGCCGACGGCTTGGCGCAGGTGGTCGAGCGATAGCAGGTGGTCCTTCCACTGCTTGTCGAGCACCGTCAGCAGCACGTGCTTCTCCGCCGTGCGCATGAGCTGCGGACCCAGGTTGGCGGTCTTCGCCGCCATCTTCTCGTCGACCGTCTTGCCCAGGCGCTCGCGGATCTCCTGGTCGGCGATGCCCTCCTCCGCCGCCCAGTCCTTGACCGGCAGGTCGAGGCCGAACAGGCGCAGGCACTCCTCGTGGAGCTGATGGATGTCCCACTGCTCGGCATAGGCGTCCTTGGGGATGCAGCGCGTCACCAGGTCGTCGAGCACCTGCTGGCGCATCTCGCCGACCGCCTCCTGCACGTCGGCGGCGCGCATCAGCTCCTTGCGCTGCTCGAAGACGACCTTGCGCTGGTCGTTCATGACGTTGTCGAACTTCAGCAGGTTCTTGCGGATCTCGAAGTTCCGCGCCTCGACCTTCGACTGCGCTTTCTCCAGGGCCTTGTTGACCCAGGGGTGGACGATCGCCTCGCCTTCTTCCAGACCCAGGCGCTTGAGCATCGACTCCATGCGCTCGGAGCCGAAGATGCGCATCAGGTCGTCTTCCAGGGACAGGAAGAACTTGGAGCCGCCTGGGTCGCCCTGGCGGCCCGAACGGCCGCGAAGCTGGTTGTCGATGCGCCGGCTCTCGTGCCGCTCGGTGGCCAGCACGAACAGGCCGCCGGCCTGCTTGACCACCTCCTGGTTGGCCGCGACCTCGGCCTCGATCTCCGCGACCTTCTTGGCGCGTTTGGCCTCGTCCTCGATCGGCTCGGCCTCTTGACGCACCCGCATGTCGACGTTGCCGCCGAGCTGGATGTCGGTGCCGCGGCCGGCCATGTTGGTGGCGATGGTCACCCCCCCGGGCGCGCCGGCCTGGGCGATGATGTAGGCCTCCTGCTCGTGGTAGCGCGCGTTCAGCACATTGTGCGGGATGCGATTCTTCTTCAGCAGGCCGGCGAGGTACTCGGACTTCTCGATCGACACGGTGCCGACCAGCACCGGCTGCTTGCGCGCACGGCACTCCTCGATTTGGGCGATGATCGCATCGTACTTTTCGCGCGCGGTGCGATAGACCTCGTCGTCGGCGTCCAGGCGGGCGATCGGCTTGTTGGTCGGGATATCGATAACCTCGAGGCTGTAGATCTCCCGGAACTCTTCCGCCTCGGTCATGGCCGTGCCGGTCATGCCCGCCAGCTTGGGGTAGCCGCGGAACAGGTTCTGGAAGGTGATGGAGGCCAGGGTCTGGTTCTCCATCTGAACGGTGACGCCCTCCTTGGCCTCCAGCGCCTGGTGCAGGCCGTCGGAGTAGCGCCGGCCCTCCATCATGCGGCCGGTGAACTCGTCGATGATGACGACCTTGTCGTCCTTGACGATGTAGTCGGTATCGCGGCCGAACAGCTTGTGGGCGCGCAGCGCCTGGTTGACGTGGTGCAGCAGGCCGACGTTGTGGATGTCGTAGAGGCCGCCGCTCTCCATCAGCCCGTGCTCGCGCAGCAACTCCTCCACCCGCTCCTGCCCCGCCTCGGTCAGGGTGACGGCGCGCGCCTTCTCGTCCTTTTCCCAGTGCTCCTCCTCGAGGCGGGGGATCACCTTGTCGACCGCCTTGTAGAGCTCGCTGGAGTCCTCGGCCGGACCGGAGATGATCAGCGGCGTGCGGGCCTCGTCGATCAGGATCGAGTCGACCTCGTCGACGATGGCGAAGTTGAAGTCGCGCTGGACCATCTCCTCCAGGCGGAACTTCATGTTGTCGCGCAGGTAGTCGAAGCCGAACTCGTTGTTGGTGCCGTAGGTGACGTCGGCCGCGTAGGCGGCGCGCCGCTCCGCGTCGGTCAGGCCGTGCACGATGCAGCCGACCTCCAGCCCCAGGAAGCGGTAGATCTGGCCCATCCACTCGCTGTCGCGGCGGGCCAGGTAGTCGTTCACCGTGACGACATGGACGCCCTTGCCCTCGAGCGCATTCAGGTAGACGGCCAGGGTGGCGACCAGGGTCTTGCCTTCGCCGGTCTTCATCTCGGCGATCTTGCCCTGGTGCAGCACCATGCCGCCGATGAGCTGCACATCGAAGTGGCGTTGCCCAAGGGTGCGCTTGGCCGCCTCGCGCACCACCGCGAAGGCCTCGACCAGCAGGTCGTCCAGCTTGGCGCCCTGCTCCAGGCGTTGGCGGAACTCCGCCGTCTTGGCCGCCAACTCGGCATCGCCGAGCTGCTCCATCTGCGGCTCGAGCGCGTTGATCTGCTCGACGGGCTTGCGCAGCGTCTTGACGAAGCGATCGTTGGCGGAGCCGAAGAACCGCTTGGCGAGGGCTTGAAGCATCCGGAATGGAGTCCTCGGTTGGCGCGCCGTGCGGGCTGCGCGGAACAGGGCGGCGGGCGGTCCGGCCGCGCAGACGGCCCCTGGTGCGACGGCGGCGCCCCGCGCTCGACAGATATGCGTCGCGCCGGGACGTGTCAACGCAAGCGCGGTCGCCGCGCCTTGCCACGGCCCTTCGCCCGCGCCACATGCGCGCGGGGCCGCGGACGCTCCGGAGCGCCCGCACTCGGCCCCCGCGCTGCCGGACGGCCATGCTTGCGCGTCCCCGACGCTGCTGTATGGTGCGCGCGGCAGCTTTCCGAGGCCCGGCCGCCGGCACGTACGCCGCGACGTACGCTGCCGCATTGCGCCGGCCCACCGTCCGTTTCGCACCGTCCCACCGACCCGGGAGTTCCCAGATGTCGATCCTTCGCCGCGCCACGGCGCCCTTCGCGGCCTGCGTGTTGGCCGCGCTGCTCGCGCTGTCGGCGCCCGTCTCCGCCCAGACCGATCAGGCCGGCCAGACCGACGCTGCCGAGGAAGATCAACTCGTCGCCGTCGTCAACGGCGCCGAGATCCGCATCTCCGACGTGCTCGAGATGATCGGCCGCCTGCCGCAGAACGTGCAGATGCAGGCGCTGTCCAACATGCCGGCGATGATCGAGCGCACCATCGACCTGGAGCTTATCCTGCTGGCCGCGCAGCAGGCAGGGCTGCGCGACGCGCCGGAAGTGCAGGCGCAGATCCAGACGATCGCCAACGACGTGCTGCGCCAGGCCTACCTGGAGAACCTGGCCGAGCGGGCGGTCACCGAGGAAGCGGTGCGGGCCGCCTACGACGACTACCTCGCGGCCAACCCGGCCGAAGAGGTCAAGGCGCGCCACATCCTGGTCGAGTCCGCCGAGGAGGCCGCGGCAATCGTCGAAGAACTCGACGGAGGCGCCGACTTCGCCGAGCTCGCCAAGGAGAAGTCGACCGGGCCGACGGGCGAACGCGGCGGCGACCTCGGCTACTTCAAGTTCGGGCAGATGGTCGAGCCCTTCGCCGAGGCCGCCTTCGGGCTGGAGCCCGGCACCTACACGGCGGAGCCGGTGCAGACCCAGTTCGGCTGGCACGTCATCCTGGTCGAGGACAAGCGCACCTCCGAGCCGCCGAGCTTCGAGGAGATGGCCCCACAGCTCCGCCAGCAACTCGAGCAGGAGGCGATCCAGGGACACCTCGCCGAGCTGCGCCAGCAGGCGGAGATCGAGGTGGTCGAACCCGAGCTCGAGGCCGATCCCGAGGGCCTGCCGGACAGCGACGGCGGCCAGACCGCAGAGTAGGCGGCCGAAGATGGCGCTCGCCCGCTCGCCGCTCGCGCCCGAGACGCTGCCGGAGCTGCCGCCGATCGGCGGCGTGCGCGGGATCGCACATGCCGCCGGGCTGCGCTATGCGGGCCGCGACGACCTGCTGCTGCTGCACTTCCCCCACGGTGCGGCGGTGACGGGCGTGCTCACCCTTTCGAAGTGCCCTGGGGCGCCGGTCGAGTGGTGCAAGCGCCAACTGCCTGCAGGACGGGCCGACGCCCTGCTGGTCAACGCCGGCAACGCAAATGCCTTCACCGGCCGGCGCGGGCGCGTCAGCGTCGAGCGCGCGGCCCAGGCGGTGGCCCAGGCGTTGGGCTGTTCGCCCGAAGGCGTCTACCTGGCCTCCACCGGCGTCATCGGCGAGCCGATGCCGGACGACAGATTGGCGGATGCCGTGGCTGCTGCGGCGGGCCAGCTCGACGAGGTCGACTGGGCCAAGGCGGCCGGCGCCATCATGACCACCGATACCTTCCCGAAGGCCGTCGCCCGCGCCTGCGAGATCGACGGCAAACCGGTGCGGCTGGTCGGTATCGCCAAGGGCTCCGGCATGATCGCGCCGGACATGGCGACCATGCTGGCCTTCGTCGTCACCGACGCCGGCCTGCCGGCGGAGATCCTTCGGCCCCTGCTGGCGGCGGCCTGCGCGCGCAGCTTCAACTGCATCACCGTCGACGGCGACACCTCGACGAGCGACACGCTGTTGCTGTTCGCCACCGGCGCGGCCGGCCGCTTCGAGGCCGACAGTCCGACAGACCGGCGGCTGGCGGACTTCGCCGCCGAGCTGGAGGCGCTGCTGGTCGATCTCGCCCAGCTCGTGGTGAAGGACGGTGAGGGCGCACAGAAGTTCGTCACCGTCAGGGTGCGCGGCGCCCGCAGCGATGGCGCGGCACGACGCATCGGCCTGTCCATCGCCAACTCGCCGCTGGTCAAGACCGCCATCGCCGGCGAGGACGCCAACTGGGGCCGCATCGTCATGGCCGTCGGCAAGGCGGGCGAGGAGGCCGACCGCGACCGGCTGGCGGTGGCCATCGGCGGCGTGACCATCGCCCTCGACGGCGAGCGGGTGCCGGACTATGACGAGGCGCCGGTCGCCGCCCACATGGCCGGGCGCGAGATCCTGATCGAGGTCGATCTGGGCCTGGCGCACGGCGCGGCGACCGTGTGGACCTGCGACCTGACCCACGGCTACATCGACATCAATGCCGACTATCGGAGTTGAGGCGGCTGTGGAGCCGGGCGGCTGCTGGCAGGCCGAGACCCGCACCGAGGGCGCCAAGCCGATCCTGCTGGTCGCCGCGGCGGCGCTGGTCGACCCCGACGGCCGGGTGCTCATCGCGCAGCGCCCCGAACGTAAGGCTATGGCGGGGCTGTGGGAGTTCCCGGGCGGCAAGGTGCAGCCGGGCGAGACGCCCGAGGCGGCGCTGGTGCGCGAACTCCGGGAAGAACTGGCGATCGAGACGCGCGGCTCCTGCCTCGCGCCCATCGCCTTCGCCAGCCATGGCTACGACGACTTCCATCTCTTGATGCCGCTGTTCGCCTGCCGGGTCTGGGCGGGCGTGCCGCGCGGCACGGAAGGCCAGCGGCTCGCCTGGGTCGCCCCGGTGCGCCTCGCCGACTACCCCATGCCGCCGGCCGACCTGCCGCTGATCCCGCTGCTCCGGGATCTGCTGTAACCGCGCCTTCAGGCGGCGTGACTGGCCGCGGATTCGGTCAGCAGGGCGTAGATCGCGTCGGCCGAGTCGGTGCCGCGCAGCTTGTCGCAGACACCGCGGTCGCGCAGCAGGCGCGACACGCGGGCGAGCGCCTTCAGATGATCGGCGCCGGCGGTCTCCGGCGCCAGCAGCAGGAAGATCAGATCGACCGGCTGCTCGTCGATCGCGTCGAAGTCGACGGAATGTTCCAGACGCGCGAACACGCCGTACAGCCGGTCGAGTGCGGCCAATTTGCCGTGCGGAATGGCGATCCCGTGGCCGACGCCCGTGGTGCCAAGGCGCTCGCGCTCGACCAGCACCTCGAAGACGGCGCGCTCGGGCAGGCCGGTCAGCTCGCTCGCCTTGCGCGCCAACTCCTGCAGCACCTGCTTCTTGGAGGTGACGCGCAGGCTCGGCAGCACGGCCTGCGGCGAGATCAGTTCGCTCAGTGTCATGGTTCGAAAACCCCCTCGGTCGACGCGGCGCCTGCCCGCCCTCAGGCGGCCGGGGTGCCGCCCCGATTGCCTCTGGGATCGACCCAACCGACGTTGCCGTCGCGCCGGCGGTAGATCATGTTGAGCCCGCCGTGGGCCCGATTGCGGAACATCAGCGCCGGTTCGTCGGACAGGTCCAGCCGCATCAGGGCCTCGCTCACGGTCAGCTCCGGCACTTCGCCCTCCATCTCGGCGATGATCGGCGGCGCGGCCTCGTCCGGCTCCGCCGCCTCCTCGTCCTCCTCGTCGCGCGGCGACGCCAGCACGTACTGCAGCGCCGGCGTCCCCTCGGCCGCGCCCCTGTTGTGGTCGCGCAGTCGCCGCTTGTAGCGGCGCAGCCGTTTGGCCAGCTTGTCCGCCGCGGCGTCGAACGCCGCATAGATCTCGTCCGCATCGGCCGAGGCCTGTAGCTGGATCCCGCGTCCTACATGGGCCTGCACCAGGCTGTGGTACAGGTGCGCCTCGCGCGAGAGCGTCACCGTCACCTCGATCGCGTCGCCGAAGTACTTGCCGAACACCCCGTCCAGCTTCGCGGCGACGTGGTGACGCAGAGCCTCGCCGAGGTCAAGCTGTCGCCCCTTGACCGACAGGTTCATCTCGCAGTCCCAAAGAAAGCGGACCTATTGTCCCGTTGATCGCGCCCGGCCCGCACGGGTCCGGCGGCGCTGCGGCCGGCGGGCGGGACATGCTGTGGAAACGCCGATCGGCGGCGCCTGTCCCGGCCGGCGATGAAGGCGCGGACATTAGGATCGCCCTCGGGCGCCGTCAATGGGCCGGACGGCGCCTTTCGATCCGCCGCCTCCGGCCAGCACCCGGGGCGCGATGCGATTTCGCATAGTCCACCGTACTTCGGATGTCGCATCGCAATGGCTCGTCGCCCGTTTATGAGGCCAGAAGGGCTTTTTGGCGACGGCGCTGCACCGAGGACGGAATGCGCATCGCTTCACGGTATTTGGCCACCGTCCGGCGTGCGATATCGATGCCTTCGCCGCGCAGGCGATCGACGATGGTGTCGTCGGACAGCACCGAGTCCGGGGTCTCGCCGTCGATCAGGGCGCGGATGCGGTACCGCACCGATTCGGCCGAGACCTCGGCGCCGTTCGCACCGGAGACGGCCGTAGTGAAGAAGTATTTCAACTCGAAGGTGCCGCGCGGGGTGGCGATGTACTTGTTCGCCGTCACCCGGCTGACGGTGGATTCGTGCATGCCGATGGCTTCCGCCACGTCGCGCAGGATCAGCGGCTTCAGGTGGCCGATGCCGTGGCGGAAGAACCCTTCCTGCTGGCGCACCAGCTCGCCGGCGACCTTGAGGATGGTGGTGGCGCGCTGGTGCAGCGCCTTGGCCAACCAGTTGGCCGACTGGAGCTGCTCGCTCAGGTATTCGCGCTCGCTCTTGCGTCGGCAGGCGCCGGCGATGCGGGTGTAGTAGCTGCGGTCGACCAGGACGCGCGGCAGCGTCTCCGGGTTCAGCTCGACGAGCCAGCCGCCGCCGGGCTGCGCACGCATCAGCACGTCGGGGACCACCGGCTCGGCCGGGCCGCCCTCCAGCCCCAGACCCGGGCGCGGGTCGCAGGCGCGGATGTCGGCCAGTAGGTCGGCCAGATCCTCGTCGTCCACTCCCAGGAGCCGCCGCAGGCGGGCGTAGTCGCGCGCGCCGACCAGGTCGAGATGGTCGAGCAGACGGCGCATCAGCGGGTCCAGCCGGTCGCGCTCGGCGAGCTGCAAGGCCAGGCATTCCTTGAGGTCGCGGGCGAAGATGCCAGTTGGCTCGAAGCCCTGCAGGACGTCGAGCACCGCCTCGACCGCAGCCGGCGCGGTGCCGAGCTGCTCGGCCGCCTCCCCCAACCCGACCCCCAGCCAGCCGTTGGCGTCGAGGCTGTCGATCAGGTACAGGCCGATCAGGCGCCCGGCGCCCGCCGGCACCGCCAGGTGAAGCTGCTCGACCAGCCGGTCGCGCAGGCTGGCCTCGGCGCCGTAGCGTTGCTCGAAGTCGAGGTCGGTCTCGCCGCCGCTTCGGCCGGACGCGCCCGGCAGCGCGCCCGCCACGCCGTCCCCCGGGCCCAGGTCGTCATAGCTGTAGTCGGCATCCAACGGCGCCTCGGAGTCGGCAGCCAGGCGGTCGCTGACGGCGCCCTCGGCGCTGTCGGCCGGGCCGCCGCCCGGCTCACGCTGGTCGGGCGCGGCGTGCTCGCGCCAGTCGCCGGCCTCGGCATCCGGGCCGCGCTCGTCGGCGCGCAGCAAGGGGTTCTGTTCGATCTCCTGGGCCACGTAGTCCGCCAGTTCGAGATTGGTCAGCTGCAGCAGCTTGATGGCCTGCTGCAGTTGCGGCGTCATCACCAGGGACTGGCTCTGGCGGACCTCGAGGCGCTGGCTGACGGACATCTAAAAAGCGTTACAAACTAAACCTTTCGCCGAGGTAAACCCGGCGGACGTCCTGGTGCGCGACGATCTCGTCGGGCGTACCCTCCATCAGGACGCGGCCGTCGTGGATGATGTAGGCGCGGTCGACGATTTCCAGCGTCTCGCGCACGTTGTGGTCGGTGATCAGCACCCCGATGCCGCGGTCGCGCAGGTGGCTGACCAGCTCGCGGATGTCGTTGACGGCGATCGGGTCGATGCCCGCCAGCGGTTCGTCCAGCAGGATGAAGTTGGGCTGGCTGGCCAGCGCGCGGGCAATCTCGCAGCGTCGCCGCTCGCCGCCGGACAGCGCCGTCGCCGGCGCCCGGCGCAGGTGGGCGATGCCGAACTCGGCCAACAGCTCCTCGAGGATCTGCTCGCGGCGCTGGTGGTTCGGCTCCACCGCCTCCAGCACGCCGCGCACGTTCTGTTCCACGGTCAGGCCGCGGAAGATCGAGGCCTCCTGCGGCAGGTAGCCGATGCCAAGGCGGGCGCGACGGTACATCGGCAGGTCGGTGATGTCGTGCCCGTCGAGCACCACGTAACCGGTATCGGGGCGCAGCAGGCCCATGACGATGTAGAAGCTGGTCGTCTTGCCGGCGCCGTTGGGCCCCAACAGGCCGACCGCCTCGCCGCGCTCGACGCCGATGGTCACTTCACGCAGCACCGGGCGCTTCTTGAAGGACTTGCCGATGGACACGGCGGCCAGGCCTCGGTTGTCGGCCACCAGCCGCGGCGTCCAGCCGCCGCCTTCGGGCCCTGCGCCGCCGGGAGGTCCGACCGGCGTCGCACCCGTGGCGGCGCCATCGCCGGTGACGTCGAAGCGGGGCTCGCGCCCGCCGGCCGGTCCGCCTGATTCAGGTGTCACCGATTCTCGTCCTCCAGCCCCGTGCCTGCCTCGCCCGCCACGCCGGACCCGCCGCCGGCCGGCGCGCTCGGCACGCCGGTCTCGGGCTCTGCGCCCCCCTCCTGGCGCGGTGCCAGGATGCCCTGCACCCGTCCTCCGGCCGTCGGCAGCAGGCGGCTGACGCCCGTCGCCAGGTTGACCTCGGCGCGCTGGCCGTTGAGCTGCGTCTCGCCCTGGGTGATGCGCACGTTCCCGGCCAGGATCGCGACCTCTTCCTTAACATAGTAAACCGCGCGCTCGCCACGGGCGTACTCGCCGGCGCTGGAGATTTCGACGTCGCCGAAGGCGTCGACCTGGACGATCTCGTTGTCGCCGTTCTCGTTCGGGCGCATGGTCGCCACCAACTCCTCGGCATCCAGGCGCCGCTCCGGAGTCAGGACGCTGGCATCGCCGCGCGCCACGGCGATCGGCGTGCCCTGGAAGTCCTCCCAGTACTCCAGGCTGTCGCGCGCGGTGATCGTCTCGTTGGGGGTCTCCAGCCGCAGATCCCCGCCGCGCATCACGGCAATGCCTTCGTCGACGAAGTAGACGGCGCGCTCGGCGTAGGCCGTCTGTTCCGGCCCGGCGACGACCACGTCGCCTTCCGCCACGATGCGATAGATGTCGCCGGCGCCCGCCTGCTGCGTGTCGGCCGCCGCTGGCGTGCCCGAATCGCTCTCGCGGTAAAACGCCGTCAGCACGTCGGCGGAGACCTGTGTGTCGCCCTGGCGGGCAATGGCATTGCCGCGCGCGATGTACCTGCGCTGGTCGCGCTGCCACTCGATGCCGTCGTCGGCAAAGATCTCGAGCGGGTCGTCGCTGCCGGTCTGCAGACCGCCCAGGCCCTGGGCCGCCAGCGGCGCGCTGGCGAGGAGCACGGCACAGACCGCCGCGGCGAGCACCCGCCGGCACGGTGCCTGGCTCACTGTCCCGCCTCCGCCGGCCCGCCGCTCGAGCTCTCGGGGTAGATCACCATATGCGCCTTGCCGGTGAAGAAGATGTGCGCGCCGCGCTGCTCGATGCGCAGCCCCTGGGACCGGATTGTCCCGAAGCTGCCCTGGCCGAAGGTCGGGGTGCTGCTGGTCGCCAGGTCGTTCTTCAGGTCGACCACCGCCTGTTCCGTCTGCAGTTCGTAGCCGCCGTCGTGGAAGACGTTGACGTTGCCGTCGAGCAGCAGGACCTCGCTGGCACGGTCGTAGACCCCGCTATCGGCGGTGATAGCCACCCAGTCGCCGCCCGTGTCGAACAGGTCGGCCGCCGGTCGGTCCATGTCGATGGCCTCCTCCTCGCCCGGCTCCGTCTGGCGGGCCGTATCGGCGGTGATCATAAACGGCCGGCGATTCTCGTCGATGCCTTCGTAGCGCGGGTTGACCATCGTCGCCTCTTCCGGCACCGGTGCGCGTCCGATCGATTCGACGATGTCGAGGCGGAAGCCGCCGCTTTCCTCGACCTGCGGCCAGATCACGATCAGGAGGACGAGCCCGAGCGCGACCGCCGGCAGCAGGATCTTCATGGCGCTGACGAACAGGCTGTAGGCGCTGCGCCCGGACAGGCGCGGCGGCGGACGGCCGGAGGCACGCGCGCCCGGCGGATTGCCGGTCGGGCGCGGCCCCGTCTCGCCGCCGATCGTGCTGTTGGGCGTCGCCATGCTCATTCTGCGGTCCCGTGCCCGTATGCCGAAACGCTGCGGGCGGCCTCGCGCTACCTCCATTGTGTTGTCTGTTGCGTTGTCTAATGTGCGCCCGCCGAGGGGCCACCTCAAGAATGCGCGAAAACGTCCACCTCGTCCCATCCGATGCGGTCCAGCTCGGCCCGCGCCGGCAGGAAGTCGAAGCAGGCCTCGGCCAGCTGCGTACGCCCCTCGCGCGCCAGCATGGCGTCCAGCACCTCCTTCAGGGCGTGCAGGTGCAGCACGTCGGAGGCGGCGTAAGCCTGCTGCTGCTGGCTGAGTTCGGCCGCGCCCCAGTCGCTCGACTGCTGCTGCTTGGAGATGCCGACGCCCAGCAGATCCTGGCACAGGTCCTTCAGGCCGTGCTTGTCGGTGAAGGTGCGCGTCAGCTTGCTGGCGATCTTGGTGCAGTAGACCGGCCGGCAGTCGACGTCGAGCCAATGCCGCAGCACGGCGAGGTCGAAGCGGGCGAAGTGGAACAGCTTGAGGACGTGCGGGTCGGCCAGCAGCCGGGTCAGGTTGGGCGCCGGCCAGGGCCGCGCCGCCGCCGGCGCGGCGTTGAGCTGCACCAGGTGCGCGCTGCCGTCGCCGGCCGAGAGCTGAACCAGGCAAAGGCGGTCGCGCTGGACCTTCAGTCCCATGGTCTCGGTGTCGACCGCCACGGCCGGACCCAGTTCGAGGCCGTCCGGCAGGTCGCCGCGGTGCAGATGGATTTGCGTCATCGGATCGGGCTCCCGGGCCGCGGCGCGGCCGTGGGCGCCGCGGGCGCGGCGAAACGCCGGCGGCGACTTGTCAGGATCGGGCGGCGCGAAGATATAGGGCAGGCACAGGGTGTCAACGCCGCCCTGCCGGTGCTAAAGCGCTGCCGGCGCGGCGGAGCGGACCAGCGCGGGAAACGAGGGACGGACCATGGGCAGCGAACGGGTCAAGGTCGGCAGGACGGTCACCGTGTTCGGCGGCTCCGGCTTCATCGGCCGCTACGTCGTCGCCCGGTTGGCCGACCGCGGCTGGACCATCCGCGTCGCTGTACGCAACCCGCGCCGCGCCAACTTCCTCCGCCCGCTCGGCAACGTCGGCCAGATCGTGCCGATCCGCACGCGCCTGCAGGATGCCCAGGAAGTCGCGGCCGCCGTCGCCGGCGCCGATGCCGTGGTCAATCTGGTCGGCATCCTGGCCCCGTCCGGCAAGCAGACCTTCGCCTCGGTGCAGGCGGAAGGCCCCGGTCTGATCGCCAAGGCGGCGGCGGCCGAGGGCATCGAACGGATGGTGCAGGTCTCGGCCATCGGCGCCGACCCGGACGCGTCGGCCGACTACGCGCGCACCAAGGGCCTGGGCGAGCGGGCGGTGCGCGCGGCGCTGCCGCAGGCCGTCATCCTGCGCCCCTCCATCGTCTTCGGGCCGGAGGACGGCTTCTTCAACCGCTTTGCGGCGATGGCGCGGCTGTCCCCGGCCCTGCCGCTGATCGGCGGCGGCCACACCCGCTTCCAGCCGGTCTACGTCGGCGACGTCGCCGATGCGGCGGTCGCGGCGCTGGAAAGCGAGGCTGCGCGCGGCAAGACCTACGAGCTGGGCGGCCCGCATGTCTATAGCTTCAAAGAGCTGCTGGAGATCCTGCTCAAGACGATCCGGCGCAAGCGCCTGCTGGTGCCGGTCCCCTGGGCGCTGGCCTACGCGCAGGGCAGCGTCCTGCAGCTTCTGCCCGATCCGCCGCTGACGCGCGACCAGGTCAAGCTGCTGGAAAGCGACAACGTCGTCGCCGAGGGTACCCTGACCCTGGCCGACCTCGGCATCGACCAGCCGCACTCGGTCGAGGTGATCGTTCCAACCTACCTGGACCGCTACCGGCCGGGCGGCCGCTTCGTCCCGCAGGCGCCGGAGGCGCGATAGATCGGCGTCCTCCGCTCCCGCGTCGGCCGTCCGAGGTGACCGCGACGCCGGGCCGGTCAGGTGTGCGGCTCGGGCTCGGGGTGGGCGTCTCGGTCTGCGATCGCACGGATCTCGACGATCGCTCCTTCACGCCTGAGCCCGGCGACCTCGACGGCCGTCCAGGCCGGATAGGGCTCGCTCAGGAATTCGAGACGAACGGCATCGAAGAGATCGAAGTGATCGCGCAGTCCCACGTGATAGCTGGTCATCTCGACGATCGACCTGAAGGTGAGCCCTCCTTCTCGCAGGACCATTCCGATCTTCCCGAAGGCGTTTCGGATCTGCACCGCCGGATCGGCGGGCATTCCTCCCCCGCCGTCCCCGCCCGTGGCCCCGGTGAGGAACACATGGGAGCCGCCGACAATGCCGGGGGACATCTTCAGCTCTCGGGCGGCAGCGCGAAGTTCGGGTGGAACGAGTGCGTACTTGCTCAAATCTGTACCTCCGAAGCGGGCGAAGACGGGATGCGTGATCTCTGCTAACGCTGTTGTCCACGCCGGCGCCGGCCGCTAGAGCACGCCGCCGTAGGCCAGCGCCAGCAGCAGCCCGCCGAGCAGGATGCGGTAGACGACGAAGGGCGCGAAGCTGGCGCGTCGCAGCCAGGCCATCATCGCGGCGATGGCGAGCAACGCGGCAGCGAAGGCCAGCATGGCGGCGAGCAGGGCGTCGCGCCCCAGGCTCATGTCGCCGCTTTCGTAGAGGTCGAGGCCGGCGAGCGACCCGGCGCCGAGGATCGCCGGGATCGCCAGCAGCAGCGAGAAGCGCGCCGCCTCGGCCCGCTCGAAACCGAGCATGCGCGCCGCCGTCATGGTGATGCCGGAGCGGCTGGTGCCGGGGACCAGGGCCAGCACCTGAGCCAGGCCGACCAGCAGCGCCTGGCCCCAGCCCATGTGCTCCAGGCGGTTGATCAGCATGCCGAAGCGGTCGGCCAGGCCGAGCAGAATGCCGAAGCACAGAGTCGTCCAGCCGATCACGGTCACGTCGCGCAAGACCGCCAAGACCAGATCCTTGCCGAAAAAGCCGACCGGAACGACCGGGACGGAGGCGATCAGCACCAAACCGGCCAGCCGCGCGCCGGGGTCGCGCCGGCCGGCGATCAGGCGCAGCAACCCGACCAGCATCTGCCCGATGTCGCGCCAGAAATAGAGGCAGACGGCGAGCAGCGTGCCGAGGTGCACCGCGACGTCCAGGTCCAGCCGCTCGGCTTCGGAGGCCCGCGCGCCCGCGGCGCCGAGCGCGTCGAAGATCTCCCAGGTCAGCACCAAGTGGCCCGAAGAGGAGATCGGCAGGAACTCGGTGATGCCCTGGACCAGCGCCAGGATGGCGAGCAGCAGCAGGGGCATGGGGCGCACGGGCTCCAGGCGCAATCGTACAAGACGGTGCCGCCGGCAGACGCGCGCCGCACGTCATGGCGGGTTTCGTTGGCTGCGCTGTTTAGCAACCGGCCGCGCGCCGGCGCAGCGGAAATTTGGTCGCAAAACGGACCAATCGACTGGACACCAGATCCGCCATACCCACTTTTGTCGGTCCGAGCGAGGCGCTGCGACGCAAAAAAGGTCAATGATTTTGACCTATTTCGCCAGAACGCCCCTTTTCTCGGGCAGCGACTTGAGATATATACACACGGAGGACGCGTTCGCGCGTCCGGCAAGTTGCGCGAGGAAAGCCGGCGGCAGGGCGTCGGCACGGGGCGCGGGCCGCGGATCGCGGCCGGTCGATCAGAGTCGGCCGGGCGATCGTACGGGCCGCGCTTGTCGTCTGGATGGCTGGCGCACGCCGGCCTGCCGGTACGGCGCACCGGCCGCGAGACGCGACCAGGACGCAGTCAGGGGAGGAGAGGTCCGGCGATGCCGAACCGCATGCTGAAGTTCGTCAACACCGAACAGCGGACGCCGCCGAAGCGCGACGTGGAGACGCGGCGCGCCGACTTCGGCGAGATCTACGACGAGTTCGACCCGGCCGCCGCGGCCGAGCAGGCGGCCCGCTGCAGCCAGTGCGGCGTGCCCTTCTGCCAGGTGCACTGCCCGGTCCACAACAACATCCCCGACTGGCTGATGCTGACCGCCGAGGGGCGGCTGGAAGAGGCCTACGAGGTCAGCCAGGCGACCAACAACTTCCCGGAGATCTGCGGGCGCATCTGCCCGCAGGACCGCCTGTGCGAGGGCAACTGCGTCATCGAGCAGTCGGGCCACGGCACGGTGACCATCGGCGCGGTCGAGAAGTACATCACCGACACCGCCTGGGAAAAGGGCTGGGTCAAGCCGGTCAAGCCGCTGCGCGAGCGCGGCCAATCGGTCGGCATCGTCGGCGCCGGCCCGGCCGGCCTGGCGGCCGCCGAGCAGCTCCGCCGCAAGGGGTACCAAGTCACCGTCTACGACCGCTATGACCGGGTCGGCGGGCTGATGATCTACGGCATCCCGAATTTCAAGCTGGAGAAGGAGGTGGTGGCCCGCCGCGCCCGCCTGATCGAGGACGCGGGCGTGACCTTCCGACTGAACTTCGAGGTCGGCCGCGACGCCACCCTCGACGAGTTGCGCATCGAGCACGACGCGGTGCTGGTCGCCACCGGCGTCTACAAGGCGCGCGACCTGCAGGCGCCTGGCTCCGGGCTGGCCAACATCCAACCGGCCATGGCCTATCTGACTGCCTCCAACCGCGACGGCCTGGGCGACACGGTACCGGAGTTCGACGACGGCACCCTGCACGCCAAGGACAAGCGGGTGGTCGTGATCGGCGGCGGCGACACCGCGATGGACTGCGTGCGCACCGCCGTGCGCCAGGGCGCCAGGTCGGTCAAGTGCCTCTACCGCCGCAACCGGACCAACATGCCCGGCTCGCAGCGCGAGGTCGCCAATGCCGAGGAGGAGGGCGTCGAGTTCGTCTGGCTGTCGGCGCCGGAGGCCTTCCTGGGCGACGAGGCGGTCAGCGGCGTGCGCGCCAGCCGCGTCCACCTGGGCGTGGCCGACGCCACTGGCCGCCAAGTGCCGCAGATCCTGCCCGACAGCGCCTACACGGTGGAGGCCGACCTGGTGATCAAGGCGCTCGGCTTCGATCCCGAGGACCTGCCGACGCTGTTCCGGGCCAAGGGGCTGGAGACCACGCGCTGGGGCACGCTGAAGGTCAGCTACCGCACCATGATGACCGCGCTGGACGGCGTCTTCGCCGCCGGCGACATCGTGCGCGGCGCCAGCCTGGTGGTATGGGCGATCCGCGACGGCCGCGACGCCGCCGCACAGATCGACGCCTACCTGCAGGCCAAGGCCGCCGGCACCGCCGAGGGCGCCGCCCCGGCGGTGGCGGCCGAGTAGCGCGGGCGATGACGAACGTCGGTTGGAAAGGCGCGCGCCGGCAGACGCCTGCGCCGGACCGGCGCACGCGGATCGCGAAGTTCGCCCTGGTCTACGGGTTCTTGGCAAACGCCTTCGTGACCCTTGGCGTCATGGGCTTCTGGGGCGAAAAACCCGGCAAGAGCGGCGTCTACGAACGTACGCCCTACGAGCTGCTCGGAATGTGCGGCCTTGTAGTCGCCCTGACCGCCCTTACGGTCTGGGCCCTCTATTACGGCCGCTTCGAGCCGCAGACCCGGCAGGGCGGCATCGCCTTTTGCCTGTTGCCCGGGATCTTTGTGGTCCTGTGGGCTTGGCGCTTTCTCGACACCCTCGGCTGGCTATAGGCCGGTCGCCACGTTACCGGAGCAGATTCGAATGCCCCTCGACACCCGCTTTCCTGCCCAGACCCCCGAGGCCGCCGAGCTGGCCGCGACCGGGATGTACGACCCGGCCGACGAGCACGACGCCTGCGGCGTCGGTCTGGTCGCCTCGCTGGACGGCACGCCGCGCCGCGCCGTGGTCGAGAAGGCGATCGAGGCGCTGAAGGCGGTCTGGCACCGCGGCGCAGTCGACGCCGACGGCAAGACCGGCGACGGCGCCGGCATCCATGTGCAGATCCCGCAGGCCTTCTTCCGCGAGCACATCGAGCGCACCGGCCACCAGCCCTTCGACGGGCAGATCGGCGTCGGCATGGTGTTCCTGCCGCGCACCGACTACGCCGCGCAGGAGCGCTGCCGCGTGCTGGTCGAGCGCGAGATCCTGCACTTCGGCTATTCGATCTACGGCTGGCGCCAGGTGCCGGTCGACACCAGCGTGATCGGCGAGAAGGCGAACGCCACGCGGCCCGAAATCGAGCAGATCATGATCGCGAACAGCAAGGGCAACGACGCCCAGCGGTTCGAGATCGACCTCTACATCATCCGCCGGCGCATCGAGAAGGCGGCCGAGGCGGAGTCCATCAAGGATTTCTACATCTGCTCGCTGTCCGGCCGCTCGATCATCTACAAGGGCATGTTCCTGGCCGAGCAGCTCTCGGTCTTCTACCCCGACCTGCAGGACGAGCGCTTCGAGTCGAACTTCGCCGTCTTCCACCAGCGCTATTCGACCAACACCTTCCCGACTTGGCGCCTGGCCCAGCCCTTCCGCGTCATCGCCCACAACGGCGAGATCAACACCATGAAGGGCAACGTGAACTGGACCAAGGCGCACGAGTGCCGCATGGCCAGCGACGCCTTCGGCGGCCACATCGAGGACCTCAAGCCGATCGTCCAGGCCGGCAGCTCCGATTCGGCGGCGCTGGACGCGGTGATCGAGCTGATGGTACGCGGCGACCGCGACCTGCCGATGGTCAAGACCATGCTGATCCCCGAGGCCTGGAACGCGGACAGCCCGATGCCGCAGGCCTGGAAGGACCTCTACAGCTACTGCAACTCGGTGATGGAGCCCTGGGACGGTCCGGCCGCGATCTGCGGCTACGGCGGCCGCTGGGCGCTCGCCGGCATGGACCGCAACGGCCTGCGCCCAATGCGCTACACCATCACCGACGACGGCCTGCTGTTCGCCGGCTCGGAAACCGGCATGGTCAAGCTGGACGAGGCGCACATCGTCGAGAAGGGGCGCCTCGGGCCGGGCGAGATGCTGGCCGTCGACCTGAAGGAGGGCCGGCTCTACCACGACACCGAGCTGAAGGACATGCTGGCCGGACGCCGCAAGTGGGGCACCTGGGTCAGCGGCATCGTCGAGGCCGACAAGGCCCTCGAGGTCGGCGCCGAGCCGGTCCGCCTCGACAGGGCCGAGCTGCGCCGGCGCCAGTACGGCTACGGTCTGTCGCTCGAAGACCTGGAGCTGATCCTCCACCCGATGGTCGACACCGGCAAGGAAGCCGTCGGCTCGATGGGCGACGACACGCCGCTGGCGGTGCTGTCCGACCGCTACCGCGGCCTGCACCACTTCTTCCGCCAGAACTTCAGCCAGGTCACCAATCCGCCGATCGACTCCTTGCGCGAGCGTCGGGTGATGACGCTGAAGACCCGGCTCGGCAACCTCGGCAACATCCTCGAGGAGAAGGCCGAGCAGTGCTCGATCATCCAACTCGCCTCGCCGGTGCTGACCAACGCGCGCTTCGAGGCGCTGCGTGCCCACCTGGGCGAGAACGCGGTCGAGATCGCCTGCACCTTCGACGCCAGCGGCGGCGAGGCGGCGCTGCGCGACGCGCTGCTGCGCATCCGCCGGCAGGCCGAGGACGCGGTGCGCGGCGGCGCCGCCCACCTGATCCTGTCGGACGAGGCCGTCGGGCCGGAGGCCGCGCCGATTCCCATGATCCTCGCCACCGGCGCCGTGCACACGCATTTGATGCGCGAGGGCCTGCGCACCTTCACCTCGATCAACGTGCGCGCCGGCGAGTGCCTGGACGTGCACTACTTCGCGGTGCTGATCGGCGTCGGCGCGACCACGGTGAACGCCTACCTGGCGCAGGAGTCGCTGGCCGACCGCCATGCCCGCGGCCTGTTCGGCGACATGCGCCTGGACGAGGCGGTGGCCCGCTACGTGCAGGCGGTCGACGACGGCCTGCTGAAGGTGATGTCCAAGATGGGCATCTCGGTCATCTCCTCCTACCGCGGCGGCTACAACTTCGAGGCCGTCGGCCTGTCGCGCACCCTGGTGGACGAGTTCTTCCCCGGCATGCCCAGCCGCCTGTCCGGCATCGGCCTGGCCGGTATCCAGCAGAAGGTGCTGGAGCTGCACGCCAAGGCTTGGGACGAGGACGTCATCGCCCTGCCGATCGGCGGCTTCTACCGCTATCGCCGCGGCGGCGAGCAGCACGCCTGGGAGGCGGGGCTGATCCACACGCTGCAGGCGGCCGTCGCCAACGACAGCTACTCGACCTACAAGAAATTCTCCGAGGGCAACGCCAAGCTGCCGCCCTCCAGCTTGCGCGACCTGCTGGACTTCAAGGCCGACGCCGGCCAGGCGGTCTCCGTCGACGAGGTCGAGTCGATCACCGCCATCCGCAAGCGCTTCGTCACCCCGGGCATGTCGCTGGGCGCCCTCTCGCCGGAGGCGCACGGCACGCTGAACATCGCCATGAACCGCATCGGGGCCAAGTCGGACAGCGGCGAGGGCGGCGAGGACTCCGCCCGCTTCACGCCGCACCCCAACGGCGACAACGAGAACTCGGCGATCAAGCAGGTCGCCTCGGGCCGCTTCGGTGTGACGGCCGAGTATCTGAACCAGTGCCGCGAGATCGAGATCAAGGTGGCGCAGGGCGCCAAGCCCGGCGAGGGCGGCCAGCTCCCCGCCTTCAAGGTGACCGAGATGATCGCCAGGTTCCGGCACTCGACGCCGGGCGTCATGCTGATCAGCCCGCCGCCGCACCACGACATCTATTCGATCGAGGACCTGGCGCAGCTCATCTACGACCTCAAGCAGATCAACCCGGACGCCAAGGTCTGCGTCAAGCTGGTGGCGCGCTCGGGCATCGGCACAATCGCCGCCGGCGTCGCCAAGGCCAACGCCGACGTGATCCTGATCTCCGGCCACACCGGCGGCACCGGCGCCAGCCCGCAGACCTCGATCAAGTACGCCGGCGTGCCCTGGGAGATGGGCCTGACCGAGGTGCACCAGGTGCTCACCCTCAACCGCCTGCGTCACCGCGTCACCCTGCGCACCGACGGCGGCATCAAGACCGGCCGCGACGTGGTGATCGCCGCCATCCTGGGCGCCGAGGAGTACGGCGTCGGCACCGCCAGCCTGGTCGCCATGGGCTGCATCATGGTGCGCCAATGCCACTCCAACACCTGCCCGGTCGGGGTCTGCACCCAGGACGACAGCCTGCGCCAGAAGTTCACCGGCACGCCGGAGAAGGTGGTCAACCTCTTCTCCTTCATCGCCGAGGAGGTGCGCGAGATCCTGGCCGAGCTGGGCGTGCGTTCGCTGAACGAGGTCATCGGGCGCACCGACCTGCTGGTGCAGGTCAGCCGCGGCGCGCCGCACCTGGACGACCTCGACCTCAACCCGCTGCTGGCGCGCGCCGACAGCGGCGGCCTGCCGGTGCGCTGCACCCTGGAGGGGCGCAACGAGGTGCCCGAGACGCTGGACGCCCAGATGATCGAGGACGCCCGGCCGCTGTTCGACGACGGCGAGAAGATGCAGCTGCAGTACGCCATCCGGAACACCCAGCGGGCGATCGGCACCAAGCTGTCGAGCTACATCGTGCGCAAGTTCGGCATGACCGGCCTCAAGCCCGGCCACATCACCGTGCGGCTGCGCGGCTCGGCCGGCCAGTCGCTCGGCGCCTGGGCGGTGCAGGGGCTCAAGCTGGAGCTGTTCGGCGACGCCAACGACTACGTCGGCAAGGGCCTGTCGGGCGGCACCGTCGTGGTGCGGCCGATGACCAAGTCACCGCTGGCGACCAACCGGAACACCATCATCGGCAACACGGTTCTGTACGGCGCCACCGGCGGCAAGCTGTTCGCCGCCGGCCAGGCGGGCGAGCGCTTCTGCGTGCGCAACTCCGGCGCCGTCGCCGTGGTCGAAGGCTGCGGCTCGAACGGCTGCGAGTACATGACCGGCGGCACCGCCGTGCTGCTCGGGCCGGTCGGCTTCAACTTCGCTGCCGGCATGACCGGCGGCATGGCCTTCGTCTACGACCCCGACGAGGTCTTCGCGCGGCAGGTCAACCGCGAATCCGTGGTCGTCCAGCGGGTCGAGACCGAGCACTACGAGGGCCTGCTGCGCGACCTGATCGGCGAGCACGTGCGCGAGACCCAGTCCCGCTTCGCCGAGCGCCTGCTGATCGACTGGTCGCTCGAGCGCGACAAGTTCTGGCAGATCGTGCCCAAGGAGATGGTCGACCGCCTGGAACACCCGATCACCAGCAGCGCGCGGCAAAGGGCGTAGCGGGTCTCACGCGCGCTAAGGGTCAGGAAACGGCCAGTTTCCTTGCCCGCTCCGGGTCGCGGCGGATCAGGTTGATGAGGGCGCGCACGTTCCGGTCCGGCTTGCGGCGCCCGGCCTCGTAGCTCTGGATCGTGCGCAACTCCAGGCCGAAGCAGGCGGCGAACTGCTCCTGAGTCAAGCCGAGGCTTTCGCGCACCTCGCGCACGGACACCTCTGGCGGTGGCGTGGTGATCTTTGCCGAGAGTCCGAGAGCGGCCAGCCGTTCGACCAGGGCGTCCGCTTGGCTCACAGCGGGCAGGATCAAGTAGGCTAAGCCTGTCTCCATCGCCTGCTCTAGGGCCCGCTTCGCCTTTAGCAGGCTGATGCCGCACTCCGCCAGCGTCAGGGCGGCAGGCACCACCTGCACCTTTGCTGCCTCCTCAGCCGGCGCCAGGACAAGGCTTTCGCGCGAACCGGAGCGGTTGCGGTCGACGCCCCGGACGGGCCCCAGTCGTGCGAGTGCTTCCCTCGATATGGAGTGTGTCGACATCCAGCCGCTCCAGGATCACGCTGGCGATCAGTCTCAGGTTCGCCAGACCGATCTCGTTCGCTGCGAGGCCCTCGGCGTGCATGTGAAAGCCGCGAGCGAACAGCGTGCCGCCGGAAACCTCGACTTCCGCCATGATCATCAGACGGCCGCCCGGGACGGTGACCTCAACCACTACGACGCTGCCGTCGCTGTCGTCATGGATCAGATCGAAGGCGATCTCCGAGCGCTTCCACATCCATCATATACGTCAATGGCGCACAGGAAACCAGGCGCAGCCGGCCAGGATGGAGGGGTTACGAAAAAGCCCGACGAGCGCGGGCCCATCGGGCCTTTCGTTTCGCGGACTAGGCCCTGATCCGGTGCGCGCCGCCGCCTACTCCGCCGCGGCGATGGAGGCGTAGGCGGTGCGGCCGTCGCGGCGGTTGACCAGGTCGTCGTAGGCCCGGACCAGCTCGCGGGTGATCTGGCCGACCTGGAACTTGTGCTCGTCGATCTCGGCCACCGGGGTCACCTCGACGGCGGTGCCGGTGATGAAGACCTCCTGGGTGTTTGCCAGCTCCTCCGGCACGATCGCCCGCTCGATCACCTCGTAGCCCTTCTCCTTGGCCAGGGCGATGACCGTGCGCCGGGTGATGCCGTCGAGGAAGCAGTCGGGCGTCGGCGTGTGCAGCTTGCCGTCCTGCACCAGGAAGACGTTGGCGCCGGTCGCCTCGGCGATCCGGCCGCGCCAGTCGAGCATCAGCGCGTCGTTGTAGCCGCGCGCCTCGGCGTCGTGCTTGGACAGGGTGCAGATCATGTAGAGGCCGGCGGCCTTGGCGTGCACCGGGGCGGTCGCCGGGTCGGGGCGGCGGTACTTGCCGAGCGTCATGCGGATGCCCTGCAGCCGCGCCTCGGGCGAGAAGTAGGCCGGCCACTCCCAGGCGGCGATCGCCAGGTGGATGCGGTTCTTCTGGCCGGACACGCCCATCATCTCGCTGCCGCGCCAGGCGACGGGCCGCACGTAGCCGTCGCCGATGGCGTTGACCTCCAGCACTTGGCGGGTGGCCGCGTCGATCTCCTCCAGCGTGTAGGGGATCTTGAAGTCCATCGCCTTGGCCGAGTCGATCAGCCGCTGGTGATGCTCGCTCATGGCGAAGACCTGGCCGCCGTAGGCGCGCTCGCCCTCGAACACGCTGGAGGCGTAGTGCAGCCCGTGGGTCAGCACGTGCGCCTTGGCCTCGCGCCAGGGCAGCAACTCCCCGTCCATCCAGATGAAGCCGTCACGGTCGTCGAAGGCGAGCATGGCAAGGCGGGTCCTCCGGCCCTATAAGCGTGACGCGGTCTCGGTGCGTCCGAGTCTCTCGCGTCGCGCCGGTCGTGCGTATCGTTGTCGTCGGTCCGGTCCCTCGTAGGGGCCGGCAGGTGTCGCGCCGTCCAGGGCAAGGAGTCAAGGGGGAGTTTGGAGGATCGTTACCTCGAAAAACCCCACTTTGTTATTTCCTGTCCCATCCAGCATGCTGAACGTAACGAGCTGACCCAGATATGTCAATATGGCTGACGTAAAATCTGCGAATCCCCTGTTCCTGCGCGAGGACGAACTGCGCCAGGCGATCGAGCTGCTGTTCTTCGGCTACCGCGACTTCACCGGCGATGCCGACCGCATCCTGGCTGAGTACGGCTTCGGGCGGGCGCATCACCGGGTGATCTACTTCGTCGGCCGCCATCCCGGCATGCCGGTCAGCCAGCTTCTGGCCATCCTGCGCATCACCAAGCAGTCGCTCTCGCGCGTGCTCGGCCAACTCGTCGCCGAGGGCTTCGTGCAGCAGACCCGCGGCACGGTCGACCGCCGCCAGCGCCTGCTCGAGCTGACCGACAAGGGGCGCGAGCTGGAGCGCAAGCTGACCGAGGTGCAGAAGCAGCGCATCGCCCGCGCCTATCGCGAGGCCGGCGCCGAGGCGGTGGCCGGCTTCCGCACCGTGCTGCGCGGCCTGATCGACGCGCCCGACCGCGCCCGTTTCGACGACGGCGAGGGCGCCCCGTCGCCGCCCGGCCGCCGCTAGCCGCGGCCGAGACCCGGAATGAGCGCCGTGGCGCCGTGCTTTCTTGCCGTGCGGGCGGATCGGCGTTAGAACGCGCGCCGACGGCCTTCGCACCTGCAAAAGGCCGGCCGCAAAGGACGGCATCCCGGGCTGCATCCCCGGGCGGCATCCCCGGGCTGCATCCCCGGGCGGCAACCCACGCCAAGCGAGACGAGACGGGACGGAGGAACACGGCATGGCGCGCGCGAAGATCGCCCTGGTGGGGGCAGGCAACATCGGCGGCACCCTGGCGCTGCTGGCGGCGCTGAAGGAGCTGGGCGACGTCGTGCTGTTCGACATCGCCGAAGGTATCCCCCAGGGCAAGGCGCTGGACATCGCCCAGTCCGCCCCGGTCGAGGGCTACGACGCGGTCTTCGCGGGCGCCCAGGACTACGGCGCCATCGCCGGCGCCGACGTGGTCATCGTCACCGCCGGCTCGCCGCGCAAGCCGGGCATGAGCCGCGACGACCTGTTGTCGATCAACATGAAGGTGATGAATTCGGTCGGTCAGGGCATCAAGGAGAACTGCCCGGACGCCTTCGTCATCTGCATCACCAACCCGCTCGACGCCATGGTCTGGGTGCTGCGCGAGGCCTGCGGCCTGCCGCACGAGAAGGTGGTCGGCATGGCGGGCGTGCTGGACTCCGCGCGCTTCCGCCACTTCCTGGCCGAGGAGATGCGGGTCTCGGTGGAGGACGTCAGCGCCTTCGTGCTCGGCGGCCACGGCGACACCATGGTGCCGATGGTGCGCCACTCCACCGTCGCCGGCATTCCGCTGCCCGACCTGATCGAGATGGGCTGGATCGCCCAGGACACGCTGGACGCCATCGTCGAGCGCACCCGCAACGGCGGCGCCGAGATCGTCGGCCTGCTGAAGTCCGGCTCGGCCTTCTACGCCCCGGCCTCCAGCGCCATCGCCATGGCCGAATCCTACCTGCGCGACAAGAAGCGCGTGCTGCCCTGCGCCGCCTATCTGACCGGCCAGTACGGCGTCGACGGTCTCTACGTCGGGGTGCCCGTGGTGATCGGCGCCGGCGGCGTCGAGCGCATCGTCGAGCTGAAGCTGAACGGCGAGGAGCAAGGCATGTTCGACCACTCGGTCGCCTCGGTGCGCGGTCTGGTCGAGGCCTGCCGGAAGCTGGCGGCGGCGTAGGCGCCGCCGGCGCTGGCGCGGCCGGCCCCGCTAGGCCGGCAGACGCCGGCGGCCTATACTGGGTGGCATGGACGAGGCGGCGCACATCCTGGTCGTCGACGACGACACGCGGCTGCGCGACCTGCTGCGGCGCTACCTGAGCGACCAGGGCTTCCGGGTCACCGTCGCCAGGGACGCCGCCGACGCGCGCGAGACCCTGCGCGCTTTCGCCTTCGACCTGCTGGTGCTGGACATCATGATGCCCGGCGAGAACGGCCTCGACCTGCTGCGCGCCCTGCGCCGCGAGCAGGCGGTGCCGATCCTGCTGCTGACCGCCCTCGACGAGGTGGACAACCGCATCGAAGGCTTCGAGAGCGGCGCCGACGACTACCTGGTCAAGCCCTTCGAGCCGCGCGAGCTGGTGCTGCGCATCCAGGCGGTGCTGCGGCGCGTCGCCGCACGCGAGGCGGCGGCCGGACCGCGCCGCCTGCACTTCGGCGCCTTCAGCTTCGACCTGGACAAGGCGGAGCTGCGCCGCGGCGAGGCCTTCGTGAAGATCTCCGCCGCCGAGGCCCAGCTTCTCAAGGCCCTGGCGGACCGCGCCGGCGCCGCCGTCAGCCGGGAGGAGTTGAGCGCCGCCAGCCCCGAGGTCGGCAACGCCCGGACCATCGACGTGCAGGTCACGCGCCTGCGCCGCAAGATCGAGTCGGACCCGAAGTTCCCGCGATACCTGCAGACGGTGCGCGGCGTCGGCTATGCACTGATCCCCGATTGAGCGCCACCGGAGACGAACGCCGGGAGTGAGCGAAGGGCAGGTGGAGATGAGCGCCTACGAAGAGCAGATCGAGCGGCCGGGCCGGCTGGAGGAGCTCAGCGCCTCGCTCGGACGCCCGGCGCGGCTGCCGCCGCTGAAGCGCCTGCTGCCCCGCGGCTTCATGGGCCGTTCGGTGCTGATCCTGCTGCTGCCGCTGGTGCTGCTGCAGGTGATCGCCACCTGGGTCTTCTACGACCGCCACTACGACAACACCACCTGGCGCCTGGCCCAGGGCCTCGCCGGCGACGTCGAGGTCACGCTGCTGCTGCTCGACGACCCGGCCATGCCGCAGGCCCGGGTGCTCGACATGGCCCAGGACATCTTCTGGATGCGCGGTCGGATCCTGCCCGACACCGAGCTGGGCGAGTCGGTGGCACCGCGCTTCGGCTCGATTCTGCACGAGCGCCTGCAGGCGGCCCTGATGGAGCGGCTCGGGCCGCGCTTCGCCATCGACACCGTCAGCCTGGAGAAGGAGGTGGTCGTCGAGGTCGACCTGGGCGAGGATCTGCTGCACCTGGAGGTCAACCGCAAGCGCCTGTTCAGCGTCACCACCTACATCTTTCTGGCCTGGATGATCGGCTCCTCGGTCGTGCTCTTCGTCGTCGCGTTCCTCTTTCTGCGCATCCAGGTGCGCGCCATCTCGCGCCTGGCCAAGGCGGCGGAGCTGTTCGGCAAGGGGCTCGACCTGCCGCACTACCGGCCCGAAGGCGCCGACGAGGTGCGCCAGGCGGCGACCGCCTTCATCCAGATGCGCGAGCGGATCAAGCGCCAGCTCGAGCAGCGCACGGCCATGCTGGCCGGCGTCAGCCACGACCTGCGCACGCCGCTCACCCGCATGAAGCTCGAGTTGGCGATGCTGCGCGACAGCCCGGAGATCGACAGCCTCAAGCAGGACGTCGGCCAGATGGAGCGGATGATCGAGGGCTATCTCGCATTCGCCCGCGGCGAGGGGCGCGAGGAGGCCAAGCCGACAGACCTCGGCGACCTGCTGCGCCGCATCGTCGCCGACGCCGAACGCGGCGGCGCGCAGATCGACCTGCACATCGAGCAGCCGCTGGTGCTCGACCTGCGGCGGGAGGGCATCCGGCGCGCCGTCGGCAACCTGATCGCCAACGCCCACCGCTATGGCGGTGCGGTGTCCGTGCGCGTCGGGCGCCGCCGCGGTGGCGTCGAGATCCTGGTCGACGACACCGGCCCCGGAATCCCCGAGGCACAGCGCGAGGAGGTCTTCAAGCCCTTCGTCCGGCTGGAGGAGTCGCGCAACCCCGATACCGGCGGCACCGGTCTCGGCCTGACCATCGCGCGCGACGTGGCGCGCAGCCACGGCGGCGAGCTGACCCTGCACGACGCGCCGACCGGCGGTCTGCGCGCCCGCCTTTGGCTGCCGCTCTAGGGACGGGCGACGTCATGGACGCGCTCGTCCTGCCGGTCACGCTGCGGCCGCCGCGGCCCGAAGAGCTGACGAGTCTGCGCCAGATCGAGGCGGCGGCGGCGCGCCGCTTTCGCGGCACGCGCTATCCCGAGGTGGCGCAGGCGCCGCCCACCGACCTCTCGGTCCTGAAGAACCTGGCGGCGGGCGAAGGCGCGCTGGTCGCCGCCGACGCGGCCGAGGCGCTGCTCGGCTTCGCCCTTTACGCGCCGCTGGACGGCGAGCTCTACCTGGCCGAGCTGGCGGTGCTGCCCGAGGCGGCGGGCCGGCGCCTGGGGGCCCGGCTGATCGCCGAGGTCGAGGCGGTGGCGGCGGCGCGCGGCTGCCGCTGGCTGCTGCTGACCACCTTCCGGGACATTCCCTGGAACGCGCCCTACTACGCCCGCCTCGGCTTCGGCGAAGTTCCCGCCGCCGAAATCGGGCCCGGCCTGCGCAGCCATCTGGACGAGCAGGCGCGCCGCGGCCTGCGGCCGGCCAGCCGCGTCGCGATGCGCCGCCCCGTCGGGGGTTAGCGCTCGCCCGGGCCGGCGTGGGTCTTCACGTCGCCGCGCAGCTTGCGGGCGTAGTCCTCGAGTTGACGGGCCGCCGCCTTGAAGGCGTCCTTGATCGCCACGTTAACGTCGGCGTGGCGCGGATCGGCAGCATGCGACTTGTCGACGTCGATGCTCTGGGCCGGCGGCACCGTCAGATGGATGCCGACATGGAAGAGCCGCCCGCGCGCCTGATGCTTGTGCGGCGCTTCGATCACCACGCGGCAAGAATTGATGTGGCCGAAGAAGCGCTCCAGCTTCTGCGCCTCCTCGCGTACCTTCTCCTCGACGGCGTCGGAGTGGTCCACGTCCTTGAAGCTCACTTCCACGGGAATTTGCATCGAAAGCCCCTCACCTTCGGACTGTCCCTCCTCGCCGCGGAGGGCTACCGAAGCATGACACGCGCCCCCCGACCCTGTCGCCTCTTCTGCGTCGATGCCTGCGCAGCACGAGAGTTGTCGCCTACCGCCGTCCGAACAGCCTTTCGATGTCGGCCAGCTTGAGCTCGACGTAGGTCGGACGGCCGTGGTTGCACTGGCCGCTGTGGGGCGTCGCCTCCATCTGGCGCAGCAGGGCGTTCATCTCCTCGGCCGTGAGCTGCCGGCCGGCGCGCACCGAGCCGTGGCAGGCCATGGTGCCGCAAACCGCGTCCAACCGTTCCTTCAGGCTGAGCGCCTGGTCGAGCTCGGCCAGCTCGTCGGCCAAGTCGCGCACCAGGCCCTGCACGTCCGCCTGGCCGAGCAGCGCCGGCGTTTCGCGCACGGCCACCGCACCGGGGCCGAAGGCCTCGAGCGCAAGGCCCAGTTCGGCCAGTTCCCCGGCCCGCGTCAACAGGCGCTCGGCCGCCGGCTCGTCCAACTCCACCACCTCGGGGATCAGCAGCATCTGGGTCTTCACCCCGCCCTCGGCGAGCTGGCGCTTCATGCGCTCGTGCACCAGGCGCTCGTGCGCGGCGTGCTGGTCGACGATGACGATGCCGTCGGCGGTCTGGGCGACCACGTAGGTGCCGTGCAGTTGCGCCCGCGCGGCCCCGAGGGGATAGCTCTCGGCCGGGACCGGCTCGGCCTCGCCCGGCAGCGCCTCGGCCCGCGCGCCGGGCGCGGCGGCGAAGTCGGGCAGACAGGCGTGACCGAGCGGCGCGTGGTAGGCGGCCGCGGTTTCGCGCAGCCCGGTCCCGGCGTGAGCGAAAGACGGCTGCGGCGGGCGCCAGGCGTAGGCCCCGCCGGCCGGCGGGGACTCCTGCGGGCGGAAGGCGCCGAGCGCGGCCTGGGAGACGGTGGTGGCGGCCCGGTGGCCAGCCTCGGCCAGGGCGTGCTTGCAGCCGCCGACGATCAGCCCGCGCACCAGCCCGGCCTCGCGGAAGCGCACCTCCGCCTTGGCCGGGTGGACGTTGACGTCGACCGCCTCGGCCGGCGCCTCCAGGAACAGCGCGGCGACGGGATGGCGCTCGCGCGCCAGGAAGTCGGCGTAGGCGCCGCGCAGGGCGCCGAGCAGCAGCCGGTCGCGCACCGGGCGACCGTTGACGAAGAGGTACTGCGCCTGGGATGTCGCCCGGTTGTAGGTCGGCACGCCGATCAGGCCGGTCAGGCGCAGGTCCTCCCGCTCCGCCTCCACCGCCAGGGCGTTGTCGGCGAAGTCTCGGCCGAGCAGCGCGCCGAGCCGCTTCAGGCGCGCGTCCAGCAGGTCGCCGGCCAGATCCGCCGCCACCGGCTCGAGGCGCAACAGGGTCCTGTCGCCGTCGCCCAGCAGAAAGCCGACCTCGGGGTGCGCCATCGCCAGGCGGACCAGCGTGTCGCGGCAGGCCATCAGCTCGGCGCGCGGCGATTTCAGGAACTTCAGCCGCGCCGGCGTGGCGTAGAAGAGATCGCGCACCTCGACCCGCGTGCCGGGCGGGTGCGCCGCCGGCTTCGGCGCGTCGCCTCGCCCGCCCTTGACCGTCAGGCTCCAGGCCTCGGCGGCGCCAGGCACCCGGCTGGTCAGCGTCAGGCGCGCCACCGCGCCGATCGAGGGCAGCGCCTCGCCGCGAAAGCCGAGCGCGCGGATCTTGACCAGGTCGTCGTCGGGCAGCTTGGAGGTGGCGTGCCGCTCGACCGCGAGCGTCAGTTCCTCCGGCGTCATGCCGCAGCCGTCGTCGGTGACGGCGATCAGCGCGCGTCCGCCCTCGCGCAGCAGCACCTCGATCCGCGTCGCGCCGGCGTCGAGCGCGTTCTCCACCAGCTCCTTGACCGCCGCGGCCGGTCGCTCGATCACCTCGCCGGCGGCGATCCGGTTGACCAGCGTCTCCGGCAGGCGCCTGATCACGCGCGCCGGCGCTTCGGTTGCGGCGAAGGCCCGGCTCATCGGGACGCGATCTTCTCCAGATAGTGGCGGGCCAGCACCTTGCCCTCCTCCACCGCCGGCTGGTCGAACGGATCGACCCCCAGCAGATGGGCGGCCAGGATGGTCTCCAGCATGTAGTGCATGAACAGCCCGCCCAGCGTCTCTTCGTCCAGGCTGTCGAGCCGGATCAGCCGGGTCGGGCGGCCATGATGGACCAGGGTCTCGGCAGTGGCGTGGGCCTCGGCGTCCAGCAGGTCGCCCATGCGCCGCCCGGCGAGATAGTCCAGGCGCGCATCGTCGAGCAGCTCCGGATCGACGCGGCGGCCCTCGCCGCGCGTGTGCAGGCTGACGACCGTGAACATCTTGTCCCAGGGGCCGGCCAGATAGAGCTGGAGCTGGCTGTGCTGGTCGACCGTGCCCATGGCGCGGATCGGCGTCGTGCCGAGCCCGTCCTTGCCCAGGCTCTCCGCCCAAAGCTGCCGGAACCAGAGCCCGAAGTCGGCCAGGCGGTCAAGGTAGGGCATCAGCACGGTCTGGGTCACGCCGTTCTGGCGCATCAGCCCGATGTTCAGCGCCGCCCCGACCGCCGGCGCCGCCCCCTCGGCCGTCTCGCCGGCCAGGGTCGCATCGAGCACCGCCGCCGCGCCGGCGCGCAGCGCCTCCAGGTCCAGCCCCGCCAGGCAGGCGGGCAGCAAGCCGACGTTGGTCAGCACCGAAAAGCGGCCGCCGACGCCGGTGTCGTGGTCCAGCCGCGGCAGATTGAAGCGATCGGCCAGGGCCTTCAGCGGCGAGTCCTTCGGCTCGGTGATCACCGCCACCCGCGCGGCCAGGCGCGACTCGTCCACCTCGCGCAGCAGGGCGTGCAGCAGGATGGCGAACTGGCACAGCGTCTCGGCCGTGAAGCCGGATTTCGAGATGGCGACGACGCCGAGGCGCGACAGGTCGATCGAGGTGAAGAGCGCCGAGAAGGTGTCGGGGTCGACATTGTCCAGGAAGATGAGCTGCGGGCGACCCGGCGCCGGGCCGAACCCGCGGTCGGTCAGCGCATAGAGGGTCTGGCCGCCGAGCGAGGAACCGCCGGTGCCGAGCACAACGACATGGGTGCAGGCCTCCATCAGCGTGCCGGCCACGTCGCGGATGGCGGAGAGGTCGTCGCTCTGCTCGGGGACCTGCAGCAGGCGCAGGCTGCCGTCGTCGCGCTGCTGGGCGAGCCTGGCGACGGCCGGTGCCAGCGCGCTCAGCGCCTGCGCGAAGCTCGCCGCGTCGAGCCCGCCCTTGCCGATGGTTTCGGCCAGGCAGGCGGAGTGGTCGATAGTGTAGCCCATGGCCGGGCACCCTACCAGCGGCCCCGAGTCCGGAAAAGGCGACTTCGCGTGTGGCGCGACCTATGTCACGGCGTTTGCGCCGGCCGGCCGCCTCGCGTAGCGTGCCGCCGCGCCGCCCCCATCGCCGAGCCGTCCTCTTGCCCGATCCCGATCCGCCTGCCGTGCGCCAGGGCCCAGCCCCCTCCACTGCGAGCGGACCGCCGCCGGCGCTGCCGCCCAGTCGCCGCGGGCTGGCCGAGCGGACAGGATGGCTGTTCGCCCTCGGCATCGTCGCCTACTTCGCCCTGCAGGCCCTGTTGCGCACGCTGGTCGGCGGCAGTCCGGGGCTGGACGAGGCCGAGCAACTGGTGAAGGGCCAGACCCTTGCGGTCGGCTACGGCCCGCAGCCGCCCCTCTACACCTGGCTCTACCTCGCGCTCGCTGCGCTGCTGGGCGAGGGCCTCGCCACCCTGGCGACGCTGAAGTTCGGCCTGCTCGCCGTCACGCTGCTGCTAACTTACCGCCTGTGCCGGCAGCTCTTCGTGCAGCCCTGGCCGGCTGCGGTGGCGGCGCTGTCGGTCCTCTTCCTGCCGCAGGTGGCGTGGGAGGCGCAGCGGGCGCTGACCCATTCGGTGCTGGCCCTGGCAACGGTGGCCCTGGCCTGCACGCTCTTCGTCGACCTCGTCCGCCAGGGCCGCACCCGAGATTACCTCGGATTCGGCGCGGCACTGGCCGCCTGCGTGCTGGCCAAGCACAACGCGATTTTCCTGCCGCTCGGACTGCTGCTGGCCGCCACGCTGCTGCCCGGTGCCCGGCTGGCCCTGATCGACCGGCGCCTGGGCATGGCGCTTGGCCTGGCCGTGCTGTTGCTGCTGCCCAACCTGCTGTGGATGGCCGGCAACCTGGACGCGGTGTTGGCGCGCGGCGACAAGATCGTGGCGGTCGCCGAAACAGGGCCGTTGGACGGCCTAGCCGCCTTCGCTCGCGCCGTCTTCAGCTTCGCCGCGCTGCCAGCCGCACTCTTGGCGCTTGCCGTCCTGCTGCCGGAACGGCGTCTGCCGGCGCGGCTGCGCGGCGCGGCGCCGGAGGCCTGGCGACCCGACGTCAATCCGGCCGTGCGCCGCTTGCTCACCCTCGGCTTGGCGCTGGCCGCGCTCGGCGTGCTGGGGGCGGTCCTCGGCGCCTCGGCGGACAGCCTGAAGGACCGCTGGCTGGCCCCGGTGCTGTTTCCCGCGGTGCCGGTCGCGCTGGCCTGGCTGGCACCCTGGCTGTCGCCCGGGCGGCTGCGCCTGGCCGGCCTGGCGGCAGTCGTCGTCGCCTTCGCCTGCCTGATCGGCTTGTGGGGGCGCCTGCTGATCCCGCTCGACTGGCGGGAGCCGACGCGCAGCGAGGCGCCCTTCGCGCGCCTGGCCGAGAGCGTGCCACAGGCCGGCACTCTGCTGACCACGGACCACTGGCTGGGCGGCAGCCTGCGTCTGCATCGCCCGGAACTGATCGTCGCCACGCCGGAGTACCGCGGGGCGCTGCCGGAGTTTCCGCCGGCGCCGCTGCTGCTCGCCTGGCCGGCCGAGTACGGCCCCGAGGTGCCCGACGCGCTCGCCGCGCTCTTGCGGGACACCACCGGCCGTGCCGTCTCGCGCACCGAGGGGGTCAGGCTGGAAGTGCGCTATCCGGGCAGCGACCAGACCCTGGCGATCTACATGCTGACGGCGGCGGAGTAGACGGTCCGAGTCAGCTTCCGCCAGGGGCGGCGCGGGTGGCCTCGATGCCGTCCGGCCGGCCGACCACCACGGCGGTCAGCGCTTCCGGATGGTAGAGCGCGGCGGCGACGCGGCGCGCGTCCTTTAGGGTGATCGCCTCGATGTAATCGTTGCGGCGCTCCAGGTAGTCGAGGCCGAGGTTTTCCATCTGCATGCCGACCAGGATCCGGCTGAGCGCGCCGGTGGAGTTGAGGCGCAGCGGGAAGGAGCCGGTCAGGTAGGTCTTGGCGTCGGCCAGTTCCTCTGCGCTCGGCCCCTCGGCGGCCATGCGCGCCCACTCCTGGCGGATCAGCTCCAGGCTCTCGCCGACACGGGCGTTGGCGGTCGCCACGCCGCCGAGCACCAGGCTCGAGAGGTCGAGCGGGTTGAGGTAGCTGTAGACCGAGTAGGCCAGGCCGCGCGCCTCGCGCACCTCGGTATAGAGGCGCGAAGCGAAGCCGCCGCCGCCAAGGATGTAGTTGACGGCGTAGGCGGTGTAGTAGTCGGGGTGGTCGCGGGCGATGCCGCCGTGGCCGAGCGCGACCACCGACTGCGGCACCTCCTTGTCGACCACGATGGTGCCGCCGTCGGCCGCCGGCTCCGTCGCGCCCGCCGCGATCGGGGCGGACTCGGCCGGCAGAGCCCCGAACACCGCGTCGAGCAGCGGCCCCAGTTCGGCGGCGGAGATGTCGCCGGCGACGCCGATGTAGAGGTTGTCGCGCGCCAGCCGCTCGGCGACGAAGGCCTCCAGGTCGGCCCGCTCGATGGCGGCGAGGCTCTCCGGCGTCCCGTCGGTGCGCCGGCCATAGGGATGGTCGGGGTAGAGCGCGGCGGTCAGGGTCGACCAGGCCACGGAATCGGGATCGACCGCATCGCGCTTGGCGCGCACGACGAGCTGCTGGCGGATCCGCTCCACGGGCTCGGCGTCGAAGCGCGGCTCGGTAAGCGCCAGGCGCAGCAGCTCGAAGGCGCGGTCGCGGTTGCGGGTCAGGGTGGTCAGAGAGCCGGTGAAGGTGTCACGGCCGGCATCGAAGCCGAGGCGGATGGAGAGGTCGGCCAGCTCCTTCTGGAAGGTCTGCGAATCGAGGTCGCCGGCGCCCTCGTCGAGCAGCGCCGCCGCCATGCGCGCGCGCCCGGCCTTGTCCGCCGAATCGGTCACCGCGCCGCCGCGAAAGCCGACGTCGAGCGCGATGATCGGGTTGCTGCGGTCCTCGATCAGCCAGGCCTCGATGCCGCCGGGCGAGACCACGCGCTGGGGCTCGACCGCGCCGGCGGCCAGTGGCGCGAGCGCGCTCAACAGCAGCGCGGCGGCGAAAGCGAAGGGGCGAAGCGGGCGCATGCGTTCATCCATCCATGGGAGCCGCCGTCAGGCGACTGTCTTGTCGGCTGCCGACGTCACGTCGTCGGTTCGGTGCGCAGCACGCCGGTGACCGCGCGCGCCGGGTCGATCAGCGCGCGCGCCGCCTGCATCACCTCTTCGGGCGTCACCGCGGCGATGCGGTTGGGCCAGTCTTCCAGGTCTTCGAGGCTCGAGCCGGTCGCCAGCGCGGCGCCGATGATGCGCGCCGGAGCGCTGACGTTGTCGCGGGCGTAGATCGCCTCGGCCGTCAGCCGTGCCTTGGCCTCTTCCACCTCTGCGGCTTCCACGCCGGCCTCAAGGAAGGCGGCGATCTCGGCGCGCAGGGCCGCCTCAACCGCCTCCACCTCGACGTCGGGGCGCGGCGAGGCCCAGAAGGTGTAGCTGGTGGTGTCGAAGCTGGTGGCGTCGTAGCTGTTCCCGGCGCCGGCGGCGAGTCCCTGCTCGATCACCAGGGCGCGGTAAAGCCGGCCCGTGTTGCCGCCGAGGATCTCGCTCAGCACCTGCAGCGCATAAGGGCGCTCGGGCATGCCCGCGGCGGCCGCGGTGCGGTAGCTCGGGGCCAGGTAGGAGATCGACAGCGAGGGCTGGCCGGCGCGCGCGCTGGTCATCTCGACCCGGCGCCCGGCCCACTGCTGCGGCTCGGCCAGACGGACGCGCTCGGGCACGTCCTTGCGCGGCACCTGGCCGTAGGTGCGCTCTACCATCGGCCGCACCTCTTGGACGCTGACGTCCCCCGAGATCACCAGGACCGCGTTGTTGGGCGCGTACCAGTGCGCGTAGAAGTCGAGCGCGTCGGAACTGGTCAGCGCGGCGATCTCGTGCTCCCAGCCGATCACCGGGGTGCCGTAGGGATGCTGCAGGTAGAGGCTGGCGCGGATCATCTCCCAGAGCTGGCTGGAGGGCTCGTTGTCGGTGCGGCTGCGCCGCTCCTCCAGCACCACGTCGCGCTCGGGCAGCACCACCGGGTCGGTCAGCACGAGGTTGTGCATGCGGTCGGCCTCGTGGCGCATCATCAGCTCCAAACGATCCTTGGCGACGGTCTGGAAATAGGCCGTGTAGTCCATCGAGGTGAAGGCGTTCTCGCGCCCGCCGTTGCGCGCGATGATGTCGGAGAACTCGCCGGGCTCCAGGGTCTCGGTGCCCTTGAACATCAGGTGTTCGAGGAAGTGGGCGATTCCCGACTTGCCCGGCGGCTCGTCGGCGGCGCCCACCTTGTACCAGAGCATGTGGGTGACGATCGGCGTGCGGCTATTGGTGACCACGACGACCTGCAATCCATTGTCCAGCGTGAAGCTGTCCGGCTCGAAGACCTGGGCGGCGGCGGTGTGGGACAGCGGAGCCAAACCCACCACGGCGACGATCGCGAGGGCGCTCAGCCGGAACGAGGCGGCCGTGGACAGGCGGGCGAAGAATCGCATGCGGCAAACTTTCCTCTTGCGCCGCGCCGCCGTTGAGGAAGGCGCGTAGCCTTTAATATTGGCGGCGCATAGCGCACGGGAAAGCCTGCGCCGCCTTAATTTTCCGTCATGTCGGCTGCACCGGCCGAGTCAGGCAATCCAATCGGCGACGTAGCGCGGCAGGGCGAAGGCGCCGGCATGCACCGCCGGGGTGTAGTAGCGCGTCTCGATCCCGGCCGCGGCGAAGCGTGCCTGCAGGGTTTCCGGCGGCACCTCGCGCAAGGCCGTGTTGTCGGTCGCCCAGCCGAAGGCCATGGGACCGCCGGCGTAGGTCGGCACGGTCGCCAGATAGCAGGTGCCCTCGGCGAAGAGCTCGCGGAACAGACCGACCGAATGCTGCAGTTCCTCGGTCTGTACGAAAGGCACGCCGTTCTGGGTGACCAGCACCCCGCCGGGCGTCAGGCAGCGCCGGCAGTCGGCGTAGAACGCGCGGGTGAACAGCACCTCGCCGGGGCCGACCGGGTCGGTGGAATCCACGACGATCAGGTCGAAGCGACGGTCGGTCTCGGCGACGTACTTCAGGCCGTCGGCGATCACCAGTTCGGTGCGCGGATCCTCGTAGGCGCCGCCGCAGATGCTGCGCAGGTGGGTCTTGGCGAACTCGACGACGCTGGCGTCGATCTCCACCTGCACCGCCTGCTCCAGCGTGCGGTGCTTGAGCACCTCCTCCAGCAGGCCGCCGTCGCCGCCGCCGACGATCAGCACGCGGCGCACCTTGCCGTGCGCCAGCATCGGCAGGTGCGAGAGCATCTCGTGGTAGATGAACTCGTCCGCCTCGGTCGTCTGGACGACGCCGTCGAGCGCCAGCACCTTGCCGAAGCGGGCGTTGCGGAAGAGCAGGAGGTGCTGGTGCGTGGACCTCTCCTCGAACAGCACCTCCTCGATCCTCAGCCCGATCTGGTAGTCCCGGTGCAGGGTCTCCCGGAACCACTCGGTCATCGGCCGTTGCCCAGCTCCTGGCCGCGCAGGTGCTCGGTGACCGCCACGGTCGACGGCCGGAAGCCCTCGCGCAGCACCTCGACCGCGGCGTGCGGCGCGGCGTCGCCGCACATGAAGATGTCCAGCGCGGCGTAGTCGCGCTCCGGCCAGGAGTGGATCGAGATGTGCGATTCCGCCAGCACCGCCACGCCGGAGATGCCGTCGTTCGGGGTGAAGTGATGCAGGTGGATGTGCAGCAGCGTCGCGCCCGCCGCCTCGACGCAGCGCTTGAGCACCGCCTCGACGTGATCGAGCTCGTCGATGCGTTCGGCACCCCAGAGGTCGACGATCAGGTGCGTGCCGGCGAATTCCTTGCCGTCGCGCACGATGAAATGGTCCTTCCGCTCGTCCGAGGCGGACAGGCCGGCCTCGTCGGTCTGGAACGTCACTTCCTCCTGGGTGGTGCTTGAACCGCGATCCAAGTCCATCCCCAGTTGGAAGAGGGCGGCATCGCGAGACATCTCGTCCTCCCCAACCAGCAGATGAGCCCCGCCGGCCGCAACCCGCAATGCAGCGGCGCGTCCGGCGATTCGAGCCGCGCCATATGCCGTTTCGGCGACGCGGAATCAAGGGCGGATCGGGCGGGGCGTCCCGAATCCCGGGGTTTTTACCGATTCCCGGGCGCCGCGGGCGCCGCGACCTTGCGCCGGGGCAACGAAGCGGGCGCCACGGCGTTGTTTCGTCGGACCCGATCCGACGCGTATCCGACGGTACCGCTCGCCGAGGTGGAGGACCCGACCATGACCCAAGGCAAAGCGAGGAACGTGCTCCATGCCCCGCTGGAGGGCTGCTGCAGCGACCCGATGACCGGCTTCTACCGCAACGGACGCTGCGACACAGGTCCGCAGGACGTCGGCATCCACACGGTCTGCGCCGAGATGACCGAGGATTTCCTCGCCTACACGCGCGATCGCGGCAACGACCTGTCGATGCCGCGTCCGGAGCTCGGTTTTCCCGGCCTGAGGCCGGGCGACCGCTGGTGCCTGTGCGCGGCGCGCTGGCGGGAGGCGCTGGAAGCCGGCGTCGCCCCGCGCGTCGCCCTGCGGGCCACCCACGAGCGCACCCTCGAGGTCTGCGACCTGGCCGACCTGAAGGCCAACGCGCTGGACCTGATCTAGGAGCTAGTCGACCTTCACCATGTAGACGATGAAGTCGGAGCGCGGGGCGTAGGTGTCGTAGAGGGTGCGGCCTGGGTAGTTGAACTCCTGGGTGAACCAGCGCAGCAGCGGCCAGCCCTTCGCGCGGCAGACCTCGAGCGTGGCGTCGATCAGCGCGCGGCCGATGCCTTTGCCGCGCACCGACGGGTCGGTGAAGAGGTCGGAGAGATAGCCGACCTCGTTGGCGCCGAGGGTGCGCGCCATCGGCTGGTAGTGGGCCAGGCCGACCACCTGGCCGTCCAGCTCGGCGACCAGCCCCTCGACCTCGTGGGCGGGGTCGAACAGCCAGCCCCAGACCTTGTCGACCACGGCCTCGTCCGGCGGCACATGGTAGAACGCCATGTAGCCGCGGAACAGCTCGGCCCAGCGGGCCTTGTCGCCCTCGGCGGGCGGGCGGCAGACGACGTGGCTCATTGCGAGGTCTCCCTGTCGGCGGAAGCGGGAACGGCGGCGCGGCGCGCCTTCAGGCCGGGGACGATCAGCACCAGGGCGACGGCGGCGACCACCAGCGCCAGGGCGACGAACTTCTGCGGCAGCGGCGGTTCGCCCAGCAGCAGGATGGCGCTGACCACGCCGACCACCGGGATCATCAGCGTGCCGATCGCGGCGACCGGCGCCGGCAGGCGGGCGACCAGCGTCACCCAGGCGACGTGGCACCAGACCATCGGAAAGAGGATGTGATAGCCGAGGATCAGCAGCACCTCGGCGGAGGGGAAATCCAGGGTCCAGGGCCGCTCGATCAACAACGCCCCGAGCGCGCCGGGCGGTGCCGAGATCGCCACCATCCAACCGGCCATCGCCAGCGGCGGCAGCGACCAGGTGCGGCGCTTCAGCAGCACCGTGCCGGCCGCCCAGGACAGCGCGGCGGCGAGCGTCAGCAGCGAGCCGAGCGGCGAGCGGGTCACGTCGAGCAGATCCTCGCCGAGCAGCAGGGCCAGGCCGGCCATGCCGAGCAGCAGGGCGCCGGCGCGCTCCCAGGTCAGGCGGTCGCCGAGGACGGCGACCGACAGCAGCGTTGCCCAGACCGGCATGGTGAAGGCGATGATCGCCGCGCGGCTGGTCTCGGTGTTGAGCTGGCCGAAGGCGGCGAGGATGTTGAAGCCGAAGATCGACAGCAGGGCGACCAGGACCAGCGGTCCCCACTCTTCGCGCGCCGGCAGCAGCCGCTCGCCGCGCAGGCGAGCCAGGCCGAGCAGCACGACGGCGGCGCAGCCGAAGCCGAGCATGCGGATGGTGAAGGGCGGGATCTCGGTCAGGATGATTCGCACCGCCGGCCAGTTCAGCCCCCAGAACAGGCCGATCGAGACCAGCAACGCCAATTCCTTCCAACCGACGTGGCCGCGCGTCATGGCCGGCATGCGCCCGCGTGCGGTGACAGGTCCAGCATCATCGCCTTAGCCTGCCTGGCATGAGCGGTCTGCGCCCTGCCGTTTCGGAAGACCTGCCCCGCGTGCGCGAGATCGTGCACGCCGCCTACGACCCGTATATCGCCCGAATGGGCCGGCCGCCGCAGCCGATGCTCGACGACTACGCCGCCCAGCTCGCCGCGGGCCAACTGCAGGTGCTGGAGGAGGCCGGCCGGGTCGTCGGCGTGCTGGTGCTGATCGACAAGCCGGACAGCCTGCTGCTCTACAACATCGCGGTCGACCCGGCGCTCAAGGGGCGCGGCTTCGGCCGGCAGATGCTGATCGCCGCGGAGGCGGCGGCGTGCGCCCGCGGCTACGCCCGCATGACGCTGTTCACCCATGCCACCATGACCGAAAACCAGGCGCTCTACCGCCGTGCCGGCTGGCGCGAGGTGGAGCGGGTGAACGAAGCGGGCTTCGAACGCGTCTACTTCGCCAAGGATCTCGAGTAGGGCCGCGCGCGGCCGGCGGGGCACCGCGACGACGCAACCGCCGCCGCGCGTGGTCCCCTCGCCTTCCGGGCGATCGCGCTGGGGAATCCGGGTCACGTGCGGGCCTCAGCGTGCGCCCTCGAATCCGGACAGGAAGCTGACCAGGTTGTCGCCGAGCTCCGGCGCCAGGTAGCCGCCTTCCTGGATCAGCGCGGTCGGCAGGCCAAGCCGCGCGATCGCCGCCCCCATCATGGCGAATCCCGGCGTGGTGATGGCCAGGCCGCGCAGCGGGTCGCCCTCGAAGGCGTCGAGCCCCAGGGCGACCACCAGCGCGCCCGGCGCGAAGGCGCGGATGGTGGCGAAGGCCTGGCGCTCCAGCGCCTCCAGCCAGTCCGCGTCGCCGGTGCCGAGCGGCAGTGGGAGGTTGAGGTTGTAGCCCTCGCCGTCGCCCTCCCCGCGCTCGCCCGCGTGGCCCCAGAAGAAGGGGTAGAAGTGGAGCGGGTCGGCATGCAGCGAGACGGTCAGCACGTCGGAGCGGCGCCAGAAGATGCCCTGGGTGCCGTTGCCGTGATGCACGTCGACGTCGAGGATCGCGACCCGGTCGTAGGCTTGGCGCAGGCGCTGGGCGGCGATCGCCGAGTTGTTCAGGAAGCAGAAGCCGCCGGCCATGTCGGCATAGGCGTGATGTCCCGGCGGCCGACACAGGCCGTAGATGTGGTCGCCGCCGTCGAGCAGGTGCTCGGCCGCGGCGGTCGCGACGTCGCCGGCGGCGCAGGCGGCGGCGAAGGTGCCGGGGCCGATCGGGCAGGCGGTGTCCGCCATGTGCCAGCCGGCCCGCCCGACGATCGAGGCCGGGTAGCCGGCGGGGTAGCGGTTGGGATGAACGTTGGGGACGATCTCCGGCGCGCTGTCGCCCAGCCCCTGCCACTCGGCGTGGGCGGTCTCCAGGAAGCGCAGGTACTCGGGCGTGTGCACGGCGGCGCGCGGGCCGGGCCCGAAGGCCTCGGGCGCCTCCACCGCGTGGCCGGCGGCGCTGGCCGCGGCCAGCAGGCGTTCGGCCCGCTCCGGCTGTTCGGTGCTGGCCTTGGCGATGCCGCGCATCAGGAAGAACTGCGGGTCGTGCCGGGCGTGCGCCTCGCTATGGACGATCTTCATGGGTTCCCGTCTTCGGCTTGCGGAAAGGTGGCGGCCGCCTCGCTGCCGGGCGGCGCGGCGGCGGACTCGGCACGGCTGTGCGGCGCGCCGCGCTCGGCGAAGAAGCGGCGCACTTCGTGCCAGGCGACGCGGATGTGGTGGTCGATTTCCGCGTCCAGGCGATCGGCGTCGCGGGCGGCGAGCGACTCCAGCAGCGGCGCATGGGTCTCCGCGATCCGGTGGGGATCGTCGTAGACCTGGCCGATCAGGGCGATGATCATGCGCACCTCGCCGGCCAGGTCGTTGAACAGGCGGCACAGCCGGCGATTTCCGGAGAGCGCGCAGAGGCTTTGGTGGAAGCGCAGGTCCTGCTCGACCAGCTCCGCGACTTCCCCCGCGTCCGCCAGCCGGCGGAGCAGGTCGAGCTGAGCCGCCAAGCGATCTAGGTCTTCCGCCGTGGCGCGCGCGCAGGCCAACTCGCCGGCATAGCGCTCCAGGACGATGCGCAGGCCGTAGATCTCGTCGATCTCCTCCAGCGAGAAGTCGCGCACAAAGAAGCCGCGTCGGGGATGGGCGACCAGCAGGCCACGCTGCTCCAGCCGGCGGGCCGCCTCGCGCACCGGCGCGCGCGAGATGCCCATCTGGCGGGCGACCGCCGCTTCGACCAGGCGCTGGCCCGGCGCCAAACGCCCGTCGCAGATGGCGCGCGCCAACTGCTCGGTGACTTGGCCGGTCAGATCGCTTGCGGCGACCGGCGAGAACGCGGGCGCCGCCGCCGCGCTCGTCCGACGCCGCTCGCTCATCTCTCCCCCACTCGCCTCCTGCGCCATGCAAATCAGCTTAAAGCGGCGTTCTGCCGACTGTCGACAGTTTTGACTTTATCCGTGACGCGCGGCTGTGGCACGCTTTCGCCATCCGGATACGCACGGCCGCAGGCATGCACCCCGCAAAGAAGGCGGATGCGCCGGGCGGCGTGGCAGCGAGAGGACAGCGCGTCATGACCTTGGCGAGGAACATGGAACGCGGCCCCGCGCGCTTCGGCGAGGCCGAGTGGCGCACCCGGGTCGACCTCGCGGCGGCCTACCACCTCGTCTGCCTGTTCGAGATGCACGACTCGATCTACACCCACATCTCGGCGCGGGTGCCGGGGGAAGCGGGCCACTTCCTGATCAACCCCTACGGCCTGTGGTTCGACGAGGTGAGTGCTTCCAACCTGGTGAAGATCGACTACGACGGGAAGGTGGTCGACGATCCCGAAGGCCATGGCATCAATCCGGCCGGCTTCACCATCCACTCCGCCGTTCACATGGCGCGCGACGATGCCGGCTGCGTGCTGCACACCCACACCGAGGCGGGCGTCGCCGTCTCCTGCCAGGCCGAAGGCATCCTGCCGGTCAACCAGTGGGCGCTGCAGTATTACGGCAAAGTCGCCTACCACGACTACGAGGCGATCGCGCTCGACCTGGACGAGCGCGCGCGGCTGACCGCCGACCTGGGCGACAAGCCGGTGATGGTGCTGCGCAACCACGGCCTGATGACGGTCGGGCGCAGCGTCGCCGAGGCCTGGAAGCTGATGTTCAACCTCGAGCGCACCTGCAAGGCGCAGCTCCAGCTTCAGGCCAGCGGCGCCGAGATCGTGCCGGTGCCGGAGGCGGTGCGCGCCAAGACCGTCGGCCAGTACTGGGATGCCTACGACCGCCAGACGCGCGGCGAGGAAGAAGACATCGAGTGGGCGGCCTTCTTGCGCCTGCTCGATCGCAAGAGCCCGGGCTACAAGCACTAGAACAGCCGGCCCGGGCGCCTGAAGGGAAGCTCGTCATCAGAGGGATGAGGGAGATATCTGCATGCTGAGGCGCATCTGTACGCTCGCGGCCGTCGCCGCGGCGACGGCCCTGGCCACGCCGGCCATGGCCCAGACGAGCGGCGGCACCATGAACGTGGTGATCCAGCCGGAACCGCCGGGACTGATGCTCGGCATCACCCAGAACGGCCCGACCCAGATGGTCGCCGGCAACATCTACGAAAGCCTGCTGCGCTACGACACCGAGCTCAATCCGATGCCGAGCCTGGCCGAGTCGTGGGAGGTCAACGAGGACGGCACGGTCTATACCTTCAAGCTGAAGGACGGCGTCACCTGGCACGACGGCGAGCCCTTCAGCGCCGCCGACGTGGTCTTCTCCGCCGACGTCTTCCTGCGCGAGACGCATCCGCGTCTGCGCGTGTCGCTGCAGCACGTCGAGACCATCGAGGCGCTGGACGACCGCACGGTCCAGTTCACCCTGAAGCAGCCCTTCGGACCCTTCCTCGGCATCTTCGAGGTCGGCACCATGCCGATGGTGCCCAAGCACATCTACGAGGGCACCGACTTCAAGAACAATCCGATGAACGCGACGCCGATCGGCACCGGCCCGTTCAAGTTCGCCGAGTGGGAGAAGGGCAGCTACATTCGCCTGGTCAAGAACGAGGACTACCACGTCGAGGGCCAACCCTATCTCGACGAGATCTACTGGCACGTCATCCCCGACGCCGCCAGCCGCTCGGTCGCCTACGAGACCGGCAAGGTCGACGTGCTGCCCGGCGGCTCGGTCGAGAACTTCGACGTGCAGCGCCTGGTCGACCTGGAGAACTCCTGCGTCACCGGCAAGGGCTGGGAGTACTTCGCCCCGCACGCCTGGCTGTGGGTCAACAACCGCGAAGGCCCGATGGCCGACAAGCGCTTCCGCCAGGCGATCATGTACGCGCTCGACCGCGAGTTCGCCAAGGAGGTGATCTGGAACGGCCTGGGTCAGGTGCCGACCGGCCCGGTCAGCTCCAAGACGCGCTTCTACACCGACGACGTGCGGCAGTACCCGCACGACCCGGAAAAGGCGAAGGAGCTGCTGGCCGAGATGGGCTACGACGGCACGCCGATCCGTCTGCTGCCGCTGCCCTACGGCGAGACCTGGCAGCGCTGGGCCGAGGCGGTGCGCCAGAACCTGCAGGAGGCCGGCATCGCGGTCGAGATGGTCGCCACCGACGTGGCCGGCTGGAACCAGAAGCTGGCCGAGTGGGACTACGACCTGGCCTTCACCTACCTCTACCAGTACGGCGACCCGGCCCTGGGCGTCGCGCGGACCTACCTGTCCAGCAACATCGCCAAGGGCAGCCAGTGGAACAACGTCGAGGGCTACGTCAACGAGGAGGTCGACCGGCTGTTCAACGAGGCGGCGGTCGCCTTCCCCGACTCGGCGCGCCAGGAGCTCTACACCGAGGTGCAGCAGATCCTGGTCGAGGAGGTGCCGGTGGCCTGGCTGCTGGAGATCGAGTTCCCGACGATCCACCGCTGCGACGTCAAGGACCTCGTCGACACGGCGATCGGCGTGAACGACGGCTTCCGCAACGCCTGGCTCGACCGCTAGGCACCGCGTGACGTTCCGGCCCGGCCCCGCCCGAGCGCTTCGGGCGGGGCCGGTGCCGCGTCCGTACCCCGGTCCGCCACCGTCCCACCACCGTTTTCGTCGCTGCCGTCCTCGGGACCTCTCGGTGCAGAAGCTCATCTACATCGCCAAGCGGCTGGTCAAGGCGGTCTTCGTGCTGCTGGCCATCGTCGTGCTGAACTTCTTCCTGATCCGCGCCGCGCCCGGCGACCCGGCCCAGGTGATGGCCGGCGAGGCGGGGGCCGCCGACGAGATCTTCATCGCCCAGTTGCGCGAGGAGTTCGGCCTCGACGAGCCGCTGCACGTGCAGCTCTGGATCTACGTCAGCGACATCGTCACCCTCGACATGGGCTACAGCTACCGCCAGGACGAGCCGGTGGCCAAGCTGGTGTTCGAGCGCCTGCCGGCCACCCTGCTGCTGACCGGCACCGCCTTCGTCCTGTCGATCCTGCTGGGCGTGCTGCTGGGCGCGCTGGCCGCTGCGCGCGTCGGCAAGTGGACGGACTCGCTGATCACCGTGGTGGCGCTGGTGTTCTATGCCACGCCGCTGTTCTGGATCGCGCTGATGGCGATCCTGCTGTTCTCGGTCAAGCTGGGCTGGCTGCCGGGCTTCGGCATGTTCTCGGTCGGCGCCGACTACACCGGCTTCGCCGCCGTGCTCGACGTGCTGCAGCACCTGATCCTGCCGGCCGCCACCCTCGGCCTGTTCTTCATGGCGATCTACGCGCGCCTGACCCGTGCCTCGATGCTCGAGGTGATGGACATGGACTTCGTCAAGACCGCGCGCGCCAAGGGCGTCGCGCCGGCGCGCATCACCCGCATCCACGTACTGCGCAACGCCATCCTGCCGGTGATTACCCTGGCCGGCATCCAGGCCGGCCAACTCGTCGGCGGCGCGGTGCTGACCGAGACGGTCTTCGCCTGGCCCGGCATCGGCCGGCTGATGTTCGACGCCCTGCTGCAGCGCGACTACAATCTGCTGCTCGGCGTCTTCTTCGTCTCCTCGGCGATGGTCATCCTGTTCAACCTGGTCACCGACGTGGTCTACACGCTGGTCGATCCCCGCATCGAGTTGAAGTAGCGCCATGGCGACGACGACCGCATCCGAGAAGCCGCAGCGCTCGGCGCGCGCGCAGGCGTTCGCCGACTTCTGCAAGCGCTTCGCACGCAACAAGGGCGCCGTCGTCGGCCTGGTCATCCTGTTGGCGGTGGTGCTGCTGGCGCTGATCGCCCCGCTGCTCTACCCGGCGAGCCCCTGGCAGATGGTGCAGCGTCCCTTCCTGCCGCCGATGGCGACGGAGGGCTTCTGGTTCGGTACCGACACGCTCGGCCGCGACATCGGCGCCGGCCTCGCCTACGGCGCGCGCATCTCGCTGATCGTCGGCATCGTCTCGACCGTCGTGGCGCTGACGATCGGCGTGACCATCGGCGCGCTGGCCGGCTACTACGGCGGCTATCTCGACGACGCGCTGATGCGCTTCACCGAGTTCTTCCAGACCATCCCCAACTTCGCCCTGGCGATCGTGCTGGTGGCGATCTTCCAGCCCTCGACGACCAGCGTCATCATTGCCATCGGCATCGTCTCCTGGCCGCCGGTGGCGCGCCTGGTGCGCGGCGAGTTCCTGTCGCTGCGCAGCCGCGAGTTCGTGCAGGCCTCGATCGTGCTGGGCCAGTCGAACGGCCACATCATCACCCGCCAGATCCTGCCCAACACGCTGTCGCCGGTGATCGTCATGGCCTCGCTGATGATCGCCCAGGCGATCCTGCTGGAATCCTCGCTGTCCTTCCTCGGGCTGGGCGACCCCAACACCATGTCCTGGGGCTACATGATCGGCGCGGCGCGCACGGTGATCCGCCAGGCCTGGTGGATGTCCTTTTTCCCGGGCGTCGCCATCCTGCTGACCGTGCTCGCCCTCAACCTCGTCGGCGAGGGGCTGAACGACGCGCTCAACCCGCGTCTGGCCCGCAAGGGGCGCTAGGCCATGGCCGAGCGTGCCATCCTCGAGGTCGAGAACCTCTCGATCTCCCTACCCTCCGGCGCCGACCGGCCGCTGGCGGTGGAGGAGATCAGCTTCGCCCTGGCGCGCAACGAGATCCTCTGCGTCGTCGGCGAGTCCGGCTCCGGCAAGTCGATGTGCGCCAACGCCATCATGGGCCTGCTGCCGCGCCCGCACGTGCAGCCGGTCGGCGGCACCATCCGCTTCGAGGGCGAGGATCTGCTGAGCCTCCCGGAGTCGCGGCTGCGCGACCTGCGCGGCAGCCGCATCGGCATGATCTTCCAGGAGCCGATGACCGCGCTGAACCCGCTGATGCGCATCGGCGAGCAGATCGACGAGGTGTTCGACGCGCACGGCGTGCTGTCCAAGGCCGAGCGCCGGGCGCGGGTGGTCGAACTGTTGCGCGACGTCGGCCTGCCCGACCCGGAGCACCTGGGCGAATCCTATCCCTTCCGCCTGTCCGGCGGCCAGCGCCAGCGAGTGATGATCGCCATGGCGCTGGCGCTGGAGCCGGCGATCCTGATCGCCGACGAGCCGACCACGGCGCTGGACGTCACCACCCAGGCGCAGATCCTCGACCTGATCAAGAAGCTGCAGGCCGAGCACCACATGGCGGTGATGTTCATCACCCACGACTTCGGCGTGGTCGCCGAGATCGCCGATCGGGTCGCGGTGATGCAATACGGCAAGATCGTCGAGATGGGACCGGCCGAGCAGGTGCTGAACGACCCGCAGCACGACTACACCCGCCGCCTGATCGCCGCCGTGCCGCAGTTCGAGCCGCCCGAGCGGCCGCAGATCGAGGGGCCGCCGCTGCTCTCGGTCAAGGCGCTGGAGAAGACCTACGTCACCGAGCGCGGGCTGTTCACCCAGGGCCGGCGGGTGCCGGCGGCGCAGGAGGTCAGCTTCGACATCCGCAAGGGCGAGACGCTGGGCCTGGTCGGCGAGTCCGGCTCCGGCAAGTCGACGGTCGGGCGCTGCATCGTGCGCCTGCTGGACACCGACGGCGGCGAGATCCGCTTCGGCGAGATCGACCTGGCCGGCCTCAAGGGCAAGGCGCTGCGCCCGCACCGGCGCCACGTGCAGATGATCTTCCAGGATCCCTACGCCTCGCTGAACCCGCGCAGCAAGGTGGGCACCATCGTCGCCGAGGGGCCGATCGCCCACGGCACGCCGCGCGCCGAGGCTCTGGCCCGCGCGCACGAGCTGCTGCACCTGGTCGGCCTCGATCCTTCGGCGGCCGAGCGCTTCCCGCACGAGTTCTCCGGCGGCCAGCGCCAGCGCATCGGCATCGCCCGGGCGCTGGCGCTGGAGCCCGAACTGCTGGTCGCCGACGAGCCGGTCTCGGCGCTCGACGTCTCGGTCCAGGCGCAGGTGCTCGACCTGCTGGCGGAGATCAAGCAGCGCCTGCATCTTGCCATGCTGTTCATCACCCACGACCTGCGCGTCGCCGCGCAGATCTGCGACAACATCGCGGTGATGAAGCTCGGCCGCATCGTCGAGTACGGACCGACCCGCCGGGTCTTCGACGACCCGCAGCATGCCTACACCAAGGCGCTGCTGGCCGCGGTGCCCGGCAAGCGGTGGTCGATCCCGGAGGTGGCGCTCGAACACGCCCGGCAACACGCACGCAGGGTCGCCTCGTGAGCGCGCTGGATGCGGGCCTGTCGCAGGAGATCCTGGCCGCCGTCGCCGAGGGATTCGCGGATCAGATCGCCTTCACCGAGGAGCTGATCCGCCTGCCCTCGCTGCGCGGGCAGGAGGCGACGGCGCAGGACTTCATGTTCGGCGCCCTGGCCGAACGCGGCTACGCCATGGACCGCTGGACCATCGATGTCGAGGCGATCCGTCACCACCCCGGCTTCTCGCCGGTCAAGGCGGACTATGCCCACGCGCTCAACGTGGTCGGCACCCACCGGCCGAGCGAGGAGACGGGCCGCTCGTTGATCCTCAACGGCCACATGGACGTGGTGCCGACCGGGCCGGCGGAGATGTGGAGCAGCCCGCCGTTCCAGCCGCGCCGCGAGGGCGACTGGCTGTACGGCCGCGGCAGCGGCGACATGAAGGCGGGGCTCGCCGCCAACCTCTTCGCCGTGGATGCGCTGCGGCGGCTCGGCTACCGTCCGGCCGCGACGCTGCATCAGCAGTCGGTGGTCGAGGAGGAGTGCACCGGCAACGGCGCCCTGGCCTGCCTGGTGCGCGGCTACAAGGCGGACGCGGCGCTGATCCCCGAGCCGGAGGACGACAAGCTGGTGCGCGCCAACACCGGCGTCATCTGGTTCCAGGTCAAGGTGCGCGGCGTGCCGGTGCACGTGCGCGAGGCCGGGCGCGGCGCCAACGCCATCGAGGCGGCCTACGCGCTGATCGCTGCGCTGCGCGGGCTGGAGGAGGCCTGGAACGCGCGCAAGGGTCAGCACCGCTACTTCGAAGAGCTCGACCACCCGATCAACTTCAACGTCGGCAAGATCGCCGGCGGCGACTGGGCCTCCTCGGTCCCGGCCTGGTGCACCTTTGACTGCCGCATCGCGCTCTACCCCGGCCAGAGCCCGAGGGAAGCGGCGAACGAGATCGAAGCCTGCCTGCGCGCGGCGGCGGCCGAGGTGCCCTTCCTGGCCAACAACCCGCCGGAGGTAGTCTACAACGGTTTCTTCGCCGAGGGCTACGTGCTGGAGGAGGGCAGCGCCGCCGAGCTGACCCTGGGCCGCGCGCACGCGGCCAGCTACGGCGCGGAGCTGGAGAGCTTCGTCACCCCCGGCTACCTCGACGGCCGCGTCTTCATGCTATACCAGGACACGCCCTGCCTGGTGTACGGCCCCTACGCCGAGGCGATTCACGGCTTCGACGAGCGCGTGAGCCTGTCCTCCGTGCAGCGCGTCACCGGCGCCATCGCCCTCTTCGTCGCCGCGTGGTGCGGCCTGGAGAAGGCCTGACGGTCATGTCCGGACTCCGCGTGCTGGTCGGGCAGATCTGGCAGGAGTCGCACTCCTTCAATCCCATCCCGACGGCGGCCGACGACTTCGCGGTCGAGCGCGGTCCGGCCCTGATCGTCGCCCACCGCGACGCCGGCTCGGCGCTCGGCGGCATCCTGCGCGCCGGCGAGGCGGCCGGTGTCGACTGGGTTCCGACCGTGGCGGCGCGCGCCCGGCCCGGCGGTCCGGTGGACGAAGCCTTCTTCGCCGAGCTGCTGGAGACCATGCGCGCGGCCGGCCCGGTGGACGCCGTCTGCCTGGAGCTGCACGGCGCCATGGTCTCGACGGCGCGGGAAGACTGCGAGGGCGACCTGTTGGCGACCCTGCGCGCCGCGCTCGGCCCTGACGTGCCCATCGCCGTGGCAATCGACCTGCACGCCCAGGTGACGCCGGCGATGGTGGCGAGCAGCGACGTCCTGGTCGCCTACAAGACAAATCCGCACGCCGACATGGCCGAGACCGGCGCCAAGGCCTTTGCGCTCTTGCAGCGGGTCCTCGCCACCGGCCGCCGCCCGGCGCGGGCGCTGGCCGCCCTGCCCTTCCTGTGCCGCGGCAACGACGAGACGAGCCACGGCCCGCTGGCCGGACTGCACGCCCGCGCCCGAGATCTGTGCGAGACCACGGCCGGTCTGCTCGACCTCTCGGTCTGCAACGTCCATCCCTTCCTGGAGGTCAGCCCGCTCGGCCAGACAGTGCTGGCGACGGCCGAAACGGCCGAGGCCGCGGACGTCGCCGCCCGCGAGATCGCCGTGGCGCTATGGGCGCTGCGCGACGCCTTCGTGCAGGAACTGCCCGGCATGGAGGCGACCCTGCGGCGGGTGCGCGAGGAGCCGCAGGCGCGGCCCTTCGTGCTCGGCGACCAGGGCGACCGCGTGCTCTCCGGCGCGCCGGGCGACGCCACCGCCCTCGCCCGCTTGGCCTTGGCGGACTTCCCCGACTTGCGCCTTGCCGTGCCGCTCTACGATCCGGCCGCGGCCGCGGCCTGCTTCGCGGCCGGCGCCGGCGCCGAAGTGACTCTGGCGGTCGGCGGCGGCGTGACGCCGGGACAGTCGCCGCTGCAGGTGACCGGCCGGATCCGCGCCCTCGGCCCCGGCCGCTACGTCCACCGCGGCGCCTACATGACCGGCGTGCCGGTGGAGCTCGGCCGCACCGCGGTGCTGCAGGTCGGTGGCTTGGCGCTGCTGCTGACCTCGCGCGCGCCCTTCGTCCAGGATCCCGCCGCCTACGAGGCGCACGGCCTGCCGCTCGCCGAGCTCGACGCGGTGGTCGCCAAGTCGGGCTACCACTACAAGCTCGCCTTCGCCGGCGAGGCCACGCCGGTCACGGTGGACACGCCGGGCCTCAGCAGCTATCGGCTCGAAGACCTGCCGTTCCGCCGCGGCCGGCCGGTTCATCCGCTCGACCCGGCCGAGCTGAACACCCGCAAAAACCTAGCCCGATAGGGCGTGTCATGATTCACTGCTCTCGGTGATTTTCCGGGAGGGTTTGATGCGTCAGCGTGGCTTTTTCAGTTTGTCGGAGCATCTTGAGGCTTTGAGCCGGGACGGCGATCCGTTGGAGGTTCTCGATGCGACGGTGGACTTCGAGTATTTCCGGGGCTGGCTGGTCGATGGGCTCGGCTATGGCGACGGCGCCAAGGGCGGTCGCCCTCCGTTCGACCCGGTCTCGATGTTCAAGGTTCTGATCCTGCAGGCGCAGCATAATCTGAGCGACGCGCGGATGGAGTTCATGATCCGCGACCGGCTATCCTGGATGCGCTTTCTCGGGTTCGATCTTGGCGGGCCGACGCCGGACGAGAACACGATCCGCCTGTTCCGCAACAAGCTGACTGAGACGGGCACGCTGCGGCGTGTGATGAAGGCCTTCGACTGGCAACTCCACAAGAAGGGCTACATTCCGATGTCCGGCCAGATCGTGGATGCCAGCCTGGTCCCGGCACCGAAGCAGCGGAACACCGACCCGGAGAAGGCGGCGATCAAGGAAGGTAAGAGCGCCGAGGAGATCTGGCCCGATGAGCCCAACAAGGCTGCGCAGAAAGACACGGACGCGCGCTGGACGCTGAAGGTCGGCGGCAAGGTCCGATATCGTCCCGACGGCACGCCGCTGCCGATGATCGCTCTACCGGTCTTCGGCTATAAATCGCACATCGCCATCGATCGCCGGTTCGGCTTCATCCGCGGACAATCCGTCACGTCGGCCTCCTCACCAGATGGTCGGCAGTTGCGGAATGTCCTCAGCACCGACAACACGTCCGCCGAGGTCTGGGCCGACAGCGCCTATCGATCACAACGCAATGAGAAGTGGCTGTCGAGCCGGATGCTCGTCAGCCGCATCCACCGCCGTAAACCGGCAGGCAAGCCGATGCCAACGACGACCGCGCGGGCCAACGCGAAGAAGTCCGCGATCCGAGCCTGTGTCGAGCATGTCTTCGCCCATCAGAAGAACCGCTACGGTCTGTCTATCCGCACCATCGGGATCAAACGCGCCGAAGCCAAACTGACGCTGGCCAATCTCGCGTACAACATGGACCGGCTGATCTTCCATGAACGCCGCGCTGCCGCAGGATGAGTCTGTCCGGACCTGCTGTTCACGGCCTCTCACGACGCAAAATCGAGGCGTCAGGGGCCGAAATGCAACCCAAAGTTCGTCATGACATCGAAATCATCGCTGAAGCGCCAAAATCGAACGGTTGATACGGGTGTCCAGCTGCCGAACCCGCTCGTTCGCATCTTCGAGGGCATCGCATGAAGGGCGTTCTGGTCAGCGCCACCCTGGACCTGCGCGAGATCTTCGCCGCCGCCTTCGCGGCCGAGGCGCCGGAGGTGGCGCTGCTGACGCCGGAGGAGGTGGCGGATCCCGCCGAGATCGCCTTCGCGCTGGCCTGGCGGCCGCCGCCCGGGGAACTGGCGCGCTACCCCAACCTCCAGGTGGTCTGCTCGATCGCCGCCGGGGTCGACAACATCCTGGCCGACCCGGAGCTGCCCGACGTGCCGGTGGTGCGCATGGTCGACCCGGGGCAGGCCGAGACCATGGCCGGCTACGTCATCTGGAACGTCATCTGGTACCAGCGCCGGTTCGACCTCTACCTGGAGCAGCAGGCGCAGCGGATCTGGCAGCGCCAGCCGCAGCGCGGCGCGGCAGAGACCACGGTGGGCGTGATGGGTCTGGGCCGCATGGGCGCGGTGACCGCGCAGCGCCTCGCCGGCCTCGGCTACCCGGTGCTCGGCTGGTCGCGCACGCCGAAAGAGGTGGCCGGGGTGGAGACGCTGGCGGGGCCGGAGGGTTTGCAGGCGGTCCGCGCGCGCAGCGACGTTCTGGTCAACCTGCTGCCGCTGACGGCGCAGACCGAGCGGCTGTTCGACGCCGCCTTCTTCGCCGCCATGAAGCCGGAAAGCTACCTGATCCAGGTCGGCCGCGGCCCGCACCTGGTTGAGGCCGACCTGATCGCGGCGGTCGACGGCGGCCGCCTGACCGGCGCCTCGCTCGACGTCTTCGACGAAGAGCCCTTGCCGCCCGCTCACCCCTTCTGGGCGCACCCGCGCATCCTGGTGACGCCGCATTGCGCCAGCGACGTCTCGCGCGGCCTGGTGGCGCGCCAGACGCTCGCCGCCGCCCGCGCCGCCGCGGTAGGGCAGCCGGTGCCGAACGCAGTGGACAAGTCGGCGGGGTACTGAGCCGGACCGGCTATTGAGCGGCGCGTTTTCGCGGTCGGGCGGCGGGCCTGGTCGCCTTCGCCGGCTTGGCGTTCTTCGCCGCCGCCTTGCGGGCGGCCTTGACGGCGTCCGTCGCAGCCGGCGTGCAGGAGCCCTCTTCCAGGGCGTCCAGCAGCTTCCGGCGGATGCTGCGCAGGCGCTGCGGGCTGTCGATCTTCAGGCCGAGCGCGTCCTGCACGTAGAAGACGTCGACGGCGCGCTCGCCGTAGGTGGTGATCAGCGCCGAGTCGACCATCAACCCGAGCCGCGCCAGCGCCAGGGTCAGGCGATAGAGCAGGCCCGGCCGGTCGCGGCCGTTCACCTCGATCACCGTGTGGCGGCGGCTGGCGGCGTTGTCGACGAGCACCCGCGGGGCGACGGTGAAGACCTCGAAGCGCGAGGGCAGGCTGGAGGCCTGGCGCTTGAGCTCGGCGAGCGGGCGCATCGAGCCGCCCAGCGTCTGCTCGATCGTGGCGTAGAGCTTGGCCAGCTTGCTCGGCTTGTCGAAGCTGCCGCCGCTGGCCGCGTCGCGCACCCAGAAGATGTCCAGCGCCATGCCGTCCTTGTGGGTGAAGATGCGCGCCGCCTCGACGCTCGCCCCAGCCACCGCCAGGGCGCCGGCGATGCGGTTGAACAGGCCGGTATGGTCCGGCGTGTAGATCGTCACCTCGGTCGCCTCGCGGTAGGGATCGACCCGGGTGTCGACGCTCAGCAGCCGCTCTTCCGCCTCGGCGTCGCGGATCATGCGCGCATGGCGCAGCAGGGTCTCGATGTCGAGCGACAGCCAGTAGTGGCCCTGCCCGCGCGCGAGGAAGGACTCGATGAAGTCGCCGCTGAAACGCTCGCCGGTCTCCTCCAGCGCCTGGCGCACCGCGGCCTGCTTCGCCTCGATCCGCCGCTCGCGCCCTTCGGTGGCGAAGCCGCCCGACAGCACTTCCTCTGTGCGCCAGTAGAGCTCGCGCAGGAGCGAAGCCTTCCAGGCGTTCCACACGCCGGGGCCGACCGCGCGGATGTCCGCCACCGTCAGCACCAGCAGCAGGTTGAGCCGCTCGCGCGACTGGATCAGCGCCGCGAAGTCCTGGATCGTCTTGAGGTCGTCGATGTCGCGCTTGAAGGCGGTGTCGGACATGGCGAGGTGGTGCAATACCAGCCAGGCCGCCGTCTCCGTCTCCTCCGGCGTGAAGCCGAGCCGCGGGCAGAGGCGGTGGGCGACCTTGGCGCCCTCCTCGGAATGGTCGCCGGGGCGGCCCTTGGCGATGTCGTGCAGCAGCACCGCGACGTAGAGCACCCGCCTATTCAGCACCTTGTGCACCACGCTGCTGGCGATCGGCGCCTCGTCCTGCAGCCGGCCCTGCTCGATGGCGTGCAGGATCCCGATCGCAAACAGCGTGTGCTCGTCCACCGTGTAGTGGTGGTACATGTTGAACTGCATCAGGCTCACCGCGCGCCCGAAGTCCGGCAGGAAGCGGCCCAGCACGCCGGCCTCGTTCATCCGCCTGAGCGCCGTCTCCGGATCGTTCTGGCCGGTCAGGATGTCGAGGAAGACCTGATTGGCCCGCGCATCCTCGCGCAGCGCCTTGTCGACGTGTTTCAGCGACTGGGTGATCCAGCGCAGCGCGTCCGGGTGGATGTCCAGGTCGTTGGCCTGGGCGACCTGGAAGATGCGCAGCAGGTCGACCGGCTTGTCGGCGAAGTGCTCCGGCCCCTTCACCGTCAGGCGGTCGCCCTCCAGCCGGAAGCCGCCGATCTGCCGGCGGCGCTTCAAGAGCGGCAGGCGGAAGCGCGAGCGGCGATTGTGCTCCGCCTCGATCTGGGCGCAGAAGATGCGCGTCAGGTCGCCGACGTCCTTGGCCACCAGGAAGTAGTGCTTCATGAAGCGCTCGACCGCCTTGGTGCCGGCGTGCTCGGTGTAGCCCATCAGCGGGGCGATGCGCTGCTGCAGGTCGAAGGTCAGGCGCTCCTCGCCGCGGCCGGTCAGGTAGTGCAGCCAGCAGCGCAGGCTCCACAGGAAGTCCAGCGCCTTGTCGAAGGTGCGCGCCTCCTGGCGGGTGAAGACGCTCTTGTCGACCAGCTTGTCGGCCTCCTCCACCTGGTAGAGGAACTTGCCGAGCCAGAACAGGGTGTGCAGATCGCGCAGGCCGCCCTTGGATTCCTTGATGTTCGGCTCCAGCGCGTAGCGCGAGCCCTGGCCGAAGCGCTGGTGGCGGCGGTCGCGCTCGGCCAGCTTGGCCTCGGCGAACCAGGCGCCGTTGCCGGCCTGCACCTCGGCGGCGTAGCGCGCCTTGAACTCCAGGAACAGCGCGTGGTCGCCCCACAGGAAGCGGGATTCCAGCAGGTTGGTGGCGATGGTCACGTCGCCCTTGGCCTGGCGCAGGCAGTCGTCGACGCTGCGGGTGGCGTGGCCGACCTTGAAGCCCAGGTCCCAGAGGAAATACAGCATCGCCTCGACGACCTGCTCGCTGCGCGGCGTCGTCTTGTAGGGCAGCAGGAACAGCAGGTCGATGTCGCTGTGCGGCGCCAGCTCGCCGCGGCCGTAGCCGCCGACCGCCAGCACCGCCAGCCGCTCGGCCGTCGAGGGGTTGGCGACCGGATAGAGATCCTGTCCGACGTGGTCGTGGATCACCCGGATAAGCTGGTCGGCCTGCCAGGCCAAGAGGGCGGCGACCGTCCGCCCGGACGCTCCCGCCTCGAAGCGGCGGCGGATCTCCTCGCGCCCGCTCGCCAGCTCCTCCTTCAGCAACCCGAGGATCTCGGCACGCGCCCGCTCGGGGCTCGAGGCGCGCAGCACGATGCCGGCGATGCGCTCCAGCAGGCGGGCGCGGTCGAGGATGGCCCGGCGGTTGCCGGCGCCCTGGGCGCGCGTCTTGCCGCGCTTGCTCAGGCGCGCGCTGCCCGGCAGCGCCTGGCCGGTCGCCTCGGCGCGCGGCGCCTTGCCCGCCGTCTTGGCGGTCGGTTTCAGGACAGTGGCGATCGACATGGGCAAGGCGCGGCGTCTCGCAATGGGTGATACCGACGGCGGGCCGTCGGCGGCGGCTCCGGCTGCACGGTGCAGCCTACTCCCCTAAGGTTGGCACGCAACCGCTTGCGACAAGGTGAACGGTGCCCAGGGCGGCTAGGGCGGTTTCCGACCGTGTGGAACCACTGCGTGGTTCCGCTGGTCGGGTAGAAACCGCCCTAAAACGAAACCTTAGAGTGATGCTTTCCGACCAGAGCCAATCAGTTTGGCGATTCGCTCTGGTCGGAAAGCATCACTCTAGCGCCCTCTTGGCGTGCCCTTGCCCGGTGCATGCCGCGCCGGCGCGACCTACTTTCGGCGCTACGCCCGCCGCCACGACCCTTGCCACCGGACCGCTCCGACCCGATGCGCCGTTTTCCCGCCCGCCCGCTCTTCCCTCGTCACCGTGCCGCTGCGCTGGCGGTGCCGCTGCTGCTCGCCGCCTGCGCCAGTGGTCCGCCGGCCGCGCCGGCGCCCGCCACGCCAACCGCGCCGGGCGCATCGGCATCGGGGTCCGCCGCACCCGCCTGGCCGGAGATGGAGACGCAAGGTTCGGAGGTCGCCGCACCCAACCCGCTGGCGACGCTGCGGCGGACGCTGGTCGACGACGGCCGGGCGATGGAGCTGCTGGCCGGCGGGCTGCGGCCGGACGAGCGCATGGTCGCCGCCCGGCTGGTGGCGCCCGACGGCCGCAGCCTGGCGGCCGATCCCCAGGCGATCCGCCGCGGCCGGCGCTACGCCGGCAGCCCCGAGAACCCGCGCATCGGCCTCCACGGCGGCTCCGACAGCGGCGTCGGCGTCACCTTCAGCCTCGACCTCTTCGGCGACCGCGCGCCGCCGCCGGCGCCGGCGGCGGGCGCCAGTGCCTGGGTCGAGATTCCCCTGCCGGCCGATGCCGACCCGGCGGCATGGCGCGCCGAGGCGCTGATCGAGGACAGCTTCGGCCAGCGCTACGTGCTGCAACATGAGTAGGCTGCGCCAAGCAAGCTTTGCCCCCCTCATCTTGCATTTAGATGATTGGAGTTTGCATTTCGGCGGCTAGTGAATCGTTGACAACAAACCACGAACGTACTATAAGAGATTTATGGTCATCGGACTAACCGAGCCCGCCTGCGCCCAAAGGCGCATGGCGGGTTTTTGCGTTTCTGGAGCCTGTCTCATGAGCAATCATATCGCCAGCACGATACACGAGCTTAGTGAAGACAAGTTGCGCGTCTCGCTAAGTCTGGGACACCGTCCGGTAAATGAAACCGATCCTGCGTCAAACGAGACCGTGATCGATGTGTCGGTTGTGATAGAACGAACTATCCACATGCCGCTTCTGGATGCGCGCTACTACGCGGTACAGCACGCGATCGACGTGTTGACCGACGAACGTGACCGCATCCAGGCATTGGCCAAAACCAGGTACTAATCCCGAGTCTCGGATTTGCTTTCGAGGGAAAGCAAGGGGAGCTGGTTTCCTAATCCAGCCGCTTGGTGACGCGGATGACCTGCGGGTCCTCGCGGTGGCGCTCCAGGTCGAAGCCGAGCTCCTGGTTCATCTGCAGCATGCGTTCGTTGTCGGCCAGCACGTCGCCCCAGACGGCGCCGATGCCGCGTTCGCGGGCGTAGTCGAGGATGCGCTGCATCAGCAGGTAGCCGACGCCGCGGCCCTTCAGCTCCGAGCGCACGGTGACGGCGTACTCGGCGCGCGCGTTGTCCGGATCGGCAGCGATACGCACCACGCCCCAGATCTGCCCGGGGTCGTCCTGCGGTACGGCGACCAGGGCCATCTCGCGGTTGTAGTCGATCTGGGTCAGGCGGGCCGCCGTCTCGTGGCTCAGCGACTTCATGTAGTGGAAGAAGCGCATGTGCACGTCCTCCGGGGTCAGGTGGGCATAGGCCTCGACCAGCGCCGCCTCGTCCTCCGGCCGGATCGGCCGCACGAAGACCGGGGTGCCGTCGGGCAGCGTCGCGGCGCCCTCCAGGTACTTGGGGTAGGGCCGGATGGCCAGGCGCCAGGCCGGACGGCGCTGCGGGTCGGGCGCCGCCTGCACCTTGATGCGCGCGTCCAGCGCCAGAACGCCCTCGGCGTCGGCCAGCAGCGGGTTGATGTCGACCTCGGCCACCTCCTGGAAGTCGGCGGCGAGCTGGGCCAGGTCGATCAGCGCGCGGGCGATGCCGTCCAGGTCGGCCGCCGGGCGGTCGCGGTAGCCCTCCAGCAGGCGGTGGATGCGCGTCTCGCGCATCGTCGAGCGGGCCAGCGCCATGTTCAGCGGCGGCAGGGCGAGCGCCTTGTCCTGGATCACCTCGACCGCCGTGCCGCCTTGGCCGAACAGCACCACGGGGCCGAACTGCCGGTCCTCGACGATGCCGAGGATCAGCTCGTGGGCGCCGGGGCGGCGCGCCATCTGCTGCACCGAGAAGCCGGCCAGCCGCGCCTGCGGCTTGGCCGCGCGGCAGCGGCGCAGCATGCGCTGCGACTCGCGCTGGAGCTGCTCCGGGCTCTCGATGTCCAGCTTGACGCCGCCGACGTCCGACTTGTGGGTGATGTCGGGCGAGAGGATCTTCAGCGCCACCGGGTAGCCCAGCTCTTCGGCCGCCGCCAGCGCCGCCTCGGCGTCGGGCACCTCGCGCGTCTGCACGGTCGGGATGCCGTAGGCGGCGAGCGCGCGCTTGGCCTCCGGCTCGCTCAGCCAAGTGCGCCCCTCGGCCAGGGCGGCGTCCAGGATCTCCCGCACCGCCGCCTGGTCGGGCTCGGCGTGGTCCGGCACCGATGGCGGCGTCTGCATCAGCAGGTCCTGGTTGCGGCGATAGCGGACCAGGTGCATGAAGGCGCGCACCGCCTGCTCCGGCGTGTCGTAGGTCGGCAGGCGCTTCTCGGCGAAGAGGGCGCGCGCCTTGCGCGGCGCCTCCGTGCCCAGCCAGGCGGTGAACACCGGCTTCCGCCCGCCGGGCCGCGCCTCCAGGGTCGCGACGGTCGCCTGCGCCGCCTCCAGCGGATCGGCGACGGCGACCGGACAGTGCATCACCAGCACGGCGTCAACGCCGCGGTCCGACAACAGCCCTTCCAGGGCCGCTTCGTAGCGCGAGCCGGGGGCGTCGCCGATGATGTCGACGGGGTTGCCGCGGCTCCAGGTCGCCGGCAGGGTCTCGTCGAGCGCCGCGACCGTCGCCTCCGACAGCTCGGCCAGCGTGCCGCCGTCGCCGATCAGCGCGTCGGTGGCCAGCACGCCCAGGCCGCCGCCGTTGGTCAGGATCGCCAGGCGCTCGCCCACCGTGCGCGCCAGGCGCGCCGACATGGCCAGCGTCTCGGCGGCGTCGAACAGCTCGTCCAGGGTATCGACGCGCAGCATGCCGGCGCGCTTGAAGGCGGCGTCGTAGACCGCGTCGGCGCCGGCCAGCGCGCCGGTGTGGCTGGCCGCCGCCTTGGCGCCCTCGGCGTGCCGCCCGCCCTTGATGACGATCACCGGCTTGGCGCGCGCCGCGGCACGGGCGGCGGACATGAACTTGCGGGCGTGCGTGACCGCCTCGACGTAGAGCAGGATGGCCCGGGTCTCGCGGTCGTTCGCCAGGTAGTCCAGCAGGTCGCCGAAATCGACGTCGGCCATGTCGCCGAGCGAGACGACCTTGGAAAAGCCGATGCCGCGCGGCGTCGACCAATCCAGCATGGCGGTCACCATGGCGCCCGATTGGGTCAGGAAGGCCAGGTCCCCGGACCGGGCGCCGATGTGGGCGAAACTGGCGTTGAGGCCGAGCGGCGGCACCATCGTGCCGACGCAGTTGGGGCCGACCAGGCGCAGCGTGTGCGGGCGCGCCGCGTCGAGCACCGCTTGCATCCGCTTTTCGCCGGCCTGGCTGCCGCCCTCGCCGAAGCCGGCGGTGATGACGACGCAGGCCTTGGTGCCGCGCGCGCCCAGCGCGGCGACGATCGGCGCCACCGTGTCCGGCGGGGTGCAAACGACGCCCAGGTCCGGCGCGAAGGGCAGCGCCTGGACGTCCTTGTAGGCCAGCACGCCCTCGACCGCCTCGGCCTTCGGGTTGACCGGCATGACCGGGCCGGCGAAGCCGCTGTGGAAGAGGTTGCGGGCGATCACCTGGCCGACCGAGTTCTCGCGGTTGCTGGCGCCGATCAGCGCGACGGACTTGGGGGCGAACAGGCTGTCCAGGTTGCGGACCGACATGCGACGGCTCTCCCGGCGGGCACGACAGGATGGGCGCGACCAGGGCGCCACGGGCGGTGCGCTCTGCTGCATTGCAGCACGAACGCGCCGGACCATAAAGCGCTGCCGTTGCAGGGGTGTTGCGATAGGTCAGGCCGGCTTGCAGCGGGTCGACACGCGGGCCGCCAGCATATGCGCCGCAGCGTCGGACGCGCGGTCTGAACCCGCAACCCGCCGCAAGAGTCGATGCGGTGCCTGGGTGTGCCCCGGCCCTACGATACGACGTCATGCCGACGGGAAAAGGCGTGAGGCGAGGTCGATTCTGGTGGATCGCCATGCCCCGTACGACCCATGGATTGTCCTCCGCTCCGCTTCAGCGGCGATGCTTCAGCATGGCAGCGATCCGCGGCACGGCATCGTCGCCCCGGATCAGGCGCGTATAGAGCGCGATGTGGCCCGCGTCGTGGACGATTCGGTTCTCCTGCGGCACGCCCCATGCGTCCAGAAGCGCCTTGGCGAAGGGATAGGGCGTGGATTCGTCGCGCCGGCCGAGATAGGCGAGTACGGCCTCCGGCGCGATGCCAGGCCTCTCGGGCGGGTCGAGAAGCGGTCGCAGGCGGGCGAGCGTTTCGTCCGTCCAACCCGCGCCCCGCACAGCCGCACTCATGCCGAGCCGCTCCGACAGATCGCCCAAGACCACGATCCTGTCGACCCGGCTGCAGCCGGCGCCGACAAACGCCATGTCGGGGCGCATGTGCCTTGGCCAGGTTCTTGAGTGGCCGGCGATCTGTTGGCTGACGAGGCCGCCGAGACTGACCCCGCCGATGCCGACGCAAGGCGCGCCTTCGGCCCGCGCCCAGGCAACGATCTGCGCCGTCTCCTGGGTCTGGGCCGAAAACAGCTCGTAGATCGAGACCGGTGCGCGCGCGAGATAGGGCTCGCCGCTGTAGCGGCCAGGCACTTCTCGGCGTCCGTGCCAGGGCGATTCGGGCAGAACGACGCGCACGCCACGCGCCGCCAGCCGCCGGGCAATGTAGTCTTCCTCCGGCCAGTAGGAGATCAGGTCATAGACCATGCCGAGCCCGCTGCCGAAGACGAAGGCCGGCGCGTCGCAGGCGCCTTCGGCCGGGTCGTAGACGCGCGCGGTGACCGTGTCGCCTGCGGTGAATGGCGAAGGGGACGCGAAGCGGATCAGGTACTCCGGTCCGGCCGGACCGGGAATGGACGCCGAGCGCTCCACCCTGGCGGGAAGGGGTGGAGCGGCATAGAGCGATCCCGGGTCATCGAGCCATCGTCTTGCTTCGGTCAGGGCTTGCTTCGGGTCCGGCGTAGCGAACCCGATCGGCGCGAGGGACGGTTCGGCCCACAGGAAGCGAAAGAGGGACGCTGGCTTGATCGCCGCTTCCGATACGCGCCGGTGCTCCTGCTCGAGCGCGACGAGCGCGGCCGGGTCGTTCGTCCCGCCGTCCCACAGCGCGGCCTCCAAACGGGCCTTCACAGGGGCCAGCGCCTGCCGACGGCGCCCCAACTCGGCGAGCGCCCTGGCGGCCGGATCGGCAAACCGCCTTCGCGCGGCATCGGACACATCCAGCGCGTCGAGAAAGTCTGCCGGTTCCGGATGGACAAAGGCGAGTGCGCGGGCCCGCGCCATGCGAAACTCGCGCGGCAGCATCGCCATCTTGATGCCGTCGAACCAGCCGGTGGTCAGGAACCAGCCCAAGGGCCCGGCCAGGATCCGGTGCATGGTGGAGGTCTGGAGCGCTGTTGCGGTCATGCGGCGGTTTCCCTGAGACGCGGCACGGCGCGGAACTTACGAAACCGAAACGATCCCCGCCGTTAAGGCCGGGCGCGCCGATCTGGAATGGCGGGACGACGGCCTCGGGTGGCCCATGAAGCGCGCCCGGTCGAAGGGCCGCCAGCGGCGCGAGTTCGTGGGGCGTGGCATTGACCGAAGCCTGTGGCCGGCGCGCGACGCGCCCAGCCGTCCAGTCGGTCGATCGCCTCGCGCAGGGAGCGCATCTCGTCTCCCGGCCCACAGGGCGCGCAATGGCGCACAAAGCCCCACTGTCGTGGTCGCGATCGTCGGACCTGGGCTCGTCACAGGTCCCGACCTCGCAGACATCGTGGCCGACTTCGAGTTGGAGGTATTGCCCGCGGACGCGGGTGGCCAGACGGTCCTCCGCGGAACCGCCCGAACGCGAGCCCCGACGACAAACCGGAGCGCAAGGCCACGCAAACTGCCGCGGGGGGGAGCGACGTGGCGGGTGGTGGTCAGCCATCGGCTTCCGTCTCGCAGGACTCGGGCCTGTCACCGCCGCGGCGGCGGGCCCGGAACCGGACCGGTCCCAACCGACCCTCAGGCCCGTATCTTCTTCGGCCCCTTGCGCCGGCTGCCACGAATGCGGCTCAGCGTCGCTTCGACCTTGTCCAGTTCCATGTCGTCGGCGTCGAACGGCTCGCCGTACCAGTCGAGCACGTCTTCATGGTCCGGATGCTGCGGATCGGAGATCGCCTCCACAAATTCGGGAAAGCCGAACGGCCCGCCGCAGTCCTCCGGCGGGCCGCGCCGCTCCCCATCGACCAGGATCGGATAGTCGATGTCCGGCGCCGCAGGCAGCGTCCGCTCGATCACGATGTCGTGGCGCCAGTCGTCCCCGAAGTCGTAGGTGTAGGTGAAGCGCTCGACACCGCGCCCGATGAGCTGGGCGAGGTGCGTGTTGCGGTCGCTGTAGGTCGGCGGCCCGAAATCGCTGTCGCCGACGATCTCCGGCGGGCCGTATCGCTTGGCGCCAACCTCGAAACGATAGAGGTGGTAATCCAGCCACCCCATGACCGCCTGGATCACCTCGTGCAGGCGGCGAAGGGGCAGATCCGCCGGCACCTGGACGCGCCGCCAGACCGGCGGCTCGATCCCCTGCAGGGTTATCCGGATCTGGACGATGTCGTCTGTGTTGTCGGCGGTCACGGTTGTCCACCTTGCCCCCGGCCCTCGATAGAGAAATCGGCGCGTAGCGCGCTGCAGACGCGAATTCTGTCGCACCACCGAGCCGGACGTAAGAGACTTATCCGATACTGCAGTGCCGTTCGGCATATCTTAACGGTCTCAGGTGACGTCTGGGTCACGCGCCACAGGGCTCACCCCCGAAAAAGAGTCGCGAATCCCGACCTCTTCCAGAGAAAAATTACCATGTAATATCAACGTCTTAGAATGTGGCGGAGAGGGAGGGATTCGAACCCTCGGTACGCTCGCGCGTACAACGGTTTTCGAGACCGCCCCGTTCGACCGCTCCGGCACCTCTCCGCCGTGGCCCGGGCGTTTCCGCCGGGGGTGCGGCCGCACCGGGAGCCCGTCCCGGCCGGGAGACCGGCTATCTAAAGTCTGCGGCGCGCGAACGCAAGCGGCGCGCCGGTGCGCCGGGGACCGCCCGTCGGGCCGGCCCTGCGCATTCGTCGCAACCGCCCCCATATCTGGCCGGCCATGTCCGAAATCGCCCGGCCCCTCGTCGAGATTCCTTGCCACCGCCTGCCTGGGCCCGGCTGGCCGCGCCGTCTGCTGGCCGCCGAGCGGGCGCGCGCGGCGGCGCTCCTGGCGGCCGGCGTGCGCGGCTGGCCGTCGGCGGCGGTGCGCAGCGGCGACGCCCTGTCACGGCGCTGGCTGGCGCGCGCGGGCAATCCCTACCTGGCCGAGATCGAGGCGCTGGCCGCCGACCTCGGCCGGCCGGGCGGGGTGTTTCTCAACATCACCCACGAGTGGGGCTGCACCAGCCGGGTCGCGCCCAGCGCGGACGGGGGCGCGGACGGGGGCGCGGACGGGGGCGCGAAGGGCGGTGCGGCCGAGCTGCTGCGCGTGCTCGACTGGCCGTTCGACGGCCTGGGCCGCAGCCTGGTCGCCGCCCACCTGGAGGGGCCGGCCGGGCCCTGGACCAACCTGACCTGGCCGGGCTTCGCCGGGGTGGTGCAGGCGAGCGCCCCTGGCCGCTTCGCCGCCGCCTTCAACCAGGCCCCTTTGCGCCGGCTCAGCGGGCTGAAGCCGCTGGACTGGGCGGCGGCGCGCCGACGCTGGTGGGTGGGGCGCGGCCTGCCGCCGGCCCACCTGCTGCGCCAGGTCTTCGAGACGTGCCAAGACTACGCCGCGGCCCGCCGGCTGCTGGCCGAGGCGCCGCTGGCGCTGCCGGCGATCTTCCTGCTGGCGGGCCTGCACCCGCAGGAGACCTGCGTCATCGAGCGGCTGGAGGAGCGGGCGTACCTGATCGAGGGTGCGGCCTGCGCCGCCAACCACTTCACCGGGCCCTTCGCGGCAGCCGGCCGCTGGCGCCCGCGCACCGCCGACAGCGCGGCGCGGGCGGCGGCCCTGGCGCGCTGGCAGCCGGCACCGGGGGAGGCGAGCGAGCCGGCACCGCAGGCTGCCGTCGGCTTCCTGGCGCCGCCGGTGCGCAATCCGACCACGCGCCTGGCGCTGCGCACCGAACCGGCGACGGGAAAACTCTGGGTCCAGGGTCTGGAACGCGACGGCCCGGCGACCTATGTCCTGGCGCTCCGGGCGCAGGCGCCGGAAACCGCGCAATCCCTCGGTTGACAGCGCCCGCGTCCTGCGTATAGTGCCGGCCTTCGCGCGCGGCGGGGCCGCCTTTGCGCGCGGTTTTTGTTTGTCCAGACACCAGCCAGCCGAAGAGCGCTCAGATGTTCGCAGTCATCAAGACGGGCGGCAAGCAGTACCGGGTCGCGAAAGACGCCCGCTTGACCGTCGAGAAGCTGCCGGCCGAAGCCGGCGAGACCGTCACCCTGGACCAGGTCCTGATGGTGGGCGGCGACCAGGGCGTAACCCTGGGCCAGCCGCTGGTCGCCGGCGCCAGCGTGACCGCCGAGGTGGTCGAGCAGACGCGCGGCAAGAAGATGCTGGTGTTCAAGAAGCGGCGGCGCCAGAACTCGCGCCGCAAGAACGGCCACCGGCAGCACTACACGGTGCTGAAGGTCACCGACATCCACACCGGCGGCGGCAAGCCGAAGGCGGCGAAGGCCAAGGCGCAGCCGGAGGCGGCGCCCCAGAGCGGATCCGAGAGCGGGTCGGCGGCCGGCGCTGCGGGCGAAACCGCGGCCGAAGCGTAACCCGAGCGGCGGAGTAGACAGCCATGGCTCACAAGAAGGCAGGCGGCAGTTCGCGCAACGGGCGCGACACGGCGGGCCGGCGCCTCGGCGTCAAGAAGTTCGGCGGCGAGGCGGTGATCGCCGGCAACATCCTGGTACGCCAGCGCGGCACCAAGTGGCGCCCCGGCACCAACGTGGGCCTGGGCAAGGACCACACGATCTTCGCGCTGGTCGACGGCAAGGTCAGCTTCGCCAAGAAGGCGGACAACCGCACCTACGTGTCCGTGGACCCGCTTCCGGAGGCCGCCGAATAGCGCCTTCCGCCGGAGGCGGCGGACCCGCGAACAGGGTCGGACGAAACAGGCGGGGGAGCGCTGCAGCCGGCGCTCCCCCGTTTGCCGTTTGAGCAGGGCCGGATCGGCCGAGCGGATGCCATGAAGTTCCTCGACGAGGCCAAGATCTACGTGAAGGCCGGCGACGGCGGCAACGGCGCCTGCTCGTTCCGGCGCGAGAAGTACGTCGAGTTCGGCGGCCCGGACGGCGGCAACGGCGGCACAGGGGGCGACGTGGTGGTCGCCGCGGTCGGCGGCCTCAACACCCTGATCGACTTCCGCTACCGCCAGCACTTCAAGGCCAGGCGCGGCACCGACGGCATGGGCCGCGACCGCACCGGCGCCGGCGGCGCCGACCTGGTTGTCGAGGTGCCGGTCGGCACCCAGGTGCTGGACGAGGACAAGGACTTCGTGCTCGCCGACCTGACGGAAGAGGGCCAGCGGGTGGTGCTGGCCCGGGGCGGGCGCGGCGGCCTGGGCAACGCCGCCTTCAAGTCCTCCACCAACCGCGCGCCGCGCCGCGCCGATCCCGGCACGCCGGGCGAGGAGCGCTGGGTCTGGCTGCGCCTGAAGCTGATCGCCGATGCCGGGCTGGTCGGCCTGCCCAATGCCGGCAAGTCGACCTTCCTCAGCCGCGTCTCGCGTGCCCGGCCGAAAATCGCCGACTATCCCTTCACCACCCTGCACCCCCACCTCGGCGTGGTCGGCGCCGGCGAGGAGGAGTTCGTCATCGCCGACATCCCCGGCCTGATCGAAGGGGCGCACGAAGGCGCCGGGCTGGGCACGCGCTTCCTCGGCCACATCGAGCGCTGCCGCGTGCTGCTGCACCTGGTGGACGGCACCCAGGACGACCCCGTCGCCGCCTGGCGCACCGTGCGCGCCGAACTGGCCGGCTACGGCGCCGGACTCGACGACAAGCCGGAGGTCTTGGCGCTCAACAAGGTGGACGCCGTGACCGCCGAGGAGCTGAAGGCCAAGGCCGAGGCGCTGGAGGCCGCGACGGGCGTCCAGCCGATCCTGTGCTCCGGCGTCAGCGGCGACGGCGTGCCGACGGTGCTCGGCGCGCTGCTCGAGGCGATCCGCGCCGCCGAGCAGGCGGAGGCGGCCGGGCGCGCCGAGACGGCGGACGCGCAGGAGGGCTGGCGGCCATGAGCCAGGCGCTGGAGGCGGCGCGCCCCGACGTCCCCGGGCTGGCGCGGGCGCGCCGGCTGGTGGTCAAGATCGGCTCGGCCCTGCTGGTCGAGGAGGCGAGCGGCGCGATCCGCCAGGACTGGCTGGAGGCGCTGGCCGCCGACCTGGTCGCCTTGCGCGGGCGCGGCTGCGAGGTGCTGGTGGTCTCCTCCGGCGCCATCGCGGTGGGGCGCCACACGCTCGGCCTGCGCCGCGGCAAGCTGAAGCTGGAGCACAAGCAGGCGGCGGCGGCGACCGGCCAGATCCGCCTGGCGCACGCCTATCAGGCGGCCCTGGCGCCGCACGGGGTCACGGTGGCCCAGGTACTGCTGACCCTGGACGACACCGAGGAGCGGCGCCGCCACCTGAACGCCCGCGCCACCCTGGACACTCTGCTGCGCCTCGGCGCCGTGCCTGTGATCAACGAGAACGACACTGTGGCGACGAGCGAGATCCGCTTCGGCGACAACGACCGGCTGGGCGCGCGCGTCGCCGCCATGGTCAATGCCGATACCCTGGTGCTGCTGAGCGACATCGACGGGCTCTACACCGGCGATCCGCGGCGCGATGCGCAGGCGCGTCACCTGCCGGTGGTTCCGGCGATCACGCCGGAGATCGAGGCGATGGGCGGCGAGGCGCCCAGCGGCTACTCCTCCGGCGGCATGGTCACCAAGCTGGCCGCAGCCAAGATCGCGGTCGATGCCGGCTGCCGCATGGTGATCGCCAGCGGCCGGCGACTGCACCCGCTGCGCGCGCTGGAGGAGGGCGCGCGCTGCACCTGGTTCCTGACCGAGGTGACGCCGCGCGCCGCCCGCAAGCAGTGGATCGCCGGCACCCTGCAGCCGGCCGGGCGGCTGAGCGTCGATGCCGGCGCGCTGACGGCGCTGAAGGCCGGCAAGTCGCTGCTGCCGGCCGGGGTCACCGCCGTCGAGGGACGCTTCGAGCGCGGCGACGCGGTCGCCGTCGCCGGCCCCGACGGCCGCGAGGTGGCGCGCGGCCTGTCCGCCTACGGCGCCGAGGACGCGCGCCGCATCGCCGGGCAGAACAGCCGAGACATCGAAGGCCTGCTCGGCTACCGTGGCCGAGAGGAGCTGATCCACCGTGACGACCTGGTGTTGACCCAGCCGTGAGGGCGCGGGTCCGCCGAATCCGGCCGCGGTCGGCTGCCCGGGCAAGCGGCCAAAGGCCGCCGGTTCGAAGAGCGGCCAGGGGCCGCTGTGCTGCTTGCCAGAAAGACATGTGGACGCCATGACCGCCGAAGCGCTTTTGAAGCCCGAGACCAGCGACCTCGAAGCCGAGATGCAGGCGATCGGCCATGCCGCGCGCGCCGCCGCCGCCGTGCTCGCCACCACCCCGGCGGAAACCAAGGTTACCGCCCTGCGTGCCGCCGCCGCCGCCCTGCGCGCCGGCCTGCCGGCGATCCTGGCGGCCAACCGGCAGGACATGACGGCCGCGCGCGCCCGTGGCCTGACGCCGGCGCTGCTCGACCGTCTGGAACTGAGCCAGGCGCGGGTCGAGGCGATGGCCCGCGGCGTCGAGGAGATCGCCGAGCAGCCCGATCCGGTCGGCCGCGTGCTGGCGCGCTGGGAGCGCCCCAACGGCCTGATCATCGAGCGGGTCAGCGTGCCGCTGGGCGTCATCGGCATCGTCTACGAGAGCCGGCCCAACGTCACCGCCGACGCCGGCGCGCTCTGCCTGAAGTCGGGCAACGCGGCGATCCTGCGCGGCGGCTCGGAATCCTTCCACTCGTCCGGCGCGATCCTGGCGGCCCTGCACAAGGGTCTGGCCGCCGCCGGCCTGCCGGAGACCTGCCTGCAGCGCCCGCCCAGCACCGACCGCGCCGCCGTCGGCCATCTGCTGCGCATGCACGGGCTGGTCGACGTGATCGTGCCGCGCGGCGGCAAGGGCCTGATCGCGCGCGTGCTGGCGGAGGCGCGGGTTCCGGTGCTGGCGCACCTGGAGGGCAACTGCCACGTCTACCTGCACGCAGCATCCGACCCGGCCAAGGCGCTGGCGATCGCGGTCAACGCGAAGATGCGGCGCACCTCCATCTGCGGCGCCGCAGAGACCCTGCTGGTCGACCGCAGCGCCGCCGAGGCCCTGCTGCCGCCGATCCTGGACGCCCTGGCCGAGGCGGGGTGCGAGCTGCGCGGCGACGCCGTGGTGCAGGGGCTGGACCCGCGCGTGAAGCCGGCCAGCGAGGCCGACTGGGACACGGAATTCCTGGACGCGGTGCTGGCGATCAAGACGGTCGAGGGGCTGGATGCGGCGCTGGCGCACATCGACCGGCACGGCTCGCACCACACCGACGCCATCGTCACCGAGGATCCGCAGGCCGCCGAGACGTTCCTCGCGCGCGTCGATTCGGCGATCGTGCTGCACAACGCCTCGACCCAGTTCGCCGACGGCGGCGAGTTCGGCATGGGCGCGGAGATCGGCATCGCCACCGGGCGCCTGCACGCCCGCGGGCCGGTCGGCGCCAACGAGCTGACAAGCTACAAGTACCGGGTGCGCGGCCAGGGCCAGACGCGGCCCTAGGACCTGCCGGCCGCCCATGGCTCCTGCTCGGCTGCGGCCACCCCCCTTCGTGACGCGGCGCCGTCTGGCGGCAGAGCTGGGCCATCGCCTGCCGCCGCCCGGCGCGCGCATCGGCCTGCTCGGCGGGTCCTTCAATCCCGCCCATGCCGGGCATCGCCACATCTGCGAGCAGGCGCTGAAGCGCCTGCAGTTGGATGAGGTCTGGTGGCTGGTCAGCCCGCAGAACCCACTGAAGCCGGCGGCCGGCATGGGCCGGCTGGCCGACCGTCTGGAGCGCGCCCGCGCGGTCGCCGGGCATCCGCGCATCAGAGTGACGGCGCTGGAGCGCCTGCTGCGCTCGACCCTGACGGCCGAGACCCTGACGGCGCTCGCCGGCTGGTTCCCGCAGGTGCGCTTCGTCTGGCTGATGGGCGCCGACAACCTGGCGCAGGTGCACCGCTGGGCCGCCTGGCAAGAAATTTTTCACACCGTCGGCGTTGCGGTGCTCGACCGCCCTGCCTATTCTTTGGCTCCATTGGCCGGGAAAGCCGCGCGCCGATTCGCCCGCGCCCGCGTTCCGGAACCGCACGCCGGGACGCTCGCGTTCGAGCCGCCGCCGGCATGGACCTTCCTCCATATCCCCAGGTCCGCCCTCTCGGCCACGGCGTTGAGGGCCCGCGCGCCCTCGCCGGGCTCGCGCGAGACCGACGAGGAAAGCGGGCCGCTTGGTGGTCGCCGCGACGGCGCCGCCGCAGCGACACGAGGGTGACAGCCATACTCGACCGCACCGCGACGCACAGCGTCCCTCAAGCCACGGCCCCCGTCGCCTCCGCCGATGCGGAAGGCAGCCGCCACTTGGTCGACCTGATCCGGACCTCGCTCGAAGACGACAAGGCGGAAGACATCGTCGTCATCGACCTTGCCGGGAAATCCTCCATCGCCGACTACATGGTGATCGCCAGCGGCCGCTCGACGCGGCAGGTGGGCGCGATCGCCGAGAAGCTGCAGCAGCGCCTCAAGGCTGCGGGCTACGGCCCGGTCTCGGCCGAGGGTACGCGGACCTGCGACTGGGTGGTGGTGGATGCGCTCGACGTGGTCGTCCATATCTTCCGGCCCGAGGTTCGCGAGTTCTACAACCTCGAGAAGATGTGGCAGACCCCGAGCCGGCCGGCCCGGGCAATCAACGCCTGAGGCTTCGCCGCCTTCCGCATCCCGGCGGAAGCGGTTCCGGCGTGGACGCGCCGCGCGCAAGGCTGTGCGCGGCAAAGGGGGCGAGATGCCCGTGGTGCTGGCGGCCGTCGGCCGCGCGAAACCCGGCGCGATGCGCGATCTCTTCGACGACTACGCCGGCCGTCTCGGCCGGGGTCCCCTGGGCGGCCTGGAGTTGCGCGAGGTCGAGGAGCGGCGCCCGCTGGCGCCGAACGAACTTGCCGCCCGCGAGGCCGAGCTGCTGCGCGCCGCCCTGCCCGCCGGCGCCGTGCGCATCGCCCTCGATGCCCGCGGTCAGGCGCTCGACAGCGAAGGCTTGGCCCGGCGGTTGGGCACTTGGCTGGACGAGGGCCGGCGCACCTTGGGATTCTGGATCGGCGGCGCCGAGGGGCTGGCGCCGGGCCTGCGGCGCGACGCCGAGTTGGTGCTTTCCTTTGGCCGCATGACCTGGCCGCACATGCTGGTGCGCACTCTGCTCGCCGAGCAGCTCTTCCGGGCCGAGACGATCCTGACCGGCCACCCTTACCACCGGGCCTGACGCGATGCGCCGCACTCCGCGCCATGCCCCATTTCCGACGCATCCGCCCGGCAGACTGCGCGGCATGAAGGGCTGGACGTTGCTGCCCCTGCTGCTGCTGTTCGCCGCGCCGGCCGTGGCGCAAAGCGATGGCGGCGACCCGCGCGCGCGGCTCGAGGAGCTGCAGCGGGCGATCGAGGCGGGGCGCGCCGAGGAAAGCGCCGCCCAGGCCCGCTTCCGCGCCCTGCAGACCGAGGTGGCTCGGCTGCGGCAGGAGTCGATCGCCGCGGCTGCCCGCGCCCAGGACCTGGAGCGCGCGCTCTCGACGGCGGAGGTCGCCGTCGCCTTCCGCCGCGCCTCGGAGATGCGCCAGCGCGCCCGGCTGGCCGCGCGCAATGCCCAACTCGGCGTCACCCTGGGGGCGCTGCAGCGCATCGCCCTGCAGCCACCGGAGACGCTGCTGACTTCGCCCGGCAACGCATTGCAGACGGCGCGCTCGGCGCTGCTGCTCTCGACCACCGTGCCGGAGCTGGAGCGACGCGCCGCGCTGGTGCGCACGGAGGTCGAGCGGCTGGCCGCCCTGACAGCGGCGACCGCGGCCGAGCGCGACGCCGTGGCGGCGACCCGCGCCGATCTGGAGGCGCAGCAGGCGCGGCTGCAGGAGCTGGCGGCGCAAAGGATCTCGTTGCAGCAGCAGGCGCTCGCCGACAGCGCCGCCGCCGCCGCGCGGGTCCAGGCGCTGGCCGACCAGGCCGCCGACGTGCAGGAGCTGCTGCGCGAGCTGGCCGCCGAAGCGGCGGCGCGGCGCCAGCGCGAGGCGGACGCCGCGCTGGCGGCGCTGGAACGGGTCGAGCGGGCCCGCCGGTCCGGGCGCGCCGAGATCGAGGAGCTGCGCGCCGAGCCGGCGCCGGACGTCGCCCGCGCACGCGAAGCGGCGCCGGCCGAGGCGGCACCGGCGCGCCTGGCCGCCGTCCCGGCGACGCCGCTGGAGCGGCCCGGCAGCGTGCGCGCCTTTCCGGCGCGCGGCGACAGCCTGCGGTTGCCGGTCGCCGGCAGCCTGGCGGTCGGTTTCGGCGAATCCCTTGCCGGCGGCATCGACGCCCGCGCGCGCGGGATCTATATGGAGACGCGAGACGGTGCGCAGGTGGTCGCGCCGTTCGACGGGCAGGTGGTCTTCGCCGGGCACTTCCGGCGCTATGGGCTGTTGTTGATCATCGAACACGACGGGCGATACCATAGCCTCTTGTCCGGGCTGGAGCGGATCGATGCCGTCGTGGGTCAGTGGGTGCTGGCCGGAGAGCCGGTCGGCGTAATGGCGCGCCGCGCTGCGGGCGGCCCGCGCCTCTACTACGAACTGCGACGCGACGGCCAGCCCATCGACCCCCTGCCGTGGCTGGCGATGGACGAGGAAAGAGCGAGAGGCTGATGCGCTTTGCGAAAACGGCGGCCGTGGCCGTCATCTGCGCCGCTGTCGCGGTGCCGGCCGCGGTGAGCCTGCTGCCCCAGGCGACCGCCCAGAGCGGCGACCAGGACGAGATCTTCCGGCAACTGAAGGTCTTCGCCGACGTCTTCGAGCGCGTACGCGCTGAGTATGTCGAGGAGGTCAGCGACGAGCAGCTCGTCGAGGCCGCCATCCAGGGCATGCTGAGCGACCTGGACCCGCACTCCAGCTATCTGGACGCCGACAGCTTCCAGGACATGCAGGTGCAGACGCGGGGCGAGTTCGGCGGTCTCGGCATCGAGGTCACGATGGAGAATGGCCTGGTCAAGGTGGTCTCGCCGATCGACGACACGCCGGCCTTCCGGGCGGGAGTCGAGGCGGGCGACCTGATCACCCACATCGACGGCGAGCCGGTCGTCGGCCTCGACCTTTCCGAGGCGGTGGACATGATGCGCGGGCCGGTCGGCACGACGATCAGCATTACCGTGCGCCGCGCCGAGGAGGAGCCCTTCGACATCAGCATCGAGCGCGACATCATCACCGTGCAGTCGGTGCGCTCGCGCCTGGAGGGCGACATCGGCTACGTGCGGATCACCGCCTTCAACGAGCAGACCATGCCCGGTCTGGAAGAGGCGGTCACCGCCTTCAAGGAAGAGCTCGACGACGAGCTGGGCGGGCTGGTGCTCGACCTGCGCAACAATCCGGGCGGCCTGCTCGACCAGGCCGTCGGCGTGTCGGACGCCTTCCTGGAGCGCGGCGAGATCGTCTCCACGCGTGGGCGCTACGAGGAGGACTCCAGCCGCTACAACGCACGCAACGGCGACCTGATCGAGGGCCTGCCGATGGTGGTGCTGATCAACGGCGGCTCGGCCTCGGCCTCGGAGATCGTGGCGGGGGCGCTGCAGGACCACCGCCGCGCCATAGTCATGGGCACCAAGTCCTTCGGCAAGGGCTCTGTGCAGACCATCATGCCGCTGGGCAGCGCCGGCGCCATGCGCCTGACCACGGCACGCTACTACACGCCGTCCGGGCGCTCCATCCAGGCCAAGGGCATCGAGCCGGACATCCTGGTCGAGCGCGCCCGCCTGGAGGCGATCGAGGGCCCCTTGCGGCGGAGCGAAGCGGAGCTGCGCGGGCATCTGGAGGGCGACGACGAAGGCCAGAGCGAGGCGCCGGCCACCGGCGAGCCGGGCGCCGACGAGGACGCCGTCGCCGAAGCCGCGGATCTGGCCGCCGAAGATTATCAACTCGCCCGCGCCCTCGACCTGCTGCGCGGCCTGGTGCTGTTCAACCAGCGCGCCGTGAACTGACGCTGCCGGCGGCGCGGGGCGCACGAGGCCCGCAGGACCTTGGCCAGACGCGGACGTGCGAACCGGGAGGGTAGCGCTACGGGCAACGGCCCCATCGGTCCCCCGTCGATCGGCCCGGGCGCGCTCGGCGAAGGACCGATCGGCGGGCGCAGCCGTCGCCCGCGGCCGCGGCGCAGCGCCGCCGGGACCGCGCTGCTTGTGGCCTGGCTGTCGCTCGTCGGTCTGATCGCTGCGGGCGGCCTCTATGCCTTCTGGCCGCAGCTCGAAGCCCAGGTCGCGGCGCTGCCCGGCGGTGTTGTGCCGCCGGACGCGCCGATGCCGACGCGCGAGGTCGCACCCAGCCCGGCGATCCCGCCGATCGCGGACGCGCCGCCGGAACCCGACCCGGCCGCTGTGCAGCCTATGGACACCGGCACCGAGCCGGCGCCCGACGAGCAGGTCTTGGATCTTGCCGACCCCCAGGCCACGCCGCTTGCCCGCGCGAGCCCGCCGGAGCTGGAGCCGGCCGCCGACGCCGCCGACGGCGCTGCGCCTGCTTCGCCCGACGCCTCGCCGTTGGACAGGGCGTCGGACGGGGCGTCGGCGGGGACTGCCGAAGACCAGGTGGCCGCGCTGCCGCGCGACCCGGCGCCGCCGCCCGCCCCGCCGCCGCCGCAAGAGCCGGCCTGGCAACGCTACGCGACGCCCTTCACGGCACCGTCCGGACGGCCGCTGATCGCCATCGTGCTGACCGGCCTCGGTCTCAATGGGCCGCGCACCTTGCAGGCGATCGAGCAGTTGCCGCCGCAGGTCTCGCTGTCCTTCTCCCCCTACGGCAAGCAGACCGAGGCCTTCATGCGCACGGCCCGCGCCTTCGGCCACGAGGTGCTGCTCGACCTGCCCATGGAGCCGGCCAGCGCCGACGACCCGGGCACGCTGGCCATGCTGACCGGCCTGACGCCGGGCGCCAACCTGGAGCGGCTCGACATCGTGCTGACCCGCGGCCGCGGCTACGTCGGCGTCGTCGGCAGCTTGGGTGCACGCTTCGTCAGCAACCCGGTCGCGCTGGAGCCGGTGTTGGCCGAGCTGGCTCGGCGCGGCCTGCTCTACCTCGACAACCGCCCGCTGGATGCGCCGCTCGGCGCGCGTGTCGCCGCCGAGATGGGCATCCCGATCGCCATCAACGACCGCAGCCTGGACGCGCGCATGGCGGCGACGCCGGCGGTCGACGCCCGCCTGGCGCAGGTCGAGCGGGTCGCGCGCGAACGGGGCACCGCCGTGGCGCTGGGCGAGCCGAACCCCACGACCATCGCGCAACTGCGCGAGTGGGTGGCGACGCTGCCCGCCAAGGGCCTCGCCCTGGCGCCGATCACGGCGGTCGCCAACACCCAGCCGATCCGCTAGACCCGACAGATGAACCGCAGCGACACGCGCTACGATCCCGACGCCACCGGCCCGGTGCCGAGCCGGGCGGAGATGGAACGGCTGCCGTTCCGCCTCGGCGTCGGGGCGGTGCTGTTCAACCCCGACGGCCTGGTCTTCGCCGCCCAGCGCGCGGACATGATCAGCGACGCCTGGCAGATGCCGCAGGGCGGCATCGACGCCGGCGAGGACCCGCAGACGGCGGTGTTTCGCGAGCTGGAGGAGGAGATCGGCACGGCCAAGGCGCGCATCCTGGCGGAAACGCCGGACTGGCTGACCTACGACCTGCCACCAGAGTTAGTGCCCAAGCTGTGGCAGGGGCGCTACCGCGGCCAGAAGCAGAAGTGGTACGCGCTGGAGTTCCTCGGCGCCGACTCGGAGATCGATATCTTCAAGGACCCGAACCCGGAGTTCCGCGCCTGGAAGTGGGCGCGCCTGTCCGAACTGGCCGACTTCATCGTGCCCTTCAAGCGCGGCATGTACGAGCGGCTGCGCGCCGAGTTCGGCCACCTGGCCCGCTGAGCCGGCGAGACGCCGCCGTCCGGCGGGATGGACTCGACTAGCCGCTGAGCGCCGTGGAGCCGAGCGAAGAGCCCGGCGCGTCCTGCAGCGCCATGGGGCCGGCCTTCTCCCGCGCCTCCAGCTCGGCCAGGATCTCCAGGCCGCGACCGATGTTCTCGCCGAGCGCCCACCAGGGGATCTCCGGGCGAACGGCGCGCGGCGGCGGCGCCAGCGCGACCGCCTCGACCAGGCCGCGCGCCTCGGCCAGCGGCGGCAGGCCGTGGCCGCCGGCGGGGCCGAGCGCGGCGGCCAGCGCCCGGCCGAGCAGCCAGGGACGGCGCCCCTTGGGCACCACGGCGCGCTTGCCAATCGCGTCGTGCTCGTGGCGAGCGACCTCGCGGCCGATCTCGGCATAGAGAAAGCGCGCGGCGTAGATGCCGGGGCGGCAGCCGCCGGGCAGGCCGGCGATGCCGGGTCCGGCGCGGTGGTAGAGCGCCTCGGCAGCCTCCAGCAGGCGCGCCACGGCGGCGGCGATCGCCGGCCGCTGGGCCGGCCGCGCCAGCCAGGCGTCCGGGTCGAGCCCCGCCTCGCGCAGCCAGCCGCGCGGTAGATACAGCCGTCCGGCGCGCGCGTCCTCGCCGACGTCGCGGCAAATGTTGGTGAGCTGCATCGCCACGCCCAGGTCGCAGGCCCGCGCCACCAGCGCCGGGTCGCGCGCGCCCATCAGCAGCGCCATCATGGCGCCCACCGACCCGGCGACGCGCACGCCGTAGGCCCGCACGTCGCTCAAGGTCTCGTAGTGCCGGCCGAGCGCGTCCCACTCGAAGCCCTCGATCAGCGCCTCCGGCAGCGCCCTGGGGACGGCGAAGCGCTCGACCACCCCGGCGAAGGCGCGGTCGGCGGCGATGTCCATCGGCCGCCCGGCGTAGGCGAGATCGAGACGCTTGCGCAGCCGCTCGACGGCGCCCAGCGGGTCGCGCCGGCGCGTGCCGAGTTGGCCGCCGCCCACCTGCTGGTCGACCAAGTCATCGGCCAGCCGGCAGAAGGCGTAGAGCGCATAGGCCGGGGCGCGGACCCGTTCGGGCAGCAGCAGCGAGGCGACGAAGAAGGACTTGGAGCCGGTACGGATCAGCCCGCGGCACGCCGCCAGGTCGGCGCGGGCGCGGGGCGAATCAGGCCAGAGCTGCGGCATCGGGCACCACGCTGTCGAGAATGCGTGCCGAGGAGAGCACGCCGGGCAGGCCGGCGCCGGGATGCGTCCCGGCTCCGACGATGAAGAGTCGCTCGATGTCCTCGCTGGCGTTGTGCGGCCGGAACCAGGCCGACTGCCAGAGCACCGGCTCCATGCCGAAGCCGGCGCCCTTGTAGCTGAGCAGCCGCGCCTCGAAGTCGGCCGGCGTCAGCAGGCGCGAGGAGACCACCGCCGCGCCCAGCCCCGGCAGCAGGGTGCGCTCCAACTCCGCCTGGATCTTGCGGCGAAAGGGCTCGGCCGCCTGGGTCCAGTCGGTGCCGCTGCCCAGGTGCGGCACCGGCGCCAGCACGTAGAAGGCGTCGCAGCCGGCCGGGGCCAGCGCCGGGTCGGTCGCGGTCGGCCGGTGCAGGTAGAGGCTGAAGTCCTCGGCCAGCCGCTTGCGCCGGAAGATGTCCGTGATCAGCTCGCGGTAGCGCGGGCCGAGCAGGATGGTGTGGTGCGGCACCTGCTCGTAGCGCCGATCGGTGCCGAAGTACCAGACGAACAGCCCGTTGGAGTAGCGCGCCCGCTCCACCTTGCGGGCACTCCAGCGCCGGCTGGCGCCTTCCGGCAGCAGGTGCTTGTAGGTCCAGGCCGTGTCGGCGTTGGAGACCACCAGGTCGGCGGCGATCTCCTCGCCGCCGGCCAGGCGGACGCCGCAGGCGCGCTTGCCGTCGAGCAGGATGCGCTCGACCGTGGCGTTGCAGCGGACGCGGTTGCCCTGCCCGGCGATCAGGCCGGCGAGGCCGCGCACCAGCGCGTTGGTGCCGCCCATGGCGAAGTGGACGCCCCACTTGCGCTCCAGGTGGTTGATCAGGGTGTAGACCGAGCTGACGGCGAAGGGATTGCCGCCGATCAGCAGCGGGTGGAAGCTGAAGACCGTGCGCAGCCGCTCGTCCTTCAGGTAGCGCGAGACGACCGAGTAGACCGAGCGGTGGCCGGACAGGCGCAGCAGGTCCGGCGCCACCTTCAGCATGTCGGTGACCTTGGCGAAGGGGACGTGCCCCAACTCCTCGAAGCCGATGCGAAAGACCGTCTCGGTCTCGGCCATGAAGCGCTCGTAGCCGGGCACGTCGCCGGGCGAGAAGCGCGCGACCTCGGCCTTCATGCGCGCCGGGTCGCCGGAGTAGTCGAAGTGCGTGCCGTCGTAAAAGCGGATGCGGTAGAAGGGCTCCAGCGCGCGCAACTCGACGTCGTCGGCCAGGCGCTTGCCGCACAGCGCCCAGAGCTCCTCGAAGAGGTAGGGCGCGGTGACGATGGTCGGCCCGGCGTCGAAGACGAAGCCGTCCTGGCGATAGGCATAGGCGCGCCCGCCCGGCTGGTCGAGCCGCTCCAGCACGCTCACGCGGTAGCCGCGCGCACCGAGCCGGATCGCCGCCGCCAGGCCGCCGAAGCCACTGCCGATGACGACCGCATGGGGGCGGCCGTCCGGGGCCGCCGAGGTGGCGCTGCCGGCCGGGATGCCGGCGCCACGCGCGAGATCGATCACGCCCAAGGTCTTGTCCTCCTTGGGCAAAACCCTAGCAGAGCAGGTGTCAAGTGAACAGTACATATTTGACTGTCAAGTTGATTTGACAGTCGACTTGTCCAGCTTGCCGGGCAGGGTGCCGTGGCGGCGGGCGATCTCCAGGATCGCCTCGGCGTGCGGCTCCGGCGCCTCCTCGTGCGCCAGGTGGCCGAGGCCGGGCAGAATGCGCAATTCGGAGCCGGGCACATGCTCATGCGCCTGGCGGGCGTGATGGGTGGGGATCGCCCGGTCGGCGCCGCCGGTCAGCAGAACCAGCGGCGTCGCCAGCTTCGGCAACTCGCGCCACAGCGCCTGCAGCTCCCAGCCGGCCATCATGCCCAGCGCGCCGGCGCAGTGGGCGGCGTTGCCGGCGATGCGGCGGTAGAAGGTCCGCCCGGGGCCGTCGATGCGCGAACCGGTGGCGTCCAGAATCTTGTCGGCCATGCCGGCGGCGGCGCGCGCGGCGAACAGGCGCGGCGCCACGGGGTTCCAGACGGCGATCTTCATCGCCGTGCCGAACAGCGGATTGCCCGAGCCGGGATAGGGCACCAGCGCCGCATTCAGGCCGATCAGGGCGGCCGGCGCGATCTGCCCCGCCAGGCACATGCGCGCCAGGACCGCCGCCCCCGCCGAGTGCCCGGCGACCAGGGCCGGTGCCACCTCGAGTTCGGCCAGCAGGGCGGTCAGGCCGCGCGCCATGGCGCCGAGCGACAGGCCGCGCAGCGGCGGCAGCGCGCTGAAGGCGTGGCCCGGCAGGTCGGGGACGATGACGGTGAAGCGCTCGGCCAGCAGCGGCGCCAGGTCGCGAAAGGAGTGGCTGGAGGCGCCGGTGCCGTGCAGCAGGAGCAGGCCCGGCGCCCGCTTCCGGCGCTTCGGCGCCAAGACCTGGACGTGCCAGCGCAGCCGGCCGGCGCCCGGATAGGGCACGTCGAGGAAGCGGCTGGCCGCCCGGTTCGGCCAGTCGTGTCCTTGTCGCTGCCAGTCCAGCCGCTCCGCGATCATCCTTGCCGCCGTCCGCTCCGACCCGTTTCGCTGTTCATCAACTGGATCGGCGGCGCCCGGCGTCCATGATCCAGCGCAAGCCTCAGGTTGCCAGAGTGGCCCGCACGGCGGCGTTCAGCTTCTTGGCATCGGCCTGCGGCAGCGGCAGGTAGAGCGCGTCCATCAGCCCGGCGAGGCTGCGCGCCTTCTCGTTCGGCCGCACCGAGGTATCGACCAGCAGCGCCGTCAGGCCGGCGGCGGCCAGACGCTTCGCCGCGGCCTCGGCGTCGGCCCGGGCCTGCGGGCGACCCGGCTGCCCGTCGCGCGCGATGTTGGCCTGGCCGTCGGTCAGGAAGACCAGGGTCGGCGCGATGCCGCGCTGGCGCAGTTGCACGGCCAGTGCCGTCGCCGCCTCGATGCCGGCGGCCAGCGGCGTGCCGCCGCCGCCGGGCAATCCCGCCAGAGCGCGCTTGGCGCGCACCAGCGAGCGGGTCGGCGGCAGCATCAGCTCGGCCGCGACGCCGCGAAAGGCGAGCAGCGCCACCTGGTCGCGCCGCACGTAGCAGTCGGCGAGCAGCAGCTCGACCGCGCCCTTGGCCTCGGCCAGGCGGGCAAAGGCGGCCGAGCCGGAGGCGTCGACGGCGAACAGCGTCGCCGTCTCGCTCTTCTGCTTGAAGCGGGTGATGCGGAAGTCCTCCGCCCGCACCTCGACCCTTGGCCCTGCGCCTTCCTTGCGGCGGATCGGCTGCCAGGGGGCCGCCGTGCGCAGGGTCTCGACCAGGTTCAGACGCTGGCCGCCGCCCGGCCGGCCGGCCCGCACGCCGATCGGCCGGCCACGCCTGAAGGCGGTCTTGGCCGCCCCGGCGCTGCCGCTGGTCTGGGCGCCGCGCGGGCCGCCGCCGGCCAGCCTCAGCTTTTCCAGCAGGCCGCGCGGGATGGCCGCGGCCGCCGCCTCCAGCACCTTGTCGGAGAGGTCCGGCTCGCCCTCGTCGGACTCCGGGTCCCGGCTCTGCTCGTCCGGGGGGTCCGGAGGTGCGGGCGGATCTTCCGGCGCCTCGGCCTCCTCCTCGTGCTCGTCATCAGGCGCGACCGGCGGCAGGCGGGTGGCGCGCGGCGCCAGCGCCAGCGCGGCGGCGAGCGTGGCGTCCTCCTGCGACACCGCGGTGCGGCCGTCGAGCGCGGCGGCGGCGCGGGCCGCGGCCACGGCCTGCAGCGGCGCGCGCAGGGAGGCGATCCCGAGCGCCACGGCGGTGGCGCACAGCGCGCTCAAGACCTCGTCGGCAGCGGCGACCTGCGGCAGCAGGCGCCGCGCCTCGGCCACCGCGGCGGCGTCCAGCGGAGCCTGCGCCAGGTCGCGCAAGGACAGGCCGGAGAGGTCCAGGTGGAAGCCCAGGCGTTCGGTCAGCACGCCGGGCGGCGCCTCCTCCTCCAGCCCCTCGTCCAGGGCGACGACGCCGAAGCGCGCCGGCAGGCGGGCGGCGAGACCGTCGCGCTCGAGCAGCGCCTCGCCGGTGTCGAGCGCCGCGGCGACGCGGGCCGCGGCGCCCGGCTGCAGGCGCTCGGCCATGGCCAGCTCCAGCACGCCGCCGTCGGCCTCCGACAGCAGGCCCTGCTGCGCCACAGGGCTGCCGCCGCGCAGGGTCGCCGCCAGGTCGAGCCCGCCGAGCAGCCGGTCGTCGGCCACCCCCAGCGGCACCCGGCGCAGCGGCACGTCCTCGGGCAGCAGATCGCGCAGCAGCCCGCGCCAACGCTCGCGCGGCGGGCCGACCTGGGCGCGCAGTACGACGCCGCCGGTGCCGTGCGGGTCGACTGCGAAGAGCGCCGCGGCCAGCGCGGCGTTCAGCCAGAGGCCGCCGCCGGCGGACAGCGCCTCCAGTCCGGGCAGGGACAGGCCGTCAGGCAGCGAAGACCTCCTCCAGGGCGCGGGTGACGCGCACGCCCGAGCCCGCCTCGTCCAAGGGGTCGCGGCGCAGCCGGTGGCGCAACGCCGAGGGGGCGATGCAGCGGAGCTGCTCGTCGCTCACCTCGGCCTTGCCTTCCAGGGCGGCGAGCGCCCGGGCCGCACGCACCAGGGTCAGCTCGCCGCGCAACCCGTCGGTGCCGAGTGCGATGCAAAGCTGGGCGGCGCGCCGGTAGGCGGGCTCCGGCACCGCAACGCCGGCCAGCTTCTTGCGGGCGGCGACGATGCGGCGGCGCAGCTTGGCCACCTCCTTGTCCCAGACCTCGAGGAAGCCGGCCGGGTCGCGCTCGAAGGCGTCGCGCCGGCGCACCACCTCGATGCGGGTGTCCAGCTCTTCCGGCGTCGTCACCTCGACCGACAGGCCGAAGCGGTCGAGAAGCTGCGGGCGCAGCTCGCCCTCCTCCGGATTGCCGGAGCCGACCAGCACGAACTTCGCCGGGTGGCGCACCGACAGGCCCTCGCGCTCGACCAGATTCTCGCCCGAGGCGGCGACGTCGAGCAGCAGGTCGACGATGTGGTCCTCGAGCAGGTTGACCTCGTCGATGTAGAGGAAGCCGCGGTTGGCGCGCGCCAGCAGGCCGGGCTCGAAGGCCTTCTCGCCGTGCGCCAGGGCCTTCTCCAGGTCGAGCGCGCCGACCACCCGGTCCTCGGTGACGCCGAGCGGCAGGTCGACCACCGGCACGGGCACCTTGGCGCTCCTCGGCTTGTGGCCGGTGTCGTGCTCCGGCGCGCAGACCGGGCACAGGCCCTGCGGCGCCTCCGGCGCGCAGCCGTAGGGGCAGCCGACGATCACCGTCTGCTCCGGCAGCAGCGCGGCCAGCGCGCGGATCGTCGTCGACTTGCCGGTGCCGCGGTCGCCGAAGACGAGCACGCCGCCGATGCCGGGATCGACGGCGCAGATCAGCAGCGCCTGCTTCATCTCCTCCTGGCCGACGATGGCGGGGAACGGAAAGACCGGGCGGGCCGGGCGGCTTGCGGCTGTGCCGGCGCCTGTCTTCAAGGTGCTCATGCGGCTTGCGTTTCTCCCGGACTGCATGCCTGTTCTGCGGCCTTGACGGATGACCGGCCTGACGCCCGGAGTCCAGCATGTTTGCCGGAGTCAGGCAACCGAGGGCACGCCGGATGGCAGAACTGACGCAAGCGGCGCAGGACGGCGAAGCGGCGGTGCGCGCGGCCTTCCGGCAGCAGGCCGAGGCGTGTGCCGGCCTCGGCTCGCCCTTCACGGCGCGGCTGTGCCGCCTGACGGCCGAGCGCCTGGCGCCGGGCCACGGCCGGGCCGCGCGGCGGGTGCTGGCCTGGCCCGACGACCCCAGCCCGCGCGGTGCGGCGGTGCCGCTGCGGCTGACCGGCGCGCTGCACGCCCTCGTTCTGAGCGGCCGGGCGCCGGAGCTGGTCGCCGTCTATCCGCCGGACGTCCCGCACGGCGACGAGGCACTGTGGGGCGCGGTGACCGCCGCCTTGGCGGCGCACGACGGCTTCGTCTTCGACTGGCTCGACCGCCCGCCGCAGACCAACGAGGTGCAGCGCGCCTCCGGCCTGATGGCCGGTCTGCTGCACCTGGCGGACAGCTTCGGTCTGCCCTTCGTGCTGTCGGAGGTCGGCAGCTCGGCCGGCCTGAACCTCAACCTCGACCGCTTCGCCTACCGCTTCGGCGCGCGCACGGTCGGCGCCGCGGACAGCCGCTTGACCTTGGCGCCGGAGATGCGCGGCGACCTGCCGCCGGATGCCGAGGTGCGCGTGGCCGGCCGCCAGGGGTGCGACCTTAACCCGCTGGACGCGACCGACCCGGAGCAGGCTTTGCGCCTCAAGGCCTTCATCTGGCCCGACCAGCCCGACCGGCTGGATCGCCTGAGCCGGGCTCTGGAGATCGCGGCCGAGTATCCTCCGCCAGTGGTGCGCGCCAACGCGGTCGATTGGATCGCGGCACGTCTGGCCACGCCGAAGCCGGGCCGCTGCCACGTGATCTTCCATACCATCGTGCTGCAGTACTTTCCGCCGATGGCCAAGGCCGCCTTCGCCGTGGCGATCGAGCGCGCCCTCGCCGCCGCGGCGCCAGAAGCGCCCGTCGCCTGGCTGCAGATGGAAGGCGACGGCCGCCACCCCGGCGCCGCCCTGACCCTGCGCAGCAGCGCCGCGCCGGAGCCGCGCGAACTCGCGCGCATCGACTTCCACGGCCGCTGGCTGGACTGGCGGGGTGCCTGAGAAGATGCGCTTCGGGCAAGACCGCCCGGGCTGTCGGGGTGTATCCTGCCGCCTGAGCTGCTGCAGCCTGGGAGACGAGATCATGAGCCAGGACCTGATCTTCTACACGAATCCCATGTCGCGCGGGCGGATCGTGCGCTGGATGCTGGAGGAGGCCGGTGCCGACTACCGCACCGAGGTCGTGGCCTATGGACCGGAGATGCGATCGCCCGAATACCTGGCGATCAACCCGATGGGCAAGGTGCCGGCGATTCGCCACGGCGAGACCGTGGTGAGCGAGACGCCGGCGATCTGCGCCTACCTGGCCGAGGCCTTTCCGGGCGCAGGGCTGGTGCCGCCGGTGGGGTCGCGCGGCGCCTACTACCGCTGGTTCTTCTTCGCCGCCGGGCCGCTGGAGTACGCCCTGCTGAACCAATCCCTGGAGATCGAGCTCAGCCCCAAGCGCCAGGGCATGGCCGGCTACGGCACGCTGAAGCGGGTGCTCGACACGTTGGAGGCGCAGATCCCGGAAGAGGGCTGGCTGCTCGGCGCCGACTTCTCCGCCGTAGACGTGTATCTCGGCGCCCAGCTCGGCTGGGCCATGCAGTTCGGCACGATCGAGCCGCGCCCCGCCTTCGAACGCTACTGGGCCCGCCTGTCCGACCGTCCCGCCTGGCGCCGCGCCAGCGAACTGGACGACGCGGCGATGGCGGAAGGTCGCGACGGCTGAGCCGGCGGCCGGCGCTCAGCCGGTGATCTTGACCACGAGGCTGTGGTCGTACGGCAGGGCCGGCGTCTCGAAGGCGTTGCCGTTGCGCACGTAGTGCAGCGCGCAGGCGCGGCGCCAGCGGTTGGAGGCGTTGTCGGCCGACTGGTGCCAGGTGCCGCCGTGGTGGAAGCTGACGCCGCCGGCCGGCACCGGCGCCGGCGTCATGGCGCGCCGGGCGGCGAGCTCGGCGGGGATCTGCAGGTCGAACGGACGTTCGGCCGGCGCTTCGTGCGGCACGACGCCCGCCAGGTGGCTGCCCTCGGCGTAGTGCAGGCAGCCGTTCTCCAGGTCGGCGTCCTCCAGCGCCACCCAGGCGGTGACCATGCCGTCCGGGTCGGCCGGTCCGAAGTAGAAGTTGTCCTGGTGCACCGGCTTCGGCCCGCCGCCATGCGGCGGCTTGAAGAAGATCTGGCTGAAGTAGACGCTGACGCCGCGGCCGATCAGCGCCTCGACCTGCGCCACCAGTGGCGGATGCGCGGCGAGCGCGCCGAAGGCCGGCCGGTGGACGTGCGGATTGTCCAGCTTGCGCAGCACCGCCGCCTGCGCCGCGCCGGATGCCGGGCCGGGTGCGGCGGCGCCGTCGACGTACCAGGCGCGCTTTTCCGGCGTCATCGCCGCCAGGAAGTCGTCGCTCCAGGCCATCGCGTCGGCGATCGCTGTGCGCATCATCTCCGGCGGAAAGACATCCGGGACCGTCACATGGCCGGCCGCCCGGTAGCGGGCCAGGATCTCCTCGCCCGACCGCGTCTCTGCTGTCTCGATCTCGTTTGCCTGCAGCATGGTCTCCTCCGCGTTCCGCCCGTGATCGGCTTTCTCGGTATCCATCTTTTAACTGAATAGTTACATACCCCGCGCAGGGGAGCAAGGCGCGCGAACCGGGCGGGCCGAAGGCGTATGCTCAGACTTCGAGAGATTCCGGCCGGCACACGGCGCGCAGGGTCATCTCGCGCACATGCCGCCGCCAGGCGGTGCGGACACGCCGGCGGGTCAGGTCGCGCCCGAAGAACAGCGACAGGGTGGCGGCGTTCGACTGCACGAAGTAGATCTGCCCGACGATAGACAGGTAGAGGTCGACCGGGTCGATGCCGGGGCGGAAGCTGCCGTCGGCCTCGCCGCGCGCGATCAGCCGCGCCAGCCGTTGGCGGAAGGCCGGGCTCATCTGCTTCAGCCGCGGCGAGGCGGCGAGGTGGCGGGCGCCGTGCAGGTTCTCGCTGTTCAGCAGCGTAATGGTGTCGGGATGCCGGTCGTAGTGGTCGAACAGCAGCTCGACCAGCCGGCCGAGCAGCAGGCTCGGCGCGCCGGTCTCGAAGTCGAGCTGCTCGGCGAGGTCGCACAGCTCGGCGTAGACCGCCTCCAGCACGGCGGTGAAGAGGCCGCTCTTGCTGTCGAAGTAGTAGTAGAGCATGCGCTTGTTCAGGCCGGCCTTCTCGGCGATGCGGTCGACGCGCGCGCCGGCCAGGCCGTAGGCGGCGAACTCCTGGCGCGCGGCGGCCAGGATGTCGCGACGCGCCCGCTCGGGATTGCGCACGTTGCCCTCGCGCGGCGCCTCGTGCGGCCTGAAGGCCGGGTCGGCCTCGAGTCGGGCCGAGCGCTTCGCCATCGCCTTCGCCTCCCTGCCGGCGGGATCGCGGCGGCGGGCCGATACCGACCTGCTCACGCCGCGTCCTGGCGCCGATCCTGCACCACGACCAGGCGCTCCAAGACCAGCACCATGCCGTACAGCAGCACGCCGATCAGGGTGATCAGCAACACCGCCATGAACATGGCCGCAGTGTCCAGGGTCACCTGCACCTGCAGCATGAGATAGCCCAGTCCCTCGCCGGAGGCGATGAACTCGCCGACCACGGCGCCGGCGACGGCGAGCACGACGGCCACCTTCATGCCGGAGAAGACGTAGGGCAGCGAGCCGGGGAGCTGGATCTTGGTGAAGACCTGCCAGCGCGAGGCGCGTAGGGCGCGCACCAGGTCGAGCAGGTCCGGCTCGACCTCGGTCAGGCCGCGGGCGGTGGTCAGCAGGATCGGCAGGAAGCAGATCGAAAAGGCGATGATCGCGTTGGGCACGAAGCCGTAGGAGAACCAGACGATGATGATCGGCCCGAGCGCCACCTTGGGGATCATGTTGGTCGAGACGATCAGCGGCATCAGCAGCGCGTTCAGCGTGCTCGACCAGGAGAAGAGCACCGCCATGCCGACGCCGAAGAGCACGGCCGCGAAGTAGCCGAGGAAGATCTCGCCGCCGGTCACCAGGGTGTTGTGCACCCAGTCGTAGTCCTCGCCCAGCGCCATCACGGTCTGCAGCGGGGTCGGCACGACGTAGGCCGGCACCTCGGCCAGAACGACCCAGAAATGCCAGACGGCGATCACCAGGGCATGCACGGCGATCGCCATCGCCCAGCGCTGCCACGCCTTCAACTTCGGCTTCATGCCGCCTCCCGAACTTGCGTCGATTTAACCGTTTGGATAACTATGGCCGAAACCTCAGGGAGATTACCATGCCCGTGCCCGAGCCCCGGATCAAAACCACGGTGGTCGGCTCCTACCCGGCGCCCGACTGGCTGGTGGCGCTGCCCTCGGCGCAGGCGCTGGTCGACGCCACGCGCGTGGTGCTGGACACCCAGGCTTCGGCCGGCATCGACCTGGTGTGCGACGGCGAGCTCTATCGCTTCGATCCCGACCATCCCGAGACCAACGGCATGATCGAGTACTTCGTGACGCGGATGGGCGGCGTGCGCACCGAGATCCGCTTCGAGGAGGTGCTGGACTACCGGGCGCAGCCGGGCATGCGCTTCCGCGCGGCGCCGCCGGGGGTGGTGGACGGCCCGCTGGACAGCGGCAGCCTGGACCTGCCCTTGGCCTGCGCGCGCGCCGCCGGGCTGACCGCCAAGCCGCTGAAGTTCACCCTGACCGGTCCGCACATGCTGGCGAAGACGCTGATCGACCGGCACTACGGCTCGACGCCGGAGCTGGCGATGGCGATCGCCGAGGTGTTGGCGGCACAGGTGCGCCACTGCGAGGCGGCCGTGATCCAGGTCGACGAGGCCAACCTGCCGGGCAGCCCGCACGAGGCCGAATGGGCGGCGGCGGCGATGAACCGCGTGCTCGACGCGGTGCCCGGCACGCCGGCGGTGCACCTCTGCTTCGGCAACTACGGCGGCCAGACGATCCAGCAGGGCACCTGGGCGAGCCTGCTCGGCTACCTCAACGCCCTGCACGTCGACCACGTGGTGATGGAGTGCGCGCACCGGCCGCCGGAGGAACTGGCGGTCTTCAGGGAGCTGCGACCCGAGATCGGTCTCGGCCTCGGCGTCGTCGACATCAAGTCGACGGTCGTCGAGTCGGCCGACGCGGTGGCCGGGCAGATCGAGCGGGCCGAGCGCCTGCTGGGCGAGGGCCGGGTGCGCTACGTCCACCCCGACTGCGGCTTCTGGATGCTCAAGCGCTCGGTCGCCGACGCCAAGATCCGCGCGCTGGCGGCCGGCCGCGACCTCTACGAGGGGCGCGCCGGCGAGGCCGCGGCGGAATAGGCGGACGGGGGCGGCCAGCACCTCGGCGCCTCAGGGCTGGCAGTGGTCGCGCCAGCGGTCGAGGCAGGTCGCCACCACCTCGTCCGCCGGCCGCTTCCACCAGGTCTCGGCGGAGAAGATCTCCACCTCCTGCGGCCCATGGAAGCCGGCGGCCTCGACCGCCCGGCGCAGGCCGGCCAGGTCGATGACGCCGTCGCCCATCATGCCGCGGTCGAGCAGCAGGTCGCGCGTCGGCACCAGCCAGTCGCAGATGTGGTGCGCCAGGATGCGCCCGGCGGCGCGGCGCAGCGCCGGCTGCAGCTCGGGGTCCCACCAGACGTGGTAGGCGTCGACGGCGAGGCCGAGCGCCGGCCGCGTCCCCGCCCCTTCCGGATCCAGCGCGACGCACAGCTCCAGCGCCTGGTCGAGCGTGTTGATGCAGGCGCGGTCGGCCGCATACATCGGATGCAGCGGCTCGATCGCCAGCGGCATACCGGCCGCCCGCGCCGGCTCCAGCAGGGCGGCGATGCCGTCGCGCACCATGGCGCGCGCGCCGGCGATGTCCCTGGAGCCTTCCGGCAGCCCGCCGACCACCAGCACCAGGCAGTCGGCGCTCAGTTCGACCGCCTCCTCCAGGGCGCGCAGGTTGTCCTCCAGGGCGGCCCGGCGCCCCTCCGGCGTCGCCGCCGGGAACATGCCGCCGCGGCACAGCCCGGTGACGCGCAGCCCGTGCGTGCGCACGGCGCGGACCGCGGCCGGCAGGCCCACCGCCGCGACCTGGTCGCGCCAGGGGGCGATCGCCGTAATTCCGTGGCGCAGGCAGACCTCGACCGCCTGCAGCAGGTCGCACTGCCGGCGCAGCGTCGCCAGGTTGATCGACAGGCCGGCCGGGTCCGGCGCGCCACCGGGCTCAGGCGAGGCCATGGACCGCCATCACCGTGCGCATGCGGTGCGCCGCCAGCTCGGGGTCGCGCAGCACGCGGGCCTTGTCGGCCAGCCGCAGCAGCTCGGCCAGGTGCAGCAGCGAGCGCGCGCTCTGCTGGCCGCCGACCATGACGAAGTGGTCCTGGAAGCCGTTCAGGTACGCCAGGAAGACGACGCCCGTCTTGTAGAAGCGGGTGGGCGCCTGGAAGACGTGGCGGCTGAGCGGGACGGTCGGCTCCAGCACCTCGAAGAAGCCGTCGTCGGCGCCGCGCGCGAGCGCCGCCAGAGCTGCCGAGGCGGCCGGCGCGATGGCGTCGAAGATACCGAGCAGCGCGTCGGAGTGACCCTCGGCATCGCCGTGGATCAGCTCGGCGTAGTTGAAGTCGTCGCCGGTGTACATGCGCACGCCGGCCGGCAGGCGGCGGCGCATGCGGATCTCCTTCTCCTTCGACAGCAGGGAGATCTTGATGCCGTCGACCTTGTCGGCCTGGTCGTGCAGCACCGCCAGGCAGGTCTCCATCGCCTGCATGTGGTCGCGCGCGCCCCAGTAGCCCTCGAGCGCCGGGTCGAACATCTCGCCGAGCCAGTGGACGATCACCGGCTGCGCGACCTGCGCGAGGATGCGTTCGTAGACCCGCTGGTAGTCCTCCGGCCCGCGGGCGGCGGCGGCGAGCGCGCGACTGGCCATCAGGATGACGCGCCCGCCCAGCGCCTCGACCGCCGCGACCTGCTCCTCGTAGGCGGCGATCACCCGGTCGAGGGTGACGTCGGGGCCCGGCGCCAGGTGGTCGGTGCCGGCGCCGCAGGCGATCAGCGGCGCGTCGCTGCGCGCCCGCGCCCGCTCCAGCGAGCGGGCGATCAGGTCGCGCGCCTGCGGCCAAGCCAGGCCCATGCCGCGCTGGGCCGTATCCATCGCCTCGGCGACGCCGAGCCCCAGGTCCCACAGCACCTCGCGGTAGGCCAGCGTCGCGTCCCAGTCGATCGCCGGTTCGAGCCAGGGATCCGCCTCGGCCAGCGGATCGGCGACCACATGGCAGGCGGCGAACGCCACGCGGTCGAAGGACCGGCGCTGGGCCGCGCCGTCCCAGTAGGGCGAAGCCGCGCCCAGGGTGTAGGGCTCGAGGGTACGCGCCGGCGTCGGCAGGGTGACGGTGACCATGGCCTCAGACCGCCAGCTCGGGAACGTCGAGCCAGCGCCGCTCGGCCCAGCTCTTGAGGCCGAGCTCGGCGAGCTGCACGCCCTTGGCGCCCTCGACCAGGTCGTAGCTCCAGGGCGCGTCCTCGGCCAGATGGCGCACGAACATCTCCCACTGCTGCCGGAAGCCGTTGTCGTAGGCCTCGTTCTCGGGCACCGGCTCCCAGGTCTCGTAGAAGTCGATGGTCTGCGGGATGTCGGGGTTCCAGACCGGCTTGGGCGTGTTGACCCGGTGCTGCGTGAGGCAGGAGGTCAGGCCGGCGACGGCCGAGCCGTGGGTGCCGTCGACCTGGAAGGTCACCAGGTCGTCGCGGCGCACCCGCACGCACCAGGAGGAGTTGATGTGCGCGACGATGCCGCCCTCCAGCTCGAAGGTGGCGTAGGCGGCGTCGTCGGCGTCGGCGCGATAGGCGTGGCCGGCCTCGTCGATCCGCTCGGGGATATGGGTGGCACCCAGGCAGGTCAGCGCGCGCACCGGCCCGAAGAGGTTGTCGAGCACATAGCGCCAGTGGCACAGCATGTCGAGGATGATGCCGCCGCCGTCGGCCTGGCGGTAGTTCCAGCTCGGCCGCTGTGCCGGCCAGCCCCAGTCGCCCTCGAAGACCCAGTAGCCGAACTCGCCGCGCACCGAGAGGATGCGGCCGAAGTAGCCGCTGTCGATCAGCAGCTTGAGCTTGCGCAGGCCGGGCAGGAACAGCTTGTCCTGCACGACGCCGTGCTTGCGGCCCGAGGCCTTGGCCTTGCGGGCCAGCGCGAGCGCGTCGTGCAGGGTGTCGGCGACCGGCTTTTCGCAGTAGACGTGCTTGCCGGCGTCGAGCGCGCGGCCGAGCAGCTCGGCGCGCATCTGCGTCGTCGCGGCGTCGAAGAACAGCTCGTCCTCGGGGTCGGCCAGGGCGGCGTCCAGGTCGGTGCTCCAGCGCGCGATGCCGTGCGCCTTGGCCAGGCTCTCCAGCTTCTCGGCGTGGCGGCCGACCAGGATGGGATCGGGCATCACCCGGTCGCCGTTCGACAGCGCGACGCCGCCGTCGGCGCGGATCGCCGCGATCGAGCGCACCAGATGCTGGTTGTAGCCCATGCGTCCGGTGACGCCGTGCATGATCAGGCCAAGGCGGCGGGTCGCCATCGTGTCGCTCACTCCATGCCGAGACAGTGGTAGAGGCGCCGCGCGTAGGCGCCGAAGGCTTCGCTGGACTTGAGGTCGAGCTTGCGCGGATAGGGCAGTTCGACCTTGAAGTAGTCGGCCATGCGCGCCGGCCCGGCGGTCAGCACCGCGCAGTGGGTCGACAGGAAGATGGCCTCCTGGATCGAGTGGGTGACGAAGACGATGGTCTTGCCGCTCTCCGACCAGATGCGCAGCAGCTCCAGGTTCATCTTCTCGCGCGTCAGCGCGTCGAGCGCGCCGAAGGGCTCGTCCATCAGCACCAGCTTGGGGTCGTGCACCAGGGCGCGGGCGATGGCGGCGCGCTGCTGCATGCCGCCGGACAGCTCGTAGGGATACTTGTCGGCGGCATCCGACAGGCCGACCATCTCCAGCAGGTCGTGGGCGCGCCCCCGCGCCGCCTTCATCGGCAGGCCGAGGATCTCCGCCGGCAGCAGCACGTTGTCGAGGATCCGGCGCCACTTCAGCAGCAGCGCCTGCTGGAACACCATGCCGATGTCGCGGCCGGGCGTCAGGCGGTTGCCGGCGCCGATCTGCACTTCGCCGCCGTCGTGACCGTGCAGGCCGGCGAGGATCTTCAGCACCGTGGTCTTGCCGCAGCCGGAGGGACCGACCAGGGCGACCAGCTCGCCCTCCGCGACGGTCATGGTCACGTCGGAGACGGCGAGGAATTCCTCCTCGCCGCTGCGGTACACCTTGCGGACGTTGTCCAGCCGGATGAAAGGCTCGGCGTCGTCGCCGCGCGCCGGCGCAGACGCCCCCTCCGGCCGCTCTGGCTGCGGCGCGATGATGCCGGTCCTCCCCATTTTGCGCGCCGAGCCCGATCCGCTTCGGCGCATTAGTAACCGATCGGTTACAAGTCGAGCACAAGCCCCCTGAGGCGTCAAGCCGTCCGCGTGGATCCTGGCGTCAAGCGGTCCGCGTCACTCTAGCCAGCGCGCCAGGTTGTCGCGCACGAAGGCGTCGTCCGCCAGGTCGCCGTGCCGCCGGTAGATCGCGTCGATTCGCTCGGCCTGGCCGGGACCCAGGGTCTCCGCCGGGTCGAGGCACCAGATCCCCTGCAACAGGCCCTGGCGGCGCAGCACCTCGTGCACCCCGGCGATCACCCCGGCAAAGCCGTTGGCGACGTCGAAGACCGCGGCGTTGCACTCGGTGACGCGGGCATCGAGTGCCAGCAGCGCAGGATCGAGCGTGCCGCTGCGCACCGCCTCGCGACAGCGCCGGTGGATGGCGACGGCGGAGGAGGTCCAGACGCACCAGTGCCCGAGCAGCCCGCCGACGATGCGCAGCTCCGTCTCGCGGCCCCGCTCGTCGCGCACCGGGAAGGGCATCAGCAGGTCGGCCACGATGTGATCGTCGTTGCCGGTGTAGAGCGCCACCCGGTCCTGCGCCCCCGCCTCGGCGACGCCGCGGATGACCTCGAGGGTGCGGTAGCGGTCGAAGGGCGCGATCTTGATGCCGACCAGGTTCTCGATGGCGGCGAAGCGGCGCCAGAAATCGACCGGCAGCTCGACGCCGCCGACCGCGGGCTGCAGGTAAAAGCCGAACAGCGGAATGTGGCGGGCGACGGCCTGGCAGTGCTCGACCATCTCCTCGACGCCGGCGCCGCGGAAGGCGGCCAGGGAGATCAGACCGGCGTGGTAGCCCAGGCCGGCGGCGACGTCCGCCTCGCGGCAGGCCTGCGCGGTGCCGCCGGCCAGGCCCGCCACCATGACGGTCGGGCGTTCGCTCCAGGCGGCCGCCGTCTCCATCGCCAGGCGCAGCACCGGCTCGTACAGCCCGGCCTCGCGGATGGCGAACTGGGTGGTGTGCACGCCGACCGCCAGCCCGCCGGCGCCGGCATCCAGGTAGTAGCGGGTCAGCGCGCGCTGGCGCCGGACGTCGAGCCGGCGCTCGGCGGTCAGCGCCAGGGGGTGTGCCGGGATCACCGTGCCCTCGGCGATGGCGGCGGCGACGGGGGCGGGAATCTCGCTGCGGCTTCGGGCCAAGGCTCAGTCCTTCGTGTCGGGGACGGCCGTGTCGGGGGCGGCTTGCTGCGGCGCGGCGGGCGGCCGCAGGTAGCCGAGGATGACTTCGACGATCTGTTCGCCACGCTCGGCAAGCGCCTGCTTCGACTGCAGGTCGCGGCCGAAGATCGTCGACAGGGTGTGGACGTTGGAGAGGTAGAAGAAGCCGAGCCCGGCGATCGAGATGTAGAGCTGCACCGGGTCGACGCCGCTGCGGAACGTCCCTTGGCCGGCGCCGCGGCGCAGCAGCTCCTCCAGGGTGTCGACCAGCGGCGAGTGTAGGGCGCGGATGTTCTGCGAACGGCGCAGGTGCGCCGCCTTGTAGAGGTTCTCGGTGTTCAGCAGGCTGACGAAGGACGGCTTTTCGAGGTAGTAGCGCCAGGTGAAGAGCACCAGACGGCGCATGGCCTCGACCGGCTCGAGATTGCCCAGGCTGAGCGCGCGCTCGGCGTTGCGGATGTCGGCATAGGCCTCCTCCAGCACCACCAGGAACAGGTCCTCCTTGTTGCCGAAATAGTGGTACAGCATGCGCTTGTTGATGCCGGCCCGCTCTGCCACCGCGTTGACGCTGGCGCCGCCGAAGCCGTTGGCGCTGAACTCCGCGGCGGCGGCGTCGAGGATCGCCCGTCGGGTTCGCTCCGGGTCGCGCGTCGCCGCCGTGCGCGGCGGCCCGCCGGCGCCGGTCTGCTCGCCGGCAGCCTCCTCCGCGGAGCGGTGCGGCAAACGCGTGGCGTTGGGCGGCTCTACCGGCGGTCGCAATGGCGGCATGGCTCCTCCGCTGGGGCTTTCGGACCGGCGGCGTCGAAGCGCCGCTCTCTTCCGCGGCGGCGCATCGCCCGCGTTGACAAGTGGCCGGCGACGCGCCGACAATCAAATAACCAGGTGGTTACTTAGCCGTCCAGCCGTTTTAAGCGCGGCGTGGCCGGCGGCCGCCGCAAGAACGAGCCCGAAGAACGAAGCGAGGGAGGAGTCCGGGATGAGCATCACGCGTACGCTGGCCGCCGCCGCCGCGCTGGGGGCCTTGGCCGCCGCCGCGCCGGCCAAGGCCGAGACCGAGGCGAGCCTGATCCTGAATTGGATCGCCGGCGGCGACCATGCGCCCTATTACTACGCGCAGCAGGAAGGCTGGTACGCCCAGGCCGGCCTCGACCTGACGATCGAGCAGGGCAAGGGTTCGCAACTCGCCGCCCAGCGCGTCGGCATCGGCTCCAACGAGCTGGGTCTGGCCGACATGGGCGTGGTGCTGGTGGCGATCGGCCAGGGCGCCGACCTCGTCGCCATCATGAACGTCTACGCCAACTCGCCTCAGGGCTTCTACTGGCTGAAGTCCTCGGGGATTGCCGGGCCGCAGGACTTCGCCGGCAAGAAGATCGGCAACCCGCCGGCTGACGCGGCACGCGCCATGTTTCCGGCCTTCGCCAATGCCGTCGGCATCGACCCCGACTCGGTGGAGTGGGTCAACGTCCAGGCCAACGCCAAGCTGTCCGCCCTGAAGGCCGGCTCGATCGACGTCACCACCTCGTTCTACAACATCCACCACATCTTCGAGGCGCAGCTCGGCGACGACATGGGCTTCGTCGCCTGGTCCGAGATCGGCGTCAATCCCTACGGCAACTCGCTGATCGCCAACGGCGCCTTCCTGGAGGAGAACCCCGATGCGGTGCGGGCCTTCGTCGAGGTCAGCCAGCGGGCCTTCGCCCATTGCGTCGAGAACGCAGAGGACTGCATCGACGCGCTGGTGGAAGCCAACACCGGCCTGAAGAAGGACAACGAGCTGCAGAACTGGGCGCTGGTCACCGAGCTGATGAGCAACGAGCACTCGCGCACGGTCGGCCTCGGCCACTTCGAGCCGGCGCGCATGGCCGACGACTACGCGCTGGTCGAGACCTACTTCGACATCAAGCAGCCCTTCGATATCGAGACGGCCTACACCAACGAGTTCATCGACACCGCCATCAAGATGCCCAAGTAGGCAGCTTGCCGAAGTTAAACTTTGCGGTCTCCCTGTAAGCCGCCTGCGGCGCCCTCGGGCGCCGCTTTTTTTTTCGGTTCAGGGGACCGTGCCGCCCCGCAGGCAAGCGTGGCAGACGGCGCGTCCAATCGCCCCCGCTATTCGGCGGCGAGCGTGTCCCGGCGCCGCTTCGGCATCTCGCCGCGGATCACGTAGGCCAGCGCCTCGACCACCTGCTCCGGCTCGCGCGCCACGGCGTGGGCGGCGGCGTCCACCTCCTTCAGCGCGTGGTCGTGCTCGGGCGGGTGCAGGGTGATCATCGGCGTGCCCAGCGCGGCGGCATAGCCGGCGTCGAAGGCGGCGTTCCACTGCTTGTACTTCTCGCCGAAGCGCACCACCACGACGTCGGCCTCGGCCAGCAGCGTCTGGGTGCGGATGGCGTTGAGCTGGGCGCCCTTGCGGTCGTGCCAGATCTTGTCCGGCTCGGCGCCGAAGATCGCCACGCCGCAGTCGTCGCTGTCCTCGTGCACCGTCACCGGCGCGGTCAGCTCGACCGGCAGGCCGGCCTCGGCGACGCCCTGCTCGATGCGCTCGCGCCAGTCGCTGTGGATCTCGCCGGAGAGATACACCCGCCACGTCTTGCCGCTCATCGCGTCTCTCCTTCTCTCGTCGATCCGGTCCGCGCGCCGGGCGCGCGGGGCCGGAGGTATGGCAAGCGCCAGACTGGCACAGCCGCGCGCGCGCCTGAACCGCTTTCGCGGTAGTTCCCCGTCACAGCAGTGTTAGACTGCCGGAACAGTATTGCCGAAGACAGAGCAGTTTGCTCGACGTTCGGAGATCGGAGAAGCCGGCATGGCGGTATAAGGCTGCGTTTCAAGGAATGCGACTGAACAAGTCGATCGTGTCGGGAACGCGAAGTGGTTTTCCTATGCCTAGTTCTGAAAGACACTTCTTGGCTGTTATGGCAGCGAAAATTTCCTCCTCTCTTTCTGGGTCGAATAGTCTTTCGAACTTAGGAAGGTCTTCCTTGAGATCTTCTAGTCTGTATTCATGGATCTCAGCTTCCGCGTGACTGAGTAAGGCGGTTGCTGCGCTCGCGTCGAGATCATGCCATGCAAGGGCTAGCCGAGCATGTTGCGCCGAATGCCACGCCCGTTCGTAAGCATGTGCCTTCAAGGCAAGATGTCCAAGCTCCAGACTTCGATGTGCAGATTCTTCTGTCCACAGATAAAAACTATCATTCTTCAACTTCCGGGTATGCTCTCGCGCCAGGATGCACCACGCATCTTCTACGAAACCAAAGCGCTCGAGTACGGACACGGAAGAGCTAGGCCACAAAGTGTGAGCCACAAATTGTATGATGCGCGATGCCATTTCTAATTCCTAGCAACGCCTCGCTTTTCAAAGTAGTTTGGCGACGATAGAGCTATTTGCCAATCCAGAATTAGCGGTCGATCCCTCTGAAGAACGGCAAGGTTGTGGACGCAAAGAAGAAAACCCAGATCGTCGTGGTCGGCGGCGGGGCCGGTGGGCTGGAGTTGGTGCGCAAGCTCGGCGCCCACTTCGGCCGCCGATCCTACGACATCATCCTGGTCGAGCAGAACCGCACGCACATCTGGAAGCCGCTGCTGCACGAGGTCGCCGCCGGCACGCTGGACGCCAACCTGGACGAGGTCGGCTACGGCAGCCACGGCGCACGCTGGGGCTACCGCTTCTTCTACGGCCGGCTGGAGGACATCGACCGCGCGAACCGCCAGGTGGTGATCGCGCCGATGCTGGACGAGGACGGGCGCGAGATCATCGGGCGCCACCGCATCCGCTACGACTACCTGGTGATGGCCGTCGGCGCCGTGTCGAACGACTTCGGCACGCCCGGCGTGCGCGAACACTGCATGTTCCTGGAGAACCGGGACCAGGCCGACCGCTTCCGCACCCGCCTGCTCAACCACTGCATCCGCGCCGCCCGGGCGGCGGCCGGCGGGGCAGCGGGAGAGCAGAGCGAGAACGCCGACACCGGCGTGCGCGTCGCCATCGTCGGCGGCGGCGCCACCGGCGTCGAGCTGGCGGCCGAGCTCTACAACGCCGCCACCGCCCTGAAGACCTACGGCCTGGAGGTCTTCGACGCCAAGCAGCTCAGCATCACCCTGATCGAGGCCGGCCCGCGCATCCTGCCGGCCCTGCCGGAGAAGCTGGCGCAGGCGGCGCACGAGGAGCTGGAGGCGCTCGGCGTGCGGGTGCTGACCGGCACCATGGTGACGCAGGTCGACGCGGCCGCGATCCACACCAAGGCCGGCGAGACCGTCCCGGCGCAGCTCAAGGTCTGGGCCGCCGGCGTGCGCGCGCCGGACTTCCTGAAGGACATCGCCGGGCTGGAGACCAATCGCAACAACCAGTTGGTGGTCACGCCCAGCCTGCAGACGACGCGCGACGCACGGATCTACGCGCTGGGCGACTGCTGCGCCTGCCTCCTGCCGGGCGAGGAGCGGCCTGTGCCGCCGCGCGCCCAGGCGGCCCACCAGATGGCCGACACGGTCTTCGCCAACCTGAAGGCGGCGGCGCTCGGCCGCAAGCCCGAAGCCTTCGTCTACCGCGACCGCGGTTCGCTGGTCTCGCTGTCGCGCTACTCCACCGTCGGCAGCCTGATGGGCAACCTGGTGGGCGGGCGCATGGCGGTGGAAGGGCGCCTGGCGCGCCTCGTCTACGTCTCGCTTTACCGCATGCACCTGCTGGCAATCCACGGCTGGCTGCGCGGCCTGGCGCTGATCGCCGTCGGCCACGTCAACCAGGTCGTGAGGCCGAAGCTGAAGCTGCATTGAAGCGCGGACCCCGGCGCCGCTCTTCGTGCTTCGACAGGCTCCGGACGAAGATTGGGCGTCAGGTGTTGCCGCGCAGCTTCTCCATCAGCAGGCCGAACGCCTCTTCCCAGGGCGCGAAGGCGCCGCGGTCCTCCAGGTGCTCCAGGCCCAGGCGCGTGAAGCTGCCGGGCGAGGCGATCTGCGCGGTTATCTCGTCTGGCTTTCGCCCGGTCTCGGCGGCGACCCGTGCGGCGCCTTCAGCCATGCCCAGGGTCATCCGCCGGGCGGTCTCGGGCGACAGGCCGGCGGCCTGGGCCTCGTCGGCGAGGTGGGCGTAGAGCGCGAAGAACCAGCCGTAGACGCAGGCGAGCGCCGTGCCGACCTCGAAGTCCGCCTCGCGCGCCGCCGGCACCGCTCGGCCGCACAGGCCGAATAGGCCGGCGATCTTCGCCATGGCCTCTGGGCTCTCGGCATAGACCATGCTCGGGCTGGCCCCCACCTCGGCCGCGGTTACCGGCATGGCGCGTGCCAGGGCCGCGCCGCCGGCGTGCGGCGCCAGTCCGGCCAGCGGCAGGCCGGCGACCACCGACACCAGAACCTGGTCTTCCGCGAGGTCGAGCGACTGGGCGGCCTCCACCGCCTGGGGCGGGCGCGTCGCCAGCAGCACCAGGTCGGCGCCCTCGGCGGCCGCGGCGTTCGTTGCGAACACCGTGCCGTCGCAGCGCGCGGCCAGCTCCGCCGCCTTGGCGGCGCCGCGCGGGCCGAGGCGCAGCGCGCCGCGCCAGCCGCCGCGCCGCAGGCCGGTCAGGGTGTAGTCGGCCAGGTGTCCGACGCCGATCACGGCCAGCGAGAGGTCGCGCGGGTCGCTCATCCGGAGACCTCCGGGCACCGCACGGCGAGGGCGCGCAGCAGGCTCTCGACATCGTCCAGCGGCACGGCACCGGCGGCGCGCAGCTCGGCGCGCACGTCGACCGGCAAGCCGGAATTGCTCTCCGCCGGGATCTGGTTGAGCTTGCCGCCGACGAAGAGCGGGACGCGGAAGCCCGCCGCCTCGGCGGCGCGGGTCACGGCCTGCAGGTAGTCGAGGGCGATGCCGTTGTAGGTGCTGATCGCGATGGCGCCGGCGCCGCCGTCGCGCGCCTGGGCGACCAGGGCGTCCGGTTCGGCATGCACGCCGCCGTCGAGCGTGCGCACGCCGGCCTCGCCCAGCGCGGTCTCGACCAGCAGCTTGCCGTACTCGTGCACGTCGGTGGCGGCGACGCAGACGCTCAGGCCGGCCGCCGTCAGGCGTGCCCGCTCGGCCGCGCTCAGGCCGCCGACGGTGCGCGCGGCCAGCCGCGCCAGCTCCTTGACCGGCGGGGCGACCACGAGCGGCCGGCGCCCGCGCGGCGCGCCCGCATCCGGCGCACCGGGGCCGAACAGCTCCTCCAGGCGCTTCGGGCCGACCCGGCGCAGGGCGAGCAGCAGCTCCAGCGGGTCGCCGGTGCGGATGCCGGCGCCCTCCAGACCCGCCAGCACCGCGTCGCGGAAGGCCGTGCCGCCGGCGACCAGGGTATCGGCGAGCGCATCGGCGGCGGCGAGGTCCAAGGCGAAATCGGACGCCTCGCTCTCGGCGTCCGCCGCGATCAGCGAGAGGGCGAAGAGCTGGGCGTCGATCACCTCGTCCACGTCGGGAATGCGCTCGGCCTCGGTCACCGGCACGGGATTGACCGCGTGGCCGGAGGGCAGCAGTCGCTGGGCGGCGATGTCCAGGCCCAGGTAGCGCCCCAGCCGGGCGTAGTTGAAGGATGCCGGCACCCCTTCGCGGTAGGCGGTGGTGTTGCCGTAGACCATGGTGCCGGGGATCGCATTCGGCCCCGCCGTCCGGCCGCGTGCCAGGGCGCGCTGGAAGGCCAGGCGCGACAGCGGCTCGGCGAAGGTGTGGCCGTAGCAGTGGCCGATCCGCCCGCCGATCAGGTCCTCGACGATGTATCGCTCCAGCAGTGCCGCGCCGAAGGCGCAGGCCAGGTCGTGGAACAGCGCGGCGAAGCCGTCGTCCAGGTTGGAGTGGATCAGGACTTCGACCGGTTGCGCGGCGCAGAGCGCCAGCGCCTCGACGGTGGCGCGCGTCGTCTCGATGTCCTCGCCCCAGCCGGGCATGCGGAAGGTGAAGTATTGGCCGAGATTGCCGAGCGTGGTCGCGCCTGCGCGCAACGCCGCCGCCGTGTTCTCCACCGCCGCCGGCAGGCCGATCATGAAGTCACCGAAGTGCGGCGCCACCGGGGCGGCGCGGGTCAGGGCGTCGAAGTCGGCCTGGTCGCGCAGGATCAGCCCGGTGCCCTTGCCGAAGCGCGTGCGCGCCGCCTTGGGGTAGCCCATCGACCAGTCGAGGCAGATGCCGTAGCGCTCGACCGCCTGGCCCGCCGCCGCCGTGGCGCGGTGGATCTCGGCCCAGGCCGCGCGCGTCTTGGCGGGATCGCGCCAGCCGATCTGGGCGTGCAGCGTCACGCGGCCCTCCGCCATGGCCCGGCGCTTGATCTCCATCTCGCTACGCGCGCCCCGATCGCTCAGGTAGGGACAGGGGCCGACCTGCACCTCCCGCGCCAACTTGCGCCCGGCGGCGACCGCGGCGGCGCCGTCCGGCAGTGCGATCTCCGGCAGGATCGCCGCACGGGACGGGGCAGCGGAGGGCGAGGACGCGTCCATGGGGCGCCAGCTTAGGCGCGAAAGCGGATACGGCGAAACCGCGCTTGGAGACGTGCCGCATTGCGCATTGCCACGGCGAGGCCATCTGTCGGCCATTCCCGACTCCCGCCGCTTTCGCCTAGGCTGCCCGCTAGCGGGCTAGCGCGGAGCGGGGGATGCCGGACTTCAAGCGGGAGAACGCCTTGGGCCGAACGCTGGGCCGGCGCGTCGCGGGGCTGGACGAGGTCGGCCGCGGTCCGCTGGCCGGGCCGGTGGTCGCCGCCGCCGTCGTGCTGCCGGGGCGCCTGCCGCGCACGCTGAAGGGCCGGCTGGACGACTCCAAGAGGATTCCGCCGCCCGAGCGCATCGAGATCGCCGCCGCCCTGGCGGAGATAGCGGAGATCGCCCTGGGCCGGGCCGAGGTGACCGAGATCGACAGCCTCAACATCCACCACGCCGGCCTGCTGGCGATGGCGCGCGCGCTGGCCGGCCTGTCGACGGTTCCCGCGGCCTGCCTGATCGACGGCAACCGCCTGCCCCCCGACCTGCCCTGCCCCGGCGAGGCGGTGGTCGGCGGCGACGGCGCCTGCCTGTCCATCGCCGCCGCCTCGATCGTCGCCAAGGTGGCACGCGACACCGAGATGACGGCGCTGGCCGAGCGCTTCCCCGGCTACGGCTGGCACACCAACATGGGCTACGGCTGCCGCGCCCACTTCGAGGGTTTGAACCGCCTGGGCGCCACCGAGCACCACCGGCGCAGCTTCCGGCCGGTCCAGCTCGTGCTCGCCGGCGAGCTGCTGCCCCTGCGCGGCAAGCAGGCCGAGGTCGAAGCGGCCGAGTAGCCGCGGCTCTTCAGGAACCGAACCAGCACTTTTCGGCAACGTGCTGAGTCCGCTGACTCTTCGTTGCCCCATTCGCCGACTTTGCCGCTTGACCCTGGGTGCCGGCGGACTCACTCTGCGCCGCTTGGCGGCAGGGCGTGGGCAAGACGCTACGCCGCCGGACGACGGAAAAGGGCTTCGGGGGGCAGGTCCGAAGATGGCGACGCGGCGAAAGCGGGCGGCCGAGGGCGCAGCCCCGGAAAGCGGGCCGGAGACCGGGGTCGTGCGCGTCGGCGACTGCGTCGAGCTGATGCGCGCGCTGCCGGACGCCTGCGTCGACCTGGTCTTCGCCGACCCGCCCTACAACCTGCAGCTCGGCGGCGCGCTGCACCGCCCCAACAACACCCGCGTCGACGGGGTCGAGGACGCCTGGGACCGATTCGACGACCTGGCCGCCTACGACGCCTTCACCCGCGCCTGGCTGGCCGAGGCGCGGCGCGTGCTCAAACCCAACGGCACGCTCTGGGTGATCGGCACCTACCACAACATCTTCCGCGTGGGCGCGGCGCTGCAGGACCAGGGCTTCTGGATCCTCAACGACGTGGTCTGGCGCAAGACCAACCCGATGCCGAACTTCCGCGGCACCCGCTTCGCCAACGCGCACGAGACGCTGATCTGGGCGGCCAAGGACGCGGAGGCGCGCTACACCTTCAACTACGCCTCCATGAAGGCGCTGAACGACGACCTGCAGATGCGCAGCGACTGGCTGTTGCCGATCTGCAGCGGGCCGGAGCGGCTGCGCGGCGAGGACGGCAAGAAGCGGCACTCGACCCAGAAGCCCGAGGCGCTGCTGCACCGGGTGATCCTCGCCTCCTCCAAGCCCGGCGACCTGGTGCTCGACCCCTTCTTCGGCTCCGGCACCACCGGCGCGGTGGCCAAGCGGCTGGGCCGGCGCTGGCTGGGATTCGAGCGCGAGGCGGGCTATGCCGAGATCGCCCGCGCGCGCATCGCCAAGGTCGAGCCGCTCGCCGACCCCGAGTTGATCCGGCCGCAGGAAAAGCGCGCCGAGCCGCGCGTGCCCTTCGGCTGGCTGATCGAGAACGGCCTGCTCGAGCCGGGCACTGTGCTCTACGGGCCGGGCAAGCGCTGGACCGCCAAGGTGCGCGCCGACGGCACCCTGATCTCCGCCGACCACCGCGGCTCGATCCACCAGGTCGGCGCCGCCGTGCAGGGTGCGCCCGCCTGCAACGGCTGGACCTTCTGGCATCTGGACGTCGAGGGCAAGGCGGTGCCGATCGACCTGCTGCGCCAGAAGCTGCGCGCCCAGCTGAACTAGTGAAGCGAAGCATCGGACACCCGGCTCAAGCGCTGGCAATCCTCGCACCATCTAGTAAGAGAGTAGTACTACGTTGGGAGTTGTCTAATACCTCCGGGTGCCACATCCCAATTGTCAATTACCCCTTGATCAACGCCTTTTTTGTGAACGGCTTTTTGATCAGGTGTGAGCTCAAGCTTTTCAGATAAGAGCGCCATGGCCTTCATGGAATCCGGCTCGTGTACTATGTATAACTCCTCATTCCAGTTCTCAGATCCCATTACCTGTGTCAGGACTGAAAATACATGGCCTGCGGTTCCCACCATGATTGACTCCATCCTATAGTAGAAAAGCTAGCCTTGATTACACGATAAGGTATTTGGCCGTCGCGCCTCAAGCCACAGTTTCTTAAAGCTGCGCACGCAACTGAATTAGGCGTCGAAAGTCGCGTCAGCGACGTCTGGAAGGGTGAGGCCAGCCGGCACAGCCGGCTTTCGCTGGTCACCCGCCGAGGATCGCCGCGACCCGCGCGCGCAGCACCGGCAGCAGCTCGGTCTCGAACCAGGGATGGCGCTTCAGCCAGGCGGTGTTGCGCCAGCTCGGGTGTGGCAGCGGCAGGAAGTCGGGCAGGTAGTCCGGCCAGGCACGCACCGTCTCGGTCAGCGTGGCGCGCCGGGCAGCGCCCAGATAGTGCTTCTGGGCATACATGCCGACCAGTAGGGTCAGCTCCAGGTTCGGCAGCAGGGGCCTGAGGCGCGGGTGCCAGGTCGGCGCGCAGATCTTGCGCGGCGGCAGGTCGCCGCCCTTGGCGTCGGTGCCGGGGTAGCACAGGCCCATCGGCAGGATGGCCAGCCGCACCGGGTCGTAGAAGGTGTCCCGGTCGACCCCCAGCCAATCGCGCAGGCGGTCGCCCGAGCGGTCGTCGAAGGGAATACCGGTCTCGTGCACCCGCGTGCCGGGCGCCTGGCCGACGATCATGAGGCGCGCCCGCGCGTCCAGTTGCGTCACCGGCCGCGGCCCCAGCGGCAGGTCGGTGCAGAGGGTGCAGGCGCGCGCCTCCGCCAGAGCAGTGTCGAGGGCGCTCATCGCGGGGCCAGCACCTCCTCGACCCAGGCCGGCACCAGTTCGCTGGCCGGGCCGTAGCGCGCTTCGGCGAACAGGGTCGCGCCCTCGCTCGGCTCGAGGTTGAGTTCCAGGGTGTGGGCGCCGGCGGATCGGGCCTCCTGGACGAAGCCGGCGGCCGGGTAGACGTTGCCGGACGTGCCGATGGAGACGAAGAGGTCGCAGGCGGCGAGCGTCAGGTAGATGCGCTCCATCTCCATCGGCATCTCGCCGAACCAGACGACGTGCGGGCGCAGCCGCCCCGCGGTGCCGCAGGTCGGGCACAGGCTTTTCGGCTCGATGTCCGCGGTCCAGGCGCTGTCGCCGCCGCAGTGCAGGCAGCGCGCGCGCAGCAGCTCGCCGTGCATGTGCACGACCTGCCTGGCGCCGCCGCGTTCGTGCAGGTCGTCGATGTTCTGGGTGACCAGCAACAGCTCGCGGCCGTCGCCGGCGAACGCCCGCTCCAGGCGGCCGAGCGCGGCATGCGCCGGGTTCGGTTCGACGCCGGTCTGCAGCAACTGGCGGCGGCGGTCGTTGTAGAAGGCCTGGACCTTGGCGGGGTCGGCGCGGAAGCCCTCGGGCGTGGCCACCTCCTCCAGGCTGACGCGCGACCAGATCCCGCCGGCGTCGCGGAAGGTGTCGAGCCCGCTTTCCTTGGAGATGCCGGCGCCGGTCAACACGACGATGCGCTGCGGCGGAAGACTCATGGGCGAAGGGCCTCCGGGTTGCCGTCGCTTGCCCCCATCCGATATGACCGGGGGCATCCGACGGCAAGGGGATTCGGGAGGGCAGCGTGGGCGACAGCGAAGGGCCGCTGCGGCTGATGTTCGTGTGCAGCGGCAACATCTGCCGCTCCCCCAGCGCCGAGGGCGTCATGCGCCGACTGCTCGACGACGCTGGCTTGCACCAGGTGGAAACCGCCTCCTCGGGGACCGGCGGTTGGCATGTCGGCGAGCCGCCCGACAAGCGGGCCCGCGAGGCTGCGGCGCGGCGCGGCTACGACCTCTCCGGCCTGCGTGCCCAGCAGCTCGCCGACCGCGATTTCCTCCACTTCGACAGGCTCTACGCCATGGACCTCGGGCACCTGCGCCACATGCGCGCGCGGGTACCGGGCGAGCATATCCACAAGGTGCGGCTGTTCCTCGACCCCCTCGACCCGGGAGCCGTTCGAGGGCGCGAGGTGCCGGATCCCTACTACGAGGATCTGTCCGTCTACGAGCGGGCCCTCGACCTGGTCGAGGAAGGCGCGCGGGCGATCCTGGCGGCGATCCGGGCGGGGCGCCATTGAGCCTGGCCGCATGAGCCTGGAGGACGCCATTGCGGCGGCGCTCGGCGAGCGACCGGCCCGCACCCGACCGCTCGGCGGCGGCTGCATCGCCCAGGTGGCGGCGCTGGAAATGCCGGACGGGCGAGCGCTGGTCGCCAAGCGGGGGACGGGGTTGGAGCTGGAAGGCTGGATGCTGGCCTATCTGCGCCGCCACGGGCTGAACGTCCCCGAGGTGCTGTACGGCACCGACGAGCTTCTCATCATGACGCGGCTGGACGACGCCGGCACCCAGGACGCGGCGGCGGAAGCGCGCGCGGCCGAGGCGATCGCCGCGCTCCACGCCCACACGGCCGAGGCCTTCGGGCTGGAGCGGGACACGCTGATCGGTGGGCTTCACCAGCCGAACCCGCAAACGACAAGCTGGCTCGCCTTCTTCGCCGAGCAGCGTCTCGTCTACATGGCGGAAGAGGCGCACCGGGCCGGGCGCCTTCCGGCGGCCGACCTGCGCGCCGTCGAGGCGCTGGCCGGCCGGCTTGGTCGCTACCTGGCCGAACCTGCGCGGCCGGCCCTGCTGCACGGCGACCTGTGGGGCGGCAACGTGCTGGTGGCGCGCGACGGGACGGTCGGCTTCATCGATCCGGCGATCTACTACGGCCATCCGGAGGTGGAGCTGGCCTTCTGCACCCTGTTCGGCACCTTCGGGGAGCGCTTCTTCCGCCGCTACGCGGATTTGGCGCGATTGGAGCCCGGTTTCTTCGAGGAGCGCCGCGACCTCTACAACCTTTACCCGCTGCTGGTGCACGTCCGCCTGTTCGGCGGCGGCTACCTCGGCGGCGTGCGGCGGATCCTCGCGCGCTTTGCGTGACTCTTGGCGCGGCCGACCGCTGCGAAGGTCGGCTCCGCACCGGGACGGCCGCGCCGGCGTGCGTCAGCCGGCCGGAACGCCTTCGCGTTCGGCCAGCCAGGCGTCGTGCAGCCACTTCTCGGTCTGCCGGCGGCCCGGGAAGCTGAGCCAGACGATGTCGCGCTCGAAGGTGACGATCTCCTCGTCCGGGCCGACGATGACCCAGAACCAGGTGTCGTCGGCGGTGTTGCGCATCTTGACCTTCATGCCGGTCACCTCGAGCGTGCGGTCGCCCGCCCTGACGGTCTCGGCGTGCGGCTTGACCCAGCTCAGCCGGCGCACCGGCACCAGCTCCGGGGCCGCGCCTTCCAGGAAGGCGACGGCGGCCGCCTCCGCCGCGGCCTCGTCGGGCAGCGCCCGCGCGGCCAGCGTGGCGTCCATCCGGGTGTAGCCGAGCAGGCGCCCCTCGCTGCCGAGCACCAGGCTGACGTGCTCGCCGCCAAGCCCGGCGTTGCGGCCGTCCGCCCGCTCGTAGCGCAGCAGTCGGGCGGGCCGGCCGTCCAGCGCGACCCGGGCGGAGCCGGCTGGTGCGAAGCCCGCCGGCAGCGCGAAGGGCAATGCGCTTTCGGCGACGCCGGCGGACGGCGGTGTTGCGGCGGCAATGGTGTCCAGTGTCATGGAAGACTCCTCGAGAGGTTCGCCGGTCGCGCCGGCGACGGCGGCGACCAACAGGCCTGCGAGCGACAGGCTCGGCAGCAAGACGGTGGTGGAACGGCGCAGGGGTTTCATCGGATCCGGCTCCCTTCTCGCGATGTGACGGGTCGTGCGGGACTGCGTATCCAGCGGCATGGCGGCCGACGCTCGGCGTTCGCTTTCCGGCCCGGCGTTCGGACCTTCGGTTCCAGCCGGCGGTATCGTCGGCACAATCTCCAGTCAGCTAGAGATTGGTTATAGAAGGACTTGACGTCAAGTCGAGATTTTGCCGGACGGAAGACTCTCGATCGGGGCGCTCGCCGCCGTCCGGGTCAGGCTCTCGCAGCCGCGGGTGCGGGGCCCGGTCGCGGGAGGCGACGGCCGGGACGGGCCGGCGGCGGACTACGCTCCGGGGCGCGGGCGGTGCGGACAGACTTTGAGAGTTAGGAGGCGCCGCGCTCGGCCTCGGCGATCAGCCGGTCCAAGCGGGCGATCCCGGCGCGCAGGTCGGCGCAGAAGCCCTCCAGCTCGGCGCGCTTGCGATCGGCCTCCGCCAGATGGCCCTGCAGAATCTCGCGCACGCGGCGCTTGCCGGTCACGCCGCTCGGATCGGCGAAGTAGAGGTCGATCACCTCGCCGATCTCCTCCAGATTCAGGCCCAGCTCCTGCAACTGGCGGATCTTGCGCAGCCGCGCCAGGGCCTCCGCGTCGTAGTAGCGGTAACCCTTGCCGTGTCGTTCGGAGGGCTGCAGCAGGCCGATCCGCTCGTAGTAGTGGACCGTGCGGTGACTGACCTCGGCGCGCGCCGCCAGCTCGCCGATGCGCATGCGCGAAGGGACCTCGGAGTCTTTCTCCTGGGCAATAGTGGGCATCGGCGACCAACCTCGATACGACGTCAGGAAGAGGCAACCTAAGGGCGGGCGACGGCGGCGTCCAGCAGGACCGAGCGGCCTCGCCCTTCGCCGCGTGCGGCGGCTAGAGCAGGATTCACGTCACTGGTGGACGCGGATCCGCTTCCACCAGTGACGATCGCGCTCTAGGGCGGTTTCCGACCGTGTGGAACCGCTGCGTGGTTCCGCCGGTCGGGTAAGGACCGCCCTGAAACAAAGCCTTAGAGCGATGCTATCCGACCTGGTGAAACGCCAAAGCGAGCCGCCAGGTCGGGCGTCGCTCTAGTAGACGCCCACCCGCTCCAGCTCGTACTCGACCTCCTCGACGTAGTGCGGGCCCTCGGTGCCGAGGACCGAGCTGTAGAGGATGAAGCGGTCGACCGGGAAGGGGGCGAGCGCCAGCGGGCTCTTCTCGGCGATGAAGCGGCCGAGCTTGGGGCCGGGATCGCCCTTGAAGCGGGCCAGGGTGACGTGCGGCCGGAACTTCTGGCGGTCGGGCGCCAGGCCGGCGCGGGCGATGGCGCTGGCGACCTTGGCCTGCAGGTGCATCAGGGCCGGATTGGGCTCGACCCCGGCATAGAGGGCGCGCAGTTTCGGCCCCTCGCCGAAGGCGCCGAGGCCGCGGATGGCGAGCTCGAAGGCCGGCGCGTCGATCGCGCCCAGGCAGTCGTCCAGGTCGCGGGCGCCTGGGCCGTCGACCTCGCCGACGAAGCGCAGAGTGATGTGCAGGTTCTCCGGCGCCACCCAGCGCGCGCCGGGGATTCCGCCGGTGGCCAGGTCGGCAAGGCGCTCGCGCGCCTCCTCGGGCAGGCTCAGGGCGACGAACAGGCGCATGGGCTGGCCCTCCCGGCGGCAGGACGCGCGTGGCGGCGCAGACATGCCGCGGGGCGCGCAGACGCAACGCAGTCTAGCAGGTGCCCCCGGCGCCGGAGCAAGCCTCGCGCACCGCAGCCGGCGGCATGGCGGCCTCGCCGCCCGGGTCACGAAAATGCCCTATGGGAAGACCGACCGATTCGCGGCACGATCGCAGTGGGAGAAATCTGCGCGCGGCTTCTGCACGCGAGCGCGGCGAAGGCCAGGCAAGCGCGCGTCAGCGAAAAGGGGGAAGCCGTGGCGAAGCGCTTCGAGGTCTATTTCGCGACCAACCGCAACAAGCTGGGCGAGGCGGCGCCCTGGTACGGCGAGGTCTTCCACAAGCAGGGCTCCGAACTCTACCGGGTGGGCAAGGCCGTCGTGGAGCGGCCGAAGAAGGACGACTATCGCCTGGCGGAGGTCGAAACCTTCGACGAGTCGGCGGGCGGCGCCGATACCGCGTCGCGCACCCTGCTCGGGTCCAGCCGCCTGTTCGACGAACTGAAGGCCCGCATGCGCGCGGAATCCCGGGATCTCATCGTGCTGATCCACGGCTACGCCTCGGACTTCGCGACGGCCACCGAGCGCGCCGCCGAGCTGACCGAGAAGTACGCCTACCGCGACAAGGACGGGAAGACGCGCCAGCCTCTGGTGCTCGCCTTCTCCTGGCCGGCCAACGGCGAGACGATTCCCTTCACCAGCTACATCAGCGACCGCCAGGACGCGGCCAAGTCCGGCGTCGCCATCGCCCGCCTGTTCTTCCGCCTGTGCGACTTCTTCCTGGCCGAGGCGCAGGCGGCGCGCGCCGCCGAGGGCGAGGCGGAGCGCGCGCGCCACGCCGCCTGTCCGGCGCGTCTCCACCTGGTCGCTCACTCCATGGGCAACTGGGCGCTGCGCAACGCGGTGCAGGCGGTGATCGAGCGGCGCGGCGCCGACCGCCTGCCGGCGATCTTCGACAACATCTTCCTGATGGCCGCCGACGAGGACGAGGACGCGCTGCAGGACCGCTTGAAGCTCGGCCTGCTGCCGCGGCTCGGCAACGCCGTGCACGTCTACCACTCGAAGGACGACCAGGCGCTGGTGATCAGCGACATCACCAAGCTGAACCCGGACCGGCTGGGTCACAACGGACCGCTCGACATGCTGGCGACCGACGAGAAGGTGGTGGCGATCGACTGCCGCCACGTCGACAAGACCGAATTGACGCACGCCAACCACCAGTACTACCGCCTGAAGCCGCTGGTGCTCGAGGACGTGCGGGCGGTGCTGGCCGGCCAACGCGCCGAGGAGATCGCCAACCGCAAGCCGCTGACCCAGCTGCGCCGCTACCTGATCGAGCCGCCGGCCGGCCAGGGCGACCGCGAGCCCGGCGCCGCACGCCGCCGGCGCAGCGACCGCTGATCCGAGCGAAGCGACCTTACACGGCGCCGATGTCGAAGAGGTAGTGCAGGGCGAGTGCGGCTGCGGCGCGCTCAGAAGCGACCGCCGGAGGCAAACCAGTAAATCCCGGCCAGGCCGGCGAAGAAACCGACGCCGAGCGCGATCAGGATGAAGTTGAAGAAGGCGTCGCCGCTGCCGCGCACCGGCCCCTTGCGCTGCAGGCTCCGCAAGGACGACAGGCGCCTGATGTACTTCCCAGGCATGCTGAGGTCCGACAGCCCCAGGTGGCGAACCGCCTGGGGGCCGAAGTCGCCGTCCGCGGTCTGGGCGGTATCGGGGCGCTCGCCGCGCCGACGGATGGCGTTCCGCCGTTCCTGTTCGTGGGGCACCAGCATGCTTTCCTTTACTCGACTTGACGCCCGCTTTTCAATCATTACGGGCAAGCTGCCGAGAGGGCAGATGCGGCCAAGCCGGTGCGGTCGGGGCTGGCCGCCTCGGTCGCCGCTACGGCGATCGCTGGGTCGCGTGCGCGAATCGCCGGGGGCGTCGGCGCAATCGAGATTCTCGCGCCAGCGCTCGCTGGAGGCGGCTCCTACGGCCCCCCGGTGAGCCGAAAACCGGATTTCGGGCCTTTGGCCCGCCGCCTACCGGCCTCTTCGACTGGACCGGACCGAACTGCGCTCGAGCGCCGCCGGCGGCACCTGCCGAAAGCCGAGAAAGCGTTACGCCTCCGTGTCGACTCTACTGCCGGGCTCGGGCGGACTCTCTCCGCCAGCGCCGGGCTTTGGGCCGCCCTTGGTCACGCTGACGCGGGCCGGGCGCAGCAGGCGGTCGCGCAGGACATAGCCGAGCTCGAAGACCTGGGCGACGGTGCCGCTCGGCCGGCTCGGATCCTCGACCTCCAGCATCGCCTCGTGGCGGTGCGGGTCCAGCTTCTCGCCGGTCGGGTCGATCGCGCCGATGCCGTGCTTGGCGAAGGCCTCGTCGAGCGCCTTGTCGGTCATCTCGACGCCGGTCAGGAGCTGGGCGAGCGCGTCGTCGCCCTGGCGCGCCTCGGCCGGCACGGCGGCGAGTGCGCGCTTCAGGTTGTCGGCAACGCCCAGCAGGTCCTTGGCCAGCGGCGCGGCGGCGTACTTCAGCGCCTCCTCCTTCTCGCGGCGGGCGCGGGCGCGCACGTTCTCGGTCTCGGCCAGGGCGCGCAGCAGCTCGTTCTTGGTCTCGGCCAGCTTGGCCTCCAGCTCGGCGACGCGGTGCGGCGCCGTGTCCTCGCCGCCCTCGGCCTCGTTCAGTTCCAGCGCCTCGACCGTCGTCGCGTCGGGCTCCCCGGCCGCACCACGGCCGGATTCGGCCGCCAAGTCGTCGTGAGTGACGTCGTGGCGGTTCACCTGCGCCGCTTCGTTCTCGACGGCGTCGCTCTCGCTCGGGCCGACCGTGCGGTCGGCCGGCTCGCCGGCTCCATGTCGATCGGGGGTATGGGCATTATGTTTCGGTTCGGCGGTCATGACGCTCCGTACTTTCGGTTCTCTTGCGTTCGGTCTCGAATGTCTCCCGGTGCCGCGCGGGATCAGCCGAGCATGCGGCCGATCGCCTGGGCGGTGTAGTCGACCATCGGAATGATGCGGGCATAGTCGATGCGGGTCGGGCCGATGACGCCGACGGCGCCGACGATCTGCTGCTGGCTGTTGGCGTAGGGCGCCACCACCAGGGAGCAGCCGGCCAGGCCGAACAGCTCGTTCTGGGCGCCGATGAAAATCTGCACGCCCTCGGCGCTGTCGGTCATCTCCAGCAGCTTGAGCAGCGCCTCCTTGCGCTCCAGCGCGGTGAAGAGGTGGCGGATGCGCTCCAGGTCCTCCAGTGCCTGCACGTCTTCGAGGAGCTGATGCTGGCCGCGGACGATCAGCGCGCCGCCGCTGTCGGCGCCGGCGCCGGACCAGGTCGCCAGCCCGGCCTCGATCACCTTGCGGGTCAGGCCGTCCAGCTCGGCGCGGTCCTGGCACAGCTCGCCCTCGATGGTGCCGCGCGCCTCGCTCAGGCTGTGTTCGCGCAGACGCGCGGCCAGGTAGTTGCCGGCCTCGACCAGGGAGGAGGGCGGCAGGCCGACGGGCACGTCGATCACCCGATTCTCGACATGGCCGGAGCGGGTGACCAGCACCACCAGGGCGCGGCCGGGGCCGAGCGAGACGAACTCGATGTGCTTCAGCGGCTCGTCCGACTTCGGCGCGAAGACCAGGCCGGCGCAGCGCGACAGCCCGGAGAGCATCGCCGAGGTCTCCTCCAGCACCTCGGCGTAGCTCCGGCCCTTGGCGGCGCAGCGCGAGTCGATCTCGTCGCGCTCGTCGCGGCTCAGGTTGCCGCGCTCCAGCAGGCCGTTGACGAACAGCCGCAGGCCCAGCTCGGTCGGCAGGCGGCCGGCCGAGGTGTGCGGGGCCATCAGCAGCCCCAGGTCCTCCAAGTCGGCCATGACGTTGCGGATGGTGGCCGGCGACAGGCCGAGGCCGAGCTGGCGCGACAGGGTGCGCGAGCCGATCGGCGCGCCGGTCTCGACGTAGGCCTCGACGACACGGCGGAAGATGTCCTTCTGCCGGGCGGTGAGGGCGCCCAGGTCGCCGGAGAGTTCGGAGACGAGATCGCGCGTCAGGCTCGACATCCGTCGCTTCGAAAAGGCTTGCGGGATACGGCCTGGGATGTAGGCCAAACGCCGCCGCGGTTCAACGGCGCTGCGCCTGTTGCACCGGCCGGGCCGGGCGCGCTATCCAGCGCCAGGGCCGTCGCGGCCCGCTTCCCCGTCCAATGCCGAGGAGTCCGCCATGCGCCCCAGCGGCCGCGCGCCCGACCAGCTTCGCGAGATCGTGCTGGAGACCGACGTCAGCATGCATGCCGAGGGCTCCTGCCTGGCGAAGTTCGGCGATACCCATGTGCTGTGCACCGCCAGCCTGATCGAGTCGGTGCCGCCCTGGCTGCGCAACTCCGGGCGCGGCTGGGTGACGGCCGAATACGGTATGCTGCCGCGCGCCACCACCAGCCGGAGCGAGCGCGAGGCGGCGCGCGGCAAGCAGTCGGGGCGGACCCTGGAGATCCAACGCCTGATCGGACGCTCGTTGCGCGCCGTCACCGACCTGACCGGCTTCGGCGAGCGCCAGATCAAGCTCGACTGCGACGTCATCCAGGCCGACGGCGGCACGCGTACGGCGGCGATCACCGGCGCGTACGTCGCCCTGTACCTCTGCTTCCAGCACATGCACCGCTTCGGCGCGGTCAAGCGCATCCCCCTGCGCGAGGAGGTGGCGGGGGTCTCCTGCGGCCTGTACGAGGGGACCGCGGTGCTCGACCTGGACTACGCCGAGGATTCCAGCGCCCAGGCGGACGCCAACTTCGTGCTGACGGCCGGCGGCGGCATCGTCGAGGTACAGGCGACGGCGGAGCAGGACCCCTTCACCCGGGCGCAGTACGACCTGCTGCTGGAGCTGGCGGAAGCCGGCGTGCGCCAGCTCGTCGGCCACCAACGGCGGGCGCTCGGCCTGGCCTGAGCGGGCCAGGCGCCCGAGCGCGCCGGCCGGCGCACTGTATTTCTTGCGCGGGCGTACCTATTCTCTGACGGCATGGAACCGCGTACGCTCACGGGTAAGCTCGTCATCGCGAGCCACAATCCGGGCAAGGTCGGCGAGATCGCCGACCTGGTGGCGCCCTATGGCCTGGCCGTGGTCTCGGCCGGCGAACTCGGCCTGCCCGAGCCGGAGGAGACCGGCACCAGCTTCGCCGCCAACGCCGAGCTGAAGGCGTTGGCCGCAGCGATCGGCGCCGACCTGCCGGCGCTGGCGGACGATTCGGGCCTGGTGGTGCACGCGCTTGGCGGGGCGCCCGGCATCTATTCGGCGCGCTGGGCCGGTCCGCAGCGCGACTTTCGCCTGGCCATGGCGCGCGTCGAGCGCGAACTGGCGGAGGCCGGCGGCGACGACCGCCGCGCCGCCTTCGTCTGCGCCCTGGCGCTGGCCTGGCCGGACGGCAATGTCGAGGTCTACGAGGGGCGCGTCGACGGGAGCCTGAGCTTTCCGCCGCGCGGCACCCGCGGCTTCGGCTACGACCCGATCTTCGTGCCCGAGGGCGACGCGCGCACCTTCGGCGAGATGCCGCCGGCGGAAAAGCACGCCATCAGCCACCGCGCCCGCGCCTTCGCCCAGCTCAAGCGCCGGCTGGACGAGGCGGCCTGAGCGACGGGGTTTCGGCGACGGGGTTTCGGGGAACCGCCCGGCCCGGGACCGGCCTGAGCGGGGCGTCAGGCGCCCTGCTCGATGCGGTCCATGTCGTCGTCGGAAAAGCCGAAGTGGTGACCAATCTCGTGGATCAGCACGTGGCGGACGATCCGCGTCAGATCTTCCTCGGTCTCGCACCAGTAGTCGAGCAGCGGCCGGCGGTAGAGGAAGATCATGTCGAGCGCCGTCGGCTGGTCCATCACCGAGCGCTGGATCAGGTCCACGCCACGGTAGAGGCCGAGGAGGTCGAAGGGGGACTCCAGGTCCATCTCCTCCATCGTCTCCTCGTCCGGGAAGTCGTCGACGCGGATGATCAGGTCGCCCAGGTGCCGGCGCAGCTCGTCGGGAATGGCGGAGAGCTGCTCGCGCGCCATGGCCTCCAGGTCGGCGAGGCTCGGCGGCGTCGAAGCGGCCTGGAGCTGCGGATTGCGGGTCATCGTCGCGAGACTCATGGAACCTACCCTAAAGCGGAACGTCCGCCGGCGCAAAGTCCTGGCGCCGCCGGCCAGGACGGGGCCTGCGGCTTGATCCGGCGCCCAGGGGCGGCCACCTCCTGCGCCAGGCGTCACGCGCCCGCGTGGGTTTCGCGCCCCGCCGGGCAGGCCAGGTATTCCGCGGCAGAGATAACGGATTTCCGCCGGACTGCAAGGGTTGGACAGAACGGGAGGGGTAAAGATGACCAAACCGTTGGAGGGCGATGCGCGCGCGGCGGCGCTTGCCGGGCTGGAGGGCTGGACGCCGCTCGCGGACCGCGACGCCATCGCCAAGACCTTCAAGTTCAAGACGTTCGATCAGGCCTTCGGCTGGATGAGCCGGGTCGCGCTGGCCGCCGAGAAGGCCGACCATCACCCGGAGTGGCGCAACGTCTACAACACGGTCGAGGTGGTGCTGACCACCCACGATGCCGGCGGCTTGACCGAGAGGGACGTTGAGCTGGCCAAGAAGATGGACCGCTTCGCCAAGGCGTGAGGTCGCTGCGGCCGGGTCCGCAGACACTGTCGCCTCGACCCCGAGACCTCAGGACTCGAGGCGGGCGCTGGTGACGGCCGGCAGACAGCTTGCCGGCTCGATCGAGCGCGCCCGAGCGTCGCGGGCCTCCAGGTGGAAGACGGTCGGCCCGTCGCCCGCCGCCTGACCGGCGATCTTCGGATCCGTCCCGGCCTGCTGGCCGGCGGCGTAGAGGAAGACGTCGAGCACGCAGCCGCGCCCGCGGTACTGCCAGATCTCGGCCGGCCGCTCGCGGCGCTGCAGTTCCGGCTTCCCGAGCGCCGCCAGCACCCGCTCCGCCGGCGCGCCGAGCAACCTGTCCGGGGCCGGAACGGGGGCGCCGGCCGGTTTGGCGACGGCCGCGGCCGTTGCGCCGATCGCGGGAGTCGGGGACGGCGAGGAGGTCGCGGGCGCGTCCGTTACGCAGCCGCCGAGCAGCGCGGCGGCAAGGAAGGCCGCGGCGATCCGCACGCCGGCGCCGGCGAAACCCGATCTTCCGTGGCCGATCCGAATCGGATCCGCTGTCCCCCGCAGCACCTGGGCCCCCTCTCCCATCTCGCGTCGCAGTCCAGCCGTGCGGCTGCGCCGCCTTTCGCACCTTCCGCAACGGGCCCGCCGGTCTCGTCCGCACCGGGTCGTCCGCGCGACTTGAGCGTCTGGCGACCGCACCTTCCGGGCCGCTCGACTTGCCTGCCGACAATGATCGTGGCGGACGGATCGGTATATTGACGGCTTTCGTTTTAAGAATACACCCCAATCGTTAAGGAAACGACAGATTTTGCGGTCGAGGCATCAGTCGTCGCGCCGGCGGCACCGTCGCCACCGGCCGCCGAGGCGTGCCTCGCGCCGGACCCGGACCGCTCCAGAGGGGCCACCTCAGCCGGCGGCAGCGCCGCTCGCCTTGGCCGCCTCCCGGTCGCTGCCCGCCGTGCCCTCGCCGCTCGCCGTTGCCGGAGCGGGCGCCGTCTCCGCCGCGGCCGGCCGTGCCGGTGCGGCGCCCTGCGCGATCTCCTCGATTGCGCCGTTGACCCGGCCGCCGCGCTCGATCTCCAGCTCGGCGTAGCGCAGGGTGCCCTTGACCTGGCCGGTAGCGCGCAGGATCAGGCGCTCGCGCACCGTCAGTTCGCCGTCGAAGGTGCCGCTGACCTCGGCGACGTCGACCTGGGCACGGCCCTTGAAAAGGCCGCTCTCGGCGATCTCCAGCACCTGGGCGTCGGCCAGGTCGGCCTCCACCTGGCCCTCGACCACCAGCTTGTCGCAGGCGGTGATCTCGCCGGCTAGGCGGATGTCGCGGCCGACGATCAGCTTCTTCATCTCCGTCTCGTGGCTGGCCGGGGCCGGCTCCGGCTTGCGCGCCGGCGCCTGGCCGGGTGCGGCGTAGCTGCCGGGGCGCACCGGCGGCTGCGGCTGGCGCTCGAGCACCGCCGAGACGTCGGGCTTGCTGGCCGGGCGCGGCGTGCTGCGGGCGGTCTCGCCGCCGGCGCCGTCGCCGGCCGCGGGGGAGTCGGGCTTGCGTTTGCCGAACATCGGGCTTTCCTTTCCGGTCAGGCTCTGGGGGAACGGGCTGGGCTTGCCAGCGGACTGTCGGGCGAGCCGCGCCGCAGGCCCTCGAAGACGTGCAGCATGAAGGCGGCGGCGACCAGCGGGACGACGACGTTGAACACCGGGATCCACATCAGCAGGGCGATGACCAGCCCGGCGAAGAAGACCTTGCCGCCGTGGCGCACGCGCAACTCGCGCATCTCGCGGCTGTCGGCGCGGCGCACGGCGACCATCTCGAAGTATTCGCGGCCCAGCAGGTAGCCGTTCAGCGCGAAGAAGACGAAGGGCGCCAGCGGCGCGGCGATCAGGTAGAGCGGGAGGACCAGCAGGTTCAGGCCGACCGTGACCAGCAGCAGCTTCAGGCCGTCGCCCAGCGCCTCCGGCAGCGGCTGCTCGCGCGCCGGCGGCAGGTTCGGGTAGTGGCGCGCCTCGACCGCTTGGCAGACCCGGTCGATGAACAGTCCGGCGAGGATGCCCGAGGCGACGCCGGGAAACAGGATCGCCGAGGCGAACAGCAGCGCCGCGACGCCGCCCAGCCCGACCAGCCAGTCGAGCAGCCCGGCCCAGAAGCCCTCGGCCCCGGTCCAGGCCTGCAGCGCTTCAGCCCCCGCCGCCAAGCCCCAGGCCGCCGCCGCCCAGACCAGCAGCAGCACGCCCGCGCTCATCGCCAGGGTGAGGTAGATCACCCGGCGCGAGGCGGGATCGGACAACTGACCGAAGGCCTTGTTCAGCGCGGATATCATGGCGTGAGGTGTATCGCGCGCCGCCGTGTCACTCAAAGAGGCAATTTCTGGGCGATTTCGCGCATTGCTGCGTGACTGCGGGTGCGCCCTCGGGTAGGCATGGCCTGCCTGCCGCACTGCAGCAGAGAACGCCAAGCAGCACCCCCGGGAGTTTTCCATGACAGTCGAATGGGATGGCGGCGGCCTGGACGTCGTCGGGATCGGCAATGCCATCGTCGACGTGCTGAGCCACAGCGACGAGGCCTTCCTGGCGAGCCATGGCCTGAACAAGGGCACCATGACCCTGATCGACACCGACCGGGCCGAGGCGCTCTATGCCGCGATGGGCCCCGGCGTCGAGGTCTCCGGCGGCTCGGCCGCCAACACCATGGCGGCGCTCGCCTCGCTCGGCGGCGCCGGCGGCTTCATCGGCAAGGTGCGCGACGACCAGCTCGGCGGCATCTTCGCCCACGACATGCGCGCCGGCGGCACGGTGTTTCGCGCCGCGCCCGCCAGCGAGGGGCCGCCAACCGCGCGCTGCCTGATCTTCGTCACGCCGGACGCCCAGCGCACCATGGCCACCTTCCTCGGCGTCTCGGTCCAGTTCGCCCCGGCCGACCTGGACCTGGAACTGGTGAAGGCCGGCAAGGTCACCTACCTCGAGGGCTACCTCTGGGACGCCGAGCCGGCGAAGAAGGCCTTCCTGGAGGCGGCCAAGGCGGCGCACACCGCCGGGCGCAAGGTGGCGCTCAGCCTGTCCGACCCCTTCTGCGTCGAGCGCCACCGCGGCGCCTTCCGCCAGCTCATCGAGGGGCACGTCGACATCCTGTTCGCCAACGAGGCGGAGATCGTCAGCCTGTACCAGACCGACAGCTTCGATGCGGCGCTGCAACGGGCGCGCGGCCACTGCGAGGTGGTCGCCCTGACCCGCAGCGAGAACGGCTCGATCATCCTGCAGGGCGAGGAGGTGCATGTCGTCGACGCCATCACCCTGGGCGAGGTGGTCGACACCACCGGCGCCGGCGACGCCTACGCGGCCGGCTTTCTCTACGGCTACACCCGCGGCCACGGCCTCCACGACTGCGGGCGCCTCGGCTCCCTTTGCGCCGGCGAGGCGATTTCCCATATGGGCCCCAGGCCGGAACGCCCGCTGAAGCGGCTGGCCGCCGAAAAGCTGGGCCTCTAGCCGCCCCCAACCACCGTGAGACCACGCCCGTGACGACCCATTCCGGCGCAAAGACGAACGCGTCCCCGACCAGCGCGTCCCCGACCAACGCGGCTTTGCGCAACCTCGCCATCATCGCCCACGTCGACCACGGCAAGACCACCCTGGTCGACCAGCTCCTGCGCCAGTCGGGCACCTTCCGCGAGGGCCAGCAGGTGGCCGAGCGCGCCATGGACTCGAACGACCTGGAGCGCGAGCGCGGCATCACCATCCTGGCCAAGTGCACCTCCGTGGCCTGGGGCGAGCTGCGGCTCAACATCGTCGACACGCCGGGCCACGCCGACTTCGGCGGCGAGGTCGAGCGCATCCTCTCGATGGTCGACGGCGCGCTGCTGCTGGTCGACGCGGCCGAGGGGCCGATGCCGCAGACCAAGTTCGTGCTGGCCAAGGCGCTGAAGCGCGGCCTGGCGCCGATCGTGGTGATCAACAAGGCCGACAAGCCGGACGCGCGGCCCTTCGAGGTGCAGGACCAGGTCTTCGACCTCTTCGCCGCGCTGGGCGCCGACGAGACCCAGCTCGACTTCCCGACCGTCTTCGCCTCGGCCAAGCAGGGCTGGGCGGTGGAGGACCTGGAGGCGCCGCGCGAGTCCCTGACGCCGCTGTTCGAGGCCATCGTGGCGCGGGTGCCGGCGCCGCGCGCCCAGCCCGACGCCCCCTTCGCCATGCTGGCGACGACCCTGGAGTACGACCCCTTCCTGGGGCGCATCCTGACCGGGCGCATCCATTCCGGCACCGCAAAGGTCAATATGCCCGTGCGCGCCCTCTCGCGCACCGGCGAGGTGCTGGAGGAGGCGCGGCTGACCAAGCTGCTGGCCTTCCGTGGGCTGCAGCGCGTGCCGGTGGAGCAGGCCGAGGCCGGCGACATCGTCGCCGTCGCCGGGCTGGCCAAGCCGACGGTCGCCGACACCCTGGCCGCACCCGGCGTCGACCTGCCGTTGCCGGCCGAGCCGATCGACCCGCCGACGCTGGCGATGACCTTCAGCGTCAACGACTCGCCCCTGGCCGGGCGCGAGGGCGACAAGCTGACCAGCCGCATGATCCGCGACCGCCTGCTGCGCGAGGCCGAGGGCAACGTCGCCCTGCGCATCCGCGAGACCGACGAGAAGGACGCCTTCGAGGTCGCCGGGCGCGGCGAGCTGCAGCTCGGCGTGCTGATCGAGACCCTGCGGCGCGAGGGCTTCGAGCTGTCCATCTCCCGCCCGCGCGTGCTGTTCACCGAGGAGGGCGGCCAGCGCCTGGAGCCGGTCGAGGAGGTGACGGTCGACGTCGACGAGGAGTTCGCCGGGGCGGTCGTCGAGAAGGTCAGCCAGCGCAAGGGCGAGCTGATCGAGATGCGCCCCTCGGGCGGCGGCAAGCAGCGTCTGGTCTTCCATGCGCCCGCGCGCGGTCTGATCGGCTACCACGGCGAGTTCCTGACGGATACCCGCGGCACCGGCATCATGAACCGCGTCTTCCACGGCTACGCCCCCTACAAGGGGCCGATCTCCGGCCGCCGGTCGGGCGTGCTGATCTCCAACTGCGACGGCGCGGCGGTTGCCTACGCCCTGTGGAACCTGGAGGAGCGGGGCACCCTCTTCGTCTTCCCCGGCACGCCGCTCTACGGGGGCATGCTGGTCGGCGAGAACGCGCGGCCGGGCGACCTGGAGGTCAACCCGACCAAGGCCAAGCAGCTCTCCAACGTGCGCGCGTCCGGCAAGGACGACGCCATCAAGCTGACCCCGCCGCGGCAGATGAGCCTGGAACAGGCGCTCGCCTACATCGAGGACGACGAGCTGGTCGAGGTCACGCCCATCTCGATCCGCCTGCGCAAGCGCCTGCTCGACCCCAACGAACGCAAGCGCTGGGAAAAGAAGCGCGCCGCCGAGGCGGGGTAGGCGACCGGACTGTCGGATGACGTCGCGAGGTCCTTCGACAGGCTCAGGGCGAAGGGGTTGAGGTCATCACCGTCCAGTCTGTTTCATGTTGAGCCTGTCGTAGCAGGAGGGGAGCCGCGCCCCATGAGTACGGACATCTCCATCCGCCCGGCAGCGGCCGGCGACCGGCCGGCGCTCGAGGCGCTGTACCGGGCGGCCTTTCCGGAGGAGGACCTGCTGGCGCTGCTGCGCGCGCTGCTCGAGGCGCCGGACGACGTGCAGAGCCGGGTGGCGGCGCGCGACAGCGAGCCGGTCGGCCATGTCGCGCTGACCGCCTGCCGGGTCGCGCCGGCCGGCGTCGGCGTGGCGCTGCTCGGCCCGCTGGCGGTGCTGCCGGCCTGGCAGCGGCGCGGGATCGGCGGCCGGCTGGTGGCGGCCGCCTTCGAGGCGGCGGAGGCCGCCGGGCTCGGCACGGTCTTCGTGCTGGGCGACCCGGCCTACTATGGGCGCTTCGGCTTCGGCGCGGACGCGCACGTCGCGCCGCCCTATCCGATCCCGGATGACTGGCGCGAGGCCTGGCAGTCGCTGGTCCTGCCGGGCGCCGCACCGCCGCCGGCGGGCACGCTCGCGGTGCCGGCGCCCTGGCGGCGGCGGGCGCTCTGGGCGCCCTGAGCCCGCCCTACCCCTGGTCCGGCAGATAGCCGGGGTCGCGCTTGAGGACCAGGTTGAAGGAGATCGAGATCCGCGGCCGGCGGCTCAGGTTGGGATGCACGAAGTGGTGCAGGAAGGCCGGCCACAGCAGGATCGTGCCCGGTGTCGGCAGCACCGTGTGCTCGGCCTCGACCTGCGGGTCGCCCTTGATCGCCGTCATGTTCGCCTGGGCGCGCGGATCGTAGAAGCTGATCGCCCCCGGCCGGCGGTCGCGGCGCCCGGGCGGCGCCTCGCTCTCGCCGGGCACGGCGACATAGTAGGTGCCCGAAAGATAGGCGTGCGGGTGGTTGTGCAGGTCGTGGTAGTCGCCGAAGCGATTGACGTTGGCCCAGCCCTGCAGGCTCCAGCTCACTTCGTAATCCAAGCCGCAGTGGCGCAGGTAGTCGACGGCCGTCTTGTTGATGCACTGGCACAGCCAGGCGACCGCCGCGTGCTCGGACTCCAGGAAGTTGCAGGGCAACTGTGGGCTTGCAGGGTAGGTGATTGCCGGTGGGATTTGGCGGGATGATGAGGGATGAGGCGGGACGACCCTAGGCGTTCCGCGGGGTCCCAGGGTGTCGCCCAAAAAACTTCGCGCCGCCGATCGACGATAGCAATCCGGCGCCCGGCTTGGGGCATTTGCAGAAACCGTGATGGCAGCGCGGCCGCCGAACGCTGGCCGCCGAACGCTGGCCGCCGAACGCTGGCCGTCGAACGCTGGCCGTCGAACGCTGGCCGTCGAACGCTGGCCGTCGAACGCTGGCCGTCGAACGGCACCGCAGCCGCGTTCGAAGCGCCGTCGACCGGGCGTCAGACGACGCGGCCCAACCACCGCACCCGGCCGACCACCTGGACCTCGTCCATCCTCCCCTTCGGCAAGACGATCGGGCGGTAGAGTTCCCGGTTGTCGCTGGCGATCTCGAGGCCGTCGAGCATCCGGTGGACCCGCTTCACCATGAGCGCGTCCTCCAGGATCAGGGCATAGAGCCCATCCTGCGGCGCGCGGTCGGTCGTATCGATCATGACCAGGTCGCCGTCGGAGATGGTCGGCTCCATCGAATCGCCAGCGGCCTCGACGATCACCAGGCCCTCCGTAGATCCGCGCCCGAGCTTCCGGCGCAAGAACCGCGGCGTGAAAGGGATGTGGTCGAGCAACTCGGCCCGCTCCACGAACGCCCCATCGCCGGCCGAGAGCCTCACGTCGTAGCGCGGGATAGATACATGGCTCGGGCTTTCACCGACTGGGGGGCCGCCTGGCATTCGAACAGGCTCGACGCCTAGCGCTCCAATTGGGCGAGGTTCCACCTCGGGCTCGCGTTCGGGGGTCCCTCGACCGAATGCCAGCCAATCCAGCGAGACGCCGGCGGCCGCGGCAAACTGCGAAAGACCTTCAAAAGACGGGTCGGCTTTTCCCTCCACCCAGCGCTGAAAACTCGATTTCGCTACACCGGCCGCCTTTGCGGCCTCTGCGCGATTGGCGAACCGTTTTTCGATCTCGCGAATCCTGGTGCTCAGTTCGGCACGAAAGCCGTCAACCGAGGAAACTGCTGCCCGCATAGTGCTTTCCTCAGGTTTTTCTATTGTTTTTCAAAAGCATAGCCGTGCGCAGGCGATGCAACACCGCAATTCGGAACAATAAACCGCTTTCGCTGTTGATTGGGTTCGCTATAGCGGTCTAGCTTGCGCGTAGAGACGCACTTTGCGGCGCCGATTCGGCGTCCCTGATACGGGCTACTGGACCTCATGGCGGCACCTCAGGACTGGTCGGTCTTCCGGATCCGCGAGCATCTCGCGCGCAAGGGCTATCGCTTCCTGCCGCAGCTCGCCGAGCAGGCGGGACTCGATCAGCGGGCGCTGGCCGATGCGCTGCGGCGGCCGCACGAACGTGCGGAGCGAGAGATCGCGCGGGCGATCGGCGTCGCCCCCTCTCAGATCTGGCCAAGCCGCTACAGCGACGACGGACAGCGGCTGAAGCCCCAGCCGCCCGCCAACTATGGCAGGGCGCAAACGGCGGGTCACGGTCAAAGCCGGACCGGAAAACAGGCTCACAACCGGAAACCGGAGATCGCCGCGTGACCAGTGCGCCCCACGATAGTGCGCTGCAGCCTGAGGCTGCCCAGTCGCCGGAAAGCTCGCGCGCGGCGAAGCCGGCCCCGCGGCCCCTGAAGAAACTCCAGCAGGTCAGCCGCCTCAGTGTCGATTCGATTGTCGTCGAGGGGCGCCTGCGCGACGTCACCGAGACGGTGGTCGACAGCCTGGCGCGCGACATCGAGCGCCGCGGCCTGCGGCAGCCGATCGAGGTCGTGGCGCGCTTGCACGCCGCCCGCGACACGAAGCCGATCTATCGGCTGGTCGCCGGCGCGCACCGCCTGGCCGCGATGACGCGGCTCGGGTACGGCGAGATCCCGGCGCTCGTGATCGGCGACGAGGCGGACTTCGCCGAGTGGCAGCTGCGCCGCGAGGAGATCCTCGAGAACCTGGCCCGCAACGAGCTCTCGAAGCTCGAACGCTGCCGCTTCCTGGCCGAGCTCAAGCGGGTCTACCAGGAAGAGACGGGCGCCCAGAACGGCGGCGACCGGCGCAGCGCCCGGAGTTTCAGTTCGCCAAGGTTGGCGGACTGGTACGCGGAGGTGGCGGCGCGCTCGGAGCGCGCGGTCCGGACGATCGAGCGCGAGGCGCGCATCGGCGAGCGTCTGACGCCGACCAGCTACACGCGCCTGGTCGGCACGCCCTTCGAAGACAACCAGCAGGATCTCGAGCTGCTCGCCGGGCTGAGCCCGCACTCGCAGGCCCGCCTGCTCGACGCCGCGCTCGACCCGGCCGCCCCGCAGCCGACGCTGCGCGCCGCCGAGAAGAAGCTGAACGGCCGGGACGCACCGGCCGAGCGCGACCCGCTGCAGAGCCTCAAGAACGCCTGGAAAAAGGCCGACGCCGCGATGCGCGCCGCCTTCATGGCCTGGGTCGAGGAGCAGGACGAGGCCTGATGCCGCCGCGCGACGACAAGACCCTCGACCTGCTCGGGTGGACGCCGCCCGAGGTGCAGGTCTGGCGCTCCGACGAACCGGACGTTCGCTCGGCCAGCCTGCGCGACCGCATCTCCCGCGCCGTCGCTCTCACGCTGCGCGAGTGCAGCAAGACCCGCGAGGAGCTGGCCGAGGAGATGTCGGCCTGGTTGGGCGAGGAGGTCGCAAAGGCCTCGCTCGACGGCTACGCCAGCCAAGCGCGGGAAGACCACACCGTCAGCTTCCTCCGCCTGCCGGCGCCCTGCCATGCGACCGGCGACACGCGCCTGTGGCAGCTCGGCGCCGAGCTGTTCGGCAAGACGGTGATCGACGACGCCGACCTGCCCTGGGTCGAGGTCGGGCGGCTGGCCGTCACCAAGGAGGAGATCGGCAAGGCCTTGGACGCCGCACGCCGGACGGCGCGCCGCGGAGGTGGCCGATGAAGGAGTGGTACACCGCCGGCGAGCTGGCCGCTGCCGACATCCCCGGCCTTCCGAAAACCAAGGCCGGCCTTCTCAAGCTGGCGCAGCGCGAGAATTGGGACCTGAAGGTCGCGGGCGACGGCAGGCCGCTCAGCCGCCGGCGGGCGGGCCGCGGCGGCGGCCGCGAATACCATGTGATGCTGCTCGACAAGCACGCCCAGGAGGCGCTGGCGGAGCGGCACATCCGCGAGAACCTCAAAACCTGCGCCGCGGCCAAGCCGTCTAAGGAACGGCCGGACGGCGCGGATCCCGAACTCTGGGCCTGGTACGAGCGCCAGCCGCAGAAGGCCAAGGACGAGGCGCACCGGCGCCTGGCCATCATGCGGGAGATCGACGAGCTGCGCTGCAGCGGCCTTCGGCTCTCGGTGCGGCCCATCCTGGAAAACACGGCACATCGGCTGGGGATCGGTCCAGCGACGATCTGGCGTTGGTGGCGGGCCGTCAAACTGGCGGATCGCTGCGACTGGCTCCCGCTGCTGTGCCCGCGCACCAAGGGCAAGACCGGCGGCTCGGCCGAGATGTCGAAGGAAGCCTGGGACTACTTCCGCTCGGCCTACCTGCACCCCTCCAAGCCGCCGATCACGAGCTGCTACCGGCAGCTCGAACGCGCCGCCGCCGAGCACGGCTGGACCATCCCCAGCGAAGCTACCGTTCGACGCCGCGTCCGCGAAGAAGTCTGGGTCGTCGAGGAGATCCTCCGCCGCGAAGGCATGAAGGGCCTCGAGCGCCGCATCCCGGCGATGACCCGCGACAAGTCGATGCTGCACGCGCTGCAGGTGGTCAACGCCGACTTCCACACGATGGACGTCTGGGTGAAGTTCCCCGAGCTCGACGCCCCGCAGCGGCCGAGCGTCGTGGCGATCCAGGACGTCTACAGCGGCAAGGTCCTGGCCTGGCGGGTCGACGTCTCGCCGTCTTCGACAGCCGTTCGACTGTGCTTCCTCGACCTGTTCGAGGAGTACGGCATCCCCGACGAGGTGATCCTCGACAACGGCCGCGAGTTCGCCAGCAAGCTGATCACGGGCGGTCAGCCGACGCGCTACCGCTTCAAGGTGAAGGCCGAGGACTGCGACGGCCTGCTGACCACGCTGGGCTGCAAGGTCCATTGGGCCCAGCCCTACAGCGGCCGCTCGAAGCCGATCGAGCGCAGCTTCCGCGACTTCTGCGACGACATCTCGAAGTGCCGCGCCTTCGCCGGCGCCTACACGGGCAACAGCCCGACCAACAAGCCGGAGAACTACGGCAGCCGGGCGATCGACCTGGACGTCTTCCTGCAAGTCCTGGGCGAGGGCATCGCCCTGCACAACGCGCGCACGGGCCGGCGCTCGCCGGTCTGCGGCGGGCGGCTCAGCTTCGACCAGGCCTTCGCCGCCTCCTACGCCAGCGCTCCGATCCGGAAGGCGCGGCCGGAGCACCTGCGCATGGCAATGCTGGCGGCCCAGAACGTCACGGCGCGGACGCCGACCGGCGAGATCTGGGTCTACGGCAACCGTTTCTGGGCCGCATGGCTGATCGGCCACGTCGGCGCGAAGGTCACGGCGCGCTTCGACCCGGACGACATCCAGGCCGGCATCGAGGTCTACGACGCGGCCGGCCGCCACCTGGGGCATGCCGAGTGCTGGTGGCGGGGCGGTTTCCTGGATGCGGAGAAGGCCCGCGCCTACAGCCGCGCCCGCCGCGCGCTGCTGCGCGGCCTGAAGCAACAGGCCGAGGCCGAGCGGATCCTGAGCGGCGCCGAGTTCGCCCGCCTCACGCCGACGGCGCCGAACCCGGAGCCGGTCGAGACGAAGGTCATCCGGCCGTCGGTCTGGGGGAACACCGCGCTCAAGCCTGAGCCCGAAGAGGCGCCGGAGCGGATCTCCGGCCAGCTCCCCGACGAGTACCAGGAGAACTTCACGGCCAGCCTGGCCGCGATGCGAAAGGCCCGCGAGTCGGGTCTCGAAGACTGACGGGCCCGTCGCGGCAACGACGGACCCGCCAAGACGGCAACGCGAATGAGGGACCAAAGGACCATGTCATTGGCCAGTTTGCAAGACCACACGGCGATCGACCAGGACGCCCTCAGGGCGGAATGCGACGAATTCCGCGGCAAGATGGCGGTGTCGCGCAACGCCTTCGCGCAGGAGATCGGCGTGCCGCCGAGCACCTTCGCGGAGTGGCTGGGCGGAACCTACCGCGGCAACAGCGAGCAGGTAGCTCAGAAGGTCCGCAAGGGCATCGAGGCGCTGAAGGACAAGGCGACCGCCAGGGCCACCCAGCCGAAGAAGGCACCCTTCCTGCTGACCCAGACGGCGAAGCGGATCGAGCAGGCGCTCGAGTTCGCCCACTACATGCCCTGCATCACCGCCGTCGGCATGGCGCCGGGCGTCGGCAAGACGCTCACCTGCGAACGCTACCGAGCCTCCAAGCCGCACGTCTACCTGGTCACCTGCGAGCCGAGCACGGCCTCGGTCACCGGCCTTCTCGGCCTGATCGCCGACGAGCTGGAGATCCAGCAGATGCCGGTCGGCCGCCTCTCGAAGGCGATCATCGACCGTCTCAAGGGCAAGGACGCCCTGCTGATCGCGGACGAGTGCCAGCACCTCAATCCGCCGGCGCTCGACCAGCTCCGCAGCCTGCACGACAAGGCCGGCTGCGGCATCGCGCTCGTCGGCAACATCACGGTCTACCGACGCCTCGAGGGCGGCGGCCGCGGGGCCGGCTTCGCGCAGATCTTCAGCCGGGTCTTCAAGAGCATCCAGCAGGCGGCGCCGCTCAAGGCCGACGTCGACGAGCTGATCGGCTGGTACGGCGTCGAGGACACGCAGGTCGCGAAGTACCTGGTGACCATCGCCAAGAAGCCGGGCGGGCTGCGCGGCCTCACGGCGACGATGATCCAGGCGCAGATGCTGGCCGGCGGCGCGCCGCTGACGCTGCAGCACGTCCAGGCCGGCTACGCCCAGCTCTCCCCGACCGTCGTGCAGAACTCGTGAAGAGGCCGGCATGCTGAGCGAGGATCTTCGTCACTTCGTCGAGCAGGCCTCCGAGGAGGTCCGCGAAACCCAGGCGATCGCCAACCCCTGGGCGCTTCTCGAATGGCTCCGCGACTTCCGGCGGCAGGTGCGCGACCTCGAACGCACCGCAGACGCCGTAGGGCCGCGCGATTGCCTCTCCGACAAGCTGGATCTCGCGGTCTTCGCCTTCGACACCTGGATGTGCGGCGGCGCCGTGCCGCCGGAGACGTGGCTCGAGGCCCTCGGCTACCTGGCGGAGACGGCCGGCCCGCTGGCCGAGCTCGAGCGGCGGCCCGCCCTCCGGAGCGCGGAGATCGTCGATTTGGCCGAGATCCGCGGCCGCCGCACCGACGACGGCTGCCGCGAGCGCGAGCGCTGCTTCTTCGAGGAGGCAGGCGTCGAAGTCCGCGCCGCGCCGCTGCCGTCGCCTCCGCGCGATCCCCTCGACGGAGGGGCGGCCTGATGCGTCGGCTCCCGTTCCGGTGGCTTCGTCAGCAGTTGCGCTGGTGGCGGACCCTGCTTTCCCGACCCGCGACCCTGAGGAGGACCTGATGGCCGACCTCGGCACCATCGAAGCCCTGGCGAAGACCTATGCCGCCGCGCGCGACGAGCTGGCGGAGGCGACCAGGGTCACCACCGACATGCTCGACAGGGTCAAGGCGCAGCGGACCCCGGTGATCCGTCGGCGCGTCGAGGCCGCGAGCAACGCGCGCGCCCAGCTCGAAGCGGCCATCGCGGCGAGCAAGCCGCTCTTCAAGAGCCCGAAGACGATCACGCTGCACGGCATCCGCTGCGGCTTCGCGAAGGCCAAGGGCAAGATCGTCATCGTCGACGACCAGGCCACCGTGAAGGCCATCCGCCGGCACCTGCCCGAGCAGTTCGAGACGCTGGTCAAGGTCACCGAGAAGCCGCTCAAGGGCGCGCTGCAGAACCTCTCCGCGGCCGACCTGAAGCGGATCGGCGTGACGGTCGAGGAGGCCACCGACGAGGTGGTCGCCAAGGCGGCCGACGGCGAGATCGACAAGCTGGTCGAGGCGCTGCTGAAGGACGCCGCCGACGCGGCCGAGCTGCAGGAAGCGGAGGGCTGAGGCGATGGCCGCGACCGCACGTCCGCCCGGCTACCGCAGCATCTACGAGCGGCGCTGTTTCACGTGCCGGCACCTGGCGGGGCTTTACGTCGCCGGTGGCGCGCTGAGCTGCCGACTGCACGGCGGGGCCACCGGCACGGAGATGACGTGCGAGAGCTGGGTGCACCACTTGGCCGACGGCCGGGTCGAGGCGCCGCAACAAGGCGGCTACGTCGCCCGCATCGCCGGCGATCGACCGGAGCGCTGAGACGTGGCCGCATGGACCCCCGAGCTGGAGCTTGAGCTGGTCGAGGCCTGCTATCGACAGGCCAAGCCGAACCGGCGGCGGGACATGCGGCCGGAACTGCAGGAGCTGCGGGCGGCGGTGGCGCGCCGTTGCACCGTCCCGGATTTGAGAGCGCTGGCGGAGCAGGCCGACGCCGAAGCGCGCGGACGTCCCGGCTACCGCGCCGACACCGACGGCTGACCGAGTAGAGCCATGACCGAAGACGCGAACGAGGTGGTCGCCTTGGCGGCCGAGCTGGAGAGCGGGAACGACCTGGCCGACGTGCAGCGCACGCGGGCCCGTCTGCTGGCGCTGGCGGTGCAGGACGGCGGATCCTTGGAGGACGCGCTCGACCACGCGGCGCGGGCCGAGATGTGGCTGCGCGGCGCACCCGCATCCGTCGCGCTCAAGCCGCAGATTGCCAGGCTGCCGGCGCAGGCTCCCGCCCCAGAGGCCGCGACGGACGCCAACGAAATCTCGCTGGCCGAGCTGCTGCGCCTGGTCTCGGACGTGACCGGCGAGCCGACGTCCTGGCTGAAGTCGGCCCGCAAGATGCAGCCGCTCGCCACGGCACGGCAGGTCTTCTGCTGGCTGGCCAAGCAGTACACCTCCAAGTCCTTCCCGCAGATCGGCAGCTTCCTCGGCCGCGACCATACGACGGTCCTGCACGCCTGCGGGCGCGTCGAGAAGGGGCTGGTCGAGCGCGAGGCGCGCTTCCTGACCTGGACCGTGTGGGCCGTCCGCCGTCTGGGCGTCTCGATGCCGCCAGCCTATGCCGGGCTCGACGCCGGCGTCCCGCCGGAGCCGGTGCGCGAGACGGCGCGGGCGGCTCCGGCTCTGCCAGGCGCCGCGAGGAAAGTTGCCGCCGCGCCGGCACCGTTGGAGCCAGACGCCGGGAGGATGCGCATCGCGATGCGCTCGGGCGGCGGTGGTCGGCGGGTCTCTCTGTTGCCCGCCTCTGAACCTGCGGCACCGACGCCCGCGCCTTCCGCCCAGCCGGCACGCCGGCCGCAGCCTCCCGCCCCGAAGCCGGCGGCTCCTCGGCCGACCCCCGACGCGTCGACCCGCAAGGCGCCCCCCAAGCTCACCGAGGTCGAGGCGGCGGTGCTCCGCGCCTTGCTGCGGACCGGCGACGACCCGCGAAAGCTGGCGGCTCGGCTCGGCAAGCGGCCGCAGGACGTCACGCGGGTGATGAACGGCCTGCGGCAAAAGGGCTTCGTCGGCCAGCGCGACGCGGTCACCGTCCCCCTGCTGCTGCCCAACGGCCGGCCGGTTCCAATGCTGCGCCGCGAGGAGAAGGACGCGCAGGTGGCCGCGGCCTTGGCCGAGGGGCGCGTCACACACTGCCCGCCCGCCTACGTGGCCGCGGTCGCCGGTGCAGAGCCGCTGAGCGCGGTGCCAGTCGCCGAGGATCCCGACGCGTCCGTGCCGCGCGCCCGCGTCGAGGCGCAGCGGCGCACACGGGCCAAGTCCGGCAACAGCCGCCTTCAGCCGCTGGAAGGAGAGGAGTGATGCCCGCCGCGCGCTTCCGGCAGGACTGGGTCGACGCGATGCTCGCCGTCGCCACGGCCATGGAGGAGCTGGGGCCGATCCGGGCCGGCTTCTCGATCGAGCACGGGTTCGTTCTGGACGGCCGCTACGGCGTGCCGCCGGCCGCGATCTTGCGTGCCGCCGACGAACGCCAGGCCCGCCGCCGCGTCAGGGCGGTGCCGGGCGGCGGGAGGCAGCCGAGATGAGCGCCGCGACGAAGACCGCGCGGTCGGCCGAGTGGCTGCGGCTGAACAAGCAGATCCGCGCTGGCTTTAAGCGGCTCGGCCTGGACGACGCGGCGCAGCGCGACCTGATCTCGCGAGTGACCGGCTCGGACGGTGGCGCCGGCAAGCGCTCGCTCGGCGATTGCACCGACCGGCAGATGGCGCTGGTCCGCAACGCGGTGGGCAAGGCCGACCCGGCGCCGGAATTCCGGCCGGGCAAGCGCAAGGGGCCGGCGCGCGCCGGGGCGCGCAAGCTGGCCGCCGGCGAGGTGCAGGCGAAGCTGCGCGCTCTCTGGATCGCTGGCTGGCACCTGGGCGTCGTGCGCAACGCCGAGGAGGCTGCGTTGGTCGCCTTCGTGCGGCGGGTGACCGGCGGCCAGGACCGCGGCATCGCCGCGCTCGAATGGCTGTCGATCGAGCAGGCGAGCCGAGCGGTCGAGGCACTTAAAGCGCTGCTGGCGCGCGAGGCCGGCGTCAGCTGGGAACCCTACCGCGCCATCGTCGATGGAAAGAGCGTCGCGGTGGAGAAGCCGCGCGCCCGCGTGTTGGAGGCGCTCTGGCGCCGCCTGCACGAGCGCGGCGCCGCGCAGATCCGCGACACCGCCGCGCTCGCGGCCTGGTGCTGCCGCCACGTCGGCAGCCCGAACGCCCGCTCCTACACCCAGCTCGCGGCCTGGGAGTCGGACACGTGCCAGGAGGCGCTCGGCCGCTGGCTGCGCCGGGTGATGACCGAGCGCGGCGAGATCGAGGAGGCGCTCTGATGTCACCTTGGCGGACCGATCCACCGTGCGGGCGCAAAGTCGCCTATCGGCGGCTCCGGCGCATCCTCGGCGGCGCCGTTGCCGACGCGCTCGAGACGCATCCCGAGTCCCTGAGCCGTGTCGGCCGGCGGGGTGCGAGCCCCGCCGGCCACCTTTCGCGCTTCCTTCCCTGGCCGAAGCCCTAGCGCATGCCCGATCGAGCCGCAGCGCCCGCCGCCGGCCGGCAGGACGACCAGGCCGCCTTCGACGGCCTGACGGGGATCCTGCGCGAGCTGGCCGAGGCGGTCGCCGCCGAGCGCGGCCGCGAGGCCGGCTTGGCCGCCGCGCGGAAGCTGGCCGAGACCTATGGCGGCCGCACGGTGAAGATCCCGCAAAAGGTGACCGACAAGGCGCCGATCGCCAAGGCGCTCGGCAAGGCCCTGGCGGCCACCCTCGTCGAGCTGCGCAGCGGCGAGTCGGTAACCGTCCCCCTCGGTATCGCGGCGGCGCAGCGCCGACAGCGTGCCGAGATCGTGCGCTTGCTGCAGGCCGGCGAGTTCAGCGAAAACGAGATCGCTGCCCGCCTGAGGTGCCATCGACGCACCGTCGAGCGCGTGGCGAAAGCGCTTCAGTGCAAGGACCCGCGGGCGCCGTCGCTGTTCGATCGGTTGCCGGACTAGAGTTAGAGCGCGATCGTCACTGCACACTTCGCGCCCACAGCGCCTGCCGCCTGGCGAGGTGGCGACAGCTGTCGCAATCTCTCCCTGCCACTTCACCGCGTAGCTTCGGGCCGAAGGCGGCTCCCAGGCCGCCCTGCGACACCGGCCCGAGACGAGCATGCGCGACCAGCCCTCCCACCGCGAACTGCGGCTGTTCGACGAGCAGGTCGTGCAGCCCGTGCTGCGCCATCTGGCGCGCGAGATCTCGCCGGCGATCGACAGTCTGCAGGCGCGCCAGCTGCTGCTCGCCACCGCCGTCGCCGAGAGCAACCTGCTGCACGGGCTGCAGGTGCCGAACGGGCCGGCGCGCGGCCGCTTCCAGATCGAGCCCGGCTTCATGCGCCAAGCCGGCGTCTGGATCGGCCGGGGCGGGCGGGGCAAGTGGCTCGACGCCCTCGACCGGCTCTTCCCGCTGATCGACACCTGTCCCGACATCCAGGACGGCGAGCTCGAGGACCTGCCGGAGCGGCTGGAGACGCTCTCCGACCACCTCTGCTGGAACGACTGGCTCGGCTGCGCGGTCGCGCGGCTGCTCTACTGGTCGATCGCCGAGCCGCTGCCGGCCGCCGGCGACTGGCCGGCGCTCGCGGCCTACTGGAAGGCCTACTACAACCGCGGCGGCAAGGGCACGCCCGAAAAGTTCCTGGCGCGCACCGCCGCCGTGCAGCGCTACTTCGCGGCGTTGGAGGGCTAGGCGTTGGCGCTGCCCGTGCTCGGCCTGTTGGGGGCGGCCGCCCCGCCGGCCCTGAAGCTGGCGACCGAGCTGGCGCCGGGACTCGTGCGCTGGATCGCCGGCGACGACTCGAAGGCGGCCAAGGCGGCCGAGACGGCGGCCGGGGTCGCCAAGGCGCTCACCGGCGAGGACGAGGAGGCGCGCGCGGTCGCCGCGCTCAAGGCCGACCCGAGCCTGCTGCTCCAGTTCACCCAGGCCGCCAACGACTTCGCCGTGCGCATGCGCGAGCTCGACGTCGAGCAGCTTCGCACCGTCAACGAGACCTTCCGCAAGGAGGTGACCAGCGGCGACGCCTTCGTGCGGCGCTGGCGGCCGACCTTCGGCTACATCGTCTCGCTCACCTGGTCGATCCAGTTCGCGGCGATCGCCTACGCCATGGTGGCGACGCCGGAGTACGCCAAGGAGCTGGTCGAGGCGGTGGTCGCCCTGACGCCGATGTGGGGCATCGCCCTCGCGGTGCTTGGCGTCAACGTCGTCAAGCGCAGCCAGGACAAGGAGGTCGCCGCCGGCTTCCAGCCGCAGCCGGGTCTGATCCAGAAGGTCTTCGGCGGCGCGAAGGGCGCGGCTTCGTGACGGGTCTCGAGCTGGGGTCTCTGGCCAACTGGGCGGCGGTGCTGCTGTCGCTGGTCGCGATGATCTTCGCCGGCCTCGCCTGGTGGAGGAAATCGGACAGGGAGAGCAGCACCGAGCTGAAGGCCGTCGCCGACGGGCTCGAGCAGATGATCGACGCCAAGACGCGCCGCGCCCATGCCCGCATCGACGAGGCGCACCAGAACGAGGCGGACCTCAGGGCCAGGGTCGCGCGGATCGAGCAGGCGCTGGCCGACGCGCCGACCGGCAAGGCGGTGCACGAGCTGGCGCTGTCGATCACCGCCTTCGGCGGCGAAGTGAAAGCCGTCACGGCTCAACTCTCCGGCCTCAAGGAGGTGGTCGAGCGCCAGGAGCGCGTGACCACCCGCCTCGAGGACTACGTGCGCACGATTCAGAGGGGCGCTCCGTGAGGTACGACCGCTACCTCGCCGAGGAGCTCCGGACCGCCGTCCTGGCCGTCCCGCTGGCGGCCGAGGGCACGGCCAACGAGCAGGTCCTGCTGCGCGCTCCGAGGGGGCCCGGTTCCCGCGCCTGACCGGCGACAAGCTGCGCGCCCAGGTCGACTGGCTGCGCCAGGCCGGCGCCGTCTCCGTCGAGTGGCTGTCGGAGACCGTCGCCGCGGTGACGCTGGCCGCCCGCGGCCAGGATGGCGCGCGGCGACGTCGAGATCACCGGCGTCGCACGGCCCGAGCGTGTCCGCCGAGGCGCGGCCCGTTCGGAAGCTTCTAGAGCAGGATCGTCTTGGATGGAATCGCTTTGGCGATCCCATCCAAGACGTGAATCCTGCTCTATTCATAGAGTTAGAGCGAGAGCGTCGAGCCGGGCGGGGGACGCAAGCTTCCCTTTCCTCGGTGGGTCCGGCGCCACATCCTGCGGCCCCGGAGCGGCGCTAGCGATTATCCGCGAGTCCCGGCTTCGACTGACCCCAAGATGGCGCTTTGCCGCCACACCTCAAGAAAGGCGCCTGAGGCGGCCCAGGAGCGCCGCCGCCGGCTTTCTTGCCCAGCCCTAGCACCGGACCCGCCCGCGCGCCTCTAGGGCCGTTCGAAGCCGTTCGAACGGGCCGTTCGAAACGCGAGCGAAGACGGGGGGCGAGGTCCGCCGGGCGGGGGCACATCCGTCGGCGCGGTTGCGACAGCTGTCGCAATTACCCGGTCGCCGCCACTGCCGGCACTATCCGCTCATCGGGTCGGCGCTTTCCAGCCCGGCCGACTACGACACACAGACCGAGAGCCGGAGCCGCCTATGGCCGACGAGATCCCTGCGAAGACCGCCGCCGACACCGCGGCGATCCTCGCCGCGCGCCTGGTCGGCGACGAGCTGGTCGCCGTCACGGTCGACGGCCAGCGCGTTCGCGGCCCGGCCCCGAAGAGCCTGACGGCATAAGGGGGCCGCGGTGGGGCGCAAGAACCACGAGCGGCCGGCCGCGCAGCTTCCCGCCGGCGGCGTCGCCGCCCGCGCCGGCGAGACCGTCCTCGGCCTGGTGGCGCGGGAGGCCCGGCCATGAGCGGGTCCGTGAGCACGCCCGTGCAGATCCGCGACGCGCTGCTGGCGCGGCTGACGGCGACGCCCGGTCTCGGCGCGCAGCTAGGCGTCGTGCACGCCTTCGAGCGCTATGCGAGCAGCCTCGGTGACCTCGCTCTCCTCTACCAGCCGGCCGGCTCGACCGAGCTGCGCGGCTGGTTCCTGCGCCGCGTCACGGCGCGGCCCGTCGTCGCCTCCAACCTCCACCTCGAGGTCGAGAGCCTCTGGCGCCTGCACGGCTACCTGACGCTCGACGACGCTGCCGCCAGCGAGCTGACCATGCAGGGCCTGGTCGACGCCGTGATGGTCGACCTCTGGGCCGACGGCGACGAGACGCTCGGCGGGCTGCTGGTCAACCTCGGCCCGCGCGGCGGCGAGCGGCCGGGCACGCCCTGGGGCTGGGAGCTGGTCGACTTCCAGCAGGTGCAATTCGCGGGCGTGCTCTGCCACGGCGTCACGCTCGAGCTGACCACCACCCACGCGCAGGCGCGCGGCGTCGAGCCGGACGACTTCCTGCGCGGCACGGCCGGCTGGCAGCTGGACACCCACCCCGACCCGGACGCGGTCGACGAGTTCGAACTGGAGCAAGCCTGATGGCGCACTTCCGCGACGGCGAGCGCGTTCTCGCCACCCCAAACCAGGGCCGCCGCATCCGCCGGCCCGAAGACGGCGCCCTGGTCCCGGCCGAGGGCCGCGTCGTGGCCGTGAGCGCCTACTGGCGCCGCAAGGCCGCCGACGGCGACGTCACCCTATCGCGGCCGCGGCCGAACAGCCGGGGGCCGGCCAAGGCCGAGGCGTCCGCCGGCGGCAAGAAGGCGAAGGAGGCCTAAGCCATGTCGCAGATCTCGTTCAACCAGGTCCCGACCAACCTGCGGGTGCCCTTCGTCTACGTCGAGTTCGATCCCTCGAACGCGATCCAGGGCGCCCAGGTCATGCCCTACCGGCACCTGGTCGTCGGCCAGAAGACCGTCGCCGGCACCCAGGCGGCGCTGACGCCGGTGCGCCTGACCAACGCGGCCGAGGCCAAGACGCTGTTCGGTGCCGGCTCGCAGTTGGCGCGCATGGCCGAGCGGCACTTCGCGAACAACGGCTGGACCGAGACCTGGTTCGTCGCCCTCGACGACGACGGCGCGGCCAATGCGGCCAGCGGTTCGATGACCTTCGGCGGCGCGGTCGCCGCCTCCGGCACCCTGGCGCTCATGGTCGCCGGGCGGCCGCTCAGCGTCGGCGTCGCCGCCGGCGACACGCCGGCCGAGATCGCCACGGCCGTCGCCGCCGCCATCCAGGCCGACGCCGACCTCGCCGTCTCGGCCGCCGTCAACGGCGTGACCGACACCCAGGTCGACGTCACCGCCAAGAACGCCGGCGTCGCCGGCAACGACCTCGAGGTGCGGCTCAACTACTACCGCGGCGAGGCGCTGCCGGACGGCCTGACCGTCGCCTTCGACCCGGCGACCGGCACTTCCGGTCGGCCGACGCCGCCGGACGAGATGGCGGCCGCCACCGCCGCGGTCGCCAGCTACCACGGCAACATCGACCCGGCGCGGCCGTTCCAGACGCTGCCGCTGACCGATGTGCTGCCGGCCAAGGCGGGCGACGCGGGCATGCGGCTGACCGGCGGCACCGCCAACCCCGACGTCTCGGCGGTCTGGGCGGTCCTCGGCGACGTCCACTACAACCTGATCGCGCTGCCCTACAGCGACGCCGCCAACCTGGCGGCCGTCGAGACCGAGCTGGAGAGCCGCTGGGATCCGCTGCGCCAGATCGAGGGCGCGGCCGTCACCGCGGCCTACGGCACCCAGGGCACGCTCGGCACGCTCGGCGACTCGCTGAACTCCAAGCACGTCGTCGTGATGAACACCGGCGGGCCCTTCACGCGGGAGGAGAACAACCTCCTGCTCTACGACGGCATCGCCACCTCGAGCGACGACGACGGGGGCGTCGCGCGGATCCAGCGCCTGGTCACCAGCTACAAGACCAACCCGGCCGGCGCCGACGACGCCGCCTACCTCGACCTCAACACCACGCTGACGCTCGGCTACCTGCGCTGGGACTTCCGCAACCGGATCCTGCGCAAGTTCCCGCGGCACAAGCTGAAGAACGACGGCGTGCGCGCGCCGGGCCAGGCGATCGTCACGCCGAAGACCGGCAAGGCCGAGGCTGTCGCCTGGGCGCGCGACATGGCGGCGCGCGGCCTGGTCGAGAACGTCGACGCCTTCGCCGAGCTGGTGATTTGCGAGCGCAACGCGCAGGACCCCAACCGCCTCGACTGGCTGCTGCCGCCGGACCTGGTCAACCAGTTCCGCGTCGCCGGCGTCCAGATCCAGTTCATTCTCTAAGGGAGGCCCACCATGAGCCGCCGCTCGGGCACGCTCTTCTTCTCCGTCGACGGCACCCAGTACGAGGTCGTCGGCAACTGGACCTACAACCTCGGCGCCGAGAAGCGCGAGGCGCTGGTCGGCCACGACGCGGTGCACGGCTACAAGGCCACGCCGCAGGCGCCCTACTTCGAGGGCGAGGTGCGCGACCGCGGCGACCTGGCGCTCAAGACCCTCCTAGAGCTCGACGGCGTGACCGCGACGCTCGAACTCGCCAACGGCAAGGCGATCGTGCTGCGCGACGCCTGGTACGCCGCCGACGGCAACGTCGGGACCGAGGAGGCCAACGTCCAGGTCCGCCTCGAGGGCCTCTCGGCCGAGGAGATCCGCTGACCATGAAGGTGACGCTGAATACGCCGATCCAGGCCAACGGCCAGGAGATCGCCGAGCTGAGCTTCCGCAGGCTGACCGCCGGCGACCTGCGCGGCATCAAGCTGGTCGTCAGCGGCGATGGGATCGCCTTCGAGACCGACGCGATCCTGACCGTGGCCGCGCGCCTGGCCGGGGTCCCGCCCAGCGCGCTCGACGCCCTCGGCCTCGACGACTTCGTGGAGGTGGCGGCGCAGATCGGCCCTTTGCTCTCGCAGTTCCCGGGAACTGGGAAATAGCGGTCCGCGAGATCGCCTGGACCTTCCACTTCCCGCCCGAATCCATCTGGTCGATGGACATGCAGGATCTCGCCTGGTGGCACCGGCAGGCGGTCGAGATCTCCAAGCAGCTCTCCAAGCCCAGCCGGTGACCCAGGGATGACCCGCCGCCCATGAGCGACACGAAGCCCCAGGTTCTCTTCGAGATGCTCGACGGCGCAACGCGGCCGCTGCAGGGGATCCAGCGCCAGTTGCGCGGCGTCTCGCAGAACACCGGCTTCGACCGGGTTCTGCGCCAGACGCGCCAGCTCTCCGGCGCCTTCGGCGACACCTTCTCGCGGGTCACCCGCCTGGCCGCCGGCGTCGGGGGTGCGGCGGCTGCCGTCGGCGCCGAGTTCTTCGGGCTCGTCCGGAGCACGATCGGCTACGGCGACAGCGTCGCCAAGACGGCCGACAAGCTCGGCGTCGGTATCGAGGAGCTGCAGGAGTGGCGCTACGCCGCCGAGCGCTCAGGCCTGTCCAACCAGGCCTTCGACACGGCGCTGCAGCACGCGACCCAGCGGATCGCGGAAGCCGCGGCCGGGGGCGGCGAGGCCAAGGACACCCTCGAGGCCATGGGGATCCAGATCACCGACACGACCGGCCGGATCCGTCCCATGCGCGAGCTGCTGCCCGAGATCGCCGACGCAATGGCGCAGCAGGAGGACCCCGCGAAGCGGATTGCCGCCGCCTTCAAGCTGTTCGACAGCGAAGGCGTCGCCATGGTGGACATGTTGGGTGGGGGTTCGGAGGGCTTGTTCGAGCTGGCCCGCGAGGCCCGCGATCTCGGCATCGTCATGAACGAGCAGACCGCGCGCTCCTCCGAGCGGGTGAGCAGACGTCTCGCCAACCTCTGGGCGGTCGTGCGCGGCGTCGGCTTCGGAATCGTCGAGCAGCTTCTGCCGGGCTTCGAACGGGGAACCCTCGCCTTGACCAAGTGGCTGCAGGAGATGCGGCCGGAGATCGTGGATCTGGTTCGCCGCGCCGTCGCGCGCCTGCAGGACTTGATGCCCGAACTGCGCGAGGGCTTTCAAAGGGCGACGGACGCGGCGCGAGACCTCTTCGACTGGCTGTCGCGCGCGGCCGAGGCCGTCGGCGGTTGGACCAACCTGGCGATCGGCCTGGCCGTCGTGCTCAAGGCTCGACTGATCGCCTCGATCCTGACACTCACCAAGGCCGTCTTCGGCCTGGGCCTCGCCCTGCTGACCACGCCGATCGGCTGGTTCGCCCTGGCGCTGGCCGCGGCCGCCTTCCTGATCGTGCGCTACTGGGACGACGTCGGCCCGTTCTTCGACGAGCTCTTCGCCGACCTGAAGGCGATCTTCGGCGGCTTGGTGCAGTGGGTCGCGGCGCTGATCGACGGCGACTGGAGCGGCGCGGCGGACGGCGTGCGCCAGGCTTGGGCCGGGCTGGAGGGCTTCTTCGGCACGCTGCTCGACGACGTCGGCGGCCTGATTGCGGCCTGGGTGGGGTCCACGGTCTCGCTGCTCGGCGGCGACGGCGCGCAGGCCGTCGAGGACCTGAAGGCGACCTGGCGGTCGATCGAGGAGTTTTTCGGCACCCTGCTCGGCGCCGTGCTCGATGTCGTCGACGGAACCATCGGGGCGATCGTCGGGCTGGTCACCGGCGACTGGAGCGGCGCGGCGGACGGCGTGCGCCAGGCTTGGGCCGGGCTGGAGGGCTTCTTCGGCACGCTGCTCGACGGCGTCGGCGGCCTGATTGCGGCCTGGGTGGGGTCCACGGTCTCGCTGCTCGGCGGCGACGGCGCGCAGGCCGTCGAGGACCTGAAGGCGACCTGGCGGTCGATCGAGGAGTTTTTCGGCACCCTGCTCGGCGCCGTGCTCGATGTCGTCGACGGAACCATCGGGGCGATCGTCGGGCTGGTCACCGGCGACTGGAGCGGCGCGGCGGACGGCATCAAGCAGGCCTGGGGCGGGCTGAAGGACTGGTACCAGGGCCTCTTCGACGGCATCGACGCTGTGTTCGACGGGGCGATCTCGGACGCGCTGGACGTGGGCGGGCGCTGGGCCCAGGGCTTCTGGGACGGCATCGCCGGCATGTGGAACCGCATGGCGGCCTGGTTGGTCGGCAAGGTCGCCTGGCTGCTCGAGCAGATGGACATCTCGGTCGACATTCCCGGCCTCGGCGAGGTCGGAACGGCCACAGGCGACCAGGCCTCGGCGCTGCGCTCCCTGCAGGAGCGCATGCTCGCCGGACAGGAGAGCGTCTTCGGGCCGGACGGCGCCGGGCCGGGCGCGCGTTTGCAGTTCACGGGCAGGGTGAACGTGGGATTCGAGAACATGCCGCAGTCTGCGCGCGTGATCGAGGTCTCCAGCGACAACGCCGACGTGCCGCTGGGTGCGCACGTCGGCTACGCCATGGGGGACTGACGCCATGGCCTGGACCGACAACCTGCGCGCGGCGCGCTTCCGCAACGCCCGATTCCACGTCCTCCGGCACGACACCGAGGTGCCGGCCCGGCGTGTCCAGCTCCACGAGTACCCGGGGCGCGAGGAGGCCTACGCCGAGGACCTGGGCCGCGGCACCGGCCAGCCGCGCTTTTCCGCCTACGTCATCGGCGCCGACTACATGGCTGCGCGCGACGCCCTGATCGCCGCCTGCGGCAAACCCGGCGTCGGCACGCTGGTCCACCCCTACCTGGGCGAGATGCAGGTGCTGTGCACCGCCTGCCGCCTGGTCGAGGAGACCACCGCCGGGCGGATGGCGACGTTCTCCCTGGAGTTCGTCGACGCCGGCACCAATCGCTATCCGGTCGACGGCGCAGCGGTCGACCTGGCCCTGGCCGTGGCGCCGGCGGTGGTCGAGGTGCCGGCCGCCGTGCGTGCGGAGCTGGAGGCGCTGGCCGCCCCGGCTGCGCTGCTGGCCGGCCCTCCGTCCGAGCTCGCGCGCACCGTCGCGGGCGCGCTGGGCGGCCTGCCGCTGGTCTCGCCCGCCGACCGGCTGTGGCAGTCGGCCGCGGTCGCCGTCGCCGAGCTGGGCGTCGGCCTGGCGCTGGAGACGGCGGCCGACTGGCCGTCGCCGGGCACGCCGGCGACGCCGGCGCGCGCGCGCATGGCCAGCAACCAGGCCGCGCTCGCGCGGCTGCTGCGCACGGCCAGTGCGGTGGCCGCCGGCCGGGCCGCGGGCCTCGCGGCGTTCCAGACCGCCGACGACGCGCTGGATCTCCGGCGACGGCTCGGCGACGCGCTGGACCTGGCGCGCGAGGAGGCGGCCGAGGCCGGGCAGCGGGATCTCTTCGACCGGCTGGGCGCGCTGCGCACGGCCGTGGTGCGCGCCATCGACGCCCAGGTGGTGCAGTTGCCGCGCGTCGTCGCGCTGCCCCTGGCGGCGACGCAGCCGGCGCTGGTCGCCGCCTACCGGGCGTTCGGCGATACCGACCAGGTCGAAAGCATCGTCTGGCGCAACCGGGCGCGCCATCCGGGCTTCATGCCGGCCGGCGAGATCGAGGTGCTCAGCCGCGCGCTGCGCGCGGGAGGAGGCCGGCGTGGCTGACGCACGGACGCCCGAGGTGGAGCTGACCGTCGACGGCCGCCGCCACCTCGGCTGGAAGGAGGCGCGGGTCATGCGCTCGCTGGAGCGGGCCGCCGGCTCGTTCGACCTGCGCCTGTCCGACCGCTGGGCGCCGGGCGATCCGGTAACCGCGATCGCGCCGGGCGCGCCCTGCAGCCTGGCGGTGGACGGCGAGCCCGTGCTGACCGGCTTCGTCGACCAGGTGCGCCCCTCGGTTGGGCCCGACAGCCACGAGATCTCCGTGTCCGGCAGGGACGCGGCCGGCGACCTGGTCGACTGCGCGCCGGACTGGGATCCGGGCGAGTGGTCGCAGCGGGCCCTGCCCGAGCTGGTCGCCGCGCTGGCCGCGCCCTTCGGGATCGGGGTGCGCGTCGAGACCGACACCGGCGCGCCGATTCCGGTCTTCCGGGCCGAGCAGGGCGAGACGGCGTGGGAGGCCATCGAGCGCGCTTGCCGGCTGCGCGGGGTGCTCTGCGCCTCGGACGGGCTGGGCGGCCTGCTGCTGCTGCGCCCGCCGGGCGCGCGCGCGGAGGCGGGGCTGGCGCTGGGCGACAACCTGCTGTCGGCCTCCGGCGTCTACCAGGCGACCGAGCGCTTCAGCCACTACATCGTCAAGGCGCAGCAGCCCTCGAGCGACTTCCTCGAGGAGGAGGACGCGGCCACGGTGATCGCCGTGGCCGAGGATCCCGGAGTGCGGCGCTTCCGCCCGTTCCTGCGCATCTCCGAAGGCCCGGCCGACACGGCCGCGGCGCAGGCGCGCGTCGACTGGGAGGCGGAAGTGCGCGCCGCGCGGGCCCGCCGGGCCGTGCTCGGCGTGCAGGGCTGGCGCCAGCGCGGGACCGCCGGCGCGCTGTGGGCGCCCAACCAGCTCGTCTCGGTCACGGTGCCAGGCCTGGGCCTCGACGGCCGCCAGCTCGTCGTCATCGAGGTCGAGTACGCGCGCGGTCCGCGGGGCACGACCAGCCGGCTGACCTGCATGGATGCCGCCGCCTTCCGGCCGGAGCCGAAGCGCCCCAAGCGGGGCGACGACAACGACTCGCTGGAGGAGCACTGGCTGCAATGAGCGTGGATTTGCGCGGTCATATCCAGCGCGCGCTGGCCCCCGCCCGCCGGCGGATCGCCGCCATGGTCCGGCGCACGGTGGTGCGCCTGGTCGACGACGCGCCGGGACACCAGGGCCTGCAGGTCACGGCGCTGGACAAGGAGGTCCTGGCCACCGTGCAGCGGGTGCAGGAGTACGGCTTCACGAGCCACCCGCTGCCCGGGGCCGTGGCCGTGGTGCTGGGCCTGGCCGGCAACTCGGCGCACAGCCTGGCCGTCGTCGTCGGCGACAGGCGCCACCGTCCGGTCGAGCTGCCTGCCGGCGACGTCGCCCTGCACACCGAGCTGGACGATCCCTCGGCCGCGGCCGAGGCGGCCGTGCATCGCATCCAACTGACTCGCGTCGGCGACGAGCCCGCCGTCGTGGTGCGCAGCGGGCCCAACAAGGTCGACCTACTGCCCGACCGCATCGAGGTCGAGGCGCCCAAGGTGGTGGTGAAGTCCGACGACGTGCACCTGGGCGAGGAGGGCGGCCCGCCGGTCGCGCGCCTTGGCGACCTGGTGCACGTTCAGCAGGGCTCCTCGAGCGGCTTCTGGCCGATCGTCGAGGGCTCCTCGAAGGTCCGCGCCGCCGGCCCGAAGACGGGCGGGAGCTGAGCGATGGACCTGCGGCTCGACTTCGACGGCGACCTGCTGACCGGCGACCTTGTGCGCGACGGCGCCGGCCTGAAGCTCGAAGAGGGACTGGGCACGGCGGTGATCCTCAGCCTCTTCTCGGACGCCCGCGCGCGCCCGGACGACGAGCTGCCGCCGCTGGAGACCGACCCGCGCGGCTGGTGGGGCGAGGCCTTCGCCGGCTCGGCCGGCCAAGCGATCGCCGGCGACCGCTTCGGCTCGCGGCTGTGGCTGCTCGAGCGTCGCAAGATCCTGCCGGAGACCCTGCGCGAGGCCGAGGAGATGGCGCGCGAGGCGCTCGCCTGGATGATCGAGGACGGCGTCGTCGAGGAGATCCGCGTGCTCGCCGAAGCGCATCGCCCGGCCACCCTGGCGCTGCGCGTCGCCCTGATCCGCCCCGACCGCGAGGCCGTCGCCTTCGCCTTCCAGCGCCTGTGGGACGGCGAGGCGGCGCGCTGGGCCGCGCTCCCCGAGACAGGCGGGGAGGCCGCCTGATGCCCTTCGCCCGCCCGAGCCTGCAGCAGATCAAGGACGGCGTCCTGGCCGACGTCGACGGCCGCCTCGAGGGCGCCGACTCGCGGCCGCGCCGCGCCGTCGTCAACGTGCTGGCCACCGCCTGGGCCGGCGCGCTCTACGGCCTCTACTTCTACCTCGACTGGATCTCGCGCCAGGTCCTGGTCGTCTCGGCCGAGGGGCCCGAGCTCGAGCTGCACAGCAAGAAGTGGGGGCCGAGCCGACAGCTCGCCGCGCCCGCGGCGGGGTCCGTCTCGGTCACCGGAACGACGGGTGCCGCCGTGCCGGCCGGCGCGGTCCTGCGGCGCGCCGACGGCGTCGAGTACCGCGTCACCGCCGGCGCGACCCTGGCCGCCGGCGCCGCCGCCGTGACCGTCCAGGCGGCGAGCGCCGGCCTCGACACCAACGCCGAGGCCGGAATCGGCCTGGCCTTCGTCTCGCCGGTCGACGGCGTCCAGTCGCAGGCGCTGGTCGCGGCCGGCGGCCTGGTCGGCGGTGCCGACGCCGAGTCCGATACCTCGCTGCGCAGCCGGATCCTGCGGCGCATCCAGAACCCGCCGCACGGCGGCAACGCCAGCGACTACCTCGCCTGGGCGCTGGCGCGCGACGCGCACGGGATCCCGGTCACCCGCGCCTGGGTCGCCGCCCGCGAGATGGGCCTTGGCACGGTCACCGTGCGGATCATGCTCGACGAAACATATCCGGACGGCATCCCCCAGGCGGGCCAAGTCGCTGCGGTGCAGGCCTACATCGACGGCCAGGCCGTGCGTCCGGTCACCGCCGAGGTCTTCGTCGTCGCGCCGATCGCCGCACCGCTGGACGTCACCATCGAGGACCTCTCCCCCGACACGCCGGAGGTCCGCGCCGCCGCCGAGGCGGAGATCGCCGCGGCGATCGTCGAGAAGGCGGCGCCGGGCGGCACCATCAAGCGCTCCTGGATCTGGGAGGCGGTCAGCCGCGCCACCGGCGAGACCAGCCACACGGTTGCCGCGCCCGCGGCCGACGTCGCCCACGCCGCCGGCGAGATCGCCGTGCCCGGCACCGTGACCTTCACCAGCAGCTGAGGGCCCCCGTGAGCCGCGTCCGCCTGACCGCCGAGGACTACGCCGCCCAGCTGCGCCAGCTGCTGCCGCAGGGCTGGGCCTGGCCGGACGATCCCGGTGCGGTGCTGCAGCGCCTGCTCGCCGGCTTCGGCGGCGCGCTCTCGCGCACCCACGACCGCGCGCTCGCCCTGCTGCGCGAGGCGCACCCGGAGACCGCGCTCGAGCTGCTGCCCGAGTGGGAGCGCGAGGTGGGCGAGCCGGACGATTGCGCCGGCCCGGCGCAGGGGCTGCAGCTCCGCCGCCAGCGCGTGGTGCAGAAGCTGACGGCGCGCGGCGGCCAGTCGCGGCAGTTCTACGTCGAGCTGGCGGCCTCGCTCGGCTACGAGATCGAGATCCGCGAGTACCGGCCCTTCGTCTGCGGCCTGTCGCAGGCCGCGCTGGACGTGCTCGCCGGCACCGCCGAGGTGCGCTTCGTCTGGAGCGTCTTCGTGCTCGGCCCGCGCGTCACCTGGTTCCGCGCCGGCGCCTCGCAGGCCGGGCTCGACCCGCTGGCGCGCATCGACCGGGCCGAGGACCTGGAGTGCATGCTCCAGCGCGCCGCGCCGGCCCACACCCTCTTGATCGTCGGCTACACCGACCCGCGCCTGCTGGAGGTCGGCGGCGTGCGCCTGACCGTCGCCGGCCGCGGCATCCGCGTCGGATAGGAGCGAGCATGGAAACCTTCCAGGTCGACCAGGCCATCCCGAAGACCGAGCTCAACGGCTCGGAGCGCGTCCCGGTCTCGGACGGCGGCAACCCGGCGGTCTTCTCGGTCGAGGTGCTGCGCGCCTGGCTGTCCGGCCAGCTCTCGCCGATCCAGGCGGCCGCCGAGCTGGCGCGCGACGAGGCCGAGGCGGCGCAGCTGGCGGCCGAGCTGGCCGCCGCCCGCGTGCCCGCGCCCGACGTCGGCCAGATCGGCCACTTCCTGCGGGTGAACGGCGCCGGCGACGGCTACGAGGTGCTCGACCCCGCCGCCGCGCGCGCCGGGCTCGGCGCCCAGACGCAAGGCGCAGCGCTCGACCAGCTCGCCGACCTCGGCCTGACCGCCGGCGACCTGCTCTACGTCGCCGGCGACGGCACGGTCTCCGCCCTGCCGGCCGGCACGGCGGGCCAGGTGCTGGGCGTTGCCGGCGGACTGCCGGCCTGGGTGGCCGGCGGCTTCAACACCTACGAGAGCGGCGAGATCGCCATTGTCGCCAGCGGCCCCTTCACCCTGTCGCACAGCCTGGGTCGCAAGCCCCTCGTGATGGGCCTCTACCTGCGCTGCAAGACGGCGGAGGCGGGCTGGTCGGTGGGCGACGAGGTCGCCGTCTCTTTCCAGCAGACGACCAACCAGGGCGCAGGCATCCGGACCACCGACACCCAGATCATCGGCCGTTTCGGCAGCGCCAGCTCGCCCTTCATCGTGCCGGTCGCGAGCACAGGCTCCGGCCAGAACATCACCGTCGCCTACTGGGCACTGATCGTGAGGGCCCTCTGATGAAGCACTACGTCGACGGGACCGGCGCCTACCTCGGGCAGTTCGACGCCGCCGCTGCGCCGGCCGAGGCGGCCGAGGTGCCGGGCGGGCCGGCGCACCCCGGCCAGGTCTGGCAGGCGGGCGCCTGGGTCTGCCCGCCCGCCGTGCTGGCCGAGCGCAAGCTGGCCGCCCAGGCCGAGGTCGACCGCCAGGCCGAGGCGGCGCGCCTGCGCTTCCTGACGCCCGGCGCCGGCCAGGCGATGGAGTACCAGCGCACCGCCGAGGAGGCCGAGGCGGCGATCGCCGGCGGCGCCGCCGACTTCGTCGGCTACCCGATGCTGGCGGCCGAGCGCGACGCCGCCGTCGCCGCCGGCGCGCCGTCGCCCGGCGTGCAGGACGTCGCCGCCACGGTGATCGCCGAGCGCGACGCCTGGGTCGCCGCCGGCGCCCTCATCAAGACCACCCGCCGGGCGGCCAAGCTGCAGATCGCGGCCGCGGCCGACGCCGCGGCGATCGACGCCGTCCTCGCCGGCCTGACCTGGCTGCAGCCCCAGTAGGCCCCGCCGCAATAGGAGACCGACGATGGAGTACGTTCCCCCGCTCAACGGCGACCTCGGCGACCCCGACCGCCCCTACGTCAACGCCAACCCGGCCGCCGGGACCGAGGGCTCGATCCCGCCGGCCGAGTCCTTCGAGCATCCACAGCGCGAGATCCTCGAGGTCATCGCGCACTACCTCGGCGCCCAGGCGCCGGACGGCGGTGACCTGACGCAGCTACGCCAGGCGATCCAGCAGGCGATCGCCGAGGCCCTGACCCAGGCAGACGGCCCGCTGGCCGGCCTGCCCTTCCCGACGGTCGAGACCGCCGGCAACCGCCTGACCGTCACCCCGGCGAGCGCGGCCGCCGGCGGCACGGTCGGCGTCGCGGCCGGCACCGGGATCGTGCTCGGCGAGGTCGGCGTCAGCGCCGGCCTCGGGCGGCTGCGCCGCTTCGAGACGGCGGCCTTCGTCTCGGCCGACCTGACCGCCAACGCCACCCACTACCTGCGCGCCCGCGTCGAGGCCGGCGCGCTCGAGCTCTACCTGCAGCGCGGCGCCGACACCGACCCGACGCCGGCCGGCCTGGTCGGCACCCCCGGCGCGGCCGCCGGCGGCGGCTTCGACTCGACCCGCCTCGACGCGCTTCTGGCCCGGGTGGTGACCGGCAACGCCGGCACGGTCCCGACCGTCACCGCGCTGGCCAACGCCGACCGCCTGGGCAGCTACGGCGAGACGGCGCTGGCGAACTACCAGCAGGTCAACGACGAGCTGAGCGGCGACATCAGCATCGCGCTCAACTGGGCACGGCGGCCGATCTCCGTGCACCTCTCGCAGTCCGACGTACAGAACAGCACGTCCTATAGCGACATGGACCGGCGGATCTTCGACGTGGCGATCGACCGCTACGCGCTCACCGCCCACTTCGGCCACGACTACATGGCCAACGGCAAGGCCTGGTGGTCGGCTTGCGCGTGACCGCGGTGCGCGAGAACCGGCCCAAGCCGATCGCCCGTTGCCGCTGGAGCCGGGAGGCCGACAAGGCCGAGTGCCTGGCGGCGCTGGGCCTGGTCGATCGCCACGGGGCGCTCCGCCGGCGCGGCTTCGAGCTGGGCCCGGTCGAGGCCGAGCTGGCCGCCTGCGGCCGCCTCACGGTGCAGGTGACCTGGTCGCGGCCGGTCGGCCGCCTCACGGTGCAGGTGACCTGGTCGCGGCCGGTCGGCCGCTCCGGCGAAGGCCTGCTCGGCCGAGCGCGCCGCCGTCACACCCTGGTCGAGGAGGTGGTGGCCAACCTGCCGCTCGGCGCCGCCATGGTCGCCGTCGAACGGTTCCGCCGCCGCGCCAAGCTCGAGGCGGTGCTGAAGCGCGAGACGGCGGAGGCGGCGGCTTGAAGGTTCAGCGCGTGCGGGCGGCCTGCTCAGTCGAGGGCGGAATCGGGGAGCGATCCCGCCAGGTCGTGAACCACAACGTCTCCCGTTCGCTTCACTTCGGCCGCGTCGGTGTGGCTCCTTTGAGCCGCCGCCAGCCAGTCTGCACTTCCAAGCTCGCCCACGCCGTAGTGATCGACCAGCTTCGCCAGAAGCTCTTCGACGATGTAGAGGCGAGCTTCCAGCTTCTCGATTTCCGCACGCATCGGTTTCACCCCTTCTCGTTGCCGCAAGGCCGAGGCGGGGGATGGGCGCGCCAACGCCCAGCCCTTCGTCGGCATGGGCGGGGTGTTCCTGCGGCGCACCCCGGCACCCAGGGGGCGAGGTGATCAACGACGTCTCGGCCGACGTCGCCACCTTTTTCCGGATCCTGCAGCGCCACTACCAGGCCTTCCTGGACATGATCCGCTGGCAGATCGCCATGCGCGCCGAGTTCGAGCGGCTGACCCGGACCGATCCGGACACCCTGACCGACCTCGAGCGGGCCGCCCGCTTCCTCTACCTCCAGCGCACGGCCTACGGCGGCAAGGTCTCGGGCCGCACCTTCGGCGTCTCGCCCGGCCGGGCCGGCAGAAGCTCTGGGCCAAGCGGGCCGGCTTGGGCGTGGGCGTCGGTGTGGTGCTCGTCGTCGCCGGCGGCTTTCTGGGCGGGCAGGAGATCGACCGCCAACGGGAAGCGGAACGCCTCGCGGCCGAGTCGGCGGCCGCCGACGCCGCCGGCTACGCGAGCGTCGAGGACTACCGCGCGGCCCAGAGGGCTGGCTTCACCGGCCCGGAGCATCTGGCCGAAGCGCGGTCGCTCGGGCTGGAGACGGCCGAGGCGCTCAAGCAGTGGCGTGAGGCCAAGGTTCAGGCCGAGCGCCTCGGCTTTTCCGACGTGCCGAGTTTCCGCGCGGCCGTCGAAGCCGGGTTCTCTGATCCCGCGCGCTGGGCCGAAGCGCAGCGGCGCGGATTCGAGACGCCGGCGGAGCTGGATGCGGCCTTGGCGGCCGAGGCGGGCTTCGACGACGCCGAGGCATGGCGTCAGGCCCGCGAGCTGGGGTTCGAGACCGAGGCAGAGCTCGCAGCGCACGAGGAGGCCGAATGCCGCAGCGACCTCCGATGCTGGGGCGAAAAGCACTTGAGCTCGGCGCACGTCTACTGCAGGCGGCCGATCGAGCGCTTGGCACGCGGCGATGTCGAGTGGGATACGGGCCTGCTGACGGACCGTTTTGACCGCTTCATGTGGCCGCAGGAAGAAGGCTATCCCGAAGGCGCGATCCGCTACATCGGCGATCGCGCGAAGTTCCAGAACGGTTTCGGCGCCTGGCTGAACGTCATCTATCTGTGCGACTTCGACCCGGCGACCGACACGGTCCTGAACGTCGAGGCCGGCGAAGGCAGACTGCCGGAGTGACGGGAAGCTCATTCGAAGAGCCGCTCGGCGGCAATCGAGCGACCTTCGACAGGCTCGCTCGACACGGCAAAGAGCGATCACCGATTCTGTAAATCGCTCTCACTCATCGCGCCGCGCTACAATGAGTGTGAGGTCGGCCGCCTTGGCGTCCGCCGCCAGGATCGTCTCCGCCAGCACGCGGTTGGCCGCCTCCGCCCCCGGCAGCTCGCGCTGCAGGAAGACGGTCGGCCAGAGGTGGCGGAAGCCCTGAGCGTCCGGTGTGCGGTCCATCGCGCCGGTGTGCCAGAGCCGGCCCGGCCCCGCAACGCTTGCCGCAGTCAGGTGCCGCCGTTAGCTGCTGGCGCCGGCCTCCAGCAGACCGAAGATCTCGGCCCCGGTCGGCGCGGCTGTCAGGGCGTCGAAGCGGCCTTCTTCGTGCACCTGGCGGGCCGCCGCCAAGAGACCGCCGAGCGCGGCGCGGGCGAAGGCGCCGCCGACGCTGATGCGCTTGACGCCGGCCTCGGCCAGCTCGGCGACGCTATAGAACGGGGCACGCAACCCCATCACCACGTTGACTGGCCTGTCGAGCGCCTGACAGACCGTCCGGATCGCCGCCAGGTCGGGCAGACCGGGGGCGTAGAGCACCTCGGCCCCCGCCTCGGAGAAGGCCTGCAGCCGGCGCAGCGTGTCGTCCAGGTCGTCGCGGCCGTTGAGGTGGTTCTCGGTGCGCGCCGTCAGCACGAAGGGCAGCCCGCGCGCCGCCTCGGCCGCCGCCGCCACTCGCTCGACCGCGTGGCCGAAATCGTAGATCGGCCGCGCCGGATCGCCGGTCGCATCCTCGATCGAGCCGCCGACCAGGCCGACGGCGGCGGCGGCGCGGATCGTCTCGGCGCAGGCCTCGGGCGCGTCGCCGAAGCCGTTCTCCAGGTCGGCCGTGACCGGCAGGTCGGTGCCAGCGACGATGGCGGCGGCGTTGTCCAGGATCTCCGCGCGGCTCAGGTCGGCGGCGGAATCCCGCCGGCCGAGCGCGAAGGCGAGGCCGGCGCTGGTCGTCGCCAGAGCGGGAAAGCCGAGCGCCGCCATCAGCTTGGCCGTGCCGGCGTCCCAGGGGTTGGCGACGACGAAGGCGCCGGGCGCGGCGTGCAGGGCGCGGAAGATCTCGGCCTTCTCGGCCGGCGAAGCGGGCATCGGCGGGGGCTCCTTGTGCGACGCGGATCGGACGCCGGCAGGATAGCCCGCTCGACCCGGCCCGCCCCAATGCGCCGCACGCAGAGCTGCCGCTACCCGGCGGTGCTGCCGCCGTCCTCGGCGCGCTCGGCCAGCCAGTCCGCACGGTCCAGGCGGTAAAGCAGCAGTTCCTCGCCGTAGGCGACGCGGGTGCCGTCGCGGCGCAGGCCCAGCCGCTCGGCCACCGCCATGGAAGCATGATTGCCCGGCGCGATGACGGCGACGATGGGGTCGAGCTCCAGTGTGGCGAAGCCGTAATCCAGGACCACGCGCGCCGCCTCGGTCGCGTAGCCCTGGCCCCAGGCCTCGCGGGTGAAGCGCCAGCCGATCTCGACCTCCGGATTGCCCTCGAGCGTAATCAGCAGCACGGACCCGAGAAACCGCTCCGGGTCGGCCTTGTCGAAGACGGACCAGAAGCCCAGGCCGGGGCCGAAATCCTGGTCCAGCTTGCCGATCATCGAGACCAGGCGCTCCTGCCGATTGTCGTCGGTGATCGGCTCGCGCACGAAGCGCATGACCTCCGGGTCGGAGTCGAGCGCCATCAGCGCGCTCAGGTGGTCGTAGTGGCTCTGGCGCAGCAGCAGGCGCTCGGTCTCGAAGCGGGGCAGGCGTTCGGGCGTCAGCGCGTCCGCTTGCGGGCGCGCCCCTTGCGGCGTGGATTTGTCCGACATGCCCTACCCCTACAGGCTCAAGGGGGTCCGCTTCAATGCGGAAGGCTCAGAGACCGTTTGAGAATGGGGCTCCAGGCCCATTCTCAAACGGTCTCTCAGAACCTCGCCGGCCGCGCTTCGCGGCAGCGCTGCGAGCAGTAGCGCACGGCCGGCCAGTCCTTCGCCCACTTGCGCCGCCAGGCGAAGGAGCGGCCGCAGGCGGCGCAGAGCTTGCGCGGCAGCTCCGCCTTGCGGCGCATCCGGCCCCGGGTCTTGCCCGTCACAGCGCGAAGCGGCCCTGGCGGCCGTCGCCGGACGGGCCGGCCCGCCGCCGGCCGCCCTTGCGTTCGGTCTGCGGCAGGCCGGAGCGGCGGCTGCCGTGCTTGGCCTGGATCGCATCGGCCGCAGCGCGGTAGCCGGCGGTCTTGCGCAGGCCCCAGACGGCCTCGCGCGCCGCCTTGGCCGCCGCCATGTGGTCGACCAGCGGCGCCGGGTAGTCGAGCTCCCCCGCCCGCTCCCAGCGCCAGGGTTCCTGCACGAAGCCGTCGGGGACATCCGCCAGCTCCGGCACCCAGGCGCGCACGAAGCGGCCGTCGGGATCCTGGTCGTAGCCCTGCTTGACCGGGTTGTAGATGCGCACCGTGTTGATGCCGGTGGTGCCCGACTGCATCTGTGTCTGCGCCCAGTGGATGCCCGGCTCGTAGTCGGTGAAGAGCCGCGCCAGGTGCAGGCCCGTTTCGCGCCAGGGCAGCCAAAGGTGGTAGCTGGCCACCGCCTGCAGCATGGCCCGCATGCGGAAGTTCATCCAGCCGTCGTGGATCAGCGCGCGCATGCAGGCGTCGACGAAGGGCAGGCCGGTGCGCCCCTCGGCCCAGGCGGCGAAGCGGGCGGGATCGAGGGTGCGGTCCAGCCCGTCGTAGAGCGGGTGCAGGTTCTCGGTCTCCAGGCGCGGCGCATCCTCCAGCTTCTGCATGAAGTGGCAGTGCCAGTGCAGGCGCCCCAGGAAGGACTCCAGCGCGCTGCGCCAGCCCGGCGGCGGCGCCGGCATGGCGTGCAGCTCGGCGAGCCGCCGCCTGGCCGCCTGGGTCGCCTCGCGCAAGGACACGGTGCCCCAGGCCAAGTGCGGCGAGAGGCGCGAGCAGGCCGTGGCGCCGGTACCGGGGCTGGACATGGCTTTTCGATAGGTTCGGCCGCGCTCGCTCAGGAAACTCTCGAGCGTCGCCAAACCGGCGCGTCGCCCGCCGCGCTGCCGGCCAGGGCAAGCATCGTCGGCAAGGCCGAGGTCGCGCGGGCCAGGGATCGTCCCGGGATCGAAACGCTCCAGCGGCGCCAGGGCAACCGGCTGCGCCGCCGGGGGTTGCGCCATGAAGCGGTCCCAGCGGCGTGCCCAGCCGTCGCGGCTCTTCAGTCCGCGGACGACGCCGTGCTGGCGCGGCTGATGCCAGGCGATGCCGTGGGCGCGCGCCCAGGCGGCCACCTGCCGGTCGCGGGCATAGGTGGCGGCGTTGCCGGTCTCCTGGTGCGACCAGAGCGCCGAGATGCCGTTTGCGCGGCGCAGCGCCTCCAGCACCTCCACCGCAGCGCCGGTGCGCACCACCAGCGGCTGGCCGAGGCGGCCGAGATCGTCGCGGAGTTCGCGCAGACTCTCGGCGACGAAGGCCCATTGGCGCCCGCTCGTGTCCGGGCCCCGCCAGATCTCCGGCTCGGCGATGCAGAGCGGCAGCACCGGCCCCAGCTCCGCCGCCGCGGCTGCCGCCTCGGCCAGCGCCGCATGGTCCCCGGTGCGCAGGTCGCGCTTGAACCAGACGACTTGCAGCATCACGCGAACCGGCGGGAAATCCACGGCCGGATCTTCAGGAAACCCAGGTAGGCGTGCTCCAAGAGGCGCAGGGCCGGCGGCCAGGCGGCCAGCGGCGCCAGCCAGCGGAAGCCGGGCAGGCGCCGCCAGACGGCGACGAAGCCGGCGGCGCCGCTGGCCAGCCGCCCGTCCGCCTCGCGCACGTGGAAGCGCTGCAGCGCGGCGTCGCGCGACAGGTCGCAGCCCGGCGCGGCGTCGGGCGCCGAGACGTCCTGCCAGGCGATGCGGCCGGCGCGGTCGAGGCGGCGGTAGAAGGCCACCTCGCGCCGGCACAGCGGGCAGGCGCCGTCGAAGTAGACCGTCAGGTCGCGGGTCGTGCTCGCGGTTTCCGTCATACACTCGACATAGGCGGCAAGCCGGTCTAGGGAAGCGGGCCGGCGGCTTGCGCGGCGCGGCAGCGAAGGGAACGAAGGAATGGCGGAGACGGCGATCGGAGTCCTCGGCTGCGGCGGGCGCATGGGCCGCCTGCTGCTGGCCGGCGTGCTGGACCTGCCGGGCGCGCGGCTGGCCGGCGGCTGCGGCCGGCCGGGCAGCGACGCGCTCGGTCTCGACCTCGGCACCCTGGCCGGGCGGCCGGCGACCGGCCTGGCTGCGGGCGAGGATCCGCGCGCGGTGTTCGAGGCGAGCGAGGTGGTGATCGACTTCACCCTGCCGCAGGCCACCGCCGGGCACGCGCAACTCGCCGCCGAGACGGGCACGCGCCTGGTGGTCGGCACCACCGGCCTGCTGGAGGAGCAGCTTGCCGAGCTGGAGCGTGCAGCGCAGCGGGTGGCGGTGTTGCGGGCGCCAAACATGTCCCTCGGGGTCAACCTGCTGATGGATCTGGTGCGCCAGGCGGCGGCCAAGCTCGACGCCGCCTACGACATCGAGATTCTGGAGATGCACCACCGCCACAAGGTCGACGCCCCCTCCGGCACGGCGCTGGGTCTGGGCGAGGCGGCAGCGGCCGGGCGCAACATCGATCTCGATGCGGCCAGCGTGCGCGTGCGCGACGGCCACACCGGTGCTCGGCCGGAAGGCACGATCGGCTTCGCCACCCTGCGTGGCGGCGACGTCGCCGGCGACCACACGGTGATCTTCGCCGGGCCGGGCGAGCGGCTGGAGCTGGGCCACCGCGCCTCCAGCCGCGCGGTCTTCGTGCAGGGCGCCCTGAAGGCGGCGCTGTGGCTCGCCGACAAGCCGGCCGGCGCCTACGGCATGGGCGACGTGCTGGGGCTGTAGCCCGGCTGGCGAGCGCTCGGAACCGCAAGGCGATTCGAAACGGCGACGACCCACTCTAGCCGGAGGTTGGGCGCTCCTTGATGACATGCGGATGGATGGCCGCGGCCGTCGCCAGCGAAATCGCGGCCGTCGAGACGAACATGGCCTCGGCGCCGAATGCGCTTGCCAGGAAGCCCGCAGCTACCGGGCCCAGCGCGCTGCCGGCGGCAACGGCGATGAGCGCGGCCGTGAAGCTGCGGGCGGGAAGCTCTGGGAAGAGACGTTCCGACCAGAAGGCCAGAACCGCGCTCATCGTCATCACGAAGGCGCCCTGCAGGCTGGCCGAGAGGATCACGCCGGCCCACGAGGTCGGCGTCAGCGCGACCAGGAGCAGCGAGAGCGTGGAGCCGAGCAGGAGAAGGCGGAGCAAGCCGGCGAGGCCGAGCGCCGCCTTGACCGCCCCCGTGGCCAGCCCGACCAGGCCGAAGATGCCGAAGCTGAGGAAGATGATCGCCGAGGACGCGCCGGCCGGGACATGGGACAAGCTGCCGGCCTGCTCGATCCGGTCGGCGGCGAAGGAGATGTAGATCGCGGTGGTCGTGCCATAGGACAGCGCGATCCCGTAGAGGGGTATGGCCGATCTGTGCAGCAGCACGCCCCATGGCTGAGGAGAGCTCGGCCCCCAACGTCCCGCCGAGTCCCGCAGAGCCGCCAGGTTCCCAAGAAGGGCGACGGCGCTGGCGATGGCGAAGGCCGCCCAGGCGATGCGCCACGACAGTCCGCTGGCACCCACGAGGAGCGCCGCCGCCCCGGCGGCCGCGACCCCGAGACTCGTCCCGGTGCTGACGATCGAGAGGGCGGCGGGGCGCGCCTCGTCGCGCAAGCGGCGACTCACGATATTGTTGAACGGCGACCAGGCGAAGCCGGCGCTCGTCATCGCCAGGAAAACACCGATGGCAAGGAGCGGCAGGCTGTGAGCCGACGCGACCAGTCCCATGCCGAGAGTCGCGGCGCACAGGCCCAAGAGGACCGGCAGCCTCGGCCCGCGCTGCGACAAGGCGGCATAGGCCGCGATCAGGCCGAGGAGCATGCCCAGGAACCCTAGGCCGGAGACGAGACCCGCGGTCTCGGTGGTGAGAGAGAAGGCCGATCTGAACTCCGACAGGAACAGCCCGAACCCCATGCGGGCCGGCCCGTAGGTAACCGCGGTCGCGGCGAAGCCGGCGGCGGACAATCTCCAGAACGGCCTCATCCTCCGTACCTGGCAGCCCGCGCCTGCGGAACAAGAGGTCTCCCTCGGATGCGTGCCGCCGTGCGTTGCGAACGGACGGCAAGAACGGGGGAGCTAGAAGTCCAGCTTTGCGGCGCCGAGGACGCGGCCCGGACCGGTCGCCTGGACGACGACGGCGGCGCCGGCGCGGCCCTCGGCACGCGCCGCGGCCAGATCCAGCGGCAGCTCCAACGCCTGACCGTCCCAGGCGGCCAGCCGTTCGAAGCGGCGCACCACGTGGGCATGTCCCAGGCGGCGACCGGCGTTCTCACCGCGCGCAACCTGGGTCTCGTGCCAGGCGTCCCAGACCGCCAGCCAGACCGTCGCCCCTTCCGGCGGCGGCCTTCCGGTGCCGATCCGAACCGCCGTGTTCGACAGCGCGACCGCCACGGCGGGCGGTGTCTCGGCCGCCATGGCGATGGCGTTGGCGACGGCTTTGCGGCGCGAGCCGATGACGTCGTAGGTGCCGTCGACGACGATCTGCGGCGTGTAGACCGTGCGCCGCGCCATGCGCCGCGCATAGGCGCGCTGGCGGGCGGTGTGGGCCGGATTCGCGAAGGGGTCGGGCCAGCCGATGTAGTCCCAGTAGTCGACGTGCAGCGACAGCGCGATCACGTCGTCGCGTCCGGCCAGCTCGGCCAGCAGGGCGTCGGCCGGCGGGCAGGAGCTGCAGCCCTGACTGGTGTAGAGCTCCACCACCACCGGCGCGCGCCCCTGCGCCACCGTGGCCTGCGGCAGCAGCAGAAGCAGGGCGGCCAAGGCCGCGGGGAGAAGGCGGTGCAACGGCATGGGCGAGATCCTAGGCGCCGCACGGCATCACGGGAAAATCAACATGGGGTGATGCGTCCGGACGCCTGCGCCGGCCCAGCCGATCGCGGACGACGAAGTTAACCGGTTACGGGCGCACCGGGTGCGCATTTTCCGCTCGACCGGCGCGCCGCAGCTCCTTTACGGTTTTGTGACGCGCCCGCGCCAGGCTTGGCCCGGTTGCCCACCACAGGCGCGGCTGTAGCGGCACCCGTCCGCCGGCCGCGCCGGCACGACGAAGGAGACGCCGGTGAAGCCTGCGACCCTGGCAATGGCGAGCCTGGCAATGGCGATCCTGGCGCTGACGTGCCTCGCCGTGCCCCTGCCGCCGACGCTCGTCGCCGCGGCCGAGCCCGTGCCGCGGTCGGCGCAGCAGGCGCGCGCGCCCGATGCAAGCATGCCCGACGCCCACACCCTCGCCTGCTTCCTGCTCAACAGCATGACCCGGGCCGCGCCCGAGCGCGCCCGGCGCGAGACGCTGCTGCGCGCGGCGCTTTCCAGCGGCTGCCTGGCGATGCCGGCGGCCAGCCCCTTCCGCGGCGACGCGCAGCGACAGGCGCGTGCCGGTGCGCGCCAAGGCGTACCGCCGCGGCCACCGCGCCTTGCCGACCTGGAGACGCGTAAGGCCCGGCACGCCGCAGACCCCCTGTTCCGCCGCTGCCTGCTGTGGGCCTTCACCGGCTACCCGAGCGGCCTGGACGAGACCTACTGCACCGGCACCTTCCACCTGCTGCCGAGCGGCTTCGCACTGACCTGCGAGACCTACCTGAAGAGCGGTTTCCCGACACCGCTCGACCGCAAGGCCTGCCAGCTCTTCTGGCGCGAGCGGCTGCAATAGGCGGCGGAGCCGGTCGACCCCTCGTAGCCCCCCTCGAGCGAAACCGGCGCACTGCGGATCGGGAGCAAGGGCGCCGGCGCGGCGTTCGCTATGCGCCATGGCTTCGAAGAACCCAGACACCGGGCGGCGCAACGGCGGTCCGAAAGGTCGCGACGGCGCCGCACCGCCGCTGCGCCTGCACTCGACCGAGGTCTACGAGACAATCCGGCGCGACGGCGAGGAGGAACTGCGCCGTCCGCTGGTCTCCCTCTGGTGGTCGGGCGTGGCCGCCGGGCTGGCGATCTCAAGCTCGCTCGTCGCCGAAGGCATGCTGCACAAGCACCTGCCGGAGGCCGAGTGGACGGTACTGATCTCCAGCTTCGGCTATGCGGTCGGCTTCCTGATCGTCGTGCTCGGCCGCCTGCAGCTCTTCACCGAGAACACCATCACCGCGATCCTGCCGCTTTTGGCCGACCCGAGCCGCCTGTGCCTCTGGCAGACCGGGCGGCTGTGGGGCGTCGTCCTGGTCGCCAACCTGGTGGGCACCGGGGCCGCCGCCGGCATCGCGGTGGTGCTGGGTATCGCCGACGAGGCGCAGTTGCGGGCGCTGGTCGAAGTCGCCTTGCCGGTCGCCGAGAAGGGCGCCATGCAGACGCTGGTCACCGGCATTCCGGCCGGCTTCCTGATCGCCGCCATGGTCTGGATGCTGCCGTCCTCGCGCAGCTTCGAGTTCTGGGTCATCCTGACGGTCACCTACGTCATCGGAATTGCCGGATTCAGCCACGTGATCGCCGGCTCGACCGAGGCCTATCTTCTGATCTTCGAAGGCCGGATGACGCTCGGCCAGGGCCTGTTCGGCTTCCTGCTGCCCTGCTTCGCCGGCAACGTCATCGGGGGCACCCTGCTGTTCGCCCTGCTCGCCTACGGCCAGGTCAAGGAGGAGATCTAGACCCGCCGCAGTCTGACCGCGTAGAAGCCGTCGAGACCGCCGGCCTCGGCCAGGTGGCACGGCAGGGTGCGCAGGGCGCCGCCGCCGTCGATCAGCTCCGCCAGGCCGCCGACCTCCGCCGGGTCCAGACGTTCGCGCACCGCCGGCGCGCCTTCGGCCAGCACCGCCTCGACCACCTCCGGCCCCTCCTCCGGCTGCAGCGAGCAGACGGCGTAGACCAGCGGCGCGCCCGGCTCGGCGCAGGCGATGGCGTTGGCGAGCAGGCGCTTCTGCACGGCGACGATGGCCGGCAGATCCTCGACCCGCTTCAGGTGGGCGATGTCCGGGTGGCGGCGCAGGGTGCCGGTGGCCGAGCAGGGGGCGTCGAGCAGCACCGCCTCGGCCGGCCGCGGCGGCCGCCATGCGCCGGCGTCGGCCGCCACCGTCGGCACCGCCAGGCCGAGCCGCGCCAGGTTGTCGACCAGCCGGCGCAGGCGCTCGGCGTCGGCGTCGACGGCCACCGCCTTGGCGCCGGCGAGGGCGAGTTGCGCCGTCTTGCCGCCGGGCGCGGCGCAGAACTCCAGGGTGCGCTTGCCGGCCACATCGCCGAGCAGGCGCGCCGGCAGGGCGGCGGCGGCGTCCTGCACCCACCAGGCACCCTCGGCATAGCCGGCCAGGCGGGCGACTTCGCCGCGGCCGGGCGGCAGGCGCAGGCTACCGGTCGGCAGCACTTGCGCCTCCAGCTCGGCCGCCCAGGTCTCGGCGCCCGCCGGGTCGCGCAGGCTGAGGTCGAGCGGCGGCTCGCTGGCCTGGACCGCGGCGATCGCCCGGGTTCGCTCTTCGCCGTAGGCGACCACCCAACTGCGCCACAGCCAATCCGGCGTGTCGGCGCGCGCCGCGTCCAGCTCGGCCAGCCAGGCCGGCCCCTCGCGCTCCAGCCGGCGCAGCACCGCGGTGATCAGCCTCTTGAAGCCGGCCTGCTTGCCCTTTTCCGCCAGCCGCAGGGTTTCGGCCAGGGCGGCGTGCGGCGGCGTGCCGAGGATCAGGAGCTGGCAGGCCCCCAGCCGCAGCAGGTCCTGGACGATGGAGAACTGCGGCTTCAGCGGCCGCTCCAGGCAGCGGCCGATCAAGGCGTCCAGGCTGCCCAGCCGGCGCAGGCAGGTGGCGACCAGCAGGCGCGCGAAGGCGCGGTCGCGCGGCGCCAGCAGGCCGAGGCGGTGCTCGGCCGCCAGCGCCTCGTCGAGCGCCACATGCCCGCGCAGCACGGCGCGCAGCAGGTCGAGCGCCACGCGGCGTGGGTTGGGGGCGGGCTTGCGCGGCCCGGCGGTCTCGGGGGCGGTCTCGGGGGCGGTCTCGGGGGCGTTCGGGTTGGCGTCGGTCATGGTCGGGCCGATGTAGCGCGCAAGGCGGCCCGGCGAAAGGCCGCCCTCACGCCGGCGCCAGGCGGGGGTCCAGACCGTAGCTGGACAGCCGCTCGATCCCGGTCTCGGTGATCAGCACCTGTTCCTCCAGCTTCACCCCCTCGCCGCCGTCCGGGTGGCCGACGAAGCTCTCCAGCGAGATGGTCATTCCGGGCTCGAAATGGCCCTCCTGTCCGACCGCGTCCCAGTCGCAGCGGTAGGGGATGAAGGGATACTCGCCGGCCAGCCCGTTGCCGTGGGCGATCAGGAAGTACCGGTTGGGCAGGAAGTCCTCGGGAAGCTGGCGGGCACGCTCGGCGAAGGCGCGGAAGCTCAGGCCCGGGCGCAGCAGCGCCATGTTGGTCTCGAGCTGCTCGACGGCGAGGCCGTAGAGCCGGCGCTGCTGCGGGCTCGGCCGACCCTCGCCGGCCAGGAAGGTGCGCGAGAAGTCGGCGAAGTAGCCGTGCGCGCCGATCGCGTCGGTGTCCAGGCAGACCAGCTCGCCGGCGGCGATCGGCTTGTCGGAGCACTCCTGGAACCAGGGGTTGGTGTGGCTGCCCGAGGTGAACAGGCGGGTCTCGACGTACTCGCCGCCGCCGGCGACCAGGGCGCGATTGAACTCGGCCCAGACCGCGGCCTCCGTGCGGCCGGGCCGTAATTCGGCCTCCAGGTGCGCGACCGCCGCCTCGGTGCAACGCACGGAGGCACGCACCAACTCGACCTCCTCCGGCGACTTCACCGCCTTGGCGCGCTCCACCGTCATGGTCGCGTCGACCACCTCCAGCCCACTGTCGGCCAGCGCCGGGCCGGCGTCGAGCGGCGCGCGTTCGAGGCCGATCCGCCGGGCGCCCGGCGCGTGCGCGCGCAGCAGCGCATGGATTTCGCCGACGAAGCGCGCCAGGTGCTCGCGCGCCTTGGCCGTGCCGGCGTAGAGCGGGTGGACCGGGGGGGCCGGGCGGACTTCGTCGACCGTGTCCAGGCCGGCGGCCAGATGGGCGCAGCCGGCGTACTCGAACAGCACCACCGGGCCCTCCAGCGGCACGAAGACGCAGCGGCTCGGGTTGCGCCCGGTGTTGAGCTGCATGTTCCGCGCACCGCAGGCGTAGCGCAGGTTGACGGAATCGTAGAGCACCAGGGCCGGCAGCGCGTCGGCCGCCATGACCGCGCGCAGGCGGGCCAGGCGCTGGCGGCGCACCAGCGCCTCGTGCGCGGCGGGCAGCAGGAAGCTGGCGAAATCGGGCGTCCCGGCGTCGTGCGGCAGGTCCATGCGGCCGAGTTTCCGCCGGCCGTGCCCCGCGCGCAAGCGCCGCCAGCCTCAGGGACCGCGTGTGAACGCGCTGTCAGAGGCCTTTCGGCACGTAGTTGAAGCGCTGCATCTGCTCGCGGTGGCGCTCGACGATCCGGCGCACCTGCTCCTCGCTGAGCTGGCTCTTCCACTGGTCGCGCTTGCCGGCGCGGAAGAAGGCCTTGGAATGGCTGGAACGCTCGATGAAGCCCTGCTGCTCCTCCTGCTTCTTCAGGGTCTTGAAGGAGGAGAAGCGGATCGCCTTCTCGATGCGCTGGCGCGGCGGGTTGAGACCGAGAAAGCGGGCGACCTTGGCGAAGCTCTTGAGCGGCTTGTCCAGCATGTCCTCGTAGCGCACCACGTGCAGCCGCGGGTTGGGCACCTGGGTCCAGGACTTCACGTTTTCGGACCAGGAGTTGAGGAACTCGATGACCTGGGTCTCGCTGGGCTGCGACAGCCCGCCCTCGATCGCCATCGCCTCGATCGCCGCGTCGATCGTCAGGCCGAAGTGGTCGGCGTAGGACAGGGTGACGTCGAGCGGATTGCGCACGATGTAGATGGCCCCGGCCGTGCATTCCATGGTGTGGATCGGCACGCCGCGGCTGACGCCCAGGTAGCCGTGCGTCTTGACGAAGACGGAGTCGGGGTGGGCGCCCATCATCGCGCGGTGCACCCGCGGCCGCAGCCGGGCGAGGTCGTCGAGGTCGAGCTCGGTCGCCGGCTTGTCGGTGAACATGCCGTACCAGGCGTACTGGCTGTCGCCCAGGGTGAACTTGTTCAGCTCGTTCGGCGGCAGCGGCGCGTCGGGATTGCGCAGCAGGTTGTGCAGGAAGGCGCGCATCCAGGTGTTCCCCGACTTGGGGTAGGAGGCGAGCCAGATGATGGCACCCATGGCGGCGACGCGGACTCTCTCGGGACGGACGGCTGGGGACGGGCGGCGGACCGGCCTTGCCCGGTCCGGTGCGGGCGCGCGACTGCGGGGCGACTTCCCGGCGGTTGCCCGACGGGCGCGCAATTCCCACCCGCTGTGCGGCGGTCTAGCACGTCCCCGCCGCTCGACCAAGTGCCGCCTCCGATGGAGGCCGCGGCACCCCTGGCCGGTCGTGGGCGCCCGGAAAAGAGAAAGGGCGATGCCCGAAGGCACCGCCCTTTCGTTCCGTCGCCGCGGACCAGGCCGCTCGGGCCCGATCCCTCGGCGCCGTCGCGGACCTAGAAGTCCAGACGGGTGCCCAGGATGACGCCCCAGGCGTCTTCCTCGCGGCTGGCCGAGGCGTCGTCGTCGTTGGTGTACTGCAGGGCACCGACGACCTTGACGCCGGGGCTCAGGCGGTAGTTGCCGCCCAGCTCGACGCGGTGCACCTGGTCGTCGCCGCCGGCCGTCTCGGTCTCGCCGTTCAGGTAGGTGACGCCGATCTCCCAGGGGCCCGCGCCGTAGGTGGCGCCGACATCCCACACCAGGGTGTCGCGGTCCGCGCTGAGGCCGTTGTTCTGGTGCAGCACCGAGCCGCCGACCGTGAAGCCGGAGAAGCCGATGTTCAGGCCGCCCGAGAAGCCGAGGAAGTCGTCGGCGCCAGCGGCACCGTCGCCCTCGTCCATGCCGTACTCGATGCCACCGGCGACCGCGACGTCGACGCCGCCGAAGGACTCGACGAAGTTCAGACCGCCGCCGAAGAAGTTGTTGTACTCACCGGCCTCGTCGCTCTCGTTCAGGCCGAAGGTCTGGGTGTTGCCGCCACGCGCGTCGATGTTCGGCGTGTAGGAGGCACCCAGCTGGAAGCCGAAGAAGCGCGGCGTGAAGTAGGTGATCTTGTTGGCGTCCGAAACCGCGTTCAGCAGGGTCGAGGTGCCCGCGGCCGAGATCGCGTTGTACGGGCCGACGTTCGGCGAGTTCAGACCCAGGCCGGCGGACGGGCCGGTGTACTGCATCAGGTAGGGCGCGGAGTTCTCCGAACCCATGATCAGACGGCCCCAACCACCCGTGAAGTACAGGTAGGTCTCGTCCATCTGGTCGCCCTGGGTGATCGCCTCGAGCTGAGCCTGGAAGCCGACCGTCAGGCCGTTGTCCAGGGTGGTCTCGCCCTTGAAGTGGATCTCGCCCTCGTGGCGGACGTTGAAGGGGTTGTAGTCGCCACCGGCGACACCGTCGCCGTCGCAGTCGGCGACGTCGCAGTCCTGCGCCACGGCGGTGAAGAAGTTCTCGTAGTAGCCGCCGACGCCCAGGGAGATCTTCCCGTCCTGAGCGGCCGCCGGGCCGGCGATCAGCGCGAGCGCGCCCAGCGCCGTGGTCCCGTAAAGGGCCTTCTTCATCTGTTGCTCCTCCATCAAAGCTCAGATGCGGTTTCGCTTCCCACCCGGCTTCCCTCTGTCGAGACCGCCGGCGCCCCAGCGCCAACACCCTCTCGAGCCCCCCGGGTGACCTCTTCGTTCGGTGATGAACCGAAGTGGCCCGAACAATACCCGGAACTCATTCATTCACAAGGCAAGCGAGAACGGTGGTGTGGCTTTTCGAACGAGGTGTGGCGAAATCGCAACGCAGAGCCGTGCGGGCGCCCATTCACGACCGAAGGGACGACATTCCGGCACCGAAAGAAGAAGCGGCGGGCAAACCGGGGGGAACGAACCGTCCGGCGAGCCGGATCGGACGGCGTCAGAACTGACGCGGAGATGGAGAAGAATCCGGAATAATACTTGCGTAGATAGCAGAACAACTGGCTTGCGAACATCGCGTCGATTAATTCATTCAGTTCTGAATTGTAGTGCCGAACGACAAAAACCTTTTAGGTTGTATTCTTCGTCTAGGATGACTAGTTTTTTACTGAAGAAGTTCCCTAGTGACAGGACCGAACGATGCGACAGGCCACCGGCTGGAGCGTGGATCTTACCGGCTCGGACGAGGCCCCGACGGGGGGCGAGGGCGCACCCGAGGGCCTGGGCCACTTCCTGCGCGACGCCTACCGCGCCTACACCAAGGTGCTGCAGGACCTGCTCTCGCTGGAGGGCGTGCCGCTGGGGTTCTGGCAGTTCCTCTTCGTACTCTGGCAGGACGAGGGCATGTCCCAGAAGGAACTGTGCCGGCGCGTCGGCACCGTCGAGGCGTCCGCCGTCAACGTCCTGGGCCAGATGGAGCGGCGCGGCTGGATCGTGCGCGACCGCGACCCCAACGATCAGCGCCGGCGCCTCGTCTACCTGACGGCCAGCGGCCGGGCGCTGCGGCAGCGTCTGCTGCCGGTTCATCACCGGCTGGAACGTGCCATCGCCGAGCGGTTCGAGCGGCGTGAGCTCGAGGAGATGAAGCGCCGCCTGGCCGACATCAGCGACACGCTCGAAGAGGTACGGGCACGGCATCGCCGGCTTTGACCGCGGCGCCTGGAGACCGTCTCGACGCGCGCCGTGCCATTGAGCCGCGAAGATCTTCGCTTGCAGTCCCATCAGGCGCGAAGCATTCGATCCCCGTGCCGCCTGCGTTGTCGTTCCGCCCCGAAGCCCTTCAGGCGTGAAGGGTCTTGCCGCGACTGGCCGAAGCGGAGGCCGTTGCTGCGCGCCCCGACCCCGGTGCGCCGCCGGCCGCCGGCGGCTCGCCGTCGCGCACCGCAAAAGAGCGGCAAAAGGGCGGCGCCCGACGGCACCGCCCTTTCGTTCCGTCGCCGCGGACCGGGCCGCTCGGGCCCGATCCCTCGGCGCCGTCGCGGACCTAGAGCAGGATTCACGTCATTGGTGGAAGCGGATCCGCTTCCACCAATGACGATCGCGCTCTAGAAGTCCAGACGGGTGCCCAGGATGACGCCCCAGGCGTCTTCCTCGCGGTTCGCCGAGGCGTCGTCGTCGTTGCTGTACTGCAGGGCACCGACCACCCTGACGCCGGGGCTCAGGCGGTAGTTGCCGCCCAGCTCGACACGGTGGAGCTGATCGTCTCCCCCGGCCGTCTCGGTCTCGCCGTTCAGGTAGGTGACGCCGATCTCCCAGGGGCCCGCGCCGTAGGTGGCGCCGACGTCCCACACCAGGGTGTCGCGGTCGCCTTCCAGGCCGTTGTTCGAGTGCAGCACCGAGCCGCCGAGCGTGAAACCCGAGAATCCGACGTTGATGCCGCCCGAGAAAGCGACGAAGTCGTCGATCTGCTCCTCGCCGAGTTGCTCACAGGCTTGCAAGTCGGCGAGGCAATCCGGCGCTGCAGGATCGCCCGCAGCCCATCGCGTGCGGATGATCTGCCCGTCGACGATGGCGATCTCCGGAGCGATCCAGCGACCCGGCGAGCCGGCCACCACGGTGATGGGCGTGTCCGGGTTGATGTCGTCGTCTTCGGCCATGCCGTACTCGACGCCGCCGGCAATCGCCAAGTCGACGCCGCCGAAGGACTCGACGAAGTTCAGACCGCCGCCGAAGAAGTGATTGTACTCGTCCTCGTCCTCCGAGGTGTTCAGGCCGGCGCTCTGACGGTCACCGCCGGTGCTGTCGATGTTCGGCGTGTAGGAGGCACCGAGCTGGAAGCCGAAGAAGCGCGGCGTGAAGTAGGTGATCTTGTTGGCGTCCGACGTCTGGTTGACAAGGGTCGAGGTACCCGCTGCGGAAATCTGCTGGAACGGCGCGATGTTCGGCGAATTCAGACCCAGGCCGGCGGACGGACCGGTGTACTGCATCTGATATGGTGCGGAGTTCTCCGAACCCATGATCAGACGGCCCCAGCCACCCTCGAAGTAGAGGTAGGTCTCGTCGATCTGGTCGCCCTGGGTGATCGCCTCGAGCTGGGCCTGGAAGCCAACCGTCAGGCCGTTGTCCAGGGTGGTCTCGCCCCTGAAGTGGATCTCGCCCTCGTGACGGACGTTGAAGGGGTTGTACTCGTTGCCATCGTCGTTGTCCTGCACGACGGCGGTGAAGAAGTTCTCGTAGTAGCCGCCGACGCCCAGGGAGATCCTCCCGTCCTGAGCGGCCGCCGGGCCGGCCATCAGGGCGAGCGCGCCCAGCGCCGTGGTCCCGTAAAGGGCCTGCTTCATCTGTTGCTCCTCCATCAAAGCTCAGATGCGGTTTCGCTTCCCACCCGGCTTCCCTCTGTCGAGACCGCCGGCGCCCCAGCGCCAACACCCTCTCGAGCCCCCCGGGTGACCTCTCGACGCGGATGCAGAACGAAAAAGTGCGGCCCGCGCTGAGCCGCACTCTATCCGTCGAAGTATAGGAGGCAAGAAACTCGAGGACTTATCGAGTCAAAATTCCCAGACGTGTGGTATCGAAAACATCATTACATGAATTGTTCATCGATGAATAGTTCAACGCTGAAGCTTCAGGTCCGCCACGCGCAAGTTGAAGGCGAGCGAGACGCGTGTGCCGCGGCCGCGGAACGGCAGTACGCCGTGGCGCAGCCAGGCGGGGAAGAGCAGCATCTCGCCCGGCTGCGGCTGCAGCGTCCAGGTCGAGTAGCCGGGCACGCCGGGCAGGTCGTAGACGCCGACCGCCGGGCGCGGGTCGAGGAACTCGATGGCGCCGTTCGGCACCACGGCGGGATCGGGCGCGCCGAGGTCGACGTAGTAGACGCCGGACCAGTGGTTGTTGGCATGGGTGTGGTGACGGTTGTAGTCGCCGTCGAGGTTGACGTTGGCCCAGGCGGTCACCGCCAGCCGGCAGGTGAAGGCGCGGGTGCCGATCTGCGCCTCCATCGCCGCCCCGAAGGCCTCGTTGATGTACCGGCCCAGGCGCGCGACGTGCGGCCCGCCCCAGGTCATCAGGTCGTGGCTCGACTGCCAGCCGCCGACGTTGCTGCGGCTGGCCGAAGGCGTCGCCGCCCGGCGTGCCAGCACCAGCTCGCGCAGCCCGGCGTTGAGGTCGCCGCTGTCCGGCCAGAGGTGGCGGAAGATCGGCGTCGGAAAGGCGCGGACGACCGGGTCCGCCTCGGCGGCGGGCGAACCGGCGGCGGGCGAACCGGCGGCGGGCGAACCGGCGGCGGGCGAATCGGCGGCTGGGGAATCGGCGGGCGGCATGGCGCTCCTCGCTGGCGGCGGCGCTGCACGGCGGCCTATGGTGAGTCCGGCGCCGGGCGCGGCAGAACATCGGCCGACCCCGACAAGCCACCCGCCCGCCCCGACTGTCAACCGTCGCCCGCCAGCCGTCGCCCCGCCAGCCGCCGTCCCGTCGCCGGCACCGCCACAGCGAGCGCCCCGCGCATGAGCCCACCGCACGCGATCGACGAGCTGCTGGCCCGCGCCCGCGCGGCGATGACGGCGCGCCGCTGGGCCGAGGCGGCACGCCACCTGGAGGCCGCCCTCGCGCGCCGCCCGCGCGACGCCGGCTTGCTGCGCAGCCTCGCCCAGGCCCGCTTCGCCGAGGGGCGTCCGCAACCGGCGCTGCAGGCGCTCGAGGCCGCGCTGCGCCTGCGGCCGGCGGACTCGGCGCTGCACTACGACCGGGCGCAGCTCCTGCGCGGCCTCGGCCGGTGGGACGCCGCGATCGGCGCCGCCGAGGCGGCGGCGGCGGCGGCGCCGACGGCCCCCGAGCCGGCGCTGCTGCGCGCCGAGCTGCTGGTCGAAGCCAAGCGCGCCGCCGAGGCTGTCGACCTGCTGACGCCACTCGCCGCCGCCCGACCGGAGGACCCCCAGGTGGCGCTGACGCAGGGCGCAGCGCTGCTCGCCGCCGGGCTGCCGGACGAGGCGCTGGCGCCGCTGCAGGTCGCCGCCGCGCTGCCCGGACCGGCCGGCGCCTTCGCCCTGCACAACCGGGCGACCTGCCTGGCCGACCTCGGCCGCATCGCCGAGTCGGCCGCCGCCGCGGAGGACGCGCTGGCGCGCCTGCCGAACCTGCCCGGTCCGCTCTGGCATCTCGGGCTCTGTGCGGTGGACGTCGGCGACCTGCCGGGGGCCGCGGCCCGCTTCGCCCATGCGCGGGCGGCCAATCCGCAGATGGGCCTGGCCGTGGCCTACCACGCGGCGGTGCTGGATCTGCTCGGCGAGGACGCAGCGCAAGCTTGGCGAACGGCCGAGCGGCTGGACCCCGACCAGGCGGCGCTGCGCGAGGCGGTTGCGCTGTACAAGGACACACATGCGCGCGAGGGCACCGCCCCGGCGCTGTTCGGCTTCAAGCCCAGCCTGTTGCGTTACGCCCTGGCGGCGGCGCCCGGCCCGGCTGCGATGCCGGGCGGGCTGGCCTGCGAGTTCGGCGTCTTCACCGGCCGCTCCCTGCGCCTGCTGGCGGAGGCGCGGCCGGGGCCCTGGCACGGCTTCGATTCCTTCGAGGGCCTGCCGGAGGGCTGGCTGCCGCCGGAGCTGGTGCACGGCGAGGGCGCCGGCGCCTACTCCACCGGCGGGCGCTTGCCGGAGCTGCCGGCGTCGGTGACGCTGCACGTCGGCTGGTTCGCCGACACCCTCCCTGGCTTCCTGGCCGCGCACCCCGGCGCGCCGCTCGCCTTCGCCAACATCGACTGCGACATCTACAGCTCGACCGCCGAGGTGCTGACGGCCCTGGCCGAGCGGCTGCGGCCGGGCAGCGTGCTGGTCTTCGACGAGTACTGCGCCTATCCGGGCTGGCGCGCGCACGAGGCCAAGGCCTTCGCCGAGCTGGTCGGGCGGCACCGCCTCGCGGTGCGGACCCTGGCGCTCAGCCCCTTCACCCGCCAGGCTGCGATGCGGATCGAGCCGACGTGAGGGCCGCGGCGGACGGCGCCGGGCGGCGGCGCGTCGCGCCGCTGGATTCGGGCGCGTGCCGACGCTACCTTGGGCGCGCACCGCGGCGCCGTTTTCGGACGCCTCGGCACGATGCCGGTCGCGGGAATCGGCCGCGCGCATAGGGTCGCGGCTCGCGGTGTCGGCACGGCAAACGATAGAGGTCTTGGAAGAGTGAGTGGCATGACTTCGCGTTGGACGCCTTCACGGGACCGTGCCCGGTCCGGCCCGCAGCGGAGCCCGAGGCTGGCGACCTGGCTTGCAGGCGGACTGCTGGCGCTTGCGCTTGCCGGCTGCGGCGGCGGCGACCAGCGCACCATCTATCCCGACGACGACCGGCGCGAGACCGGCGACGACGCCTACGACGTGGCCTCGGAAGGCAGCGTCTTCGGGCCCGACGGCCTCGACCTCTTCGGCGGCTCGGGCCAGCCGGAGGGCGATCCCGGCGGCAGCGGGATCGGGGTGAACGCCTTCCTGTGGCGCGCCTCGCTGGACACGGTCTCCTTCATGCCGCTGTCCTCGGCCGACCCCTTCGGCGGCGTCATCATCACCGACTGGTATTCGCCGCCGGAGAGCCCGGACGAGCGCTTCAAGGTCAACGTCTTCATCCTCGGCCGCGACCTGCGCGCCGACGGCGTGCGCGCCACGGTGTTCCGCCAGGTCGAGAACGGCAGCAGCTGGCAGGACGCGCCGGTCGGCGACGCGACGGGGGTCGACCTGGAGAACGCCATCCTGACCCGCGCGCGCGAGCTGCGCATCGCCGCCCTGCAATAGCGCCGCCCCACTCCCTGGCCAGGCCCGAAGGCCGAGAAGCACCGAGCGAATGAGCCGTTACAACGCGAAAGAGATCGAGGCCAAGTGGCAGCAGGCCTGGGCCGCGGCCGACTGTTTCCGCGCGTGCGAGGAGGCGGGCCGCGAGAAGTACTACGTCCTGGAGATGTTCCCCTACCCCTCGGGGCGCATCCACATGGGCCATGTGCGCAACTACACGATCGGCGACGTGATCGCCCGCTACAAGCGCGCGCGCGGCTTCAACGTGCTGCACCCGATGGGCTGGGACGCCTTCGGCCTGCCGGCCGAGAACGCCGCCATGGAGCGCAAGGTCCATCCGGCGCAGTGGACCTACGGCAACATCGCGGCGATGCGCGCGCAGCTCAAGTCGATGGGACTGTCGCTGGACTGGAGCCGCGAGTTCGCCACCTGCGACCCCGAATACTACGCCCAGCAGCAGAAGCTGTTCCTGGAGTTCTTCGCGCACGACCTGGTCTACCGCAAGGAGACCTGGGTCAACTGGGATCCGGTCGACCACACCGTGCTGGCCAACGAGCAGGTGATCGACGGGCGCGGCTGGCGCTCGGGCGCGCCGGTCGAGCGGCGCAAGCTGCCCGGCTGGTTCTTCAAGATCACCGCCTTCGCCGAGGCGTTGCTGGACGAGCTGCAGTGCATGGAGCGCTGGCCGGACAAAGTGCGGCTGATGCAGACGAACTGGATCGGCCGCAGCGAAGGCGCGCGCGTCTTCTTCCCGCTGGAGGGGCCGGACGTCGCCGAGGCATTCGGGTCGCTCGAAGTCTTCACCACCCGGCCGGACACGCTGTTCGGCGCCAGCTTCTGCGCGCTCAGCCCGCACCACCCGCTGACCGCGGCCCTTGCCGAGCACGACGCCGAGTTGCGCGCCTTCGTCGCCGAATGCGACCGCCTGGGCACCTCGGAGGAGGCGATCGAGACGGCGGAGAAGCGCGGCTACAAGACCGGTCTCTCGGTGCGCCACCCGCTCGACCCCGAGTGGCGCCTGCCGGTCTACGTCGCCAACTTCGTGCTGATGGAGTACGGCACCGGCGCCATCTTCGGCTGCCCGGCGCACGACCAGCGCGACCTTGACTTTGCCCGCAAGTACGGCCTGAGCGTCACGCCGGTGGTGCTGCCGCCCGAGGCCGATCCCGCCGGCTTCCGGGTCGGCGAGGACGCCTTCGTCGGCGACGGGACGATCTTCAATTCGCGCTTCCTCGACGGGCTCGAGGTTCCCGCGGCGAAACGGGCGGCGATCGACAGGCTGGAAGAGCTGGGCGCCGGCCAGGGCACCACCCAGTTCCGCCTGCGCGACTGGGGCGTCTCGCGCCAGCGCTATTGGGGCTGCCCGATCCCGATCGTCCACTGCGGCACCTGCGGCCCCGTCCCGGTGCCCGACGACCAGCTTCCGGTCGCCCTGCCCGAGGACGTGTCCTTCGAGCTGCCGGGCAACCCGCTGGCGCACCATCCGGAGTGGCGCCACGTCGCCTGCCCGAGGTGCGGCGGCCCGGCCGAGCGCGACACCGACACGATGGACACCTTCGTCGACTCCGCCTGGTACTTCGCGCGCTTCTGCTCGCCGCGCGCGGCGACGCCGATGGAGCCGCAGGCCACCGCCTACTGGCTGCCGGTCGACCAGTACATCGGCGGCATCGAGCACGCGGTGCTGCACCTGCTCTACGCGCGCTTCTTCACCCGGGCGCTGCAGCGCTTCGGCTATGTCGAGGCGGCCGAGCCCTTCGCCGGGCTGTTCACCCAGGGCATGGTCACCCACGCGACCTACCGCGCCGAGGACGGCGCCTGGGTCGAGCCGGGCGAGGTGATGCGCGGCGCCGACGGCGGCCTGCAGACGCGCGACGGGCGGGCGGTCGCCGAGGGCCGCGTCGAGAAGATGTCGAAGTCGAAGCGCAACACGGTCGACCCGGCGGCGATCATCGAGACCTACGGCGCCGACACGGCGCGCTGGTTCATGCTGTCGGACTCGCCGCCAGAGCGCGAGATGGAGTGGACCGACGCCGGCATCGAGGGCGCCTGGCGCTTCGTCAACCGCCTGTGGCGCCTGGTCACCGGCGCCCTCGACAGCCTGCCGCCGGCGGGCGCCGCGATGCCCGCGGAGATCGCCGGCCCGGCGCTGGAGCTGCGGCGCCAGACCCACAAGACGATCGCCGGCGTCACCCGCGACATCGAGGCCTTCCACTTCAACAAGGCGGTCGCCCGGCTGTACGAGTTCGCCAACGCCCTGGGCGGTTTCGCCGCCGGCGATGCGGCCGGCGCCTGGGTGCGCCGCGAGGCGCTGGAGACCCTGGTGCGCCTGGCCGGGCCGATGATGCCGCACCTGGCCGAGGAGCTGTGGCAGCGCCTGGGCCACGAGGTCCCGCTGGCGCAGACCGCCTGGCCGGACGCCGAGGCCGCGCTGCTGGTCGAGGAGTCGGTGACGCTGGCGGTGCAGATCAACGGCAAGAAGCGCGCCACCATCGAGCTGCCGCGCGACGCCGGCAAGGCCGCCGCCGAGGCCGCCGCCCTGGCCGATCCGGCGGTGCGACGGGCGATCGAAGGACAGGCGCCGCGCAAGGTCATCGTCGTGCCGAACCGCATCGTCAACCTGGTGGTCTGAGCGCATGGACCCGTTCCGCCGCCGCCTGCTCGCCACCGCCCTGCTCGGCGGCGCGGCGCTGCTGCTGCCCGGCTGCCGGGCGCGGCCGCTCTACGGGAAGTTCGATCCGGAGGGTCCGCTCGACAGCTACCAGGCGTCGGACGACCTGCGGGCGATCGCCGTCTCGCCGATCCCCGACCGCAGCGGCCAGATCCTGCACAACGCCCTGCGCAACCAGCTCACGCCCGCCGGCGTGCCGGCCAATCCGGCCTACCGCCTGGACGCCACGGTCACCGAGTCGGTGGGCGCCAGCCAGCTTCAGATCGACGCCACGGCGAGCCGCGCCCTGCTGATCGTCAACGCCAACTACAACGTGGTCCTGGCCAGGTTTCCGCAGGTCGGCCTGGTGGGCGGCCAGGTCACGTCGCTGAGCGCCTACAACATCGGCGAGTCCGAGTACGCCACGCGCCGCGCCGAGGTGGACGCGCGCGAGCGCGCGCTCGAGGAGGCGGCGCGACGCATCCGCCAGCGCCTGGCCTCCTGGTTCATCGAGGCGCGCGCCGACGGCACCCTGGCGCGCAAGCTCTACATCGGCGAGTAGCCGCCCCCGTCAGCCGCCCCCCGTCAGCCGCCCCCCGTCAGTCATCCCCCGTCCGGAGGACCGCCGTGAAGGTCCAGCCCGCCCGCGCCGACGCGCTCTGCGCCAACCCGGACGCCGCCTTGCGCGTCCTGTTGCTCTATGGCCCGGACCAGGGGCTGGTGCGCGAGCGCGCCCGGGCGGCGACGCGCGCCGTGCTAGGCGCCGCCGACGACCCCTTCCGCCTGGCCGAGTTGATGCCCAAGCAGGTCCGCGACGACCCTGCCCTGCTCACCGACGAAGCGGCCGCGCTGGCGCTGACCGGCGGGCGGCGCGTGGTGCGTTTGCGCGATCTGACCAACGACGATGCGAAGTGGCTGGAGCCCTTCCTCGCCGCGCTGCCCGGCGAGGCGCTGGTGGTGCTGGAGGCCGGCGACCTCGGCTCGGCCCGCTCCTCCAAGCTGGTGCGCCTGGCCGAGGGCCACGCCGCCGCCGCGGCCGTCGCCTGCTACCGCGACGAGGGGCGCGACCTGCCCAGGCTGATCGACGAGGTGCTGGGGGCGGCCGGCCTGAGCGCCGAGCCTGACGCCAGCGCCTACCTGGCCGCCAACCTGGGCGGCGATCGCCTGGTCTCGCGCAGCGAGCTGGACAAGCTGGTCACCTACATGGGCGGCGACACCCGGGTCGGCCTGGCCGAGGCGGCGGCGGTGGTCGGCGACACCGCCGCGCTGTCGCTGCAGGACGTCGCCTACGCCGTCGGCCGCGGCGACGCGGCGGCGCTGGAGCGCGCGCTCGCCCGCAGCTTCGACGAGGGCACCAGCCCGGTCGGCGTGCTGCGCGCCGTCTCGCGCCACTTCCAGCAGCTCCACCTGGCGGCGGCGGGGCTCGCCCAGGGGCGCGATGCGGAGGGGGTGCTGCGGCAGATGCGCCCGCCGGTCTTCTGGAAGGTGAAGGAGGCCTTCCTGGCCCAGGCGCGGGCCTGGCCGCCGGCCTGGCTGGGCCGCGCCCTGACCCGCCTGCTGGAGGCCGAGGCCGCCTGCAAGCGCAGCGGCCTGCCCGAGCGGGCGGTCTGCGCCGAGGCGCTGCTGCAGCTCGCCCGCAACGCGCCGACCCGGCGGCGGGCTCCCGGCCGCAGGTGACGCGCCCGCCGCCTCGCGGGGCCGCCTCGCGGGGCCGCTCAGAAGTTCCAGCGGCGCACGCGCCCGGTGTCGACGTGGATGAAGCCGGACTTGGCGTAGTAGCCGACGCCGCCGCGCTGCATGCCCCAGGCGGCGTCGCGCAGGGCCACCAGGTCGCGGTCGGGCAGCGCGATGTCGATCGCCATGCCGCGCATGTGGAACGACTTGCGCGCCACGCCCGAGGACTTGGAGGCCAGCTTGGCGTTGGTCTTCGGCGAGCGGTAGCCGGAGATGACGTGGAAGGGCGCGCGCGAGTCCACCGTCGCCTGCAGGCTGTAGAGCAGGTCCAGCAGCTCCGGGTCCATCCGCTCGACGTCGCCGGTGCGCCAGTCGCGCAGGATGTGGTTGATCCGCTGCAGGCCCTCGCGGTGGTAGTCGCCGTCGGCCCAGTAGACCTCCTGCAGGGTCTCGCCGGTGTGCAGGTTGTGGAAGGCCAGCTCGCGCGGACGGCCGGCGAAGGCGGCGGTGGGCTTGAAGATCAGGCCGCCGGCCAGGCCCAGGGCGGCGGCGCCGGCCAGGCTGGCGAGGAAGTTGCGGCGGCTGCCGCCGCAGGCACAGGCTTCGCCTTCGGGCGGAGTGGTCTCCGTCATCGTCTCGTCTCTCCCAAAAATCCCCGTGGTCCCCCGGATCCCTCGGTTCCCCTCTGCTCCGCCCCCGGCGATCCAGCCGACGGCGGCCCCCAAACTCATACGAGCCATAACAAATGAAGGGTTAACGAGGGAATAACCAAAACGGCCGCCGACCGAGGCAATTTCGGGGCGGCGGCGGAGTGGACCGGCTGAACGGCAGGGGCCAAGTCAGGCCGCGATGTAGCGGCCCTCGGTCTCGCGCGCGTGGTTGAGCGCCGCCAGGGTCTCCAGCAGGCCCTGCACCTCGCGCCGCCTGGCGCGCTTGAAGCGGCGGGCCAGCTCCTCCGGCGTCGCCGGGCGTTCGAGGTCGGTAAGCGCGGCGCGCAGCGCCTGCACCTGGTCCGGCAGGCTCTTCGGCCAGGCGGCCTGGCCGGCGGCGGCGAGCGCCGCCTCGCCCAGCTCCAGTTTGGCCTCGGCCGCGGCGGTGGCCTGGGCGCGGCCCTGCGGGTTCTGGAAGTCGGGGCGCAGCCAGCGGATTCTCCCTCGCGCCTCCTCCTCGGCCCGCGCCCGGTTGAGCGCGACCAGCCGCGCCAGGATCTCGCTCTCCGACAGGTCCGCCGGCCAGCCGTAGGCGGCGGCGACGGCGGCGTCCAGCCGCTCGTGGATCTCCTCGAGCACCGAGACCAGGCCCATGTCGTGGATCTCCCGCTCCCCGTCGCTCAGCGCGCGGCCGGCGCGCAGCGCCGCCAGCACGTTGTACATCTGGGTCAGGGTCAGCCCGGGGTGCGCCGCCTGCCGCTCCTTCCGGAAGGCGTCCAGCCGCTCGCCCAGCTCGCGGATGTCCGCGGCCTGCGCCTCGCTCGCGTCGGGGAAGGGAAAAGGATCGAAGCAGCGGGTCTTGTTGTAGCGCGGATCGTTGCCCACGCCGAGCCGACCACCTGCCGCCAAGGCCCAGACGACGTGGGTGCGGCTGGAGAGCACGCCTAGCGCGAAAGCGTCGCTCAGGGCGATGTTGACCAACATGTTGTCCGGCAGAATGGCGATGTCGAGGAACTGGAAGACCCGATGCTTCGCCGTTTCGACGGTGGCGACGTAGCGCGGAAGTCCGGCAAGCGCTGAGCGAAGTTCCGTATTCTTCCGACCGAAGAGCCACCAATTCTCCCGCCTATACTTCTCCGCGTTATGGTCTCGTTCCGGCTTTACGTTTACGAGCAAATGTTGAAAGACCTCAGGGTACCTCTCCCGCACTTCCGCGCTTGAAAGGCCGAACAGATCGATCACCATGACGCCGCGGGGCGTGGCGGTCAGGTCGCGGCCGTTGCGGTAGGGGCGGATGTGGCGCTCCAGCCCCGGCCGGCGGCCGAGGCCGAGCGCGGCGGCCTGCTCCGGCGTCACGATGAAGCCGCTGCCGTGCAGCTTGACGCCGGGCGAACAGAGCCCGTCGTTGGCCTTCAGCGGCACCGCCGCGGCGACGTTGGGGCCGATGCTGAGGTCGGGATGGATGCGGCCGGTCCGGCGGCGGAAGGAAATCTCGCGAGTGCCTTCCTCGTGTCCCGGCCGCTCGGCCTCGACGGTCAAGAGCATGCCCTCCGCCTCGCCCGGCAGGCCGACGGTCATGGCGATGCGCACGTCGGCACCGTCGGCGGCGTCGACCCAGGGGTGGTCGGGGATGGCGAAGCCCAGCGACAGGGGCTTCCGGGCCTCCAGGTGGTGGGCGATCACCCGGCGCGCGAAGCTCTGGCGCAGGGAGTTGGTGGTGATCAGGCCGAAGCGCCTGGCCTTGCCCGTGCGCACCAGCTCGGCCGCCTTGTGCCACCAGTACATCACGTAGTCGACGGACTCCGGCACCTGGCCGTAGGTCTTGCGCAGCGCCTCGACATAGCCGGAACCGAGCTCGCCGCGCATGCGCCAGTTGCCGATGAAGGGCGGGTTGCCGACGAGGTACTCGGCCTCCGGCCAGGCGGCGGGCTTGGGATTGCGGTAGCGCGTCTGCTCGACCTGCTTGGACTCGTCCGGCACCTCCTTGCCGGTGACCGGGTGGATCTTCCTGGAGATCCCGTCCCACTGGGTGACCGGCCGGCCCTTGGCATCGCGCACCAGCTCGACCGCGTCCCAATCCAACACCGCGTCGCGGCATTCGATGTTGCCGTAGGCCTTCAGCACGGGGCTGGGAAGCTGGCGCCGGGCGCGGGTGCGGAAGTGCCATTGCAGGTAGCCGATCCACAGCACCATCTCGGCGATCACCGCGGCGCGCGGGTTCAGCTCCAGCCCGAGGAACTGCTTGGGGTCGACGGCGAAGAGGTCGGGCTGGGTGTCGCCCAGCTCCTCCAGGGCGTTCAGCACCTCGCCCTCCAGGCGCTTCAGGTGCTCCAGCGCGACGTAGAGGAAGTTGCCGGAGCCGCAGGCCGGGTCGAGCACGCGGGTGGTGCAGAGGCGGCGGTGGAAGCCCTTGACCTCGGCGACGGCGCCAGGGCGGTCGCCGTCGGCCAGGCGCCGGTCGGCGGCGACCCGCACGTCCTCCCAGGCGGCGCGCAGCGGCTCCACCAAGGTCGGCAGCACCAGCCGCTCGACATAGGCGCGCGGCGTGTAGTGGGCGCCCAGGCTGTGGCGTTCGCGCGGGTCGAGGGCGCGCTCCAGCAGGGTGCCGAAGATCGCCGGCTCGACCTCGCGCCAGTCGGCCTCGGCCGCCTCCAGCAGCAGGTCGATCTCGCCGGGGCCGAGCGGCAGCACGCCGCAGTCCTGGAACAGACCGCCGTTGAAGACCGCGACGTCGGCGCCCAGGAAGCTGTCGAAGCCGCCGGTGTTCATGGTGCGCCAGAGCGACTCCAGCGAGCGCTGCAACACCTTCGGCTCGCCGCGCCGCGCCTGCAGCAGGCGGGTGAAGCCCTTGTCCGCCAGCAGCCCGACATCTTCGGCGAACATGGTGAAGAGGCAGCGCATCAGGAACTGGGCGACCTGCTCGGCCGGATGGCGGGTCTCCAGCACCTTGGCCAGGCGAGCGAGCTTGTCGGCGATCTCGCGCGTGACCTTGGCGGCTTGTCGGCTGCGGTCGAGCGACAGGGGATCGTCCCACAGCGCGCGCAGCAGGCCGCGCACCGCCGGGTCGTGCAGATCCTCCAGGTAGAGCCGGTGGGCGCCAGGGTCGGGATAGGGCAGGTAGGTCTTGCCCGACTGGCTGAAGTCGGCATAGAGCTCGAAGACGTGGCCGATGTCGGCGACCACCAGGAAGGGCGGCCAGGGCTCGTCCTCGTCGTGCAGCGCCTTGGCGTAGCGCTCCGCCTGGTTGCGCGCGGCGCGCATCCGGGTGTCCCAGCCGGCGGTGCCGCGCTTGCCGACGCCCGAGGTGTGCGCGTCGCTGCCCTGTTTCGCCTCCAGGACGAAACAGCCGCGCTTGTAGAGGTCGATGAAGTTGGCGCGCGTCGCCTCGATGTCGGTGCGGTAGGCGCGCACCGGGCGCTCGAAGACGTAGGCGTTCTCGCCGCCGGGCCGCAGCCCCTCGGGCCGGGCGACGCCCAGCAGGTCGCACAGCCCGATCAGGAAGGACTGGGCGTTGGCGCGCTCGCCGGCAGCGCTCGCCCGCCAGTCCGCGACGAAGGCGGCCACCGTCTCCTCGGTCGGCTCCGCCGCCGCCTCGGCGGCTGCCCGCGACCCTGCCTCCTTCGCCGTCACCGCCCCTCGCCCCGAAACGCCTGCGTCAAGCGAACCGGACGGCAGTAGAGCGCAACCGACGGCGGTCCGCAAAGCCCGAACGACGGACGCCGCCTCACCCGGTGGCGTCGCGGCGGTCGGCGACGGTCTTGGGCAGCAGCAGCCAGGTGCGGCCTTCCTCGGCCATGCGGCCGGCCTCCTCCAGCGCCGCCTCGCCGGTGCCCCAGAAGAAGTCGCCGCGCACCGCGCCCTTGATGGCGCTACCGACGTCCTGGGCGATCATCAGGCGGCGCAGCGGCGTGGCGTCGGGACCGGGGCGGGTGGTGTCGAGCCAGACCGGCGCGCCGAGCGGCAGCAGGTCGCCGTCGACGGCGAGCGAGCGGCCGGGCGTCAAGGGCACGCCGAGCGCGCCGATCGGCCCGGGGCCGTCGGCCAGCGCGCCCTCGATCGGGCGCAGGAAGATGTAGCGCGGATTGGCGCGCATGATCTCCTGCGCCTGCTCGGGGTTGTCCTTCAGCCAGGCGCGGATCGCCTGCATCGAGCCCTGGCCGGGCTCGACCAGGCCGCGATCCAGCATCACCCGGCCGACGCCGACGAAGGGCCGGCCGTTGGACTCGGCGAAGCCGATGCGCAGGCGCCGGCCGTCCGGCAGGGTGGCGAGGCCGGAGCCCTGGATGTGCAGCACGTGCAGGTCGACCGCATCGCGCGCCCAGAGGATCGGCTCGGCCCGGCCGTCGAGCGCGCCGGCCTCGATGTCCGCGCGGGCGTGATAGGGCACCAGGCGGCCCTGCTCGACCCGGCCGATCAGGCGCTCCGGCGGCAGGTCGGCGCGGAAGTCGCGCAGGCGCACGCTGACCAGGTCCTCCGGCACGCCGTAGATCGGCACCTCGTAGCCGTCCCGGCGGGTCGGGCTGGCCTCCAGCTCGGCCTCGTAGTAGCCGGTGATCAGGCCGACCTCGGGGGTGTCGTCGCCCGGGTCGCTGAGGGCGTAGGGGCGGAACCAGTCCTCGAAGAAGCCGCGGGCGTAGTCCGGCCCGACCAACTCCAGCGCCTCGCAGGGCGCGCGCCAGTCGGCGACCGTGCCGCCCAGCGCCGCGCCGCCCTCCAGGGCGGGGCCGACCGGGGCGGCGTCCTCGCGCCTCAACAGGCGCTGGCAGCTCCGCCGCATCGCCGGCAGCGCGGCGGCCAGATCGTCGTCGCGCCAGCCGGGCAGCGCGGCGAAGTCGACGGGGTGCAGCAGGACGGGCGGCGCGTCCGCCACGCCGCTCGGCGCGTCCGGCGCCGGCGCCTCGACGGCGGGTTCGGGCGGGGCCTCGGCCCGCTCCTCCTCCGCCTCCTCGCCGCAGGCCATCAGCAACGCGGCCAGCGCCAGCGCCGCGGTCGGCGTCAGCAGGCGACGAAGGAACGGCGCGGCGCCCAGGCGCATGTCGGGACGTCCACCTCGGGGAGCGGAACGGCCGCAGGCCGCTCAGGTCTGAGCGGCGGTGGCCACCAGGCTCCAGTTCGGGTCGCGGCTGCGGGTGTTGCGCGCGAAGGTCCAGATGTCGGTGATCGTCTCGACGGCGCTGGGGTCGCCGTCGACCACGCGGCCCTCGCTGTCGTAGGTGACGTTGACCTGCTCGGAGACGAACTTGACGGTGACGAAGGCGGTCTTGCCGCGCAGGTCGGCCTCGACGATCTCGGCGCTCTTGATGCCGACCAGCGTGGTCTCCAGCCGCTCCTCGCGCTCGCGCCGCTCGTCGATGGCGCCGGCGAAGTCGCTGAAGACGTCGTCGGACAGCAGCGGGCGCAGCGCCTTAGTGTCGCCATGCGCGAAGCCGTTGACGATCATCTCGAAGGCGGCGCCGGCGCCCTGAACGAACTCGTCGGGCTCGAAGCTGCGGTCGGCCAGCTTGATCTGGGTGAGGCCGGCGGCGGCCGGGCTGTCGCCAAAGTCGGGCATCGGCGGCTCGGCCTTGCGCCCCTCGCCGCGGCCCTCCGGCAGGTGGACCACCTTGTCCTCGCCCTCCTCGTCCGCCTGCGGCCCCTGCTCCTGCTGGCGCCGGCGCATCTGCTCCTGATGGAAGGGGTCGTGCTCGCGCCCCCCCTGGAAGCCGGTGCGCTTGCCCAGCACGCTGCGCAGGCGAAACACCAGGAAGGCGGCGATGGCGCCGAGGATGATGATGTCCAGCAGGGAGTTGCCCATGAAAGGGTCCTGACGGCTAGGGTTCGTCGGCGTGGTGGCGGCTGCGACCTTGGAGTCGTCTGCGACCGGGGCCGCGATCGATCCCCGGGGCGCAGCGACGGGCGCTGCGACCGCGGGGCCCTTGCCCGGCATCGGCCTCGTGCCCACTACATAAGAAAGCCGCGGAGAAAGGGCAAGAATGGGTCTCATCCTGCTGGCGGCCTTCATCGCCGTCCCGCTCATCGAGATCGCCGTCTTCATCCAGGTCGGCGGCTGGATCGGCCTGTGGCCGACCCTGGCGATCGTGGTGCTGACGGCGATCGCCGGCAGCGGCCTGCTGCGCGCCCAGGGCCTGGCGACGGCGCGGCGCGCGCGCGAACAGATGGATCGCGGCACGATGCCGGCGCGCGAGCTGTTCGACGGCATCTGCCTGGTCTTCGCCGGCGCGCTGCTGCTGACGCCCGGCTTCGTCACCGACATCGTCGGGCTGCTGCTGTTCGTGCCGCCGGTGCGCGACCTGCTGCGCCGCGCCGCCGGGCGCTACGTGCAGGCGCACGCCGAGATGCGGGTCTACGCCGAGGGGCCGGCCGGTCGGCGCGACAACGGCGCCGGCGACGGCGAGACGGCCTGGGATCCGGATGTCGCGCCGCCGGAGCGGCCGGGCCGCGGCTGGGCCGCCGGGCCGCCGGGCCGTCGGCCGCCGCCGGGCACCATCGAGGGCGACTACCGCGACGTGACGCCGCCCGGGTCGGGGTCCGGCTCCGGACCCAGCTCGGGATCGGACCCCGGAGCGGACGACGCCGGCCGGCGCTGACCGCGCAGTCCAAAACGGTCTCTGCGCCGCGCTTCGTCTGCGCCCGCCTTGTCTGCGCCCGCCTTGTCTGCCGCGCCGGGGCGTGCTAGCTCCGCGTCACCTTATCTCCGGGTCGAGACGAGCGAGGCACGAGCGGCATGAGCGACAATCAGACGGGGGGCCAAACCGGCGGCGGGACGGGTGCGGCGCAGGGCCAGCCGCAGGGGCTGCTGACGGTGCACACCCAGTACGTGCGCGACCTTTCCTTCGAGAACCCCAACGCGCCGCAGATCTACGCCCAGATGAAGACCCAGCCGCAGGTCGACCTGCGCATCGAGCTGCCGATCCGCCGCATCCAGGAGCGCCTGTTCGAGCTCGGCCTGAAGTTCACCCTGAACGCCAAGGTCGAGCAGCACACCGCCTTCGTCGTCGAGCTGGACTACGCCGGCCTGATGAGCGTCGGCGACCACGTGCAGGAGGACGAGGTCGAAGCGGTGCTGGCGATCGACGGCGCACGCATGCTGTTCCCCTTCGCCCGCCGCGTGGTCTCCGACGTGGTGCGCGACGGCGGCTTCCCGCCGGTGATGATCGGCAGCCTCGACTTCGCCAAGCTCTACCAGCAGCGCAAGGCCCAGGGTCAGACGGGACAGGCCACGGCCGCGCCTCAGGCGCCGGCGGCGGCCCCGACGCCGGGCGGGCAGAACGCCTGAGAGAGACCGTGGGAGACTGCGCCTGCAGGCCCAGTCTCGACCCTGTTCCGTCCCGCGCTCAGGAGCCGATCTGCTGGAAGCTGCGCGGCGCCGCTTCGCGCAGCTCCAGGCCGTCGCGGCGCAGCTCCAGAACGGCCAGGCCGCGCTCGGCGCTGCCGTCGGCCAGCAGCCGGAAGATGCCGTCGACCCCGGCGAAGCCGCTCGGCTTGGTGAGGTCCTCGGCGGCGTAGTCGGGCGCAGCGCCTTGGCGGCCGGCCTCGCGCGCCAGCACCGCGGCCAGGGCGGTGGCGTCGTAGGCCAGCGAGGCCAGGCGCGGCGGCGGCTCGCCGTAGAGATCCTCGTAGCGCTGCGCCCAGCGCAGCCAGGCGCCGCGGTCCGGCGCGGCGAACCAGCCGCCGGCCAGCGCCGCCTCGCGCCCCAGGCTGGGATCCTCCCACAGCGCCGTGCCGAGATACCGAATCTCCGCCGGGTCGATGTCGTAGAAGGGCATCAGCGAGGCCAGGCTGAGCAGCTCGGTGCCGCCCGCCGGCACCAGCACCGCGTCGTAGCTGGCCCGCGCGCGCGCCAACTGCTGCACGACCGGCCCGGCGTCGGCGGCGGCGAAGGGGTCGTAGGTCGCCACCTGGGCGACCCGCCCGCCGTAGCGCTGGGCGGCCTGCTGCAGCGCGCTCAGCACGGCGTCGCCATAGGGGTTGCGCGGCGCCAGCGCGGCGAAGCGGGTCAGCCCCTGGCGCGTGGCGTAGTCCAGGATGCGCTCGACCTGCGCCGCCGGCGCGAGGCCCACGGTCCAGACGCCGCGTCCGCCCACCGTCCGGTCGTTGGAGAAGGAGATCACCGGCACGCCGGCGCTGCGCGCGCGCGGCGCCGCGGCGGCCACCGAGGTGGAGAACAGCGGCCCCAGGATCAGGTCGGCCCCCGGGTCGCCCCCACCGCCCAGCGCCTCGGCCATGGCGCGCTCGGCGCCCTGGGGCGTGCCGGCGGTGTCGTGCACGGTCAGCTCGAAGGCGGGCCCGCCGACGTCGAACAGCGCCATCTGCGCGGCATTGAGCAGCGCCTGGCCCAGCTCCCCGCGCTGGCCGGTCAGCGGCAGCAGCAGCGCCACCTTGGCCTCGCCCGGCGCACGCGGCGGCGCGGGCGGCGGCGCCGGCTCGGGCGCCGGCGCCTCGACGACCGGCCCGGCCGGCGTTTGTGCGCCGGTCTGGGGTGCGGCATCATCCGGCTGGGTGCAGGCCGCCAGCGCGAGGGCGAGCAGGCCGGCACCGGCAAGACGCCAAATGCCGCACCGGGATCCGAGCCGGCGTGGGCCGAAGAAGAGCGCAGATGAAACGATCACGGTCCACTCCCGCTGTTGACCCGTCCGACGCGTCGGAGGGCGTTGCTCCCGCAAACGGCGCGGCCGACGGGCTGCTGCAGGTGACGACCCGGCTGCAGCCGCTGGAGCCGGCCCTCTACCTGGTCGCCTGCCCGATCGGCAATCTCGCCGACGTCACCCTGCGCGCGCTCGCCGTGCTGGCGCGCGCCGACCTGATCGCCTGCGAGGATACGCGCCACACCCGCCGTCTGCTGCAGGCCTATGGCCTCGACCGGCCCGATCGCCGCCTCGTCCCCTACCATGAGCATAACGCGCAGCGCATGCGACCGAAACTGATCGAAGCGCTGCATCGCGGCGAGAGCGTGGCGCTGGTCAGCGACGCCGGCACGCCGCTGATCTCCGATCCCGGCTACAAGCTGGTGCGCGAGGCGATCGCCGCGGACATTCGGGCGATCCCGATCCCCGGCGCCTCGGCGCTGCTCGCCGGCCTGACCGCCGCCGGCCTGCCGACCGACCGTTTCTGCTTCGCCGGCTTTGCGCCGCCGCGCTCGGCCGCCCGCCGCCGCTGGCTGGAGGAGCTGGCGCGCCTGCCGGCCACGCTGGTGCTGTTCGAGGCGCCGCAGCGGCTGGCCGGGAGCCTGGCCGACATGGCCGCGGTGCTGGGCGGCGACCGGCCGGCGGCGGTCGGCCGCGAGCTGACCAAGCTGTTCGAGGAGGTGCGCCGCGGCGACCTGGGCGCGCTCGCCGCCGCCTATGCCGCGCAGGAGACGCCGAAGGGCGAGCTGGTCGTCGTCGTCGGGCCGCCCGCAGAGGCGGCGGCGGTGGGCGCGGAGGAGCTGGACGCGCACTTGCGCCGCGCGCTCGCCGCCGAGGCCAGCGTGAAGGACGCGGTCAAGGCGGTGCAGGCGGCCACCGGCCTGCCGCGCCGGCAGGTCTATGCCCGCGCCCTGGCGCTATCCGGCGACGGCGACTGAGATGCGCGATGCCGAGTCCCGCCGCGCCGCCTACGGCGCCGGGCGCAGCGCCGAGGCGCTGGCGGCCTGGTGGCTGCGCCTCAAGGGCTATCGCATCCTGGCGCGCGACCTGCGCCTGCCCGGCGGCGAGCTCGACCTGGTGGCGCGCCGCGGCCGCGTGCTGGCGGTGGTCGAGGTCAAACGCCGCGCCAGCCTGGAGACGGCGGCCGAGGCGATCACCGCGCGCCAGCGCCAGCGCATCGCCCGTGCCGCGGCGGTCTGGCTGGCCAGGCGCCCGGACCTGGCCGGACTGGAGGTGCGCTTCGACGCCCTGCTGCTGGCGCCCGGCCGCGTGCCGCGCCACCTGCCCGACGCCTGGCGGCCATGAAGGCAGCGGCCTTCGCTGGCAATTTTCGCCGCGCGGCTTACTCTCCTGAGCGTCATGCACCTTGGGTCGGACCTGCGGATACGCGCTCGGAGGCGCCCGTGACCTGGTCGCTCGCCAGCGGCCGGCAGGACGTGGAGTCCGCCCTGCGCCGGGTCGGCGGCCTGCCCGACGCGGCGATCGACATCGCCGACACGGCGCTGCTGCTGGCCGCCCTCGACCAGCCGAGGCTGCCGCTCGAGCGCTACCGCCACCACCTCTCGCTGCTGGCGCGCGACGCCGCCGAGCTGTCGTCGCAGCAGGCGGCGGAAAGCGAGCTGGCCGGGCGGCTGGCGACCCTGCGCCGGGTGATCTTCGAGAAGTACGGCTACGCCGGCGACGAGGAGACCTACGACGACCTGCAGAACGGCAACCTGATGCGGGTGATCGACCGCCGTCGCGGCCTGCCGGTGGCGCTCGGCATCCTGGCCGTCCACACCGCGCGCGCCCAGGGCTGGGACGTCGCCGGCCTGGCCTTCCCCGGCCACTTCCTGCTGCAGTTCCAGGCCGGCGCGGGGCGCATCGTCGCCGACCCCTTCAACGAGCTGCGCGAGCTGCAGGCCAGCGACCTGCGCGACCTGCTGAAGGTGCTGGCCGGGGTCGAGGCCGAGCTGAAGCCGGAGCACTACGCGCCGGTCGGCAACCGCGAAATCCTGCTGCGCCTGCAGAACAACCTGAAGCTCCGGCACCTGCGCGAACATCGGCCCGAGCAGGCGCTGGAGATCGTCGAGTCGATGCTGCTCTTCGCCCCCGACCGGCACGGCCTGTGGCGCGAGGCCGGGCTGCTGCACGCCCACCTCTCCAACCTGCGCGCCGCCATCGTCAGCCTGGAGCACTACCTCGAGCTCGCCCCGCTCGGCGGCGAGCGCCAGCAGGCCAACGAGCTGCTGCGCCAGTTGCGCGGTCAGCTCAACTGACCTGGTCTTGCGGCGGCCTTCCGCTGCCGCCCGCGCGGTGGTACCTGACGGAAACCCCAGTCAGCGCGGAGCCGCCGAGCCATGTCCCTTGCCGTTGCCATCCAGATGGACCCCATCGAGGCGATCGACATCGAGGCCGACAGCACCTTTGCGCTGGCGCTGGAGGCGCAGGCGCGCGGCCATGCGCTCTGGCACTACCTGCCGCAGGACCTGAGCTTCCACCACGGCCGCCTGACGGCGCGCGCGCGCCGGCTGCGGGTCAAGCGCCAGCGCGGCGACCACTACGTCCTGGGCGGCTTCGAACGGCTCGACCTGGCCGGCGTCGACGTCGTGCTGATGCGCCAGGACCCGCCCTTCGACATGGCCTACATCACCGCCACCCACCTGCTGGAGCACGTCCACCCGCGCACCCTGGTGGTCAACGACCCGGCGAGCGTGCGCAACGCGCCGGAGAAGCTCTTCGTCGCCCACTTTCCCGACCTGATGCCGCCGACCCTGATCGCCAGCGACAAGGCGGAGATCGTCGCCTTCCGCGAGGCGCACGGCCACATCATCGTGAAGCCGCTGTTCGGCAACGGCGGCGCCGGCGTCTTCCACCTGGCGCCCGAGGACGAGAACCTGAACGCTCTGCTGGAGCTCTTCACCCAGCTCTACCGCGAGCCGATCATCGTCCAGCGCTATCTCCCGGAAGTCCGCCAGGGCGACAAGCGCATCATCCTGGTCGACGGCGAGCCGGCCGGCGCCATCAACCGCGTGCCGGCCAAGGGCGAGGCGCGTTCCAACATGCACGTCGGCGGGCGCGCGGAAAGGGCCGAGCTGAGCGCGCGCGACCTGGAAATCTGCCACGCCCTCGGCCCGACCCTGCGCGAACAGGGCCTGATCTTCGTCGGCATCGACGTGATCGGCGACTACCTGACCGAGATCAACGTCACCAGCCCGACCGGCATCCAGGAGATCGACCGCTTCGACGAGACCAACCTCTCGGCACTCGTCTGGGAGGCCATCGAAAAACGCATCGGCCGGGTGATGGAGTAGGGCTCCGCTCAGGCGATCCCGAGAAACAGCGCCAGGGCACGGTTGACCTCGACGAGCCGCGCATCGTCCAGCCGACCGATCGCGGCGCCGACCCTTTCGCGACGCACGGTGACGATCTTGTCGATCATGATCTGCGAGGGCTTGCGCAGGCCAGTCGTTTCATGCGGCTCGCCATCCAGCCTCAAGAGCGGCGAGTCCACGCGGGTGCCCGCGACGAGGGCGAGCGTGACGGTCGCCGTCTCGGAAAACAGGTCGGACTGCACGACGACGGCGGGTCGTGGCTTGCCGAAGTCGCCGGACAGCGCGACCGTCACCAGGTCGCCGCGCCTCATGCGGCTCCATCGTCTTGGATCTCGGCCGCGGCATCGTCGAGGAAGCCGAGCAGCTCGGGATCCCCGCGATCGGCGGCAGCCACGACTCGCGACTGCCGTCGGCATTCGGCGTCGAAGCCGGGCCGACGGGCATCCGGAACTCAGATCTGCACCGGACGCAGCCCCTGCGCCCGCAGCGCGTCCCGGCGCTTGCGCACGCGCGCAGTGACGGACTGGCCCATATCGCAGATCTCCGAAGCCGTTTCATGTAACGTCTTGGCGCGGGCGCGACCGGTCAAGCCGCCGGCCCCCGCCCCTCACCCCAGCGGCAGGGTCACCTTGGCGCGCAGGCCGCCGCCGGGGGCGGTGTGCAGGGTGACGTCGCCGCCGTGGCTGCGGGCGAGCGAGCGGGCGATGGACAGGCCGAGGCCGACGCCGCCGGTCTCGCGACTCCGGGAAGACTCCAGGCGGGCGAAGGGGTCGAAGACGCGCTCGCGCTGCTCCGGCGCGATGCCGGGGCCGCGGTCGTCGACGCGGATCTCGACGCCGCCGTCCGTTCGCTGCAGCGTCACTTCGGCTTCCTGGCCGTAGGTCAGGGCGTTGTCGATCAGGTTGCGCAGCAGGCGGCGCACGGCGTCCGGCCGCAGCTCGGCGGTCAGGCTGTCGGGGCCGGCGTAAGTCGCCGGCCGGCCGGTCTCGGCGAAGTCGGCGACCAGCGCCTCGACCAGGGCGGCGAGGTCGGTGCGCCGGGTCGGTTCGGCCGCCGCCTCGGCGCGGGCGAAGTGCAGCGTCGCCTCGACCATGCGCTGCAGCTCCTCCAGCGTCGCCAGCATCTTCTCGCGGGTCTCGGCGTCCTCGACCAGCTCGGCGCGCAGGCGCAGGGCGGTGATCGGCGTGCGCAGGTCGTGACTGATCGCCGCCAGCAGGGCGACCCGGTCGTCCAGGAAGCGGCGCACCCGCGCGCGCATCTCGTTGAAGGCGGCGATGGTGCGCCGCGCCTCGGCCGGACCCTCGACCTCCAGCGGCGCGCCCGGCTCGCCGCGTCCGAAGGACTCGGCGGCGTCGGCCAGGCGGCGCAGCGGCCGGGTGACGCGGCGCACCGTGACCACGGTGACCAGCACCACGGCGAGCGCCGAAACCAGCAGCGCCGCCACCGCCGGGGCGGCCAGCCCGCGCGGGCGCAAGGGGCCCTGGGTCTCGGCGGTCAGCCAGCCGACCCCCTCCAGCGGCACCGCCAGGCGCAGGCCCAGGCGCGGCGGCGCGCCCAGCGGCCGCAGCTCGACGTGCGGCGGCCCCGCCGGCGTGCCCTGCAGCAGCCCGGCCAGCTCGCCGGCCAGACGGCGCTCGAGCCGGCCCATCTCGCCGCGCCCCACCTCGCCGAGTCCGCTCTCCCCGCGCCTGCCCGGCGCCAGGGCGAAGCGCAGCTCGCGCGAGGAGGCCGCGGCCAATACCTCGGCGTGCCGCTGCGGCGCGCTGGCCGCCAGCAGCCGCGCCGCCGTGGCGGTGCGCGCCAGGATGTGGTCGCGCTGCACCGCCAGCAGGGCGTCGCGCCGCTCGCCGAGGAACAGCAGGCCGGCGACGAGCTGGCTGCCGACCAGCGCCAACAGCAGCAGGGCGACGAGCTGGCCCGCCAGGCTCTGCGGCCAGAACCGCAGGCGGCGTGCGGCGCGCGGCGTGCTCATGCCGGCGTCTCCCGGGCGCCCTCGGCTTCCACGTCGGCGGCGAAGGCGTAGCCGCCGCCCCAGTGGGTGACGATCAGGCTGGGCCGTTTCGGGTCCGGTTCGATCTTGCGGCGCAGGCGACTGACCTGGTTGTCGATCGCCCGGTCGAAGGGTTGCGCCGCCCGCCCGCGCGTCAGGTCGAGAAGCTGCTCGCGGCTGAGCACCCGGTGCGGCCGGGCCAGGAAGACCGAGAGCAGCAGGAACTCGCCGGTCGACAGCGGCACCGCCGTACCGTCGGCTGCGATCAGCTCGCGCCGCGCCGGGTCGAAGGTCCAGCCGGCGAAGCGCAGCCGGCCGCTTTCCGCCACGGCGGGCGCGCGCTGCGGCGGCAGGCTGTGGGTGCGGCGCAGCACCGCCTTGATGCGGGCCAGCAGCTCGCGCGGGTTGCAGGGCTTGGTGACGTAGTCGTCGGCGCCCAACTCCAGGCCGACGATGCGGTCGGTCTCCTCCGCCACCGCGGTCAGCAGCACCACCGGCAGCGCTCCGCCTTTTTCGTTCGCGCGCGCGCGCAGGTCGCGGGTCAGGCTCAGGCCGTCTTCGCCCGGCATCATGATGTCGACCACGGCCAGGTCGACCGCCGCCGTTTCCAGCAGGCGCCGGGCTGCCGCGGCGCCGTCCGCCGTGCTGACGCGGTAGCCGTGGCGCGTCAGGTATTTGGCCAGCGCATCGCGGATCTCGCGGTGGTCGTCGACCACCAGGATGTGGGCTTCGCTCTCCATTCGGGCGCCATTCTGCCGCCGCCGGCCGCGCGCCGCAGGGCAAAAGTGTAACCGTCTGTCGCAAGCCCCGACGGGCGCGACGGCTTGCGACCCTTTCCCGGGGTCGCCGGTACATCTCTGCGACAGGCGCCGGCTAGGGTCCTGTCCGTCGATCGGCGCAGACATCACAGCAGACACCACAAAGGAACGGACCCATGACCCCGAAGAAGAGCTCTAGCAAGATCCTGCTGGGCGCCACGGCGCTCGTGCTCGCCGCCGCCGCCGCCGGCACGGCGCTGGCCGAGCGCGGCGACGGACCCGGCGGGCCCGGCCTGCAGCGGCTGTTCGAGGAGATCGACGCCGACGGCGACGGGGCGGTCACCCGCGCCGAGGCGAACCGCTTCCGCGAGACCCGCTTCGCCGGAGCGGACGCCGACGCCAGCGGCGGCCTCTCGCTCGCCGAGTTCCAGGACCTCTGGGTCGAAATGCTGCGCGACCGCGTGGCCGACCGCTTCCAGCGGCTCGACGCCGACGGCGACGGCACGGTGAGCCCGGTCGAGTTCGAACGCCCGCTGGAGCGCATGTTCGGCCGGCTGGACGAGAATGGGGACGGCGCGGTCACCCAGGCCGAGATCCGCGACCGGCACGGCTGGCGCGGCCGGCACCGGGACTGAGCGTCCCCCCGACGTTCCGGTGCCCTGGCGGGGCGGCCCTGCGGCCGCCCCGTCTTCGTCCAAGCGTCGGCTTGCTTCGCCGTGCCACCAGGACTCGCGCGATTCCTGCGTGACGCCCGCGGCGGCTTCGCCTATTCCTGGTAGCGGTCGGGCGAAAGCATACCAGTGCAGGACATTTGCGGGCGTGGTCGCACGGGTCAACACGGTGGCGTTCCTCGGCATCGAGGTGGTCGATGTCGACGTGCAGGTGCAGATCAGCCCCGGCCTGCCGGCCTTTTCCGTGGTCGGCCTGGCCGACAAGGCGGTGGCCGAAAGCCGCGAGCGGGTGAAGTCCGCGCTGCATGCCATCGGCCTCGGCCTGCCGGCCAAGCGCATCGTCGTCAACCTGGCGCCGGCCGACCTGCTGAAGGAGGGCAGTCACTTCGACCTGCCGATCGCGCTCGGCCTGCTCGCCGCCATGGAGGTGCTGCCGGCCGGCGAGGTGGCCGACTACGTGGCGCTGGGCGAGCTGGCGCTCGACGGGCGGCTGGCCAAGGCGGCCGGCGTGCTGCCGGCGGCGATCCACGCCTCGGCGGCGGACAAGGGGCTGATCTGCCCGGCCGGCCAGGGCGGCGAGGCTGCCTGGGCCGAGGGGATCGAGATCCTGGCGCCCGAAACGCTGCTGGCGCTGATCAACCACTTCAAGGGCAGCCAAGTGCTGACGCCGCCGGCCCCGCAGCTCGGCGCGCTGGCCGCGGCCGGCCCCGACCTGGCCGACATCAAGGGGCAGGAGACGGCCAAGCGCGCGCTGGAGATCGCCGCCGCCGGCGGCCACAACCTGCTGATGAGCGGCCCACCCGGCGCCGGCAAGTCGATGCTGGCGGCGCGCCTGCCCGGCCTGTTGCCGCCGCTGGCGCCGGCCGAGGCGCTCGAGGTCTCGATGATCCATTCCGTCGCCGGGACGCTGGAGGAGGGCCGGCTGATGCGCCGCCGCCCCTTCCGCGACCCGCACCACTCCGCCAGCCTGCCGGCGCTGGTCGGCGGCGGCCTGCGCGCCCGGCCGGGCGAGATCTCCCTGGCGCACCTCGGCGTGCTGTTCCTCGACGAGCTGCCGGAGTTCAACCGCAACGCCCTGGAATCGCTGCGCCAGCCGCTGGAGACGGGGCAGGTGGCGATCGCGCGGGCCAACGCCCACGTCAGCTACCCGGCGCGCTTCCAGCTCGTCGCCGCGATGAACCCGTGCCGCTGCGGCTATCTGGACGACCCCGGGCTCGCCTGCACGCGGGCGCCGCGCTGCGCCCAGGACTACCAGTCGCGCATCTCCGGGCCGCTGTTCGACCGCATCGACCTGACGGTGGAGGTGCCGGCGCTCTCGGCATCCGACCTGACCCTGCCGCCGCCGGCCGAGGGCAGCGCCCAGGTCGCCGCCCGCGTCGCCGCCGCGCGCGAGGTCCAGACCGCCCGCTACGCCGCGGCGGCCGAGGCGGGCAAGACCGACAAGGCGCCGCGGCACAACGCCGAGGCCGACGGCCTGCTGCTGGAGGAGGTGGCGGCCCCCGACGCGCCCGGCCGCGCGCTCTTGACCCAGGCGGCCGAGCGCCTGCGCCTTTCGGCGCGCGGCTACCACCGCGTCCTGCGCGTCGCCCGCACGCTGGCCGACCTCGACGGGGAAGAGCAGGTCCGCCGCCTGCACGTCGCCGAGGCGCTGTCCTACCGCCGCGTCGTGCCGGGGCGGGGGTGAGCCAAGCAGCCGTCCGCTTTCGAGAGTCCTTGCAAACGGTCGCCGGCGAGCGCACTTATAGTGCACTCAGTTGCGATCGTTTCGATGTCGCTCCGCTTCGTCCCGTCCAAAGGCCGTCGCACGACTTCAAGACAAGACTGCGGCTGCGACCGGGACCGGCACTCCGCCGACCCGGATTTTGGATCTGACGAAAGGACACAGATCATGGCGACCGGTACGGTCAAGTGGTTCAACCCGACCAAGGGCTTCGGTTTCATCCAGCCGGACTCCGGCGGCGCGGACGCCTTCGTGCACATCTCCGCCGTCGAGCGTGCGGGCCTGTCGACCCTCAACGAGGGCCAGAAGGTCTCGTACGAGCTGCAGCAGGGCCGCAACGGCAAGTCCGCCGCGGAAGAGCTGAAGCTCGTCGGCTAACGCCGACCCTTCCTCGGGCAACCGAGTCGAAAGGCCCCCCGGGCGACCGGGGGGCCTTTTGCGTTTGGGGGGCCTTTTGCGTTTGGGGACCGCGGCTTCGCCGTGGCGGCGCCCCATCGGCCGCGCCGGCAAAGGCGACCGGCGCCCCCTTGCAAAGCGGTCGGCGGCGCCTCATTCTCAGGGAACGACAGTTGCGATCGTTTCGATGTCGCTCCGCGTTCGTCCGTTCCAAAGGCCGTCGCACGACTAGAAGACAAGACTGCGACTGCGACCGGGGATGGCATTTCCGCCGCTCCGGAACCTTGGATCTGACGAAAGGACACAGATCATGGCGACCGGTACGGTCAAGTGGTTCAACCCGACCAAGGGCTACGGTTTCATCCAGCCGGATTCCGGCGGCGCGGACGCCTTCGTGCACATCTCCGCCGTCGAGCGCGCGGGCCTGTCGACCCTCAACGAGGGCCAGAAGGTCTCCTACGAGCTGCAGCAGGGCCGCAACGGCAAGTCCGCCGCCGAGGACCTGAAGCTCGTCGACTGACGCCGCGCCGCTTTCGGGCGACCGAACGGAAGGGCCTCCCGGGCGACCCCGGGGGCCCTTTTCGTGTGTGTGGACCTGTTTCGTTTGCGGGCAGTGTCGAACACCGCACAAGACTCCCAGCCGACCGAATCTCGAGGACGAGCCCTTGCCCTTCAACAAGCTCCATGTGCCACAGCATCTTCCGGTCGAGACATGCCATGCCATCAACGATCTCCTGCACGACAGCCTGGTCGAAACCTGCGGCGTCAACCCTGAGGACTACTTCTGCCTCGTCGCGCGGTATGCGCCGGACGACATGATCTTGCACCCGACGTTCCTGGGGAACCGGGACCCGGCTGCGACCATCGTCATCGAAATCGCCTTGCTTGACGGGCGTTCCGACGCACAGAAGGAAGCGCTCTTCAAGGACGTCCGGCGGCGACTGCGCGACATCGACTTCAATCCGGAGAATTCGATCATCTTCCTGATCGAGAACCGACCGATCGACTGGTCGTTCAGCGGCGCCGGCTCGGTCAAGTCCGTCCTCGGGCTCTGAACGCCCGGCACGAAGCCGGCCGACGCGGCGGGCGCGCCGCCGGGTCGAGGCCAATCCGGCCTACCGCTCGGGCACCAGGAACTGGCGGCCGAGCCAGCGCCAGCGTTCGCCGCCCTCGGCGCCGCGCGGCCCCGGCATGGTGCAGTTGACGCGGGTGCGGCCGGGCCGGAAGGGCGCGGCGAAGCGCACCTCGACCCGCCGTCCCAGCAGGTCGACCCGCGTGTCGATGCCGCGCCCGGCGTAGCAGGCGAGCCCGCCGAGCGGCCCCACCGCCTCCGGCACGGTGAAGCCGTAGGCCGGCGGGTTGCCCGCCGGCGCCAGCACCGGGTCGTCCGGCGTCACGTCGAGGGCGGGCAGCGGCAGGGTCTCGACCACCAGGCGGAAGCGCTCGAGGCTGCCGTAGGCTTCGTTGAGGGCGAAGCGCGGCAGGCGGAAGAGGTCGCTGGCGCGGCCGACGGCGCCGGAATGCTGGCCGAAGGCGGCGGCGAAGCCGGCGGCCCGCACGAGGTCGATCACCTCGAGCGAGTACTCGCCGTAGGGATAGGCGAAGAGCTGCGGCGGCGCGCCCAGCTCGCGCGCGAAGCGGGCGTTGGAGCGCGCCAGCTCCTGGCGGTTGCGCTCGCCGCTGACCAGCGGCATGTGCGGGTGGCTGGCGGTCTGGCTGCCGATGGTGACCAGCGGCGAGGCGGCCAGCTCGCGGAGCTGGCTCCAGGTCATGTAGCGCGGGCTTTCCTGGTCGACCGTGTCGGTGGCGACGAACAGGGTGAAGGGCAGGCCGGCGGCGCGCAGCCGCGGCCAGGCCTCGGAATAGACCGAGAGGTAGGCGTCGTCGATCGAGATGCCGACGGTGCGCGGCGGCAGCGGCCGTCCCTCGGTCAGCGCGGCGACGATCTCCGGCAGCGGCAGCACGGCATAGCCGCCGGAGGTCAGCACTTGCAGGTGCGCCTCGAACTGCTCCAGCGTGATGTTGGTGGAGGGCTGGTCGCTCTCGCCGAAGCGGTGGTAGACCAGCACCACGGCGCCGTTGTCGAGCAGCGCCGGATCGGCCGCCCTGGCCGGCACGTGCGCTCCGGCGAGGCCGGCGAGCAGGGTGCCGGCGGCCACCAGCCAGCCGCATGCCAGGCGGCGCCACCGGCCATGGCGCGCAAACGTGCGGCGCATCGCTGCCTGCGGCGGCCTGCCTGTCCCTCTCGCCCAGCGCCCCACGCTCTGCGCTCCCACCTCCTGCGGGCGCGCACCGCCGCCCGGGCCGGACGACCGGCACGGGTCGACCCTGCGCTGGCCCCCACCCCCGATTTAGCCCGCAGGCGGCGCCGGCGTCCAGCGCCCGTCCTTGCCGGAGCGCCCGGCGGGCGTCATCTTCCCAGCGGGCCGGCAGCCCGGCGGGCGGCCGGCGCACGGACAGCGCGACGAGACGAAGAGGGGCCGACGACCGTGAGTGCGATTTTGAGCGATGCCGCCCTGGACCAGGTGTTCCGCGCGGCGCGCAGCCATTCCCGCTGGCGCGACGAGCCGGTCAGCGACGTGCTGCTGCAGGCGGTCTACGACCTGGCGAAGATGGGGCCGACCAGCGCCAACTGCCAGCCGATGCGCGTGGTCTTCGTCAAGAGCGACGAGGCCAAGCAACGGCTGAAGCCGCACCTGTCGGCCGGCAACGTCGACAAGACCATGGCGGCGCCGGCGACGGCGATCGTCGCCTACGACCTCGACTTCGCCGAGAAGCTGCCGGAGCTCTTCCCGCACACCGACGCGCGCGCCTGGTTCGCCGATCCCAAGAAGGCCGGGGAGACGGCCTTCCGCAATGGCTCGCTGCAAGGCGCCTACCTGATGCTCGCCGCCCGCGCCCTCGGCCTCGACTGCGGGCCGATGTCGGGCTTCGACAACGCCGGCGTCGACGCCGCCTTCTTCGCCGGCACCAACGTGAAGTCGAACTTCCTGTGCAACCTGGGCTACGGCGAGGCCGCCGCCCTGCACCCGCGCCACCCGCGGCCGGCCTTCGACGAAGCCTGCCAGATCCTCTGAGACCGAGGTCTCGCGCATGCGCCTGCTCGCCTTCGACTGCGCCGGTCGGGCGCTGTCCGCCGCCGTCGGCGACGACGGCCAAGTGCGGGCGGCGCGCTACGAGGAACTGGCGCGCGGCCACGGCGAGCGGCTGTTCGCGCTGATCGGCGCGGTGCTGGAGGAGTCCGGGCTGGACTACGCCGCGCTCGACGCCATCGCCGTGACCCGCGGGCCGGGCGGCTTCACCGGCGTGCGCATCGGCCTGGCCGCCGCGCGCGGCCTGGGCCTGGCGGCGGGCCTGCCGGTGCTCGGCGTCACCACCTTCGCGCTCGCCGGCGCCGGTTTGGCCGCCGCCGCCCCCGCCGCGGCGCTGGCCGGCCGCACGCCGGTCGCGGTCATCGACTCGAAGCGCGCCGAGCTCTTCGTCCAAGTGCTGAAGCCGGAGGCCGCCCCCTTCGCCGCGCTGCCCGAGGCGCTGGCGGCGCACCTGCCACCAGGGCCGCTGGCCCTGTGCGGCGACGGTGCGCCGGCGGCGGCCACGGCGCTGCAGGCGACCGGCCGCGACGCGCTGCTGCCGCCGGCCGCCGCCCGGCTCGACGCGCGCCACCTGCTCGGCCTGGTCGGGGCCGAGGTGCCCGAGGCGACGCCGCCGCCGGAGCCGCTCTACCTGCGCCCGCCTGACGTCACCCTGCCGGCCGCCGCTTCGGCGCGCCGATGAGCGCGGCGCCCGGCGAAGGCGCCGAACCGCGGGCCGGTGCCGAGGTCGCGGAGCGGCCGGTCGGGCCCGGCGACCCGACGCTGCTGGCGGCGCTGCATGCCCGCGCCTTCCCGGACGGCCCCTGGTCGGCGCGCGCCTTCGGCGATCTGCTCGCCGTCCCCGGCACCCGCGGCCGGCTGCGCTACCGCGGCCGCCAGCCGCTGGCCTTCGCGCTATGGCGCCTGCTCGGGAGCGAGGCGGAGATCCTGACCCTCGCCACCGAGCCGGCGGCACGGCGTCAGGGGCATGCGGCGGCGCTGCTGGCCGGGGTCCTGCGGGACGCGGCGGCAGCGGGGGCGGTGCGCGTCCTGCTGGAAGTCGCGGACGACAATCCGGCGGCACGGCGCCTGTATGCGCGCCAGGGTTTTTCTGCGATTGCCCTGCGTGCCGGCTACTACCGGCGGCGCGGCGGCGGGCGCATCGATGCGCATTTGTTGGAATGGCGGGCAACGGGAAATTGAATCCCGAATCCAGCAAGGGAATTTGGCGGGCCCGACCGCGCGTCGCCTTGCGGCCGTCACTAGGGCCAAGGATTTTTTATTTGCTATCAATACTGACTATTGCACAGGGCAATGCCCGCCGATATATAGACCCGAGTTCTTTCCTAGGGGAGTAAGACTCGACCATGTCGGAACAGGCAAAGCCCAGCGAACTCTTGGCGCTCACCGCCAATATCGTCGCGGCTCACGTACAGAACAACTCGGTCGCCGTCGCCGACCTGCCGCATCTCATTCGGGATGTCTACACGACGCTGTCGAACGTCGGCGGCCAGGTGGAAAAGGAAGCGGAAAAGCCGGTTCCGGCGGTGCCGATCAAGAAGTCGGTGACGCCTGACTACATCGTCTGCCTGGAAGACGGCAAGAAGCTGAAGATGCTCAAGCGTCACCTCAAGACCGCCTACAACATGTCGCCGGAGGAGTACCGCGAGAAGTGGGGCCTGGCGGCCGACTATCCCATGGTCGCGCCGAACTACGCAAAACAGCGCAGCAAGCTGGCCAAGGAGATCGGGCTCGGCACGCGCGCGCGCCGGGGCTGAATCGGCGCCCCGGGCTGCCGCAGGCGCTTGCGCCGGCCGGTGACGAGAGCTAGAGCGGCGCTGCCGGTCCGCGCGGCTGGCAGCGCCGCTTTCGCGTTCCTATAGTGCGTCGGGGCGGACGACCTGGCGCTGCCGCGGCATAGGGCGACAGGGACAGGCAGGGACAGCGAAGAGATGCCGGACCGGATCGAGAAGCTCTGCCTCGAAAAGGGGCTGAAGATGACGGAGCAGCGACGGGTGATCGCGCGCGTGCTGTCCGAGGCCACCGACCACCCGGACGTCGAGCAGGTCTACCGCCGCGCCACCAAGATCGACCCGCGCATCTCGATCGCCACGGTGTACCGCACGGTCAAGCTGTTCGAGGAAGCCAGCATCCTGACCCGCCACGACTTCGGCGACGGCCGCGCGCGCTACGAAGAAGCCCCGCAAGAGCATCACGACCACCTGATCGACATGAACTCGGGCGAGGTGATCGAGTTCGTCGACGAGGAGATCGAGCGCCTTCAGGAGCGCATCGCCGAGCGGCTCGGTTACCGTCTCGTCGATCACCGGCTGGAGCTCTACGGCATCCGGATCGGGCGCCCGGACCCGGACGACGACGCCGGCTCGGGGGATCCGCGCTCGTGACCACCGCCGCCGACGCCAGGGGGGTGGCGGCGCCGCAGACCTATCCGCGCCGGCCCGTCGATCTGCGCTCGCGCAACTTCCACTTGCGCCTGGCGGAGACTGCCGAGGAGGTGGCCGCGTCCCAGGCGCTGCGCTACCGGGTCTTCGTCGAGGAGATGTCGGCGCGCCCGACGGCCGAGCAGCAGGCGGCCAAGCGCGAGTTCGACGACTTCGACGCCTACTGCGACCATCTGCTGGTGTTCGACGCCGCGCGCGGCCATCCGCCGGGTGCCGTGATCGCCACCTACCGCTTCATGCGGCGCGAGGCGGCGGCGCGCGCCGGCGGGTTCTACACCGCGACCGAGTACGACATTTCCCGGCTGGAGGCCTACCGCGGCGAGGTGATGGAGCTCGGCCGCTCCTGCGTGCACCCGGACTACCGGGCGGGCGCCAACATGCAGCTCGTCTGGCGCGGCATCGCCGACTACGTGCTGCACTTCGGGGTCGACCTGATGTTCGGCTGCGCCAGCCTGCCGACCACCCGGCCGGAGGAGATCGCCGGCGCGCTGTCCTATCTCTACTACCACCACCTGGCGCCGCCGGCCCTGCGCCCGCGCGCGCTGCCCGAGCGCTACGTCAAGATGGACCGGCTCGACAGCGAGGCGGTCGACCCCAAGCTGGCGCTGCAGAGCCTGCCGCCGCTGGTCAAGGGCTACCTGCGGCTCGGCGGCTTCGTCGGCGACGGAGCCGTGGTCGACTACGATTTCGGCACCACCGACGTCTGCGTGGTGGTCAAGACCGACATGGTGACCGACAAGTACCGCCGGCATCTGACCCGCGAGCGGGCCGGCGACGACTAGGGTCTGAAGGCGTATGGACTATCCGGGCAGCTACATCCTGGCGGCGCGCCGAATCCTGTTCTTCGTGCTGCTGACCCTGGTCGCCACACCGGTCCAGTGGCTGGCGCTGAAGCTGAACCTGCCGCTGCAGCGGCAGATCCCCTACCTCTACCACCGCCGCGTCATGGGCATCCTGGGGATCAAGGCGGAGGTGCGCGGCGCGCCGAGCAAGCACCATCCCACGCTCTTCGTCTCCAACCACGCCTCCTACCTCGATATCACCGTGCTCGGCTCGCTGCTGAAATGCTGCTTCGTCGCCAAATCGGAGATCGCCGAGTGGCCCGGCTTCGGCATCCTCGCCAAGCTGCAACGCAGCGTCTTCGTCGACCGCCGCCGCGGCACCTCCGGCCGACAGCGGGACGAGATGACCCGGCGTCTGGAGGAGGGGGACGACCTGGTGCTGTTTCCCGAGGGCACCAGCGGCGACGGCACCTTCGTGCTGCCCTTCAAGTCGGCGCTCTTCTCCGTCGCCGAGCGGCGGCCGCACGGCGCACCGCTGCTGGTGCAACCCGTCTCGATCGCCTACACGCTGCTCGACGGCGTGCCGATGGGCCGCTACCTGCGCCCCTTCTTCGCCTGGTACGGCGACATGGACCTGGGCAGTCACCTGCCGCAGGCGCTCGGCATGGGCGACCTGACGGCGGTGGTGGAGTTCCACGAGCCGGTGACGATCGACGACTTCGGCAGCCGCAAGGCGCTGGCCGCCTACTGCGAGGCGGCGGTGGCACGCGGCGTCTCGGCCGCCCTGGCCGGGCGCGAGATCCCGCGCCCCGACCCGGCGGCGACGGCGCATCACGCCGGCCATACCCCCGCCGCCGCCGGCTCCGCCTGAGGGCAGCGTTGTCGGCCCGGCTGCGCCATGGCCGCGGCCGCGCGCCGGCCTATCTCCAAACGCGGAACCCGCCAACCGACGGTCCGGACCCATGAAGCTCGCTCTCCTCGTCGCCGGCGGCCTCGTCGCCCTCGCCGCCGTCGGCGCCCTCGTCTGGTACTGGCTGGCGACCAACGTCGAGCAGCCGGACTATGCGGTGGTCGCCGAGGAGGGGCCCTTCGAACTGCGCGACTATCCGCCGCTGGTGGTCGCCACCGCGGCGACCTCGGGCGACCGCGAGGCCGGCGTGCGCGCAGGCTTCCGCCGCCTGGCCGACTACATCTTCGCCAAGGACCGGGCCGGCGAGCGCGTCGCCATGACGGCCCCGGTCACCCAGACCCCGGCCGTCGCGCCCGACGAAAAGATCGCCATGACCGCCCCGGTCACCCAAACGCCGGCGAAGGACGCGGCCGGCGGCTGGCAGGTCCGCTTCGTCATGCCGACGCGCTACGCGCTGGCCGACCTTCCGTCGCCCGGCAGTACGGCCGTCACCCTGGAGCGCCTCCCGGCCCGCCGCATCGCGACGGTCCGCTTCTCCGGCAGTTGGAGCGACGCGAACTTCGCGGCACAGGCGGACAGGTTGCGCGACTGGGTCGCGGCCCAGGGCCTGAGGCCGCTCGGCCCGCCGACCTACGCCTACTACAACGACCCCTTCACCCCCGCCTTCCTGCGCCGCAACGAAGTGATGCTCGAGGTGGCGAACGCTGCCGAATCGCCCGCTGAGCAAAAGCCTTAGAGCGCTTACGAAAAGCTGCTAGATTGCGGCGGGCCGCCCAGTCGATCGGACGAATCGCTCGGTCCGGCGGCGCCCGTGGCGGGACGGCTGCGGTCGACATTGCGGGGGTGACCGCCGCACCGGCGCCGCGGCCGCTCGGGCCACGCTCGAAGAGAGGGAAGAAGGGTCGGCATGGAGTTGCAAAGTCTCGTCTCGCAGGGCCTGGACGCGCCGCTGCCCCGCGACCGCATCCATGCCGTGTGCGGGCGCTTGCTCGGTCTGCGCCTGCGCTTCAGGGGCAACTGCCGGGCGCTCTACGGGACGTTGACCCTGCTGACGGCCGAGGATTTCGTGAGCTGCTTCGAACAGGAACCGCCCTTCGAGGCCGAGCGGTTCCTGGCGATGCTGAGCGACCACCGCTTCGCCAAGGAGTTCGCGCCCTGCTTCGGCTCTTCGCGCGGGCTCGGCCACTGCATCGACGGCATCGTCATCGCCTGGCGCGAGGCGGAAAACCTGATGGCCGATGCGCAGAACGATTTCGCCGACCCGATCTATGCGAGCTGGCCGATGGCGCGCGCGACGCTGTGGGGCCTGCTGACGGCGATCGGACGCGGCGACTTCTATGTCGCCAGCCTGCTCGACTGGCACAACGGCCTTGGGTCCGGCGCGCCCGACGAGGGTCTGGAATCCGTGGGCGCGCTGAACGCCTACCTGGCGCGTCTCGAACGCTGGGCCGGGCTGCGCGGCGAGGGCGGTGCGATGCCGGTCTGACGGGCCGTCGCCATTGCGACTTCGGCGTTCGATCCGGAGTCGGTCCGGACTCAGCCGGTTGGAACCGCCTGCTTGGGCTCTGCGGATGCGTCGGGCGGTTCCCTGCGGCGACGATCCGCTCTACTCTGCCGGCCGGACAGGGATCGGCAGGTCGGGGGACCGCGGATGCCGCTGAAACGCGAACCGGTCGCCGGCCGCCTGGTCGCGGCCATGGTGGTCTGGCTGCTGACCGGTTGCGCGACGGCGCCCGCGCCGGCGCCACCGGCAACCGGCGCGAGCGCACCGGTCGCTTATCTCTGTGAGGACGGGCGACAGGTCGAAGTGCAGGCGCAGGGCGCCGACCGCTTGCGCCTGCGCCTGGGCGCTGCGCCCCCGATCCCGCTCGAACGCGCCCCCTCGGCCTCCGGTACGCGCTACCTGGCCGCGAGCGGCCTGGAGTTCTGGAGCCGGGGCGAAACCGCGCTTCTGGTCGAAGCCGGGCGCACCCAGGAGTGCCGCACCGCCGCGGCCCCTTCGCCCGGGGTCGAGCGCATGGAGATCGGTGCCCCGCACCCGCTGACCGGCACCCGCTGGCGCGTCGTCGCGCTCGACGGCGCCGCAGCCTTACCGGCGGATCCGCGCGCCGAGGGCGTGCCGACGCTCAGCTTCGAAGACAGCGCCAGCCTGACCGGAAGCGGCGGTTGCAACGGCTATCGTGCCGCATGGGAGCGCCCAGCGACTGCGGGGCAAGGGGCCGGCGCGGCGGCGCTCGCCATCGGCCAGGCAGCGAGCACCCGGCGTGCCTGCCCGCCGCCGCTGATGCAGCGCGAGCAGGCCTTCTTCGCGCTGCTGCGCGCGGTCGCGCGCTACCGGCTGCTGGACGACGGGACCCTGCTGCTGGAGACGCCGGACGGGCGCGCGCTGCGGGCGCGACCCGCGGCGGGCTGACGCCGCGCCCAGGTGCGAAAAGGTGCCGGCATGGCCCGCGACCCCAAGCGTCGCCGCCTTTGGCAGGTGGCCATCACCTTCGCCGTCGCCGCCATGGCCCTGATCGGCTGGCTGGCGTGGCGGGGCTATCTGGGCGAGACCGGACCGGCCGATCCCTGCCTCGGCCCGGACGGGCGGGAGCGGGCGGCCTGCAGCCAGACGCGCTGAATGCCGAAGCGTGTTGCGGACGCCGGCCGGAGCCGCGCTCAGGCGGCGAGCGGACCGAAGGCGGCGCGCACCCGCTCGACCTGCTCGGCCGTCGGGGCGGGGGTGTCGAACAGGGCGTAGGGGCGGCCCAGCGCGCGCCACTTGGCCTCACTCATCTTGTGGAAGGGCAGCACCTCGATGCGGGCGACGTTCGGCAGCGCGCGAGCGAAGGCGGCCAGCCCCTGCACGTTGTCCGCGGCGTCGGTCAGGCCCGGCACCAGCACGAAGCGCAGCCACACCGGCGTGCCGCGGTCGGCCAGGCGACGGGCGAAATCCAGCGTCGGCTGCAGCGCGACGCCGGTGACCGCCTGGTAGGTCGCCGGGTCCCAGGACTTGACGTCGAGCAGCACCAGGTCGGTGGCGGCCAGCAGATCCGCATCGGCGCGCGCGCCCAGGAAGCCGGAGGTGTCGAGCGCCGTCGGGATGCCCCAGAGCCGCGCCGCCTCGAACAGTGCGCGGGTGAAGGCCGGCTGCACCAGCGGTTCGCCGCCGGTCACCGTCAGGCCGCCGTGGTCGCGGTAGAAGCGGGCGAAGGGCGCCAGCTCCGCCATCACCGCGCCCACGGTGGTCGCCTCGCCGTCCTTCAGGTGCTGGGCGTCGGGGTTGTGGCAGTACTTGCAGCGCAGCGGGCAGCCGGTGGTGAAGACCACGAAGCGCACCCCCGGCCCGTCCACCGTGCCGGCGGTCTCCAGGCTGTGGATGCGGCCGGGCACCGCGGCCAGCTCGGGCGGCAGGGGCGGCAGCTCGGCAGCCGCTACAGGCCGCACCGCGCTCACATCGCCCCGTGGAAGGTGCGGGCGATCACGTCCTCCTGCTGCTCGCGGGTCAGCTTGATGAAGTTCACGGCGTAGCCCGACACGCGAATGGTGAGCTGGGGGTAGCGCTCGGGATGCGCCATCGCCTCCAGCAGGGTCTCGCGGTTGAGCACGTTGACGTTGATGTGGTGGCCGCCGCGGCCGAAATACGCGTCGAGCAGCGCCGTCAGGTTCTCGACCCGCTCGTCGGCCGACTTGCCGAGCGCGGGCGGCACGATGGAGAAGGTGTAGCTGATGCCGTCCTGCGCCTGCTCGTAGGGCAGCTTGGCGACGCTGGCGGCGGCGGCCAGGGCGCCCTTGCGGTCGCGCCCGTGCATCGGGTTGGCGCCGGGCGCGAAGGGCTCGCCGCGCTTGCGGCCGTCCGGCGTGGTCCCGGTCGCCTTGCCGTAGACCACGTTGGAGGTGATGGTCAGCACCGACAGCGTCGGCTCGGCCTCGCGGTAGGTCGGGTTGGCACGCAGCAGCGCCATGAAGCGCTCCAGCACCTCTACCGCGATGGCGTCCACCCGCTCGTCGTTGTTGCCGAAGGCCGGGGCCTCCCCCTCGGTCTCGAAGTCGACGATCAGGCCGCTGTCCGGGTCGCGCACCGGCCGCACCGTGGCGTGCTTGATCGCCGAGAGGCTGTCGGCGACCACCGACAGGCCGGCGACGCCGTAGGCCATGGTGCGGAAGACGTCGCGGTCGTGCAGCGCCATCTCCAGCCGCTCGTAGTCGTAGCGGTCGTGCATCGCGTGGATGGTGTTCATCGCCTCGGAATAGACCCGGGCGAGCCAGTCCAGCGTGCGCTCGTAGCGCTCCATCACCGCGTCGTAGTCCAGGACCGCGCCCTCGTAGACCGAACAGGGCGGGCCGACCTGCTCGCCGCTGATCTCGTCGCGGCCGCCGTTGAGAGCGTAGAGCAGTGCCTTGGCCAGGTTGGCGCGGGCGCCGAAGAACTGCATCTGCTTGCCCAGCTTCATCGCCGAGACGCAGCAGGCGATGCCGTAGTCGTCGCCCCAGTAGGGCCGCATCAGGTCATCGTTCTCGTACTGCAGGGCGCTGGTCGCGATCGAGGTGGCGGCGCAGAAGCGCTTGAAGGGCGCGGGCAGGTCGGGCGACCAGAGCACCGTCAGGTTGGGCTCCGGCGCCGCGCCAAGGTTGTGCAGCGTCTGCAGGAAGCGGTAGCTGGTGCGCGTGACCAGCGGCCGGCCGTCCTCGCGCAGGCCGCCGATGCACTCGGTCACCCAGGTCGGGTCGCCGGAGAACAGCGCGTTGTACTCCGGCGGACGCAGGAAGCGGACGATGCGCAGCTTGATGACGAAGTCGTCGATCAGCTCCTGGGCGCCGGCCTCGTCGAGCCGGCCGGCGGCCAGGTCGCGGGCGATGTAGGCGTCGAGGAAGCTGGAGACGCGGCCGAGCGACATGGCGGCGCCGTTCTGCTCCTTCACCGCCGCCAGGTAGCCGAAGTAGAGCCACTGCACCGCCTCGTGCGCGGTGGCGGCCGGGCGGTCGATGTCGAAGCCGTAGCGCCGGGCCATCTCGGACAGTTCGGCGAGGGCCCGGAGCTGCTCGGCCAGCTCCTCGCGCAGGCGGATCGTCGCGTCGTCGCCGCCGGCGTGGTCCAGCTCGGCCTTCTGGTGACGCTTGTCGCGGATCAGCCGGGCGACGCCGTAGAGCGCCACCCGCCGGTAGTCGCCGATGATGCGCCCGCGGCCGTAGGCGTCCGGCAGGCCGGTGACGATGCCGTTGCGCCGGCAGGCGAGGATCTCCTCGGTATAGGCGTCGAAGACGGCGCTGTTGTGGTCCTTGCGGTAGAGCCGGAAGACCTCGCGCAGCGCCGGATCCATCTCGAAGCCGTAGGCCGCCAGCGCCTGCTCGGCCAGGCGAAGGCCGCCGGCCGGCATGACCGCGCGCTTGAGCGGCGCGTCCGTCTGCAGCCCGACGATCAGCTCGCGCTCCCGGTCGATGTAGCCCGGCGCGTGCGCCAGGATGGAGGAGCCGACGTCGGCGGCGACGTCCAGCACGCCGCCGTTCGCCCGCTCGGCCTCCAGCAGCTCGGCGATACGCCGCCAGACCGCCTGGGTGCGCGCACTGGGCCCGGCCAGGAAGTCGGCCTCGCCGGCATAGCCGACGACGTTCTTCTGGATGAAGTCGCGCACGTCGATGTGGCGCTGCCAGCGGCCTGGCACGAAGCCGGCCCAGGGCTCGGGGCGCTCGCCCGCCTCGGGCGCGGCTTCCGGCTGCGGTGGGTGCGCCTCCCGCTCCGCCCGCGTCTGCGTCATCGTGTCGTGCATGTCGGCAGATCCCTTCGCCGTCTCCGGCGTCCGCTCGCACGCCGGACCTTCCGCCCCTTGCGACTCCGACCGCCCCCTGGGCCGCGAAACGGGGCGTCGGACGATAGTCGTGGCCCGTCGACGCTAGAACTGGTGCGCGCCGACTCTCATTGAGGTGGGTCAAGCTAGCCTGCCGGTCGCGTCTCGGGCCGGCTGCCTCTGGAGCCGGCAGGCGCCAGACCCTAGATATCGGAGTCCATAGTGCGATGACGGCGAAGGGGTAGGACCCTATGCAAAAAGCGATCTTCGCGGCCGGCTGCTTCTGGGGCGTCGAGGCCGCCTTCCGCAAGCTGCCGGGCGTGGCCGAGGCGGTCAGCGGCTATACCGGCGGCATCACCGAAAACCCGACCTACGAGCAGGTCTGCAGCGGCACCACCGGCCATGCCGAGGCGGTGGAGCTGACCTACGACCCGACCAAGGTGGACTACGCCACGCTGGTGCGCACCTTCTTCGAGATCCACGACCCGACCCAGGTGAACCGACAGGGCCCGGACATCGGCACCCAGTACCGCTCGGCGATCTTCCCGCTGGACGAAGCGCAAGCCGAGACGGCGCGCGCGGTCAAGCAGGAGCTGCTGGACCGCGGCGTGCAGGCAGCGACCGAGATCACCTCCGCCGAACCCTTCTGGCCGGCCGAGGACTACCACCAGCGCTTCTTCGAGAAGCGCGGCATGGCGCACCACGGTTAGGGCGGCCCCCGCGCGCGGCGAACCCGTTTCGACTGAGCAACGAAAGAGCGACCGGAAGAATGATCGACGCGAACAAGCTGCTGGGCGACCTGCTCGGCGGGCAGGAGGGCAAGGCCGCCGCCAAGGGCGCCTTCGGCGGCAGCCTGGCGGGCGGTCTGGCCGGCACCGTGCTCGGCAACGTGCTGAGCGGCAAGGGTGGCAAGAAGCTGGCGAAGAACGCGGTCAAGCTGGGCGGCCTGGCGGTCGTCGGCGGCGTCGCCTACGCCGCCTACAAGCACTACACCAATCGGCAGCCGGCGAACGCCCAGGACGCGCTGACGCCGCCGCCGGCCGACAGCCCCTGGCTGCCCGGCGGCGGGCGCGACCCTCAGGCCGGCCAAGCCACCGCCGCACCCCTCGCCCTGCCGCCGGGCCCGGCCGTGCCGCTCCCGTCCCAGGCGGCGGCCGAGGCGAACGACCAGGCGAACGACCAGGCCGTACTGCTGCTGCGCGCCATGATCGCCGCCGCCAAGGCGGACGGCAGCATCGACTCCGACGAGCAGACGCGAATCTTCGAGAGGTTGGGCGAAGCGGACCTGGACGCCGAATCGCGCAGCTTCCTGTTCGAGGAGCTGGGCAAGCCGCTCGATATGGACGGGCTGGTCAGGGCCGTCGACCGGCCGGAGCTGGCCGCCGAGGTCTATGCCGCCAGCCTGCTGGCGATCGAGCCCGACAGCGCGGCCGAAAAGGGCTACCTGCAGATGCTCTCCGCCCGCCTCGGCCTGGAGGACGGCCTGGCCCGCCAGATCGAGGCCGAGGTCGCCGCAGTGAAGGCGGCGCGGTAAGGTACTGTTCCTAGCGTCCGCCCGCGGCCTTGACGAAGAGCCGGACCAGGTTGTTGTTGACGTAGTAGTTGTAGCGACCCGATTGGTGTTTTGTGACGAACCCACCGTCGGCGAGCGCGTCGAGGTAGCGCGAAGCCGTCTGACGGGTGACCTGCAGATCGACCATAACGTATTCGATGCGCGTATAGGGGTGGCGGAAGAGGTTGTTGAGCAGGTCCTGCGAATAGATCTTCGGCAGTTCGTCACGCATCCGGTGCTTGACCGCTGCCATCTGGCGTCCGATCCCGCTGACCAAATCCATAGTCGTCCGCGATGTCTGCGCGACGGCCTCGAGCATATAGACGACCCAATCCTCCCAGTCGCCATCGTCGCGCACCGCCTGCAGCCGTCGATAGTACGTGTCCTTGGTCGCGATGATGTGACGACTCAGGTACAGGATCGGGATGTCCAACAAGCCGGTCCGGGTCAGGTAGAGCACGTTCAGAATGCGGCCAATTCGACCGTTGCCGTCGGGAAAGGGATGAATGCTCTCGAACTGGTGGTGCAATACGGCCATCTTGATGAGTGGATCGAGTTCCCAAGCCGCATCGTCGTTCACGAAGCGCTCCAGGTCTCGCATGTGGCGAAGGATCGAAGCCTCGTCCTGCGGCGGCACGTAGACGATCTCGCCGGTCCGCTCGTTCGTCAGGGCCGTCCCCGGCGTCCGGCGGAAGCCGTCGGTACGGCGCTTCAGTAGCTGGAAGATGTCGATCAGGGTGCTTGTAGTGATCAGGCCATCGGTGTCCAGAAGACGACGGTGACCCAGCCGGAGCGCTTCCCGGTAGAGCGCCACCTCTTTCGCGGCGGCCGATTGCGGCCCCTCCGGAAAGAGGTCGGCCTGGAACAGTTCGTCTTGGGTGGTGACGATATTCTCGATTTCCGAGCTCGCCTTGGCCTCCTGAAGCGCGAGAGTGTCGATGAGGATACCTTGATTGGGAATCGTCTGGGCGCGGCCTTTGAGCTCGGCCAATGCCCGGCTTGCCTGCGTGAGGGCGCGGAGAACCTCGACCGTTTCCAACTCCACGCCCAACGGCAGCGGCGGGATCTCGTATGTGGGCCGTAACATGTCGCGCAACACCTGTTAGGAAAACGCGATTTTCTTAACACGTCTTGTCGAGGTGTAAAGGAAATCGCGATGCGCTTGACGGGTTCGATGGCCCGGTTCAGGCCGCGTCCTCCAGCGCCTTCACGCCGGGCAGGTCCTTGCCCTCGAGCCACTCCAGGAAGGCGCCGCCGGCGCTGCTGACGTAGGAGAGATCGTCGAGCACCTGGGCGCCGGCGAGGGCGGCCACGGTGTCGCCGCCGCCGGCGACGCTCAGCAGGCGGCCCTGGCGGGTGTAGTCGGCCACCGCCTTGGCGACCAGGTTGGTGCCGGTCTCGAAGGGCGGCACCTCGAAGGCGCCGAGCGGGCCGTTCCAGACCAGGGTCTTGGCGTGGCCCAGGCGGTTGACGATGTGCTCGGCCGTCGCCGGACCGACGTCCAGGATCATCCGGTCGGCCGGCACGTCCTTGATCGACACGGTCTCGTAGGGTGCGTTCGGCGTCAGCGCGTGCGCCACCAGCGCGTCGGTCGGCAGCACGATGTCGCAGTCGGCCGCCTTGGCCTTCCTGACGATCTTCTCGACCGTGCCGGCCATCTCCTTCTCGCAGAGGCTGGCGCCGACGTCGACGCCGAGGGCGTGCAGGAAGGTGTTGGCCATACCGCCGCCGACGATCAGCATGTCGACCTTGTCGATCAGGTTGCCCAGCAGGTCGAGCTTGGTGGAGACCTTGGCGCCGCCGACGATGGCGGCGACCGGGCGCTCGGGATGCTCCAGCGCCCTGCCCAGCGCCTCCAGCTCCTCCTGCATCAGGCGCCCGGCGGCGGCCGGCAGGCGGCGGGCCAGCGCCTCGACGCTGGCGTGCGCGCGGTGGGCGGCGGAGAAGGCGTCGTCGACGTAGAGGTCGCCGAGCGCCGCCAGCTTGTGGGAGAAGCCGGCGTCGTTCGCCTCCTCCTCGGCATGGAAGCGCAGGTTCTCGAGCAGCAGCACCCCGCCGGCCGGCAGCGCGCCGATCGCCTGCTCGGCGGCCGGTCCGACGCAGTCCTCGGCGAAGGCGACGGCGCGCCCCAGGATTTCGCCGGCCGCGGCAGCGACCGGCTTCAGCGACATCTCCGGGTTCGGCTCGCCCTTCGGCCGGCCGAAGTGGGCGAGCAGCACGACCTTGGCGCCCGCCTCGGCCAGGAAATCGACGGTCGGCTTGGAGCGTTCGATGCGCGAGGCGTCGCCGACCTGGCCGTCCTTCAGGGGCACGTTGTAGTCGACCCGCACCAGCACGGTCTTGCCGGACAGGCCGGGGTCGCGGGCCAGGTCGTCGAGCGTCTTGAAGCGGGGCATGCCGCGCGGTCCTCCCTGATCGGTCTCGTCGCTGCCGGATAAACCCGTGACCGCACGCCCTTGCGCCATCGCAAGGCCGCAGGGCGCCGGGCCGTGCTAGCGCTGATGTGATAGCGAATCGCTCGGCCGCCCGCCACCCGGCGGCGCCATGCCGGACAACGCCTTAGAAGGGATGCCGCGTTGCGCACCCTGCTCGCCCTGCTTCTGCTGGCGCTTGCCGCCGCCGGCGGCTGGTTCTGGTGGTCGCAGCGGCCGCCGGCGGTGACGCTGGTGACGCCGCAGCGCGGGCCCGCGGTCGAGGCGGTCTATGCCACCGGCGAGGTACATCCGACCCGCGAGGCGGAGATCGCCTCGACCGAGACCGGACGCATCCGCGACTACCCGATCGACGAAGGGCAGGCGGTGCTGTCCGGCGATGTGCTGGTGCGCCTGGACGACCTGACGGCGCGCGCCGACCTGCAGGCGCTGCGGGCGCGCGTCGACTTCCTGGAGAGCGACCTGCAGCGCGCCCGCCAGCTCCTGGTCGGCGGCCACATCTCGCAGCAGGGCTACGACCTGAAGAAGAGCGAGCTCGACCAGGCCCAGGCGGCGGCCGAGGCCCAGCGCCAGCGGCTGCTCGACCTGACCCTGGTGGCGCCCTTCGACGCCATCGTGCTGCGTACCGAGTACGAGGTCGGGGAGGTGGTGCAACCCGGCGACGTGCTGATCTGGCTGGGCAGCGACAAGCCCTATTGGATCGAGGCACAGGTCGACGAGGAGGACATCCCGCGGGTCTCGCTCGGCCAGACGGTGCTGATCAAGGCCGACGCCTTTCCCGGCGCCGACCTGCGCGCGCGCGTTGCCGAGATCACGCCCTTGGGCGACCCCGTCAACAAGCAGTACCGGGTGCGGCTGATCCTGCCGGAGACCTCGCCGTTGATGCTCGGCATGACGGTCGAGGCCAACATCGTCACCCGGCGTACGGAGGACGCGCTGCTGGTGCCGGAGACGGCGCTGGTCGGCGGGCGCGCGCGGCCCGCCCTCTTCGTCGCCGAGCCGGACGGCGAGACGATCCTGGCGCGGCGCCGCGACGTCAGCCTGGGCGTCTACGGCGGCGGCCTGGTCGAGGTGCTGCGCGGGCTGGAGCCGGATGCGCAGGTGGTGGCGGCGCCGCCGGCCGGCCTTGCCGATGGCGATCGCATCCGCATCGGCGGCGCAGGAAAAGCGCCAGGAGAAGCGCCAGGCGAAGCGTCCGGCGCGGCAGCCGCGGGAGGCGTGCAATGAACCTGCTGGTCGAGATCGCCCTGGGGCACCTGCGCACGCGCCGACGCCAGACCCTGGTCTCGCTGACCGGGGTCGCGCTCGGCGTCGGCTTCTTCGTCGCGGTGGCGGCGATGATGCAGGGCTTCCAGAGCTACTTCGTCGCCAAGGTGATCGACGTCAGCCCGCACATCCTGGTCAAGGACGAGGTGCGGGTACCGCCGGTGCAGCCGGTCGAGGCGGCCTACCCTGGCGGCGCCGTGCGGCTGCTCGGGCTGAAGCCGGAGGAGGAGCTGCGCGGCATCAAGAACGGCCTGGCGCGGGTCGCCGAGCTGGACCGCCTGGAGGGCGTGGCCGCCGCCCCGGTGCTGAGCGGCCAGATGATCCTGCGCTACGGCTCGCGCGACGTCTCGGCCCAGATCCTCGGCATCGAGCCCGAGGGCCAGCGCCGCGTCTCCAACCTGGAGCGCGACATGACGGCGGGCGAGCTGGACGACCTCTTCGCCACCGCCAACGGGATCGTGCTCGGCGCCGGGCTGGCCGAACGGCTGGGCGCCGAGCGCGGCGACACCGTCACCGCGCTGTCCACCGCCGGTGTGGTGATGAACATGAAGGTGGTCGGGCTCTACGAGACCGGCATCACCGAAATGGACAACGCCCAGTCCTACGCCCTGCTGAAGAAGGTGCAGGTGCTGGAGGACCGGCCCAACGTGGTCGACCAGATCCGCCTGCGCCTGGCCGACGTCGACCGCGCGGAAGGCCTGGCGCGGCGGATCGAGCAGCGCTTCGGCTACCGCACCGAGTCCTGGCAGGAGCAGAACCAGAACGTGCTCGGCCTCTTCGTCGTCCAGAACGCCATCATGTACTCCACCACCGGCGCCATACTGGTGGTCGCCGCCTTCGGCATCTTCAACATCGTCTCGACCGTGGTGCTGGAGAAGGTGCGCGACATCGCCATCCTGAAATCGCTCGGCTTCGATTCGCGCGACGTCGAGCGGGTCTTCGTGATGGAAGGGCTGCTGGTCGGCCTGGCCGGCATGCTGGTCGGCTGGGGGCTGGGCTGGCTGCTGATCGAGCTGCTGGCGAGCGTGCGCTTCGACATCGAGGGCTTCGTCAAGTCGGAGGGATTCAAGCTCAACCGCAGCTTCCTCAACTACGCGCTGGCCGGGGCCGCCGCCGTCGTGGCGGCGACCCTGGCCGCCTGGCTGCCGGCGCGCAAGGCGGCGCGGGTCGACCCGGTGGAGATCGTTCGTGGCGCCGCCTGAATCTGCCACCACGGCGGACCCCTTCGCGGCCGCCAAGCCGGATACCGGTCCGCTGCTGCGCGCCGAGCGGGCGACGCGGGTGCTGAGCGGGCCGAAGGCCGGCGCCGTGCCGGTGACCCTGGTCGAGGACATCGACCTGACCGTCGGGCGTGGCGAGTTCCTCGCCATCACCGGCCCCAGCGGCTCCGGCAAGTCCTCGCTGCTCTACCTGCTCGGCCTGCTCGACCGGCCGACGCGCGGCGAGGTCTACCTGGACGGCCAGCCGACGCGCGAGCTGAGCGACGCAAAGCGGGCGCGTCTGCGGCTGGAGAAGCTGGGTTTCGTCTTCCAGTTCCACTTCCTGCTGCCGGAGTTCGATTCCCTGCACAACGTCACCCTGCCGCTGCGCAAGCTCGGCCGGCTGGCGGCGCGCGACATCGACGCCCGCGGACTGCTGCTGCTGCGCGAGCTGGGCCTGGAGGACTGCGCGCGCAAGCACCCCTTCCAGCTCTCGGGCGGCCAGCGCCAGCGCGTTGCCGTCGCCCGTGCGCTGGCCAACGACCCCGAGGCGATCCTGGCCGACGAGCCGACCGGCAACCTCGATACGCACAACGCGGCCACGGTGTTCGACATCTTCGCGCATCTGGCGGGCGAGCACGGCCGCAGCGTCGTCGTCGTCACCCACGACCAGGACCTGGCGGCGCGCTGCCACCGCCGCGTGGTGCTGGTCGACGGCCGGATCGTGGACCAGGGGTGAGGAAGAGCGGCGCTTAGGCCCGGTCGCGCGCCAGCCGCTCCAGCACGCGGGCGGCGGGCTCGGCCCGCGGCCGCCAGGCGAAGTCGCGCAGCGCGCGGCCGGCGTCGACCCAGAGGTCGCGGGCGAAACCGGCGGCGATGCGGCCCTCGTCGGCGATCAGGTCGGCAACGTGCAGGATGTGCCGGCCCAGCCGTCGGCCGAGGCCGCGCTCGACCGCCTGCGCCAGGTCTTCCTGCGGCGTCCCGGGTTCGGCGGCGGCGAACCACTGGCCGCCGGGGGCGCCGCGCTCCAGCACCTCGGCGTAGAGGCGGCCCAGGTCGTCGGCCTCGACCAGCGGCCAGCGCACGTGCGGGCCGCCGGCGATCGGCACGGTGCCGCTGGCCAGCATGGCCGGGTCGAGCAGGCGCTCGAGCAGGGCGCCGTCGCGCCGCCAGACCGCGGCCGGGTGGACGATCCGCCCGCCCGCTGCGTGGATGTGCGCCAGCAGCGCCGGTGCCCACTCGAAGCCGGGGGTGGGGTCGTGCGGCGCGCTCTCGTCGTGCGGCTGCGGGCCGGCCGCCGGATAGAGCCAGATGCCGCCGGTTGCCACATACGGCTTGCCGGCGATGGCGAAGCCGGGCAGCAGCCGCTCGGCGACCGCCGTCTCGACCGCGCCCATCTCCTCGTCGAAGGTGCCGCCGGCGTTGATCAGGCCGTCGCAGGCCAGCGCCGCCGCGACCCAGCCGTCCGGCGCGCGCAGGTCGCCGGGTACCGGCTCGACGCCGGCCGCCGTCAGCTTGTCCGCCGTGGCTTCGGTACGCGAAAGCCCGAGGACACGGTGTCCCCGGGCCTTCAGGGCCTTGGCGATGCCGGCGCCGATCAGGCCGCTGGCGCCGAGAAGGAAGACCTGCATGGCGCCCGGTCCCCCGCGTGCGGCGGTCTAGGCGAGGTCGCCGGCCAGGGCGGCGCGCGTCTCTTCGCTCATCACCGCCATGTGGCCGTACTGCGGGTGGGTGAAGCCGAGCGTGACCTTGGCGCCGGGCCGCTTCAGCGCCTCGGCCTGGGCGTCGGCGAAGGGGAAGTGGATGAACTGCACCGAGCTCGCCTTGCCCTCGGCGCTGGTGCGGTCGACGTCCTCCTCCGGCGTGCCGACGATGCGCTCGGCGCCTTCGATGTCGAGGAAAGCGGTCTCCTCGACGCCGCCCAGCTTCGACAGGAAGGCCTTGCGGCGCACCGGATCGTCGATCTCGAACATCACCGTGGCGATCAGCTCGCGGCCCTGGGGGATCAGCGGGTTGTAGGCGGCCAGTTCGTCGGGGATCTGCTCTTCGCCGCCCTTTTCGATGTAGAGCATCTCGTGGATCTGGTGCCACATGGTCTCGTAGTTCTCGAAGTAGAAGGTGCAGACCGGCCCGACATCGATCCGGCGGTGGCGCTTGACCTCCACCAGCTTCTTGCGGCGCTCCTTGCGCTCGGCCTCGTACTCGCTCATCGGCATGATGTCGGCGCGTTCGATGCGCCGCTTCTCGACACTCATCATGGTCGCTCCTTTCGGCACTGAGTCGGTTTAGCGGTCCAGCGCGAAGCCGTAGGCCTTGGCGAACAGCTCGATCGGGTGGCGCGCCTTCTCGGCCGTCGGCTGCGGCCCCTCGGGACTGTCGGCGGCCAGCTTGGCCATGCCCTGCTGGATGTGCAGGCCGGCCAGCGGGCATTCGCTGGAGACGTACTTCTTCTCCGCCTTCAGGGCGTCGCGCATGGCCGGCTTGCCGACCTTCATCGCCTGGTCGAAGTGCTCGACGCGCACGCCCCACGAGCCGCCGTGGCCGGAGCAGCGCGGCAGCATCTTGACGTCCGCCTCGGGGATCAGCTTCATCATGTCGCGCGCCTTCATGCCCATGTTCTGGGCGCGCGCGTGGCAGGCGATGTGCAGCGCCACGCCGCCGTCGAGCGGCCCCAGCCCCTCGGCCAGGCCCTCCTTGTTGGCGATGTCCACCACGTACTCGGTGATGTCGAAGGTCGCCTGGGACAGGCGCTTGACGTCCTCGTCCTCGGGCAGGATCAGCGGCCACTCGAACTTCAGCATCAGCGCGCAGGAGGGGGTGAGCGCGATGACGTCGTAGCCCTGGTCGATCCAGCCCTTCATCTCGCCGGCGATGCGCTTGGCCTTCTTCGCCGTGTCCTCGATCTTGCCCTGCTCGAGTTGCGGCATGCCGCAGCACTCGGGGTAGACCACCTGGGTCTCGACGCCGTTCTTGGCCAGCACCTGGCGCGCGGCCGTGCCCGTGCCCGGCTCGTTGAAGTTGACGTAGCAGGTGGCGTAGAGCACCGCCTTGCGGCTCTTGGCCGGCGCCTCGGCGTCGACCTCGACGCCGTCGCCGCGCGCCCGCTCCTCGAAGGTGGTGCCGTGGAACTTCGGCAGCCAGGCCTCGCGGTGGACGTGCGCCAGGCGCTCCATCAGCGGCCGGGTCATGGCATTGTCGGCCTTGGTCACCCAGTTGGCGAGCGCCGGCAGGATGGAGCCCAGCTTGCCGTTGCGGTCGGTCTTGGTCAGCTCCTCGACCATGCCCGGGTCGCCCTTGCCCTGCTTCTGCTCGGCCGCGCGGTAGCGCAGCATCAAGTGCGGGAAGTCCAGATCGAACTCGTGCGGCGGCACGTAGGGGCAGCTCACCATGAAGCACATGTCGCAGAGCGTGCAGGCGTCGACGACCTTCTTGTAGTCGGCCTTGTCGACCGTATCGAGCTCGCCGCTCTCAGACTCGTCGATCAGGTCGAAGAGGATCGGGAAGGAATCGCAGAGGTTGAAGCAGCGGCGGCAGCCGTGGCAGATGTCGAAGACCCGTTCCAATTCCGGAACGATCTTGTCCATGTCGGCGAAGTCGGGATTCTGCCAGTCGAGCGGGTGCCGCACCGGGGCGTCCAGGCTGCCTTCGCGCATCTCTCGGTCTCTCCTAGCCGCGGATCCTCGCGCGGCCGGCAGCGCACGGCGGCGCGCGGCGCGGGACCCGTCGTTTCAGGACGCGCCGTCCAGCGGCGGCGTCTGATGTAGCCGTGCGCAGGTCGCGCGGGCGGGGCCGCGGCAGTCTGCCGGCGGGGCCCTGTGCCTGCGGATCCGAGCGTTGGAAACGGCGAAAAAAGAAGCGGGGCGCCGCGCCGCGGAGGTTCCGCAGGGACCGGCGCCCCGGTCTTCGCCTCAGGCCATGGTGTCCAGGGCCTTCTGGAAGCGCCCGGCGTGGCTCTTCTCGGCCTTCGCCAAGGTCTCGAACCAGTCGGCGATCTCGTCGAAGCCCTCTTCGCGGGCGGTGCGCGCCATGCCCGGGTACATGTCGGTGTACTCGTGGGTCTCGCCGGCGATGGCCGACTTCAGGTTGGCGCTGGTGTCGCCCATCGGCTCGCCGGTGGCCGGGTCGCCGACCTCCTCGAGGAACTGCAGGTGGCCGTGCGCATGGCCGGTCTCGCCCTCGGCGGTCGAGCGGAAGACGGCCGACACGTCGTTGAAGCCCTCGACGTCCGCCTTCTGGGCGAAATAGAGGTAGCGACGGTTGGCCATGGATTCGCCGGCGAAGGCGTCCTTCAGGTTCTGCTCGGTCTTGCTGCCCTTGAGGGAAGCCATGATCTCTCTCCCTTGACGAAGCTCGCGAAATTCTTCGAAACGGCGCGCGGGCGAGCCCTCAGACCCGACAGGCCGCGCGCCGGCGCAGCGGCGGGACCGTTCGCTTACAGACCGTCCCGCACAGGCCAGCGATATAGAAGCCAGGGGCCGTCTGTCAATAGTTTAGAACTATTCAAATATTTTTTTCAGGAGATTGTTCGGGCACCGTTTTGCGAATGCTTCGCAGCCTCGCCCGGGGCCGTGGCAGCGCTGTCGCCTAGCGGTCGCGCAGGCGGATGATGACGTCGACGCGCTCGATCTCGGCGCCCTGGGGCGCCTCCGGGATCTCGGCCAGCCGGACGCTGTCGCCGGGAATGTCCTGCAGCCGGCCAGTGTCCTCGAAGTAGAAATGATGATGGTCGTCGACGTTGGTGTCGAAATAGGAGCGGCCGGACTCGACCACCACCTCGCGCAGCAGTCCCGCCTCGGTGAACTGGTGCAGCGTGTTGTAGACCGTGGCCAGCGAGACGCGCACGTCGGCGGCCATGGCCTCGCCATGGAGCTGCTCGGCGGTGACGTGGCGGTTGCGCACCGCCGCGGCCTGGACGCCATCGCCGCCCGCATCGAACAGGAGCTTGGCGAGCGCCAGGCGCTGACGGGTCGGCCGCAGGCCGCTGGCCTTCAAGCGGTCGATCAGACGGGTATAGGGCCGAGCATCGGTCATGCTGCGCAATATAAGCGTCATCGTCGCGAGTTGAAGACCCTTGTCATGACCTTATGCAGATTTCTGGAATCGCTCGAAGTCGCATTCGCGGGCCCACGCCACGGCCCTCCGGCGGCGGCGGCCCGACGCGCTGGACATGAAATTCCCCGGACCTTTCGCGTGGGTTTTCAACGGGCTTGCGGTTGCGTATCGTGAGCGGCGATCCAAGGGGGCGTGCGTCCGGTGCGCCCGCGGCCACCCGGCCCGGGCTTACGGCCCCGGCGGTCCAGAACACCCTGTAACGCCCTGTCCCACCGCAGTCGAGGCGAACGCGTGAGCGGCAAGAAGAACTCCTACGACTACGACGACTTGATCGCCTGCGCCAACGGCGAGCTGTTCGGCCCGGGCAACGCCCAGCTACCGCTGCCGCCGATGCTGATGTTCGACCGCATCACGCATATCAGCGAGGAAGGCGGCGAACACGGCAAGGGCGAGATCGTCGCCGAACTGGACGTCAAGCCGGACCTCTGGTTCTTCCAGTGCCACTTCAAGGGCGATCCGGTGATGCCCGGCTGCCTCGGCCTGGATGCGCTCTGGCAGCTCGTCGGCTTCTTCCTCGGCCGCACGGGAGCGCCGGGTCGAGGTCGGGCGTTGGGCGTCGGCGAGGTCAAGTTCGGCGGTCAGGTCTTGCCGACCGTCAAGAAGGTGACCTATCACCTGAACCTGAAGCGGGTCATCATGCGCAAGCTGGTGCTGGGCATCGCCGACGGGGTGCTGAAGGCCGACGGCGAGACCATCTACGAGGCGAAGGACTTGAAGGTGGGTCTGTTCAAGGCGGAAGACGCGAGCGTCGCCCAGCCGGCCTGAGCGGGACTGGCGGGCGCGCGCCTGCGTTCCCACCTGCGTTGTTGGCAGCCGGCCCGCCGTAGCGGGGGCCGCGCGCAAGGGTTTACGAGGACAGGCGAGAGCACATGCGACGCGTCGTCGTCACCGGGCTGGGAGTGGTCTCCAGCATCGGCAACAACAAGCAGGAAGTGGTCGAGTCTCTGCGCACCGGCCGCTCCGGAGTGGTTTTCGCCGAGGACTACGCCGAGCGCGGCTTCCGCAGCCAGGTCAAGGGCGACATCACCCTCGACCTGGACGCGCACGTCGACCGCCGGGTCCGCCGCTTCATGGGCGACGGCGCCGCCTATAACTACGTCGCCATGACCGAGGCGATCGCCGACGCCGGGCTGGAGCCGGGCGAGGTCAGCCACGAGCGCAGCGGCCTGGTCATGGGTTCGGGCGGTCCCTCGACCTCGAACCAGGTGCAGGCGGCCGACATCGCGCGCGAGAAGGGTGTGAGGCGCATCGGCCCCTACATGGTGCCGCGCTGCATGTCCTCGACCAACTCGGCCAACCTGGCCACTGCCTTCAAGATCAAGGGGCTCAGCTACTCGATCTCCTCGGCCTGCTCGACCAGCGCGCACTGCATCGGCAACGCCGCCGAGACGATCCAGTACGGCAAGCAGGACCTGATGTTCGCCGGCGGCGGCGAGGAGCTGCACTGGACCCTGTCGATGCTGTTCGACGCCATGGGGGCCTTGTCCGGCGGCTACAACGACCGGCCGAGCGCGGCCAGTCGCGCCTTCGACCAGGGCCGCGACGGCTTCGTCATCACCGGCGGCGGCGGCGTCGTCGTGCTCGAGGAGTACGAGCGGGCCAGGGCGCGCGGCGCCAAGATCTACGGCGAGCTGGTCGGCTACGGCGCCACCTCCGACGGTGCCGACATGGTGGCGCCGAGCGGCGAGGGCGCCGTGCGCTGCATGCGCCAGGCACTGTCCACCATGGGCAACACTCGGGTCGACTACATCAACACCCACGGCACCTCGACGCCGGTCGGCGACACCGCCGAGCTGCGCGCCATCAAGGAGGTGTTTGGCAGCGACCTGCCGCAGATCAACTCGACCAAGTCGATGACCGGCCACGCCCAGGGGGCGGCCGGCGTGACCGAGGCGATCTACGCCCTGCTGATGATGGAGGGCGGCTTCGTCGCGCCCTCGATCAACATCGAGATCCCCGACCCCGAGGCCGAGGGCATGCCGATCGTCGTCGGCAGCGCCAAGGAGATGCCGCTCGACTGCGTCATGTCCAACTCCTTCGGCTTCGGCGGCACCAACGCCACCCTGGCCTTTCGCCGCGTCGAGGCCTGAGCGCTTTCCGAGCGGCGGCACGGCCGACCGACATGCTCCGCGCAGCCGCGGGGCCAACGACAGAGCACACGCGGAATCGGCCGCGGAGCCTTGCGAGGAGCGGACGCCCCGATGGGTTTGATGAGCGGCAAGCGCGGCCTGGTGATGGGCGTGGCCAACGACCATTCGATCGCCTGGGGCATCGCCAAGGCGGCGCACGACCAGGGCGCGGAGCTGGCCTTCACCTACCAGGGCGAGCCCTTCCTGAAGCGCATCAAGCCCTTGGCCGAGCAGCTCGGCGTCTCCCAGGTGATGCAGTGCGACGTCGGCGACCCGGCCTCGCTGGAGGCGGTCTTCGCCCAGCTCGCCGAGACCTGGCGCAAGCTGGACTTCGTCGTCCACGCCGTCGCCTATTCCGACAAGGAGGAGTTGAAGGGCCGCTACCTGAACACCACGCGCGCCAACTTCCAGCGCACCATGGACATCTCCTGCTACTCCTTCACCGCCGTCGCGCGACTGGCCCGGCCGCTGATGGCCGAAGGCGGCGCGCTGGTCACCCTGACCTACCTGGGCGCCGAGCGGGTGACGCCGAACTACAACGTCATGGGCGTCGCCAAGGCGGCGCTCGAGGCCTCGGTGCGCTACCTCGCGACCGACCTGGGCGACCAGGGGGTCCGGGTCAACGCGATTTCCGCCGGGCCGATGCGTACGCTCGCCGGCTCGGCCATCGCCGATGCGCGCTACGTTTTCGGCTGGACCCGCGACCACGCGCCGCTGAAGCGCCCGGTCGCCCTGGCGGAAGTCGGCCGCGCCGGCCTCTACCTGATCTCCGACCTCTCGGCCGGGGTGACCGGCGAGGTGATGCACGTCGACGCCGGCTACAACGTGATCGGCATCCCGCACCCCAGCACCATGACCACCAGCGAGGTCAAGAAGGCGAAAGAGTAGAGGCGGCCTCTCGCTTCAGCCTTCGCGGCGCGCGCATCCTTCGACTCGCGGATCTGCGGTCCGCAACTCAGCACGAAGTTTCTTTCTTCGGGAAAAACAATCCCTTCATCCTGAGGAGCGGGCGTAGCCCGCGTCTCGAAGGACCCCTTCCCGCCGCCGAGCCCCCTCGCCTTCGCCCCAGGCGCGTGGCTGGTCGAGGGCGCCGGCGGGCAGCGGCGCAGCGGCTTTACATCTTCCCCGTTTCGCCCGGCGGGTTGCCCTTGGGGGCGAAGGCGGGCTGGTGGCGCGTCTCGCGCCAGTGCTCCAGCGCCCAGATCACGCTCGGAAAAGCGATCTCGCCCCAGGGGATCTCGTCCCAGGCCAACAGCGCCACCTCGGCGCTTTCCGGGCCGGCCGAGACGGCCGGGTCGGCCAGGCGCGCACGGTAGATGAGCTGCACCTGGCTGATCCGCGGGATGGCGTAGACGGCCAGAAGCTGGTCGATCTCCAGCCTGGCGCGCGCCTCCTCCCAGGCCTCGCGGCGGGCGCCGCTGGCGGGGTCCTCGCCCAGCTCCAGGTAGCCGGCCGGCAAGGTCCAGAAGCCGCGGCGCGGCTCGATCGCCCGGCGGCACATCAGGATACGCAAGCCCTCGGGCCGTTCCACCGTCGCAACGGCGCCGACGACGATCTTCGGGTTCTCGTAGGCGACGAAGCCGCAGTCGGCGCAGACCAGCCGTTCGCGGTCGTCGCCTCGGGGCACGGCGCGCGCGAAGTTCGGGACGGCGGTCTCGCTGCTCATGACCGGCAAACATGGCGCCGGCGGACGGGCGGGGCAAGCCGCGGCGTGCGGGGCCGCAGGGCCGGGCAGGGCGCGACACGGCGTGACACGGCGCGGCGGCGCGACTAATCATGCGGCAGATCGGGCGAAGGATCGCGCATGTTCGGCTGGCTGAAGGACAGGACGCAGGACCAGGCCGCCGACGCGCCGTCCGGCCGCGTCTGCGAGGTCGGCTGGCTGGTCGATGCGGACAAGGCGGGGCTGATCTACGGCACGCCGCGCGCGCTCGGCCGGCGGCGGCCGCTCAAGGCGACGGACAACCCCAAGGCGGTGAGCCGCTGTCCGGCGGTACACGACGTCGAGGCACGCACCTTCGAGATCCCCTGCCCGGTCGACCTGCGCCTGAAGCTGGTGCAGGGCGAGGACGGGCGGCTGCAGGTGGCGGCGGCCGGCGAGGGCCAGCAGAGCCTGAACCGCCAGCACCTCGCCAAGATGGTGTTCCTGCTGCAGCGCGAGCGCTGGCGCGACCCCAAGAAGCCGGTGGTGCAGGTCGCGGCGCCCTACCGCTTCCTCGCCGACGAGTCGGTGTGGATGACCCAGTTGCCGGCCTACGACCACTTCCGGCCGTCGCCGGAGCCCGGCCCGCTGCCCGGCCTGCTGATCGGCGGGCGCTTTCCGATCGACGTCTGGCCGCGCGCCCTGATGTGGGCCTTCGAGTGGCACGACATCCGCCGCGAGCTGGTGCTGCGCCGCGGCGAGCCCTGGTTCTACCTGCGCTTCGAGACCGCCGATCCAGCCCGCCCAGTGCGCCTGGTCGAGGCGCAAATGACGCCCGAGCTGCGCGCCTTCTGCAACGGCGTGGACGGGGTGACAAACTACGTCAACCAGACCTTCCAACTGTTTGCCGAGGCACGCAAACGCCGTCCCGCCAAACTGCTGGTCAAGGCCGAGCGGCCGCACGCGGAACCGCCGGAGGCCTGATCTCCCGATCCCTGCGTTTCCAAGGTTTTGCGTGCTACTCTGCAGACAATGTCGAAGGCACCGCCGAATCTGGGCGTTCGGCCAAAGGCTTGTCCGACGTAGCTGAGCCGCGGTGCGAGTAAACTCAGGCGCGCAGGTCGAGGTAGCTGCCGCGCGCCGTCGCCGCGCCGCTCTCGAAGGCCTGGCGCGCCGCCTCCAGCCCCTGCTCGCTCAGCGGCTGGCTGACCGCCTGCGCCGCCTTGGCCGCGGCGCCGGCGCCGGGCATCGGCGCCTGCTCGGCCTTCGGCAGGCCTTGAAGCGCCTGGAAGAAATCGAGCCCGAGGCGCACCTGTCCCGTCTGGATCTGCATGCCGAAAGGTTATCCGGCCGTCTGTGAAGCGAGGATTAAGCCGTATAGTTAGCGAATGATTAAGAATCGTCGGATAGCGTACGTAGGATTACGTAATCGCTTGCAATGTGGGGCGGCTTACTGCCGCAAAGTTGTGATCCTCCAGGATTTCCTGTAGTTTCGCGCATCGTCGCGGCCGTGATCGGTAAGGCCGCTTCGGGAGCCGTTGCGCCGCCCGCCCGGCCACCCTGACCACGCCCCGCGCGAGCGGCGAACAAGCGGGCAGGTCCGGCGCGCCCTGCCGGACGCGATCCGCCGGATACACTCCATGGCCGTCATCACCGGAACCGACGCCGACGAACTGCTGAACGGCACGCCGACCGCCGACCTGATCTCCGGCGTCGGCGGCGCCGACACGGTCTTCGCCGGCGACGGCCTCGACGTGCTGCTCGGCGGGCTCGGCGACGACACGCTGTACGGCGAGGCGGGCGACGACCTGATCTATGGGGAACTCGGCGGCGGTACCGCGACGGTGCTGAGCGATTCCGTCAGCGACGCGGTCGACGCGCTCTCCCCGATCGGCTACTGGCGCCTGTCCGACGGCGGCACGACGGCGCTCGACGAGTCGGCGACGGGCAACGACGGCACCTACCTGAACGGCGCCGCCGGCGGCCAGCCCGGCGCGTTCCCCGCCCTGTCCGACGGGGCCGCCGCCTTCGACGGCAGCAACGATTACGTCGAGATCCCGCACGACAGCGCCTACGAGCTGGCCAACGGTGCGGTGCAGTTCTGGTTCAAGGCCGACAGCCTGGGCGGCGACCAGGGCCTCTGGTCGAAGGATTCCAGCGGCTACGACAGCGGTGGGCACCTGTCGATCTACCTCGACGGCAGCCAACTCGAGGTGCGGCTGCAGTCGACCGGCCAGAGCTATTTCGTCAACTCCGCCTCCGGCGCGGTCGGCGCCGGCACCTGGCACCACGTCGCCTTCACCTTCGGGGCGGGCGGCATGCAGCTCTACCTGGACGGGGCGCTGGTCGACAGCAACGGCTACACCGGCGGCCTGACCGGCAACACCGAACCGATCGCCATCGGCGCCGATACGGGCGGCAGCGGCAACGGTACGGTCAGCCCCGTGCGCCGCGAGTTCGACGGCGCCATCGACGAGGTCGCCATCTTCGACAGCCAACTCGGCGCCCAGCAGGTCGCCGATCTCTATGCCTCCCGCCTGAACCCGAGTGAGGTCACCGCGCCGGTCGGCGACGACGACCTGCTCTACGGCGGCGCCGGCGACGACTCCCTGATCGGCGGCGCCGGCGACGACACGCTCGACGGCGGCCTGGGCGAGGACGCGCTCTACGGCGATTCGCCGCCCGGCGGCGGCAACAGCTACACCGACCAGATCGCCGGACGCGGCGACAGCGGGACGACCGACCTGGTCGGCCACTGGCGCTTCGACGACGGCAGCGGCAGCGTCGCCGCCGACGAGGTACAGCCCAACGACGGCAGCTACGAGGACGGGGCCGCACCGGGCGCAGCCGGCATCGTTGGCCAGGCGGCCGACTTCGACGGCAGCAACGACCACGTCGAGATCCCGCACGACGCCGCCTACGAGATCGACGAGGGCTGGCTGCAGGTCTGGTTCCGGCCCGACTCGACCGGCGGCACCCAGGGCATCGTCTCCAAGGACAGCACCGACTTCGACACTGGCGGCCACCTCTACATGCGCCTGGAGGGCACCAGCCTGGCGGTGCGCATGCAGTCGACCAGCGCCAGCTACGACGTCTCGAGCGCCTCGGGAGCGGTGACCGCCGGCGAGTGGCACCATGCGCTGCTCGCCTGGGGGGCCGACGGCATGCGGCTCTACCTCGACGGGCAGCTCGTCGACAGCGACGCCTATACCGGCGGGCTGTCGGGCAACCAGAACCCCTGGGCGGTCGGCGCCAACGCCTGGCAGACCGCCGACAATTCCAACAGCGGCCTGAACGAGTTCTTCGACGGGCAGGTCGACGAATTCTCGCTGCACAGCGGACCGCTGAGCGACGGCGACGCCGCGGCCTTCTACGCCGCCGGGCTGTATGCCGCCGACAGCGGCGGCGGCGCGGGGGCCGACACCCTGACCGGCGGCGGCGGCGACGACCTGCTCTACGGCGGGCCCGGCAACGACGACCTGGACGGCGGGGGCGAGGCCGACACCCTGTTCGGCGGCTCCGGCGACGACACCCTGGCGGGCGACGCCGGCGCGGACCTGCTGTACGGCGACCGCGGCGTGGCCGGCACGACGACCACCACCCTGCTGGATACCGGCTTCGACGCCGGGGCGGCCGGCTTCGCCTACCTGGACGACGCCTTTCGCAGCACCGGCCAGCCGGCCTACGCCGACGGCGGCTGGGACGCGGCCGGCGGCCAGACCGGCGGCGGCTTGCAACTCGACATGCCGGGGCTGAACAATGCCGACATCTTCGGCCGCTCCGGCGGCTTCCAGACCAGCTTCAGCCTGACCGAGGCCGGACCGGTCAGCCTGACCTTCAGCTACCGCCTGGAGGTCGCCAGCCAGTTCGAGAACGACGAGTACGGCGAGGTCCTGGTCGCCCTCGACGGCAATCTCGTCGGGCTCGGCGCCAACGACTACATCGCCCGCATCGCCGGCGGCGGCGACAGCGGCTGGACCACGCTTACCCTCGACCTGGGCACCCTGGCCGTCGGCAGCCACACCCTGACGCTGGGCGGCTACAACAACAAGAAGACGGCGGCCAACGAGGATGTCCAGGTCAGCTTCGACGACGTCAAGCTGGAGGTCGAGACCACCGTCCCCGCCACCCCGGGCGACGACCTGCTGACCGGCGGCGCGGGGGCTGACGCGCTCTACGGCGGCCAGGGCGACGACGTCCTGGAGGGCGGCGCGGAGGACGACATCCTGGTCGGCGACCGCGACCCGGATCCCGTAGTGCCGTCCTACAACGCCGGCACCGGGCTGGTCGGCGAGGTCTACGATTCCGCCGCCGGCATCGGCGGCCTCTCGGACGCCCTGGCTGTGCTCGCCGGCAGCCCGGTCGGCACCTTCGAGTCCAGCGCGCTGGACTACCCCCAGGGCGCCAGCGACACCGGCGGCAACGACGTCGCCGGCTTCCTGGGCAGCGACGCGGCCAGCCTCAGCGGCGGCGGCGCGACCGCGATGGACACGGTGGTCTTCCGCTGGACCGGATACCTCAAGCTGGACGCCGGCACCCACGACTTCTCGGTCTCCTCCGACGACGGCTTCCGCCTGACGATCGGCGGCGAGGTCGTCACCGAGTTCACCGGCAACCGCGCCTTCGGCACCTCGACGGGCAGCGCCAGCTTCGCCCAGTCGGGGCTCTACGAGGTGGAACTGATCTACTGGGAGAACGGCGGGCTGAACGGCATCGAGGTGACCTCCAGCGCCACCGGCGGGGCGATCCTCGACTCCTCCCTGCTCTTCCAGAACCTGGCCGATGCCGGGCCTAGCTTCGAGCTGGTCGCCAACGGCGGCGCGCCCGACGCCTACGTGCCGCTGGCCGGGCCGGTCTTCGACGAGACCAGCCAGGCGGGCGACGGCGCCGACACCCTGACCGGCGGCAGCGGCAACGACAGCCTCGCCGGCAACGGCGGCGCCGATACCCTGGACGCGGGCGAGGGCGACGACCGGCTGTTCGGCGGCGACGGCGACGACACGCTGGAGGGCGGGACCGGCGCCGACAGCCTCGACGGCGGGGCCGGCGACGACACCATCACCTGGGATTCGGCCGACCTTTACGTCCGCGGCGGCAGTGGGCTGGATACGCTGGTCGGCTGGAACGGCGACGACGTCATCGTGCTCGACGCCGCTGCCTTCGGTGCCGGCAGCGTCGCCAACGGCGGCTTCGAGCGGATCGAGCTGGGCGACGGCAACGACCAGTTGATCGGCGACCGGGTCTTTGCCGGGGCCACCGGCCTGACGGTGGAAGGCGGCGCCGGCGAAGACGTCATCAGCCTGTGGGGCAACGGCGCCGACAGCGTCTACGGCGGCGCCGACAGCGACTGGATCTGGGCCGGCGACGGCGACGACCTGGTCGAGGGCGGGGACGGCGTCGACTACCTCTACGGCGGCGCCGGCACCGATACCCTGCGCGGCAACGCCGGCGACGACGTCTTCTACGTCGGCCGCGGCGACGGCAGCGTGACCATCGAGGACGGCGTCGGCAGCAACGGCCTGGTGCTGTTCCACGGCTGGAACGAGGCCGCGCTGTTCGACGGCGTCAAGGCCGGCGAGGCCATCTTCGCCTACGACGACGTCAATTCGGTGGTCACGCTGACGCTGGCGGACGGCGCCGACGCCGACGGCGGCGACGACGCCACGGTCAGCTTTGCCTACGGCGACATCGCCGCGCTCAACCTGTGGGACAAGAAGGACGGCACCGTCTCGACGAGCGCCCCGGCGTACGACGACTATGCCGTCGTCGAGTACGTCTGGAACGACACCATCGACCGCTTCGAGCTGGCCTGAGCCGCCCCCGCGGCTTTCCCCCGGACACGCGGTCGGGGCCGCGCCTCAGGCGGCTTCGCCAGGCACGCCCTTGGTGGTGGAATATTCCCAGTGCAGCGCCTCGCCCGGGTGGACCAGGGGGTAGATGGCGTGCGCCGCCATCGCCGCCTCGGAAAAGCCGCAGAGGATCAGCTTCAGCTTGCCGGGATAGGTCGCGATGTCGCCGATCGCGAAGATGCCGGGGGTCGAGGTCTGGCAGGTCTGCGGGTCGACGACGATGTGGTGCTTGTCCAGGCCCAGGCCCCAGTCGGCGATCGGCCCCAGGTTCATCGACAGCCCGAAGAAGGGCAGCAGCACGTCGGCCGGCAGGTGGCGGGCGTCGCCGTCCAGGTCCTCGACCACCACGGCCGAGAGGTGCGTGCCGTCGCCCTCCAGCCCGTGCAGTTGGTAGGGCACCACCAGCTCGACGTTGGACGCCGGGTCGCCGGCAAGTGATTGCAGTTTGGCAACGCTGTCCGGCGCGGCGCGGAACTTGGCGCGCCGATGCACCACCGCCACCGAGGCCGCCAGTGGCGCCAGGTTGAGCGCCCAGTCGAGCGCCGAGTCGCCGCCGCCGGCGATCACCACCCGCTTGTCGCGGAAGGCCTCCGGCTTGGGCACCATGTACTGCACCGCGCCGCTCGCCTCGTAGCCCTCCAGGCCGGCCAGCGGCGGCCGGTTCGGGCCGAAGGCGCCGACGCCGGCGGCGATCGCCACGGCGCGCGCGCGCACCCGCCGGCCGGCCGAGGTGCTCAGCAGGTAGCCGTCGCCGGCGCGGTCCAGCGCCTCGACCCGCTGGCCCAGCAGGTAGGCGGGCTCGAAGGGCGCGGCCTGCTCGGCCAGCTTCTCGACCAGGTCGTAGGCCATCACCTTGGGATAGCCGGGGATGTCGTAGATCGGTTTTTCGGGGTAGAGCGCGGCGCACTGCCCGCCGAGGGCGTCCAGCGTGTCGATCACCACGCTGCGCATCTTCAGCATGCCCAGCTCGAAGACCGCGAAGAGGCCGACCGGCCCCGCCCCGACGATCGCCACGTCGGTCTGCAACTCCTGCGCCTCGTCCATCTCCACCCGCGTTCCGAACCCCTGTCCCGCCAATCGCGCCAGAACATGGCGGGGCGCAGGGCCGATGGCAAGGCGTGCGCCGGGTCCAAAGGCTTGCCGGGGCGGCACGGCGGCTGGACGGGCGGGCGGGCGGGCGTGTAGAAGCCGGGGCGATGGGGCTGCCTGCCGAAGACCGCGACACGCTGGACCTGGAGCTCGCCGACGAGGCGGCGACGGTCGCGCTCGCCGCGCGGCTGGCGCCGCTGCTGCGGCCCGGCGACCTGGTGGCGCTCGGCGGCGACCTGGGCGCCGGCAAGACCGCCTTCGCGCGCGCCCTGATCAACGCCCTGCCCGGTGCGCCCGAAGAGGTGCCGAGCCCGACCTTCACCCTGGTGCAGCTCTACGAGCGCGGCGACCTCTCGGTCTGGCACTTCGACCTCTACCGCCTGGAGCGCCCCGAGGAAATCTGGGAGCTGGGGCTGGAGGAGGCGCTGGCCGAGGGCGTCAGCCTGGTCGAGTGGCCCGAGCGCCTGGGCCCGCAGCTTCCGCGCGACCGGCTGGAAATCGTGCTGCGCGCGCCCGACCCCGAGGGCACCCGCCGCCAGGCCCGCCTGACCGCCCATGGCGCCTGGCGGGCGCGCCTGAAGGAACTCGCGGCATGAGCCCAGGGGGGCACCGATGAGCCTGGCGACGCCCGACGCCCGGCAGGCGCGGCAGCAGGCCCTGCGCGCCTTCCTCGAGGACAACGGCTGGCAGATGTCGGACCGCGCGACGCTCGCCGCCGACGCCTCCTTCCGCCGCTACGACCGGCTGCGCCGCGGCGCCGAGACGGCGGTTCTGATGGACGCGCCGCCGGACCAGGAGAAGCCGGCCGAGTTCCTCGCCATCGCCCGGCGGCTGCAGGACCTCGGCCTCTCGGCGCCGCGCATCCTGGCGGCCGACGCGCAGCAGGGCTTCGCGCTGCTGGAGGACTTCGGCGACCGCACCTTCACCGTGGCGCTGGCCGAGGGTGCGCAGGAGCGCGCGCTCTACCTGCGCGCCGTCGAGGCGCTGGCGGCGCTGCAGGACCGCTGGCGGCCGGAGATGGCGGCCGGGATTCCCTCCTACGACACGGACGAGCTGCTGCGCGAGGTCCGCCTGCTGACCGACTGGACCTGGCCGGCGCTGACCGGCGCGCCGCTGCCGGAGACGGCGCTGGCCGCCTACGAGGCCGCCTGGCGCGCCGTCTTCGCGCGTCTGGCGGCGGTGCCGCCGACCCTGGTCCTGCGCGATTTCCACGTCGACAACCTGATGGTCCTGCCGCGCCGCGAGGGGCCGGCGGGGGTCGGCCTGCTCGACTTCCAGGACGCGCTGATCGGCCACCCGGCCTACGACCTGGTCTCGCTGCTCGAGGACGCGCGCCGCGACATCGCGCCGGCGACCGTCGAGGCCGCGCGCGCCGCCTGGTTCGCGGCGCGCCCGGCGTGCGACACGGACGACTTCCGCGACGGCTATGCCATCCTCGGCGCCCAACGTGCGGCGAAGATCGTCGGCATCTTCACCCGGCTCGACCGGCGCGACGGCAAGCCCGGCTACCTGCGCCACCTGCCGCGCACCTGGCGCCACCTCGACCGCGGCCTGGCCCACCCCGCGCTGGCGCCGGTGGCGGCCTGGTTCGCCGCCCATTGGCCGGAGGCGCAGCGCCTGACCCCGACCCCGCACGACGCCCTTTGAGCCTTTATGCGAGCCAGCATGAGAGACCCCCGATGAGCGCGCTCACCACCGCCATGGTCCTGGCCGCCGGCCGCGGCGAGCGCATGCGCCCGCTGACCGAGACCACGCCCAAGCCGCTGCTCGCCGTGCACGGCATGCCGATGATCGACCGCGTGCTCTGCCGCCTTGCCGACGCCGGCGTCGGCAAGGCGGTGGTCAACCTGCACCACCTCGCCGACCGCCTGCGCACGCACCTGGACGAGTGGGAGGCACCGGCCCTGGCGTTCTCCGAGGAGGCGGAGCTGCTGGACACCGGCGGCGGGGTGAAGCGGGCACTGCCGGAGCTCGGCGCCGACCCCTTCTTCGTGTGCAACGGCGACGTGGTCTGGCTCGACGGCTACCGTCCGGCGCTGGAGCGACTGGCCGGCGCCTGGGATCCGGCCCGCATGGACGCGCTGCTGCTGCTGCAGCCGAGCCCGATCGCCGTCGGCTACGAAGGGCTCGGCGACTTCGTCATGGACCCGGCCGGGCGCCTGCGCCGCCGGCGCGAGCGGGAGGTGGCGCCCTTCACCTTCGCCGGGGTGCAGATCCTCAAGCCGGAGCTCTTCGCCGACACGCCGGACGGGCCCTTCTCCCTCAACCTGATCTACGATCGGGCGATCGAGGCCGGGCGGCTTTTCGGCCTGCGGCACGACGGCGCCTGGTACCATGTCAGCCGACCCGCCGACCTGGAGCGCGCCGAGGCGGAGCTGCGCTTCGAGCTGGGCGGCGGCGGCATGGAGGAGCGGGTCGCCGCCGAGGACTAGCGGCCACGGTTCGACGAGAAGGCGATGGTAGGGCGCTGGGCCTATGCGCGGTTCGAGGGGGTCGAGGCTGCGGCCTGGCGCGGCGCGCCGGCGGCGCCCTTGCGGCCGCACTTCCACCTGGAGGACCAGGTCACCCTGGTGCTGCGCGGCGCGCGCTGTTTCCTGACGCCCTACGGCCCCCTGCGCCTGACCGCCGGCAAGGCCGCGCTGCTGCCCGCCGGTCTGGTGCATGCCGCGCCCCGACACGAGCCGCCGTGCGACTGCGTCAACTTCTACCTTCCGGCACCCGCGCCGGCCGAGGGGCCGCAGCGCGCCCTGGCGTTCGACCTCGACGGCGCCGTCGAGGAGCTGGCCGAGGCGCCCCTGCGGCTGCGCGCCCTAGCGGCGGCGGCCGGGACAGCGGCCGGTGCAGCCCCGCCGAGCCGGCTGGTAGCTCTGGCGAAACCCTGGCTGGCGGAGGACGCCGCGCCGGTGGCCGAGCTGGCCGCGCGCCTTGGGCTGAGCCGCGAGGGCTTCTCGCGCGCCTTCGCCCGTCAGGTCGGCGTGTCGCCGCGCGCCTACCGTCTGGCCGCCCGCCTGACCGCGGCGCGCACCCTGCTGAAGGCCGGCACGCCGGCCAGTGCCGCCGCCTACCAGGCCGGTTTCGCCGACCAGAGCCACCTGACGCGCAGCTTCGCGGCCGCCTTCGGCACCTCGCCGCAGGCCTACCGCCGCGCCCTGACCTAACCCGATCGCGAGCCTGCCCTGACCGGGACCGCGCCGCGGCCCCGTCGCGCTGCCGGATCACATACGTTCAAGACGGTCCCGCGCCGCGCGGCTTTGTTGGGCGCACAGGAGGGATCGAAGAATGGAACTCGCCACGCTCGCCATGCTGCTCGCCGCCGGGGTGCTGGGCGGTGCGGTCAACGCCGTCGCCGGCGGCGGCACCTTCTTCACCTTCCCGGCGATGATGTGGGCGGGCCTCGACCCGCTGAGCGCCAACGCCTCCAACGCCGTGGCGATCTTTCCTGGGCATGCGGCGGCGGTGCCGGCTTACCGGGCCGAATTGCGCGCCGCCGGCCGGGCGCTGCTGCCGCGCTGCGCCATCGCGCTGCTCGGCGGCGGGCTGGGCGCCGGCCTGCTGCTGTGGGCGGGCCAGGCCGTCTTCGCCGCACTGGTGCCCTGGCTGCTGCTCGCCGCCACCCTGATCTTCGCCGCCGGCCCGATACTGCGCGACCGGCTGGAGCGCGCCCGCCTGTCCTCCCCAGCCGTCTCCGCGGGCGTGGAGTTCCTCTTCGCCGTCTACGGCGGCTACTTCGGCGCCGGGCTCGGCATCCTGCTGATGGCGGTCCTGACCATCGTCGGGGTGCGCGACGTACAGATGGCCAACGCGCAGAAGAACCTGCTGGCGACCCTGGTCACCGCCGTCTCCGTCTCCGCCTTCGTGCTGGCGGGGGTCGTCGCCTGGCCGCAGACCCTTGCGGTGCTGGCCGGCGCCCTGGCCGGCGGCTACTGGGGTGCCCGGCTGGCGCGCCGCCTGCCGGCGCGGGCCTTGCGCGCTACGGTGCTTCTGGTTGGCGGGGCACTGTCGGTCTTCTACTTCACGCGCTAGCCGCAGGCGGGCATGCTGGCGCTCCGGCAGCGCGCCGGCCACGCCAGCCTGCAGGGAGCCCATGACTTCGGCGCCCGCCCCCATGCCGTCCGACCCGACGCCGCCCCGGGTCTTCTCGATCGACGCCGAGACGGGCGTCGTGGACGCGCTCGCGCGCGGCCTGCTGGCGCGCTTTCCCGAACCGGAGGCGCTGTCGCAGGTCCAGCTTCTGCTGCCCACCCGGCGCGCCGGGCGCAGCCTGCAGGAGGCCTTCCTGCGCCTGACCGAGGGGCGGGCGCTGCTGCTGCCGCGCATCCGGCCGCTCGGCGAGACCGATGCCGACGAGCTGCTGATCTCGGGCGAGGCCGAGGCGGCCGAGGGCGGTTTCGCCGCCGAGCTGCCGCCGCCGCTGCCGGAGCCCACGCGGGTGCTGCTGCTGAGCCGGCTGGTGCTGCGCTGGAGCGCCCAGAACCGCGCCGAGGGCGCACCGCCGGAGGACCAGGCGGTGCGCCTGGCGATCGAGCTGGCGCGCCTGATCGACAGCGTCGAGACCGAGGGGCTGGACTTCGCCCGCCTGCCCGAGCTGGTCGCCGAGGACTACGCCGAGCATTGGCGCGAGACGCTGCGCTTCCTGGAGATCGTCACGCGCCACTGGCCGGCGGTGCAGGCCGAGCAGGGCGCCCTCGGCCCGGCCGAGCGCCGCCGCCTGCTGCTGGAGGCGCAGGCGGCGGCCTGGCGGGCGCGGCCGCCGGCCGGGCCGGTGATCGCCGCCGGCTCGACCGGCTCGATCCCGGCGACGGCCGCGCTGCTGAAGCTGGTCGCCGGCTTGCCGCAGGGCATGCTGGTGCTGCCCGGCCTCGACCGCGAGATGCCGGAGGCGGCCTGGGCAGCGGTCAGCGGCGCGCCGGGCCATCCGCAGCACACCTTGCACCGCCTGCTGGCCCACCTCGGCGTGACGCGCGAGGCGGTGCGGCCCTGGCCGGCGCCGCTCGACCCGCCCGGCCCGGCCGCGGTGGCGCGCCGGCGCCTGGTCTCCGCGGCGCTCTGGCCAGCCGAGGCGACCGCCGGCTGGCCGGAGCTGGGCGAGCGCCTGAGCGCCGCCGACGCCGTGCGGGCGCTGTCCGGCGTGCGCCGGATCGACTGCCCGGATCCCGGCGCCGAGGCGACCGCCATCGCCCTGCTGATGCGCGAGGCGCTGGAGACGCCGGGCAAACGCGCCGCCCTGGTCACGCCGGACCGCCGCCTGGCCCGCCGCGTCGCCGCCGAGCTGCGCCGCTGGGGCCTGGAGGTCGACGACTCCGCCGGCCAGCCGCTCGCCGACACGCCGCCCGGCAGCTTCCTGCGGCTGACCGCCGAGATGGTCGCCGAGGGGCTGGCGCCGCTGCCGCTGCTGGCGGCGCTGAAGCATCCGCTGGCGGCCGGCGGCGAGGCCCCCGGCGCCTTCCGCGCCAGGGTGCGGCGGCTGGAGCGCCACCTGCTGCGCGGGCCGCGCCCGCCGGCCGGCTTCGACGGCCTGCTGCGCGCCGCCGCGGCCGAGCCCAAGGCGCGCACCCTGGTCCCCTGGTTGCAGCGGCTGGGCGGCATGGCGCGCGGCTTCGCCAGCGCCCTGCGCGAGCCGGGTGCCGGCCTCGCCCGCGCCGTCGACGGCCACCTGGCCCTCGCCGAGGCGCTGGCCGCCAGCGACCTGGAAGAGGGCGCCGCGCGGCTGTGGCACGGCGAGGCCGGCGAGGCGGCGGCCGGTTTCTTCGCCGAGCTGCGCAGCGCGGCGGCGACGGCCGCCGGCCTGGGCGCCGCGCGCTATCCGCTGGTGCTCGACGGTCTGCTGGCCGGTCAGAGCGTGCGCCGGCGCTACGGCGGGCATCCGCGGCTGGCCGTGCTCGGGCCGCTGGAGGCGCGGCTGCAGCAGGCCGACCGCCTGATCCTCGGCGGGCTGAACGAGGGCACCTGGCCGGCCGAGAGCGAGCCCGGCCCCTGGATGAGCCGGCCGATGCGCGCCGACTTTGGCCTGCCGCCGGTGGAGCGCAAGATCGGGCTGGCCGCGCACGATGTGCAGCAGGCGCTGGGTGCGCCCGAAGTCGTCCTCACCCGCGCCGCCCGGGTCGAGGGCGCGCCGACCGTGCCCTCGCGCTGGCTGTTGCGCCTGGAGGCGCTGCTGCGCGCGCTCGGCGCGCCCGGCGCGCTGGACGACGAGAGCGCGGTCTGGACGGCGCGGGTCGAGGCGCTGGACCGGCCGGCCGAGGTGCGCCCCTGCCCGCCGCCGGCGCCCGCTCCGCCGCGCGCCGCGCGGCCGCGGCAACTCTCGGTCACCCAGGTCGAGACCTGGATGCGCGACCCCTACGCCATCTACGCGCGGCACATCCTCGGGCTGCGGCGGCTCGACGAGCTGGACCAGGAGCCGGGCGCCGCCGACAAGGGCCAGATCGTCCACGCAGCGCTCGAGGCCTTCTGCAAGGCCCATCCCGGCGCCCTGCCGCCGGACGCCGAGGCGGAGCTGGTGCGCTGTGGCGCGGAGGTGTTCGAGCGCATTCGCCACCGCCCGGCGCTCTACGCCTTCTGGTGGCCCCGCTTCCTGCGCGTCGCCGCCTGGGTGGCGGCGCAGGAGCCGGCGCGCCGCACGGGGCTCGCCGAGCTGCTGAGCGAGGTGGACGGCAAGCTCGAGATCGACGGCTTCACCCTGACGGCGCGTGCCGACCGCATCGAGCGGCGGGCCGACGGCACCTTGGCGATCCTCGACTACAAGACCGGCACGGTGCCGGCCAACACCGCGATCCGCCTGGGCTTTTCCCCGCAGCTTCCGCTGGAGGCGGCGATTGCGAAAGCCGGCGGTTTCGAAAATCTTCCCGCGGCGGAGGTCTCGGAACTCGCCTTCTGGCGGCTGACCGGCGCCCACCCGCCTGGCGAGGCGAGCCCGATCCGCCCCGGCAAGACCATGCCGGACCTGGCGGCGCTGGCCGCGCAGGCGCAAGCGGGGCTGGCCGAGTTGGTTGCGCGCTTCGACGACCCGGCCACGCCCTACCACGCCCGGCCGCGGCCCGCCTGGGCGCCCGCCTACAGCGACTACGAGCACCTGGCGCGGCTGCGCGAATGGGCGGCGGTCGAGGGGGAGGAGGGCTGATGGAGCGCCCGGGCGACGCTGCGGAGGCGGTCGAGCGGCGGCGGCTCAAGCTGGCCGCCGCCACGGTGCAGCAGCGCCTGGCCGCCGACCCGGCCGCCTCGGTCTGGGTCTCCGCCTCGGCCGGCACCGGCAAGACCAAGGTGCTGACCGACCGGGTGCTGTCCCTGCTGCTCGCCGGCGCGGCGCCGGAGAGGCTGCTGTGTCTGACCTTCACCCGCGCCGCCGCGGCGGAGATGCAGGGCCGCCTGGCCCGGCGCCTGAGCGCCTGGGTGGCGCTGCCGGACATGGAGCTGCGGGCGGCGGTGCAGGAGCTGACCGGCGCCATCCCGGACGACGCGGCGGTGGCGCACGCACGCAGCCTGTTCGCCCGCGTGCTCGACGTGCCCGGCGGCATGAAGATCCAGACCATCCACAGCTTCTGCCAGTCGCTGCTGGCACGCTTTCCGATCGAGGCGGACGTGGCGCCGCACTTCGAGCTGATGGACGAGCTGACCGCGCGCGAGCAGATGCAGGCGGCCCAGGCCGAGGCGCTGGTCAAGGCGGCCGACGACACCGGCGGCCTGCTCGGCCGCGCGCTCGGCGTGGTCGGTACCTGGGTCAACGAGGAGGACTTCGCCAAGCTGCTCGCCGAACTGCTGGGACGCCGCGCCCGGCTGCTGGCGGCGCGCGAGGCAAAACGCGGGATCGAGGGCCTGATCCGCCAGGTGCGCCGGCTGCTGGGCCTGGCGCCGGAGGACACGGCCGAGGCGGTGCTCGCCGCCGCCTGCGACGAGGCTGCGCTGGACGCCGACAGCCTGCGCGGCGTCGCCCGCGCGATGCTGGACAGCGGCCGCAAGACCGATGCCCAGGCGGGCGCGGCGATCGCCGCCTGGCTGGAGGCGGCGGAGAGCCGGCCGCAGCGCTGGGAGGCCTACCTGTCGGCCTACTTCACCCAGGCCGGCGAGGTGCGCAAGACGCTGTGCACCAAGGCCGTGTCGGAAGCGATGCCCGGCGCCGAGGCGATCCTGGCCGCCGAGGCGGAGCGGCTGGTGCAGGTGCGCGCGCGCCTCAACGCCGTGACCACCGCCGAGGCGACGGCGGCACTGCTGCGCCTGGGCGGCGCCATCCTGGACGCCTACGCGGCCGGCAAACGGCGCCATGCGCGGCTCGACTACGAGGATCTGATCGGCATCGGGCGCGCCTTGCTGGAGCGCCGCAACATCGCGCCCTGGGTGCTGTTCAAGCTGGACGGCGGCCTCGACCATTTGCTGATCGACGAGGCGCAGGACACCAACCCGGACCAGTGGAAGCTGGTCGAGCTGCTGACCGAGGAGTTCTTCGCCGGCCTCGGCGCGCGCGAGCCACAGGAGGGCACGCCCGAGCGCAGCGTCTTCGCGGTCGGCGACCCCAAGCAGTCGATCTATTCCTTCCAGGGCGCCGACCCCGAGGCCTTCCTGCGCATGCGCGCCCATTTCGCCCGGCGGGCGCGGGCGGCCGAGCGTGGCTGGGCGCAGGTCGACCTGGCGCATTCCTTCCGCTCGGTGGCGCCGGTGCTGGCCGCCGTCGACGCGGTGTTCCGGGACAGCGCGGCGCTGAGCCGCGGCGTCGCCTTCGATCCCGAGTGGCGCCCGCACGATCCGGTGCGCGTCGGCCAGGGCGGCCGCGTCGAGCTCTGGCCGCCGGCGGTGCCGGACCCGCGGGTCGAACCGGAGGCCTGGAGCCCGCCGCTGCAGCGCAGCGCCGAGGCGGCGCCGCGCGCGCGCCTGGCCGAGGCGATCGCCGAGACGATCCGCCGCTGGACCGCCGCCGAAGAGGTGCAGCCGGGCGACGCGGCCTGGCTGGACTCGCGCGGCCGGCCGATCCGCCCCGGCGACGTCCTGGTGCTGGTGCGCCGGCGCAACGCCTTCGTCGAGGAGCTGATTCGCGCGCTGAAGGACCGCCGGGTGCCGGTGGCCGGCATCGACCGCATGCAACTCACCGAGCAGCTTGCGGTTCAGGACCTGATGGCGCTCGGCCGCGTCTGCCTGCTGCTCGAGGACGATTTGACGCTGGCCTGCGTGCTGAAGAGCCCGCTGATCGGCCTTGAGGAGGCGCAGCTCTTCGACCTGGCCTGGGGACGCGCGGGGCATCTCTGGGCGGCGCTGGAGGCGAAGGCGGCGGCGGATCCGGCCTACGGCGACGCCCTGGCCTTCCTGCAGCGCTGCCGCGCGCGCGCCGACCTGATGCCGCCCTACGAGTTCTTCGCGCAGATCCTCGGCGCCGAGCAGGGTCGGCAAAAGCTGCTCGGCCGGCTCGGCCCGGACGCCGCCGACCCGATCGAGGAGTTCCTCAACCTGGCGCTCGCCTACGAGGCCGAGCACCGGCCGAGCCTGGAGGGCTTCCTGCACTGGCTGGGGCGCGGCGGGCTGGAGATCAAGCGCGACGCCGAGCTCGAGGGCGCCGCCGTGCGGGTGATGACTGTGCACGGCGCCAAGGGCCTGCAGGCGCCGATCGTCTTCCTGCCCGACACCATGCAGGTGCCGGTTCAGGGCGACCGCCTGGCCTGGGCGGCGGCGCCCGAGGTTGCCGAGTCGCCGCAGGTCCCGCTCTGGGCGCCGAGGCGGGGCCTGGAGGACGCGGTGACGGCGCGCCACCGGCAGGCGGCGGAGGCGCTGCGCCGGCAGGAGTACTGGCGCCTGCTCTACGTGGCGCTGACCCGCGCCGAGGACCGCCTGTACGTCTGCGGCTACGAGACCCAGCGGGGCGCGCCGGCGGACTGCTGGTACAAGCTGTGCGAGGCGGCCTGGCAGAACCTGGGCGAGGAGGTCGCCTTCGACTTCTCCGATCTGACCGCCGGCGGCTGGAGCGGCCCCGGCCGACGCATCCGGGCGGCGCAGGTCGCCGAGCCCCAGGTGGAGGCGCCGCCGGCGCGCCCGTTGCTGGCGACGGTCGAGGCGGCGCTGCCTGACTGGGCGCGGCGCCCGCCGCCCGCCGAGCCGAGCCCGCCGCGCCCGCTGGCGCCCTCGCGCCCCAGCGGCGAGGAGCCGGCGCTGCGCTCGCCGCTCGCCGCCGGCCCCGACTCGGCGGGGGCGGGCGCAGGCTTCCTGCGCGGGCGCCTGGTCCACCGGCTGCTGCAATCGCTGCCGGACCTGCCGGCGGACCGACGCGGGCAGGCCGCCCTGCGCTATCTGTCGGCTGCCGCGCACGGCCTGTCGCCGGCCGAGGCGGAGGCGATCGCCGGCGAGGTGCTGGCGGTGCTGGCGCATCCGGACTTTGCGCCGTTGTTCGGCCCCGGCAGCGTCGCCGAGGCGCCTCTGGTCGGGCTGATCGAGGGGCCGGAGGGGCCGCAGGCGGTCAGCGGCCAGGTCGACCGGCTGTGCGTGCGGCCGGACAAGGTGCTTGTCGTCGACTTCAAGACCAGCCGGCCGCCGGCGCGCACGCCGGAGCAGGTGGCGCCGGCCTATCTGCGTCAGATGGCGCTCTATCGCGCTGTGCTGTCACGCGTTTATCCCGGCCGTCCGGTCGAGGCGGCGCTGCTGTGGACCGACGGCCCGCGGCTGATGCCGCTGCCCGCCGCCGCCCTTGCGCCCTACGCACCCCTGCCCAGCGCCGAAGGGCGGGCTTCTTGACGCTTTCCGAAGCCGCTCGCCATATTGGCGGGCAGGTAAGACGCGCCGGGCGCCGGTGGCGGCGGCGAACCCCGAGAGACGATGCCGCAAGCGGCTCAAGCACAGGGCCGCGCCGGCATCCCGGATGGTGAAGGAAACCCCCGTCATGAGCATCGACAACACCAGCGACGCCAGCTTCGACACCGACGTGCTGAAGGCCGACGCCCCCGTGGTGGTCGACTTCTGGGCCGAGTGGTGCGGGCCCTGCAAGATGATCGCACCGGCGCTGGAGGAGATCGCCAGCGAGCTCGAGGGCAAGGCCAAGGTCGCCAAGCTGAACATCGACGACAATCCCTCGACCCCGGCGAAGTACGGCGTGCGCGGCATCCCGACGCTGATGATCTTCAAGGACGGCCAGGTCGCCGCCACCAAGGTCGGCGCGCTGCCGAAGGGCGCCCTGCAGCAGTGGATCGAGAGCAACATCTGAGCGCGGCGAAGGATCGCCGAGACCAGACGCCCCGGCTTCGGCCGGGGCGTTTTCGTTCGGGCTATCGGGGCGCCGGTGCGCGCCCCGCCTTGGCGTCCTCGCCGAACAGGAAGGCGAGCAGGACGTAGCGGCTGCCGCGGGTCACCGGCCGCGCCTCGTGCAGCAGCGAGCAGGAGAAGGCCACCGCGTCGCCCGTGCGCGGCTTGAAGAGGTCGGGCCCGTACTCGGGGAAGGTCAGCTCGCCGCCCTCGTAGTCCTCGGCGTTGAGGTTCAGGGTGACGGCGAAGCGGCGGTGCGCGCCGGACACGGTGTTGTTGTCGCGGTGTGGGCGAAAGTAGCCCCCGGTCTCGGCGTCGTAGCGCGCCACCTTGAACTCCTCGAAGGCGGTCACCCGGTAGAAGGTCGCCTTGGCGATTTCCGGCAGCAGCCGGCGGGCGAAGCGCAGGTTCAGCAGGCGCGCCACCGCCGGGTCCTTGACGTAGTGGTCGCTGCGGTTCTTGACCGCGGCGTCCTCGACGTTGCGCCCGCCGCCCTTGACGTCGCGCAGCACGCCCGAGGGCGCATTGTCGCCGGCGTGCAGGGCGATCAGCCGGCGGCACAGCTCCGGCTCCAGCACCTCGGGCACGTAGATCGCCGGCGCCAGCGGCCCGTCGAACAGGCGCGGCGCGCGCTGCGGCTGAGCGGCCAGGTAGGCGCGGATCTGCGCCAGCGGCTCGCGCGCCGCCGGATCGATCAGGCGGATGCGCCGGTTGGCGTCGGCGATCAGCAGCAGGCACTGCGGCGGCGCGAAGGGGTCGCGCTGCGCCTGCCAGGGATGCCCGAGGCCGCCGGCCACGCGGCCCTCCGGGTCGGCCAGCAAGGGAAACGGCAGCCCGGCCAGGCTGTGGGCGCGCGCGTTGGCCTCGGGCGCGGCGGCGGTCAGCACGAAGAGGTGGACGGCCTCGTCGAGCTCCGCCCAGGCCGCGGCGAGGCCGCGCAGCAGCTTGGCGGCGGCGGGCGCGCTCGGGTCGGGCGTCAGCAGCAGCACCACCGGCTTGCCGAGCGCCTGGGTCGAAAGCACCGAGATGCGCATCGACTGGTCCTGGAGCTGGAAGTCGGGCAGCAGGTCGCCGACCAGCGGCGGCGGCAGGGGCGCGCCGGGGGTCTGAGGCTGGGCCGGGCGGGGCTGGGAGGTTCGCATCGGAAGGATCGACCGGGGTTCGGGCCGGGGCGCAGGCCGTGGATCAGGCGGCCATCGCGCGCTTCAAGAAGCGGGCCATGGCCTCCAGCGGCAACGGCTTCTCGACCACGGCGAAGAGCCCGAGATCGGCGCGGTTGGCGGCGACGACGCACTGCGGATGGCCGCTCATCATCACCAGGCGCGTCCGCGGCACCAGCAGACCGGCCAGCTCGGCCACGTCGAGACCGCTCATGTCCGGTAGGTCGACCTCGATCAGCGCCACCTCGGGCGGGCGCTGGAGCAGCGCCTGCAGCGCCTCGGCGCCGTCGCGGGCGACCCGGCAGCGGATGTGCAGGCGCCCCTCGATGTAGGCGCCGAGCCGGCGCCGGACGTCCGCGTCGTCGTCGACCACCAGAACGCTGTCTGCAGGACCCGCGACCGGTCCCCAGACCGAACAGTCCGCCGGAAACGCCACGCCGCCGGTCCCCATTCCGATGCCGAAGAAGCGGGCCGGCAGTTTAGCGCAGCCGAGCGGCCGGAGGGAGTCGCTTATTCGGCGGCCGCGTGCGCAGGCCGCTTCAGGTGCGCCTCCAGCGGGTCGTCGAGCCAGGGCAGCTCCTCCGGCCGCCCCAACGGCTCGGTCGCCTCGGTCATCTCGAAGCGCGGGCTGGCGTCCAGGTAGTTGTGCACGTGCATGACCAGCGAGTCGGCACCGATCAGGACCACGCCGTAGGCCGGCGGCTCGTGGCTGCCGGGCACGTCGTCGCGGTGGAAGTTCAGCAGCACCTGGTGGTTCGTTCCCGGCAGAGTGGAAAAGGGGATGCCGTGCCAGGATCCGGCGATCGCCCGATGGACGTGGCCGAAGAAGATGTGGCGTACCTGCCCGTGCGCCTGCAGCGGGGCCAGCAGCGCCTCGGGATTGTGCAGGCGGATGGCGTCCATGCCCTTGATGCCGAGGTCGAGCGGCGCGTGGTGCAGGAAGAGATAGACGGGCGTGCCGGCCGCCGCCTCCAGGGTCCGGCGCAGCCAGGCCAGGCGCTCGGCACAGAGCGCGCCGCCGTCGGTGCCGGGGATCAGGGTGTCCAGGAAGACGAAGCGGCCGGCCGGCGTGTCCTCGGCCCACTGGACGAAGCCGGCCTCGTCGACCGGGCTGTCGGGGAAGGCCGCCAGGAAAGCGGCGCGGTCGTCGTGGTTGCCCAGGATCAGCCGGTAGGGCACCTGCAGCCCGTCGAGCGTCTGCTTCAGCGCCGCATAGGCGGCCGGCTCGCCCCAGTGGGTCAGGTCGCCGGTGACCACGACCATCGCCGCATCGGCGTGCCGCCGGTTGATGTCGGCCACTGCCGGCGCCAGGCGGGCACGCGGGTCGAGCGCGAAAAGCTTCTTCGGCGGCGCGACGAAATGGGTGTCGGTCAGATGAATCAGCTTCACCAAGGGGCTCCTTCCTCGGCCGGCTGCGCCGCCGCCGTGGCGGCGGAGGCGAGCGCCAGCAGGGTCTTCAGGTCGGGGGCGGCGGCCTCGGATTGCCGGCCGAGCAGCAGGGCGGGCATGCCGAGCGCGCGGGCCCCGGCGATGTCGGTCGCGGGATTGTCGCCCAGCATGACGGCCGCGTCCGGGTCGAGGCCGTCGAGCGCGGCCAGGTAGAGCGCCGGCTGCGGCTTGCCGAAGAGGCGCGGCCGGACCTGCGGCGCCACCGCCTGCACGGCGGCGAGCAGCGCCCCGGTCTCCGGCACGATGCGGCCGCCTGCGCCGGGATGGGTCGCGTCCGGGTTGGCCGCCCACAGCGCGGCGCCGCCGGCCAGCGCCGCGGCGATCGCCTCCAGGCGGGCGTAGTCGAAGCTCGTGTCGCGGCATAGCGCGACGACCTCGGGCCGCGCGTCGTCCGGTACCAGGCCCAGTTCCTGGGCCAGGGCCGGCAACGCGCCGGAGGCCGCCAGCAGCACCCGTGCGCCGGGCCGCTCGGCGGCCAGCGTGCGCAGCAGCGTCTCGCCGGCCAGCCGGATGCGGGACGGCGGGATCTCCAGGCCGCTGACGGCCAGGGCCGCCGACAGGCTCGCGGCGGTGTCGCTCGAGTTGTTGGACACGACGAACAGCCGAGCGCCGAGCCGCGCCGCCAGCTCGGCGGCGCCGGGCAGCGGCCGGTTGCCGGCGGCCAGGCAGCCGTCCAGGTCGGCGAGCACACGCTGCGCGGTGAGCAGCAGGCGGAAAGAGGCAGACGAATCGCTCATTGCGCCCCTACCTGACACCCCCTGTGTGACGGATTCAATCGTGCAGCGCATTCCCTTCCGGACGCTTGCCAAGAGCCGAGGAGATGCCAAACTCGCCGACATGGTGACCTTGACAATCTCCTTGCCCGAGGCGCTTCGGGCCTTTTTGGACCGACAGGCACGCGACGAAGGCTATGCTTCGTCGGACGAGTACCTCGTCGCGCTCGTTGAGCGCGAGCAAGACCGGCTGCGGCTGCGCGCGGCGCTGGTCAAGGGTGCGGAGGCGCCCGTCAGCGGTGCGGCCGACGACGGCTATTTCGCGGAGCTTCGCGCTCTGGCTGGCGCCGAAGACCGAGAGTGACGGGTCAGCCGCTCGTTCGCCGTGCGGAAGCCGATCGGGACGTCGCCCGGATCGTCCGGCATTACCGCCGTGAAGCGGGCCGTAAGGTCGCGCTCGCCTTCGTCGACGCTCTAGGCGAGGTGTATGCGCCCATCGCCCGTTATCCGGCCTCCGGCTCGCCGCGCTATGCGGGCGCACTGCAGTTCCCCGACCTCCGTTTCTGGCCCTTGGCTCGTTTCCCCTACTTGGTCTTCTATGTCGTGCGGCCGGAGCGGAGCGAGATCCTACGCGTCCTGCACGCGCGGCGCGATATCCCAGCCCACCTGCAGGGCTAGGACCTGTTGTGACCGGATCGAACGGCTTCACGGCTCGCCCGGTCACGGAAGGCATGCCCTAAACGCATGATTCGGAGCCGCAGTTGCGCGTCCCACCTGGCGGGCCCTTCTTCTCCAGCACCATAAGCCGGGAGAAGAAGGCGCGCTCGACCGAGAGCGTGCGAAGCCCGGCCTCGGCGAAGAGGGCCTCCAGGTCGGTGGTGGCATAGGTGCCGTAGTAGGGCTCGTGGAAGGCCACGGGGAAGTAGTCGATCAGCGCGTCGTAGGGCGGATGGTCGCCCTTCTGGATCGAATCGACGAACAGCAGCCGGCCGCCGGGCTTGAGGATGCGGGCGATCTCGCGCGCCACCTGGGGACGCACCCTGGGCGGCAGCTCGTGGAACAGGAAGATGCAGCTCGCCACGTCGTAGCTGCCGTCCGGCAGGCCGGTCGCCTCGGCCGCAGCCTGCACGGTCTCGACGCCGCGCCAGCGCCGCAGGTTGCGCGCCGCCTGGGCCAGGTAGTCGGGGCTGAGGTCGAGGGCGGCGACCGGCAGGCGCGGATAGTTGTCCTTGACGAAGGTCAGGAAGCGCCCGGTACCGCTGGCGATGTCGACCATGCGCGTCTCGGCGGCGCGGCGCCCGCGCATGACCTCGGCGAGCGGCACGAGCGCCTGGCGGCGCATGGCGTCGGCGCCGCCGCTGAACAGCACCTCGACCTGGTGGTCGTAGATCGCCGCCGAATCGGCCGACAGCCAGCCGTCCGACTGGTAGTGGAAGTTCTGCAGGTAGTAGCGGGGGTAGGCTTGGCGCAGCCGCTCCGCCTCGCCGCGCTTGAGCACCTCGTCGTGGCCGCGCCCGTGACGCCGTCGCTCGACCCGGCGCAAGTCGCGGAAGTAGCGGCCGGCGCGACGCAGGGCGTCGAAGGGCTCGTCCAGCAGGTCGTGCGGCATGCGGTAGACGCCGGCCGCGACGTTGGCCCAGTCGCGCTGCAGCAGGCCGCGCAGGTCGGCCAGGATCGGCTGCAACCCCGGCGTCTCCCCCTCGATCGGCTGGCGTGGCGCGACCGGCGTGGTCAGGCGGGCCGAGAGCACGTACTGGCCGAGGTAGACGCCGACCCGCGCCGCCTGTCCCACCGCATAGGCGGCACGCGCCACCGGCGCCGCGCGCGCGGCCGGCGCGCGATCCCGGGACAGGTGCCGGGACGGCTGTTCTTCGGTCTCCAGCGCGTCGGTCATGGCGGTTCCCATTCTAGCGTCCCTTCACATTGCGTCGCAAAGCGCGGCGGGTCGGGCCGCGCAGCAGGCCGTCCGGCGCCAGCTTGGCGAGCATCCGGTAGGCCCGGTTGCCGGCGCCGATCGTCACGCTGTCCTGCCGCCCCAGCGCCGCCAGCGCCTGGCGCGCCACGGTCTCCGGCCGGTCGACGGCGGGGCCGAGCGGCCCGCGCGCGCTGCCCGCCCGCTCGAAGAAGGCGGTCTCGGTCGGGCCAGGGCACACGCTCAGCACGTCGAGCGGCTCGTGCTCCAGCTCGCTCGCCAGCCCCAGGGCGTAGAAGTGGTCGAAGGCCTTGGTCGCGGCGTAGGTCGAAAGATAGGGCAGCGGCTGGAAGGCGGCGGTCGAGGCGACCAGGATGACGCCGGCGCGCCGCCGCTCGCTCCGCGCCTGCGCCAGCATGTCGGGCAGCAGTGCGCGGGTCAGCACCGTCGGCGCGACCACGTTGACTTCGACCATCGCCCGCTCGACGGCCGGATCGTTGTCCTGCACGCGCCCGAAGGCGCCCAGCCCGGCGTTGTTGATCAGTAGGTCGGGGGCGAAGTCCTGCCCGGCGGCGACCACGGCCGTGCGCCCCTTGTCGCCGGCCAGGTCGGCCACCAGGGTCTTCACGGCGCGCCCGTCGCGTGCCAGCTCGCCCGCCAGCCGCTCCAGCGCCTCGGCGTTGCGGCCGGTCAACAGCAGGTCGCAGGCCTCCGGCAGCGTCCGCGCGAAGGCGCTGCCGATGCCGCTGCTGGCGCCGGTGATCAGGGCGCGGCGATGGGATGTCCGGCTCATGCGCTGTAAGTTGCCCCGACCAGGCGTCGGGTCAATCGGGCGCGCCACGGGAGGAACGGGAATGCAGAGGGTGGAACCGAAGTCCGGCCAGGAATCGGTCTGGGACTATCCGCGGCCGCCGCGCGTCGAGCCGGTGGCCGAGCGCCTGCGCGTGGTCTTCGCGGGCATCACGATCGCCGACACCACGCGCGGCCTGCGGGTGCTGGAGACCAGCCATCCGCCGACCTACTACATCCCGGCCGCGGACGTGCGCAGCGACCTGCTGAGCCCGGCACCCGGCCGCTCGCTCTGCGAGTTCAAGGGACAGGCCACCTACTGGACGCTGGAGGCCGGGGGGCACCGCGCCGAGGCGGCGGCCTGGAGCTACCCCGATCCCTGGCCGGCCTATCGGCAGCTCAAGGATCGCCTCTGCTTCTACGCAAGCCGGGTGGATGCCTGCTTCGTCGGGGAGGAGCGGGTGCAGGCGCAGGCGGGCGACTTCTACGGCGGCTGGATCACCGGCCGCGTGGTCGGCCCCTTCAAAGGCGCTGCGGGCACGATGGGCTGGTAGGCGCCTGGGATCGGTCGGTGCCGGGGCGATCAGCCGGCGAGCTGCGGAAACACCCGGCGGGTCGGGCGGATGCTGACGGACTGGAACAGTCCGGCCTCGGCGTAGGGATCCTGCTCGGCGAAGGCCTCGGCGGCGCGCTGGTCGGGACAGTCGAGGATGATCAGGCTGCCGGCCGGCGTCTGGCCGTCGTCGCCGATCAGCGGGCCGGCGTAGACGAGCTGGTCCGCGTGCCGCTGCAGAAACGCCAGATGTTGGGGACGATTGCTGGACCGCAGCTCCGCTGCGCCCGGCTTGTCCGTACAGACAAGCGCAAACAGCATGACGTTTGCCTCCACCGCCGTCTTTTCGTTGCTGGTCGGCAAAATGCTAGACCAGCCGGCGCGCGGCGGCCAAGCCCCTATCCGCCGGCGGCTCGGCACGGCGGCGCTTCACACGCTGAGATTGAAGGCGACCGAAATGCGCGTGGCGCTGCCGCGGTAGGGGCGCACGGCGTGGCTGAGCCAGGAGGGGAAGAGGATCAGCATACCGGCACGCGGGCTCAGCATCTCGCAGGCGCCCATTGCCGTGCCGCCGCTGGTCGCGATCGCCAGGGTGGGGGCGTACATGGCTGGGGCGACGCCGCGCGGATCCTGGATCTCGAACTCGCCGCCGAGCGCCGGGTCGGCGCCGATGCCGCCGTCGTCGACGTAGAAGACGCCGGACCAGAAGCATCCGGGGTGGGTGTGGAATTCGTTGCCGTGGCCGCTGCGGTTGACGTTGGCCCAGGCGTTGACCTTCCAGTCCACCTGCGCCTTGCGGCCTCGCCGGTCGCAGGTCAGGTCGTCGGCCAGACGCCTGGCGCCGTCGAGCAGCGCGGTGGCGGCAGGACCGCCCCAGGCGGCGAAGTCGGTGTCCGACTGCCAGCCGCCGAGGTTGGAGTGCTGGGTACCGGGATGGCCGGCTTCGCGCCCCAGGATCGCTTGCTTCAACTCGGCGCACAGCCGCTCGGCGTTCGGCACCTGCAGGACGGCGATCGGCGTCGCGAAGAGCTGGCGGATCTGCACCTGCGCTCGAGTCTGGGTCGTCTGGCTCATGCCGCGCTCTCCCGGTGGGCACCTGCCGGCGGGCTCAGCTCGTCGAGCGGCCAGCGCGGCCGGGCACGCGCAGACAGCGGATCGCGCTGTCCCAGGCGCAGCCGCTCCAGTCCGGCCCAGGCGATCATCGCCGCGTTGTCGGTACACAGGCGCGCCGGCGGCGCCACCAGGCGGGTGCCGGCCATCTCCGCCACCTGGGCCAGCCGCGCGCGGATCCCGGCGTTGGCGGCGACGCCGCCGGCGACCACCAGGGGTCCCGGCCGGCCGGTCTCGGCGGCGAAGCGCTGCAGCGCCGCCGTCGTGCGGTCGGCCAGCACCTCGGCGACGGCGGCCTGGAAACCGGCGGCCAGATCGTCGCGGTCCTGCGGCGAGAGCGCGCCGAGCTTTTCGACCCGGCTGCGCACCGCCGTCTTCAGGCCGGAGAAGGAGAAGTCGCAGCCGGGCCGCCCCTTCATCGGGCGCGGCAGGGCGAAGCGCGCCGGGTCGCCGACGGCCGCCGCGCGCTCGACCGCCGGTCCGCCGGGATAGCCGAGGCCGAGCAGCTTGGCGGTCTTGTCGAAGGCCTCGCCCACCGCGTCGTCGATGGTGCCGCCGTAGCGCCGGTAGCGGCCGACCCGCTCGACCGCCAGAAGCTGGCAGTGGCCGCCGGAGACCAGCAGCAGCAGGTAGGGGAACTCCAGGCCGTCGGTCAGGCGCGCGGTCAGCGCGTGGCCCTCCAGGTGGTTGACCGCGACGAAAGGCAGGCCGCGGGCCGCGGCGATCGCCTTGCCGGTCATGGCGCCGACCAGCACGCCGCCGATCAGGCCGGGCCCCAGGGTCGCCGCCACCCCGTTCAGGTCCTCGAAGCCGAGACCCGCCTCACGCAGCGCTGCGGCCACCAGGCCGTCGAGATGCTCCAGATGGGCGCGCGCGGCGATCTCCGGCACGACGCCGCCGTAGGGGCTGTGCTCGTCCAGTTGCGAGAGGACGAGATTGGCCCGAATCTCGCGCGCGTCGCTCACAATGGCGACCGCGGTTTCGTCGCAAGAGGATTCCAGGCCGAGGACCAGCATGACCCCAAGATGGAAACCCGCGCCCCAGTTTGGCAAGCGCGCACTGGGTCTGCTGTGGGCCCTGGCCGCACTGGTCCTGGCGAGCGGCTTTCAGGCGAGCGACGAGCGGCTGTTCGCGGTGCCGGGCGGCAGCGGCGCCTGGCTGTCCCCCGGGCCGGCGCTCGGCGGCGGCGATCCCCTCGCCCTCGCCGACGCCGCGGCCACGGTCGTGCTCGTCTACAATCACGGCAGCGAGTCGGAGGGCGAGGCCGACCCCTGCGTACCGACCGCGCGGATCGGCAGCACCACGCCGCGCATCGTGCGCAATCTCGCGGGCGACATGGTGGCCGGCCGACGCCTGGCGGTTTTCGCCTTCTGCACGGCGACCAAGACCGGGCGCTTTCGCAACGACGGCACCGGCGGGCCGCCCAAGGTCGCCGGCCGGCGCGACGACATCAAGCGCTTGGTCGCCGCCCTGCGCCAGGCGGGGGTTCCGGCCGACCAGCTCTTCCTGATGGGCCACTCCGCCGGCGGCTTCGCCTCGCTGCTGGTCGAGCGCGACGCGCCGGACAGCCAGAACGCGGTGGTCGCCTTCGCCCCCGCCTTCGCCGGGCCGCGCGACGGCCGCTCGCCGGCCTGGTCGGCGCTGCGCCGGCGCTACGTCGCCCACCTCCAGCAGGGCCGCGAAATCGACGCGCTGGTCTTCGCCTTCGAGAACGACGCCTACAACCGGCCGGAGGACCTGAAGTTCCTGGAGACCGTACCCGGCGTGCGGTTGCGCGACCTGTCCAGCCGCAGCATCGCCGGCGTGAGCTGCGGCCTCGGCGTGCCGCATCGTACTGTCTTCCTCGACTGTTTCGGCCAGACTCAGGAAGGCGCGATCCACGCCTACCTGGCCGAGTGTCTGGCTACGCCCGGCCAGCGACCGGCCCAGCGACCAGGCGATCCTGCGCCGCAAGGCCAGCGACTGCAGCCGCCCGGCGCGCCCGGCCCCGAGGCGCCGACACCTGTGGTGCGGTGAGCGGCGCGCCGGGCGCTTGCCAAGGCGGCAGGCGGCGCGTAAGGCTTGGCGCCGCCATGACAGAGACCGCCCCGCTGATCCGCCTCGGCACCCGAGGCAGCCCGCTTGCCCTCGCCCAGGCCCACGAGACCGAACGCCGTCTGAAGGCGGCCCATCCGGAGCTGGCGGAGCCGGGGGCGGTCGAGATCGTCGTCATCAAGACCACCGGCGACCGGGTGGTCGACCGGCCGCTGGCGGAGATCGGCGGCAAGGGCCTGTTCACCAAGGAGATCGAGGCGGCGCTGACGGACGGGCGCATCGACGCGGCGGTGCACTCCATGAAGGACGTGCCGACCTGGCTGTCGGACGGCATGGCGCTGGCCGCCTTCCTGCCGCGCGAGGACGTGCGCGACGCCTTCTTCTCGCCGCACGGCGACACCCTGGCCGCGCTGCCGTCCGGCGCCGTCGTCGGCAGCGCCTCGCTGCGGCGCCAGGCGCAGATCCTGGCGGCGCGCCCGGACCTGAAGGTCACGCTGATCCGCGGCAACGTCGACACCCGCCTGCGCAAGCTGGCCGAGGGCGAGGTGGACGCCACCCTGCTGGCGGCCGCCGGGCTGAACCGGCTCGGGCGCGGCGAGGCGATCCAGACGCACCTTTCGCCCGAGGAGATGCTGCCGGCCGTCGCACAGGGCGCCATCGGGATCGAGGTGCGCGCCGACGACGCACGCACGTACGCGTACGTGCGTGCCCTCAACGATACCCTGACGGAGCGGCGCGTGACCGCCGAGCGCGCCTGCCTGGAGGTGCTCGACGGCTCCTGCCGCACGCCGATCGCCGCCTTGGCCGAGGCGGTGGAAGGCGATCGTCTGAGGCTGCGGGCGCTGGTCGCCGAGCCGAATGGCCGTGCCGCCTGGCGCGCCAGCCGCGAGGGCGTGCTGTCGGACGGCGTGGCCCTGGGGCGCGATGCTGGTGCGGAGTTGCGTTCGGCGGCCGGCGAAGCCTTCTTCGAGCGGCTGGCCGACCTCTTCTGATGCGCCTGCTGGTCACCCGCCCGCCGGAGGACGCCGCACGCTTCGTCGCGGCGCTTCGGGCGGCGGGCCACACGTCGGTCGTCGCGCCGCTGCTGGAGATCGCAGTACACGCCGAAACGCCCGACCTGGCCGACGTCCAGGCCCTGCTGTTCACCAGCGCCAACGGCGTGCGCGCCTTCGCCGCCAACAGCGGGCGACGCGACCTGCCGGTCTTCGCGGTCGGCGACCGCACCGCCGAAGTGGCGCACGAGGCGGGCTTCCGCGACGTCCGCTCGGCCGCCGGCGACGTCGAGGCGCTGGGCGAGCTGGCGACGGCACAGGCGGATCCGGCGGCCGGGGCGCTGCTGCACGTCGCCGGCTCCAACCGCGCCGGGGACCTGGCGGGCGTATTGCAGAACGCCGGGTTCGCGGTGCGCCGCGCCGTGCTCTACGAGGCGCGGCCGGTCCAGGCTTTGCCGGAGGCGGCGCGCAACGCGCTGGCGCAAGGCGCTGTCGACGGCGTCGGCTTTTTCTCTCCCCGCACGGCGAGAAGCTTTGTTAGGCTCGTACGTGCGGCTGGCTTGTCGCACACGACGAAAGGGTTGACGGCGGTCTGCCTCAGCCCGGCCGTGGCCGAGGCCGCACGCGACCTGACGTGGCGAGACGTACGGGTGGCGCCGACCCCGACTCAGGAAGCCTTGCTGGCGCAGATCGGCGGCTCCGGGGTCGGACCGGACGGGGAGACGGCGTACGGCCCCCCGCCGTACGCGCAAGCATCGGAAGAGGACAGCCGCATGGCCGAGCAAGGCGAGACGCCGCGCAAGCCGCAGGATGGAGCGGACAAGGATCGCGCCGAAGCCGAGGGTGTCGAGGAAACCGCGGGTGCCGAAACGCAGGCCGCCGAGACGGACGGCGCCAAGGACACCGAGCCGGCGCCGAGCACGCCGGCCGCGAGCGAGGGCAACGTCGCCGAGACGGTGATCGCACGCTTCGGCGGGCTGCGCCCGACGGCGACCAAACTGGGCGTCGCGGTCTCGACCGTACAGGGCTGGAAGGCGCGCGGGCACATCCCGCCGGCCCGCCACGAGGAGGTGCGCAGCGCCGCGGCCGAGCACGGCATCGACCTCGCCGACCTGGACCTGGGCGCCGGCGCCGAGCCTGGCGAGCAGGGCGCGGCGCCGGGAGTCGCGCCGGGCGAGCCGGTGCCGGCCGAAGCCGGCGGGGCGGAGCGCCGGGGCGAAGCGGAAGAGGCGAGCACCGATCTGGCCGGCGTCGCCACGGCGCCGGGGCCGAACCCCTGGGAGACGGCGGCCGGCAGCGGCGCCCCCTCGGGCAGCGGTGCGGTGCGCGCGGAGGGATCCGAGAACGTGCCGGAGGCGGCGCGCGAGCCGGCCGAGCCGAGCCCGTTGCCCGGCGCCATGCCGCCGCCGCCGAAGGGCGGCGCCGGCAGCGTCGTGCTCGGCCTTGGCCTGGCGATCGTGCTGTTCGCCGCCGGTGCTGTCGGCGCCGTCTACACCCGCGACATCTGGCAAGCCTACCTGCCGGCGGCGCCGGCCGACCCGCTGCAGCAGCAGGTGAGCGCGCTGGAGCAGCGTCTGCAGGCTCTGGAGTCGAGCGCGCAAACGGCAGCGCCCGCGGTCGACCCCGAACGGGTGGACGGTCTGGCGCAGTCGCTCGAGCAGCTCTCCGCCCGGGTCGAGGCGCTGGGCGAGACGGTCGGCACCGCCCCGGACGGACCCGCGGCGGACTCCGGCGCGCTGGAAGAGCTGCGGAGCCGGGTCGCCGCGCTACAGGAGCGCCTCGACGCGCTGCCGTCGCCGGAGGCGGATCCCGCACCGGCCGAGCCCGGCGTCGATCCGGCCCAAGTCGCCGGCCTGGAGCAGGAAGTCGCACGGCTGCAGAGCCGGGTCGAGGGCCTGCAAGGAGAGCTGGCGGGCCAGCCCGCAGCGGCCGACGCCGAGAGCGTGGCCGCGCTGCAGGGGCAGGTCGCCGAACTGTCCGGCCGGCTGGAGGAGGTCTCACAGCGCGCCCGGCAGGCGGCAACGGCGCAGGCCGGCGACAGCGGCTTCGCGCTGGCGCTCGGCCAGTTGCGCGACGCCCTGCGCTTCGCCGCACCCTTCGCCGCCGAACTGCAGGCGGTGCGCGCCCTGATGCCCGCGGAGGATCCGCTGACCGAGGCGCTGGCGCCGCTGGCCGCGCATGCCGACACTGGCGTGCCGACCCGCGACGAACTGCGCGCGCGCTTCGAGCCGATGGCGCGCCGCGTGGTCGCCGCCAGCTACGACGAGAGCTGGAGCGGCCGTCTGATGTCGCGCATCTCCGAGGCGGTCAGCGTGCGGCCGGTCGGCGACGTCGAGGGCGAGAGCGCGCGGGCCCGCATCGCCCGCGCCGACGCCGACCTGGGACGCGAGGACCTGGCCGGCGCGGTGGCCGAGCTGCAGGGCCTGGAGGGCGAGGCCGCGGCCGCGGCGCAGCCCTGGCTGGGCGACGCCGAGGCGCGGCTCGCCGCCGAGCAGGCGCTTGCCGAGCTGACCCGGCGCACCCTGGAACGCCTGACGCCGGCCGCCTCCGCGGCGGCGGCCAGCGAGTAACGGGGAGGCGCCGCCATGATCCGCACCCTGGTCTACTTCGCCCTGGTCGCCGCGGCCATCGCCGTCGCCTACCTGCTGGTCCTGGTGGTGCCAGGCCAGGTCGCCGTCGAGTGGCTGGGCTGGCGCCTGGAGACCTCGATCGCCGTCGCCATCCTGGCGCTGCTGGTGATCTGCGCCCTCGCCGCCGTGCTGTACTACGGCTGGCGCCTGGTGCGCCGGGCGCCGCGCGACTTCTGGAGCCAGCACAACCTGGAACGCCGCAACCGCGGCTACCGGGCGCTCAGTCACGGCCTGGTCGCCGTCGCCGCCGGCGACGCGCACGAGGCCAAGCGCTGGTCCGGCAAGGCCGAGAAGCTGCTGGGCGACCAGCCGCTGTCGCGCCTGCTGTCGGCCCAGGCGGCGCAGCTTTCCGGCGACTCCCAGGCGGCGCGCGACTGGTTCAAGAAGATGCTGGAGGCCGAGGAGACCCGCTTCCTCGGCCTGCGCGGCCTGCTGATGCAGGCGCTGCGCGACGGCGACGACGCGGCGGCGCTCGCCTACCTGCGCCAGGCCAAGGAGCTGCGGCCGGAGACGCCCTGGGTGATCGACCACCTGTTCGAGGTCGCCCAGCGGCGCGGCGACCTGAAGACCGCCGAGCAGGCGACCCTGGCGGCGGCACGCTATGCCGTCTGGCCGCGCGAGGTGGCCTACCGCAAGCGCGCCGTGGTGCTGACCGCGCGCGCCGAGCGGGCGCTGGAAGCCGGCGACGAGGCGAGCGCGCGCGCCGACGCCGAGGAGGCGCTGCGCACCGTGCCGGACCTGGTCCCGGCCGCCCTGGTCAAGGCGCGCCTGGAGGCGGCGCGCGGCAAGGAGCGCCGGGCGGCGAGCCTGCTGGAGAAGGTCTGGAAGAGCGCGCCGCACCCGGACCTGGCGCAGGCCTACCTGGATCTGCGCCCGAAGGAGACGGCGCTCGCCCAGGTCAAGCGGATCGAACGCCTGACCGCCGGCAACCCAACGCACCTGGAAAGCCGCGTCGCCCGCGCCCGGGCGGCGCTCGACGCCGAGCTGTGGGGCGAGGCGCGCAAATACCTGCAGCTCGCCACCGGCGAGCATCCTGACCGCCGCGTGTGCTACCTGATGGCCGAGGTGGAGCAGCGCGAGACCGGCGACCGCGCCGCCTCCCACGACTGGCTGCGCCGCGCCGAGCAGGCGGACCTGGAGCCGCTGTGGGTGTGCGACGCCTGCGGCGCCGCCTCGCGCGCCTGGTCGGCCGCCTGCGGCAACTGCGGCAGCTTCGACAGCCTCGCCTGGCGCAGCCCGCTGCAGGTCGCGCCGATGGCCGAGGCGGAGTCGCCGCTGCACGCCGACGAGACGGCGACCGGCCACGCGGTGGTGGTGCGCGCCGAGCAAAAGCGCCCGGAGGCAGCACCCGCCTGAGGTTAGGGCCGCGGCGCGGCCTGCCTCGGTCCCACGTCGCTCGATCCGGAGTGGTCGAAGATCAGGCGGCAGCGCTCGTCGCTGAGCCACGCCGGACCGGGCCGGCGACTGTTCCGACCACAGCGCACCCGGGACAACCGCGGCGACGGCAGAGCCGACGCTGCGCCGTCCTGCCTCCCCGTATCCGCCGTCCACCGTCGTCCGGGCCAAGCCGAGGACGGCCAGGCGGCCGGACCTCGGTGCTGACCGCCGCCGCAGTCTGCCGCCACAAGCGTCTACGACCGCCGAAGATCGACGCCGGCCGAAGATTGACGCCCGCCGCCCCCTGGATTACCTATGCGCCTCCCGCGGCAGGCGGGGGCCTAAGGCTCAACCGCACCGCCGCTCCGCGCCGGTGCTGGCCGCCAGATGCGGCCCGCCCTGCGCCCGGCGCCGACGTAGCTCAGGGGTAGAGCAACTGATTCGTAATCAGTAGGTCGCAGGTTCAAATCCTGCCGTCGGCACCAGCAGCTTGCGTGTCCAGCCCGCCTCCTTAGCGCCGACAGAGAGCTCGTGCTATTGGAGGTGTCTCAGTCGAGGCGTTCCAGTGACGCGGGCGGAACCTCGATCCCCGCGAGATCCGGGTAGACGATGGTCAAGAGGCGCAAAGGGGTCTCCTCTCCCAAACGGACCGCGTACCACCTGCCGTCTTCTACCATCCACATCGTGCTCCCGTGGGCCCTGATCCGCCCCAGTTCCGGCGAGGAAAAGGTCGTGCGCGTCGGCACGAGAATGTAGGTGCGCCCTTCGGCCGTGCCGTCGATCACCCCGTCGTCGAGATCCATTTCGAAGGCCTCGAGACGGTCGAGCCACTCGGCCCCTGCGATGCTAGCGATCAGACGCTCGCGTGCCTGTTTCGGCGTGCTCTCGCCGACGATGGCCATCAGCAGAATGATGCCTGGCGGCATGAGGTCCACGATCGTTTCGACGTCCCGGACCTCGATCGCGGATTGAAGGCGTGCCGCCGCCGCGTCGAGGTCGTCCAGCAGCGCGCCGGTGACCGGCTGCGCCGCGATACGGCTGCTCGCCAGCAGGAGGATCAGGGCCGCCGCGAGGACGGCGGACCACGATCTGCCGGCGCAGATCGGCGTGACGTGCGTAGGAGGCGGACGCATGGCGGTTCCGTCAGAGGCCGGGGACGACCATGCATCCCTACGCCCCGGCCCAGACCTCGTCAATAAGTAGTACTTTCCGCCCTACATACCGCGCTGCGTTTCGGCACGGGCCGGCGGCGGACCGCCCAGCTACGCCACGCGTCTGGCCGCCGCGTCGGGCGTCGGGGCCGTCGGCTCCAGCACCCGTTCCGGCGGCAGGGTCAGCGTTGCGGTGGTGCCCTGGCCGAGGGTGCTGGTGAGGCTGAGGCTGCCGCCGTGCAGCGCCATCAGCTCGCTGGCGATCGCCAGGCCCAGACCGCTGCCGTCGCGCACTGCGCCTTCCTGGCCGGCGACGGTGGCATGCAGCATTTCATAGGGCTTCATCAGCCGTTCGATCTCCTCGGCGGGAATGCCGGGGCCAGTGTCGGCGACGGCGATCGCCAGTCCGCCCGCGGCCGTGCGGGCCGCCGAGACCTCGACGTGACCGTCGGGCGGCGTGAACTTCACGGCGTTGGACAGCAGGTTGACGACCACCTGACGCAGCTTGAGCGGATCCGCTTCGACGGCCGGCAGTTCGGCGGGCAGGGCGAGCGCCAGGGTGACGCCGGCACTGCCGGCGCGGCCCTTCATCATGCCGACGCAGCTCTCCAGGTGCTCGCGCGGGTCGAGCGGGCGGGCGTGCAGCTCCAGGCGGCCGGCCTCCGCCTTGGAGAGATCGAGCAGGTCGTTGACGAGTTGCAGCAGGTACTCGCCGCTTTCCCGGATGTGCCCGGCGTACTCCTTGTAGCGCGGCCGCCCGAGCGGGCCGAGCAGCTCGCGCTCCAACGTCTCGGAAAAGCCGATGATGGCGTTCAGCGGCGTGCGCAACTCGTGGCTCATCGAGGCCAGGAAGGTCGACTTGGCACGGCTGGCCACCTCCGCCTTCTCGGCCAGGTGACGGGTCTCCTCCTGCGAGGCCTCGAGCGCCCGGACCGACTGCGAGACCTTGCGCGCCAGCGGGCGGAAAATGAACAGCGCTTCCAGGATCAGCAGCACCAGCATGCCGGAGAACAGCAGCACTTCGAAGTTCTTCAGCCAGCCGATGGTGGTGTCCCGCTCGTTCGCCAGCAGGTCGGAGATCAGGTCGTAGCCCTGGGGGATGTAGTTCATGCCGGCCAGGTTGAGCGCCAGCAGCTCGGGGTGGTTCTGGTGCAGCTCGCTTTGGGGCAAGGCATAGAACTGGCGGGCGTGGCCGAGGAAGCGGCGCACCTGGGCGTCGAAGGGATTGTCGCCGAGGAAGAGCAGCCGGCGGATGCGTTCGACGTCCCGGAGCGAGTAGGTCTCGCCGCCGCCGACCAGCAGGTCCTGGCGCCGCTGCATCGTCTCGATGCTGCGGCGCAGCTCGCGCCGGTAGTCGGCGCGGTCGTAGGGATTGGTGGCCACGACGTAGGCATTGGCGAAGAAAGCGAGCCGCTGGCTCTCCGCCTGCTGCTGGGTGACCAGGCGCAGCAGGTCGGCCTGCTTCTCCTCGGCCGACATGGTCAGGAACAAGATGGCGAAGGCGCCGCCCGACAGCGCCGCGATCAGCGAGAGCGCCAGGGCGTAGCGCCAGACCATCGCCTCCGCCAAGCGCCGCTGCACGGTGGCCATCGTGTCTTCAGCCCCTTCGCCGCCTCGCCGTTTTCGATAGCCCGCGACCGCGCGCTCGGTCGCAACGCCGCTGGTGCGACCCGCAGTCCCGCGCGAGCACCGCCGCGGCGAGGGGCACGCTAGGTGGAAATGCTGAAGAAAACCTTGCGCCAATGCGGCCGGAGCCATGACAGTTGCATGGCGTTTTCGTGACGCCTCGCCGGTTGCGGGCAGCCGCGCACGTAGGCGCGCCGAGGGCGTGCCGGCCTCCCGCCTCGCGCGACCCGGCCGAACTCGGTCTCAACCCGAATTTTACCTGTACTCCGTTCGAGAAGTTCTCGCCTTCCCTCTTTTGGGCAAGTGCGGCGGACCAAAACAGCAAAATCAGATGGAGATTGTGGACAGTACTCGGGTGTGCAACGACCTGCCGTAGGCGCGACGGCTTGGCGGGGTAACCACAGGACTACATGGAACCACTTGGACCTTCGCATGACGATCACGCAGAAATGTAGAAAAATTCGTTGAAGTTTGTATTTCGAGACGAAGAAACAAATGCAAGGAGATATCGCTTGCACTGCAAATTGCTTATGGCGTTAACTTGCGATTAACTGCACTTGATCGAACGTTGCCGAACAAGGCGCAGGCAACGACCCCGCCACCGCGGTTTCGTTCGCTGCGACAGTCCGTCCCGACCGCCCGTCCCCGCTGCCGCATCGGCGCCTGGGGCACCGGTGTTCGAGGCACCGGCCACGGCGAAGGGGACTGCGCGGCGCGCGGGCGGATCAGGCGGGACATGCCGCCCGCGGTGTCTGGCGACCCGGGTGGCGGCAGAGCGACGGGACCCGCCGCAGGCGGGAGCTTTCGCTTTATGTGGCTGTGCGTCGTGCATACTGGGACACTCGAGGGGGCAGGACCTTGAACGTACCAGATCGCTCCTTGGCCCGACTGGTGCCAGAGTGCCACGCTGGTGGGCCTGAGGGCCGATCCGAACTCAACGGGAACCGGCGCCCGGTGGCTGCGCCGGCCCGCCTGCCGACCGGCGACGCCTCGGCGGCGCCGCGGCCACGGCTGTGCAACTGGACGCTGGAACCGGGCGCGACGGGCAACGCGAGCGACCTGCGCGGCCAACTGCTGAAATCCGGCCTCCATCGCACCGTGGCGGACACCGCGGCCTACTGGCAACGGCTACACCGCAAGGGACACCCGCCGGCGCGCGCCGACATCGACCCCGCCGAAGTCCGCGCCCTGCTGCCCAACCTGGCGCTGCTCGACGACGCCACCGGCGACGGCCGGGCGCGCTACCGTCTCGCCGGTACGGCGGTGGTCGAGCTGCTCGGCTGCGAGCCGACCGGGCGCGCGGTCGCCGCCATCGACAGCCCCTTGCGCCCCTTCCTGCTGCGCTGTTGGGACGATCTGGCGGCAGGGGGCGCGGCCGATCGCAAGGTGAGGTCGGCGCCGCTCGGCCGCGTGTGCAGCTACCGCGACGACGACGACGTGGCCGGCGGGCTGTACCAGTACGAGTGTGCGTTCCTGCCGCTGTCCGACTGTTTCGTCGCGCGGCCGGAGCCCGGCAGCGCCCGCGTCCTGCTCTGCCTGTTCCGCCGTTTCATCAGCGATGCGGTCGCCACGCAGGGGTCCGGCCAAGACGGCATGGGGGCCTGAGAGACCGTTTGAGAATGCGCTGGTCCGTCCCGCGCCGCCACCCCGCCGCCCAACGACAGTATCCTGGATGGGTGGCCGGGTGGGGCGCGGGACGGCCCAGTGCCGAGAATGGGCCTCCAGGCCCATTCTCAAACGGTCTCTGAGGGCGCCGCGCCGCCAAGGCCGGGCGCGGCGAAGCCGGAGCGGGCGGGCCGTGTGACGCGATGCCCGACGCCATCCAAGCGGGCGCCCGGAAAGGGCTGCGGCAGCAGGGAATTCGGGTTAGGCTCGCAGCATGCGAGAGGCTGCGCAGTTCCGATTCGAAGCCGACCTGCTGTCCCGGCTTTCCATACCGCTCTTGCTCGCCGACGCGACGCATGTCGTTGCGGTGAGTGCCGGCCTGCGCCCCCATCTGCCGCGTCTTCTCGCCGAAGGCAGAACCGGCGTCCCGGGGCCCGCTGCCGTTTGGCTGTCCGAGGCCGTCCGCAGCGGCGAGGGGGTCGAGGTGTCGGCTGCGGTCGACAAGGGTCTGCCGGCCCTGCGGCTGCAGGTGCTCGCCCGTGCCGAAGGGGCGGCCTCGGCGGCGGGTCCTGCGGCGGGTCCTGCGAAGGGAGACGGCCTCAGCCTGTGCTACCTGAGTGGGCACGAAGCCGGTCCAGCGGGCCGGGGACTGGATTCCCGCCTCGCCGGCCTGCTGGACAGTGCCCGATTCGTCGCCATGGGGGAGCTGGTGGACGCGCTGGAGCACCGGCTCAATCAGCCGCGTGCCACTCTGAGGAACCGCCTGGCGATCCTCGAGGCGGTCCAGCGCCAAGCGCCCGAGCGGGTGCCCGAGGTCCTCGCGCAGGCCTATGCGGATCTCCAGTCCCTGTTCGATGCGCTTTCCGCTTTTCGGGCCGAGCTGACGGAGAAGACGGCACGGGCGCACGAGGAGAGCCACACGTGAGCGTTCATCGACCGGACGACGTCCACCGGCCGCCGCGCACCTCTTCGGCCGCACGCTGCGCCGGCGGCCCGGCAGCCGAGGAGGGGTCACGTCACCCGGCCGAGGCGGCGGCGGGGCAGAGCGAAGGGACGAAGGACGCCCTACCGACGATCGCTGTCGTCGACGACGACGAGCGATTCGCCCGCTCGCTGTGCGATCTCCTGCGCCTGCACGGCTGGCAGCCGCGCGCCTACACGGCGGCGGGCGCCTTCGTCGCCGACCCCGAAATCGACGAGCTGGACGTCGTCCTGCTGGACATCTTCATGCCGGGGATCGACGGACTTTCGGTCCAGCGCCAGTTGGCGGCCTGCGACCTCGACGTTCCGGTCATCGTGGTGACCGGCTCGTCCGACGTGGAACATGCCGTCAGCGCCATGAAGCAGGGGGCCGTCGACTATCTGGTCAAGCCGTTCGAGCCGGAGGTGTTGCTCGAGAAGGTCGGCACGGCCGCGGCCGAAGGACGCGACCGCCGCCGGGCCCGCCGGCTTCGGCGCAGCCTGACGGCGGCGATCACCGAGCTGACGCCGCGCGAACGCGAGGTGCTGGAGCGCCTGATCGGCGGGCAAAGCAGCAAGGTGATCGCCCGCGAACTGGAGATGTCGCCGCGCACGGTGGACACCCACCGCACCCGAATCCTGCGCAAGTTCGATGTCGAGACCACGCTGATGCTGATCAACCGCTTCGCCGACAGCCGCCTCGACCTCGGGGTGCTGCGCGGCTGACCCCAGACTGGCGCTGCGGTCGGCCGCGACCGGACGAAACGATTCGTGATTTCACCCGAGGTCCATCGAGCCGTTAGGCTCGGCTCATGGGCAAGGCTGCGCGCACCGACCGTCTGGCACATCTCGACCGGCCGGTCGCCGGACACGGCTACACCTGGGCGGAGGAGGTGGTGCACGCCGCCCTGCACGGCGCCGGCGCCTTGGCCAGCCTCGGCGGGCTCGCGGTGCTGCTGTGGTTGGCGGTCGAGCGCGACAGCGCCGCTGCCGTGGCTGCGGCGGGCATCTACGGCGGATCGCTGTTCCTCTGCTTTCTCGCCTCCACCCTCTGTCACGGCCTGCCCGACGGCGTCGGCAAGCGGCTCTTCACCCTGCTCGACCACTGCGCGATCTACCTGCTGATTGCCGGGACCTACACGCCTTTCACCCTGCTGGCGCTGCCGCCGGAGGTCGGGATCCCGCTGTGCGCGGCGGTCTGGAGCCTGGCGGCCGCCGGGATCGTCCTGGAAGTCGCGGTGCGCTTCCTGCCGCGCGGCCGGCGGCTGACCTGGCTGTCGGTGCCGCTCTACCTCGGCATGGGGTGGCTCGGCCCTGCGGTCGCCGGCGAGCGGCTGCTCGAGGCGCTGCCGTCCGGGGCGCTGACGCTGCTGCTGCTGGGCGGCCTGGTCTACACCGGCGGCGTCGTCTTCTACCTGTGGCGCCGCCTGCCCTACAATCACGCCGTCTGGCACGCTCTGGTGCTGCTCGCCAGCGGCGCGCACTTCGCCGCGGTGGCCGGCTATGTCCTGCCGGCCGCGAGCTGATGCGCCGCACCTGGCGTCCAGGCGCCCTCAGTCGATGATCGAATAGCCGCCGTCGACGTAGGCGATGGTGCCGGTAGAGGCCGCGGCCTCGTCGCTCGCCAGGTAGGCGGCCAGCGCCCCGACCTCCTCGATGGTCACCAGACGGTGCTCCGGCGCGCGGCGGCGCGCCTGCTCCATAAGCTCGTCGAAGCGATCGAGCCCGCTGGCCGCGCGGGTCAGCAGCGGCCCCGGCGAGATGGCGTGCGCGCGGATGCCCTGGCCGCCCAGCTCGGCGGCGATGTAGCGGGTCGCCGACTCCAGCGCCGCCTTGACCGGGCCCATCAGGTTGTACTGCTGCACCACCTTCTCCGAGCCGTAAAAGGTCACCGTCATCAGGCAGCCGCCGCCGGCGCGCCGCATCAGCGGCTCGGCCAGGCGCGCCATGCGCAGGAAGGAGTGGCAGGAGATGTCCATCGCCTGCAAAAAGCCGGCCTGCGAGCAGTCGACGACGCGGCCGTGCAGGTCCTCGCGCGGCGCGTAGGCGATGGAGTGGAGCAGGAAGTCGAGCGCGCCCCACTGCGCCTCGACCGCCTCGAACGCCGCCTCGAGCTGGCCGGGCTCGCGCACGTCGCAGGGCACCAGGATCGGTGCCGCCAGCTCCTCGGCGATCGGCTCGACGAAGCGCCGCGCCTTGTCGTTCAGGTAAGTGATAGCCAGTTCGGCGCCCTGGCGGCGGAAGGCGCGCGCGCAGCCGGTGGCGATCGAGTTCTCGTTGGCGATGCCGACGACGAGGCCGCGCTTGCCGGCGAGCGAGAACATCGGGTGCGGCGTGGCGGGTGCGCTGTCCATCGGGGCCGTCCTTCGCAGGTGCAACATGCGGGCGGCACCCTACAGCATCGACTTGACGGACACATGACGACGGAACGTCGCCGTGGCGGTCCACGTCGTCATCTGCGGCTACAGCGGCCGGCGCGCTTCAGGTCGGCGGCGCGGCCGGCAGCAGCGCCAGGGTGCCGCGCGAGCCCTTCTGGCGGATCGGCACGATCTCCTGGTAGTCGGGCGAGTCGTAGAAGCGGCGCGCCGCGGCCTCGTCGGGGAACTCGATGACCACCACCCAAGGCGCCGGCCAGTCGCCCTCCAGCACCTGCGGCTCGCCGCCGCGGATGACGAAGCGGCCGCCGTACTTGGCGACCAGGCCGGGCGTCCTGGCGCGATAGCCGTCGTAGGTCTGCGGGTCGGTGACCTCGACCAGGGCGACGATGTAGGCGGGCATGGGCTCTCCTCTGCATGTCCGACTGGAGCGGCCCCGCGTGGCCGGGCGCTTTTTGCTGGACGCGAGTCTATCCCCGCCGCGAGGTTTGCGTCAGTGCTCTTTGCGGGCGCTTCTCGGGCGGCAGGGTCGAAAGCGACCGCGCCGCCCCCATGCCTGCGGACGACAACCGAGAAAGAGAGGAAACCGGGCGATGAGACTGGCGGGCAAGGTTGCGGTGGTCACCGGCGGCGGCTCCGGCTTCGGCGCCGGCATCGCCGCGCGCTACGTGCAGGAGGGCGCGCGGGTGGTGGTGGCCGATCTCGACGGCGCCGCAGCCGAGCGGGTGGCAGGCGGCCTCGGCGAGGACGCCGTGGCGGTGCAGGCCGACGTCACCCGGCGCGACCAGGTCGAGCGCATGCTGGGGGCCGCCACCGAACGCTTCGGCGCGCTCGACATCCTGGTCAACAACGCCGGCTACAGCCACCGCAACCGGCCGCTGCTGGAGGTGGAGGAGGCCGACTACGACCGCTGCTTCGACGTCAACGTCAAGGCGATCTACCACGCGGTGCAGCTCGCCGTGCCGATCTTCCGCAAGCAGGGCGGCGGGGTCATCCTCAACACCAGCTCGACCGCCGGTCTGCGTCCGCGCCCCGGCCTGACCTGGTACAACGCCACCAAGGGCGCGGTGAACGTGCTGACCCAGTCGATGGCGGTGGAGCTGGCGCCGGAGCGCATCCGGGTCAACGCCATCTGCCCGGTGATTGGCGAGACCGGCCTGCTGGAGACCTTCATGGGCGTCGCCGACACGCCCGACGCGCGCGCCAAGTTCATCGCCACCATCCCGCTCGGCCGCCTGTCGCAGCCCAAGGACATCGCCGCGGCCGCCGTCTTCCTGGCCAGCGACGAGGCGGAGTTCGTCACCGGCGTGCTGCTGGAGGTCGACGGCGGCCGCTGCGTGTGAGAGTGCCCGTCCGCCGGCTCAGTAGCGCGGCAGGCCCGGACGGCTGTAGCCGCCGGTGGTGAAGGCGCCGCGGTAGGCGCCGCCGGCATTGAGCCGAATCACCAGGTAGCCCGCCGCGTCGCGTATGCGCACATAGGCGAGGTAGCCGCGCACGCGGCCGGGACCGCCGCGCGTGGAGCTGTTGCGCTGGGCGACCAGCTCGATGCTCTCGACCTGCGCCTCGGCGATGCCCATCTCGACGAGCTTGGCGTTCACCGTATCCCTCGGCGCGGCGGAGGCCGCGACGACCGAAAGTCCGGCGGCGCCGGCGGTCAGGAAAACCAGCAACGCGGCGGCCCGCAGGGCGCGCCGCAGGGATGTCCGGTCGAACATCGCATCTTCTCCCGTGCTGCTCCCCCACCCGTCGGTGGCCGGCGACGCAGGCGAAGCGGCCTCCCCGCCGCACGCCTGCCGGCCCTGACCGTCATGTGGGCAGAACGGCGGCGGAAATGACCGCGGAGAAGCGGCAAGGCACTTTGCGCGCAGAGCTGTGGCCCGGTTCGTTGACGCGGCGCGCGGCGGCGCAACGGCGTGCCCATCGGCCTTCATGCGACTCCCAAACGCGAAAAGGGCCCGGAAGCGTCCGCTCACGGGCCCTTGCGTCTCGCCGCCGTGCGGCCGCGGCCTATTCGCCGCGCAGCATGGCGAGCAGGTTGAGGATCCAGATGAACATCGTGACGAACGCGCCGTACAGCATGAAGGCACCGAAGATCGCCTTACGGGTCAGCACGTCGCCGCCGTCGGTCTCGTAGTACATGTTCTTGATCATCTGCGTCTCGTAGGCGGTCAGGCCGGCGAAGACCAGGACGATCACGATCGAGAGGATCAGCTCGAAGCCGCTCGACTGGAGGAAGAAGACGTTGACCAGCAGGGCGATCAGGATGCCGATCGTCGCCATCGCCAGGAACGCGCCCATCGGGGCCAGGTTCTTCTTGGTCGTGTAGCCCAGCAGGCTCATGCCCGCGAAGGCGCCGGCCGTGACGAAGAAGGCCTGCGGAATCAGCATCGGGTCGACCGCCAGGTAGGCGTAGAAGATCGGCCCCAGCAGCGCGCCCCACATGGCGGCATAGGCCCAGAAGCAGAGCTGCGCCACGCCCACGGACTTGGTCATCATCAGCTTGGGCGCCATGAAGCCCAGGCCGAGGATGCCGATGAAGAAGACCCAGAACAGGCCGCCGGCCATCGCCTGCACGAGCGCAGGGTTCATCGCCACCAGCATCGCGATGGCGCCGGTGAAGGCCACGCCCAGGGACATGTAGTTGTAGACGCGCAGCATGTAGCTGCGCAGACCCTCGTCGATCTGCGCCGCTTCCGCCTGGCTGCGGGTCATGTAACGGCGATCGGGGTTCACCATCGGTGTCTCTCTCCGGGTCACGGTGGTGGTGGAATTCGTCGCAGACAGATATTGGGAATCGGCGGGCGGGAATCAACTCATTCCCGCATGCGTCTTGCGAAAATGGGCGGCCTTCACGCCATCCTCAGCCCTATTCGTTGCGCAGCAGCGGGGCGGCCTTGACGGAGAGCGCCCGGAAGGTGCCGGCGAAGCCGAACAAGAGGGTGACGCCGACGGCGACCAACGCAGTGACGCCGACGGCGGCCGGCAAAAAGCTGAAGTCCACTTCCATCACGCGCGTGACGATCACCCAGCCGGCCAGCGTGCCGATCACGGCGGCGATCAGCGAGGTCACCAGCCCCATCAGGCCGTACTCCAGCAGGAAGGCCTGGCCGACCGAGCGGCGGGTGGCGCCGAGCACCTTGAGCACCACGGAGTCGTAGATGCGCCGATGGTGCCCGGCGGCGACGGCGCCGGCCAGCACCAGCACGCCGGCCAGCACGGTAACGCCGGCGGTGGCGCTGACCGCGGTGGCGATGTCGCGCAGGGTCTCGGCCACCTGGCCCAGCGCCTCCTTCACTCGGATCGCCGAGACGTTGGGGAAGGCGTCGGTCACGGCGCGCTCCAGCGCCGCCTCCTGCGCGGCGTCCAGGTGGACCGTGGCGATCGAGGTCTGCGGCGCCGATTCGAGCAGACCGGGCGAGAAGATCATCACGAAGTTGATCTCCAGCTCCGACCAGTCGATCGGGCGGACGTTGGCGATCTCCACCTCGACGTCGCGGCCCAGGATGTTGATCGTCAGCGTGTCGCCGATCTCCAGGCCCAGCTTGTCGTAGATCTCTTCGTAGAGCGAGACCAGCGGCGGGCCGTCGTAGTCGGCCGGCCACCAGGCGCCCTCGCGCACCGACTCGCGCGCCGGCATCTCGCGCGCCCAGGTCAGGCCACGGTCGCCGCGGAAGACCCAGCGGAGGTCTTCGGGCACGCCGTACTCTTCCGGCGTCTGGCCGTTCACCGCGACGATGCGCCCGCGCAGCATGGGCACCGACTCCACCTCGGTGACGCTCGGGAAGTCGCGGACCAGCGCCTTGAAGGGCTCGATCTGCTCCGGCTGGATGTCGATGAAGTAGAAGCCCGGCGCCTCTTCGGGGATTTCGTCCATCACCTGGCCGCGCAGGTTGCCCTCGACCAGGGCGATGGCGATCAGCACGGTCAGGCCGAGGCCGAGCGACATCACCACGTTGCCGGTCGCCGCACCCGGCCGGTGCAGGTTGGCGATGGCCAGGCGCAGGCCCGGATGGCGCACCCGCGGCAGCCGCTTGGCCAGCCAGACGACGCCGAGCGCGGCCAGGCGGAAGGCGATCAGCGCGGCCACGGCGCCGACCACGAAGCCGGCGGCGAACTGACGCTCCTCCGCCCCCAGGATGGCCAGCGCGGCGAGCGCCGCGGCGGCCAGAGCCAGGGCGGCCAGCGCCCAGGCCGGCGGCAGGGCGCGCGCGCGCTCCACCATGTCGCGGAACAGGCTGCCGGCGGGGATCTGCTGGGCGCGCGCCAGCGGCCAGAGCGAGAAGACCAGGGTGGTCAGCACGCCGAAGGCCGCCGCCTCGACCAGCGGCGCGGTATAGACGCCGGCGGCGAAGTCGAAGCCGAGGCGCGCCTCCAGCAATGGCGCCGCCGCCAGCGGCACGCCGGCGCCGACGACCAGGCCGGCGAGGATGCCGAGCGCCGCCAGCGCCAGCACCTGCAGCAGGTAGGTCTGGAAGATCAGGAAGGCCGGCGCGCCCAGGCACTTCAGGGTGGCGATGGTGGCCCGCTTGCTGTCCAGGAAGGCGCGCACCGCATTGGCGACGCCGACGCCGCCCACCAGCAGCGCCGTCAACCCGACCAGGGTCATGAAGAGCGCGACCCGCTGGACCGTCTGGGCCAGGCCGGGCGCGGCGTTCTGCAGGTCGCGGATGCGCCAGCCGGCGTCCGGCAGCGCCGTCGTCACCGCCTCGCGCCAGCCGGCGAGGCTCTGCCCCTCCGGCACGTCCAGGCGGTAGTGGTAGTAGATCAGGGCGCCCGGCTGCTCGAGCCCGGTCTCCGCGAGCGAATCGCGGGCGACCATGACGCGCGGGCCGAGGGTGAAGGCGCGGGTGGCGCGGTCGGGTTCGCGGGTGACGGTGCCGCGGATCTCGTACTGCACCTCGCCGACGCCGATCGTGTCGCCGACCGCGCGCTCCAGGCGCAGCAGCACGCTCTCGTCGACCAGCGCGCCCCAGGTGCCGTCGCGCTGGCCCAGCGCCGCCGCCAGGTCGATGCCCTCGGCCGTGCGCAGCTCGCCGTACAGCGGATAGGCGTTGTCCACCGCCTTCAGCTCGACCAGGCGGCGCGTGCCCGGATCCTCGGCGTTGCGGGCCATGGCGCGCATCTCGGCGGTGCGCGACAGGCGTGCCGTGTTCTCGTGCAGCCAGGCCAGTTCGTCTTCGGTGGCCTTGCGGTGGATCAGCCGCAGCTCGACCTCGCCGCCGAGCAGCGCGCGGCCGTTCTGCGCCAGCCCGTCGAGCATCGCCGAGGAGAGCGAGCCGACGCCGGCGATGGCGGCGACGCCGAGGAACAGGCAGGCCAGGAAGATGCGGAATCCCTTCAGGCCGCCGCGCAATTCGCGCCGGGCCAGGCGCAGGGCGATCGGGCTGCCGGGGCTGCCGATGCGCGCCGCGGGCGGTGCGGTGGAGACGGACTCGGCCATGGCCGCCTCAGGCTCCGGCGGCCAGCTTGGCGGCGGGGGCGGCGCCCGCCGCGCCGCTGTTGCGGCCGTCGTCGACGATGCGCCCGTCGGCGAGCTGCACGGTGCGGCCGCAGCGCGCCGCCAGGCCCGGGTCGTGGGTGATCAGCACCAGGGTCGTCTCGTGGTCGACGGTGAGGTCGAACAGCAGCTCTATCACCTTCTCGCCGGTCATGCCGTCCAGGTTGCCGGTCGGCTCGTCGGCCAGCAGCAGGCGCGGCTTGACCGCGAAGGCGCGGGCCAGGGCGACGCGCTGCTGCTCGCCGCCGGAAAGCTGGCCGGGATAGTGGCCGAGGCGGTGGCCGAGGCCGACCTGCTGCAGCGCCGTGGCCGCCCGGTCGAAGGCGTCGCGCCGGCCGGCGAACTCCAGCGGCACGGCGACGTTCTCCAGCGCGCTCATGGTCGGGATCAGGTGGAAGTCCTGGAAGACGATGCCGATACGCTCGCCGCGAAAGCGCGCCAGCGCGTCCTCGTCCAGGCCTCCCAGTTCCTGGCCGTCAACCTGCACGCGCCCCCCTGTGGCGCGCTCCAGCCCGGCCATGATCATCATCATCGACGACTTGCCGGAGCCCGAGGGGCCGACGACCGAGACGGTCTCGCCGCGGCCCACCGCGAGGTCGAGGCCGCGCAGCACCTCGACCGGGCCGGCCGCGTTGGCGTAGGTCAGCACCAGCTCGTCGAGCCGGATCATGATGTCGTCGAGGTCGGACGCGCTGCTCATGGAACTCCCCTGCAAGGCCGGTCGCGGTCGTTTCGCAGTTGCGAACGACCTGGATATGGGCCGTCACCGCTGGATTGAAACCTCGCGGGCTTGTACGCCGCGCGCTGCGGCGCCGATCACCGCCGCCCGCGGACGGGCCAAGCGCCTGCCGGCGAAGCCCGCGCTTGATCGCGCGCCCGCGACGCTTAACTCTTGGCTCGCCATGCGATTCCTCCGCCCCCTGCTCCTCTGCCTCCTCCTCGCGCCTGTCCTCGCGCGTGCCGCCGTCCAGGCGGACGAGGGTCCGCTCACCATCATGGCCTTCGGCGATTCGCTGGTGCACGGCTACGGGTTGCCGGCGGGCGAGCCCTTCCCGGCGCAGCTCGAGGCGCGCCTGCAGGAAGAAGGCTACGCGGACGTCGAGGTGATCAACGCCGGCAATTCGGGCGATACCACGGCGGCCGGCCTGGCCCGGCTCGACTGGGCGCTGGCCGACGCGCCGGACGCGCTAATCGTCGTGCTGGGGGCCAACGACGGCCTGCGCGGCATCGAGCCGTCCAATACCTTCGACAACCTCGACCGCATCATGGCGCGGCTGCAGGCCGAGGGCATCCCCGTGCTGCTGGCCGGCATGATGGCGCCGCGCAACCTGGGCCAGGACTATGCCGAGGAGTTCGACGGCGTCTTCCCGCGCCTCGTCGAGACCTACGACCCGGTCTACTTCCCCTTCTTCCTGCAGGACGTCGCCACCGTGCCGGAGCTCAACCAGCCCGACGGCATCCACCCCAACGCCGAGGGCGTGGCGACCATCGTCGACAACATCCTGCCCAAGGTGGAAGAGCTGATCGCCCGGGCGCGCGGCCGCGCGGGCGCCGCCTCCTGATGGCCGAGACGGCCGCGGCGGCCCGCTTCCGCAGCGCCTACGGCACCGGCGACGCGCCGGAACAGGCGGTCGAGGCGGCGCTGGCGCGTCTCGGCATGCCGACCAACGCCACCGGGCTCGGCATCGTCTACCTCAACGAGGCGATGTGGCCGGCGCAGGGCCGGCTCCTGGAGGTGCTGCGCCGGCGCACCGGCGTGCCGCACTGGATCGGCACCCTCGGCGGCGGGGTGATCGCCGGCGCGCGCGAGTTCTACGACCGCCCGGCGCTCGCGCTGCTGGTCGCCGACCTGCCCGAGGCGGCGCTGCAGCCGATCGCGCCGGAGGGCGCGCCCCCGCCGACGCCCGGCTTCGGCATCGTCCACGGCGACCCGCGCGCCGACGGCCTGGGCGATGGCCTGGCGGCGCTGGCCGGCGCCGAGTCCTATCTGGTCGGTGGCCTGTGCGGCGGCAGGCAGCACTTCGCCACCTTCGCCGACCGCCTGTTCGACGCGCCCGCCGGCCACGGGCTGTCCGGCGTCGTGCTCGACCGCAGCGTGCCGGTGGCCGTCGGGCTCAGCCAAGGCTGCTCGCCGGTCGGGCCGGTGCGCCGCATCACCGCGGCCGAGCGCAACGTCGTCGCCACGCTCGACGGACGGCCCGCGCTCGAGGTGCTGAAGGAGGACATCGGCGAACTGCTGGCGCGCGACCTGGCGCGCGCGGCCGGTTACATCCACGTCGCCTTCCCGCTGCAGAACAGCGACCGGCGCGACTACCTGGTGCGCAACCTGGTCGGCATCGACGTCGAGCGTGGCCTGGTCGGCGTCGGCGAACTGGTCGAGCCCGGCCAGCCGATGATGTTCGTGCGCCGCGACCCGGCGGCGGCGCGCGAGGACCTGCAGCGCATGCTGGCCGAGACCCTGCGCCGGGCCGCCGCGCCGCCGCAGGCCGCGCTCTACTTCTCCTGCGTGGCGCGCGGGCGCAGCCTGTTCGGCGAGGAGGGGCTGGAGGCCGGCCTGGTCCAGGCGGCGCTGGGGCCGGAGGTGCCGCTGGTCGGCTTCTTCGGCAACGGCGAGATCTGCCACGACCGCCTCTACGGCTACACCGGCGTGCTGGCAGTCTTTCTCTAGGGCGCCGCTTGGCGCACGCCTTGACCGGCCCGCTCCCCACCCGGCCATCCGACGAAAGTATCCTCGACAGGGTGGCCGGGTAGGGAGCGGGCCGGTGCAGAAACCGGACACGAGATTGGGGTGAGGCATGGACTACCGGCCGCTTGGGCGCACCGGCATGGAGGTTTCGGCGATCTGCCTGGGGACCATGACCTGGGGCACGCAGAACACCGCGGCGGAGGGCTTCGCGCAGATGGACCTGGCGGTCGATCGCGGGGTCAACTTCTTCGACGCCGCCGAGATGTACCCGACGCCGCCGTCCGCAGCGACCTACGGGCGCACCGAGGAGATCCTCGGCGACTGGCTGGTCAGCCGCAAGGCGCGCGACAGGATCGTCGTCGCGACCAAGGTGGTCGGCCCGGACGACCGCTTCGGCTACATCCGCGACGGCTCCGGCCGGCTCGACCGCGCCAATGTCGAGGCGGCGCTGGAGGCCAGCCTGCGGCGGCTGAAGACGGATTACGTCGACCTCTATCAGCTCCACTGGCCGGAGCGGACGACCAACCACTTCGGCCAGCTCGGCTATGTCCACGACGGCGAGGAGGCGCCGACGCCGCTGGCGGAGACGCTCGGCGTGCTCGACGACCTGGCGAGCGCCGGCAAGATCCGCGCCTACGGCGTGTCCAACGAGACGCCCTGGGGCACGATGACCCTGCTGAAGCTGGCCGAGCAGGGCCGGGGGCCGCGCTGCGCGGCGATCCAGAACCCCTACAGCCTGCTCAACCGCAGCTTCGAGGTCGGTCTGGCCGAGGTGGCGATGCGCGAGGACTGCGGTCTGCTGGCCTACGCGCCGATCGCCGGCGGCGTGCTCAGCGGCAAGTACCTGGACGGCGCCCGGCCGCCCGGCGCACGCATGACCCTGCACCCCGGCAACACGCGCTACCTGAAGCCGCAGGCCGAGCCGGCGGTGCGCAAGTACGTGACGCTGGCACGCGACCACGGCCTGAAGCCCGAGGTGCTGGCCGGCGCCTTCGTCGTCTCGCGCCCCTTCGTCACCAGCTCGATCGTCGGCGCGACCGGCCTGGAGCAGCTCGAGACCCAGATCTCGGCCGCGCACACGGCCCTCTCGCCGGAGATCCTGGACGCGATCGAGGCGATCCACCGCGAACACACCATTCCCTGCCCCTGAGGCCGGCCCCGGGATTCGGGCGCGGATGGTGGCCGGCCACGCCCTTCGTGCTTCGGCGGGCTCGGCATGAAGGGCGGGGTGGGACGGCGGTGTGCGGGTGGTGTACGTTGACCCTGCGCCTCGCTAAGGTTGCGCGCATTCGAGAGTGCCGCCGCGCGCCATGACCGCCCCGCCCGACGCCGAGCCCGACCAATCCGACGACCGCCCGGCCGAGGCGCCCGACGGCGGCACGGCCGCCGAGCCCGCGGAGTCCCGTCTGCGGGAGTCCCGTCTGCGGGAGTCCCGTCTGCGGCCGGCCGCGGAGAACCCCTGGTACGTCCTCGCCACCCTCTGGGGCGAGCAGGGCGACGGCTTCGACCCAGACCTCCACGCCAAGAACCGCCGCGCCTGGAACCGCTGGGTGGCCCAGGCGCTGACGCCCGAGGCGGTCCAGGGCCTGATCGACGAAGGCGCCGACCCCGACGACTTCACGCCGCTCAGCGCCGAAGAACAGGCGGAGCTGCAGGCGCGCGCCGCCGCGCGCGGCCAGACCCTGCCGGACCCCGGCACGCCGGACACACCGGCGAGTATCGACTTCCGCGACACCCTCTTCGCCTGGAACTTTTCGGCCGACCAGTTCGTTTGGCCCGGCACGGCCCGCTTCGCCGGCGCCACCTTCCGCGACTGGGCCACCTTCGCCGGCGCCAGCTTCCGCGACATGGCCCGCTTCGACGGCGCCAGCTTCCGCGGCGGGGCCCGCTTCGACGGCGCCAGCTTCCGCGGCGGGGCCCGCTTCGACGGCGCCACCTTCCGCGGCGGGGCCCGCTTCGACGGCGCCACCTTCCGCGGCGGGGCCCGCTTCGACGGCGCCACCTTCCGCGGCGGGGCCCGCTTCGCCGGCGCCACCTTCCGCGGCGGGGCCCGCTTCGCCGGCGCCAGCTTCCGCGGCCGGGCCCGCTTCGCCGGCGCCAGCTTCCGCGGCGGGGCCGACTTCCAACGCGGCGCATTTGAGAGCCGCACGGACTTTGCGCGCGCAAAGTTCAAGGGAGACGTGCCGGACTTCCGGGACCGCAGCTTCGCGCACGCCACCGACTGGCGGCGCGTCCAATGGCCGCCGGCGCCGAAGCAGGTCGAGCCGGCGGAGGAGGCGGAGGAGCGCTACGCCGCCCTGCGCCATGCGATGGAGGAGGCCGGGCGCTACGAGCATGCCCGCAGCTTCTTCGCGCGGGAGCTGGCCTGCCGCCGGGTGCACGCCGGCTGGCCGACCCGCCTGGCGGTCGACGCCTACGTCCTGCTGTCCGACGTCGGGCGCAGCGTGGTCCGGCCGCTGGGGGTCTGGACGCTGGCGCTACTGAGCGTCTGGGTGGTGCAGTTCGAGATGCTGCACCCAGAAAATGTTCCAGCGGTCTGGCCGGAGCCACGAAATCTTGCCTTCGACACCTTTTCGATGGCGCTCGGCGGCGCGGTGGTGGTCGGCTCGCCGGTGTTCGATCCGCGGCGCGGCAATGCGCTGGAGGCGGAGTTAGGGGCGGCGTTGTTCGCCGACTACGGCTGCGGCACGGCCGCGCCGGCGCCGGTTTGCGCCGAGGTCGCGGCGGCGAACGGCGACGGCAGCTTCGCGCCCCAGCCGCGCGCGATCCCGGACGCGCTCAAGGCCGTGCAGTTCGCGCACGCCGCCTTCTCCGCCCTCTGCCTCTTCCTCGCCGGCCTCGGCCTGCGCAACTGGCTGCGGATTCGCTAGCGGCGGTTTCCGACCGTGTGGAACCACTGCGTGGTTCCGCCGGTCGGGTAAAAACCGCCCTAGAACAAAATCTTAGAGCGATGCCCGACCTGAGCGAATCGCTTGGCGATTCGCTCAGGTCGGGCATCGCTCTAGCGGCGGTGGGGTGGTGCAAAGTCCGCCATGGAAGACAAACGTCGATCGGCCAGAGTCATCAGGCAGAGTCATCGGGCAGAGTCACGAGCCTCACTCCACCGCGCTTCATCCTGAGCTTGTCGAAGGACGAAGCGCTCGGGCCGTAGGCCCGAAATCCAGTTTTGAAGCCGGCGCTGAAGCCGCCTGCGGCGGCTGCCCTTCGTGCTTCGACAAGCTCAGCATGAAGGGCATTGATCTCGGGGGCGCCCTTAAACGGGATCGACTATGCCGGTGGACGCACGACCAGGAGAGAAAGCGCGGAAAAACCGAAAATCTACTCCGCGATGTCCACCACGACCGGCACGTGGTCGCTGGGTTTTTCCCAGGTGCGCGTGTCGGTGACCACCTGCATGGCTTGCAGGCGCGGGGCGAGGCTGGTGGTGGCCCAGGCGTGGTCCAGGCGCCAGCCGTAGTTCTTCTCGAAGGACGCCGGGAAGCGGTAGCCCCACCAGCTATAGAGATGCTCCGTTTCGGGCACGAAACGACGGCAGACGTCGGTGAAGTGGCCGGCCTTCAGCACCCCCAGCAGCGCCCGGGATTCGCCCGGCGTGTGGCCGACGCTGCGCACCAGGCGCTTGTGATTCCACACGTCCGTCTCGAGCGGGGCGACGTTGAGGTCGCCGACCAGCAGCAGCGGGCGGGCCTTCGCCTCGGCCGCGGGCCCAGCGGGTCATCTCCTCCAGGAAGGCGAGCTTGTGGGCAAACTTGGCGTTCCGTTCCGGGTCCGGAATGGGACCGCCGGAGGGGACGTAGAAGCAGTGGACCTCGACCCCGGCGATGCGGGCGAAGATGTGCCGCTTGTCGTCCTTGCCGCACCAGACGCGGGCCCCGTGGTCCTCCACCGGCCGGCGGCTGAGGATCGCGACGCCGTTGTGCGCCTTCTGCCCGGCGAAGAGTACGGTGTCGAAGCCCAAGTCCTTGATGTCCCTTTCGGGAAACGAGCCGTCGGCGACCTTGGTCTCCTGCAGACAGACGACGTCCGGGCGCTGTTCGGCGTCGAAGCGGGCCAGGTGCTCCAGCCGCTGGCGCAGGGAGTTGACGTTCCAGGTGGCGACGCGCAGGGGCATGGGTCCGGCCGTTCCGGTTGCGTGACGAGATGGCGCGGGGCAGCCTAGAGCGCGATCGTCACTGGTAGAAGCGGATCCGCTTCCACCAGTGACGTGAATCCTGCTCTAGCCGGCCGCACCGGCGCCGGGGGAAGACGCGGGGAGAGATTCCGGGGCCGGAACGAAGGAACGCCCGGACGGGGGAGGGGCCGGGCGTTCCGAGCTCCGAAGAGCTTTGGGCGAGGGACGATGGGGGGATCGTTGCCCCTCGCGTTAGGAGTCAGGTATGGGCGCCGGGCGGAGTTTCAATCGGCCCGTGGCCGTGGCCACGCAAGGCAGCTTTGCCGTGGCGGCAAAGCTCCGGATACG